>NZ_CAXUSL020000001.1:0-4800000 GCF_964254095.1 Duganella sp. LjRoot269 | reverse complement strand
CGTACACGATGGTGCACAAGGCGCCGCAGCGCATCACCGGCAGCCACGAGACGCTGGCGCCCGTGCCCGCCAAGTAAGCTCGCTAGAACACGCCAAGCAAACCGCGCCTGGCCGCCACCGTGGCGGCCTCGGTGCGGCTTGCCACGTTGAGCTTGGCCAAAATATTATTGACGTGGAATTTCACCGTACCCACCTCGATGTCGGCGCTGCGGGCGATCATCTTGTTGCTCTTGCCGGTGGCCATGTGGGCCAGGATCTCCAGCTCGCGCCTGGACAGGCGGCTGGTTTCGCGCCGTTGCGCCAGCTTGGCGGCCACGTCCGGCGGCAGGAAGGTGCGGCCGCCCGCCACGGTGCGTATGCAGGCCGACAACTGCGCGAAGCCGCTGTCCTTGAGCAGGTAGGCGCGGGCGCCGGCGCGCAGGCCGCGATGCACATCCTCGTCGCCCTGGTAGGTGGTGAGGATGATGATGTTGGCGTCGGCGTCGATCTGGCGCATCCGCTCTATGGCCTCGACGCCGTTCATTTCCGGCATGCCCAGGTCCATGACGACCACTTGCGGCCGCTGCTGTTCGAACAGCGCCACGGCCTGCACGCCGTTGGCGGCGCGGCCGACCAGCCGGCATTCCGGCATGGTGTTGATGAGCGTCTCAAGGCCGGCAAGTATCAGCGGATGATCGTCGGCGATCAGGATGGAGATGGTGTCCATGGTGGAGTTCCTTGTGGTGGGGCGGCAGGCTGACATGGAAGGCGGTGCCGTGCGGCTGGCGCGAAGCGCTCCAGATACGGCCGCCGTGCGCGCCGACGATGGCGCGGCAGATGCCCAGGCCGATGCCGATGCCGCCGGGCTTGGTGGAAAACAGCGGCTCGAACAGCCGCCCGGCGATATGGGCGGGGATGCCGGCGCCGTTGTCCTCGACGCTGATGCGCAGCGTGCCCGAGTCGTCGGCCAGCGCGGTGCGCACCAGCAGCAGGCGCGCGCGCTCGACGCCGCTCATGGCGTGGATCGCGTTGAGGATCAGGTTCATCATCACCTGCTGCAGCTGCACGCGGTCGGCATGCAGCTGCAAGGCGTGGCCATGGCCGAGGCCGAACTGCGTGCGGACCTCGACGCGGTGCTTGTGCAGCTCGCCGCGCAGCAGCCGCAGCACTTCAAGCACGGCCTCGTCCAGCGCGAACAGCGAGGGGGATGCGGGAGCGTTGGCGGCCATGCCGCGTATGCTGCGCAGCACGCCGCCGGCGGCGGCGCCGGCGTGCATCACCATCTTGAAGGCGTCGCAGGCGCTTTCCGTCCGCTGTTGTTCCAGGTGGTGCAGGCCGGCTTCGGCGTTCAGCATCATGGCGGCCAGCGGCTGGCTGACCTCGTGCGCCAGCGAGGCGGCAAATTCGCCCATCGCGGTGATGCGCGCCAGCCGCGCCAGTTCCTGCTCGGCCATCCGCAGCCTGTGTTCCAGTTGCGCGTTGCGCCGCGCCAGGACATCGATGAGCGGTAATTCGGAGGACATGTCGCTTCTTGGTGTAGAGAGGATGCAGCTATTATGCTGCGCCGCGACACCCGCGCGCTTATACGAAAGGGGCCGGACGGCTCTGGCTTAGCGGCCGGTTCCGGCACCCCCGAAAGAGTTACGCCTTCAGGAAAGCCAGCAGGTCGGCGTTCAGCTTGTCCTTGTGGGTGGTCGGCAGGCCGTGCGGCGCGCCTTCATACACCAGCAGCGTGGCGTTCTTGACCAGCTTGGCCGAGGCCCTGGCCGACGCGTCGATCGGCACGATCTGGTCGTCGTCGCCATGCACGATCAGGGTCGGCACGTCGATCTTTTTCAGGTCTTCGGTGAAGTCGGTTTCCGAGAACTGCTTGATGCAGTCGTAGGCGTTCTTGATGCCGCACTGCATGCCCTGGGCCCAGAACGTGTCGCGCACGCCTTGCGATTCCTTGGCGCCCGGGCGGTTGTAGCCGTAAAACGGCGTGGTCAGGTCCTTGAAGAATTGCGAGCGGTCGGCCAGCACGGCGGAGCGGATGCCGTCAAACACCGACATCGGCAGCCCGTTCGGGTTGGATGCGGACTTGACCATCTGCGGCGGCACGGCGCCGACCAGCACCGCCTTGGCCACGCGCGAGGTGCCGTGGCGGCCGATGTAGCGCGCCACCTCGCCGCCGCCGGTCGAATGGCCGACCAGCGTGGCGCCTTGCAGGTCCAGCGCTTCGATCAGCGTGGCCAGGTCGTCGGCGTAGGTGTCCATGTCGTTGCCGTTCCATGGCTGGCTCGACAGGCCGTGGCCGCGGCGGTCGTGGGCGATGACGCGGTAGCCCTGGCTGGCCAGGAACATCATCTGGTCTTCCCAGGCGTCGCCCTGCAGCGGCCAGCCGTGGCTGAACACGACCGGGGCGCCGCTGCCCCAGTCCTTGAAGTGGATGCGGGTGCCGTCGCTGGTGATGACGCTGTCGATCGACAGTTGCGGTTTGCTTTGGTTGAGGCTGGTATCCGGCATGGCGGTGCTCCTTGCGTTGGTTGGGAGAGACCAGTGTAGGCAGCGGCGCAATCGTGCGCTCCTGCCAAAAGATCAGGGCGGGCTAAAGGGAGAGGGCGCGCTGTCGTAGTTTAGCGGCAGCCACTGATAGCCGGCGCCCGCGTGAGCAATGTGGCCGAGTCCGGGGAAGGCGATGTGCGCCGCGCCGACCAGCATGTGCATGCCGGCCGCCATCTCCAGCAATTGCCAGCGGGTGGCGCTTGCGTCGGCTTCGCTGCTGTCGTATTTGACGGTGGCCTGCGGATGCGGCAGCTGGATCGCCGACACGTGGACGATGTCGCCCCAGACCAGCAACTGTTGTCCGCGGCTGCTCACCAGGTACATTGCGTGGCCCGGCGTGTGGCCCGGACCGGCCAGCGCTTCGATGCCCGGCTCCAGCGGACCGTAGGCCTTGAACGGCTGGAAGCGCCGGCTGGCCTGGTAGGGCGCCGCCGCCGCGACCGCGCTGTCGAAAAAGCTGGCCAGGAAGGCCGGCGCGGACGCCTTGCCGGCCGGCGCCAGCCAGTAGTCGGCCTCGGCCTGCGACAGCCGCACCACGGCGTTGGCAAACACCGGCGCGCCTTGTGCCGCGATGCCGCCCGCGTGGTCCTTGTGCAGATGGGTGATCAGCACTTCGTCGACCTGCTCGGGCCGGTAGCCCGCCGCGCGCAGGTGGTCCACCAGCTTGCCGCAGCAATCGCCATACAGCTGACCGGCGCCGGCATCGATCAGGATCAGCTTGCTGCCGGTGTTGACCAGGAAGGCATTGATCGAGCCTTGCACTGGCTGGCGCAGTTCGGCCTGGTCCAGGTCCGAGGCGATTTGCGCCGGCGCGATATGGGTCATCACGCTGTCGATGGGGAAGGCGTGCGTGCCGTCGGACAGCGCGGTGATTTCAAAGTCGCCCAGCATCATGCGGTAAAAGCCGGGCGCCTGCGTGCGCACCTGCGGCGCGGCGGCGTGCGCCAGTGTCGATGCGGCCAGCAGCAGGATGGCCGGCAGGCGGGACAGAAGTAAGGTCATGGCAGTGCTCCGGTAGCGATGTGCCGATGCTATCGCAGTGGCGGCCCCGCAACACCTGTCTTTAGTCCAGTCGGCCCCATGCTGCGCCGCCATAGCCCGCCGCCAGCCGGATATGGATCTGGTGGCCGGCCTTCTTATGCTGCATCGCAGTATCAATACTTCTTTACAAATTTTCCCATTGGTCTAAAGTCACTAAAAATGATAACGCTATCTTTGCGTTGTGACCATCGCGTAGAAGTCGGGCGCGATTTATTTAAAACAATAATGTTAGCGCTAACTTAACGTTGGCCATGCCTTGGAGAGCTGGATGGAAAGTACCCGCTGGGTAGTGATGGGTGTCAGTGGCTGCGGCAAGAGCACCGTAGGGCAGGCGCTGGCCGGCGCACTTGGCGTACCCTATATCGAGGGCGACCAGTTCCACCCGCCGGCCAACGTGGCCAAGATGTCCGCCGGCGTCGCCCTGGACGATGCCGACCGCCACGATTGGCTGCAGGCCCTGGCCGGGCAGATCCACAGCGCGCGGCTGCTGAACACCGGCCTGGTGCTGGGCTGCTCGGCGCTGAAGCGCAAATACCGCGACCAGCTGCGCGCGGCCGACCCGGCGCTGCGCTTCGCCCACCTGAGCGGCGCGCGCGAACTGATCGCCGACCGCATGCAGGCGCGTGTCGGTCATTACATGCCGCTGTCGCTGCTGGACAGCCAGTTGCATGTCCTGGAACCGCTGCAGCAGGACGAGGCCGGCATCACGCTGGACATCGCCGATGCGCCGGAAACGCTGGTGCGTCATATCCTCGCCGGCAAGATCGGTAATTGAAAGTGCCCGAATACCGTCTGGCTTGACGGGGCCGGGCAGCGTTGCAAGCAGTGCGTAGCGGAGCCGTCAGAAATTCCGCACGTTGACCCTTACCTCATAAAAATATAGCAGGAGACTACAATGCGTACACGTAACACAATCATGAGCCTGGCCGTGGCCAGCGCTTGCTGCTGGATCGCCATGCCGGCCCACGCGCAGCAAGCCGCAACAGCAGCCCCTGCCGCCCCGGGCGACCAGACCCCGCCCAACGCGGATGCCAATGCCGCCCCAGATGCCAACGCCGCGCCGGTGCAGACCGTGGTGACCGTATCCGGCTCCCGGATCGCCTCGCGCGGCTTCACCCAGCCGACGCCGACCACCGTGCTGAACGCCGACGACCTGGCCAAGAACGCCCAGCCCAACATCTTCAACACCATCGCCGAGCTGCCGGCGCTGCAGGGCAGCACCGGCCGCACCACCAGCACCAACAGCACCTCCAGCGGCATCCAGGGCCTGAGCTCGCTGAGCCTGCGCGGCCTGGGCCCGATCCGCACGCTGACCCTGCTGGACGGCCAGCGTGTGGTGGGCGCCAACGTCACCGGCGTGACCGACGTCAGCCAGTTCCCGCAACTGCTGGTCAAGCGCGTCGACGTGGTCACCGGCGGCGCCTCGGCGTCCTACGGTTCGGACGCGATCGGCGGCGTGGTCAACTTCGTCACCGACAAGAAATTCGAAGGCTTCAAGGCCAACGTCGAAGGCGGCCAGACCACCTACCACGACGACCGCAACGGCACCGTGCAGGCGGCCTGGGGCAAGGCCTTCATGGACGACCGCCTGCACGTCGCAGTCAGCGGCGAGTTCGGCCGCGAGAAAGGCATCGATTCGCCGGGCTTCGGCGAAGTCGGCCCCAACGGCCGCACCTGGTACAAGAACACCGCCTACCAGATCCGTCCGCTGGCCCAGACCAACGACGGCAAGCCGCAATACACCGTCATCGATCATGCTCAGCAATACCAGTACGCCAAGTACGGCCTGATCACCAACGGCCCGCTGCAGGGCACGGCCTTCGGCCCCGGCGGCGTGCCGTACCAGTTCAACTACGGTGGCGGCGGCAAGCCGACCGGCACCGGCGCGGTGACCGGCTGCGTCAACCCGTTCTGCGTCGGCGGCGACCTGAGCGGCAGCGTGGGCGCCGGCACCAACCTGGCGATGGACCTGAAGCGCCAGGTGGCGTACACCCGCGTCGGCTTCGACATCAATCCCGACCACGAGATCTACCTGACCACCAACTTCGGCAAGGTCGAATCGGTGTTCTCGCCGAACCCTGGCGCGGCCAAGAACGCCAACCTGACGATACAGTGCGACAACCCGTTCCTGCCGGCGTCCATCGTGGCCGCCTGCGCCGCCAACAAGATCACCAGCTTCCAGTACGGCACGGCCAACGCCGAATTCCCGCGCAACATCAACGTCCACCCGACCCGCCAGATGGAACGCGTGGTGGTGGGCGCCGAGGGCCGCTTCCAGCTGGCCGGCAAGGAATGGTCGTATGACGCCTACGCCGAATATGGCCAGAACAAGACCGACATCATCGTCCACGACATCTCGCTCAATGCGCGCTACAACGCCGCCATCGACGCGGTGCGCGGCCCGAACGGCACCATCGTCTGCCGCAACCCGGTGGCGGCGGCTTCCGGCTGCGTGCCGCTGAACATCATCGGCGACGTGCCGGCCGATCCGGCGGCAATGGCCTACATCGAACCGGCCAACGGTCCGCAGCAGCACACCAAGCAAACGCAGCAGGTCGCCAGCTTCAATCTGCACGGCGAACCGTTTGAATCGTGGGCCGGCCCGATCGCCGTGGCGACCGGCGCCGAGTACCGCCGCGAACACTACAGCGTGACCGGCGACCCATACGGCAACGGCGTCTCCGCCGACAGCCCGAACACGGCGGCCTATCCGGCCGACCCGCTGCTGAACACGGCGGTCGGCAACAACTGGTACGCCGGCAACTACCACAATGCCTCGGGCACCTACGACGTCAAGGAAGCCTACGTCGAGCTGAACGTTCCGATGCTGAAGTCCGCCACCTTCGGCGAGGCCAACCTGAACGTGGCCGACCGCCGCACCAAGTACAGCACCTCCGGCAGCGTGGAAAGCTGGAAGATCGGCGGCAGCTGGAAGACCCCGGTCGACGGCCTGAGCTTCCGCGCCGTGACCTCGAAAGACGTGCGCGCACCGAACTTGAGCGAACTGTATGCGGCCGCCGTGGTGGTCAACAACGTGGTCAGCTACCAGGGCAACACCATCACGGTCCAGCAGCGCACGGTCGGCAACACCAATCTGCGCCCCGAGATCGCCCGCAACACCGTGTTCGGCGCGGTGCTGAACCAGCCGAAGTGGCTGCCCGGCTTCAGCGCCTCGGTCGATTACTTCGACATCAAGGTCAACGGCGTGATCTCGACCTTGTCGGCGCAGCAGGAAGTCGACCTGTGCGTGGCCGGCAACAAGGAAATCTGCTCGGCGATGGTACTCAACAGTGCCAGCACCACCAACAACTACGTGACGGTGCAGGCGTTCAACCTGGCGTCGCTGCGCAACAAGGGCTACGACATCGAGGCGGCCTACCGCATGAACCTGAAGGACTTCGGCCTGCCTGGCCGCCTGACCTTCCGCGCGCTGGCCACCCGCACCATCAGCTTCCTGACCGATCCCGGCGTGGTGGGCACGATCCCGTCCGAAGGCGCCGGCAACAACCTGGGCGGCACGCCTAAGTGGAAGGGCCTGGCCTCGCAAGCGTGGGACACCGACAAGTACGGGCTGATGCTGACCGAACGCTGGATCAGCAAAGGCGTCTACAGCAACGAGTTCATCGAGTGCCAGACCAACTGCCCGGTCTCGACCACGATCCACCCGACCATCTTCAACAACCAGATGAAGGGCGCCTTCTACGTCGACCTCGGCGGCACCTACAAGGTCAATGCGAAGACCACCGCCTACTTCAAGATCGACAACATCGGCAACGTCGATCCGGCCGCGGCGCCACAGGCCAACCTGAGCTTCGCCATCAACCCGACGCTGTACGACGTGCTCGGCCGCGTGTACCGCGCCGGCGTGCGTTACAGCTTCTAAGCCGTCCGGGTGATGACTACTATGATTAGTCCGTTGGCGTCGTTCTTCGGAATGACGCCCGCCGCGTGGAGCATGCTGGCCGTGGCCTTGTCGGTCGGACTGCTGACCTTGATGATCGCCTGGGGTAAGGTACAGCCGCTGCTGGCGTTCGTGGTGGCGGCGCTGGTCGCGGCGCTGCTGCTGGGCATGCCGCTGGACGCCATTCACAAGTCCATCGACAAGGGCATAGGCGACCTGCTCGGTTCGCTGATCGTGATCGTCTGCCTGGGCGCCGTGTTCGGCAAGCTGATCGCCGACAGCGGCGCGGCCCAGCGCATCGCCAGCTATCTGATCGGCGTGTTCGGCTCGGCCCGCATGCCGGTGGCGCTGACCTTGACCGGCTTCGTGGCCGGCATACCGCTGTACTACAACGTCGGCTTCGTGCTGCTGGTGCCGCTGGTGTTCTCGCTGGTGTACCAGAGCGGACGGCCGGCGGTGGCGCTGGCCATTCCGCTGCTGGCCGGGCTGTCGATCGCCCACGGCTTCCTGCCGCCGCACCCGTCGCCGACGGCGCTGGTGGCGCAGTTCCATGCCGACATGGGACGCACGCTGTTCTACGGCCTGATCGTCGCCGTGCCGACCCTGATCATCGCCGGGCCGGTGTTCGCGATGAGCCTGAAACGCATCCATAGCGAGCCGGCGCCGCTGTTCCGCACCGGCCTGCGCGACGAGGCCGAACTGCCTGGCGTGTTCAACAGCTTCGCCACCGCGCTGCTGCCGGTGTGGCTGCTGGCCGCCGCCACCGCGCTGACGCTGGTGCCGGTGGACAGCCCGCTGCTGAAGTCGCTGATCGCCTTCCTGGCCAATCCGATGATCGTCATGCTGATCGCGCTGGCCGCCGCCGTGGTCACGCTGGGGCTGGCGCGCGGCCAGAGTTTGCCCAAGCTGATGGCCGGCGCCCAGGATGCGCTGCGCGACATCGCGCCCATCCTGCTGGTGATCGCCGGCGCCGGCGCGCTGAAGCAGGTGCTGGTCGATTCCGGCGTCAGCACCGAACTGGGCAAGCAGCTCGGCAGCCTGCCGGTGCCGCCGCTGGTGCTGGGCTGGCTGGTGGCGACGCTGATCCGCGTGTGTCTGGGCTCGGCCACCGTGGCCGGCCTGACGGCGGCCGGCATCGTCGCGCCGGTGGTGCAGTCGTCCGGCATCGATCCGAGTTTGATGGTGCTGGCGATCGGCGCCGGCAGCTTGATGTGCAGCCACGTGAACGATTCCGGCTTCTGGATGTTCAAGGAATACTTCGGCCTGTCGCTGAAGGACACCTTCCGCTCGTGGACTTTGATGGAGACGCTGGTCGGCGTCTTCGGACTGATTTTCGTGTTGCTCCTCTCCGCCTTGATTGGATAACAAATGATGAAACTCCCAATGACCCGCGCGCTCGTTGCCGCGGTCGCCGTTCTGTGCGCGCCGCTTGCTGTGCAAGCCGCGTCGATCTCCGCCTACCAGACCATGCCGGACGACCCGCGCGCCGTGAAAGTAAAGGCCAAGGGCGACGGCGTGGCCGACGACACCGACGCCATCCAGCAGGCCGTCACCAGCGCCGCCAACAAAGGCGAGGGCGGCGTGGTGTTCCTGCCATCGGGCCGGTACCGCATTTCTCGCTCAATTTTGGTACCGCTATCAGTGCGCCTGTACGGCGTCGGCCCGACGCGGCCGGTGTTCGTGCTCGGCGCGCGCACGCCGGGTTTCCAGAAGGGCGTCGGCAACATGATCGTGTTCACCGGCGGCGACCAGTACACGGTGGGCAAGGTGCCGGTACCGGTGGCCAGCGCCGTGCCGTTCAGCGACAAGGTGCGCGACGCCAACTCGTCGACGTTTTATTCGGCGCTGAGCAACGTCGATTTCGAGATCGGCGACGGCAATCCGGCTGCTGCGGCGGTGCGCCTGCGCACGGCGCAGCACTCCTACCTGAGCCATATCGACTTCCATATCGGCTCCGGCCTGGCCGGCATCTACCAGGTCGGCAACGAGAGCTTCGACCTGAAATTCTACGGCGGCCGTTACGGCATCCTGTCCGAGAAGACGTCGCCGGCATGGCAGTACACGCTGATGGACTCGACCTTCGAAGGCCAGCGCGACGCCGCCATCCGCGAGCATGAGGCGGGGCTCACGCTGATCAACACCAGCATCCGCAACACGCCGGTCGGCATCGAGATCGACCGCGGCTACGGCGACTGGTTGTGGGGCAAGGACGTGCGCTTCGAGAATGTGTCGAAGGCGGCGGTGGTCATCAGCAACGAGGGCAACGTCTACACGCAGGTCGGCTTCGACCACGCCGTGGCCCGCAACACGCCGGTGTTCGCGCGCTTCCGCGACAGCGGCAAGACCATCGCCGGCACGGGTTCTACCTACGCGGTCAGGGAATTCAGCTACGGCCTGGCGCTGCCCGGCCTGGGCAGCACCGGGCAGTTCGCCACCAGCATCAAGATGGAACCGTTGAAAGCCTTGCCGGCCGCGCCGCGCCAGGTCATGCGCACGCTGCCGCCAAGTACCGAATGGGCCAACGTGCGCAGCTTCGGCGCCGTCGGCGACGGCGTGGCCGACGACACGGCGGCGATCCAGAAGGCCATCGACAGCAAGCGCGTGGTGTATCTGCCGCTGGGCTTCTACGTCGTTAACGACACCATCCGCATGAAGCCGGACACGGTGCTCATCGGCCTGCATCCGGGCCTGACGCAGCTGGTGCTGCCGAACGGCTCGCCGCTGTACGCCGGCGTCGATGGCCCGAAAGCGCTGCTGGAAAGCGCCAAGGGCGGCGACGCCATCGTCACCGGCTTCGGCCTGGCCACCGGCGAAGTCAACCCGCGCGCGACGGCGCTGCTGTGGAAGGCTGGCGCCGATTCGCTGGTCGACGACATCCGCATCCAGGGCGGCCACGGCACGCGCCTGTATGACGGCACGCGCCGCGACCCTTACCAGAAGCGGGCCGACTTCGATCCGACCGCACACTGGGACCGCCAGTACCCGAGCATCTGGGTGACCGACGGCGGTGGCGGCACCTTCGTCGCCTGCTGGACGCCGAGCACCTTCGCGCAGGCGGGCTTCTACGTGTCGAACACCAAGACGCCGGGCAAGGTGTACGAACTGTCGGCCGAACACCACATCCGCGCCGAGATCGTGCTGGACGGCGTGGAGAACTGGGAATTCCTGGCGCCGCAAACCGAGGAGGAAGTGCGCGACGGGATGGACTCGGTGTCGCTGGAGATCCGCAATTCGAAGAATCTGCTGTTCGCCAACTACCATGCCTACCGCGTCACGCGTTCGATCAAGCCTGCGCCGTCGGCGGTCAAGCTGAGTAATTCCAGCGGCATCCGCTTCCGCAACGTGCACGTCAACGGCGAGAGCGGCTACGCCACCTGCGACGACAACGGCTGCGACACCTATCTGCGCGTTACCAAGTACCCGTATGAGAACGCCATGCAGGACGTCACGCACAAGCTGGAAGTGCGCGAACGCGAGTTCGCTTCGCTGGATATCGGCGCCTCCGGTCCCGCCGCCGCCGCCGCGCCAGCCCTGGCTGGAGCAGGCGTCGGCGCCGGCGTCAAGGTCGACAAGCTCGAAGGCGATTTCTATTCGATCGCCGGTGCGGCGGTCGACGCCAAGGGCAAGCTCTATTTCGTGGACCGCCGCTTCCAGCGCATCTACAGCTGGTCCAAGGCCGACGGCATGATGGTGGTGCGCGACGCGCCGCTGGATGCGATCAACCTGGCCTTCGACAAGAGCGGCGCGCTGATGGTGCTGTCCTCGCACGGTCCCGAAGGCACGGTCTACTCGTTCCACCCGGACCAGCCGGCCGGCCCGCTGACGCTGATCAAGCCGACGCCGGTCACCGCCCACGCTGGCGCACGCACCGTGGTACCGGTCAACTTCTGGCAGAACGGCGAGTTCCGCGACCAGTTGAACCCTGACACCTACGAGTTCACCACGCTGGCCGAGATGTTCGCCCGCGACGTGGCGTTGCCGAAGAAGCGCGAGTACGTGTCGCCGGACGGCAGCCTGGTGATGCCGGCCTACCGCGTGTTCCAGCAAGGCCCGGCCAATCACCTCGGCTACCGCTTCTCCGACACGCTCGACACGCATGGCCTGGTGGCGGCCGGCGCCAACGGCCGCGTGGTGTTCACCAACGGCTCCGAGAACCGCACCTTCAGCGGTGTGATCGGGCAGGGCGGCGGCATCGGCGACTTGAAACAGGTCGCCAACCGGGGCGGCGAAAGCGTGGCCGTGGACAAGGCCGGCAACGTCTACGTGGCCAACGGCCAGGTATTCGTCTACGCGCCGGACGGCAAGGAGATCGGCCGCATCGATGTGCCGGAACGTCCGCTGCAATTGATCTTCGGCGGTGACGGCGATGGTACGCTGTTCATGCTGACTCACCATACCCTTTACGCCGCGGGAGGCTTCAATGGGCATTAACAAATTCGGCTTGGCGCTCTTGCTGTTGTGCGCGCAGGCGGGCGCGCAGCAGACCGTTCAACTGTGGCCCAACGGCGCGCCGGGGTCGGAGAAGCGCCACAACGAGCCGGAGACGGTGCAGAACACCTACGTCAGCAATATCCACGATCCGTCGCTGACCGTGGTCAAGGCCGATCCGCGCCACGCCAACGGCGCCGCCGTGATCGTGGTGCCGGGCGGCGGCCATCGCATGCTGGTGTGGAACAACGAGGGGCTGGTGGCGGCCAAGTCGCTGAACCGTTCCGGCGTCACCGCCTTCGTGCTGAAGTACCGGCTGGCGCGCGACCAGGGGTCGAGCTACAGCATCGAGAACGATGCGGCGGCCGACCTGCGGCGCGCGGTGCGCTGGGTGAGGGCGCATGCGGCGGAGTACAAGATCGATCCGAACCGGCTCGGCATCATGGGCTTCTCGGCCGGCGGCGAGCTGGTGTCGCTGGTGGCCGACAATCCGGCGCCGGCAGGCACGGCGGACGCCATCGACAAACTGAGCGCCCGGCCGGACTTCCAGGTGCTGGTCTATCCCGGCCCGCTGGGCGTGCCGGCCAAGGCCGTGCAGAACGCGCCGCCGGCCTTCATCGTCGCGGGATCGGTGGACAAGTGCTGCGCGCCGCCGGCCATAGCCCTGTATCAGCAGCTGGTGGCGGCGGGCGTGTCGGCCGAGCTGCACATGTATGCGGAGACCGACCACGCCTTCAACATGGGCCAGCGTTCGGAGCGGCTGTCCGACGTGCACTGGCCGGACCGCCTGGCCGACTGGCTGGCCGACAGCGGCTGGCTGATACCGCACGGCGGCCAGGCGCCGCAGGGCGTGCCGTCGCCGGCGCAATAAGTTACTGTTCGAAGCGCTTGCGGATTTCGCCGACGTTGCGGCCCACCTCGCGCACCACCTCGATCAGCTTGGACGGCGGCACGTCGAACTCCCTTGCCCAGAAGCGGACTTCCGGCGCATGCTGCGGATTGATGGTGCGGAGGCTGCGGTAATCTGAGGTCTTGGTCTGGGCTTGCATGATGGTATTTAAAAAAGAGTGCTTTAGTGCCATCATGCTGCCAGCTTGCGCCATTGCGCACCGTGCACTGGCGCACATGGGAACAGCTTTCTTTCCCAGAGTGCTACAACGCACGGTAAAGGCTGCTATACAATCGCAGAATGGTGTCTTACCATATCCACTGGCCCGGAGGCTGCGATGTCCACCACCCATACTTTCCGCCCTGATTACGTCGGCGCCGAAGTCGTCGAAGCCGGCATCGAAGTTGCCGACCGTAAAGGTGCCGACAGCGCCGCAGCCTACCTCAGCCATCGTGGCGTGCCCGAGGAAGTGATCCAGCGCGTGGTGGCCGAGCCGGAACACCGGCGCAATCCCGGGCGCCTGCGCAGCCGCGACGAACGGCTGGTCGAGGAAGCGTCCCGCTTCAAATTCAAGGTGTAAATTCGAATAGTTGCGCCGGCGTATCCCACAATACGCGCCGGCGCTCCTGCTCGTCCGGTAGCCACTGTGCCAGCAATTGTAGTTGCCCGGCGTAGCTGGCGGTCTTCTCGAACAGCGTGTGGGGCCAGTCGCTGCCCCACATCATCCGCTCCAGGCCCAGGTGCTCGCGCAGCAGCGGCATGGCCTGCAGCGCCACCGCCTCGCCGCAGCCGTTGGCGCCATTGCGATATGCCCCCGAGAGCTTGACCCACAGCCGCCTGGATGCGCCCTGCGCCAGCAGGTAGCGGAAACCCGGATCGTCGATGCCGAGAACCGGATCGGGGCGGCCGAAATGGTCGACGACGACATTGAGTCCGGCGTCGAGCAAGGGCGCCAGCAGCGGCGGCAGTTCGCGGGCGGTCTGATGCACCTCGACCTGCATGCCGCGCTGCCGCAGGCGCTGCAGCAGGCTGCGCCACGCGGGCGCGGCAAAGTCCGGCGCGGCCAAACCCACCTGATTCAAGCGTATGCCCATCACGCCGGCCTGATGCAGCGCGTCGAGCTCCTCGTCGGCGATGGAGGGCTTGACGACGGCGATGCCGCGCAGGCGCCGCGGATAGCGCCGCAATACGTCGACCAGATAGCTGTTGTCGGTGCCGAGAAAGCTGGGCTGGACGATGACGCCGTGGGTGACGGCGTTGGCGTCCTGCAGCGCGAGGAACTGTTCCGGCGGTGCGTCGTAGCCGGAGGGCGCGCGGCGCTTGTCGGGCATCGGCAGGTTGTGCAGGAAGACATGCGCGTGGCAGTCGATGGCGTACATGGTGGTCGGTCTCTTGAAAATGGAGCAGGCGCTGAGTGTAGCCAGCAAGGCGGCTGATTGAAACTGGCGGCGGTTCATGCTGGCCTCCTCAGGCTGGAATGGCGTCGAGCTTGCGGCCGCGGGTTTCCGGCAGCATCAGCACCGTCAGCACCACCAGGCCGTAGGCGATGGCGGCGTCGATGCCGATCGCCTCGCCCAGCGGCATGGACTTGCTCATGTAGCCGACCAGCACCGGGAAACCGGCCGAGGCGATACGCCCGAAGTTATAGCAGAATCCCACGCCCGCGCCGCGGATATGGGCGGGATACAGTTCGTTGAACAGCGCCCCCAGGCTGGCCGGTATGCCGGCCGCGAAGAAGCCCAGCGGGAAGCCGAGCACCAGCATCTCCATGTTCGTCAACGGTATCATCAAGTAGATCAGCACCGTCACCGTCGAGCAGAGGGCGAACAGGGCGACGTTGCGGCGCCGGCCGATGCGGTCCAGCAGCTGGGCGCTGGTGATGCAGCCGAACCAGAAGGCGATGATGATGACGGCGAGATAGCCGCCGGTGCTCAGCACGGACAGCTGGCGTTCGGTCTTCAGATAAGTGGGCAGCCAGGTCATCAGCGCGTAGTAGCCGCCGTGCGCGCCCATGCCCAGCAGGCTGCCCAGCAACGTCGTTTTCAGCAGGGCGGGGGAGAAGATGCCCACCAGCGGCACGCTGTCGGCGCTTGCCGGCGGGGCGGCGCGGCGTTCCGGTTCGGGTATCGAGCGGCGCACATAGACCACCAGCAGCGCCGGCAGCAGGCCGATGACGAACATCACGCGCCAGGCCATGTCCGGCGCCAGCCACGAGAACAGCACCGTATAAAGAATGACCGCGCCGCCCCAGCCGACCGCCCACGCGCTCTGCACGGTGCCCATGGCCTTGCCGCGATGTTCGTTGCGCATGGTCTCGGCCATCAGCACCGCGCCTGCCGCCCATTCGCCGCCGAAGCCGAAGCCTTGCAGCGCCTTGAGCACCAGCAGTTGCGGGAAGGTCTGCGCGAACGAGCAGAGAAAGGTGAATACGGAGAACCACAGGATGGTCAGTTGCAGCGTGCGCACGCGGCCGATGCGGTCGGACACCGCGCCGCAGAACCAGCCACCCAACGCCGACGACACCAGCGTGACGCCGCTGATCAAGCCGGCCTGGGTTTTGTCGAGCCCGAACGCCGCGATCAGGGCGGGAATGGCGAGTGTAAACATCTGCACGTCCAGGGCATCCAGCCCCCAGCCGCTGAAACATGCCCAGAACGTCTTGCGTTCGAGTTTGGACACCTGGCGATACCAGCTAAACATGTGCGTCTCCTTGTTTTATTCATTTAAACATATATATGTTTAAATGAATCTTAGGCCCCGGATTAAAACCTGTCAACAAGAATCGGTATGCTAAAGTATGGATATTCATATCTATAGTCATACAGAGCAATCCATGAATGCCATCAAACTGGAATACGACGACCGCCTGCCCCTGTACCAGCGCCTGCGCGACGATATGGTGGCGAGGATCACGCGCCGCGAATGGCAGGTCGGCGTGGCGATACCCACCGAGACCGAGCTGACCAGGAT
This sequence comes from Duganella sp. LjRoot269, assembly GCF_964254095.1. NCBI lineage: Bacteria > Pseudomonadati > Pseudomonadota > Betaproteobacteria > Burkholderiales > Oxalobacteraceae > Duganella > Duganella sp. LjRoot269. Next base: position 4,784,248 of record NZ_CAXUSL020000001.1, on the reverse strand, counting down.
GTACGGCGTGGCGATCGGCACTGTGCGCAAGGCGGTGGAAACGCTGGTGGCCGACGGCCTGCTGGAGCGTAATCAGGGGCGGGGGACCTTCGTGCGCAGGCCGACGTTCGACGCCTCGCTGTTCCGCTTCTTCCGTCATCAGATCAACGGCGATCCGCGGCAGGTACCGCAGGGACGCGTGCTGAAACGAGGCCTGGCGCCGCCCCCGGCCGCCGTTGCCGCCGCGCTGGGACTGCCGAAGACGGCGCAGGCGATACGCCTGGATCGCTTGCGGCTGGTGGATGGCAAGACTGTGCTGATCGAGGAGATCTGGCTGCCGCGCGCTCCTTTCGCGCCGCTGCTGAAAATCGAGCCGGAGCAGTTCGGCGATCTGCTGTACCCGATGTACGAGGAGCGCTGCGGCGTGGTGATCGCGTCGGCCCAGGAAACGCTGACCGTCGATGCGGCCGATGCCCGCGACGCGGCGGCGCTGTCGCTCAAGGCCGGCCAGCCGGTGGTGGTGATCGAGCGGCTGGCGTTCGGCTACGACCGCCAGCCGCTGGAGTGGCGCCGCTCGCGCGGCCCGGCCGAAGGCTTCCGCTACCAGATCGAGATCCGCTGACGCCGGCGCGTCATTCTCGTAGGACTGGGACCACATAGTGTTATGTTACTAACCTACATATGCCGCATACGGCGTCCTAGGGTACAGCGCACATAGCGGGCATATAGTGTGTTCATCAGGTCGGTAACGATCTGCAACCTATAGAGGCTCGCCATGTACCAAGCAACCCGTACTTCCGTATCCAGTAACGCCGTACCCAATATGCAGGCGGAGATCTGCGTCAACCCGGCCGTCAGCCTGATCGGCGCCCAGCAGAACGAGCTGCTGCGTGCCCTGTCGCGCGAGGAGTTGATCAGCCTGTTCGAGCACCTGGAACTGGTGCCGTTGGCCGCCGGCAAGCACCTGTTCGACTTCGGTGAAAAGATGGATTACGCGTACTTCCCCACCAACGCCATCGTCTCGCTGCAGTTTGTGACGGAAGACGGCGGCGCCAGCGAGATCGCCGTGGTCGGCCGCGAAGGCGTGGTCGGCGTATCGATGTATGAAACCGAACGCGCCAACTGCTCGGCGGTGGTGCAAAGTGCCGGCTACGGCTACCGCATCAAGGGGGCGGTGCTGCGCACGGCATTCTTCGGCGGCGGCGCGCTGGCCCAGCAACTGATGCGCCATACCAGCGCGCTGTTTGCGCAGCTGGCGCAAACCGTCGCCGGCGTGCGTCACGGCAGCATCGAACAGCGCCTGTGCCGCTGGCTGCTGGAACGCCTGGACCGCTCGCAGTCGAACGAATTGAAGGTAACCCAGGAAATGATCGCCAACATGCTCGGCGTGCGCCGCGAAAGCATCACCTGCTGCGCCGGCAAGCTGCAGGAAGAAGGCCTGATCGAATATCGCCGCGGCACCGTCGTCGTGCTCGACCGCGGCGCCATGGAGCAACGCGCCGGTGGCTGCTATGTCGCCGCCTAATGCAGATACCTGGGTGCCTGCTGGAGCTCATCCAGCTTGCGTTGCACCAGCTTGTACCAGGCGACCGCCCACCGGTTCGCCATCATCGATTCCTCGACCGTAGCGGCGGACATGCTGCGCCTGACGGCCGCCATTTGCCGATGCAGGGCATAGGCTGCGGCGGGCGGTTTGCGGCGGAGGCGTGAGATATCCATGACCTCATTCTGACTTCCATGCCCCTTGCCGGCTGTACGCTAGCCCACGTTTATCGCATACCTGCTCATCTGTACTGAAAACTATCTGCGCCACAGCGGCACCGCCGTGGCGTCCAGCTTGCGCGGCAGCAGACCTTCGCCAAAGAAGGCGTCGGCGATGCGCTGTTGTTCTCCCAGCGCTTCCTTCAACACCGGACGCACATCGTAGCTGCGGCGGCTGTTGGCCAGTTCCACGGTTTTCGCATCCAGCCCCCAGGCCGGCGCCAGCAGCTCGGCCGCTTCCTTGGGCGATTGCTTTACCCACGTTCCGGTCTTGCGCAAGGCGTCGAAGACGACGGCCAGCACGTCGGGATGCGCCAAGGCGTAGCTGGTCGAGGCCAGGTAGTAGCGCTGGTAGTCTGCGATGTTGCGGCCATCGGCCAGGATGCGCACCGGCGACTGGCGCTGCACGCCGGCCAGATACGGGTCCCATGTCACCCAGGCGGCGACGCTGCCGCGTTCGAAGGCGGCGCGGCCGTCGGCCGGCGTCAGGTAGGCCGGCTCGATGTCCTTGAAACGCAATCCCGCTTTTTCCAGCGCCGCGATCAGCAGGTAGTGGCTGCCCGCCGCCTTGGTCAGCGCGATCTTCTTGCCTTTGAGGTCGGCCACGCTGTTGAACGGCGCATCGGCGCGCACCACGATCGCCTGCGCCGACGGCGATGGCGACTCCTGCGCGAAATAGGTCAGCTGCGCGCCGGCCGCCTGGGCGAACACCGGCACCGTGTCCGCCACGTCGGCGCTCAGGTCGACGCCTCCGACATTGAGCGCTTCCAGCAGCGGCAGGCCGCTGGAGAATTCGTGCCAACTCACCTTGACGCCCAGCGGCGCCAGGTCCTGTTCCAGCTGGCCGCGCACTTTCAGCACGGTCAGCAGCGTCGACGATTTCTGGTAGCCGATGCGCAGCGTGCCCGCGGGCTTTTGCGCCCGCGCGGGCAGGGCGGCCAGCGGCAGCAGGGCAAGCAAAGAGAGAATGGTGCGGCGTTGCGTGGTCATGAAAGGCTTTCCTGGTTTGGGTATCGTATGATTGTAGGATTGCCCCGCGCGCAGGCGAACGAATGGTTTCGTATTTGAATATGCGGATTAATTAGTGTGGCCGCTTCGCCGGCCGGTTTAACATCGAACCCATGACCAAGAATTCAGATTTCCCTCTCCGCACGACGCGGCAAGTACGCGAGCAACTGCTTGCCGGACGCGAAATCGCGCTGCTTGATGTGCGCGAGGAAGACCCGCACGCCCAGGCCCATCCGCTGTTCGCCGCCAATTTTCCTGTGGGCCGCATCGAGCTGGACGCGTACACCAAACTGCCGCGCCGTGACGTGCCTGTCGTGCTGCTGGATGGCGGCGAAGGGCTGGCCGCGGTGGCGGCGGACCGCTTGCGCCGGCTGGGCTATACCGATGTGTCGTTGCTGGCCGGCGGCGTGGCCGGCTGGCATAACGATGGCGGCGAATTGTTCCGCGACGTGAATGTGCCCAGCAAGGCATTCGGCGAGCTGGTGGAGGCCGAACGGCACACGCCGTCGTTGGCCGCGCAGGAAGTGCAGGCCTTGATCGACGGTGGCGAGAATATCGTCATTCTCGACGCCCGCCGCTATGACGAGTACCGGACCATGAGCATCCCCGGCAGCATTAGCGTGCCGGGCGCCGAACTGGCCTTGCGCGTGCGCGAGCTGGCGCCCGATCCGGCCACCCGCATCATCGTCAACTGCGCCGGCCGCACCCGCAGCATCATCGGCACGCAGTCGCTGATCAATGCGGGCGTGCCGAATCCGGTGGCGGCGCTGCGCAACGGCACGATAGGCTGGACGCTGGCGCGGCAACGGCTTGAGCACGGCCAGTCGCGCAGTTATCCGGCCGTGTCCGAGGCCGCGCGCGCGGCGGCGGCCCGGTCGGCCAGGGCGCTGGCCGACCGCACCGGCGTGCTGCGTCTCGCGCCCGGGCAGCTGGCGGCGCTGTTTGCCGATGCCTCCAGGACCAATTACTACTTTGATATCCGCAGTCCCGAGGAGTTTCGCCACGGCCGCCTGGCGCATTTCCGCTCGGCCCCCGGCGGCCAGTTGGTGCAGGAAACCGAGCAGTTCGCGCCGGTGCGCGGCGCGCGCATCGTGCTGGCCGACAGCGACGGTGTGCGCGCCAACCTGACCGCGCACTGGCTGCGCCAGATGAACCATGAGGTGTATGTGGTCGATGGCTTGCGGGCAGGCGACTTCAATCTGACAACGGCGTGGACCGCCGAGCTGCCGCCGCAGCCGGTGGTGGAACAGGTCGACGCCGTAACATTGTCGAAATGGCTGGACGAGGCGCCGGACGATACTGTCGTGCTGGACTTTCAGTCCGGCGCCGGTTATCAGAAGCGCCACATTCCCGGCGCCTGGTTCGCGCTGCGATCCGACCTGGATGCGGCGCTGCACAAGTTGCCTGCCGGCGCGCGGCGCTACGTGCTTGCCAGCGGCAGCGGCAGGTTGGCGTGCCATGCGGCGGCCGACCTGCGCGCATTGACGGACCTGCCGGTGCTGGTGCTGGCCGGCGGAACCGATGCCTGGGCCGGCGCCGGCCTGCCACTGGCGTCCGGCACGACGAGGCTGGCCTCGCCGCTGATCGACCGCTACCGCCGTCCCTACGAAGGCACCGACAACCGCGCCGAAGCGATGCAGGCCTACCTCGACTGGGAGTTCGGGCTGGTCGCGCAACTGGCGCGCGACGGCACGCACGGCTTCCGCGTGTATGCGGCTTAAGTCTGAGGCCTGAGTCGGATGCTTTATGCATGCGTTGCATTTTGGGTGCAATGCAGCGTAAATCTGTTCATAGTTATCTAGCGGTAACACTGTTCCGTTATACTGCGTTCAGGCTGCACAGATGGCCAGCTCCTCCATCACTTTCATGAGAAAAGTCACCATGACTATTACAAAGCGCTTGATTTTGACACTGTCGTTGGCGTTGCTAGCGCTGATATTCGTTGGCATTACCGGACTGACCCAGTTGTCGCGCGCGCAGCAGCGCCTGGATATGGTCCAGACCCGCTTGATCCCCAGCATCGCCGGCTTGAACCTGGCCAAGGGCTCGCTGGCCGACAGCCGCCTGGCCGGCTATCGCCTGTCGGTGTTCTCCAACCTGGCCGACAAGACCGCGCTGGACAAGGCATACAACGATGCCCACGCCAAGTTCGACGAGATTCTCAATAATTATGAAAAAAATAACATCTTCGACGAGACTGACCGCAAGATGCTGGACGCGGACCGCGCCAACATGGCCGCCTACCGCCAGGCGCTGATTTCATTCGTGGCCGGCGCCCATGCCGGCGACATGGACGCCGTGCGCGCCACGCTGCAGGCCGGCACGCCGCTGGCGGTGTCCGCCGCCGCCGTCAAGAAGGGCTTCGACGACCATATCGAATACAACAACAAGCTGATCGCCAATGTGCGCGACGAGAGTATCGCGGCCTACAACTTCGCCTTCCGCCTGATGGTGAGCGTGATCGTCCTGGGCCTGCTGGTCACCGGCGCGCTGGCCTGGCAGCTGTATGTCATCATCAAGGGCAGCCTGGCATCGATCCGCGACACGCTGGAAGACGTGAGCCAGTCGCTCGACCTGACCCGCCAGATCAAGATCGAACGCATGGACGAAGTCGGCCACACGGCGGTCGCCTTCAACAAGCTGCTGGAGCAGATCGCCGGCGTCATCGACACCGTGCGTGCCTCGACCACCGCCGTCGGCTCGGCTTCGCAGCAGATCGCGGCCGGTACCGGCGACCTGTCGCAGCGCACCTCGTCGCAGGCCGCGGCGCTGGAGCAGACCGCCGCCAGCATGGAACAACTGACTTCGACCGTCGGCCAGAACGCCGACAACGCCCGCCAGGCCAACCAGCTGGCGCGTTCGGCGTCGGACGTGGCGGCGCAGGGCGGCACCGTGGTGGACCAGGTGGTGATCACCATGGGTTCGATCAATGAATCGTCGCGCAAGATCGTCGACATTATCTCGGTCATCGACGGCATCGCCTTCCAGACCAACATCCTGGCGCTCAACGCCGCCGTGGAAGCGGCGCGTGCCGGCGAACAGGGTCGCGGCTTCGCCGTGGTGGCGACCGAGGTGCGCAACCTGGCACAACGCTCGGCTGCGGCGGCCAAGGAAATCAAGGCGCTGATCGACGACTCGGTGGAGAAGGTCGGTTCCGGTACCAAGCTGGTGGAGCAGGCCGGTACCACGATGCAGGAAGTGGTCGCCAGCATCAAGCAGGTGACCGACATCGTCGGCGAGATCAGCGCCGCCACGCAGGAACAGAACGACGGCATCGCCCAGGTGCACTCGGCGGTGACGCAGATGGACGAAACCACGCAGCAGAACTCGGCGCTGGTGGAAGAAACCGCCGCCGCCGCGCAAGCCCTGCGCGACCAGGCCGATACGCTGGAACGCGCGGTCAGCGCGTTCAAGATCAATGCCTCGCATGCCGCCTACGTTGCGCCCGCGCCTGCACGTCCGGTGCGCACCGCCACCGTTGCCACTCTGCCCAAGCCGCGCGCCAAGCCGGCCGCCAAGCCGGCTCCCGCAGCGACGCAGAAACTCAAGTCCAGCGCCGCCGCCACCTCCAGCGGCGAGTGGGAAGAGTTCTGATCCGGGGATAGGATACGAACCGCGCGCGGCAGGATTTTCCAGCCCGCGCTACAATCCAGAACCAACGCGCCACCCCTGCCGTGGCGCGTTTCTTTTGGAGGGTGGTGATGGAGCACAATCGTCTCGGAAAATCCGGTCTGCGCGTGCCGGAACTTAGTTTTGGCACCGGCACTTTTGGAGGCGGCAACGACTTCTTCAAAGCCTGGGGCAGCACGGACGCCGGCGGCGCCTCCCGCCTGATCGACGTCTGCCTTGAACACGGCGTGTCGATGTTCGATACCGCCGACGTCTATTCGGACGGTCTGGCGGAGAAGATCCTGGGCCAGGCCATCAAGGGCAAGCGCAACCGCTTGCTGATCTCCACCAAAGTCACTTTCCCCACCGGACAAGGCGCCAACGATTTCGGCTCCTCGCGCCAGCATTTGATCGACGCGGTCGACCAGTGCCTGCAGCGGCTGGAAGTCGATCACATCGACCTGCTGCAATTGCACGGACAGGACAACAACACGCCGGTCGAGGAAACGCTGGCCACGCTCGACCAACTGGTCCGCGACGGCAAGGTGCGCTACATCGGCGGTTCCAATTTCTCCGGCTGGCACATGATGAAGTCTCTGGCCGTGTCGGACCGCTACGGCTATCCGCGCCACGTCGCGCATCAAATCTACTACTCGCTGCTGAACCGCGATTACGAGTGGGAGCTGATGCCGCTGGCGGCCGACCAGGGCGTGGGCGCGATGGTCTGGAGTCCGCTGGGCTGGGGCAAGCTGACCGGCAAGATCCGTCGCGGCCAGCCGGCCAAGCCCGGCACCCGCGCGCACGACATCGCCGGCACCGGCCCGCATTTCGAGGAGGAGCGGCTGTTCAAAATCGTCGACGCGCTGGATGTGGTGGCGGAGCAGACCGGCAAGACGATACCGCAGGTGGCGCTGAACTGGCTGCTGGGGAAGAAGACCATTTCCAGCGTGATCATCGGCGCGCGCGACGAGCGGCAGCTGATCGATAACATCGGCGCCACCGGCTGGCGCCTGACGGCCGAGCAGAACGCGCTGCTGGAAGCGGCCAGCGACGTGTCGCCGGCTTACCCGGTGTGGCACCAGCGCGGTTTCCCGATGCTGAACGAGCCGCGTTAAAAGTTCTTGATCAGGGTCGCGCGCAGCGAGCGCGATTCGATGGGGTGGAGGTGGATGTCGTCGACCGGCGCCACTTCACCCTTCAGCTGCGACGCATAGTAGTAGTCGATGGCGGAGTCGCGGCGATTGGTCAGGTTGAAGGCTTCCAACTCCAGCGTCAATCCCTTTTTGATCTTCCAGCCCAGGCGGCCGTTCAGCGTCAGGCTTTGCTTCGAGCGCACGCTGTTGTCCTCGATGAGCGGACGCGGGCCGAAGAAGCGCAGCTTCAACGAGCCAGAATAGGGGCCGCCATCATCGACCGTGACCGCCAGCTGGCCGGTACCTTCGATGGCGCCGGGGATGTAGCTCCCCTCCGGCAGATCGCCGCGCGAGCGGGCGCGCGCATAGGCCAGGTCCAGGTCGATGGACAGCCATTTCAGCGGCTTGTAATAGTTCGAGAATTCCACGCCGTAGCGGCGGCTCGGCGGTCCCGCTTCGGTGGTGCCGGCATCGCCGGCATAGGTCAGCTCCGAATCGAAATCCAGGCGGTACACCGACAACGAGGTTTGCAGGCCCGGCAGCCATGTGCTGCGCGCGCCCAGCTCCATGCCGCGCGAACGCACCAGCGGCGAGACCTTGCCGGTGGCGTCACCGGTCTTCGGATCGACGCGGATGGTGGCGCCGCGCGCGTCGTTGCTGTGGAAGCCGTTGCCGACGTTGGCATACAGTTCGGCCGTCTGCCACGGTCCGTAGATCAGGCTCAGGCTGGGGCTGACCAGATGGTCGCTGGCCTTGCCGGTGTTGGCGGCGAGGTCGCTGCGCACGTCGAAGCGGTAGCTGTCGACGCGGGCGCCGGCCACGGTGCGGAAGGCGTTGTTCCAGCGCGTGCTGTTCTCGACATACAAGCCGGCGCTGGATTCGACGATGTGGTCTTCGCGGGTGACCGACAGCGTCTTGCGCGCCTGTGTGCTGAGCAGGCCGTTGAAGATGTTATCGTTTTGCAGTTGCAGGCCGATGGTGGTCTCGCTGTTGCCGGTGTCCGAGTGATGGTGCCAGCTGTGGCTCGCATTCAGGCCGCTGGTGACGCGTTTGTCCGGCTGCGCGAACTGGTCGCCGTGCACCGGGTCGTCCATGAAGTAGGTGAAGTTGGAATACAGGTCCAGCTGGTTGGCGATGACGTAGGCGTTGACCCTGGACGCGCTGTCGTCGGTGGTGCGGCGCCAGGCGCCGGACAGGCTGTAGCGATGCGATTTGCCGCCGTCGGTCGGGTCGATGGCGTCGTTGCGGCCTATCTGGCCGTCCTGCGCGGCGCGCAGCGGGATCTGGTCGGTCGAGTTCCAATCGGCGCGGTAGGCCATCAGGCTGACGTTGAAGCCGTTGTTGGCGTAGCCTTCGCTGTAGCGCAGCACGGCGTTCAGCTTCTGATAGTCGTCCGGATGCGTGAACGGGCCGTCGTTGTGCAGCGCTTCGACCGCGTACAGCAGGCTGCCGTTGCCGGCTTCGATGGAATCGGCCAGCAGCGCGCGGCCGTAGCCGTGCTGGCCGGCGGACACCGTCGCCACGCCTTGCAGCAGGCGGTTCGCATACACCACGGATGCCGTGCCGGCCGAGGCGAAATCGCCTTCCTCGGCGGAGTAGGGGCCTTTCTTGTAGTCGAGCCGCACCGCCAGTTCCGGGATCAGGAAGTTCAGGTCGGTCCAGCCCTGGCCGTGCGCGTGGCTGCGCTGGTTGACGGGCATGTCGTCGACGGTGGTGCGCAGGTCGGTGCCGTGGTCCAGGTTGAAACCGCGCAGGTAGAACTGGTTGGCCTTGCCTTCGCCGCTGTGCTGGCTGACGATCAGGCCGGGCGCCGCTTCGAGGATTTCGCCGGGACGATAGACGGTGCGCGCGGCCAGCTCCTGCTGAGACACGCTGCCGGCGCTGGCCGCGTCGGCCACGCCGAGCTGGTTGGCGCGCGAACCGTCGACGATCACCCTCTGCAGGATATCATCGGCATGCGCCACGCCTATCGCCAGCAACGCCAGCGGCAGCAGCCTTTTAACGGGTGGTTTGATCGATGCTGCCTTGATCGAAGATGAGAGTCTGGATAGGGCCATCGGCTTGCAGGTTGACTGTGTTCTTTTGCGATGGCTGGAAGTCTATCAGCAAGGCGTTGTGGATGCGAGCGGCCGGGGCCAGCTTTACGCCCTTGATTTCCTGGAAGATGACGACGCTGTCGGCGTCGGCCTTCATGCCTACCCATTGCAGCGGCAGGTGCTTGTGGTCCGGGCCTTCGATGTAAAACTGTTTTTCAACGTAGCGGCGCAGCGGCTGTTCGCTGTCCGGCTGGCCCAGGTCGAAGCTGCGGCCGTAGAGATTGGTCAGCAGCGTGGCGAGATCGTGTGCGGTGTAGGTGTGCACGATCTCGGTGCTGCCGGTGCGCTCGTTGTAGCTGATGTCGGCTATGCCCATGTGAAAATTATGGGCGCTTGCCGCCGTGCCGGCCAAGGCCAGCACGGTTGCTGCAATAAGTCGCATGGAACGAAACATCATTCAGCCGCCGGTTCCTTCGAGCCCTTGTCGGCGCCCTTGGAGTCCTTGCCCTTCAGCGGCGTGTTGAAGTCGCGCATCAGGTTGTTGCGATCGCGTTCGGTCTTGAACAGCTCGACGCGCGACTGCGTTACCTTGCGTGGCCAGGCGTTGTTGCTGGTGTCGATGTCGGCGGTCTCCCAGTACGGGTCCTGCACCAGGCCCACCATCGGCTCGTCGGTGACGATCAGCTTGGTGATCTTCTTCGGCGAGTAGCGCCATACTTCGGCCGGCACGCGTTCGATGTACTTCTTGCCGCTCTTCAGTTCAATCTCCAGCACCAGCGGCATCACCATGCCGCCCAGGTTGGAGAAGTCCACCAGGTACAGGTGCTTGCCCTGATCCAGCAGCTTCTTCTCCCAAGGCTCCAGCTTCTCGATCGCCTCGGCGTAGGTGTTGCGGTCCTTGTTGGTGACGGTGAACTCGTCGTGCTCGTTGTAGAAGTCCTTCAGTTCGGGATGCGCGTCCAGGCGTTTAGGCAGGGACTTGTTGCGCTGCTCGGACAGCGAAATCGGCTGCGCGTCCTTCTGCGCTTTCTTCCAGGCCTTTTCCTTTTCCGGATCCTTGGTGTTCACGCCGTATTCGCTGATGCCGTCGATGCTGATGTCGACCGCGTCGGTGGTGTAGAACCAGCCCCGCCAGAACCAGTCAAGGTCGGTGCCGGAAGCGTCTTCCATGGTGCGGAAGAAGTCGGCCGGGGTGGGGCGCTTGAACTTCCAGCGGCGCGCGTATTCCTTGAAGGCGTAGTCGAACAGGTCGCGGCCCAGGATGGTTTCACGCAGGATGTTCAAGCCGGTGGCCGGCTTGGCATAGGCGTTGTTGCCGAACTGGAGCAGCGACTCCGAGTTGGTCATGATCGGCACCTGGTTCTGGCTGCGCATGTAGTCGACGATGTTGCGTGGCTCGCCACGGCGCGACGGGTAGCCGTCTTCCCATGCCTGCTCGGCCAGGTACTGCACGAAGGTGTTCAGGCCTTCATCCATCCAGGTCCACTGGCGCTCGTCCGAGTTGATGATCATCGGGTAGTAATTGTGGCCCACCTCGTGGATGATCACGCCGATCAGGCCGTACTTGGTCTGCTGCGACCAGGTCACGGCGCCGGTCTTCTTATCCTTGGCCGGACGCGGGCCGTTGAACGAGATCATCGGGTATTCCATGCCGCCGACCGGGCCGTTGACCGAGATCGCGGTCGGGTACGGGAAGTCGAAGCTGTACTTGTTGTACTGGTCGATGGTGTGGATGATGGCCTGGGTGCTGTACTTGCCCCACAGCGGGTTGCCTTCCTTCGGATAGTAGGACATCGCCATCACGTTGGTGGCGTCCTTCTTGAAGCCCTGCGCATCCCAGATGAACTTGCGGCTGGAGGCCCAGGCGAAGTCGCGCACGTTGGAGGCCTTGAAATGCCAGGTCTTGGCGGCGGTGCTGACCGATTTCTCGGCCTTCTCGGCTTCTTCCTGCGTGACGATGACGACTGGCGCGGTGGCGGTGCGGGCCTTGGCCAGGCGGTCGCGCTGGGTCGCGGTCAATACGTCGTTGGCGTTCTGCAGTTCGCCGGTGGCGCCGACGACGTGGTCGGCCGGGACGGTCAGCTGCACGTCGTAGTCGCCGAATTCCAGCGTGAATTCGCCGGAGCCGAGGAACTGCTTGTGCTGCCAGCCCATCACGTCGTAGTAGGCCGCCATGCGCGGGTACCACTGGGCGATCTCGAACAGGTCGTTCTTGTCTTCTTCGAAGTGCTCGTAGCCGGAACGGCCGCCCAGCACCAGTTGTTCGTTGATGTTGTAGGACCAGTCGATATTGAAGGCGTAGCTCTGGCCAGGCTTCAACGGCGTCGGCAGGTCGATGCGCATCATCGTGCGGTTGATGGTGTACTTCAGCGGCTGGCCGCCGGCGGTGACGTTCTTGATATTGAAGCCGCCGTCGAATTCACGGCCGGCCAGGATGCCGCGCATGCCTTCGAACTTGTAGCCGTCTTCCGGATTGCGCGGCTTGGCCCACGCTTCGCGCGAGGGCTGGGTCAGCATCATGCGCGCGTCGGAATCCTTCTTGTAGATGTTCTGGTCCAGTTGCACCCACAGGTAGCTCAGCGTATCGGGCGAGTTGTTGTGGTAGTGGATATCCTCGCTGCCGCTGATGGCGCGCTTGGCCTCGTCCAGCGTGGCGCGGATCTTGTAGTCCGCGCGTTGCTGCCAGTAGGCGGCGCCAGGGGCGCCGGAAGCGGTGCGGTAGGAGTTCGCGGTCGGCAGGATCTCGTCCAGTTGACGGAACTTGTCGTCGAAAGGTTCCGCCGCAAAAGCGGACACCGTGAAGCAAACAGCCAGAAAGCCTATAGTCTTGCGCATAGTTTGTATTCCTGATCTTTACCCGAAGAAAAGAAATAGTGTATAGCAAGTTTTCAAAGAATAACCGGCTGATACAATAAAATACAAACTAAGTCACAGTTAATATAGTTGATTTACTTGATTTGCAACTGACGCTCCTGGAACTCGAAATGGGCGTCGTCGGTGGCGATCATGGAGGAGCTTGGAACGTCCAGCCTCATCAGCGGGGAACCCTTGCCGCTGTTGGCTTTCTGCCAAACCGGCAGGCCTGCGCCGTTGGGATTTCCGGTCTTGATGAAGTTGGCAAAATACGCCTGCATCTGCGACGACAGCGCCGCATCCTCCTCAGTCCATGAATACACTTTATTTCCCGGCAGGTTACCCAGCGCGTATTCGATTTCCACCGAGTGGCCGGCGCCGGTCTCGCCCGGACGCGGATGCGAGTAATAGTAGCGGTAGACCGGCTTGCCACCGGTGCGGGCATGGGTGTCCAGCCACTTCCAGGTGCCGTAGGCGATGAAGCGGTCGCCGGCCAGGTCGGTGGCGGCCTGCATCACGTCGCCGCTGTAGGCTTGCCGGGCGGCGGCCGCGCGCTCGCCGTAGAGTTGTTTCAGCGCGCTGTCGAAGTTTTCGGCGGTGGCTTCCTTGTCGCCCAGGATCTGCCTGTAATGGCCTTCCTGCGAATTCCAGCCGGCCAGCAGCGGCACCTTGGCCTGCTCGCCCGCCGCGTACATGGCGGCTGGTTGACGCGGCAGCACGTAGCCGTCCTGGATCGCACTGAACCACGGAGTGCCGGGCTGCTTCAGGGTTTCCAGCAACTGCTGCGCGGGCAGGGCTCGCAGCGCGGCCAGCGTCGGCGCGCCGATTTTCTCGGCGAACGCCGCGCCGTTCTTTTCCGCCTCGGCCAATGGCGGCGGGGCGTTCAGGCCAAGCAGCGAGCCGCTCTCGCCGATGGCGCCGGCGATCAGCCCTTTGGACAGCGGTGTAATCATCTGCGCGCTGACCGACCAGGAACCGGCCGATTCGCCGGCGATGGTCACCCGCGCGGGATCGCCGCCGAAGGCCGCGATATTCTTGCGCACCCATTGCAGCGCGGCCGCCTGGTCCATCAGGCCGTAGTTGCCGGACGCCTTGTTGGGCGATTCGGCGCTCAACTCGGGATGCGCCAGGAAGCCAAAGACATTCAAGCGATAATTGACGGTCAGCGTGACGATGCCTTGCTTGGCCATGGTCTCGCCGTCGTAGCGCGGCTCGGAGCCGTCGCCGGCCGCGAAGCCGCCGCCGTAGAAGTAGACCAGCACCGGCAGTTTGGCCTTGGGCGACTTGGCCGGCGTCCAGACGTTCAGGTACAGGCAGTCCTCGCTGACGCCGCTGGAGCGGAACACCATGTCGCCGAACAGCGGCAGCTGCATTGCGCGCGGCCCGAAGTGATCGGCCTTGCGCACGCCTTGCCACTTTTGCGCCGGCTGCGGCGCCTTCCAGCGCAGATCGCCGACCGGCGGCGCGGCAAACGGGATGCCTTTATACGATGTGACGCCCGACGCTTCAAGCGTGCCTTCAACCACGCCGGCGGCGGTGGCGGCGCGCGGCGCGGAGGCGGCCTGGGAATTGAAAGTGATGGCGCCAGCGGCAATCAACAGAAAACCGAATTTATTCATATTGTCGTCGAAAAGGGAAATGTTAGCGGTAACTATAGCTCGAAGTGTCGGTATTGGCGACATTTTGTTGTGCAAATCGTGCGGCAGGTCTACATTCGTAGACACCCATACCTAAAACGGAGACGAATATGACTGGACTTTTCAAACGACTGCTGTCGCTGACGATCGCATTGGGTTTGCTGGCCGCCGCGCCGGCCACCTTTGCGCAGGGGAAGGGCAACGCCGACGACGCTACCGCGCTGGTGAAGAAGGCGGTGGCGTTTTACAAAAAGAACGGCAAGGAGAAGGCGCTGGCGGAGTTCAGCGATCCGAAGGGGCAGTTTATCGATCGCGACCTGTATATCTTCGTGATCGATCAAAAGGCCAAGATGCTGGCGCATGGCACCCTGCCCAAGATCATCGGCAAGGACGTCATCGAGATGAAGGACGCCGACGGCAATTTCCTGTTCAAGAACATGCTTGAACTGGTCAATTCCAAGGGCAGCGGCTGGGTCCATTACAAATGGCCTAACCCGATCACCAAGAACATCGAAGCCAAGTCCACCTATCTGGAAAAGGTCGACGACCTGGTGATCGGCTGCGGCATCTACAAATAAGCCGCCCCGGTTTTAACTTTTAACGCAGCGTTTCCGTCAGCACGCGGCCTTCCGCGCCTGACGGCGGACGCACGTGCAGCAGGTTCGCCAGCGTCGGCGCGATGTCGACCACTTCGGCGTACTGGCCGTAGTAGCCAGGCTTGATCCAGCGCTTGCCCATGATCAGCAGCGGCACGTTGGTGTCGTAGGCGTACGGCGAGCCGTGCGAGGTGCCGCTGATGCCGGTGCCGAAGTACCAGTACGGCTTGGTGACCACCATCAGGTCGCCGGAGGCTTCGCGGTTCCATGCGCGGCGCATCAGGGTGGCGATGCGCGTGGTGTTGGCGGCGCCGCTTTCAAGCTGCGTGCGGGTGTACGCTTCGACGATGCCGTTCTGCTTCAGCAGGAAGCGGGCGGCGGCGTTTTCCACTTCTTCGCGTTTCAAACCGCTCTTGTCGATCTGCTCGTAGTCGAGGTGGATGTTGGGCAGCGACCATGCGCTCAGCAGCTTGGCGACGCCGAATTTGTCCGACAGGTGCTTGCCCAGCGCCGTCATCATCTTGTCGCCGTCGATGCGCTGGGCGTCGATGTGCTGCGTCTGCGAGAACTCCGGCGTGTTCGGGAAGCCATGGTCGGCGGTCAGCACCACCACCACGTTGTCCATGCCGATCCGCTTGTCCAGGTAGTTGAAGAAGTCGGCCAGCATGCGGTCCAGCCGCTGCAGGTGGTCGTGCGACAGCTTGCTTTCCGGGCCGAACGCGTGGTTGACGTAGTCGTGCGCCGACAGGCTCACGCCCAGCAGGTCCGGCACGCCGGCGGGATTGCGGCCGAGGTTTTCGCCTTCGACGGCGGCGCGCGCGAAGTCGATGGTCAGCTGGTCGAGGAAGGGGCCGGTCTTCAGGTTGTTATAGTAGCCGGCGTCGATCTCGCCGCTTTCGCTGTAGTAGGTGTACGGCAGGCGGTTGTGCGTACCGGGTTTCGGCGCATTCAGGTCTTCGCTGGCGTCGCCGGCGTAGGCGGCTTCCGGCAGCAGCGCGGTCCACGACTTGCCGTAGTAGCGGTCCTGCGGCTTGCCCGCCTGGTACTGCTTGACCCAGTCCGGATGCTGCTTCATGTAGAAGGTGCTGCTGGCGAAGTCGCCGGTCTTGTCCATGTACATATAGGCGGTGCCGGTTTTACCGGCCAGCAGGATCGCGCCGCGATCCTTGCCGGAGACCGCCACCACCTTGCTGCGATTGCCGGTGGCATAGCGCAGCTGGTCGCCCAGCGTGTCGACCTTCAGGCGGTTCGGCGAGGTGCCGTCGCTGGACTTGGTCTCTTCGCCGATATAGGTGTAGTTGGTATCTTCGGTGCAGTAGACCGATTTCCTGGTGACCGGGTCGATCCAGTTGTTGCCGATGATGCCGTGCACATAGGGATAGGCGCCGGTCAGCACGGCGCTATGGCCGATCGCGGTGACGGTGATGCCGTGTGCCTGGTGCGCGTTGCTGAACGATGCGCCCTGGTCCAGCAGGCGGCGGAAGCCTCCCTGGCCGAACTGGTCGCGATAGCGCTGCAGCTGCTCGTTCGGCAGGCCGTCCACCACCATCACCAGCACCAGCTTTGGCTGCGCGGGGGCGGCCGCGGTCGCGGAGGGGGCTGCCGCTTGGGCCCAGTCGGCGGCCAGGCAGAAGGTTAAGCAGGTGGCCAGGATCCGCAGGGCGGGCAGGCATGCCGGTACATTCTTTGTCATAGTTGCTCGTGTCAGGTTGGAGGAGGCCCGCGCGTGATGCGGGCAGCGTCCATGATACCCGAGCTGTGTGACGATGCGATGACAGAAAATCGCCGGCGGTTAGTCCGGCGTCAGGAACAGCGCCGAGGTCCAGACCCGCGACTGGTCGCGTTGCCGCGCCGTGATGAACAGCGGATGCTCGCGCCCCGGTTCCAGCTCCAGTTCGCCCAGCGCGATGCTGCCTGCCACCTCGCGCGGCAGCGCGCCTGCGCTGATGCGTTCAACCGCCACGCTCAATTCCGCTCCCGGCAGCTTTTGCTCCACGCCGCCGGCGGCCAGCAGTTCTTCTCCTGCCAGCGACAGCACGGCCTGCGGCGCATGGACATAGGCCTGCGGCTGCAGCGGATCGCCGACCTTGATATAACTGTCGAGGCGCGAGTGCACCTCGATGCGGGCGCCGGCCAGCGTCGACAGATCCAGTTCGATGCTGTCGGTATCGCCACTGGTGCTGGTGCGGAAGGCGATGGTGGTGGCGTCCTGGCGCCAGACGGCTTGCTCGGGATGATCGAGGCCGTAGGCGCTGAAGTCGCGCACCACGGCGCCGGTCACGCGGATGGTGCCGCTCCAGTAGGCGCCGCGATAGCGCTCGTGCACCCGCGCGCCGCCGAGGCGCAGGCGGATGCGGCCGTCGGCCAGCCCCGCCTCACGGTGCAGGTCGCGCTGCCAGACCACGCGCGCGCCGTCGTACAGCGTGACCGATTCCCAGCCCTGGTCGCCCAGCAGGCGATAGTCGAGTTGCGCGCCGGCGCCGGTGCTCAGCACTTCGCCCATCCAGTGTTGTCCCAGTTTCAGGCTGGCGTAGCTGCGCTCCCCGGTGGTGGCGAAAGTGCGGCGCGCGCGCAGGGCGACGGCCACGCCTTCGCGGTCGAAGCGTTCGGCGATGACGCCGGTCAGGCCGCCGCGCGAGCCGAAGACGGCGGTGGCCGGCACGCCGCCGCCGCAACGGCCCTGGTGCTCGTCGCTGTTGGCGGCGGCGCCCATGCGGTAGCCTTTCCGCAGCGCCTCGGCATACACCCAGTGGAACTGGCCCCAGGCCGACGCCACTTCGATCAGCCTCTCCAGCTGCGGGTGGTGCCAGTCCAGGTTGCAGCGGCGGCCGCCGATGTGCGGCATCATCAGATGGCCTTCGGGATCGTCCGCGTAGGCCGCATACAGTTCGTCGACCGGCCAGGCGCCGGGCTTCAGCGTGCCGGCGGTGAACTCGTTCCACTCGAAGGAGCGCACCAGCCGGCCCTTGTCGTCGAAGGGGAAGCGCGGCTTGCCGTCGCGCAGGAAGACGATGTTGCGGTCGCCGCCGGCGCTGGAGTTGCCGCACCATTCGGTGCCTGGATAGCAGACGAAGCGCCCAGGCTCGTTCAGTGCGTGGATCAGTTCCACGGCCTTGTTCCAACGCTGCTCGGTGATGTTGAAATCGTTGGCGGTGTAGCCCAGCACATCGAGGCCGGCGACGTCGCGGCCGTAGCTCAGGTTGTAGCTGGTGTCGTTGGTGCCGACCGTGTCGTCGGAGTGCACATGCAGGTCGGCGTACAGCGCGCGCAGGGCACCGCTGCTGTTTTCCACGTTGACGTAGGCGCTGGCCTCGGCCAGGCGCGGATCGTCGACGCCGGCCGCGATGCGCCATTCGCCGTTGCGCGCCAGGCGCAGGCCTTCGGCGCGCACCACAGCCCATCCGGATTCGGCCAGCGTATAGGCTTGTTCCCGCACTTCGCCTTCCGGGCCATGCAGCCGCAGCGTGCCGGCCAGCGGCAGGTTGCGGCAGGTGTTGCCCCAGGCGTCGTCGGCGCGGACGATGATGTCGAACGCTTCCTCGTTGCCGACCAAGCGCGGCGCCACGATCTGCAGGCTGGCCGGCGCGCCGGGCACGATGTCGATCAGGCTGTCGCCCGGCACCTCGGCAAACTTGGAGCTGCCCAGCGGATCGATGAACATGCGGAAGCGGAAGCCCTGTTCGACAAAGCTCTGCACCCGCGTGCCGCCGCCGCCCTGGCGCCGGTCGCCCAGGCGGATCACGATGCGATCGCCCGGGTTCAGGTAGCCGTCGACGATGTCGATGATGACGGCTTTCTGGAACGGCCGTTCGTGGCCTTTCTGGTCGAAGCGCACCTTCAGCTGCTGCACCGTGGCCGCGCTCTGGCCGGGCACCAGTTCGCCGGCGTGGTATTCGGCCGAGACGTAGTTGGCGCCGGCCGGATCGCTGGTCTGGAACAGCGCCCAGTCGGAATAGAACTTGAAGGCCAGCTTGAGCCAGGCGCCGTCGGCCAGGCCGGAGCCGCCCACCGTGTAGACCAGCTGCAGCTCGGTCCATTCTCCGGCCACCAGTTCGCTGCGCGGGCAGGACAGGCTGCCGAGGAAGGGCAGGTTCTTGTTGCGTTCATACAGGCCGATGGGCGCGATGTAGTCGCCGGCTTCGGTTTTCGGATCAAATTGCGGCATGTCGTTTTCCTTGTCTGTTTATGCGGTGCGCCAGTTTTCGTAGTGGCGTTCGATGCGGCGGAACACCAGGCTTTCCATCAGCCAGGCGATCAGGCCGATGATGGCGATGCCCAGCAGGACCTGGCTGCTGTTGCCGACCTGGCCGCCCATCGACACCATCCAGCCGATGCCCTTGCTGGCGCCGACCATCTCGGCGGCGACCAGCGCGCGCCAGGCCTGGCTGAAGCCGATGCGCAGCGCCGCCGTCAGCACCGGCAGCGACGCCGGCAGGTACACGTGCAGCAGCAGCTGCGCCGGCTTGGCGCCCAGCGCGCGGGCGGCGCGCACCTCGCCGCGGCCGATGGCCTGCACGCCTTGCTGGATGGTGACGGCCATCGGAAACGCCGCCGCCACCAGGATCACCACCATGATGGAGACGTAGCCCAGGCCGAAGATGATCATCGTCAGTGGCGCCCAGGCCACCGGCGGTATCGCCATAAACAGGCTGTTAAGCGGCGAGATGAAGGCGCGGAAGCGCGGCGACACGCCGCCTGTCACGCCCAGCAGCAGCGCCGCGGCGATGGCTGCGCCGAAGCCGCCCAGCTCCTCCAGCACGCTGGCCAGCAAATGCGGCCCGAGGCTGCCGTCGCGGACCCAGCGCGCCGCCTCGGCCAGCACTTCCCACGGCTGCGGCAGGACGTAGCTGGGGAAGCGGCTGGCGGCCAGGCCCCACGCCAGCAGCAGGAACGGCAGCGAGGCCCAGCTCCATGAAGGTTTCGGCCAGCGCATTTACGGCGCCGCCTTTGGTTGTGTTTTCAATTGCGTTTTCTGCTGCCACGACAGGTCCAGCAGCTGCTCGACCTTCAGCGCCTTGGGTATGAAGCCGAGCGCCAGCGAATAGTCCATCAGCCGCTGGATGAACTGCTGGTCCGACGTTTCCAGTTTGGCCGACCAGCCCAGGCGCTTGCGCGCTTCCTTGACCACCGCTTCCGGCGCCACGGTCTTGCCGTCGACGGTCTGGATCGGCGCGATCTTGAAGGTGTCGATGATGATGCGGTTGGCCGCATCGGGCTGTTCGTTGAGGAAGGCGATGGCCTTGTTATGGGCGCGCAGTAACTTGACCACGTCGTCGGGCCGTTCGTGCAGGGTCTTGGGCACGGCCATGATCACATACCACGGATAGTTGGGCAGCGCCTTGTTCACGTCCAGCACCAGCCGGCTGCCGCCGCGCAGCAGCGCCTCGCTGACGAACGGCTCCCACGAGAACGCTGCGTCGGCCACGTGGCGGTCCAGCGCCGCGTTCATGTTCGCCGGCGGCATGGCGACGATAGACAGGTCATGCTCGGGATCGAGCTTGGCGTAGTCCTTCAGCACATAGCCGCGCAGCAGCACGTCCATGCCGCTGCCCTTGGCCACGCCGGCCAGCTTCTTGCCGCGCAGGTCGGCCACCGTATTTATGCCGGCCTCGTTCGATGCGATCACGGCGGCCTGGCCGGAATTGACCTTGGCCAGTATCTTGCCTTCCAGCCCGCGCGAGAACCATTGATACACCGGCGGCGCGCCTACATAGGCGACATCGATTTCGCCCGCCGCCACCGCCTGCTGCAGCAGCGGTCCGTCGCCGAAGGATTTGAGTTCGACCTTCAGGCCCTCGGCCGCGAACAGGCCTTGCTGCTCGGCGACCGCCGCCGGCGCGTTGGCCATGGCGTAGACCCAGCCTATCCTCAGCGGCTGGCTGGCCGCCTGGGCAAACATGGACAGGGTGCCCAACAGCAGGGCGGCGAGGATGTTGTTACGCATGGGTGGTGCTCCTGGTCGGGGTGATCTGGTCCAGCAAGTCGTTGCGGTAGTCGAGGAAGCGCGGCAGGCGGCGCGTGTGCTGCAGGCTGCGCGGACGGGGCAGGTCGATGTCGACGATGGCGCGTATGCCTTCCGGCGCCGTGCCCAGCACCACCACGCGGTCGGCCAGGAAGATCGCCTCGTCGATATCGTGGGTGATGAAGACGGTGGTCTGGCCCAGCGCGGCCCACAGGCGCAGCGTCTCCTCGTTCATGGTGTTGCGGCTGATGGCGTCGAGCGCGGCGAAGGGCTCGTCCATCAGCAGCACGCGCGGTTCCAGCGCCAAGGTGCGCGCCAGCGACACGCGCTGCTGCATGCCGCCCGACAGCTGATGCGGCAGCTTGATGCCGGCATCGGCCAGGCCGACCAGCTCAAGGTAAGACTGCGCACGTTCGATCTGCTCCGCGGCCGACAGCTGCCGCGCCATGCGCAGGCCGAAGCGCACGTTGTCCAGGGCGCTGAGCCACGGGAACAGGTTGGGCGACTGGAACACATAGCCCAGTTCCTGCATCTCCGGATTGACCGCGCGGCCGTTGATGCGCACGGCGCCGCTATCCGGTTGCTGGAAGCCGGACAACAGGTTCAGCAAGGTCGATTTGCCGCAGCCGGATGGGCCGAGGATGGCGATGAATTCGCCGGGACGGACCTGCAGCGACAGGTCGCGGAACACTTGCTGGCCGCCCGGCCAGGCGAACGACACGCCGTCCAGCGACAGCGCGGCGGCGGGCGCAAAGGCAGATGAAATGGCGGCCGGTATCGCGGGAATTTTGTTGTTGGTCATGGCTGGAAATCCAAGCATTTTTTTGGTATGGCTGTGATAATACGTTTTAATACAAGTTGTAAGAACTGACATTTCCGCATTTGCATATCTGTTCCCTGATTGCCGCTTCCCGACCCGCCATGCACCTGATAAGAGAAAACATCGCCTCGCTGTACGAACAAATCGCCTCGCTGCTGCGCGAGGAAATCCAACAGGGCCGCTTCGAACCGACGGGAAAATTGCCGTCGGAGGCGGCGCTGTGCCTGCGCTTCGGCGTCAGCCGCGTGACGGTGCGGCTGGCGCTGGCCAGGCTGGAGCAGGAAGGGACGGTGGCGCGCAAGCAGGGCAAGGGCACCTACGCGGCGGGCAAGCAGCTGCGGCATGGCCTCGACCAGCTGCGCAGTTTTCACGAGTCCTTGCTGCAGCAGGGTTTGCAGGCCGAGATGCGGCTGCTGTCGCGCGAGATCGTCGATGCGCCGGGCGGCGCCTTGAGCGTGATGGGGGACGAGGATGGACGCTGCTTGCGGCTGCAGCGCCTGCATTTATTGGATGGCGCGCCGCTGGCGGTGGGCCGCAGCTATCTGCCGCTGTTGATGAACGCCGCGGATCGTGAACGCATGGAGCGCACGCCCTCGTATGCGATCTTGCAGGAGTTGACCGGCCAGGCGGTGGCGCGGGCCGACCTGGCGATCAAGGTGGGACAGGCCGACGCCGAACTGGCGCCGGCGCTGGAAGTGGTGGAGGGCGCGCCGTTGCTGGTGATGGAGCGCAGCTCCTACTTCGCAGACGGCGCGTGCTGCGACCGGTCGCAGTTCTACATACGGCCGGAACGCTACGAGTTCGTCATCAAGACTTCGTTTGCGCAGGCTGGCGGCTAGCGCCGGCGCCACCCGCGACCAGCTGCACGATGACCGCGACGACGATGTTCAGGATCAGCGCCAGCAAGCCGGTGTAGGCGGTGTAGTTGTCGGCGCCGATCACCAGCGTGTGAATAGGCTTGATGCCGTCGCTGAACGCCAGCCAGCTGCCGGCGCCGATGCCGACCGCCCAGCCGGACAGCAGCGCGCGCGAACCGAACCAGCCGAAGAACAGGCCGAACACCACCGACGGAAAGGTCTGCAGTATCCACACGCCGCCCAGCAGCTGCAGGTCGAGCGCGAATTTGGTCGGCAGGAACAGGATGAACACCAGCGCGCCCACCTTGACCACCAGCGACACCAGCTTGGCCACGCGGGCCTCGCCGGCCGGCGTGACGGCCGGATTGACGTAGGGCTTCCAGAAGTTGCGGGTGAACAGATTGGCCGCGCCGATCGACATCACGGCCGCCGGCACCAGCGCGCCGATGGCGATGGCGGCGAACGCGAAGCCGCTGAACCAGCTCGGGAACAAGGCGTTGAACAGCGCCGGCACCACGTCGTTGTTGTTCTTGACGGTGATCTTGGCGGCGTAGGCCATGAAGCCCAGCAGCGCGATCAGGCCGAGCAGGATGGTGTAGGCCGGCAGGAACACGGCGTTCTTGCGGATGGTGTCCGCGCTCTTGGCGGCGAAGATGCCGGTCAGTGTGTGCGGATACATGAAGGCGGCCATCGCCGAGCCCAATGCCAGCGTGGCGAACGGCAGTATCTGCGCCGACTTCAAGGTCAGGCCGGTGTTGCCGCCCTTGGCCGCGAACGCTTCGGCGGCGGAGGAGAACACCACGCCGTAGCCGCCCAGCTTCATCGGCACCAGCACCACCGCGACCAGCACGACGATGTAGATCATCAGGTCCTTGACGAAGGCGATCAGCGCCGGCGCGCGCAGGCCGGCCGAGTAGGTGTACAGGGCCAGGATGACGAAGGCGGCGGCCAGCGGCAGTTCGCCGGTCAGGCCCAGCGCCTTGATCACCACTTCCATGCCGACCAGCTGCAGCGCGATGTAGGGCATGGTGGCGACCACGCCGGTCAAGGCGATCGCGAACTCCAGAGGGCGCGACAGGTAGCGGCCATACACCACGTCGGCCGCCGTCACGTGGCCGGCTTTTTGCGCCGCGTGCCACAACTTGGGCATGATCAGGAAGACGATCGGATACACCAGGATGGTGTACGGCAGCGCGAAGAAGCCGTAGGCGCCGACCGCGTACACCAGCGCCGGCACGGCGATCACGGTGTAGGCGGTGTAGAAGTCGCCGCCGACCAGGAACCAGGTGATCCAGGTGCCGAAGTTGCGGCCGCCCAGGCCCCATTCATCGAGGTGGGCGCCCTTGTTTTCCTTGCCGCTCTGCCAGCGCGAGGCGAGGAAGCCCATCACCGTCACCAGCGCGAAGAAGAAGATGAAGACGCTGAGCGCCGTCCAGTTGATCTGGCCGTCCATCATTCCTCTCCCTTTTTCAGGCCGTCCTGGTAGACGATCCAGATGATGAGCGCCGTCAGCGGCACCCACGCGAATTGATACCAGTAGAAGAAGGGGAAGCCGAACAGCGAGGGGAGTTCGTGGTTGTAGAACGGCAGCCACAGGAGGCCGATAAACGGCAGGGCGAGCAGATAGCGCATGAGGATCTCCATGATCAGGATTGTTATGCGTAGAGACGCCATCGGTCTTTTATACCGATGGTCGTCAATCGTGGGCGACAATCTATCATATTGAAAGAAAGCCTGCAGCGCCTCCCTCTAATTGGTGGCTAGGGCTGCGGATTCCAGCCGGCGCCGCCGCCGTAGGCGCTGAACACCCTGGCGCGGTCGGCAAAGCCTGCCGCCACGTCGCTGGCGCTGAGCTGGAAGCCGCCGACGCGTGCCGCCAGGTTGATCGGCGTGCCGTTCAGCGTGGTGCTGCCGTATTCGCGCCAGCCGCTGGTTGCGGTGGGCACCACGGGATTCGGCGCCGGCTGGCCGTTCACGCCCGCGCCGGCCCAGCCCACCGTGGCCACATGCGCATCCATCCTGGTATTGATGAAGGCGATGTTGTCCCACGTGGTCGTGCCGCCCGGGCTGCGCGCCAGGTAGGTGGCGCCGGCCGGCACGTCGCCGTGCAGCGGTCCGGGACCGGCGCCGTGCGTCAGGCTGCTGTTGAGGAAGACGTAGCCCTTGTCGGTGGCGTTGGCCACGCGCGCCTGCAGCACGTAGCCGCCGCTGGTGGCGCTGGTGGTGTCGCCGACCGAGCGGATTTCGCTTTCCTCGAACAGCGCGGCGCGGCTGCTGCCCCAGATGAAGTCCACGTTGCCGGCCACCAGCGAGCGATAGAACCACGAGTAGCCCTTCAGGTTCAGCGTGTCCTGCTCGCTGAAGAAGTTGGCGTTCTTCGCCACCAGGCGGCCGGTGTCGCTGTTGAAGTAGATGGTTTCCGCCTGCGCCGAGATGGCGCTCGAGCGCAGCGTGGTGTTCTTCAGCGTCAGCGTGTCGATGGTCAGCATGTCGGCCGATTCGACCATCATCACCGCGCGGCCGCCGGACGGCGTGGCGCTGTCGCCATTGGCCTGGCTGGCGCCGGAGCCGGTGTTCAGGGCATCGTAGTTGGCGTACTGGATGACGGCGCCGTCGCGGCTTTCGCCCACCAGCGTCACGTTGTTCTTGCCGCGCAGGTAGAGCAGCTCGTTGTAGACGCCGTTGCGGACGTTGATGGTCAGCGGATCGCTGGCGCCCAGTTCCTTCATCGTGTAGTTGAGCGCCGCCTGCACGGTGTTGAAGTCCGCGTCGTCGCCGGCGCCCACGGTCAGGCTGGCGGCGCCGCCGGCCGGGCCCGCGGCGCGGGTGGTGAATGACCAGTCGCCCAGCTTGCCGATGCCGGTGAACGGTATGCCGCCCAACGTGGCGCCGTTGAACACGCCGTTGGCGACTGCCACGTAGTACTCGGTGCCGTAAGCGAGCTTGTTGCTGTGCGGTTTGATCGTCACCGTGTTGCCGCTGACGGCGACCGGCGTGGTGTTGACCTTGCGGATGCTGGCCTGGCCGGCATAGCCCAGGATATCGGTCTCGCCGGACAGGCGGATCACGTCCACCAGCGCGTCGTCGGTCTTGCGGAAGATGCGGATGCTGCCGCTGGTTCCCAGCGTCGGCGGCGTATCGAAGGTCAGCTTGAGCGAGGCGTCGATATTGGCGTTGCCGGCATGCGCGGGGGGCATGACCGCGCCGGTCAGCGGATAGGCTTGCGCCGGCTGCACGAACTGCGGACTGATGGTGGCGGCGATCGTGCGCTGCAGGGTCGGATCGGAATCGCTGGCGATGGTGACGGTGGCGTTGCCGGCGCCGACCGCCGTCACGCTCAGCACCGTGCCGTTGATGGCCACCGCGGCCACCGCCGGGTTGCTGGAGCTGGCGGTGAAGGTATCGAGCGTGCCGTTCGGCTTGACCGCTGTGACGTTGACGGCGAGCGGCGCATCGCCCACTTCCGCCGAGTAGCTCAGCGTCGACGGATTGAGCGTCAGCTGCGAAGGCTTGAGTGCCGGATCGCCGATGCGCACGTCGTCGATCTGGAACGATTTGTTGGCCGTGTACAGGCCGACCAGGCCGCGATCGGCAAAGGAGGCATCGGTGACGGTGCCCAGCGCTTCGCCGTCAAGATAGACGGTCAGCGAAGTGCCGATCATTTCGAAGCGCACGGTGTAGAACTGCGCGTCCATCTGGATCGGCTTCTTCACCTGCTTGGGCCGCGACAGCGTCCCGGCCAGCATCCTGGCGATTTCCACCTGCGTGCTGGCGGTGCTGCTCTGTACATTGAGGCCGCCGCCGTACCAGTTGGCGGCGTCCTTGTAGCGGGTGACCAGGTACAGCAGCTTGTTGCCGGTGGTGCCGTTGGTCATCGGCTTGATGCGCGCCTCGACGTAGTAGTCGCCGGTTGGCACCGCGCTCATGGCCGCGGGCTTCAGCAGCGCCAGCACGCCGCCGGTGCTGGCCGCCGTGTACTGCATCACCATGTTGGTGGCGCCTATGCTTTCAGCCTTGACGCTGAAGCTGCCGTTGGCGCCGGCCACCGGCAGCAGGTTCCAGTTGGACGAGCTGCCGTTCTGGAAGTCGTCGCAGAAGTACAGGCCCGAAGGCGGGCAGGCCAGCGTGACGGTGACGTCGGGCGTGACGTTGCCGCTGCCGGTGATCGCCGTGGCCAGCTTGCCGCCGCCGGCCTGCGCCAGCGCGTTGGCCTTGACCAGCGCCTGAGGCCGCGCGGAGTAGGCGTACGGCACCGTGTAGGCGACGCTGTTCGGCACCGAGCATCCGGCCAGGGCGGCGCCGTTCAGCACCGAGCCGCTGTCCCTGAAGGCGCCGGGCACGGTGCCGCCTATCGGCTCGACCACGTCGTCGCAGCGAGACACCCCGGCGATCTCGAACACGTTGTTGTTGGACAGGATCTGCGCGGCCTGGCCAACGCCGATGCTGTATTCGTAGGGGTAGGCCGGGTGCGATCTGCTGCCGACGAAGTAGTTGTTGTACACGTGGACCTGGCCGTAGCGCACGCGCGGCGCGCGGCTGACGATATCGCGGAACACGTTGTTGCTGAAGGTGACGTGCAGCTTGCCGCTGTCGGCGACGGCCGTGTCGCTGGAGCCGATCAGGTTGTTCTTGCGGTGCTGGCCGAAGACGTTGTACGACACCGTCACGTAGTCCGAGGCGTTGGTGACGTCGAGCGCGCCGTCGTGGCATTGCTTGACCTGGCCATTCTCGACCGGCAGCAGGTCGTCGGTCATGGCGCCGTCGGTGAAGGTGTTGTGGTCGATCCAGATGTGGTCCGAGCCGCTGACGCCGATGCCGTCATAGGCCGAGTTCCAGTTGCCCAGCGCGCCGTCGGTCGGATCCCAGATCGGCCCGACGTCGCAGGGATTGACGATCTTCAGGTTGCGGATGATGACCTGCGAGACGTTGGACAGGATGATGTGGCCGTTGACGATGCCGGAATTGGCGCCGTCGCCGATCAGCGTGGTGTTGCTGGGCAGGCGTATCAGGCCGCGGATGGCCTGGTCGCCGGTGTTCGCATACGGCACGCCTTCGCTCATGTCGATGGTGCCGGCGAGCTTGATGATCTTGGCGTTGCTGCCGCCATGCTTGATCGCCGCCAGCAGCTGCACGCGGTTGGCCGCCGTGTAGATATTGGACGACAGCGCGGCCGAACCGCCGGCGGTGCCGCCGGCCTGGCCGGCAAAGCCGTCGGCCGGCGCCGTTTGCAGCGCGACGTCGGCCGCCGTGGCGACGGCGACGCCGCCGGCCAGCAGGGAAAACAAAAGGGACAGGCGTAGCGCCGCCCTGAAACCTGTGCGTTTCATAAGGTGCTCCTTGAGTGTGAGGGCGGACTAGTTCTGTTTGCGGCGCAGGCGGCCCAGCAGGCCCAGGCCCGCCAGCAGCATCCACGCGGCGGCCGGCTCGGGCACCGGCGCGGTCGGCGACTGCAGCGTGATCGCCGTTTCCAGCGGACTGTAGTCGCCGTTCCAGCTCACGCCCCTCAGGTCGATGGCGATGGTGTGGTTGTTCACCAGGGTCAGCACCGGCGTGCCGGTGGTGGCGCCGGCATCGGTCACGCCGAAGCCGGTGATGGGGGCGGCCAGCGTGGCGCCGAAATCGAAGCTGGCGCTGTAGCTGCCGGCGGCCAGCGGACCGTTGTTGTAGATGGTCAGGTGGCCGTTGGGCGCGAAGTCGAACACCAGCGCGTAGTCGGCGCTGATGAATTCGGCGTTGGACAGATAGGGATCGAGGCCGCTGACGTTGCTGCCGGCTTCGGCCGCGAAGCCGTG
The DNA here is from genome assembly GCF_964254095.1 of Duganella sp. LjRoot269. NCBI lineage: Bacteria > Pseudomonadati > Pseudomonadota > Betaproteobacteria > Burkholderiales > Oxalobacteraceae > Duganella > Duganella sp. LjRoot269. The sequence goes on along the minus strand of NZ_CAXUSL020000001.1, from coordinate 4,756,205 downwards.
GTCGGCGCCCAGCATGCCCGCGGCGTCGCCGTTGTAGGCGGCGGTGATGACGGCGTTGTGCAGCGGATCGGCGGTCGCTTGCGCGCCGCCGGCGGCGAGCGCAAGACATGCGGCCGCCATGGCTTTGAGTACGGGATTGTGCATTTGTGTCTCCAGATATTGAGTTCAACAACGCCGGTCTGCGCCGGGTGCCGGTCGGCACACCTCGCGTATGCCGCGCCACCGCGAGGAGGGCGCCGGGAGGGCCGAGCTCGCAGTTGGTCAAAAATCTGTGTGATGCAGTAAGCAGCTTCAAGCGCTTAAGTGGTCGGCCAATTCTATGGTGGTCTGACCAATTTTGCAAGGTGGACTGGCCGGTAAGTTGAAAATGTGTTGCTTCTTCGGCAGTGGCCGTCCATCGCAACTCCCGGGGGAAGCGCAGCGACTCTGTGCTGCGTCAATCGTGCGCTGCCCGGCGACAGTATCGTTTGAGATCCCCCCCCAACACCTCAGAGGAGAATTCAGATGGCAACTACTTCCCACCCGAATATCATTCCCGGCAGCGGCCAATTGGCGTTGCAGGGCGCGGTCGCGCTGGGTCCGGTGGCGGACGAGCAGACCTTGGAAATCACGGTCCGGCTGCGCGCCAGCCCGGTGCTGGCGCCGCTGGACCTGCAGCCGGCCACGGCCGACACCTCGCCCGGCGGCCGCCGGTACCTGAGCCGCGAACAGTTCGCCCAGGCGCATGGCGCCAGCGACGACGACATCGCCAAGGTGGAAGACTTCGCCCGGCAGCGCGGCATGGCGGTCATCAGCAGCAGCCCGGCCCAGCGCCGCGTGGTGCTGGCCGGCACGGCGGCGCAGATGAGCGCCGCGTTCGGCGTGCAGCTGCAAGAGTATGAATACCCGGACGGCAGCTATCGCGGCCGGGTCGGCGAACTGAGCGTGCCCGATGAGCTGGCCGGCGTGGTCGAAGGCGTGTTCGGGCTGGACGACCGGCCGGTGGCCACGCCCAAGTTCCAGCGCCTGCAGCTGGACACCTTCGCCTCGATGGCGGTGGCCAATATCTCCTTCACGCCGCCGCAGCTGGCGCAGATGTACAACTTTCCGCAGGGGCTGGACGGCAGCGGCCAGTGCATCGGCATTATCGAGCTGGGCGGCGGCAGCCGGCCGCGCGACCTGCGCATCTACTTCGGCGAACTGGGGCTGCCGGTGCCGCGCGTCAAATCGATTTCGATCGACCACGCCAAGAACCGGCCGACCACGGCCAACAGCGCCGACGGCGAAGTGATGCTCGATATCGAAGTGGCGGGCGCCGTCGCGCCGGGCGCGCTGATCGCCGTGTATTACGCGCCGAACACCGAGCGCGGCTTCCTCGACGCCATCACCGCCGCCGTGCACGACGACGTCAACCGGCCGTCGGTGATCTCGATCAGCTGGGGCGCGCCGGAATCGGCCTGGACCGGGCAGGCGATGATGGCCTATGAGCAGGTCTTCGCCGATGCGGCCGCGATGGGCGTGACCATCCTGTGCGCGGCGGGCGACAACGGCTCCACCGACGGCGTGGCCGACGGCGCCCAGCACGTCGACTTCCCGGCGTCGGCGCCGCACGCGCTGGCCTGCGGCGGCACCCGGGTGACGTTGCAGGATGGCGGCACGCCGGCCGAATCGGTGTGGAACAGCGGCCCCAACAGCGCCACCGGCGGCGGCTTCAGCAGCTTCTTCGCCCGTCCGGACTACCAGACGGCTGTCGGCAACGGGCAGGCGGCGCGCGGCGTGCCCGACGTGGCCGGCGACGCCGATCCGGCCAGCGGCTACCGGGTGAGGGTGGATGGACAGACGCTGGTGATCGGCGGCACCAGCGCCGTGGCGCCGTTGTGGGCCGGGCTGCTGGCGCTGATCAACCAGAAAATCGGCCGCCCGGTCGGCTTCCTCAATCCGCTGCTGTACGGTTCGCTGCAAGGCAAGGGCGTAACCCGCGACGTCGTCGTTGGCAATAATGGAGCGCAACAGGCGGCCCAGGGATGGGATGCCTGCACCGGTTGGGGCTGTCCCGATGGGGAAAAACTATTGCAGGCACTGAGCAATTAATTTTACCGATCAAGGAGGTGTCCAGGCGGCAGTTTTGCATGGGGAAAAGACACTTTTTGCGCCTGGACACCGCTAAAAATGGTGATTGTTGCCAAAACGCTGATAGAATAGTGAGGTGAGGAATTTATTTGCGGTCGAGCCGTTATAGGAGCCGATTATGATTATGGTGAACAACATTAGTGGTGCTACCCTGTCTGCTGCGGCCGTCGCGGAGAAGGCACTCGAGCCGAAAAAAATCGCCACTCCCACCCCCGAGACCAATGCGGACATGAGCGCCTCGGTGGCGGCTTATCTGTCGCTGCCCGGCTTCAATGCGCCGCTGCAGACCGACCCCAACACGACCGTCAACGCGGCCGACAAGGCCAGCGCCGTGATCAAGGCAGTGGCGGAATCGGACGACGACAGCCTGAAGCTGGCGCTCAAGCAATTCGACGAAGGCTTGAAAAAGCTGGTGCAGCGTCCCGAAACCCAATTCTTCCAGGCCAAGTTCGGCACCGACAACGGCGCCCAGGAAGACAGCCTGGTATCGCCGGACCCGCTGCCGGGCGTGGACGAGAACGGCTTGCTGGGCAGCGGCAAGGTCGACATGTCGGCCGACACCAACCGCGACGGCAAGATCAGCCCGGAAGAGCTGCGCCGCTACCAGATGCCGATCACCTACCGCAGCAGCCAGCACGCCGCCGATGCGGTGGCGGACGGCCCATCGGCCTTCTCGCTGACCGAAGCCAACCGTGCCTACGGCGTGGTGGCCACCGCCGACGCCTGATACTTGCATCCTGTAATAAAAAGGGCTTTGCCAGCGGCAAAGCCCTTTTTTTATGCCTGAGGCGGAGCAGCGGCCTCGGCTATCCCGTTCGCGATACAAAAAACACACTAACTCTGCAAAAAGTGCGAATATGTCGGGCAAAAGTGCGTTTCAGTTAACTTTTGGCGTGGCATGCATCTTTTAGCGGGAGTTTTTAGTGAGAAACCAGAAATTCAAGCATTTGCAGTGGCGCGCGTCGCGCGCCGGCATGGCGGCCCTGGCCGCCGCCGCCCTGGGCGGTTGCGCGCTCGGCCCCGATTTCAAAACACCCTCCGCTCCGGCCAACGCCGGCGACAGCTATACCCCGACGCCGCTGGCGGCGACGACGGCGGCGTCCAGCGGCCCCGGCGGCGCGGCGCAGCAGTTCGCGCCGGGGCAGGATATCCCGGCCCAGTGGTGGACCGTGTTCCGCTCGCCGGCGCTGGACCAGCTGATACGCGGCGCGCTGGAACAGAATCCGACCATGGCGGCGGCCGAAGCCTCGCTGCGCCAGACCCAGGAACTATACAACGCCCAGGCCGGCAACCTGGTCTATCCGTCGGTGAACGGCCAGCTGGGCGTGTCGCGGCAGAAGGTGTCCGCCGCCACCGCCGGCAACGGCGCGGGCGTGTTCAACCTGTATAACGCCTCGGTCAACGTGGCCTACACGCCGGACGTGTTCGGCGCCACCCGCCGCACGCTGGAAGGGGCGAGGGCGCAGGTCGACTACCAGCGCTTCCAGGTCGAGGCGACCTATCTCGCGCTGAGCGCCAACGTGGTCACCACGGCGATCCGCGAAGCGTCGCTGCGGGCGCAGCTGAAGGCCACGCGCGAAGTGCTGGACGCGCTCACCAAGCAGATGGGCGTCATCGAGAAGCAGTTCGAGTTCGGCGCCATCCCGCGCAATACCCTGCTGACCCAGCGCAACCAGGTGGCGCAGATCGCCGCCACCCTGCCGCCGCTGGAAAAGGCGCTGGCGCAAAGCCGCCATCAGCTGTCCGTGCTGGCGGGCAAGCTGCCGAGCGAGGCCGGCATGCCGGAGTTCTCGCTGGAGTCGCTGACCTTGCCGGAATCGCTGCCGGTGTCGCTGCCGTCGGCGCTGGTGCGCCAGCGGCCCGACATCCGCGCCAGCGAGGAGCAGCTGCATGCGGCCAGCGCGCAGATCGGCGTGGCGACGGCGGCCCAGTATCCGCAATTCACGCTGAGCGGCAGCTACGGCTCGTCGGCGCAGACCTTCGGCAAGCTGTTCGATGCGCAGACCACCGCCTGGAACCTGGCGGGCGGGCTGGTGGCGCCCATCTTCAACGGCGGCGCGCTGAGCGCGCAGCGGCGCGCGGCGGAAGCGGCCTACGACGCGGCGGCGGCGCAATACCGCGCCACCGTGCTGGCGGCCTTCCAGAACGTGGCCGACAGCCTGCGCGCGCTCGACTCCGACGCGGCGTCGCTGAAGGCGCAGGCCGAGGCGGAATCGCTGGCGGCCGAATCGCTGGCGCTAGCCACCGAGCAGTACAAGCTGGGCGGCATCAGCTACCTGCTGCTGCTCGACGCCCAGCGCGTCTACCAGCAGTCCCACGTCAGCCTGGTGCAGGCGCAGGCGGCGCGCTATGCCGACACGGCGGCGCTGTTCCAGGCGCTGGGCGGCGGCTGGTGGAACCGTTCCGGCGGCGTGCCGGCGGCGACCGCCGTATCGGCCGCGGCGCCGTACGGAACGGCTAAGTAAACAATATCGAACAACATCCATAGCAGGAGATAGATTCATGGCCAAGCGACTCATGACCAAGCGTATATTCATCATGATAGGGTGCGTCATTTTGCTGATCGCCGTGCTGGCGTTCGGGAAGTATCTGCAGATTAAGAAGCTGATCGCCAGTTCGCCCAAGCCGGGCGCGCAGGTGGTCACCGCGATGAAGGCGGAGATCTCCGAATGGCAGCCGCAGCTGACCTCCGTCGGCACCTTGGTGCCGGTGCGCGGCGTCGACGTGACCACCGAGATCGCCGGCCTGGTGCGCAAGGTTAATTTCAAGTCGGGCGATGAAGTCAAGTCCGGCCAGGTGCTGTTCGAGATGAACGCCGATTCCGACGTGGCCCAGCTGCGCGCGCTGCAGGCCGCCGCCGACCTGTCGGCCTCGGTGCTCAAGCGCGACAAGCTGCAGTTCGCCGCGCAGGCCATCAGCCAGGCGCAGCTCGACAATGACGACGCCGACCTGAAGAGCCGCAAGGCGCTGGTGGCGCAGCAGCAGGCGCTGGTCGACAAGAAGACCATCCGCGCGCCGTTCGCCGGCAAGCTGGGCATCACCGCCGTCAATCCCGGCCAGTACCTGAACCCGGGCGACAAGCTGGTGACCCTGCAAACCATCGATACCGTGTATGTCGATTTCTACGTGCCGCAGAAGCAGCTGGCCGGCCTGTCCATCGGCCAGAAGCTGAACCTGACCAACGATGCCTATCCCAGCCTGGGCTTCCCCGCCAAGGTGACCTCGATCAGCCCGAAAGTGGACCCGGCCACCCGCAACGTGCAGGTCGAGGCGACCGTGCCGAACGCCAAGCGCCAGCTGTTGCCGGGCATGTTCGCCAACGTCAGCCTGGACCTGGGCGACAAGAAGAAATACCTGACCCTGCCGCAGACGGCCATCACCTACAACCCGTACGGCTCGACCGTGTTCGTGCTGGCGCCGGGAACGGGCAAGGACGCGCCCAAGGATGACAAGGGCAACGCCCAGCTGGTGGCGCAGCAGGTGTTCGTCACCACCGGCCCGACCCGCGGCGACCAGGTGGCCATCCTGACCGGCCTGAAGGAGGGCCAGACGGTGGTCACCAGCGGCCAGCTGAAACTGAAGAACGGCACCCCGGCCGTCATTGACAACAAGGTGCAGCCGTCCAACAGCCCGAATCCGACGCCGCAAGAACACTAAGGAGGGCGCGCCATGAACTTTACCGACATCTTCATCAAGCGCCCGGTGCTGGCCAGCGTGGTCAGCCTGCTGATCGTGGTGCTGGGCCTGCGCTCGCTGTTCAGCCTGCCGATCAACCAGTATCCGAAGACGCAGAACGCGGTGGTCACCATCTCCACCACCTACTACGGCGCCGATGCCGCCACCGTGGCCGGCTTCATCACGCAGCCGCTGGAATCGGCGGTGGCGCAGGCGCAGGGCATCGACTACCTGTCGTCGTCGTCCAACAGCGGCGTGTCCGTGATCACCGCCACGCTGCGGCTGAACTACGATTCCAACCGCGCGCTGACCGAGATCACCACCCAGGTCAACTCGGTGCGCAACCAGCTGCCGCAACAGGCGCAGCAACCGGTGCTGACGGTGCAGACCGGCCAGACCACCGACGCCATGTACATGGGCTTCTACAGCGACACGCTGCCGACCAACAACGTCACCGACTTCCTGGCGCGCGTGGTCAAGCCCAAGCTCGATTCGATCCAGGGCGTGCAGACCGCCGAGCTGCTGGGCGCGCGCCAGTTCGCGCTGCGGGCCTGGCTGGACGCGAACAAGATGGCGGCCCACGGCGTCACCGCGACCGAAGTCAGCGCCGCGCTGGCGCAGAACAACTACCTGGCCGGCCTGGGCGCCACCAAGGGCCAGATGGTGACCGTGCCGCTGACCGCCGGCACCGACCTGCACACGGTGGAGGAGTTCAAGGCGCTGGCCATCAAGCAGGCCGGCGGCGCCATCGTCCACCTGGAGGACATCGCCACCGTCACGCTGGGCTCGGAGAACTATGACTTCAACGTCGCCTTCAGCGGCGTGCGCTCGGTGTTCATCGGCATCAAGGTGGCGCCGGAGGCCAACATCCTCGACGTCGCCAAGCGCGTGCGCGAGGCCTTCCCGCCGATCAAGGAGCAGCTGCCGAACGGCCTGACCGGCGAAATCGTCTACGACTCGACGGACTTCATCAACACCTCGATCGACGAAGTGGTCAAGACGCTGATCGAGGCCCTGATCATCGTCACCATCGTCATCTACCTGTTCCTGGGCAGCTTCCGCGCGGTGATCGTGCCGGTGATCGCGATGCCGCTGTCGCTGATCGGCACCTTCTTCGTGATGCTGATGCTGGGCTATTCGATCAACCTGCTGACCTTGTTGGCGATCGTGCTGGCGATCGGCCTGGTGGTCGACGACGCCATCATCGTGGTGGAGAACGTCGACCGCCACATGAAGGCGGGCATGAAGCCCTACGACGCGGCCATCGTCGCGGCGCGCGAACTGGGCAGCCCGATCCTGGCGATGACGGTGGTGCTGATCGCCGTCTACGTGCCGATCGGCTTCCAGGGCGGCCTGACCGGCGCGCTGTTCACCGAATTCGCGTTCACGCTGGCCGGCGCGGTGGCGGTGTCGGGCATCGTCGCGCTGACCCTGTCGCCGATGATGTGCGGCCACTTCTTCGACGCCAAGCAGGACGAGGGGCGTTTCGTCAAGGCCATCGACAAGGTGTTCGACAAGGTGCACAACGGCTACCTGCGGCTGCTGCACAGCCTGCTCAACACCTGGCCGGTGCTGATCATCATGGGCGTGATCCTCAGCCTGCTGCTGGGCCTGATGTTCAAGATGTCGCAGGCCGAGCTGGCGCCGGAAGAGGACCAGGGCATCGTGCTGTCGCAGGTGGTCGGCGCGCCGACCGCCACCTCGGACCAGATGCAGGCCTACGCCAAGCAGATCTTCGACATCGCCCACTCGCTGCCGGAATACGAGCAGATGTTCCAGATCACCGGCGTGCCGACCACCAACGCCGGCATCGGCGGCGTGCTGTTCAAGTCGTGGGACAAGCGTTCGCGCTCGGCGCACGAGATCCAGACCGAGCTGCAGGCCAAGTGGAACAACGTGGCCGGCGGGCGCGTGGCGGCGTTCCAGTTCCCGGCGCTGCCGGGCAGCTCCGGCTTGCCGGTGCAGTTTGTCATCACCACCACCGAGCCGTTCGAGAACCTGAACACGGTGGCGCAGGCGGTGCTGGACAAGGCGCGCAAGGACAACAAGTTCTACTTCGCCGACGTCGACCTGAAGATCGACACGCCGCAGGCGCGCGTCGAGGTGGACCGCGACAAGCTGGCCACGCTGGGCCTGACGCAGCAGGACTTCGGCAACGCCATGGGCGCGGCGCTGGGCGGCGGCTACGTCAACTACTTCTCGATCTCCGGTCGCTCGTACAAGGTGATCCCGCAGGTGCAGCAGGTCGACCGCCTCAACCCGGCCGACGTGCTGGACTTCCAGATCAAGACGCCGAGCGGCGCCATGATCCCGGCCAGCACCGTGGCCAGCATCAGCTACAGCGTGCAGCCGGAATCGGTGACCCGCTTCCAGCAGCTCAATTCGGCCACCATCGCCGGCGTGACGGGCGCCTCGCAGGGCGAGATCCTCGAATACCTGCGCAACACGCTCAAGGAGGTGGCGCCGTCGGGCTACACGGTGGACTACTCGGGCAGCTCGCGCCAGTTCGTCAGCGAGTCGGGCGGCTTCGTGCTGACGATGGCGTTCGCGGTGGTGATCGTGTTCCTGGCGTTGGCGGCGCAGTTCGAGAGCTTCCGCGATCCGATCGTGATCCTGTTCTCGGTGCCGATGGCGCTGTTCGGCGCGATGACCTTCATCTTCCTCGGCTTCGCCTCGATCAACATCTATACCCAGGTCGGGCTGGTGACGCTGATGGGACTCATTTCCAAACATGGTATCCTGATCGTGGAAGTGGCCAACCACCTGCGTTTGGCCGGCAAGAACAAGCGCGAAGCGATCGAGGAAGCCGCCGCCACCCGGCTGCGGCCCATCCTGATGACGACGGCGGCCATGGTATTCGGCGTGGTGCCGCTGGTGATCGCCTCGGGCGCTGGGGCGGCCGGACGCCATGCGATGGGGCTGGTGATCTTCACCGGGCTGTCGATCGGCACGCTGTTCACGCTGTTCGTGGTGCCTGCCATGTATATGTTCCTGGCGGGCGAGCACAAGGCTGAAACGCATGCCACGGCTGAATCGGCAACGGGCCCGGCTGACCAACCCGCAGGCCAGGCGACATAACACCATAAGAAATATGCCCGAAGAAGTGCAGGGAAAGCGGCAGGGAAAGCGCAAGCGCAGCCTGGAGGAAGTGATACTCCTGCTGCTGTGCGCGCTGAGCATTCCCAGCATCCTGCCGTTCGGGATCTACCGCCTGCTGCAGCACAGCTGGATGTCGGCGGCGGTTGACATGACGCTGGTACTGGGCATGGTGGCGGTGATGCTGCATGTGTGGCGCACCGGCCGCCACCGCCTCGCCAGCCTTGGGGTGACGATCTTTTACTCGGCCGGCATGCTGGCCACCGTGTACCTGCGCGGCGTATCGCTGGTGTACTGGGTGTACCCGACCATGATCGCCGCCTTTTTCGTGCTGCGGCCGCGCGCCGCGCTGACCATCAACAGCGTCTCGCTGGCAGGACTGGTGGCGATCCTGCTGCCCCAACTGGAGCTGCTCAACCTGCTGACGATCGTGGTGACCATCGTGCTGGTCAATCTGTTCGCCTATATTTTCGCCGACCGCACCGGCCTGCAGAACCGCGCGCTGCACACGGCGGTGGAGCTGGACTTCCTGACCGGCGTGGGCAACCGCCGCGCGCTGGACCGCAAGCTGGCCGCGCATGCCGAGGAACGCCGCCCGCACCTGGAATCGAGCCTGCTGCTGCTGGACCTGGACCACTTCAAGCAGGTCAACGATCTGTTCGGCCATGCCGCCGGTGACGAGGCGTTGAAACGCCTGTGCGAGGTGATGCGGCAGCATACGCGGGCGTCGGATCGGATCTTCCGCTACGGCGGCGAGGAGTTCGCCATCATCGCCAGCGGCGCCGGCCTGAGCGCCGCCGCCAGGCTGGCCGAAGGCTTGCGTGGTGCGGTGGCCGGCGCTCCCCTGGTGCCGAGCCATCCGGTCACGGTGTCGATCGGCGTCACCTACATGGACAAGAGCACCGGCCCGGCGGACTGGCTGATGCGGGCCGATAAGATGCTGTACGCGGCCAAGCAGGGTGGCCGCAACGCGGTGCGCGTGGCTGATTCAGCCGAGTCAGCCGATTCGGCCTTCCCGTCAGAGCACACCCAGGGCGCGTAGCGGCGCCAGGTGCTTGTCGTGGAACTCGGCGGCCTGCCGGTTCAACTCGGCCACGTTGGCGTCGTCGCCCTCCAGGGTCTTGCCGTCCTTGACGATGGACTGCCCCTGCGACTTGAGCACATGCCAGGCATACTCCACCCATTCCCCGGGCCGTGTTTTTCCTTGCGCCTGCGCGGCGATGAACAGCTGCTGGAAACGGTGTACGGGAATTCCGCCGCCGAGGGCAGGGCTGGCCAGGAAGGGAATCTCGGCGGTATAGTGCGCGCGCTGGATCAGCGCCCGGTTCAGCTTCTCGGTCTCGGGCCGGCGTGCCGCGGCTTCCTGCTCGTCGAGCGCCGCGCCCAGGACGTTTTTCTCGACCAGCAGCATGCAGGCCTGGTGCAGCTGCGGCAGCGTGATGCTCCGCAAAGCCTGCTGCATCTGGCCGATGGTGCGCGCCTGATGGTCGCTCATCAGGTCCAGTATCGGATTGTAGATCTCCGCGCTCAGCGCGCCCTCGCCAACCGCGCCGGCGATGGTGAGCGTGACGTCGTCGCGCGCCATGCACATGATCATCCGCTGGGCGCGCAATTGTTCGGCGTATTCCAGCGGCTGCAGCTGGCGCCTGCCCTTGATCCAGTAGTCGCGCCGGAACTGCTGGTTGATCATGAAATCGAAAACGCTTTCGCGGAATACCGGGTCCGGTATTTCATCGAGCAAGGCCCGTTGTTCCGAGGTCAGGTTCAGCTCCGGCACCAGCTCGGGATAGCTGGCGGAGCAGGCGTAATCGAGCTTGGCGTCGACCAGCCAGCCGGCTATGTCGGCGAAGGACATCGGCAGCCAGTCGCGGTTGAAGTATTCGTGCGCCAGGTACTGGCGATTCTGGCCGCCGAGTTTCTTCATCCGCTCCGCCACGCCGGGATTGGCGCGGGCATACAGCGGGTTGGCCGCCATCAGCTTGTCGGCGAAGGCCAGCGCGCCGTCGACCTTGGCGACGATGCCGGCGCCGGGCGCGGTCATCACGCTGGCGTGTTGCGTCATCAGGTCGCGCATCGGTACCATCGCCGCCCAGCCGGGCTGGGTGTTATAGCTGATGTACAGCAGCCCGCCGACCTTCAGCTTGCGCCGCACGAAATCGACGATGACGGCGCGGTTGTCATCCGAGATCCAGCTCCAGATACCGTGCAGGCCGATGTAGTCGAAATCCGGCAAGTCGCTGCGGTTGCAGAATTCCGCGAAGGACTGGTCGTACAGCGCTGGGCCGTCGGCCAGGTGCTCCGCCAGTTGCCGGGCAAATCCCGCCTGGCCGGGATTGAAATCGGTACCGTACCACCTGGTGGCTGAAGCGGCCGCATGGATATTGGCGCTGATGCCCTGGCCGTAGCCCAGCTCGCAGGCGGTGCCGCTTTCGGGCAGAGCGATGCGCGCGTGCAGCAGCGCCAGGTTCGCCCGCAACGGGTTCAGCGCGTGATAATACCCGTAGGTGTAGCCGATGTCGGCGATATAGCCATTGCTCCAATTTGTCATGCTCCACCTCGTCGATGAACTGCACAAATTCTAGTGCAGTTTTGATATGATGGGCGCAAGGATGCGAACGAAACGGGGGATGGCATGAGATACATCATCGCGGCAGCGGTGCTGGCGGCAAGCGCGCGCGGCGCCGCCGCCTTGCCGTCCCCGCCGCCTTCTCCACCGCCGGCCAGCCCGCCGGTGCTGACCGATGAGATCATCAAGAAGGCCGTGCGGGAGACCATCGCGGAAAATCCGCAGCCGCTCGTCAACCGCAACGCCGGGGCATTTTCCGCCGGCACCGCGCACGACAAGATGAGCGCAGCATTCGAGCAGGCCAAGGTACCCGACTGCCTGCACGGCGACGCGCTGAAACATCAGCCGGCGCAGATTGGTCCGATCGCCGTGGTTGGGCCGTATTCGCTGCCGTGGGTGATCGCGGCGGCGCTGCGCGGCAAGTGCAACTGAATCTCTAGAACGGGCTGACGCCGATCAGCAGCAGGTGCAGCCAGTGCGCGAACAGCACCGACACCGCAAACCCCACCACCACGGTAATCGTCGTACCGATGGCGGTACCCGCAGGGTAGGTGGTGCCGGCGGCCCGGTCGCGCCTGCGGGCCGCGCGGAACAGCAGCACCGACCATAGCAGGAAGCTGCCGAACAGGATGATGTCGTGCAGCGTGCCGTTGGCCAGCAGGTGCGCCAGCGCCCAGGTCTTGACGGCCAGCGTCATCGGATGATGGATCTTGGCCTTGATGCTGTTGCGCGGCACGTAGGCCGCCGCCAGCAGAATGAAGGCGATGACCATCAGCGGAGCGGCGACGTGGGCCATCGCCTTCGGCGGCGACCAGACCACCACCGGTTGCTGGCGCGCGATGCTGTAGCCCCAGACGATCAGGCCGAAGCCGGCCAGCGACACCACCGAGTACAAGCCCTTCCACGCGTTCGCGCCGAGCTTCGCGCGCATGGCCGTGCGCCAGTCGTCGGCGAAGATGCGCACCGAGTGCAGTCCGAGAAAAATTACCAAGCCGAGTATCAGTATCGCCATCGCGCATCCCTGTGCTGGTTAAATGTGATGACGATACACTGCTGTGCGGCCGCACGCAACGCCGCGGTGCCTAGCGCAGACGGCCCGCCAGATGCACGACGGTGCCGCCATCGCCATCGCCGGCCAGCCGCAGCGCGCGCCAGCCGTCGGCGTCCGCCTCGCTCGCCAGCTGCACCGACAACGGCGGGCAGGGCAGCGGCACCGGCCGCAGGAAGCGCACGTCGAGCTCGCGGAAGCCGCCGCTCCCCAGCGCTTCAATACTGCGCGCCAGGCTGCCGAAGCCTTGCAGCACCTTGCCGCCAAAGACAGAGCGCCGCGCCAGCGGACCGCACCAGTGGATGGGATTGAAATCGCCGGTCAGCAGCGCGAAGCGCAGGCCGTCGCTGACGTCGGTCCGCCACTGGCCGGCGGTATGCCAGGCCGGATCGGGCGGGCGCGGCGCCGCGGTTTTCGGCGGACGCTTGCCGGGCAACAGAAAACTCATATGCAGGCGCGTCTCGACCAGCCTGGCCTGGCCGGGGACGCCGGTGAAGATGGCGACTACCACGCGCACGCGCCCGGCCGCCGGTTCCATGGATTCGATGGAGGCGCTCAAGGTCAGCGCCGTATCGCAGGGCAGCGGGCCATGGACGGTCATCGATACGCCCTGGTTGATCACACCGGTCAACCGGTAGGGCAGCTGCATCAGCAGCTCGCCGACCAGCGGCAGGCTCCATTGCGACACCATATGCGGCGGCAGCTCGCCTTCGTAGCGGCCGGCGGCGCCGCACCAGCGGATGTACTGTTCGACCAGCCGTGCAGGCGGCGCCGCGATGGTGCGCCGGATCGTCATGCCGACCGGCGCTTGCGCCGACGCCGCGCTCGCGCGCGGCGTCAGTATGCTGCGGCCGGCGGCCTGCAGCAGGATGCGGGCGCTGGTCTTCAGCATCGGGCCCTGGTGCCGCAGCAGGCCGTAAGGGACGCCTGTCGATATCACCGTCATTCAAGCGCCTTGATCACCGCCGCCAGCAAGGCCTGCGGCGCATATTGCAGGCGGGACGGCGTCAATCCAAGGCGCACCACCACCAGTTCCTTCGACGGCACGACGGCGATGCTCTGTCCATCATGTCCTTCGAGCCAGTACGTATCGGCGGGAAGCTTGAACGGCAGGTCCGGGTCCTGGCCTTCCGGCGTCGGCCCGGACGGGCCCCAGCGCCACAGCTGCCCTTGCCCATATTGTCCGCCCGATGCGGGCGCCACCTGCCGCATACCTTCGACGAAACCTTCCGGCAGCAGGCGCTTGCCCTGCCAGACGCCGTCCTGCAGCAGGAACTGGCCGAAGCGCGCCCAGTCCTGCGTGCTCGCGTACATATAGCTGGAGCCCACCAGATTGCCGCGCGCGTCGGCTTCCATCACAGCGCTGCTCATGCCCAGCGGCTCGAACAAACGTTCGCGCGGCAGCGACAGCACGGCGGCCGACGTGGCTTCGTGGCCTGGCCCTGCGGCCGCGCGCTGCCAGATGCGCGACAACAGCAGCGTGGTGCCGCTGGAATAATTGAAGGTGCTGCCGGGGGGCTGGACCAGCGGCTGGCTGGCGGCATAGGCCGCCATGTCCGGCTCCAGGTACAGCATGCGCGTGACGTCGGAAACGTCGCCATAGCCTTCGTTGTATTGCAGGCCGCTGCTCATCGACATCAGCTGCGCCAGCGTGATCGCCGCGCGCGGATCGGCGGCGTCGGACCAGAAGCCGCTTTGTTGCGGCTTGAGTTTGTCGTCGGCGAGCTGGATGCCGACCAGCGCCGCGCTGACGGTCTTGGTCATCGACCAGCCCAGCAGCGGCGTGGCGGCGGTAAATCCGACGCCGTAGCGCTGCGCGATCAGGCGCCCTTTGTAGATCACCGCCAGGCCGCGCATGCCGGGGCCGGCCAGCGCAGCCTGGTCCAGCAAGGCTTGCACGGCGGGCGCAGTCTCCGGCTGCGAGCCGGTTGGCCAGGCGACGTTGGGCGAGGGCGCCCAGATCTTCAGCGGCGAGAACTGGTACTGCGCCGCCTGGACGACGTCGCCGTCCGGCACCACGGCGCAGCCGGTGCCGGGACGGTACACCGCCAACCCTTTGCCGATAAATCCCAGCAAGTCGGCGTGCACCAGCTTGCGCTCCCGGTCGACGCTGATCTCGAGCAGCTTCAGGATCGGATGGCCGGGCGCCTGCACATCGTCGGCCAGCACGGCCTGGGCGTCGCGGCCGGCCAGGAACACATTCGAGCACACCATCTTGGCGCCATAGCTGGCGCCGACCCGCAACAGCTCGGGCGGACGCACCCACAGTGTCAGCACACCCCCTGCGATCAGCGCCAGGGCGCTTGTCCCGGCGATTTTAAGTTTTCGGCCCACGCTATTCTTTACCCTCACATGCTGGCCCGGAATTCTACCGCGACCTGGCGCGGCGGCGTGAGGCACGCGTACGGCGCGCCATATTGCTCGGTCTGGCCGCCCAGCGTCTGGATGTAGCGTTTGTCGAGCACGTTATTGACCAGCAGCGCCACGCCATAGCGTCCGCTCTCGCTGTCCCACGCCAGCCGCGCATCGAACTTGGTGGTGGCTACGCCGGTCTGCAGCTTGGCGGTGCTCAGGCAGCTCAATTTGGCGGTGTCGCTATTGCAGCGGGTCGCGCTCGAATGCGTGCCCTGGAAATTGAGGCTGCCGCGGCCGCCCGCCGCTTCCCAGTTCAGGTTCACGCCGGCCATCGCCGTCAGGCGCGGCGTGCCGACCGGCTGGCCGCCCAGGTCCAGGCTGACGTTGCCGGCGGCGTCCAGCCGCTGGTAGCGGGTGTAGGTCTGGTCGATGTACTCCATGCCGCCGAACACGGTCACGCGCGGCGTGATGCGCATGCGGCCGTCGAGATCGAGGCCCTGCGCCTTCTGGTCGCTGCTGACGACGTTATAGGTCGGCAGCGAGCCGACGCTGTACAGCTGGACGTCCTGCAGGTTCTTGAACTTGTAGGCGAACAGCGACGCGTTGACGGTGGCCTTCAGCGCCGGCAGCGACATCTTCACGCCGGCTTCGAAGTTGGTCATCTTCTCCGGCTCGAAGCTCGGGTCGCGGCCGATGGCGGTGGCCGAGGCGGGATTCGGCGGCGTGAAGATATTGAAGCCGCCAGCCTGGTAGCCGCGCGCGATGGAGGTGAACAGCAGCGTGTCCTTGTCCAGCTTATGGTCCAGCACCAGGCGCGGGCTGAAGTCGGTCCAGTCCTTGCTGCGCGTGACCGGCGACGACGCCAGCTGCGCCGCCGTGCCGAAGATGACGTTGGACGGGAACGAAGCCGCGTTCAGCCCGGCCAGCGGGCCGAAGCTGTTGAGGAAGTTATCCAGCTGCGGCGACACGCGGCCCGGCACGTACCAGGTCATCTGCTTCTTGTCCTGCGTGTAGCGCAGGCCGGCGGTCAGGTTGGTGGCCGCCGTCAAATGCCAGATGGTGTCGCCGTAGATCGAGGCGGACTTGGTCTTGACGTCGCTGTAGTGGGTCTCGTCCCAGCTGAACGTGGTGCTGGGGCTGACGCCGGGCAGGCCTGCCGCGGCCAGGCCGCCGAACAGCGTGGCGAAGTTGGGATCGCCGCCGCCGAACTGGCTCAGCGTGTCCAGCGTGCCGGTGCTGACGTAGGCGCCGGCATCCTGATGCTCGTTGTTGTGATAGAAGCTCAGGCCCGCGATCCAGTCCAGCTTATCGGTCTTGCCCGACAGTTTGAACTCCTGCTGGAAGCTGTGCGCCCGCTTGGCGTCCAGCGTCGTCAGTTGCAGGTCCTGCCGCGCGCCGCCGTCGTTGTCGGTCAGGTTGTGGGTGGCGAAGCGGCGATAGGCGCTGGTCGAGCTGAAGGTCATGCCGGCCAGTGGCGCTTCGACGCGCAGCGTGGCGCCGTCGAACTTGCGGCCTTCGCTGCCTTGCTGGTCGTTGGCCAGCGGCGCATCGAAAGGATTGACGAAGTTGGCGGTGTAGGCGGCGTTGTAAACACCGGTGTAGCCGCCCAGTGGCAGCGACGGATCCTTGATCACGCCGAACGCGGGACGGCCGTACTGCTCCATGTTCTCGTGCTCCCATGAGAACACCAGTTTTGCGTCGCCGCCGAAGTCCTTGCGCAGTGACAGGCGGGTGGCCCAGTCCTTGTCACCGCCGGACTTCTTGCCGGTGGCGGTGTTGTCTGCCCAGCCTTCGCTGCCGGAGCGCACCGCGACCAGGCGCGCGGCCAGCGTGTCGGAGATCGGCAGATTCATCATCACGTCGGCGTTGGCGCGGCCGAACTTGCCCAGCTTGAGGTGGCCCGCCGCATCCAGATCCTTGCCCGGCTCATTGGTGGTGATGGCGATGGCGCCGGCCGCGCTGTTGCGGCCGAACAGCGTGCCTTGCGGCCCCTTCACCACCTCGATGCGCTGGATGTCGATGAAGTTCATCAGCGCGCCGCCGGTCTTGCCGGTGTAGACGCTGTCGACGTAGATGCCGACCGGCGAATCGGTGGCGATGCCGAAATCGGCGGCGTTCACGCCGCGTATGCCGAAGCCGGGCTGGGTCGGTTCGATGGCGTCGACCACCAGGCCGGGCACGTAGCCGTTCAGGTCCGCCAGGTCCTTGGCGCCGATGTTGTCGATGTCCTTGGCGGTCAGCACCTGCATGGTCATCGGCACGTCCTGCACGAACTGCTTGCGCGACTGCGCGGTGACGACCACCGACTGGATTTCATCCGCAGCCCAAACCGGCGGCACCGGCACGAAGAACGTGGCCGCCAGGCTGGCGGGGATGATAGTACGCACAGGTTTAATCATGTCGTCTCCATTCGTATGTTTTTTGTATTCAGATCCAACCAGACCACTGCAACCAGCATGACAATCAATATGCTCGCCCTGAGGGCCAGCGGTGCGTCGAAACCGAACCATTGCGGCAGCAGCGCGAAGGCCATTCCCATCGCCAGCGCGCGCGCCTGCTCCAGGCGCAAGGCGAACCGGCGTCCTTCCAGCAGCGCGCCGAGGCTCAGTGTGGCGCCGACGATGACGGCCGCATACAGCGCCAGCTGCGGCATGGCCAGCGACGGGCCGACGGCGATCAGGTGCGACACGCAGGGCACCAGCAGCGCGAACTGCAGCATCGCATAGATGCCAGCGCCCGGCGGCGTGGCGGGACGGTAGGTCTCGAATTGGCTGCCGTCGAAATGGCCCAGCGGCTCGCCGGTCCAGCCGCCGGGCGGTCCGAACCACACATGCAGCCTGGCGCGCCAGCCGCGCACGCTGCGCGTCGCTTGCCACAGATCGGCGTAGTAGTGCAGGTTGGCCCAGACGGGATTGAGGCTGCGCAGCGGCGTGCGCACGCCGTAGACGATGCGTTCGTCCTCGCGCTCGTCGGCGTAGGTGCCGAACAAGCGGTCGAACAGGATCAGGATGCCGCCGTAGTTGCGGTCGATGCAGTAGTCGTTCTGGCCGTGGTGCACGCGGTGGTTGGACGGCGTGACGAACACGCGGTCCAGCCAGCCGAGGCGGCCGACCAATTCGGTATGCACCCAGTACTGGTACAGCAGGTCGATCATGGCGACGCCGGCGAACACCAGCGGCGGCACGCCGGCCAGCGCCATCGGCAGGTAGAAGATCCAGCCGAGCAGCCAGCCGCTCGAGGTCTGCCGCAGCGCGGTCGACAGGTTGTAGTACTCGGACGAGTGGTGCACCACGTGCGCGGCCCACAGCACGCCGACCTCGTGGCCCATGCGGTGCAGCCAGTAGTAGCAGAAATCGTAGGCCAACAGGGCGCCCAGCCACACCCACACGCTGTTGGCGGGCAGCGACGCGAGGCGCCAGCGGTCATGGACGGCGGTATAGATCCCGAGCAGCGCCAGCTTGACGAACAGGCCGACGACCTGGCTCGCCATGCCCAGATGCAGGCTGGTGAGGGCGTCGGCCGTGTCGTAGGCGGCGACGCCGCGGCGATGCGCCAGCCATGCCTCCAGCAGGATCGTCAGCATGAAAACGGGGATGGCGAATACGATGGGATTCACGTCGGGCCTGGATCGTTTAGGTCGAAACGATTATGCCTACAACCATGAAATATATACAAGAAAATCGTGGTAGCACTGACGATTTTGAAACACTATCGGGTCAGAATGGCATTGATAGTTAATCCAGTTTTAGCTCGGATGCCCTGGCCTTGGCCACCGCGATGACGCCGGCCACGCAGCCCAGCAAGTGCGCTTGCCATGCGATGGCGACGTCCGGCGGCAGGTCGGACCAGCCCCGGGTCCAGCCTACGGCTTCGGCGACGACCTTGGCCGGCAGCGCGACGGCCATCAGCATCAGCACCGCGCGTGCGCGGCCGTCGGCATCGCGCCACAGCGACAGGCCGGCCATCACCGTCAGCATCACGGCGATGCCGGATGCGCCGCGGTAGTAGTGCAGTTCCGGCGCCGCCAGCAGCAGTCCGAGGGCGATGCACGGCGCGCCGAACGCCAGCGCCTTGCCGACCGTGCGCAGGCCCAGGCGCTGCGCGGCGATCAGGCCGGCGATGGCGACCACCGCGCCGTCGAGCAGCAGGTGCTGCAGTGTGTAGTGGACCAGGTGGCAGGTCCAAAGCCGCCAGATGTCGCCCGCCAGCAGCGCCTGGCGGTCGAACTCCAGCAGCTCAGACGCGCCGGCGAAGTCCATGCGCGATCCAAGCCAGCATTGCGGCCAGCGCAAGGCTCAGCCGGCCGAGGGCGCCGCCGCCCTTGTAGCCTTCCTTGTTCTCGACCTTGTAGGCGGCGTCGTTCTTGATGCGGTCGCGGAAGCGATCGAGTTCGGCCTGCAGGTTGGGGACCAGCTGGTCGACGGCGGCGTTGTAGCCCTCGATCTGCGCGGCGCGCGCTTTCTCGCTGAAGCCGACCATGCTGGCGCCGCCCTTGACCCGGCTGGTGCCCGGCGCGCGGAACAGCAGCTTGCGGCTCTGGACGTCGAATACGGAGGCGTCCAGCATGGTCTGCACGTCGTACTGTTCGCCGTGGATCACGTAGGCGCCGATGATGGTCCAGTACAGCAGCGACAGCGCGTTGCTGTCGCTGAACTGCACCTGGTCGTAGGAGAGCAGGGCCACCACCTCCACATCGAACATGCGGGCCACCTGTTCCAGGTTGGTGAAGCCGCCCTTGGCGCGCATGTACTGGGTCGGGATGATCTCGATCTTGCCGATGTAGGGATGCGCGGCGAACGAATCGCGCACGCGCTCCAGCAGCTTCATGCGCGCCGCTTCCGACAAGCCGTTGCCCCAGCCTGCGCCGGGCACGAAAGCGATGCCGACACGTACCGGAGGCCGCAGCCTCGTGACGGTCGGCGTCATGGTGGGCGCATCCCTGGCGTCGGGATACAAATAATCGACGATACTGCCGTTCTGCTTGACGCTGCGGCCGGGGCTCATGAAGGCGCAGCTGGACAGCAGGGCCGCCGCCAGCAGGATGGTCAGGACATTCAGGATACGCATGTGGATTCTCCGGTGTTTGCGGATTATGCGACCCTGAATCTCCTGTGTGAAAGCGCTGCCGCCCGGGTATCGGAAGATGCTACGGGCGGTATCGCGGCGCTGGACTTCGCGGCTTAGAAACTGGTCGAGATTCCAGCGTAAAGCGTGCGGCGAGCACCGTATTGCGGCGCGCCCACGCCTACGCCGGAACCGTCGCGCAGCAGGTAGGATTTGTCGAAGACGTTGACCAGCGCCAGGCGGCCTTCGATATTCCCCACGGCGGTATTCTTCCAGTTGTGCGTCAGGGACAGGTTGACGGTGGTGTAGTGCGGCAGGGTGCCGGAGTTCGGCGCGCCGCCGTCCGGCGTCAGGCGCAGGCCGCTGCCGTACAGGAAATCGCCGCTCAGCTGCGTGTCGCCCAGATGGTAGTGGGCGCCGCCGGACACCGTGTAGGTCTGGTCGTGGTCGACGTAGATGTAGTGGTTGGCGATGTAGGCCAGTTCATCCGGCGCAAACAGCGACTGGCCGGAGATGATGTTCTGGCCCTTGGCCTGCTGTGTGGTCAGGTTGAGGAAGCCGCCCCAGTTGCTGCGGTTGTACACGGCCGACAGTTCCAATCCCTTGGCGTAGCCGCGGTCGTAGTTGAACGGCGACAGTATCAGCGCCTGGCCGAACTGGCCTTCGTCCAGCATGTTGCGGATCTTTTTATAGTAGGCATCCGCCGTCACGGTCAGCTGTTCGTTGAACTGGTGGCTCACGCCGACGTCGTAGTAATTGGTGCGCTCGGCCTTGACGTTGTCCGATACCGCCACTTCCGGCGCGTTGGTGGTGTTGGCGTATTTGTCGATGCTCGATTGCGCGGCCAGTTCCTGCGGTGGTGGCGTGAAGTAGCGCGAATAGCCGGCGTGCAGCGCCGTCCCCTTGGCCACCTGGTAAGCCAGGTTGACGCGCGGGCTCCATTGCTGTTCGTCGACGAAGGCCGAGACCTTGTCGAAGCGCACGCCGTAGTTCAGCGTCAGCGGCGCGGCGATATGCCATTCGTCCTGCAGGTAGAAGCTCGACAGCTTGCCGGTCTTGCTGCTGTTGTCGATGATGGTGCGCGGATCGGTGCTGGCCTGCGCGCCGCTGCCGTCGGTGTCGAACACGGCCACCGAGTTGTCGCTGTGGGTGTTCTGGCGCGAGTAGGCCAGGCCGGCGCGCACGGTGTGGCTGTCGTTGAGCTTATAGCTGGTGTCGAACTGCAGGCCGCTCGATGAGTTGGAACGCAGCGTGTCCGAGGCGACGCCGTTGTAGACCAGGTCTCCCACCGGATCCGGCGTGTAGTGCAGTTCCGAATACTGGTGGAAGGCCGAGACCTGGTAATTCAGGTCGCCCACGCTTTTTTGCAGCGACAGCACGAGGAAGCGGTTCACTTCGCGCTGGCGCTCGTCCAGTTGCGACGAGGCCAGCTTGCTGGTGCCGGCGTCGGCGTCGCTCTGGCCGGTCAGCGAGAAGCCCGGCGCCTGGTCCGGATTGTTCGGAATCTGGAAGCGGCCGTTGTAGGTGCCGAACATCAGGCCCAGGCGGGTCTGGTCGTCGAGGAACCAGGACAGCGCGCCGAAGGATTTGCTTTGCTTGGTGCGGTCGTGCAGCGCGCTGCGGGTCGGCAACGGGTTCTCGATGCCGAGCGCGTTCGACACGTAGCTGCCGGACAGGTAGTAGTTGAACGAGCCTTGCGTGCCGAAGAATTCCGCGCTTGGCTCGACATAGTCATGGCTGCCCACCAGCACGCCGATGCGGCCGCCCGGCTTGGTCGTGCCTTCCTTGGTCTGGATGTCGACGATGCCGGACGTGCGCAGGCCGTACTGCGCCGGCAGCGCGCCGGTGACGAAGTCGATCTGCTGGACGAAGCGGGTGTCGATCGACTGGCCGAAGCCGGTGATACTTTCCGGCAGCTGCACGCCGTTCACGCGGTACTGCACGTTGGCGTGGTCGTCGCGCACGTGGATCGAGCCGGAGCCCTTGGAGTCCTGGCTCACGCCCGGCAGGCGCAGCAGCACTTCGTTGAACGGCGTGCTGTCGCCCTGGCCCAGCTGGTCGATCATGTGGCGGTCGATCGAATACACCGTGGTGCCGATGTTGGGCGACAGGTCGATGCGGGCGTTCTTCAAATGAGCGGCGGTGACTTCCACTTGCTGCATCGGGCTGCCGTCGGCGGTGGCTGCGGCGGCTGCGGTTGCGTCGTCGGCGACCGCGTGGTGGGCGTAGAAGGCGCCGGCGATCAGCAGCGGCAGGGTGCGGAGTTGTGGAGTGCGTTGCATGGTAAATCCTTGAAATGTTCGGGACGTGACGAGCCGCCGGCCGGTACGATCGTGTCGTACAGGCGCGCGAAAACACCACGTAAAAAGCGTTTTAAAAAAACGTTACGAGAGAAATCGAATCAGCAGGGAATCAGGCAATGCCGGGCGGCGCGTGGGAGGGCGGAGTAAGGAAGTCGGTCCGGAGAGCGCGGACGGAGCGCTGCAGGACGGGAACGGGCACGCTGACCAGCTGCGCCACCGGAGCCACCACCAGCGCCGGCGGCGTGCCGCCGGTAGGCAAGTGGGCGATCACGCAGGCTGCGCAATCGTTCTGGCTGTCGGTATAGGCGTGCTTGTGCGAACTCGCCCCGAACAGTTGCAGCGCCAGGAACACCAGCACGAACAACATCAGGACGCGCTGGATGCGCGTCTTGTGACGTTGGGTGCCTACGGAGAGTGTATGTGCGTGCATAACCCTGATTTTACAGGGCTTCTGCACAATTCGCCAACGACTATTGTTTTGAACTAGGCCATATGCTGGCTGGCGGCGCCGTCGCCGACCAAGCCGCGCCGCGTGGCCAGCACCACCGCGTGGGTACGCGCCGTCGCGCCAAGCTTGTCGAACAGGCCTTTGACGTGGGTCTTGACGGTGCCGACGCCGATGCCCAGTTCGCGCGCGATCGACTTGTTGCACTGGCCTTGCGCCAGCAGCTGCAGCACGTCGGTTTCGCGGTTGGTCAGGCCGATGCGGGTGAAGCTGTCGGCCACGCAGCGGCTCAGGTCCGCGCTCAGGTAGCGCATGCCGCGGCTCAGCGTGCGCACCGCCGCCAGCAACTGGTCGGCCGGGCAGCTTTGCAGCAGGTAGCCGTGCACCCCCGCCATCATCGCGGTGCGCACTTCCCATTCGCGTTCGAGCTGGGTGACGATCAGCACGCGGGCGCGGTGCTCCTGGTGCGGCGCGTCGGCGCAGCGGCGCATGTGTTCCAGCGCGCCCTTGTGGTCGAGTATGAGGACGTCGGCCTGCGCGATGTCGTGCACCACCTGCATGTCGGCGTTGTCGCCCAACAGCGCGGCCAGGCCGGCGCTGACGATGGCGTCGCAGTGAGCGATCTGCACGCGTGTCCTGGTATCGAATTGCATCTGGTTCCTCCCGAAGATTGGCTATGCTGTACAGAAGATTAATCTTTTCCGCCGCCTTTGCCACGCCCCGATACGGGGGCTGTCCACTACCTAGATGGGGGTATGGCAGAAAGCATGCGTTTGTGTCATGCTGGCGCCTCCGAGCAAGATTTTTTGAGAGCGCCATGAACACGGCCCAAACCACGCCGATCACTGTACTGAGCGTTGACGATCATCCAATGTTCCGCGAGGGCATCGCCAGCGTCATCGCCGACGAAGACGACATGCGCCTGGTGGCCGAGGCCACCAATGGCCGCCAGGCCATCGACTGCTATCGCCAGCTGCTGCCCGATGTGACCTTGATGGACATCCAGATGCCGGACATGAATGGTATCGATGCCACTATCGCCATCCGCAAGGAATTTCCCAATGCCCGCATCGTGGTGCTGACCACCTACGAGGGCGACGTGCTGGCCCAGCGCGCGATCGCCGCCGGTGCCGCCGGTTATCTGTTGAAAAGCATGCTGCGCAAGGAGTTGCTGGCGACGGTGCGCTGCGTGCATGAAGGCCGCCGCAGCATCCCGGCGGTGGTGGCCAGCGGCATCGCCGAGCATTGGCACGAGAGCTCCCTGAGCAAGCGGGAAACCGAGGTGCTGCAGCTGGTGGCCGGAGGCCAGAGCAACAAGCGCATCGGCATGCACCTGTCGATTTCGGAAGAGACGGTCAAGGTGCACATGAAGAGCATCCTGGCCAAGCTGAACGCTAGCGACCGCACCCACGCGGTGACGATGGCGATCGAACGCGGCATCATCGATTTGCACGCCTGCGGCCTGGGATTTTAAGCGGCGTCCTTCGACAGCCACTCCTGCACGCGGCGCAGTGCGCCGGGGCGGCGCTTGTGGCTGTAGACCCGGGCCGCCGGCGCCTTCAGCCGCACCGCCGTACCCATGCCGGGCTGGCTCCACAACTCCAGCTCCGCGCCGATCTGGGCGGCGCGTTCGCGCATGCCGGTCAGGCCCCAGTGGCCGGGACGCGCGCCTGTCCGCAGCACCTGCGGGTCCATGCCGCCACCGTTGTCGCGCACCTGCAGCGTCAATTCGTCGTCGCCGTATCCCAGTTCCAGTTCGATGCGTTCCGCGTTGGCGTGGCGGAAGGCGTTGAGCAGCGCTTCGCGGCCGATGCCGTACAAATGCTCGCCGGCCGCCTCGTGCAGCCTGGCCGGCTGGCCGGTGACGATCAGCGCGAAGCCGGCCGCGTGCTCCTCGCGCAGCGATTGTCCCAGCTCGCCGAACATGCGCTGCAAGTCGGTCGCGTACCGGTGCAGGCTGCGCAGGCCGCTGACCTGGTTGCGGCCCTCGATCAGCACCTGGTCGGCCTGGTTGAGGATTTTTTCCGCCAGCGGGCGCGCCTCGCCGTCCGACGGCAGGCGCTTGAGCAGCGTCTGGAAGCGCAGCATCAGGCCTTGCACGCTTTGCAGGAAGGTGTCGTGCAGCGCGCGGGCGATGCGTTCGCGCTCGTCGGCGCGGGCTTCGATGCGCTGCTGCAGCTGGCGCGTGACCTGGCGCACGCGCAGCCGGTACAGCAGCGACAGCACCACCACCAGCACCAGCGCGCACAGCGCCTTGAACCACGCGGTCTGCGCGAACGTCGGCGGGATCGTGAAATCGAGGCCGGCCTCGCGCTCGTTCCAGACACCGTCCTCGTTGGCGGCCATCACGCGGAAGCGGTAGCTGCCCGCTTCCAGGTTGGTGTAGAAGGCCTGGCGGCGGGTGCCGGGGTCCTGCCAGTCGAGATCGACGCCGTCGAGCCGGTAGCGGAAGCGCACCCGCTCGGGAATGCTCAGGCTCAGCGCCGTGAAGTCGATGCGCAGGCTGTTGGCGGACTTCGGCAGCACCAGTCCGGGCAGCGGCGCGTAATGCCGGTCGCCGACGGCCACGCCCAGCACCATCACCGGCGGCGGCACGCGGTTGCGGGCGATGTGGGACGGATCGATCCAGCTGATCTGGTTGGCGGTGGCCAGCCACAGCAGGCCGTCGTCCGACTGCACCATCGACGGCATCGGCCGCAGCTGCGAGGCGGCGCCGGTCAGGCCGTCGTGGGCGTCGAAGCGTTCGAAGTCGACTTCGTAGTCCGGCTGCTGCTTGAAGCGCGCCAGTTCGGCCGGATCGATGCGGCTCAAGCCGTCGGCGCCGAACAGCCACAGTTCGCCGCCGGACGTGCGCGCGATGCCGGACACGCCGCGGAACGGCTCGCCCTTGCGCCCGCGCAGCATGGTGAAGCGCTTGCCGTCGAACCAGGCCACGCCGCGTTCGCCGCCGGCCCACAACTGGCCGTCGTGCTGGTGCAGACTGAGCACAGGGCCGGTTTCCAGGCCCTGGTCGCCGTTGAACAGCGTCACGCGCTGGCCGTCGATGCGGGCGATCTGGCTGCGGATGTAGCCGGCCCAGACCATGCCGTCGGCGCTGCTGGCCAGCGCGTGCGGGAAGCGCCCGGGCAGGCCGGGGAGCGCGCCGTTGCCGGTCCACACGCCGTTCTTCAGCAGGTACAGGCCGGCGCGCACCACCGACACCCACAGGCCGCCGTCGCGCGCACGCGCCATGGCCTGCACTTCGTAGCCTTGCGCCTCCGGCGGCAGCGGGTAGCGCGCAGCCGGCTGGCCATTTCCGCCCATGCGCCAGACCTCGTTCTGGTTGCCGGCCCAGAGCACGCCGTCGGGATCGCGGTAGAGCGCGGAGACGGCCTGTTTCAATGGCAGGCCGCGCTGGCCGTCGGAAGCCAGCGCGCGCAGCGGGCCGACGCGTTCGCCGGCCCAGACGCCGCCACCAGGGCCGGGAGCGATGGCCGGGTGGTCGAAATCGGCGGACAGCGGCAGCGACTGCAAGCGGTTGCGGCGGAAGCGGTCGACGCCGGCCGCCGTGCCTATCCAGACGTTGCCTTCGCGGTCCTGCAGAAAGCTTTGCGGCAGGCCGCCGCTCAGGCCGCGCTCCGGCGTCAGCACCTGGCCGGGCTCGTTCAGGTGGCCGGCTGCGCGCCGTTCCACGCCGCCGGTGCGGAACAGCCACATGCCGCCATCGCGGTCGAAATGCAGGTTGTTGGCCAGCAGCGCAGGGTGGGCCGCCGGCTTGCCGGACACCGCCTCGGGCGCCATCTTGTAATAACTGTCGACCGTGTCGCCGGCCCACACGGAGCCGTCCGGCGCCTCGACCAGGTTGGCCAGGTCGCCGCGCGGCCAGGCCGGCCGGAACGATGCGTCGGCGCCGGCGCGGCTGTAGACGCCGCCCTGCATCGCCACCCACTGCCGGCCACTGCGGTCGAACAGGATCTGGCGCGCGCGGCGCGACGGCAGTCCGGCGGGGGCGCCGATGGCGTCGAAGCGGCGGGCGCCGGCGGCGAGGCGCGCCAGCCCGTCGCGCGTGGCGGCCCAGATGCTGCCGTCCGGCGCGCGCGCGATGTGGCTGACGGTGCCGCCGGGCAGGCCCTGGCTTTCGGTGTAGTGCTGGACCTGGCCTTGATGGAAATAACTGACGCCGCCGCCCATGCGGTAGCCGACCCACAGTCCGCCTTCGGGCGGCGCATACAGCGCCATGACGTTGGAGGAGAGCAGGGAATGGCCTTCGACGCTGTCCATGCGCTCGTAGCGCTTGCCGTCAAAGCGGAACAGGCCGGTGGAGGCGGCCAGCCACAGCCAGCCGTCGGCGCCTTGCGCCAGCGCGAGCACGTCGATCGGGCCGTTTTCTATCGCACCCCATGCGGTATGGGTGTACTGTTCCAGCAGGCGTGGCCGGGCCGTGGGCTCGGCTTGCGCCTGGGCCGACCACAGCGCGAGGCTGCACAGCACAGAACACAGCAATGAGGGGGCGGACATGGGGAAGCTCCGGGTAAGCTACAGATTAAGTAACAGTGGCTTGCCGGCAGTTTAACACTTTATGGTAACGCTTCCATCGGTATTTTTACTGAGGTTTTGCTGAAATACCCCTGCAATAAGAGAGGGGCGCCGGCGGTGGCTGGAAGGTACTCTTATGCTTTAAAGGAGTCGAACCATGAAACTGTATATTGTGTCGTTGGCGGTGGGGTTGTTGGTCGGATTGATCTACGGGTTTTTGAATGTCCGTTCGCCGGCGCCGCCGGTGATCGCGCTGGTCGGCCTGCTGGGCATCCTGGTGGGCGAGCAGCTGCCGCCGCTGTTGCGCCAGTTGTGGCGGCCGGAGGCGGCCAAGGTGTCGTGGCTGGAAGACCAGGTCAAGCCGCATTGCTTCGGTCAGCTGCCGGCCGCGCAAAAGTCCGATGAAACCAAGGGGAATGCATAATGGAAAGTCCTGACCTGATCCTGCACCGGGGGCTGTTCACCACGCTCGACCGCGGCAACCCGCACGCCGAGGCGGTGGCCATCAAGGACGGCCGCTTCACCCACGTGGGGCGCGCCAACGAGATCATGGCGCTGGCCGGTCCGGCCACCAGGGTCATCGACCTGCAAGGCAAGCGCGTGCTGCCCGGCCTGATCGACAACCACTGCCACATCATACGCGGCGGGCTGAACTTCAACCTGGAGCTGCGCTGGGACGGCGTGCGCAGCCTGGCCGACGCGATGGCCATGCTGAAGGCGCAAGTGGCGATCACGCCGGCGCCGCAGTGGGTGCGCGTGGTGGGCGGCTTCACCGAACACCAGTTCGCCGAAAAACGCCTGCCGACCATCGCCGAGCTGAACGCCGTGGCGCCGGATACGCCGGTGTTCATCCTGCACCTGTACGACCGCGCGCTGTTGAACGGCGCCGCGCTGCGCGCCGTGGGCTACACCAAGGACACGCCGGAACCGCACGGCGGCGAGATCCTGCGCGACGGCGCCGGCAATCCGACCGGCCTGCTGCTGGCCAAGCCCAACGCCGCCATCCTGTACCAGACCTTGGCCAAGGGACCCAAGCTGCCGCTGGAATACCAGCTCAACTCGACCCGCCACTTCATGCGCGAACTGAACCGCCTCGGCGTGACCGGCGCCATCGACGCCGGCGGCGGTTTCCAGAATTATCCCGAGGACTACCAGGTGATCCAGCAGCTGTCGGATGCCGGGCAGTTGACGATACGCCTGGCCTACAACCTGTTCACGCAAAAGCCGCAGCAGGAGAAGGAAGACTTCCTGAACTGGACCCAGGCCGTCAAGTACCAGCAGGGTGACGACTACTTCCGCCACAACGGCGCCGGTGAAATGCTGACCTTCTCGGCGGCCGACTTCGAGGATTTCCGCCAGCCGCGCCCGGACATGGCGGGCAATATGGAGGACGACCTGGACGGCGTGATCCGCGTGCTGGCGCAGAACCGCTGGCCGTGGCGCATGCATGCGACCTACGACGAGACCATCAGCCGCGCGCTGGACGTGTTCGAGCGCGTCAACCAGGAGATCCCGCTGACGGGCCTGAACTGGTTCTTCGACCACGCCGAGACGATCTCCGACCAGTCGATCGACCGCATCGCGGCGCTGGGCGGCGGCGTCGCCGTGCAGCACCGCATGGCCTACCAGGGCGAGTACTTCGTCGAGCGCTATGGCCACGGCGCGGCCGAGGCCACGCCGCCGGTCAAGAAGATACTGGAGGCCGGCGTCAAGGTCTCGGCCGGCACCGACGCCACGCGGGTGGCTTCGTACAATCCCTGGGTGTCGCTGTCGTGGCTGATCACCGGCAAGACGGTCGGCGGCATGCAGCTGTACCCGCGCGCCAATTGCCTGGACCGCGAAACGGCGCTGCGCATGTGGACCGAGAACACCACCTGGTTCTCGAACGAGGTCGGCAAGAAGGGCCGCATCGAAGCGGGCCAGCTGGCCGACCTGATCGTGCCGGACAAGGATTTTTATGCCTGTGCCGAAAGCGAGATCGCCGACATGTCGTCGCGCCTGACCATCGTCGGCGGCAAGATCGTCTACGCGGCCGGCGAGTTCGCCGGCTACGACCAGGCGCCGCCGCCGGCGATGCCGGACTGGTCGCCGGTGCGGCGCTTCGGCGGCTATGCCGGCTGGGGCGAGCAGATCGGCAACAACCGCGCGGCGTTGAAGGAGCTGGAGCAGCGCAAGCAGCAGCAACAGCAATTGCGGCAGCAGCAGGCCGCCTGCGGCTGCGCGCACCAGTGCAACGTCCACGGCCACCAGCATGCCACGGCCTGGACCAGCAAGCTGCCGATCGCCGACCTGAAGGGCTTCTGGGGCGCGCTGGGTTGCGCCTGCTGGGCCGTTTAACCACCACTACCGTCATTCCCGCCTGCGCGGGAACGACGTGCTAACACGGAGCTATACCTGATGAACCTGAAGAATCGCCTATCCTCACCCTGGATACGCTGGATCTGCCTGCTGCTGTTGTGCTCGGCCTACCTGCAGGGCGGCATCAACAAGCTGACCGACTTCGGCGCCGCCGTGGGCGAGATGCAGCACTTCGGCCTGTCGCCGGCCGGGCCGATGGCCGCGCTGGTGATCGCCGGCGAGCTGGCCGCCTCGGCGATGATACTGACCGGCTTTTACCGCTGGCTGGGCGCCGGCTTCCTCGGCGCCTTCACACTGATGGCGACCTTCGTCGCCAATCGTTTCTGGGAAATGGCGGGCATGGAGCGCTTCATGGCCGCCAACAGCTTCTTCGAGCATCTCGGCCTGACCGGCGCCTTCCTGCTGGTGGCCTGGCTCGACCTGCAGAAAGGCGCAGATGGAACGCGGTGACTCCAGACAAAGCGCCGCGCTGGGCTTCCTGGCCGGCTACGTCGACACGCTGGGCTTCATTGGCCTGTTCGGCCTGTTCACGGCCCACGTGACGGGCAACTTCGTGCTGATCGGCCGCGCCATGGCGACGCCGTCGCACGATGTGCTGATCAAGCTGCTGGTGTTCCCGGTGTTCATCCTGTTCGTCGCGTTCGGGCGGCTGATGATATTGCACTGGGAGCGTTCCGGCGCCCGCCAGTTGCGCAACAGCTTCCTGCTGCAGCTGGCGCTGATGGCGGCCACCGTCGTCTGCGCGTGGCGGGCGTCGCCGATGCTGGACGCGGCCGCGCCGTTGACGCTGCTGACCGGCATGCTGTGCGCGGGCGCGATGGCGGTGCAAAACACCTACGGCAAGCTGTTGCTGGGGAAGGTGGCGGCCACCACGGTGATGACTGGTAACGTGACGCAGCTGGTCATCGACCTGGTCGACACGCTGCGCGGCGACGCCGAGGCGCGGGCGCGCCTGAAGAAGCTGGTCTGGCCGGTGCTGGCGTTTTGCGTCGGCTGCATCAGCGGCGCGCTGGCCTATATCGCGGTCGGCTTCAACGGCCTGCTGCTGCCGTGCGCTATCCTGCTATGGCTGGCCAGCACCGCCAGCGATTAAATCGTAATGATGCCGCGCTTGAGGGCGATGGTGACGGCGTGCGTGCGGTCGTTGGCGGCCAGCTTGGCCAGCACGTTCTTCATGTGCGCCTTCACCGTTTCTTCCGAAATCAACAACTGCTCGGCGATGCGGCGGTTGGAGTGGCCGGTGGCGACATGATTCAACACTTCGGTCTCGCGCGCGCTCAGCGGACCCTGACCCATGTGCTGCGCCAGCTCCATCGCGATCTCCGGCGGAATGCGGCGCTGGCCCTGGTGCACGCCGCGTATGGTGTCCAGTAATTCCTTGCGCAGCGTGCTTTTCAATAAAAATCCTGCGGCGCCGCCTTGCACGGCGCGCAGGATCTGCGCGTCCGCCTTGTAGGTGGTCAGCATGACGACGCGCGCGTTCGCGTGCTCGCGGCGGATTTCCTGCAGCGCCTCGACGCCGCACATCTCCGGCATGGCGATATCCATGATGGTGACGTCGGGCCGCAGGGCCGCGTAGCGCTCGACCGCGTCGCGACCGTTGCCGGCCTCGCCAGCCACGCGCATGTCGGCCTGGCTGGAGATGGCTTCGACCAAACCCATGCGCAGCAAGGGATGGTCGTCTACAACAAGGACGTTGATGGGAGATGAAATGGTGCTCATCCCCGCATTATGACGGTATTCGCTGACACTTGCCTGACTGGTGGACTCTAGCGCAGCTGGCTGTAATTCACCGGCACCCACTGGAACGACGCCTGGCCGGCGCCGCGCACATGGCCCAGCCCCGGGAACGGCAGGTGGGTGGCGCCGATCAGCGTGCCGTCCTTGGCCGCGGCCTGGAAGGTTTGCTTGCGGGCGAGGGCGGCGGTCTTCTGGTCGCTGTCGAAGCCGATCGTCACTTCCGGATGGTCGAATTGCACGGCGCCCACGTGTATCAGGTCGCCGACCAGCAGCAGCTTCTTGCCCTTGCTCTCAACCAGGTAGTTGACGTGGCCCGGCGTGTGGCCGTAGCTGGTGACGACGCGGATGCCGGGTGTGACTTCGGCGGCGCCGCTGAACGGTTGCAGGTGCTTGGTGGCGACGTACGGCGTCAGCGAGGCGATCGCGCCCTGGAAGAAGCCCTTGCTGTCGGCGGACGCCTTGTCCAGGTTGACCTGGCTCAGCCAGAAGTCGGTGTCGTGCTTGTCGGCGTGGACGACGGCGTTGGGGAAGGCCGCCTTGCCGTTGGCGGCGAGGCCGCCGACATGGTCCGGATGCAGGTGGGTCAGCAGTACTTCATCGACCTGCTCGGGTTGATAGCCTGAAGCTTTCAGGTTGGCCAGCAGCTTGCCCAGCGTCGGGCCGAACAGGCCGCCGGCGCCGGTGTCGATCAGCACCAGCTTGCCGCCGGTGTTGACCAGGTAGGCGGTGACGGAGGTCTCGGTCGGGCTGCCGATGTAGGCGTTCTTCAGCGCCAGATCGGTCTTGGCGGCCGGCTGCTGCAACAGCTGGTTCATCGGCAGGTCGACGGTGCCGTCGCTGATGGCGGTCACTTCAAAGTCGCCCAGCATGATGCGGAAAAAGCCCGGGGCATTGGTGCCGGCCATCGGCGCGGCGGCCATGGCTGGGGCTGTGGCGACGAAGGCGAGGGCGGCTGCGATTGTGCTCAGTTTCATGATTCTTTTCCTTAAGAAGTTTTGATGGAATGAAGTATGCAGCTTTGCAAAAAATGGCACAATATGGATTAATGCAAAATGTCTTTGCAATATCCGCAAAAGGAAAGTCATGATCGATACCCTGCGCTGCCTGGTTGCCGTGGTGGATAGCGGCAGCCTGTCGCGCGCCGCCGTCGAGCTGGGAATGGCGGTGTCCTCGGTTTCGCGCAAGCTCGACGCGCTGGAGGCCGAACTGGGATCGCGCCTGCTGTTGCGCGGCTCCCGCCAGGTGATACTGACCGATGCCGGCAACCGCTTCCTGCCGCGCGCCCGCAACATCCTTGCAGAACTGGCCGACGGCAAGGCCGCCGTGCAGGAGATGGACAGCGAGCCGCGCGGCCTGCTGACGGTGACCGCGCCCGCCGCCTTCGGGCGGCTGCATGTAGCGGGAGCGGTGGCGCAGTTTCTGCAGCGCTATCCGAAGATGGAAGTGGAGCTTCACGTCAGCGACGATATCGTCGATCTCGGCGCGCAGCGTGTCGACGTGGCGGTCAGGGTGGGCGTGCTGCCGGACAGCAGCCTGGTGGCGACGCGGCTGGTGACGCAGCACCGCGTGGTCAGCGCCAGTCCGGCCTATCTGGAGCGGCACGGCTGGCCGCAGTCTCCGGTCGATCTGCTGAAGCACCAGTGTCTCAGTGTCATGGGGCGCACCATGCCGAGCGGCTGGTGGCGGTTCGAGGGCGTCAACCAGGGGCAGCCGCTGGCGGTCAAGGGCAATTTGCGTTGCGACGATACGGATTCGCTGCTGCACGCGGCCATCGCCGGCGGCGGCATCGTGCATCTGGCGAACTGGCTGGTCAGCGACGCGATCGTGGCCGGCCAGCTGGTGCCGGTGTTTCCGATGATCCGGCTGGCGCCAGGCGGCGAACGCCAGCGGCGCGATCCGAGCGAATCGGCGGTGCACGCCGTGCACCTGCCGGGCCGCTCCAACCAGGCCAAGGCACAGCTGTTCGTACGTTATTTACGGGAGTATTTCGGCGATCCGCCGTATTGGGATGTTGCGATGAAGGCTGCCGGGGCGGGCGAGCGCCGCGCCCCGTGAGGACTGCCTAATCTCAGTGAATTAATCCCAGTCGCCGCCGCCACCGCCGCCGCCACCGCCGCCGCTGTCGCCGCCACTGCTGCCGCCGCCATCGTCCCAGCCACCGCTGGTGCCGAAGTCGTTGCCGCCCATGTCGTCGCGGCGCAGCAGTTCATCACGCGACGGATCGTCGTAGACGATGTCGTTACGCGGCTGGTCGTGGTTGCCCGACGAGCCGTGGTCGCCGGTGAACTGGCGCGCAATCGCTTCGCCGGCCACGATACCCGCGCCAACCGCGGCGCCGGTCGCCAGGCCGCCCATGATGCGCGAACCCATGCCGCTGCCTTGCGGCTGGCCATAGCCGGGGCCATAACCCTGCTGCGGATAGCCGCCCTGCGGTGGGTAGCCGCCGGGTGCGTAGCCAGGCGCCTGGCCGCTTGGATCAAAGCCGGCAGGACCGTTGGCTTGCTCGTTACGGCGCGACATGAAGCGCGTCGCCAGCCAGATGAAGCCCAGCAGGCCGCCGCCGAGGATCAGGATGGTGCCCCATGGCATGCCGCTGCTTGGGCTGTTGTTATAGCCGCCGCTGCTGTAGCCGGCGTTGCTGTTGCGCGGCTGCTGCTGGCTGTAATTGGCCTTGGGCTTCTGGCCGTCCGCCAGCAGCGCGCGCAACTTCGCCACCGCGCTTGGATTCACTTTCGGCAGGCCGGGTGCCAGGCGTTCAGCCGTCGCCAGCTCACCTTGCGCGGCGGCGAACTGGCCTTGCTTGGCCAGCAGCTCCGCTTCGACAAAGTGCGCCGTGGCGCTGTTTGGATGCGCTTTGAGGACCTGGCCCATCAATGCCTGCGCTTCGGTGTATTTGCCCGCTTCGGCCGCTACATAGACCTCGTGGATCGTAGGCTCGGCCGCAAACACCGGCGTCGCCAGCGCCAGGGCGCTCGCCAGCAGGGTCATACGTGCGATAGATTTTGCCGTCATGTCAGATCTCCTTGTAGGGACAGGCTCAAGATGATGGCAGTTTACGCCATTTTCAAGGCTTGCGCGGTGCGCTGGCCCACGTTGGAGCAGGGAGCGCCCAGGGCGGACAGTACCGTTTCGGCAATAATGTCCGCCGTGGCGGCCGACAAGGTCCAGCCCAGGTGGCCGTGGCCGGTGTTGTAGAACACTGTCGGCGCCTTGCCGCGGCCCACGCGCGGCATCAGGTCCGGCGTCATCGGGCGCAGGCCGGCCCACGGCGTCACGTTGCGGGTGCTGACGCCGGGGAAGCATTGCTGCACCCAGTTCAGCAATGGCGCGATGCGGTCGGCGCGGATGTCGCGGTTGAAACCGTTGAATTCGGCCGAACCGGCCACGCGGAAGCGGTCTTCGCCCAGGCGGCTGCAGACCAGCTTGGTGGCGTCGTCGAGCAGGCTGACGTTGGGCGCGGCCGCCTGGCTGGCGGCATCGTCCAGGTGCACGGTGATCGAATAGCCCTTGACCGGATAGACGTTGACGTGATCGCCCAGCATGGACGCCATTGCGCGGCTGGCGGTGCCGGCGCAGACCACCACCGCGTCGTAGCGGCTGGTGTCGTCGCCGCCTTCCTGCTCGACGGTGACAGTGGCGCCGGTGGCGTCGGCATGCATGGCGGTCACGCGCTGGCCGAAGCGCAGCTCGACGCCGAGGCGCTGCGCGGCCTGGGCCAGGCCGGTGGTGAACTTGTGGATGTCGCCGGAGCTGTCGCTTTCGGTGTAGTGGCCGCCGTAGTACTGGCCGGCCAGCGTCGGCTCGATGGCGCGCATCTCCTCGGGGGTGACGGCGCGGCGCGGCAGGCCGCCCAGTGCCAGCAGCTTCGATACTTCAGCCGCGCGCTCGAAGCCTTCGCGGTTGCGGTAGATGTGCAGGATGCCTTCGCGCTTGAGGTCGAAGTCTATGCCTTCCTCGTCGGCCCAGCTGAACAGATGCTGGCGCGCGGCCACGGCCAGTTTGGCGGTGGCGATGGTGTTGTCGCGGTAGTGCGGGATGGCGGCGATGAATTCGGCAAACCACGACAGCTTGTGCCAGCTGGGCTTGGGATTGACCAGCAGCGGCGCGTCGTTCTTCAGCATCCACTTCAAGCCTTTGACGATGGTGCCGCTGTGGTTCCAGACCTCGGCGTTGGAGGCGGACAGCTGGCCGCCGTTGGCGAACGAGGTTTCCATCGCCGCGTAGCGATGGCGTTCCAGCAGCGTGACCTTGAAGCCGCGCTTGGCGAGTGCGTAAGCGGTGGTGACGCCGGTGATGCCGCCGCCGATGATAGCTATGGTTTTCATGAGGGTAAAGCTCCAGCACGTCAAGGGGAATGGTCGATGCGCGACATGCGCAGGGACACCCCCTCTGTTCTGGACCTGAGAGATTCACAACGACCGTGGGTAGCGACGCTGCTTGCTCCTTCGGTGCGCCGGGTGACGTCTGTCCGGCTGCTCTTCAGAGTTTGAATGCGGTATCGGTCCTTTTGCCTGAGAGTTTCCGGGGCGGTTGCTCCTTCGGCGCTGTGCGGGTGGGTTCCTGGACAGGCTCTCCCGATACTGCGTTGGCTCGTGGCCATTTTGCAAAGGGGTAGCTTACAACAAAAGCAGGAGGCGTCAAACGATTATTTTTTGGCTGTCGTAGCAGGCGGGACTGTCAATACCGCTCAATGGGGGTTTCCGCCCGCCGTGCAATTGCAGCTCGCAATTGTCACGGGGAGCCCGTTTTCCAGCTGTTTGAGCCTTTCACCTCACCTGTGAATGTGTCAAGGACCCAAACGATTCCAGGTGGAGTCGATGTACGAAATTGATACCGTCCACATTGAGCGTGATAGACGAGAGCTGCACCGATGATCGCTGCCGCCGCGAGGATGCAATACCCCGTAAATCTGTCGCTATTCAATTGGTACTCCTTTGAGAACGGTTGATTTGATACTTTAAATTGATGAATTTAAGTTAATGTTGCCCGCAAACGGTTGCAGCAGCCCTCTATTTCTCATCGGCGGGAATCTCGGTCTTAGACCTTGCACGCAAGTGGCCGAACTCAGCCGCGTTCAACGCGGCGTCGCGTCCATTCGTCCGCCACGTCGCCCATGTTCTTCGCCAAACCATTGCGCACCCACGCCATCAGTTCGCGGTCGAATTTGAAATCGGGACCGCACTGACCGGAGAGAAAGCGCCGGACGTTTTGCGTGTTCCTGTAGCCAGAATCGATTTCGGTCGTTCGCGAAATCACTCCGCCATGCCAATCGAATTTCATCTTCACTTCCTTTGAGGACTTTGGATTTATCATATGCCCAAGAATAACATTCCATCAATGCTGAAAAATGCACGTATTGTCACTGCCTGAACTTCTCGCCGGCTGGCTCGGCGCGCGATCGCTGGCGCACGGTCTGCCGCTGCCGGTGCCTGACCATGGCGGGCTGCGTGTCGATAGCGGCCTGCCACATGAAAACCGGCGTTACGTCTTTGCCGGCCCGGAGCAAGGAATACGCGAGCTGGGCCAGTCGATTACAACGCCATACACCCTGATCAAGATGTGCGGCACCGGCCAGCAATTGCTGGCGCTTGTGCCGCCCAGGTGGCAGCTCCAGCCCTCCGCTTACCTGATGATGCAGGACAGCGTCCGCGAAGAGGTACCGCCGCTGCCTGCCGGATATCGGATCGATGTGGAGGAGAACTATCCAATTGCGACGGTGCGTATTTTTGCGGAGGACGGCGCGCTTGCCGCCGTCGGTCATGTGGCTGAATACGCCGGCGTCTTCATTTTCGACCGCATCTTCACCGCCGCCGCGCACCGGCGGCGGGGCCTGGGCAGGGTGCTGATGGCGGCGCTGGGGGCGATACAGCAATCAGGCGCGGCGCAACGGGTACTGGTGGCCACGGAGGAGGGCCGGGCGCTCTATTCGGCGCTCGGCTGGTACGTGCGTTCGCCTTACTCTACGGTGGCGATTCCGCCACCTCCGCTCCCATTAATCCTGACAAGGAAATTTGAAGCGTTTATTTGACGCAGTCGACATCGGC
This sequence comes from Duganella sp. LjRoot269, assembly GCF_964254095.1. Lineage (NCBI taxonomy): Bacteria > Pseudomonadati > Pseudomonadota > Betaproteobacteria > Burkholderiales > Oxalobacteraceae > Duganella > Duganella sp. LjRoot269. The sequence goes on along the minus strand of NZ_CAXUSL020000001.1, from coordinate 4,718,887 downwards.
CTCCTTGGCGTCGAGCTTATAGTAAGGCGATCCCGTCTTGAGATGCCGCAGATGAAAATCGACCTGGTCCAAGTCAATTCAGCAGCCGCTTGGCCAATAGTTGTCGATCTCGACGGGACATTGACCGCAACAGATACGCTTGTCGAGTCGGTCATCCAGTTCATCAAGCAATCGCCGCTCAATTTACTGCGCCTGCCTTTCTGGCTACTGAAAGGTCGCGCGGCGTTCAAGGATGCGGTCTGCTCCCGTGCCGCCATCTCGGCGGACCGCTTGCCCTACCGCGAGGCGTTGCTGGTTTATCTGCGCAGTGAAAAAAGCAAGGGGCGCCATATCATCCTGGCCACGGCGGCGCATAAATCAATCGCCCAGGGCGTATCCGACCACCTTGCGTTGTTCGATGACGTATTGGCTACCGACATGGGCCGCAATCTCAAGGGCAAGGTCAAACTTGAAGCCATACAGGAAAAGCTTGGAACAGACTTCGTCTATGCCGGCGATAGTCGTTCAGACATCCCGATATGGAACGCCGCGCAAGCAGCCATTCTGGTTGGGGCCTCGGCAGGCCTGGCCAAATCCGTCCGCGACCGAAACCCGGTCGAGCAGGAGTTTTCGAAAGAGCCAATTGGCTTTTCCACCTGGATGAAGGCATTGCGGGTACACCAATGGCTGAAAAACCTGCTGTTGTTCGTGCCCTTGCTAACCGCCTTTTCCTTCATGGATATTGGGAAGCTCGCGACAATAGCGCTGGCCTTCCTGTCATTTTCGTCTGCCGCTTCCGCCACGTATATGTTCAACGATTTGTGGGATCTGGAAAGCGACCGCGCTCATCCCCGAAAAAAGGACCGTCCATTCGCCAGCGCCAGGATACCGATACTTACCGGGCTTGTGGTCGCCGGCTATTTGCTCATGCTGGCGTTTGCATTGGCTCTGGTAGTCTCCCAGGCTTTCTTCCTAATGTTGCTCCTGTACGTAATTCTTACCAGCAGCTATAGCTGGATGTTCAAGGAATACGTGCTGATTGACGTGATCATGCTGTCTCTGCTTTACACGCTGCGCATCCTTGCCGGCTCTGTGGCTGCCGCAATCCCCACCAGCGAGTGGCTGCTGGCCTTTTCGGTTTTCATGTTCCTGAGTTTGGCATTGGTGAAGCGCTGTTCCGAACTAATCTCGCTGGAACAGATCGGAAATATAGCCGCGCGCGGCCGCGATTACCGGGTGGCGGACCTGGCGGTACTGTCGCCACTGGGTGTGGCGTCCGCCATGTCGGCAGTGGTTGTCTTCGGGCTTTTTATCAATTCCCCCGATACCCAATCCCGCTACGCGACACCTGGTCTGTTATGGCTCGTGGCCATAGGATTGATTTACTGGCTGGCCCGGCTTTGGATCAAGACCTCGCGCGGAGAGATGCACGACGATCCCGTGATCTATGCGATCAAAGACCGTGGCAGCCGCAGCACCGTCATCGTCATGGCAGTCACGATGCTGATAGCACACTTTCTTGCGTTGGATGGAATGCTATGAATACTCTTTTCATTGCCGTCTTGAGCATCGCGCTCTCTGTCATGGCCCAGTTTTCCTTGAAGGCAGGCATGTCCAGTGCGGATGTGAGGGAGGTCATGGCACAGCCGCTGGCTCTGCGTACCGCCTTCACGGTGTTTTCAAACAGGTTCGTGTTGAGCGGTTTTTTCCTTTATGGGGTGGGCGCCATAGTCTGGCTCGGGGTGTTATCCAGGTGGGACATCAGCAAGGCATATCCCTTGGTTGGACTGGGCTTTGGACTAACCGTCATTGTCGGCTTGTTAGCGGGAGAGCAGGTGACGATGCTGCGTGCCGGCGGGGTTGCGCTGATCTGCGCGGGGGTTTTTTTAGTCAGTAAGAGTTAGCTGATCTATCGGAGCAGCGACATGCGTCCAATGTTTGCCCGTATCAATGAAAAGCAGTGGCTGGCTTTGATTTTGGTGTTCGCGCTTTTGGCGCGGAGCGCGACAGCTTTTGCCCTGCAATTCCAGCCTGTCAGCGACTACGCTGGATATGAGCAGATGGCGATGAACCTGGTGGCTGGCAAAGGGTTGGTTGAGGGGGGCAATTCCGCATTCCTGAGTGCCGGCTACCCCCTGTTTGTTTTGGCGCCGGTTTTTGCCGTCTTTGGCCACCATTTGCTGGCCGCGCTGTTTGCGAATGCATTGCTATGCACCGTCAGCGCGTGGCTGATTCATCTGATCGCGAAAGAGGCTGGCGCCGGCAAGGCGGGGCGGTTACTCAGTGTCGGTATATTCGCCATTTACCTGCCGTCGTGGATTTATGCGGCATACCTTGCCAAAGAAAATCTGATGATGCCGCTGATGCTCGGTGTCGTCCTGCTTTCCTTGCAATGCAGCTGCAATCCGTCGGCGCGGATTGCGATCCTGGTTGGCGCTATTCTCGGACTGCTTGCGATCACTGGAAATTCCGGCTTGACGCTTACCCCGGTTTTTGTGATTGCGCTGATGATTTCACCCTTGTCTTTGCGCCGAAAACTGGCAAGACTCGGCTTGGCCGTATTGGTCGCCTTGCTCGTCGTGGCGCCCTGGCTGATACGCAACTATCAAGTCCTTGGTGCCCCGGTTTTAAACACCAATGGGGGCTTCAATCTCTACCTGGGTAACAATGCCGCCGCGGACGGCATGTTTATTTCCATTGCCGACACGCCAAGGGGCGCTACCTGGCATCAGTTACGCAAGCAAGGGGAGGTCGTGGCAAATGACACATTGAAACACGAGGCGATTGCCTGGATAAAGCAGAATCCGAACCGGTTCCTCGCCCTGTCGTTTAAAAAAGTCGTCCTGTTCTGGATGCCTCCGGTACACGAGGGGGAAGGCCCTCAGCCCAAAGGAGAAGCCTTGACGCGCTTGGCGTGGCTGGCGCAATATCTTTTGATCTGCGGCTCGGCGGTGGGCGGCCTTGCTTATCGACGGCTACGAACCAGAAATAATTGCCTGCTCTGGCTTGCCGCGCTGTGCTACACGTCGGTGCATATGATTTTTTACGTGATTTACCGCTACAGGGAGCCGATTATGCCCTTGTTGATCATTCTTGCCGCCATGGCCGTCGAGCAGCTGATCCGGGCGCGTAAGCGGCAGCGCCCGGCTGATCCGTTCGCTCTTATGCCTTCTTCGCCTCGCTGATGTAGCGGTCGACCACGGTCGGCAGCACCGTCAGCGGCACGCCGCAGCTTTGCACCAGCGCATCGTTGAAGGCGGCCAGGTCGAACCTGCCGCCCAGCGCGGCCTTGGCGCGTTCGCGCTGGCGCAGGATTTCGTTGTGGCCCATCTTGTAGCCGCAGGCCTGTCCCGGCGATACGCTGTAGCGATCGATCTCGCTGGTCATCGCCTGCAAGCCGCGGCCGGTGTTCTCGACCAGGAAGCGGATCGCCTGCTGGCGCGTCCATTTCAGCGCGTGCATGCCGGTGTCGACCACCAGGCGGCAGGCGCGGAACTGCTGCGCCTGCAGATAGCCGATCTGGCTGAACGGGTCGTTGGCGTACAAGCCGAATTCGTCCACCAGCTGCTCCGCATACAAGGCCCAGCCTTCGACGAAGGCGTTAAAGCCCATCAGCGACGAAATCAGCGGCAGCTCGTTGTGATGCTCGGCCAGGTAGGCGCCCTGGAACGCATGTCCCGGCAAGCCTTCGTGCGCGGTCAGCGTGGCCAGCTCGGACTTCGGCCACAGCGTCGTCGATTTCAGGTTGATGTAGTAGATCGCCGGGCGCGAGCCGTCCAGCGAGGCGAAGTTCATGTAGCCGAGCGCGGCGCCGGCTTCGATATCGACCGGCACCCGCTTGATCTGCAGCGGCACCTTCAGGTCCATGTGCGAGATCTTCGGCATCAGCGCGCGCACCGCGTTGACGCGCTCATTGCAGTAGGCGATCAGTTGTTCGCGGCCGGCGTCGTTGTCGGCGTAGAAGCGCTTCGGATCCTTGGCCAGCGCCCGCATGCGCGCGCCCACCGTGCCTTGCGTGATGCCCTGCGCCTTGAGGATGGCGTCGATGCGCGATTGCAGCTGCTTGTTCTGTTCCAGGCCGATGGCGTGGATCTCCTGCGCGCTGCGGCTGGTCGAGGTGCCCAGCCTGAGCGCCCATTCGTAGTATGCCGCGCCGTCCGGCAGGCGGTGCACGCCGGCGACGTCGGTGGCTTTGGCGGTGGCCTTGGCGAAGGCGGCGATCTGGCGCTCCAGCGCCGGATAGACCATGCCGTTCACCAGTTTGGTGGCACGCGCATCCCAGTCGCCGGCGATGCCCAGCTTGCGCGTGCGCTCGGCGATCGAGGTCACCAGCTTTTGCGCGGCGACCGGCGTCTTGCGGAAGTCGCGCAACTGGCCCAGCGCGGTGTGGGCGATGAAGTTCGGCGGCATGATGCCGTGGCCGGCCTGCTCGACGATGCGCGCGGTTTCCTGGTCCAGCACGCGCGCCATCGCCGCCACGCGTTCCAGATAGGCCTCGGCATCGGCGGCGTTGGCGATCTGGTGCTGCGAGTCGAGGAATTCGGGGATGCGGGTCAGCGCGCCGTCCTGCTGGGTAACCGGGAAGGGCGAGGTGCCGCCGAAGAAGCCGCTGGCGGCGCCGCCGAACGGGAAGCGCAACCCGGCCACGCCTTCGTTGGCGGCGTAGCGCACGGTGTCGTAGCGGATCTGGGCGTCGGCGCTCAGCGTGCCGCGGTCCAGCGCGGACAGCCGGCCCAGCATCGATTGCACCTGCGTGGCCCAGGCGGCGTCGCCTGCGGGGGAAGCGTCTTCCAGCTGCGATTTGAGCGCGGCGCGGCCGTCCTTGTCCATGCCCAGCGAGGTGGCGGTGGTCGGCGTCAGGCGCAGGATCTCGTCGGCGAAGGTGTCGAGCAGGGCGGTGAAGCGCGCATCGGACGGCGCCGGCTGGGCCAGCGCGAAGCCGGGCAAGGCGCTGACGGCGGTGGCCGACAGCGCGGACAGCAGCAGGTCGCGGCGGGAGAAGCTTTGAGGTTGTTGAGATTGATTAGGCACGGAATCCTTTGATCCATTCTTTGAGCATGAGCGCCCCCTGGTGCACCAGCGTGGGGCCGTGGTTGGCGGTGTTAGCGCGCAGATCCTGCAAGTGTACGCCGGCATGCACCAACTCGACCGCGTGGCCGATCAGCCATTGCTCCAGCCGGGCCGGGCTGAATTCGGGATGGCACTGGAACGCCAGCGCAAAATGGTCGATGGCAAACGCCTGGTGCCGGCAAGCCGGGGTCGAAGCCAGCAGCGATGCGCCCGGCGGCATGTCGAAGGTGTCGCCGTGCCAGTGCAGCATCGAGGTGTGGTCGGGGCCGACGTGGCGCAGCGGCGAAGCGGCGCCGGCGGCGGTCAGGGTCAGCGGCTCCCAGCCGATTTCGCGGATGCCGGAATGGACGCTGGCGCCCAGCGCCTTGGCCATCAGCTGGCCGCCCAGGCAAAGGCCCAGCGTCGGCCGTTCGACGAACAGGCGCTGGCGCAGCAGCGCGACCTCGTCGGCGATGAACGGGTAGTGGCGGGTGTCGTTGACGCTGATCGGGCCGCCCAGCACGATCAGCAGGTCGGCGTCCGCGGCGGGCGCGAGATCGTCCACGCCGGCTTCCAGGTACTGCAACTTGTAGCCGGCGGACGAGAGGGGTGCGGCGAAACTGCCGACGTCTTCATACATGACGTGGCGGATTGCGACGGCTTTTTTCAAGGTGGTCTCCCGACTATTTTGTAATTTTCATTACCTTAATGCAACTCCTGCATAAAACGCAAGTGATAGCGTGTAACAAGCTCATGCAGTGTGTCGATTTCCTGACGCGGCAGGGCCAGCGCCACGTGCATGTCGGGACGAATCAGATAGGCTGCATCGCGCAGCAGGCCGGCTGTTTCGGCGGTTTCGCTCCATGGCCAGGCTTGCAGCGGCAGTCCCAGGGCTTGGGCGGCGGCGGCCAGCGCCGGATCGGGTGTGCCGTAGACGTGCAGCTGCCAGGCCAGCGACTGCAGCGAGGCAAAATTGTCCGCGCCGCCGGGCTGCGGCACCCACGGCAAACGGTCGCCGCCGATCACTTCGCCGGCGCGGCCGCCGCTCAGCGGGCTGTCGGGATAGTGGATCTGCACCTGCGAGATGGTCTTGAACAGCGTGCGGCGCGCCGCCGCGAAGCCGGCCAGCACCGGGAACACATGCGGCACCAGCCAGCCCCGCAGCAGCTGGCCGCCCGCGCCCTGCGAGACGATCAGCTGGAACGCGCGGTCGGTGGTGGCCACCAGCCTGCGGGCAAAGACGATGCGTTCGGCCTGGTAGGTGTCGAGCAGGGCGGCGGTGGCCCGGCCCTGCAGCACGTGGGCCAGTTTCCACGACAGGTTGACGGCGTCGCCGATGCCGGTGTTCATGCCCTGGCCGCCGGCCGGGCTGTGGATGTGGGCGGCGTCGCCGGCGATGAAGCAGCGGCCGACGCGGAATTGCCCGGCCACGCGGTGATGCACGCGGTAGGTCGAGAACCAGTTCACCTGTTCCACGCGGATGCCGAGCAGCGGTTCCAGCACCGGGCGGATGTCTTCAAAATCCGGCTCAGGCTTGGCCTCGGCCTGCGGCGGCATGATGCCGATCAGCCGCTGCATGCCGGTCGAGCGCACCGGCAGCATCAGCGCGAAGGTGTTGGCGCCGAGGTGGCCTATCAGGTCGCGGTTGTCCGGGCCGGCGACCTTGACGTCGGTCACGTAGTACAGGTGGTCGTAGGTGCCGCCGGAGAAGTCGAGCTTCAGCGACTCGCGCACCCGGCTGCGGGCGCCGTCGCAGCCGCACAGGTAGGCGGCGCTGCAGGCGATGCGTTCGCCGTCGCGCTCCAGCACGGCGCGCACGCCCCATTCGTCCTGCGTGAACGATTCGAGTTCGGTGTCCCACTCGACGTCGACGCCTTCCGCTTTCAATTGCGCGACCAGGAAGCGCTCGTGGTCGTCCTGCGGGAAGGACAGCACGAACGGGTAGGGACTGAGGCCGGCGCCGATGTCGGGCAGCGGCAGCTCGGCGATTTCCTCGCCGGCCTCGCGCAGGCGGATCGCGTGGATCTGGATGCCGAGGTTGACGACGGTGTCGCCAAAGCCGAGCTGGCGGTAGAACTCCAGAGTGCGCGCATGCACGGCCATTGCGCGCGAAGCCTGGCCCGGGCCACTGTTCTTGTCGATGATGCGGATGGCAATACCATGCCGCGCCAGCCGGATGGCGAGCACCAGGCCGGTGGGACCGGCGCCTGCGATGAGTACTTGAGAAGCCATGGAACCAGTCTACATCCGAGGGGGAATGCGGTGCGCTCAATTGAGGGACGGCGAACGGCTGTTTTTAAGGATGGGCTGGTAATATTGAGTAATATTATTTAACCAACATCATTAGCCATGACCGACTTCACCAAACGCCGCACCTTGCTGCTGGCGCTGGCCGCCGCGCCTTTGACCCGAGCCGCCGAATTGCTGGACAGTCCGCCCGCCGCCACGCCGCTGACGCCGGCGGTTTTGCTGGCCAAGTTGGAGACCGAATCGGGCGGCCGCCTCGGCGTGGCCGCGCTGAACACCGCCGACGGCCGCCAGCTGCTGCACCGCGCCGACGAGCGCTTCCCGTTTTGCAGCACCTTCAAGACCATGCTGTCGGCGGCGGTGCTGGCGAAGGAGCCGTCGCTGCTGAAAAAGCGCGTGGCCTACTCGAAGAGCGATCTGGTGGCGTACTCGCCGGTGACCGGCAAGCACGTCGGCAAGGGCATGACGGTGGCGGCGCTGTGCGAGGCCACCATCCAATACAGCGACAACGCGGCGGCCAACCTGCTGATGAAGCAAATCGGCGGGCCGGCCGCGGTGACGGCGTTCGCGCGCTCGATCGGCGACAACGAATTCCGGCTGGACCGCATGGAGACGGAGCTCAACACCGCCGTGCCAGGCGATCCGCGCGACACCACGACGCCGGCGGCGATGGCGGCGTCGCTGCACAAGCTGGTGCTGGGCGACGGCCTGCCGCCGGCGCAGCGCAAGCAGCTCAAGGACTGGATGCTGGGGAATACCACCGGCGACACGCGCATCCGCGCCGGCGTGCCGTCCAACTGGCAGGTGGCCGACAAGACCGGCACCGGCGAGCATGGCACCACCAACGACATAGCCGTGCTGTGGCCTCCCGGCAGGGCGCCGATCGTGCTGGTAACGTACCTGACCCAGCCGGGCAAGGACGACAAGCCGCGCAGCGAAATCATCGCCGAAGCGGCGAAGATAGTATCGGAGGCGTTCCGGGTCGGCTAAACTACGCCCCTTACACTGAAGCGAGCACGCCATGACCGATAAAAAACAGCCACCATCCCGAGCAGCCAATCCTTTTCTGGATAGCGGTTTCTATACGCGCATGCGTGACTACACCGAGCGCGATGCGGCGTTTTCCAAGGAATTGAAGGCGATCGGCGAAAGCGGCGCCGGCAAACAGAGCACCGACGCGCGCTTCGCGCCGTCGCTGCAGGTGTTGCGCGGCGTGGTCAAGAAAGGCCTGCCGCTGGAGGAAATGCTGGCCCGTATCGTCAAGGGCGTGGAGAGCGGCTTGTGGGAGGCGTGGCTGACGGCGTTCGGCTTCGAACTGCGCGGCGTGAACTACGCCAAGACCGGCGAGCGCAATGCACGGCTGGCGCTGGATATCAGCCTGGGATCGAAGGCTCACACGGCGTTCGCCAACGCCGGCGTGGGCAACTGGCGCAGCCTGGTGGTCGAGGATTGCGCCCAGGTGCAGATCGACAAGCCGACCGAAAAGGCGCCGGCCAAGGCCGCCGCCATCTTCTTCCTCGACGCGCCCTGAGACTTTATTTTCCCCTTTATTTTTCCCATTCCACGTGCACCACGCGGTAGCCCTTGGTCTTGAGGACCTTGAGCAGCGTTGGAACGGCTTTCGCCGTCGGCGGATTGGCGTCATGCATGAGGATGATGCCACTGCCGCTGGCGTCCAGGCTCTTGACCAGGCGCGCGGCGAGGATCTCGGTGGTGTCGTCGGGCAGCCAGTCGTTGATGCCGAGGTCGATCGAGGCGACGGTGATGTTGGCCTCTTTCAGCGCGGCCAGCATGGTCGGCGTTTCTTCCAGAAACGGAAAGCGATAGGCCGGCGCTGCGCTGCCGAAGGCGGCCTGGTAGCTCGCTTGTGCCAGTTTCAGGTCGGCCAGCTGTTCATTGGCGCCGAGCGCCGCCAGATGCGGATGCGTGTTGCCGTGGATGCCCGTCGAGTGGCCTTCACTGACCACGCGGCGCCCGAGCTCGGGAGCCTTCGCCAGGTTTTCGCCGACCATGAAGAAGGTCGCCTTGGCGCATTGGTCGGCCAGCGCCTTCAGCACCAGCGGCGTGGTTGCCGGAATCGGACCGTCGTCGAAGGTCAACACCACTTCGCCTTTTTGCAGCGGCAGCGGGGCGTGCTGATAGGCGCCATACAACGCGCTTTCGCGCTTCAGCGTGATCGTGCGTGCCGTGCCCAGCGTGTCCGGGCCGCAGTCGGCGGCGTTTGCGGTTGCAGTTGCGAGTATGCCCAGCAGCAGTGCGACAGCCTTCATTTACTTCCTCCTTGGTAGACGGCTACATGGCCTGCCAGTCCGGCGGGCTTCATGATGAGCGGTATGGCTGTAACGGCGCCGGTGCCGCCGCTTGCGGGCCATTCCGCGAGTTGATATCCCTGGCATTTTAGCTCGGCCTCACGACGGGTCCAGGCAAGCGCGAAGGCGAGGGGGCGTTCGGCGGCGGGCGTGGCTTGCAGCGCCGCTGTGACGACGGGGCCGAGGTAGTCGCGCGCCACGGCCTCCCAGTCGGGGATGTCCTGCACGCGCATCATATCGACGCCGATTGCGCCGTGCAGGTGAATGGCGGCCAGCGAATAGCCGTCTTCGTGGCTGAACGAGCAGCCGATGGTGCTGTCGTGGCCTCCGACGATCACGCTCAGCGGTCCGCCGGGCTCGGATTGGATGCCGAAACAGCTGGCCGGTTCGCCGGTGAGCGCGGCCAGCACCTCGCGCGCCGCGCGCCGGATCTCTGCACGCTGGGCCGAGCGGATCAAGGCGGGGTCAGTTCCGGCAATCGGACATGAGCTGAGCTCATGTCCGATTGCCGGAACTGACCCCGCCTTTATGCCGATGACGCACACGCCGTCCGGCGCAGCCGGCACGGGGCCGGGCCAGGGCTGGACGACCAGCGCCGGAGTCATTGCGCCGGCGCGGCCGGGCAGCCGGACCAGTAGCCGTTGGCGGGAATCTGCTCGCCCTTCATCACCAGCGTCAGCGCGCCGAGGCGGGCGTTGTCGCCGACGACGGCGCTGTACAGCACCGCGCTGCGCGGCCCCATGTACACGCGTTCGCCGATGGTGACATGGTCGATCTTCATCACGCGGTCCTCGAACAGGTGCGTCTGCGGGCAGGTCAGTGCATTCAGCTCGCTGTGATCGCCGATGTGCACGCAGTCGAATTCCGTGATGTCGGTGGTGTCCAGGTACACGCCCTTGCCGATGCGCGAACCGAGCAGGTTGAACGCCAGCGGCAGCCACGGCGTGCCGCGCAGGTAGCGCATGAAGTTGGGCACGGCGATGCCCTCGTACAGGTTGGTCACGCCTTCCGACAACCACACGAACGGCGTCCACATCGGCTCCGATTGCTTGCTATAGCGGCCGATCAGCAGCCATTTCAGCAGCACCACGAAGACGTAGTTGCCGATGCCGTAGCCCAGGCCGGCCAAGGTCAAGTCCCATGTCACCTCGGCCCAGCGGCCGGCGCCGGCGGCCGGCATCACCGCCAGCACCAGCGTGTAGCCGACCGCGATCACCAGCGCATGCGGCGCGACGATGCGGAACGCTTCGATCAGGCCGCGGCCCAGGCGGCGCATCGGCGACGGATGGAAGGTCAGCCATTCCGGATAGCCGCTGGTCTGCTCGCGTGCCGGCAGGTTGATCGGCGGGGAACCCAGCCAGGTGTCGCCGCTCTTCATCTGGCCGTTGTCCGGCGCGCGCGAATGCACGCCGATCAGCACGTGCTCGGGCAGCACCGTGCCGTCAGGGATATAGGCGCCATTGCCGACGAAGCTGCGGTGCGATATCACGGTCGGCTGCATGATCATCCAGCCACCGTCGATCTCCTCGTCGCCCAGCATGACCGCGTCGGCGATGAAGGTTTCGTCGCCGAGGGTCAGCATGTCCGGCACCACGCCAAGCGCGGTGGAGATCTCTGCATCCTTGCCGACCTTGGCGCCCAGCAGGCGATACCAGTACGGCGCGAACACGGTAGCGTAGATGCCGTGCAAAACGTTCAGGCTTGATTCCTGGATCTGGCTGACCAGCCACTTGGCGCAGTAGGTATTGCTGTGGATCGCAGAACGGCCTGGCTGCAATCGCGGCAGCACGCTCCAGCGGATGCCGGCCGACAGCAGCGCCGTCAAGATGATCAGCACCGTGCTGGCGGGGAAGGCCAGCAGGAAGTAGCGCAGCAGGCGGATGCGCATGTCGTCGCCCTGTATCCACGGCAGCCAGCCGGCTTCGTCGAACCAGTCGATCAGCACGAAGCTGGGGAACACCGGCATGAAGAACAGCGTGACGATCAGCAGGATGCCGAACACGAAGAACACGCCTTCGCCCATGCGGCGCGCGGCGCTGGCTTGTGGGCGCGGCGGCAGGCGCGTGGTGTCGAAAGGCCCCATGTCGCGCGCCGGAGAACCGGCCCAGACGCGGCCCGCCGGTACGCGGCCGCCGTCGCCCAGCGCGGATTGGCCTTCAAGATGGCCCAGCGCTTCGACATGCGTATTGCCTTCCAAAATAGCGAAGGAGCTGACGCAGGCGTCGTCCTCCAGCGTGATCCGGCCGAGCAGCAGGCGGCCGCGCTGCACGCGGGCGTTCTCGAAATTGACGGCGTTGCCGATGCTGACGTTGTCGCCGATGGTCAGCAGATCCGGCGAACGCAGCGTCATCGAGCCGATGATGACTTCCTTGCCGACCTTGGCGCCCAGCGCGCGCAGCCACCAGGCGTTGAGCGAGGAACCGCTCAACAGATAGGCCGGCGCCGATTCGACCAGCCGGTCCGCCAGCCACCAGCGGTAGTAGGTGATGCCCCACAGCGGATAGCTGCCCGCCTGCAGGCGGCCGGCGATCAGCCATTTGCCGGCGATGGCGATGGCAAATTCCATGACCGTGGCAAGCAGGAACACACCGACCGACGCGGCGATGGCGAGCGGCACCGAGTCGCCGGGATCGCCGGTGAAGAAGTGGTAGGTGAAGAACGGCGCCAGCCACTGCGCCATGCGCAGTGCCACCAGCGCCGGCATGGCGACCGCTTGCGCCAGGCCGCAGGTCCAGCGCTTGATCGCGGAGGGCGGCGTCCAGTCGGCTTCCTGCTCGGCCGCCTTCGGCGCGTCGGCCAGCACCTGCGCGATCTTGCCGACCTCGCGCTGCTGGTAGATGTCGCGCACGGTGATGTGGGCGAAGCGCGGATCGGTACGCAAGGCGGAAGCCAGGCGCGCGGCGAAGAAGGAGTGGCCGCCAAGGTCGGTGAAGAAATCGGCGTTGCGCAGGATGGGCTGGCCGGGGAACAGCGTGGACAGCGCGGCGAACAGCGCCGCCTCGGCCGGCGTCTCGGGCAGGTCGGAATCTTCGGCGCTGCCGGCCGGCGGCGCGCTCAAAGGCATAGCCTTCAAGGCCTTGCGGTCGATTTTCCCGGAGGTCAGGCGCGGCATGGCTTCCTGCATTTCGTAGCGGCCCGGGACCATGTACGGCGGCAGCTTGGCGGCCAGGCCGGCGCGCAGCGCTCTGGTGTCGATTTCGACACCGGCATCGGGCACGATGTAGGCCACCAACTGGTCGATGCCGTCGTCCTTGCGCAGCAGGACGGCGACGGTGCCCACGCCCGGCTGCTGCGCCAGCAGCGCTTCGATCTCGCCCAGTTCGACGCGGAAGCCGCGTATCTTGACCTGGTCGTCGGCGCGGCCCAGGCACACCACTTCGCCGTCGGCGCCAATGCGCGCGAGGTCGCCGGTGCGGTACAGCCGCGCGTCGTGCACGCCGCTGGACCAGGGATTGGCCAGGAATTTTTCTGCCGTCAGGTCGGGGCGGCCGAGGTAGCCGGCCGCCAGGCCCGGGCCGGTGATGCACAACTCGCCGATCTCGCCTCGCGGCAGCAGGCGCAATTCCCCTTTTCCTTCAGATTCCGTGTTCGCATCGATCACCAGCAGGCCGTAGTTCGGCAGCGGCGTGCCGATCGTGACCGGGTGGCCGGGCTGCAGGCGCGCCAGGCTGGCCGACACCGTCGCTTCGGTCGGGCCGTAGGTGTTGAACATCTGGCGGCCCGCGCGCGACCAGCGCTCCACCAGCGATTCCGGGCACATCTCGCCGCCGAGGTTAATCAGGCGCAGGCTCGGTACTTCCTGATTGAACAGCGCCAGCAGCGTGGGCACGGCGTGCAGCACGGTGACCTGGTTTTCATCCAGCATGCGCGGCAGCGTTTCCGGGTCGCCGCTGATTTCCTTGGGACCTATCCACAGCGTGGCGCCGACCAGGTAGGCGATCCAGATTTCCTCGAACGACATGTCGAAGGCGACCGAGAAGCCCTGGTACACCTTGTCGGCGGCGCGCACGCCTAGCACTTCGTTCTCGCTGCGCAGGAAGTGGCAGATGCTGCGCTGGGTGATCAGGATGCCTTTCGGCTTGCCGGTCGAGCCGGACGTGTAGATCACATAGGCTGGCACGTCCGGCGACACGGCGCCGCGGCGGGACAGGATGGTGTCCGCCGCAGGCGCGGCCAGCAGCGCCTCGGCGGTCCACACGGGCCGGCCGAAATCGGCCAGCGCGGCCAGGCGCGGAACGAAGGCGGCGCAGGTCAGCACGCCGGCGCCTTGCGCGTCGTCGAGGCACACTTGCAGGCGGTCGACCGGCGTGTCTTCGTCGACCGGCAACCAGGCGGCGCCGGCCTTGGCGATGCCGGCCTGCAGCACCAGCAACTCGATGCCGCGCGGCAGCCACAGTCCGACGATCTGTCCCGGTCGCACGCCCGCATCGATCAGCCGCGACGCCACCAGGTCGGCCTGCGCGTTCAGTTCGCGATAAGTCAGCTTGCGCTCGCCAAAAATCAAGGCGAGCTGGTCGGGATTGCGCGCGGCGCTGGCTTCCAGCAAGTCGGCCAGTATCTCCTCGCGCAACAGCTCGCCTTGCGGCTTACCGTAAAGAACATCCGGGTGCGATTGGGAAATGTGTAGCGATACTGGGTCGTTCATGCTGATACTTTATTTTGTGTTGGCGCTGTCATTGTACGGTAGGTCAGATGGTTCCCATAGAGGAAGAATGCAAGTTCCGCTTACAGCCTTTACAATAAGAAATATGGGATCTTCCCCTTGCACCGAAGGAGTCGCATGTCACCGAGCCGCCCGTTTATCGCCCCCATGCAATTTGACGATCCGATTGCCGCTTATGAGCAAGTCCGCGTCATCTACGATGCCAACATCGCGCACCTGCGCGATGCCATGAAACGCTTTGTCGCCGGCGAGGATGTCGGCGAACACGTGCGCGCCTGCTATCCCTTTGTCCGCGTCCATACCGACACCGTGGCCCGCGCCGATTCCACGCTGGCCTTCGGCTTCGTCGCCGGTCCCGGCACCTACGAAACCACGCTGACGCGGCCCGACCTGTATGCGCGCTACTACCAGCAGCAATTCAAGCTGCTGTTGAAAAATCACGGCAAGCATCAATTGCGGATCGAGGTCGGCACCAGCGCGCAGCCGATCCCGATTCATTTCTCGTTTGCCGAGCACGAGCACATTGAAGGCAATATGAGCGCCGAACGGCGGCTGTTGATGCGCGATGTATTCGACTTGCCGAATCTTGCCGCGATGGACGACGGCATCGCCAACGGCACCCACGAACCGCCGCCGGGAGAGGCGCATCCGCTGGCGCTGTTCACGGCGCCGCGCGTCGACTACTCGCTGCAGCGCCTGCGCCACTACACCGGCACGTCCTGCGAGCACTTCCAGAAGTTCGTGCTGTTCACCAACTACCAGTTCTACATCGACGAATTCGTCAAGCTGGGCCATGAGCTGATGGCGCTGGCGTCGACCGCGCCGGGCGACGACTACATCGCCTTTGTCGAGCCGGGCAACCTGGTCACGCGCCGCGTCGGCCAGGCGGTGGAGGCGGGCGATGCGCTGGGCGCGCCGCTGCCGCGCCTGCCGCAGATGCCGGGCTACCACCTGATACGCGCCGACGGCACCGGCATCTCGATGGTCAACATCGGCGTCGGTCCGGCCAACGCCAAGACCATCACCGACCACATCGCCGTGCTGCGTCCGCATGCGTGGCTGATGCTGGGCCATTGCGCCGGCCTGCGCAACACGCAGGAACTGGGCGACTACGTGCTGGCGCACGGCTATGTGCGCGAAGACCACGTGCTCGACGAAGACTTGCCGCTGTGGGTGCCGATCCCGCCGCTGGCCGAGGTGCAGGTGGCGATCGAGGCGGCGGTGGCCGAGGTGACGCAGCTGACCGGCCACGACCTGAAGCGCGTCATGCGCACCGGCACCGTCGCCAGCACCGACAACCGCAACTGGGAACTGCTGCCGCAGCGCACGCCGGAACGCCGTTTCAGCCAGAGCAGGGCGATCGCGCTGGACATGGAAAGCGCTACCATCGCCGCCAACGGCTTCCGCTTCCGTGTGCCCTACGGCACTTTGTTGTGCGTGAGCGACAAGCCTATGCACGGAGAAATCAAGTTGCCGGGCATGGCCAACCAGTTTTACCGCGACCGGGTTGACCAGCATTTACGCATCGGCATCCGCGCCTTGGAGCTGCTGCGGGCGCTGGGCGTGGACAAACTTCACAGTCGCAAGCTGCGCAGTTTCACCGAGGTGGCGTTCCAGTAGCAATATGCGAAAAAAATCATGAAAGCCCGCTTGTGCGGGCTTTTTTTTCACTTGCGCCGCCGGTTCCGATACTTTTTTTGATATCAAAAACCCCAAAAAATTGATTGGTTTGTTTTTTGCCCAGACCCTAAGATGAATTCCGAAGTCGCAGCAACATAACTATAAAACAGATAACACAGGAGACGTATGGAACATCTGACATCCGGGACTTGCGAGTCCCAGGCGAAGCATCGCCTCGTTTTAAAAACCGGCGTCGCGGTGCTGGCCGCAGCCGGCCTGCTCAGCAGCGCCTCGGTGTGGGCGCAAGCTGCTGCCGAAAAGGCGGAACCGACTGACACCGCGACCGACACCGCGACCGTGGTTGTCACGGGCGTCAAGGCATCGCTGATCAAGAGCCTGGCGATCAAGCGCACCAGCGACCAGGTCGTGGAATCGGTCGTTGCCGAAGACATCGGCAAGCTGCCCGATAACAATGTCGTCGAAGCGTTGCAGCGCGTTACGGGGGTACAGGTCACCAACCGCGCCGGCGGCGAAGTCGGCACCTTGTCCATTCGCGGTCTGCCCGACGTCCAGACCACCTGGAACGGCCGCAATATTTTTACAGCGTCCGGCACGCAGGTCGCACTGCAGGACATTCCCTCGACCCTGGTTCGCCAGATTGACGTCTACAAGACGCGCGACGCCAGCCAGTTGGACACCGGAATTGCTGGCCAGGTTGACGTCAAGTCGCTGCGGCCATTCGATTTCAAGGGGGCGAAAGTGTCGCTTTCGGCGCGCGAAACCTATCTTGATCCCGCGAAAAAGGCGAACCCGCAGCTCAGCGCCATGTTTAGCAACCGCTGGGAAACCGGCGTCGGCGAAGTCGGTGCCCTGGTCAATCTGTCGGCTAGCGAGACGAAGTACCGCAATGAAAGCGTGACGCCTGGTGCCATGGTGCCGTTTACCAGCCCCAATGCCGCCGAAGTTCCGCCAGGTTACACGCCCTTGCAGCGCATCTTCGACAACAATATCTGGACGCCTGGTACCCATACCGGCTTGCCGATGGCAGCGGGTTCAACGCTGGATTTCAACGGCAAAGCTTATCCCTATTACCTGGCGCGCGACGCCGTTTTCCAAAGCGACGTTCAGGGGAAGCGAGAGCGTCCCGCCGCCAATCTGGCCTTGCAATGGAAACCGAACAGTGATTCGGTCTACACCTTTGAATCGATGTACAACGGTTATCGTGACAAGTCCTTCAACCAGTTGCTGTTCAGCTTTGTTGACTGGTGGGGGGATCTCGGCAGCAACCCTGCGGGGTCGATTACGACGTACCCGGGAACGAACGTTATCAAGAGCCGTAAAGTCAATAACGTCTATGGCTTCAACAGCGGCGACTACACCACGTCGGCAACCGATTCCTACGTTTATGCCCTGAACGGCAAGTGGAACCTTGGCGACCGCCTGAAGCTGGAAGGCGATCTGTCGTACCAAACCAGCACCTATCACTCGGAATTCACAGCCACCCGGATTGATCGCGTTGCACCTTCCATCAACGTCGACTTCAATGCCGGCGGCGGCAACACGGCGTTCCATTTCAACAACGATGCCGACCTGACCGACCCGACCAAGTGGAATGTTGCGCAGTTCTACGATAACGCCAACCGCAATAAGGGCAGCGCCGCGACGGCCAATCTGTCGGGCGTCTACGATGCCGACTGGGGGGCGCTGGAGACGATCCACTTCGGCGTGCGCTTCGACGACCGCAAGGCGTCGGAGGCTAACCGGACCCAATCGGGCACCTTGAACCGCAACCTCGCCTCGCTGGGTCCGGAGTATTCCTCCACCAACTCGAACTTCGGCACGGCCATTTCGGACGTTCCGCGCTCATGGGTGGAGCCCAATGCCTATTACATCCGCGACCATATCGACGACTGGCGTAAGCTCTTTAACTCGGCTGATCAGAACTTCCTGACTACGGACAAGCTGAGCCTGCAGAAGACGTTCGGGGTCGAAGAAAAGACGAGCAACCTGTTCCTGATGGGGAATACCCAAAACGAGCTGTTCGGCCATCGCCTGCGCGGCAATTTCGGCGCGCGCTACGTCAAGGTCGATACCGACATGACCTTCTATAAGGTTGATGCCACCACCAAGGCGGTCACGCCGACCAGTGCCAGCAAGTCGACCAGCAAGGTCTTGCCCAGCATGACTCTGATTTACGACCCATCCAAGGACGTAGTGCTGCGCTTTAACTATGGTGAAACCCTGCGCCGCCCGAACTTCGGTGATCTGAATCCTGTCTTGCAACTCGGTGACGACGTTTCGAAGGTGGGTTATGGCTCGGGCAGCGGCGGCAATCCGGACCTGAAACCGACACACTCCAAGAACCTGGATCTGACGGCTGAATGGTATTTCCAGAAGGACAGCGCACTCTACGGCACTGCGTTCAAGCGCAAGATCGACGGCTTGGTCGTGGGCTTGCGTCACAGGGTACACGTCGATCCGGCGAACGACCCGTTCCGCAACTCGACCTCGGGCGGCGACCATACGAACGGCTATGACTACGTCATCAACTCGCCGGTCAACGCCTCCAACGGCACGATCAGTGGCGCCGAGCTCGGCTTGATCTACTTCCCGAAGGGGCTGCCGAGCCTGCTGGACGGCCTGGGATTCCAGGGCAGCTATACGCGACTCACCTCGTCGCAGAACGTGCCTGACGCCAATGATGCCGGCGTCATCGTCTCTCAGCTCGAGACACCGTTCTTCGGCGTGTCCAACAGCTCCTACAACGCCACCCTGGCTTACGAAAAGGGCCCGATCAGCACGCGCCTGTCCTATGTCTGGCGCTCCGGCTTCCTGGCCAGCAACGAAGCCGCCTTGTTTGCAAATCCGATTGGTATCTGGCGTCATCCGGAAAAGAGTGTCGACATGCAAGTCTCCTACAAAATCAACGACAACATGTCGGTCGATATCAGTGGTGTCAACTTGACCAACGAAATGCAACAGCAGTACTACCACTTCGGCAGTGCGGGTAACGCGCAGCTGACCAATTTCGGGACGCTCCAGATCGGACGTTCGGTCTCGGTTGGCTTGCGCTGGAAGATGTGATCTGCGTTGAGGAACTGACGCCGCCGGCCTGGCCGGTGGCTCGGTGAGGGGAGGGGGCGCCGCACCGGTTTTCCGGGCGGCGCCCCTTGTAGATCCAAGAGCGTTCCCGTCTTGTTGTGTTAACGTCGTCCCTGCGCAGCCGGGGATCCCATTCGCTGGCAGCTCGCGCGGCGCCAGATGGGATTCCCGCTGGCGGGAATGACAACCTGGTGGAGTATCCGATGTCGAATCAAAAATTATCGTTGCTGGAAAAAGTGGGCTTTGGCGCCGGCGACATGGCGCTGAACGTGGTGATCTCGTCGATGATGTTGATCATCACGTTCTTCTACACCGATATCTACGGCCTGAAAACCTCGGACCTGGCCTTGCTGTTCGTCGCCGTCAAATTCATCGGCGCCTTGTCCGACCTGGTGATGGGCCAGATCACCGACCGCTACGACAGTCCGCGCATGGGCCGCTATCGCCCGTACCTGCTGTTCCTGGCGATCCCCTACGGCGTCAGCGTGTTCTTCGTCTTCACCACGCCCGACTGGGCCTACAGCGCAAAGCTGATCTGGGCTTATTCCACCTACATCATCATGACGGTGATGACTTCCGGCGTCGGCATCGCCTACATCTCGCTGCCCAGCAGCCTGACCGACGATCCGCAGCAGCGCCTGTCGGCCAACGGCTACCGCCTGTTCTTCGCCAAGATCGGCGCCTTCATGGTGACGGTGGTGGTGCCCATCCTGTCGGAACGCTGGGGCGGCGGCAGCGCGGCTGTCGGCTACCAGGCCGCGATGGCGGTGATGGCGGTGATCGGCATCGCGCTGTTCCTGTTCTGCTTTTTCACCACCACCGAGCGCGTGCGCCACGTGGTGCAGCGGCAATCGCTGCCGGCGCAGCTGAAGGTGCTGCTGAAAAACGACCAGTGGCTGATCCTGTGCGGCGTCTGCGTGACCGGCACCATCGGCTACGTGGTGCGCGCCTCGGCGGCGATCTACTATGCCAAGTACTACCTGGGCGGCGACACCGCCACCGTCGCCACCTTCCTGTCGATCGGCGTGGTGGCGGCCATCCTGTCGATGATCGCCTCGACCTGGATCACCAAGTTCTATTGCAAGGTCAAGCTGTTCCGCTGGACCCAGATCGGCGTCGGCGTCATCAGCGCCGTGATCTACTTCGCCGTCAAGCCGGGCGACGTGATGCTGGCCTTTGTGCTGTACTTCCTGCTGTCCTTCGTGGTGGACCTGCATGCGCCGGTGTTCTGGTCGGCCATCGCCGAGACCATCGACTACGGCCAGGTCAAGACCGGCAAGCGCGTGTCGGGCTTCGCCTTCGGCGGCATTTCGGTGTGCCAGAAGGCCGGCATGGGCATCGCCGGCGCGCTGGTCGGCGTGTTGCTGACCTATTTTGAATATCAGCCGAACCACGAGCAGACCGCCTTCGCGCTGCACGGCATCGTGCTGATGGTGACGCTGATACCGGGCTTCTTCCATACGGTGATGGGCCTGTTGATGTTCAAATACCGCGTCACCGACGAGTACTATACGGAAGTGAAGAAACAGATGGGAGCCCAATCCTATGTGGCAGTCTAATTTTTTGGAAGCAGAGATGGAAAGCAACGACGTATTGCAGCCGCTGATCGAACAGCGCGCCGATCCCTTTATCATCCGTCACAGCGACGGCTATTACTACTTCACCGCCTCGGTGCCGCAGTACGACCGCATCGAACTGCGCCGGGCGAAAACCATCGCCGGCCTGGCGGATGCGGAGAAGGTCGACGTCTGGCACAAGCCGGATACGGGCCCCTACAGTGAACTGGTTTGGGCGCCGGAGCTCCATTTCAACGACGGCGCCTGGTATGTGTACTTCGCCGCCGCGCCCAGCCGCGAGATCAAGCACAAGCTTTTCCAGCACCGCATGTACGCGATCCGCAACGCCAACGCCAACCCTCTGGAAGGCGAATGGGAGTTCATGGGCCAGGTCGACACCGGCATCGACACCTTCTGCCTGGACGCCACCACCTTCACCCACAAGGGCCAGCTGTACTACCTGTGGGCGCAGAAGGATGTCGCCATCGAGGGCAATTCCAACCTCTACATCGCGCCGATGAAGACGCCGTGGCAGCTGGGCGGCCCGCCGGTCATGCTGAGCAAACCGGAGTTCGACTGGGAGATACGCGGCTTCTGGGTCAACGAAGGTCCGTCGGTGCTGAAGAAGAACGGCAAGATCTTCATCAGCTATTCGGCCAGCGCCACCGACGAAAACTACGCCATGGGCCTGCTGTGGGCGGACGAAGACGCGGACCTGCTGGACCCGGCATCGTGGACCAAAAACCCGCAACCGGTGCTGCAAACCTGCTTCGAACACGGCGTCTACGGACCCGGCCATAACAGTTTTACCGTCGGCGATGATGGCGAAACCGTCATGTTGGTTTATCATGCACGCACCTACACCGAGATCATCGGCGACCCGCTGTGGAATCCGGACCGTCACACTTATGTCAAACCGCTGAAATGGGACGGGCAGGGTATGCCTGTATTCGGAAAACCGTCGATGGCTTAATGTCGTCATCCCGCCTGCGCGGGAACCCATAGAACACATGCGGCGGCCGGCGTGGATAAATTTCCGCCGGCCGTCGTGCATTTGAAAGTCCAGAATGTCGCAAGCAACCATCACAGAATCTTCCTTCGGCCACCTGCCGGACGGCCGTGAGGCCACGCTTTTCACCCTGACCAACGCCAACGGCATGATCGCCAAAATCAGCAATTTGGGCGGCGTGATCGCCGAGCTGCACGCGCCGGACCGCGACGGCGCCATGGCCGACGTGGCGCTCGGCTTCGACAACCTGGCCGATTACCTGGGCGAATCGCATTACTTCGGCGCGCTGATCGGCCGCTACGGCAACCGTATCGCCGGCGGCCGCTTCACGCTCGACGGCGAGGCATATCAGCTCGACGTCAACAACGGCGCCAATCACCTGCACGGCGGCAGCGAAGGCTTTCACCGCCGGCTGTGGGATGCCGAAACCTTCGCCACGCCCAAGTCGGCGGGCCTGATCCTGAGCTACCTGAGCGCGGACGGCGAGCAGGGCTACCCGGGCAACCTGGAAGTGACCGTCATCTATGAACTGCGCAACGATAACGAATTGCGTATCGCTTTCCACGCCATCACCGACAAGGCGACGCCGGTCAACCTGACCAATCACGCGTATTTCAACCTGGCCGGCAAGGGCGACATCCTGTCGCACGAGCTGACGATACCGGCCGATGCCTACACGCCGGTCGACGGCGGCTTGATCCCGACCGGCGAGCTGGCGCCGGTGGCCGGCACGCCGTTCGACTTCCGCGCGCCGCAAGCCATCGGCGCCCGCATCGCGCAGGAGGATGAGCAGCTGCGCCACGGTTCGGGCTACGACCACAACTTCGTGTTGAGTAAATCGCAGTCCGGCGCGCTGGAGGTGGTGGCGCGGGTGGTCGATCCGGCGTCCGGCCGGATGCTGGAAGTGCTGTCACAGGAGCCGGGGGTGCAGTTTTACAGTGGCAACTTCCTGCATGACGGCATGCGCGGAAAAGGCCGCATCTACGGCCATCGCAGCGGCTTCTGCCTCGAACCGCAGCATTACCCGGACTCGCCGAACCAGCCCGGCTTCCCGTCGACGATCCTGCGTCCCGGCGAGGAATACACGACGGTGATGGCCTACCGCCTCGGCGTCGCCGACTGATATCGATTTGGGTATCGAAGTCGAATAATAATTTATTGGAAAGATATCTCACTACAACTTAGTATGCCTTATCGATGCGGGGGCATGACATCCACGTCCCCGCACAAGAACATACTGAGGAGATATTCATGTCTGAAAATGACAAAAAGGTGAAGCTGCGCTCAGCCGAGTGGTTCGGCACCCAGGACAAAAACGGTTTCATGTACCGCAGCTGGATGAAGAACCAGGGCATCCCCGATCATGAATTCCAGGGCAAACCCATCATCGGCATCTGCAACACCTGGTCGGAACTGACTCCTTGCAATGCGCATTTCCGCAAGCTGGCGGAACACGTCAAGCGCGGCATCCTCGAAGCCGGCGGCTTCCCGGTCGAGTTCCCGGTTTTCTCCAACGGCGAATCGAACCTGCGTCCCACCGCCATGCTGACCCGCAACCTGGCCAGCATGGACGTCGAAGAATCCATCCGCGGCAATCCGATGGACGGCGTCGTGCTGCTGGTCGGCTGCGACAAGACCACGCCGGCGCTGCTGATGGGCGCGGCCTCCGTCGACATCCCGACCATCGTCGTCAGCGGCGGCCCCATGCTGAACGGTAAGCTGAACGGCAAGAACATCGGTTCCGGCACCGCCGTGTGGCAGCTGCACGAGCAGGTCAAGGCCGGCGAAATCACCATGCACGAATTCATGTCGGCCGAATCGGGCCACTCCCGCTCCGCCGGCACCTGCAACACCATGGGCACCGCCTCGACGATGGCTTGCATGGCCGAAGCGCTGGGCACCACGCTGCCGCACAACGCCGCCATTCCCGCCGTCGATTCGCGCCGCTACATCCTGGCGCACATGTCCGGCATCCGCATCGTCGAGATGGTGAAGGAAGGCCTGAACCTGTCGAAGATCCTCAAGCGCGAGAACTTTGAAAACGCGATCCGCGTCAACGCCGCCATCGGTGGTTCGACCAACGCAGTGATCCACCTGAAGGCCATCGCCGGCCGCATCGGCGTCGACCTGGAACTGGAAGACTGGACCCGTGTCGGCCGCGGCACGCCGACCATCGTCGACCTGCTGCCGTCGGGCCGCTTCCTGATGGAAGAGTTCTACTACGCCGGCGGCCTGCCCGGCGCGATCCGCCGCATGGGCGAGGGCAATTTCGTGCCGCATCCGGATGCGCTGACGGTCAACGGCAAGAGCCTGTGGGAGAACTGCAAGGACGCGCCGATCTACGACGACGAGGTAATACGTCCGCTGGAGAATCCGCTGCTCAAGGATGGCGGAATCTGCATCCTGCGCGGCAACCTGGCGCCGCGCGGCGCCGTGCTGAAACCGTCGGCCGCCACGCCGGAGCTGATGCAGCATCGCGGCCGCGCCGTGGTGTTCGAGGACTTCGAGCACTACAAGAGCCGCATCGTCGATCCGGACCTGGACGTCGAGGCCAGCTCGATATTGGTGATGAAGAACTGCGGCCCGAAGGGTTATCCGGGCATGGCCGAAGTAGGCAATATGGGCCTGCCGCCGAAACTGCTGGCGGCCGGCGTGAAGGACATGGTCCGTATCTCGGATGCGCGCATGAGCGGTACCGCCTACGGCACCGTGGTGCTGCACGTGGCGCCGGAAGCGATGGCCGGCGGCCCGCTGGGCATCGTCAAGGACGGCGACTGGATCACGCTCGACTGCGCCGGCGGCCTGCTGAACCTGGAGATTTCGGAAGCGGAGATGGCCGAGCGCCAGGCTGCCCGCGTCATCGGCAGCGCGCCGGGGCCGAAGACCGGCTACCAGAAGCTGTACATCGAACACGTGCTGCAGGCCGACGAGGGCTGCGACTTCGATTTCCTGGTCGGTAATCGTGGCTCGGCCGTGCCTCGCCATTCGCATTAATAAAAATACGGAGACATTATGCTGCTCGTACAATTCAAGAATGAACAAGGCGCGCGCCAGATCGGCGTGCTGGAACAGAACACCATCCGCGTCATCGAAGGCTACGATACGACCTACGCCCTGGCGCAGGCGGCGATACGCCAGTCCGTCGGCCTGGCCGACCTGGCCGCCAAGTCTGTCGGCGACGGCGTGCAGGCGTTCGACGCCGTCGCCGCTGCCGGCCGCCTGCTGCCGCCGCTGGATCACAGCGACGACGCGCACTGCTTCGTCACCGGCACCGGCCTGACCCACCTGGGCAGCGCCGATACCCGCGACTCCATGCACAAGAAAATCGGCGGCGACGTCGAGTCGCTCAGCGATTCGATGAAAATGTTCCGCCTTGGCGTCGAAGGCGGCAAGCCGGCCGCCGGCCAGGCAGGCGTGCAGCCGGAATGGTTCTACAAGGGCGACGGCTCCATCGTGGCTGCCAGCGGCCAGCCACTGAGCATGCCCGACTTCGCGCTGGACGGCGGCGAAGAGCCGGAAGTGGCCGGCCTGTATGTGATCGGCGACGACGGTCAGCCTTACCGCGTCGGTTACGCCATCGGCAACGAGTTCTCGGACCACGTGACCGAGCGCCAGAACTACCTGTATCTCGCCCACTCGAAACTGCGCGCCTGCGGCGTGGGTCCCGCGCTGCTGGTCGGCGAGGCGCCGGCGCACATCGAGGGCACATCGCGCATCTACGACGTTGAGGGCAAGGTGCGCTGGGAGAAGGCCTTCTTCAGTGGCGAGCAGAATATGTCGCACACCATCGGCAACCTGGAACACCATCACTTCAAGTACCCGCTGTTCAAGCGTCCGGGCGACGTGCATATCCACTTCTTCGGCACCGCCACGTTGAGCGTGGCCGACAACATCGTCGTCAAGCCTGGCGAAACGTTTGAAATCGACGCGCCGCAATTCGGCCCGGCCTTGCGCAACAAGCTGACTGTCTACAAAACCGAAATCGCGAAAGTGAAAGCACTATGATCATTACCGGCGAAGCACTGATCGGCGGCCACGCCGTCAAAGGTACCGGCGGCGCCATCCGCGCCTGGAATCCCACTACGCAGCAGTCGATGGAGCCGGAATTTCACGCTGTCGATGTCGGGCAGATCGACCAGGCCTGCCGCGCGGCCGACGCCGCATTCGACACCTTCCGCGCGCTGAGCGACGAGCAGCGCGCCGTTTTCCTGGAAACCATCGCCGAACAGATCATGGCGCTGGGCGATGTGCTGGTTGAACGCGTGATGGCCGAAACCGGCCTGCCGCGTCCTCGCATCGAGGGTGAGCGTGGCCGCACCGTCGGCCAGCTGAAACTGTTTGCCAACCTGCTGCGCGAAGGCTCGTGGAACGATGTCCGTATCGACAAGGCGTTGCCGGAACGGACGCCGCCGCGTCCCGACCTGCGTATGCGCATGATCGGCCTCGGTCCGGTGGCGGTTTTCGCGGCCAGTAACTTCCCGTTGGCGTTTTCTGTGGCCGGTGGCGACACCGCATCGGCTTTGGCGGCCGGCTGCCCGGTGGTGCTGAAGGCGCATTCCGCGCATCCCGGCACGTCCGAACTGGTGGGCCGCGCCATCGTCAAGGCGGCGGAGCTGTGCGGCCTTCCGGCCGGCGTGTTCTCGCTGTTGACCGGCAGCGGCAATGGCATCGGCCAGGAGCTGGTGCGTCATCCATCGATCAAGGCGGTCGGCTTCACCGGCTCGCGCAGCGGCGGTGTCGCGCTGATGGCGGTGGCTGCGGCGCGTCCGGTACCGATTCCCGTCTATGCGGAAATGAGCTCGATCAATCCGGTGTTCCTGATGCCTGCGGCGCTGGCTGCGCGTGCCGAGGAAATCGGCGCGGGCTTCGCCGGCTCGCTGGTCCTGGGCGTGGGGCAGATGTGCACCAATCCCGGCCTGGTGATCGGCGTCGCCGGTCCCGATCTGGATCGCTTCGCCAACGCCGCCGCGCAAGCGCTGGCCGGCGGTGCGGCGTGCGCGATGCTGTCGCCGGGAATCGCAGGCAGCTTCCAGCGCGGTATCACACAGTTGGCCGAGCATGCGGACGTGAAGACGCTGGCGCTGGCGCCTCAGGCCGAAGGCAAGGGCGCTCCGGCGCTGTTCGTCACCAGCGGCGCGGCGTTCCTGTCGCAGCATGCGTTGTCGGAAGAAGTATTCGGCCCGGCCTCGCTGGTCGTGGCCTGCAAGGATATGGCGGAACTGCGCCATATCGCCGAAAGCCTGGAAGGCCAGTTGACCGCCACGCTGCAGCTGGACGATGCGGATCTCGACGCCGCCCATGTGCTGCTGCCGGTACTGGAACGCAAGGCCGGCCGCATCCTGGCCAACGGCTTCCCGACCGGCGTGGAAGTCTGCAGCGCGATGGTGCACGGCGGCCCATTCCCATCGACGTCCGACGGCCGCAGCACGTCCGTGGGTACGGGCGCCATCGTGCGCTTCCTGCGTCCGGTGTGCTACCAGAACCTGTCGCAGGCACTGCTGCCGGAAGTCTTGCGCGACAACGGCAGCGCCGTTTGGCGCCGCCGCGAAGGCGAGCTGACTCGCGACTAGCGCAGTATCGAGGAATCCCCGCGATGACGGGGACCTCACCATAATAAAAACGGAGACTGTATGACCCAATTGGCTAAGTTCGCCAGCCTGCGCGGCAAGCGCGTATTCATCACCGGTGGCGGCACCGGCATCGGCGAAGCGATGGTGATTTCCTTCGCGGAGCAGGGCGCGCAAGTCGCCTTTGTCGACATCGCCCGCGACGCCAGCCTGGCGCTGACGCGCCGCGTGAAGGAAGCCGGCTATCCCGAGCCGCTGTTTCGCCAGTGCGACATCACCAACATCCCCGCGCTGCAGGCGACCATGGTCGAGATGGCGACGCTGGTCGGCGACTTCGACATCCTCGTCAACAACGCAGCCAACGACCAGCGCCACGAGACCGCTGAAGTCACCCTGGAATACTGGAACGAGCGCATCGCCATCAACCAGCGTCCGATGTTCTTCACTTGCCAGGCTGTCCTGGAAGGCATGAAGAAAAAAGGCGCCGGCTCGATCATCAATGTCGGCTCGATTTCGTGGCACGTCAAGAATGCGGGCTACCCGGTGTACGCCACGTCGAAGGCGGCGGTGCACGGCCTGACGCGCGGCCTGGCCCGGGAGTTCGGAGAGCACGGCATCCGCGTCAACACGGTCACGCCGGGTTGGGTGATGACGCAGCGCCAGATCGACCTGTGGCTGGACGATGCGGGCGAGCAGGACATCAAACGCAACCAGTGCCTGCCGACCAAGCTGATGCCGCAGCACGTGGCCTCGATGATCCTGTTCCTGGCCGCTGAAGATGGTGCCATGTGCACCGCTCAAGAGTTTATCGTCGATGGGGGATGGGTATGAATACAACCAGCTATGCGGCAATAATCATGGCCGCGGTGTCGGCAGGCGCCACCGCGTCTCCCGCCGCGCTGACCAGCCCGGACCGCCACATCGCCGTCAAGCTGCAATCCACCGCCGCCGGCACGCTGGCTTACACGATCACGCGCGACGGCAAGCCGGTATTGCTGGCTTCCGATCTCGGCCTGCAGTTGCAGGGCGCGGACCTGGCCAGCGGTTTGAAAATCACCGGGACCAGCAAAGCACATGCCGTCAGCGATCATTACCAGATGGCTGTCGGCAAGCGGCGCGACATCACCTACAGCGCCAACGAACAGACCTATTCGGTACAGAACGCGCAGAAGCAGAAGATGGACATCGTCTTCCGCGTGTCGAACGATGGCGTCGCTTTCCGCTATGTGGTCGCCGATACATCGCTGCCGCACAAAAAACTGATCCAGGAGCGCACCACGTTCGCGCTGCCGTCCGAAGCCAAGGCCTGGATGCAGCCGATCGCAGTCGCGCAAACCGGTTGGGGCAGGACCAATCCGTCATACGAAGAGCACTATCTGATGGACGTCCCGGTCGGCACGCCGTCGCCTTCGCCCGCAGGGTGGGTGTTCCCGGCGCTGTTCAAATCCGGCGTCAACTGGGTGGCGATCTCCGAAGCCGGCATGGATGGCAGCTTCCAGGCTTCCCGCCTGGCGCCACAATCCGTCGGCGGAAAATACAGCATTGGCAATCCGATGGCCGAGGAGGTCTACACCGACGGCCGCCTGATGGCCGAAGTCGACGGCACGCTCACCACGCCATGGCGCCTGCTGGCGCTGGGCTCCTTGCAGACGGTGACCGGTTCCACGCTCGGCACCGACCTTGCCGCTCCAGCCATCGCTTTCGATAAATCGCTGGTCAAGCCCGGCCATGCGTCGTGGAGCTGGGCGCTGATGAAGGACGACGCCACCGTCTACGACGTCCAGAAAAAGTTCATCGACTACGCCGCCGACATGCATTGGGATTACACCCTGATCGATGCCGACTGGGACCGCAAGATCGGCTACGAAAAGGTCAAGGAACTGGTCGACTACGCCGCCACCAGGAACGTCGGCATTCTGCTGTGGTACAACTCGTCCGGTCCATGGAACTCCACCGAGTATTCGCCGAAAAGCAAGTTGCTGACCCACGAACAGCGCGTCGCCGAATTCAAGCGCCTGCATGACATGGGCGTCAAGGGTGTCAAGATCGACTTCTTCAACGGCGATGCCCAGTCGATGATCGCCTACTACGTCGCCATCCTGCGCGATGCGGCCGACGCCGGACTGCTGGTCAACTTCCACGGTGCCACGCTGCCGCGCGGCTGGACCCGCACCTGGCCCAACCTGATGACGATGGAAGCCGTGCGCGGCATGGAGTTCACCACCTTCGAGCAGGCCGACGAAGACAAGATGCCGACCCACGCCGCCATGCTGCCGTTCGCTCGCAACCTGTTCGATCCGATGGACTTCACGCCGATGGTCTTCGGCGACATCCCGAAGATCAAGCGTACTTCCAGCAACGGCTTCGAGCTGGCCACGTCGGTGTTGTACATCTCGGGCATCCAGCACTTCGCCGAGATCCCCGAAGGCATGGCAACCGTGCCGGCCTACGTGAAGAGCTTCCTGCAGGAGCTGCCGCGCAGCTGGGACGACAGCCGCCTGGTTGACGGTTATCCTGGCCAATACGCCGTCGTCGCGCGCCGCTCGGGCGACAGCTGGTACATCTCCGGCATCAACGCCACCGAGTCCGACAAGACGCTGACGCTGGACTTGTCCTTCGCCGGAGCCAAACAGGGAACGATCATCGCCGACGGCGATGGCGAACGCAGTTTCAGCCAGCGCGATATCGCCGCAGGCAAGAAAGTAGCAGTAACGATCAAACCGCACGGCGGATTCGTCATAAAACTATAAACAGGAGATAGACTATGAACCAAATTAAACGCGGCGTATTCGCCTTGTGCCTGCTGGCTTCCGGCGGCGCCTTCGCGGCCGACACGATCGGCCTCACCATCGACGCCGGCAAGCCCGGTGCGGTCATCAACAAGGATGTCTACGGCCAGTTCGCCGAGCACCTGGGTACCGGCATCTACGAAGGCATGTGGGTCGGTCCAAAATCGAAGATCCCCAACACCAAGGGCTGGCGCAACGACGTGGTCGGCGCGCTGAAGGCGATGCACGTGCCGCTGGTGCGCTGGCCGGGCGGCTGCTTCGCCGACGAGTATCACTGGAAGGACGGCGTCGGCCCGCGCGAGAAGCGCCCGGTCAAGGTCAACACCAATTGGGGCGGCGTGGCGGAGTCCAATGCCGTCGGTACGCACGAGTTCTTCGACCTGGTCGACCTGCTGGGCGCTGACGCCTACGTCAACGGCAACCTTGGTTCCGGCAGCGTCCAGGAGATGTCGGAGTGGATCGAGTACATGACGTCCGACAGCAAGTCCACGCTGGCCGAGCTGCGCCGCAAGAACGGCCATGAGAAACCATTCAAGGTCGCCTATTTCGCCGTCGGTAACGAGGCGTGGGGCTGCGGCGGCAATATGACGCCGGAGCACTACGCGGACCTGTACAAGAACGTCGAGACGTTCCTGAAGGCGCCGTCGTCCAGCCGTCCGAAGCTGATCGCCAGCGGCGGTAACGACAGCGATACCAGCTGGTCCGATGTGCTGAGCAAGCAGCTCAAGCGCCAGACCGACGGCATCAGCTTCCACTACTACACCATCCCGACCGGGAAGTGGGAAGTGAAGGGCGCGGCAACCGGATTCCCTGAAAAAGAATGGCTGTCCACGCTGAGCGCCACACTGCGCATGGATGACCACATCCGCAAAAATGCCGCAGTGATGGACAAGAACGATCCGGAGAAAAAACTGGGCCTGTTCGTCGATGAATGGGGCACCTGGTACGACGTGGAGAAGGGCACCAACGCCGGCTTCCTGTTTCAGCAGAATACCCTGCGCGATGCGGTTGTTGCAGCGCTTAACTTCAACATCTTCCATGCCCACGCAGACCGGGTGCGCATGACCAATATCGCGCAGATGGTCAATGTGCTGCAATCGATGATCATCACCGACAAGGACAAGATGGTGCTGACGCCGACCTATCATGCCTTTGAAATGTATGCGCCGTTCCAGGGCGCGACCACGCTGCCGCTGACGCTGTCGAACAATCCGCAGTACACCGTGGATGGTGCCGGCATTCCCGAGATCAGCGCATCGGCCGCACGCGGCGCGGATGGCAAGCTGTATCTGGCGCTGGTGAACACCAATCCGGGACAGGCTGCCGACGTGGCGGTCAATATTCCGGGCCAGACGATCAAGGCATTGAAGGGCCGCGTGCTGACTGCCGCTGCGATGGATGCGCATAATACCTTCCAATCGCCGCAAGCAGTGAAACCTGCGCCATTCACCGCCACCGGCGTCGATGGCAAGGTGACGGTGAAGATTCCTGCCAAGGCTGTGATCGTGGTGGCGGTGGAGTGAGGGCATGACGGTGCACGATATTTCCCTGTCGCGCCGTAAGGCCATCGCCGGTGGCGTGGCCATGCTGCTGGCTGGTTGCGGCGGTGGAGGAGGCGGCGGCAATCCAGTTGCCGCAACTCCGACGCCGACACCTGCGCCTACGCCTACGCCTACGCCAACACCAACACCCACACCGACGCCAACGCCGCCGCCGACCACCATCACGTTCGCCGACGCCTCGGTCCACGATCCCGCCCTGATCAAGGTGGACGGTACCTACTACGTCTTCGGCTCGCACCTGGCCGCGGCCAAGTCGACGGACCTGATGAACTGGACCAAGTTCGCCGACGGCGTCAACGCCACCAATCCGTTGTTCAACAACGTGGTGACCTCGCTGGCCGACACCTTCACCTGGGCGCAGGTCACCGACCTGTGGGCTCCGGATGTGGTCAAGCTGGGAGACGGAAAGTTCTACTTCTACTACAACGCCTGCAAAGGCGACTCGCCCCGTTCGGCGCTGGGCGTGGCTGTGGCGGACAAGGTGGAAGGCCCGTACGTCAACAAGCAGATCATGCTCAAATCCGGCATGTGGGGCCTGGTCAGCGAAGACGGCGTGAACGTCTACGACGCGCTGACGATGCCGAACGTGGTCGACCCGAACACCTTCTTCGACAAGGATGGCAAGCTGTGGATGATCTACGGCTCCTATTCCGGCGGCATCTTCATCCTGGCGATGGATCCGGCGACCGGCCTGCAGAAGCCCGGCCAGGGCTACGGCAAGCACCTGATGGGCGGGAACCACAGCCGCATCGAAGGCGCGTACGTGATGTACAGCCCGCAGTCGAAGTACTACTACCTGTTCACGTCCTTCGGCGGACTGGATGCAAACGGTGCCTACAACATGCGCGTGGCCCGCTCGCTGAATCCGGACGGTCCGTATGTGGACGCCAAGGGCAACGACATGGCCAACGTCAAGGCCAATCCCGCGCTGCCGCTGTTCGACGACGCCAGCATCGCGCCGTTCGGCCAGAAGATCATGGGGAACTACCAGTTCGCGCTGGCCGACGGTGAAACGGGGACGCCGCTGGGCTATGTATCGCCGGGCCATAATTCGGCCTATTACGAAGCGTCCACAGGCCAGTACTTCCTGGTGTTCCATACCCGTTTCCCCGGAACCGGCGAGCTGCATCAGATCCGCGTACACGAGATGTTCATCAACGAGGATGGCTGGATCGTCGTGGCGCCGTTCCGCTACGCGCCGCTGAGCAAGAACTCGACGCCGTTGGCGGCCGAGGTGACGGCAGCCGATGCGGCCGGCTCGTACAAGATGATCAACCACGGCAAGGATATTACGACGGCCATCAAGTCTTCGCAGGCCATCAAGCTGGCGGTCGACGGTACCGTGTCGGGCGCGGCAACCGGCACGTGGAAGCATAACGGCGCCAACAAGATTACGATTGCGCTGGGGGCTAGCGGTACTTTCAATGGCGTGCTGTCGCGCCAGTGGAATACCAACGCCAGCGCCTTCGTGGTGACGTGGACCGCGCAGTCGGTTGACGGCGTGTCGATCTGGGGCGCGCGCACAGGGAGTTGAGATGAAGTCTGTTGTATTTGCATTGGGACTGGCGGCGCTTTCCGCGCTTCCTGCCTGCGCCGCCAAGGAAGTCAGCGTCCATGATCCTGTCATGGCGAAGGAGGGCGATACCTGGTACGTGTTCAGCACCGGACCGGGTATCACGTTCTACAGTTCGAAAAACATGAAGGACTGGACACCCGAAGGCCGCATCTTCAAGGACCAGCCGGTGTGGGCCAAGAGTGTGGCGCCTGGCTTCGACGGCCATGTCTGGGCGCCGGATGTGCATTTCCATAACGGGAAATACTATTTGTACTATTCCGTTTCAGGCTTCGGCAAGAATGCCTCGGGCATCGGAGTCACCGTCAACAAGACGCTGAACCCGCGTTCGCCAGACTATCGCTGGGAAGACAAGGGCCTGCTGCTGCAATCCGTACCGTCGCGAGACGATTGGAATGCCATCGATCCGAATGTCGTCGAAGATGACAAAGGCGAGGCCTGGCTTGCCTTCGGCTCGTTCTGGAGCGGATTGAAGCTGGCGAAGTTGAACCCGGATTGGACCGGCCTGGCCGCACCGCAGGAATGGCAGGCAATCGCCAGCCGCCTGCGCGTGCCTTCCGTGGGCGGCAAGGTGTCCGCGCCGGACGAGATCGAGGCGCCGTTCATCTTCAAGAAAGGCGGCTACTACTACCTCTTCGCTTCGTTCGGTCTATGCTGCCAGAAATCCAACAGCACCTATCACGTGGTTGTCGGTAGGGCCAGGAACGTCACCGGTCCTTACCTGGACAAGGACGGCGTGGACATGTTGAAGGGCGGCGGTTCTACGGTGATCGCCGGCGACAAGGACTGGAAAGCGCTGGGTCACAACGGCGCCTACACCATCGACGGCAAGGACTACATGGTGCTGCACGCCTACGAGACCGCGGACGACTATCTGCAGAAGCTGAAGATCATGGAGATGAAGTGGGACGCCAGCGGTTGGCCGGTGGTCGATCCTGCGGATCTCAACAAGTATCGCAGCAACCAGCTGCCATCGCCATGAAGATATTGCGCAGCCTCGCTGCCGCCGTTGCCATCGCGTTTGCCGCCGGCGCGGCGCCGGCGGCGCCGTTGCAGTTGTTTCCGCTCGCCGACGTGCGGCTGGGCGATAGCCCCTTCCTGGAAGCGCAGCGCACGGACCTGCATTACCTGCTCGAGATGGAGCCGGACCGCCTGCTGGCGCCATTCCTGCGCGAAGCCGGCCTGCCGCTGAAGCAGCCCAGCTACGGCAACTGGGAATCCAGCGGCCTTGACGGCCACCTCGGCGGCCACTATCTCTCGGCCCTCGCGCTGATGTACGCCTCGACCGGCGACGAGGAAGTCCTCAAGCGGCTGAACTACTTCGTCGCGGAACTCAAGCGCTGCCAGCAGAAGAACGGCAACGGCTACATCGGCGGCATCCCGGACGGCAGCGCTGCGTGGCAAGCCATCGCCAAGGGCGAACTCCATGCCGACAACTTCTCCGTCAACGGCAAGTGGGTCCCGTGGTACAACCTGCACAAGGTCTACGCCGGCCTGCGCGACGCCTACACCTATACCGGCAACCAGGATGCCCGCGCCATGCTGATCGCGATGTCCGACTGGGCGCTGGAGCTGACCTCGCACCTGAGCGAAGAACAAATGCAGTCCATGCTGCGCAGTGAGCACGGCGGCATGAACGAGGTGCTGGCCGACGTCGCCCAGATGACCGGCCAGAAGAAATACATGGAGCTGGCGATACGCTTCTCGCACCAGGCCATCCTGCGTCCGCTGGAAGAGGGCAAGGACCAGCTCACCGGGCTGCACGCCAACACGCAGATCCCCAAGGTGGTCGGCTTCAAGCGCATCGGCGACATCACCGGCCGCCGCGACTGGCAGCAGGCGGCGCAATTCTTCTGGCAGACGGTGCACGATCACCGCACCGTCGCCATCGGCGGCAATAGCGTCAAGGAGCACTTCAACGACGACAAGGACTTCTCGCCGATGGTGGAAGAAGTCGAAGGTCCGGAAACCTGCAATACCTACAACATGCTCAAGCTCACCGAGCTGCTGTTCCTTGGCGATGCCAAAGGCAGCTACAGCGACTACTACGAGCGGGCGTTGTACAACCACATCCTCTCGTCGCAGCGGCCCGACAGCGGCGGCTTCGTCTACTTCACGCCGATGCGGCCGAATCACTACCGCGTCTACTCGCAAGTCGACAAGGCCATGTGGTGCTGCGTCGGCTCCGGCATCGAAAGCCATGCAAAATATGGGGAATTCATCTACGCGCATCGCGGCGACGATCTTTACGTGAACCTGTTCATTCCATCGACGCTGAACTGGCGCGAACAGGGCGTGACGATCATGCAAACCAACCGCTTCCCCGACGAAGACACCAGCACGCTGGTGGTCAAGGGGAGCAAGGCGTTCACGATGAAGATCCGCTATCCCGAGTGGGTGGCGCGCGGCGCCTTGCGCATCACCGTCAACGGCAAGCCTGTGGCGGCCGACGCCGGTGCGGACCGCTACGTCAGCCTGCGCCGCCAATGGCGCGACGGCGACAAGGTCGAGATCCTCCTGCCGATGAAAACCCATCTGGAGCAGATGCCGGACAAGTCCAACTACTATGCGGTGCTGCACGGCCCTATCGTGCTGGCGGCGAAGACCGATCCGTTTGCCGGCGAAAAGCTGAACTTCTTCGCCGACGACTCGCGCATGGGCCATGTGGCGCAAGGCCAGGTATGCCCGATGGAGTCGGCGCCGATGCTGGTCAGCGATACCAAGGCTTTCATGGACCGCTTCAAGCCGGTGCCCGGCAGGCCGCTGACGTTCACTGCGCCGGGGCTGGTGCAGGGGAAGAATGTCGGCAGCGTGACCTTCATCCCGTTCTTCCGGCTGCACGATTCGCGCTACGTGGTCTACTGGCCGTATTCCACGCCGGCCAACCTGGCGTCCATGCAGGCCAGGGCCGCGCAGGACGAGGCGGAGCGCCTGGCATTGGATGCGCAGACGATCGATCAGGTGGCGCCGGGCGAGCAGCAGCCGGAGTCCGATCACTTCTTCAAAGGCGAGGGGGCCGACGCCGGCATCAGCAAGGGCCGCCACTGGCGCCATGCAAGCGGCTGGTTCAGCTACGAGCTGACCGACAAAAAGGCCGAAGCCCGCACGCTGCGGCTGACATATTCAACTTTGGATGCCGGACGCCATTTCGATATCTTTATCAACGACCGGTTGCTGGCCGAGGTTGCGCTGGATGGCGCCGCGCCGCAGGAAATCTACACCCGGGACTACGCCATTCCAGCGGCTATGCTGGGCGGCGGCAAGCTGGTGGTCAAATTTGTCGCCCGCCAGGGATCGAGGGCGGGCGGCTTGTACGGCTTGAGATTGCTGCGTTGATATCGAAATCGATATCGATATGATGGAAAATATCATTGGATAGATATTTCCCTTTCTCATAGTATATGAACCATAAAATATACAAATTCATTCGGAGACTTCGCTATGACATGTAATCGCAGAACCGTACTGGCCGCCGCGTTCCTGGCCGCTTTTACCGCCGTCACTCCCGTTTTTGCGGCCAAGCCGCTGGTGATCGGCTTTTCGCAGGTCGGCGCCGAAAGCGAGTGGCGCACCGCGAACACCGTTTCGATCAAGGACGCCGCCAAGAAGGACGGCATCACCCTTAAATTTGCGGACGCCCAGCAGAAGCAGGAAAACCAGGTCAAGGCGATCCGTTCCTTCATCGCCCAGCGCGTGGACGTGATCGCGTTTTCGCCGGTGGTGGAATCGGGTTGGGACACCGTGCTGCGCGAAGCCAAGGCCGCCAAAATTCCCGTCATCCTGACCGACCGCGCGGTCAATGTCAGCGATCCTTCGCTGTACGTGACCTTCATCGGTTCGGACTTCGTCGAGGAGGGCCGGCGCGCAGGCCGCTGGCTGCTCGATCGCGCGAAGAAGACGCCCGATGCCGTCATCAATATCGTCGAACTGCAAGGCACCGTCGGCTCGGCGCCGGCGCTGGACCGCAAGAAGGGCTTTGAAGAAGTCATCGCCACCAATCCGAAGCTGAAGGTGATCCGCTCGCAGACCGGCGACTTCACCCGCGCCAAAGGCAAGGAAGTGATGGAAGCCTTCCTCAAGGCCGAAGGCAAGAAGATCAACGTGCTGTACGCGCACAATGACGACATGGCCATCGGCGCGATCCAGGCGATCGAGGAAGCCGGCATGAAGCCTGGCAAGGACATCGTGGTGATTTCGATCGACGGCGTCAAGGGCGCCTTCGAGGCGATGATCGCCGGGAAGCTGAACGTGACGGTGGAATGCAGCCCGCTGCTTGGCCCTCAGTTGATGCAGATCGCGCGCGATGTGGTGGCCAACAAGCCTGTACCAAAGCGCATTACGACCCAAGAGAGCGTGTTCCCGGCTGAAGTCGCGGCCAAGGAATTCCCGAACCGTAAATACTGATCCGATGAGTACTTTATCTTCGCCGGTCCTTGAGCTGCGGGGGATCAGCAAGTCTTTCCCTGGCGTGAAGGCTTTGAGCGGCGTGGCGCTGAACCTGTATCCGGGCGAGGTGCATACGCTGATGGGACAGAACGGAGCCGGCAAGTCGACCCTGATCAAGGTGCTGACCGGTGTGTACACGCCCGACGCGGGGCAGATCCTGTTGGAAGGGACGCCGATACAGCCTGCTTCCACGCTGGAGGCTCAGAACCTGGGCATCAGCACCGTTTATCAGGAAGTGAATCTTTGCCCGAATCTGTCGGTGGCCGAGAATATTTTCATCGGCCGCTATCCGCGCAAACTGGGCCGCATCGACTGGCGCGGCATGCAACAGCAGGCCACCTCGCTGCTGGAGCGGATGCAGATACGGATCGACGTGACGCAGCCGCTGGCGCGCTATCCGCTGGCGATTCAGCAGATGGTGGCGATTTCGCGGGCATTGCTGGTGTCGGCCAAGGTGCTGATATTGGACGAGCCGACTTCCAGCCTCGACGAGAAGGAAGTGGAGCTGTTGTTCAGCGTCCTGCGTGGCCTGCGCGAGCAGGGCATGGCGATTCTGTTTGTGACGCACTTCCTGGACCAGACCTATGCGATCTCGGACCGCATCACGGTCATGCGCAACGGCGAGCGGGAAGGCGAGTACGCCTGCAGCGAGCTGTCGCGGCTTGAGCTGGTGAATAAGATGGTGGGCGCGCCCGCCGGCGACACAGCAGCAGAATCCGCAGCCGAACCAGCCGCCGCGGCTCCGTCGTCGGCCGCCGCGACGTCGAAGCTGCCGGCCTTCCTTCGCGCGCTCGGGCTGGGACGCAAGGGGGCGCTGGCGCCGATGGATATCGAACTGCGTCAAGGCGAGCTGCTGGGCCTTGCCGGCCTGCTGGGCTCCGGCCGCACCGAGGCGGCACGCCTGCTGTTCGGCGCCGACCGCGCGGACAGCGGCACCATCTCCATCGACGGCAAAGACCACAACTTCAACTCCCCGCGCGACGCCATCGCCGCAGGCATCGGCTTCTGTTCGGAAGACCGCAAGCATGAAGGCGCCGTCCTGGAACTCTCTGTGCGCGAAAATCTGATCCTCGCATTACAGGCCCGCCTCGGCATCATGCGCGCCATCCCGATGAAGCGTCAGCAGCAGCTGGCCGAGGATTACGTCAAGGCGCTCGGCATCAAGACCGCCAGCATCGAGACTCCGATCGGCACGCTCTCCGGCGGCAACCAGCAAAAGGTACTGCTGGCGCGCTGGATGGCCACCGAACCGAAAATGCTGATCCTGGACGAGCCGACGCGCGGCATCGACGTGCGCGCCAAGCAGGAGATCATGGACTACGTAACGGCCTTGTGCCGCAAAGGTATGGCGATATTATTCATTTCATCCGAGCTGCCGGAAGTACTGCGCTGCAGCGACCGCATCATCGTCATGCGGGACCGCAAGGCCGGCGGCGAATATCCACGCGGTGCGCTGGACGAAACGTCGGTGCTGCATGTGATCGCGGCGGGAGACGCGCATGAATAACCTGTTCCGTCCCCTGGCCGCGCTGGCGGCCCTGTTGCTGATCGACCTGCTGCTGGTGCCGGGCTTCTTCCATCTCGAGATCAAGGACGGCCACCTGTACGGCAGCCTGATCGACATCGCCAACCGCGCGGCGCCTCTGGTGCTGGCCGCGTTGGGCATGACGCTGGTGATCGCCACGCGCGGCATCGATATCTCGGTCGGCGCGGTGGTCGCGATCAGCGGCACCGTGGCGGCCATGCTGATCGGCGGCACGATGGTGATGCAGAACGGCGTACCCGAATACGTCGCCAATACGCCGATGGGCTGGGCCTTGTGCGCGGCCATGGGTGCTGCGCTGCTGTGCGGCGCCTGGAACGGCCTGCTGGTGGCGGGGCTGGGTCTGCAGCCCATCGTCGCGACGCTGATCCTGATGGTGGCGGGGCGCGGCCTGGCGCAGCTGCTGACGGACGGCCAGATCGTCACCGTCTACTACAAGCCGTTCTTCTTCCTGGGCAGCGGTTACCTGTTTGGACTGCCGTTCTCGCTGTTCATCGTCGCCGCCGTGTTCCTGGTCACCGCGCTGTTGATGCGCAAGACCGCGCTTGGCCTGTTCATCCAGGCGGTCGGCATCAATCCGGTGGCCGCCCGGCTGGCCGGCTTGAAGACGGCGGTGCTGATCTTCTTCGTCTACGTATTCTGCAGCGCCTGCGCCGGATTGGCAGGCCTGATGATCAGCGCGAATATCAAGAGCGCGGACGCCAACAACGCCGGCCTGCTGCTGGAGTTGGATGCGATCCTGGCGGTCACGCTGGGCGGCACCTCCCTCGCGGGCGGTAAATTCAGCCTGGCCGGCAGCGTGATCGGTGCGCTGATCATCCAGACGCTGACTTACACGATCTATTCGCTCGGCTTGCCGCCGGAGATCAATATGGTGGTCAAGTCGGTGGTGGTATTCCTGGTCTGTCTGTCGCAGTCGGCCGAATTCAAGAACATGTGGCGTGCTATTCGCACGAATGGCACGAATGTAAAAGGCAAGGCAGCATGAGCACGATGATTAAAAGCGGGCGCGCCTGGATGGCGTCGCCATATTTCACTTCGCTGGTCACGGTCGGGCTGTTGATCGTGTTGCTGGGCGCCGGCGGCTTCGCCTATCCCGGCTTCCTGTCGTTGCAGGTGCTGTTCAATCTCTTGATCGATAACGCCTTCTTGCTGGTGATCGCCGTCGGCATGAGCTTCGTCATCCTCTCCGGCGGCATCGATCTGTCGGTCGGCTCGGTGCTGGCGCTGACGACGATGGTTTCCGCCACGCTGCTGCAAAGCTGGCACCTGCCGCCGCTGCTGGTGATCGCCATCGTGCTGGTGCTGGGCGCCGGCTTCGGCGCGGCGATGGGCGCGATGATCCATTACTTCAAGCTGCAGCCTTTCATCGTCACGCTGGCGGGCATGTTCCTGGCGCGCGGCCTGTGCTACCTGATCAGCATTAACTCGATCACCATCGACGATCCACTGTACGTGGCGATGTCGCAAACCCAGTTGCCGATACTGGGCGGCTTCATCTCGCCCGGCGCGCTGATCGCGCTGCTGACACTGGCCGCAGCCATCTACGTCGCCCACTGC
Organism: Duganella sp. LjRoot269; assembly: GCF_964254095.1. Classification (NCBI taxonomy): domain Bacteria; kingdom Pseudomonadati; phylum Pseudomonadota; class Betaproteobacteria; order Burkholderiales; family Oxalobacteraceae; genus Duganella; species Duganella sp. LjRoot269. The sequence goes on along the minus strand of NZ_CAXUSL020000001.1, from coordinate 4,678,313 downwards.
ACGCCGTTCGGACGCGCCATCTACGCGGTCGGTGGCAACGAGCAGTCGGCGCTGATGATGGGCTTGAGGGTAGGGCGCACCAAGGTGCTGATCTACGCCTTCAGCGGCTTCTGCGCCGCGCTGGCGGGCGTGCTGTTCTCGTTCTACATGTTGTCCGGCTATGGCCTGCATGCGCAGGGCACGGAACTCGATGCCATCGCCGCCGTGGTCATCGGCGGCACGCTGCTGAGCGGCGGATACGGCTACGTGGCCGGTTCGCTGTCCGGCGTGCTGGTACTGGGCACCATCCAGACGCTGATCGCCTTCGACGGCACGCTCAGCTCGTGGTGGACCAAGATCGTCATCGGCGGCCTGCTGTTCGTATTCTGCGTCGTGCAGCGCCTGATGGCGATGGGCGCCGCATCAAAAAAATAATACCGGAGATAGCCATGAGGAATATGATCAAACGCGCCGCCGTTGCTGCTGGTGCCGCCGCCTTATTGACGGCGGCCGGTGCGCAGGCGGCCAATCCATTGTTCCCCAAGCTGTTCACCGCCGATCCGTCGGCCTACGTGGACAACGGCACCGTCTACCTGTACGTCGGCCATGACGAGGCCGCGTCAAAAGGCCGCGACTACTTGATGAAGGAATGGCGCGTCTACAGCAGCTGCGACATGAAGAACTGGACCGACCGCGGCTCGCCGCTGCAGGCCTCGACCTTCAAGTGGGCCAAGGGCCAGGCCTGGGCGGCCGACGTCACCAAGCGCGACGGCAAATACTATTTCTATTCGACGGTAGATCACGCGACGATACCGGGCTTTGCCATCGGCGTCGCCGTTTCCGACAGCCCCACCGGTCCCTTCGTCGACGCGCGCGGCTCGGCACTGGTCACCAACGACATGACGCGGCAAACGGCGATCACCTGGGACGACATCGACCCGGCCATCTTCCAGGACGACGACGGCCAGGCTTATCTCTACTGGGGCAACACGGTGCTGAAGTATGCGAAGCTGAAGCCGAACATGACCGAGTTGGACGGCCCGATCCAGACCGTCGGCATGGACATGTTCACCGAGGCGTCCTACCTGCACAAGCATAACGGCACATACTATTTATCCTATTCGCGCAACTTCCCCGAGGAGACGGCGTACATGACGGGGCCCAGCGCCACCGGCCCATGGCAGTACCGCGGCACGATCATGTCGAAGAACGCCAAGGTCAAGACCATCCACCAGGCCATCATCGACTTCAACGGCAAGTCCTACATCTTCTATCACAACGCCAAGCTGCCCGGCGGTGGCGAGTACCGCCGTTCGGTGGCGGTGGAGGAGTTTGCATACAACGCCGATGGCACTATCCCGTTCATCAAGCAGACCGCGGAAGGCCCGGCCGCCAACCCCAGCCCGGCATGCAAGTGATAACTAAACAGTCGGTATCCTGTTCTTCTCAATACTGATTGTGATATCATTTTTCCATGGAAACTAACCCGAACTGGTTCTTGCGCGCGCGCCTCAAAACGCGCCAGCTGCTGCTGCTGATCGCGCTCGACGAACAACGCAATATCCACCGCGCCGCCGAAGAGCTGCACATGACCCAGCCCGCCGCGTCCAAGCAGCTCAAGGACCTGGAGGAGATGCTTGGCGTGCAGCTGTTCGAGCGCCTGCCGCGCGGCATGGAGCCGACCATCTACGGCGAGACGATGATACGCCACGCGCGCATGGCGTTGACCAGCCTCTCGCTGGCGCATGAGGACATCGTCGCCATCAAGGCCGGCTTGAGCGGACAGGTGGACATCGGCACCATCATGACGCCGGGGATCGCGCTGCTGCCGCAGGCGATCACCAAGACCAAGCAGCAGGCGCCCAAGCTGCGCATCGGCGTCGAGATGGAACAGTCCAACATCCTGCTGGAGCAGCTGCAGCGCGGGCGGCTGGATTTCATGATCGGCCGCATTCCCGAACGGCAGAGCGCCGAGGGCCTGAGCTACGAAGAACTGGGCGACGAGCCGGCGTGCGCCGTGGTGAGGCCCGGCCATCCGCTGCTGAAGGCGCGCAACCTGACGCTGCGCGACATCGCCAACCAGCCGTGGATACTGCCGCCGCAAGGCAGCATCCTGCGTGCGCGCTGCGAGCTGATGTTCCGCCGCGCCGGCCTCGAAGTGCCGGTCAACGTGGTCGACACCACGGCCGTGCTGCTGATTAAACCGCTGCTGCAGCAGACGGACGCGCTCAACGTCATGCCGATCGCGGTCGCCAAATATTATGAGTCGCAGAATGTGCTCAACATCCTGCCGATCGAACTGCCGTGCCGCATGGATGCCTACGGCATCGTCACGGTGGATGGCCACATCATGTCGCCGGGCGCGGAACTGCTGCTGAAGGCTGTGCGCGAAGTGGCCAAGGAACTCTACTAAGCCATCATCTTGTGGCAGGTGTGCTCGCAGGCTTCGCAGGCGCGGGCGCATTCCTCCATGCCGTCCAGTTCCAGGCAGCTCAGTGCGCAGGCATGGCAGATGTCCGCGCACAGCGCGCACAGGCGCGGCGCGTACGGCGATCCGCTCAATTGAAGGTTGGCGCAGGACTCGCAGATGCTGGCGCAATCCATCATCAGCCGGAAGTGCTCCGGCTCGACGTGGCGTCCGCCTACTTGCAGGCAGTGGGTGAGTGCGGTCTGCAGGCAGGCCTGGTGGCAGTTGGCGCAGGCGTCTATGCAGTCCTGCATGTCGGGAGCTGATTCCATGGCGGTTCCTTTCAGGGAGAAGACCATCCTATGCCCGCGCGCGGCCGGATTCTGTGCGTTGCCTAACCTCGCAGGCATGATGTTGTTGACTCAGTCAACTATATATTGCAAAATGGCTGGACTTTCCTAGTCGGAGTTTGCAATGGCTGTCCCTGCTTTCGACGACCGCGTTGCCGCGGTCCGTTCCTTCAACCGTTTTTTCACGCGCCAGATCGGCGTGCTGCGCGAAGGCCTGCTGCACAGCGAATACACGCTGACCGAGATGCGCGTGCTGTATGAACTGGCGCATCACGGCGACCAGCCCGCCGCCACGCTGGGCCGAGACCTGGGACTGGATCGCGGTTACCTGAGCCGCATCCTGGCCAAGTTCGAGGCCGCCGGCATGGTGGCCAAGGTGCCGTCGGCCACCGACGGCCGCACCAAGCTGCTGCACATGACCGGGCATGGCCATGCCGTGTTCGAGCCGTTCGACCGCCGCTCGCGCGAGGAGGTGGGCGACCTGCTTGGCCGCTTCGACGAATCCGACCAGCTGCGCATGCTCGACGCGATGCGCACCATCCAGCAGGTGCTCGATTCAGGTGGCGGCATGAAGTACGCCCAGCCCTTCGTGCTGCGTGCCCACCGGCCTGGCGACATGGCGTGGATCACGCGTCGCCACGGCGAGATGTACACGGCGGAGCAGGGCTGGGACGCCAGCTTCGGCACGCTGGTCGGCCAGATTTGCGAGGACTTCGAACGCAACTTCGATCCGGCGCTGGAGCACTGCTGGATCGCCGAGATGGGCGGCCAGCCGGTCGGTTCGATCGCGCTGGTGCGCAGCGGCGAGGAAGGCGTGGCCAAGCTGCGGCTGTTGCTGGTGGACGAGCAGGCGCGCGGCTACGGCCTGGGATCGCGGCTGGTGGACGAGTGCCACCGCTTCGCGCGCGCCGCCGGCTACCGCAGGATGCGGCTGTGGACCACCGACCAGCAAAAAGAGGCGCGCCAGATCTACCGTAACAAAGGCTACGTGCTGGTGGGCGAGGAGCCGGTGCATGCCTTCGGCCAGGACATGGTCAACGAGACCTGGGAGCTTGAGCTCTAGACAGTGGACTGCAAAGCCGGTTCTCTGGCACTATCCCGATACTTCTACGAATAACGGGGATGCTATGCAAAAGAACAGGCTGGCGGTATGGTCCGGGCGTGTCTTGTTGGCCGCGGTGGGATTGCTGGTGCTGGCCGCTGCGGCGGCCTGGCTGTATTTGCGCGGCAGCCTGGCGCAGCTCGACGGGACGCGGCAAGCCGCCGGCCTGGAAACCACGGTCAGCGTGGCGCGCGACGAGCACGGCGTTCCATTGATCAGCGGCGGCAGCCGGCTCGATGTGGTCTATGCCACCGGCTTCGTGCACGCGCAGGAGCGCTACTTCCAGATGGATCTGCTGCGCCGCGTGTCGGCCGGCGAATTGTCCGAACTGTTCGGCGAGCGCGCGCTGCCGCTCGATAAATCCCACCGCCTGCACCGCTTCCGCGCCCGCGCCGAGCTGGCGCTGAAGACCATGCCGGCCGCCGATCTTGCGTTGCTGGAGCGTTACACGGCGGGCGTCAATGCCGGCCTGGGCGCCTTGAGCGCCAAACCGTTCGAGTATGCGCTGATAGGCTTGCCGCCGCGCGCCTGGTCCGCCGCCGACTCGCTGCTGGTTATCTGGGCCATGTACTTCGACCTGCAAGGCGGCCAGGAGCCGCGTGAACTGGCGCGCGGCTGGTTCAAGGACCACGCCACCGAAGAGCAGCGCGCCTTCCTGGCGCCCGAGTCCACGCAGTGGGATGCGCCGCTCGACGCGCAGTCCATCGCCGCCGGCGAAGTCGCGATACCGGCGGCGGCGCCTGCCTGGTGGGGTATGCCGAAAGCGTCCGGCGCGCAGACGCTGACCGATCCGAAAGTGGCGGCGGCCGAATTCCTCAACACGGTGGGCAGCAACAACTGGGCGGTGGCGGGCAGCCGCAGCGACAGCGGCGCGGCCATCGTCTCGGACGATATGCACCTCGGCATCCAGCTGCCGGCGATCTGGTACCGCGCCGCGCTGCAGTTCCCGGACGGGAAGGGCGGCCAGCGCCGCATCGTCGGGGTCACGCTGCCCGGCACGCCGGCGGTGGTGGTCGGCAGCAATGGCCACGTGGCCTGGGGCTTCACCAACAGCTACGGCGACTACCTGGACCTGATCGCGCTAGATACCGATGCCGCCAAGCCCGGCCAGGTGCGCACGCAGGCCGGCTGGGAAACGCCGGCGGTGCACAATGAAACGATACTCATCAAAGGCGCGCCGGCGCAAACGCTGGCGGTGCGCGAAACCTCGCTCGGTCCGATCCGCGTGGCGATGGGCCGCAGCTACGCGATCCACTGGGTGGCCCACACGACGGCAGCCGTCAACCTCAATGCGCGCAAGCTGGAGTTTGCCGATACACTGGACCAGGCGCTGGCGATCGCGCCGACGATGGGCATCCCGGCGCAGAACTTCGTCGCCGGCGACGACAAGGGCAATATCGGTTGGACCATCGCCGGCCCGCTGCCGCGCCGCGCACCGGCCGGTGTGGCGGCCACCTATCCGCTGAGCGCGGACGACCAGGCCGGCGTGTGGACCGGCTGGCTGACGCCGGAGGAATATCCGAAAATCGTCAATCCCGCCGGCGGCCAGCTGGCCACGGCCAACAGCCGACAGTTGGCGAACGCCGGCGCGGAACTGCTGGGCGACGGCGGCTTCGATCTTGGCGCGCGCACGCACCAGGTCCGCGACGACCTGACCGCGCTGGGCGCCAAAACCGATGTGAAAAAAGCCTACGCGATCACGCTGGACGACCGCGCCGTGTTCCTGACGGCATGGCACGAGCGCGCCATCGCGGCGCTGGACGCCAAGGCCGTGGACGGGCATCCGAAGCGCATCGAAGCGCTGAAGCTGCTGAAGGACAGCTGGAGCGGCAGGGCCAGCGTGGATTCGGTCGGCTACCGCATCACGCGCGCCTACATGTACGCGCTGCACGACATCCTGTTCGAAAGCGCCAACGAGGAAATGGCCAGGATCGATGCGAAGGCCAACATGGCGTCGGTGACGTCGCGCTGGCCGGTGGTGCTGGCGCGCTTGCTGGACCAGCAGCCGGCGGGCTGGCTGCCGCCGCAGTACGCCAACTGGCAAGCCTTGCAGCTCGCCGCGCTGGACCGCGCGATCGGCAACCTGACCAAGGACGGCCAGCCGCTGTCGGCCGCGACCTGGGGCCAGCGCAACACGGCGGCCAGTGCGCATCCATTCGCGGCGGTGGTGCCGGTGCTGGGCAAGTACCTGAAGGTAGCGCCGGACATGCTGCCGGGCGACCAGCACATGCCGCGCGTCTCGGGGCCGTCGTTCGGCCAGTCGGAACGGCTGACGGTGTCGCCGGGCCACGAGGAACAGGGGATATTCAATATGCCCGGAGGGCAGAGCGGCCATCCATTGTCGCCATACTTCCTTGATGGCCGCGGCGACTGGGTCAGCGGGCGTGAGACGCCTCTGCTGCCCGGACCGGCGCAGCATACGCTGACGTTTGTGAAGTGATCCGACCCTAGCTGGAGGTGGCCGCTGCCTTGGCCCGCGCCGCGTGCAGCTTTTTGTAGCTGTCGATCAGGCGCTCATGCCGGTCGAGCCCCTCCAGCTTGATGCTGGTTGGCGTCAAGCCAAAGAAGCGCACGCTGCCGTCCACAGAGCCCATCACCGCGTCCATCCGAGGGTTGCCATACATCCGGCGGAAATTGACCTCGTAGTCGTCCAGTTCCAGCTCGTCGTCCAGCTCGACCTCCAGCACCACATTCAAGGCCTGATAAAACAATCTGCGCTCGGCCGTGTTGTCGTTGTACTGGAGGAAGGCCTCGACCAGTTCCTGCGCCTCTTCAAACTGCTGCAGGGCGAGATGTATCAGCAACTTCAACTCCAGCACCGTCAGCTGGCCCCAGTCCGTATTCTCGTCAAATTCGACGCCGATCAATGTGGCGATGTCGCCGTAGTCATCCAGCTCGTTGTTCTCCAAACGATCAAGCAGCGCCTCCAGGCTGGCATCGTCCAGGCGGTGCAAGTTCAGGATATCGGCGCGGAACAGCAGCGCCTTGTTGGTGTTATCCCAGACCAGATCGTCCACCGGATAGACTTCCGAATAACCCGGCACCAGGATGCGGCAGGCGGTGGCGCCCAGATCGTCATACACCGCCATGTACGCTTCCTTGCCCATGTCCTTCAGAATGCCGAACAAGGTCGCGGCTTCCTCGGCGTTGGAGTTCTCGCCGTGGCCGGAGAAATCCCATTCGACAAAATCGTAATCGGCCTTGGCGCTGAAGAAGCGCCACGACACGATGCCGCTGGAATCGATGAAGTGTTCGACAAAGTTGTTCGGCTCGGTCACGGCGTTGCTGGCGAAGGTAGGCCGAGGCAAATCGTTCAGGCCTTCAAAGCTGCGGCCCTGCAGCAATTCCGTCAGGCTGCGTTCCAGCGCCACCTCCAGGCTTGGGTGCGCGCCGAACGAGGCAAACACGCCGCCGGTACGCGGGTTCATCAAGGTCACGCACATCAACGGGTACACGCCGCCCAGCGACGCATCCTTCACCAGCACCGGAAAGCCTTGCTCTTCCAGGCCCTGGATACCGGCCAGGATGCCGGGGTATTTCGCCAGCACTTCCTGCGGCACATCCGGCAAGGCGATTTCGCCTTCAATAATTTCGCGCTTGACCGCGCGTTCGAAAATCTCCGACAGGCATTGAACCTGCGCTTCGGCCAGCGTGTTACCGGCACTCATGCCGTTGCTGACGTAGAGATTCTCGATCAGGTTGGACGGGAAGTAGACCACCTCACCGTCCGACTGCCGCACATACGGCAACGAACAGATGCCGCGCTTCACATTGCCGGAGTTGGTGTCGATCAGGTGCGAACCACGCAGCTCGCCGTCGGGATCGTAAATCTTCCGGCAGTATTCATCGAGGATTTCAGGCGGCAGCGCGTCTTTGCGGCCAGGCTTGAACCAGCGCTCGTTCGGGTAGTGGACGAAATCGGCGTTGGCGATGTCCTCGCCCCAAAACGCACCCGCGTAGAAGTGGTTGTTATTCAGTCGCTCGATATACTCGCCCAGCGCCGACGCCAAAGCGCTTTCCTTGGTCGCGCCCTTGCCGTTGGTGAAGCACATCGGCGAGTGCGCGTCGCGGATGTGCAGCGACCACACATTGGGAACAATGTTGCGCCACGAAGCGATTTCGATCTTGATGCCCAGGCGCGCCAACACGCCCGACATATTGGCGATGGTTTGTTCCAGCGGCAGATCCTTGCCCGGAATATAGGTGCTCGCATCGGAATCCGGATTCAGCGTCAGCAACGCCTGGGCGTCGGCATCCAGATTCGCTACCTCTTCAATCACGAACTCGGGGCCGGCCTGCACCACTTTTTTCACTGTGCAGCGGTCGATGGAGCGCAGGATGCCCTGACGGTCCTTGGCGGAGATATCCTCCGGCAGCTCGACCTGGATCTTGAAAATCTGCTGGTAACGGTTTTCCGGATCAACAATATTATTCTGCGACAGGCGGATATTTTCGGTTGGAATATTGCGAGTTACACAATACAACTTCACGAAGTAAGCCGCGCACAAGGCCGATGACGCCAAAAAATAATCGAACGGACCGGGCGCCGAGCCATCGCCCTTATAGCGGATGGGCTGGTCGGCGACCACCGTAAAATCATCGAACTTGGCTTCGAGACGTAGCTTGTCGAGAAAGTTGACCTTAATTTCCATGGGGTAATCCTAAACTGTGCGCAAAATGATCTGGGCGCTATTATCCGTTGTTTAGGCCGTATGGCATAGGTTGTTGAGCGCCCTCCAGGGCAGGCGACATCGATACGGAGGTGCGCGGGGCCTTCCCCAATCCGAACAGCGGGCGCAGTACGGCGACGCGGCGGACCACTTCGAATATGCCGAAGCTGAGGACAAAGGTCAGCACGATCAGCACCGCGCCTTCAACGCCGGGCGCCATCTTCACCGGCTTGAGCGTGTGCGCCATGCCGACGATCAGCGTCTGGTGCAGGATGTAGACCGGGAACACGGCTTCGGTCAGGTAGCGGCGCTTGGCGCTGTCGAAGGCCAGGTGGCGATGGCCGAAGCCGCAGATAGCCATGATCGGCGCCCACTGGCCGATGCAGAAGACCAAGCGCCATACCGGCTTCAGTTGCGCGACGAGCGGCAGGTCACCCATCGATTCAGGCATCAGGTGCAGGCAGGTCACCACCGCCCAGCTGCCCAGCCACAGCGCCAGGCTGGTCCAGCGCAGCTTGTCGACGTTGGCCCAGAAGCCGTTTTGCATCGCCAGCATGGCGCCCATCATGAACAGGAAGAAGTAGTGGGCGTGGTTGTACCAGTCGTTGACCAGGGCGTGGGTGGCCGGGAAGCTTTCGACCAGCGCATAGCGGACGATGAACAGCACCAGCACCGGCAGCACGATGATTTTCCAGCCGTTCAGCAGGCGGCCCAGCTTGTCGGACCATGATTGCAGGCGCGCGGCGCCGGCCAGCACGGCGATCGCGCCGATCACCATCGTGTAGGCCCACAGGTAGACGACGAACCACAGGTGGTTCCAGGTCGGCAGGTCGAGGCAGTGGCCATCCTTGCAGAAGCCGTGGTAGCCCTGGATATACAGGCGCATGAAATTCAGGTAGCTGCCGGCGTAGTTCAGCTTTTCCACCACTTCAAAGTACGACTGCGGCGGCACGATGACCAGCATGCCGAACACCAGCGGCACCAGCAGGCGCCAGCTGCGCTGCTTGAGCAGCGCGCCGACGCGGACCTTCTTCAGCATGAAGGCGGTGGCGACGCCGGAGATCATGAACAGCAAGCCGAGGCGCCACGGCGAGGATAACAGCATCAGCGGCTCGATGGCGTCGCTGGCGTAGGGGCTTTTGACGTGCCAGTCCCACGTCACGTAGTACATCCCGGTGTGATAAAAAATCAGCACGAAGAAGGCGAAGATGCGGATCCAGTCGAGGAAGTAGAGGCGTTGATTATTCATTGCAAGCTCCTTTTTAATGTAGCCAGATTAGCCACACCCGCCTCCAGGGTCCAGCATCATGGGGCGAAATGGGAGCCGGATGGGGCGAATCGGGCCGGGCAGGGGCTTGCAGGGGTTTGCAATAAGCAGGTCAGGCAGCGGCGTAAGCTTTCTTCAAGGCCGCGAGGTCGAGCTTTTTCATCGTCATCAAAGCGCTCATCACGCGGCCGGCTTTTTCGGCGTCCGGGTCCATCAGCATGGTCGGCAGCGCCGTCGGCACAACCTGCCAGGACAGGCCGAATTTATCGGCCAGCCAGCCGCATTGCTGGGCTTCGGGCGCGCCGCCTTCCGACAGGCGGTCCCAGAAATGGTCGATCTCCTCCTGGCTTTCGCAATTGACGACGAACGACACCGCCGGCGTGAACTGGAACACCGGACCGCCATTCAGCAGCGTGAACTTCTGGCCGTCCAGTTCCAGCGCGACGGTCATCGCGCTGCCGGGCGGCTGGCCGTGCTGCTCCTTGCCGGCCTCGGTGTAGCGGGCGATGTGACAGATCTTCGAGTTGCGGAAAATGCCGACGTAATATTCGGCCGCTTCTTCCGCCTGGCCGGAGAACCACAGGAAGGGGGTGATCTTTTGAAGACTGTGCATGTCATTGCTCCTGATCGATGTAGACGGCGCCTGCTGTCCGGGCGCAGGCCGGCCCTTTGCTGCCGAAAAGCCTAGCAGGATGGCGGTCGCTCCGGCGCACGGATGGGCGATTGCGGAGCCTGCAAACGATCCATGACTTCGGCGCGGTACTGGCGCGAACAGGGCACGCGCGCGCCGCTGCGCAGCACCAGTTCGCTGTCGCCCTTGTCGAGGTTTTGCACGCCGGCGATCCAGTCCAGCTGCACCGCCGCGCGGCGATGGCAGCGCTGGAAGCGCGGGCCGAGCTTGTCGACCAGGCCGGCCAGCGTCTGGCGCATCAGCGGCTGGGCGTCGGCGGTATGCAGCACGACGTAGTTGTCGGCCGTTTCTATCCACTGGATCTGCTCGACCTTGACGATGCGCGTGCCGCCGCGCTCGGGGATCAGCAACTGGCTGATGGCGGGCAGCGGATGCACGGCCGGCGTGTTCTGGGGATGCGCCAGCCGTTCGCGCACGCGCTGCAGCGCGCGTTGCAGGCGCTGCTGGTCGTAGGGCTTGAGCAGGTAGTCGACGGCGTTGGCGTCGAAGGCCTGGATCGCATACTGGTCGTAGGCGGTGACGAACACCACCAGCGGCGCCGGTGACGGCAGCGAGGCGGCGACGTCCAGGCCGCTGACTTCGGGCATCTGGATGTCCAGCAGCAGCACGTCGGGCGCGAAGGCAGGCAGGCGCTCAAGCGCTTCGACGCCGTCGCGCGCTTCCTCGATGGCGGTGATGCCGGGCTCCTGTTCCAGCAGGCGCCGCATCTTGTCGCGTGCGGGGCGCTCGTCGTCGACGATCAGGATACGCATGGCAGCCGCATTTCTGCCCGCACACCGGCGGGCGACAGTTGGATCAGATCGAAGGAAGCGCCGGCGCCGTACAGCGTGGACAAGCGCTCCCGCAGGTTGCGCACGCCGATGCCTCCGGAGGCCGATGCGCCGTCGGCAGGCAGCATGCCGCCGTCGTCTTCCAGCCGCAGCACCATGGCATCCTGTTCGCGGCTGGCGGAAATCGCGATGGACGTCGCCTGGCGATGTTTTTCGACGGTGTGCTTGAAGATATTCTCCAGTAGCGGCTGCATGCTCATCACCGGGACCTGACAGCCCAGCAGCGCGTCGTCGATGTGCCAGGCGATGTGCACGCGGTCGGAAAACCGTTCCGCCATCAACGCCGCATAGCCGCGCAGCAGGCGCAGCTCCACTTCCAGCGGCACGCTGGGCTTGCCACTGACGTCGAGCGTGGTGCGCAGCACGTCGGCCAGCTGGATCAGCATGGCGTCGGCGCGCATCACGTCGCTGTGCATCAGCGACGATATCGTATTGAGGGCATTGAACAGGAAGTGCGGCTGCATCTGCTGCGTGAGCGTCAGCAGCTGGGCTTCGCGCATCGCCGCGTTGGCGCGTTCGACGCGCAGCTTTTCGTTCTGCATGGCGTGATAGGACAGCACGCCGAACATGATGGTGGTGAAGATGCTGAAGTACACCGTCATCTTGATGTCTTCGTACAGAAAGGTCTGCGGCCACGGCATGTGCGTGTAGGTTTGCCCGGCCATCGCATATACCGCGTGGCGGATGCCGAAGGCCACCGGCACGAACACCACCCAGTAGATCGGCAGCCACGCCAGCTGGCGCGCGAACCAGCGCACCGGCGCATGCAGCAGGTAGTCGTACTTGCGGGTGAAGTGGCGCTGCAACAGCAGCAGCATGGTGCCGGTCAGCGCCGACGACGATTCCCACACGATCGGCTTCCACACCTCGTGGTGATGGTCGCGCAGGTATTCCTGCACGGCGGTGGTATTCATCAGCACCCAGAACAAGATCCAGGCGACGGCGATGGTGATTTGGGTGCGTTTTGGCAGCATGGCGATATGGGGTATGGGCCTAGCGGTAGCGCGCTTCCATCAAATCGATTTCCCGCACCAGCTTGCGCGAGATTTCGTCGGAGATGCGGTCGTGCCGCGCCAGTTCCCACACGGTGTGGCGCTCTGCCTCCAGCGCGGCCAGCCGCAGTTCCTTTTCGGCGTGGTCGGTCTTGCGCCAGGCGGCGTCGTTTTCCGGATCGACTTCCTTCAGCTTGTGTTCATAGAAGGCGATCACCCGCGCCGCCGCTTCGGGATAGGCTTCCGGATCGATGCAGGTCTCTGCCTCCATCAGGGCGACCTGCGTGTGCTCGATGGCGGCGATGGCGGCGTTGGCCGCTTCGCGCCGCGCCAGGTCTTCTTCCTGCTGTTCCTCGGGTTCGGCCGGGAAGGTCATGCCGCCCAGCAGGCGCGGCAAGCCAAGGCTGGCGACCAGCAGCGACACCAGGATCACCGAACAGGCCAGGAAAATGGTCAGCGCGCGGGCCGGAAAGGGAGAGCCGTCCGGCATCGTCAGCGGCAACGTCAGCACGCCCGCCAGCGTGATCGCGCCGCGCGCGCCGGCCAGCGTGGTGGCCAGCAGCAGCCGCAGCTTGATCTTCATGCGCGGCTGGTGGCGCATCTTCTGCTTGTAGATGGTCAGCCGCAGCGAGGCCCATACCCACAGCATGCGCATCACCAGCAGGCCGACGTTGATGGCGACGGCATACACCGCCAGCCACCACGGATTCAGGTGGCCGCTTTCCTCGATCGACGCGCTGGCGCCCTTGAACACGTCCGGCAACTGCTCGCCCAGCAGCACGAACATGATGCCGTTCAGCGCGAACTGCACCGTGTCCCACACAGCGGAGCGCTGGATGCGGGTGTTGGCCAGCGCGTGGCCGCTCAGTTCCACGTAGCTCATGGTGATGCCGGCCGCCACCGCCGCCAGGATGCCGGAAGCGTGCAGACGCTCCGCCACCAGGTAGGCGCCGAACGGCAGCAGCAGGTTGACCAGGATGGGCGAGCCGACCGGTTCGCCGAAATGGCGGGTCAGCCAGCGCTGCACCCAGGTAACCACCCACGTCACGCCGACGCCGGCGGCGATGCCGGCCACCACCAGCCAGACGAAGGTGAGAGCGGCGGTGCCGACCGAGAACGCGCCGGTCAGCGCGGCGGCCACGGCGAAGCGGAAGCACACCAGGCCGCTGGCGTCGTTCAGCAGCGATTCGCCCTCCAGGATGTGCATCAGGCGCTTGGGGATGGGCGTGGTGGCGGCGATCGAGCTGACGGCGACCGGATCGGTCGGCGAGATGATGGCGGCCAGCGCGAAAGCCACCGGCAGCGGCATGGCCGGGATCAGCCAGTGGATCAGGAAGCCGGCGCCGATGACGGTGAAGATCACCAGCCCCAATGCCAGTTCGAGGATGGTGCCCTTGTCGCGCAGCAGGCCGCTCTTGGGGATGCGCCAGCCGTCCAGGAACAGCAGCGGCGGCAGGAAGACCAGGAAGAACAGGTCCGGCTCCAGGTCCACGCCACGGGTCGACTTGGCGGCGATCAGCGCGCCGAGGGCGATCTGCACGATAGGCAGCGGCACCGCGCGCGGCAGCAAACGGGTCAGGTAGGCGCTCGCCACCACCGCCAGCAGCATGATCAGCACGACTTCGATAGAATCCATTCCTGTCCTAAATCAAGTAAACGATGGCAAGCTTACACTATCGGCCATTTTGCAAAAAGTTGGCGATATGCACTAGTAAAACGGAAATCTTTCTGTCATAATTCTTGCCTCTGCGGGAGTAGCTCAGTTGGTAGAGCGCAACCTTGCCAAGGTTGAGGTCGAGAGTTCGAGACTCTTCTCCCGCTCCAGAATTCGGTAGCAAATCAAAAGGAAGCCTGCGGGCTTCCTTTTTTGTTGTATGCGGTGCTTTAAATCAAGATCGCCGCCGTCAAAAAGTGACGTATGTCTAGTGCAAACGTTATACTTGAAACGCTATGGAAGCTACCACCGACGGAGACGAAATCTATGAAATCAGTTCAGCAGGAAGTTGATGAGCGCAGTAATCTGACCAACTCCAATAAATTCGAACTGCTACTGTTCCGCCTGGGCGGCGACGCCAACGGCGAACATTCCGAGTTGTTCGGTATTAACGTCTTCAAAATCCGCGAAATCGTCGCGATGCCGGAAGTCACCGCAGTGGCCGGATCCGCGCCGCACATGCTGGGCGTCGTCAATCTTCGCGGACAAATCATCACGGTGCTCGATTTGCCAGGCATCGTCGGTGTGACCCCAAAAACTGGTCTGAACATCATGCTGGTCACCGAGTTCGCCCGCACCACGCAAGCGTTTGCGGTGGAATCGGTGGAAGAAATCGTCCGCCTGGACTGGAGCCAGGTGCTGACCGCCGAAGGTACCGCGGGCGGCAAGGTCACGAGTATCGCCCGTGTCGACGGCGACGTGCAGAACACCCGCCTGGCGCAAGTGCTGGACGTGGAAACCATCCTGCGCGAGCTGGTGCCGCCGGAAGGCAAGGACGTCGATCCTGAAACCATCGGGCCGAAAGTGCTGCTGAAGGCCGGCGCCGTGATCCTGGCGGCCGACGATTCGGTGGTCGCGCGCAACCTGATCGAAAAGGGTCTGGAAGCGATGGGCGTGCACTTCATCATGACCAAGTCCGGCAAGGAAGCGTGGGACCGCCTGCAGCACATCTCCGACGGCGCCAAGGCCGAAGGCGTGCCGATCAGCGACCGCGTGGCCATGGTGCTGACCGACCTGGAAATGCCGGAAATGGACGGCTTCACGCTGACCCGGCTGATCAAGCAGGATGCGCGTTTCTCCAAGATCCCCGTGGTGATCCACTCTTCGCTGACGGGCAAGACCAACGAAGACCACGTCAAGGGCGTGGGCGCGGATGCGTACGTGGCCAAGTTCTCGGCCGAGGACCTGGCCGGCACCATCCGCACCGTGCTGGGCAACGCCGCCGCGTAATCTCAGGGCATAAGCACGACGGGCGCAAAGCGCGTCAGCGCGAACAAGGGTAGTATCGGAGGGCCGTGACGGCGACGTCGCGGCCCTCCGTTTTTTTACGCTTGTTTTTCGAAAGGATATACCGTGGCAGCTAAGAAAATACTGTTTTTGACGGGCGACTTTGCGGAAGATTACGAGACCATGGTGCCGTTCCAGGCGCTGCAGATGGTCGGGCATACGGTGCATGCCGTCTGTCCCGGCAAGGACGCCGGCGACACCATCAAGACCGCCATCCACGACTTTGAAGGCGACCAGACCTATACTGAAAAACCCGGCCACCTGTTCGCGCTGAACGCCGCATTCGCCGACGTCGACGTGGCCCAGTACGATGCGCTGATGATCGCCGGGGGAAGGGCGCCGGAATACCTGCGGCTCAATCCGCGCGTGATTGAAATCGTTCAGCAGTTTGCTGCGGCGTCGAAGCCGATTGCCGCCGTATGCCACGGCGCGCAGGTGCTGGCGGCGGCCGACGTCATACGCGGCAAGACGATTTCCGCGTATCCCGCGTGCTCGCCGGAGGTCAAGCTGGCCGGCGCGAACTATGCCGACATCGCGGTCGACCAGGCGGTCACCGACGGCATCTTCGTCACCGCGCCGGCCTGGCCCGCGCATCCCGCGTGGCTGGGGCAGTTCCTGCAGCGCCTCGGCACGGAGATCAAACTGTAGCTATAGCGCGGCGAGACAGCGCGCATGGAAGCGGATGTGGTCTTCCATGAACGTCGAGATGAAGTAGTAGCCGTGATCGTAACGCGCATGCCGCCGCAGTTCCAGCGGCTGCGCGGCGTTGCGGCAGGCCGCCTCGAACACTTCCGGATACAGCTGCTCGGCCAGGAATTTATCCCCCAGTCCCTGGTCGATCAGTATGCCGGCCGGGAAGGGCGTCTGCAGGCGCGCCATCAGCAGGCTGGCGTCGTGCTGTTCCCACGCCGCCGTGTCCTCGCCCAGGTAGGCGCTGAAGGCCTTCTTCCCCCACGGGCACATCGATGGCGCCGCGATCGGCGCAAACGCCGAGACGGAGCGGAACACGTCCGGCCGCTTGAGCGCCAGCGTCAGCGCGCCGTGGCCGCCCATCGAATGGCCGAAGATGCCGATGCGTTCTCCATCGACCGGCAGTTCGCTCACCACTAGTTCGCGCAGTTCGTGGAGGTAGCTGTCCATGCGATAGTGCGCGGACCACGGCTCCTGCGTCGCGTCCAGGTAGAAGCCGGCGCCGACGCCGAGATCCCAGTTGTCCGTTTCGCCGTCGACGCCAGCGCCGCGCGGGCTGGTGTCCGGCGCGATCAGTATCAGTCCCGCTTCCGCCGCGGCGCGCTGTGCGCCGCCCTTGATCATGAAAGTCTCTTCGTTGCAGGTCAGGCCGGCCAGGTAGAACAGCGCCGGCACGCGGCGTTCCGCCGCCTCGACCGGAATGAAAACGGCGAAGCGCATCGGCAGGCCGATCTCGCGCGATGCATGGCGATAGAAGCGCTGCACGCCGCCAAAACAAGCGTGTTCACTGATTAATTCGAGCATGTTGGTTCCTTATGTTCCTTAGCGCACAGTGACAGCGCCGGTAATTGTTCAGAATTGTACAAGTATCTTTAAAAAGGAGAAGTACATGCCGGATATTCAGGTCATCATGACCGAACTAGGCTGGCCATTAGCGATCGCGGTGGCCTGGCTGACAGGTGAATTCCTGCACCGTTGGACCCGTCTGCCCCGCATCAGCGTTTACGGGCTGGTTGGCTTTTTGCTGGCGCAGGCGTTTCCCGCCGCGTTGAGCAGCGGCGCATCGAGCACGGTGACATTGCTGGCCAACCTGGCCTTTGGACTTATCCTGTTTGAATTCGGCTATCGCATCAACCTGCACTGGCTGCGCATCAATCCATGGATCGCCGTCAGTGGCCTGGCCGAATCGGCCGCCACGTTCGGCGCGGTCTACCTGATCTCGCACCTGACCGGCATGCCGCCGCTGACCTCATTGCTGCTGGCGTCGCTGGCGATGTCGACCTCGCCGGCCGGCGTGCTGCGCGTGATTAACGAAGAGGACAGCTCGGGGCAGGTGACCGAGCGCGTGCTGCACCTGGTCGCGATCAACTGCGTGCTGGCGGTGTTCGTGTTTAAGGTGGTGGTCGGCTTCTGGGTGTTCCAGACTTCCGGCAGCCTGACGCAGGCCGTGTCGCACAGCCTGATCGAGCTGCTGGTGTCGGCCGCGCTGGGCGCGGTGTTCGGCTTCCTGGTGCCCGCCGTGCTGCGCCGTCTCGGCGCGCTGGCGCAGGACGGCACCATCGCTTTCGCGCTGGGCGTGATCCTGCTGGTGGCGATGGCGCATGCCTTCGACGTCTCGCCGGTGCTGGCGACGCTGACCTTCGGCCTGGCCGCGCGCCACAGCCGCGTGGCCTTCAGCCGCACCGAGCGCAATTTCGGCGGCATCGGCGAACTGCTGACGGTGCTGCTGTTCGTGTTCGCCGTCTCCACGCTGGAATGGGAGCGCGTGGTCGACGGCGCGGGCCTCGGCCTGGTGCTGCTGCTGGCGCGCTTTGTGGTCAAGGCCGGCGCGGTGGCGGCATTCGCCAAGGTGAGCGGCATTTCGTGGCGCAAGGGACTGTTGACCGGCATCGCGCTGTCGCCGATGTCGGTGTTTGTCATCCTGCTGCTGGAGCAGACTAAATACATGGGTATCGTGCTGGTCGACGAACTGGCCGCGCTGGCGGCAATGACGCTGCTGCTGGAAGTGATCGGCCCCGTCATCACTCAGCGCGCGCTGATCTGGGCCAACGAAACCCCGGCTAAAGAGGAGCATTAACATGCCATTGGAACCATTCAAATCATCGCAGCCGCTGACCATGGGCGTCGAGCTGGAACTGCAACTGGTCAGCCTGTCGGACTTCGACCTGACCGCGTCCAGCCCGGACCTGCTGCACCTGTTGGCGCGCAAGCCATTCCCCGGCAACGTCACGCCGGAAATCACCGAGAGCATGATCGAGATTAACAGCGACGTGCACACCAACCACTCGGAACTGGTGGCGCAGCTGCAGGTGATCCGCGACACGCTGGTGCAGGCAGGCGAACAGCTCAACATCGGCATCTGTGGCGGCGGCACGCATCCGTTCCAGAAATGGTCGGAGCGGCGGATTTTCTCCAAGCCGCGCTTCAAGGAAGTGTCCGAGCTGTATGGCTACCTGGCCAAGCAGTTTACGATCTTCGGCCAGCACGTGCACATCGGCTGCGCCTCTGGCGACGACGCCTTGTTCCTGCTGCATTCCCTGAGCCGCTACGTGCCGCACTTTATCGCGCTGTCGTCATCGTCGCCTTACGTGCAGGGCAACGACACGCTGTTCAATTCGGCGCGGCTGAATTCCGTGTTCGCCTTCCCGATGAGCGGCCGCGCGCCGTTCATGCAGCACTGGTCCAGCTTCGAGCACGAGTACTTCGCGAAGATGGAACACACCGGCGTGATCAAGAGCATGAAGGACTTTTACTGGGACATCCGGCCGAAGCCGGAATTCGGCACCATCGAACTGCGCGTGTGCGACACGCCGCTGACGGTGGAACGGGCGGCGGCGTTGGCCGTTTATCTGCAGGCGCTGTGCCGCTACCTGCTGGAGCGCCGCGAGGAAGCGCCGGCCGAGGATGACTACCTGGTCTACAACTACAACCGCTTCCAGGCCTGCCGCTTCGGGCTCGATGGCACGCTGGTGCATCCGAAGACCTACGAGAGCCTGTCGCTGCGCGAAGACATCCTGACCACGCTGCGCAAGATGGAGCCGCACGGCGCCGCGCTGGGCGGCACGGCGGGCCTGCAGCACCTGGTGCAGGTCACGCACGAGGGCAGCGACGCGCACTACCTGCGTCAGCAGTTCGACCGCAGCGGCAGCGCCGAAGGCATGGTGGACGCGGCGATCCAGCGTTTCCGCGGGCATTGACTAGTCTAGAACCGCGTCTCGCGCGCGACGCGCAGGAAGTTGTCGAGGATGGCGGTGCAGTCGAGCAGTTCGACGCCGCCGGCGCGGTGGAACTCAGGATGCCATTGCAGGCCCATGACGAAGGGCGCCTTGCGGTAGCGGATCGCCTCGACCATATTGTCCGGCACCGACAGCGCCTCGACCGACATGTCGCGCCCCAGCGTCTTGACGGCCTGGTGGTGGATGGAGTTGACGGTCCCGCTGCTCTTGCCCCGGAATAGCTTGGCCAGCGAGGAGCCGGCCGGAAAGCTGATGTCGTGGCGGTTGCGGTCGTAGGCATCGTTGACGTGGGCCAGCGAATCGGGCACGTCGGAGGCGATGTCCTGGTACAGCGTGCCACCGAAGGCCACGTTGATCAGCTGGCAGCCGCGGCAGATGCCCAGCACCGGCTTGCCGGCCTCGATGAACTCATGCAGCAGTTCCAGCTCGTA
Source organism: Duganella sp. LjRoot269 (assembly GCF_964254095.1). Classification (NCBI taxonomy): domain Bacteria; kingdom Pseudomonadati; phylum Pseudomonadota; class Betaproteobacteria; order Burkholderiales; family Oxalobacteraceae; genus Duganella; species Duganella sp. LjRoot269. Next base: position 4,658,667 of record NZ_CAXUSL020000001.1, on the reverse strand, counting down.
CATGTCGCGCGCGCGGTCGCCGCCCCATTCCGGCCGGGTCGGCGTTTCCGAGTAGCTCTGCGGCGAGACGTCGGCGCCGCCCTGCAGCACCAGGCCGTCGAGGTGGCGGGCGTAGTCGCGCAGGCGGATGTTGGAGGGGTGGAGAAGACCGTCGGTATTGACGGTCGGGATCATGAACACCAGCACGTCGCGCGACATCACCCACTGCGCGATGGATTCCTCGAGATACTGCAGGTTCTTGCTGCGCAGGCCGGTCGCTCCCGGCTCCGGGTGAAAGATCCGCGCCGACACGCCGATGTGCAGCGGCCTCTGGATGATGTGTCGCGTGGCCGCCGCCGCGATGCGGCGATAGCGCGCCATGATGACGCGGCCCCACAGGCTGAAGACGGTATCGCCCGGATCCAGGTAGCGCGGCGTGCCGGTGTCCTGGTAATCCTTGCGGGCTTGTTTGCGGCGATCGCCCTGGTCGCCGCTGCGTCGGTGCGGGGTATTCTGCTGCGGTTCTTGATCGTCTGGCCCTGCGCTCATGCGCACCCCTAGTGTTGATTGGTATGGCGAAGTGTGCCATAGGTGGCGTTCTGTTGTCGCCCGCTTAGCGGGCTGCGGCGCCGGCGGACCAGGCGCCGGGCGCCGCTTCCGGCCCTACCTGGATTTCGCGCCGCCGCCCTGTTTGGCGCCGGAGGTGCTGGACGAGGCCTTGCCGCCGGACGCAACCGACTGGCTGTTGCCTTTGGCGCCGCCGCCGCTGTTGCCGGCCGACGAAGATTTCGCGCCCTTGGCTTCCTGCACGCTGCTGTTGCCGCCGTTTTTGCCGGCCTGGGTGGGTTTGCTCATGATGTGCTCCGATGGGGAGAGGCGCTTTTAAACGATGGCAAGCGCATGGCCATGAATGAAGCATAGATGGCTTATCAAAAACCGGCTGTAGGAGGCACGCCCGCGCTCGTGTAGGCAAGGCGAACTCGGGCATCAGTACCGGCGCAAGGCCGCCGACGGCTACAAGATGTTCGATAAGAAGGATGACGCCTGCCGCAAAATCGTGCTGCGTCCGTAACGAGGAGGGTGGCGGCCCGGAGCCGCCGTTTTTTAACAGCTTGCGTGCAGCATCGAGGGGCCGGCATATGAGCGGGAGTGCGGCTTAGAGGCGGGCTGCACGGTAACCGGCGGGCGGCTATGCCGTACCTTGAGCCGCGGCACGTGAGGGCGGCGCGAAAATTCCGGCATCGGCGGCGGCAACCGGTCCGCAGGCAGCGGGGCGCAGGTGTGCTGCAGCATGCCGACGATGCGGTTATGGACATCGTACAAGGTGCTGATCTCGAACCAGCCGATATGATCGCCGTTGATGGCATACACCCCGTTGCCGAACAACCAGGACACGACTTCCCCGCGCGGGCTGCGGAAACAGTGCTCGTCCTGTATCAGTACGGGCGCACCGCTGCGATCGATAATCCACTCTGCCATCATATGCTCCTCGGTTGTTGTCTCCAGAATAGGCTGGAAGTACGCGGGGGATTTGTGCGCTAGCGAACTTATCTGTACGAATAGCGGCCTTTTATGATTTATTGTTGGAAATTCGCACGTCCACCGCGCGGCCGTCTTCATTTTAGCCATCGTTAGAACGCGTACATACGTCATCCCGGGACGAACATAGGGTGTAGTCTTTTCAGGAGGCCCGCATGTTCGACATGAGCTTGCCGTGGTGGGAGTTCATCCTGCGCGGAGTAATTGTTTATTGCGCGCTGCTGGTGCTGGTGCGGATTTCCGGCAAGCGCACCGTGGGGCAGTTCACGCCGTTCGATCTGCTGGTCGTCATGCTGCTCAGCGAGTCGGTCTCCAATTCCCTGTCCGGCGGCGACGATTCGGTGGCGGGTGGATTGCTGATCGCCTGTACCTTGATCCTGCTGAATATCAGCATAGCGTACGTGACGTCGCGCAGCCGGAAAATCGCGGCGCTCATCGACGGCGAGTGCGTGCTGCTGGGCCGGGACGGCAAGGTATTCAAGGACGTCTTGAAGAAATGCCGCATCGCCGAGGGCGACGTCGACGAAGCCTTGCGCGAGGCCGATGTCGAATTGTCCGACGCCCGCTGCATTTTCCTGGAGGCCGACGGCACCATTACAGTACTGGAGAAAAAAGACTAGCCGGCCGGCGCCAGTTTCAGCACCAGCGCGTCGGCGAAGGCTGCCACCAGCGGATCGGCCTCGCGCCGGCAGGCAAGGCCGACGGTGGTGTGCAGCTGGCCATGGTCGAGCGGGATGAAGCGCACGCCGGCCGGCGCCGTCAGCCGCATGCATTCGGGGACGATGGCGATGCCGAGATTGGCTTCGATCAGGTTCAGCTGCGAAGACTTGCGCGACAGCGCGCGCGCCGGCTTGGGAAAGAAACCCTGTTCCAGGCACAGGTCGGCCACCAGATAGCTCAGGCCGCCCCGGTCCTTGTGCGGGATCGAGATGAAGGCCTCGTTGCTCAGGCTGGCCAGGTCGACGTTGTCGAGCGCCGCCAGCGGCGAGTGCTGCGACACCGCCACCATCAGCCGCTCGGTGGAAATTTCGCGGACGTGGATGTGCGGATGGCGGCGCAAGGTGGGCAGGCGCAACAGGCCGATATCGGCGCGGCCTTCCTCGATTTCCAGCGTCTGGTTTTCCGATGGCAGCATCGAGACGTCCAGCGTCACGCCGGTAAATTCGTCGAGCAGCTGACTCAGCGCGCCGGTGAACTGCGGCGTCAGGATCACCGAGCTGGAATGCTGCAGGCGGATCACGCCCTGCACGCCCTGGCCGACGTGGCGGGTCTGTATCACCGTGGCTTCGATGTCGTCCAGGATGCGCTTGGCGCGATCGAAGAATACCTGGCCGGCGGAGGTCAGCTCGAACTGGCGCGAGTCGCGGGTCAGCAGCTGCGTTTGCAGCTCATCTTCCAGCTCCTTGATCTGCCGGCTCAATGCGGACTGCGCGATGTACAGTTTTTCCGCCGCGCGGGAATAGCTGCCGGCCTCGACGATCTCTACAAAATATTTAAACTGCTTAAGTGAAATCACCGTTATGCCGTTTCGAGATGGTTGAGTGCCGTATTTGATATTGGATCGTATCCGGCGACAAGGATAAAGTGAAGCGTCCCCTCTTCATTCACGGAGCCAGCCATGTTGGAATTGATCGGTGTCATCGGCGTCGTGCTGAGTATTGCAGTAAAACTGATATGCGTCCAGATCGGCTGTGCAAGCGGAGTCGACGACAAAGAGGATTAAGCCCCATAATCGGGGCATGAAAAATCGCTACCTGATCCTGGCCGGCATGATCTCCGGTTCGTTGCTGTTTGTGTTGTTGGCGGTCTGGGGCGGCTTCGCGCTGTGGTTCCAGGTGCCGGGCGGGCCGCTGGTGCGGAAGGCCATGCCTGCGCTGTGGGCGGCGTTCAGCCTCATCACGCTGGTGCGCTGGTGGATGATGTGGCGTATCAAGCCGCTGCTGCCGTGGCTGGTCGCGATCTGCGCGTTGATGGCGTGGTGGAGCACGATCAAGCCGTCGCATGAGCGCATTTGGGCTGACGATGTGTCGCGCATGGTGACCGGCAAGGTGGACGGCAGCATCGTCACGCTGGACCAGGTGCGCAACTTCGATTGGCGCAGCGATACCGACTACACGCAGCGCTGGGAAGCGCGCAGCTACGATCTGGGCAAGCTGCGCTCGGTGGACCTGGCGATGTCGTACTGGATGGGCCCGGTCATCGCGCACACGCTGGTCTCGTTCGGCTTTGCGGACGGGCGCTACCTGACGTTTTCGATTGAGATTCGCAAGGAGCGCGGCGAGAGTTTCGACGGCCTGGCGGGATTTTTCAAGAAATACGAGACCGTGCTGATCGCCGCCGACGAACGCGACATCCTGCGCGTGCGCACCAACGTGCGCGGCGAGGACATGTGGCTGTACCGGCTGAAGATGCCACCGGAGATGATGCGTTCGCTGTTTATTGGGTATCTGGACGAAGGCGCGCAACTCAAGCGCGCCCCGCGTTTTTACAATACCCTGACCGCCAACTGCACCACCATCGTCTTCGAGATGGCGCGACGTATCGATCCCGGGTTGCCGATGGATTGGCGGTTGCTGGCTTCAGGTTATCTGGACCGCTATTTATACGATATCGGCGCGCTGGCTGGGCAGGGCGATTTTGAATCGTTGCGTCAGAAAGCGCACATCACCATAAAGGCTCGCACGACAGACAAGAGTGAAGAGTTCTCCGGACGGATTCGGTTGATTGACTAAAATTTACTAGCTCAGACTTTACCTGATACGAATTGTCAGATAAGTTAGAGTTCTGAAGCCTCGCTACCGGCCATTTCCGGACGTTGACCAGCTCCTCAAAGCACTTTTTCGCACTGTCCGATCATGAACACATTGCATAAAGCAATTATCCTGGCAGTCTTTTTTGCGGTGATAAGCGCTGCCGCAGCGCTATCATATGCAGCACCATGGACGGACATAACGTGGCGACGCACGGTACTTGGGGCAGGTTCCTTCGGCTGTTTCGGATTCTTACTCGGGGGGATATACGCTTTCGATCCGGAATCCGACTTAAAGATCAAGTCCAGTGCAATTGGTCGGATGTCATTCGGAGTCATAGCCTCGTTAATATTGTCCGCTTTGTGGCGCTGGCCGCTTGAAGGCATTGCGCTCGCAAGCCTCATTGGTGCTGTGCTTGGGTATTTCGGCATGATTTGGGCAAAATTTGCCGACTTTTGACGGTAGGGCTCACTGTCCGCAACGGGGCGCCAGCGACCGAGCCGGCCGACGGTGGGCGCTGCCGGCCAATATGTAACAGCAAGGGAAGGAAATAAGCATGACCGTTGGAAAAAAGCCGGATGCCGCGCGGCTGGACAAAATTGTGGCCGACGCACGGCGCGCGGCCGACCAGCGCGAGTTGGGCTATCGCGAGCGCTCGCTGAAAATGTATCCGTGGGTGTGTGGGCGCTGCATGCGAGAATTCACGCACACCAATGTGTCGCAACTTACAGTGCATCATCGTGACCACAATCACGACAACAATCCGCCTGATGGCAGCAATTGGGAATTGCTGTGCCTTTACTGCCACGATAACGAACACTCGCGTTATCTTGAGGCCGACCGGGGACTTGGTCTGAAATCGGCCGAGGTCGCGCCGGCAACGCATAATCCGTTCGCCTCATTGGCCGGTCTGATGAAAAAGAAAGAATAACGGTAGGGTGGTGCAGACGGCGTGAATAGGTACAATCGGCCAGAAGCAATGGGATGGACTCCTCCTCACCTATCGGCGTCGATGCGCCTAAACTGGAGTTTCGACACAACCAGTTGAGAGAAGGAGTCCACCATGAAGATTATCCGCGTCGGCGTCGATCTCGCCAAGAGTGTCTTTCAAGTGCACGGGGTTGATCGTTGCGAAAAGGTTGTATGGCGCAAGAAGCTGGGCCGGGCGGAATGGCTGGCGGCGTTGCTGGAGAAGATTGAACCCGGCTGCGAGATCGGTATGGAAGCTTGCGGCGGCGCGCATCATTGGGCCCGGCAATTGCAGAAACGCGGCTTCACGGTGAAGCTCATCGCGCCGCAGTTCGTCAAACCGTACGTGAAGAGCAACAAGAACGACGCGAATGATGCGGAGGCGATTTGCGAGGCGATGAGCCGCCCGAGCATGCGTTTCGTCGCGGTCAAATCGGTCGAGCAGCAAGACCTGCAGGCGATACACCGCATCAGGGCAGAGTTGTGCAGCCAGCGCACCGCGAAGGGCAACCAGATCCGAGGCCTGTGTAGTGAGTATGGCCTGGTGGCGCCAAGGGAAATGATACAGCTGAGAGCCGCCATTCCTTGTTGGCTGGACGATCTGGAAAATGGATTGACGTTACGTTTCCGTCGGATGCTGCGCGGCTTGTGGCTCGATCTGCTGAACCTGGAACTCCGGGTCAAGGAACTGGATCAGGAAATAGAAATTGCGGCGGCCACCGATCCGGTCGCCCCCAGGTTGCAGCAGTTGCGCGGCGTCGGCCCGATCATCGCGACCGCGATTGTGGCCAACGTCGGCGACGCAAAGCAGTTTAGCAGTGGCAGGCAGATGGCGGCATCGCTGGGGCTGACGCCAAGGCAAAACAGCTCAGGCGGCAAAGAACGATTGTGGGGTATTACGAAGCGAGGCGACGCACAGCTACGAACGCTGTTGATTCATGGGGCCCGTTCAGTGTTACGAACGGCGGCCAGCAAGAATGATCGGATGAGTCGCTGGGTAACGCACATCGCGCAGACAAGGCATCACAACATCGCCGCGGTCGCGCTGGCCAACAAGACGGCGCGTATCGCCTGGGCGATGATGACCAAGGGCACTGGTTACCAGCCCGGGGCAGTAGCAGTTTAAACAGTAGAGCAGTCAGTACGTAAAAAGGAGTATCCAACCACGATTGCGAAACATGCCGATGATGGCCAACAGGTCGAACCGGCGCTGGCAGAACCCGACAACGTCTGCGGCCTCCGAGCCCGAAGAAGCAATTGGGAGCCAGCGCGCGAATAGCCCATTATGGTCCTTGCCCGATGACGGGCAAAGCAGTTAGAGACCGAATATACGTGAGCAGTCGTACCTGAAAGTCAAAGACGGAATGTTTGCAAACGAGGAGGAGTCCATATACCGACGTTCCCGGCGTAGTACAGGAAAGGTACCCAACGTACTGCCTGTGCGGCTCTTCAGGAAACACTGACGGACTGGATGAGGGCATGGCATTCTTCAGATTTCGCGAGAATGATTACCGCTCGTGCAATGGCAACTTGCGCCTGATCAGGCGCAAGTCAAGTGAGTGTGTCGCAGGACATTTACGCACGGCCTTGTGACACGTCGTACAAGGCATCACGCTACTGCAAAGTTGATGACTATACGGTCGGGACCGTTCCGCCATCGATCACATGTTCCGAGCCTGCTATCGATGCGGCGCGTGGCGACACGAGGAAGGTAATGAAATCCGCCACCTCCTGCGGCTTGGCTGGGCGGCCGATGGCAATTCCGCCGAGCCAGTCCATGATTAGTTTCTTGCCACCCTCGTAGTCCGTGTCGTGTTCGCGCGCCATGCGCTCGGCGAACGCAACCGACGCCTCGGTCTCGATCCAGCCCGGCGAGACGCTCAAGACGCGCACACCCTTCGGCGTCACTTCCTTCGACAGGGCTTTGCTGTAGGTCGAGAGGGCACCCTTGGCCGCAGCGTAAGCGGTCGTCGATGTCCACAGCGGAAGGATGTGCTGGATCGAGATCACGTGCAGTACGACGCCTGCGCCCTTTGCCAGCATGCGCGGCACCAGTGCACGATCCAGGCGCACCGCAGACATGAAGTTGAGGTTCAGTTCATCGAACCAGACGCCGTCGTCGAGGACCGCGAAACCACCGACCGGAGCGGTCGAACCGCCGAGGCTGTTGATCAGGATGTCGACGCTGCCCCAGCGCTCCTCGACCGCACGGACCAGCTTGGCCACGCCTTCAGCAGTCGACAAGTCGGTCGTTACGTAGGTCACACCCTGCACCGGCTTTTCCGGGGCGGAGCGTGCCGACGTCATCACCTCCACTCCGGCATCCTGCAAGCTCTTGACCAGGGCGGCGCCCAGACCCTTGGTGCCGCCAGTGACCAGGGCGCGCTTGCCTTTCAATTCGAGGTCGAAGCTCATACGTTGATCTCCAGCGAGTCGATCAGGCCACGATCGAGGCCGAAGCGGTAGGACAGGTTGGCCGGGCTGCCGGGGAAGTTGCCGGTGACCTTGGCGAGCACGACGTGGAAGCTGTCGTCGTCTTTCATGTCGAACGGCACGGTCGTCGCGTTGTACTTGACCGATGCCGCAGCCAGGAAGGCCGTGATGGCCTCGACGCCTTCGTAGCTGTGGCCGTCGTCCTTCAGGATGGCATCCGCCTTGAAGCACTGTGCCAACGCTTCAGGGTTGTGTTCGGACGCGAAGTATTTCACAATGGGGGCGGGAAGCGTCATGGTATGCATGTTGTTGGCTCCAAGTGGTGACTGAAGCTCTATGATGCACGCTGCCGTTTGATTAGGGAATATGCTAGAATTTGTATGGGTTATGTAGAGGCGCATGCATAATGCAGCGACCGGCCCGCCGTCGGCGAAGCACTTGGTCAGGGTTGGTCGAAGGGTCTTCGATCCAGCAGGCAGTCGATGAAGGCACTGAGGAGGGCGGGTCGATGCCGCCTGTTCGGGTAATACAGGAAAAGCCCGGGCCGCGTGATCGACCAGTCGGCAAGTACTTGGGCCAGCCGCCCCTGCGCCAGTAGCTCGCCCACGCCATCCTGCTCGAAGTGATAGGCAATCCCAAGTCCATTCAACGCGGCGGCAATGCCGATGTCGGCGTGATTGGTGACGACCGGCCCATCGACCGCGACTTCGATGCTCTGCTCACGTTTCTTGAACTCCCATCGATAATGCCTGCCTTCCATCTGCAGCCGCCAATTGATACAGGCATGCTGGTGCAGATCGGCGGGTGACTTGGGCGTGCCGTGACGCGCGAGGTAGTCCGGGGACGCCACCGCGACCATGTTCATGTCCGGCGTCAGGCGGATAGCGACCATGTCCTTCTCGAGCTGCCCACCCACGCGGATGCCTGCATCGAAGCGGCCGGTGACGATATCGGCCAGCGCATCGTCAACCACGATATCGAGCACGACATCAGGGTGGGCTTGATGGAAGCGTGCAAGGCGCGGCGCAATGATCGTCCGGGCGCCGATCCCAAGCGTGTTGATGCGCAGCGTACCACTCATCTGCCCTGCGGCCTCGCTGGCTTCGGCAACTGCCACGTCCATTTCCCGGAACAAAGGGGCCAAACGGTGATACAGCTGCTCGCCGCTGGCCGACGGCGCGACGCTGCGGGTGGTGCGATTGAGAAGGCGGCTGCCAATGCGGCTTTCCAGCTGGCGAATGGTCTGGCTGAGCGCTGAAGGCGACATGCCAAGGTGTTCTGCTGCTCGTGCGAAACTCTGGCGCTCGACGACCGCGACAAATGCTTTTAGTTCGGCAAATTCAGATCCACGCATTCTGTGCTGATTTCTACATGATAAATTCTCATTATAGAGTAGTCCTTAAATCAATGACATTGCACATACGCTCACGCAGTTGCAACGACCGGTTGAATCCGCAGGCGGAAGCTGCCGCCCAACCGGCGCCCCGTGTTCGATCAAATCTTAGCTAGTACAACTAAAAAACGAAATTTCAGCGACCAAAATAGAGCGTATGCAGTTCCTCCAGATCGATCTTGGTGGCGGCTTGGGTAAGTGCTACCTTCCCGCTTTGCACGAGATTGACCTGATCCGCGACGCCAATAGCTCGTGCCGTATTTTGTTCAACAAGAATGATAGTGCGGCCGGTACCTTTCAAGCGGACCAGGATTTCGAAGAGTTCGTTGACCACCAGCGGGGCCAAACCGAGCGACGGTTCGTCGATAATCAGAAGCCTTGGATTGGACATCAATCCCCGCGCCATCGCCAGCATTTGCGCTTCTCCGCCGGACAGCGATCCAGCCAGTTGCACACGGCGTTCGCGCAGGCGGGGGAACATCTCAAAGGCTTCTTCCAGCCGCCGCTTCACATGCGGGCGGTGCGATTTGTGGAAGGCGCCCATGATCAGGTTTTCTTCCACGCTCATGTCTCGGAAGACCATACGGCCTTCGGGGATCATGGCGATGCCGTGGTCCGCCATCTCCCATGTCGGCGTACCGTTCAGGCGTTGGCCGTTCAGGCGGATCTCGCCGGCGGTCACCGGCACCAGTCCCATGATCGCGCGCAGCAGCGTGGTCTTGCCAGCGCCGTTCGGCCCGATGATGGTCGTGAGCTTGCCCGCTTCCGCCTTCAGCGACACGTCCCACAGCACGTTGATGGCGCCGTAGCCTGCGCGTACCTGGTCCACTTCAAGCATGCGCCGCTCCCGTGTAGCTGCGGATGACTTCCGGATCGTTGAACACCGCTTCCGGCGTGCCGTCCGCGATCAGTTGGCCGAAGTTGAGCACCACCACGCGCTGGCACAGTGTGTTGATGGTCTCGATGTCGTGCTCGATGATGACGATGCCGACGCCGAAACGCTCGTGCATCTCCTTCAGCATGCTCATGAAGCGCCGCTTGCCGTTGGTCTCCAGGCCGGCCAGCACTTCGTCCAGCAACAGCAGCTTGGGCGTGGTGGCCAGCGCCTTGGCTACTTCCAGCGCCTTCAGCTCGGTCAGCGCCAGTTCGGTGGCGGCGTCGCGGTGCGCCTTGTCAGTCAGGCTGGTGAATTCCAGGATCTCGGCGATCTTGTCGTCGTCGACCTTGCCGGTGCCGAAGCGCTGCGCGACCACCAGGTTTTCGCGCACCGTCAGTTCGTGCATCGGCTGTGGAATCTGGAAAGTGCGGCCGATGCCGAGCCGCGCGCGGCGGTACATGGGCGTGCGCATGACGTCGCGGCGGTCGAAGTGGATGCTTCCGCCGGTCGGCCGCACCAGGCCGGAGATGGCGTTGAACAGCGTGGTCTTGCCGGCGCCGTTGGGGCCGACCAGACCGACCACGTCGTGCGTGCCGATGGCCAGCGTGACGGCGTTGACCGCCGTCAGCCCGCCGAAGCGGACCGAGAGGTTATTCAACTCCAGCATGATCTTTCCTTCGCAGTAGAGAGAGCAGTCCGCTGGGGCTGAAAACGATCATCGCCACCAGCAGGCCGCCCAATACCAGTTGATGCCCGGTCGGGATCAGCGATTTGAATACCAGTTGATCGAGCAGGTACACCACCAGCGCGCCGATCACCGGCCCGGCGATGGTGCGGTAGCCGCCGAAGATGGCGGCGACGATGGGGATGGTTACCCACGTGCCATTGAAGGCGTAGTCCGGTTCGAGGAAGTTGATGTAGTGGGCGTTGAAGGCGCCCGCCACGCCGGCCATGAAGGCGGAGACCAGCAGCATCAGGCCTTTCAGCAGTGTGCTGTTGACGCCGACCACGCGGGTGGCGTCTTCGCTGTCGTGCATGGCGCGCAGGGCCAGGCCGTAATGGCTGGCGCGGATGGCGCGGTAGACGGCGGCGAATATCAGCACGATCAACAGGATCACGGCATAGGCGCCGGCTTTGCTGCTCAGGTCATAGCCGAGGAGCGTCGGCAGCACGGGGATGTTGGCGATGCCGCCCGAGCCGCCGGTGAGCGTAGTCCATTCGGTGGCGAGGATGCGGAAGATGTGGGCGTAGGCGAGGACGGCCAGTGCGAAGTAGGGGCCGCGCAGGCGGAGCACCGGCAGCATGACGATGGCGGCCAGCAGCGCTCCAAGGCCGCCCAGCGCCATGCCGGCGAGTACCGGTACGCCCAACTTGATAGTGAGGATGGCCGAGGTGTAGGCGCCTATGCCGAAGAAGGCGCTGTGGCCGAAGCTGACCATGCCGCCCAGGTTGCCCAGCAAGGCCCAGGACATGGCGACGCAGCCGATGACCAAGGCCGCCACGATGAGGCTCATGACGTAGTTGTCGGCGCCGAACAGCAGGGGGATGGAGATGCAGGTCATTGCGCCCGCTAGTGGCGTTAGCCAGCGTTCCATGGGGCCCCGCTTGCGCGAGGACGACGGGGTGGTCGGGGTCATCCACGCCTCCGGGTTGCGCCTAGCAGGCCGTTCGGCATGACGAATAGGACCAGCAGGAACAGCGTCATGCCGGCCAGTTCCTGCAGCGCCGAACTGGCCAGCGTGACGGTCAGCGCTTCGGCCACGCCCAGCAGCACGGCGCCCAGCAGCACGCCCGGTATCGAACCGACGCCCGCCAGCACCGTGATGATGAAGGCTTTGACCGTCAAGGCGCCGCCGTAGGCCGGCTGGATCACTCCATAGCTGTACAGCGCCACGCCGGCAAATCCGGCCAGCATGCCGGCGACGATGAACGACACCAGTTCTGTACGCCCCGGTGCGATGCCCATCAATTTGGCGGCGTCGCGGTTGCTGGAGACGGCGCGCAGCGCCCGTCCATACCAGCTGCGCGACAGCCACCACCACAAGCCGCCCATCAGCAGCAGGCTGACGACGAAGAAAATCAGCTCGCTGCGCATGCTGTACAGCGGCCCGACCACGAACGCTTCCTGCAGCCAGCTGGAACTGGTCGAGCGCACGTCGGCCTTCCAGATCAGCAGGATCAGATTGGTCAGGATCACGCCGATGCCGAAGGTGAGTATCAGTGAATTGATCTCGCGGTCCTTCCTGATCCGGCTGACGATGCCGTACACACCGGCCGACGTCGCACTGACCACGACCAGCGCGACCGGTATCGCCCACGCGGGATTGAGGCCAAGCTTGGACTCCACCGTGTAGGCGATGTACGCGGCCAGCAGCACCAGCTCGCCGTGCGCGAGGTTGATGACCCGCATGGTGCCGAACACCAGCGCCAGGCCCAGCGCGATCAGCGCGTAGGAGCCGCCTTGCAACAGGCCGGAATACAGCGCCTGCAGTATCAGTTCAGTCATACGCGCCTACCAGGGCAGGCCGGGATACACCATCTTGGCCGTCGCCGATTCCTTGGGCCAGACGATGGCGATATTCTTGCCCTGGTGCTGGCCCATGCGGTGCACGAAGTTGAGATTGTCGCCGTTGGCGGCAAACTGCACGCGGCCGATCAGCGTGTCGCGGTCGGTCTTGCGCAGCTCTTCGGCCACGCCGCCTTTCTTCACCGTGCCCTTGTCGGCCGCGCGGGCGATGGCTTCGAACAGCAGCATCGACTGCACGTAACCGAACTGGCCCAGGTAATCCGGCTCTTTCTTGTACAAGGTTTTGTAGGCGTCGGCGAATGTCTTGCCGTCGGCCGTTTCGAAGGTGGCGGGGAAGGGCAGCAGCGCGGTGCCGTACACGTTCGGCATCAGGTCGGGAAATTCGGTTGCCATCTTCGGCGTCGCCAGCGACCACACGCCGATCATCGCTTTGACCGGCGGCTTCAGCACCCGTGCCGCGCGCAGGATGCCGACGTAGTCGTTCTCGTAGCCGACCATCAGTATCACTTCCGATTTGTCCTGCAGCTTGATCTTGTTGATGATCGGCTTGAAGTCGGTGATGGCGGGGTCGAAGGAATGCGTGGTGGCCTTGACGCCCTTGGACGTCAGCACCTTCTGCACCGAGGTGGCGAGGTCGGACGTGGCTTCCTTGGTGGAGAAGATAATCGACACCGATTTGGCGCCCATGTCCGCCAGCAGTCCTTGCACGGCACGCTCGTAACCGGCGGTGTTATTGATGCGGAAGAAGTTCTTGCGACCGCTGTTGACCAGGCTGTCGTCCACGCCGCCGGAAGTCATGTAGACCATGCCCAGCTTGTTGGCGGCGTCGGAGGCCGGGGAGATATTGTTGGAGCCGTAGCCGCCGGTGATCGCCACCGCACCCTGGCTGGCCAGCTTCTCCACCGCCGCCACGGCTTTGGCCGGCGCCGATTCGTCGTCGACGGTGATGATCTTGATCTTGTGTTTGTTTGTCTTGTTGAACACCTCGGCGGCGACCATCACGCCTTCCTGCATGCCGGCGCCGACGCGCGCCAGCGTGCCGGTCAGCGGCAGTTCCGCGCCGACCACGAATTCCTCTGCATGCAAATTTGCCAGTGCTGCGGCCATCAGTGTGGCCATCATTATTTTTTTCACGCTTGTCTCCCGTTAGTGGTTATTTTTGTGCCAGTTGCCGCAACTGTCCTTTCAATATTTTTCCGGTTGCCGCTGCGGGCAGGGTTTGCATTTCGATGATCTCGGTCGGACATTTATATGGCGACAGCTGCGTCGCCAGGTACTGTTGCAATTCTTCGGAGGTGACGCGGTGGCGCGGATCGATTTCGACGAAGGCCACCACTTCCTCGTTGCCGTCGGCGGCGTTGCGACCAACCACCGCCGATTGCGTTACCGCCGGATGGGCGTTCAGCACCGTCTCCACCTCCAGCGGATAGACGTTGAAGCCCGAACGGATAATCAGCTCCTTGGTGCGGCCGACGATGAACAACGCGCCATCGGCGTCCTGGCGGGCAACGTCGCCGGTGTTGAGCCAGCCGCCGGGCCGCATCGCCGCCGCCGTCAGTTCCGGTTCGCGGTAGTAACCCAGCATGATGTTGGGGCCGCGCACCCACAGTTCTCCGTCCGCGCCGGGCGGCACGTCGCCACCGCCGGCATCGACCAGGCGCACTTCGACGCCGGGTATCGCCTGGCCCACCGACGTGTCGCTGCGCGGTTGGTCGAGGCGGGTCTGGCTGATCGTGGGCGAGGTTTCGGTCATGCCGTAGCCATTGTGCAGCGGTAGTCCGAACAGCTGCTCGGCCTGTGTCTTCAGCGTCGGCGACAGCGGCGAGCCGCCCGCATATATAAACCGCAGTTGCGACGCCAGGCGCTGCCCGGAGCCGCCCAGCGTTTCCAGCAGGCGCGCGTACATGGCGGGCACGCCTTGCAGGATGGTCAGGCGGTCGTCGCGGATCGCCTTCAATACGGCGTCCGGCGTGAAGCGCGGGCACAGGTACAGGCAGGCGCCCGCGTACAAGGTGCCCAGCATGACCGAGGCCAAGCCGTAGACGTGGCTGATGGGCAGCACGCCATAGGCGCGGTCAGACGGCGTCAGGCCGCGCAACGTGCTGGAGACGGCGGCGATGAACAGCAGGTTGCGGTGCGTGAGCATCACGCCCTTGGGCTGGCCGGTGGTGCCGGTGGTGTAGATCAGCGCCGCGACCTGTTCCGCCGACGCCTCGTGCACGGGCTCCGCGGCGCAGTCCATGTTCAGCCGGCCGACCATCCATTCGCCATATGGCGAGTCGGCGGCCGAGGCACCGTGGCGCACGCCATGTGCGGCCGCCTCGGGGGAAACGGACGAGGTGTAGATCACGCGCCGCGCGCCGCAGTGCTGCATGATCGCGTCGACTTCGCGCGCCGACAGGCGTCCGTTGACGTGGACGATCCACGCATCGACCGCGGCGGCGGCCAGCGTGAGCACCACCTGCGCGACGCAGTTCTCGCCAACCACCATCAGGCGGTCGCCGGGCCGCAGCTTCAGCGCGCGCAGCAGCACGGCGGTTTCGTCGACCGCAGCCGCCAGCTCCGCATAGGTCCAGTGGCGACGGCCGTCGTGCAGCGCGTTGGTGTGCGGCGCGCGTTCGGCCCAGCGGCGCGGTATGGCGCTGATGCGTGCCGGCAGCGCCGCCAGTAGCTGGTCGGTGTTCATCGGCTTTCCGCCGCCTTGATCATGTGGCGGGCGATGACCAGTTGCTGGATCTGCGACGTGCCTTCGTAAATGCGGAACAGCCGCACGTCGCGGTAGAAGCGCTCGGCCGCGTAGTCGGACACGTAGCCGGCGCCACCGTGGATCTGCACCGAGCGGTCGGCCACGCGGCCGCACATTTCGGAAGCGAACAGCTTGCAGCAGGAAGCCTCGGTGGTGATGTCCTCGTTGTTG
Source organism: Duganella sp. LjRoot269 (assembly GCF_964254095.1). Taxonomy (NCBI): domain Bacteria; kingdom Pseudomonadati; phylum Pseudomonadota; class Betaproteobacteria; order Burkholderiales; family Oxalobacteraceae; genus Duganella; species Duganella sp. LjRoot269. Next base: position 4,643,283 of record NZ_CAXUSL020000001.1, on the reverse strand, counting down.
TCGCGGCGGCGGGCGGCGTCCAGCACCATGCTGCGGGCGGCGTAGATTTCGGTCTTGCTGTCGGCCAGCATGGCCTGCACCAGCTGGAACTCGGCGATCGGCTGGCCGAACTGCTGGCGCTCCATCGCGTAGCGCAGCGCGTCCTCCAGCATGCGCTCGGCCACGCCGATGCAGACCGCCGAGATATGCAGGCGGCCCTTGTCGAGTACCTTCATCGCGGTCTTGAAACCCATGCCCGGTGTGCCGCCGATGATGCTGGTGGCCGGCACGCGGCAGTTTTCAAAGATCACGTCGCTGGTGTGGGCGCCGCGCTGGCCCATTTTCTTGTCGGTCTTGCCGAGCGAGAGGCCGGGCGTGTCGCGTTCGACGATGAAGGCGGATACGCCGCTGGCGCCTTTGCGGTCGGCCTCGGTGCGCGCCATCACGGTGAACACGCCGGCCTCCGGCGCGTTGGTGATATAGCGTTTGGTGCCGTTGATGATGTAATCGTCGCCGTCGCGCACGGCGGAGGTGGTCAGCGAGCCGGCGTCGGAGCCGTAGCCCGGTTCCGTCAGCGCGAACGAGCCGATGATTTCGCCCGACGCCATGCGCGGCAGCCAGGCGTTCTTCTGCGCTTCGGTGCCGTCGATCAGGATGCCTTGCGAGCCGATGCCGTTGTTGGTGCCGAACAGCGAACGGAAGGCGGGCGAGGTGCGGGCGATCTCGAACGCCGCCAGCACTTCTTCTTCCATGGTCAGCCCAAGGCCGCCATATTCCTCGGGGATGGAGAGGCCGAACAGGCCCAGTTCACGCATCTGCGCCACCAGCGCGGGAGGGATTTCATCGGTGTCGGCGACGTGCTGCTCGTGCGGCACCAGTTGTTCGCGCACGAAGCGGCGGATGCTGTCCAGCAGGATGTTCAGCGTTTCCTGGTCTCTTATCATGGTCTCCCTCTCCGGAAGACTTCAATGTGCCGATTCGATCACACCCTGTCAAGCTTTGGTATCGATCAGGGTACCCAGATTCTGGTCGGCGGCCTGGATTACCTTGGCCGACAGGTCGAATTGGGCCTTGTAGATCAGCGAATTGGTGGTTTCGGTGGCGAGGTTGGTGGCGCTGGGGGCGTCGACTGAAAGCAGTTGCTGCGTCTGGAACGAGATCGACACACCAGTGCCGGCCGGCGCGTTTTCCTGGAAATTGGCCCGCGACGGCTGGAAGCCCTGGGTGCCGATGTTGGCGATCGCGTGCGCGCTGTTGCCCAATGCGCGCTCGGCGGCATTGAGACCGGTAACTCCTGAACTGAGTGCGGCGATGGCCATGTTATTTCCCTTCGGCAATTAACGGAAGTGTACACCGATGCGCGGCCGAATGCACGTATTTGCTTAAAAATGTAGCACGCTTGACGGCGCGCCTAGCCTGGGCGAGTATTGTTAAGGGATAGTATCAGGATGAAAGCGATGTCTCTGCGCCGACTGCTGTTTGCCTGTCTGGCCTGCGTCTGCCTGGCGGCGGCCGCCGAACCGATCACGGTGCTGTATCCGCGCGCCGAGGCTGACGACGACAAGCGCAGCGAATATGGCATGGCGCTGCTGCAGCTGGCGCTGGCCAAGGCGGGCGAAAAGTACCGGGTCGAGCTGTCGCCCACGCGCATGCAGCAGAACCGGGCGATCGCCGAAATACAGTCGGGCGCAGGCCGCATCGATATCATCGGCACCATGACGTCGGCCGAGCGCGAAAGCAAGCTGTTGCCAGTGCGGATACCGATGTCGCGCGGCCTGATCGGCTGGCGCATCGGCCTGCTTCGGGCAGACCATAAAGATATGTTGCGCGACGTGCGCAGCCTGGAAGACCTGAAGCGCTTTTCCGCTGCCCAGGGGCACGACTGGCCGGACCTGCAGATACTGCGGCACAGCGGGCTGACCGTGTATCCGGTGGCGGTCTACAACGGTCTGTTCGGCATGCTGAGGCGGGCCGCATGGACTGGGTGCCGCGCTCGGTCAACGAGATCTGGGCCGAGGCGGCGCGCCATCCGGAATTGGCGATCGACCCTTACATCGTTGTGCACTATCCGACCGCCGACTACTTTTTCGTCAACCGCAACAACCCGGCGCTGGCAGAGAACGTGCGCCAGGGCTTGGAGGCGGCGCTGGCCGACGGCTCTTTCTCGCAGCTGTTCTATTTACATTACGGCCCGCTGATCCAGCGCGCCAGGCTCGATCAGCGCCTGGTCATCGAATTGCCCAATCCGCTGCTGACGCCGCAAACACCGCTGGAACGCAAGGAATTGTGGCTCTCGGCGGACGATTTGAAACATAGGCGCTAAGACAAATTGCTGGCTGTATGCTAACCTCCGACCGTAGTTGTTTCAGAGAAACATGTACTTTCGTTACATGAAAACACAGGAGATTTTGCATGGCAATTTTGGATTTTTTGGAAAAGGACCGCACCGTCGCTGGCGCCGGTTTTAATCGCTGGCTGGTGCCGCCGGCCGCGCTGGCCATCCACTTGTGCATCGGCATGGCCTATGGTTTTTCCGTGTTCTGGCTGCCGCTGTCGCGCGCCATCGGCATCAAGGAATCGCTGGCCTGTCCGGCCGACATGGACGTGATGGCCAAGATCATGTCGTCCACCTGCGACTGGCAGATCTCGATGCTGGGCTGGATGTACACGATGTTCTTCGTCTTCCTCGGCCTGGCCGCCTGGCTGTTCGGCGGCTGGCTGGAACATGCCGGTCCGCGCAAGGCGGGCGTGGTGTCCGCGCTGTGCTGGTGCGGCGGCCTGGTGATCTCGGCGCTGGGCGTGTACCAGCACCAGATCTGGCTGATGTGGCTGGGCTCCGGCGTGATCGGCGGTATCGGCCTGGGCCTCGGCTATATCTCGCCGGTATCGACGCTGATCAAATGGTTCCCGGACCGGCGCGGCATGGCGACCGGTATGGCCATCATGGGCTTCGGCGGCGGCGCGATGATCGGTGCGCCGCTGGCCGACAAGCTGATGAAATTCTTCGCCACGCCCGACTCGGTCGGCGTGTGGCAAACTTTCCTGGTGATGGCGGCGATCTACTTCGTCTTCATGATGGCCGGCGCGCTGTCGTACCGCGTGCCGCCGAGCGGCTGGACGCCCGCCGGCTGGACGCCGCCGGCCAAGGCCGCGGCCAACACCATGATCACCAACCGCCACGTCCACGCCAGCAAGGTGTGGGGCATTCCGCAATTCTGGCTGGTGTGGCTGGTGCTGTGTCTGAACGTGACGGCCGGCATCGGCATCCTCGGCATGGCTTCGCCGCTGCTGCAGGAGATCTTCGCCGGCCAGCTGTTGGGCGTGAGCGTCGCGTTCAACGATCTGACGCTGGCGCAGAAAGGCCAGATCGCCGCCATCGCCGCCGGCTTTACCGGCTTGCTGTCGCTGTTTAACATCGGCGGCCGTTTCGTCTGGGCTTCGTGCTCGGACTTCCTGGGCCGCAAGGTGACCTACGGTGTCTTCTTCGTGCTGGGCATCACGCTGTACGGCCTGATTCCATCGATGGCGCACGGCGCGCAGCTGGCGCTGTTCGTCGGCTTCTTCTGCATCATCCTGTCGATGTACGGCGGCGGCTTCGCCACCGTGCCGGCCTACCTGGCCGATTTGTTCGGCACCCAGATGGTGGGCGCGATCCACGGCCGCCTGCTGACCGCATGGTCGATGGCCGGCGTGTTCGGTCCCCTGCTGGTGACCTACATCCGCGAATACCAGATCGCCCACGGCGTGCCGAAGGCGCAGGCGTACGACATCACCATGTACGTGCTGGCGAGCCTGCTGGTGCTTGGCCTGCTGTGCAACCTGGTGGTGCGTCCGGTGGCCGACAAGCACTTCATGACCGAGGCCGAACTGGCCGCCGAGAAGAAGCTGGCGCACGAGCGCGACGCGGCCGCATCGACCGGCGCGGTGGTGGCGTCGAACGGCGTGACCAGCCCGGCGGCGGTGGCTTTCGGCTGGCTGGCCGTCGGCATTCCGCTGGCGATCGGCGTGTCGCTGACGGTGCAAAAAGCGGCAGTGCTATTTAAATAAGACTGTAGAATAATCGCACCGACCCGCGGGGCCGGCTCCAGCATTGCGCTGGGCCGGCCCCGCTTTCATTTTCAGGAGTACCTTGTGCATGCTTGAACTACGCAACGTCGTGAAAACCTACGCGAACAACGTCCGTGCGGTCGACGACGTCAGTTTGCAGCTGCCCGCCGGCGTGGTCGGTCTGATCGGCCACAACGGCGCCGGCAAGACGTCGCTGATGCAGATGATCGCCACGCTGACCCGGCCGACCAGCGGCCAGATCCTGTTCGACGGCACCGACATCGTGAGCAAGCCCGATGCGATACGCGGGCGCCTCGGCTTCCTGCCGCAGGATTTCGGCGTCTATCCGAACTTGACCGCGCTGGAATTCCTGCAGTACTTCGCGGCACTGAAGGGCGTGCGCGATCCGGCGCGCTTGCGGCACTTGCTGGAGACGGTCAACCTGCACGAGCACGCGAACCGGCAGGCGTCCGGATTCTCGGGCGGCATGCGGCGCCGGCTCGGTATCGCGCAGGCGCTGCTCAACGATCCCGATGTGCTGATCGTCGACGAGCCGACCGCCGGCCTCGATCCGGAGGAGCGGCTGCGCTTCCGCCATCTGCTGGCGGAAATCGGCTTCCGCAAGCTGGTGATCGTGTCGACGCATATCGTGTCCGACGTGGAGAACATGGCGTCCCATCTGGCCATCATGCGCAAGGGCCGACTGGTCGCCTACGACACGCCGGATAGCTTCGTGCGGGACGCGCGCAGCCAGGTGTGGTCCGCCACCGTGGCGCAGCGGGACTACGACGCCTTGCGCGCGCGGGTGCAGGTGCTGCAGGCGCAGCGCAGCGCGGACGCGGTCAACCTGCGCATCGCCCATCCGTCGTCGCCGTGCGCCGGCGCGGTGCTGGTCGAGCCGACGCTGGAGGAGGCGCTGATGACGCGGCGCTACGCGATGCAGGAATCCGGGGAACTGGCGGCATGAGGGCGGCGTCCCTACCGGTGCTGAAGGCGCTGCTGCTGGCCGAAGTCCGCATGCGCATGCGCCGCCCCGGCACCATGGTGGCGGTGCTGGCGCTGATCGGCTTGAGCTGGGCGATGGTCGGCGATCCGTCGCTGGGCTACACGCTGGTCGCCATCGACGAGACGCGCGTGCTGTACACCAGCACCTGCCTGGCGCTGGGCGGCGCGCTGATGGCCGGGTTGCTGTTCGGATTGGCCGGCTTCTATCTGGTGCGCGGACGCGTGAGCGAGGAAATCCGCAGCGGTGTCGCCGCCGTGCTGGCCGCCACGCCGGTCAGCAACACGGTGTTCGTGCTGGGGCGCTGGCTGGGTAGCGTGGTGTATCTGAGCGCGCTGCTGCTGGTGTTCCTGGGGACCATGCTGGTGCTGCATCTGTTGCGCGGCACCGGGCCGATCCAGCTGGGCGTGTATCTGCAGACCTTTGCCTTGCTGCTGTTGCCGGTGGTATTCCTGACCGCCAGCCTGGTGTCGCTGTTCGAGTCGTGGCCGCCGTTGATGGGCAAGGGCGGCGACGTGCTGTATTTTATTTTCTTCCTCGCGCAGCTTTCCGTGCCGGCCGTCGCCACGGCGGGCCACGCGGGCTGGGCGCCGGCGCTGTTGGTGGACTTCTCCGGAGTCTCCAGCGCGGTGCAGGCTTTTCAAAGCGTGGTCCACAGCCAGCATTTCTCGATCGGCGCCGCCAGCTTCAATCCGGCGCTGGCGCCGCTGGTCTTGCCGGAATCCTTATGGAGCAGGGAGTTGTTGCTGAGCCGCGCCGGTTGCGCGCTGATCGGCTTGCTGCCCTTGCTGCTGGCGGTGCCGCTGTTCCATCGCTATTCGCCGGACCGCGTGCGTGTCGCGCCCGGCGGCGGCGCGCGCTGGTCGCCACTGGCGCTGGCCAATCGCTGGCTGCGGCCATTGTCGGTGGCGGTACGTCCCTTGTTCGGATTGGCCGCGCGCCTGCCGGGCGTGTGGGGCGAGGCGTTGGCCGTGGTGGCGCTGGCGCTGGTGTCGAATCCCGCGGCCATCGTGGCGGCGGCGGTGTTGCTGGCCGGCGGCTGCGTGGTGGAGGGCGCCGCGCTTGGCGGCTGGCTGACCGCCGGCATCGTCATATGGGGCGTGCTGGTCAGCGAGCTGAGCGTGCGCGACCTGCGCAACGACGTCGACGGCATGAGCGCGGCGGCGCCCGGCGGCGCCCAGCGCCGGTTCGCGGCGCAACTGCTGGCCGCTTGCCTGCTGGCGCTGGTGTTCACGGCGCCGGTGCTGTTGCGCTGGCTGATCGCCGAACCGTTGCGCGCCGCCGCGCTGGCGACCGGCGTATTCTCGATGTCATGCGCCGCCAGCTTGCTGGGCCGGCTTAGCGGCGGCGGCAGGACCTTCCTGGCGTTGTTCCTGTTCGGCATATACGTGGCGGTCCAGACCGCCAAGGTGCCCGCATTGGACGTGGTCGGCTTCAACGGCGCCGCGAATGCGCTGTCGGTAATGGGGCAATTGCTGACAGGTACTCTCGTGTTTGTCCTAGCCGTGTGGCATGAAAAGTGGCGCTACGCGAGGAACTAGGGAAGGGGCAGCTTAGGATTAATCCGGTTTGGGAAGTTCCTCAGGTGGCGTCAGTGTACGTTTGATCTAGATCATATGTCACGGAACGGTCTAACGTAGCCTTGGCATTCGCGCTGCAAAACGCGTCGTCGAAACCGGTTCGACATTCCCCAGGCCACTTTTTTTACTTCTTTTCGAGGCAATCACATGTATCCATTTTCCCAAACTGTCACCCCCGCCGCTAAAAACCATATGGAAGCTCAGTTGTCGTTCTTTAACGACATTTCCAAGTCCCTGTTCCGTACCGTCCAACAATATAGCGACCTGAACATCCAACTGGCACAAACCCTGCTGGAAGAAGGCACCAACGTCAGCCAGCAAGTGATCACCGCGCATCGTCCGACGGAGGCGATCGCCGCCGTCGCAGCCCACGCCCAGCCTACCGCCGAAAAGCTGCGCGCTTACCAACAGCACCTGTCGCGCATCGCTGCGGATACCCAGGTTGACCTGTCCAAGGTCGCCGAAGAGCGCGTGCAGGAAACCAGCCGCACTGCCAAGGCCCTGGCCGACGAGGTAGCACGTGTCACGTCCGAGGAAACGGAGAAAACCCTGCGCAGCCATCAGGACGCCGTGCAGAAATTCACGGATCCTTTCACCGACGGCATGCACCAGTCGCGCGGCAATGAAATGCGCAGCAGCAGCTCGACGCTGCAAAGCGCCGGCCATAACGGCACCGAAGGCCGCGAGAGCCGCGAAGGCAGCATGCAAGGCGGGCAAGCTTCCCAAGCCCAGACTGCCGCTCAAGCTGCTCAAGCTGCTCAATCCAGCAAACAGACCGGCGCTCGCAAAGAAACCTGATGTAGATTCAGATATTAATTAACCCCTGGCCGCGCACGCGATGCAATATCGCCGTGCGCGGCATTTTTTTTGTCCATGCTTTATCATGGTCGGCTTGTTGCTGTCTGGAGATGAAGATGACGAATGCCACCGCTGCGCAGCCTGAGTCGCTGCACATAGTTTGCCCCCATTGCGACGCCGTCAACCGCGTGCCCGCCGCCAAGCTGGCGCAGCAGCCGGTCTGCGGAAAATGCCAGAAGGCCTTGTTCACCGGCCAGCCGGTGGAGTTGTCCAGCGCGCGCTTCCTCAAGCATATCGAGCGCAGCGATATTCCGGTGCTGGTGGACTTCTGGGCGCCGTGGTGTGGGCCGTGCCGGACCATGGCGCCGTTTTATGCGCAAGCCACGCAGCGGCTGGAGCCGCAGTTTCGCGTGGTGAAGGTGGATACCGAGCAGGCGCAGGACCTGGCGGCGCGCTATGCGATCCGCAGCATCCCGACGCTGGCCTTGTTCAAGGGCGGCCGTGAGATGGCACGCCAGCCGGGGGCGATGGATGCGTCCAACATCGTCGCGTGGGCCACGCAAAACAATCGTTGATCAATCCTCCGCCGCACGTTCCAGCCATTTGCGGATGCCGTCCAGCGTGCGGAAGTCGGCCGCCGAGCGGGTATTGATGTGCGGGTGGCGGTTCTGCATCATGCGCGCGAGCGCGGCACCGGGGCCCAGTTCCAGCGCGTAGGTGATGCCGGCTTCGGCGGCGGCATCCATGCAGGCGGCCCAGTGGATGGTTTCGGCCAGCTGGCGCGACAGCTGATCGACGGCTTGCGTCTTGCCGCTGACGGCGGTGGCGCTGACGCCCGCCAATACCGGCGCCGTCATGTGGCCGAATCCGATTTGACGCAAGGCCTCGGCAAACGGCGCCACCGCCGCCTGCATGTAGGGCGTGTGCGAGGCGACTTCCACTTGCAGGCGGGTGCTGCGTCCGCCCGCTTGTGCTATCGCTTGTTCCAGTTTCTCAGCGGCGGACGCGGGGCCGCCGGCGACGCAGGCGTCATCGTCGTTTTCTATGCTCATGTAAAAGGCGTGTTCGGCAAGGATGGCTTGAATGCGCGGCAGCGCCAGGCCCGAGATCGCCATTAACGCCTGACCGGGCAGGGCCAGCGCGCAGTTGTCCATCAGCCGCGCGCGCTCGGCGGCCAGTCCTGCCGCCGCCTCCGGCGCCAGCGCGCCGGCGACGCCGTATGCCGCCAGTTCGCCGATGCTGTAGCCGGCGATCAGCGCCGGCGGCGGCGTGAATTCACGGATCGCTTCCCACATGGACAGCGTGGCGGCGACGATCAGCGGTTGTGCGTTGCGGTTGGCGTAGATGTCCACGCCGTCCAATGCGCCGGTCGTGGCCAGGCGGTCCAGCAGCGCACTGGCGGCGGGGCTGGTGCGGGCCAGGTCGAACATCGCCGGATGCTGGCCGCCTTGTCCGGGGCACAGCAGCAGCAGCCGGGCTTGAGCGCCGTAGGACATGGTCATTGCTGGCCGGCGTCCAGCGCGGCGATGGCGAGTACCAGGCAGCTGGCGGCCAGCAGGTCGGCCGCGCCGCCTGGCGACAGCCGCTGCTGGACAAACAACCGGTGGCTGGCCAGCGCTTCGTCATGCCAGCCGGGATAGGCGGTGCCGCCCAGGTCGATGAAGCGTTGCGCGCTGGTGCGCACAATGTGCGCGCCCTGCGGTCCGGCGCGGTGGTAGACGTTGCTGTCGCTGATGTGGGCCATCAGCACGAACAGCGTATCGATGCGCGCCATCGTCATGCTGGCGCCACGCGCGCGCGCGGCCAGCATCGCCGGTACGCCGATTTCAAAAACGGAGGGCAGGCCAAGCGCGCCTTCCTCGCGCGCCCCACTCACCGAATACTGCGCGGCGACCCGCAGGCCGTTGCTCAGCGCCGGTAGCGCGGCCGGCGCGGCGTGCATCGCCAGCTCCTCGCCCCAGCGTATCAACATGGCGGCGCGCAGGGCGGCGGGTGTCATCGGCGTGCCTTGCGCCCGGGCGCGGCCGGCGGTCGCGCACAGCATGCCGAGGCTGAAGATCGCGCCGCGATGCGTGTTGACGCCGTGCGTCGCCTTCAGCATCGCCGCTTCGGCCGCGATGCCCAACTGCTTTAACTGCGAAAACGGCGCATCGTTCAATCCTGCCAGGCAGATTTTTTTAAAGTAGTGACGCAGCGAGAACAGGCTGCGCATGAAGGTGGCGGCATCCATGTCGTCATGGCTGCCGTTGTCCACCGGCGACACCAGCCCGGGCTTGGGATACAGGCACAACTCCACGTGCAGGCTGCCCACCGCCAGCCGCGCGACCTCGCGCGCGAAGCGGGCCTGGGTTTTGCGGCCAAGCCGCGTGCAGGCGAGAACCGGCGCCGCGGCGCGCGATCCGGAGCGAAGCGAGACGGCGCCCATCACACATCCTCCAGCGTCGCCATCAGCGAAGCGGTGTCCGCCAGGCGGACCGAATGCAGCTGCTTGACCATCACCTTGGCGGGATGCGCCATCGCCATGCTCCATTCCTTCCACGACACCGCTTGCCCTCCGGGGAAAACGATCTCGCCATCCAGCGGCAGGTGCGCGGCGTGCCGCGACAGCAGTGCCACGCCCTCGGTCAATTGCCGTCGGCCGCGCGGATGGAACAATATATCGATATCGGAAGTCGGCGACAGATACAGCAGCCCGGTCAAGGCCTGCATCGCCAGCGAGCCATACACGCGCAGATCCAACGCTTCGGCATCGCGCTCCATCGCCGTCAGCGCTTGCTTCCACGGGCCCGACGAGCGTATCGCCGCCTGCAGCTGTACGGCGGACGACATCCTGGCGATATGCGCCACCTGCACGCGCAAGGCTATCCGTACCTTTTCGCCGGTATCTTCATCGGGCGGCAGGGGCAGGCCGAGGCAAACCTCGTCCGGCTGCGCGCCGATGTCCAGCCGCCGCACCACGGCCGGCCAATCCTGGTCCTGCCACAGCTTCAAGGCGATGCGATGTTGCGGCTGTGCCGCGCGCAGCACGTCGCGCCAGCCATCCTTGCACAGCCAGCACAGCATGTGCCGCTCCAGCCCTTGCGAGGCCGCAGTGGCTAAGGCCAGGCTCTCGGACTCAGGCGGCGCGTACATGGCCGTCGCCCATCACAGCGTCGATCACGGGTTGCGCCAGGCGTCGCCCGCCGCGCTGCAGGCCCAATGCGCTGCGCTGGTCGCCGCTTGCCGGCTGCGCCAGCGCGGTGCGCAGATGCGCCGCCAGGTCGCCGGCCCAAATCGCTTCCAGGCCGCCCATCCGCAGATAGTTCTCCGGCCCCGGCGCAAACACGGGATTACTTTGCGCCAGTTCCGTCAGCCGCTCCTCCGGCACCTTGGTGATGCGCGCCATCGCCGGCAATCCCATCACGCGGATGGTCGCATCGGGCAGGGCGTAGCAGGCGTCGGCCATCAAGCCGCTGGTGATAAAGCCGCCGGACAGCGCCTGGTCGTACACCAGTCCGATGATCTTGTGTCCCTTGCGTCGTGCCAGATCCACGCATTTGCCCAAGTGCGCCATATAGCTGTTGATGCCTAGCATTTCGTCGCGATGACGTAGACGCTGGCCCTGCGTATCAATCAGCATCAGTATCGGCATGCCGGGATGTTCGCGAACCGTGCGCAGGATTGCCTGCGCTTGCGCCAGCGCGATCTCCACGCCGATGGGCGTATGGCCGGTGGTGCCGATCACCGCCACCGCTTGTCCGTCCACTTGCGCGCCGCCGCTGAGGAAATCGTTGTGCTCGACGATCGTATGCCCTTGCGGGAACAGCGTGTCCGCCAGTTTTTTCCAGTCCATGTGCTTATGCTCCCATGCGGCGCGGATCGGCCGCGGCGATAAAACTATCCACATCCAGCATCGGAATGTTGGCGGCGTTCGCGATCTGCATCGCGTTCCAGATGTCGACCGGATCGGGCAGGGTGCCGAAGCGGGCGATGCGCTGTTCCAGCATCTGCTGCTCCGCTTCCAGCGCTTCCAGCGTCAACTCCACAGTTGCGCCGGTCAGTGCGGAGACGGCATCAAGCGCGGCGCCACGGAAGGCGGCGATGTCGTCGGCCACGATGCGCTGGCAATCGCCCATCAGGTAGCGGTGCTTGCCGCCAGTGCTGCGCCATACCAGCGCGCGGTCGCGCGAATCGAATTCCTCGACGCCGTTGGCGGTTTCGATGACCTCGGGGCCGGACATCGCCAGCCGTCCTTCCTCCGACATCACCACCACGTTCGCGCAGCGCGTGACGATGCCCATGCCGCCAAAGGCGCCGTTGGAACCGCCGACCAGCGCGATCACGGGGATGCCGGCAGCGCGCGCATCGAGCAGGGCGCGCATCACTTCCGACACGGCGATCAGGCCGGCGTTGGCCTCGTGCAGGCGCACGCCGCCGGACTCCACCAGCAGCACCACGGCGGCCACCTTGTCGTTGACGGCGCGCCGCAGCAGTCCGACCAGCTTGGCGCCATGCACCTCGCCGACCGCGCCGCCCATGAATCCACCTTCCTGCGCCGCCGCATAGACGGCCACGCCGCCCAGCTTCGCCCGGCCGACGGCAACGCCGTCGTCGAACGCCACCGGCGCATTCAACTGCCCCAGGTGCGGGCTGACGACGCGCTCGGACGGCGGCAGGAATTCTTCAAAGCTGTCCGCATCGAACAGCTGCTGCAGCCGTTCGCGGGCGGTCGCTTCCTGGTAGCTTGCGCCGCGGCTCATCACGAACCTCCCAGCATGGTTTGCACCGCCTGGTCCAGCCGCAGGCTGACGACTGCGGGCGTGGCGCCCATGTCGTTGATGGAGATGCGGGTATCGGCCAGCAGCCAGCGCTGGTGGAAGTCGCGCATCACCGCCTCCCAGATCGGGCCGAAGCCGACTGCGGCGGTGGTGATCTCGATGGTGCAGGCGCCATTCAGTTCGGCGGGTTCGATCAGCACTTCCAGGTTGCCGGAGCCGACCACGCCCACCACTTGCGGCGAGGCCTTCAGGTGCTGCGTGCCTTGTTCGAATCGGTAGTTCAGGGTTTCCATGTCAGACTCCTTACCAGTTGCGGAAACGCTTGGGCGGATTGTACAAACCGCCCGATGCGCGCACCAGGTCTTTCATATTGCGGGCGGCCAGCAGGTCGCGCGTGGCCATGCGCTTGTCGATGCCCAGGTCCTCGGCGCGCTGGATGATGCCGCGGTCGCGCAGGTTTTCCACCATCCGGTGATCGCGCGCGAGGCCGACCGGTGTGTACCCGGCCACGCCGCGTATGGCCTGCTCGCGCTCTTCGTCGGTGCGGCACATCAGCAGGTTGGCGATGCCTTCCTCGGTCAGGATGTGGCTGACGTCGTCGCCGTAGATCATCACCGGCGGGATCGCCATCTTCGCCTGCTCCATCAACTCCCACGCGTCGAGCTTCTCGACGAAGGCCGGCTGCATATGCTCGCGGAAGGTCTCCACCATCTGCACCACCAGCTTCTGGCCGCGCGGGATGGTGTTGCGGCCTTCGCGCGCCTGTTGTCCCGCCTTGAGCCAAGCCGGGCTGGCGTGACGCCGGCCGCGCGCGTCCGCCCCCATGTTGGAGGCGCCGCCGAAGCCGGCGATGCGGCCGGCGGTGGCGGTCGATGAATTGCCCTGCAAATCGACCTGCAGCGTAGAGCCGATGAACATGTCGCAGGCATAGTGGCCGGCCGCCTGGCACATGGCGCGGTTGCTACGCATGGTGCCGTCCGGGCCGATGGCGAAGACGTCCGGCCGCGCATGGATGTAGTCCTCCATGCCCAATTCAGAGCCGAAGGAGTGGACCGACTGCACGAAGCCCGCCTCGATCGCCGGGATCAGCGCCGGGTGCGGATTGAGCGCCCAGTGCTTGCCGATCTTGCCGCGCAGACCCAGCGACTCGGCATAGGTTGGCAGCAGCAATTCGATGGCGGCGGTGTCGAAGCCGATGCCGTGGTTCAGGCGCTGCACTTCGTATTCCGCGTAGATGCCCTTGATCGCCATCATCGCCATCAGCACCTGGATTTCCGAGATCTGCGCCGGGTCGCGCGTGAACAGCGGCTCGATGTAGTAGGGACGCGGCGACTGCACGACGAAGTCCACCCAGTCACCAGGAATATCAACGCGCGGCACCTTGTCGACGATGCGGTTGACCTGCACGATGACGATGCCCTGCTTGAAGGCCGTGGCCTCGACGATGGCCGGCGTATCCTCGGTATTCGGGCCGGTGTACAGGTTGCCCTGGCGGTCCGCCGCTTCCGCAGCGACCAGGCAGATGCGCGGCGGCAGGTCGATGAAGTAGCGGCTGAACAGTTCCAGATAGGTGTGGATGGCGCCGATATTGAGCTTGCCGGCGGCCGCCAGCCGCGCCACGCGCGCCGATTGCGGGCCGGAGAAGGAGAAGTCCAGCTTCGAAGCGACGCCGCGCTCGAACACGTCCAGGTGCTCCGGCAGCGCCAGCACCGACTGCAGCATGTGCAGGTTGTTGACGCGCTCCGGATTCAAATGCGCCAGCGCGTGGCCGAGAAAGTCCGCCTGCTTCTGGTTGTTCCCCTCAAGGCAAACGCGGTCGCCGCATTCGATCACCGCATGCAGCAGGTCGGCAATGCGGGCGGCCGGCAGGCTCTTGCCATCCAGCTCGCTGCCCAGCGCCGCGCCGGCGCGCTGCAATCGCGCGGCGCGGTTCTGTTGAAGGGTATTCCAGTTCATTATTTTGCTCCCATGATCATGTCAGGCAGGCCGGTGGCGATCGACGGCATCACGCACAACAGCAGCACCGCCACGAACATCAGCGCCAGGAACGGGAACACGCCCCACACCACATCCTTGAGCGGGATGTCCGGCGCGATGTTCTTGATGACGAAGATGTTCAATCCCACCGGCGGATGGATCAGGCCCATCTCCATCACCACCGTCATGACGATGCCGAACCAGATCAGATCGAAGCCGGCGGCCTTCAGCGGCGGCAGGATGATGGGCGCCGTCATCAGGATGATCGACACTGGCGGCAGGAAGAAGCCGAACACGATCACCATCAGCAGGATCACCGACAGCAGCAGCCATTTCGACAGGTGCAGGCTGACCACCCACGCGGCGGCCGACTGGCTGATGTGCAGGTAGCTCATCACATACGAATAGAACAGCGACATGCCGATGATCAGCAGCAGCATCGTCGATTCCTTGATCGAAGAGCTGAGGATGGGCGACAAGTCCTTCGGCCGCCATACGCCGTAGATCACGGCCAGCAGCACCAGCGCCAGCAGCGCACCCAGGCCCGCCGTTTCCGACGGCGTGGCGAAGCCGCCGTACAGCGCGATCATCACGCCGATCAGCAGCACGACGAAGGGCAGCACGCGCGGCAGCATCTCGACCTTTTGCGCCAGCGTGAAGTGCTCGTCTTCCAGATAGGCCGACTTCTCGCCGCCTTTTTCGTAGATGACCAGCGCGGCCTTGTATTCCTTGTGGGCGCGGTACATCGCGTAGCCGGCAAACAGCACCACCAGCAGCACGCCGGGACCTATCCCGGCCAGGAACAGGCGGCCCAGCGACTGCTCGGCGGCCACAGCGTACAGGATCATCGTGATCGACGGCGGCAGCAGGATGCCCAGCGTGCCACCGGCGGCGATGATGCCGGCCGCGAAACCGGGCGAGTAGCCGCGGCGGCGCATTTCCGGTATGCCGGCCGAACCGATGGCCGAGCAGGTCGCCGGCGAGGAACCCGCCATCGCGGCGAACAGCGCGCAGGCGAATACGTTGGCGATGCCCAGGCCGCCCGGTATCTTGTGCATCCAGGTGTGGATGGCGGAATACAGGTCCTTGCCGGCTGGTGATTTGCCGATGGCCGCACCCTTCAGGATAAACAGGGGAATCGACAGCAGCGTGATCGACGCCATTTCCTCGTAGACGTTCTGCGTGATCGTGTCGAGCGAGGAGGGCGGCATGCAGAAGTACATGAAGCCGGTGGCCACCACGCCCAGCGCGAAGGCGATCGGCATCCCCGAGAACATCACTACCAGGGTAACGGCGCCGTAAAGGGCGCCAAGGGACAGGTCGCTCATGCCGCACGCTCCGAGTGGGGTTTGTTGGTCATGCGCGCCAGCGTTTGCAGCACGATTTGCAGCGTCAGGATGGTCATCCCGGCGGCCATCATCGCGTAGGGTATCCACAGCGGCGGCGCGAAGGTCGACGATGTGGTCTGGCCGTCGACATAGGCTTCATGGAACAGCGTCCACGATTTCCACGAGAAGAAGGCGCAGAACAGCGCGGACACAAGGTCGACGAAGAACAGCCGGACCGCGTTCACGCGCGCCGGCAGCAGCCCGGCCAGCGCTTCGATGCCGATATGGCCGCGATGCGACTGCACGTAGGCGGTGCAGAAGAAGGTCACGCCGACCAGCATGAACACGGAGGCTTCGTCCTGCCAGTCGGTGGGCGCCGAGAAGAAGTAGCGCGACACCACCGAGTAGGTCAGGATGCACGCCGTCAGCACCAGCGCCACCATGGACAGGGCCATCAGTCCCTGATTGAGCTTGGCCAGCAGCGCCGTGGCGCCGGCTATGACGGCGTTGTCCGGCGGCGCCGCGGCGCGGGCCGGCTCCAGTTCAATTCCATGGCTCATAGCGTCTTCTCCGCCAGTTTCAGCAGTTTGGCGCAGTTTTCGTTCTTCTCGCCGTAGTCCTTCCAGGCGGTGGTGCGGGCGATCGCCTGCCATTTTTTCAGCGCCGCCGGGTTCAGGTCGACCACCTTGGCCTTGGCCTTGGCGTAGACGTTGGCCACCGCCTGGTCGTCGGCCTTGGCGGAGGTCAGCGCGAAGGCTTCCATCTCGGCGCCGACGGCCATGATGGTGGCTTGCTGTTCCTTGGTCAGGCGGTCGAACACGGCCTTGGACATCATCAGCGGTTCGAACATGAACCAGTAGGCGCCCGCGCGGCCGGTGGTCAGCGCCTTCGACACTTCTTCCAGGCGGAACGAAATCAGCGAGGTGGAGGAGGTCAGCGCCGCTTCCATCGCGCCAGTCTGCATGGCGGCGTAGATTTCATTCGACGGCAGAGACACCACGGCGGCACCGGCTGCCTTGAGGATCAGGTCCATCTCGCGCGAGCCGCCGCGTATCTTCATGCCCTTGGCGTCTTCCGGATCGATGATCGGCTTGGTGCGCGAAGCGACGCCGCCAGCCTGCCAGATCCAGCTTACCAGCACGACGCCTTTCTCCAGCAGGATGCGGTTCAATTCCTTGCCCACTTCCGCGTTCTTCCAGCCGTAGGCCTGCTCGTAGGAGGTGACCAGGCCGGGCATCAGGCCGATGTTCACTTCCGGGACTTCGCCGCCGGCGTACGACAGCGGCACCAGCGACATGTCCAGCGCGCCCTTGCGCATGGCCGAGAACTGGGCGTTGGTCTTCATCAGCGAGGAGCCGGGATAGATCTCGAACTTGAGGCTGCCCTTGGAACGCTTTTCCACCTCGGCGGCGAACATGCGGGTCAGACGGTCACGGAAGTCGCCCTCGGTGACGGTGCCACCGGGAAACTGATGCGAAATCTTTAACGTTGTGTTCTGCGCCCAGGCAGGTTGCAACAACAACGGGCTGGCGGCCAGGGCGGCCAAGACGGACCTACGGGTGACTGCGCTCATAATTCCTCCAAGGTGGGCTAAATATGCAACGATCTTTTTTGTGTATACAAGAATATATCGTTCGAATACATTGTCAAGTGAAATTCAGCATTTATAATGAGGCATGTTATACACAGGTTTGAAAGATCCCATGAGCACCCATTCGGCAACGCTGCGTGAAGAAATAGAAGAGATGATCGCCGTCGGCCAGCTGAAGCCCGGCCAGCATCTGGACGAGACCGAACTGGCGACGCGCTTCGGCGTCTCGCGCACGCCGATCCGGGAAACGCTGATCCAGCTGGCGTCGATGGGACTGGTGGTGATACGTCCGCGCCGCGGCGCCATCGTCGCCGAACTGGGGCCGCAGCAGCTGCTGGAGATGTTCGAGGTGATGTCGGAACTGGAGGCGACCTGTGGCCGGCTGGCCGCGCGCCGCATGACGCGCGAAGAGCAGCAGGCCTTGCTGGCGGCGCACCAGGCCTGCCAGGAGGCGCTCGATGCGCAGGAGACGGATGCCTACTATTACAAGAACGAGGTATTCCACGAGGCGATCTACGCCGGCAGCCATAACCAGTTCCTGATCGAGCAGACGCGCAATCTGTACCGGCGCCTGCGGCCTTACCGCCGTTTGCAGCTACGGGTGCGCAACCGCCTGGCCACCTCCTATCACGAGCATGACGGCGTGGTGCAGGCCATTATCGACGGCGATGGCGAGCTGGCCGCGCAGCTGCTGCGCGAGCACGTGATGATACAGGGGCAGCGCTTCTCGGATTTGATGGCGTCGCTGCCGCAGCTGCGCCAGGATGCGGCTTAAAGCATCCCTTAGCGCGCGGCGCCACGCATGATGCGCACAGGCTTGGCGGTGGCCGGGTCGGAGGGCAGCATGTCGGCCAGCGTTTGCTGATCGAGCACCGCCAGGAACGCCTTGGTGGCATCGTTCAGCGTGTGTTTCAGCTTGCAGTCCGGCGTCAGCGGACAGGTGTCGTTGGCGCGGTCGAAGCACTCGGCCATGAAGAAATCCGTCTCCGTGGCGCGCACCAGGGCGCCGATATTGATGTCCTTGGGCTCCTTGCCCAGGCGTAGCCCGCCGTTGCGGCCGCGTACAGTCTCCACCAGGCCGGACTGGCCCAGCTGGTAGACCACCTTCATCAGGTGGTTCTTCGAGATCACATGCAGGTCGGCGATGTCCTGGATGGTAACCAGGCGGTCCCGATTGGCGCTCAGGTAGAGCAGCGTGCGCAGCGAATAGTCGGTAAAAGAGGTCAGGCGCATTGTGATGAGTCTTGGTTACGGTTCGTCCCGTATTCTACATGGGCTACATGGGAAAAGGCTTATTCCATCTGCTGCAAAATGTCGCGCACGCGCAGCAGCGCGGTGTCGATGTCGAGCGTCTCGATGCCGCCGTAACCGAGGAACAGGCCGGCCTTCGGCGGCGTCGTGGCGTAAAAATTCGACAAGGGGTACAGGCCGACATCGGCGCGCCGGGCCAGCCGCAGCAGCAGGTCCAGGTCGATGGGCCGCTTGCACAGCGCCGCGAGGTGGAAGCCGGCGCTGGCCGGCACCAGCTCGAACCATGACGACAGTTCGGCGGCGAACAGTGATTGCAGCCGCTCGCGCCGGGTGGCGTAGACCGCGCCGCAGCGGCGGATGTGGCGCGACAGGCTGCCGTCGCCGATGAACTTGGCCAGCGCATGCTGGCTGGCGGTGGCGGTGTGCCAGTCGTTCAGGTGCTTGACGGTGAGGACCGCATTCAGCACCGCCTCCGGCAGCACCGCGTAGCCCAGCCGCAGTTCCGGCAGCATCACCTTCGAGAAGGTGCCGACGAAGGCCACCACGCCGTGCCTGTCCATGCTTTGCAGTGAATCGGTGGGCCGGCCTTCGTAGCGGAACTCGCTGTCGTAGTCGTCCTCAATGATGATGGCGCCGATCTGCAGCGCGCGCGCCAGCAGGGCCTCGCGGCGGGCAACGCTCATCGGCATCCCCAGCGGGAACTGGTGCGCCGGCGTGGTGTAGATCAGGCGCGTGCCGTCGGGGATCCGGTCCACCAGCATGCCCTGGTCATCGACGCCGATGCCGACCACCTGCGCGCCCTGGCTGGCGAACAGCATCCGCGCGGCGGGATAGCCCGGCTCCTCGACCGCGACCACGCAGCCGGGTTCCAGCAGCACGCGGCCCAGCAGGTCCAGCGCCTGCTGGGCGCCGTTGGTGACCACCACGTTGGCCGCGGTGCAGACCACGCCGCGCGCGTAGGCCGCGTGGTGGGCGATGGCCGCGCGCAGTTCCGCGATGCCTTCCGCCTGGCGGTACATGCCGCTGCCCTTGATGTCCTGGCGCAGGCCGTGCAGCACGCAGCGGCGCCATTCGTCGTTGGGGAACTGGCCGGGCGTGACGCAGCCGCCGATGAATTCATAGCGCGAGCGGCCTTCGGGGAATGGGATGCGCAGCGGCGTATGCATCGCATCCCATTTGGCGACGATGGCGGAACTGGCGAGGTTACCGGCGATCTGGCGGCGCGGTTTGGCCTCCGCCGGCGCGTTGACGAAGCTGCCCTTGCCGACCTGGCCGATCACCAGCCGCTCCTGCGTCAGCCGGGTGTAGACGTCCGAGACGGTCTTGCGCGAGAGTCCGAGCTGCTCGGCCAGCAGGCGCGAAGGCGGCAGCTGCTGCTTGTCCGCCAGCCTGCCGCTGCGGATCGAGTCGCTGAGCTGGCGGTACAGTTGCCCGCCCAGGTCCTTCCTGCCTTCGATGACGATGTGGAGTTCCATGTTATTTTAGTGCGGCGCCGAACGGACGATAGCGCGAGTTTGCCACATACTGGAGCAGATCACAGGAGGAAGCATGAACAACGAAGACCCGCGCCGCCAGTTCATCAACGAGCTATGGCAGCGCTTCGAGCAGTTGCAGCAGTGGGCGATGGAGAATTGGCCGGACCAGGAGCATCCCTTGTCCAGCGCGGATTTCGTCGAAAGCCGCAAGGAGATACTGGGCCTGCGCGATCCGGCTCAGGCGCCGGCCGGGTTGCCGGCGGGCCGCGAGCCGGAGCAGGGCGGGGCGCAGTATGTCGATATGAATCCCACGCCCTGGCCTTGATCGTTAATGTGTTTTCGGCTTGCCGGTCAACGCCAGCAGCCAGGCGATCATGCTGATCACCAGGCTGGCCAGCACGCCCCAGGCCAGCTTCAGGGCGCTGTCGAACAGCAGCGGCGCCACCAGGCCGGACACCAGCGCGAACAGCAGCATCTGGATGAAGGACTGCATCGACGCCGCCAGGCCGCTGTTGTTCGGGAAGTACTCCAGCGCGATCAGTGACAGCGGCGTCATCGCCAGCGCCAGGCCGAAGGAGTAGATAAACAGCGGCATCACGGCGTACGGCACGGCCGCGACGTAGAAAGAATTGTAGGCGACGTTGATGACGCCGGCGGAGATCATGATCGCAAAGCCCATCCACACTTGCGCGTTGCGCGAGTACTTGTGGGCGAATTTGCCCGACAGCGCCGAGCCGATCACCATGCCGCTGATCAGCGGCACGAACATCCAGGCGAATGCCGTCTCCGGCAGGTGCAGGATGTTCATCACGAAGTAGGCGGCCGAGCCGATATACAGCGCCACGCCCGCGAAGCACATGCCCACCGCGATCGCCAGCAGCAGGAAGTGGTGGTGGCACAGCACCTTCCAGTAATTGGCCGCAATGGCGCCGAGGTGGAAGGGATGGCGGTCCTTGACGGCCAGGCTTTCCGGCAGCGAGCGCTGCACGGCGACGAACATCAGGATGCCGAAGCCGCTGAGGAACCAGAAGATCGAGCGCCAGCCGAAACTGACCTGCAGCCAGCCGCCCAGCACCGGCGCGATGGCCGGAGCCAGGCCGAACACCATCATGATATGCGACAGGATCTTCTGCGCCTCGGCGCCGGAGAAGCGATCCTGCACGATCGCGCGGCCGACCACCGAGCCGGCGCCAGCCGCCAGGCCCTGGACGATGCGGCACGCCAGCAGCACGCCGATCGACGGCGCCATCGCGCCGACGATGGACGCGGCGATATACAGCACCAGCGATACCAGGATCACCGGGCGACGGCCGAACGAGTCGGACAGGGTGCCGTAGAACAGCATCATGAAGGCAAAGCAGAACAGGAACATGCTCAGCGTTTGCTGGATCAGCAGCGGGCTGGCGTCGAAGGTCTGGGCGATGGCCGGGAACGACGGCAAATAGGTGTCGATGGCCAGCGGGCCGACCATCGTCAGGCCGGCCAGGAGTAGCGTCAGCAGAATATTCATTAAAGTTGTATTGTTCGGTAGACGCGGCATTTTACGCGATATGCGCTGTGCGCATATGCAACGACGAATTCCTTCCTTCGTTTGCGCCGTGAGAGCAATTAAGCTGCTTTGATGGGCGCTTTTTATTCGAGACATTATGACTATCGATACATTTGATGGGACCGGCGTCAAGCCGTCGCACTGGAACCTGGCCAGCGTGATCGAGCAGCTGCGCGTGTCGCGCGAAGCGACGCACAACATCCGTCATCACGGCAAGGTGCGCGAGCTGCCGTCGCGCGAGGCGCTGACGATCATCGTCAACGGCCTGTCGGCGGCGCTGTTCCCGACCCATTACGGCAGGCCCAACCTGACCGACGAGAGCATCGATTATTTTGTCGGCGACACGCTGACCACGACCCTGAACCGCCTGACCGAGCAGGTGCGGCGCGGCCTGCAGTTTTCTTCGGAAGAGGCGACGCCGGACGAGGAGGCGCTGACCGCGCAGGCCAACGCCATCACGCGCGAGTTCGCCGCGGGCTTGCCGGCGATACGCGGGCTGCTGGTGTCCGACGTGTTGGCGGCGTTCTCGGGCGATCCGGCGGCGACCTCGGTGGCCGAGATCATGCTGTGCTATCCGGGCACGATCGCGATACTGTACTACCGGCTGGCGCACAGCCTGCACCGCCTGGGTTCGCCGTTCCTGGCGCGGCTGATCTCGGACATCGGCCATTCGCTGACCGGCATCGACATCCATCCCGGCGCGCACATCGGCGCCAGCTTCTTCATCGACCATGGCACGGGCGTGGTGATCGGCGAGACCGCCATCATCGGCCAGCGCGTGCGCCTGTACCAGCACGTGACCCTGGGCGCCAAGCGCTTCCCGGCGGACGAAAAAGGCGTGTTGATCAAGGGCGTGCCGCGCCATCCGGTGGTGGAGGACGACGTGGTGATCTACGCCGGCGCGACCATCCTGGGCCGCATCACCATCGGCGCCGGCTCCACCATCGGCGGCAATGTGTGGCTGACGCAGAGCGTGGCGCCGGGCAGCAATGTCTCGCAAGCGCAGATGCGCAACGATTAGTCGATGGTGACTTGGCTGCCTTCGTGGAGAGGAGACAGGTAAGGGCCGCGTTCGAAGACTTGATGACGCAGCGTGCCGCCGGTGTATTCCGTGCGGTATCGCCCGCGCCGCTGCAGTTCAGGCACGATCAGCTCCACCACGTCGCGCATGCTTTCGTCGGCGATGGCGAAGGCCAGGTTGAAGCCGTCGATGTCGGTCTCTTCCTGCCAGGCTTCCAGCTGGTCCGCCACCTGCTGCGGATCGCCGACCAGTACCGGGCCGCGTCCGCCCAGGCCTATGAATTCGGCGGCTTCGCGCACCGTCCATTTGCGGTTCGGGTCGGCCTGGCTGAACGAAGCCAGCGCTGACCTGCCGGCGTCGGAGTCGATGTACTCGATCGTCGCGTCCAGCGGGAACTTGCCGAAGTCGACGCCGGTCCAGCCGGACAGCAGGGTCAGCGCGGCTTCGATGTCGATGTGGCGGCGGTATTCTTCGTGTTTGGCGCGCGCCTCGGCTTTGGTTGGCGCGGTGATGATTAGCGCCTGGGCATAGACTTTCAAATCGTCGCCATCGCGGCCGGCGGCGTGCACCGCCGAACGCAAGTCATCTACGTATTTCCTGACGACCTGTTTGCTTGGCCCGCTGACGAAGGTGCACTCGGCATGCTTGGCCGCGAACGCCGTGCCGCGTGTCGAGGTGCCGGCCTGGTACAGCAGCGGCGTGCGCTGCGGCGACGGTTCGCACAGGTGGAAGCCGGGTACCTTGTAGTAGCGGCCTTCGTGATTGATCGGGTGCACGCGGGACGGCTCGGCATACACGCCGCGCTCCTTGTCGTTGACTACCGCGTCGTCGTCCCAGCTTTTCTCCCACAGTTTGTAGACCACATCCATGTATTCGTCGGCGAGGTCGTAGCGCTCGTCGTGGCTCAACTGGCGGTCCAGGCCGAGGTTGCGCGCCGCGCTGTCCAGATAACCGGTGACGATATTCCAGCCGATGCGGCCCCGCGTCAGATGATCCAGCGTCGAGATGCGGCGGGCAAAGGTGTACGGATGCTCGTACGTCAGCGCGCATGTCACGCCGAAGCCCAGGTGCGTGGTGGCTTGCGCCATCAGCGGCACCAGCGCCAGCGGGTCGTTCAGCGGCGCCTGCACGCCGTGGCGCAGCGCCGCATCCGCGCTGCCTTGATAGACGTCGTAGACGCCCAGCACATCGGCCAGGAATATCGCGTCGAAGCGGCCGGCCTCCAGCAGCCGCGCCAGTTCGGCCCAGTGGTCGGGATCCTTGTAGCGGTGGCTGTTGTCGCGCGGGTGCGTCCACAATCCCGGGGACTGGTGACTCACCGTCTGCATCTGGAAGGCGTTGAAACGTATTTGCTTGGGCATTATTTGGACGCGGTTTTCTTGTCACTGGCTTCCAGCGCCAATTGGTCGTCGGTCTTGGCATAGTCGGCGAAGTGCTTGTTGGTCACGGCCAGGAACTCGCGCGAACGGTAGGCTGCGGCGATGTCCCTGGCGAACGGCTTGTCCTTGTCGGCGGTGCGGATCGCGACCAGGTTGACGTAGTTGGACGAGATTTTCTCGGTGATCAGCGCGTCCTTCAGCTTCAGTCCCGAGGCCAGCGCGTAGTTACCGTTGACGAAGGAGTAGTCGGTGTCCTGCAGGGAGCGCGGCAGCTGCGCGGCCTCCAGCGCGATCAGCTTGATCTTCTTCGTGTTGACGGCGATGTCCTTTTCCGATGCGCGGATCGGATCGATCTTGTCGCGCAGCTTGATCCAGCCCAGTTGATCCAGCAGCACCAGCGCGCGCGCCTGGTTGGTCGGGTCGTTCGGCAGCGCGACGGTGGTCCCTTCCTTGACGTCGTTCAGCGTCGCGTGCTTCTTGCTGTAGATGGCGATCGGCGCGGTGGGGATCTTCACCAGGTCGGTCAGCGCCAGTTTGTGCTCGGTGGCGAATTTGTTCAGGTAGATGATGTGTTGGAAGACGTTGGCGTCCAGCGAGCCTTCGGCCAGCGCGAAGTTGGGCTGGATGTAGTCGTTGAACTCGACCAGCTTGACCTTGTAGCCCTGCTTTTCCAGGATAGGCTTGATGCCCAGCTTGACCTGGTCGGCATACGGCCCGGCGCTGGTGCCGATCACGAGTTCTTTCGGATCCTTGGCGTTGGCCGGGGCGGCGATGCCGAAGGCGATGGTCAATGCTGCCAGCAGCAGGTTACGGCGAGTGTTCATGATTTTTCCTTGTTAGCGTTTGTCGATACGTTTGGCGATGCGGTTGCCGGTGAACTGGATCAGCTGCACCATGGCGATGAGGATGGCGACGGTGGCGACCATGATGTCGGTCTCGAAACGGTAATAGCCGTAGCGGATGGCGAGGTCGCCGATGCCGCCGCCGCCCACCACACCGGCTACGGCGGAATAGGACAGGAAGCTGATCGACAGCACGGTCAGCGCCAGCACCAGGCCGGAGCGCGCTTCCACCAGCAGCACGCGCAGCACGATCTGCAGTTCCGACGCGCCCATCGCGTGCGCCGCTTCGATGACGCCGCGCGGCACTTCGCGCAGGTTCTGTTCGACCATGCGGGCGAAGTAGGGCACAGCGGCGAACGACAGCGGCACGGCGGCGGCCAGCGGGCCGATCGAGGTGCCGGCGATGACGCGGGTAAACGGCACCAGCGCCACCAGCAGGATGATGAACGGGAACGAGCGGACGGTGTTCACCAGCCAGCCGAGCGCCAGGGCGGCGGGACGGTTTTGCAGCGATTGTCCGTCGGCGACCAAAAACAGCACGATGCCGAGCGGGCCGCCGATCAGCACCGCGGCGGACAGGCCGATGCCGAGCATCGCCAATGTCTGGCCCAGGGCGGTCCACATTTCCGGCAGCATGGCGATGATGTTGGTCAGCGAGATGGCAAGTTCAGACATAGGCCGCCTCCGGGGTGGCGTCGCTGGCGGCCAACGAGCTGGCGGTGCGCGTGGCGGCCAGTTCCCGTCCCAGCGCGGTCTTGCGCGGCGCTGCCAGGTCGGCGTCGTCGTCGAGGGCGAATTTCTCGGCGATGGCGCCGTCTTCGATCACGGCAACGCGATTGCAGATTTCTCCCAGCACCGACAGCTCGTGGCTGACGATGACGATGGTCACCGCCAGGCGCTGGTTGATGTCGCGCAGCGTGGCGAGCAGCGCGCGCGTGGTCTCGGCATCCAGCGCGGATGTCGGCTCGTCGCACAGCAGCACGGCCGGTCCGCTGGCCAGCGCCCGCGCGATGGCGACGCGCTGCTTCTGGCCGCCCGACAGTTGCGCCGGATAGCTGGCCGTCTTGCCGCTCAGTTCAACCAGCTCCAGGCAATCGTTGACGCGCGCGGCGATCTGCTGCGCCGTCAAGCCGCCGTGGATGCGCAACGGGAAGGCGACGTTGTCGAACACTGTCGCGTTCTGCAGCAGGTTGAACTGCTGGAAGATCATGCCGATACTGCGTCGCGCATCGCGCAGGTCACGCCGCGACAGGGCGGTCAGCGCGCGGCCGTCGACGGCCACGGAGCCGCTGTCAGGCTGCTCCAGCAGGTTAATCAGGCGCAGCAAGGTGGACTTGCCGGCGCCGCTCTTGCCGATCAGGCCGAAGATTTCGCCTTCGTGCACGTCCAGCGACACGTCGCGCACGGCGTGGAACTCGCCGCCGTCGGGCAGCGCAAAGGTTTTGCTCGCATGTTCGATGCGGATCAGGGGAGTAGTCATTATGAATATGCGGTTGGTTCAGGCAGCGTGCCGTGGAGCGCGTAGCGTCCGAGGTCGCGCAGTTTGTAGTCGACCGGGTCGTGCAGCGTGTGCACGCGGACGTTGCGCCAGAAACGGTCGTAGCCGTATTTGGCGGACGTGGAGCGGGCGCCGGTCAGTTCGAAGATCTGGTTGCTGACATCGACGCCGGCCGTGTGGGCCAGCACCTTGGCCTCTGCCACCGCAATCGCCAGCTCGCCGCGCTGCCGTGCCGTGACGGCGGCGCCAAGGCGGAACAAGCGCTCCAGTTCCTGCGCGGCGTGGTCGGCCAGCACGGCGGCGGGACGCAGCTTGAGCCACAACTGTCCGTAGCGATGCTGGATCAGCGGATCGGCAGCGGCGCTGGCCACGCCGGATGCGAACCACGGCCGCGCCTCGTCGACGGTGTAGGCCCGCGCCGCCTCGAACGCACCTTCGCCTATGCCGAGGTAGAGATTGGCCATGATCAGCTGCGCCACTTGCGAACGCAGCGTGGCCAGCGGCGTGGGCGCATGGCCGGGCGTCTGCAGCACCTGCGTGGACGGCAGCGGCACCTGCGTGAAATGCACATTGCCGCTGTCGGTCTGGCGCTGGCCGAAGGCGTCCCAGTCGGCCTGTACTTCCACGCCTTGCTGGCGTGTGGGCACCACGCCGATCAGGGCGCTCTGCGATTCCTCGTGCCAGGCGGAGATGGTCAGCCAGTCCGAGCCCACCGAGCCGGATGAGAAACTCTTGACGCCGTCAAGCACGAAGCCATAGTCGGCGTCGGCGGCGATGGTGCGGCGGTCCAGCGGATTGAGCGCATTGCCCCAAAACAGGCGCTGTTCGACGGTCTGCGTCAGGAAGCGGCGCTGCTGTTGCGGCGTGCCGTACAACTGTATGCCGGCGAGCTGCAGATGATGGAAGCCGAAGACGTGGGCCAGAGCGCTGTCGGCGCGGGCCAGTATACGGATGACGTGGCAGACCGTGGGCCAGTCCGCGCCCTGGCCTCCATATTCGGTGGGGATCGACAGCGTGAGCAGGCCGGAGTCGCGCATCCATTCACGCTCCTGCGCCGCATGGCCGCCGGCCTGGTCGCGGGCGTTGGCGGTTTCCGCAAGACGCCCGGCCAGTTCGGCCGCAACGTCCAACGGGTCTGGTGCCGCGTCCTGTGCTGAACGCGTTTTGAGTAGTGCTGTAGACATGGTATGTCCGTATGAAGGTATCGGTATTTTTAGTATTGCATCCGGCTCCTCATGCCGTACACGAAGAAATCCGGCTTTCCATATGCGGAAAAATCATGCGAGGAAAACCGCATATCAAAACGTAAAACTATTCGTTTTGATTTCAAGGGTGCGGACTTATTCTGGCTGCCACCAACAACAATGGGGACCAGCACCATGACCATTCTTCTGATCGGCGGCAGCCCGGCACTACCTTCAAGCACCGGCCGTTTGCTGGACCACGTGGGCGGCAAGCTGGCTGCGCTCGGCCATCGTCACAGCGCGCTGCAGGTACGCGATCTGCCGGCCAGGGCCCTGTTGCATGCGGATACGGCGGACCTGGCGATCAAGCGCGCGCTGGCCGCCGTCGCCGCCGCCGAGGCCATCGTGATCGCCACGCCGGTCTACAAGGCATCCTTCACCGGCATCCTGAAAGCGTTTCTCGACCTGCTGCCGCAGGACGGCCTGGCCGGCAAGCTGGTGCTGCCGATCGCCACCGGCGGCAGCCAGTCGCACATGCTGGCGCTGGACTATGCGCTGCGCCCGGTGCTGCATGCGCTGGAGGCGCGCCATGTGCTGACCAGTATCTACGCCACATCTCAGCAGCTGGTGTGGAGCGAGGGCAGCGGCCTGACGCTGGACCAGACCATCGCATGGCGCGTCGAGGCGGGCGTGGCGGCGCTGTCGTCCGGCCTGCAGGCCTCGAGCGCGGCCGTCGACGAAATCTATATGGCGCCGGCGCAGCCTGTGCGCCTGGCCCGCTAACCATATCCATAAGGAGTATCCATGAGCATCGAACAAAAACGCGCCGCGCGCCGTCATACATTGGGATGGCTGTTTGCCGCCGGCGTGTTCGCGGCCGGAGCGCCGGCCACCGTGTCGGCGCAGGCCAAACAGGAAGTTCGCATCGGCTACCAGAAGTACGGCACGCTGACTTTGCTGAAAGGGCGCGGCACACTGGAGCAGCGCCTTGCCGCTCAAAACATCGTCGTCAAATGGACCGAGTTCCCGGCTGGTCCGGTACTGCTGGAAGGCCTGAACGTCGGCAGCATCGACTTCGGCACCGTCGGCGAAGCGCCGCCCATCTTTGCGCAGGCCGCCGGGGCCAACCTGGTTTATGTCGGCAATGAGCCGCCGTCGCCGGGCAGCGAGGCGATTGTCGTGCCCAAGGATTCGAAAATCCGCAACCTGGCCGATTTGAAGGGCAAGAAGGTCGTGCTGAACAAAGGCTCGAACGTGCACTACCTGCTGGTGAAGGCACTGGAGAAGGCCGGCGTCGGCTACAAGGACATCGAGGCGATCTACTTGCCGCCGGCCGATGCGCGCGCGGCGTTCGAACGTGGCAGCGTCGACGCGTGGGTGATCTGGGATCCGTTCCTGGCCGCCGCCGAGAAGCAGCTCGGCGCCCGCGTGCTGGCCGACGGCAAGGGGCTGGTCGCCAATCACCAGTTCTACCTGGCCTCGCGCACCTACGCCGAGAAGAATCCGGAGATCGTCCGCATCGTACTGGAGGAAATCGCCAAGGTGGACGAGTGGGGCGAGAAGAATCCGAAAGAAGTCGCGGCCATATTGTCCGCGCAGACCGGGCTGCCGGTCGACGTGGTGGCGCTGGCCGCGTCGCGCTATGCCTACGGCGTCAAGCCGATCAGCGCGGACGTGCTGGTGCAGCAGCAGAAAGTCGCCGACGCGTTCTCCAACCTGAAGCTGATACCCAAGCCGATCTCGGTCAAAATGGCGGCGCAAT
Organism: Duganella sp. LjRoot269; assembly: GCF_964254095.1. Taxonomy (NCBI): domain Bacteria; kingdom Pseudomonadati; phylum Pseudomonadota; class Betaproteobacteria; order Burkholderiales; family Oxalobacteraceae; genus Duganella; species Duganella sp. LjRoot269. Next base: position 4,614,262 of record NZ_CAXUSL020000001.1, on the reverse strand, counting down.
AAGGAATTGATCATGTCCCTGAATATTTTCTGGTTTATCCCTACCCACGGCGACAGCCGCTACCTCGGCACTTCCAAGGGCTCGCGTCCGGTCGATGCCGATTATCTGAAACAGTGCGCGGTGGCCGCCGATACGCTGGGCTACGATGGCGTGCTGCTGCCGACCGGCCGTTCCTGCGAGGACGCATGGGTGGTGGCATCGTCGCTGATCAGCGTGACGCAAAAGCTCAAGTTCCTGGTCGCGATCCGTCCCGGCCTGACCACGCCGGGACTGGCGGTGCGCATGGCGTCCACCTTCGACCGCTTGTCCAACGGCCGCCTGTTGATCAACGTCGTCACCGGCGGCGACCAGGGCGAGCTGGAGGCGGACGGCCTGTATGCCGACCACGCCAAGCGCTACGAGATCTCCGATGAATTCATCCGCGTGTGGCGCGCCTCGCTGTCCGGCGAGGGCGGCGACGCGGGCTACGATTTCGAGGGCAAGCATATAAAGGTCAAGGGCGCAAAAACGCTGTACCCGGCGGTGCAGAAGCCGTATCCGCCGCTGTACTTCGGCGGATCGTCCGAACCGGCGCATGCGCTGGCGGCCGAGCAGATGGATGTGTACCTGACCTGGGGCGAGCCGCCGGCCGCCGTGGCCGAGAAGATTGCCGACATCCGCGCGCGCGCCGCCAAGCATGGCCGCACCGTGAGGTTCGGCATACGCCTGCACGTGATCGTCCGCGAGACCAACGAGGCGGCGTGGCGCGCGGCCGATGAATTGATCAGCCACCTGGACGACGACATCATCGCCAAGGCGCAGGCGGCGTTCAGCAAAATGGATTCGGTCGGCCAGCAGCGCATGGCGGCCCTGCACGGCGGCAGCCGCGACAAGCTGGAAGTGTCGCCAAACCTGTGGGCCGGCGTGGGGCTGGTGCGCGGCGGTGCCGGCACGGCGCTGGTGGGCGATCCGGAGACGGTGGTGGCGCGCATCCAGGAGTACGCCGACCTGGGCATCGAGACCTTCATCTTCTCGGGCTACCCGCACCTGGAGGAATCGTACCGCTTCGCCGAACTGGTGTTCCCATTGCTTGGCAAGGGCAAGGCGGCCGGCGAGCAATCGCTGAGCGGTCCGTTCGGCGAGGTGATGGCCAGCGACATCCTGCCGAAGAAGGCCGCGTAATGGCGACGGCCAAGCATCCCAACGGCCGACGCCAAAGCGCCTGGGCGCCATGGATACTGCCGGTGCTGCTGATCGCCGGCTGGCAGGCGGCGTCGCAGCTGGGCATTCTGTCCAGCCGCATCCTGCCGGAACCGTGGGCGGTGGCCAAAGCCTTCTGGATGCTGGCCGCCTCCGGCGAACTATGGGTCCACCTGCGCACCAGCCTGTGGCGCGCGGTGAGCGGCTTCGCCATCGGCGCCGGTCTTGGCTTGCTGCTTGGCCTGCTGACAGGCAGCTTCCGGCGCGCCGAAACGCTGCTCGACACCACGCTGCAAATGGTGCGCAACATTCCGGCGCTGGCGCTGATCCCGCTGGTGATCCTGTGGTTCGGCATCGACGAGACTGCGAAACTGTTCCTGCTGGCGGTGGGCGTGTTCTTCCCGGTGTACCTGAACACCTTCCACGGCATCCGCTCGGCCGACCAGGGACTGATCGAGATGGCCCGCAGCTACGGGCTGTCCGGCTGGCCGCTGTACCGCGACGTGATCCTGCCGGCGGCGCTGCCGTCGATACTGGTCGGCGTGCGCTTTTCGCTGGGCCTGGTGTGGGTGCTGCTGATCGTTGCCGAAACCATCTCGGCACAGGCGGGCATCGGCTATATGACGATGAATGCCCGCGAATTCCTGCAGACCGATGTAGTGTTGGTCGGCATCCTGTTGTATGCCTTGCTGGGCAAGCTGGCCGACCTGCTGTCGCGCGGGATGGAGAAGCACTTCCTGCGCTGGAATCCCGCTTACCGCTGACTGATGAGCAACTGAGGAGCAACCATGCATATTTCGACCGCTTTATTCGACGTGGCGCCACCGGCGCGGACACCGGAGCCCGCCCCGGCGCCGGCCAGGCGCCAGGGCGTTACGCTTGCGCTGGACGGCGTCAGCAAATCGTTCGGCGCCCGCAAGGTGCTCAGCGACGTGCAGCTGGAATTGCGGGCCGGCGAATTCGTCGCCGTGATCGGCCGCAGCGGCTGCGGTAAAAGCACGCTGCTGCGCGCCATCGCCGGACTGGAGACCACCGACGCCGGCCATATCGCCGTCGGCAAATCCGGCATAGGCGCCAGCATCCGCATCATGTTCCAGGAGGCGCGGCTGCTGCCGTGGAAGACGGTGCTGGAGAACGTGGCGCTGGGCTTGCCGCGCTCGTTGAACGCGGCCGCGGCGACGCTGTCCACCGTCGGCCTGGCCGAACGCGCCGAGGATTGGCCGGCGGAATTGTCCGGCGGCCAGCGGCAGCGGGTCGCGCTGGCGCGCGCGCTGCTGCACGAGCCGCAGTTGCTGCTGCTTGACGAACCGCTGGGCGCGCTCGATGCATTGACCCGCATCGAGATGCAGCAGCTGATCGAAGCGCTGTGGCAGGCGCGCGGCTTCACCGCCGTGCTGGTGACGCACGACGTGCAGGAGGCGCTGGCCCTGGCCGACCGCGTGGTGCTGATCGAGGACGGCCGCATCACGCTGGACCTGAAAGTCGACCTGCCGCGTCCGCGCGCGCGGGGCAGTGCGGCATTTGCCGCTTTGGAACAGCACTTGCTGGGCCGCATCCTCCATCATTCCCCGGCCGTCGCGGCCGCCGCGTAAGCGCCTCCCTCCCTATCTTTTGGCAGGTTCCCTTCCAAAGCCACCGGCGTTATCATCGATTTTATCGATAGTAACGCGGTAAATTTTTCGTTTTACAACTTTAGATGTCACGAGCATAATCGGTGCCACTCATTCTTATCAATTGTTCCAAACATCTGGAGTTCTTAATGAAAAAAATCTTCGCACTGCTGATCGCCGCCGGCATCTCCCTGTCCGCCTTCGCTGCACCGGAAACCTTCAACACCGATCCTAACCACACCTTCGCGCGTTTCGAATACAGCCACTTCGGCTACAACACGCAGCAAAGCCGCTTCAACAACACCAGCGCCAAGATCGTGCTGGATCGCGCCGCCAAGACCGGTTCGGTCGACGCCACCATCGACACCAAATCGGTCGATACCGGCTCGAAGCTGTTCGACGGTCACATCCAGGGCGAAGACTTCCTGGACACCGCCAAGTTCCCGACCATCACCTACAAGTCGACCAAGTTCAACTTCGATGGCGACAAGCTGGCATCGATCGACGGCAACCTGACCATCAAGGGCGTCACCAAGCCGGTCAAGCTGGTCATCACCCATTTCCAGTGCATGGATCACCCTATGCTGAAGAAACTGGCTTGCGGCGCCAACGCCACCGCCAGCATCAAGCGTAGCGAATTCAACGCCGGTAAATACGCACCGTACGTCGGCGACGACGTCACCCTGACTTTCGCAGTCGAATCCATCAAAGAGTGATGAACTGAGCCTGGCTCAATTCGTTCGCCTCTGATGTGGGCCGGCGCGGTGCAAGCATCGCGCCGGCCCGTTTATTTTTAGGAGTAGTCATGAAATTGAACCAGCTCGCATTCGCGGCGGCATTGGTCTGCGCCGCTCAAGTCCAAGTGCAGGCTCAAGCCGCATCCGACCTGATCATCACCAACGGCAAGATCGCCACGATGACCAGGGAGGGCGCCTTCGCGCAAGCGCTCGCCATCAAGGACGGCAAGATCGAGGCCGTCGGCAGCAATGCCCAGATCCTCAAACTCAAGTCCGCCAGCACCCAGCTGATCGACGCCGGCGGCAAGACCGTGATCCCCGGCCTTAACGACTCCCACCTGCACGTCATCCGCGAAGGCTTGAACTACAACGCGGAACTGCGCTGGGACGGCGTGACCTCGCTGAAGAAGGCGCTGCAGATGCTCAAGGAGCAGGCCGCGCGCACCCCGGACGGCGCCTGGGTCAAGGTGGTCGGCGGCTGGAACGAATTCCAGTTCGAGGAAAAACGCCTGCCGACGCTGGCCGAAATCAACGAGGCGGTGCCGGACAAGCCGGTGTTCCTGCTGTACCTGTACGGCCTGGGCTTCCTGAACCAGAAGGGCATCGCCACGCTGGGCTACGACGCCGACACCAAATTCAAGGACGGCGTGGTCGAGCTGGGCGCGGATGGCAAGCCGACCGGCCTGCTGATCGCCAAGCCGAACGCGATGATCCTGTACACCACGCTGGGCAAGACCAACGTGCTGCCGCGCGAGCAGCAACTCAATTCGACGCAGCAGTATTACACCGAGCTGAACCGCCTCGGCCTGACCAGCGCCATCGACGCCGGCGGCGGCGGGCAGGCCTATCCGGACGATTACGCGGTCAGCCTTGAGCTGGCCAAGAGCGGCAAGTTGACGGTGCGCACCTCGTATTACCTGTTCGCGCAAAAGCCGGGCAAGGAGCTGGAAGACTACCAGCGCTGGCTCACGCTGACCAAGCCGGACAAGAACGACCACCTGTTCTACGCCAACGGCTACAACACCGAGGGCGGCGGCGAGAACCTGGTGTGGAGCGCGGCCGACTTCGAGAACTTCCTCGAGCCGCGCCCGGACATGCCGCCGCAGATGGAAAGCGAGCTGGAGCCTGTGCTGCGGCTGCTGATCAAGAACCGCTGGCCGTTCCGCATCCACGCGACCTATGACGAGAGCATAGACCGCGACCTGGCTGTGATCGAAAAAGTCAATAAAGACATGCCGCTGAACGGCCTGCGCTGGTTCTTCGACCATGCCGAGACCATCAGCGACGGACAACTGGCGCGCGTCAAAGCGCTGGGCGGCGGCATCGCGGTGCAGAACCGCATGTACTTCCAGGGCGAGCTGTACTGGAAGCGCTACGGCGCGCAGACGCGCCAGATGCCGCCGATTAAGAAGATGCTGGAGATGAAGATTCCGGTCGGCCTGGGCACGGACGGCACGCGCGTCAGCAGTTACGGGCCGTGGCCGTCGATCTACTGGGCGGTGACCGGCAAGACGGCCGGCGGCCTGAGCGTGTGGCAGCGCAAGGACGTGCTCAGCCGCTATCAGGCGCTGAAGCTGATGACGCAGGGCAGCGCGTGGATGAGCGGCGAGGAAAAGCTGAAGGGAACGCTGGCCGTGGGCCAGTATGCCGACCTGGCGATACTGCCGCAGGATTATTTCTCGATGGACGTGGAAAAGATCAAGAACCTCGAAAGCAGCCTGACCATCGTCAACGGCAAGGTGGTGTATGCGGCGCAGGAGTTCAAGCAGCTCGCGCCGGCCTTGCCGGAAGTGCAGCCGGACTGGAGCCCCGTGAAATACTACGGCGGCTACCAGAACAAGTAGCTAGACCAGCTGGAACCAGCCCAGCACCGCGCCCGCGGCCAGCAGCAACAGCAGGTGAACGCGGGTGCGCCAGATGATCAGGCCGGCCACCACCGACAGGGTCCACAGCGGCCAGTCGGTGGTCCAGTCGCGGTGCGCGCTGCCGAGGATGATGCCGACCGATACCATCAGCCCGACCACCACGGGCGCCATGCCTTGCTTGAAGGCCCGCACGCCCAGCAGTTCACGGTTTTGATGGCCCCAGCGCGCCGCCAGGTAGGTCAGCGTGGTGCTGGGCAGCATGATGCCGGTCATCGTCACCACCACGCCGGCCAGGGCCGCCGTGTAGCTGCCGGCGTTGAGGCCGACGTTCCATCCCATCAGCGCGACGAACAGCACGTTGGGGCCCGGCGCCGCCTGGGCGATGGCGATCGAATCGTTGAACTGCGATTGCGTCAGCCAGTGATGTTCCTCGACCAGGAAGCGGTGCATTTCGGACGTGGTGGAAATCGCGCCGCCGATCGACATCAGCGACAGCAGCATGTAATGCGCGAACAGGTTGACCCAGTCGCCCAGGCTCAGCACCAGGTGCAGCGGAGCGTCGCTCATGGCTGGCTCCCCTTCAGCTTGCGGTAGGTGAGCGCGTAGCCCAGGCCGCCAAGGATCAGCAGCGTGTAGGCCAGCGGCAAGTGCAGCACCACCACGAACACCACGCACAGCAGCGCCATGACACCGGTCAGCCACATCGGCAGCGGATGCCTGGTCAGCGCGGAGGCAAGCTTGAGTCCGGTTGCCGCGATCATGCCGGCCGACACCGCCGCCATGCCGCGCAAGGCGCCGGCCACGCCCGCGTGGTGGGCGAAATGGGAGTGCAGCACGGCCAGCACCAATACCAGCAGCAGCGGCACGGTCAGCATGCCGGCCAGCGCGACCAGGCCGCCGCGCAAGCCGTAGTAGCGGCTGCCGATCATCAGCGACAGGTTGACCACGTTGGGGCCCGGCATGATCTGCGCGACCGCCCATTCCTCGATGAATTCTTCCTGCGTCAGCCAGCGCTTGCGCTCGACCATTTCACGCTGGACGACGGCCAGCACGCCGCCGAATCCCTGCAGCGCCAGAATGGTGAAGGAAAGAAACAGATCGAGCAGGGAGGTGGGGCGGAGGCGTGGCTGGGGCTGGGACGGGGCGGAAGTCATGCGGCATTATCGCGCTGGTGTTGCCGCGTGTCTATGCGTACGACTTCGTAACGGGGCCGGAAACATTTAAATCCTGAAATGATAGGAAGCTGACATTGACTTTGCTTTAGTCTCGCTCATACTCCACTAGCACGTGATTTGATCAGGGTCAAAGCCCTTAACTTCTTGCCAAGGATCATGATGAACGTTTCGCTACTTCAGGCTTCCCCTCAAGCCGGACTTCTTCAGCAACGAAGCAATGAACAATGCAGTGCCGTGGTGGACCGCGGCATCCTGGTGCAGTCCAGTTTCAATACCGTGTGCGCGATTGAATATATGAAGTCGCACAACATCGACCCGCAAGTCATTGAACGGGTGCTATTACACCCCGAACAGCGCCGAAAAATCCATCATTAAGCCTGCTTCCATACGGGATCCACGTATACTTATGCACAAATCATGTTGATAAGAATTCTTTTAAAAAGTTTTCTTGCTACAATGTGAGACACCTTAAGTCATTGATTTTTAAGGGGTTTGATATTGCCTTTTGCATGAGCAGTTTGTTGAAACCCGCATAGGTACGGGCTTCCTGCCTTGTCAAGAGGGGGTTGTCCACATAGATATCCACAAAGTCTGTGGATATCCGGAAAAACGCTTAACAATCCATTACTTAGAGCGGTTTTTTCAGCGCCTGCAGGACGCTGGCGACGATGATGTAGGAGGCGTGGGTGCCCGTGCCGTTACGGGTGGCGGTGGCGCGCAGCCTGACTTCCGTGCCGTCGCGGCGCCAGGCGTTGATCACGTCGGTCCACGCTTCACCTTCCTTCAGCGCATTCAGCGCGTCGGCCAACTGGTCGCGTGGGTAGGGCGGCGCGTGCAGCAGGCGCGGATCGGCGCCCTGCAATTCTTCCCGGCTGTACTGGAATACTGCACAGAACTTGTCGTTGACCGAGGTGATCTTGCCGCGCGCGTCGAGCGTCATGATCACCGCGTGCTGGTCGACGGCGGCCAGCAACTGGCGTGCCTCGTCCAGTTCGGCCTGCAGCTTGAGTTCGCGCTTGTGTGCCTCCTCCAGGCCGGAATAGGCGCGCAGCGACGAGATCACCGTGGTGAACAGCTTGCGCGTGGTTAGGTCGGTCTTGCACCAGAAATCATTGATGTCGTAGTCGAGGATGATGCTGTGTTCCAGCGCCTGTCCCGGCTGTCCGGTGCGCAGCACGATGCGCACCAGGTTGTTGTGCAGCGTGTCGCGGATCTGGCGCGCCACGTTCAGGCCGGCGTCGCTGGTTTCCATGATGACGTCCAACAGCACCAGCGCGATGTCCGGCGTATTGCGCAGCGTGGTCAGCGCTTCCTCGCCGCTGTAGGCATGCAGGAAGCTGAGCCGGCGTCCCTGGAAGCAGGCATTGCTGAGAGAGAATTTGGTGACCACGTGAACATCGACGTCATCATCCACGATCAGCACCCGCCATGGCGGCGGCGCCGGTGTTGCGCTGGGGCTGCCGGCCTGGGTCTGGCTGGCCGGCGGCGCCTCGTCTTCTATCATCCAATCGGTGTCGTCGTCGTTCTGGTTCATGCATGGATCCCACGAGAAGTCGAACAAGGGAATTGCGGACCTTCACAGTGACACTATTCCTCGCCAGCACTTTTGTCAAAGGATTCCCTGCTTGGGCGGTGCGAGGTGTCGCCAGTCCTACTTATGCACAAAAAAATATTTTTCAAGGTCTCGAAAAAATGCGCCGGGCTGGAATTTTCCTTTATGTAAGTCTTTGATTTTATTGGGTAAATATTTTGCCTGTGGATTAGGCATTTTGTTCAAACCCGCGCCGTTACAGGCGTTCTCTGCTGTCAAGTGGCAGTTATTCACAACCTTATCCACAGTTGATGTGGATATCTGGAAAAAGCGCTTTAAATCCGGTTGCTTACCGGCTTTTCTTCAGAAACAGGGTTTGTTCGGGTTTATAGCGTCGACAGTAATTTGCGTACCGCGGCATGCACCATGACGATATCCGGTCCGTCGTGCAGCAGCGCGTTGTACTTGGCACGGAACTCGGCGTCGCCGTCTTCGGACGGGCCGATCAGTGCTTCGATTGCTTTGCGGAAGGCGGCGGCATCGGCGGCGGAGATCGGTTCCGGTTCGTCGAGGCGCTCGTCCATCTGCGCCATCAGGCCGGACAGTTTCTGCAGCCAGGCGAAATGCGGATGGTTGGCCACCAGCTGTAAATGCTCCAGCGGGCTGCCGACCGCGCCGAAGTACTGCGTCTCCACATGGATCAGCTGCTTGTGCAAGTCGCGCAGCGCGCGCGCCAGCGCCGTCAGTTTCGCGCGTTCGGACAGGTCGGAATCGGGCAATGCCATGAGTTACTCCAAAGGTTAGCTTGAGCGCCTAGTGTACCCACCAGCGATGCGCTTGCCTACACGCTAAAAGTCCAGTTGGCGTGGTCCGCAGTATCGGACACTCAAGCGCTGAGCGCCTTCAGGCGGTCCAGCTCGGCCAGGAAGCGTTCGCTGGCCAGGGCCGGCGGCCACGGTTCCCAGGGCGAGCCGCCATACACCGCCTGCAGCGGATCGTCGTTCAGCGGCGGCACCGTGATCTTCAATGTTTGCAGCACTTCCTTCGCCGACCATCCCACCACGTGCACGGCCTCGCTGGCGGCGGCCAGGCGGTCGGCCATCTTGTGGGCGGCATACTCTTTCGGCGTCCAGTGCTGCAGGCCGTAGCGCAGGAAGACGGCGTTCTCCAGCCGCACCGTCAACGCCTTGAAGCCTTCGCCCAGGAACGGCTTCAGCGGCGAGACGCAATCGAAGCCCAGCAAGCCTTCCTCCGCATCGTGCAGCAGCTCGCGCAGCGCGGCCAGCGGCGCCAGTTCGACGCCGACCGCCGTGCAGGCGGCCGCGCGCAAATGCATCACCGTCAGCGAATGCTGCGCCACCGACAACGGACGCGGCCATGCCGAGTGGCCGCCCCAGCGGTAGGTGCGCGCCAGTCCCAGCGCCAGGTCCGAATCTTCCCAGTCAAAGGGCGTGGGGTCGAGCAGGTCCAGCCGGCGCTCCGACGGCATGCGGACCCAGGCGCGGATTTCATGATGATCGCGACCCATGCGTCACTTCCCCTTATCTATGGCTCAGGCTCCATCCTACACCGAAGTCAATCAATTTATTTTTAGCAACTTGGCGCCGATTTCTCATACACTGATAATCCTGTTGAACTCCCGGGACTCACAGCGCATGGCAACCAGACCTTCATACATCTATCAAGGCGGCTCGGTGATGATGCACTCGCCGCTGCAGTTGAAAAACTCCGAAATGTACGGCTTTTTCGTCAAGGGCGATCTGGCCAAATTGCAGGCCACGCTGGACGGCACGCTGAACCAGGTGGCCGGCCAGCGCATGCGCTTCAACGCGATCTCGCCATATGTGCTGCTGACGTTCACCCGCGTCAACCACGCCGATTCGGCGGCGCCGGTCGACCATGCCAAGGGCTGGATCACCGAGATCGACATCGTCACCTGGATCATGGTCGGCGCCATGGACGACGAGGGCAAGCTGGCCCACCTCTATTACTACCCGGCCCACATCTTCGTCGACGACGCGATGGCGCTGATTAACGGCCGCGAATTGTTCGGCTACCCCAAGTATCTGTGCGAGTACGAGATTCCGCAGGCCGGCACTGAGCCGCTGCGCTGTTCGGTCGCGGCCAAGGGATTCCAGCCGTTTTCGCCGGAAACCAGGATCGCCATGCACCCGCTGCTGGAAGTGAACGCCACGCGCAAGACCGGCATCGAAAAGCCCGTCACCAGCGTGCTCGATCTGATCGAGCAGGCGATCGAGTTGTTCCTGTCGATCCCGGACTTCTTCAACATGGACGTCGCCGGCTGGGACGACATCATCTCGCTGCTGCGCAACCCGCGCATCGACCAGATCTTCCTCAAGCAGTTCCCTGACAGCGCCGGCTTGAAGGCGGTGTACCAGGCCATCCTCGCCGCGCCGGCCACCATCGACCGCATCCACAGCGGAAAACTGCTGGGTTATGAATACGAGTGCGTGCTGCACGCCTTCGACAGCTTCCCGCTCAACGAGACGCTGGGCCTGCAACTGGGACCGCAAACGGCCATCCTGCCGTACAACCTGAACTTCGATTTCACCGCGCAGCCGGGCGAAGAACTGATCGACAATTCCTCCGTGTCGCCGCAGAAGGTCGCGATCCTCGGCGGCGGCGTCGGTTCGATGACGGCCGCCTACTATCTGAGCGACCAGCCGGGCTGGCAGAACAACTACGACATCACCGTCTACCAGCAAGGCTGGCGGCTGGGCGGCAAGGGCGCCAGCGGGCGCAATGCGCAGTACGGCCAGCGCATCGAGGAGCACGGCCTGCACATCTGGTTCGGTTTCTACTGCAACGCGTTCAAGATGATCAAGGCCGCCTACGCCAGCCTGGATCGCCCGCCCGGCGCGCCGCTGGCGACATGGCGCGACGCCTTCAAGCAGCAGGACTACGTGGCCTTGTCCGAGCAGGTCGGCGACCAGTGGCACAACTGGTCGATCGTGTTCCCGACGCTGCCGGGCGAACCGGGCGAGGGCGGCGAGCAGATCACCTTGTGGCAGCTGGCGGTGGCGATGGTCGGCTGGATCGAACAATGGATCAAGAGCCTCGACCACCTGACCAGCGAACTGGAACTGCCGCCGCATCCGCACCATACCGGCATGCTGCCGGACTGGATCTACCATGTCGCCGAAGGCATCGGCTCATCCGCGCACGAACTGCTGGAAGACCTGTCGCTGCTGGCCAGCGGCTTGTCCGGCATGGTGGCCAACCTGTCGGCCGACGCCGCAACGCATACCGAAGGCCAGCACCTGGCGCTGGCCGGGGTGATGGAGGGCGTGCGCCACAAGCTGCGTTCGCGCTATCGCGGCCTGGTTGAGCAGGCCGACGGCGACGCCAGCGACGATATCCGCCGCCTGTTCATCTGCGTGGACTTGGGCATCACGGTGATGAAGGGCGTGTTCGAGGACGGCGTGATCCGCAACGGCTTCGACGTCATCAACGACATCGATTTCCGCGCCTGGCTGACCAAGCACGGCGGCGACCAGGAATACTGCGTCGACTCGGCGCCGGTGCGCGGCTTCTACGACCTGGTGTTCGCCTACGAGGGCGGCGACTTCGACAAGCCGAATATCGAAGCCGGCACGCTGCTGCGGGCGATGGCGCGCATCGGCCTGGCCTACAAGGGCGGCATCATGTTCAAGATGCAGGCGGGCATGGGCGATACCGTGTTCACGCCGCTGTACCAGGCCTTGCTGGCGCGCGGCGTCAAGTTCAAGTTCTTCCACAAGGTCGAGGAGCTGGTGCCGGACGGGCGCCAGATCGGCAGCATTCGCATGACGCAGCAGGTCAAGCTGGCCGGCGCCGGCTACGATCCGCTGGTCGATGTGAAGGACCTGGCGTGCTGGCCGAGCGTTCCCAATTACGAACAGATCGATCCCGCGCAGGCGGCGCTGCTGCAGCAGAAGGACATCAACCTGGAATCGTACTGGAGCGACTGGCCGAAGGTTTACCACGAGGCGTTCGACAAGGAGCTGCCGGTGCTGACCTTGCGGCGCGGCGTCGATTTCGACCAGGTGGTGTTCGGCATTTCGGTCGGCTCGCTGCCGGCCCTGTGTCCGCAGTTGCTGGCGCAAAGCCCGGCGCTGCGCACCACCGCAGAGCAGGTGCGGACGGTGGCCACGCAAGCCTACCAGGTCTGGCTGGACAAGGATCTGGCGCAGATGGGCTGGAGTTATCAGCCTGAAGGCCAGCAACCGGTGCTGAGCGCGTTCACCGAGCCTTACGATACTTGGGCGCCGATGGACCAGCTGCTGTGCCGCGAAGACTGGCCGGCCGGGCTGGAGCCGCGCAACGTGTCCTACTTCTGCAGCGCGCTGCCGGTGGCGAGCTATCCGCCGGCCGGCGACAGCGGTTTCCCGGCGCGCATGGCGGCCGTGGCAAAGGAGGGGGCGGTGCACCAGTTGAGTCAGCAGATCGCGTCGTTGTGGTCGGCGGCGGGGCCGGCCGGCGCGTTCCCGTGGCAGTGGCTGGTCGACGGCAGCGGGGCTACCGGCGTGGCGCGCTTCGACAGCCAGTACTGGCGCGCCAATGTCGATCCGTCCGAGCGCTACGTGATGTCGGTGGTGAACAGCACCAGGTACCGGCTGGCGACGGATCAATCGGGGTTCGCAAATCTGTACCTGACCGGCGACTGGATCAAGACCGGCCTGAACGCCGGCTGCGTCGAGGCGGCGGTCATGGCCGGCATGCAGACCTCGCGCGCGATGAGCGGCCATCCGGCCGTCATCGAAGGCGAGACCGACTTCTGATCCCGCCAGCCTGCCGTCTGCGTTAAGGGCGGCGGTAGCCGCGCGAGGGTTGCTCGGCGCGTGCAGGCATGCGTCCCTGCTGCTGCGGTGGCGCGTCGTTGCCCGGATGGCCGGCGGCGTGATTGCCGCTCTCGCTCATGCCTTCCTGCTCGGGGTCGTAGTCTCCATCAGGCATGTTGGCACCGGGTTTAAAGCCTTTTTCGCTGGATTTGCTTGCTTCGGTCATGATGATTCTCCTTTGATGGCGTTCCGGGCACTGGGAGTGGCCGGAACCTCATGATAGGCTTGCAGGCCGGCGCGTTCCGTATGCCAGCGTACGGAGCGGGTAAAGAATGCATGGCAATCTGGAGCGCTACCATGGAGGCTTTCATGACCGATACCGTGCCACAGATACGAGAAGGGCAGGCGCCGGCCCCGCTCGGCCGCGACGAATTTCATCTGCAGTTCATGCGCTCGTTCCAGGACCCGGCTTTCGGGCCGGTGCAAACGGCGCTGGCGCAAGTCGAGGAGGTCGCCTGGACCAATTACCGCGACGGCCGCAAGGCGCCTGTCACGCAAAAGGCGGGCGCCGGCTTCGCCGATCCCGGTTACGAGCTGTCGGTGGAATGGAAGGCCACGCGCGACCGCCTGCTGGCAGCCGAAAAAATCCAGAAGGATCCGAACAGCCGCTCGCGCGTGCTGCTGATCGTCGGCGCCGCCCGCAACGACGGCAGCTGCCCCGGCGAGATATCCAAGACCTTCCGCATGATGCGCTGGGCGGAGCAGACGCTGGCCGGCGCCGGCGTCGAAACCGACGTGCTCGACCTGAGCCTGCTGACCTCCAGCTACGACCTGCACATCCATCCCTGCAAAGGCTGCGTGTCGACTGCGATGCCGCTGTGCCATTGGCCCTGCAGCTGCTATCCCAACCACGGCGAGCGCCAGACCAACGACTGGATGGCGGAGATCTACGAAAAGTGGGTGGCCGCGCACGGCGTCATCATCCTGACGCCGGTGTACTGGTACCAGGCGCCGTCGGTGTTGAAGTTGATGATAGACCGGCTGGTGTGCGCCGACGGCGGCAACCCCGATCCGAGCAGCACCCACGGCAAGAAGGCGCAGGAAGCCAAGGCGCTGGAACTGGCGGGCTGGGATTATCCCAAGCATCTGGCGGGCCGCGCCTACGGGCTGGTGGTGCACGGCGACGTGGCCGGTATCGAAGGCGTGCGGCGCAACCTGGCCGACTGGCTCGACTGGATGGGATTGATCGACGCGGGCAGGCAGTCGGCGCTGGACCGCTATGTCGGCTACTACGACTCGTATGCTGAAAGCCACGAAGTGCTGGACCGCGACCAGGCGTTCCAGCAGGAGGTGCGCAACGTGGCGCAGTCGGTGGCGATCGCGGTCGGGCAGCTGCGCAGCGGCTGGCTGAGCAAGCCGGACGCCGAGGTGCGGCCGGTGCGGCCAAAATAACTCATTTGCCGCCGACCGCCATCCGCGAAAAACTGGCGATGCTGGCCGCGGCCGCAAACGCGGCGGCCAGCATCAACGCGTAGCTCGTGCCGCGCGTGGACGACAGCGTGAAGCAGTAGGCCACCAGCGCGGCACCGGTGGCCTGGCCGATCAGCCGCGCCGTGGCGACGATGCCGCTGGCGCCGCCGGCGCGGTGCGGCGGGGCGCTGCCCATGATGGCCTTCAGGTTGGGCGCCTGGAAGAAGCCGAAGCCGATGCCGCACCAGGCCATGCGCCAGGCGATGTCGAACGCGGTGACGCCGGTGGACATGGTCAGCAGCGCCACCAGTCCCGACGACAGCAAGGCCAGGCCGATGCCGCCCAGCGCGCCGGGCGAATAGCGGTCGCTCAGGCGGCCGGCGATGGGCGCCATCACCGCCACCAGCGCCGCCCACGGCGTCATCAGGAAGCCGGTTTCTATCGGCGAGCGGCCCAGCGTGGTCTCGAAATAAAACGGCAGCGAGACGAAGGCCAGGCCCTGCGCCGCGAAGGTGCACACCGCCGTCATCGCGGACAGCGTGAACAGCGGCCGCCGGAACAGGTCGACCGGCAGCATCGGCGCCGCGTGGCCGGCCTGGCGGCGCAGCAGCAGCCAGAAGAACAGCAGCGTGGCGGCCAGCTCCGGCACCAGCTTTTGCCAGCTCTCCAGGTGCGCGCCTTCGCCGAAGGTCAGGATCAGCAGGCCGAAGGCGAACACGTTGTAGACGGCGGTCAGCGCGTCGATCTTGTGGCCGGAGCGCGGCGTCAGCGGCAGCGCGCTGCGGCCCAGCCAGACGGCGAACACGCCCAGCGGCACGTTGATGGCGAACAGCCAGGGCCACGGCGCGACCGACAGGATCAGCGAGGCCGCCGTCGGCCCGACGGCGAACGACACGGCCACCACCAGCGAATTGGCGCCGAAGCCGCGTCCCAACAGCCTGGCCGGATAAATCGCCCGCAGCATGGCGGTGTTGACGCTCATCAGCGCGGCGCCGCCGACGCCCTGCAGCAGGCGCGCCACCACCAGCGACGGCAGCGACCAGGCCAGCGCGCACGCCAGCGAGGCGGCGGTGAACAGGCACAGGCCGAAGACGAAAACGCGGCGGAAGCCCAGCGCTTCGCCCAGCGCGGCGAAGGGCAGCAGCGTGGCCACCATCGCCAGCTGGAATACGTTGACGATCCAGACCGAGGCCGCCGGCGTGGCGCGCAGTTGCTCGGCCATCGCGGGCAGGGCGGTGTTGGCGATGGACGTGTCCAGCGCGGTCATGCCGACGCCGATGGCGACCGACAACATGGCCAGGCGGCGCGCGGCGGGCGGCAAGCCGTCGCGCTCGGCCAGGGTGGTTGCGGTATCTGCGATGCTGGCTGTCGACATATGGTTACGAGGAGATGATGACCTAGACTGTCATTGTCCCGTAAACCGCCGGAGTCTGCTGGCGGCGGCCCGGGTCAGCCGGCCGATGCGCGCTGCGGCGCGTCGCCGTCCCTGCCGTTGTCGATGGCGGCGCGGCGCAGGTCGTTGCAGGCCTTGTCCAGCGCCGCTTCCACGCCCGGCAGCATGTCGACCACGCCGGCCAGGTCGCCGGCCGCCGCCGCCTTTTCCAGTTCCGCGCACAGCGTGTGCAGATGCGTGGAACTGAGGTAGCCGGCGCTGCCCTTGAGCGCGTGGATCGCCGCCGCCGCCGCGCTGGAGTTGCCGGCGCCGATGGCGGCGCGCGCCGTCTCCAGCCGGCGCGGGGCCTCGTCCAGGAAGGCTTGCGTGATGCGCTGCATGTGCGCGTACGACAGACCGGCCAGCGGCATGATCTGCACCGTCGACGGGTCGGCGCGCTTGTCGGCGGACGGCGCCACGCCGAACTGCTGGTCCAGCGCCTCGCTGCGCGCCGCCGCCAGCCGCGCGGCGTCGGTCGGGCGCAGCGGACGCCCGCGGCTCAGGTGCTGGGCGATGGTCTTCTCGATCTGGTCGTACAGCAGGCGCTCGTCGACCGGCTTGCTGAGGAAGCCGTCCATGCCCACCGCCAGGTAGCGCGCGCGGTCATGGTCGCTGGCGTTGGCGGTCAGCGCGATGATCGGGATGCCCGGGTCGAGCACGCGGTAGTCCTCGCTGCCGCCGCTGCGGATCAGGCGCGCGGCCTGTTCGCCGTCCATCATTGGCATGCGGCCGTCCATCAGCACCAGGTCGTAGGCGGCTGTGCTCAGCGCGTGCAACGCCTGCAGGCCGTTTTCCACCACGCGGATATCGTGGCCCATGTTCTCCAGCAGCGTGCTGACGATGATCTGGTTGGTGCGCACGTCCTCGGCGCACAGCACCCGCAGGCGGTAGGCGTGATGGTCCTTGCGCGGCAGGCTGGCCGGATCGATGACCGGCGCGATGCCAGGCGCCAGCGGCAGCGTGAAGCTGAACGTCGAGCCGACGCCGACCCGGCTTTCGGCCGCGATCGAACCGCCCATCAGTTCCACCAGCTCCTTGCAGATGGCCAGGCCCAGGCCGGTGCCGCCGTAGCGGCGGGTGGTCGAATGGTCGGCCTGCTCGAACTTCTGGAACAGGCGCGGCAACGAGTCGGCCGGGATGCCGGGGCCGGTGTCGCTGATGTCGAAGCTGACGCTGGTGCGGCCGTCGACGGATTGCAGCGACGAGGCGTCCAGCCGCACTTCGCCGCGGTCGGTGAACTTGATCGCGTTGCCCATCAAGTTAAGCAGGATCTGGCGCAGCCGGGTCGGATCGCCGCGCACGTAGCGCGGCAGGTCCAGCGCCAGGTCGCAGCGCAGCAGCAGGCTCTTGGCGTCGGCCTGGCCCTGCAGGATGCCAATGGCGTCGTCGACCAGCGCGATCAGGTCGAAGTCCACGGTTTCTATCGACAGGCGGCCGGCGTCGATCTTGGAGAAATCGAGGATGTCGTTGAGGATGGCCAGCAGCGACTCGCTGTTCTGCAGGCCGATGCGCAGATACTCCTCGGTCCTGCCGTTCACCGACTGGTCGCGCATGGCGAACTTGATCATGCCGATCACGCCGGCCAGCGGCGTGCGGATGTCGTGGCTCATCGCCGACAGGAAATCGATGCGGTGGCGGCTGACGATTTCCGCATGTTCCTTGGCTTCGCTCAGCTGGGCGGTGCGCTCCTGCACGCGCTGCTCCAGCGTGTTGCGCAGCAGGCGGATCTGGTCGGCCAGCGCGAAGGCCAGCAGCACGCCGTCCAAGGTGCCGCCCAGCAGCGTGAACAGCTGGGCGTTGGTGACCAGCGCCGGGATCAGGCCGACGTTGGCCGGCAGGATGAACAGGCCGGGCACCATCAGCGCCACGAAGCCCAGCACGAAGAAGCGCGCCGGATAGTAGCCGCGCCGCCAGACGACGATGCCGCTGACCAGCGCCATCGTCATCCAGATCGAGATGACGATGGTGGCGATGGTGTGCGCGTAGCTGAGGAAGAAGAAGCAGCTCGGCAGCGTCAGCAGCGGCAGCACGATGTTGACGCGGCTGAACGCGTACAGCCGCGGCGCGTGCTCCTTCAGGCGCAGGAAGGTGGTGTAGAACAGCGTGCTGAGCACCGGCAGCAGGAAGAACGGCACGTAGTGCCAGTGCAGATTGTGCCAGCCGAACAGGTCGGCCGACATGTGGAAGGTCATGCCCCAGGCGACGGCGTAGCACAGCACGTACAGCGAGTAGTACAGCGACGAGCGGTCGCGGGTGATCGAGTAGATGAAGAAGTTGAACACGGTCAGCGCCAGCAGCGCGCCGATGGAGCCGATGATCAGCACGTTTTCGCGCGCCACCAGTTGCTGGTAGGCGCCGCGCGGCAGCACCGACATGACCGGCGTGCGGGCATAGTAGGGGCTGGAGAAGCGTATCAGCACCTGGTAGCGCTGGCCCGGCTGCAGCTCGACGTCCCTGCCGTAATGCAGCAGGTAGGGATGCGGCTGGCGATAGCCGGTCAGCATCTGGCGGGTGCTGCCGTCGGCGCCGTAGACCTGGATATCGACCATGTCGATCAGCGTGTCGTTGGGATCGATGACCCAGGCCGCCTGGCGGCTGTCGTTGCGCAGCTCGGCATACAGCCAGTAGCTGCCGCCGAGCAGGTCGACCTTGGCGGCAGGTTTCAGCTGCGCCAGCATGGCCGGCAGGCCGGCGGCGGTGACGGGGAAGGCCTGGCCGTCGTCGTGGAACAGCTTGCCTTGCACGGCCAGGTCGACGCTGGCGCTGTTCAGGGGGATGGGAGCGGCTTGCGGCTGGGCCTGAGCCGGCGCCTGCCACCACATCAGCACGGCCAGCAGCAAGAATAGTAAGCCGCGTGGCAGGCCGCAGGACATCTCGCTCGCTTTAGTCATTGGTTTCCGAGGGCCGCGGGTCTGGAAAAAGTTGTTTTTTGTATTTTAAACGAGAACTTATTGTTTTAGACAAAAATTGACTGTCGGGCCTGCTTCAAGCGCTGTCGCGCGTCAGGTAAGATGGCGGCTTTGCGCCACAGGATAGCGACCATGCTCATTTCCCCAGAACAATTTATTGGTTTCCTCAGCGCCGCGCTGCTGATCACGCTGTCGCCGGGGCCGGACAACCTGATGGTGCTCAGCGTCGGCATGTCGCGCGGCCGCCGCCAGGGCATGGCTTTCGGCCTGGGCTGCGCGCTCGGTTGCCTGAGCCATACGCTGCTGGCGACGCTGGGCGTGAGTGCGCTGATCAAGGCCTCGCCGCTGGCGTTCGGCGCGCTCAAGCTGGTCGGCGGCGCCTACCTGATCTGGCTGGGCATAGGCGCCTTGCGCAGCCGCGGCGGCGCGCGCGTCGAAGGCGCCGGCCTGCCGGACGAGAGCCTGGGCAGGCTGTTTGGCAAGGGCTTGTTCGCCAACGCCGTCAATCCCAAGGTGGTGCTGTTCTTCTTGTCGTTCCTGCCGCAGTTCGTGGTGGCCGAGCGGGGCGACGCCAGCTGGCAGACCGCGCAACTGGGCCTGTTGTTCACGGCCCAGGGCGTGGTGCTGTTCGGTTTGCTGGGCTATTTCTCGGGCGCCGCCGGCGCGTGGATCAACCGCCATCCCGGCGCGGGCGCGTGGATGGACCGCGTGGCGGGCACCATATTTGTCGGGCTGGGACTGAAGCTGATCGTCAGTCGCTGAAAAAAGCAAAAAAAGTTCGTACATGGGCGCGTATGTCATCAGGGCGTAATGCTGCACTGCGAAACTGGCTTTGCTCTTTCAAGTCTCTCCCGATTTGAAAAACCTTTGGCCCGCGCCTTTTTGTGCTGCGGGCTTTTTTTTTTTGTTTATCGCGCGACCAGCGTGAACTTCAGTTCCAGCTGGTCTTGCACGGCCAGCGCGCCGCCCATCAGCGAGAACGGCACGATGCCGAAGTCGCTTTGCTTCAGGTTGACGGCGCCGGTGACGGTCATGATCCCCGCATTGGCGCGGATGTCGACCGGGATCGCCAGCGTGCGGCTGACGCCGTGCAGCGTGATCGTGGTCTGCAGCGGCTGGCCGGGTGCGCCGCGCTCGGCGTGCACCGCGACCAGCGGATAGCGTCCCGCGTCCAGCACCTTGGTCAGCATATTGGTGCGGGTGCCTTCGATGGCGTCGGCCGACGGCTGTTTTTCCAGGCCGGCGGCGGTGCGCAGCGGGGCTTCGTCCACCGTCAGCTGGTCCAGGCGGAACTGGAAGTCGGCGCGGTTTTGCGCCGGCGCGACCGTGCCGCTGACGGTGCGGGCGGCCACCAGGTGATCGTGGCCCAGCCGCGCCAGCATGCCGCCGCGCCGCACGGTGACGGCGATCAGCGATTGCGCCGGGTCGATATGCAGCAGGGGAGCGGGCGCGGTCGCAGCTGCCGCGGGCGGCTTGACGCTGGCCCCGGCCGGCTTGGCAACGGCGGCCGGCGCCGTTGCGGCGGGCTGACTGGGGACTGGCGCGGGGGCGGACGGGGGCGGCGCCGGCAGCTGGCTGCACGCGGCCAGCGAGCTGCACAGCAACATTACTTGCAGGGAGATTTTTATGTTCATGCGTCCTGTACCCGTGGTCATTTGGCCGTCATATAGCCCGATTATGATGCGTGTCGCTGGTCCCAGCGTGCTCCAGCTGGTCGCCGTGCCCAAGCAGGCACGGGATTTCACAAAGCATGACTCAGCAGGCTCGCCGGTGGCCTGAAACACCGGCACCATCCTTCCAGAATGCCAACCTTAATGAAGTCCTAAGCCTGTGGCCGACGATAGCTGGCACAGTAACACCTGTAGCGCGTGGTTCAGCCTCGCGCCCGGTTGCCGGACTCGTTCAAGCCCGGCACAGAATTCGTCCAGGCGGCACCATCGCCGCCGGACCGCAGAACATCCCCACGCTTTCGAGCGTTTTCGAACCAGCATCATCTCACGATGACGCTGGTTTTTTTTGCTCTTCTTTTAACGATCAGCCGTGCTTGGCCAGCCAGGCGTCGATTTCCGGCAGGCGTGTGGTGCGCACTTTCACGCGGTACTGGATCGAGGCGATCGCGGTTTTGGTGTCGCCCTGGGCGTCGGCCGGCAGATGCTCCTTGGCGTAGGCGCGCAGCTTGTCGATCATCGCCGGATCGGCCGAGCGGCCACCCAGGCCGGGGAAGTAGCGGCTGCGCGAGGTGGCGTCGATTTTTTTCTCGACCTGCTCGCGGTGGGCCAGCGCGAAATCGAAGGCCAGGTCCGGATGCTGGCCGGAGACGCGGCCGATGATCGACGCGCCGGTGGTGGCGCCGCCTTCGTCGGTCAGCGCCAGTTCCAGCGCGCGCTGCGCCAGCGCCTTGTCCTTGGCGGTGCCCAGCAGGTCATACAGCTCGCTCTTGATCATCGTCGATTTCTCTTCCTGGGCGGCGGCGTGCAACTGGTCCCAGGCCGTGATGTCGGCGTTGGCCGCGATCACCGCCAGGATAGGGCGGCGCAGCGCGGCCGGCATGGCGGCTGCGTCGGTGGCCGAGGCGGCGTAGCGGCGGCGCGCTTCGGCCACGACGCCTTCGTCGCCGACCATGCCCAGTGCCGACACCAGCGTCTCGCGCAGGTTGGCGACCGGTGCCGCTTCATCCTTGGCTGCGGTCCAGCCGATGCGGGCCAGCACCGGCGCCAGGCGTGCGCGGGCGAACTTGTCCAGCGCGGCGCGCTGTTCGGGCTTGCCTTCGTAGCTGGCGTGCAGGCTGGCCAGCACGCCGGCGATCTTCTGCCAGACCTGCGGCGCCGCGTCGACCGGCGCGGTGTTGGCCAGGTCCATGAAGCCGGAAGCCGGCATCAGGCCCGCCATGCCCAGCGACCAGGTGTCGGACAGCAGGCCCAGTTGGTCGATGGTGCTCATGCCGGCAAAGCTGCCGGCCAGCGCCGCGAAGGCTTTTGGCGCGTACAGCGTGCGGTAGTAGCCGCTCTGGCCGGCGTTGACCAGCACCGCGCCGCAACCCGGCAGCGTCATGCTGGCCTTGCCGCCGTTGACGACGGTGCGTACCGTGGTGCCGCCTATGGTCTGGGCGATCACCGGCACGCGCCAGCTCAGCGGCTTCTTGTTTTCCTGGTCCTTGCTGAATTCGCCCTGCGTCAGCGCGATGGTGGTCTTGCCGTTCTTGCAGACCGCCTCCGATACGCGGATCAGCGGCACGCCCGGCTGCAGCGTGAAGTCGTGGGCGATGGCGGTGACCGGCTTGCGCGCGGCCTTTTCGACTTCAACCCACAGGTCGTCGGACCTGGTGTTGCCATAGGCGTGCTTGGCGATGTAGCTGCGCACGCCGGCACGCCAGGCTTCGTCGCCGACGTAGTTTTCCAGCATGCGGATCACCGACTCGCCTTTTTGATAGGTGATGCTGTCGAAGGCCTGGCTGGCCTGTTCGACGGTGGCGATGTGCTGCACCACGGGATGGGTGGTGGCCAGCGCGTCGCGCTCCATCGCCTGTTCGCGCGTGCCGACGGCCTTCAGCTCCCACTTCCATTCAGGATGCAGGCGGGTGGTGGTGCGCGACTCCATCCACGAGGCGAAGCCTTCGTTCAGCCACAGGTCGTCCCACCAGTTCATCGTCACCAGGTCGCCGAACCACTGGTGCGCCATTTCGTGCGCGGCCACCAGGAACGAGGTTTCCTTGTCCGACTGCGTGGCCACGCGCGGATCGAGCAGCATCGCGTATTCGAAGGTGAAGATCGCGCCCCAGTTTTCCATCGCGCCGAAGAACTGGCTGCGGCCGGGCGCGGCGATGTTGTCCAGCTTCGGCAGCGGATACTTGACGCCGAAGTAGTCGTTGTATTCCTTCAGCACGGCGACCGACGAATCGAGCGCGAACTGGGCCTGGCCCAGCGAGCCTTTCTGCGTCACGACGCCCAGTTCGACACCGCTTTCGACCGCGCTGGCGCGTTCGAATTCGCCCAGGCCGAAGAACAGCAGGTAGGTCGACATCTTGGGCGAGGTGGCGAAGCGCACCAGCTCGCGCCCGTCGGCCAGCTTGCTGGTCGAGGTAACCGGCATGTTCGAGACGGCCATCTGGCCGGCCGGCACGGTGGCCTCCAGCGCGAAGGTGGCCTTGTAGTTCGGTTCGTCCCACGACGGGATCACGCGGCGCGCTTCGGAGTTTTCAAACTGCGTGTACAGCGCGCGCTTCTTTGCGCCGCCGTTCTGGTAGTCCAGCGAGAACAGGCCGGCGGCCTGGGTGCCGATCACGCCGGTGTAGTCCAGCTTGAGCTGGTAGCTGCCCTTGGCCAGCGGCTGGGCGAACTTGAAGGTGGCGGTCTGCTTGTCGTTGTCGACGCCGATGTCGCTGGCGGCCACTGCCGGCTTGCCGGGGCCGGCGCTGATGGCGGCGGCGCTGAACTTGAGGTCGGCCGCGTTCAGCGTCAGGGTATTGGTGGCTTGCTTGATTTCCAGCGCGATCGTCACGCTGGCGCTGAAGGTGCTGTTGGCGGCGTCCGGCACCAGCGATACGGCGTAGTGCGTCGGCACCGCGTTGGTGGGTAACTGGGTAGTCACCTGGGCCGCCTTGGCGGCTGGCGCGGCTGCAACCATCGGGGAAGTCAGGCCGGCGGAAACGCCGATGAGCGCCATCACGGCGAGCGAAATCAAGCTGCGTTGCATGTCTAGTCCTTTTTATGTTAGTGGCCTCGTGAGCCAGCGTAGCAATCTAAAGGTAACGGCACGCGATGTCAATCTTGTATCACTCTGTAACAGCGATGTACCGCGGATCAGCTATGATGCGGCTATGATGCGGCTAACAAGAGACAGGAGACTGAAATGAAATTCTATACTTCGCCACGCACACCCAACCCGCGCCGGGTGGTCATGTTCATGGCCGAGAAAGGCCTGACCGGTATCGAGCACGTGACGGTTGACCTCGCCGCGGGGCAGAACCGCAGCGCCGAGTACCTGGAAAAGAATCCCTTCGGCCGCGTGCCGGCGCTGGAGCTGGACGATGGCCGCATCCTGTGCGAAACGCGCGCCATCTGCACCTGGCTGGAAGGCTATGCTCCCGAGCCCAACCTGATGGGCGACGGATTCGACGAGCGCGCCTTCATCGAGATGACCGATCGCCGCGTCGAGCTGCACCTGTTCCTCGGCATCGCCAACTGCGTGCGCCACACGCATCCGGGCCTGGCGATGCTGGAACAACCGCAGTTTGCCGACTTCGGCGCCTCGCAAGGCGAGAAGATGCGCGAGACCGCGCGCTGGCTGGACCGCACGCTGGCGACGCAGCCCTTCGTCGCCGGGCAGCGCTTCACGATCGCCGATATCACGGCGTTCTGCGCGCTGGAGTTTGCGCGCGGCCTGATGAAATTCCGTCCCGGCGCCGAAGGCATGGAGCATTTGCAGGCCTGGCGCGACCGCGTCGCCGAGCGCCCCAGCGCCACCACGCCATATTAAGTATCAAGCCGGGTATCAAGCCACGCGCTTGTACCAGGGCTGGCTCGGGAACACCGGCTTGTAGCGGCCTGTCAGCGGATTGCCCACCTCCAGCGGCCGGTCCAGTACCAGCAGGCCGGATTGCGCCAGGCTGTCGTCGAACAGCCGCAGCGCGCGCTGGCGCAGTGCCGGGCCGAAGTCGGGCAGGGCGCGGCGGGCCATGATCATCTGGAATTCATTGAACGAGGCGTCCGTCACCAGGTTGTACTGGGCCCAGGTGATGCGGTTGCGCAGCCGCGGCAGCAGCACCGCGCGCGCGTGGTCGTCGCTGACCTCCAGGTAATCCAGCAGCGAGCCCACGCCGCCGCTGCGCGCGTAATTTTCCTGCAGCTCGCCCAGGCGGTTCATCGGCAGGCTGGCGTCGAGCGCCTCCGCCAGCAACACGTCGCTGGAGACGGTGGCGTAGATTTCGGTGCGCTCGCCCAGCTGTTCCTGCTCCAGCAGGATGGCCAGCGTCCAGGCCTGCTGGGCGCCGGCGCAATCGGCCAGCCACACTCTCGGCAGCGGGGTGCCGTGCAGGCTCGCACCGAGCGACATGCGCAGCAGCGCCACTTCTGCGGCGTCGTCGAACATCAGCGCCGGTTCCACGTACAGCTGGCGCAGCAGGGCGCCGCAGGCTTGCGGATCGTGCAGCACGCGATCCTGCAGCGCCGAGATGGTCGGCGTTTCGAGCTGCTTCATGGTCGCTTGCACCTGGCGGCGCACGACGTCGCGCTGGTAGCCGCGATAGTCGTAGCCGTGGCACTGGAACATGGCTTCGAGCAGCAGCTCAAGTTCCAGTTCCTCCACCGACGACGGCGAGTGGCGGCGCGCCTCGGGCGGCGGCCGCAGCACCGCCTTCAACGAGGCCAACAGCGAAGTCATGCCCGCCATCAGTGCAGCCAGACCCGCATCAGCGACAGCAGCTGCGCCACGTCCACCGGCTTGGTGATGTAGTCCGAGGCGCCGGCGGCGATACATTTATCGCGGTCGCCCTTCATCGCCTTCGCTGTCAGCGTGATGATCGGCAGCGACTTGAATTTCGGTATGCGCCGGATCGCGCGCATGGTGTCGTAGCCGTCCATCTCCGGCATCATGATGTCCATCAGGACGATCTCGATGGTCGGATCCCGTTCCAGCACCTCGATGCCGTCGCGGCCGTTCTCGGCGAACGACACCTGCATCTGCTGGCGCTCCAGCAGCGAGGACAGCGCGAAGATGTTGCGCAGGTCATCGTCGACGATCAGCACCTTGCGTCCCGCCAGGCCGCCGTCGGCCGCGTGGATTTCCTCCAGCATCTTGCGCTGTGCCTCTGGCAGGCTGGCCTGCGAGCGGTGCAGGAACAGCGCCGTCTCGTCCAGCAGGCGCTCGGGCGAGCGCGCATCCTTGATGACGATGGTCTTTGCGTAGCGCTTGAGCTTTGCCACTTCCTTGCGATTGAGCTCCTTGGCCGTGTTGATCACGATGGGCAGGTCGCGCAGCGATTCATCCTTGCCGATGATGTCGAGCAGGTCGAAGCCGCTGATGTCGGGCAGCGTCAGGTCCAGCACCATGCAGTCGAAGCGCGCCTCGCGCAGCGCGTCCAGCGCCGCCTGGCCGGTGTCGACGGCGACGATGTGCAGGTCGGCGTCGCCGATCAGGGCGACGATGGAGTCGCGCTGCATCGGTTCGTCGTCCACCACCAGCAGGCTGCGTTTGCCGCCCAGCAGGAACTTCTGGATGCGGGTGAATTCCTCCAGCAGCACCGCCTTGCTGATCGGTTTGTTCAGGTAGGAGATCGCGCCCAGGCGCAGCGCGCGCTCGCGCTCGCGCAGGCTGGACATCACGTGCACCGGAATGTGGCGGGTGCTCGGATCGCGCTTGAGCCGATCGAGCACGGTGAAGCCGTCGATGTCCGGCAGGTCCAGGTCGAGCAGGATGGCGGACGGCAGGTAGTCGCGCGCCAGGCTCAGTGCCGAATCGCCCTGCATGGTGACGATGCCCTTGAAGTTCTTCTCGCGCGCGTAGTCCAGCACGATCTTGGAGAAGCGCTCGTCGTCCTCGATGATCAGCACCGATGGATCGCCCGGCGCCACCAGGCCGCGGTCGTCGCTGCCGCCGTATTCCTCCATGTCTGCGTCGAGCTCCGACAAGGCGTTGATGTTGCCGCCGTCATGCCCGGCCGCCGCCAGTTCGTAGTGCGGCGGCGAGTACACCACCTGCGGCGCCGGCATCGGCAGGCGCACCTGCGGCTGGCGGCCCATGTCGTAGTTGATGAAGCCGGCGCGGTTGTACGGCAGGAACAGCGTGAACGTCGAGCCGTTGCCGACCACCGATTCGACGCGGATTTCGCCGCCCAGCAGGCGTGCCAGTTCGCGCGAGATCGACAGGCCCAGGCCGGTGCCGCCGTACTTGCGGGCGGTGGAGCCGTCGGCCTGCTGGAACGCTTCGAAGATAAGCTGCAGCTTGTCGGCGGCGATGCCGACGCCGGTGTCGCACACGGCGAAGGCCAGCACCGCGTCCGCATGCAGCAGGTTCGGGTGGTCGCTGGAGAAGCCGCTGCTGACCATGCCGATCACCAGCGAGACCTGGCCGTGCGTGGTGAACTTGAACGCGTTCGACAGCAGGTTTTTCAGCACCTGCTGCAGGCGCGTGGTGTCGGTCATCATCGCCGTCGGCAGGTTTTCCTTCAGCTCGACGGAGAAGCCCAGGTGCTTGGCCTCGGCCATGTGGCGGAAGGTGCGGTCGACGTAGTTGCGCAGGTTCTGGAAGCGGTACTCGGAGACGTCCAGCGTCACGGTACCGGATTCGATCTTCGACAGGTCCAGGATGTCGTTAATCAGCGTCAGCAGGTCGGAACCGGAGCCGTGGATGGTTTTCGCGAACTCCACCTGCTTGCCCGACAGGTTGCCGTCCGGGTTGTCGCCCAGCTGCTGCGCCAGGATCAGCAGCGAATTCAAAGGCGTGCGCAGCTCGTGCGACATATTGGCCAGGAATTCGGATTTGTATTTCGACGACAGCGCCAGCTGGGTGGCTTTTTCCTCCAGCGCCAGCTTGGCCTGCTCCACCTCGCGGTTCTTGCGTTCCACCTCGATGTTCTGCTCGGACAGCAGGCGGGCTTTTTCGGCCAGCTCCTGGTTGGTCTGCTGCAGTTCCTGCGCCAGCGACTGCGACTGCGTCAGCAGCGACTCGGTACGGCTGTTCGCCTCGATGGTGTTGAGCACCACGCCGATCGATTCCATCAGCTGGTCGAGGAAGGACAGGTGAGTCTCGGTGAAGCGGTCCAGCGAGGCGATCTCGATCACCGCCTTGACCTGCTGCTCGAACAGGATAGGCAGCACAACGATGTTGGTCGGCGGCGCCGCGCCCAGTCCCGACGAGACGACGATGTAATCGCGCGGCACGTCGGTCAGCCAGATGCGCACCTTCTCCACCGCGCACTGCCCGACCAGGCCTTCGCCCGGCAGGAAGGAGGTCGGCAGCTTGCGGCTGGAACGGTAGCCGTAGCTGGCGATCATGCGCAGGCGGGCGTCGGACTCCTGCGAGTCCATCATGTAGAACACGCCGTGGTGCGCCGACACCAGCGGCGCCAGCTCGGACAGAATCAGCTTGGTCACGGCCTGCAAGTCGCGCTGGCCCTGCAGCAGCCGGGTGAAGCGCGCCAGGTTGGTCTTCAGCCAGTCCTGCTGCGCGTTCTTCAGCGTGGTGTCCTTCAGGTTGCGGATCATCTCGTTGATGTTGTCCTTCAGGTAGGACACCTCGCCGCGCGCCTCCACCTGGATGGAACGGGACAAGTCGCCGCGCGTCACGGCGGTCGCCACCTCGGCGATCGCGCGCACCTGGTTGGTCAGGTTTGCCGCCAGCTGGTTGACGTTCTCGGTCAAGTCCTTCCACGTGCCGGCCACGCCGGACACGTTGGCCTGGCCGCCCAGCTTGCCCTCGGTACCCACCTCGCGCGCCACCCGCGTCACCTCGGATGCGAAGGAGGACAATTGGTCCACCATCACGTTGATGGTGTCTTTCAGCTCCAGGATCTCGCCCTTGACGTCCACCGTGATTTTCTTCGACAAGTCGCCGCGCGCCACGGCGGTGGTCACCGCCGCGATGTTACGCACCTGGCCCGTCAGGTTGGAGGCCATGAAGTTGACGTTGTCGGTCAAGTCCTTCCATGTGCCGCCGACGCCCGGCACGTAGGCCTGTCCGCCCAGCTTGCCCTCGGTGCCCACCTCGCGCGCCACCCGCGTCACTTCCGACGCGAAGGAGGACAATTGGTCCACCATCACGTTAATCGTGTTTTTCAGTTCGAGAATCTCGCCCTTGACGTCCACCGTGATCTTTTTCGACAGGTCGCCGTTGGCCACGGCGGTGGTCACGTCGGCGATGTTGCGCACCTGACCGGTCAGGTTACCCGCCATCGAGTTTACGCCGTCGGTCAAGTCCTTCCATGTGCCGGCCACACCGGGCACGTTGGCCTGGCCGCCCAGCTTGCCCTCGGTGCCGACCTCGCGCGCCACACGCGTCACTTCCGATGCGAAGGAGTTCAATTGGTCGACCATCACGTTGATGGTGTTTTTCAGTTCGAGAATCTCGCCCTTGACGTCCACCGTGATCTTCTTCGACAAGTCGCCGTTGGCCACGGCGGTGGTCACGTCCGCGATGTTACGCACCTGACCCGTCAAGTTACCCGCCATCGAGTTCACCGAGTCGGTCAAGTCCTTCCACGTGCCGGCCACGCCTTTCACCTGCGCCTGGCCGCCCAGCTTGCCCTCGGTGCCGACCTCGCGCGCCACCCGCGTCACCTCGGATGCGAAGGAGGACAGTTGGTCCACCATCACGTTAATCGTGTTTTTCAGTTCGAGAATCTCGCCCTTGACGTCCACCGTGATTTTCTTGGACAAGTCGCCGTTCGCCACGGCGGTGGTCACCGCCGCGATGTTACGCACCTGGCCCGTCAGGTTGGAGGCCATGAAGTTGACGTTGTCGGTCAAGTCCTTCCATGTGCCGCCGACGCCCGGCACGTAGGCCTGTCCGCCCAGCTTGCCCTCGGTGCCCACCTCCCGCGCCACCCGCGTCACCTCCGACGCGAAGGAGCGCAACTGGTCCACCATCACGTTGATGGTGTCCTTCAGCTGCAGGATCTCTCCGCGCACGTCCACCGTGATCTTTTTCGACAAGTCGCCGTTGGCCACGGCGGTGGTCACCTCGGCGATGTTACGCACCTGCGACGTCAGGTTACCCGCCATCGAGTTGACCGAGTCGGTCAAGTCCTTCCACGTGCCGGCCACGCCCTTCACCTGCGCCTGGCCGCCCAGCTTGCCCTCGGTACCCACCTCGCGCGCCACCCGCGTCACCTCCGACGAGAAGGAGGACAACTGCTCCACCATGGTGTTGGCGGTGGTGGCCGCGCGCAGGTACTGGCCCTTCAGCGGCACGCCGTCGACCTCCAGCGCCATGGTCTGCGACAGGTCGCCTTTCGCCACGGCGCCGATGACGCGCGCCATTTCGGTGGTCGGCCGCACCAGGTCGTCGATCAGCGCGTTGACGGCGCTGACGATGGCGGCCCAGCCGCCGGACATATTGGGCACCTGCGCGCGCTGCGTCAGGCGGCCTTCGCGGCCCACCACGCGGCTCACGTCCGTCACCACCCGCACCATTTTTTCCTTGGTTTCGATGATTTCGTTCAGCGTGTCGGCGATCTTGCCGGCCATGCCGGTCCAGTCGGACGGCATGCGGGCGGTGAAGTCGCCTTTTTTCAACGCCATCAGGGTGGACAGTAAGAGCTTGGCGTCCAGCTGCTCGCCCATGTCGGTCATATTATTCATCGGCTAGTCCTCGTTAATTAGGAGGGAACGGTGGTGGTGGTGATCGGTGTGCCATCCGGCTGTGCGGCGCCGGCATGTTCCAGCAAACCCGCAGCCGCAAGCGGCGGGCTGAATAAATCGCCCTGGCAGCTGTCGCAGCCGAGTGATTGTAGTACTTCCAGTTGACGGCTGTCGTCCACGCCCAGCGCCACCACCCGCATCGACAGCGCGCGGGCCAGGTGGATGACGGCGGCGACGATGTCGGTGCCGCCATCGTTGTTGCCGATGGCGTGGACAAACGCGCGGTCTATCTTCAGCGTGTCGAGTTGCCAGCGCTTGCAGGCGGCCAGCGAGGAGCGCGCGCTGCCGAAGTCGTCGAGCGCGGTGCGCACCCCGGCCGTGTGCAGCTGTTGCAGCAGTTCCGCCAGCGGTTCGGCCGCGCCAAGCAGCAGTTTTTCGTTCAGTTCCAGGCCGATGCTGCCCGGCGCAAGTTGGTGCTTGCGCAGCGCCGGCAGCAGCACTTGCAGCAGTTCGGCGTTCAGCTGCGGCGCGGCCAGCGGAATCCAGATGCACAGTGGCTCGCCGCCGGGCAGGGCGCCGGCCGAGGCCTGCCACAGCGCCGCCTGCGCGCCGGCCTGCGTCACGACCCAGGTATCGATACGCTCCAGCAGTCCCCGTTCCTGCACCTGCGGCAGGAACTGGCTGGCTTCCAGCAAGCCGCGGTCGGGATGGTGCCAGTAAAGCAGCGCCTCGGCGCCGGTCGTGCGGCCGGCCTTGATGTCGATCTGCGGCTGGTAGCGCAGTTCCAGCTGGTCGGCCGCCAGCGCCTTGCGCAGCTCCAGCGTCCATCGTTCACGTTCGCGCTCACGTTCGTTGAGCGCCTCGTGGAAGAATTGCACCGGCCCGGCGCCATGCCGCTTGGCGTGGTACATGGCCGTATCGGCATTCTTCATCAGCGTCTGGGCGTCGGCACCGTCCTGCGGATAGATCGCGATGCCGATGCTGGCCGCCGTCTTCAGGCGCTGGCTGCCGATGTCGAACGGCAGCGCGCAGGCCATCGCGATTTTCTGCGCCACGCGCGCCGCATTGCCCGTCGCCGCGCGGCCTTCGATCAGCACCACGAACTCGTCGCCGCCCAGCCGCGCCACCACGTCGGCCACGCGCACCGCCGCCGTCAGCCGCGCCGCGACCTGGCGCAGCAGCTCGTCGCCCGCTTCATGGCCGAAGGTGTCGTTGATCTGCTTGAATTTGTCGAGATCGAGGAACAGCAGCGCGAACCCATCGCCGCTGCGGTCGGACGTCGCCACGGCGTGCTCGAGCTGCTGGATCAGCGCGCGGCGGTTGACCAGGTTGGTCAGCGCGTCGCGGATCGACAGCTCGTGGGCACGCTGCTCGGCCAGTTTACGTTCCTTGATTTCCTGTTCCAGCTCGGCGTTGATGCGCTCCAGGTCCTGCAGGCGCTGCACCCGCAGATCCTGGTTCAGCTTGGCCAACTGGTCGCGGTTTTTGCGCAGCTGGATATTCTTCTTCGTCATCTCGACAAACACCGCCACCTTGGCCTGCAGGATTTGGGGGATCACGGGCGTGAACAGGTAGTCGGCCGCGCCTTTCTGGTAAGCCTTCAGGCGGTTGATTTCGTCGGCGTAGTGCGCGGTGATGAAGATGATGGGCACGCCCGCCGAACGCGGATGGGAGTGGATCGCCTCCGCGGTCTCGAAACCGTCCATGCCGGGCATGCTGACGTCGAGCAAAATCACGGCGAATTCGTGCAGCAGCACCTGGCGCAGCGCTTCCTTGCCGGAAGCTGCGGTGATCAATTGATACTGATGCTGGTCGACGGCGTCGGCCAGCAGGCTCTCCAGCGCATACAGGCTGGCCGGATCGTCATTGACGAGGAGGACTTTAGGGATCGGCACGGCGGGCTGGACGGTTGAGGTAGTGGAGGGTAGTTACAAAGTTGCTGGTAGTAATTATCCCATTTTATCAATTTGACAATCGGCGCGTCAGATTTTTTTTTCGTCAAAGGAAGACTACTGCAATTAAATTTTCCGTAGCGCACGATTGCTGGGCTCAGCGACCGGCTTGGCTGACCCATATTGGCGCACTCCACAGTATTTTGCCATCATCCTGTGTCACCCGTGCGTAGTAAAAATGTTCGCCGGACGCCGGCGTGACGACGGCCCTGGCCTTGGCGCCCAGCTTTGCCACCGTGCCGTTGCGTCCGGGCACGCCCTGGAACAGCGCGATCGCGGCGGGATTGTGGCCGTTGCCGCTGGTGTAGCGGACTTGCAGCGTTAGTTTGCCGCGATTGCGGAAGCGCTCGCCCATCGGATGGCCGTTGCCGGTCAACAGCAGTTGGGCATGCTTGTCCATCGTGGCGAATACGCGACGCGCGCGCAGCGCGGCCAGCAGGCTGTCGTTGTCCAGCGCCACGCCGCGCTCCAGCAGCACGCCCGTCCGGTTGCCGTACGCCGCGCCCCAGTTGGCGCAATGGTTGTCCTGGTTGCTGCTGAAGGCCAGGTGATAGCCGGCCTCGAGCAGCTTGTTGCAGGCGGCTTCGTAGTTGCTCAAATGGGTCTCGCCCTCGTCTTCACGGGTGGAAAAGGCGCTGCTGTTCATCACTTCGCACAGCAGCATGACCTCGTCGCCGTCCGCCGTCCACGCCAGCGGCTTGCCGTCGATGGCGAACTGGTCGTTTTGCGGATGGTTGAACTGGCCCGCCCAGCCGCGCGCGCGCATCAGGCTGTACAGGCCGGCGTAGTCGCCTTTCGGCGTTTCCGTGTCGGCTAGCAACTCGCCCTGGGCGTTGCGCTCCCAGCCCAGCAGTTCGTTGCTGTTCAGTATGTTGAGGTGGCCGCCATGGTTGATGACGCCCCATTCCTGGCCGTAGATGGCGAGGAAATCGGGGTGCTCCCGGTTCCGGTCCGCCGCCGCCTGCAGGCCGCTGCGGTACAGGGCCAGCGCGGCGGCCCGATCGGCGCCGGCGTTGGTGCCGTCCGAGCCGTCGTACATATGATTGTGCTCGGACGTCATCAGGAACCGCAGGCCATGCCGCTGCGCGTAGTCGTAGGCGTCCGACGGGCCGAGCGCGGCGCTTTGCGGCGGCTGCGCGCCGTCGCAATGGTCCAGCGCGCCGCCGCCGTCGCTGTGGTTGGTCTGGCTGTGCAGGTTGCCGAGGTAGACGGCGTAGGGCAGGGCGTCCGGCGCGGCTGCGGCCAGCGATGGCGCCAGGGAAGTAGCAGGTCTGACCGCGGCCCGGCCCACCGCGACCTCCCAGCTTTGCTCGATGTCGGGCTCGTTGTCGACGCGCGCCCGCAGCCGCAACCGGTAGATGCTGCTGCGCAGGCCGGGCTGGGGGCGCCAAGGTATCGCCACGTCGACTGGTGTATCGGTCAACGATTGTTGCTTGTGCCACAAGCGTATGCGGCGGCCGTCCGGCGCCAGCAGTTCCAGCCGCCAGCGCAGCGTGCGCGTCTGCTGCGCTCCCGGTGCGGAAAAGTGCAGCCGCAGCGTGCGACCGCCGGTGGCGTCCGCCCGGAATGGCGCCACCAGCACGGCCTCGAACTCCTGATGGTCGGCAATGCCGGCATGGCTAGCATGCGGCAGGGCACTAAGAGCTCCCACGAAAATTATTATGGGAATAGCGCGCATGATGAACTCCTGAACAACAGACTCATCATTTAGAGCGCGCCTTAGCGCATAAGGTTCCCTTCAATAGTGACGATTTATCGCTCTGAATTCTAACCAATTCTTGCACTGGTTCCCGCGCGGCATTAATAGTATGCTGCTGTGATGCAAAATTATCCCAAAATCCCACCGGTGGCGGCGCATGCTGAAAACGGGTAACAAGCCCAAGAAGGTCGCCGGTTCGCGCCTGCTGTTCTGGACGGCCGGCATCGCACTGGCCCTGGCGGTCGGCGCGGTGCTGGCCGGCGCCGCGTCGCGCATCGTGGATGCCGCCGCCGCCCAGCGTTTCGAGAACCTGGCGCGCAGCGCACAGTACGGCATCTCGGCCCGCATCAAGTCCTATTCGGACCTGACGCGCGGGCTGGTGTCGCTGTTTCAGACCACCGACAGCCTGAGTCGCCAGCAATTTCATCAGTATGTGGCCAACCTCGATATCCCACGGTATTTTCCGGCGATCGAGGCGGTGACCTGGGCGCCGCTGGTCACCGACGCCCAGCGCGACGCCTTTGTCGCCGGCGTGCGCGCCGACGGCTTTCCCGGCTTCGACATCAAGCCGGCCGGACGCCGCCCCCATTACGCGGTGCTGAGCTATCTGGAGCCGGCCTCGATGCAGCAGGAAAAAATGGGCGCCGACCTGGCGTTCAATCCGGCGCAGGACAAGGCCCTGGCGGCATCGCGCGACAGCGGCCAGGTTGGCGCGTCGGGGCTGCCCATCGTGGTCAACGGCCCGACGCCGCACATCGGCCTGGCGATACGGCTGCCGGTCTACCGCCGCAACATGCCGCTCGACGATGTCGCCGCGCGCCGCGCCGCCTACCTGGGATCGGTCGGCATCGGCTTCAGCGTGCCCAAGCTGGTGCAGGGGGCGATCGACGAGATGACGGTGCGCCAGGTGCACCTGGTCCTGTACGCGGACGGCAGCACCGATGTCGAACAGCGCCGCCTGGTGATCGAGAAGACCGACCGCCTGCTGTTCAACGACGACGGCTCGATGACGGCGCCGCGCGCGCCGCAAGCGCAGCGCGGCGATTATTTTGAATCCGTGCTGCCCATCGATTTCAACGGCAGCCTGTGGAAGGCGCATTTTCAGGTACGCAAGAACGAGCTGCTGAGCGGTTTCGATTTCTACTTTCCGTGGATCGCCGGCGGCACCGGCTTTGCCGGCACGCTGCTGTTGTACAGCTACTTCTTCGTGCTGTACGCGTCGCGCCGGCGCGCGCTGAAGCAGGGCGTGCTGCTCGACACGGTGTTGAACAACGTCGACGCCCACGTCTACATGAAGGACCACAACCGGCGCTACATCTACGTCAACGCCAAGCTGGCCGAGGCGATGGGCAAGCCGGTGCACGACATCGTGGGCCGGCTCGATCGCGAGCTGATGCCGACCGCCGCCGCCGACGCCGAGTGGGCGCTGGAACAGCCGGCGTTCGCCGACAACGTCAAGCGCTCCGGCGAGGCGCAGCACGTCGGCCGCGACGGCGTGGTGCAGCATCAATGGACCGTCAAGGTGCCGGTGGAAATCGGCCGCACCGTGACGGCGGTGATCGGGCTGTCGACCGACGTCACCGAGCTGCACCGGCTGAAGGAAGAGGCGGATACGGCGAACCAGGCCAAGAGCGATTTCCTGTCCAACATGAGCCATGAAATCCGCACGCCGATGAACAGCATCATCGGCATGGCGCATCTGGCGCTGAAATCGGTCACCCATCCCAAGCAGCGCGACTACCTGCAGAAGATTTATCACTCGGGCCAGCACCTGCTGGGCATCATCAACGACATCCTGGACTTCTCCAAGATCGAGGCGGGCAAGATGGAGCTGGAGGTGCTGGACTTTACGCTCGATGCGCTGCTGGCCAACATCTCCAGTCAGCTGGGCGAGAGCGCGTCGGCCAAGGGGCTGGAACTGGTGTTCGAGGTGGGAGCCGGCTTGTCGCAGCCGCTGCGCGGCGATCCGTTGCGGCTGGAGCAGGTGCTGCTGAACTTTACCAGCAACGCCATCAAGTTTTCGGAGCAGGGCAAGGTGTACATCCGCGCGCGGCCGCTGGAAGACCGCGACAGCCACACGCTGGTGCGCTTCGAAGTGGAGGACCGCGGCATCGGCATGACGCCGGAACAGGTGCAGCAGCTGTTCCAGTCCTTCCACCAGGCCGACACCTCGACCACGCGCCGCTACGGCGGCACAGGACTGGGGCTGGTCATCAGCAAGCAGCTGGTGGAGCTGATGGGCGGCGGCGTCGGCGTCGACAGCGAGCCGGGCTCCGGCAGCACCTTCTGGTTCACCGCGCGCCTGGCCAAGGGCGTCAGCTTGCTGCGCGCCAGCGACGATTCGGTGCAGCCCGATGTGCTGGACACCATACGCGGCGCGTCCATCCTGCTGGTGGAGGACAATATCTTCAGCCAGCAGGTCGGCCAGGAGCTGCTGGAGGACGCCGGCGCCACCGTCTGCGTGGCCAACAACGGCAAGGAGGCGATCGATCTGCTGCTCAAGGAGCGTTTCGATTGCGTGCTGATGGACGTGCAGATGCCGGTGATGGACGGCTACGAGACCACGCGCCTGATCCGCTCGCATCCCAAATTGTCGGCCACGCTGATCATCGCGATGACCGCCAACGCCGGCCGCGACGACCAGGAGCGCTGCCTGGAAGCGGGCATGGACGAATTTGTCACCAAGCCGATCGCGCCCAAGCAGCTGTTCAACATGCTGTCCAAGTGGATGAGCCAGCGGGCGCGCGCCGCCGCCCCGGTGCGGCCGCTGGCGCCACCGCCGCCGTCCTATTTCACGATGGCCGATGGCGCTCCGACCGCCGCCGCGACCGCGATGTTCGCGAACATGCAGCCGCCGCTGCAAACGATGACGAGCGGCACGGCGCCCGCGCCGGTGCCCATCGCAGCGCCTGCAGCGGTGCCCGCGACGGCGCCCGACGACGCCGAACTGTTCGACGTCGCGATGCTGGCCCAGACCTTTGGCGGCAAGACCGACAAGATGCGCAAGTACGCGCTGCTGTTCCTGGAATCGGCCAGGGATGCCCTGGTGGAGATCGACGCGGCGCTGGCGCAGGGCGACCTGGCGCAGTTGTCGGAACTGGGCCACCGCACCAAATCGGCCGCCCGCGCCGTGGGGGCCATGCGCTTCGGGAACCTGTGCCTGGCGCTGGAACAGGTGCGCAAGGACCCTGACAGCACCAACGCCGGCGAGCTGGTACGGCAGATGCACGCCATGCTTGCTGTGCTGAACGATCATATCGCTCAGGAACTGCTGGCATACGACCCCGGCTAGAGCGATAATACGGGCACTATCCTCACGAAGAGCCCTATGCATTCGAGCATCACCCCCGGCCTGCTGATTTTGCACGGTAATCAAATGGAGCAGTTGCGCGCCGCCGTGTTCCAGTGGCTGCGCAACCATCCGCTCGGGGCGCTGGAATCGGACATCTTCCTGGTGCAGTCGAACGGCGTGGCCGAATGGCTGAAGATCGCGCTGGCCGAGGAAATGCGGGTCTGCGCGGCCACCCGTGTGGCGCTGCCTGCACGCTTTCTGTGGGAAACCTATCGCGGCATGCTGGGACGCGACCGCGTGCCGGTCCGTTCCGCCTTCGACAAAGGCCCGCTGACGTGGCGCCTGATGCGCCTGTTGCCCACCTTGCTGGCCGATCCCGTGTTCACGCCGCTGCGCCATTTCCTGGCCGACGGCGAGGCGGAGCGGCGGCTGCAGCTGGCCGAGCGCCTGGCCGACCTGTTCGACCAATACCAGGTCTACCGCGCCGACTGGCTCGACGATTGGGCGCATGGTCGCGACCAGATGCGCAACGCACGTGGCGAAGCCGTGCCGCTGCCGGAAGACCAGCGCTGGCAAGGCCAATTGTGGCGCTCCGTCATCGCCGACGTCGAGCCGCACGAGCGGGATCTGGGCCGGGCCACCGTGCACACCGAATTCGTGCGCGCCAGCGCGGCCGGCGAAGCGCCGCTCGGCCGGCTGCCGCGCCGCATCGTCATCTTTGGCGTGTCGGCGCTGCCGTACCAGAGCTTGCAGGCGCTGGCCTCGCTGGCGCGCTACACGCAGGTGGTGCTGGCGGTGCCGAACCCTTGCCAGTTCTACTGGGGCGACATCATCGAAGGCCGCGACCTGCTGCGTTCCGCGCATCGCCGCCAGCAGCTGCGCAACGGCCAGGACCTGGGCGCGATTCCGCTGGAGGAACTGCATGCGCACAGCCATCCGCTGCTGGCCAGCTGGGGGCGGCAGGGCCGCGACTTCATCCGCATGCTGGATGAATTCGACGAAGCCTCGGCCGTAGCAGCCGCCGAGAATGACGACGTTGCACCGTTGCGCATCGACCTGTTCAGCGAAGGCGAGGGCGATACGCTGCTGTCGCAGGTGCAGGCGGCCATACGCGACCTGCTGCCGCTGTCCGAACACCCGCAGGTCCCTCCGCCGGACGACGACCGTTCGATCGAATTCCACATCACCCACAGCGTGCAGCGTGAAGTCGAAGTGCTGCATGACCGGCTGTTGAAGATGTTCGCCGACGACGGCAAGCTGCGTCCGCGCGACGTGGTGGTGATGGTGCCGGATATCGACACCTTCTCGGCCGCGATCCACGCGGTGTTCGCGCAGTATCGCCGCAGCGATCCGCGCTACATTCCGTTTGAGATCGGCGACGTCAACGACCGCAGCGTCAATCCGCTGCTGGTGGCGCTGGAATGGCTGCTGCGGTTGCCGCAGCAGCGCTGCCGCCAGAGCGAAGTGCGCGACCTGCTGGACGTGCCGGCGCTGGCCGCGCGTTTCGGCCTGAGCCAGGACGATCTGCCGACGCTGGGTTTGTGGATCGAAGGCGCCGGCGTGCGCTGGGGGCTCGATCCCGAGCACCGCGCCGGTTTGGGCCTGGGCGCGGCCGGCGTGCAGAATTCGTGGCTGTTCGGCGTGCGCCGCATGTTGCTCGGCTACGCCAGCGGCGACGGCGAGGCCTTCGCCGGCATCGAACCGTTTTCCGAAGTGGGCGGGCTGGATGCCGCGCTGGCGGGATCGCTGGCGCAACTGGTCGAAGCGCTGCTGCACTGGCGCGAGGTGCTGGCGCAATCGCGCTCGCCGGCCGAGTGGGGCGTGCAAGCCCGCGCGCTGCTGGCGGCTTTCTTCAAGGCCGGCGAGGAGGGCGACCGCCTGACGCTGGCGCAGCTGGACGATGCGCTCAACAACTGGCTGGAAACCTGCGAAGGCGCGGCCTACGACGAAGCGGTGCCGCTGGCCGTGCTGCGCGAGGCGTGGCTTGGCCTGCTGGACGAACCGACGCTGAACCACCAGTTCGTTTCCGGCGGCGTCACCTTCTGCACGCTGATGCCGATGCGCGCGGTGCCGTTCCGCGTGGTCTGCCTGCTGGGCATGAACGACGGCGACTTCCCGCGCCGTACGCCGAAGGCCGACTTCGACCTGCTGTCGCAGCCGGGCATGGCCCGCCCCGGCGACCGCTCGCGCCGCGACGACGACCGCTACCTGATGCTGGAGGCGCTGCTGGCCGCGCGCGACAAGCTGTATATCAGCTGGGTCGGCCGCAATGTCCGCGACAACAGCGAACAGCCGCCGTCGGTGCTGGTGTCGCAACTGCGCGATTACCTGGTCAACGGATGGCAGCTGGACCCGCACGCACGCACCACGGAACACGCTTTGCAGCCGTTCAGCCGGCGTTATTTCGAGGCCGGCGGCCTGCTGACCTATGCGCGCGAATGGCGCGAGGCCCATGGCGACGAGATCGCCGACGGCGCGAACGCCGAGCTGCCGCCCTACGAAATCGATGACAAGTACCGCCTCAAGCTGTCGACGCTGACCAATTTCATGCGCCAGCCGGCGCGCTTCTTCTTCCGCCAGCGCCTGGGCGTGATGTTCGGCGACGCGGCGATGGTGGGCGAGGACGAAGAGCCGTTTTCCCTCACCGGGCTGGAACGCTATCAGCTGGAAGACGAGATGCTGGGCGGCGACGCGGAGGATGAGGACATCGGCCAGGTCTACGACAAGCTGACCGAACGCGCGGAAGAACTGGTGCGCAAGGGCGTGCTGCCGATAGGCCTGATCGGCCAGCAATACCGGCATCAACTGGTGGAAGCGCTGGCGCCGGTGCGCAGCGCGTGGCTGATCCTTCGCCAGCACTATCCGCTGCCGGCGCCCAAGGTGGCGCTGAGCCTGATGCTGGCCGGCGTGCCGCTGGACGACTGGATCGACCAGTTGCGCAGCAACGGCAGTGAGACGGTGTGGCTGACGCAGATGTCGTCCAAGGTCACCGACAAGCAGGGCAAGCCGCGCGGCGACAAGCTGATCGCGATGTGGCTGCGCCAGCTGGCCGTGGCGGCGGCCGGCCTGCCGGTCAGCGGCTACCTGGTGGCGCGCGACGCCATCGTCACCATGAAGCCGCTGCCGCAGGCAGAGGCGCAGGAAGCCTTGCGCGAGCTGGTGTGCCTGTGGCGCGACGGCATGAACCGGCCGTTGCCGACCGCCTGCAAGACCGCGCTGTCGCTGGCGCAGGGCGGCGATCCGCGCGCGGTGTACGACGGCGGCTTCGAGATCTCCGGCGAAAACGATGACCTGTGCCTGGCGCGCCTGTGGCCGGATTTCGCCGCGCTCAGCGCTGAACCGGATTTCGCCGATGTCTCGCAAGCGCTGTATGGCCCGCTGGCCGACTGGCTGGAACAACAGATTACGATAGCCGCGATAGCCGGCGAGGACGCAGCATGAGCAGCATCAGTATCACCGCCAACCAGCTCGATCCGCTGACCTTCCCGCTGCACGGCTCGCGCCTGATCGAGGCCAGCGCCGGCACCGGCAAGACCTGGACCATCGCCGCGCTGTACGTGCGGCTGGTGCTGGGCCACGGCGGAGAGAACGGCTTCCGCCGGCCCTTGCTGCCGGCCGATATCCTGGTGATGACCTTCACCCGCGCCGCCACGCGCGAGCTGTCGAACCGCGTCCGCGAGCGGCTGGTGGAAGCTGCGG
Organism: Duganella sp. LjRoot269; assembly: GCF_964254095.1. Lineage (NCBI taxonomy): Bacteria > Pseudomonadati > Pseudomonadota > Betaproteobacteria > Burkholderiales > Oxalobacteraceae > Duganella > Duganella sp. LjRoot269. The sequence goes on along the minus strand of NZ_CAXUSL020000001.1, from coordinate 4,573,637 downwards.
CCTACTTCCGCGGCTACGCGGCGATGGGCCTCGGCGGCGGGCATGACAGCTATCTGAACGCCATCCTCGAATCTTACCCAAGCCACGCCGAGCAGCAGCAGGCCGCGCACCGCCTGATGCTGGCGGCGGAAACGATGGACGAAGCGGCCATCTTCACCATCGACGCATGGTGCCAGCGCATGTTGCGCGAGCACGCCTTCGACAGCGGCAGCCTGTTCGACGAAGAGCTGGTCAGCGACGAGCAGGCCCTGTTCGAAGACGCCGCGCACGACTACTGGCGCCAGCAGGTCTATCCGCTCGACGCCGTCGCGCTGGATGCGCTGCTGTCATGCTGGGGCGACGTCGGCGCGTTGAAGAAATCGATACGCGAGTTGGTCAAACGCGCCGACATCATCGGCGAGGCCAGCACCGACACCCTGGCCGGGCTGATCGCGGCGGTGCAGCGTGAGCAGCAGGCGCAGCTGGCTGGCCTGAAGGCCGGCTGGGTGGAGCGCGCCAACCGCATGGAACAATGGATCGCCACGGAACGCGTGCTCTCGCCCAAATGCTTCAACGGCAACAAGATGCGCGCCGAGTCGCTGGCCAGCTGGTTCAACGGCTTGCGCGCGTGGGCCGGGGATGCCGCCATGGTCATGCCCGACATTTCGGACACCGCCTGGAAGCGCCTGACGCCGTACGGCCTTGAAGACGCTTTCTCGAAAGGCTACACCGCCGTGATCCCCGACGACTTCGACGCGATCGAGCCGCTGAAAAGAGCGCTGGACGACATCGAACCGCTGTCGCACGCGCTGTACCGCCACGCCGCCGCCGCCGTCGCCAGGCGGATGGACGAGCTGAAGAAACGCGGCCGCCAGTTCGGTTTCGCCGACATGCTGGACCGCCTGAACGCCGCGCTGCAAGGCGAGAACGCCGCCGCCCTGCGCAAGCGCATCACCGACCAGTATCCCGTGGCGATGGTCGACGAATTCCAGGATACGGCGCCGAACCAGTACCAGATCTTCAACCTGCTGTACCGCGTGGCCGACAACGACGCCGAAACAGGCCTGTTCCTGATCGGCGATCCGAAGCAATCGATCTACGGCTTCCGTGGCGCCGACATCCACAGCTACCTGTCCGCCCGCCGCGCCACGGCCGGCCGCCATTACCAGCTGGGCACCAACTACCGTTCCACCAAGCCGGTGGTGGAGGCGGTCAATCATCTGTTCATGCATGCCGAAGGCCAGCCGGCGGAAGGCGGCTTTGGACGCGGCGCGTTCCGCTTCCGCGATCCCGGCACGCGCGACAACCCGCTACCGTTCGAAGCGGTCGGCGCCAAGGGCCGCGATGAACGAATGGTCAACGCCGACGGCGACGTGCCGGCGCTGGTCATTGCTTGCAGCGCGACGCAGGATTTGAAGGCGGACGGCTATCGCGAATTCTTCGCGTGGCACTGCGCCGAGCAGATCGTCGCGCAGCTCAACGACGAACGCGCCGGTTTCGATGGCCCCAAAGGATTTGTGCGCCTGCAGCCGGCCGATATCGCCGTGCTGGTACGCGACCGCAAGGAGGCTTCGGCCATCCGTCGCGCGCTGCAGCGGCGCGGCGTTCCCAGCGTCTACCTGTCGGACAAGGATTCGGTGACCGACAGCGAGGAAGCTGCCGATGTGCTGCGCTGGCTGTCCGCCGTCGCCAGCCCGCTGGACGGCGCCCTGGCGCGTGCCGCCTTCGCGACCCGCACCACCGGCCTGCCGCTGGCGGAGCTGGCGTTGCTGTCGTCGGACGAACTGGCGTGGGAAGCGCGCGTCGAGCAGTTGAAGGCGCTGCATATCGTCTGGCAGCGGCAGGGCGTGCTGGCGATGCTGCGCCGCTTCATCCACGAGCTGAAATTGCCGGCCGCCTTGCTGCAGCAACCAGGCGGCGAGCGCCGCCTGACCAACCTGCTGCATCTGGCCGAGCTGCTGCAGTCGGCCAGCCGCCAGCTCGATGGCGAACAGGCGCTGATACGCTGGCTGGCCGAGCAGATCGAAGGTGGCGAGGGCGGCGGCGACGAGCGCGTGCTGCGCCTGGAAAGCGACGCGGAGCTGGTCAAGGTCGTCACCGTACACAAGTCGAAGGGCCTGGAATATCCGCTGGTGTACCTGCCGTTTGCGGTTACTGCGCGCAAGGTCGAGCGCCGCAACCGCAGCTTCTTCGAATTCAGCGACGAAGACGGCGTGCGGCAGATCGACATGGCGTTGACCGATACCGCGATGGAGCTGGTCGAACGCGCGCGCCTGCAGGAAGACTTGCGGCTGCTGTACGTGGCGCTGACCCGCGCCCGCCATTTCCTCTGGCTGGGCGTGACCGCGCTTGCCGCGCGCAAGGCAGGCGACAATACGCTGCACGAATCGGCGCTCGGCTACCTGCTGACCGGCGGCGAGGCGCTGCCGTCCGACCTGATGATGGAGCGCTGGGGCCATGCCTGCAAGGGCTGCGACGGCATCAGTATCGAAACGCTGGACATGGCGATGTCGCAGTTCACGCGGCTTAGCCGCATCGAGGAACGCCCGCCGTTGCTGGACCCGCAGCAGTACACCGGACGCTTCGAGCGCGATTGGTCGGTGGGCAGTTTCAGCTCGCTGGCGCGGCGCACCGGACCGACCGGCACCATCGGCACGGCCGTGGATGCGCCGCAGGCGCCGGTGCCGCGCGACGGCCTGCAGGAAAAACTGCTGGAGGGCGCCGACCTGCCGGCCATGTCGCTGGCGGGCCGCGTGGAGGACGCGCCGTGGCATCGCTTCCCGCGCGGTTCGGTGCCGGGCAACTTCCTGCACGAGCAACTGGAGTGGATGGGGCAGGAGGGCTTCGCCGTCGTCAACCATGAAACGTTCGAATCGCGCCTGACGCGGCGGGTGGAGCGCGCCGGCTGGGGCAATCGTCTGGACGACACGCTGGCCTGGCTGCGCGAGATCGCCGGCACCACCTTGCCGTACCTGGATGCGCCGCTGAGCGCCATCGAATCGCCACTGCCGGAGATGGAATTCTGGTTCCCCAGCGAGCGCCTGAGCACCGGCGCGCTGGACGGCCTGTGTGCGACGCATCTGCTGGGCGGCGCTGCCCGGCCCGCGCTGCCCGAGCGCCAGCTGCACGGCATGCTGAAAGGCTTTGCCGACCTGGTGTTCGAGCACGAGGGCCGGTTCTGGGTACTGGACTATAAATCCAACGCGCTGGGCGCCGGCGACGCGGCCTATCACCAGCCGGCACTGGTGGCGGCCATGGCCGAGCACCGCTACGACATCCAGGGCGCGATCTACATGCTGGCGCTGCACCGGCTGCTGCAAAGCCGCTTGGGCGACAGCTACGATCCCGCCGAGCACTTGGGCGGGGCGATCTTCCTGTTCTTGCGCGGCATTGCGAACACGCGGACGCGCGGCTGCTACCTGATCGAGCCCGATCCCGAATTACTGGATGGACTGGACCGTTTGCTGGACGATACCGGTGCGAAGCACGAGGCGGCGCATGAGCATTGATACCTCCGCAGCGTTGCTTGCGCAAGTCGACACCTATACCGAGAACGGCCAGCTGCGCCGCTTGAGCGGAGCGTTTGCGCGCTTCATCGCCAGCGTCGGCACCAGTTCTCCGCCGCAGTTGATGGCGGCCTGCGTGCTGCTGTCGGAACTCGAAGGGCGCGGCCACAGCTGCCTGATGCTGGACGAACTGGCCGCCGATCCCTCCGCCCAGCTGGGCTGGACCAGCGACGAGTGGCGCGCCTGGCGCGACGCCGCCGGCGCCTGGCCCAAGAATGCCGCCGCCTGGCGCGCGCTGCTGGCCGGCTGCGACCAGGTGTGGCCGGTGGGCGACCTGGATTTCCAGCAGCCGCTGGTGCTCGACGGCGAACGGTTGTACCTGCGCCGCTACTGGCGCGACGAAACGCTGGTCGCCGGCGCGGTGCTTGGCCGCACGGCCGCGTCCAGTACATTGCCCGACGTGGCCGACATGCGCCGCTGGCTGGACATCCTGTTCCCGCACGCTCCGCGCGGCGGCGCCACCGACTGGCAGAAAATCGCCTGCGCGGTCGCCATGCGCGGCAAGCTGGGCATCATCACCGGCGGTCCCGGCACCGGCAAGACCTATACCGTCGCCCGCTTGCTGGCGTTGCTGTTCGCCACGGCCGGCGAGCGCCAGTCCGGCCTGCGCGTGGCGCTGGCCGCGCCGACCGGCAAGGCCGCCGCGCGCCTGAAGCAATCGATCGATTCCGCGCTGGACGACCTGGCTGAAAAAGTCGGTTCGACGCTGCCGCTGCGCGAACTGGCCAGCCGCATGGGCGCCGCCCGCACCTTGCACAGCTTGCTCGGCGCGCGGCCGGACACGCGCGCCTTCCAGCACCACGCCGGCAACCAGCTCGACGTCGACGTGCTGATTGTCGACGAGGCGTCGATGATCCACCTGGAGATGATGTCCGCGCTGCTGGCGGCATTGCCCACGTCGGCCACGCTGATCCTGCTCGGCGACAAGGACCAGCTGGCGTCGGTGGAAGCGGGCGCCGTGCTGGGCGATCTGTGCCATAACGCCGAAGCTGGCGCCTACGACGCGGAAACCCTGGCCTATGTGCAGTCGTGCACCGGCCAGCAGATCCCCGACAGCTACGCCGGCAACGGCGGCGCGATCGCCCAGCAGACCGTGATGCTGCGCGAGAGCCGGCGCTTCGGCGGCCCGATCGGCCAGTTGGCGCTGGCCGTCAACGCCGGCGACGCCGCCGCATCGGTCGACGTGCTGCGCAACAGCGAGGACGGCAAGGTCGCCTGGATCGATCCGGCGCTGCCGTCCGACCTGCTGCAACTGGCGCTGGCGGGCCGTGCCGGCGCCGCCGGCGGCTACCAGGCTTATTTGAAAATGATCAAGGCCGGCGGCCCGGAAGGCGACGACGTCGCCCATCTGGCCTGGGTCAAGTCGGTGCTGACGAGTTTTGAAACCTTCCGCATCCTGTGCGCCGTGCGCGAAGGCGAGTGGGGCGTGGCCGGCTTGAACGACGTGATCGAGCACAGGCTGCAATCGGCCGGCCTGCTGCGCCGCAGCGGCGAATGGTATGTCGGACGGCCGGTCATGGTCACCCGCAACGACTACGGCACCGGCGTCTTCAACGGCGACATCGGCCTGACCTTGCCGGATCCGGCACGCCCCGGCGCGTTGCGCGTGTATTTCTCGGAAGGGGAAAACGTGCGCAGCGTGCTGGCCACGCGGCTCAGGAACGTCGAGACCGCATTCGCCATGACGGTACACAAATCGCAGGGCTCGGAGTTCCAGCACACTGTGCTGGTGCTGCCGAAAGACAGTGGCGGCATGCTGGCGCGGGAGCTGATTTACACAGGCATCACGCGCGCGCGCGACTGCTTCACATTGCTCACGCCGAACGGCCAGGTGATGCTCGACGCCATCGCACAACGCACCCAGCGCGCCAGCGGCTTGCGCGGGCTGCTGGGGAATTAAACATAACTACACTACAGGAGAACACAGCATGACATTGAAACTCGACGGCAAGGTAGCCCTGGTCACCGGATCGGGGCGCGGCATCGGCCGCGCGATCGCCCTCAAACTGGCAGGCGAAGGCGCGCGCATCGTCGTCAACGATCTGGACGAGGCGCCGGCGCAGGAGACCGTCGAGGCGATCCACGCGGCGGGCGGCCAGGCGGTCGCCTGCGTCGGCAGCGTGATGGCGGCCGACTTTGCCGAGCGCTTCATCGGCACCGCCGTCAGCCAGTTCAACGGACTCGACATCATCATCAACAACGCCGGCTACACCTGGGACAATGTGATCCAGAAGATGAGCGACGAGCAGTGGCAGGCGATGCTGGACGTGCACCTGACGGCGCCGTTCCGCCTGCTGCGCGCGGCGCAGCCGGTGATCCGCGCCTACAGCAAGGCCGAGGCCGAGGCCGGCCGGCGCGTGGTGCGCAAGGTGGTGAATATCTCTTCGGTGGCCGGCCTGTTCGGCAATCCGGGCCAGGCCAACTATGCGGCGGCCAAGGCCGGCATCGTCGGCATGACGCAGACGCTGGCCAAGGAATGGGGACGGATGAACGTGACGGTCAACTGCGTGGCCTTCGGCTTCATCAAGACGCGCCTGACGTCAAGCACCGCCGACGCCGCCACCGCCAATATCGACGGCCGCGACATCAAGGTCGGCATCAACGCGGACATGCTGGATGTACTGGAGCGCAGCATTCCGCTGGGACGCGGCGGCACGCCGGGCGAGGCGGCCGGCGCCGTGTACCTGTTGTGCATTCCCGAATCCGACTACATCAGCGGCGAGACGCTGATGTGTACCGGAGGCCTGACCGGGTTCTGAGCGTGGTCCGTGCGTTCAGGCCGCGCGGCGGGTGTGCCGGGCGGCTTTGGCGTGCTTCTTGTGGCGCGTGGCCGAGACCGTCATGACTTTCGGTTCGCCCTCCGGACCCGCGACGAAGCGGCGGATATTGAACGCGTCCATCAGACGGGCCGAGTTGGCCTTGGCGTTCAACAGCACCAGCGTGGCGTTCTTGCCGGCCGATTTGAAGCGCATGATCAGGCAACGGCCGGCTTCCTCGGTGTAGCCGGTCTTGGACAGGCCGACATCCCAACCCTTGGCGCCAACCAGGCGGTTGGTGTTGTGATACTCCACCTTGCGACCCTTGATGTTGATGATGTCCTTGGTGTCGGTGGTGATGCGGCGGATGTCCGGATAGGCGGAGGCGGCGGTGGCCATCTTGACCAGGTCGGTCGCGGTCGAACGGTTGTTCGGGGACAGGCCGGTCGGCTCCTCGATTACGGTCTGGGTCAGGCCCAGCGCCTTGATCTTGGCGTTGACCGCCAGCTTGAACGCGGCCGGGCCGCCCGGATAGGTGCGGGCCAGCGAGGCGGCGGCGCGGTTATCCGACGACATCAGCGCCAGTTGCAGCACGTCGCGGCGGGCGATCTCGGCGCCGACCGGCACGCGCGAGGTGCTGTGCTTGAGCATGTCGACGTCGGTCTTGTCGATGCTGATGGGCGCGTCCATGTCCGGCTTGGAGTCCAGCACCACCATCGCGGTCATCAGCTTGGTCAGCGAGGCGATCGGCACCTGGACGTTGGAATTTTTTTCGAGCAGCACTTTGCCGGTGTCGTCTTCGACCACCAGCACCGACTGCGAACCGAGCGGTACCGCGAGCGCCGCCACGGTAAACGAACTCAGCAATACAGCGACAATTTTCTTGAGCATTTTGGGTATTCTTGGGAAAGAGGAGTGTATCGGGCGTCAAGAATTGACGCTGCGCAAAACTAGTCTAGCTATGCGGCAATATTTCCTAAGGATAGAAGATAACATTAAAGTGGTTTCTCGTCTATTGTATGTAACCTACGGATTCCACTATTTTTGTACCCAGGAATGCAAAAAGCCCTGAAACGGGAGCGTTCAGGGCTTTTTGGCGACTGCGGCGGCAGTTTCAGCTACTTATTTTCGCTATGGAAACTTCTGTGGATTTCACCAGGGCGATCACTTCGCTGCCCACCTTCAAGTCCAGGTCGTGGATCGAGCGCGAGGTGATCACCGAGGTGACGATGCCGTGCTGGGTTTCCACATCGACTTCCGAGACGACCGGTCCAAAGATGATTTCCTTGATTTTGCCCCGGAACTGGTTACGTACATTAATTTCAGAGATGGCCATCGTGCTTCCTTGTCTGTTGATACTGCGCTGGTTGATCCTGCGCTTCCAGATTAAGGGCATTGCGGCCGCTTGCAAACGAATCGATACGACTATCCTTATTTGTTTTGGTAAATCTTGTCGAATTCGCCGCCGTCGTCGAAGTGCTTCTTCTGCGCCGCTTTCCAGCCGCCGAAGACGTCATCCACGGTGAACAGGCTGATCTGGCGGAAGTTGGCGTTGTACTTCTTGAACGCGGCTTCCGAGCGCGGACGGAAGTAATGCTTGGCGATGATGTCCTGCGCCTGCTCGGTGTACAGGAAGTTCAGGTAGCCGGTGGCCTGCTTGCGGATGTTCTTGCGATCGACCACCTTGTCGACCACCGCCACCGGCGATTCAGCCAGGATGGAAATCGACGGGTAGACCACCTCGAAGTTATTGCCGAACTCGGCACGCACCAGGTTCACCTCGTTCTCGAAGGTCACCAGCACGTCGCCGATCTCACGCTGGGTGAAGGTGGTGGTGGCGCCGCGGCCGCCGGCGTCCAGCACCGGCACGTTCTTGAAGATCTTGCTCACCAGGTCGCGCGCCTGCGCTTCTGTGCCGCCTTTTTTCAGCACCGAGCCCCAGGCCGCCAGATAGGTGTAGCGGCCGTTGCCTGCCGTTTTAGGATTCGGGATGATGACTTTCACGCCGGGCTTGGCCAGGTCGGCCCAATCCTTGACCTGCTGCGGGTTGCCCTTGCGGACCAGGAACACCATGGTCGAGTAGAACGGCGCGGCGTTGTGCGGGAATTTCTTGGCCCAGTCTTGCGCGACCAGGCCCTTGTCGGCCAGCATGTCGATATCGTTGGCCTGGTTCATCGTGACGACCGCCGCCTCCATGCCGTCGGCCACCGAGCGGGCTTGCTTGGACGAGCCGCCGTGCGACTGGTTGACGTTGATGGTCTCGCCGGTGTTCTTCTTCCAGTCCGCCACGAAGACCGGGTTGATATCCTTGAACAGTTCGCGCGCGACGTCGTAGGAGGCGTTCAGCAGCACCGTTTCCGCGGCGTTGGCCTGCAACGGCAGGCCCAGCATGACGGCGGAAGCGGCCAGGAAGGACGACACGATCAGGCGGCGGGCAGGATTTTTGTTGGGCATAATGAGCTTTCGTAATAACAGTCACCCATGGTGTAAAATTTCGGCCGGAAAAGATACGAATTTTTCGTAATATGCTTAGAAGGTATGGTTCACACCGGGTTTCAGTGGAAACCGCATAACGATTTTTGAAAACATTCGTGGGCAAAAGCAGGGCCGGCCTCTAGGCTTAGCTCAGGCTGTGACGGTCAAGCGGGCGCGCCCGCAACGACTTTCGCCGCTTGGTGTATAGTCGGTTTCAGGCACTGAAGAAGGCGTAGATAAGCGCTTCATTTTTGCTATCGGGAATATTTGTGAGCGTACATGGGTCTTGAAATTCGGAGTCTGGAAATTCGTACCGCCGTTGCGGCCGATGCGGACGCGGCATGCACTGTTTTGCGTCGGTCGATCTCGGAATGTTGTGTGCAGGATCATAAGAACGATCCCGCCATCCTGGACGCGTGGCTGGGCAACAAGACGCCGCAGATGGTGGCCAACTGGTTCGGTTCGCCAACCAATTTTTCGCTGGTCGCGGTCAGCGAAGGCGCGGTTGTCGGCGTCGCGCTGCTGACGGGGGCCGGCAAGCTGGCCCTGTGCTACCTGCTGCCGGAGGCGCGCGGCCAGGGCATCGGCAAGGCGCTGCTGGCGCGTGTGGAGGAGCAGGCCTGCAGCTGGGGCGTGAAGGCGCTGCAGCTGCACAGCACGGCGACGGGGCAGGACTTCTTCGCCCGGCGCGGCTATGTCGACGCGGGCAAGGTCAGGTCGCCATATGGCGTCGAAACCGTGTTTTACTGGAAGCAGCTCGACGCCAGCGCCGAGGCGCCGGACGGCACCAAACGCAAGCGCTTCTGCAACTGTAATTCAGTCTGATCTCCCGCTGTTTGCCCGAGGCCGCCGTCCTGGCGGCCGAGCCCGATTCAATTGAATCACTCTTGCTCTAAAAATAATTATCGGGTCTAATTCGCGTTGCAAAATACTAATTTTAGTGTTTCGACATCGCCACGCGAGTTACCTTCATGTCAGCCCTGTTCGACAGCTTTACCCAAGACAGCCGTTTGCTTCGGCTCAGCACGCCGCTTGGCCCGGACCGGCTGGCGGCCGAGTGCCTGCGCGCCGAGGAGGCCGTCGGCGAGTGCTATGTGCTGCAGCTGACCGCCGTGTCGGCCGATGCCGCGATCCCGCTGAAGTCGCTGATCGGCCAGCCGGTGCTGGTGGAATTGCTGACGGCGGGCCTGGACAGCTGGCGTCCGTTTCACGGCCATGTCACCGCCGCCGAATGCCTGGGGGCGGACGGCGGACTGGCGCGCTACAGCCTGACCATCGGCCCCTGGTATGCCTTCACCGCCATCGGCCGCGACAGCCGCGTGTTCCAGGACAAGACCGTGCTGGAGATACTCGACGCGCTGTTCGGCGGCTGGCAGGGGCTGGGCAAGCTGGCGCCGGCGTGGCGCTTCGATGTGCTGGATCCGGCCGTTTATCCGCGCCGCTCGCTGACCTGCCAGTACCAGGAATCGAACCAGGCGTTCGCCGAGCGGCTGATGCTGGAAGAAGGCTTGTTCTATTACTTCGAACATCAGGGCGACGCAGGCAGCCCATCGCTGGGCAGCCATACGATGGTCATCGCCGATCACAACGGCAGCTTCCAGCCCAATGCGCAGCCGGCGATACGCTTTACGCAGCCGGGCGCGGTCATGCAGGAGGACAGCATGGACCGCTGGCGCACCGAACTGCGCTGGATACCCGACGCGCTGGAGATCGCCAGCTGGGACTACCGCAGCAACGGCACCCGCGCGGTCAGCGCGGCCAGTACCGGCGGCAATTCCGGCCTGGGCAGCCGCGACGCGCCCGGCGCCTACGCCTATGCCTCGCGCGAACAGGGACAGCGCATCGTCGACCAGCAATTGCAGGCGATGGAGGCGGACCGCGAAGTGCATGTCGGCGCCGGCACCGTGCGCACGCTGGCGCCCGGCACCACCTTCACCTTGCAGGGACAGGCGGTGCTGGACCAAGCCGGCGACGACGGCGCGCGCACCTTCGCCGCGCTGCGGGTGGTGCACCTGGCCCACAACAACCTGAGCTCCGGCGTCAAACAGCAGGTCGTCTCCGCGCTGGGCACGAGCGCGCTCGAACAAGCCATCGCGGAGGACCAGGGCGCCAGCCTGCACGCGGTGGGCGACGCGATCGCCGAACGTCCGCTGTACCGCAACCGCGTCGAGGCGATCCGCAGCAGCGTGCCTTACCGCCGCAGCGAGGTCGACGGCCACGGCGTATTGCTGCATCCTAAGCCGACCGTCAGCGGCCAGCAGACCGCCATCGTCGTCGGGCCGGCGGGAGCGGTGGTGCATACCGACCGCGACCATCGTATCAAGGTGCAGTTCCACTGGCAGCGTGGCGAGCAGAGCCACAGCCGCCTGAATCATCCGGAATCCGGCAGCCACACCGGCGCGCCCGGCGACGACGGCGCCGGCACCTGGGCCCGCATCGCGACGCCGCTGGCGCCGGTGGCGGGCGCCAACTGGGGTTCGGTGGCGGTGCCGCGCGTGGGCACCGAAGTGCTGATTGACTTCATCGACGGCAATATCGACCGGCCGGTGGTTGTCGCCAGCGTCTACAACGGCAAGGGGCAGGGCGACGCCCAGCACAACCAGCTGTCGCAAGGCGCCGGCGCGGCGACCGGCAACGCGCCGGCCTGGTTCCCGGGCGAGGCCGGCGCGCATGCGCATGCGGCGGTGCTGTCGGGGATCAAGTCGCAAGTGATGGCGGCCAGCCAGAGCGGCAGCGGCGGCTACAGCCAGATGGTGTTCGACGACAGTCCCGGCGAAGCGCGCATGGCGCTGCAGCGGCACGCCGGCCCGCATACGGGCACGGACGAACTGAACCTCGGCCATCTGCGGCACCAGACCGACAACCAGCGCTTGGCTACCGCCGGCTTCGGCGCGGAGCTGAAGACTGAACATGCGGCCGCGCTGCGTGCCGGCCGCGGCATGCTGCTGTCGGCCGATGCGCGCAATGGCGGCGCCGGCAGCCATCTGGACTCGCGCGAAGCCGAGGCGCAGATCGGGCAGGCCAGTCAGTTGCAAACCACTCTGGCGGACCTGGCGCAAAAGCAGAACGCCGGCCCGAAGGACAGCAGCGGCGCGGCCGAACCGGCGCCTGACAAGCTGCCTGCGCTGGCGGACATGGCGCTCAGCGCCGAGGTCGTCGGCGCCACGCAGCAGGTTGTCGGCGCGGGCGCCTCCACCGGAGGAGCCGGCCAGGCCAGCGCGTACAGCGCCGCGCATCTGCAATTGTCGACGCCGTCCGGCATCGCCGCGGTCACGCCGGCCAGCGCCGTCGTCGCGGCCGGCGCCAGCACCAGCCTGACCGGCGGGCAGGACATCAATTTCGCCAGCCAGGGCAACAGTCTGCACACGGTGCGCAACGGCATCAGCCTGTTCAGCTACGGCAAGGCGACGGGCGCGGCCAAGCCGAACCAGGAAACCGGCATCAGGCTGCACGCGGCCAGCGGCAAGGTCAGCGCGCAAAGTCAGGCGGGCCTTACAACGCTGACCGCCGATAAGGCCATCACCGTGGCCAGCGTGAGCAAGAGCGTCAGCGTGGCGGCCAAGGAGCACGTGATGCTGACCGCGCAGGGCGCTTATCTGAAGCTCGAAGGCGGCAACATCATGATCCACGGCCCAGGCACGATGGCGTTCAAGGCCAGCATGAAGGAGTTGACTGGGCCTATGCAAAGCAGTATGGCCTTGCCTGCGCTGCCGAAGAGTCAGACGTTAATTGATCAAACCGCGGTGCCGGTCTACAGCCAGCAGATTAATGCCAGCGCGCTGCTTGGTCGCTGGCCCGGCCTGGCGGGATTACCTTATCAAGTTTGGCAGAAGAATAATTCGGTGCAGATCGCCTCTGGTCAGCTGGATCCGCAGGGCATGTCGACGCGCTGGTTCACGCAGCAGGCGGAAGATCTGCATGTCATAGTTGGTGACGCCAGCTGGCAGGTAGTCGCACCGGAGGACTCATCCTTGCCGACGCCCAAAGGAGATGGTTATGACTTCGGTGAATGAAGTGGAGGTGCAGCCGCACGACAGTTTATGGCGTATCGCCCGCAGTCATCATACAACCGTCAAGGAAATACTGGCGCTGAATCCGCAAATCAAAAGCCCGGATACACTGGCGGTCGGCGATCGCATCAAGGTGCCGGGCGATACGATGGACTTTACGCTGCGACTGGTTAACATGGTCGATCGTCCTCCTGTAGGGGTGAAATATCAGATCCAGCACGATAAAAAAATATTAGCCGCAGGCAAAGTCACTGAACGCGATAACGAGGTCAGTTTTCCTGTGCGTGTAGGCGCCAAGTTGGAATTGCTTGCGCAGCGCATAGGTGACAACGTGTTGCAGGCGGCTGGGCATATTGTGGTGGACAGCAAGAGACCGCTTATGCTGCTACGGTTGAACAGCGCCAAGCTGCCCAGCGGGACGGATCTTCATCCAAAATCGCCTCCGCCTGGCGCTAAGCCGCCGGAGAAGAAAGCGCCACCGCCGGCTTCAGGCAAAAAGAACGATCAAGGTGTCGATCATTCCAAGAGTAAGAACGACGCGGCCCAGCCCGAACATATTCTGTTGCCGGGAGATTGCGCCTGCGGCAAGGATCTGACGATAGATCAGTTGGTGGCGGTTTTCTCTAGTCGTAAAAAAGACGCTCTGGAGAAATTCCTTTCGCCATTGAATACCATGTTCAAGGCGTATGCCATTGATTCCTGCCTGCGCAAGAGTCATGCTCTCGCGCAGATAGGTCATGAGTCGGGAAGCTTGCGTTATACGGCGGAGGTATTGGCCAAAGGCGTCAAGGAAGCCGACGTCTACGATGGCTACAAGGGGCGGGGACTGATACAGTTGACTTACAAGAAGAACTATCAAAAATACGGTGACTACGTCGGCAAGAATTATCTGGATGAGAACAAGTCAAAACTGGAAGAAGTTGATCCCGCAACCGATTCGGCTGGCTGGTACTGGAATAATGGCACGGCGAGTGACCTGAATCCGTATGCGGACAAAAACGACCTGCTGTACATCTCATCGGCGATCAACGGCGCGTTCAATGGCTTCGATGACAGACTGGCGGTTTTCAAGCGGGCGCATAAGGCGTTGCTGGCCCCGTCGTGCAAGGTTGAGGCAAACCGTTCCACAGATTATCTGGCATTCGACAAGAGTGCGATTTACGATAAGCGGGATGTGGCCTTCGCTTGGGGATTGTGGTCGGATGATAAATCCTCGAAGGAGGGACTGACCAAGAATGCTGATCATGCTAAGGCCGGCTACAAAAGGTTCCTGGAATTGAATGAAACCACGCCGATTAAAAAGCCGCGATTTGGATTTAAGAAAAAAGAAGACATGATTAAATTAGCAACGGAACGAAGCAAATGAAAAAACTGAGTGTGATAATCGCCGGTGCAGCGCTGGGTCTGATGCAGGCGGCGTACGCCGCTCCCGATGTGGCAGCGTTCATGAAACAGAGGAGCTGGGATGCCTACGATAGCAGGAACAAGGCGATCATGCCGCTGGATGACGTCGCCGTCGTCACGTATTTTGCCAAGGGGGCAAATGCACCGAGCTGCGGCCTGTTACAGGCCCAAGAGCCGAAATTTATCGAAATACTTAGCGCAGAGGAAGGTGATCAGTATCCGCAATGTACCGGCGTCAATGATGCGGCAGCGTTTGAGCTCGGCGGAAAAAAATATCTGGTGCTAACCTACACAGACCGGGAAACGCGTGAAGATAGCTATCAGAAGTTTTTCTTTGCTTACCAGAACAGCAGCGGAGCGTACGTGGCTGACGAGAAGCTGAATGATGCAACGGCTCCGGCCGAGGCATCGCACAGGAAGGCCGCGCCGGTACGCAAGGCTGCGGAGGGAATCAAACTCGCCAAAGCGGCGTACTTCAAAGCAGGCGTGCCTGCCGCCGAGTTGCTGGAGCGGGATTTGATCGCTGATGAGACAAGTGCATTTGCGGTATTCAAGGTAAAGAACGCGCCTGTCTGTACTTTTGCGCTGGATGCCGGCCAAGGCATAAAGACTTATGACAGTAATCAATTTGCTGCCAACGCTGGTTGCAAAGCCTTTTTGGCCTCAGGCCGACAGCAGAAAAACGACGTGATTTACTATATCGGCATTTTTGATAGCATGGCAGCTGGGCGTAAGCTTGCCTTGTTTTCGATTCCGAAGGGACACTTCGAGATCAAGGCTGAAACCGAACTGGCCGCCGCCATCACGCAGGCCGGTAGTGCCGCAGATATTAAGTCGGTGAAAAAATACCTGTCCGAGAAAAAATGAGGAGCATCTTAAGGAGTTTTGCGGTCGTCATTGCAATGACCGGCACTGCATCCGCCGCCGCACTCATTCCGGTGCCGGCTGGCGCCCAGCTCAAACTGGCCGAGGGCGCCACCGATTTGAAGACGGGCGACATGACCCTGCGCATCATCAAGGCGCATGTCGGCAGCCCTGACGCGAGTGCGTTCGATACCTTTACCGTGTATGTGTTACCGCGCAAGGCCGGCGAACCGTGGCTGCAGGCCACCGTGCCCGGGCAAAAAGGCCTGGGCTACAACCTGCGCAGCTATGAAACGGCGGACGCTAACATCCAGTCGATCGCGTTCTACCAGCAGGGCGGCCAGCTGTACGCGGTGCAGGCGGCGCGCGCCAGCGGCGGCGTGGACACCAATATGGCCAAGGCCCGCGTCGACATCAAGGTCTTCAAATTCAACCGCGACTGGGACGTGCCAAAGTTCGACAACGAAGGCGCGATGAGCACCAAGGGCAGCTATCACGACGCCGTCGACGCTTTGCTTGGTGAATTTTTCGGTCATTGACCGTAAGCAGAGCTATGTCCGAGCGCTATATTTTGAATAAAACGTTCCCCTTTCTTTGTCTTTCCTGCCTCTTGGGCTGCAGCGAGGCCGACAGTACCGCGGTCGTGGGCCTGTGGGAGAATCAGCCCGTTGTCACTGCGCAAATGAAGGTGTTGGCACGTCCCAATTATGTGTTCACGAACCGCCCTCTGACGGAGGCGACGGTATTTACCGGGCTGCAGAACGACAGCGCCGAGCTGATCGTGGTTTGCTGCATCAAGGTGAGCAAGCCGACTGCGGTTGATGTGAAAGTCGTGCTGCAAAAATACGCCAGCGATACGAGGTTTGTTCAATATATGAAAAACATCAAAGGTCTGCCGTATGTCTACGAGGCCGAACCCGTGGATGGCAAGCGATGGACCAGTATGATGAAAACGGTGATGGAGACGGCCGAGGACAAGAACGTCCCGGCACCGTACTCCGTGCCGGTGATTGCGGCCACGTTCGACAAGAAAGAAACATTGCCGCTAGCCTTCCAGATCAATGGCCAGAAAGCCCGCCTGACCTCGAAGGAGATGCCGAATGGGGATGCAGTACGCTACCAGTTTACGTTGAACGGTAAAGTCATCACCTTCTCGGAACCTTCCGACCCGCACGACTGAGCACTGTCTAGTAGCAAACCTCCAGTTGCCAGTCAGCCCGCCGCGCCGGTGCGGCGCCGACTTCTTCGCCGCCGACAAACAGCTTCAGCTCGCCCGGTGCGAGCCTGGTCCACGCTTCGTTGGAGGTCAGCGGTTGCGTGGCGATGACGGCGATGCGGTCGTCCAGGTGATTGTGCTTGCTGAAGTCGATGTTCAGGTCGCAATCGACCAGCTGCGCCACTGAAAACGGATACTCCCTCACCACGTAATGCAGGTCGGTGCTGCAATGGGCGAACAGCAGCTCGCCGTTCGACAGGATGAAATTGAAGGTGCCGTGCGCGGCGATTTCACCGGCTAGCGTCTCC
Organism: Duganella sp. LjRoot269; assembly: GCF_964254095.1. Classification (NCBI taxonomy): domain Bacteria; kingdom Pseudomonadati; phylum Pseudomonadota; class Betaproteobacteria; order Burkholderiales; family Oxalobacteraceae; genus Duganella; species Duganella sp. LjRoot269. The sequence goes on along the minus strand of NZ_CAXUSL020000001.1, from coordinate 4,557,059 downwards.
AGCGCGGCATACAGGACATGGCGCGGCGGCTGCGCGTCAAAGCGCAGCGCCAGGCCGGACAGCAGATGGCAGAAGGCGCGCTCGCTGTCGGTGTCGCCCCATGGCGAGTACAGGCTGGGATTCGGATCGAACAGTTTCAGGTCGCCGTTGTGGGCGAAGGACCAGGTCTGGCCCCACAGCTCGCGCGTGAACGGGTGGCTGTTCTCCAGCGAGATGCGGCCCTGCGTGGCCTTGCGGATATGGGCGACGACGTTCCTGGCCTTGATCGGATTGTTCCTGATCTGCTCGGCCAGCGGCGAATCGATCGAGGCCAGCGAATCGGTGTACAGGCGGCAGCCGCCGGCGGTGTGCAGCGCGATGCCCCAGCCGTCGCGGTGCTCGTTGCCGCGCAGCGCGAAGCCGGCGAAGGAGAAATCCACGGCGGCGGGTTTGCTGCTGCTCATGGCGAGTAATTGGCACATGGTATGGAGGCGCTTAGTGTCGCGGTAGTGTCGATGTCCCACGATAACGGCCGCGCCAGGCGGACGGAACGAATGTTTTGGCATATCCATAGCTGAAAGCATTCGTTCAGCTTTTGCGCGCGCGGGCCTACGCTGTCGGTATTGCTTGCAACAACCGAGGAGCTTCATGACTTTCCCCATCCTGCAAAAATACCTGGAGCGCTTATCCGAAGCGCGCGGCGCGACCGGCGCCGCTTCCAGCATCTGGCTCGATCACGAGGGCAAGGCGCAGGGACGTTTTTTCAATTGCACCATGAGCAGCGCGTTCCAGCCTATCCGGCAACTGGACAACGGTGCGGTGCAGGCGTACGAAGGCCTGGCGCGCAGCGTGTCGGCGCAGGACCAGGGCCTGTCGCTGTGGAAGCTGCTGGACCACGCTGCCAGCGACGACGAATCGATCGAGCTCGACCGGCTGTGCCGCATGCTGCATGCGATTAATTTCTTCCGCCAGGCGGGCGAGGACAGCGAGGATCTGTTCCTGAACGTGCACGACCGCCTGCTGAGCGCGGTCAGCAGCAATCACGGCCATGCGTTCCGCCGCATCCTCGACGCGCTGGAACTGCCGTTGGAACGGGTAGTGCTGCAACTGCCGGCGGCTTCGCCGCAGCAAGGCTGGCTGCTGAATTATGTGTCCGATAACTACCGTCGCAACGGCTTCCGTTTCGCCGTCAACGTGCAAGGGGCGCGCGAAGCCCTGCATCTGCTGGAGCGCTTGCGTCCGGACGTGTTCAAGCTCGATGTGCGCGACCTGCAGGATGGGCGCGATGTGCTGGACTTGTTGAAACGCAGCGCGGAGGCTGGCGTCAAGGTGGTGTTCAAACGGCTGGAAACGCCGCAGGCGCTGACGGTGCTGCGTCAATTGGGCGAATCGGCCGGCGTGCCGCTGCTGGCGCAGGGCTATCTGCTGGACGAACCGCATGCGCAGCTGCTGGCACCGGAGCGCCAGGCAGCCGCGTAATTCCACATCAGTTCAGGACCCATTTGTATTGCACGACAGCCCAGACGGCGGCGTTAGCGCTATCTTTGGACGCTGGCTCGAACTTGCAGGTGGTGCCGGCGCGCAGCGATGCCTTGTCCAGCGCGCGGTAGCCGCTCGACTCGACGACCTTGGCTTCTTGTACCGATCCATCGGCGCCAACCAGCACGGCCAGGCGGACGACGCCTTGCAGGTCGTCGTCTTGCCATGCGGCGCGATAGGAAGGGGTGGAGCAGTCGGCCGATTCCAGGCGGGCGGTCGATTCGGCGGCGTTGGCGGCAAAGGCCGACAGCAACAGGGTGGAAGCAATGGCGGCAGTGCGGATTTTGGCAAACATGGTGGACTCCAGTAAGTTAAGTTCAAAAATATTGCTGGTACGTATTAAATATACTGCGTCGCAGCATATATTAAAAATTTATTGTTGGAATGATGGTCATTGTTTAAACGTATAACTTGCAAACGTTTTCAAATCCGATACGGTTATTTTGCATCGCATCAAAATTTGCATCATTTTTATTTTGGATGCGGCGGGCCAGCCGATAGACAGATTGCATTTGTACTTCGTGGCGGGGCTGCTTAAATGGAAGCTCCAGTCCAAGGGAGGTGCATCATGAAAATTGTGAACTTAGCCGTCGTGCTGGGCGTGCTGGCCTGGTTGCCGCCGACGCAGGCGCAGCAAACCGAACAGGAAACGGTGGTGCCGATCAAGGCCAGCGAAGGGCGGATCGAACTGCCCGTGAACTACCGCAAGATGTGGCCCGACAATTACCAGGATATCAAGGGCGGCTACACGCTCTCCAACGGCATGACGCTGTCGATCGTCAGCCGCGGCACCGGCATGTACGCCTACGTGGACGACGACCAGCCGCACAAGATCGTCGCCACCGGAAGCAATACCTACGTCGCGCTGGACCGGCAGCTGAGAGTGGAACTGGTGCGCGAGGGGGACGAGGCGTCGGGCTGGGTCACCATGGTGGTGCCGCCGCGAACGCTGGCCAGCGGCGAGGTGGTGCCGGAAAAACTGCTGGTTTTCGCCCTGCGCTGATCGAAACCGGGGCTTTGCTGTTTTTCTTTTTCCCTCTGCATACGCTATAGTATCCATATCGTTTTTCACGGGTAGTCTATGGCATCGCGCAGAGAGTTTTTACAGCAGGGTTTGGGTGTGACGGCGGCAAGTTTCCTGGCGGTGCCGCTGATAGGATGCGCGTCCGGCAGCAGCGTGCGGCATGCGGCGACCAGCGCAGCCGCCAAGCCGGCCGGACATGCACCGGTAGCGGCGCCGCCGCCCGCTGTGGCGCAGGCCAGGCCGGCCGCCGACATGGGCCGCGCGTCGGCGCACTCGGCGCCCAGCGGCAGCGGCGAGATGGAACCGCCGCCGGATATTTTCGACGCCCAGGCGCTGGACCTGGAGTTCTGGCTCAAGCCGCGCACCATCGACGTGATCCGCCCGGCCAGCGGCGAGCGCGCCAAGCTGCTGTACTGGCGGGACGGCGAGATCATCGAATCGGCCTACCAGGACTTGTGCCACTTGCTGCGCGACGTCAACGGCAAGGAAACCGCGCGCATCGATCCCAAGCTGTTTGAAACGTTGTGGGGCACGCAGGCGTTTGTGGCGCGCTACGGCATCGACACGCCTTTGGAGATCCTGTCGGGCTACCGCACGGCGGCCTCCAACCAGAAGCTGCGCGAAGCGGGCGTGCCGGCGGCGCGCCAGTCGCTGCATATCGAAGGGCGCGCGGCCGACATCCGCCTGGCCAACCTGAACGCCGAGGTGCTGGGCGGCCTGGTCAAGAGTTTCCGCCAGGGCGGGGTCGGCTTCTACTACCGCGCCGGCCCGCGCGGCGGCTGGATCCATGCGGATACCGGCCTCAAGCGCACTTGGAAGGGCTGAACCCTACTCGTAGAAATATGAATGGTAGACGGTCGGCTTCAAGTTGGCCTGGGCCTCGCGGTCTATGCTTTTCGGATCGACCGGCCGTTCCCACCAGATGCGCCAGCCCAGGGTCTGGTCTTGCTGGACTTCGGGATGCTGGTGCAGATAGCCGTCCATGAAGCGGGTGAATTCCGAGACGTATTCGCGGCGTCCGGGGCCGTACGGGTACTTATATTTCATGACTTTCCTCCCATCGAGTAAACTGGCGGCTTGGCAAGCGAACAGGAATGGTATGCAAGACGACAATGAGCAACTGCGCGATCCCCCCCGTTTCCGGCCGGTGCCGTGGAGCGGGCTGGAAACGCCGGCCGACGTGGAGCTGTGGATAGCCGAGCACAACCTCAGCCTGCAGGAGCACATCGGCAAGAACGAGACCGGTTACGGGGTCTGCTTCACCTTGGCCGAAGGCGGCGAGATCTACATGCAGACCACGCAGGACGGCGCCCTGATATTGGATGTTACGCCGGAGGCGGAATGGGTGGCGCCCCTGATCATGGCGGCCGCGCGCGTGGACGAGGCGCCGGCCGGCAGGCTGTGGGTACTGCCGGACGATAAACTGATACAGTTGATGATAGGACTGAGCGGCCTGATCGCCAGTTCCATCCTGGTCGCGGGCCATAATTTCGGCCTGCGTCGACGCATGGGCGCCTGGTAGCGCCTGACAATAAAGGAATTCCATGCAAAAACGCGATTTCACTTTCAAGCTGGCGCAGGGTGCCCTGCTGACCTTGGCCTTGTCCCTTGCGGCGCTGCCTGCTTCCGCCGCCGACCTGCTGGCCACCGTCAAGGCGCGCGGCACGCTCAAGGTGGCGATGGAGGGCACTTATCCGCCGTTCAATTACAAGGACCAGAAAACCGGCGAACTGGCCGGCTACGACGTCGACGTGGCGCGCCTGCTGGGTGCGAAGCTGGGCCTGAAAGTGGAGTTCGTCAGCAGCGAGTGGGCCAGTATCCTGGCCGGGCTGTCGGCCAATAAATACGACGTGATCATTTCGCAGGTCGGCATCAATCCCAAGCGCGAGCAGGCGTTCGACTTCTCGGTGCCGTATATCTACTCGATGCCGCAGCTGATCGTGCGCAAGGACGAGAAGGCCGCCTACAAGGCGCTGGCCGACCTGAAGGGCAAGAAGCTGGGTGTGGGGCAGGGCAGCGTGTATGAACAGCAAGCCAAGGCGGTGCCGGGCATCGATGTGCGCAGCTACGCGGCGGCGCCGGACACCATGTCCGACCTGGCCAGCGGCCGCCTGGACGCGGCGCTCAACGACAGCCTGATGTCCGCCTATTTGCTGAAGATCTCCAGGCTACCGATCAAGGCCGGCGCGCAGGTGGGCGCGGTCGAGCGCATGGGCATTCCGTTCCAGAAGGGCAATCCGCAATTCAAGGAGGCGCTGAACAAGGCGCTGGCCGACATTTCCGCCGACGGCAGCCTGAAGGCGGTCTCGCTGAAGTGGTTCGGCATCGACGTCAGCAAGGCGCCGTAAGCATGGATGTGCGGGATTTGATGGAGTTGCTGCGCGAAGCGGCGCCGGTCATGCTGCGCGGCGCCGGCTATACGGTGATCTTCGCGCTGGCCTCGATGCTGGGCGGGCTGCTGATCGGCTTCCCGGTGGCGGTGATGCGCATCCTGCCGTACCGGCTGCTGCGCTGGCCGGCCAGCGTATATGTCAGCCTGATGCGCGGCACGCCGCTGCTGGTGCAGATGTTCGTCATCTATTACGGCCTGCCCAGCGTCGGCGTCGAATTCACGCCGGTGACGGCGGGCATCCTGGCGCTGAGCCTGAATGCCGGCGCGTTCTTGTCGGAAAGCCTGCGCGGCGCCATCGGCGCGGTCAGCAAGGGGCAGTGGGCCGCCAGCTACAGCCTGGGCCTGGGCTACTGGTCGACGCTGTACTTCGTCGTGCTGCCGCAGGCGCTGCGCATCGCGGTGCCGGCCATGAGCAACACGCTGATCAGCCTGATCAAGGACACCTCGCTGGTGTCGGTCATCACGATGACGGAACTGATGCTGTCGACCAAGGAAGTGATCGCCACCACGTTCCGGCCGTTGCCGCTGTACGTGGCCGCCGCGCTGATCTACTGGGTGCTGAGCCTGCTGTTTGAAGCGCTGCAACGGCGCGCGGAACAACGCCTGAACCGCGCGCACCGCTGACGCAGCCGATCCTGGCGCTGCTTTGCTCGACAGCGTAGCGCTTAGATGCTAGTCTGGACCCCTACGCAAAGGGGCGCCATGGAGAAGCTGACACCACTATCCACGAGCGAATCGCACGGTCGGCGGCAGCCGGTTTCCGAGGCCCGGCTCGGCATGCTCAACGACATGGCTATCATGGGCGAAGCCGCCGCGGTGGCCGCCTATGCGGAGTCGGCTGCGGCCGATCCCGCCGTCGAGCAAGAGTGCTTCAACGATATCTACCTGCTGGCGCCGGTCGGCTATTTCGTGCTCGGCTTCGACACCACCATCCTGCAGATGAACGTGGTCGGCGCCGACGTGCTGGGCCTGCCGCGCAGCAATCCTGACCGCGTGCCGTTCCGCGAGTTCATCGCCACGCGTTTCCACCAGGATTTCGACGAGTTCCTGCGGCGCGCACTCAACAGCAAACTGCCTGAACATTGCGACCTGCAAATGGTGCGAGCGCGCAACCAGCAGGGCTTTCCGGTCACGCTGCGCGCCAGTGCCGACAGCAGCGGCCAGGCGATCCGCGTGGTGCTGGAGCTGGCCGAAGGCAAGCTGGCCGCGCTGGAACGCAGCGAGGAGCGCTTCCGCCGCATCGTCCACAGCGCCGAGGAGGGCATCTGGGAAATCGACGGCGCCGCCCGCACCAGCTTTGTCAACCCGAAGATGGCGCAGATGCTGGGCTACGCCATCGAGGATATGCTGGAGCAGCCGCTGGTGGCCTTCATGGACGACGAGGGCCGGGCCCTGCTCGAGCGCAACATCGCGCGGCGCCAGCTCGGCGTTTCCGAACGCCACGAATTCAAGTTCCTGCGCAAGGACGGCAGCGAGCTGTGGGCCACGCTGGCCACCAATCCCATCTTCGACGCCGACGGCACCTACCTGGGCGCGCTGGCGCTGGTGACCGATATCACGGCGGACCGCGCCTCGAGCGAGCTGGTCTGGCAGCGCGCCAATTTCGATACGCTGACGACGCTGCCCAACCGCCACATGTTTCTCGACCGGCTGGCGCAGGAGGTCAAGAAGGCGCGCCGCGACGGGCTGCAGCTGGCGCTGCTGTTTGTCGACCTGGACGGCTTCAAGCAGGTCAACGACACGCTGGGCCACGACCAGGGCGACGTGCTGCTGGTGGAGGCGGCGCGGCGCATCGGCGCCAGCGTGCGCACCTCGGACACGGTGGCGCGGCTGGGCGGCGACGAGTTCACGGTGATCCTGCCCGGCCTCGACCGCATGGCCGGCATCGACCGCATCGCCGAGGCCATGCTGGCGCTGCTGAACCGGCCGTTCAAGCTGGGCGCGGCCAGTCCATCGATCTCGGCCAGCATCGGCATCGCGCTGTTCCCGGACGACGCGGATGCACCGGAAGAGTTGCTGCGCCAGGCCGACCAGGCCATGTACGCGGCCAAGCAGGCCGGCCGCAACCGCTACAGCTACTTCACCGAGGATTTGCAGCTGGCGGCCCACGCGCGCCAGCAACTGGCGCTGGACTTGCGCTCGGCGCTGTCCTCGCAGCAGTTCGAGCTGCATTACCAGCCCATCCTCAACCTGCTGGACGGCCGCGTCGAGCGCGCCGAGGCGCTGCTGCGCTGGCGCCATCCGCAGCGCGGCCTGCTGGCGCCGGCCGAGTTCCTGCCGGCCGCCGAATCGAGCGGGATGATGATGGAGATCGGCGACTGGGTATTCCGCCAGGCCGCGCAACAGGCGCGCCGCTGGCAGGACGAGCTGGGCGCCGGCTTCCAGATCAGCATCAACCAGTCGCCGGCGCAGTTCCGCGGCGACGCCGCGCTGTATGCGGCCTGGCTGGCCTACGCGACCGGGCTGGGACTGGCGCCGCGCAGCATCGTCATCGAGATCGCCGAAGGCGTGCTGATGGACAGCACGCCGCAAGTGGCGGAACGCCTGGCGGCGCTGCGCGAGATGGGCTTGCAGGTGGCGCTGGATAATTTCGGCACCGGCTACGCCTCGCTGTCGCACCTGAAGCGGGTCGGCATCGACCTGCTCAAGCTGGACCAGAGCTTCATCGCGCACGTGGCCAGCGACAGCGGCGACCTGGCGATGTGCGAGGCGCTGATCGTGATGGCGCACAAGCTGGGGCTGAAGGTGGTGGCGGAGGGCGTCGAGACGTCGGCGCAGAGCGCCTTGCTGGCGCTGGCCGGCTGCGATTATGCGCAGGGCTATCTGTATTCGGGAGCGTTGCCGGCGGCGCAGTTCGGCGAGCTGGCGCGGCAGGCGCTGGCCAATCCGCCCAAGCCCGGCCTGAGGTGATGTCTTGAGGTGATGCCGGCTTAGCGCAAGCTCAGCAGTGAAATCACGCGCTCGCGGCTGATGCCCGCCAGCGCCGACGTGATCGACAGCAACGACTGGTAGCCGGGCTGTTTGGCGGTCGAGACGAAATTCTGCGCCACCTGGTCCATGCCGGCGGTGCTGTCGTTCGGCGCCGCGCTCTGCACCCGTTCGCTGACCTGGTTGAGCGCCGTGTGCACCGAGGCGATCGCCTGCTCCACCTGGGCCAGCGCCTGCACCACCTGCTGCAGCGTGGTGCGGATGGAATCGGCGTCCGAGGTCTGCCAGCTGTCCGGATCGACCGCCGGCGCTTCCGCCTCGGCCTTGACGCGGTTCATCTGGCCGGTGGGGAAGCGGGTGCCGCCACCCTGCACGGCGATGGTGTCGCGCACATTGCCCCAGGACGATTCCGGCGTGCTGAATTCCAGCTGGCCGTCGTCGTTGAGGTCGGCGCGCACGCCGGTCGGCGCCAGCGCGTCGTCGAAGCGCTGGGCGATTTCCTGGTCGCTCAGGCCCGGCTCCAGCACCACCGAACGCAGGTTCTGGCCACCGCCGATGGAGATCGCCAGCACTTCGCGGCCGCCGTTGCGCAGGTTGGCCAGCGACATGCCGCGCACGGTGAAGCGGGTGGTCGTGCTCTTGTTGCTGAATTTGAGGCGGGCATCGAGCGTGCCGCCGGACGCCTGGCTGCGGTTGCGCCAGGTGTTGCTGAACTGGCGCACGCGCGCGTCCAGCGTGCCGTCGCTGCGCTGGCGGTTGGCCAGGCGGGCGCTGAGGTCGGCCTTCAGGTTGCGCAGCTGGGCCGCGCTCTGTTCAAGGAAGTCCAGCGCCTGCTGGGCGCCGGAAATGTCGCCCTGCAGCGGCTGGTCCCAATTGTTCAGCCCGCGCCGCAGCGGCGCCGCCGACGTCGGCGTCGGCGTGACCGGCAAGGCCGTGGCCGCGTTCTCGCCATTCAGCCCCAGCGCGGTGCCGTCCACCGCGCTGGCATTGCTGGCGCTGCCAGGAACAATGACAGTGGGAGTGGAATTGGGCGAGATTTGCATGACAGTTCAGTCTTTATTTACAGAATATTGAACAGCGACAGGTTGCTGATCTTGGAATACGCCTTGTACGACGATTGCAGGGCCAGATTGTAACCGTTCAGCTGGGTCGCGGCGTCGCCGTAGTCGAGTTGCCCCAGGTCCAGCAGCGCGTTCTGGTTCGACAGGCTGACGTTGGCGTGGTTGCCGTCGAGCGTGCTCATGATGTTTTGCGCGCCGCCCAAGTCGGCGATCTTGCCCGACACCTGGTCCAGCGCCGCCTCGGCGCCGTCCATATTGGCCTTCAACGCGGCTTGCAGCGACGGCGTGCTGGGCGACACGCCGGGCGCGCTCAGTTCGGCGACGGTGGTGTCCATCTGGTTCAGCAGCGCTTCCAGGCCGGACAGGTTGACGTTGGCCGTCTGCGAGATGCCGTTGCCGACCACCACTTTTTGCTGGTTGGTGTTGCCGGTGAAAGTGTAGCGCGAACCGACCGGCTGCGTCGCATCGTAGGTGATGGAGGGCGTGTTGGTCAGCGTGCCGGAGAACACATAGCGGCCTTCCTGGTCCTTTTCATTGGCGCTGTAGAAAATACTGTCGCGCAGCGAGGACATGGTGTTGACCATGGAGCCGAGGTCGGCGTCGGAGTTGCCGCCGTCCGAGGCCCAGACCAGCTGGTCATGGCTTTCGGTGATGTCGTTGGTGATACTGGAGAGGAAGGTCTCGTTCTTGTCCAGGCGGATCTTGACCGCCGCGATATTGTCGCGGTACTGGCCGACGATGGCTTCCTCGCGCGTCAGGCGCGACAGGCGCACGTTGGTGACCGGGTCGTCCGACGGCAGCTGGATCTTGTTGCCGGACGCCATTTGGGCGGTGATCTGGGCCAGATGGCTCTGGTTATCCTGCAGGCCGCGGTTCATGGTGGCCTGGAACTGACTGGTGGCGATGCGCATACAGGCTCTCCTTAACCGAACATTTGCAAGGTGGCGTCAAACAAGGTGTTGGCGACGGCGATCACCTTCATGTTGGCCTGGTACATATTCTGGAATTCCACCAGGTTGATCGCCTCCTCGTCGGTGTTGACGGCGCTGGTCGATTTCCAGTCGTCTTCCGATTGCTGGCGGATGGTGGTGGCGGTGTTCAACAGCGCCTGGTTCTGCTGGCTGTCGATGCCCAGCTTGCCGACGATCTGGGTATCGGCGTCGCCCAGCAGCACGCTGCCCAGCGTGGTCAGCGTGATCGGCTGGCCCTTGATGTCGACCAGTTTTTGCAGGTTGCCGCTGTCGCCGGGCGTGCCGTCGCTGGAGAACGCCAGGTCGGCGGTGGTGTAGCCGGTGGCCACCTGCAGCAGGCCGGTGGCGCTGGTCGGATTGAACGTCAGCAGCGGACCGCCGGCGGTGCCGGCGTTGTTGAAGCCGGCCGCCAGCTGGGTATTGACCTTGTTCGACATCTGCTCGGCGATCTCGGAGATCGACTTCTGCAGCGGTTTCAGCGTATTTTCCTGGTAGTCGGCCAGGCCGCCCAGTTGGCCGCCGACCTTGGTGTCGTCCAGGCGGAAGGTGGTGTTGGCGAACTTCAGCGTCAGCTGCTGGGTGCCGGTGCTGGTGTCGAACGCCATCGTCGCCGACAGGTTGCTGACCACCAGCGGCTGGCCGCTCTTCATCGAGACGCTGGCGGTGCCATCCGGATTGTTGATCACTTCCACCGCCACCTGCGAGGCGACGCTGTCGATCAGTTGCTCGCGCTTGTCGATCAGCGCCGAGGTGTTGGTGCCGTTGGCGCCGGTGGCGATGATCTGCTGGTTGAGCGCGGCGATGCCGGCGATCGATTCGTTCAGGCCGGGCAGGATGGCCGAGCGCTGCTGCTGGACCGAAATCAGCTGGTTGGCGGTGACGTTGTAAATGCTGTTGAACTGCTGCGACATCGAGTCGGCGGCGGTGATCACCTGCTGGCGCAGCGGGGTCGAGGTCGGGTCGACGCCGGCGGCGTTGAGCGCCTTGAAGAAATTGTCGATACCATAACTCAGGCTGGATTTGTCATCGCTCATGACTTTTTCCATCTGGGTCAGGTAGGGCTGCACCTGAGTGCGCGATCCCAGGTCGGAATTGGCGCGCCACAGTTGCTGGGTCTTGTAAGAATCGCTGAAACGCAGCAGCGAGCCGACCGCCACGCCATTGCCGGGGCTCATGGCGGAGCCATCGCCGGCGTTGGTCTGCAGCAGCACGCCCTGACGGGTGTAGCCTTTGGTCTGCGAGTTGGCGATGTTCTGGCTGACCGTGTTCAGGGCAGCCTGGGCGGCCAGGGCGCCGGACAGTGCGTTGTAAGAGATGCTCATATTGCAAGGGTCTTTCCTGGTGAAGGCCGCAGGAGCAGTAGCTTGCAGTGATCAAGTGACTTCCACCGCCCCCACTGCTCCATTACTCGTAAAGGGCGACCGCTTACCGCGCAGGATTAAGCGTGGCGCCAATTTTTTGCGATTCAGCAACATTCGCCGCGCTGTCGCGGCCCGGCAGCGCGGTGTTCAGCGGCTGCGGCGTGCTGGCCGGCGGCAACAGCTGGCGCAGGATGGCGTCGGCCACGCCGAAGGCGCGCTGGCCGGCCAGCTGGTCGGCCACCAGGTTGTCGGCCATGTCCAGCATATCCTCGTTGATCTTGTCCTTGAACACGCTGTCCTCGGCGGCCAGCTCGCGGGTGCCGGAGCGCATCTGGTGCAGCATGTGGCCGATGAAGAAGCTCTCGAACTTGATCGCCGCCTGGGTGGCCTTGGCGCGGTAGGCCGGGTCGACGCTGTCGTCGCTGCCAGCGGCGGCCACCGGCGCGACGTGGGTTTCGTTCAGCTGGTCGGCCACGCCTACGCGCATGGTGCTGGCATCGAATTGGGAAGGTACCAGGCTCATAGGGATTCCTTAAATGACGACCAGTTCGCCTTCGATGGCGCCGGCCTGGTCGAGCGCCTGCAGGATCGCCATGATGTCGTCCGGCGAGGCGCCGAGGCTGTTGATGACGTCGATGATCGATTGCAGCTTGGCGCCGGCCGGCCACTTGAACATCTGGCCCGAGCCCTGGTCGACGCTGACCTGCGATTGCGGCGTGGCCACGGTGTTGCCCTGGGCGAAGGCGTTCGGCTGGCTGACCTTGGTCGATTCGGAGATCACCACCTTCAGCGAGCCGTGGGTGACGGCGGCGGCGCGCACGCGCAGGCCGTCGGCGATGACCACGGTGCCGGTGCGCGAATTGAACACCACCTTCGGCGAATCGTCGCCGACCTCGATCGACAACGCCTCCAGCTTGGCCATGAAGGCCACGCGCTGGGTCGGGTTGGCCGGGGCCACCACGTCGATGCTGGTGGCGTCGCTGGTGCTGGCGATGTCGCCGAAGCGCTTGTTGATGGTGTCGACGATGTTGATGGCGGTCTGGAAATGCGGATGGCGCAGCGACAGGCGCACCGTCGGCTTGGTCGAGAAATCGGTGCCGATTTCGCGCTCGATCGCGGCGCCGCTCGGAATGCGGCCGGAGGTCGGGGTGTTGACGGTGACCGAGGAGCCGCTCTTGCCGGAAGCGCTGAAGCCGCCGACGACGACGTTGCCCTGGGCCAGCGCGTACACTTCATTGTCGGCCGCGCGCAGCGGGGTCAGCAGCAGGGCGCCGCCGCGCAGGCTCTTGGCGTCGCCCATCGACGACACCACGACGTCGATGTTCTGGCCCTTGCGGTAGCCGGGCGGGAACACCGCCGACACCATGACGGTGGCGACGTTCTTGGACTTGGCGTCGGTGCCGTCCGGCACCTTGACGCCGAACTGCTTGAGCATATTGATCACCGACTGGCTGGCGAACTTGACCTGGGTCGAGTCGCCGCTGCCGTTGAGGCCGACCACCAGGCCGTAGCCGACCAGCGGGTTGTCGCGCATGCCTTCGACGGCGACCAGGTTGCGCAGCACCTGCGCGGCCCGGGCCGGCACGGCCGCGAAGCCGAGGCAGAGGGCGAGTGGCAGGGCAAGGGCGCGGGACAGCTTGCGGAAATTCATGAGTTCACCCAATCAAAGACTGCTTAAAACGGATTCCACGGGCCATTGAAAAAGCGCGACAGCCAGCCCGCCGACTGCGTGTCGGCCAGGGTGCCCTGCGCCGAGTAGGCGATGCTGGCGTTGGCGATGCGCAGCGACGACACCTGGTTGTCGGCGTCGATGTCGGCCGGGCGCAGGAAGCCGCGCAGGCGGACGAATTCCTCGCCCTGATTCAGGGTCAGCGTTTTTTCGCCGGACACGCGCAGCAGGCCGTTCGGCAGCACTTCCTGCACGATGACGGTGATGGCGCCGGTCAGTGTGTTCTGCTGGGTGCTGGTGGCGTCGCCGGCGAAGGAATTGGACGCGCCCAGGCCGATGCCGCCCTTGGGGAAGGTCTTGCCCAGGAGATTGGGGGCGTTGATGGTGTCGGCCGAATTCTTGGAATAGCTGGTGCCGGCCTTCTTGCTGGCCTGCGTGGTTTCCTGCAAGGTCACGGTGACCACGTCGCCGACGCGGAAGGCGCGGCTGTCCGAGGTCAGCGACAGGCCCAGGTCGGTGCTGAAGACGCCGCCGGAAGTACCCTTGGCGCCGATGCTGCGCGACACGGCCGGCGGCTCGGCCGACGGACCGGGTCGCACCGGCGGCGGCGCCAGGCTGGCACAGCCGGCCAGCAGCAAGGCCAGGACGGCCGAGGCGGGCAGTGCGGGTTTCATCAGCGGGCGGCCTGCGACAGGTATTGCAGCATATTGTCGGCGGCCGACAGCACCTTGGTGTTCATTTCGTAGGTGCGCTGGGCGGCGATCATGTCGACCATTTCCTCGACCACCTGGACGTTGGAGCCTTCCAGCGCGCCTTGCTTGAGCTTGCCCCACTGGGCGTCGCCCGGCTTGCCTTCGGTCGGCGTGCCGCTCGACGGCGTTTCGGCGAACAGGTTCTCGCCCAGGGCCAGCAGGCCGGTCGGGTTGATGAAGCTGGTCAGGGTCAGCTGGCCCAGCTGGCTGGCGGTGGTGTTGCCGGCCAGCGTGGCCGAGACGGTGCCGTCTTCGCCGATGGTCAGCGAGGTGGCGTTGGTCGGCACGGTGATCTGCGGGATCAGCGGCAGGCCGTGGGCATTGACCAGGATGCCGTTGGCGTCGACCTGCAGCTGGCCGGCGCGGGTGTAGGCGGTTTCGCCGTTGGGCTGGCGCACCGACAGGAAGCCGTTACCCATGATGGCGACGTCGAGCGAGTTGCCGGTTGTTTGCAGGCTGCCGGTGGTGAACACTTTTTGCGTGCCGACCATGTGCACGCCGTTACCCAGCTGCACGCCGGACGGCGCCAGCGTGTTGTTGTCGGCGCGCTGCGTGCCCGGCTGCTGTTCCACCGAGTAGAACAGGTCTTCGAACACCACGCGGTCGCGCTTGAAGCCGACAGTGTTGGCGTTGGCCAGGTTGTTGGCGATGGCTTGCAGTTTTTCGTCCTGCGCCTGCACGCCGGTCTTGCTGATCCACATTGCTGGATTCATCGTATCTCTCCTTGAGGTGTAACGTGGACCGGCTTAGCCGCCGATCAGGCGATTTCCGGTTTCGGCCATCGAATCGCTGGCCTTGAACAATTTCATCTGGATTTCAAACGTGCGGTTCAAACTCATGGTGGCGACCATTTCCTCCACCGCCGACACATTGCTGCCTTCCAGGTGGCCGGGCTTGACCAGCACGGTGGCGTCGGTGGCCAGCGGCTGGCCGCTGCGCGCCACCAGCAGGCCCGCCTCGTTCTTGGTCAGCTCCGACGCCTCGGCCTTGACCAGCTTGAGCTTGTCGATGGTCTGCATGGTGGTCGTGCCGGGGCTCTGGATCGACACCGTGCCGTCGGTGCCGATGGCGATCTTGGTGTACTCGGGCAGGGTGATCGGGCCGCCTTCGCCCAGCACCACGTTGCTGCCGATGCGCAGCGTGCCGGTCTGGTCCAGGGTCATCGCGCCGGCGCGGGTGTAGGCCTCGCCGGTCGGTCCCTGCACGGCCAGGAAGCCGTCGCCGGAAATGGCGACGTCGAGGTCGCGCCCGGTGGCCTTGACCGTGCCCTGGCGGGTCGATACCGAGTTGGCCTGCAGCTGCGACATATGGCGGTCGTCGTAACCGTAGCCGTTGACGGTTTGCGCCGCCGACAGCTCCATATTGGCGCGGAAGCCGCCGGTGTCCATGTTCGCCAGGTTGTTGGCGTGTACCTGCTGGCCACGCAGGGCCCGTTCGGCCCCGCTCATGGCGGTGTAGATCAGCGCATCCATGGGTCAGTGCGTCCTTAGATGGCTTGCATCAGCGATTGCATCATGGTGCTCTCGGTCTGGATGACCTTGGAGTTGGCCTGGTAGTTGCGCTGCGACGTCATCAGGCCGACCAGTTCGGACGTGATGTCGACGTTCGACTGCTCCAGCGAACTGGTGTTCAGCGTGCCGGTCATGCCGACGCCGGCGAAGTTGACCAGCGGCGTGCCCGAGCCCAGCGACTGCGCCCAGCTGGTGTTGTCGATCGACGTCAGCGCGCCTTCGTCGGGGAAGGTGGCGAGCATCAGCTTGCCGACCGCCTGCTTCTGGCCGTTGCTGTACTTGGCGATCACCGAGCCGTCGGTCGCCAGATCGACACCGGCGAAGGTGCCCGAGGCGTAGCCGTTGGCGTTGTTGGTCGAGGTGGTCGCCTCGCCGGCGAAGTAGGTGGTGCCGGTGTAGTTGATGTTGACCGGGACCTGCGCCATCTTGGCGCCGCTGATGAAGCCGGGCCACAGCGTCGGATCGCTGGTGTCGAGAGCCGACAGGTCCAGCTGCAGCGAACCGTTGGTGGTGGTCGGGTCCGGTGCCGGGGTGGTCATCTGGCCGGTGACCGGGTCGAACGCCAGTGCCTGGGGCGTGCCGACCAGATTGCCGTCGAGGACGTAGTTGACCGACACCGCGCCGGGGCCGGTGGCGCCGAAATACTGGGTCAGCGTATGCTGGCCGCCCAGCGTATCGTAGAGCACGGTGGCCTTGGACATGCTGAAGGTGGACGGGTCGGGCGGCGTGGTCGGCGTGACGGCTGCCGGGAAGGCGGTGATCGGCCAGTCGGCCGACAGATTGCCGATGTAGTTGACCTTGTCGCTGACCACGGCCGGGATCTGGCCGGTCGGAATGGCGATGTCGCCCTGGGCGCCCGGCTGGGTGCTAGGCGGCGTGATGACCGCACCTTGCACGCGGCGGCCCGAGGCGTCGACCAGGAAGCCGTCCTTGGAGGTGTCGAAAATACCCACGCGGGTATAGTTGATGTTGTTGCTGCCGTCCTTGACCATGAAGAAGCCGGCGCCGTTGATGGCCGCGTCCAGCGAGCGGCCGGTGTTCAGCAGGCCGCCCGACAGGCCGATGTTCTGCGTGTGCGAACCGATGTTGACGCCGGTCGGCTGATCGCCCGCCACCAGCGACGAGAAGTTCGCGCGCGACGATTTGTAGCCGTAGGTGCCGGCGTTGGCGATGTTGTTGCTGGTGACGTCCAGCGCTTCGTTGATGGCCTGGATGCCAGACAATGCGATATCGAAACTCATGATGGATACCTTCCTTAGAGACTAGATTGGGTGGCAGAAGCGGTGGATTTACCGTTGAAAGCAGTGATGGCGGTCGGCGCGACTTCGCCGACGTTGCCGACGTTGAGCACGACGCTGCCGGCGGACGACAGGCGCACGCTGTTCAGGCGGCCCATCACGTCGACCGGCGGCACTTCCTTGGTGCTGGTTTGTACCGTCATCGTGTAGGTGCCGGCCGGCAGGCCCAGCGCGGTCGGGTCGATGGCGAACGGCACGGTGCCGGCCGCCTGCACGCCGAGGCTGACGTTGTGCTTGGTGCCGTCGGTGCCGGTCAGCACCAGCGTGGTGGTGGTGCTGGTGGCGGCCAAGGTCATCTGGCCGCTGACCTTGGTGTGGCCGTCCAGCGTGACCGAACCCGATTCGGCCATGACGTCGGAGCCGACCTGCGCGCCCAGCGCCAGCACCTGCATGCTCTGCAGCACGCTGTTGTTCGCGCTGGTCAGCGTCGACATGTTCTGCAGCGACTCGGTCTGCGACAGCTGGGTCAGCTGCTGCACGAACTGGGACGGATCGGTCGGCGACAGCGGATCCTGGTTCTTGATCTGCGCCACCAGCAGCTTGGTGAACATGTCCGAGGTCTGGCTGGCGGTGTTGCCGGTGATGTTGCTGCCGGTCGTGCCCGTGTTGTTGCCGCTGTTGTTGTTGAGGAGGCTGACTGTCATGGCTTAACCTTCACCGAGTTTTAAGAGGGACTGCTGCATCGTGCGGATGCGGCCGAGGACTTCGACATTGGTTTCAAACGCGCGCGAGGCCGACATCATGTCGGTCATCTCGGCCACCTGGTTGACGTTGGGATAGAACACCATGCCGTCGGCGTTGGCCATCGGGTGGCCCGGCTCGTACACCTTGCGCAGCGGCTCGCTCGATTCGACCACGTCCAGCACCTGCACCTTGCCGCCGGCGGCGCCCATGCCGTCGATGCTGTCGGCCATCACGGCGGAGAACACCGGCTTGCGCGCGCGGTAGGTGTCGGCCTCGTTGCCGGCCACGGAATCGGCGTTGGCCAGGTTGCTGGCGATGGTGTTGAGACGCACGGACTGCGCCGCCATGGCCGATCCGGCGATCTCGGAAATATTCTTGAACGACATGTCAGCGCTCCTTATTGACCGTTATTGTCCATTGATGGCTTTGGCCAGGCCCTTGAGGCTCATGTTGATGAAGGTCAGGCTGGTCTGGAAATCGGAAGCGTTCTGCGAGAACGCCGCCTGTTCGACGCCGATCTCGACGGTGTTGCCGTCGCGGGTGGGGTGGAAGGGCACGCGGTACATCATCGCGCTGTCCTCGTCGCCGCCGATATCGCCGTTGGCCTCGGATTGGGTGTTGGCCAGCGTGGCCGCGAAGTCCATGTCGCGCGCCTGGAAGCCAGGGGTGTTTTCGTTGGCGATGTTGGCGGCCAGGATGCGCGTGCGCTCGGCGCGCAAATGCAGCGCGTCGGCATGCATGCCTACCGCATCTTTGAAGTTAATGCCCATGTTCTTCCCCTGAGGTGACAAACCGTATTGCATGAGTGAAAAAACCGCTGACTCCCATGTAGAATGGCGGCCGTGTAAGCACGCACATCATAGTAGAGGTATTGCTCATGTTCAACAAAAGTATTGTAACCGGTCTTGGCGCGATCATGCTGTTTTGTGGCATATTTTCTGACGCCGTTTGCGCGCCCGGACCGACCGCCGCCGAACAGGTGCCGGCGCTGGTGGAGACCGCGGCGCGCGAGCACATCGCCCGCTGGGCCGACAGCAGCGGCCTGGTGGAACCGAAATTTGAACTCAGCGTGGTGCGCGGAAGCAGGCCGCTGGCCGCTTGCCGGCAGGCGGCGTCAGTCGAGGCGGTCGATACGCGGCTGCCCAGCCGCATGCGTTTTGCCGCCGTCTGCGCCGGCCAGGACGGCTGGCGATATGAATTCGTGGTGCGCGCGCAGATCTCGGCGCGCATTGCCGTAGTTGCAAGCGATGTGCCTGCTGGGAAAGTTTTGACCGACGAGGACGTGTTGCTGGAGCGCCACGACATCTCCGGCATCGCCGACAGCGTGGCCGATCCGGAGCAGGTGGTGGGCATGAGCGGGCGGCGCACGCTGCGCGCCGGCGAGGTGCTGCGCATGGCGCTGCTGTCGTCGCCGACGCTGGTCAAGCGCGGCGACGCGGTGCGCATCGTCGCGCGCCGCGAGCAGATCGAGGTCAGCATGGCCGGCGAGGCGCTGGACGGCGGGGCCAAGGGCAGCATGGTGCGGGTGAAGAATGCCAACGGCGCCGTGATCCGTGCCCGGGTGACGGGCGCGGCAACAGTGGAGCCTGTCGATATGCCCGTTTCCACTAATCCCCCGACGGAGTGACGCGGTGGACGCCGCGCTGCAGCTGCGCGGCCAGCTTGCTTAGCTTGTCCGCGTAGGCCGGGTCGGTGGCGTAGCCGCCCTGGGCCAGGCCGCTGGCGAAGGCGCGCGCGTCGCTGCCGGTGTTGAGCGCGGCCTGGTAGCGCGGATTGCTGGTCAACATGTCGGCGTAGTCGCGGAAGGCGCTGGCGGCGTCCGGATAGCTGCGGAAGCGCTCGGTCTTCTTCAGCATCGCGCCCTGTTCGTATTCGGAGGTGGTGACGGCGGCCACGTCGCCCTGCCAGCTGCCGCCGGCCTTCAGGCCGAACAGGTTGTTGGTGTCCATGCCGGCCTTGCGCAGCGGGTTGCGGCCCCAGCCCGATTCCAGCGCCGCGTGGGCGGCGACGATGTCGGGCGAGACGCCCAGCTTGCCGGCGGTTTCCTCCGCCCACGGCTTGATCGAGGCCAGGAATTGCTGTTGCAGCTCGGCGTCGGCACCGGAGCCGGCGTCGATGGCGCCGGCGCCCTGGTGGCGCAGCGCCATCGTCTGCAGGGCCATGGCCGGGCTTGCAGCGCCTGCGTCGGCGGCGCCGCTGGAAAAACCGCCGCCGCCGTTGCTGATGAAGGCGGCCACGTCATGCTGGACCTGCTTGAAGGTGGAGGCGAAGGTGCCGGACGCGGCAAAGCCGCCGGCTGCCGCGGCGGGGCGGCTGGGGCTGACGTTCGATACGGTTGCGGCGGTCGGTGCGGTAGGCTGCATCCGGTCAAGCTGGCGCATAAATCTGCTCCTCGCCATGCAGCACGCGCTGCATGATGCTGTACTGTTCCACCAGCAAGTCGCTATTGCGCTTGCCCAGACGCTTGCATTCGATAACCATCTGTTCCAGTGTTTTCCAGTCAGCTTCCATTCTCTCGCGTGCCGCATTTTTCAGCAAGGCAAAAGCCTGCATCATGGTCGCTGTTGGCCCCAATAAACGTTGTACCAGCGCCACTCTCTGCTGGCGGCGCTGTTGCATCGCGTCCACCAGCGCCGAAATGGCCTCGGCCACCTCGGTCAGGCGCGGGCCCTGGTGGCGCAGCGCGGCGTCGAATTGCTGCTCGAGCAGGGCGCTCAGCTGCTGGTAACCGGTCAAATCCTCCGCGATCCCGCCCAGCAGCTGCTTCATCGCTTCCTGCCGGGTGGCCGGGGCGGCGCCCGGAGTGCTGACGGCGGTGCTGGCTGCCTTGCCGCCCGGTGTTGCTTCTTGCGTCACTTCTCGCTCCCGTGGAAGCGCTGGATCAGGCCGGCCAGCTTGGCCGGGTCGAACGGCAGCTCGCCCTTGGCCAGCGCGTCGCGCAGCATGTCGACCTTTTCCTGGTCGATTTCCGGCATCTCGCGCATCGCCTGCAGCGCCGGCTGCATCACCGCCGATTGCAGCGGCGCCTGCACCGCCGGCGGCGCGACGGCCTCGGCCGCATCCGGCGCGGCGGATTCGGCCACGCGCTGGACGGCCACGCCGTCCGGACTTCCTGTCGAAATTCTCATACGTGTGCCTCTGGTTGGCTTGGTTTCCATACGTCGTACTTTATTTTTTGTGGCGCGGATCGCGCAACGGGCTGTCGCCGCCGAGCTTGCTGCGCAGCTTCTGCAGCAGCGTGGCGTCCGGCAGCGCCGTGTCGACATCCTGGGTCAGCGCGTTGGAGTTCTCCGGCATGCCGAACATGGTGGCGATCGACTTCGCTTGCGCGGTGGTCAGGATCAGCAGTTCGATGCGGCGGTTGACGCCGGCGTCGGCGCGCTTGGTGTCGAGCGGCGCGCGGTCGGCCATGCCCACCACCTGCAGCACCGATTCCGGGTTCATGGTGCCGGCCAGCAGCTGCGAGCGGGCCGACATCGCGCGGTTGGCCGACAGCGTCCAGTTCGAGAAGGCGGCGTAGCTGCGGTCGGCGTACTGCAGCGAATCGGTGTGGCCGACGATCAGCATCTGGTTTTCCATCTGCCGGAACAGCGGGCCCATCTTGCGCAGCAGCATGCGGAACTTGTCGGTCGGCACGGCGGAGCCGCGCACGAACATGCCCTGGCGGTCGGTGTCGTGCAGCATCACGCGCAAGCCGTAGGGCGTGATGATGGATTCGAGGTTGCTGGTCAGGCCGGCCTCGGTGCTCATCCTGGTCAGCGCCTTGGACAGCGCGGCCAGGTCGCTCGGACTGTCGTACTTGACCTTGGCCGGCTCGATCACGGCGGCATCCTCGCCGGTCTGGCGGGTGTTGGCCTCGCCCCGGGCCTTGGCGTCGCCCGGATCCTCGGTGCTGCCAGTGTGCGGCATCGGGAAGCGGTCGATCAGGCTGCCGCGCGGACCGCCGACCTGCTCGGGCATGACGCCCTTGCCCTGGTCGGTCTTGGCGCCGTCGGACTCGGTCAGGATCTGCTCCAGCGACTCGGTGTTGCGTGCCGCCATCAGCCACAGCACCAGGAACAGGCAGCTCAGCGCCAGGCAAAAGTCGGCGAACGCGACTTTCCACGCGCCGCCGTGCTCGTCATGGGCGTGCTTGCCGCCGCCGCGCTTGACGATGGTCTGCTCATGGCCCTTGTCATGCGACTTTAGCACCGCGGCCTCCTCTGCGTGAGCTGTCTTCGCTCGGTGCGCTGTCGCGGCCCTCGAGGTCGTTGATCCAGCGTTCCAGCTGGGCGAAGCTAGGCTTGATGTTGAGCGGCACCAGGCGGCGGCCGGCGTCGATCGCCAGCAGCGGCGGCTTGCCGGCCACATGGGTCACCAGCACCACCTTGACGCATTCCTTGTTCGACGCTTCCTGGTTGACCAGCTGCTTCATCATGTTGGAAATCGGATCGAGCACGCCGTAGCAGAAGAAGATGCCGATGAAGGTACCGACCATGGCCGCGCCGACGTGTTCGGCGATCTCGCCCGAGGTGGCGCCTTCGTTGACCGTGCCCATGGTGATGACGATGCCCAGCACCGCGGCCAGAATACCGAAGCCCGGCATCGCCTCGCCGATCTTGTTGAGCGACTTGGCCGGCTGCGTCAGTTCCTCGTGGATGGCTTCCAGTTCCTGCTCCAGCACGCCTTCGAGCTCGTGCGCGTTGATCTTGCCCATCGCCATCAGGCGGAAGTTGTCGACGATGAAGGCCAGCAGTTTCGGTTCTTCCAGCACGCGCGGATAGCGCTGGAACAGCTGGCTGTCCTTGGGCGCCTCGACGTGGGCGTCGAGCGCCTTCAGGCCGCCGGCGGCCAGCTGCAGCAGTTCGTACATCAGCAGCAGCAACTGGCGCTGGAATTCCGAGTCGTATTTCTTGCGGAACACGATCTTCTTGATCTGCGTGAACATTTCCTTCAGCACGTGCGGCGGGTTGCCGATCACCAGCGCGCCCAGGCCGGAGCCGGCGATCACGATCAGCTCGATCGGCTGCCAGATTTGATGGAAGGCGCCGCCCATCATGAAGAAGCCGCCGAAGACGCTGCCTAAAACTATGATAATGCCGACTATTTGCTGCATGATGATTCGCCTTTCCGCGTCATTTTTCTAATCTTGCCCTGCCGCCCGTTCTGGATCAGGCGCTCTGCAGTACTGCTCTCATCTTGCCCAGCGCCGCCTTGTTGAGCTGACAGACGCGGGCGTCGGTCAGGTCCAGCACGGCGGCGATTTCCTTGTAGCTGAGCTCGAACTCGTAATACATTTGCACCACCCGCTGCTCGCGCTCGTCGAGCCCGCGCAGCGCCTGTTCCAGGCTGCGCCGCACCACCAGCTGGTCTTCCGGGCTGGGCGCGCTTTCGTTGCTGACGCTTTCCTGCAGCACTTCGTCGAAGCTGGCGATCAGTTCGGCGTTCTCGTCCATCTGGTAAGCCTGGTAGGCTTCCGCCGTCAGGTTCAGGCCGCTCATGATTTCCTGCTCGCTGGGCTCGTGGCCCAGGTTGCGGGTCAGCGCGCGCACGGCGTCGCGCAGTTTGTGGCTTTGCTGGCGCACCGCGCGCGGGCGCCAGTCCTGGCGCCGCAGTTCGTCGAGGATGGCGCCGCGCACGCGCAGGCTGGCGTAGCTGCCGAAGGCGCCGTCCGGCTCGCCGTAGCGGCGCAGCGCTTCAAGCAAACCCATCAGGCCGATCTGCTCCATGTCGTCGCGGTCGATGGCGCCGGCGATCTGCGAATTGAGCTGGCGCACGATGCGCTTGACCAGCGGCGCATAGGCGAGCAGGTGCTTTTGCTCGTCGGCCACGCTGTGCGCGACCGGCGCGTGGCCGTTCTCGCCGTAGCTTTCGGCATAAGCGTCCGCGTATTGCTCTATATATGCCATTGCCGCTCCACTGGTCGCTTCCGTCGTGCTCATATGTGCTGCAATCTACTCAACGATCAGCTTGCCGATCATGACTTCCGAAAACGGTTTTTCCCGGCCCTCATGCTCGTAGGCGTCGTCGAACGCCTTGTTCAGCTGGGCGGCGAACTGGTCGATCGTCATCAGCTGCGCGGTGGCCATCGGCAGGTTGGACAGCGTCCGCACCGCCACGCTGCGCAGCAGCGGCAGGTTTTCCTTGGTTTCCTTCTCGCGCTTGGCGTCGGTGGTCACCACCAGGTCGGCCGACATGTAATGCGTCACCGTGTCGCCGGGCTGGCGCTTGAGCATGATGACCACCTTGTCCACCGTCAGGTACTTGGGCGGCTCGCCGTCCGATTTTCTTTCCTTTTTCTCTTCCTTCTTGGCCGTCTTCTTGACATCCTTGCTTGGCGCCGCCGCCGTGTCGTCACTACCTTTCGCCATGTACCAGACTGCGCCGCCGGCCACCGCCGCGCCAATCACGGCGACCAGCACCAGCGCTATGATCATTTTCATGTTCTTCATCTACTGATTACTCCCGCTCGGATGTCATGGCAAAGGTGGACGTGGCGCCGTCATCGGACAGGGCGCGGCCCGGCGTGCGGCCTTCGTCCTGGTCGCGCTGCTGCTGGTTGCGGCCACCGCCGTCGGCCTGCGCCTGGGCGCGCGACGAGCTGACCGTCACCGCGACGTCGCCAAACTGGCGGGTGGTCGACAGGTCTTGGCGCACGCTGTCGCCGATGGTGTTGAGCTGACGCACCACCTCGCTGTGATTGGCCGACAAATTCACCTGCAGCGTACCGCCGGACTGGCGGATCGAGATCTCGATGCTGCCCATATTGGGCGGTTCCAGGCGGATGACGGCGTGATCGTTGTTGCGCTGCAGCTGCACTTGCAGGCGGTCGCCCAGCGCTTCGCGCAGCGGCTGCTGCCACTGTTCTGGCGAGCCGGCCAGCTTGACGATGGCGGCGGCCGGCGTGGCGGCCGCCGCGTTCTGGCTGAAGCCGACGTTGTTGCCGGTGGCGGCAGGCGCCGGCGCGGCGGCGCGGCTGGCGCCGCTGTCATCCTTGACGGCGGCAACGCCCGCTGTCGTGGTGGCGGCGGTGTCGCTGGCGGGGGCTGCATCGGCGCTGCGCTGCGCGACGCGCTGCGCGGCCGGCGCGAAGGCGGCGCCGGAGGCGGCCGTCAGCACGGGAGCCGGCGCGGGCTGGACCGGCGCGGGGGCAGGGGCGGCGCCGTCGGCGGCGAGGGTGTTGCTGTTGTTGCTGCCACTGCTGGCGGCGGCCGGCGCATCGGCCTGGCTCTGCTGCGCCAAGGCGCCCAGGGCGGCGTTGTTGGCCATGGTGTAGATGCTTTGCGGCGTGCTGGCCGGAGCGGCGGTCGCCGGCGCCGGTGCTTGCGCGGCGGTCTGTGCGGCGGCCGATGCGGCGGTGGCGGCCGCGGCGGCGGCGTCGGCGTTCTGGAGCGCGGCGGCCTGAGGCTGCGGCGCGGCGTTGACGGCCACGCTGGCGGCCGACAGGTTCAAGCGGGTGGCGGCATTGCTCAGCGTCGACGTGGCGCTGATGGCGTCGGTACGCGGCGCGTCGGTGTCGGCGCTGGCGCCGGTATTGACCAGCGCGGTGGCGATCGGTGCGGCGGTGGCCAGCAGGGCGCCAAACATGGCGGGCAGCACGTCGGCGGTGGCGGTGCCGGCGCCGCTGTCGGCCTTGGTGTCGGTGCTGTCGCTGTCGGTGGCTGCGGGCGCGGCGGTGCTGGCGCCGGCCAGGTCGGCCAGGTCCAGCAGTTGGGCAAACAGCGGTACCGTCACAGCGGCCGGCGCTTCGTCGGCGGCCGTGTTGCTGTCGCGGCTGTCCTGGCCGGCCTGCGTACGCGGCGGCTGGCCCGCTTGCGCGCGCGGCTGTTGTTGCGGTTGTTGCGGCTTGGCGGCGGTCCTGCTGTCGCTGTTCTGCGCGGTCGACGGCTTGTCGTTGGCACGGGCGTTGGCGGCGGGCGCCGGCGCGCCGTCGGCTGGACCGTTGTTGGCGGCCACCGGAGCGGAGGAGGCGGCTTTCGCGGCGTTTGCCGAGGCCGAGGCGCTAGGGAGTGTCATCATGCTTGGATTCCGGTTTCTGCTTGTTCGCTGTCGAGGGCATAGGCCAGCCAGCCCTCTTTGTTGGTTTGCATTTCTTGCAATCGGCGCCCCAGGTCCTCGGTGGCTTCGTTGCAAACGCGCGTCGCTTCCTCGTGCCGCTGGCGCAAGGCCGCCAGCGCGGCGATCTCGGCGGGACTCCATTTACCCTGCGCCGCCATTTGCGGCAGCGTGGCGGCCATTAACGTGTTAAGCGCCGCCAGCGTCTTCCAATCCTCGGAAGCGATGGCGGCGTTCATTTTTTTTGCCATCTGCAACAGGGTGCGCTGTCTATCCATTTTTGGCCTGAACCCCAAGCCAGCCTTTTTTAATCGTGGTCAACAAGGTCGTCACTTCGTCGATGATGGTCGGGTCGAGGCTGACCCCGGCCGTGTACAGCCGGCCGGCGCAGTAGTCGTACAGGCGGCCCAGGTTTTCCACCACTTCGCCGCCGTTGTCGAAGTCCAGCGAGCTGGCCAGGCCATTGATGATGTCGGTGCACTTGTTAAGGCTGTTGGCCTTGAGCTCGTAGCGCTTGCCGACGATGTGGCCGCGCGCGCGCGCCAGTTCTTCCAGCAGGCCGTCGGTCAGGACCAGCACCAGTTCGATCGGCGAGGCGCGCGCCACCTGGGCATCCAGGTTGGTCGAGTGGTAACTGCTATAGGCTTCGTGATTCAACATGGTGTTCACCGTAATGGATTAACTGACTGTGTTAACTGCTGCTGGACGACGAGAACATCGCCGTAAACATGTTCGAGGTGCTGGTCATCGACGACTGCAGCTGCTGCAGCGCGGTGAATTGCGCCAGGTAGCGTTTGTAGGCGTTGTCGAACTGGCTCTGCACGTTGGCCTGGCGCAGCGTGATGTCGCTCTGCTGCTTGCTGTTGGTCAGCTGGCGGGTCGCGATCAGGCCGGTGCCGGCGCTGGTCCAGCCGCTGACGATCTTGTCCATCGCGCCCATCACGCCGCTCTGCACGCCGGTGCCGGCGCGGCCGAACAGCGTGTCCAGCGAGCCGGGATTGGCGGCCACGGCCTTGTTCAGGCGGCCCGCATCGACCGTCAGCGTGCCGTCGCGGCCGGCCGAGATGCCAAAGCTGATCAGCGACTTGCCGCCGGTGACCGCGCGCAGCGCGCTGCTCAGGCGGTCGCGCAGGTTGGTCACGCCGGCGTCGTTGTAGAAGGCGGCGTCGGCCGCGGTCGGCGATGGCGTGGCGTTGGCGTCGCTCGACTGCACCACCGTGTGGTCGCCCGCCGCGGTCAGCGTCTTGATCGAGGTCAGCAGTGCGTTGTAGGCGTCGACGAATTTCTGCACATTGGCCACGGTGCCGGTGGTGTCCGGCGCCACGGTCAGCGTGACCGGCGCCGCGCCGACGGCCTGCGCCGAGGTGACGGTGAACTTGACGTCGTCGACCACGCTGAAGGTGTTCGAGGCCTGCTGCACCTTGGTGCCGGCCTGGCCGCCGACCCACACGATGGCGTCGTTGGCGGCGGTCAGGGTCGACTGCGCCGACAGGCTGGCCTGCAGGCCGGGATCGTTGAGGCCGGACACGTCGATCGAGGCCACCGCGTTGGCGGCGCCGGTCTGGGTCGACGACAGCACCAGCTTGGAGGTGCCGTTGACGGTCATCACCGAGGCGGTCACGCGCGAATTGTTGTTGGCGGCGATGTTGACGGCGGCGGCGATTTCCTTGGCGGACAGCTGGCCGTCCATATTGCTGTCGGCGTTGGCCAGGTCGACCTGGAAGGTCGAGCCGTCGGCCAGCACCACGTTCATGGCGCCGGCGTTGGTGGCGGCGCTGTCGGCCACGTTGTACGACACCTGGCCGGCGGTGGCCAGCTGCTCGACATAGAACGAGTAGGTGCCGGCCACGGCGTTCGAATTGGCGGTGGCGTTGGCGACCGCGGTGTTGCTGAAGGTGGCCGAGTTGGCGCTGACGGTGCTGGTGCCGGTGGCCAGGCCGCGCATGGCCGACTGGAAGGCGGTCAGCGCCGAGTTGAGCGTGGTCAACCCGCTGTCGGTGGCCTTGGCCTTGTTCGACTGCAGGTCCAGGATCGCCTTCGATGGCGCGACGTAGGCGTTGGCCAGGTTGGTGGCGGTGGTGGTCGGGTCGTAGGTAGGACTGCTGATGACTGCCATGATCGTGCTCCTGGAAGGATGATTGAGTGTACCCTGATATAAGGCGACCTTAATCGTTTCCCTATGAAAATATTCCTGACTATTTTTTCGCGGCGGCGATTATCACTTCTGGCCGCGCATCCATAGCTGTGTTGCCAACTCATCATGTTGCTTGCGTTCCTGCGTGTTTTGTTGCTGCAACACGACTTTTTGCTGCTTGCTGAGCACCTTGCCCAGCACTTCGCGCTTGGCCCAGGCGGTGTTGAGCGCCTGCTGCGACACCGCCATGTCGGCCTCGTGCATGTGCAGGTCGAGGCGGTGGTTGTCGGCCATCTGCATCACGGCCTGCTTGAAGTCGCCGCAGTTGCCGGCCAGCGCGGGATGCAGAACGCCGCTGGGGCCGCTGTTGGTGTAGAGCCCGGTCAGGCGCTCGAGGTTCTTTTGATACCGTTCACGCAGGCTTTCCTTTTCCGCCAGTTCCGTCTGCAGGCGCTCCACTTCGGTGTTGCGCAGGGCCACCAGGGTGGTCAGGTTACGGATGTTGTGGTGGCTCATGTCATCAGCTTTTCAAGTTGGTTGATGCACGGTGCGAAGGGCGCCTCTTCTTTGGTGCCCTGGCACAGGAAGTCCTCGACTTTCGGGTGCAGCAGCACCGCCTTGTCGGTAACCGGGTCGGCGCCGGGCACATAGGCGCCCAGCGGTATCAGGTCGCGCACGCGGTCATGGCGGGCCATGCTGGCCTTCAGGGCGCGCGCCGCCATCAGGTGTTCGTGCGTGATGACCTGGCTCATGCAGCGGCTGATCGAGGCGGCGATGTCGATCGCCGGGTAGTGGCCCCGTTCGGCCAGCTCGCGCGTCATGACGATGTGGCCGTCGAGCACGGCGCGGGCGGTGTCGACCACCGGATCCTGCTGGTCGTCGCCCTCGGCCAGCACGGTGTAGATCGCGCTCATGCTGCCGGTCTGGTTTTCGCCGTTGCCGGCCGATTCGACCAGCTGCGGCAGCGCCGTGAACACCGACGGCGGGTAGCCCTTGGTGGCCGGCGGCTCGCCCAGCGCCAGCGCCACCTCGCGCAGCGCCATCGCGTAGCGGGTCAGCGAGTCGACCAGCAGCAGCACGTTCTTGCCCTGGTCGCGGTAGTGGGCGGCGATCGAGTGGCACAGTTCGGTGGCCATGATGCGCATCAGCGGGCTTTCGTCGGCCGGCGCGATCACCAGCACGGCCTTGGACAAGCCTTCCTTGCCCAGCGACATGTCGACGAATTCGCGCACCTCGCGCGAGCGTTCGCCGATCAGGCCGACCACGACCACGTCGGCCACGGTCTGGCGGGTCATCAGGCCCAGCAGCACGGATTTGCCGACGCCGGAGCCGGCCATCAGGCCGACGCGCTGGCCCTTGCCCAGGGTCAGCATGGCGTTGATGGCGCGCACGCCGACGTCGAGCGCCTCGGTGACCGGCTTTTTCTTCAGCGGATGGATGCGCGGCGGCAGCGGTTCGAGCGGGAAGTCGCCGGACAGCTTGCCGAGGCCGTCGATCGGCTCGCCCAGGCCGTTGACCATGCGGCCGAGCCAGCCGGAACCGATCTGCAGGCTGACTTTTTCCGGGGAGGGCAGCACGCGGGCGCCGGTGGTCAGGCCGATGGCCTTCTTGAACGGCATCAAAAACGACAGCTTGTCGCGGAAACCGACCACCTGGGCGTCCAGCCATTCGCCGCCGACTGTCTCTATCTGGCAACGCTGGCCCGTGTGCAACGGGCAACCGACCGCCTCGAGCAGCAAACCGGACGCGCCCACCAGGCGGCCCGTCGGGGTCGCCATGGGAACTGAACCCAGCTCGAGATTGCGTAAGGCGTCAGCGATCACTCTTCGCTCTCCGGTTCGTCGCCGCCGTCGGCAGCTTGAAGTTGATTATCGACCTGTTCCATGACAGCCGCAAGACGTTGATGACATCCGGCATCGACTTCATTGTCGCCAGCCTTGATGCGGCATTCGCCGGCGTCCAGGCGGGCGTCCGGGATCAGGTTCCAGCGCTTGGAACGTTTCGGGTCCAGCTCGGCGATGCGTTTGAGTTCTTCCGGGTTCAGGAACACGTCGATTTCCTCGCGGGTAGGCGGCATCGACGCCAGCGTTTCCTCGACCAGGGCCATCAGCTGCACCGGCTGCAGCGCCAGTTCGGCGCGGATCACCTGGCGCGCCACCTTGGCCACCAGGTCGACCACTTCCTTGCGCTGGGCGGCGCGGTAGTCCGAGCGCAGCTTCTTCAGGCTCTTGAGCATGGCGTCCACCGGGCGCGCCATCTGGTCGTAGGCCACCAGCGTTTCGTGGCGGCCTTCCTCGCGGCCCTGTTCCTGGCCGGAGGCGCGGCCGGCCTCGAAGCCGTCTTCCTGGCCGCGGGCCAGGCCGATCTCGTAGCCGTCGCGCTGGCCCTGTTCGAAGCCTTCGCTGACCGAGGCCGCCCACTGGGCGCCGCCGTCGCCGTTCTGGCTGTGGCTCTGCGCCACCGCGCGCTGGTGCGCGAGGTTGGTGAACTGGGCCAGCGGCGGGAAGCGGTAGGCGCGGAATTGCTTCATTCGACCACCTGTTCGGCGAACAGCTGAATCTCGATTTCGCCGACGTCGGCCAGCGCCTTGACGGTGGCCATGATTTCCTGGCGGGTCTGCTCGATGCGCGACATCGGCATCGGGCCGGCGCGCCGCATCATGTCCTCGAAGGCCTGGGCCTGGCGTTTCGGCATGGTCTTGAGGATGGCGTCGCGGATCGACACTTCGGCGCCCTTGAGCGCGATCGCCCATTGCTCCAGCGGCACTTCCTCGATGATGCGGGTGATCGCCACCTCGGACTGGTTGCCGAGGATGAAGAAGTCGTACATCGACAGCTCGATCTGCGCCACCACTTCCGGGTCGTGGGCGCGCAGCAGCTCGACCATCTGCGCGCGGTTGCCCGGCAGGCGGTTGAGGATCTCGGCCGCCTGGCGGATGCCCTCGACGCTGGTGCTCTGCGAATCGAAGGAGGACAGGCAGCGCACCACCAGCTCGTCGAGCTCCTGCAGCAGGTCGCGGTCGATCTCGTCCAGGCGCGCCAGGTTCAGCAGCACCAGGTCGCGGCCCTCCTGCGGCAGCGCGTCGATGATCTGGCCGGCTAGCGCCGGCGGCAGGAAGGCCAGGAACACCGCCTGCATCTGCACGTGCTCGTTGGAGATGTATTCGGCCAGCCACTTCGGCGAGGCCCACTGCAGGCGCGCCATCTTGGGCCGCAGCTCGTCGCCGTAGATATTGTTCAACACGGTGTTGGCCAGGTCGCCGCCCAGCGCCAGGTCCAGCGAGCGCTTCAGGTAGCTGCGCGAGGCGCCGTGCACGCCGGACTGCTGGCGGTAGTCGTCGAAGAAGGTTTGCATCGCCGTCTTGACCGACTCGACCTTGATGCCGCTCATGCGCGACATCACCTGCGTCACCTCCAGCAGCTCTTCGCGCGTCAGGCAGCGCAGCACGGCCGCGGCCGGCTCCTCGCCTATGCTCAGCAGAACGATGGCCGCCTGCTCCACCGGCGACAGCTGGGCGTTGCGGACGGCGCCGGCGTAGTCTTCGTCGGCGTCCTGCGGGTTATTGTTGAGTTCGGCCATTTTTCTGCATCCATTGTTTGACGACTTCGGCGACACGTTCCGGTTCTTTTTCGGCCAGCACTTTCAGGTGGTCGACCATGACGTCGACCGCCGAGCCCGGCGGAGGCAGATCGTAGTTTTCCAGCAGCGGCACCACCGGCATGCCCGGCTGGCCGGCGGCGCCCGGCAGCGCGGGGGCGCCCGGCGTGCCCGGCGCGCCGATGGCCGGCGCGGCTGCCGCGGCTTCCTTGGCGGCCGCTTCCTTCGCTTCCCTGGCGGCGGCCACGGCGGCCTGCTCGGCGGCGCGGCGCTCGCCGGCGATGCGCTGCAGCTCGCGCGGATCCGGCGCGAAGCGCACGGTGACCAGGCGCATCAGCGGACGCAGCAGCAACAAATAACCGAGGATGATGCCGACCGCGTACATCACGTAGGAGCTGATGTCGACCACGTTGTCGCGTTCCTGCCACCATGGCGCCACGGCGGCCTTGGGCGGGAAGTTCATCGCCGACACCACC
This sequence comes from Duganella sp. LjRoot269, assembly GCF_964254095.1. Lineage (NCBI taxonomy): Bacteria > Pseudomonadati > Pseudomonadota > Betaproteobacteria > Burkholderiales > Oxalobacteraceae > Duganella > Duganella sp. LjRoot269. The sequence continues at coordinate 4,525,649 of NZ_CAXUSL020000001.1, read as the reverse complement.
AGCTGGTCGCCGCGCTCGGCGTTGATGCCCAGGCCGTTGCGCAGGATCTTGTCGATGTTGGCGATTTCGTTGGCGCTCCAGCCGGTCTTCGGCGTGGGCGAGGCGGCCTGCGCCAGCACCACGGCCACGCTGAGCTTTTCCAGCCGGCCGCGGCTGCGCTTGGTCTGGGTGATGCTGCGGTCGTAGGCGTACTGGCGGGTGGTGGCGTTCTTGCGGGCGGTGCCGTCGGCCGGGTTGTTCGGGTCGTTGGCGGCGGCCGGCTTGGCGGCGTTGGCCGGGTTGGCGTCGGCCGGCGGCGGCCGGTTCGACAGGGTGCCCGGCACGCCCATGGCCACGCGGTTGCGGTCCTGTTCCTCGCGCATCGCCTCGCTGGTGACTTTCGGATCGGCGCCGTATTTCTCCACCGTCTCCTCGATCCGGTCGTTGTCGACGGCGGCCATCACGCTCATGCGGAAGTTGTCTTCGCCGATGACCGGGCCCAGCAGGTTGCGCACATTGGCCTTGACCTCGTCCTGGATGCGCTTGCCGTTCTCGTTGCTGGCGCTGCCGGCGTCGAAGCCGTCGGTCAGGTCGACATGCGAGGACAGCAGGTTGCCGGTCTGGTCGACCAGGCTGACGCGCTGCGGGCTCAGGCTGGCGACGCTGCCGGCCACCATGTTGACGACGGCGGCGATCGCCTCCGGCGACATGGTGTGGCCGGGCTTGAGCGCCACCACCACCGAGGCCGACGACTTCTCGCCGTCGGACGACACGAAGGAGGTCGACTTGGCGATCGACAGGTGCACGCGCGCGTGGGCGATCGCGTCCAGGGTCATGATCGATTGCGCCAGCTCGCCTTCGAGGCCGCGGCGGAAGCGCACGTCCTGCACGAACTGCGACACGCCCAGCGGGTCGTTCTTGTCCATCAGTTCCAGGCCGGCCGGCAGTTGCGCGGTCACGCCCTTGGCGGCCAGCAGCATGCGCACCTTGCCCAGCATCGACGACGGCACCAGCACCTGGCCGCTTTCCGGATGCAGGCGGTAGGGGATGTGGTCGGAATCGAGCACGGTCATCATGTCCGAGGCGGAGACTTTCTCGCGCGCGCCGAACACCGGCTTGTAGCCGGACTGGTCGCTCCACAGGTACATCAGCACCATCGCCGTCACGCCGATCGCCAGCAGCATCACCGGATACAGGTTCTTCAGCAGGTTGGGCGGCAGCGATACGGCGGCGGGGCTCGCGCGCCAGCGCTCGAGGGCGGACTTGAAGGGATTGATCACGTTGTTGGCTTTCGCGTTGAACTGGGTGCGCCGTTACAGCGGCAGTTTGATGAGCTCGTCCATGGCGCCCATCACTTTGTTGCGCACTTGCATCAACATCGAGAAGGACAGGCCAGCTTCCTGGCTGGACAGCATGGCGCCGACCAGGTCGTCGCTGGCGCCGGAATCGACGTCGGACATTTTTTGCGCCGCCGAGGCGTCGGCCTCGTTGACCTTGCTGACGGCGTCCTTCATCGATTGGGCGAAGGAGAAGGCCGGCTGGGTGTCGCCGTGGCCGGCGAACTGGGCGGCCGGCGCGACGGTATTGCTGGCGAGGTTGCTCGCGGCATTGGTCAGCGCGGCCAGGTCGGCCTGGATCAGATTCGAGATTCCGTTACTCATCTTGATTTCTCCCGTTTTTGCAACGTTAGTCCCACATGTCTACCATATCGAGATTGCCGGAAAGCAGCAAGCTCTCTGATGCATATCCGATGGCGGCTTATGGTTATCGTGCTACACATGCGGTTTGCATGTCACAGTCTTGTAAGAAAGATAGTGTATGGCTGTCGGTCAAAACCGGACGCGGCGATGTAATGCGGCGGCCGGGCGGCGGGGTGCTGAAAACAGGGGAGGCGACGGCAGGTTGCTGGAAAATGAACACTGGGCGCTTGCCCCGCGGCACTGTTTTTCTAGGGCAAATATCGTTATAAAACATTCACTAAGCGCCAATTATTCATGTATGTTGCGGAGCAGCGTCAGACCTCAGACACTGCGAATAGCTTACCGGCTAGCAATTTTCTTGTAAAGGTTTATTTGCCCTCGGGCACTACTTGATCAAATATTGTTGAATGGAAATAATGTGAATTTTGATGTATCCTGTGTGTATCCTGCGCTACCGCCAACGTCGCGCTTACGTTACGATTGGAAAAATTCCCGAATAATGCACTGGAAGTAGCCAGTTTTTAGCTGGATAGTGCGATGATGGAGGCGTAGCAAAGAAATTCGACATGGCCCAAACATGACAACCACAAAACAGACAGCGCAACATCAAGTTCTGGATCCATGCCTGCTGGGGCGGCCCGTCCATCTGCTGCATATCTTTGCGGCGCAACTGCGCGACGACCTGGCCCAGGCCATGCGGCTGAATATGAACCGCCGTTACTGGGGCGGCTTCGAGGTCGACGACGTCGCCTTCACCCGGCTCGAGGGCGACGAAGTGCGCAGCCGCTGGCTCAGCTTTGCCGCGCCGGCCGGTCAGATCGCCTTTTCGCTCGAGCGCAAGGTGTTGCTCAGCGTACTCAACTTCCGTTATGGCAGCGGCAAGGCCGACAGCGCGGCCACCGACGAGAGCACCGTGCGCGTGACGGCCACCGAGGAGCGCCTCGCTGTGGTGCTGGGGCAACAGTTGGCCGCCACGCTGGCCGGCCGGATCGAACTCAACCTTCCCGCCATCGACAAGCCGGCCGCCCAGGGCGACGAGGCCCAGGCCGACGCCGCCGACAGTGAATTCAAGCCGGCGCCCGGCGCGCAGCCGCCCAAGGGCAGCTGGGTGATCGCCGTCACGGTGGCCGACGTCGCCAGCCACGCCACCGGCCAGTTCTGGTTCGCGCTCGACAAGACGCTGATGTCCAGCGTGCTGCGCGGCCTGTTGCGCGACCGCGACGGCGGCAAGAAAGCCAAGGTCGCCAGTCCGCTGGCGCAGCGGCTGCAGGTCGGCCTGGTGGGCCGCCTGGCCAGCAAGGAAGTGCTGCTCGGCAGCCTGTACGACTTGCAGGTCGGCGACGTCATCCCGATCAGCTTGAACCGCGCGGACGTCCTGCTCGAAGATTCCCGCCTGTTTACGGCCGCGGTCACCGAGCACAAAGGCAAACTGTGTTTAACCTCTTTTGAAGACGCCGAATAACATGATGAACATGAACGTAGCCAACCCAAGCGACGCCCTGCTGGAAGACCTGTCCGAAGAGATGATCATCGACCAGGTCAGCACGGAGCTGACCGACCTGCCGGCCACGCCGCCGCGGCGCGACCTGCCGGCCATGATGCGCAAGATCCCGGTGACGCTGACCTTGGAAGTGGGCTCGGCGCGCATCTCGCTGCAGGACCTGATGGCGATCGGCCCGGACAGCGTGGTCGAGCTCGACGTGCTGGCCGGCGAACCGCTGGTCATCAAGGTCAACGGCACCGCCATCGGCCGCGCCGAGGTGGTGGTGGCGGGCGAAAATTACGGCCTCAAAGTGATCGACCTGGACGGCCTGAATCTCGACATGATGACTCCATGACCTGGAGTGTGAACGCGCCGCCGGGCCGGCGCCTGCTGCCGGGCGCCTGCGCCGCTGCAGTGCTGATGATGCTGGCCTGTGCCTGTATGCCGGCCCACGCGGTCGACCTGCTGGCCAACGTGGTGCCCGGCGCCAAAACCGAACTGACGGTCAAGACCCAGATCCTGATCATCATGACCTTGCTGGGCTTGCTCCCGGTGATGGTCATGATGATGACCAGCTTTACCCGCTTCGTCATCGTGCTGTCGCTGCTGCGCCAGGCCCTGGGCCTGCAGCAGGGTCTGCCCAACCGCATCATCACCGGGGTCGCGCTGATCCTGACCTTGCTGGTGATGCGCCCGATCGGCGACCAGATCTGGTCCGAAGCCTTCGTGCCCTACGACCAGGACAAGATCGGCCTCGAGGTGGCGCTGCAGATCGCCGAGAAGCCGGTGTCGCGCTTCATGCTGGCGCAGACCAGCAAGGCCGCGCTGCAGCAGATCGCCCACCTGGCCGGCGAGGACAAGATCACCGAACCGTCGCAGCACGCGTTCACCGTCAAGCTGGCGGCGTTCGTGCTGTCCGAGCTGAAGACCGCGTTCCAGATCGGCTGCATGCTGTTCATTCCCTTCCTGGTGATCGACCTGGTGGTCTCGTCGGTGCTGATGGCGATGGGCATGATGATGCTGTCGCCGCTGGTCATCTCGCTGCCGTTCAAGCTGCTGCTGTTCGTGCTGGTGGACGGCTGGACCCTGACCGTCAACACGCTGGTCACCAGCGTGCAGGCGTACTGAAAGGAGTAGCGCATGCTGACACCCGAAGTGGCCGTCGACCTGGTGGTCGAATCGCTGCACATCGTCATGCTGCTGGTGGTGATCCTGGTCGTGCCCGGCCTGATCACCGGCCTGGTGGTGGCGCTGGTGCAGGCCGCCACGCAGATCAACGAGCAGACGCTGAGCTTTCTACCGAGGCTGCTGGTGACCCTGCTGGCGATTATCCTGATGGGGCGCTGGATGGCGACCTACCTGATGGATTTCTGCGTCTCCATTTTCAACCGCGCGGCCACGCTGGTCGGCTAGCTGGCTTTTCATGGAACCGATCCTGGCCCAGTTGCTGCCGCTGCTCACCGCGATCTGGTGGCCGTTCTGCCGCATCCTGGCGATGTTCATCGGCGCCCCGGTGCTGGGCGAGGCGGTCACGCCGGTGACGGTGCGCATCCTGATCGCGCTGGTGCTGGCGGTGCTGATGCTGCCGCTGACCACCACCGGCGCGCCGATCAATCCGTTTTCCATGCACGGCGTGGTGGCCTCGATCGAGCAGGCGCTGATCGGCTTCGTGCTGGGGCTGGCGTTCCACTTCGCCATGTCGGTGATCGGCGTGCTCGGCTTCCTGGTGTCGTCGCAGATGGGCTTTTCGATGGCGGTGATGAACGACCCGATGAACGGCCAGTCGTCGGACGTGGTGTCGGCGCTGCTGTCGGTGCTGTCGATCATCGTGTTCTTCGCCATCGACGGCCACCTGGTGATCGCCAACGTCATCGGCCAGAGCTTCAAGGCCTGGCCGCTGGGCCACGGCTACAGCCCGCTGCTGCTGCAGGCGATCGCCTACAACGTGGCCTGGATCTTCTCGGCCGCGATGCTGCTGGCCATCCCCATCGTGTTCTCGACCCTGGTGGTGCAGCTGGGCTTTGGCTTCCTCAACCGCGTCGCGCCCAGCCTGAACCTGTTCGCGCTGGGCTTTTCGGTGATCACCATCTTCGGCCTGATGATGCTGGCGCAGGTGGTGCGCTTCATCCCCGAGCATTATGTGCGCATGACCAATATGGTGCTGGAGCTGATACGCCAGCAGATGCAGGCGGCCGCCCATGGCTGACAGCGAGACCGGCGACAAGACAGAAAAGGCTTCACAGCAGAAGCTGAAGAAGTCGCGCCAGGAAGGGCAGGTGGTGCGCTCGCGCGACCTGTCGACGGCGATCGGCATCCTGGTCAGCCTCAAGCTGTTCGTCTACCTGCTGCCCGACTACATGGCCGAGTTCCACGAGATCTTCCACCAGAGCTTCGCGCCGCTGGGCGCCACCGGCGCCATCGACAACGCGATGTCTACCGTGTTCAGCAGCTCGATGTGGCTGCTGATCAAGATGGTGCTGCCGCTGTTCGTGGTGCCGCTGTTCATCGTGCTGGGCGCGATGGTGCCGGGCGGCTGGGTCATCAGCACCAAGCACTGGGAGCCGAAGATGGAGCGGCTCAGCCCGGCCGCCAACCTGGGGCGGCTGTTCGGCGCCAAGCACGCGTTCGAGTTCCTGGTGTCGGTCGGCAAGGCCGGCGTGCTGATCGCCGTGCTGGTCCATGTGGCGCGCTCGACCGTGAAGGATTACACCCAGCTGCAGCACATGCCGATGGGGCAGGCGATGATGTCGGGCTCCAACCTGATGCTTGACGGCTTGATGTCGCTGATCGCGGTGTTTATCATATTCGCCTTGATCGACGTGCCGGCGCAGGCGTATTTCTTCGCCAAGAACCAGCGCATGTCCAAGCAGGACCAGAAGGAAGAGCACAAGTCGACCGAGGGCCGGCCGGAAGTGAAGAACCGCATCCGCCAGCTGCAGCGGGCGATGGCGCGGCGCAGCGCGCGCAAGACGGTGCCGACGGCCGACGTGGTCATCGTCAACCCGGAACATTACGCGGTGGCCCTCAAGTATGACCAGGATCGTGCCGAAGCGCCGTATGTGATCGCCAAGGGCGTCGACGAGATGGCGCTGTACATCCGCCAGCTGGCGGTGGAGTTCAAGGTCGAGGTGATGCCGCTGGCGCCGCTGGCGCGCGCCATCTACAACACCAGCCAGGTCAACCAGCAGATCCCGGTGCAGCTGTACCAGGCCGTGTCGCAGGTGCTGAACTACGTGCTGCAATTGAAGGCATTCCGTACCGGACGGCGTAGCGCCGAGCCGGCGTATCCGAAAGAAGTTGTCGTACCCACATCCATGAGCGAGGTCAAGGAGTCATGAATTTTCTGAACAGGCTGGTAGCGGAAGCGCGCCGCCACAAGTTCGCCACGCCGGCATTCCTGCTGGTGATCCTGGCGATGATCATCCTGCCTTTGCCGCCGGTGTTGCTGGACGTGATGTTCACGTTCAACATCGTACTGGCGCTGATCGTGATCCTGGTCTCGGTGTCGGCGCGCCGGCCGCTGGATTTCTCGGTGTTCCCGACCGTGATCCTGGCCACCACGATGATGCGGCTGACGCTGAACGTGGCGTCGACCCGGGTGGTGCTGCTGCACGGCCATGAAGGCACGGCCGCGGCCGGCCAGGTGATCGAGGCCTTCGGCAAGGTCGTCATCGGCGGCAACTACGTGGTCGGTATCGTCGTGTTCGTGATCCTGATGATCATCAACTTCATGGTGGTGACCAAGGGCGCCGAGCGGATATCCGAAGTGTCGGCCCGCTTCACGCTGGACGCCTTGCCGGGCAAGCAGATGGCGATCGACGCCGACCTCAACGCCGGCCTGATCAATCAAGAGAAGGCGCAGGCGCGCCGCCAGGACGTGGCGGCCGAGGCCGACTTCTACGGCGCCATGGACGGCGCCTCCAAGTTTGTGCGCGGCGACGCGGTCGCTTCGATCCTGATCCTGATCATCAACATGGTCGGCGGCGTGGCGATCGGCGCGCTGATGCAGGACATGTCCTTCGGCGACGCCTTCCGCCAGTATGCGCTGCTGACCATCGGCGACGGCCTGGTGGCGCAGATCCCGGCGCTGCTGCTGTCGGCCGCCGCCGCCATCCTGGTGACCCGTATTTCCGACTCCGGCGATTTCGAGCAGCAGGTCGGCGGCCAGGTGCTGGCGTCGCCGCAGGTGATGCTGAGCGCGGCCGGCATGATGATGATCCTGGCGCTGGTGCCGGGCATGCCATGGCAGATGTTCGGTCCGTTCGCGCTGGTGCTGGCCTATGTCGGCTACCGGCTGCTGCAGCGGGTCAAGGCGCCCGACACCACCAATCTCGACGCGATCGAGGCGGCGCTGCGCGAGGAGCGGGCGCCCGAGCTGGACTGGCACAGCCTGCCGGCGGTGCAGCAGCTGCAGGTGGCGCTGGGCTACAAGCTGGTCGGCCTGATCGACAAGGCGCACGGCGAGCCGCTGACCAAGCGTGTGCGCGGCGTGCGCCAGAGCCTGTCCGAGGCGATGGGGCTGCTGCTGCCGCCCATCATCGTGCGCGACGACCTGGGCTTGAAGCCGTCGCAGTACTCGGTGATGCTGTCGGGCAGCGTGGTGGCGCAGGCGGAGGTGTTTGCCGACCGCCTGATGGCGATCCCGTCGCCCAACATCTACGGCCAGATCGACGGCATCCCCGGCATCGAGCCGGCCTACGGCATGCCGGTGACGTGGATCGAGACCAGCGAGAAGGCCAATGCGCTGGGGCTGGGCTACCAGGTGGTGGAGGCGCCGAGCGCGATCGCCACCCACGTCTCCAAGCTGATCCGCGAGTACCTGCCGGAGCTGTTCCGTCACGAGGACGTGTCGGCGCTGATGGACCGGCTGACGGCGCTGTCGCCCAAGCTGGCCGGCTCGCTGGACAAGGCGCTGACGCACACGCAGATGCTGCGCGTGTTCCGCGTGCTGCTGGCCGAGAACGTGTCGCTGAAGGATATCGTGCCGATCGCCACCACGCTGGTCGACAGCTCGGAGACCACCAAGGATCCGATCTTGCTGGCGGCCGAGGTGCGCTGCGCGCTGCGGCGCCAGATCGTCACCGGCCTGTTCGGGCAGAAGACCGAGATGCAGGCCTTCAACCTGGGCGGCGACCTCGAGAACATGCTGCTGGGTTCGTTGAACCAGGCGCGCCAGAGTGGCAAGGTGGTGCTGGACAACTATCCGATCGACCCGCACCTGCTGGCGCAGCTGCAGGTCAACATGCCGGTGGCGCGCGAGCAGATGAAGCAGCAGGCGACGCCGCCGCTGCTGCTGGTGCTGCCGCAGATCCGTCCGCTGCTGGCCCGCTACGCGCGCCTGTTCGCGCCCGGCCTGCACGTGCTGTCCTACAACGAGATTCCGGAGAACCGCGAAGTCAGCATCATCGGCACCGTCGGCTAAACCCGGGGTCAGATCCGACATTCGGACACGAGCTCTGCCGTAGCGGCTGCTACGGCAGAGCTCGTGTCCGAATGTCGGATCTGAGGTATCCCGGATTTCCCGGACAGTTAAATAGGCACACAGAATTGTGCCTCGACTTTTACCGGTGTCTGGTACCTTAAGGTTTGGTGCAGACGCATTTGATTGTAGTACACCGCAATGTAGTCGTTGACGACCGCTGCCGCCTCAGCGCGAGTCGGAAAGATCCGGTCGTGTATCAGTTCATTCTTCAAGCTTGAAAAGAAACTCTCGGCCACGGCATTGTCGTGACAGTTTCCTTTGCGGCTCATGCTGGCCTGCAAGCCATGTCGCCCCATCAACTCTCGATAGTCGTGCGATCCATAGGCGCTGCCTTGGTCACTGTGGAAGATGAGGCCCGGTGCAGGTTTTCTTTGATCAATAGCCATCTGAAGTGCTGCGGTCGGCAACGCGACGACCGGGGCATCATGCATCGACCAGCCCACTACCCGACGCGCAAACAGATCTAAGACTACCGCCAGATGCAGGAATCCCTCTTTGGTGCGTATCATCGTCATGTCACCAACCCAGACCTGGTTCGGCAGCCCAACCTGAAAGCGACGCTGCACCAGATTGGGGGCCGGTGGCTGCGAGCGGTCCTTGGCTTGTTTGGAGTGAGCACGACGGCTGCGGTTGGATTTCACCCCGTCGAGCTTACGCAACCGGGCAATGCGGTGTTTGCCGCAACGAACGCCTTGCCCATTAAGCAGGCGCCAGGTCTTGACTGAACCCGGAATCCAGCGGTGTTCCGTGTGCACGCGAACAATCTCCTGCCGCAAGGCCATATCTTCCAAGCTATGCAAGCTCTGTGGCGCCGCCTTGTAGGCGTAATAACGGCTACGACTGATGTCTAGCGCCCGGCACAATGACTTGACGGCAAACTCGCGGCGGTAGCGGTCGATATAGGCGTACTTCACTTCGCTAGGCGAGTTAAGTACGCATCGAACTTTTTTAGGATGTCCAGTTCTTCCTCGGCCTTAGCCAACCGGCGCCGCAGTTGCGTCACTTCATCCTCCTCGTCCAAGCGTGGACGCCCCGGGATTCGGAATTTCTCATCCGGAACCAGCTGATCAAATTTCCTGGCCCATTTGTAGAGCAGGTTACGGCGAATACCTAGTTCCAGTGCCAGGTCGGTCGCAGTTTGCTCTCGTTGCCGCAACCTAACGACCGCCTGCCGCTTAAACTCATCCGAGAACACTGTGCGCAGTCTGGCTGTTTCGTTCTCCATGGCTATCCTCCCGAGGCATGCTGACCTCTGTTAGAGTGTCCATGAAACCCGGGGTTCCTCAATCTGACCCTAATGCCGTTAAGTTAAGGCGCGTCGTTCCCGCGAAAGCGGGAACCCATACTGAGTTTGCCTCGGACTCGCTGCATGGATTCCCGCTTTCGCGGGAAGTCATTTCCCCCAGTGGGGGGAATGACGATGAGCGATATCGCCTTAACTTAACGGCATTAGGATCTGACCCCGGATTAGGCGGTTTCGGAGAACAGGTCGTCGGGCGGCATCGGCTGCGACAGCAGCACGGCCAGCTCGGCCATCGCCTTGAAGATGGCCTGCGTCAGCGCGGCCGTGTGCATGCGGGTGGGGTAGGAGTGCTCGCCGGTGGCCGGCGGCAGTTCGCGCCGCAGCCGGCAGCGCAGTATCGTCAGGCCCGACCGGCTCACCGTCGACGCCAGTTGCGGCAGCATCTCGCGCATGTGCTGCATGGCCGAGGTCTGCGCCGCGCCCACTTCCAGCACCACGCCGTTGCCGCTGGCCGGTTCGATCTGGATCACCACCCGGCCCACGCCCGGCAGCATCAGTTCCAGCCGCAAGGCCACCCGCGAGCGCTTGCGGCGGTTGCCGCGCTCCGGCTCGTCGTCGTCCTTGACGATCACTTTCAGCACCAGCCGCTCGGCGCCCCAGGCGTAGACGGCGAAGCGCCACGGTTCCATTTCCGTCACCAGCGGCAGGCCGGGGCGGCCCTGCATCGCCGCCGGCGTATGGTCGGCCATGAACAGGCTGGACGGCACGTGCTGGCCGCTGGCCTGCTCCAGCCACGCGGCGCGCTGCTCGCCGTAGGTGCGCACCATCACCTGCCACGAGGCCGCCATCATCGCGGTGTCGGGCGGCTGCCAGACCAGCTGGCGCGATAAAAAGACTTGATTGGGCCGCATCGCGGCCGGGTCGGCGGCGTTCGGCACGTCGGCCAGCGCGGCGGCCAGCGCTTCCAGTCCGGCCTGCGGCATCGGCAGGCCGTCGGGGCCGTCCAGCAGCACGCCGACCGCGCCCGGGCCGTTCGGCGCCACCGGGCCGACCGGGTAATCCGCATCGACCGGCACTTCGCCCGGCGCGCGCGCAACCGGGCCTGGCTGCGTCGGCTGCCGGTCCGGGATGCCCACGGGGCGTGAAGTAGGTCCGATGCGGTCCAAAGCCATCAGGCTGACTCTCAAAAATACGGCTTAAAAAAAAGCCAACCGAAAATCCGGTTGGCTCCTTGTTGTCCCGGTCCGCGAGCGAACCGGGAAGCGCTACGATTACTGCAGCAAGGACATAACCAGGGACGACGTGCTGTTCGACTGCTTCAGCATGGCGGTACCAGCTTGCAGCAGCATCTGGCTGGAGGTCATGTTCGACGATTCAGCAGCGAAGTCGGTATCCATGATACGGCCTTGTGCGGCTTTGGTGTTGGTCGAAACGTTGGCCAGGTTGTTGTAGACGTGGTCCAGGCGGTTCGAGACAGCACCCAGGGCCGAGCGGACGGTCGAGACGGAGTCGATGGCGGTGGCCAGCGTGTCGATCGCGGTGTTGGCGGCGCCGGAGGTGGCGATTTCAGCGCCGGTGGCGGCTGGATCGACACCGGTCGAGGCGAAGTTGGCCGTGGCGCTGGTCAGCGCGGTTTGCATCGCGGTCAGGTTGGCGGTCACGTCGACGTTCATTTTTTCGCCCGACGAGGTACCGATCTGGAAGCTGACGGCGGCGTTGAACTTGGCGTCGGCCTTGGTGCCCAGCAGCGAGGTGCCGCCGAATGCGGTGTTGCCGATGATGTTGGTCAATTCCTTGCCCAGCGCATCGAATTCGGACTGCATCGCGGTACGGTCGGAGTCGGTCGAGGAACCGTCAGCCGATTGGGTCGCCAGATCCTTCATGCGGATCAGGATGTTGGTGGTCTCGTCCAGCGCGCCTTCGGCGGTCTGCATCATCGAGATCGAGTTCTGGGTGTTACGCATCGCAACGGTCATGCCGCTGGTCTGGTATTTCAGACGGGTTGCGATTTGCAGGCCTGCAGCGTCGTCCATGGCCGAATTGACACGGAAGCCGGTGCTCAGGCGGGTCTGCGAAGTCGACAGCGCCATCTGGGTGCGGGAGATCGAGTTCTGTGCGGATAAGGCCGCAGAATTAGTGTGAAGGCTCAGCATGAAATAACTCCTGGTAGGTGGATTCAGTTCGGAGCAACGAATCTTTTGTGCTCTCCCAAGTACAAGACGACCGTATCTGGAAGGACATTAAATGCTTTATGGAAATTTATAAAATATTTTGTAACAGAGAGCCGGTTAAGCTACTGTTTTAGCCGTTTTCCACCCGGTCGATTATGGTCCGGTTGCCATTCCGGTGCAACAAATCCTTCCTGGCATAAAAAAACAGCACGTCCATGACGGGCGTGCTGTTTCGACGTTGTTGCTTTTTTGTTGATTTTTTGACCTACATGTTCGGATAGTTAGGGCCGCCGCCGCCTTCCGGCGTGATCCAGACGATGTTCTGGGTCGGGTCCTTGATATCGCAGGTTTTGCAGTGCACGCAGTTTTGCGCGTTGATCTGCAGGCGGTCGGCGCCGTCGTCGGTCTTGACGAACTCGTACACGCCGGCAGGGCAGTAGCGCGCCTCCGGACCGGCGTACTGGGCCAGGTTGACGTCGACCGGCACGCTCGGGTTCTTCAGCGTCAGGTGGACCGGCTGGTCTTCCGCGTGGTTGGTGTTGGAGATGAACACCGACGACAGGCGGTCGAAGGTCAGCTTGCCGTCCGGCTTGGGATAGCTGATCGGCGCGAACTGCGAGGCCGGCTTCAGGCATTCGTGGTCGGCGTGGCTGTGGTGCAGCGTCCATGGCGCCTTGCCGCGGAAGACCAGCTGGTCGATGCCGGTCATCAGCGAACCCAGGTACAGGCCCTTGTTCAGCCACGGCTTGACGTTGCGCGCCACATGCAGCTCCTCGTGCAGCCACGATTTCTCGAAGGCGACAGGGTAGGTGGCCAGCTCGTCGCCCTGGCGGCCCGCGTCCAGCGCCTCGAACACCGACTCGGCGGCCAGCATGCCGGACTTGATCGCGGCGTGGCTGCCCTTGATGCGGCTCATGTTGAGGAAGCCGGCGTCGCAGCCGATCAGCGCGCCGCCCGGGAAGACCAGCTTCGGCAACGATTGCAGGCCGCCGGCGGTGATCGCGCGGGCGCCGTAGGAGATGCGCTTGCCGCCTTCGAAGAACGATTTGATGGCCGGATGGGTCTTGTAGCGCTGGAATTCCTCGTACGGCGACAGATAAGGATTCTCGTAGTTCAGGCCGACCACGTAGCCCACCATGACCTGGTTGTTTTCCAGGTGGTACAGGAAGGAGCCGCCGTAGGTCTTGCTGTCCAGCGGCCAGCCGGTGGTGTGGATCACCAGGCCGGGCTGGTGCTTGGCCGGGTCGATTTCCCACAGTTCCTTGATGCCGATGCCGTACGATTGCGGGTCCTTGCCCTTGTTCAGGTCGTACTTGGCCATCAGCTGCTTGCCCAGGTGGCCGCGCGCGCCTTCGGCGAACAGCGTGTATTTGCCGTGCAATTCCATACCCAGCTGGAAGTCCGGACCGGCTTCGCCGTCGCGCTTGACGCCCATGTTGCCGGTGGCGACGCCCTTGACCGAACCGTCGTCGTTGTACAGGATCTCGGCGGCGGCGAAGCCGGGGAAGATTTCCACGCCCAGCGCCTCGGCCTGCTGGCCCAGCCAGCGCACCACGTTGCCCAGCGAGATCACATAGTTGCCATGGTTCTCGAAGCAGGCCGGCAGCATGAAGTTCGGGGTCTTGTAGGACTTGGTTTCGGTCAGGAACAGCACGCGGTCTTCGCTCACCTCGGTGTTGAGCGGCGCGCCTTTTTCCTTCCAGTCGGGGATCAGCTCGGTCAGCGCCTTAGGATCCATCACGGCGCCGGACAGGATGTGCGCGCCCAGTTCGCCGCCTTTTTCCAGCACGACGACCGACACTTCCTGGCCTTTTTCAGCGGCCAGCTGCTTGATCTTGATCGCTGCCGACAAGCCCGCAGGCCCGCCGCCGACGATCACGACGTCATACTCCATCGCGTCGCGTGGGCCGTACTGTTCTACTAGATTTTGTGGCTGTGTCATGGTCTGTTCTTATAGTGTTTAACAAGGATGGGAAAATTTAAGCACGAGTGTGCTTCTTTTTCGTCCGGAATGCAATGTGGGCGCCATTTTGAGGGACATTATTAGACACTGCAATCTAATACTGGCGATTTGTGTAATCATAACGATTCGACAGCCACGCTGTCGGGAATTCATCACTTAATATCAACACTAGGAGTAGCTCGTGGGCATAGAAGTCAACTTTGAGGGAAAAATTGCGCTGATCACCGGCGCCTCCAGCGGTCTCGGAGCCCGGTTTGCCAAAGTGCTGGCCCAGGCTGGCGCCCAGGTGGTGCTGGCGTCGCGCCGCACCGAGCGGCTGAAGGAACTGCGCGCGGAGATCGAGGCCGACGGCGGGGCGGCCCACGTGGTCAGCCTGGACGTGACCGACTACGCCAGCATCAAGTCCGCCATCGCCCACGCCGAGACCGAGGCCGGGCCGATCGACATCCTGGTCAACAACTCGGGCGTGTCGACCACGCAGCGGCTGGTCGACGTGACGCCGGAAGATTATTCCTTCGTGATGGACACCAACCTGCGCGGCGGCTTTTTCGTGGCCCAGGAGACCGCCAAGCGCATGATCGCGCGCGCCAAGGGCGACCCGACCAAGAAGCACCGCATCATCAACATCGCCTCGGTGGCGGGCTTGCGCGTGCTGCCGCAGATCGGCGTGTATTGCATGAGCAAGGCCGGCGTGGTGCAGATGACCAAGGCCATGGCGGTGGAGTGGGGCAAGTACGGCATCAACACCAACGCCATCTGCCCCGGCTATATCTCCACCGAGATCAACGAGGATTATTTCGCCAGCGAGCAGGGCCAGAAGCTGATCGAGATGTTGCCGCGCAAGCGGCCGGGCAAGCCGGAAGACCTGGACGGCCTGCTGCTGCTGCTGGCCGGAGAAGACTCCAACTTCATCAACGGCGCCATCATCTCCGCGGACGACGGCATGACCGCCATGTAGTTACAGATGCAGGCCGACCAGCTTGTGGACCAGTTCCGACGAGGTGGCGGCCGAGAATTTTCGCATCAGCTTGGCGCGGTGCATTTCCACCGTGCGCGGGCTGAGGTCGATCTGGCGGGCGATGGTCTTGCTGGTCTTGCCTTCGACCAGCAGCGCGGCGATTTCCCGCTCGCGCGGCGTCAGTTCCGCCGTCACCGGACGCTTTTCGCTGACGTCCTCGAAGGTCCAGATGCCGGGGCCGAGCGGTTCCGAGGCCTTCATCGAATGGCCGGTGACGTGGCACCAGAACAGCTCGCCGTTCGCGCGGCGCATGATGCGTTCGTCCGAATAGCGGCCCTTGGCGTTCATGATGGGGATGATGCGGTCGCCGGTGCGCAGGAACTCGTCCATGGTGGGGTACAGCACGCGGAACGACAAGCCGTCCAGCTGGGCGCGGGTGTAGCCGAACATCGCGGCCAAGGCCTCGTTGCTCGACTGGATGACGCGATTTTCCGAGATGCACATGCCGACCGGCGCGTGCAGGAAAATGGATTGGTAATCGATGACAGGCTGTGCGCTCATGTGTTCCAACGGCAGGTAGTTCTACGGTATTGTGCTTTTGATGTGCGTATTCTATGCTGAGACGCCTCGTAGCTAGCGCATTTAACAACGTTAGCAACGACTATTGCAACATAAGATAAGGGACACCATGAATAAAATCTATCCGGACGCCACAGCCGCCTTGGCCGGTGTCGTACAAAATGGGCAAACCATTGCCGTCGGCGGCTTCGGCCTGTGCGGCATTCCCGAGGCCTTGATCGCCGCGCTGCGCGACTCCGGCGTGACCGGCCTGACCGCGATCTCCAACAACGCCGGCGTCGACGGCTTCGGCCTGGGCCAGTTGCTGGAGACCCGCCAGATCAAGAAGATGATCGCTTCCTACGTGGGCGAAAACAAGGAGTTCGCGCGCCAGTACCTGGCCGGCGAACTGGAACTTGAATTCACGCCGCAGGGCACCCTGGCCGAGAAGCTGCGCGCCGGCGGCGCCGGCATTCCCGCCTTCTTCACCAAGACCGGCGTCGGCACCATCGTCGCCGAGGGCAAGGAAATCCGCGAATTCGACGGCGAGCAATACGTGATGGAACGCAGCCTGGTGGCCGACGTGGCGCTGGTCAAGGCGTGGAAGGCCGACAAGGCCGGCAACCTGGTGTTCCGCAAGACCGCGCGCAACTTCAACCCGAACGCGGCGATGGCCGGCAAGATCACCATCGTCGAAGTCGAACAGCTGGTGGAAATCGGCGAGATCGATCCGGACGCCGTGCACCTGCCGAGCATCTTCGTGCACCGCATCGTGGTCAACGCCACGCCGGAAAAACGCATCGAGCAGCGCACCGTGCGCGCCAACTAAGAACATCGGAGATTACTATGGCATGGACTCGTGACGAAATGGCCGCGCGCGCGGCAAAGGAATTGCAGGACGGTTACTACGTCAACCTCGGCATCGGCTTGCCGACCCTGGTGGCGAACTACGTCCCGGAAGGCATGGAAGTGTTCCTGCAATCGGAAAACGGCTTGCTGGGCATCGGCCCGTTCCCGACCGAAGATGAAATCGACGCCGACCTGATCAACGCCGGCAAGCAGACCGTGACGGCGCTGCCGGGCGCGGCCTACTTCAGCTCGGCCGACTCGTTCGGCATGATCCGCGGCGGCAAGATCAACCTGGCCATCCTGGGCGCGATGCAGGTGTCGGAGCAGGGCGACCTGGCCAACTGGATGATCCCGGGCAAAATGGTCAAGGGCATGGGCGGCGCGATGGACCTGGTGGCCGGCGTCAAGAAAGTGGTGGTGCTGATGGAGCACGTGGCCACCGCCAAGGACGGCTCGACCTCGCACAAGCTGCTGAAGAAATGCGACCTGCCGCTGACCGGCGTCGGCGTGGTGGACCTGGTCATCACCGACCTGGGCGTGATGGAGGTGACCCCGGCCGGCCTGAAGGTCACCGAACTGGCGCCCGGCGTGACCAAGGACCAGATCAAGGCTGCCACCGGCGTGGAGCTGGATCTGTCGGCCGTTTAAGTTCGGATCGCGGATGACCTATGGCACGCTGCGGCGTGCCATTTTCTTAGGCGATGATTTTTTCAACCATTATCCATTTGCAGGGGCGCTCGGCGTAAATAGGTTCATTGCCGTATTTTAACCCTGTATCCGGCGCCAGCAGCGCTCGTTCGCCGACGAGGACAATGGCTTTCGGACGGCAGAGGTGTAGCGCTCCAGCAGAAAAATCTCCTGCGGTATCAGCTTCACGACGAGCCTCCTTCAATACGAATGATCACTCTTGACCGAGGTCCCATTGCCAAATCGTCGCGCCGTAATCGCCACCGACCTGCGGCATCGTTTCACCCTTGGCAAAATAGCGGCGCGAATCTGCTTTTGCCGGAGTGAAGTAGTAGCCGGATTGCGGGCAGGCCACACCACCTTCAACGCGCGGCCCATTTCCAATTTCTACGCTTCCCCCGTTTTCCGACCAGTCTTCGCGCTCACCGTGAATTTGCTCGACATAAATCCAACCGCATGGACGGCTGGTAAAGGCGTTGCGCGCGACCAGGCTGGGTGCCAATTTGGGTTTGGCGGTGCTGCGACTGAATAACGGATCACGGCTCAGGCGCGGATCGTTCAGATGCGCTTGGACAAACGTGTGCATGCTGTCGTCGCTCACCCAAAGATCGGCCCGACCGACTGCCGCCAGTGCGTCCAATCCCAGGTCGTTGAATGTGCTGCTTTCCAGCAGTTCGCCGGCGGGACTGCCGGTCCAGCAGAATTGTGGAGTGCCATGCGGATCGTCGATCGGCAGATACACCCCTGTACGCACGGGCACCATGCCGGTTTGTCCCGTGACGTCGGGGCGCAAGCGCAATGCCGGCGCATGCGCCAAGGCTTCCGGGTACTCATGTCGCCGAAGCGCCAGGCTGAAATCATCCCAGCGTGTGGTCTGGCCGGAACGGTCCATGGTGTCGTCAATGTTCATCGCATACAGCGATATTTGTTCAAAGCGGGTCTCGAAGTCGCTCTGCTCATCCGGTGTCATCCAGTCCAGCGATATCTCGGCCAGACCGCGACCGCATTGGTTTGCACCGGTAATCGAATACACCTCGAACGCCCGCTTGGCGATGTGGATGGCTACCGACAACTCAAAATCGGCCAGGAACGGCCAACCATTGTTGGCCCAGTTTCCGGACGTGTTGCGCGTTCCCCAACGTGCATCGGTCAGCAATGGATCGCGCTGCTGCAGCTTGGCCAAATCCAAGGTTGGATCGATGAACGCCATCAGCGCATGCAGCCGTTGCTGCAGTCCTTTGAGGTAGTCGAGCGAAGCAAAGTGGTAAAGCAGAGTCACTTGGGCTTTTTGCCATGCGCTTAACTGAAATGGGGCTTTTTGCATAGTGGCTTCTTTACTCAATCAATTTGGTTGTTTGTCCTGGCAGCGACGGAAGACCGATCCGCTCTCCCAAACCGGCGCCGCCGAAGTCTGAATAACCCCAAGCGGTATCAAACGGTCCGCTGATGTTCGGATGGTTGATGGATTCGCGCAAGCCTACATAGCGGCGCTGTTCTTCCCGGCTGAGTTTGTTGTACGCGTCCTGGCTCAAAGCATTCTGTAACCGGTTCGCACGGCCACCGTTGAGCGTGTAGTATCGCATCGTATCGTTACGGCGGTCGGCGCGGGTAACATTGAAAACGACCTGTTCCCATCCTCCCTCCAGATGGCGGTCAGGCAGGTTGTCCTTGAACTGGGTCGATGCCTTGCCACGCCATACTTTGAGGCTTTCGCCGGGTTTCACATCATAGACGACAAACTGTCCGTTGACATTCCAATCCGGCCACACCGCGAGATGCTTACGCCAGGCTGCACGGGGATCTGCTGCGGACTGCAGCCGCTTGAAGACTTCCTCCGTGACCCAGCAGTCGCTCATCGCCCGGCTGTTTGGGGCCAGGATGCGATACAGACGGGCCGGCCCTTTGATCTCAGCTTCGATCAAGTCGGCGAAGGATTCGACGTTTTGCTTGCTCAATGCCGGCCAACCTTCGGCCGCCTTGTCGTCGACATAGGTTTTATACCGTGCATGGTTCAGTGCCGGGAACTCGGCTTTTTTACCTTTACTGAGCCAGGAGGGCGGCGGATCAGCCTTGCGCATCAATGTCACCGCCGACGCTTCCGGCAGGGCTCCACGGTAGTGGATATTGTTTGCATTGAGGATGCCGCGCTGGCGCTCCAGCGACTCACGCTCCAGGCGCATGACAATGGTATCGAGCACATCCTGTACAGGACGCAGCACCTTGCCAAGGTAGTCGTTGGCAGCCATGCGGATCTTGCGTACCTCTTCCAAGCAAGCACGAGCCTTGTTGCCGATCACCGGCACATATTTGACCTTGGCCACCAGATCTTCCAGTACCTTGATGCCGCGATCAAAGGCCTGCAACAATGCGCCCAGATTGACCTTGCCGCGTATGACCTTGATTTCCGCAGCCAGCCACTTGAATACTTCGTCGACCTTGTGCAGGTGCAGGTATTTCTGCACGTCGCGCCGGCGCAGGAATGTGATGACCCAGGTCATCGCCAGTTCGACCGCCTTGAGCGTGGCTTCGCCGCCCATGCGTCGCACGAAACCAAAGAATATCTTCAGCACGCCTTTGACCAGCGAACCCAGGGTTGGGAACAAACCGATCAAGGTTAACGCCAACGCCACCCATGCCCAAGTGTCTTTGATATCCTTACGCAGTTTGTTGCAGTTCGCGATGAGGTCGCGTACATCGCACACTTGGTCGACTAGCGGTATCATCGAAATGGCGGCGTCGATCACCAACTGCCCGGTCGAACGTTCTTCGTTGAAATCCCCTTGTATCGCTTGCCAAAACCATTCGAAAGGATTTGTGCTGGGCTCCTCAGCCTTCTGCTGGTCGTTGGTCATCCATGCCAACGCGTCCCGCATCTGGGTTGAATTGATTTCAGCCATGCGGCGCTCCTTGTATCGATGCCTCAGGCATTGCTCAAATCCTCCAGCGGCGAGACCGGCTGTTCCTTGGCCGGCGTACGCGGTTTATAGACGACTTTTTTCACAGGTTTGTGTTCCACATTGTCGTGATGCGCCTTTCCTTGCTCGTCCAATTTTCCGTTGACGACCGAGCCCCCCTCGAAGTGGATTTCGTATTCCGCGCCGGCGATACCGAGTGCGGTTTCCGGTTCGAGATAGTGCAGTGCTATCCAGTCGGTTTGCGTTGTCAGAGCGCCTGGCAGCGAGGGCGTGTTGGCAGTCTGGCGACCCCCACCATCAAAAATATGCTGCCCACCCTTGACCGTGAATTCACCCGGGCAGGCAAACGTGATATCGCCGCCCTCCAGCGTGATCGACGATTGGCCGGCCTGCAGCACGATCTTCTGGCTGGCCTTGATCTCGATGACGTCGTTGACCGAAATGACCTTGATCGACTTGTCCGCCAAGATCTCCAGCTGGTCCGTATGCGCCTGCAGCGACACCGGGCCGTTGGCGGCGATGGCCTGGATGCCGCCGGCGTGGCTGAAGTAGCCGGCCGCGTTGGCCGCCACCGACGACAGCGTGTACGCCGCCGTCATGTGCATATCGCCCTGCGTGGTCCAGTGCAGCTGTTCGCCGGCGAACAGCACGGTCGATGCCGGCGTGGCCCAGTTGATGCTGGCCGGAGCGTCCATCAGCACCAGCGGGTCGGCGAATTTTTCCACCGGCTGCGCCGCGTCGAGCTCACGCGCGCCGCCGGGCGCCTTGCTGGCCTGCTGGCCGTTGACGGCGCCGTCATGCTTGCCCTTGTCCGTGGGATCGATGCGCGATAACAGTTCCTGCTGCGCCTTGGCCGCATCGGCGCTGGTAAGCGCGGCCTGCTGCCTGGCCGCGTCGCCCAGCACCTTGCCCAGTTCCTGCGCGGCTTGCAGCGACTTGACCGCTTCCGCCGCGTCCATCTGCGTCGACGCCACACCGCTGCCTTGCGCGGCGCGCGCGCTGGTGGTCAGCAGCACGCCTTCGCCGCCGCGCAGCACGGCCCAGGCGTCGGTGCGCAGCTCGAAGCCGGCGCCGCGGTAGGCGCCGCGCTGCGCGCTGCCGGCCGACTGCGCCACCAAGTAGCCCAGATTCAGCTGCGTGGCCGCGCTGCTGGTGGCCAGCCGGGTGCGCACCTGGCCCGGCGTGTCGTCCAATTGCCACTGGTTGTAGCCGCCGCCGTCGAAATTGTGGCTGTGGATGCCCGACAGCGTGCCCGCATGGTTGGCGCCCGAATCCTCGCCGGCCGCATACGGCGGCTGGTCCGAGCCGGTGTACAGCTGCGCCACCACCAGCGGCCGGTCCATGTCGTTGTCGATGAAGTCGACCAGCACTTCGGTGCCGATGCGCGGCGTGAATTGCGAACCCCAGTTCGGGCCGGCCAGCGCTTCGGCCACGCGCACCCAGGTGCCGCTGCTGTCGTCGCCGGGCGCGCTACCCTTGGCGTCGGTGTCGTGCCCGATGCCACCGGCGTTGGCGCCCTGGCCGCGCTGCCAGGCGAACTGGATGCGCACCTGGTGGTCGCGCGTGGTGGTGGCCACCGCGTCGGCGGCGCCGACCACGATGGCGGTCTGCGGCCCCAGCGCGGTGGCCGCCTGCGGCGCGGCGATCGCGCGCGGGACGACGGCGACGCTGGCGCGCACGCAGCCGAAGCTGTTGCGGTAGGTGCCGGCCTCGATGGCGTCGGCGCCCGGCGCCTTGCGCACTTCGGATTGAAAATTATTGCGCGCCTCGTGCCGCACCCACAGCACGGTGAAGCGGTTGTCGTCGGCGTAGCGCTCGTGCTGGGTCAGCGCGAAGGCGTGGCCGGCCGCCAGCTGGCGCACCGCGCCTTCGCCCTCGAACACCTTGTTGTCGAGTTCCAGCGCCTGCAGCATCAGCTGGCTGTACTGATCCGGCTCGCCGCTGGCGCTGGCGACGCGCTCGCCGCCGCCGTCGTACACGGGCAGCGACGGCAGTTCGCCCGCGTCCAATGACGACTGCTGTTCCGCGCCGGGCGCCAGCAGCTGCGCCGGGTCCCAGCTGCTGATGCCGACCGCGTTGGCCCGCACCTGGCGGCGCGCGGCAAAGCGGTCGATGGCGTCGGCGCTGTCGGTGGCGCGCACGCCGTGGAAACGGAGTTCGGCGTCGCCCGGCATGGCGGGTGCCTCGGCCTTGCTGTCGAAGATCACCAGCCGGTGTCTGGCCTGGCCGTCCGCGCTTTGCCCATCCGCCTCGGCCTGGTCGTGTTCGAAGCGCCAGCTCAGGCCTTCGGACGCCAGCAGGCGCTGGAAGAATTCCAGGTCGCTTTCGCGGTACTGGGTGCACACCGCGCGCGGCGCCAGCGTTTGCGTGACGTCGAATTCAAAGCGCAGTTGCGGATAGTCGGCCAGCAGTTCGGTGACGATGTCCTTCGCGTTCTTGTCCTGGAAAATATAGCTGTCGCGGCGCAGCCGCAGCAGCGCCAGCGCGGGCTCCAGCAGCAGGCGGTAGCGCGCCGTGCCACCGTCCGCGCCCAGCCAGGCGGCTTCGGTGCAGATGCCGTGCCACGCGCGCCGGCTGCCGTCGGCCTGCAGCAGCGTGACGGTCAACTCTTCGCCGATGAACTGCTGCAGATCGAGGTCGGTGGAGGTGCTGAGCGCATCGACTTCGAACGCATACAGCTCATTGATCCCTTCGCGTCCGGCGAAGCGCTCGGCCACCAGCGCCTGCGGCAGCGACGAGTCCTGCGCGCTGGCCAGCGTCAGCAGGCGCGCGTGCTGGCTCAAGCCGGTGCCGAACAGGCCCAGCGCCGACGGTATCAGCGAGGCGATGTCCATTACGGCAGCGTGATGGTCAGGTTGGCCTGGCGCGGGGCCAGCTTGACGATGTCGTTATAGGCGGCCACGCGCTGTTCGGTGCCGTGGTCCAGCGAGGTGCGCAGGCCGATGTAGCCGAGCACGCAGATCAGGCCGAACACCGAGCACAGTACCCACAGCGGCAGGTCGCTGCGCAGCTTGTGGACGATCTGGTCGGGCCGCTCCGCATGCGGCGCGAAGCCGCCGCGCTTGCCCTTCATGTGGGCGATTTCCTCGCCCAGGCGCGCCGTCAGGTAGTTCAGCTTTTCCGAGCCTTCGAGGATGTAGCGGCCCTGGAAGCCCAGCAGCAGGCACATATGGTAGACCTCCAGCGCCTGCAGGTGGGCGCTGCCGCGCGCGCGCAGCGCTTCGAGCCGGTGGAAGAAGTTTTCGCCGGCCAGTTGCTCGCCGAACAGCGCCAGTTGCAACGGGCGCCGTTCCCAGGCGTCGCGGATCGAGAAGGTCGAGCGCAGGATGATTTCGTCGACCGCCGCGCAGAACGCGTACTTGGCGGCGTCGACGTCGTCCGGCGAGGCGCCGTGCTTGCGCGCGCCGCGGCCGAAGTCGTCGAGGAACTGCGTCATCTTCTGCGCGAACTCGGCGTTCTGCTGCGGGCCGTTGCCGTTCTTGAGCATGAACAGCGCGTAGAAACCGTCATACATCAGGTCGAGCAGGGTTGGCGGCGCCGTATGGCCGGCGGCGGACGGCGGCGCGGCGCCCATCAGGGAAGGTGCGGTGGCGGTATTCATGGTGACTAACCTCGGTTCAGGATGTGACGGCGACCAGGTCCAGCTTCAGGTCGTTCATGCCGCCGGGGACGTAGATGGAAATCGACTGGGCCTGCAGCATGCGCTCGTACATCTGGCCCTTGGCCTCGATGGCGAAGTAGCAGGCGTCGGGGCGCACCGGCACCGCGGCCGGCACCTGCGGCGCGTGCTGCAGCCGCACGCCGGGCATGGCCGACAGCACGAACTTGTCGACGTCGTCCGGCGCGCCGACCTTGAAGCGCAGCGGCACCACGTCCACCAGTTCGCTGGCCGGCATGGCGGCCGAGACGGCGATGTAGAAGGTGGTCTTGTCGTCGATCTTGCCCGAGTCCAGCATGCCGTGGTGGTACGAAGGCTTGACCTCGCGCAGCGCGATGGCGAAGTAGCGCGACGAGATCACCGTGTCGAGCAGTTCGCGGATGATCTGGTGCAGCGTGGCGAAGGCGGGGCCGGCGTCGGCGTGCTGGTAGGCCGGCAGGTCGGCCAGGGTCCAGCTTTTGGAAAAGGTCATCAGCGCGCCGGCCAGGCTGAGCAACTGCTCGTACAGCCGCTCCGGATGCAGCGCCGGGTGCTGGAAGTAGTGGGTCAGCGAGGCGAAGGCGGAACTGGCCGTGTGCAGCAGCCAGAACGAGGACATGTCGCCGGAGCGGAACTCGATCACGTGCTTGCTCGGCTCGCGGTGGTGGCCGTACAGCGCGCTGACCTTGGCCTGCAGCGCGTCGAGCAGGCGGCGCAGCTGCAGGAACAGCAGCGGCGCGCTGCGGATGGTCAGGCTGGGCGGCACGAACGCCGCGTCCAGCTCGAAGCCGCCGGTGGCCGCGCGGCGCAGGCGCAGCAGCGGGAAGTGGGTGTACGAGTCGCGCGGCTCGAATTCCGACACCAGGCGCAGCGTCTTCTTCAGGTAGCTCAGCTGGGCCGGCGCGGCGTGCGTGTACAGGTCCGGCGTGTCGGCGTTGTGCTGCTGGTAGCGCACCGCGCTGGCGCCGGTGCCGGCCGCACGCTCGCTGCCGTCGCCGAAATTGCCGCCAAAGGACTTGAAGGCGGGCAGGGCGGCGTAATAGGTGATGGTCTGCTGCGACTGCTGCAGCTGGCCCAGGTCGACCGCGTCGGGCAGGTCGTCGGCGCCGGGCGCGTCGTAGAACTCGCCATCCTGGAAGCGCAGCGACAGTTCCAGCAGGCGCAGGCTGTTGTTGGCCAGCGCGTCGCGGTCGATCTGCAGCTGGTTGACGCCCCAGGCGTAGGGATGCAGCGCTTGCACGCTCTGCAGCAGCCGCTGCTCGTGGTAGCGGTCCTGCTGCTGGAAGTGTTGGGGCCGAAGGAACAGTCCCTCGCCCCAGAGAATTTTGCTGCTCATGCTATGGCGCGTCCTTTTTTTCGGTCTGCTACATATTTGTTATTTGTAAAGTAGCAGAACAATAACATTTCTTTTTTTAAAGAGGCGCACGGCTGTGTTTGTACCGTGCGCACGGTTGAATTCAATTGAACGCGGTCAATAATAAATTTCTGATAACGTGGCGCCAGTTGCAGAAATTGTTAATTAAATATTGTTTTTTGATATCGAATTTGAGGCTAGCATGACAACCCAACATACCCTCCGCCGCATCGGCCAGCTGGCTGGCGCCGTCGTCTGCGTGGCGGCGCTGAGCGCCTGTACCACCGCCCCGGTGGCGCCGCAGGCGGCGGCCAAGCCGGCGCTTCAATCGATGCTGGCGCAAGCCGGCGCCGCCTCCAGCGCGGGCCAGAAGGAGCAGGCTGTTGCCCTATGGAAACAAGCGGCGGTCGCCTATCCGGCCGATAAATCGCCTTGGCTGAGCATCGCGCAGACCCGCTACGAGGCCGGCCAGTACGGCGACGCCATCATCAACGCCGAGGAAGTGCTGGTGCGCGACCCCAACGACACGCTGGCCAACAGCATCATCGCCATCAGCGGACTGCGCCTGTCGACGCGCTCGCTGTCCGACCTGAGCCGCCAGAACAACCTGTCCGGCTCGATCCGCACCGAATCGCAGGACCTGGCCAAGCTGCTGCGCGAGAGCCTGGGCGAGAACGTGCTGGTGCCGCCGGCGCCGGCTCCTGTGCAACAGGCCGCCGCGCCGGCGCGCGGCAAGGCGGCCGCCAAGAAAGGCCGCGCCAAGCAGCAAGACGAGGCCAGCGCCGATCCGTTCGGCGCCTTGAAATAATCGAAGAGGGGAATCTCATGTCCAAAAGCGTAAGTGTGCAGAAGAAGCTGCAAAAAATCCGCCCGCCACGGGTGCAAATGACCTACGACGTTGAAATCGGCGACGCCATCGAGAACAAGGAGCTGCCGTTCGTGATGGGCGTGGTCGGCGATTTCGGCGGCAATTCGGAAGTCGAGCAGAAACGGCTGAAGGAGCGCAAGTTCGTCAACATCGACCGCGACAACTTCGACGAAGTGCTGAAGGGCGTGGAGCCGCGCGCGGCCTACCGCGTCAAGAATGAGCTGAGCGGCGAAGGCGGCGAGTTCGCCGTCGACCTCAAATTCAAATCGATGGACGACTTCCGTCCGGAGTCGGTGGTGCGGCAGGTGGACCCGCTGCGCAAGCTGCTGGAGGCGCGCACCAAGCTGGCGGACCTGCGCAACAAGCTGGCCGGCAACGACAAGCTGGAAGACATCCTCAACGACGTCCTGCACAGCACCGAGAAGCTGGCTCTGCTGGGTCAACAAACCGACAAGAAGGAGGACTGACATGTCCGCACAACTGACCCCGGGCGGCGCGCCCGCCACCACGGAAATGGCGCTGCTGGACCAGATCGTCGAGCAGAGCAAGGTCGCCAAGTCCAGCGTCGAGCACGCGCGCGCCAAGGACCTGATCTCGGAACTGGTCAGCCAGGTGATGGACGGCACCGTCGTGGTGTCCGACAACCTGGCCGCCACCATCGACGCCCGCGTGGCGGAGCTGGACCGCCTGATCTCGGCGCAGCTGTCGGCCGTGATGCACGCGCCGGAATTCCAGAAGCTGGAAAGCAGCTGGACCGGCTTGAACTACCTGGTCAAGCACACCGCCACCGGCCAGAACCTGAAGATCAAGATGCTCAACGCGACCAAGAAGGAGCTGGTCAAGGACTTCCAGAGCGCGCTGGAATTCGACCAGAGCACCATGTTCCGCAAGGTCTACGAAGAGGAATTCGGCACCTTCGGCGGCGCGCCGTTCGGCGCCCTGATCGGCGATTTCGAGATCACCCGCCAGCCGGAAGACATGTACTTCGTCGAGCAGATGTCGCACGTGGCCGCCGCCGCGCACGCGCCGTTCATTTCCGCCGCCTCGCCCGAGCTGTTCGGGCTGGAGAGCTACAGCGAGCTGGGCAAGCCGCGCGACCTGTCGAAAGTGTTCGACACCGTCGAATACGCGAAGTGGAAGTCGTTCCGCGAATCCGAGGACTCGCGCTACGTCGGCCTGACGCTGCCGCGCTTCCTGGGCCGCCTGCCGTTCAACCCGGCCGACGGCGCCACCGTCGAAGGCTTCAACTTCGTCGAGGACGTCGACGGCACCGACCACCAGAAATACCTGTGGTGTAACGCCGCCTACGCCTTCGGCACCAAGCTGACCGCGGCCTTCGAGGACTTCGGCTGGTGCGCGGCGATCCGCGGCGTCGAGGGCGGCGGCCTGGTGGAAGACCTGCCGACCCACACCTTCAAGACCGACGAAGGCGAAGTGGCGCTCAAGTGCCCGACCGAGATCGCCATCACCGACCGCCGCGAGAAGGAATTGAGCGACCTCGGTTTCATCTCGCTGGTCCACTGCAAGAACACCGACTACGCCGCCTTCTTCGGCGCGCAGTCGGCGCAGAAGGCCAAGAAATACTCCAGCGACGCCGCCAACGCCAATGCGGTGCTGTCGGCGCAGCTGCAATACATCTTCGCGGTATCGCGCATCGCCCACTACATGAAGGCCATGATGCGCGACAAAATCGGCAGCTTTGCCGCCGCATCCAACGTCGAGGACTTCCTCAACCGCTGGCTGACCCAGTACGTGCTGCTGGACGATAACGCCAGCCAGGAACAGAAGGCCCAGTTCCCGCTGCGCGAAGCCTCGGTGCAGGTGTCGGAAGTGCCGGGACGTCCCGGCGTGTACCGCGCCGTGTCGTTCCTGCGCCCGCACTTCCAGCTCGACGAATTGTCTGTTTCCCTCCGTTTGGTCGCGGAGCTCCCGGCATCGACCAAAAACTAAGTCATTGCATCTCGCAATAACATCAACTCATTGAAAGGATTACTATGGCTATCGACGTTTACCTGCAAATCGACGGGATCAAAGGCGAATCGGCCGACACCACCCACAAGGATTGGATCGAGTGCCAATCGGTCCAGTGGGAAGTGCTGCAACCGAAATCGGCTACGGCCTCCACCGGCGGCGGCCACACCGCCGAGCGCACCGAGCACAAGGACATCGTCATCAGCAAGCTGGCCGACCTGGCCACGCCGCTGCTGCTGCAAAACTGCTCGTCGGGTAAAACCCTGGCAAAGGCAAAGCTGGAATTCCTGCGCGCCGACGGCCAGGGCGACCGCGTCAAGTACTTCGAGATCGAACTGGAAAATGTGCTGATCTCCAGCGTATCGCCTGCTGTCGCACCAGGCAATATCCTGACCGAAGACCTGGCGCTGAAGTACTCCAAGGTCAAGTGGAAGTACACCCAGCAAAAAGTCGGCGGCGGCTCCGGTGGTAACACCTCCGGCGGTTGGGACCTGTCGGCCAACAAGACTGCTTAAGCTGGAATGAAAGGATTTACTCCGGGTTTGTTCGATCGCCTGATGGACGCGCCGCTCAACGGCAACGCCAGCGGCACCGTGCCGCGACAGTCGATCGAGGACCTCAAGGATTCGGTGGCGCGCGATCTCGAAGCGCTGCTGAACACCCGGGCCGTCATCCCGGAGGATCTCCTTAAACGCTTTCCCGAATGCGGCCGCTCGATCGCGACCTACGGCCTAAACGATTTTGCGGGCCTGTCGCTGTCGAGCACGGACGATCGCGCTTTCATCTGCCGCAGCCTGGAAAGGGCGATCGCCCGCCACGAGCCGCGGCTGCGCAATGTGCAGGCGTCGCTGGAGTTGCGGGCGGATGCCGTCAACCGGCTGAATTTCTCCATTACCGCGCTGCTGGTGGTCCACAGCGCGCACGAACCTGTTAACTTCGACGCCGTCCTGCAGCCCTCAAGCCTGCATTACACCATCAGCAAAGCGCGCCGCGTGAGCCCGACACCGCTGGGAGCCTGAGATTGGAACAATTATTACCGTATTACGAACGGGAGCTGGGATTCCTGCGCCGCTATTCGCGCGAATTCTCCGAACGCTACCCGAAGATCGCCGGCCGTCTGCTGATCGCCGGCGAGGTGTGCGAGGACCCGCACATCGAACGCATGATCGAATCGTTCGCGCTGCTCAATTCGCGCATCGCCAAGCGGCTCGACGACGACTACCCTGAATTTACCGAAGCACTGTTCGAGGTGCTGTATCCGCATTACCTGCGGCCGTTTCCCTCGTGTTCGATCGCGCGCATGGACTTCAGCGGCGCCGCCGCGCAGCTGACCACCGCCAGCGAGATCCCGCGCGGCACGCAGCTGACCACGCGGCCCGTGCGCGGCGCCACCTGCACCTTCCGCACCGCATATCCGGTCACCGTGGCGCCGCTGGCGCTGACGGCCGCCCACTTCGCCGCCATCATCGCCGCGCCGGAAGCGCTGCGGCCGCCGCAGCAGGCCACCTCCAGCATCAGCCTGACCTTGTCCAGCACCGCCGAGCAGGTCACGCTGGCGCAGCTGGGCCTGGGCCGGCTGCGCGTGTTCATCGACGGCGAGCCGTCGTTCTGCGCCGCGCTGCGCGACGCGCTGTTCACCCGCGTGGTGGCGGCCTACGCCGAAGCGGACGGCAATGGCCGCTGGACGCCGCTGCACAAGGTGCCGGTGTCGCCGGCCGGCTTCAGCGAGGACGAATCGCTGATCGATTTTTCCGCGCGTTCGCATACCGCCTACCGGCTGCTGACCGAGTATTTCTGCTTCCCCGAAAAATTCAACTTCTTCGACATCGACCTACACGCAATCGCCGGCGTGCTGCCGGCCGGCTGCAAGTCGGTCACGCTGCACCTGGCGCTGTCGGGCATGCGCACCGATTCCAACCTGGCGCGCATGCTGTCGACGCTGTCGACCAACAACGTGCTGCTGGGCTGCACGCCGGTGGTCAACCTGTTCCGCCAGCGCGGCGAACCGATACGGCTGACGCATGCGTCGGCCAGCTACCCGGTGCTGGCCGATGCGCGCCGCGCCTTCGCCTATGAGGTGCAGGCCATCGAGTCGGTCAAGCTGGTGCGGCAGACGCCGCAGGGCGAGTCGGTGCAGGAGTTCCGGCCGTTCTATTCGCTGCGCCACGGCCAGACGCCGGAAAAGAACGGCCACTACTGGGTGGCCCGGCGCGACGAGGACATCGCCGGCAAGAGTCCCGGCTATGAAACGCAGATCTCCATCGTCGACATCGACTTCGATCCGGCCGAGGTGGAAACCGACACCCTGAGCCTGGAGCTGAGCTGCACCAACCGCGACTTGCCGGCCTCGCTGAGCTATGGCATGCGCGGCGGCGACCTGTTCCTGGAAGGCGGATCGAGCGTGCGCGCGATCAGCTTCCTGCGCAAGCCGACGCCGTCGTACCGCTTCGAACGCGGACGCGGCGCGCACTGGCGCCTGATCTCCCATTTGTCGCTGAACCACCTGTCGCTGACCGGCGGCGGTCTGGACGCCTTCCGCGAGATGCTGACGCTGTACGACCTGCCGCGCTCACCGTCGTCGCAGCGGCAGATCGGCGGCATCGTCGCCGTCTCGCACAAGGCGGCCAATACCTGGCTGCCGGGGAACCCGTTCGCCTGCCTGGTGCGCGGCATCGAAGTCACGCTGACGGTGGACGAGGAAGCCTTTGTCGGCAGCGGCATCCACGCGTTCGCGCAGATTGTCGAGCGCTTCCTCGGCCTGTACGTGCACGCCAACAGTTTCGCGCAGCTGGTCATCAAGTCGGATAAAAATGGAGAGGAACTGCTGCGATGCCTGCCACGAAGCGGCGATTTGAGCCTGCTGTAATCGAGCGGCTGTTCGCGCAGCCGCAGCGGTTCGAATACTTCCAGGCGGTGCGCCTGCTGGAGCTATGGCTCAAGCGGAACGGGGCGCCGCAGGAGGGCGCGGTGGCGAACTTCCTGCGCTTCCAGAATTCGACTTCGCTCAGCTTTCCGGCCAGCCAGCTGGAGTCGCTGCAGCCGGAACCGCGCGACCTGTCGATCGATGCGTCCAGCCTGGGCGCGGCGCTGCAGTCGGCGCAACTGCGCTACATCCGCATCACCCCGGCCTTCATGGGCTTCCTGGGCACCAGCGGCACGCTGCCGGCGCACTACACCGAACGGATCGCCGCGCATGCGCTGTACCAGAAGGACGACGGCCCGCGCGCCTTTCTCGACACCTTTTCCAGCCGCGCGCTGGCGCTGTTCTATGAAGCGTGGCGCAAGTACCGGCTGGAACTGAAGTACCAGATCGACGGCAAGGATGGCTTCCTGCCGCTGCTGCTGTCCTTGGCCGGCATGCACCAGCCGTCGCTGCGACAGCGGCTGTCGGACGACGGCAACGGCGTGCTCGATGAGTCGGTGGCTTATTTCGCCACGGCGATGCGCCAGCGTCCGGCATCGGCAGTGCAGATCGCGCGCGTGCTGTCGGAGTACTTCCGTCAGCCGGTGCGCGCCGAACAATTCATCGGCTGCTGGTACGACGTGCCGGGCAGCCAGCAGACCACGCTGGGCATGGCCAACGCCGTGCTGGGCGGCGGCGCGATGGCGGGCGAGCGCGTATGGCAGCGCGACCTGCGCCTGCGCCTGGTGATCGGTCCGCTGGACCGGGAAGGCTACGAATCCTTCCTGCCCGGCGCCAAGGCGGCGCTTGCGCTGGAGAGCATGCTGACCATGTTCACCGGCCTGACGCTGGAATACGAGGTGCAGCTGGTGCTGCGCGCCGAAGACGTCGAAGGTGCGCGCCTGGACGAGCAGGGCAGCGGTGGACGCCTGGGCTGGGACAGCTTCCTGGTCACGGAGGCGCAGCAGCACGACCGCGGCGACGTGCGGTATGAAATACACGCAATGACATCATAAAAAGGACAACAACATGAGCACCAACCTGAAAACGCTGATCGGAAAACTCAACGATACCAGCCGCACCGCGGCCACGCGCGCGGCCAGCCTGTGCATGTCGCTGGGCCATTACGAGGTCGATATCGAGCATCTGTTCCTGGCGCTGCTGGAGCAGCCGGCCAGCGACGTGGCGCTGATCGCCCGCCACAGCGACATCAGCATCGGCCAGCTGGAAGCGGACTTGCGGGCGGAGGTCGGACGCTTCAAGACCGGCAACGCGCGCACGCCGGTGTTTTCGCCGCGCCTGCCCAAGCTGTTCGAGAACGCCTGGCTGATCGCGTCGCTGGATTTGCAGGACAACCCGCAGGCGCGTATCCGCAGCGGCCACCTGCTGCAGGCGATGCTGACCGAGCCGGAACTGGCGCAGCTGGCGGCGCGCAGTTCCAAGCTGTTTAGCCGCTTCGACGTGGAACAGATCAAGCACAATCTCGACAAGATCACCGCCGGTTCCGACGAAGCACCGCTGGCATCGTCCGCATCGCAGCCGGACGAGGGCGGCGATCCGGTCGGCGAACTGGCCGCGCGCGCACCAGGCAAGACGCCGGCGCTGGACCAGTTCACCACCAACCTGACGCAGCGCGCGCGCGAAGGCAAGGTCGATCCGGTGATCGGCCGCGACCAGGAAATCCGCCAGGCCATCGACATCCTGATGCGCCGGCGCCAGAACAATCCCATCCTGACCGGCGAGGCCGGCGTCGGCAAGACCGCCGTGGTGGAAGGACTGGCGCTGCGCATCGCGCAGGACGACGTGCCGGACGTGCTGAAATGCGTGGAGATCCACACGCTGGACATGGGCCTGCTGCAGGCCGGCGCCAGCGTCAAGGGCGAGTTCGAGAACCGCCTGAAGAACGTCATCGACGAAGTGAAGAAAAGCCCGCACGCCATCATCCTGTTCATCGACGAGGCGCATACGATGATCGGCGCCGGCGGACAGGCCGGCCAGAACGACGCGGCCAACCTGCTCAAGCCTGCGCTGGCGCGGGGCGAACTGCGCACCATCGCCGCCACCACCTGGGGCGAGTACAAGAAGTATTTCGAGAAGGATGCCGCGCTGGCGCGGCGCTTCCAGGTGGTCAAGGTGGAGGAGCCGAGCGAGGAACTGGCCTGCGCCATGTTGCGCGGCATGGCGCCGCTGATGGAGAAGCACTTCGGCGTGCGCGTGTACGACGAGGCGATCACCGAGGCGGTGCGGCTGTCGCATCGCTACATCATGGGCCGCCAGCTGCCGGACAAGGCCATCAGCGTATTAGACACCGCCTGCGCCAAGGTGGCGCTGGGCCAGAACGCGACGCCGGCCCGCATCGAACAACTGGCGCGGCAGATAGAGCGCATCGACGTCGAGGCCAGCTCGCTGGAACGCGAGCAGGCCGAAGGCGGCGCCGCACAGAAGGCGCGTCTGCAGGAGTTGCGCGAGACCCGCGCCGCAGCCGATGCGCAGCACAAGACCCTGTCCGAACG
Organism: Duganella sp. LjRoot269; assembly: GCF_964254095.1. NCBI lineage: Bacteria > Pseudomonadati > Pseudomonadota > Betaproteobacteria > Burkholderiales > Oxalobacteraceae > Duganella > Duganella sp. LjRoot269. The sequence continues at coordinate 4,492,416 of NZ_CAXUSL020000001.1, read as the reverse complement.
ATGGGAAAAGGAAAAGGCGTTGAGCGCGAAGATCATCGCCGCGCGCGTCGAGGCGTCCGCACAGGCGGGCGATAGTGGCGGCCAGGGGCGCGATATCCAGGCGATGGTGGCGGAATTGCGCGAGCTGCAAGGCGAAACGCCGATGGTGCCGGTGCAGGTCGACGGTCACGTGGTGGCGGAAATCGTCGCCGGCTGGACCGGCATCCCGCTCGGGAAAATGGTCAAGGACGAGATCAAGACCGTGTTGCGCCTGAAGGAAATGCTGGAGCAGCGCGTGCTGGGCCAGCCGCATGCGATCGAGGCGGTGGCGCAGCGGGTGCGCACCTCGCGCGCCAACCTGGACGATCCGAACAAGCCGAAGGGCGTGTTCCTGTTTGTCGGCCCGTCCGGCATCGGCAAGACGGAAACCGCGCTGGCGCTGGCCGATGTGCTGTACGGCGGCGAGCGCAAGCTCATCACCATCAACATGAGCGAATACCAGGAAGCGCACAGCGTCTCCGGCCTGAAAGGTTCGCCGCCCGGTTATGTGGGCTACGGCGAGGGCGGCGTGCTGACCGAGGCCGTGCGCCGCAATCCCTACAGCGTGGTGTTGCTGGACGAAGTGGAAAAAGCCCACCCGGATGTGCTGGAGCTGTTCTTCCAGGTGTTCGACAAGGGTGTGCTGGACGATGCCGAAGGCCGCGAGATCGACTTCAAGAACACGATCATCATCCTGACGTCGAACGTGGCGTCGGCGGCGATGATGCAGGCTTGTCTGAACAAGCCGCAAGAGGAACTGCCGTCGGTGGAGGAGCTGGAGCAGCTGATACGCCCGCAGCTGATGAAGCAGTTCAAGCCCGCGTTCCTGGGGCGCCTGAAGGTGATTCCATACTATCCGATCGCGGACGATGTGCTGGTCGATATCATCAAGCTCAAACTGGGCAGGATCGAGCGCCGCATCGCCGCCAACCACAAGGCGGAGTTCAGCTACGACGAGGCGCTGGTGGAGGCGGTGCTGGCGCGCTGCACGGAGGTCGACTCCGGCGCGCGCAATGTGGACAACATCCTCAATGGCACGCTGCTGCCTGAGATCGCGGAATCGGTGCTGGCTCGTATGGCGGAAGGCGCCGCGATCGCGAAGATCAAGGTCAGCGCCAACAAGCAGGGTCAATTCAAATACACAGTCAAATAAGGAGAATTGCCATGAAACGCCAAGTTACCATCGCAGTATTGATGTCCACGCTGATACTGACGGCGTGCCAGAAGAAGGACAAGCAGGAGGAGGCACCAGCCGCCGCGCCGGCGCCGGCGGCAGCCCCCGCGCCAGCGCCTGCAGCAGCGGCGCCGGCAGCCGCGGCTCCGACCGCAGAGCAGGAAGAACTGGCCAGGAAACAGGCCTTGCTGGACTACGGCACCATGGAGGACAAGTACCTGAACGATCCGAAGGGGCAGTGGGCCGCGACGGCAAAGGCCAGTTCGACCTTCGGCGACGACAATGGCAGGGAGCCTTCGCCGGTCAATATGGCAAAGAACGCCGCCGGTCCATCGGATGACAACGATTGGAGCAACAACAACCAGGACAAGGGCTTCGACTGGCTGGAGCTGGGCTACGCCAAGCCGGTCAACGCGACCGAGGTCCGCGTCATCGTCCCGGGCGGCGACGGCGTAGAGGCGATCAACAAGGTGGAGTTGCAGGACACGGACGGCAAGTGGAACACCGTATGGTCCGGCATCAGCGACGTGAAGCAGGACCGGCGCGGCAACCGCACCTGGTTCGTGCGGACCTTCGACAAGACCGCCTACAAGGTCAAAGGCGTCAAGATCACCATCGCCAACAATATCCAGCGCGGCTACAAAAAGGTCGATGCGGTGCAGCTGGTCGGCGAATGACCGTGCCGGGGCCGTTAAGGCGGCCCCGGATTTTTTCAGTTCGGCGGCTGGACACCCAGCAGCTCTTCAATGTGGGCCAGTGACGCCTGGTCCTTCACCACAGTGCGCAGCCAGGTGTGCAGGTCCTGTTCGCCGGCCGCCGCCGCCTTGTCGGCGTAGTAGGACGAGGGGCTATGCGGCTCGGTGCGGCGGAAGAACTCCGCCACGGCGCGCAGCAAAGCCACCGCCTGCGCGCGGTTGGCGATGACGCCGGGTGCGGTGGGGGCCTGGACGTATTCGTTGCCTGATTCCGGCATCGGCATGCCGGGCAAAACCACTGGACCGCCCGGCGCGGCAGGCTGCGTGCCGTTCCCGGATACCGCATTGGCCGGCGCCGGCATCGCATGCAGCATCGCCTTCACCGCGTCGCGGGCGGAGGAAAACCCCGGGCTGTCGTTGCCGAGTTTTGCATCGGCCACGCGTTCCAGCTGCTCCAGCGCCTCGACGCAGAAGTGCGCGTCGGCGAGGAAGCTGGCGGCAAATTGCGCCGAGTTGTTGCGCCTGGCCGCTTCAATATCTGCCAGCTTGGGCGCGCGGTTTTGCAGCGCCTCGTCGTTGCTGGCCGCGCGCTTGCGGGCCTGCTCGAAATCGAGGGTGGAATAGTCGCCGTTTTCGGTCAGGCCGATCTCGCGCACCAGCGCCGGCGTGCGGGCCAGTATCCAGCCAAGGTTGCCGACGCGCTGGTCGTTGTCGCCATTCTCGGCTTCCGGATACAAGCCCTGGTCCCAGTATTGATCGCATAGGCCGGCCAGCAGCAGATAGCCTTCGCCCAGTCCGCGCAGCTGGTGGACACGCGCGCCGGCCTCGGTCAGCCAGACGGCCAGCCGCAGGTCCTTGCTGGTATTTTTAAGCAGGTGGGCGCAGCGGTCGACCACCAGCGGCCAGTCAGCCTCTTTCAGTTCGGTGACCCATTCGCCCTGGTCCAGCGACGGATCGTCGAATTTTCGCGCCTGCGCGATGGCGTCCAGTTCCGGGGAAAACGTCAGGTCGGCGCCGGCGGGCTGGGTGTCGTTGATAGGTTGCAGCAGCTCTTGTGCGGAATACATCGTGTCCTCTTGGGTTTATTGCGCCATGCGAAATTCAATGCGGCGGTTGCGCGCGCGGCCTTCGGTGGTGTCGTTGCTGGCGACGGGACGGTCCGGTCCCTGACCGCTGGCGGTCAGCAGGTCGCCGTTGATGCCGTGGCCCGACAGGTAAGCCTTCACCGCCTCGGCGCGCGCCTGGCTCAGGCCCTGGTTGGTGGCGCGCAGGCCGGCGCTGTCGGTGTGGCCGATGATCTCGACCTTGCGGTCCTTGAGCTTGCGCAGCGCGGCCACCATCTCGTCGAGGATGGCGCGGCCGGCTGGCGTCAGCTCCGCCTTGCCGCTTTCGAATTCGACGATGCGGTTGGCCAGTGCGCTATCGAGCACGCCCTGGTCGGCCGCCGATACGCGCAGGCCGTTGTTGACGGTATAGGTCGGATTCAGACTGGTGGCGATATTGCTGGCGATGCGCTGGCGGACGGCCTCGTTGCCCACTTCGCCGCGCAGGCTGACGGTGCTGCCGTCGATCTTCAACTGGCCGCGGCCGATCTGTTTCAGGTCGGCGGTGATCAGCTTTTGCACGTAGTTGTTCCAGTTGGCGGGCGTGGAGACCTTGTCGATGGAGATCTGGTCGACCACCTTGTCGGCGCCGTACACCTCGCGCAGTTTGGCCAGCACCGCCGCCTTGCTGGCTTCATCGGGCAAGGTGCCGCTGGCCAGCACCTGGCCAGGCTGCGGCGCGGCGGCCTGCGCGAACGCGGCGCCGGTGGACAACAGCAGCATGCTGAAAAGGAGAGTGCGCATGATTCAGGTTCCGATAAACGCCGCGCTGACGGATTCCAGCGCGGACTTGAGTGACAGGGAAGGTTGCGACAGATAGGTGGAGAGCTTCTTGACGCCGTAGTCGCTGTCGGCCTGCTCCTCGACCCATTCCAGTTCCTCGAAGGCGATCTGCCGTTCGCGCGCGGCCTGCGGATCCATGATGCCGTGCAGCGTTTGCGGCGACGCACCGCTGAAGCCGACCAGCAGCACCGACTGCTCGCGCAGGCGGGTGAGGAACAGCGCCAGTTCGAAATCGGCGCGCGCCAGGAACGGCGTGATCAGATGCATCCAGAACGCCGCCACCAGGTTGCGGTACATCGGATCCCTCGGCAGCGGCAGCAGCAGGGTTTTGTCCAGGCGGCTGGAACCGCTGGCCAGCACCGGCTGCAGCAGCATGCCCAGGGCCAGCAGCACCTGGCGCGCCGAGCCGCGAAAGCCCGCTTCCGCCAGCAGCATATCGAGTCCGCCCACGGTCTGCAGTTCGAGGAAGTCGTCGAAGCTGGCCTGGTAGGCGGCGCCGCGCAGATCCAGCTCGACCGCCTCGCTGGCCGCCAGCTGCAGCGGCACGGTGGGGTCGCCGGCGTTGACCACGCCGCTGCTCAGCGCCGCCAGCCGCGTCCACAGCCGGTTGAACACCAGCGGCGAAGTCGCGACGAAAGCGGCGGGATCCGCCACCTCGACGCTGCTGGTCATCAGGAAGGGGAATCGGCGCTGCGACTGGTCGCTGCTGGCGACGATGTGGCCGGCGATCGCGTGGCGCCGGCGCGGGCCGACGAAGGCGAAGTGCAGCGGTGCGACGGCGTCGTAGTTGAGTTTCCAGCGCGCGTCTGCGCTCATCAGGTCCATGGCCTGGGCCAGCCAGTCGTCCAGCACCTTGATCAAAGCCGGGCTGTCGCCGCCTTTGACGAAATCGCCGCGTCCGGGCACCTTGCCGAAGTAGCCGATGTTGGCGGTGGTGGCGCCGCGGCTCATGGCTGTGCTCCCGCGGTGCGGATCACGCCGACCGGCGCTGGCGCCGGCGCGGTGGCCGGCGCCGGGACTGGGGCAGATGCGGGTGCTGGCACCGGCGTGGCCGGCGACGGCGCCGATGGCGCCGGCGGAGCCAGTGGCGCCACCGGTGCGGCGGCGGTCAGCGTGTCCGGCAGGCGCAGGCGCTTGAAGCCTGCCGACTGCGGCACCGCAGCCGGTGCCGCTGGCGCCGGCGCTGTGCCGACGATTTTCAGGTTGGCGGTGACGGCCACGCCGGCATTGTCCCAGGTCAGTTCGAATACGCCGTTGTCCTTGCGCTTGCGCTTGGCGGCATCGACCATTTTCTTCAGGCCGAAATGCCCGGTCTCGTTAAACAGCACCACGCTGCGGCCTTCCGGCGTGATGGCGGTGACGCGCGCGCCCGGCACGCCCTGCGGATTCGGCCAGACCATGTGCACCCAAGGCTGCGGCTGGCCGCGCCAGCGCAGCGCCTGGCCGTCGATCTCGATGGTGAACTCGGTGGCGCTGACGCCGCCCAGCGCCTGAAGGTCGAAGTTGGTCTGCGCTTCGCCGCCGCTCGATGCGGCCGCGTTGGCGACGCCGTTGGCGGCCAGCGGCGCTATCCAGCCGGGGAAGCTGGCCACCACCGGCGGCGCCAGGTTGATGCCCATGTTGGCCCAGGTCTTGGCGCTGAGCGTGTCGCCGCGCCGTACCACCAGCGGCCCGATGGTGGTGTTGAAAAACTTGGCGATGGCGCCGTCCGGCCCGAACACCACGGCGATTTCGGCGTTGCTCGCTTCGGCGCGCGATTCGGTGGCGAACGGGTACTTGAGCGCCAGCGTCTGGCGGAACGGCTGCACGACCTGCGCCGCCCACACCTTGTTGATCTCGGCCTCGGTGGGCTGCACGATGACGGCAAAGGTTTGCATCAGCGGACGCACCAGCAGCGGACGGATCGCGGTTTTCTGCGCATCGGTCATCCCGGTCAGCATCTGCTCGTCGACGTATTTGAGGGCGTCGGCCAGTTCCGAGCCGCTGCCGTCCAGCGTCTGCTGCATCAGCTGCTTGGCGCCTGGTCCGGGGTCGCCCTGGTTCTTGATCTGGTTGAAGCGCCCGCGCAGCTTGGACAACTGCTCCATGTAGCCGCGCATCAGCGACGCATCCTTGTCCTTGGCCACCACCATGCGCGCCACGCCGGAGAACTCGCGGCCCACGGGACCGAGCGGCAGGGCGGCGTTCTGCACGTTGCCGGTGTTGTTGAGGTTGACGTTGAGCTGCGACGGCTTCTGGCGCAGGATGGTCTCCTTGAACCAGCCGGCCACGCCGCGTTGCGCGCGTTGCAGGCCTGCGTCCAGCAGCGACGGGTTGTCCCACGAGGTCTGCTCGTAGACGGTGTTCATCAGCTTGTTCATGGGCGAGGTTTGCGGATCGCCCAGGCGGTTCATGGCGCCGGCGGCCTGGTCGAAGTTGTTCAGGTCCTTGATCGTGACGCCCTGGACGAACTTCTGCCATTCGCGGGCATAGTCGTTCTTGTACAGCTCCACCAGCGATTTCTGGATTTGTTCCGGGCTGCCTTCGAGCGTCAGGTCGTCGCGGGACGAGGTTTTCAGCACCCAGTCGGCGCTTTGCAGTTCGCGGTTGGCCGCCTCGCGGAAGGCGTCCTGCACGAAGCCCTGCCAGGCCTGGCGGGTAAAGCTGCCCGGCACGGCGTAGCTGCCCAGGACCAGTTCCTTGTCCTGTTCGCCGACGATGGAGGCCACCGTCACCGCCGGGAAGCGGGTGGCGGCGCGGGCCTTGACGTCGGCGTAGACGCGTTCGCGCGCCGGCATGCCGCGCACCACGCGGCGCAGGTTGTCGCGGGTCTGGTCGACCAGCGCCAGGCGGGTGTCGATCTTCGGCCACGACGTATCGTTGATTTGCGACAGATAGAACGAGATCATGCGCTCGGCGCTGCGTATCATCTGCTCGCGCGACATGCTGCCGCGATTGGTGTCCAGCCACACGCGCCAGAAACGCGTCAGCTGGTCGTTCAGGTGGCCGGCTTCGGCGCGCGATTTATCGCCCAGCATCAGGTAGGTCTTCAGCGCATTGTAGGCGTCTTCCGCGTTGGCCGGGGAGGCGTCCTTGAACTGCTGCGCGCCGCTGTTGATGGCGGCGGCCGCCTCGGCCTGGGTGGCGTTGGGTGGCGCCGAGTTGCCGGAGCTGCCGGCTACCGTCACCGGCTTGTTCATCGGCTGCAGCTGGGCCGCGCCGCTGTTGACTTCCGCGAGGAAGGCTTCCAGCGACTGGCCGACCGGCTTGAGCATGATCTCGCGCACGCCGTTGAAGTATTCCTCGCGCAGCTTGCGGTCGAGCAGCGTGCCCTGGTACAGGCCCAGGCTGAGCGACAGCGGCCGGCTTTCCTCATGCTTGTCCAGCTGTTCGATGCGGTCCTGCAGGATCTCCAGCGCGGTGAAGCGCGATTGCAGGTCCATGGATTTTTCCTGCACCTTGATGGCCTGGTCCAGGTCCGCCTGCACATTGGCCACCAGCTGGCGGTTGTTCATGTACGACCAGCTCCAGCCGGCCAGCGCCAGGCCGGCCAGCGCGGTGGCGCCGAAGAAGGCGGCGTAGCGCACGCGGATCTTGGCCGGACTGGCGTATTGCGCCACCAGGTCCTTGTCGGCGAAGATCACGCGGCGGAACAGGTTGAGCAGGAAGTAGCCTTGCTGCTGGTGCGTCGCTTCCTGGTCGGCCGGCTTCAGTTGCAGGTCGAAGCGCTGCGCCACGCGCTGCGACGAGGCGGACACCGACTCGCCTTCCTGCAGGGCGCTGGTGAAGTAGAAGCCGCGGAACACGGGCTTGAACTGGAACGGGTTTTCCTCGAACAGCGTGGCGATGAAGGTGCGCAGCGGCGCCTTGATCGAATTGAACTCCAGCGGGAAGGTGAACACGCCGGGCGGCATGCGTTCGCGCCACTGCAAGGCCATGTTGGCGGCGCTCTGGTCTTTCAGGCCTTCGTACAATTCCTCGAAGCGGGCGTCGAATTGGTCCAGCACCTGCTCGCTGCTGGTGTTGCGGCTGTAGGGCAGGGTGGCGCCCCATACTTTGTCGCGTTCACCGCGTTCGCTGTCCTGGAAGAATTCGTTGAAGCCTGTGATCAGGTCGGCCTTGGTGAACACCACATACACCGGCGCATGCACCGCCAGCCGTTCGGTCAGTTCCTGCACGCGCTGGCGCAGGTTCTTGGCCAGATTGATGGCGAATTCCGGACGGTTGCGCGTCAGCTCGGCCACGCTGACGGCGATGATGATGCCGTTGATCGGCGCCTTCTTGCGATATTTTTTCAGCAGGTCGAGGAAGCCGAACCACTCGCCGCGGTCTTCGTCGACCACCGAGTAGCGGCCCGCCGTGTCGAGCAGGATGCCGTCGGTGGTGAAGAACCAGTCGCAGTTGCGGGTGCCGCCCACGCCCTGGACGATTTTGCTGTCGGCGAAGGGGAACTGCAGGCCGGAGCTGGCGATGGCCGTGCTCTTGCCGGCTGCCGGGTTACCGATCACCATATACCAGGGCAGCTCGTACAGCGCGGCGTTGCCGGAGGTCTGGCCCAGCTTGGAGTTCTTGATGGTGCTGATCGCATCGAGCATGCGGGTGCGCAGCGCTTCGGTTTCCTGGCGTTGCGCCGGATCGGCCTTGGTGGGCTTGGCCGCCTGCTGCTCCAGCATGTCGCCCAGTTTGCCGGCGGCGCGCTCGCTCTTGCGGCGTCGCCAGTACCAGACGGCGGCACCGAAGGCCAGTGCCACGGCCAGCACGATCCACGGCAGGGCGGTGGGCCATTGCAGCAGCGCGGCGGCGATGAACAGCAGCGCGGCAAAGGCCAGCCAGCCGATGATGATCAGCGTGCGGCGTTGGGTCAGGAATAGCCAGAATTTTTGCATCATGATAGGACTCGGTTGCTGTGAGTGGTCACGCCGCCAACGCTGGGCGCAACAGCGCGGCGTAGCGGCGATAGGGATCTTCGTTGCTGATGCAGAGGACGGGCGCGGCGCGGTCGCGCACCTCGGCGTCGGCCACGGCCAGCGCGGTCAGCCAGGTGACGGCGCCGCAGCTGCCGCAACTGGCGCCGATGCCGATGACGTCGGCGCCGGGATCGAGCTGCGGCGTGGCCGTGGTCACGACCTGCATCAATTCCGTCACGCGGCTGGTGCGGTGGCCGGTATCGGCGGCGACCAGTGCGACGGTGGCCGCGTCGGCCTGGCTGTCGTGCAGCACTTGCGCGGTGATGTCGGCCAGGCTGGTGTCGGTGTCGCGTTTGACGTCGTCGGCGGAAGCGCTGCGGCGGCTGGTGCCGACCGCCTGCAGCAGGCTGCCGCCGACGTTGCCGCCGGTGCCGCCGTCGATCGGGGCGGACGCCGCGTCGGCCAGCAGCAAGCCTGCCGCGCCTTCGCCGGGGATCAGGCCCTGCGGGTGGGCCGACGTGAACAGCGCGTTCTGGCTCGACAGGCGGTTGACGCCGTCCTCGCTCAGGTGCGAACCGGCGGCGATGACGATCGCCAGGCAGGGATGGCGGGCATCGCCGCAGCGTGCCAGCAGGGCTGCCAGCATCTGGCCGGCGTCGTCGCTGTCCTGGGCTTCCGGCGCCAGCAGCTGTTGCGGCCAGCCGGCCTGCGTCGTCAGGTAACGCAGCCATTGCTGCGCGAGGTGGCGCTGCTCCGGCTTCCATTCGAGCGGCCACATTGTCAACAACTGAAGGACGGGCGGAGCGGCTGCCGGTACCGCGTCGGGCGGCAGCAATCCTTGCTGGCGCTTCTGCTGTTGGTCCTGCCATGGCGCCAGCAACTGGTGACCGCAAGCTTGCGCGGCCAGTTCGCCTGTCACTGCGCTGGCGGCGGCCAGCGCGCGCCATTGGCCTGCATCGAAGCGCGGATCGCCCAGCCGGTGCAAGTTGCGCCATTCGTTCAATTCGTCGCGCAGCGCGGCGTCGTCGGCATTTGGCAGACGCGCGCTCATGATCGGGTAGCCGTCGTCGTCATACAGTTCGCGATCCAACCCGGGCCTGGCGCGGTTGCCGGCCAGCGCAGCGCGCAGTTCGTCGACCGAATCGCCGTGCGGTGCGCGCAGCGCGGTCGCGGCGATGGATAACGCGGGTGCCAGCGGCGGCGGGGCGGGCGTGTCCGACGCGGCCGAAGCCGATGCCGCGCCTGCGGCCGCAGCCGATCCAGCCGCAGCGGGCATGCTGACGCGGGCCCAGGCCTTGCGGCCCAGCCACCACGCGGCCAGCAACGCCAGCGGCAAGACCAGCATGTAGAGCGCCAGTTCGCTGGTGGCCGGCATGCGGTTGGTCTCGCGCCAGTACCAGATCGCGCCGCTCCAGCTGCCGCCGAAGGCGACGCCGGTCAGGGCGAGGTTGCGCAACACGGTCATCGCTTACACCTGGTCCAGTGTCGCTTGCTGGGCGGCGATCAGCGTCGCGCCGCAGGAGGTCTTGTCGCCGTGGCGCGCGACCGGCTTGCCGTCGACCAGCATGCTCGGATCGCCGCTGCTGATGGTGCCGTTGCCGTGGCGCGGGCAGGTGATCTTGTCGCCCACGCGGGCGATGCCCTTGCCGCCGCTGTCGCTCATCTGCGATGCCTCGACCACGGTGCCGTTGTGGGATGTTTTGTCGCCTAATACGATGACTGGTCCTGCCATGCTGCTCTCCTATTTTTTCATCACGCCGGGCTGGCGCAGTTCCGTGTGCCCGAAATCCATCATCTTCCAGCGGCCGCCCCAGGTCAGGCCCAGCGACTCGGCCACTTCGCCGTACAGCTGGTAGCCGCGCATGGCCCATGGGTCGCGTTCCGAGATTACCAGCCTGCCGTCGCGCAGGAACGCGCAGTCGGCGGCCAGGCCGTATTGGTGCCAGCTCTGGAAGGCGGCGGCGTTGGTGACGCTGCCGCCCATCGCTGCCAGCGTGTCCTGGCGCTCGGGGCTGCGGTAGCCTTCCAGCAGCGCCATGTCGTAGCCGTATTTCTCCTTCATGATGCGGAACGCCATCAGCAGGCGCTGCGCATACGCGCTATCGAGCAAGGCCCAGTCGCGACTGGCCGAGACCAGCATGGGCCGCGCCAGTTGTACCTCGGCGGTGCTGAACACGAGCGGCGGCAAGGCCGGCGGCGGCACCAGCTGCTCGCCTTCCAGCAGGCCGGCCACCTGCGGATTGATCTCGCGGGTGGGGGCGTCGAAACCGTTCAGCGCCGGTTTGCCCGCCAACAGCAAGGCCAGCATCGGCGGCACGGACAGCAGCGCCAAGCCACCCAGGCACAGCACGTAATGCTCGGCGAAGAAATCCCGCAGGCCGTGCGCCGAGGCGCGCCCCGTTTGCGTCCACGCGCCCAGATCCTGCCGGCGGCGCCGCGCCAGCCGGCCCAGGCCCTGCTGCAGGCGCGCGCCGGCGCCGGCCAGCGCGGCGATGACAAATTCGCGCCCGGACGGGAACAACACCATCCAGCTGATGAGGCAAGCCAGCACAAAATAAAGGGATACAGCCAGTAAAAACACGTCGTCCTCGATGCGCCGCCCGGCGCCAATATTAGTGTCTAAAAAGCATTGCTCTGGAGTATATATTAGAGTTATGACAATCCTGCGCACGATTGAAAAGCCTGTTTGCTATCCGTGCGTCACGTTTTTCTTGAATGTCGTAAAGTAATATGAAATTTACAAGGGAGCTTATTTTGCAACGTGATGATGAACGCCCGTCGCCCAGTGGCCGCCCCAGTTTGCTGTCCGAGGCGCAGCAGCCCGACAGCGGTCGCGGCGGCATATTGCATGGCCTGGAAGGCAAGCGTCCGGCGGCGGCCGCGCCATCGGGGAAACGGAGAGGCGGCAGGATGGAGCTCGCCGCGGCTGGCGCGGCGCTGGTTGCGCTGGCGGTGATGATAGGCGTGGCGGTGTGGATGAACAGCGATGACGAACCGGCGACGCCGCCTTCCGCCGCAGTCCCCGTTGCGCCGGCGATTGCCGAAGTCAGCGCGCCCGCCCCGGCGGCGCCGGTGGCGACCATCGTCGAGGATACCGCCGCCGTCAGCCCGCCGGCCGACAACACGCGGTCGCTGAAGGACTTGCTGAACGACACGCCGGCCACGCACGACCATGACGAGCTCAGCGCCGCGCTGGAGCGGCCGCACGCAACACCTGCGCCTGTACCGGCCAAGGTCAAGCTGGCCGAGCACAAAAAAGCCGAGAAGCCCAGGAAGCCGGTGCAAGTGGCCAAGAAGGCCGACGGTAGCGGCAAGCCCAAGCCTGCCGCCCAGGACAGCGACGTCACGCTGCTGGCCGCGCTGATGGCGCATGTTCAGTCAGGCAATCCCGGCAAGGCGCCATCGACGCCGGCTTACCAGCTCAAGCAATGCAGGCTGATGAACGAGGCCGGCGCCGCGCAATGCCGTGAACACTTGTGCTCGACCACCGCCCGCAAAGAGCCTGAATGTAAGGCGCAGCCGGCAACCGTCAAGACCGCTGCCGAATCATGAGCGTGGCGTTGATTGAGCGGATCACCGCGGCGCTGGCGCAGTTCTCCAGCGCCACCCGTTTGTACGAGCTGACGCTGGCGCAGGACGACAACGCCGAACTCGGCGCCGGCGGTCTGCTGGTCGAAGCGTTTGCCGCCGACGACGGCGTGCAGGACGCCGGCGCGCGCGACGTCATCGTGCTGTCGACCAACGCGCTGATCGACCTGGCGCCGCTGCTGGGGCAACAGGCCAGCCTCGCCGTCAGCCTGGCCGACGGCAGCCGCACGCAATTTCACGGCGAGATCACGCAGGCCGCCATGCTGGGCAGCGAAGGCGGCCTGGCGCGCTATCGGCTGCGGCTGACGCCGTGGCTGTGGCGGCTGAGCCAGGTGCGCAACAGCCGCGTATGGCAGGACAAGACGGTGATCGAGATCGTCGACGCCGTGTTCGAGGGCTACGCGCCGCTGGCGCAGTGGCGCTGGAGCGAAGAGACCGAACCCTTCATGGCCGACGCGGTGGCGCGCAGCTACTGCTGCCAGTACCGCGAATCGGACCTGGACTTCGTGCGGCGCCTGCTGATCGAAGAAGGTCTGGCCTGGCGCTTCGAACAGCTCGACGACGGCGTCGGCGTGGTGCTGTTCGCCGACAGCAGCCAGGCCAGCGCCACGCCGGAGGACGCCAGCAGCGCGGCCGGCGGCGGCATCCGCTTTCACGGCGTGCGCGCCGGCGAGGCATCGGACACCATCCAGGCGCTGCAGGCGCGGCGCCGCGTGACGGCATCGCTGACGACCCTGCTCAGCTACGACTACAAGGCCAAGCAGGCCGTGTCCGCCAGTACGCCGTCGCAGCTCGTTTCCGGCAAGCTGCCGGCGCTGGAAAGCTATGACGTGCCGGGTCAGTACGCCTACGCCAACGGCGCCCAGGCGCAGCGCTACGCCGACATGCAGATGCAGGGCCGGGAGGCCGCAGCCCAGTTGTGGCGCGGGCGCTCCACGGTGCGCACGCTGGCGGCCGGCACCCGTTTCAACCTGACGCAGGGACCGCTGCAATCGAGCTCGGACGCCGTGCCGGCCTATGTGGTGCTGCGCGTGCGCAGCGTGGGCGTCAACAACCTGCCGTCGCCGGCGCAGCAGGCGCTGGCCGAGTTGTTCGGGCCGATACCGGAACTGCTGCAAGAGATAGCCCTGGACCTCCCGGACGATTACGCACTGACCATCGCGCAAGCGCGTGAGACCGGCTACGCCAACAGCTTCGAGGCGGTGGCTGCCAACGCGGTCTGGCGGCCGCAGCTGCCGGGCAGCGACGGCCGCAGCCATCCGAAGCCGACCGCACGCGGCGCGCAGAGCGCCATCGTGGTCGGCGCCGACGGGCTGGCGCAGCCGTCGGGCGCCGACGAGCTATATTGCGACAAGCTGGGACGGGTGCGCATCCGCTACCACTGGCAGGACAATGCCGATGCCACCTGCTGGGTGCGCGTGGCGCAGCGCTCGGCCGGCGGTGGCATGGGCAGCCAGTTCCTGCCGCGCATCGGACAGGAAGTGCTGGTGCAGTTCATCGAGAACGATATCGACCGCCCGATCATCATCGGCGCGCTGTACAACGGCCAGGGCGAGGGCGGTGTGACGCCGACGCCGGGCGCGCAAAGCGCCGGCGCCGACCAGGCGGAGCGCTTCCAGCCGGCGGCCGACCATGCTCCATCGGGACAGGGCAACCTGGCAGGCGGCAACAGTCCCTTGTGGCACGGCGCCTCGGCCGACAGCGCCGGCCACCGCAACGCCGCCGCGCAGTGGGGCGTGCGCAGCAAGGAATTCGGCGGGGCCGGCTACAACCAGCTGCTGTTCGACGACACCGACGCGCAGGGGCGGGTGCAGCTGCGGTCCACGCACGCGGCCAGCGAATTATCGCTGGGCCACCTGATCCACAGCGCCGACAACTATCGCGGCAGCCTGCGCGGGCAGGGCGCCGAACTGCGCACCGATGCTTACGGCGCGGTGCGCGGCGGCGCCGGCCTGCTGATCAGCAGTTACAAGATCAATCACAGCGCCGACGTGCGCGACCCGGCCGGCGACAACGCGGCCGGCATCGCGCTGCTCAAGCAGGCGGTCAAGCTGGGCGAGACGTTCAGCGAGGCGGCCAGGACGCATCAGACGGTGGCGCTGGCCGGCCACGTCGGGGCGGCCAAGGCCGGTGCCAGCACGCTCGACGACAAGGCCGCGCCGCTCAAGGCGATGCTGACGGCCGTGTCCGGCATGGTCGGCAACGCCAGTATTGATGCGGCCAGGGCCGACGCCGGCGACAAGAAAACCGCGCCGGGCGACGACCAGCTGCCGCACGCCAGTTCGCCGATCATCGCCATCAGCGGTAAGAGCGGCATCGGCGTCACGGCAGGACAGGCGGTGCAGCTGGCCAACGGCGAGACGATCACGCTGATGAGCGGCAACGACAGCCAGTTCGTCACCGGTGGCCAGATGCGGGCGCACAGCGGCCAGGCGATCGGTGTGCTGGGCGGCGCGGTGAAGGCGGGCGATGGCGGCCTCGGCCTGCAACTGATCGCGGCCCAGGACGCCATCGACATCCAGGCGCAGGCCGACGAGTTGAAAGTGCAGGCGCGCGACGAGATCAGCATCGTCAGCGCCAATGCCGAGGTGGACTGGGCTGCGGCCAAGAGCATCAGCTTGTCGACGGCGGGCGGGGCGAATATCACCATTGAAGGTGGCAATATCACGGTGCAATGCCCTGGTAAATTGACCGTCCATGCTGGCAAGAAGGCGTTTGCCGGCCCAGCGAGCATGAACTCTGAGATGCCAGTTTTGCAGCGTGGGACTCTGGCGTTTGATGAAAAATTCCAATTGCTTGATCCATCAGGCGATCCCGTCAAGAACATGCGGTATGCGATCATGAAAGAAGATGGTGCGCGTATTGAAGGCGTCACTGATGGCGAAGGTCGAATCCCATTGCAGCAAGGATTCCGGCCGGAGAATATTCAGATCGTGATTTTAGGTATGTTGAAATAAGGATTGATCATGTCGTACGTGCCACCCGATAAAGAGCGTGCTCAGCAAGCCCAGCCTGGCACAAATGGCAAACCTACTTTTGACTGGCAACTAACCGGTACTAGCTTGCTGGACACAGTGAAATTGACCTTGCCGCCCATGGTCTCTTTGCCTGTCGTGTTCGTGCCTGGCATTATGGGTAGCAATTTGGCAGATCAGGACGGAGAGCCGGTCTGGCTTCTCAATAGCACAAAGGGGCAACCTATTGGTTTGGCTTGGCGTTGGGCGAGCAAAGGGCCTGGCGCGCGTCAGCAAGTGCTCCATCCGCAGCGGACCCAAGTCTATAGCGATGGAAGTGTTCCAAAAAAAATGGCGGGCATGGTGAGCCGGCGTGAAACCTATAAAGATCGCGGTTGGGGCGAAGTTGGCGAAACCAGTTATCACGAATTTCTGCTCTGGCTTGAAGATAAAATGAATGGGCAAGGATTTAACCCTGCCAAGTGGGATGATTTCTTTTATACCTCCGTCAGTGCCGCGCCTGCGCCAGGCGCACGCCCTCCTGAGCCCAAGCTGTATCCCGGCATTGCCATGGAGATGAACGGTTTGCCCAGGATGGCAGAAGAAGGTCATGTGACAGCGCCCGTGATGTCGGACGATTTGCTAAAGCGTGCAAAATGCAGGTTCCCGGTATATGCGTGTGGATACAATTGGCTTGCGTCCAATGAGGTGGCGGGAGCAAGGCTCAAAGCTCGCATAGAAACCATCATAGCGGAGAACAATAGCGGAGCGTTTAAATGTCAGCAGGTAATTTTGGTGACGCATTCTATGGGAGGGCTGGTAGCTCGCTTTTGCTCGCAATTGCCCGGCATGCAGGAAAAGATCGCCGGCATCGTACATGGTGTCATGCCCGCAGTAGGCGCTGCAGTTGCGTATCGACGATGCAAAGTGGGCATGCGCGACGAGGATTTTGGCGCGGCTCTGGTGATCGGCTCAACGGGACAAGAAGTGACTGCAGTATTTGCTCAGGCGCCGGGCGCGCTGCAATTGCTGCCGGCAAATGGGTATCGTCCACGTTGGCTGTCAGTATCAGATGCTCAAGGCAAGAATCTAGTCAATCTGCCTGCCGGCGATCCGTATGAGGAAATTTATCTGGTTAAGGACCGTTGGTGGGGATTGGTACGCGAGGAATGGCTGTCACCGACCAATGGAACACCGATCGATTGGAATGAGTTCAGCAAGAACGTCAAACGTGCAAAGGATTTTCATAGCAAAATCTCCGGCCACTATCACCCGCATACGTTTGTATATTACGGCGCAAGTGGCGGCCCGCAGGCCAGTTTTGAAACGATCAAGTGGAGCATGCGCAAAGGACTGCAGCCTGAAAAAGGGATGCGGCCAACAGAGCAAGAGATCTCCAGCTATACCCATCAGATGGTGCGGGAACAAGGGAGGAATGAGATTTTTGTTGGGGGAGAAACCAAGGTGCAGTCAACTTATGGCCCAGGTGGTGGTGGCGTGACCAGCTACGAAACCAGTTTTTGGGAGATTCAATCTGCTATGCAGGACGGAAATGGCGACGGCACCGTGCCGGCCAGCTCTGGTATGGCGCCACGCCGCGATGGAGGTACTAATATTCAACAGCAGTTTCGTCTGCAGGGATTCTCACATGAGCCGTCGTTCAAAGATCCAACTGCGCAGCGTGTGACCCACTATGCAATTACCAAAATAGCCGCAATGGCCAAACTATGAGAATTTTTGCTTGTTCTGTCCTGGTATTGATTGCTGCAGGATGTGATGGAAAAAAGACCGACGACCTAGCCCATTCGAAAATGAACCCAGTCATGAAAACACAGTGTATCGGCCGGAATCTTGTTGATCTGCCCGACGGATATGCGTTGAAAACCGGCGCGAGCGCCATGTTCACGCCAATACAGGATGCCGTGGAAAGCGCCAAGATTGATCTCCGTGTCACGCCGGTTACCGACATGGCGGCGTTTGTTGCTCAGGTCAAGGCGCGTCATGCTGAACTGGCCGCCGCCGGTTCTGGAGAGACAGACCGGCTTACACTGGCGCGGGAAATCTCCGATGGAGGTATGTTATATCGGGTCAGGGAGATCGATGATGCATATCAAAGCGAAATTCATTGGCTCTTACGTGACCAATATTTAGTTGCAACCATTCATTCTTATAAAAACCAAATGAATGAAGCGGAGGAGCTGCTATATTCTTTAATGAAAAATATCGCGTACCAAGGTGAGCCCGCAGCTGCTTCGAAAGCGTTTTGTTTCAGCCGCGTGGCGGTTGGTGGCAACTATCGCGCGGAATCCGCGAGTTTGCGTTTCAAGAATGCTCTAAGGCCCGATATCTCGTTTTCTATCGATGTGGATACCTTCAGACGGGACGATACTGAAACATTGCTGCAACGTGTAGGCGGTCCCAATTCCCTCTTGAGAAAGTTCAAGGCGAAAGAGTCGGTGCTGCGCAAGGGGGAATTGGAAGTGGCGGGAATGCGAGCACAAGAGTGGGGGGCGTCAATTATGCTTGGCGAGGACGAGGACGAGAAAAAACTTGGCCTGACGCTGGAAACCATGCGCCCAGTTCCCTCTCTGTCTGCACCCAAGATTCATTTGGAAATGGACGTGAGTGGCAGCAGCGCGCACGACGAGAAAGGAGCGCTTTTACTGTGGGACAGCGTCGTAAGAACTATACGCCAGCATCCGCACTAGCTCGGCTCTTAGCTGGAGAGTTTACATTCAAGGTTGTGGAATGAAAAAAACCCGCCGGGCTGCACAGCCGGGCGGGGAGCGGAAGGAAGGCGGGGGCGATCAGTGCGCGTGGCGGGTCAGCGGCTGCAGGTCGGGATCGGTCACGGTCGAGCCGGGATTGTTCAGCTCCTTGTGCAGCGTGTCGTGATTCAGTTCTTTTTCCCAGTGCGACACCACCACCGACGCCACGCCGTTGCCGATGAAGTTGGTCAGCGCGCGGCATTCGCTCATGAAGCGGTCGATGCCCAGGATCAGCGCCATGCCGGCCACCGGGATGGTCGGCACCACGGCCAGGGTCGCGGCCAGCGTGATGAAGCCGGCGCCGGTGATGCCGGACGCGCCCTTCGAGGTCAGCATGGCGACGCCGAGGATGGTCAGTTCCTGCGTCAAGGTCAGGTCGGTGTTGGTGGCCTGCGCCACGAACAGCGCGGCCATCGTCATGTAGATGTTGGTGCCGTCCAGGTTGAACGAGTAGCCGGTCGGGACCACCAGGCCCACCACCGATTTGGAGCAGCCCAGGCGCTCCAGCTTGGTCATCAGCGAAGGCAGCGCGCTTTCGGACGAGCTGGTGCCCAGCACGATCAGCAGTTCTTCCTTGATGTAGCCGATGAACTTGAAGATCGAGAAGCCGGTCAGGCGCGCCACGGAGCCCAGCACCACCACCACGAACAGGCCGCAGGTTAGGTAGAAGCAGCCCATCAGCGTGGCCAGCGGTTTGAGCGAGGCGATGCCGTATTTGCCGATGGTGAAGGCCATCGCGCCGAACGCGCCCAGCGGAGCGACTTTCATGACGATGGCGACCACGCCGAAGATGGCGGACGACAGCTCGTCGATGAGCTTGGTGACAGGCTTGCCGCGATCGCCCAGCAGCGACAGCGAGAAGCCAAACAGGATGGCGATCAGCAGCACTTGCAGGATGTCGCCCTTGGCGAAGGCGTCGACCACGGTGTTCGGGATGATGTTCATCACGAAGTCGATGGTGGACTGGTGCTTGGCTTTCTCGGTGAACTCGGCGATGGCCTTGGTGTCGAGCGTGGCCGGGTCGGCGTTGAAGCCGGCGCCCGGGCGCACGATGTTGGCGACGAACAGGCCGATCACCAGCGCGAAGGTGGAGATCACCTCGAAGTACAGCAGGGCCTTGCCGCCGACGCGGCCGATTTTCTTGATGTCCTGCATGCCGGCGATGCCGGAGACGACGGTACAGAAAATCACCGGCGCGATGATCATCTTGATCAGCTTGATGAAGCCATCGCCCAGCGGTTTCATGGCGACCGCATCGGATGGGTAGAAAGTACCCAGCAGGATGCCGCAGGCGATGGCGAACAGCACCTGTACGTATAGAATTTTATAAAACGGCTTTTTCACGGGATCTCCTCGCGTTCTTGTGAGGAGTTCATCATCCGTCAAAATAAGAGACATCACCATTGTGGTTAACCGCATTCATCGCGGTGATATCTCTTATGGAAGTTGCTACAAACCGGGCTCAGCGAGGCGTGGCGCCGAAGGCAGTGCGCCTGCACGGCGAGGTGCCACAACGAAGCTGGGGCCGGTTTTTAGCGACTTCCTTATTGTGCTACCCAGCCGCCGTCCATATTCCAGGCGACGCCGCGCACCTGCTTGGCCGCGTCGGAGCACAGGAATACCGCCAGCGCGCCCAGTTCCTCCGGCGTGACGAACTCGCCGGACGGCTGCTTGTCGGCCAGCAGCGCCTTTTTGGCGGCTTCATTGCTGATGCCATCCTTCTCGGCGCGCGCGTCCACCTGTTTCTGCACCAGCGGCGTCAGCACGAAGCCGGGGCAGATGGCGTTGACCGTCACGCCAGTGGTGGCCGTTTCCAGCGCGTTGGTCTTGGTCAGGCCGACCAGGCCGTGCTTGGCCGCCACATAGGCCGACTTGCCGGCCGACGCCACCAGGCCGTGGGCGGACGCGATGTTGATGATGCGGCCCCAGTTGTTGGCGCGCATGCGCGGCAACACCAGGCGCGACGTGTGGAAGGCCGACGTCAGGTTGATGGCGATGATGGCATCCCATTTCTCGACCGGGAAATCCTCGACATTGGCCACGTGCTGGATGCCGGCGTTGTTGACCAGGATGTCGACGCCGCCGAACTTCTCGCCGGCGTAGGCGATCATGGCTTCGATTTCCACCGGCTTGGTCATGTCGGCGTTGTGATAGCCGGCCTTGACGCCGAATTCCCGGGCCATATCCTGTTGCAGCTGTTCGATTTCGGCGGCGTCGCCGAAGCCGTTCAGCAGCACGTTGGCGCCTTCGGCCGCCAGCGTGCGTGCGATGCCCAGGCCGATGCCCGAAGTCGAGCCGGTTACCAGCGCTGTCTTGCCGCTCAAAGTCTTGTTTGTCATGGAGTCCTCTGCAGGGTTGGAGAATAAAATGGGGCTGCGCTACACTTCGGTAGGATTTTAAGTGCAACGCCCGGTAAAATGGTGATTCTGAACATCATTACATAAAAACTATCAAGGAAGCCGCATGTTCGAAGCGAAAATAAAGTCTGTTCAATGCCTGTCGCTGGCCGGTTTGCATCGCATGTCGTACAAGGAATGGGGCGACGCGGCCAATCCCAATGTGCTGGTCTGCGTGCACGGCGTGACGCGTGTGGGCGACGATTTCGACGCCATGGCGCGCGCGCTGGCCGGCGACTACCGCGTGATCTGTCCGGACATCGTCGGCCGCGGCCGCTCCGACTGGCTGAAAAACCCGCAGCTGTACCGCATTCCGCAGTATGTCAGCGATATCGTAACCCTGCTGGCGCGCGTGCTGCCAGAGGGCGAAAGGCAGAGCGTCGACTGGTTCGGCACCTCGATGGGCGGCCTGATCGGCCTCGGCCTGGCGTCGCTGCCGGGCAATCCGGTGCGCAAACTGGTGCTCAACGACATCGGCCCGGTGCTGGCGCCGGTCGCCATGCAGCGCATCGGCGACTACATCGGCCAGGACCTGCGCTTCGACACCTTTGAGGACGGCGCCAAATTCATCCGCGACGTGTCGCTGTCCTTCGGCCAGCACACCGAGGCGGAATGGCATAAACTGTGCAGCGATGTCCTGCGCCAGGACAAAGACGGTCATTGGGTGCGTCATTACGATATGGGATTGGCCACGCCATTCCGCTCGGCGACGCCGGAATCGGCCGATGCCGACCAGGCGATGCTGTGGGCGGCCTACGATGCGATCAAGTGCCCG
This sequence comes from Duganella sp. LjRoot269, assembly GCF_964254095.1. Taxonomy (NCBI): domain Bacteria; kingdom Pseudomonadati; phylum Pseudomonadota; class Betaproteobacteria; order Burkholderiales; family Oxalobacteraceae; genus Duganella; species Duganella sp. LjRoot269. The sequence goes on along the minus strand of NZ_CAXUSL020000001.1, from coordinate 4,471,276 downwards.
ACCTTGCTGGTGCGCGGCGCCGATTCCGACCTGCTGTCGCCGGAAACGGCGGCCGAGATGACGCGGCGCGGCCCGCAAGCCAGGCTGGTGGAGATTCCGAACGTCGGCCATGCGCCGACCTTCATCCACGAGGACCAGATCGCGATCGCCAGGAAATTCCTGTTGGGCTAACAATAAAAGAACGGTAAAGAAGAGAAGTATGGAAATCAAACGACTGCATGTAGGCAAACGCTTGTCCGAAGTGGCAATTCACAATGGCACCGTGTATCTGGCGGGCCAGATCGCCGAGGAAACGTCCGCCGACATCAAGGGGCAGACCCGCGAAGTGCTGGGCCATGTCGACCGCCTGCTGGCCGAATCGGGTAGCGACAAGACCTGCATCCTCAGCTGCCAGATCTACATCAAGGACATGGCCGACTTCGAAGGCATGAACGAGGAGTGGGACATCTGGGTGCCGAGCGGCCACACGCCGCCGCGCGCCACGGTGGAATCCAGGCTGGCCAATCCGGACGTGCTGGTCGAGATCGTTATCGTCGCTGCGCAGCGCTAGGGGCATCATGGTTTCCATCACCGCACTGACAAGCGCCGCATCGGAGCAGCTGGTCCAGGGATTGTCGCCCGACGACAGCGCGCGCATGCTGGCGGCGCTGGACTTCGCCAGCACCAGCTACGCCGACAAGACCAGCGCCGGCGGCCAGTCGGCATTTGACTTCTCGGTCGGCGTGGCCGGCACGCTGGCCTTCATGCGCACCGACGTCGAGACCCGCATCGCCGGCCTGATGTTCGAGCTGACCTTGCTGGACACCGCGCAGGCGGCCATCATCGAGCCGCGCTTCGGCCAGGAGGTCGGCGACCTGGTGGCCGGCGTGCGCCAGCTGATCCGCCTGCGCGAGCTGACGCAGACGCAGGGCCCGCAAGGCGCCGTCGCGCGCGGCCGCAACGCCGCGCAGCAGGCGGTGGCGCAAGTGGAAACCTTGCGCAAGATGCTGCTGGCGATGGCCTCCGACATGCGCGTGGTGCTGGTGCGGCTGGCCTCGTGCGTGACGACCCTGCGCTACTTCGCCGACATCAAGCTGTTCAACGACATGACCTGCGCCTACGGCCGCGAGACGCTGGACCTGTACGCGCCGCTGGCCAACCGGCTGGGGATCTGGCAGCTGAAGTGGGAGCTGGAGGACTTGTCGTTCCGCTTCATCGAGCCGGAGGCGTACAAGCGCATCGCCAAGATGCTGGAAGAAAAGCGCATGATGCGCGAAGGCTTCGTCACCAGCGCGATCGCGCGGCTGCAGTCGGAGATGGCCTCGGCCGGCATCCAGGCCGAGGTGTTCGGCCGGCCCAAGCACATCTACTCCATCTGGAGCAAGATGAAGGGCAAGGAGCTGGACTTCACCGACCTGTACGATGTGCGCGCCTTCCGCGTGATCGTGGCCGACGTCAAGACCTGCTACACGGTGCTGGGCGTGGTGCACAACATCTGGACGCCGATCCCGAAGGAATTCGACGACTACATCTCGCGGCCGAAATCGAACGGCTACCAGTCGCTGCACACGGTGGTGACGGCGGAAGACGGCCGGCCGCTGGAGGTGCAGATCCGCACGCAGGAAATGCACAGCTTTGCCGAGTACGGCGTGGCGGCGCACTGGCGCTACAAGGAGGAGGGCGGCTCCAACTTCGCCGGCCAGAAGTACGACGAGAAGATCGCCTGGCTGCGCCAACTGCTGGCGTGGAAGACCGACGTCGCCGACGCCGTGGTCGGGCAGGAAGACCAGCAGCGCGAATGGGTGGAAAAGCTCAAGGCCGCGGCGCTGGACGACCGCATCTTCGTGCTGACGCCTCAGGCGCGCGTGCTGGAATTGCCGGTCGGCGCTACGCCGGTGGACTTTGCCTACCACCTGCACAGCGATGTCGGTCACCGCTGCCGTGGTGCGCGGGTGGACGGCGTCATGGTGCCGCTGAACACGCCGCTGAAAAACGGCCAGACCTGCGAGATCATCACCGCCAAGGGCGCGCCCGGCACGGCCGGTCCGTCGCGCGACTGGCTCAGCGACGAATACACGGTGGCCACGCGCACGCGCTCCAAGATCCGCGCCTGGTTCCATGCGATCGACATGCAGGAAACGCTGTCGCACGGCCGTGCGATGGTGGAAAAGTCATTGCAGCGCGAAGGCAAGACTGCGGTCAACCTGGAGGCGCTGGCCAACAAGCTGGGCTTCGCCAAGGTTGACGACCTGTTCCTGTCGGTGGGCAAGGATGAGTTCAGCCTGCGCCACGTCGAGCAGGCGCTGCACGACACGGGCGAGCCGGCCGAACCGGAAGACGCGGTGGTGCTGGGCAAGAGCAAGGCGTCCAGCGTGGACCAGGGCGCCAAGTCGGGCGTGCTGGTGGTCGGCACGGACGGCCTGATGACGCAGCTGGCCAAGTGCTGCAAGCCGGCCCCGCCGGATGGCATCGTCGGTTTCGTCACGCGCGGCAAGGGCGTGTCGATCCACCGCGCCACGTGCAAGAACTTCGCCGAGATGCGCGCCAAGGCGCCGGAGCGGGTGATCGTGACGGAGTGGGGGCGGGCCGTATCGGACACGGTCTACCCGGTCGACATCTTCATCCTGGCGGGCGACCGCCAGGGGCTGCTGCGCGATATTTCCGAGATCTTCTCGCGCGAGAAGATCAACGTCATCGGCGTCAACACGCAAAGCGCGAAGGGCTATGCGCGCATGACCTTCACGGCAGAAATCGGCGCCACCGCGCAACTGCAAAAAGCGCTGAACGCCATCGCGGAAGTGACCGGCGTGCAGGAGGCCCGCCGGGCCTGATTGCTTCAGCGCGGCTGCATCGCTTCCGCCACTTGCGCGGCGATGGCTTCGGCCAGCAAATGCACGTGGTAGCCGTCGACGAAGCCGTGGTGGGCCAGCACCGACATATTCATCTCCAGCTTGCCGTCAGCGCGCGGATCGCTGAAGCGTCCCCACGCCAGCGATGGGATGTCGTAGCTCTTGTGGTGGTAGATAGGATGTTCGATCGCCACCAGTTTCAACCACGGCGTGCAGGTGATGTGGATGTTGCGCTTCTTGTCGAGCGGACTCAGTGCTTCGGTAGTGTTGATCAGCACGTCGCTGGCCTCGGCGATCCTTTTCGCCGCCACGCTGCGGGCGACGAATTCGTGCAAGTCCGGCGACATCGAGAAGCGTGCGAAGTTCAGGTTCTTGTCCTGGTTAAGCACCGTGTACGAGGCCATGAAATCGTCGATCTTGATGACCTCGCCATCCAGGATGCGGTACATGAAGTTGTCGATTCCCTTTAATGCATGCAGCACGCAGTACAGGAAGAAGTGGAACGGCGCCAGCTTGTGTTCCTTGCAGTAGGGCCGGAAGTCCGGCACGGTCAGTTCGAAACTCAGGTTGACCAGCGGGTTTTCAAATGAGGCAAAGGCATTGTATCGGTCGCGGCGTTTTTCGAAATTATGCATCGTGAGTGACTTCTGCTTGTAGGGTAATGTGGTCGATGCCATGCTTTTCCAGCAGCATGGTTTTGATGGCATGCAGGATATCGGGCCAGCGCGCGAGGTCGGTGATTTCGACGTGGCCGATCAGGGCCGGCTGGCCCGGCGACATGTCCCAGACGTGCAGGTCATGCACCGAACGAACGCCTGCCACTTGCTCCAGGTCCGCGCCCACCTTCAGGTAATCGATCTGATCCGGCACGCCCTCCATCAGGAAGTGGTATGACTCGCGCAGCACGTCGACGGTGGATTTCAATATCAGCAGCGCGACAAACAGCGACAGCAGCGGGTCGATCTGCATCCAGCCGGTGTAATAGATGACGGCGCCTGCGATCAGCGCGGCCACCGAACCCAGCAAGTCGCCGATGACGTTGACCAGCGCGGCACGGGTATTCATATTGCTGTCGCCGCGCGAAAGAATGTAGGCCAGCACTACGTTGATGAGCAGCCCGATCAAGGCCACCACGAACACGGTGCCGCCTTGCACTTCCTGAGGCTGAGAGAAGCGGTGCACCGCTTCATAAACAATCCAGCCCACCAGCAACAGCAGCGCCAGGCTGTTGACGAAGGCCGCCAGCGCCTCGGCGCGGCCGAAGCCGAACGAGTGGCGCGCCGACGGCGGCCGCTTGGCGATCAGTTGCGCCAGCAGGGCCAGGCCCAGCGCGGCGGCGTCGGTGACCATGTGGCCGGCGTCGGAAATCAGCGCCAGCGAGTTGGACATGAAGCCGGTCACCACCTCCACCACGGCAAATCCCAGCGTCAGCGCCAGCGACCACGCCAGCACCGACTGGCTGCGCTGCTCGTTAAAATGGACGTGCTTGGCGTCGCCGTCGCGGTGCTCGTGCAGGTGGGCGGAAGGCGAGGGCGGTAGTTCTACGCCAGTGTTGGCGCGGGTTTCGGCTTGCATGGGCTTCTTGTTCGAGTGGGAATACCCGTAGTTTAATGGATGCGGATGACCCGCGTATGGCATCTCACAGTAACTTCATAGTGCATTCTGTAAATGTTTCCTATGAATGCCCTTGTTTTTCTTCGGGACGCTCTCTATAATGCTGGTCTTCGGGCGGTTAGTTCAGCTGGTTAGAATACTTGGTCGACATCCAAGGGGTCGCAGATTCGAATTCTGCACCGCCCACCAGATTACGCAGCACAGTAGTAAAAAGCAGTAAAATTAGCAGTAATGAGTAGTACCCCCGGGCGGTTAGTTCAGCTGGTTAGAATACTTGGTCGACATCCAAGGGGTCGCAGATTCGAATTCTGCACCGCCCACCAGAACATGTAAGAGCGAGAAAGGCAATCCGGTTATGACACCGCGAACTACTACCAAGCTTTGGGAGTGACGCTAGTCGATCGGGATTCTTTTTGCTCAAAAAAAGAGAAAACGCGGCTAGCCCGCGTTTTTTTTCGTCCGCGTTTTTTATTGTTTGTTCTACACCTGGCCTGAGTGCCGAAATGGAGATCGTTATGCTTTCAGTTCGCCTTCCTGATGGTTCTGCCCGTGAATTCGACGGCCCAGTCACCGTTGCTCAAGTGGCGTCCAGCATCGCCACCAGCCTGGGCAAGGCTGCCCTGGCCGGCAAGGTCGACGGCAAAGTGGTGGATACCTCTTTCCTGATCGAGAAAGATTCCGATCTGGCCATCATCACCGACAAGGATCCCGAAGGCCTGGATGTGATCCGTCATTCGACCGCCCACTTGCTGGCCTACGCCGTCAAGGAGCTGTTCCCCGACGCGCAGGTGACCATCGGTCCGGTCATCGAAAACGGCTTCTACTACGACTTCTCATACAAGCGTCCATTCACGCCCGACGACCTGGTCGCCATCGAAAAGAAAATGACCGAGCTGGCCAAGAAGGATGAGCCGGTCACCCGCAAGGTGCTGCCGCGCGACGAGGCCGTGGCCTACTTCAAGTCCATCGGCGAAGCCTACAAGGCCGAGATCATCTCGTCGATTCCCGCCGACCAGGACGTCTCGCTGTACACCGAAGGCAGCTTCACCGACCTGTGCCGTGGCCCGCACGTGCCGTCGACCGGCAAGCTGAAAGTATTCAAGCTGATGAAGCTGGCCGGCGCCTACTGGCGCGGCGACAGCAAGAACGAGATGCTGCAGCGCGTCTACGGCACCGCCTGGACCAAGAAAGAAGACCAGGAACAGTACCTGTTCCAGCTGGAAGAGGCGGAAAAACGCGACCACCGCAAGCTGGGCAAGCAGCTGGACTTCTTCCACTTCCAGGACGAGGCGCCGGGCCTGGTGTTCTGGCATCCGAAGGGCTGGACCATCTGGCAGCAGGTTGAGCAGTACATGCGCAACAAGTACCAGGTCAACGGCTACCAGGAAGTCAAGGCGCCGCAGATCCTGGACTCCAGCCTGTGGGGCAAGACCGGCCACTGGGACAACTACCGCGAAAACATGTTCGTGACGGAATCGGAAAACCGTTCCTACGCGCTGAAGCCGATGAACTGCCCGGGCCACGTGCAGATCTTCAACAGCAATATGCGCAGCTACCGCGACCTGCCGCTGCGCTACGGCGAGTTCGGCCAGTGCCACCGCAACGAGCCTTCGGGCGCGCTGCACGGCATCATGCGCGTGCGCGGCTTCACCCAGGACGACGGCCACATCTTCTGCACCGAAGAGCAGATCGAGCCGGAAGTCGTGTCGTTCCACACGCAGGCGATGGAAGTCTACAAGGACTTCGACTTCACCAACATCGAAGTCAAGCTGGCGCTGCGTCCGGACAACCGCATCGGCACCGACGAAGTCTGGGACGAGGCCGAGGACGCGCTGCGTTCGGGCCTGCGTGCCTGCGGCGTGAGCTGGACCGAATTGCCGGGCGAGGGCGCGTTCTACGGTCCGAAGATCGAGTACCACCTGAAGGATTCGCTGGGCCGCCCATGGCAGGTCGGCACCATGCAGGTCGACTTCTTCATGCCGGAGCGCCTGGGCGCCGAATACGTGGCGGCCGACAACAGCCGCCAGGTGCCGGTCATGCTGCACCGCGCGATCGTCGGTTCGATGGAGCGCTTCATCGGCATCCTGATCGAGAACTACGCGGGCGCGCTGCCGATGTGGCTGGCGCCGGTGCAGGTGTCGGTGCTGAACATCTCCGATGCGCAGGCCGAATATGTGGCGCAAGTGGCTGAAAAGCTGCGCCGCAGCGGGTTCCGTGTACAGACCGATTTGCGCAACGAGAAAATAACCTATAAAATACGCGAACATTCCGTCCAAAAACTGCCCTACATCCTTGTAGTCGGCGATAAAGAGCGGGATGCCAACACCGTGGCCGTGCGGGCGCGGGGCAATGTCGATCTGGGCGTCATGTCCGTCGATGCCCTGATCGAGCGACTCCAGCAAGACGTCGCCAACAAAGCCTGATCGCACTGGCCTTTCATTAGATTTTAAAAGGAATCACCATAGCTACTGACAAGTCGCATCGCATCAATGGCGAAATCACTGCCCCTGAAATGCGTTTAAGTGGGGTCGATAACGAGCCTCTCGGTATCGTGAGTTTGGCCGAAGCCTTCCGCCTGGCGGAAGAAGCAAACGTCGACCTGGTTGAGATCGCGCCTACCGCGGTTCCGCCGGTCTGCCGTTTGATGGACTACGGCAAATTCAAGTATTCGGAGCAGAAGAAGGCTCACGAAGCGAAATTGAAGCAGAAAATCATCGCCGTGAAGGAAGTCAAATTCCGCCCGGGCACCGATGACGGCGACTACAATATCAAGCTGCGCAACCTCATCAAGTTCCTCGATGAGGGTGACAAAACCAAGATCACGCTGCGTTTCCGCGGCCGTGAAATGGCGCACCAGGATATTGGCTTCCGTATGCTGGAACGCCTGAAGGCCGATCTGGAGCCGTACGGCCAGGTCGAGCAGTTCCCGAAGATGGAAGGCCGCCAGATGATCATGGTCCTTTCGCCTAAGAAAAAGAAGTAATCTTGCCGTAAATGCAAGCATAAGGGGCGCCGAGGCGCCCCTTATAATTTGTGGTGCAGAATTGCAGCAACTGGTCTATAATTGCCGGCTGTTGTAAATGTAGTGGACTCGCATCTGCTGCAAAAACAAGTGAAAGCAGGCATCTAAGCGCAGCGTAGTGTTGCCACCTGCAATCCTGTTTGATATGGAGCTACCCAAGAGGGTAGATTGCTATGCCAAAAATGAAAACCAAAAGCTCCGCGAAAAAACGTTTTCGCGTGCGTCCAGGTGGTACTGTTAAGTCGGGTATGGCGTTCAAGCGCCACATTCTGACCAAGAAAACCACCAAAAACAAACGTCAGCTGCGCGGCACCCGTAACATCAACGCATCGGATGTCACGTCCGTCATGCGCATGATGCCAACCGCTTAATCTCACACTTTTAAGGAGTTACTATGCCTAGAGTAAAACGTGGGGTTACAGCTCGTGCCCGTCATAAAAAAGTATTAAACCTGGCCAAGGGTTACCGCGGTCGTCGCAGCAAGGTTTACCGTGTTGCCAAGCAAGCAGTCATGCGCGCTGGCCAATACGCCTACCGCGACCGTCGTAACAAGAAGCGCGTCTTCCGCCGTCTGTGGATCGCTCGTATCAACGCCGCTTCCCGTGAGCATGGCGTTACCTACAGCGTCTTCATGAATGGTCTGAAGAAAGCTTCGATCGAACTGGACCGTAAAGTCCTGGCCGATATGGCAGTGATGGACAAGCCGGCCTTCGCCGCGATTGTCAACGCTGTGAAAGCAAAAATCGCTGCTTAATACGCATTGATTTGGGATCGCAATCCCTGCGGGGGTTGCGCAGAGAACGGGGCAAAGGTATATACCTGTGCCCCGTTTTTGATTGAGGATAAGAAAAACGCATGGACTCCCTGGAACAACTCGTCGCCTCAGCAGTGCAGGATTTCGACGCGGTCAAAGATGACGCCGCCGCACTGGAAAATGCCAAAGCCAAATATCTGGGCAAGACCGGCCAGATCACCGAATTGATGAAGGGGTTGGGCAAGCTCGACCCCGAAGCACGCAAGGCGCAGGGCGCCCTGATCAATGCTGCCAAAGGGCGGATTGAAGCGGCGCTGACGGCCCGGCGCGACGCGCTGGCCGACGCCCAGATGCAAACCCGTTTGAACGCCGAGGCCATCGATGTCTCGCTGCCTGGCCGCGGCCGCGCCGGCGGCGGCATCCACCCGGTGATGCGCACCTGGGAGCGGGTCGAGGAGATCTTCCGCTCCATCGGTTTCGACGTGGCCGACGGCCCCGAGATCGAAAACGACTGGACCAATTTCACCGCGCTCAACAGCCCGGAAAACCATCCGGCCCGCTCGATGCAGGACACCTTCTACATCGAAGGCAACGACAGCGAAGGCAAGCCGCTGCTGCTGCGCACGCACACCAGCCCGATGCAGGTGCGCTACGCCCGCAGCCACACGCCGCCGATCAAGGTCATCGCGCCGGGCCGCACCTATCGCGTCGACAGCGACGCCACCCACTCGCCGATGTTCCACCAGGTCGAGGGCCTGTGGATCGCCGAGAACATCAGCTTTGCCGACCTGAAGGGCGTGTACCTGAACTTCGTCAAGGCCTTCTTCGAGACCGACGACCTGCAGGTGCGTTTCCGTCCGTCGTATTTCCCGTTTACCGAGCCGTCGGCGGAGATCGACATCGCCTTCGGTTCCGGTCCGCTGAAGGGCCGCTGGCTGGAGATTTCCGGCTCGGGCCAGGTACACCCGTCGGTGGTGCGCAACTTCGGCCTGGATCCGGAAAAGTACATCGGCTTCGCGTTCGGCTCCGGCCTGGAGCGCCTGACGATGCTGCGCTACGGGGTCGGCGACCTGCGCCTGTTCTACGAGGGCGACCTGCGCTTCCTGAAGCAGTTCAATTAAATACGGATGACGTCATTCCCGCGCGGGCGGGAATCCATGGAACGCCGGCCAAGCCGCTTCAGCATGGATCCCCGCTTTCACGGGGACGACGCGATAACTGACTAGAAAGTTTGATTATGCAATTCTCCGAAAACTGGCTCCGTACCATGGTCGATCCGAAGATGACTTCGGATGAGCTGGCCCATCTGTTGACGATGTCAGGCCTGGAAGTGGAAGAAGTCGAAGCCGTGGCGCCGCCGTTCTCCAACGTGGTGGTCGGCCTCGTGCGCGAAATGGCCAAGCACCCGAACGCGGACCGCCTGAACGTGTGCCAGGTCGATGTCGGCACCGGCACCTTGCTCAACATCGTCTGCGGCGCGCCCAACGTGCGCCCGGGCCTGAAAGTCGTCTGCGCGATGGCCGGCGCCATGCTGCCGCCCGGCGCCGACGGCAGGCCGTTTGAAATCAAGGTTGGCCAGCTGCGCGGCGTCGAGTCGCAGGGCATGCTGTGCTCGGCCAAGGAACTGAAATTGTCGGAAGAGGGCAGCGGCCTGCTGGAGCTGCCGGACGACGCCCCGGTCGGCCAGAACTTCCGCGACTACTACGCGCTCAACGACCTCAAGTTCACCATCAAGCTGACCCCGAACAAGGCGGACTGCCTGTCGGTGCTGGGCGTGGCGCGCGAAGTGTCGGCGCTGACCGGCGTGCCGCTGCATGCGCCGTCGTACCGCACCGCGGCCGTCAACAGCGCCGAAGTGTTGCCGGTGAAGATCTCGGCGCCGGACCTGTGCGGCCGCTTCTCCGGCCGCGTGATCCGCAACCTGAACGCCAAGGCCGCCACGCCGGACTGGATGAAGCAGCGCCTCGAGCGCAGCGGCCAGCGCTCGGTGTCGGCGCTGGTGGACATCTCCAACTACGTGATGCTGGAGCTGGGCCGTCCTAGCCACGTGTTCGACCTGGCCAAGATCCACGGCGGCCTGAACGTGCGCTGGGGCAAGGCCGGTGAAACGCTCAAGCTGTTGAACGGCAACACCGTCACCGTCGACGAATGGGTGGGCGTGATTTCGGACGACAAGGAAATCGAATCGCTGGCCGGCATCATGGGCGGCGACGCCACCGCCGTCTCGCTGGACACCGAGTCGATCTACCTGGAAGCGGCGTTCTGGTGGCCGAACGCCATCCAGGGCCGCGCCCGCAAGTACAACTTCTCGACCGACGCGGCGCACCGCTTCGAGCGCGGCGTCGACTATGCGACCACGGTCGAGCACCTCGAGCGCATCACCTCGCTGCTGCTGGAGATCTGCGGCACGCCGACCACCCAGGTGGGCCCGGTCGACGACCAGATCGTCAATCTGCCGAAGCGCGAGCCGGTCAAGCTGCGCACCGCCCGCGCGCAAAAAGTGATCGGCGTGGCGCTGGACGACCAGACCATCGCCGACATCTTCACCCGCCTGGCGCTGCCGTTCACGCTGGCGGACGGTGTGTTCTCGGTGACCGCGCCGTCGTACCGCTTCGACATCGAGATCGAGGAAGACCTGATCGAGGAAGTGGCCCGCGTCTACGGTTTCGAGAACATCCCGACCGTGGCGCCGGTGGCCGCCAACACCATGATCATCGCGCCGGAAAACACCCGCTCGCTGTTCGCCGTGCGCCACCAGCTGGCCGACCTGGGCTTCCAGGAAGTGGTCAACATGAGCTTTGTGGACGCGGCCTGGGAGCAGGATTTCGGCGGCAACGCCAACCCGATCAGGCTGCAGAACCCGATCGCCAGCCAGATGAGCGTGATGCGCTCGACCCTGGTCGGCAGCCTGGTGGCCAACGTGCGCTACAACCTGAACCGCAAGACCAGCCGCGTGCGCCTGTTCGAGATCGGCGCCATCTACCTGCGCGACGACAGCGTGGCCGACGGCGCGCTGACGGTGGCCGGCTATCACCAGCCGAAACGCGTCGCGGCCATGGCCTACGGCGGCGTGGCGGACGAGCAGTGGGGCCAGGACAGCCGCGCGGTCGACTTCTTCGACCTGAAGGCGGACCTGGAGCACCTGTTCGCGCCGCTGTCGCTGCGCTTCGTCAAGGCGGAGCATCCGGCGCTGCACCCGGGCCGCTCGGCCCACGTGCTGCTGGACGGCAAGGTCATCGGCTTCATCGGCGAGCTGCATCCGCGCTGGCTGCAGAAATACGAGTTGCCGCATGCGCCGGTGGTGTTCGAGGTGGATGTGGTTGCTTTACAGCAACGATCCGTGCCAGAATACGTGGAAATCTCCAAGTTCCCCGGCGCCACCCGCGATCTGGCGGTGGTCGTCAAGCAAGACGTTCCGGCACAGGATTTGCTGGACGCATTTAATGCAGTTGTGCAAACAAATCCACAAGGCAAGATCGTGCAAGCCATTGTTTTGTTTGATGAATATCGTGGTAAAGGACTGGAGTCGGACGAAAAATCGCTTGCTTTCCGCTTTAGCTTGCAAGATACTCAAAACACGCTGCAAGACGATGTGGTGGAAGCCGTGATGACCGCCGTTGGCGATGCGGCCAAGCAAAAACACGGTGCCCGTCTGCGCGCTTAAACCTCGATTTTTTGACCAATGGGAGTCCGGCCTACGCCGGACTCATTCGTTCCTAGATAAGGCAGGGCAGGAAAATTAATAATAACGACGTTGATTCCGCCGTACTCCAATCCGCATTGGCTGCCGATCTGCATCGGGCCATGCAGGTGGCCAAGGTACGCCAGGATGCGGAAAAAGATTTGCCTACGCTGACCAAGGCGGAGCTGGCCGAGCTGTTGTTCGAGCAGGTCGGCCTGAACAAGCGCGAGGCCAAGGACATGGTGGAGACTTTCTTTGACGAGATCCGCAATGCGCTCGAGCGCGGCGAGGCCGTCAAGTTGTCTGGTTTCGGCAACTTCCAGCTGCGCGACAAACCGCAGCGGCCGGGCCGCAACCCGAAGACCGGCGAAGAAATCCCGATCACGGCGCGCCGCGTGGTGACTTTCCATGCCAGCCAAAAACTCAAGGGCATGGTCGAAGAGAGCAATCCGATGGCGCGCGCCGCCTGAGTGAGAAATGAGCCGTGATGAACGATCGCCTCGCCAAGTCTGAACTGGTTGTGCTGCCGCCTATCCCGGCCAAGCGCTATTTCACGATCGGTGAAGTGAGCGAGCTGTGCGGCGTGAAGCCGCACGTGCTGCGCTACTGGGAGCAGGAGTTCACGCAGCTCAAGCCGGTCAAGCGGCGCGGCAACCGGCGCTACTACCAGCACCATGAAGTGCTGCTGATACGGCGCATCCGCGAATTACTATATGAACAGGGCTTCACCATCAGCGGCGCCCGCAATAAGCTGGACAGCCGTGCCTACGATGGCGCCGCGGCGGAGTATGATGGCGCTTCAGCTGTCAACGGTTCGGTGCCGGCAGCCGTTCCTGCTCCGTTGGACCGTGAAATGATACGCAGCGAACTGCTGTCGATACTGCGCCTGCTCAAGCCCGAGTAGCGCGCACCGCTGCCGCGGGCTGCGGACGGCGGAACGATTGCTGCTATACTTTCAATATTATTCATTTATCAGCGACGCTGATACTCGGTGGCGTGAAGTCCGGCGGGGCCCAAGGCACGACAGCCGGACATGACGAGGGGAAACAATGATACGCGTTGCCATTTGTGACGACCATCAGATAGTAAGAGCAGGATTCAAACAGATTTTTTCCGCGTCGGACGACTTCGACGTGGTGGCGGAGGCCGGTACCGGCCGCGAAGCGCTGGATATCGCCCGCCGCGAGATTTGCGACGTGCTGCTGCTCGATATCGCCATGCCCGACCAGAGCGGCATCGATACCTTGCGCACCATCCGCCAGGGCCAGCCGGATTTGCCGGTGCTGATCCTGTCCGGCTATCCGGCGCAGCAATACGCGCTGAACCTGTTCAAGATGGGGGCCAACGGCTACCTGAACAAGGAATGCGAGGCCGACGAGCTGATCACCGCCGTGCGCACCGTCTACCAGGGGCGCCGCTACGTCAGCTCGACCGTCGGCGAGCTGCTGGCGCAGAGCTTCGACCGCGATCCGAACACGGCGCTGCACACCGAGCTGTCGGACCGCGAGTTCCAGGTGTTCCTGCGGCTGGCGCGCGGCGCCACCGTGTCGGACATCGGCGTGGCGCTGTCGCTGAGCATCAAGACCGTCAGCACCTACCGCACCCGCATCATGGAAAAAATGGGCATGCAGTCGAATTCCGACCTCACGTATTACGCCATGAAGAACAATCTTCTGGATTGATATCCCTAGGGGTGCGCACTATTGAGGTGCGCCCCTGGCGCAGCTATTTCCTCAGCGGTCTATAATTCGGTAACGTGGCGCATCCCCGCCCCGGATTAACCAGTGAAGGAAACTCGTCAGGATGTATTTCACCGTCGAAACAGCGCCGCATCATCGCCTGCCGCTGTACAAGACCGTCTTGTGCGTGACCTGTGCGTTGCTGCTGATCGTCAACGGATTCAGCCTGTTCCACAACTTGCAAGCACTGCGCGGCGCGCAGGTACTGCTCGGACAAAGCGCGCGGGTGGCCGATCGCCTGCAATATCTGAACGTGCTGGTGCTCGATGCCGAGAGCAGCATGCGCGGCTATTTCCTGTCCGGCCGCGACGCCTACCTCGGGCCGACCAAGACCGCGCTGGCGGAAACCGAAATCGAGTTCAAGGAGCTGGAAAAGCTGCTGGCCGATAATCCTTCGCAACTGCGCAACCTGACGCAGCTGCACACGCTGGTGCGCCGCCGGCTGACCATCATGAGCCAGGCCATCGATGTCTACCGCGAGGGCGGGCTGGATGAAATCGTCAAGATCGCCAAGCTCAGCGACGGCCGCGCCAGCATGGACGAGATCCGCCTGCAGGTCGTCATCATGGAGCAGGAGCAGAACGAGACGATGGCCGCGCGCAGCGCCATGTTTTACCAGGAATACCAGAAGGCGGTGTTGCTGGGCATGGGCATCAACGCCGTCGCCATCGTCGTGCTGGTCATGTTCTACCAGCTGGTGCGGCGCAGTTTCGCCAACCGCGCGCAGGTCGAGCATGCGTTGCAGAGCGCCAATGAAAACCTCGAATCGCAGGTCCAACAGCGTACCGAGCAGTTGTCGGTGCTGTCGCGCCACCTGATCAGCATCAGCGAGGAAGAGAAGGTGCGGCTGTCGCGCGAACTGCACGATGAAATGGGCGCCAACCTGACCTCGATCAGCATGGACATCGCCGCCGTCACCCAGCAGCTGCACAAGACCGATCCCGAGCTGGCGGCGCAACTCAAGCGCGCCCGCGCCACGCTGGTGGAGACAGTCGAGATGAAGCGCCGCATCGTGGAAAATCTGCGGCCTAGCCTGCTCGACAACCTCGGCCTGTGCGCCGCGATCGAGAGCTATTGCAACGAGTTCAGCCGCCTGGCGCAGGTGCGCTGCGACTGCGACGTCGGCGAGGATATCGAAAGCGAGGCACGCCATTCCGGCGACCTGTCGATCGCGCTGTTCCGCATCGTCCAGGAATCGCTGACCAATATCCGCAAGTACGCCAAGGCCAGCCGCGTGTCGGTGACCCTGAACCGCAGCCAGGATGGCCTGATGCTGCGCATTATCGACGACGGTATCGGCATCGCCTCCAACACCATCGTCAAGCCCATGTCGCACGGACTGCTGGGCATGCGCGAACGGGCCTTGCTGCTTGGCGGCACGCTGAACATCCGCCGCGGCCGCAACGACGCCGGCACCTGCATCGAAGTGGCCATCCCCTTGCGAGCGCGGGAAGCGCCCGGCGAGGAACGCCGCGCCACGGCCGACGGCGAACCGGCCGCGCCCATCCCGGCGCTGCCGCCCGCCCTCAGCGCCGTGCTTAGCAGCGTGCTACATCCACCAGCAGACGGTCATACTCCGTCTTCGCCACCTTATAGCACTCACCCGCATACGCCTCCAAGCCTGACCGATCAAGCACAGTGATGTTGCCGCGGCGGTAGGTGATCAAGCCTTCGTCCTGCAGCTTGCCGGCGGCGGCGGTGATGCTTTCGCGGCGCACGCCGAGCATGATGGAAATCATTTCCTGGGTGACCTTCAACTCGTTCGATGGCGAACGGTCCAGGCGGTCCAGCAGCCAGCGGCACAGCTTTTGTTCGATCGAGCTGTGGCGGCCGCCGACGGCGTTCTGCGCCATCTGCGCGAACAGCGCGGTGTTGTAGCGCATCAGCAGCGCGGGCAGGGCGCCGCCCTGGTTGAAGGCGGCGCGCAGGTGCTGGGCCTTCATGCGGTAGCCGTAGCCGGCGGCCTGGACCACGGCGCTGCACATCGCGCGTTCGCCTTCGAACAGCGACACGCCGACCACGCCCTCATGGCCGACCACGGCGATCTCGGTGGTGGCGCCGTCCTCCATCACATACAGCAGGGACACGATGGCGGTGGTGGGGAAATGCACGTATTCCATGGCGCCGCCGAATTCGAACAGTTCCTTGCCGAAAGGAAGCGTCACCAGCTCCAGATGTTCAAACAGCGATTCGAGCACCTCGCGCGGCAGTGCGGCCAGCAATTCGTTCTGCTGGGCGCCGCTGACGCTGACAACAGGCCGTGACGCCACCTTGAATGCTTTCGAGCCCACGCGCGGGGCGCGCGGTGCTGCGTTTTTTTCGGTTGCGTTGACTTGGGTGTTGTTCATTTTGATCCTCACAATCTGCTATACAACGTGCTATACAAAGTCACCAAGTGCGTTCATTGGTGTTGGTGTAACTTTAGGGACTTTGTTAGATTGCGAACATAAGAGGAGCAGACGCACAAATGTAGGCTTGCAACATGGCGCTTTGTAGTCCTGGTCCTACACGGCCTCTGTTTTTCTCGTGGGGGCGCGTGCATAATGCACAAATTCATTCCGACTGGCGCACAGAACATGCACGTACTTGTAGTGGAAGACGACGCCGTCCTGGCCGATGGTTTGAGCCGGGTCTTGAGCGGGCACGGCATGGCGGTGGAGGTGGTCGGCAACGGCAGCCAGGCCGACGCCATGCTGCAGCGCGCCGAGCAGACCGAGGTGGTGGTGCTCGACATCGGCCTGCCCGGCATCGACGGCTTCGAGGTGGTGCGGCGGCTGCGCGCGCGCGGCAGCCAGGTGCCGGTGCTGCTGCTGACGGCGCGCGATGCGGTCGAGGACCGCGTGCGCGGGCTGGAGCTGGGCGCCGACGACTACCTGGTCAAGCCCTTCGCCACCGCCGAGCTGGTGGCGCGGCTGCGCGCGCTGGTGCGGCGCAACGCGCCCAAGCCGGCGGTGCTGGCGCTGGGCGACCTGGCGCTGGACCTGTCGGCCAAGCGCGCGCGCGTGCGCGACAAGACCATCGAGCTGTCGGTGCGCGAGTGGGCGGTGCTGGAGTACCTGTTGCAGCACGGTTCGCGCGTGGTGTCCAAGCAGCAGATCATCGACGCCATCCTGCCCTGGGGCGACGACCTGACCCTGAACGCGGTGGAAGTCTACATCTCGCGCCTGCGGCTGAAGATCGCCGACGCCGGCGTGTCGATCCGCACCATCCGCGGCTTCGGCTACATGCTGGAACTGGCGCCGGCGAGCGCGGGAACATGAACAGCATCCGCCTGCGGCTGCTGAAGTGGCTGATCGGCCCCATCCTGCTGATCAACCTGGCCGGCGGCGCGCTGGCCTACGTGCTGGCCTGGGCGCCGGCCGACGCGGTCAACGCCGGCGGCCAGCAGCGGCCGCCGATGCAGCGCGACCAGATACGGCAAGCCACGCTGCGCGCGCTGGTGCTGCTGGAAGTGGTGCTGACGGCGGCCTCGGTGGGGCTGGTGTGGTTTTCCGTCAGCAGCGCGCTGCGGCCGCTGAACCGGCTGCGCTCCGGCCTCAACGCGCGCGACGGCGACGACCTGGCGCCGATCGCCGCCGTCGACATTCCCTACGAGCTGGAGCCGGTGGTATCGGCCTTCAACGGCCTGCTGGACAAGGTGGGCGAGGGCGCGCGGGCGCGCCAGGAATTCCTGGCCGACGTCGCGCACCAGCTGCGCACGCCGCTGGCCGGCCTGAAGACCCAGCTCGAATGGCTGGGCGCGCGCCATGCCGAGCCGGACACGGCGCACTCGGTCAAGCTGATGCTGTCGGCCACCGAGCGCATGGCGCGCAAGGTCAACCAGCTGCTGGCCCTGGCGCGCGCCGAGCCCTCGCATTTTGAAAAGACCCGCCTCGAGCCGCTGGGGCTGGACGGGCTGGTCGAGGCGGCGATCCAGTCCTTTGTCGACCAGGCCTCGCTGAAGGCGATCGACATCGGCTTCGACCTGCAGCCCACGCCCATCACCGGCGACCGCTTCCTGCTGCGCGACCTGATCGACAACCTGATCGACAACGCCATCCGCTACACGCCGGCGCATGGCGCGGTGACCGTCAGCTGCCGGCCGGCCGGCAAGGAGGGCGAGGGCGGCCTGCTGGCGATCGAGGACAACGGCCCCGGCATCCCGCCGGCCAGGCGCGAGCAGGTGTTCAGCCGCTACGTGCGGCTGGACGACAAGACCCAGGGCAGCGGCCTGGGCCTGGCCATCGTGCGCGACATCGCCGCCGTCCACGGCGCCCGGCTGGTCATCGGCGACGCGGCCGGCGGCCGGGGCGCGCTGTTTTCCGTGCATTTCCCATAAATTTCGCGCTTGTCAGGAATTTGTCAGCATTTCCTCAGGGAAATGCAAGCTTGCTGGTCTAAACTTGCTCTCAAGGAAATTTAACCGGGAGAGCGACGATGAAACGTGTGGGCACTGGCGATACCAAGGGCTTTACGCTGATCGAAGTGATGATCACCATCGCCATCGTCGGTATCCTGACGGCGGTGGCCCTGCCGCTGTACAGCGACTATGTGATACGCGGCCGCCTGACCGAGGCGTTTACCGCGCTGGGCGGCGCGCAGCCGGCCGCCGAGCAGTTCTGGGCCAACGGCCGCACGTATGTCGGCTTCGACAGCGCGCTCAGCTTCCCGCCCGCCAGCGCCAACTTCACCTACACGCTGAGCAACGCCAGCGCCTCGGCCTACACGGTGACCGCCACCGGCCAGGCCAAGATGGCCGGCTTCAGCTACACCATCGACCAGAACGGCACGCGCGCGACCACCGCCACGCCAACCGGCTGGGGCACCAGCACCAGCTGCTGGGTCGATCACAAGGGCGGCTCATGCTCCACCAACTAACACTGACGCGGCGGGAGCGCGGCTTCACGCTGATCGAACTGATGATCGGCTTGACCATCCTGGGCATCATGCTGGCGCTCGCCATCCCCAGCATGGGCGGCTGGCTGGT
Source organism: Duganella sp. LjRoot269 (assembly GCF_964254095.1). Lineage (NCBI taxonomy): Bacteria > Pseudomonadati > Pseudomonadota > Betaproteobacteria > Burkholderiales > Oxalobacteraceae > Duganella > Duganella sp. LjRoot269. Next base: position 4,452,671 of record NZ_CAXUSL020000001.1, on the reverse strand, counting down.
GGCCAGCAAGGGCCGCGCCGCCAGCGAGTTCTACCTGGACGGCTTCGCGCTGGCGCGCCGCCAGGCGGTGTCGCACAACGCCGCCAGCCGCATCCAGCTGACCGTCAATCCGGACAACGGCCAGCTCGACTGGCAGGTGGACATCTGCTTCCCGGTGCCGGGCACGCCGTGCAACACCACCAGCGGCACCTGGTCCACCGTCGACGCTCCGGCCCCCGGCGATCCCCAGGGCGCCGCCGGCTTCAAATCGGTGTTCCGTCCCGCCACCGCCTTGCCGCCGTCCGAGGTGCTGCTGCCGAGCACGCTGCCGGACGGCGCCACCTCGGTCTACTACACCGCGCTGGGCTGGGTCGACACCGCCGTCGGCAACCGCCTGACGCAGCTGCGGCTCGACCCCGCCGCCAGCTATGCGCACGACATTCCCGTCGCGGCGCTGGCCATCTCGCTGGCCGGCATGCCGTCCAAATGCGATCCGACGCTGAGCGCCGGCGATTCGCGCGCGTGTCCGCCATGATGCCGCGTCCGACTCCCCGCCGCCGGCCGGCCGCCGGCCGGTTGCAACGCGGCATCGCCCTGCTGGAGGCGATGATCGCCATCGTCATCCTCGGCATCGGCCTGCTCGGCACCATCGGCCTGCAGGCGCGCGCCTACTCGGCGCTGTCGGACGCCGGCCTGCGCGCCGAAGCCACCTTGGCGGCGGACAAGCTGCTGGGCACCATCTCCGCCGATTCCGGCAACGTGGCCAGCTATGCGCTGGCCGCCGGCGGCACGCCCAGCACCGCCATGCAGCCGTGGGTGACGGAAACCAAGGCCGCGATCCCCGGCGCCATCATCACCGTCGTCGTCACGCCGGCGGTGCGCAGCAACCAGGTCGACATCACGATACGCTGGACCCGCAAGGCGGGCACGGCGGAAAACCGCCATCTGGTCACCGCCTATTTCGGATCCTGACATGCCTACCATTCTCCTCCGCCGCGCCGCCGGCTTCTCGCTGGTCGAACTGATGGTCAGCGTGGTCATCGGCCTGCTGGCCCTGCTGTTTGCCACCAAGCTGGTGGTCAGCGGCGAAACCAACCGCGACGCCGCGCTGGGCGGCTCCGACTCCATGCAGAACGGCATGCTGGCGCTGTACTCGCTGAGCAACGACGCCGCCCAGGCCGGCTGGGGCCTGAACGACACGCTGGTCGCCGGCTGCAACACCAGCTTCACCGACGCCAACGGCTATGCGCTCGATACGCTGACCGTGGGCGGCGTGGCCAGCACGCCGCTGGCGGCCGTGCTGATCCAGTCCAACGGCGCCAACCCGGACCGCATCTCGCTGTACACCGGCACTTCCGAGGCGGCGGTCGGCTCGGTGAAAACCGCCGGCAAGATTACCGCCGGCGACGTGGTGATCCCGACCTCGACCGCGTCGCCGTACGGCTTTGCCGTCGGCGACGTGCTGCTGGTCGCGCCGGAACCGGCCACGGCGGCCAATTCGCGCTGCTCGGTGGTGCAAATGAGCGGTACGCTGCCGGTGCCGAAGAATGACTGGCTGACCATCGCCGCCGGCGCCACCATGCGCTTCAACCCGGCCGGCGGCATGCCCAACGCCTACGCCCTCGGCGGCGGGCGGGTGTTCAACCTGGGCCGGCCGGAACGGCTGTCGTTCCACACCTGGTCGCTGGCCGGCGGCGTGCTGCTGCTGCGCGCCACCGACCTGGCCGGCGCCGAGACGGCGCCGGTGTCGGTGATCGACAACATCGTTTCCATCAAGGCCCAATACGGCTTCGACGCCCGTGTGCTGCCCAACTACAACCCGGCCTTGCCGCCGACCGGCAACGGCATGCAGGTGACCCAGTGGAGCAGCACCATGATCGACGCCGACAGCGACGGCACGGTGGGCGATCCGGGCGACTTCCAGCGCGTGGCGGCGGTGCGGCTGGCGGTGGTGGCGCGCGCCAAAAGCGTCGAGAAACCGGGTCCGGGCGGCTGCACGTCGACCGCCACGCTGCCGACCGTGTTCGGCACGGCCGCGCCGGCCGCCGTGGCGGCGGTGCCGGTGCAGGTCAACGTCGCCGTCACCGGCGACACCATTGACTGGAAGTGCTATCGCTATCGCGTGTTTGAAACCATCGTCCCTATCCGCAACGCGCAATGGAGACCGTCATGATCCGTTCCCGTCTGCGCCAGGCCGGCATCGCCTTGCCGGTGATGCTGATCATGCTGACCGTCATGCTGATCGGCAGCATCTACCTGCTGCGCTCGAGCACCTCGACCACGCTGACGGTGGCCAATCTGGCCTACGATTCCGCGCTCAGCAAGGAAGCCGACCTGGGCGTGCACCGCGCGTTCCAGTGGCTCAGCACCTTGCCGAGCAGGTCGGTGTTGAACGCCAACAGCCCCGGCGACGGCTATGTGGCCACGCTCGATCCGACCTGGACGGTCAGCAGCCCAGGCTTCTGGACCGGCTCGAAAAAACTGCCGGCCGACAACTCGGGCAACGTGGTCGAGTATGTGATCCACCGCATGTGTAATTTCGCCGGTCCCTACAACTCCACCACGCCGCAAAACACCTGCATGCTGACCGCGGCCAAGCAGGGCGTGGCCGCGCCGGTCGCGCTCGGCACCACGCTGGCGCAGGACGCTCCCGTCTACCAGGGGCAGCCCGAGCTGCACTATGTCGTGACGGCCCGTATCTTCGGGCCGCGCGGCGGCAACGTCATGACGCAGGCGGTGGTCATGATGGGGCCATTTTAAGCATAGGAACGATCATGAAACTGACACTGTCCGCGCTGCTGCGCGCCGTCCTCGGCCTGTCGCTGCTGGCGTCCGCCGCCGCGTTTTCCGCCCAGACCCAGATCGCCCAGGTGCCGCTGCTGAACATCACCGGTACCGGCACCGTCAAGCCCAACCTGATGCTGTTGTTCGACAACTCGGGCTCGATGGACCAGACCTACACGCCGGACTACGTCAACGACACGATCTGCCGCGGCGCCGCCACCTTTGCCGCCAGCCAGATCCCGTGCGACGTCGGCCATCCGCCGTTCATGAGCCCCGACTTTAACAAGCAATACTACAACCCGGCGATCCACTACGCGGTGCCGATCAAGTCCGACGGCAGCTATTACGCCGAGCAGACCAGCGCCAACACCAGCACCTGGACCGTGGTCTCGGGCGACGGCTTCGGCGCCCACAAGGCCGACATGTTCAACAGCAGCTCCACCTCCATCAGCCTGGTGACCGGCTTCCCCGACACCAAGTGGTGCGACCCGAGCAACACCTCGGACTGCAACGTCAACAGCACCAGCTATAACTACCCGGACAACCTCTACACCAAGCCGACCACCATCTACGGCGGCCCTTACTACTACACCATCGGCGTGGCCGAGTACTGCACCGACGCCACCATGACCAACTGCAAGGCGACGTCGGTGGGCGCGCCGGCGCCGTCCGGCTATCCGGTGCCGGTCAAGGTGCGCTGGTGCAGCGACGTCAACCTGACCACCTGCCAGGCCAAGCAGGTCGCCCCGTTCAAGTACCCGCGCTATTCGACGTCGGTGGCGTCGATCGCATCCTACGGCACCATCGCCATCGGTGCATCGAGCGGCGCCACGTCGATGACCGTCAACAGCGCGTCCATCACCGAAAGCGGCAGCACCGTGGTCACCCTGACCAACGGCGTGGTCACGGCCAGCACCGGCACCAATACCGCACTCAAGCGCCAGAGCGTGGCCAGCCTGCTCGCCTCCAGCATCAACAACAACGTCAGCACCGCCGCCAAGCGCTACCTGGCCTGCGTGCGCTCGCCGACCGGCGTGGCCAACGTGCCGGCCTGCAGCACGCTGGGCATCTCGCTGATCGCCGACAACATCGTCGCCGTGCTGGCGGTCAATTGCAGCGGCGCCACCAAGAACATCGCCAATTGCCCCGTGGTGGCCGACAGCTCGCGCGCCGGATGGCCCCTGGCCGTGTCGGTCACGACGCCGGTGCCGTCGACCGCGCTGATCAAGCTGGCCGGCACCACCACCAACACCAACGGCCTGAAGACCACGGTGTCCCTGGCCGGCACGGCGGTCGCGTCGAATATCTCCATCACCAAGAGCAAGGCGGCCAGCTTCACGGCCGGCGAAATCGTGGCCGCCATCGGCGTCGCCGGCAATGTGCGCGCGTACATGGGCGGCAACGCGGCCACCAGCGTATGCCAGGGCGCCAGTTCGCCCACCACGACCGTGTGCCTGGTGAACATCGCCGCCACCGGTAACGGCGAAGCGCCGGCGGCCACCGCCATTTCCGGCATCACCTTTACCAATACCAACAGCAGCGGCTGGGTCGACGGCATCCCGGTGGTGACGTCGGCCATGTCGTCGGGCACCAGCCCGAGCACCTTTGTGCGGGTCAACATCGTCTCCGGCCAGACCTATCCGAAGGGCGTCGACCGCAGCGACTGCGTGACCCAGGCGGGAGTCTGCACCTATAGCGAGGAAATGACCAACTTCGCCAACTGGTATGTCTATTACAAAAGCCGCCTGCAAATGATGAAGACTTCGGTCGGCATCGCCTTCTCGGCCATCACCGCCAACTACAAGGTCGGCTACGTCAAGCTGTCCAACGCCGGCGCCGGCAGCGCGATCGACCTCAAACCGGCCGACTTCACCGGCACCGCGCGCTCCAGCTGGTACACCGCGCTGTACAACACCACCACCTCGGGCTCGACGCCGATCCGCTCCGCGATGGACAACGTCGGCCGCATGTTCGCCAACCTGACGCCGTACAACTACGCGGCCGGCAGCGAAGTAGTGCAGTACCCGTGCCAGCAGAACTTCATGATACTGACCACCGACGGCTACTGGAACGGCTCGTCGACCGCGAATGTGGTCAACAACGACAACGTCGAGGACCCTTCGCGCTTCTGCACGGCCGCGCGCGGCTGCGTGGACAAGCGGGCGCAGACCCAGCCCTCGATCGCCGACGTGGCGCTGCACTGGTACAACGGCGGCTCCAGCACCGACACGGTATCGCTGCGGCCGACGCTGGAGCCGGACATGACCTCGCCCGGCTCGGTGCCGGCCGGCGCCGGCGAGAACACGCATTTGCACATGAACACCTACACGCTGGGCCTGGGCGTGGACGGCGTGATGAGCTACGAGCCTAACTACGACACCGCGCCCAAGCCGGGCGGCGACTTCTACAACCTGATCACCCAGGCCGCCAGCGGCTGCCCGTGGAACAGCAACCAGGCCTATGTCTGGCCGGATCCGGACGTCACCAACGGCGCCAGCACCGTGCAGGAACGGGTGGACGACCTGTGGCACGCGGCCATCAACGGCCACGGCAAGTATTTCAGTGCGTCGCAGCCGAAGGAGGTGGTCGACGGCCTGAGCGAGGCGCTGGCCAATATGCAGATCCGCATCGGCGCGGCGGCCGCGGCGGCGACCTCGACGCCGAATATCTCGCAGCAAGACAACGATATCTTCTCCGACACCTTTACCACCGTGAAGTGGTACGGCGAGCTGTCGGACAAGAAGATTGACCCGTCGACCGGCATCGTCGGCAATACGCCGACCTGGACCAGTTCGGACACGGTGGGCAAGAAGACCACGCCGGGCAGTCGCACGGTGTTGATGCTCAATACCGCCAACGCCAGCGCGCTGCGGCAGGTCGACTACGCCACCATGTCGGCGCTGGAGCAGGGCTGGTTCAGCAACAAGTGCACGTCGCTGTCACAGTGCACCTTGCTGTCGACGGCCGACAAGGCCATCGTCAACAACGGCGCCAACCTGGTCAACTACCTGCTGGGCTCCCAGCAGTATGCCGACGACAACCTGTTCCGCGCCTACACGCTGACCGACCATACGCCGGCGGGCGCCGCCGGCCCCATCCCCATCCTGCTGGGCGACATCGCCTCGTCCAAGCCGGCCTATCTGCGCGATTCGCGCAAGAACTACACCACCACCGGCTACAGCGACTTCAAGGACGAGTCGAAGAAGCGTGTACCGGCCGCAACCGTGTTCACCGCCGCCAACGACGGCATGCTGCACGCGTTCAACGCCGCCACCGGTGACGAGATGTGGGCCTACATGCCGCGCATCACGATGAAGAAGCTGTACGCGCTGGCCAGCACAACCTACGGCACCAACCACCAGTTCACCACCGACGGCTCGCCCGAGCTGGCCGACGTGCAGATCGGCGGCTCATGGGCCACCGTGCTGGTGGCCGGCCTGAACGGCGGCGGCCGCGGCTACTATGCGCTCGACGTCACCGACCCCTCCAATCCGAAGCCGCTGTGGGAGCTGTGCGCCGACCCGGTCGTTTGCAGCACCAACGATCCGGACCTCGGCCTGACCTTCGGCAACCCGCAGTTCGGCATGTGGAAGGGAAAATGGGTGGTGTTCCTCACCTCCGGCTACAACAATGTGCCCGGCGTGGACGGCGTCAACTCCGGCAGCGGCCAGGGCATCCTGTACATCGTCGACGTCGGCACCGGCGCCGTGCTGAAAAAGATTTCAACCCTGGCCGGCGACACCACCACGCCGTCGGGCCTGGCCAAGATCACCTCGATCAGCACCGACCCCAACATCGATCCGGTCACCACCTACATCTACGGCGGCGACAACCAGGGCCATATGTACCGCTTCGACCTGACCGACGCCAGCGGCGCCACCGTGCCGGTGGTCAAGATGGGCGATTCCGGCCCGCTGCAGCCCATCACCACCCGTCCCGACGTGACCTTGTGCGGCGTGACCACCACGGTCACGGTCGGCGGCGTCAGCACGCCGAGCACGACCGCGCAGCGCGTGGTGTTGTTCGGCAGCGGCCGCCTGCTGGACCTGCCGGACACGGCCAACACCGACACCCAGAGCCTGTACCTGCTGAAGGACAACGGCCTGCCGCTGACGATACGCGGCAGCGGCATGGTCAAGCAGACGCTGAGCCAGGTCGGCAGCGGCAGCAACATCACCTATGCGATCACCAGCAACGCGGTCGACCTGAGCACCAAGGACGGCTGGTACTTCGACTGGTCGCTGCATCCGGGCGAACGGATGAACCTCGATCCTCAGATCGTCAGCGGCGTGGCCAACGTGGTGACCAACCTGCCGACGTCCTCGTCGTCTTGCAACGTCGGCGGCTCGTCCAACGCCTACCAAGTCGACATCTGCACCGGCAACGCCTTGCCGGGCGTGCCGGCCGGCAGCATCCTGTCGAACACCTCGGCGGCGGTCGGCTTCATCATCATCCGGCTGCCGAACGGGCAGCTGAAGATGATCAGCACCCTGGCCACCGGCGAAACCAAGACCACCTCGCTGCAAGAGGGCAAGTCGGCCGAGGCGCACCGGGTGGGCTGGCGCCGGGTCAAGGGGGAGTAAAGAGTTCACACGGGGCGGCCAAGTATCGGTAAAATCGAGGGTTTTGCAAAACCGCCTCAGATCGCGAACAAATGGTCAACGATATCGAAAACGCAATACCCGAAAATAACGACGACGCGAACACCGCGGTCAGCGCCAAGACACCGGCGCTGATCGCGCGCGAAGTACAGCGCCGCCGCACCTTCGGCATCATTTCCCACCCGGATGCGGGCAAGACCACGCTGACGGAAAAGCTGCTGCTGTTCTCGGGCGCGATCCAGATGGCCGGCACGGTCAAGGCGCGCAAGAGCGGCCGCCACGCCACCTCCGACTGGATGGAGATCGAGAAGCAGCGCGGCATTTCCGTGGCTTCGTCGGTGATGCAGTTCGAATTCCGCGACCACGTGGTCAACCTGCTCGACACCCCGGGCCACCAGGACTTTTCGGAAGACACCTACCGCGTGCTGACGGCGGTCGACTCGGCGCTGATGGTGATCGACGCCGCCAAGGGCGTCGAGGCGCAGACCATCAAGCTGCTCGACGTTTGCCGCATGCGCAATACGCCGATCGTCACCTTCATGAACAAGATGGACCGCGAGACGCGCGATCCGCTGGAGCTGCTCGACGAGCTTGAATCGGTGCTGAAGATCCAGTGCGCGCCGGTGACCTGGCCTATCGGCATGGGCAAGAACTTCCGCGGCGTGTACCACCTGCTGAACGACGAGATCATGCTGTTCAAGGCCGGTGAGGAAAAGGCCGACGGCGCCTTCGAGATCATCAAGGGCATCGACAATCCGCGCCTGCAGGAGATGTTCCCGCTGGAGATGGATCAGCTGAAGATGGAAGTGGAGCTGGTGCACGGTGCCTCGCATCCGTTCGACCTGGAGCAGTTCCTGTCCGGCGTGCAGACGCCGGTGTTCTTCGGTTCGGCGATCAACAACTTCGGCGTGCGCGAGATCCTGTCGGCGCTGGTCGACTGGGCCCCGGCGCCGCGCGAGCGCGACGCCACGGTGCGCGCGGTCGATCCGAAGGAACAACCGTTCACCGGCTTCGTGTTCAAGATCCAGGCCAATATGGACCCGGCGCACCGCGACCGCATCGCCTTCCTGCGCGTGTGCTCGGGGCGTTTCGAGCGCGGCATGAAGGTCAAGCACCTGCGCCTGGGGCGCGAGATCAAGGTGTCGTCGGTGGTGACGTTCATGGCGTCGTCGCGCGAGCAGGTGGAAGAGGCGTACGCCGGCGACATCATCGGCCTGCCCAACCACGGCAACATGCAGATCGGCGACTCGTTCTCCGAAGGCGAGCTGCTGACCTTCACCGGCATTCCGTACTTCGCGCCGGACTTCTTCCGCTCGGTGCGCATCCGCAACCCGCTGAAGATCAAGCAGCTGCACAAGGGCTTGCAGCAGCTGGGCGAGGAGGGCGCGGTGCAGGTGTTCAAGCCGGTGCAGGGCGGCGAGCTGGTGCTGGGCGCGGTCGGCGTGCTGCAGTTCGAGGTGGTCGCCAGCCGGCTGATGAACGAATACGGTGTCGACGCGGTGTTCGAAGGCACCAGCATCAGCAGCGCGCGCTGGGTGTCCAGCGACGACAAGAAGGCGCTGTCGGACTTCGAGGACGCGCTGGGCCACAACGTCGCCTACGACGCGGCCGGCAACCTGGCCTACCTGGCCACGTCCAGCGTCAACCTGCGCCTGACGCAGGAACGCTGGCCGAAGCTGCAGTTCCACGCCACCCGCGAGCACTCGGCCAAGCTGGTCTAAACAAACCCGGGGTCAGATCTGACATTCGGACACGAACTCTACCGTAGCGGCTGTTACGGTAGAGTTCGTGTCCGAATGTCAGATCTGACCCCGGATTACTTAATGGGCCGCCATGGCGCGCAGCAGGGCCGGCACCTCGGCGCTGATCTCGCGCGCCAGGTAGCCCAGCGGGCCATGCTGCAGCGCCAGCTGTTCACCCGCCATCGCGTGCAGCGCCACGCCCCACGACGCCGCCTGTTCCAGCGCGGCGCCGCGTGCCGCCAGGCCCACGATCAATCCCGCCAGCACATCTCCCGATCCGGATATCGCCAGGCCGGTGTTGCCGCCCTGGTGACGCCATAGGCGGCCCGACGGCGCGGCGATCGCGGTCACCGGACCCTTCAGCGCCACGGTGGCGTGCCAGCGTTGTGCCGCCCGCCGCGCGGCCGCTTCGGGCTGGATGGTGATTTCCAGCTTGTCGGCGCCGCTCAGCGCGGCCAGTTCGCCGGCGTGCGGCGTCAACAGCACAGGCTGGTCGAAGCGGTGGCTGCCGTGGCTGGCGCGCACGATGCTCATGCCGGCGGCGTCGAGGATCAGCGGCACCTCGGCGCAGTGCGGCAGCAGCGCCCGCACCAGCACCGTGCTGGCCGCGTCGTCCTGCATGCCGGGGCCGATCAGCACCGCGCTGGCTTGGCGGCAGGCGTCGCGCAGGCTGTGCCCGCTGTCCTGCAAGCCGCCCTCGGCGGTCTCGGCCAGCCCGATCACGCGCGCTTCCGGCAGCGTGACGCCGATCTGCGGCGCCACGCCGGCGGCCGTGGCGATGGTCAGCTTGCCGGCGCCGGCGCGCAGCGCCGCGGCGGCCGCCAGCAGCAGCGCGCCCGGCATCTCGCGCGAGCCGGCGATGATCAGCACGTGGCCGCGCGTTTCCTTGTCGGCCTCCGCGTCCGGCATGGGCAGCGGCCAGTCGCGCAGCGCGGCGGCGGTGATTTCAATGATGTGTTCGGTGTCGTCCATGATCATGATTTGGGTGCGGCCGGCAGGTCCGGCTGATGGGTGACGGGCGTGCCGGACTCTTCGAGCGGCGCGACGAAATTGGCGCGCACCAGCACCAGCTTGCCGTGCTTGCCCGCGCCGGGGTCGTAACGGTATTCGGTGATACCGCAGTTGGGCACGTCGCCGGCGCGGTCGATCGCCAGGATCGCGTCCTCGTCCATGCGCTCCAGCAGGTAGCGGAAGCAGTTGACGATCACCTGGTGCGCGACGATCAGCACCCGCTCGCCGCGGTACTCGCGGGTGATGGTGTCTAGCGTGCTGCGCAGGCGCAGGATGACGTCGCACCAGCTCTCGCCGCCCGGCGGACGGAAATAGAACTTGCCCACGTGCTGGCGCTGTTCGGCCAGCTCCGGATATTTGTCGCGGATACCCAGCGGCGTCAGCCGGTCGAGGATGCCGAATTCTTTTTCGCGCAGGCGCTCGTCGGCCACCACGGCGCTCAGCCGGTCACGGTCCAGCGCGTCGAGCACCGCCTGCGCGGTGGCGCGCGCGCGGGCGTAGGGCGAGAACAGCACCACGCTGGGCCGCGCCTCGGCCGGCAGCGCGCCGAACCAGCCGCTCATCGCCACCGCCTGGCGCCGGCCCAGCGGCGACAGCGCGACGTCGACGTCGCGCCCGGCGATATCGATCAGCAATTGCGCGCCGGCTTCGGCGGCGTCGCGCGCGACGTTGCCGGCGCTCTGGCCATGCCGCGCCAGCCACAGCTGGTGCGGCCATTTCTGTTCGCTCATGAGCGCCCCTCCAGTTCGAGCTCCACCCATACCGGGGCGTGGTCGCTGGGCTTGTCGCCGCCGCGCACGTCGCGGTCGACCTCGGCCGCCTTCAGCGCCGGCGCCAGGGCGGGGCTGAGCAGCAGGTGGTCGATGCGCAGGCCGGCGTCGCGGCTGTAGGCGTTGCGGAAATAGTCCCAGAAGGTGTAAATCTTTTCGCCCGGATGCATGGTGCGCAGCGCGTCGCACCAGCCCTGTTCCAGCAGCCGGTGGAAGGCGGCGCGCACCTCGGGGCGGAACAGCGCGTCGTCGACCCAGCGCTCGGGCTTGTAGACGTCGAGCTCGGTCGGCATGACGTTGAAGTCGCCGGCCAGCACCACCGCCGCGCCGCTGTCGAGCAACCTGGCCGCGTGCACGATCAGCCGTTCGAACCATTGGAGCTTGTAGTCGAACTTGGGGCCGGGCGCCGGATTGCCGTTCGGCAGGTACAGGCCGGCGATCAGCACGCCGCCGACCACCGCTTCGATGTAGCGGCTTTGTTCGTCGTCCGGATCGCCGGGCAGGCCGCGCCCGACCTCGACCGGGGCCTCGCCGCGGGCCAGGATGGCGACGCCGTTCCAGCTCTTCTGGCCGTGCCAGACGGCCTGGTAGCCGGCCGCTTTGATAGCGGCTTCGGGAAACTTGTCCTGCGGCGCCTTCAGCTCCTGCAGACAGACGGCGTCCGGCCGAGCGCGCTCCAGCCATGCGAGCAGGGCGGGCAGGCGGCTGTTGATGCCGTTGACGTTGAAGGTGGCGATGCGCATGAGCCGATTATCAGTCAGCCGCGCCGCCGCCACCGTGCGTGGCCGCACATACCGCCGGCGTTGGCGGTACTAAGCTGGCGGCATATCTGGAACGAGGACGTGACATGGACAACAGCAAATCCGGACGCGTGGTCGGCATCATCCATCCATTGCGCGCGCCGCCGCCGCGTACGCCGGCCTGGCCCGGCTGCAATCCCCAGCCGCTGCGGCTGGTCGCCCGGCCCGACAAGGACATGGCGCGGGTGGTGGAAAACGGCCTCGCCTTGTACGCCTGCAAGGGCCACATCGCCGCGATCGACTATTTCGCCGCCCAAGGCGTGTCGCTGCGCACCATTTCGCGGGTGCTGTGGCAGCCGGAGCAGCGCCGCAACAGCTGACCCCTCCGCATATTTTTTGTTTGACAAGCCGCCGTTTGTAGTCTACTGTATTATTCAACTAATACACGAATACGACTGGCAATGACTTCCCATACCCCCTCCCTGTACACGATCGCGACCGGTTCGTCCGAGCCGATCTACCGCCAGCTGATCGAGCAGACCCGCCGCCTGCTGGCCGCCCGCGTGCTGGCGCCGGGCGACGTGCTGCCGTCCGTGCGCGAAGTGGCGCAGGCGCTGGCCGTCAATCCGATGACCGTCTCCAAGGCCTACAACATGATGGAAACCGAAGGCCTGCTGGCGCGCAGCCGGGGCATCGGCATGCTGGTGGCCGAGCGCAAGGCGGCGCCGCACAGCACGCACGAACGCGAAGCGCTGCTGCGGCCCACGCTGGAGCGGGCCGCCGCCGAAGCCCGTCAACTCGAACTCGATCCGGACGCCGTGATCGCTCTCTTTAATAAAATCCTGAAGGAAGAGAAATGAATGCATCGATCGTCAATGTCGCCAACCTGCATAAAGCGTTCGGCGGCCAGCAAGTGCTGCAGGGCGTGAACTGGGACATCGCGCCGGGCAAGGTGATCGGCCTGCTGGGCCGCAACGGCGCCGGCAAGTCGACCCTGCTCGAATGCCTGCTCGGGCTGCGCGAGGCCGACGCCGGCGCCAGCACGCTGTTCGGCCAGCCGGCCGCGCAGATCGGTGACGAGGCGCGCGCCAACATCGGCTACGTGCCGCAGAAGTCGGAGCTGTTCGAGTGGCTGACGCCGGCGCAGATGCTGGACTATTTCAAGGCGCTGTACCCGCGCTGGAACGAGGCCAAGGTGGCCGGCCTGATGGAGCGCTGGGGCCTGGCCGACTGCGCAGGCAAGCAGATCGGCCGCCTGTCCGGCGGCGAGAAGCAGCGGCTGTCGATCATCCGCGCGCTGGCGCACGATCCGCGCCTGCTGGTGCTGGACGAGCCGGTGGCCAGCCTCGATCCGGTCGGCCGCCGGGACTTCCTGCACGAGCTGGTGGACGGCGTCATCGAGCGCGATACGACGGTGATCTTCTCGACCCACATCCTGTCCGACCTGGAGCGGGTGGCGCTGGACGTGGCGTTCCTGCAGGGCGGCAAGATCACCTTGCAGGCGCCGCTGGATGAGCTGCTGGAGAGCACGCACCGCATCACCGGCAGCGCCGCCGCGCTGGCGCCGCTGCGCTTCCGCGACGAGATCGGCCGCCGGCAGGACCGCAGCGGCGGCGTCAGCATCCTGGCGCGGCTGAGCGGGCAGGAGGCGGCCGACCTGCGCGCCGGGCCGGAGCTGCGGGTCGAAACCCTGAGCCTGGAAGACCTGTTCGTCGAGGTGACCAAATGAGCGCGGCCTTCTACGACGGCTACGGCCAGATGATGCGCCAGGTGATACTGGACCGCTGCGGACGCGGCATGATGCTGCGCGTGAGCGCGCTGCTGGCGGCGGTGGCGATCGGCGCGCCGCTGCTGTTGCGACTGTCGCCGGCACTGCCGCGCTTCGGCGGCGCGGTCGCCGCCTGCGCTGCGGCGGCGGGCATCCTGCTGTGGTGCGGCACCTGGCTGCGCAGCGCGGCGCGGCAGAACCAGCCGGAGTACGCCGGCCTGGTGCCGCAACTGCGGCGCCGGCTGATGGTGCTGACGGTGCTGGTGCTCGTCGCCACGACGCTGCTGGTTTCGGCGCTGCTGGCGGCGGTGTTCGGCCATTTCGGCTACCTGCTGGCGGGTATCGGACTGTTTTGCGTGTACATGCTGTTCGTGCAGCGCTACATGCTGCTGGTGTTCCTGCCGTCGGCGGTGATCCTTGCATCGGTGTCGGTACAGCGGCGGCTGGAACAGCTGATCGGCATGGCCGCCGCGGCCGGCGAGCCGGTGGTGGCGGGCGTCGGCCTGATCGTGGTCGCTGCGCTGGGCGCATGGGGACTGCTGGCGGTGTTCCCGCGCGGTGGCGACAACCATTGGACATGGCACAGAAAGCTCAATGCGCGCCTGGCGCGCCAGCGCAACCTGGCGCCGTCGGCTGGCGCTCCCGCCGCCAGCGGCATGCCGCGCTGGGTGAAGTTGTGGTGCACGGCATCGGGCACCGTCTATCGGGCGACGCTGCGGCGCGACAACCGGCGCGCCGTCCCGGCATCGGCCGCGCGCATGATGATGCATACTGTGGGCGTCGAAGGCCATCACGGCGTCGCCGTCGGCGGCCTGCTGCTGCTGGCGTTGATGACGGTGCTGCTGGTGCTGTACCTGGGCCCGGACGTCCGCCTGGTGCAGCAAATGGCGCAGACCTCGGTGATCCAGATGTCGGTACTGTTGGCGCCATTGACCTACGCCGGCGGCGCGGCCTGCGCCATCAGCCGCCGCGGCACGGAGCAAAGCCTGTACCTGCTGACGCCGGGCGCCCCGCGAGCGGCCGCGCTCAACCGTCTGCTGGCGCGCACGCTGCTGACGCGCTTCCTGCTGGTCTGGCTGGCGGCCTTTGCCTGCGCGGCCGGGCTGGATGCGGCGATCGTCGGCGGCCCGCCGCTGCGCGGCGCGACCTTCGTGATGGCGATGGCGGTGCTGCCGTTCGGTCTCATACTGCTGCGCGACTACGCCGGCATGCCGTTCAGCTACAACCATACGATGATCCTGGGCGGCTGCTTTGCCGGGGCGGTGGTCTATCTGGTGGCGATGCAGGTCGAGCGCAGCGTGCCCGGTATGCCATGGTTCTGGCTGGGTGGCGCGCTGGCGCTGCTGTCGGTGCTGGCCATGGGACTGCGCTGGCAGCGCATGATGGCGCTGCCGCAGGCGTTCCCCGCAGGCCGGCTGGCGGTTTGACGCGCGGCCGCTCAGTTGGACTGCAGCACCAGCCCCACCGTGACGACCTGTTCGACGGCGCCGCGCGCCAGGCGCCGGCCCCAGGTGGCGTCGACCTGCAGGTGGTCGGGGATCAGCGCGTGGGCCAGGCCGAACTGGTAGCGCGAACCGGCGCGCTGCTGGCCATAGACTTCGGCCGTCAGCGAGTCGCGCTCGCCGAGCTTGAACTCGGCGCCGCTGCCCCAGGTGGCGTTGCTGCGGCGGGCGTCGGCCGGGCGCATCACGCCCAGGTTGACGTGCACCAGCACCGCATCGCCGCGCAGCGAAAAGCTGAGCGGCACGTTGGCCGACAGGTCGCCGTCGCCGCTGCGGCCGGTGCGGAACTGGTCGGCCAGCACCAGTCCCAGGCCCCAGCCGTCGGTCTCCAGCGGCTTGAACACCGTCTTGGCCTGCACCCGGCCGAAGTGCACGGTGCGGCTGTGCGGGCCGGCCGTGTCGTCGGCCCAGGCGCCGCCGACGGCCAGCTCCCAGTCGCCGCCGACATTGCAGGCCGGCGTGGCCCAGTATTCGTCGTAGTGCTGCGCATGCTGCGCGTAGGTCTCCAGCTGGCATTGGCCGGGCGCGGCAATGGCGGCATCGTCGACCGTCATCGGACGGCCGGCGTGGGCGCAGACGGGCGCCAGCAGGAGGACAAGGGCGGCAGGGGCGGCGTATGCACCGGCTGCGCGCAGCCGGGCGAGGGAAGTCAACATCATCATCATCATTACAGTTCAATATTCATTCGAGGCGCCGCCACTGTAGCGCCATCAGATGAAACTGTGATGACAACTATTTGGCGGCGGTAGCCAGCGGCTTGCCTTTTTCGACCACGTACACGCCGACCAGCTTGAGCGTACCGCTGCCGACGTTGAGGGCGTCGTGTACGGTGCCGGCCGGGATCACGAACGATTCGCCGGCCTTGACGCGGCGCGGGTCTTCGCCGTCGATGCGCAATTCGCCTTCGCCTTCGAGCACGTAGCTGATCTCGTCGCCGGGATGCGTGTGGCGGCCGGCGGTGGCGCCGGCGTCCAGCTCTACCCTGGCCACCACCGCTTCGCGGCCGGGCACCGAGACGTCGGCCTTCTTGATCACCGTGCGGCGTATCCCGGGGGCCTGGGCCAGCAAGGTGCCGGCGGCGCCGGCAAGCAGCAGGACGAACAGCGTGTTGCGAATCAGCGTGGTGCGGGCAAACGGAAGCGGTTTCATGGCGTGTCCTTTCGGCGGAAGGTACATCGAAGGCTGTCGTATGGCGGTGCGCAGGCAGATTGTACGACAGACGGTTCGGCGCCGCTAGCCGATGAAGCGGCGGCGTTCGCGCAGCAGCGCTTCCAGCTCGGGTGCGGCCATCGGCCTGGCGAAATAATAGCCCTGCATGATGTCGCAGCCGGCCTCGCGCAGGAACTCGACCTGCTGCGCGCTTTCGACGCCCTCGGCCACCACCGACAGGTTCAGGCTGTGCGCCATGGCGATGATGGCGGTGGCGATGGCGGCGCCGTCGCCCGGCACGTCGCTGACGAAGCTGCGGTCGATCTTCAGCTGGTCGATCGGGAAGCGTTTCAAATACGCCATCGACGAGTAGCCGGTGCCGAAGTCGTCGATCGACAGGTGGATGCCGGCTTCCTGGATGCGCTGCATCAGCGCCAGGTTGGCGTTGACGTTGTCCATCATGACACCCTCGGTGATTTCCAGCTCCAGCACGCCGGCCGGCAGCCCGGTTTCCTTGAGCAGCGCCAGCACCTCGTCCATCAGGCCGACGTCGCGCGTCTGCGCGGCCGACAGGTTGACGGCAAAGTGGGCGATGTCGTCGAACAGGCCCTGGCCGCGCCAGGCGGCGGCCTGGCGGCAGGCCGTCTGCAGCACCCAGCGGCCCAGCGGGACGATGACGCCGCTTTCCTCGGCCACCGGGATGAATTCGGCCGGGCTGACCGTGCCCAGCTCGGGGCAGGTCCAGCGGCACAGCACTTCGATGCCCGTCATGCGGCCGCTGCGCACGTCGATCTGCGGCTGGTAGTGCAGGGTCAGCTGGTTTTCCTGCAGCGCGCGGCGCAGATTGGCCTCCATCTTCAGGCGCTTGTGCGCGCGCAACGCCATCTCGGGCAGGAACATTTCGTAGCCGTTCTTGCCCAGGCTCTTGGCGTAGTACATGGCGGTGTCGGCGCCGCGCATCAGCGACAGCGCGTTGTCGCCGTGCGCCGGGTAGACCGCCACGCCGATGCTGGCGCTGACGTGCAGCAGGTGGTGCTCGATCTGGAACGGCTCGGACAGCGCGCGCAGGATCTTGCGCGCCACGGTGTCGGCTTCGCCGGCCGCTTCGGCCGCTTCGATGATGACCACGAACTCGTCGCCGCCGATGCGGCAGATGATGTCGTGCGCGCGCAGCGTGCCGCGCAGCCGCTGCGCCACCAGCTGCAGCAGCAGGTCGCCGCAGTTGTGGCCCAGCGTGTCGTTGACCACCTTGAAGTTGTCGAGGTCGAGCAGCAGCAGGCCGACCGCGGTGTGCTGGCGGTCGGCGCGCTTGAGGCAGGCGGCCAGCCGCTCGTTGAACTCGTTGCGGTTCGGCAGCGAGGTGATGGGATCGACGTGGGCCAGGTAGTGCAGGTGCTGCTCGGCCTTGCGCACGGCGGCGCGCATGCGCGCCACCAGCAGCCAGGCCAGGCCCAGCGCGGCCAGCGCGGCGGCCACGGTGAAGCCGGCAAAGCCGGTCAGGCGCTGGTACAGCGGCGCCAGCGAGGCGCGGATGACGACGCTGCCTATCATCTCGCCGTTGGCCGACACCGGTTCGAGCACCTCCAGCGTGGCGCCGCTGAATTGGCGCCGCTCGGCCAGCAGTTGCGGCGTCAGCGCGGGCGCGGCGGCGCCGTCGCGCCGGTAGCCGGCCAGCGGCCGGCCGGCGCGGTCCAGCACGGCCGCGCTTTGCACCGCCGGCGACAGCGCCAGCCCGGCCAGCGTTTCGGCGGCGGCGCGCTGGTCGCCGAACAGCAGCGCGGCGGTGCTGTTGTTGCCGGTCATGCGCGCCTGCACCTGCAGGTCGTCGAGCAGTGCGCCGCGCAGCGCGATGTACTGGAACAGCACCAGCAGCACGCCGGCCAGGGCCAGCGCGGCACCGGCCACCATCAGGTTGCTGCGCGCGACGCGGCTGCCCAGCGGGCCGGGCCGCAGCGAGATGTTCGGCAGCGGCGTGGGCGACTGCGGCGGCTTGCTCATTGCACGCTCCTGGCCAGGCGCAGCAGCTTGGAGCTGAGCAGCAGGCGGGCGCTGCGCACCGGGCCCAGGTCGGCGTCGAACACGACGCGCTTGTCTTCCATGAACAGCGACAGCATGGCGCCGGCGGCGGCGATCTGGCGGTCGTCGGCCACCGTCAGCACGCTGGCGAAGGTCAGGCTGCGGTGCAGCAGCGGCCAGCGCTCGCGGTCCTGGCGGTCCAGCACCAGCAGGTGGCAGCCGCGCGTGCTGTCGCCGGCCAGCGCCCGCACCGCCAGCCGGTGGCCGTTGACGGTCTTGTCGGCCAGCGCCTGCAGCGCGTCGAACAGCGTGTTGCCGGCGTAAGCGCACAACTGCAGCGGATCGCCGGCCGCCAGCGCGTCGGCCGGCCATTCGGCAAACACGGCGAAGTTGAAGATGTAGGCGGCCTTGAGCTGGTATTCGGCCACCGGCGTGGTGACCGGCGGCGGCACCTGCGTCCAGGCGCCGCCGCTGGCCGCCAGCAGCAGCGTGCACAAGGCGCCGCGCGACGCGGCGCGCAGGGTGGACGGGGAGAAAAGGTGCGCGACGGGCATGTCAGTAGGCCAGCGTCAGTTTGAGCTGCAGGCGGCGGCCGTCCTGGGCGATGGCGTTTTGCCGGTGCTCCTCGGCGGCCGGGTCGGCGTAGCGGCGGTCGAACAGGTTGTAGGCCGCCAGCGCGACGTCGCAGTGGCGCGTCAGCCGCTGCGAGTACAGGTTCAGGTTGGCCAGCAGGTGGGCGCCGCTGCGCCCGCCCTGTATCATTTGCCGCTGCCCGACGTACTGGGCTTCGACGCCGGCGCGCCAGGCGCCGGCCAGCGGCAGCGCCAGGTTGAGCTTGGCCAGCTGCGGCGGCGTGTTGACGCCGTCGCCGGCGCCGTCCTGGCGCACCCGCTGCCAGGTGTAGCTGGCGCGCAGCCGCGCCGAGTTGGCCCAGTTCTGCTCGTATTCGAGTTCGATCCCGCGCGCGACCGCCGTGCCGGCGTTGATGAACATCGGCAGCTCGCCGGTGTTGACGGCGGCGATCAACCCCGATACCTCGTTGCGGAAGGCCGACACGGTGAGCCGGCGGTTGCCCGCCAGCTGGCGCACCAGCGCCAGTTCGCTGCTGCGGATGCGCTCGCGGCCCAGCGCCGGATTGGCCAGCTGGCCGCCGGCGCCGGGCACCTGGTAAAAGCGCTCGTAGAGGTTGGGCGCGCGGTAGGCGCTGCCGTACATGGCCTTGACGGTGGTGGCGACGTCCCACTGCCGGACCAGCGCCAGGCGCGGGTTGAACACGCCGCCGCTGCCGGGGTGGTGGTCGTAGCGCAGGCCGGCGTTCAGCAGCAGCGTCGGCGTCAGCGCCACCTGGTCCTGGACGTACAGGCCGATGCGCCGGCCTTGCCGGTTCTGTTCCAGGTAGCTCTGCGCCGGTTCGAGGTCGAAGTTGAGCAGCCGCAGCCGGTAGTCGTCCTCGAAGTCCAGCCCGGCGAGCAGCTTGTGGCCGCCGGCGGCGGCCAGCGCGCGCAGTTCGCCGCCCCACCAGCGGCCGGTGCTGAGGTCGCGGTTGAGGGTGCGCAGTTGGTTATCGGTGACGTAGTCGCCCAGCGTTTCGTAGGCGCCCCAGTACAGCCGGGCGTCCAGTTCGGCCCGGGCGCCGAGCGCGCCGTGCCAGGCCAGGTCGGCATAGGTCTGGTCGTCGATGGTGCGCGAGCGCGGGTCGTTGAAGGCCTGGCTGAACGAGGCGGTCGGCACGCCCTTGTCGCGTTCGGCGTGCAGCAGGGTGGCGGTCCAGGCGCCGCGCGTGGCCTTGGCGTACAGGCGGCTGCCGCTTTCGTAATCGAGGCCGCGGGCCACGCCGTCGCTGCCGTCGCCGGCGTAGTCGGCGTAGAACAGGTCGCGGCCGTCGGTCTTGTAGCGGCTGGCCGACAGCAGCCAGTCGATGCCGGCGCCGTCGCGCCAGCCGTGGCTGGCGCTGGCGCGGCGCGCGCCGCCCTGGCCGCCGCTGACGCTGGCGTTGCTGCCTTCGAGGTCCTGGGCGCGGCGGGTGATGACGTTGATCACGCCGAAGAAGGCGTTGGCGCCGTAGATCGACGAGCCGGGGCCGGGCACGTATTCGATGCGCTCGACCAGCTCCAGGTCGAGCGGGAATTCGGCGCCCAGCGGGGCCTGGTCGTAGACGGCGTCGTTGACGCGGTTGCCGTCGATCTGCAGCAGGAAGCGGGTATTGTAGTCGCCCGGCCGCAGGAAGCCGTGGGCGCCCAGGTAGCTGTAGTTGCGGTCGTAGCTGACGTACAGGCCGCGCACGCTGCGCAGCGCGTCGGCCAGCGTGCGCCAGCCGTAGGCGCGGATGTCGGCGGCGGTCAGCACGGTCACGCTGGACGGCGCCTCGCTGGCGCGCTGGGTGAATTTGGAGGCGCTGTACACTTCCAGCGCCATCAGCTGTTCGAGCGGCAACGCGGTCAGGTCGGCGTCCTGCGGCGCGGCGGCGTGGTCGGTGCTATCGGCGGCGGCGTGGCGCGCGGGCGCCAGCGTCAGCAGCAAGGTCAGCGCGGCCAGCGCACGGCGCGGTGGACGCGGGATTTTGTTTCTCATAGATAAGATGGTGGCAGGTCGCGGCGCGCTTGTACAGGGGCGCGCGGCGGCTGCCGTGTTGCAATGGCGTTTCCGCAACAGGTAGCGGTGTCAGTGGCGCTGCTGGCGGCCCAGCCATAGCGCATCGAGCACCGAGCCGGCCCAGCAGACGATGCACACCAGCGCGGCGCCGTTGGTGGCTGGATTGTCAATACCGGAGGCGTTGACGCGTTCGAGGATGGCGAACGGGTCGAACGGCAGCTTGCCGCTGTTGATGTCGTCGACCAGCGTGCCGGCCAGTACCAGCGTGGTGCGCAGCAGGTAGCCGGCCGCCAGCAGCGTCGGCACGATGAACAGCAGGCCGCGCAGGCCGCGCCGCAGCGCCAGGTGGCCGAGGCCGGGGAACAGCAGCGCCGAGATCAGCGCCGCCTTGGTGGAGGCTTTCATGGGGTTCCTGTTGTTTCTTTGTCGGGCCGTGGTGGAATTGACTAAACGCAATATTAGGCCGGGTGGCGTGACGTAGATTACAACATCTTACCTGCCGGGGGGAATCATGCGCGCCTTGTTTGCCATCATCCTGCTGCTGAGCGGCCCGTACACTGCGGCCGCCGCCGCGCCCAACGAAAAAGACGCGGTCGCGCTGGCCGAGAAGGGCGCCCGGTTTGTCCGCACGCATGGCAAGGCGGCGATGATCGCGCGCATCAACAGCCGGGATCCGGAATTCAACCAGGGCGCGCTGTACCTGGCGATGCGCGACCTGGACGGCATCACCGTGGCCCATCCGACCACCGCGCTGATCGGCAAGAACCTGCTCGACGTGCCGGACGCCGACGGCAAGCCGTTCCGCCGGGAGATGGTGGCGGTGGCGCGCGGCCAGGGTCACGGCTGGGTCGGCTACAAGTTCCGCAACCCCGAATCGGGCAAGGTCGAGGCCAAGACCACCTACGTGCTGCGGGTGGGCGACGTGGCGCTGGAAGCCGGCATCTACAAGCACTGAGCCGCGATGCTCAGCAAACTGAGGATAGGTCCCAAGCTGCTGCTGGCGCCCGGCGTGGTGCTGATCCTGCTGATCATGCTGTCGGCGGGCGCCGGGCTGGGCATGGTGCGGCAGAACCAGCGGCTGGAGGACATGGTGCAGCAGCGCGCCGTGCGGCTGAAGGCGGCGGCCGACCTGGTGGCCGGCGCCCAGCACGCCCACACCGAGATCTACCAGCTGCTCACCTGGATCAACGCCAGCTTCTCGCCGCCGCGCATCGACGCGCTGGTGCGCGACATCCACGCCCGCCACGCGGCGCTGGACCGCCAGTTCGCGCAGCTGGAGATGGCCACCCAGAACTCGGCCGCCGAGCGGCGCTTCGTGGCGCAGTCGCAGGCCGCGCACGCGCTGTACGTCCAGGCCATCGCCGACGTCATCGAGCTGGCCATGGTGGACCAGTCGATGGCGGCCAACGCCATGTCCAAGGCCGAGCGCGCGTTCGACGTGGTGGCGCAGCGGCTGGAGCAGTTGTCGCGGCTGGAGCAGTCGCTCAGCGAGCGCGCCTACGCCGACGCCGAAGCCGAGTTCAAGTCGCTGTCGACCATGATGCCGGTGGTGGTGGCGCTGTCGATCGCGCTGTCGCTGCTGGTGACGATGGCGGTGCGCAACGCCATGCTGAAGGAGGTGCGCGAGATCGGCGCGGCGGCGGTCGACCTGGCCGAGGGCAACCTGACGGTGAAGAACCGGGTCTACGGCAAGGACGAAATCGCCGAGACGGCGCGCGCCCTGGACACCAGCATCCGCAACCTGAACACGACCTTGAAGACGATACTGGCGTCGGCGCAGTCGATCGACACCGCCTCGCGCGAGATCGCGCAGGGCAATGCCGACCTGACGCAGCGCACCGAGGCGCAGGCCAGCACGCTGGAGGAGACCAGCAGCTCGATGCAGGAGCTCAGCGCGACCGTGACGCAGACCGCGTCCAACGCGCAACTGGCCAACCAGCTGGCGCGCTGCGCCACCAGCTTCGCGGTGCGCGGCGGCAGCGTGGTGCAGCGGCTGGTGGTGACGATGGCGGCCATCCGCGGCAGCTCGCGCAAGGTGGTGGAGATCGTCGGCGTGATTGACGGCATCGCCTTCCAGACCAATCTGCTGGCCTTGAACGCGGCGGCCGAGGCGGCGCGCGCGGGCGCGCACGGGCAGGGCTTCGCGCAGGTGGCGGGCGAGGTGCTGACGCTGGCGCAGCGCTCGGCCACGGCGGCGCGGGAGATCAAGCTGCTGATCGCCCAGTCGGTGGCCGAGATCGAGGGCGGCAGCCGCTCGGTGGAGGAGGCCGGCGGCAGCATGGAGGAGATCGTGGCGTCGGTGCGGCAGGTGGGCGACATCATCGGCCAGATCAGCGAGGCCAGCGCGGAACAGGCGCAGGGCTTGCAGGACGTAAAACAGGCCATCGTCGAGATGGACCAGGTGACGCAGCAAAACCTGCTGCTGGTGGAGCAGGCCGTCGCCGCCGCGACGGGCCTGCAGCGCCAGGCCGTCACGCTGTCGGAGGCGGTGGCGACGTTCAAGCTGGACGAAGGACGCGATCCGCCCGGGTTGGTCCATCCTGCGGGCTCGCCCCGCGTGGCGCGCCTGCGTCTGGCGTCGGTGCGCAGCTAGGCGCTCACCCAGCGGTCGCCCGGCTGTTTCAAGTATTTATTGAACACATAGCCCCACGGCATGGCGATCGGGATGATCACCACCAAGGCTATCTCAATCAGGTTTTCCAGCATGGCCTGATCCAGCGGGCCTGCCTGCCAGGCCGGCAGCGCGACGACGACCAGCCACAGGACTTTCCAGCTCAGCTCCCACAGCAGCACGGGCAGCATCTGCAGCGGATAGCGGATGCCGAGCGCGCACAGCAGGCCGAACGCGGCCAGCATGCAGTTGACGAAGCCTTGCATCAGGCCCCACGGCTGGGCGTGATGGATCACGCCGGGCCAGATCACCAGGCCCAGGCCCACGGCGATGATCAGGTAGACGGTTCTCAGCATATACAGGCGTAACAACGATACTTGATGCATGGCGTGGCTCCTTAAAAAATGGATTACTCGACTTCCTTCAATACCTTCTCGACCTGCGCCAGCCGCGACTGGACGTCGGCCAGCGATGCGCCCATAGCCTTCAGCGCGGCTGCCGTTTCGGTCTGCGCGGCCGCTGATTTTTCGGCGATCTGCCGGTACTCCTCATCGTTCTCAAAACGCAGCCTGGCTTGCTTGACCGCAGCCAGCGCGCGCAGGCCGAAGACCGCGACGATGGCCGCCAGCGGCAGGGCCAGGGTTAACAAGTAGATGTGTTCGGACATGATGGCCTCTAGGTTTCAGTGTTGTTGGACAGGGTTTTCGCCGCCTCGGCGATCAAGGCCGGGGTCAGCTCGACGGCAAAGGCGTTCACTTCAAAATAGTTCAGCGCCTTGCCGTCGGTGGACAACTCCAGCTGGCTGGCGACCAGCCCGGCGTCCTCCAGCTTCTGCAGATGCAGGTGCAGCAAGGGCCGGCTGATGCCCAGCTCGCGCGCCATCTGGCTGACGTAGTTGCGTCCGCCCGCCGACAGGGCGGCGATGATGCGCAGCCGGTGCGGATTCGACAGCGCCGCCAGCATGGCCAGCAGCTGGTCTCCGGTGGGGGGGGGCGTTTTCGATTTCATGTGTAAAGAATATCTGACAGGTGTCAGCGTGTCAAACACTTTAGGCAAAAAAAAGCCCGGCGCGTGCCGGGCTTCGTGAGGAGCGGGTGATTTACCCGTAGTTTTACTCGTAGTCGCTCATCGGCGCGCAGCCGCAGAACAGGTTGCGGTCGCCGTACACGTTGTCGGCGCGGCCGACCGGCGGCCAGTACTTCTGCTTGCGCAGCGACGGCACGGGATAGGCCGCCACTTCGCGGCTGTACTTGCGCTCCCAGACGTCGGCCGTCAGCACCTCGGCCGTGTGCGGCGCGAACTTGAGCGGGTTGTCCAGCTTGTCGAATTCGCCGCTTTCAACCTTGGCGATCTCGCCGCGGATGGTGATCATGGCGTCGATGAAGCGGTCCATCTCGGCCTTCGATTCGCTCTCGGTCGGCTCGATCATCAGGGTGCCCGGCACCGGGAAGCTCATGGTCGGCGCGTGGAAGCCGAAGTCCATCAGGCGCTTGGCCACGTCCTCGTTGCTGATGCCGGTGGCATCCTGCAGCGGACGCAGGTCGATGATGCACTCGTGCGCCACCAGGCCGTCGTGGCCCGAGTACAGCACAGGGAAGTGCGGCGACAGGCGGCGCGCCATGTAGTTGGCGTTCAGGATCGCCGTCTCGGTGGCCGCGGTCAGGCCTTCGGCGCCCATCATCGCGATATACATCCACGAAATCGGCAGGATGCTGGCCGAACCGTACGGCGCCGCGCTGACCGAGCCGATGCCGGCGTTGTCGCGGATGTAGCCGTTCGAGCGCTGGTTGGGCAGGAACTTGGCCAGGTGCGCGCCGACGCCGATCGGGCCGACGCCAGGACCGCCGCCGCCGTGCGGGATGCAGAAGGTCTTGTGCAGGTTCAGGTGCGACACGTCGCCGCCGAACGAGCCTGGGGCCGCCACGCCGACCAGCGCGTTCATGTTGGCGCCGTCGATGTAGACCTGGCCGCCGTGGCCGTGGACGATCTCGCACAGTTCCTGGATGCCTTCCTCGAACACGCCGTGGGTCGAAGGGTAGGTCACCATCACGCAGGCCAGGTTCTTCGAGTGCAGCTCGGCCTTGGCCTTCAGGTCGGCCAGGTCGACGTTGCCGCTGGCGTCGCAGGCGGTCACCACCACCTGCATGCCGACCATGTTGGCCGATGCCGGGTTGGTGCCGTGCGCCGACGACGGAATCAGGCAGATGTTGCGGTGGCCTTCGCCGCGCGAAGCGTGGTAGGCCTGGATCACCAGCAGGCCGGCGTACTCGCCCTGCGAACCGGCGTTGGGCTGCAGCGACACGGCCGCGTAGCCGGTCAGCGCGCACAGCATCTCTTCCAGCTGGGCGATCATCTCGCGGTAGCCGACGGTTTGCGCGTCCGGCGCGAACGGGTGGATGTTGGAGAACTCGGGCCAGGTGACCGGGATCATCTCGGACGTCGCGTTCAGCTTCATCGTGCACGAACCGAGCGGGATCATGGTGCGGTCCAGCGCCAGGTCCTTGTCGGCCAGGCTGCGCAGGTAGCGCAGCATTTCGGTTTCGGAGTGGTAGCGGTTGAACACCGGGTGCGTCAGGTAGTCGCTGGTGCGCGCCAGCGATTCCGGGAACGAGCGCGAAACAGCCGCTTCGACGGTGTCGAAGTCCGGGCCGTGGGCCGGGCCGCCAACCGGATGCGCGAACACGGTCCACAGCAGCGCGATGTCTTCGCGGGTGGTGGTCTCGTCGAGCGACACGCCGACATGCGAGGCGTCGATCACGCGCAGGTTGACGCCGTGCGAATGGGCCGATGCGTGCAGCTGCTCGGCGTTCTTGACGGCGACGGTCAGCGTGTCGAAGTAGCTGTCGTTGACGACGGTGTAGCCCAGCGTCTTCAGGTTGGACGCCAGTACACCGGTGTAGCGGTGCACGCGCTTGGCGATCTGCTGCAGGCCTTTCGGGCCGTGGTAGACGGCGTACATCGACGCCATCACCGCCAGCAGCACCTGCGCGGTGCAGATGTTGGAGGTGGCTTTTTCGCGGCGGATGTGCTGCTCGCGGGTTTGCAGCGCCAGGCGGTAGGCCTTGTTGCCCTGGGCGTCGATGGTGACGCCGACCAGACGGCCGGACATGCTGCGCTTGAATTCGTCGCGCGTGGCCAGGTAGCCGGCGTGCGGGCCGCCAAAGCCCAGCGGCACGCCGAAGCGCTGGCTGTTGCCGACGACGACGTCGGCGCCCCATTCGCCCGGCGGCGTCAGCATGGTCAGCGCCAGCAGGTCGGCGGCGACCACCACCATCGTGCCCTTGGCCTTGATCGTGGCCACGTCGGCCGCGTAGTCGCGCACCGCGCCGTTGACGCCAGGGTACTGCAGCAGCACGCCGAAGGCTTCGCCGATGCCGGCCAGCTCGGCCGGATGGAAGCCGCGCACCTCGATGCCCAGCGGCTTGGCACGGGTCTCGACCACTTCGCGGGTCTGCGGCAGCACGTCGTCGGCGACGTAGAACACGGCAGATTTCGATTTGCCCACGCGCTGCAGCAAGGTCATGGCCTCGGCGGCGGCGGTGCCTTCGTCCAGCATCGAGGCGTTGGCGATGCCCATGCCGGTCAGGTCGGTGACGGTTTGCTGGAAGTTCAGGATCGCTTCCAGGCGGCCCTGCGAAATCTCCGGCTGGTAAGGCGTGTAGGCGGTGTACCAGGCCGGGTTCTCGAAGATGTTGCGCAGGATGACGCCCGGCGTCAGCGTGTTGTAGTAGCCCTGGCCGATCAGCGACTTGAGCACCTTGTTCTTCGAGGCGATCTTTTTCAGCTTGGTCAGCGCTTCCTGTTCCGGCATCGGCTGCGAGTACGCGCCCAGCGGCAGCGCGCCCTGGTTGCGGATGTTGGCGGGAACCAGGGCGTCGATCAGGGCGGCGCGCGAGGCGTAGCCGAGTACCGACAGCATGGCTTCCTGTTCGGCGGCGTCAGGGCCGATGTGGCGGGCGATGAAGGCGTCGCGGGCTTCGAGTTGGGTCAGGCTGGTGCGGGTCATGATATGGGGGCGGGGAGCTGAGTAAGTGAGCGGGACGGCAAATCAGCCGCTGCCGTCATTCCCGCGCAAGCGGGAATGACGGTGCGGCGTGGCGGCGAAATTACGCTTCGGTGGTCTTGCCGTAGGCGGCGGCGTCCATCAGGCCGTTGATCGCTGCGGCGTCGGCCGGCTTGATCTTGAACAGCCAGGCGCTGTAGGCGTCGGTGTTGATCGATTCCGGCGCGCTGGCCACGTCTTCGTTGACGGCCACGACTTCGCCGGCGATCGGCGCGTAGATGTCGCTGGCCGCCTTGACCGATTCCACCACGGCCGCGTCGTCGCCGGTGCCGTAGGTGGTGCCCACTTTCGGCAGTTCGACGAAGACGATGTCGCCCAGCGCGTCCTGCGCGAACTCGGTGATGCCGACGGTGACGGTGCCGTCAGACTCAGCGCGTACCCATTCGTGGGATTCGGTGTACTTCAGGTCTGCAGGAATATTCATGTAAGGCTCCAGAGGGTAGGTGTCAGGGGTACTAATTTATACAGCAAGGATTTTACCGTTACGCACGAACGGCAGCTTGACGACGGACGCCGCCAGCTTCTTGTCGCGGATCTCGACGTGCACGGTGTCGCCGACGGCCACGCCGTTGGGCACGCGCGCCAGCGCGATGGCCTGCTGCATGGTCGGGCTGAAGGTGCCGCTGGTGATCTCGCCGACGGCGTCGGTGCCGGCCACGACGACCTTCTGGTGCGCGCGCAGCACGCCGCCTTTTTCACGCAGGATCAGGCCGACGAACTGGGCATTCTGGCCCATCGCCTGCAGCGCGGCCTTGCCGATGAAGTCGCGCTCGGCGACCAGGTCGATGGTCCAGGCCAGGCCGGCGTCCAGCGGGTTGACGGTTTCGTCCATGTCCTGGCCGTACAGATTCATGCCCGCTTCCAGGCGCAAGGTGTCGCGCGCGCCCAGGCCGGCCGGCTTGACGCCCGCCGCGGCCAGCGCGTTCCACAGCTTCTCGGCCTGGTCGGCGGCCACGCCGATCTCGAAGCCGTCTTCGCCGGTGTAGCCGGTGCGGGCGATCATCGCCTCGCCGAACACAGGGCTGTGGGCGAAGGCCACGTTGAACGGCTTCATGTCGGCCGTGCCTTCCTTCGATTCCGGGATCACCTGCCATACCTTGGCGCGGGCGTTCGGGCCCTGCACGGCGATCAAGGCCATGGCGTTGGCGCCGTCTCCATCCCTGCGCTGGGTGATCGTCAGGCCGCTGCCGGTGGCGGTGTTTTGCTGCTGCATCCAGGCCACGTCTTTTTCGGCGGTGCCGGCGTTGACCACCAGGCGGAACCAGCTCTCGTTGATGAAGTAGACGATCAGGTCGTCGATGACGAAGCCCTGCGGGTTGAGCATGCACGAGTACAGCGCCTTGCCCGACACCTGCAGCTTGTCGACGTTGTTGGCCAGCAGGCCGCGCAGGAAGGCGCGCGCGTTGTCGCCCTTGATGTCGACCACGCACATATGGGCCACGTCGAACATGCCGACGTCGGTGCGCACGGCGTTGTGTTCTTCGATCTGCGAACCGTAGTTGACCGGCATGTCCCAGCCGCCGAAATCGACCATGCGGGCGCCGGCGGCGCGGTGGGCGTTGTTGAGTGGGGTAGCTTTGAGCGTCATGATTCCTCGGTCCAATTCGAATAGGGGTTAACAGAACATACAAGGAACGGCTAAAAAGCTGATTCCACAATGATCGCAGACCCCTCTGTCCTTGGTACCTGAGAGATTACGGAGAAATGGATCTCCGCGCGCCCCTTCGGTGGGCCGCCGGCGTATGCCGCGGCCGCTCTCCAGAGTTGAGCCAAACTGGCCCCTTGATCGGTCCTTTTGCCTGAGAGTTTTTGGGTAGTGCCCCTTCGGCGGCTGCTCCGGCGAATTCGCCCGGCAACCCTCTCCCGATCAAGACTCGGGAATATATGTCAGAAGGGCGATATTGTCAATCTTGACGGCAACGGTGGCAACAATACCCGCGCACGAATGAATGCAACAATAAGGCCCGCAAAACAACTATTTGCTAGAATAAACCACACCTATTCGAGAGCCCAGCCATGAGCCAAGATTCAACTACTTACGAGGGCCACGCGTGGTTCACCCTGTCCGGCGACGTCAACAGCGACATGGTGCGTCGCGTGTTCGACGCGGTCGCCGACATGACGGAGGACCGCATCACCACCGCCCATATCCTGATCCAGTCCAACGGCGGCTACGTCAGCGACGGCATCTGCCTGTACAACTACCTGAGCAAGCTGCCGATCCGCATCTGCACCTACAACGCCGGCGCGGTGGCCTCGATCGCGGTGATCCTGTTCCTGTCCGGCTCGGAGCGCTACGCCAGCGACACGGCGCGCTTCATGGTGCACAAATCGCACGCCAGCGCGCCGCACGGCGCCCGGCCGGACGCGCTGCGCATCATCGTCGAGGGCTTGCAGGCGGACGACGCCCGCACCGAGCAGATCCTGCGCGAGCACGTGCAGCTGACCGCCGAGCACTGGCGCATCCACGAATATTCCGATTTGCACCTGACGGCGTCCGAAGGCCTGGTGGTAGGGATGATCAATGAGGTGAAGGATTTCGCGCCGCCGCGCGGACAACGGGTGGCAAACATCTGATGCGGCGCCGGGGCTGGCGCCGCAGTGACCGCCGCTGGCCTCACCGGCCTCGCCGGCTTATTCAGCGGTCTTGATTACCGGAGCCGCCGGACTGTTTCTTGCCGTCGTTTTTGTGACTTTGACGGCCGGCCTCCACGTGCTGCTCATGGGTGCCGCCCTGCGTGCCGCCGCTGCTGCCGCGCGATCCGCTGGACGAACCCTGGCCGCCGGACTGCTTGCTGCTGCCCTGGTTGGAGCCTTGTTTACTACCGCCACCTTTTTGATTCGAGTTCATTTTGATTCCTTTGCGAAAGTGAAAGAACGTACTCGCCGGATTCGCGCCGACACTTGAAATTCCGCCGCGTTTCAGGTGTGGCAATGATGCGTTTTCGTGTAGGGGATCGCTATCGGAATTCCTCTTGGTGGCGTGTAGGAGCATGCCTTGCTGCCCGCTTAAAATTCCTCCCACTCGGCCTGCTGCGCGGCGCCGCTATTTCCTTTTGCGCGCTTGCCGCCGGCCGCCGCCGGTGCGCCGGCGCGCGCCTGCTTGCGGCGCTCGGCCGGCTTCGGCAACGCCCGCAACGGCTGCCGGACTTCCGCCGAGTCCGCCAGATCCACGGCCGGTTCGGCAAATTCGGCATCCGCAGCGCTGCCGCGCGCCGTCCGCCGCCCGCCTGGCGCCGCATGCCGCCCGGCGGGCGCGGCCTGCGCCGCGTCGCCATCAGGCACGGCAAACACCTCGATCGCCTTGCCCAGCTTGTCCGTCTCGCCGCGCATCGCCGCCGCGGCGGCGGCAGCCTGCTCGACCAGCGCGGCATTTTGCTGGGTTGCCTGGTCCATCGCCGCGATGGCCTGGTTGACCTGTTCCAGCCCGGTGGTCTGTTCGGCGCTGGCATCGGCGATCTCGCCGATCAGGCCGGTGACCCGCTTGACGCTGCCGACCACCTCGTCCATCGTATTGCGCGCCTGGTCGGCCAGCTGCGTGCCGCGCGCCACCTTGTCGACCGAATCGTCGATCAGCTGCTTGATCTCGCGCGCCGCCGCCGCGCTGCGCTGCGCCAGGTTGCGCACCTCGGACGCCACCACCGCGAAGCCGCGCCCCTGTTCGCCGGCGCGCGCCGCCTCGACCGCCGCGTTCAGCGCCAGGATATTGGTCTGGAAGGCGATGCCGTCGATGACGCCGATGATCTCGGCGATCTTCTTCGAGCTGTCGTTGATCGACGCCATGGTGCCGACCACCAGTTCCACGTCCGAGCCGCCGCGCACCGCCACGGCCGAGGCCGACAGGGCCAGCTGGTTGGCCTGCACCGCGTGATCGGCGTTTTGCTTGACGGTGGCCGTCAGCTGCTCCATCGCCGACGCGGTCTCCTCCAGCGACGCCGCCTGCTGCTCGGTGCGCGCCGACAGGTCCAGGTTGCCCTCGGCAATCTCCGCCGCCGCGCCGCCCAGCGCCCGCGCGCCGCCGCGCACCTGGCCGATGACCGCCAGCAGGCTGTCGTTCATATGCTGCATGGCCCGCAGCAGCTTGCCGGTTTCATTGTCCGACGTGACATCGATGCGGTTGCCCAGGTCGCCGTCGGCGATGCGCTGGGCCACCTGCATCGTCTGCCGCAGCGGCGTCGAGATCGAGCGCGCCAGCCACAGCGCCAGCAGCGCGCCGCCGAAGATCGCCGTGCCCAGCAGGCCGGCGGTGACCACCCGCGCGCCGCTGTACAGCTCGTCGGCCGCGCGGCCCGCCTGCTGGCTGCCGTCTATCTGCGCGGCCAGCAATTTGTCGAGCGTGCCGTTGAGCCCGTCCAGCAGCTGTTGCGAGCGGCCCTTCAGCAGCGCGCCGACCTGCTCGCGGTTGCCGGCGGCAGCCAGCGCGACCAGCTTGTCATGCTCGGCGCCGAACTCGCCGCTCTGGCGCAGCAGTTCTGCAGTCGCCGCCGGTGAGTCGTCCAGCAGCCGCGCCAGCTGTCCGCTGTTGGCGCGCAGCGCGGTCATCGCGTCGGCGAGCTTCCTGTCGGCATCGGCGATACTGTCCTTGTCGGCGACCACCACATGCTGCAGCTTGCGTACTTCCTGCAGATCGTTGCGCAGCGACAGCACGGCTATCGTCCGCGGCAGCCATTTGCCGGATAATTCAGACGAGGCTTGGTCGATGGCGCTCATGCGCGACAAGGCGCTGACGCCAAGCAGCACGCTCAGGCTTAGCACGGCGGCAAAAGCGGCCAGCAGCTTGCTGGACGTTTCCAGGTTATGTAAGAATTTCATGGTGATCCTTGGTGTCGGCGGAAGGCGGGAGGGGAGTTTGTTATGTTAAGGAAACCTCAACCTTGTCGTTTGAGTCGGGTCAACAGTGGCGGAAAAGTTGCTGAAAGTCAGGAAAATACGCAAAAAATCACACAGTCTTTCCATTCGTGTATTGCCATGTGGAAATAATGTGCAAGAATGTGGTATCCCGATTGAATACGCCTGAGCAGGTCCGACCATGGTTGCAACTTCCACAACATCCGCAGTGCCGAAAAAGACGGTTTCGCCGCGGCATGCCTTGCTGGAAGAGTTGATCGGCATCGCCACCAAGCATGCCGGCGACCAATACCTGGAACTGGCCACCAAGCTGGCCGGCGCGCTGATCGATGCCACCGACGGCGACACCCGCGCCATGCAGCTGCGCATCCGGGCCGGCAACCAGCTGCGCAACCGCAATTTCGCCTTCCTGCACCTGGCCAGCGGCACGCTGGAAAAGGCGCTGCGGCGCGAGATCGCCGAACTGGCGCCGGCCGCCAAGGGCCAGCCGCGCGAGGCCGAGCAGCCGCTGTCGCTGGTGCCGTACGAGGAAATGGACAACAAGGTGGCGCTGGGCGGCGTCAGCAAGCCGTTCGAGACGCTGTACTCCGATCAGTTGCAGACGCTGAACGTGCGCCTGGCGTTCCTGCTGGACCGCGACATCCTGCGCGGCAGCCAGAATCCGTTCCGTCCCGAAGTGTTCCTGGTCGCGCTGCAGCAGGCCTGGACCGAGTTCGACACCGAGCCGGAAGCGGCGCCGCTGCTGCAGCCGTTCATCAAGCCCGGCATGTTCATCGAGCTGGGTCCGATGCTCGACGCGCTGAACCTGGCGTTGCAGAGCAAGGGTGTGCTGCCGGGATCGGTGGACGGCTACAAGGGCCGCAAGACCGACAAGTCCAAGGCCGCCGCGCCGTCGCGCGTGCGCGGCAACCAGGCGGCGCTGGCGCAGCAGTTGCGCCAGTTCTTCGCCTCCAGCGACGTGGCCGGCTCGGCCGCCGGCGAGATCGTCGACAACATCGCCGGCGGCTTGCTGGGCGTCGACCTGAGTATTCCCGATCTGCCGATGTCGGCGCTCAACGCCGGCGCCGCATGGGTGCCGAATGCCGCCGGACGCGGCGCGGCCGACGGCGTCGTCGCGGCGCCGGGCTTCGTCGCAGCGGCCGGCTCCCAAGCGGTCGCTGCTGGCGGCTTTGCGCCTGTCGGCGGAGCGATGCAAATGCCGGCCGGCGCCATGCCCGCCGGGGCGGTGCAGGGGGCGGGCGGCGTCTGGGTGCAGGGCCCGGCGCAAGGCTTCGTGCCGGGCTTGAGCAATGAGGACGCGCAGCGGCTGTCGCAGATCGGCGCCAAGCAGCCGCTGCTGGCATACCTGGCCCAGCTGCAAAAAGCGGTTCCCTACGAATCCATCGGCACCCTGGGCGCGGTGGCCGGCGCGGCCTCCATCCCGGGCGTGGCGGCCTCGCCGATGCCGGCCGTGAACGGCGCGCCGGCTGCGACGGGCGATACGGCGGTTCCGGGCAATGTGTTCTACCTGCCCAACATCAAAGCCAGCATGCCGCAGGGCAGCTTGTCGCGCACCGATGAAAGCACGATCGACCTGCTGTCGGCGATATTCGACACTGTGTTCCGCGATCAAAACATCTCGCAGGAAATCCGCGACCTGATCCGCTTCCTGCAGATCCCGGTGCTGAAAGCTGCGCTGGTCGACAAGAATTTCTTCTTCCAGGAAGCCCACCCTGCGCGCCGCCTGATCGACCTGCTGTCGCGCATGGGCTGGGAGCAGCGCAAGGGGCCGGAAGACCCGCTGTTCCAGGCGATGCAGCGCAGCGTCGACCGCGTCGGCCGCGACTACGATCACGAACTGTCCGTCTTCACCGAGGCCGTCAACGAGCTGGAAGCGTCGATCCAGGCCGAAGAGCGCGCCGCCGCCACCGCCATCGCCGAGCCGATCGCCGCCGCGCTGAAGCAGGAAAAGATGTACGAAGCGGGCAAGCTGGCCAAGAACGCCGTCGCCTTGCGCATCGGCACCGGTGAAGTGATCGCCGTGGTCGAAGCCTTCCTCGAGCAGCGCTGGGTCTCGGTGCTGACCATCGCCTACAGCATCGAGGACGACAAGCCGGGCGCCGTCAACAACGCCACCAAGACCATGGACGACCTGATCTGGAGCGTGCGTCCCAAGCTCAACGCCGACGAGCGCAAGCAGCTGATCGCCAAGCTGCCCGGCCTGCTGTCGACGCTGAACAAATGGCTGGACGTCATCAAGTGGCAGGACGCCGACCGCCTGCAATTCTTTGCCGAGCTGGCCGAGTGCCACGCCTCCATCGTGCGTGCGCCGCTGGAGATGTCGGCGGAACGCCAGCTGGAGATTTCGATGCAGGTGGCCCAGCAGGCCGCCGAGCGCCGGCTGGAACTGCAAGCCAAGGCCGAAGCCGCGGCAAAGGCCGCCGAGGAAGCGCGCGCCCAACAGCAGCCCGATCCGGAAGAGGAGGACGCCGCCATCGAAGTCGACAGCCTGGCGCGCGGCATGTGGCTGGAGTTCGAGCAGGAAGACGGCGGCAGCCGCAAGGTCAAGCTGGCGTGGATCAGCCCGCTGCGCACGCTGTATATCTTCTCGACTGCGGCACGGCAGGAAGCGTTCTCGATGTCTGGCGAGCAGCTGGCCAAACGCTTCCGCGAGCAGACGGTGGAGGTGGTGCGCACCGAAGGCGTGGTTGCCGTCGCGCTGTCGCAAGCCCTAGCCCGCAACGCAGACAACGACGCCTCGATCGACCCGCCAGCCTCCGCCTTCGGTTGACGAAGGCCGTTCTTACTTCGAGTTGGTCAAGGTGAGCAGGGCGCCGCCCATGCCGACGAAAATGACGCCGGTGGTGCGCTTGGCCAGGCGGGTGCGGGCGATGCTTTGCTTGACGCTGCGCTTCAGCCACGACGCGCACGCCACGTAAAAGAAGTGGGACAGCAGCGTGCAGCTGGTGAAGGTCGACGTCAGCAGCAGGAAGCGCACCGGATCCACGTGATCCGGCGGCATGAATTGCGGGAACACGGCGGTGAAGAACAGGATCGCTTTCGGATTGCTCACCGCAACCAGCAGGCCGCTGCGGAAGGTGCTCAGCCGGCTGGCCTGGGCCGTCTCGGCCACGTCTTGCGCCGCCCCCGCCGTGGCGGCGGCCTGCGCCGTCTCGGTCACCAGTCGCGCGCCGCGCCAGGCTTTGATGCCCAGGTAAATCAGGTAAGCCGCCCCGGCCACCTTCAACGCGGCGAAAGCCAGCGCCGACGTCTTCAGCAGCAGGCCCAGGCCCGCCACCGCCGTCGTCGCCACGATGAACACCCCCAGCGCATTGCCTGCCGAACTGTAGAAAGCCCGCCGCGCACCCATGGTGGTCGCGGTCGAGATCGCCATGAGCACGCCTGGTCCCGGGCTGAACGCCGCGGCCAGCGAAACCGATAAAAATAACAGCCAGGTCGAAACAGTCATTGCTAAACTCCCAAAAAGGTCAGGGTAGGCCGTTGCGGCCGTGGGTGAGAAAACCGTCGCGCTCGCTCAAACGGTCGAACCAGGCATCGACCGACGCCAGGGCCGGCCGCTCCATCGGCACCGAGCGCCAGCGGTTTGCCGACAGCC
Source organism: Duganella sp. LjRoot269 (assembly GCF_964254095.1). Lineage (NCBI taxonomy): Bacteria > Pseudomonadati > Pseudomonadota > Betaproteobacteria > Burkholderiales > Oxalobacteraceae > Duganella > Duganella sp. LjRoot269. Next base: position 4,416,900 of record NZ_CAXUSL020000001.1, on the reverse strand, counting down.
CCAGAACGACGTCGGCCAGCGTCAATTGCCCGCCGCAGACAAAAGCACCGGTCTCCGCAAGTTGCGCATCGAGCATCCCCATCAACCGGTTCCATTCCGCCGCACTGGCGGCGATGGCGGCCGCGTCGGCATGCTTCGGGCTGCGTCGCACCAGCGCCATGAAAGCGTAGCGCCAGGAATTGTTCAGCTCCGTGGCTTGCCAGTCCATCCACTTCTCCACTTGCGCGCGCGGCATCGCCGTCGCTGGCAGCAGGTCGGTGCGGCCATGCTTGTGCGCCAGATAACGGCAGATGGAGTTGGATTCCCACAGCGGCTGCCCGTCGTCGACAATGACGGGCACCATCGCGTTGGGATTCAATCTCAGGAATTCCGGCGTGCCGGTCGGCTGGAAACCGCCGCCGTATTGTTCCAGTCGGTAGTCCAGGCCGATTTCGGCGCAGGTCCACAGCACCTTGCGGACATTGATGGAGGAGGATTTGCCAAGTATGGTAAGCATGGCAAGAGTATGCCACGCCCCGCAAATGGCTGCAGGCGGCCCCAAGCTTTCATTTCTGTCTATTGTTGCACGGCAATTTTAGTTAAAATGTGCCGGCATATGTTTTAATGATGGTGCAGTGCAAAAATAACGGATAGGCGATTAGATGATGATGTGGTGGCATAGCTTGAGTGTAGTGGGGAGTCTGGCGGTTACCGGACCGATCGGCGTGGCGATCGCCGTGTGGCTGATGGCCGGCAAGTCCTGGCGGCTGACGGCGGCCTGGGTCTTGCTGTTCGGCGCCGGCATGGCGCTGGTCGTGGCCACCAAGATCGCCTTTATCGGCTGGGGCATCGGCGTGCAGTCGGTCGAATTCGGCGGCTTCAGCGGCCACGCGATGCGCGCTGCAGCCGTGTTTCCCGTGGCCGGTTTCCTGGCGCTGCGTTCGTCGCCGCCGGCGGCGCGCCAGTGGGCCACTGCCGCCGGCGTGCTGCTGGCGGTGCTCATCGCCATCTCCCGCGTCCGCGTGCACGAGCACTCGATCTCGGAGGCGGTCTGTGGTTGCCTGCTTGGGTTGGCGGTGGCCGCCGCCTTCATCTGGTACGCCGGCGCCGAGGAACACATGGCGATGAGCCGCGTCCTGGTGATGCTGTGTCTGCCCATCCTGCTGGTGGCGCCGCGCGCCGAGCCGGTGCCGGCCGAACGCTGGATCACCCATGCCGCGCTGTATCTTTCCGGGCATGACCGGCCCTACACCCGGCAGATGTGGCAGCAGCCCCTGCCGCGATTGCGCTAGGCCAGGTGCAGCCTCCTGCCACGTATGCGTTTTCGGCCAGATTTGATACGCAAAATGGTATTATTGTGAACTTTTCCAGCCCACACTCCAGATAACAACGTGCGTCTATCTTCCATCAAATTGTCGGGATTCAAATCATTCGTTGATCCCACCAATTTCCAGGTGCCGGGTCAGTTGGTTGGCGTGGTCGGTCCTAACGGTTGCGGCAAGTCGAACATCATCGATGCCGTGCGCTGGGTGCTGGGCGAATCCAAGGCGTCCGAGCTGCGCGGCGAATCGATGCAGGACGTCATCTTCAACGGCTCCACCCACCGCAAGCCGGCCGGGCGGGCGTCGGTCGAGCTGGTCTTCGACAACAACGACGGCAAGGCCGCCGGCCAGTGGGGCCAGTACGCGGAAATCGCCGTCAAGCGCACGCTGACGCGCGACGGCACGTCGACCTATTACATCAACGGCCAGCCGGTGCGCCGGCGCGACATCCAGGACATCTTCCTGGGCACCGGCCTCGGCCCGCGCGCCTACGCGATCATCGGCCAGGGCATGATCAGCCGCATCATCGAGTCGCGCCCGGAAGAGCTGCGCGTGTTCCTTGAGGAGGCGGCCGGCGTCTCCAAGTACAAGGAGCGCCGCCGGGAGACCGAAAACCGGCTGCACGACACCCGCGAAAACCTGCTGCGCGTGGACGACATCCTGCGCGAGTTGAATTCGAACCTGGAAAAGCTGGAAGGCCAGGCGGCAGTCGCCACCAAGTTCCACCAGCTGCAATCGGACCAGGAAGAAAAGCAAAAGCTGCTGTGGCTGCTGCGCAAGATCGAGGCCGAGACCGAGCAGAAGAAATACTTCCGCGAGATGGAGCAGGCGCAAAACGATCTGGAGGAACAGACCGCCAAGCTGCGCAACGTCGAGCTGTCGCTGGAGCAGATGCGCCAGGCGCACTTCGCCGCCGGCGACCGCCTGCACACCGCGCAGGGCAGCCTGTACCAGACCAACGCCGAGATCGGCAGCCTGGAAGCGCAGATCAAGTTCGTCATCGAATCGCGCAGCCGCCTGCAGGCGCAGCTGGCCGCGCTGACCGCGCAACGCGACCAGTGGCAGCACCAGGCCACCGAGTACGGCGGCCAGATCGAGGAAGCGGAATTCACGCTGGAAGAGCTGTCGGCCAAGGTCGAGCAATCGCAGATGATGGCCGAGCAAAAGGCCGAGTCGCTGCCGATGCTGGAGCAGGTGTGGCGCGAGGCGCAGGTCAAGAGCACCGAGTCGCGCGCCCGCATCATGCAGGCGCAGCAGCAGCTGGAACTGGAGTCGGCGCACCAGCGCAACGCCAACAACATCCTCAACGGCCTGGCCGTGCGGCGCGAACGCCTGCAGCAGGAAAAGAGCGGCTTGAGCATGCCCGACAGCGCACACCTGAACAACCTGCGCCTGCAGCTGGAGGAAAAGCAGCAGGCGCTGGAAGAGCAGGGCTTCCTGCTGGAGGAAGCGCAGGAGCAGCAGCCGAAGCTGGAAGACGAGCGCCAGGCCGCGCAAAACCAGGTCAACACCGAAACCGCCGCCAACGCCCAGCTGGAAGCGCGCTTGAACGCGCTGCGCCAGATGCAGGAGCGGGTGCAGACGCAGGGCAAGGTCACGCCGTGGCTGCAAAAGCACGAACTCGACACGCTGCCGCGCCTGTGGCAGAAGCTCAACATCGAGGACGGCTGGGAGACCGCGCTGGAATCCGTGCTGCGCGAGCGCACCTCGGCGCTGCAGATGTCGAACATCGAATGGGCCAAGGCCTTCTTCAGCGACGCGCCGCCGGCCAAGCTGGCGCTGTATGCGCCGTCGACCGCCGTGCCGCCGACGCCGGTCGAAGTGGCCGGCCTGAAGCCGTTCCTGAACCTGCTCAAGCTGAACGACCCCGGCCTGCGCGGCCTGCTGCAGGACTGGCTGCACAATGTCTACGTCGCCGAGGACACGGCCGAAGCCTTCGCCGAGCGCGCCAAGTTGCCGCCGGGCGCCTTCTTCGTCACGCGCCAGGGCCACGCCGTCACGCAGGGCAGCGTGCGTTTCTACGCCGCCGACTCCGAGCAGGACGGCATGCTGGGCCGCCAGCACGAGATCGACAACCTCACCAAGCAGTTGCGCGCGCAGCAGATGCTGGCAGACGAGGCCCGCGCCCGCTCGGTGCGTGCCGATGCCGCCGTCTCCGAGCTGACGCGCAGGCTGACCGAATACCGCGCCAAGGTGCAGAGCCTGCAGCAGTCGGTGCACACGCTGCAGCTGGACGTGGTCAAGCTGTCCGAGATCGAGGCGCGTTTCAACCAGCGCAGCAACCAGATCGAAACCGACCTGGCGGAAATCGCCGCGCAGGAAGAAGAGCAGACCCAGATCAAGATGGAGTCCGAGGAAAAGTTCGAGCAGCTCGACATGGAACTCGGCAACCTGCAGGGCGACCACGAAGAGGGCCAGACGCTGTTCCTGGAAAAGGAGCAGCGCCTGGCCGACGCGCGCGAAGCCTTGCGCGACCTGGAGCGCGGCGCGCAGGAAGCGCAGTTCGCCGAGAAGTCCCAGCGCAGCAAGATCGAGGAATTCCGCCGCTCCATCGCCACCGCCACCGCGCAGGTGGCGCAGGTCACGGAAAGCCTGGAAGCGGGCCAGGCCGAATTGGCCAACCTCGAATCCGGCCAGGCCAATGAAGGCTTGCAGGATCTGCTGGACCGCCGCACCGCGCAGGAAAAAGCGCTGTCCGACGCGCGCCACGAACTCGATCAGATCACGCAGCAGCTGCGCATGTTCGAGGAAGGCCGCATGTCGACCGAGCGCGCGCTGCAGCCGCAGCGCGACAAGATCATGGAAATGCAGCTGAAGGAACAGGCCGCGCGCCTGAACCAGGAGCAGTTCGCCGCGCAGCTGGCCGAAGTGCAGGCCGACGAGGCGGCGCTGGCCGAGAAGCTGCATCCGGACATGAAGGCGTCCTACCTGCAGGGCGAAGTCACGCGCCTGACCAACGCCATCGCCGGCCTGGGCGCCGTCAACCTGGCAGCGCTGGACGAGCTGGCGACGGCCTCCGAGCGCAAGAACTTCCTCGACTCGCAGAACGCCGACTTGAACGAAGCGATCAACACGCTGGAAGACGCGATCGCCAGGATCGACAAGGAAACCCGCGACCTGCTGCAAGACACCTTCGACCGCGTCAACGGCCACTTCTCTGAACTGTTCCCCATCCTGTTCGGCGGCGGCCAGGCCAAGCTGATCATGACCGGCGACGAAATCCTCGACTCCGGTGTGCAGGTCATGGCCCAGCCGCCGGGCAAGAAGAACGCCACCATCCACCTGCTGTCCGGCGGCGAGAAAGCGCTGACCGCGACCGCGCTGGTGTTCTCCATGTTCCGGCTCAACCCGGCGCCGTTCTGCCTGCTCGACGAGGTCGACGCGCCGCTGGACGACGCCAATACCGAACGATTCTGCCGGATGGTCAAGCGCATGTCCGACCATACCCAATTCCTCTTCATCTCGCACAACAAGATTGCGATGGAGATGGCCAATCAACTGATCGGTGTGACGATGCAAGAGCAGGGCGTATCGCGCATCGTGGCGGTGGATATGGAATCCGCCGCAAACTTCGCTTCCGAGGCACAAGCAGCATGACAGACCTTCAAATGAGTTTGATCGGCATCGCCGGCGTATTCGTCGCCGGCGTGTTCACGTATAACAAAATTCAGGAATACAAGGCCAAGAAAAGCGTCGAACGCGCCTTCTCGACCGACCATGACGACGTGCTGATGCGCACCGGCGACGCGCCGGCTTCGTCATCCTCGTCATCCACCACGCGCCACGAGCCGAGCTTCTCGCTCGACGTCGATCCGCCTGGCGTGGCCGGTGGCGAAGCTGCCGCGGCCGCCGCGGCGCTGGGCGCGGTGGCCGCCGGATTCAGTTCGGCGTCTGACGATCCGTCGGCCGCCGCCGCGCTGGCCGCCCGCGCCAACGCCGCCTCGGCCGCCGCAGCCGAGCAGGCCACCGCGCTGGTCGATCCGCTGATCGATTGCCTGCTGCCGCTGGCGCTGGAAAGCGCGGCGCGCGGCGACAAGCTGCTGCCGGTGCTGCAAACCCTGCGCATGGTTGGCAACAAGCCGGTGCACTACATCGGCCTGGCCGTCAGCGGCGACTGGGAGCCCATCGTCCATGGCGGCGTCTACACCAAACTGCAGGGCGGCGTGCAGCTGGCCAGCCGCAGCACCGCGTTGAACGAACTGGAATACTCGGAGCTGGTCACGCGCCTGCGCGCGATGGCCGACGAAATCGGCGCCGAGCCGGAAATCCCGGACATGATCGAAGTGATGGCCGAAGCGCGCAACCTGCACCGCTTCGTCGCCGGCCACGACGCGCAACTGGGCGTCAACCTGCAATCGAACGGCGCGCCGTGGGCGATTTCGACCCTGCTGGGCGCGCTGGAAAAACAAGGCTTCGACGTGCGTCCCGACGGCCGCTACGTGATGCCGGACGGCGAGGGCGGCTTCCTGTTCTCGCTGTCGACCAACGTCACGCTGGCCGAGGAGACCACCTCGCGCCTGACCTTGCTGCTGGACGTGCCATGCGTGGCGCCTTCGCGTGATGGTTTCGGCGCCATGGTGGCCTGCGCCAAGTCGCTGGTCGGCCGCCTGGACGCGACCATCGTCGACGACTACAACCAGCCGCTGTCGGACGCCGCGTTGTCCGAGATCGCCGGCCAGGTGCAGGATTTCTACGCCGAGATGAGCGACGCCGACATCCCGGCCGGTTCCACCCGCGCACTGCGTTTGTTCAGCTAGGAAGTCGGCATGACGGAAGTGGATTACAAGACGCGCATAGCGTCGCTGAGCGCTGAACTGAACAAGCACCTGCACGCCTATCACGTGGAAGACGCGCCGACCATCCCGGATGCGGAATACGACAAGCTGTTCATCGAACTGCAAAAGCTGGAAGAAGCGCACCCCGAATTCGCCTTGCCCGATTCGCCGACCAAGCGCGTGGGTGCGGCGCCGCTGCCGCAGTTCGACCAGGTCACGCACACGGTGCCGATGCTGTCGCTGAATAACGGCTTTACCGAAGAAGACATCGAAAACTTCGACCGCCGCGTGCGCGAAGGGCTGGACGCCGCTGCCGCCGTTGAATACGCGGCCGAAGTGAAATACGACGGCCTGGCGATCAACCTGCGCTACATCGACGGCGTGCTGGTGCAGGCGGCCACGCGCGGCGACGGCTACACCGGCGAGGATGTCACCGCCAATATCCGCACCATCCGCTCGATTCCGCTGCGCCTGAACACCGCCACGCCGCCGTCCATTCTTGACGTACGCGGCGAGGTGTTGATGTTCAAGACCGATTTCGAAGCGATGAATGCGCGCCAGCGCGAGGCCGGCCAGAAGGAGTTCGTCAATCCGCGCAACGCGGCGGCGGGCAGCCTGCGCCAGCTCGACTCGCGCATCACGGCTTCGCGCAAGCTGAGCTTCTTTGCCTACGGCGTCGGCGCGCTGGAAGGGGCCGAGATGCCGCTATCGCATTCCGCGCTGCTGGACTGGTACCGTACGCTTGGTCTGCCGGTGGCGAAGGAAGCCACCGTGGTGCGCGGCTACGACGGCCTGATGGCTTACTACAAGCAGATCGGCGAAGCCCGTCCCACCATGCCGTACGAGATCGATGGCGTGGTCTACAAGGCCAATTCGCTGCAGGACCAGCGTCAGCTGGGCTTCGTCTCGCGCGCGCCGCGTTTCGCGCTGGCGCACAAGTTCCCGGCCGAGGAAGCGCTGACCGTCGTGCAGGCGATTGAAGTACAGGTCGGCCGTACCGGCGCCATCACTCCGGTGGCGCGGCTGGCGTCCGTGTTTGTCGGCGGCGTCAACGTCACCAACGCCACCTTGCACAACGAAGACGAGGTGCGCCGCAAGGATGTACGCGTCGGCGATACCGTCATCGTGCGCCGCGCCGGCGACGTGATTCCGGAAGTGCTGGCCGTGGTGCTGGAGCGCCGGCCTTCGCCCGAACCTGAAGCCTACGTGCTGCCGAAGACCTGCCCGGTATGCGGCTCGCACGTGGTGCGCGAAGAAGGCGAAGCCATCGCGCGCTGCTCCGGCGGCTTGTTCTGCTCGGCCCAGCGCAAGGAGGCGATACGCCACTTCGCCGGCCGCCGCATGATGGACATTGAAGGCTTGGGCGACCGCTACATCGACAACCTGGTCGAACACGGCAAGGTGCAGCGCGTCGCCGACCTGTACGCGCTGAAGCTGGACGATCTGCTGGAAATGAAGCGTCTCGCCGATGAACGCGACGGCACGACACCGGAGACTGTCGCGCAGGGCAAGATCGCCACCAAGTGGGCGGACAATCTGCTGGAGGCCATCGCAGCCAGCAAGAACCCGCCGCTGGAACGGCTGCTGTTCGCGCTGGGCATCCGCCACGTCGGTGAATCGACCGCCAAGACGCTGGCCGAGTGGCTGGGCCGCTTCGACCTGGTCCGCCGCGTGCCGGCCGCGCTGCTGCGCGTGCTGCCCGATATCGGCGGCATCGTCGCCGACTCGATCGCCGACTTCTTCGCCGAGCCCAAGAACCAGGAAGCGATCGACGCGCTGCTGGCGGCCGGCGTGGCGCCCACCGGCGAACATCCGCCCAGCGCCAAGCTGCGCGAGAAGCTGGACACGGTCAAGCTGATGGCCGCGCTGGGCATCCCGAAACTGACGGAACCACGCAGCAAGCAACTGGTCGAACAGGAAGTGAATCTGAAAGTGCTGGCGCACCTGCCGGTGTTTGACGTGTTCGGCCTGCCGGCCGCGGTGGCGGACTCGCTGGCCGACTGGATGCGGCAACCGGGCCACCGCGAGCAGGTCAAGGCGCTCGACGATTTGCGCAGCGATTTGCTGGACCAGCTGCCGGAACAGGCGGCTGAAGGCGCGCTGACCGGCAAGACCTTTGTCCTGACCGGCACGCTGCCGACCCTGAGCCGCGACCAGGCCGGTGCCATGATCGAGGCGCAGGGCGGCAAGGTGTCCGGTTCGGTCTCGAAGAAAACGCATTACCTGGTCGCAGGCGCCGATGCCGGCAGCAAGCTGGCCAAGGCGCAGGAACTTGAAGTCACCATACTGGACGAGGCGGGCCTGTTGGCCTTGCTGGCGGCCGGATAAAAACAAAGAAAAACCATGTCCAAGATTACCAAAGCTGTATTCCCGGTCGCCGGCCTCGGCAGCCGCTTTCTCCCCGCCACCAAGGCGCAGCCGAAAGAAATGCTGCCCATCGTCGACAAACCGCTGATCCAGTACGCGGTGGAGGAGGCCGTCGCCGCCGGCATCACCGAGATGATCTTCATCACCGGCCGCAACAAGCGCGCCATCGAAGACCATTTCGACAAGGCCTACGAGCTGGAAGTGGAGCTGGAGCGGGCCAACAAGCACGCATTGCTGGAGCTGGTGCAGAACGTGATACCCAAGCACGTCAACTGCATCTACATCCGCCAGTCCGAGCCGCTGGGCCTGGGCCACGCGGTGCTGTGCGCGCGTCCCATCGTCGGCAACGAGCCGTTCGCCGTGCTGCTGGCGGACGACTTCATGGATACCCCCGACGGCGTCAAGCCGGTGCTGGCGCAGATGACCGAGCTGTACGCCTACGAGCGCTGCAGCATCCTGGCGGTACAGGAAGTGGCGCCCGCCGCGACCCGCCAGTACGGCATCGTCAGCGCCTCGCCGTACCAGCCGAAGCTGGAACTGGTGCATGGCATCGTCGAAAAACCGGCGCCGGCAGAGGCGCCGTCGACGCTGGCGGTGGTTGGCCGCTACGTGCTGTCGGGCCGCATCTTCGACTACCTGGCCAACATCGGCGCCGGCACCGGCGGCGAGATCCAGCTGACCGACGGCATCGCCGCGCTGATGCAGGACGAGCGCGTGCTGGCCTACCGCTACGACGGCCAGCGCTACGATTGCGGCTCCAAGCTGGGCTACCTGAAGGCGATGACGGCGATGGGCCTGAAGCACGCCGAGACCGGCGACGAATATTGCGAGTTCCTGCGCGAGATCCAGTGCGGCATCGTGAATGGAGGCGGTAAATGACAGTTCGTGAAATTCTCAGGATGGGCGATCCGCGCCTGTTGCGCGTGGCCGAACCGGTCACCGAGTTCGACACGCCGGCAATGCGCGAGCTGATCGCCGACATGTTCGACACCATGCATGCCGCCAGTGGCGCCGGCCTGGCCGCGCCGCAGATCGGCGTCAACCTGCAGCTGGTGATCTTCGGCTTCAGGCAGAACGCCCGTTATCCCGATGCGCCGCAGGTGCCGGAAACGGTATTGATCAATCCAGTGCTGACGCCGCTGGCCAACGAGATGGAAGAGGGCTTCGAAGGCTGTTTGTCCGTGCCCGGCCTGCGCGGCAGCGTGCCGCGCTTTACCTCGTTGCGCTACGAGGGCGTCGACCAGTTCAACCAGCCGATCAGGCGCGACGTCGACGGTTTCCACGCGCGCGTGGTGCAGCATGAAGTCGACCATCTGCTGGGCGTGCTGTACCCGATGCGCATCACGGATTTTTCCAAATTCGGCTACACCGAGGTGATGTTCCCGGATCTCGATCCCAACGACGACGATTGAGGCGGGGCGGCCATGACTGAAGGTCCGGTGCGCGTACCGGCGCAAAAGGTGGTGCGTCCAAGAGTGGGCAACGAGCGCGGCGTGTTCCAGATGGGGACTTCGCAGATCAAGCGGGTCGGCATCGGCCGCTGGTACTGGGGCGACATCTATCACTGGATGCTGACGCTGAGCTGGCCGCGCTTCTTCCTGCTGATCGGCGCGCTGTACCTGGTCACCAACCTGGTGTTCGCGCTGGCCTTTTTCCTGGTGCCCGGCTCGGTATCCAATGCGCGGCCGGGCTACTTCCTCGACACGGTGTTCTTCTCGATCGAAACGCTGGCCACCGTCGGCTATGGCTACATGAATCCCGGTTCGACCTACGGCCACGTCGTCGCCTCGATCGAGATCCTGCTGGGCATGGTCGAAGTGGCGACGGTGACGGGCCTGCTGTTTGCGCGCTTTTCGCGGCCGACGTCGCGCATCATGTTCTCCGATGTCGCCGTGATCACGCCGTTCAACGGCGTGCCGACGCTGATGCTGCGCACCGGGAACGAACGCGGCAACCTGATACTGGAAGCGTCGGTGCGGGCCACGCTGATACGCCGCGAAACGACGCTCGAAGGGCAGATCTTCACCCGATTCTACGACCTGACCCTGGAGCGCGAGCACTCGGGTGTGTTCGCGCTGACGTGGACGATCCTGCACAAGATCGACGAATCGAGCCCGTTCTGGGGCAAGTCGCAGAAGGACCTGCACGATGAAGGCGCCACGCTGTCGGTCGCCGTATCCGGCACGGACGACACGCTCAACGATTTCGTCCACGCCCGCCAGACCTACGCGGCCGAGCACATCTTCTTCAACCACCACTTCGCCGACATCATGTCGGACAAGCAGGAGGGGAATGTGCGCATCCTCGACTACAGCAAGTTCCACGACATCTATCCGGACGGCTCCGAAGGCGGCAACATGCCCGGCGCCGCGCTGGCGCATCCGGGCTAGGCTTCCTCTTCGGCGCCCAGCAGGTCGCGCGCGTTCAGCAGCGCGTAGACGATTTCGGGATGGTTGCGGAAGCAGCGGCGCACGGCGGCCGGCAGGTTCTCGCGCGTGCGGCGGCACAGGCCGGGCTGCTCGACCAGCTTGATCGACAGGCCCATGACGGTACTGACGCCGTTTGCGCTGGGCGTGATGGTCAGTGTGACACCCAGCTGTTCCTGGATGCGCTGCTTGAGATGGCCCAGCTGTTCGTAGGTGGTGACGGATTCGATGCGCTCAATCAGCACCTTCTCCTGGTCGCGGGTCAGGCGCAGCACGCGGATGTCTGTGTCGTCCGGCGCCCGGTCCCAGGCCTGCAGCAAATCGTCGCGGCCGCACTCGCAGGCCCCCGGCGGGCACTCTTTACGAATCGGAAAAGGCAGGGCTTGAGGCATATCGCAACGGCTGTTCGGTCTGGGGCGAAAACTCGCCGGAGCTAAATTCTACTCCTATTTACCTGGCCGGGGCCGTTTGCAGACGGTGCTGCAACAACGCCAGCACCGCCGCCTCTTCGGGCCGCAGCGCGTGCACGTCGTGCTGCAGCTCATCGCGCGCGCGGCGGCGCAGCGCCTTCAGCATGGTGCCGTCGAGGTAGGACTCGATCACCGCCGGATGCACATAGCATTTGCGGCAGATGGTCGGCGTGTTGCCCAGCTTTTTGGCCACCGATTCGATCGCCTGCACCACGTTCTTCTTGGCCTGTGCCTGGGAGTCGTATTTTTCGTATTCATGCAGCGCCACCGCCGCCAGCACCGTGCCGGACCAGGTGCGGAAGTCCTTGGCGGTGTAGTCCTCACCGGCGATGGATTGCAGGTATTCGTTGACGTCGGCCGAGCCGATGCTGTGCGGGTTGCCGTCGTCGTCGACGTACTGGAACAACTCCTGCCCGGGGAGGTCGCGTACGCGGCGGATGATGGCGGCCAGCCGCCGGTCCTCCACCTTGACCGCATGGTGCACGCCGCTCTTGCCGCGAAAACGGAACTCGACGGTGCCGCCGTCCAGCCGCACATGGCGGTCGCGCAGCGTGGTCAGTCCGAAGGATTTGTTCTCGCGCGCGTACTCCTCGTTCCCTATCCTCATCATCGTCGCTTCCAGCAGGTGGATCACGGTGGCCAGCATCTTCTCGCGCGGCAGCCCGGGCAGCCGCAGCGCGGCATCGACCGCGCTGCGGATCGCAGGCAGCGCCTTGCCAAAGCTGAGCAGGCGTTCATACTTGGAGTCGTCGCGGTGCGCGCGCCAGCGCGGATGATAGCGGTACTGCTTGCGGCCGCGCGCATCGCGCCCCGTCGCCTGCAGATGGCCCAGCGGCTGGCGGCAGATCCACACGTCGGTCCATGCGGGCGGGATCACCAGCGACTTGATGCGCGCCAGCGTGTCGGCATCGGTGACGGCGTGGCCGTCGGCGTCGACATAGTGGAAATGCTTGCCCCGTTTGCGGCGGGCATAGCCCGGCTGGTCGTCGTGGACGTAGCGCAGCCCGGCCGACCTGGCGGCGGCGGGAGCATTGGACGGGGCGGGGGCGGCGGTGCCGGCCGGACCGGCCGCCGCTGGCATATCGCGCTTCATCGCTATCCTTGTGGGGCAGATTATCGGGAATCGTACCCGCCGGTCCGCAGCGACGTTGTGCGCTAGCGCACGCTTATTCCAAACGCTTCAGGCGCTGGCCGACGATGCCCCACCGGCAGGCTTCGCCGTCGACGGTGCCGGTCAACGCCCAGCCGGTGCCGATCTTCTCGACGCCGATCTCGCACTCCAGCTCCTTTGCCAGCTGCTCGGCCCAGCCGCGCGCCGCGCCCTGGCCCTTGAACAGCTCATTGCCTTCGTAGATCACGGTGGCGTCGAATACAGGGGCGGCAAAGATGGTCATGGTGGTATTCCGAAAAAGTAAGCCGTTATTGTGCCACCAAATTGTGCCGTCGGCGCCACTACGTCATTCAACGTATTCCTTGCCGCTTGTCTGCTAGCTAATCTTGCAACATCCAAAACCAAGAGGGAGAGCAAGATGGGGTTGAAAAAGGGAGTGCTGCTGGCGGCAGCGGCGGTGGCGGCGGTCGGCGGGCTGGGTGAGGCGCAGGCGGGTGCCACGATCAATTTTGGCGAAGACAAGTCGGTCAGCGTCGGTTTCGGCATGCGCGAGAGCTTCACCAGCGCGGAAAACGGCGCGCCGAACGGCACCGACCGTTCCAGCGACTTCAATCTGGATTCGGCGCGGCTGTTCTTCGGCGCCTCGCTGAACAAGAACATCAAGGGCATGCTCAACACCGAGTGGGACGGCGACAAGATCCGCATCCTCGACGCGGCGGGGCAGTTCGCCATTTCGCCTGAGCTCAACATCTGGGCCGGCCGCCTGCTGTCGCCGTCCGACCGCGCCAACATGGCGGGGCCTTACTACTCGCTGGGCGGCGGCTACTGGGCCGGCGTGGCTTCGCGCTACGGCTACAACGGCGGCATCTTCCGCGGCCGCGACGACGGCGTGGTCGTCTGGGGCAATGCGGGCGAGGGCGGCAAGCTGGGTTATTCGTTCGGCGCCTTCGAAGGCCACACCTTCGGCATCGGTTCGCTGACGCAGTCGCAGGCCAAGGCGGCAGGCGTCAAGGCCGACGACTCGCTGATGTACGCGGGCCGCGTGCAGTACGACTTCTGGGACGCGGAACCGGGCTACTACGGCACCGGCAACTACATCGGCGGCGCCGACATCCTGGCCATCGGCGTCGCAGGGCGCTACCAGAAGGACGGCATCCTGACCATCGCCAAAAACGGCAAGTACAGCGCGTACAACGTCGACTTCCTGCTGGAGAAGCGTATCAAGGGCTCGGGCGCCTTTGCCGTGGAGGCGGCCTGGTACGACTACGACACCGACGACATCATCAAGTCCGAACAGGGCAAGGCATATTCCGCGGGCGCCTCGTTCATCTTCGAGGACAAGGTCGGCTGGGGCAAGTTCCAGCCATTCGCGCGCTGGCAGAAGTTCAGCGCCGACACCGACATCGACACCAAGCAGATCGACGCCGGCGTGAACTACATCATCGACGGCTACAACGCGCAGATCAGCGCCGTGTACTCGAAGACCAAGGTCACCAAGGCCGCCGACCTGGACAAGTTCTCGGTCACCTTGCAGCTGCAATTCTAACTTTCACAGGGAGCTATCACATGCAAAATCGTCGCAACTTCATCGGCACCTTGAGCCGCATCGCCGCAGCCGCCACCATGCTGGCCTCGGGCGTGAATGTTTACGCCGCCGACACCATCAAGGTCGGCATCCTGCACTCGCTGTCGGGCACGATGGCGATTTCCGAGACCTCGCTGAAAGACGTGGCCTTGATGACCATAGACGAAATCAACGCCAAGGGCGGCGTGATGGGCAAGAAACTGGAAGCGGTGGTGGTCGATCCGGCCTCCAACTGGCCGCTGTTCGCCGAGAAGGCGCGCGGCCTGATCGCGCAGGACAAGGTGTCCGTGGTGTTCGGCTGCTGGACCTCGGTGTCGCGCAAATCGGTGCTGCCGGTGTTCAAGGAGTTGAACAGCCTGCTGTTCTACCCGGTGCAGTACGAGGGTGAGGAACTGGAGAAGAACGTGTTCTACACCGGCGCGGCGCCCAACCAGCAGGCGATACCAGCGGTGGAGTACCTGATGAGCAAGGAGGGCGGCGGCGCCAAGCGCTTCGTGCTGCTGGGGACCGACTACGTCTATCCGCGCACCACCAACAAGATCCTGCGCGCCTACCTGAAGAGCAAGGGCGTGAAGGACAGCGACATCGACGAGGTCTACACGCCTTTCGGCCATTCGGACTACCAGACCATCGTCGCCAATATCAAGAAGTTCTCGGCCGGCGGCAAGACGGCGGTGATCTCGACCATCAACGGCGATTCCAACGTGCCGTTCTATAAGGAGCTGGGCAACGCCGGCCTGAAGGCGACCGACGTGCCGGTGGTGGCATTCTCGGTCGGCGAGGAAGAACTGCGCGGCGTGGACACCAAGCCGCTGCTGGGCCACCTCGCGGCATGGAACTACTTCGAGTCGGTGAAGAATCCGGTGAACACGGAGTTCATCAAGAAGTGGAAAGCCTACGCGGTCGCCAAGAAACTGCCGAACGCGAACACGGTCGTGACCAACGACCCGATGGAAGCGACCTACGTCGGCATCCACATGTGGGCGCAGGCGGTGGAAAAGGCCAAGTCGACCGACACCGACAAGGTGATCGCGGCGATGGCGGGGCAGACCTTCAAGGCGCCGTCGGGCTTCACGCTGACGATGGACCCGACCAACCACCACTTGCACAAGCCGGTGTTCATCGGCGAGATCCGTCCGGACGGCCAGTTCAGCGTCGTATGGAAGACGCCGGGCCCGGTGCGCGCCAATCCTTGGAGCCCGTACATTCCGGGTAACGAAGGCAAGCAGAAGCTGTAAGCGGCAGGGCCGGCGCAGCGCGGCAGCCGCATCCCGCGCCGCCTGCCGCCGGCCCGCATCACCTGAGGATAAGCATCTTGAAAAAACTCCTGCTCATGGCCTGCCTGTTGTTGTCCGGCGCCTTGTCCGGCGCGGCACACGCCACCATCGATCCCGCCCTGCTGGCGCCACTGGCGGGCGATGACCCGGACGCCCGCGTCGAAGCGATCGTCAAGATCGGCGCGCTCGCCAACGACGACGCCACGCGCCTGCTGACGGCGCTGAAGAACGACGCGCTCTACACCACAGCCGACGGCCGCATCTACATCGTCACCGACGACAAGGCCTACAATCCCGCCACCGGCACAAACGGTCCGCTGCCCGAGGGCCTGGACGGCCTGATGGTCAACAACCGCCTGCGCGGCGCCGCCGACGATGCGCTGTCCGCGCTGAAGCTGTTCTCGCCGGACCGCGCGTTGCGGCTGGCGGCGGCGACCGAGCTGCAAAAGAGCGTCACGCTGGTACAGGCTCCGCTGGTGGAGAAAGCCCTGGCCAAGGAGCAGGACGCCGACATCCGCCCCGTGCTGCAACTGGTCGTGGCCACCGCCAACCTGCAATCGCCGGACGGCATCCGCCGCAAGGCCGCCGTCGAGGCGCTGGCCGAGAGCAGCAACGCCAACCTGCGCCCGCTGCTGCAATCGATGCTGGCCGCCGAGCCGGACGAAGGCGTGCGCGTGGCCGTCGCCCACACCTTGCAGGCGCTCGACAGCCGTCTGGCGCGCACCGAATTTATCGGCAACGTCTTTTACGGCATCTCGCTGGCCAGCGTGCTGCTGCTGACGGCATTGGGCCTGGCGATCACCTTCGGCCTGATGGGCATCATCAACATGGCGCACGGCGAACTGCTGATGATAGGCGCCTACACCACCTATCTGTGCCAGCTCGGCTTCCGCAACTACTTCCCGTCGGCGCTGGATTGCTACCTGATCGCCGCATTGCCGGCCGCGTTCCTGGTCACGGCGGCCGTCGGCATCGCGCTGGAGCGCACCGTGATCCGCTGGCTGTACGGCCGTCCGCTGGAAACGCTGCTGGCCACCTGGGGCATCAGCCTGATACTGATGCAGGCGGTGCGCACCATCTTCGGCGCGCAGAACGTCGAGGTGGCCAATCCGTCGTGGATGTCCGGCGGCGTGACGGTGCTGGGATCGCTGGTGCTGGCGTATAACCGCATCGTCATCATCGTGTTCGCGCTGTTCGTGGTGGGCGGCGTCTGGCTGATCCTGAACAAGACCCGGCTCGGACTGTTCGTGCGCGCAGTGATGCAGAACCGCCGCATGGCCGGCTGCGTCGGCGTATCGACCGCGAAGATCGACATGATGACCTTCGGCCTCGGCTCCGGCATCGCGGGCTTGGGCGGCGTCGCCTTGTCGCAGCTGGGTAACGTCGGACCGGACCTGGGCCAGAGCTATATCGTCGATTCCTTCATGGTCGTGGTGCTGGGTGGCGTCGGCCAACTGGCCGGCACCATCATCGCCGCGCTGGGCCTGGGCGAAGCGAACAAATTCCTGGAACCGGTGGCGGGCGCGGTGCTGGCCAAGATCGCCATCCTGGTCTTCATCATCATGTTCATCCAGAAGCGGCCGCAGGGCCTGTTCGCCATGAAAGGCAGGAGCGCCGAATGACTCATCCATCCTTGTTTTCGCGCCGGGCGTGGAGCGGCATCGCCGCCTGCTGCGCGGTGCTGGCGGCGCTGCCGCTGCTCAATCTGGCCTTCCCGGACGGCCACGCGCTGCACGTGCCGAGCTACATGGTCAGCCTGGTCGGCAAATTCATGTGCTACGCGCTGGCCGCGCTGGCGCTCGACATGGTGTGGGGCTACGCCGGCATCCTGTCGCTGGGCCACGGCGTATTCTTCGCGCTGGGCGCCTATGCGCACGGCATGTACCTGATGCGCGCCATCGGCAGGGAGGGCGTGTACCAGAGCGACCTGCCGGACTTCATGGTCTTCCTCGACTGGAAAACCTATCCGTGGTTCTGGAGCGCGACCGACAGCTTCTGGTACAGCCTCGCGCTGGTGGTGCTGGTGCCGGGCGTGCTGGCCTTCGTGTTCGGTTTCTTCGCCTTCCGTTCCCGCATCAAGGGCGTGTACTTCTCGATCATCACGCAGGCGATGACGTATGCCTTCATGCTGCTGTTCTTCCGCAATAACACCGGCTTTGGCGGCAACAACGGCTTCACCGACTTCAAGCGGATACTGGGCTACTCGATCAGCGCGCCCGGCACCAAGGCCACGCTGTACCTGGTCACGCTGGCCGCGCTGGCCGGCTCGCTGCTGCTGTGCCGCTGGATCGTCCAGTCCAAGCTGGGCCGCGTGCTGCAGGCGGTGCGCGATTCGGAGTCGCGGCTGATGTTCATCGGCTATAACCCGCTGTGGTTCAAGCTGTTCGTGTGGACGCTGTCGGCGGTGCTGTGCGGGATCGCCGGCGCGCTGTACGTGCCGCAGGTGGGCATCATCAACCCGTCCGAGATGTCGCCGGCGAACTCGATCGAGATGGTGATCTGGGCGGCGGTCGGCGGGCGCGGCACGCTGCTGGGACCCATCATCGGCGCGTTCTCGGTCAACGGCTTGAAGAGCTGGTTCACCGGCGCCTTCCCCAACCTGTGGCTGTTCGCGCTGGGACTGATCTTCATCCTGGTGACGCGCTATCTGCCGCAAGGCATAGCGGGACTGGCGGCGCGGCTGCGCAAGGAGCAGGCATGAGCGCCAACGAACATCTGAACATATCGTCAGGCCGGGTTTCGGAGCCGGGACTGGACACCACGCACGGCGCCATCCTGTATCTGGAGGAGATCACCGTGTCGTTCGACGGCTTCCGCGCGCTGAATAAACTGAGCCTGGATATCTCGGTCGGCGAGCTGCGTTGCATCATCGGGCCGAACGGCGCCGGCAAGACGACGATGATGGACGTCATCACCGGCAAGACGCGGCCGACCTCCGGCACCGCGTTCTTCGGCCAGACCATGGATCTGAGCCGCATGACCGAGTACCAGATCGCGCACGCCGGCATCGGCCGCAAGTTCCAGCGTCCGACCATCTTCGAGCAGCACACGGTGTTCGAGAACCTGGAGCTGGCGATGAAGACCGACAAGCGCGTGCGGCCGACGCTGTTCGCGCGGCTGTCGTCCGAGCAGCGCGGCAAGATCGACGAGATCCTCAAGCTGATACGGCTGAACGGCAGCGAGCGGCGGCTGGCGGGGCTGCTGTCGCACGGCCAAAAGCAGTGGCTGGAGATCGGCATGCTGCTGATGCAGGAGCCGCAGCTGATCCTGCTGGACGAGCCGGTGGCCGGCATGTCGGACGCCGAGACGGCGCGCACGGCGGAGCTGCTGAATGAATTGCGCGGCAAGCACTCGATCATGGTGGTGGAGCACGACATGGCCTTCGTCACCGAGATCGCGCAGCAGGGCGTGGTGACGGTGCTGCACGAAGGCTCGGTGCTGGCGCAGGGCACGATGTCGCAAGTGCAGTCCGACGAGCGGGTGATTGAAGTCTATCTGGGGCGCTGAAAAATATGCTGCAAGTTGAAAAAATCAACCAGTACTACGGTTCCTCGCACACCTTGCGCGGCGTATCGCTGGAGCTGGAACGGGGCAAGTGCATGGCACTGCTGGGCCGCAACGGTGTCGGCAAGACCACCTTGCTCAAGTGCCTGATGGGCGTGCTGCCGGTATCGGCCGGCACGGTCAGACTGGAGGGATGCGACATCACGCGCATGGCGCCGCACCAGCGGGCGCGGTCCGGCATCGCCTATGTGCCGCAGGGTCGGGAGATCTTCGCCCGGCTGACGGTGGAGGAAAATCTGTTGATGGGGCTTGCCACCCACAGCGGCAAGAAAGCGTCCACCATCAAGGGCGAGGTGTACGAACTGTTCCCTGTGCTGAAGGATATGCTGCACCGGCGCGGCGGCGACCTGTCCGGCGGCCAGCAGCAGCAACTGGCGATCGCCCGCGCGCTGCTGGCCGAACCCAAGCTGATCATCCTCGACGAGCCGACCGAGGGTATCCAGCCGTCGATCATCAAGGACATCGGCAACGTGATCCGGCTGCTGCGCCAGCGCGGCGACATGGCGATACTGCTGTGCGAACAGTACTTCGATTTCGCCCACGAGCTGGCGGACCAGTTCATGGTGCTGTCGCGCGGCGAGGTGGTGGCCTCCGGCGCCCAGGCCGCGATGAACGACCCTGACGTCAAGCGCCACCTGGCGGTCTAGTGAGTCTTGAAGAAGCCGCGGGCGATGTTGTCGATTTCGCCGGTGCGCTTCATCTGGTAGATGATGGTGTCGAACTGCCTGACGAAGTCTGACTTGTACGTGAACTTACCGTTGTCGCGGTCCGTGAAGCCGAGGAAGCCTTGCTCCACCGCGATGACGGTCGCTTCGGCCAGTTCGGCGTGGGCGCCGCCTTCGTCGTATTTGCCTTCGGCCTTGAGCTGGTTGAGCGTCCACTGGATCGAGACGCGGTCGTTGATGTAGCAATCGATGCGTTTCATGCCCAGCTTGAGAATGTTGGTGGCGCTGTCCTTGCCTTCCTCCACGCGCAGGCTGCCGGCGCGTACCGCCTTCTCGAAGGCCTCGCCGCCGACGATGAAGCCGGCGTTGTTGCCTATCGTGAGGCCGTAAAAATCCTCCGGCCAGCGCTTGCGCGGCTTAGCCGCCAGCACATCCTTGCGGCAGACGGCGGCCACGCGCTCCTCGTACAGCGGCAGCGAGTATGGCCAGGTCCACGGTTCGTCCTTGGTGTTCAGGTAGGGCGGATACAGCGCGAAGCCGGCGCCCGACCGGATCAGCGCCATGCCGCGCTTCCAGGGCACGGCCTGCACGTCGATCTTGTAGCCGCGCATGCGGGCGAAGGCGGCGCGGACGATCTCGTAATACAGGCCGGCGGGCTTGCCGTCTTTTTCGTAGGAGTAGGGCGGATAGCCGGCGTCGGCGTAGATCGTCACCGGAATATCGGCGGCCCGCGCGGACGCGGCGCATATAGCGAGGAATACGAAGGTAAGACGGAATTTGGTCACGCCGACGGCCCGTATCGTTAATCGGATGTCAAACGGTTCAATCCTAACATGAGAGTCAGTAGTGCAGCCAGGCGCCGGCCATCCCCATCACCTGCGAGCTCGCATACAACAACAGCCCGATCAAGCCTCCCACCAGCGTTCCGTTGACGCGGATGAACTGCAGGTCCTTGCCGATGTTGAGTTCAATCTGGCGTGACATGTCCTTTTCGTCCCAGGCTTTGACGGTGTCGCTGATATGGCGCGTCAGGAAGCGCGAGAAGGCCGGCGCCAGTGTCTGGGCCATGGAGGCCAGGTGCTGGTTGAGCGAGGCGCGCATCTCGGGGTGGCTTAGCAGCTCCTCGCTGAGCCACTGGCTGGCTTTGACGATGCCGTCGTTGAGTTTGGAGTGCTCGGTTTCGATGTCGTTCTTTACCCACGTCCGCACGCCGATCCACAAATCCTTGATGTAGGTGTTGAAGACGTCGCCGTCGCGCAGGTAGCGCTTGAGGTCCTCGCCCTTGGCGATGAAGGCGGGATCGGACTGGAGGCGGACCACGAAGTGCCGCACCATGTCGTCGAAGCGGACGCGCAGCTTGTGCCCCTTGTCCGCCGCGACGTTTTCCATGATGTTGTTCAAGGTGTTGGCGATCATGACGGCGCCGTTTTCGCTGAGCCAGGAGGTCGGCAGCACCAGTTCCATGGCGGCGTGTTCGCGCTTGAGCCAGGCCGCGATCAGGCCGGCGATCAGCTCGCGGCTGGACGGCTTGTTCATCATCGCGATCAGCGCCGCGATGCCGTCGTCGAGCAGTTCCTGGTGGCGGCCGTCCTTCGTCAGTCCATCGAGCAGGCCGCCCAGCGCCTGCGACAGCTCCAGCTTGTCGACGGCCGCGTCGAGGGCGTCGCGCAGCAGCTTCTGGATGCTGGCGTCGTCCGCCATCGACAGCATTTCCGGCACCAGCTTGATCAGGTACGAGGACAGGAAGCGGCGGTTCTCCGGCCGTTCCAGCCATTGCGCGACATTGGTGGCGGGATCGTTTTTCAGTATGACCTCGGCCAGCGCCTCGGGCTTGAGGAACTTGTCCTCGACGAAGCCGGCAAGGTTGTCGGCGATTTTGTTCTTGTTATTGGGGATGATGCTGGTATGGCGCGAGATGAACGGGATGGGCACCTTGCGGAACAGCGCCACCACCGCGAACCAGTCGGCCAGCGCGCCGACCATCGCCGCCTCGGACACGGCGCGCACGCCATCGACCCAGAAGCCGCGCGGCAGCAGGGACGTGATGATGAAGACGGCCGTCGCCGCCGCCAGCAGCGCCAGCGCCAGCCGCTTGGATTGCCGTAGTTCGTGTTCTTTGGTCATCCATCAAGTGTAAGCCAAATCGCAATCAGGCGAGTTTCGTCAGCGCGACGGAGGCTGCTGAGGTGCGGGTTTCCACGCCCAGTTTGACGAACACGTGTTCCAGATGCTTGTTGACCGTGCGCGGGCTGGTGCCGAGGATGTCGCCGATGTCGCGGTTGGTCTTGCCCTTGATGACCCAGTTCAGTACCTCCGATTCGCGCTGCGTCAGCTTGAAGGACGCCATCAGCTTTTCGATTTGCGCGGCGTCCGATTCCTCGCGCAGCACGATCATCCACTGCGCGTTTTCGCTGAACTCCGCCGCCGAGAAGATCAGCCGCCGCGCGCCGCGTATCAGCGCCAGCGGCGGGTGCGACTGGCCCTGGCTGTGCGCGGCCTGCGTCGCTTCCAGCCACGGGGCCAGCTCGCCGTCGACCGCGTAGCCCTGCATCAGCGTGCGTGCCAGCGGGGTTTGCCAGACAATCTTGCCGTCGCGCGGCGTCATCGCGATGACGGCGTTGCCAAAGGCGTCCAGCGCGCTGCGGGCCTGGTCCATCAGCTGCGCCGTCTGCATGTGGGCGGCGATCCGCGCCAGCACCTCGCTGGTGCGCAGCGGCTTGGTGACGTAGTCGTTGCCGCCGGCGGCAAACGCCGCCACCACGTGTTCGGCTTCGGTCAGACCCGTCATGAAGACCACCGGGATCTGCTTCGTCGCCAGGCTGGCCTTGAGCCGGCGGCAGGTTTCGAAGCCGTCCATGCCGGGCATGATGGCGTCCAGCAGGATGATGTCCGGTTGCGCCTCGGCGGCGCGCTGCAGGGCCGCTTCGCCGTTGTTGGCGACGAGGACCGTGAAGCCTGATTCGTCCAGCGCGTCGTGCAGCACGGCCAGGTTTTCCGGAACGTCGTCCACCACCAGGACGATATTGCCGCGCGCGGGTTCAATGTTGAAGTTCATCGCTCTTGTTCCTCAGGACGAAATCGGCCATCGCATCCAGCTGGAAGCGAGCCGCGAAATTGCGCATGGTTTGCGTGAAGTGCAGGTAGCGCGCGTCGAGCGCGCTGATTTCATCGAGCTTGTTCTGGATGCCGCGCACGTAGCCGATGCGTATCAGTTCATTCAGCGCTTCCAGGTGCGCGGCCGGCGGAAACACCAGCTGCGCCAGTTCCGGCGCGGCGGCCGCCACCTCGATGCCGATGCCCGGCTGCGTGATCCATTCCAGCGTCAGCCGCCGGCCTATCCAGTCCAGCAGCTCGGCCACGTTGACCGGTTTGACGATGAAGTCCGCCGCCGTGATGCCGGCCGCGTTCTCCATGCCCTTGTCGAAGGCGTTGGCCGAGACGATGGCGATCGGCACCGTGGACAGCTGTCGGCGGCGCAGGATGTAGCTCGCTTCCCAGCCGTCCATGGCCGGCATCGCGAGGTCCATCAGGATCAGGTCCGGCTGGAACGACGCGTGCAGGTCCAGGCATTCGAGACCCGACTCGGCCAGCGCCACGTCGAAGCCCAGTGGCGCCAGTATGTTGAGCAGCATCTCGCGGTCGACCCGCTCGTTGTCCACCACCAGGATGCGGCGGCGCGGGCCGCGATAGCCGGTGCGCTGGCGCTCGGGCTGCTCCAGCTCCTTCAGCTCCCTGCCGGAGACGTGCACGCTGGGCAGGAACAAACGGATGTGGAATACGCTGCCTTGTTCGGGCATGCTGCGGATATTCAGTTCGCCGCCCATCAGCTGCGTCAGCATCTTGGAGATCGGCAGTCCGAGGCCGGTGCCGCTGGCGTTGGCGTGCGCGCTGGCGCTGCCGCGCGAGAACGGCTCGAAGATGTGGTCGATCTCCTCCTGCAGGATGCCTGGTCCGGTGTCCTCGATCTCGAACGAGGCCATCTCGCGCGCGTACTGCAGCCGCAGCACGATGCCGCCGCTGCTGGTGAACTTGACGGCGTTGCCGAGGATGTTGATGAGGATTTGCCCCAGCCGCTTGCGGTCGGCGCGCACGATGCGCGGCAGCGCGCCGGTCAGCTCGTAGCGGAAGCTCAGCCCCTTGTTGGCCGCCTGCAGTTCGAACATGCGCACGATCTGGCCGATGAAGTCGGGGAAGTTCAGCTCCTTCATGTCGAAGTTGAACTTGCCGCCTTCGATGCGGGCGATGTCCAGCGTGCCCTCGATCAGCGACAGCAGGTGCTCGCCGCTGCTGCGGATCACGCGGATCGCCTGCTGGCGGTGCTCGGGGATGGACGGATCGTTGTCCAGCAGTTGCGCGTAGCCCAGTATCGAATTGAGCGGCGTGCGGATCTCGTGGCTGATGCCGGCGATGTAGCGGCTCTTGGCCTGGTTGGCCTGGTCGGCGGTCTTCTTGGCCTGCTGCAGCTGGGCGTCGGTCTGGCCGTGCAGTTCGATCTCGCGCGTCAGCAGGCCGGTCTGGCGGTTCGATTCCTCCTGCGCCACGCGGCGGCTTTCGCTGGTCAGCACCAGCCACCAGGCGACGATGCCGCTGGTGAGCAGCAGCGCCGCGAAGATCTTGAAGAACACCAGTTGCAGCTGCGGCAGCAGCGCCGCGTCGCCGGCCGGCAGCACCGATTGCTCATGGTAGTAGATCAGGCCGAGCAGCGCGCCGAGGAACAGCACGGTGACTATCATCAGCAGCAGGTAATGTCCCAGCCCGCTGCTCAGGTAGCGCGCCAGCGACTGCGGCAGCATCGCGCGCATCGCGTCCTGCCATTGCGCCGACACCTTGGCGTGCGGCTTGCAGACGTCGTTGCAGCGCGCGTCGAGGCAGCAGCACAGCGAGCAGATCGACCCCTGGTAGGCCGGGCAGTGCGCCATGTCCTCCGACTCGTATTCCTTTTCGCAGATCACGCAGGTCTTGCTGTGCACGTGTTCCTGCTTGCGGGCGATGTAGTACTTGCCTTTGGTCGCCACGGCGATCAGCGGCGAGGCCACCAGCGCCGTCAGCAGCGCGATGAAGGCGGAGAAGGCCTGCGCCTGCTGGCCGAACAAGCCCATGAAGGCCGCCACCGACAAGGCCGACGCCAGCAGCATGGCGCCGACGCCGACCGGATTGATGTCGTACAAATACGCGCGACGGAATTCGATGCCCTTGGGGCTCAGGCCCAGCGGCTTGTTGATGACCAGGTCGGCCACCACGGCCGTGATCCACGAGATGGCGATGTTCGAATACAGGCCCAGCACCTGGTCCAGCGCCTGAAACACGTCCAGCTCCATCAGCAGCACGGCGATCAGCGCGTTGAACACGGCCCACACCACGCGGCCCGGATGGCTGTGCGTCAGCCGCGCGAAGAAGTTCGACCACGCCAGCGAGCCGGCATAGGCGTTGGTCATGTTGATCTTCACCTGCGAGATGACCACCAGCAGCGCCGTCGCCAGCAGCGCGACCTGCGGCGAGGCGAACACCTGGCCGAAGCCGGCCAGGTACATCTGCGTCGGGTTGACGGCCTGCTCCAGCGGCACGGCGCTGCTGATCGCCAGGAAGGCCAGCAGCGCGCCGCCCAGCATCTTGGCGATGCCGAGCAGGATCCAGCCCGGCCCCGCGACCAGCACGCCCAGGTGCCAGCGCAGGCGGTTGGCGGCGGTCTTCTCCGGCATGAAGCGCAGGAAGTCGACCTGCTCGCCGATCTGCGTGATGAGCGCCACGCCGACCGCCGTGGCGGCGCCGAACATCAGCACGTTGAAGTGGCCGTTCTGGCCGGAGCGGCCGGCGTAGGCCAGCAGCTGCGCCGGCAGTTCCGGCTGCTTCTGCAGGATGGCGATGAAGGGCAGGGCCATCAGCACCAGCCACACCGGCTGCGTCAGCATCTGGATGCGGCTGATCAGGGTGACGCCGTGGGTCACCAGCGGAATGACCACCAGCGCGCTGGCCATGTAGCCGAGGTAGAGCGGCAGGTGGAAGTACAGCTCCAGCGCATAGGCCATGATGGCCGCCTCCAGCGCGAACAGGATGAAGGTGAACGAGGCGTAGACGAACGACGATATCGTCGAGCCGATGTAGCCGAAGCCGGCACCGCGCGTCAGCAGGTCCATGTCGACGCCGTACTTGGCGGCGTAGTAGCTGATCGGCAGGCCGGTCAGGAAGATGATCAGGCCGACCGCCATGATGGCCCACAGCGCGTTGATGAAGCCGTAGTTGACGGTGATGGTGCCGCCTATCGCTTCCAGCACCAGGAACGAGATCGCGCCGAACGCGGTGTTCGAGACGCGGAACACCGACCATTTGCGGAACGCGCGCGGCGTGTAGCGCAGCGCGTAGTCCTCGATGGTTTCGTTGGCCACCCAGGTGTTGTAGTCGCGCCGGATCTTGACGATGCGCTGTGTTGTAGTCATGCCGGGCCCATAAAAAAAAGCAGCTGTGTAAGCTGCTTTTTAAGCAATTTATGTGCCGGACCAGGGGGCTAGCGCTGTTTGCTGGTGCTGAGCTTGTCCAGCAGGCGCGCCAGTTCTTCCTGCATCACCGGCGACAGGTTGATGAACTGGCAGCCGATCTGCACCTGCTCGCCCAGCAGGAAGGAGCGGAAGGTGCGCGACAGCCGCACTTCCAGGTCGGCGATCATCACCGAATCGGGGCCCAGCTCGAGCCGCACGCGCTGCAGCTTGCGGCCCACGTACAGGCCCTGGCAATCGCGCGGCGGGGCCCGCATGCCGACGCCACCGGCCGAGAAGTCGTACAGCTGCAGCTCGTAGGGCTTGCCGTTCAACACGAACGAGGCCATGTAGTAGATGCCCAGCGGCGTTTCCAGCCGCGTCGACGAGCGGCGGTTCAGCACCAGGCACTTGGTCGGGAAGTCCAGCGGGATCAAGGTCGGTTCGTCCGGCTGCGACGCCCAGTCCGGCGACGTCAGCTTGAACTGCACCTTGGCCGAGCGCAGCCAGGCGACGAAGGTGGCCTCGCCGGGCGGGATGACCTCGCCCTCGTTGAGCTCCAGCACGAAATAGGGATTTTCCGGGTCGACCGACTTGATGCGCGCCATCACCACATTGGTGGAGCTGGCGGGATAAATGGAGATCGGATCGCCGTTGTCGGAGAGCAGGGTCAATGAATCACCGATATCATGCTCGTCGGTCATGTCATGTGGCTTCGAACCCGCCGGTATTGGTTCCACAGCATCTTTTAGGCTGGGAGGGCCGCGGCGAAATTCATTTGGTATGGGATCGTTCACGACGGCATATCTCTTTGATAATGACTTCTACAATGCGAGGTCGATCTACACAGTTTACAATTTATTCGCGCTCTTGGCTTGCTAATTGGCAAGAATATTTCAGTAAATGTGCATTCTTTTCCACGATGTCCAGGTCAGAACTGCTCTTCCGGGCGCAAATAGCGCCACTGGCCGACCGGCAGGTCGCCCAGCTTGACTTTGCCGATGCGAACCCGTTTCAAGCCGACAACTTTCAGGCCCACCATGTCGCACATGCGGCGGATCTGGCGTTTCTTGCCTTCGCGCAAGGTGAAGCTGAGCTGGTCGTCGTTTTGCCAGCGCACCTTGGCCGGCAGCAGCGGCTTGCCGTCCATCCACAGGCCATGGTTGAGCTTTTTGAGGTCGCTGTCGGGCAGCTTGCCCGGCTTGGTGTACTCGACGCGCACCAGGTATTCCTTGTCGACGTCGGTGGTTTCGCCGATCAGGTGCTTGGCCACGCGGCCGTCCTGGGTCAGCACCAGCAGGCCGACCGAATCGATGTCCAGGCGGCCGGCCGGCACCAGCGAGCGCAGCTGCGTCGGGTGGAAGATTTCCGGCGACGGATCGTCCGGCCAGCGGTTTTCCGGCTTGACCAGCACCACGGCCGGCTGGTAGCCGTCCTCGGCCTGGCCGCTGACGTAGCCCATGGGCTTGTTGATCAGCACCGTCACCCGCTTGGACTGCTCGGCGGCGGCCTGGCGCTCGACGGTGACGCGCTGGCTCGGATAGATCTTGGTGCCGAGTTCGGAGACGACCTGGCCGTCCACCCGTACCCAGCCGCGCGCTATCCACTCGTCAGCCTCGCGGCGCGAGCACAGGCCCAGTTCGGACATGCGTTTGGACAGGCGTAATAATTCTTCTGACATGATGCGTTTTCTATAGAGAGTGAAGCCAGTTTATACCTTGATCGCGTCCAGCAGGTCGGTTTCAAGCTGGATCTGGCTGCGGGCGTTGCTCAGCGTGGCGCCGTCGATCAGGAACACGTCCTCGACGCGCTCGCCCAGGGTCATGATCTTGGCCGTGTGCAGGTTGATCTTGTACTTGGTCAGCACGTTGGCGATCGAGTACAGCAGGCCGGTGCGGTCGTTGGCGGCCACCGACAGCAGGTAGTACTGGCCGCGCTCGTCCGGCCGCAGGTCCACCGTCGGCTGGATGGGGAAGGTGCGCGACAGCCGCGACAGCCGGCCCTTGCCCGGCGCCGGCAGCGGCTCGGGCGTGGTCAGCACGCCGCACAGCTCGTGCTCGATCAGGCTGATGATGTCGCGGTAGCTCTTGGCGAAGTTCTGCTCGGTGACCAGGAAGGTGTCGAGCGCGTAGCCGTGGCGCGTGGTGTGGATCTTGGCGTCGAGGATGCTGAAGTTCTTGCGGTCGAAATAGCTGCAGATGCGCGCGAACAGGTCCGGCTGGTCCTTGATGTAGACGGCCACCTGCAGGCCTTCGCCGATCGGCGCCAGCCGGCATTTGACCACCGGCCTGTCGCTGGTGAAGCGGTCGTACAGCGCGCGCGTCTGCCAGGCGATGTCGGAGGCGTCGTGGCGCAGGAAGTAGGCGACGTCGAGCTGCTTCCAGAACGCTTCGTGCGCGTCCGGCGGCAGACCGTACAGGCGCAGGGTCGCCAGCGCTTCCTGCTGGCGGTTCTTCAGTTCGTGGTCGGCGCTGTGCGGCTCGCCGCCCAGCACGCGCAGCGTGATGCGGTACAAGTCCTCGAGCAGCTTGGCCTTCCACGCGTTCCACACCTTCGGGCTGGTGCCGCGGATGTCGGCCACCGTCAGCAGGTACAGCGCGGTCAGGTGGCGCTCGTCCTTGACCACCCTGGCGAAGGAGGCGATGACGTCGGGATCGGACAGGTCCTGCTTTTGCGCCACCTGCGACATGGTCAGGTGGTTCTCGACCAGGAACACCGCCAGTTCCGTGTCCTCGTCGCTGAGGCCGTGGTCGCGGCAGAACTGCTCGGTGTCGGCCATGCCCAGCTTCGAGTGGTCGCCGCCGCGGCCCTTGGCGATGTCGTGGAACAGCGCGCCCAGGTACAGCAGCCACGGTTGCGGGAAGTTGGCCATCAGCTGGCTGCAGAACGGGTATTCGTGCGCGTGCTCGGCCATCGAGAAGCGGCGCATGTTGCGCACCACCATCAGGATGTGCTGGTCCACCGTGTAGACGTGGAACAGGTCGTGCTGCATCTGGCCGACGATCTTGCGGAAGTTGGGCAGGTAGCGGCCCAGGATGGACATGTCGTTCATGCGCCGCAGCGCGTGGATGATGCCCACCGGCGCCTGCATGATGCGCAGGAACAGCGCGCGGTTGACCGGATCGGCGCGGAAGGCGGCGTCGATCTTGAAGCGCTCGTGCCACAGCGCGCGCGTGGTGCGCGAACTCATGCCCTTGAGCGACGGCCGCTCGGTCATCAGCACGAAGATCTCCAGCATCGCCGACGGCGTCTTCTCGAACGTGTCGTCGGCGCTGATGTCGATCAGGCCGTTGACGTCGTTGAAGCGCTCGTTGATGCGCACCGCCTCGCCGGATTTGGGGAATAGCCGCTCCTCGATGTTCTGCAGCAGGATGGTGTTCAGTTGCGTGACCGTCTTGGCGGCCCAGTAGTAGCGCTGCATCAGGTATTCGCTGGCGCGGCGCATGTGCACGCCGCTGCCGGTGGCGGTCAGGCCCAGCGATTCGGCGATGGCCGTCTGCACGTCGAACACCAGCCGGTCTTCGCGCCGGCCCGCGTGCAGGTGCAGGCGCACGCGGATGTCCTTGAAGGCGCGCTCCTTTTCCATCAGCTGCTTCGCCTCGGTCTGCGTGATCAGGCCGGACGTGGCCAAGGTGCGCCAGGAATTGGCCAGGCCGGCGGCCTTGACCATCCACAGGATCACCTGCAGGTCGCGCAGGCCGCCCGGGCTTTCCTTGCAGTTCGGCTCCAGGCTGAAGGCGGTGTCCTCGTATTTGGCGTGGCGCTGGCGCATCTCCAGCACCTTGGCGTGGTAGAAGGCGCGCGGGTCCATCGCCGCCGTGTAGCGCGCCTGCAGCTGCGCGAACAGCGGCTCGTCGCCGCAGATGATGCGCGCTTCGAGCAGGCTGGTTTGCACCGTGATGTCGGCCGCCGACTCGGTCAGGCACTCGTCCACCGTGCGGATGCTGTGGCCGATCTCCAGGCCCAGGTCCCACAGCAGCTGCACCAGTTCTTCCAGCTTTTCGGTGGTGGCGGCGTCGGGCGGCTGTTCCAGCAGGATCAGCAGGTCGACGTCGGAGTAGGGGAACAGCTCGCCGCGGCCGTAGCCGCCGACGCCGATCAGGGCGGTGTTGGCCGGCAGCCGGGCTTCATGCCAGGCCGTGGTCAGCACCGCGTCGACGCTCTGGCGCAGGCTGCGCAGCAGCTTTTCCGGCATGCCGTCGGCCTGGAAGCCGGCGATGACGACCTGGCGGTCGGCTTTCAGCTGGCGCTTGAGTTGCTCGCGCAGTTCCTTCTTCATCGCGGCGGTCGACATCCGGGCTTACGCCGCGACCGGCGCGGCGTTGGCCGGCGCCGCGCCGGTGATGAACGCCGGCGGCGGCGGGCTGCCGGCCGACAGGGTCAGCACTTCGTAGCCGGTCTCGGTGACCAGGATGGTGTGTTCCCACTGCGCCGACAGGCTGCGGTCCTTGGTCTTGATGGTCCAGCCGTCGCCCATTTCGCGGATTTCGCGCTTGCCGGCGTTGATCATCGGCTCGATGGTGAAGATCATGCCCGGCTTGAGCTCGTCCAGGGTGCCCGGACGGCCGTAGTGCAGCACCTGCGGCTCTTCGTGGAAGATCTTGCCGATGCCGTGGCCGCAGAACTCGCGCACCACGCTGTAGCCGGCTTTTTCCGCGTGCTGCTGGATCACGTGGCCGATGTCGCCCAGGTGCGCGCCCGGCTTGACCTTGGCGATGCCCAGCCACATGCACTCGTAGGTGATGTCGGACAGGCGCTTGGCCATGATCGACGGTTCGCCGATGAAGAACATGCGGCTGTTGTCGCCGTGGTAGCCGTCCTTGATGACGGTGATGTCGAGGTTGACCACGTCGCCGTTCTTGAGCACCTTGTCGCCCGGGATGCCGTGGCAGATGACGTCGTTGACCGAGGTGCAGATGGCTTTCGGGTAGGGCGTGTAGCCCGGCGGGCAGTAGTTCAGCGGCGCCGGGATGGTGCCCTGGACATTGACCATGTATTCGTGGCAAAGGCGATCCAGCTCACCGGTGGTCACGCCGGGCTTGACGAAGGGCGTGATGTAGTCGAGCACTTCGGAGCCCAGGCGGCCGGCCACGCGCATGCCTTCGATATCTTCAGCGGATTTAATGGAGATGGACATAGTGGATCGCAATCAGCAAGGTAAACGGTAAAAACGCAGGCGGCGAGCGGACAGGGTCGGCTCGCGGCGTGCAGTAGGTTGAAATTATAAACGACAGCCGCCTCTTCGCGTGCGGAGATGCACGGTGGGCGGAGCAGCTCAGTCCGGCTGGGAGCCGCCTTGCTTGCGCCGGGCGCGGCGGGCGGCGAAGCCGACCAGGCCGAGGCCGGCCAGCAGCATGGCCCAGGTGTCCGCTTCCGGCACTGGCGCCGGGGTGAGAAAATCGGTGTTCTCGTCCTCGTCGAAGGAGGCAAACGGCGAATGGCGGCCGTAGAGACCGGACAGGCGGCCATGCGCGTCGATCTGGAATTCATCCTCGTCGAGGTTGAATTCCTCCACGCCCTGGCCGGCGGCCTGGCGCGCCAGCTTGTCGGCTGCGTCCCGGGCGGCGTCGATGTGCTTGTCGCGTTCGGCGTCGCTTTCATCGGCGGGCATGTCGTGCGGCTCGGCGTCGGCAAGGCCCAGATCCTTGCTATTGAGCCGGTCGCCCAGGTTGCGCGGGGCGTGGCCGGTCGGCGCCGCACGCGGTCGTTCGCCGCCGCTCTTTGCCAGCGCCGCCGTCGGCAGGCGCGAGATTCGGCTGACGTTGCCGCAAATCTTGGGCACCAGGATGCAGTGCTGGTCGACGCAATAGACGGCGGCCGGTTCCTGGTGGTTTTCCGTCCACTTGCTGCGGGTGACGGTGGCGCACACGGAGGCGGCGCCGAAGTGCATGTCGCGGATCGCCGGGTCGTACTGGTTCTTGCCGCTGATGCCGTCGCGGGTGATGGTGACCATGTCGTCCGGCTGCTGCTCCTCGATGCGGCGGCGCAGCGTGCTGCGCACGGCGGCCGGAATATCGGTATAGCGGTCGATGGCGTCGCCGCTGCGGCCCTTGTAGGGATTGACACCGGGGTGGTCCCAGGAGCAACTAGGCTGGGCAGCTGAGGCTGCGGCAAGCGTCACGGCAAGCAGGATGGACATGGCGGAGGTCTTTCAGTAATGGAGCACTACTTCTGGATTAATAGTTATTGTCATGCATTAATGTTTTCCGGATGATATTACATTTTAGGCATGGGTGGCGTATCCGGATCGTATTTTTATTTGATTCGGCGCAATTTGGTGCGCAGGCGTTGCGGCGGGCCCATTTCGCACCACGATGTGGCGGGATGCTCGCCAGGGTGGTGCAAGGGCGTGGCCGGTGCGTGCGACGCTTGCCTAAGTGGCTGTTTTCAGGGTAGAATCTCGGGTTGCTTGAATTCGGTTTTGAGCAATGTTGCAAAAATCCCGTGGAAATCCACATTAATAAACGCGAATCCGGTCGACAAGGGTGCCTATATGGTGACTGATCGGATTCCAGACCCAACCCTGGAGTTTAATATGTCCGTAACTATGCGCGAAATGCTGGAAGCCGGTGTCCACTTCGGTCACCAAACCCGTTTCTGGAATCCAAAGATGGCTCCGTTCATCTTCGGCCACCGCAACAAGATCCATATCATCAACTTGGAAAAGACGATGGGTATGTATCAGGAAGCGATGAAGCACGTGAAGCAGGTCGCTTCGAACCGCGGCACCATCCTGATGGTCGGCACCAAGCGTCAAGCGCGCGAAATCATCGCTGCCGAAGCGGCACGCGCAGGCGTTCCTTTCGTTGACCAGCGTTGGCTGGGCGGCATGCTGACCAACTTCAAAACCATCAAGACCTCGATCAAGCGCCTGAAGGACATGGAAGCCCAGATCGAAGACGGTTCGGTAGAGAAGCTGTCGAAAAAAGAAGCGCTGATGTTCCAACGCGAAATGATCAAGCTGCAGAAATCGATCGGCGGCATCAAGGACATGGGCGGCGTTCCTGACGCAATCTTCGTCGTTGACGTTGGCTACCATAAAGGCGCGATCACCGAAGCCGCTAAACTGGGCATTCCAGTCATCGGCGTGGTCGACACCAACCACTCGCCAGAAGGCGTTCAGTTCGTCATTCCAGGCAACGATGACTCGTCGAAAGCCATCACTCTGTACGCCCGCGGCGTGGCAGATGCCATCCTGGAAGGCCGTGCTGCCGCAGGTAACGAAGTCGTTGAAATGGTGAAAGCCGCTGCCGGCGACGAATTCGTCGAAGTTTCCGAACAGGCTTAATCGTTCGCAGCAAGCAGTAGGAAAAAAGGGGTGGCCAACAGCTCCCCCTTTTTTTTAACGTAAATGGTTAGAGCGCCGCTCACCATCCCCCCGAACACCGAATACAGGAGAATCACATGGCAGCAATTACTGCAGCAATGGTAGGCGAACTGCGCGCGAAGACTGACGCGCCGATGATGGAATGCAAAAAAGCACTGACCGAAGCCGAAGGCGACATGGGTCGTGCGGAAGAGATCCTGCGCGTCAAGCTGGGCGGCAAGGCATCGAAAGCTTCGGCACGCATCACCGCCGAAGGCGTGGTCGCCACCTACATCGCCAACGGCGTGGGCGCGCTGATCGAAGTGAACTCGGAAACCGACTTCGTCGCCAAGAACGACGACTTCCTGAACCTGGCCAACACCGCCGCCAAGCTGGTCGCCGAAAACAACCCGGCCGACGTCGCAGCCCTGCTGGCACTGCCAGCCGGCAACGGCCAGACCCTGGACGAAGTGCGTTCCGCACTGATCGGTAAAATCGGCGAAAACATGTCGATCCGCCGCTTCCAGCGTTTCGAAACCACCGCCAAGCTGGCTTCGTACCTGCACGGCACCCGCATCGGCGTGATGGTCGAATTCGACGGCGCCGACGAGCAAGTGGGCAAGGACGTGGCCATGCACATCGCCGCGATGAAGCCGGTGTCGCTGTCGGCCGACCAGGTTCCTGCCGAACTGATCGAAAAAGAGCGTTCGGTTGCCAAGCTGAAAGCTGACGAAGATGCCGCCGCCGCCGTGGCCGCCGGCAAGCCAGTGCAGCCTGCCGACATCGTCGCCAAGCGCCTGGAAGGCTCGGTACAGAAGTACCTGAAGGAAGTGTCGCTGCTGAACCAGGCTTTCGTGAAAAACGACAAGCAATCGATCGAGCAGATGCTGAAAGAAAAATCGACCACCGTCAAAGCCTTCACCATGTACGTGGTAGGCGAGGGCATCGAGAAGAAAGTCGACGATTTCGCCGCCGAAGTAGCCGCACAGATGGCTGCTTCCCAAGGAGCGTAATTCAGAAAACGGGCCGAGAGGCCCGTTTTTTTAGCCCGACCCAAGCAATCTTGGCTGTAACACCAGTTGTCCCCGGCGCCAGGCAAGGTATCATGGGCGCCGGCAGCCTTACCGAATCAACCCAACTTAGGAGCCCCGTCTCATGTCAAAACCAGCCTACAAGCGCGTCCTCCTCAAATTGTCCGGCGAAGCCCTGATGGGCGATGATCCTTACGGCATCAACCGCGGCACGATCGAACGGATGGTCGCCGATGTGGCCGAGGTCGCGAAACTGGGCGTGGAACTGGCGATCGTCATCGGCGGCGGCAACATCTTCCGCGGCGTCGCCCCCGGCGCCCAGGGCATGGACCGCGCCACCGCCGACTACATGGGCATGCTGGCCACCGTCATGAACGCGCTGGCGCTGGCCGACGCGATGCGCCATGTCGGCATCACCGCGCGCGTGATGTCGGCCATCGGCATCGAGCAGGTGGTGGAGCCGTATGTGCGCCCGAAAGCGCTGCAGTACCTGGAAGAAGGCAAGGTCGTCGTGTTCGCGGCCGGCACCGGCAACCCGTTCTTCACCACCGACACCGCGGCGGCGCTGCGCGGCTCGGAAGTGAGCGCGGAAATCGTCCTGAAAGCAACCAAGGTCGACGGCGTCTACACCGCCGACCCGAAGAAGGACCCGAACGCCACGCTGTACAGCTCGATCACCTTCGACGAAGCCATCGCCAAGCATCTGCAAGTCATGGACGCCACCGCCTTCGCGCTGTGCCGCGACCAGAAGCTGCCGATCAAAGTGTTTTCCATCACCAAGCCCGGTGCGCTGATGCGCGTCATCATGGGCGAGGATGAGGGTACACTGGTTCACGTTTAAATAATATTCCGATACAGGAGAGCAGCAATGTCCGTAGCTGACGTTAAAAAGAATGCGCAAGAGCGCATGATCAAATCGCTGGAAACCTTGCGCGCCGATCTGGCCAAGGTCCGCACCGGCCGCGCCCACACCGGCATCCTGGACCACGTGCAGGTCGAGTACTACGGTTCGCCGACCGCGCTGACGCAGGTGGCCAACGTGACCCTGATCGACGCCCGCACCATCGGTGTGCAGCCGTTCGAGAAGAAGATGGCGGCCACCATTGAAAAGGCGATCCGCGACGCCGACTTGGGCCTGAACCCGTCGTCGCAGGGCGACATGATACGCGTGCCGACCCCGCCGCTGACCGAAGAGCGCCGCAAGGAAATGGTCAAGCTGGTCAAGAGCGAAGCGGAAGACGCGAAAATCGCCGTCCGCAACATCCGCCGCGATGCCAATGAAGGCATGAAAAAGCTGGTCAAGGACAAGGCGATCTCGGAAGACGACGAACGCCGCGGCACCGACGAGGTGCAGAAGCTGACCGACAAGTTCATCGTCGACATCGACAAGATGGTTGCGGAGAAAGAAAAAGAAGTTCTGACGGTTTAAATACCAAGGGGCGCCAGCATGGTTTCCCCACCCCGGGGTCAGTTCCGGCAATCTGCCACGCGTGGCAGATTGCCGGAACTGACCCCGCGGGTGGTACGCTATGCTGGCGTCTTGTCTTTTTGCGTCACACCTGCAATACTTAACACTTTGGCACCAAAGTTTTCATGAAATATACGAGTTCGACTACCGAGGTCCCGGAAGCCCCTAACGTGCCGCGCCACGTTGCCATCATCATGGACGGCAACGGCCGCTGGGCGACCAAGCGCTTCCTGCCGCGCGTCGCCGGCCACGTCAAGGGCGTGGAGGCGGTGCGCACCGTGGTCGAGGCCTGCGCCCGCCGCGGTGTCGAATACCTGACCGTGTTCGCCTTCAGTTCGGAAAACTGGCGCCGCCCGGAAGAGGAAGTGTCGCTGCTGATGCGCCTGTTCGTGACCGCGCTGGACCGCGAAGTGTCCAAGCTGCACGCCAACAATATCCGCCTCAAGGTCGTCGGCGACCTGACCCGTTTCGACGACAAGCTGCAAGGCATGATCGCCTCGGCCGAGCGCAAGACCGCCAACAACACCCGCATGACCGTCACCGTCTGCGCCAACTATGGCGGCCGCTGGGACATCATGCAGGCGGTGGCCAAGATGGTCGCCGCCCACCCCGGCGCGACCGACTTCAGCGAGGAGCAGCTGGCGCCGCACCTGGCGATGGCCTACGCGCCCGAGCCCGACCTGTTCATCCGCACCGGCGGCGAGCAGCGCATCTCCAATTTCCTGCTGTGGCAGCTGGCCTACACGGAACTGTTCTTCACCGAGACCTACTGGCCCGATTTCTCGATCGAGTGCCTTGACGAGGCGATCGCCTCCTACCAGCACCGCGAACGCCGCTTCGGCCGCACCGGCGCGCAACTGGCTGAAAAGACAAGCTGATGCTGAAAACTAGGATTATTACCGCTGTGATCTTGCTGGCGGTGCTGCTGCCGGTCCTGTTCTTCAACTATTTCCCAGCGTTTGCCGTCGTCGTCACCCTGTTCGTCGGCGCCGCGATGTGGGAGGGCGCCCGCCTGTTCGGCCTGTCCGCCATGGCCGCGCGCGTGTTCGGCGTGGTCTGCGCCGGCCTGTTCGTGCTGCTGATGTACTCGGCCAAGCCGGGCGCCGTCAATTCGCTGTACGGCGTGGCCTGCCTGCTGTGGCTGATCCGCTACGTGCCGTCGCTGGGCCTGGGCCTGCCGCCGCTCAAGGGCGGCGGCAACTGGTCCATGGGCGTCACCTTCAGCTTCGCCGTGTTCGCCTGCTTCTTCGCCATCGTCGGCCTCTACCTGCATTCGCCGCTGTACCTGCTGTCGGTGATGGTGCTGGTGTGGATCGCCGACATCGGCGCCTATTTCTCCGGCAAGGCCTTCGGCAAGCGCAAGCTGGCGCCGTCTATCTCGCCGGGCAAGTCGTGGGAGGGCGCCATCGGCGGCGGCATCGCCGTGCTGGCGCTGTCGGCGCTGGGCATAGTCCTGGCCGCCTCTTTCCCGTGGCTGCGGGACACCTTCGCCTACCAGCTGCAGCAGCGCTTCGGCTGGCCGCTGGCCCTGCTGGCGCTGCTGCTGATCGTCGCCGCGTCCGTCGTCGGCGACCTGTTCGAATCCCAGCTCAAGCGCCGCGCCGGCCTCAAGGACAGCAGCAACCTGCTGCCCGGCCATGGCGGCGTGCTTGACCGTATTGACGCCTTGATCCCGGTCCTGCCCCTGGCCGCGCTGATCGGCTCCTGGTTCTGAAAGAATAAAATGCAACAAATCACCATCCTTGGCGCCACCGGTTCGATCGGCGTGTCCACGCTGGACGTGCTCGCCCGCCACCCCGAGCGCTATGCCGTCTACGCGCTGTCCGCGCACAGCCGCGTCGACGAATTGGCGGCCCAGTGCATCGCGTTCCGTCCGGCGCGCGCCGTGGTCGGCAGCGCCGCCGCCGCCGACCGCCTGGGCGTGTTGCTGCGCGCGGCCGGCGTCGACACCGAAGTGGAATATGGCGAAGCGGCCTTGTGCAGCATCGCCAGCGCGGCGGAAGTCGACAGTGTGATGGCCGCCATCGTCGGCGCCGCCGGCCTGGCGCCGACCCTGGCCGCCGCCCGCGCCGGCAAGAAGGTGCTGCTGGCCAACAAGGAAGCGCTGGTCATGTCCGGCCAGCTGTTCATCGACGCCGCGCACGAAGCGGGCGCGGTGCTGCTGCCGATCGACAGCGAGCACAATGCGATCTTCCAGTGCCTGCCGCAGTTCGGCGGGCGCGTGCCGGCGGTGCGCGACGACGCGGCCGGCGTGGCCAAGATCCTGCTGACCGCCTCCGGCGGCCCGTTCCTGACGCGCGACGTGGCCACGCTGGACGCGGTCACGCCGGAGCAGGCCTGCAAGCACCCCAACTGGTCGATGGGCCGCAAGATCTCGGTCGATTCGGCCACGATGATGAACAAGGGCCTGGAAGTGATCGAGGCGCACTGGCTGTTCGGCGCGCCGGCCGACCGCATCGAAGTCGTCATCCACCCGCAGTCGGTGATCCATTCGATGGTGTCGTATGCCGACGGCTCGGTGCTGGCGCAATTGGGCAATCCCGACATGCGCACGCCGATCGCCCACGCGCTGGCCTACCCGGAGCGCATCGCTTCCGGCGTGGCCCAGCTGGACCTGACGCAGATCGCCACGCTGCAGTTCGAGCGTCCCGATTTCAACCGTTTCCCCTGCCTGGCGCTGGCGTTCGAAGCGCTCAAGGCCGGCGGCACCGCGCCCGCGCTGCTGAACGCCGCCAATGAAGTGGCGGTGCAGGCCTTCCTCGACCTGCGGATAGGCTTCCGCCAGATCGACCGCGTGATCGCGCACGTGATGGAAGCGTTGCCGCACGGCGCCGCCGACAGCATCGCCGCCGTCATGGCGCAGGACGGCGCCGCGCGCGCCGCCGCCGAAACCTATATCGCCGGACTGGCAAAATGAACTTCCTGCAAACCGCGCTGGCATTTGTCGTCTGCCTGGGCTCCCTGGTCATCTTCCACGAGCTGGGGCACTACCTGGTGGCGCGCTGGTGCGGCGTCAAGGTGCTGCGCTTCTCGGTCGGCATGGGCAAGGTGGTGTGGTCGCGCCGTTTCGGGCCGGACCAGACCGAATGGGCCGTCTCCGCGCTGCCGCTGGGCGGCTACGTCAAGATGCTCGACGCGCGCGAGGCCGACCTGGGCCACCTGCCGCCGGAAGAGCTGAAGCGCGAGTTCACGCGCCAGAACGTGTGGAAGCGCATCGCCATCGTGGCCGCCGGCCCGCTGGCTAATTTCCTGATCGCGATCGTGCTGTTCGCCGGCTTGTACATGCACGGTGTCGAAGAACCGGCCAGCAAGGTCAGCGTGCGCGCGACGGTGGACGCCGCGCCGGCCGCCGCCTGGGCCGCCGGCCTGCGCACCGGCGACGTGGTCACCGCCGTCAACGAGCAGCCGGTCGCCGTCTGGTCCGAGCTGCGCTGGAGCCTGATCCAGGCCGCCATCGATAAGAAGGAAGCCCGCATCGCCGTCGAGCGCGTGGGGCAGGGCCGCTTCACCTTCACGCTGCCGGCCGCCGCGTTGTCCGCGCTGGACCTGGAGGGCGACGTGCTGGGCAAGCTTGGCGTCGGCGTCTCCCGCCCGACGCCGGTGGTCGAGCAGGTGATCGCCGGCGGCGCGGCCGACCGGGGCGGCCTGCGGGTCGGCGACCTGCTGGTGGCCGTCGACGGCACGCCGGTGGCCGACGGCATCGCCTTCATCGACATCATCCGCGCCTCGGCCGGCAAAACCGTGCAGGTGGCGGTCCGCCGCGCGGGCCAGCCGCTGACGCTGGCCATGGCGCCGCAGGCGGAACAGGTGAAAGGCGAGGCAAAAACCGGTAAGGGAACTGTAACAGTCGGTAAGATCGGCGCCTACGTCGCTCTGCAGCCGGATATGATCACCGTGCCATCATCCCCGGTTGCGGCCGTGGGAAAAGCCATGACGCGGGTCTGGGATACCTGCACGATGACCCTGAAGATGATCGGCAAGATGATCACCGGCGAGGTCTCGCTGAAGAACGTCACCGGACCGATCACGATCGCCGATTATGCCGGGCAAACGGCGCGGATGGGCGCGGCGAGCTATTTGAGCTTCATCGCCTTCATCAGCATCAGTTTGGGGGTGATGAATTTGCTACCGATTCCGGTTCTAGATGGGGGGCATTTGCTGTATTATTCGCTGGAAGTTTTAACTGGGCGTTCTGTACCGGAACGTTTTGGCGAGATTGCGCAGCGTGTCGGTATGGGGTTGTTGCTGACCCTGATGCTGCTGGCGGTGTTTAACGACGTCGCCCGGCTGCTGTAGCAGGCGCGCTTTCGCTTTGTATCTATATGAGTAGTTCGTTGATTTAGCCATTGAATAACCCCAATGAAATTATATTCTGACCGTATTACTTCACCTTCCTTTCGCCGTAGCCTGATCGGCGCCGCTGTCCTGGCGCTGTGCGCCGGCAGTGCCATGGCCATCGAGCCCTTCGTCATCAAAGACATCCGCGTCGAAGGGATCCAGCGTACGGAAGCCGGTACGGTCTTCAGCTATCTGCCGGTACGGGTGGGCGAGACCTTCAACGACGACAAATCCATCACCGCCATCAAGGCGCTGTATGCCACCGGCTTCTTCAAGGACGTCAAGCTCGAAGCCGACGGCGGCGTGCTGGTGGTGCTGGTCGAGGAACGCCCGGCCATCTCCAAGGTGGAATTCACCGGTACCAAGGAATTTGAAAAAGACACGCTGGTCAAGGCGCTGAAGGACATCGGCGTCGGCGAGACCAAGATTTTCGACAAGGCGTCGGTCGACCGCGCCGAGCAGGAATTGAAGCGCCAGTACCTGTCGCACGGCCTGTATGGCGTCAAGATCGTCACCACCGTCACGCCGATCGAGCGTAACCGCGTCAACATCACCTTCGCGGTGGACGAGGGCGACGTCGCCAAGATCAAGCAGATCAACATCGTCGGCAACAAGGTGTTCTCGGACAAGGAGCTGAAAGACCAGCTGGCGCTGAACACCGGCGGCTGGTTCAGCTGGTACACCAAGGCCGACCAGTACTCCAAGACCAAGCTGACCGGCGACATCGAGTCGCTCAAGTCCTACTACCTGGACCGCGGCTACATCGAGATGAACATCGACTCGACGCAGGTGTCGATCACGCCGGACAAGAAGGACATCTACATCACCATCAACATCACCGAGGGCGAGAAGTACAAGGTCTCGGGCATCAAGTTCGAAGGCGAGACCTTCGGCCGCGAAGAGGAACTGCGCTCGCTGGTGCTGCTGCGCGAAGGCGAAACCTATTCCGGCGCGCGCCTGACCGCCACCAACAAGCTGATCTCCGATCGACTGGGCACCTTCGGCTACGCCTTCGCCAACGTCAACGCCAATCCGGACATCAACCGCGAGAAGCGCGAAGTGGCGTTCACGTTCTTCATCGATCCGGGCAAGCGCGCCTACGTGCGCCACATGAACATCGCCGGCAACACCACCACGCGCGACGAGGTGATACGCCGCGAGTTCCGCCAGTTCGAGTCGTCGTGGTACGACGCCAACAAGATCAAGCTGTCGCGCGACCGCGTCGACCGCCTGGGCTACTTCAAGGACGTGACCATCGACACGCCTGAAGCGCAGGGCACGTCCGACCAGGTCGACGTCAACCTGACCGTGGTGGAAAAACCGACCGGTAACTTCCAGATCGGCGGCGCGTTCTCGCAGTCGGAGAAGTTCAGCTTCCAGGCCGCGATCCAGCAGGCCAACTTCGCCGGTTCGGGCACCACCGTCGGCATCGAACTGAATACCTCGAAGTACAGCCGCACGATTTCGTTCTCGCAGACCGACCCGTACTACACCGACGACGGCGTGTCGCGCTCGTACGAAGTGTACCTGCGCACGCAGCAGCCGCCGGCGCTCAACATCGGCTCCTACACCATCAAGCAGCAGGGCGGCCGCATCAGCTACGGCGTGCCGTTCTCCGAAGTGGACACGGTGTTCTTCGGCATCG
Source organism: Duganella sp. LjRoot269 (assembly GCF_964254095.1). Taxonomy (NCBI): domain Bacteria; kingdom Pseudomonadati; phylum Pseudomonadota; class Betaproteobacteria; order Burkholderiales; family Oxalobacteraceae; genus Duganella; species Duganella sp. LjRoot269. Next base: position 4,375,101 of record NZ_CAXUSL020000001.1, on the reverse strand, counting down.
GCCTGGAACGCTCGAAGATCACCACCGACGAAACGTCGCCGATCCGCTTCAAGGAATACGTCACCACGATCACCGGCAACACCACCGGTATCGGCACCGCCGCCACCAACGCCGTGCCGCTGACGGCCGCCTGGGCGCGCGACAGCCGCGACTCGGCGCTGACGCCGACCGTGGGCCGCTACCAGCGCGCCAACCTGGAGCTGGATCTGGTCGGCCAGCAGAAATACTACCGCGCCGTGTACGAGCACCAGTGGTACAAGCCGTTGTTCTCGAAAGTGACGCTGGCGCTGAAGGGTGAGATCGACTACGGCCATGGTCTGGGCAGCAGCAGTTATCCGGTGTTCAAGAACTTCTACGGCGGCGGCATCGGTTCGGTGCGCGGCTACCTGAGCTCCTCGCTGGGCGCGGTCGACTACACCTACGGCGATGCGCTGGGCGGCGCCTCGCGCCTGATCGGCAACGCCGAGCTGCAGCTGCCGTTCCCCGGCTCGGGCCAGGACCGCAGCCTGCGCTGGTTCGGTTTCCTCGATACCGGCCAGGTCTACCAGGAAGGCCAGAAGATGCGCGCCTCCGAGCTGCGCTACTCGACCGGCCTGGGTATCAGCTGGATTTCGCCGGTCGGCCCGCTCAAGTTGAGTTATGCTAAGCCTTTGAACGCCAAGCAGGGCGACCGCCTGGAACGCTTCCAGTTCCAGATGGGCAGCGGCTTCTGACGCGCTTCCAATGATGACTAGAGACTTTAATATTTTCCCCGGAGAAACAAGTTGAAGACTGTATCTGCTACCTTGACCAAATCCCTCGCCGTGCTTGCACTGGGCTGGTGTGCGTTGGCGCCGGTGCAGGCCCAGACCTCGGCCTCGCGCATCGCGTGGCTCAGCCCTGAGCGCATCTACAACGAATCGAAGCTGGCCAAGCTGGCCGGCGAAAAGCTGCAGGAAGAGTTCAAGAGCCGCGAGAAAGCCATGGCGGACATGGCTTCGCGCCTGAAGACGTCGACCGAAAAGCTGGAAAAGGACATGCCGGCCCTGTCCGAGGCCGACCGCGTCAAGCGCCAGCGCGACGTGTTCGAGCTGGATAAGGAATACCAGCGCCGCCAGCGCGAGTTCCGCGAGGATTTGAACCAGCGCACCAACGAGGAACGCCAGGCGATCTCGGAAAAAGCCACCAAGATCATCAAGCAGCTGGCACTGGTCGAAGGCTTCGACATCGTGCTGCAGGACGCGGTCTGGGCCAGCCCGCGCATCGACATCACCGAAAAAGTGCTGGCGGCGCTGGATAAAGACAAATAAAACGATAGATTGGACCACCCGATGGGCACTCGACTAGGGGAATTGGTCGAACGCTTGGGCGGGCAGTTGATGGGGGACGCGAACCTGGAAGTGACCGGGATCGCGCCATTGACGGACGCCGGCGTTTCGCACATCAGCTTTCTCAGCAATAGCAAACTGCGCGCGCAAGCGCTGCAAAGCCAGGCGGCGGCACTGATCGTGTCGGCCGCCGACGACGCTTTTATCGCCGCCGGCTTCCAGGGCGCGCGCATCGTCACCAACAATCCGTATGTGTATTTCGCCCGCGCGGCGCAGTATTTCGAATCGCTGACGGCCATCGTGCCGGCGGCTGGCGTGCACGCCAGCGCGGTGGTCGCCGACGACGCGCGCATCGCCGCCAGCGCCCATGTCGGCGCGCGCGTGGTGGTGGAGGCGGGCGCGGTGATCGGCGAGGGCGCGGTGATCGACGCCGGCTGCTACATCGGCCGCGAGGCGGTGATCGGCGAGGACACGCATTTGTTCGCCAACGTGACGTTCCATTCGCGCTGCGTGATCGGCAAGCGCGGCATCATCCATTCGGGCGCCGTCATCGGCACCGACGGATTCGGTTTCGCCAACGAGGGCGGGGCCTACATCAAGATTCCGCAGACCGGGCGCGTGGTCATCGGCGACGATGTGGACATCGGCGCCAACACCACCATCGACCGCGGCGCGCTGGCCGATACGATCATCGAGGACGGCGTCAAGCTGGACAACCAGATCCAGATCGGCCACAACTGCCACATCGGCGCGCACACGGCGATGGCCGGCTGCGTCGGCGTGGCCGGCAGCGCGAAGATCGGCAAGTACTGCACCTTCGGCGGCGCCGCCATGGTGCTGGGCCACCTGACCATCGTCGACAAGGTCCACGTGGGTTCGGGCAGCATGGTATCGCGCTCGATCCTGGAACCGGGACAGTACACAGGCTTTTATCCGCTGGCCAAAAACAGCGAATGGGAAAAATCAGCCGCCATCGTCCGCAATTTGTCGACGATGCGCGATAAAATTCGCGCGCTGGAAAAAACAATTAAAACACTGACGAATCACGACGAGAAATAAATCATGACTACTACCACTCCAGAAACCACCGAAGCGTCCACCTGCACCAAGAAGTGCCTGGACATCCACGCCATCAAGCAGTACCTGCCGCACCGCTACCCGATGCTGCTGGTGGACCGCGTGCTGGACTGGGAGTCGGGCAAGACCATCACCGCCATCAAGAACGTCACCGTCAACGAGGAATTCTTCAACGGCCACTTCCCGCACAAGCCGGTGATGCCGGGCGTGCTGATGATCGAGGCGATGGCGCAGACCGCCGCCATCCTGTCGTTCCTGACCATGGACATCAAGCCGGACGAGAATTCGGTGGTGTACTTCGTCGGCATCGACAACGCGCGCTTCAAGCGTCCGGTGGAGCCGGGCGACCAGCTGGTGATGAATGTCGAGATCCTGCGCGTGTCGCGCGGCATCTGGAAGTACAAGGCGGTCGGCACGGTCGACGGCCAGACGGCGGTCGAGGCGGAACTGATGTGCACCATCCGCAGCGCATCGGACGCCAGCCAGCCAGCAGGCAAGTAATCATGGCGACGATACACGCCACCGCCATCGTCGATCCGAAGGCGCATCTCGACACCGGTGTCGAGGTCGGGCCGTATTCGGTCATCGGTCCCAACGTCGTCATCGGCTCGGGCACCGTGGTCGGGCCGCACGTGGTCATCGAAGGCCACACCACCATCGGCCGCGACAACAAGCTGTTCCAGTTCTCGTCGATCGGCGCCGCGCCGCAGGACAAGAAATGGAACGGCGAGCCGACCAGGCTGACCATCGGCGACCGCAACACCATCCGCGAGTTCTGCACCTTCAACACCGGCACGGTGCAGGACAAGGGCGTGACCTCGCTGGGCAACGACAACTGGATCTCGGCCTACGTCCACCTGGCGCACGACTGCCAGGTCGGCAGCAACACGATCTTCTCGAACAACGCGCAGATCGCCGGCCACGTCGAGATCGGCGACTGGGTCATCATGAGCGGCTTCGCCAATGTGCACCAGTTCTGCAAGATCGGCGCGCACGCGTTCGTCGGCATGAGCACCTCGCTGACGCAGGACGTGCCGCCGTTCGTGCTGTTGAACGGGAATCCCGCGCAGGCCCACGGCGTCAATATCGAGGGCCTGAAGCGGCGCGGCTTTACGCGCGAGCAGATCAACGGCATCCGCGGCGCCTACAAGACCATCTACCGCTCCGGCCTGACGCTGGAAGAGGCCAAGGCCGCGCTACAGGCCGAAGAAGAGGCCAGCCCGGCCGACGTGGCGCAGCACATCCGTGCCATGCGCGACTTCCTCGGCGTCGCCAGCCGTGGCATCGTCCGCTGACAGCGCGCGGCCGATGGTGGCTGCGCAACCGGGCGTGCCATCCATAGCGCTGGTCGCCGGCGAACCGTCCGGCGACGTGCTGGCGGCGCGCCTGCTGTCCGGCCTGCGGCCGCACCTGCCCGACACCCGCTTCCACGGCATCGGCGGCGAGCACATGATCGCCCAGGGCTTCGAATCGCACTACCCGATGGACAAGCTGACGGTGCGCGGCCTGCTGGCCGTGATCCCGCGCTACCGCGAGATCAAGGGCATCCAGAACGCGCTGCGCGACCGGCTGCTGGCCGAGCGGCCGGCGGCCTTCATCGGCGCCGACTACCCGGGCTTCAACCTCGGGCTGGAAGAGCAGCTGAAGGCGGCCGGCATTCCGACCATCCACTACATCGGCCCGCAGATCTGGGCCTGGCGCGGCGGCCGTATCAAGAAAATCATCAAGGCGGTGTCGCACATGCTGGTGGTGTTTCCGTTCGAGGAAGAAATCTACAAGCAGGCCGGCGTGCCGGTCAGCTATGTCGGCCATCCGCTGGCCGAGCTGATCCCGCTGGCGCCGGACGAGGCGGGCGCGCGCCGCGCGCTGGGCCTGGCGGAGGACGCCAGCGTGGTGGCCATCATGCCGGGCAGCCGCATGTCCGAACTGAAGTACAACACGGCGGCCTTCATCGGCGCCGCCAAACTGCTGAAGCAGCGCGACAGCACGCTGAGGTTCGTCGCGCCGATGGCGGGCGAGCGCCAGCGCCGGTACTTCCTCGAACTGGTGGCGCAGGCCGGCCTGCAGGACGTCGAAGTGCAGCTGCTCGACGGCCAGTCGCATACCGCCATCGCCGCGGCCGACGCGGTGCTGGTGGCGTCGGGCACGGCGTCGCTGGAGGTGGCGCTGTTCAAGAAGCCGATGGTGATAGCCTATCGCATGATGGAGCTGGAATGGCAGATCCTGCGCCACTTTGGCTACCAGCCGTGGATCGGCCTGCCGAACATCCTGGCGCGCGAGTTCCTGGTGCCGGAGCTGCTGCAGGACGCGGCCAATCCGCAGGCGCTGGCCGACGCGATGTGGCAGCAGCTGAGCGACGCGCCGCACCGCCTGCGGCTGGCGCAGCGCTTCGCCGACATGCATCACAGCCTGCTGCGCAACAGCGCGGTGGAGAGCGCGGCCGCCGTGCTCAAAGTCATCCAAGCATAAAGAGTATCAACGTGAATAATCAACAATCCGGCCTGTTCGACTTCCTGCCCGATTCGCCCGACGAGATCATCTGCGGCGTCGACGAGGCGGGACGCGGGCCGCTGGCCGGCCCGGTGTTCGCGGCCGCCGTCATCCTCGACGTCTCGCGGCCCATCGACGGCCTGCGCGATTCGAAAAAACTCACCGAAGCCAGGCGCGACATGCTGGCGCCGCTGATCAAGGCCCACGCGCTGGCGTGGGCGATCGCCGAGGCGTCGGAAGAGGAAATCGACAAGCTCAACATCCTGCAGGCGTCGATGCTGGCGATGCGGCGCGCGGTGGAGGCGCTGAGCACCGTGCCGACGCTGGCCCTGATCGACGGCAACCGCTGCCCGGTGATGAAGATCCAGTCGATCGCCGTGATCGGCGGCGACGACAAGGTCGATGCGATTTCGGCCGCGTCGATCCTGGCCAAGACCGCGCGCGATGCCGCGCTGGTGGCCTTGCATGCGCAGTATCCGCAGTACTGCTTCGACCAGCACAAGGGCTACGGCACCGCGCTGCACCTGGAGCGCCTGCGCGAGCACGGCGCCTCGCCGGTGCACCGCCGCTCGTTCGCGCCGGTGCGCGAGGTGCTGGAACTGTTCGCGGCCCGTACCAGTGGCGGGAGGGCGGCATGAAGACGATCACCTCGCGCGACAACGCGCAATACAAGGACCTGGTCAAGCTGGCCGGCAGTTCCCAGGCGCGACGCAAGTCCGGCCGCACCCTGCTCGACGGCGTGCACCTGTGCCAGGCCTACCTGCAGCTGCGCGGCCTGCCGGAGCAGTGCGTGGTCAGCGAATCGGCGCTGCACAATCCGGAAGTGATGGACATCGTCGGCCAGCTGGAAGCGCGGCATGCGCACGTGCTGGGACTGCCGGACGCGCTGTACAACGCCGTCAGCCAGGTCGAACACGGCGTCGGCGTGATGTTCCTGATCGAGACGCCCGAGCGTGCGGTGGGCGGGCCGCTGGCCGTGTCGGCGGTGCTGCTCGACAACGTGCAGGATCCCGGCAACGTCGGTTCCATCCTGCGCAGCGCGGCGGCGGCCGGCATCACGCAGGTCTATTGCAGCGCCGGTACGGCGTTCTGCTGGTCGCCCAAGGTGCTGCGCGCGGCCATGGGTGCGCACTTTGTGCTGGATATTTTCGAGAACGTCGACCTGGCGGCGCTGGTGTCGGCGGCCAAGGTGGCCACGCTGGCCACCAGCGGCTATGCGACCCAGCGGCTGTACGACGTCGACCTGCGCCAGCCTGTGGCCTGGCTGTTCGGGCACGAGGGGCAGGGCGTGGCGGACGATCTGCTGTCGATGGCGACCCATCAGGTGGTGATACCGCACCTGGGCCAGGTCGAGTCGCTGAACGTGGCCGCATGCGCGGCAGTATGCTTTTTCGAACAAGTAAGGCAGAATCAGTCTTAACGCATCAACGGAGCAGTTCATGGATATCGCGCAGTTGCACTTTCTGGTAGCCGAAGGGGATCAGGTACAACGCCACGCGCTGGCCGACATCCTGGTGCACCTCGGCGTCGGCCGGATTACGCAGGCGCCGGACGGCCACACGGCGATGCGCCATTTCAGCACCGCCGCCAACATGGCGCCGCCCGTTGATATCGCCATCATCGACCTGGCGCTGCCGGGCATGGACGCGCTGGAACTGATACGCCGCCTGGCCGACGCCAAATCGCGCGTGGGCGTGGTGGTGGTGGGCGCGCAGTCGAACGCGGTGCTGTTCTCGGTCGAGACCATGGCCGCCGCCTACGGCATCAACATGCTGGGCGCGATCGGCAAGCCGGTCATCGGCAGCCGGCTCGAGGCGCTGATCACCAACTACCTGCAGCCGGGCGAAGCGCGGACCGCGGCGCGCCCGACAGTGCCGCCGATTTCGTTTGCCGAAGTGGGGCAGGGACTGCAGGCGCGCGAGTTCGACCCCTTCTTCCAGCCGAAGATCGAGCTCGAGACGGGACAGGTCAAGGGCCTGGAGATGTTCGCCCGCTGGCGCCACCCGCTGTACGGCGTGCTGGGACCGGCGTCGTTCATGCAGGTGCTGGAGGATAACCGGCGCGTCGATTTCCTCGACTGGAGCATGATCGAAAAGTCGGTCGCGGCCTGCCGCACCTTGCACGACCAGGGCATACCGATCTCGTTTTCCATCAATGTTGATCAGAGCACGCTGGCGCATCCGCAGTTCATGGACCAGATCGCGGCCTGCCTGGACCGGCACCGCATCATGCCCGACTACATCACTTTCGAGATGACCGAGTCGGCGGTGCTGACCACGGATCCGCATTTTCTCGAACGGTTATTGCGTTTGCGGATGAAAGGATTCGGGCTGGCCATCGACGATTACGGCACCGGCCGCAGTAATTTGCAATTACTGGCGCGCATACCTTTTTCGGAACTGAAAATAGACCGCAGTTTTGTCGACGGGGCGTCCAAGAAACAAGCCATCGGCACCGTATTGCGTTCCTGCCTTGGCCTGGCACGCAGCCTGGATCGTCGTTCGGTGGCGGTCGGCGTAGAAACAAAACAGGATTGGGATTTCCTGCAAGGCCTGGGCTGCACTTATGCCCAAGGCTATTATATCGCCAAGCCTATGCCGGTCGAGGAATTCCCCGCCTGGCTGGCCGACTGGCAGCACTTCTTCTAATCACTTTCCCCGAGTATAAATATACCTGGTTTATATGACCGGGGTATTGACTCGCCTATACTCCTCTCATCTCTTTTTTTTCATTGCGCTTCGTTGCCCCGCAATTCGCTCAATTCATGCTTGAAATTGGCATGTTTTAGCTAAAATCCGGCATGGCTAGGGTATGGGAGGGTAATATATCAAACCGGCTGCAATATAATGCAGCCGGCGTATTTATTTAATCCGGGAGATAACTGCGGCGCACACCGGCCATTAATTCCGTCAGTGCTTGTTTATCGCGCCAGCGGCCCTCGGCCATTACGCCCAATGGCGAACGTAAAGTCGATAAGCCATCCAGCGGATTCTGCTTGGTTAATATCAGGTCTGCGCGATAACCAGTAATAATCTGGCCAAACTGCACGCCGCCTTTTGTGCGCGAGATAAAGGTTCCCGGCGCGCGGGTTGCGGTAGATAATACCTGGTAACGGCTCAGTCCCGAGCGTTCCAATTCAGCCAGATTATCGTGCAGCGAATATCCCGGTACCAGTCCGGGAATAGATGGTGCGTCAGTTCCCGACAGTAATTCGACGCCGGCATCCGCCATCGCCTTCAGTTTGCGCAGGAACGCGAGCTTGGCCTCCAGCCGCGCGCACTTGCCGGCATAATCAGCAGCCCCTCAGTACTCGCGCCGGTTCGGCTTGATCTCTTGCAGGATGGTGGTGGAGATTTCCTCGATCGACTTGGTGGTCGACGACAGCCAGCGTATGCCTTCGCGCTTCATCATCATTTCGGCCTCGTTGACCTCGTAGCGGCAGTTTTCCAGCGCCGCGTACTTGCTGCCGGCCCGCCGTTCGTTGCGGATCTCCGACAGCCGCTCGGGCGTGATGGTCAGCCCGAAGATCTTGGATTTGAACTCGTACAGCGACGACGGCAGCTTGCCGCGCTCGAAATCGTCCGGGATCAGCGGATAGTTGGCCGCTTTGATGCCGTATTGCATCGCCAGGTACAAACTGGTCGGCGTCTTGCCCGAGCGCGACACGCCGACCAGGATCACGTCGGCCGACGACAGGTTCTTGTGCGACTGGCCGTCGTCGTGCGCCAGCGAGAAATTGATCGCCTCGATGCGATTCTTGTACTCCTCGCTGTCGACGATGTTGTGCGAACGGCCGATGGTGTGGGTCGATTTGACGCCCAGTTCCTGTTCCAACGGCGCAACAAATGTTTGAAACATGTCCATATACATGCCCTTGCAGTGGCGAATGACGTCGGACAACTCCGTCTTCACCAGCGTGGAAAAGATGATCGGACGTTGACCGTCGGTTGCAAAGGCCTCGTTGATCTTGCGCACCGCGTCGTGCGCCTTGTCCAGCGTATCGATGAACGGCAGCCGGACTTGGCGGAAGCGCAGCTCGAACTGGGTCAGCACCGAGTGACCAAAGGTTTCCGCCGTGATGCCGGTGCCGTCGGAGACGAAAAACACGGTGCGGGCGGAGGAAGGCAGCGTGGGGCGTTGTTCTTGTGTCATGTAGAGTGAGCCTGTCAGTATTGTGAATCGTCAATTTGGGCCGCAGGCTGTAGAATGGGCGCCATTGGTAAGATTGTGCTGCACGACGACCAGAATAACAAGAAACAAGTCTGCGCCTCGCTGGAAGATTTCTATCATCAAAAAGGTGTAATTATGTCCAACGCAGCATTGAAGGAGCAAAACAACGAAGCGGTTTATGTTGCCTCGTTTGAACACTTGCGAATGACGGATGTCGAATCCGTCGGCGGCAAGAACGCCTCTCTGGGCGAAATGATCAGCCAGCTGGCTGAAGCCGGTGTCCGGGTTCCGGGCGGCTTCGCCACCACGGCGCAGGCATTTCGCGACTTCCTGTCGCACAGCATCGGTGGCGGCAAGCCGCTGGCCGACCGCATCGCCGACCGCCTCGCCGACCTGAACATCGACGACGTGCGCGCGCTGGCGCAAGCGGGCGCCGAGATCCGTCAGTGGATCGTCGAAACCCCGTTCCAGCCGCGCCTGCAGAAGGAAATCGAAACCTTCTATGACCAGCTGGTCGCCGACTCCAGCACCGAGATGTCGTTCGCCGTGCGCTCGTCGGCCACCGCCGAAGACTTGCCGGACGCCTCCTTCGCCGGCCAGCAGGAAACCTTCCTCAACGTGGTCGGCATCGACAACGTGCTCGACGCGATGAAGCACGTGTTCGCATCGCTGTACAACGACCGCGCGATCTCCTATCGCGTGCACAAGGGCTTCACCCACGCCGAAGTGGCGTTGTCGGCCGGCGTGCAGCGCATGGTCCGCTCCGACCTGGGCGCGGCCGGTGTCATGTTCACCATCGACACCGAGTCCGGCTTCAAGGACGTGGTGTTCGTCACCTCCAGCTACGGCCTGGGCGAGACGGTGGTGCAGGGCGCGGTCAATCCGGACGAGTTCTACGTCCACAAACCGATGCTGGAAAAGGGCAAGTCGCCCGTCATCCGCCGCAACATCGGCTCCAAGCTGCTGAAGATGGAATTCACCAGCGAAGCCAAGGCCGGCCGCTCGGTCAAGACCGTCGACGTGCCGGTTGAAATGCGCAACCGCTATTCGCTCAACGACCAGGAAGTGGTGGAGCTGGCCAAGTACGCCGTCATCATCGAGAACCACTACGGCCGTCCGATGGACATCGAGTGGGGCAAGGACGGCCGCGACGGCAAGCTGTACATCCTGCAGGCGCGTCCCGAGACCGTCAAGTCGCAGCAGAAGGCGACCGACGTGCAGCAGCGCTTCAAGCTGAAATCGTCCGGCACGGTGCTGGCCTCCGGCCGCGCGATCGGCCAGAAGATCGGCGCCGGTCCGGTGCGCGTGATCCACGACCCGGCCGACATGGAACGCGTGCAGCCGGGCGACGTGCTGGTCGCCGACATGACCGACCCGAACTGGGAACCGGTGATGAAGCGCGCCTCGGCCATCGTCACCAACCGCGGCGGCCGCACCTGCCACGCGGCGATCATCGCCCGTGAACTGGGCGTGCCGGCCGTCGTCGGTTGCGGCGACGCGACCGAAGTGCTGAAGGACGGCACTTTCGTCACCGTTTCCTGCGCCGAAGGCGACGAAGGCAAGATCTACGACGGCCTGCTGGAAACGGAAATCTCGGAAGTGTCGCGCGGCGAACTGCCGAAGCTGCCGACCAAGATCATGCTCAACGTCGGCAACCCGCAGCTGGCGTTCGACTTCCAGTCGGTGCCGAACGGCGGCGTCGGCCTGGCTCGTCTCGAGTTCATCATCAACAACAACATCGGCGTGCACCCGAAGGCCATCCTCGAGTACCCAAACATCGACGCCGACCTGAAGAAGGCGGTGGAGTCGGTCGCGCGCGGCCACGCCTCGCCGAAAGCCTTCTACGTCGACAAGCTGGCCGAAGGCATCGCCACCATCGCCGCCGCGTTCTGGCCGAAGCCGGTCATCGTGCGCCTGTCGGACTTCAAGTCCAACGAGTACAAGAAGCTGATCGGCGGCTCGCGCTACGAGCCGGATGAAGAGAACCCGATGCTGGGCTTCCGCGGCGCGGCCCGCTACCTGGCGGCCGACTTCGCCGGCGCATTCGAAATGGAATGCCAGGCGATGAAGCGCGTGCGCAACGACATGGGCCTGACCAACGTCGAGATCATGGTGCCGTTCGTCCGTACCCTGGGTCAGGCCGAGAAGGTCGTCAACCTGCTGGGCAAGAACGGCCTGGTGCGCGGCGAAAACGGCCTGCGCCTGATCATGATGTGCGAAGTGCCGTCGAACGCCATCCTGGCCGACCAGTTCCTGCAACACTTCGACGGCTTCTCCATCGGTTCCAACGACCTGACCCAGCTGACCCTGGGCCTGGACCGCGATTCCGGCATGGCGCTGCTGGCGGCTGACTTCGACGAGCGCGACCCGGCCGTCAAGGCGCTGCTGTCGATGGCGATCAAGGCTTGCCGCGACCAGGGCAAGTACATCGGCATCTGCGGCCAGGGTCCTTCGGACCATCCGGACTTCGCCGCCTGGCTGATGGAGCAGGGCATCGAATCGATGTCGCTGAACCCGGACTCGGTGATCGATACCTGGCAGAAACTGGCGACACTGACCAAGCAATAATAAAGTGTTGACGCGGGACGGATTTGGTTTAGACTGGAGTTATCGAATTTAGTAGCAAATAACACTATCAATACCAACTGCCCCGCAGTAAAAACCCTCGCAGCCCGCACCGGGAAGCGGGGGTTTTTGCATTTTGAAACCTGAAAGGAGAGCACTATGGCTGACTGGAGTTACTGGGCCTTTGCCGCCGGCGCGACGGTCATTTTGGAACTGTTCACCGGCACCTTCTACCTGCTGATGATCGCCATCGGCATGAGCTCGGGCGTGCTGGCCGCGCTGCTGGGCTTCGGCATGGAGGCGCAGACGGTGCTTGCCGCCGTGGTCGGCGTGGCCGCCACCGTGCTGCTGCGGCGCAGCCGCTTCGGCAAGCAGGAAGACCGGGTGCGGGCCGAGCGCGATCCGAACGTCAACCTCGACATCGGCCAGACCGTCCACGTGCCGGCCTGGCAGGACGGCGCGGCGCGCGTGATGTACCGCGGCGCGCTGTGGGATGTGGAACTGGAGCCGGGGACTACGCCGGCGCCCGGCCAGTACACGATACGCGAAGTACGCGGCAGCCGCCTGATCGTGGCGGCCTGAGATCAACCTACGGAGAATTCAATGGATATCAGCATCGGCAACGTCACCTTCATCCTGTTCATACTGGCCCTGGTGTTCGTGTTCAAGACCATCAACGTGGTGCCGCAGCAGCACGCCTGGGTGGTCGAGCGGCTCGGCAAGTACCACGCCACGCTGGGCCCCGGCCTGAACATCGTCATCCCCTTCGTCGACCGCATCGCCTACAAGCACGTGCTGAAGGAGATCCCGCTCGACGTGCCGCCGCAGGTCTGCATCACGCGCGACAACACCCAGCTGCAGGTCGACGGCATCCTGTACTTCCAGATCACCGACGCCATGCGCGCCTCGTACGGTTCGTCGAACTACATCGCCGCCATCACGCAGCTGGCGCAGACCACCTTGCGCTCGGTGATCGGCCGCATGGAGCTGGACAAGACTTTCGAGGAGCGCGAGCATATCAACACCGCCATCGTCAACGCCATCGATGAATCGGCCGCCAACTGGGGCGTCAAGGTGCTGCGCTACGAGATCAAGGATTTGACGCCGCCGAAGGAAATCCTGCACGCGATGCAGGCCCAGATCACCGCCGAGCGTGAAAAGCGCGCGCTGATCGCCGCCTCGGAAGGCCGCAAGCAGGAGCAGATCAACATCGCCAGCGGCGAGCGCGAAGCGCAGATCGCACGCTCGGAAGGCGACAAGCAGGCCGCCATCAACCGCGCCCAGGGCCAGGCCGCCGCCATCATCGCGCTGGCCGAAGCGAATGCGTCGGCGCTGCGCCAGGTCGGCGCGGCGATCCGCGAGCCGGGCGGCGAGGACGCCGTCAACCTGAAGGTGGCCGAGCAGTATGTGGGCGCGTTCTCGCAGCTGGCCAAGACCAATAATTCGATTATCATCCCGGCCAACCTGGGCGAGATGAGCGGCTTGATCGCCACCGCCATGCAGGTCGTCAAATCACAGAAGGATGCGCCGCTGGTCAAGCCGGCCAAGGCATAAGGAGCAACGATGGGAACATGGGCAGTGGACGCCTTCGGCAACGACTACGCGCAGGACTGGGCGGAGGACTTGAAGGAAACCAGCAATCTCGACGCGGTCGAGAACACGCTGGACGTGGCGCTGGAGGACAACGGCGATGAACTGGAAATGCCGTTCGCCGTCGAGGCGCTGGTGGCGATCGAAGTGCTGGCGCGGCTGCAGGGCAAGGGCGGCGCGCGCACCGAGGACAGCGCCGCCGTCGACGACTGGGTGGACGCGCGCAAGCCCAAGGCCAGGTTGCGCACCGACCTGGCGGAAAAGGCGGGCCGCGCCATCGAGCGCATCCTGTCGGAGCGCTCGGAGCTGCGCGAGCTGTGGGAGGAGAGCGAGCACTATCAGGAATGGCTGGCCTCGGTCGAAGACTTGCGTTCCCGCCTCACCGCATAAGTCACAGCATATCGATGCGGCCGTAGGCGCCGTGTTGTTCGTCGCCTGGGCCGGCGCTGAAGAACAGCGTGTTGGTCGGCTGGCTGTTGATGCCGGGACCGAAGGCGATGCCCCACAAGCCGTCGATGACGATGGCGCTGCCGTCGCCCCTGGCCAGCGTGCCGGCGCTGGCGCCGGTGACCGGATCATAGGCGTTGATCTTGCCGTCGCCGAAATTCCCGACCAACAATTTTCCGCTGTAGCTGCCGAAATTGGACGGCGCCATCGCCATGCCCCAAGGCGCGTTCAGGGTGCCGCCGCGCACCAGTTGCTTGAGCAGGTTACCGGCCGTGTCGAACACGTCGATGGCGCCCAGGCCGGCGCCGGCCTGCTCGTCGTCGCCGCTGGTTTCGCGCTGGGCGTAGGCGACATAGATGCGGTCGCCGATGGCCTGGATGCCGAACGGCGCATAGCCCGCCGGCAGCGAGCTGTCGCTGAAGCTGCCCGGCAGCGCCACCTTGTTGAAGCCGGCGTCGAAGACGTCGACGCGCTTGTTGTGGAAGTCGGCCGCGTACAGGTAGTTGGCGTTGTTCCAGGTGGCGATCGCCAGGCCCTTGTACACCGCCTGCGCGGCGGCGCCGTCGTACACCTTGACGGCGTTGTTGCGGTCGACGGCCGGCGACCAGGCGGAGATGGCGCCGCTCTCATGGCTGAAGATGAACGGGCTGGCGCGGAAGTCGCCGCTGCCGTTGTAGACGATGCCGGTCGGCGCCGCCGGCGTGGCGACCACCAGCGTCTGCGGCACGCCGTTGCCGTCATACAGCGTCGAGCTGTCACTGCCGTTGTTGGCGACCCAGACAAAGCCGGCCGGATTGAAGGCGATGCCCCATGGATTGACCAGCTTGGCATCGGTGTGGGCGGCACCGGTCGCGGTGTCGGTGACCAGGTTGGCCACGGCGAAGTGGGTGGCGGTGGCCGGCGGCATCACCACCGGCGGCGCCGCCATCGACGGGTTGTCGTAGCCCCCGCCGCCGCAGGCGGTGAGGATCAGGGCGGCCAGCAGGGGGAAAGTCGAAGTGCGCATGGCGATTCCTTTCGAGAGCTCGGGTTGGTGGACTGTGGATTCCAGCCCCTCGCTCGCAGGTTTCGTCGTCGCTTGAATATATTTTTAGAAAGAATAAGTCGCGCTCATCGTCCAGGCCCGGTTCGATGACGGCGGGTAATGTATATAGCGCACGCCGTCGTCCTGGGTCTGCTCGCGCGCCAGCTGCAGGGTCCAATTGCCGATCGGGACGCTGGCGCCCAGCTTGAGGTCGTAGCGTGAATTGGCGGGGATGCCGGGCCAGGCCATGCCGTGCAGCGTGTGCATCAGTCCCGCATGCGCGATCAGGTTGACGCTGGGGTGGACCGGATAGAACAAGTTGACTTCGCCATACAGCGTGCGCGCCGCATAGCCGAAGTAACGCGGCGAATAATACAGCCGCGTGGTCAGCCGCTCGCCGGATGCGCCGATATAGCATTCATTGAAATCGGTGGAGTGCAGCTGGGTGTAGGCGGACCGGCTGCAGCCGGCCTCCACGCTCCAGCCCGAGGCCAGGCGCAGCGCATAGCCGGCATAGCCTTGCAGCTTGAGGCCGTTCCGGTCGCCGATCGACGAACCGCTGGCGAACAGGCCGCCATACCAGCCGGACGCGTCGTCGAGGTTCAGCGTCAGCTGCGGCACCGGGCGGCCGTCACCGAGCGACTGGCCACGATAGCGGTAATCCGATTGCAGCGCGGCGCTGCCGCTGAAATCGGTTTGGCCGGTGGCCTGGTGCCACGGCAGTATGCATAAAAGGGCCAGCGCGCAGCGGCGTAAGGTCACGGATTGAGGCCGCGTTGAGCGAGGCCGGCGGCGGTGCATGAGCAGCCGCAATTGCGGAGTAAGCGGGAGATGGTAGCGCATGCATCAATATTAACAGTGTTCGGCGTTTCGCCGGGCTGCAGCAGATGACGCAGCTGCACCGGTGTCGATGCCGGTTGCAGCTGGTCCATCAGCGCCAGCATGCCGCTGACATGGGCCGCCGCATACGAACTGCCGCTGACGAAGGACCAGCGCCCGCCGGGCGCCGTGGTCGGAACGTCGGTGCCGGGCGCCAGCAGCGGCGGATCGCTGGCGGCGGCGGCCGTTGGCGGCGTCCTGCCCACAGCCGCCTGCGAGGCCACCGCCAGCACGCCGCGGTGGCTGGCGGGGAAGGCCGGTCCGCCGGCCTTGGCATCGATCGCGCCGACCACGCCGATGCCGCGTTCGAGCGCGACGTCGAGCAGCTTGTCGAGCAGGCGGTCGGGCGGGCCGGACAGGCTGAGGTTGATGACCTTGGCGCCGTTGAGGATGGCGTAGTTGATCGCCTTGCTGAGCGTGAAGCTGTTGCAGCGCGTGGCCAGGTCGGGCTGCTGCCAGCAGGCGCGCAGGCCCATCAGCTTGGCCTGCGGCGCAACGCCGAGTATGCCGCCGTTGCCGGCGCGCGCGGCGATGATGCCGGCCACGGCCGTGCCGTGGTTCTCGGCCGGGATGGCGGCGGTGTCGACAAAGTTGGCGTTGACGGCCAACTGGCCCTGCAGGTCGGGATGGCTGGCGTCGATGCCGCTGTCGACCACGGCGACCTTGACGTCGCGCCCGGTGGTGTAGCGATGCAGCTCGGCCACATGCCAGTAGCGTCCGGCGGGCTGCACCGGATACAGGGCGTCGCCGCTGTCAGTAGGAGCCGTGCCGGCGGCGGCGGCCATGCCGTTGAAGCTGGCGACCGGCTGCGCCCATTCGACCTGCGGATCGCGCGCCAGCACGGCAATGATGCGCTCGGCGGACTCGTTGTCCGGGTAGCGCATGACGTAGCAATCAAGGCCGAGCACCGGCATCGGCCAATCGTCGACCAGGGTCAGGCCGTGCAGCGTGGCCAGCGCCTCGGCGCGGCGGCGGCGCGCGTTGCGTCCGCCGTCGTCGATGTAGCGGCCGCCGTAGCTGGCGTCCGGACGGAAGTGGGTCGCCGGCAGCCGCAGCATGACCAGCAGCTGATGCGCGCCGGGGGCCTCGCCGGTGGTGACGGCCTGCGGCTGCACGATCTCGTCGCCATCCGGCGGCGCGGCCGTTTGCGCGGCGGCCATCGGCGCCGATGCGAGACCCGCCAGGCAGGCCAGCAACATGCACAGACGTATCAGGGCGTTCACGGCGGGCTACCCGAATCCAGCGGCTCGGCCAGCTTGACGGCCGGCTCGGCGCGCAAGGCCTGCAGCGCGCGGTCGCGGCTGGCGGTGGGCACGTGCAGCAGATAGGCGTCGGTGACGGTCGGGCCGTCGACTACGCGCGCGCCCTGTGTCTGCAAGATGCGGCGCAGGTCGCGCTCGGTGGCGCCGGGCTGGAACACCACCACCATATTGCCGCCGTTGCTGACGGACGAGCCGAGCACACGGTAGGCCGGCGCCTCGTCGTCAGGCCGTACCAGGAACACCAGCAGGCCGACGATCGCCACCCATTGCGCCGCCACGGTCCAGCGCAGCCAGGATGGCTGGTTGGCCGCCGCAGTCCGCCACCAGGGCTGGCGAGCAGCAACGGCGCCAGGCGCGGCGGCCGGTGGTTGGGCGGGCGCAGAGGCCAGCACGCCGCCGTCGCCGGTCGTGGCGTGCTCCTGCGGTCCCAGCGCGGGCATCAGCCGGGCCAATGCCCGTTCCATGTCGACGCCGTCAGGCAGCGCGCCGGACGCCGCCGCCACGGCAGCCTGCGCCCGCATCTCGCGTTCCCATTCCAGCTCCTGCCGGCACTCGGCGCAGGTTTGCAAGTGCTGCTGCACCCGCTGCGTCTCTTCCGGCGCCAGTTGCGACGCCGCATACCATGGCAGCAATTCCTGCACCGCCTGGTGCGCCGGGATATCCATCCTGAATATGCGCCCGTTCATCGCGTGCTCTCTCTTTCGTTCCACAACAAGTCTTTCAATCTGTGCCGCGCATGAAACATGCGGGTCTTGACCGTATTCAGCGGACACTCGACCACTTCGGCGATCTCGCTGTAGGCCATGTCATGATAATAAGTCAGCACCATCACCGCCCGCTGGGCCGCCGGCAACTGGTCCAGCGCGTCGGCCACGGTCTGGCGCAACTGGTGGCGTCCAATGGCCTGTTCCGGCTGGTTGCCGCTGTCGTCCTCGTACAGCGAAGCGTCCGACTCGACCGGATCGTCGCCGGCCTTCAATCCCTTCAAGGTCTTGCGGTATGCGATCGCAAAGATCCACGTCGATACCTTGCAGCTGCCGTCGAAGCTGGCCGCTTTTTGCCAGACCACCAACATTGTATCGTTCACCACTTCCTCGATCAGCGCGGCGTTGCGCGTCATGCGGCCGATAAACCGCGACAAGCGGGAAAAATATGAGCGGTACAATGCTTCGAAGGCGAGCCGGTCCCCGGCCGAGACCCTGGCCAACAGTGCGACTTCATCCTTCTCGTGCTGTCCGTGCTGCATCCGACATCCTCCATTACCACCGTTAATACCTTGCCGAACGAAAACGGTTCTACGGACCTGGAAATTTTATGCCTCCATGCTACCACCGCGATTCTCGGCTAACATGGCGCACATGAACCTGAATCAGCAACTCGACCATCTTGGCAGCTTTTTGCAACGGCACCGCCGCGTGCTGGTGCTCACCGGCGCCGGCCTGAGCACCGCCTCCGGCATACCCGATTACCGCGACAAGGACGGCGTCCGCCGCGGCCGCACGCCGATCCAGGGCCCGGATTTCCGCCGCGACGAGGCCGTGCGGCGGCGCTACTGGGCGCGCAGCATGGCCGGCTGGCCGACGCTGGCGCAGGCGGCGCCGAACGTCGGCCACCAGGCGCTGGCCGCGCTGGAGGCGGCCGGCCGCATCGACGGACTGATCACGCAGAACGTCGACGGCCTGCACCAGCGCGCCGGCAGCCGCAAGCTGATTGAACTGCACGGCAACATCCACGGCGCCATCTGCCTGGACTGCCGCACGCTGCACCCGCGCGCCGCCATCCAGGAATGGCTGATCCAGGCCAATCCGGAGCTGGCCGCCAGCGCGGCGGCGGGCGTGGACAGCGTGGTGCCCGAATCCCGTCCCGACGGCGACGCCGAGGTCGAGCTGGACGCCTTGCAGCACTTTCACATGCCCAGCTGCGACGCCTGCGGCGGCACGCTGCAGCCGGACGTGATTTTCTTCGGCGACAACATTCCAGCCCAGCGCACGGCCGACGCCCTGGGCATGATGGAGCAGGCGGACGCGCTGCTGGTGGTGGGCTCGTCGCTGATGGTGTTTTCCGGCTACCGCTTCTGCAAGCTGGCGGCCGAGGCGGGCAAGCCGATCGCGGCCATCAACCTGGGCAAGACCCGGGCGGACGACCTGATCGGACTGAAAGTGGAGGCGTCGGCGGTGGATGTGCTGCCGCGCCTGGTATAGATCGCTAGTTCCGCTGCAGCATCGAGCGGACGATGGCTTCCTTGGCCAGCACGTAGTCCTGTCCGGCCAGCACGAAGTTGGTGTTGGGCTGGATCACCTTGATGTTGATGAACACCATGTCGCTGGTCTCCGCATACGAGCCGACCACGATGGCCTGGGCGTTGTGGGCGGTCGCCACTTCGCCGATCTCGCGCGTCAGCATCAGCTCGCCCTGGTTGCGCTTCAGGTAGACACTGTTGCGCAGCTTCATTTCCAGCATGCTCAGGCCGCCTTGCGCCAGCCGCGTCGACAATTGCTCCGACACCAGCCGTCCCAGCGTCGTGGTCTGCTCCAGCGCGTCGATGTTGACGATGGTGGCCATGATCAACGGCTTGTCGGCCAGCAGCTTGCCGCTCAACTGGTGCATCAGCGAATCGGCGGCCTTGTAGTTGGCGTCGATGAACTGGTTGGACGAGATGGTCGAATAATTGCCTTCATCCTTGGTCGGGGTGGAGGAGCAGGCCGCCAGCAGCAGCGGCAGGGCCAGCAGGGACGCGCGTAACATCAGGGTCATTTACATGTCTCCACGGACTTTGAAGAGCCGGGTCAGCTTGGGTTCCTCCGGCTCCGGATCGACGATGCCGTAGAGGATGCGGTCGCTGTCGGCCACGTAGTACGCCGAGGTATTGCGCGCCACGTAGCGGAACTGGTCGGACACCGACACGGTGACGATGATTTCGGTCTTGGGCGTCGCGCCGGGGGCGAACTGGGCGTTGAACCAGTCGTAGGAGTCCCAGGCGCCGGCGGCCACGGCCAGGTTCAGCACGACCGGCGCTTCGATCTCGCTCAGCAGCCAGACGCCGGTGCCCAGCACCGCGCGCTCGCCGTGATAGCGGTATTGCGGACGGTTGGCGGTAAAGGTGACGGCCTGCACGTCCATGTCGATCTTGAGCGAGCCGGCCGGGGAGCGCGTGACCACGTAGCCATCATTGACCAGCGAGGTGGTCAGCTGGGTCGACAGCGCGCGCTGGAAGGCGGACGGATCCCTGGGTTCGTTGATGAAGACCGGACGGGGCGGGCTCTTCTTGAGCTCGGCCACCACGCGCTTCTCGATGCTGTCGGAAATGACGCCCCAATGGTAAGCCGCTTGCAGCTTGGCCTGCTTGGTGGTCGGGAAGTTCGCGGCCAGCGGGGTCGGCGTGTAGCGCGATGCGCATCCCGCCAGTAGCAGAGCGGCCGCGGCTCCCAGGGCCATTGCAGTTTTCAGCGCCATTATTGCCTCGTCGTCAAAAGTACACTGTCTGGTTCGCAGGCGAACACCACCCGCGAATGTAAAATCATTCTGCTCCCAGTTTAGCATGGGTGTTTCTAATTAGAAACTCGTCAGGCAATAAAAAACCCGGCGCGGGACCGGGTTTTGTACAGGACGCGCAACACTGGCGCAAGGCGGATCAGCGGCTGTGGGTCTTCATGGCGGCCGCCACCTCGCGCTTGCCGTCGCGATCTTTCTCTGTGGCACGCTTGTCGTGCATCTTCTTGCCCTTGGCCAGGCCGATTTCACATTTGATGCGGCCGCCCTTGTAATGCAGGTTCAGCGGCACCAGCGTGTAGCCGGAACGCTCGACCTTGCCGATCAGCTTGTCCATCTCCGCGCGGTGCAGCAGCAGCTTGCGGGTGCGGATGGCTTCCGGGTGGATATGGGTGGAGGCGGTCGGCAGCGCGCTGATATGGGCGCCGAACAGGAACAGCTCGTCGCCCTTGATGGTGACGTAGGCTTCCTTGATCTGGACCCGGGCATCGCGGATGGCCTTGACTTCCCAGCCTTCCAGGACGATGCCCGCTTCGTAGCGGTCCTCGATGAAGTAGTCAAAAAAGGCTTTTTTGTTGTCGGCTATGGTCATGAGATGGTATCGGTTAAACTACTGCTTCACGCATGGAAATGCGGATAATTCAACATCATAGCAAATGGTTAGACAATGGCAGTAGTGCACAAATCAGTTTTCCTCGGTTATAGCGCCCAGCAGATGTTCGATCTGGTCGCCGCCATCGAGGACTATCCCAAATTTCTGCCATGGTGCGGTGGTGTGGAAATCCGTGAACGGAAAGAAAAATCGGTGGTGGCCAGCGTCGGCATCAACTATCACGGCGTGCGCCAGAGCTTCACCACCGCCAACGAGAACACGCCATCGACCGAGATCAAGATGAAGCTGGTGGACGGTCCTTTCAAGTGCCTGGACGGCGTGTGGACGTTTAAAGCGCTGCGCGAGGATGCCTGCAAGATCGAGCTGGACCTGCATTACGAGTTTTCCAGCGCCATCCTGGCCAAGCTGGTCGGGCCGGTGTTCGGCATGATCGCCAACAGCATGGTCGATTCCTTCTGCAAGCGGGCGGAAACGGTATATGGCAGCTGAGACCTTCAATATCGAGGTGTGCTACGCCAGCGACGCGGTGCAATTCCTGCGCGCGCTGCGGGTGCCGGCCGGCACCACCATCGAGCAGGCGATCGTCATCAGCGGCGTGCTGCAGGAGGCGCCCGAGGTGGACTTGTCGATCATGCAGGTCGGCATCTACGCCAAGAAGAAGACGCTGGACACCGTGCTGCGCGAGCATGACCGGGTGGAAATCTACCGTCCGCTGATCGCCGATCCCAAAAACGCACGCCGGCGCAAGGTCAGCAAGGCTAGCCCAGCCGCTTGAGCAGGAAGTCGCGCGTGTCGGCGCTCTTGAAGAGCTCGGTATGCCAGATCTCGGATTGCTTGTGCTGCGGCGTGCCGATATCCAATATGTGGCCGTCGGCGATCTGCATGCCGGGCAGCGGCACGCCGCCGTAGGGGACCACCACGTCGTTGTCGGCGTCCAGCAGCAGGCGGTTGAGCAGCGCGCCAGTTTGCGCCAGCGCCGAGCGGCCATAGTCGAAATCGGCGCGCACATACCAGCTGCTGGCGCTGGTCAGCAGCGTGCCGCCGCGGTTCAGCTGGCCGATCAGCGCCGAACCGTTCGCCAGCGCCTCCACGCTGGGCCGGCCGAAGCCCAGCGACACCACCATCCGCGCCAGCGCTATCACCAGGTCCAGCGCCATGCCGCCGCTGAACGAGGCCAGCATTGCCGCCACGTTGAGGAAGTGCTGGATGTCGTCCGGCGAGGCCAGCGGCGAGCCCTGATTGGCCGCCGCCACAAAGAACACCTTGTCCACGCTGGCGATACGCCCCGCGCGCCGGTTGGCGATGGCGGCCAGCACGGCGTCATCGGAGTTCGACAACAGCGAGCGCACCACCAGTCCGCCACGGCTGTGGCAGACGATGTCGATGTTCCAGCCGGCATCGGCCGGCAGACGGGACAGCAGGTCCAGCGCATTCTGCTGCGGCGTCTTGGCGATGGTCCAGTGATCGTAGGCGTAGACCCGGCCGTCGTAGCGCGCCAGCAGTTGCTGCATGGTGGTGTCCGCGGCCAGGTCGCCGAACGCGCCCCCGGTCGAACTGAACACGCCGTGCACCAGCAGCAGCACCTTGCGTCCGCGCGAGGCCGCGAGATCGGCCGCCGTCGCCGGTTGCGGGGTGCCGGTGCGCAGACTCAGCAGCGCCTCCGGCTTGTTGGCCGCCTCGATCTTCTCGATCATCGATTGCGTCAGCTGTTCCCTGGCGCGCAACGCGGCCTGCACGATCCATTCCCAGCGGCCCTGTGCGGCGGGCGCCAGCAGGGCCGGCTGCTCGCCCGGCGCCGGAAAGATGAACTGGATGCAGCCGCTGTCCTGGTGGCGCACGATGTTCAGGTTGGCATCGGCGATCTGCGCGGCCGGCCGCGGCGCGGCCGTGGCCGGCATAGTGCCTGGCAGCAGCGCCGCCTGCCGCGCGGGTCGGACCAGGTCGGCATCGGCCGCATCCAGCGCACGTTGCAGCTCAGCTTGCTTAGCGGGCGACAGGCTCATAACATTCTCCTTCGTGGCTGTCGACAAGTGTACGTTGCCGCCCCGGATCGGGGCGCGGCATTGATCAAGCGTCCGCAACACTCGGAAGTTTCTTGCTGGTACATGTCTGACAGCTACGTTACACTCTGGTTATCCCACACAATGAGCCCACGATGAGACGCTACAGGCGCAACTGGATCTGTTTGATTGCCGGTTTGTGGCTAAGTCCGGCCGCCGTCCAGGCGGGGGCGGGCTGTCCGTCGTCGACCCGGGTCGGGCTCAGCGACCTTGGCTACACCGCATTCCGCGACAGCAATGGGCACATCGGCGGCATCTCGGTCGACGTCGTCAACGAGCTCGCCCGCCGCACCGGCTGCAAATTCGAATTCCTGTGGTTCCCGCGCCAGCGCCTGTTCGTCGAACTGGAAGCGGGCCGCATCGACATGACGATGGCGGCGCTGCGCACGCCGGAGCGCGACGCCTACGCGAAGCACCTGCCGTACACCTACCTGCAATATGATTTGATCCTGACTGACCCCGGCGGGCAGCGCTACACCAGCCTGAGCGACTTTGTCGCGCGCGGCACGGGGCGGCTGAACGTCACGCGCGGCATGACCTACGACGCCGCCGTCGAGACCCAGCTGGCGCTGCTGGCCTCGGCCGGCAGGCTGGAAGTGGTCAACGATTTCGAGACGGTGTTCGGCAAGCTGGAAATGGGCCGCGCCGCCGGCACGCTGGCGACGCCGCCGATCTACACCAAATATCTGAAGTCGGCGTATTTCAAGGACCGGGCGCTGGTGATCCCGATGCCGGAAACCACATCGCGCTTTGCCGGTGTCTACCTGTCGAAGAAGAACATCACGCCGGAAGTGCGGGCGCGCTTCACCATGGCGCTGAAAGCGATGGTGAGCGAACAGGTCGTCCCGATGATCTACGCAAAATACTTCGACGATGCGCTGGTCAAGCGCACCTTCCGCCAGGGCGCGGCGCCGTTGTTGACGGCCTTGTCCGCGCCCGAGCAGTAGCCGATTATCGGCTTAACGGCCGTTGACGTTGACGGTCTGCGCGTCCAGGTGCAGCTTGACGCTGGCCGCCGGCGCGGCGCCCGCCGATTCGGCCAGGGTCACCAGGTAGTCGCCGCCGGCGATCTTCCAGGTTTTGCTGGCGCTGTCGTAGACGCCCAGCAGGCGCGGATCGATGCGCACGCTGGCCTTGCCGCTGTCGCCGGCCTTCAGCGCCAGCTTGTCCCAGCCGCCCAGGCGCTTGGGCGCTTCCCAGCCGCCGCCTACCGGCGACACATAGACCTGGCCCACGGCCTTGCCATCGCGCTTGCCGGTGTTCTTCACGCTGAAGCTCACTTCGACGCCGCCGCTGGCCGCCTTGGCGCTCAGGTCCGAATAGACGAAGCTGGTGTACGACAGGCCGTAGCCGAACGGGAACAGCGGCTTGTGGCCCTTCAGGTCGAACCATTTGTAGCCGACCGCCGCGCCTTCGATGTTGTAGTCGGTGGTGACCTTCTCGATGATGTTCTCATCCTTGGTCTTGTCGTCGCCGTCGATCACCTGGCGCGGCAACTGCGCCACCGAAGCAGGGAAGGTGGCAGGCAGGTGGCCCGACGGATTGACTTCGCCGCTGATGACGCGGGCGATCGCCTTGCCGCCGCTGGTGCCCGGGTACCAGGCCTCCAGCACCGCGCCGACATTGTTCAGCCACGGCATGACGACCGGGCCGCCGGTCTGCAGCACCACCACCGTTTTCGGATTGGCCTTCGCCACGGCGGCGATCAGCGCATCCTGCGCGCCCGGCAGGTTCAGGTCAGGCGCGTCGAAGCTCTCGGCCAGCCACTGGTTGCCGAATACGATGGCGACGTCGCTGGACGCCGCCAGCTTGGCTGCTGCGGCGGCATCCTTGCCGTCGTTGTAGACGACCTTGGCCTTGGTCTGCGCGGCGATTTCCGCCATCGGCGACGAGCGGTGGTACACGATAGGACCCGGGAAGTGCTTAGGTCCTTCGTTCGGCACCGCCGAACCGCCCAGCGGATAGACCTGCGCCGAACCGCCGCCCGACAGCACGCCGACGTCCGCATGGCCGCCGATGATGGCGATGGTGCGTACGCCCGTGCCCAGCGGCAGCAGGTTGTTCTGGTTCTTCAGCAGCACGATGGCCTCTTCGGCGTCGGCCTGGGTGACCTTGCCGTGGGCCGTGAAATCGATACCAGCGCTGGGCGAAGCAGGGGCCGCGACAGGGTGCTCCACCAAGCCGTTGGCGAACATGCTGCGCGTGATGCGCTTGACCATATCGTCCAGGCGCGACATCGGCACGTGGCCGTTGACCACCGCTTCCTTCAGGCCTTCATTGAAGTAGGCCGCCTTGTCGAACGGGTGGCCGGACTGCTGATCCAGGCCGTTCATCGCGGCGGGAATCGTCGAGTGGGTCGCGCCCCAGTCGGACATGACGAAGCCGGGGAAGCCCCAGTCCTGCTTCAGCACCTGGTTCAACAGGTAGTCGTTCTCGCAGGCGTAGGCGCCGTTGACGCGGTTGTACGAGCACATGACGGCGCCCGGTTTGCCGCGCTCGATCGCGAACTGCAGCGCCAGCAGGTCGGACATGCGGCCGGCCTTGTCCTCGATCTTGACGTTGACGTGATTGCGGTTGGTTTCCTGGTCGTTGAACGCATAGTGCTTGACGGTGGAGACCACGTGGCTGGACTGGATGCCGCGTATCTGTTCGCCGACCATCACGCCGGCCAGCAGCGGATCTTCGCCGCCGTATTCGAAGTTGCGGCCGTTGCGCGGTTCGCGCATCAGGTTGACACCGCCGGCCAGCAGGAAGTTGAAGCCGGTGCTGCGCGCTTCGGCGCCGATCATCGCGCCGCCTTCAAAGGCGCGCTGCGGATTCCAGGTGGCCGTGGTGGCCAGGCCCGACGGCAGGGAAGTGCGCTCGTACGGCTTCTTCGACACGGCTTGCGTCGCCACGCCGACGCCGGCGTCCGACTGCCATTGCGATGGCAGGCCGAGACGGGCGATGCCTGGAATGTAGCCGGCCGAATCGGGACGGCCTTCCTTCGGCTGCTCGAATTTCTTCGGCGAGAATTCGGTGGAGAAGTAGCCGAACACGGTCTGGATTTTTTCATCCAGCGTCATCGCCTTGACCAGCGCATCGGCGCGGGTATCGGCGGACTGCGTGCTGTTGAGCCATGGACGGCTATCGTCCGCGGCATGCACCGCGCCGGTTAACATGAGTGGATAAACCAGTGCCAGTGACAGCCAGAGACGCTTCTTCATATGATGCGGTGTCCTTATAATTTTGAGATGTAATGGTCAGCGCGGGATCAAAACTTCCAGCGCATATGCTCCGCCTGTAACGATACCGGTCACGCGGCCATCAGTCAAACGATTACCTCCCTGCCAGACCTGAATTTCATCGACGTCGGCCCGTTGTATAGACACCTTGAACGTCGCGCAGCGGAACTCGCGCGTGACCTTGATGCCGTCCCATTCCTTCGGCAGCTGCGGCCGTACCAGCAGGGCGTCGCCGTCGCCGCGCAGGCCGCACAGGCCTTCGATAAAGCAGCGGTAGGCCCACGACACGGTACCGGTGTTGAACAACTGGCTGGAGCGGCCGGCGGTGCGCGGGTACTCGTGATACGCGCCGCGATAGTAATTGGGGATGAATATCGGCAGCTGGCCGCGCTGCAGGTAATCGGCCTCGCTCGGGCCGGGTATCATCTGGCGCAGCAGCTGGTAGGCGCGGTCGCTTTCGCCGATGGTGTACAGGCTGTAGATGTAGAACACGGCGGCATGGTTGTAGACCGCGCCGTTCTCCGCCGATCCCGGGTGCTTCTGCGTGACGCGGCCGACGTCGTCGCGCATGGCGCTGAACGGTGGCGCGAACATGGCCACGCCGTACGGCGTCGCCAGCTGCTCCTCGACCTGCACCAGCATCGATGCGCGCTGCTGCTCGCTGGCCGTGCCGCCGAGGATAGCCCAGGCCTGCGGGTTGAGCCAGATGCGGCCTTCGACATCCTTGGCGATGCCGAAGGTGACGTTGTCGTCGGTGATGCCGCGCGCGTACCACTGGCCATCCCACAGGTGTTCGTTGGCGGCGCGGTTGACGGCGATGGCGCCGGCGCGGAAGTGCTTCGCGCTTTCCGCCAGCGATGCGCTGGCGCCGCATTGTTCGCAGATATCCGCCCACAGGTTCAGCGCGTAGGCGGTGGCCACGGTCAGCCAGCCCGACACGCCGCGGCCCTTGTAGCCGACCATGTTCATCGGATCGCACCAGTCGCCCTGGGCGATGTAGCTCAGGCCGCGCTGATCGCGCGACTGCAGCAGCCAGTCCATGGCGCTGCTCACGCGTTCGGAGACGGTGAGGGCGATGCCGTTCTCGTGGCCGATCACGTCCACGTTGAGGATGTCGTAGTCGTTGGTTTCGTCGAGGTAGACCTTCAGCGCCACCGGCAGCCACACGCAATGGTCGGTGTGCGGCACCTGGTTGATGTACTTGAGCTCCGCGCCTTCGGCCAGCAGGATCCCGTCCGGCATGGCGCCGCTGGCTTCCTGTTGCGACAGCGCGTGCAGGAAGGCGTTGCGCATCACGCTGGGCTTGATGAAGCTCATGCCCATGTTGTCCTGCAGGTAGTTGCGGGTCTGCGGATCGGTGCTCAGGCGGTTGACGTCGCCGTGGTAGAACACCTGGCGCGGCAGCCAGTTGTTGACGAAGTTGTCCAGTTCCTTGTCCGGCGTTTCGATCTGCAGGCATCCGCGTCCGCCGGCGATGTAGCGGGCGTAGTCGGCGCGGGCGGCGGCGAAGGCGTCGGCGCTCAGGTATTTTTCGCGCACGGCGCGGATCTCGGCGTCGTCGAAGGCCGGGCCGAAGATGAAGCGGTAGTCGTGCGCCTCGTCGGCGGCCAGTGCCAGGCGATACTGCACCACGGCGGTCGGCGTCTCGTAGCGGGCGTCGCTGTTGCCCAGTTGTTCGTCCTGCAGCGAACCTGGATTATGCAAGCCGCCTTCGCCCTCGAACGCCATCTGCCGGACTTCCCACGCCAGCGGCGCTTCCTCGCACAGGAAGTAGGTCTTGTCCTTGAAGTCCTTCTGCTTGAAGTAGTCGGCCACCTTTTGATACGGCGTGACGCAGCTGGCCACCACGCCGCCCAGGTCCGCGCGGTATTCGCCGGACTGGTTCATCCACGACATGTAGCCGATCGGGAAGTAGGGGTAGACGCTCAGCTTGCGCGCCCGGCCCGACAGGTTGGTCACGCGCAGCGACCACAGCTCCACCACGTCGCTGACGGGCAGGCTCAGATTCAGCTCGACCCGCACGCCCAGGTGCTCGATGGTCCACGACAGGTCGCTTTTACCGACCGAGAAATTGTAGCTGTCCACCGGCGCGCGCACCGGCTCGTACGGCGCCGAGAGCAGCTCGCCGGTTTCCTCGTCCTTGATGTAGAAGAAGCGGCCCGGATGGTGCGCGTAGTAGTTCTGCTCCGGCTGCATGAAGGTTTTCGCTTCCAGGTTGGGCGCGTACGCGTACTTGGCCGGCTCCGGCTGCATGAACTGCGCGGTGGCGTAGCCGCGGCAGGTCACCTGTATCATCATCTTCTGGTTCCACAGGAAGCCAGCCGCGCGCGGCATCGCCGTGGGGTTGGTCAGTTCGTAGCGGTCGCCGTCGTGGGTAGGGCCTAACATTGAAACTCTCCGTTCAAGATTGAGATTTGCGGGCTTCCAGATCCGCCTGGATCTGGACCAGCTTGGTATTGTCGAGGTTGTAGAAGAACATGACGGCCACCGCGAGCACCGCGAAGGCCGCCGGAATGAAGGACATCAGCCAGACGATGCCGGCCTGCGAACCGGAAGTCTGGGCGACGTTGGCCACGTATCCGAGCTTGGTGAACAGCCAGCCGATGACCGCCACCGCGACGGCGGTGCCGAGCTTTTGCGAGAAGGTGGCGGCGGCGAAGGTCATCGCGGTGGCGCGGCGGCCGGTGCGCCATTCGTTGTAGTCGGCGGTGTCGGCGTACATCGAGAACGCCAGCGGCGATTTCGGTCCCAGCACCAGGCCGGTGGCGATCTGCAGCGCGAACATCAGCGTGACCTGGTCCTTCTGCACGAAGAAGAAGGCCAGCGACAGCAGGGCGGTGGTGCTCATCAAGATCATCATCAGCTTGCGCTTGTCGATGAAGCGCGTCAGGAACGGCGTGAGCGACGCGCCGACGGCGGCCGAGATCATATAGGCGGGCACGAAACCCTGCATCAGCTCCGGCCGGCCGACCACGTACTTGAAGTAGTAGGCGGCGCTGGTGGTGCGCAGCGTGATGGTGATCATGATGATCAGCGCCAGGAAGAACAGCGCCACCCATGGCCGGTTGCGCGACAGGTCGCGGATGTCCTGCCACACATTGGACTGCTGCGTGGGCGCCGGCGCCACGCGTTCGCGCGTGTTGAGGAAGGTCGTCACGAACAGCGCGGAGGCCAGCACGCCCCACACCAGCATCGTCAGCTGCCAGCCCAGTTTGTCGTCGCCGTGGCCCAGCCAGCGCACCAGCGCCGGCGTGGCCGCCGTCACCAGCGTGCCGCCGGCAAAGGCGAAGATGAAGCGCAGGCCGTTGACGGTGGAGCGCTCCTGCGGATCGGCCGACAGCACGCCGGACAGGGCGTTGTACGGGATGTTGATGCAGGTGTAGCAAACCATCATCAGCAAGTAGGTGGCGTAGGCCCAGACGATCTTGCCGCCCTCGGACAGGTCGGGCGTGGTGTAGGTCAGGAAGGCGGCGCAGGCCAGCGGCAGGGGAACCCATATCAGGTAAGGGCGGAACTTGCCGAAGCGGGTGGTGGTGCGGTCGGCGACGGCGCCGATCAGCGGGTCGGTGAAAGCGTTGATGATTTTAATCGTAAACACCATCGATGCGGCGGCGGCGGCCGAGATGCCGAAGACGTCGGTGTAGAAAATCAGCAGGAAGGTGGCGATATTGGTCCAATAAAAATTGAAGCCCATATCGGCAATGCCGTAGCTGATCTTTTCCCGCCAGGTCAGTTGTTTGTTCACGATCGCTTTCAGACAGATGTAAAAACAGGCAGTGAAGGAGGGCCCTCACTGCCCGAACGGGGCGCGTATGGATAGTACACCCCGGGGAGAGCTCGTTGGCGCTTCAGCCTGATGCTGGAGCGTCGAATTTGTTAGCGGTAACTATAATCTCGCGCACCAGCTCGCGCGGGTCCTTGCGGATATCGAGCACGATGCCGGCTTCGTCGTCCTGCAGCGGTTCCAGCGCAGCCAGTTGGCTGTCCAGCAGCGACGGCGGCATGTAGTGGCCGGGACGCGCCGTCATGCGCTGCGCGATCAGTTCGCGCGGGCCGGCCAGATGGGCGAAGTGCAACTGCGGATCGGCGCTGCGCAGCAGGTCGCGGTAGCTGCGCTTCAGCGACGAGCAGGACAGCACCAGGCCGGTGTGCCCATCGCGCGCGGCGTGGATCTGCGCGTGCAGTTCCAGCAGCCAGCTGGCGCGGTCGGCGTCGGTCAGCGGCAGGCCGGCCGTCATCTTGGCCACGTTGGCGTAGGAATGAAAGTCGTCGCCCTCGATGAACGGCGCGTTCAGCGCGTGCGCCAGTTGCAGTCCGATGGAACTCTTGCCGCAGCCGCTGACGCCCATGACGACCCAGCGTATCTGACCCCTGTGTGTACTCATATTGCCCAATCAATGTTAGCGCTAACAGAATTAACCGAAGTGTAGACTTTTGGCTGGATTTGTAAACAAGATTTGATGTTGCGGTGCAGCAGGCGAGGGTGTCGCGCCGGGCCTAGGCGCTTTCGCGCGCCATCAGCGTGAAACCCAGGTCGATCTGCTTGTTGGGCGGATCCTCGCCCTTGATGACGGCGCGCAGCAGCGTGGCCGCCTCGAAGCCGATGCGGTAGCGCGGCGTGCCGATGGTGGTCAGCGACGGGTTCATCCAGGCCGAGGCGGGCAGGTCGTTGAAGCCGCAGATCGCCAGTTGCGCCGGCACCGCGATGCCGCGCCGCTGGCACTGGTAGATGGCGCCGTGCGCCAAGTCGTCGTTGCAGCAGAAAATGGCGTCGCAATCGGGCGCCTGGGCCAGCATGCGGCCCACCAGCTCGGCACCCAGCGCGATGGTCGACGGCTCGCCCACCATCACCTCCAGCTTGATGTCGGCCAGGCCGGCGTCCAGCATCGCCTTGCGGTAGCCCTCGGCGCGCCGCAGCGTGCGCTCGTCGAGCTGCGCGCCGATGAAGCCGATGCGCTTGTGGCCCTTGTCGATCAGGTAGTTGGTCATCGCCCAGCCGGCCTGGAACTGCGAGAAGCCCACGGTCAGCTGCGACGGATCGGTGGACATGTCCATCATCGACACCACCGGCACGCGCGAATTGGTCAGGATCTGCTGCACCCGGGGGCTGTGGGTCAGGCCGGAGAGCAGCATGCCGTCCGGGTTCGACTGCAGATAGGTGCCGATCAGCTTTTCCTCTTCCTTGTCGGAATAGCGGGTGTTGCCGATCAGGATTTGATAGTCGTCGGCGTCCAGCGCGTCCTGGATGCCGGCCAGCACTTCGGTGAACACCGCGTTCGACAGCGACGGCACCAGCACCGCGATCACCTTTGATTGCGACGAGGCCAGCGCGCGCGCGGCGCGGTTGGGCACGTAGCCCAGTTCGGTCACGGCCTGCTCGACGCGGTCGCGCAGCGCCTGCGACACCATGTCCGGCTGGGTGATGGCGCGCGAGGCGGTCATCGTCGCCACGCCGGCCCGCTCCGCCACCATCGCCAGGGTGATGCGGCCGCTGGCCCGGCTCTTGCCCGCTTGTGTCTTGATCATTATGGGTCTTGTTGGATGTTGATAGCGATATCATACGGCAGCATGCGCCGTGGCCGACAAGGGTTATTTGCAGCCGGCCAGCACTTTCTGGTTCTTTGTTGCCATTTCCGCACGTTCCTGGTCGCTCATGACGCCGCGTTCGCCGTTTTTATCGTAATTGGATATGCGGATGCCGTCCGCCAGCGCCTGCTGGTTTTTGCGGGCTGCGTCGCAATTGGCGGCGGTGTCGGCTTTTTGCCGGGCTTCGTCGGCGGCTTTTTTCTCGGCGGCGGCAGCCTCGGTCTTGCGCTTGTTGAAATCGGCGTTGCGTTCGGCCAGCGTGGGCGGGCGCTTGGCGGCCGGTTCGGCCTCTGCCGTGTTGGCGGCCGGTTCCGCTTCCGCCGGGGCGTTGGGATTGAACGGCGCCTTGCCGGGCGCCTTCAGGATGCGTTTTTCCGGCACCGACGCCGGTGGCGGGCGGTCCGACAGTTGTTTGACGCCCTTGTCGTCTATCCATATATATTGGGCCAGGGCCAGCGACGAGGCCGCCAGCAGCACGGCGCCAACGATGGCGCGCACAGGAACGAGGGAGTTGCGATGTTTCATAGGACGCTCCAGTAAGGCATGGGCAGATTTCGCCATGATTTACGGCAACTGTCAACCGGAGCGAACGAAACCCGCCATCATTTGATGGCGGGCAGAGACATCAGGACTGCTTGCGGCGACGCGCCACCAGACCCAGCAGACCCAGACCACCCAGCAGCATGCCATAGGTTTCCGGCTCAGGCACAGGCGTTACCGTGATGTGGCCGGAATATGCCGCCAACGGCGCACCGCTGGTTGTGCCCGAGAGCGTCAGCGTGAACGGAGCGGTCGACGTCAGATCGAACGCGCCGAGGCTGATCGGCGTGCTGTGATACAGGATCGACGGCGAATTGCCGTTCAGCGAAGCGGTCGTGATATCCGAGAAGTTGGCGCTGTACGTCAACACGACGTTATAGGCGCCAGCGGACAGGCCGGTGAAGGTCAGCACATCCGAACCGTCCGACAGCAGCCCGTCGCCGGGCAATGCCAGCCCGTTGAAGTCGAAGGTGACGTTGGGGAGGATGTTGAAGGTTTGGTCTGCAGCGTTCGCGGATAGTGCGGCGAAAGCCAGTACAGCAGGTGCGAGCAGTTTCAGTTTCATCGTAGAACCCCTAAAAAAAAAGTCATGTGGCCGGCTTATGAGCACCGGATCAGTTTGCCTAATGGCAGCGTTAAAATAGCAATATTTAAAAATTAGCGCATAAACAACACATATTCCGCGCTGCAATATTTAACAATTGAGATGACAGTTTTCTGGAGCTAGCGAAACAGAAGTTTCGGCAGAGTTAGGACAGGGGGCGGTTTATTCTGTATAATCTGCTTTTGCGCCTATAGGAAATGCTATGCGTCTACTCCAAAAAGCACTCACGTTTGATGACGTGCTGCTCGTCCCCGCGTACTCGAATGTTCTGCCTGCCGATACGTCCCTCAAAACTCGTCTGACCCGCAACATCAGCCTGAATATTCCCTTGCTGTCCGCAGCGATGGACACGGTCACCGAAGCCCGTCTCGCCATCGCGATGGCGCAAGAGGGCGGCATAGGCATCATCCACAAGAACCTGAATCCCAAGGACCAGGCCCGCGAGGTGGCGCGCGTCAAGCGTTTCGAAGCCGGCGTGCTGCGTGATCCGATCACGATCCCGCCGACGATGAAGATCCGCGACGTCATCAAGCTGACCGAGCAGTACGGCATTTCCGGCTTCCCTGTCGTCGAAGGCAAGGAAGTGGTCGGCATCATCACCAACCGCGACCTGCGTTTCGAGCAGGAACTGGACGCCGAAGCGCGCGCCAAGATGACCCCGCGCGAAAAGCTGGTGTTCGTCAAGGAAGGCACGGAAGGCGCCGATCGCGACGAAGCCAAGCGCCTGATGAACAAGCACCGCCTCGAGCGCGTGCTGGTCGTCAACGACGCGTTCGAGCTGCGCGGCCTGATCACCGTCAAAGACATCCAGAAATCCACCGAGCACCCGCTGGCGTCGAAAGACTCGCAGGGCAAGCTGCTGGTGGGCGCCGCGGTCGGCGTGGGCGCAAAAGATGAGGAGCGCATCGAGCTGCTGGTTGCGGCCGGCGTCGACGTGCTGGTGGTCGACACCGCCCACGGCCACTCGCAAGGCATCCTGGACCGCGTGAAATGGATCAAGACCAAGTTCCCGCACGTGGACGTCATCGGCGGCAACATCGCCACCGCGGCCGCCGCCAAGGCGCTGGTTGAATACGGCGCGGACGCGGTCAAGGTCGGCATCGGCCCGGGCTCGATCTGCACGACCCGTATCGTCGCCGGCGTCGGCGTGCCGCAGATCACCGCGATCTCCAACGTTGCCGAAGCGCTGGAAGGCACCGGCGTGCCATGTATCGCCGACGGCGGCATCCGCTTCTCGGGCGACATTTCCAAGGCGCTGGCGGCCGGCGCATCGACCGTGATGATGGGCTCCATGTTTGCCGGCACCGAAGAGGCGCCGGGCGAAGTGATCCTGTACCAGGGCCGCTCGTACAAGTCGTATCGCGGCATGGGCTCGCTGGGCGCGATGTCGGACGGTTCGGCCGACCGCTACTTCCAGGACGCCACCATGAAGGCCGACAAGTTCGTGCCTGAAGGGATCGAAGGCCGCGTCGCCTACAAGGGCAGCGTGCTGGCGATCATCTTCCAGCTGGTTGGCGGCGTGCGTCAATCGATGGGGTACTGCGGCTGCGCCACCATCGACGAACTGCGCAACAAAGCCGAGTTCGTCGAGATCACCTCGGCCGGCATGCGCGAATCGCATGTGCACGACGTGCAAATCACCAAGGAAGCGCCGAACTACCGTTCCGGCGACTAAACCGTCCTTGCAACGCCGGCTCTTGGAGCCGGCGTTTTTCTATTCTCATCTTCATCAGTAGATACTCATGCACTCTAAAATCCTCATTCTCGATTTCGGCTCCCAAGTGACCCAGCTGATCGCGCGCCGCGTGCGCGACTCCGGCGTGTTCTCGGAAGTGTTCCCGTATGACGTCAGCGACGAGTTCGTGCGCAACTACGGCGCCGCCGGCGTGATCCTGTCGGGCAGCCACAGCTCGACCCTGGAAGGCGACGCCCCGCGCGCGCCGGACGCCGTGTTCGAACTGGGCGTGCCGGTGCTGGGTATCTGCTACGGCATGCAGACCATGGCCGCGCAGCTGGGCGGCAAGGTCGAGAACGGCCTGGTGCGCGAATTCGGCTACGCCGAAGTGCGCGCCCGCAGCCACACCAAGCTGCTCGACGGCATCAACGACTTCGTCACCGACGAGGGCCACGGCATGC
Organism: Duganella sp. LjRoot269; assembly: GCF_964254095.1. Lineage (NCBI taxonomy): Bacteria > Pseudomonadati > Pseudomonadota > Betaproteobacteria > Burkholderiales > Oxalobacteraceae > Duganella > Duganella sp. LjRoot269. The sequence continues at coordinate 4,340,038 of NZ_CAXUSL020000001.1, read as the reverse complement.
TGAAGGTGTGGATGAGCCACGGCGACAAGGTGTTGGAAATGCCGCCGAGCTTCAAGCTGATGGCCAGCACGCCAAGCTGCCCGATCGCCGCCATGGCCGACGAGGAGAAGCGCTTCTACGGCGTGCAGTGGCACCCGGAAGTCACCCACACGGTGCAGGGCAAGGCCATGCTGGGCCGCTTCGTGCACGAGATCTGCGGCTGCAAGTCGGACTGGAACATGCCGGATTACATCTCGGAAGCGGTCGAAAAAATCCGTGCGCAAGTCGGCACCGATGAAGTGATCCTGGGCTTGTCCGGCGGCGTCGATTCGTCGGTGGCCGCCGCGCTGATCCATCGCGCCATCGGCGACCAGCTGACCTGCGTGTTCGTCGACCACGGCCTGCTGCGCTTGGACGAGGGCAAGATGGTGATGGACATGTTCGCCAAGAACCTGGGCGTCAAGGTGATACGCATCGATGCGGAAGACCAGTTCATGGGTCACCTGGCCGGCGTCGCCGATCCGGAGCAGAAGCGCAAGATCATCGGCCGCGAGTTCGTCGAGGTGTTCGACAAGGAATCGGGCAAGCTGGTCAACGCCAAGTGGCTGGCGCAGGGCACCATCTACCCGGACGTGATCGAGTCGGCCGGCAAGGGCAAGAAGGGCCAGACCATCAAGAGCCACCACAACGTGGGCGGCCTGCCTGAGCACATGAAGCTGTCGCTGCTGGAACCGCTGCGCGAACTGTTCAAGGACGAAGTGCGCAAGCTGGGCGTGGCGCTGGGCCTGCCGCACGACATGGTCTACCGTCACCCGTTCCCGGGCCCGGGCCTGGGCGTGCGCATCCTCGGCGAAGTGAAGAAGGAGTATGCCGACCTGCTGCGCCGCGCGGACGCCATCTTCATCGAAGAGCTGCGCAACACGCCGTACGAGCCGGTCGTGGTTCCCGGCTTCGATCAGGACAGCGTGCCGACCAACTGGTACGAGGCGACGTCGCAAGCGTTTGCCGTGTTCCTGCCGGTGAAATCGGTGGGCGTGATGGGCGACGGCCGTACCTACGAATACGTGGTGGCGCTGCGCGCGGTGCAGACGCAGGACTTCATGACGGCGCACTGGGCGCACCTGCCGCACTCGCTGCTGGGCAAGGTGTCGAACCGCATCATTAATGAAGTACGCGGGATTAACCGCGTGGTCTACGATATTTCGGGCAAGCCGCCTGCGACCATCGAGTGGGAATGATTCCGTAGCTGGTAACTGCTGGCGTTGGCTGGCAAACGGATGAGACTAAGCCCCTGATTGTCAGGGGCTTTTTTATTTCTGCGAGCATCTTCTGGCGGGCTCGGGCAGGGCCGAGCACTGATATTGATGATACTCATGAGGGTAGCGGGTTTTCAGAGATGGGATTTTTAAACCTATGGGTGTGTGCCGAGCTTTACGAATCTGCGCGTCCTGTTTTCCTGTTCATCTCTATAGGAAGTATTTCATCTGTCCAAATTGTGCATACCAAAATACCGTCCGGTGTAAATCCGTTCCACGGAGTATCAAGTCATATTGCAATAATTTTTTAGTGAGCGTTGTTGCTTAAAAAATACCACCAATTGTCACATCTCCGGAGCCTGCTTCAGCTAGGAACATATGGTTGAAACGTGGGAGAAGAAGACGCAAGAGAGGATGCCTGGCGGACAGCGCCGCCGGGCCGGTGCTACATTGGTGGCAAATTTAGTTACGAATGTCCAGCGCGCGGTTCAGGCTCAGCGCCGCCAGCGAGCAGACCGCGCCCGACAGCAGGTACAGGCCGACATACGCCAGGCCGAACTGCGACGACACGCCCAGCGCCACCAGCGGCGCGAAGCCCGCGCCCACCAGCCACGCCAGGTCGGACGTGAAGGCCGCGCCGGTGTAGCGGTACTGCGCCGGGAAGTTGGCGGTCACCGCGCCGGCGGCCTGGCCGTACGACAGGCCCAGCAAGGCGAAGCCCAGCATGATGAAGGTGTCCTGCGCAGCCTCGCCGCCGTTGAGCAGCATCGGCACGAAGCCGCTGAACACCGCGATCAGGATGGCCAGCGAGCCCAGCGTGCGGCGGCGGCCGATGCGGTCGGCGATCAGGCCGGAGGCGACCACGCCCACCGCCATCAGCACCACGCCCACCATCTGCGTGCCGAGGAAGCCGGTGATCGAACGCGGCGAGTAGATCGTGATCCACGACAGCGGGAACACCGTCACCAGGTGGAACAGCGCATAGCTGGCCAGGGCGGCGAGGGCGCCGATGATCAGGTTGCGACCCTGCGAGCTGGCCATCTCGACCACGCTGGTCGGCTGCAGCTCGCGCTCTTCCAGCAGCTTCGCGTATTCGCTGGTGGAGGTCAGGCGCAGGCGGGCGAACAGCGCCACCACGTTGATGGCGAAGGCCACGTAGAACGGATAGCGCCAGCCCCAGTCCATGAAGTCCAGGTCGTTCAGGTTGCCGATCAGGTACCAGAACAGGCCGGCGGCGATGAAGAAGCCGGTCGGCGCGCCCAGCTGGCCCAGCATCGCGTACCAGCCGCGCTTGTTTTCAGGCGCGTTCAGCGCCAGCAGCGACGGCAGGCCGTCCCACGAGCCGCCCAGCGCCAGGCCCTGGCCGATGCGCAACGCCGACAGGATAATGATGGAGTTGAAGCCGTTGTCGGCATATGATGGCAGGAAAGCAATCCCGGCCGTGGTCGACCCCAGCAGCAGCAACGCTCCGGTCAGCTTGGCTTCGCGCCCGTAGCGGCGCTGCACGGCCATCGAAATGACGGTGCCGATGGGCCTTGCAATAAAGGCAAATGAAAAGATGGTGAACGCGTACAAAGTACCTTCCAGCCGCCCGTCGAACGGGAACAGCAGCGAAGGGAACACCAGTACGGAAGCAATTGCGTAGACAAAGAAATCGAAATACTCGGAAGCGCGGCCGATGACCACGCCTACCGCTATTTCGCCGGGGGAAATATGTTCGTCGTCCCGGGTATTGATGTTGCGTGCATCGTTACCGGCCTGAGATGGTTCTTGGGCGCCAACATGGACGCCGTTTGGTGTAGTCGTAGTGGCCATAATCTCTGTCTCTGTGTCTCTGTTGCGTTGATATTGTTATCACGGTCATGCCCCTGGCCACCCTAGGACAAAGTGTCCAATGGCAAGAACATTCCGTGATTGGTACAGTACCATGTTATCCATATTCTGTAACGTACATTACCGCATGATTCCTCCTATCGCTCGTCGTGGACTGTTCCTCGCACCGCTGTTGTGGCTTGCCGGCTGCAATACGGTCGTGCTGAACCCGTCCGGGGATATCGCAGCCCAGCAGGCACACCTTGTTGTTGTGTCAACCCTGCTGATGCTGTTGATTATCGTTCCCGTTATGTTCTTGATCTGTTTGTTCGCCTGGCGCTACCGCAAGTCCAATACCGCCGCCGAATACAAACCGAACTGGGATCACTCGACCAAGCTCGAACTGCTGATCTGGGGCGCGCCGCTGCTGATCGTCATCGTGCTGGGCCTGATCACCTGGATCTACACCCACCTGCTGGACCCGTACCGTCCGCTGAGCCGCATCGACGAGAACCGTCCCGTGGCCGCCGGCGTCAAGCCGCTGGAAGTGCAGGTCGTGGCGATGGACTGGAAATGGATGTTCATCTACCCGGAGCAGGGCATCGCCACCGTCAACGAGCTGGTGACCCCGATCGACGTGCCGGTGCGCTTCCACATGACGTCGTCGTCGGTGATGAACGCGTTCTACATCCCTGCGCTGGCCGGCATGGTCTACACCATGCCAGGCATGGAAACGCAGCTGAACGCGGTGATGAACAAGGTCGGCGTGTATGACGGCTTCTCGTCGAACTACAGCGGCGCCGGCTTCTCGGACATGAAGTTCAAGTACCACGGCGTCAGCCAGGCCGAGTTCGACAGCTGGGTCGAGAAGACCCGCGCCGGCGGCGCGCTGACCCGCGCCGGGTTCGCGGCGCTGGACAAGCCGACCATCAAGCATCCGATCATGCACTTCGGCAGCGTCGACAAGGGCCTGTACGACCTGGTGCTGAACCGCTGCGTGGCCGAAGGCTCGGTCTGCATCAACGCGCAGATGGAGCAGGACGCCATGCGCATGCAGGCCGCCGCCGCCGCGAAAGAATTGCCGAAAGACGTGTGCACGCCGAAAGTCGCCGCCGCCACGCCCCAACCACTCCGTAAAGAATGACCATGTCTGATCTCAACCTGACCAAACTGATCTTTGGGCGGCTGTCGCTGGAAGCAATTCCATACCACGAGCCCATCCTGATCGGCACCTTCGCCATGGTGGCGATCGGCGGCCTCGCGCTGCTGGCCGCCATGTTTAAATTCCGCCTGTGGGGCCCGCTGTGGCGCGACTGGATCACCTCCATCGACCACAAGAAGATCGGCATCATGTACATGGTGCTGGCCATCGTCATGCTGCTGCGCGGCTTCGCCGACGCGCTGATGATGCGCATGCAGCAGGCCATCGCCTTCGGCGACAACGCCGGCGTGCTGCCGCCGCACCACTACGACCAGATCTTCACCGCCCACGGCACGATCATGATCTTCTTCGTGGCGATGCCGCTGGTGACCGGCCTGATGAACTACGTGGTGCCGCTGCAGATCGGCGCGCGCGACGTGTCGTTCCCGTTCCTGAACAACTTCTCGTTCTGGATGACCACCTTCGGCGCGATGCTGACCATGGTGTCGCTGTTCGTCGGCGAATTCGGCCGCACCGGCTGGCTGGCGTTCCCGCCGCTGTCGGGCATCGCCGCCTCGCCGGACGTCGGGGTCGACTACTACATCTGGTCGTTGCAGGTGGCCGGGGTGGGGACCACGCTATCGGGCGTCAACCTGATCGCCACCATCGTCAAGATGCGGGCGCCGGGCATGAGCATGATGAAAATGCCGGTCTTCACCTGGACCGCGCTGTGCACCAACGCGCTGATCGTCGCCACCTTCCCGATCCTGACCATCACGCTGGCGATGCTGTCGCTGGACCGCATGGTCGGCACCAACTTCTTCACCAACGACCTTGGCGGCAACCCGATGTTGTACGTCAACCTGATCTGGATCTGGGGCCACCCCGAGGTCTACATCCTGGTGCTGCCGGTGTTCGGCGTGTTCTCGGAGATCGTCTCGACGTTCTCGTCCAAGCGGCTGTTCGGCTACACCTCGATGGTGTACGCCACCATCGTGATCACCATCCTGTCCTACCTGGTATGGCTGCACCACTTCTTCACCATGGGCTCGGGCGCGTCGGTGAACTCGTTCTTCGGCATCACGACGATGATCATCTCTATCCCGACCGGCGCCAAGATCTTCAACTGGCTGTTCACCATGTACAAGGGGCGTGTGCGTTTCGACGTGCCCATGCTGTGGACCGTCGGCTTCATGCTGACCTTCACCATCGGTGGCATGACCGGCGTGATGCTGGCCGTTCCACCGGCCGACTTCGTGCTGCACAATTCGCTGTTCCTGATCGCCCACTTCCACAACGTCATCATCGGCGGCGTGGTGTTCGGCTGCTTCGCCGGCTTGAACTACTGGTTCCCCAAGGCCTTCGGCTTCAAGCTCGACGAGTTCTGGGGCAAGGTCTCGTTCTGGTGCTGGCTGGTGGGCTTCTGGGTCGCCTTCACGCCGCTGTACGTGATGGGCTTCATGGGCGTGACCCGCCGCATGAACCACTTCGACGATCCGTCGCTGCAAAAATGGTTCGTCATCGCCGCCATCGGCGCGCTGATCATCGCCGCCGGCATCGGCGCCATGCTGGTGCAGTTCTACGTCAGCTGGAAGAACCGCGAGAAGCTGCGCGACGTCACCGGCGACCCATGGGGCGGCCGCACGCTGGAGTGGGCCACCTCGTCGCCACCGCCGGACTACAACTTCGCCTTCACGCCCGTGGTGCACGAGAGCGATACCTGGGCCGACATGAAAGCCAACCACTATCAGCGTCCGACCAGCGGTTTCGTGTCCATCCACATGCCGAAGAACACCGCCGCCGGCTTCATCATCTCGGCGCTGTCGTTCGCGCTGGGCTTCTGCATGATCTGGCAGATGTGGATCCCGGCCGGCCTGTCGTTCGTCGCCATGATGGCCGCCATCATCACGCACACCTTTAACTACAAGCGCGATTACTACATCCCTGCGGAAGAAGTCGTCCGCACCGAAGAAGCGCATACTCGTTTGCTGGAAGCCCATGTCTGAAACTATCGCTAACGGCGCCGTGAGCGCCGACCCGAGCGCACGCTACTACGTGCGCGAACACCACCCGGAGAACGGCACGCTGCTGGGCTTCTGGCTCTACCTGATGAGCGACTGCCTGCTCTTCGCCGGCCTGTTCGCCGCCTACGCGGTCCTGGGCCGCAACTACGCCGGCGGCCCGACCGGCGCCGAGCTGTTCGACCTGCCGACCGTGGCGATCAACACCGGCTTCCTGCTGATGTCGTCGATCACCTACGGCTTCGCGATGATCGCCTCGCAGCGCAAGAACGTGAAGGCGACCATCGCCTGGCTGCTGATCACCGGCCTGTTCGGCCTGGCCTTCCTGTACCTGGAACTGGATGAATTCGTCCATCTGATCCACGAAGGCGCCGGCCCGCAGCGCAGCGCGTTCCTGACCTCGTTCTTCGCGCTGGTCGGCACCCACGGCCTGCACGTGACCTTCGGTTCGATCTGGCTGGTCACGCTGGTGTGCCAGCTGGCCAAGCACGGCCTGACGCCTGAAAACAACCGCCGCCTGATGTGCCTGTCGATGTTCTGGCACTTCCTGGACGTGATCTGGATCGGCGTGTTTACCTTTGTCTACCTGATGGGAGTCCTGCCATGAGCGCACACAATCACGACCACCACGGCCACGACGACCATGGCCATGGTCACGAACAAGGCGCCCACGGCAGCCTGAAGGATTACGCGATCGGCTTCGTGCTGTCGGTGATCCTGACCGCGATCCCGTTCTGGCTGGTGATGCACAAGGTGTTCGACAAGTCGAGCACCACCGCCGCCGTCATCCTCGGCTTCGCCGCGGTTCAAGTAGTGGTGCACATGGTGTACTTCCTGCACATGAACGGCAAGATCGAAGGCGGCTGGTCGCTGCTGGCGACGATGTTCACGCTGGTGCTGCTGGTCATCGTGCTGGCCGGTTCGATCTGGGTCATGTACCACATGAACGTCAACATGATGCCGTCCATGGGGACGGACGTGCACAACATGCGCGACATGCAATGACAACAGGCGCACAGCGCCCACGTTCCCGCGCCCTGCGCGTCAGCCTGGCCTTTGCGGCCGGGTTGATGTTTGCAGGGTTTTTTGCTTTGGGGACGTGGCAGTTGTTCCGGCTGCAGTGGAAGCTGGCGTTGATCGAGCGCGTCGAACAGCGCGTGCACGCGGCGCCGGTGGAGGCGCCCGGCGCGGCGCAATGGCCGCAGCTGAACGCCGAGGCGGACGATTATCGCCGCGTGAAGCTCAGCGGTTTCTACCTGCGCGGCTCGGACACGCAGGTGCTGGCGTCGCTGGACCGCGGCATCGGCTACTGGGTATTGACGCCTTTGTGCCGCGACGACGGCGCCATCGTCATGGTCAACCGCGGCTTTGTCCGCGCCGGCTCCGGCGGCTGGGCGCCGCAGCCCGCACCGCCGGCCGCCGCGGCCAATCCGTGCACCGTCGGCGGCGATCTCGTCACCGTCACCGGCTTGATGCGCCTGAACGAAGTCTCCGGCCGCCTGCGCCAGAACGAGCCGGCCCGCAACTACTGGTACTCCCGAGACGTGCAGGCCATCGCCTGCGCGCGCGGACTGCCGGCCGTGGCGCCGTACTTTGTCGACGCCGATGCGGGGAGCGTGGTAGCCGAGGGCGGGCCGCTGGGCGGCCTGACCGTGGTTTCCTTCCCCAACAACCATTTGGTTTATGCTGTCACCTGGTACGCGCTGGCGCTGATGATCGCCGGCGCTGCCGCATGGGTCGTCCGCGACGGACGCCGATCACAGACAGCTGAAGCGTAAATGGCCAGGAAAAACGACAATCCGTACGACCGGGGGCGGCCCAACGCGCCGGTCATCGAGCCGCTGGCGGCGGTGAATGCCCACGCCAACACCATCTCCCACGCGGCCGGCCACAAGAACATGCAGCAGCTGATCCAGCTGCGCTGGATCGCGGTGGTCGGCCAGATCACCACCATCTTCGCCGTGACGATGATCTTCGACGTGCGGCTGCCGCTGCCCGCCATGCTCGACGTGCTGGCCTGCCTGATCGCCTTCAACATCGCCAGCACGCTGCGCTGGCAGGAAAACCAGGTGGTCTCCAACAGCGAGTTGCTGCTGGCGCTGACGGTGGATGTCGCCAGCCTGACGGCGCAGCTGTACCTGAGCGGCGGCGCCAGCAATCCCTTTGTATTCTTATACCTGCTGCATGTGATCCTGGGTGCGGTGCTGCTGGAGGCATGGTCGACCTGGACCATCGTCGGCGTCACCGGCACCTGCATCGCCGGGCTGGCGCTGTTCTCGGAACCGCTGCCGCTGCCGCTGGACCATTCGCGCGGCATCTTCAGCCTGTACGTGCAGGGGATGCTGATCTGCTTCGTGCTTGATGCGGCGCTGCTGGTCATCTTCATCACCCGCATCACGCGCAATATGCGGGTGACGGCGACCAAGCTGGCCGACCTGCGCCAGCGCGCCGCCGAGGAGGACCACATCGTCCGTATGGGATTGCTGGCGTCGGGCGCGGCGCACGAACTGGGCACGCCGCTGGCCACGCTGGCGGTGATCCTGGGCGACTGGCAGCACATGCCTGAGTTCAAAGGCAACCCGGTGCTGCTGGAGGAGATCGGCGAGATGCAGACGCAGCTCAAGCGCTGCAAATCCATCGTCAGCGGCATTTTGCTGTCGGCCGGCGAGACGCGCGGCGAATCGTCGGCCGCCACCACCGTCAACACCTTCCTGGCCGACCTGGTGGCGGAATGGCGCGTCGGCCGGCCGGTGGTGGAATTCGAATTCGAGAACCGCATCGCGCCGGATCATCCTGTGGTATCCGATTCGACGCTGAAGCAGATGATCTGCAATGTGCTCGACAACGCGCTGGAGGCGTCGCCGCACTGGCTGCGGATGGAGGCCGGCGTGGAAGAGGGCGCGCTGGTGCTGCAGGTGACGGACGCCGGTCCCGGCTTCGCGCCGGACATCCTGGCGCAGTTGGGCAAGCCATACAACTCAAGCAAGAGCCGGCCGGGCGGGGGATTGGGCCTGTTCCTGGTCGTGAACGTCGCGCGCACGCTGGGCGGCGCGGTCACGGCGTCGAACCGGCCGCAGGGCGGGGCGCAGGTGCGCCTGACGCTGCCGCTGTCCGAGATCGAAATCAAACCGGAATCGAATCAATATGACTACTGAAGAAGAACGCGTGTTGCTGCTGGTCGAGGACGACGCCGCCTTCGCGCGCACCTTGAGCCGCTCGTTCGAGCGGCGCGGCTACAGGGTGCTGCTGGCCGAGAACGTGGACGAAGCCAGCGCGCTGCTGGTCGACAATGCGCCGGGCTACGCGGTGGTGGACCTGAAGTTGAAGGGCAATTCCTCCGGACTGGCCTGCGTGCAGATGCTGCACCAGCACGATGCCGAGATGCTGATCGTGGTGCTGACCGGTTTCGCCAGCATCAACACGGCGGTGGAAGCGATCAAGCTGGGCGCCTGCCAGTACCTGGCCAAGCCGTCGAACACCGACGACATCGAAGCCGCCTTCGAGCACGTGGCCGGCGCGGCCGGCCTGGAGCTGAGCAACCGCGCCACCTCGGTCAAGACGCTGGAGTGGGAGCACATCCACGCGGTGCTGGCCGAGACGGACTTCAACATCTCCGAAGCCGCGCGCCGCCTCGGCATGCACCGCCGCACGCTTGCGCGCAAGCTGGAAAAGCAGCGCGTCAAATAACTACTTGGCCGGTGCCTCGGTGACGACGATTTTCATCTCCAGCGCACCACCGTTGTCGGTGGCGACCTTGATCCCGGCCTGATCGCCAAGTGCGACGAGCAAGCCATGCTGGCCGACCTGTTCCCCGCCGTGGACGGTGGTTGTGGCGACGTACACCGTGCCCGGCTTCTGCGCGGTGACCACAAAACTCGCTTTCCATTGTTGCGCGCCCTCGCCGACGGCGAGCGCCGCCTTCTCGCCAGCATGGACGAGCAGGCGGGGCGAAATGTCCAATCCGTCGGCATTCAGTTTCAGCGCGATGTTATAGAGCTGGCTTGCGGACGCTTGTTGCTGCGCGGCCCATGACGCGTAGCTGGCGCCCATCATGACGGCGGCGAGCAGAATGCGGCCAGTTGCGCGAGCGGCGAAGGTGGTGCGGCGATTCAGGTTCATGACTCTCTCTTTCAGTGGATGGTTGGACTGCCATTGACATGCCAGCGGAAAGCTGTCCGCCGCCAGCTGTGACTTCATCATCGCGCCGGCGTAGGCGCGGCGGGAGCGGGGATGGTTGCGCATTACGTCGGCATCGCACGCCAGCTCCTGGTCGATGCGCATGAGGCGTGCCCCCAGGTGTATCAGCGGATTGAACCACCAAAGGCATTGCAGCACCGCGCATGCGGCGTTGGCCAGCGGGTCGTGCCTTCGCGCGTGGGCACGCTCGTGCGCCAGGATTAATTCCCGCTCCGTCGCCGAATAGCGGTGGTCGAAATCGGCCGGCACCACCACCGGCGGGCGCAGTATGCCGACCAGCGCCGGCCCGGTGCAGCCTTGACCGGTATAGGCGCCGTCGCCGCGTAAACTCAGGCGGCCGATCCCGCGCGCAAAGCGGCGCTGCAGGCTGGCCTGGCGCATGGCGGCGGCAATCGCGCCGGATAGCCAGATGAACAGTGTCGCCGTGCCGGCAAACGGCCGCGCGCCGGCAGCAATGACCGGCCCGGCCGCCTGGCGCAGCGCCGGCAGGATGGACACTGGCGCGTACACGGCGTCGGCGGCTGGCGCCGGCATCAGCGTGGCCAGTGCGCACAAGGGCACGGCCAGCCAGAGCGCATAGGCGGCGCCGGCGCCTGTCAGGCTGCGCAAAGGCCGTCGCATCGCCATGACGACAATCACGACCAGGCTGGCCGCAACGGTGGAGCGGCCCAGCGCGGCGAGCAGCGGCGACAACTCATTTGTCGTCATCAAGCTCTCCAATCAGCCGCTTGAGTTCCGCGATATCGGCCTTGCTCAGCTTGCGATGGCGGCTGAAATGCGCAACCAGCGGCGCGACCCGCCCGTCGAACAGCCTGTCGAGGAAGCCCTTGCTTTCGCTGTGCAGCCATTGCTCGCGGGTGATGGCCGCCGAATACAGGTAACGCCGCCCGTCCTTCACAACCTTGACGGCGTGTTTGCGCAGCAGCCGGTTCAACAAGGTCTTGATGGTCGATTCCTGCCACGCGCGGTCCGGGCCGATGGCGGCCGCGACCTCGTCGGCGCCGCGTGGACTATGCGACCATAGCGCCTCCATCACGACCGATTCTGCCTCGCTGATGTGCGGTAGAGCTTTCATTGTTATTCGTTTACAGTTGTAATCGCTTAAATGATTACATGTGTAATCGATGCCGTCAAGCGTTATACTAGAGCCCATGACACAACAGACTTTACTGCCGGGTTTTGAGCCGGAACCGCAGCTGACCGACCGGATCTTTTTCGCGGCGTTGCCGGATGCCGGCGCGGTCGCGCACATCAAGACGTTGACGGCTGAGCTGAAGCAGCAGCACGGCCTGCGCGGCAAGCCGATTGCCGATGGCAAGCTGCATGCCACGCTGTGCAATCTCGGCGACTTTCCGCACATGCCCGACGCGCTGGTTGCGCGGGCGGGGCAGGCCGCCGCTTCGGTGGCGTCGGCCACCGCGCCGTTCACCGTCCGCTTCGACATGGTGCAAACCTTCGTCAACCGCAGCCGCCACCGGCCGTTCGTGCTGGGCGGCGTCGACGGCGTGGTCGGCCTGGGCGCGCTGTACAAGCAGCTGGCGCAGGCGCTGCTGAAGGCCGGCCTGCCGGGCAATCCGCCCGGCTATACGGCCCACATCACGCTGCTGTACGACGATGTGACTGTCAAGCCGCAAGCGGTCGCGCCGGTCGAATGGACGGTGCGCGAACTGGTGCTGGTGCACAGCCAGATAGGTCAAAACCTTCCCTACACCACACTGGCGCGCTGGACGCTCGAAGGCTGATGTTTTTTGTGATACTTTAACCTTGTCGATATCCACAAGGTGAGTGTCCATCATGCTGATCAGACGTTGCGCTGTGTTGTTCCTGGAGCCCCGCGAGGATCTCGATATCGACTGGACCTCGCTGTTCGCCGGCGAGGGCGCGCTGGGCGCGACGATGCGCTGGGTCGCGCTGGCGCCGCACCTGGGCGAGGAGGTCGAGGTGACGTTGCCGGAGATGGCGGCGCTGGGCGACATCGGCTTCACGCTGTGGCAGGATCGCGCCGGCTGCGAAGAGCGCCACGGCGCGGATCATGTGGCGCGGCTGTTGCAGGCCGGCCTGCTGATCGGCGACGACGCGGACGACGCCACCGGCGCGGCCTTCCGCGAACGCGACGAGACGCTGCGCTCGCAGCACTGGCGTCCCTTGTCCGCCGCCGCCCATATGTTCAGCCGCTGGGGCGACATGCGGGTCGACAAGGGCATGCAATTCCCCAGCTTCGAAGAACTCGTGGTGTCATATGGCACGCCGCCCGGTCCGGCGATCGAGCGCTGCGCCGACGGCCAGGCCATCATGCTGCCGCCGCCCGAACGCGCGCGGCTGGACGACACGCTGTTCCAGCGCTACACCGGCCGCAATTTCGACGCCGCCGCCGTGCTGCCCACGGCCACCGCCTCGCGCCTGCTGCAGCGCGCCTTCGGCTCGCAGGGCGAACGCGAAATGGCGCCCGACGCCTTCGTGCTGAAAAAACTCAGTCCCTCGGCCGGCGGCCTGCATCCGACCGAAGTCTATGTGATGGCGCAGCGCGTCGAGGGTGTGGCGCCGGGCCTGTATCACTATCATCCGGTACGTCACGCGCTGGAGCCGCTGGCGGCGATGGATACCGCGCAAACGGCGGAACTGGCGATGCGCATGGTGGCCGACCAGGACTGGTTTGTCGATGCGCCGATGATGATCGTGCTGGCCGCGCGCGTGGAGCGCAATTTCTGGAAGTACCGCAATCACGCCAAGGCTTATCGCGCCTTGCTGCTGGATGCGGGTCATCTGTCGCAGACCTTTTATCTGCTGGCGACCGAAGCGGGGATGCCGGCCTTTGTGACGGCGGCGGTGAACGAGGTGGATATCGAGCGGGCGTTTGGGCTCGATCCCTTGAAGGACATGGTGGTCGCCGTCTGCGGCTGCGGAATGGCGTCCGGGGCGCAGGATACGGTGGAGATGCGTTACGAGCCTTGACCCCGCGCTACCATGCGGGGCCGATGGCCGTTCAACGCTGACCGGACAGGAAGAAGGGAATCGCGCCGGCGGCGTTTTCCAGCTTGCCCTTGATGGCGTGGCGGCTGGCGGCGAACACTTCTTTCGACGGCAGGCTGCGCAGCGATGGAATGCTGGCGGCGTCGAGCTGGATGCCCAGCGTGCCCAGCGCCATTTGCGGATCGTTCAGGAAGCTCATGCGGAAGCCGTCGTCGCCGGACAGTTTGGATAGCAGCAGATCGAGATCTTGCGGGGAATGCGTGGCCATGTCTAACCTTTCGTGTGGTAGTGGTTGGATACGTCGCGTTCAAAACGCAAGTTCATCGTAGGCCAAAGATTGCCGAAGCTCAAGTCTTATTGCGCCTATCGTCTTGCTAGGGACTCTGCACCAATTCGGCCGCCGCCGATTCTTGTTCGGCCAGATCGATGCGCGCGCTTTCCATAACGACATCAAAAGCTTGCATGAAAGCAGCCAGTAAATCGGGATGGGCGGATGGCTGCTCTCTGAGGCAGGTCTCCAGCGTCCTTGACGCTTCGAACAACTCCGTTGCCGAAATATTACCGGCCGCGCCGCGGATTTTATGCACCAAATCGGCCGCCGCCGCAAAGTCGCCGGAGTGGATTGCATGTTGAATCTGTTGCAAACCGGTGCCGGCGTCGTGGGCGAACTGGATCAACAGGCGTGACAACAGCATGTCGTTGCCGCCCAGCCGCGCCAATGCCGCGTCGACGTCGATGCCGGCGCGCCTGGCCGGTTCTGCCGCCTCGGGCGGCGGCTGCAGCTGCGGCTCCGGCGGCGCGCGCTCCGCGTGCGGCTCGACCCAGGTGGCCAGCACCGCGTACAGGGTGTCGGGATCGATAGGCTTGGTGACGTAGTCGTTCATCCCCATCGCCAGGCAGCGTTCGCGATAGCCGGCCACCGCATGCGCGGTCATCGCGATGATCGGCAGCCGGGCATGGGCTTCGTCTTCGCGTATCAGGGCGGTGGCCTGGTAGCCATCCATGTCCGGCATCTGGATATCCATCAGCACCGCGTCGTAGGCGCCGGCGGCGGTCATGCGCACCGCCTCGGCGCCGCTGCCGGCCAGCTCGACGCGCACGCCGGCGCGCTGCAGCACCTCGCTGGCGACCTGCTGGTTGATCGAATTGTCGTCCACCACCAGCACCAGCGAACCGCGGATGCGCTGCACCGCCAGCGACGGCGCCGCCGGTATCTTGACGGCCGGCTGGCCGGCATCGAGCCCCAGCGCGGACAGCAGCGCGGTGCGCAGCAGATAGGGATTGGCCGGCTTGTCGAGGAAGGGCATGACGCGGCTTTGTTCGGCGGCCTGCGCGTTGTGCTCGCGCGCATAGGCGGTCACCATCAGCACCGCCGGCGGCGGCTGTCCGCCGTTCTGCTCACTGTCTTGCTCACTGAGCTGCGCGATGCGGCGCAGCGTTTCGATGCCGTCCATGTCCGGCATGTCGGCGTCCATCATCAGCAGGTCGTACTGATCGAACTGCAGCGCCGCCAGCGCCGCCGCGCCCGACGCCACGGTGCGCACCCTCAGTCCCAGGCTGGCCAGCTGGATCCGCATCATGTGACGGGCCGCTTCGCTGTCGTCCACCACCAGCACGCGCTTGCCGTGCACGGCGGACGGCAGCGACGGCAGGCGCGGACTCTGGTCTGCGGCGGGCTGCAGCCGCACGGTGAAGCTGAAGCTGCTGCCGACACCGGGTTCGCTGTCGACCTGGATCACGCTGCCCATCTTGCGCACCAGTTGCTGCGAGATCGCCAGTCCGAGACCGGTGCCGCCGTACAGCCGCGTGGTGCTGGCGTCGGCCTGGGCGAAGGCCTGGAACAGGCGCTCCTGCTGCTCCTGGCTGATACCGAGGCCGCTGTCCTCGACGGTGAAGCGCACGCCGATCTGGCCGTCGCCGCCGTCGATCAGGTCGAGGCCGTCGGCGTTGTCCAGTTCCACGCGCAGCTCGATGTGGCCGCGCGCGGTGAACTTGAGCGCGTTGCCGACCAGGTTGACCAGGATCTGGCTCAGGCGCAGCGGATCACCCAGCAGGTTGGACGGCACGTCCGGCGCGGCCCAGATCACCAGCTCCAGTCCGCGCTCGGCGGCGCGCCACGAGAACAGGTCGGCCAGCTGGTTGAGCGTGTCGGGCAGGTCGAAGGGCAGCGCCTCCAGTTCCAGCTTGCCCGACTCGATCTTGGAGAAGTCCAGCACGTCGTTGATGATCTCCAGCAGGCTCTGGCCGGCGCGGCCGATCTTGCGGAAGTAGTCCAGCGGCTGCGGCGGCAGGTCGAGGTGGGTGCCGAGGCCGGCGAAGCCGAGGATGGCGTTCATCGGAGTGCGGATCTCGTGGCTGATATTGGCCAGGAACTCGCTCTTGGCGCGGGTGGCCGCTTCGGCGTTGGCGCGCGCCTGCTCGATCATGCGCAGCGCGCGCGCCTTCTGGTAGGCCGAGACGAAGGGTTCCTTCAGCGCCTTCAGCAGATCGAGATCGCTGGCCTCGAAGCTGGCCTGGTATTGGTAGTTTTCGAAAATCAGATAGCCTTCGACCTGGCCGTCGATCACCACGCGCACCGCCAGCAGCGCGCACACGTCTCCCGGCAGCGATTGCTTGTGATGGACTTCGAAGATGTCGGGCGCGATCACGCAGTCGGGCGGAGCGTAGCGCAGCTCGGCCTGGCGCAGGTCGATGCGGTAGGCGTCGGATGCGGCGTCGATGCGGCCCCAGGCCGCGCGCAGGCTCAGGGTTTCGGTGCCGGCTTCGCGCACCAGCGCCAGCGCCGTATCGACGCCCTTGATGACGGTCGATTCGTGCAGGATGGTGTGCAGCAGCGCGTCGAAATCGAGCTGCTCGTTGATCGACTTGACGATGGCGTTGAGTTTTTCCAGGTGCTGCGTGCGCGAATACACCAGCGCTTGCAATGCGATGCCGGTGCGGTGCAGCTGCCGCACGCGCCAGCGCACCAGCGCCCAGGTCAGCGCGCAGGCGGCCAGGAAGTAGCCGGCATAGGCCCACCAGGTCTGGTGCCATGCCGGCAGCACCACCACCCGCAGCGACAGCTCGGCGGCGTTCCACAAGCCTTCGCGGTTGCTGCCGCGCAGGCGCAGCAGATAGCTGCCCGGCGGCAGACGGTTGTAGCTGGCGATCCGGCGGCTGGCGTCGGTCTCCACCCATTGGCTGTCGTAGCCTTCCAGCATATAGGCGTAGCGGTTGCGCTGCGGCGCCGAGTAGTCCAGCGCCGCCAGCTCCACCTCGAAGCTCTGGTTGTGCGGATGCAGCGTCAGCGTCGGTCCCTGCTGGTTGTCCAGCTGGTCCGGCGTGAGCACGTGCTGGTCCAGCCGCACCGCGCTGATGACCAGCGGCGGACGGTAGCCCCAGTCGTTCAGGCGGCCGGGATAGACCACCGCCATGCCGGAGGTGGCGCCGAACACCAGGTCGCGTTCCGCCGTGACGGTGCTGGCGCCGATGAAGAAGGTGCGGAAGGCCAGGCCGTCGGCGCGGGTCAGCGCGCGCGCCTTGAGCGTGCCGGCGTCGATCACGGCGATGCTGTCCGAGGTGGCGGCCCAGATCCGGCCCACCGGGTCCGCCTGCAGCGACATGATGGTGCCGGCGGTCAGCCCGTCGGCCATGCCGATGCGTTCGAACTGCGGCACGCCGCGCGGATCGCGCCCCGTCATCACGCAGATGCCGCCGCCGTAGGTGCCGACCCACAGCCGGCCGCGCGTGTCGAGCACCAGGGAACTGATCACCGGCTCCGACAGCGCGCCGGGCAGGCCGGGATTGGCGCGGATCTGTTCGACCTTGCCGGTGTCCGGATCGAGCCGGTTCAAGCCGTTGCGGGTGGCCACCCACAGCGTGCCGTCGGCGTCGGTGATGACGGCGTGGATGCGGTTGTCGGTCAGGCCGCCGCTTTCGGCGGGGCCCTGGACGTAGCGCTGAATGGTGCCGGCGGCAGGATCGTAGCGCAGCAGCCCTTCGAAAGTGCCCAGCCACAGCTCGCCCTTGCGCAGCAGGATGGTGCCGATGCGCGGATACGGGTTGTTGGCCTGCGGCAGAGCCACGCGCCTGACGCTGTGCGCCTTGCCGGAAGTGCGGTAGAGGCCAAGCTGGGTGCCGATCCATGCCTCGCCGGGATCGGCTTCGGCCAGCGCCAGCACCATGCGGTTCGGCAGCGCCCTTTCCGGCTGGGAGGGGTCGGGCCGCAGCGCGGCGCGGCGGCTGCCGTCGGGGAGCACGATGTCGATGCCCTGGTCGGCCAGCGCGATCCAGACCTGGCCGTGCTGGTCGTTCATCAACGCGCTGACGGCCGACTCCTGCGCGCCTTCACCGCCAAAAACGGAATCGATGCTCTCGCTGTGCGGATCGTAGATGTCGACGCCGCGCTCCGTGGTCACCCACACCATGCCGCTGCGGTCGCGCAGCAGGGCGGCGGTGCGGTCGTTACTGAGGCTGAACGACACGGCCGGCTGGTGCAGGATGCGGCTGCCCTGGCCGCTGGCGGGGATATATTCGACGACGCCGCCGCCGTAGGTGGTGGCCCACCAGGTGCCTGGCACGGTCTCCGTCACGGCCAGCACCATGTTGGCCTGCGGATCCCTGACGCCCTTGATGCCGACGATGCGGCCGCTGTCGGCATCGGCGTCGACCACGCCGATGCCGCTTTTCAGCGTGCCGAAGGCGATCTGGCCGCGGCTGTTTTCACCCAGCGACATCACGGTGTCGCTCCAGCCGCCATGACCCTCGGCGGCGATGGCGACGGTGGCGATGGTGGGGGAGAGCGGCTCGGCGCCGGCCTTCAGGCGCGACAGGCCGGTGCCGGAGCCTATCCACAGATTGCCGGCGCGGTCCATCAGCAGCGCGCGGATCTGGTTGTCGGGCAGTCCCGGATATTCCTCGTGGGTGTAGCGCCGTACCGTGCCCTGGATCGCGTCGTAGTATTTGAGGCCGGACGACGTGCCCACCCACAGGTTGCCCCTGGCGTCGCTGGCGATCGCGCTGACGGCGCCCCGGCTCAACTCATCGTTGACGCGGACGAAGTGCTCGTTGTGCCGGTCGAACATGGCCAGGCCGGAAGCGGCGGTGCCTATCCACAGGCGGCCGCGCGCGTCGGCGTGCAGGGCCTGGATGAAATCGCCGGGGAGCGAGGTGGAGACGCCGGCATCGTGGCGGAAGCTGCGCATATGGTAACCGTCCCAGCGCGCCAGGCCGGCCTGGGTGCCGATCCAGATAAAGCCGTCGCCGTCCTGCGCCAGCGCCATGCCGACGGGATTGGGCAGGCCCTGTTCCAGGCCCAGGTGCTCGAACAGCGGCGTGGCCAGCTTGCCCCAGCGTTCCGGACTGGCGGCGGCATAACCGCAAGCGAGCAGCCAGCACGCCAGCGCGGCCGCCAGCCAGCGCCGGGCGCTTGTACAGACATGCGGTGTGAGGGCGTGAATGTTCAAATCGGGGCGCACTCCGGAAGGTAGCTTCCAGCATACGGAATCGGCGACAGAAAGTCCATGCAAAGCAACGGGATCGCCGTGGTGCTTGTACAATCGACAAATGGATAAAGATATCAATATGAAACCAGAATTGCTGGTGCTGGCGGCCAGCCCGTCGGCCGACGTCATGGCCCAGCTGGAGCGGCATTTTCACTGTCATCATCTGTGGCGCCAGCCCTGCGAGGCCCAGCCGGACTGGCTTGCCGGCGTGGCGCCCGGGGTGCGCGGCGTGCTGACCACCGGCGTGATCGGCATCGGCCCCGCGCTGCTGGAGCAGTTGCCGCGGCTGGAAATCGTCGCCGTCAACGGCATCGGCGTCGACGCGGTGGCGCTGGACGTGACCCGCGCGCGTGGTATTTTTGTTACCAATACTCCCGGTGTGCTGACCGAGGATGTGGCGGATCTGGCACTGACGCTGCTGCTGGCGGCGGCGCGGCGGCTGCCGGCGCTGGACCGCCATGTGCGCAGCGGTGCGTGGGAACGCGGCATGCCGCTGGCGCCGACGCGGGCACTGCGCGGCAAGGTATGCGGCGTGTTCGGCTTCGGCCGCATCGGGCAGGCGGTGGCGGCGCGGGCATCCGCGTTCGGCATGCGGACCATGTATTTCCAGCCGCGCGTGATCGAAGGCGCGGCGGTGGAGCGTTGCGCTTCGTTGCTGGAGCTGGCGCAGGCCAGCGACTACCTGGTGGTGTGCGCACCGGGCGGCGCGGCCACCCGGCATGCGGTGAACGCCGAAGTGCTGGCGGCGCTGGGACCGGAGGGAACGCTGGTGAACATCGCGCGCGGCTCCCTGGTCGACCAGGCGGCGCTGATCACGGCGCTGGAGGAGGGCACGCTGGGCATGGCGGCACTGGACGTGTTCGACAACGAGCCGCATGTGCCGGCGGCGCTGCGTGAACTGGACAACACGGTGCTGGCGCCGCACGTCGGCAGCCTGACCGTGGAGACGCGCCACGCGATGGGACAACTGGTGGTGGACAACCTGCGCGCCTATTTCAGCGGCCAGCCGCCGCTTACGCCGGTTCCTTAGCCGGGGCGCATGCCGGCGGCAGCTGGCAGTGCAGTTTCACGCAATTGCGGCCGGCGCGCTTGGCGGCGTATAGCGCTTCGTCGGCGCGGCCGTAAGCCAGTTCGAAGCTGGTGCCGGCGGGGTTCCAGCTGACGCCGACGCTGGCGGTGATCTGGCGGTTGATCGGGGGCGCGAACACCTGGTCGGCGATGGCGTCGCAGACCGATGCCGCCACGGCCTTCGCCTCGTCGGCGGAGCTGGTCGGCCATACCACCGAGAATTCCTCACCGCCGACGCGGCCTATCGCCACCTCGGGGCCGAGCAGCGCCTGCAGGCAGGAGACCACCGTCTGGATCACGGCGTCGCCGGCCGGGTGGCCGAAGTCGTCGTTGACCCACTTGAAGTGATCGATGTCGAGCACGATCAGCGCCATGTCGCCGCGCTGCAGGCAGCCGGTGGCCTGCTCGATGACGGCGGCGCGGTTCAGCGCCCCGGTCAGCGGATCGTGGGTGGCGCGGTATTCCAGCTGCTGCGCCAGTTCGTGCAGCTGGCGGTTCATCTGGTTCATATCCAGCTCGGCGCGGTCGCTGCGGCGTATCAGGCGGCGGCTCTCGCGCATCAGGCGCTCGTAGTGGACGATCATCTCGGACAGCGCCGCGCGCGCGTCGGCTTGCGGATCGGCGTGGGCCGCCCTGGCGTTGGCCAAGGCCGCGCTTTCCAGCGCGAACAGGTCGGCTTCTTCGCGGCCCGGGATGGTCATCATCAGTTGCTCACCGCGTGATCGTGGAAGTCGAGGGCGTCGAAATCGTCCCGCAGTTCCTGGCCGAATTCGAGGATGGTGTCGTCGTCCTCGTCGTGGTACCAGTTCAGGCGCACGTGGTTGCCGGCGATGGCGGCCTTGTTCAACGCATCGAAGAAGGCGAACAGCATCTTGGTGCTGGAGCTGTTGAAGTAGGCCAGCGAGACGTTGACGGTGATGCTGCTGTCCTTGCAGCCGTCGAGGAAGGCCTGCACGCGGGCGATCAGCGGGCCATAGAAGGCGGCGGCGTTTTCCGGATAGGATTCGCCCTTGATCGACAGCGTGTGCTGGTCGAAGCGGAAGTCGATCTCCGGCGAGGTTGGCGAGGCGCCGATGAATAGTGGTTCCATAACTGTTCCAGTACTTTCTAGATTATCGCTTTGATGCAGAACACCGTGGTACCGGGGTTGTGCGCTTCCTGGACGAACTCGAACTCCAGCGGTTCGCTGGCGTCGCGCGCCATGGTCAGGAAGCCCAGGCCGGCGCCCTTGCTGTCGGCCGGCGTTTCGTCGCGCAGCGCTTTTTTATAGGCGGACTTGATCTCGTCCATGGTCATCGTGTGCAGCGGTTCGAGGCGGTCGCGGATCAGCCCCACGTTGGCGCTGGCGACCGGGTTGGCGCACAGCAGGAAGAAGCTGTCGTCCTTCATGCCGATGCAGAACGAGCCGCGGCGCATCTGGTTGTCGCTTTGCTCGTGCGGCGTCAAGGTGTCCGACGAGTAGTGCATGATGTTCTGCGACATTTCGACGAAGGACGAGAAGATGCGCCGGCGCGTCGGCCCGGCGGCGCCGGCCGTGTCCAGGCGCGCCTTGATGGTTTCGGAAATGGCCGCCACCACGTGCTGCGAAAAATAGCCCACGTAGAAAAAGATGATGTGGCGCTTGCGCGCCACGTCCCAGAAATCGTTGAATTCTTCGTACAGCAAATCGTGCTCCTGATGGACTAAGGGCGGAAACAGAAAAAGGTCAGGTCGTCGCGGCGCGGCTGCTCGCCCTGCCAGGCCTGGTAGTCGTCCAGCATGGCCTGGCTGACGTGGCGCGCGCACTGGGTGCGCTGGGCCAGCAGCACGTCGCGCATGCGGCGCTTGCCGTAGGCGATCTCCTTGCTGCCGCCGATCTGGTCGATCAGGCCGTCCGTGGTCAGGAACAGCAGGCTGCCTTCGGCGATGGCGATGGTCTTGTTGGTCCAGCTGTGATCCAGCGGCGTGTCGACGTAGCCGACGCCCATGCGCTCGCCGTCCACCGTCTGCACCGCCTGCTGGTCGGGATCGAGCTGGTACAGCGCCAGTTTGGCGCCGGCGAAATGCAGCCGGCGGCTGGCGTTGTCGAACCACAGGAAGGCGGCGTCCATGCCGTCGTTGGATTCGGCGGCGCCGCTTTCGATCTGGCCCAGCATGCTCTTGACGCCGCGATTGACTTCGCCGATCAGCGCGGCCGGATCGCGGGGCCCCAGCTGTTGCAAGGCCTGCGCCAGGGTAGACGATGAAATCAGGGTCATGAAGGCGCCCGGCACGCCGTGGCCGGTGCAGTCGGCGATGGCGGCGAACCAGCCGTCCGGATAGCGGGCGAAGTGATAGAAATCGCCGCCGACGACGTCGCGCGGCTGCCATTCCAGGTGGGCGTCGTCCAGCGCCTCGTTCAGCGCCAGATCGGAGGGGCGCAGCAGCGAGCGCTGGATCACGCTGGCGTAGTCGATGCTGTGCATGATCTGGCGGTTCTTCTCGGCCTGCATATTGGCCACCACGTTCATCAGCTGCAGGCCGAAGCCGACGCCGGCCAGGCTGCCTTCGCGGGTGACGATGAAGCCGTCGGCCAGCGCCTTCTCGCCCGATTCGACGGCGCGAAAGGTCAGCTGCTCGATGCTCATCGCGGCGTCGACGATCAGCGGTTCCTTGTCCATGAAGGCGATGCAGCTTTTCTTGCCGTACAGCTCGTGATAAAAGGGCTTGGACATCTGCGACATGAAGATGTTGCGGCTGATCAGGCCGATCGGGCGCTCGCCATCGATCACCGGCAGACTCATCAGATCACGGCGCTCGGTGAACAATTCCAGCACCATGAAATTGCTGGTGTCGGACGGCACCGACACCGTTTCCACGCACAGGTCGGCGGCGATGGAGAGGCGGAATCGGGGCAGGTGCAAACGCGAGGCATTGAACTCCATGACCTGTAACCTTTGGATGACAACAATGCCGGCAATGCTACCGGGAAATTATTACCGCCTGATTACAGCTTAACCAAAAGAAAAGAATGTTATCAGTCTGTGCACATTTAGTTTCCGTACGGTAATGGCCCCGTAACAATTGGTGAGTATATTGAGTCTCATCTTGTGTTGCGTGCACCTCTCTTATATGAATGCCATGAAAACCCCCAATCTGAATACCGGCGCCCGCGTGGTGGCCTCGTTTGCCATCCTGCTGTTGGTGATGGCCTGCATGTCCGGCGTGTCGCTGTGGAGCCTGCAGTCGGCCAACGACACGGCGTCCAACCTGGTCAACGACAAGCTGGCCAGGCAGCAGCTGACCTCCGACCTGCTGGGCATGACCGAGCTGAACGGCTTGCGGGCGATTTCAATCGCCCGCAGCGACAGCCTGGAGGTGGCCGACATCTTCCAGGCGCAGCTGGCCGCCGGCGAGAAAGCCGCCGCGGCGATGGAAACCAGGCTGCTGGCGATGCCGGCCGACGCCGACGAGGCCGCATTGCTGCGCGCGGTGACCGGCAAGAAGTCGGCCTACCTGGGCCTGCGCGCCGAACTGTTCAAGATGAAGGACAGCGGCCGCGTGCAGGAAGTGGGCGAGCTGCTGGACAACAAGATGCCGGCCGTGTTCCAGGGCTATACCGGCGCGCTGGGCAAGCTGCTGAGCTACCAGAGCCAGGAAGCGAAGGCGCTGGCGCAGCAGTCGGCCAGCCAGTTCCAGCGCAGCCGCGCGCTGCTGATCGGCCTCGGCCTGGCGACCCTGGGACTGGGCGCGGTGCTGGCGCTGCTGCTGACGCGCAGCATCGTGCGGCCGTTGACGCAGGCGGTGACCTTGGCCGAGCAGGTGGCGGCGGGCGAATTGCACGTGGCGATCCAGCACGGCCGCAGCGACGAGATCGGCCAGCTGTTCGATGCGCTCAGCCATATGACCAGCCGCCTGGCCGACACCGTGGGCCGGGTGCGCGACGGCGCGGTGGCCATCGATTCGGCGTCGCGCGAGATCGCCAACGGCAATATGGACTTGTCGCGCCGCACCGAGCACCAGGCCGGCGCGCTGGAGGAAACCGCATCGGCGATGGCGGAACTGACGTCGGCGGTACGGCAGAACAGCGGCAACGCGCGCCAGGCCAACCAGCTGGCGCTGTCGGCCTCGGCGGTGGCGGGCAAGGGCGGCAAGGTGGTGTCGGAGGTGGTGGCGACCATGGACAGCATCAATGACTACGCGCACAAGATCGTCGACATCATCGCGGTCATCGACGGCATCGCCTTTCAGACCAATATCCTGGCGCTGAACGCGGCGGTCGAAGCGGCCCGGGCCGGCGAGCAGGGGCGCGGTTTCGCGGTGGTGGCGTCCGAGGTGCGCAACCTGGCCCAGCGCTCGGCCGGCGCGGCCAAGGAAATCAAGAAGCTGATCAACGATTCGGCCGAGCGCATCGCCAGCGGCAGCGAACTGGCGCAGGCGGCCGGCGCGACGATGGACGAGATCGTGTCCAGCGTGGAAAAGGTGACCACCATCATGTCGGCGATCAGCACGGCCAGCGCCGAGCAGGAGCACGGCATCGAGCTGGTCAACGTGGCCATCGGCGACATGGACGACGTCACCCAGCAAAACGCCGCGCTGGTGGAGGAGGCCGCCGCCGCGGCCGACGCCATGCAGGAGCAGGCCAGGGAGCTGGCCGAGCTGGTCGGTTCGTTCAAGATCGACGCCGACCAGTGGGACAGCCGCGCCAGCATCAGCCGCTTGCCCGCCGGCCGGCAACGCCCCGCGCGGCCGGCGCTGCAACTCCAGTCGCTGCCGCGCGCAGCCTGACCCGGCCGCGCCTTGCGCCGCCGCAAGGGCGGCGCCGACCTCCTTTGATCTAATGAACGATGCGTTCAACCAAAGGAGGCCGTTATGAAAACGCCGAAATCGTTCCTCTGCGGGGCGGCCGTGATTGCGGCCGCCATCGCGATCGCGTCGTTGCCGCCGGTGCAGGCCCAGGTGGCGCAGCCGCTGCCGCCACCGGCCCAGCCGGGCCATCCGACCAGCTACGCCAAGGTCGACATCACCGAGGACTTCGCCGTGACGATGGCGCGCATGCAGGCGGCGCGCGCGGCCATCATGCAGCGCCAGCTCGACCTGCTGGCGGCCCGCTACGACCTGGCCAGCCGGCCGGCGCCTGGCGTGACCATGTTTCGCGGCAAACCGGTGCAGGAGGGCGTGCGGGTGCGCCTAGCCAAGGGCTTGAGCTGGGAGCAGCTGGCCGCGCTGAGTCCGAACGAGATCCGCGAGCGCAACCTGTTCCCGGCCGGCTTCCTGCCGCTGCCGCATCCCAACCAGGCCGAAGGCGGCATGCTGTTTCCGCAGTTCGAGATCGACGAGATCCAGCGCCAGGAGGCGCGCACCTTGAAGCGCTTCGACCTTGATTTCGACCTGCCGGACCATTTCCTGCCCGAGTTCCCGGCGCCGATTTTCCTGACCACGCATCCGGAAATGGGCGACGTCTCGCAAGGCAAGCTGCTGACCATCGACAACTTCCACCAGATGTTCAACGGCGTGCTCAATCCCAAGCAGCTGGAAGGCCTGCGCCTGCTGCTGACGCCGTTCCCGCAGCAACAGTTCAACCAGACCGAGGACCGGCGCACCGAGCGGCCCAGCCGGGGCGTGACCTGTTTCGATTGCCACGCCAACGGCCACAGCAACGGCGCCACGCACCTGGCCGGCGACGCCAGGCCGCAGGAGCTGCGTCATCGCATCGATACGCCCAGCCTGCGCGGCGTGAACGTGCAGCGGCTGTTCGGCTCGCAGCGGGCGCTGAAGACGGTGGAGGATTTCACCGAGTTCGAGCAACGCGCGGCGTATTTCGACGGCGATCCGGTGATCGCCACCAAGAAGGGCGTCAATCCGCTGGAGCGCGGCAGCCAGGTGCACTTCATGGCGGAATTCCAGGAGCTGCTGGATTTCCCGCCGGCGCCCAAGCTGACGGTGACCGGCAAGCTCGATCCCAGGCTGGCCACGGCGGCCGAGCTGCGCGGGCAGGCCGTGTTCAACGGCAAGGGGCAATGCATCAGCTGCCACGCGCCGCCGTATTTTTCGGATAACCTGATGCACAATCTGAGGACCGAGCGCTTCTTCAAACCGCAGACCATCAACGGCATCAAGGCGGTCGGCGACGGCCCGATCAAGACCCTCCAGCTGCGCGGCATCAAGGAATCGCCGCCCTATCTGCACGACGGCAGGCTGCTGACCCTGGAGGACACGGTGGAATTCTTCAACCTGGTGCTGGAAACGCACCTGAATACGCAGGAGAAGTCCGACCTGGTGGCCTTCCTGCGCACGCTGTGACGGTTGTGTCGTTGCTAGAATGGGGGCTATGAATAAATCCTCCCGCATCCTGATTCCGATTCCACTGCATGACTTTGATCCGACCGAGGTCGCGCTCAGCTGGCGCATTTTGCGCGATGCCGGCCACCGGATCGAGTTCGCCACCGTCGACGGCACGCGCGGCCATGCCGATCCGAGGATGATCAGCGGCGTGGGCCTGGATCCGTGGGGTTGGCTGCCCGGCCTGCGCAAGTTGCGCCTGATCGGCCTGATGCTGCGGGCCAACCGCGACGGCCGCCAGGCCTATGCGGCGCTGGAACAGGATGCGGAGTTCCTGCGGCCGAAGCGGTTCCGGGACGTCGGCGTGGCCGACTACGATGCGCTGCTGCTGCCGGGCGGCCATGCCAAGGGTATGCGGCCATATCTGGAAGACCGGACTTTGCAGGCGCTGGTCGCCGGATTTTTCGACGGCGGCAAGCCGGTGGCGGCGGTTTGCCACGGCGTGCTGCTGGCGGCGCGCTCGGTGTCGCCGCTGACCCGGCGCTCGGTGCTGTACGGCCGCAAGACCACCGCGCTGACGTGGAAGCTGGAGCGCAGCGCGTGGAATGTCACGCGCTTCCTGGCCCGCTTCTGGGACCCCGGCTACTACCGCACTTACGGCGAGGACAAGGGCGAGCCCGCAGGCTACAGGAGTGTTGAGCAGGAGGTGCGGCGCGCGCTGGCGTCCGCCGATGATTTCGTCGACGTTCCGCCGGGCACGCCGCATTATTTGCTGAAGACCTCGGGCATGGTGCGCGACACCGCCGGCGACGACCGCGCGGCCTGGGTGGTCCGCGACGGCAACTACCTGTCGGCGCGCTGGCCGGGCGACGTGCATGCGTTCGCCCGCCAGTTTGCGCAGCTGCTGGCGGAGTAGCGCCGCCGCGCTTACATCTTGTATGACGCCTGCAGCGAGACCGCGCGCGGCGCCATCGGCAGGTCGAACGGCAGCTGCAGGCCCGGCGACGGCGACGGTTCGCGCACATCGGCGTTGAAGGCGTTGCGCAGCGCCGCCGAGAAATTCCACTGGTTGCGCCCGTTGCGCGTGGCCAGCGTCAGGTCCAGCGTCCTGTAGTCGGCCACCGGCGCGCGCAGGTCGCCGGCGGGACGGGCCCGTCCCGCCACCCAGTTCAGCTGGCTGCTGAACACGTAGCCGCTGCCGACCTGCCAGTCGGCGCGGCCGTACAGGTGGTTGTGCGGCGCATAGCCGGCATCGAGGCCGGTGGCCTTGTCGGTCGAACGCTGCCAGGCATAGTTGCCCACCAGGCGCAGTTCCCGGTTGACCGCCCAACTGGTTTCCAGTTCGACGCCGTGGCCGGTCTGGCTGCCGGTGTTGGCGTAGATTAAGCCGGTGCCGGCGATGGCGCGCGGCACCAGGCGGATGATGTTGCCCATCGAATAGCGGTACAGCGTGAGGTTGGCCTGCACGTCCGACGCCGCCTGCCAGGCGAACGCGGCCTCCAGCGTGCCGTTGGTCTCCGGCTTGAGGTCCGGATTGCCGAGCGCGACTGGGTTGGCGGTGCTGTAGGCTTCATTAAAGGCGGGCGCGCGGAAGGCGCGGCCGTACAGCAGCTTGGCGGTCAGGTCGAAGCTGGCGTCCCACACCAGCGCCAGGCGCGGATTGGTGGTGCCGCCAAAATCGGAATAGTGATCGTGGCGGACACCCGCCGTCAGGTTCCAGTCCTGGGCCAGGTGCCATTCGTCCTGCAGGTAGAGGTAGTCGATGCGGCGCCGGTGCGGCGTCAGGAACGACTCGGTGCCGTAGAAATCCATCAGCGTGGGCTGCGGTATCGGCGTGCCGTTGACCGCGTAGGTGAAGTTGCGGCGCTCGCGTGTGCGGTACATGTCCAGGTCGTCGTGGCCGATGCCGATGCGGATATGGTGCTGGTCCAATCCGCTGTAGTCGGCGTAGGCGCTGCTGCGGAAGTTGCGCTCCCAGGTCTCCGGCGCGCCGATCATGCCGTTCGGGAAGACGCCGGTGGGAAAGCGCAGGCCGGCCGGCAGCAGGATGTAGGGCTCGGGTATCTGTTGCGAATACGTCTGGCCGTTGAGACTGAAGCCCACGCCCCAGTCGCGGCTGAACTGCGGGTCGGTCCACGACAGGTTGCTGATAAAGCGTTCGCCGCGGCCCTCGCCGACCGGGTCCAGCGCGGAGGCGATGCCGGCGCCGGAGCCCATGTTGTCGCGCAGCTTGTAGTTCAGGCGCGCGCGCCACTTGCCGTAGGCGATGTCGAGGTTGGCGTCGATCGCGTCGTTGCCGACGTTGACGCTGCCCGGCGCCAGGCTGGCGTGGGTGCCGAGCAGTTTGTCGTTGCGGGTTTGCGCGTCGGCCTGCACGGTGCTGTGGAAGCCGTCGGTGCCGCCCACGCGCAGGTAGGCCTGGATCTCGAACGGGCCGGCGCTGCCGCCGTGCTGCACCCACGCGTCGCGGGTGCCGAAAGAGCCGCCGCGGGCGCCGAGTTCCGTTCCCGCCGCCTCCGCCGCGCCCTTGGTGATGATATTGATGACGCCGGAAAAGGCGTCGGAGCCGTACAGCGCCGAACCGGGTCCCCGGATGACTTCGATGCGGGAGATCAGTTCGACCGGGTAGCCGCCCCACAGATTGCCCTTGTTGCCGGTAAACAAAGTGGTGATCGGGACGCCGTTTTGCAGCACCAGCACCTGCGGTCCCTGGCCGCTGTAGATGCCGCGCACCACGTAGACCGACGAGTAGCTGTTGGGGCTGCGGCTGATGTGCATGCCGGCCACCGTTTCCAGCACCTGGTCCATGTCGCTGTAGCCCATGGCCGCGATGTCGGCCGCGGTGATGACCGCCGCCACGGCCGGCGCGCGCCGCAGCGTCTGCAGGCTGCCGGTGGCGATGCTGACGCTGTCGCTGTTGCCGTAGACCAGGCTCAGCTCGTCTTCTTCGCTGGGGGGCGGGCCCGCCAGGACCTGCACCGATGGCAGCGTCAATGCGGCTGCCAGGCATAAATGGGAAGCGTAGGAAGACTTCGGCATCCGATCTCCAAATGTGTCGTTTTTTCCATTGTAGCCGTAGGAAACACAGTATTGGGCAAAAAAACTGCCGATCTGGGTAGCTTGTTGCTAGTCTGTAACTACCGCCCGGTCCAGGCCCGTGCGGCGGGGCCCTCGTAGGCCACGGCGGCGCACGGCGTCGGGAACAGCGTGCCCTCCGGCTTTTCCGTCGCTTCCGCCACGCACGGCGCCATGCCGCCCATGAAAACCGGCACCCGCAGCAACTGGTATTCGCGCACGGACAAGCCCATGTCGGCCACCAGCGCCGCGTGCAGGGCGGTGAAATTCATGTGCAGCTGCTGGTAGCGCGTCAACAACACTTTTTCAATTTCGAAGGCCAGCGCCAGATGCGCGCCCTGGTGCAGGCCCAGGCGTTCGGCGATGGCCAGGATGACGGGCAGGCGCTCGTCGGTCGAATTGATGGGGCGGCCGTAACCGTAGATGCGGCGCTGCGCCGTTTCCCCCCAGACGATATCGGCCAACGCCTCGCCCGCGCGCACGCGTTCCAGCGTGGTCTGCAGAAAGCGCATCGAGCGCAGCGCGGCGTTGCCGCCATACACCGTGGCTTCGGAGACGGCCACGCCGGCGATCATGCCGAGGTTGACGCTGCTGCGCGCATTGCCCGCCAGCGCGGCGACGCGGTTGTTCCACAGCCGGGAGTCCGGATAGCTGGTACTGACCCACAGCGCCTGCACCAGTTCCAGCTGCTCCGGCGCCAGGTGGCGGCCAATCACGCCGTAGGCATACAGCGCCACCCAGTCCAGCTGCTGCAGGTCGCGGTGCAGGTTCTTGCCGCGATAGACGGCGTGGCTGCCGGGGAAGGCGGCGCCCACGCTGGTGCGCAGCACGCCGCTGTTGTGCTGCAAGAGTTGCGGGCCTTTCATGCGGCCTCCTTGGGCGTGGCGGCCGGGTCCAGCTCCAGCCGGTAAAACGGGAATTGCTTGAAGCCGACGGTCTGCTGCTCCAGCGCGTGCGCGGCGGCGCCGGGCAGGCGCAACAGCAGACACAGCATTTCTCCTTCATCCGGGCTGAAGCCCAGGTCGTGCAGCACGCAGGCCGCCAGACCGATCATGGACAGCGGCAGGCCGACGGCTGCGGCGGCCTGGTCCAGGTTGGCGTGCAGCCAGCTGGTACCGGGACCGGCGCCCAGGCCGGCCAGCGCCGCCGCGCACTGGCGCACGGACAGCGGCGTGCCCGCGCCATGCGCATCGAAGCCGGGTACGTGAGCGCGGTCGGGGAAAATCTCCACCGGATCGTCGGCGCTGGCGGCCAGGTAGCCTTGCCATGCGGCCAGGTCCGGGCCGCAGCGGCGCCACATGGTCATCGCGTCGTGCACTTCGCGCGCGCCGCCGTTGCGGCCCGCGCCCACAGCCAGCGCGGCGATCAGCGCGGACGCGGCGGGCGAACCGCCGACGCCGGCGCACATGGCGGCATGCACGGACGGGTCGCGCGGGCCGGGATTGGCCAGCGCCACGGCCAGCGCTTCCAGCACGTCCAGCTCGGCGCCGGTGGGCAGTTCAGGTCGCATCAGCAGCCACAGCATCTGCACCCAGCGGGCCTGGCCCACCATTGCACCGTGCACATCGTAGCCGCGGCAGCGCGCGGTGTTGGTGGCGAAGGGGTTGTCCGCCTCCGGGGTTTCCTGCCAGATCGCGGTGTGGATCAGGTCCTTGGGTGACGGCGCGGGGGCGTTGGCCATGGCGCGCTCCTTATTCGCCGCCGTTGAGCAGCACCTTGAGGCGGCTGCCCATCGGCGGGATGGCTTCGGGATCGATCTGCACGTCCAGCAGCGTCGGGCCCGGGTAGTTGCAGATGGCCTTGATGTCGAGCGCCTGCAGGTCGGCCGCCGAGCGGATGGTGTGGCCGCGTCCTCCCAGCGCGCGCGACAGCCCGGCAAAGTCGGTCTGCGGCAGCGCGTGGGCGATCTGCTCGCCGCCGCCGAGGCGCTGGCCGTGCTTGACCATGCCCAGCGCGGCGTCGTTGAGGATGACGAAGATCACGCACTGCTGCTCGGCCACCGCCACCGACAATTCCTGGCCGCTCATCAGCATGCTGCCGTCGCCGGTGATGCAGACCACCGGCGCGGTCGGATTGCCGGCCGCGGTGCCGACCGCCGCGCCGATGGCCCAGCCCATCGGCGCGAAGTGCGACGTCAGCCGCAGCCAGCCGCCGCTGCTCTGGCGCTTGCCCAGTTCGCGCGGACGGTCGCCGCAGCCGGTGCGGCGCTCGCCAAGGCGGCGGTCGCGCGGCTGCAGGTAGTGAATGGCCCAGGCGGCGCTGCTGCCGGCATCGGCCAGGAAGCGGGTGCCGTGCGGGAACAGGCTGCCCAGCTCCTTCATCAGGCGCTGCGGCTTGAGCGGCACGGCGTCGCTGTCGAAGGCGACCTCGTCGGCCATGATCGAGGCCGGATCCCACTGCAGGTTGCTCTGTTCGCGCTTGGCGATGCGCCGCGCGCGGGCGTAGCACGCCTTGCCCAGCCTGGCGGCATGGTCCGGCGTCATCGCGGCCAGCGCCTGCTCGTCGCCGACGATGCCGTCGACCAGGCGGCTGAACACGGTCGCCAGCGCGCCGCGCACGTGCAGGCCGGCCATCGGCGTACGCGACAGGTGCTCTTCGGTGTTGCCGATGTGGACCAGGCGGTTGTTGAGCAGGCTGTCGCTCCAGCCGCCGGTGTCCCATTCGCCCATGCTGCAGCCGGCCGCCAGGATCAGGTCGACCGACGGATCGCGCAGCGCGGCGTCGGCCGTGGCGTGGCCGCCGAAGCCGAAGGTGCCGCGATACAGCGGGTGGCGCGGATTGACCAGGCCCTTGCCGTCGGTGGTGGCGATGAAGGTGGCGCCTTCGAGGTCGGCGAACTGCAGGATGGAATGGATGGAATCGCCGCAACCGCCGCCGATCAGCATCACCACGTTGCGCGCCTTGGCCAGCAGCGCGCGCAGCTTGTCGATGGCCGCGTGGTCGATCAGGCCGGCCGGGCTCTGCAGCGCCGACAGGTCGTAGCTCGGCGTGCGCTGCTTGCTCGGCGCGCGGAACACGTCCGACGGCACGCTCAGGTGCACCGGGCCCGGCGTGTTGTGGCTGGCGTGCTGCAGGGCGGTGACCAGCTTCCATTCCAGCTGGTCCGGGTGCGACACCAAGGTGTTGTAGCGGGTGCAGTGGCTGAACATGGCCAGCACGTCGACGCCGGTGCACGACGATTCCTGCAGCCCGGTCTTGCCGAACGAGGGCAGGTTGGGCTGGGCCGTGATGACCAGCACCGGAATGCCGTTGGCGTGCGAGGTGGCGACCGCCGTCAGCATGTTGGTGGCGCCGGGGCCGGAGGTGGACATGCAGACGCCGAGCTTGCCGGTTTCGCGCGCATAGCCGTCGGCCATGAAGGCGGCGCCGGCTTCGTTGCGGGCGACGATCTGGCTCAGGTTGCCGCCGTTGCGCTGGTGGCGGGCGATGGCGTTGTACAGCGGCTCGATGGCGCCGCCGGGCACGCCGAAGATGTAGTCCACCCCCAGCTGCTCGAGATAGGCGACCAGCAGGTCGGCCATGTCCATGGCGATGTTAGCGTTAGCTGCGGCGGTGGTGGCAACTACAGGGCGTGACTGCTCCTGTCGGTCAAATTCGACATTATCAAACATTACGGGTTCCTAAAATGGGCAACGCGGCTTGTGGGCTAAGCCGATATCTTAACTAGCAGGCTGGCAACACACATTGTGATTAAACAATAATTGTTGCAGTGCGAGATCATAGCTTAAAAATATGGCAAAGTGTTAGATTTGGTGAGAATTTATGAAAATATTCTGTGCGCTTTACAACGGACGAAAAAAAGCCGGAAGCGCTTGCTTCCGGCCTGGGCCCGGGGAAATGGGGGTAATTGCGCGGGAAATTGCGTAGCAAGTTTACCGGAAAACGACCGGAAAACGACCGGAAGCGCCGCCGCCGGCGCGACGCCTCAGGCGCCCAGGCGGGCGGTCTCGTGCCGGCTGACCAGGGCGGCGAACTGCTCGGCCGGGATCGCCGGGCTCAGGTGGTAGCCCTGCATCAGGTCGCACTGGCGCCCGCGCAGGAAGTTCAGCTGGGCCTCGGTTTCCACGCCCTCGGCCACCACCTCCAGCCGCAGGCTGTGCGCCAGCGCGATGATAGCGCTGACAATGGCGGCATCGTCGGCGTCCTGCGGCACGTCGCGCACGAAGGAACGGTCGATCTTGATGATGTCGACCGGGAAGCGCTTCAGGTAGGACAGCGAGGAATAGCCGGTGCCGAAGTCGTCGATCGACAGCCGCACGCCCAGCGAGTGCAGGCGGTGCAGCGCGGCCAGCGTGTCCTGCGCGTTTTCCATCAGTGTGCTCTCGGTGATCTCCAGCTCCAGCAGGTCCGGCGCCAGGCCGGTGTCGGCCAGCACCGCCTCGACCGAGGCGGCGAAGTCCTTCTGCAGCAGCTGGCGCACCGACAGGTTGACCGCCACCCGCAGCGGCGGCAGGCCGGCGCGGACGAACTGCTGCAGCTGGGCGCAGGCGGTGCGCAGCACCCAGTCGCCGAGCGGATTGATCAGGCCGGTTTCCTCGGCCAGCGGGATGAAGTCCACCGGCGCGATCATGCCGCGGGTCGGGTGGCGCCAGCGCACCAGCGCCTCCATGCCGATGATGCGGCCGGTGGTCAGGCAGGCCTGCGGCTGGTAGTGCACTTCCAGCTGGTGCTGCTGTTCCAGCGCGCGGCGCAGGTCGCTCTCCAGCCGCACGTGCTCGGAAATCGAGTGCTCCATCGACGACTCGTAGAACTGGAAGCCGGTGTTGGTGCGCTTGGCGCGGTACATGGCGCTGTCGGCGTGCTTGACCAGCGTGGCGACGTCGCCGCCGTCGTGGGGGTACATGGCGATGCCGACGCTGGCGGTGACGAAGATGTCGTGGCCGTCGATCGGGAACGGCGCCGACAAGGTGCGCACGATGTTGTGGGCCGCGGTGGCCGCCGAGGCCGGGTTGTCCAGCTCGTTGAGGACGACGGTGAATTCGTCGCCGCCGAGGCGGGCCACGGTGTCGTCGCCGCGCACGGCGGTGCGCACGCGCTTGGCCACGGCCTGCAGCAGGCGGTCGCCGACGTGGTGGCCGAGGTTGTCGTTGACGTACTTGAAGCGGTCCAGGTCCATGAACAGCACGGCGACCTGGCGGCCGTCGTGGCCGGCCTGCTCGATGCTCTTGCCCAGCAGCTCGAAGAACAGGGTGCGGTTGGGCAGGTTGGTCAGCACGTCGTTGTAGGCCAGGTGGCGGATGCGCTTTTCCGCCCGGTTGGCTTCGATGATGCGGCGCACCCGCTGCGACAGCACGGCGTAGTGGATCGGTTTCGGGATGTAGTCGCTGGCGCCGGCGGCGAAGGCGCGCTCGACCGACGAGTTGTCCTGCAGCGCGGTGATCATCAGCACCGGGATGTCGGCGGCGTTCGGCAGTTCCTGCATGCGGGCGCAGGCGGTGAAGCCGTCCATCACCGGCATCATCGCGTCCATCAGGATCACGTCCGGCTGGAAGCGCGCCAGCATCGCCAGCGCCTGCGCGCCGTCGGCCGCCTCCTCGACGCGGAAGCCGTCGCGCTGCAGGGTGTGGCGCAGGGTGCTGCGGGTGCTGCGGTCGTCGTCGACCACCAGCACCTGCGGGGTGTCGTCGCCGACGGCCGGCGCTTCGGCGTGGACGCCGCTGATTTCGCCGTACAGGAAGGCGGCCAGCGTGTCGTAGTGGGCGCGCAAAGGCGCCAGCAGCGGCACGATCTGCGCCGGCTCGCGCGCGGCGGCGAACTGTTCGGCCTGGAACGCCAGGCCGGCCAGCGTGTCGGCGCCGAAGTTGCTCGACGAGCCTTTCAGCGCGTGGGCGCGCATGCGCGCGGTGTCCATGTCGTTGGCGTGGACCGCGTGTTCCAGCTCGTCCAGGCAGGCCGGCGTGTCTTCCAGGTAGGGCGTGATGGCGTGGGGCAGGGTGTCGCCCAGCACTTCGCGCAGCTTGTCGAACACGGCTTGGTCGACCGGACCCGGGCCGGCCGACGTTGGCGATGGGGGCGACGCCGATGCCGGCGCCGAGGGCAGGGCCGGCGCCGGCATGGCTGCGGCGTGGCCCGGCGTGGCCAGCAGGCCGGTGTGCGGCAGCCATTTCTCCAGCTTGCGGCGCAGCTCGACCAGCGTGATCGGCTTGGCCAGGTAATCGTCCATGCCGGCGGCCAGGCATTTCTCTGCGTCGCCGACCTGGGTGTTGGCGGTCATCGCCACCAGCGGCGTGCGCCGGCCCAGCGCCAGTTCGGCCAGGCGGATGTGGGCGGTGGCTTCGTAGCCGTCCATTTCCGGCATGCTGCAATCCATCAGGATCAGGTCGAAGCGCTCGCGCTGCGCGGCGCGCACGGCCTCGACGCCGTCGGCGGCGAATTCGCAGACGCAGCCGTTCATCGCCAGCATGCCGGCGGCCACCATCTGGTTGGTGCGGTTGTCCTCGGCCACCAGCACGCGGAACTGGCGCTCCGGCAGCGAGGCCGGCGCCGGCGCCGGCAATGCGGCCGGCGCGCCATCCTGCTCGGGCGCCGGACGGCAGCGGATCGAGAAGGTGAAGGTGGTGCCGCTGCCCAGCACGCTGTGCACGCCGATCTGGCCGCCCAGCAGCTCGGCCAGCTGTTTGCAGATCGCCAGGCCGAGGCCGGTGCCGCCGTAGCGGCGCGTGGTGGTCGGATCCGGCTGCACATAGGCTTCGAACAGGTGGCGGCGCACTTCCTCGCTCATGCCGATGCCGGTGTCGCGCACTTCGAACGACAGGCCGAATTCCGTGTCGCCGACCGGCGCCAGCGCGACGCTGACCGCCACCTCGCCGTGCTCGGTGAACTTGACGGCGTTGCCCAGCAGGTTGATCAGGATCTGGCGCAGCCGCAGCGAGTCGCCGCAGATGCGCTCGGGCACGTCCGGCGCGATGGTCCAGCCTATGCCCACGCCTTTTTGCTGGGCCGGGCGGGCCACCAGTTCCATCACTTCGGCCATCAGCGTGCCGAGGTGGAACTCGGTTTCCTCCAGCTTCAGCTTGCCCGCTTCCATCTTGGAAAAGTCGAGGATGTTGTTGATCAGTGCGATCAGCGTGCGCGACGAGTTCCAGGCGACGTCGACGAACTCCTGCTGGCGCTGGTTCAAGCGGGTTTCCTTCAGCATGTCCAGCATGCCGACCACGCCGTTGAGCGGCGTACGCACCTCGTGGCTGACGGTGGCGGCAAACTGCGCCTTCATCTGCGCCATGTTGACGGCGGCGTCGCGCGATTCCTTCAGCTCGGCCTCGCGCTGTTCCAGCACGTTCATCATCTGGTTGAAGGCGTGCGCCATCTCGATCAGGTCGCGCGGGCCGGCGGGCGCGGCGCGCATGCCCGATTCGCCGGATTCGGCGCGGCGCATCAAGGTCGACAGCGCGTTGAGCGGATTGATCATGTGGCGTGTCAGCAAGCGGCCCAGCACCAGCAGCACCACGGCAAACGACAGCGTCAGCGCCAGGTTGCCCAGCAACAGCGACCAGGTCAGCTGCTTCAGCGTGTCCTTGCCGATCTGCACGTGCACATAGCCGAGCAGTTGCTGCTGATGCTCCTGCAACTCAAACGGCGACGCCTCGCTCTGGCCGCCGTACACCGGCGCGGCAAACATCCAGCCGTCGGCGTTCTCGCCGACCAGGCCGGCGTGCGCCGGCACCGCGATTGCCAGCGCGGCGTCGTTGAGGCGGGCGCCGTCCTGCACCTTCGACAGCAGCACCGTGCGCCTGGCGTCCATGATCTGCAGGCCGGCCACGTCGGGGAAGGACAGCGTCGAATTGACCACGTCGCGGGCGTTTTCGGACGAGTGGAACAGCAGCGCGAGCGTGCTCTGGCGCGCCAGGTTGTCGGCGATGCGCTGGCCCTGGCCGATGAAGTAGTCGCGCATGCGGGCGTTGGCTTCCCACGAGTTCATCAATGCGGAGAACACCGCCAGGCCCAGGATGGCGGCCGACACGATCATCGTCAGCTGTCGTTGGAAACCGGTACGGCGCAGGAAGTTGCGGAACATTTTCATCATCAGGGCTGCGGATAAACGAAGTCAAAGCTGCGCTGCTGCAGCGCGCCCAGGTTGAGGCCGATGTGGCTGGCCGTCCGTAAATTAATTGCCGTCTGCAGCTCGCGCAACGGCACCAGCGCGCGGCGGCGGACGTCGCCGGCGATCACGCCCATCGCCGAGCTGGCCAGCGTGCGGCCCAGCTCGACGTTGTCGGGCGCCATCGCGAACAGCGCGCCTTTCTTGACGTGCAAGGCATTGCTGGAGAACAGCGGCACGCCGCTGTTCCAGGATTCGCGCAGCACCAGCGGCAGGATCGTGCTTTCCTCGACGGTGGTGCTGTCGTGCGGCAGCCAGACGGCGTCGTGGCGGTTGTCGGCGGCGGCGATCAGCTGCGGATACAGCTGGGCCGCGCGCGACAGGTCGGCGGCCACGTGGGCCTGCAGTTCCAGTCCCTGCGCCTTGGCCGCCTCGCGCGCCAGCTTGATCAGCCATTCGGATTTCTGCGGGTTGTAGACCACGATCACGCGCTTGAGCTCGGGCAGCAGCGCGCGCAGCTTGGAAAACAGCATGGCCGGATCGGGCGTCATGCTGATGCCCATCACGTTCTCGGCCTCGGACAGCAGCAGCACGCCGCCGGCCAGCACGGCGATTTCGCGGTCCAGTCCGGCCGTGGCGTTCAAGCCCTGGCGGCCCAGCGCGATGACGACCTTGGTGCCGTTGCGCTTGAGCGTGGCGTTCAGTTCGGCGGTATCGACGCGCGGATCGACCGGATAGCTGCGCACCTT
Organism: Duganella sp. LjRoot269; assembly: GCF_964254095.1. Classification (NCBI taxonomy): domain Bacteria; kingdom Pseudomonadati; phylum Pseudomonadota; class Betaproteobacteria; order Burkholderiales; family Oxalobacteraceae; genus Duganella; species Duganella sp. LjRoot269. The sequence goes on along the minus strand of NZ_CAXUSL020000001.1, from coordinate 4,302,009 downwards.
GAGCTTGGTGCGTTCCTCGATGCCCTGGATCATGGCGATGAAGGCGGAGCGGAACGGCTCCTCCGCATTCGGATAGACGACGGCGATCGTGCCCTTGCCGATCGAGGCCTGCACTTCCGGACGGCGCAACTGGTCTTCCAGCTGGGCCAGGGTGACCGTGCGCACGTCGGCCCGCGGCGCCGCCGCAAAGGCGGGGGCGGTCGCAATGGCCGGGCCTGCCGGTTCGAACAGCATGCCGCCGGCAGCCGCGCCGGCGCCAAACACGGCAACGCTGGAGGGAAGCGCCGTACCCGACGCCCACGCCGGTCCGGCCAGTGTCAAGCAGAACAGGGCGCCCGCCGATCGCAAGCGCCCGCCAAGAAATATTGTTTTTTTCATCAGACTCTTTACTGCTACTACCGCGGCGCCAAAGAAGGGCGTTGTTAAGATGCCTTCACAGTATAAGCGGAGTCTTTCCCTGAGAGAAAGAAAATTGGGTATTGCAGAGATTGCTTTACGGTTCCGGGAATATAGCATCGAAGCTTCGTTGCTGAGCAGATACAAGATTGAGCCCGAGGTGGCTGGCGGTACGCGAGTTGAGCGCGGTGCGCACCGCCCGCAGCGGCACCAGGCCGCGCCGGGTGGCGTCGCCGTTTTGCATGGCCAGCGCCAGCGCGGCCAGGTCGCGGCCGAGCTGGACATTGTTCGGGTACAGGCCGAACAGCACGCCTTTCCTGACGTGCAGCACGCTGCTGGAAAACACCGGCAGGCTGCGGCCCCACGATTCCTTCAGCACCAGCGGCAGGATGGTGGTTTCCTCGACGGTGGTGGCGTCCTGCGGCAGCCACAGCGCGTCGCGGCGGCCGTCGGCCGAGGCCAGCAGGCTTTCGTAGGCGCGCGCGGCGCCGGCCAGGTCGGTGGCCTCGATCGCCGTCAACTCCAGGCCGAGGCCGCGCGCCGCCTCGCGCGCCAGCCGTATCAGCGCGTCGTTGGCCTGCGGGTTGTAGACCACGATCACGCGGCGCACGCCCGGCAGCAGGTTCTTCAGCAGGCCGAACAGCAGGGCCGGGTCCGGCGTCAGGCTGATACCGTGCAGGCGCTCGGCGTCGGGCGCGGTGCCGCCGCCGGCCACGCCGCCGACCACCACGCCCAGCGACGGATCCAGCGTGCCGGCCGCCTTCATGCCCTGGCGCCCCAGCGCGATCACCACCTTGCCGCTCTTGAGCGTGTTGCGCAGGTCGACCAGGTCGCTGTTGGCGGCCAGCGGTATGCCGCGCGCCTTGGCCTTCGATTGCTCCTCGATGCCCTGGATGATCTCGGCGAACACCGTGCGGTAGGGATCGGCGAGCTCGGGATACAGCACCGTCAGCGCCTGGGCGAGCGCCGGCCTGCCCAGCAACAGGGCGCAGACGCAGGCTACGGTTCGGACGGTCGATCTCACCATGGCAGTGGCGGCAAAATTGGAACAGCCGCAGTGTATCCTTTGCTAACGATTCTACTGCGATAGTAAATTTCAATGATAGTGCTGAAAGCGCTTCCACATGTTATAAACTCGGGTAAATAGGCAACACTTACTTTCCATCATCCCATGCCCGCCACCAAAACGCCGATCCGCACCCCGCCCATGTTCAACCTGGCCTGGCCCCTGCTCGTCGAATTGGGGCTGGCGATCGCCTCCAGCGTCATCGGCACGGCGCTGGCCTCGCGCATCTCCGACGAGGCAGGCGGCGCGTTCGCCATCGCCAGCCAGGTGTCGGCCACGCTGTTCATCCTGTTCCGCATCATCGGCGCCGGCGTCAGCGTGGTGGTCACGCAGAACCTGGGCGGCAACCAGCGCGACGCCGCCAACCGGGTCGCCTGCGCGGTGGTCGGCGCCAGCACCTGGCTGGGCGCGGTCACCGGCCTGATGGCGCTGCTGGGCGCCCACGGCCTGCTGCATCTGCTCAACGCGCCGGCCGAGGTGCTGCCGCTGGCGGCGCCGCTGCTGCAGGCGCTGGCGCCGGCCATGCTGCTCGACGCCTGGAACGCGTCGATGGCGGGCGTGATGCGCGCGCACCTGCGCACCCGCGACACGCTGGTGGTGCTGGTGATCATGCACATCAGCCACCTGGCGCTGGCGATCCCGATGATGCACGGCTGGGGCCCGATCCCGGCCATGGGCCTGCCCGGCTACGCGGTCGCGCTGGCGATCAGCCGCGCCATCGGCCTGGCGCTGCACCTGCTGATGTGGCGCGTCCACCTCGGCATCCGCGTGGCGCGCGACGACTGGTGGCGCCTGCCGCGGCGCGAGCTGGCGGCGGTGCTGCATATCGGCCTGCCCGGCGCGGCGGAAAATATCGCCTGGCGCCTGGCCTTCATGGTCAGCGTGGCGACGGCGGCGGAGCTGGGCGCCAGGTCGCTGGCCACGCAGGCTTACGTGCTGCAGCTGATGGGCGGCGTCATGATGTTCAGCATCGCCACCGGGCTGGCGGTGGAAATCGTGGTCGGCTACCTGATCGGCGCCGGCCGGCTGCGCGAGGCGCACGGCGTGGTGCGGCGCGCGCTGGCGCGCGGGCTGGTGGTGTGCGTGCTGATCGCCGCCTGCGCCGCGCTGCTGGGCCGTTGGCTGCTGGGCTGGTTCACGCAGGACCAGGAGATCATCGCCGCCGGCGCCACGCTGCTGTGGATCACGGTGCTGCTGGAGCCGGGCCGCACCTTCAACCTGGTGGTCATCAACGCGCTGCGCGCGGCGGGCGACGCGCGCTTTCCGGTGATGGCCGGCGCCTTCTCGATGCTGTTCGTGCTGGCCGGCGGCAGCTGGCTGCTGGGCGTGGTGCTGGGCTGGGGCTTGCCCGGCGTGTGGATCGCCTACGCGGCCGACGAATGGATACGCGGCCTGATCATGTGGCGGCGCTGGCAGACCCACGCCTGGGTGCCGCACGCGCGCGCCTCGCGCAAGCGGCTGCGGCCCGTCATCGTGGTTGAAGGCTGAAGCGTTCCGCGATCCAGTCGATGAACACCCGCACGCGGTTGCTCAGGTGCCGGTTGGGCGGAAACACCACGTAAAACGGGTAGGGCGCCGGCTGCCAGGTCTTCAGTACCGGCACCAGCGCGCCGCTGTCGATGTGCGCGCGGGCGAGGTAGTCGAAGGTCTGGATAATGCCCAGTCCCGCCAGCCCCGCCTCGAAGTGCGCATTGCTCTCGTTGACGCCGACCGCGTGGCGCACCCGGATTTCCAGCTTCTCGCCGCCGCGTGAGAAATGCATGGCCATCGCGCGCCCGGTGCTGGCCGACAGATAGCTCACCACCCGGTGGTCGCCTTCCAGTTCCGACGGATGTCTCGGCGTGCCGTGCCGCGCCAGATAGCCGGGCGTGGCGCAGGTGACCCAGGCCGCCTTGCCGACCTGGCGCGCCACCATCGACAGGTCCGTCACCGGGCCGCCGCGTATCACGCAATCGACGTTGTCGCTGATCAGGTTCACATGGCGGTCGCTGACACCCAGGTCCAGCTGGATGCCGGGATAGCGGGCCAGGAACTCCGGCAGCGCCGGCACGATGATGCGGGTCGCCACCGACGAACCCATGTCCACCCGCAGATGGCCGCGTGGCGTGCCGTGCGCGGCGCCGAAGCTGCTGTCGATGTCGCCCAGGTCCTTCAGCAGCCGCGTGGCCTTCTCGTAGTAGGAAGCGCCGTCCGCGGTGACCGATACGTGGCGCGTGGTGCGCTGCAGGAGCTTGACGCCGAGATGCGTCTCCAGCGACTGCACCAGCTTGGTCACGCTGGCCTTGGGCATCCGCAGCGAATCGGCGGCCTTGGTGAAGGTGCCCGCTTCCACCACGCGGGCAAAGGTGCGCATTGCGAGTAGCTGGTCCATGGTTTCTCCTGTGTTCTCGATTATACACACAGGGGAATAAAGTATTCATTTGTAGCTACTTTATCGAATAATCTGCCGGGCTTACAGTGGAGGCACTCAACCACTGAAGGAGCACATCATGAAACTCGAAGGCAAAGTAGCGCTGGTCACCGGCGGCACCACCGGCATCGGCCTGGCGACCGCACTGGAATTCGCCAAGCAGGGCGCCAAGGTGTATATCACCGGCCGCCGCCAGCAGGAGCTGGATGCGGCGGTGGAGGCCATCGGCCATGGCGCGGTCGGCGTGCGCGCGGATTCGGCCATGCTGGAGGATCTGGATCGGGTGTATGCGGAAATCGGCAAGCGTTCCGGCCAGCTCGACATCCTGTTCGCCAATGCCGGTGGCGGCGACATGCAGCCGTTGGGCGCGATCACCGAAGAACACTTCGACCGCGTCTTCGGCACCAACGTGCGCGGCACGCTGTTCACTGTGCAGAAGGCCCTGCCGCTGCTGAAGGACGGCGCCTCGGTCATCCTGACCGGTTCGACCACCTCGGTGCAGGGCACGGAGAATTTCAGCGTCTACAGCGCCAGCAAGGCGGCGGTGCGCAACTTCGCCCGTTCCTGGCTGCTGGACCTGAAGCCGCGCCGCATCCGCGTCAACGTCATCAGCCCCGGTCCGGTGGGCACGCCGGGCCTGGCCGGACTGGTGCCGGCCGAGCACAAGGACGGCCTGTTCGGCCACCTGGCCAGCCTGGTGCCGATGGGGCGCCTGGCCGAGCCGGACGAGATTGCCAAGGGCGTGCTGTTCCTGGCATCGGACGACAGCAGCTTTGTCAACGGCATCGAGCTGTTTGTCGACGGCGGCATCGCGCAGATTTAAAACTGAGAAGGCGCCTTGCGGCGCCTTCTTTTTCTATTGCACGGTGAGGATCACCTTGACGGTGTCATCGACCGCCGACTTTTCTATGTAGCCGATGGCGCTGACGTCGGCCGCCACCGCCTTCTTTACCTCGGCGCTGGAACCCAGTTCCTTGGGCGCCGAGGCCTTGCCGGTAAATACCAGCTTCGACCAGATCGCCTTTACCTGCGTGCTGTCCTTGTCCAGCACCTTTTTATAGAACTCGTTGCGCAGCGGCCCGTCGGTGTGCTCGATGGGCGTGAACAGGGTCGATTTCCCGAGGAAGAACTGGCCGGCCTGTTCGCTGAACATGCGCGTGGCCGGATTCTTCGGGTTGACGATGACGACGATTTCCGTCGCAAACACGGGCGCAACGGCCAGCCAGGTGCCTGCCGCAAGCAGCAATTTACCGATAGTCGTTTTCATAATGGTTCTCCTCAGAAGACGAAATCGATGGCTGCTGCGTAGACATTGACGGTGCTGCCCGCGAAACCCGGCTTTGGATTCAGGAAGTAGCCGGCGCCGTCGCGGGTCTTGACGCGATCCATCTGCACCTTGAACGCGGCCGATTTGTAGAAGTCCCAGCGCAAGCCGATCGCGGTGGACGATTGCAGGCCCGATTTGATGGCGCCATTGGTGCCGGCGCTCAGCGCGGCCAGCGGGCCGGTGGTCGGCAGCGTGCTGAAGCTGCGGATGCTGTCCTGCTTGACGTCGCCGTACGAGGCGTACGGCACGAATTTTCCGTAGCGGTAGCCCATCATGACGTACCAGGAACTGGTGTCCGGCACCAGCCGCGTATCCGTCTTGCGCTTGGCGTATTCGGCCTGGCCGATGATGTTGTTGTAGTCCATCGCGATGCCGGCCGAGGTGAACGTGCCCTTGACATCGGTCAGCGGCACCTGGTTGGCGACGGCGGTCAGGCCGAACTGCTTCAACGCGCCCACCAGGCCGGTCAGGCTGGGGTTGTTGTAGATGCCGAAGGTGGCTTGCGAGCGGCCCAGGCGATAGGTGAACGGACCGTTCTCCACCACCAGCTGGGTCGAGACCACCGGCTTGAATTCGACGTAGTAATTGCCGGGCGCGCGCACCTTGGAGCGGCCCACCGCCGCCTGCGCCGTCACGGTGGTGTCGCCGAAGCTGTGCTGGTACACCACGTCGCCGCCGTCCGCATTGTCGACGGTGACCTGGCGGTACACTTCATTCGGCGGCCGCAGCATGGTGTTGGCGTAGCCGACGTTGCGCACGTCGGAAATCATGTACACCGGCAGGCCGATACGCCCCAGGCGAACGGAGAAGTCGTCATTCAGCTTGATCTTGGCGAAGGCCCACGCCAGCTCGGCGCCGAACTGGTCGTTGGAGCCGTTCTTGCGCACCAGCCCTTGCGCGGTAAAGGAAATCGTATCGCTCCATTTCGCCGTGGCCTGGATGCCGAAGTTCGAATCGACCCCGGCGCGCGCGTCCTTGCCGACGCCGGCGGCCTGGTTGACCCGGTTGAACTCTGCTTGATCGGAATTGGTCATGGTCAGGGCGCCGGTGCCGAAGCCGCTGATGGTGATCGGCATGCCGTCCTGCGCGTGGGCAGTGGCGGCGAAGGCGCTGAGAATTGCTAAGGCTGATATCGCAAGCTTGGGTTGTTTCATCGTGTACCCTCCAGAGGTTAATGGCGTCGTCTTGTATGTGTTTTGCGCCTTATTTAGTGTGGACCGGGGAGGCGTACTTGTGTGTGTTTTATACCGGAATGTCACAATTCCGTTGTTCAGTGGCAACGATCGCGGCGCTGGAAGCGCTATCACGTGATGCAAACGGCAAGCTTGTCTAAAGGATGTCTGCCGTTTCTTGATCTGGCGCAGCCTGGCCGCGATGTCACACTTTATGCGCGACGCGCGCCTACAGCGCAGGCATTTTGCGGAAGCCTACGCCCAGCCGGTTCCAGCCGTTGATGGTGTTGATGGCCAGCGTCAGGTCGACCTGCTCCTTCGGCGAGAACTGGGCCTGCAGCAGTTCATAGTCGGCGTCCGGCGCGTGGGTGGTGGCGAGCGAGGTCAGGGCCTCGGTCCAGGCCAGCGCCGCCTGTTCGCGCGGGGTGAAGAACGGCGTCTCGCGCCAGACGCTGACGCCATGCAGGCGGCGATCCGTTTCGCCGGCCTTGCGCGCGTCGGTGGTGTGCATGTCGACGCAGAAGGCGCAGCCGTTGATCTGCGAGGAGCGCAGCTTCACCAGTTCCAGCAGCGACGGCTCCAGTCCCAGTTTGCTGACCGCCACTTCCAGCGCGACCATCGCTTTCATGGCGTCGGGAGAGGCGGTGTAGAAGTCGGTACGTGCATGCATGATCTTTTCCTTCAAGGTGGTTGGTTAGTGCAACCATTTTAGGAGGCCAATCATTGACTGCGGGTGGCCAATCCGGCCTAAAACGGGTAGACCACTAATGGAGGGCTTAGCGCCCGGCGGCGGCGCGCTGGGCGGCGGGCAGGTTGCGGGCGATGGCGCGCAGCATCTGCTCGACGTCGATCGGCTTGGCGATGAAATCGTTCATGCCGGAGGCGATGCACTGCTCGCGCTCGGACAGCATGACGCCGGCCGTCATGGCCAGCACCGGCAGCTCCAGCTTCAACTCATGGCGGATCCTGGCGGTCGCTTCGAAGCCGTCCATTTCCGGCATCTGCACATCCATCAGCACCAGGTCGTAGCGGTGCCCGTCGCTGCGCAGCCGGTCCAGCGCGGCACGGCCGTTGTCGACGGCGTCGATGGAGGCGCCGGCGTGCGACAGCATGGCCTGGGCCACCAGCTGGTTGATCGGATTGTCCTCGACCAGCAGGATGCGTACGCCGTCGATGCGCAGGCCTGCCGGCGGGCCGCCGTCCGCCGCCGGCGCCGCGACGGCCGCTGCATCCCCGGCGCCGGCGCTGGCGGCGCGGTCGCGCGCATAGTCCAGCGCCTGCAGCACCGTTTCACCCAGCCGCGCCGTGGTGACGGGTTTTAGCAGCACCGCGTCGGCGGCCTGCGCGCCGTTCGTGTGCAGCAGCTTGCCCTGGCCGAAGGCGCTGACCATCAGCACCACGGCCGGCCCGTCGTCCGGCATGGCGGCGCGGATCGCCTGCATGGTTTCCAGGCCGTTCAGGCCGGGCATGTTCCAGTCGACCAGCACCGCGTCGTAGCGCGCGGCGCCGCGCAACAGCGACAGTGCCAGTTCGCCGGATCCGGCGCGGTCGGCGCTCCAGCCCCGCGCGCGGATGGTGCGGCACAGGTAGTCGGCGCTGACCTCGTCGTCGTCGACCACCAGCAGATGGCGGACGGTGGCGACGGCGCCCGGCTGCGCCGCTTCGCCGGCGCGCTGCAGCGGCACCGTCAGCGTGAAGACGCTGCCGTTGCCCGGCGTGCTTTGGACCTCGATGGCGCCGCCCATCAGCGCCGCCAGCCGGCGCGAGATCGTCAGACCGAGGCCGGTGCCGCCGAAGCGCCGCGTCATCGACGCATCGCCCTGCGAGAACGGCGCGAACAACAGCGCCAACTGGTCCGCCGGCACGCCAATGCCGCTGTCGCGCACCGTGAAGCGCAGGGTCGCTTCGCCAGTGGGCGTGGCGCCGGCCAGCTCCACCAGCACATAGACCGAGCCCTTCTCGGTGAACTTGATGGCGTTGCCGACCAGGTTGATCAGGATCTGCTGCAGGCGGTGGCCGTCGCCGAGCAGCGACTGCGGCACGTCCGGTTCCACGCCGATCGCCAGCTCCAGGTCCTTCTCGCCCGAATTGACGGTCATGATGGTGGCGATCGCCTCCAGCACGGCGCTCAGCTGGAACGGCGCCGGCGCCAGCTCCATGCGGCCGGCCTCGATTTTGGAGAAGTCCAGCACGTCGTTGAGTATGCTGAGCAGCGAATTGCCGGACGACCGTATCATCTCCAGGTACTTCTGCTGGTCCGGCGACAGCGTGGTATTGCCCAGCAGGTGAGTCATGCCCAGCACCGCGTTGAGCGGCGTGCGGATCTCGTGGCTCATGTTGGCGACGAATTCCGACTTGGCGCGGCTGGCCGCTTCGGCCAGGTCGCGGGCGACGATCAGCGAGCTTTCCGATTCGCGCAGCGCGGCGGTCTTTTCCTCGGCCAGCGCGCTGGCATAGGCCTGGCGCGCCGTCAGCGCGCGCACCACGCCGAAGAACAGCAGGCTGATAATGGCCCCGGCCAGCAGCACGATGTGCGATTTCTGGCGGTCGATCGAGTTTTCAAACGCCGGCAGCGACGTGAAGCGCAGCGTCCAGCCGTGCTGCAGCAGCGTCAGCGGCGCCGTCTGCCGGTAGGGATTGGGGTACTTCTGCAAGTCGTCGGCGCCGCGGCGGGCGCTGGTGTACAGATGGTCGGCGGGCGCGGTGCCGGCGCCGTCGAAGATCTCCAGCTGCACCTTGCTGTCGGCGTTGCCAAGCAGGCCGGTCATCAGGTCGTCGGCGCGGATCGGACTGTAGGCGAAGCCCTGCAGCGCCGCCATGCGCTGTTCCATGCCGGCGGTGTCCGGCAAGCGCGCCTGCGTGCGATAGACCGGGACGTACAGCAGGAAGCCGGGCTGGCCGAGCTCGGGCGCGTCCTGCACCAGCACCACCTTGGACGACAGCACCGGCGCGCCGGTGCGCGCCGCCTCCAGCAGCGCGGCGCGGCGTATCGGCTCGGACATCATGTCGTAGCCGAAGGCGCGCCGGTTGCGTCCCAGCGACGGTTCCAGATACAGCACCACGGCCGACATCGAGCGATCGTAGGGTGAATCCGGGGCGGCCCAGATATGAAATCCGGCCCAGTTGTCCAGGCGGTGGACGCGCTCCTCCAGCGCCTCGTGCTGGCCGGTCCGCAGCCAGGCGGCGTAGCCCAGGCCCAGCACGCCGGGGAAGTTGCGCGGCAAATCCAGTGCGTCGGCGAAAGCGCGGAACTGGGCGCGGCTGGGCTCCGGCTCGGCCTTGAACAGCGCCTGCGCGCCGCGCAGTCCCGCTTCGTACAAGTCCATGCGGCGCTCGATGCGTTCGGTGATCTCGGCGCATTCGGCGTCGAACTGTTCGCGCGCGCGGCGCTCGGTACTCAGCGCGACGAGGTGCCAGACCGCCACCGTCAGGCCGAAGCCGACCAGCAGCGTGGCCCATTGCGCGGCGCTGTGATCGCGGACGCTGGCGTTCATGCGCCGGCGCTCGCTGGCGTCGGCGCACAGCACCATGCCGATCAGGCTGCACAGCACGACGAAGCTCTCGAGCGCGATGAGGGAGTCGTTCAGCGTGCCGACGGCGAACGGACCGAGGCCGCTGACGCTGCCCAGCACCGCGCCGCCGGCCGTCAGCAGGCACGCCAGGCTGGCACCGCGCAGGCCGAAGCGGTACGAGGCCTGGGCCACGCACAGCATGAACACATAGGGCAGCCATCCGAGGCCGTCGCCGGCCGAATAGCGGCGGCCGAACACCAGCGCGATCAAGGCCGACAGCGCGGCCAGCGACAGCAAGGCCTCCGCCCAGCGCCGCCGCGGCGACTGCTGCACATCGCGGGCGCCGGCGCCGGGGCGGAGCCAGGCCAGGATCGCCGGCGCCACCACCAGCACGCCAGCGGTGTCGCCGACCCACCAGGTCAGCACCACGGTGGTGTAGGCGGAAGCGGGCACCAGGCCGCCGACGACCAGCGTGATGCTGCCGATGCCGGCGCTGACCACGCACATGGCCATCGCGATCAGCGCGAATTTGTAGACGTCCTGCAGTTGGCTCAGCGGCTGCGCGGTGTCGGTGTGGCGGCGCATCAGCCAGGCGCCGGCCAGCGCCTCCAGCGTATTGCCGGTCGCGATCAGCAGCGAGGCGGTCACCAGCCCGGCGCTGAACGGCACGCCGTTGGCGGTGAAGGTGGCGAGGTTGGCGGCCAGTGCGCCCAGCAGGATGGCGGGCCAGGCGCGGTAGCCCATCGCCACCACGGCGGCGAAGGCGATGCCCGACGGCGGCCAGACCGGTGTGGCGTTGGAGGTGGCAAAGGCCAGCAGCAGGCTGGCGCGCGCGATCAGGAAGTAGCAAGCCGTCAGCAGCACCAGTGCGAGCGGAGTGGGGCCTCGGCCCGGGTGGGATGCCGCCGTGGTAACCGGATCGTAAGCTGCGCGCATGGCAGATGATGGGGTTGTCTCGTAAGCAACCACTATACCCCGAAAACAGACCTGGGAATGTGTGTGCGGCGCCACAGCCGCATTTGTCGGGTTTATAGTGAGCGGACGTAGCCAAACAGGCCTGCGACATGTAATACTTTGATATCATCTTTCTAGCGAGTGCGCGCTGCCCATGGCGTTCAAAAAGTTTTTGCCGTCCACTCTCAGATTCCGGCTCAGTAGCCTGGTCATGCTGCTGGTGCTGGGCGCCACCGTCACGGTGACTGTGGTGGCGCTGATGTTGGCCGAGCGCGACATGAAAGAGGTGATCGGCAGCCAGCAATACGCGCTGCTGTCCGGGGCCGCCGCCCACATCGACGAGCACCTGGCCGGCAAGAAGGCGGTGCTGGCGGCGCTGGCCGAATCGCTGCCGGCGGCGACGCTGCGCGATCCGGCGGCGCTGCGGGCCTACCTGCTGGCGCGGCCGACGGCGCGCGGCCAGTTCTCCTATCTGGAAATCTATGACGGCCAGGGCGTGCTGACCAGCGCCATGGAAGAGGCCATGCCCGAGCAGCAGTACAGCGCCGCCGGCGCCGACTGGTTCGTGCAGACGCTGAAACGGCGGCGCGGCCAGGTGTCGGCGCCATTCGCCAGCAAGCTGGCCGGCGCGCCGACGGTGCTGATCTCGGCGCCGGTCCTCGACGCCGAAGGCCGCGTCGTGCTGGTGCTGGCCGGCGGCATCAACCTGCTGCACTACGCGCCGTTCGAGGCGCTCAGCGCGCTCAAGCCGGGCAGCACCGGCTTCAACTTCATCATGACGGCCGAAGGGATTTTGCTGAGCCATCCGGACAAGAAGCGCATCCTGCACAGCATCAACGAGCGCCCCGGCGTCAACCTGGCCACGCAAAAGGCGCTGGAGGGCTTCCAGGGCTGGATGGAGGCGGAGAACAAGGATCACGTCAAGGGTATTTATTCGTATCGCCGACTGCAGCACGCGCGCTGGATCGCCGCGGCGCGCTTCCCCAGCGACGAGGCGCTGGCGCCGCTGCGCGAATTGCGCTATGAGGCGGCCATCGCTTCGACGGTGTTCGCCGGGCTGGCGGGCGTGCTGGCGTGGGTGGGCATCGCCCGCCTGCTGCACCCCCTGCAGCGGCTGCGCCGCAACATCGCCGAGGTCAAGGACAGCCGCGCCGGCATCCAGGTGCTGCAGCTGCACCGCAAGGACGAAATCGGCGAATTGAGCGGCGCCTTCTACCGCCTGATGGCCGAACGGGAAGCGGCGCAGATGCGCACCTACGAAAGCGAAAAACGCGCGCGCATCCTGGCCGACAACCTGCCGCTACTGGTGGCCTACGTGGACCGCGAGCTGCGCTACCTGTTCACCAACGAGCACTATCGCACGCAGTGGGGCATCGATCCGCAATCGATGCTGGGCAAGACCGTGAGCCAGGTGTTCGGCGAGGCGGCGTCCGCCCCGTGGCTTGACGACCTGGCGCAGGCGCTGTCGGGCCGCCGCCTGCACTATGAACGGGAACTGCTGCTCAACGGCCAGGTCCAGCATTTCATGGTCGACCTGGTGCCCGATATCGCCGCCGGCGGCGAGGTGCTGGGCACCTACCTGATGGCGATGGATATCACCGACCGCAAGAACGCGGAACTGATGCAGGCTGCCGGCGAGCAGCGCGCCGCCGCCGCCAGCCGCGCCAAGAGCGAATTCGTGGCCAACATGAGCCACGAGATCCGCACGCCGATGAACGCGGTGCTGGGCGTGGCCTACCTGCTGGGGAACACGGAGCTGAGCGCACCGCAAAAGGAATACGTGGACATGATACGGTCGTCGGGCAACGTCCTGCTGGGCATCCTGAACGACGTGCTGGACTTTTCCAAGATCGAGGCGGGCCGCATGGAGCTGGCGCCCACCGTCTTTCAGCTGGACGAAGTGCTGGACGCGGTGGCGCAGGTCATGATGCCGAACGCGGAGGCCAGGGGCATCAGCCTGGCCATCGGCGCCGACAGCGCCGTGCCGCAGTCGCTGGTGGGCGACGCCATGCGCCTGCAGCAGATATTGATCAACCTGGTCGGCAACGCCATCAAGTTCACCGCGCAGGGCCAGGTGGCGCTGCGGGTGGCGCGCGTCGACGGCGGCGCCGCCGCGTATCACGCCGCGTACCAGTACGGCGCCGACGCGGTCGGCCTGCGCTTTGTGGTGCGCGACACCGGCATCGGCATGGACCTGGAGCAGCAGAGCCGTTTGTTCGAGGCCTTCAACCAGGCCGATGCCTCCACCACGCGGCGCTATGGCGGCACGGGTCTGGGGCTGGCCATTTGCCGCCAGCTGGCGGAGCTGATGGGCGGCGGCATCGCCGTCAGCAGCACGCCGGGCATGGGCAGCGAATTCGTCGTCACGCTGCCGTTCCAGCTGGCGCGGACCGAACCAGCCGCGCCGATGGCGCCGCTGAATGAGGAGACGGGCGAGCAGTGCCTCAAGGGATTGCGCCTGCTGCTGGTCGAGGACCATCCGCTGAACCAGGTGGTGGCGCGCGGCATGCTGGAATACGCCGGCGCCAGCGTCGACGTGGCCGAGAACGGCCAGCTGGCGGTGGACCGCCTGCGCGAGCACGGCGGCGACTACGATATCGTGCTGATGGATGTGCAGATGCCGGTCATGGACGGTTTTGCCGCCACCGCCGCGATCCGCGAGGAACTGAAGCTGGACTTGCCCATCCTGGCGATGACGGCCGGCGTGATGCAGTCGGAGCAGGAGCGCTGCGTCGCCGCCGGCATGAACGACTTCATCGCCAAGCCGGTCGATGTCGAGCAGATGCTGGAGATTATCTCGCGCCATCTGCCGGCGCGCCTGCGTGCCTGAGCTGCCTTGATGTGGACGTGGCGCGCATTTCGCGCCGCCGGACCGCATTTCGCGCCGGACGCGCGCATTTCGTCGCATCGGCGGCCGTAGCCAGGCGGCGCTGGCTAGAGTGGCAGCACATTCACTCACCGGAGCACATCATGCGACTTGCCATTCTTGCCGCCGCCATCCTCGCAGCCGCCGCCAGCACGCCATCGCGCGCCGCCGACCTGACCATCGCCGTCACCGGCGTGGCCAGCGCCCAGGGCCAGATCATGGTGGCCCTGTACAATTCCGCCGACACCTTCCAGGCCAAGCCATACCGCGCAGTCGTCGCACCGGCCGCCGCCGGCACCGTGCAGATCGCGGTCAAGGACCTGCCGGCCGGTGATTACGCCTTCGCGCTGTACCACGACGCCAACGGCAACGGCAAACTCGATCGCAACCTGGTCGGCATGCCGACCGAGGACTACGCCTTCAGCAACAACGCCATGGCCAGGCAACGTGCGCCGGCCTACGAGGCGGCGCGCTTCCAGCTGCCTGCCTCCGGCGCGGTGGCCAGCGTCAGCCTGCGCTGATCGGGAGGCGACATGGACAACCGTCGTCAATTCCTCGCGCGCGGCATCGGCCTGGCCGCACTCGGCCTCGCTTCCGGCACGGCGCTGGCCGACAGCGCCACCTTGCGCAGCTTCCACCAGGCGCTGGCGCGCAATCCCATGTTGTCGCTGTATGCCGGCGCGGAAGGCGACCAGTCCGGCGACGCCGTGCTGCATGGCAGCCTGCCCGACGACTTGCGCGGCGTCTTTTACCGCAACGGGCCGGGACGCTTCGAACTGGGCGGAGAGCGTTACCATCACTGGTTCGACGGCGACGGCTTTGCCCAGCGCTGGCAGATCGGCGGCGGCAAGGTAAGCCATCGCGGACGCTTCGTGGCAACGCAAAAGTTCGCCGAGGAGTGCGCGGCGGGGCAGTTCCTGTATCCGGCCTTCGGCACCCATATCGGCCGCAAGGCGGCCAGGAACAACGACACCGTCAATGCCGCCAACACCAATCTGCTGCCGCTGAACGGCCGCGTTTATGCGCTGTGGGAGGGCGGATCGGCGGTGGAGGTCGACCCGGCGACGCTGGAGACGCGCGGGATCAAGACCTGGCGCGACGACATGAAGGCGATGCCGTTTTCGGCGCATCCCAAAATGGATCCGGACGGCGGCCTGTGGAACTTCGGCAATCTGCCGGGCAGCGACCGCCTGGTGATCTACCGCCTGAACGCAGCCGGTGAACTGACCCGCACGGCCATGATCAACGTGCCGCAACTGAATATGGTGCATGATTTCGTCGTCAGCGGGCGCCACCTGATCTTCCTGGTGCCGCCTTACGACATGCGTCCCGGCGACGATTTGAGCTTGCGCGAAAGCCTGCAGTGGAACGGCGAGCGTCCGCTGCGCGCGGTGGTCGTCGCCAAGGATACGCTGCAGCTGCGCCAGGTGTTCGAACTGCCTGGACGTTCGGTCTTCCATCTCGGGAACGCCTTCGAGGACGGCGCCTGCACCCGGTTGGACTGCGTCATGCACGAAGGCGACATGCTGCCAAGGCTGGCGTTGCCGATGCACGGCGAGGCGATTCCATACAGTGCCGGCTCCAGCAGCACGGTGCAGATCACGCTGGACTATGCCGCCGGCCAGGCGCGCGAGGCGCGGCTGTTCGGCGTCGGCGAGTTTCCACGGGTGGCGCCGCAGGTGGTGTCGGCGCGCCATCGCAAGCTGGCCGTGCTGGGCGCCAGCGCAGGCGCCGAACATATCCTCAACACCGTCAACCTGATCGACACCGACAGCGGCAAGGCCGACAGCTACCGCTTCGACGCCGGCTGGCAGGTCGAGGAGCACGTGCTGGTGCCGCGCCGAGGTGCCGGCACCGGCGCGCGCTCGGAAACCGACGGCTACCTGGTCGGCGTGGCGCAGGACGCGCGGCGCGGCCAGACGGTGCTGACGGTGTTTGATGCGCACAACATCAAGGCCGGTCCGAGGGCGTTGGCGCGCTTGCCATATCGCGCGCCGCTTTGCTTTCATGGTAACTTTCTGCCGGCTTGAATATTATGGACACCATTATGAATAACCGCAGCATGCCGCCGCTGGGCCACCCGCTGGAATTGATACCGTTCTTCCGGCGCTGGCCGCCGTCGATGCGGCGCAACCTGCTGTACACGCTGATCTGGAGCTGCGGCCTTGGCACGTTGCTGACCGCGGTGGAGATCGCGTTCTTGCACGACCGTAAGCCGCTGCTCGGCTATCTGCTGCCGATGCTGCTGATCTCCAACCTGATCGGCTTCATGATACACGGCGGCTCGATGCTGGCCAGTTCCCTGACGGACGGCCGGTCGAGCCGCATGAGGGGCCTGCCGCGGCTGATGTTCAGCATCTGCCTGGTGGGATCCAGCGTCCTGCTGGGACTAGGCCTGGGCAACGCGCTGTTGAGCGGGAAGAATCCGTTCGAATTGCTGGCCAACCGCAGCGTGCTGCTGCAATCGCTGGTGCTGGCGGTGGCGATCGCGCTGGTGATGTACTGGGTGCGCGGCTCCGCTGAAAAGCGCCTCGAACGCGCGCTTGACGAGGCGCGGCAGAAGGAGCTGATGGCGTCGACCGCGCGGCTGCTGGCGGAGGCGCGCCTGCGCGCGCTGCAGGCGCAGATCGAGCCACACTTCCTGTACAACACGCTGGCCAATGTGGTGAGCCTGATCGGACCGAAGCCGGCGCAGGCCCAGCACATGCTGGAGCGCTTCATCGATTATCTGCGCGCCAGCCTGGCGTCCAGCCGCAGCGAGGAGGCCACGCTGGGCACGGAGACCAGGCTGGTCGCCGCCTACCTGGACGTGCTGGCGGTGCGCATGGGCGAACGCCTGCGCTACCGCATCGAGCTGCCGGACGAACTGCGGCAGTTCGCCATCGCGCCGATGCTGCTGCAGCCGGTGGTGGAAAACGCCATCTCTCATGGCCTGGAGCCGAAAGTGGAGGGCGGCGAGATCGTCGTCAGCGCGCGCGTCGAGGGCGCCTGGCTATGCCTGCAGATCAGCGACACCGGCGTCGGCCTGCAGGAGACGGCATCGGCCAAGCCGGGCGGCGGCGTGGGCCTGAGCAACCTGCGCGAGCGCCTGCGCAGTTTGTATGGCGGCGCGGCTCGGGTAGAATTATTGGAAAATCAACCTTGCGGCATGACGGTGCGCCTGATGCTGCCTTTGAAAGCGAGTCCGATATCAATACTCCCCGCGCCCTGATCGCAGACGACGAAGAGCATCTGCGCGACTATCTGGAAACCCAGCTGAAAACCGCGTGGCCGGAGCTGCGGGTGATCGCCAAGGCCGCCAACGGCCTCGAAGCCCTGCGCCTGATCGACGAGGAGGCGCCGGACGTAGCCTTCCTCGATATCCGCATGCCCGGCATGACGGGGCTGGACGTGGCGGCACGGCTGGTGGCCGGCGCCAGGCCGCCGCTGATCGTGTTCGTCACCGCCTTCGACCAGTATGCGGTGGAGGCGTTCGAGCATTCGGCGGTGGACTACCTGCTCAAGCCGGCCAGCGAGGAACGGCTGGCCAAGACCGTGGCCAAATTGAAGGGCAAGCTGGCGGCGCCGGCCGCATCGTCCGCTACGGCGGCGATTTCGGCGGCCACGCTGCAGGCGTTGCTGCAGCAGTTGAGTGGCGCGGCGGTGGCTGCGGCCGCCCCGGCGCCCAATCTGCAATGGATACGGGCCTCGCAGGGCGATCAAACCCGGTTGATCTCCATCGACGAAGTGATTTACTTCCAGAGCAACGACAAGTACACCAGTGTGTTCCTGGCCGACGGCGAGAGCCTGATCCGCACGCCGATCAGCAAGCTGCGAGAACAGCTCGATGAGCAGCAGTTCTGGCAGATCCACCGCAGCGTGATAGTCGCGGCGAAGCACGTGGCAGGCACCCGCCAGGACTTTCGCGGGCGCCTGATGGTTCAGCTGAAGGACCGTCCGGAGCAGCTGGTCGTCAGCCGCAACTACGTGGACCTGTTCAAACAGATGTAGAACTTATTTGATCTGGACGTTGGTGGCGGGGATGTGATACGCGTCGTAGTAGTAACGCTTGTACAGCGCGGCCAGCGTGCCGTCCCTGGCCATGTCGCGCATGGCGCGCTCCAGTACCTCAAGCCGCTGCGGTGTCACGCTTTTGCGCGAGACCGCGATGGAACGCTGAGCATCGTGATCGGGCACGCGGTACGGCGCCTTCTCCAGGCGCCCCTCCAGGTGCAGGTCGGCGATCAGCGCTTCGCCCTGGTCCTCCGGTATCAGCACCGCGTCGATGCGGCCCAGCGCCAGCTTGCGGAAGTTCGCTTCCATGTCCTTCACGGCTTCCTTTTTCAGGCTCTTGTCCTGGTCGAAGCGTTCGAAGTATTCCGCGCCCAGCTTGACGCCGATGTGCAGCTGCGCCAAGTCCGCATAGCCCCGGATGACGGTCTGTCGGCCGGCGCGCACGTAGAACACGCGGTCGGCGCCATGTTCGCGATAGGGGGTGTGCAGGAAGTGCAGATAGGCCTTGCGTTCCGGGGTTTCGCGCAGGCCGATGATGATGTCGGCGCTGCCTTGTTCCAGCATAAGCAGGCAGCGTTTCAGCGGGCAGTTGCGGATATCCAGCGCCAGGCCGCTGCGCCTGGCCAGCTCGCGGACAATCTCGGTGTAGGCACCGCCGTAGACGCCGTTGTCTTCGGTCTTCCACGGCAGCAGTTCATCGAACGCCAGCACCAGCGGCGCTTCGGCATGCGCCGGCACTGCCGGCAGCGCTGCCAGTAGCGCCGCCAACAGTGGAGCGCAGAGTTTTTTACCTGGCCAGTACAGGATGGACTTTCGCCGCCGCTTCCTTGGCACGTGCGCGGGCGGTGTCGACATCGTCGGCGGTGGCCAGCGCCACGCCCATGCGGCGGCGCGCGAACGATTCCGGCTTGCCGAACAGGCGGATGTCGGAGCCCGGCACGCGCAGCGCTTCCGCCACGCCTTCGAAGGCGATGCCGGCCGCCTCGTGCTGGCCGTAGATCACCGCCGACGCACCCGGCGATTTCATCGCGACATTGACCGGCAGGCCGAGGATGGCCTTTGCGTGCAGTTCGAACTCGCTTTGCAACTGGGTCGCCATTGTCACCATGCCGGTGTCGTGGGGACGCGGGCTCACTTCCGAGAACCAGACCATATCGTCCTTGACGAACAACTCCACGCCGAACAGCCCGAGGCCGCCCAGGTCGCCGGTGACTTTTTGGGCGATGTCGCGCGCGCGCGCCAGCGCCAGTGGATTCATGCGGCACGGCTGCCACGATTCGACGTAGTCGCCTTGCACCTGCACATGGCCGATCGGATCGCAGAACTGGGTTTCGACCTGGCCGTCGGCGCCGATGGAGCGCACCGTCAGCAGCGTGATTTCGTAGTCGAAGTCGATGAAGCCCTCAACGATCACCCGGCCGGAATCGACGCGGCTGCCGGCCGCGGCGTAATCCCACGCGGCCTTGACTTCGGCGGCGCTGTCGATCTTGGACTGGCCCTTGCCGGACGAGGACATCACCGGCTTGATCACGCACGGGAATCCGATGGTGGCGGTGGCCGCTTCCAGTTCCGCCAGGCTGCTGGCGAAGCGGTACGGCGACGTCGCCAGGCCCAGCGTTTCGGCAGCGAGGCAGCGGATGCCTTCGCGGTTCATCGTCAGCTGGGCGGCGCGCGCGGTCGGGATGCAGGTGATCTTGCCGGCTTGTTCCAGCGCGGCCAGCGTGTCGGTGGCGATGGCCTCGATTTCCGGCACGATCAGGTCGGGCTTTTCCAGTTCGATCAGGGCGGCCAGCGCGGCGCCGTCGGCCATGTTGATGACGTGGGCGCGATGTGCGACCTGGTGGCCAGGCGCATTCGGATAGCGGTCGACGGCGATCACTTCGACGCCCAGACGCTGCAGCGCGATGATGACTTCCTTGCCCAGCTCACCGGAGCCGAGCAGCATGACTTTGGTGGCGTTGGGGGACAGCGGCGTACCGAAAATGCGTGGAGTGTTCATGAATAGTATGGACGTGTTTAGAAAGAGTAGACCAGTGTTACCGAGGTCTGTGTATCGGTGTTCTTTTTATCTTCGGGTACGTTGGTGTCGTTGCGCACGCTGAAGGCGGCCTTCATCTGCATGGTGCTGTTGATTTTGGTGCGCAACGCCGTCTCTGCCAGCGAGTGGATATTCGAGGTGCCGCGTTCGACGCTCAGGTTCTGCGTGAACTGCGCGCTGTCGCTCAGCTTCCATTTCAGATTGGCCGCGCCGCGCACCGTCAGGCCGCTCTCGGTCTCGCCGGTGGAGCGCGCGCCGCTGAAGTAGCCCGGGCCGATTTCCACATCCAGCGTGCTTTCCGGCGTCTTGTATGCCTCGGTGCCGTAGCCGACGCCGACGGTGGAATAGCGCGTGTAGGCGCCGAACTTGTCGTTCACATGGGTGGCCAGCGCAAACAGTTTGTCGTGGTCCTGCAGCAGCTTGTACGCGGCCTTGGCGGATGCCGAGTAGCGCTGGGCGGAGCGCTCGCGCACCTTTTCGCCGTCGGCTTGCGTGACCTGTTCGTCCTTGAAATAGCCGGCCAGGATGTATTCGTTGCTCCAGTCGGGCCGCTCCTGCTTGGCATCGAGCTTGCCGGTGACCGAGGTGCCGACGGTGTTGCCTGAAGTGGAGATGGCGCCCAGTTCGGCGGAATTATTCCAGCCGTGATCGGGGACGGAGTCGGCGACAGCGTAGCCGTGCGCCATGGAGAGGAGTGCAGGGATAAGAAGTATGGCTTTCATCCCGACATTGTACCCGAGGCGGAAAAACCACGGCGCCAAACGGACTGATGCTCTGCGTGCGCGGCCGCACAGATTAACTTGAAAAATTGCGAGAAAATCAATTTACTTGTTAAAAAGGACTGATCATGAACACCTCCCTACGACTGATGCAACTGTTTGCCTGCGCGGCATTGGTCGCCTCCAGCGCGTACTCCGCTGCCGCAGTTAATCGCTGCGTCGGCCCCGATGGCGTGATTCTGTTCACCGACCAGGAATGCCCGGCCTCCAGCCGCCAAGCCACCAGTGACGATGGCAGCGTGGGTATCGCCATCAACACCGGCGGCGTGGCGGCCAGGCCGGACGACGGCGTCGAGCACGTATCGCCAGGCATCGTGCGGGCTTCGCTGCCGCGCAGCGTCTGGGCCGATCTGCCGCGCCCTTTGCAACGTAAAACCATCGGTCTGGACGCGGGAACGCTGCAGGCCGCCCGGGTAACCATGCAGATGCAGGACGAGATGCGCCGTCAACGCCATGTCGCCTCACTGCGCTAATTAAGACAAATATGAAAATTTCACTAATTGCGGCACTCGCCGCATTGACGTTCACGGCCCACGCCAGCGCCGACACCAACGTGGCCTATCTGGCCCAGGTTGCCGCCTATGGCCCGGGCATCGGCGATTCGGCCGGCGCGCAGTACGGCGGCGGCATGGCATCGCTGGACAGCGTCACCGACGGCACGTTCACGCCGCTCGGGCAGCAGTGGAATTATGGATCGGTGTACTGGTCGGGCCTCGACAGCGGCGTGACGATCACGCTGTCGCATCTCGCCTCCGTCAGCAGCCTGGTGCTGGAAGCGGATAATAACGACGACTACCGCATCGAATTCCTCGACCGCGCAAGCGTCTGGCGGAGTCTGACGACGGTCGAAACCGACAGGGCCGAACAGGGGCAGAATTTGTACGGCGGCTTGCTGTCGACGTCGATCGAGGCGCGCGCCTTCCGCATATCCGCCTACGGCGACGATCACTATTCGGTGGCGGAATTCCAGGCCGGCGGCGACTGGATCGCGGACAATACGCCTCCCCAGCCGGTGCCGGAACCGACTACCTGGCTGATGCTGGGCGCCGGCCTGGCCGTGCTGGGCGCGCGGAAAAAACTCGGCTGGTTCTCCAGCTGACCATCTAGCTGATCAACCAGTAGTCCGGCCGCGCGTAAATCTCCTTTAGCATGTCGATGAAGAAGCGGACCTTGGCCGGCAAGTGGCGCTGCTGCGGATAGACGGCCATGATGTCGTACTGCGGCAGCGCATAATCATCGAGCACGGTGATCAATTCTCCCGACGCCAGCTGCGACTGGATTTCCCACGACGAGCGCCATGCCAGCCCCAGTCCCTCGGTGGCCCAGCGGTGCAGCAGTTCGCCGTCGTTGCAGTTCAAATTGCCGTCCGCGCGCACGGTCACCTGCTTGCCCTGAACCTGGAAGTACCAGCCGCGCTGCTGCCCGCCTTGCAGGTTGAAGGCCAGGCAGTTGTGGTCGGCCAGGTCGTCCAGCGTGCGCGGTATGCCGTTGCGCTCGAAGTATTCCGGCGTGCCGCACACCACGCGGCGGTTGCTGGCCAGCTTGACGGCGACAAAACTCGGATCGATCACGCCGCCGATGCGGATGCCCACGTCATAACCGTCCCTGACCAGGTCGACCACGCGGTCGGTCAGGTTGAACGAAATCTGCACGTCCGGATGCGCGCGCACGAAGCCCGCCGCATGCGGCGCCACGTGCTTGCGGCCGAACGCCGCCGGCGCCGACACGGTCAGGTGGCCGGTGGCGCGGTGGCGGCCTTCCGACACCATGCGGTCCGCATGGCCCAGATCCGCTAGTAATTTGCGGCAATGGTCCAGATACAGCATGCCTTGTTCGGTCAGCGTCTGATGGCGCGTGGTGCGGTGCATCAGCTTCACGCCCAGCCTTTTTTCCAGCGCATCGATACGCCTGCCCAGCATGACGGGCGTGATGTGCTGCCCCATCGCCGCGCGTACCAGGCTGCCCTTTTCGGCCACGTCGACGAAGGCCTCGATTTGCGTAAGTTTGTCCATGTCCCGATTATTCCATACTTATTCGATATTGTGGGTATCGAATAAAGCGAGAGTTTGTCTTCTTATCACAGCGCTTCTTTCCCGCTACGATGGCTCCATTGACTTCAATACTCAACTGACAGGGGACCAGCATGGCACGGATGACAGCAGCGCAGGCAGCAGCAATCGTTTTGGAAAAAGAGGGCGTGAACCAGGTATTCGGTGTTCCGGGCGCCGCGATTAATCCATTTTACGCGGCATTGAAGAAGCAGGGTAGTGCCAAGCACATCCTGGCTCGCCACGTCGAGGGCGCCTCGCACATGGCCGAAGGCTACACCCGCGCCACGGCCGGCAACATCGGCGTCTGCATCGGCACCTCCGGCCCGGCCGGCACCGACATGATCACCGGTTTGTATTCGGCCCAAGCAGATTCCATACCAATCCTCTGCATTACCGGCCAGGCGCCGCGTGCCCGCCTGTACAAGGAAGATTTCCAGGCGGTCGACATCGAATCGATCGCCAAGCCGGTCACAAAATGGGCCGTCACCGTGCGCGAGCCGGCGCTGGTGCCGATGGTGTTCCAGCAGGCTTTCCACATCATGCGCTCCGGCCGTCCCGGCCCGGTGCTGGTCGACCTGCCGTTCGACGTGCAGATGGCCGAGATTGAATTCGATCCGGACACCTACCAGCCGCTGGAGCCGTACAAGCCGAAAGCCACCCGCGCCCAGATCGAAAAAGCGCTGACGATGCTGAACGACGCCGAAGCGCCGCTGATCACCGCCGGCGGTGGCGTCATCAACGCCGACGCTGCCGACCTGCTGGTGCAGTTCGCCGAACTGACCGGCGTGCCGGTGATCCCGACGCTGATGGCGTGGGGCGCGATCCCGGACGACCACAAGCTGATGGTCGGCATGGTCGGCCTGCAAACCAGCCACCGCTACGGCAACGCCACGCTGCTGGCGTCGGACTTCGTGTTCGGCATCGGCAATCGCTGGGCCAACCGCCACACCGGCACCATCGAGGTGTACACCAAGGACCGTAAATTCGTCCACATCGATATCGAACCGACCCAGATCGGCCGCGTGTTCGGCCCGGACTTCGGCATCGTCTCCGACGCAGGCGC
Source organism: Duganella sp. LjRoot269 (assembly GCF_964254095.1). NCBI lineage: Bacteria > Pseudomonadati > Pseudomonadota > Betaproteobacteria > Burkholderiales > Oxalobacteraceae > Duganella > Duganella sp. LjRoot269. The sequence goes on along the minus strand of NZ_CAXUSL020000001.1, from coordinate 4,278,382 downwards.
CGCGCTGAAGCTGATGATCGAAGTAGCGACCGAATGGAAAGCCGCCGGCAAGCTGAAAGACCGCTCGGCCTGGGTGTCCCAATGTAATGAACGCAAGCGCACCATGCAGCGCAAGACCCACTTCGAGCAGGTGCCGGTCAAGCCGCAGCGTGTGTACGAAGAGATGAACAAGGCCTTCGGCCGCGACACCTGCTACGTCAGCACCATCGGCCTGTCGCAGATCGCCGCCGCGCAGTTCCTGCACGTGTATAACGCACGCCACTGGATCAACTGTGGCCAGGCCGGTCCGCTGGGCTGGACCATTTCGGCGGCGCTGGGCGTGGCCGCGGCCGATCCGAAGCGCAAAGTGGTGGCGATCTCCGGCGACTACGACTTCCAGTTCATGATCGAAGAGCTGGCCGTCGGTGCGCAATTCAAGCTGCCTTACCTGCACGTGGTGGTGAACAACTCCTACCTCGGCCTGATCCGCCAGTCGCAGCGCGGCTTCGACATGGACTTCTGCGTACAGCTGTCGTTCGAGAACATCAACGCGCCGGAACTGAACGGCTACGGCGTCGATCACGTCGCCGTGGTGGAAGGCCTGGGCTGCAAGGCGATCCGCGTCACCAATGCCGACGACCTGCCGGCCGCCTTCGAGCAGGCCAACAAGTGGATGGAAGAGTTCCGCGTGCCGGTGGTGGTCGAGGTGATCCTGGAGCGCGTGACCAACATCGCCATGGGCACCGACATCGACAAGATCAACGAGTTCGAAGAACTGGCCCTGAGCGCCGCCGACGCGCCAACCGCCGTCACGCTGATGGACTAAGGAGCAATCACATGACCAAACTTGCAGCCAATCTGACCATGCTGTTCACCGAAGTGCCGTTCCTGGAGCGCTTCGAGGCGGCGGCCCGCGCCGGGTTCAAGGCGGTGGAGTTCCTGTTCCCGTATCCGTACAGCGCCGGTGAGCTGGCCGGACTGCTGAAGGCCAACAAGCTGGAACTGGTGCTGCACAACCTGCCGGCCGGGAATTGGGAAGCGGGCGAGCGTGGCATCGCCTGCCATCCGGACCGCGTGCAGGAGTTCCGCGACGGCGTCTGGACCGCGATCGCCTATGCCAAGGAGCTGGGCGTCAAGCAGCTGAACTGCCTGGTCGGCATCGTGCCGGCCGGCGTGACGCGGCAGGATGCGCAGTCGGTGCTGGTGGAGAACCTGAAGTTCGCCGCCGACGCGCTGAAGGACGAGGGCATCCGCCTGCTGGTCGAGCCGATCAACACCTTCGACATTCCAGGCTTCTTCCTGACCAATACGGCGCAGGCGGCGGCACTGATCGAGGCCACCGGTTCGCACAACCTGTTCATCCAGTACGACATCTATCACATGCAGCGCATGGAGGGCGAACTGACGAACACCATCAAGAAGCACCTGCCGCTGATCCGTCACGTGCAGCTGGCGGACAACCCGGGCCGCAACGAGCCGGGCACCGGCGAGATCGGCTACCGCTACCTGTTCGACCAGCTGAGCGTGGCCGGCTACGACGGCTGGATCGGCTGCGAGTACAAGCCGCGCACGACCACCGAAGCAGGACTGGGCTGGCGTGCGGCGCATGGCCTCTGAAGCTGGCGTTTAAACCACATCATACAAAGGAAAATATCATGTCTCGAGTTGGATTTATTGGTCTGGGCATCATGGGCGCACCGATGGCGCAGCACCTGCTGGACGGCGGCCACAAACTATACCTGCACGACATCAAGAACCCGCCGTTCCACCTGATCGAAGCCGGCGCCACCGTGTGCACCTCGGCGGCGGAAGTGGCGGCGCGCGCCGACATCATCATCATCATGGTGCCGGACACCCCGCACGTGGCCAACGCGCTGTTCGGCGACGAAGGCGTGGCCAAGGGCCTGCGTCCGAACACCATCGTGGTCGACATGAGTTCGATTTCGCCGATCGAAACCAAGGCCTTCGCCAAGAAGATCAATGCGCTGGGCTGCGAATACCTGGACGCGCCGGTGTCCGGCGGCGAAGTGGGCGCCAAGGCGGCCTCGCTGACCATCATGGTCGGCGGTTCGGAAGCGGCGTTCGAAATCGTCAAGCCGCTGTTTGAACTGATGGGCAAGAACATCACGCTGGTCGGCGGCAACGGCGACGGCCAGACCACCAAGGTGGCCAACCAGATCATCGTCGCGCTGAACATCCAGGCCGTGGCCGAAGCGCTGCTGTTCGCCTCCAAGGCAGGCGCCGATCCAGCCAAGGTGCGCTCCGCGCTGATGGGCGGCTTCGCCAACTCGCGCATCCTGGAAGTGCACGGCGAGCGCATGGTCAAGCGCACCTTCAATCCCGGCTTCCGCATCGAGCTGCACCAGAAGGACCTGAACCTGGCGCTGCAAGGCGCCAAGGCGATGGGCGTGTCGCTGCCGAATACCGCGATGGCGCAGGAACTGATGAACGCCTGCAGCGCCAACGGCCTGGGCGGCATGGACCACTCGGCGCTGTGCCGCGCGATTGAAATCATGTCCAACCACCAGATCGCCGAGGCGTAATGAGCACCTTCAATCCACGCCAATTCCTGCTTGACCTTTACGGCTCGGCCGTGAACGCGGTCAGCGCGGAAAAATGCCTGCCCGCGTACCTGCCGGAGCCGCCGAAGAACGGCCGCACGCTGGTCATCGGCGCAGGCAAGGGCGCGGCCGCCATGGCGCGCGCCGTCGAGCAGCACTGGAAGGGCGACATTTCGGGCCTGGTCGTCACGCGCTACGAACATGGCGTGGACTGCGAGCGTATCGAAGTGGTCGAAGCGGCCCATCCGGTGCCGGACGAAGCGGGCCGCGCGGCGGCCGGCCGCATGATGGAGATGGTCAAGGGCCTCAGCGAGAACGACCTGGTGCTGTGCCTGATCTCCGGCGGCGGCTCATCGCTGCTGGCGCTGCCGGCGCCCGGCATCACGCTGGAGCAGAAGCAGGCGCTGAACAAGGCCCTGCTGCGCAGCGGCGCGGCGATCTCCGAAATGAATTGCGTGCGCAAGCATCTGTCGGCGATCAAAGGCGGACGCCTGGCGCTGGCCTGCGCCCCCGCGCGCGTGGTCACGCTGCTGATTTCCGACGTGCCCGGCGACGATCCCGGCATCATCGCCAGCGGCCCGACCTTGCCCGACGCGACCACCTGCGCCGATGCGCTGGCGGTGTTGCGCAAGTACGACATCGCCATTCCCGACAGCGTGCGCGAGCACCTGGAATCCGGCGCCGGCGAAACGCCGAAACCCGGCGATCCACGCTTCGCCCGCAACAGCCATCACGTCATCGCCATCGCGCAGGACGCGCTGGAAGCGGCTGCGGCCCATGCCAGCGCGGCCGGCATCACGCCATACATCCTGTCCGACGGCATCGAGGGCGAATCGCGCGACGTCGCCATCGTGCACGCGGCGATGGCGCGGCAGGTGGCGACCCGCGGCCAGCCGTTCCAGAAGCCCTGCGTCATCATCTCCGGCGGCGAAACCACGGTGACGGTGCGCGGCTCGGGTCGCGGCGGACGCAACGCCGAGTTCCTGCTCAGTCTCGCGGTGGCGCTGGAAGGCCATCCCGGCATCCATGCGGTTGCCTGTGACACCGACGGCATCGACGGCTCGGAAGACAACGCCGGCGCCCTGTATGGACCGGATTCGCTGGAACGCGGCCTGTCGCAGAAGCTGCGCGCCAAGACGCTGTTGGAAAACAACGACGGCTACGGCTACTTCAGCGCCTTGAACGACCTGGTGGTCAGCGGCCCGACCCGCACCAACGTCAACGACTTCCGTGCCGTTTTAATTCTGTAGATAAGGAATACCCAATGCGACGTCAACGTCAGGCCAAAATCGTGGCCACGCTCGGCCCGGCCAGCAGCTCCAGGGAAGCCATCCTGGCGCTATTCGAGGCCGGTGCCGATGTGTTCCGCTTTAACTTCAGCCACGGCACCCATCAGGACCACCAGGCGCGCTGCAACATCGTGCGCGAGATTGAACGCAGCGTCGGCCGGCCCATCGCCATCCTGGCCGATTTGCAGGGACCCAAGCTGCGCGTGGGCCAGTTCGCCGAAGGCAAGGTAAAGCTGGAGGCTGGTCAGGAATTCTCGCTGGACCGCGATCCGGCGCCGGGCGATGCGCAGCGCGTCTGCCTGCCGCACCCGGAGCTGTTCGAGGTGATCGACGCCGGCCAGTCGCTGCTGCTGGACGACGGCAAGGTGCGGCTGGCGGTGCTGGCCAACGAGGGCCGCCGCGTCATCCGCACCCGCGTCGTCAATGGCGGCGTGCTGTCGGATCGCAAGGGTGTCAATGTGCCCGACGTGGTGCTGCCGATTCCCGCGCTGACCGCCAAGGATCTGCGCGACCTGGACTTCGCGCTGGAGATGGGCGCGGACTGGATCGCGCTGTCGTTTGTGCAGAGGCCCGAGGATTTGCTGCAGGCCCGCGCCATCGTTGGCGACCGCGCTTCGCTGCTGGCCAAGCTGGAAAAACCTGCGGCGATGGATGCGCTGGAAGCGATCGTGGCGGTGTCGGATGCGATCATGGTGGCGCGCGGCGACCTGGGTGTCGAGTTGCCGCCGGAGTGCGTGCCGGGCGTGCAAAAGCGCATCCTGCGCGCCTGCCGCCAGCAGGGCAAGCCCATCGTCATCGCCACGCAGATGCTGGAGTCGATGATCTCCACGCCGGTGCCGACGCGCGCCGAGGCGTCCGACGTCGCCAGTGCTATCTATGACGGCGCGGACGCGGTGATGCTGTCGGCCGAATCGGCCAGCGGCGCGTATCCGGTTGAAGCGGTGTCGATCATGAACCGCATCATTTGCGAAGTGGAGAAGGATCCGTTGTACCGTCAGATGATCGACGCGCAGAACCAGGCGCCAATGCCCAACAGCGGCGACGCCATCTGCTCGGCGCTGCGCGACGTGACGCAGATCGTCGGCGCGGTGGCGACCGTGACCTACACCAGTTCCGGCCACACCAGCCTGCGCGCGGCGCGCGAGCGGCCGACGGCGCCTATCCTGAGCATCACGCCGAACCTGTCGACGGCGCGCCGCCTGGCGCTGGCGTGGGGCGTGCATTCGACGGTCAGTCCAGACGTGCGCAATGTCGATCGGATGGTGGCGGCGGCTTGCCAGGCGGCGCTGCGTGAAGGCTTCGGCCAACCGGGCGACCAGATCGCGATCACGGCGGGCGTGCCGTTCGGCCAGCCGGGCAGCACCAACCTGCTGCGCATCGCGCAGATATGGCCGACCGACGAGTCTGTCGCGGCGTGATTCTATCGTCGTCTCGTGGCGCTGCGGTTCCCTTGATATTGCAGCGCCAGTTGGTCGGAATAGGGCAGATCTACTTTCAGGCTTCGCCAATATTTGGCACGGTACTGCTGCTTTGCCTGTACTTGAATGCACCGGCACTGGCGTTGGGCTGCGCGCTCGGCGTCAGTTCCGCGTCGCTTGCGGCATGGGCGATGCGGCTGCCGCCGGAAAACCGTCATAACGGTATATACAGTTTCAACGGCGCGTTGACCGGCATCGGCTTGTGCGCCGCGTATCGGCTGGATGGCGCGCTGCTGGTCTGGATCGCAGCCAGCGGTCTGCTGACCGCCGCGCTGACGCAGGTAATGCAGCGCCTGCGCATCCCGCCATTGACGCTGCCGTTTGTCCTGATGATGTGGCTGGCCATGGCAATAGGCCAAAACTTCGGCTTGCAGCCATCGCCGCTGCCCGGCGATTCCAGCTGCGGCAGCGCCCCATTGAACTATCTGTTTTGCACATTGAGCCAGGCGACCTTTATCGGCCTCGCGCCGCTGGGCATGCTGCTGTGGGCCGCGATGTCCCGGTGCGACTGGCATCTGGCCATGTCGGCGCTCGGGGCGGCATCCATATCCTGGCTCACGTTCATTGCCGCTGCGGCGGCATGGCCCGACAGCGGCATCGCAGTCCACGCCACCGGCGCCGGCATCAACAGCACACTCGCCATGCTGGCATTAGGCAGCCGGCAGTGCCGCCTGCATCTGCGCATGGCGGGCGTAGCGCTGAGCATGGCGCTATCCATTGCCCTCGGCGGCCTCTCGCTCCCATACTTTACGCTGCCGTTCATCCTGGCGACCTGGGTAATGCTAAGCGGTATTAAGCGGCATTGACATACTCGGTCAACCCGTCGGCCAGCGCGGCGAAGGTGGTGGCGCAGGCGGGATTGCTGCGCAGGTTTTCATGCATCGCCAGCCAGGTGTCGAGCGGGATGGTGAGCAGGTCGGGCAGCACGCGCACCAGTTGCGGATCGCGCTCGGCCAACCGGACCTGGCAGATGCCTATGCCCAGCCCTGCGCGGATCGAGGCCAGATGTACCAGGTCGCTGTCGCTGCGCAGAGCGAAGGTGTTGTCTTTCAGGTCGCCCAGCAGATGCTGCAGCTTGCGGGTGAACGCCGTCTCGCGGTCCACACCGATCAGCGCGTGGTTGACCATGTCCTGCCAACTGAGCGGAGTGCCGCGACGCTCGAGATAATCGCGCCGTGCGTGGAAGCCCAGGTCGATGTTGCCGATACGCCGCGCCACCAGCACATCCTGGTCCGGACGCTGCATGCGCACGGCGATGTCGGCGTCGCGCCGCAGCAGGTTTTCGATGCGGTTGGAGGTCGTCAGCTCGATCGTGATGCCGGGGTGGTGTCGCGTCAGCCGCGCCAATATCGGCGGCAGTACCTCGACGCCGACCACGTCGCTGGCCGTAACCCTTACCGTTCCCTTGATCTCTCCATGCCCCAGCCCCGACGCCGCCCGCAGCAGCGCGGAAGACGTGGCTTCCAGCGTTTCGGCATACGAGCGCAGCGCATGGGCGGCCTCGGTCGGAATGAAACCCGTCTGCGAACGGGTGAACAGCGATAGCGACAATGCGTGCTCCAGGCCCTCGATGTGGCGGCCGACGGTCGGCTGCGTCAGGCCCAGCGCGCGGGCGGCGCCCGACAGCGATCCCTCGCGCAGCACGGCGAGAAAGGATCGATATAAGTCCCAGTTTGGTTCGGTCATACGAAATTGTATAGCGCCTATGCGAATTTAGGTAATTTTCTTTTAACTCCGTTTGGCCCACACTGGCTACATCAACTCACCACACGGAGAACACCATGGAAAAGACAGCATTGGTATTGGGCGCGACGGGCGGTATCGGCGGCGAAGTGGCACGTTTGCTGCTGGCGCGCGGCTGGACGGTCAAGGCGTTGCACCGCGCTCCGCTCAGCGCGGCAAAGCAGGGCGACGGCCTGCAATGGCTGGCCGGCGACGCGATGAACCGCCAGGACGTGATCGCCGCCGCGCAGGGTGTGCAGTTGATCGTGCACGCGGTGAATCCGCCGGGCTACCGGAACTGGGGCGCGCTGGTGCTGCCGATGATAGACAACACCATCGCCGCGGCACGCGCCAGCGGCGCGCGCATCCTGCTGCCCGGTACCGTCTACAACTACGGCCCCGATGCGTTCCCCCTCATCGACGAGGAGTCGCCGCAGAATCCCGTCACTCGCAAAGGCGCGATCCGCGTGCAGATGGAGGCACACTTGCAGGCGGCGGCCGCCGAAGGCGTGCGCACCTTGATCGTACGGGCCGGAGACTTTTTCGGGCCGAAAGCGGGCAACAGCTGGTTCGCACAGGGCCTGGTCAAACCCGGCAAGCCGCTGACGGCGATCAGTTATCCCGGCAGCGTGGGTATCGGCCATCAATGGGCCTATCTGCCTGACGTGGCGGAGACGATGGTGCGGTTGATCGAGAAGGACGATCAGTTGGAGACCTTCGCGCGCTATCAGATGGAAGGCCACTGGGATGCCGACGGTACGCAGATGGTCACGGCGATCGCGCGCGCCGCCCGCCGGCCGGAGCTGAAGGCAAGTGCTTTCCCCTGGTGGTTGCTGTCGCTGGCGTCGCCGTTTGTGACGGTGTTCCGCGAACTGCGCGAGATGCGCTATCTGTGGCGGCAGCCGGTGCAGATGTCCAACCGCCGGCTGGTCAAGATGCTGGGCGTGGAGCCGCGCACGCCGCTCGACGTCGCTGTGCGGAGCACCCTCGTTGGCCTGGGCAGCCTGTAAGTATTACGCCAGCCCGTATTTGGCGAGGATGCGCTGCGACGTACCGTCGGCATCCATCGTCGCCTTCGCACGCTGGAACTGCTGGGCGGCAGCGTCGTCGAAGTCCAGCGATCCGGCCAGCCACGCGGTGGTGCTGCGTACCGGTGGACTGACCTGGAAATCCTTTTCGGCGTTGCGGCTTCTGAGCGAACTCTGAATAATGAAGCGCTCCCCGAATGCCGCATCGGCCATGCCCTGGAGAAGAAAGCGATGGACTTCCTCGATCGAGCTGGCTTCGATCAGGTTGTGATAGCCCAGGTCCTGCAGCATCAGGGCCTGGCCGGCGCCGCGCAACGTGGAGATGCGTGCGGACTTCATCAATTCCGGATGCTGGATATCGAATTTGCCGTTGCGTGGCGCGAGGAACAGATAATGTTCTTCATACATTGGCGCCAGCCAGCGGAACTTGTTCTCCCGTTCCGGCAAGCGGGTAAGTGGAAAAATGACGGTGGCCGTCATGGCCGTCGCCAGGAACTGAGCGCGCTTCCATGGGAAGAAGTCCACCTTGGGCTCGAGCCTCATCCTTTTGCACAATTCCATCAGCAGCTCGTACAGCGCACCGGGTCTGTCGCCGCCGTTCTCGAGGACCAGCGGCGGCAGGTGTGCGGTGACTACACGCAATTGCCGGCTTTCCGCCGCCAGGACGGAAGCAGGCGTGCAACCAAGTGCCAGTGCCAGGTTGAATAAGGTACGCCGTTTCATGGCGCTATCCTACCCGATTTTAGTCCTGCTCGGACCACAGCTTGCCGGCGGTGGCCCAGTTCTCCCGCTTGCACTCGTGGATGATGATGTCGACCGATTCGGCCGACGCGCCCAGCGTCTGCACGGTGGCTTCGGTGACGGCTTTGACGAATGCGCGCTTTTGCTCCAGCGTGCGGCCTTCAAACAGTTGTACGTTAATAGTCGGCATGGTGCTTCCTTTCAGGAGCGATAGTTCGGGCTCAGTTTATCCAGTTTGCGGAGCAGCGCGGGCCATTCGAGGCGTCCGTCCGGGCTGCCGTCTCCCAGCAGCTGCCGATGCGTCTTCAGGCAGGTTTCGTGCGGCGGCATATCGAGATCGACGCGTGCCTGCCATTCGTCCTTGTTCATCCGCTTAGTCCTGGCGCTGGTGCACGACGCTGCCGGCGGCGTAGGTGGCGGAGATGGCGCGGTCGTCGCCCAGCATGGCGATGGCGAACAGCAGCTCTTCGATCGAATCGGTGCGCTCGGTGCGGCGTGCCAGCAGTGGCGTCGCCTTCGGATCGAGGACGATGAAGTCGGCCTCGGCGCCGGGCACGAAGTTACCGATCGTGCCTTCCAGCTGCATCGCGCGGGCCCCGCCCAAGGTGGCGAGGTAGAACATGCGCATCGCCTGCAGGTAGGTACCGCCCATGCGTGCCACTTTGTAGGCTTCGTTCATCGTCTGCAGCATCGAGAACGAGGTACCTCCACCGACGTCGGTCGCCAGCGACAAAGGGACCCTCTTCGCAAAGGCACGCTCGAAGTCGAACAGGCCGCTGCCGAGGAACAGGTTGGAGGTAGGGCAGACGGAGATCGCCGACTGGGTCTCGCCCATGCGGGCGCGGTCGGTGTCGTCGAGCCAGATGCAATGGGCGTACATCGAGCGCGGACGCATCATGCCGAAGTGGTCGTACACGTCCATATAGCTGCGGGCGTTGGGGAACAGCGATTTGACCCAGGCCACTTCATCGGTATTTTCCGCCACGTGGGTTTGCAGGAAGGTGTCCGGATAGGCCTTGGCCAGCGCGCCGGCCAGCTCCAGTTGCTGCTCGGTGGAGGTCGGAGCGAAGCGCGGCGTGATCGCGTACAGCTGGCGGCCGCGCTTGTGCCATTTCTTGATCAGGTCTTCGGTTTCGCGGGCGCCGCTTTCGGCGGTGTCCTGCAGGAAGTCGGGACAGTTGCGGTCCATTAGCACCTTGCCGGCGACCATGCGCAGGTTGCGTTTTTCGCTCTCGGTGAAGAAGGCGTCCACCGATTGCGGATGCACGGTGCAGTAGACCATGGCGGTGGTGGTGCCGCAGCGGGTCAGTTCATCGAGGAAGAAGCTGGCGACGTTGGCTGCGTGCTCCGGATCGGCGAATTTTCGCTCGGTCGGGAAGGTATATTTCTCCAGCCATGGCAGCAGGCCGGGCGCGGGCGAGGCGATCATGTCGGTCTGCGGATAGTGCACATGGGTGTCGATAAAGCCGGGCATGATGATCTTGCCGCGGTAGTCGTGCAGCGGCGTGTCCTTCGGCAGGAAACCGATCAGCTGGCTGAAGTCTCCGGCCAGGTGGACCTTGCCGTCGTTGACGATCAACAGGCCGTCTTCGTGCCACAGGCAGGCGTTGGCCTGGTAGGCCGGATCGTCGCTGAAGTGGAGAAGGCTGGCGCGATATGCCTGGAAGTTGCCGCTTTGGGTGATGATGCTTGCCATGATTTGATTCCTCGATTTTTGCGGACGGCAGTTGACGCGCGCGCAATTCGCGGCGCGACTGACATGGTCGTCGGCGGTTAAGGCGGGCGCATGGCGCCACACCGGCTGTACGTTTTGTGGATTTAAACTAGCGCGACGGCTAGATCAATGAGAGGCGATGACGCGCTCCCGCCCCGGCGCTGCCGGAGAGTGAGGGCGCCCAGGCTGCAGGCAATGTAGAGAGAATCAGATCGCGCATTATGTGCTGAGTTCCGATGTTTCGAGAGTAGCGGATGCGTCGATTTTAACACTAATCTCCGCCGGAGTCAGAGCCGCGGCTTCCCACACCTGCATCAACTGCGCGGCCACCGAGACGGCGATGACGGCCGGCGCCTTGTCGTGGATGCCGGGCAGACCGATGGGGCAGGTCATGTCGGCCATGCGGGCGGCTGGAATGCCGCGTTCCTGCAGGCGGCGTTCGAACGACACGCGCTTGGTCCTCGAGCCGATCAGCCCGAACCAGGTAAAGTCGGTGCGGCGCAGGATATGTTCGGACAACTGCTGGTCCAGCGCGTGACTGTGGGTCAGTACCAGGAAGGAGGCACCGGCCGGCGCTTCTTCGACCACGGCTTCCGGCGTGTCGGTCGCTTCGACCCGCACGTTGGCCGGCAGCACCGGCGGGAACATGTCGTCACGTTCATCGATCCACACCACCTGGCATGGCAGCTCGGCCAGCGCGCGCACGATGGCGGCGCCGACGTGGCCGGCGCCGAACAGATAGAGGCGAGGGCGGTAGGGCAGGCAGGAGTCGATCAGCCAGCGGTGGCCGAAATCGTCGATGCGTACCTTGCAGTCGATGCCGGGACCGGGACGGGCCAGCATCGCCGGGCCGGGTCCGGACAGGTGGACGCCGGCTGCGTCGTAGATGCTGGCCGGCTCGGCGCAGTCCAGCGGCACCAGGCGCCAGCTGTCCTGGCCATCGCGCCAGCGGCGGGCCAGCGCGCCGAAGTGTTCGCCGGCTTCCGGCATGATGCGTTCAAACGCCAGGTGCACCACGCCGCCGCAGCATTGCCCCAGGCTGGGACCGAGCGGGAAGCGTTCGAGGCGACGCTCGGCATGGACGTCGCCGGCGGGCATGGCCAGCATTTCGCGGGCGATATCGGTGGCGACCATTTCAAGATGGCCGCCGCCGATGGTGTCGAAGGCGTGATACTGAGTGATCAGCATCTTGGCGCCCGGTTCGCGCGGCGCCGAGCCGGCGACCTGCGCCACCGTCACCAGCACGCGCGGCACTGCCTTGCTGGCGGCCGCCGTCAGCGCGTTGAGGTTGAAAGGCATACTGTTGTTGGACATGTCAACCTCGTTCCTGGACCGCAGTGATGGCGTTCAGGATGGATTCGCTGGTAGCCGGGGCGCGCAGCGGCGGATTGTACTTGTGGTCGGCCACGGCGGAACAGGCGTCGCGGATCGCCAGGAACACCGAGAATGGCAGCAGCAATGGCGGCTCGCCGACCGCCTTGGAGCGGTGTATGCTGTCGGCCACGTTGCGGTTCTTGAACAGGCGCACGCTGAAGTTCTCCGGACAGTCCGACACGCCGGGGATCTTGTAGGTCGACGGCGCGTGCGTCATCAGCTTGCCGGCCGCGTTCCACCACAGTTCCTCGGTGGTCAACCAGCCCATGCCCTGTATGAAGGCGCCTTCCACCTGACCGACGTCGATGGCCGGATTCAGCGAGTTGCCGGCGTCGTACAACGCGTCGGCCTTCAACAGCTTCCATTCGCCGGTCAGCGTGTCGACCACCACTTCCGACACCGAGGCGCCGTAAGCGTAGTACGAGAACGGGTTGCCACTCATGGTCTTCGGATCCCAGTGCAGGCCCGGCGTGGCGTAGAAGCCGTCCGACCACAACTGGACGCGCGCCAGGTAAGCCTTCTGAACCAGCTCCGAGAACGGAATCGCAAGGTCGCCGACGTGGACGAAGTTGGCTTCGAAGCGCACGGTGTCGGCATCGCCGTCGTGGCGCTTGGCGGCGAATTCGGCCAGGCGCTTGCGGATGGTGTTGGCCGCGTCCTGCGCCGCCTTGCCGTTCAAGTCCGCGCCGGTGGAGGCGGCGGTGGCCGAGGTGTTGGCAACCTTGCTGGTGTCGGTGGCGCTGGCGCGCACCATCGCCAGGTCGATGCCCAGTTCATGTGCCACAACCTGGCATACCTTGGTGTTGATGCCCTGGCCCATTTCGGTGCCGCCGTGGTTAACCAGCACCGAGCCGTCCGTGTAGATGTGCACCAGCGCGCCGGCCTGGTTGAAGTGGGTGACGTTGAAGGCGATGCCGAATTTGAGCGGCGTCAGCGCGAGGCCGCGTTTCAGCACCGTGCTTTTGGCATTGAACGCGTTGATTTCCTCGCGGCGCTTGCGGTAGTCGGACTCCTGCTCAAGCTGCGCGACCAGTTCGTGGATGACGTTATCGACCACTTTTTGCTGGTATTGCGTGACGTTGCGGCCTTCTTCGTCGTTGCGGCCGTAGAAGTTGATCTTGCGGACGTCCAGGGCATCCATGCCCAGGTTGCGGGCGATTTCGTCCATGATGTATTCGATGGCGATGGCACCCTGTGGACCGCCGAAGCCGCGGAACGCGGTGTTCGACTGCGTGTTGGTCTTGCCGGCCATGGCGCGGATGTCGACGTCGGCCAGGTAGTAGGCGTTGTCGAAGTGGCAGACGGCGCGGGTGGCGACCGGCGCCGACAGGTCGGCCGAGAAGCCGGCGCGCGACACCATCTCCACCTTGGCGGCGACGATGCGGCCATCGTCGCCGTAGCCCATCTCGTATTCATAGTAGAAGCAGTGGCGTTTGCCGGTGACCATCATGTCGTCGTCGCGGTCGGCGCGCAGCTTGACCGGCTTGCGCAGATGCGCGGCCGAGATGGCGGCGCAGGCCGCCCAAAGCGCCGATTGCGATTCCTTGCCGCCGAAGCCACCGCCCATGCGGCGGCACTCGACCACGATATCGTGCGAATGGCGGTGCAGGGCGTGCGCGACCACGTGCTGCATTTCGGTCGGGTGCTGGGTCGAGCAGTAGATCAGCATGCCGTTGCCTTCCTTCGGAATGGCATACGAGATCTGGCCTTCCAGGTAGAACTGTTCCTGGCCGCCGACATGCAGATCGCCTTTCAGCTTGTGTTTCGAACGCTCGAACGCCGCTTGCGCATCGCCACGCGCCAGGTGCATCGGCGGGACGACGAAGGATTTCGCGTCGCGCGCGGCTTGCGGCGTCAGGATGGCCGGCAGCTCCGCGTATTCGATGACGGCTTTCTTGACGGCGCGGCGGGCGTTGTCGTGCGAGTCCGCCACCACGATGAAGATCGGCTGGCCGATGTATTCGACCAGTCCTTCGGACAGGATAGGGTCGTCGTGAATGATAGGACCGCAATCGTTGGTACCGGGAATGTCCTTGTGCGTATAGACGGCGACCACGCCAGGCATGGCCTTGACCGCGTCGAAGTTCATCGACAGGATGTTGGCGTGCGCCTTGGACGAGATGCCCAGCGCGGCGTGCAGCGTGCCTTGCGCTTCCGGGATGTCGTCGGTGTAGGTGGCTTCGCCCAGCACGTGCAGCACTGCCGATTCGTGCGGGTGCGACTGGCCGACTTCGGCCCAGGTCATTGGAACTCCGGGAACCGCGGGCTGCGTCAGGAATGCTTCGGATTTGCTGTTCATGCTGGCACGGCTCCTTCCGCGTAGTGGTAGGCGTTGATCGATTGCACCGGCTGGGCGGAGTCCGGATTGGTCTCCAGCCAGTAGCGGCGCAGCAGGTTTTGCGCGGTCTTCATGCGATAGTTGGCGGTGGCCCGCATGTCGCTCAGCGGGGTGTAGTCCCTGGCCAGTTCGGCCATCGCCAGTTTCAGCGTTTCTTCGTTCCAGCGCTTGCCGTTGACGGCCGCTTCGGCCAGTGGCGCGCGGCGCGAGGTGGTGGCCATGCCGCCGTAGGCGATGTGGGCGTCGCTGACGATGCCGTCCTTCAGCGTGAAGGCGAAGGCGGCGCAGACGGCGGAGATGTCCTGGTCGTAGCGTTTGGCCAGCTTGTAGGTGCGGAAGTGGATATCCTTGCGCGGCAGCGGAATGCGTACGACTTCGACGAATTCGCCCGGCTGCCAATCCTTCTTCATGTAGTCGAGGTAGAACTTCTCCAGCAGCATGGTGCGCTGGCCCTTATCGCTGCGGATGACGATTTCCGCGCCGAGCACGATCATCCACGGCGCCGAGTCGCCGATCGGCGAGCCGTTGGCGACGCTGCCGCCCAGGGTGCCGGTGTTGCGGATAGGCTGCGAGGCGAAGCGCTGCCACATTTCGTGCAGCTCGTCCTTGTAATGCTTGCAGACGGCCTCGTAGGCATCGTTGAGCGAGACGGCGGCGCCGATGGTCAGCACGCCGTCGCTTTCTTCCATGTGGTGCAGTTCGCGCACCTGGCGCACGTAGATGATGTCGCCGAGGTTGCGCATCTGCTTGGTGACCCACAGGCCGACGTCGGTCGAGCCGGCGACGATGGTGGCGGTCGGTTTTTCAGCGCGCAGCGTGGCCAGTTCGGCCAGCGTGCGCGGTGCGTGGAAGGTTTGGCCGTCGTGGCTGTAGCTATACATTTCGGTTCGCTGGATGGATTGCAGCGAGGCTTTCAGCGCCTCGCGGTCGAAACTGACGTGAGGCAGTTCGCCCATGCGGCGCGCGGCCTCGATGATCGGACGGTAGCCGGTGCAGCGGCACAGGTTGCCTGACAACGTTTCATCGACGGTCTTGCGGCACGGCGGCGTGGACTGGCCGTCCTGCTTCAGGTACAGGCTCCACAAGGACATGGCGAAGCCCGGCGTGCAGAAGCCGCATTGCGAACCGTGGCATTCGACCAGTGCTTCCTGCACCGGATGCATGCTGCCGTTGGCCTGCTTCAGGTCCTCGACGGTGAAGACGGCCTTGCCGTCCAGCGTGGGGACGAACTGGATGCAGGAGTTGACCGACTTCATGGCCACTTCGCCGTCGGGCTGCAGCTCGGCCACGACCACGGTGCAGGCGCCGCAGTCGCCTTCGGCGCAGCCTTCCTTGGTGCCGGTGCAGTGCAGGTCTTCGCGCAGGTGCTGGAGCAGGGTGCGGGTTGGTGCGCCGCCCGCGACGTTGTGCACCTCACCGCGGTAGAAGAATCGAATTGGTTCAGTCATGATTGCTCCGCAATTACTTGGTTTGGAACTGGCGCAGGAAGTCCAGGAAGATCTGTGCCGACACTTCGGCGTCGTCGGCCGTCATGGTTTCCAGCGGGTTGTGGCTGATGCCGCCGTTGCCGCAACGGGTGAACAGCATGGCCACGTCGGTCATGCGGGCCAGCGCCATGGCGTCGTGGCCGGCGCCGGACGGCAGTTCGAACACTTCGATGCCGGCGCGCTCGGTGGCGGCGGCCAGCTGCTTGACCAGCCATGGCGCGCATGGCGCGGCCGGAGCCTGCATGATCTTGGTGACCTTGAGGCCGATCTGGCGGCGCGCGCAGACTGCTTCGGCCTGGTTCAGGATGTCGGTGACCGCGGCGTCACGGGTCGCATCGTCGGCCGCGCGGATATCCAGCGACAGCTTGCAGGCGCCGGGGATCACGTTGACCGAGCCGTCCGGCACGTGCAACTGGCCGACGGTACCGACCAGCGAAGGTTCGTGGCCACAGCGGTCTTCCACGTACAGCACGATTTCCGCTGCCGCCGCTGCCGCGTCCTTGCGCATGACCATCGGCGTGGTGCCGGCGTGGCTGGCCAGGCCGGCCAGTTCGACCTGGTAGCGGCAGCTGCCGGCGATCGAGGTGACGACGCCGGTCGGCAGGCCTTTGCCCAGCAATACCGGGCCTTGTTCGATGTGGACTTCGACGAAGGCCAGCACGTCTTCCGGCTTGCGCGCCACCGAGGCAATCTTGCCGACGTCGTGGCCGGCTTCGGTCAGCGCGGTGCGCATGGTGATGCCCTGGGCATCGGCCTTGTCCAGCAGCTTCATGTCGAACTGGCCGATGACGGCGTTCGAACCGAGGAAGGTGCTCTGATAGCGCACGCCTTCTTCTTCCGAGAAGCCGATGATCTCCAGGTCGAACGGCAGGCGTTCGCCGCGCTCGTTCAGGTGCTTGACCACGGCGATCGGCAGCAGGATGCCTTCGCGGCCGTCGTACTTGCCGCCATTGCGGACGGTGTCGTAGTGGGAGCCCGTCAGCAGCGCCTTGGCGCCCGGCTTGTCCGATTTGTAGCGGCCGACCACGTTGCCGACCGGGTCGATCTCGACCTCCATGCCGGCTTCCTTCATCCACGTTGCCAGCTGGGCGGCGGTCTTGCGGTGGGCGTCGGTCATGTAGGCGCAGGTCAGGTTGTCGGCGTCGTCGCTCCAGGCGCCGATCACTTCCGACCATTCCATGATGGTGGGGCCGAATTGCAGTTGCAGTTCCAGCAGCGCGTTCAGACGCATTTCGGCGATGCGGCCGATCTGGCGCAGGCATTCGGCCAGTTCGTCGTCGCGCTGCGACCGCAGGCGGCGGCTGAAGGCGGCGATGATCTCCTGGCGCGACAGGCCGTTGCCGGTCGGGCCTTTCACCGCGAGGATGAAGGGGAAGCCGAATTTGGCGTTGTAGTCGGCGTTCAGCTTGTGCAGCGTGGCCAGTTCGTCGGCGCTGCAGTGGGTCAGGCCGGCCTGCGCCTGTTCGCCGGTCGATTCGGCGGTCAGTTCGCCGGCCAGGGCCGCCTTGCCTGCCAGTTCCGGGTGGGCGCGGACCAGGCCCAGTTGTTCGTCCTCGGTGGCCTTGCGCACGACGGCTTGCAGCGCCTGTTTCAGGGCGGACGTGGTGGCGAATGGACGCTGCGCGGCGGCGCGCTGCGGGATCCATGGCGAATGTTCGTACAGGCCGTGCAGCTGCTGGGTGAACTCTTCGGCGCTGCAGCCGTTCAGGTGATCTAGTGTGATTGTCATCGTTGTGCAGGCGGGGCCTGTCTCCTCTTGGTATAAGAGGAATGATATATGGCGGGGGAGGCTGTTATATATGCCCGGGGCCATAACCGCATTCAGCCCGGGCTTATGGGAAGTGTTGTGACCTTGCCACGGATTATTTGGAGACGAGCGCCTGCGCCGCCTGCGTGACCTGGTCGCGCAGCCATTTGTGTTCCGGGGCGTGGTGCACGCGCTCGTGCCACAGCTGGTAGAAGCGCATCGTCGGGAAGCGCACCGGCACCGTGAAGGTCTTGATCGGCAGGTTGCGCTCGTAGAAGCGCAGGTACTGGCGCCCCGTGGTGAGCACCATGTCGGTCTGCGTCAGCATGTAGGGAATCAGGCTGAAATAGGCCGATTCGACGACCACGTTGCGCTGGTGGCCCTGCTGCGCCAGGAAGCTGTCGATCACGCCGTGGAAGCCGGGCAGCGTGGGCGAGGGCGCCACGTGGGGCAGGCTCAGATAGTCGGCCAGTGTCATGTCGTCCGGGCCGGTGCGCTTGGCGTAGGGGGCGTCCGCGCGCATGGCGCAGATAATCGGGTCCTCGAACAGGCGTGACAGGTGCAGGTGCTCCGGCGGCTGCTCCCAGTTACCGATCAGCAGATCGAGCTCGCCGTCGGACAGCATGCGGATCGAGTCCACTTCCGCGCCCAGGCTGTGGATGATGATGCGGCTCTTGGGCGATTCGCGTCGCAAGCGCGCCACGACGTTGGGCAGGAACTGGATGTCCAGGTAGTCAGGCGCGCCGATGCGGAAGGTACGGCTTTCCTCCTTGGAGGCGAAGGGCGTCTTGTGCAGGAACAGCTGTCCTACTTCGTCGAGGATGCGCTTGGCCGGTTCCTTCAGGCTTTCGCCATGCTGGGTCGGCACCATGCCGCGGCCGCCGCGCACCAGCAGCGGATCGCCTGTGAGCTCGCGCAGCTTTTGCAGCGAGGCGGAGATAGAGGGTTGCGTCTGATCGAGCTTCATCGCCACGCGGGAGACGTTTTTCTCGCAGAGGAGCATGTACAGGATGCGGATCAGATGCAGGTCTAAGTGGTCGGGAAGTTGTGCCATATGGGTCTATCTATAACGGTGAGCCTATTTTTAATATACGGCTACTGCCATACGAAAAGCCAGAATTAGTTTTATCGTTCGTCTCACACCATGCGTGACCTGCGCGTGGTTTTCAATCGGTCGCAGCGGAGCTTTCAACAGTTCGCGGCCAAAAGGGAAATCATCCCAATCGTCTGGAGCGCCCGCGGTGGCAGACGAGCTTAATCCAATCATGGGGACAACATGGAATTGCTCGCTTACGGCGTGGACTGGCTCAATCTATTGGTGCGCTGGCTGCATCTGATCACGGGGATCGCGTGGATCGGCGCATCCTTCTACTTTGTTTGGCTGGATAACAGCATTCGTCCTCCGAAGCCGGGTTCCGACCTGGCCAGGAAGGGCGTGTCCGGCGAGTTGTGGGCGGTGCATGGTGGCGGTTTTTACAACCCGCAGAAATACCTGGTGTCGCCGGCCGAACTGCCGTCGGACCTGCACTGGTTCAAATGGGAGGCATACGCCACCTGGATCTCCGGCTTCTCGCTGCTGTTCATCGTCTACTACTTCAACGCCTCGGCGATGATGATCGATAAGTCGGTCGCGGACCTGACCCAGTTGCAGGCGATCGGCGTGGGCCTGGGCTCGCTGCTGGTGGGCTGGATCTTCTACGACACGTTGTGTCGCTCGCCGCTGGGCCAGAAGGACGGCCTGCTGGGCGTGATCATGTTCGTCTTCATCGTGGCCATGGCCTACGTGCTGACCAAGTTCCTGAGCGGCCGCGCGGCCTATATCCACGTCGGCGCCATGATCGGCACGATGATGGTCGGGAATGTGCTGATGCTGATCATCCCCGGCCAGCGCAAGCTGGTGGAAGCGATGGAGCAGGGCAAATCGCCGGATCCTATCCACGGCAAGAAGGCCAAGCAGCGCTCCGTGCACAACAACTACTTCACGCTGCCTGTGCTGCTGATCATGATCAGCAACCACTACGCGATGACCTACAGCCACGCCTACAGCTGGGCGCTGCTGGGCGCGATCATCGCCGCCGGCGTGCTGATACGCCACTTCTTCAACCTGCGCCACCATGGCAAGACCGCATGGCAGTTCCCGGCGGCGGGCGTCGCCATCCTGGCCGCGGTGGCGGTGGTGATCGCGCCGCGTCCGGCCGCTGCTCCTGTACCTGCGGCTTCGGCGGCGGTTGCCGGCGATGCCGCCGGCGAGGCACATGCCAGCGTCGCGGCACCGGACTTCACTCGCGTGCAGGCCATCGTCAACCAGCGCTGCGTCAGCTGCCACGCTGCGCAGCCTACGCAACCCGGTTTCGCCACCGCGCCGGCCGGCATCAAGTTCGACACGCCTGAACTGATCCGCCAGAACGCGGCCAAGATCAACCAGCAGGCCGTCGTGCTGAAGGCTATGCCGATCGGGAATATGACCAATATCACGCCTGAAGAACGCTCCGAGCTCGGTGCGTGGTTCGCCGCCGGCGCCAACTGACAAGAAGACAGATCATGACTACTACCACCATCAATGGTTTCAACCTGACGGCCGCGCAGGTCGTCGCCGTCGCCCGCAACCCGGCCATCGAAGTCAATCTGGCCGCCTCGTCGCGCGCCGCGCTGAAGGAAAGCCGCGATTACATCGAGTCGACCTGGATGCACGACGAAGCACCGATGATGTACAGCTTTAACACCGGCGTCGGCATGCTGAAGGACACCCGCGTCAAGGTGCAGGACATCGTGCTGTTCCAGACGCAGCTGATCAAGGCCCACGCCTGCGGCATGGGCGAGCCGTTCTCCGAAGAGGTGAGCCGCGCCACGATGCTGTTGCGCGCCAACGCCTTCGCCAGCAACTACTCGGCGCCGCGCGTCGAAGTGGTGGACCGCCTGCTGGCCTTCGTCAATGCCGGCATCCACCCGATCATGCCGCAGAAGGGTTCCGTCGGCGCCTCGGGCGATCTGGCGCCGCTGGCCTACCTGGCCGCCGCCATCGCCGGCTTCGACGAGGCGGAAGTGATGTACAAGGGACAGCGCATGTCGGCTCCCGACGCGATCCGCGCTTCCAACGTCGGCCCGGTCGTCTTCGAGCTGAAGGCCAAGGATGCGTCGGCGCTGATCAACGGCTGTACCGTCTCGCTGGCCGTGGCGCTGCTGGCCGCGGAAGACGCGCGCAACATGCTGTCCGACGCCTGCCTGTCGCTGGGCCTGACGCTGGAAGCGATGCGCGCCGAGATGTCGGCCTTCGATCCACGCATCCACGAAGCGCGTCCGCACGCCGGCCAGATCAAGACCGCCGCCATCATTCGCGACCTGCTGCAAGGGTCGACCCGCACCACCCACGAAGCGCGCGCCGTGCAGTTCCCCGAAGAGCTGCGCCGCACCGATATCCCGTACACGGCCCGCATCCAGGACGTGTACTCGCTGCGTTGCGCGCCGCAGGTCTATGGCCCGGTGTTCGATGCGCTGGACTACATCGACACCATCCTCGACAAGGAAGTGAATTCCGCCACTGACAACCCGCTCATCTTCGGCAAGGACGGTGGCGGCTTCGAGATCATCTCGGGTGGTAACTTCCACGGCCAATACCTGGCGCAGGCAATGGACCTGCTGGCGATGGCCGTCGCGGACCTGGGCAGCATCGTCGAGCGCCGCGTCGCACGCCTGATCGACCCGACCTTGTCGTGGGGCCTGCCGCGCAACCTGATGTCCGGCGTGCGCGGCGTGAACACCGGCTACCCGGTGATGCAATGCTCGCTCAGCTCCCTGGTGATGGAGAACCGCACGCTGTGCATGCCGGGCAGCGTCGACTCGATTCCGGCCAAGGGCAACAGCGAAGACCACGTATCCAACTCCACTTGGTGCGCGCGCAAGGCCGCCACTGTGGTGTCGAACACACAGTACATTGTCGGCGTTGAAATGTTGTTGGCCTCCCAGGCGCTGACGATGACGGAAAGCCTGCTGCCCGGCTTTGTGCTCGGCAAAGGCACCCAGGTGGCGTATGAGGCGGTGCGCAGCCAGATCCCGGCCTGCCTCGACGGCGACCGCTGGCTGCACAACGACCTTGAAGTGGCGCGTTCCTTCATCACCACCGGCTCGGTGCGCAAGGCGGTCGTCGCACAAATAGGTGAATTCGTCTAAACCGGAAGGACCCTGACCAGAGGAGGGTAAACATAGGGCTACGCCGTAGTGAAAATACGGCGCGCCCGACTGTTATAGACCATAACAGATAGCAGGTATGCCACCACAGCGATTTCAAGAAGTGGCCCCTGAGATAAGGTCTATGCCGATTGTTCCCATGTTTAATCGGCGGACGACACATAAGTAGTCAAAATAGAACACGGAGACATCATGTTAATTCTAGAGAAGTTCTTTAAGCTGAAAGAGAACGGTACCGACGTGCGCACCGAATTGGTCGCAGGCCTGACTACCTTCCTGACGATGGCTTACATCATCTTCGTCAACCCCTCCATCCTCGGTGACGCCGGCATGCCCAAGGGCGCTGTCTTCGTCGCCACCTGTATCGCGGCAGCGCTGGGCTGTCTCATTATGGGCCTGTATGCAAACTATCCGATTGCCATGGCGCCGGGCATGGGGTTGAACGCCTACTTCGCTTACGTCGTGGTCAAGGGCATGGGCATGCCCTGGGAAATGGCGCTGGGCGCGGTCTTCATCTCCGGCTGCCTGTTCGTGTTCGTCAGCGTATTCAAGCTGCGCGAGATGATCGTCAACGGCATCCCCCATTCGATACGCACCGCCATCACCGTCGGCATCGGCCTGTTCCTGGGTTTGATTTCGCTGAAGAGCGCGGGCATCGTCGTCAGCAGCCCTGAGACGCTGGTGCGCGTGGGCGACCTGCACAAGGCACCCACGCTGTTGGCCATTGTCGGCTTCTTCATCATCGTCGCATTGGACCGCCTGAAGGTAAAGGGCGCGATCCTGATCGGCATCCTGGCCGTGACGGTGCTGAGCTTCTTCGTCGGCGGCAACCAGTTCAACGGCATCGTCGACACGCCGCCGTCGCTGGCGCCCACCTTGTTCAAGCTGGACCTGATGGGCGCGATCTCGGTCGGCCTGCTGAACGTGGTGCTGGTGTTCTTCCTGGTCGAGCTGTTCGACGCCACCGGCACGCTGATGGGCGTGGCCAACCGCGCAGGCCTGCTGGTCAACGGCAAGATGGAACGCCTGAACAAGGCGCTGCTGGCCGACAGCTGCGCCATCGTCACCGGCTCGCTGCTGGGCACCTCCAGCACCACCGCCTACATCGAAAGCGCCGCCGGCGTGCAAGCGGGCGGCCGTACCGGCCTGACCGCCGTCGCCGTCGGTGTGCTGTTCCTGGCCTGCTTGTTCATCTCGCCGCTGGCCGGCGTGGTGCCGAGCTACGCCACGGCGCCCGCGCTGCTGTACGTGTCGTGCCTGATGCTGCGCGAACTGGTCGACATCGACTGGAGCGACACCACCGAATCCGTGCCCGCGGCAATCGCGGCACTGACCATGCCGTTCACGTACTCGATCGCGCTTGGCGTGGCTTTCGGCTTCATCTCCTACGCGGTGCTGAAGCTGTTGACCGGCCGGGTGCGCGAAGTGCGTCCAGTGATCTGGGCGATCGCTTGCGTGTTCACCTTCAAGTTCGTCTACCTCGGCGCAGGCTGAGGAACCAACTCTTCTTCTCCCGATTGATCTCTGTCCGGCGCCCGCAATGGCGCCGGCTGGGACAGTCACGTTCAAAAATATGGAAAACTAAAATGAAAACGAGACAAATTCCACAACTGCTGTGCACCGCCTTTCTGAGCCTGGCCGGTTCGGTCCACGCCGCCGACTGGAGCGACACCTCCGTCAGCTGGCGCTACGGCACCGACTACCGCGAGCCGTTCAACAGCCAGGACATCGCCAAGAACATCGTGGCGCTGACTCACGTCAGCGGCTACAAGTACGGCACCAACTTCTTCAACGCCGACTTCCTGATGTCGGATAAAAACGATCCGGCGTCGCTGACGCAAAAGTCCGGCGCCAACGAAGCCTACATCCTGTACCGGAACACCGTGGACCTGAGCAAGGTGACCGGCACCGAATACAAATTCGGCCCGGTGCGCGGCCTGGGGATCACCGGCGGTTTCGACGTCAACACCAAGAACGACGTGGGCTACAACTCGCGCAAGCGCATGTTCGTGCTGGGACCGACCTTCATGTGGGACGTGCCGGCCGGCCATTTCAACACCAGCCTGTTGCTGATCAACGAGAGCAACGCGCCGAGCGGCGCCTTCCCTCCGATCTCCACCGTCACTGGACGTTATACCTACAAGACGCATGCAATGCTGTCGTCGGAATGGGGGATTCCGTTTGGTTCGCTGTGGGCGTTCGAAGGCTATGCGAACTTAATCGCGTCGAAGGGCAAGGACGAAGTGGGCAACGATACCGGCGCAGAGACCAATATCGACATGCAGGTGATGTTTGATGTGGGGGCCGCGATTGGCCACGCGAAGAATACCTTCCGAATCGGCGTCGAGTATCAATACTGGCGCAACAAGTTCGGCAACACCTCGGCCACCACCGGCGGTCAAGGCTATGTCGCCAAGACGCCGATGATACGGGCCGAGTACCACTTCTAGACTACATTAAGTCCGGGGTTCGCCAGTGCGGCTGTTGACGGCGATGGAGTTCCCCGGTGGCGCGGTCATTTGCACGCGGTGCTCCTGGCCGCGATAGTTGTAGGTCACGTCCCAGTATTGCGGCTTCTGGTTTTCGACGTTTTCGCAGCGGCGCACATCGCGCTCGGAGGTCTGAGTGCTATTACGGTTGGCCACATTGTTGCCGATGGCCGCGCCGGCGATCGCGCCACCCGCGGTGGCGACATCGCGTCCCGTGCCGCCGCCGACCTGGTGGCCGAGGATGCCGCCGATCAGCGCACCGGCGATGACGCCGCCGGCACTGGTGCCGCTGCGCGCGGGCTCGGTCACCTGCTGGCGCTCGACCCAGCAGCGTTGCTCAGGCGTGCCGACCACGGCGTGCACCGAGGTAATCGGCACTTCGATAATGCGCTCGCTCGGACGGCGGCGATATTCATTGGTAGGCTGCGGCAGCGGCTCCGGCGCTTCATTTTCATAGCGGTCGCGGCGGCCGAGCGGGCGCACCGACGAGATGCGATCATTCATGCCCATGCCGCTCAGCGACTCGTAGCTGCCGCGACGCAGCACCATGCAGTGGCCGCGGAAGTTGGAGTCATCGCACACTTCCCACTGGCCGCGATCGACCACCACCGACGAGGCGCGATCGTTGAAACCGTTGCGGGTAAAGTCCCGCACTTGTTTGTTGGCGGTGAAGGCGCGGCCGCGCCAGCCGTCGTGTTCGTAGAAGGTGATTTGTGCAAAGGCTTGCGTGGTCATGCCCAGCGCTGCGACGGCTATGGCGATTTTCAGTTTGTTATTCATTTTTCTTCTCCGTTGTGGATGGTCTTGAGGCGCTGCCAGCATGAGCCGTTTGTGACGTGCGTTCTGTGCGCTTGTGCACATAAAGCATATTTCCAATATAAAAATTCTATTACCCGAAGGGAAAACTGGAGGATACTTGGCGTTAAAGGGGAGAGCGGCCATGATTCGTCATCGTTATTGGATGTTTGCGCTTGTATGGGGCCTGCTGGCGGGGTGCGGTGGCGGAGGAGACGGGGGCGCCAGTCCTGGCCCGACGGCGGTCGCGACGACGCCGAACGCGCCGCTGACGGCCAGCGTGGCCGGCAAGGTGACGGTCAAGGGCGGCGCGCCGCTGGCGGGTGTGGTGGTGACGGCCTACCAGACCAATAACCACACCTCGGTGCAGGCGACCACGGACGCCAACGGCAACTACAGCTTCAGCGGCCTGATGACGGGTACCCAGACGCGCTACGAAATCTGGGCCACCAAGGCGGGCTACGGCTTCTATCCGGTACCGGCCAACGGCAGCGCCACCGCGCTCAAATCCGATCACAACGCCTTGTACCGGATGGTGCTGTCGTACATGGCCACGTCCGGCAGCAACGTCACCGGCGGGAACTTCGACGCTTATGACGGCAGCAACCGGCTGCT
Source organism: Duganella sp. LjRoot269 (assembly GCF_964254095.1). NCBI lineage: Bacteria > Pseudomonadati > Pseudomonadota > Betaproteobacteria > Burkholderiales > Oxalobacteraceae > Duganella > Duganella sp. LjRoot269. The sequence continues at coordinate 4,252,840 of NZ_CAXUSL020000001.1, read as the reverse complement.
GAACCTGGCCGCCAGCGGACAGCAAACCAGCTACGCCGCCGGCGACGACGGCGCGTTGAAAAACGGCCTGGCGTGGCCTACGGGGCGCTTTGTCGATCTGCAGAACGGCAGCGTCAGCGACAAGCTGACGGGATTGGTCTGGACCCGCAACGCGGCTTGCTTCAGCGCCCGCAACTGGCTGGACGCGCTTGCGGCGGTCAAGCAGATGGCCAACGGCATGTGCGGCCTGAGCGACGGCTCCAAGGCCGGCGACTGGCGCTTGCCGAATGTGATCGAGTTGGAAAGCCTGGTCGATATCTCGCGCAGCAATCCGGCGCTGGCTGGAGGGCACCCCTTCCTCAACGTGGCCGGGCCTTACTGGAGTTCGACCACTTACCGCGGCGTCACCGAAGAAGCGTGGGTGATCGATTTCAAGGACGGCCGCTACGTCAACGACTTGCTGAACAATCTGAAGGCCACGTCGCCCAACGGCGTGTGGGCGGTGAAGAGCGGGGGCAGCGGCAGCGTGAATTTGATGGCCACCGGCCAGTTCATCGTCTATGCTGCCGGCGACGATGGCGATGTTCGCAGCGGCGTGGGGCAAACCTCGCTGCGCTTTGTCGACGGGGGTAACGGCACTGTCAAGGATACTGTAACGGGGCTGGTGTGGCTGAAGCAGGCCAACTGTATCCGTCAATCGTGGGCCGGTGCGCTGGCCGCTGTACGGGCGCTGTCGCAGGGACAGTGCGGGTTGACCGACGGATCGAGCGCAGGCAACTGGCACATGCCGAACCGCGCCGAGATGCTGAGCCTGACCGACCGCGCGGAAACCAATATGGCTTTGCGCTTCAACTCCGTGTTCCAGAACGAGGAAAAGACGGCGATAGAGCAGGCGGCGGTATTCAACAACTTCGTCGAGCTGGAGTTCTACTGGACTTCCAGCACCGACTTCGCCGACCCGACGCAGGCCTGGACGGTATTCAGCTGCGACTACGGCGTCTACAGCATCCTGAAAGGCAACACCGGCTACACGCTGGCGGTGCGCGGTCCGTAAAAAAAAGCGGGGTCAGTTCCGGCATCGTGCCACGTACGCCAGAGGCATGATTGAGTCCGCAATTGAGTTAAATCAGCGTATGTCGAGGCTGGCGGGACTAGGGTGTGTGAATGACACGTCCACTTCGCATAGAGTTCGCCGGTGCGCTGTATCACGTTACCTCACGTGGTGATCATGGCGAAGCAATTTATCGTGACGACGCCGATCGAATGGCGTGGCTCGATATTTTTGCGATCGTCTGTAAGCGATTCAATTTTGTCATCCATGCGTATTGCCAAATGACGAATCATTACCATGCGGTCGTTGAGACCGTCGAGGGTAATCTGTCGCAGGGAATGCGGCAGTTGAACGGCTTATACACTCAGCACTTCAATCGTCGGCATCGTCTGTCGGGACATCTTTTTCAAGGGCGCTACAAAGCAATTTTGGTTCAAAAGCAAGGCTATTTGTTGGCGCTGTCACGGTACGTGGTGCTCAATCCGCTTCGAGCCCACCTGGTGCAGTTGCCGGAAGAGTGGGTATGGAGCAGCCATCGATATCTGATGGGGATGGGCGACCGTCCAGAGTGGCTCGACAAAGAATGGTTGTTGGGGCAGTTTGGCTCGACGCGCAGCCTGGCCATAGAGCGGTATCGTCAGTTTGTGATGGATGGGGTGGGGCTGGATAGTCCATTGAAGCGAGTCTGCCATCAGCTTATGTTAGGCGACGAGTCTTTCGTCGAACACCATCGAAGCTGTTTTGAGGACGCGTCTTTGAAAGGTATTTCCAAAGCCCACCGACGGGCAGCCGCTCGGTCACTGGAAGAATATCGGCTTCAATTTTCAGACAGGGATCAGGCGATGGCGAACGCGTATTTTTCTACCGTATTCACCATGGAGCGAATTGGCGAGTTCTTCGGCGTTTCTTTGAGAACGGTGAATCGCGCGGTAAAGAAATATGACGGTAAGCTCTGACGTGGCAGGTTGCCGGAACTGACCCCGCCTTTTTTAGAGTCCGCTGTCTTATGGCTCCACCGAATGGGCGCGCTTCAGGCAGCGCAGCACGAAGGTGGAGCGGCTGTGGCGCAGGCCGGGCAGCTTGTAGAGTTTGCGGCGCAGGAATTCTTCGTAGCCCGCCGTACCGGCTACAGCCACCTTGATCAGGTAGTCGTATTCGCCGGTCAGTAGATACGCCTCCATCACTTCCGGCAGATCGGCCAGGGCCTGGCCGAATTTTTCGAAGATGTCGTCGTCGTGCCGGTCCAGCGTCACTTCGATGATGACCGTGTCCGGGTAGCCCAGCGCCTTCTGGCTGAGTAGCGCCGTGTAGCCTTCGATCATGCCGCCTTCCTCCAGCGCGCGCACGCGGTTCCAGCACGGCGTGGTCGACAGGCCGACCTTTTCGGCCAGCTTGGTGTTGCTCAGGCGGCCGTCCTGGCGCAGTTCACGCAGGATGCGGCGATCGAGTTCGTCAATTTCCATGGGATAGTTCCGCAAAAGATGAATATCCCATGTATTCTATATTATTCGGGACATCGTCCTTTAAATTGACATAAGCGGAGCAAATTCAGGAAGCCTATTTTGCCGCTTCCCGGATATTCTGGTGGCATGAATACCACACAAAAAAGCTACCGTTTTTGCATAGAGCCGGACGATCCGATCGCCACGCTGGAAGCCGTGCTGGCGATTGTGCGGCGGCTGGGGATAGAGTTGCGCAGCCTGCGCACGACGGCCACCGCGCAAGGGGTGGACGTGCAGCTGCGGTTGGCGGCGGCGGAGGAAGATCCGCTGACGCTGTGCCGCATGCGGCTGCACAACGTCATCGGCGTGCTGGCGATACGCGAGATGCCCACCTTGGTGGCATCCCGCGAGAGGACAGCAGTTAGCCAGTAAGGTAAGCGTATTTGAACAGGAACACGCCGGCGATCACCCACACCACCGGCTTGACCTCGCGCGCGCGGCCGGTCAACAACTTCAAGCCAGCGTAGGTGATGAAGCCGAACGCGATGCCATGGGCGATCGAATAGGTGAACGGGATCACCAGCGCGGTGATGGCCGCCGGCACGCTCTCGGTGGTCTCGTTCCAGTCCACGTCGACCAGGTCGCGCAGCATCAGGCAGGCGACGAACAGCAGCGCCGGGGCGGTGGCGTAGGCCGGCACCACGCCGGCGATGGGCGCGAAGAACAACGCCGCCAGGAACAACAGCGCGACCACCAGCGCCGTCAACCCCGTACGGCCGCCGGCCTGCACGCCGGCCGCGCTTTCGAGATAGGCGGTGGTGCTGGAGGTGCCCAGCATCGAGCCGGCCACGATGGCGCAGCTGTCGGCCAGCAGCGCCTTGTTCAGGCGCGCCATCCGGCCGCCGACCAGCAGCCCCGCGCGGCTGGCCACGCCCATCAAGGTGCCGGTGGCGTCGAACAGTTCAACCAGGAAGAACACCAGCACCACATTGAGCAGGCCGATGTTGGCGGCGCCCTTCAGATCCAGCTGGAGCAGCGTCGGCGCCAGCGACGGCGGCATCGACATGAAGCCGTGAAAGGTATTCCCGCCGTAGAAAAAGCTCAGCACCGTCACGGCGATGATGCCGATCAGTAGCGCGCCCGGCACCCGCAGGCGGTCCAGCGTGACGATCAGCAGGAAACCGGCCACCGCCATGATGGTCTGCGGCTTGTGCATGTCGCCCACGCGCACCAGCGTTTCAGGGCTGGCGACCACCAGGCCGGCGCTCTTCATCGCGATCAGCGCCAGGAACAGGCCCAGGCCGACGGTGATCGCCACCCGCAGCGAGTGCGGAATGCCGTTGACGATCTGTTCGCGCACCTTGAACAGGGTCACCAGCAGGAACAGGCAGCCCGAGATGAACACGGCGCCCAGCGCCGACTGCCACGGCACGCCCATGCCCAGCACCACGGCATAGGCGAAGTAGGCGTTGAGCCCCATGCCCGGCGCCATGCCGATCGGGTAGTTGGCGTACAGGCCCATGATGATGGTGCCCAGCGCGGCGGCCAGGCAGGTGGCGACGAAGACGGCGTCCTTCGGCACGCCGGCGTCGCCCAGGATCGCGGGATTGACGAAGATGATGTAGGCCATCGTGAGGAAGGTGGTGATGCCGGCCACCACTTCGGTGCGGACATTGCTGCCGTGCTCTGCGAGCTTGAAATATTTGTCGAGCGGCCGCATACGTTCCCCTTGGGAATTGCTTCTTGCACAAAAAAGATGCGAAAATACCAAAATAACTACTGATATTTGGTACACTTTAACCCTTAATCAGTATCTCACGAGCACGGAGCACGGGTCATCAACATGGAACTTCAGCCACGACAAGAGGGGCGCACGCTGGTGCTGAGCCCAGCCGGCCGCATCGATCATACGCACGCGGATGCCTTCAAACTGGCGCTCGATCCGCATCTGCGCGACTGCACCAGGGATGGCGCGCCGATGGTGATCGATTTCGCCGGCGTCAATTACATCAGCAGCATCGGCTTGCGGGCGCTGATGGTGGCCATCAAGCAGGTCAAGGCGCAGGGCGGCCGCATGGTGCTCGCGGCGCTGCAGCCGCTGGTGCTGGAGGTGTTCACCATCAGCCGTTTCGACATGCTGTTCGAGATATTCCCGGACCGCCCCGCAGCGCTGGCCGCCGTCGGCGGCGCTTCATGAAGGCCCGCATCTGGGGTGCGCGCGGTTCGCTGCCGGTCGCGCTGAATCACAAGCAGATCCGTTCCAAGCTGGTGAAGGCGCTCGAGGGCGCCATCGGCCGCAATCTCGACACGCCGGAAAAAGTGGCGTCGTATATCGACAACGACCTGGGCTTCGACGTGCGCGGCACCTACGGCGGCAACTCCAGCTGCGTCGAGGTGGAAGTGTGGGATCCGGACACCGTGCACGAGCACATCATCCTCGACCTGGGTTCCGGCGTGCGCGCGCTGGCCGGCGCCAAGCTGGCCAAGTATGGCCCCGCCAAGCCGCAGACCTACCATGTGTTCATGTCCCATCTCCATTGGGATCACATCATGGGCTTCCCGTTCTTCACGCCGGCCTACATACCTGGCAACCGCATCATCATCTACGGCTGCCACAAGGAGCTGGAGACGGCGTTCCGCCGCCAGCAGGAGCCGATCAGCTTCCCGGTCGGCTTCCATCAACTGGGCGCCACCATCGAATTCGTCACCATGGAGCCGGGCGTGCCATTGAAACTGCACGACGTGACCGTGACGGCCAAGCTGCAGCTGCATGCCGGCGACTCCTACGGCTATCGCCTTGAGCACGGCGGCAAGAGCATGATCTACAGTACCGATTCCGAGCACAAGCTGGATAACGCCGCCGAGCGCGTGGCCTTCGTCGATTTCTTCCGCGACGCCGACCTGGTGATCTTCGACGCCATGTATTCGCTGGCCGATTCCATTTCGGTCAAGGCCGACTGGGGGCATTCCAGCAATGTGGTCGGCGTCGAGCTGTGCCAGCTGGCGGGCGTTCACCAGCTTTGCCTGTTCCATCACGAGCCTATCTACGACGATGCGCAGATCGCCAGCGTGCTGGCCGAAACGCGCCGCTATGCCGAGATCACCGGCGAGGCGCCGCTGGAGATCGTCTCCGCCTACGACGGCATGGAAATCGAACTGTAAGCGCGGCCATGCTGCAACGCTTGCAAACCCGGGTCCTGGGCGGCCTGCGCGCGGGCCAGGGGCGGCCGTTGGCGCTGGTGCTGGCGGGCCTGCTGGCGTTGGCCTTGTCCATCGGCGGCGACGGTCCGCTGCCGCAGCTGCGGCTGGCCCTATTCGACGCCTATCAGGTCCATCTGCCGCGCCAGCGCGCGTCCGGACCGGTCCAGATCATCGCCATCGATGAAGCCTCGCTGAAGCAATTCGGCCAGTGGCCATGGCCTCGCACGCGCCTGACGGAACTGATAGAACGCATCGATGCGCAGCGGCCGCTGGCCATCGGGCTGGATATCCTGATGCCGGAGCCGGACACCACGTCGCCGGAAGCGCTGGCCGCCCGCCTGCCAGCGGGCGCGTTGCGCGATGGCCTGGCCGCGCTGCCGGCCTACGACGACGTGCTGGCAACGGCCATGCGGAGGGCGCCGACGGTGCTGGGCGCGGCCGGCTTCGCCCATCCCGAGCCGGGTACCAGCGATGCGCTGCGCGTCTGGCCGGTGCACGTGAACGGCATGAGTGCCGCGCCGCTGCATGTGATGACGCATGTGATGAGATTCCCGCAAGCGATGTCCAGCCTGCCGTTGCTGCAGGCGGCGGCCAAGGGGCAGGGCTTGTTATCGGTGAACCTGGAGAAGGGTATCGTGCGGCGCGCGCCGCTGGTAGGCGCGGTCGGCGAGACGCTGGTGCCGGCTTTTTCGATGGAGCTGCTGCGCGTGGCCACCGGCGCCAAGGCACTCGAAATCGAAGCCGGTTCCGACGGCGTGCACAGCGTGTCGGTAGGCGACCTGCGGGTGCCGACCTTGCCCGACGGCGCGGTCTGGGTGAATTTTTCCTCGCCGGCGATGGACCGCTACATCTCCGCGCTGGACCTGATGCAGGACCGTCTCGACCCGGCCGCGCTGCAAGACAAGATCGTCATCGTCGCCATGACCGGGCTGGGACTGACCGACTACAAAACCAACGCCCGCGGCGACTTCATGCCCGGCGTCGACACGCACGCGCAGATGATCGAGAGCTTCTTCGACGGCGCCTTCCTGCGCCGGCCCGGCTGGATGCGCGCCGCCGAGGTGGCGTCGTTCGGCATCTTCAGCCTGCTGCTGGTGTGGCTGATGCCCGGCTTGCGGCTGCGCGTATCGGTGCCGATAGGAGCCGTCATTGCGCTGGGCATGTTCGGCGGCGGCGCGCTGCTGTTCGCGCGCGCCGGCTTGCTGTTCGATGCCGCCGCCGTGGACTGCGGCCTGGGCGTGGTTGGCCTCAGCCTGTTGACCAGCATGCTGGCGGCGGCCGTGCGCGACCGCAAGCTGAGCGAGCACGCGCTGCAGGCGGCGCGTGTGTCGGCCGCGAAGACCGCCGGCGAACTGGGCGCCGCCCGCCGCATCCAGATGGCGACGCTGCCGCAGGCCGCGCAGTCCTTCCCCGGCGAGCGCCGCTTCACGCTGGATGCCTTGCTGGAACCGGCGCGCGAGGTGGGCGGCGACCTGTATGATTTTTTCATGCTCGACCGCGACCGCGTCTTCTTCATGGTCGGCGACGTGTCGGGCAAGGGCCTGCCGGCCAGTCTGTTCATGGTGGTGGCGAAGGCGCTGTCCAAGAGCGTCGCGCTGCGCGGCACCGATGGCATGGCCGCCATCATGAACGGCGCCAACCGGGAGCTGTCGCGCGAGAATCCGGAGATGCTGTTCGTGACCAGCGTGGCCGGCATCCTCGATGCCTCCACCGGCCAGGTCCTGCTGTGTAACGCCGGCCATGACGCGCCGCGCCGGTTGATGGCCGATGGCCGCATCGAGCTGCTGCGGCCCGCCGATGGGCCGCCGCTGTGCGTGATGGATGATTTCGAATACCCGGTCCAGGAATACCAGCTGCAGGCGGGAGAGTGCCTGTGCCTGACCACCGACGGTATCAACGAGGCGATGGACGAGGCGGGGAATTTGTATGGCAACGAGCGGCTGGACCGGCTGCTGGGCGGCATGCCGACGGCGTCGCCGCCGGCAGCGGTGGTGCAGGCGGTGCGCGACGATGTGCGCCGGCACGTGGGCCAGGCTGAAGCCTCGGACGACCTGACCTTGCTGGTGCTGCGCTGGGACGGCGCGGCAACAAGCTAACGGACGCGGATCTCGACGCGGCGGTTGCGCGGCTCGTCGACGCCGTCGGCGGTCGGCACCAGCGGCTCGCGTTCGCCCCGGCCTTGCACCACGATGCGTTCTTCGTCGATGCCGGTTTCCACCAGCATGCGCTTGACCGCGGCGGCGCGGCGCAGCGACAAGGCGTCGTTGTATTCGCGCTTGGCCACGGTATCCGTATGGCCGATGACGATGATCTCGGGAGCAGGGCGCGACCCCAGTTGCGCCTTGACGTCCGCCAGCCGCGCCGCCGATTCGGGCACCAGGTCGTCGGTGTCGGTGGCGAAGTAGAGCGTGAACACGGCCGCGCGCTGCGGCATCGCCGACAGCACTGTCTCGTAGCGGCTCCTGATATCGGCCATGTCGCCGATGCTGACGGTAGCGCCTTTGCTATCGATGGAGGCGACCTGGTACGGCTTGTCTAGCACCGTATCGGCGCCCGCCGTGGAGATGATCACCGCGCTCGGCTTGCCGTCCTGGTTGGGCAGCAGCGTGATTTGTTCGGCGGGTGTGCGTTGTTGCGAGACGGCGGCGATCAGGCAGGCGATCCAGATTAACATCGCCATCGATTATTCTCCGTCCTTGACGTCGATGACGAATTCGGTGCCGCGCACTCCGAGGATGGAAGTCGGCGTGCGGAACTGCACCGCGCCCGGCGATTGCTTGGGCAGCTTGCCGGAGATGACGCCCAGCGTGCCGCGTTTGACGGTGGCGTCCAGCGTGCCCTCGTGCGAAGTCGGGTCGAAGGCGTATTTTTCCAGCCACACGTTGCTGTTCGGCCCCACCGCCAGCAGCGTCTCGTCGCGCAGCGTGATGCCGACGCTGCCGTCGGCGCCGGTGATCACGCGGTCGCTGGGCATCAGCGACGCACCGGCGCTTGCCGGCGACTGCTTGCCTTCGCGTTCGATAGTCGCTTTGCCCTTGGTGGTCTTGACCATGCCGGCGGGCGGTTCGGCGGCATGGGCGGAAGCGATGACCAGGACCGCTGCCAGTGCGGCTTTCAACATGTTTCTTCTCCTTGGATGATCAATCCGATAATATATTGATATGGAGAAAAAAGAAACCGATACCGCGCACATGCTGCAATTTCCGGCGCGCCTGGACGCGGTGCCCAGCGCGATGGCGTTCGCCGCGCTGGCGCTGCAGCACGCCGGCCTGGCGCCCGGCGTCGTTGCCCGCGCCGAGCTGATACTGGAAGAGCTGCTGCGCAACAGCATCCTGCATGGCTACGGTGGCGACAGCGCGCATTCGGTGTGGGTGGGCGTGGATGGCACTCGGCTGGCCTATGAGGACGAGGCGGCGCCATTCAATCCGCTGACCGAAGGACCTGCGCCGGCCGATCCGCTGCTGCCGGTCGAGCAGCAGAAGGTCGGCGGCGTCGGACTGCTGCTGATACGCCAACTGGGCGGCGCGGTGGCCTATTCCAGAAGCGGGGGGCGCAACCGCATCGAGATCGCCTTACAATAGCGTCATCACCAACCAACAGGATTTTGCATGAGCGAGTTTTCCAGCGATATTTACACCGAACCGTCCACGATCGACGTCAACACCCTCGACAACCTCGGCCCGCTGGCGCCGATGGCGGGAATCTGGAAGGGTGAGCGCGGCCTCGATATCAAGCCGAAGGCGGACGGCCCGCGCAAGCAGGCCTACGTCGAACGCATCGAGCTGCAGCCGATCGATCCCGTGACCAACGGCCCGCAGCTGTTCTACGGCCTGCGCTACCTGATCATCATCAACAAGCCGGGCCAGGCCAAGACCTACCACGAGCAGGTCGGCTACTGGCTGTGGGAGCCGGCCACCAGCACCGTGATCCAGACGCTGGCCATCCCGCGCGGCCAGATCGCCATGGCGTCGGCCGTGGTGGCGCCGGACGCCAAGGAGTTCGAACTGGTGGCGCGGCTGGAGTCCGACACCTACGGCATCCGTTCCAACCCGTTCCTGGAATACGGCTTCAAGACGGTGGAGTACCGCATCAAGGTCACCATCAACGACGACGGCACCTGGGGCTACGAAGAAGATACGGTGATGATGATACGCGGCCAGGATGAGCCGTTCCATCACGTCGACCGCAACCTGCTGAGCAAGGTCGCCGAACCGCTGGCCAACCCGATGGCGAGCGGCGTTCCTGCGTGAACGAGATGAGGTTGCAGGCGATTTTATGGGACAACGACGGTGTGCTGGTGGATACCGAGCGCCTGTTTTACGAGGCGAACCGGGATCTGTTCCTGCCACTGGGGTTGGCCCTGAGCGAGCAGCACTTCTTCGACTGGTACCTGGCCGACAACTGCGGCGCGTGGCACCTGATCGAGCCGCGCCTGAACCAGGCGCAGATCGAGGAATGGCGCAACGACCGCAATCGCCGCTATGCCGCCCGACTGGCTTCCGAGCACATACCCGCCATCGAAGGCGTGGCCGAAGTGCTGGCCAGCCTGTCGCCGCGCCTGCGCATGGGCGTGGTGACCAGCGCCAACCGCGAGCACTTCGAGATCATCCACGACCGCCTGGCGCTGATGCCGCATTTTGAATTCGTCCTCACGCATGAATCCTACGCCAGCAGCAAACCGTCGCCGGAGCCGTATTTGCTGGGGCTCGAGCGGCTGCAGCTGAACGCCGCCGATTGCCTGGTGGTGGAGGATTCGCCGCGCGGCCTGCAGGCGGCGACGGCGGCCGGCATCCGCTGCATCATCCTGCGCAACGCGCTGACGCGTGGACACGACTTCCCCGGCGCCTATCGCGTGGTCGATACCATGCCGCAGCTGCTGGACGAGATCGAGCAGCTGATGGCGGAAGGTTGAACCATGGCCCACCTGCACCTGTGCTGGGAGCTGGGCGGCGGGCTGGGTCACGCGGGACGCCTGAAAATGCTGGCGCAGGCGCTGCTGGCGCGCGGCCATCGCGTCACCCTGAGCTTGCGCGACCTGGCGCATACGCGGGCCTTGCTGGCCGACCTGGACGTGCCGAAATTCCAGGCGCCGGTGTGGCAGCAAGGCAGCAGCGGCCTGCCGCCCACGCAAGGCAACCTGGCCGAGATCCTTTTCCTGTTCGGCTATCTGGACGCGGTACCGCTGCGCGGCATGGTAGACGGCTGGCGCGCGCTGTTCGAACAATTGCGGCCGGACCTGGTGGTGGCCGATTTCGCGCCGACGGCGATCCTGGCCGCGCGCGGCATGGGCTTGCGCAGCGCTTCGGTCGGTAACGGCTTCTACAGTCCTCCGCCGGGCAAGCCGCTGCCCCCGCTGCGCGACTGGGAGCCGATCCCCGCGCAGCGCCTGGCGTCGTCCGAGGCCCGTGTGGTGGCCAACGCCAACGCGCTGCTTCCGTCCACTGCGGCCACGTTTGAGCACGGCGCCGAACTGTTCCTGGGCGACTTCGCCTTGCTGTGCACCTGGCCGGAACTGGATCACTACGGCCGCGCCGAACACGAGGCCGCGCACTGGGTCGGCCCCAGCCTGTTGTCGCCGGGCGGGATGGCGCCGCGCTGGCCGGCGGGTGAGGGACGCAAGGTGTTTGCCTACCTGAAGGCCGGACATGCGTCGCACCGCTCGGTACTGCAGGCGCTGGTGGACGAGGGCTGCCGCGCGGTGGTGTATCTGCCGGACGTGGCGGGCGGTGCGGTGCCGCCGGTCATCAGTCCGCAGCTGCATTATGCGGACGCGCCGGTCGACCTGACGCTGGCGCTGGCCGAAGCCGATCTATGCATTTCCCACGGCGGCGACGCCACGCTGGCGCAAGCGCTGCTGGCGGGCGTGCCGCTGCTCATGCTGCCGATGCAGAACGAGCAGTTCCTGGCCGCGCGTCAGGTGGCGCGGTCCGGCGCCGGCTACAACGCGGCTTTGCTGCAAGCGGACGGCGATTGGCGCGGTGCCGTGCGGCGGGTGCTTGAACAGGACAGCTATCGCGCGGCGGCACGCGCTTTCGCGGTGCGTCGCCAAGGCTTCAATCCACGACGGATGAACGACGCAGTTGCGGCGCTTCTTGAGCGCCAAATGGCCTCTACGCAACAAAGCTGAGATTTCCTCGCCCTAACGCGGCTGTCAAACTGAAAAATTCCAATCAGTAACATAAACGGCGCTACACTCTCTCTAGCAGATTCACCCGTAGTTATTAAAAACACATGACGTGGCGCTGGACGCCGCGCACCGCGATTGGGGAACTGATGATGAACAACCGCTCTTCCTGCCCGACGATCGGCTCACTGCGTCCCAAATGGCTGCCTTTGCTGGTCGCCGCCTGTTTTGGCACAGCCCAGGCCACGCCCACCTTGCCGCAAGTGGTGGCCGGCCAGGCGACATTCGGCCAGCAGGGCAATGTGTACTCCATCACCAATACGCCCAACACCATCATCAACTGGCAGAGTTTTTCGGTCGGTGCCGGCGAGGTGACCCGCTTCATCCAGCAAAACAGCTCAAGCAGCGTGCTGAACCGCATCCTGGGGCAGGATCCCAGCCAGATTTTCGGCGCCCTGCAGTCGAACGGCCGCGTCTTCCTGATTAATCCCAACGGCGTCATGTTCGGCCGCGACTCGCGGGTCGACGTGGCCGGCCTGGTCGCGTCCAGCCTGAACCTGTCGAACGCCGACTTCCTGGCGGGCAGGAACAACTTTACCCCTGTCGCCGGCGCGGGCGCGGTGAGCAATGCCGGCAGCATCACCACGCCGTCCGGCGGCCAGGTGTTCCTGGTGGCACCGAACGTGGACAACAGCGGCATCATCACCTCGCCCCAGGGGGATGTGATCCTGGCGGCCGGGCATGCCGTGCAATTGGTCGAGGCGGGCAATCCATCGGTGCAGGTGGTGGTCAGCGCGCCGGACAACGCGGCGCTGAACCTGGGCCAGGTGATCGCGCAGGGCGGCCGCATCGGCATCTACGGCGCGCTGGTCAACCAACGCGGGCGTCTGAACGCCAACAGCGCGGTGGTGGGGGAGAACGGCAAGATCGTCCTCAAGGCCAGCCGCGACACGCTGCTGGAGGCGGGCAGCGTGACCAGCGCCACCGGCGCCGGGCAGGGCGGGGACGTGTCCGTGCTGGGGCAGCGCGTGGCGCTGACCGGCGACGCGCGCATCGACGCCAGCGGCCAGACCGGCGGCGGCACCGTGCTGGTCGGCGGCGATTACCAGGGCAAGAACGCGGCGGTGCAGAACGCGCAGCAAACCGTGGTCGGGGCCGACGCCCGCATCCAGGCCGACGCTATCGCGCGCGGCGACGGCGGCAAGGTGGTGGTCTGGGCCGACGGCGCCACGTCGATGGCGGGACAGGTGTCGGCGCGGGGCGGGGCGGCCGGCGGCAACGGCGGCATCGCCGAGTCGTCCGGCAAGCAATTCCTCGATTTCCGCGGCACGGTCGACCTGCGCGCGGCCCGGGGCAAGATGGGCACCCTGCTGCTGGATCCGAATAATATTTCCATCGACACCGGCAGCGACACCTACATCACGCAAACCGGCGGCTCGCCTTTCGTCTACGAGGCCAACAATACGCCGGCCGTGCTGACGCCGTTGACGCTGACGAACCAGCTTGCCATATCGGACGTCAACGTCTACACCGGCACCGGCTCCATCACGGTGCTGAGCCCGGTCAGCTGGTCCAACTCCAGCGAGCTGACCTTGTCTGCCACCACCGGCATCGCGATCAATTCGCAGGTGACTAATACCGGGGGCGGCAAACTGTCGCTGTACACGACGGGCGGCAACATCACCCAGACCTCGGTGATCTCGGTGCCGACATTGGCGGCGATCGCCGATACCGGCAGCGTGACCCTGACCCACAACGGCAACACCGTCGGCACCCTGGCCGGTTCGGGCGCCACCGGCTTCTCCTATCACGACGCCGACGCGTTGACGATCGGCACGGTGGCGGGCGGCGCGATCCCGACGCAGGTCGGCGTCAGCTCCAGCGGTGGCTCTGTCGAGATCATGACCGGCGTGACCACCGTCACCGGCGGCCTGGCCATCGACTCGATCGTGTCGGCGCCGTCCGGCACCCTCAATTTCCGCGACTACAAGGGCGACATCACCCAAACCGCGGAGATCAGCGCGCCGTCGGCGCTGATCATCGCCGACGAGGGCGCGGTTACCCTCAATCACACTGCCAACAATCTGACTACCCTGGCCGGTTACAGCAATGCGCCGTCGGGTTTTGGTTTCGTCAATTCCGGCGCCTTGACGGTCGGCGTGGTCAGCGGTTCGCACGGCGTGCTCAGCTTCGGCACCGCGCCCCTGAGCCTGACGGCGCTGACGGGCGACCTGACGGTATCGGACACGACCTACGGCGTCACGGCCGGCAATTCGGGAGTCTCCGCGCTGACGCTGACCGCCACCAGCGGGCAGGTGCTGGGCAGCGGCATCGTCAAGGGCGGCGCCACCGTCATCAACAGCGCCACCGGCACCAACCTGGCGGGAACGCAAAATGAGATCGGCTCGCTGACCGCCGGCGTCACCGGCACCGGCAACATCACGCTGGTCAACAACCGTGCATTGTCGATTGCCTCGGTCAGCACCGCCGCGTCCAACGCGGCGGTCGACATCTCGACCACCGCGGCTTCCGCCTTCGGCATCGAGGTGGCCGGCACGATCAATGCCGGAGCCTCGGGCTACGTCGCGCTCAATGCCGGCGGTACTGGCGCGATCACGCGCACCGGCGCCTCCAGCGTCATCAGCGCGGACAGCATCATGCTGCAGAACAGCAGCACCGGGGCGATCGGCACCTCGGGCCTGCCTTTGCTGACCAACGCGCTCAACAGCGACACCACCGACTTCCATATCGGTGCCTCGGGCGCCGGCCCGCAAGGTTTGTACCTGGCGCACACCGGCAGGATGAGCCTGAACTCGGCCTCGCACTACGGCAGCAACGCCGCCATCAGCATCGGGGCGACCAACGACCTGACCATCGCCGGCAACCTGAGCGCCGGCACGGCGAACTTGACGCTGGATACGTCCGGCAGCCTTGCCAGCGACAACAGTTCCGTCCTCTCCGGCGGCACCATCAACCTGCTGGCGACGCAGAATATCAACGTGGGCAGCGTGGTCTCGCCCACCGGCAGTATCAGCATGGTGGCCCAGCAGGCGTTGACGGCACGCGGCATCAGCACGGCCGCGCTCAACGCCGGCAACGTCACGCTGACCGCCAACGGCGGCGACATGATACTGGGCGCCGACGGCGCGCTCGACGCCCGTTCGAGCTCGGCCGGCGGCAACGGCACCGTGTCGCTGACCAGCGCCGGCGCGATCCAGATGCTCAACAGCAACGTCATCAAGGCCGGCGCGCTGGACATGAAGGCCGCCACCGGCATTTACGGCATCAGCAACGCCATCCCGCTCGCCATCATGAGCGACAGCGTGCAGGCGCAAAACACGTCTTCGGGCGTGATACGGCTGTCCAATAGCGGCACCAATTTGTCGGTGGGCGGGGCCAGCAGCTACGGCATCGATCAGCAAGGCGCCGGCAATGTGTATCTGGACAACGCCAGCGGCTACACGACCAGCATCAACAAGTCCATCACCAGCAACGGCGGCAGCATCGCGGTCTACGGATCGGGCGGGATTTCGCTGCTGGCTTCACAGCCGATCACCAGCAACGGCGGCGGCATCCAGCTGTTCGCGTTCGACACCAACGCCCAGCTGACCATGCCGGCCAACTCCAGCGTCAGCAGCGGCGGCGGCTTGATCAACCTGAAGGCCGACGCCATGTCCTTCACCGGCAGCGCCTTGCATGCGGGCAGCGGCGGCGTCGCCATCGGGCCCGGCAACGGCGATACGCTGATCCGCGCGGGCACGGGCGCTACCGATGTCAGCGGCGCACCCGGCACGCGGGTGCTCGGCCTGACCGAGGCCGAACTGCGCACCATCGACACCACCGGTTACATTTATCTCGGCAATGGCTCGCAGACCGCCGACGTGACCATCTCGGGCGCGCTGGATCTGTATAACGGCGGCGCCCTGAACGGCATGCTCTCGCTCAACGGCGGCAGCGGCAACGTGTTCATCAACGACGTGCTGACGACGGGACAGGCGACCATCGCCAACGCCAACGCATCGAAAACGATCACGATCGGCAATGGCGGTCAGCTGCAGACTCACGGCACGACCGTGTTCAACGCGCTGGGCGGCGTGGTCATGAACGGCAACGGCAGCATCGCCACCAATGGCAGCGTGCTGTACATGCAGGGTACGACCGGAGTCACCCTCAATGGCACCGCCAGCATAGCGACGGCGGGCGGCGGGCTGACCATTGATGCCGGCAGCGTGGACGGCGTGTTCACCAGCCAGGCCGGCACCTCGATTTCCAGCGGCGGCGCGACACCGCTGATCACGGCCGACAACATGAGCCTGGCGGGCACCATCACCAGCACCAGTGGCGTCGCCCTGGCGCCGCACACCGCCGGGGTATTGGTCAAGGTCGGCGCGCTGGCGGCCGACAGCAGCGGCGTGCTGCGCCTGACCAGCAGCGAACTGAACGGCGTGAACGCGCCTATCCTGCGCATCGGCTCGGCCACCTCCGGCGCGGTCGCGATCGAATCGGCGCTGGGCAATACTAGTGGCGGCGCATTCGAACACGTCGGCTCGGCGCTGAGCCTCACCTCCGGCGGCGCCATCACGCAGAGCGCCGGCGCCACCATCGGCGGCATCAGCAAGGTCTCGCTGACGGCGGGCAGCGTCGCGTTGGACCAGGCCAACGGCACCGGCCGCATCGCCGGCTCCACCAGTGGCTCGTTCGCCTACCGCTCCGCCAACCAGATCTCGGTCGAGACGGTCGACGGCGTCAGCGGCATCACTTCCGGGGCTGGCCAGGCCATCAAGCTCAAGTCCGACGGCGCCGGCATCAGCCAGAACGCCGGCGCGCCGCTGATCGTGTCCAGCGGCACGCTGGTGCTGGAGGCGGCCGGACCGGCCGAGCTGAACCTGATCACCAATAACTTCACCGCCCTGGGCGGCGCGCTGAACCAGGGTGGCGCCGGCGTCAAGGGGCCGTCGGAAATCTACGTCGCCAACAACCTGTCCGTCGGCAGCGTGACGGCGATCGATGGCGTGACCACCATCAACGGCCTGTCGACCAATAACCAGGACCTGGAGCTGTCGACCGGCTTCATCACCCATACGCTGACCGTCAGCAAGCCGATCGACGTCGGCACCGCCAGCGTGTCGCTGGAGACGGACAACCTGACGCTCAACGACACCGTCACCGGTAACACGGTGGTGCTGCAGCCGCACACCACGGGCCGGCCGATCACGGTGGGCTCGGCCACCTGCCAGGTGGGCGGCGTCGGCGGCTGCCTGGCGATCACCCGGCTCGACCGCGTGGTTGCGCCGAATATCGGCATCGGCCGCCGTTACGCCGACCCCGAAGCGCCGGGAGAACTTTATGTAGCCGGCATCACCACCGCCGGCACGGCCGTCGCGACCGACATCAATCCGATCACCACGATGATCGGCCTCGGCAGCGGCGGCACCATCACCCAGGGCGGGCCTATCGTGGTCAACACGCTGGGCCTGTCTGCGGGCGGAGTCGTCACGCTGGGCGACGCGGGCAACCTGATCTCGACGCTGGCGGCAGAAACCAATGGCACGGCCATCTCGTACAGCAATAGCGCGGGCTTCACGGTCGGAGTGTTGCCGGCCAATACGCTGATCGAGTCGGGTGGCGGCTCCTTGAGCGGCGTGCACACAATGGGCGGCAATGTAGCGTTGACAGCCGGCGGCGGCGCCACCAGCGAACTGGCCATCTCTCAACTGATCAACGCCGGCAGCGGCGATGTCGGACTGACTTCGCACGGCGCCGTGTACGGCGGCACTGGTACCAACGATATCACCGCCGGCACCCTCAGCGTCACGGCCAACGGCACCTCCACGCGCGGCGCGGGCATCGGCGCTATTGATGGCGCCGGCGGCTTGCATACCACTGTGCCGCGCATCGCCTCGCTGACGGCGCCGGCGGCCGGCATCCGCATCGCCAGCCTGTCGAACCTGGTCGTCGGGCCAGCCTCGGCGGCGTCGGGAGACGTCGTGACCACCACCGGTACGCTGGCGCTGAGCACGGCCACCGGCCATCCGTTGACCATCAATGGCGACCTTGCCGCGACCGGCAATATCGACCTGACGGCCGGTTCCGCCGGCTCCAGCAATTCACTGGACCAGATTAATTTCGCGCAGAACGTCACCTCCAGCGGCGGCAATATCACCATCAACGCAAACGGCGTCACCGGCGCGCACGTGCCGACCGGCGGCAACGTCAGCTCGCACCTGTTCGTCCCGTCGACGCAGGTACCGCCACCGACCGTGGCCGCCTGCATCGCCAATCCGACGCTGAGCGGTTGCTCCAGCGTCCTGCCCAGCCTGGCCGTCTGCACCAGCGCGCCGACGACAGAAGGTTGTTCCGTTGTGCTGCCAGGCCTGGCCGTTTGCACCGCGGCGCCGACGACCGCCGGCTGTTCAGCCGTATTGCCAGGCCTGGCCGTCTGCGTCAGTGCGCCAACGACGCCCGGCTGTTCGGCCGTCTTGCCTGCTCTGGCCGTCTGTATGACCGATCCGACCACCGCCGGTTGCAGCGCGGTGCTGCCGAGTGTGAGCGTATGCGTTGCCGCGCCGACCACGGCCGGTTGTTCGGCCGTGCTGCCGACTCTCGCCGTGTGCGCTGCCGCGCCGACCCTTCCGGGATGTTCGGTCGTGCTGCCCACCGTGGCCGCTTGCGCTGCGGCACCTACGCTGCCTGGCTGCTCGGCCGTACTGCCTACCGTGGCCGCCTGCACTGCGACGCCGACGCTGCCTGGTTGCTCGGCCGTGCTGCCTACCGTAGCCGCCTGCTCTGCCACACCGACGCTGCCTGGTTGCTCGGCCGTGTTGCCGACCGTGGCCGCCTGCACTGCCGCGCCGACACTGCCGGGTTGCTCGGCCGTGTTGCCAACGGTGGCAGCTTGCTCGGCCGCGCCGACCTTGCCGGGCTGCTCGGCTGTGCTGCCATCGGTGGCGGCTTGCACGATCACGCCGACGTTGACGGGTTGTTCCGCCGTGCTGCCAGGCCTGGCGGCATGCGTCGCTACGCCGACCCTGGCCGGTTGCTCGGCCGTGCTGCCGCCGCTGAGCGTCTGCGTGGCGGTTCCAGGCACGGCGGGCTGCTCGGCGGTCCTGCCTGACCTGGCTGTTTGTGTCGCTACGCCGAGCGCCGCCGGTTGCTCCGCCGTGTTGCCCTCGCTGGCAAGCTGCAGCAGCGCGCCGACCACGGCCGGCTGCAGCGCCGTCCTGCCGACGCTGGCACAGTGCACCAGCACGCCGACGCTTGCCGGTTGCAGCGTCGTGCTGCCGCCTGTGAATGTGTGCTTGAGCAACCCGAACGCCGCCGGCTGCGTGGTGGTCGTGCCGCCGGTCCAGTCCCAGTCTGATGGGCCGATCGCGCAAGCGCTCAACACCACCATCAACGTGATCAACGCGGTAACGCCGGCCGGCGGTGCACCAGTCGTGCCGATTGTGGCGCGGACTTCCAGCGGTGGCGGTAGCGGCAGCAGCGGCAACGACTCGGGCACCACGTCGTCGACCGGCGGCCCGGCCGCGACGTCCAGCACGCCGGACGACAGCGAGAAAAAAGACGTCAAGAAAGAAGACGTCGTCGCGCAAAAGACTGAAACCAAGAAAGAGGTGCAGAAAAAGACCTACTGCAATTGATGCGTGTTGGCGGCAGGATGGCGGCGATAACGGGGCGCAGGCGTGCGCCGTTGTCGCCGTTGCCAGTTTACGATGGTGACATCCGAGTCCAATGCAGGGAGACCATCATGCCCAGAGGAGCGAGTCCCAAGCGCGAACGGGAATACAAGGAACTGGAGCACAAATTCGAGGAAGAAGGGCGCTACAAGGGCCGCGAGGAGGAAGTTGCGGCCCGCATCGTCAACAAGCAGCGCGCCGAGGCCGGAGAGACCAAGGACGCCAAGGATACCCGGCCTCCCCGAACCGGCACCGGCCACCGGCGCAGCAATACGACGCGCGCTACACGCCGCAGTAAGCCGTCTTGACGGTGGTAAAGAACTCGGCCGCGTAAGTGCCTTGCTCGCGCGAGCCGTAGCTGGACGCCTTGCTGCCGCCGAACGGCACGTGATAGTCGACACCCGCCGTCGGCACGTTGACCATCACCATGCCGGCCTGCGCGTGGCGTTTGAAGTGCGTCGCGTGCTTGAGCGAGGTGGTGACGATGCCGCTCGACAAGCCGAACTCGGTGTCGTTGGCCAGGAATAGCGCATGCTCGTAGCTGTCGGCCGGAATCACGCTGGCAACCGGGCCGAAGATTTCCTCGCGGCTGATGCGCATGTCGTTGCTGGCGTCCGTCAGCAGGGCGGGGCGCAGGTAGAAGCCGGGCGACGGGCCATCCAGGCGTTCGCCGCCGTAGGCCAGGGTCGCGCCTTCGTCCTTGCCGATGCGGATATAGTTCATGTCCTGTTCCAGCTGGTTGGCGTCGACCACCGGGCCGATGTCGGTGCCGGCGGCCAATGCGTCGCCGACCGCCAGCTTGGCCAATTCCTGCTTGACCGCCTCGACGAAGCGCGGATAGATGTTCTTGCCGACGATTAACCTACTGGATGCCGTGCAGCGCTGGCCGGTGGAGAAATACGAGCCTTGCACCGCACAGTAGACGGCGGTGGCGAGGTCGGCATCGTCGAGGATGACCAACGGATTCTTGCCGCCCATTTCGATCTGCACCTTGGCCAGCCGGCCCATCGCCGCCATCGCCACCTTCTTGCCGGTGGCGACCGAGCCGGTGAAGCTGATGGCGTTGACGCGGCGGTCGTTCAGCAGCGCGGCGCCGACCACGGCGCCATGGCCCATGACCAGGTTGAACACACCCGGAGGCAGGCCGGCGCGGCTGATGATCTCGGTCAGCGCCCAAGTGCTGCCCGGCACCAGTTCGGCCGGCTTCATCACCACGCAGTTGCCGTAGGCCAGCGCCGGCGCGATCTTCCACGATGGAATCGCGATCGGGAAATTCCACGGCGCGATGATGCCGACCACGCCGACCGGTTCGCGCGTCACTTCGACGTCGAGGTTGGGGCGTACCGACGGGATCTTGTCGCCGCGCAGGCGCAGGCATTCGGCCGCAAAGAACTTGAAGATATTGCCGGCGCGGACCACCTCGCCGATGCCTTCCGGCTTGGTTTTTCCTTCCTCGCGCGACAGCAGGATGCCCAGCTCTTCGCGGCGGGCCAGGATTTCGCTGCCGATCTTGTCGAGCGCGTCGGCGCGCATCTGGATGTTCGACAGCGCCCAGCCGGGCGCGGCGGCAGCGGCGGCGGCAATCGCCAGCTCGGTCTGCTGCGCATCGGCCACCGCATAGTGGTCGATGATGTCGTTGGTATTGGATGGGTTGATGTTGGCTGAACTGCTGGCGCCGTCCAGCCAGGCGCCGTTGATATACAGTTGTTTCATGGGCTCCGCTTTACATGATGAGGTGGGGAAGCAGCATTATCCTCCGTTATCAAAATTTTTACCTGCTGGTCACAATCTGATGTAAAATAGTAACTAGTGTTGTAAGAAATGATAGCTTTGAAACATTGCCTCTGGTAGGGCGGATGTCGGAAAGGCCGGACCTCGACGGGGTCCGGCCTTTTTTGTTGTCAAGCCATGGCCCAGGCCTGGCTCGCGCTGAGCACGGCGGTCAGCATCAGCAATGCGCCCATGACGCGGGCTGCGACGGTCGAGGCCGCGGGATGCGCGGCAAACCAGCCGTTGGCACCGCTGGCGGCATAGGCCAGCGCACCGTAGACGCCCAGCTGCGTCAGCGCCGTGATGCCGCCCAGCACGCCCGACTGCACCCACAACGGCCCCTGGCCCGGCTTCAGGAATTGCGGGAAGATCGCCAGCATGAAGATGTAGGCTTTCGGATTCAGCAGGCTGGTGGTCAGCGCGCGGCGGAAGATGACGGCGTCGGCCATCGCTTCGGCGCCCGGCGCCGGATGGAACA
Organism: Duganella sp. LjRoot269; assembly: GCF_964254095.1. NCBI lineage: Bacteria > Pseudomonadati > Pseudomonadota > Betaproteobacteria > Burkholderiales > Oxalobacteraceae > Duganella > Duganella sp. LjRoot269. The sequence continues at coordinate 4,231,119 of NZ_CAXUSL020000001.1, read as the reverse complement.
CGCTGTCGCTGCGCAGCAGGCTCCAGCCCATCCAGGCGATGTAGACGGCGCCCGCCAGCAGCATGATCTTGAACAGCGGCGGCCAGTATTGCAGCACCATGGCTACGCCCAGCGCGCCCATGCACAGATGGCAAAAGCCGCCGGCGATGATGCCGCCCACCGCCGCCATGCCGGAACGGCGCCCGCCCAGCATCGAACTGCCCATGACGAAGGCCATGTCCAGCCCCGGCAGCGCGATGACGCCGAAGACCACGACAAAATACAACCAGAGATTGGCGGTTTGATTCATTGCATGCTCCTGTGGTGACGTTTTATGCAGTTTAAAGATCAATCAGGGCAGATTTGGCCCTAATAAACTGCTATCTTTAGGTCATGTACCATCCAACCACACGTGTATTGGCAGTGCTGGAGCTGCTGCAAACCCATGGCCGCATGAGCGGCGCCGACATGGCCGGGCGGCTGCAGGTGGACGGCCGCACCTTGCGCCGCTACATCGTCATGCTGGAGCAGATCGGCATCCCGATTACCACCGAGCGCGGCCGTCACGGCGGCTACGCGCTGATGCCGGGTTTCAAGCTGCCGCCGATGATGTTCACCGACGACGAGGCGCTGGCTTTGTCGCTGGGCTTGCTGGCGGCGCGTGGACTGGGCCTGGCGGAGGCGGCGCCGGCGGTGGCCAGCGCGCAGGCCAAGTTGGAGCGCATCATGCCGGCCGGCTTGCGCCAGCGGGTCGGCGCCATCGATGAAACGGTGCGGCTGGACTTGCGCACCGGTCCCGGGCAGGCGGGGGCCGAGCCGAACAACGCTGCGCTGAGCGCGCTCAGCGTGGCGGCCAAGGCGCGCCGGCGCGTGCATCTGCGTTACCGCGCCGGCGGCGCGGACACCGAGCGCGACTTCGATCCCTACGGCCTGGCTTACTATGCCGGCTACTGGTACACCGTCGGGCATTGCTATCTGCGGCGCGACTTGCGCACCTTCCGGCTGGACCGCGTGCTGGCGGTTGAGCCTGCCGACGGCGGCTTCACGCTGCCGCCGGGCTTCGATGCGCTGGAGCATCTGCGGCTGTCGGTGGCGGCGCTGCCGCGCAAGTTCGCCGCCAGGATCCTGCTGCACACCGACCTGGCCACGGCGCGCTGCTCGATGATGGACACCATCGGCCTGTTCGAGCAGACGGGCGATGGCGTGCTGCTGCACAACCAGTCCGACGAGCTGGGCTGGCTGGCGCGCCAGTTGGCCGCCGCGCCGTTCGATATTACGGTGCTGGAGCCGCCTGAGCTGCGGGCCGAACTGGGCGCGGTTGCGGCGCGCCTGTTGCGCGCGGCCGGCGCTCGTTAGGAAACGGCCGCTTCCTCAGGCATCGCACCGGCGTGGACACGCGCATACTCCTGCAGGCAGGCCAGCATTTTGGCTGACCAGGGATTCTCGATTGCCGCGTTCGCCAATGACTCATGGGCGAAGACTTCGACCAGGGGCCGGCCGGGACCCGCCTGCACCAGCTTGAAGGGTTCAAAGCCCGCTTCCAGCGAATACTCCAGGAAGCGCAGGTGGAATTCGCCGTGCCGCATGCCGTCTACCGACAGTATCTGGAACGACGGCCCGTTTCCTTCGTTGTAGGCGTGGGCGCCGGCCGTCGCCAGCACGCGCAGCGCCGGCCAGTGGAATTGTTCCGGCTTGTCTTCCCATTGCTCCTGAAGGTCCAGGAACCGGCCCACGAGTTGATTGATGTCACTGGGTTTCTGCATAGTCATAGCTGCCTCCGTCGCGAATCAAATCGCAAAAGCTTGTTGAACTACCGCGGCTTGCTGCTGCTGGTGCAGCGACGCATAGCCAGGTGCCGTGGATGAGGAGGCGGCGCGGCAAGCGTCATGAATTTCCGCCATGCCTGGTACGACGGCCCGAAGATCTTCTTCAAGAACTTTCCAGGCGCCCTGGTTGCGGGCTTCCTCCTGGCACCAGACGACTTTCTTCAGATTCGGATAGCGGGCCAGTTCCGCAGCCAGTTGCCCGGCCGGGAATGGATACAGCTGTTCCAGGCGTATCAGTGCGACGTTGTGCAAGTCGTGTGTCCGGCGATATTCCAGCAGGTCGACGTAGACCTTGCCGGAGCAGATAATCGCGCGTTCGATTTCCAGCCCGTTCGACATGTCGCCAAGCACCTCATGGAACGTTGTTCCGTCGGCCAGGTCCTCCAGGCTGCTGACGGCATCCGCGTGACGCAGCAGCGATTTGGGCGTCATCACAATCAGCGGCTTGCGGTCGACCGCCAGCGCCTGCCTGCGCAGCAAATGGAAGAATTGGGCGGGCAGGGTGGGCTGGCACACCTGGATATTTTCCTCCGCACACAGCTGCAGATAGCGCTCCAGCCGTGCCGAGGCGTGCTCCGGACCTTGCCCATCCTGGCCGTGCGGAAGCAGCAGGGTGACGCCATTGCTTTGGCCCCACTTGGCGGCCGCCGCCGAAATGAAGTTGTCGATGACGACCTGGGCGCCGTTGGCGAAGTCGCCGAATTGCGCTTCCCACATCACCAGGGAGTCGTCGCGGATCGCCGAGTAACCGTACTCGAAAGCCAGCACGGCGGACTCGGACAGGATGGAGTTATTGACGGTGAATTGTCCCTGTCCGGCCGCGAGGTGGTTCAACGGCACGTATTTTCCTTCGCCGCGCACTTGCCGGTTCTGGTTGTTCAGCACCGCATGGCGGTGGCTGAAGGTGCCGCGCTCGCTATCCTGGCCGCTCAGCCGAACGTGGGTGCCGGTGGCGAGCAGCGAGGCAAACGCCAGGTGCTCGGCCATGCCCCAATCGAGCGGCCTGGCGCCGTCCGCCATTTCGCGGCGGCTGCCGACGACCTTGGTCACCAGCGGGTGCAGGGCGAACGTTTCGGGCACTTCGGAAATCTTGTGCGCAAGCTCACGGATGGCGTCCAGCGACGGCGCGGAGTACCTGATATTTCGACTTGCCTTGTTCGCTGCGAGCGGCGCCGGAATGACAGGCTCCTCGGCCTGGGCCAGGGTATCGCGATACGCGTTGGCGTATTCGTCGACCTGTTCCTGCGTCAGCACGCCGGCATCGACCAGCTTCTGCGCGTAGATGGCACGGGCGCCGGGATGGCCTGCGATCGAACGGTACATCAGCGGTTGCGTGATGCTGGGCGTGTCCTGCTCCTGGTGGCCATGGCGGCGGAAGCAGACCAGGTCGATCACCACGCTGCGCTTGTAGGTGGTCCGGTATTCGATGGCCAGCCGCACCGCCTCGACGACAGCCTCGGGATCGTCGGCGTTGACGTGCAATACCGGCGCTTCGATCAGCTTGGCGATGTCGGTGCAGTAGAAGGTCGAACGGGTTTCGCCCGAGGCCGAGGTGGTGAAGCCGATCTGGTTGTTGATGACGATATGGATCGTGCCGCCGGTGCCGTGGCCCTTGGTGTAGCTCAGGTTCATGGTCTCCATCACGATGCCCTGGCCGGATATCGCGACGTCGCCGTGGATCTCGACCGGCAGCACGCCGCCTTCTTCCAGCACGCCCATCTGTTCTGCCTTGGCGCGGGCCATGCCCTGGACCACGGGATTGACGATTTCCAGGTGCGAGGGGTTGAAGGCGAGTACCACTTCGAGCGGCCCGTCGTCGGTCTCCATGGTCCCGGTGTAACCCTTGTGATATTTGACGTCGCCGGCCGGCAGCAGGTGGGCGGTCTTGCCTTCGAATTCGTCGAACAGCATCTGGGCCGGCTTGCCGATGGTGTTCACCAGCACGTTCAGGCGGCCCCGGTGCGCCATGCCCAGCACCGCGCTTTTGATGCCGTGGGCCGCGCCGCGACGCAGCAGTTCGTCCAGCAGCACGATCAGCGCTTCGGCGCCCTCCAGCGAGAAGCGCTTCTGGCCGACGTAGCGGGTGTGCAGGTATTTTTCCAGGCCCTCCGCCGCCGTCAGCCGTTCCAGGATGTGCTTGCGCTGCTGGTTGCTGAGCTGCGGCTTCGAGTGCGCCGCTTCGAGCCGCATCTGCCACCATTGGCGCTGGCCGGCGTCGGCCAGGTACATGTATTCCGCACCGAGCGTTCCGCTGTAGGTTTCTTCGAGCGCCGCGACGATGTCCTTCAGCGATGCCGAATCGCCGTCCTGGAAGTAGGTGCCGGCGCTGCTGAAGTGGGTGTCGAGGTCGTTTTGCGACAAGCCATGGTAGGCCGGCGTCAGCTCGGGCAGCGGTGGCGCGGGGTTCCATTGCAGCGGGTCGAGTTGCGCCTGGCGGGCGCCGATCATCCGGTAGGCCGCGATCAGCGACTGCACCGCGACCTGCTTTCTGGCCAGCGATAACGACGCGCCGCCGCCCGCCGGCGCTAATTGCAGCGATTCGAAGTATGAACGCCATTCCCGCGAGACGGAATCGGCATCGTCGAGGTAGGACTCGTAGAGCTCCTCGATATACGGCACGTTTTCTCCGAAGAGGAAGGATGTTCTCCAGTGTTGCTTCATCATGATGAATTACTCCTTGGCCTGGCATGGGCGCCTGGTTGGCCCCATCGATAATTCAGTATGGTATTCATCAGTAATAAAGGGAATTCCTGAGTGCATCACTCCGGAGCCAAACAGCATCGTTTTGGGGACATCGGGGGCAAGCCTGGGTTGATCAGGCAGGCGCGCTGATCCATACTGCGCGGCATGCATCCCACCGACCAGCAAGCGCTTCCCGACATCCTTGGACATGGATTGGAAATTGTCTTTTGTGGCATCAATCCCGGCGCCGGCGCGGCGGCGGCCGGGCATCATTTTCTCGGCCGCGGCAACCGCTTCTGGCCGGTGGTTCACCTGGCCGGGTTCACGCCCCGCCAGCTGGCGCCGGAGGAAGACCGGAGCGCTCTCGACTTTGGCATCGGCCTGACGACCGCCGTCGAACGTCCGACCAGCCGCGCCAGCCAGGTCCATGCGCAGGAGTTCGAGGATGCCGCGTCGGCGTTGGCCGCCAAGATCGCGTTCTACCGGCCCCGTTGCGTCGCCTTCCTCGGCAAGGCGGCCTATGCCGGCATCATGCAGAAAAGAACGGTGGAATGGGGCGAGCAGGCGGAGCGCTTCGGCGGGGCCAGGGTGTGGATCCTGCCCAATCCCAGCGGGCTGAATCGGGGATTTTCGATGGAAAGGCTGGTGGCGGCTTATTCGGTGTGCCATCGCGCGCTGTTGTCCGCTAGAATGCCGCCACCACATTCTGCCTGAAAGAAATATGCATCTGATTCAACGATCCGTCGCGGCCGCCGTAATGGCTTGCGGCTTGTTCGGCAGCGTCGCCGCCTGGGCCGGCGCCTGTCCTGCCCACTATGTCGATGGCCGCCTGCCGGAAATTCGCAATCCCAAGATGAGCAGCGCCACCACCGAGCTGTGCTACGGCGTGTTCGGCGTCATGCATTCCGGAATCACGCGCACGCCGCTGTGGTCGGCCGAACACCTGACCGCCGATAATCTGGAAGCGGCCAAGACGCTGTCGCGCGAGAATTCCTTCCACAGCGAATCGCTGCTGCCGGCCAGCCGGCGCGCCGAGTTGTCCGATTACGCGCGCAGCGGCTACGACCGCGGCCACATGCAATACCCGTCGAAAAATATACTCAACCATATCTGATATGGCCTTCTGTTGAGTATGCATACTCAAACGCCATACTCAATCGCTCCTGATTATGTCTTTGCCTCAGACTTTCCCAGCAGCTTCCGCCTCGGGCACGGCCGAGTGTGCGTGACGGCGACGGCCATGCGCGGCAGCATCGCCGCCATATCGAATCGCCGATTGAAACGGTACTGCACTTCAGCCAGATACCGTCGTGCGTACTTGGCGAACTTGAATGCATGATGGGTCCCCGACAGCGCCGTTTTCAGATTGCCCAGCACCACGTTGAGCCACTTGAAGGGTTCGATCTCCGTGCCGGCTTTGCCGCGCGGCGCCAACACGACCTTGTGCGTGTAGCCGAGCCGTTCGAGCACCTCGAAGCCCAACAAACCGTCCGTTACGACGCAGCTTCCCGGCGCAATGGCGCACTTCGCCCACGGCGTGAGCGCGGCAAAGGAGAAGCCGTCGACCGGATCGAATCGCACCCGCTGGGGACGGCCTTCGCGCAGCTCCACGGCAGCGACGAACGCCATCTTGTTCGAGGAGCCGCGTCCTGGGCCGCTACCGGTGCGTTCGCCGCCAAGATAAGCGTCATCGGCCCGTACTTCCCCTTGCAACGGTTGGCCAGCCTCGCGCTGAACCATCACCTCCATGAGCTTGTGCTTGAGCAACCAGGCCGCCTTCCACGACACACCCAGGTGTCGCATCAGAGCCAGCGCCGCAATATTTGTTTTCGATTGCGTCATCAAATAGATCGCCAGAAACCAGGTCGTCAGCGGCAGGTGGCCGTGCTCCATGACGGTTCCGGCCCGCAAGCTGGTTTGATAGCGGCAGGCTTTGCATTGCCAGTAGCGGGTGGCGCCGCGTTTGAACTCGTAGGCCAACCGGTGCGCGCAGCGAGGGCACTCGAAGCCGTCGCGCCAGCGCGCCTTCACCAACGCCGCCTCGCACTGTTCTTCCGTGCCGTACTCCTTCATGAACTGCGCCAGCGACATTCCCTTTTGAAACTGAATTCCATTGATAGCCATGATCGCTCCTTCGACGATACTTTTGACTATCATTGGACAGCGGGCGGGCGGGCGCGCAAGTTCTGAGGATCGAACATAATCAGGTGAGTTCATTTGATACTCGCTTCACCTCTTAAAATTTTCGGTCTTATGCATTAGAATCGATAAGCAATAGGGCGGACCGACCACGGGTATCTTGACATACTGGATGACCATATTTGTTTGCAGTTGCACACGCCTGATTATGTCTTTTCCTCAGACTTTCCCATTATCTTGCGCCTTGGACACGGCCTGGTATGCGTAACAGCAACGGCCATACGCGGCAGCATTGCGGCCATATCGGAGCGTCGATTAAATCGGTACTGCACCTCGGCCAGGTAGCGCCGCGCGTATTTGGCGAATTTAAAGGCGTGATGGGTACCGGAGAGTGCTGTTTTCAGATTTCCCAGCACCACGTTGAGCCACTTGAACGGCTCGATTTCAGTGCCGGCCTTGCCCCGTGGCGCCAGCACAACCTTGTGTGTATATCCCAGCCGTTCAAGCACCTCGAAACCGAGCAAACCATCCGAAACGACGCAACTCCCTGGCGCAATGGCGCGTTTGGCCCAAGGCGTGAGTGCCGCAAACGAGAAGCCGCCCACCGGATCGAAGCGTACCCGTTGCGGGCGGCCATCGTGCAGTTCGACAGCGGCGACAAACGCCACCTTGTTCGACGAGCCGCGTCCCGGACCGCCGCCGGTGCGTTCGCCGCCAAGATAGGCGTCATCGACCCGTACGTCGCCCTGCAAAGGTTTGTTCGCCTCGCGCTGAACCATCACCTCCATGAGCTTATGCTTGAGCAGCCAGGCGGCCTTCCACGACACGCCCAAGTGCCGCATCAGTGCCAACGCGGCGATATTTGTCTTCGATTGCGTCATCAGGTAAATCGCCAGAAACCAGGTCGTCAGCGGCAAATGGCCATGTTCCATCACCGTGCCGGCACGCAAGCTGGTTTGATAGCGACAGGCTTTACATTGCCAATAGCGCGTGGCGCCGCGCTTGAACTCATAAGCCAACTGATGGGCACAGCGCGGGCATTCGAACCCGTTGCGCCAACGCGCCTGCACCAGCGCCTCCTCGCATTGCTCCTCCGTCCCGTATTCCTTCATGAACTGCGCCAGCGACATTCCTTTTTGAAACTGAATTCCATTGATAGCCATGATCTTCTCCCCTCGGATATGCTTGACTATCTTTGGACAGCGCGCTATCACGCAAGTTCTGAGGATCGAACATAATCAGGTGCACACGAGTTATTGGTTAATTCAGAAGATCGAGCTATGTGCTCGGGTTTTTTTAATTTCGGTGTGAATCGTTACTGATTCAGCGAAGGATGAGTGCAACAGAGACGGTGTGCCGTTTTCTGTTCAAGCGATTTGAAGGTGTATGGCGTTTGGATAGTTCGCTGACAACTCCCCGTTGAGGAAGCACCTCCTACATGGCGGGGTTGAAGGCGGGGTTGATGAATTTAGCGATCGCTGACGAGCGCGCCGCGTGCCTCCTTATTTGCTTGGAAGCCGCGTTCGAACATCCATACTGTCACCTCGTGCTCTCGCCAACGCCGTGGGAAATTCGGGCCTAGGTGCGCAACAGGCGGAAGTTCCCAAGGTGCGCGCTTCAGGCGACGACGAATCGAGCTCGCAGAGATGTCTAAAACCTCCGCGAGTTCTTGAATATCCAAATATCTGGCCCGGGTCATTGTTTGCTGCAGACGGGAAGTTGAGTAAACATGCTTCCGTCGTCGTCCTGCCACGGTGTCGCAATCCAAGGAGTTGGAGAACCTGCTTTAATTACTTTGGCTTCGGCCGCGATTCGTTCTGCCTCGGAGTAATCGAAATAGCTCTGGCTACACATTCCTGCCGCTTGCGCCTCGAATAAGTCATCTTCGTCAAACCAGAAGCCGCCCATAGCAACGGCATCTCCGCAGCAGAATGCGACGCGAGCAAATGATATTTCGTTGCTGTCAGAAGCTTCCGTCTGCGTCAGCAGATTGGGGAGAATACTGGCGTGTACTGCGACTGAGTGGAGGCGGCCGTCACCGTCCTTTACGCTCCAGACCGCGAATGAGTCTGTGTCCTGGAGGTCAAGCGAGTCGATGTTGATAATTTCAGGCTGTGTCGTCACCACCTGAGCGAGATGCGGTTGCAGGTAAAGCGGAATGTTCGCAATTAGAACGGGTCCATCGCCATGAAATTGGTTGATGCCTACTTCATCTGCGCTGAGCAGAATCGCCGCGTGATTCCAATTGATGCCGTTTCGAGTACAGGCTTCGTACAGCGTGTGCTGATGGTCTCCCAGGCCAGGCAGATATCGTAGGGCTGCTTGGCGGTCCACGATACTGGATTTCACGCTTGGCTTCACTGGCCGTGCCCTGTAAGCCGGGATGCCAACTTGCGGTTGTGAGACGATTTTTCCTGTGCTATCCATTCGGAGTGGGGCTGGTGGTCGCATATCTATTTTCCTGTTCTGTTGATGTCGGTTGACACTGAGAATAGCCATCACTTTTAAACGCGCGCAGCGAGTCGCGTTTTCCTAATGAAAATATAGGATTTCGCGTCGGTCCTGCTGCAATAGGGCTTCCCCAAGAGGCGCCTGTAAAAAAATACTTCAGTTTTCCTGCGAAAAATCTAAAGCCAAGCTGATGAGGTGACTACACATAGTTTGAGGATAACTTTTGAGGAAACTATGATTGATAGCATTACGACATTTGATTTGGCTGACGTGTTGTTAGACGAACCGCAGCTGCAACCGATTCTGAATACGCTGGCCGAAAACGTTAGCGCGTTTCACATTGCAGACGGCACGTTGCTGCGGTCTTTATTGGAAGAGGAACACCAACAACTGCCAATGATTATCCTTCGGTCGCAGCGAATACCAGACGGCTGGCCGCTGACAGTTGACGAGTGCGATGCATTTCTGGACGTTTTTCAGTCGGACTTCATGGACTCGATGTCTTACCTGGTGTGGACAGGTGATGGGTTTTCTGTTGGCGTGCCGGCGGAACCGATTGCTGAAATTTTGGCCACGTATCCACGCTGTGACCAGATGCTCGTAGCTTGGGTAACCGAAACTGAGCTGGTACTAGATTATGTCGAGATGGATGACGAACTTTACGAGCGCATGGATGCGGCAGAAAACAGCTGGCGCCTCGGCCGGTTTATTCCTGATAAACAGTATGCGGCTAGCAAAATGGCGCAGTTCCCGCCACTGATTTCGGACAGGGAGATGTGCATCATCAGTGAACGAGGCGAGCCGTTGTACCTCATGGATGGTCCAGGATTTGGACCACGCTGATTGATGAAAATGGCTCCTAAATAGGAGCCGTTTTTTTGGACGCCCTCGCTGCTGATTTCATCGCGAAGGTCACGATTTCTCATACCTCGACGGGCAGACCGCGAATCGCACTTACAAGGGATCTTCGAAGAATTCGCACAAACCCCCACGTATCATGCGGCAGTTCGTTTCGGCCATCGAATGGTTATCGAACGAGTCCGTATGAGGACGAACTTAAAGTACCGCAGGCAAGGCGTCTCAGCGTAAACAAGCAGCCGACCAGATGCGGCCGCTGTTTTACGGCTGAGGCGTGGTTTTAGTAGGGGAACTTCAACCCTAGTTGCGTGCGATTCTCGTAGTTCTTTCTTACTTTGCCGTTCCAGCGATTGAAAATTTCGGTGGAATTAATTCGGGACGTGTAGATATTCGGGGTCCATTTCTCGAGCAGCGCCGATTCCAACGCCGTATCAACATCGGCATCGGCGAGCTCACCCTCCCAACCGAACGACGACGCACCGGGCAGGACAGGACCGTCGCTCGCCATTGCAATTGCATTCAGCAAATTTATCGGAAGTGGATGTCTACAAACCGCGACAGAGCCATCACAAATGTAGACGATGTCCATTGCGCCGACTTCCCTTGCTTCTTCCCAAGCGTCCACGTGTAGCTCATCGAGACCGATATTTATACGGTTCCTACGCGTGCGTAGGAGCACCGTTTTTCGGCCAGTTTGGTATCCGGTAGATGGCGCAGTGAATTGACCATCTAGGATGTCTGCGAATACGTCGGGTCGGTTGGCTGGAATGCTGATTAATAGCATTGGTATGTCCAAAAAGAAGGCTATTCGTGCCCAACGGCCGTCAGGCGGACACTCTTCGTAACCTTGTTCGAGCCGGGCATTTGCATCTGCAATGTGGGCTCGCTTAACGTGTCCGGCTGGTTCGTTGACGTGTTTGTGGAGTTCATTTAAGTCGCCGGGATGTAGTACTCCCATGACCATGTCTGTCGCGCCGTTCAACACATGCAATCGCTGTTCGACATCGAGCAGCTCAGGCGCGATTTTCTTGATATCGTCAGGCGAAAATCTGGCCATTAAGATTGGTTTCATATTGTTCCTTAAGTTGGTGAATAGACGCCTTTGCTTATGAAGGCGGTGACAGCGCCAATTGAGCTGTGCATTCGATGTGTAGAAATCATTGCGTCGTTGTTTTAGATTTCCTAAGTTTTTTTTGAGGCCTTGGCCGTACGATTTGCGCCATGCGCAAGTTGTCGGCGCCAACGCGGTTGTCATAGAAAGTATCGGCCGGCGCTGCTCCGTACCCATCAAGCAGCTCTAATTAGCAGCGCTGCAATCTGGTCGGGGCTCAGTTTGGCGGCCGCCGTCTTCCTCTCACTTGGGCGGGCGCGGCCGAAGGACTGCTATGAGTTCACCGGCTGGTTTCCGGCGAGCGGCATTTGCTGCAATGCTTCTGCGCACATCAACACTGTGCAGTTCCATGCCTGCATAGAGGTCTCGGACCCACTTTGTATCGTGATTTGACAGGATGACTGTCGCCCCTCGCGCGCATGCATCTCTGGCCAGTGTCGCTAGGTCTATCTGGTCATTTGTCGTGAAGCCCGTCGACGTATAGCTTACGAAGCTACTTACTCCTAACGTCGCGTCGGCGTACGGGGGATCGCAGTACACGACATCACCCGTCGCAGCCATGGCCATTGGTACTCGGAAGTCACCGTGCAAAATCGTGGCTGACTTCAATCTCTCCGCCATCGCTAGAAGCTGCGGTTCAGGGAATGCGGGCGGCGTCTTAGGATGTCCGTAGGGGACGTTGTATTCGCCGTTGCGGTTCACCCGGAATAGGCCATTGAAATTGAACTTGTTAAGGTAGAGGAGGAGCATCGCGCGCTCGCGCAGGTCCGTGGAGCTATTGAATTTGCGTCTTACGTCTAAGTAAGCGTGCTGCGAGTGCATCGAATCGGCGAAGAGGGCGCATGCACCGTTAATGTAGTCGCCAGGCGCATCTCGCAGCATCTCGTACATTGAGACCAAATCCCGATTGAGGTCGTTGATGACGATGTCACGCTGGCCGGAATTAAGAAAAACGGAGCCTGCGCCAACGAACGGTTCTATCAGCCTGCCGGTGCGTGGAATGTGTGGAATAAGAGCTGGAAGCAGACGCTGTTTGCCGCCAGCCCATCGTAGAGGTGGGGTTGTCTTTGGATTTTTCATCCAAAGTAAAGCACCTCTTTTTAGCCGTCGTCGCGGTGGTGTATTTTTAAACTAAACCTGATGCAGTATGGGTCTATTAGAAAGGATAGCAAAAAATATCTAAACCAAAAGAGGCCTCGTGCCTATACTGTGTTCAACGACTTTTTGAGGACACTATGATTACTAGCACCACCGAGTTCGACCTGCACGCAGCATCACAAAGTGAGCCCCGCCTTGGTGCGGCGCGGGATGGGCTGCGCCAATATCCCAGCGCTTTTCTGATGACGCAGGGCGCTTATCTGCCATCGCTCATTCCGAAGGAATATCATCATCTTCCGATGATTGTGATTTCGTCTCGACGTATCACTGACCACTGGCTGCGCACTATCAGCGGAGCCGAACTGACGCTTGACGGATGCTGTGCTGGTTTTCACTCGAGGCCGTATTTAGCTTGGCCAGGCAAGGGCGGCACGGTCGCAATTAGCACATATGACGTTGACGATGCGATCGGCGAGTCCAGTGGTGTCAGGCAGGTGCTGGTGCTCTGGCTCGCAGAAACGCAGGCCCTGCTTGGCTGGGTGGACACCGATAAGCAGTTTCAGGACCTTCTCTACGTCGCGTCGCGGAGCAGGTACCTGTCGAGGTTTGTGCCTGATTCTGATTACGTGAACGCGAAGAAGGCGCTTTTTCCTGTTTTGCTGTCGGCAGATGAAGAGGTGCTCATCGGCAGCGAGGGAGAACCGGTATACGTCGCACGCAAAGTCGAGTTCGCTGGGTAAGCTGAAGGCAGCGCAGGCGCCGCAGCACCGTTTCTGAAGCTTGGGCAGATGGAATTGGAGGAACGGTGTAAAAGGTTTAAATAATTATGCCGGCCGCTAGCAGCGGCCGGATTTCTTACCCAGGAGTGGAATGCTCCTTGAACGAAGCGCTGCTCGAGAAGACCTCATTGGAGACCACGAGTAACCGGCACGGTGGCCGGAAGTCTAGCAATCGCAGTTTCCTGCTTTCCGTTGGTGTTGCAATTACTTTCCCTGGACGTGGACGTCTTCTAGCATCATCGCGCGTACCTCTTTGCGTCCTGCGCTATCTGGGAGCCGCAAATTCAAACGTTGGAATCCGGCGCGCTGCACATCTGCGTTTGAGAAAAGCTCCAGTGCTGCGATGATATGTTCCGCTGGCCCCGGTGAGTCGATGTACAGCCAAGGGCAATCGTTCTTAATTACATCTATTGCCCGGATAAAGCGTTGACGTTTATGTTCTTGGCCTTTGTCACTCTGCCAGTACGTCGGGTGCTCATCATCGTAGGGGCCGTGATAACCTGGCACATCGAGCGTTTTCCTTAAATCATCTGCGTTTTTATACCCGTAGATGCGGGCTAAGGTTTCTTGCGAGGCACTGAGCTTCGCGCAGGTAATGCGGGAGAGACGTTTCGCGCTCTCCTTAAACACACCATATATCGGCCGGAATTGCTTCAGGGGATCTGTACAACTCTCAGCGAGAGTATTGGGCGCGAGGGCCATCTCGGATGCGGGTAGTTCATCTCGCGGCATTCTTTGAGGAATGCTCAGGACGGAGCGAACTACATCATGCCCAGAGTGTCGCTTGTGCTCGATGTTATGCGTCGAGCGCGGATCAGCCGGGCTAGACGGCGAGGTCGGCAGTGGTACGACGTATCTGGTGCGCCGCGCTTTTGCTGACGCTATATCCGCAGGTTTTTGCGTGCGATTTTCTGGCAGTTTGATGGTTGGTCGTGACATGTAGCTCCTGTTAATGCTGACAGTGTTGGTTAAAGATTGAGCGAGTTAGGGCGCATGGTGATGGCATTCGCCGAACTTGGTCGGATGGATTCCGTAATCGAACCGGTCAATCGAGATTGTTTTTGCAGTTCCGTTAGTGACTGATTGAGCAGCGCCTAATCGCTCACCGATCAATGAGTACTCAGCCTGATACCCACTGATTTCTCTGGTCTCGTACTTTGCGGATAAGTGCTTCCATATCTTCCGTAGTCATATAGCTCATTCCGGTCAGGCGGTGAAGTTCGGCACGCATTTGCCGCATGTTCATTGATGCGATTCGAGCGGTCGCCTCGTTGAACGCGCCTGAATTTTCATGGAGATATGACAAGAGGTCCGCCAGTGCCCGCTGCCTGCGCCATGAATTCGCTCTTGCGCGCTGATTGCGTTTCCGTCGCCGTATAGAAATTTCTTCCTGATATATGCGGCTAACGCGCTGAATTTGCGGTCCGAAACCTAGATCGCTCAGGCGAAAAAAGCCGCAGTCGAATAGGGCGTTAGTGACTACCTGAATGTCCTTGATGACCAGTGCATCTAGCCGCGCTAACGACGCAAGATTGAAGCCGCCGTATTCCTTGTGATTTGCCCATGCGAGCAAAAAAGACGCAATGTGTTCGGCCCCCTCGGTACGGCTTGCAACAGTAAGAAACAAGCGGTTGAGTGCAGCGAATATTTCGTTAGGTACTTTCATGTTTATCCGTTGATTGGAACCGTGGAGGAGTACACCAGTCGCCCTAGTTGGATGACAGAGTCGAGGATGGGTTCAGAACTTACTCTACGTGGCTCAGGTGGTGGGCCTTTTAACAGGTAGGCCGGTAAAGCCACCCGAGATTCGGGTAGCTTTTGCGTCCGCCGGATGTCCGAGCGTTCGTTACCCTTTACTGGCCTCGGGAAGGTAAAAGCGCAAGGAGTCGACAGAGTAGTGGCACATAAATTTCTCCACATCCTTTAGACCAGGGGGCAGGGACTCTGCTTGCCACAGTGAGTTCACGCGCGCGTCCCCGTCGGGTTCTGCGGCGGCGGATTGAAAAACGGGGCGCTCGAAGAGTTCCGGTCGATATTGGCGCACGAGTGCAACGAACCGGTCCTCGAACCCTATGTCGATAGGGTATTTGAAACCGCTGGCGAAGAGGTACTCTGTCAGAGTCCACATGTCGCGCGAAATTTCCGTATCAAGGCTCCGGATATTCGCAAGATCAAATCCGCCGTGGACTGGCTCATTCCCCCAGCACATCAGGAACTTGGCAATTTTGCGGGCTTGACCTGTATCCCACATGGCTTTTGTGAACAACCGATCGATTGCATCAATCACACGTTGAGACGGTTGCATTGCCCCTCCTTTGAAAATATACGGTGCTCCCGCACGTCTCCCTCGTTCGATAGGTCGAGATGCACGGCGCCAGCATCCACATCAAAACCATTTTGAGTAGTCGCTTGATATCATCCTAACTGTGACAAGGAGGACTTTGTTGTACCGCCGACGAATAAATCAGAAAGGAAAACGGTCGCCCGCGTCGTCCGTCGCCGCAAATTGAAGCCTCTTAAAAAATCCAATTCATGAAAATTTCATCGTAGCGAATGGCCGAAAAATCTTCTGCCTAGAGGCTGAAATGAGAACCGCTGCATGTACGATTTTCGATAAAGAACACGGCTAGGCACGCTACTTTTTCGGAATAATTTTGCGTCTTGGTCGGTAGGTGTTCACTGTGGTTTTTTTGAAACAGGATCAATCCAGGTGGACCCTTATGGCATTGGATAGAATGGTGGGAGCGAAAGAACGGAGCGCGAATTTAAATGGGATCACCCATTGAACTAGGTGTGTTATGACTGAAGCGATGCTGCCTGCAATCGTAATGCGACTAAGGTTCGTCGGCGTAATTGCGGGACTTCTCGGCGTCATGGCGGTCTGTGTGCTGAGGTACGTTTGACCTGCCAGCGCGAGATAGGGCAGATTTTCGGCGCATCAGGGACTCGAATGCGCTATCTCGATTACCCCCACTTGCGCCGCTGGGAATCTATCTTCGTAAAAAAAAGGGGGGCGAGTGAAGAAACGGATAGCTTGTATTGGATGGGGATCTCTCGTGTGGGATCCAAGGAGTCTGCCTGTCCTTGGCGAATGGATGGCGGACGGCCCGATGCTGCCGATTGAATTTGCGCGTGAGTCAGCTGACGGCCGCATCACGCTCGTGCTTTGTAATGGCGTGAAAGCGGTCCAATCATACTGGTGCTTGCTGTCAGTCGAGGATGTAAGTGCAGGCATCCTGGCGCTGGCCTACCGCGAAGGAATCACGTCGCGCATGGCGAAGGACATCGGCCGCTGGAATTCGGTGGACGATAAGTCTCACGGGATGTGTGCAGCGGAGATTACCAAGTGGGCGAAGTTGCAGGGTTTGGACGGTGTGGCCTGGACCAACCTTCCATGCGGCTTGCGTAACAGTCGCGGCGTGATGCCAACAGAGGAGGGCGTGCTCGCGCACCTGACTCAGTTGAGCGGCGAACAATTGGAAAGCGCTAAGCATTACGTGGAGATGGCGCCGGCGCAAATTAACACTGGATATCGAAGGGCGATTGTGTCGAGTCTGAAAATCGAAGCATCGATCCGATGACGCGTTTGCTCGGCAAGCGTTATGCCGTTGCACAACAAAAAAACCGCCAGCAAGGCAGGTTGAATCCAATTAAATCCGTTGAGCAAAGCACGTCCCAGAAGAGGAGTACAGTCGAGATTCGGCTTCAGGGAAAGCTTGGGCTGAGTTATAGGCGCATCGCGCGGGAATAATCGCGTCTAACATCGCCGCCCGCTGGCCGGACAATTTGGCTCTTGTTGAAATGGCGATGACTCTCGTCTTCGTTCACAATAAGTTCAATTGTAGCGAGAGAGTCTCCGCAGTCTCCGTGTTAAGTGGTTGCGCCAGTTCGTCTCCTTCTTTCACTGTACTTCTGACCTCAAACCAGGCAAAGGTGTCCGGACCAAGGGCCATCGTCCGTGCCAGTTCCGCAGCTTGCTCACCTGAGATTTCGGGGTCGAGCCACGTCGCTGCATCTGCTGCAGTAAACACGATTGGCGCCCTGGAATGGATTGACCATACTTCCCTGGGCCTCGGCGGTGATAGTCACGAAGCCGCTCTCATACGGTTTTTCGGTCTCCTTCCACAGTGAGATTCCCGCCATATAGAGGAGTTCACAGTCAGCGCGATGAATGTGCCAACGGAGCTTTTTCTTAGGATTGTCCGGATCCTGAACCCATTCGTACCAACCGTTTGCCGGCACAATCACACGTCGACTGCGCACTAGTGATCCCCAGTAGCGGCCAAGGAGTTTAGCGATCTGCGCGTTTGGCACTGGCCGGCTTGCACCTGGCGGCGCGTCGGGGCCAAGATAGCCTCAAAAACGGTCTTCCAAAACTAGGTTTGGTCCGTCCATGTAGAGAATAGGCAGCTGCGCTCCGGGCGCCGCGTTAAACAGCCTGCGCCCGCTATCGCGGCGCAGAATCACATCTGCCCAACTGAAGTCGGCTAGCAACCTCTCCACGTCACTTTGGTCAAGTCTTCCGCACATACAAACATGGTAACCCGAAATTTACTCTGATATTATAACTGTGTTTATGTACAGTGTCGGGGCGAGAATGCGTGCGTGGGTGTCGAGGCGCCGGGCGGATGGTAGCCTTCTTGATGAAGCAGTTCCCTTGGGGGAAGGAGCACGGCCGTGTCAGCTGACGGTCGTAAACGTCACCGACTATGGTAGCCGTCGGCCTGTGAAGCTCGCCAGAATCCATCCGATAGGTGAGCAGCGTATCTTGGCCGAAATCGCCAGGCCTAAGCTCGTTTGGTTGAAAGAGCGCGGGCTAATTCTCTCCGGAATAGAGGTTCTCAAGGAGGACAAGCGGGAGGTGTATCAAACTTGGGTGTGCGACCTAATGCCGCCAGATTTTGTCAAAGGGTTTCGGGTTGCGGATACTTATCAGAATGGAGTCGCCCGTCCACGAAGCGCACTGCGTGACATGGTCAGCAGTAACGGCAACTTGATTGTATCGAGCCAGTTTGAGCGGGCGCTGAACCGCCACACAATGACAGCAGAATTGGCTGCGTATGGCGCACCGACAGGGACCCCTAAACGGTTGATTGATTGCGATATCGAGTTTATGAGTGAAGAGCGGTTTGAGTTGTCCGGCCTCCATGTGAGTCCACCGGATGAAAAACGCCCTGAGCAGATCCTACGAGATGCTTGGCTTTGCGAGTTTCATATTGAAGCTCCTGAATTGACTCGCGCGGGGTATCGAGCGCTTAAGCCGACTACTCATTGAGGACTGCGAGAAACGACCTGCCACAGGATATTGATGGGGCACAACATACCTGCGTTAAGATATGAACGAAGGCGAACTATGCGTGACGGTGAACGAGATTGGAGCCAGTGATGGAAGATGAGCCACGAAAGAATGCCGTGCTGACGGCGATAGTCGAGCATGGAATACGCCTGGAGGGCGAGCAGGGGGCCGCTATAGCGTGGGCCTACCTGCAGGCATACAAACTCCCCAGAGAAGCCATCCTGCGCATCCTGGCGTTTCCTGAGGCCCGTCGCCGCAGACCTCGCAAAATAGGCTTTTAGGGCCAAGGTATGATAAGTCGACAGTTTATCGAAGAGTTGGACGAGCAGCTCATTCGGGATGATGTCCCGCTACACGCGCGCCCTTTTAACGTGGCGCTTGCGTGGATTCAGCAGCAGAACGTTTCTTGGAACGTGCTTGATCCTAAAATCTGGAATCCGCTAAATGCAATCTATCGCGAGCTATACCTGTCGGGTGATTTTAGTGTGCCCAGTTTGCTTGCTGGGGCAGTTCAACTGCCCGACACAACATATCTAGCGACCGCTGAGCTTGGATACGGCCAGTTCATGGTGGACCCCGTGAAATCGATAGATATCTCAGCCAGCGAATTACAGTTGATATGGCAACGTCATCCTGACCAAGTTTGGAGCGCTATTTACTCCGTCGCAGACATATGGGACCTGGCATACAGTATTGGCGACCTCTCTGGGAAAAATCTGATTGCCGATGATCTCTGGGCAAACTCGTGCTCTGCTATCACCAGTACTGCACACGCGCTAAAAAGTGGAGCCGGAGGGAGCTCGGCAATTCAGTCCGCGTGCTTGTCCGCTGAACTTGCGATGAAAGGAGTGCTTGCATATTTAGGGCAATCCGAATCCCAGCTCAGAAGATACGGTCATAATATCGAAGCCTTATCCAAGGCGGTAGTCGAGAGGGTGCCGCGCGCCAATGATCACTTTTTCCTCGCTGCGTGTGTAGGCTTCCCCAACTATGTTGAGAGCCGATACGCGAGTCACCAGCGTACAAAGATTCAGCTCGGTAAGCTTGGCATGCGCGCTCAGTATGTGGCTGCGGAGGCAATCCGCCGACTTTCTAAACGAGATTTTGCAGCAACGATCGAGGGCGGAAATGACTCAATACCGCGTCTTAACTTTGACTGAATGCCATGGAAAGAAGATAAATGACTGCATTGATTTTTAACGTACAGCCGGAACAGGTCATTGTGGTGATGGATACTCTGTCGACGGATCTGCAGGGAACTCCGAATGGCTACACATCCAAAGCTTTTCCGATTCCGCATTTAGGAGGTCTGATGTGCGTAACGGGCCTTTCAAATTTCGCTTCTGACTGGCTTGTTAAGCTACTGCGTTTTGTTGCGAAAGACATGGCCCATCTTGATGAGTTTGTTGAGCCAGTTTTGCGACAATTGTGGGGCGCTTATGCGGATGCCGAAGGCATCACTTCAACGGTCTATCACTTTGGGTATTCGCTAGAGGAGAAGCGTTACGTAGCATTTGCTTATCGTTCAGAAAATGATTTCGTGTCGGAGCGATTGGGCGATGGGTTGAGAACAAAGCCGGGATGTGAATTTATGATCGAATCGTTGCAAGACTTCGCTCGTGCAGTACGCCGGCAGCGGCAGGAACAAGAGGGGTTCCCCCTCGAAAAACGCGTCTTTATCGGCGGAGAAATCCAGATGACGATACTGGAAAATCGGCAAGTCACCATCGCTACTGTAGATCGGTTTGAGGATTACGACGAGATGTATGAAACAATCTGCGAGCAATTTCCTCTGAACTGATGATTGGCAGTGGCCGATAACAACCATGAAACAGAGATATTTCGTCCATAAGTGCCGTCGTTGTGGCGTTGAGAAGCTAGTGTTGGCGACCAAGACTGCTGTTGTTCCTTCTTGCTGTCCCGGTGCCGGTCGCATGGCCTACGTTGGCGTGCGAGAGTTGGTAGCGCAGGACTTCAACTCTATGTCCGCTGTGTCCGATAGTCACCCGGTAGCGGCGCCGAGTTGATCTGGTCGGTGCTAGGAAGTTTCTGCATCAAGTAAATGCAGGGACGTGGTGGTATGTAGATGTCGCCGGCACCACAAGGCTAGAGTCAAACGTCGTAGTTGGACTATTTGACTTTTAGACCCCGCAGCACCGCCGCGTTGTGAGCAGCATCGATGGCGGCTACCAGAGTTTCACAATCCGGCTCAACAAGGCCGCCAGTGTCGGGTGAGAAAAACAAGCAGCCGAGCTTTTGCGCCAGCTTGCAAAGGAGAGCTGGGAACTGAATGCCATCGTTGCGCGCGTCGAAACGAACGACCACCGCCGCAGTGCTCGGTGTCTCAAACACTACGTCGACACGGCTACCATTCTCCGGGCCGAACACGAACCACTCATCAACCATTTGCCAGGGTGGACCGAGATAGTCGAGGAGTAGTTCTCTCGCTTGCAGCAGCTTGTCACCGGCTAAGAGCGGAGGTATCCATCCGTCGTTGGCCGTATCCGGCAAATCGTCTGCGGTTTGAATCAGGTGTAAATCAACCTGCCAAATGGCCATTGTGGGGCTAACGCCTTATCGAGAAATGTCTGAACGGTATAGTTGATCTCCGACTATTTTTCACCAAACCAATTGGCATGTCAAACATTAGGGAGTGCGTGTTTGGGGAAGTGATTACCTCCCCCCAACAGCAATTGATTCGTTGCCTGGCTTACCGACAAGACGGCTCAAGAATCAAACGGTCTCGCAAAGTCTGGTTCAGAAAGCGAACCAGCTTTTCTGCCTTCGCTATTCTGGCCCCCTCACGCAGCGCCACGTAACTCATCGGCAGTAGCGTCGCGCAACCAAGTGCAACTGCGGCGATAGGATCGACGTCACCGAAGGCGCCGGTTCTTGGAACGAACAGCGGCATGAAGGTCGATATGAAGCAGGTCAAGTAACCCAAGGAGTAGAAGAGCTGCCACGAAAGCCGGACTCTCTTCTTTTTGTAGCTAGGTTTGAACAAGATTTCGACGCTCGTATCTGTGCCGATGCAGTCTAATACAGGCTTTCCGGCTGCGTAGTCTCGGAGTGCCTGACCAGTTGGGTCTGCTTCGATTAAGTACTTCACCTCACGGGCGGTCATGTTGCGATCGCCAGCAATCATTTGATACCCCAGCTCGCGAAGGGATGGCTGCAGTTCCGAATCCTTGAGGTCGTCAAAAAATCGCTTTCTCGATGCGTACTCATCAGCAATGCTCTTCCGCCGCCCTTGATCGGCATTCCAAAAAGCGACTCCCAGTGTGACGGCCGAGGCGGCTACTGGCGCTACTTTCAAAAGAAGTTCAAAGTTCATGCTGCCAGCCTTTCGGGGATGAGTTGCTCAATGGTGAGAAACTGACTGCCTATAGTGCCAGCCAGCTGATGGAGGAGCGGTGCGCTTTGTATTGAGCATTCAACAGGAAATGATTTTGCGCCAGCTGTCAGTAGCCAGATGGTTCGTGTAATTCCATTGGTGAAATGCAGGCTCAGCTCCTCTTGCTCCCGTGTGCCGACGTAGCGCTTGAAGAAGAGCAGCCAACGCTCGAAGACTGGATACGTCTCAATCGTTCTCCGGCAGTCCACTGTAGCGAGTGGAACTGGATTCAGCTCACCGCGCTGAAACCCATCTTCGGCGTCAGAGAATTTATAGTCAGAGGGCCAGGTACTTGGATCGCCAACCGCGATATCAAGATGGCTGCTGTTTGGTTGTCGCCACAAGTTGAGAAAGCGTTCCGAGTCTACAATGACTACCGCTCGCATATCGTTGCGGTAATTCGTCCGCGTCGCGCACATGAAGACCTGATCACGATGCGCGGTCGGGATTTTGAAGACCGCTCCGTGCGAATAATGAACCTTTTGGATTCCCTGCAATAGCTGCATTTTGCACTCCCATATGGCAACACATGTTGCACAATGGAACTTATCACAGCTACTAAAAATTTGTTCGAAAAAGATAATTTTTATGCAGTAGCAGCGTAGTGCCTAAACTCTCGCCGCCATTTTTGCTTTTTGCTCTCGAATTATCCGATGGGCATCGATCAGCGCGGTTCCGTACCAGTCCTGATATTTGCTTTTCGTCGAATTTTTGTAGTCGATGTCTCGGAGTGCATCCCACCAAGGCGAACCGGAACGTGGCTTCCCTAAAATCGAACCAGGGAAGTATTCGCCATCGAGGAGCTTGTCGAACTCAGCGGGCTCCAACGTTTGACCGATGCAATGGAATCTTGGATTTGCCCCCCAAAGCTCTTCGATTAAATTAAATAGGCTGAGTAGTTGTGCGCGACCCTCACCGCCGACATGGGCGCTGACATGGCAGAAGGTGTTTAGGTGGAGGTACCTCCAATCGCCGTACTGCAGAACAATGAGACATTCTCCATGATCAGAACTACTTCGTACGAAAAATATCCGCTCCGGGTTGGTGGAGCGAATCAGTTCTATGGCTTCGTACGCCTCCGGAAAGAAGGGATCGGAATGGTAAAAGGGCTGGCCCTTGCCGTGCAATAGCCACTCCAGGTTGATACAGAAAAGGTCGGCCATTTGCTTCAGCACTGCGATCGGTGGTTCGTCAGCACCGCTAAAATAGTCCTCAAGGTGGGATATTTTTTCTAGCCCAAGCTGTTCTGCGATCTCAGAAATGGTGAGCTCCTCTGAACCTGAATCGTCATTCAGCATAGACAGAAGCCGACGCAGTCTCGCGGAGCGTTGGTTGCTGGATGCGTAGCCCTTAGATTCGGGCGAAGCCTGGGCAACGAGACGGTCGTCAATAAAGAAATCAGGAAAGTAATGCTGGGCGATATCTTTGTGCTCGGCGAGAAGGGCGGATAAGTCGTCCCATCCCATAATCGTTACTGGGAATTTTCGTTCGGCCACGCGCTTCTGAGTCAGTGCTAGGACCTGGCCCTGCAGATTCGCATCCCGACGTGCGGTGGTTGCAACTATCAGATGATGAAGCGGAGTCGGCATCTGATCGGCCTTAACCACTTCGTCGAGCACTTCCGCGTAGGTGAGCCTACGGGTTGGGCCGGCTCGGACTTTGCACTGAACTGCGTGCAACTCGGTTCCTCCCCCGGGTCTACCCACGATGTCGATGCCGCTTTGCTTCTGACCCGGGACACCATAGAGCTGCGCGGTGTCGTCGTTCCAGTAACGTCTGAACAGCGCTAAGCACACGTATTCAAAGTCGTGCGATTGGGTTGGCGCTGGAATCGGTAGTTGATGAATAGTCATGGGATAGTTCGAGATTTAAGAGCAGGGATGTCGCCAGAAGCTTATCGTTGATCTAGCCCTTTGCCAAGGTTGCCGTTGTAGAGTTAATGTTGGTGCGCCTATGTTTTCGGAAGCTTTGCTTATTTTCGAAGTGAACAGTTATATATGCGAGTCATTGTTCTGTACGATTCCTAATTCTACGAGTAAGTTCGTCAAGCCTGTCGAGTCGATAATTTGGTGCAATCCTTCAGGAGGTTCAGAACCGTTTGGCAAAATAGGACAACACTGTTTTTTTGCGCTACTAATGACAACGCGCCCATCTCGTGTTAGCTGAGTATCAAACAGAAAGAATGGTTGGCGTCCGCTGCGGCGCCGATTGTCCAGGAGAGTTAAGTCTATCTTCTTCTTATATCGTTCGTCGCATCGAGGACCAAAAATCACACCAACAATATCATTAGTTTTATGATGCAAAATCCTGTCGCGCTGACTAGCTCTTTTTTCTTTAGTCATTGATTCTATGGCTGGATCGGACCTCTCTACTGAAAATAGTCGATGTTCAGACTCATACTGCCAAAAAGCGTTTTTCTGTAAAAACGCCTCTTGTACCTTCGCTTTGCCAAAAACAGCACACTCTAAAATTGGAATAAGTTTTTCATCATTAATGTAATTTAACTTTAAGAATTCAAAAGACGTCGCCGACGTGTCAAATAGGTTGTGGCGAAGCAGGATCGAGCTAGATTCTTGGCTCTGATATATCACGGCGCATCCTTTGAAACCATCTGCATAGTGCGCCCACATCATCGGATTCAGCGCCGAGTCAGAGAAAGAAACGCTATAAAACAAGTGATCAACTGCTCGAGCCAAGAGTGCTGATAACCAAAGAATACAGTACTCTGCTTTGTCTTTGGTTGGCATTTCGGCCATGAATTTTTGACTTTCTGGTCCGGCAAAGTCTGGTTTAACGTGGCTCGAAAATATGTCTAACAGGGATTCTTTATTTTTCTCAATTTCTTGGTGCAACGAGCCTGAAATTGAGTCAAATCTTAGATTTTTAAATAGATTATTTAATTCTGATGCTAGAGAGTGGCTAAAAATATCTAGAAAATAGGCAAGGTTCCAGCTAGACGGTTCAGGTTTTATAGATAATAAAGCCGCCCATAGCTCCTCGCTGTCCTCGAAATAAAAAGATGCCCTCAGATCATGTGGGTCGTTGAGTTCATTAGTTGCCGAGAAATAAAGTTCATTATATCTAATGGATTTTTCGAAATATATATTTGGTCTGTAGTATTTGAAAAAATACATCATTTTCCTAAATTGTCTTTGTAGTTCCGGGGGCGGCGGCTTTGGTTGCTTGCTGAGTTAGTGACTTGAGCGACTTCTAAATATCGCCCAAGTCAAGATAAAGGCAAAAATTGCTATTTGGACATTGGAGGCGAATTTGGTGCGGCGGTGTGTGATTGCATGTGGAATAGCTTCGGATTCAATCCAGCTCGGTCGAATCTATAACGCATGTAGCTAGCAATATCGTCTTCATGCGAAGAAATAATTAATTGCCGGTCCTTTAGCTCACATCGTAACAGGTCAGTGAGTGATGCAATGTTAATGTCATCCAGAGACTGCGCCGGATCGTCAATCAGAACAAAAGAGCTTTCGGAATACACTCGATTGAGCGAAAGGAAGAATGCCAAACTAAGTGCAGATAGTTGGCCTGTGCTCATTGATAAAGTCGCGTCGTGCTCTGATTGCTCTGCAGTTGAAAATTGAAGCTGCTTCCCGTCGCCGTCCAGAATAAACAGTCCCAAACCTCGTTGATAATTCTGTATTAAACGTCCGCTATAAATATGGAAAATTAATTCGATGTTGGAAATTGTTTTTGCCGCGTACTCTCGTTCAGCTTCGACAAGTGTGTTTCTCAAACGGTTTACGCGTTCTTTGGCATTTTCAGCAGCTTTGAATTTTTGAGTTCTTTCTAAAAGGTCTTTCTGATACGACTGAAGCGTAGAATTTTGTTTTTGCCTGTGTTTCGACGTGATATAGAGGCGTTTGCGCTGAACACTATCTTCTTCTATAGCGTAAAAATCATCATATTTCACAAAAAGCGAAACTAAAAAGTCATTCCATCCCGCCGCTGGCTCTTCACCCTCTGGCTTTTTCGTTGCTCGGATTTTTGACACCACATCTTCTTTTCTGGAAAGCAATTGAGCTGGATCTGTTGTAAATTCATTACTATAGTTGATGCTCGCTTTGGAAAGAGCATCATCGAGCGCTCGAATCTGCTCGAATCGGCTCACGTTTTTATGCAGTTCTAAATATAGATTAGGCGCAAATATGCTGGTTGTAGATTGAACCTCGGACGCAATGGTTATCTTTATGGGATCCAATTCTTGAGATATCTCTAAGTGAATATCTTGAATTTGTATCGCCAGTGCTCCTAATTCCTCATTCAACCTATCGGTGGTTTGCTTGACGGCGTCGGCAAGATTGCTGATGGTTTCCCAATCCGTTCCACAGAGAGCGCAATGAGTGTCGTCTTCTCCCATTACGTGTCGGTGGCTCTCAACCAAAGATGTTCGCAGACCGTTGAGCTTAACTATCTCTGCGGATCGACCGTTCATTTGTTTTGTCAATGAATCACGATCAATAACTTTACTTCCCAGTCGCTCACTTAGACTTACGCCTGCGGCTTGAATACTTTCAAGGTCCTCTGCTGAGATTGTCGTTGGCGATTTCTCAAGCGCTGACTGGGCTGTCCGGAGCAGTGTCAACCTCTGACTATAGGTATTTAAATTTTCATATCGGTCCAAATGCTGACCTATTGACATCGTAACCAACAGCAGTGAATCGTTTTGCGCAATATAATTTTCAATTCTTATGTTTTCTAAGCGTATCTGAATTTCCGCTTTCGTCGATACAAGGAGAGACAGTGTACTTAGCGTATTTAAATCGGCTGCGAACTGCTCTTCATTTAATTCGGAGTAAGGGTCCAGCGAATTCCAACTTGGAACAGGCTCTCTGGTGGGAATTTTTTCATAAGTATTGGTTTCGCCTGGCGAAAGGTCAATTTTTGACAAGTCTTCTACTTTTTGTTGTAGTTGTGTCAGTTCCGAGCGCTCGGCAGTGGAGCAAAAATTACCTATGTTTCGTTCAATATCTTTGCAAAATTCTATTTTGTCTTGGACGTCTTTTGTTTTCAGCAAAAGCTCAAGAGACTCTTTTCTTTCAGTAGCCTTTTTTGCAAAAATAAACTTACTTTGCCCCTGCTGTAGATAATTGAGCATTGAATAGTTTGAGCAAAAATTTTCGCCAAAATATTCATCAAAATAGCTCGATTTTAACGCTTGACCGAATTCCTCGCTATCAAATGATGGCATCTGATGGAGGCTAAATATTTCGAAATTATCTGGCTTGTTATTGTCTGATTTCTCGAGATCGGACTTCTTTGCTCGACGAATGAAAAATACTTGGTCACCTGACTTGGTATCTGTTAACTCTACGCGAATTTCAATATCTTTGTCGCCGGTACGAGTGTTCCAATACAGGTTGTCTTTATATTTTTTCTTTTGTTTGCTAGCCACCACCGTGTATAAATCGGAGACACGTGTTATTTTCCCGGTCAAGAGGAGTTCGATTGCATCGAACACGGATGTCTTACCATATCCGTTTGGTCCGTCTAACGTCAGCAGCGAGCTGGTCTCGAAGTCGAAGGCAAGGGACGGAAAGGCTTTAAATGCCTGAATCTTTAGCTTTGATATTTTCCAGTTCTTCATTTATTAATTCCTGTGCAATTTTTTCTGAATCCCCGAGGGCAAAAGAGGACACTATTTTATTGTAGTCTGAAGTTAAATTTTTCTCTGCCAATCTTGCTGAAACTGTGTTTTCTAAAGTTTCCAAATCCTTCTTTGAGCGAGGTACATCTAAAAAAGGAAGTTTTATAAACGCTCGAGCTACGATGCTATAAAAATTCGGGTCCAATGGATTTTTTTTATAATTTTTGAATGAGTCTTTATCGATTATGATTGCCTGGAAATCTTTAAACCCTTTTTCTGTAATGGCCAGTTCTTCGGCTTCATCGTAATAGAGGAAATATTTTTTAAAGTAGTTTGGATCTTCTTCTATTGCCAGAGCTGTATCTTCCACTTTTTTGAAATCAGCTATTTTTTTTAGTTTATGTATCAAAACCAGATCGCAATTTTTGTGAAATGAAGGCTCTTGCTTTAATAAATCTGGGAGAAGTTGTATAGTCTCGTCATTTATTTTTATTGGACTTGAGACTTCTTCAATTTCCCTTAGTATCAAATATCGTTCTGCGCGTCCGTCTTTTCTACTAAAGAATATGGAGCAATCGCATTCTTCTACCAGTGAGAATGCGTGAAAATGGGCAGCCTCTGTAAGTATCTTTTTAAGCATTTAATTCTTTCTTGGCGGCATCTATGGAAATTATTGAAACTTGAAATTCTTTAATGATGTTCGCGGCTTGCTGGTCGGCTGACAACGTTGGCGTAACCTTATACTTTTCAGGAGGTAGCTCAATATTGGTATGGGTGTCGCTGGTTATTAGGACGTTGTATTCAAATAAAATGCTCGCCAAGTTAGGGTCATCTCTAATCTGTTTTATTAATTGATCTTGATATTTCGGCGCATATTTGTCAGTCATTTTTATAGCGGTTGGCAAAAATCGCCTTGCTAGCTTAACGTAATGCGGAATGCCTTTTAGTGAAATTTTCTGAGTTATTTCCGTTACGATATCGGTATAATGTCTTATATCCTCTTCTCGTACTGGTTCTTTTTTGTTTCCAGGACGAAGTGAATTTAAGACTGAAACAAGATCTTTCGCATCTAGTTTGCCGATGAAATGATATATTCTTTCAAAATCTTTAATTTGATCTGTTGAGAAATTGTCTGAATTGTCTGCGACGTAGGTTTCAAATATATTTGTGAAGTGAATTTTTAATTTAATTAGCTGATATTGAATGTCATCCGATTCGTTGAAATCTGTTTTGATGATTTTTTCTAACTCATTGCTAGAAATAGTTAATTTGTATGCCGCTTCGTTTTCGCTGGAGCCTGAATGAACTGCCGCATGAATTTCTATCACTTTGGATGTGATAAATTCAGATAGGTGACAATGTTTTTTGTCCACAAGTACGTCTGTGCAGGGGAGCGAATTGCTTTCAAGATAAAGTTTAATTTTCTCTTTCGTGATGTCTTCAATTTCTGAAAGTGGACAATAAGATTTCGTTTTGTAGAGATAAAATTTTACGACTTTCCCTGCTGAATTTGTGTAATCGCTGCTGTCGTCAATTTCATTGGCAACATGGAAATATCGAGATGTGCTTGAAACACAGTCAGTATCGACATTGCTTGATTTTTCTAGAGCAGTTTTAAAAGTAGAGCGATATTTTGATAACTTAGCTTTCACTTGGTGGACGGATATGGCAGTTCCTTGATTGTAAATTGCGAAGTCATCGGTACTATCCAATTGCAAATTAAAGCTCGTTAAAGTGTTGCCTTGAAATTTTTTGTCGCAAAGTAGGGAAACTGAATGGTATAGCGCAACCTTGCCTTGGTAGGTAAAGCCACCCCACGAGGTTATGGCACTATCTGGGATTGTCACAGTCACTTGGGCTCCACGTCGTTTGGAAATATGGTTGCGAAATTGAGCATCAACGGTGGTAACTAAAATGTCATTGATGGAAATAATTATTATTGTCGAGCTAACTTCGGTGATATACGTCAGGCATCGAACTCAGTATCATGCGAATAGCCAGATTTGAAATCGGCCTCGGCATCTGCCTGCTCGCGCACACTATTCAAACTGTCGAAGTATGTGGCACTCAACTTTGGTAATTCGAGTTGCTCATCGTCGCGTTCGATATCCTCGACACGAAACTGAAATGCGCAGGGCGAATAACCCGTAAGAAGTGCGGCTTTGTATGCCATTTTGTGTCGTCGATGCATATGCTCGAGCAAGCCATATCGCTCGATATGTGGAACGAAGGAGTGGCCTTGGTATGTTAATGCGTACAATGCGAGAAGCAGCAAGGAGCCTTCACTCATCTGGCCTTTGGCAATTTGCGCGTATATATGCTGCTCGGTTATAGACAGCCCCGAGTTGGCGATGTGTTCATAGATTTGCAGCAATGTGCGATAGTAGGGGCCAAATGCTGAGGGGTGTCGGTCATATACTCTCACGTAGAACTCTTGCATCAGTTTGCGCAAGGTGTCAGTGTCCGAAGCCCCTTGCTGCTCTGGATTGACAACTTCATAGAGACTGGCGGCGAAGCTATCAAGAGCCCGAGTTCCCAACCTGGTTGGACGAGTCGCGTCATTGTTCTTGCTCCCTTGTCGCCGTTCTATCTTGTCCGCCGCCGACGAGCTAAAACCCAGCAGCTGAAAGAACAATGACTCGAACTCTTGTTTGTGTCTGTAGGCGCGCTCCCGTTCAGCCTCCTCGCGCGCTCCTTTCAGAGACTGATGCTGCATAAAGCCAGCCCAGAAGACAAATGCTCCTGCCAGAGCAGTGAGCAATGCATTTAAGCTGCCGAAGGCGTCTCCGGTTTGGCCATACTCCGCAAGAAGTTGAGTACGGTCGGGCAGGGCATCTTCCTTACTCGCGCTTGGATTGGTCTGTGGTGTTAGCGACTTACCTGTTGCAGTCTTGGTCGAAGTGATTAGCCGCTGATGAAAGAATGGAACGCCGTAGCTACTCCACCCAATCCAAAGAACCAGGGCGCAAGCGATAGCGATGGATAAAACTCCCCAATGTGCCGAAGGGAGACGATCCCGAACAGATTGTTTAGACAACAATTTACCCTCTAGAAGTTTGATTTCGGACAATTTAGCCGACTCTGTGTGGTGGTCGGCTTGATTTTGGCGCATGCTCTTGGTAACCAGTCATTGTTGATAACAAAGTTAGTACCGTTTGTCAAATTTTTTTGCACTACAGAAACTTTCTTTTTGGAAGTGTCAACTTGAGCGATGGAGCAGAATGTCTAATCCCACTTTCGACTTGCATAAGCTGGGCTGGAAAGCGTTTGAAGATTTGATCGCGTGCGTTCTGAAGGAAGTACTCGGTCAGACATACCAGGTTTTTTCGTGCGGTCCAGATGGCGGCCGTGATGGCGCGTTTTTTGGCACCTGGCTATCCGATACGGCACCCGAGCCAATGTCGGGAAGCTTCACTATCCAATGCAAACATACCAGTAAGCCTGGATCGGGGTTGACGAAGGCGGTTATCAAGGATGAAATCGCTAAGGTTCGCCGGCTCTGTGAGCATGGCCTGGCTGATAATTATTTGCTCTTTACCAATCACGACATTGGCGGGCCATCTACAGAGACATTAGAGGCAGAGTTCCGTCGTGCAGGTGCTAAGAACACTAAGATATTTGGGGCTAAATGGATTGATGCGGCGATCGCTAGCCATCCGACACTTCGAAGGCTTGTACCTCGTTTGTACGGCTTGGGAGACCTCACGCAGATCATTACTCATCAAGCCTACCGACAAGCCAAACAAGTGCTCGATTCAATAGCCCCAGACCTGGCCTGCTTTGTGCCGACCGATGCCTATCGAAAGTGCGCACATGCATTAAAAGAACATGGATTTGTCATGCTGATCGGAGAGCCGGCTTGCGGGAAAACCATGATTGCGAATTTATTGGCGCTGTCGGCTGCGGACGAGTGGGGTCTCCAGACACTAATATTAAATGGTCCGGAAGATTTTGACCGGAAGTGGAATCCTGATGACCCGGGGCAGTTCTTCTGGGTGGATGACGCTTTTGGGTCCAATCATTGTGACTTTAATAGGGTCAATGAATGGAACCAGCGGCTTCCGCAGCTCAAGGCCGCGATTCATCAAAATGCTCGGGTGATCTTCACATCGCGCACATATATTTTTAAAGCAGCTCAGAGTCGCTTCAATTCACACAAATTCGATCTTCTCACCGATAATCGAGTAACGATTGAAGTTGAAAAGCTTTCAGAATCAGAACGGGCATTGATTCTATACAATCATCTTAAGCTTGGAACCCAGAACGTGGCCTTTCGACAGGCAGTCAAAAGTTTCTTACCTGCAGCGTCCGCTACACCTAAGTTTTTACCTGAGATTGCGCGTAGATTTTCCAACCCGAAGTTTACTAAAGGGATGGTGCGAAATGAAGCAGGAATACTTGATTTCTTTTCGAACCCAACGACAGTGATGGTAGACATTGTCGCAGGCCTTGGAAACGCGGAGCGAGCCGCACTGGCACTTGTGTTTACGAATGGGGGCAGCCTTTCAGTGCCACTGGCAGCTGACGACGAAGACATATCAAATATAATTGCCGCGATGCAATCTAATATTGGTGATGTAAAGGCGGCGCTAGTTTCCTTGGACGACTCTTTGCTGCGTAAGGCAATAGTAGATGGCGTCATGTGTTGGCAATTTCGGCATCCGACAATTCGCGATGCATTTGCGACCAACGTCTCGAACAATCCTGAGTTAATCGATATTTACCTGTCCGGTGTTAAGGAAGAGAAGCTAATTCAAGAAATTAGTTGCGGTGACTTGGGAATTGAAGGCGTTAAGTTAGTTGTCCCGGAATCGCTATATGGGCGTGTATTGGAGATCTTGCACCCCCTCAAAGAGAAGTACTTGTCGAGTCCTGTGCTGGCTTTTTTAGGTTCACGATGTGATCCTTATTTCCTAAGCCTATGGTTTTCCGGTAATGATGAAAAAGAAAACCTCTTTGAACAAATCTATGGAACGAGTCAGCATACCCCTGTTCTCAGCATATTTGGGAAATTGAATATCGCAGGCTTCCTGTCGAACGAAATGAGACTGAGGATAGCCAAGCGCCTTAGGAATCTTGCTGATCTTGACTACTCCGATTGTTTTATTGATGAAGATTTTGTTGGAGTGTTACTTACTAGCGAAGAGAATGAGGCTAGCTTGGTAAACCAAAAGGATGTCCTCTATTCAAGCGTAGATGACTCGTTGGATGAGGTTGAAAAGGCTTGGCAGGTGCATGACGACGTTGACGATGCCTTTTATGACATTCGAAGGCTGATTGAACGAATTCAAGAGCTGAATGAAGAGCGTTATGGTCAAGAAAGCTATCAGGAAGGAGAGTCGGAGCGCGCCCAGAAAATCCTGGATAAGATCGATACTAGGATAAAGCTTATGAAAAAGAGGCAGGCAGAAGCGCCCGCCTATGAGGAGCTAGCAACGGAAGACACGCCTCTTAGCATTCTTTCGGGTGGACGAAGCATTTTCGACGATGTCGACGAGTAAAGCATTGATGCTTGCCATGGAAATGTCTTAGCGTAGCCTCGTTAAAGGCCACTCGCCCTTTGTGGCAAAAGGAAGAATCCAAGGCTCGTTCCGCTCAGAGTAGACCCAGCGCATGCTGTTAGATGCCGTGCGGCGGTTAATCTCTTTAACCGCAGGGGAGGTCGCTTGCATGAAGGTGCCGTTGGCTTTCGGCGTCCGGGTTGCCCATAACGTAATTTTGCTAGAGATTGGGAATGTCAACTCGGATTCTGGACTTCCGATGCCTTCAAACTCAAAAAAGAAAACTGGGTTGTCTGAGGTCAGAAACTGAAGAGTGTCGTGGTAGAGAAATACCCAGTTCATGGAGAGTAAGGCGTTGATTGGCAGGTGATCGCTTTCGGAGTCGATGCTCTCACACCAAAGCGACGTAGATGGATTTTCTATGTGGGTCTCAATGGCTGTTGCAACCCGTGTCTTCAAGTGAGCCACCTTCTCTTCGAGATGGGGCATGGCCTCTAAGGCCGAGTCGAGCTCAGAACCTATCTGAACACCGAGTTCCTGCGCTACCGCTGGAATTTTAGCCAACGCACGCTCCCGTGCTTTCGGAACTCGCTTCCACAAAATGAGGACGTATTTCGCCAGTGCGCGTGATTGTGTCCCCAGGCGTGGTGTATGAGTCGTGATTCCTGGGAGGCTGGGCTCCCGCTCAGTTAATCACGGCCGAGAGCCGCGCCGACTGAGTTTCATATAGCGACTGCAGTCCTTCGAGCTGCATGTAGCGCCGCTGTAGAGACCATTCGTCGTTCTGTTCCAACATGATAGCGCCGACGAGGCGGATGATGGCGCGCTCGTTGGGAAAGATGCCGACGACGTTGGTGCGCCGTTTGACCTCGGCGTTCAATCGCTCCAGAGGATTGGTGGTGCGCAGCTGGACTCGATGCGCGCTGGGAAACGCCATGTAGGCCAGCACGTCGTGCTCAGCGGCGTCCATCATCTCGGCCAGCTTGGGCAATTTGGCGCGTAATTGGTCGGTGACGCTGCGCCATTTTGTACTGGCCGCCTCCGCCGTCTCCTCGGCGAAAATCGTGTTGATCAAGGCCACCAGCGCTTAGCGCTGGCCCTTGTTGGCGTGCACCAGGGCGTTGCGCATGAAATGCACCCGGCAACGCTGCCAGCTCGCGTTCATGACTTTGGCGACGGCCGCCTTGAGTCCTTCATGGGCATCCGAAATGACCAGCTTGACGCCGCGCAGCCCGCGCCGCGTCAGCCCTCGCAGGAACTCGCTCCAGAACGGCTCGGCTTCCGAGGCTCCGGTTGCTATGCCGAGGATCTCCCGCACGCCGTCGGTGTTGACCGCCACAGCGATTATTACGGCCACGGACACGATCCTTCCTGTCTGGCGGGTTTTGACGTACGTCGCGTCGATCCAGAGATAAGGCCAATCGCCTTCGAGTGGCCGGTTCAGGAATTCATTGACGCGTACGTCGATCTCCTCGCACAGACGCGACACCTGGCTTTTGGAGACGCCGCTCATGCCCATGGCTTTGACCAGTTCATCAACCGAGCGCGTCGAGATGCCTTGGATGTAGGCCTCCTGAATCACCGCTGTCAGCGCTTTCTCGGCGGTGCGGCGCGGTTCCAAAAAACCGGGGAAATAGCTGCTGCTGCGCAGCTTGGGGATTTTTAGATCGACGGTGCCGGCGCGGGTTTCCCAGACGCGGTCACGGTAGCCATTGCGGCTGTTGATACGCTCTTCGCTGCGCTCGCCGTAGGCGGCCTTGCAAAGCGCCTCGACATCCATCTCCATGAGCCGTTGTAAGGCAAATTGAAGGGTTTGTTTGACGAAATCGGCATCGGCACCCTTGGCGGCAAGTTCCGTCAATGCCATAGTAGTGGGGCTGGTCATCGTGGTCTCCTCTGAGTTTGTTGAGTTCGCAAACCCCAACCTACCCATGAATCACGATGGCCGCCTCAACAAAGCTCAAGCCTCGGTGCCGAACTCGGCACCACCTTCATACACCACGCTGCGGGGCACAATCTGTTGCGGCAGCAGGGGCTCCCAACGAGGTTGAACGGGGCGGGGCGACTGAACTGATGGCGTTCGTCGAGATGAGCCTCCTTTGTCGTGTCAAACTACATATGCATATCGTCCAGGAATGTCCAAGGCCCAGGCCAGCACGGCGCAACTCGATCTTCTTGCTGCGACCGAACACTATCTGGTGGTGATTTGTCAGGTGCCATTCGGAGTAATCGGTAGCGAGTGAGCCTGGTCACTTCGGTAAGTTGAAAAATCGGACCTTTTAGGGGGGCGGGACCGTTCAGTCGACGCTGAACGGTTTTTTGATCTAGACACTCGCGGCTATTTCTTTTGAGTTAAGAATTGCAACAAAGCGTCAGCTGTCGCATCGGGCTGCTCTTCGGCAACCCAGTGGCCTGCGCCTTCTATTTGACCTGCGCGAACGTCATTTGCCACACGCTTAAGATGCTCGCCAATGATAGGGCCGAAACTGCCTGCACCGCCGATGCCCAGGGCAGGAATTGTCAGCTTGTTCTTTGCAAACTCTTGGTTGGCAATCACGTCCTGGGGAAACGCTCGGTAATATTCGAATCCACCGCGCACTGCGCCCGGAGCGGAGTATTTGCGGGCATAGACGTTTTCCACACTTCATCGGTGAACGCTCCTGCATTTACGGCTTCGGAATTGTGGAACCACGACAGGAACACTTTCTCGCGGTCCACAATCAGGCTTTCGGCAACGTCACGGTTGCCGAAGAAACGGAAATGCCACACGCGATCCGACTTCAATAGATACTGCAACGGCTCGATGCCCGGCAGCGGTACATCTAGTATCGACAGGGTAAGCACCTGATCACGGAACTGAGCGGCGTAAGCATAAGCCACCATTCCTCCCATGTCGTGGCCGAAAACGTTCACCTGAGGCCCCAGTTGCAATGCTGCCACTAGATCGTGGATGTCCTTGGCCATATTTGGTTTTCTCGTAGCCTGCTAGTGGCTTATCTGTATCGCCAAAGCCGCGCAAATCGGGAGCCAATACAGTGTAGCCGGCCTCGCTTAATCGGGGCATCACAAAACGCCACATGTAAGACGTTGATCCCCAACCATGCAGTAGCACAACCACTGGCCCGCTGCCTTTGTGCAGTAAGTAGTGGTATCTCACACCGTTGACCGTAGCTTTGCCTTCGACAATTAATGGGGATGCCGTCGATGTCGTTGAGACGCTAGGCGCCGCCATAGCCTGTTCTGGCAATACAAATACAGCGAAGGCTGACAGCTGCCAAAATCTTGAGGCTAGGTTTCATGGATATTCCCCGCAGAAATTTGCAAGGGGGGATCAACGTCATCCAGAAATTCGATGCGACGCGGTGCTGCTAGACGCTCAGGAAGTTCCCGCTCAAACTCAGAGCGGTAATGGCGTAGTAGGTGGTGTTGTAGGAAGTATTCGCGAGTGCAGCTCCAGCTTTCGTAGACTATCAGTGTGTTGCTATCGTTTTGTGAACGATGCAATGTGCAGTGTAGAAAGTCGGGTTCGTGGGACATATCCTGTAGCACGTGCCGCACGGCCGCTTCTAGTTGTTCGTAGCGTTCAGCTTTGGCAGGCAGGTGAACTATAAAGGTCAAACGGCTCATTTTGAATCCTCCTCAATCGGCTGGCATCTTGCGGAACCCTATAGCAAAACGGTTCCAGGCATTGATGGTGGTGATGGCGAATGTAAGATCAGTCATTTCTTTCGCGTTGAAGTGTGCGGCTAGATGCTCGTAATCGGCGTCAGGCGCATGTGTCGTGGAAATGTTGGTTAGGCTTTCGGTCCAAGTCAGAGCGGCTCGCTCGCGATCCGTGAAGAAAGGGGTTTCGCGCCAAGCGGAGAGTGCTGTCAAGCGGCGCGCGCTCTCACCGGCCTTAATTGCATCAGTGGAGTGTAAGTCAATGCAGAAAGCGCAGCCGTTGATCTGGGAGGCGCGAAGCTTGATTAAGTCCAGCAAACGGGAATTGATGCCTAGTTTGTTGATGGCCTTTTCCAGCGTTAGCATGGCACCAACGACATCTGGGGATGCCTTGTAAAAGTCAATACGGTTATTCATTGCGAGCACCATAGCTGCTAGTTGGGTGGCCCCATCACGAGGATATGGGGTTGAGAAGGCGTGACCAATTCGCAAGACTTGGCCCGGAACATTCGGAATGAATTGGCGTGGTGGTATGCAGCCACCACGCCGATCTTGATTACGCCGCGAAGCCGCCGTCGATGAGCAGGTCCGCGCCAGTGACAAAGCCCGCTTCAGGGCCGGCCAGGTAGGCCACCATGGCTGCGACTTCGTCGGCGTGGCCGTGGCGCGGCAGCGCCATCAGGCCGTGCAAGGCGGCGGCGAAGTCACCATT
Source organism: Duganella sp. LjRoot269 (assembly GCF_964254095.1). Lineage (NCBI taxonomy): Bacteria > Pseudomonadati > Pseudomonadota > Betaproteobacteria > Burkholderiales > Oxalobacteraceae > Duganella > Duganella sp. LjRoot269. The sequence goes on along the minus strand of NZ_CAXUSL020000001.1, from coordinate 4,194,031 downwards.
CGCCGGATTCATATCGGTGTCGATCGGACCAGGAGCCACATTATTGATGGTAATGTTTTTGCTGCCCAGGTCGCGAGCCAGACCTTTCACCAACCCGGTCAGGGCAGCTTTGCTCATTGCGTAAGCCGCGCCGCCAGGGAACGGCATGCGCTGTGCGTTGGTACTGCCGATGTTGATGATACGACCGCCTTCGCGCATGTGAGCGGCTGCTGCCTTGGCAGCGACGAACACGGAACGGACGTTGATGGCGACGGTCTTGTCGAAATCTTCCAGAGAGAACTGGTCTACGGGACCCATCAGCAGCACACCAGCGCTGTTGACCAAAATGTCCAGGCGACCAAAGCGCTCGGCGACGCTGTTGATGGCATTGGTCAGTGCGGTGGCATCGGAGGCGTCGGCGCGGATCGCCAGTGCGGTGCCGCCGGCAGCCTCGATTTCAGCAACCAGTGCTTCGGCAGCGACAGCCGATGCGGCGTAACCGATAGCGACTTTGGCACCTTCGCGGGCCAGACGACGTGCGGATGCAGCACCGATACCGCGCGAGCCGCCGTTGATGAAAGCAACTTTGCCGTTGAGATTGGTGTTCATGATGATTTCCTTTCGGGAAGAGTGAGTGTGAACAAAGTATGGCCTTCGCTTGCTTTTCCCGGTAGTCTGTAATATGCACGTACAGTTTCAACCTTTGGTATAAAATTGGTGTAATGTTTACCGAACTGAGCAGCTATTTGGACGCGTTTGTCATCTCTTCCGATGAGGGGAGTTTTTCTGCGGCTGCGCGCCGTTTGGGCCAGACTCCAGCTGCCGTCAGCAAGAGTGTAGGGCGGTTAGAGAGTCGGCTCGGTGTTCGCTTGTTTCAACGCAGCACCCGCAGTCTATCCCTGACCACAGACGGCGAACGCCTTTACGCTCAGGTGCGCCTACCATGGAGCGAGATTGGCGATGCCTTAACCGATTTGCGCCAGGGTGCAGGCAAACCGGCTGGCACTTTGAAAATCTCGATGGCGCACACTGTCGGCCGCAATTACTTACTGCCCTTGCTGGAGGACTTTGTCGCAAGCTATCCCGATGTCGTGCTAGATCTGCATTTCGATAACCGCCAGGTGGATTTGGTGGCCGAAGGCTACGACGTCGGGATAGGGGGCGGCATCGAATTGACCGAGGGTTTGATTGCGCGTGAGCTGTCGCGCGTGCGCATCGTGCTGGCTGCGTCGCCGGCCTATTTGCAGCGCTATCCGGCGCCGGCCCATCCGTCTGAGCTGGGGCGGCATCGCGGACTGTTGCGCCGCTCTTTGGCCACCGGCAGGTTGATGGCATGGACGCTGCACAACGACGTCGGCCAGGAGCTAGTCGCTAGCATACGTCCGGTTGCTGTGCTCGACGATCCAGAAGCCATCGCCCGCGCTGCCGCCTGCGGCATGGGTGTTGCGATGCTGCCATTGCCACACGCCTTGCCTTTCCTAGACAGCGGGGAATTGCTGCGCGTGTTGCCCGGCTGGCACGCCGAGACGCTGCCGCTGGCTATCTATTATTCCAGCCGCAAGCTAGTGCCGGCCAAGGTGCGGGTGTTTGTTGATTATGTGGTGGAGCGGTTCCGGGCCAGCGGACATCCGGCGCGCTTTAGTCAGTCGTGACTATCGCCACAGGGGCAAAGACGCGCTTGAAATGGCTCTGTCGCATTAAGCAGAATCCTTAAAACTTGGCCACTACATGTAGTATCGAATCAAGAGGGCGAGGCCACATGTCGTATGCCAATTGCGCCAAAAAAGAATTAATGCGACAGAACCCCTATCGCTGCGTACGCAGCCAGCCTAGTAAGACCTGGTGAAATTCGGCTGGATCCTCAATCTGCGGTGCGTGGCCCTTGCCGGGAAACTCGATCAAAGTACCATGGGGGATTTGCTTGATAACCTGTTTTCCGAGCACATTGTAGTGGCCGATCTTAGCTTTTACTTCCGGTGAAGCGATATCGCTGCCAATCGCCGTGGTATCCGCATCGCCAACCATCAGCAGCGTGGGCATGCGCAGTTGTCCGAACTCATAGACTACCGGCTGGGTAAAGATCATGTCATAGATTAGAGCGGAGTTCCAGGCCACTAGCCTGTGGCCAGGTCCCTGGTTCAGGCCAGCTAGCATATCGACCCAGCGCTCGTATTCCGGCTCCCACCGCCCGACGTAGTAGACACTGCGCTCATAGTCGCGCACACTTTTGGCGCTCAGTTTGAGTTCTCGCTGGTACCACTGGTCGACAGTCCGATACGGAACGCCTTGCGCTTTCCAATCTTCCAGCCCGATCGGATTGACCATCAAAAGTTGCTCAACCTGTTGCGGATATTGCAGGGCATAGCGAACTGCGAGCATGCCGCCTGTAGAGTGCCCCATCACCGCCGCGTGCTGGACGCCCAGTTGTTCAAGCAAACTGTGAGTATTGGCTGCCAGTTGCTGGAAGCTGTATTGATAATTTTCCGGCTTGCTCGAGGAGCAGAAGCCTACCTGGTCCGGCGCCACCACACGGTAACCTGCCTTACTCAAAACCTTGATACTGGTTTCCCACGTCGCCGCACAGAAATTTTTTCCGTGCAAAAGCACAATGGTGTGTCCATTGGGTGTGCCGCTGGCCGTAACATCCATATAGCCCATGTGTACATGTTTACCCTGGGACTCGAATTCGTACGTTTTTAGTTCATAGGGATAATTAAATCCCTGCAGCTCGGGCCCGTAAGTTTGGGTGGCAACATCAGACGCTGCCGCCACACCGACGACCAATGAGAGCCCAGCAGACACTATAAGGCGTAATGTCGTTCGGAACATATAAAAAGACTCCATAAATTGAAAGATCAAGCAAAGTCCCCGCTGGTAGCCGTGCAGGACATTGCCGCCAAAATCGCTGTAATACACTGTAAGCGTTGGCTACCTAGTTAGGTAGGTACCAGACACCTTAGGGCACCTCGAAAAACCACCCCAGCTCTGGCATGATGTCGGGAACCCGATACTGACCTGATTCCAATGATCAAGCATAGCCTGTTTGCCGACCAGGAACGCGAAGCGAAGCTCAACGAGCTTGGTGATACGCTGCGGGTGTTGGAACAGCATGTCGACTTCGCGGCGCTGGCCGCTGCGGTCGATGCTGCCGCACCGCGCCCCAGCCGTGAACGCGGCGGCCGCCCACCATTTCCAACCGAACTGATGGTGCGCGTGCTGCTGATTCAGCAGCTCTTCAATTTGAGCGATGAGCAAATGGAGTTTCAGCTGCTTGACCGCCTCAGCTTCCAGCGTTTCGTCGGATTGCGCCACAGCAGCAAGATCCCTGACCGGACTACGATCTGGACTTTCAAAGAACGCCTGATCCAGGCAGGCGCCAGCGAAAGCATTTTTGACGCGGTCAATCGCCAGCTGTCGATGCACGGCTATATGGCACGCGGCGGGCAGATGATCGACGCCAGCATTGTGCAGACGCCCAGGCAGTCGATCAACAAGGAGGAAAAGGCCATCGTGACCGAAGGCGCGATGCCAGCCGACTGGAAGCCCGCGAAGCGGCGCCAGAAGGACATCGACGCCCGCTGGACCAAGAAGCACGGCAAGTCCTACTTCGGCTACAAGCTCTCGGCCAACGCCGACAAGCGCTACAAGCTCATTCGCAGGATCAAGATCAGTACCGCCAGCGAGCACGATACCTTGCACTTCGAGGCGGTGATTGATCCAGGCAACACTAGCCGCGACATTTATGCCGACAAGGGCTATGTCGATGGCGAACGCGAAGCGCGGCTGAAGGGGCAAGGCTGGCGCATGCATATCCAGCGCAAGGGCAGCAAGGACAGGCCGCTGTCCGAGGCGCAGGAGCGGCGCAACAAACGCATCGCCAAACCGCGTGCCCGCGTAGAGCACGTCTTTGCCGGCCTGGCCCAACTGGGTGGCAAGGTGCTGCGCTCGATTGGCCTGGCGCGCGCGACGCTGCATCTGAACTGGAAGGCCGCTGCCTACAATTTGCAGCGTTTTTCCTACCTGAAGGAGGCCAAGATCGTGGCGTTCTGACGCCTGAGGTCCGCCCGGACCGCCGAAAAATGGCAAACACGGGCACCCGAAGGGCCAGGGGCCTGGGCCGATCAGCGGCAGATCGCCGCCTACGCAGCGATTTTCTCAGCGCTCCGGCCCAAATCTCCGGTTATTCGAGGTGCCCCTTATACAGATGGGTAATTCATGAGGCCGCATCTCTGCTATGTGGGGCTCGCCAGTGTGCCGCTCCAGCGGACCTTTCGTCTATTTCGCAAAGAAAATCAATGGCTTAAATTTTGTTTCAGGCTCATCAAATTTCTGTGCAATTCAGGGCTCCATTTACTGAAATGCTATAGCTTAGCTAAAACGCGGGCGATTCTTAGTTACTAATTTGTAGTCCAGTCATGCCGAGCATGATAACGGCGGCGATGGCAGCTCCGATGACTATCCCGAGCTTCGAGCCGAAGTTGGCTCGCTTGGGTGGCATGCCGTGAGCAATACAGACCACACGCGCGGCGAGAACAAGATGAGTAATAATAAGAAAAACTCCGAAGTAATAGTGAGGTACTAATCGAATATTCCAGGAGTCGTGCAGCAAGCCGGTAGGGGCTCCAGTCGCAAAATTCCAGTCCGTCTTTATCCCTGCAAATCTACGCGCATAAATGAATACAGAGTTCATGTGGGCAAGAATAAAAAATACAAGGTACCCACCAGATGCCAATTGCAGGCTTTTGTAAAAATCTGCCGGTCGATGGCTGTTCATTCGCAGCAGCACCAGCCCAGAAAGGACTTGAAATAGAAAAAGAAGTACAACGAGAGGCTCAATAGTTCGTGACCGATATATTACGCGGAAGATGTCCATCAAGTGGCGATGTTCTGTCTCACTTACAGCTCCCGCTAAATGGTTGGTCAGATGCATTGCTAAAAAGAGAACTAGGATTGCCACTGCGCTTATTCCGTGCGCTACACGAAGTCTTGGCGATGAAAATTTCTTTGCATTTGGAGAGGTAGTCGTGACCGAGGTTCGCGAGTTACGCGCGGTGATTAATGCGATGACCGATGCTATAGTCCAGAATATAACCCACAAAGTTATGTCGGAAACAGCTTGTCCCTCCATATATGTTAAGACCCCGTCAGCAGTGAACATTGGAGGCGCGGCGACAGCTAGCCATGCGATGCTCTTTAGACGAACTGTTGAAGCGATTGGATGCGTTTCTTTACCTAGATCCCAAGCGACAAAAAAGGCAAGAATCGGCACAGACATTGCCATGGCTAGCATAAGTGTTGCCAGAGACACTTCCGTGTCTACGAGCAGGCTAAAGCCTTTGAGGAAGAAAGGGTAAAAAAGAGCAGCGATAGGCGGGGCTGCATGCCACCACTTTATTGAAGGGTCGCTTGCCATTTTTGATTTCGAGAAACTGAAATGCACAGGTGCCTCTGTACTGTGATAAAAGCTCATAATAGTCTGCGGCGGTGCTTCCGTAGGGTGCCAATTGTTGGGAAAGTAAAGGGACCAATCCTCGCCCTGCCCACTTGCAGCCGCGCCACGCCCCGCCAGACCCAGCGGACCCATGTCTTGACCTTTTATTCGTGGTATAGGTTACATACCTACATACATGTGACAGCGATGGCATTATCAGTTATTTTGAAAATATGGAGTTAAAAATGCAGAAGAATATCGGGTTGCTCGATCGACGCGCGCCTAGTCTTGGCCGTTGCATTGGCCCTATTTTTTATCCGGACTGATGTATGACGCTGGCTTGGGCTCATGTCGCCAGTCATGTTGGCGACTGCATCCCTGTCTTGGTGCCCCATCTACCGAGCGCTGAGTATTCGCACGAAGCAGGATGACAACAAGGAGTGACGCATGAGCCGCCTGGGAGTTGTCACTAGGACCGAGCTTTGGGACATAGACATCCGAGTAGCATTGGTCAATGCCACTCCATTTCCGCCATAGGCCCAATGTGGATAGTCATCCCTAACCGGAAAATACAGGAAACAAAGATACATGTATAATGAATCTTATTTGCTGGTCGTGATAACAACCCCGGAGAAGCTATGACTCATTACTCAACCGATACGAGGCTCCTAACTTGGGCCTCTACTCCTTGGAATCGCCGTCGTCTGGTCCAAGTCTCGCCATTTGTACGTCCAGTTCTTCGTGCGCGCTCGCCGGGTATATTGAGTCGTTTAATCGATTGGATAGGTGTCCGCAGACATTCAGCAATCAGTTTGCTCAAGGGACGAAACCTTAAGTGGCGTAATTGCAGCGAGGACCGAGACGTGAGCACGGGAGGGGAGGTTAGCCAAGGACCCAAGGGACGGTCTCACGGATCTAACGGTGGGTGCAGCCTGTGTTGCGGCGCTCACTTTGAAATCGGGGCGGTCTCTATTGGACAAGAATGCCTGTGAATGCTATGCCGCCATGCCAGCCGGACTGTGCAGCGGCGCGGGTCGGATAATTTGAGTTGTTTTGGTAGTAGCCATGGGAACGTCGCTCGTATGCGTATCAGTTTTGCCCCTTTCTGGATACGATAAGATAAGCAACACGAGCGAGTACCAGTAGGAACATCGGTTTGGCATCAGCGCTTTGTGACACAGATCGGCCCCGTGAATTGCGCGTTATCGGTTTCGGCGATCACCTCGAACCCCGCTTGCCGTTCGAGCAGATGGCGGTAATCGGAATACTCTGCCAAATCGGACTCCAATCATGAGCTAAAGTTTCCTACAGGTGCTTGGGTAGGCATCACCTGAAGCTTTCTCTCCGCCTGAGGACTTCATAGACGGTAGACGAAATGCTTCATGGCAGAATATTCAGATAATCACGCAATTATGGAAGGGCGTCTGCTACCGGGTAGAGCTGAGTGTTCTCCATGTGAATGCGCTTCGATAACGCGTTAAAGATCCCCTTCGTTTGTTCAGTGAACACGTTCGCGGCGCCGCTAATTGACGCACTGCTTGCCCATGCCTTCATATGGTTATCGAAGGCGAGCGCAAGATCGCCCATTTCATCGGAGTAGCGTTGCGCGAGTGCGCGCGCAGCAGAGTCGTCGCTGCGCAACATCGATGGATAAAGACTTTTATCTTCCATGGCCAAATGAAGTCCCACTAACCCGTGCATCTTGCTGAGCTGGCGACGGATTCGGGTAGCATCTTCCTCCGAAACAACTGGGCCTAATTGCTGGTTGATCTCTCGAGCAATCGACAATATCTCCACATGTTGCTTTCTAAAATTATCTGTACGTGCCATTATTTTTCCTTTGGATGAATTAGATTTGTCGTTTTTTTTCAATTCTCGATTACTGCACGCGGGCTGAGTCACCTCCAATTTTTAATCCAGTTTCGAGGATGATAGTTGGCGTAAGTAAGCCAGAATGCGCGGATACCATCCTTCCGTTGGCGTCATACCAATAACTGCGCGGAAGCTCACCGTGCCATTTCGGATCAATTTGATACCGAAGTTGTTCCGCCGGTTCATCACCGAAGGCCCAATTGATCGCACGCGCTCCCAAGTGTGATGTCGCGGTGCCGATTGCGTCCGCATTCTTCGGATCGTCAGCTGACTCGATAGCAAGCGTCACGATATCGAAGTCAGGCCCGCCCTTTGTAGCAGCGAGGTTTTTCATGCTTGCGTGGCAGTAGGTACAGTCCAGCGACCAGACCACGAGAACATAGGGGTGGCCAGCTTCGCTAGCGATTATCCGGGCCATACCATCCGATTCGAAAGCACTGATGTTTGGCGCCGCAATTGCACCAGCGCACAGTGTGATTACAGCGGGGAGGCCGACCATCATCAGAAGTCTGCGAATCATGAGCAGCCCCCAGGCAGTCTGACTACGAAAGCGTCTTTGAGCTCGGTACGCCATACCAGAAATATGCGGCCTCCTTTGGTGACAAGTCGCGGCTGATCGGATGCGCCCGTTGTAGACGCCAAGACACACGTCTTCCAGGTTAGGCCCGCATCTTGCGAGCTCATCCCATTAACATGCGTGGTGACGCCGTCAAATTCCTTCCATACGACTTCGATCTGGGATTCACTAACTGCAACGTCTGCATAGCCTGCTTGGTCGGTGCCCAAGCGCATCGGCACACCGAGGTTCCCGTCACGATTCTGGCTAGCGTAATAAAGTCCCCCGTTATCGGTCCCGCCGGAATACCAAGTTTGATGACGGCGACCGTCAGGACCGAAGGCGAGCGAGGGCCCTTGGTGTGGGCACGCGTCAATTGCCCAGTTATCGAAGCTGGCTCGTTCGAGTTGACCAAGCTTGCCATCTTGCGTCAACTCGACAATTGCGTGATCTCGGATATTTGGTGCGAAGATATTGCGCCACAACAGGGTAGGACGCCCCCGTTGATTGACTGCTATGGAGCTACGGCAGCACTCGCAGGTATGATCGGAAATTTTGTAGTCGCCACTGAAGCTCCTGCCACCGTCCTTTGACACCGCATAGTACTGAGCGGCGCCAGCGTATGCCACCCCACTGTCCTTTGCGTCTTGTTGGTCACGCTTGTCTACCCAAGTTACGTAGATAATTCCTTCGGAATCGACTTCCGTCGATGCAAAGCCGTGCGTGATGACCTGCTTATCGCGGTGGACCGTCAAAGGAGCACTAAAATGGGCTCCGCCGTCATCTGAACGTATGAAGCGCACTTCGGACGTGTAGGGTTTCTCTAAAGGTCGACTGTACGTAACGTAGATCTCGTCGTGCCAACCGAAGTTAACACGGGGGCGCTCATCTCCGCTTGCAATAACCGGCTCGGAGCTGATGTGTGATTTGCTTCCCCAGGTTTTTCCATCGTCGGCTGACTTCTGGAGTACAAGATTCCCGCCGCGATCGGAGCTGTATCGACCTACCATCCACAGAACGCCATGACTATCGAAAGCGGCGGAGCTGCCGAGCTGAGCCTTCATTTTGTGGCTTGCTGGGTGGGCCACCGGCGCTGTGTCAGTTCCTGCGCCATGGGCGTGTTCCGGCTCCCCCGCTTGCGAGCCGGCAGCCATGACCAGCAACGTGGAAAAGACAACCGCCAGGGACGAAGGCCCATAAGTATTAAAGTTAGTCATACGTGTTCCTTCTTATCGCATATCAAACTGAAGCTCAGCAATAAAGGTGCGCTGGGTGTAGGGATGGAACGCCCAGTACTTTTTATTGCCGATGTTATCTATGCCTATGGAGGCGCTCCACTGTTTATCGAAGTGATACCGCAGTCGTGCATCGGTAACGAAGTAGCTCGATACGCCGGTGTAGTTTGAGCCGTTCGGATCGGAGTTATCCAAGGTTCCCCATTGCTTGCCACTGTAACGGGCACCTAGGCTGACCGACCAGACATCGGTCGGGTGGTAGCTGGCCAGCAGCGTTGCACGTTGCTTCGGCACACGTGGCTGCTCCTTACCCAAACTGGCCGGGAAGTTCGGGTTGTCGATGATGGTTGAATCGGTATAGGTGGCGCTGGCGTTTAATTCCAGGCCCGTCCACAGGACGTCATCGGCTTGCGCGGCTAGCTCTAGGCCCTTTGTGCGGATGAGGCCTACGTTCTGGATGTTGGTAACATTAGGAGTGACATTGACATTGCGCTGCGAGTACAACGCATCGTGCGTGGTTTCATGGAAGTATGTCGCCCTCAGCAAGCCTTTTTCGAGTTTGCGCTCGGCGGTCAGTTCGGTGGTCACAGAGCGTTCTGGTTTCAGGTTCGGGTCGTTGTTCATCAACGTATCGCCGATGATTGCGCCTTGGAAGAGTTCAGACACGGTCGGATAGCGTACCGCACGGCCGGCCGAAGCCTTGACCGTCCAGTTGTCGTCCAGTTCGTGGGACAGCGCGAATTTCGGCGAGAAGCTCGTTTCGCTACGTTCGGCAAATTTCTTGGTCGATGTACTGCTACCCAGGCTACCGTTATAGGCTTCCCAGCGCTCAAGGCGCCCGCCGGTGGTTGTCTTCCAGTTTTGAGCGAAGCGCCATGTATCCTGTGCATACACGCTCTCTAACCGAGTATCGCCATTGAAGCTCGATACCTTTGTACCGGCGGTAGCGGAGGTCCACTCGCCAGTGTTGGACACCAGCGTGCGCAGGCGGAAGCTGTCGCGCTGCACGCCGAAGTCGACGATATGGCTATTGTCAGTATACGGGTGCCAAATCCCTTTAGCCGCGAGCGTACTCCAGCCGCTGCCACTCGCGTCGGTCAGCGTTCCGACCTTCGCTCCTGGAGTAGATAAGAAAACGGTCGGCGTGCGAACTTCGTCCTTCTTATAGTCGTAGTTACTGACCGCAAGTTCCCAGTCCCACTCGCCTTTGGTATGACTCTTGAGCGAAAGGCCCTGCATCCAATGTTCTAACTCACCGGTAGCTGGCGCAAAGTCCGCCGGCGTCAGGGTGTACTGGCGGCCTGCAACATTGATAACGCCACTGGTGACCGAATTGCCTGCACTGTCGCGAAGGTACGAGTTGACATGGCGGTCCGCGTCGTTCTTCCACCAACCCAAGGTGTAGCTGGCGCGCACGGTCGGCGTGATGTCGTAAGCAAGTTTGATTTTCGCATGGTCTTGAACGGTATGAATCTGGTTAGTATCACCAAGAATCAACCAGTCTGCGTTCGACGGATTTTTGTCTGCCACGGCGCCAGTGACTGGAGTACCGCCTTTACCTGGCGCACCGGCACTAACCAATTTATTTGCAAACGCGATGGGCTGGCCATCGTTGTCCAGATGGCTCAGGCTGACCCACCAAGACAGGTCACCAGCCTTGTTGCCAACGGATAGACTACCTTGGCGGCCCGCAAATCGCTCGTTTGTGCCATATTGCTTGAAGCCCTGACTAAACCCAGATAGTCGCGCATGCGCTTCTAGCGAAGTGGGCATCCGGGTCAAGTAGTCCACCACCGCACCGGCGGAGTTACCAGGATAGGCGGCGGAGAAGGGGCCGTACAGTACATCGACCCGTTCGATTTCGTCAGGCGTGACCATGCCCCAGCGGGGCGTGAAGGTGGCGCCGTTACCGAGTAGGTTGGAGAGCAATATGCCGTCCGCGTAAACTAAGGACCGCGCGCTGTTGCCTGTGCCAGATGCGCGGCTAGCCAAGACGGCGTGGTCATAGTCACCGATGTAGCGCTTGCGAACGTTCAGGCTAGGGAAGTACTTCAGCGCGTCCTCCGCATCAACGACGTTAATGCTCCTTTCAATTTGAGCGGCGGTAATGCCTTCAATAGTGGTTGGGATTTGTGTAGGCAGCGATGTGGGCCGGCCAGCGCTAATAGTGACCATTGACATAGTCTGCGCAACACCTGCGTCGGCCTCTGCGTCCGCAGCATAAGCAGTACGTGCGTGCAGCATGGCTGTGGTCATCGCCGAGAGTGTGAAAAGGGTTGCGAGGCCGCGTTGCAGATCGCAAAGTTTGGAGTGATTTTTCGAAGACATTGGAATTCCTTTGCATTCGGACGCGGCATCATTGGCCGAGAGTCCGAATCGTTTAGACGTGACCTCCCCTGAGTGCATAGCAATCGATATTTTGGGGATGCAGTGAAAGTGTCAAACGAGCGAAGGTGGTCCTCGTGGGCTGGATTTGGTACTAAATATGCCCGGTGCGACACAGACTTTGCCAGGTGCGGGCAAAGTGTCATGCGAAGGAGGTAGAAGAGTTGGTACGTAAAATGCTGTGAGGAGAGCAGTCGCAGCTGGATGACACACGCAGACTTTGCAGCAAGCGTGGCCTTTCATCATGCCGTCGCGTGGAGCCTGGTCCTGGTCCGACGCGCTTATGACATCCATCTCGGATCCCATTTGCATTGACAACATGGCGTGGCAAATCTCGAGTCCAGACGACGTTTTCACCTGGCCTTGGACCTGGGATAATACTTCCGGACTAAGCACGTTCGTGATGATCGCAAAGATCGCGATCATCAACGACAGTGCCCGATCTCGGAGTATTTTTCCCATAGCGAATTATAGATTTGCCAGCGTATTTATACAAGTAAAATAAATACTTCTTTATCGACGAATCAGCACTTTCTTAAAAATTTCATTTCTGGAGTAGGTGGCGCCAAACGATGCCGGGGAAGGAAAGTACGGCAAATAAGGCAGACGTGATTGCCCACACTTCCCAACTCTTATTTACCATCTTTCCAGACGCGGCCTCCAGCATCAGCGACGCTGACATCCATAACGCGTAACCCGCGACCCAGCCTATAAAGTCATTCCACGCCGGGTGCCAACGACGGACCGTGGCAAGCCGCAAGAAAGGCACGTTGGCCAAGATCAGTGCAAACGCTAGATTTAGAACTACTGCTTGAGTGATATCCACCGACCACCTCACAGACTACCGTACGAGTGCAAGCCGGACAGGAACATGTTCACGCCCAAGAAAGCAAACAGCGTGATAACGAAGCCTACCAGGGACCACCAAGCGAGGAGAGCGCCACGAACGTTCTTCACCAAGCGAGTATGTAGCCACGCTGCGTAGTTTAGCCAGACGATCAGCGCCCAGGTCTCCTTCGGGTCCCAAGACCAGTAGCCGCCCCAAGCTTCCGCTGCCCACAGCGCTCCAAGGATGGTCGCGATCGTGAAAAATACAAAACCGAGCGCGATCGCCTTGTATGAAAGTTCATCAAGCCACACACGGCTCGGAAGGCGACTAGCGAAGAACGGGCGGTCGGCCAACAACCATGCCGCGCCGAACATCGCAGCCATAGAGAACGCGCCGTAGCCGATAAAGTTTGCAGGCACGTGAATCTTCATCCAATAGGACTTCAATGCCGGGATTAGCGGCTGAATCTCGTGTGCGCCCATACCGTACTTAAACATGAACACAATCGCTGCACTGACCAATGCCATGGCGAACAGCCCCAACTGACGGCTGCCGAAGTGCTGCTCTATATGTAGATAAAGCATGGTGGTAAGGAAGCTGAATAGCACGAACACTTCGTATAGGTTTGATACTGGTATATGGCCGATGTCTGGTCCCATCAAATATGACTCGTACCAACGCGTCAACAATCCGGCAAGTGCGAAAAGGCTACCGCCCCATGCAGCGCGCGTGCCGAGGGTCATCCAGTAGTTGGATTTGCGGATCCAGCCCAACGCGTACAGAACGGTGGAGGCCCAATAGCTCAGCCCCATCCACATAATGGCTGATTGGCTCGACAGAAAGTACTTGAGCAGGAAAACGTGGTCCGCTGCAGCCAACTGATTTTTGTAGAGTGCAATCGACGCGAGCGCAAGCACCGCAGCGCTGATGGAGAGCGGTTGAAGGGCTGGCCACGCAACCGCCATACAGCCAAGACCGATTGCGCTCGCCACGAGGATCGCGGTATCGAACATGTCCATTTGCAATGAGTATCGCAACAAAGCGAAACAGGTGGCGCAAACTAGCACGGCCAAGAATAGGCCGTGTCTAAGAAGGCCGCTCCGACGTTCAGAGTCGGTAAAAAATGAGTTTGAATACGCAAGCATCTTGGTTACCTCATAGGTGCCGGTTAGGGATAAGTGAAACGTGAGAGCCGCACAGCAATTGCGCTATCGCGTCGGTGTGTCGATCAAATTCAGTTTGCAGGGCAGGGGTGTGACGATTGGCGCTGAAAGCAAGCAACAGGTTTCCGCCTTGGGTATGGAGCCAGATGCGGCGCTCTCGAACGAAGTACATCGCGATGACCCCCATAGCGAGAAGAGCCGCGCCTAGATAAACCAACGCCGCGCCAGGTGCATGAGTTACCTGCAATCCCGTTGCATTGACCTGTTCGAAGCTCTCGAATGCAAACAGTGCCGGAAGCTGCATCTCTAGAGTGTCGTTGTACGCGCTCAGGGCATCGTGGACGAAACGTGGCGTCGTTTCGGCATCTTGCGCCAATAAGAGTGAAGCTGACCGCTCCAACAGCTGCAGGTATAGCTGCCCAACCTTGAGCTCTTGCTCGCTATCGCCATTTGTCTGCACCATGTCGACCAAGGCACGATAACCCTTGGAATAAAAGCCTGCCATCAATGCTTCGGATGTCTTTTCCAAGGTTGAAGCGAGACGCACGTTGACCACTTTCACCGCCACTTCTTTTGCGACTCGGGCACGCGATTGTGGGTCGCCCATCGCGTTGATCAGGCGCGTGTAGGCTGCCAACGAGCCGTTCGCACTGGTAGGAATTCGCAGATAGCGCATGTCATCTTCTTGCGCGTGCTGACGTCCGATCAAACGATATTTGGCGCTATCGATTTCTACGGCGCGCTGATATACCAGCCATTCGTCCGACTGGCCGAGCTTGTCTCTGATCCGGAAGGCGATCGAAGGTCCGACATCGCGCGTCCGATCACCCGGTTTACCCCGAGAGCTCCAGTTTTTGTCCCCGACGTCATCTTTGTTAAACACATTGATTGCCCGTAGCTCAGTGAACTCTAGGGTTGCAGGTTCCCCATCTATCAACAGAGGGGTCCCGTGGCCAATAGTACCGCTGATAATTTGCTGTTGGACCGAGCTGCCCTTGGACGGGAGCATGCCGAGCTTTACTTTGCTGCCGCCATCAGCAAAGCCCGACTGAAACAGAGTCACGCCGCGATAGGTGTATGGATGGTTGACTTGAAGCGTCGCCGGGACTACTTGTTCCCCGTCGATAATTTCGATGTCGCTCGCAAAGTCCTTCGGCTGCCCATTTGCATAGTGGTCTATTCGGAACTGCTTCAGCCTTACCGCAAATGGCAATTCTTGTTGCAGGTAGCCTTCGCCCATTTGAATCAAAGCTGTATGCGCCTCCTCACCTTGAGGGATAGTCATGCTCGCGCGGTACGAGCCTTCTGTCGCGTCCAGTTTGCTTGCGGCAGGTACTTGGTCGGTGGCCAGGTCGCGGGTCTCAACCTTTACGTCACCAGTCCAAAGTCGGAGTCTCAAGAATACGTTGCCGTCGATGAGTCCACCGACACAGATCAGTACCATTGCGCCATGAACGAGTAGGTACCCAAGACGCCTAGCACTTCCAGTACGCGCAGCCAGCATGGATCCCCCGGCGATAAAGGTATGTTTGTACTTGAAGCCTTGCGACGTAAGATAAGATGCCAAGCCAGCCTGTGGTGCCTTTTCAGTACCTAGATTAAATTCAATATGATGCTCAAGTCCGCGTAGGCTCGCTAAGCTTTTGTTCTCCCGATAGGCGCGCATATCGCGCAGCATAGATGGGATATTCTGCCAAAGGCATAGGGCAGTGGACGACGCCATAAAGGCGAGCAGTACGAAGAACCACCACACGTGATAGACATCGGTCAATCCACATAGTCTGAAGAACGTGGCCCAGAACTCGCCGTAGCGGCTCACATACACGACTGCAGGCTGGCTTTGTTCGAGGACCGACCCTGTGGTTGCGGCGACAGCCACTACGGTAAGGATCGCGATAGCGAACCGCATGGAGCGCAAGAGATTTAAGAGCGCTTTCATGCCAATGCCTCCCAATTGACCGAGGCCGCGCTAGGACGAAGCGCGAGCCAATAGACTGCGGGAATAACAATGAGAGAGAACAGTGGCGCGGTGATCATGCCTCCAATAAGCGGCGCGGCGATTCGCTTCATTACATCGGCACCCGCGTCATCGGAAAGCATCACCGGGAGCAGCCCGCCCAGGATGACGGCGACAGTCATTGCCTTCGGACGCAGACGTAATAGAGCGCCTGCCAGAATCGCAGAGTAAGGATTGCCTGGTTGTTCCTCCAGCGCTTGATCCAAATAGAGCAACATCACTATGCCGAACTCGGTAGCGACGCCGGCCAGTGCAATCAACCCGATTACCACTGCAACCGACAATTGATATCCAAGGAGATAGGTCAGCCAGATTCCGCCAATTACGGAGAAAGGAAGGCAAGCCAAAACGAGTACTACCTTACGCACATCACGGAAGTGCAGGAATAGCAGTGCCGAGACAAGCAGCAAAGTCATTACGATTGCACTCCACAGGCGAGCTTTCCCTTCCTTGAAGTTCATATATTGACCTTGCCAAGACAAGGTATAGCCCGGCTCTAAGACCAGGTGTTCATCCAGCAATTTCTGTGCTTGTTCCAAATAGCGACCCGCATCGGCATCAGAAAGGTCTACGAACACATATGCAACTGGGCGCGCGTTCTCGCTTTTAAGTTCCGTAGGGCCGTCTGCGATTGTCAGGCGCGCGACTTCACGAAGTGGAACTACCGAACCACCGGCACCTTTTAGGCGGATCTCTTCTAGTGTCCCGAGACCGTCTCTGTCACCGCGCGGGAAGCGGAGCGTGACTGGATAACGCTCGCGGCCGTCGATAACAGTGCTGATGCTTTCGCCGCCAACTGCCATTTGTATGGCGCGCTGGATGCCTGCAACCGAAAGACCATACCTGGCAGCGTCTTCGCGCAAGACTTCAACATCGATATAGCGTCCCGACTGGACTCGCTCGGCAAACACTGAGCGAGTTCCAGGAAGCGTACGCAACATGGATTCGACTTGCTTAGCCTGATTCTCGAGCGTAGCCACGTCGGGTCCACTGATTTTTACGCCCAATGCACTGCGGATACCCGTCGATAACATGTCGATGCGCGTCTTGATCGGGAAGCCCCAAGAGTTCGTCAGCCCGGCGAGGCGCACGGTCTCGTTAAGTTTAGCGATTAGCTCCGCGTTATTCTTGCTTGAGCCGACCGGCCATTGGGACTTAGGCTTGAGCATAATGGTCGTCTCTAACATCGACAGCGGCGCCGGATCAGTCGCGCTATCTGACCTGCCGGCCTTGCCGAAAACACGCTCGACTTCCGGCATGGCCGCGATGATGGCATCAGTGCGCTGTAGTAGATCTGCGGCTTCGGCAGCAGATATCGCAGGAAGCGTCGTCGGCATATATAGCAAATCGCCTTCGTCAAGCGGTGGCATGAATTCGCTGCCGATGCGGCTAAAGGGAATCGCTGCTGTCGCTAGCAAGATAGTCGCCAGGACTAAAGTAGCCTTGGGGCGAGTTAGCGCAACGTTCAGTACCGGCCGATAGAGTCGTTTGAGGAAGCGATTGACTGGATTCGCGGACTCGGGCGGAAGCTTGCCATTGATCGCATAGCCCATTAGTACCGGCGTGAGGGTGATGGCCAGCATTGCTGCAGCTGCCATGGCATAGGTTTTAGTGTATGCCAGGGGCGCAAACAATCGAACTTCCTGTCCGCTCAGCGTGAACACTGGCAGGAAGGAAATGGTAATGATGATGAGTGAGAAAAATAGCGCAGGACCAACTTCAGTAGCCGCCTTACGCACGACCACCCAGATATCGTGGGCTTCCTGTTTCTCGAGATGGCGATGCATGTTTTCAATCATGACGATGGCGGCATCGACCATCGCACCCACAGCGATAGCAATACCGCCAAGCGACATGATGTTGGCTGACACACCTTGAACACGCATGATCCAGAGTGCTGCCAATATACCGAGGGGCAGCGTTACGATAGCGACCAAGGCAGAACGCACTCGGAACAGGAAAACGCCGCAAATTATGGCCACTACGATGGATTCTTCGAGTAGCTTGTCACGCAGTGTATGTACTACGCGTTCAATCAGGCCAGAACGGTCATAAGTCGTAACGATCTCAACGCCTGGCGGTAAGCCTTTCTTCAGCTGTTCCAGGCGTTCTTTCACGCCAGCGATTGTGGTGATCGCGTTCTCACCGTGACGCATAACGATGATGCCGCCGGTTACATCACCCGCGCCGTTGAGATCAGCGATGCCTCGACGTTGCTGTGGACCGGTAGTAACATTGGCTAGCTGCTTTAAGCGGAGAACTCCGGCGTCGGTCTGAACAGGGATATTGTCGAAGTCGGACGGGTTTTTTAAATAGCCGTTGGAGCGCAGCAGGTATTCAGCGCGGGCCATTTCGATGGGGGCGCCGCCACCTGCTTGGTTTGCATCCTTCACGGCTTGCGAGAGCTGCTCCATGGTCACGCCGTGTGCGGCCAAGCGGGCAGGGTCTGCCTCGACCTGGAATTGGCGAGCCAGCCCGCCCAGCGTCGCAACTTCTGCCACGCCGGGAACGGATTGAAGTTCCAGCTTGAGGTAGAAGTCTTGTAATGCGCGCAGGCGGGCCGGGGAGGTCTTGCCCGATTTGTCGACAAGTGCGTACTCAAATACCCAG
Source organism: Duganella sp. LjRoot269 (assembly GCF_964254095.1). Lineage (NCBI taxonomy): Bacteria > Pseudomonadati > Pseudomonadota > Betaproteobacteria > Burkholderiales > Oxalobacteraceae > Duganella > Duganella sp. LjRoot269. The sequence continues at coordinate 4,175,954 of NZ_CAXUSL020000001.1, read as the reverse complement.
CCTACGCCGGACGCATCAGGTCCCAGTGTTGGCGCTACGCCGGCGGGCAACTTGCCAGTCGACTGACTGAGGCTCTCCAAAATGCGCGAGCGTGCCCAATAAAGGTCGGTCCCGTCTTTGAAGATCACATAAACATAAGATTCGCCGAACATTGAAAATCCGCGAACGGCCTTCGTGCCCGGAACTGAAAGCAGCGACGCGGCCAACGGGTACGTAAGCTGGTCTTCTACCAGCTGCGGCGATTGGCCCGGCAGGTCGGTCTTGACGATAACTTGCACATCGGACAGGTCGGGAAGGGCGTCGAGTTTGAGTCGGAACAAGGATTCGATGCCGCCTATGAGAAGCAATAGGCACAAAGCAAGCACAATCAAACGATTGCGTACCGACCAGTCGATGATGCGGGCTATCATGGCTTCATCCCCATCATCGAGTGATCATGCATGGTCATAGGCATCGGTGCCGCGTCCATTTGCTTAGCAGGCGTATTGTTGTCCAGGCGTGCTTGCAGTGTCCGCATCGACGCAGCACCATCCAACAGGAACTGGCCATTCACAGCGACCTGGTCGCCTTGTTTAAGACCAGACTGGACAGCTACCAGCTCACTACTCTCAACACCAAGCTGAACGCGTGCGCTGCGGAAGTGCTCATTTGCTTCAGCGATGACAACGAAGTCGCCATGGCCAGTGCGAATCACGGCATCACGAGGAATAGTCAGGCTTCGCTTGGAATTGGACTGGATGTCCACATCTGCGAATGCTCCTGGGCGAAACGCACCACGTGGGTTATTCAGAGACATGCGCAGCTTTGCGGTGCGCGTGGCCGGATCAATTTGTAAGGTACTTGTGTTTACTTTTCCGGTCTGGATGATGGTCTTATCAATCCCCGAGCGGAATACCATATTGTCACCGTTATGCACCCATTCGAGTTGATCTGGGAACAGCGCTACCTCGGCCCAAACCACGCTGTAGTCAGCATATGCGAGGATTTGCTGCATCGGGTTGACGTAATTGCCCTCGTGCATAGCCAGTACAGTCACGACGCCATCATGCGCGGCGCGGACAGGTATGACGTCGATAACGCGACGGCTTTTTTCTAGCTGGTCGATCAGATCGGCGCTCATGTCGGCAGAGAGCAAGCGCTCCCGCGCCCGGAATTTTTCTTTGGATAAACTGCCAACCATAGCGCTATTGGAGCTCACAATGGCCATGCTGTCTCCCAGCAAGCCGTCCTTGCGCACGAGTAGATCAATGTATTCGCGCTGACGCTGCTGAAGCTCGGGCGAGTAAATCTCGTAAAGGACTTGGCCACGACGTACTGGCTGGCCTACGCCTTGTACGTTTACACGCCGAAGAAATCCTTCAACTTTCGGGTTGACGGAGACCGTGGTGCTTTCGTCGGCACTGATAGTTGCGAAGGCGTGTATAGAGCGGCTGATTTCAGTCACGCTGGCGGTGGCCATCTGAACACCCATGCGTTTTTGGGTGGCGGCATCGACGTGAAGCATGTCCGCGTGCTTGACCGTTTCACCGCTATTGGTCCGTACTAGCGCCATGTTGCAGATTGGGCAGTTACCTGGATGGTCCTGAAGCACTTGAGGATGCATTGAACACGTGTACTGGGCCTGCGAAGTGTCCATCTTTGGGACCGATGTGCCTGATGCTGCCGGCTTTGCTGGTGCGGCCGCGCCGCGACCAAGCCCGTATCCAACAAGAGACGCAGCGGCGACCGTTAGGCCTATACCGGCCAAGAACTTTCTTCGTGTAGTACCCATGATTTCACACTCACCTTTTGTTGATTGAATGGCGGGCCGAAGCCCGCCATGTGCCTAATTAGCGCACCAGGATGTTCTCGCCGCGACCCATTTTCGGATCAGCGTCTTTGGTGAACTGCAGAATTGCGATAGCGCCGCTGAGTGCTTGACGCATCGAGTGGGTTACCAGTGCATTCGCGCCTTCGACTGGCGAGATGATGTCGAACGAAGATGCATCGCCAGGACCTACGACGTAGGATTGCAGACCGTGCAGTACGTTCTTTGGATTGCCGCTTGGGTACACGCGGTCCCAGATACCAGCAATAGCGTGGAAGGAAGCGAATTCGTTCACGCCAGCGTTAATGAAGTACACACGAACGCGCTCACCAGGTTTGGCCTGCAGCATGCGGGTAGCTGCTGGATCGTGAACTGGGTCGTACTTGAAGACACCGCCGTTGAACATGACGTTGGTCCACTTGTTCGCCATCATGGATGCAGGATCATCTGGGTTGGCGTACAGTTCGGACTGAATCAAGACGTATTCGCGGTCTGCCTTAGGCATCGCGGCTTTGTCTTTTGGATCGACGATGATGGCGCCGTACATACCGCGAGCGATGTGCTGGATCATTGGATCCGCACCGCAGTGGTAGTAGAAGATACCTGGGTAATCAGCGCGGAAGGTATAGCTACCTTTCTCGCCCGGCTTGACTTGCTCGAAGTCCTTAACGACGTCGGCACGTGCAGCGTGGAAGTCCATGGAGTGCGAATTCTTGCTGGACTTGTCGTTGGTCAGAGTGAACTCAACAACATCGCCTTCTTCAACGTGGACTACCGGACCTGGAACCATACCTTCGTAGGTCCACGAGCGGTACATGGTACCCTTGTTGTCAATTGGGGTTTCGACTTCTTTGGCCGTCATGTTGATTTTGACGGTCTTGGCGTGCACGGCTGCCGAACCCAGCAGCGCCAGTGCGACTGCTATACCAATGCTTACTTTTTTCATTGTTTTCCCTAATGTTAGTTTATTCGTTGATTACTTCGAGGTCGTCTTGCTCACGACCCGCAAGTAGGTGACCAGCTCTTTTACTTCGTCGTCGTTCAGTACTCCTTCCCATTTCGGCATCAAAATTGATTTACCCACTGCCAGGCCGCCACCCTTGATTGCTTTGAAGAGGGTCTCGTCCGGGGTGTCACCCATTGCCTTGGTATCGGTGTGGTCACGAGGTTTCACCGCCATCGATGCGCTGTTGATCCCGTTACCGTCACGGTTAATGCCATGGCATTGGACGCAGTAGGTGTTGTAAAGCTTGACGGCATGCGCAGATTCCTCTGCCTTGGCCGCATCGACTGAGCACAGCGCGATGCCTGCTGCGACCAGTGCGTAAAAATGGTTCTTGGTCAGAAAGCGCATTATTTCTTCTCCGATTTCAAGGTGCTGATATAGCCGGTCAGCTTTTGAATGTCGGCATCGTTCAACCCCAGCGATGGCATCCAGGTATGCGCATCGAACTTCTGTGGATTGTTGATGTACGCATGCACGAAGTCCGGCTGCAGGCGATCTCCACCCGTGTACAGTTCAGGACCAGAGGTCGGCGCTCCGCCAGCTTTGGCGGTATGGCACGAAGTGCAACCGCGCAGCTTGGAAAATAGCATCGACGCCATGGAGCCAGGGGGCTCGTTCTTAAATGCGCCTGCGGTAACCAGGCCTTCGCCCTTAAGCGCCATCAGTAGGTCTGCTGCGATTGCGGCATCGGCTGCAGACAGCTTCGGGTGGGCTGCAATTTGGGCCGGATCGATGGTATCGACCGAGTGGTCGGCGCCGGCCTTGACAGCTTTGGTGTACATCACACCGCCGCCGCGAATGGTCGTTGGGTTTTGCAGCCAGCTAATCAGCCACGGCTTATTGAACTTCGAACCGGCGTAGTAAAGGTCTGGACCTTTACGTTCCCACAGGCGCTCAAGTGACGCTTTTTCCGGCTTCGTCACTGCGTGGCAGGCGACGCACTGCTGGCTGAGCAGGTCGGCGGCGGATGCCTCCGTTCCCACAGCCATGCTGATGGTTGCAAGCCCCATCATTGCGCCGATCAATATCTTCAATCGCATTTTCAACTCCTACGTTATTGGACGGCCTGGCCCTTAAAGCCGTCATTCGTGTAAATACCCGGGCCTTTCTTGAGCGATTCTTCGTAATAGAAGTTCGGCTCAAATTTCTTGTTCTTCCAGTCGTAGAAGTCGTCAGGTTTGATTTCGTTATATTCCAGGACGCTCATGATCCCGCCCATCGGACGGTCACCATTCATTACGTGCGAGTCGACATGGTCGTGGATCATCCAGCGGCCTGGGTTGTCGGCGGTGAAGATGACGTCGTAGCGTTCACCAGGTGCGACTGCAATGGTGTCTGCTTTGTATGGGGCCGGCAGTGGGAAGCCGTCTTTGAAGGCGACGGTCATCACGTGACCATGTAGGTGAATGCTGTGTACCAAATCGCCGGCGCCGATCAGGCGCATACGGACCACATCGCCTTTGTTGACGCGGAGCGGTTGGTTGTCAGGAAATGATTTACCGTTAATGGTGAAGAAGTCGAATTTGTCACCTGGCAGCCCGCCGAAGCCTGGCTTGTCAGCCCACTTCGAGTCCCAGTCGGACAGCATCATGATGAATTCCTTGGTGACCGTCTTTTCAAGCGCAGTTGGCTTTTTAGGGCGAACGATGAAGGGACCCCACATACCACGCAGTACGACGTGCTCGTTGACATTCACGTGGCAGTGGTACCACATCGTGCCCGATGGCTCAGCGGTGAATTTGTAGACGAACGATTCACCTGGTTTGATGGCTTCTTGGGTGGTGCCGGCAATGCCGTCCATCTTCCAGGTACCCTTTTGCAGCATGCCGTGCCAGTGAATCGAGTGGGGCAAGGCCGTTACGTTATTGACGTTGACTTCAATCTGGTCGCCTTCGTCAACGTAGAACAAAGGACCTGGAACTTGGCCAGAAAATGCGAAGGTGTGGTACTGCTGCTTTTCCACCAAAGTTATCTTCGTATCTTCAATGTTCATGTCGTACTTGCGTACAGCGGCCAAGGCTTCAGAGGAGATCGCAGCGGTGGCGGCGAACACGGCCGCGAACGCAGCAAATCTGCGAATGGTGGAAAGGTGCAGTTTCATTGATACTCCTGTGATGAGTGGTTTTGGGTAATAACAACCATTTGAAATGCATCTTTAAAGGCATTAAAAATGGCCTGCGGGCCGCCTTCATAGACACTCTTAATGTGGTAGATAGTATACTTGTTTATAGTGAAAAGCAAGTATGAATTTTCCCAAACGCAATTTTCATCGCGGCGCGAGATCAGATCAAGACTACTTTCCTTGGTAAAACAAGGGCTTATATGCTGCCACTGCTGTGCAAGTCGCAGGGACGGGGAGTGCAGAAAGGGGCAGTGGTAACGCAGATACTTGCTAGAGAACGAAGGCTTATCTTAATTCTGTTTATGCATTGGACAACTAGGGTTCGCGAGTAAGCTGACAGGCAGCTCAGTGCTAGACGTCTGCAACGCGATGGGCTGTCGTGGCATGTGAATGAACGGAGCGACAACGTACTACGGAAGAGTTGTGCGTGTCCACCTGGTACTGATCGGCAGCCGGCCATGCGAGCTAGTGAGGGTTAGCAAAAACGCTGCAAACATACTTCGGCGCTAAAATCATGTATGATGTATTCGCTGTACATGTTTATCCTAATACGGACTGGACAATAATGCGCCTTACAACTTTTACAGACTATAGCCTCAGGACACTTCTTCACTTAGGCATGAGTCGCGATCGCTTGGTGACTATCCAGGATATCGCCGACACGCACAACATCTCCAAGAACCATTTGATGAAGGTGGTGCATCAGCTAGGCGTTGCTGGATACATTGACACAGTGCGTGGTCGAAATGGTGGGTTGCGCTTAAAAATGGAACCGTCCGATATAAACCTTGGAGCGGTTGTCCGCGCTACTGAAACAGACTTCCACATGGCGGAGTGCTTCAACGCAAGCAGTAACACCTGTCCGCTTGTGACGAACTGTAGACTAAAACACGCGCTTGCGACAGCAACGTTTGCATACCTTGCATCTTTGGATACGCAGAATTTGGCGATGCTGTTACCAGACAAGCAGGAGAACGCAGCAATGCCGATAAAATTCCACCGAGCTCCTGTTGCTGCCTAATCGATCCCAGTAAACTCAGCTAAATTGGGCCATGCGGCTGAAAGTATTTCGGCCGCATGGATACTTCGTCATCACCGATGGAAATCCACCTGGAACCTGACCGGTCCGACGACCGAGACTTCGTGTTCAATTCGCGGCTCCACAACCCCAAACTTCTCCGGCGTCAAAAGAATCTCTTCCGCCGGCACGCGTTCATCCGTGATGCGGTACAGGAGACTACCTTCAAGTATTGTGATGCGGCCCCAAGTGCCTTCGGCAGTGGTGTGGCTGCGTTGGAGTCCGGCTGGCACGGTTTCTTCCGTAAAAACGGGGCTGCTTTTGTAGTGAGCTACGCCCTCTGGCAGAGATTTCATGATGTGTCCTTCAGAGTGATTGTGTAAGGTGATTATGCACCTATTGCGTAAACAAGTAAATTAAATGCTTGATTAAATTTGTTGCCCGGCATATGATGAACTCTATGTATCGTTCAGACAAAAGCCCATGTACTCAGCCAGCACCAGCGACCTTCTAATCCGAAGTCAGGGTGTGAATTGGCCCGTGCAGTACTGCAAAAAAATCTCGGCCAGCGACATTATGGATGGACTTCGCCGGACGGAGTTCCGCGCGTTTTTTCAGCCGATCGTCGATGTTCGTAGTGGGAGAGTGGCTACACTCGAAACCACGGTACGCTGGGCACACCCGACGTTCGGGTTTCTCTTGCCGGCGGAATTTCTCTGCGAAGCAGACCAATATGGGCTGCTTGATCAGGTGGCGGTTCAATTCCTAGACGATACCATCGCTACGGTCGTCAATTGGCGCCGCCAAGGGTTCTGCGTGTCACCAGATCTTTACGCACCCGTGCAAGCACATTTGTCTGGTGCGGTATTGAGGGATGAGTTTACGCGTAGGGAAATGGCAAAAAGCGTCGCTCTATCTGGCCTTAGCGAATTTTCCTTGATTTTTGAAAACGACTTACATGCAGACTCGCTGAATGAATTGCGCTCGTGCGAATTTAGCTTGGACGACTGTACGGACACTCATGAAGCGCTCACGTCGGCATTCAAAAGGGGCCTGGTGCCACCTGGTGCAATGACAGTGTGTGGCGTTGATACTTTATTGAAGTGGTACGTTTCCCGTGAATACGGTGTGTCGCACGCACAAGGTGATTTTATTTGCCCAGCACTGACTGCGCGTGACTTAGCTGCGGGACTCGTCCACTGGCATCAGTTTTTTCGCGGTTTGCATGCTCTCGACGAATTAGTTCACCCAACTTAACCCAGTAGTAATCAAAAGGACCCACCATGTTACTTGCCTCTTTTACTTTAAAGGATTCCACAAATTCTGGCTTCGGCGCGGAGATTGAGAATAGTCTTCAGCAGCTCCCAGGCGTCAGCGACGTCCTTATCGGCGATGTTTATGATACCTGCAGCATTGTTTATGATGAAATGAAGATCTCATCACAAATGCTTCGAAATGCGCTGCGGGCAGCTGGATATGACAGCAATCTCGAAGAGATCGTGCCAAAGAAGAGTTCCTCTTGCTGCGGTAGCTGCAGTTGACCGAACGGAAGCTTAGAGGGACTCTCGGCGCAATCGCTTAAGAACCACGAAGTTCTAGGCATGTGCCCAGTTTCCCGGGCTTGGCGCTTATAGTATGGCCTTGCGGAACCCTATCCCAACCCGGTTCCAGCAATTGATTGCGACGATCGCCAAGGCCCAATTTTCGATTTGCTGTTCGTCGAATACAGCGCTCATCAAAGCGCGAGCCTCATTGATTGCGGCTCTGTTGTTCAGCTGGGTCAACGCCTCGGTCCACGCCAGCGCAGCGCGCTCTTGAGCACTGAACAAGGTGCTGTCTCTCCACAAAGAAAGCGTGAAAAGGCGACGCGGTGCTTCGCCAACTCGCCTTGCTTCGTCGCTCTCTATGTCGACGCAGTAAGCACACCCATTTATTTGTGAGGCACGGAGCTTTACGAGCTGCAAAAGACGAGGGTCCAGCCCCAGACGGAGTACCGCAAGCTCGAGTGCAATAAGTGCATTTAGAGCGTCCGGGGATGCCTGGTGGTAGTCGAGGCGCTGTTTCATGCAGGAGTCCGAAAATTTTATAGGTACGTTGAAAGTCGAGGGCATCACAAATGAGCTGTGCAGCCCCCACCCATCTGTTATGCAGCTGGCATCCTGCGTAAGCCCACAGCCAAGCGGTTCCTGCTGTTGATAGTGGAAATAGCTAGAGTCAAGACGGCCGATTCCTTTGAGCTGAAGTTAGCAACTAGGTATTCGTAGTCAGCGTCAGGCGCGTGGGCCAGCGGCAGCCGGGTTAATGCTACGGTCCAGCCCAGTGCTGCGTGCTTGCGCCGTGAAAAGAACGGAGTCTCTCGTCTGCCGGAGACACCGTGCAGGCAGTGATCGGGCCGGCCTTACGTGCATCTGTAGTATGCAGGTCCACCCAGTAGGCACGCCGTTGAGCTACGAAGCGCGCGCTTTGACCAATTCCAGCTGCGACGCCTCCAGGCCCAAGTTGTTGGCTGCGCCTTCCAACGCGGACAGGGCTTTGATAGTTCCCGGGGATGCACCGCAGAAATTCAGGCGAGTCGACAAATTTATTTCCTTTAATGAGGGTGCAGAGTGACTCTATTGTAGGAGGGGTAAAGTGCCCTGCGGGTAGCCAATCCTCGTAAAACTTAGGGCGCCATTAATGGGGGGCGATATATTTTTTTGTCTGGCCGACAATGATGTAAGATTTTAGTTAAACTATTGTCGGTAGGAAATCATCGTGGTGTCGATGGAGGGCAAATCATGGAACTTCACCTGATCATCGAGGGCGGCAGGGATTTATCTGAGCAGGTGTACAGCCAAATAATCCAAGCCATACGCTCGGGCCGCTTAACGCGAGGGCAACAGCTACCACCTACGAGGCTTCTGGCGCAGCAGTTGGGTATATCTCGTAAGCCAGTTGCTGATGCCTACAGCCGACTCACCTATGACAGAATTTTGGTTGCGCATACTGGTAGGGGCACCTTCGTTGGCGAGCTCGGCGGGGCGGGCGCTCGGAGAGTGGAGGGGGCGCAATTGGCCTCTCGAGACACACTGGAAAAATGGATGGGGTGGGATACTCCCTTCAGACAGCCGTTCGCGCACGGGCGCTCTGAATACGAGTTCATTGGTGGCACCCCGTCACCGGCTCATTTTCCGCAAGAGGAATGGCGGCGGTGCATTTTGCATGGCCTACGTCAGGACTCGGTTGATCGGGGCCGCTATGCTCCAACCGAAGGCGTTTTAGAGTTAAGGGAGGCGATTGTCCGTCATGCTGGTTATGCCCGTGGCGTGCGGTGCGCAGCGCGACAAGTCGTCGTCACCAACGGGGCACAGCAGTCGTTGGATTTGCTGGGACGAATACTATTAGAGCCAGGGAGTGTGGTTGCAGTAGAAGACCCAGGCTATCCAATTGCGCGCTCTCTTTTCAAGAGTCAGGGTGCAACCGTCGCTTGTGTGCCAGTCGATAGAGAGGGTATTGTCCCGAGCAAAATTCCGGACAATGCTCGTCTCATTTACGTCACGCCGGCTCACCAGTTCCCACTGGGTATGCCAATGAGCTTGGGGCGGAAGACTGCGCTGCTAGCGCGAGCGCTCGAAATCGGCGCCATCATTGTAGAAGATGACTATGACAGCGAATTCCGCTACGAAGGGAGGCCGCAGGACTCATTGCAGAGCATCGATACCCATGGCTTGGTAGTGTTCCTGAGCTCACTTTCTAAGGTCATGTTGCCTGAGTTGCGTATCGGATACGTTGTAGTTCCTGAGTCGATATTGCCGGCACTGTGTATTGCGAAGCACCTCTCGGATTGGCATACCGCCAGCATGACTCAGCATGCGTTGGCAAAGTTTATTGATGACGGTCATCTGGTAAAGCATATACGCCGTGGCCACTCTATTTATGCAAGCCGGAGGGAAGCCCTTTTGCGCGGCTTCGCAACCCACCTTGCGCCATGGTTTGAAGTAGTTCCATCAACGGCCGGATTCCACATGGCTGCATTTGCGCACAAATATGTGGATATTGATCTACTCATACGTCTCGGCCGTCGCGCCGGCGTCGGCCTTTACTCCCTCGAGGGATTCTATTTCGAGGCACAACCGCGTCAAGGGCTATTTTTAGGTTTTGGCTCGATCGATACGCTAGATATCGACACTGCCATATCGCGAGTGCGAGGCATCTTGCTTCAAATGGACTGCGGCGCGGAAGTGTTAGAAGTGTCGGATTAGAACTAGGCCAAATGATCCGTTGCACTGCACTGCGCAGCGATAAGCGCTACAACTCGCCTGCGTTCCAGGGCCGCCATGTAAGGTATTGAACCGCTGCTTAATGCATCATCATGTACCAGAACTGGGCTATGCGGCTTAGCCTCGAGCCGTCTGAGTGCACGAAGACAGCTATCCTGCATTCGCTTCGTGGACTACGAGATTTTCGCCGAATTGGTACTCCGATCGGGCGATGCTGCCCGCTACAATTACCACACACTAACCCACTGAAGGAGATCATCATGAATGCACGTGCTAACTTTTATACCGCTTCCCCAGATGCAATGAAGGCAATGATGGCACTGGAAACGGCCGTTGGGAAATTGGGCCTGGAACAACCGTTGCTGGAACTGGTGAAACTGCGCGCGTCCCAAATAAACGGCTGCGCATTCTGCGTTGATACCCACACAACCGACGCTCGCAAAGCCGGCGAAACTGAGCGTCGCCTGCATGGAGTCTCGGTGTGGCGTGAGACTCCATTCTTCACCTCGCGCGAGCGAGCAGCACTGGCTTGGACCGAGGCCTTGACCCAAGTCTCAACCACGCACGCTCCAGATGCTGACTATGAGCTTGTGAAGGCTAATTTTTCGGACAAGGAACAAGTCGACCTGACCTTAGCTATCGTCACCATCAACGCGTGGAACCGCTTCGGCGTTGGTTTCCGTAAAATGCCAGCGGCCTAAGCGAGGTACGAAATGAAAACGACTGGATTCTATCGTTTGGCCGCAGCGCTCGTGGTAAGCGTCGGTCTAGTGGGTGCTGTTCAGGCGCACGACGTCCCGCGAGATGGTAAGGAGGTACGCGCAATCCTGCAAACCAAGCAGCTACCGGACGTAGCTCACACGAAGGGCCTGATGCTTACGGTGACTTACGCGCCGGGCCAAAAGTCGATTCCTCATCTTCACCCTGGATCGGTGTTCGCATACGTGGTGGAAGGCGAAGTGATTTCCAAGCTCGACGACGGTGCCGAGATCACTTACAAAGTTGGCGATTCTTGGTACGAGTCTCCGGGTATGCGTCATGTAGTATCGCGCAACGCTAGCGATACCAATCCGGCTAAGCTGTTGGTGGTATTGCTGCTTCCAGACGGTGCCCAGGTATCCGAGCCAATACCTAAGTGAATATTCTCATCAGTGCTCCCCGTTCTTGTAGGTTGCCGCCACCCAGTATCGTAGGATGCCACCATACGTTCTCGTAGACCGCAGCCGGCGCCTAAAACATTGTGACACGGGCCGGCTGTGCGGAAAATGGAACTGGTCAGCCGGCAATGGCTCGTTACTTCTTCGGCTTGGTTGACCTGTTCTATTTCTTAACGTTGGCGAACGTTGCCACCGCATAGTCTCACCAGTAAGCTAGATCCGATAAAGCTACACGCCGCCATCGAAGACCATTTGATGCTCGCGCGACTTTTGCTGTGTCCGGTAGACGCGCTGCCAGATTGTTACCGCCATATTCACTGGGGGCTATGTAAGCGTGCGGCGCATCCACCTGAATCGCCCCGGAAATTTAGGAGGTCGATTGGTGTGAGTCAGGCGACATAGCCTGCTCGGAAAGTTGTCAATAGTAGTTTGCCTCAACTCCGGCCGGCGGTATATAACCAAGCGGTTCGAGTAAACGATGGTGATTGGACCAGATCACCCATTCCAGCGTCGCCAATTCGACGGCCTCGCAAGTCTTCCAGAAGCACGGCGATGTATCAGCTCTGCCTTGTACAGGCCGTTGATGGTCTCGGCCAACGCGTTGTCATAGCTGTTGCCCTTACTAGCCACAGAGGGCTCAACCCCGGCTTCGGCCAAGCGCTCACTATAGCGAATAGAAACGTATTGCGAGCCCCTGTCGCTATGATGAATCAAGGCGTCATCACGCTCTAGTTGGCGGGCGTACAGCGCCTGTTCCAGAGCAACCAAGACGAAGTCAGTGCGCATCGAACTGATGACGCACCAGCCCACGATGCGCCGGGCAAAGACATCAATCACAAAGGCCGCATAGACAAAGCCTTGCCAGGTCGAGACGTTGGTGAAATCGGACACCCAGAGTTGATTGGGCCGCTGTGCCTTGAACTGGCGATGGACCCGGTCCAGAGGGCAAGGCGCTGCCGCATTGGCAACGGTGGTCTTCACGACTTTACCCCGCATCACACCGCGTAGGCTGGCGCGGCGCATCAAGCGTTCGACGGTGCAGCGTCCGGCCTCGATGCCTTCACGACGCAGCGGGCGCCAGACCTTCTCTGCGCCATAGACCTGCATATTGGCTTGCCAGACGCGTTCAATTTGAGGAGCCAGCACCTCATCACTCTTTGCGCCGCTGCGCGGCGTAACGCCAGTAGCCGGACGGGGCGACCTGCAAGACTCTGCAAATCGATTCGACCCCATGCGCTTGGCGGTGCTGGTCGATGAACGTTCTCACGATTTGAAGCGACGGTCGAGCTCCGCCTGGGCGAAAAACGCGCTGCCCAGGCGCTGGATTTCATTCGCCTTGCGTAGTTCCTTGTTTTCGCGCTCCAACGCTTTGACGCGCTCGCTTTCGGTCGTCGTGATGCCTTCACGCTGGCCTGCGTCGCGCTCACGTTGGCGCACCCAACGGCGCAAAGTTTCGGATGTGCAACCTATCTTGGCTGCGATGGACGTGATGGCCGCCCACTGCGACTCGTACTCGCTGCCGGCCTCTTGGACCATGCGCACGGCGCGTTCCATCACTTCGGGGAATATCGGGCTGATTTCTTCATGGTGGCTCCATTTCTCAAATGCTGGAGCTTCCTTCAAACCCGGGGCGATTCATACCGTAATAGGGGGGGCGAGTAGACCCGACTCTCGCCCTTGCTCCGTTCATCGGCTAATACCCAATAACGCCTCTCAGGAACAGTCGCAGGCCCCGCTGGGCTTGAGCATCGGCATGGAGTGACTGCATCTGATAACCGTTGTTCGACAGCCCTGTAATGCAGTTGAGAAAGTGGACGCACAATTCCTCTGGCGTGAGGAATGGATCGAACAGGATTTTGGCCTCGGGCAGCCTGAACAGGGGAATGAGCTGTGTTGCCAGTTGACATGGTCCAGCATCACGCCAGGCTGTACGGGCTGGTTCGTCTCCCTCCTTCATAATCACCGCGTGCAGGCGCATTAATCGTTCGTCCTGTATCCGACTTACCAGGTGCCTGGCCATCAGTTCCAGTTGCGAGACAAGGTTCTCAGTAAAGGGTACTGCGAGTAGTTGCTGGCGATGGCGATAATGCTCTTCCTCTATCAACGACGCGAGTAGGCCGGCCTTGCCGCCGAACTTCACGTAGATGGTGCGCACGGCAACGTGGGCGGCGCCGGCAATTGCCGCCAGCGAAGAGCTGGCATAACCATGCTCGGTGAAGAGGTCGAGCGCGGTGGCCAGCAAGAGGTCCCGACGCGCAGCCAGAGTGGTGCGCGTCGGGCGGCCATGGATAATAGGCCGGGTCATCTCAATGCGCTGCTGATGCCGCGTCCGACACCTGACCATGCATCGGTTTGGTCAGCCAGATCAGCGGGATGATGGCAATGAAGATCACGCCCGAAATCCAGAACACGTCATTCAGCCCCAGCATGGCGGCCTGGGCCACCACGCTCTGCTCGAAGCGGGCATAGGCCTGCTGCGGATTCAGATGCAGCACAGTCTGCAATTGCTGCAGGCTGTCGGTGAAGGCCGGGTTGTTGACGTGGGCCTGGTCGATCAGCCGCGAGTGGTGCAGGATGGAGCGGTCACTCCACGCCGTACTGGCGATGGCGGTGGCCGCAGCGCCGAAGAACACGCGGGCAAAGTTGGACAAGCCCGCTGCCGCCGGGATTTTTTCCGGTGGCAAGCCAGACAGGATGATGGCGGTCAACGGCACGAAGAACAGCGCGGTAGGGATTCCTTGCAGCAGCGTCGGCACCACCAGCGAGAACAGGTCGACGTCGAGGAAGTAGTTCGAGCGCAGGAAGAACACACCGGCAAAGCCAACGAAGGCCAGGGTGCCCAGCACACGGGCGTCCGAACGCGGCATCAGCTTGGCCATCACCGGCGCTAGCAGCACCGCGAAGATCCCTAGCGGCGCGGTTGCCATGCCGGCGTCCACCGAGCGATAGCCGAGATATTGCTGCATCCACTGTGGCAGCAGCACCAGGTTGGCAAAGAACACGCCGTAGGCGACGGAAATTGCCACCGTGCCGCCGAGGAAGTTGCGGCCCTTGAACAGCCGCAGATCGATGATCGGATGGGCTTCTGTCAGCTCCCAGATGACGAAGAAGATGAAGCTCAGCACGGCAAACACGGCCAGACCCACAATGACGGGAGATTGAAACCAGTCCAGATCCTTGCCCTTGTCCAGCATGATTTGCAGGCTGGCGACCCAGGCGATCAGCGACAGCAGTCCGACCGCATCAAACGGCAGCTTGCGGGCTGGGGTGTCGCGGTCCTTGTAGATGGCCCAGGTGACGGCGGCGGCAAACAGGCCGACCGGGATGTTGATATAGAAAATCCACGCCCACGAATAGCTATCAGTAATCCAGCCCCCCAGCGCCGGGCCGGCGATGGGGCCGACCGTGGCGGTCATCGCCCACAGCGACAGCGCCAGGCCGCTCTTGGCCTTGGGGTAGGAGCTGAGCAGGATCGCCTGGGACAAGGGGATCAGTGGCCCGGCCACCGCGCCTTGCAGGATGCGCGCCGCCAGCAGGATCGGCAAGGTCGGCGCTAGGCCGCACAGCCAGGAAGACAAGACGAACAGCAGGATGGCGATCACGAACAGCTTGATCTGGCCCATGCGCTGCGTCAGCCAGCCGGTCAGCGGGATGGAGACGGCGTTGGCTGCGGCAAACAGCGTGATGACCCACGTTCCTTCGTCCACCGATACGCCGAGGTTGCCGGAAATGGTCGGGATAGCCACATTGGCGATCGACGAGTCCAGCACGTTCATGAAGGTGGCCAGCGCCACCGCGATGGTGGCCAGCACCAGCTTGCCCCCCGTCAGCGCTGGAGGCGGGGTGGGTGGCGACGCTGCGGGCGCTGCCGGTGTTTTCGGAGTGTCCATGATGGCTCCTTAGTTGGCGGCCTGGTTGCTGGCGATGATGCCGGCAATTTCCGCGTCGGCTTCCTTGCCGTAGTGATCGAACACCGAGGTCTGGAAGGTACTGTTGACTGCTGCGCGCAACTGCGAACCTTGACGGTCATGGGTATCCACTTCGACCGCCATCGACAGGCCGAGGCGCAGCGGATGGTCTTTCAGCTCTTTCGGATCGAGCGCAACCCGCACCGGCAGGCGCTGCACCACCTTAATCCAGTTGCCGGTGGCGTTTTGCGCCGGCAGCACGGCGAACGCGCTACCGGTACCTGCCGAGAAACCAATCACCTTGCCATGGTACGTGACATCCTTGCCATATAAATCTGCATGAAGGGAGACCGGCTGGCCGATATGCACGGCTTTCAGCTGGCTTTCCTTGAAGTTGGCATCCACCCACACCCCGTCCAGCGGCACGATGGCCATCAACGGTGAACCGGCAGCCACGCGCTGGCCAAGCTGTACCGAACGCTTGGCGACATAGCCGGTGACCGGCGCCGGCACATTGGCGCGCGCATAGGCCAGGTAGTCGGCACGGACGCGGGCGGCGGCGGCCAGCACATTCGGGTGTTCGCTGATCTGTTGCTGGGCGGTCTGGGTGCGGTTGGAGGCCAATTGTTGCTCGGCAGTGGCCAGCGCCGCCTTGCGTTCCTTGACGGCGTCACGGGCGTGGCCTAGGTCCTCGGCCGACACCGCACCGGCCTGGTCGGCTGCCAGGCGGCGCTTGAGGTCGTCTTCGGCGCGCGCCAGCTCAGCTTGGCGTTGGGCGATCTGCGCCTTGAAGACGCTGTTGTTGACGTAAAGGGTGCTGACCTGCTGCACCGCCTGCGCCAGCGCGGCTTCCGAGCGCTGCAGCTCGATGCGGGTATCGGCGCCATCCAGCTTCACCACGCTGTCGCCGCTGCGCACAATCTGGGTGTCATCGGCGTTGATGCCGGTGACGGTGCCGCTGATCTGGGCGTTCAGCTGCACCAGGTTGCCGTTGACGTAGGCGTCGTCGGTTTCCTCGAAATACTGGGCCACGCTGAAGTAGTACGCGCCCCAGGCTGCGGCTGCCAGAACAGTGACGCCGCCCAGAGCGATGAGCGCTGCTTTACGTTTGCCGTTGCGGGCTGGTTTTGTTTGGTCGTTCATGATGTCACCTGGAGAGATTAGTTAATCAATGGTTGTTGCGATGGTTGCGGGTTGCCGAAGCCACCGCCCAGCGCGGCGGCAAGGCCGATCTGCTGGTCGCGGCGCGCCATGCGCAGGTTGGCCAGCGTCTGCTGGGTGGCGATGACGGTGACGCGGGCTTGCAGCAAGTTCTGTTGCGTATTCAGGCCGGCCTTGTATTGGCTGGCGGCAAGCTGCCAATTGCGTTGTGCGGCGTCACTGGCCGCCTGGGCGTCGAGCAACTGGACGTCGGTGCTGCGGACGCGGGCAATTTGCGTGGCAACGTCGGACAGCGCGCCGACCAAGGTCTGGTTGTAAGCGGCAACGGCCTGGTCAAAATCGGCGTAGCGGCCTTTGAGCTGGGCGCGCAGGGCGCCGCTGTCGAAGATCGGCAGATGCAGGGCCGGGCCGGCCGAGATGGTGCGGCTGGAGGCATCCAGGAAGCGGCCAAAGCCAAACGCGTCAAGGCCGATGGCGGCGCCGAGGTTGATGTCGGGGTAGAACTCGGCCTTGGCTACCTTGATGTCCTGCGTAGTGGCGTCCACCTGCCAACGGGCAACGGCAATATCCGGACGGCGCGCTACCAGGTCGGCCGGCAGGTTATCCGGCAGGCGGTCCCGAGGCGCGGCGCCTTCAGCCAGCTGTGGCCGGGTAATTTGCAGGCCACGGTCGGGACCAGCGCCCAGCAGGGCGCCAAGCTGATAGCGCACGTCCAGGATCTGGCCGTCGAGCGCTGCCAGCGAGGTCTGGCTGCCGGCCAGCACGCGGTTGGCATTTTGCTGTTCCACCTCGGTGTCGAGGCCGGAGCGGACCCGGGCGATGCTCAGCTGGCGCAGTTGCTGGCGCTGGGCGATGTCATCGCCGGCCAGGTCGCGTTGCAAGTACAGGCGGGCCAGTTCATTGTAGGCACGCGCGATTGCCGTGCTGAGCGTCAGCTTGACCTTTTCCTTTTCTGCTTCCGCCAGCATCAGGCGCGACACGGCGGCACTCTCGGCGGCCTTGTGCTTGCCCCACACATCCAGCTCGTAGGACGCGCTCAGGACCGCCTTGTTCTCGGTCTGCCAAGAACCGGCCACCGGCGGCGGCACCAGCGCATTCGAGGTGTATTGCTGGCGCGTGATACTGGCGTCCAGGTTGACCTTTGGACCGGAAGCGGCACGTGTGCTGTCGCTGACGGCCGCCGCAGCGGCCACGCGGGCGCGGGCTTGCTCCAGGGTGGGATTGTTCTTCAGCGCCTCGGTGATCAGCGCCGGCAATTGTGCGTCGCCATAGTGGCTGGCCCAGTCGGCCGCCGGCCAGTTGCCGTGTTCGCCTGGCAGCGCCTGCGCCGATTGGTAAGTGTCTGGACTGGCGATGTGGTGATCGCTGCCAATGCCTTTGAAGCTGGCGCAACCCGGCAGGATGGCCGCGACCACGATCGACAGCAGAAGTACTTTGGGTTTTGTCTGAGTTTTCATAATCTGACTTGTCAGTTACTTGGTTAAAAAAAACGGGCCGGACTACTTCCGTGGCACGCAATCTCAGGCGCTGATGAACTTGGCCAGCAAGCGTTGGAATTCACGGAATTCCGCAGCAGTGAAATCTTTCAGGCGCGCGTTGATGACATCCGGCGCCCGTTGCGCGATTTGTTCCACCAGGTGCTTGCCATGGCGTGTCAGCTGCAGGTTGATGCTGCGGCGGTCATCCACACTACGCACGCGCTGAAGCACATCCTGCTTCTCCAGCTTGTCTAGCATGCGGGTCATCAGGCCACTGTCGATATCGAGCATCTTGCTCAGTTCGAACGGCGTGCCGGCCAGCTTACGCCCCAGCGCCATAATAATGCCCAGCTGCTGGGAAGTGATCTCGATGTCCCGTAACGATGCATCTATTTCCGCCAGCAGCACGTTGCGCGCCCGTGACAGCGACAGCCCGATGCTGGTGGTTGGATCATAGTTTTCTGCGGTGTAGTACTTCATGGCGTCCTCCGTATGCTTCCAATGTATTTGATAAGTCAGACATTGTCAAGGCAGATTTTGACTAATTTTTGTGCCAATATGAGCGAAAATTTCTTCAATTGGCGACGCGTTGCGGATGCAAAATAGCCCCATAATCTCTTTCCCTGCATACCGCTCCCTTCCTCTATCCAGCTCAGACGGTGATGCTCTTTTTTCGGGTGATGACAGCCCGCTGGAGAAAAAGCAGAACGTCCCGACGGGACAAAGAATGCTGTCGACCAGTTCGTTGTCCACTGGCGCCAGCCCGATCCTGTCTGCGCTTAACGGGACGAAGAGGTCAAGTGGCGTTATTAGTAATCAGTCACACCATTGCCTGGCAGGGTGGGAGGCCTGCCGGCCTTTCTTCCTACTATGAACGTCTCATTTTCCTCTTACTGTGCGGACGAATAAATAGATGATGAACGCAGTAACCACAGTCATCAATGGCAGGGAAAGCGCGCGCGCGGCAACGTTGCCTGCCAAGGCTAATTTCAAACATACGTTGAGCGCTGATGTCATCCCAAAGGTATATGCCCAATACGAGCGGGCGAATCGCTGTACCTTTAACCACGATATGAGCCGAAAGCCCTGCATCAATTGGAAGAGGCCATATCCTAGCAGCATTAGGACCCAAGGTCCTGTGATCTGCGGATTAACAAGCAACACCGAAGCAGCGCAAACGACTGCCGGCGCCGCCTGGATTCCCATTAGGGGACGACGCGAAGGTGCCAGACCTGGTCGATGCCAGATGCTATTTTTTATAACTGGTTCCAAAGTCAGCCAAGAGAAGACTCCCGCCCCAAGGAAGAGCCAAGCCAAGTCTGCTTGACCGAGCGCACCAAGTGCCGCAGCACTCGTGAAGTTTCCGGCGACGTCTGGTAGGTAGAGCGCTGGCGATACGTCGTTTATATCGCGCGTGCCTTGCCACAGTTTGGATGTGTGCCAAAGCGAAAAACCAACATGCCAAGATATGCCGGCGGCGGCTACTACACAAGCGCCGGCAAATGAGTATCTAACAAGTCCGGGCACCAAGGCCAAAGTGGATATGCCAATTAACGCCGCCTGACTGCCTTGAGACGGATCGTGGAACTCTTTTGCTATCAAATCGGGATCGCGTAAAAATTGAACCAAGTATGTGAGGATCAAACCACCCCAGACCACTAGGGTCAGCAGCAGTTCGGTTTCCGCTACCCCCTGAGGAATACCCCACAATTTGGAACCGCTAAGCAGGGCATAGCCGAGGCCGGAAAGACCCAGTACCATGCTAAACAGGCTAACCGGTATTGGATTGCCCGCCGGGGAGATCAGCACAGGCGTTACAGATTGTGATTGAGCTTGATCCATCATGGTCGCGAACAGCGTAAGCCGCTCCTAGGAACTGGCGCGTGATTTCTAATAAGTCCATTGTAGAATTCGGACGCCCCTGATGGGGTATCCAATCCGGAAAAAAATTGGGTGCTCAATTCGCTGGACCTGCATCCTCAGGGACAGGATCTGCGCGAACATCAGAGGGAAGCGCTGAATAGGCCGCATCCCAAAGAGCGACTCCATCCAAGAAGTCCGATTGCGGCATTGGTTTACCTATGAGGTAACCCTGCGCATAGCGGCACTCCAGGCGGCGCAATAATCGCCAATCTGCTGCGGTTTCCACACCCTCAGCGACCGACTGAAGACGTAGCTCCTTCGCCAGCGCAAGGCTCGATGCCAGAACCAGCACTTGCGCATCGTCCTTGCAGGCCGCAGTCACGAAGGATCTATCCATCTTCAACTCCGAGAATGGGATGCGGATCAGCTGCTGCATGCTCGAATACCCGGTACCATAATCATCGATTGACAGTCCGTAGCCTTTCATCCGCAGTCGCGCAAGGTTCTCCAAGCTATGAGGCAGATCCGACATCGCAGCTGATTCGGTCACTTCAAAAACGATGTAGCTTGGCGCGATATCGTTTCCCTCCAAAATACTGCTCAAGCGAGCTGCGTATCCCGGGTTGGAGAGCGAAGACAGGGAAAGATTAATCGAAATTTCGTATCGTTTTCCTTCCGAATCCCATTTCCGCCAGGCGAGGGCAGTCTTTGCCACAATCTGTTCGGTCAGTTGGTCGATGAGACCATGATGCTCCATCAATGGTATGAATGAATCTGGAGGAATCAATCCGCGCACTGGGTGACACCAGCGGGCCAGAGCCTCGGCGCTGCTGATCGCACCTGTCAACAAGTCGGCCTTCGGTTGAAAATATAGTACAAACTGGTCGAGCGCCAAAGCCTCAAGAAGTTCGTTCATTGTTGGCTCTGGAGATGTGCTTCGTGACGCGTGCGCTGGTTGGCGGTGACGCTGGGTAAATCGATTCAGCAGATCCCCCAGCGCGGCGGGAGTTGCTGGCTTTTCTATTGCACCGAGCAGATTGATTCCGTAAGCCTTGACCATCGTCTCGACAGACGAGATCAGCGCTCGATCAAGCGCGCTGAGCAAAATAATCGAAACCTGAATATTTGCTTCGGCCAAGTGGCGGACCAATTCCATGCCATCCATACCAGGCATGTTGAGGTCGATGATGCAAATATCAAAGGGCAGTGGAGCCTGCTGAAAAGCGCCTAACGCGGCGAGACCGTCCGATGCGTCTGTGATGTTCAAAGCTCCCAAAGTACACAACATACGGCGCAGTGCGCGGCGTTGAAAGTCATGGTCTTCAACAAGCAAAAAGTTTAGGTTATCGATGTTCATGTTGCTGGGCTTGCGTTGTTAAGGCAAGCCGTTCCTTGTTTTAAATAATTGTCAAACGCGTCCAGTTCGGCCTGGAAGCGGCGATATGCTTCCCGCGTAGAAGTGCCGAGGGCATCGGCGTGACCGCTATCGTCGGACAGGGCTAGACGTTCACGACCACACGACTCAATTGCGCGGCAGGCAGCAGCCAAGCCTGAAGCGCCGACCATTTTGCTGGCCCCGCAGATTCTGTGCGCAATCTCCATGAAGGTGTGCAGCTCTCCCGACTGATACGCTGCTTCCAGAGCCTTCGCATCAATGTCACACGATTCTTTGAAGTCGTCCAGAAGCGCCGCTCGTTCGGCCAAGTCATCGCCGACGATCTGAGCCAGGTGAGTCTCGTCGATGACACTATCTCTCAAGGCCAGCAGTTGTTCGCTGCTTTTGGACATATTAGTTTCAGGGGTGTGGGGCAGAGGTAGATAGCGCTCCAACAAAGAACTCAGCGAAGCGATGGTGGTGGGCTTCGATAGATAGTCGTCCATTCCAGCCACCAGAGCGCGCGTGGCATCGCTAGCGAAGGCGTTTGCGGTGAACGCAATTATGGGCAGTCGCGAAATTCCACGCCGCCATTCGTCATCCCGAATAGTTCGTGCCAGCGTATAACCGTCCATTTCAGGCATTTGGCAATCACTTATCAACAGCGAGTACCGTCTTGTGGCTAGCTTTTCCAAGGCATCGACGCCGTTGATGGCGCTCTCGGCCGCGTAGCCAAGGGAGGCTAACTGGCGCACGAGTACATTGCGATTCGTGGCATGGTCATCGACTACCAAAACTAAAGTGCCGCTGCTGGCTGCAGTCGTGACTGGCGGAGCCGCGCGATGCTGTACCTGAGGATCGTTGATAGACGGTGCATTTCTTAGTTGTGCTCTGCAGTTATTGACCTCAACTTCGCGAAGGGTAGGAAGGCTAAGTTCTAGGCTCATTGTGGTACCAAGGCCCGGTACGCTTTCCATTGCAATGGTGCCGCCCATACTCTCCGCTAAGCCCAGACAAATTGCCAGACCGAGACCTGTTCCGCCAAAGCGGCGCGTGGTGTCGCCATCAGCTTGCACAAAAGGCCGGAAAAGTCGCGCCTGGCTCGCCGCTGAAATGCCGATTCCGGTGTCCCGGACAGAGAACCGCAAAACCTGTGCACCAGGCTTTGTACGAATGACATCCAGTGATAGTTCGATGCTGCCGGCCAGCGTAAATTTGACAGCGTTGCTGACAAAGTTGTGCAGGATTTGGCGCAAACGTAGTGGGTCAGTGCAGAACCGTTGCGCCGTTGCTGGGTCGACCCGGGAGCGCAGTTCGATGCCCTTTTTTGAGGCCAACGGCGCATGTGTTGCCAGCACCTTGTCGATGATGTGCTCGCGCATGGACGCTCGCTCGTGACGCAGTTCCAGGCGGCCCGCCTCGATCTTGGAGAAGTCGAGAATATCGTCGAGGAGGCGAAGTAGTTCGCGTCCGGATTGCGCCGCCATTGTCACGGTCTCGTGCTGGCTTGCGGTAAGCTCAGTCAAACCCAGGAGCTCAAGGGAACCCAGTACGCCGTTCATGGGCGTACGGATCTCGTGGCTCATCGTTGCCAGAAAGATGCTCTTGGAGCGGTTGGCCTCGTCAGCCCGATTTTTTGCGTTCTGGAGGGCGCGCTCTGTTTCTGCCGCAAGCTGCTGCAGGCGCCGCTGTTCGGTAACATCCCGCATCACAGCAGTGAATTTTTTCTCCCCGTCCTCCAGCATCTGCCCGAGCGTCAAATCCAGCGGTACAAGCGAGCCGTCCTTGCGCAGTCCATTCACGCTGCGCCGATGATTCATCACGCGGGACTGGCCGGTTTTTAGATAAGAAGCAATGTATCCATCATGTCGGTTGCCGTCCGGCTGGGGCATCAGCATGGACACATTGCGACCAAGAAGCTCTTCCAGCCGATAGCCAAACAGCTCTTGCGCGCCACGATTTGCATACTCAATGATGCCGTGTGAGTCGATAGTCACGATCGCATCTGAAACCGAATCGATCATCAGTGCCAGGCGTCGCAGGCCATGCACGCTTTCGGTCGCATGATTCAGAGCGGAGATCATAGGGGACTCAGCTAGATAGGAAGATTGGGGCTGCGCTCAGATGTTCGCGGCCGATGCCTCGATGGCAGGGTAGAACTCGCGGTCTTCCTTTTTCATACGCTCGTAGAGCGTCTTCAGCACTTGATTGGCCTCGTTGCGGAAGACTTCAGGCTGCTCGATCAGCAGGCGAGGCGTATTCCACTTCGATGCGAAGGCCAGGTAGGCGCCCGCGATGCCGTTCATCTCATCGCGGTAGCGCTTGCTCATATGCGCAAGGCTGTGGTTGCCGCTGGCTTCCAGGGCCGGATACAGGAAGTTGTCCTCGACCGCGAGGTGCAGCTTGATGATGCCGCTCATCGCGATGATGCGCTGCGAGATGTCGGAGGCGTGGTCGGCGATCCCGGTTTGAACCAGGGGCCGCAGTGCCGCGATCGCGCCCAAGATATCCAGATGCTGATGCTTAAATTTATCGATGTTCATGATACTTCCTTTCGAGACTGTTTCACTTGTGAAATAAAGTCTATCGCAAAACGGCATAAACATGCAAGTAATATGAATGTTTTTCTGAAAATTTTTCTCTATCGATCACAGGGGATTTCGCTATCGGCCTAAGGCAGGGATACACAGCGGAAGTGGTGCGAACTGAGCACGCCAGGCTGGACCAGTTTGGTTCATCACTTGCGTTCGGACGGTTGGTGGATCATCAGGCGGAGCCCGATCTGCGCCGGAAGCTCTGCTGCGCGACAATTCCGGACGACGCCACTGCGGCGCCAGGCCACGTCACGCTAAACAAGCATGCTGCCGAAAAAGCCGTACTGCAGGGAGCCCGAGATTCGCCGCGCGGTGATTTGAAATTCCTGCGCAATTTCGGGCCTGAACAAGCGGCTGCATGCGGCCTCGAACAAGGAGAGCCAGCGCACGAAATGGTCTTTATTGATACCCGTAAGCAGCATGTGTTTCCCATATACGTTCCCTTGGAAGCTTTTACTGCCCAGCATAACCGTCGACCAGAAGTCGACCATGCGGTCTAAATGTGGTCCCCAGTTCGATCCGATCGCGGCGTTGAAGATGGGGAATAGTTCCGGGTCTGCACGGACATCATCATAGAACTCATGTACGAGAGCTGCTATCGAGGTGGTGTTCAGTTCCTGGTATGTCATGTGATTCTGCAGTGTGTAAAGTCGGTGAAAGGGCCGGTGCAATACGGACGCACCAGGCGATGGAAATCAAAATGGCGCCAACCACAAGCCCTAAGCCAGTGATGCCCTGGTCTTCGAGTAAGTATGCGTTACAAAGCCTCTGCGGCATGCTTTGATACTGCATTCCAGCTATGGCCATCATCGCGCCAAAATTCCCAAGGAAGAAAAGCTGTACTACCCAAGGAGATCGCTTAAGCGAACCGGGAAGAATTAGCCCCAGCAAAACAAGCGAGCCAAACTTGGCTGCCTCAAACATTGGCGAAGTCAGGCTCAGTTCGAGCGCGCGAGGAATCATCCAATATGCGCTCACAAAAAGCATGGCGGAAAGGCCAGCGATGCCATACTCGTCAAATTGAGCTGCAGAAAGTCGCGCCGGAAGCAATCCAACCGCCGTCCATCCCACAAACACCAAAAGAGGCAGTAAGACGAGCATGTGCCGAGCCATCGATGATTCGAGCCAAGGCGAAGAGACAATGACAGCTAGCAGAACCGCTATCACGAAAACTATCCGAACACTCAATGAAAAAATGTGACTCTTCATTTTCGGCCCGCGTCATACATGGCCACTGCATCAGCCAAAGCCCGGTCAGGACTGTCGTAGTCATCAATTTTTTCCAAGCGACCGCTGGGGCCGACCACATGGAATGCGGCATTGTGCACATACTCGCTAAGCGGCGCGGGCACGACAACAACTCCAAAGGTGTCGAGGACTGCTTTACGTTGGTTTCCATCCGGGATACCGGTAAAATTCCAGATGGTCCGGTCTGCATGCTGCCGTATGGCATAAGCACCCAACTGCTGCGCGTCATCTCGCGGGTCAAAACTGATGCTCATGAGCCGCACTTTGTCCTGTAGGCCTCGAGCACGGATTGTTTCCTGCATCTGTTGAAACTCATTCCCAAGTACGGAACAAATAGCAGTGCAGCTTGTGTAGATGAACGACACGATAGTCACACGCCCGTCATTGCTAAGCACATCGCCTAGCAGCGGCCTCGATGGCCAGTCGAGCGCAGCAAATGGGACGGAACGAGGTTCCCTTTCAATCTCAAGCCTCCGACCGTCTTCAGTTGAGACTACCTGGAAACCCATCGTCGCCTGGTACAGCGCGGCACAACCGAATATGGCCACGAGGGAAGTCGCTGCGAGCGTCAGCAGCGGCGCTTTGGTCTCGCTACTGCTTGAGCTTGTTGAGGTCTTCATCACCGTTCCAGGGGTCTTTTCGGTCTTTGCCAGCCTCACGCTCGGCTTTAACGATATCAGCGCTAATCTTGCCGGAACCGTTACCGAAATTGCTCCTTACATAGCTGAGGACCGCTGCGATTTCTGCATCGCTAAGCTTGTCCTTAAATGCAGGCATCTGTCCGTTGTAAGCTACATCCTTGACGGTCAACTTGCCGGCGATCCCATGCAGGAGGATGTTCACAGGGACTTTATCGGCCGCTAGTGCCCATTCGGAGCCTGCGAGTGGTGGGAATACTCCAGGCAGCCCGGCGCCGGTAGCCTGGTGACACGCAACACAGTTGGCCGAGTATACCTGCGCACCGTCAGCTACCACGCCTGCACCGGCGGGCTTACCCTGCAGTGTCGCCAGCGTACGGTGGTCGCCAAGCTCGGGCGCATCGTCGCGCTGAGTCAGCACGATATAGCCGACAGCCCAAGATAATACGGCTAATACCACGATCAGAACGAGGCGCGGGATTGGCCGGTTCTTCTCGTGCGGATCTGGATTTTCGCGTTCGCGTGCATCATGCTTCGGCTGCTCGATCATATGAGTTCCTCTTATTTCTTTTTCGTTTCGGTGGTTGCAAACACCGGGTACGTATGGTCTAGGCCCTGGAGGTATGTCACCAAGTCGAGCACTTCTTGCGTTGCGACGACAATCTTCCCAGGAGGGTTATAGCCGGGGGGGAGGATCAGTTGTCGGTCGCCCGGATCGGCCTTTTCCTTGACCTCGAAGAGGAACGGGTACGATGGCATGATAGAGCCAGGCGTATAGGCACGGGGCTGATACAGATGCCCCAAATGCCAGTCTTGGCTTGGCTGGCGCACGCCGATATTGAAGAGGTCAGGACCTGTACGCATCGTGCCAAGCAGGTGTGGCTTGTCGTATGAGTAGTCGGCGGCGACTGAAGCTCGGCCCCAACCGCGCTTGTCGTCGGGAGCCTGCGATTTGTCGCGGGGCTGCTGAGAATGGCAGTAAATGCATCCGTTTTTGATATACACCTCGCGGCCGCGCAGTTGAGCAGAGGTATAGGGCTTGAGGTCTTTGGGAGGTTCTAGTCCTTTAAGCTGCATAAATGGGACAACCACGAGTGCTGATGTTGCGAGCGCCAACGTCACCATGGCACCACTGAGCAATTTGAGTTCGTCATGCATTATCGGGCTCCTGCAAATTCATTTGTGGCTGCCTTGGTGGCGCTAGTGTGGAGGAGGGCTGCACCGGTACGTGCTGGACCATAGCGCAGTATCATCGCGACAAAGTGACCCGCGAAAACCAGGTGACCCAAGGTCATGATGGCGCCACCGACCGAGCGACTCTGCAAATAGGGGATAGTCACCTTCACAGACTCCATGAAAGGTTTGGCCGCATCGAGCATCGCCAATCCTTGGAGCCAACCACCGATAGAAAGGCCGATAAAGTAAATAGAGAAGCCGAACACTACCAACCAGAAGTGGGCGGCAATCAGACTTGGGTATGGCCACTCCCATGACATTACGCGAGGCATGACGAAGTAAATTGAGCCGAACATCACCATCGTGAAGAAACCGTACAGCCCAAGGTGTGCATGCGCGACCGTAAAGTGAGTAAAGTGCGCGACGGTACTCACAGCGCGAAGGGCTTCAAACGATCCTTGCAGCGAGCTGAGCGTGTACATCATGCCACCCAAGACGATAAAACGTAGAGTCGGCGAGTAAATGAGCTTGGAGAAGTAGCCGCGCATCGTCATGTGCTGATTGATCGAGAACGAAATCACCGGAATGATCATCATCATGCTTTGAACGATCGAAAGCGTGATGAGCCAAGCGGGCACAGGGCCGCCGATCAAATGATGCCCACCAACCTGGCCGTAGAAGAAGGCCAAGGTCCAGAAGCCTAGCAGCGACAGATTGTAAGACTGCACTGGGCGGCCAATGATCTTCGGCAGGAAGTAATACACGGAGGCCAGCGCCATCGGTGTATAGAATAGGCCCAGCACGTTGTGCCCGAACCACCAGTTCATTGTCGCTTGCTCCACACCGAAATGAACGGCCGGCAGGTTGGCAATGAGGAACAAAATTGGGAACCAGAACAACGCCGCCCCCATGTACCAGACGGACACATACAGGTGATCGACTTTGCGTGCCTGCAGCGTGTAGACCAATGGAAGACCCATCAGGGCGCCGCCGATGACAATCAAAATGTCGACTTGCCATGGAATCTCAAGCCACTCCATGCCATCACTAATCCCCGCAGCGATACAGCCAACGCCCGCGATGAGACCTGCGTTCCAAATCATACAGCCAAGGATTGCGAACCGCCCTCCAATCAACGGGGTCTTAAGCAGACGCGGAAGCAGCCAGTTCGCAATGCCGAATGCTGCCATCGGCGCCCAACCATATGCGACGATGTTTAGATGGATAGTTCGAATTCGGCCGAACGTCAGCCAAGCCTGTTGCACGAGCCAATCCGGCTCGTGCAGTTTGATGGAGCTAGTCAGGCCGGCGAGAGAGCCAACCACGAGCCAAACAACAGCGCATGAGAGGAACACGAAAGACACGAATGCCGTCGAACGGTCCGCTTCAACTCGCTCCTGCAATTCGCGCTGCAAGGCAGCTTCCTGTGCCGCAGATAGGACAGGGCTAGTTTGGCCAGGAACCTTTAACCGCAGGCCGGCCAGCTGCTCGGCTGTAGCCGATGGTTCCTCGCCGCGACCGATCTCACCCTTGGAGAAGATCACGTTCGCGGCCGCAGCCGTGGTGTCGAAGAGTCGCTTTCTTAACGACCAGATAAAAACGAAGAGGCCGGTGATCGACAGGATGAAAGAAGACAGGAGAATTGTTACTGTATCCATGATTAGCCGTTGTGTTTTAGGTTGAACTACATTTTCTGGATAAAGAGTACTTAGGGGGACGCAGCCATTCCGTGCATCGACGGCAGGATAGCCGCCGCAAGCAGCAGCGCAAATTTGGCGACCTCGGTGACACCAAATATGGCATGCCACGCGCTCTTCGGCAGTTCCACGCCCGATAGGCGGGCGTCAACGCGTTTGGACAGCGGCGGCATCAGTACAACGATCTGAGTGGCGAGAATGGCTGCAGCGAAGAAGACCGGCCAAGGCTGAGTGTGCTTAGACAGCATCAACACGACAACTGCGCACACGGCAATAACGCTCTCTGCAACGTGCATTGCTCGGAACATCTGCCGTCCCGCCGCGAGCGCGATTGGTCGGGGCAAGCCTGGGGTGGAAAACTTGGCGGGTTGCGCGACAAACGAAATTCCAAGTACCAAGCCTGCCCAAAGTGCTGCAATGAGGATGTTAGCCAAATTCAGATTCATCTCTTTCTCCGCTGACCTGCCATAGACGATGGTAAGTATATTTCTGCACAAATGCAATAAAAAGCATTTAAAATACTACATTAAAAGTGGAGAACAATCAACTCTCCCCGTCCCCACTAACCGTATTGCCGGCATTTCCAGACCTTTTGGCACACATGGAACGGACATCTCATGAACTGCGCAACGCGCCCGAGAAGCGGGCTACTAGCTTGGGCACATTCACGAACGAGACCCCTAAAAACAGTAGCGGAATGAGGACCAAGCTATATGAAAGCCACGCTCCGTACATGCCGTCGGGGCCATATGGCTCAGTGACGACGTGCCAGTGGGCGTTATCGATACCTGGAATGACGGCACCCTCAGTAAATTCGTGGAACGCGTATATCACAAGCTGAATCGAAAAGAGAACCATAAAGACTGCTGTCGCTTGGAAGAATTTTCCGAGATTTATTCTTTTACCGAATCGTGTCCAAGCTAAGGAAAGTAGGGCGGCTAGAAAGGTACCGACCAGTCCACCAGTAAGCAAGCTTCGAAAATCAGCGGAGGACGCGATGGTGGCCAACATGGTGGCGGTTTCGACACCTTCGCGGCCGATCATCAAAAGGACAAACAAAAAGACGCCGAGCTTCGCAGCCATACCGCCACGCTCGTCAGCGGCCGCGAGACCTAGGCGAATCTCAGTCGAGATTCGTTTGCCGTTACGGACCATGTGGACCGTGCAGGATGACACTAAACTAAAGGCCATTAGCGCGAGCCAACCTTCGGACGCAGGCGTCAACGCTCCGAGTTCGGCGAGCACAATGCCCAAAATAACTGAGCCTACAATTGCTACGACCACGCCTAGTTTCATCGAAGTGATTAGATGCTGGCGACCGGTTTGCTTCAGATAGAGTAGCGTGACCGCAACCACTAGGAAAGCCTCAACACCCTCGCGGAATGTGATAATTAACGTAGATAACATTTTCACTCCAAACAATTGTTCCTTACAGGGCCGGCGGAGAAGCTATGGCACGCGACGAAGCTACAGCCTACTCGCCTCCACCCTATTGCGTCCGTTACCCTTGGCTGAATAGAGTGCAGTGTCTGCTGCCCCCAATGCTGCGTCCAATCCCGCTTGCCCGATCAACTTGGAGAGCCCAATACTGATCGTTACATCTACCGTCTCAGCACCATTCACTGGGAACTGGATGGAAGCAACCGCACTACGAATTCGTTCCGCAACTTGGCCGGACTGCTCGATAGAAGTATTCGGGAATATCAGACCAAATTCCTCTCCACCCAGGCGCGCGACAATATCCGTATCGCGGGCGACTGAACGAATGGCATCAGACACCGCGCAGAGAACGGCGTCGCCGACCGCGTGACCGTAGTTATCGTTGATTGCTTTAAAATGGTCCACGTCGGCGATGCCGACCGTCACCGGCGCTTCGCTTCGAGCCGCTCGAAGAACAGCTCCCGCAGCCTCTTTCTCGAAGGCCCGGCGATTTGGTAATGAGGTAAGCGGATCGGTCAAAGCCTGCTTTTCGAGTAACGCCATCAGCTCAGCATTGCGTGCCTCGATTTCTTTTCGTTGGCGTATGTCAGTGACGAACGCACCAAAATATCGATTGCCGTGGAAGCAGCCTAAGTCGACGGCTTTCATCTCAATGGGCAACCTCTCACCGGAGCGATGCCGAATCTCCAGCTCTCGCACATGACCGAGGACTGTCGATTTCCGACCCGTAGTGATGAAGTCGGCCACTTTCTCGGAGTGAGGGGATCTTGCATCTGGTGGTACAAGTATGTCCATCGATTGGCCATACAATTCGCCGATGGAGAATCCAGATAGCTCCTCCATCGCGTGGTTGACGTAGCGGATGAGCGAATTTCCATCGATGATGATTGCGCCGTCGAGGGCGTCTCCTAGGAGGCGCATTGGAAGCTCAAAGGGCAGATTGAATTGAATCGCCGGCCGCCGCGCGAGTGCTTTGGCGGCGACTGATAGATAGCGACAGATATCTGCTACTTTCCCCCACAGCCTAACCATAAAGACATCTCGCATCCGCAAATCATTTGTTTTGTGGGAGCGCATAGATTCGCGCCAAGCGGACTTTCGTGCTAAAGCACCACATGCACTTAGCATCATTTTCGTTCGCTTGGATTGCGCGGAAAAACCCCGGACTTCGCGGTAGGCTCTATACGTATTAGCCATCACGTCCATCCAATCTTGGCGTGCACAGGAACGGCCCGAAGACCACTGCGTAAGTGCCAAACGCGATTACCCAGCATAAACCCGCCGCCACGAGTAACACATCCTTTATGCCAGATGGGGCGATATTGGCTAAGATGCGAGCCACGGCCGCACACTGCACGGCAACGAAAATAAGTAGCTCATGGTGCTCCGCTCGCATGAGGCGACCGGTGTGACCGATCGTTGTACGTGCAATCATGCCAAGGATGAGGCTGGACATGCCGCCAACTGCGATTGCGTGCATGGCGCTGCTGACACTCGCTATGCCTAGCGAAGCTGCTGCAAGCAGCAGATAACCGCCACCTATCCAAGCGTAGGCTAAGTGAAGGATCCAGAGGAGGGGGTATCTAGCGGTACGTTGAGGGGACCAGAACGCGAGCCGTGCTAACTGCAGCAAACCGGAGCCGCCCGCGAGCGCGGCGGTAAGCCATGGAGCTAGGCCGGTTGTAACCCAAGCGAGGCTCGCTACAATAACGAGGGTGACGCTCGCCTTATCCAGGCGCTCAAAGGTCTTGGGTTTGCTCCCCGGCGCCATGTTGGTTGTGAAGCCTGGAATGACACGCCCCCCCATCACAGTGGAAAGTACCGCGAGCACAAGAATTGCCGCCTCTGTAGCTTCAATCGCTGAGTAGCGGTGCAAGCCAAATGTGTTCGCATGGAAGAACAGGTTAGCGATAAAGAGCAAGGCCAACAGCCCCAGCAACGGCAGGTTTCGGCGTTTGCCAGAACGCCACATTACGCGATAAAGAGGGACCATCGCAACAGGAATAAATAGCAGATCAAGGCCCGCACCAATGGCGGAGGAGGGCATAAGCATTCCAACCCGGCCAATTATCCAGGTACCAACGATAGCCGCCAACCTCCAACCTTGCGGAGTCCACAGACCAGTCCAGTTTCGTGCAGCGGTGAAGAGGAAGCCAACAACCACCGCGACAGCGAACCCGAAAACCATCTCATGCATGTGCCAAAGCAGATTTACATTCGGTATCTGAACACCCCCCGAATAGCTGACAAGCCACAGTGGAATACTTAGCAGGGCGAAGAGGGCTGCCAGCAGGTAGAACGGTCGAAACCCCAAACGGAACAGCGCGAGGCCCCCAAGTGAAGGGCGATGGCCTTTCTGCGGGGTTTCGTTGGGCTCTTTGATTGGTATGTGGATGGCAGCCTGTTTCATCATTCATTTCGACATAAAGATATATTCGATATACTACATTAAATTTTGGTATTGCGTGCGCGCCGCTCAGATCCCTAATTATTAATTGGCTTACTGTCCCGAGAGGAGGCAATCCGAGTGAGTTACGCTCAAGATTTTTTTCGGCAGACCACTCTGGGTGCTCGCCCTGTTTGCGCACAAAATACTGGTGGAGCTGGGCTACGATGTCGTCTGCGGTTTCAATGCGCTCGTGCCCAGTTGGGGTTGGCTCGGCCAATAGACGCACGCTACGCGAGGCGAAAATTTCTTCGACGGTTGGTATGTGCTGAGGCATGAAGTGCCCGTTTATTCAGGTATCTACGAGACGAGCGACAGGTTAGACGTCGCTGAATTTCGTCACATGTTTGTTGAGGAGGGGGATGAGTATTTCGTAGAGCTCGCCCGCAAGCAGAAGCCTCAACCATCATCGCATACCAGACGGGACAATGAAAAGAAAGCGCCTAGACGGGCTAGCAAACGCGGCTACATGGCTGCCGCCCAAGGCTCATCGCGATAGTGGAACTAGTGCGCAGCATGCGGCATCGCACTTGCTGAGCATGGAATTGTGCAGAAGGTCTTTCTGCACAGTGCTAGACTGAGTGATGCGTTGGCTACAGTAGAAGGAGTTCCCGATGGCAGCCTGGCAGTTTGACCTTTACTTCATCGCCCGTGATACATCGGCACCAAACATGGATGCCGAAGGCTGGGATGCACCGCCACTACCACTCGGGCTTGTCTACGATGTGCAGACTGAGCTCACCAACTATCTTGGCTCGCCTTGGATGATGCTACCGCACTGGCTTGTCTTCGGCCCAGAGAGAGGTAACCGGGTCGATATCTTGTTCGAAAACGAAATAGAGGCCTCCGTATTCGTTCGGTGTGACGTTCGAGACGAAGCTCCGCAGTTCCTAGTTCTTGTGTCCAATCTAGCCCATATTCACGGATGCCGCTTCTTTTCTCCTCAAAGCCGAGAGCTGCTCGAGCCAAACCTGGAAGTGCTGGAGAGTGCAATTCGACGTAGCAGCGCAAGGATATTGCCCGACGAATTGCTTCGGCGGTAACTCAACCGATTGAGCTCATCGGACTCAGTATTTCTGAATGAAGAAAGCCGCCCGGAGGCGGCCTCGTTAGGAATTCAATCTGGAATAGGCTTGTGCGGTCTCACAACGGGTTCTTTTCGACGTGCGATTGTCCGTTCTGCGCGCATCTTTTCCGCTACAACAGTTTTGTCGTGTGGATTCAGTTTGTTCAACTCCTCGCGCCACGCTTCCCAGGTTGAAACCGGCGCGAACTGTGATGGGCTATCTAAGAACAACATAGTCGTGCCTCCAGAAAAGCAGAAATCACGGTGAGGCTCGTAGCTCTGTGTTCCGCTAACAAATTTTTACAGCACAGCTTGGTCAGTACCAATCGGCGTTAAACGGTTCGAACGTGGTCTGCGAATGGAGCACCCTACAAGCGGCCATGTAATTCACTTCATTGAATACGGGGCCGTCAAACGCCACGGTATAGTCCATCAAAATATGCCCAAGCTGCTTACTTCGCTCAGGTGTCGTGATGATTAAAAATGAAGTGGGCGTTCTGTCATTACATCCGGCGTGCCACGCTTCGACCTCTTTCTCTAGCGTTGAATCTGTATCCCAAGGCGTTACCCAATTTGGGTGTAAATTCTGCGCTATCAATGCTCGTCCAGTGTTTGCAAGCACTGACACCATCTCATCGTAGGACCGGTATTGCACTACGTTTGACGTCAGCACATACAGTGCATTGAAAGAGCGAAAGAGGTCGATAATCAAGGGGGATTTGACTAGCAAATACACTTCTCCCGCTTCAGTACGGGCCCCAAGGGAGTCGAGAAATATCACAGGCCTTTTATCGATATCGGCGAGGGGTAGCGGCATCAACGTTGCTCCCGTGCGCTCACGTCTGACGAAAGCTGGCAGCGCAGAATTTTTTGCGCCGAACGGAGTTTCGGATGCGTGAATCCCACCCAAGCATCGCAGAGTACTGCGCTGTCTTCAATGTGACTGCCCACGATGGACTGGCCGCTAACCAGGTCGTCAATGACCAAATACGGCACTGGCGTCAAAAGCGCGTGCGCGTCGAGCCAGGCCTCAATCTCAACCAACCGGTATGAATCGTCATCCCTGGGCGTGCACCAAAATTCATGCAGATTTTCCGCGACGAATCCCAAACTGGTCTGCCTGAATGTCTCGCACAACTGCTCACGGCTCAGATGCAGCGTCCACGATGAACTAATCACATATCGCGGCCCAAACTCGTCGTTCAGCAGCCGCAGATTTTCTCGCGCTGCTGCATGAAATACCTGCTGCCAGACATCTGTGGCGTCAACGGTTTCGTTTCCGGCAAGAGCTGCCAATACTTGACGCGTGTTCAGCGTGCGATGTACGCACAGCACGTCGTCAATGTCCAAAAAGACTACTGGGCGTTCGCCTGGCGTGTACATGGGAGGCGCGGGCTTCTTCATACAGATTCTCAGGTAACCAGTGAGAGGGTCAGTTGGAAAATGGAGTTTGATTGCTTAAGCATTGCGGTACCGGCCTGCGTGAGCATCTGTGCTGACGTAGCGTTTGCGGACTCAGCCGCGTAGTCAGTGTCCCGGATGCGACCGCGTGCGTTCTCGGTGTTCGTCGAGACGTTCGCCAAATTGTTGTACACGTGTTCCAAGCGATTGGACACTGCGCCCATCTCACTTCTCAATGCTGCCCAGCTGTCAATTGCATTGGTCGAATTCTCGATGGCCTGACTGGCGTTCTGCGTCAAGATGGTGTCCAGGTCGGCGTTCGTGTAATTCAGCGAATCTAGCGTACCTATAAGAGCAGGCTGAAGATTGACCTCCATTACGCTCGAAGAACTCTCGCCGATTTGCATGTTGACCGGATACCACAATTTTTCGTGGTTGTTTGGCGGCGTGCTGATGAACAAATCCTCACCGTTATATTTAGTTTCTACGCCGTGCCATACCTCAGCGAAAAGACTTACAAATTCAGTCTGCAACGCGGATTTATCTGTTGCGGTCATCGAGCCGTCAGCAGCTTGAATTGCCAAGTCTTTCATACGCCCGAACAACGTGATTATTGTGTCCACGGCGCCTTCCGCTACTTGCATCAGCGAGATGTCGTTTTGCGTGTTACGCATGGCCACGGCCATTCCGCTTGTCTGGGCTTTCAGGCGCGTTGCAATTTGCAGCCCGGCCGCATCGTCTTGTGCAGAGTTGATGCGATACCCAGTGCTCAACCGAGTCATTGACACTGACGCGGCGCGGCTTGTGCTGTCGATGGCCCGGGTCGCGGATAAGGCAGAGGTATTAGTGCGCAAGCTGAGCATCAGGCACCGGTGGGCAAAGTGTTGAGCACCGTAGAGCTCTCAGGAATCTTCCACCCTAAGACCGCCGCAGTTCGCCGGATGACCCAGCGCATTTCCGAACTGCTTCCCCAGCCGGTACCAAGAAGCTGCGCAAGGAGGCGCTCAAGGATTTGCTGCTCCGTCAGTGCGGCGTATTTTTCGGTTCGATTTTTCCGACATTTCGCGACGAGCTGGCCCGCGAGGTCTTCGCAGACTTCATATCGTTCTGCGATTTCTGATTCGGTCGGCGCGTCCGTGTAGCGTCCCGATAGAGCATCAACTCGGACGGAAACTTTGGGCTGCGCGCCTGCCAACGAGGCCTGCATTGGCTCACGTGGAAAATCACTAGGTATAGTCATGCCGTTAGCCTCCCTACTAGTTAAGAGGTGCCCGGCTTGGAGGCACCTCTTGAAACGATTTATACTAATAATCCAAAATCACTTCTGCGCGAGGACGTCGGCGTATGCAGCGCCGCCACCAGCGATTGCTATCAGCACTCCGGGGTGTGCGTCCCCATTAGGCAGCAAAGGTCTACCATCAACGTCGATTTGGCCAGGAAGTGCGCCGTAAGGGCCGATAACACCGGCCATACTCAGCGACGTTCCGTTTGCCGTCGTGAACGTGACGGACACATCGTGTACCTGAGTGTCGGCGTGAAATGCCGTGATAGAGCCCGTGAACGAGCCCTGTGCCAACTTGCCGGAAATCGAACCGCCCGCCGTAATCGTCATCGACGTGCCTGCCGTTTTTCCGTTGTAGACGCCAGCCATGGTGCTGTATGAGCCTGTAATGCTATTGCGATAGGCATAGTTGACGCCGAGGATTGACAACTCGGTGTCGATATCCTTGTTCGCGGGATTTTTCATCGACAGATTAACTACCACCGGGCCGCCAGTAGCGCCGAGGATGGAGCCGGTAATCGCACCGGTCTGGCCAGTAGTTTTTCCGCGTGCGTCAAACAGCGTCATGTTGACGTTACCGTTTCCTGCGGAAGTGTCACCGTTCGCTACCAGCGAGCCCGTGAATTTGCCGACCCATACGCCTTGGCCACAAATTCGATAGCCAGTGTTGTCACTGCCGAATATCAGTTCGTCATAGCCTATACGATGAACCTGCTGCGGGAGCCCAGACACGGGGTCGTACTCCGTGGTGACGATGCCGCATTGATTGGTGACGATATTCATTTGGAACGCGCCGCGATACTGCGCCGTCAGCTCTGGTACACCGCCACCTAGGGCGCCACCACCACCGCAACCGCTACTGACCACAGCGACCGAGCTTACTGCCAACAACATGAGGATTTTTTTCAATTTCTACAGCCCTAACTAGGTAGGAAGATTCGAATACTTCTAAACGTGCGGGATTACAAGTTGTTCAGCTGACCACGGCACTGTTTTGCAAACTGCACGGCCTGCTGAACAATTCCATCGCGGATTTTTCGCGCCGCGTCTTGAGTATTCGTACTCGTTCGCCAAACCTGAAGTCCCGTCTGGCATAGCAAAATTGGATGCTCAAAATTGCTTGCTCCAGGGCGTGGAGCCTTCAGGGAGAACGTGCCGGACACTATTCGAATTGATTGAAGCTCGGGCTCGTATGACTCAGTGATGTCCGCTTCAACCATTGCATCTACATTGCTGGGATTCGATATTGCCGATATTCCACCTGCTCGAAGTCCTTGCAGAACCGCACTTGAGATAGCATCCGGCGTGAGTACCAAGTCATGCTGGCCGGTGCCTTTGGTGAATTCGAACCAATAGCCTACTGACGGCGCTGCCTGTGCCGCCTGTGCAGTCGGAAGCGCAGTGGCCATGGCCACTGCGCATATGGTCATTGCGGCGGCGCTGAAGCGTCGCGAACTATTCCGCGTGTAAGCCGCCATCATCATTTGGCGCTCAGCTTGTCGACCGCAGGCAACGGCCCAAGCTCAGGTTGGCCTTCCAGATGCACCGCACGAGCACCGCTGGCGCGTTCAATCGAGCGCATGGTGTCAACGATAGTTTTATTGACCCATTCCTCCGGAGTTCCGGCGATTGCATTGGCGCCTTCGCGAACGAGTTGATACAAGCCTCCGCTCTGTTTCATGAATACGGCGTACATGTCGACGTTGTAGCCTGAGCGATATTTATAAATGCATGTATATAGCGTGAGGTTGTTCGACCCACTGATATTTCGTACCGCCTTGGAGGTCCACACCGCGTCAGCGCATGTGGCCACCTTAAGGCCGAGGCCGCCGCTTTGACTGGCCATCATTTTCAACATGGCGGAGTTTTGACCATTCAAGCCAGCGGCAACATCATCGATGGTGAACTTGCCCGGCGTCGTCGGCACGTTTTTACCGATTTGCAGTGGCATAGCGGTCTGCACACTATTGGTGTTTGCGGCCAGTCCGTCCGACGCGGCTTTTGCAATCGTTGCGGTATCCACGCTCGTTTTGATGTCGTAGATGTGGTAAATCTCGACTGCATCACTACGCTCAGTGAGCGTGCTGTTTACTGCTGAGCAACCGGACAGAGCTGTGGCAGCGGCGAGGATAGTAAGGGTGGTGATGGTCGTGCTGTTTTTCATTGCAGTCCTATCAGTACGGTGAAAAGGGGAAAGCAGCGGCAAAATCTTGCGCACAAATTTTTCCTTTTAAAAAACAATCAAAATCGAATGATTGGTGACGCATCAGGCGCCAAGAAATGCCTGCCACTAGGTCGCAGGTATAAGCGCAGCGCCGTTACCATCGTTGTCTCTATTTGCGGGTTGTAGACCACGCTGACATCAAGGGAGATGCCAACATCGGCCTCCGGTGGATTCTCTTGAGCTGCCACACCGGATTCCCGAAGCCCGGCTAGCACCGCCCCTGCGATGGCACCTGCGGACAACAACGGATCCTGGGTGCTGTTCGAGCCAACAGAGAAATCCGCGCTGAAAGCTACGGGCATGCTGGCTGCTATCGCGCCGCCATTCGTGCTGGTGGCGAGTGCCACAAACGCGATCACAGAAAGTTTTGACATCAGATACCACTCCATCAAGTTAAAAATGACTGCAAAAACCCTATGGCTGCGTTTACGTACTGAGGAACGCGAGCCAGTCACCGAGTGGGATAGGTTCATCGGACTGATCTGCAGGGCCAACCAGCGGCGCGACGCCTTGGCGAAAAATGTTGAATGCGTCACGAGCGTAATCGGGGACGTCTCTCCAAGAAATGACTTTGCGACCGTCAGCAGCGATGTGCGAGTTGAGGCGGGGCGGAAGTGGATATTCTTCAAAATCCATCAGCGCGGAATTTTCGAATGCGAGCATTTTTAGCGAGATCCCCAGTGGAACCGCACTGCTGACCGGGATCTCGATCGGCCAAGCTGCATTTGCGTCGGCGTTGCGAGCCATGTTGTAGGTTTTAAGGCCTCCAGGCTCACGTGTCAGCGAAACTGATGTCAACGGTACAAAGTCGTCGATGGCGCCGGTTCGGCTATATGCAATGACAATCTGCATCGTTGCCACGCTGGATTTCATAAGCTCTGCCGGCACACTTGAATACCACTGTGTATAGAACGCAAAGACCGAACGCAAGGTCAAGGCTACTGCGGATTCTGACCAGGCTGGATACTGGCGGAGCAGGCCCGCACAAACAGTTTCAAGCTTTCCAGACTCCGAATTACTGAGTTTGAACGTCGCAGTCAGGCCTGGGTTTGAAACCAACGCGCTGTCGACTACTGCCATTTCGACGACTAATCGGCGGAACTGAAAGTAGTCACTGGAGTAGGTAATTGTTGCTGTAAGCATAATTTTTCAGCGGCGTTCGTCCGCCGCAGCCTGTCCTTTTTAAATCAAATCTGTGCTCACTGCGGAATTGCAGGTAAAGCTCCGCCCTGGCCAAAAAAAGGGCCTTAAAAATCCATTTAGGAAGAGGTTGCTTTACTGCTCCGAGTTGGTTTCGCTATGGAAAGGATTGTAAATCCATTTAAGTGTGATGTAAACGGTAGTGATGTAAATGATAGTGATGTAAACGTCGTGGCGGAATTTTGCCTTTTCAGCCACTCTCCGCGCTATGACAGTAAAAACCCCTACCGCTTCGACTGGTAAGAGCCAGTTAGGGCTCAAGTTCGAGCCAGGCCCAAGTCAGCTGAGACTGACCTTAGGGGCGCTCTTCCTTGAGCAAAGGAACAAGCAAGGGCTAACTCAGGCTCAAGCCGCTGAACTGGTGGGCGTTCACCGCACATATGTCAACAAGGTCGAGCGAGGCCAGGTCAACATCAATCTGGATAACCTAGATAAGTTCTTTAAGGCGTTCCTCCCCGATGGGAATCCCAACACGACTAAGACACGCTTCGGTAACAATATCAAAGCATGGAGAGGGGAGAGTCATTCCCAAGAGTCGCTTGCCCTTTTTCTAGACATACCAGTTCAGTACATCTTTCGTGTCGAAAAAGGGGTGGTAACCACTGCGGTTGACCAGGTCGGCGCTATCGCGGAGAAGCTTGGCGTAGACCCAATGGAGCTGCTCCGGTAGTTAGGAGGAGCGAGTGAAGTCGAAAGGTCAGATTTCCGGTCACTCGAAGATCAAATCTGGGATAGGTCTCCCTGCAACAGCGGATGGCGAGTGGCAAACTGTCGATTTCCGCAGCCGCAAGGAGGCAACTATACAGCGAACGCTAATAGTTTGAGGTGTAGGTTTCAGCCTTGTTCCAGCGGTCACGCCAGTGACCTAAATAGGTCACAGCCAACGTTGGATTTTTCCAGATCACGATGACGTTTTCGCTGTTTGCTGTTGCAGCCGCCTTACTGTAATTGAAGCTGCCAGTTTCCACAGTTTCCTCGTCAGCCACAATGTATTTGTCATGGTGAATGGCGTAGACCGAAATGGTCCGCGTTGGTATTTTTGCACCTACCAGCAGGTTCAATGCCGCGATACTAGCCTTGCTTTTGTTACCCTTTTCGTCGACAACGACCTGTACATCAACGCCGCGCTTCTTGGCCTGCAGCAGCGCCTGCACGACTGCCGGGGATGTAAAAGAGTACGCCGCTAGGTAAAGGCTCTTCGATGTAGAATCGATGACTTTGACAACTAGCGCCTCGCTGCCGGCGCCAGGAGAAAAGGCGACTTCGGTTTGCGATGATGGGACGACCTTGGCGGCTGTTGCGGCCGAAGTCCCCTTTTGACTATCTCGGCTAATATACCCGTAGGCTTGTGAACCGGCTGCGAGAATAACAACAACAACTGCGGATATGATTTTTTTCTGCATTTCTGTATGAAGAGGCAAGTCCTGTTTTGAGAATTTGGACCGAAATCAGCCAGGCGGCTTCATGCGGCGCGTTATTATTACAGACATGTATAGCACCCGCCAATTCTCTAGAGCCACACGTCACGCATACCCTCTAATTGAGCCACTACAAGACGGTTCAGTTAGGTCAGTGCTACCACTTGAGCACTTCTTGTATGGCCAAAATGAATGCAGGCGGAAACAGGATGTCACCCTCGGCCGTCAGAACCGAACCGTCATCCGCAACACTCATCCCTCGCTCGGCGAGCCGTGAAGGTGTAATGCCCGTTTCGAGGGCACGTCGGAATCGCGGTGAAAGACGAGGCAGGGGAGTGGATGGCAGGGGAGTAGATGGAGGTGCAGTCGGTAAGATATCAGTGTTTCCCAGCACCGCACCTCCAGTTTGCGGAGGTTGCGGTATCGAGCTGCCAAGTTGTAGATTTTTAAAAGCCGAACGAAGATTATCGTTAGCGACCTTTAGCTTTCTCGCGTCGTCAAAATGGATGCGGATCTGGGCGCGTACACCTAGATCATCTATTGATACCAATAACTGCTCCAGCGGCGACGAGTCTTTGGAAACAAATCGCCGCGCACCACCAACGCAATCGGCAAAAGCAATGATGATATCGCGATAGCTTTCGCCCTGTTTGTTGCGAATATGTTGGGTAGTCGGACCACCCGCTGCCTTCAAGCGTTCGCCGACCTTTGCAATGGAGTAGTCGATCTTTTTTTCGCGTCGCATCTCCTCCAGGATCTCCCAGAGCAGCTCAAGGTTGTGACGCGCGCTTTCGCGCGCAGCACTCTTGACCTTTTCCTGGTAGATCCCATACGCAGGCTCAAGAACAGGGTCGACTTTCCGCATTTCACTCGGCCTCGATGTTGAACAGCTTCCTGCTGAGCATAGTCGGGACCATGGCCTGCAGATTTTCGTTGAACGACTTGTCGAGACCCAGGGCCTGCAACGTCGTTCTCCCATCAATCAAGTCGTGAGTGCTCCTTCTACCGGCCCTGGCGTACAAGAACTTCGCCATTTCATTTCCGATCGCTAGCGATTCCTCGTCGCTGAGAAGGCACAATACCGGATCGATACCAGACTTGCGCAGCATGCGATCAAAGAGCCTTGCGCGTTCCATGGCAGGCCGCTGCCACTTAATTCCAAGACCAGAATAGATAACGGCATCTCGGCAGATCGTGTGGAGTTGCTCGAATTCGTGAGCTTCCTCCAGAATGGATTCGAGCTGTTCGACGCCACCCACAGCTACCAAGGCCGGACCATGGCCAACTTGCTTCGAGGTCAAGATGGCTTTGCATTGTTTAATTAGATTGAATGCGTCATGAACGGCCAACAGGGCCTCGTCAATCTCTTCAGTCGCCCTAGTAAATCTTGCGTCTGAGCGCTCCATTGCTCGACGATTGGCGAATGGTTCGCCCGCATCAAGGGCCATCTGATAGGAGTCCGACAGAGAGTCGAATTCCTTCTGAGCTTCTTCGTATTCGAAGGACTCTTTCTTCGTGATGTAAAGCCGCTCGTTGATAAATGCTTGCAGGCCGAGGAGGAAGCCTGGTCCGCTCAGAAAGAAGCGGCAGCGGACGCAGTTGCTTGCGCCACCAGGAACTGGCATAAAACGGATTACCTTGTCCTCAGGTTCGGAGGCGACTAATCCCTCTTCACAACGCTTGCAGGCCACGGGGCAAATGCCGTGATCCATGACCACGAGATTGGTGGTGATCTTGTCGTTCAGCACGCTGAAGACTGAGTGGTGATTGAAGGCCACCAGCTTTTCCAAGTTCTGCCGGCTTTCCAACTCGATGAGCGCAATTGTCTCATCACGTTGCGTGGCCAAGTATGCTTCAAGCTTACCGCTAACCGCGCTCGACACTTCCGCATCGGTCAGTTTGATGTACAGCGCGGACATCAAAAAGGTCGCGTGACCGACCAGTAGCCTAATCACTTCGATCGATACGCCGGCTTTAAACATTGCGGTAATGCCGGTAACACGCAGGCTGTGCAAATCATAGATCGCGGCGCTTGGCAGACCGTCTTTATCGTACGAGCTGATTAATTTAATCGGTGAGCCGTCTCGCATGACTTGCCCGGCTGCAGCCAGCCTTTTCTCAAGTTCCACCATCAACTTCAGCCAGAAATTACGAACCATGGCATCCGTGATTGGTTGCCCGTTTCCACTACGTTCATTGCATGGGTCCCGGAACAGGAAGAAGTTCTTCCCACGAGCCAATAAGTCAGACTTATGGATTTGCTTGTGATGCTCAGCAATATCAACCCATCGAGTGGCCTTTTTTTGAGGATTGTATTTCTCCTGCCAGTCTCGCAGATAGGCGAGGCGCTCCAGCACGCCAAAGTGCTCCCATGCCATCACGTACCCAGGCACCTCACTGGTGAGGTCCGCAGTTTTGTTAGTGTTGAAATAGAACACCGCGCCGGTCGTCCCATCTTCTCGCTTGTATTTCCGGAAGACACCGCGCTCGATGAGCCCAACAGCTGGTGCATGAGGGCCGCTATTCGGCAGCCACTTACCATCCCTCTCATACCTAAAAGTGTCTCCCTCGCCACTGTCGAGGAACCGGACCTGGAATGTCCGGGCCGGCAACTCGAGCTTCATGACTAAGGCAATTGCCTTCACGGGAGACCACATCATTGAGGTGACACCGGTCTCAGGATTGTTGTATCTGAAATGACTTTTTTTATCCTCACGTGCCCACGAGAAATCGCCGCTAGTTAGGATTCGCAGAGCCTGT
Source organism: Duganella sp. LjRoot269 (assembly GCF_964254095.1). Classification (NCBI taxonomy): domain Bacteria; kingdom Pseudomonadati; phylum Pseudomonadota; class Betaproteobacteria; order Burkholderiales; family Oxalobacteraceae; genus Duganella; species Duganella sp. LjRoot269. Next base: position 4,132,210 of record NZ_CAXUSL020000001.1, on the reverse strand, counting down.
TCCACAAGATAGGCCGGCATCGGGTGACGATGGGTCACCGTCTTGTTCGCGCCTTTTGCGCGAATCTTGGGCATGGGATTCGCGAATCCCGGCAACAATACCGGCAGTTCGTAATCATCGACATCCATGCAAGTACGAACAAGCATGTCATCCAAGAGCGCGCTCAGCGTACTTCGCGTAGTGCGCGCCATGTTTGGCTCTAAGTCTGTGAGCAATGGCGAGGGTACATTCCTCGCGTCAAAGAAGCCCATGGGGTCTCTGGTAATTGATGGGTTCGCAATGAGATAGTCCAAGAACACGTTGGCCACGGATCTTTTTTTCTTGTAGTTGCTGGGAACCTCGTTGAAGTACTGCAGAATAAGATCCACCCATGGTTTAACAGTGGGGTCTTTATCAACTGCCCATTTCAGATTTTCATCACGATTGTTCGGTCCGGAGTTTACCGAAAAATAGCCAAATGTCTTCGGCGTCCAAGTGACGTCATAAGAACTGCGGGTCATCACGAGTATTTGTGATAGGACGATAGGACGTGGTTTGGGATCGACCATCTTGCTACCGTCATACTGAAAGGTGGTAGGAGTGATGTCGGCAATACTTTGTATGCCGGCACGAGGAAGCAAGATCCCCATGGCATAGCGGAATCGAAGACGCTGGTCTACTGTGTTTCTCGGGTTCTGCAGATGATTTTCCATAGCCAACAGCATCGCCGACACCTCAGGAGCCAGGCCCGCGTTGTCGCTGCGAATAGAGAGGGTATCGAACGGACGCGTCGATGCCAAAGGGAAAGCGAGCACGCCTTGTGACCACAGCGCGAGTAACAACTGGGTGATCGCAGCCTGGCTCACAGCAACAGATACCAGCTCCTTGCCGCTCTCGTAATCGCTGAGGATGCGTTCCATCAACTCAGTTACTTCGGCGTGTGTCTTCACGTTGATGAGACTCTCCACGTGATAGCGGAGTGCGGCAACAGGCCGATTCGTCGAAGGCAAAGCCATTGCCCTTGCCAGCCACTTCTGCGCGATCTTGCGTACAACCGGCAGACTGAAGTTGGGGACAAGGAGATAGCTATCCAGCGAACCGTTGACGTGGATGCGGTTACCGGTCAGCTCGCTGTTGACGCAGGACCATTGGGTAGATTGGAAGAAGTTCGACATGGCTTATATTCCTTTAGGGATGTTAGATATTCGGGGTCCGAAGACCCCAGCTAAATTGCGGTATCAATGCTCGTCGCCTGTTGAGCGACAACTTGGTAGTGCAATCCCTAGGGACAAACTTGGCCAGGGGATCGGCCGGTTATCGCGAGGCTGGCCAGCGTTCCTTCTGCCGGCCAATAAGTACTTAGACGTCGCGCGATTTTTTGGGCCACTGAGAGTCTAGAAATACCCTCTGTATTACTCTTCGGTTTGAAGCTGCGTCAGGACGGTCGAGCTGCTACCGCCCATAAACATGCCCATCTGAGCGACGCTTTGAGCAACGTCGGCAATAGAGGGGGCGCGATATACGTTTTGGCTCAAAACGCTCCCGTGATGAAGTGCGACCTGCCCCTCTTTGGGATCTGCTTCGATTTTGTTCAGCCACTGACCATATCGATGGCGCATGCCCTGAGTCGTCGTGCCAAACCCTTTGGAGCGAATGAGGCCCGCACGCTCCACTGCAGCGTTGAACACTTCATCGAAGCCTTTGGCACCGAGCGGCTCCCCCTCTTTTGTCAGGAAGGCCCAAGGCACGCGAGGGTTGTTGGGGCGAACGTGGATAACATACATTTTCCATAGCTCCCAAAACAGTTCCCCAGCGAGCGCATCAATCCAGATAATTTGAAATGCATTTCGTGGGGCAGTTGTCACCGAGCCTTTCCACCCGGCCCAGCGGCGGCCTGTTTCCATGTTCAGCGGCACTCTTCCGGCACACTGCATATTCAGGAAATCCTTCCGGTGAGTGGACTTCACTACTCCAGTAATCTTGTCCCTATACTCGATCATCCCTTCGGTAGGATGGTGAATAAGGACCCGTGCTTGCTTGGGATTAGCTGGATCGATATCGACATCGCACACCCAGAGATGCATGATCTCACTGCGGCGAGGGCCTCCATATAAACACGCCAATATAATTAGCTGGTCGCGAATGTTATAGCGTTGCCAATAGTGTGGCTTTTTTACGCCGCCTCTTATTGCACATCCTACATACAATAGGTTATCTATCTGGTCGTACGGAAATGCCTTAGTTTCTACATAGCCGGGGCTTTCTCGTTGACGCGACTTGTTTTTTCGCGATTCTTTGCTTGCGCCAGCTGCATCCTCTCGTTTTTTTAGATGTGACATTACTGATGCAGCAGCCATGGTGTTCCAGCGACGCCAAAAAATTATTTGGTCACGGTGGCCCGCTACCCCAGTCATCGGGTTAAGATTCTTTGTGCCGTATGTTTTACTCAGCCAGTCACTGAATACATAAAGGCAATTCGTCAGCTTCAAACTGTTCTTATACGAAGTGCCGGTCCAGCCCAGGCCATATGGGCACTTCCCATTAGAATACGTCCCCAGCCATAAGTCAGACGAAAACGCCGTCAACAAATTGGCTCGATTTTCTTGGGGGAAAAACTCTTCAGCCCGCACGGATAACCATTCAATCAATAGCCTCACGACGAGAGCGTAAGGACGTTCGTACTGTTCTGACCACGCCATTTCGCGAAAGAACACGAGAAGCGGAAGGAAAACATATCCGGCGACCAGTAATACGGTCGTGAATTGGCCACGAATTTTGTCCTTAATCACAACAGATACCGGATTTTCCATGGTCGCCTCCTGTTAACGTAGAATTATTATTGACTCAGATTGCTTCCGAGTTCAACTATTTTAAGGATGGGGAATAAATGAAAAGGAAATCCTTGTTGTAATTTTATTTGAAAAGATTTATCGCTAATAATGTGGGTGGTGAATTAAATTGGTTTGACAATTAATAAGTAAAACGAAATAACCGGCATGCGCTGACTTATAGATGAATCTCGTCCTTTAACAACTACCTAACACCAAACAATATTTTCCTTTCGCATAAAGCAACTACTGCCTCAGCGCTAACGAGGAATGAGATCGGGAGAGTGACTTCGGGAACGTTAAAACGTTCTCTTGCGGCCGCTAGATGAGGTTGGGCCTGTCCAATCATTGCGGAGGATGGAGGGCTAAGGGGGCGGACGGGAGGGCGAGGGGACGGGGGAGCGAAAGAGGAGTGAGTGGGAAGCTGGGGAACAGTGGGGATGGAGAGCTGGGAGATGGGTAGGGGCTTGAGTATATGAATTCCCCGGGTATTTCACATGGCGCCGAACGGCGACATGCCCGACCGCGAAACCCAGCACCAGAGCTTCACCCTGGCCAACATGGTGCCGCAGGATGCCGACAACAACCGCCATGTGTGGGCCGGCATCGAAGGCGCCGTGCGCAAACTGGCGCAGAAGGAGGGCGACCTGTACGTGCTGACCGGTCCCGCCTTCATCGGCGGCAAGCTGCAAAAGGCCGGCAACGTGCTGGTGCCGACCCACCTGTATAAACTGGTGTACAGCCCGCGCCAGCGCGCCGGCGCCGCGTTCTTCATCGAGAACCGCGCCGGTGCCGAATATGAAACGCTGAGCATCGCGCAACTGGAAAGCCGGGTCGGCATCGATTTGCTGCCGTCGCTGTCGGCGGCCCAAAAAGAGACAATGTTGCGCTTGCCTAAGGTAAAAACTCGTAAATCCCGGAGTCAATCATGAGCAAATTCGTACCCTATGCGAACGAGTCCGATCTGCTGAACATCGGCCATCTGACGATCGAAAACCGGCTCGACCGCGTCACCCTCAGCGGCGACGTCGACCTGACCGCCGACCGGGCAGGCCTGGCCGACGCCCGCGTGCTGCACAAGTTGCTGGGCGACGTGGTGGCCCGGCTGGAAGCGCAGGAGCTGCCGGCCAGATTGCCGCCGCCGCCCACGGAGACTGTGGACAACCCGTTTGACGGAGGCAACACTTGAGCCTGGCGGCCGCGCCCCTGCTATTCTGATGTTACTATGGCGCAATCGTAATCATCGGCCCTGACAGCATCATGACCTTCTTCACGACTGGTAACAATTCGATCGACTCCCTGGTCTACAGCAGTTGGGCCAGCGTCCCCGGCAAGTCGGTGTCGCTGACCTACAGTTTCATGAACACGGTGCCGGGTGATGCCAGTGCCGACGATGCCAACGGCTTCGTGCCGATGTCGCTTACCCAAAAAGCAGCGGTGCGCGCGGCGCTGGCGACGTGGTCGGCTGTGGCCAATGTCAAGTTCACTGAAGTGGGCTTGAATGGCGATATCCAGCTGGGCACCAACGACCAGGGCAACCAGAGCAGCGGCTACGCTTATCTGCCCAATGGCCACGACGCCACTTACCTGTTCACCAACAACGTCGACAGCTTTAACTCGGTCTTCACGCCGGGCAGTTATGGACCGTCGGTGCTGATACATGAGCTGGGCCATACGCTGGGTCTCAAACACCCGGGCAACTACAACTCGACAGGCGGCGATATCGACGGCCCGTTCCTGCCGGCTGCGACCGACAATCTGGACTACAGCCAGATGTCGTATAACCAGGGTTCGGGCTACGCGCTGGAGCACAAATATGGCGTGACACCGATGCTGTACGACATCCAGGCGATGCAGTATTTGTACGGCGCCAACATGACCTATCACACCGGCACCGACAGCTACAATTTTACCGACAGTTCGCCGCTGCAATGCATCTGGGATGCCGGCGGTGTCGACACCTTCAATTTCGCCGGCTGCGCGTCGGCGGTGACCATCAACCTGAACGCGGGCACCTTCAGCTCCACCGCTCCAGGCTACAATAATATTTCCATCGCTTATGGCGTGACCATCGAGTCCGCCATCGCGGGCAGCGGCGGCTCTACCATTTATGGCAACGCCGCCGACAATGTCATCACTGGTGGCGCGGGCAGCGACACGGTGGTGTTTGGCCGCGCGTTCGCCGATTACCTGGTCAATGGCGCGAACGGCAACCTGACGGTGATCGGCGACGGTACCGACAGCTTGAGTGGCGTGGAAACGCTGCAATTCAGCGACCGCACGATTCAGCTGACAAATTTTACCCAGGTCATCGGCAGCGGCGCCACCAACGACACACTGCAGGCGGGTGTGGGCAACGAGTTCATCAGTGCTGGTGCGGGTTTCGATACGGTGAAATTTTCCGGGGCGCGCGCCAATTACACGGTGGCGGCCGGCAGCGGTGGCGAGTTTATCGTCAAGGATAATGCCGGTAGCGGCGGCCAGGACACGCTGGTCGGCGTCGAGCGCCTGAGCTTTGACGACGGCCACGCGATCGCCTTCGATATCGGCGGCCACTCGACGGCGGGCGAGGCTTACCGGCTGTATCAGTCGGCGCTCAACCGCACGCCGGATCTGGAGGGCCTGGGCTACTGGATCAAGGCGCTGGACGCCAGTGTCCCGCTGGTCGACGTTACCGCCGCTTTCCTTAACAGTGCGGAGTATGCGCGCACCTATGGCACCAACCTCAGCAACGAGCAGATGATCAACCAGCTGTACCAGAATATTTTGCACCGGGCGCCGGACGCTGAAGGGGGCGCCTTTTGGCTGAACGCACTGAACATCGGCGTCAGCCGGGCGCTGGTGATGAGCGAAATGTCGGAATCTCCTGAAAATGTCGCCGCCATCATAGGCAGCATCGCCAACGGCATCGACTATGTGACTTACAAGGCCTAGGCGCTTACTGATCCGGCAGGCTGATGCGGTTGCGGCCCATGTGCTTGGCGCGGTACAGCGCCGAGTCGGCGGTCGCCACCAGCTGGCTGGGGTCGTTTTCCGCCGCCGCCAGCGCGGTTGCCGCGCCTATGCTCACCGTCACCACATGCTGCTGGCTGCCCAGGTTGGGCAGGTGCAGCTGTTCGACGCGGCAGCGTATCCGTTCCGCCACGATGGCCGCCCCCTTGAGCGACTGGTTGGGCAGGATCACGGCGAACTCCTCGCCGCCGTAGCGCGCCACCAGGTCGTTGGCGCGCATCTCGCTCGACACCGCGCTGGCGATGCGCTGCAGGCATTCGTCGCCGCCCAGGTGGCCGTAGGCGTCGTTGTATTGCTTGAAATTGTCGACGTCGACCATCAGCAGCGACAGCGGCTGCTGCTGGCGCAGCGCGCGCTGCCACTCGGCCTGCAGCGTGTCGTCGAAGCAGCGGCGGTTGGCCAGGCCGGTCAGGCCGTCGCGCCTGGCCAGCTGTTCCAGCGCCACCTGGGCGCGCTTTTCGTCGGTGACGTCGCGCAGCGTTTCCACCACGGCCACCAGCTTGCCTTCGGCATCGAAGATCGGGCTGGCGTCGACCTCCAGGTAGCGGCGCCGGCCGACGCGCGGCATGTCGCACCAGTTTTCCGCACGCAGGTTGTGGTCGCCGTCGTTGCTGCGCGCATGCCGGTTGTACAGCGCGTTCAGGTCGCCGGAGCGGCCCTGGATCACCAGGTCGGCCAGGGTCGGGCGCTGCTCGTGATAAAAGCATTTCCAATGGTCGCCGGTGCCCAGCACCTCCCAGGCGTCGACGCCGGTCAGGCGCTCGCAGGCCTTGTTCCAGATGATCACCTTGCCGTGGATGTCGACCACGAAGGTCGGAATGACCAGCAGCTCCATCAGTTTGAGGGCGAAGCCGTGCTGCATGTCGGCCTGCGAAAATTCCATCAGATGCTGGATTTTTTGCGTGTTGTGCATGGACTGGTCCGCTTTCTTGTCGTTTTCTTGTTATTGAATCGGAAAGGACATGGTCAACGCCGTCCCGTGGCCGGGTTCGCTGGAGATGTCGAGGCGGCCGCCGGCTTCGGCAACGCGCTGGGCAATGCCGCGCAGGCCCAGGCCGCTCCGCGCCGGCGGATCGGGCAGGCCGATGCCGTTGTCGCGCACCGTCAGGCTCAGGCTGTCGGCGCCGCGGCACAGGCCGATGCAGACTTCGGAAGCCTGGGCGTGGCGGGCGATGTTGCTCAGCGATTCTTGCAGGACGCGGTACACCACCGCATCCATGACGGCGCCGTCGCCGGACTGGGCGGTAAAGGCCGCCGGCTCGGCCTCGAGCCGGCAGGGAATGCCGCTGAGGCGGGAAAATTGCTCCATCTGCTGCTGGACCGCGCCCTGCAATCCATCTTCCAGCGCCTCGGGCGGCAGGTCGCGGACGATGGTGCGCAGCGAGCGGGTGGCGCTGTGCAGCCGGGCCTCGACCTGGGCCAGCGGCTCGGCCAGCTGCGGATGGCGGATGGCCAGGCGGGCGACGTCGAAAGTCAGCGCCAGCAGGTGCTGGCCCATGTCGTCGTGCAGGTCGCGGGCGATGCGGCGCCGTTCGGCGTCGCGCAGCGACTGCTGGCTGGCGTTCAGGCGGTGGATTTGCTGGCGGGTCTGGACCAGCGCCTGTTCCGCCAGTTCGCGGCTGCCGCGTTCCATGCCCAGCCGTTGGTGGAGTTCGGCCAGCACGCGGCACAGCCGGTGCTGGCGCCACAGCAGCGCCAGGGCGATGGCCGCCAGCGCGACCCCGCCGGCAACGATGATATCAATTTCCAAGTATGTTGCAGTGTAGCGCATGCTGTATCTTCTCCGGATGGGTGTCCACCGGGTCAACATATCGTGGTTGCCTTGCAGTAGCATTGTGCTAAGTCAACTTTGGAAGGCATAGGCCGAAAACAGCGGTGTGAGATATAATTGAGGGTTGTCCAATCAGGAACCGCCGTGACTTACAGTATCAAAGAGATTTTTTACACGCTGCAGGGTGAGGGCGCCCATGCCGGGCGTCCCGCCGTGTTCTGCCGCTTTTCCGGCTGCAATTTGTGGACCGGGCGCGAGATCGACCGCGCCAGCGCCGTTTGCCAGTTCTGCGATACCGACTTTGTCGGCACCGACGGCGAAGGCGGCGGCAAGTTCAAGACGCCGCAGGAGCTGGCCGCGACCATCGACGCGCTGTGGCCGCAGACCTACGCCGCCAGCAAATACGTGGTGTTTACCGGCGGCGAGCCGCTGCTGCAGCTCGATACCGCGCTGATCGATGCGATGCATGCGGTCGGCTTTACGATCGCGATTGAAACCAACGGCACGCTGCCGGTGCCGGCCGGCGTCGACTGGATCTGCGTCAGCCCGAAGATGGGCTCGCAGCTGGTGGTGACCAAGGGTAGCGAAATCAAGGTGGTGATCCCGCAAACGGGGCAGGACCTGAGCGCCTACGAGCAGCTCGATTTCGAGAATTTCTACGTGCAGGCGATGGACGGCCCGCTGGCCGAGTTCAATACCAAACTGGCGATCGAAACCTGCAAGCGCAATCCGAAATGGAAGCTGAGCTTGCAAACACATAAACTTTTACAGATACCCTGAGTACCCATACATAATGCTGACCATTACCCGCAAGCTGGAATTCGACGCCGGCCACCGCATCCCCGACCACAAGAGCCAGTGCCGCAACCTGCACGGCCACCGCTACACGCTGGAAATCACGCTGACCGGCAACATCATCACCGCCGAAGGCAATTCCGACAACGGCATGATCATGGACTTTTCCGACATCAAGGCGCTGGCCAAGGAACACCTGGTCGACGTCTGGGACCATTCCTTCATCGTCTACGAGAAGGATGCGGCGGTGCGCGATTTCCTCGCCACGCTGCCCGGCCACAAGACGGTGGTGATCGACCGCATTCCCACCGTGGAAAACCTGGCCCACGTGGCGTTCGAGATCCTCAAGTCCGCCTACAAGGACCGCTACGGCACCGGCCTGCACCTGCACAAGCTGGTGCTGCACGAAACCCCCAACTGCTGGGCAGAGATCACCGATGCCTGAGGCAATCGATTTTATGCGGCTGGCGCTGGAGCAGGCGCAGCACGCGCGGGATCTGGGCGAGGTGCCGGTGGGCGCCGTCGTCGTCAAGGACGGCGTGGTGATCGCGCGCGGCTACAACCAGCCGATCGGCAGGCATGATCCGACCGCGCACGCCGAGATCGTCGCCCTGCGCGCGGCGGCCGAGGCGCTGGGCAACTACCGGCTGCCCGGCTGCGAGCTGTACGTGACGCTGGAGCCGTGCGTCATGTGCTCGGGCGCGATGATGCACGCGCGCCTGGCCAGGGTGGTCTATGGCGCCACCGACCCGAAGACCGGCGCCTGCGGCTCGGTGCTCAACCTGTTCGAGCAGGAACAGCTGAATCATCACACCGACGTCGCCGGCGGCATCATGGCCGAGGAGTGCGGCGACATGCTCAAGAGTTTCTTCGCCGCCCGCCGCGCGGCCGCCGCGGCAGCCCGCAAAAGCACGACTGACTAGCGGCGGTTTTCCTGGCGCTGGCAAAAATGGTATGCTGAAGCCAGTGTTTATCCGGACCATCCAGGGAGACTGCTTTGGCCACCGCACAAGCAAACGGCATTACCATCGCCTACGAGGCCAGCGGCAATCCGCTGGACACGCCGGTGCTGCTGATCATGGGGCTGGGCATGCAGCTGGTGGCCTGGCCGCAGGACTTTGTCGACGGCCTGGTCGAGCAGGGTTACTACGTGATCCGTTACGACAACCGCGACATCGGCTTGTCCAGCAAGTTCGAACACCACAAGAAACCCAATCTGCTGCTGGCCTACCTGAAGTCGCTGGTGGGCTGGAAGCAGTCCACCGCCTACACGCTGAACGACATGGCCGACGATGCGCTCGGCCTGCTCGATGCGCTGGGCATAGGCAAGGCGCACGTGGTCGGCGTATCGATGGGCGGCATGATCGCGCAGATTTTCGCTTCCCGCTTCGCCAACCGCACGCTGAGCCTGACCTCCATCATGTCCAGCAGCGGCCGGCGCGGCTTGCCCGGCCCGACGCCGGCGGCGCGCAACGCGCTGATGCGCGCGCCGGCCGATCCGGCCAACCGCCAGGAAGTGGTCGACCGCATGGTGTCGGTGTACCGCGTGATCGGCAGCCCGTCGTTTCCGACGCCTGAACGGCAGTTGCGCGCCAATATCGAGCGGGCGCTGGATCGCAGCGTCTACCCGGCCGGCATGATGCGGCAGATGGTGGCCGTCGTCGCCTCCGGCGACCGCACGGCGCTGCTGCGCAAGATCCGCTGTCCAGCCCTGGTGATACACGGCGCGGCCGACCCGCTGGTGCCGCTGGCTTGCGGCGCCGATACCGCGGCCGCCATCCCGAACGCCAGGCTGCAGGTGATCGAAGGCATGGGCCACGACCTGCCGCCGCAGCTGATCGAACGGCTGCTTGCCTTGCTCGACCATCACCTGCGCGGTAATATGGCGGCGGACATTCCTCCGCTGAGACCGCATCGGGCGGGCAGCGGCACCCATCAATGACAGAGACATTTTGAGCACATCCAATATCGGCATCGCGATTGCCGCTCCGGGCGGCTACGCGCCCGACAACGCGGCACTGCAGGCAGGCATAGCGCGCCTGCGCCAGCAAGGCCACCTGGTCCACAATTACTACGACGACGACAAGAAATTCCAGCGCTTCGCCGGCACCGATGCCGGCCGCCTGGCGCAGCTGAACGCGGCCGCCGCCGATCCCGACGTGCAGGTGGTGGTGGCGTTGCGCGGCTCCTACGGCATGAGCCGTTTGCTGCCGCAGATCGATTTCCGCGCGATGGCGGACAGCGGCAAGCTGTTCGTCGGCTACAGCGACTTCACCGCCTTCCAGATGGCGCTGATGAAGCAGACCGGCCGCATCAGCTTCGGCGGGCCGATGATGTGCGACGATTTCATCCGCGAACAGCCGGTGGACTACACGCTGAAGCAGTTCTGGGATTGTCTGCGCGGACCGGTGCACACGGTGCGCGGCGCGGTGGCCGAGGGCGGCGCCGATAACCCGCTGGTCGACGTCGGCGGCAAGCTGTGGGGGGGCAACCTGGCGATGATGGTCAGCCTGCTGGGCACGCCGTACTTCTCGTCGCTGGACCAGGGCATCGTGTTTTTGGAGGATATCAGCGAGCACCCGTACCGCGTCGAACGCATGGTGCTGCAGCTGTTCTACGCCGGCGCGCTGGAGGGGCAGCGGGCGCTGGTGCTGGGCGATTTCTCGGGCTACAAACTGAGCCCGTATGACAATGGCTACGACTTCGAGACGATGCTGGCTTATCTGCGCGAGCGGCTGCCGATCCCGGTGCTGACCGGGCTGCCGTTCGGCCATATCAAGGAGCGCGCCACGCTGCCGTATGGCGGCATGGCGCATCTGGTATCGACGGCGCGCGGCTTCGACCTGACGATCAGCGACTACCCGACGCTGTGATTACGCGGTGATCACTGCACCCGGCGCACGCGCGGCGCCTGGTTGCTGCCTTCGATTTCCAGGAATATGGTGCCGAGCAGGTTGCGGGTGATCTTGATTTTCGGGTTGTCGATCTCGTTGACGTTGCCGCTGCTGTCGTCGTTCACGCGCCAGGACTGGCCGTTGGCGAGGCGGAACGTGGTGTTCGGCCCCCAGCCGTCGATGCGGCCGATCAGCGTACTCTGGATGAAGGTGGGCGAGTCCGGCTTGCGCATCTGGGTAGCGGTCAGACCGAAGTTGCGCTCGGCTTCCTCGGCGGCGCTGATGGCGGCCGGCGCGGCGGCGGTGGAAGCAGGCACGGCTGCGGCAACGGTTGGAGCGGCCAGGGCGACCGGCCTTGCCGGCGCAGCGCCAACCGGAATCGCATCGTAACAGGCCACGCGGCCGGCGACGTCGGCGATGGCGCGGCAGCGCAGCAGGGCGGCATCGTCCGCGACGGCCGAAGCGGATACGGACACCGCCAGCAAAACAAACAAAGCTTTCATCGGGCTCTTTCCAGGTTGTGGGCGCCGCTAACCGGGTGCCGACTGGACTGGATTATAGATCACCTCGGCTGCGGTGGAGCTCGCTGGGCTCAGCTTGGGACGGGCGCCGCAATGACCCTATGTGCCTCAAGTCGCTGTAAGTGCTTGTTTTATATAGGGGATCCCACGAAAATCCTCGACTGCTGTATAATCTCGCCTTTCCGCGTTACCTTTCTCAAAGTCCAATTCCAATATGCTCAGCACAGCAAACATCACGATGCAATTCGGCGCCAAGCCGTTGTTTGAAAACATTTCCGTCAAATTCGGCGATGGCAACCGCTATGGCCTGATCGGCGCCAACGGTTGCGGCAAGTCGACGTTCATGAAAATCCTGGGCGGCGACCTGGAACCGTCGGGCGGCAACGTGATGCTGGATACCAACGAACGCTTGGGCAAGCTGCGCCAGGACCAGTTCGCCTTTGAAGAAATGCGCGTGCTGGACGTGGTCATGATGGGCCACACCGAAATGTGGGCGGCGATGCAGGAACGCGACGCCATCTACGCCAATCCGGAAGCGACCGACGACGACTACATGAAGGCCGCCGACCTGGAAGGCAAAGTCTCCGAATACGACGGCTACACCGCCGAATCGCGCGCCGGCGAATTGCTGCTGGGCGCCGGCGTGGCCATCGACCTGCACCAGGGGCCGATGAGCAATGTGTCGCCAGGCTGGAAGCTGCGCGTGCTGCTGGCGCAGGCGCTGTTCTCGAACCCGGACATCCTGCTGCTCGACGAACCGACCAACAACCTCGACATCAACACGATCCGCTGGCTGGAAGATGTGCTCAACGAGCGCAACTCCACCATGATCATCATTTCCCACGATCGCCACTTCCTGAACCAGGTCTGCACCCACGTGGCCGACATGGACTACGGCACGCTGAAGATCTACCCGGGCAACTACGACGAGTACATGTTCGCGTCGACCCAGGCCCGCAACCAGCAGCTGGCCAACAACGCCAAGGCCAAAGAGAAGGTCGCCGAGCTGCAGGACTTCGTGCGCCGCTTCGCCGCCAACAAATCCAAGGCCCGCCAGGCGACGTCGCGCGCCAAGCAGATCGAGAAGATCAAGGTCGACGACATCAAGCCGTCGTCGCGCGCCTATCCGTTCGTGCGTTTCGACGGCGAGAAGAAGCTGCACCGCCTGGCCGTCGAGGTGGACAGCATCGCCAAGAAATACGATCGCCAGCTGTTCAACAATTTCAGCATCATGGTGGAAGCGGGCGAACGCATCGCCATCATCGGCGCCAACGGCGCGGGCAAGACCACGATGTTGCGCTGCATCGGCGGCGACGACATCGCCGGCCAGCACGCAGACCACGGCATGGTCAAGTGGGCGGAAAACGCCAACGTCGGCTACATGCCGCAGGATCCGACCGAGGAATTCGCCAGCGACATCACGCTGACCGACTGGATGGGCAACTGGACCAAGGAAGGCGACGACGACCAGGCCGTGCGCTCCATCCTGGGCCGTTTGCTGTTCGGCGGCGACGAGGTGAAGAAGTCGGTCAAGGTGCTGTCCGGCGGCGAGAAGGGCCGCATGATGTACGGCAAGCTGATGCTGGGCCGCCACAACGTGCTGCTGCTCGATGAGCCGACCAACCACATGGACATGGAATCGATCGAGTCGCTCAACATCGCGTTGGAAAAATACGCCGGCACGCTGATCTTCGTGTCGCACGACCGCGAATTCGTGTCGTCGCTGGCCAACCGCATTATCGAGATCAAGGAAAACGAAGTGGTCGACTTCCGCGGCAACTACGAAGACTACCTGACCAGCCAGGGCATCGATTAAACCAGAAAAGAATCCCGCCCCAAGCGGGATTTTTCGCAATGTGCCATAGTCTAGTCTCACGTTTTACGAATAACCGAACAATATGCAAACCATAGAGATCAAAGCCGTCGAGTACGAGCATCCGCAAGACGGCGCCAGCTGCACCGCCCACGCCTGGGCGCGCACGCCAGCCACGCCATCCGCCGAGCAACGCGTCGCCCTCAAGGAACGCATCAAGCGCCTGCTGAAGGAAAAGCAGGCGGTGCTCGTTTCCCACTACTACGTCGACGCCGACCTGCAAGACCTGGCCGAGGAAACCGGCGGCTGCGTCTCCGATTCGCTGGAAATGGCGCGCTTCGGCCGCGACCATCCGGCCAAGACGCTGGTCGTCGCCGGCGTGCGCTTCATGGGCGAAACCGCCAAGATCCTCAGTCCTGAAAAACGCATCCTGATGCCTGACCTGGATGCCACCTGTTCGCTGGACCTGGGCTGCCCGGCCGACGAATTCGCCGCCTTCTGCGACGCCCACCCGGATCGCACCGTGGTGGTGTACGCCAACACCAGCGCCGCCGTCAAGGCACGCGCCGACTGGATGGTGACCTCGTCGATCGGCCTGGACATCGTCAAGCACCTGCACGAGCAGGGCAAGAAAATCCTGTGGGCGCCGGACAAGCATCTCGGCGGCTACATCCAGAAGCAAACCGGCGCCGACATGCTGCTGTGGCAGGGCTCCTGCCTGGTGCACGACGAATTCAAGGGCGTCGAGCTGGAACTGCTGAAGGCCCAGTACCCGCACGCCAAGATCCTGGTGCATCCCGAATCGCCGGCCAACGTCGTAGCGCTGGCCGACGTGGTCGGCTCGACCACGCAGATCATCAACGCCGCCGTCGAATCGGACGCGGACACCTTCATCGTCGCCACCGACAACGGCATCCTGCACAAGATGCGCGCCGCCGCGCCGGGCAAGCGTTTCATCGAGGCGCCGACCGCCGGCAACAGCGCCACCTGCAAGAGCTGCGCGCACTGCCCGTGGATGGCGATGAACGGCCTGCAAAACCTGGCCGACGTGCTGGAAAACATGGACAGCAGCAGCGCCAACGAAATCCACGTCGATCCGGAAGTGGGCAAGCAGGCCGTCATCTCGATCAACCGCATGCTCGATTTCGCCGCGGCGAAAAAAGCCCGGGTGCAGCCCGGCGCCGACCTGGCGAAAGAAGCTAAACTGTTTTCGGGAATCGGTCCGGCATGAGTACTTTGGTGAATAAATTCGCGCCGTTCGACGACGCGCTGAAATCCGCTTTCGAAGCCAACCTGCTGGCGGCGCTGCTGGAGGACGTCGGCAGCGGCGACCTGACCGGCCTGCTGGTGCCGGAAGGCGGCCGCGCCACCGCGCGCGTGATCGTGCGCGAGGACGCCGTGCTGTGCGGCGCGCCGTGGTTCGAAGGCGTCATGAACTGCATGCAGGCCGGCATCGAGATCGACTGGCAGTACGCCGAAGGCGATCTGATGAAGGCTGACAGCCTGGTCTGCACGATACAAGGCCCGGCGCGCGCGCTGCTGACGGCCGAACGCGGCGCGCTGAACTTCCTGCAGCTGCTGTCGGGCGTGGCGACCGTCACCCGCAAGTATGTGGACGTGATCGCCGGCACCCGCGCCGCCATCCTCGACACGCGCAAGACCATGCCCGGCCTGCGGCTGGCGCAGAAGTACGCGGTGCGCGTGGGCGGCGGCCAGAACCAGCGCCTGGCGCTGTATGACGGCATCCTGATCAAGGAAAACCATATCGCCGCGGCCGGCGGCATCACCAACGCGGTGCTGGCGGCCAAGCGCCTCGACAAGGGCGTGACGATACAGGTGGAAGTGGAAAACCTGGAAGAGCTGAACGAGGCGCTGGAAGCGGGCGCCGTGTCCATCCTGCTGGACAACTTCAGCCTGGACATGATGCGCGAAGCGGTGCGGATCAATGCCGGCCGCGCCTTGCTCGAAGGTTCGGGCGGCGTCAATTTCGACACCGTGCGGGCCATCGCCGAGACCGGCGTCGACCGCATCTCGATCGGCAGCCTGACCAAGGATGTCCGCGCCACGGATTATTCTTTACGCATTGTTGGTTAATCCAGTTTCATTGTTGAAACCACCCGCGCACGATTGAAATTATCAAAAAATAATGATTTAAAAATAATATACTCTCGCTTGTTTTTTTGGTATCAACAACCATGGAGCGAGAGAGATGAAATTGAAATTCATTGCGGGTGTAGTGGCAATGCTGGGCCTGACCGGCGCGGCGCAGGCGGGTGGCTTCGTCAACGGAGCCTTCGAAACGGGTACCACTGCCGGTTGGACCACCGGCGGCGGCTATCGTTACGGCAGCTCGAACACCGACCTGTCGCCGGCGGACTTCCTGCCGGGCGGCAGTCTGAACTCGGACGACGGCGTCCGCGGCGCCGTCATCGACCAGAGCTACGTCGACCCCAATCTGGGCAGCCTGATCGGCACCACCGTGTACAGCGGCAAATATGCCTACCGCGCGGAAGACACCACCGACGGCGGCCTGGCCACGGTGATCAGCCAGAAGGTCAACAACTACACCGACGCCAACATCTTCTTCGCCTGGAAAGCGGTACTGCAGAACGGCGGCCATAGCGAGGACGAATCGGCGGTGATGAAGCTGACGCTGACCGATAACACCACCGGCAACCTGCTGATCAGCCGCAGCTACAACGCCGGCTACACCGGCGGCGGTGTCGATGCGCGCTTCTCCTCGGAAGGCGATCTGTTCTACACGCCACAGTGGCAGGTCGAGCAGTTGAGCATCGACAAATCGCTGTCCGGCCACAGCTTCACGCTGTCGCTGCTGGCGGCCGATTGCGAGCCGACCGCACATACCGGCTACGCCTATCTGGATGGTTTTGGTTCGGTGGCGCCACCGGTGCCTGAGCCGACGACCTACGGCATGATGCTGGCGGGCCTGGGCTTGCTGGGCTACGTCAAGCGCCGCAAGCAAGCCGGAAAGAAAAGCGCCTAAGCGGCGATAGACTTGCACATCCGGGCCAGTGGCACCTGCACCTGGTCCGGCAGCGTGATCTCGAAGCGTTCCGCCACCTCGAATCCGCAGGCCAGGTACAGCGGCACGCCGGGCATGGTGGCGGCCAGTTCCAGCGTATGGAAACCGCCGGCCGCGGCCGCGTCGGTGCAGTGGGTCAGCAGCAGGCGGCCCAGTCCCTGCCTGGCCGCCGACGGATCGACAAAGAAGGCGCGGATGCGGGCCGGCTCGGTCGCCGGATCCAATAAGGGGTCGGCGCCTTGCTTGGTGCGGTCGGCGCCGAACAGCGTGCTGCGCTTGCTCCAGCCGCCGCAGGCCAGCAGCTTGCCGGCATCGTCTTCAATCAGGAAGTAGGTTTGGTCCGCGACCAGCTGGGTGTCGACGCCGAACACATGCTGCGTCACCGCCTGCGCTTGCCTCTTGGTGTAAAACCCTTCGCTCAACTCGATGCCGGAACGCGCGATCAGCGCCTCCATGGCGGGTATGTCGGCCGGCGTGGCCAGGCGCACTGTGGGCATGGGGCTCTCCTATTTGCGGCGCGACGGAGTCAGGATGCTCGGCAGGGCTTTCGGCAGCGTCTCCGGATAATCGCGGCTGAAGTGCAGGCCGCGGCTCTCGCGCCGCTGCAGCGCGCTGTTGACGATCAGGTTGGCCACGTCGACCAGGTTGCGCAGCTCCAGCAGGTCGTGCGTGATGCGGAAGTTCTGGTAGTACTCGTCGATTTCTTCCTTCAGCAGCGCAATGCGGTGCTGCGCGCGTTCCAGCCGCTTGGTGGTGCGCACGATGCCGACATAATTCCACATGAAGCGGCGCAGCTCGTCCCAGTTGTGGGCGATCACCACTTCCTCGTCGGCGTCGGTGACGCGGCTTTCATCCCAGTCCGGCAGGTAGGGCACTTCGCCTTTTTCCTTAGCCGCGATATCGGTGGCGCAGGCGCGGCCGATCACCACGCATTCGAGCAGCGAATTGCTGGCCAGGCGGTTGGCGCCGTGCAGGCCGGTGCAGGCGGTTTCGCCGACCGCGTACAGGCCGGGCAGGTCGGTGCGGCCCATCAGGTCGGTGACCACGCCGCCGCAGGTGTAGTGCGCGGCCGGCACGATGGGAATCGGCTGCTTGGTGATGTCGATGCCCAGTTCCAGGCAGCGCGCGTAGATGGTCGGGAAGTGCTCGATCAGGAACTCGGCCGGCTTGTGGCTGATATCGAGGTGCACATAGTCGAGGCCGCGCTTCTTGATCTCGAAGTCGATGGCGCGGGCCACCACGTCGCGCGGCGCCAGTTCGGCGCGCTCGTCGTGGGCCACCATGAAGCGGAAACCTGCGGCCGCGCCGGCTTCCGGCGGCAGCTTGAGCACGCCGCCTTCGCCGCGTATCGCTTCGGTGATCAGGAAGGACTTGGCGTACGGGTGGTACAAGCAGGTCGGATGGAACTGGATGAACTCCATGTTGGACACGCGGCAGCCGGCGCGCCAGGCCATGGCGATGCCGTCGCCGCTGGCGGTGTCCGGATTGGTGGTGTACAGGTAGACCTTGCCGGCGCCGCCGGTGGCCATCACCGTGTGTTCTGCGGCGAAGGTGTGGACCTGGCCGCTGAGCTCGTCCTGCACGTACAGGCCATAGCACTTGGGCTGGGCGTTGCCTTTTTTGACAGGATGCAGCTTGTCCGAGGTGATCAGGTCGATCGCGCAGTGATGTTCGAACAAGGTGATGTTCGGATGGGCGCGCACCTTTTCTTCCAAGGTGACCTGCACCGCGTGGCCGGTGGCGTCGGCCGCGTGGATGATGCGGCGCTGGCTGTGGCCGCCTTCGCGGGTCAGGTGGAATCCCATCTCGGCCGATTCGTCGCGGGTGAAGGGCACGCCTTGCTCGATCAGCCATTCGATCGCTTCGCGGCCGTGCTCGACGATGAAGCGGGTGGCGCTCTCGTCGCACAGGCCGCCGCCGGCGATCAGCGTGTCGTCGATGTGCTGGGTGTGGCTGTCGCCGGAATCGAGCACGGCGGCGATGCCGCCCTGGGCCCAGTTGCTGGCGCCGTCCAGCAGCGCGCGCTTGGAAATGATCGCGACGGTGCGCGTTTCGGCCAGATGCAGGGCGACCGACAAACCGGCCAGTCCACTGCCAACAATTGCGACGTCAAATTTCATGATTACGTGTTGGATACGGTAAAGAACCATGACTATAGACCATTTGTCATGAGCGCGTCATATATGCGCTGTTTTTCGCCGTATTGAGGCAGAACTGTACAGCGATTGTGGCGGCTCAACACGTGCGCTCCGACTGTTCAGCATCATCTTGGTTACGCCGCTTAGTTACAACGGTTCCCAGGCGCAGGAGAGAGATTGTGATCAGGATATTCCACCACTATGTGTCCAAGATAGCCTTCATGCTGTTGCTGCTGGAGTTGCTGGTGCTGTTGACGGCCGCGGTCGCCAGCGCGCCGCTGTGGCTCAAGGGTCGACACGGCGCCGACCAGCTGTACCTGCCGGCGCTGGCGTTCGCGCTGGTCGTCGTGCTGAGCATGGGCACGTTGGGCATGTACCAGCACAACCAGTCCAGGGAGGATATCAAGAGCACCTTGCTGCGCATCCTGCCGTCGTTTGTACTGGGCTTCGGCCTGTTGAACCTGCTGGCGAGCATGGTGCCCGAGGCGCAGTTCGGCCGGCTCGGCATCGTGGTGTTCCTGCTGGGCGGGGCGGCGGTGCTGCTGGCGCGGCTGCTGGTGTTCACCTCGGCGCAGTCGAGCATGATGGAGCAGCGGCTGATCGTCATCGGCGACGGCGCCACCGCGCGCCAATGCTGGGAGCTGGCGGCGTCCAGCGTCGGCTTCCACCAGTTCAAGGTGGTCGGCTTCGTGCCGGTGGCGGGCGAGCTCTCCAGCGTGCCGCCGGCCATGCTGCTGCCGGCCGACCTGTCGCTGCTGGCGTTGGCGCGGCGCTATGCGGCCGATGAAATCGTGGTCTCGGTCGGCGACCGCCGCAACGGCGCGTTTCCGGTGCGCCAGCTGCTGGAGTGTGCGCTGGGCGGTGTGCCCGTCACCGACGCCGCCAACTTCTTCGAGCGCGAGGCCTGCCAGATCCGCATCGATTCGCTGCAGCCCAGCTACCTGATTTTCGGTGGCGGTTTCGACCAGAGCTTGTTGCGGGCGGCGGTCAAGTGCGCCTTCGACCTGGTGGCCAGTGGCGCCATCTGCCTGGCCTCGCTGCCCATCATGCTGCTGACCGCGCTGGCGATCCGCCTCGAGGACGGCGGGCCGGTGTTTTATCAGCAGGAGCGCGTGGGGCGCGACAACCGGCTGTTCAAGGTGCTGAAGTTCCGCAGCATGCGGCTCGATGCCGAGCAGGACGGCAAACCGAAATGGGCGTCGGTCAACGATCCGCGCGTCACCCGCGTCGGGCACTGGATACGCAAACTGCGCATCGACGAATTGCCGCAGATGCTGAATGTGTTCAAGGGCGAGATGAGTTTTGTCGGCCCGCGCCCGGAGCGGGCTTATTTTGTCGAGCAGCTGTGCAGCGAGATCGCCTATTACAACGTGCGCCACAGCATCAAGCCCGGCATCACCGGGCTGGCGCAGGTGCGCTATAGCTATGGCGCCTCGGTCGACGACGCCGTGCGCAAGCTGCAATACGACCTGTACTACGTCAAGAACAACAGCCTGTTTCTCGATTTGCTGATACTGCTCGATACGGTGCAGGTGGTGTTGTTTGGAAAGGGCAGCCGTTGATGACCTGGCAGCAGGTTTCCGCCATCAGTCATGGTTGTGCGGTGCTGGCGTATCTGATCCTGGCCTCGCTGCTGCTGCGCGGAGGCTGGCGCAAGCGGCGCCATGCCGGCGCCTTCGGCGGCGCCTGCCTGCTGACCGCCGCCTGGGCCGGCGCGGCGGCGGCCGGCGTCAACGCATTGGAGGCCTTGCGCACGGCGGCATGGCTGGTCCTGCTGCTGGTGCTGGCCGGCGCCGGCTGGCGCCAGCGGGCCTGGCTGATCGCCGTGGCCGCGCTGGCGGCGCTGGAACTGGCGGCGGGCTATGGCCGGCACATGCTGGCGGTGATCGCCATCCGGCTCGGGCTGGCGGTGCTGGGCATGCTGCTGGTCGAGCATTTGTACCGGGACACGCCGGACAATGCGCGCTGGGGCATCAAGTTCGCCTGCCTCGGCATCGGCGCCTTGTTCGCCTACGATTTCTACCTGTACAGCGAAGCCTTGCTGTTCCGCCGCATCAATGAAGATATCTGGGCCGCGCGCGGCGCCGTCAACGCCTTGAGCGCGCCGCTGCTGGCGGTGGCCATCGCGCGCAACCCGGCGTGGACGGCGGGCCTGCAGCTGTCGCGCCAGATCATGTTCCGTTCGGCTGCGCTGCTCGGTTCGGCGTTGTACCTGGGGGCGATGGCGGCCAGCGCCTGGTACCTGCGCTTCATCGGCGGCGTGTGGGGCACGCTGATGCAGCAGGCCTGTCTGTTCGGCGCCGGGCTGCTGCTGGCCGGCGTGCTGTTTTCCGGCACCATGCGCGCGCGCCTGAAGGTCTTCATCAGCAAGCATTTCTACCAGGGCCATTACGATTACCGGCAGGAATGGCAGCGCTTCACGCGGGCGCTGGGCGAGCACGGCGACGTGCTGCCGGAACGGGCGATACAGGCCGTGGCCGAGTTGGTGGAAAGTCCGGCCGGCATCTTGTGGCTGCGCCGCGACGAGACGCATTATCAGGCCGTTGCGCGCTGGAACATGCCGCTGCCGGAGAACGCCGAGCCGGCCGGCGGCGCGCTGTGCGGCGTGCTGGCCTCGCGCGGCTGGGTGATCGACCTGCAGGAATGGCGCGACGCGCCGCAACGCTACGGCGGCCTGCCGCCGCCGGCCTGGCTGGCCGGCGACGAGCGCATGTGGCTGGTGGTGCCGCTGATGCTGGAGCGCCGGCTGTTCGGCTTTGTCTGCCTGGCGCAACCGCGTACCAGACAGCTGATGAATTGGGAGGTGCGCGACGTGCTCAAGATCGCCGGCAGCCAGGCCGCCAGCTACCTCGCGCATCGCGAATCGGCCGACAACCTGGCGGTGGCGCGGCAGTTCGAATCGTTCAACCGGATGTCCACCTTTGTCGTGCACGACCTGAAGAACCTGGTGTCGCAGCTGTCGCTGCTGCTGGTGAACGCGGAGCGCCACAAGAACAATCCGGCCTTTCAGGAGGACATGCTGGAGACGCTGTCGCATTCGCTGGCCAAGATGAAGACGCTGCTGCTGAAATTGCGCCGCGACGACGCGCCCGATCCCTGCGCGCCGCTGCAGCTGGACAGCCTGCTGGCGCAAACGGTGCAGGCGTGCGCCACGCTGGAGCCGCGCCCGGCGCTGGACCTGCGCGCGTCCGGGTTGATGGTGCTGGCCAACCGCCAGCGGCTGGAGCGGGTGATCGGCCACCTGATCCAGAACGCGGTGGAAGCCACGCCGCGCCACGGCAGCGTGGCGGTGCGGCTGTTGCGCAACGACGCCTTCGCCGTGATCGAGCTGAGCGACACGGGGCAGGGCATGAGCGAGGAATTCATCCGCGAGCGGCTGTTCCGGCCGTTCGAATCGACCAAGACCGCCGGCATGGGCGTAGGCGTGTTCGAGAGCCGGGAATATGCGAAGGAAATCGGCGGCCGACTGGAAGTGAGCAGCGCGCCGTCGCTGGGCACGACTTTTCGGCTGATCTTGCCGCTGCACGCGGAAGCTGCGGCGGCCTGAACAATAAGGTAACGAGTATATGGGCAAGCAAAAATTGCTGGTGATAGAGGACGATACCGGCCTGCAAAAGCAGCTGCGCTGGAGCCTGGACGCCTACGAAGTGGTGGTGGCCGACGACCGCGAATCTGCGATGGCGCAGCTGCGCCGCCATCAGCCGGCGGTGGCGACGATGGATCTCGGCCTGCCGCCGGATCCGGACGGCGCCACCGAGGGCCTGGCGCTGCTGCAGCAGATACTGGCCGCCGCGCCGGACACCAAGGTGATCCTGTTGTCCGGCAACCAGGACCGCGCCAACGCGCTGAAGGCGATCGCCGCCGGCGCCTATGATTTCCACCAGAAGCCGCTCGACGCCGATACGCTGGCCCTGGTGATCGAGCGCGCCTTCTATCTGCACGCCTTGCAGCAGGAAAACCGGCGCATGATGCAGATCCAGTCCGATTCGCCGCTGGCCGGCATCATCAGCCGCGATCCCGGCATGTTGCGGGTGTGCCGCAGCGTCGAGCGGGTGGCGCCATCGTCGGCCACGGTGATGCTGCTGGGCGACTCCGGCAGCGGCAAGGAACTGGTGGCGCGCGGCGTGCATCGCCTGAGTCCACGGCACGACAAGCGCTTCGTCGCCATCAATTGCGCGGCCATCCCGGAACATTTGCTGGAGAGCGAGCTGTTCGGCTACGAGAAGGGCGCGTTCACCGGCGCCCAGCGGCAGACGCTGGGCAAGCTGGAGCTGGCACACGGCGGCACCTTCTTTCTCGACGAGATAGGCGACATGCCGCTGCCGCTGCAGGCCAAGCTGCTGCGTTTCCTGCAGGAGCGCGTGATCGAGCGGGTGGGCGGGCGCAGCGAGATCAGCATCGACGTGCGCATCGTCTGCGCCACGCACCAGAACCTGAAGGCGCTGGCCGAATCAGGCCGCTTCCGCGAGGATTTATATTACCGGCTCAGCGAAATCGTGCTGTCGATACCGCCGCTGCGCGAGCGCGTCGGCGACTGCGCGCTGCTGGCCCACCATTTCAAGAACAAGTTCTGCGCCAGCGAGTCGCGGCAGATACTGAGTTTCAGCCCGGACGCGCTGGCGGCGATCGAATCCTACCAGTGGCCGGGCAATGTGCGCGAGATGGAAAACTGCCTGCGGCGCGCCGTCATCATGGCGGACGGGCCGCAAATCACGCCGCAGGACCTGGGGCTGCCGGACAGCACGGCCGACGAGCCCAAAGTCAACCTGCGCCAGGCGCGCGAGGCGGCCGAGTACCGCGTCATGGTGCAGGCGCTGGCGCGGGTCGACGGCAATATCGTCAGGGCGGCGGAATTGCTGGGTGTGAGCCGGCCGACCTTGTACGACTTGATGAACCATCACGGCTTGAAATAAAGCTAGTCGGACTCGCGCCATTTGCCGGCCGCCACCAGCTGGTTTTTCAGGCCCGGCAGCGGGAATCCCATGCCGTAGGCCTTGTGCGCGTTGACCAGCGCGCGGTCATAGTCCTTGCGTTTCATGAACAACAGCCCGAGGTTGTAGTAGGCCGTGGCGTTGGACGGTTCCAGGCTCGCCGCCTGCTGCAGCTGCTCCAGCGCGGCGTCGTTCTGCCCGAGCGCCAGCAGGTAGCCGCCGTAGATGGAGTGCACGCGCGCGTCGTCCGGCCGGAAGCGCAGCGCGCGGTCGAAATAGCAGTCGATCGTGTAGTGGGCGCCGTAGGGCTTGCGGTTCTTGTCGCGCAGCGACAGCTTGGTCATCGCGGTCAGCGCGCGGTGATGGTTGGGGAAGTGGTCCAGCACATAGCCGATGTCGGCGCCCAGCGAACCGGTGGCGCCACGCACCAGGCGCTCGACCTCCGGCGTGAAATGGTATTGCTCGACCACCACCAGGCCTTCGCGGTCGGCCGGATTGGTGTAGTCGCCGCCGGGATCGTGCTTGACGTAGGTGCCGCAGTCCTCGGCGGCCGCCATGGCGGTATGCGCGGCCGTCAGTAGCGCCGCGCAGAGTAGATAGTGGCTAGGTTTCATGACTGCTCCTTATGTAGGGTACGGTCCAGCAGGGTGGCCAGCTCGCCGGTGCGGGCCCCGCGCGAGTGGCTGGCGATCAGCGCCGGCGCAGCTACCGGCGCCCTGCGTTCGCGGCACAGGCGCAGGAAGCGCATCAGCGAACCGGCGATGTCGGCCGCGTTGTCGAGCTTGCCGATGGTGTCGATGCCGGCCCGGCGCAGGGCGGCGGCGGTGTCGCCGGCCGGATCGGTCAGGGCCAGCAACGGACGCCGGGCACGCAGGTATTCGTACAGCTTGGCCGGGATCTGGCCATTGCAGTTGGCGGCCTGCAGCAACAGCAGGCCGTCCATCTCCAGCATTTCGGCCAGCGCCTCGCGATATGGCAGCGGCGGCGCCAGTTCGACCAGTTCGGCGACACCGCGATGCCGCCGCATCAGGTCGCGCAGATGGTCGTCGTGGGCGCTGGCGCGCAGCACCAGCCGGAAGCTGGCGGGGTTGATGTATTGGTCGGCCTGCAACCGGGCCAGGGCGGCGAACAGCGGCGCCGGATCGCGCTCCGACGGATAGATCACGCCACTGTGCAGCAGGCGGAACTGCCCGGCGGGCGCAGGCGGGCGCGGCGCCGCGAGCTCCGCCGCGATGAAGCTGCCTTCGTCGTAGCCGTTTTCAATCAGCGCGATGCGCTTGCCGTCCATTTGCGGATGACGCTGCCCCAAGGCGTGCAAGGCACCGGGCGTGGTGCAGACCACGGCGGCGGCGCGCGTCGCCGCCTGCCGCTCGATCCAGTGATGGATGTTGCGGCGGCGCACGTCGGGCGGATAGTCGAGATCGACCATGGGGTCGCGCTGGTCGGCGACCCACGGAATGCCGCTGAGCCGGTGCAGGCTGAGCGCGATCAGGTGCGCGGTGGCGATCGGGTAGCTGGACCAGATCACGTCCGGGCGGTACTGGCGTATCAGCCGCAAGCCGGCCGGCACGGCGCTGAGCCACCACGAGATCCAGCGGTCGGGCTGCGCCAGCCAGCCGGGATAGCGGCCGCGCAAGGCCAGGTGGCGCTGCGTGTCGAGCGCAAAGCTGCGGTGCACCGGCACCCGGCCGTCGAGATGGCCGGCGTCGACGTCCTCGTAGGCGCGCGGATGCACCGACAGCACCAGCGGCTGCCAGCCGAATTGCGGCAGATACTGGGTGAACGCCAGCGTGCGCTGGATGCCGCTGCCGCCGCACATCGGCGGGTAGTGATAGGCGATCATCAGAACGCGCTTCACCATGATGCGATCCAGTCTCTGCACAACGACGTGACATCGTCGCGCCAGGCCTTGCTGGCGAAGGTGTGGTTGGCCTGCGGGATGGTTTCCGTGCGGACGCGCGGCGCGGCAAGCAGCTTGCGCCAGTGCGCATGCCGCGCCGGCAATGCGGAAAATTCCCTGGCGCCCAGGTCGGCGCCGCTCAAGACGATCAGCAAGGGGCCGCGATAGCGCGACAACGCCAGGTACAGGCGCTGGGGCACATTCATGTCCGACGCCGTTTGCGATTGGCGGGCGGCGGAGGCCAGCTGGACAAAGGAGCTGAACGTGCGCCCGACACCGACGGCGCCGCTGGCCAGCTTGCGCCAGAACTCCTTGTCCAGCAGCCGCCGCACATAATAGTGGCGCAGCGTGACGCGGGCGAGGCCTTGTTCGGTCCGCACCCAGGGGTTCAGCATGATCAGGCCTGCGACCCGGCGGTCGAGCGCCGCGTAGCCGGCGGCGGCGGTGGCGCCGTCGCACAATCCCCACAGCACAACGTCCTTCATCCCCGGCAGCAGGCTGAAGAAATGGCCGATGGCGGCCGAAAGGTCGTCGTCTACCGCCGTAAAGTCGCGCGGGTCGCCTTCGCTGTCGCCCATGCCGCGATAGTCGAAGCGCATGACGGGGATGCCGGCGGCGGCCAGCTGTTCCGCCAGCAGCACGAAATGGCGATGGCTGCCCACGCGGTATTGCGGGCCGCCGGTGACGATCAACAGGCCGCGCGGCAGCGGCGCGTCCGGCAGGTGCAGCACGCCGACCAGCCAGCTATCGTGGCAGGTAAACTGCACCACGCGGCGCTGCCAGTTCATGAGCGTTCCGCCAGCACCGGCATGGCGTTCAGCGTGGCGGCCAGCAATCCGGGCACCTCGGTGATTTCCGGCGTGGCCCAGAACGGTTCGCCGTCCAGCGCAAAGGCGTCGATGTATGCGCCGGCGCGCGACCAGCGCTCGATCAGCAGCGCCGAGGCCGGTTGCAGCGCGGGCGGGGCCGGCGGCGTCGCCAGTTCCAGCCACTGCACCGGGCACGGCGGCGCGAAGGATGCGTCGGTTTGCTTGATCGCTTCGATCAATTCCGGCGCCAGCCGGTAGCCGGCGACTTCGGTGCCGGCATCGCCGCCATCGGCCGGCTGCACAGGTGGGGCGGCGCCGAACATGCGCGCCGCGCTCTGCATGCGCATGAATTGGTTCAGGTGCGCGCGGCCGCTGATGACCGGCTGCCACAGCACCAGGCCGGCCGGCGCCGGTTGCGCGCGCGCGGCAAACTGCAGGGCCAGCAGCGCGCCCAGCCTCAGTCCCCACAAATAGCGCGGCGCGCTGCCGCGCTGGGCCAGCCATTGCCAGCCCAAGGCCAGGTCGTCCAGCCAGCTGTGCCAGCGGGCGTCGGAAAAGTCGCCGCTGCTGTCGCCGCAACCGTACAAGTCCAGCTGCAGCACGCCGTAGCCGGCGCGGGCATAGGCACGGGCCTGCAGCGCCGCCATGCGACGGCTCTTGTTCAGTTCCTCGGCAAAAGGGTGGACGTACAGGATGGCGCCGCGCTCGGGGACATCCGGATCGGGCTGGTGATACAGGCAAAAGCGTTCCCCCACCGCCGCCGTCAGGAAAAACGGCAAGGCATGGGCGCGCTGCGCGTGGATCGTCATGCCAGCTTGCCTTCGACGAAAGCGGCCAGCGTGCCGACGGTGGCGAAATGGCTGGCGCTGATTTCATCGTCCTCGACGGCGATGCTGTATTGCATCTCCAGCGCCAGGATCAGGTTGGCGACCGCCATCGAATCAAGTTCCGGCAGGCTGCCGAGCAAAGGCGTGTCCGCCTTCAACGGCATGGCGCCGAGGCCGAGTGTGGTGCGCAGGATCTGGCTGACCTGGTCGATACGGGACATGGTGACTCCTATGGGGCGACGTCGGCCAGCGTGCTGGTGTCGAACATCAGTTGTGGAAAAGTGGAAGGGTGGCGGGAAAAATGAAAGCGCGGCTCCAGGCTGGAGAACATCCATTGCCATTGCCCGCAGCGCAGGAAGACCGCGCCGCCGAGCCGGACCACGCCGATTTGCGCGTGGGCGCGCAGCGAAGCGGGATTGAAAGCTGAGATGCGGCTGCAACTCCAGCGCACGCCGCGCTGGCGCAGCCGTTGGCGGGCCGCTTCCCACAGACGCGGAAACACCCAGCCGAGGCGTTCTTCCGGCCGTACCCAGACGTCGAAATCCCAGGCCGCGCGCGAGGAGGCGAGCCGGTATTGCGCGCGGACCTCGTCCTCCTGATAGGCGTCGAACACCAGCCACAGGAAGCCGGCCAGCCGGCCCTTGCGCCAGGCGGCCAGGCTCTGCGCGCCTTGCGCATAGCGTTGCCACACCACGGAAGCGGGGCGCGGATAGTCGTCCGGCAAGGTCTCGCCGGCGCGCTGCTCGCGGATGTCGATATCGAGGCCGCGCTCGCCGCACAGCGGCGTGTCGCCGATGTACTGGGCGACGAAATGGTAGCGATACAGTCCGCAGCGGCCGGCGCTGACCGCCGCCAACGCGTGGCCGAGCCAGTACAGCATGGCATTCAGCCAGCCTAGTTGGGCGTAGGTATGACGCAGGCCATTAGTCATCGTGGAGGCGGAAAAGTGAGCGGAAGTGAAATTAGACCCCGGCGGCGGCGACGCGGGTTTGAGCCAGCACAAGCAGCGGCCCTGCTTGACCAACATCAAGAACGGCCGGGCGATTTATCTCAATCATAGAGGGCAGTCTTTCCAAGGGATCCTCCATGACGCAGTTAATTCACCAATTTATTTTCCAGTCGGCGCAACGCGCGCCGGAGCGGCAGGCCCTGAGCTACCAGGGCGTCGGCCTGAACTACAACGCGCTGGCGCACATGATCGAAACGGCGGCGTGGGCCTGGCTCAACAACGGTCTGGGCCGCGGCGAGCGGCTGGCGGTGTTCACCGAGAAGCGCGAGGAGGCGGTGGCGGCCATGTTCGGCGCGGCCGCCGCGGGCGCGGTGTTCGTGCCGGTCAATCCGGTGCTGAAGCCGGCGCAGGTCGCCCACATCCTGGCCGATTGCGGCGTGCGCATCCTGGTCACCACGCGTGAGCGGCTGAACCTGCTGGCCGCCGACCTGGCGGGCTGCCCGGCGCTGCGCAAGGTGATCGTCATCGGATCGATGGAGACGCTGCCCGCGCTGGACGGCGTGCAGATGTTGTCCTGGCGCGAGTGCATGCGCTCGGCGCAGGCAGCGCCGCCGCATCCCTGCATCGACAGCGACGTGGCCGCCATCCTGTACACGTCCGGCAGCACCGGCAAGCCGAAGGGCGTGGTGCTGTCGCACCGCAACCTGGTGGCGGGAGCGCTGAGCGTTTCCAGCTATCTGGGCAACAATCTGGAAGACCGCATCCTGTGCGTGCTGCCGCTGAGTTTTGACTACGGCCTGAGTCAGCTGACCACCGCGTTTGCCGTCGGCGCCTGCGCCGTGCTGCTGAACCACCTGCTGCTGCGCGACGTGCTGGATGCGGTGCATCACGAGCGCATCACCGGGCTGGCCGCGGTGCCGCCGCTGTGGATGCAGCTGGCGGAACTGAACTGGCGCCACGCCCAGCGCCTGCGCTACATCACCAATTCCGGCGGCGCCATGCAGCGTCACACGCTGGCGGCGCTGCGCAAGGCGCTGCCGCACACGCAGGTCTACCTGATGTACGGCCTGACCGAGGCGTTTCGTTCGACCTATCTGGCGCCGGAGCAGCTGGACCTGCGTCCCGATTCGATCGGCAAGGCCATCCCCAACGCGGAAATACTGGTGCTGCGCCCGGACGGAACGCCCTGCGCGCCCAACGAGCCGGGCGAGCTGGTGCACCGCGGCGCGCTGGTGGCGATGGGCTACTGGAACGACGTCCAGCGTACCGCCGAACGCTTCCGGCCGCTGCCGGACCGCCTGGGCGGACTGCCGGTCGCCGAGCTGGCGGTGTGGTCCGGCGACACGGTGCGCAGCGACGAGGAAGGCTATCTGTATTTCATCGGCCGCACCGACGAGATGATCAAGACTTCCGGCTACCGCGTCAGCCCGACCGAGGTGGAGGAGGTGGTGTATGCCACCGGCCTGGTGGCGGAGGCTGCCGCGATCGGCGTGGCGCATGCGACACTGGGACAATCGATCACGCTGATCGTCGCCCCGCCGCCCGATGGCGCGATCGATGGCGAGGCGCTGATGGCCGCTTGTCGCCTGGGTTTGCCGGCCTACATGATGCCGACGGCGATCGAAGTCCGCGACTTGCCGCTGCCGCGCAATCCGAACGGCAAGATAGACCGCAAGCTGCTGGCCGATCAGATGGCTGAAGCACGGTGCGCGTCGTGATGGCGGCCGTCGCCGAATTGCCGCGCCACGCGGCGCAAACCCAGTTCCCGCTGCTGGACGACTGCCTGCAGATCGGCGGCGTCCAGCTGACGCGGCTGACGGAGCGGGTCGGATGCACGCCGTTTTACGCCTACGAACGCAGCCACATCGTGTCGCGCGTGGAACTGCTGCGGCGCACGCTGCCACCGGACGTGCATCTGCATTACGCGGTGAAAGCCAATCCGATGCCGGCGCTGGTGCAGATGATGGCGGCGCTGGTCGACGGCTTCGACGTGGCCTCCAGCGGCGAGATGAAGGTGGCGCTGGATGCCGGCATGGCGCCCGACCGCATCAGCTTTGCCGGGCCGGGCAAGCGCGACGCCGAGCTGCGCTGCGCGGTGGCGGCCGGCGTGTTGCTGCACCTGGAATCCGAGATGGAAATGGAGCGGGCCGCGCGCATCGGCACCGAACTCGGCATGACGCCGCGCGTGGCGGTGCGCGTCAACCCGGACTTCGAGCTGAAACATGCGGGCATGAAAATGGGCGGCGGCGCCCGCCAGTTCGGCGTCGATGCCGCGCGCGTGCCGGCGATGCTGCGGCGGCTGGAGCAGCTTGGGCTGGATTTTCACGGCTTCCATCTGTTTTGCGGCGCGCAAAACCTGTCGGCGGCGGCGATCTGCGAAGCGCAGCGCTTGTCCGTGCAGCTGGCCATCCGCCTGGCCGAACACGCGCACGTGCCGATGCGGATGCTGAATATAGGCGGTGGTTTCGGCGTGCCATATTTCCCTGGCGAACGTGCACTGGACTTGGCGGCGGTGGCGGACGGCCTCGACAGCGCGCTCCAGCTGCTGCGCCAAGCGTCGCCTCAAACCCAGCCGATACTGGAGCTGGGGCGCTATCTCGTGGCCGAGAGCGGCATTTATGTGTGCCGGGTGCTGGAACGCAAGCGCTCGCACGGCCAGACGTTCCTGATCACCGACGGCGGCCTGCATCACCATCTGGCCGCGTCCGGTAATTTTGGCCAGGTGATCCGCAAGAACTATCCGGTGGCGATCGGCAACCGTATGCAGGGCGGCCCGCGCGAGACGGTCAGCATCGTCGGCCCGCTGTGCACGCCGCTGGACTTGCTGGCCGACCGCATGGAGCTGCCGAGTGCCGACGTCGGCGACCTGGTCGTCGTCTTCCAGTCCGGCGCTTACGGTTTGACGGCCAGTCCGACGGCGTTCCTCGGCCATCCGGCGCCGCTGGAGGTGCTGGTATGAGCGGCTTGTGCGGATATATATCGATATCGGATGGCGCCGAGCCGGCCCGGCAGCTGCTGGTGGGCATGGCGGAGCCTTTGTCGCGCTTTGATTCCAGCCCGCTGCGCATCGAGGCGGCCGAACGCTGCGGCGTGGCGGTCGCGGCCGCGGCCGACAGCGCCAGCCTGCACCGCGAGGGCAGCCTGCTGGTGGCGATCTGGGGCCGGCCCACGCTGAACGGCAACGCCGACAATCTGGCCGAGCGCTTCGGCGTGCTGTGGCGCCGGCAGGGCGCGCAGGCATGCGCCGCGCTGTCCGGCGCGTTCGCGGTGTGCCTGATGGACGAGCAATCCGGGCAGGTATTGTTGGCCATCGACCGCAGCGGCGTGCACACCATGCATTACCAGCAGGTGGCGCAGGGTTTGCTGTTTGCCTCGTCGGCCGCGGCATTGCAGGCGCATCCGCTGGCGGTGAGCGCGCTGGATCCGCAGGCCATCTACAACTACCTGTACTTCCACACGATCCCGGCGCCACGCAGCATCTATCGCGGCCAGCGGCGGCTGCTGCCGGGCGAATACCTGGACTACCGGCAAGGCAAGCTGCACTGCGGCGAATACTGGAAGATGGCTTACCACGAGGACAGCCAGCTGCCATTTACCGAACTGCGGCAGCAATTCCTGTCCACGCTGGAAAGTTCGGTGCGGCAGGCGGTCGGCACCGCCAGCACCGGCGCCTTCCTCAGCGGCGGCACCGACAGCTCGACGCTGGCGGGCATGCTGGCCAACGTCAGCGGCAGCGCGCCGCGCACCTACTCGATTGGCTTCGACGTCGCCGGCTATGACGAGATGGAATACGCCCGCATCGCCGCGCGCCACTTCGGCGCCGATCACCACGAGCTTTACGTGACGGCGAGCGACGTGACGGCCGCCATTCCGCGCATCGCGGCGGCGTCGGATCAGCCGTTCGGCAACTCCTCCGCCGTGCCCGCGTACTATTGCGCCAACATGGCGCGCATCGACGGCGTCAGCCGGCTGCTGGGCGGCGACGGCGGCGACGAGCTGTTCGGCGGCAACGAGCGCTACGCCCACCAGGCCGTGCTGTCTCGCTATGAACGGGTGCCGTCGGCGCTGCGGCAAGTCGCGCTGGAGCCCTTGCTGTTCGGACTGGCCGGCAAGGTCAACCTGGGCTTGCTGCGCAAGGCCCGCAGCTACGTCGAGCAGGCTGTGGTGCCGATGCCGGCGCGGCTGGAGACCTACAATCTGTTGCGGCGCTACGGCGCCGGCGACGTCCTTGATCCCGGCTTCCTGGCTTCGGTGGACCAGGACGGACCGATCGGCCAGTTGAACGACTGCTACTGGAAAGGCCGGGGACTGAGCCAGATCAACCGCATGCAGACGCTGGACCTGCGCTACACGCTGGCCGACAACGACCTGCGCAAGGTCAGCCTGGCGTGCGAGCTGGGCGGTGTCGAAGTGGCGTTTCCATTCCTTAGCGACGACATGCTGGCGTTTTCGTCGCGCCTGTCGCCGCGCGACAAGCTGAACGGCACGCGGTTGCGGTATTTCTTCAAGCGCGCGCTGCGCGGCTATCTGCCGCCGGCCATCCTGCGCAAGAAGAAACACGGCTTCGGCCTGCCGTTCGGCCACTGGCTGCAGCAGGATGCCGGCCTGCGCGGCCTGGTGTTCGACAGCCTCAACGATTTGAAGCGGCGCCGCATCGTCCGCGCGGACTTCATCGACCGCCTGATGCGGACCCTGGTCAGCGAGCATCCCGCCTATCACGGCACCATGGTGTGGGTGCTGATGATGCTTGAGCAATGGCTGGCCCGCTCAGGCCCGCCGGTTCGCCCACAGCCGTAGCAGGAAGCGCGCGCGGTCCTGTTCCCACGGCGTGTAGCGCGGCAGTTGCAGCGGATCGCTGCCGGCATGGGCGGCGCCGGGCGCCGTGGTGACGGCGGCGGTGAAGCCCAGCTTGCCGATCATGGCGACGTGGCGCCGGTCGTAGTCGGCGTCGGGCTTGCCGTTCGGATAGGCGAACAGCGTGACGGGCGACTGGGTGATGGCCTCCAGCTTGTCTTTCCCTGCGGCGATATCGGCGGCGGCCTCGGTGTCCGGCAGGCGGCACAGGATGGGGTGGGAACTGGTGTGGGCGCCGATCTCCATGCCGGCCGCCAGCAGCTGGCGGACCTGGTCGCTGCGCATCATCAACTGCCCGCCGCGCGGCGGCGCGATCTGCCTCGACAATGACAAGCGTTGCGCGTACGGCAGGTATTTCAGCGCCGCCAGCAGGCGCTCCATGGCCTGCTGCCTTTGCTGCATGGTGTGCACCGGCAGCAGGCCGCAGCCCAGGGCCGACATGTCCAGCATGCCCGGCGGCGCGTGGCGCACGCAGGCGATCACGTCGTCGTTCCACATCTGGCCGCCGTCGAGGTAGTCGCTGGCGATGAAGAAGGTGGCGCTCAGCTTGTGGCGCTGCAATACCGGCAGGGCGCATTCCGCGTTGTCGGCGTAACCGTCGTCGAAGGTGATGCAGGCCGCGCGCGGAGGCAGGTTCCCTTGCCGCAGCTGACGCACAGCCGCGCTCAGCGGCAGCACGTTGAAGCAGCGCCTGACCAGCGCCATGTGGCGGTCGAACAGCCGCACGTCGGGCAGCTCGGGCAGCAGGGGATCAGACTGCGCCAGCACACGGTGGTAGATCAGGATCGACAACCTCCGGTTCATGACGCCTCCGCCGTGGCGCTCCGCGCCGCCAGGGCCGGCATGCGCGCGGGCGCGGCGGTCGCTTGCTGCTGCGCCACCAGCAGCCGGGTGGCGACGATGGCGGCCATCAAATAGTAGGGCACATCGAAATACAGCAGGCTGAGGAAGGCGCCGCCGACGGCGAAGCCGATAAAGCTGGCCTGTATCATCGTCGCCAGCTGCTCGGCCCACTCCAGGTCGGGCTGTTGGCGGGCGTGGCGGATGATCCACGACGCCGAACGCCAGGTCGCGGCCAGCAGCAGCAGGTACAGCCCCAGTCCGATAAAGCCGTGCTCGCCCAGCGCCTGGAAATAGATGCTGTGGGCGGCGTGGATATCGGCAGGATTCGGCGCGTACAGGAAGAAGGTCAGGGGCTCGGCGATCTCGAAGCCGCCGCCGAAGAAGCGGTCCTTGGCCAGGTTCCACGCCATATGCCAGGCATTGATGCGGCCCAGCGCGGATTCGTCGGCCTGGTAGGTATTGATGCTGTCCATGCGCTCGCTCCAGCGATCCGGCATGAACAGGAAGGCCAGCGGAGTCAGCAGCGCGATCAGCAGTCCGCCCAGCATCTTGTGCCGGCCCTTCATCCACATGAACATCACCATGGCGCCGATGGCCAGCAGCGCGCCGCGCGAATACGAGCCCAGCGCGGCCAGCGCGCTGAGCAACATCATGGCGGTCATGCCGTGGCGCACCCAGCGCTGGGTGCTGCGCTGCTGCAGATAGCGCATCAGCGGTATGGTCATGATCAGCGCCAGGGCGATGGCGTTGTTGTCGGCGATGAAGGTGCTTTCCGGTCCCCACACGCGGTCGACGCCGCCGCTGCGGATGGTGAAGATGCCGCCCTTGACGCCGTAGTAGCCGAGCGACAGCGTCAGCACCCACATGAAGCGCTGGATATCCTCGCGGCTGCGGATCACCATCATGGTCACCACGCTCATCAGCATGATCTTCATCACCTTGCCCCACTGCGGGTAGGCCGACACCGGGAACATGGCGAACAGCGTGGTCACATTCATCCACAAAATCAGCCCGATCAGGGCGAAGGTGATGCCCGACACCGGCAGCGTCTTCGGCATGCGCGAGATGGCAAAACTGAACAGCGTGGCCACCGCGATGATGAAGGCGAACGGGAAGGTGGTGGCGAAACCCCAGCCTTGCGTGTGCGGATTCATCACGCTGATCCACACCCACATGAGGACGCCGTTGACGGGATTGCGCAAGATGAACGGGAGGCTGGAGAAAACAATCAGGGTAATCAGGATGTCGCGCATGGTTGAGGGCACTCGTTGATGTGGCTCAACGAACTATCTGAGCCTGTCATTACACTGGATTTTTGACCAGCTGCAATCATAGGACACAGGAGATGCGCCCTTGTTGACCGTTCTCATGGCCACCTGCAATGGCGCTTCGACATTGCCGAAAGTGTTGGATGCTTATTGTCGCCTGCAGGCACCCGCCGGCGGCTGGCGCGTGCTGGTGGTCGACAACGGCAGCAACGACGGCAGCGCCGCGCTGGTCAGCTCGTACGCGGAGTGCTTGCCGCTGCGCCTGCTGCACACGCCGATCGCCGGCAAGAATGCGGCACTGAACCTGGCGCTGGAATATCTGCTGCGCGAAGCCGGGCCGGCAGCCGACGAGCTGTTCGTGTTCAGCGACGACGACGCGACGCCGGCGTCCGATTGGCTGGTGCAGTGGCAGGGTTGCGCCAACGCCCATCCGGAGTACGCGGTGTTCGGCGGCGCCATCGAGCCGGACTGGGCGGAACCTCCGCCGGAGTGGCTGCCGCGCCTGGTGCCGACCGGCCTGACCTATGGCTTGACATCGGCCGCGTTGCCCGACGGTCCGGTATTCCCCGGCCTCGTGTGGGGTGCCAACATGGCGATCCGGCGCTCGGTGTTCGAAGCCGGCTACCGCTACGACACGTCGATCGGCCCCAACGGCGGCGCCTATGCGATGGGCAGCGAAACCGAGCTGACCCGCAGGCTGGGCCAGGCCGGCTACCGTTCGTGGTTTTGCAAGTCGGCCCGCGTTGCCCATCATATCCGCGCGCATCAGCTGAGCACCGAGTATGTGCTGGAAAAGGCGTGGCGTTTCGGCCGCGGCAAGTATCGCCAGGACAGTCCGGGCACCTTCCCCGAATGGCTGGGGGTGCCGCGCTGGATGCAGCTGCGCTACCTGAAGGAGTGCGCCGGATACCTGCGCGCCCGTGTGCTGGGCGATGCCGACCGGCTGTTCCAGCATCGCTGGGAGCTGGCCTATCTGCGCGGCTACTTTTTCGAATCGCGGCTGGGCCGGCGCCGGCCCGGCAAGCACGTCCTGATGACCAGCTATTCCGGCGAGTTGGGCGGCATGGAGCTGCGCATGGCGCAGGAAGTGCGCTATCTGCGATCGGCCGGCGTGAGCGGCAGCCTGGCGCTGCGGCGTTTTGTCGGCTTCGACGCCTGGACCGCGCAACTGGCCGGCGAGCAGATCCCGCTGGCGGAATTCGACCCGCCCGCGTTCTTCGAGCAGTGGCAATGGCGGCGCTGGAACCTGCTGCGTTCCCGGCTGTGGGCGGCGCACCGGTTGAAGGCGTTCCGGGCGGACCTGGTGCACGTGGCCCTGTGCTGGACCAATTACGGCGCGTCGGTGCTGTGGCTGGCCCGGCATTGCCGGCTGCCGGCGGTGCTCAGCGTGCACAACGCCTTCCCGCCGGCCGACATCAGCGCCTGGCACCAGCCGCTGCTGCGCCAGGCCTTTGCCGCCGTGCGCGGCGTGTACGCGGTGTCGCCGTCGGCGCTGGCGCATTTCATGGCGATCTATCGGCCCTACCTGCCGGAATCCGCGCGGCTGGCGGTGATACCGAACTCGGTCGACACCGAGCGGTTCCAGCCGTCGGCCGGGCTGCGCGACGCGGCCAGGCAGCGCCTGGGCCTGCCGCCGGACGCTCTGGTGATCGGCGCGGTCGGGCGCCTGTCGGTTCAAAAACGCCCCGCGCTGCTGCTGGAACTGTTCATCCTGCTGCGGCGCCAATATGCGCATCTATATCTGCTGATGGCCGGCAGCGGGCCGCTGGAAGCGATGTTGCGCGAGCAGGCCAGGCTGGCGGGCGTGGCGCCTTACGTGGTGTTCACCGGCTTTGTGCCGGCGGTTGAAACCTTGCTGCCGGCGCTGGACCTGCATGTCCTGATGAGCCGCAACGAGGGTTTCGGCATCGCCACCATCGAGGCCATGGCCTGCGGCGTGCCGGTGGTCGCCACGGACGTGCCCGGCAGCGCAGACATCCTGCGCGACAGCGGCGGCGGCCTGCTGGTGCCGGCGGACGACGTGCCGGTGGCGGCGGCCATCATCGCCCGGCTGCTGGCCGACCCGGAGCGCCGCGCGAGGCTGGGGCGGCAGGGCAGGTCCGAGGCGGTGGAGCGCTACAGCACCGCCGTGGTCGGCAAGCTGGTGCACGCGTTTTACGATGGTCTGATCTGATGCGCGCCCGTCTATCCTTCGCCGTCTCGTTTGCAGAGAAATACACGCTGCTGCTGCTCAATACGGTCGGCACGATGATACTGGCGCGACTGCTGACGCCGGCCGAGATCGGCGTCTATTCGGTCGGCGCCGTGCTGGCGGGCCTGGCGCAGGCGGTGCGTGATTTCGGCGTCGGCCCCTACGTGATCCAGGAGAAGAACCTGACCGAGGACAAGCTGCGCGCCGCGCTCGGCACCAGCATCTTCGTCGCCTGGCTGCTGGCCGCTGTGATCCTCGGCGGCAGCGGCGTGGCGGCGCGGTTCTACCACGACCCGCGCCTGAGCACGGTGTTGCAACTGCTGTCGATCAACTTCCTGCTGATACCGTTCAGTTCCGTGGCCTTGCCTTATCTGCGGCGGCAGATGCGCTTCTCGTCGATTTTCACGATCAACACTTGCAGCACTTTGGCCCAGCTGGCGTGCTCGGTGGGCATGGCGCTGGCCGGCTACAGCTATCTGAGCCTGGTGTGGGGCGCGGTGGCGGGAACCGCGGCGTCGCTGCTGGCCAGCATCTGCTGTCGGCCGCAGGGCTTGCCCTGGCTGCCGGCGCGGCGCGGCATGGGGCGCATCCTGTCGTTCGGCTCGATCACCACCGCCGGCAGCGTTGCCGACGAGCTGGGCGTGGCTGCGCCGGACCTGATCGTCGGCAAGATGATCGGCGTGGCGGAAGTCGGCATTTTCGGCAAGGCGCAGGGTGTGATCAATGTCTTCAACCAGCTGGTGACCAGCGCGATCTCGCCGGTGATCTTCCCGCTGTTTTCAGCGCAGGCGCGCTCCGGCCAGGACTTGCGGCAAGCCTACCTGACCACCATCAGCTACGTGACCGCGCTGGCCTGGCCGTTTTTCGGCTTCGTCGCGATCATGGCACCGGCCGTGGTGCGTGTGCTGTACGGCGACCAGTGGGATGCCTGCGTACCCTTGATACGCATCATCTGCGTATCGAGCGCCTTGTATAGCATGTTCAGCATGTCGCGCTACCTGTTCGTGGCGATGGGCGAGGTCGGCGCGCAAGCCAGGCTGGACGCCTTGTCGGTGCCGGTGCGCGTCGTGGCTGTGCTGCTGGCGGCGCCTTTCGGTTTGAAGTGGGTGGCGTTCGCGGTGGTGGTCGGTGCCGTCTTCCGCAGCGGCTGGACCTGGCTGACGCTGCATCGGCTGACCGGTCTGCAGTTCCCTGCATTGCTGAGCGCGGTGCGCCGCAGCGCGCTGGTCGCCGCCGTCAGCCTGGCGGGGCCGCTGGGCTTGATGGCCTGGCAGCCGTTTTCATTGACGCATCCGTTGCCGCAACTACTGGCCGCGGCGCTGTGCGCCTTGCTGCCGTGGCTGGCGGCGATCCTGTTCTTCCAACATGAGCTGGCCGCCGAATGCACGCTGGCCGGGCGCAAGGCGCTGGCCTTGCTCGGCAAACTACCGTAAAGGATCATTTATGCGCGTGGGCATCCTCTCCTATCCGATGCTGTTCCAGCGCGAGGGCGGCTTGCAGATACAGGTAAGTTCGACCATCGCGGCGTTGCAGCGGCTGTCGGTGCCCGGCTTGCGGGTGGAACTGGTCGATCCGAACCGGCAGCGGCTGGATCAGTTCGATCTGATCCATGTGTTCTCCGCCATCAACGGCAACCACCGACTGGTGGAGCTGGCGGCGGAGCTGGGCGTGCCGCTGGTCCTGTCGGCCGTGCTGTCTCCCGGCTGGAGCCGGCTGGACGGCATGCGCGCGCGCCTGGCCGATCGCCTGGCCGGCAGGATCACCGGCTGGAACGTGCAAACCAGCTACGCGCAGATCAAGCGCGCGCTGCAGCTGTCGCAGCTGGTGATCGCGCTGGGCGCGGCCGAGCGGGACGCCATCGTCCGCGCATTCCATACACCGAGGGAAAAAGTACGCGTGCTGCCAAATGGCATCAGCCCGCATTTCTTCGACGCCCAGCCGGACAAGTTTCGCCAGCATACCGGCCTGAGCGGCCCCTTCGTGCTGATGGTCGGGGCGATTTCCCCGTACAAGAATCAGCTGGGACTGCTGCAGGCCCTGGCCGGCACCGGCTTGCCGGTGGTGCTGATAGGGCGAGCCCAGCGCCAGCACCAGGGCTATCTGCAGCAGCTGCTGGCGACGCCGCGCGTGCGCTGGCTGGGACAGCTGGACCATGCCGATCCGCTGCTGGCCAGCGCCTATGCCGCCGCCTCGGTACTGGCGCTGCCCAGCCAGGGCGAGGTGTTTCCGCTATCGGTGCTGGAGGCGCTGGCGGCCGGCACGCCGGTCGTCATGACCGACGAAAGCGCGCTCAGCCTGCCCGACAGCGCTTTTGCACTGAAGCAGCTGCGCTGGAAGGACAGCGCCGGTATGCGGCTGGCGCTGACGCAGCTGGCCGAGCGTCCGCCCGAGCGCGCAGCCGTGCGGGCGCTGGTCGAGCGCTACAGTTGGCAACGGGTGGCCGAGCAGATCGTCGCCTGCTACACCGAGGTGCAACAGCAGGAGGCTTGCCGTGTTGTTTAATTCCTTCAGCTTCCTGTTCCTGTACCTGCCGCTGGTGCTGGCCGGGTATGCGGTGTTGGCGCGCTGGCGGCCGCGCTGGGCGACCGGCTGGCTGGCGCTGGCCTCGCTGTTCTTCTACGGCTATTGGGACGTGCGCTATCTGCCCTTGCTGATGGCGTCCATCGTCTTCAATTACCTGGCGGCGCGGCGCATCGTCGCGGCGACGCCCGCCAACCGCAAGCGCTGGCTGGTGCTTGCTCTGACGGCCAACCTGCTGCTGCTGGGCTACTACAAGTACGCCAATTTCTTCCTCGACAGCGTCAACGCGCTGGCGCACACGCATCTGCATGGCTGGGCGGTGGTGCTGCCGATCGGCATATCCTTCTTCACCTTCACGCAGATCGCATTCCTGGTCGATTGCTATCGCGGCCTGGCCGGCGAATACAGGTTTTGGCATTACACTTTGTTCGTCAGCTATTTCCCGCACCTGATCGCGGGGCCGGTGTTGCACCACAAGGAGATGATGCCACAATTCGAGCAGCGTCCCGGCCTGCATGCGGCAGACTTTGCCGTCGGCCTGTCGATTTTCGTCATGGGGCTGGCCAAGAAGGTGCTGTTGGCCGATCCGCTGTCGACGCTGGTCGCGCCGGTGTTCGCGGCGGGCGCGCATCCGCAGCTGGTGGAGGCGTGGATAGGCGCGCTGGCCTATGCGTTCCAGCTATATTTCGATTTTTCCGGCTATTCCGACATGGCGATCGGCCTGTCGCGGCTGTTCGGCGTGAAGCTGCCGCTGAACTTCAATTCGCCGTACCAGGCGGCCAACATCGCCGAGTTCTGGCGGCGCTGGCACATGACGCTGTCGCGTTTCCTGCGCGACTATTTATACGTGCCGCTGGGCGGCAACCGCCATGGCGCCGCGCGCCGCGTCCGCAACCTGATGCTGACCATGCTGCTGGGCGGCCTGTGGCACGGCGCCGGCTGGTCGTTCGTCGTCTGGGGCGGCTTGCACGGCCTGTATCTGGTCGCGCACCAGGGCTGGACCGCACTCGTCGGCCAGCGGGCGCCGCGCCTGTGGGGCAGGGCGCTGACCTTCCTGGCGGTGCTGGCCGCGTGGGTGGTGTTCCGCGCGCCCGACCTGGAAACGGCCGGCGGCGTCCTGAGCGGCATGGTGGGTGCCAACGGGCTGGCCTTGCCGCACGGCCTGACCGCCTACGCGGCGTATCTGCCGGCGCACGCCAGTTTCACCGGCATACGCTGGATCGATTTCAGCGGCGCCGGCATTCCGGTATTGCTGCTGGCGATGTTGCTGGCGTTCGTCGCGCCGAATACGCAAGAAATTTTCCGCCATTACGCGCCCTGCGTCGAACAGATCTTTCATCGCAAGGGCAGCCTGCTGTGGGCTTGGCGTCCGCGCATGGCGTGGAGCCTGGCGTTCTCGTTGCTGTTCCTGGGCTGCGTGTTCAGCATGAACCGGGTCAGCGAATTCCTATACTTTCAATTCTGATCATGAGCACACACTCGAACGCGGAATGGCGTAGCTACGTGACGATCCTGGTCGCCTGCAGCGCGGCGGTGATCGGCACGGTGGCGGCGCTCAACTATCAACTGGATCCCTATCTGATCCATCAATGGAACACGCCGGAGCTGCAGCGCATGCAGCCGGGCCGGGAGCGGCTCAGCGCCTGGGGCAAGACTTATGCGCTGGCGCGATTCAAGCCCGCGATCGTCTATGTCGGCAATTCTCGCACTGAGCTGGGCCTGCCGACCGGGATCGCC
Source organism: Duganella sp. LjRoot269 (assembly GCF_964254095.1). Classification (NCBI taxonomy): domain Bacteria; kingdom Pseudomonadati; phylum Pseudomonadota; class Betaproteobacteria; order Burkholderiales; family Oxalobacteraceae; genus Duganella; species Duganella sp. LjRoot269. Next base: position 4,090,587 of record NZ_CAXUSL020000001.1, on the reverse strand, counting down.
GCGTTTGCCGGACAGGAGGTGTTCAACGGCGCCCTGTCCGGCGCCTCCCTCAGCGACGCCATGGCGATGGTGCGCCATGCGGCGACCGTGGGCAACCTGAAAGCCGTGGCGTGGGGCATCGACGCACCGTCCTTCTCGATGGAGATCGGCAATACCGACTTCGACCGCGAGCTGGTGGCCAAGGGGCCGCTGTATCTGTGGCGGCGCGCCTTGCTCAACCTTAAACGGGCGGTCACGCTGGACATGACGGCCGATTCGATCCGTCTGCTGAAGGGCACGTTCAGCGGCAATTGCCGCTCCAGTCTTGCTCTGCAAGGCCAGCGCGACGACGTCTGCATGCGCGAACGTATCGATGGCTGGGGCGGGACCAAGACCGCCATCGTGCCGCGCGTGCGGGAATACATCCGCGGCACCGGCCCGACGGCCGAGGCCATGCAGGCGCTGGACGACAGCGTGGCCGGGCTATGCCGTGGAGGGACCAGCGTGCGGCTGTACGTCAACCCCACCCATGCGATGACCAGCGACGCCTTGTATTGGGCCGGCAAGTGGCCGGAACTGGAAAATTGGCAGACGCAACTGGCCGATCTCGGCGCCCGGCACCGCGCGCGCGGCTGCGACGTAAGGATTTACGATTTTTCAGGGTTCAACAGCGTGACCACGGAGTCGATACCGCAGGTTAGCAGCAGGCCGGACATGGTGTATTACTGGGAACCATCCCACTACCGCAAGAATGTCGGGCAGATGATATTGAGCCGCATGTTCGGAGACGGCGCCGGCGTGCCGGACGACTTTGGCGTGGAGCTGACGCCAGCGACCATCGCCGCCCACCTCGCGCAGGGACACATGGGACGCGACCGCTACCAGCTGCAACATCCGGAAGAAACCCGGATGGTGCGGGCGATCGTGGCGGAACACTAGGACTTGCGCAGCACCGCGCAGCCTTTCTCGCAGCTGCTGGCCGATTGCGCCAGCGCTGGGAATTCTTCTTGCCAGCGCCGCAAAATCGACTGTTCATCGCGACGTGCCGAGTCGTCCAGGTAGACGGCGGCGCCGGCGTTCAGCTTCGGGAACAGCAAGGGGCCGGCCGGATAGCGCGCCAGCGTGCGCGTGGCCAGCGGCGGGCCGTCGATGACCAGCAGGTCGATATTCAGCTGGGTAGGCAATCCGGACAGGTCATACCAGGGCCACGACTGCCCATCCAGATTGTAAGGCTGCAAGGGCGCGTCGACCACCTGCGCCCATTCCTGCAGGCCGAGCCGGCGCAACTGGGCGCGGGTTTGCGCGGCGAAATGAGCGTCGTGCTCCAGGCTGTAGACCTTGCCGGCGCCGTTCAGCTGCATGCACCGGGCCAGCACCAGCGTCGACGTGCCGCTGCTGCATTCAACCACGGTTGCGCCGGGCATGGTGCGCGCCTGGCGCGCCACTTCCAGCAGGAAGTCCGGCGACGCCGCCCAGCCGCGCGTCGGCGGCAGGCTTTTCTTCATGTCCAGCTCGATGTACAGGCCTTGCAGCGCCTCCAGTTGCCGGAACATGCCGACCTGGTCGTTGCGGCTTTGGTCGCGGAAATCGTGCAGCAGGATGTGCACGCGCCGCAGCTTGTGCAGCGTGTAGAGCGTGATCGCCAGCAACAAAGTCACGACGGCATAGGCAAGTATAGGCATGTTGGTATCTCTTTATTTGGCGGCGATTTTACTGACGACATAACGGTGTTTTCCGGACGCTTCCGCCGGAATCTCCGCTACTTCCTCGATCGATATGCTTACCGTCGCACCCAGGCGCGCGCGGAACTGGCTGACGATGCTCAGGTGCACGGCCTGCGGCAAGCCGTCCACGCTCACCAGCAGCACGCGGGTGAGTTCCAGGCTTTCCTGGATGATCTTGAAGGCGCGTACCTGCGGCAGGTCGCGCAGCACGTAGATCAGCGCCAGACCGTGCATGACGGTGCCGTCGAGCGCGACGACGAAATCGGTGACCCGGCCCTCGACCCGTTTCAGCAAGGGCAGGCCGCGTCCGCATGGGCACTGGCGGGTGTCAAGCGCGCCCACGTCGCCGGTGGCGTAGCGGATGAACGGGAAATCCGCGCTGGCCAGGTGGGTGACGACGATGGCGCCGCTGTCACCCGGCGCCACCGGCGCGCCCTGCGCATCGACGATTTCAATGATCACGTCTTCGGCCGTGATGTGCAGCCCGCCTTCCGGACACTCGTGGGCGAGAAAACCGGCGTCGCGGCCGCCGTAGCCGTTGGCGACCGGCGCGGCGAACGCATTCTCCAGCAGGCTGCGCTGCTCGTCGTACAGGCGCTCGGCGGTGACGAACACGACTTTGACGCCCAGTCCGTCCAGCTTGACGCCGCGCGTCTGCGCGTGCCGCACCAGCACGCACATGGCAGACGGATAGCCGAACAGCATCGCCGGACGCTGGCGCCGCAACTTGTCCAGATAGTCATCCAGCCGCGCGGCGGACAGATCGAACGCCGGCAACAGCAGGCTGCGCAGCAGCCGGTCGCGGCGGCTGCGCCAGCGGTCCTGCGCGTTGAGCTCGATCGGCGAGCCCCACATCAGGGCTTCGGGATCGCCGATGTCGACGCCCCACCAGCGCGTGGCACGCCACTTGGCGGCGACGTCATGGCTGACGCGCTCCTTGCCCTGGTAGAAGATCAGTGGCTCGCCGCTGGAGCCGCCCGTGTTGAAGCGCTGCAGCGGACCGGCGTTGTCGGCGATGAAGTCGTCGCGGCCGCCGTTGATGTCGGCCTTGTTCAGGATGGGCAGGCGGCGCAGCGCGCTCAAGTCCCTGACCTGGCTGGCGTCGAAATCGATGCGTGCATACAGCTGGCGGAAATACGGCACGTGCTCGGAGGCATGCAGCAGCAGGGCGCGCAGGCGCTGCAGCTGCAATTCTTGCAATTGCGCCTGCGGCCACCACTGGGTGTGCTCCATGCGCCGCCGCAGGGCGACGCTGCGGTGCCGCTTGAGCAGCTCATGCACGGGGAACAGCAGCGAGGACACCAGCGCCGTGTAGCCGAAGGCCGGCGGACGCTTCAGCACGCGGCGGTATTGCGCCATCAGCAAAGGCGCGACATTGTTCCATGTATAGCGGCGGGCTTCGTCGAGGCCGGCCGACGATAGTGCTTTGGCCAGCTCCCGGTCGCGCAGCACGGTCAGCATCGCCTGCGCCATGGCGGCATGGTCGCCGGGCGGCACCAGCAGGCCGGTGACCTGGTCGCTGATCAGATGCGGAATGCCGCCGACATTGGTGCTGACCACCGGCACGCCGCTGGCCCAGGCTTCCAGCACGGAATTGGGCATGTTGTCGGCCAGGCTGGGATTGAGCATCAGGTCGCTGCGCCGGTAGATCCCGGCCATCGCGGCGTGGCCGGTCTTGCCGGCGAAGTGCACGGCGTCGTCCAGCCGCAGTTCCCGCGACAGCTGTTTCAAGCGTTCAAGCTCGGGGCCTTCGCCGCAAATGGTCAGCCGGGATCGCGGCAGTTCGCGCCGCACCAGCGCGAAGGCGCGCAGCGCCGTGGCATGGTCGTACAGCGCTTCCAGATGACGGGCGATCAGGATTTCACCCCGCCCCGGCATATTTCGGGCCGGCCCAAAACGCTGCAGGTCGACGATGTTGGGCACGATTTGCGTGGCCATGTCGTGCCGCCCGAACACGCCGGACAGGAAGGCCGACGGCACGACGACCGCGTGCGCGCGGCGGATGCTGAAGCCGACCAGGCCGGCACTGCGGGCCAGGAAGGCCTCGGCCTCGCCGCCGCGATAGTTGACCACCACGCCTTTGCCACGCAGACGGCCGATCCAGATCGCCGGCGCCGCGTACAGATGCCACGACCAGCCGGAATTGGCCATCACGTGCAGCAGTTGCGCCTGTCCGGCGGCTTGCCAAAGCCGCCACAGGTAGGGCGGCAGGCGCAGTGCGGCGCGCAGGCCGCGGATGCCGGCAACCCAGTGCGGCGCCCACGGTGGATTGACGCGCACCAGCTCGACCTCGGCGCCGGCCGCGCGCAGCAGGGCGTGCAGCTGGACCGTCTGGTTGGCCATGCCGCCGGCCGGCGGCGGCAGCGGGCCGATCAGCGCGATGCGCAGCCCGGCCATGGCGACGGTGCTGCTGTCATTGCAAGGCGGACGGCTCATGACGCTTGCGCCGTGAGGCGCTGGTAGATCGGGCCATAGCGCGCGACGCTGGCGGCCCAGTTGCGCTCGCTCTCGACGTAGGCGCGCGCTTGCCGGCGCAGCAAGGGCCAGGTATCGGCCTGGCGCACCAGCTGTATCACTTGTTCCGCCAACGCTTCGGCGTCGCCGGCCTTGAACAGGATGCCGGTCTTGCCGTGCTGGACCAGTTCCCGGTGGCCGCCGACATCGGAGGCCACGACCAGCAACCCCTGCGCCATCGCTTCCAGCGGCTTGAGCGGCGTGACCAGTTCGGTGAGCCGCATCGGCAGGCGCGGATAGACCAGGATGTCGGTCAACCCATAATAATCGGCGACCTTGTCGTGCGCCACGCGGCCGCTGAAGATGACCTTGCCTTGCAGGCCCAGCTTGGCCACCAGCGCGCGCAGCGCCAGGTCCTGCGGGCCGCCGCCGACCAGCAGCAGTTGCAGTCCCGGCAGCACGGCCAGCATGCGCGGCATGGCGCCGATCAGCAACGCCAGGCCTTCGTAGGCGTAGAACGAGCCGAGAAAACCCAGCACCGGACCGCCGCCCAGGCCCAGCGAACGGGCCAACGCTCCGTCCGGTGGGCGGGCCTGCGGAAATAGCACGCTGTCGACAGAATTCGGAATGACGGTGACCTTGGTCGCCGCGATGCCGCGCGCGACGATGTCGGTGCGCAAGCCTTCGCAGATGGTGGTGACGGCGTCGGCGCGGCGCAGCACGTGGCTTTCCAGCGCGCGCGAGATGCGGTAGCGCAGGCCGCCAGCACGGCTGGTGCCGTGGTCGACGGCGGCGTCTTCCCAGAATGCGCGGATTTCGTAGACCACCGGGATGCCTAGTTTGCTGCCGACGCGCAACGCGGCCAGGGCGTTCAGCGCCGGCGAGTGGGCGTGCAGGATATGCGGCTTGGTCGTCGCCGCGACTTGCAGCAGGCGCCGGTACAGTCCGATGACCACGCCCAGCTGGCCCAGCACCGGCAGCGCCGTCCACCAGGCCCGCAGCGGCGGCGTGCGCAGGAAGTGCCAGCCATCGACTTCCTGCGCCGCCGCGTCGCCTTGCTTGGCGCTGGTCAGGTGAGTGGTGCGCCAGCCCAGCGCGCGCTGCTGGCGCAGGATCGCCAGCGTGCGGAAGGTGTAGCCGCTGTGCAGCGGCAGCGAGTGGTCGAGGATGTGCAGTACGTGTAGTGGCTGTTTCATGCGGCCTGCCTGATCAGGTTGCGCGGCGCCGCGGCGGGCAATTGGCGCAGGAACGATTCGAACATCAACAACGACCACAGCGCAGCGCTGTGATCGCGCCGGCCGGACAGGTGCTGCGCCACCAGCTCGCGCACGTAGCCGAGGTTGAACATGCCGCAGTCGGCCAGCACCGGGCTGCCGAGGCTGCTCTCCAGATGCGCCCGCAGCGGACCGCGGAACCATTCGGCCAGCGGCACCGAGAAGCCCATCTTGTTGCGGTACAGCAGTTCGCGCGGCAGCAATTGCTCGAGGCCGCGCTTGAACAGGTATTTGCCGACACCGCCGCGCAGCTTGAGCGTCGGCGGCAGGCTGGACATCCATTCGACCAGTTGATGATCGAGCAGCGGCACACGCACCTCCAGGCCGTGGGCCATGCTGGCGCGGTCGACCTTGGTCAGGATGTCGCCGGGCAGGTAGGTCTTCAGGTCCAGGTACTGCACGCGCGACAGCGGATGGTCGCTGGGGCAGTTGGCCGCGTGGCGGCGCAGCACCTCGACCGCCTGGTAGCCGCCCAGCTGCCGCTTCAGTTCCGGGCTGAACAGCGCGCCGCGCATGGTGTCGCTCATCAGCGAGATGCCGTGGAAATAGGCCGCCACCGAATCGCGCGCCAGCCCTTCGAAGGTGGTTTTGGCGCGCAGCGGACGCGGCGCCCAGTCGGCCTTGGGATAGAGCCGTCCCAGCGTGCCGAACAACGGCTTGCGCACGCCCAGCGGCAGCATGCTGCGCAAGCGCTCTTCGTGCACGTGGTAGCGATAGCGGCGGTAGCCGGCCAGGTTCTCGTCGCCGCCGTCGCCGGACAAGGCCACCGTCACCCGCTGGCGCGCCAGTCCGCACACGCGGTAGGTCGGCAGGGCCGAGCTGTCGGCATACGGCTCGTCGTACAGGCCGGCCAAGCGGTCGACCAGGCTGATCTCGTGCTGCTCCACGCGCTGGCTGTGGTGGCGGGTGCGGTAGCGCTCGGCCACCATGTTGGCGTACGGCGTTTCATCGTATTGCGGGTCGCCGAAGGAGATCGAGCAGGTGTTGACCGGCTCGGCCGACTCGCGCGCCATCATCGCCACGACGGCGCTGGAGTCGACGCCGCCGGAGAGGAAGGCGCCCAGCGGCACCTCGGCCACCAGCCGGATGCGCACGGCTTCGCGCAGGCGCTCCAGCATCTCGTCGGCGGCTTGCTCCTCGCTGGCCGGCTGCCGCACGGCGAAGGGAATGTCCCAGTAGCGGCGCGGCGCGGCCAGCGTGGCGCCCTTGCGCAGCAGCAGCGTGTGGCCGGGTTCCAGCTTGCGGATCTGGCGGAAGATCGTGCGCGGCTCGGGGATGTAGCCGTAGGCGAAATACTCTTCCACGGCCAGCGGGTCGAGCTCGCGGCGCAGCCCCGGATGCAGCAGCAGCGCCTTCATCTCGGAGGCGAACAGCAGTTGCCCGTCGTCCAGCAGCGCGTAGTGCAGCGGCTTGACGCCGAGCCGGTCGCGCGCGAGGAACAGCGCCTGTTGCCGGCGGTCCCACAGCGCAAAGGCAAACATGCCTCGGAAATGCTCGACGCAGCGCTCGCCCCATTGTTCCCACGCGTGCACGATGACCTCGGTGTCGCTGTGGGTGCGGAAGATGTGGCCGAACTGCTGCAGCTCGCGCGCCAGCGCCTGGAAGTTGTAGATCTCGCCGTTGTAGACCACCACCACGCTGTGGTCTTCGTTGAACAGCGGCTGCTGGCCGCCGCCCAGGTCGATGATGGACAAGCGCCGGTGGCCCAGGCCGATGCCGGCTTCGAGGTGCGTGCCGCCCTGGTCGGGGCCGCGATGGGTCTGGCTGTCGGTCATCGCCAGCAGCAGGCTGGCGTCGATATCCGGGTGGCGGAGGAGGTCATAAATTCCGGCGATGGCGCACATGGCTGTCCTTTCATCGATCAGGTGGCGGTGGAGCGGCGAGGGCGTCGTAGACGGCAAGATAAGCATCGACCATCGCCACCAGGCTGTATTCGGCCAGCACACGGCGTCGGCCGCGCTGGCCGTGGCTGGCGGCGAGGGCCGGCATATGGAAATAGTCGAGGATGGCGTCGGCCAGCAGCTCCGGCGATTGCGGCGGCACCAGCGAGCCGGTCCAGCCGCCATGGACCAGGTCGGAATTACCGCCGACCTCGGTGGCGACCACCGGCAAGCCGGTGGCCATCGCTTCCAGGATGGTGTTGGACATGCCCTCGGCCAGCGACGGCAGCACGAACACGTCCATGGCGCGCAGCATTTGCGGGATATCGTCGCGCGCGCCCGGCAGCCAGGCCAGCTCGCTCATGCCGGCCTGGCGCAGCAGATCCAGGCAGGCCTGGCGGCAGGGGCCGTCGCCGACGATCAGCAGCCGCAGCTGGTCGCGCGGCAACGCATGCTGGGCGATCAGCAGCACGAAGGCCTGCACCAGCGACAGGTGATCCTTGACCTCGACCATGCGGCCCACGCTGCCGATGACGAAGGCGTCCTCGCACAGGAAGCCCGGCGGGCCGATGGCGGCCGGCGGGCCCAGGCGCGGATGGAACTGCAGGCTGTCGACGCCGTTGCAGATATGGGTCACGCGCTGCGGCCGGGCGCCGATGGTGCCGATCAGCCATGCTTCCAGGTCCTTGCTGACGGCGATGAAGTGGCCGATCAGCGGGCGCAGCAGCTTGCGCAGCAAGCGGTATTTGCGGCTCAGGCCATGCAGGTCGTTCATGTCGCGTCCATGCTCGCCGTGCACGCGCAGCCGCACGCCGGCCGCCGCCGCCAGCAGCTGGCCTTCGATGCCGGACAGGTTGCGGGTATGTACCAGCAGTGGTCGCAAGCGCTTCAGGGTCTGGAACAGGCGCAGGTAATGGCCCCAGTCCTTGCCGTCGCGCTTGTTGATGCTGATGATTTCCACGCCCGGCCGCCGAATGCGCAGATGGTAGTCGGTGTAATCCTGCAGGCAGACGATGGCGTGGCGGTAGCGGTCGGGTGGCAGGTTGTTGATCAGGTTGATCAGGCCGTTTTCCAGGCCGCCCACGTCCAGCCTGTGGATCAGGTGGACGATCAGTGGCGCAACAGGTGGATTTTCGGTGTCAGCGGCCGGCGACATGGTCGAGTCCCTGGTCGATCGCGGGCAGCATGGCTGTCAGCAGGTTGTGCATGGCTGCGGCGGCCTGGGCCGGCTGTTCATCGTAGCTGGCTGCGAGGGCGATTTCGGCGGCGCCGTCGGCACTGCCCAGCAGCTTGCTGCGCGCCAGCAAGAGCTTGAGCAGCAAGGGGCTGTCGGTGTCGACGCCGGCCTGGCGATACCAGCGCCACACCAGCAGCTTGACAGCACCGGCCTGGACGATGGTTTGCTCCACCGTGAAGCTGCGGCTGCCGACGCGCACCGTGCGCGGTTCGCTGGCGAGTTCCTTCCATTGGGGGCCGTCGAGCGGCAGCGCGTTCCACACGCGGGCCAGCAATTCATCGCCCTTGGACTGGTGGCGATACCAGGTCAGCTGCAGCGATACCTTGCTGGCGCCATTGAGGTAGTTGGCCTGCCAGCGCTGCGGCTGGCCGCGGTGCAGCACATGCCAGTCGTTGGGCGCCATGTCGGCGGTGCGCCACGGCGGAGGCGGCGGCAGCAGCGACAAGCGGGCCTCCGGTGCATGGTCCGGTGGCGCCGCTTGCAAGGCGGTGCCGGCCAGCGGCGGCCAGACGGCGGCCACCAGCACTGCCGCCAGCGCCATCGCGGCGAAGGCGGCCGGCGTGGCCGAGGGCGCCGTCGCCGCGGGCGACTCGGCAGGCGGCGGCAGCGCGGCTTCGCGCCAGCGGGCGCCGGTCCAGAACATCAGCATCGACACCAGGCCGAAAAACACCCAGCCGTAGATCAGGTGGTCGATGCCGACCGCCAGCGTCATGTTGCTGAGGTGGCCGACCAGCACGATGGTGAAGGCGCGCACGCCGTTGGCCAGCACCGGCAACACCACGGCGACCACCATGAATGCCGCGCGCCGCACCGGGCTGCGGTAGGTCAGGTAGGCATACAGCGTGCCCAGCGCGACCGAGGCGATCAGGTAGCGCAGGCCGCTGCAGGCCTCGACCACCGACCAGTTGCCGCTGGGCAGAGCCAGATAATTGTTTTCCTGGAAAACGGGTATGCCCACCATCTGCAGCGCGCCCACCGTGAAGCGGGTGGTGAATTCGATCAGCGGCGGAATGAAGACCTCGCCGAACGGCACCGCCAGCAGCAGATAGGCTAGCGGAAAAGCGATCGCGGCGGCATAGCGCCACCCCAGCACGGCGGCGACCGTCACGGCAAGCATCGACACCAGCATATATTGCTGCAGCACCTGCACGTTGGCGACGGCGGCCAGCATCCACGTGGCGCCGAACGCGGCCAGCACCAGCAACATCGGCGGCGACGGCCGACAGGGGACGGCGGCCAGCCGGTCGCGCTGGCGCCAGACCAGCCACAGGCACACCGGCAGTATCAGAAAACCGTGGGCAAAGGTTTGCGAACGCCACCAGATCTCGGCCATGGCGGCCGCCGTCGGCAGATACATGCCCAACAGCGCACACAGCGCGACGATCAGCAGGCCGTAGCGCCAGCGCGTGGCCGAAGGTGGCGGCAGCGGCTGTTGAGCCGGCTCCGTCTGCTCCGGTTCAGCCGCCGGCAGCAATGTCGTGGCGACGCTCATGGTGCCGACTCCGCCGGGGAGGACGCCGGGGATGGCGAGGGCGATGGCATCTCCACGCCCAGCACCGCGCCCAGCCGTTGCAGATTGCGCTCCCATTGATAATCCAGCAGCACGCGCCGCCGCGCGGCCACGCCCAGCTCGTCGGGCGACAGCAGTTGCCGGCTGATGTGCCGGATGAATTCGCCTTCGCCGGAGGCGCTGATGACTTCGCTTCCCGGCGTCGCCGAAATGCCTTCCAGCGCCTGCGGCGTGGCGACCACGGTGCGTTCCATCGCCATGGCTTCCAGTATCTTGTTCTGCACGCCGCGCGCGATCTGCAGCGGCGCCACCGCCAGCGCCGCGTGCTGCAGGTAGGGCCGCACGTCCGGCACGGTGCCGCTGACGTGTATGCCGGGCCGCTTCGCCAGCGCCTGCACCGCGGCGGCCGGGCGCGAGCCGACGATATGGAATTGCAGCGCGGGAAACTGCAACCGCAGCGCGGGCATGATGCGCTCGGCCATCCAGCTGGCTGCTTCTATATTAGGCGGGTAGTCCATGGCGCCGGTGAACACCAGCGCCCGCGCGCCGCCGTACGGATCCGGCACCGACGGCTGAGGCGAGAAATACACACTGTCGACGCCATTGTTGAAGTGGCCAGTCTTGTGGGCGGACTCCGGCGCGCGCAGCCTGAACAGCGCGGCTTCGGCGCGCGACACCAGCAGCACCTGTTCCGCGCCGCGCGCCATTGCGCGTTCAAATTCCAGCAGACAGCGGCCTTCGCGCCGGTACAGCGACGACAACGGCCATTGCCGCTTGTCCGCGTAGTTCTGCCATTTTTCGGAGTCGACATCGACCAGGTCCAGCACCCGCGCCAGCGGCCCGTGCGCGGTGCGGACCGGCAGATACTGCGCCATCGGCCCGGAGAACGCCATCGCCGTGGCGATACGGTATTGCGACAGCGTCTGGCCGACCCAGCGCTGCAGGCCGGCATGGCGGTAATAAGGCAGGCTGAGCGCTTCGCCACGCCACAGCGCCGGCAGGCTGGCTAGCCGGGCCCTGCGCGGATGCAGGCGGATGAAGCAACTGCTGGCGCACTCGGCGGCCAGGCCTTCCACGTACGCGAGGTCGGCGGCGTCGTCGACGAAGCAGCCGAGGTGGACGCGGAAGTGCTGCCGCAGGTAACGCAGCGTGTGATAGGCGCGGATCTTGTCGCCCTTGTTCGGAGGAAAAGGGATGCGGTGGGCCAAAAACAGCAGGTCGCGCATGGCGCTATCCCAGCTGGCGCACGATGTGCGGACCAATGGCGTTGGCCAGCGACAAGGGCATCAAACGCCACGCCTTGATCAGCACTTGCAGGCGCGGATTGAGCGGCTGCACGTCCTTCAGCCGCTTGCCGCGGTGCAGCTGGTAGTCGTAGCGCAGGGGCTGCGGCTCGAAGCCCCAGTTCTTCTTGAAGGCGAAGGCGCCGGTGCCGTATTTGCTGCGGCCGAAGTCAAACAGCGTGCAGCCCCGTTCGGCGGCGCGGCGCATCACCTCCCAGTACATGAAGTCGTTGCCGGCCAGTACACGCGCGGCATCGCCGCCGCCGCCGTAGTAGGGCAGCACTTCTTCGCGGAAATGGAAGCTCAGCACCGAGCAGACGGGCTTGCCGGCATGGCGTACCGTCAGCACTTCGCAGTCCTGGCCGAACTGCTCTTGCAGCAGGCGGAAATAGCGGCGGCTGAAGACCGGCGTGCCCAGCCGGTGGACGCTGGTGGCGTAATTGTTGAAGAAGTCTTCGGTGCCGTTGTCGATCACGCTGGTGAGACCGGCGGCGATGCCTTTGCGCACCATCGCCCGCTGCTTGCGCGGGATGGCCAGCATGTTGCGTTCGTTGTCGGCCAGCAGCGGCTTGCGGAACGTGGCGTACAGGTCCTTGTGCAGCCAGTCGGCGTGCGTCGATTGCAGCTGGCGGTATTCGAGATGGTCCACCCGCAGCCGCGCCGCCAGCTGCTGGGCGGCCTGGTCCACCGCGGCGGCGGCGCCGTCGTCCAGCGCGGCGATTCCGCCGTAGACGCAGAACGGCAGCGAGCACAGGGTGTTGCCGAACAGGCGGCTGTTGACCTGCGCCAGCGGCAGGATCGCGCCGATCCGGCCTTCGGACTCGGCCATCAGATACCAGGTGGGATGGCCGAAGGCCTCCTCGATCACGCGCTGCCAGCCGGCGCGGTGGAAGAAGGTGGCGTTCGGGCAGCGCTGGACAAAGGCATCCCAACGCGCGCGATCCTGCGGCCCCATCGTGCCGACACTCCATTGCTTCATGCTGTCCCCAGAAAGATGTGATCGACGCGGCCCCAGTGGAAGTCGGTCAGCAGGCGGGCCACGCGTGCCTCCATTCGGTGCAGATTGAGGTAGTGGCGAAACCTGGTCTTGAGCGCGATGCCGCGCTGCCTGGGCTGTCCGGGATCGAGCTCCCACGGGTGAAAGTAAAATATGCCAGCTTGGCCGTCGGCCGAATTGATGCGCCGCAAGGCCCAGCGCGAGGCCGCGTACGGCAACAGCCGGAAGTAGCCGCCGCCGCCGGCCGGCCAGTTGCGGCCCAGCATGCGCACGGTGCTGACCGGCAGCTCCAGCACGCCCTGGTCGCCGCGCGGGCGCCAGGCGAAGCGGCTGCCGCCGGGCATGCCGTAGTGGTCGTGCTGGATCGGATAAATGCTGGAACTGTAGCGGTAGCCCGCCTCGCGCAGGCTGTCCAGCGCCCACAGGTTGTCTTCCATGATGGAGAAGCTGGGCGCGCGGTAGCCGAGCACGGCCAGGCCACACAGCTGCTCCAGCAAATGCTTGCTGCGGACGATGTCGTCGGCGAACTGGGCCGGCGTCTGCTCGCTGGCGCGCAGGTGGGCGTAGCCGTGGCTGGCCAGCTCGTGGCCGCCGGCGACGATGCGGCGCACCAGCGCCGGGTAGCGTTCGGCGATCCATCCCAGCGTGAAAAAAGTGGCGTGGGTGTGGTGCTGGTCCAGCAGGCCGAGGATGCGGTCGACGTTGCGCTCGACGCGGCACGGCAGCCGGTCCCAGTCGGCGCGGTCGATGTGGCCGGCAAAGGCGGAGACCTGGAAATAGTCTTCGACGTCGATGGACAGGGCGTTGCGCATCAGCCGCGCTCCCGCTCGTTTGCCAGCCAGCCGGCGATGTGGCCGGCGATGCGTTCGGCCGCATGGCCATCCCAGAATTGCGGAATGCGGCCGGCCTTGCCGCCGTAGCGCAGGATGTCGCGGCTCAGCGCCAGGATCACGGCCGGGTCGCGTCCGGCGATGGCGTTGCTGCCCTCGGTGACGGTGACCGGCCGTTCGGTGTTTTCGCGCAAGGTCAGGCAGGGCACGCCCAGCGCCGTGGTTTCCTCCTGCACGCCGCCGGAATCGGTGAGCACCACCCGCGCATGCTTCATCAGGCCCAGCATGTCCAGGTAGGATTGCGGCGGCAGGCAGGCGATGCGCGGCGTCTGCAGCAGGCCGGTCAGCTCGTGGCGCTTGAGCATGTCGCGCGTGCGCGGGTGCAGCGGGAACAGCACTGGCAGGTCGGCGCTGAGCCTGACCATGGTTTCCATCAGCGCGCGCAGGCGGCGCGGATCGTCGACGTTGGATGGCCGGTGCAGGGTCAGCAGCGCGTATTGTGCGTCGTCCTCCAGGAAACCGGCCAGGTGCGCCTGGCGCAGCACGTCGGCTACCGAGGTGGCGCGCGGCAGCTGTTGTTGCAGCGTGTCGATCATGACGTTGCCGACAAAATGGATGCGCGTCGGATCCACACCTTCGCGCAGCAGGTTGCTCATGCCGCTGGACTCGCTGGTGAACAGCAGCGTCGACAGCTGATCGGTCAGGATGCGGTTGATTTCCTCCGGCATCGCGCGGTCGTAGCTGCGCAGGCCGGCCTCCACGTGCAGTACCGGGATATTCATCTTGGCTGCCGTCAGCGCGCAGGCCAGCGTCGAGTTGACGTCGCCGACCACCAGCACTGCGGCCGGATCGGACTGTTCCAGCACCGGCTCGAAGCGGCGCATCACCTCGGCGGTCTGCACCGCGTGGCTGGCCGAGCCTACCTTGAGCTGGTAATCCGGCGCGGCCATGCCCAGCGCGGCAAAGAACTGGCCGTCCATGTCGCTGTCGTAGTGCTGGCCGGTGTGCACCAGCACCGCCTGCAGATGATGCTCGGGTTGCTTCAGCGCACGCAGGATGGGCGCCATCTTCATCAGGTTGGGGCGGGCGGCGACGACACAGACGATGCGGGCAGGGGCGGACATGGTGGACTCCATTTAAAACGCCATCGAGACGGAGGCGCCGATGCCGTTTTCACGGTAGTTGCCGCCGGTGTTGCTGGTATGGCGGATATGGCGCAGGTCGACGCTGGCGCTGACCTTGGACGCCAGTTGCTGGGTCAGTGCCACGGTCACGGCGGCGTTGCGGTCGGAGCGGCCGGTGCTCAGCGATTCCACGCGGCTCAGGCTGGCGCCCACGGTGACGTTGCTGCGCGGCGACATGCGCCAGTTCCAGCCGGCCTGGGCGGCGCTCTGGCGGGTGTGGTCTTCCAAGGCCAGTTCGTCCGGGCCCAGCAGAGGGCTGTCGATGGCGCTGCTGGTCTGGGCGGTGCGGCGGGTGTTCGACAACGTCAGCGCCAGCGCGCTGCGCGGCGTGCTGTAGACGGTGCCCAGCTTCAAGTCCTTCTGCAGATAGTAGCGATGGCTGAAGAAATTGACGTTGCCGTTCGGTCCCAGCATCTGCGAGACCAGCAGGAACAATTTGATGGTCTGCAGGCGCGTCTGTGGATCCGGGATGCGGGTGGCCCACAACTGGTACAGGAAATCGCTGAGCCCGGTTGGCGGGATGCTGAGGAACTCGCCGTGGGTGGTGGTGATGTCTTCGTTGTAGCTGACGGTCCAGTACATGCTGCGCATGCGGTAGTCGGCATCCAGGCTGTAGGTGTTGCCGAAGAAACGGCGGCCGACGCTGGCGGCGATCTTGGTGCGCGGCGACGGCGTCCAGTTGGCGCCGACCGACCAGTGGCGTCCCTCCGGTTGGGTGCCGTTGGTGTGGTAATCGTTTTTTTCGTAGCCGCCGGTGACGAAGCCGGACAGCCGGCTGTTGAACGGATAGCTCAGCGTCAGCGTGGTGTCGCTCATGGTGACCTTGGGCAGCGCCGCGTCGTCGATGTTCTGGCGGTCGGCCGACAGCGACCAGTTCCAGCCCTGGCCGCCGTTGTCGCCGGTCAGCTGCAGGTTGGTGCGGTCGCTGCGCACGCTGAGCAGCCTGCCGCTGGTCACGCGATCATAGTCGTAGCGCAGCCGGGCGGTGGCCAGGCCGTGAAAATAGTGCTGCAGATAAGGGCTGATATTGGTGGCGCGCACCGTGTTGCTGTTGCCGGTCACCTGCAGCGTATCGATCTGCTGCGGGCCGAAGGCCGAGATGTTCTGCTGGCTGATACTGGCGCGGGCGTCGAGATACAGCCAGTCCTGCAGCACCTGGGCGTGGCCGCCGGCATCGAGCTGCTGGGTGCGGCGGTCGGCCTCGCGCGTGTAGAACGCCTGGCGCAGCGAGTAGTCAAGCGCCAGGTTCAGCCGCGGGCCGTTGGTGCTGATCGCGATGCCGGGCGTGATTTCCGTGCTGAATTCGCTGCGCGCCTGGCCCGCTGGCGCCAGGTTCATATTGTCGCTGTAGGTTTCACGCAGGCGCAGCGATGGAATGACGGTCCACTCGGACGGAATCGCCGCTGCTGGCAAACTCAACAGTACTAATATGCTCAGCTGGTAAGGAGCGCCGCGCGGAGCCAGGTTAATCATAATAACCATAGTATTCGCCGCCCGGGAACGACTTGCTCTTGTTGTAGATCAGGCTGACGTTCGGACATTGCTCGATCTGCCGCAACGCTTCCTTGACCGCGTGCTGGGTGGTGGTCTCGGACTCGACCACCATGACGATCTGGCCCATCTGCGCGGCCAGCACGCTGGCCTCGGTGGTCATCAGCAGCGGCGGCGAATCGAAGATGACGATGCGGTCGGCGTAGCGCTCGGCGATCTCGGTCAGCAGCCGGCTCATGCTGCGGCTGGCCAGCAACTCGGTGGCGTGCTTGTTGGCGCGGCCGGCCGGCAGGATGCTCAGCGTGGCCACGTTGGTCTTCAGGATCACGTCCGACAGCTCGGTCTGCTCGCGCAGCAGGATGTCCATCAGGCCCGGCTCGGCGGGCAGGCCCAGCACCTTGAGCACCGACGGCCGGGCCACGTCGGCGTCGACCAGCAGCACGGTGATATCCATTTCCATCGCGATGCTCATCGCCAGGTTGACCGCGCAATACGTCTTGCCTTCGCCGGGCAGCGCGCTGGTGACGACGATCAGGTTGCCATGCCGCAGCGGCGCGACGTCGTGGTCGCCGCGCGCGTTGCGCAGTAGAGGCCGCTTGATGATGCGGAAGTCCTCGGCCACCGCCGTGCGGCCGCCATCGTGCGTCACCATGCCCAGCTTGTTGAGCCGCTCCAGGTTGATATCGACATAGCGCGCCGCGCCGTTGCGCAGCACTAACTGATCGTTGGCTTGATCCATCCGTTTCTCCTAGTATCGCAGCAAGGTCATCGCCAGCACGCCGCCGTAGGCCACGAACAGGCAGGACAGGGCACCGCCGAACAGGTACTGACCGCGCTTGCGCTTGATTTTCTCGGCCTCGGTCCAGTTCATCGAGACCGTGCCCAGCACCGGCAGGGCGGTGCGCTCGCGCAACTCGCTGGGGCTGAGGAAAGTCGGCCGGACCTGGCTGATCAGCAGGGCCGTGGCCACGCCGGTCAGCAGCGCGCCGCCCAGCACCAGGCTGTACAGCAGAGGCCGGTTGGGTCCGATCGGCGTCAGCGGCACGGTCGGCGGGTCGATGATCTTGAAGCTCATCATGTCGGTGGTCGAGCTGAGATCGCCCGACAGTTTGGCGGCCTCGCGCCGGCCGATCAGCTTTTCGTAGTTGTCCTTGTTGATCAGGTAGTCGCGGTTCAGCTGCGACAGCTCCGATTCGATCTCCGGCACCGCGTTGGCCTGGGCCAGCAGGCGCTGGTGGCGCGCCGCGTATTCCTGCACGCGGGCGCTGATCGCCGCCACCTTGGCGTCGGCCTCGGTCTGCGCCACCTTCAGCTGCTGCAGCATCGGGCTGTAGTTCTTGCCGGGATCGCCGGACGGCTTGAGCTTGCTCTCCTCGACCTTGCGCGCCTCCAGCTGGGCGATCAGGCGCTTGGCGGCGACGATGTCCGGATGCAGCTCGGTATATTGCATGCGCAGCGCGTCGAGGTTCTTGTTCAGCGCGGAAATGCGGCCGTCGATCTCGGGATTGTCGATGCTGGCCGGATTCAGGTCGGCGCCCAGCACCGGCTCGTCGCCGCTGATCTGGCTGCGGATGGCGTTGCGCGCCTGCTCGGCTTCCACCAGCTCCAGCCGCGCGGTGTTGAGCGTGTCCGACGACTGCATCAGCTGGTTGCTGTAGTCGACGCCCTGGCGCGGCAGCACGCCATTATTTTTAAGCTTGAATTCCTTGACCAGGTTTTCGGCGGTGATCAATTTATCCTCGTAGGCCTTGATCTGGTCGTCGATAAATTGGACGGCTTTTTTCTGCTCGCCGTTTTTTCCCTTGAAACTGCCCTCGACGAATATCGTCAGCAGCGACTGCACGACGTCGCGCACCAGCCTGGGATTACGGTTGTTATATGTGATGGTATAAATGTCGTAATTACCGGTGCCGCCGATTTTTATCTTGCTCATTAATTCGTCCAGTTGCTGTTCGTGATCGCGCGGGGTTTTGGCGTTAATATCCAGGTCCACCATGCGCATGACCCGTTCGACATTCGGCCGGCTCAGCAGCGTGCGGCTCATGATCGACACCTGCTGTTCGACGTTGGGCACACTGGTCATCCCCGACAGCAGCGGTTTTAATATGCTCTGGGTGTCGACAAATACCCGCGCCGAGGTTTGATAATCGTCGGGCAGCATCGCCACTTTGGCAAAGCCCAATATCGCCACCAGCCACATGACGGCGATCGCCTGCCAGCGATATTTCCATATCCCCTGCAAGCTGATTAACAGCTGGTTAATCATCTGTTCCATAGTCCGATTGCTCCAGTTGTAAGGCTGCGGAAGTCAAATTATATGACCGACAAAATTGGATTTTTTATTAACTGTGCAGTGCTTGAGCCAGATCAAGCAGAGGTGGGCGGGTTTTCTGAATCATGGAATCCTGCCTATTCCAGCGAGATCCCCCATGTATTCATTTAGCCGCCCATTCACTTCCTCCCTGCTGACGCTGCTGCTGTTGTGCGGCTGCGCGCACCAACCGCTACCGCCGCAAGACGAGCCGCCGCCCGTGCAGCGGGACTACCTGATCGGCGCCGGCGACGTCGTCAACATCAATGTCTGGCGCAATCCCGAGGTCTCGGTCAGCGTGCCGGTGCGGCCCGACGGCAAGATCACCACGCCGCTGGTGGAAGACCTGCAGGCTGCCGGCAAGACCTCGACCGAGCTGGCGCGCGACATCGAGAAGGCGCTGGAAAAATACATCCAGCAGCCGATGGCCACCGTCATCGTCACCAGCTTCGTCGGTCCGTACAACCAGCAGATCCGCGTCATCGGCCAGGCCGCCAAGCCGCAGGCGCTGGCCTACCGCCAGGGGATGTCGCTGATGGACGTGCTGATCGCCGTCGGCGGCATCACCGACTTCGCCGCCGGCAACAAAGCCAGCCTCATCCGTACGGTGAACGGGGCCCAGCAAAAGGTGCCGGTGCGCCTGCAGGACTTGCTGCGCGACGGCGATATTTCCGCCAACGTCAATGTGTTGCCCGGCGACGTGCTGGTGATCCCGGAGAGCTGGTTCTGACCGGCAAAAAAATATTTCAATTTTCGGGGAACTTTCTGTCTCAGCAGCAGGTCTGAAGAGCATGAGCCCAGTTTGTCCTTTGCCGACAGCTGGCCGACAGACCTGACAGGATGCCAATTGTGCAACATGACGACGCCATAGTTTCATTCGAAGCGAGTCCAGGCCTGCGCGACCTAGTGGTCGGCGAGGGCAAGAAAGAGGTGGAATTGGACCACACCATAGATCAGCAAATTTTTCATATTCGTATGGCCAACTCGCAGGGACGGCGCGAAGCCGCCAGCCTGCTACTGAAGAAAATGTACGGCTGGCGCGGCTATTCGGTCGATCCGAATGCCGTCCATGCCCTGAACAAGATCACGCTGTTTGCCGAAACCGGTGGACAGACCGTGGGCACCATGTCGTTGTGTCTGGACAACGAAGAAGTCGGCCTGCCGGCCGACGAAAATTTCCGCGACAAGCTCGACGAACTGCGAAGCCAGAACCGGCGCCTGTGCGAGCCTTCGCGGCTGGCCATCGACAAGGGCGTATCCAAGCGGGTGTTTGCCGCGCTGATACACATTTCCTACATCTACGCCCACAACATCCATGGTTATACCGATTATGTGATCGAGGTAAATCCCCGTCACGTGATGTTCTACAAGCGCATGCTTGGCTTCCGCGATTTTGGCGGCGAACGGCCTTGCACGCGGGTCGGCGCGCCGGCTGTGCTGCTGCGCCTGGAACTGGATTACATGGGTGAGCAGATCCGCAAGTTCGGCGGGCTGATGGAGCAGGACAGCACCGAGCGTTCGTTCTATCCGTATTTCTTCCCGACCTGGGACGAGCCGGGTATTACCGGCCGTCTGCTGGCGGGCAAGACTTGACATGGCTTACCGGCCCATCTCGCCGATGAACTGCGCGGGAATCGCATAGGTGATGCCGCTGGGCGCGGTGATCGCCGTCTCCTTGACACCCTTGACGAACACCATGTTGACGATGCCGATCACCTTGCCGTTGTCCGGGTCGAACAACGGGCTGCCGCTGCTGCCGGGATAAGCCGTGCCGTCGAGCTGGAAGACGGCGTAGGTCGGCTTGGCCAGCTGGCTCAGCTGTTTGACGTCCAGCTGGCGCGAGCTGAGCGCGGGCATCACCACCGGCGTAATGGCCGACACCGTCGCCCGATGGGTGACGTGGCGCAGGCCGAGTACCATGCCCAGCGGGAAGCCCATGAAGGCCAGCGATTTTCCTTCCTGCACCTTGGTGGAATCGCCCAGCTGCAGCGCGGGGATGGGCGTGCCGCGCACCTGCAGGCGCGCGAGATCGTGTTCCCTGTCGATCATGCTGACGGTGGCGGAGCGGAACTGCGCGCCATCGCCCTGGCGCAGCAGGATGCCCAGCGTATCGCCCTGGCCGGTTTGCAGCAGGTCGTTGACCACGTGGGCGGCGGTGATGACCGTCAACCCGTCGCCGATGACGAAGCCGGAGCCGACAAACGACAGCGCCGGGCTGCGGGTCTTGACGAAGCTGCCGATGCCGACCACCGAGGGCTTGACGACTTCGATGGTATGGCTGAGCTCGTCTGCATGGGCGGCAAGGGGCGCGCACAATCCCAACCACAACAACGGCAGCAAGGGCAAAAGTTTCATGATCGTACACTCCGTGGCGGCGTGGCGGGACTCAGGGCGGCGGCAAACAGCACCAGCATGAACAGCAGCGTGATGCGCGGCACGTCGAACAGGCTGTCGAACAGGCCGACCGCCTGGAACACCAGCAGCGAAGCCAGCCAGACCGCCGGCGGCACGCCGTGGCCGGCCGGCCGGCTACGGCGCAGCAGCGCGGCGCAGGCGCTGCCCAGCATGCCGGCGTAGGCCAGCAGTCCTGGCCAGCCCATTTCGAAATACAGGTTCAGGCCCAGGTTCTTGACGTGCCAGGGCAGGTGGTGGTGGTCGCTGCTGAAGAACCACCAGGTGTTCGCTTCGGAAAAGTCGCCGTTGCGGACCAGCTCACGATGGTCCACCGCGCTGCGCAAGCTGACGTTGTCGATATCCAGCGCCGCGTGCTCGCCTTCGGTGGAGATCTCCAACTGCACCGGCGCGCCATCGCGGCCGAGCTCGCTTGGCGGGATGGCGAATTGCAGGCGCTGCCAGGCCGGCGCGCCGCCGATCTGGCGCAGGGGCATGGCGACGCAGCCCTGCGGATACAGTAATTGGCGTTCGCACAGATTGACGTGCAGGAAAGCGGGCGCCCCGCCGTTGCGCACGTCCACGGCCAGCAGGTAGGGTGTGGCGGGCTGGACCTTGACGATCTGCAGCATGCGCAGCATCTCGCCGTAGCCGGCGGGATAGTCGGCGGTGGCCAGGCGCAGGTAGCGATTGCCGGCCTGATCCAGGTAGCGGTAGGCGGGCGGCACTTCGTGCACCGGATTGCGCCAGAAATACAGCGACGGAAATTTCCCCAGGCCGGCGCCCAGCAGGACGGTGGCCGGGTCGTCGTCCATGACGGCCAGCACGCTGTTCCAGTGCCGCACGCGGGTGGCCAGGTCGCCGCTGGTGGTGGCGAAGCGCTCGCCGACATAGTAGCCATTGACGATCGGCACCACCGCCGCCAGCACCAGCGCACCAGCCAGCGCGTGGGACAGCAGGCGTCGGGTCGGACGCCACAAGGGCTTGCGGCGGGCCAGATTCAAGGCCACCGGCGACACCGCCATCAGCAGCAAGCCCGCGCTCGGCATCAGCGTCGGTTCGCCGGCGTGGTGGTAGGCGATCCAGGCGGCGTTGAACAGCAGGCCGGCAAAGGCGATCGCCGCCAGCGGCAGCATGACGCGCGCGCGCAGCAGGGCGGCGGCAAACGCCAGCGCCGAGCAGATGAACAGCAGATAGGGCGGCTTCAGCAACGCCAGCGGCGGGTCGACCACGGGCAGCAGCCAGGCCAGCAAACCGGCCAGCGCCAGTCCGCAGACCAGGCCGCAGATCAGCACCGCCGGCCGCAACGCCTGTGCCGACAGCAGCAGCGTGGCGGCCAGCAGCGCCAGCGCGGCGCCGAAACCGCGGTAGCCGCTGCTACGGAACACCAGGTCCAGCATCCATCCAAGCAGCAGCACGACGAGCAGCAGCGCCAGCGCGGTCCGCCAGTAGCGGCGGGCGAAACGCACCGCGCCGACCTCGCGCAGCCTGGCGCTCAACGGCACGCCCAGCAGGATCGCGAAGGCCAGCGCGTAGGCCAGGTACAGGCCGCGCGAAAACGTGGCCAGACCCGCGTACAAGGCCAGCGGCAGCAGGACCATCGCCGCCATCTGGCGCGCGGGCGACTGCCGGCCCAGCAGCCAGGCGGCCAGCAGGGGAAAGCTGAGCGCCAGATAGCCGTCCAGCGCGGCGCCGCCCGTGTGCATGGCGGAGAAGGGCGCGGTGATGCGGTAGTCGCTGGCGAAATTGAGCAGGCCGGGGAACAGCATGCGTTCATGGATCGCGGCGCAGCTGACCAGCAGCAAGCCAGCCAGCATGCCGGGCACCAGCAGCCGCTGCAATCCTTCCAGGCCGGGGCCGGCGGCGCGCTTCAACGGCGGCAGCAATATCAGCGCCCACAGCCAGGCCTTGCCGACGCGCAGCGCATTGTAGGGACTGAGATAGTTGTTGAAGGCGTTGGCGTCGATGGCCGGCAGCGGTTGCAGCCCGCGCCACAAGCCGATGCCGCAGGCAGCCACCAGCAGCGCCAGGCTGACGGTGAACAGCGGTGGAAAGCGCGGCAGGCGCGCCGGCGCCGCGTGCCAATAGCAAAAGCCCGCCGTCAGCAACAGCAGCAGATCGATTTCCTCGAGAAAGAACCAGCCGGTATGCGGCGCCAGGTCGACCGCCGGCAACAATGCCGGCAAGGCCAGCAGCCACAGCGCAGGACGCCAGCACAGCAGCGCGCCATAAGCCAGCAATATCGCCGGCAGCCAGCTGTCCCGCAACGGGTACACGCCCGCCGCCAACACGAAGCCGGCGAAGAACACCAGCGACATCGTCCTGGTCAGTTGCAGACGCAAGGGCATAAGGCGGCTACCGCGCCGACCGCACTGCTACGAACAAGACACGCGACATGAAGCTCTCCCTGGCCTGTGGAATGCATAGAGTAGGAACTCTGACGCTCCACCTCGTTGATACGCCGCAAACGGCATCGCCTTGCCGCGCAATCGGTATGCGTTTGTGCCATCTCAACAGCCGCCTCCCGTGCGCTCCGTAGAATCGGCAAAGACTTAATTTAATGCTCACATGCGAGGTGTCAAATGGAAGTGGTTGCCGTGGTTGGATTGGGGTACGTCGGCTTGTCGCTGGCGGTGTCGTTTGGAACCCGGCGCCGCACCATCGGCGTGGACTTGTCGGCGCGCAAAGTAGCCAACTACCGGCGTGGTATCGATCCTAGCGGCGAGGTCGACGCCGCGCAGTTCGCCGCGTCGCGCTGGCTGGAAATGGGCTGCGACCCGGCCGCGCTCAGCGAGGCCGACTACATCATCGTCGCCGTGCCGACGCCGGTCGACAGCGCGCACAATCCGGATTTTTCGGCGCTGGTCAGCGCCAGCCAGTCGGTGGGACGGCATATGAAAGCAGGCGCCGTGGTCATCTACGAATCCACCGTGTATCCGGGCGCGACCGAGGAAATCTGCATCCCCGTGCTGGAGCAATGTTCCGGCCTGCAATGGCTGCGCGATTTCCACGTCGGCTTCTCGCCCGAGCGCATCAATCCCGGCGACAAGGAACACACGCTGGCGTCGATCCGCAAAATCGTTTCCGGCGACGATGCCGAGACGCTGGAGCGGGTGGCGGTGCTGTACGAGCAGGTGGTCGACGCCGGCGTGCACCGTGCCTCGAGCATCAAGGTGGCGGAGGCGGCCAAGGTCATTGAAAACACCCAGCGCGACCTGAACATCGCGCTGATGAACGAGTTGGCCATCATCTTCGACCGGCTCGACATCGACACGCTGGAAGTGCTGCAGGCGGCCGGCACCAAGTGGAACTTCCTGCCGTTCCGCCCCGGCCTGGTCGGCGGCCATTGCATCGGCGTCGATCCATATTATTTGACGCACAAGGCCGAGATGCTGGGCTACCATCCGCACGTGATCCTGGCGGGGCGCCGCATCAACGACGACATGGCCAAGTTCGTGGCGGAGAAAACCGTCAAGCAGATGGTGCGGGCGGGCTTCAAGCTCAAGGGCTGCCGCGTCAACGTGCTGGGCCTGACGTTCAAGGAAAACTGCCCGGACCTGCGCAACTCCAAGGTGGCCGACATGATACGCGAGCTGGAATCCTACGGCCTGCAGGTGCATGTGCACGATCCGGTGGCCGACGCCGACGAGGCCATGCACGAATACGGCGTCAAGCTGGAAAGCTGGGACGAGCTGCCGTGCGCCGAAGCGATGATCAGCGCCGTGGCGCACCGCGAACTGGCCGAACGGCCGCTGCAGCAGATGCAGGACAAGATCGTGGCGGCCGGCTGCTTCATCGATCTCAAATCGCAATTCGACGAGCGGGCGCTGCGCGAAAGCGGCCTCAGCGTATGGAGGCTGTGATGTCCGACTATGAAAACGGCACGCCGGCCGCCAGCAGCTACCAGACCGCGCGCGAACATCTGGAACAGGAGCAGTACCGCTGGGTGATCACCGGCGTGGCCGGCTTCATCGGCTCGAACCTGCTGCAAGCCTTGCTGGAACTGGGGCAGCGCGTGGTCGGGGTGGACAATTTCCTGACCGGCTACCGCCACAACCTGGACCAGGTCAGGGACGCCGTCGGCGTCGTCGCCTGGCGCCGCTTCGAGATGATCGAGGGCGACATCCGCGACCCGGCGGCCTGCCGCCAGGCCTGCGACGGCGCCCACTTCGTGCTGCACCAGGCCGCGCTGGGCTCGGTCGCGCGCTCGATCGACGATCCGCTGCTGAGCAACGACATCAACATCGGCGGCTACCTCAATGTGCTGGACGCGGCGCGGTTGGCCGGCGTGCGGCGCCTGGTGTACGCCGCCTCCAGCGCGGCCTACGGCGACCATCCGGCGCTGCCCAAGCAGGAGCAGCACGTCGGCAACGCGCTGTCGCCGTATGCGCTGACCAAATACGTCAACGAGCTGTACGCCGGCGTCTACGCGCGCTGCTACGGCACCGAGACGATAGGCCTGCGCTACTTCAATGTGTTCGGCCCGCGCCAGGATCCGGCCGGCGCCTATGCCGCCGTGATCCCGCAATGGATCGCGGCGATGATAGAGCGGCGTCCGCTGGTGATCAACGGCGACGGCGAAAGCAGCCGGGACTTTTGCTACGTCGCCAACGCGGTGCAGGCCAATCTGCTGGCGGCGCTGGCCGAGCACCCGGCCGCCGTCAACCAGGTCTACAACGTCGCGCTGAACGCGCGCACCAGCCTGAACGATCTGTATTTGATGCTGCAGGGTTTGCTGGTCGACGAGTATCCGCATCTGCGCGACTACCAGCCGCAGTACGGCGAGTTCCGCGCCGGCGACGTGCGCCATTCGCAGGCCGACATCTCGAAGGCCCGCGACCTGCTGGGCTACGCGCCCACCCACGACCTGCGCCGGGGCCTCAAGCAGGCTTTGCGCTGGTATGTTGAGCAGCTGGATGGGTGATCGTCAGCACCCGTCCCACGCCGCGAAAATCCACCGTGTGCAGGCTGACCGGCCTGCGCCAGATCCGCGCCACGTAGTCCAGCACCTGCTCGGCCTGCGCCAGGTCCAGGCCGCGGCCGTCGCTGGCATGGTCGTGGCGCAGGATCAGGCTGCTGTCGTCCTGCACCCGCTCGGCGGCGATGCGCGGCGCGCCGTAGTTGTACTTCGGCGCCAGGATCGCTTCCTTGACGTCATGCAGGTCGCGGCTTAGCACGCGGGTTTCGCCATCCTTGCGCACCTGGTAGGTGAACAGGTCCAGCTGCCCGGCCAGCTCGGCGTCCAGGTAGTTGCGGATGAAGCCGAAGTCGTCCTCCTCGGCGCAGATGCGGCGCGCCTCCTCCAGCCCCTGCTTTTCAACGATGCGGTCCCACATGCAAAAGCCCAGGTGATAGGGATTGACCGCCAACGCCAGCTGCTGCTCGCCGGCATACGGCCGCACCACGTCCGAATGGGCCGCCAGCGCCTGCAGGTACAGCGCGTGCGGCAGGAACTCCGCCTCGCGCAGCAGGCGCGCGTGCCAGTACGAGGCCCAGCCTTCGTTCATGATCTGGCAAGCGTGCACCGGGTAGAAGTAAAATGATTCCTCGCGCACGGCCAACAAGATGTCGCGCTCCCAGTCCTGCATCTCCGGCGCGTAGCGGGCGATGAACCACAGCAGGTCATGCTCGGGATGCGGCGGCAGGGTGGGGCGGCCGCCCGTTCTCGGCGGCGGCGGCGATTCGCCGGGCAGCGACTGATAGCGGCGCTGGAACGCGCCGGGCTCCGGCGGCGCCGGCGCCGCCGCGTCCGCATCGGGGTAGGGCGCGCGGTACAGTTCCTGGTTGATATCGATGTGCGGCTCCAGCGCCAGCGCCGCGTCCAGCACCGCCTCGACCTTGCGCTGGCCGTGCCGCGCCAGCGCCTCTTCCAGCCGGTGCGCGCGCGCCGCGCTTTGCTCCAGGATGTGTCCGCCCGCCATCTTCATGAAGCGCTCGAACAGCGCGTTTCTGCGCACGAAGTCGGCGTGGCCGATGACGTGGGCGGTGACCAGCGTATTTTCCGCCAGGCTGTTGTTGTTCATCAGGTAGGCGCGGCACGGGTCGCCGGGGAACATCACCTCGAAGATGCGCGAATGGCCCATGTTCTGGTGCAGCAGCTGGTGGATGTAGCGCAGGCCGAACGACCAGTGGTGCATGCGCACCGGCACGCCGTAGACGGCGATCTCCAGCATGAAATTCTGCGGCACCAGCTCGAAATCGACCGGGTAATATTCCAGGCCCAGCTCGCCGGCCAGCTGTTCGATCTGCGGCGCGTAGTCTTGCAGCGTGCTCATGCCTGAGCCTCGGCGCCGGCCTGCCGCGTCAGGAACTGCCGCAGCGCGGCGATCACGTCCTCGCCGCCGGTCAGCACCACGCTGGACAGCGGCAAGCCCTGGCGCTCGCGCTCCTTCCACATCCGTCCCATCTCGGTTTCCAGCATGCGCGGCATGCCGGGCAGCGTTTCGACATAGCCCATGTAGTTCATGCATTTCGCCAGCTGGCCGAGCAGCTGGCTGGCCGCCACGCGGTCCTCGGAAAAATTGTCGCCGTCGGACGCGTAGAACAGATAGCTGTTGTAGCTGGCCGTGTCATAGTGCGCCTGCAGCAGCGACTGCGCCAGCCGGAAGCCGGTCGACGCCATCGTCCCGCCCATGCCGCTGACCTCGAAGAAATCGCGCTCGTTGAATTCCCACGCGCGCGCCGCGTGCGCCAGGAAACGCAGTTCCACGTGGCGGTAGCGGCGCCGCAAGCCCTGCAGCGCGAGGAAGAAAAAGGTCTTGGCCAGCCGCCGTTCGGCCTGCGTCATGCTGGTCGACACGTCGAGCATGAAGAACACCACCGCGTTGCTCGACGGTCGCGGCAATTCCACCAGCTGGCGGAAGCGCAGGTCGTCGTTGGTGAACGGCGCCGGCGCCTGCTGTACGGCGCGCCGCTTGATCGCCTCCTTGACGGTGCGCCGCCGGTCCAGCCGCGAGCGGGCGCCGCGCTTGTCCCAGCCGCGGTGCCGCACCTCGGGCTGGTCCAGCGCCGCCGTGCTGCGCGGCTGCAGCTGCGGCAGCTGGAATTCCTCCCACAGCCAGTCCAGGATATCGTCGACGGCGAACTCCATCATCAGCGTCACCGCACCTTCGGCATTGCCGGCGCCGCCTTCGCCGAATTCGTCTTCCGGCGGCAGCAGCAGGTCGCCCGGCTGGCCCGGCCCCTGGCCGGCGGCGGTGCGGCTGTTGCCCTCGGACAGGCGGAAATGTGCGTGCTCAAGCAGACGCAGCGGTACCTGCACGCTGCGCGCGCCCGTACCGCTCATCAGGTCCGACGAGGAGACAATCTCCGGCAAGTGGCCGCGCACCGCCTCGCGCACCTTGTCGTTGTGCCGCAGCCAGTCGCGCGCGCCGCGTGAAAAGAGTTCGTACCAGTCGCCTTGGCCTTGCAGCATGGTCGGTCCTCATTCCTGCGCCAGCAGCGTGGTGACGTAGTTCAGCGCCTCGCGCGCGCAATGGCTGTCGTAACCGTATTCGTCGACCAGGCGCCGCTCCACCGCCGAGATCTTGGCCCGCACGTCGTCGTCGGGCCGCTTGGCCGAGCTGACCAGCCGCAGCACATCGCGCCGCTGCTCGAACAGGTATTGCTGCAGGGCGTCGCGCAGCTGCGCATGGCTGCCCAGGCCGAAACGCTGGCCGCGCTTGTACGCGCTCATCGCCTTGCGCACCACCTCCTGCCGGAACGACTGCTTGCCGGAATCGGAAATCCGGATTTTCTCCTCCACCGCGCGCAGGAAGCGCTCGTCCGGCCGCCGCTCCTCGCTGGTGATCGGGTCCTTGACCTGGCGGTTGTCCAGCATCGCCTCGACCTCGTCCAGGTACTTGCCCAGCAATTCCTCGACCTCCTGCTCGAACGACACGAACAAGGCCTTGTGCACGTCCTCCTTGACCCAGCGGTTGTAGAAATCCTTGCGCGTCAACACCAGATAGTCGACCCACTTGCGCTTGCGCGCCGGCTCGATGCGGGCGTCGCTTTCTATGCCGTCCTTCAAGGCCAGCAGCAGGTCCATCGTGGTCAGGCTGCTGCGCGGCGACTGGATGATGGCGTTCGACAGCGCGTTGATGACGAAGCGGGGCGAGACGCCGGACAAGCCCTCGTCGGGCGCTTTCTCCTTGCTGCGCACGCGCTGCGCCTCCGCCTGGTGCACGCCGTCCACATCCTCGCCGGCATGGATGCGCACCCGCCTGGCCAGCTCGCCGTCGCGGTCCTCTCCCTCGTGCAGCCGGCTGAGCACCGCGAACACGGCGGCCGAATGCAGCACATGCGGGTCCAGGTGCACGCTGCGGAAGGCCGGCGCCGCCGCCAGGATCAGCTTGTGATAGATGCGCGCCTCCTCGCGGTAATTCAGCGTGTAGGGCACCTGCACGATCACCATCCGGTCCAGCAGGCCCTCGTTCTCGCTTTCCTGCAAAAACTTGCGGAACTCGGCCAGGTTGGTGTGGGCCAGGATGGTCTCGTCCAGATAGATCAGCGGGAAGCGCGCGACCTTGACGTTCTTCTCCTGCGTCAAGGTCAGCAGCAGATAGAGGAACTCGCGCTTGACCTTGAGGATTTCGATCATCTCCAGCATGCCGCGGCTGGCCGCGTACACCGCGCCCGACCACGACCAGGCGCGCGGATCGCCCTCGTCGCCGTACTCGGCCACCTTGGACAGGTCGACCGAACCGACCAGGTCGGCGATGTCGGCCGTGTTCGGATCGTGCGGCGCGTAGGTGCCGATGCCGCTGCGGCCGGCCTCGGAAATGAAGATGCGCTCGACCGGCATGCGCAGGAAGTCGCCGCCGTATTCCTGCTCCAGCCGCACGCGGCAATGCGGACACAGCTCGCCCGACAGGTCGACGCCGTAGCCTTCGCGAAAGCCCGGGCGCATCGTGTGCGGCACCAGGTGCAGCGGCGACTCGTGCACCGGACAGCCGGCGATGCCGTACAAGGCGCCGGCGTCGGTGTAACTGTATTCCTCCAGCCCGCGCTTGAGCCGTATCACCAGCGTCGACTTGCCGCCCGACGGCGGCCCCAGCAGCAACAGCAGGCGCCGCCCGACCTCCGAGCCGGCCGCCGCCGCCTTGAAATAGTCGGCCACCCGCGCCAGCGCGTCGTCGATGCCGAACAGCTCGTCGGCGAACAGGCTGAAGCGCAGCTTGCCGTCCTCGCCTTGCTGGCCGCTCCAGCACAACATGTCCCACAGGTATTGGTGCGAACTGCGCGCGAACTGGCAGGGCGCCGCCGGCAGCAATTGCTCCATGAACTGGGCAAAGCTGCCGCTCCAGTGACCCGCCCGGTGCTGTCGTGTATAGGCCAGCAGTTGCTCCCTGTACTGCTCCCGGTATTGCTCGCCATCATCCATCTTCACAGTTCCTCCAGTGCGGTCAGCACTTTTGAGTATCTGCGTTACAGATGGCAGGTCGTCTGATCTGCGTCAATTGAAAAAACGGATTTATAAGTAGGGAAATCAGTCGACTCGGTCCCACGGCGGAATGCCGGAAAATTCTTCCACGAGGAAATCGATCATCACCCGCACCTTGGCGCTCAGGTGGCGGCGGCTGGGATAGACCGCCAGCACGTCGATATCGGGCATGTGGTAGTCGGGCAGGACGCGCACCAGGCGGCCGGCGCGCAGGTCGGCGCCGACCAGGAAGCTCGGCTGCCAGATCACGCCCAGCCCGCCGATCGCGGCCGCGCGCGCGGTGTCGCCGTTATTGCTGTGCATTACGCACTGCACCTTGACCGATTGCGGCTGGCCGTTCGCATCGAGGATCTGCCATTCGTCGGCCGTGGCCGAATAGCTGTAGCCGATGCAGGTGTGCTGCAGCAGGTCGGCCGGCTGCATCGGCATGCCGCAGCGCTGGACGTACTCCGGCGCCGCGCACAGGATGTTGTGCGACGTGGCCAGCTTGCGCGCCACATGGGAGGTCGAGCCGGCGCGCGAAATGCGGATCGCCATGTCGTAGCCTTCCTCGACGATGTCGACCACGCGGTCGATCAGCGCGACGTCGAGCTGCATGTCGGGATATTGCCGCATGAATTTGGCCCACAGCGGCGCCAGGTGCAGCACGCCGAAACTGAGCGGGGCGTTGATGCGCAGCAGGCCGTGCGGCTGCATGGTGGCCGAGGAAACGATGGCCTCGGCCTCGGCCACGTCGTCGAGGATGGACTTGGCGCGCTCGAACAGCGCCTCGCCGCTGGACGTCAGCGACATCTTGCGTGAGCTGCGGTTCAGCAGCCGTGTTTGCAGGTGCGCCTCCAGGTCGCTGATGTAGCGGGTAACGTTGGCCGGCGACGTGTCCAGCGCCTCCGCCGCGCGGGCGAAGCCATCCCTGCGTACCACTTCAACGAACACTTCCAGTGCACGCAACCTGTCCATTCCGGCCTCCCATTCAGTATTTGTAAATTATAAAGCAGGCGGGCAATAAAAAAGCCGCAATACCCGGAGGTATTACGGCTCTATGCTGGAGCTCGCTGAGCTTAATGCGGCGCGATGTAATTCACGTTGGCGGCTTCCTTGATCAAGCGGCTGGTGCTGATACTGCCGGCGGTGGTGTCCATGCCGGTGGCGCCACCGTGGTACATGCCGACCAGGCCGACAGCGGCCTGCGCATCGCCGGCGCTGGCGGCGCGTTCGAACAGCTGGCGCGCTTCGCTGCGCTTGGCGGGATTGGATAAGTAGCGCAGCGCCAGTTCGCGCTGGGCGACCGGCGAACCCTGGTCGGCCCATTCCTGCAAGCGGCGCTCGGCGGCCGCCTGGCCTTGCGGCCCCAGTTGCATCGCGGCGGCCTCGATCACCGTCGGCGAAGGGATCGCGTCTTCCTGTGCCTGGCAGGCGATCAACGCTCCGACCAGCACCAGGACAGACGATACCAGCACGCCAGACTTGTTGAATAATTCCATATGTTAGTTACCCTTGGTTAAATCAGTGCCACTACGGTAAGGAAAGTCTTCCTACAATTCACTCCAAGGAGACGCTTGTGGCCATCTTTCGCAGCACTTCAAGCTCGTAACGACAAAAATCCAGCGACGCATTGCAGCATTATACTTGCACACGGGCAAATTGTCTAATACGCAATACGCGAAACGTAGTAAATCGTTATTTCCATTCTACAAAATTGTCCAAAATCACGACGCACGCTTGATGCAGCCTCGCTTCCGCCTTGCTATCCAAGACCATACTGCAGAATGATGGCGATATTAACACGAACAATTTCCTACTCTTGTAGGCAGCGCGTTAATCAGGGTAACAATTGTAACCATTCGTTAGCACCCCTGGCGCAGTCTGCAGGTTGCAATGCAGCAGGCTCATCCATTCATAATTAATGAATGGAACATGCTTGTTTTGCCGATTGTTGATAGTACGACTGAATCATATAGTGGAGTCCATGGCAGCCAACCCGGCGCTGCAACTTAACCCAACTTCAGGAGTCCATCATGAATCGCTTCGCAAACAAAACTGTACTGGTGACCGGTGGTAACAGCGGTATTGGCCTGGCCACCGCCCAACAATTCGCCAGGGAAGGCGCCCGCGTGGTCATCACCGGCCGCGACCAGGCCAAGCTGGATGAAGCGCGCGAACAACTGGGCGGCGGCGCCATCGCCATCGTCAGCGATGCCGCCGACAGCCAATCCGCCGCCGCGCTGGGCGCCCGGCTCAGCGCGCTGGGCCTGACGCTGGATGCCGTGTTCATCAATGCAGGTGTGGCCAAGTTCTCGCCGCTGGGCAATGTTGACGACGCTTTCTGGGACCACATCTTCAATACCAACGTCAAGGGCGCCTATTTCACCATCCAGGCCGTCACGCCGCTGCTGAACCCGGGCGCCGCCGTGATCCTGAACGGTTCGATCAATGCCCACATCGGCATGGAAAATTCCAGCGTCTACGCCGCCAGTAAGGCGGCCCTGATTTCACTGGCCAAGACGCTGTCGGCCGAGCTGATCGGCCGTGGCGCCCGTGTCAACGTGGTCAGCCCCGGCCCGGTCGCCACGCCGCTGTACGGCAAGCTGGGCATGGAGGCGGAACAATTGAACGAAGTGGCGGCCGGCATCCAGGCCATGATCCCGCTGAAACGCTTCGGCACGCCGGATGAGGTGGCAAGTGCGGTGGTTTATCTGTCGAGCCCGGAAGCCGCGTTTATCGTCGGCACCGAGCTGATCGTTGATGGCGGCATGAGCCAGCTGTAAGCGCAACGGCCCGGGTTCAAGCCTGGGTCGTTTTTCCGTCTTGCGGGGCGTTGCGCTGCAGCCATTCGTTGGCCGATTGCAAAACCAGCACGTACTCGGCCTCGAGCGCGGCGAACAGGGGGGGGATCTGGTCGAGCTGACGCTCGGCGACCGCCTGTTCCACCTTCAGCGACGACGCCACCAGGCGCTTGGCGCCCAGCGTGCCGATCGAGCCGCGCAGGCTGTGCAGGAGCTTGCCGGCCTCGGGCAGGCGCTCTTCGCGCAGCGCGGCGCCGGCCTGCTGGATGGGCGCCAGGCCCGGCGCGCAGGCGTCGCGGACGATTTTCGACACGATGGCCAGCGCCTTGTCGTCGTTGCCCATGTATTTCAGTAAGGTATCGACCGAAAAAATCGTTTCCTCGCCCTTCGGCGGTGAGGCGTCAGACATGCGGCACTCCAAAGCAGTGAAAGTTGAATGTTGCTGCCATCATACCCTTTCCGGGCTGGAGGCCGCCTGCCGTTTTATTGTTGCCCGTCATGAAACTGTTGTGCCAGCGTCTGCAGCGGCGCGGTGGACATTGCCGGGGCGGCCACATTGGCCGGCGGCGCCACCCGCACCGGCTTGCCGCCGCTGCGCGTCGAATGCAACACATTGCTGGTGGCTTCGGGCGCGGCGTTCCAGACCGGGTTGTCCAGCCCCTCGAACACGCTCTTGAGCTGGTCGCCCCAGGTGCTGCGTATCATCTGGAAATACTGGTTGCGCTCGTCGATGGTGACGAAATGGGTCACGGCCAGCGCGCCGCTGTCGTAGACCAGCAGGTCCAGCGGCAGGCCGACCGAAACATTCGAGCGCAAGGTCGAATCCATCGAGATCAGCGCACACTTGGCGGCGTCGTCCAGGCTGGTGGCCGGCGTCACCACGCGGTCGATGATGGGCTTGCCGTACTTGGCCTCGCCGATCTGGAAATACGTGTTTTCGTCGTGCGACTCGATGAAGTTGCCGGCCGAGTATATCTGGAACAGGCGGCAGCGCTCGCCCTTGATCTGGCCGCCGAAGATGATGCTGACGTTGAACTCGATGCCGAACTCGGCCAGCGACTTGGCGTCGCGCTCGTGCACCTGGCGCACGGCGTCGCCGAGGATGCGGGCCGCCTCGTGCATGGTCGGCGCGTTCCAGATGCTGCGCCCGTCGGCGCCGACCTGCTCGGACACCAGCTGGCGTATCGACTGGGAAATCGAGAGGTTACCGGCGGTCATCATCACCATC
Organism: Duganella sp. LjRoot269; assembly: GCF_964254095.1. Taxonomy (NCBI): domain Bacteria; kingdom Pseudomonadati; phylum Pseudomonadota; class Betaproteobacteria; order Burkholderiales; family Oxalobacteraceae; genus Duganella; species Duganella sp. LjRoot269. Next base: position 4,056,607 of record NZ_CAXUSL020000001.1, on the reverse strand, counting down.
ATCCGCTCGCCGGGTATTTCAAACACGCTCATCTTGCGGAAAGTACCGACCTGGTCCACGCCCGCGTTGGTGCGCGAATCGGACAGGAACACCAGCCCTGCATTCAGGCGCATGCCTACACAATATGTCATCTTCGTAGCAAATTATTGATTTCTGGAACGATTATTGTACACCCTCACTGGGGCACGATCTGTACGTCCACGCTCATCGACTCCACGCCGCCGCCGCGCCGCACGCCGCGCACCGGCGCCGCCGCATCGTAATCGCGGCCGATGGCCAGGCGGCAATACGCGTCCGTCATCAGCCGCGCATGGGTGACGTCGATACTGACCCAGCCGCTGTAATCCTTGTCCTCGGCCCAGGCGTCGACCCAGGCGTGGCTGGCCGCATGGTCGCTGGTTTCCGGATCGATGTAGCCGGACACGTAGCGGGCCGGAATGCCGTGCGCATGGCAGCAGGCCAGGAACAGGTGCGCATGGTCCTGGCACACGCCCTGGCCCAGTTCCAGCGCGTCGCTGGCGCTGGTGGTGACGGCGGTCGCACCGCTTTGATACCGGACCGCACCAAAGATGTGCTCAGCCAGGCACATCAGATCCTTGGTCTGGGCCTTGCCGTCCGGCAGGCACGAGGCCGCCAGTTCCAGGATGCCCGGGGTCTGCTCGGTCAGCCTGGTGGAGACGGTGAAGATCAGCGGCGACACCGTGTCGCCGTTGGGAATCCGGCCGTTGACCGGGCTGGTGGTCTCCACCACGCCGGAGGCGACGATGGCCAGGCCCTGGTGCGGCACGTTCATCGTCATCATGTGCGACAGGTTGCCGTAGGCGTCCGTGTACGCGTGCACGTGGCCGGGCATGGCGATATTCCACGATAAAACGTGTTGCTGCGCCTCCGCGCGCGGCGTCAGGTGCAGCTGCTGGATGGTGTAGGCCAGCGGGGTGGTGTAGGTGTAGCGTGTCTCGTGTCGTATATTGAGTTGCATGGAATAGTCTCGGTCATGCCGCCAGCGGCACCAGGAAATCGCGGCTGACGCGGTTGCCCAACTGATAGATGTCCGCCAGGAAGCGCGTCAGCGTGTCGTGCAGGCCGTTGGCCAGGATGTCGTCGAGCTTGGCGAATCGCAGGTCGGCATGCAGCTTGCCGGCGAAGCGCTCGGTATCGGCCGACACGTCGTTGCGCACCTCGCGCAGGTTTTGCACCACCTCGTCCATGCAGGCCAGCAGCGAGCGCGGCATATCGCCGCGCAACATCAGCAGCTCGGCGATGCGGGCCGGGGTGATCACGTCGCGATACACCTTGCGGTAGATCTCGAAGCCGGAAACGGAGCGCAGCAGCGCGCCCCAGTAATAAAAGTCGCGCTGGCTCATGGTGCCGCTTTCGGCGCCGCCGCCGTGGAATTTGACGTCCAGGATGCGCGCCGTGTTGTCGGCCCGCTCGAGGAAGGTGCCCAGGCGGATGAAATGCACGGCCTCGTCGCGCAGCATGGTGCCGACCGTCACGCCGCGCGACAGGTGCGAGCGGAACTTGACCCACTCGAAAAACTTGCTCGGATCGTTTTCCAGCAAGTCGCTGTCCAGGCGTTTTTGCATGTCCAGCCAGGTCTGGTTCTGGATTTCCCACACTTCGGTGGTCAGCGTGCCGCGCACGGCGCGGGCGTTTTCGCGCGCCTCGGTCAGGCAGGCCACGATGGACGAGGGATTGTCCGGATCACGCACCATGAAATCGATGACGGCGCGCGCTTCCAGCGTATCGTACTTGAGGTCGAACGCCGATTGCAGCTCGGAAATGCCGAGCATGGCGCGCCAGCCGCGGGCGTTTTCCGCGTCGGACTGCGGCAGCATCGAGGTCTGCACATTCACATCCAGCATGCGCGCGGTGTTTTCGGCGCGCTCGGTGTAGCGGGCCATCCAGAACAGGTGATCTGCGGTGCGGCTTAACATTGTTGTCTCCTTAGCGTTCCAGTATCCAGGTATCCTTGGTGCCGCCGCCTTGCGACGAGTTCACCACCAGCGAGCCCTCCTGCAGGGCGACGCGGGTCAGGCCGCCGGGCACCATCGAAATGGTCTTGCCGGACAGCACAAACGGACGCAGATCGATGTGGCGCGGCGCGATGCCGTTTTCCACATAGGTCGGGCAGGCCGACAGGGCCAGCGTCGGCTGGGCGATGTAGCCGTCCGGCCGGGCCAGCAGGCGCTGGCGGAAATCCTCGATCTGCTGCTTGGTCGAGGCCGGACCGACCAGCATGCCGTAGCCGCCGGCGCCGTGCACTTCCTTGACCACCAGCTCCGGCAGGTTGGCCAGCGTGTACTGCAAATCCTCCTGCTTCCTGCACTGGTAGGTCGGCACGTTGTTCAGCACCGGTTCCTCCGACAGGTAGAACTTGATCATGTCGGGCACGAACGGGTAGATCGACTTGTCGTCGGCCACGCCGGTGCCGATGGCATTGGCCAGCGTCACGCGGCCGGCGCGGTAGACCGACAGCAGGCCCGGCACGCCCAGCGACGAATCCGGACGGAAGGCCAGCGGATCGAGAAAATCGTCGTCGAGCCGGCGGTAGATCACGTCCACTCGCTTCGGTCCGCGCGTGGTGCGCATGAACACGGTATTGTCGCTGACGAACAAATCCTTGCCCTCGACCAGCTCCACGCCCATCTGCTGGGCCAGGAAGGCGTGCTCGAAATAGGCCGAGTTGTACATGCCCGGCGTCATCACGACCACCGTCGGGTCGTTGACGCCCATGGGCGCGACCGAGCGCAGGTTGTCGAGCAGCAAGTCGGGATAGTGGTCGACCGGCGCGATCTTGTTGCGGGCGAACAGCTCCGGAAACAGCCGCATCATCATCTTGCGGTCTTCCAGCATGTAGGACACGCCGGACGGCACCCGCAGGTTGTCTTCCAGCACGTAGAACTCGCCCTGGCCGGCGCGCACGATGTCGACCCCGGCGATGTGGGCGTAGATGTCGGACACCACGTTGATGCCCTGCATCTCCGGCCGGTACTGCGCGTTCTTGTAGATCTGCTCGGCGGGGATGATGCCGGCCTTGATGATGTTCTGGTCGTGATAGATATCGTGTATGAACATGTTCAGCGCCTTGACGCGCTGGACCAGCCCGGTCTGCAGCTGCGTCCATTCGGCCGCCGGGATGATGCGCGGAATGGTGTCGAATGGAATCAGCCGTTCGGTGCCGGCATCGTCGCCGTAGACGGCGAAGGTAATGCCGACCCGGCGGAAGGTCAGGTCGGCCTCGGCGCGCTTGCGCTCGATGGTTTCGGCGGACTGGCGCTGCAGCCAGCCGCAGAACTCGCGGTAGTGTTCACGGACCTCGGAACTGGCGTGGTGCGCCAGGCCATCAGCGGTCATTTCGTTAAAGAATTTTGCCATATCGAACATTCCCTGGTGAGTACGTTTACCTTCTATCAAGAAGCGTGCCAGAGCAAATGCCCGGTTTTGGTGCAATTAAGTCATTTTGCCAGGTCGATCTGCCAGAAGCCGTTGCTGGCCTCGGTCTTGCGGTCCGCCAGCGCGGAGGGGAGGGTGATGTGCAGCGCCGCCATGCGCGCCGGATCGACCAGCACGGTCGGGTTTTGCTGGCGCAGGATGGGCAGCACGTCCGGCTTGGTGTGACGCTGCAGGATCTTGGCGGCCTGGTTGCCGGCCAGCCGGCCGACCTGCGTGAAGTCGGCGCCGATGTACAGCGCCGCGCCCGGCACGCGCACCATCGCCAGCGTCACCACCGGCACCTGGTTTTCCATGCCGAAATCGCCCAGGTCCATCGCCGCCTCGTAGCGATGCAGGCCGTAGTAGGTGTCCAGCGGCACGGCGAACATGTCGACGCCGCGCCCGCCGTTGTACAGTTCCTTGAGCGTGGGCGCGATGTGGTCGGTCTTGTTGACCAGCCGCGCGCTGACCTCCAGTCCCAGCGGCTTGCCGCTGCCGGTGGCGGCCGCCACGTTGGCGACGCCGTTTTCGTCGTCGGTATGGACCATGCCGATCCGATGCACATTGGGAAACACGTCCCTGACCAGCTTCAGCGAGTCGGACATGTCGGTGTACAGGGTGGAGCCGGTGGTGCCTTCGCCGCCGTCGACCAGCGACACGCAGCCGGCATCCTCGGGATTGGCCACGGCCGTGAACACCAGCGGGATGTGGGCCTCGGCCAGCATGCCGCGCGCGTACTTGGTGGCCGGCGTGCCGATGGTCAGCACCATGTCCGGCTTGGCGTTGACGATGCGGCCGGCCTCCTGGCGGATGCGCAGCAGCACGCCGAGCTTGCTCCAGAAGCCGCCTTTTTCCACGTCGAAGTCGATCGCCACGCGGTTGACGCTCAGGTTCTTGCCGGCCACCAGCCCGCTCGCCTGCAGCGACGCGATGAAGCCGTTGTAGGCTTCCTGGTAGGGTTCGATGTCGGTGACTTGCAGCACTTCCACCTTGAACACGCGGGTGTCGTCCATGGTTTCCGGCGGCAACGGTTCAAAGGCAAAGGCGGGGAGAAGGATGGCGCTCAGCGCCAGTACCAGAGGAAGGGTTGGAAGGGTTTTGCGCATGGGGCGGTCTAGTGGCTGTCGATGCAGCGATTAGACCAGAGAAGCCCGCCAGGCATGCGTGCTATCGCATGCCTTGACGAGCCAATGTGTGCGCCCTGTGGGCCAGATTACAGATCGCCGCTGCGGCTGCCAGGAGCGGTGGTGCCGCCGCTGTAGCCCGGATCGCTCTGCAGGCTGCCGCTGCTGCTGCCCATCACGCTGCCGCTGGCGGTGCGGGCGCCCGGCATATTCTGCTGGGTGCCGTAGAAATTGTGCATCTGGGTGCTGAATTCCGCGCTGGCCATGTCGGGCCAGTTGTCCTTGTCGAAGCCCGGCGCGTTTTTCAGGTGCTCCTTGGTCACGTCCAGCAGGAAGCGCTTGTTGACGGTGTCGAGCTGCAGTGCCTGCCAAGGCACGGCGAACAGCTTGTCGCCCATGCCCAGCCAGCCGCCGAAGGACAGCACGGCATAGGCCACCTGGCCCTGGCGCATGTCGAGCATGATTTCCTTGATGTCGCCCAGGTCTTCGTCCTGGCGGTTGTAGACGTCCTCGCCGATCAGCGTGTCGGCGCCCATCAGGCGTGGGCCGGGGCCGCTGTCGGTGTCGCTGTCGTTACTGTAGATGCCATATGTGTCGCGGTCTAGGTAGCTCATTTTGGTCTCCAGATGGTTGGTAAAGTCCCTGCGTCAGTGACGTGGTGACAATGCTCATCATGCTAGGACCGCGACAGTACAGGTATAGGTGCGCGTGTGGTGTCGGTGTAGGACAGGGATTAGTTCCTGGGGAACCAAGTCAGGCGGACCGCAGCACCACGCGGTTGCGGCCGTCGCGCTTGGCCTCGTACAGCGCATGGTCGCTGCGTTCGATCCACCGCTGATGGCTCTGCTCGGCCGCATCGAACAGGGCGATGCCGAGGCTGATGGTGATGTGCAGCGTGCCGCCTGCGCAGGCTACCGGCAGCTCGGCCACGCGCTGGCGCAGGCGTTCGGCAAACGCATGGGCGCCTTCGGCATCGACCTGCGGCAGGATGATCAGGAATTCCTCGCCGCCGTAGCGGCAGGCGCTGTCGATGTCGCGCGTCATGGCGCGGATTTCCGCCGCCAGCATGCGGATCGCCTCGTCGCCGACCGGATGGCCGTGGCCGTCGTTGATGCGCTTGAAATGATCGATGTCTATCATCAACAGCGCCGCGCCATGGCCCAGGCGACGCGCGCGCTGCCATTCGGCGGCGATGCGCTCGTCCGCCACGCGGCGGTTGTGCAGGCCGGTCAGGCTGTCGGTGCCGGCCAGCGTGTACAACCGCTGGTTGGCCACGCGCAGCTCGTCCAGTAGCTGGTTGGTCAGGCTCTGCCAGTGCACGAACATCTGGTAGCCGAAAAATGCGATGAAGGCGACGATCAACGCCATCACCCAGTAGAACGCCCAGGTGGTATCCCTGGCCACCGCCATCACCGCCGCCAGCCCCGGCGAGATGCCGCCCGACTGCGCCAGCAGCAGGCGGTCGGCCAGTTGCAGCGTGGCATAGCCGTACAGCAGCACGCCGCCGGACACGCAGCCCAGCAGCCGCAGCACCGAGCGGCGCGGATCGGCGCCCGGCTTGACCAGCAAGTATCGCCGCGCCGACTGCCATCGCTCGATACGCGGCCACAGCACCGCCAGCAGCGGCGCCACGATGACCACGCTTTGCAGGAAGGCGCCCAGCCACCAGCCCTGCCAGATCGGCAGCAGCGCGTTGCTGCCGATGCGGTTGGTGTAGCACCACACCAGCGCGCCGCTGGAACTGAAGATCGCGCCGACAAACGCCAGCTGCAAATAAAACAGCACCGAGCCCGGGTTGTGCAGGTGGCGGCTGATCGGGATGGCCCGGTAGCCCAGCGCGACGACGGCGAAGCCCAGCGGATTGGCGGCGCTGAACAGCAACGCCCAGCCCGGCGGCATGCCGCTGTAGAGGGCCAGCATCAGCGTCGCCAGGTAGCCGGGAACCGCGCCCCACCACCAGCCGCAGGTGAGCGTCCACAGCATGCATATCACCAGCGGCGGATAGACGGTGACGTACAGCTCGATCCCGCCCAGCCGGACCGGCAGTCCCGACCAATGCAAGATCACGGTCGCCAGGCCCAGCCCGATGCTGGCCGCCAGCGACAACAGCCACAAGCCGAACACCAGTTTGCGCTCATGCGGCGCGCCGTCGCGCAACAATCGGCGCATCGACAGGGCGCGGGCCGTATGGTGCGTTTGCGTATGCAGCAGTGAGTGTTTCATGACATTCCCAAGTTCGAATGCCAAATTGTAATGCAAAGTGACTGTCTGGCAACTGATCAGGGCGGCAAACGCAGGCCGTCGAGCGGGAATGGATCCTGTTGGCCGCGCAGCATGCCGGCCAGGATGCTGGCGGTGCCGCAGGCAAACGTGAAGCCGAGCGGACCGTGGCCGACGTTGAGCCACAGATTGTCGTGACGGGTGGCGCCGAGGATGGGCGCGCTGTTCGGCGTGGCCGGACGCAGGCCGGCCCAGGCCTGGGCGCCGGCATAGTCGGCCGCGCCCGGCATGGCTTCCCTGGCCAGCCGCACCAGGCCCTCGACGCGGCGGCGGTCGATGCGGCGGTCGGCGCCGACCAGGTCCACCATCGCTGCGATGCGCAATTGATCGCCGATGCGCGCGTACAGCACCTTGCGCTCGAAATCTGTGACGCTGATTTCCGGCGCCAGGTCCTGCGGGCGTATCGGCGCGCTCAGGCTGTAGCCCTTGAGCGGATAGATCGGCAGGTAGATGCCGGCGCCGGCCGCCAGGTCGCGGCTGTCGACGCCGGCCGCCAGCACGAAATGGTCGGCGCCCAGCCTGCCGATCGAAGTCTGCAGCCCGGCTATCCGGCCGCGCTCGGTCAACAGCGCCTGCACGTCGCAGCGCAGCACGCCGCTGAAGTTGCGGTGATTTGCCAGACGCTGGCGCAGCGCCACGCAAAACGCGTGACAGTCGGCCACCGCCTCGCCCGGATTGAAGATGCCGCCGGCCAGGTCGCCTTGCAGCGCCGCCAGCGCCGGCTCGTACGCCGCCGTGCCGGCCGGGTCCAGCACGCGGGCGTAGGCGGCCGCGTTGGCGGCGGCGCGATCGAACAAGCGCTTGCTGCGGTAGACCACCAGCTTGCCGGCGTCGCGCCAGGAAAACTCGGACAGCGGCAACTGCAGCGACAGCTCGGTCATCGCATTGCGGCTCAGCTCGCCTAATTGCAGCAAGGTGGCGGTGGTGCGGCGGTTGCTGTCGGCATTGCAGTTGCGCAGGAATTGCGCCAGCCAGCGCCATTGGCGCAGGTCGGCCTCCGGCTTGAAGCGCAGCGGGCCGTCGGGCTGGAACAGCCATTGCAGCGCCTTCAGCGGCACGCCGGCATCGGCCAGCGGCGCCACGTAGCGGTAGCTCAACTGGCCGCCGTTGCGGTAGCTGGCCATGCTGCCGACTTCGGCCTCGCGCTCCAGCAAGCTCACGCTGTAGCCGGCCTCGGCCAGCCACCAGGCCGATGTCAGCCCCACCACGCCACCGCCGATGACTATCACCTGGCTCATCATTATTGGCCGAGGATGGCGTGACGGTACAGCGCCGTCAGGATGCGCTCTTCGCTGCGCGTCATGGCCGAGTAGCGGCCGGGATTGCGCTCGGGATCGGCACCGGTGCCGCCGATCAGCGACACCATGCCGTTGCCGCGCTTGAGGTCGACGACGAAGGTGGAGATCAGCCCGTACGCATCGCCCAGGTGGCCGGCCGCGCTGAAGCCGCCGCCCTCGACCAGCCGGTTGCCGAAGGCGGGCAGGTCTTCGAAGCGCTGGCTGCCCAAGCCCCAGCTGTGGTACAGGCCGCGATAGGTGTCGCCGTTGCTGCCGTTGTCCTGCCATTGCTGGCTGAACATCAGCGTCACGGTCTCGGGCTTGAGGATCTGCCGGCCCTGATACTGTCCCTTGTTGATCAGCATTAGCATGATCTTGCCGAGGTCGTTGGCCGAGATGCGCATGCCGCCGGTGGGGCTGAACAGCGTGCCGTTGCCGCCGATGATGTAGTGGGCGATGTCCGCAGGCGCCGCCGGCGGCCGCGGGCCGTAATCGTCCACTTGCGCGATCCACGGGCCGGCGCTGTCCCACACCTCGGTATCGACGGTGCGCTTGCGGTACAGCGTGGCCACGTCCGCCAGTTCGGCTGCGGAGAATTCGGACGGATTATAGCCGCCGCGTATGCCCATCGGCTCCAGCAGCAGGCGTTTCATCAAGCGGTCGAAACGCTCGCCGGTGACTTTTTCCATGATGGTGCCGATCACGCCCCAGTTCAGGTTGGTGTACGTGAAATACGCGCCGGGCGCCGCGTTGGCGGCCGAGGCCCAGACGCCGGCAGCGCCGGTCAGCTTGTCGCGGATGGCGACGTCGGCGCCCCAGGAATAGCCGCCGTCATCGCGCAGCGACGAAGTATGCGTCAGCAACATGCGCAAGGTGATCGGCTGCCCCGGGAAATGAGGATTGCGCAGCGCGTAGCCGAGGTAGCTGCCGGCGTCGGCGTCCAGGTCCAGCAGATGCTGTTCCACCAGTTTCATCACGCCGAAGGTGGTCATCATCTTGGAGATGGAGGCGATGCGGAACATGCTGTCCGCATTGACCGGCGCGGCCGAGGCGCCGATGCGGCGCTGGCCGGTTTGATATTGATACTGCACTTTGCCGTTGCGCACCGCCAGCACCGACAGGCTGGCCAGCGGCATTGCCGGATCGGCGGCCACGGCGGCCAGCTCCTGGTCCAGCGTGGCGGCGGGGCCGGCGCTGACCGCCGTCACGCCGGACATCAACAACATGCCCATCAAGGCCTGCATTTCGCGTTTCATGTTGGCCCTTGGTTATTCGATAGGGCAAGAATACTGTGCCAATCCGACCCAGGCCAATGAAAACCGGCTCTCCTTGTATAACTTTTCGGAATGACCATCTGGCAAGCTTTCATAACCCGCAATCGGCATTCAAGCTTACACTTCTTGCATGCTAAAGACCGAACTCCCGAGTCAGGAACATACCGGCCTGGACCAGTATCCGGTAGCCGAGCTGGTTGGCACGCTGATCGCCGACCAGTTCAACGCGCTGGACGCCGTGCGTGGCGCCGCCGCCGTCATCGCCGCCGCGGTGGACGCGGCGGTGCCACGCATTGCCGCCGGTGGCAGGCTGATTTACGTCGGCGCCGGCACCTCGGGCCGGTTGGGCGTGCTGGACGGCGTCGAGCTGCATCCGACGTTTTCCTGGCCGCATGAACGGGCGCTGTCGCTGCTGGCTGGCGGCAAGGGCGCGATGTTCCAGGCGGTCGAAGGCGCCGAGGACAACCGGGAGCAGGGCGGACTCGACATGGCCGGGCTGCGGCCGCAAGCCAACGACGTCGTCCTGCTGCTGGCCGCCTCCGGCACCACGCCTTACGTGCTGGGCGCGCTGGACGTGGCGCGCGCCAGCGGTGCGCTGACCATCGGCATCGCCAACAACGGCGGCGCGCCGGTCGCCATCCGGGCCGAGTTCGGCATCACGCTCGATACGGGGCCGGAAGTCATCTCCGGCAGCACTCGGCTGAAGGCCGGCACCTCGCAGAAAATCGTCCTCAACACCATCTCCAGCGCCATCATGGTGCGGCTGAACAAGGTCTACGGCAACCTGATGGTCGACATGAAGGCCACCAACGCCAAGCTGGTGCGCCGCGCCGTCGCGCTGACCATGCATGTGACCGGCGCCGACGAGGACAGCGCCCGCGCGGTGCTGGAACAATGCGGCTTCCACGTCAAGGTCGCCATCGTCGCGCTGATGCGCAAGCGCACCGTGGCGGACGCGCAAGCCTTGCTCGAGCAAACTCATGGCAGCGTCCGGGCGGCGCTCCTGCTACAGTAGCAATTCACTTCTACCAAAGATTTTTGCCATCAATGACTTCGACGTGAGCGGCGGCCGCGTCGAAATTGTCGAAAAGACGCGCGTTGACGCCGATGCGACGGGTATGCTGATCCCAGCTGCCGTCCATCTCGAAGGCTGGACTGTCGGAGTAGGTCGCACATCCGCAGTTGGCGCAGAAATGATGCGCTACCAGGTTGGTGTTCCAGCGATAGATCGCGTCGTCGGGCGCCGCGGACGTCACGTGAAACTGGGCCGGGGTGTAATACGCCAGCAGCGCGCCTCGCTTGGCGCAGAACGAACACGTGCAGCGGGTCAGGGCATCGGGTATCCCGCCGTCGATTTGAAAAGTGGTTTTTGCGCAGTGACAGCTTCCTGTGATAGTCATGTCTCGCTCCTGTGCCGGGATTGAACTGGCTAGCGTAGCATTTTCGGAGCGAGAGGGGCGCCGTATGCGTTGCCGCTTACCGTGGCTTGTGTAGAATGCCCATTCATTGCGCTATTGAAAGAAAGACGATGCGGTTACGTCATATCGAAGTTTTCCACGCGATCATGCAGGTCGGCACCATCAGCGGCGCAGCGCAGGTGCTGCACATTTCGCAGCCGGCCGTCACCAAGGTGCTGCAGCATTGCGAGTTGCAACTGGGCATGCCGCTGTTCGAGCGCGTGCGCGGCAAGCTGTACCCGAAGCCGGAAGCGCACCGCCTGTTCGCCGAGACCGAAAAACTCAACCGCGACCTGCAGGGCATCCGCCGCCTGGCCGCCAGCCTCAAGGGCCGCACGGTGGAAACCATCCGCCTGGTGTCGACGCCGACCATCGCCGTCAGCGTGCTGCCGCAGGCGATGAGCGACTGGCGCCGCGCCTTCGCCGACACCCGCTGCGAACTGGCCACCCACCACACCAGCGAAATCGTCAACACGCTGCGCCTGGGCGAGGCCGACCTCGGCCTGTCGCTGCAGGACCCGCGCCATCCCGGCATCGTCGCCGAACCGATCGCGCAGGGCGTGATGACGGTGATCGCGCCGCTGGGCCGCTGGCCGGACCAGGAAAGCGCCACGCCGCTGACCGCGCCGCAGCTGGAAGGCGAGCTGATCGGCTACGCCGACAACGATCCGCTGGGCGAGATGGTGGTGGCCGCCTGCGAGGCGCAAGGCATCCAGCCGCGCTTCCACACCGTGGTGCAGACTTACCAGATCGCCCGTTCGCTGGTGGAGGCGGGCGGCGGCATGGCGGTGGTCGATCCGTTCACCGCCGCATCCGGCCGCGGACGCCTGCAAAGCCGGCCATGGGCGCCGGAAATTCCCATCCAGCTCTACCTGCTGACGCCGGCCCACGCGCCGCTGTCGCACGGCGCCGGCCAACTGGCCCGCAGCATCGCCGAAGCCGCCCGCGCCTTACTTAGCTGACCGCGCAGCTGCCCGTCGGCTGATGTTTATTAATAACAACGTGGCAAAAAAGATACAAATACCATTTCGCAAATCGCTCCCCACTGGCATGCTGCTGCGCAAAGCCCGGCTTCATTACTAAAAGTTATACGCACAGTAGCTATTTTCATTAGCTGGCATAGGAAGCATGGGACTAATCTGAGCGACGGCGGGATAACGTAATGCTATGACATTGCCACCGGCCGCACTCGATAGCTCGCAAAGTTCAATCAAAGGGAGAGGCCGTGAAGGTTAAGAAACTGGCGCAAATGATTGCGTTGATAGGTGTGGTGGCCCCGGTAGCGGGACCGGTGTTTGCGCAGGATGCCGGCGCCGCGATGCAGCGCGTCGAAATTACCGGCAGCAGCATCAAGCGGGTGGCCAAGGAGGGCGCCTTGCCGGTCCAGGTGATCAGCTACGACACCATCGAAAAATCCGGCATCACCAGCACCGAGCAACTGATCCGTAGCCTGTCCGCCAACGGCACCGGCGCCGACAACATGACCTCGGGTAACAACGTGTTCGGCGCCGACGCCGACCGCGTCAGCGGCGGCGCCTCGTACGCGTCGCTGCGCGGCCTCGGCCCCAACAGCACGCTGGTGCTGCTGAACGGCCGCCGCATCGCCAGTTTCGGCGCCAGCGCCAAGGCGGTCGACCTGAACGCGATCCCGCTGGGCGCGATCCAGCGCGTCGAGATCCTCAAGGACGGCGCCTCGGCCATCTACGGGACCGACGCCATCGGCGGCGTGATCAACTTCATCCTGCGCACCGACTACACCGGCCTCGAAGCCTCGCTCAGCGACAACTTCACCCAGCAGGGCGGCGGCGCCACCCGCCGGCTGTCGCTGCTGGGCGGCTTCGGCTCGCTGCAGAAGGAAGGCTACAACGTCATGGGCAGCGTGACCTATGACAACAACGAAAAGCTCAGCTCGCGCGACCGCTCGTTCGCCAACGGCTTCCAGCCGGCGCGCGGCCTGTCGCCGGACACCACCGGCACGCCGTACGCCAACCAGCTGACCGGCGCCGGCACCGCGCTGGGCACCGGTTTCAAGCGTCCGGGCGATCCGACCACCTACCTGCAAGCCAATCCGCTGAGCTTCCAGGGCAAGTGCGACAGCGTCCCCGGCATGTCGCAATACCAGACCGCGCTGTGGAAGGACGTCACCTCGCCAGCCCGCAGCACCTATTCCTGCGCCTACGACTACGGCGCCGACTACGTCATCAGCTTCCCGGTCGAGCGCCTGAACGCGGTCACCCGCGCCACGCTGCAGATCAGCCCGGACCACAAGCTGTTCGTCGAAGGCTTATTCGGCCACACCAAGGCCACGGCCGAGCTGACGCCGGTGCAGATCTCGACCTCGCTGGCGGCCGGCAATGCCTACCCGGTCGGCGGCGCCTACTACCAGGACCTGTCGGCCATCATCCCGACCTTCGACAAGACCAAGCCCATCATCTACAAGTGGCGCGCCTACCCGTGGGGCAACCGCACCCAGGAAAACGTCACCGACAATGCGCGCGTGCTGGTCGGCATGGAAGGCGTGCTCGGCAAGTGGGACTACCGCGCCGGCGTGTCGCACGCGGAAAGCACCACCAAGACCGCGCTGACCAACGGCTACGGCTACACCAGCAAGATCAACGCGGCGCTGGCTACCGGCATCATCAATCCGTGGGCCACCGACGGTCAGACCCAGACGCAGGCAGCCAAGGACCTGGTTGAATCCACCATGTTCCGCGGCGCCTTCCAGCACGGCAAGACCACGCTGACTTCGCTGGACGGCAACCTGTCCGGCGAGGTGTGGCAGCTGCCGGCCGGCGCCATGTCGATGGCGGTGGGCTTCGACCTGCGCCGCGAGGGCTATAACTTCGCGCAGGACGTCGACGCCACGCAGATCCTGCTGTCGCCGGGCAATGCCGCGCTGCCCGACGCCAGCCGCGACGTCAAGGCCGTCTACACCGAGCTGCTGGTGCCGATCACCAAGGAACTGGAAATGCAACTGGCGGTGCGCCGCGACCACTACAGCGTGTTCGGCGCCACCACCAATCCCAAGGTCTCGTTCCGCTACCAACCGACCAGTTCGTTGCTGTTCCGCGGTTCGGCCAACAAGGGCTTCCTGGCGCCGAGCTTCACGCAGCTGTATTCGGCCCAGCTGTCGCAGGAACTGCCGAACGGCATCATCGATCCCATCGGCTGCCCGGCCCACCCCGGCGACCCGGCCTATTGCGCGATTCCCCGCCTGCCTTACACCACCGGCGGCAATCCCAACCTGAAGCCGGAAACGTCGAAGCAGGGCAGCGTCGGCATGGTGATCGAGCCGGTCAAGGGCTATTCGGCCTCGCTCGACTACTGGGCGATCAACTCGATCAACCGCATCCTGAACCGCACGCCGCAAGTGGTGCTGGCCAACGCGGCCGCGCTGTCGGGGAACATCATCCGCAACGCGGACGGTACCATCGCCTACGTGACCGCCGGCTGGATCAACGCGGCCGGCGCCAAGACGCGCGGCGCCGACCTCAGCCTGCGTGGCGAAGGCAAGGTCAGCGACTACAAGTGGAACTTCAACCTGGACGGCACCTACACCCAGAGCTTCAAGTTCGCCGAGATCGAAGGCCAGCCGTACAAGGAATACGTCGGCAACTTCTACACCCGCGACCTGTACCTGCGCTGGAAGCACAACGCGACCATCAGCCTGGCCCGCGGCGACTGGAGCGCGATGCTGATCCAGAACTACAGCTCCGGCTACAAGGACCAGTTGCCGGACGGCGGCAAGGCTGCGCCGCCGCCGGGCTTCAACCCGGACGTGAAGGCCTACACCAAGTACGACCTGTCGGCCACCTACTCGGGCATCAAAAACACTACGATCACGATCGGCATACAAAATCTGCTCGATACGGATCCGCCGTTCACCGCGCACAACGTGGATGAAGTGGTTGGCGCAGGCTGGGATCCCCGGGTGGCAGATCCACGCGGACGTTCGCTGAGTATCCTGCTCAAGTACAAGTTCCTGTAATGACGGAGTCCTTCAGCCGGCGGCAGTTCGGCAATCTGCTGGCCGCCGCCGCGCTGGGGACTACCGGACTGCCGGCGGCAGCGGCCGCCCATCGAAAGAAATCCATGCACCTGATCAAGCCGCGACGCCTGCAGCCGGGCGACCTGGTCGGCATCATCGCGCCGGGCGGGCACACCAGCGACGGGGCGTTGGCCAAAGCTGTGGCCAATATCGAATCGCTGGGACTGCGAGTTCGACTGGGCGACAACATCAACTATGTCTACGGCAATTACGGCGGCACGGTGGCGCAGCGGCTGGAAGACTTGCACGGCATGTTCCTCGATCCCGAGATCAAGGCCGTGTGGGCGATACGCGGCGGCTCAGGCTGCATCTCGCTGCTGGAGCACATCGACTACCAGCTGATACGTGCCCATCCGAAGATCCTGATCGGCTATTCGGACATCACCGCGTTGCATCTGGCGCTGCTGCGGCTCTCGGGGCTGGTGACTTTCCACGGCCCGGTGGCGTCATCCACGTTCTCGGAATATTCAGTGGTGCAGCTGCAAAACGTGCTGATGACGCCGCATGACAACTACACCATTGCCATGTCGGCGGACAACGCGCAGAAGGCGCTGGAGCAGCCCAACTACGCGATCCGCACCGTGCACGAGGGCATCGCCACCGGCAGGCTCATCGGCGGCAACCTGTCGCTGGTGGCCGCGCTGGCCGGCACGCCGTACGCGGCCGATTTCCACGACGCCATCCTGTACCTGGAGGAAGTCAACGAGGAACCGTACCGCGTCGACCGCATGATGACGCAGTTGCAGCTGAGCCAGGGCTTCCGCCATGCGGCGGCCGTCATGCTGGGCATCTTCGAAAATTGCGAAGCCACCGACGGCGAAAGCGCGCTGACGCTGGACGAAACCGTCGACCAGCACCTGCTGCCGCTGACGCGTCCAGCCGTTGCCGGCTATTCCTTCGGCCATATCCGCAACCAGTTCACCATCCCGGTCGGCCTGCGCGCCAGGCTGGACAGCGGGCAACAAACCTTGACGCTGCTGGAGCCCGCTGTTATTTAAGCCGCAGGACGACGTGCGTGGCTTTCTCCGAGGCCACGGATCGCACGCATTCGTATCCCAGGGTCCGCAGGTCTATTCCCTGGAACAGCGACTCTCCCTGGCCGAGCAGGACCGGCGAGATAGCGATGTGCAATTCATCAATGAGGCGCTCACGGAGATACTGCTTGATGGTGTTCACTCCGCCGCCGATCCGTACGTCCTTTCCGGCAGCGGCCTCGCGTGCCCGGTCGAGCGCCTCGTGTATGCCTCCCGTGACGAAGTGGAACGTCGTGCCGCCCTCCATCTCGATGGAGGGACGGGCGTAGTGGGTCAGGACGAAAACCGGAACGTGATACGGCGGATTGTCTCCCCACCAGCCTTTCCAGTTCTTGTCCGGCCAGTCCCCGCGATCGGGGGAGAACATATTCCGTCCAAGAATCCAGGCCCCGACGTTCTGAAAGCTGCGGGCGGCGAAATCATCGTCAACCCCGGTCGTACCGCCGTCCTTGCCAAACAGGGCCTGCTGGAACGTGCGTGTCGGGATTAGCCACTGATGCAATTCCGTTCCGCCGACGCCCAGCGGATTGTCGATGCCCTGATTCGGACCCGCTCCATATCCGTCGAGCGAGACGGTAAAACCCTCAACGCGAACTCGTGTCATCTTTTTCCTCCGTTTATTTAGTGTTGAACGCCAATTGGGCGGCGAAAGCCCGTTTGTACGCAGGCCGCGCTTCGCCACGGGCAACATAGGCGGCAAGGCTTGCAAATTCATTCAGAATACCCGATGGCCTCAGCCTGAGCAGCACCGACACCATGATCAGGTCGCCCGCGCTGAACCCGCCGTCCAGCCATTCGGCATCGCCCAGGCGCGCCGAGAGTTGCTCCAGCCGGCTGCGGATGCGATCCGCAATCAGGGGCATGCGTTCCTTGCTCCAGGGCTTGTCGCCCTCCATAAATTTTGCGGTAACAATTTCAAGGATCGGCGGCTCCACCGTGTTGAGTGCGGCAAATATCCATGTGATCGCACGGGCCCGGGCGTTGGCATCGTCCGGCAACAAGCCCGGATAGTGCGAGGCGATATGGAAAATGATCGCGCCCGACTCGAACAACACAAGATCGCCGTCCTCGTAGGTTGGAATCTGGCCGAAGGGATGAATGGCCAAATGCGCCGGCTGCTTCATCGCGGAGAACGAAACCGGGCGCACGTCATAGGGCAGGCCGGCTTCTTCCAACGCCCAGCGTACGCGCGTATCGCGTGCCAGTCCCATGCCGCCGTCGGGCGAGCGTTCAAAGGCTGTAATAGTGATAGTCATCGGGATCTCCTAGGTGATTGGGGTGATTTCAATGACGACGAACGACCAGCCGCCAAATCGACACGCCCGCTTCGTGCAGTGCCAAATAAATTTGATACACTGCGCGCTTTCCATAGTTGCCAGAGTTTACACGATGCCCCCAAGCCCCCAGGAATTACGCGCCTACGCCTTGCATTGCCTGCTGGAAGCCGATCCGGCCGCCAAAGTCATGGCGGTGGCGGCGATGGACGCGGCCTGGTCCACCGGCGCTTGCGGACTGGCCGAGGGCGCCGCGCTGGAGCCGCAGGCCGCCATCCCTGGTCGTCCTGCGCGGCCGGAGCTGGTGCCGCCGCTGCAGGTAGGCCGCCGCTCGATGGCCACCGTCGAAGGCCGCGCCATGCTGATCCACGCGCTGGCCCACATCGAATTCAATGCCGTCAACCTGGCGCTGGACGCGCTGTGGCGCTTCCCGGACATGCCGTCCGAATACTACGTCGACTGGCTGCGCGTGTCGGCCGAGGAAGCCACGCATTTCGCCATGCTGTCCGCCCATTTGCAGACGCTAGGATATCAATACGGTGACTTCCCCGCGCACGACAGCCTGTGGGAAATGGTCGGCAAGACCACCGAGGACGTGCTGGCGCGCATGGCGTTGGTACCGCGCACGCTGGAGGCGCGCGGCCTCGACGCGATTCCACCGCTGCGCGCCAAGCTGGCCCAGGCCGGAGACCTTGAAGCGGCCGGGATCCTCGACATCATCCTGCGCGACGAGATCGGCCACGTGGAAATCGGCAACCGCTGGTACGGCCACCTGTGCCAGCAGCGCGGCCTGGAGCCGCGCGCCACCTACGCCGAGCTGGCCGTGCGCTACAAGGCGCCGACGCTGCGCGGCCCGTTCAACATCGAAGCGCGTCTCAAGGCCGGCTTCACGGAAGACGAGGTACGTGCGCTATAGCACGCTCGGTTGACAACCGTGCGTCGGCTTAACAGTTATCCGCTTACCATGTCCATCGCCAGCTGCCACTACACCAGAGGATGCGATCGACATGAACGATTTCAGCGATATTAACGTTGCCAGGCGCGAGTTGCTCATCGCCGGCGCACTTTCCGCAACGGCCGCCGCCGTGCCCGCCGTTGCAAGCGCACAAGCCACTACACCGGCAAGCAACAATCCGCCTCCCGTCCTGGCCAAGACCTCGCTGCAAGTCAACGGCCAGACCCACCAGCTCAATCTCGACACCCGCACCACGCTGCTCGACGCCCTGCGCGAACACCTGCACCTGACCGGCACCAAGAAAGGCTGCGACCACGGCCAGTGCGGCGCCTGCACGGTGATCGTCGACGGCCGTCGCATCAATTCCTGCCTGACGTTGGCGGTCATGCACGACGGCGCCAAGGTCACCACCATCGAAGGGCTGGGCAACAAGGACAAGCTGCACCCGATGCAGGCCGCCTTCATCAAGCACGACGGCTACCAGTGCGGCTACTGTACGCCGGGGCAGATCTGTTCCGCCGTGTCGGTGCTGGAGGAAATCAAGCAGGGCATACCGAGCCACGTCAGCGCCGACCTGAACGCCAAGCCGGTGCTCAGCGCGGCCGAACTGCGCGAGCGCATGAGCGGCAACATCTGCCGCTGCGGCGCCTACTCCAACATCATCGACGCCATCACCGAGGTGGCGGGGAGGGCGGCATGAAGGTGTTCACCTACCAGCGCGCGCAATCGCCGGCCGAAGCCGCCGCTGCCGCCGCGCGCACGCCCGGCGCCAAGTTCATCGCCGGCGGCACCAATCTGCTGGACCTGATGAAGCTGGAAATTGAAACGCCGCCGCACCTGATCGACGTCAACGGCCTGGGCCTGGACAAGATCGAGGCCATCTCGCAAGGCGGACTGCGGATCGGCGCGCTGGTGCGCAACACCGACCTGGCCGCCGACGAACGCGTGCGGCGCGACTACGGCGTGCTGTCGCGCGCCTTGCTGGCCGGCGCGTCGGCCCAGCTGCGCAACAAGGCCACCACCGCCGGCAACCTGCTGCAGCGCACCCGCTGTCCGTACTTCTACGACACCAACCAGGGCTGCAACAAGCGCCAGCCCGGCAGCGGCTGCTCGGCCATCGCCGGCTACAGCCGCAACCATGCGGTGGTCGGTGTCAGCGATGCGTGCATCGCCACCCATCCGAGCGACATGGCGGTGGCCATGCAGTTGCTGGACGCGAACGTCGAAACCGTGCGGCCGGACGGATCGGTGCGCACCATCCCGATCGCCGATTTTCACAAGCTGCCCGGCAGCACGCCGCAGATCGAACACGCCTTGCAACCCGGCGAGTTGATCACCGGCGTGACCCTGCCCAAGCCTTTGGGCGGCACCCACATCTACCGCAAGGTGCGCGACCGCTCGTCGTACGCGTTCGCGCTGGTGTCGGTGGCGGCCGTGGTGCAGGGCGACGGCAGCGGACGCGTGGCGCTGGGGGGCGTCGCACACAAGCCGTGGCGCTTGCCGGCGGCCGACGCCAGCCTGCCGCAAGGAGGCAAGGCGGTGGCCGAGCAACTGCTGGCCGGCGCCAAGACCACGCACGAAAATGCATACAAGATTCCCCTGGTCCAGCGCACGCTCAGTTCGGTGCTGGCGGAAGCGAAGAAAGGCTGACAGCATGAAATTCACCACGCCCGCCACCACCAATCCGATCGACCAGCTGAAGGTGGTCGGCCAGCCGGTCGACCGCATCGACGGCCCGTACAAGACCACCGGCACCGCGCCGTATGCGTATGAGCAGCACGTCGCTGCGCCCAACGCCGCCTACGGCTACGTGGTCGGATCGGCCATCGCCAAGGGCCGCATCGTCTCGATGTCGCTGGACGAGGCCAGGCGCGCCCCGGGCGTCATCGCCATCGTCACGGCGGACAGCGCCGGCAAGCTGGGCAAGGGTAAATTCAACACGGCCAAGTTGCTGGGCGGACCGGACATCCAGCATTACCACCAGGCCGTCGCGCTGGTGGTGGCGGAAACCTTCGAACAGGCGCGCGCCGCCGCGCAGCTGGTGCAGGTGAAATATGCGGCCGAAAAAGGCGCCTACGACCTGGCCAAGGCCAAGGACAAGGCGGCGCCGCATCCCGACAAGGAAAACAAGGACAGCAAGGTCGGCGATTTCGCCGGCGCCTTTGCCTCCGCCCCGGTCAAGCTGGACGCGACCTACACCACGCCCGACCAGTCCCACGCGATGATGGAACCGCACGCGTCGATCGCGGTCTGGAATGGCGACAAGCTGACGGTCTGGACCGCGAACCAGATGATAGATTGGAGCAAGGGCGACATGGCCAGGACGCTGGGCATCCCCAAGGAAAACGTGCGCCTGATCTCGCCCTACATCGGGGGCGGCTTCGGCGGCAAGCTGTTCCTGCGCGCGGAAGCCTTGCTGGCGGCGCTGGGGGCGAAGGCGGCCGGACGTCCGGTCAAGGTCGCGCTGCAGCGCCCGCTGATGTTCAACAACACCACGCACCGTCCAGCCACCATCCAGCGCATCCGCATCGGCGCCAGCCGCGAAGGCAAGATCAACGCCATCGGCCATGAAAGCTGGTCCGGCGATCTGCCCGACGGCAAGCCCGAGACGGCGGTGCAGCAAACCAAGCTGCTGTACGCCGGCGCCAACCGCATGACCAAAATGCGGCTGGCGGTGCTGGATCTGCCGGAGGGCAACGCCATGCGCGCGCCCGGCGAGGCACCGGGATTGATGGCGCTGGAAATCGCGATGGACGAGCTGGCCGAGAAGCTGAAGATGGATCCGGTCATGTTCCGCATCATCAACGACACGACCTCCGATCCGTCGAACAAGGACCGCAAGTTTTCGCAGCGCCGGCTGGTGGAATGCCTGCGCACCGGCGCGGACAAATTCGGCTGGAACCAGCGCAGCGCGCAGCCGGGCAAGACGCGCGACGGCCGCTGGCTGGTCGGCATGGGCGTGGCCGCAGCCTTCCGCAACAACCTGGTGCAGAAGTCGGCCGCGCGGGTGCGGCTGGACCGCAACGGCGTGGTCACGGTGGAAACCGACATGACCGACATCGGCACCGGCAGCTACACGGTGATCGCGCAAACGGCGGCCGAGATGATGGGTGTGCCGCTGGCCAAGGTCGTCGTCAAGCTGGGCGACTCGTCGTTCCCGGTCTCGGCCGGCTCGGGCGGGCAGTGGGGCGGCAACAGCTCGACGGCGGGCGTGTACGCGGCCTGCGTCAAGCTGCGCGAAACGGTGGCGCAAAAGCTGGGCCTCGATCCGGCCGGCGCGGCGTTTGCCGGCGGCACGGTGCAGGCGGGTGGACGCTCGATGCCGCTGGCGCAGGCGGCGGCCGATGGCGTTGTCGTGGCCGAGGACCTCATGGAATACGGCGACCTCGATAAAAAATACCAGCAGTCGACTTTTGGCGGACACTTCGCCGAGGTCGGCGTGGACATCTACACCGGCGAAATCCGCGTGCGGCGCATGCTGGCCGTGTGCGCGGCCGGCCGCATCCTCAATCCCAAGTCCGCGCGCAGCCAGGTCATCGGCGCGATGACGATGGGCGTCGGCGCGGCGCTGATGGAAGAGCTGGTCATCGACCAGCGCGGCGGCTTCTTCGTCAACCACGACCTGGCCGGCTACGAGGTGCCGGTGCACGCCGACATCCCGCACCAGGAAGTGATCTTCCTCGACGAGACCGATCCCATTTCATCGCCGATGAAAGCCAAGGGCGTGGGCGAGCTCGGCATCTGCGGCGTCGGCGCGGCGATCGCCAACGCCGTCTATAACGCCACCGGCGTGCGCGTGCGCGACTATCCGATCACGCTCGACAAGTTGATCGCCAAATTGCCTGCGACTGCGTAACGGCGCGCCGTCAAGCCATCTGCGCGATGGTGTTGCGGAAGCGGTGCAGCGAGCCGGCGAACAGCACCGCGCCGATCGCCGCGATGGCCAGCATTTGCGGCCAGATGACGTCGATGCCGGCGCCCCGGTACAGGATGGCCTGGCCGGCCGCGACGAAATGCGTGGTCGGCGCGGCCAGCATCAGGTATTGCACCAGTTCGGGCATGCTCTCGCGCGGCGTGGTGCCGCCCGACAGCATCTGCAAGGGCAGCAGCACCAGCACCATCAGCATGCCGAATTGCGGCATGCTGCGCGCCAAGGTGGCGAGGAAGATGCCCATCGAAGTCGTGGCGAACAGGTGCAGCGCGGCCACCAGCACAAACAGGGCCACCGAGCCGCGCACCGGCACCTGCAGCGCGCCCTGCACGATGAACAGCATCGCCGCCAGCGCCGCCAGCACGACCACCAGGCCCATGGCCCAGATCTTGGCCAGCATGATCTCCACCGGCGTCACCGGCATCACCAGCAAGTGCTCGATGGTGCCGTGCTCGCGCTCGCGTATCAGCGCCGCGCCGGTTAGTATCACCGACAGCATGGTGACGTTGTTGATGATTTCGGTCAGCGAGCCGAACCAGGACTGCTCAAGGTTGGGATTGAAGCGCATGCGCAGCGCGAGGTCGACCGGCGGCGCGGCGGCCTGGTGGCGGCGCGCGAAATCGCCGACCTCGGCGGCGACGATCTGCTGGATGTAGCCGTTGCCGGTGAAGGCCTGGCTCATGCGCGTGGCATCGACATTGAGCTGGATGTCCGGCGCCCGGCCGGCCAGAGTGTCGCGCTGGTAGTCCGGCGGGATCGCCAGCACAAAAGTGTAGTCGCCGTTGTCGAGGCCGGCGTCCGCCTGCGCCGCGCTGACCAGCACCGGCGAGCGGAAATGCGGCGGATAAAAGCTCGACGCGATGCGCGCCGACAGCGGCGAGCCGTCCAGGTCGACGATGGCGATGGCCGCGTTGTGCAGGCTTTCCGGCATCGCCGTGGCGGCCACGTAGATCGAGACGGTGAAGGTGTAGACAATCAGCACCAGCATGGCCGGATCGCGCAGCAGGCTCCACAGCTCCTTGACGCCGAGGCGGTAGATGTGGGCCAGCCGCGTGACCAGGGGAACGCGCATGGTCAGCCTTCCTGTTTCTTCAGCAGCAGCACCGACGCCGACAGGATCAGCGGCGCCGCCAGCAGCAGCGGCCACAGCGAACCGGCCAGGTCGCCCAGCCCCAGCGCCTTGTTGAACACGCCGCGGCTGATGGTGAGGAAATGGGTGGCCGGGTAGATGCGGCCGATCACGGCGCCGGCGCCGGTCAGCCCGGAGACCGGATTGAGCAGCCCGGCGAACTGCACGCAGGGGATGATGGTGCCTATCATGGTGACGAACAGCGCGGCGATCTGGCTGCGGGTAAACGTCGACACCAGCAGGCCCAGCCCGGTCGAGCACAGCACGTACACCAGCGCGGCCAGGGTCAGCGTGGCCAGGCTGCCCTTGACCGGCACGCCGAAGGCCGTCGCCGCCAGCAGCGTCAGCAGCGCGAAGTTGAGCATGCCCAGGCCGATGTACGGGATCTGTTTGCCGAGCAGGAACTCGACGCGCGTGACCGGCGTGACATACAGGTTCAGGATCGAGCCCAGCTCCTTTTCGCGCACCACCGACAGCGCGCTGAGCATGGCCGGTATCATCATCAGCAGCATCGGGATCACCGCCGGTATCATCGCCGGCAGGCTGCGCACGTCCGGATTGTAGCGGTAGCGCGTCTCCAGCGCGCCGGCGCCGGCCGTGGTCGAGCCCAGCCGGTGCAGCGCCAGGTCGGCCAGCCAGCCCTGATGCATGCCCTGCACGTAGCCGCGCGTGGTTTCGGCGCGCATCGGCATCGCGCCGTCGACCCAGGCGCCCACCGCCACCGGCACGCCGCGTTCGATGTCGCGGCCGAAACCGGGCGGCAGCTCGATCGCCAGCGCCAGTTCGCCGCTGCGCATGCGGCGGTCCAGGTCGTCGTAGTCGGCCAGCGGCGCATGCTCAATGAAGTAGCGCGAGCCGGACAGGTTCAGCGCATAGTTCTGGCTCAGGCCGCTCTGGTCGCGGTCCAGCACCGCGTAGGACAGGTTTTCCACGTCCATGTTGATGCCGTAGCCGATGATGAACATCAGGATCGCCGTGCCCAGCAGCGCAAGCGTGGCGCGCACCGGATCGCGCCGCAGCTCCAGCGTCTCGCGCAGCGTGTAGCTGTAGGCGCGCCCCAGGCTGCGGCGCCAGCGTGTTTGCGGGGTGGTCTCCGGCGCGGGCGGCAGGGCGGTCGTGGATGCCGGTGTGGCCGATGGCGCCGAGTCGTCCGCAGCCGCAGCCTCGCGCAGGTAGGAGATGAAGGCTTGCTCCAGCGTGGCGACGCCGCGTTCGGCCACCAGCGCGGCCGGCGCCGCGCTGACCAGCACCCGCCCCGCGTGCATTAGCGAGACGCGGTCGCAGCGCTCGGCCTCGTTCATGAAATGGGTGGAGATGAAGATCGTCACATGGTCGCGCCGCGCCAAGTCTATCATCAGGCGCCAGAACAGGTCGCGCGCGACCGGGTCGACGCCGGAGGTGGGCTCGTCCAGTATCAGCAGCTCGGGCCGGTGCACCATCGCCACCGCCAGCGACAGGCGCTGGCGCACGCCCAGCGGCAACCGCTCCGGCAGCGTGTCCATCACGCCGGCCAGGCCGAAGCGCGCCGCCATGTCGGCCACGCGCGCGGCGATGTCCGCCTCGGGCACGCTGAACAGGCGCGCGTGCAGCACCAGGTTCTGCGCCACCGTCAGTTCGCCATACAGCGAAAACGCCTGCGACATATAGCCGACCCGGCGCCGGGTCGCCATGTCGCCGGCATCGACCCGGGCACCGAACAGCAGGGCGCTGCCGGCGCTGGCCGGCAGCAGGCCGGTCAGCATTTTCATCGTGGTCGACTTGCCGCAGCCGTTGGAGCCGAGGAAGCCGAAGATCTCGCCGCGGCGGATGCGGAAGTCGACGTGGTCGACGGCGACAAAATCCCCGAAGCGCATGGTCAGCCCCTGCGCCTCGATGGCGATGCCGTCGCCGTCGGCCGGCGCCTGGAACGGCGGCACGGTGACGGCCTGGTGGCCGCCGCGCTTGTCGGCCGGCAGCAGCGCGATGAAGGCCGCCTCCAGCGTGGCCGTGCCGGTGCGCAGGCGTAGCGCCTGCGGCGCGCCGGTGGCCAGTACCTGGCCCGCATCCATCGCCACCAGCCAGTCGAAGCGCTCGGCTTCCTCCATGTAGGCGGTGGCCACCAGCACGCTCATGCCGGCGCGCTGGGCGCGGATGCCGTCGATCAGGTCCCAGAACTGGGCGCGCGACAGCGGATCGACGCCGGTGGTCGGTTCGTCGAGGATCAGCAGGTCGGGATCGTGGATCAGCGCGCAGCACAGGCCGAGCTTTTGCTTCATGCCGCCCGACAGCTTGCCGGCCGGCCGCTGCAGGAACGGCGCCAGCCCGGTGGCGGCCGTCAGCTGGTCGATGCGGCGCCGGCGCCCGGCCGCATCATGGCCGAACAGGCGGCCGAAGAACTGCAGGTTTTCCTCCACCGACAGCGTCGGATACAGGTTGCGGCCCAGTCCCTGCGGCATGTAGGCGATGCGCGGGCAGACGGCGTCGCGGTGGCGCCGGGCGCGCATGTCGCCGCCCAGCACCCGCACGTCGCCCTGCTGCACCATGCGCGCGCCGGCCAGCAGCGACAGCAGGCTGGACTTGCCGACCCCGTCCGGCCCGATCAGGCCGACCATGCAGCCGGCCGGCAGCGCCAGGTCGACGCCGGCCAGCGCCACCGCCTTGCCGTAGCGCAGCGCGACGCCGCGCAGCTCGGCCACGGGGGCGGGACTGGCGGCGGCCGCAGCACTGATCATTGCGGCACCCGCACTTCCAGCTCGGGCGGCCACGGCGTCTGGCTGTCCAGCCGCACCCAGGCGACGCCGGGCAGGCCGGTCTTGACCAGCCTGAAATGCTTGCGCAGCAGCGCCGGCTCGATCTGCGCCTTGACCCGGAACATCAGCTTCTGGCGCTCGCTGGCCGTCTCCACCGTCTTGGGCGTGAACTGCGCGGTGCTGGCGACGAACGACACCTGCGCCGGGATCACGTACTGCGGCGCGGCGTCCAGCACCACCCGCACCGGCGCGCCCAGGGCCAGCTTGCCGGCCGCCTGTTCGGGCACGAAAAAGGTCATGTAGACGTCGCTCAAGTCCACCAGGTTGAGCACCTTGCCGCCGCCGGCCAGCACTTCGCCGGCCTGGGCGATGCGGTACTGCACCCGGCCGGCGCGCGGCGCCGTCAGCGCGCTGTCGGCGATGTCGACGGCGATGCGCGCGACCGTGGCCTCGGCTGCCGTCACCGCCGAACGCGCGCCGGCGGCCTGGGTGCGGGCGGCGTCGATCGCGCCGCGGGCAGCGGCCGCCTGCGCCCGGGCCGCCCGGATCACCGCCCGCGTGGCGCGCACCCGGCTGGTGTCGTCGTCCAGTTCCTGCTCGGACGAGGCGCCCTCGAGCACCAGCGTCTCGGAACGGTTCAGGCGCCGCTGCGCCGCATCGAGTTCGCTTTCGCGCTGCACCACCAGCGCCTGCGCGGCCTGGTAGTCGCTCTGGCGCATCGCCACCAGCGCGTCGGCGCTGGCGACGCCGGCGATCGCCTGCTGGCGCATGGCCACCGCCTCGTCATGCTGGGCCTGCAGCGACAGCACCTGCATATGGCCCAGCACCTGGCCGGCGGCCACGAAGTCACCCTCGTTGACGGCGATGTCCTGCAGCCGCCCCGGCAGCTTGGCGGCGACGTCGATCTCGGTGGCCTCGATGCGGCCATTGCCGCTGATGAATTCCGGGCCGGGACCCGCGCGATGGAAGTGCAGCCAGGCATAGCTTGCGCCGCCGAGCACGGCGGCGGCGGCGACGGCGCCGGCGATTTTTCTGGTCAGGGTGATGGTCATGGGCTGGAAGGGGAAGGATGGGCGGCGGCGATCACGGGATCGCCGCCGAGCGCGGTGTACAGGGCGACGCCGGCGCTGAGCAGCGCGCGCCGCAGCTGCACCAGCTGTTGTTCGGCGCTGAGCAGGTCGCGCTGGGCGTCGAGCACGTCGAGGAAGGGCGCGGCGCCGGAGTCGTAGCGCAACTGCGACAGGCGCGCGCGTTCGCGCTGCACCCGCAGCGTGCGCCCGGCGATGGCGACCTGGTCGGTCAGCCAGGCGCGCGTGGACAGCGCGTCGCCGACGTCGCGGAACGCGCCCTGGATGGTTTTTTCGTAGTTGGCGACAGCGCTGTCGCGGCGCGCCTCGGCCAGGTCCAGGGCGGCGCGCCGGCGCCCC
The DNA here is from genome assembly GCF_964254095.1 of Duganella sp. LjRoot269. Classification (NCBI taxonomy): domain Bacteria; kingdom Pseudomonadati; phylum Pseudomonadota; class Betaproteobacteria; order Burkholderiales; family Oxalobacteraceae; genus Duganella; species Duganella sp. LjRoot269. Next base: position 4,029,233 of record NZ_CAXUSL020000001.1, on the reverse strand, counting down.
CCGTCGAACAGCGGCAGGGTGATGGCGGGGGCGAAGGTCCAGGCGCCGCTGCCGCCGGCGAACAGATGTTCCAGCTCGGCGCTGGCGCTGCCGAACGAGCCGGTCAGGCTCACCTGCGGAAAGAAGGCGGCGCGCGCCGCGCCGATATTGGCGTTGGCGGCCTTGAGCTGATGCTCGGCGGCGATGATGTCGGCGCGGCGTTCAAGCAGCGCCGACGGCAGGCCGGGCGCCAGCACGGGCAGGCTGTCTCCAGCGTCGTCCGGCGCCGGCCGTGCAGGGATCACTGGCGTGCCGACCAGCAGCTGCAGCGCGTGGCGCTTGAGGTCGCGCTCCTGCTGCAGCTGGGCGGACAGCGCCTGCGCCTGCAGCAGCAGGGTTTCCACCTGGGTCAGGTTCAGGCGCGAGGTGGCGCCGACGGCGGCGCGGCGGCCGAAAATGCGGTAGCTCTCCTGGCGCGTGGCCAGCGTGCGCTGGGCCAGCGCGATGCGCTGGTCCATCTCGCGGACTTCAAAATAGGCTTCGGCGACCTGGGCGATCAGCGCCACGGCGACGGCCCGGCGCGCGGCGTCGCTGGCCAGGTAGTCTTCCAGCGCGGCCTCGCGCAGGTTGGCCAGGCGCCCCCAGAAGTCGATCTCCCAGTCGCTGACGCCGACGCCGGCCTGGTACTGGCCGGCGACCATGGGCCGGCCGGTCAGGCTCAGGTCGGAGGGCAGGCGCTGGCGTTGTCCGGCCGCCTGCGCGGCCAGCAAGGGCAGCGCGGCGCCCCGCTCGATGCCGTAGGCGGCGCGCGCCTGCTCGACCCGCAGCGCGGCGATGCGCAGGTCGCGGTTATGTTCCAGCGCCTGCGCGATCAACGCCTGCAGCGCGGGGTCGGCGAAATAGGCGCGCCACTCGGGCGGCGCGGCGGCGCCGGCGGACGACGCCGGCATCGGATAGTGCGCGGCCACCGGCAGCGGCGGCCGGAAGTAGGGCGGCGCCAGCGATCCGCAGCCCGCCAGCAGCGCGCAGCCCAGTATCAGGCTGCGCCCTCCATTCAGGGAAAACGGCGTGGACGGCGACATGATGCGGCTCCTGGTAATGGGCGAATAGGCGCCGTGTCGAGCATCGGCGAACGCAGTGTAAGGGGGGCGCCGCCGCCATGTATTTGATGTAGGTCAAATATCCGCCGATGGGGCGGCGGCGGCGGCGCCGGCCGGAGAATGACTGAGCCATTTGATCTGCATCAATTTTCGGGGCTGACTTCAGCGGACGCAGCGGTTAGTGTGAAGCAAGCACTGCTTTGGTGCCGCAAGGAGAATCGAATGAATGCAAGCCCACAGATCGACCCGCCGGGCGCCGCGCTGCGCAGCATCGCCACGCTGGGCGAACTGTTTGCCTGGCGCGCCGGCCGCACGCCCCACGCCGTGGCCTACCGCCAGTACGACGCCGCCGCCGGCCAGTGGCGCAGCCATACCTGGAGCGAGGTGCAGCTGCGGGTCCAGCGCTGGCAACGGGCCATCGGCGCGCTGATGCTGGGCGCCGGCGCGCGCGTGGGGATCCTGCTGCCCAACGGCGTGGACGCGGTGTGCGCCGACCAGGCGGTGCTGTCGCTCGGCCTGGTGCCGGTGCCGATGCACGCGCTGGACAACCCCGCCAGCATCCGCTACATCCTCGACGATTGCCAGGTGGCGCTGCTGCTGACGGCGAACCAGCAGCAATGGCGCGCCATCGCCGCGGGCGGCGACGCGCCGGCGCACCTGCGGCTGGTGGTCACGCTGCAGGAGTGCGACGTGGCGCCGTTGGAAGAGCAGCCGCCGATGGTGTCGCTCAACGCCTGGCTCGACAGCCGGGGCGACCTGTGGAGCACGCCGCGCCGGGTGGCGGGCAGCGACCTGGCCGCCATCGTCTACACCTCCGGCACCACGGGCAAGCCCAAGGGCGTGATGCTCACCCATGCCAACGTGCTGGCCAACCTGCGGGCGGTGCTGGCGCGCGTGCCGGTGCGCCCCGACGACGTGTTCCTGTCGCTGCTGCCGCTGTCGCATACCTTCGAGCGCACCATCGGCTACTACCTGCCGCTGGCGGCCGGCGCCAGCGTGGCGTATGCGCGCTCGGCGGCGCAGCTGGCCGAGGACCTGCTCGCGGTGCGCCCGACCGTGCTGGTCGCGGTGCCGCGCGTCTACGAAAAATTCCACACGGCCGTCGAAGACCATCTGGCCGCCGCCGGGCGCGGCGCGCGCCTGCTCCATGGGCTGGCGCTGCGCGTGGGCTGGCGCCGCTTTTGCCGGCGCCAGGGGCTGCCCGGCGGCGCAGGGTCGGCGCTGGCCGATGCGCTGCTGTGGCCCGTGCTGGAGCGGCTGGTGGCGCGGACCGTCCGCGCCCGCTTCGGCGGCCGCCTGCGCGCGGCCATCAGCGGTGGCGCGCCGTTGCCGCCGGCCGTGGCGCAGGGGCTGCTGGCCATGCAACTGCCGCTGCTGCAAGGCTACGGCATGACCGAATGCGCGCCGGTGGTGGCCGCCAACGGCATCGACGACAACTGGCCGGCCAGCGTCGGCCGCCCGCTTGAGGGCACCGAAGTGCGCCTTGGCGAGCGTGACGAGCTGCAGGTGCGTTCGGCCAGCGTCATGCGCGGCTACTGGGGCCGACCGGAAGACACCCGGCGCGCCATCAGCGCCGACGGCTGGCTCAACACCGGCGACCAGGCCGCCATCGAGCAGGGGCGCATCCGCATCGTCGGCCGCCTCAAGGACATCCTCGTCACCTCGAACGGCGAGAAGATCGCGGCGGCCGACGTCGAGCAGGCCATGCTGGCCGATACCCTGTTTGCCCAGGTCATGGCGGTGGGCGACAACCGCCCGTACCTGAGCGCGGTCGTGGTGCTCAACCCGCGCCAGTGGCAAGCGCTGGCGCCGCAACTGGCGCTCGATCCCGGCCAGCCGGCCAGCCTGACCGCGCCTGCCGCGCAGGCCCTGCTGCTCAAGCGGGTGCGCGAAGCCTGCGCCGCGCTGCCGCGCCATGCGGTCCCCCGCGCGATCCACGCCGTGACCGAACCGTGGACGGTGGAGAACAGCCTGCTGACGCCGACGCTCAAGCTCAAACGCAACAACCTGATGGCGCGCTACGCGCCGCAGATCGACGCCCTGTACGCGGCCCGCGACAGCCGCCAGCCACAGGAGCTGGTGCCGTGACGGCACGGCGCCATCCATCCAATCCACACCAGGCAGCGACCATGAAAATACAATTCCTTGGAGCGACCGGCACCGTGACCGGCTCCCGTTATCTGCTCACCTCGGGCACCGCGCGCATGCTGCTCGACTGCGGCCTGTTCCAGGGCTACAAGCAGCTCAGGCTGCGCAACTGGGAAGACTTGCCGGTGGCCGCCGCCGAGATCGACGCGGTGGTGCTCACCCACGCCCACCTGGACCACAGCGGCTACCTGCCGTTGCTGGTCCGGAACGGCTTTCGCGGCAAGATCTACTGCAGCGAGGCGACCTACGACCTGTGCCGCATACTGCTGCCCGACAGCGGCCGCCTGCTCGAGGAGGAGGCCGGCCACGCCAACCGCCACAACTATTCCAAGCATGCGCCGGCCCTGCCGCTCTACACGGAAAAGGATGCGCTGCGGGCGCTGGAGTACTTCTCGCCGGTCGGCTTCGGCGAGCCGTTCCCCATCTGCGGCAAGCTGCAGGGCCGGCTGGCCCTGGGCGGCCACATCCTGGGCGCGGCCATCGTCACCATCAGCGACGGCCGGCGCAGCGTGACCTTTTCCGGCGACCTGGGCCGGCTGCGCGACGCCATCATGGTCGAGCCCAGCCATATCACCCGCAGCGACTACCTGGTGCTGGAGTCGACCTACGGCGACCGCCGCCACGACCCGGCCGATCCCGCCATCCTGCTGGGCCAGACCATCCGCGAGACCGCGGCGCGCGGCGGCGTCACCATCATTCCCGCGTTCGCCGTCGGCCGCGCGCAGTCCATCCTGTACGCCATCCACCAGCTCAAGCGGCAGGGCCAGCTGCCGTCGGCGCTGCCGGTCTACCTGAACAGCCCGATGGCCACCGACGCCACCGCGCTGTACCAGAAATACCTGCCGCTGCACCGGCTGGACCGCCGGGAGTGCGAAGCCATGTGCCATGCGGCGCACATCGTCAACAGCGTCGAGGAATCGATCGCGCTCAACCAGCGCCGGCTGCCGATGGTCATCGTCGCCGCCAGCGGCATGGCCACCGGCGGCCGCGTGCTGCACCACCTGAAGGCCTTCGCCGGCGACGCCCGCAACACCGTGCTGTTCGCCGGCTTCCAGGCCGGCGGCACGCGCGGCGCGGCGATGCTGGGCGGCGCCACCGAGATCAAGATCCATGGCGAGTATGTGCAGCTGCGCGCGGCCGTGCGCCAGATCGACAACCTGTCGGCGCACGCCGACGCCGGCGAGATCATGAGCTGGCTGGGCCACTTCCTGGAGCCGCCCAAGCGCACCTTCATCACCCACGGCGAGCCGGCCGCGGCCGACGCGCTGCGCCACCGCATCGAGGAGCAGCTGCACTGGGATTGCCGCGTGCCCGAGTACCTGGAACAGCAGGAGTTGCCGTGAACGGGCCGATGGCGGACGGCGTGCTGCTGCCTGGCCAGGACACGCCGCTGGCCAGCCTGTCGCTGCGCCGGCTCGGCATCGACACCTACCAGGAGCCGGTGGCCTACCTGCGCAGCGATTGCCCGGTGTGCAAGTCGGAAGGGTTCGAGGCCCGCTCGCGCATCGAGATCTGGCGCGGCGAGCAGCACATCGTCGCCACCCTCAATGTGGTGCACGACGACCTGGTCGACATGTGCCAGCTGGGTTTGTCGGAAGCGGCCTGGCGCGCGCTGGGTGGCATCGACGGCGAACCGCTGCGGGTGGCGCACGCGCGGCCGGTGCAATCGCTGTCGGCCGTGCGCGCCAAGATCTACGGCCGCCCGCTGGGCGCCGAGGCGGCGTCCGCCATCGTGCGCGACGTGGTCGACGGCCGCTACTCCGAAATCGAGCTGGCGGCCCTGATCACCGCCTGTTCCGGCGACCGCATGGACACGGCCGAGACCATCGCGCTGACGCGCGCCATGGTGGCGGTGGGCCAGCGCCTGCACTGGCCGGTCGAGACCGTGGTCGACAAGCACTGCGTGGGCGGCTTGCCGGGCAACCGCACCACCTTGCTGGTGGTCCCCATCGTCGCGGCCTGCGGCCTGACCATCCCCAAGACCTCGTCGCGCGCGATCACCTCGCCGGCCGGCACCGCCGACACCATGGAAACGCTGGCGCCGGTGGCGCTGGACCTGCCCGCCATGCGCCGCGTGGTCGAGCGGGAGGGCGGCTGCATCGCCTGGGGCGGCGCGGTCTCGCTCAGCCCGGCGGACGACTTGCTGATACGGGTCGAGCGGCCGCTGGGCCTGGACAGCGACGGCCTGATGGTGGCCTCGGTGCTGTCGAAGAAGATCGCCGCCGGCTCCACCCACGTGGTGATCGACATGCCGGTCGGCCGCACCGCCAAGGTCCGCTCGGCGCAGGCGGCGCGCACCCTGGCGCAGCGCTTCGACAGCGTCGGCCGCGCGCTCGGCATCAACGTCAGCGTGATGATCAGCGACGGCAGCCAGCCGGTCGGGCGCGGCATCGGTCCGGCGCTGGAGGCCTGGGATGTGCTGGCGGTGCTGCAGAACCAGGCCGGCGCGCCGGACGACCTGCGCCAGCGCGCGCTGCAGCTGGCGGCGCGGGTGCTTGAACTGGGCGGCAAGGCGGCGTCCGGCCACGGCCTGACGCTGGCCAGCGGCGCGCTCGAGAGCGGCGCCGCCTGGGCCAAGCTGCAGGCGATCTGCGCCGCGCAGGGCGGCATGCGCACGCCGCCGCGCGCGGCCTACACCCACGTGCTGCCCGCGCTGCACGACGGCCGCGTGGTCGCCATCGACAACCGCCGGCTGGCGCGCCTGGCCAAGCTGGCCGGCGCGCCCAAGGCGCCCGCCGCCGGCCTGGTGCTGCACGCGCGGCTGGGCAGCGTGCTCAGCGCCGGCCAGCCGCTGTTGACGCTGCACGCGGAATCGCCCGGCGAGCTGGCCTACGCGCTGGCCTACGCCGAGGCGCAGGACACGATTTTTTCCATCCAGGAGACATGATGAACGCGATCATGATGGCGCTGCCCGGCGCCGAAACGCTGGCCGCCGCCCTGCGCGGGCACCTTGGGTGCGAGGCGGGCGAGCTGCTGCTGCACCGTTTTCCCGACGGCGAAACCTGCCCGCGGCTGGCGCGCGCGGTGGACGGCCGCGACATGGTGCTGGTGGCCGCGCTGGATCAGCCGGACAGCAAGATCATGGCGCTGTACCTGAGCGCCTGCGTGGCGCGCGAGCTGGGCGCGCGCAGCGTCGGGCTGGTCGTGCCGTATCTGCCCTATATGCGCCAGGACGCCGTGTTCGCGCCGGGGCAGGGCGTGACGTCGCGCCATGTCGCGCGCCTGCTGTCGGGCTGCTGCGACTGGCTGGTGACGGTGGACCCGCATTTGCACCGCTATCACAACCTGTCCGAGCTGTACGAGATCGCCACCGAGGTGGTGCCGGCGGCGCCGCTGATCGCGCGCTGGATAGGCGCCAACGTGGCGCGGCCGGTGTTGGTCGGCCCCGACCAGGAGAGCGAACAGTGGGTGGCCCAGGTGGCGACCGGCGCCGGCTGCCCGTACACCGTGCTGAGCAAGGTGCGCAGCGGCGACCGCGAGGTGGCCGTGTCGCTGCCCGACGCGGCCCAACTGGCCGGCCGCACGCCGGTGCTGGTGGACGACATCGTGTCGACCGCGCGCACCATGATCGCCGCCGTGGAGCGGCTCAAGGCGGGCGGCTTCGCCGCGCCCGTCTGCATCGGCGTGCATGCGCTGTTTGCCGGCGCCGCCTACGCCGAACTGCAGGCGGCCGGCGCCGGCCGCATCGTCAGCTGCGACACGGTGGCCCATGCCAGCAACCAGATCGGCGTCGGTGCGCCGTTGGCGACGGCGGTGCGTCACATGCTCGGGCTATCCCGGGCGCTGCGCTCGGCGTGAACGGACAATTTGCCGGATTTTTGATTTGCATCAGGAATCGCTAGTGCGCCGATCGGCCAGCCGGATTACTGTGACCCTGCGATCATTTGAAAGGACATGACATGAAGACGATATCCACCATGGCGTTGACGATGGCCCTGGCGCTGGGCGCGCACTGGAGCGCGGCGGCGGACCTGCGGCCGACATCGCAGAACGGCGTGACCTACCTGTCCGGCGGCGTCGGCGAGGAAGAGCGGCAAGCGATGCTCGACGCGCGCGGCGACTACAAGCTGCTGCTGACCTTTTCCACCAAGGGCAGCGGCGAAATGCTGGCCGACGTGGCGGTGACCATACGCGACCACGCCGGCAAGGAGGTGGCGAGCCTGGTCTCGCCCGGTCCGATGTGCTACCTCGATCTCGCGCCCGGCAGCTATCGCATCCTGGCCTCCGCGCACGGCAAGGAGATCTCGCGCACGGCCGTGGTCAAGCCGCGAGGCAGGCGCGAGCTGTATTTCTACTGGGACCCCGTATGAACTGACAGGCAGCGCGAATGCCGGCGCGCTGCCGATCGACGATCCGGCAACACTTCAACAAAAAGGAGTAGCACATGGCTAACAATTTAATGCAGTTCGATCCCTTTGGCAGCCTGGCGCGGTTCGAGCCGTTGCGCGGCGTCGAGGATTTCTTCCGCGACTTCGGCCTGCGGCATGCGTTGCGCGACATGGAGGCCAAGCCCTTGATCAAGCTCGACGTCCACGAAACGGAACAGGCCTACAGCGTCAAGGCCGAGCTGCCCGGCATGAAGAAGGAAGACATCAAGGTCGACATCGACGGCAACCGCGTGTCGATCTCGGCCGAGACGCGGCGCGAGAGCGAGCAGAAGGACGGCGAGACGGTGGTGCGCAGCGAGCGCTATGTCGGCCAGCAGTACCGCAGCTTCACGCTGGAGCAGGAGGTCGACGACAGCCAGGCCGTGGCCAAGTACCAGGACGGCGTGCTGGAGCTGACGCTGCCAAAGAAACCCAGTAGCAACGGCGCCAAGAAATTGGTGATCAATTAAGTCAGACGGTCCGGGGTGCGGCCGCGGGCCGCGCTCCGCCGCATCCGCACAGGAACCCATCATGTTCAAGCATATCTTAGTGCCGACCGACGGCTCGGCAATTTCCAGCGCCGCCATCCGCAACAGCGTCACACTCGCCAAGGAGTGCGGCGCGATGGTCACCGGCCTGCATGTGACGCCGGAATTTCATGTCCTGACCCATCACAGCGAAATGCTGGAAGCGACACGCGCGGAGTACAAGCAGGACAGCGAAGCGCAGGCCCGCAAATATCTGGAGGAAATCGAGCAGGCCGCGCGCGAGCTGGGCGTTCAGTGCAAGACCATCACGGTCACGGACGACCAGCCGTACGAGGTCATCATCCGCACCGCCGAACAGCAGGGGTGCGATCTGATCTGCATGGCCTCGCACGGCCGGCGCGGCATCAAGGGCATGCTGCTGGGCAGCGAAACACAAAAGGTGCTGACCCACAGCCAGGTGCCGGTGCTGGTGTTCCGCTGACGACGGCGCCTCAGCGCCAGCTGTAGGCCAGCAGCGAAGGCAGGCTGGCCGCCAGCAGTATCAACACCAGCCCGCCGCCCACGCGCCGCAGGAAGGGCCGCCCGCCGGCCGCCGCGGCCACCAGCTTGCTGGAAGTGTTGGCCGCCAGCGCAAACAGCAGGATATGCCGGGTCGCGCCCGGCGTCAGCACGCCGCTGTCGGCCAGCGACAGGATGGAACTGGCCGCCGCGTGCACATCGACCAGGCCGACCAGCAGGGCGCCCAGCATGGCGGCCGGCGCGCCCAGATAGGTATTGGCATAGGCCAGCAGGGCCGTGGCTCCGCTCAAGATCAGCGCGAACAGCAGCGCCTGCCGGATGCTGAACACGCGGCCGCCGCGCGCCGGGCGTTGCACGGTGTCCGGCACCGTCCGCAAGGTCGCGGCCGACACCAGCAGGGTGGCCGTCATGGCGCAGCCCAGCGTGGGCGCCAGCGTCAGCAGCTGGGCCGGCGCGATGGTCAGCGCGACCACCAATAGCAGGATGTAGGTGGCCACGTTCGACAGCAGCGCCGCCGCCGCGCAGGCCGCCAGCAGGGCCGGATCGCGGCGGCAGCGCTGGCCCATGTCGGCGGTGGCGGCCACGCTGGAGACGAAGCCCGACGCCAGCCCCGTCAACGCCAGGCCCATGCGCGGACCGGCCATGCGCAGCGCGATATGCGCGCCGGCCTGCAAGCTCATCATCAACACCACCAGGCCCCACATGCGGCGCGGATTGGCGCCCAGCAGCCAGCCGTTGGCGGCGTCCGGCAGCAGCGGCCACACCACCAGCGCGGCGCCGGCCAGCATCAGGCCGTCGCGCAGCTCGCCGCTCTTGAGCGTGACGCGGACGAAATGGTGCAGCGGCGCGCGCAAATCCAGCATCGACGCCACCAGCACCGCGAGGCCGGCCGACACGGCCGGATGGGCGATCGCGTTGACGCCCAGCAGAAAACTGAGGAACAGCGCCAGCTCCGTGACCATGCCCGCTTCCTGCACGTTGCCGCGGGAATAGCTGATCAGGGCCAGCGCCACCACCAGCAGCGCTGTCGCCTGCACCAGCGCGCTGTCGATGGTCTGCGCCAGCGCGCCGGCCAGCGCCACCAGCGCAAAGCTGCGCACCCCGGCCAGCGCATGGGTGGGCGTGGCGCCCTTGCGCCGCTCGCGTTCGATGCCGATCAACATGCCGCTGCCGAGCGCCGCGCCCAGCCCGATCAAATCCGCGCCGATGTCCATGTGCGCGTCCGCGTCAGTGCGCCATCAGCACCGGCAAGCTCATCGCGCCGAGGATGGTCCGGGTGACGCCGCCCAGCGCCACCTCGCGGAAACGGGTATGGCCGTAGCCGCCCATGACCATCAGGTCGGCGTCGATGTCCGAGGCCAAGGTCAGCAGCTCGTTGCCGACGTCGAAAGGGGTGTCCCGCCGCTCGACCTCGACGGTGATGCCGTGCCGGGCCAGGTACAGCGCCAGGTCGGCGCCCGGCAACTCGCCGTGCGCCTGGTGGTGGGCGTAGGGATTGAAGATGGCCAGCGTGACCTTGGCCGCGCGCTGCAGCAGCGGTATGGCGGCGGTGACGGCGCGCGTGGCCTCGAGGCTGCCGTCCCAGGCCACCATGACCTTGTGGCCGATGCGCGCCATGCGGCCGGCGTGGGGCGTGACCAGCACCGGCCTGGGCGCGTGCAGCATCACTTGCTGGGCCAGTCCCGGCGCCGGGATGGCCGCCGCGTGATCCGGATCGGCCTGGCCAACCACCACCAGGTCGGCATAGCGGGCGTGCAGCGCCAGGCCCACATCGAGTTCGTCGTCGACGCAGCGCTTCTCGTGCGATTGCACGCCGAGCCGGCCGGCGGCGGCCGCGAAGTCGCCCAGCGCCAGGTCGGCCCGCTCGCGCAGGAAGCCGAGGTCGCCGACCTCGATCGGCATGCCCGGCGCGCCCGGCGGGAACAGGCTGGACTGCTGGATGAACCGGTTGATGCCGCTGCTGGCGACGCCGACCAGATGGGCTTCGAACGCGACCGCCAGCTGGGCCGCCATCTCGATGGCGCGCGCGGCGGGCTGGGATTTGTCGGCCTGCACGAGGATGGTTTTATAGGACATGGTCTGCTTCCTTCTTGTCATGGGTGGCTGTGGCAGGGGCAGGCGCCGGTGCGGATGCCGTTCGAAATCCTCCTGGCAGGCCAGGCAGGTCAGCGCGGCCGGCTGCACCCGCAGGCGTTCCGGCGCGACGGCGGCGCCGCAGCTGACACAGCGGCCGTAGGTGCCGGCGGCCAGGCGCGCGCAGGCGCCGTCGATGCGGCGCAAGGCGGTCAGTTCCTCGGCCAGCAGCACCATGTCGCAACCGCGCAACTGGCGGGCCACGCCGGAATCGTCCAGCATGGCCCGGTGCTCCAGCAGCGCCGCCGCCAGCCACGCCGGCGCCTGCGCCAGATGCCGGCGCAGCTGTCCGTCCAATGCGGCGCGCAGCCGGTGCAGACGGTCGGCGAGCTGGTCCAGCTCGGCTGAGGGTGGGGGATTCATGGCTACAATGTACGGGCGCGCGCAGGCCACGTCTGTAGCATCAATTGATCCAGATCAAAATCGCCGGGAATACAAGGCCGGTCGCTATGCGCATGCAAGCCGCCGCGCAACAGTTGCTTTCGAAATATTTTTTGGCATTCGGCGCGGTTCGATCGTATCATCTTGGGCATGAACGCCGGACCGGCGCAACTGTTCAGGATAGTCCGTTGAAAAATCTCCTTATCGAAGGCCAGAGCCTGGAGTGGCTGCTGGCGTCGGCCACCGACGCCATGCTGATTGTCGACCATGCCGGCGGCATCGTGCTGGGCAATCCCGCGCTGGAGCGGATGTTCGGCTACGGCCCCAACGAGTTGAGCGGCATGACGGTCGAGGCGCTGATACCGGCCCGCTTCCACCACGCCCACGTGGGCCAGCGCGGCGACTTTTTCCAGCAGCCGCGCTCGCGCGCGATGGGCGCCGGCGCCGAGCTGTTCGGGCAGCACCGCGACGGCCACGAGTTCGCCGTCGAGGTCAGCCTGTCGCCGCTGCACACCTCGCATGCGCTGCCGCTGGTGCTGGCCACCATCCACGACGTCACCGAACGCAAGAAGGCCGAGCAGGCACTGCAGGAAAGCGAGGCGCGCATGCGCGCCATCTTCGAGACCGCCGTCGACGCCATCATCACCATCGACGAGCAGGGCGTGATGGAGCGCCTGAACCCGGCCGCGCAGCGCCTGTTCGGCTACAGCGAGGCCGAGGCGGCCGGCCGCAACGTGTCGATGCTGATGCCGCAGCCGCACCGCGCGCTGCACGACGGCTACCTGGCGCACTACCGCGAGACGGGCGAACAGCGCATCATCGGCAAGGGCCGCGAAGTCGAGGGCTTGCGCAAGGATGGCAGCGTGTTCCCGATGGAGCTGTCGGTGGTCGAGATGCAGCTGGGCGCGCGGCGCATGTTCACCGGCATGGTGCGCGACATTTCCGAGCGCAAGCTGGCGGAGGAGCACAACCGCCGCCTGATGCAGGAGATCAGCAGCGCCAACGAGGAGCTGACCAACTTCGCCTACGTGGTGTCGCACGACCTGAAGGCGCCGCTGCGCGGCATCGGCTCGCTGGCCGACTGGCTGGCCACCGACTACGCCGAGCAGTTCAACGACGAAGGCAAGGAACACATGCGGCTGCTGATCAACCGGGTGCACCGCATGGGCAGCCTGATCGACGGCATCCTGCAGTATTCGCGCGTGGGCCGGGTCAAGGAAGCGCATACGCCGGTCGACCTGAACCGGCTGCTGGCCGACGTGGTGGACCTGCTGGCGCCGCCGCCGCGGTTCCGCATCACGGTCGCGCCGGGCCTGCCGACCGTGCTGATCGAGCCGACCCGCATCCAGCAGGTGTTCCACAACCTCATTTCCAACGCCATCAAATACATGGACAAGCCGGACGGACGGATCGACATCGATTGCGCCGACGACGGCAGCCACTGGCGCTTCAGCGTGCGCGACAACGGCCCCGGCATCGAGCAGCGCCATTTCGAGCGCATCTTCCAGCTGTTCCAGACGCTGGCCTCGCGCGACCGGGTCGAGAGCACCGGCGTGGGGCTGGCGCTGGCCAAGAAAATCGTAGAAATGTATCAGGGACGGATCTGGCTTGAATCGCAGACCGGGCAGGGCAGCACGTTCTGGTTCACGCTGCCCAAGTCCTCTCCGTCGCAACCCAGAACAGGACAAGCCCATGAAAGTGAGTAACAAACCCATCCTGCTGGTCGAAGACGACCACGTCGACATCATGACGATCAAGCGGGCATTGAAGGAAATCCATGTCGGCAACGCTGTGATCAGCATGGAAAACGGCGAGGCGGGCCTGGAGTATCTGCGCGACCCGGCGCAGGAACGGCCCTGCATCATCCTGCTGGACTTGAACATGCCGATCATGAACGGCATCGAGTTCCTGCAGCAGATCAAGCTCGACCCGTCGCTGCGGCGCATCCCGGTGGTGGTGCTGACCACGTCCGAGGAACAGCAGGACAAGGTGCGCAGCTTCGACCTGGGCGTGGCCGGCTACATGGCCAAGCCGGTCGACTACCGCCGCTTCGTCGAGATGATGCGCTCGATCGACCTGTACTGGACCATCAGCGAGATGCCGTGAACGCCGACCTTGCCGACAACGGCGCCGGCGCCCCAGCCGTATTGCGGGTGCTGATCGTCGAGGACGACGTGGTCGATCGCATGGCGTGCCGGCGCGCCTTCGCGGCCGATGCCACCGGCGGCTTTGCGCTGCTGGAGGCCGACAGCGGCGAGCGCGGGCTCGAGCTGGCGCGCGAGCAGCGGCCCGACTGCATCCTGCTCGACTACCATCTGCCGGACCTGACCGGCCTCGAATTCCTGGCCCACCTGAACGCCGACGGCGCCGGCCAGTCCATCCCGGTGATGATGCTGACCGGCGCCGACAGCGCCGCCGTGGCGGCCGAGGCGATGCGGCGCGGCGCGCGCGACTACCTGGTCAAGGACGTCGACGGCCGCTACCTGGAATTCCTGCCGGGGGCGATCCACCGCATGCTGCGCGAGCAGCGCCTGCTCAACGACAAGCGCCAGGCCGAGGCGCAGTTCCGCACACTGGTCGAGCAGATGCAGGCCATCACCTACATCGCCGAACTGGGCGAGGGCGGCGCGCTGCGCTACATCAGTCCGCAGATCGGCATGCTTGGCTTCACCCCGGCCGAGTGGCTGGCCGACCCCGGGCTGCACGGGCGGCAGATGGATCCGGCGCAGCGCGCGGCCACGCTGCGCGCGCTGGACGATTGCCGCCGCGACGGCAGCCCGCTGCGGCTGGAATACCGGCTGTCGGCGCGCGACGGCCAGGCGCTGTGGTTCCGCGACCAGGCCGAGCTGGTGCGCGACGACGAGGGACGGCCGCTGTTCATGCAGGGCATCATGATCGACATCACGCAGAACAAGCTGACCGAACAGGCCTTGCTGGCGTCGCAGCAGGCGCAGCGCGACCTGGCGGCGCACCAGGAAAGAATCAAGGAACACGAGCGCAAGCGCATCGCCCAGGAAATCCATGACGAGCTGGGCGGCCTGCTGACCGGCATCAAGGCCTATATTTCAGTCAGCATGGACCGCGGCGCGGCGGCCGGCGCGGCGCCCGAGCCCTTGCTGGCCGAGGCGGCAGGACTGGCCCAGGACGCGATCGAGACGGTGCGCCGGGTCATCACCGACCTGCGGCCCAGCGTGCTCGACCAGCTGGGCGTGTGGGCCGCGCTGGAATGGTATGCCGAGCAGATCGAACGCCGCTCCGGCCTGCACTGCGCCTGCGCCATCAGCCCGGCCGCGTCGGCGCTGGAGCTGGGTGCCGAGCGCAGCACGATGCTGTTCCGCATCGCGCAGGAAGCGCTGACCAATGTGGTGCGGCACGCCGAGGCCAGCGCGGTGCAGCTGCGGGTCGACTACGCCGACGGCGTGCTGCAGCTGCGCATCGACGACGACGGCAAGGGTATCGCGGCCGAGCGCTTGCTCAACCGCGAGTCCTGGGGCATCCTCGGCATGCACGAACGCAGCCGTCATTTCGACGGCGAATTGAAAATCACCGGCAGGCCGGGACAGGGCACGACCCTGCTGCTGCGCCTGCCATTGGACGCACACCATGAGCAATAATCCCATCCGCGTGCTGCTGGTCGACGACCACGCGATCGCCCGCAACGGCGTGCGCCTGATGCTGAGCACGGTCGACGACATCCGCGTCGACGGCGAAGCCTGCAACGCCAACGAGGCGCTGCAGCTGGCGCAGGCGCAGGAATTCGACGTGGCGCTGCTCGACATCACCATGCCCGGCAAGAACGGGCTGGAGCTGCTCAAGCAGTTGCGCGCCGAGCGGCCCAAGCTGGCGGTGCTGATGCTGAGCACCTACGCCGAAGACATCTACGCCGTGCGCGCGCTCAAGCTGGGTGCGGCCGGCTACCTGACCAAGGATGCGCCAACCACGGCGCTGGTGGCGGCGGTGCGCAAGGCCGCGTCCGGCGGCAAGCATGTCAGCCCGGCCCTGCTGGAAAAGCTGGCCAGCCTGATCGGCGGCGGCGAGGTGGGCAAGCTCGAGGCGCTGTCGAACCGCGAGTTGGAGGTGTTCAAGCTGATCTCGGCCGGCGAATCGCTGGTGCGCATCGGCGAGACGCTGCACCTGAGCCCCAACACGGTGACCACCTACCGCGCCCGCATCCTGGAGAAAATGGGCCTCGACAGCAATGCCGAGCTGACCCGGTATGCGTTGGAGCACGGCATCATCTAGTTTCATATTGCAAAGGTTGTAGGGGAAGCCCTACAGATTTCTGTCCGGACTCCCCTACGCGACACGGCAGCGAAGCCCGATAACCGCGCGGCCGCCGATCGCCGATACTGTCTCCATACCGCAGCCAACGCTCAGATGCTGCGAAAAACACAACAGGGAGCAGCGAACATGACGACCAACCTCCAACTGGCAACACACAATGGCGGCGCAGTGAGCAGCAGCCAGAACAAATGCGCGGTGTGCGGCTTGAAGAACCTGTGCCTGCCGGTGGGGCTGAACGACGCCGAGGTCAGCCGCCTCGACAAGATCATCGGCCGCCGCCGCCGTGTCGAACGCGACGAGAATCTATGCCGCATGGAACAGCCGTTCAACAACCTGTACGCCGTGCGCTTCGGCCATTTCAAGACCTCGCGCGTCAACCACCGCGGCGAGCAGCAGATCACCGGCTTCCAGATGGCCGGCGAGCTGCTGGGCATGGACGCCATCGGCACCGGCCAGCACGGTTGCGGCGTGGTGGCGCTGGAAGACAGCGAAGTGTGCGAGATCCCGTTCGCCCGCCTGCAGGAATTGTTCGCCGACGTGCCGCAGCTGCTGCAGCACTTCCACCGCATCATGAGCCAGGAAATCATGCGCGAGCAAAACGCGATGATGTTTCTCGCCAATATGCGGGCCGAGCAGCGCTTCGCCTTGTTCCTGCTGAATCTGTCGACGCGCTATGCGGCGCGCGGCTATTCCCCCAACAGCTACCAGCTGCGCATGTCGCGCGAGGACATCGGCGACTACCTGGGCCTGACCATCGAAAGCATCAGCCGGCTGCTGTCGCGCTTTCGCAGCAACGGCTGGATACGGGTCGACAAGCGCGACCTGACCATCGTCGACCGCGCCAGCCTCGAGGCGCTGGCGACCGGCGCCGACCAGGACGGCACCAAGGTGGCCGCCAAGGCGCTCGGCCGCACGCCGGCGGTGGCCTGAGGCAGTGAGCCTGCCTCAGGCTCAGCCCGGCGCGCGTCCCGACCGCTCGACCGCCGTCTGGCAATCCACGCACATCTGCGCGCTGGGCTCGGCCCGCAAACGGGCCGCCGCGATGGCCGCGCCGCACTGCACGCAGGTGCCGTAGCTGCCCGCGCGCACGCGCTCCAGCGCCTCGTCGACGGCGCGCAATTCCATCAATTCGTGATTGAGCAGCGCGATGTCGGTGTCGCTGAGCTGGCATGCCTCGGCCTGGTCGGCATCGATCGCGTAGCTGTTAAACAGGGCCATCTGCTGTTGTTCGTCGGCCTGGTGCAGGCGCTGGCGCAACTGCTGCGCCAGTTCGCGGCGCCGCAGCAGCAGACTGCTGTTGAGCTCGTCTATGACGTGGGCGCTGTCGGGACTCATGTCGATCTCCATTCACTTGTTCAATGCAGCCATCGTAGAGACTCGCCCGTGCAATTTGATTGATGCAAATCAAAAAGGGCCGGCTTCGGATAGAATGGTTTTTCGCGCGCAAGCAGCAGCTTGCACGCTCACTGTGAGGAGAGATGCATGACGGATCCATCGAAGTATGCACCGCCGGCGATCTGGGTCGCGCCGGCATCGTCGGGCGGCACGTTCGGCAATATCAACCGCCCGGTCGCCGGCGCCACCCACGAACAGGAACTGCCGGTCGGCAAGCATCCGCTGCAACTGTATTCGCTGGGCACGCCCAACGGCGTGAAGGTCACCATCATGCTGGAAGAGTTGCTGGCGCTCGGCCATGGCGGCGCCGAATACGACGCCTGGCTGATCCGCATCAACGAGGGCGCCCAGTTCTCCAGCGGCTTCGTGGCGGTCAATCCCAACTCCAAGATACCGGCGCTGGTCGACCGCAGCGGCGCGCAGCCGTTGCGCGTGTTCGAGTCAGGCTCCATCCTGATGTATCTGGCGGAAAAGTTCGGCGCCTTCCTGCCCACGGAAACGGCGGCGCGCACCGAAACCCTGAACTGGCTGTTCTGGCAGATGGGTTCGGCGCCGTTTGTCGGCGGCGGCTTCGGCCACTTTTACGCCTACGCGCCGGAAAAGCTGCAATATCCGATCGACCGCTACGCGATGGAAACCAAGCGCCAGCTCGACGTGCTGGACCGGCAGCTGGCCGAACACCGCTATGTCGCCGGCGACGAGTACACGATCGCCGACATGGCGGTCTGGCCGTGGTACGGCGGCATGGTGCTGGGGCAGTTGTACAGCGCCGCCGAATTCCTGTCGGTGCACGAGTACCGGCATGTGCGGCGTTGGGCCGACGAGATCGCCGCGCGTCCGGCCGTCATCCGCGGCCGCAAGGTGAACCGCACGTTCGGCAACCCCCAAGACCAGGTGCTGGAGCGGCACGACGCCGCGGATCTGGACTGACGCCGGCCGCTGGCATCGACGTCGGACCGAGGCACTGAAACACCGTGCCTGCGGTGCGTTTTGATCTGGATCATGGTTTTTTCACTCACTTGCTCTCATAGTAAAAGCCCGTTCGGCCCAAACGAGAGCATGTCATGTACCACACCAACGTCGCGCCGCCGACGGCGGCCATCCGGCTCGGAAGGGCGGGGGCGCCGCTGTTGTTGGCCTGTCTGACCGGCTGCAGCCTGCTGCGCCCGGTCGATCTGCCGCCGCCGGCGCCGGCGTTCCAGCCGCCGCCGGCCTGGTCTACCGGCCAGGCCGCCAGGTCCTCCGCGTCCGATGGCGCGGCGCTTGCCGGCTGGTGGCGCCGCTTCGACGATCCGCTGCTCGAGCAGCTGGTGACGCGCGCCCTGCAAGCGAACACCAGCATCGCGTCGGCGCGCGCTTCGCTGCAGCAGGCGCGCGCCACGCGCGATGCCGCAGCCGCAGCGCTGGCCACCGCCGTGGTCGGCAGCGCCCAGGCCCAGCGTAGCAAGCTCGACGGGGCGTCCACCACCAATAGCTACAACCTGGGCTTCGATGCCAGCTGGGAACCGGACCTGTTTGGCGCCAACCGTCATGCACTGGCGGCCGGTGCGGCCACGCTGCAGGCCAGCGCGGCCACGCTGGCGAACGTGCAGGTCTCGGTCGCCGCCGAGGTGGCGCGCAGTTATATCGAACTGCGCGGCATCCAGGCACGGCAAGTCATCGCCCGCGACAACCTGGCCAGCCAGCAGGCCACGCAGGAGATTACCGCATGGCGGGTCCAGGCCGGACTACTGACTTCGCTGGAGCAGCAGCAAGCGATCACCGCCACCGAGCAGGCCGCGGCCCAGTTGCCGGTGCTGGAAAGCAGCCGGGCGCTGCTGGCCCACAGCCTGGCCGTGCTGTGCGGGCAGGCGCCGGCCGCGCTCGACGACGCGCTGGCGCCGCCGCAGGCGATACCCGCCGGCGGCGCAGAGCTGGCGCTGAGCCTGCCGGCCGCAACACTGCGCCAGCGTCCCGACGTGCGCGCGGCCGAAGCCCAGCTCGAAGCGGCCCGCGCCAAAGTGGCCCAGGCCGACGCCGCGCGCTACCCGGTGCTGCGTCTCGAGGGATCGCTGGGATTGAGCGGACTTGGCGCGGGCGGCAGCGGCGCGGCGCTGCTGCGCACCTTGCTGGGCAGCGTGGCGGGCAATGTGTTTGACGGCGGCGCCAGCGCGGCCCAGCTGCGGCTGCAGCGCGGCGCGCTGGCGCAAGCGCAGGCCGGCTATCTGGCGACGCTGCTGACCGCGCTGCAGGAAGTGGAGGATGCGCTGGCCGCGCAGGCGGCCGACCGTCTGCGCCTCGATCATTTGCGGCTGGCCGCCGCGGCGGCCGACAGCGCCGCGCTGCTGGCGCGGCAACGCTACGCCAGCGGCCTGGTTGACTTTCAAACCGTACTGGAAACCCAGCGCGCGCTCTACACGTCGCAGGACGGCGTGGCAACCGCCAGCGCCAACGTCGGCACCGACCAGGTGCGCCTGTACAAGGCACTGGGCGGCGGCTGGCAACCCGACGGCGGTGCCGCGCCGATGAAAGGAAGCACACCATGAATCAACGTATGGCAGCACCGGCCGTCGTCATCGACGCGCCACCACGCCCCTGGTGGCGGCGCGCCGCCGTGTGGGGCGCCGCGCTGGCGCTGCTGGCGGCCGGCGCGGCGGCTTACGTGTGGCAGCAGCATGCCCAGACGGCGCGGGCTCCCGCCTATGTCACGGTGCGGGTCAAGCGCGGCACCGTCACGCTCAGCGTCACTGCCAACGGCACCTTGCAGCCTACCCGCGCGGTCAATATCGGCAGCGAGCTGTCGGGCACCGTGGGGCGCGTGCTGGTCGACGTCAACGACCAGGTACGCGCCGGCCAGGTGCTGGTCCAGCTCGACACGGCCAAGCTGCAGGACCAGATCGTGCGCTCGCGCGCCGCGCTGGCCGCCGCCAGGGCCGAGCTGGCGCAAAGCCAGGCTAGCCTGGCGGAGGCGCGCGCGGCACTGGGACGGCTGGAGGAGGTGGCCCGCCTGTCCGGCGGCAAGGTGCCCTCGCGCGCCGAACTCGACACCGGCCGGGCCACGCTGGCGCGGGCCCAGGCGGCCGAGCTGAGCGCCGCCGCCAACGTACAGAGCGCCCAGGCCACGCTGTCGACCGACAGCACCAACCTGGCGCGCGCCTCGATCCGCTCGCCGATCGACGGCGTGGTGCTGAGCCGCAGCGTCGATCCCGGCAACGCGGTGGCCGCCTCGCTGCAGGCGGTGACGCTATTTTCGCTGGCCGAGGACCTGCGCCATCTGCGCCTGCTGGTCAATGTCGACGAAGCCGACGTCGGCGCCGTGCGCGTGGGCCAGCCGGCTACCTTCAGCGTCAGCGCCTATGCGGACCGCAGCTATCCGGCGGTGGTCACCCGCGTGTCGTACGGCTCGACCATCACCGAGAACGTGGTCACCTACGTGGCCTACCTTGAAGTCGACAACGCCGACCTGAGCCTGCGGCCCGGCATGACGGCCACCGCCGTCATCCGCGCGGCGGTACACGACGACGTGCTGCTGATACCCAACAGCGCGCTGCGCTTCACGCCCAGCGACACCGCAGCGGCGGCAGCGCCGGCGGGCATGGTGTCGCGCCTGATGCCACGCCTGCCCGGACGCGCACCGCGCCAGGCCGGCGTCGCCGACGCCTCCGCCTCCGCGCGACGCACATTGTGGCTGCTGAGCGACGGCGTGCCGCGCGAGCAGGTGGTCACGCTCGGCATCAGCGACGGCCGCTACACGGAAGTGAGCGGCGCAGGGCTGCGGCCAGGCATGCTGGTGATCACCGACCAGCGCGCGGCGGCGCCATGAACGACGACGGCGACAGCGCCGCGCCGCTGATACGGCTGCGCGAAGTATGCAAGCGCTACGGTCACGGCGCAGCCGCGCTGACGGCGCTGGACCGGGTCAGCCTGGATATCGCGCAGGGTGAGTTTGTCGCCATCATGGGACCCAGCGGTTCGGGCAAGTCAACCGCGATGAATCTGCTGGGCTGCCTCGATACGCCCAGCAGCGGCCAATACCTGTTTCACCAGATCGACGTGGGCGCCGCCACCCGCGACCAGCGCGCCCGCTTGCGCCGCCGTTATCTGGGCTTCGTGTTCCAGGGATTCAATCTGCTGGCGCGCACCTCGGCCCAGGAAAACGTCGAACTGCCGCTGCTGTACCGGGGCGAGAACGCCGCGCGCCGCCACGCGCTGGCGGCGGCCGCGCTGGCCGCTGTCGGCCTGGCCGGCTGGGAGACGCATACGCCGTCCGAACTGTCGGGCGGACAGCAGCAGCGGGTGGCGATCGCGCGCGCCGTCGTCAGCGCGCCGTCGCTGCTGCTGGCGGACGAGCCGACCGGCAACCTTGACAGCCAGCGCAGCCGCGAGATCATGGAACTGCTGGTGCGCCTGAATCGCGAGCAAGGCATCACGGTGGTGATGGTGACGCACGAGCCGGACATGGCGCTGTACGCGCAGCGCATCGTGCGCTTCCTCGACGGCCGCATCGAGAGCGACGAAGCGAACTTGCAGCCAGTGCCCATGCCGGCTGCGTCGGGCGAGAAGGCGGTGAGCTGATGCTGTTCAATACCATTCTGCTGGCGTTGCGTTCGATCCGGCGCAACCTGTTGCGCTCCTTCCTGACCATGCTGGGCATCGTCATCGGCGTCGGCGCCGTCATCGCCATGGTCACGCTGGGCAACGGCGCCACCCGGGCGGTGCAGGACCAGATCTCCAGCCTGGGCAGCAATCTGCTGATGGTGCGGCCGGGCCAGCGCCTGGGCCAGGGCAGCGGCGGCGCGCCGGCGTTCAAGGAGGCCGATGCCGAGGCCATCGCGCTGCAGATCGGCGGCATCCGCGCCGTGGCGGCCGAGAGCCGCAGCGGCGCCACCGTGGTGGCCAACGGCCGCAACTGGAGCACCACCGTCACCGGCGGCAGCGCCGACTGGCCCACCGCCGCCAACTGGACGCTGGCCGCCGGTCGCCCGTTCGACGACGGCGAGCAGCGCGCCGGCGCCGCCGTGTGCGCGCTGGGCGCCACGGTGGCGCGCGCCTTGTTCGGCAACCGCGACGCGCTGGGCGAGCGGCTGCGCATCAAGCAGTTCTCGTGCGTGATCGTGGCGCTGCTGGCGGCCAAGGGGCAGGGCGCGATGGGCAACGACCAGGACGATCTCGTGCTGCTGCCGCTGCACACGCTGCAGCGCCGCGTGACCGGCAACCAGCGCGTGAACACCTTGCTCATTTCAATGGAGCAGGGCAGCGACAGCAGGGCGCTGCAGGCGCGCCTGGTGCAGCTGCTGCGCGAGCGGCGCAAGCTGGCCATCGGCGAGGAAGACAACTTCAACGTGCTCGACACGCGCCAGCTGGCCGACACCATGTCGGGCACGACGCGCGTGATGACCACGCTGCTGGCGGCGGTGGCGGCGGTCAGCCTGCTGGTGGGCGGCATCGGCATCATGAACATCATGCTGGTCAGCGTCACCGAGCGCACGCGCGAGATCGGCCTGCGGCTGGCCATCGGCGCGCTGGAACGCGACGTGCTGCTGCAGTTCCTGATCGAGGCCATGGTGCTGGCCGCGCTGGGCGGCCTGGCCGGGGTGCTGCTGGCGGCGGTGGCCACCGCCGTGCTGGCCCGCGCCATGCAGCTGCCCTACCTGTTCAATCCGGGCGTGAACCTGCTGTCCTTCGTGTTCTCGACCGGGATAGGGGTGGTGTTCGGCTACGTGCCGGCGCGGCGCGCGGCGCGGCTCGATCCGATTGAAGCGCTTCGCCATGAATAGAAGAGAAGGGAAAGAGCAGGGCGCCTCATGGCTAGTTTTGATGCAGGTCAAAGTTTTTTCACCTGCCGAACCGCATAGTGGCGTTTTCAACCAAGGAGTAGCGATATGTCATTCAACCATGTCGTTGCATGGATCGACCATGCACAGACCCATCTGATCCGCTTCAATGCCGATACCTCGTCCATCGAAGTGATCAAGACCGATTCCCACCATCCCCACCTGCACGTGAAGTCCGCCGGCGGCGCCGGTCATGCCGCCGAGAGCGCGCGCTACTTCGACGACGTGGCCAAGGCGCTGGCTCCGTCGCGTGAAATCCTGCTGGTGGGTCCCGGCATGGAAAAACTGGCGCTGATGAAGCACCTGCTCAAGCACCATCACGAGGTGGCCGAGCGAGTGATGAGCATAGAGACGGTGGACCACCCCAGCGACGGCGAGCTGCTCAAATATGCACGCAAATATTTCGTCAAGGCCGACATGATGCTGTGATCCGTATCAAACCTGCCCTGCCTTGATACGCTTCCTTGATCGCAGCAGTACTGGAGCTGCCGCAAGCAACACCAGGCTCAAGGTCGATGGTTCGGGGACCGATAAGGCATTTTGGATATCCACGAAGGCCGTTGGCGTTCCCCGCGATGCGTCCGGGATAGTCAGCTCCCACTGCCATGCCCACTCCAGGTTCGGCTTGCCGAGCACGGAATGGTTGTCGCTCGTTAGCCACGCCAGAGACGTGGGCAGGGAGTCGCGCAGTTGGCTGCCAACAGGCGAAAAGTAGCGAGTGGGCGGCGGAAAGAACTGGTAGTATCCAGCCCCCATCTCGTAGCGATCCGGCATTACTCCAGCGTCCGCAGTCGTGCTCACCACCGATCCGCGGGGTGATTTTTGTCTGATCACCTCGGGACTTACCCAGAGCAACGAGTCATAGTCACTGGGGCTCTCGATGGCTAAATTGATATCCAGGTCAGACTGATTGAAAAGAAACAGGTGAATGTCCAGCGGGTTGTCGGTGAAATTGTTAATGATCACTGATTCCTGGAGGAAGGAACGATCGCTGGCGTGCGTGACATTATATTGGGTGGCGAGCCGAAAGCGATTATCAGGGTCGCGGAATTCAAATCTCACACCGTGATTACCGAGGAAGATCGTGTCGGTCAAGCTAAGGCTGCTAACCGGCCGCTCCGGGCCTGAGTCCAGTCGGTACCACCATGACTGAGAGAAACTGTGGCTTCCCGTATAGCCGTTGGGATTTCTTGTCCAGGAGTTCGTGCTTGCCGGATCGAGCTCAACGCTTGAGGTCCCGTCGGTGATCGTTGCAATGGCAAATGCAGGGCAGGTACAAGCCAGCGCCAGCGCGGCAATGCCGAGCAGCGCCGCTGAGCGCCGCCGGCGTAAGCCTGGGGCGCGATGTGCAACGAACCACGACCTGGCCAGATTCCTTATTCGTTCCAAACCGCAAAACATAGTCTTAAACATTTGGGGCTCCTTTCCCTGAGACGACCGCAAATCCATCCGTGATCAGGTAAAAGCACATAGCAGGCCAGCATGCTTTGAGTTGAAAATATTTAAGCAAAAACAATGACTTATTCATTTCGATGGCAATAAAAAGGCGCATCGGGGCTGATTGCGGATTGACGTGTCAGAAATGCCGACACTGAAATAGAAGGGCGGCGCATGGTTTGGCACCGATGTTCGCCGCCGACGTCGGCGCGGTCGCGGTGAAAGGCAGCCCGGCCGTGGCGGGCCGGCGCATGAAAATCACCAGCATGGCAAAAATTTTGCGCAACCACCCGCTGGCGCGACTCGCGCCGAAACCCCGGTGCTAGCATGGCGGCCGAGATGACAGCAGCGCCGACCTGGCGATGTGCAAAAAAAAAGGAACCAGAATGAAACGACTTTCCCCTATCGCTGCGACGGTGTGCATGTTGGCTCCGCTTGCCGTAGTGGCCGCCCCGGGGCCGGCCGTGGTGGCCTCGCCGGACGGCAGCGCGGTGATGCGCATCGCGCGCGACGCCAGCCAGTTCTCCATTGTCCGCCGCGGCGAAACCGTGATCGCGGAGTCTCCGCTGGGGCTTGAACTGGACGGCGCTCCCGGCTTCGGCCCGCTGGAGCTGGAGCGGCGCGAGGACGTCAAGGTCAACCATGTCATACCGCTGATCGCCACCAAGGCCGCCAGCGCGCTCGATCGTTACAGCGGCACCACCCTGGTGTTCCGCGAACGGGCGCCGGCGGCACGGCGCCTGCTGCTCGACGTGCGCGCCTATGACGACGGCATCGCCTTCCGCTACCGCATCGAAGATACCGCGCCGGTGCGCCTGCGCGGCGAGCGTACCGCCTTCGTGCCGGCGGCCGATCCCGAGTGCATGGTGTCCGAGGCGGAGGGCGCGCACGAAAAGCCGTTCGCCAGCAGCAAGCTGTCGGCGCTGCGCGAAGGCGTCGCCTATGACGTGCCGGTGGTCTGCGCCACGCCGTCGGGACGCACCTCGTACGCCATCACCCAGGCCAACCTGGCGGGCTACACCGGCGCCTCGCTGTGGCGCGAGGGCGCCGCGTTGCGGCTGCGCTTGTCGGCGGTGCCGGATCGCACCGGGCCGGCCTATGTGTCGCAGGCCGGACTGACGACGGCCTGGCGCGTGGTGATGCTGGGCGACCGCGCCGGCGACATGATCCCTTCACACCTGATCGGCAACCTGAATCCGGAGCCGGCGGGCGACTTCCGCTGGGTGCAGCCGGGCAAGGCGGCCTGGGACTGGTGGTCGGGCCCGGTGGCGGGGATGAAGCCGGACATGGACAGCTACCGCCGCTTCATCGATTTCGCCGCCGCCTCCGGCCTGCGCTACTACCTGATCGACGCCGGCTGGGCCTGGGGTTCCGGCCCCGGCTGCTGCAACGCGCTGCCCGGCACCGACATCACCCGCGCCGCCGACGGCATCGACATGCCGGAGCTGGTGCGCTACGCCGCCTCCAGGGGCGTCGGACTGCTGCTGTGGGCCCACTGGGAGCATGTGGCGCCGCGCATGGAGCAGGTGCTCGATACCTACGCGCGCTGGGGCGTCAAGGGCATCAAGGTCGACTTCATGAACCGCGACGACCAGGACATGGTCGCGTTCTACCACCGCATCGCGGCCGCCACCGCCGAGCGCAAATTGCTGGTGGACCTGCACAGCGCCTACGTGCCGGCCGGCCTGCAGCGGACCTACCCGAACTTCATCACGCAGGAGGGCGTGCTGGGCGCCGAATGGAACAAGTTGAACGGCAGCGTCACGCCGCGCCACAACCTGATGCTGCCGTACACGCGCATGCTGGCCGGCCCGATGGACTACACGCCGGGCGGCTTCCGCAACGGCACCCCGGCCAGCTTCAAGGTGCAGGACGTGCTGCCGCTGACGCAGACCACGCGCGGCCAGGCGCTGGCCATGTACGTGGTCTACGACAGCCCGCTGCAGATGGTGTCCGACGCGCCCGAGGCCTACCAGGACGCGGCCGGTTTCGATTTCGTCAAGCGCGTGCCGGCGGCCTGGGACGAGACCCGTTTCCTGTCCGGCGAGCCGGGGCGCGACATCGTGATGGCGCGGCGCCAGGGCAGCAGCTGGTACGTCGGCGCGATGCGGGCCGAGGAGCCGGCCGGCGCCACCGAGCGCGTGTCGCTGCGCTTCCTGGCGCCCGGCAAATATCGCGCCACGATCTGGGAAGACGGCGCCACGCCCAATGAGCTGCGGCGGGTGGAGCGCGAGGTCGGTCCGGCCGACGTGCTGGAGTTGACGCTGGCCCCCGCCGGCGGCGCTGCGGTGATCCTGGAACGCCTGTAGCAGCGCTTGGGCCGGAACCTCCGCTGGCTCAGCGGGATGGATCGCTGGCCGGAGCGGAGGTTCTCGCGGCTGCGGCCAGATCGGCGGGAACGGTAATCCCGAAGCGCTTGATCAGCTTGAAGTCGAACGCCACGCCTATCTTTGCCGGAGTCTCTGACGGAATGGCGGCGATGGCCTCGCCGGCGAGCAGGCGCGCAACCATTTTTCCGGCTTGCTGCCCCATGCCCGGCAGCGATGGGTAGATGTTCATGGCCGCCCCCCAGCCATCGCGCGCGTCCGGTTCTATGATGCCAACCAGGGGTTTGTCCGCATATTTCGCCATCGTGCGCGCGAACTCCGGATTGATCCCCATTTGGTCGTTCGGCGCCAGAAACAGGTCGACCTTGGAATTCAGCTCCTCGATCAGCGGCACCGTTTGCATGGCCATGCGTTGGGTGCCGTTGTCGCCCCTGACGAATTTGACGCCGCGGTAAATGATCTTCAAGTCCTTGAACTCGGGGTCGCTGGCCAGCAGCTGTTCCAGCCAGGCGCGGTAGCTGAGCGATTGCGGCATGTCGCCGTAGATCAGGCCTATGGTCCGGGCGCGCGGCATGACGCGCCGGATGAATCGCAGACGCTGCTTGACCGGCACTGGAAAGGAAACGCCGGTGACGTTGCTGGCAGGCGCGGTGCCGAAGCCGCTGATCAGTCCCAGTCCCACCGGATCGGTGACCGACGCGAAGACAAACCGGCTGTTTGGCTGATCAGCCGCGATTTTTGCAAATGCCTTGGCCGCGATCGTGCCGGCGATGTAGACCACGTCGAAGCTCGCGCCATGCTTTAGTTCCCAGATGTGCGTGGCGGCGCCCTCGAATTGAGACAGCGAGTAGCGCTCGACCTCGAGGTTACGTCCCGGCACGAAGCCGTGGGCCGCGAGCGCATCGAGCATGGCGCCGGTGATGGTTATATACGGCTCGGTCTTTTGCGTGTCGATCACCAGCAATCGCTTGGCAGGCGCGGCTCCAGCAGCAACAGCGGGGGAGCCGCAAGGTGCCGATGAGCTCAGGAATGTCGATAGTAAAAGCAACGCAATGCTGCTGCGGCGATCGCTCATAATCTATCCTCATTGCAACCTTGGCTAACGAACGTATGTGCGGCTCTTTACGTTTTACACCTGGTAGTGATGCGGATCAAGTATTTAACGACATTCCTTCGACTTTTGACGCCTATGGAAGCGTCAATTGATCTTCAACGCGTTGGCGTAGGCCAGCGCCGGCGCGTCGGCCGGCAGGGTCACCTGCAAGCCGTCCGCGGTCTGCCGGAACGCCAGCTGGCGGCCGGAGCCGAGCAGTTCGACCCGCGTCACGCGCCGCTTCAAGTGCGGGCTGCCGCTGCGCATGGACGCGATCGACACCATGCCGGCCGCCGGCCAGCCCATGACGAAGGCATACACCTGCTCGCCCTTGGCGGTGAAGCGGATGTCCGCCGCCGAGAACGGTTTGCTCTTGCCCTCGTTGAAGCCCGGGCCCGACATTGCCGGGCTGTCCTGCATCACCGGCCCCTCGCCGAACACCGCCCACGGCCGGGTGTCGTAGATGCCTTCACCGTTGCGGGCGATCCAGCGGCCGATTTCCTCGACGATGGCGTGCTCCTGCTCGTCGATGGTCCCGTTGCCGCGCACCGGCACGCTCAGCAGCAGGTTGCCGTTCTTGCTGACCACGTCGATCAGCGTGTGCACCACCGTCTGCGCGCTCTTGTAGCCTTTGCGGTCATACAAGCCGCGGTCGTAGTGCCAGTTGCCGATGCAGGTGCAGGTCTGCCATGGCTGGGCCTCGATCTGGTTGCTTTGGCCGCGCTCGACGTCCCACACCATGGTGCGGCGCTGTTCGGCACTGAGGATCTTGCCGTTGACGACAGCCTCGTTCTTGCCCTTGGTGGCGATGCTGCGGTTGTACATGTGCGCCGCCAGCCGCAGGCCGACGTCGCTGACCGGATGCAGGGGCAGCACGGTATCGTCGTAGTACACCAGGTCCGGATCGTAGGAATCGATCAGGTCGCGGGTGCGGTTGTAGAACTTGTCGCAATAGGCCTGGTCGGGAATCGACGCGCCGCCGCCCCAGTGCCATTGCTGGTCCTGCACGCCGTCGCCGCCGCCGCGCTTGCTCAGGGCGTGGCCTTGCGCATACAAGGCCTGCGGGTCCATACCCTCCCACCACTTGCCCTTGCCGTCGGCCCGGGTCAGATTGCCGTCGTAGGGGATGCCGGCGTAGGGGCCGCTCTTGTCGGCGCCCTGGGAGGTCTCGTACCAGGTCCAGGCGTGCGCGGCGTGCACGCTGACGCCGAAGCGCAGGCCGTTGGCGCGCGCGGCCTTGGCCCAGCCGCCGATCAAGTCCTTGCCGGGACCGTTTGTGGTCGAATTCCATTCCGGCTGGTAGCGGCTGCGGTACAGGTCGAAGTTGTCATGGTGGTTGGCCAGCGCGACGAAGTACTTGGCGCCGGCCTTCTTGTAAAAGGCCACCAGGGCGTCAGGATCCCAGCGCTCCGCCTTCCACTGGTGAATGATGTCCTTGAAGCCGACCTGGGACGGGTGGCCGTACTTCTGCAAATGATGCTTGTAGGCGTCGCTGCCTTCCTCGTACATCAGGCGGCCATACCAGTCGCCAAACTCCGGCTCGCATTGCGGGCCCCAGTGCGCCCAGATGCCGAACTTGGCGTTGCGGAACCAGTCCGGGGTTTTGTAGTTCGCCAGCGAATCCCAGTTCGGCGCGAACGGGCCGGGGGCGATGCTCGCCGTCCCCGCCGGCGCGACCGCCTCGGCGGCGTAGGCCAGGCGGGACAGCGCGATGGCGGGAATGGCGGCGCCCATGTGTTTCAGTAATTGTCGTCTTTTCATTGTGTGGTCTCCAGGATGCGATAGTTGGATTATGTTGCCGAAGCGGTCCGCCGCAGTTACGAAATTGAATAACGTGTGGGGCAAAATTTCGTAAAACGGGAAATCCCGGGAAGCCCGGCTTGCATTTGTATTTCCTGCTATTTATATTGAGCCGGCAAACGACCCCAAGGTCTTGTATTGAACCAGGAGAGGAAAAGAATTTGAAGACGACGATGCAACGGACTGTGCGACGCGTCAGCGCCATGGTGGCGGGCTTGCTGTGCGCTGCGGCCATGGTGCCCGGCCAGGCCGCAGCGGGCGATGAATCGGCCGCCCGCGTCCAGTGGTGGCGCGAGGCCCGCTTCGGCATGTTCATCCACTGGGGACTGTACGCCATCCCCGGCCGCGGCGAGTGGGTGCAATGGGGCGAGCAGATCCCGGTCGATCAATACGCCAAGCTGGCCGACCAGTTCAAGCCGACCCGTTTCGATCCGCAGGCCTGGGCCGCGCTGGCCAAGGACGCCGGCATGAAGTACACCGTGCTCACGGCGCGGCATCACGATGGTTTCGCATTGTTCGACGACGGCGCCAACCCTTTCACCAGCGTGAACAGCGCCGCGCACCGCGATTTCGTGGCCGAGTATGTGAAGGCGGTGCGCCAGGCGGGATTGGGCGTGGGACTGTATTACTCGCCGCTGGATTGGCGTTTCCCCGGCTTTTTCTTCCCCGACCTGCAGCGCGAAAGCGCGGAAGCGATGCGCGCGCAATACCACCGCCAGGTGGAGAAGCTGCTGTCCAGTTACGGCAAGATCGACGTGCTGTGGTTCGATGGCGGCGAAACCGACTGGCTGAGCTTTAGCGGCGACTGGACCATCGCCGAATGGAAGAAGCGGCCCGACGGCAAGCACTACCAGGGTGGCTTCAGCTGGCAGCACGACCAGGTCTACTCCACGCTGCGCCGCCTGCAGCCGCAAGTGCTGATCAACGGCCGCGCCGACATGCCGCCGGACTTCCGTTCGCGCGAAGGCGACGCCGCGCTGGGCGATTTCGACAACGAGCACCCGTGGGAGCTGTGCACCACCATCGCCGGCGCGTGGGGCTACCAGCCCAATATGCAGCCCAAGCCGCTCAAGCACTACCTGCAGTTGCTGGCCAACGTGGCAGGGCGCGACGGCAACCTGCTGCTGAACGTGGGCCCGGATCCCGACGGCCAGATCGATGCCACGCAGGCGGCGCGCCTGCGCGAGATCGGCGCCTGGCTGGGACAATACGGCCAGAGCATCTACGCCACCCGCGGCGGCCCCTTCCTGCCGGGCGAGTACGGCGCCTCGACCCATCGCGACCGGACCATCTATGTCCACGTGCTGAAATGGCAGCAGGACAAGCTGGCCTTGCCGGCGATTCCGGCCAGGATCGTGCGCGCGTCGGTACTGACCGGCGGCGACGTGCGGTTCACGCAGACGGGGCAGGGCATCGAGCTGTCCGTGCCGCCGTCGGCGCGCAACGACATCGACACCATCATTGCCTTGCAACTGGATTCGCCGGCCGCCGCGATCCGGCCGCTGCCTGTGCCGAAGTAAGCGTCGGGCGGCCCGAGGCCCGGCGTCGCGTACCCGATTTGATCAATTTCATCTGTTGCGTTGAGCAATTTAGTATTGAAATCAGATCAGGAAGTATGGACCATGGCTTCAGCCTTGAAATCGACCTCGTCGCGGCGTAGACCGCGACGCACATGGCTGATTGCCGGGACGGCAATCCTGATAAATCACTGGGGGAACGCAAGATGCAGTTGAAGAAAAACATGACCTGCCTGATGGCCGGCTTGCTGATGGCGTTCGGCGCCACAGCAGAGACCTATCACTGGGACAACGTTGCCATGGGCAGCGGCGGCTTCGTCAGCGGCGTCGTACCCAGCAAGAGCGAGCGCGGCATTGTGTATGCTCGTACCGACGTGGGCGGCTCCTACCGCTGGGATGGCCAGACCGGCCGCTGGATAGCGCTGACGGACTGGCTGAGCGAGAGCGATACCGGCCTGATGGGCGTGGAGTCGCTGGCGGTCGACCCGCGCAACGCGGCCATCGTGTACATGCTGGCCGGCACCAGCTACTTCAGCGGCGGCAAGACCGTGATCATGCGCTCGACCGACTATGGCAAGCACTTCCAGGTGACCGACGTGACGGCCCAGTTCAAGGCGCACGGCAACGGCATGGGCCGCCAGAATGGCGAGCGGCTGCAGGTCGACCCGGGTTCCAGCAACGTGCTGTTCGTGGGCACCCGCAGCAACGGCCTGTTCAAGAGCGTCGATTCGGGCGCGACCTGGAGCCGGGTAAACGGGCTGAACGTGAATGACACGCCCAACGGCAACGGCATCGGCTTCGTGCTGCTCGATCCGGCCAGCGTCAGCCAGGGCACGGCCAAGCGCATCTTCGTCGGCGTGTCGCGTTACGGCTCGGTGGGACCGAACCTGTATTTCAGCAAGGACGGCGGCGCCACGTTCGCCCCGGTCGCGGGCGCGCCAAGCGGCCTGATGCCGCAGCGCGCGGCGATCACGTCCAAGGGCCGCCTGTACCTGACCTATGCCAACGGCGCGGGACCGCACGGCTCGTCCAGCGTGGCCAACGAACCGATGAGTACGGGCCAGGTCTGGGAGTACAATACCGTCGGCGGCGCCTGGACCAACGTCACGCCGGCCGGCATCAGCCAGCCGTTCGGCGGCATCAGCGTCGACCCAGGCAATCCCAAGCGCCTGGTCGCCTCGACCATCAACACCTACTGGCTGCAGCAGCGCGAGCCGGCCACCTACGGCGACCGCATCTTCACCTCGCTGGACGCCGGCCGCAGCTGGACCGACCTGATGGCGCGCGGCATGACGATCGACCCGAACGGCATCGACTGGGTCCGCACCTCGTCGATCCACTGGGCCGGCGCGATCGAGTTCGACCCGTTCGATACCAAGTCCGCGTGGGTGATATCCGGCAACGGCCTGTTCAAGACCAGCGACATCGACGCGCCCACCAGCAGCTGGAAGTTCGACGTGCATGGCATGGAAGAGACCGGCGTGTACGAAGCCGAGAGCATTCCGGGCGGCCCGCTGGTGACGGTGGTCGGCGACTACGACGGCTTCATCAGCACCGATCCGGCCCAGTACGGCCCGCGCCACACGCCGTCGATGGGTTCCACCACCGGCCTGGCCGTGGCCGCGCAGG
The DNA here is from genome assembly GCF_964254095.1 of Duganella sp. LjRoot269. Classification (NCBI taxonomy): domain Bacteria; kingdom Pseudomonadati; phylum Pseudomonadota; class Betaproteobacteria; order Burkholderiales; family Oxalobacteraceae; genus Duganella; species Duganella sp. LjRoot269. The sequence continues at coordinate 3,996,823 of NZ_CAXUSL020000001.1, read as the reverse complement.
CTACGCACGTGATGGCGCGGGTGGGCAATTTGCTGTACACCTCGACCAACATGGGGGTGAGCTGGGAGCAGGCGCCGTCCATGAATGGCTCGCGCGGCAACCTGGCGCTGTCGGCCGACGGTTTCGTGCTGCTGCACAGCCCGGAAAATTCGACCACCACCTACCGCTCCACCGATTTCGGCGCCAACTGGACGCCGGTGGCCGGCCTGGCCGTGAACAATGCGCGGCCGGTGGCCGACAAGGCCAACCCGGCCAAGTTCTATGTCTACGACCGCGTCAGCGGCAAACTGCTGGTGAGTACCGACGGCGGCAGCTCGTTCAATCCCCAAGCCCAGCTGCCCACCGGCGGATCGAGCCTGGTGCGTACCACGCCCGGCCTCGAGGGCGACCTGTGGGTGTGCCTGGACTCGAAGGGTCTGAGCCACTCGACCGATTCGGGCGCCACCTTCACCAGCGTGGGCGGCATCAATTCCTGCGGGTCCATGGGCCTGGGCAAGGCGGCGCCGGAGGCCAGCTATCCAACCCTCTACATGTGGGGTGCGGTAGGCGGCACGCGCGGCCTGTTGCGATCGACCGACCGGGGCGCCCATTGGGACCGCATCAACGACGATGCCCATCAATACGGCGGCTCGCTGAGTGGCTGGGTAACCGGCGACATGAACACCTACGGCACCGTCTACATGAGCACCAACGGCCGCGGCAGCGCCTACGGCAGGATCGACCCGGACGGCGACGTCCAGGTGGTGCCGCAGGTGTACGCGAAGCCGGCGCCCACCGCCGAGTGCAAGTACGTCGTGACCAGCGGCTGGTGGGGCGGCCACATCGCCGACGTGCGCATCACCAACACCGGGCCGGCCACCATACCCGGCTGGACGCTGAACTGGACCTACAGCGACAACTCGTCGGTGCAACAGTTCTGGAACGGGGCGGTGACGGGCAGCGCGCCGAACTACTCGGCCTCCGACGTGGGCTGGAACCACGACATCGCTCCGGGACAGACCGTCACGTTCGGCATAGTCGTCGGCGGCCAGGATGGGCCGGACTTCACCGCGATACCGGCCGTGACCGGCGACGTCTGCAAATAAACGCCTCTTATTCAACAAGGTAATCCCATGAAAAAAACTCTGTTCGCACTGATCGCCGGCGCCAGCCTGATGCTGGCCTCCCAGGCTCATGCCGGCGTCGCCAATTTCGATGACCTGGCCACCGCCGGCGACTTCGCCAGCCTGGGCGATATCAGCCCGTACGCCGGCCTGAACTGGAGCGCAGACTGGTACGCCGGCGACACCGGCATCGACGGCTACGCCAACGGCGCGCACTCCGGCACCAACTACGCCGTCAACGGCTTCGGCGCCGACGCGGTCGACATCAGCAGCGCCACCGCGTTCAAATTCACCGGCGCCTGGTTCGCCGCGCCGCAGGGCGTGGACGACAAGGCCAGCTGGGTCAACGTCACCGCCTACGACGCCTCCAACCACGTCATCGGCAGCACCGGCAACGTGGCCATCGGCGCCAGCTATGTGTGGGTGGCCGGCGGCTTCGACAACGTGTCGCGCCTGAGCGTCTCGCGCGACAGCGGCTGGTATGTGATGGACGACTTCAGCACCGCGGCCGCCGCGCCGGTGCCGGAGCCCGGCACGGCGCTGATGCTGGGGGCCGGCCTGCTGATGCTGGGCGCCGGCCGGCGCCGGTCGCGCCGCCGCTAAGCGGCCGGCAACCAAGGCTGTAGCGGGGGCCGCGCCACAGCGCGGCTCTTTTTTTAGAACCATTTGAACTAGACGACGATGCAATTTAAGAAAAAAATAAGCCTGATGGCCAGCGCCATCGCACTGTGCTGCGGCGGCATGGTGGCCGCCGCCGATACCGCCACGTTGGCGCAACCGGACCAACCGTGGATGAACCGCCAGCTTGGCGCGGACCAGCGCACCGAGCTGGTGTTGCAGGCCATGACGCTGGACGAGAAACTCAAGCTGGTGATGGGCTATCTGGGCGCGGACGACGAAGGCAAGCATTTCAAGCGTCCGCCAGCGTCGCACAAGCAATCGGCCGGCTTCATTTACGGCGTCGAGCGCCTGCAGATTCCGCCGCTGTGGCAGACCGACGCCGGCGTCGGCGTGGCAAGCCAGGCGGGGCCGGAAGCGCGGCCGGCGACGGCGCTGCCGTCGGGCTTGAACACGGCCGCCACCTGGGACTTGCAAACCGCCTTCGACGGCGGCGCCATGATCGGCGCCGAAGCGCGCTCCTACGGCTTCAACGTGCTGCTGGCGGGCGGCGTCAACCTGATGCGCGAACCGCGCAACGGCCGCAACTTCGAATACGCGGGTGAGGATCCTCTGCTGGCCGGCAAGATCGTCGGCGCGCAGATCAAGGGCATCCAGTCCAACCATATCATCTCGACCCTCAAGCATTACGCGCTGAACGACCAGGAGACCGGCCGCACCACGCTCAACGTCAAGATCGAGGAGCAGGCGGCGCGGATGTCGGACCTGCTGGCCATGCAGATCGCCAAGGAAGAGGGCAATCCCGGTTCGGTGATGTGTTCCTACAACCGCATCAACGGCGTCTACGCCTGCGAACACAATTACCTGCTGAACCAGGTGTTGAAGCAGGACTGGGGCTTCAAGGGCTGGGTGATGTCCGACTGGGGCGCGACCCACAGCACGGTGCCGGCCGCCAACGCGGGGCTGGACCAGCAGTCCGGCCTGCCGTTCGACGTGGCCGAGTATTTCGGCGCGGCGCTGAAGGAGGCGGTGCAGAACGGCTGGGTGCCGCAGGCGCGCCTGGACGACATGGCGCGGCGCGTGCTGCACAGCATGTTCGAGCACGGCGTGGTGGACCGGCCGGTGCCGGCCACGCCCGAGGCGATCGACTTCAAGGCCCATGCCGCGGTCACGCTGCGCGATGCGCAGGAGGGCATGGTGCTGCTGAAAAATGCCGGCCGCGTGCTGCCGCTCAGCGCCTCGGTCAAAAAGATCGCGGTCATCGGCGGTTACGCGGACAAGGGCGTGATGGCGGGCGGCGGCTCCTCGCTGGTGTATCCGGCCGGCGGCAACGCGGTCCCGGGGCTGGAGCCCAAGTTCTGGCCGGGCCCGGTCATGGTCTATCCGTCGTCGCCGCTGCGCGCGATCGAACGCCAGGCGCCGCAGGCCAAGGTCAGCTTCAACGACGGCAACGATCCGGCCGCCGCCGCCAAACTGGCCAAGGACGCCGACGTGGTGGTGGTGTTTGCCACCCAGTGGACCGGCGAAGCCTTCGACGTGCCCAATCTGTCCCTGCCCAACAAGCAGGACGCGCTGATCGCCGCCGTGGCGGCGGCCAATCCGAAGACCGTGGTGGTGCTGGAAACGGGCGGCCCGGTGACCATGCCGTGGCTGCCGAAGGCGGCTGCGGTGCTGGAGGCCTGGTACCCGGGCACCAGCGGCGGCGATGCGATCGCCGGCGTGCTGTTCGGCGCGGCCAATCCGTCCGGCCACCTGCCGGTGACGTTCCCCGCTTCCGAAGCGCAGCTGCCGCGCGTGGCGCTGGACGGCTATCCGGAACCCAAGGAGCCGCGCCGCTTCGACGTCGATTATCACGAAGGCGCGGCGGTCGGCTACAAATGGTTCGACCTGAAAGGCCATCAGCCCTTGTTCCCGTTCGGCCATGGCTTGTCCTACACCGAGTTCGCGCTGTCGGACCTGGACGCGCGGGTGGAGCAGGGCGTGCTGCAGGCCTCCTTCACGGTCAAGAACGTCGGCAAGGTCAGCGGCAAGCAGGTGGCGCAGGTGTATGCCGCGCCGCTCGACGTCCGCTGGGAAGCGCCCAAGCGCCTGGTTGGTTTCCGCAAGGTCGAGGTCAAGCCGGGCGCCGGCGTCAAGGCGTCGATCAGCGTGGATCCGCGCCTGCTGGCAATGTATGACACGTCCAGCAAGACCTGGAAGGTGGCGGCCGGCAATTACAAACTGACGCTGGCCAGCGACGCGATGGACCAGAAAGCCAGCAGCGTGGTGGTGCATCTGGACGCGGCCGTCTATGATGTCAACGGGCGGCCGGTAGCCGCGAAGTAACATCGGGCGCGGCCTGGCCGCGCCCATTTCCGGAGTCTTGCATGATGAATCCACAGAACGCAGCGTCTCATTTCAAACGCATCGTGGTGGTCGGCGGCGGCACGGCGGGGTGGATGACCGCGCTGGCGCTGGCCACCGGGCTGCGCGGCGGCACGGTGGAGCTGGTCGAATCCGAGGAGATCGGCATCGTCGGCGTGGGGGAGGCGACCTTTCCCTCGATCCGCGAGTACAACCGCCTGGTCGGCATCGACGAAGCGGAATTCCTGCGCGCCACCAACGGCACCTACAAGCTGGGGATCGAATTCCGCGACTGGCGCGTGCGCGGCGAAAGCTACTTCCACACCTTCGGCGACTTCGGCCAGTTGAGCGGCCCGGAAGCGCTGTGGGGCCACTACCGCCGGCTGCGCGAAGGCGCGCCCGGCTCTTTCGACGAGCAGTGCCTGCCCTCCGTGATGGCGCAGCAAGGGCGGTTCTGCGCGCCCTCAACCGCGCCCGGCGCGCCGGTCTACAAATACGCCTTCCACTTCGATGCCACGCTGTACGCCGATTTCCTGCGCAAGCTGGCGCTGACGCGCGGCGTGCGGCGCACCGAAGGGCGCATCGTCGACGTGGCGCGCCGCGCCGACGGCGGGGTGGCGAGCCTGCGGCTGGCCGACGGGCGCGAGGTGGCCGGCGACCTGTTCATCGACTGTTCCGGCTTCGCCTCGCTGCTGCTGGGGCGCACGCTGGCCGAACCCTTCGTCGACTTCGGTCACTGGCTGCCGGTGGACCGGGCATGGGCCTGTCCCTGCGAGCGCAGCGGCGCCGAGCTGACGCCGTACACCCGCGCCACCGCGCTGGAAGCCGGCTGGGCCTGGCGCATTCCGCTGCAGAACCGGACCGGCCATGGCCACGTGTTCGCCAGCCGTTTCATCGACGAGGAGCAGGCCCGCGAGCAGCTGCTGCAACAGCTGGACGGCGCGCCGCTGGCCGAGCCGCGGCTGCTGCGCTTTGCCACCGGCCACCGCGCGCGCTTCTGGGTCCACAACGTGGTCGCGCTGGGATTGTCCTCCGGCTTCCTGGAGCCGCTGGAATCGACCAGCATCTTCCTGATTCAGAGCGGCCTGGGGCGGCTGATGCCGCTGCTGATGTCCGGCGCCCCGGTCGGCGCCGCGGCGGTGGCCGACTACAACACCGGCTCGGTGCGCCAGTTCGCGCGCATCCGCGATTTCATCATCCTGCACTACCGCCTGACGGCACGCCGCGACAGCGAGCTGTGGCGCCACATGGCGGAGATGGAATTGCCGCCGACGCTGGCGTTCAAGCTGCTGGCCTGGCGCGAGACCGGTTCCTTGCATATGTACGACGAGGAGGGCTTCGACGCCACCAGCTGGCTGGCGATCCACGCCGGCATGGGCCACTGGCCGATGCGCGAGGATCCGGTGCTGCTGGAGCTGGGGCGCGACGACGCGCTGCAGGCGCTGCGCGATCGCCGCGACGCGATCGCCGCCACCGTGGCGCGCCTGCCCGGCCACGACGTATTCCTGAACCACGTGCTGGGACGCTGACGACATGATCCATACGATGTCCTTAATCGGCGTCGCCTCTCTGGCATCGCCCTGAAGGATGCCAACGACAATGGTTTTGCCCTGTCAAGGCCCGCCTGTGCCTTGAGTGCACGGTTGCGTTGCGTTCGTAATGTATCTAGAATGATTGTATGCAACACCTCACTGTCCATGATCTGATTTCGGAAAATAATCGCTTACGTGCCTTATTGCAGCAACAAGCCGAGGCGCAACGCAAGGTCGAACAAGCGGTGGGTATCGAACGCCTGCTGATCCGCACCCTGACAGACAATATGCCCGAATTGATCTACGCGAAAGACGCTCAAAGTCGTTTTTTGTTTGGCAATATGGCGGTGGCCGACATCATGGGTGCCAGCAGCCCCGCCGCGTTGATCGGCAAGTCCGACTACGATTTCTACGCGAAAGAATTGGCGGATCAATATTTCACCGACGAACAAGCGTTGTTGCGTTCGGGTGATTCTCTGATTGGGCACGAAGAGCCGGTCGCCGACGCCCATACCGGTGAGCAACGAACCCTGCTCACGACCAAGGTGCCGTTGCGCGACCACGACGGCGTAGTGATAGGCATTGTCGGTATTGGTCGCGATATCACCGATCGCAAGCTGGTCGAAGCAGAACTGTTGAACAGCAATAGCTTGTTGATCGAGCTAAACAAGAAACTGTCGCACGCGCAGGAGCAACTCGTTCAATCGGAGAAAATGGCGTCGATCGGTCAACTCGCCGCCGGCGTAGCCCACGAGATTAACAATCCGATCGGCTACGTATGTTCCAATATCAGCGCGCTCGATGGCTATATGGTGAAAATCCTTAACATCTTGGCGGTACACCTCGATGCGCAACAATTCATTACGGCGCCCGACGTGGTAGAGCGGCTGAACCGCTTGCGCATTGAAAACGATATTAACTACGTGATCACCGATTGCGGCGACTTGATGCGCGAAACCCGGGAAGGGATTTCTCGCGTCAGGCAAATCGTACAGGATCTAAAAGATTTCTCCCATGCCGACACCAATCTCGATTTCCATTGGGCCGATCTGCATCGGGGGATCGACTCGACGCTCAATATCATTTCCAACGAACTAAAGTACAAGGCCGATGTGGTCAAGGAATATGGCGACATTCCTCCGGTCGAATGTATCGGGTCGCAGATCAATCAAGTTATTATGAACCTGGCGGTCAACGCGGCCCACGCCATCGGTGCCGAGCGTGGCGTGATCACTCTGCGTACTGGGCTGGACAAGGTCCACGGTGACAAGGTGTGGATCGAGGTGGCCGACACTGGTTGTGGCATCGCACCCGAAAACGTGAAACGGATTTTCGAGCCATTTTATACGACCAAGCCGATCGGGCAGGGAACCGGTCTGGGGCTGGCGCTGTCCTATGGCATCGTACAGCGCCACCGGGGGCAGATCGAGGTTACCAGCGTCGTCGGCCAAGGCACGGTGTTTCGCGTGACGCTGCCGCTCAAGCACACGCCTGTTGATTTGCAAGAGATTTTGCCCCGCTCTTAGAGCTCGCCACGTACGGATCGAGACAACCCCAATTCAATACAGAGATGATGCGACTACTTCCAATCACGGCGATGCTGGCGGCGTTACTGGCTTGCGTGCCGGCCCTTGGCTTCGCCGAGCCCAAACAACGCTTGATTGTCCTCACCGATATCGAAGCCGATCCCGATGACAGCCAGTCGCTCGTGCGCTTGCTCCTGTACGCGAACCAGATCGATATCGAAGGCCTCGTCGCCACGACCTCTACGCATCAGAAGTCGCGTATCGCACCGGCGTCCATACATGCGATCATCGACGCCTACGGCCGAGTGCAACCCAATCTGTTGAAGCACGAACCGGGGTTTCCGAAAGCGGAGGCGCTGAAAGCGGTGGTGCGCTCCGGCTCGCAAGTCTACGGCATGCAAGGTGTCGGCGACGGCAAGGACTCGCCTGGATCGGACGCCATCATCAAGGCCCTGGAGAAAAACGATACGCGGCCCCTGTGGGTTTCGGTCTGGGGCGGCGCCAATACGCTTGCTCAAGCGTTGTATCGGATCGGCCACGACAGGACGCCGGAGCAGGCCGCCCGCCTGGTCAGCAAGTTGCGCGTCTACACGATCTCCGACCAGGACGATTCCGGTATCTGGATACGCACCCAGTTTCCCCACCTGTTTTACATCGTCAGCCCCGGTGGGTATGGCAATGGCACGTGGACTGGCATGCATTCGACCGAGCCGGGCTTCGACAGCACGGAAGTGAGCAACAGCTGGATCGCCACGCATATTCAACAAGGGCATGGACCGCTGGGCGCGATCTATCCGGATGTTTCCTTTGGCGTGGAGGGCGATACGCCATCCTTCCTGTCCTTGATACCCAACGGCCTGAACGCGCCCGAGCATCCGGACTGGGGCGGCTGGGGCGGGCGCTACGAGTTCTACACGCCAGCGTTGGAGACGACCAATCCGGAGGGCTTCACCGGCAACGTACCTGTATTGCAAGAGCCGCATGCCATCTGGACCAACGCCGTGGATAGTTACAGGCCGATGGTCCACAACGACTATGGCCGCACGGTGCGCGCCGACGACAAGGTCTCCACTGGGTACAGGACCACCATCTGGCGCTGGCGCAAAGACTTCCAGAACGATTTCGCCGCCCGAATGGAGTGGACCACCAAGCCCTACAAGGGGGCGAATCATCCACCAATAGTAAAGCTCGTACCCGGCGAACGGCTGACCGTCAAATCCGGCGAGGGCTTCATGCTGAGCGCGGCCGGCAGCTCCGACCCCGATGGAGATAGCTTGAGCTACCTGTGGTTTCAGTATCCCGAAGCTGGCAGCTACAAGGAGGAGATCAAGCTGGGGTACGCGGAAAATCATCATACCGTTTGGGGGCAGGCGCCAGTGGTAAGCAAGACGGAGACCGCCCACTTCATCGTAAAGGTTATCGACAAGGGCAGTCCGGCGCTGACGCGCTACCGACGCGTCATCGTCACAATCGTGCCGTCTGCGCCCTGAGCATGTAAATAATTTCAGTCGGCCGGTACAATGGGAGGGCCAGCCATCCGGCTGCGCGCTCTTTTCCTTTGATACGACACTATGAATCAACTGCGGTTTGATCTGAACGATTTGCAGGCCATGGTCGCGGTGGTCGAGCAGGGCGGCTTCCGCGCTGCGGCCACCACGCTGAACCTGTCCCAGCCGGCCCTGTCGCGCCGCATCAGCAAGCTGGAAGAGGCGCTCAACGTCAAGCTGTTCGAGCGCAGCACCCGGCGCGTGGCGCTAACCTTGATGGGCCGCGAATTCTTCACCAAGGCGGTCGAAATCCTGGATGGCGTGGAGCGCTCGCTGCACAAGATCAGCGATATCTCGCGCAGCCATTTTGGCCAGGTAACCGTCGCCTGCGTGCCGTCGGTCGCGCACAACTTCCTGCCGCCTATCCTGCAGCGCTTCTATACCGAGCTGCCCGGCATCCGCCTGCGGGTGGCCGACGAAGGGGCGCATGAGGTGCTGAACATCGTCGCCCGCGGCGACGCCGATTTCGGCATCAATTTCCTGGGCGACGGCGAGCAAGGCATCGACTTCGAACCGATACTGAAAGAACGTTTTGTGCTGGCCTGTCTTGCCACCCACCCGTTGGCGCGCAAGCGCAGCGTCAGCTGGGACGACATCGGCAAGCACCCCTACATGACCGTCGCCAAATCCAGCGGCAACCGCATGGTGCTGGACCAGGCGATGGCGCCGACGGAGCGGCGCCCCAGCTCCTTCATCGAGGCGCGCCACGTCTCCACCTTGCTGGAACTGGTGCGCTCGGGCCTGGGCATCGCGGTCGTGCCGCAGTTGTCGATGCCGGCCGGCGCCGCCGGCACCATGCTGCGTGCGGTTCCGCTGGCAGGCGAGGGCATCGAGCGCACGCTGGGGGTGATACGCCGTTCCGGCCGCATCTTCTCGCCTGCCGCGCAGCACCTGTATGAACTGCTGAAGGAGGAGCTGACAGGCAAACCCAATTGATGCATTTTACTGATCAATTGCAATGAATTTTGCAATATACATTATCGATGCAAGCTCGGATAATCGCCTGAAAATGGAGTTGAACAACAATCAGGAGACCAGCATGCATCGCCGTTTCATCCCTGCCACAGCTGTATCCATCGTGTTCGTGCTGGCCGCTTCGGCCGCCAGCGCGGAGCAAATCGATGTCATGAATTCGGGCGGCTTCACCGCCGCCTACAAGACGCTGCAACCACGCTACGAAGCCGCCAGCGGCGACACGCTGGCCACCGCCTGGGGGCCGTCGATGGGCAAGGCGCCGGAAGCGATTCCGAACCGCCTGGCGCGCGGCGAGCCGGCCGATGTGGTCATCATGGTCGGCTACGCGCTGGACCAGCTGATCGCCGAGGGCAAGGTCGAGCGCGCCAGCCGCACCGAACTGGCCGATTCGCGCATCGGACTGGTGGTGCGCAACGGCCATCCGCAGCCGGACATCTCCACCGTGGCGGCGCTGCGCCAGGCGATGCTGCAGGCCGAGTCGATCGCCTATTCCGATAGCGCCAGCGGGGTCTACATCGAGCGCGAGCTGCTGAAAAAACTCGACATCGAAGCGGCCGTCAAACCCAAGGCGCACATGGTGCAAAAAACCCCGGTCGCGGTCATGGTGGCCGAGGGGAAGTATGAGCTGGGCTTCCAGCAGGTGAGCGAAATCCTGCCGGTGCAAGGCGCGACCTTCGTGGCCCGCCTGCCGGAATCGGTGCAGAGCATCACCCGCTTCGCGGCCGGCATTCCGGTCGGCGCCCGCCATCCGCAGGCGGCGCGCCGCTTGCTGGACTTCCTGGCCTCGCCCCAGTCGCGCGATGCGGTCACCGCCAGCGGCCTCGATCCGGTGCCGGCCGCCGCCGCGCACTAAGCGCTTTCTTCCCTTCCAAGCAAAGATACTACGATGACTACCCAATCAACGGCGACGCTGTCCCGCGTCGGTATGGTGCTGCGTGTTACCAGCGGCAATTTCATGGAAATGTTCGATTTTTTCCTGTTCGGTTTTTACGCGACCGCCATCGCCAAGACCTTCTTCCCGGCCGATAACGAGGTGGCGTCGCTGATGATGACGCTGATGACCTTCGGCGCCGGTTTCCTGATGCGGCCCCTGGGCGCAATCGTGCTGGGCGCCTACGTCGACCGGGTCGGCCGACGCCAGGGCCTGATCGTCACGCTGGCCCTGATGGCGCTGGGGACCATCCTGATCGCCTGCGTTCCCGGCTACGCCAGCATAGGCGCGCTGGCGCCGGCGCTGGTGCTGGCCGGCCGCCTGCTGCAGGGTTTCTCCGCCGGCGCGGAACTGGGCGGCGTGTCGGTCTACCTGTCCGAGATGGCGACGCCGGGCAATAAAGGGTTTTACGTCAGCTGGCAATCGGCCAGCCAGCAGGTCGCCATTATCGTGGCGGCGGCGCTGGGCTATGGTTTGAACCTGTGGTTCACGCCGGCCGAAATGGGCGCCTGGGGCTGGCGCATTCCTTTCTTCATCGGCTGCCTGATCGTGCCGGTGCTGTTCGTGATCCGCCGCTCGCTGCAGGAGACCGAGGAATTCAAGCGCCGCACCCACCGGCCGGACCTGCGCGCCATCCTGCGCTCGATGCTGGACAACTGGGGCCTGGTGCTGGCCGGGATGATGCTGGTGGCGCTGACCACCGTGTCGTTCTACCTGATCACGATCTACACGCCGACCTTCGGCAAGACGGTGCTCAAGCTCAGCACCAGCGACAGCCTGATCGTCACGCTGTGCGTCGGCCTGTCCAACTTCATCTGGCTGCCGGTGATGGGCGCGCTGTCGGACCGCGTCGGCCGCCGTCCGTTGCTGATCGTGTTTGCCGCGCTGACCATGGCCAGCGCCTATCCGGCGATGCGCTGGCTGGTGGCCGATCCCAGCTTCGAGAGGATGCTGATGGTGGAGTTGTGGCTGTCCTTCCTGTACGGCAGCTACAACGGCGCGATGGTCGTCGCGCTCACCGAGGTGATGCCGGTGTCGGTGCGCACCGCCGGCTTCTCGCTGGCCTACAGCCTGGCCACCGCCGTCTTCGGCGGGTTCACGCCGGCCATCGCCACGGCCCTGATCGAAGCCAGCGGCGACAAGGCGGCGCCGGCATTGTGGATGAGTCTTGCCGCCGTCTGCAGCCTGGCGGCGACGCTGGTGCTGTATCGCCGCCACCATGCGAGCCCGGCCGGCTTGGCGGCACAATGAGCAAGTATGCTCGACCTGGGTCTGCGCCACACGCTCCAATAAAAGAAGGGCTCCCGCGCGGTCGGGCGCGCTACGGTTTCGCAGGGCCGGTCAGGCGCAGCATCAGCACGCTGTGCGGCGCCAGCCGCGCTTCCAGCTTGCCGCTGGTGTCGCCCGTCTTCTTGCTCCACAGGTCGGACCAGCGGTAGACGGTCTTCTTGAAATCGACCGACCGCTTGCTCAGGTCATCGTTCATCAGGTGCGCCTTCCAGTCATGGCGCAGGTCGAGAGCCTGGTTGGAGCGGTTCAGGAACATCAGCGCCCATTGGCCGCCTTCGAGCGGCTTGGCATAGACCTCCAGCGGACCGTCGGCCAGGATGCGCAGCGCCTGCACACCCAGCTTGTCCTGGTTCACCGCGATCACGCCGGGGTTGGTCAGGATGCGGCGGGTCGACTCGGTCATGGAACGCAGGTCGTTGCCCAGGATGAGGGGCGAGGCCATCATGGCCCAGATCGACAGGTGGGCGCGGTCTTCATCCTCGCTCATGCCGTTGCCCACTTCGAGCATGTCCATATCGTTCCAGCGGCCAGGCCCTGCGAACTTGCGCAGGTTTGCCTGCTTGTCGAGGATGCGCAGCACGCCCAGACCAACCGAGAAACCGGGGCTGTATTCGCAGTCGAAGCAGTTATAGATATCGGGCGTGGTGCGCCACATGTGTGCGACCTGGCCGCCCCAGTCCCACGGTTTGCTCATGCCCCATTCGCAAACGCTGAACACCATCGGACGGCCCGCCTTGGCGATCGCGTCGCGCATCGTGGTGTAGGCCGCTTCGGCGTTCAGGCCCGGAGTGTCGCACCAGTCGTACTTGACGTAATCGATGCCCCAGCGCGCATAGGTCAGCGCATCCTGGTACTCGTGGCCGCGGCTGCCGGGATGGCCGCCGCAGGTGGTCGCGCCGGCGTCCGAGTAGATGCCCAGCTTGAGTCCCTTGCCATGCACATAGTCGGCCAGCGCCTTGATGCCTGATGGGAAGCGCTTGGGGTCGGGCTGGATGTTGCCGTCGGCGTCGCGCTGACCGTGCCAGCAATCGTCAATGTTCACGTACTGGAAGCCGGCGTCCTTCAAGCCCTGCTTGACCATGGCATCGGCGGTCTCGCGGATCAAGCGCTCGTCGATATCGCAGGCGAATTTGTTCCAGCTGTTCCAGCCCATGGGCGGGGTGTCGGCCAGGCCTTCAGCTTTTTGAGCCCAGCTATTGCCGCAGGCGGCGGCACCCAGCAAGAGGCCTAACACGAGCTGCGCCGTGAGTTTGATTGTTTTCATTTCTTAATGTCTCCAAAAAAAGCGGTACCAATATATAAAACATCTATTAACGCGACAACTGAATGGGCCGCAGGCGCTGCGGTGGCGGAACCGGGCCCACGTCTGAAGCATGGGCCGTCCATCATGCTCGACGTTATCGCGGCGAATCGAATTTCTTGCAAACCGCAGAAATTGCAAGCAAAGTCAGTCACAGTGGAAGTCCGCCGTGGCAGATGGCGCAAGGTTGAATGGTCGCTGGCGGAGGAGGGGATGGCAGCGGTTCAGCCCAGGTGTTCGGGCTGAGCGGTGAGGACGAGCAAGATCAGGCCGCGTGGTTGGAACGAGTCGGCTCAGGCGAGTGGTTCTGGCGGCGCCCTGTCGGCGGGCTGCTCCTGCTGCTGGGCGGCGAGCATCCGGAATGACTTCGGCGTGCAGCCAAATTCTTCCTTGAACAGCTTATTAAAATAAGGAACATTCGCGTAGCCAACCGAATACGCGATTTCGGACACGGCGGCGTTGTTTTTCTCAGTCAGCAGCCTGGATGCTTCAGTCAGCCGCAGTTTATTCAGGTAACCGGTGAATGTCATGCCGAGCTCAGATTTCAGCACTTCATTGATTTTATAGCGGTTCGCGCCGGTCCCTTCCACCACGGATTCCAGGTCCAGTTTGGGATCGGTATATGAGCTGGCGATATACCGAAAGACCGACGCCTTCTCCTTGTCCTTGTACGGTTCCAGGGTTAGCTGGCGATAGGCCTCCAGTGGCAAATTTATTTTTATTTTTGAATCCACACTGGCCAACAGCGCGCGCGAGTGGGCCAGAAAAAACCACACACCAAATGCCACCCAGCCACTCAGGATAATGACCCCGAGAGCGGCCAAATAGCGGTAATCGCGACCATGCAAAGTTAGTTCGCTGATTTCAATATAGACATCGACATCGCGTGGCGTAGCAGCGGCGGTGCCAAACATGATTTTCCCGACCTGGTCCAGCTTAAAAACCTGGCGCCCCAAGTCCTGCCTCATCGAAAGATACCACCATTCGGGAATAAGCAGCCGGGCCAGATCGAGCGTCACCGGCGTGCTCTGTTCATAGCACGAAAAATACGTTCTAGGTGGAAGGTAAGTCTCGAACTTGCCTGGCTCGGAGAATTTTTCATCGAAGATGGACACCTCGAATGACATGGCAGTGGCAAGCGAACATTTGGCAACGAAGGAAACGCTATGGAACTTCGACCAATCCTCGTGGATAAACCGTCCTTTGTCGTCTTGGCGTTGCAGGTAGCCGGAGGCGGCAGGATACGCGACCACGTCCTTCAGCTTGAAGTCGAAGCGCAGCCGGTCACCCGACGTGTCGTGCAAGTGCGCTGACGGCACTGCGCCAGTTACCACATTGGAAAACGCTCCGTAATGCCAGCCGGCGCTATTTTTATTCGCCCCCCACAACGTCTGCGTCGGAAAGGCCAGGTAAACAAAAGAAACCACCAGCAGGGCGTCCACGACGAGCAGGGAAATCAGCGCCAGCAGCGCCTTTTTATAGAACTCTTGCATATAGGTAGGGTATTGAACTGTCTCGGCGCCGCGCGTTTTGACGGCTGCGGGTCCGGCATCATAGCAGGCGACTTATGGACGGTCCCAGGTATTTTTGGGGCAAATAGGGACAACGGAAAAAATTGGGCGCCAGGCGTAGCGACCTGCATTGGCGTGCGGCGCGCAACTGTGAAATTTCATTTCGGCATTTGAGAGTTTTCGTAAGTGAGACGGCCTCACCCACGGATAAGATGCATGCGGACCGGCAGCTTTTAGCCATCTCTGCATCCATAAATAACGCGTACGCCGGTCCAAGCACCGGTGCTGCAAAACCGGGCGCCGGCTCATTTAAATGGTTTTTTTGGAGGAGAACCACATGAATCGGAAGTACAATTTAGTCATCCCGGCCTTGCTGGCTGGCCTGCTTGCTGCCTGCGGCGGCAGCCAGTCTGACAGCACCACCGACAATCGTCCCAAGTTCCTTGCTGCCACAACCAGCGTGATGGCCGCCGCGTCGACCTCGACCGCCTTGCCCGCCAGTTGGACCAGCGTGAAGTGGGGCGGCGGCGGATATGTCACCGGTCTCATTTACCATCCGACCAGCGCGAACGTCATGTACGCGCGCACCGACATCGGCGGCGCCTACCGCTGGAACAATTCGAACGGATCGTGGACGCCCATCACCGACGGCGCCGGCTTCAACGCGGGCGAGGGTACCTTCCACGGCGTCGAAAGCATCGCCCTGGATCCGTCCAACGACAACAAGGTGTACCTGGCCACGGGCATGTACTCGCACAACTGGGACGGCACCCCGATCAACGGCCGCATTTACGTCTCGGGAGACCGCGGCGCCAGCTGGACGCACTACGACCTGCCGTTCCCGGTGGGCGGCAACGAGGACGCCCGCGCCATCGGCGAACGCATGAAGCTTGATCCCACCAATCCGTCGACGCTGTTCTACGCCTCGCGCACGGCCGGCCTGTGGAAGAGCACGAACTCGGGCCAAACCTGGACCCAGACCGGATTGTCGAGCAAGGTGCTGACGGCCGCCGAAATCCAGGGGCTGGGTACGGCTCCGGTGGGCGTCGAGCAGATCATCTTCGACAACTCGAACGTGGGTGGCGGCGCGACGACGTGGATCATGTACGCCGCCATCGCGCCGGAGTATGTGCAGAAGGCGGGCCTGACCTCGACCATGTACAAGTCCACCAACGGCGGCTTCTCGTGGACGCCGGTGTCGGTGCCGTCCAACGTGTCCGGCTTCTTCGTCCCGCACATGCTGCGCACCAACGACGGCAATTACTACGTGGTGTTCAACAAGAACGCCGGGCAGGGCGCCCAGGGCCCGGGCTACCTCTACAGGTTCGGCGGCGTGACCAACGGCGAGACCTGGACCCAGCTCGCCACCACCACACAGGGCGGCTACGGCGGCGTGTCCGTCTACGGCACCGGCGCGACGGCCCGCATCGCGCTGGCCGTGACCGGGACATGGAGCGCCGGCCAGCCGGTGGTCCAGCTGTCCGACAACGGCGGCGCCACCTGGCGTGAAATCGCGGACGGCATGCAGCATTGGGGCGGAGGGTACAGGGGCTGGGTGGACGACATCGAGATCGATCCGGCCAACAAGGATCACATCATGCACGTCCACGGCGGCGGCGTCTGGGAAACCTGGAACGCGTCGGCGGCCAGCCCGAGCTGGGATGTTCCGCTGAATAACTTCGAGGAAACCGCCACCCTGGCGCTGGTCACGCCGCCGGCCGGCGCGTCGTACAAGTTCGTCAACAGCGCGGGCGATATCGGCATCTGGGTCCAGACCGACCTCGCGGCGACGCCGACCAAGGCGCCCACGAGCGCATGGAGCAATGGCAACGCCGCCGACGTGTTGTGGTCCGATCCGACCTACATCGTCAGTGCCGGCGTCATCAACGGCTCGCCCGCGGTCGCGTTCGGCTCCTGGTCAGGCGACAGCGGCAACACGTGGTCGAACTTCGCGACCCTGCCCGCCGGCGCTTCCGCCAACACCGCCGAGTCGGCCAGCATCGTGACCGCGTTCCGCAACAACGCGATCTGGGCGCCCGCCAACTCGGTGCCGTCGTACACCACGAACAATGGCGCGAGCTGGACCTCGACCAACCTGCCGGCGCTGTCCGCCGTCGGTATCAATCGTGGCTACCGCCTGGTGGTCGACCGCAAGAATCCGAACAAGGTCTATGCCTACGATTCGGGCGGCGCTTCCTGGAGCAACCTGCCGGGCAAGGTCTACGTCTCTACCGATGGCGGCCACAACTTCACGCTGAGCCAGGGTTCCGTGTCGGCGAACCTGGCGCCGAACGGCTGGTATGCCACTTCGCTGGCGGTCAACCCGAACGTCGAGGGCGACCTCTGGCTGGCCGACGGCAATGCCGTGTACCACTCGACCAATTCGGGTGCCAGCTGGACCAAGCTGAACGGCTTCGCGACGATCGCGGCCAACGGTTCGACCGGACAGTTGCAGGGCGCCAGCGTCATCGCCCTGGGCAAGGCGCAGACCGGTTCGTCGTCCTCGGCCGCGGTCTACGTGGTGGGTGCGATGAATGGCGTGTGGGGCGTCTATCACTCCGACGATGGCGGTGCGACCTGGGCGCGCTTCAACGATGACGCGCATCAGTACGGCGGCATCGGCGTGATGGCGGCCGACTGGAACACCTACGGCCGCATCTACTTCAGCGGTACCGGCCGCGGTCTGGTGTACACCAACTAACTGGCGCGATCGTTAGCGTAACGTGGCTTGAAAAAAGGAGTCCCTCGGGACAAATGCCGTTCAGTTAAGGCTGAGCGGCATTTTTATTTTTTAGTGTTGCTGCTGCCGTTCGTTTTCATAACTTTGTTCCCAGGCCATCTCTGTCACCGCCCAGGTATCGAATCGGCGCAGGAACAATCAGAGGCTGGCGCCATTTTAACTAGTGTTGTTCCTCGGCTGACTATCCTAATAATGTTGTACTGGTCATGAGCACGCCGAAAAAACACATTGCTTCGGCGCGAGATCGACCTATAGTTAGTAGTGCTTTCGCTCGGCTGTAACAAGCGTCAGCTCCGACAAGGGGAATCAATGGCTAGTGGCAGCGTCCGGCAAGTAAACGGTCTGTACGTCGATGTGTCGTGCTGGCCATCGCCCGACGAAGGCGCGATGGGCGACGCCTACTTCAGCCGCAAGAAGGCCGTGATGCTGTATTTGGCCGGAGAAAGCTCGGCGAACATCAAGAAGCAAGCTGAAATTGGGGCGAAGCAAGCCTATCGGCTGATCCGCGAACGGTGCTTGCAACCGCATCCCGATGGACGTGAGTACGGCTGGCGCGGCCTTGTTCCATACCAGCAGATTTCGCCTTATCGCCGCAAGACCAAAATCCGAGTTGACCAATTCGGTCATGGCGCCGTCGGCGCAATGCGCGCTTTGCTCGATGCGGAGCCGCTCTTGTTGCGCGAATTCGAAGAGCGCGTCCTTCAGAGCCCGCCGATGGGCAAACTGGGTGAAGTAAAGCGGACCCGGTTGAATCACACTGCATGGTTCCTGGGTCAGCTGCGCGAGCGCGGTTATGAGCATCGACACGCATGGCCCTTCAACACCAAGACGTTGGGCTACAACTCGATCTGCCGCTTTATCGATGTAACGCTCGAGGCAAACCCGCGCGCCGCGGCCCGCCTGGCGGGCGGAAAAGATGTGGTTTCAAAGCTGTCCAGCGGTGACGGAGTCGACCGGCCAGTAAAGCGCTTCCTTCAACGCGTGGAGATGGACGCGCACAAGCTGGACGGTCGATTCAGCGTGGCGTTGCCGCTACCCGAAGGAGGGCACAGGGAACAAGTCATCCACCGCCTGTGGGTCATCGTCATCATCGACGTGTATTCAAGGTTGGTGCTGGGTTATCACCTGAGCCTGCGGCGCGAGGTGTCGAAGGACGATGTTCTGCGCGCGATTCAGTCGGCCCTGGCCGTGTGGAAGCCGAGGAAAATCTCGTATAGCGAGACGGCCTATGCGCAAGACGCAGGTTTCCTATCTGCGGACGGACCGGAATTCGCCGGTATTTGCTGGGATGAGATGAGCGTGGATGGGGCGCTGGCGGAGACCTGTAAGACGGTCAAAGTCGCACTTTCTGAGGTCGTCGGCTCAACCCTCGTCGAGCCGAAGACGGGATTTTCCAAGCGCCGAAACAAGGATGACCGGCCCTTCGTCGAAGTGTTCTTCAGGACGCTTTCCTCCGGCGGGTTTCAAAGATTATCGAACACGACTGGCGCAAAGCCGAAAGACAAAAAAGGTATCGATCCGGACAAGGTTGCGCTGGCCTCCAGTTTTCAATATGAATATGCTGAAGAACTGCTTGACGTGTTGATCGCCAATTACAACGGCCGTAGCCATTATTCGCTCAAACGCAGCCCACTCGCATTCGCTCGATTTTGCATGTCCCAAAATCGAAAGACATCCAGGAAGGCGGATCCCGAAGCGGTGGAGATGCTACTTAGCCAACGAAGAAAGTGCCGCGTGAAGGGCGGGGCCGATAAAGGTCGCACGCCCTTCGTGAACTGCTTTGGCGCGAGATATTCCGGTGCAGCCTTACAGAACAGGTATGACTTGGTAGGCCAGGAGATCTGGGTTGTCAACCACATCGCCGACGATGCGAGGGTTGCCAGGGCGTCAACCATGAACGGTGGCTCGCTCGGCATTCTGCGGGCTGCGCCGCCGTGGCACGCGTCACCACACAGCCTCGCTGTCAGGACCGCCATCAATTCCAGCGCATTGAAAGAAAAGCTCGACATCAAACAGGGCGATGATGCGATCGAGTCGTTGATCAACTTTGTTGAACAGCAGCCCAATTGCAAGTTGCCCGTGCATGTTGCTTACCTCGAAGCGCGGCGCATATTGACCGCGACAGCCGAGCTGGCGGTGGGAGAGAGCATGCTCGAGCAGGCGCAAAAGCGCGCCGAGAAAGAAAAGCAGGCTAAGCCGCGAGCTGCCGGCACGCGAGGCTCTGCAAAGCCAATGATCACGCCCGACGGCGCACGCCCGCTTCCCGCACGTCGCATGACTGCATCGAGCTGAAATGCAATATTCGACGCCTGCGCGGATTGACCGATTCCATCCGATCCTGACTGGCGAATACGCGGTCTACACGCCGCCAGTAGATGAAATGATCGCTAAACTTGGCGACTGGATTGATCAGCGAAAGTCAGGCGGCTATATCTATGGCGCATCGAGGTTTGGCAAATCGCGCGGCGTAAAGTGGCACGTCCGAATCGTTCTGCAGGAACGATTCGGTTCGGTGATTCCGCTCGTCATATGGAAGAGGCGCTCCGACATGCATACCAGCGAGTCCGCGTTTTGGCATGAGCTCTTGCTGACCAGTCATTTTCACTTCGAAAAAACAGACAAGGTACCGCGAAAAGGTCATGGCTTCTACTTGATCGCGCAGCGTCTAATGACAATTGCACAGGCCGCGGGGCATAACTACGTCGTGCTCCTGATTGACGAGGCGCAGGAAGTATCCTTTCGAGAATGGAAATGGCTCGTCGGACTGCAAAATCAACTGGACTGGGATGGCTTCAGATTGAGCGTGTTCTCCGTGGGAACCCATCAAATGGGCTATCAGCACGAGTTGATGGCCATATCGGGCAATGCGCATGTCGCAGCCAGATTCATGGCGGCACACTCGCGGTTTCACGGCCTGCGAAGCGAGGCTGAGATTGCCTATGTGCTCGATGGGTACGATACCGGATCTGAATGGCCGGCGGGCAGCGGCGTCTCGTTTCTTCAGTACTTTGCGCCCGCAGATTACGCCGCAGGGAAGCGTCTCGCGGATCACGCAGGCGTTCTTTGGAAAGTGATGGTCGAACTCACGCCGGGACAGGGAAAAAGGGCACCAGAATTCCCAATGCAGCATTTGGCCCATAGCGTCGAGCGAATTCTCGACCGGCTGGCAAACGATGAGGCATGGGATGAGGTGATGGAATACCAAAGCTTGTTGAGCATCTTCGCCGACACCGGGTTCTCGTCACACATGCGCATCGTCAACACTGCTGGCTGAGAATGAACAGTTTTGGCTACCCTTCCGTCAATTGGAGCCGTGGCTGCCTGGCGATGCACGAATCAGTTGAATCCTTTGCAGCTCGCTTTTGCGAGCTTAACAAGGTCTCAATGAAGCAATTCTTCGACTACGTCAGCTCGACGATAGGCCGCCAGTGGCGCCCAGGGTGGGAACTGTCGGAAGCGGATCGCATCGGGATATCGGAGGCGCTGCACGAGCCGCTTGCGATTGTAACTTCCGTCATGGCACCGTACGAAGGGAATGCCGATGCGCTGGGGAAGTTTTGCAATGATCCTCGGCACCCTGAGCGAATTCAGTACTGCCAAACTTGTGCCAATGCGGGGTATCACAGCCACTTCCATTCTTTTTCCTGGCTTGACCGATGCCCATTCGACGGCGCGGAACTGCTGGCGCACTCATACCACGCCGGTACCGATGGATTTACTAATCGCAGCGGGGCAGTGACGGAGATTTTCCGGACCCATTGGCCGGCGTGGCCCGGCGGTGCTCCTGGCAACGCTTCTAGGAAGCGGCACCTCTCGCCGTCGTTCCTGAGCTTTCAACGCTGGGTCTTAGACACGAATACAGTGGCGCAAAACCTCGCCGAAACGCACTTGGCGCCGCGCAGGAGCATCTATTGGATAGAGGGGCAATGCTGCGCACGACGGGTGAATCAGATCAGATCTTTGCTTTCGCCGCCAAACGACATCATCGGGTATTTCTCAACTGTGGCTGCTACCTCAGCGAATCTGTCGTGTCTGGATACACCGGCCACGTTAAAGGCGCGACAGCTGTTTGGTAAGTATGGTTTTCACGAACTGATGTGGTTTTACCGCATTTGTCGCAACAGTGACCCTGCAGGCTCGGCTTCACGAGACGCACTGGACTGCGATCTGGCCGCGCTCCGCGCGGGACACACATCTTGCCATTGCCGATGGGGTCACAGCATGACCGAGGGGTGGCGTGGCGTTCATCCCGATGAGTGGCCGCATTGGGATCTAAAGTGTCCCTACGAGGTGGCTTGCACTTTTCTAGAAGCCAATTACGGCGATTTCCGATGCGGGCAAAGTCCTCGCGCAGCCGATAAGGAATTTTTTCAGTACATTGAGTACGTGGGAAAATTTGAGAGCGCCGGCTTGGCCAAGCACCACGGTGCGCCTGAAGGTCTGCCGGAAGAAATCCAACGCTACGTCCGTACTTGGCAGCCATGGGTGGAATGGACAGGACCTTTGGCGGACATTTTCGACGCCGTGCTTAACGCTGGGCGAGTCTCGGACGTTTCGTGGCTTCAAAGCTGGCTGACTGCAGTAGATAGTGGTGCTGCCCCGGCATCCTCGCCATTTCCTTACCCTCCCGTTGGAATTGTAAATCTCGGTGGCGGGTCGGCGATCCTGTCGTGGCAAAACAAAATTTCAGATTCTGATCACCGCAAGACCGATGCTTCCAGTCTGGACCTGAAATAAGTATGGCTTAGCGTCGGGCAAGATCACGAATTAGGTGCGACAACGAGTATGTGATTTCTGCCAGGACCATTCTCCAAGGTAAAATATCAGCCCACAAGAGCGTCGCTCTCCAAATATGCATTCTTAAAAGTTGCGCGATGAATTTGCTCCAGGTCTTTCATCACCACGAGGTAGGATCTTCGGCAGGTCGTCTCCTCGAGCGGCATGCTGCTCGCGCTATCGTTCTTCATGGTCGCGAAATCCTGCTGTTGTACACGAAGCGTTACGATGACTACAGCCTGCCAGGCGGCGGGGTCGATGCTGGAGAATCGATGGTCGACGCGCTACATCGTGAATTGCAAGAAGAAACCGGAGCCGCCCAGGTGAGCGTAATCCGGCCGCTCGGGTATATCGATGAGTACCGTCCGCCGCGGAAAGAAGGCTACGACGTCATGTTCATGCGCTCCCATTTTTTTCTGTGCAAGGCTGACCGCGTCCTTGGCAATACACAGCCCGAACACTACGAGATCGCAAATGGGATGACCCCCATCTGGATCGACATTAATCAGGCGATCGCTCACAATGAGCAGGTTTTATCCCAGCAGCCTGGAACGATGGGGCTTTCGATCGAACGGGAGACATGGATGCTGCGCTATATCGTACACGAGCTGCTCGGCGATCCGGGAGCGCCATTTTCAAGCTGACGATTCCGGCATGGTTTTGCCAGTTTAGTCATAGGCTGTTATACTCAAGCGCTGCTTAGTAACGATTCGCCCGCAACTTAACGCCACCTACCAATGTAGTCTTCCCATGTCGCACGCGGAACCTTCCGCATTCCGGTAACCCATTGAATACCTTCCTTGCAAGGTATGGATTTCCGCAGGCAGCGACTTTTATTTCTAGTTCATTGTTTAATGCCGACACGGTTCGTGTAGCGGCACGGCGCCAGCGTGGTCACATCCATTTGCGTTCCGCATGGCCGCGGCGCTGCACGCGTCTGTCCGGTGCCTCCGTTGGCTCGTATTGGGGTTTGAGGTGCAGTGGCAGCGCATGCTGGCGCGACTCGGGGGTTGTCCTGAAGGCGTACGGCTGGCACACGCCTGGCGAACACGCGGCACGGAAGCGATGGCACATGTTCCAGGCGCTGCCGGCTCAGCCGAGGACGCCGTCGAGCAGCGTATCCAGCGCAGCTTGGACCGGTGCACTTCCAACCTTCTCGGGCATGAGAAGACCGTCGATGCTGAGCATGGTGAGGCCGTGCACTTGCGCCCAGCAGGCCGCGGCTTGACCCTGCAAAGGCCGTCGCCTGAAGGCGCCGGACTCCTGCCCGCGCGCCAGCACGTCCAGCAGCACCCCCAGCGCAGACAAGGCACTTTCGCTGATGTGCGCGACTTGGAGGTCACCCGCGTCGCTGCTGAACATGAGGCGGTACAGCGCAGGGTTGCTCATGCCGAAAGCGATGTACGCGCCGCCGACTGCCAGGAACTCTTTGCGAGCGGATCGCGGCCGAGGGACTATCGCCGCTTTCAACTCCTGGCCTAACTGATCGAAGCCGCGCAACGCCAGCTCTAGCAGCAGCGCGGCCTTGTCAGGAAAGTGCTTGTAGGGAGCGGCATGGCTGACGCCCGCCCGGCGCGCCACCTCACGCATCGTGAACTGCCAGCCCTTGTCCTCGCGCAGCATCGCAGAGGCGGTTTCGACGATCGCGCGTCGCAGGTCACCGTGGTGATAGGGCCTTTCGACGGCATCCAGCGTCGTGTTCAGTGTCTTTTTTGGTGGCGGCAAGTGGCGGCATCCCCAGTTTTCCCGGGGCTCATGAGTGGGGTGGGTGTCGCATTATAGCAAATGTAGACAGAGACCACATAGTTTACAGTGACAACATATCCGTGTATAGTCCGCACATGTTGTCATCGTCTACATAAAAATCAGAAGCGACAGGATCGCTGACCGCTGCGTTTGAAGTCACGGCACAGCCGGCCTTCACGTACCCCGTCAGGTCGGACCGCGCAGCTTCGTGATCTCCAGGTGATTCGACATGTCGTAGTTCCCTTCGCGGGGGGCTTGAGTTCCAAATTTCCGCCAACCGGAGAACACCAAAATGAAACTGATCGTCGATGGCAAGGACCATGTGGTCGATGTTGAACCAGAGATGCCGCTGCTGTGGGTGCTGCGCGATGAGCTCGGCATCACCGGCCCCAAGTACGGCTGCGGCGTGGGCCAGTGCGGCGCCTGCACCGTGCATGTCGACGGCACCGCGGTGCGTTCCTGCGTGATGCCCGTGGGCGCCGTGCAGGCGCCGGTGATCACCATCGCCGGGCTTGGCCAGCCGGGTGCGCTGCACGCGGTGCAGCAGGCCTGGATCGAGCACCAAGTCGCCCAATGCGGCTACTGCCAAGCGGGCCAGATGATGACGGCTGCGGCCTTCCTGGTCAGCGAGCCGAACCCGACTGACGAACAGATCGACCAAGCCATGTCGGGCAACCTGTGTCGCTGTGGCACCTATCCACGCATCCGCCAGGCGGTGAAGACCGCCGCTTCGCACATGAAAGCGGCTTGAACCATGGCCAACATTGCACGCATTACCCGACGCACTTTCCTGATCGGCACCGGGGCGATGGCCGCCGGCCTGGCGGTCGGTACGTATCTCTACAAGCGCGACCTTGTCAACCCGTTGCTCAAGGACTTGCCCGACGGCACTGCCACGCTCAACCCGTATGTCCGCATCGATGCGCGCGGCATCACCCTCATCACCCCGCGCGCCGATCTGGGACAGGGGGCGTACTCGGTGCAGGCAGCGCTGATCGCCGAGGAACTGGACGTGGCCTGGGGACAGTTCGAGGTCGAGCCCGGACCGCCGAGTCCGACGTATTACAACGGCACCGTGATGGCCGAGGCCTTTCCCATCGCCGCCACGAGCGACACCTTCATGGCGCGCAGCGGGCGCGGCGCGGCGGAGGCCATGGGCAAGCTGATGGGCATCCAGGTCACCGGGGGCTCGACCACCGTCCCCGATGCGTTCGACCGATTGCGCGTGGCGGGCGCCGTCGCGCGGCAGATGCTGCTGGCCGCGGCGGCGCAGCAGACCGGCGTGCCGCTCGCGGAACTGAAGACCGCTGAGGGTCATGTGATCACGCCCGACGGCAAGCGCCTGCCCTACACCTCGTTGGCCGCGGTTGCAGGCAAGCTCTCCCCGCCAGCGGACGTGGCCCTCAAGCCCGCCAGTCAATGGAGGCTGCTCGGCAAGCCGATGCAGCGACTCGACATCCCGGCCAAGTCCACCGGCACTGCGATATACGGTATCGATCTGCGCATGCCAGGCATGGTGTATGCCACGGTGCGCACAAACCCGCGCCGAGGCGGCGGCGTCAAGAGCTTCGATGCCAGAAAGGCCGAAACCGCCAAGGGCGTGCTGAAGATCGTGCCGATCGCCGAGGGTGTGGGCGTGATCGCCGACAACACCTGGCGCGCCTTCCAGGCCGCGAACCTGCTCGAGATCGAGTGGGGCGCCGCACCGTACCCTTCGACGACGGACGCCATGTTCCAGCAGGCGGCGGATTCGTTCACCGATGAACGCCGCGACAGCCGACAGAAGGACGAAGGCGATGTCGAGTCCGCCCTCAAGGCTGCGCAGGCAAACCAGGTGGTCCAAGCCGAGTATCGCGTGCCCTACCTGGCGCATGCGCCACTGGAGCCGATGAATGCCGTCGTGCTGCTCAAGGGCGGGCGACTGGACATCTGGACCGGCACGCAGATTCCCCGCTTCGTCGTGGCGGGTGCGGCGGCCGTGAGCGGACTCGCCGAAGAGAATGTCCACCTTCATGTGCAGATCATGGGCGGGAGCTTCGGTCGCCGACTGGAAGACGACTACGTGCGCCAGGCGGTGGAACTCGCCAAGGCGCATCCGGGCGTACCGATCAAGATGACCTGGAGCCGTGAGGAGGACATGACACACGACTTCCCGCGGCCACTCGCCATTGCCCGCGCGCGTGGCATAGCGGCGAAAGGTCGGGTGCATGCCTACGATCTGCGCATCGCCTCGCAGTCGGTCAACACATCGCAACTGGGGCGGCAAAACCTGCCGACGCCGGGCCCCGACATGGCCATCGTGGCCGGCGCTTGGGACCAACCCTTTGCCATCGCTCACTACCGGGTCACTGGCTACCGTGTGCCCGAGATGGTGCCGGTGAGTTCATGGCGAT
The DNA here is from genome assembly GCF_964254095.1 of Duganella sp. LjRoot269. Lineage (NCBI taxonomy): Bacteria > Pseudomonadati > Pseudomonadota > Betaproteobacteria > Burkholderiales > Oxalobacteraceae > Duganella > Duganella sp. LjRoot269. The sequence continues at coordinate 3,970,492 of NZ_CAXUSL020000001.1, read as the reverse complement.
CGGTGGGGGCGTCGGGCAACGGCTTTCTGCACGAGTGCTTCCTGGACGAGTTGATCCTCGCCGCCGGCGCCGACCCGCTGGCCGAGCGCCTGCGTCTGTGCTCGCACGAGCCGTCCAAGCGTGTGCTCCTGGCAGTGGGAGAACTGGCAGGCTGGGGCACACCACTGCCCAAAGGACGTGGGCGCGGACTCGCCTTCACCCTGTCTTTCGGCGTACCGGTGGCCGAGGTGGTGGAGGTCACGGCAACCGCCAAGGGTATCCGTATCGACAAAGTCTTCGTGGTCGCCGAAGTGGGCCAGGTGCTGGACCCCGTGAACCTCGAAGCACAACTGACGGGCGGGGTGATCTGGGGTTTGGGTCATGCAATGACGGGCGAGTTGACTTACGCCGATGGCGCGCCGCAGCAGACCAACTTTGATGCCTATCAGAGCCTGCGCCTGTATCAGACGCCGCAGATCTTGGCGAAGGCATTGCAGACGACCGGCCGCATCAAAGGCATTGGTGAGCCTGGCGTGCCGCCTGCGGCTCCCGCTCTGGCCAATGCCATCTTTGCGGCCACGGGGCAACGCATCCGCGAGTTGCCGCTGCGCAAGCACGTCGAGTTCGTTTGAGCATGGCAGGAAGATTCATACCGCCTCGCCGTGCTTTCCCAGCGTGCATTGATTGGAGTGGCCATGCAGTTGATGCTCGCGGCCGCCAGCAAGATCAATGACACGCCCCTCCTTGCCGCTCGTAGGTGCCGTAGCTGCATTGCTATGCAGCGGTCTGCTCTTCGCCTATTCGACAGCTTTAAATGACACGGAGCAGCCGCCAATGCAGACCTTTACCAACCCTTATGTTCTGACCGAAGACACAGGCGCTCGGGTGTCCGCCACCTACTTCCTGCGCCGTGCCTGGGTGCAGATCACCCGCGATCTCAGCCGCACCGAGGTGCCGCCCACCGTGCCGCTTGATATCGAAGCCATGGCGCAGCGGCCCTTCGCAGTGGCTTGGCTGGGCCACTCAGCGATGCTGATGCGGGTAGGCGGTCTGTGGGTGCTGCTCGACCCGGTGCTCACCGACACTGCTGCTCCGGTAGCCGGCTTCGGGCCGGCGCGACTGACATCGCTGCCGTTGCCGCTTGACGGACTGCCGCACATCGACGTGGTGCTGACGTCGCACGACCATTACGACCATCTGGACCTGCCCACTGTGCGCCATCTGGCCCGACAACGCGGCGGGCCGCCACGCTTCTTTGTGGGTCGGGGCCTCGAGTCTTGGTTCGAAGACCACGTGCAGGCCCCGGCGAATTCCTTTGACTGGTGGCAGGCAGCGACGGTGGGGGCTGTGACATTCCGGTTCGTACCCGCACAGCACAGCAGCGGGCGAGGACCGCGGAAACACAACACCACGTTATGGGGGGGCTGGGTCGTGGAAAACGAGGTCGCGGGCTCACTTGGGCGGTTCTACTTCCCCGGCGACACGGCATACGTGCAGGCGATGTTCACGGACATCCGACAGCGCATCGGCCCGATCGACCTGGCGGCACTGCCGATCGGCGCCTACCAGCCGCGGGCGCTGATGCGTTTCGAGCACATGGACCCGGACGATGCCGTGCGAGCCCATGCGGACCTGGGCGCCGCGCGCTCCTTCGGTGTGCACTGGGGGACATTCCAGCTTGGCGACGAGGAGCCGTTCGAGCCGGCTCGCGACCTCTCGGCGGCCACGAAACGACGCGGTGGCGATAGGTTCGGCCTCATTCCTATCGGCGCGGTTCTCGACGTGGTTCCTGTGAGTGGTACGGGCTCTGTTCTTCTTGAGCCGTCAGATCTGGTTCCTGCAACTGCCAAGGGCGCCCAGGGCGCGACTGATTCGAAGTGAATGCCTCGATGTTGCTGACGAAGTATGAAACAACTGCGACCTTGAACGAATAAGCTGCGACCTGGACGAATAAGCCGCAAGCCGCGTGCCCTTCGGTATTATTGCCTCAACGGCGTCACGCAGCGGCGAACTTGAATAACGTGGTTTTCCGAGATGCGTAGCCAAGTCAATCTTTTTCGAAAGAGCACCTTGCGGTGTCCGCCGATCCGCAGGGAATATCAGTGGGCCCTGCGATTCGAAAACCTCCACAACCTTCGACATCGGTATCTCGAAGGCAGCCGCAATCGCCACGATTCCACCTATCGACGTGCCACAGATAAGATCAAAGCTTTGTCCTATGGGCTTTCGCGTGGCTTCTTCCATGCTAACCAGCGTCTGTGCGGAGAACAGCCCGCGGTAGCCGCCCCCAGTGAGTGCAAGCGCACGAAAGTGTTGCCCGTCCGGCCATTCATCGGAATCACCTGCCATCGGTCGCCTTTAGGAATGAATGCTCAAATATACACCACTATTTCTTGATGTACATCTTTGAGGTTTGGTACGCCTGAGCCGCATTGCGAGCGTCCGCGCTCGACTCCTGCACGGATCCTGGCGCGTATGAGCTAAGCCGTTATTGGTTGCTCGACGGCGATCGTCTCTGGAGACGTGCGCTCCAAAGCGCGCACCAAATCCAGTGCGTCTTGGTCTGTATAGATCATCGTGGTATCGACACTCGCGTGACCGAGCAGGCTGGCGACTTCCCGCATCGACTGCCCTTTCAGTAAGGCGGTTTTGGCGAAAGTATGGCGAAGCCAGTGCGGTGAAGCTCGTTCCAGTTCAGCGGCGAGGGCCGACTGGCCCGCAGTGCCCAAGAAGCTTTCTGCCAACGCGAGCCGTTCTTTGACGATCTTGTAGAGGCCCTGCCTGGTTCCGATCGCGTGCCATGCGCCGAAAAAGCGCCTATCGTTGACGTGCTTGATCTTCTTGTCCCCGATCCGCACCACCTGTGTGCGGGAGGACAGCAACAGCGGCGTATTGTCCCCGTGTGTTGGCAGTGCGGATAGACCAAACGCTTGGCGATAAACCATGAGGCTCGCAAGCAGCGCGCGCGTCACCGGTACGCGCCGCTCCTTGGCGCCTTTTCCGGTCTCGGCCGTCACCAGGAAAATCCAGTACCGGTTTCTCGTCGCCGGATCTATGAGCTGGTAGAAAGCGCCCATTTTTGCGCCGACCAGTTCGCTGGCGCGCAGGCCAAGCTCCTTGAACGCGGTCAGAATGAACACATCGCGCAGCTGACGCTGGCGCTCCGAAAAGGAGACGACCTCGCTACTTGCCAGGGTGCTCAGCACGATGTCGAAGACAGCCTCGCTGATTGACCTTTCAACGTTGATCTTGCGCGCGCTCATTGTTCCCGTCAACGCCATCGGATTGATGCGGATGTAGCCCATGCTGTGCCAAGCTTTTAGAAGGGCGTGCACGAAGCGCTGGATGTCTGCCTGACTGCTCTTTGCGGGACGCTTGCGAAACGGCGTATAACCGGCTTCGCCCGGTAAGGCGTAGCGGCCGTCGCCCATCGCGCACAAGCCGTCTTCTGGCAAGTCTTCAAGAAATTTATAGAAGTCTTCGACATCCTGCATGTTCCAGCGCGACGGAGTGACCCGGCCGACGTTCTCGCAGTACCAGCGCAGTTTGGCAAGGTGATAGCCGTACGTGTCGCGTGTAGCCGTCGAACGGTTGCCGGACTTGCGCGCGACCGCCGCCAACCAGACTTCGGCAGCCTCCCAGTCGTCGGCCACCGGCCCGAGCGCATGTCCCGGTTCAGGCTGGGAAAGCATAAGTTGGCCGTGCTGGTCGGCGGAAGAAACGTTCATATCGGTTTGCGTGCGAGGGCAGGGGGAATGTCGGCACCTTGGCGATAGGCCAGGCGCCGGAATGTTTCGGTCAGTGACACCTGTTCCTTGTACTGCGCTTCGGCCGCAGCGCAACGCTCTTTCCATGCGCGCGTTTCACCTCGAACTTCGTCGATGGCGAGCAGCGCGAACTGTCGCGCATCGTCGATTGTCGCGCTCATCTTGGCGAGTTGGGCGGTCATGGCCGTCCCGGCAGCGCGAAGACTGTCAATCTCTTCGTGGTCATGTCGCGCTTGGGCAGCAAGGACTTGGCGCTGCGTCTCGGCCTGATGGGCCCGCTCATTGGCACCTGCAAGCTGTTTTTCGCTGTGCGACAGGCGTTGCTGCAGGAACTCGCACTGGGCCCGCAGGTAGCTGTCCGCGTGCGATGGGCCGCCACTGGTACGCAAGCCCGCCAGGTCTTGGAGCGCCTGACGGATCTCGAATAGAAGGTTGGCGCCAGGGCCGCCGGGCACGGTCGCCGAATGCCGGTCGATTACGGTCGGCATCGCTTCAAGTTCCTTTACGAAGCGCTCTTTTTCGAGGGCGAGGGTAGCGGTCGACGGATTGCGCGCGGGGGCATATGCCGATAGTAGCCGGCGATAGATGGCTGGGCTGTAAGTCTTGCCAGTGATTTTATGGATGACACGAACGAATTCGCGAACGTATCGGCGATGGTCCCGTGGGTTCACCGGACAGCGCTCATCGATGCCAGCAAGTTCGCGAACCAGCTGGCGTGCTTCGTCATCAGAAAGGGAAAAGGTAGGCCGCGCCATGAGGTGATTTTTCGGTTATTCTCAGGTACATTAACACGTATAGTTATACCTGTCAAAACACGGTAGTTTACTTAGCCTGCATTAAGTAAACTAGATTTGCAGAGGGGCTAACTGTTCCACGTCGCATTTCTGTAATCTGGATGCATCAATTTCGACCCGATACTGGGCCATTTGCATTGATATTGAACAAACGCCTTGAATTTTGGAAAACACTAGCTATAGTGGTTTCTAGGTCGACTACATCAACCAATAGTGGCTGGTGGCTCGGCATTGAAATTTGGAGGTCCAAAATGGCTGGGAAATCAACGGGTGGCAAGGTAGCATCCTCGGCAGGACGCACGCTGGGCAGTTCCAACGCTTCGGCGTTACAAAAGAGTTTGGCCGGGAGTGCGCTTGCACAGTCCGGGACCAACAAGACGACAAGCAAACCAATGGAGGCGAAAGCCTCAGCTGCTCTGCAAAATGGTAATTCAGCCGCAGCGACGAAAGCGTTGGCCGGCTCGCTGGTTTCCCAGTCCAAAAAATAGCTCGATAGAAGCCTACGATTCGCCGCGTTCCGAAACCGCTCTGCTCACAGCGGTTTCACTCCTGTTACTCAATACGCGCATCACAATCGAAAGCGCTGGATAAATATACAGTTATAATTTACGGCAGCGCTGTTATACGCGTTGCCGAGTACTTGTTCCGAATTGGAGACCAGTTTCATGATGAGAGTGCCCGATCTTGAGTTGACTAAACAAGAGCAAGTCCTACTCGAAAAGATCCAGTTTGACTGGACCGATCACGATCAACTCAGATCATCACTCGCGCCGATGGCGGCATTGTCCGAATCGTTGCTGCAGCGCGCCGCGATACCTGAAGTTCGACTTCGATATTTCATCGATCCCGAATGTAACCCAGGAGGGCGCGGCAAATCGCGGCAGGCGATGTTCGAACGAAACGGAACCGGGGGCAACGATATCCTCGACCACCCACATTTTCTCCAGTACTTGGAATACTTTGTCTTTGGTCCCAAGCTACCTTCGGCGGCGATAAGCGAGTTCAAAGAAATGGCCGCATGTTCAGGGTACCTTACCGCTGGCGACGTTAATGACTTAGCGCCAGGTGCGAGGGCGGCTGTCCGATCTGGAAGACTTAATCCAGCCGAAGCGGCCGATGAATTTTTTAAGCTTGCGATTGAATGCGGGGCGGTGCCGTCCAGCGCCGAAATGATAAGAAATTCTATTCGGCAAGTTCGGCTTTGATGTCACAGTGATGGTGTTACTGTCGCGCGCGACAATGACACGCGTAGTCGAAGACACTCAGATAGATTTCTTCCGCCTGATGGCCGAAAATTCTGGGATATCGATGGACGCCGGTCCGAAGACTGCAGTCTGGCGCTCGGGGCGGATCGCCGTTCCGCTAAGCGAAATACGAATGCGCCCCATCGAAGGCGTGACGGCGTTAGCCAAGGGAGCAGCCGCCGCAATTTTTGCGCGACGCGCGGCGGCAGCAAGCTTGTAAGGGCTAAGTGTCTCAGGTGCTGGTTTCTTGGGCGCGTTCATTGCGAGTCTCCAACGAGTGGACCCAGTTTATCAGCATCCCGCGGCTGTCGACCCGCGAAATCTGACATGCGGCTAATTGCCGTGACCTCAAGACAGGTCACAGGTGAGCCGTTCCCGGTCAAATAGGCGAGTTCTCGAGATGATTTTTTTGCTTAAGGCGCATGGGCGGATAGTCCCCACTCCGCCACGCAGTTGGCTAGCTGCTGCGATCACGGACTCACTTGAGCTGACGCGCTCAACACAGACCAAAAAATTTGTTATGACGCTCGAACCGTTCTGTGGTGGACTGTTGCCGTTCGTGATAGTGTTGTTTCTTTTTTGCATCAAGGATGGGCAGGATGTATATCGACGAACTGACGGTGGAGGGGTTCCGGGCATTCAATCAGCCATTCAGGGTCAAATTAAACAAAGGGCTTACGGTAATAGTTGGGGGGAATGGTGCTGGCAAGACCGGCGTCATCGGCGCCCTGCGACAGTTGTTCATTGATTCGGAAGCTGGGCGCTACGCCGTGGACGATCAGGATTTTCACCTCGGCTTTGCCGTGGGCGACGTACGCGCGCCGGGCTTCAAGGTCTCTGCGACATTTTCCGACTTGGACATGGTTGAGAAACTTGCCTTCTTATCCTGGGAAGATGTCGATCACAATACGAAGCTGCATCTGCACGTCGAGAACCGTGAATACCGTGGCCGGCCCAAACGGTCGCTGTGGGCTGGCAAAGCCAAGTCCGCGGTGGAGCCGGATGTTCTTGACCTGATCCGCTGTATCTATCTGCCACCGCTACGTGATGCTGAAGACAAGCTGTCGAACGGTTCACGCTCGCGGCTGGCGAAACTGCTGAAGGTCATCTGCAAGCGGGATTTGCTGAAGCACGAGGATGACGGCACGGATCATCCTCTGGTCGCGAAGGTAAAGGAGTTCAACAAAGAGCTCGCGGAGAGCGACGATTACGAGATTAAGAAGGCCAATGCGCTGATTTCGGGCAGCCTGAAGGAGGCAATCGGGGAAAGTCTTGCGCAGGGTACGCGCATCCAATTTTCGGAGAGTGATTTCTCGCGGATTGTTGAGAGCTTGCGTTTGCTGTACTTCCCGGACTTGTCCGCAGTTGACGCGAGCCAGTTCCGCAGCCTGAATGAGAACAGCCTGGGCTACAACAATCTGATCTACATCGCTTCAATCCTGGCCGAGCTGCATCTCGAATCCAAGCTTCGCGGCCAGGATAATGGCCTCTTCCATCTCTTACTGATAGAAGAGCCAGAGGCGCATTTGCATCCACAGCTGCAAACGCGCCTTTTGAAGTATCTCTCGGAAACCGCGCAGAAAACTGGCGTTCAGGTCATCGTTACCACCCATTCGACCGTGCTCGCGTCGGCCGTGCCGATGAATGCCATCGTGCACATGACCGCTGGCACACAACCGGTCGTGACGCGCCTTGCCGAGTGCGGCCTGCCAAATAAGAGTGAACGCTTCGTGAACCGATGGTTGGATGTCACCAAATCCAACCTGCTTTTTGCGCGCGGTCTGGTGTTTGTGGAAGGTATCGCCGAAGCGATTTTACTACCGGAACTGGCGAAGATTGTCCTGAAAGCGCAGCCCGCAGGAAAGCAAACCCTGCATGACCTAGGGGTAAGTCCGATCAATCTCAATGGCATCTACTTCAAACACTTCATGCAACTGTTCTGCAATATTGACCCGGCTGCCGCTGGCGCCAATATACCGGTGCGTTGCGCTGGTCTGACGGATCTCGACCCGGCCAAGACGGAAACAGTGAACATTGGCGGCAAAGACGAAGTGGTGAATGTCAAACCGTATCCAGGCAACTTGCGCAAAGGTACCAACCACGCCTTGGAGTTGATCCCAGAAATCACCAAGTCTACACATGCGCGCCTTTTCGTTGGTCTCTATAAAACCTTCGAATACGACTTGGCGATGGAAGGAGGAAACATCACGCCGATGGCCAAGGTCATGCACGACGCGTGGGAAACGGACGGGAAGAATAAGCAGCGCTTGGCGGAGCTGTGCGACCCAAAGACCGATTGGGCGGCATCCAAGCTCGCCGAGAAGGCAGATGCCGCATTCGAACTGCTGGAACTGATTGAGAACGGCGACATGGGGAAGGGGCTGTTCGCGCAGCTGCTCGCTGACGCGGTCGCGGATGGAACTGCGGTGCTTGTAGTGCCGGGCTACATCACGGACGCGATCAAATGGAGCTGCAAGCTCTGAGGCCCGCAATGATCGATTTTTCCAAAGAACAGATTGCCTACATCGAAGAACCGCTGGCCCATAACGTTTACCTGCGCGCATGCCCAGGTAGCGGGAAGACCGAAGTTATTGCCGCGAAAGTGGCGACGGAAGTGCGCAAGTGGGCGCTTTTTCCGTCAGGGATCGCCGTGCTTTCATTCTCACGTAGCGCAACGGGCGAACTGATCGAGCGCATCGCATTGGCCAGTCGTGGCGGCCGCAGGCCCTTCCCGCATTTCGTAGGTACTGTGGACAGCTTCTTCCTGAAGCACATTGGCAACCCATTCGCCCATCGACTGACGGGATACAAGGGACGCGACGGGGATTTTTCTCTTCGTGTGGTGGACTCGCAAGCGGTATGCTTCAACCGAACAAAGTACAAGATCGGCCATGAGCACGTTCCGGCCAATCGTTTCGACTGGGACGCGACTGAGGGCCGGTTCGTGTTTCGGCATCCCGTGCTCGCTAAGCAGCGGGCGATGAACGCACTGAAATTGGAACAGTACCAGCTTGATGATCTAGCAGCAGCGAAAGCAGCTTTCAATGCAAATGGTTTCGCTACCTATAAGGATGTGGAGCGGTTGGCTTTGGAAATCCTGAATTGCGGCCAATTTAACGTTCATGTGGACCGCTTGGTAACGCGCTACCCGCATATCATTATCGACGAGTGCCAAGACCTGTCGGCGGATCAAATCGCGATCTTTGCGCAACTCGCGGACCGAGGGGTCACCTTTCACCTAATCGGCGACCTGGAGCAAGCGATCTATCTATTCAGGAATTGCAAGCCGGAAGACGTCTCGACATTCGTGCGTGCGCTAGGGTGCAAGGAAATGCTGTTGCGGCAGAATTTCCGCAGCGGGCAAGGCATCGTCAGTTTGCACGGCACGCTTGTGAAAGCCGACAAGATCAAAGGGCGAGCCAATTATGCGGAAACAACGTGCTACCTCGTGGAGTACCGGGATTGCCCAAGCGAGGCACTTGGGATATTTGACGAGCTCGCCGCAGGCCACGCGCGCTCGGTAATCGTGGCGCGCGGGCACAGTACGCTGCACAGGATGCGCGCGGGCGAGGCGGCACAGGGCGCAGTCCAGGCGCTTGCTGCAGCGATTGCAACTTTTGCGCGCAAGCGTCCCGGCGATTTACATGACGCCCTGTCCACGTTCGCAGGGTACTTGGCAGAGGATTGCATCAAACTGGACACCTTAGGCGAGGACGCTTTCTGCCGGCCAGCTGAGATGGAATCGGCCTTAAATTGGCATCATTTTCTCGCCGACTGCCTTTCGGCATTTGTCGCGGCTGATTTAGCGAAGCAATCCATTACCTGGTCCGCTTGGTGCGCGCTGCACAAGAGGGCGCTTGCTTCGTTGGTGACGGTCCCATGTCCGAATGTTGAGTGCGAAGTCATCCTCAAGGCGCTCATGACCCGGCAACATCGGGCGCCCTCGGGGTTAAGCACCACCGATGTGGCAGCGGTGATTGCGCCTGGCAGTCCGCGTTCCGCAAAACGCCGCCTGGCAACCATTCATGAAGTGAAAGGGGAGACCCACGACCTGACAATGCTCGTGTCGAGTAGCCGACAGGGGGAGCAAGCACACTGGAAGGAGTGGTTGGGCAATCACGCATCCGAGGCTGCTCGGTTCGCCTATGTCGCTTCTTCACGACCGCGTCACATCCTCATCTGGGCGGTCAAAACCTTAAAGAAGGATGAACGAGAGGCGTTGATGCTGTTGGGTTTCCATAAATCTCTGCAACTCTAGGACCATCCGTAGCTGCTCCAGCTGGACGCGGGCAAACAAATACCGAACAGTTATGTTCTGCCGAATGGTAGGAAATTGGTCGGCTTGTCTGGGTGGGTAATCCACTTGTCAAATACCGGTAACTTCGCTTGCCGGATGGCGCTTACGCGCAAGCTAACGTGCTGGGAACAATCTTAGTACGCACCTGGGAACAAAGTTCTGAAAACGAACGGACACTGTCCGACCTAAGCGGCGGCGGCGCTTACCATTTGACATAATATAAATTATGCGAAATTGGGGGTGTAGGAGCTAAGTAGAAATGTCCCAATCCAGCTAAACTAAAATGTCTCACTCGGGTCAAATGGTTGAGCAGCCATGCCGATCATACTGAAGCCTCCGATTGCAGTCTGGAGCTCGGTATGGCCAAACCCGAGACCATCACCATGTCCATGCAAGAGCTGGATCGACTCAAAACGATCCAAGCCGTCGTCGCTGGCCAGATCAAAGCCAGCGCAGCGGCCGCTCGACTGGATCTTACCAGGCGCCAGATTAACCGGCTCCTCCAACGTTACCTTGATGCCGGCGCCAGCGGCTTGGTCTCGCGCAAACGCGGCAAGCCAAGTAATTTCCAACTGGCGCCCGGCGTGGCCGTAAGCGCGCTGGCGATCATCCGCGAGCGCTATCAGGACTTCGGCCCAACGCTCGCCTGTGAGAAGCTCCGTGAGCTGCACGGCATCGTCCTGGCCAAGGAAACGGTCCGCAAGCTTATGCTCGATGCCGGCCTATGGATACCGCGTCGGCTGCGGTCCCCGTCGATCTATCAGCCACGCAACCGCCGGGATTGCATCGGCGAACTGATCCAGATCGATGGCAGCGACCACGACTGGTTCGAAGGCCGCGCGCCCGCATGCACCCTGCTGGTCTACATCGATGACGCCACGAGCCGGTTGATGCATCTGCACTTCACCTATTCCGAGTCTACCTTCAGCTACTTCGAAGCCACCAGGACCTATCTGGAGCGCTATGGCAAGCCGCTGGCGTTCTACAGCGACAAGGCCACAGTCTTCCGTTGCAACCGGAAGCAAGTCGCCGGCGGGGACGGCTACACGCAGTTCGGCCGCGCGCTGTTCGAACTCAACATCGAGAGTATTTGCGCCAATAGCAGCCAGGCCAAGGGGCGCGTAGAACGGGCCAACAAGACCCTGCAGGATCGGCTGGTCAAGGAACTGCGTCTGCAAGGCATATCCTCGCACGCGGACGCCAACGGCTACGCCACGGCCTTCATAAGGGACTACAACCAGCGCTTCGCCAAGCCTGCCCGCAACGACTTCGACGCCCACCGCCCGCTGCGTGAGGACGAACATCCCGAGTTGATATTCACCTGGCGCGAGGCACGCAAGGTCTCCAAAGCACTGACCGTCCAATACGACAAGACGATGTTCCTGCTGGCCGACACGCCGGAGATGCGCCGGCTGATCGGTCGCTACATCGAGGTCTACGAGTACCCGGATGGCCGGGTCGAGGTCCGGGCCGAGGGCGCAGCGCTGCCGTTCGTTCCCTACGACCGCCTGGCCGTGGTCGACCAAGGCGTTATCGTCGAAAACAAGCGGCTGGGCCACGTCCTCCAGATCGCCCAGCTGATGCAGGAACAGCGCGACAGCCGGCGCGGCCGGTCAGCACCGGCCAGGACCAACCAAGGACGGCCGCCGGTGGAAACCAAGGCTGCACCAGGTACAAAGGTTCAGCGGAAGCTAACGCTGGTCGACCTGGAGGACGCCATCAAGAAGGCGCGTCATTGACTGCAACGGCATGACATTTCAGCATCATATCGCTGATCGGCGTGAACACATTCAGCGCCTGTTCCATCCCGGGGCCGAGTTGTTCGTCAGCGCCGATCACCGCCAAGACAGTCCCGTCATCGCTCCTTGCGAGGATGCGGTCGACCTCGAAATACCAAGTTGTACTCATGTTTCCCTCCTATTGCCGGCGAGATTGCCTGCAATGGAAAGTCGCGTCACGACAAAATCCAGTCAAGACATTTCTACTTAGTCAGAGGCGGGACATCTGAACTTAGCCTTAACAATCCGCAATTCATATACCGCGCGTTATTTCCAGGTTGTCTTCTCTTGCTCTAGTCATTACAATAAATATACGTAGGCACCTACCAATAATATGAGCAAAATCGACAACCCGCTGACTACCGACTACAACCAGCAACAAGGCGGCGCCAGCATTGGTGCGCGCTTGCGTCGTTTGTCGGAACGCATCGATCGTGACGCTAACCGCGTGTATGCCAGTCTGGGGCTGGAGTTTGAGCAACGCTGGATGGGAACGCTGAATCAGTTGCATTTGAACGGCAACATGTCGGTCAATGAAGTTGCGGCGGCGCTTGGCATTAGCCATCCATCTGTGAGCCAGACTCGCCGCTCCCTGCTTGACGTTGGGCTGATTGCCGAGCATCCGGATCCGGACGACGGGCGTCGGCGCACGCTTGCGCTGACGGCGGCTGGAAAATCCCTGGTCGCGCGCTTGTTGCCAGTTTGGGCGGCGCTGGATGCGGCTGCGCTGGCGCTCAATGCGGAGGCCGGTGATCTGGTGTCTGGCCTGACCAAATTGGATCGGGCGCTGAACCAGCAATCCTTGTTTGAACGCGTCAGCGCGGCATTGGCTGCCGCTCCAACACGCCGAGGCCTGTCATGAAGCCCGCTGTACGCATGCTTGCGCTCGTTCTGTGCGCGTCGGCCGGCATGGCGCGCGGTCAAGCCATCATGCCATGGGGCGTTGATCTGGCGGGCATGGACCGGTCGATCAAGCCTGGTGATGATTTTTTCCACTACAGCGGCGGCAACTGGATGCGCACCACGCCGATCCCGCCTGATCGCACCAAGTGGAGCACGTTCTACCTATTGCGCGCTCAGGCCGAGGCCGAGGTCCAGTCAATTGTCGAGGCGCTGGCGGCCAAGCCACAGGCGCCCGGATCAACCGCCCGGAAAATCGTTGATTTTTACACCGCGTTTCTCGACACGGACGCCATCGAGCGAGCCGGTCTGGCGCCGGTGCGCGATGATTTGGCTGTCATCGCTGCGGCGCGTAGTCACGAGGAGATCGCACGCTTGATGGGACGTCCGGAGCTGCGTGCGGACGGCCCGATGTCGCTCACAGTTTGGCCGGACGCGAAGAATCCGGATCGCTATGGCATCAATATCGTCCAATCCGGCTTGAGTTTGCCGGGCCGCGACGTCTATCTGCAAAGCGATGCAAGGGCAACCGCCACGCGCGCGGCCTACCGTATCTACATCGCGCAGATGCTGAAACAGGTGAATTGGCCCGACGCCGACCGCGCCGCCGACGCGGTGCTGGCCCTGGAAACAGCAATGGCCACCTGCCACTGGACGGCTGAAAAACGCGCTGATCGCGACCAAACCTATCATCCGCAATCGCGGGCCGGGCTGATCGCCTTCGCGCCCTCCTTCCCTTGGGCCGACATGCTGGACGCGCAGGGCATCCCGCAGCAGAATTTTTTCGTCGTCAAGGAAGACACGGCGATCGCCGCCCTGGCCGAGCTGTTCCGCGCGACGCCCGTGGCCGACTGGCGCGCCTACCTCGCCTTCCACTACCTGCAAGGCATGGCCGACCTGCTGCCGCGCGCCATCGACGAACTGCATTTCGATTTCAATGGCCGCACGTTGTCTGGCCAACAGCAGCAAAGAGTACGCTGGAAACGCGCGACGGCCGCGCTGAATGCCGCGCTGGGCGAAGCCGTCGGCGAATTCTACGTGGCCCGCCATTTCACGCTGCAAGCCAGGGCGCAGGTGGCCGAGTTGGTGGAAAATCTGCGCGCGGCTTATCGCGAACGCATCAAGCAGTTGGATTGGATGACGCCGTCCACCAGGCTGGCGGCGCTCGACAAGCTGGATAAACTCCGCGTCAAGATCGGCTACCCGGAACAGTGGCGCGACTATGGCACTTTGGTTGTGCGCGCGGACGACCCTGTGGGCAATCAGAAACGCGCCCGCCTATGGGAATGGCGTCGTCTCACCGCACGCCTGAATCAGCGAGCCGATCGCGACGAATGGGGCATGACGCCGCAAACGGTGAACGCCTATTACAACGCATTCTTCAATGAGATCGTGTTCCCTGCCGCGATACTGCAACCGCCCTACTTCGATCCGAAGGCCGATACGGCCGTCAACTATGGCGGTGTGGGTGGCGTGATCGGCCACGAGATGAGTCACGTCTTCGACGATCAGGGCGCGAAGTCGGACGCCAGCGGCGCGCTGCGTCAATGGTGGCAGGAGGCTGACCTGGCCAACTTCCGCGCCCGCACGGCGCGTCTTGTGCGGCAGTTCGACCGGTATGAAGTGCTGCCTGGCTTGCGCGTGAACGGCCAGCTCACGTTGGGCGAAAACATCGGCGACAACGGAGGGCTGGCGATCGCCTTCGACGCCTATCAGCGCGCGCTGCATGGGCGCCCGGCGCCTGTGCTGGACGGTTTCAGCGGGCCGCAGCGCTTCTTTCTGTCGTGGGCGCAGACCTACCGCGAAAATATCCGGGAAGCGCAATTGCGGATCGACCTGCGCACCGATCCACACAGCCCCGCGCAGTATCGTGTCAACGGCGTGGTCCGCAATCTCGATGCCTGGTACGAGGCTTTTGGCATTGTGCCGGACCAGAAGCTTTATCTGGCGCCATCCGATCGTGTACGGATCTGGTAAGCCGGATAGTTATCGTTTCAAGATAGACGCCGCCTGAGGTCGTCCAGCAACCACCGCCCGGCGGGCCCGAGCGTGCGGCGACGCTGATGCGCCGCATAAATCGTTACTCCCTCGCGCGGCGTCGGATCGTGCTCGATACTGAGCGCAACCAGGCTCCCAGCAGCAATCAATCGAGACACCAGATGCTCGGGCATGCGGCACCATCCGAAACCGCCGAGCAGGAAGTCCAGGCGCCGGCCGAGATCCACGAAGCGCCAAAGTTTTACACTCGCAAGCCCAAAGTTTTCACCGCCGGGATTGACAGGGTCCGACAGCACAAGCTGGACATAAGGCTCCAGATCGGTCTGTGTCGCCGGACGTCCCAGCGAAGCAAGTGGATGCCCTGCCGCCACCACAGCCTGCATGCCGACATTCAGCAGCGGATAAGCGGCAATGTCATCTGGGATGGAAGGAAGCAGCAAGCAGATGCCGATGGCGGCCGGGTCACTTCGCAGGCGTCTCAATGAACCGCCCAGACCTTCTGTTGAAAAGCTGACTGGCAGATTTGGAAAAGTCCGGCTCAGCGCGGACAGGCTTTCGATTAATGGCGCCGTAGGCACCAGGGGATCGATCGCAATGACAAGCTCGGGTTCCAAGCCTGAGCGCGTCTCCATTGCCACTGCCTCGAATCGGGCAGCGCTCGCCAATACCAGTCGCGCATGCTCGACCAGAACCCTTCCTGTCTCGGTCAATCTCGGGCGATGGCCAGTGCGGTCAAACAGCAACAGGCCTTGCACATCCTCAAGCGTCCCTATGGCCTGGCTGATAGCCGATTGCACGCGACCAAGTTTTCGACCGGCAGCGGAAAAGCTCCCCGTATCGGCGATCGTTACCAGAACACGTAACTGATCAAGCGTCAGACTTCCAATCAAAATATTTTCTCCATGGCCTCTTCCATCACAACTACCGATGGGTTTCATCACATTTTAATCTCTATCGGGAATAAGTTCGCGGCGATATATTGTGGACCCACAAACAGCCTGATCGAAAACTTGCTTCAGGCGTTTCCCTCGGTGCTATTTTTAAGGATTATTGTCATGACCAAGCTATTGGTAGTAGAGACCAGCCCTCGCGGCAAACACTCCGTGTCGCGCAACATGACCCGGCGTTTCGTGCAGGACTGGCTTGCCACCCACCCGGATGGCGAAGTGATCGAGCGCGACCTCATGGATGCCGGACTTCAGTTTGTCAACGCTGCCTGGTTGCAGGCCTACTTCACCCCTGCGGAACAGCATTCTCCCGAGATGGCGAACGAGTTACAGCTCTCGAACGAACTCGTTGCAGAATTGCTGGCCGCCGATCACATTGTCATTGCAACCCCGGTCTACAACTACAATGTGCCGGCGGTGCTCAAGGCGTGGATCGACCATGTCGTTCGCAAGGGATTGACGCTGGGCTTCGATGGACGCGGCCTTGTGACTGGCAAGAAGGCAAGCGTATTGATCGCATCGGGTGGCATCTATACCGAGGGGTCGCCCATCCAGAATCGCGACATCGCAACCCAATATCTGCGCCTCGTACTTGGCGTGATCGGGATCAGCGACGTGACATTCGTTGCCGGTGGCGGGGCCAAGGCGGTTGATTTAGGCGAAGAAACCATGGAACGCTTTGTGGAAAAGCTCGGCGCGCATCTCGAACGGGCTGCGAGCGTTTGATGCTCGACGAGGCAGCCAGCCCATAGGCAGCTGAATTGGTGAAAAACGTAACGCGCTCTGGCCATTTTCTGTCTTGCCAGCCGTGCCGGGCCGTTGCACCATCTTCGCCCACCGGGCATCCGCCTGGAACGGATAAACGAGGATGAGCACCATGCATCAGCTGAATGCGGCCGCAAAATTGTTTCGTCTTGCTTCGCTGGCGTGCCTGCTCGCCAGCGCCCACGCCCGGGCCTACGATCATCCGTTTCAGGACCCCGCCCTGCCGACAGCGCAGCGAATCGACAACATTCTGTCGCTGATGACGGTGGAAGAAAAAATCGCCGCCCTGTCGACCGATTCCAGCGTCAAGCGCCTCGGCATTCCCAGCTTCGGCAGTTCCGAAGGCATCCACGGCGTGGTCAAGCGCGGCAACGCCGACAAAGGCCTGGCGGCGATTCCCACCACCCAGTTCCCGCAGCCGCCGGGCATGGGCGAGACCTGGAATCCGTCGCTGGTGCGCGCGGCCGGCGAAATCCAGGGTACCGAGGGCCGCTACATCACGCAGAATCCCAAGTACAACCAGCCGTCGATGATGCTGTGGGGCCCGCAGGCCGACCTGGCGCGCGATCCGCGCTGGGGCCGCACCGAGGAAGTCTATAGCGAAGATCCCTTCCTGGCCGGCACGATGGCCACCGCCTTCGTCAAAGGCCTGCAAGGAGACGATCCAAAATACTGGCGTTCGGCGGCCCTGCTCAAGCATTTCCTCGCCAACAGCAACGAGAATGGACGCGGTAATTCCTCTTCCGACTTCGACGAGCGGCTGTTCTGGGAATACTACGCCATGCCGTTTCGCATGGGCTTCGAGGACGGCGGCGCGCGGGCGCTGATGGCGTCGTACAACGCATGGAACGGCACGCCGATGGCGGTGCATCCGGTTCTCAACAGCCTGGTGATCGGCAAATGGAATGCCGAGGTGGTGTCCGGCGACGGCGGCGCGGTCGGCAACCTGGTCAAGCTGTACAAGCGCTATCCCGACCACAAGGCGGCGGTGGTGGCGGCGTTCAAGGCCGGCATCAATCAGTATCTCGACAAATTCAAGGACGAGATGCAGCAGGCGGTGACGGAGGGATTGGTCACCGAGGCTGAACTCGATACCGCGCTGCGGCGCAAATTCCAGGTCACCGTGCGGCTGGGCCTGATCGATCCGCCGGAAGGCAATCCGTACGCGGCCATCAAGGATGGGCCGGAACCGTGGCTGAGCGAGAAGCACCAGGCGCAATCGCTGCAGATCGCGCTGGAATCGGTGGTGCTGTTGAAGAACGCCGGCAACGCGCTGCCGCTGACGAAGGGCAAGCTGAAGTCGATCGCCGTCGTCGGCCCCCTGGCCGACAGCGTGCACTGGGACTGGTACGGCGGCCATCCGCCGCACGCGGTCTCGCCGCTGGACGGCATCAAGGCCGCCGCCGGCCCCGGCGTGACGATCAACTACGCGAGCGACAATACCGACGGCGCCGCCGTCAAGGCAGCGCGCGCATCGGACGTGGTGGTGGTCGTCGTCGGCAACGATCCGACCTGCGGACCGAACATGGCGCACGACTGGACCGATGCCGGCACCAAGCCCTGCGCCGATCCCGGCGATGGCCGCGAGGGACGCGACCGCGAAACCCTGGCGCTCCAGCAGGAGCAACTGGTCAAGCTGGTGCATGCGGCCAATCCCAACACTGTGATGGTGCTGGTGTCTAGCTTCCCGTACACGATCAACTGGTCGCAAAAGAACGTGCCGGCCATCGTGCATCTGGCGCATTCATCGCAGGACGAAGGGACCGCCCTCGCCCGCGTATTGTTTGGCGACTACAATCCGGGCGGCCACCTGGTCAGCACCTGGCCGGCCTCCATGCAGCAGTTGCCGCCGATGATGGACTACGACATTCGCCACGGGCGCACGTATATGTACTTCAAGGGGAAACCGCTGTATCCCTTCGGACATGGCCTGAGCTACACCAGCTTCAAGTACGGCAAGCTGCGCACCAGCAGCCCTTACCTGGATGCCCAGGGCGCTCTGACCGTCGACGTCGACGTCACCAACACCGGCAAGCGCACCGGCGACACGGTGATACAGCTGTACGTCAGCCATCCGAAGTCGAAGGTGGCGCGGCCGCTGCGCGCGCTGGCCGGCTTCGAGCGCGTCAGCCTGCTAGCGGGTGCCAGCAAGACCGTGCACATACCGCTCAAGGCCAGCCAGCTGGCTTACTGGGACGCCGGACGCGGTGCCGCCACCGTCGAGGCCGGACCGCTCAAGCTGATGATCGGTGAATCGTCGTCGAATATCAAGCTGAGCAAGGAGCTGCAGGTTCGATAATGTCTTACCGTTTGGCCCCGACCGGGCCGAGCGCCTTCGCCTTCCCTCATCGGCTGCGCGAGCATGACTGCTCGTCGCCGCCACTTCCGCATCAATCCAGCCGGGATTGATCGCACGCTTCTCTTACACACGAATCCGCAATCGAAAAGCCGCAGCCACGCCAAAAACACCGGCGGGAACCGTTTTGCAATTTCCGCTACCTATTGGATAGATGCCGCCGAGCCTCTCCGATGGGAAAGCGCCTTGTAGACGGATCCAGATTTCAATTCAACGTGATAGCACTCCTGCTCCCGACGCGCGGACGAGACAGCACGTTGCAAACTTTCGACTGACAACCCATAAGCTTAAATAGCTGTTCAAAGGATTTTAAAATGCCTAATTTTCCCGAACCATCTTACGGTGGCTCCTATTGGGGAGGTCAATCTTACGGGGTCTCGCGGCCCCGGAACGACCCAAACCATCATATTCAAAGCGTTCCCGCTCATGCAGGTACTTCAATTCGGCAGCATGATCAATACCCTCTTCAGGGAAGCAGATCTGCGCAACAAAGGCTGATCAACAACCTCGACGCGTCAGTCATACAGGATAATCTTGAACTACTACATAAATTCGAGCAATTTTCTGAACGGGCCGAGCCGGAATTTAATAATTTTGTTCGCTGGGCAAATGAGCGCGGCATAAACCTAAAACAAAATCTGGAAGGAGGCCAGCTGAATTTCTGGCGTTGGGGATTTGTTCCACAGCACGATCAGCGGCAAATAGGAAATTTCGTCGACCGACTTGGGTATTTGCGCTCAGTAGCGTCACGCTCCCGTGTCGAGAATGATAATCCGATACGGGACGTATTTTTACCATGTCGCCCCCCTCTACAAGGCCCGGGAGGAAGATCAATTTCAGCCCTCTCATACTATGAGAAAAGTGGGGTGCATTTTAGCAAGCGTGTGTTCAATAAATTTAAAGGGTTCGTGGAAAGTGGAGCTTGGCGGGCCTCGATGGAGCCGCAATCCACCACATCGTCTTCCACGTCGTCTCTGCCGCAGTCCGAAGTTGTTCCTGCCTTCTCAGTGAAGTCTGTTCGGGCCCAGGCCCAAAGCAGGAAAGAAAAAGGAATAACCCATGGAATGGCAGCAGCCGATAACAACAGTCTCCTCAAGGCATATACCAAATATTTTGGTCCAGCCAATGGAAAATACAACCGCCAAGCTGATGCCTTTTTGGCCTGGACTATGAGGGAGCGCCGTAATCTGGTGGTATCTGCCAATGAAATGGATGAAGAAGCGCAGGACACAGCTATTCGCAATCGAAATAACGCGATAACTGGCTATTACGCCACCCTCGCCCCGGATAATATTGATGCGAAAGACTTCATTGAGGATTTCGTGGGATTTTTAGAGGAAGTCCAGTGGACCAGACCATCGGTAGCGATAAACACCGAGCTGTTCAAAAGCCTGCAATGTCCAGTCACTCTATACGGAATTGAAAATCCGCAGGTACTTGTTTCTGGCCATAGTATCGGTGAAAAAGAGATGGAAGAACTGACAGATGCCGATGGAATGATAAGGTGTCCGATAACAAGAACTGTTCAACCAAGTTACCTGTGCGTACCCAACCATACCCTCGATGATCTGACTCACAATTATTGGCACTACCGATTTATGATGCAAAACGGAAAAATACCTGATGTTCTCAAAACTCCAGGCACGGATGAAATAATAGAGGATCCAGTTATTATTTTGCAGGAACACGAGGGCGATGGGGAAACGCTTGAGCCAGGAACAACTATCGGAGCCAGGGACGCAGCGCGATGGGGAATTCCAATTGATCAAGTTCATGCCGTGAGAAATCACGCGCTGAGGGAATATATTCAGGAGGAGATGCGCAACGATTACGTCGAAGCTGACACAGTGTCGGATGATGATGGTGATAGTACACCCTCCACAGCTCTCTCGAGCTTTTCACTACTGGCGCTGCCTTCCGAGTGGCGGTAGTTGTTGAACCTGAAACGCTTAAGCTCACATAATTGGAATCGTCATGCCCATCAGTCAAAAACCCTACGTCTCCGTGCACGCTCCTCCGTACGCGGCCCCTCCCCAACCGGTTGCCGTATCTTCGTCAGGTGCAACCACGCAACATCCGCAACGGACGCAACCTGGCGCGTCCTCTCGCCATACCCCGCGGCATCGCCAGGATCCCAAGATGGCCTACCTGGCGAAACTTGAAAGCTGGAAAAGAAGCGCGCCCCCTGAATGCAGGGAAGAGTGCTACCGAATAGCTGCCGAGTATGAAAATGCATGCAACTGTTCGGGAGGGGCGACGTTGGAAATAGAAAACGTCTCCTCTCTCGACAGCCTGCCTCCGATTCCTCCAACCGTGACGTCTTTGAAGGTGGTCAATTGCACGCACATGAACAGGTTTCCGGATTTGTCCGCGTGCAAAAATCTGGAGTATTTGATCGTCACCAACTGCCCTCGCCTGACGGCCTTTCCGGATTTGGCACGGTGCAAAGAGCTACAGCGATTGAAGTGCAGGGAATGCCCAGGCTTGACCGGGCGATTGGATTTATTGAAATTCACCCAGCTGACTCATGTGATCTGGGACTGTCCGGTCAAAATCAGGGTGCCGCCGAGCATGGTTTTGATCCCAAGCGCACCGCCACTCGCGAGGAGATCAACACAGTACGCTGCATCCGGTAGTGTGCCCAGCTCTCGCGCCGTGCCGGATTTTACGCTTGCGCCGGCAATGCCCAACCGCCGGCGGGAAGCCGTAACGCAACCACCCTCCTACACCCTGATTCCGCCGTCAGCGTTCAACCACGACTTACCCATCGCTAATTCAACCGGTGCTCCCGGGGTCCGCTCGGCGCCGGTGCTCGCGCCGACAACCACCGGTCGCCAGCGGGAAGCGGCATTGCGTCCACCTTCCGGCAAACCCATTGTGCCACCAGCGTCCAGCCACGATGACCATGACGCGGCGCTCACCGCAATAAATACCTGGGAAAGCATGGCGCCTGAGGAGTATCGCCAAGCATACCGGGATATCGCAAAAAGAATCACCGAGGTTTGGAACGACAAATCAAAAACATCATTGGCAATCTCCAATCCAAATATCACCAGCCTGCCGCCGTTGCCTTCGCATCTGACGGAGCTGAGCTTGCTCAATTGCGGCAGCTTGAACGAGTTGCCGGATCTGTCCGCCTGCAGGAAGCTAAAGACGTTGCAACTTGCTGGATGCGAGGCGCTTGCTGAATTGCCGGATTTGACCGCGCATAAAGGCCTGCGGCAAGTGAATTTGATGGGAGTCATTGTCGGTGGAGACGCACAGCGCATTCTTGGCCTTTCAGAGGAGTGCTCGGTGATGCTTGAAGCCAGCCGTGTCACCCACGAGGTGTACGTTCAATTAAACCAAGCTATTGCCGACCAGGGCTATCGGGGCCCGAAAATCCGTTTCATGAGAAGTTCTTTTGGAAGTGGGCGGCTATCTTCTCTTCGCACGCTGACGAACGAGGTCAAGTCGTGGATGCCGGATGCGGATGATAACGCGTGGAGAAATATCGAAAAAGAGATGAATGCCCACCTGTTCTCTCAATACCTGGGGAGCATTCGGGAAACCGCGGACTATAAAGAGTGGCAGCCTGTGACGACGAAACGTGTCACTGCATTACTGCGTCAACTTCAACGTCCTGAAAACCAGGCGCTGCGAGAAGCCTGCTTCAATATCGCGCTGGTCGTCACCGATACCTGCGGCGACGGAATTGCCATGGCACTGCTCAACATGAACCTGCTCTGCATGACCTACCAGGCCCAGGCCGATGTCAAAGCCGGCAAGTACGACAACAGGCTTGCCGGCTTGTTTGCGCTGAGCAAAGGTCTGCATCTTTATGAAAGCCTGAAGAAGATTGCGGACGACAAGGCACTCATCTTAAAGGCCGAGTCGAAGGAGAGCATCGACGAGACCGAAGTCACTTACGGATACCTGCTGCGTTTCAGTACCGCCTTCTCCAGATTTCTTGGGATCGAACTGAAAACCATGCTGTACGAGCGTGACAGCAAAATTACGCATGAAGATGTCAAGGCCGCTGCCGATGTCTTGAGGGGGCCAGGCCATCAGGATGAGTGGCTCGCATTTGTAGCAACCTGGTCCCCGATGGATTCGCTACTGACTCGATTGGGTCATAAACCCATTCTCGACAAGGTCTCCAGCAGGATCGAGGCGGAACAGGAGCGCATAGGCGTGGCGATGGATGAATTATTTGACTCGCGAGAAAAATTAACAAGCCAGGAATACAAGGAAAAGCTAAGGGAATTGACGCTTGAATATGGCAATCTCGAGAAAAAAATAAGCGTGGAGGAAAAGGGAGCCGTCATTACCGGATTGCTTAAGCAATATCGCGTCGATGCCAGGCTGTTGTAAGCCCCGGTTGCGATAGATGGGGCCGCCGGAATACGGCGGCCCCGCACTGCACGGCTCTATCGGCGGACGCTCTCTTGGTCGTCATCGTCCAAAAAGCCGTCCTCGCTGCCCGGCTCGAGGATAGAACTTTCATAGCTGCTAAAGCTGCGCATGCTGGACGCGTCATCATCGACGACCACCGGCTCCTTCGCTCCGAACTTGTCCATCAGCTCTGGATCATGCTTGGCGGTGACATCGGGCAGCCGGCCCTGAAGTGCCGCCTTCCTCGAATCGATTCCGTACTGCGCCTTGAAGCGCTTGGCATCGTGCCGGGCGACGGTACGTTGGGCCTCGTTCCGCGTCGCGGCATCGGCCGAGGCCAGCGCGGGTGCATGGATGCGCATCTTGTGCTCATGGTAGGACGCCTTGAGCGAAGGCACAACGTTGCGGATGCCAAAGACCATTTTGGTCAGCCCTCGGCGCTTGCCCATGATGTCCTCGTTGTCGGCAAAATAGTCGCTGGCCTTGCGCGCCGCCCAACCAGTCTTGGCCGGCGCCACCCCGGCCAGCTTCCCTGTCTGTCGGTAGCCCTGATCCGTCAATTTGCCAAAGACAGCATCCCCTCGTCGCATATCCACCTCGGCAAACTTGTTGCCCAAGGCGACGTTGCCGCGCAGGGCCGCGACATTGAGCGTGCGCATATCGCTGGCCTTGTCGGCGCGCCGCTGGAAGGTGGTATGCGCCTCGCCGCCACGCTGGCTGAAGCTGGCCGCCGCCTTGTAGATGCCTTGTTTGGCGTACAGCGTGGCATTGCGCACTCCCACCGCGCCATACTGCACCGTGCGCTGCAATGCCTTGTTCACGCCGGTCACGCCATGGTCCGATTGCAAACTGGTGGTCTGGGCGATGGTCCGCGCCAGCAGTGGCGGCTTGTCGTAGCCGGCGCGCACCCGATGGCCTTCCGGGCTGCTGAGATATACCGCGTCCGGCCGCGGAAGCGCCACCTTCGCCAGGCCGGACGATGGCTGATATCCGTCGTCCTGAAGATAGTCCTGCATTTTGCCATTCGCGTCCTTGATCCGCGCCTGCATCTGCCGGTGGCTGCCTGCGTCATTGATGCCTTGCTTCATCCGCAGCCGATCCTGCTTGAACTCCGCCTTGGACAAGGCAATATCGTTGCGCAGGCTGCTCTCGGTGGCGGACCTGCGTCGCGCCAGGCGGCTGTCGTTGATCTTCTGCCGCTGGTTCAGGTCGAACCGGCGCACGCTCTGGATGGTCTGGCCCATTCCCCGCACATACTTGTTGCTGCTCGATAGCATCCGACTCGACAGCTGGTTGCTCAGCGTCGGCGTGAACGTCGCGCGCTGCGCAGTCTTGGTTTGCGTCTCGTCCGAGGGATGGTGGTAATAACCCGGTCCTTGTACTCCGATTGCCATCTTGATTCTCCTTGCCCCGTTGCCGGCCTTATGCGGCGGCGTCCAGGAAATAGTGTGAGCGCCAGGCGCCGGCCTGGCCGGACAGATTGGCGAACAAGCCCATCAGCTGCTCCGGCACGACCTCGTCTATCCGGTATTGATACGCCAAGGTCACCTTCTTGCTGGGAGACAGCATGAAGGCCGGCGCGTTGCTGCCGTACACAATCATGTTGGCCTCCAGCAGCGCCTGGTAGGCGGCGAGCAGACGGTCCTGCGGCGGCGTGCCGAAATCGCAGTACACCATCACATGGTCGGGGCTGTTTTCTTCATCGTAGGCGAGATAGAAATCGACACCGTCGACCTCGACCGCGTGACCCTCGATGAGTTTTTCCGGTTGTGGCAATTGGGCCAGGCGGCAGAAACCGGTCGCCAGCTGGATATATCGTTCCTTGGACACGCGCATGCTCCTTCAATGGATGGTCGGGGTCTCCATGAGTAGCGGCCGGCGCCGCGCGGTTCCACCGCCATCGCATCAAAAGAGCCGGGCTCAGTCGCGCAGCCGTCCCAGCCGGGCCACCGTAATGCCGGGCGCCAGCTGGCGCAGCGACGGCTGCACGATCACGCAGCCGTCATAGGGCGTCACGAAGGGTTCGCCGTCGTCGTGCGCGATGACGGTGCCGGCATGCTCGATCACCTCCATGCCGGTGTAGTCCTCGGCAAAGGCGAAGTTGTGGCTGCGCGCCACCAGCTGGTGGGTGATCTCGATGATCTGCTGCGTCCGCGGCTCGTCCGGACTGAGCCAGCTCGCCACCTGCGCGCGCTCCACCACGCCGCTGTGCACCAGGAAGCGGCACGCGGTGTCGAGCGCCACCTGGCCGCTGCGGGCCGAGAAATGCTGGCCCGTTTCGATCAGCAAGGCGTTGGCCGGCTGCGCCGGATCGCCGAAGCGGCCATAGTCGCGCAGCCGCCTGCCGTTGGCGTGGCCGGCGTCCATCACCGCGTAGTCCGGCGTGCCCAGCGCCGCCGCCAGCGCCGCGCCTTTGGCCAGCGGGCCGCACATCATCAGCGGCGGCGCCTCTTCGTGCATCGAATGGATGTCGAGCAGCAGGTCGACGCTGTCGATCAGCGGCCGCAGCGCGCGCGCGCGGCGCAACTCGACGCTGTCGCGCGGGCCGTCGAGCACGTCGGTGCTCCACACCCGGTTCATGTCCTCGTCGATATAGCGATTGGCGTCGGGCCGGTGCGGATCGAAGGTGTGGTAGGCGGCGACGTTGGCAAAGCCCAGGGTAAGCCGTCCGGCCACGGGCCGCAGGCGCGCCGCCAACAGGCGGTCGAGCGCGATGGCGCCGCTGACCTCGTTGCCATGGACCAGCGCCAGCAGCATCACGTGCGGACCGGGCCGGCCGCTGTCGGCACTGTGGACATAGTCGATGGCGCCGCCGTGCTGCCAGCGGCGGATGTCGGGAAACTCAACTTCGATTGGATAGGCCGCCAACGGTGCGCGGCCGTGCTTCATGATGTTCATGCAAATACTCCGTCTGCGCGGCGCCTCCGGGCGCCGCCTGGTTACGATAATGGTGGTAAGGATGGTTGGCCGCAGTGGTTCCCGGCCGAGCCGGGTCAGCCCTTGATCGCGGCCTGGCCCGCCTGATGCTGCAGCTCGGACTGGGCCGGCTGCTCCGCTTGCTTGACCGGGCGCCGGGCCAGCAGCGTCAGCGCGAACAGGCTCAGCAACGTGGTGCCCATGACGTAGAAGCTGGGTGCGGTCTTGGTGTGGAAATAGTCGATCAGCACGCTCACGATCAGCGGCGCGAAGCCGCCGAACAGCGTGGCCGTGACGTTGTAGCTCAGCGCCAGTCCCGTACCGCGGGTGCTGGTCGGGAAGATGTCGGCCAGCAGCGCCGGAATCGGTCCGAGGCAGGCAGCCAGCAGCAGGCCGACCAGGCCTTGCACCATCAGCAAGGTGGTCAAGGTCGGCCACGTCGACAGGATGTAGAACAGCGGGTAGCTGGTGAGGCCGATCAGCAGCAGCGCCGCCTTCATCACGCGCAACCGGCCCAGCCGGTCGGACAAGTTGCCGACCACGGGCGCGACCACCATCAGCACCGCGCCGGTGATCACCGCGCCCAGGAACGAGGTGCTGGCCGGCATCTGCAGCTGCTTGATCGCGTAGGTCGGCATGTACACCTTGTGCACGTAGTTGAACGCGGTGGCCGCGGCGAACACGCCGCCGCCCAGCAGCATGTTGCGCCAGTTGTGGACGAACACCTCGCGCAGCGGCGAGCGCTCGCGCCGCTCCTTGACCACGCGCTTGAACTCGGCCGTCTCGTCGATGTGGCGGCGGATGTACAGGCCGACCGGGCCGATCGCCAGGCCGATGCCGAACGCCAGGCGCCAGCCCCACGCGCTCACCTGGGCGTCGGTCAGCGTGGCGCTCAGCAGCGCGCTGACGCCGGCCGCCAGCACGGTGGCCAGGCCCTGGGTCGACATCTGCCAGCTGGCAAAGAAGCCGCGCCGGCGCTCGTCCGCGTGCTCGATCATGAAGGCGGTGGCGGCGCCAAACTCGCCGCCGGTGGAAAATCCCTGCAGCATGCGCGCGACGACGATGATCACCGGTGCGGCAATGCCGATCTGGGCGTAGGTGGGGGCGACCACGATCATCGCCGTGCCCAGCATCATCAGCCCGATCGAGGCCGTCAGCGAAGCCTTGCGGCCGGCGCGGTCGGCATAGCTGCCCAGCACGATGGCGCCCAACGGCCGCGTGACAAAGGAGATGCCGAACGAGGCAACGCTCAGCAGCAGCGAGGTGGCCTCGTCCGCGGCGGGGAAGAACAGCTTGCCGATGACGATGGCGAAATAACCGTAGATCAGCAGGTCGTAGAATTCCAGTGCGTTGCCGATGCTGGCGGCGCAGATCTCGCGCCACGGCGAGCGCGGCGGCGCCGCGTTGAGCGAGATAGGCCGCAGATGCTGCGCCTCGGTATGGTGTTGCGGTTTGTCCATTGTAGGTCTCCTAATCTGGTATTTTTTTGTTGTCATGTGACGGCACGGGCGTCGGCAGGACAACGACGGAACTATTCCATCACGGGCAGAGTCAGTGTACTGGCGGCGCCGCCGGCGCCCTTGCCGTTTCGGCACGCACTCCTGCGGAATGCGGCGACAGCCCTCCGGCCAATGGAACCGCGACCTCCCCGCCCTACACCTATCAACATCGATATGGCTGATTTCTCGGCAGCGTACGCCCGATCCGGGCGAGGCCGGAAATTCGCGCTTTCCGCGCCCAACGTCGGCTGCCACTGCGACGCCGCGCACCCTTACCCACCAACGCATCGGGCCGACCAGGCCCGTGCAAGCACAGGAACCAACACCATGGCATACGCCGGTAACAACTCACTAGATCGCACCAAACCTATGGAACTGAACACATATTCCACCTCCGAACCCGGGCCGAGTACCGGCGTTAAAGGAGTACGTCCATCCACCGCATCGATCCTGCCGGTCACGCGGCAGGATGCGCAAGCATCGCCGCTCGCCCAGGCGCACGGACAGGAGATGAGCCGGGCCAGCGTATTCTCACACGTCAGGCTCCATCAGAGCGACGCGACCGGACGCATTCCGGACTTCCAGCTGACGCAGCTGGACGCCAAGAATCAGTTGGTGCAATCGCAGCGCAAGCTGCGCGAACATGTCCGTCGCGACTTCGATCCGCAACAGCTGCAACAATTCTATGCGGCGCGCGACGTGGCGATGCGCTCCATGACGGACGCCGACTTCGACAAGGCGATCGACGCCATGCTGCAGCTGTATGCCGCCCCGGGCGCGGATATCGATGCCCTGCGGGGCAAGCTGGAAGAATCCTGGAAACAAGGCGGCGTTCTCTATGGCATGCGTTCGATCAAGGGGCGCGCCATCAATCTGGTATTCCCGGTACTCATGCCGTACCTGATCAAGCACTGGAGTGGCGAGCCCGGCGGCATTGCCGCCGCCTCCATCAATTTCGCGGGCACGCTGGCCGCCGGCATCCTGGGCATGGAACGAGATGCCGATTTCCTGCTCCACGTCACCCCCGCCAAGGATCTGCAGTTCAGGCATGGCGCCCCCAATATCGCGACGGCGATGAAGGAGATGTCGCTGGAGGACGTAGCCACTCCGCAACAGGCCGCAAAGAAACTCGATGCGCTGATGAGCGTCGCGGAATACCAGCCGGCACACCTGCAGGAGCTGTACCGCCGTTCGGCCGAAAACCCGGACGATGCGGCGCTGCGGACACAGGCCGATACGGCCTATCGGACCGCGGAAACGGCCCTGCGCGACGGCATGCTCGACTACCAGTGCGCCAGCCTGTTCGGCAAGGTATGGGACAGCGGCGGCCTGCAAAGCCAGTGCTGGCTGCAGGCCACCCGCATGTATGCCAACATGGCGGCCACCTGGTCGGCATTCGAGTCCAAGCAGCCGATCAGCGGCTGGTTCGTGACCGGCACGACCCTGGCCCAGGCGGGGCTCCAGCCCGTTTTAGCGCGGGGCGACCAGGTCCGCGAGCAGTACGGCCAGATGCGGCTGAACATCGCCAAGTCGACGCCCGACAAGGGAGAGGAGTTCCTGCGCACCGCCTGGCGCACCTATGAACAGATCGGCCAGCAGCAATTTCTGGGCATCCTCAAGGAACAGTCGAGCAAGCACATTCCAAAGGCCGCGGCGACGCTGCTCCATGTGACCGAGGAGCAATGGGGCCAGCATCGCGAGCTGGAGCTGCGCCAGGAATTGGCAGGACGCTGGAACGCCCTTGAATCCCGATACCAGGCAGCGCTGGTCGGCAAGGAGTCCGACGAGGTCGCGAGCCTGCGCGGGCAGATGATGAGCGCCCGCGACGATCTGGATGCGCCTCGCGAGCGCGAGATGTCCGACGCGCTGGCCAAACATATCGGCATGGACCCCGACGACTGCTGGGAGCACCACAAGCTGACGCAGTGGAGCCAGCTGCGTAGTCCCTTGACCCCCGACGAGCAAGCCAGCTTCGACACCCTGCATGCGCTGATCCAACCGCGAGTGGACGCGCTGACCGGCGACAATGCCACGAAATACCACAAGCTGCACCAGCAGTACGAAGACACCGTCATCGACCAGCTATACACCCAGGAACTGAAGTTTGACGAGATCTCCCACCGCAGCGGCCACGCCCAGGCGGCGGCCGCGCTGATGGATCCCGAACTCAAGGAGAGCTTCAACAACTCCCCCGCCTTCCTGATGGGGTTCATGCTGGACGGCGACCGTCGAGCCAATGATTACGCGGAGTACGGTTCGGCGATCATCGCCGGCGTCGTGCGCACTTACCAGGCGGTGATCGCAAATCCCGGCGGCGCGGTGCTGGTGGGATCCCTGCTGACCCTGATCACGGAGATCAGCAAGAACAAGGATCACCACTACCATGAAACCCCGGCACACCGCTCGATCGGCACCGACATCATGGCGTGCCTGCATCTGCTCAACATCGCGGCGGTATCGATGATCGCGCTCGCTTGCAGCGTCAAGTTGGGCGCGCATGTCCTGCAATCGTCGGCAGGCCAGGTGTCGGAGCGCGTGGCGCAGAATTTCAAGCTGATTACGCGCGACCTGCTGCGCGCGCGCGGCTCCAACGATGCGCTGTTTACCATCAGCCGCTCGCTGCGTAACCTGGTCCTGCTGATCGAAACCGGCGTCATCAGCATCAGCACACCCTCCATCGTCAAACGGATGGAGGGTGTGCTTGCGCAGCTGGACGAGATTGACGCCCAACGCTCCCCGACCAACCAGGACGAGTCCAACATGGCAATGGAGCGCACATTGAAGACAGCGATGCCTCTGCTGAAGCAGGTGGGCGAGGAGATGCGGACTGGCGACGAGGATGCCGCCCTCGCGGACAGCGACGTGGCCGAGATCCGGAAAGATTAGCAATGGCAAGCGAGCAATACAAGAAACTGGTCGACGATCTCTGCAAGCTGGTCGACATGCCTGTCCAGCCCTCCCTCTACGAGCGGGTGGATCTGGAAATCGACAAGGTGTTCTTTTCGCTGGTGGAGGCGCAAGCCTCCACCAGCAAAAAAAGTGCAACGGCACCGGCCGCCCCGCCAAAAGCGGACGGCGGCAAGAGTCAGGATGGCATGGCCGCGGTCTTCTGCGATTTCGGCCCGCTGCCACGCCACCAGCGCCAGGCGGCCATGCAGCGGCTTCTGGAACTCAACCTGTCGTTGCAGGGGGAAGAGCTGCCGGTGATGTCGATGAACCATGAGAATGGGCATGTGCTGCTATCCCGCCGTTTGCCGTTGGCGGGCATGGCCGCCCTGGATCTGCTCAACAAGATGAAGGATCATGCCGGCCAAGCGAAGGAATGGCGCGACGGCGGATGTTTTCTGAAGGGTGACGGCAAACCGGCCGCTCACAAATCCGAAGGCGCCCGCCGACAATTGCTGCGTTTTGCCAACGCTGACTAACCAAGCGGCCAGGCGGCGCCGCGCGAACGCCTAGCGCGGCGCCACTTTCGGCAAGGGATTGTCGGGAATGGCCTGTCCGAATATTTCCAGTGCATGCAAGTAGTCCGGCGCCGTCGGCATGAAGCCGTATGGATAAAAGCCAAACGCGGGCCGGTCGCTTACCATCGCGGCAGCGCTGGCGCCCACCGCCACGCCCCAGGTCAGGCGCCACAGCCAGCCGTCCTCCCCTTGCCACACAAAGATGTGTCGCTCGTCGCGCATGGCCAACAGCCTGGGGACGACCGCTTCGTCCAGGCGGCAATACGGCGCCGCCACCGGCGTGCCCGGGCACACGCGCCAAGCCTGTTCGACGTGGCGATGCAGAAATTGCGCAATCCGCTCGAAATCCATCATCGACGTCACGACGAACACGAAGCGCCCGTGCGGCAGCAAGACCTTGTCCAGGGCGCCGAGTATCTCGAACAGCAGGTCGAAACCGCCGCTCCCGCCCTTCATCGCAGTCTGCCAAGCCGTCCCCAGCCGGCTGTCCACCAGCGCATCGGGCAGGCAAGGCGGATTGCAGGCCACCAGGTCGAGCCAGGGGCCGGTATTGATCCAGGGCTCCAGGCCGGAGCCCAGCGCCACGCGATCCAATGACATCCCGTTGATCGAGGCGTTGAGCCTGGTCTGCTGCAACGACACACCCTGTATATCGCTGGCGCCGACAAAACCGACGCCGCTGGCCTTCATCGCCAGCGCAGCGGGGCTGCCGCCGCAACATATCTCGACGGCGGACAGCGCGGCCATCGGCTTGCCGGCGCTGGCCGCCACCTGGACCGCTTCCTGGCAGGCCAGGTGCGCCAATACCAGCGACTGGTAACGGTTCACCGGATACAGATGGGCGGGGTTGTTGAACACCAGCGTACGCATCGTCGGAGTGACGTAGCTTACGTGGGAAGCAGGTCTGCAAGCGGCTGCAGTTTCAATTTCTGTCATGTCGATAGGCCCGTAGTGAATACACCATCAAACTCAAGGAAATGGCAGCCAGGCCGACCATGATCCAGCCCAGCGCCACGTATCCGGCCATGCCGGAAACCACAGCCGACGCCCCCAGCGGCGCCGCCGCCCGGAACAGCGAACCGGGCGTGGCGACCATGCCGGCGGCGCGCGCGTACAGCTCGCGCCGGAACAGCACAGCGATGAGCGTGCCGCGCAACGTGGTGATCATCCCGCTGCCGGCGCCGACACATAGCACCGCGCACCACAACAGCGCCTCGTCGGCGCGGCTGCACTGCAACACAAGCAGGCCCGCCAACAGTGCCGTGAACGCGGCATACGTCGCCGCGCGTTGCCCGAGCCGGCGCGCCAGCAACATCTGCGCCAGGCGGCCCAGTATCTGCGCCGGACCGATCGCCGCGGTGACGTACAGCGCCACCCGGTTGGCGACGCCGCGCTCGACGAGCAATCCGAACAGATGGATGACCAGCGCCGTCACCACGCAGGAGTTCACGGCAAAACCCAGCGCCAGCGCCCAGAACCGCGGTTCCCCTGGATCCGCGGCGGCCGTGCCCCGGGGTTCATCGAGCCTGGGCGCGTCCTGGAGCGGCGGGTGGCGCGCCTCGCGCCAGCACAGGCTCAGCGTCAAGGCAAGCGCGCCGGCCGCGCAGATGCAGAAGGCGAATACCCGCATCGCACTGCGCCATCCATATCCATCAATCAGCCAGTGGGTGATCGGCAGGAACACCGCGCCGGCCAGGCCGGACAACATCACCAGCAGCGCCACCGCCAGCTCGAACTGGCGCGGCGCCTGTTCCAGCAGCGCAGCGAACGCCGGCTCGAAGAAAGCCAGGGCCATGGTCGCGCCCAAGGCGGCCCAGCCAAGGTAATAGCCGGCCAGGCCGCCGGTGATCGATAGCCACGACATCGCCGCCGCGCCCAGCATGCAGCCGGCCCCGATGACCGTGGTCGGTCCCCAACGCTCGATCAGGCGGCCGATCCGGAGCTGGATCAGCGCCGCCACGGTGAGTCCCAGCGTCATGCCGGCGGCGATCTGGTTGCGCGAACAGCCAAGGTCGTTGCGTATAGGGTCGAGAAACAGCGGAAAAGAAAAATAGACGGTTCCCCAGGCCACGATCTGGATGAACGCCAGAGGCAGGACTGCCCCCAGCAGACTGTTTGGTGTAGTTGTTCTCATCTGCGTGCGGCTCGGCCACTTTCCTTCTCGCTGCCCTGAGTTCGAAGTATATGGATGGCAAGCGTGACACCGGTGCCGATTGGGCAACGGCAGGTGCCGTTACGGTTTGCACACAAGAAAACCCCGGGACTCGGCCCGGGGTTGTTGGCGAGCCGGCTGGCGGCTCAGTTGATGGTGTCAGTGTCAGATGTTACCGGTGGCGCCGTGCAGCGCCGGGTTGCTGGAGGCCGATGCCTCGAACGGATAGCGGGTGCTGGTAGGCAGGCCGGTTCTCTTGTCGAAATTCTGCTCCAGATTCAGCACCTCGTCGGCCTCGATGGACAGCACGCCGACGAATTCATACAGCTCGGTGTTGCGCAGATTGTCTTCGACCGATTGCGGCGACACGCCTTCCGGCTTGTTGTCCAGCAGGCCCTTGAAGTCTGCGTCCATGGCGCGCTGGCAGATCTCCTGCACCTTGGGCGGCATCTTCGAAGGGGTATTCATTTCCTCCCCGCTGGGCAAACCGTATTCCTTGGTCAACGCCTTGGCGATGTCCGCACCCGAGATGCCCGGGGTCTCCTTGCGCTTGCGCGCGGCGAAGGCTTCGAATTCCGCCATCACCGCTTCCTGCAGCTTGGCGGTCTGGTTGACGCGCACCAGGAAGGTGGAGCAGGTGTCGCCGCCGGCCCGATGCTTGCCGCGCACGCCGAGGTAGTGGGCATTCTCGGTGAAACCGTCTTCGGCGCGCCGTTGCGCCTCGGCCGCCGCCAACTTGATGCTAGCCGGCCACTTCGCCTCGTCTTTCTTCTGATCCGGCGACAGGGCTTTCCAATCCTTCTGCGCCTGCGCATAGGCGGGTTCCTTCAACAGCTTCAGGAACTCGCCGGTGCGGTCGATTTCCTGCGGAATCTTTTCCGGATCGGCGGCGACGTGCATCGCGTCGCGATCGCCGTCGGCGGTACGCTTGCGCAGCTCGCCGCCTGGCAGCATGGAACCGCCAAGGATCGCGGTGCTGTACTTCAGCGGCGCGCGCGTCGGCTTGCCGTCGTCGTCGAGCTGGTCGTTGGCGAAGATCTTGGCGACCAGCGCGGCGCTCTCGCCCTGGGGCAGGCCCAGGTTCGGCTTGGCGCGATAGAACCAGTAACCGCCCGACTGGAACGACTGGATCAGCGCGCGCATGGCATTGGTGGTGCCCAGGCCGCCGCGCATCTCGGCCAGCTGGCTGGTTGCTTCCAGCAGGTTGGCCACCGGTACGCCGGGCAACTTGCTCTTGCCGGTATCCACCGCGTGTTTGATGGCATCGACCAGCGTTTCGAAACCCTTGAGAGCATCGGCCAACTGGTTCGGGCTGCGTTGCCATACCGGCAGTTTCAGGGCCACCGCCAACTTGCTGAGCGCTTGTTTCACGATGGTCGTTTCCGGATCGATGCCGCTGTCGTGCGCGGCCTTCTTCATCAGTTCGCCGATCGCTTCGTTGATCGCCATGCCAGCATGGAATACGTTGATGTCGCCGCGGTTGCCTTCGATGCCGTTGAGGTCTTCCTGGCCCTGGCGCGGCAGCGTATTGGAGTGGGCGATCGATTCCGGCGGCGATTCCTTGCGCAGGTACGGGTCGCCCGGGCCGATGTCCAGGATCGAGATCTTGTGCATGACCTTCTCGTAGCGCTGCTGGTTCAGCTGTTCCAGCGACTTCAGGTTGCCTAGCCAGCCGTTCACGTTATTCACATACTGGCCTTTTTCCGCGTCATTCTTGCCCAGTTTATCGGCCCGCTCGTTCGTCCCGCTTTCCCATGGCGCGATCTTCGCCTTGAGCGCATCGAAACGGCTCTTGAACTCGGGTTGCTGCAGTACGCCATTGACGGCTCTGTTCAGCGCGGCGCCGCTCAGGCCCTGATTGTTTTCCTTGGCCTTGACTTCGGCGTCGCGGCGCAGCTTGGTCAGGCTGGCGCGGGTATCGGTGTAGGTGAAGCGCAGCTCGGCCAACTGCTTGAACTGGGCGGCCAACTCCGGGTCGCTCTTCAGCTTGGCCAGCGCGGCCTGGCGGCCGGACGGGGTGTCGACGGCGATATCGTGCTTGAGGCCGGCCTGCTGCACGAGCGTCCGCAGTGCAGGCGGGTTCTGCGCCAGGATTTCCTCGCCGGCGCGGTTGACCAGAGCCTCGTTGTTTTGCGCAAACTGCGACATCAGCCTCGAGCGCGAAGCGCTGTTGGTGGCGGGCGGGGTGGTGCCCGTACCGGGAGCGCTGACCACGGCGTCGGACGAAGGCGGGGCAAAGCTGGTGTCCAGCGCCGGTGTGGCAGCCGAGGTGCTGCCTGTTGCGTGAGTGTTTATGTATGCCATTTTTCTATTCCATATTTCTGAAACGGGTTGAGCGTAGGTAGTGTGGGACTACCGCTGGGCGCACGCTGCGGCGCGCCTTCATGGTTATGTGAGATTTGCGCCCTCGCCGGTTCCACAGGCAAACGGCACTGCCCTGTCGGCGCGCAAGAATCGGCACCAAGCTGTGCCGAATCGGCAATGGTGGCGCAAACCGCTCCCCTATACTCGCTTTCATCCGGTTCATAGATGTTCCAGTTTTCCCGGCGCGCGTCACGCCGCCAAGCCACTCCAAACCGCCTCTATCCCGACCTGATAGCGACACGGGCGAGGGACGGTTGCGCCTGTTTCTCCGACAGCTCGGCGGCTAATCCGGGCACATCAACCTGAAAGAGCGACATGAAAAAAACTATCTGCATGCTGGCCGTCTGCGCCGCCAGCTCCTGCATGGCACAAACCCAGTCCAACATTACGGTCTACGGCGTAATCGACCTCGACCTGGTGCGGGATGACAACGGCACCGCCCCTGTGACGCGCATGGACGCCGGCATTCTCAACGGCAGCCGGCTCGGCTTCAAGGGCGTGGAGGACTTGGGTGGCGGCCTGTCGGCCATCTTCCAGTTGGAGAACGGTTTCACCGGCGACACCGGCGCCCAGGCCGACGCCCAGCGCTTGTTCAACCGCCTCGCGTTTGTCGGCGTCAACGGCGCATGGGGCAGCGTCAAGCTGGGGCGGCAGAACAACCCGGTCTACACCACCCTCACCAGTTGGGATCCGTTCGCGATCGGCATGGCGGGCGATTCGTCGCGCCTGTTCAGCTACAACGGCAGCCGCGGCGACAACCTGGTGAGCTACTCGTTCAACACCGGACCATTTCGAGGCGAGCTGCAGTATGGGGTCGGCGAGGTAGCCGGCAACGCCGCAGCCAACCGCGTGCGCGCAGGCTGGGGCGGCTACAGCAAGGGGGCGCTGGATGTGGTGGCCACCTACCAGAATATCCGCAACGCGACCGACACCGCCGAGACCCGCATGGTTCTGCTGGGCGGCAATTACAACTTCGGCCTGCTGAAAGCCTTCCTCACCTACGCTGAAGAAAAAGGCGTGATCCTGGGCACCAGCAAGCCGCTGGACCAGCGCGACGCGCTGATCGGCGTGCGCATTCCGGTTAGCGCAGCCGGCACCGTGATCACCTCGTGGATACGCAAGACCGACCACGCGCTGCTCAACGGCGGCGCCAACCAGTACGCGATCGGCTACCGCCACGACCTGTCCAAGCGCACCACGCTGTACACCAGCATCGGCGCGCTGCGCAATGACGCGGCGGCCTTGTACAAGGTCGTCGCGGCGGGCAAGACCGACAAGCTGATCAACGCAGGCATCCGCCACATTTTCTGATGTTTCCGGCGCCGGCCACCAGCCGGCGCCCTTGTCGCGACGGCTCAGGACTATGGAAAGATATATTTATCGAATGGTATTGACATGATACTTCATAGATTTTATATTCCTCCATGGAACCGTTTCCACCAAGGACTAGAACCAACCGCCCCCCCAAGGGTCTACGCGGTGAAGGCCCGGAGCGGGCCATGCTGAACCGGCTATCGCTTGCTGTTCAGCATTTCATGCAATTCCATGCGGTTGTAAGCCACCCGCAGGGCATCGCGCACGCCCACGGTTTTTTTCTGTACCAGCTGCGCCAGGATCTCGTTGAGGTTCCTCGACATATTGTCTTCCTTGCGCTTCATGAAGTCGGCAATCATGTGCAGCTTGTCCGGATCGGCGATATAGGAGGCGATCTGCTGGTTGTTGTTGAACACCATCTCGCTGGCCATCACGTGGCTGCTGCCGTCCTCGGAGGGCAGCAGGCTTTGAAAAATCACGCCGACCAGCGAGTCGGCCAGCGCCGCGGCGCGCTGGTTGCGCTGGTCCTGGGGGAAAAAGCTGAGCAGCTTGGTGATCGCGCGCACCGCGCTGCTGGTATGCAGCGTGGCCAGCACCAGGTGGCCCGACTCGCCCGCGTGCAGCACCGTGTCGGCGGTATCGAAGTCGCGGATCTCCCCCACCATCAGCACGTCCGGCTTCTGGCGCAGGGCCTCGCGCAGGCCGCTGGAAAAGCTGGCGGTGTCGGTCGGGACTTCTTTTTGCGAAATGATCGACTGCTTGCGGTGCAGTTCATACTCGATCGGTTCTTCTATGGTGACGATATGGCCCTGACGCGTCGTGTTGATGTAATCAAGCATGGACGCGATGGTGGTGGTCTTGCCGGCCCCGGTCGGACCGGTCACCAGGATGATGCCCTTGGTCGCCTCCAGGATGGTCTTGACGTAGGACGGCAAGCCGGTCTGCTCCAGCGCGATCGGCTCCAGCGGAAAGCGCCGGATCGACACCGCCACCCGGTTGCCGCGCGACATGCGGTAGATATTGCAGCGCAAACGCCATTGTTCCAGCACATACGGATGATCGAGCGCCTTGTCGATGATCTTGTCTTCCCAATCCTCGTCGATGGCCCTCAGCAGCGGCGTCATCTCCGCCAGCGTCACCGGATTTTCATCGACGGCGAGCCAGCCGCGCGGGCCCTTCACCATGATCGGCTGATCCTGTTCGATGTGGATATCGGAAAAAATCCGTTTCGCGTTCACCAGTGCCAGCAGTTCCTGCTGAAGATTACGCGCCGTGTGATTGGACATGCTGTCACCTAAATATGAAGTCAGGCCAGTATACCGTGATCGGCATACACCAATGCTCAAGAATATTCACTTTCTTATATGATGCGCAACCGTCTTCGACAAAAACCGCTATCCTAACGCCATCCTGTTTGACATCGATAACATGAAAATAGCGTGCTACATCCGCAACCCGACCGTGTACGAGCAAGTGCGCGGCACTCTGGTCCGCGCCGGCTTCGAATCGATCCAGTTCGATTCCGAGAACGCGTTGTTGCGGACGCTTACGCGCCGCACCTTCGACCTGATCCTGATCGACGTCGCGCTGCCGCCGCGCGACGACGACAGCATTTTTTCCTGGCTGGGCTTCCGCAGCGGCGACAACACGCCGACGCTGATCCTGTCGCCGATCCGCAGCGCGGACCTGGTCGCGCTGGCCCTGAACAGCGGCGCCGACGACTTCCTGGTACGGCCATTCGAAACGGTGGAACTGACGGCGCGCATCAATGCGCTGATACGCCGCGCCGCGCCGCCCAGCCTGCGGCGCACGATCGAGTACTCCGGCTTTTTGCTGAACCGGGAATCGTCCAAGTTCAGCTACCTCGGCACGCCCATTTCGCTGACCTCGCGCGAATTCAGCATGGCCTGGCTGTTCTTTTCCTCCCCCGGCGTCTACATCTCGCGCGAGACCATCGGCACGGTGATCTGGCGCGCCGACAGCGAAGTGGCCGGCCGTACGATCGAACAGCACGTCTATAAACTGCGCAAGAAATTGCAGGTCGACGGCAAGCCGGTGGTCATGATACGCACCGCCTACAGCCAGGGCTACCGGCTCGAACTGTGCGAGGACGCCGGCGACGCGCCGCTGGAAGCGCAGGCCTAGCGCACATCCTGGTCGCGCGCCTCGGCCGGAATATTCTTGTACACCCGCTGCGCGTACTTGATGCGCAACTGCGGATTCCTGGCGTTGTAGGCGCCCACCGCCTCCCAGGTCGGCCCCATGCGCCGCATATTCTGCGACAGGATCCAGGCCCCGACCTGCAGGTTGGTGCAGGCATCCTTCAGCTGCCCCTCCTCCACCCCGTATTTCTTCAACACCGGCAGCCAGCTGCTGTTAATCTGCATCAGCCCGATGTCGTAGGAGCCGTTCTTGTTGCGGTTGATCGCCGCCGGATTCAGGTTCGATTCCGTCTTGGCGATGGCGTACAGCAGGTGCGCGTTGATGCCGTACGAATCGGCGATGTCCTGCCAGCACGCCTGCGCGCTGGAGGCGCAGGCGGCCAGCAGCGCGGCGGCCAGCAGCCGTCGTCGCCGCGCGCGGTCATGGGCGGTAGGTGCCGTTGGCATATCTGAAGGTCTCGTCTGCATAGCATGTCATCGAAAGTGAGTTCGCATCCAGCACAATGGTACCGATCGGGAAAGGGATGTAATACACGCCGTCCTCCACGTTGAACACCTGGAAATTGCAGGCGTCGCCGGGGTTGAAATGCTGGAACAGCGAGATATGGTTGCTATACATCCACAACTGGCCGCTGACGCCGCCGTCGGCGAACATATCGCGTCCGGCATAGACGTTGTGCGTGGCGCGCAGGTCGTGGCTGGCGTTGACATCGTGTTGTGCCGCGATGTCGTTACCTGAATTAATGTCCCCGTCGGCCCGGATGGTTCCCTTGGAATACACCGAATTGGCCGCGACCAGTTGCGCGGCGGTCGCCGTGCCGGGCACGTCGAGGTCGCCGTTCTGGTCCACCGCCAGCGCCGCCCACTTGGCGCCGTCCCAGGTGAAGGCGCGGCTCAGCGTGGTCACCATGCGCACGTCGCCGGTCGTGCTGCCGGCGGTAGGCAGGTCGGCGTAGGCGGCCACCGGATCCTTCCATTGCGACGGCAGGCTCCAGGTGCCGCCGGCGCCGCAGGTCAGCACCGCGCGGGTGGCGGCATCGATCGCCAGGCCGGCCTCGGCCACGCCGGCCGACGTCAGACAGGACGCGCCCGGCGCCACCAGCGCCGCATTGGCCAGCCGTAGCGGCGTGTTCATGCGGTTCAGCTCGGGATGGCCGGGCACCGCGCCGCGATACAGGAAGTCGGTCGACAGCTGGCCGGGGCCGCCGTAGAACAGGTTCGACGCCAGGTGGCCGCCGTCGGCCGCGCCGCCGGTCAGCGCGCCGGCGCCGGCGCAGGCCGTGCCCCGGTAAGGTGTGGTGTCGATGCTCCAGCTGGTGCCTCTGGCGATGGCCGGACTGGCCGCGCTGATGTAGCCGCCGCCGGTGCCGGCGCCCGCCGCCACCACGGCGATCTCGCGGTCGGCGATCTTGTCGCCGCCGACGGTCGTCACCAGCGTGTCGAACTGGCCCGGATGGCCGACCGGATCGGATTGCCGCACCAGCACGCACGGGCTCTGGCCGTAGGCGTTGACGGCGGCCAAGCCCGGCGGCACGAAGCGCCCCGCCTTCAGCTGCGCCAGCGTGACCGGCACGATGGTGGCGGCGGTCGGCGTGGCCAGCTGCAGCGCATCGGCGTTGGCGCTGATGTATTTGTCGGCGCCCGCCACCAGCTGCGACTGGTAATAGCCGGCCTGCTGGCCCTTCAGGTCCGCCAGCGAGGTGTCCATCGCGGTGGACAGGCCGAGCAGGACCAGGGCGCCGACCGCCAGCGCGCCCAGCAGCTCAAGCAGGGCGAAGCCGTGCTGGCGCGGGGCCGGGGTACGGGGCGTGTGGCGTGCGTGCTGTGTCATGGGCTGGTTCCTATCCAGACCGGGGCGCCGTCGGGAACGGCGAGGCCGGCCAGTGCCGTCAATGGAATATGCGTGTCGCCGAACACCGGCGACTGCAGGTTGGGCTGTTCGCGGCGATACACGCCGGCCAGGATCGAGTTCCGCGACAGCCTGGCGATGTCGGCCGAAATATCGCCGGCGGGCAGCCTGGTCGCGTAGATGTAGATCAGGCCGGCGCCGTCACGGTAGTTGCCCCAGGCCGGCGCGATGCCGCCCAGCCCGCTGGTCGACCAGGCGGGCAGCGCGTGCGCGGCCTTCAGCGCGGCCAGGGACACGCTGGTGTCGCGCAAGTCGTTGCTGCTGAAATAGTCGATCACCGCGCCACGGTAGACCGCCATGTCGTCGGCCACCGCCAGCGCGCCGTTGGCCTGGTTCTGGTCCTGCTGTTCCAGGTTATGCGTGGTGTAATACCCCGCCACCGAGAACAGCACCAGCATCACCGTGATATTCCACATCGTCGTCTCCCTTCAGCCGAGGTCGTTGGCTCAGGTGCCGGTGAAGGTCACGCTGTTGCCTGCCGCGTTGGCGCACACGGCCGCCGCCGCGGCGGCCGTGGCCGGGAAGGTCGTGATCGGGGCATTGCCGCCCTGGTCGATCTGGCTCCAGCCGTTGGCGCCGCTGACCATGCCCACGCAGACGTCCTGCGGCACGCCGTTGTAGGTCACCGTGAAGGTGCTGGTGTTGCCGGTCACCGTGACGGCGCCCGCCCAGCTGTTCGTCACCGCGTTGGCGGCGCCCCTGGTCAGCGTGGCCGGCACGGCGTTGGCAGTCAGCAGCGTCGGCAGCAGGTTGCCGGCCGGGTAGGTCTGCCCCAGGTACAGCTTGTGCACGGCGGTGCGCAGCGCCACCACCTCCTCGGAGCTCTGGTTCGACTTGGCGCTGCCGAAGGCGGACGTCAGCAGCGACACCGCGCCCAGCACCACCACCGCCGCGATGCCCAGGTAGGCCAGCGCCTCCAGCAAAGAAGCGCCGCGTTGACGCGCGGGACGGCCGGCGCCGCGCAGTGTTGTTTGATTCAGGTTGTCTTGATTCGCCATGATGCATTTCCTCAATTAAGCTTGATGTCAAAGTTCAATGGACGCCATGCGTCAGCGCCGCGATTTCCTGCTGGATGCCAAAGAAGCCCGTGACCAGCCAGCCGATCACCAGGGCCAGCACGACGATCGCCACGCCGTTCAGCACCCTCATCCGGAGCGTAATCACTTCCACGCCCTGCTCCAGCCACTCATCCGCCATCAGCTGCAAGGCTTCGGCGAATCCCTTGTATTTCGCGTACACGCAGAGGTCGTCGATCACCTCCGGCGACGGAAATCCATATCCCGCATTGCGCAGCGCCTCGCCGCAGTTGAGGCCGGAACGCACCCCCAGCAAAGCCCCGTCCAGGCGCTCGCGCAGCCAAGGCTGCGCCATGGCCGACAGCCGCGCCAGCGACTTTTCCACCGTCACGCCGGCCGCCTGCAGGGCCGCGAACGCCATCAGGAAGCCGCTGCCCGCCGTCAGGCGGTAGATCGAGTACGGCGGCAGCCGGTCGACATGCACCCGCAGCGTGCCGCGCCAGCGTGGCAGCGAGACAAACAGCAGCACCAGCAGCAGCGCCACGCCCCCCACCGCCTGCAGCATCCAGTGCTGCACCCACACCGACATCAGGTACAGCGAGCGCGCCGCGCCGTGCCAGCCGGCCGGATCGACGATGCGGCTGAACTCCGGGATCACCCGCGTGCCGAACAGGTACACATACACGCTCACCAGGAACAGGATCGACAGCGGATAGGCGATGCCGCCGAGGATGGCTCCATTGATTTTCTTGTTGGCCTGGACCACGGTCACCACCGACAGCAAGGTCGGCTCGAGCCGGCCGGCCTGCTCGCCGGCCATCAGTATCATCTGCTCGGTCTTCGGCACCCACCAGTCCAGCCCGTCCGACAGCAGGCGGCCGTTCTGCACCATGCGGCGGCAGTCGTCCAGCACCATCGCCAGCGGATCGTTAGGACGCCGCCCCTGCTGCGAGGCGCGGTCGCGCAGCTCCTCCAGGATCTTCAGCAGCGGCAGGCCGTTGGACAGCATCTTGGCCATCTTGCGGTACAGGCGCAGCCGCGCGGAATCGTTGAACTGGGTCCTGGCCCACCAGCGGTTGACGTCAATGCGCATGGCCGCCCTCCACCAGTTGCAACTGCAGCTGCGGCGACTGCGGCGGCTGGCGCGTGATGCCCAGCGTGAAGTGGCCGACCACGTGTTCCGCCATGCGAGGGTCGATCAGCCCGGCCGCGACCTTCTCGATCGCGTGGTCGAGCATGGTGCGCCCGCCCAGCTCCTTCAGCCAGTAGTTGACCGCCTCCATTTTCTCGCCCTGCCGCACATACTTGAAAAACTGGTCGTCGGGGATGATGATCTCGGCCACCACCGAGCGGCCGGTGGTGCCGTGCCCGCCGCAATGCTCGCAGCCCGGGCCGGCGACGTGGACGTTCTCCAGGTCCGCCGCCACCCGCTGGCGGATGCGCAGCAGCGCCGCCGGCGTCAGCCGGTCCTGGTGCGCCGCCAGCGGCAGCTTGCAGTGCGGGCACAGCGTCTTCACCAGGCGCTGGCTGATCAAGCCGGTGATCACCGTGTGGTCGGCGATCAGGCTGAGCGGCAGGCCCAGGTCGAGCAGGCGGTCGACGATGGCCAGCGCGCTGTTGGCGTGTACCGTGGTCCACACCTGGTGGCCGGTCATCGAGGCGCGCAAGGCGTTCTGCGCCGACGCGCGGTCGCGCACCTCGCCGATCATGATGGTGTCCGGATCGAGCCGCATGGCGTTGGAAATGGCGGCCGCGAACAGGCGTGAGCGCTCCTCCTCGTTGTGGGCGTTGGTGACGGCGGTCTGCACCGCACCCTCGATCGGATATTCGACCGGATCCTCGATGGTCAGCACGTGCACCTTGCCGCCGGCCTCGATCAGCTCGCCCGACAGCACGCGC
Source organism: Duganella sp. LjRoot269 (assembly GCF_964254095.1). NCBI lineage: Bacteria > Pseudomonadati > Pseudomonadota > Betaproteobacteria > Burkholderiales > Oxalobacteraceae > Duganella > Duganella sp. LjRoot269. The sequence continues at coordinate 3,926,598 of NZ_CAXUSL020000001.1, read as the reverse complement.
TGCAAGGTGGTCGACTTGCCGGAGCCGGTCGGGCCGCTGATGATGTTCATGCCGACCGGCTGCTCCTTGAGCCGCTGCAGCATGTCCGCGTGGGCGTCGCTGAAGCCCAGCGGGCGCAGGTCGATATTGTCGCCGGCATCGTTGTACAGCAGGCGCAGCACCATCACGCTGCCGTCGCTGGTGGGCACGGTGGCGATGCGCACGCCGTACAGATCGGGCGGCAGCTTGTCGCGGTCGGCGATGCTGGCGTCCTGGCGTTCGGTCGGCTTGTACGAGCTGTCCGACACCGACGTCATCGCGCCGTACAGCGTCGCCAGCAGGCGCTCGCCGTATTCGCGGGTCTGGCCGCCGACGGGCACCAGGTCGTTATGGATGCGGAAATAAATCTCTGTGCAATTTTTTTTCACGCGCAAGTGGATGTCCGACGCCCTGGCGCGGCAGGCCTTGGTCAGCAGGTCCTTGGCCGTGACCTGCATCATCGAATGCTCCTGGTGGCGGTCGCCGCCCGGCAGCAGGTTCTGGTTGACGCGCCGTATCACCTCGATATTGGTGTACAGCGCGGTGTAGGCGCACCCCATCCGCTCCAGCCGCCCCTGATAGGACAGCACGTGCGAATTGAGCTGCTGCCCGGCCGCCACCAGCAGGCGGCCATCCGCCAGCAGGCATAACAGCTTCTTTTCCTCGGCGCTGGCCTCGTAGTTGCCCGCGTTGCTGAGGATGGCGACCCCGTCGATGTCGCGGATATCGTCGACGACGGTCCGCGGCGCCGGCTGGCCGTTGTGCCTGACCGGGCGCAGCGTCATCTTGCCGCTCCGCGCAGCTGGGGCGCCGGCAGCGACAGGCCCGTTCCCGGATAGTTGGGATTGAAACCGACCGGCTGCTGGCCATAGGTGCCGAGCCGCACCCTGCGCTTGTCCCTGGCGCGCGCCACCACCTCGCGCGGGCCGATGGAGACGATGGTCATGCCGTTGCCCAGCACGTCGCCCGGCTGCACGTCGATGATGCTGCCGTCGCCCATCTGCAGCGTGGCGAACAGCTTGCTGCCGATGCCTTCGATGCCACGCACCACGGGATCGTCCACCGCGGCGGGCTGGGTCACGATGGCGGCCTGGTTCTGGCGGCTGGCGATGTCGTTCTGCTTGGCCACGATGCTGGCCTGGACATCGAGCTGGCGCTCGCGCGCCTTCAGCACCAGGGTCTCGGCCTCGATGCGGGTCAGGCTCTCGGAGGTGCTCTGGGCGCGGACTGCCTGCCCCTGCAGGGCCAGCACTGCGAGCAGCGGAATGGCGAATTTATTTGGCATAGATCGTTCCCTCGATGAGCCATTCGGACGCGCGGTAGACCATCTTGTCCACCCGCACGCCGGGGCGGTTGAGTATCGTCGCAATTTCCATCGGCTCGACGCCGTGGGAATTCAACGCAAATGAAAAGGATTTCCACGCCGGCGGCGCCACGGCTTCGCCGGCCTGCGCCGGCCTGGCGTCGACCTGCGTCACGCGGAACGGCAGCCCCATGGCCTGGAAGCGCGTCAGCAACGGCTCGATCAGCTGGCGCTGCTCCAGCAGCCCGTCGTCGCTGCCGGCCTGGCCGTTCAGGGCGCTGGCGAAGGTGGCCTTGTCGCCGCCGATGTCCACCACCACGGCCGGAATCTGCTCGCGCAGCATGGCCACGGTGGAATCGGCGCGGCTCCAGACATAGCGCGCCTCGCCGGCGGTGCAGCCATAGGAGTCGAGCCGCCAGCCGCCGGCGGTCGGATGGGTGAACTGGCGCTGGCAGGCCGCCACCAGCACCCGCGGCGGCGCCTGGTGCGACCACGGATGCGAGACCGCCGAGTTGGCGCGCAGCAGGTTGGCGCGGGCGGCCTGGAACGCCAGCTCGTCCGCCTCGGCCTGCTTCTTGTGCTGGTAATAGCGCCAGCCAGCCACGCCGCCCAGCGCCACCGCCAGCGCCACGCCGGCGGCGGCCGCCATCGGCAGCCAGGTCCGGGCGCCGTCGATCTGGCGCAGGGCCCACCAGCGGTGGATGCGGACGCTGCCGTCTTTTCTCTTCGGGATGAAGCTGTCGATGTCGCGCGGATTGAAATTGTGAAAGCCGTGGCTGGCCAGTCCCGCATCGCCGATCACCACGTTCCAGCCGCCCAGCGCGTAGTCGCTGTGAAGGCGTTCGAGCACGTCCTCCCGGCTGCCGGCGAAATCGCCGTTGGGCAGGAAATTGGCGTCGCGCACCGCGAAGTACACCCACTGCCCGTCCGGCAAGGCGAACGCGCCCAGCCAGTTGTGCACCTGCTGCTGCTCGCCGTCGTAGAACGCGCCCTCCAGGGCCAGCGTCTTGGACACCACCGTGGCCAGCGAATACATGCCGCGGCGCGCGCCCTCCTTGCTGTGGCCGAAGCCGGCCTGGGTGGTGGAATGGTCGGTGCGGATGACCATCAGGTCCGCTTCGATCTTGCGGCCCAGGTCGGCCGCTTCCCTGGCCAGCTCGCGCGGCCGCGACAGCGACTGCCAGAACAGGCCGCAAACGAACTTGTGCTTGCCGATTTGCGTGATGTAGAGCGCCATGGCCGTCTCCGCCGATCAGGAAGAGATCGCCATCGACACCGGCGTGATCAGCACCACGATCACCTCCTTGGTCTTCTTGGCGTTGGCGCCGCCGCCCAGCAGCGGATTCTTGGCGCTGCCCACGCCGCGGTAGTCGAGGTTGTCGTCTGTCTGCTCGAAGCCGCTGATGATCAGCGTCTCGTTGGACTTCATCGACACCCGCTGCAGGAAGTTGCGGGTGTCCAGTTCGGGCGACTCGATCTTGGTGCCGTTGCTTTCGATCACGCGGATGGTGCGCAGGGTCGAGATATCGGTGGAGAACTGCAGCATCACGGTACCGTTGGTCAGCACGTGCGGCAGGATGCTCATGTTGAAGCCGGCCGTGACCACGCCCGGCACCAGCGTGGTGGTGGTGCCGACCTGCGCCACGATCGAAGTCTGCGACGACGCCAGGTAGGTGGTCTGGCGCGCCACCTGCACCGGCACCGGCTGGTTGTTCAGCGTGACCACCGAGGCGGTGGTCTGGCGCCGCACCTTGCCCTGTTCCGACAGCGCATTGATCATCGCCGTGGTGCCGGAAAAGCGCGACGAACCCAGGATGCTGGCGGTGAAGCCGACCGCGCCGGTGCTCGGCGTGAAGGTATTGTTGATCTGGAATTTGCGGTTCAGCGTGTTGTACACCGCGTTCCAGTTGATGCCGTACTCGTCGGAATCGGACAGGCTGACCGACAGCACCGTGACGTTGATCGCGATCTGCCGCGACAGCGCCTTGTTCTCACCCTCGATGTAGGCGGCCACGCGGTCGAGCGTGTCCGGCGTGTCGACCACGGTGATGGCGCCGGTGGCCGGCGACGCCAGCACCTTGCCGTAAGGCGACAGCATCACCTTGATCGCGCTTTCCATGCCGCTGTAGACCGACAGTTTCGAGGCCACGCCGATGTTTTGCGAATTGTTGGCCGAGACCGCGCTGCCGGAGCCACCGCCACTGCCGCCGCTGCCGCCACCGCTCCCCCCACCGCCGCCACCGCTGCCGCCCGACACGCCGCCGGACGAACTCGATCCGCTGGCGACGGTGGCGGTAAAGGTTGAATCGCCGGGGATGGCGTTGATCTGGAAATTACGCGCTTCGGTATGGAAGAACTGGATGGTGCCATCGACGAATTTCCACGACACGCCAAAGCGCGCCGCCGAGGTGTCGAGCAGGCCTTTCAACGGACCGTCGCCATAGGTGATGCGCACGCCGTGCGGCACGTCGGCAAACGAAGCCTGGCCGGAAGTGGGTGGACGCGGCAGCGCCGGCGGCGCGGCGTTGTCGCCCGGCAGGCCGGCCGGCAACGGCGGCATGCCGCCGTTACCGCCAGCGGGCAGGTTGACCCGCGAACGGAAGGCGCTGGCGGCCACGGCGATCGCGTCCGGCGTCACCTTGCTCGGCACGCCGGAGCGCAGCGTGATGCGCTCGGCCAATTCGCTCAGCGAGCTGATCGTGCGGTCGAAGGTGGTCGGCGCATAGAACACCGGCGGCAAGGCCGGCTGGCCCAGCTTGATGACATTCTTGCCCAGCCAGATGCCCTGCTCGTGCGTCACCAGCGGCACCGCCGGCAACACCGCGCCGGGCGCCGTGCGGCCCACTTCGGCCACCAGGCTGTGCGCCTTCTCGTCGGCCGTGCCGATCTCGCTGTCCAGCTTGCCGGCCATGCCGCTGCAACCGGCGACGAGCAGGACCGTCGGTGCCAGCATTGATAATTTCCAGGCCATTATTCGCTCCCTTTCACCATGATGCGCAGCACCTTGTTACCTTGGTAGAACACTGCCTTCATCGGTATCTCCGCCGACTCCATGCTCTTGACCACGGTATTGACCGCCTCGTCGAAATTGCCCGGGACCGTGGTCCTGGCCTCGACCGCGTAATCGACCGGCAGCTCCCACAACAGCTGCCAGCCGGCGGCGGCGGCCCAGCGCTGCAGCGCGGCGTTCAGCGTCTTGTCGGAGACCATGATTTCCCACACGGGCGCGGCCGGCGGCGCCGGCACCACCGGTTCCGCCGGCGCAGCGGCGCGCTCGACAGCCCTGGCTGCGGCGCGTGCCGGCTTGCGGACGGCCTTGTCCGTGTCCAGGCTGGCCAGCAACATGTCGCGGTTGTCCGCCAGCGCGTTGGCCAGGCCCTCGTCGAGCGGCGCCGGCTCGTCGCACTCGTCCTGCTGCCCGATGCCGGCGGCGAACAGGCCGGAAGCGAAGCTGCCGCCCAGCGAATAATTCAGCGCCGGCGCGGCGTCGGCGGCCATCGCAGTGGCGCCATGAGCGGCCGCCACCGTCAGCAGCAGCGAGGCCGTCAGCCTGCCGACGCCTGCGTGCATGGATCTTGTTGACATACGTGAGAAATACATGACCTTCCCTTCCCTGCCGTACATTGAGAATCAACCGGCGCCGCCCACAGGCACGCCGCTTCCTGGCGGTGCCGGCGTCGCCGCCGCACCGCAGACCTGATGACTTGACTGATGGTAACGAAGTTGGCGCGACACATTCTCAAAAAATATGACCGTGCGCGCCGTGCCGCTTACAACATGCCGACGCGGCGCGCCGGCGTGCACTTGAACTTGCGTGGCGGCAGACGCAGGCCGCTGCCGATCACCACCGAATCTTGCACCGTTGACTGCACCGTCGACGGCGCCGTCGACAACAGCGGCGCCGCGTCGACGGCCACGCTCTTCTCCAGCACGGTGACCGGCTTCTCCTTGACTGCCGCCGCCACGGGCCGGCCCGACATGGCCTTGTGCTCGATGCCGTCGCTGCCGGAGATGCGCGGCGTGATCAGGAACAGGCGTTCCTTGGTGCTGTCGGACTGGGTCTCGCTGCGGAACAATCCTCCCAGCAGCGGCAGGTCGCCCAGCAGCGGCACCTTCTGCTTGTCGCGCTTCAGCGATTCGGCGTGGTAGCCGCCTATCATCAGGGTTTGCTGCGCGTCGATGATGGCCTGGGTGCTGATGGTCGAACGGGTGACGGCGGCGGAGACGCTCCCGGCCTTGCCGTCCGCGCCGGACACGCTGTCGGGACTGTCCAGGGTGCCGTCCTCGATGTCGACTTCGAGCCGCACGCGGGTCTGCCCGCCGTCATGGATGATGCGGGGAATCACGCGCAGCATGGTGCCGGCGGTGACGTCGGCCAGGTCGGCCACCCGCTCGCCCACCAGCGACACGTAGGCGCTGCGGCTCAGGTCCAGCACCGCCGGCACATTATCCAGCGTCAGGATGGTCGGCGTGGCCAGCACGCGCGCCTCGCCGGTCGACTGCATCGCCTTCAGCCGCGCATAGAAACGGCCGGCGTCGCTGATCAGCAGCGTGGCGCCCGGCAGCGGCAGGCTGGTGCCCTGCGAAGACTGGGTGGTGCTGTTAAACACGCCGTTGACGACACCGGCCCGCACACCCCATTCCACGCCCATGTCGGCCAGCTTGGAGCGGTCGATGTCGACGATCATCGCCTCGATCTCGATCTGCTGCGGCTGCACGTCCAGTTCGGCGATCAGCGCCGCATACATTTCCTTCTTGTTGATGTTGTCGTAGATCATGATGGCGTTCAGCGTCGAATCGGCCTCGATGCGCGGCGGCGCTTCCTCCTCGCGCGGCTGTTGTTGCTGGCTGCGCGTAGACTGTGCGCCGCCGTCCTCGGCCATGACGCGGTTCTTGCCGGCGCTGTCGGGCGCCGTGAACAATGGCGCCAGGCCCTCGCCGCCGCTGTCGGCGGCCTCGCCCTTGCCCAGCTTCGGCAAGCGCGAACGCTTGCTGCTGTCGGCGTCGAAGCGGCGCTTGGGATCGGTCACCTTCTCGGCGCTGTGCGGGCCGAACAGCAGGTTGCTGAGGATGGTCTTGACGCCGGGGATGGTCTCGCTCTTGCCGCGCGAATTGATGGTGCGGTCCGTCGCGCTGGCATATTTAAGGCGGAACATCATGATCTGGCGGCCTTTGCGCGGCGCCTTCTTTTCCTTGGGCAGCAGGGTATCGCGCGCCAGTTCGACATAGCTGCGCGGGCCGCTGACGATCACCACGCCCTCGTCCGGCAACTCGCCCCAGCCGAAACGGTCGTCAAACAGGCCGAGGCCGATCAGCGCCGATTTGGCGTCCTGCACCGCGTCCTCGCCGACCTCGATGCGCAGCGAGGTGCTGGCGCCGGCCGGGGTGACATACAGCGTGTCGTTGTAGACGAACCAGCGGAAGCGATGGATGCCACCCAGCCGGTTCAGGAATTCGACGCCGTTGTCGGCCTTGATCCGGCCGCCCTTGACCAGGCGGTCGCCATCGATCTCCATCGACAGGCGCACGCCGTACGCGCGGCTGAATTCCTCGAACACGCTGCGCAAGGTCATGGCGCCGGCGTTGATCGCAAAGCCGCTGTCCTTCCACGAAGCCGGCGTGGCGGCCTGCGGCGCGGCGCACCAGAACAGCTGCAGCAACAGCAGACCAGCCATGACCCAGGTCCTGACGCAGGCGTGACGGCTCATCGTGTTTCTCCGGAAAACAGTTGACGGATGCGGTCGGCGTCGCGCCGCGATTCGGCAGCGGGCGTGGAAGCGCCCGGCGCCATCGCCGCGCGCCACATGGCGACCTGGTTCAGCAGGCCTTCCAGCGCGTCGCCGGCGTCGCGCCAGGATTCCGCCCCGGGCAGCCACTGGGTCAGCATCAACGAGCCGTCGTCGCCGAGCGAGAGGCCGGCCTCGAATTCCAGCGCGCTCTGGAAGCCGGTGCGCATCGCATCGGCCAGCTGCACCCCGGTGGCGGCGCGGGACAGGTGCGCGCCCAGTATGGCGCCGCCGGGCTGCAACGCCAGCAGGACCGTTTCGCCGTCCACGTCGACCGGCTCGTCCAGCGGCAAGGCGTCCAGCCATTGCTCGATTTGTTGGCTCTGCATGGCCTATTTGCTCTCGTTGAGCACGGTTTTCAGCGGCTTTTGCAGCAGGTTGAACTGCGCCATCATGGCAGTGTGGGTAACGGACTGCTTTTGCAGCAGATCCATGAAGCGGGCCGGGTCGGGCGTTTCGCCGTCGGCCTGCTGGCGGCTGAAGTCGTTGATCTGCTGGCCTATCCCCTCGAACTTCTGGTTCAGGTGGCGCAGGTTTTGCAAGACCGGGCTGCTATGCTCTGACATGGTTTTCTCTCCTCGATGGCGGTGGAACGTGGCGCTGGACCTTGACGCTCCAATGAGTGGCGGGAGGAAGAGAATTAGTTCGCCCTGGATTCCGTTTTATTTTGTTTTTGTCTGGTCAACTGTTTGGTTAATGCGACAAAACCGACAGAATCCCCCGCAGTCCACCGGATCACCCCGTCAAGATTTGCTAATGCGACAGAACTCTGTATTGTCATGACTTCGACGATGCAATTTTCTAGGGGGAGCGACAACATGCAGTTGGTTTGGCTGGAGGATTTTATCGAATTGGCGCATACGCGCAGCTTCGCGCGGGCGGCGGAAAACCGTTTTATCACTCACCCCGCTTTCGGCCGCCGCATCCGCGCGTTGGAGACATGGGTCGGCGCGCCCCTGCTGCAACGCAGCCAGCCGGTTTCGCTGACGCCGGCCGGTACGCAATTCCTTGAAACTTGCAACTATGTCATCGGTGCGCTGCACACCAGCCGCGCCCAACTGCAGGAAAACCTGTCCTCGTCCGGCCAGGTGCTGCGCATCGCCACCGGCCGCACGCTGTCCACCACGTTCTTCCCAGGTTGGTACGAGTCGCTGGCGCACCGCCTGGGTGCATTCTCGGTGCACCTGACCACCAGCGGTTCGCAGGAGGCCATCGCGCGGCTGGCCAACGGCGACGTCGAACTGCTGCTCACCTATTCCAGTCCGCTCACCCGGCTGCTGATCGATCCCAAGCGCTTCGAGGCGCAACCGCTGGCCAGCGAGGTGCTGCTGCCGGTCAGCGCGCCCGGTGTCCGCGGCCGGCTGCGCCATCCGATATCGTTCAACCCCGCCGCGCCCACGCCATGGCTGGCGTTCGCCAGCACGCTGACCCTGCGCGGCATCCTGGCCAACCACCTTGCCAAGCTTGACAAGATGCCGGCGCTGCATTCCATCTATCAATCGGACTCCTACGACTCGATCCTGGAAATGGCCAGACGCGGCATGGGCCTGGCGTGGTTGCCCGAACGCCTGGTCAGCGAAGACGTCCGCCAAGGCCGGCTGCTGGTGGCCGGCGACAGCAAGCTGCGCGTCAATTTCGAGATCTCGCTGTACCGCCTGCGCACCGAAAGCAACGAACAGGTGCGCCGCATCTGGGACGACTTGAGCGCCGGCGACAGTCAAACGACGGCTTCCGTCCACAAAACCGGCTAAAGTGTGCCGGGTTCCTCCGCGGCCGGCGGCCCGACCTGCGTGATGGCCGTTCGCAATTCGTCGCTGGCGAGCTGGAATTCGGCCCGCCATTCGCCGCTGGCTGCCTCCAGCCGGCACGTGCCGACCGTCAATCGCGCATCGGCCTTGCGCTCCCAGACGCTGTCCGGCGCCAGCGCCAGGTCGTCCGGATGCAGCCATACCACCGGTTCCACCAGTTTTCCCGGCGCCTCCTGCTGGACACGCCGGAACATGGCGGCGATGCGCTCGCGCGGCGTCAGCTCCAGCATCAAACGGTCGTAGACTTCCTGGGCCAGCTCCACCACCACGTGTTCCATGCGCGCCAGCATGTCCTGCTGCGCCTGGCGCAGCCCATCCAGCAGCTGCGTCGCCTGGCGCACCACGTCCTGGCGCTGCTGTTGCACGGCCTGGCCGGCCTCCTGCCGGGCCTCAGCCAGGATCAGGCCGGCCTGCTCGCGCGCCTGGTCGAGCAGACGCGCCGCAGCCTGGCCGGCGTCGGCGCTGACGCGCAGCGCCTGTGGCCGCAATACGCCGTGCTCGGCGCGCAGTATCGCCGGCACGCTGATACGTTCGACACAAAAATCGTTCATCGACATTCTTTCCTAGGTAGGGGCTTGTGCGCGCGCCAGGCAAAGGCTCCAGCACCGCTGCGCGCGCGACAGTGCCGCCGCCGAGGCTGCAGCACCGGACAATGGAGGCGATGGCGTGGCGGGCACGTCATGCAGCAGGCGCCGCAGGCGCTGCCACATGCCGGGGAATTGTGCGTCCAGGCGGCATGCCAGTTCCAGCATGCCGCGCTGCCCGGCGTCGCCGCCGGCATGGACGGCTCCGCCTTGCAGGGGCTGCGTCATCGCCACGCTCAGGCACCAGCGGCGATCGTCGGCGGGGAGCGAGCGCAGCACGGCGTGATCCTGTTCGCGGGCGGCGAACAGGCCGCCATACAGCGCGCAACAGCGGCGCAGCGCGGCGCCATCCTCCAGCGCGGCGGCTTGCCAGCCGGGATTGCCGGCAGCCGGCAAATCCGGCGGCACGCCGGCCTGCCGGCACCAGGCGCGGTAGGCGTCGCGCCGCGCCGGCGGCGCGTCGACACCGGCCAGGACCGGATCGCCGCCGCCGAGGCGCCACGGCGCGAACCACCAATCCAGGAAGGTCCCGGACAGCGTGCTCACGGCTGCGCTTCCGGCGCCGGCACCGGTGCCGCCTTGCGGCTGGCCCAGCGCATGGCCAGCCGCATCACCAGCGCGGCCACCCTGGGACTGCGCATGGCGTAGCGGAACAGCAGGTAACCCAGCCCGGCCGACGCCATCGCGCCCAGCACCGCCAACGTGAAGGTCAGCCAGCCGACCGAATCCTGCGCCACCACGAACGGTCCCAGCATCGTCCATTGAATGCCGACCGGCGGCGGCTCGCCCGGCATCAGCACCACCGACACCTTGCCGCGCCCGTCGTCGCCGCCGAGGCCGGGAATGCTGGAGGCCACCAGCTTGCGCATGCGCGGCAGCACCGCGTCCTCGTCCAGCGGCGGCCGGTATTTGACGAACACCGCCGCCGACGACGGCTGTATCGGCTCACCCGGCGCGATGCGTTCCGGCAGCACCACGTGCACACGTGCCGACACCACCCGGTCGAATTGCTGCAGCGTCGATTCCAGCTCCTCGGACAAGCCGTGGATGTAGCGGATGCGCTCTTCCATCGGGGTAGAAATCATGCCCTGCTTCTTGAACACCTCGCCCAGGTTGGACAGGCTGCGGCGCGGCAGGCCGGCGGCATTCATGGCCTCGGTGGCGCGCGACAGGTCGCCGTCCTTGGTGATCAGCGTCACGCCCTCCTTGGTTTTCTGCTTTTCGATCTCGATACCCTTGCGGTTGAGTACCAGGATGATGTCGTTGGCGTCGGCGTCGCTCAGGCCGGCCTGCAGCGTGACCATCTTGGTGCAGGCGGCCAGCACGACCGGCAAGGCCAGCATGCAGGCCAGGCGCAGGCAGCGCGATAACCGGTGTGGGTTCAGGATATCCATGGGCGGCCCGGAGGTGCTTACTGCAGTTTGGTCAGGGAGTCGACCGACGACGCGGCCTTCGACACGGTCTTGGAAACGGTCTGCACGCGCAGCTGGTAGTCGTTGAGCGCCATCATGGCTTTCATCAGCTGCATCGAATCGCCGGTGCGGGTCGATTGCTCCAGCAGCTTGGACACATACATCTGGTCCTGCTTGAGCTGGCCCGCCAGATTGGTGGCGCGGCTGGCGATGACATTGCCCAGCGAGGCATTGTCGGCGCCGGTCTTGCGCGCGCCGGCCTGCATGTGGTGTTCCAGCCGGGCGCGGAACTGCGCGCTGTCGGCCGCGTCGGCCGGTTGTATGTCGAGCGACAGGGAATTCTTTTGCTGCGTGCCGGGTGTCGAGGCCGACGGGAGGGTTGCCGCTTGGGTCGTTGGATTCATGTGTTCGGCTCCAGGATTGAGTTGATCCGCAGTAGTTAAGTGGCGCCGGCGGCGCCGAGGGTTCCCTCACAACGGCTCGTAGCGGCTGGCGCAGTATTCGCCGCCGCAGCCGAGATCCGACGACGGATCGCAGAATCCCGCCGTGCCGCAGCGGCGCTGGCAATCGGCGCGCGACGACGGCCGCAGGCGGGGCAGCGGCTGCGGCCGTCCCACCGGCGCCTGGCGCGGCGCCACCACCACATGGCTTACCTTCAGCGCCATGTGGTGCGCGCGGTCGCCGACGCCGGCGATGGTATGGTCGGCGGGTTCGCTGGCATCGTCGTGCAGCCAGTCGCCGAAGCCGGCATTGGCGATGGCGCCGGCGGCGCCGATGATGTCCGGCACCGGGGGCGCGGCGGCGCCGATCGCCAGTTCCGGCGCCACCGCGCAGTCGAGGCTGCCGCCGTCCTCCTGCGTCCTGGCCGCGGCCCGCTGGCGCCGGTCGGCCTCGGCCGCGGCCTGCAACCGGATCCGCACCCGCCGGGCACCGTCGGCGACGGCCTGCTCGCGCGCCGCGACGGCGTCGATGTCGGCGCTCTTCATCGGCTGCCTGGCGGCGCCATGCCGCTGGGCGGCTCGCCGAGCGATTCCAGCTCCACCTCCAGCCCGGCCTGCCCGCTTGCCGTCAACTCGTGGACCACGGCATACACCTGGGCCACCGCTTCATAGCTCGATGTCGGCACCGGCGTATCGTCCCGGCATGTGGCGTACAGCGTGCGCGCCAGCCAGACATGGCGGATCACCGGAATGCCGCATTCGCGGGCGCGCTGGATGATGGCCTGCGCCACCTCGTCCTTGCCCTTGGCCAGCACCTGCGGCACCATCACCTGTTCCGCGTCGTAGTACATGGCCACGGCGAAGTGGGTCGGATTGACCACCACCGCGTTGGCGCTCTCGGTCTTGGCGGCCGGGCTCTCATTGGCCCACTGCCGCGCCAGCTGCTTGCGCTTGCCCTTGATCATCGGGTCGCCTTCGGATTCCTTGTGCTCGCGCTTGATCTCCTCCTTGTCCATCATCAAGTCCTTTTTGTGGAAATACTTTTGGACCGCGAAGTCGATCATGCCCAGGCACAGGCAGACCACGACAATCACATGAAAAATCGAGCGCAGCAGTTCAACAAAGGTATGGAACACATCTTCCGGTTCGCCGCCGGACAGTGCGATCATTTCCGGCAGGTGGCTGCGGATCAGGTTGTAGACGATCCAACCGATCAGCGACGCCTTGCCCACGGTGACCAGCAGCTCGATCAGCTTCTTTTTCGAAAACAACTGGGTGACGCCGTTGACCGGATTGAGCTTGTCGAACTTGGGAACGATCGACTCGGTGGAGATCAGGATGCCGAACTGACCCCAATGGGCGGCCACGCCGACCACGATGCAGACGACAAAGAAACAGCAGAAAATCACCAGCAGGAACAAGCCGGCGGTGGTGGCGATCTGCCCCATCTCCAGCCGGAAGTTGTGACCGATGCCGAGGATGGAGGAATTCATCATATTGAAAATGGCGTCGCGCCACAGCGACTGGGTGGCGAAGGCCATCTCGGCCACCACTACCAGCGTGGCCAGCCGGGCCAGGTCGCGGCTGACCGCGACCTGGCCTTTCTCCTCGGCGTCGTCGATCTTCTTCTGTGTGGGTTCTTCGGTCTTGTCGTCGCTCACTTGGGCACCTGCATCAGGCTGGCGGCCAGGTCAAGCAGGTGGGAAAAATCACCGGTCACATAGTGCGAAAAAGTCGGCCAGTAGGCCAGCATCAGCAACAGCCCCACCAGGCCCTTGATCGGCGCCGAGGCAAACGACACCTGCAGATTGGAGGCGAACACGCCGACGATGGCAAAGCCGAACTCGATCAATATCAGCGGGATGATCACCGGCGCGCCATACACCACGGTGTACCACAGCAGCTCGCCGAAGCGCTTGATCAGCACGTCGAAATGCCCCGGTTCGAACGGCGGCAGCAGCGTGTATGCCGGCCACACGGCATAGCTTTCGATCAGGATGCGCGCCAGCGCCGAGAACAGGCCGGCCAGCACCATCACCAGCACCACGGCCTGGATCAGCATGCCGCCGATGGCGCTGGCGTCGCGGTCGACGCTGGCGTTGTTGGCCTGGATCTGGATCGGCGAACGCTGGGTGTCGAAGATCGAGCCGATCGACTGCGCCACCCACAACGGGATCGACATCATGACGCCGAACATCAGCCCAATGATCGCTTCCTTGAACGCCAGCATGCCCGACAGCAGGAAGTCCGGACCATTGTGCTGCACAAAATAAAACGTAGGCAAGGCCGCCGGCAGCGCGATCGCCATTGCCGCCGTGTTCCGGGCCATGCCGGTCAGCACGTTGAGGCCGAAGCCGGGCAGGATCGACAGGCACACCAGCACCCTGGGCGTAATCAGCGCCAGGGTCACCAGCAGCGCCTGCATGTCCAGCAACAGCGGGGCCGGCATCACGCCGCTCCCGGCCGCACCGGTACCTCAGCGGCCGACATCGGGCACCATGCGCATGGCCAGCTCGGTCAGTTGTATCAGTTCGACGCCGATCCAGCGCCCCATGCCGGCCAGGGTGACGGCAACCGCCACCAGCTTGACCACATACGGCAGGGTCTGGTCCTGAATCTGGGTCACCGCCTGCACCAGCGACACGGCGACGCCGCACAGCGTGGCGATGATCAGCGGCGGCGCCGACAGCATGACGGCCATCCACAGCCCCTGCTGGAAGAAGTTGAGCGTATCACCCATGGTCTGTTGCTCCGGTTTATAAATAGGGGTTTATAAATACGACATCGCAAGCGCGTTGAGCAGCTTGCCCCAGCCGCCGACCACGGTGAACAGCAGCAGCTTGAGCGGCGTCGTGATGGTCTGCGGGCTGACCTGCTGCATGCCCAACGCCATCAGCAGGTTGGAGATCAGCAGGTCGATCACGACGAACGGGATATAGATCAGGAAGCCGATCTCGTACCCGGTCTGCAGCTCCGACACCACAAAGGCGGGAATCAGGATCAGCGCGTCGCTGGGCTTGGCGTCGCGCGCGGCCTCCTTCGGCCACAGCTTTCTGGCCGATGCCAGGAACAGCTCGCGCTGGTCGGCATGGCTGACCTTCAGCATGAACTTGCGCAAGGGCTCGAACGATTCCTGTGCCTTGGCCAGCAGCGGCATGCTGCGCGAACTGGCGGTATTGGTCTCCAGGCTGAGCGCGGTCTTGCCGATCTCCTGCACCGTCGGCGCCATCACGAACACGCTCAGCGCCAGCGAGATGCCGTAGATGGCCAGCGTCGGCGGCACCTGCTGCACGCCCATGGCGCTGCGCAGCACCAGCAACACCAGCGAGATCTTCAGGAACGACGTGGTCGTCACCACGAACAGCGGCACCAGCGCCAGCATGGCCAGCAGCACCGAGAACGAGACGACATCATATTGTCCGTTCAGCATGCCCCGCCCCACTGCGTGATGCGGATGCCCAGCACGCCGTCGACATCGACCACCTCGCCACTGCCGACACTGCGGCCACCGCAGACGATGCCGATCGCGGCCGGATTGCCGCCGTCCAGCGTAAGCACCGTCTGCGGCCCCAGCGTGCGGACTTGCCCCAGCGGCAGGCTGACCCTGCCGAGCTCGAACACCAGCGTCACGGACACCTGGTCCAGCACGGCCTCGCCGGCGCCCTCCTGCGGCGCGACTTCCTGTCCATCTTCGGGTCCGTCGCCGGGAGCCGGGTCAAGCACCTGCTGGTCGTCGCCGTCGCCGGCCTCATACGTCTGTTCGAATTCCAATCTTTCCTCCTTGGCGATGAGTTGTAAGCTGCCGGGCGCGCGGTAGCACACCCGCCACGCCTGGCCGGCCAGGCGCAGCATGCCGCCGCCGTCGATGGCAAATGCCGCCTGCGCGGGCAGGATGATGTCGCCGGCTTCGATGCGGCGCAGCGCCGCCAGCGGCAGCCGGTGGCGCGCCAGCACCACGGTCGCCGTGGCCGGCCAGTCCAGGCTGGCGGCGAGCGGCGAGCGCAACGGCGTCCAGTCCGGCTGGCTCAACAGCTCCAGCCAGGTGGCGCCGGCCGCGCGCAGCGGCAGGTCGAATACATGGTGTTCGTGGCTGACCCGCAGGCGCATGGCATGCGGCGGCGTGGTGAAAGCGGATGCCGGTGCGATGTCTTGCGTGGCGCGCAGCGGCGTGCCCTGCAGGCGGCCAAGCACGGCAGCCACCAGCCAGTCGGGATAGCGGCCGGCCTCCATCTCGACCGATTCCAGGTCGATGCCGGTCAGCACGCGCAACAGGCGGGCGCCGTCGTCGACTTCCAGCGGCCCGGCAGGACCGGACAGCCACAGCGGCATGGACTGGCCGCCGGCGTAGCCGTTGCTGACGCCGCCGGGCCGCAGCGTCAGGCTGGCGCCCTGTTCTAGCGGGCTATGCAGGCCCAGCCCCAGCTTGCGGCTGAGCAGCGCGTCGTCGGCATGCAGGCGCGGCGCCCCTTGCAACAGGGAGCGCGCCGGCACATCGCCGGGATTGCGGCAAATACCGGGCACGGGAAAAACGGTGTCGGACATGGATGCTTGGTTCCTCTGCGGCGTTCATCGGGGGCAGCGGCATCCGTGCCCAACTACAACACGGCGAGCCTGACCGGTCTGCTCATACGTCGCATCAAGCCTGTTTGCAGTTCCATTTGTTTGCGCCGCAACCAGTCGCGCAGCTTGTCCCCACCGGCCGACAACAGAAACGAGGCCGAGTTGCGGCTGACGTCGGCCATTACGCCCAGTTTGTCGCCATTGGGCAGCAGGATCTCGAAGATGCCGCTGTCACCGTCCGTCGGCAGCAGATCCAGCAGCATGTCGCTATCGAATTGATCGCCGCCGGACGCTGCCGGCGGCGCCAGGCCGGTCTGCTGTCCGTCGTCGTGACCGTCGCCATGCCCGCCGCCACCGTCAAGTCCGGGCGGGATCGCGACGCTGATCGCCGCCCCGGCCGGCTGCTGCTGGGATGCATCCTGCCGTGCCGGCGTACCGGACGTGGCTGCGCCGGTCGTACCGCGCTGGGCGACCGGGCGCGTCGCTGGCGCGGTGGCGGGCCGCGCAGCGATGCCGGCGCCCTGCGCCGGAGCAACCGGCGGCGAGGCCGGCCTGGGCGGCAAGGATGGCGGGCGCGGACGGGGTGCGGGCGCCGGTTCCGGAGGATCCGGCAACGCGGCGCCTAGCGGTAATACGGCCATCTCAATCCTCCCCGGCGCGCGCCAGGGCGCGGATCTCGTCACGCATCACGGTCAGTTTTTCCTGCTGGCGGCTGGCCTCCAGCATCCGCCGGCAGGCCGTGAAAAACTCGCCGCCGGCCTGCCGGCTGCGCTGCAACTGCTCGCGGCAATCCAGATACAACTGGGCCGCCTCCTTTTTCATGCGTTCATAGGCCGCCTTGGCCCGGCGGAACTCGCCGCTGGTAATGACCATGGACAGGAACTGCTGGCGCGCTTCCATCCATTGCTGTTTTGCCTGGCGCAGGGCCTGCTGCCAGCTCTGCTTGATCTTCCGTAACGCCGCGCGGCTCCCCCGCCAGCGCTCGCGCGCCTCGTTGCGTTCGCGTTCGAAGCGGCCCAGCCGTTGCTTGCGCATATGCAGCAGCTGGTCCAGGCGCTTGTCGTCCGGCTTGCGCTCGGCCACGTCGACCGGTTCGCGCTTGCTGCGTTTGGGGCCGATGCCGGCTTGCTGGGCGGTGCTCATTACTGCAGCTCCATCATGGTCGACAGCGTCTGATCGTAGTCGTCGCTGCTGCTGGTGTCCTGACGCAGGAAGGCCAGTTGTTCCGGCCGCAGCCGCACGGCCTGGTCGGCCACCGGATCGCTGCCGGACTTGTATTCGCCCAGCCGTATCAGCAACTCCATCTCCTGGTAACGCGACATCAGCTCGCGGAACCTGGAGGCCGACTTGCGGTGCTCGCGCGTGGTGACGTTGCTCATGACGCGGCTGATGCTGGCGAGCACATCGATGGCGGGATAATGGCCCTGCTCGGCCAGCTTACGCGTGAGCAGGATGTGGCCGTCCAGCAGGGACTTGGCCTCGTCGCCGATCGGGTCGGACGACGACTCGCCGTCCACCAGCACCGTGTACATGGCGGTGATCGACCCCTGCGGCGTGGCGCCGGCCCGCTCGATCAGGCGCGGCAGCATGGTGTAGACCGACGGCGTGAAGCCGCCGCGCGCCGGCGGCTCGCCGGCCGCCAGGCCGATCTCGCGCTGGGCGCGGGCAAAGCGGGTCAGCGAATCGACCAGCAGCAGCACCTTCTTGCCGCGGTCGCGAAAGCCTTCGGCAATCGCGGTGGCGGTGAAGGCGGCGCGCGAGCGCTCCATCGAGGTGCGGTCCGAGGTGGCGCACACCACCACGGTCTTGCGTATCAGCTCGGCGTCCAGCTCGTGCTCGAGGAATTCATTGAGTTCCCGCCCGCGTTCGCCGATCAGGCCGAACACGATGGCTTCGGCCTGGCAGCCGCGCGCGATCGCCGCCATCAGCGTGGTCTTGCCGCAGCCGGGGCCGGCGAACACGCCGATGCGCTGGCCCACGCCCATGGTCAGCAGGCCGTCGATGGCGCGCACGCCGGTGGCCAGCGGCGTGGCGATGCGCGGCCGGTCGGTGGCCTTGGGCGCGTCGCGTATCACCGGCGCCATGGCGCGCCAGGTCGCGACATTGTCCACCGCCGCCGGGGCGCGGAACATCCATCGACCGAAACCGTCCAGCACGCAGCCGAACAGGTGGTCGCCCACCTCGATCGTATGGGCGCGCCGCAACGGCACGATGCGGGTGCGGTTGGACACGCCTTCCAGCGGACTGAGGGCAGAGAGGATGGCCGATTTCTCGGTGAAGCCTATCACCTCGGCCAGCATCGGCTGGCCCGGCAGGTCGGGGTTGACCAGGTCGCACAATTCGCCGATCCGCACCGGCGGCATGTGCGCTTCAATCAGGGTGCCCAGCACCTGCGAGACCTTGCCGTGGCTGATGAAGCCGGGCTTGGCGGGCAGCCCGTCGCGCCACGGCTGCAGCCGCGTGGCCAGATGCTCAAGCCGCTGGTCCACCATGTTGCCGAAGGCGGCCGTCACCATGTGACTTCAAGGTGATGTTTGCCGGTAAAGCTGAGCTGGTTGCCGCCGATGGCCGCCAGCCGCACGCCGCGGTATTCGTCGCCCACATACAGGCGCTTGCCGTCGTCGGTGACGATGCTGGCGTTGTTGCCGGTAATGACTTGCTGTATGCGGAAAGGCAGCATCGCCTCGGCCCCGCCGACCTTGACGTCGACCGGGAAACGGATGTCGTGCTGCTTGACGAACGCGGTCAGCATGCGCCGGAAGCGCTCGGCATCGTCGTCGTCAAGCACGGCGCGCATGGTCCAGTGGCCGTCGGCCAGCAGCAGGTCGAAGCGGTTGAGCAGATCCACTTCGGTCAGGCGCTTGCGCAGCGCGGCGCGCAACTGCTCCTGCGACAGGGCCTGTGCCGGTTTGGCGGCGTCCTGCAGCGAGGCCGGCATGACCTCGGCGCCGGCGTTCACGGCGGCGATACGCGCCATGGGATCGGGCTGGCCGGGATGACGGTTGGTGATCGCATAGGCGGCCGACACCACCGCCGCCAACGCCACCGGCGCCAGCAGCACGAGGCGGCTGCGGCGCGCGGCCCGGGGCGGCGGCACGGCGGCGGCATGCGCGGCGGCAGCGCCCTCGCCGGCGCCGTCCGCGCCATCGTCCATATAGTGCAGCGCGTCGGCCGGCGCGCCCTGCTCCGGGTCCGCCGCTGCGGCAGCCATGTCGGCTGCCGCTTCCTGCGGCGCCGGCACGTCCACCGGCGTGGGCGGCGGTTCCTGCCATGCGCTGTCCTGCATGGCCACCGTCAGCCAGATCTGGCCGACGCGGGCGGCGTCGCCGGGGTTCAGTTGCAGCTCTTCGCGGGTCTGGTTGTCCTGGGCACCGCGTATCTCGCCATCGAGCACACGCAGCGTCCAGCCCGAACCGGACAGCGCGATGCTGGCGTGGCGCTCGCGCACGCCGGGGTCGGCCAGCACCACGTCGGCGTCGTCGGCGCTGCCGACGACGTGTTCGCCTTCATCCAGCCGCAGCGGCAGCGTCGCCCCGCGGTGGTAGCCGTTTAAAATTCTTAATTCATACATGGTCGTGCTCCATCTGAATTCACTGGGAATATCGATGAGTGGGAGTTGGCCGGTGCCGGTTCCCCGACGCCGGCATGCCGCGTCACGGCAGCGCCGACCGCAGCAATGCCAGCAGCAGGCTGCCCCTGCTGCGGTCGGTGGCCGGGTCGAGCGGGTTCCAGTCCGGATTGTTGCTGTTGAGCAGAGCGCCGATGACCATCGCCTCGGCCAGCTCGCGCCGCTGCTGGGCCAGGCGTTCGCGCTCGCGCGCGGCGCCGCGCAGCGAGATGGCGGTGTCCTCCTTGCTGCGCAACAGCGCCGGCACCCGCTTGTCTTGCTGCGCCAGCGCCAGGTTCACTTCGCGCATGATGTCGTTGACGAACAGGCAGCATTTGTCGCGCAGCTGCTCGATGTCCTGGGCCAGGAACTGATCCTTGCTGGCGCGTTCGATGATGTACAGCGCCTGCTCTTCGCTCATCGGCAAGCTTTGGTTGCGCGGTATTTCTTTCAAAGGAAGGCTCATGGTGACACTCCGTGGTTAGTCGTCGGGCAGGGACAGGCGGTCAGGCGGGAAACCGGGATCAGCTGTGGGGGTCATCGTCATTCACGTCGCTGTCGCCCGCGCTGGAAGCGCCGTCGCCGGCGCTGGACGCATGGTCGTGGTCGCGCAAGTACGGCGGCCGCTTGTTGCCCCCGCTGCTGCCGATCAAGGCCAGCGAATTCTTGCTGCCGATATCGACGTAGTGGTCGCGGTCATGCATATATTTCAGATATTCTTCGTCCGACAAGCTGGCAAGCGCGGGATGGCGCGGTGCCGGCACTGGATGGCGCGGTGGTGGTGGCGGCTCATCCGGTTCGGACGCTGTGGACGTGCTGGACGTGCTGACCGCGCGGGATGGCGGCCTGCTCCCCGGCGGCGGTCCCGGATGGTCGGGATGGTGCTCATCGTCCCGCGATTCCGGCCCCGCCGGCTGGTGCTGCTCGGCGCGGCGCCCGATGGTGCCGAGGAAGTGACCGACCTGCTCCTCCATGATGCGGGTCGATTCCTGCGTCGCCACCGCGATGCTGGCGTCGTCCAGGCCGAATTTGCGCATCAAGTCGCCCAAGTGGTCAGGCGTGAAACTGTCGGCCGCGCGCGCTATCGTACGCAGCCCGAACGGCATGCCGCGCGCGGGCCGCGCCGCCTGGCCGGCCCCGGCCGCCGGAGCGGCGCCAGCGCCCAGCGCGGCAGCGAACGACGCCGCCATCAATTCTGATATTTTCATGATAATGTCCCAGCTAAAAGTAATGCCGTTCCCCCTTGGAGGAACCGTGGCGGCCGGCAGGGAATTCCCCAGGCGCCGGGATGGCGCGCGCGGCCGATGAATACAGGTATATGTCGGCGCCGCCGCCGAAGTTCCGCCGCCGCCGGACCGCTTAGAGCTCGATCATGCCGACCGGCTTGACCTTGGCATGCTGGGTCAGCTCGGAGAAGGCAAACACCGGCACCGGGAAGAATTCCTCTTCGATCAGCTTGCGCACCGAGCGGCGGATGTCGGCCGCCGTCACCAGCACCGGCGGCGTGATCGGAGTGCTGACGTTGGTGGAGAGCTGGTCCAGCCGGTCCAGCAGCATCTGCTCGAGCTCGGAATCGATGTCGAGGTAGCCGCCCTGGCTGGTCTGGCGCATGGAATTGCGCAGCTGGTCTTCCAGTTCCGGCGACAGCAGGATCACCTCGATCAGGCCGTCGCGCGCGACTTCGTGGCACAGCTGCCGCTTGTAGGCCAGCCGCACATAGTCGGCGATCACGTCCGGGTCACGCTCCTTGGGCGCCCAATCCAGCGTGGTCTCCAGCAGCAGGCGGGCGTTGCGCAGCGACACCCCTTCGCGCGTGAGGCGCTGCACCACTTCGGTCAGGCGCGGCAGCGTCACCGTCTTGATCACTTCCTTGCCCAGCTCGGGGTAACGGCGCTCGGCCCAGCGGGTGAACCGGATCACCTCGTTGACGCCGACGAACATCTGGCAATTGCGCAGCATTTCCACCTCGATGTCGGCGGCGAACACCTGCTCCCAGCGCTGGAACTGGATGCCGGCCAGGATCAGCTGTTCCTCGTCGTCGATGCGCAGCCAGACCCGGCGCCGGCGCGAACCGGCGATATTGCGTTCCATCGCGGTGAAGCCCAGCTCCTGCACCCGCTCCAGCGGCTCGCGGGTGGCGGCCCAGCCCAGCAGCACCTCGTCGTCGACCAGCGGCACCTCGGCCATCATGAACTGCACCCGCCCGGCCGGCGTGCTGTCGTTGAATTCGAATTCGATCGGCTTCAGATCGGGAATGCCGCGCCGTTCCAGCATGCCGTTGCGCATGATGCGCACGGCCGACCGGATAACCTCGGCCTGCGGCGTGCTGCGCAGCGCTTCGGGCATGCGCAGCAGGAAGGGCGTGGTGGCCGAGAAATTGGTGAGGTCGACGATGCCGGCGTTCTTGCGTTCCAGCTCGTCCGACTCGCGCTGCAGCTCGGCGTCGGCCAGCGGCTTGAGCAGGCCGATCACGCCGGCCAGGCACAGTCCGCACGCCAGGCCGATGAACACCAGCGTCGGCATGCCCGGGATCAGGCCGAACAGCAGCATGATGCCGGCCGCCGTCAGCAGCGCCTTCGGTTCGGCGAACAGTTCGCCGACGATGTCGCGGCCGATGTTGGTTTCGCCCTCCTCGCCGTCATCCTTGCTGACGCGGGTGGTGATGATGCCGGCGCCCAGCGAGATCAGCAGCGCAGGAATCTGGGCGATCAGGGCGTCGCCGATCGACAGAATGGAATACACGCGCATCGCCTCGGCCGCGTCCATATTGTGCTGGACGATGCCGATCGAGATGCCGCCGATCAGGTTGATGAACACGATGCACAGGCCGGCGATGGCGTCGCCCTTGACGAATTTCATGGCGCCGTCCATGGCGCCGTGCA
The DNA here is from genome assembly GCF_964254095.1 of Duganella sp. LjRoot269. NCBI lineage: Bacteria > Pseudomonadati > Pseudomonadota > Betaproteobacteria > Burkholderiales > Oxalobacteraceae > Duganella > Duganella sp. LjRoot269. The sequence goes on along the minus strand of NZ_CAXUSL020000001.1, from coordinate 3,904,198 downwards.
GTTGGCTTTCCTGGCCCAGCGTGGCGCGCTTGCTCTTGGCCTCCTCCGCGGTCAGGATGCCGGCACGCAGGTCGCTGTCGATCGACATCTGCTTGCCCGGCATGGCGTCGAGCGAAAAGCGGGCCGACACTTCCGAGACCCGCTCCGAACCCTTGGTGATGACGATGAACTGCACCACGGTCAGGATCAGGAAGATCACCAGGCCGACTACCAGGTTGCCGCCGACGACGAAATTACCGAAGGTTTCAACGATATGGCCGGCGTCGCCTTCGAGCAGGATCAGGCGCGTGGTCGAGACCGATATGGCCAGGCGGAACAGTGTGGTCAGCAGCAACACCGCCGGAAAGGTCGAGAATGCGGTGGGACCTGCCATGTACATGGCCACCACCACGATCAGCCCGGAGGCGCACAGGCTCAGCGCGATCAGCATGTCGAGCAGCCATACCGGCATCGGCAGCACCAGCATGAAGACGATGCCGATCACCAGCCCGGCGGCCAGCAGTTCGGCGCGCTGTGCCAGCCGCGCCGAGAATTTGTTCAGCAGCAGCACCACGCCCATCGCCTTCATGCGTGCTCCCCGTGCGCCGCCGGCTCATGCCACTCCAGCCGCCGCAGCACCAGCGCGATCCAGGCCTGGTTCTGCGGCGTGCGCATGGCCAGCAAGCGTTCCCGGTCCACCGGCTCCAGCAATTCGGCCGCGGCGAAGGCGGCCATCATGAACAGCCGCGGCTCGTCCGGCCACAGTTGCAGGCAGCCGCTGGCCAGCTGATGCGCCTCCTCGTACTGGTAGGCGTTCAGATGGCCCCAGACCAGGCCGATGGCCAGCTGCAGCTCGTCCGCCATGGTCTCACGCGGGACTCGTTTCCTCATCGGACACCTCTTGTTGTGGGGTAAGGTTGACTTCGACGTCGCTGCGCCGCATCTGTTGCCAGCGCAAGCGCCACAGCACCGCCAGCTCGACCACGCGGATCGCCTGCAGGCAGGGACTGCGCCCGGCCGGCTCCTGCGCCAGCGCGTGGGCCAGCAGCAGCCGCTCCAGGCCGCGCAGGCCCGGCACCGGATCGCCGCGCCAGACGCGGTTGTCGGTGCTCAGTTGCGCACCCAGCGCGCCGGTCAGCAGCGCCATCGCCGGATCGGCCGGAAACGCCTCGGCCGGCAGCGACAGGTCTTCTTCGGCGGACAGCAGGTCGGCGCGCGCCCTGGGGACCGGTTCGGTTTCGGCGACGCGATGGATTTCGGCCAGTTCGCCGACGTCGAGATGCCTGGCCCGGTCGACGACACCGGATTGACGGCTGATCAACTGAGCAACTCCCCGGCAGCGTCCCATTGTTCGGCCGACAGCGAGGACATGTCGTCGCCGTGTTCGGTCATGCGGCGCAGCAGATACAGGCTGCCGTCGTTGAACATGGCCGGCAACCAGGCGCCGAAGCGCGGCAGGTCGTCGGCCCGCTTCTTCAGCACGGCCGCGGCCTGCAGCCCCATGTCCGGACTCGCGCCCAGCGCCACCAGCATGCCGCTGTCCAGCGGATAGACAAACACGTGCACGCCGTTCTCCAGCGTGTTCATGGCCACGGCCTGCTGCATGCGCGCTTCCGACGCCAGTACATTGAGCAATTCTTCCATTCTTCCATCCTCTCCCGGTTAAACTGCCGCGCCCGCCTTACGCGTGGCGCTGCGCTTCGCGGCGCAGGCCGGCGATCTGGTCGCGCCATTCCTGCTCGCGGATTTCGTCGCGCGTCGGCAAGGTCGGCACGTCGGCGTGCGCCAGGCTGACTTGCCTTGCCAACTCCTCGAGCAGCTCGCGGCGCGCCGGCAGTTTGTCCTGCGGCCACAAGGTCAGCGGCAGCTGGGCCAGCGTGTCGCGCAGGAACAGGCAGATGCCGCCCCGCTGCTCGGTGTCCGGCTTGTGGCTGCCGACGATCTGCGTGATCAACTGGTTGGCCTTGCCCTTGCCCCAGCCGGCTTCGGCGGCGGTCAGCAGCACGGTGGCGATTTCCACCGGACTCGGCTCGGCCACCACCTTGAGCTTTTCGGCCAGGTCGCGGCGCAAGGCCTCGGCCAGGGTCACGCTGGAACGCACCAGCGTGAACGCCGACGCATCGGACATGGTGAGCCAGTACCGTCCCATGCTGCGCTGGGGGTTTTTTCGCAAGTCGGATTTCACTATCGTCTCTCCTGGGGGCGCATCAAAAACCCGACATCATGCGCGAGCGCAGGCTGGTCATCGCATTCAGGCATTTGTCGGGACCGAAATTCTTGATCAGGGCTTTGAGCATCGTCAGCGGCGACAGCGGCGCGTCGAAGTTGCCCCGGGTTTTGGCGCCGATCAGGAAGCGCAGGTCACGCGTCGACGGCAGCTTGCGGGATTCGCCGTCCTGGCCGGCCATGGCCTCGAGCGAGTTCACCAGCTCATCCGATTCCTGCAGCGCGCGGCGCATCTCGTGCGGATGACGCTCCATCAGCTCGCTCATCATTTCATTGAGCGCGTTCCTGAGCGAATTTTTCTTCATCTTGCTGATGGGCTGGTCTTCCAGCTTTTCCAGCGCGTCGTGCAGGATGTTGTAGCGCTGCATGGGCTGGAAATATTCCGCCAGCATGGCCTCGACCTCTTCCTGGCGCGCGCGGCCGCTGTCCTCGCGCAGCATGTCCAGCGTGTCTTCCACCGGCGACATGTTGAGCAGATCGTCATCGTCGTCGCCTTCCTGGTAGCTGGCGTCGAGCCGCGACTTTTTCTGCGTCTCCTTCTTGCTCGGCTGCCGTGGCTGGCGCGTGGGCGTGGCGGCGCGCTGGCTCAGCGTGCGCCGCTTGAAGTGCACGCCTTCCCGCACCCCGGCCTGGCCGTTGATGGCGTCGAGCGGCGTCAGTTCGGTGGCCGTGGCGACGTTGGCGGACAACACTCCTTGCCGGCTCACGTGCCGGGCGTGGTGACGCGCCGGCGCCGGCGTTTCGGGCGCGTTGTTGTTGCTGAAGCGGTTGATTTGCATGTTCATGGCCATCAGTGGCGACTGGCCATGAGCCGGTTCCATCAGGGCGGCCATGCGCGGGCGGGCGCCGCGCTGAGTGGCAGAGACGGTGCTTGAGTTCCCTCATTGTCGCTGAAACAGCGCGCCGGTTTCTCAATTTTATTCAATGTCTCACGAATGTTCACCGAACCGATGCAGAGGCCGCTTGCGCTGCTATCGTCCATCCATACCCAGCCGCAACGGCGATCAGGCAGTGCTTGCGCCGGCAGGCTGTTTCCCCACCAACACATGCAGCAAGGAGAACATCATGACCCAGACAGTTTCCGCCGCCGGCGAATCAGCGTTGGCCGATGCCACCAACCCCGGCATCGACATCGTCAAGCTCTACACCACCCATCGCACCCACCTGCTGCGCTTTGTCCAGCGCTACGTCGGCAACCGCGAGGACGCCGAGGACGTGGTGCAAAACACCTTCATCGAGGTGTCCAAGTGCGCGCATCGTTTTTCCGGCCTGTCCAAGCCGTCGACCTGGCTGTTCGGCATCGCGCTGAACCTGGCGCGCAACCAGGTGCGCCGCAATGCGGCCGACCGCTACGACGCGGTCGACGACGATTTCATGGACCAGATCGCCGACGCGTATGCCGACCCCGCGCTGCTGTTCGAGTATCGCCAGATCGCGGAAAAGGTCGGCGCCATGCTGGACCAGCTGCCGGTCCGGATACGCTCGACCTTCGAGGCGGTGCTGGACGGCGACGCCACCTACGAGGAGGCGGCCGAACAGCTGCATATCCCGATCGGCACGGTGCGCTCGCGCGTGTCGCGGGTGCGGGCGGCGGTGCGTAGTGAATATGGCGCCGCCAGCGATGGCAATGGCGTGTCCCACGGCTTTCGCTGATGGCGCCGGCGCGCTCGTCTCAGGACGGGCTCTGGCCGGCGCAGGCCGCCGCGAAATATCCCCTGGCCATGTCTGCCGTGGCCAGGATGGCATCCATCACGTCGCGCTCGTCGCGCAACTCCTGCAGCGGCACCTTGCGCACCACGATGTAGCGCCCTTCATCGGCATGCCACAGAAAATCGATCGACATCAGGCGCTGGTCGGCGCCAGGCGCCGGCGGATGCGGGCTGTAGCCCGGCTGTTCCGCCGTCTGCAGCAGCGCCGTGATGGACAGCCAGTGTTCCGCGCCGCCCGAGGCCAGCGCGGTGCGGGTCAGGATGTCGCCGATCAGCAGTTCGATCACCGGCGGTCCCGCCGTCTGTTGGTCGGACAACTCCACCATCTCCAGCAACAGGCGCTGTACGGCTGCCAAGGAAAAGTCGTCGTCGGGGTGCTTGTCTTCGTCGCGTCGCAAGATGATGGCCTTGTAAAATCGGCGCCGGAGTGCCACGGCCGATGGGTGTCGATCTGATTATTTTATCCCAGGCGAGCCGCGGCAGGCCGCATTTTCGCGGACCGTACCGGGCAAAGCCCCTGAGGCGGGGCTCGGAGATGGGCTGCGCTACAGCATGTGCAGCGCGCGCCAGACCGGCGCCCGCTGTCGTACGATGGCCTCGGTCAGGTAGCACAGCTCGGCGTGCAGGTCGTCCTCGTCCACCAAAGCCTTGCCGTCCTTGTTCAGGTGCAATCCCTGGCTGCGCAGGATGGCGCCGATCCGGCGGGCCCAGTTGACCGTGTCCGCCGGTTCCGCTTCCTGTTGCAGCAGGCCGTACACCAGGCGCTGCACCAGCCCGGACTTGAGTCCGTTGCCCAGCAGCGGCGACGCCAGGGCCTGGTACTGGTCGCCAAACAGCGACGCCTGCGCCACGGCGGCGTTCATCTTGCGCGCCGCGTCGGGCGCGGTGGCGGCGGCGCCGGTGAAGTAGGCCGAGGCCTGGTCCGAGGCGGTCAGCAAGGCCGCCATCTCGCCGATTTGCAGCAGGCTGCAGCCGGCCAGCGCGGGCAGCGCCGCCAGTTCGTCCAGGGTGTGCGGCCGCAGCGCCAGCGCGTCGAGCACCGGTTGGTAGGTGGCGGCGTCGACGTCGATGTTGCCGATGGGGAGCTTCAGCGCCAGCGTGGCCTGGCCGGGCAAGGCGGTCAACGCCAGGCCGACCTGGCGCAGCCAGTGTTCCTGGCGCGCCGGCGTCATGCGGCGCGCGCCGCGCACGAAGATGTCCTCGCGAAAACTGGTATTGGTCAGGTAATCCTTGATCGTCTCGCGCAGCGCCAGGTCCGGCACGGTCTGCAGCAGGTCCAGCTGCTCGGGGGTCAGGAACAGCTGCGGGAAGCTGCGCGACAGCTCGCCGGAGCCGATGTAGTCGAGCTTGGCGGAGGCCATGTCGCGCACCACATCGGCGTGGTACAGCGGCCGCCAGCCGGTGCTCATGTATTCGTGCGCCAGGTAGTGGGCCTTGTCGCGCATCAGCGAGTCGATGCGGTATTGCAGGTCCGGATTGCCCTTGAAAAAATCGGCGCCGCTGTCGACCAGGCCGCCGACCAGCGCGCGCACATGCTCGACCTGTTGCGGACGCGGATGGCTGTCGCGCTGCGCATATTCCAGAATAAGACGCTGCAACGGCAGCGCCGCGGTCCAGCCCGGCATGGCGTTGTAGTTGAGATAGACGATGCCGCCCGGCTTCAGGTAGCGGTTGATGAAGTCGGCGATGTGCCGGCGGTTGTCGGCGTCGACCCAGCTGTAGACGCCATACATGGTGATGAAGTCCAGCTGCGGCAGCGCCACCTTGCCGGCGGCCAGTTCGGCAAAGCTGTTTTCCAGCAGCGTCAGGTTGTGCAGTTGCGCCGCCGACGACAGCTGGCGCGACGCGGCCACCTGCGACGGACTGAAGTCGACCGCGTAAAACTCGCCCCGAGGATGGCTGGCGGCCAGGATGTTGGCCGTCAGGCCCTGGCCGGCGCCCAGTTCCATGTAAGTGAAATGGCCGTCCAGCGGCACCGGCTCGTAGCCGTTGAGCACGCAGGCAAAACTCAGGTGGGTAGGACTCTGTTCGCGGAAAAACGCGGCCGGGTAGTCGATATTGGATACGTAACCGTCATTCCAGTTCATCGCTCGCACTCCTCTGTATGCAATGGCGGCGGCAGCATCAGCAGGCCGCGCCATAGCGGACTGCGCCGTTCAAGTATGGCTTGCACCGTGGCCCAGATGCCGCTGATGATCTCGTCCTCCGAATCGAGTTCGAGCTCGTCGCGCACCACCGCCCGGCCCTGTTCGACCACCTGCCGCCAGACCTGGGTGGCGATCGCGTCCACGTTGAGCGGCAGCGCCTGCGCCGCCACGGCCGGCAGCACGGCGCGGTAGACCAGGCGCTGGAACAGCGGCGCCTTGATGCCGCTGCCCAGCAGCGGCGCGGCAAACACGCGGTAGGCCGCCTCGCCGCCGCGCGCCTGCCCGGCGATGGCCAGGTTGAGCCGGCGCGCGGGCGACGTGTCGGCGCCGGCGGCGCCGAGGAAGTACGGGGCGGCTTGGCCGGTGTCGGCCAGCAGCGCCGCCGCTTCGGCGATCTCGGCCAGCGTATGCGGCGCCATGGCCGGCAGCCGCGCCAGCTCCAGCAAGGTGCGCGGCCCCTGCCCCAGCGCCGCCAGCAACGGCGCGTAGGCGGCCGGCGGATTGGCGCCCTGGGCCGGGAACTTCAGGCCGGCATGGAGCTGCTCGGGCAGCACCGTCAAGGCGATGCCGCTCTGTTCCAGCCATTGCCGCTGGCGCTCCGGGCCCATGCGGCGCGCTCCGCGCACGAACACGTCCTTGCGGAAGCAGGTGTTCTTCATGTAGTCCTTGATGGTCTCGCGCAGCGCAGGGTCGGCGATGGTGTCGAGCAGCGCGCTTTGCGCCGGCGTCAGGTACAGCGCCGGCAGCGCCCACGACAGGCCAGCCGAACCGACATAATCGAGTTTGGCGGCGGCCACGTCGCGCACCACGTCGGCGTGGTACAGGGGCTCCCAGCCACGGTTCATGTATTCATGCGCCAGGTAGCTGGACCAGTCGGCGTCGCCGGTCATGGCGGCGTCGAGGTAGGTGCGCAGGCCGGCGCCGGCATTGTTGGCGAAGTAGGCGGCGTTGTTTCGCACCAGCCCGCCCACCAGCTTGCGCATGTGTTCGATCTGCTGGTGGCGGCTGCCGGGATACAGGTCGACATGCTCGAGGATCAGGCGCTGCAGTGGCAAGGTGGTGCTCCAGCCCGGCATCGCGTTGTAGCTGATGTAGGCGATGCCGCCCGGCTTCAGGTAGCGCGCGAGGAAGCGCACGATATGGCGCCGGTTCTCGGCGTTGACCCAGCTGTAGACGCCGTGCAGCGTGACGAAATCAAACTGCGGCAGGCTTACGGCGCCATCGGCCAGGTCGGCGAAGCTGCTTTCCAGGAATTCCACATTGGCCAGTTCGGCGCTTTCCGCCAGCTGGCGGCTGGCGGCGATGTGGGCCGGATTGAAGTCCGCCGCATAGAAGCGCCCCAGCGGATTGGCGGCGGCCAGCACGTTGGCGGTCAGGCCCTGGCCAGAACCCAGTTCGAAGTAAGTGAACGGCCGGTCCAGCGCGACCGGCTCCACGCCGTTGAGGATGCAGGCAAAACTGAGCAGCGACGGACTCTGCTCGGGGAAAAACTCCGCGACGTAGTCGATATCGGAAACGTAACCTTCATGCCAATCCATGGAGATTCCTTCAAGAGATGGGAAAAAGCGCGGACGCCTATTTGCGGTGCAGCCGGCGGATGCGGTGCCAGGGGAAGCCGTCATCCAGGTGGCCGGTGGCGAAATCGATCATCGGCGGTGCGCCGGGATCGCGGTCCTGATCAATGACAAGAAAATGCTCGCTCATGAAACTCCTCCATCAATATGTGGGTACACCAGACGAGAGCCGGAACCCGTGCGGGTTCCGGTGTTGCGACATCAAGGCGCGGCTGCCGCACCGCGCCTTTTCAGACTCAGGCGGAAACGGTGCCGTCCTTGCGGGCGGCGTCGGCATCCCAGGTGGCCAGCAGGCCGTCGTGCTGGCCGTTGGTGGCCGACTCGATTTTCTTGAACAGCTCGGCGTCGTTGGCCATGTAGGCCTTGGCGGCTTGCTGCACTTCCGGCGGTACCTGGATGGTCTTGCCGTCCTTGCCCGTCAGGTAGCCGGTGTCGGCCATCTGCTTCATCTGGGTATCGGACAGCATGCCGGTGGCCTTGTCGTTCTGGAAGTTCTTGATGGTGCCGACCGCGCTCGAATCGGATGGCAGGTTGGTGTTGCCAGTGCCGGTGGTGACCGGCGGCTGGCCGCCCGGCGTCGGCGTGCCGTTGGGGCCACCGTTGGCCGAGACGCTGCCGTCCTTGACGGCGGCATCGGCATCCCAGGTCGCCAGCAGGCCGTCGTGCTTGCCGTTGGTGGCCGACTCGATTTTCTTGAACAGCTCGCCGTCGTTGGCCATATAGGTCTTGGCGGCCTGCTGCACTTCCGGCGGTACCTGGATGGTCTTGCCATCCTTGCCCGTCAGGTAGCCGGTGTCGGCCATCTGCTTCATCTGGGTGTCGGACAGCATGCCGGTGTTCTTGTCGTTCTGGAAGTTCTTGATGGTGTTGACCGCGCTTGAATCGGACGGCAGGTTGGTGTTGCCGCTGCCGGTAGTGGCGACCGGCGGCTGGCCGCCCGGCGTCGGCGTGCCATTGGGGCCGCCGTTGGCCGAGACGCTGCCGTCCTTGACCGCGGCGTCGGCGTCCCAGGTCGCCAGCAGCCCGTCGTGCTGGCCGTTGGTGGCCGACTCGATTTTCTTGAACAGCTCGCCGTCGTTGGCCATATAGGTCTTGGCCGCTTGCTGCACTTCCGGCGGCACCTGGATGGTCTTGCCGTCCTTGCCCGTCAGGTAGCCGGTGTCGGCCATCTGCTTCATCTGGGTGTCGGACAGCATGCCGGTGTTCTTGTCGTTCTGGAAGTTCTTGATGGTGTTGACCGCGCTCGAATCGGACGGCAGATTGGTGTTGCCGGTATTGCCGCTGCCGGTGACCGGCGGCTGGCCGCCCGGCGTCGGCGTGCCGTTGGTGCCGTAGTTGGGCGCAATGCGGCCGTCGCTGACCGCGTGGTTGAAATCGCCCTGCCCCAACTGGCCGTCGTGCTTGCCGTCGGTGGCCGATTCCAGTTTCTTGAACAGCGCCGCGTCGTTGGCCATGTAGGTCTTGGCGGCGTCCTGCACTTCGGGCGGCACCTGGATGGTCTTGCCGTCCTTGCCGGTCAGGTAGCCGGTGTCGGCCATCTGCTTCATCTGGGTATCGGACAGCAGGCCGATATTGTGTTCTTTCTGGAAGTCGTTGATGGTCTTGGCGGCGCCGTATTCGGACGGACGGTTGGGCGACACGTGGCCGTTCATGACCGCGCTCATGAAGCTGTCCTTTGGAATGCCGGTCGGGCCGTTGTTGCCGTTGCTGCCGCCATTGGCCTGGATGGTGCCGTCCTTGACCGCGTTGCCGTAGTCGCCCTGGCCCAGCTGGCCGTCGTGCTTGCCGTTGGTGGCCGATTCCATTTTCTTGAAGAAGGCGGCGTCGTTGGCCATGAAGACCTTGGCGGCGGCCTGCACGTCGGGCGGCACCTGGACGGTCTTGCCGTCCTTGCCGGTCAGGTAGCCGGTGTCGGCCATCTGCTTCATCTGCGAGCTCGACAGCAGACCGATGTTGTTATTTTTCTGGAAGTCGTTGATGGTCTTGGCCGCGCCGGACTCGGATGGCTGGTTGCCGCCGCCGGTCAATCCCATGTTGGTGCGGATCATGTCCTTGACGCTGTCGGGGATGGGCAGGCTGTTCAGCCAGTTGTTGACCTCCTGCTTGTAGTTCTTGTCGTTGCCTGGGTCGTGCAGTGCGATGTCCACTTCTTCCGGGTTGGAGGGCGCGCCGGTCAGCTTGAGGGTGCCGACGAAGCCGGAAGGATCCTCCGTGGTATAGGTAGTGCTGGTGGTGGTAGTGGTGACTGTTGACGACATGCTTTTCTCCGAAAATGGTGGGGGTCTGAAACATTCTTGAACACGTCTCGCTATCCGGCCTGCCCGACTCATCTGAAATTGCATGGCCCGTCAGGGAGCTGGTCCGCGCGGACTCGCAAATAAGTCGCGGTGCATTTGCAATAGTTCCGGCGGCGTCACGCTATCTGCATGGGTAACGCGGCCGCCGCGCGCCCACGACGGACGCGCCGGACCGCGCAGCGGCGATCCGGCGACAAGCAACAGGGGAAGCCGGCGCACGCCGGTATGTGGCGCCGCGGCCTACAAGGCGGACTGCGCGGCCTCTTCGGCCTTCTTGATGAATTTGGTGAACACGTTGACGTTGTCGACGTTGGCGGCGGCGGCGCTGACCCCCGCCATATTGGCCCGGGCCTCACTGCCGCCGGCGCGCGCGCCAGCGCTGATGGAACCGGTGCTGCTGGTGGATACACTCATGTCGACCTCCTCGGCTATTGCTGGTCGTTGACGCTTTTTGCCATGGTGCTGAAAATCTTCAGCTTGGCCAGCGAGGTTGCCTGCTGCGATACCCACAGCTGGAATTCCATCGCCTGCGCCGATCCCTGCTGGGCCGCGCTGACCATGGAGTTGGGTGTGCCCTGCTTCAAGCCGGGATTGTCCTGCGATGCGTATCCACTACTGAGTTGGCTTTGGAAGGTGGCCATGGTGTGCCTTTCAAAAGAATGATATGCCGCCGCCGGCGGAAACAGGATGGGCAACACCAGGCATGCGCGCCGCCCATCCCGAGGAAGCACTATCTCATGCGATGGTGCCCGATCAGATCAGCGCCAGCGAGTTATCGCGGCCCTTTTTCTGGAACTTCACTTTGGCGTTGTCGCCATCGACCATTTCGCCTTCTGCGTTGGTGGCTTCTTGAGCCGCGACCGCCATACCGGCACCTACCGCTCCACCTGCTGGGACTCCCATTGCCATAATTAACTCCTCAGTTGTTTAAAAAATGCCGCCTGTACTGCAGTCAAGAAGCAAGACGGTCTTCCATGGGTCGCAACGCAAGGCGCGCCGGTTCCCGCGGCCGGCATTTATTTGCGGATTATTTTTCATCGGCATCTTCCTCACGGCAACCATGGGAACTTTAGTAAAAAATCCGACCACCCATTTTTGCAGTAAAAATTCCCTCAACTTCCAAAGGACATACCATGGGCTTAAATGTTACTTTTACAGGCAGCAGCGGCGCGAGCGGCATCCCATCCGCAGGTGAAATGGATTCGTTCGCTTCCGGCTTGAAGAACGCTTCGTCGGGCGATCTGCTGAGCGCACTCGGCAAACCCGGCATGGAACCGTGGCAGAAAGACGCCATCAACAAGGAACTGACCAACCGCGCCGCCCAGTCGGAACCGGCCAAGAGCGGTGGCGAAAGCGAAGACGACATCAAGAAGCTGCTGAAGAAGCTGCAGGACGGCACCATCTCGCCGGAGGAACTGCAGAAACTGGCCGGCATGCTGGGCGTCGATCCGGAGAAGCTGGAAGCGGTCAAAGGTAAAGGCGCCGGTCCCGACGGCACCAATATCGAGATCCAGGGCGGCTAAGCGTCTGTTCGGGCCCGGACGCCGTCCGGGCCCCACGCCGGCGCTGCGGCAAGGGCCGCCCGTCCTCTTGTCCGGCGCCGGCGCCGCCTGCCGGCCCTCCCTCAATAGATAGCGAACAGAAAATGATCCTCGCGCCAGCGCCTCGCCATGCCGGCAAAGAATTCCAATAATTCCACCGTCGACTCCAGCGTCGCCTCCTCCAGGTCGAAACAGCACATCAGCCCGATCATGTTGCGGTCCGCCTGGTAGGTGAAGGCCGGGCTGTTGACGCCGAATAAATACGCATTGGTTTCCAACAGGCGCAACAGCATGCGCTCGCGCGACTGCGGCGGCAGCACGCCGAATTCGCAGTACACCAGCACGCTGTCGGGCACCATCAGCCCGCCGTGGAACAGCGTAAAATTCACATCCCCGACCGGCAGCTGCGCCGCCTGATACATGATCCCCGGTTCGGGGATATCAAACTTCCTGCATAACTGCCCGATCAGGGCACGGTAGCGTTCTAGCACATCCGATCCTTTATTTATTTTCATTTTTTGTACCCAAGTCGATTCAGATGGGTCAACGCCGATGCCGTTGCAGTTCCCCCGCTGCAATAAGAAGAAATCCCGTCGGCAGGGAACCGATGGAACCCGGCGCCTGCCCCTGTCCACCCAAGTCCATGCGCCGTTCCGGCTCCGGAGCGGTCCCTCCCCTCTACCGGAAAACGCCATGAACAAACGCCCGGCCTTACCCCATCGCACCGAGGAATACCGATCCATCCACGGCGCCGTGCATCTGCTGCCCTTCGAAGACAACAACACCGTCGATACCGGCGCCACCAGGATCATGGTGCGTGGCGAAGGCGTCCACCTGTGGGACAGCGAAGGCAACCGCTTCCTGGACGGCATGTCCGGCCTGTGGTGCACCGCCGTCGGCTACGCCAGGCCGGAACTGATCGCCGCCGCCACCCAGCAGCTGCAGCAGCTGTCCTTCTGCAGCCAGTACTTCAATACCACCCACCCCGCCGTGGTGCGCCTGTCGGCCAAGCTGCTGCAGCTGCTGCCCGGGGACTTCAGCAAGATCCTGTACACCAACTCGGGTTCGGAAGCCAACGAAACGCTGATCCGGGTGGTGCGGCGCTATTGGGACGTGGCCGGCAAGCCCGACAAGAAGCAGTTCATCAGCCTGCGCAACGGCTACCACGGCTCGACCGTCGGCAGCGCCTCGCTGGGCGGCATGAAGCTGATGCATGAGATGGGCGACCTGCCCATTCCCGGCGTGCACCATATCGACGAGCCGTACTGGTATGGCGACGGCGGCGCGCTGACCGAGCACGAGTTCGGCCTGCAGGCCGCAGACAAGCTGGAACAGGCCATACTGCGGCTGGGCAGCGAACGGGTGGCGGCCTTCGTGGCCGAGCCCTTCCTGGGCGCCGGCGGCATGATCTTCCCGCCGGCCAGCTATTGGCCCGAGATCCAGCGCATCTGCCGCAAGCATGACGTGCTGCTGTGCGCCGACGAGGTGATCGGCGGCTTCGGCCGCACCGGGCAATGGTTCGCCCATCAGCACTTCGATTTTCGGCCGGACACGCTCACCATCGCCAAGGGGCTGACGTCGGGCTATATCCCGATGGGCGGGCTGGTGCTGTCGACGCGGATCGCCAGCGCGCTGGCGGAAAAAGGCGGGATCTTTGCCCACGGCCTGACCTACCAGGGCCATCCGGCGGCGGCGGCGGTGGCGCTGGCCAATCTGCAGTTGCTGGACGAGGGCGGCATCGTCGAGCAGGTGCGCCAGCACACCGGCCCCTACTTCCAGCGCCGGCTGCGCGAAGTGTTCGGCGAGCACGTGATGGTCGGCGAGATCCAGGGCGCCGGCATGGTGGCGGCGCTGCAGCTGGTGGCCGCCAGGGACGGCAGGCGCCGCTTCATGAACGAGGGCGGCGTCGGCGCCTATTGCACGCGCAAGGCGCTCGAACAGGGCCTGATCGTGCGGCCCCAGTCCGCCCGCATCATCATGGCGCCGCCGCTGGTGAGCTCGCGCGACGACATCGAGCAGCTGCTGGGCAAGCTGAAAGCGGCGGTCGACCAGACCGCGCGCGCGCTCGAGATGTTGTAAGGCGCGGGCCGGCACGGGGCCGGCCTGCGGCGCCGCTATTCCGACCGTGGCTGCGGGGCGCCGAGCCAGCCGCGCAGCCAGGCGCCGCGCGGCGCGCGCCGCTGCTGCTTGAGCAGCTTGATCCGTTGTGTCACCCGTTGCCGGGCGTGGTACAGGGCTTCGCTGTCGCGGCCGGCGGCCGCTGGAGAGAACCAGATACGCATCATGCACATCCTTTCTGAGTGGGTATGACCATGGGTGGCGGACGCGCGGCGTTCGTTCCATGGACACCGCGCAAGGCACGGAACTCGCTGCCGGATGGCGCCACTTATGAATTCCTCAACCACACCGATAGGCAAACCATGACCATCGCACTGAACGGCAACGGGCAGATCAACCCGTTTGAATTGAACAAGAACGACGTCCACGATATGAAGGAATTTCACAAGGAGAACGAGAACAAATCGGCCGGCGACCTGCTGAACCTGGCCGAAAACGGTCATCTGGAAAGGTGGCAGAAGGCCGCCATCGGCCAGGAGCTGCAGCACCGCCTGGACCACGGCGAGATCGGCAAGGACTGCACGCCCGAGGAAAAGAAGGAACTCCAGGGCCTGCTCGACAACATGAAAAAAGGCAATCTGTCGCCGGACGGCGCCGAACGCCTGGAAACCCTGCTGCACGCCAGCCCCACCGCCGGCCATGATCCCCACGGCGGCATCAACTAACGACGCGATGCGCGGGACGCTCCGTCCTGGCCTTCCCGCGCCCCACTCATCATGAAAAATTATGCTATTTCCCTGCTGACCGGCATCTTGGTCGGTCTGATTTATGCGGTGTTCCGCATCCCCTCGGCGCTGCCGCCGGCGGTGGTCTTCATCGGCTTCCTTGGCATGTTCCTGGGCGAAAAATTCGCCGAGACCATCCTGCGGCGGCATGCCGCCGTCCCCGAGATCCAGGCCGAAACGGTGACCGCGGTCGCCGACGCGACGCCGTCGCCGCCGCGCCAGGCGCCTTCGCCGGCTTCCCCGGGCGCGCCGCTCCACTGATCCAGGTACCTGTTTAAATCACATCGGCCTGCCCGCACTTGCGAAAGTGCGGGCAGGCCACGGCCGGACGGGCGGCGAGTCAATGTATCGGCATGGAGGCGCCGCAGCGGCTGGCGCGGCGCGGAAGGAAGATAGTGTACCCAGTGTACAGGGTGCGCCCTCTACGGTTGCCAACTATGGGAATGTCCGAAATTCCCGCTTGCGCACGGCATCTCTCGCTGCAAACGACAGAGTTGGTCCGGCCATTCTGTTCCCAAGCCTTCTTGCGAAGGGGCCGGTGTCTCGGCTTAACGGTGTTTAGGTGCCGTAAGCAAGAAATTGCGATTCATTTGCAATTATCGATTTGCGCTATTTACGTCAGACGCCTGACGTGATGTATCGCCGATTACTGGCCGCCCTGTCGAAACCTGTACACCCCCGTCAGATGCCGGCGCCTTCCGCCACGCGGAAGATCACCGGCATTTGGTGGAGGTGGGGGGAATCGAACCCCCGTCCAGCACGGTTTTAGCCTTTGAGTACGCGTTGTTCCGCACACACCAATACTGGTATGTGTAGGCTGCCGGTACCCAAGTTCCATGATTCGCAAGGCAGTCGTGGCGTGGAACCGTCGTCGATCCCGGGGTTACTCAAGGACACGTATGACGTCGTCTTCACGGGGAAGGATGCATGGGAATATTTGCGCGATTTGGCGTCTCCACGGATGCGTATATCGCACCTGACCCGCTGTCCCCTGCTGCGCCGTCCAGATCAGCCGCGGCGCCCGCTGTCGTGCCGCCCTTGTCCGGGCACGTCTATGCGCAGGCATCCGCTCCCCCCAAAAAGAACGCCTTGCAAATCAAGCTGCTGGCAACGCTCAATCACACATCCTCGGCAGGCATTCGAAATCTTGATGCGGCAAGCGCCGCGAAGACGATGGTTCGCGAGGACTTTTACACGAAAGAAGGCAACTTCAAATCCGCCAACAAATACAGCGCGAAGAAGGCATGGAGCGAAGAGAAGCCCCGGCTGCTCGCATCCAATAGCGCAGTCAAGCAAATCAGGGCGGTCAAGGGCGACCGGCCAGCGATGGTGCGGGCCGCGCTGGCATCGAAGGGGCACAATTGCTTTGATCTGTCGCTCATTGCACAAGACTATTTGCGCAGCTCGGGCAAGCAGGCAATACTCGGCGGCACGCCCGATCACGTCTTTGTCGTGGTCGGCGCGATTGAGCCAGGCCCCATGCCGAAAGACATGACGAAATGGCCCCAAGACCTGGCCATTTGCGACCCCTGGGCCAATATTGCCTGCCTGGCCAAGGACTATCCGGAGAAATTTACCGAGAAGATGGGGAAATGGGACTCGAAAGAAAAGTTCATCCTGGATAAGGACGTTCAACATCTCAGTCCAACCTCCGATCAGTGGTTAAAGCGCCAGCTTGAAGGCGACAAAGACGTCGGTGATGCCTAGCCGATGCCGATGTGCGGGCGCCGGCGGATACGATATTTCACCATATCAAAAAATAAAATGTGCTGTTCTCCCGGCAAAATTCCGTAACATCGTGCTATTTGACGCTTACAAAGTTTCTTGGCGCGCACGCTTGACATGCGCGATAACGCAAGATATCTTCATCGCCATTGCCTCATTGAAAGTTTTCTAAAACCTCAAGTCCGGGATGGAAACGTTTCCTATTATCGGAATGCTGCCGTAACAAACCACGTATAGGGTATAAAAAAATGAATACACCTCCGTATCGACAGCGCTTGCAGCTGCACCAGCTACGCAAGCTTCCCATCCAGGGCTTGCCACTGGCCCTGACCTTGCTGCTGGCCGCTTGCGGCGGCGGCAGCGCCGATTCCACCGCCAACGCGCCGCGCACCTTGAGCGCAATGAAAGTCCAGGGTGGCGCCGTGGCGACGGCCGAGACCGCGTTGACGCCGGTCAGCGCCATCGCCAGTTCGTCCGAGCGCGGCGACCTGTCCGGTGCGGCCGCCATCGACCACAACGAAGGCACCCGCTGGAGCAGCGGCTTTAGCGACGACCAGTACCTGACGCTGGACTTCGGCAGCACGCAGACCATCACCCGCGTGCGCATCGATTGGGAAAACGCCCACGCCACCCAGTACTTGCTGCAAGTGTCCGACGACAATTCGACCTGGACCACCATCAAGACTGTCGACAACAGCCAGGGCGGCACCGAGGACTTGACCGGACTGAACGGCCGGGGCCGCTACCTGCGCATGAAGGGCGTCAAGCGCTCGACCAATTATGGCTATTCGATCTTCGAGATCCAGGCCTTCACCGGCAGCCCTGCCACCACGCCGCCGCAGGACCCGATACCCGATCCGCCGCCCACGGTGCCGGTCGACGTGAGCAAGCCCGGCGTGGCCATCAAGCCGGTGGCGGCGACCTCGTCGGCCACGGAAAACGGCGGCCTGTCCGCCGCCATGGCGATCGACGGCAAGACCACCACCCGCTGGGCCAGCGCCTCCGAGGACGGCGCCTGGATACAGTTCGACTTCGGCGCCAAGGCCCAGGTCGGCTACATGAAGCTGCTGTGGGAAAATGCCTACGGCAAGCAATACAACCTGCTGGTGTCGGACGACGGCCAGAAGTTTACGACCATCCGCACGGTGACCGCCGGCCAGGGAGGCACCGAGGAGTTCTTCAACCTCGGCGTCAACTCGCGCTACATCCGCCTGCAGGGCGTGGCCCGCGCGACGCAATACGGCTACTCGCTGTTCGAGGTCGAGTTCAAGACGCCGGGCAGCGACAACACCCTGTCCAGCGCCACCACCTCGGCCTTCAAGTTCCCGGCCAGCGGCGCCGGCCTGGCGCCGTTGCCCGCTGCCGAAGCACTGGAGTCGCTGCAGTTCACGCTGCCCGACGGCACGCTGGTGACCCGCTTCGGCGCGCGCGGCCTGGCCCGCCACGGCCGCGAGCGCGGCGAGGAATGGAATGAAATCGGCTACGGCCCGAACGAGACCGTCGATCCGGTCACCGGCCTGCCGGTCGACAAGGGCCCGGGCAACTACCTGACCTTCGTGCCGCAGTACTTCAAGAACCGCAGCTGGGGCGTCGAGGTCATCGACAACAGCCGCGTGGCCGGCGTCACCAAGCCCACGCTGACCGTCAACCAGTACACTACGGTCGACTTCCTCAAGGGCGGCGTGGCGTTCTTCCGCGCCATCGACCGGCCCGGCGTGACCGGCTACGGCTGGATGGCGCCGGGCCAGCTGGTCGACGACAACATCGCGATCTGCAAGCCGACCGCCTACCCGGCCAACAACCGCCTGACCAATGCCAACGGCATCAACGGCGGCTGCACCATCCAGGTCAGCAACTATCCCGGCATGACCGCGCTGGACGCCAACGGCTTCCCGAACGGCAAGGACATCCCTGCCCGGCCGCTGGTCGTCGGCGACGTGATCGAGGTGTCGCCGTCGATGTTCAGCACCACCGCGTCGATGACGGCCAAGGGCGACACCGGCGGCATCCGCTACTACTCGCAGGAATGGGTGTACGTGGTCGGCTCCGGCCTGAAGCCGTGGTACGGCGTGCAGCCGCGCCTGAACTCGGTGCCGCTGCCGGATGAAACCCTGTCCGGCGGCCAGGGCTCGGTGTCCTACAACTACTCGGACAACGCGTTGTTCATGTTCCAGCAGCCGCACAACAACATCGGCATGCAGAACATGCAGCGCTTCGTCGAGGGACGCCGCCTGTTCCACACCAACTTCACCACCGGCGACCACAACGAGCCGGGCAACGACCGCTACGACGGCGCCGTCGGCCTGCAGGGACAACGCTACAACCAGTCCTCGTGCTTCGCCTGCCACGTCAACAACGGCCGCAGCCCGGCGCCGACCGCGCTGAACCAGAAGCTCGACAGCATGTCGGTGCGGGTGGCGTCCATCGACGCCAGCGGCAACCAGCTGGCGCATCCGCAGTACGGCGCGACCGTGCAGATGAACGCGGTGTCGCCGACCGGCGCGGCGCAGAACTGGGGCACCAACGTCAAGGTGGCCGCGTTTGAAACCAGCACCGTGACGCTGGCCGACGGCACCAAGGCCGAGCTGCGCAAGCCGACCTTGGCGTTCGAAGGCCCGGTGCCGGATGCGTATTCGCTGCGCGCCGCCCAGCCCATCATCGGCGCCGGCCTGCTGGAGGCGGTGCCGGAAGCCGACATCCTGGCGCGCGTGCGCAGCACGCCGGACGCCGACGGCGTCAAGGGCACGGCCAACTTCGTCTACGATCCGGAAAGTTCGGCGGTGCGTCTCGGCCGCTTCGGCTGGAAGGCGTCCAAGGCGACCTTGCGTCAACAGGCGTCCGCCGCGCTGCTGCAGGACATGTCGGTGACCTCGCCGGTGTACCGCAACCGCAGCTGCGGCACCGATCCGGCCGGCTGCTCGAGCGCCGTCGCGCAGAAGGGTATTTCGGAAGCGGACCTGCAATCGATCTCGCGCTACCTGGCGCTGGTGGCCGTGCCTGCGCAACGCAGCCTGGCCAGCGGCTTCCCGAAAGGCGTGGCGCCTATCGACGAGCTGAACGTCAATCCGGCGCTGGTGTCGGCCGGCGCCAAGGTGTTCCAGGGCATGCGCTGCGTGGCCTGCCACACGGCGGAGATGAAGACCGGATCGGGCCACCTGTTTGCCGAGCTGCGCAACCAGACCATCCGTCCGTACAGCGACCTGCTGCTGCACGACATGGGCACCGGCCTGGCCGACAAGCTGGTCGAAGGCCAGGCCAAGGGCGGCATGTGGCGCACCGCGCCGCTGTGGGGCATCGGCTACACCGACAAGGTGATGGGCAACAGCGCCAAGGTCGGCTACCTGCACGACGGCCGCGCCCGCAACCTGACGGAAGCCATCCTGTGGCACGGCGGCGAGGCGGACGTAGCCCGCCAGCGCTTCGAGAAACTGTCGAAGGCCGACCGCGACAGCCTGCTGGCGTTCCTGAAGTCGCTGTAACGTAGCATTCGCCAGCCGCCGGACAGTCCAGCTGTCCGGCGGCTTTTTATTTACGCAACCGCACGGATGGACCTGCGCCGCAACAACAGGAACACCGCCGGCACCACGAACATCGACAGCAAGGGCGCGGTGATCATGCCGCCCACCATCGGTGCCGCGATGCGCTGCATGACCTCCGC
This sequence comes from Duganella sp. LjRoot269, assembly GCF_964254095.1. NCBI lineage: Bacteria > Pseudomonadati > Pseudomonadota > Betaproteobacteria > Burkholderiales > Oxalobacteraceae > Duganella > Duganella sp. LjRoot269. The sequence continues at coordinate 3,884,499 of NZ_CAXUSL020000001.1, read as the reverse complement.
CCCCGTGCCCGACCCGATCATGACCGGCACCAGGCCGGCGATGATGACGGCGACCGTCATCGCCTTCGGCCTGACGCGCAGCACGGCACCTTCGCGTATGGCGTCAAGCAGGTCCGCCTCGCCCGGAACGCCTTGCGCCAGCCGGGCTTCCCACGCGTGCTTCAGGTACAACAGCATGATGACGCCGAACTCGGCCGACACGCCCGCCAAGGCGATGAAGCCGACGTCGCTGGCGACCGAAAGGTTATGGCCCAGCGCCCACAGCAGCCAGATGCCCCCGGCCAGCGCGAACGGCAACGTCGCCATGATCAGCACCGCCTCGTCGACGCGCTTGAAGGTCAGGTACAGCAGCACGAAGATGATCAGCAAGGTCATGGGCACGACGATCTTGAGCTTGGCCGTCGCGCGCTCCAGGTATTCGAATTGTCCGGACCAGGACACGGAATAGCCGGCCGGCAGCACCACCTCCCTGGCGACGAGTTGCTGCATCTCATGCACCGCCGAGCTGAGATCCCGGCCCCGGATATCGACATACACCCAGCCCGACAGGCGCGCGTTCTCGCTCTTGAGCATGGGCGGACCGTCGTCGATGTGGATGGTGGCGACGTCGCCTAGCCGTATCTGCGCGCCGCGCTCCGTCTGCATCGGCAGCTCGCGCAATTTCTCGACCGAGTCGCGCACCTCGCGCGGATAGCGCACATTGATCGGAAAGCGCTGCAAGCCCTCGACCGTCTCGCCGATGTTGTCGCCGCCGATGGCGCTCGACACGACGCTCTGCACGTCGGCGATGTTCAGGCCATAGCGCGCCGCCGCGTCGCGGTCGATATGGATATCGACGTAGCGCCCGCCGTTGAGCCGCTCGGCAAGCGCCGACGACACGCCCGGCACGCGCTTGACGACCCGCTCGATCTCGCCGGTGATGCGGTCGATCTCCCGCAGGCTCGCGCCGGCCACCTTGACCCCGACCGGGCTCTTGATGCCGGTGGCCAGCATGTCGATGCGGTTGCGGATCGGCGGCACCCAGATATTGGACAGCCCCGGCACCTTGACGATGCGGTCGAGCTCGTCGACCAGCTTGTCGGTGGTCATGCCGGGCCGCCACTGATCGCGCGGCTTGAACTGTATCGTCGTCTCGAACATTTCCAGCGGCGCCGGATCGGTGGCGGACTCCGCCCGGCCGGCCTTGCCGAACACGGACTGCACTTCCGGCACGGTCTTGATCAGCCGATCGGTCTGCTGCAGCAGCTGCGCCACCTTGCCGGCGCCGATGCCGGGCAAGGCGGACGGCATGTACAGCAAGTCGCCCTCGTCCAGCGGCGGCATGAATTCACCACCCAGGCGCGACATCGGCCAGATCGTCAGCAGCGCGATCACGCCGGCCGCCACCAGCGTGGCTTTGGGACGGCGCAGCACCACTTCCAGCAGGGGCCGATAGAGCGCGATCAGCCACCGGTTCAGCGGATTTTTTTGCTCGTCAGGAATGCGTCCGCGGATCAAATAACCCATCAGGACCGGGATCAAGGTCACCGCCAGGCCGGCAGCCGCCGCCATCGCGTAGGTCTTGGTGAAGGCCAGCGGCGCGAACAAGCGTCCTTCCTGTGCCTCCAGCGTGAACACCGGAATGAAGGACAGCACGATGATCAGCAGCGAGAAGAACAGTGCCGGGCCGACCTCGGCTGCGGCGTCGCCGATCACGGTCCACTGGGCCTCGCCTGCCAGCCGCTGGCCGGGGTGGACGTGATTCCATGCCTCGATATGCTTGTGGGCGTTCTCTATCATCACGACCGCCGCGTCGACCATGGCGCCGATGGCGATCGCGATGCCGCCCAACGACATGATGTTGGCATTCACGCCCTGGTAGGACATGACGATGTAGGCGATCAGTATGCCCAGCGGCAGCGACACGATGGCCACCAGCGCCGAGCGGATGTGAAACAGGAAAATCGCGCAGACCAGCGCGACGACGATGAATTCCTCGATCAGCTTGTGCTCCAGATTGTCGACCGCGCGCTTGATCAGGTTGGAGCGGTCGTACACCGGAACGATTTCGACCCCGGGCGGCAGGCTGGCTTTCAGTTTGCCGAGTTTGGCCTTGACGGCCTCGATGGTTTCCAGCGCGTTCTTCCCGGAGCGCATGACGATCACGCCGCCGGCGACTTCGCCCTCGCCGTCGAGGTCGGCGATGCCGCGCCGCATCTCCGGCCCCAGCCCGACGCGCGCCACGTCGCCCAAGCGCACGGCCACGCCCGCGTCGGTGGCCGCCAGCGGAATTTTCCGGAAGTCGTCGAGCGACTGCAAATAGCCGGACGCCCGCACCATGTATTCGGCCTCGCCCAGCTCCATCACCGAGCCGCCGCTTTCCTGATTGGCGCGCTGCACGGCCTCGATCACCTTGCCGTGCGGGATGGCATAGGCGCGCAGCTTGTCGGGATCGAGCACGATCTGGTACTGGCGCACCATGCCGCCGACGCTGGCCACTTCCGACACGTTCGGCACCGCCTTGAGCTCGAATTTCAGGAACCAGTCCTGCAGCGAGCGCAGCTGCGACAAGTCGAGTTTGCCGCTGCGGTCGACCAGCGCGTACTCGTAGATCCAGCCCACGCCTGTCGCATCCGGACCGAGCGCCGCCCTGGCCTGCGCGGGCAGACGGGATTGCACCTGGTTCAGGTATTCCAGCACGCGCGACCTGGCCCAGTAGGGATCGGTGCCGTCCTCGAACAAGACATAAACGAAGGAATCGCCGAAGAAGGAATAGCCGCGCACGGTCTTCGCCCCCGGCACCGACAGCATGGTGGTGGTCAGCGGATAGGTCACCTGGTTTTCGACGATTTGCGGCGCCTGTCCCGGATAGGTCGTGCGGATGATCACCTGCACGTCGGACAAATCCGGAATCGCGTCAAGCGGCGTGCGCGCCAGCGACCATACGCCCCAGGCGGCGATGAACACGGTCGCCAGCAGCACCAGGAAGCGGTTGACGATAGACCAGCGTATCAGTCTGGCGATCATTTGCTCGCTCCCGCCGGCGCCATGGGCATCGTCGCGTCGTCCATGCGGCTCGTCGTTCCCTTCAGGCTGGCCTCGGAATCGAGCAGGAACTGGCCCGACAGGACAATTTTCTGCCCTGCGGCCAAGCCCTTGCGGACCTCGGTCAAGCCACCGCCCTCGCCGCCCAGTTCCACATCCACCGGCTGGAACTTGCCGCCGTCCCGGGCCAGCACCACCACGCTGCGCGTGCCGGTCTGGATCACTGCCTCCGACGGTACCAGCAAGACATCGGCAGCGCGGTTGGACGCGAACGTGATCGTGGCGAACATGCCGGGAACCAGTTGTCCGCCGGTGTTGGCCAGTTCGATACGTGCCTTGAGCGTGCGCGTCGTGGTGCTCACTTCCGGCAGAACCGCGCCTACCCTGCCCTTGAACATGCTCCCCGGAAGCGCCGGCGCGCGCGCCTCGACGGTGTCGCCGGTTCGCACTCTGGCCGCCATGTTTTCGGGTACGTCCGCGTTCACCCAGACGGTGGAAAGGCCGTTGATGCGAAACAGCTGCGTCCCCGGCGCCACGGTCATGCCTTCGCGCGCGCCAAGCTCCGTGACCACGCCGCCGGTGGGCGCGTAAATGGTGGTGCGCGGCTGAACCTTGCCACTCGATTCGACCAGCCGGATCTGCCCGTCGGACATGCCGGCAAGCCGCATGCGCTGGCGCGCACCGTCGACCAGCGAGGCAGTATCGCCGCCTTGCATGCGGCGCGCCGCCAGGTATTCCTCCTGCGCCGCGATCCAGTCGGGCACGTACAATTCGGCCAGCGGCTGCCCCTGCCGGACCGGGTCGAGCGGAGCGCGCACATACAGGCGCTCGACAAAACCGTTGCTGCGGGCCTGGACCAAGGCCACGTCGCGCTCGTTGTACGCGACGCTGCCGACCGCGACCACACCGGAGGGCAGCTTGCCGGCAGTGACTATCGCCGTCCGCACGCCCAGGTTTTGCTGGACCCGGGGGCTGATGGCGACGCCACCATCGTCGCTGTCGGCGCCGGCATAGACCGGCACCAGTTGCATGTCCATGAACGGCGACTTGCCCGGCTTGTCGAACTTTTGGCCGGGCACCATCGGGTCATGCCAGTAGAGCGGCTTCTTGCCGGCGGGGCCAGTGGCCGCCGTCGCTTCGTCATGTTTCGGCATGGCTTGCATGCCCTGATGCACGCCAAATTGATAGATGGCGTAACCGCCGGCGGCGACGGCGATCGCGATCAACAGCGCGAGCGTTTTCTTGTTCTTCATTTGGATTCCTGAGGAAAGAGGAAATTCAGTTGTGCCCACAGCCGCGCGGTATCGAGCTCAAGCTGCAGCGCCTGCATGCGGGTTTCCGATTCGTTGCGTCTTGCGGCCAGCACCTCGGCCAGCGTCGCCTTGCCGCCACGGTAGGCGGCCAGCACCGCCTGGCTGCGTTCGCCGGCCAGCGGCAGCACTTCGCGCGCATACCGGGCAACCCGCTCCTTGCCGCTCTGCCACTCGACGATCATGGCGCGGGTCGCGGCGACATGGTCGCGCAGCATCTCGTCGCGCTCGGCTTTGGCCTGCTCGGCCATGGCGAGCTTGGCGGCCAGGTCGCGGTCCTGCCGGTTCTTCCTGTCCCATTGCAGCGGCACCGAAATGCCGACCGACACCATGTTCGAATAGGCAGGGCCGCGCTGTTGGAACGCGACCTCCACGCTCCAGTCGGCGCGCCGGTTGGCCTGCGCCAGCTTGACGTCCGCTTGTGCGATGTCCTCCTGCCGGTTCAGCACCGCGATCTGCGAATGGTGAGCGAGGTCGCCGTCGAGCGAGGCCGGATCCAGACGGATGTTGTCGATGTCGGGCGCCCCGGCCACAGTGGTCTCACCGCCGGTCCACCGGGCCAGCATGGTGCGCGCGACGCGAAGGCGGCGTCCAATTTCGCTGCCGCGGTCGTCGAGTATGAGCAAGGCGGAACGGGCCGCGAGGATGTCGGCCTGACTGCCGCGCCCGCCACGGTGGGCGGCCTCGGCGGCCTCGATCTCCTGGCGCGACAGGGCCGTCTGCTTGATAACGGCCTCGGCCATCTGTTCGGTGTAGAACACCTCCAGCCAGGAGATCGCGGTGTCGCGTTGAACGGCGGCCGTTGCGGCCTCTTTTTCGGCCTGCGCCTTGTCCGCTTCACGTTCAAGGCGCGCGGAACGCCAGTGCAATTTGTCGGCGCTCGTCAATTCCTGCGATACACCGACGCGCCGCATGGTCATGAAGTCATTGCCCAGACTGAACCGGTCGGCACCGCTGACCGGCAGATTATCGACGCCCAGCTTGAGCACGGGATCGGGCAGTTGGCCGGCCGCGACCGCCATCTCGTGTGCGGCGGCCGCCGCCTGATCCTGCGCGCTCAGCTGGCGCGAGCGGGCGACTGCTTGTTGTTGGGCCTGGGCCAGCGTCAATGGCTGGGGCGCCGCCTGCGCAGCGTGGGCGGCGGCGAGGAATACGAGCGCGATCGTCGACGACAAGCGAAGACGACCGGCGCGCGCATAAAAATGCACGAATAACAGGGATGACATGGTAGCTCCAGAATGCGATGGACAACATCGCGCTCGCCGGTCCTGGCGACGCGATGACGAACTAGGCGGTCTGGAGTTTTAAATGCGGAAACAGCAGTTGCGGATGGCGACGGGCGGCGCCGTGCTTCGCGTCAGCGCGACCGGCGGATAGGGCTTTGCTTCAGGAATCGAGACAGCAGCGAAAAACTGCAAATCCAGCACGAGCGCAGCCGGCACGAACGGCGGCACGTCGGCCGTTGGTGTTTTATCGAGCGACTGTTTGGACGGCTCGCCATGCGCGTACAGGTGGCAAAGCGCCGGCCGCGCAGCATCCATGCCTTGGCAGTTTGGCATGTCGACCATGACGGCCTGCGCCGATGCCGCACTACCATTGCTTCCCGCCGGCATTCCCGGACACACGTACGACGCCACAGCAAACTGCATATACAGCATGCTGAGCATCGCGACGATGGCCGTCAGAAAGCGCGAGAAACGGGAAGTCTTCATTGATGAGAAGGCACTATTCGGATAATTATTTCAAGCCTATCATAGTTCGGGGCGGGGGCCATCAGGCCGCCTGCCCGCACGCTTATCGACCGGCCTCTCCAGCCAGGACTCGCGCCAATAAAGATCGCTCGAGCGAGGACAATTTGCCACGCACGGACCGCCGCACTGGATGCCTTTAAGGACCACGGTATTTGCGAGGGGGATCATCTTGCCCGTCTTTTCAAGTATCATTTTCCGGATCGGGAAGGCCACTTCGTACTGTTTGCCGATGGCAGGCAACATGGTCGGCACGAAGCCCAGGCCCTTGTTCTTACCTTGGGGATCGAGTTGCCGGGCGATCTCCGGAGCGGACTTGACGCGTACGATATCGCCGGCCGCCAGGGCGAGGTCGCCCCTGGTGGGATGGGCGTTCTCGCCCAGGATGGCGTTGGGCTCCTCCCCATCCGACAAGCGTCGCCGCAGCGTTAGCCACACCAGAGTCAGGAAGTCCCTCAGCCGGACCTCACCGGTCCACACGTCGCAGGCGAAGGCAGCGACTGCCCAGCGCGACAAGGGTTTGGTGGCCGCGAGCAGCTCGGTGGATTGGCAAATATAGCGCTCGCCGTCACGGGTGACGAAACGTTGGGCCGGGACGGCGGGCGGAGCATGGGCGGCTGCCGGCTTGGCCCCGGGAGCGGGTACCAGCCACCGTTCGTGCCAGAAAAGCAGGCAACGCCGTTCGCAGCCGTCGTGAAACTCGCCGCCGCAACGGGACGCCTCCAGGAAGACGGCTTTGCCCAAGCGGCGCATGCCGTAGCCCTCCACACAGGTTTTGTCCGCGCGCCGATGCACATTCAGGACGGCGCCGCAGAAGCGGGCCATCTCCGGCATGAACAGGATGCCATCGCATTTACCCTTCCCGTCGAGCGTTGCCAATATCTCTTCGAGAGAACGTACTTGCACCGGCATACCATGCACCAACCGCTTCATGTTGCCTCCCCAGGCAAAGGTCCACTGACAATTTTCTGACCTTTCCCCGACAGAGGCTTTGACCTTGCGCATGCGACGCGACATCCATGCCGGCATTCCCGGGCACACACATCAGTGGCCGCTATGTCCGGTCGGCTTACGCACGGTCATTTCGACATCCGGCTGATTCACGGCCGGCATCGACTGCCCGCCCGCGCTGTAGTTGCGCGCCGGTTCGGGCAGCGCGCCAGTCCATTCACGGGCCACCGTGCCGGGCGGATGCTTGTACCAGCCCGGATCGGTGTAGTCGCCCCGCTTCTGGTCCTCGCGCACCTTGACCACCGTGAACATGCCGCCCATCTCGACGCCGCCGAACGGTCCCTCGCCCATCATCATCGGCAGTGTGTTTTCCGGCAGCGGCATTTCCATGCCGCCCATCGAACCACCCTTGTCGCCCATGGTCATGTAGGACGGGACGATCTTGTTGATCTTCTCGGCAATGCCGCTGTGGTCCACGCCTATCATGTTCGGCACGTTGTGGCCCATCGCGTTCATCGTGTGGTGCGACTTGTGGCAGTGGAACGACCAGTCGCCCGGCTCGCTGGCGACGAACTCGATCGCGCGCATCTGGCCGACCGCGACGTCGGTGGTCACCTCGGGCCAGCGCGCTGCCGGCGGAATCCAGCCGCCGTCGGTGCCGGTTACCACGAACTCGTGGCCGTGCAGGTGGATCGGATGGTTCGTCATCGTCAGGTTGCCGACACGGATGCGCACCTTGTCGCCCTGCCGCACCGGCATCGAGGCGATGCCGGGGAACACGCGGCTGTTGAAGGTCCACAGGTTGAAGTCCAGCATCGTATTGGTCTTGGGCGTGTAGCTGCCCGGATCGATATCGTAGGCGTTGAGCAGGAACACGAAGTCCCGGTCCACCGCGTGCTGCGTGTGGTCCTTCGGATGCGTGACCCAGAAGCCCATCATGCCCATCGCCATCTGCGTCATTTCGTCGGCGTGCGGGTGGTACATGAAGGTGCCTGGCCGCCTGGCGACGAACTCGTAGACAAAGGTCTTGCCCGGCGCGATGCCCGGCTGGGTCAGGCCGGTCACGCCGTCCATGCCGTTCGGCAAGCGCTGGCCGTGCCAGTGCACGCTGGTGTGCTCGGGCAGCTTGTTGGTGACGAAGATGCGCACGCGGTCGCCCTCCACCACCTCGATCGTCGGTCCCGGCGACTGGCCGTTGTAGCCCCACAGATTGGCCTTCATGCCCGGGCCCATCTCGCGCACCACCGGTTCGGCGATCAGGTGGAATTCCTTGACGCCGTTATTCATGCGCCACGGCAGCGACCAGCCGTTGAGCGTGACCACCGGATTGAACGGACGGCCGTTCGGCGGCAGCGGCGGCACATGGGTGTCGGCGTTGTTCATCGTCACCGCCTCCGGCAAGGTGGCCGCGCCGGCCTTGCTGACGGCGGCCGCGCTGACGGCCACGGCGCCCGCGCCCTTAAAGAAATCTCTGCGTGAAATCATTGTGGGTTCCTTGTGTCGTTGTTGCCGCCGCCGTTGATGGCGCCTTGCAGTTGCGTTTCGGCGATCCAGAAATCGCGCTGGGTGTCGATGGCGGTGTTGACGCTGGCGAGCTGCTCACGCGCATCGGTCAGCAGTTCGAACACGCTGGCCAGCATGCCGTTGTAGCGCAGCAGAACCTCATCCGATATCTGTTTGCGCAGCGGCACCACTTCATCCCGGTAGTGGCGCGCGATGTCGTAGGTGGTGCGGTAGGCGGAATACGCCACCCGCACGTCGGAGCGGGCGCGCAATGCCGTGTCGGCGGTGCGGTGCACGGCCTGCATGTACTGCGCCTGGGCGCGGGCGACCTTGGCGCCGCCCCAATCGAACAGCGGCAGTTCCAGCGAGACCTGATAGCCGTTCTCGCGCGGCTTGCCGCTGGTGCTCTTGTTGGCGTAGCCGGCGTCGAACACGTTGATGAAGCCGGTGGCCCTGGTCAGGCCGAGGGCGTCGGCGGTGGCTTCGGTATCGCGCCGCGCGGCCAGCACATCAAGGCGCTGCGCCAAGGCCTGGGCTTCCGCGTTATTCATTTCCTGCAGCTGCGGCGGCAAATCCGGCAAGCGATCGGGCAGCGTGAAGCTCTGCTGCTCGCTAGACAGGCCCAGCAGGCGGACCAGCTGTTCGCGCGAGGCCAGCGCTTCATGGCGCGCGCGGGCCAGCTGGGTCACCGCCTCCTGATGGAAGGCGCGCTCCCGGGCCTGATCGAGCTTGCTCCAGTTGCCGGCCTTGGCCATCTGGGCCGCCAGCTCGGACGATGCTTCGGCGGCAACCTGCACCTGCTCGGCAAACGCCGCCGATTGCGCGGCCGCCACCGCCGTGAACCAGGCGCGGCGCGTGTCGCCGGCCAGTTGCACCGCTTGCGCGGCGGCCTGCAGCTTGGCCTGCTCGAAGCGGCCGGCCTCGATGCGCGAGCGTGCCGGCAGCGTCAGCAGGCCGGCGATGTCGAACATGATGCCGCGGTCGATTTCGGTTTCGCCGCCGCCGCGTATGCGGCCAAAGCTCAGGCTGGGATTGCGCAGGCGGCCCGCCTGCACCAGGTCGGCCTCCGACGCGCCCAGCTCGGCAAACGAGGCTTTCAACGCCGGGCTGTTCATCAGCGCGATGCGCACGGCGCTGTCGGCCGTCAGCGGCTGGGCCAGCAGGAGTTGGACTTGTTGATCGTTGTTGGCGCCATCCCTGGCGAGGGCGGCGGGCTGCCCGATGCGCTCGGCCGTCAGGCGTGAAACGTCGTTCATGCCGCCGTCGGCGGACAAGCTGGCGCAGCCGCCAAGCAGCAAGGCGCCGGCCGCCAGCAGCGGTAATCGAAAATGAGTCATGTTGATTCCTGGAAAATGTCGAACAAACGGGCTAACCCGTGGCTACGGCAAGCTCAGGACAGGCGAGGAGGACGCTCGAGCGTAGCGGGAATGTAGGCGGTCATGGCCGGTTCTCCGGCGCTGATGCCGCTGCCGGAATATACGGCCGGCAAGGTGACGGCCGGCACGCCCGGCGGCGCCGACGCACCGGCGCAGCAGCCGGCGCAATGATTGCATTTGCCATGCTCGCCGGCGCTTGCCTTGCTCTTGCCGGCCTCGGCGGACGCGCAATGGCCGGCATGCGCCGCCGGCTGCGCCGCCACCGGCGCCGGCATCGTCAGCGCGGCGATGGGCATGACGGCGGCCGCCACGGCCTGCAAAGGCAAGGCGGCGATCAACATCCACAACAGGAACCGAACGAGTGTGCGCATAGTGGTCAGCATGGTACCGCAGTCACTCCGACCACGGCAAGTATGCAACAATACACCTTCCTATTGCGGGAAGGTCAAGCGAAAGCGAGGAAATTATGAAACGCATATGGACTATCATCGGCGTTGCCAATGTCGCGCTGAGCTTCAGATGGTACCAGTCGCTGTTCGGCTGCGGCTGTTCTTCCGCGTGGATGACTTCGATGAAGCCCTGCTGCGCGCAAGCACGCTGGCCCCAACACTGGAAGAAGAACCTCATCTAAACCCCGCCACGGGTACCCGGGAATTCGCACTCAGCGATCCCGGCGGCTACTACGTCATGGTCAGCGCGCTCACCGCCTTCGTCACTTCGAGCGGCGGGTTCTGAGGCCGTACCAGGCGCCCGCCAGCACCGGTATGCCCAGGGCGACGGCGGACAGGTAGTCCCACACGCCGTCGCCGACCAGCGCCGAAATCAGGCCGATGATGGTGAGGACAGCCAGCACAATCGGCGCGCCCCACAGCCGCATGAAGGCGCCGTTCATCGCCCGCCTCCCTTTCTCTTCAACCACAGATACAGGCCGCTGCCCAGCACGATGATGGTGGCGATATCCAGCATCGCCCACAGGAACTGCATCCATCCGCCACCGTAGTCGCCGAAGTGCAGCGGCTGCGAGATCAGCATGGCGGTCAGATACCACGGCAGCGCGCGGCGGTCGGTGACCTGGGTGGTTTGCGCGTCGATCAGCACCGGCTTGTACAGGCGCGAAGTCAGCGCCTCGTCGCCGCGCATGAAGACGCCGTAGTGATGCGGACTGGCGAACGGCGTGCCGGGGAAGGCGACGAAGCCTATCTTCATGCCCGGTTCGGCCGCGCGCGCGTTGACCAGGGACTTCTGCATCGAGCCCAGCTTGGCCGGCGGCGGCTGGCCTTTGTACGGCGCGATCATCTCGGCCATCTCGGTGAACTGCCAGTACTTCAGCAGCAGGTCGGCCCAGGTATTGATCATGCCGGTGGCGCCGACCACCAGCGCCCAGGTCAGCGTGACCACGCCCAGCAGGTTGTGCAGGTCCAGCCACTTCAGGCGCGAGCCGCGCTCGCGCCGCACCTCGCCGAAATCCAGCTTGCGCATGAACGGCGCATACAACACCACGCCGGTGACGATCGCGACCACCAGCAGCAATCCCATCAAGCCGAGGAACAGCTTGCCCCACAAGCCGGCGTACAAATCCACGTGCAGGTGGAACATCACGCCGATGAAGCTCCCCTCAAGACTGGGCTGCGCCAGCACCCTGGCGGTGCGTGCGTCGACCGCGATGGACTTGTAGCCTTCGTCGGTGGGATGGTCGCCCAGGGTCAGGTTCCAGATGTTCGGCTCGTCCGCTTCCTGCGAGATGTACATCATGATCTTGCCGGGATACATGGCCTTGCCGGCGGCGATGATGGTGTCGAGGTCCGCCTTTGGCGCGTCGGGTGCCATCTCGGGTGCCTGCACGCCGTTGCCCAGCAGATGGTCGATTTCGTGATGGTAGATCAGCGGCAGGCCGGTCAGGCACAGCAGCAGCATGAAAACGGTGCAAACCAGGCTGCTCCATTTGTGTATCCATGCCCAGCGGCGTACGGTATTGGTGTTCATTCCGCAATGATAATGCAAATCACTCTCATTCAGTGGCGAAAATCGCCCATCGCCGATATAATGAGAATCAATCGCATTTAAATGAAGAATAAATATGCCCACGTCCGCTCTGAAACTGTCCCCGTTCGCCCTTGCCGCCGCCCTGCTGATGCATGCCGCGGCGCAGGCTCAATCCGCATCCGCCGCATCCATTCCGACCGTCGTCATCAGCGCTTCGGCCGATGCATCGGCCGATGGCCTGTCCAAGGACTACGCCGGCGGCCAGGTCGCGCGCGGCGGCCGCCTCGGGCTGCTCGGCAATGTCGACATGATGGACACGCCTTTCAACACGCTGAACTTCACGCAAGCGCTGATCCAGGACCAGCAAGCCCGCAGCGTCGCCGACGTGCTGCAGAACGATCCGTCGGTGCGCGTGGCGCGCGGCTTCGGCAACTACCAGGAGCTCTATGTGATCCGCGGCTTCCCGGTCAATTCGGACGACCTGGCCTACAACGGCTTGTACGGCCTGCTGCCGCGCCAATTCGTGGCGTCGGAACTGCTGGAGCGCGTGGAAGTCTTCCGCGGCGCGAACTCCTTCCTGAACGGCGCGGCGCCGGGCGGTGGCGGCGTGGGCGGCTCGATCAACCTGCTGCCCAAGCGCGCCAGCAACAACCCGCTGACCCAGCTGACGCTGGGCGTCGAAACCGGCGGTCAGGGCTATGCGGCGGTTGACATCGGCCGCCGCTTTGGCGCAGACGGCAACACCGGCGTCCGCGTCAACGCCGCCCGCCGCGACGGCGACACCGGTGTCGACCGCGAACACCGCGAACTGACCGTGGCATCGGTCGGCGTCGACTTCGAAGCACGCTTTTTCCGCCTGTCCGCCGACGTCGGCTACCAGGACCACAAGCTGAAAGGCGCGCGTCCCAGCGTGACCGTCAACACCGACATCGCCCTGCCCTCCGCGCCTGACGCCAGCAGCAACTGGTCGCAGAAATGGACGCACTCGAACGAGCGCGACACCTTCGGCACCCTGCGCGGCGAGGCAGACCTGGCCAGGGACGTGGTGGCGTGGGCCGCGTTCGGCGCACGCAGCGGCGACGAGTCCAACATCCTGGCCGCGCCCACCGTCAGCAAGACCGACGGCAGCGCCAGCATGTACCGCTTCGACAACGAGCGCCACGACAGCGTGCGCACCGGCGAGATCGGCGTGCGCGCCAGGCTGAGCACCGGCGCCGTCGGCCACAACCTGAGCGCGACCGCATCCAGCTACTGGCAGGAATCGCGCAATGCCTATGCCTTCAGTAATTTCAGCGGCTTTGCGACCAGCATCTACGCACCGGTCGACGTGGCAGCGCCGGCTGCCGACTTCTTCGCCGGCGGCGTGTTGAGCGATCCCAAGCTGACCAGCAAGACCATCCTGTCCAGCTACGCCGTGGCCGATACGCTGTCGCTGCTGGACGACAAGCTGCTGGTGACGATCGGTGCACGCAACCAGACCATCAAGACCGACAGCTATGACTACAACAACACCGCCACGCTGTCGCACTACAATGAAAGCAAGGTGACGCCGGTGGCCGGCATCGTCTACAAACCATCGAAGAACGTTTCGCTGTACGCAAACTATATCGAAGGCCTGCAGCAAGGCGCCGTCGCTTCCGGCCAGAACATCGACAACATCGGAGAAGCATTCGCGCCGTTCACGTCGAAGCAGAAGGAAGTCGGCGTCAAGTACGATGGCGGCACGCTGGGCGCCAGCGCGGCGCTGTTCACCACCAACCAGCCGTCGGCCTATGTGCAGAACAATCACTTCGGCGTGTTCGGCGAGCAGCGCAACCAGGGCCTGGAGTTGACGGTGTTCGGCGTTCCGCTGCACGGCCTGCGCGTGCTGGGCGGCCTGACGCTGCTCGATGCAAACCAGCGCGTGACGGCCGGTGCGGTCAACCAGGGCAAGGACGTGATCGGCGTGCCGGATACGCAGCTGAACATCGGCGCCGAATGGGATGTGCCGGGCGTTCGCGGCCTGGACCTGAATGCCCGCGCCCTGTACACGTCGTCGCAGTACGCGGACGGCGCCAACAAGCAGCAGCTGCCGTCGTGGAACCGCCTGGACATCGGTGCCAGCTACGCCACCCGCATCGCCGACCGCAACGTGACCTTCCGCGCGCGCATCGACAACGTCGCCGATAAAAACTACTGGGCCTCGGCCGGCGGCTACCCCGGCTCCGGCTACCTGGTACTGGGCGCACCGCGCACGATCGTGGTATCAGGCTCGGTCGATTTCTAATCTACAGCAGCACGACCTTGTCGGGCAGCTCGTTGCGGCGGGCGCCGTGGGATGGGAAGTATGTCGTCAGCAAGCGGGTGATCGCCTGGATGCCGTCGATGACGCCTTGTTCGTAGCGTCCGCCGCGAAACGCGGTTTCCATGCCGCGGCAGATTCGCTCCCATTCGGGCGCGCCGGTCTTCGCGTGCACGCCGCGATCGGCCACGATTTCCACCGAATGATCGGCCAGCAGCAGGTAGATCAACACGCCGTTGCGCTCATCGGTATCCCATATCCGCAGCAGCGAAAACATATCGATCGCGCGCTCCCTCGCGGATTGATCGCGGTACAGAAGCGAAGCCGGCAGGCCTCCTTCCACGGCAAAACGGATTTCGCCCAGGTGTGCCGCTTCGCTGGTCTTGATCTCCTGTTCAATGGCGGCCAATGCGCTTGGAGGGAACGCGCGCTCCACCTGCCAATGCGTCAACACTGCATGCCGCAAGATGCGCTTCATGTTGATCTTCATGTTCACCACCGTCCCGAGGCGCCGCCACCGCCGAAGCTTCCGCCTCCGCCGTGAAAGCCGCCCGATCCACCGCCGAAGCCGCCGCCATAATGCCGTCCGGCCATGCCGAGCGCGCGTCCACCCACCAAGGTGAAGAACAAAGCCAGCACGCCAGCAATCACGGCGGCGGACAACGCTCCCGCAAACAGCCAGGCAAGGAAGGCCACCAACCCGCCCGTCATGATCGCGCCGGGCAGCCTGCCCAGCAACGCGCGCAGGATGCCGCCCACGACCAGCGCCAGGACCAGCAGCACAGGCAGGTATGATCCCACGCCGCCATCCGCTGCCGGTCGGGCCGGCGCAGGCAACGGCTCACCCTCAACGACGCGCAGCATGCCGTCGATGCCGTCGCGAATGCCGCCATAAAAGTCGCCCTGCTTGAATTTCGGCGTGATGACCTCACTGATGATGCGCTTGCACACAGCATCGTTGAGCACACCCTCGAGGCCATAGCCGACCTCGATCCGCATGGTACGGTCGTCCTTGGCGACGATCAGCAACGCGCCGTCATCCACTTTCTTGCGGCCCAGCTTCCATTGCTCGGCCACGCGCAGGGAATACTGCTCGATGGTTTCCGGGGCGGTGGAGGCAAGTATCAGCACGCCGATCTGGCTGCCCTTCTTCGCTTCGAAGTCCTGCAGCACCTGTTCCAGCGACGCCTTCTGGTCCGAGGTCAGCGTGCCGGTCGTGTCGGTCACCCGCGCCGACAACGGCGGCACAGCGACCTGCGCACCAGCGGCGACCGCCCAGCCCAGCAGGCAGACAAGCAACAGGACTCTTGCAAGACTAAGCGCTCTCACTGGCCACCTCCCGGCGCGGGATTTGGCGGTGGACGCGTGGCAGGTGAAAAGTCGACCTTGGGCGGCACCGCGATGGCGCGCTCGTCCGCCACGCTGAAGTTGGGCTTGACCGTGTAGCCAAACGCCATCGCCGTCAGATTGGTGGGGAAGGAACGCACGGTCACGTTGTAGTCCTGGACTGCCTTGATGTACCGGTTGCGCGCCACGGTGATGCGGTTTTCAGTGCCCTCCAGCTGCGCCTGCAAATCGCGAAAGTTGGCATCGGCCTTCAGCTGCGGGTAGTTCTCCGATACCGCCAGCAAGCGGGACAGCGCACCGGAAAGCTCGCCCTGCGCACGCTGGAATTTCTCGAATGCCTGCGGATCGTTGAGCAATTCCGGCGTGGCCTGGATCGTCCCCACGCGCGCCCGCGCCTGCGTCACCTCGGTCAGCACGGTGGCCTCGTGCGACGCGTAGCCTTTGACGGTGTTCACCAGGTTGGGAATCAGATCCGCGCGCCGCTGGTACTGATTCACCACTTCCGACCAGCCGGCCTTGATCTGTTCGTCCTGCGCCTGCATCGCGTTATAGCCGCAGCCGCTCAAGCCAAGCAGCAGCATCGCTAGCGCTACAAATTTCCAATATTTCATGAGATTGCCTCCGGTCATCGGCTTATCTCAATGATATGGCTCAAAACATCGACATTCCTTGATGTAAATCAAGCGCGGAAGTATGACCGGCGTGCCCAACCATAGGCTTTCAATCAGTAAATCTCACGGCGCAGGCGCTGCATTTGCAGGTCGTGACGCTCCGCCCAGCGGCGGGCGTCGTCCAGCTGGCGCTCCAGGCGCTGGATATAGTCGGACAGTTCACGGCGCTCCTGCTCGCGACGGGCGTCCTGCCTTTTCGTGTCGTCGTTGACGACGCGGTCCTTCGCTTCCAGATTGGCGCGAATCTCGCGCTCCAGGCGTCCCAGGCGATTGCGGTTGTCGCGTACGCGGCCCGACAGTTCGTTCACGTCGCTGACGGCCTGGCGGTATTTGACGGCGGCCACCTCGTAGTCCTGGCCGCTGACGTAGGCGTGCTTCAACTGGTTGCGCAGCTCGGCGCGGCAGACATCCACCGCCATGCCGCTGTTGGCGCGGCCGCGTTCGAAGGCGTTGTCCGGCACACAGTACCTGGCGTTCTGTTCTTCCCACGCCGCCGTGTACACGCTGCGCGTGGCGGGAATGACGAACACGCCGTTGCGGCCGGCGTTGGCGATGCGATCTTCCAGCAGGAAGGGCTTGCCGTAGCCGTCGTCCTCGCCGGCCTGGCGCCAGTAGTCCGTCAGGCGCGCCTCCCACGCCAGGCGATATTCGGTTTCGTAGATCTTCAGGCCCTTGGCGCGGGCTTCCTTGCCGCGCGCGGTGAAGTCCTTGCCGCTGACCGCGTCCTGCGTGCCGAGATTGCGCCAGTAGTTGATGATCTCCGCGTTCCACGCGGCGCGGTAGGCTTCTTCCTGCACCTGCACGCCGGCGTTGCGGGCGGCGGAGGCGCGGTCGCGGAACTCGCTGTCCGGCGTGCCGTTGCGGGCGTCGGTGTAGCCGGCGTCCTGCCAGAAGGTGCGGTTGCCGATCTGCCAGCCGTCGCCATACGCGGCTTCGTCGTAGCGCAGTTGCATGGCGGCGGCCTTGGCGCGCGCGGCCTCCCGTTGCGACAGCGGCTTGCCGTCCGTGCCGTCGCGCCGGCCCAGCGTTTTCCAGTATTCCGAATTCCCTAGTGCCCAGCCCGCGTCGTAGGCCGGACGGTTGAGCGGCGTCTTGTGCTTGCGTACCTCGTCGCCGACCACATGGACGTCGTAGTGCGACGGCTGCATGCCCGCCGCGCCGTCCTTCTGGCCCAGCACCGACCACAGGTCCCAGTTGCCTTGCGCCCAGCCGTTGATGTATTGCGCCTCCGAGCCGGTGGCGGCAGGCTTCTTGTCGTTGGCGTGATCGTCGCAGAAGTCCTTGCGCTCGGCGTAGTCCGGCGGATCGCCTGCCAAGCCATCCTTGTGGCCGATGGCGGTCCAGTCGCCGACCTTGCAGTCGGCGATGCGCTGGGCCGTGGATTGGCAACCGGCCAGCAGCAGCGGCGCGATCAGGATCAGGGCGTGAAGTCGGTTCAGTTTTGTCATTGCCCGATTATATGGCAAAGATGACAAAAGAAAAAAGGCCGCTTGACGGCGGCCTCCAGTCAGGCGGCGACCTTGTGGCTGTCGCGGTACCGGATCACGTGCGCCAGAAAGGCCGGCGCCGCCAACGGCTTGGCAAAGTGGTAGCCCTGCGCGATATGGCAGCCCCACTCCCGGATCAGGCCCAGCGATTGCTCGGTCTCCACGCCCTCCGCCACCACCTGGTAATCCAGCTCTCTGGCCAGCGAGATCAGCGAGCGCACGATGCGCTGGTCGCGCGGGTTGGCGTGGACGTTACGGATCAGCGACTGGTCGACCTTGACCACCGTGGCCGGCACTTTTTGCAGGTAGGCGAAATTGCTGTAGCCGGTACCGAAATCGTCCAGCGCCAGGCTCATGCCGAGCGCGCGGATGTCGTGCAGCGTTTTCAGGATGCCGCTGCCTTCCATCCAGATGCCTTCGGTGCATTCGATCTCCACGTAGCGCGGATCGACGTTGAATTCGCGGCAGACATCCGACAGCCGCTGCACGATGTCCGGCTCCTCGAAGTTGTAGGCCGACAGATTGATGGCGACCTTGACCCGGTGACCATCCGCATGCCACTCCGATACCTGCTTGATCGCCGTGCGTATCACCCAATGCGTCAGGGGACCGATCAGCGCGGTCTTCTCGACCAGCGGGATGAACTCGGCAGGCGATATCGGTCCCAGTTCGTCGTGATTCCAGCGCAGCAGCGCTTCCGCCGACAGGCAGGCGCCGTTCGCCAGATCGTGCTTGGGCTGGTACACCAGCTGGAACTGATCGGCCTCGATACCGGCCTGCACGTCGTTCAGCAGGCGGAAGGCGCGCTGCTGCCGTTCGTCTTCGGCGTTGTTGTAGACGCTCCAGCGCTGCTGCTTGATCAAGGCCTGGTTGACGGCCGCCGCGGCCTTGCGCGGCGCATCCTTGGCGGCGGTCGGGCACAGCTCGAAGGCGACGATGCCGCCGAAGCTGGGCAGGTTCAGCGGAATATTCAGGTTGAGCAGCGGCGCCTGCAATTGCGCTTCCAGTCCCTGCAGATAGTCGATGAAGCCCTGCGTGTCCTCGTCGTTGGAGAGGATGGCGAAGCGCGCGTCGGTCAAGTGATAGAGGTGCGCCCGGTTCTCGAACAGCAGCTTCAATCTGTCGCCGACGGCGCGTATCAGCTGGTCGTAGACGGCGACGCCGAGCACGCGGACGATTTCGAAAGCGCGGGCGGAATCCGGCATGTCGATCGCCACCAGCACCCGCTGCTGGCCGGCGTGGCGCTTGCCGAGCGCGTCGAGGTCGTCGGCCATCTGGTATTTGTTCGGCATGCCGCTGACCGAGTCCACATGGCCGACCGCGCGGCCCAGCATGATGTGCGACATCACCAGCGCCGCCATCGCGGTCAGGCGGTCGCGATCGGCCTCGCTCAGGGTGCGCGGCTTGGTGTCGATGACGCACAGGGCGCCGATGGCGTAGCCTTCCGGCGTCACCAGCGGCGCGCCGGCGTAGAAGCGCACGCCGGTCGGACCGGTGACCAGGGGATTGCTGGCGAAACGGGGATCGAGCAACGTATCCTCGATCATCAGCACCCTGCCCTGGCGGATCGTATGATCGCAAAAGGTCTGGTCACGCTGGTTGGCGCTGGGCGGCGGACAAAAGCCTACCGTCGATTTGATCCACTGCCGGTCGCTGTCGATCAGCGAGATGTATGCGCCGGACATGCCGAACATCTCGGCCACCAGCCGGGTGACGGCGTCAAAATATTCGCTGGTGTTGGTGTTCAGGATACCCAGCTGGTGCAGCGCTGCGATGCGCTCCGGCTCGGAATTCCTCAGCATAATCTCCTGCATCATCACACACCCGCCGGTGCCGGCAGCATGGCGCGCTGGCGCGTGCCGGCGGCCTGTTTGCCGCGCGCAGGCGCAGCATGGTGCGATGCCGGCTCGGTCTTGAACACGCCGACCGCGTGGTTCAGGTGTCCGGCCTGGTCCTGCAGCGTTTGCACCGCGCCCGCCGCCTGCTCCACCAGCGCCGCGTTCTGCTGCGTGACCTGGTCCATCAGCGAAATGGCGCGGTTGACTTCCTCGATGCCCTGGCGCTGCTCGTTGCTGGCGGTGGTGATCGCCTCGACCATGCCGCTGACTTTCTTGACGCTGTCGACGATGTCGCGCATGGTCGTGCCGGCGTGCTCCACCAGCTGGGTGCCTGCATGGATCTGGCTGACCGATTCGTCGATCAGCGCCTTGACTTCGCGCGCCGCCGTCGAGCTGCGCTGCGCCAGGTTGCGCACTTCGGAAGCCACCACGGCAAAGCCGCGGCCCTGTTCGCCGGCGCGCGCCGCCTCCACCGCGGCGTTCAGCGCGAGGATGTTGGTCTGGAAGGCGATGCCGTCGATGACGCTGATGATGTCGACGATCTTGCGCGACGAGTCGTCGATGGAGTTCATCGTGACCACGACTTCCTCGACGATCTGCCCGCCCTTGCTGGCGATGTCGGATGCGCACTGCGCCAGCGTGTTGGCTTGCTGGGCGCTGTCGGCGTTCTGCTTGACGGTGGCGGTCAGCTGTTCCATCGCCGACGCGGTTTCTTCCAGCGAGCTGGCCTGGTCTTCGGTGCGGCCGGACAGGTGCTGGTTGCGCTCGGAGATCTGGCCGCTGATGTCGCTGACGGCGTTGGCGCTTTCATGTACTTCGGTGACGGTGGTGCGCAGGTTGCCGCTCATTTTTACCAGCACGGCCATGATGCTGTCCCTGTCGCCATCGCGCAGGTCGACGTTGTGATACAGCTCGCCGCGATCGACGGCGTTGGCCAGCGCCTTCACTTCGGCCGGCTCGGCACCCAGGGCGCGCAGCAGATATTGGGTCACGCGCCATGCCACCACCGCGCCGAGGGCCACGGCCGCGGCCAGCAGCGCCAGCATCAACGACTGGAAGTTGTGCGCGGCCTTGCGCGCCAGTTCCGATTCGGCTTCCGTCATCTTTTCCTGTTGATCGATGAAGCCGTTGATGGCGGCCAGCCATTCGACAAACGCCGGCTTGGCCTGCGCCAGCATCATCTGGCGGGCGCCTTCGATGTCGCCGGCGCGGCGGGTGTCGATAATCTTCTTGATCATCGGCGTGGTGCGGCTTTCGCTTTGCTTGATCTTGGCCAGCCAGTCGCGTTCTTCGCTGCCGATCTTGGCGCCGGAGGCGGAGAACAGGCTGTCCAGCGGCTGTGCGGATTTCTGATAGTCCGCGTCCAGCTTGTCGATCAGGCCGGTGACGCCGCCGATGTCGCCGTCGGCCACCAGCGTCACGTCGCGCAATGCGATGGCGCGGTCGTGCACACTGCCCCGGAAGTTGATGGCGTAGCGCTGCTTGACGTTGTTGACGTCGCTGATGTGCTGCAGGCTGGCGTCGATGGCGTTGACTTTGTAGATGCTCAGCACCGTCAGCACCAGCATCATGGCAAGCAAAATGCCAAAGCCGACCGTGAGACGCGTCGCAACGCTGATTTCATTCTTTGAGGATTCCATGCTGTTTCCTTAATTCTTACCTGGTGAACGCAATCATATTCCATACGGCAAATGTTCGTGAAATTTATTAATTAAATAAATTCAATAGATATTGACTATACGAAATGTCGATAAGTTAATCCACTTAAAAATTTACTACCAATTGGCAACGAAAACGACCCTCGAAAGAGGGATTGTGCGGAATGGGCGTCAGGTGATACCGGTACCAAAAACCACCAGTACCCTCAGGCCGGGGCCGTCGTCGCGGTTGTCCAGCCGGATGGTGCCCTGGTTGCGCGCGGCGGCTCGTTCGGCGATGGCCAGGCCCAGGCCGCTGCCCGCCTGGTCCTGGTCCGGCAGGCGGAAGAAGCGTTCAAACACCTTGCGCAGCATGTCGGCCGGGATGCCCGGCCCCTGGTCGGCCACGGACAGCGCAACCCGGCCGTCCAGCTCCGCGATGGAGATCGACACCCGCCCGCCGAGCGGCGAATACTTGACCGCGTTGCTGACCAGGTTGTCGATCAGCGAGGCCATGCTTTCCAGATGCATGGGCAGCGGGCAGCGCTCGGGCGCCTGCAGTTCGATCTCGATGCCGCGCGTGGCGGCGATCTGCCCGGCCAGCGCCAGGCGGTCGGCCACCAGTTCCACCAGGTCGCGCGGCGTCAGGCTGGTGTGATCGCGGTCGCCGCCGGAACGGGCCAGCGCCAACAGTTGATGCACTGTATGGGTGGCGCGCTGCACGCCTGCGCGCAGGCCCTCCCCCGCCTGTTCCACGCGCTGTACTGTCCGTGTAGTGGTCAGTGTATCGGCGTTGATCTGGATGATGGACAGCGGTGTTTTCAGCTCGTGCGCGGCGTCGACCAGGAATTCCTGTTCGCGCTCCAGGCGCTCGGTCAGCCGCTCCATCAACTTGTTGACGGAGCCGACCAGCGGCGACAGCTCCTGGTACGGCGACGCCGCCAGCGGCGACAGGTCCGTCGCCGAACGCTCCTCGATCTCGCCGACGATGGACTTCAGGGGACGCAGGCCGACGCGGATGATGAACCACGCCGGCAGCAACAGGAAGGGAATGCTGAACAGCAGCGGCGCGAAGTAGTAGCCGATGCTCGACACCTGCAGCATCCACTCGCCGATCACCTCCGTTGCCATGCGCACGGTGACGCCGGTCGCGGGATCGTCCTCCACCGAGACGACCCAGCCTTCCCGCAGCGGCTGGCCGTACGGGCCGGCGGCGGCGTCGGTCGGCGGCAGGCCCGGGTCCGGCGATGCATAAACCAACTGGCCGCGCTTCCAGACCTGGGTCTGCAGCGCCGGAATGTACCAGCCAAGTTCCTTGTAGAGTGCATAGTGCAGCCCTTCCATCTTGCGCACGACGGGCTGGATCTGTTCCGGCGGCCGCTCGCCGATGGTCTGCATCACGACCAGGATGCGCAAGGCGCTGGCACGCAGTTCGCGCTGCATGTCGCGCCGCTTGGCGGTGCGGGTTTCGTAGACGTCCAGCGCCAGATTGGCCAGCCACACCAGCAGCATCACCGAGATGAAGCCCAGCAGCAGGCGGCGGAACAGCGAGCGATTCTTCATCGGCTGTTCATTTGTCGACCACGTAGCCGACGCCGCGCACGGTGCGGATATAGCCTTCGCCGATCTTCTGGCGCAGGTGCGACATGTGCACGTCCAGCGCCGCGCCTTCGCTGTGCGGCAGCGCGCGCGACTCCAGCTCGCGCCGGGTCAGCACCCGGTCCGGGTAGCGCATCAGCGCATGCAGCAAGGCGAATTCGGTTTTCGACAAGACCACATTGGTTCCCGCTCGTGTCAGCAGCATGCGCTTGTCATCCAACACCAGGTCCTTGACCTTCCATACCGGCTCGCCCGATTCGCTCCAGCCGGTGGACCGCCGCAGCACCGCGCGCAGCCGCGCCAGCAATTCGGTGACGACGAAAGGCTTGACCAGGTAATCGTCGGCGCCGCGATCGAGGCCGTTGAGGCGGTCCTCCAGGCTGTCGCGCGCGGTGATGACGAGGATGGGCAGCGTGTGGCCTGCGGCGCGCAGGTCGCGCAGCACATCGATGCCGTTCCCATCGGGCAGGCCGAGGTCCAGCAGCACCGCATCGAACGGCTCGGTCTCGACCCAACGACGGGCGTCGCCGGCGCGGCGCACCCATACAACTTCCTGTCCCGCGTCCTGCAAGGCCGATTGCAGCGCCTTGCCCAACTCCAGGTCGTCCTCGACCAGGCATATCTTCATGACTCTTTGCTCCACTGCGTGAAGTCCGTATCTACGCATCTTCTTGCCGATGTGTCAATCGCCTGCGCGCCACAGCCTTAGGCAAACGTTAAGGTTTCTTTTGGATTTGCTTAAGGAAGACTGTGGAGAATCCGGCAACAGTAGTTCGAATAAATCCAATCAATACAAGGGAGAGTAGATGGACAGCAAAGCAGGGATGAAAACGGTGCCGACGCCTATCGCGTCGGCTGTGGCATTGATGCTGGCGTCGATGGTGACGTGCGCATCGTCGCCGGCGCTGGCACAGCAGGCCGCGGCCGACGGCCAGCCGATGGAACAGGTTGTGGTGACCGGCATCCGCGCCTCCCTGCAGCAGGCGCTCACGCGCAAGCGCAACAGCGACACGCTGTCCGAAGTGGTATCGGCCGAGGACATCGGCAAGATGCCGGACAAGAACGTGGCCGACGCCATCCAGCGCGTGCCGGGCGTGAACATCTCCTCCTCTGCCGGCGGCGAAGGCGGCTTCGCCGAGAACGACCGCGTCAGCATCCGCGGCACCAGCTCCAGCCTGACGCAAACGCTGGTCAACGGCCACACCATCGGCACCGGCGACTGGTTCGTGCTGGACCAGGCGGGCGCCGTCGGGCGCAGCGTCAGCTACGCGCTGCTGCCGTCGGAAATCGTCAGTGCCGTCACGGTCCAGAAAAGCCAGCAGGCCGACATGGTCGAAGGCGGCGTGGCCGGCTCGGTCAATATCGAAACCCGCAAGCCGCTCGATTTCAAGAAGCAGCTGACGCTGGAAGCCTCGGTCCAGGCGATCCGCGCCGACCTGCCGGGCAAGACCGACCCGCAACTGAATGCGCTGATCGGCTGGAAGAACGACGCCAGGACCTTCGGCGTGCTGCTGCAGCTGTTCTCGGAAAAACGCCACGAGCGCCGCGACGGCCAGGAGTTCTACGGCTATGCGCCGATCGACGCCGAGAGCAACGCCGCCAAGGCGCACCCCGAACTGGCGGGCGTACTGGCGCCGGCCGGCATCAGCGCCTCGCTGTTCGAACAGACCCGCAAGCGCACCGGCGGCGCCATCGACCTGCAGTTCAAGCCGAGCAGAGACTTCAGCTTCGACATCAACGGCTTCAGCTCGCAGCTGGACGCGGCCAACTACAACCGCAGCTTCTACAACAACATCGCCGGCAACCTGAACGCCACCGATCCGGACACCGGCGCCTCCGTCGGCGTGGTACCGTCGGCCTACACGGTCAGGAGCGGCACGCTGGTGTCGGCCACGATACCGGCCTCGCAGTACCCGGCGGTCAGCGCCACGAAGCCGTACAATTCGTCGCTGTACTCGGCCTTCGGCGACCAGATCTATCGTCCCGGCTCCTCGTCCTCCTCGGCCTACATCGATCTCGATGGCGCCTACAAGGTCAACCAGGACTTGCGCATCACCGGCAGCGCGGGCTACACGCGCGGCACCGGCAAGACCCCGGCCGATATCGGCTACGAGGCAGGCCTGACCGGCGCCGGCTCTAGCTACACGCTGAACGGCATGTTGCCGGCGACGATATCCTTCCCTGGCGCAGACACTTCCAAGTTCACCAACTACGTGACCGCCTCCGCCTGGGGCTCGCACGTGGTCACGCTGGATACGGAAAAATACGGCCAGCTTGACGGCGAACTGAAACTGGACAAGGGCGTCATGGAGTCGGCCAAGTTCGGCGTGCGCTACGCCGAGCACCACCGCAACGTCAGCCAGCCCGAGAACCGCAGCTGCGCCGTGTGCGACGGCACCACGTCGGCGCCGCTGCCGGTGTGGGATGGCGCGACGTATCCATCCAACTTCGGCAACGGCATTTCCGGCAGCGGCGGCTTCCTGCGCAACGTGTGGCAGATCAGCCCCGCCAACATCGCGGCCTGGGCCACCAGGTACGACCTGGCCGGCGGCCCGAATACCGAGAACTGGGCCGGCGAGATGGATGTCAAGGAGAAGACCAGCGCCGTCTACGGCATGGTCAACCTGGCCGGCGACGGCTGGCGCGGCAACGTCGGCCTGCGCTACGTGCACACCAACCAGGCGACGATCACCAACATCCCGGGCGGCGACAATCCGATCGGCCAGAACAACGTCAACGGCGTCTACACGCCGACCCTGAACCAGCGCGGCTACAACGACGTGCTGCCTAGCGCGAACGTCAAGGTCGACCTTTCGCCGACGCTGGTGGGCCGCTTCGCCGTGGCCAAGACCATGGCCCGCGCCGACTACAGCGCGATGGTGGGCGCCGTCACGCTGAACGACACCAACCTGACCGGCAGCAGCGGCAACCCGAACCTGAAGCCGGTCCGCTCGACCAACTACGACGCGGCGCTGGAGTGGTACTTCTCGCCGAAGTCCCTGCTGTCGGCCGGCCTGTTCTACATGGACATGTCGTCCTACGTCACCTACGGCACGGCCAACCTCACCTACTTCAACAACTCGTTCAAGCGCTTCGACAGCTACACGATCTCGTCGCCGACCAACATCGGCGCCAAGAACAAGGGCGCGGAGCTGGCCTACCAGCAGGACCTGTTCGGCGGCGTCGGCGTGGTGCTGAACTACACCTACACCGACGGCAAGGCGGACGACGGACTGGCGGTGGTGGGCAATTCCAAAAACACCTACAATGCCGAGACTTACTACGAGGACGACAAGCTGAGCGCGCGCCTGGCCTACACCTACCGTTCCAGCTTCTCCGGCGGCTTGTACAACAGCTTCCCGCAGGTGATGGCGGGCACCGGCAACCTGGCGGCGTCGGTCAGCTACAAGATCAACGAGAACCTGTCGGTCACCTTCGATGCGCTGAACCTGAACAACGCCGTGCTGCGCTACTACGGCATGAACAAGGACCAGCCTATCGCATCGTACTCGAACGGCCGTCAATACTATCTGGGCTTGCGTGGCAAACTCTAAACCACAACGGGTGCTGGCGATCGATGCCTTCCGGGGCATCACCATACTGGTCATGATCTTCGTGAACGCGCTGGCCGGCGTGCGCGGCGTGCCGGCCTGGATGGATCACGCCCCGGCCGGCATGGACGGCATGACCTTCCCCGACGTCGTGTTCCCGGCGTTCCTGTTCATCGTCGGCATGTCGATCCCGTTCGCCGCGGCGCAGCGGTTGGCGGCGGGCGACTCCACGTGGCGGCAGTGGCGCCACATGCTGTCGCGCGCCGCCGGCCTGCTGGTGCTGGGTGTCTTCATGGTCAATGCCGAGGAAGGCTACAACGAGGCGGCGATGGGCATGTCCATCCATGTGTGGTCGCTGCTGTTCTACGTCTGTGCGATCCTGGTATGGGCGGTGTACCGGTTCGAAAACAAGGCGCTGGCAATCGGTTTGCGCCTGCTCGGCGCGGCCGGTCTGGTCGCGCTGGCGCTGGCTTTCCGGGGAGGCCCGGACGGCAGCCTGCGGCTGGCGCCGCAGTGGTGGGGCATATTGGGACTGATCGGCTGGGCCTACCTGTACGCCAGCGTGGCATTCCGGCTGACGCGCGGCAGTCTGGTGGCGGTGGCCCTGCTGGTGCTGGGCTGTGCGGCGTATTACTGCCTGGCCCGCACCGTGGCGGCACCGTCGTGGTTTGGCGCCCAGGCCGAGAACGCGGTGCACACGTCGATCGCCTTGTGCGGGCTGCTGACGGCGCTGATCTTCTTCGGCGATGGCGGGCGGGCCGGCCGAGCATTCGGCATGGCGGCGGCGCTGGCCGCCGTGCTGGCGGTCATCGCCTTCTTGCTGCGCCCTGCCTTCCACGTCTCCAAGATCGACGCCACGCCCAGCTGGGCCCTGTACAGTTCCGCCATCTGCGTGCTGCTGTTTGCGGCGCTGTACTGGCTGGTGGACGTCCAGCGGCGGCAGCGCTGGACCGCGCTGGTGCGCCCGGCCGCCGCCAATCCGCTGCTGACCTACATCATTCCCTACATCGTCTACGCGCTGATGCAGTATCTGCATCTGTCGTTTCCCGCCGTGCTGGGCGCAGGCTGGCCCGGCCTGCTCTGGGCCGCCGCCTATGCCGTTATCGTCATGGCGCTGGCAGCAGTTCTCAACCGCATGCATATCAAACTGCAGCTATAAACTTAAAAATCTATGCGCATCAATTCTATCGACGCAGTGCGCGGCCTGACGGTGGCCGCCATGCTGCTGGTGAACGACGCCGGCGACTGGTCGCACGTCTACCCCTGGCTGGAACACGCCGAATGGCACGGCTGCACGCCGCCCGACTTCATATTCCCCGTCTTCCTGTTGATCGTGGGCGTGTCCATCAACCTGGCGCTCAGCCCTCGCCTGGATGCAGGAGCGGCCACGGCGCCGTTGACGCGCGCCGTGCTGCTGCGCGCCGTGCGCATCGTGCTGCTGGGCCTTGCGCTGCACGTGGTGGCGATGCTGCTGCTGAATGGACGGGGCTTCCGCCTGTTCGGCGTGCTGCAAAGGACGGGCATCTGCTTCGCCGCGGCGGCGCTGCTGACGATCCATGTGCGCAGCGCCCGCGCACAGTGGGCGATATGCGCGGCCATCCTGCTCGGCTACTGGGCGCTGCTGACCGCCGGCGGATCGCTGGAGCCCGGCCTGAACCTGGCGGACCGCATCGACAGCGCCTTGCTGGGCCACCTGGCCTACCAGTACGACGCCGCCACCGGCATCGGCCACGATCCCGAGGGCATCCTGGGCACGCTGCCGTCGCTGGCCACGGTGATCCTCGGCCTGCGCGCCGGCGACTGGCTGCGCAAGGGACAGACCCGCAACCTGGCGCTGGCCGGCGCGGCGGCGATGCTGCTCGGCGGCCTGTGGTCGCTGGCACTGCCGTTGAACAAGCAGTTGTGGACTTCCTCGTTCGCGCTGTGGACCGGCGGCTTCGGCATGTTGGCCATTGCGCTGGCGCACCAGTTGATCGATGTGCGCGGCTGGCCGGCGCTGGGCCGCGCGATGGGCGTGAACGCCATCGCCGCCTACGCCGGATCGTGGATCGCGACTTGCGTGATTGAAGGCAGCGGGGTCATGGCGCCGCTGTATGCCCATGTTTTCAGCCGCCCGCTGGCACCGCTTTTCGGTCCCTGGGTGGCGTCCGTGGCCTTCGCGGCGGCCTTCACCGGCGTGTTCTGGCTCGCTATGGCGTATGCCTACCGGCGCAACTGGCGCATGACGATCTGACGGGCGCGGTTTGCTCAGGCCGCCGTGGCAGCGCTTCCAATTTTTAGCATAAGACTTAAACTAGTGGCAACTTACTTTACAAATTAAAAATATTCCTAAAAAAACTATTCTTGAGCATAATGTCGCTCAGGCAAGTTCTTGCTTTTTAATTAGTGAACTTTATCAGGAGCCATCTATGCGTTTGAAATCCTTACTGCTGGCCGTTACCGCCGCCGCTGCCCTGTGCAGCGGCGTTGCCAGCGCATCCACCGAGCTGATCGTCAACGGCAATTTCGAATCCGGCGACTACGGCCAGATCAACTGGGGCGGCCATCAGCTGCAAGGCTGGACCACGGCCGGCTACAACTTCCTGTTCAGCGGCTCTAACGTCGATCACGGCGGCACGCCCGGCAGCTACGGCAACCTGCAATTGTGGGGCCCGAACAATGGTTCGGCCAATGGCCTGCAGGCCAGCCCGGTCGGCGGCAATTTCGTCGCCTCCGACGGCGCGTTTGAAGTCGCTCCGCTGTCGCAGACGGTCAACGGCCTGGTGGCCGGCCAGCAGTACAACCTGACCTTCTACTGGGCCGGCGCCCAGCAGTCCGGTTTCAACGGCGCCACCACCGAACAGTGGAAAGTCTCGCTGGGCGGCGAAACCCAGTCGACCGCCGTGAAGAACAACGTCAACCACGGCTTCACCGGCTGGCAGAAGGAAACCTTCACCTTCACCGCGACCGGCACCAGCGAACTGCTGAGCTTCCTGGCCGTGGGCACGCCTGCAGGCGTGCCGCCGTTCTCGCTGCTGGATGGCGTGTCGATGACCGCCGCTGTACCTGAGCCGCAGACCTGGGGCATGCTGGGCCTGGGTCTGGGCCTGGTTGGTTTCGCCGCGCGCCGCCGCAAAGCCAAGGCTGCGTAATATACTGTCAGCCGCAACCGATGCCGGACGCACGCGTCCGGCATTTTCTTTTCCGCTATCATTCCAGCCATGACACTGATAAACGACATCCTCGCCTACCTGCCCACCTTCGCCGTCAACGTCGCGCGGCTGTGCCTGTGGCTGGTGCTGCTGTCGCTGGTATTCGTGCCGCTGGAACGCTGGCTGGCGGTGCGCAAGGCGCGACTGACACGGCGCGCGCTGGCGCTCAATCTCGGCCTGTATTTCCTCAACAGCCTGCTGCCGGCCGCCATCCTCGGCGCGCTGATGGCGGTGGTGGCCGTGGCCGCGCAAGCGGTGCTGCCGGTCGCCGTGCCCGCCGCCATGGGCGCGCTGCCCTTGGCGGTCAAGCTGCCGCTGTCGATGCTGATCGCGGAAACCGGCTTTTACTGGGGGCATCGCCTGAGCCACCGCTTGCCGTGGCTGTGGCATTTCCATTCGGTGCATCACAAGCCTGAGCACCTGTACTTCCTGATCAACACGCATGCGCATCCGGTGGACATGATCGTCACCCGCCTGTTCGGCATGACGCCGCTGTACGTCCTCGGCCTGGCCGGCGCCAGCGCGGGCGGCAGCGCGGCGCCGGCGCTGGTCATCGTCATCGGCACGGCATGGGGATTTTTCATCCATTCGAACTTGCGGGTCCGTCTCGGCCCGCTGGAATCGATCATCGCCACGCCGGCCTTCCATCACTGGCACCACACCAGCGTCGCGCCGCTGGACCGCAACTTCGCGTCGACCCTGCCCTTCCTCGACCGCGTGTTCGGCACCTGGCACCTGCCGGCCAAGTGGCCGGAAGCCTACGGCCTCCACCGGGACGCTATAATCCGTCGTCCTCAACATGACGAAGAAAGCTTCGGATGATCAAAAGTTTGCGTATTGCCGGCGCGGTGCTGCTGGCCTGCCTGTCCGGTGCGGCGGCGGCCGACACCTTTGAAACCATCGAATCGGCGCCGCTGAAGGAAGTGTGGCTGAACGGCGGCTTCTACTCCTACCACTTCCAGCGCGACAAGGGCCTGAACGACAGCAATCCCGGCCTGGGCGGCGAGTACCGCTTTTCGACGGTGGCGTCGGCCACGGCCGGCCGCTTCTACAACAGCGACCGCGGCTACTCCAATTATGTGGGCTTGTACTACCAGCCGTGGAAAATCGGCCCGGTGCGGCTGGGCGCGGTGGCGGGCGGCTTCAACGGCTACCCGAAGATGCGCGACGGCGGCTGGTTCCTGGCGGCGATCCCCACCGCCAGCTTCGAATACAAGAGCGTGGGCGTCAATGTCGCCATCGTGCCGACCTATAAGGACCGGCTCTACGGCGCCATTTCCGTCCAGCTCAAGCTGAAGGTCTTCGACTAACGGCCCTTGACGGCGACCTGGTCCAGAATGTGCTTCGGCACGGCGGCGTAGTGCTTGAACTCCATCGTGTACGTCGCCCGGCCCTGCGTCAGTGAACGCAGCGTGGTCGAGTAGCCGAACATCTCGGCCAAAGGCACCAGCGCGCGGATGATCTTGCCGCCGCCGCCCGGGATCTCGTCCATGCCCTGCACCATGCCGCGCCGCGCCGTCAGGTCGCCCATGGCGTTGCCCATGAACTCTTCCGGCGTTTCCACTTCCACCTGCATCATCGGCTCCAGCAGCACGGGATCGGCGCGCTTCATGCCGTCCTTGAAGGCCATCGAGCCGGCCATGCGGAAGGCGTTTTCGTTCGAGTCCACGTCGTGGTACGAGCCGAACGTCAGCGTGACCTTGACGTCCACCACCGGATAGCCGGCCAGCACGCCGCTGCGCAAGGTTTCCTGCACGCCCTTGTCGACGGCCGGAATGAACTCGCGCGGCACCACGCCGCCCTTGATGGCGTCGACGAACTGGTAACCCTTGCCCGGCTCCAGCGGCTCCAGGGTCAGCACCACGTGGCCGTACTGGCCCCGTCCGCCCGACTGCTTGACGAACTTGCCTTCGATGTCGCTGGCCGTGCGCTGGATGGTTTCACGATAGGCCACCTGCGGCTTGCCCACCGTCGCCTCGACGCTGAACTCGCGCCGCATGCGGTCCACCAGAATCTCCAGGTGCAGCTCGCCCATGCCGGACATGATGGTCTGGCCCGATTCCTCGTCCGTGTGCACGCGGAACGACGGGTCTTCCTGCGCCAGCCGGTTCAGGGCGATGCCCATCTTTTCCTGGTCAGCCTTGGTCTTCGGCTCCACCGCCTGCGAAATCACCGGTTCCGGGAAGATCATCTTTTCCAGCACGATCACGTGATCGGGCGAACTGAGCGTATCGCCGGTGGTCACGCCTTTCAGCCCGACCGCCGCCGCGATGTCGCCGGCATAGACTTCCTTGATCTCCTTGCGCTCGTTGGCATGCATCTGCAGGATCCGGCCCAGCCGCTCCTTCTGGCTCTTGGTCGGGTTGTAGACCGTGTCGCCGGAATTGACCACGCCCGAATACACGCGGAAGAACGTCAGCTGGCCGACGAACGGGTCGGTCATGATCTTGAACGCCAGCGCCGAGAACGGATCGCTGTCGTTCGGATGGCGTTCGATCGGATTATCGTCCTCGTCGGTACCGGCGATCGCCGGCACGTCCACCGGCGACGGCAGATACTCGACCACCGCGTCCAGCATGGCCTGCACGCCGCGGTTCTTGAACGCGCTGCCGGCCAGCATCGGCACGATCTCGTTGCGGATGGTGCGCTGGCGCAGCCCGGCCTTGATTTCCTCCTCGGTCAGCACGCCACCGTCCAGGTATTTTTCCAGCAACCCGGGCGAGCCTTCGGCGGCGGCCTCGACCATCTTGTCGTGCCACTCCTGCGCCAGCGCCTTCAGGTGCTCCGGAATGTCCTCGTAGGTGAACTTGACGCCCAGGCTCTCGTCATCCCAGTTGATGGCGCGCATCTTGACCAGGTCGACCACGCCGTGGAAATTGTCCTCTGCGCCCAGCGGTATCTGGATCGGAATGGCGGCGCCCTTCAGCCGCGTGGCGATCTGCTCGCGCACGCGGAAGAAGTCGGCGCCCACGCGGTCCATCTTGTTGATGAAGGCGATGCGCGGCACCTTGTACTTGTTCGCCTGGCGCCACACGGTTTCCGACTGCGGCTGCACGCCGCCCACGGCGTCATACACCATGACGGCGCCGTCCAGCACCCGCATCGAGCGCTCGACTTCGATGGTGAAGTCGACGTGGCCCGGGGTGTCGATGATGTTGATACGGTGTTCGGCGAAATTGCCGGCCATGCCTTTCCAGAAGGCGGTGGTGGCGGCCGACGTGATGGTGATCCCGCGTTCCTGTTCCTGCTCCATCCAGTCCATCGTCGCGGCACCGTTATGTACCTCACCGATTTTATGGTTGACGCCGGTGTAAAACAGGATGCGCTCCGTGGTCGTGGTCTTGCCAGCGTCGATGTGGGCGCTAATGCCAATGTTGCGGTAACGCTCGATGGGGGTCTTGCGGGTCATCACAATTCTCCTTGAACACAATTCTGTTGGATGCAGGTGCGGCGGTTTATGGCGAATTCAAGTGCTGCCT
Source organism: Duganella sp. LjRoot269 (assembly GCF_964254095.1). Classification (NCBI taxonomy): domain Bacteria; kingdom Pseudomonadati; phylum Pseudomonadota; class Betaproteobacteria; order Burkholderiales; family Oxalobacteraceae; genus Duganella; species Duganella sp. LjRoot269. The sequence continues at coordinate 3,851,523 of NZ_CAXUSL020000001.1, read as the reverse complement.
TAGCGTGCGACATGACTAGAGGCAAGTAATATAGTCTGTGGAACAAACAGCAACCTGTATAGCTTACATCACCTGGAAAATCTGCATGCCGCTTCGACCGAAAATCTCATTTATCCTGACCTTGGGCGTGGCCCCTGGCCTGGCCCTGGCCCAAGCCGCATCACCGCAAGCCTCCGACCTGGAGATGCGGCTGGAACGCTGCGCGCTGCTCGGCGACGCCAGCGCGCGCCTGGCCTGCTATGACGGCCTGTCGAAAACCGGGCCCGCCGTCACCGCCGCCGGCGGCAACGCGGTCGGCAAACCCGATCCCGGCAAGACCAGCGCGCTGGTGACGGCGATCACCCAGCCATCCTCGGCGGCGCCCACGCAAGCGACGCAGCCGGCAGACCCTCCGGCCGAGCCCAAGCTGCCTTCCAAACTGGCGGCCATCACCACGATTCCGCCGGAAGACACGGTGTCGCGCATGGTGCAATGGTGGGAGCTGGACCGCTCGGCCAAGCGCGGCGTGTTCAATTTCCGCCCCCATCGCGACACCTACCTGCTGCTGGCCAACTACAGCACCAGCTCCAACGATGGGCCTTTTGAGGATTTCACGCCGGCCGGCGTCAAGTCCAAGCACGTGGAACTGACTTACCAGCTCAGCTTCAAGATGAAGTTGATCGAACAGATGCTCAATACGCCGGTCGACCTGTGGTTCGGCTACACCCAGAACAGCTTCTGGCAAGCGTACAACCGCGCCGCCTCCAGCCCCTTCCGCGAGACCAACTACCAGCCGGAACTGATGCTGACCACGCCGCTGAGCCTGGCACTGGGCAGCGCGCTGGACATCCGCTACCTGACCCTGGGCATGGTGCACCAGTCGAACGGGCAGACGTCCACGCTGTCGCGCAGCTGGAACCGGGTTTATGCGGAGGTGGGGGCGGAACACGGCAAGTTCGCCGCGCAATTGCGCCTGTGGAAGCGGCTGGACAACGCCCGTTCGGACAACGACAACATCGACATCACCGACTATCTGGGCCACGGCGACCTGAATCTGAGCTACCGCAGCAACGGCCACGAAGTCTCGCTGATGGCGCGGAGGAATTTTTCGACCCGCCACGGCGCCCTGCAGGCCGGATGGGCGTTCCCGCTGTCGGCCAACCTGAAGGGGTATTTGCAGGCGTTCACCGGCTACGGCCAAAGCCTGATCGACTACAACTATTCGCAGAAATCCCTGGGAGCGGGATTCCTGGTCGACTTTTAACGGGGCGAGCCGCGCAGTATGCGCGCCGGCAGCATGACGACGGCGCGCAGCAACTCGAACACGCCCTCGACGCCGATGCCGATCAGGCGGAACGGCAGGCTGATCAGCCAGAGCAGCGGATACAGCACCAGCGCCAGCAAAGCCAGCGGCCAGCACAGGAATAACAGAACCAGCCACAGCACGAATCCCAGCATGAGATGCTCCCGAGTCAGTTAATGCGTTGTCAATGCTATCACTGTAATGCGCTGGCCGGCGACGGGCAATTGCCATGCGACCAACTGCAGAAAAGCGCGATCAATCGCGGGAATTCGCGGATGAATGGAGATTACTGGCCGACGCAGATGATCTTGGTGACGTATTCGTGGGCGTTCGGTTTCTTCTTGGCCGCCCATTCGATGGCTTGGTTGGCCTGCTCGATGGTCAGGATCGACGCTTTTTCCTTGGATTTGATGAAGGAAACGCCTTCGAACACGCCTTCCTTGCTGCGCATGACTTTGGCAAACACGGGCGGCTTGGTGTCGCCGTCGGCGATCTTGTTCTGCTGGATGAGGTAGCGCTGGTCGTTCTGTTCCATATATTTCTCTGTGCAAAAGACGAAATATACGCTGCGGAACGACCTTCGTGGGGACTATTTACGCGTAGGCGGGAACAGATTGAAAGGGCTGCATTGCCGCCTCGTAGAGGATGTCGGCGCGCAGCGAAGCCTGCAGCGACGGGATCGAACCGCCGGCGCGGTACTGGAAAGTGACCTGCAGCACGTCGCCCTCGCGCGCCTGGACCGGCGTGGCCAGAGGCAAGGTCATATAGTGGTTCAGCCAGTCGATGGTGGATGACCGCTCGCTCACCACGGCCAGGATGTTCTTGGTGACGAAGCGCATGGCGTTGATCTCGCCGCTGCGTTCGACCACGAACTTGCCCTGCCACGAATAGGTCAGCTCGTTGGGCTGGTTGAAGTCGATGATGCTGTAGACGGCCGGCTGCGCCATTTCCACGGTGCCGGGATAGATGACGGTGGTTTCCTGAAACTGCACGATGGGCGCGTAGAAACCTTCGAAATCGTATTCCTGCTGCAGCGGCTGCACCGCCATGATGACGGCTTCCGGCAGGAACACCGGCAGCGGGCCGCCGAAGCGCTCGGTATAGCGGCGCTTGAACGATTCGATGACTTCGACCTGTTTTTCGCGCAGCATGCCGACGTGGATCATCTCGCAGATGACGACGTCGACCGGTTCCGGCGGCAGGTATTCGAAGGCGTCGGCGTGCACCACCTCGACTTTTTCGCCGTTGGGGTTCAGCGCCAGCATCTTGCGCGCTTCCTTGACCATGTCGGGATTGAACTCGACGCAATAGACCTTGTCCGCCTTGGCCGCCGCGAACCACGACAGCACGCCGGTGCCGCCGCCCAATTCCAGCACCTTGGCGCCGGGCTTGACCGCGTAATCGATCGCCGACTTGAAGCCGTGCATGCGGTTTTGATCCATCAGCATGTTGTGATGGTAGTGGACTGGAATGAATTGCCCCAGATAGCAGCTTTCAATCTCGCGTTCGTTCAGCATGGGTATCCTTGGTTGATGCGCATTGTGTCTGGGAGCAATGCACTGGAGCCATTATCGTCAACAATGTTGACCCGCCAAGCTGGGAACTGGAGCCCAAAAACCCGTCAATTCGGGCGTTGTTGAAAAGCCAAGCACCAGCCGCCATTGGTGTCTATACTAGCGCCACCATAACCTCCGGAAACTTCATGACCATTCAACGCCGGAACAATGTGCACTGCCTGGGCTCCGGTCCGAAAACCATCATGTTCGCGCACGGCTACGGCTGCGACCAGCAGATGTGGCGCTTCCTGGCGCCGGCGTTCGCCGAGCGCTACCAGGTCATACTGCTGGACCTGGTCGGTTGCGGCGAATCCGACCTGAGCGCCTACGATCACGAGAAATACGGCAGCCTGCACGGCCACGCCAATGACATCCTCGATGTCATCGAGGCCTGCGCCACCGGGCCGGTGATCTTCGTCGGCCACTCGGTCAGCGCGATGATCGGCATGCTGGCTTCGATCGAGGCGCCGGAGCGGTTCGCCGGACAGGTCATGATCGGACCGTCCGCCTGCTACATCAACGATGACGACTACGTCGGCGGCTACAATCCCGAAGACATTGAAGGATTGCTGCAACTGATGGAAGAAAACTATCTGACGTGGATAAAAAAGATGGCCCCGGCCATCATGGGCGCGCCGCGGTTTCCCGCGCTCTCCATGGAGTTGCTGAACCGCTTCGAGCGCAACGACCAAACTATCGCCAAACATTTTGCCCGGGTCACGTTCACCGCCGACCATCGCGCGGACTTGCCCAAGTCCACCGTACCGGCCCTGATCCTGCAGTGCAGCGACGACCTGATCGCGCCGCGCAAGGTTGGCGACTATCTGCATGCGCACCTGCCGCGCAGCCGGCTGCAAGTGATCGACAATACCGGCCACTGTCCGCACCTGAGCGAACCGTCGACCAGTTCGGCTCACATCCACGATTTCCTGGCCAGCCTGTAGCTGCCGGACAGCTAGCGCTTGGCCTTGGCGGCCAGGTGGGCGTTGATGGTCTTGGCGATCCAGGGCTTGTCGGCCTTGGTCGCGAATTCGGCGGCGGTCAGGTGGAAGCCGCCGTCTATCAGCGAGGCGTCGGCGCCCTGCTCCAGCAGCAGTTCGACGACTTTCTCCTGGCCTTCGCGGGCGGCGATCATCAACGGCGTCATGCCGGACGGCGCTTCGGCGTCGATGTAGGCGTAGTTGTCCAGCAGCAGCTGGGTGACCTCGACGCTGCCGGCGGCGGCCGCGTAGTGCAGCGCGGTCCAGCCTTTCTGGTTCACCTGGGCGCCGCGCTTGATCATGTCCAGCACCACCGCCTTGTTCTGGCGGAACGCCGCCATCATCAGCGCCGTGTTGCCGTTGGGCGCCTTGGCTTCGAGGTCGATGCCGGGCTGGTCCATCAATATCCTGGCCACGTCGTAGGCTTCGTAGCGCATGGCGACGATCAGGGCGGTCTCGCCGGCCGGCTCGCGCAGGTTTGGGCTGACGCCGCGCGCCAGCAGCTTCTTGATGCCGGAAGTGTTGTTCAGCTGGGCCGCGCGGAAGAAGTCGACTTCGTCATCGCTCTGCTCGGCGGCCATGGCCGGCGCGGCCAAGGCGCATGCCAGCATGGTCAACAGCAGGCGCCTCTTGGATAGAATCAACATGAGAAAGTCACGCTACCACGTTGAATAATTTAAAGAAATTGGCGCTCGTCTGTTCGGCGACCTGCTCCACCGGGATGCCCTTGAGCTTGGCGATGTACTCGCCGACGTGGGCGACGAAACCCGGCTCGTTCATCTTGCCCCGGTGCGGCATCGGCGCCAGGTAGGGCGAATCGGTCTCGATCAGGATGCGCTCGAGCGGCACTTCCAGCGCCACCGCCTGCAGGTCCTTGGCGCTCTTGAAGGTCACGATGCCGGAGAATGAGATGTAGAAACCCATGTCGATCGCCGCGCGCGCCACTTCCAGCGACTCGGTAAAGCAGTGCATGACGCCGGCCACGCCGCCAGCCTCCGTGCCCGCACCCTCTTCGCGCATGATGCGGACGGTGTCCTCGCTGGCGCTGCGGGTGTGAATAATCAAGGGCTTACGCGTGATTCTTGATGCTTTGATGTGAGTGCGGAAGCGCTCGCGCTGCCATTCCAGATCGCCTTGCAGGCGGAAATAATCCAGCCCGGTCTCGCCGATGGCGATGATCTTCGGATCGTTGGACAGCTCCACCAGCTGTTCGACGCTCGGTTCGGGCGTGTCTTCATAGTCCGGATGCACGCCGACCGAGGCGTAGATATGCGGATACTCGTGGGCCAGCGCCAGCACCTGGGGGAAATCCGGCAAATCCACCGACACGCACAACGCGTGGGTGACCTTGTTGTCGGCCATCTTGGCCAGGATTTCGGGCATGCGAGCAGCCAGCTCGGGGAAATTGATGTGGCAATGGGAATCGATAAACATGCCGTGATTGTAACCTATGCGTAGCTGGCCTAGAATCGGCGATCCGAATCCAAGAGGAGTCCCCGCATGCCCCGCCGCATCCTTCCCGCCCTCGCACTCGCTCTCCCCCTGTCAACAGGCCTGGCCGCCGAAGCGCCGCCCCAGCAGTTTGCCGACCTCGGCGACGTGCGCCTGGAAAGCGGCGCCGTCATCAAGGATTGCAAGCTGGGTTACCGGACCCTGGGCAGCTTGAACGCGGCCCGCTCCAATGCCGTGGTGTTCCTGCCCTGGCATACCGGCAAGAGCGCCGAGGCGCTGGGCCTGCTCGGAGCCAAGGGCTTGTTCAACACCGCCGGGCATTACGTAATAGTCATCGATGCGATCGGCAACGGCGTGGGCTGTTCGCCGTCCAACAGCGCCAGCCAGCATGGCACGGCGTTCCCGGTTTTCAACATCCGCGACATGGTGGAATCCGAATACCGGCTGCTGACCGAGAAGCTGGGCCTGAAGCAAGTCCATGCCATCGTCGGCTACTCGATGGGGGCGACGCAGACCTTCCAGTGGATGGTCAGCCATCCCGATTTCATGAAGGTGGCCGTACCCATCGCCGGCACGCCGCGCCAGACCAGCTACGACCTGCTGTTCTGGCGTACCGAGGAAGCGGCCATGCTGGCCGACCCGGAATACGCCAACGGCGGCTACAAGCAAAACCCCAGGCTGCCGCTCTACCACCAGATTTTTTCGCTGAATTTCGATACGCCGGCCTACCGCGCGGCCAAGACCAGGCCTGCCGAGGTCGAAAAGTTCATCGCGGAGACGGTGGAATACGATCCGGACGCGGCCGACGCCAACGACACGCGCTGGCAGATGCGCGCCTTCCTGGCCCAGGATATCGGCGACGACGCGGCGAAAAAAATCAAGGCCAAGGTCCACATCATCAACCCGCGCACCGACCTGATCGTCAATCCGGCCCCTGCCCTGGCCTTGGCCCGGCAGATCCGCGCCACCACCACCGTGCTCGAGGGCGATTGCGGCCATTCGGCCGTATTCTGCGCGGCGGACCAGATCCGCCCCGCCGTCGACCGCGCGCTCAAGCAGCCTTAGGCGGTCGGAGAGACATCTATCGACGCCAGGCTGTTACAATCCTCAACTATGAACTTGAACCACGGATGACGAGACCAATGGCGCGTACAGGATTAAGCAAGTCCCAAGTCAGGGCAAGCCGCGATCAGCTGCTGGCGGAAGGACGCTACCCGTCCGTCGACGCGGTGCGCCTCATGCTGGGCACCGGCTCCAAGTCGACTATCCACAAGTATTTGAAGGAACTCGGCAGCGAGGACGCCGGCGCCGGCATGACGCGGGAGGACACCGCCCGCACCCTGCTCGGCGTAGTCGAACAGCTGGCGGACAAGCTGCACGGCGACGCCGAACGCCGCCTGGATGCGCTGCGCGCCGAGCACGAGCAGGCGCTGCGGCAGAAGGAAGAGGAACTGGCCGAGCTGCGCCGCACGGTAGCCAGGCTGGCCGCCCGGGTGGAAGAGCTGGGCGGCGACCCCGTCCCCGGCGGCTACACCAACCCGCCACCGCTGGCCGACGGTTTCGGCAATTTCAGCAATCTGCAATCGTCCTCGCGCGACGGGCGCAGCGAAATCTCGCCGTTCGGCATGAGCCTTGCCGGCGGCCGCTCCGCGGTATTCGATTTCGACGGCCTGCGCCCGGCAGGCCAGATCCAGCTTACGCCACGCGTTTTCCCAGGATAATCAGGTCGCGCTCGACGCCGTCGAGGTTGGCCACCTTGGGCAGGTTGGCCCAGGTTTCAAAGCCGTACTTGGCGAACAGGCCCAGGCTGGGCTTGTTGTGGCCGAAGATGAAACCCAGCAAGGTGTGCACCTTGATAGCCGGCGCATACGCGATGGCCTGCTCGATGCAGTAGCCGCCTATGCCCTTGCCGCGCCATGCCTCGGCGATATAAATCGAGATTTCCGACGTGCCCGAATAGGCCGGACGGCCGTAGAAGTTGGAATACGACATCCAGCCCAGCGTTTCCGGCCGCTCCGACACGTCGTCGGCCTTTTCAATGATCCACAGCGGACGCTTCTCCGGCGTATGGTCGTGGAACCACGGCAGGCGCGATTCGACCGACACCGGTTCGGTATCGGCGGTCACTTCGCGCGAGGCGATGGTGGTGTTGTAGATGGCTACGACGGTTGGCAAGTCTTCAAGCGTGGCGAGGCGATGGCGGAAAGTCATGGCATAAAAGCAAGGTTACAGGGTATGGGTGGCGCGCGATGAACGCAACGCTGCGCCGAGGATCTCTTCGATGCGCAGGCGGGCGCGCTGGCCGCTTTCGTCTTCGGGGAAATGCACGCCTATGCCCTGCGCCTTGTTGTTGTGCGCGCCGGCTGGCGTGATCCAGGCGACTTTGCCGGCGATCGGGTATTTGTTCGGGTCGTCCATCAGCGCCAGGATCAGGTAGATCTCGTCGCCGATCTTGTACGGTTTCTGGGTCGGCACGAAGACGCCGCCGTTCTTCAGGAAAGGCATGTAGGCGGCGTACAGGGCCGCTTTTTCCTTGATGGCCAGCGACAGCACCGTCGGCCGTGCCAGCGGCACGGTGTTCGGATCGATAGGGCTGGCAGCAGACATGGGTTACCTTTCAGCGCAGCAGGCGGCGTAGTCCAGCAACATATCCTCCAGGAACAGCTTGGGCGACAGGGGATGATCGGCCGTCGCCCGGCGTTCGTTGGCTCCCTTGATCGCGGCCAGCAGACGGCTGACGTGAATCTTGTCGGCCAGACTCGCCAGTTCCTTCTGGTAACGAGGATAGTACCGGATGTTACCTGCCAGTTTGTAGGAAAACACATCATAAAGCCAGCGCTGCAACCAGGAAACTTGTGCACTCAGCGGCACTTTTTGCAGTTTGTCGGCAACTTTCAACGCGCCTTCGACGCTGGGACGGACCAGCAGCTGTAGCAGTACCTCCAGATCGTCGCGGTTGCCCACTTCGGCCTGCGCCATCGCGGCCAGCGGCGCGCCGCCCTGCTCGCGCAGCCAGCTGTCGGCGTCGGCCACGCCTTGCGCCTTGAGCCAGGCCAGCGCTTCGGCATGGCTGGGCATGGGCAGCGCGAACTTGCGGCAGCGTGACAGGATGGTCGGCAACAGGCGGTCCAGGCTGTTCGACGCCAGCAGGAACACGGTGCCCGGCGGCGGCTCTTCCAGCGTCTTCAGCAAGGCGTTGGAGGCGGGCATGTTCAGCGCCTCGGCCGGATACAGCACCACCACCCGCAGCCCCTGGCGGTGGGTGGAAATGTTCATGAAATCCGCTAATGCGCGGATCTGCTCGATCTTGATTTCCTTGGACGGCGCCTTGGTCGACTTGGCGGTCTTCTTGCTCTCGCCCTCGCCTTCTTCGCCTTCGGCGGCAGGCTCGTCTTCCAGCGCCTCCGGCCGCACGCGGCGGTAGTCCGGATGGTTTTGCTGGGAGAACCAGCCGCAGGAGGAACATTGGCCGCAGGCGTGACCGTCGGGCAATACCGCCTCGCACAGCAAGCCTTGGGCGAAGCGTTCGATGAAGTCGGACTTGCCTATGCCGGCCGCGCCGTGGAACAGGATCGCGTGCGGCATGCGCTGGCGCAGCAGTTGCAGCTGCTGCCAGGACGCTTCCTGCCACGGGTAGATGGAATTGCTCATTATTAGTATTCTGTTTTAAAACAAGCGCTTATGCAATGCTTTTAAAGTTAAAGTAACTCGTCGAGGATGGCGCCGATCTGGGTTTGAATCTCGGCGATGGTCTGGGTCGAGTCGATGACGCGGAAGCGCTCGGGGAATTGCGCGGCGCGGCGCAGGTATTCGTTGCGGGTGGCGGCGAAGAAATCGGCCTTTTCCTGCTCGAACTTGTCCAGCGAGCGGGTGGCGTCCAGCCGCGCGCGCGCCACTTCCAGCGGCACGTCGAACAGCAAGGTCAGGTCCGGCTGCAGGTGCGGGTGCACCCACTGCTCCAGCGCTTCCAGCTTGGCCAGGTCCATGCCGCGCCCCCCGCCCTGGTAGGCGAAGCTGGCGTCGGTGAAGCGGTCGGAAATGACCCAGGCGCCGCTGTGCAGCGCCGGCGCGATCACCTGCGCGATGTGCTCGCGGCGGCTGGCGAACATCAGCAGGGCTTCGGTTTCCAGGTGCATCTTTTCGTGCAGCACCAGGTCGCGCAGCTTTTCGCCCAGCGGCGTGCCGCCCGGCTCGCGCGAGCTGACCAGCGCTATGCCGCGCGCCTTGATGTAGTCGCCGACGAAGGCGATGTGGGTGGATTTTCCGGCGCCGTCTATGCCTTCGAAGGTGATGAATTTACCGCTGTGTTGAGTCATGTGCTTATCGTTGATACTTGTTTACTGCCCGATTGTGGTCGGTCAAATTGTCCGAGAACTGGCTGGTGCCGTTGCCCTTGGAGACGAAATACAGGGCCGGCGTCTTGGCCGGGGCCAGCGCGGCCGACAACGATTGCACGCCCGGCAGGGCGATCGGCGTCGGCGGCAGGCCGGTGCGGGTATAGGTATTGTAAGGGGTGTCGGCTTCCAGATCCGATTTGTGGATCTTGCCGTCGTATTTGTTGCCCATGCCGTAGATCACGGTCGGGTCGGTCTGCAGCAGCATGCCGATCTTCAGGCGGTTGACGAAGACGCCGGCGATCATGCCGCGCTCGGACTTTTGCCCGGTTTCCTTTTCGACGATGGAGGCCATGGTCAGCGCCTCGTACGGCGTCTTGTACGGCAGCGAAGGATCGCGCTTGTCCCAGGCCTCGGCCAGGTGGCTGAGCATCATCGCGTGCGACTGCTTGTAGATCTGCAGGTCGCTGGCGCCCTTGGCGAACAAATAAGTATCCGGGAAGAACAGGCCTTCCGGCAACTTGTACTCCGAGGCGATCGCGCTCATCACTTCCTTGTCGGACAGCGCCACGGTGTCGTGCTTCAAGCCCTTGTGGGCGGCGATGGCGGCCCGCATCTGGCGGAAGGTCCAGCCTTCGATGATGGTCAGCTGCTCTTGCGCGAACTCGCCGCGCACCAGCTGGTCGATCAGGCGCAGCGGCGTGGTGCCCGGCTTCAGCTCGTAGGCGCCGGCCTTCAGCTTGCCGCTCTTATTGGTCACGCGCGCCAGCAGGTTGAACAGCAGCGGCTCGATCGGCACGCCGGCCTCGGCGATCTGCTGGCCGGCCGCATGGGCGCCGCTGCCCGGGGTGATATTGAATTCGATAGGCTCGATCTCGTCGCCGATGATCGGGTGCTGCGACCAGTACATGAAATAGCCGCCGCCGGCGATCGCCAGCATGATGCAAAGAGTGATGATTTTTTTTATAAAAGCCATTGTTAAAGCCGTTGGGTTGGATCAAGTGTTGGATCAAGTCGCACAGCTTGCCACTTCTTGGCACAGTCCGCCAGTGCCGCGTTTTGCGCAGCATCCGACGCGATCCGTCCGACATCACTATAATGAGCCCGTAATGATAATGCTTTAATCGTCAAATTATTGGAAATTATGTCTTCTTGGAATGAACTTTCAGCATCGCAGGTGCTGACGACCACCCAGCTGGCCGTGGGTTTCGCCGCGCCGATCGCCGACCAGGGCCTGATCGCGCTGGACGGCGAGGAATCGGCCGCCTTCCTGCACAACCAGCTGACCAACGATGTCGAACACCTGGGCACGGGCGAAGCGCGCCTGGCCGGGTATTGCTCGCCTAAAGGCCGCCTGCTGGCCTCTTTCCTGATGTGGCGTAGCGAGACCACCATCTTCCTGCAGCTGCCGCGCGAGATCCAGGCGCCGGTGCAGAAGCGGCTGGGCATGTTCGTGCTGCGCGCCAAGACCAAGCTCAGCGACGCCACCGAGGCGCCGGCCAACCAGGTCGTCATCGGCCTCGGCGGCGGCCTGGCCGAAGCGGTCCTGCAAAACTGGTTCGACACCCTGCCCGCGCAACCGTTCGCCAAGCTGGACCATCCGCTGGGCACGCTGATCCGCGTCGCCGACGCGTTTGGCGCGCCGCGCTACCAGTGGCTGATGTCTGCCGAGACCGCCCACACGGTGGCGCCGGTGCTGGCCGACAAGCTGGCCGTGGGCCGCACGGACGCCTGGCACCTGTCCGAAATCCACGCCGGTGTGCCGCAGATCACCAAGGCCACGCAGGAACAGTTCGTCCCGCAGATGATCAATTTCGAGCTGCTGGGCGGCGTCAATTTCAAGAAAGGCTGCTACCCGGGACAGGAAATCGTCGCCCGCAGCCAGTATCTGGGCAAGCTCAAGCGGCGCACCACCCTGGTGACCATCGCCGACGCGGCCGCCGCGGCCGGTGTTGAAGTGTTCGCCACGGCCGACCCCGAGCAGCCTTGCGGCATGATCGTCAACGCCGCGCCGAACGGCCACGGCGGCATCGACGCACTGGTCGAAATGAAGCTGGCCGCCATCGAAGCGGCCTCGGTCCGCCTCGGCTCGGCCGACGGCGCGCCGCTGATCTTCCTCGACATGCCATACCTGCTGGACCCGCTCGATCTCTAGCATGGATCTCTATATTTACTACCAGGTCAAGGATGCCGACGCGGCGCCCTTGCAGGCGGCGGTCGTCTCGATGCAGGCGGAGCTTGCCGCGCAGCATGGCGTGACCGGCCAGCTCAAGCGCCGTCCGGAAGCGAAGGACGGCATGCAGACGTGGATGGAAGTGTATGCCGCCACGCCTGACGGATTTGCGGCGGCGCTCGGCGCCGCGGCAGAACAAGCCGGCTTGTTCGCATGGATAGCCGGCGCGCGCCACACCGAAGTTTTTACGGATTTAGCCCCATGTGCCTGATCGTTTTTGCCTGGCGGGTCATACCGGGAGTACCGCTGGTGGCCGCGGCCAACCGCGACGAGTTTTACCAGCGCGCCACCGCGCCGGCCGGCGTGTGGCCGGAGCATCCGCAAATCTACGCCGGCCGCGACCTCAAGGCCGGCGGCAGCTGGATGGGCATCACCCAGCCGTCCGGCGACAACGGCCCGTCGCGCTTTGCCGCCATCACCAACATCCGCGCGCCGGCCGAGCACCGGGACGACGCGCCCTCGCGCGGGCACCTGGTGTCCGACTTCCTGGCCGGCAGCATGACGCCGCAGCAATACGTCGACGCGATCCGCCCCGGCGCCGGCGCCTACAATGGTTTCAACCTGGTGCTGGGCGACCGCGACACGCTGATCTGGTTCTCCAACCGCGGCGACAACGACCCGCGCAACGGCAAGCCGCTGGAACCGGGCGTGTACGGCCTGTCGAACGCGCTGCTGGACGCGCCATGGCCGAAGGTGCTGAAGACCAAGGCCCAGTTCGCCAGCCTGCTGTGCCTGGGCGCGCCGGACGACGCCTTCTTCGAAATGCTGGCCGACACCACGCCCGCCCCCGACCAGCGCCTGCCGGAAACCGGCGTGCCGCTGGACCTGGAGCGGACGCTGTCGGCGGTGCGCATCGAAAGCCCGAGCTACGGCACCCGTACCTCGACCGTGGTCAAGCTGTACACCAACGCCCCCGCCACCTTGCAGGAGATGCTGATCCACTAGCCAGCGGAAAGTCGTCATACCTCTGTCACAATCCCCAAGTACATTCAGTTACCAAATTTATATTGGAGCTGAATGGCATGAATACGATAGTCCAAGCCGCGCGCGTCAGCCCCGCTGACAGCAAGAGCACTCCCCTCACCGCCGCCATCTTCGTCGTGCTGCTGGTCGCCGGCCTGCTGTTCAGCGCCTACAGCCTGCGCGCCGACGTCACCGAGGCCGGCCCGGTCGCCACCAGCTGGCTGCCCTACATCCTGCTCGGCGTCGCCCTGCTGATCGCGCTTGGCTTCGAATTCGTCAACGGCTTCCACGACACCGCCAACGCCGTCGCCACCGTCATCTACACCAACTCGATGCCGGCCAACGTCGCCGTCGTGTGGTCCGGGTGCTTCAACTTCCTCGGCGTGCTGATGTCCAGCGGCGCGGTCGCCTTCGGCATCATCTCGCTGCTGCCGGTCGAGCTGATATTGCAGGTGGGTTCGAGCTCCGGCTTCGCCATGGTGTTCGCGCTGCTGATTGCCGCCATCATCTGGAACCTCGGCACCTGGGCGCTCGGCCTGCCTGCATCGTCGTCGCACACGATGATCGGCTCCATCCTCGGCGTCGGTATCGCCAACGCGCTGATGCACGGCCGCGACGGCACCAGCGGCGTCGATTGGGCGCAGGCGTCCAAGGTTGGCTACTCGCTGCTGCTGTCGCCGATGGTCGGTTTCGGCTGCGCCGCCTTGCTGCTGCTGGCCTTGCGCGCACTGGTCAAGAGCCGCGAGCTGTACGAAGCTCCGGTGGGCAACACCCCGCCGCCGTGGTACATCCGCGGCCTGCTGATCCTCACCTGTACCGGCGTCTCCTTCGCGCACGGCTCCAACGACGGCCAGAAGGGCATGGGCCTGATCATGCTGATCCTGGTCGGCACCGTGCCGATGGCCTATGCGCTGAACCGCGCCATGCCGGTCGACCAGGTGACGCAGTTCGTCGCCGTCACCCAGGTCACCCAGCAGTCGCTGCAAAAATACGTGGTGCCGAACGCGCTGGCGGCCGCCGAGCCACGCACCGTGCTGTCGACCTACATCCGCAGCAAGGAAATGACGCCGGCCGTGGTGCCTGCGCTGGCGGCGCTGACCGGCGAGATCGGCCAGGCCGTCAAGCTGCATGGCTCGCTGGCCAAGGTGCCGGCCGAAACCGTGGGCAACGTGCGCAACGACATGTACCTCGCCGCCGAAGCCATGCGCCTGCTCGACAAGTCCAAGGCCCTGCCCTTCGACCAGGATACCGCAGCCAACCTGAAGGCCTTCCGCAAGCAGCTGGACGACGCCACCAAGTTCATTCCGCTGTGGGTCAAGGTGGCCGTCGCCATCGCGCTGGGGCTGGGCACGATGGTCGGCTGGAAGCGCATCGTCGTCACCGTCGGCGAGAAGATCGGCAAGTCGCACCTGACCTACGCGCAGGGCGCATCGGCCGAACTGGTGGCCATGCTGACCATCGGCGCCGCCGACGTCTACGGCCTGCCGGTATCGACCACGCACGTGCTGTCGTCCGGCGTGGCCGGCACGATGGCGGCCAACCGCTCCGGCCTGCAATGGTCCACCGTCCGCAACCTGGCCATGGCCTGGGTGCTGACGTTGCCGGTGGCGATCCTGTTATCGGGATCGCTGTTCTGGCTGTTCTCCCATATTTTCTGAACCAAGGAATGACCATGCAATTGAATGAACAGGATTTGATGGAGCGCGTACAGCGCGAACTGACCGACAGCTACGACGAAGAGCTGGAAATGGAACTGGAAGACCGCGAGATCGACCCGGTCACGCGCGAAGTGGTGGTCACCGAGCGCAGCGCCGAAGCCAAGGAAGCGCGGCGCCAGTACTTCCGCGAGCTGTTCCGCCTGCAGGCGGAGCTGGTCAAGCTGCAGGACTGGGTGGTCCACACCGGCCACAAGGTGGTGATCCTGTTCGAGGGCCGCGACGCAGCAGGCAAAGGCGGCGTGATCAAGCGCATCGTGCAGCGCCTGAATCCGCGCGTCTGCCGCGTCGCCGCGCTGCCGGCGCCGAACAACCGCGAACGCACGCAGTGGTACTTCCAGCGTTACGTGTCGCACCTGCCGGCGGCAGGCGAAATCGTGTTGTTCGACCGCAGCTGGTACAACCGCGCCGGCGTCGAGCGGGTGATGGGCTTCTGCACCGACGACCAGTACGAGGAATTCTTCCAGACCGTGCCGGAGTTCGAGCGCATGTTGGCCCGCTCGGGCATCCAGCTGATCAAGTACTGGTTCTCGATCTCCGACGAAGAGCAGAACGCGCGTTTCCTGGGCCGCATCCACGATCCGCTGAAGCAGTGGAAACTGAGCCCGATGGACCTGGAATCGCGACGCCGCTGGGAGGAATACACCCGGGCCAAGGAGATCATGCTGGAGCGCACCCATATTCCGGAGGCGCCGTGGTGGGTGGTGCAAGGCGTCGACAAGAAGAAGGCGCGGCTGAACTGCATCCACCATTTGCTCGAACAGATGCCTTACGAGGAAGTCGAGCATCCGGTGATCCAGTTGCCCGAGCGCGAGTATCACGACGACTACGTGCGCCGTCCGGTGCCGACCGAGATCATCGTGCCCGAGGTGTACTGAGCGGGGCAAGTGTGCTAGAGTTGTTAGATCAGCCACGTTAGGAGATCGACATGCAACTCGGCGCATTTTCCATCAGCCTGGCGGTCAAGGACCTTGCCGCCTCGCGGGCTTTCTACGAAAAGCTGGGGTTCAAGGAGTTTGGCGGCAATGCGTCGCAGAACTGGCTGATCATGAAGAACGGCGACCACGTCGTCGGCCTTTTCCAGGGCATGTTCGAGAAGAATATGCTGACCTTCAATCCCGGCTGGGACCAGGACGCCAAGCCGCTCGATGGCTTTACCGACGTGCGCGAGATCCAGCGCCAGCTCAAGGAGCAAGGCGTCGCCCTCGCCTCCGAGGCTGACGAGACCACTACCGGCCCGGCCAGCATCATCGTCATCGATCCCGACGGCAATCCGGTGCTGATCGACCAACACCTATAGGCCGCCATGATCCTCGGACAAGTCACCCCCATCCTGCGCAGCTTCGACGAAGCGAAGACGCGCGAATTCTATGTGGACTTCCTCGGTTTCAAGGTCGATTGGGAGCACCGCTTCGAAGACAATCTCCCGCTTTACATGCAGGTCTCCAAAGGCGGCTGCGTGCTGCACCTCACCGAGCATTTCGGCGATTGCAGTCCCGGCGCCGCGCTGCGCATCCAGACCGACGGCCTGGCGGAGTACCATGCGGAGCTGAATGCCAAGCAGTTCAAACACGCCCGTCCGGGCATCGAGAATCCGCCCTGGGGCGGCAGCGAGATGTCGATCAAGGACCCATCCGGCAACCGCCTCACCTTCGTGCAGAACGGCGAGTAGCACTCGGCCTGCCGCCTGTGATGCGGAGCGGGGCGCACCTGCCCCGCTGAATCAATACGCCGTTTGCGTGTAGGGACGCGCGGCGGTGCCTTTGCCCCAATCCATATTCGGCTTGCCGGACATCGTGAATACCAGCTCTCCGCCCGCCGTGATCTGCTCATGGCGCAGGAAGGTCTGCGCCAGCGGCTTGCCGTTCAGGGTCACGCCGGCCACGTACACGTTCTCCGCGCTCAAGCCGACGGCGCGGATGGTGAAGGTCTTCCCGTTCGGCAGATTCATGACCGCCTTGTCCAGGAACGGCCGGCCGATCACGTACTCGTTGCTGCCCGGCGCCACAGGGTAGAAGCCCAGTGCCGTAAAGGCCAGCCATGCCGACATCTGCCCCAGGTCGTCGTTGCCCGACAAGCCGTCCGGCTTGGCGCTGTACTGCGACGCCACCACTTGCGTCAGACGCTTCTGCGTCTTCCACGGCGCGCCGGCATAGTTGTACAGGTAGGCCACGTGATGCGACGGCTCGTTGCCATGCGCGTAGTGGCCGATCAGGCCGGAGATATCCTCCATGTGCGCATACACCTTCTCGTCCACCTTGGCGTCGAACATCATGTCGATCTTGTTCTGCAGGCCGGCATCGCCGCCCAGCATCTTGATCAGGCCAGCGTTATCGTGCGGCATATACCAGGAATACTGCCATGCGCTGCCTTCGGTGTAGTCGCTGCCGAAGTTGGACAGCACAGGATCGAATGGCTCACGGAACGTGCCGTCCGATTTCTTCGCTCGCAGGAAGCCTGTCTTCACGTCGAACGAATTGCGATAGTTCTGCGCCCGCTTGTAGTAGCGCGCCGCGATATCCTTCTTGCCCATCTTCTCGGCCATGCGCGCGATGGTCCAGTCGTCGAACGCATACTCCACCGTCTTCGACGCCGCCTCCGGTTCAAGATCGATCGGCACATAGCCCAGCTTCATGTAGTACTGCAGGCCGCCATACGGACCATATTCGGCGCTGCTGGTCATGGCCTTCAGCGCCTCCTCCGCATCGAAGCCCTTCAGTCCCTTCATGTAGGCATCGGCGATGACCGGCACCGCGTGATAGCCGATCATGCACCACGTCTCCAGCCCGTGGAACTGCCATACCGGCAGGATGCCGTACGGGCTGGCTTTCTGCGACTCGATCAGCGAGCGCACGAAATCGACGTTGCGCTGTTCCGGCTGGATCAGCGTCAGCAGCGGATGCAGCGCGCGATAGGTGTCCCACAGCGAGA
This sequence comes from Duganella sp. LjRoot269, assembly GCF_964254095.1. NCBI lineage: Bacteria > Pseudomonadati > Pseudomonadota > Betaproteobacteria > Burkholderiales > Oxalobacteraceae > Duganella > Duganella sp. LjRoot269. The sequence continues at coordinate 3,834,077 of NZ_CAXUSL020000001.1, read as the reverse complement.
AGGTCGAATGGAAGCGGAAGCCCTGCGCCTGATGCACCTCGTTGTCCGGGCCGCGATAGCGTCCGTCGCGGTCCATGAACAGGCTCGGCGCCAGCATGCTGTGATACAGCGCCGTGTAGACCATCTTGCGCATGTCCGGCGCGGCTTCGATCGCCACCGCGCCCAGCGCCTCGTTCCACGCCGCCGATGCTTTCGCGCGCTCGGCGTCGAAGTCCCAGCCCGGCATCTCCGCCAGGTTGGCGATGGCGCCCTCCTCGCTGACGGCGGAAATCGCCACCTTCACTTCAAGCTGGCCATCCGGCGGCACGCCGAACTCCAGCGCGCCGACCAGCGCCTTGCCCTCCACCACGGCCTTGTCGCCAGGGCCGCTGCCCGGACCGGCGAAGCCCTTGTACTCGACATCGAGCTCCATGTTGCGCAATGCGCGCGAGGTCAGCGGATGCGAGAACGATATCGCGAAGTACAGCTGACGGCCGGCCGCCCAGCCGCGCGTTTCGCGCATGCCGGTGATCAGCGTGTTGTCGCGCACGCGCAGCCGCGACCACAGGTTCTTGGCCTTGTAGTCGTAGATGCTGCTGCGCAGGTCCAGTATCACCTTGGCCTCGGCGCCCTTGGCATACCGGTAGCGATGCAGGCCGACACGCTCGCTGGCGGTCAGCTCGACATCGACATCGTTGTCCATCAGCTTGACGGCGTAGTAGCCCGGCTCCGCATGCTCGTCCTGGTGCTTGAAGCGCGAACGGTAGCCGCTGAACGGACGCTCGGGATAGCCCGGCTCCAGCTTGGTCTCGCCGCTGTACGGCATCAGCAGCACGTCGCCCAGGTCGGAATGGCCGGTGCCGGAGAAGTGCGTGTGCGAGAAGCCGAGTATGCTGTCGTCCTCGTAGCGGTAGCCGGACGCCCATGGATAACTCTGGCGGAACGGCCGCACCTGCGTATCGGGACTCAGCTGGATCATGCCAAATGGCCGCGCCGCGCCGGGGAAGGTATGGCCGTCGCCGCCGGTGCCGATGAAAACATCGACCGCGGCGGCCGGTGTGGTCTGGCCGGTCGCGATCGACGGTAGTGCAAGGACCAGCGACAGCGCGGCGGCGGTTGAAAAGAGTTTAGTCGCGTTCATTCGGATTCCAGTACAGGGACGATCCGACTTTATAGCCCCGGACAGGGCACCGGTCAATCACTTCCCCGCCGCGATGGGCATTGTTTAGTAAATTCGCTAAACAATGCCCTCGTCTAGTCCTCCCGTGACCATAGCAGTGCGGCGCCGGCCTTCCCTGCTCCGCGCTGTATCAGCCCCTGCATGCGCAGCGTGGCGCGCGCCAGCGTCAGCGTGCTGTCGACCAGGAAGTAGCTGCTCGAGACCTCGTAGCTGACGCCCTCCAGCGTCTCCTTGTCGTTCAGCCGGAACGCGAAGTCGCTGGGTCCAGTGAAATAAGCCTGCCGGCGGCGGCCGATCAGCTCCCGCGCATCCTGCAGCGAAAAGTTGACCACCGTCGTCAGCACTTCCGGCGAAGCCGTGTTCACGTTGACCGGCGTCGCCTCCGGCAGCACGACGGCGAACTCCCGCAAGCGTTCCAGTGCCGCCGGACTGAAACCGGCGATGGTGCGCAGGTCGTCGAGCCGCTGGATATCCATGCCCTTCTGCGCGCCGGCGACGGCTTCCGCCACCCGGTAAGCCAGTCCGGTATCGAGCCGCAGCACCGCCAGCAGCCGCGAAAACGCCGTCACCTGGAACAGGTCGATCTTGCCGCCGGGCGCCAGGTTGCGCAGATTGAAGCGCGACTGCGCGTCGACGATGCGCTGCGCCAGCCGGCCACCGGAGCCCATCCCTCCCGGCCCGGCATCCTGCCCGAGGTAGCGGTCCAGCCGGTCCTCCAGCAGCGGCGCGGTCCAGGCGCCGTCCAGCGTGGTGACGTTGGCCTGCGCCGCCACGTCGAGCAGCGCGAGGCGCGCGGCATCCTGCGCCGCCCGCACTATCAGCTTGCCCTGCAGTTGCAGGCGCTGCCCCTCCATGCCGCGCACCAGTACCTGTTGCTGCCAGAAGATACCGGTGACCAGCGTGACGGACAGCGCCGTCAGCAGCAAGGCCGTCACCACGGCCACGCCGCGTTGACGTCCCCTCCGCCGCGCGGGCATTACTGCAGCGCCGTTACCGCGACCTTGGCATGGGTGCCGTCGGCCGACGAATCCTGCGAGTACGCGCCGATCTTGAAGTACAGGTCGATCGCGCTCCACGACGCCGTGTCGTAGGTATAGGACTTGGAAGTGCCGTTCACCGTTACCGTCACCGTCGATCCAGCCAGCTTGATGGTGTAGTCGATGTTGTCACCCAGCGCCAGGCCGCTCTTGATGAGGATCTGCTGCTCCGGATCGGCGAAGTGCTGCTTCACGCCCATCAGCACATCGCCATTGGTCCAGCGGATTTTCAGCAGCTCGGAACCGCCGGTCTGCTCGCCATGGATCTGGCCGATGATGATCTTGCCGGTGGCCGGCTGCTGCAGCACCTTCATCGATGCCGACAGCGTATGCGTGCCGCCCATGTTCCAGGTGGCGTTGCCGCGCATTTCGGAGCGCGGATACTCCGAATTGGCGGTCGAGCCGGCGCCGGAAGGCACGTAGAACGTCATCGCGCCGGTGGAGCCGTCGGTATAGAAATACGGATCGGTGTAGCTGCCGATCGGGCTGACCTGCTTGAGCTGCAGCGAGCCGTCCAGCGTCTGCAGCTTATAGCCGGACAGGTCGAAGTTCTGGCCTGGCGCCTTGGCGGTATCGAGGCCGGTGCAGCTGCCCGCGCCGTTGGTCCATATCTCCATCTCCGACAGGCTGACCCACTTGTTCACATCGCTGCCCGTGCTCTGCACCCGCACGTACTTGGCCGACTTGTCGCCGAAGGTGTAGGGTTTGAGCTGCGCCGTGGTGCCGCTGTTGGTGCCGTTGAATACATCGCTCCAGCTGTTGCCGTCGTTCGACGTCTTCAGCGACAGGCTGTATTTGCGCGTATCGCCGTTGTACCAGGCCAGGTTGGCGTAAGCGACCTTGTAGCAGCCGCCGAGGTTATATTGCAGCCACTGCGCGCCGGCGGTGGCGTCGGCCGACCAGCGCGTGGCCAGCGAACCGTCGTTGGCGTTGACCGGCAGGTTGGTGTCGCTGCCGCTGGCAGTGATGTTGGAATTGGCGATCGTCAGTTTGGTCTGTGCCGAAGCCGGGGCGAGCGCCGCCAGCAGCACAGCAGCGATCGCTGCCTGAGCTGAAATTTTTTGCATGTCGAGTGTCCCCTGTAGTTTATTTTCGGGTGAATTGCCAATTCATCATACTCAACACATAATTCAAGGTAAACGTTTTTCTAATATGTCGTTGTTTTAACGGAACCAACTAGTATCTTCAAAGTAAAACGTTTACTTATACCAAGGCCGCGTGATCTGCAGCGGACGCACATCGAGCCGTACATTGAGGATCGTATAGGCGTCGGTGGTGGCGGACGCATAACCGATGCTGTCGGCCGTGCGGGTGAATTTGAACTCGAACCCCAGTTCCTGGAACGGCTCGCCGGGGCCCGCGGTGGCGATGCCGATCGCCTCGGTCTGCACGTTGTCGATCAGCTTTTCCAGCATCACCAGCACCGTGTTATGGCCGAGGACATCGGTCGAATAGACCGGATCCTTCTCCTCCGGTTTGAGCGGATCCAGCAGCCCATCGGCCTTGTCCGCCGATGGCGTGTAGCGGCGCGTGGCCAGGTTATAGCGGTCGCCGTGATCGAGATAGCTGATGCGCGCATTCGACAGGTTGAATTCCTTGGCGCCGCTGGTCTTGGCTTGCGACAGGTCGAGCAACAGCGCGCCCTGGTAGCCGATCACCTCCACTTCGTGCTGCGGGCCGATGATCAGCGCCGAGTTCTCGTCGATCCCCAGCCCGAGCTTGTAGCCCTTCTTCAGCATCGCGGGCAGCATGCGCGCAAAGCGTCCGCGCGCCAGCAGGTGCTGGTCGACGAAGACGTCGTTGCCGATGAAGCCCAGTCCCGGCGCCAGTTCCACGCCATCGTTGACGCCCTGGCTCAGGGTGCCGAATACGGTCTTGGCGTTGTAGTACATGGTGGCGCTCATGATTGCGGCGCCGGCGCTACTGCCGGCGATCACGCCGCCGCGCCGGTACACATCCCATATCGCTTCCAGCGCCGCAGTGCGGCTGCCGTCCGCGCGCACCAGCGCCTGCGTGATCAGCGCCTGGTCGCCGCCGGCGAAATAGACGCCGCCGGCCTGGCGGATCGATGCGGCCAGCGCCGCGTCTTCCGCATCGCGGCGATAGTCATGATCCTTCAGGCGCACCGCCAGCGGCACCACGAACGCCGAGGCGCCGTAGTGGTTCAGGTATCCGGCCAGGTTGGCGCCGGAGAGCACGGGATTGGCCGCGGCGGCCGGGATGACGGCAATCCGCGCACCGGCGCCGCCGGCCAGCTTCACGACCCGCTGCCAGATTTCGGCGTTGTCGGCACGCAGCGCGCCGCCGACGATGACCAGTGAACCCTGAGGCGCCTGCTCCGCCGCCTGCGCGGCCGGCAGCATCGCGCAAAGCAAAGCACAGACCCGGATCACACGAAGAAGATAGCTCACGCCTTGCCCTTCCCCTTGCCGTTCTTGCCGGCCGTCGGGCCGTACAGGTAGGCGGATATCGCCTCCGTCAGTCGCGCGGCCTTCTCCACATTATCCTTGTTCGACACCATCAACGACACCGCCAGCGCTTCAATGATCGCCACGGCGGCCGTCGAGCTGCTCGGCAGGACCGGATGGGTGCTGTTCGCATACAGCACGTGCTGCGACATTTCCACCAGCGGCGAGGCCGGAGCATCGGTCAGCGCGATGACGCAAGCCTGGTGGTCGCGCGCATACTGCGCCAGGCGGACCACGTCGAGCGCATAACGCGGGAACGAGATCACCACCAGCACATCCTCCGCGCCGATAGTGGCCAGATGGCCCGCCGCGACCTCGGTGCCGCCCGCGGCCGCCACCTCCACCACATGATGGCAGAACGGCTGCAGATGCAGCGACAGCAGGCCCGCCAGATAATAAGACAATCCAAAACCCAGCACATACACGGTACGCGCCGCGCCCAGTTTTTGCACCACCTGGTCCATGTCCGCCTGCGACAAGGCGTTGCGGGCAGCGCCGATATTGGCCAGCGCGTACTCCACGCTCTCGCCGCCGGGCCACATCGAGCCCTCGCGGTTCTCTATCGAGTGGCGCAGTTTGTCGACCGGCTGCATTTCCGAATGCAGCGTCTCGGCCACGGCGCTGCGCATGGCGGCGTAATTGGCGAAACCGATATCGCGTGCGAAGCGGCTGATGGTCGCGGTGGACACCTGGCAGCCTTCGGCCATTTCATCGATCTTCAGCGCGGTCACCCGCATCGGGTTGCGCAACAGGTAATTCGCGATACTGCGATTCGATGCCGAGCCCTGGGCCAGGACTCCGGACAGCACATGGCCCAGCGACGACTGCGCAAACGCGACACCCGCCGACGACGATCGAACCGCAGGCGCCGAAACTGGTTTGCTGGTTTTCATGCAGTCCTCGATTTTCGAAAGAACGTAAGGATACTGATATTTCTGGAAATTTCGAGTCGTATTTACACTTATACACAGTTAGTTGACTTACAATACCAAAAAAAACCAACCAGGAGTCACAATGGTATCCAGCATTACCTCAGGAGGCGCGCGCAGCGCGGGTGTCGTCTCCGGCGCCCAGGCACAGATTAATGGCCTGCTGGGGAATATCAAGAAGTTGCGCAAACAGATCGCCGCGCTGCAGAAGCAGCTGATGGAAACCAGCGATCCCCAGGCGCGCCTGCAGCTGATCAAGGAGATCGAGGATCTGAACCGCACCGTGCAACTGCTGGAGCGGCAGATCGCGCAAATCGAGGAAAACGAACGGCGCAAGGCGGAGACGCACCGCCAGGCGCAAATGGATATGAAAAAGGAGGAGGAAGCGCGGCGGCAGCGATAGCTCGACCCCGTCAAGGGGCCCTGAGTGCGCTTAACTAGCTCTTCGCGCCGGCAGCGCCAACCGCGGCTTGCCTAGCACCAGAGTCGCAACCCGCGACGCGAACCGCCGCGTCAAGAAGCGCACGCCGAAGCACGACAGCTTGTTGAACAGGCCGGGCACAACCGTACGCTTGCCGCGCAGCATCGCACGGATAGCGGCGCGCGCGACGAACTCCGCGCTTTTCGTCGACGCGTTCGCAATCCACGAATAGTCGCCCCCGCCGGATGCGGCATGGAACTCGGTTTCCGTGCCGCCAGGGCAGACGCAGGTCACCGACAGCGACGTGCCGCGGTGCTCGTCATGGAGGCCCTCGCTGAAGTTGCGGACGAACGCCTTCGACGCGGCGTACAGCGCCATGTTCGGCACTGACTGGTACGCGCCGGTCGACGCGATGTTCACCATGTACGCGGGTCCGGTGCCTGCCTTGCGCGCGTCGACGAAGCACCGCGCGAGTGCGACGAGCGAGGTCATGTTGAGTTGGACGAGCTCCGCGTCGCGCGCCCAGTCGACCTCGTCGAACCGGCGGAAGTAGCCGAATCCGGCGTTGTTGATCAGGATGTCGATCGGGCCGGCCGCAGTGGCGGAGGCCCACAGCGCGCGCGCGGCATCGGGCTTGCCGAGATCCGCGATAACGATCTCGACCTTCACGCCCTTGCAGGTCGCGGCGACCTCCTCGAGTGCGTCGCGGCGCCGCGCCGTCAGCACGAGATCAACGCCGAGCGCCGCGAGCTCGCGCGCGATTGCCGCGCCAATGCCGCTGGATGCACCGGTCACCAGTGCGCGCTTGCCCATGCCGACGGTTGTGGATGTACTCAAATCGCTCTCCTTATCGTGTGAAAATCACCCTAGCCAGGTGATCCGGGGTCTTTGACCGCCTCTATCTCATCTTGACGACGACCTTGCCCCTGGAACGCCCCTGGGCAAGGTATTCAAGGGCTTCCTTTGCTTGCTCGAATGGAAACACCTTGTCGATCACCGGCCGGATGTGCCCTCCCTCGAGGAGTTCGCCGATTTGGGCGAGTTGATCGCCATCGGGACGCACGAACAAAAACGAGTAGGCGACTTCCCGTCTTTTCGCAAGGCGGATGATCTTGCGGCTCATCAAGCCGAACACGAAGGTCAGCAAGAAGTTCAGCCGTCGAGCGCGAGCGAATGCCGCGTCCAGCGGTCCGACCAGGGATACCATCGTGCCTCCCGGCTTGAGGATATCGACGGTTTTCTCCAACGCGTCACCCCTGACCGTGCCAAGCACCGCGTCGTAGTCGCGTAGCACTTTCTCGAACTCCTGCTTCTTGTAGTCAACCACCTCGTCCGCGCCCAGCCCGCTCACCAGTTCGACGTTGCCGGTGCTGGTGCTGGTTCCCACCTTGGCGCCCAGGTGCTTTGCCAGTTGAATCGCAAACGTGCCAATACCGCCGGAGCCTGCGGGAATGAACACCTTTTGACCAGCCCGAAGAATGGCGCGTTCACTCAGCGCTTGCCACGAGGTGAGCCCAACCATCGGGATCGATGCCGCCTGCACGAAGTCCAGGTTGGCCGGCTTCATCGCGGCCGCGCTCTCCGGCACCACCGCGAACTCGGCGATCGAGCCCGTGCCCATGTCGAAGATGCTGGCGAAGACCGCATCGCCGGGTCTGAAGCGCGTCACGCTGCTGCCGACCTCCGTCACCACACCGGCTAGATCGCTGCCCAGCGTAGCCGGAAGCCGGAACCGAAGGACGGGTTTGAAGATGCCGGTGGGGATTATGTTGTCGATCGGGTTCACGCCCGCGGCGTGGACCTGAACCAGCAGTTCGCTGGGCTTGAGCGTCGGGCGGGGAACGTCCGAGATGCCGATGTCGGGCGACTTGCCATAGCGTTTGAAGGTGAGCGCTTTCATGATTTTCCTTGTTCCTGACGTAGCGAGGTTTGTGAATGGCGTCGTATGACTCCATGCTGGGGACGTAATTTTTATTTTCGCATGATGATCATCATATTTTTAGGCAAGCGAAGAATTGATGGATTTCAGTGGCGTCAGGCGACGGGCAGGTGCTTCAAGGCAGCCGTAAGCAGGCTGTCGGACAGCGCAGGCTCGTCGACGACGCGGGCCAACAGCAACGTGCCGACCATGGCAGAGATGGTCACGAGGGAGCGCTCGTGGACACCCGGCTGCCCCCAATCCGGCGACTGGCGGGCAACAAGATCGACCATTTCCTTGATGTACCGGGTGGTCACGCGCCGGACTTCGGGCGCTTGGCGCACGGTCTCCGAGCCCAGCGCGGCCAGCGGGCACCCCTGCTCCACCTGCTCCAGGTTTTCTCGCGAGAGATAGGCGTGGAGCATGTAGGTCAAAGCCTGTTCCGGGGGCACGCTGGCAACAACGTCTGCCGCTACGGCTGCCGACTCCGCACAAGCCCGCCCCACTGCTTCCGCCAGCATGGCCTCGCGCGAGGCGAAGTGTGCGTAGAAGGCGCCGTGGGTCAGGCCGGCCTCCTTCATGATGTCGGCTACTCCGGTCCCGTCATAGCCGCTGCGACGGATCGCCCGCGCAGCGGCGGCCACGATGCGCTCATGCGAGGCTTCCTTGGCTGCCGTTCTAATGGTGGGTTTTGTATTTCGCATGACGATAATCATACACGATTTCAAAAAAATGTGTTGTGAGGCGTCAAACCGTTGTCGCAACGCTTTCCTCCCTTACCGTCTGCGGGGTCTTTCCTGTCCAGGCATGAAATGCCCTGGCAAAGGAATTGGAATCCTCAAAGCCCAGCAGGAAGGAGATCTCCGCACCCGACATGTGCGTGTTGCGCAAATAGTGGTGTGCCAGCGAGCCGCGCAGCGTATCCAGCGTTTGCTGGAACGTGGTGCCCTCCTCTTTCAGCCGACGTTGCAGCGTGCGCGTGCTGACTGCCAGCTTGCGGCTGACCGTCAGCATCGACACTTCGCCGGCCGGCAGGCATTCCAGCAACGTGCTGCGCACCCTCTCCAGCATGCCGGCGCTGCGGTCCAGATCGGCCAGCCGCTGCCGCAACGACGGTTCGAAAAACAGCCACATCTTGTGGTTTTCGGTCAGAAAGGGGCGATCCATATCCTCGTTGGCGAAGACCAACGTGGCCAGCTGCGCGTCGGTCACCGCCATGCCGAAGTGCGAGGCGTATTTATCCGCGTCCGCTTCGGTGATGGCATGAAGAGGCCAGCTGACGCGCAGTGGCTGGACATGCGTGCGCGTCGCCAGGCGCGCCAGCTGAACAAAGAAAACCAGCTTGAACGCCAGGAACACCAACGGCGGCCGCGCGGTGGGCTCGATGAAGTCGATGGTGACCGTGGTCTGCGCCGGCGCACGCGTCATGTTGATGCTCATGGGCGCGATTAATTTGACGTACTTGCTGATCCGATCCAGCGCAGCGGCCAGGTTAGGACTGCACAGTGCGGCAAACAGTTCAGGATCGAACCATTCAGAGGACATGACCTGCGCGATACGCAGTGGCGCCGGCAGGTCCGGGGCGAGCGATGCCGCTTCGTCGTCGATCGCGGTCCACAGCTTGAAGAAGTTGGCGGCATCCAGACGCACGTTCTGGCGCGCGAACAAGTCGCCTGGCAATTGCGCGCGGCGCAGCACCGGCGCGGTGGCCAGCCCCGCATCCTGCATCAACAGGCGCCAGCCCGGCCAGATCGCATAGTCCATTTTATTTGATGAGTTCATGGGATCAGTCTAGCTCGCAGAACACGCCACCACAATAGCCAACGGCGCCAGGACGCCTACGGTGAAGTTGGCGCATTTTGCGCTTATGTGGCGCGATTGGCGAGTGCCAGCAACGTCCGCCTCAGGCAAAGTAAAGCCACTGCAAAACTCTACAAAGAAGGCAATGAAATGAAAAAGACTATCCTGATTACCGGCGCATCGTCGGGTTTCGGCATGCTGTTGGCTAACCACCTGCACCAACAAGGCCACACAGTGATCGGCACCAGCCGCGAGCCGGAAAAGCATGCCGGCAAGTTGCCGTTCAAGCTGCTCCCACTGGATATCGGCGACGACCGCTCCATCCGGGCATTCACGGAAGCGCTGTTCCAGCACACGTCGAAGCTCGATGTGCTGGTCAATAACGCTGGCTACATGGTGACGGGCATCGCCGAGGAGACCTCGATTGAGCTGGGGAGGCAGCAGTTTGAAACCAACTTCTGGGGCACGGTGAAGGTGACGAATGCTTTGCTGCCGCAGTTCCGCGCGCAGAAGCAGGGGCAGATTATTACGGTCAGTTCCATCGTCGGCCTGATCGGACCACCCAACCTGTCGTTCTACAGCGCTTCCAAGCATGCGGTACAGGGGTACTTCAAATCGCTGCGCTTCGAGCTTAACCAATTCAACATCAAGGTCAGCATGGTTGAGCCGGTGTGGTTCAAGACTAACCTGGCCCATAACGCAGTTGCGGCAAGCCAGACCAATATCGCGGATTACAACAGCTATCGCCGCAAGGCGAATGCCGCAACTCAAAAGGGCATCGATGAAGCGGAGGCGCCGGATGCGGTGGTCAATACCATTGATCGGTTGATCAGCACGCAGGAACCGAAATTCAGCAATCCGGTCGGCAAGATGACCGGCATGATTCTGTTCCTGCAAAGCTATGCGCCGAAGATGTTTGAAGGCTCCATTCTGAAAAGTGTGGAGACCGCCTTATCATGAAATACTACCTCTGCAAATACATTCCGCCACGCGCGAACTTCCTGTCCACCATTTCTGCCGATGAGCAAGCTTGGATGCAGCAGCATGGCAACTATCTGAACCAGTTGCTGGAGCAAGGCGCGATTGTGGCGCATGGACCGGTGATCGATGAGACTGGCGGCTATGGGGTGTCGCTGTACCAGATCGCCGACGACCAGGAGATTGACGCGCTGACATCGGAAGACCCGATTATCAAGCACGGCATAGGCCACTACGAGCACTACACCATGTTGCATTTGAAATTCAAGCCATTGCCGCCGCACGAGTGATGCCCGAAGCCGGCGGCGCGATTTCTTTTTCGCCCGCCGGCTTTTGCATTAGAATCAGCGTCTTTGCATACCGCTCAGGGAACCCGATGGCAGATGTGCCCCTTCTCACGGTTTACGGTGCACAAGCGTCGGGATCGATCGCCGTCGAAGCGGCACTGACACTGCTCGGTATTCCGTACTCCCTCATCGAGGGCGCCACTTGGGTGGATGAGGAAGCCAGAGACCGCGTCGCAGCGGAAAATCCGATGCGGCAGATCCCAACCTTGGTCATGCCAGACGGAGAGGTCATGACGGAGAGCGCCGCAATACTGATCTACCTTGCGGATCTGTACCCTGACGCGGGCCTGGCGCCGGCGCCGGAAGACCCTCGGCGGCGCCAATTTCTGCGATGGATGGTCTACGTATCCTCAGCCATCTACTCGCTCCATTGGATCAAGCCCGATGTCCAGCGCATCGGCGCGCCCGTCGGCGCACGAACGTCCGTGGTCAACGCAGTGCATGAGCGCATCGCATTTTGTTGGAACAACATGGATCGTCAGCTAAAGCCAGGCCGGTATCTTCTTGGTGATGATCTGTCCGTGCTTGACCTCTACGTCACGGTGGCCTCCCGCTTCGGCCCTTGGCGCGATCGTTTCTACGAGGTCGCGCCACGCATGACGCCGGTGGTACGCCGCGTGGACGAAGACCCCCGTCTCACGACCTTCTGGCGCGAGCGTTTCCCGCAAGACTAGACGCAACCGCCCAGGCCGGCGGCGCGATTTCTTTTTCACCGGCCGGCTTTTGCATTAGAATCATCGTTTTTGCATACCGCCCAGGGAAACAGATGGCAGATGGTAAGAACGAACTCAAACGGGGCCTGAAGAGCCGGCACATCCAGCTGATCGCGCTTGGCGGCGCCATCGGCACCGGCCTGTTCCTCGGCATCGCCCAAACCATACAGATGGCCGGGCCGTCGGTGCTGCTGGGCTATGGCATGGCCGGCCTGATCGCCTTCTTCATCATGCGCCAGCTGGGCGAGATGGTGGTCGACGAGCCGGTCGCCGGTTCGTTCAGCTACTTCGCCGACAAATACTGCGGCCACCTGGCCGGCTTCACGGCGGGCTGGAACTACTGGGTGCTGTATGTGCTGGTCAGCATGGCCGAACTGTCGGCGGTCGGCATCTACGTCCAGTACTGGTGGCCGGCGATCCCGACCTGGGTTTCTGCATTGGCGTTCTTCGCCATCATCAACACCATCAGCCTGTCCAACGTCAAGGCCTTCGGCGAGATGGAGTTCTGGTTCGCCATCATCAAGGTGGTCGCCATCGTCGGCATGATCGTGTTCGGCGCCTACCTGCTGTTCTCCGGCAGCGCCGGTCCGGAAGCCACGGTCGCCAACCTGTGGCAACACGGCGGCTTCTTCCCCAACGGGGTCGGCGGCCTGGTCATGGCGATGGCCGTCATCATGTTCTCGTTCGGCGGCCTGGAGCTGATCGGCATCACCGCGGCCGAGGCGGACAATCCATCGCATACCATACCCAAGGCCACCAACCAGGCCATCTACCGCATCCTGATCTTCTACATCGGCGCGCTGGGCATCCTGCTGTCGCTGTACCCCTGGCAGAAGGTGGTCACCGGCGGCAGCCCGTTCGTGCTGATCTTCCATGCGCTGAACAGCAACCTGGTGGCGCACGCGCTGAACGCGGTGGTGCTGACGGCCGCGCTGTCGGTGTATAACAGCTGCGTGTATTCCAATACGCGCATGCTGTACGGCCTGGCCAAGCAAGGCAACGCGCCGCAGGCGCTGCTGAAGTTGAACAAGCGCGGCGCGCCGCTTGCGGCGCTGGGCGTGTCCGCGCTGGCGACCGGCATCTGCGTGGCCGTCAACTACTTCATGCCGGGCAAGGCCTTCGGCTTCCTGATGGGACTCGTCGTCTCGGCGCTGATCATCAACTGGGGCATGATCAGCTGGATCCACCTGCGCTTCCGCGCGCAGAAAAAGGCCGAGGGCCAGACCACCGCGTTCCGCAGCCTGGGCTACCCGCTGACCAACTACCTGTGCCTGGCCTTCCTGGCCGGCATCCTGGTGGTGATGTACATGACGCCGGACCTGCAGCTGTCGGTGTACCTGATCCCGGTATGGCTGGCGGTGCTGGGCGTCGGCTACCAGCTGCGCACCAAAAAGCCAAGCGCCGCAGCGGTGCAATGAACGTGCGGCGCGGCCGGAGCTGGCGTGCCCTCGTCGGCGCCGCCATGCTGTGGCTGGCGTGCGCGCCGGCCGCGGCGCTCAATCCGGACATCCGGCTCGACGACTACAATCACGCCTCATGGACTGCGCGCGACGGCGCGCCGGGCGAGGTAAAAAGCCTCGCGCAGACGCCGGACGGCTGGCTGTGGCTGGGTACCACGACCGGCCTGTTCCGCTTCGACGGCGTGCGCTTCGAACGCTACGTCCTGCCGATCAACGGCGAATTCGCCCGCCGCCGCATCACCGAACTGCGCGCGCAGGACAACGGCGACCTGTGGATCAGCTACATGGTCGGCAGCCTGTCGGTGCTGCACAAGGACGGCAGGCTGGAAGACCTGCCCGCATTCGACAGCAAGAACGGCCGCGTCATGACGCTGGCGCCGGACAGCGACGGCGGCGTGTGGATCGCGAGCGACAACGGCCTGTTCCTGCATGCGCACGGCCAGCCGCGCAAGATCGGCCCGGATCAAGGCCTGCCGGAGTTGATGGCAAAGAGCGTACTGCTCGACCAGTACGGCCAGGTCTGGACCATCAATGCCCTGGGCCTGTACCGCCTGGACCGCGCCACCGGAAAATTCCAGCAAGTGCTGGCGCAGGCCAACGACGCCGCGCTGATTCAATCGCCCGACGGCCGCATGTGGCTGGCCGATGGGCAGCGCCTGCAGCCGGTGCCGTTGGCGCTGAGCCTTCCGCCCGGCTACGCCCCGGCCCGCGCGCTGCCGCGTTCAGCCGGCTTCAATCCGGCCGAATCACGCTGGGCCGGCCAGTTCGACCGTGACGGCAATCTGTGGACCCAGCACTGTCCGCAGGGCTTGTGTGTGGTGGCGCGCGGCGGCCAACGGCAGGACGCATTCACGCCGGTGCGCGACGCCACAGACACGCTGAATCCGCTCACACAGATGTCTGCGCGCGCCGCCAACGTCATCATGGAAGACCGCGAAGGCAATATCTGGATCGCCACCCAGGGTGGCCTCGACCGCTTCCGTGAAAACCGTTTGATACCGGCGCGGGTGCCGCTGTCGGCCGGCATTTTCAGCATGGCCGGCGACACCGAGGGCGGCGTCTGGGCCACCACGCAGAACACCGCCACCGCCTGGCGACTGGCGCCGGGCAAGGCGCCGCAGGAAGAACGCAGCCAGCCGTTCTCGGTGGTGGCCAACGCCCGCGACGGCGCGCTGCTGCTGGCGGGCCGGCGCGAGATCGAGCGCCGCCTGCACGGCCAGGTCAGCAAGATACCGCTGCCGCCGGGCCCCGACGGCCAGCCCACGGACCTCGACGTGCTCGGTCTGCAGGACGACGGCAAGGTGCTGTGGATGGCGGCCTCCAAGGTCGGCCTGATGGGCTACGTGGACGGCCGCTGGCTGCCGCGCAGCGCCTTCACGCTGTCGCCGCGCATCTTCCTCGGCGCGCCAGGGCGCGGCGCCGGCCAGCGCTGGCACGCCACGGCAGACGGCATGCTTGTCTTCAACGACAACGGCAAGATGACCACATACGACGGCCGTGCCCTGGGGCTGATCACCAGCATCACCGCCGGCGAGGACGTCGTGGCCGGTGGCGACCAAGGCCTGGCGGTATTGCAGGGTCAGGGCTTCCGCATGCTCAAGACCGACCGGCCCGACGCGCTGGTCAACATCTCCGGCATGGCCATCACCGCCGACGGCGACCGCTGGCTCAACGGCGCCAAGGGCGTGGTCCACGTGCGCCGCGACGACTGGCGCGACGCCGTCGACCATCCGGACGCGCCGCTGCGCTACGAATTGACCGGCGCCCTGGATGGCTATCCGGGCCAGGCGATGGTGGAGAACCGCCTGCCCAGCGTGTTTGCCGACCGCGCGGGCCAGCTGTGGTTCATGGCCAGCGGCGGCATCGTGCGGCTGGCCCCGGGCCAGATCCGCCGCAACGGTTTCAAGCCGGAAGTGCGGGTGCTGCGTATCGACGCCGGCGCCACCAGCTACGCCGCCAAGGCCGGCCTGCGCCTGCCGCCCGGATCGCAGGACCTGGACATCCAGTTCACCGCGCCCGGCCTCGGCAAGCCCGAGGCGATGCGTTTCCAGTACCGGCTGTCCGGCGTCAACGGCGACTGGCAGGAGGCAGGCGGCCGCCGCACCGCCTACTACACCAACCTCGGCCCGGGCAGCTACAGCTTCCGCGTGCGCGCCTGGAACGACGACGGCGTGCCGGTCGAGCAGGAGGCGCTGCTGGAATTCGAGATCGCGCCGACCTTCGTGCAGAGCATCTGGTTCAAGCTACTATGCGTGCTGGCGGCGGCCGGCCTGCTGTACCTGCTTTACCTGCACCGCATGCGCGTCGCCGTCGAACGCGTGGCCGAGCGCATGCACGTGCGCATGGCGGAACGCGAACGCATCGCCCGCACGCTGCACGACACCTTCCTGCAAAGCGTGCAGGCGATCATCCTGCGGCTGGACGTGGTCGTCACCACGCTGCCGCAAGACAGCGCGGCACGCAAGGCGCTGGAACCCATCCTCGACAATGCCAGCGACACCGTCGTCGAAGGCCGCGACCAGGTGCACGAGCTGCGCTCTGGCCGCATCGACGACGTCGAGCGCGCCGCGCGCGAGGCCGGACTCCAGCTGGAAAGCGAGCATCCCGGCACCCGATTCGTGCTGATGGTCTGCGGCGCGCGCGTCAAGCTCGACGCCCTGGTGGCGGAGGAAGCCTGCGAGATCGGCCGCGAAGCGATGCGCAACGCCTTCCATCATGCCGGCGCGGCCCAGGTGGAGGTGCAGCTCATCTACGAACGCGAACACTTCATGCTGCAGGTGGTCGACAACGGCAAGGGCATGACCGCCGCCGAGGTACAGGGCGAGAACAGCCCCCGGCACTACGGCCTGGTCGGCATGCGCGAACGGGCGGCGCGCGCCGGGGGCAAGCTGGACATCGACAGCGCACCCGGCAAAGGCACCCGCGTGACGCTGACCGTTCCAGCCCGCCTGGCCTACGCCGGCGGCGTGCGGCGCTGGTGGCGCCGCCGGCAGCACCCCAAAGCCGCCTAGCGCAACCGGCCGCGCCGCAGCAGGTTGACAACGGCCAGCAGCACCAGCGCGCCGACGAAGGATACCGCCAGCGATTCGACACTGAAGTCGTTCGCATTGATGGTGCCGGTGCCCAGCATCGGCGCCAGCAGCCAGCCGCTGAGCAGCGCGCCGACTATGCCGACCACGACGTTCAGCACCAGCCCCTGCTGCGCGTCGGTTCGCATGACCAGGCTGGCCAGCCAGCCCAGTATTCCTCCCACCACTATCCAGATGATGATATTCATCGTACTCCTCCGTGTGATCAACGCGGCCGGCGGCCGCTGTGTGACGATTATCCAAAGCCCGGTCGTTCGCGCCTATCGGAGTTGGCGCCGCCACGGCGTCGGACTGCTCCTGCCTCGCGACGGAGTAAAATGGCGGCAAGCACATGCACTCTGAACGGGACCACACTTGAACCGCACCGCCCCAGCCTCCATCACCAAGCTTGAACAGCAGCTGCTGCAGCCCGGCGTCAAGGGACTGCCGATCACCATGCCGCTGCGCCAGGCGGACATCGCAGCCCAGCACTGGAACGTGCTGCGGGCGGAGACCGGCTTTCCGGTGGCGCTGCTGAAGATCTCGGCGCTGGAGCACAACCTGCAATGGATGCGGCGCTTCTGCGCGCAGTACGGCGCGCAACTGGCGCCGCACGGCAAGACCACGATGAGCCCCCAGCTGTTCGACGCCCAGCTGTCCAACGGCGCCTGGGGCATGACGCTGGCCACCGCCGCGCAAGTGCAGGTTGCCTACCGCTTCGGCGTGCGGCGCGTGCTGATGGCCAACCAGCTGGTGGCGCCGGCCGACATCCACGCCATGCTGACGCTGATGCAGCGCGATCCATCGTTCGAGTTCTACGCGCTGGTCGATTCCAGCGCCGGCGTGGCGCGCTTGTCGCAGGCGGCGAAAAAGCTGGGCATGCAGCGGCCCTTGCCGCTGCTGGTGGAGCTGGGCCTGGCCGGCAAACGCGCCGGCTGCCGGAGCACCGACCAGGCCCTGGCGCTGGCGCGCGAGGTCGCCGCCGCGCCCGGCCTCGAACTGGCCGGCATGGAGGGCTACGAGGGCCTGCTGCACAGCCACGACGCCGAGCAGGACCGCGAGGCCGTCGGCGGCTTTGTCGGTCAATTGTCCGAGCTGCTGCGCCAGGCCGACGCCGAGCAGCTGTTCACGCGCGACCAGATCCTGCTATCGGCGGGCGGCTCCGCCTACTTCGACCTGGTCGCCGCAGGCTTCGCGCAGGTCAAGGGCTTGTCGCGCACGGTGCTGCCGGTGCTGCGCAGTGGCTGCTACCTGACCAGCGACCACGGCTTCTATAACGGCATGATCGCCCAGCTCAACGAGCGCGAAGGCACGGCGCAGGACCAGGGCCTGCGGCCGGCGCTGGAAGTGTGGAGCATGGTGCTGTCGCGTCCCGAGCCGACGCTGGCGATACTGGGCATGGGCAAGCGCGACGCCTCCTACGACATGGACCTGCCGCGCGCCCTGCTGTCGCACCGCCCGGGCACGGCGGCGGCCAGGCCCACGGCATTGCCGGACGGCTGCCGCATCGAGAAAATGAACGACCAACACGCCTATCTGCGGCTGCCGGAGGGCCATGCCATCGGCGCGGAACTGGAGGTCGGCGACCTGATAGGCTGCGGCATTTCGCACCCCTGCACCACCTTCGACAAGTGGCCGCTGATCCTGGCGGTGGACGACGACTACGGCGTGCGCCACGCCGTCAATACCTTCTTTTAGGCCGCGCCTGCGGGCAGGTGCTTTTTCATGACGGCGAACATCTGCTCGACGTCGATCGGCTTGCCGATGAAATCGTCCATGCCGGCTGCGATGCACTGCTCGCGCTCGGACTCCATCACGCCGGCCGTCATCGCGATCACCGGCAAGGCCAGCGCCAGCTCGGTGCGAATCGCGCGCGTCGCCGCAAAGCCGTCCATGACCGGCATCTGCACGTCCATCAACACCATGTCGTAGCCCCTGCTCTCGCGCAGGCGCGCAAGCGCGGCCTCGCCGTTGTCCGCCACCGTCACCACGGCGCCGGCGTGTTCAAGGATGCCGCGCGCCACATGCTGGTTGATCAGGTTGTCCTCCACCAGCAGCACGCGCAGGCCCGCAAACGCCGGTGCCGCCACCGGATCGCCGTCCACCGCGCCAACCGGGCGATGCGCCAGCGCCGTCTGCATCGCGTCGAACAGTGTGGACGATGTCACCGGCTTGGTCAGGAATGCCGACGCGCTGTTCGACGCGGCTTCCTCTACCAGCTTGTTGCGCCCGAACGCGTTGACCATGCAGATCACCGGCACGCCCGGCATCTGCCGCTGGATCGCGCTCATGGCGGCCGGACCGTCCATGCCGGGCATCTGCCAGTCCACCAGCGCCGCATCGTAAGTCCGTCCGCCATCCAGCAGCTCCAGCGCTTCCTCGCCCGAGGCCACGACATCGCAGGTCCAGTTCCAGCCCATGATGGTCTTGCCGAGGAAGGAGCGGCTGGTCGGGTTGTCGTCCACCACCAGCAGGTGCAGACGGCCGGCCTGCTTGCCGGTCTCCGCCGCCGCCTCGCCGGAAGGGTTCATCGGCAGCGTAAACGCAAACGTGCTGCCCTCCCCGACCACGCTGTGCACGGCGATGGTCCCGCCCAGCAGCTCGATCAGGCCCTTGGAGATCGTCAGTCCCAGCCCGGTGCCGCCGAAGCGCCGTGTGGTCGACAGGTCGCCCTGCGTGAACGGCGAGAACAAACGCGCCAGCTGTTCCCCGCTCATGCCGATGCCGGTGTCGCGCACGGTAAAGCGCAGCATCAGCAGCGGGCCGTCGCCGTCCGCGCGCTCCACCAGCACCGACACCTCGCCCTGCGCGGTGAACTTGATGGCGTTGCCGGTCAGGTTGACCAGTATCTGCTGCAGGCGCAGCGCGTCGCCCACCAGCATGCGCGGCACGTCCAGCTCCACGCCGATGCACAGCTCCAGGTTCTTTTCGCCGACGCTGACGCTCATGATGCTGGCCAGCGAATGCAGCACCTCGTCCAGATGGAAGCTCGCCGGATGGATTTCGATCTTCCCGGCGGTCATCTTGGAGTAGTCCAGGATATCGTTCAGTATCCCCAGCAGCGACTGTCCGGAAGCCCGTATCATCTCCAGGTAGCGTGCCTGCTCCTGCGACAGCCCGGTGGTGCTGAGCAAATGCGCCATGCCCAGCACGGCGTTCATCGGCGTGCGCAGTTCGTGGCTCATATTGGCCACGAAGATGTCCTTGGCGGCGCTGGCGATCTGCACCTGCTCCATCGCCTGCCGCAGTTCCGTTTCGGCGCGCTTCTGCTCCGTGACGTCGCGCACGATGCCGACGAACAGCGGCTGGCCTTCGACATGCAGCGCCCGTATCGACAGCTGCAGCGCGAAGGTGGTGCCGTTCTTGCGCAGTCCCTCCAGCTCGACATTGTTCTTGCCTACCACCGTCGGCGCGCCGCCGCCAAGGTAGCGCTTCATGCCCGCGTCATGCGCGCCGCGCATTCGCTCCGGCATCAGCCGCACGATGTTGGAGCCGACCGCCTCCTCCGTCGTATAGCCGAAAATGCCCGAGGCGGCGCGGTTGAACGATTCGATCACGCCACTGGCGTTGATGGTGATGATGCCGTCGCCGACGTTTTCCATCACGGTGCGCGTGCGCAGCTCCTTGTCGATCGCCTCGCGCCGGGCCGATTGCAGTTGCAGCGTGCGTTCCTCGATCACGCTTTCCAGGCGGTCGCGGTACTGCTGCAGTTCCGTCTCCACCGCGTGCAGCGTCTGCAGGGCATCGTCGGCCTCGAGGAAGATCGGCCGCGCGCGCCCGCGCCCGGAGACGGCGCCGCCGCCGCGCCCCAGCGCGGTCGCCGCCAGCGACAGCATGCTGACCGAATCGCCGATGCGGCGCGCAAAGTACCAGGCCATCGCGACGCCCATCGCCAGCAGTCCCGCCACCAACAGGCTGATCCACCTGATCGATTTCAGCATCTCCGCCAGCACGGTGCTGCGCGGGACGGCGATCACCACCGCCCATCCGGTGGCCGTCGAATGGCTGATCATCGAATACACCGGCGTTCCCTCGTGGGTGGTCGATTCGATCACCGCGTCGCCGCTGCGCCCCATCTGCGCCAGCAGCGAGGGCGAGCCAGGTTTGCCGATGTATTTTTCAGGTTCGAGTGTGCGCGCCACAGTCACGCCCTGCGTATCGAAAATGCCGGCCACCCGTCCCTTCGACAATCCCTGTTCCATCAACACCTTGCCCAGCCGCTCCGGCACGAAGCCCACCGAGATACAGTAGATCACCTTGCCGTCGCGGATCACCGGCACGTGCACCGCCACCAGCGGCCGTTTCAGCGCGCCGCCGATAAACACATCCGACACCACCGTCCGCCCGGTATCGAACACCTTGCGGATGCGTTCGAGGCTGCCCGGATCGGCCATCGATCCGCCGAACGGCCGCACGGTGTTGAGCAGCTGGACCGAGTCGCGGTCGCTCAGCACGAAATTAAAGCCGGGGAATTCGGGACCCAGTGCCCGCGTGGCCTGGCGGTGGAACGCGGCCAGGTCGCCCCGGTCCAGGCTGGGCGAGTGGCTCAAGGCCAACGCCAGGGAGATGCCGGTGTTCAGGTCGCGGTCGACCACCCGCATCAGGGCGCGCGCGGTGATCAGCGCCTCATGCTGGATCTGCGCGCGTTCGCGCTCGAAGAAGTTATTCGCCAACAGCGCAAAGCCGACAACGGCCGGCAGCGCGCAGGCCCACACCAAAGTGTAGATCTGCGTCCGGATCGACGGCAGCGGGCGTCGGGCGGCTGGCTTCATCTACAACCTGGCGCCCAGGCTGAGCACCGCCGCCACGTTGCGCGCGGCGCTGCGCACGTTCTGCGCCGCCTCGGCCAGCGCCTGCTCGACGCTGCACGGGCGAGCGACCGCCGCGAACACGGCGTCAATGCCGTGCTGGTGCACCACGCCGGCGCCCGGTGCCAGACAGCCGGCGATGCCGATCACCGGCTTGCCGTGCCGCTGCGCCACGCGCGCCACGCCGATCGGCGTCTTGCCGTGGATGGACTGGCTGTCGATGCGGCCTTCGCCGGTGATCACCAGGTCGGCGTCTGCGACGGCCGCATCCAGCCCGACCGCCGCCGTCACGATCTCGCTGCCGGGACGCAGCCGGCCGCCGAGGAACACCAGCATCGCCGCCGCGATGCCGCCGCCGGCGCCGGAGCCCGGCACATCGGCCACCTCGGCCAGCTGCCGCCCCAGGTCGCGGGCGACGATGGCGGCGTAGTGGCGCAGGTTGTCGTCCAGTTGCAGGACCGTGGCGACATCGGCGCCTTTTTGCGGGCCGAAGATATGCGAGGCTCCCTGCGGGCCGACCAGCGGGTTGCTGACGTCGCAGGCGACGTCGAATTGCGCCTCGGCGATGCGCGCATCGAGACCGGCGGCATCGATCCGGGCCAGCGCGCGCAAGGCGCCGCCGCCGGCGCACAGCTCGGCGCCGCCGGCATCGAGCATGCGCACGCCCAGCGCCTGCAGCATGCCGGCGCCGCCGTCGTTGGTGGCGCTGCCGCCCACGCCCAGCACGAAGCGCCGCGCGCCGGCGTCGAGCGCATGGCGTATCAACTCGCCGGTGCCGTAGCTGGTGGTGCGCAGCGGATCGCGCTGCGCGGGCGCCAGCAGTTCCAGTCCGCTGGCGGCGGCCATTTCGATCACCGCTGTTTTCCCATCCCCCATCATGCCGTAGAACGCGGCGACCGGCGCGCCCAGCGGGCCGGTGACCCGCAGCTCGATGCGGCGCCCGCCGCTGGCGTCTATCATCGCCTGCACCGTGCCTTCGCCGCCGTCGGCCACCGGCAGCTTGCGATACTCGGCGTCCGGGAAGAACTCGCGGAAGCCGGCCTCGATTTCATTGGCCACCTCCATCGCGGTCAGGCTCTCCTTGAACGAGTCGGGCGCAATCACAATTTTCATCAGGGAAACCCAATCAACAGTCGATACAGCAAGTATCGCACCAAACAGCAACATGCTGGCCGCCGATTCGCGGATTTGGCTTGCCCATATAACAACAACCTCGGCACAAGCGCCAACTTCCTGTATTATTTGCCGTTGCCTGAAACGGCTCATGAGGCCGTCTTGGGAACAGAGATAAACACAATAAAATTGGAGCCATTTTGAGCATCTTTAGAACAAAGAACCTTGACGACATGATCGCCAACAGCCGCAAACCCGGCGGCCTGGCGAAAGTACTCGGTCCCTTCGACCTGATCCTGATGGGTATCGGCGCCATCGTCGGCACCGGCATCTTCGTCCTGACCGGCACCGGCGCCGTCACCGCCGGCCCCGCGCTGACGCTGTCGTTCATCGTCGCCGCCATCGCCTGCGGCTTTGCCGCGCTGTGCTACGCGGAATTCGCTTCCACCATCCCGGTGGCCGGCTCCATCTACACCTACACTTACGCCACCCTCGGCGAACTGGCCGCCTGGATGATAGGCTGGGACCTGCTGCTCGAATACGGCCTGGCCACGTCGGCGGTATCGGTCGGCTGGTCGGGCTACTTCCAGTCGCTGATCGCCGGCTTCGGCATCCATCTTCCGGTCGCCTTGACGGCCGCTCCCGGCGCGCTGCCCGGCGTGCACACGCTGATCAACCTGCCGGCGCTGTGCATCATGCTGGTGCTGACCGCGATGCTGAGCTGGGGCGTGCGTGAATCGGCCCGCCTGAACAACGTCATGGTGGCGATCAAGGTCGGCGTGGTGCTGCTGTTTATCGTGGTGGGCGCGCGTCACGTGCAGCCGGCCAACTGGCAGCCGTTCCTGCCGTTCGGCTACAACGGCATGCTGAGCGCCGCCGCGCTGGTGTTCTTCGCCTTCATCGGTTTCGACGCCGTGACCTCGGCCGCCGAGGAAGTGAAACGCCCCGAGCGCGATCTGCCGATCGGCATCATTGGTTCGCTGGCCGCCTGCACCATCCTGTACGTGGTGGTGTCGGCCATCATGACCGGCATCGTGCCGTACCAGCAATTCCTCGGCATCGACCATCCGGTGTCGCTGGCGCTGCAGCACGCGGGCGAGAACTGGTTCGCCGGCTTCGTCGACCTGGGCGCGATCCTGGGCATGACCACCGTGATCCTGGTGATGGCCTACGGCCAGACCCGCATCATCTTCGCCATGTCGCGCGACGGCCTGCTGCCGAAGCGCCTGTCGAAGGTGCATCCGCGCTTCCACACGCCGTTCTTCGCCACCTGGCTGGTCGGCATCGTGTTCGGCCTGATCGCCGCCGTGGTGCCGCTGAACGTGCTGACGGAGCTGATCAACATCGGCACGCTGGCCGCATTCAGCCTGGTGTCGATCGCCGTGATCATCCTGCGCAAAACCCGCCCAGACCTGAAGCGCGCCTTCCGTTGCCCGGGCGTGCCGGTGATCCCGGCGCTGGCCGTGATCTTCTGCGTCATGCTGATGACCTATCTGAGCTCGTTCACCTGGATCGCCTTCGTGATCTGGCTGGTGATCGGCCTGGCGATCTACTTCGGCTACGCCCGCAAGCGCTCGGAACTGAACTAAGTATCTGAATTATCTTCGCCGCCGGCTGTCCTGCCGGCGGCAGTCCACTAGACAACGATCAGGTCCAGCTCGCGCAGGAAACTGGCCGCCTGCGCGTGCGAGATGATCGCGCCCTTGAACAGGCCGGCCTCGGTCAGCTTCACGCCTTCGATATCCGCGCCCCGCAAATCCGCTCCCTGGAATTTCGCCAGCTTCAGCGTGGCGTTGCGCAGGCTGCCGTCTTCAAACACCGCTTCGCGGAAATCGCATCCGGCCAGGTAGGCGTCGGAAAAATCCAGCTCCTTCAGCGTCATCTTCTTGAACGACATGGCGCGCAGGTCGGCGCCCACCAGCAGGCTTTCCTCGAAGCTGATGCCGAGGTGCGCGACTTCCTCGAACGACGCGCCGGTCAGCTTGCAGCCGCGGTAGGACACCGCCGCCAGCTTGGCGCGGCGCCACTTGGTGTTATTCAGGTCGCAGCCATCGAAGCGCGCGTCGACCGCATCCACCGACTCGAAATCCGCGCCACCGGCGCGGCAGCGCAGCCAGCTGCTACGCGCCAGCTTGGCGGCGAACAGGCTGGTGTCGACAAAGGTGCAGCGTTCGAAGGTGCAGCCTTGCAGGTCGAGACGCGACAGGTCGGCGTCGTCGAAGCTGCAGTTGTCGAAGCTGCGCACCGGTTGCGCAAGGTGCGCTTCCAGTGCGGCCCTGTCCAGCGTTGCGCCGGAGACTCTGGTGTTCGTGGTTTCCGTCATTTTTCGCTGGACCATACTTTCATCGTTTGATTCGACAGCAGCTTGCACTTGCCGCCGTCATTGACATAGGTGCGCATGAACTGGTAACGGTTGCTGCGGAAGGTCTTGCCGTCGGCGTTCCACTGATCGACGGTGCTCAGGCCGCGCAGCACCACGGTGTCGCCCTGGATGTGGGCATGGACGTCGCTGGTGGTGCGGGCCTTGTAGACGATAGCCGGCTTTTCGGAACGGGCCAGGATGACGGCCTTGGTCTCGACCTGCGCTCCCAGCGTGTGGACCCAGACGTAGTCGTCCGCCAGCAGGTCCCGCAGGAACGGCACATCGCCGACCCGCAGCGCCTCTTCATACTGGGAGTCGCGCGCGACCAGGGCATCGGTCGGCAGGCATGGCGCGGCCAGGACGGAGGTCGGGAGTGCCCAGCATAGGCACAACAGGAGCTTTTTCATCTATCATTCCAATCATGAAAATTACATGCTTCGATATCGGCGGCAGCGCCATCAAGTGCGCCAGCGCGGCTGCGGACGGCAGCATCGGCCCCTTGCGCCGCGTCCTCACGCCCACGAACGACTTTGCCGCGTTCACCGCGGCCATGAGTGCCTTGATCGCCGACGGCGGCCCCTCTGACGGCGTCGCCATCTCCATCGCGGGAGTGATCGATCCCGCCGACGGCCGCATCAAGTGCGCAAATATACCCTGCATCGACGGCCGAGCGCTAGCCGCGGATCTTGAGGACGCCTTTAAACTGCCGGTCTGGATCGCCAACGACGCCGACAGCTTCGCGCTGGCCGAGGCGCAGGCCGGCGCGGGACGTGGCCACGCCAACGTCTTCGGGCTGATATTGGGCACCGGCGTCGGCGGCGGACTGGTGATCGAGGGCCGGCTGATCGGCGGTCCGGGCGGCTTTGCCGGCGAATGGGGCCACGGCCCGGTCGCCGCCCACTTTGCCGGCACGCCGCCGGTGGCGATTCCGCGCTTCGCATGCGGCTGCGGCCAGACCGGCTGCCTCGATACGGTGGGCGGCGCGCGCGGGCTGGAGCGCCTGCACCACACGCTGCACGGCACAGCGCTCGACAGCCGCCAGATCATCGCCGCATGGGAGGCCGGCGCGGCCGACGCGGAGCGCACGGTGGCCTGTTTCATCGACCTGCTGTGCGGGCCGCTGGCGATGCTGGTCAATACCATCGGCGCCTCGGTGCTGCCGGTCGGCGGCGGCCTGGCCAACAGCGCGCCGCTGATCGCGCGGCTCGACAGCGCGGTGCGCGGCGCCATCCTGCGCAAGACCGATGGCCCCATCATCGTGCCGGGACAGGCGGGCACCGAGCCGGGACTGATCGGCGCCGCGTGGCTGGGACTGGGCAAACTTGGAGGTGCACATGGCTGAAATCATGTTGGAAGTCTGCGTCGACAATGTGGATGGCCTGGCGGCCGCCATCGCCGGCGGCGCCGACCGGATCGAACTGTGCTCGGCGCTGGAGATCGGCGGCCTGACCCCTTCGGCGGGGCTGATGCGGGTGGCGGCGGCCAGCACGGTGCCGGTCTACGCGATGATACGTCCGCGCGGCGGCGAATTCATCTTCGACGACGTCGAGGTGCAGCTGATGCTCAATGAGATCGACGCCGTCGCTTCGGCCGGCCTGCAGGGTGTAGTGCTGGGCGTGTCGCTGCGCGACGGCCGCCTGGACCAGCAAACGCTGGACCGGCTGATACGGCGGGCCCGCGACCATGCCCTGCCGGCAACGCTGCATCGGGCGATCGACCTGTGTCCCGACATTGCGCAGGCGACCAGGCTGGCGATAGACCTCGGCTTCGAGCGCATCCTGACCTCGGGCGGCGCCAAGAGCGCCCTGCAGGGCATCGACGGCTTGCGGCGCTGCTTCGACGCGGCCGCCGGGAGCATCGCCGTCATGCCCGGCGCCGGCATCAACGCCGAGAATATCGGGCAGCTGCGGGCGCGCCTGCCGCTGCAGGAGGTGCATGCCTCGTGTTCGGCGCCGTCGCCGGTGTCCGGCGCGCCGGCGCTGGCCTTCGGCTTCGACAGCGGCAACCGCCGCCAGACCAGCCGCGAACGCGTCAGCGCGTTGAAGGAAGCCCTGCTTTAACCACCGTCCCGCCGCCGCCCTCTTGAAACTCCGGGCAGTTTGTGTGACACTCGTCCGTATTGCAGTGAAACCGGTTTCACTTTTAGCTGGAGCACCCTGTTTGGCGTTCGATCCGACTATTCTGGCACCCTACCTCGGCGACCTGGCGGCAGGCGCGCGCCTGACCGCGCTCGCCTGCGCGCTGGCCCTGTCCGGCGGCCTCGCACTGGGCATCGTGGCCGCGCTGATGCGCACCGCCGCCTCGCCGCTGGCCCGCCGCGCGGCAAATGCCTATGTCGACATCTTCCGCAACGTTCCCTTCATCGTGCAGCTGTTCTTCCTGTTCTATGGCCTGCCCGAAATCGGCATCGAACTGGATGCCTTCGGCACCGGTGTCCTGGCGCTGTCGCTGGCCGGCGGCGCCTTCACCTCGGACGCGATCCGCTCCGGCATCCTCGCCATCGAACCCGGCGTGCTGGAAGCGGCCCAGGTGAGCGGCCTGTCGCGGTTGACGATCTACCGCCGGATCGTGCTGCCGATCGCGCTGCGCACCTCGGTCCGGCCGCTGGGCTCTGTGTTCGTCAACCTGATACTGACGTCGTCCATCCTGTCCGCGATCACGGTCAATGAACTGACCGGCAGCGCCAAGATCGTCGCCGCCGACACCTTCCAGCCGTTCGAGGTGTACGCCCTGCTGCTGCTGGCCTACGTGACGCTGACGTATCTGGTCTCGCTGTCGGCCGGCGCCCTGCACCGCCGCCTGAACCGCGACCGCGCACTGGGCAGCTGATGCGCTATTCCGACTTCACGCCCAACGACATCCTGCTGCTGCTGCAAGGGCTGGGCGTATCCGTCGCGCTGTTCGCCGCCACCACCGCCATCGGACTGCTGATCGGCCTGGCCTGGGCCGTGCTGCGCTACTACCGCACGCCGTTGCTGGCGCCATTGGCCGGCGCCGTAGCCGAGCTCCTGAAAAATTCGCCGGTGCTGGTGCAGCTGTTCCTGGTCTTCTTCGGCCTGCCGGTGCTGCTGGAGACCGACCTGACGCCGGTGCAGGCGGCCGTCATCACACTGTCCGGCAATACCGCCGCCTTCATCTACGTGATCGCCGTGTCGGCCATCGAATCGGTCGGCCGCGAACAGCTGGAAACGGCGCGGGTATTCGGCATGAGCCGCTGGCAGGTGCTGCGCCACGTCGTCGCGCCGCAGGCCGCCGCGTTCGGACTGGGGCCGCTGACCGGATTGCTGGTCAACCAACTGCAGGTCACATCGCTGATCTCGGTGGTCGGCGTGCTGGACCTGACCAAGATCGGCCACATCCTGAACCTGCGCACCTTGAAGCCCTTCATCGTCTGGACGGTGGTCGGGCTGCTGTACTACCTGATGGCCAAGCTGATCGCCAGGGCCTGCGCGGGCCTGGAGACGCGCTTGCGCGCTCATAGTCAATGGAAGGGTTTGTAGCATGATCGAGATCGAGGGCGTGGGGAAGAAATTCGGCGCCACCACCGTGTTGGATGGCGTAGACCTGCGCATTGCGCCGGGCGAAGTGGTGTCCATCCTCGGCGCCAGCGGCTCCGGCAAATCCACGCTGATACGCTGCATCAACGGACTGGAAAAACTGGACCGGGGCAGCATCGCCGTCGATGGCCATCGCGTCGACGACCCGAAACAACTGCAACTGGCGCGCCGCTGCTCGGGCACAGTGTTCCAGCTGTTTAACCTGTATCCGCACATGACGGCGCTGCAGAACATCGCACTGGCGCCGGTGGAAGTGCTGAAAATCCCGCGCCGTCAGGCCGAGGAGGAAGCGCGCGCCTTGCTCGCTTCCGTCGGACTGGCCGACCGCGCCAACGCCTTCCCTGCACAACTATCCGGCGGACAGCGCCAGCGCGTCGGCATCTGCCGCGCCTTGGCGATGAAGCCGCGCTACCTGCTGCTGGACGAGGTGACCAGCGCGCTGGATCCGGAGATGACGGCCGAAGTGCTGGACATCCTCGCCAAGCTCGCCGCAGCGGGCACCACGATGCTGTTCGTCACCCACGAAATCGAATTCGCGCGCAGCATCTCCAACCGCGTCGTCTTCCTCGACCAGGGGCGCCTGCTGGCCGACCTGCCGACGGCACAATTCTTTGCCACCGATGGCGGCCTGGCGCATCCTCGCATCGCCCAATTCCTTTCACGTATGAGCAAATCATGAGAATGCTGCTTGCAAACGCCGAGGCCTGGCCCGGATTCGATACCACCGTCGAACTGCTGAAAAACGGCGGCGCCGGCATAGACGCCATGGTGGCAGGCATCGCCAAGGTCGAACGCGAGGCCAAGGTGCGCAGCGTCGGCTATGGCGGCTGGCCGAACATGATAGGCGACATGGAGTTCGACGCCGGCGTCATGGACGGCACCACGCGCGACGTCGGCGCGGTCGGCGCGGTGCCGGCCACGCTGCCCGTCGCCGCGCTGGCGCATGAAGTGATGAAGCACCTGCCGCACGTGATGCTGACCGGCGCCGGCGCCCGCCGCTTCGCCACCGAACGCGGTTTCGCCGTCGACGACACGCTGCACCCGGACAGCAAGCGCGTATGGTGGGAGCGGCTGCAGAAGGAGATGTCGCCCGAGCAGCTGGCTGCCTTCCCCGATATTCCGCTGGCCCCGCTCAGCAACACGATCACCGATCCGGAGCGGGTGCGCGACACCACCGTCTTCCTCGCGCGCGACGCCGCCGAGGGCCTGGGCGTGGTCACGTCGACCTCCGGCTGGGCGTGGAAATATCCCGGCCGGCTCGGCGATTCGCCCATTGTCGGCGCGGGCTTCTACGCCGACAGCCGCTACGGCGCGGCCGCCTGCACCCACACCGGCGAGATGACGATGCGCTGCGGGACTTCGCGCAGCATCGTGCTGGCGCTGCGGCTGGGTTATTCTCTGGAGGACGCCGTCAAGCTGGCGGTGGAGGAACTGTCGGAACTGAAGACGGGCTTCCTGGCCGGCGTGGTGATCCACGCGATCGACGCCAAGGGGAATCACAAGGTCGTCAACTACCGCAACGAGGAAGAGATACGCTACTGGTACTGGGACGAACGGATGGCCGCGCCGGAACTGCGCGTCGCCGGCACTATCTAGAAAGGACTGCACATGCTGAATAAACTGTTCGCCGTCGCGGCGCTGGCCATGCTCACTGCCAGCGCCCAGGCCGGCCGCATCGAGGAAATCAAGGCGCGCGGCTATGTGCGCATCGGGGTCTCGCTGGGCGGTGAGCCGGTCGGCTTCCGCAATGCCAAGAACGAGCCGGTGGGCTACGACGTCGATGTCGCCACGCAGCTGGCGGCCAGGCTGGGTGTGCCGGTACGGTTCTCCGACGTCTCCAGCGACGCCCGCATCTCGATGCTGATGTCGAAGCAGCTCGACCTGGTGGTGGCCAATGTGTCGATCACGCCGCAGCGCGCCCGCGTGGTGGACTTCTCGATGCCCTACAACCAGGCCGGCCTGCGCGTCATCGTGCAGAAGAGCGCGGGCATCAAGACGCTGGCGGACCTGAACGGCAAGCGCGTGGTGATCGGCCGCGGCACGCCGGGCGACGCCTTCCTCAAGCAATCCGCGCCACGCGCCATTCCCGTCTACACCGACAACTTCGCGCCGGACGGCGTGCTGCTGCTGCAGCAAAAACGCGCCGATGCCGGCATCGAGGATTCGTCGCTGCTGGACTACCTGGCCAGCAAGGGCGACCAGCTGGATACCCTGCCCGGCCTGTACTCGAACAGTCCGATCGGCATCGCGATGGCCAAAGGCGATCCCGAGCTGCTGAAGTTTGTGAACGCCTTCGTGGCCGACTACGTCAGGAGCGGCGCCTACGCGGCCAACTACAAGAAATGGTGGGGCGCGAAGACCGCGCCGCCGGTTCTGGAAGGCGCTAGCCGGTGAGGCGCGGCACGAAGCGCGTGGCGACCAGCACATGGGCGCTGTTTTGCGCCAGCTCCGCCGGCTGGTTCAGTATCCGCACAATCTGCGCGACGTATTCCTTTTTGTCGGCGCCTATCGACGAAATCGGATAGGCGTCGAACTGCGTCAGCGAGACATTGTCGAAACCGTACAGGCGGAAGCGCGCCGGCCGGTGCTCGGGGAAGTGCCGGCGATGCGCATCGAGCACGCCCATCGCCATCGCATCGGACGTGCAGAACACGGCGCCGGTGCCTTCCACATCGATCTGCTGCGCCAGCGCGCGGCCGCTGGCATATGAATAGTCCCCCGCCAGCTCGTCCAGCAGCTTGATGCCGTGCCGCTGCAAGGCTTGCCGGTACGACGCCACGCGCGCCTGCTCGACCAGCGACATCATGCGTCCCGTCAGCAGCGTCGCTGTGCGCACGCCCTTGCCCGCCGCATCGGCCACTGCTTCGGCGATGCCCTGCGCCTCGTCCATCGTCACCGACGACGCGCCCTCGTCGTGATGCCCGTTCAGCATCAGCACCGCGTTATTGCGGAACATGCTGCGCACCGTGGCGGCGTCGGCAAAGTCGGAAAACACCAGCGCGGCGTCGACATGATAGGCCACGCCGTCGCGCAGGAAGCGCTCCGCGTCCTCGCCGGCGCCGACGCGGATGAAGATGACCTGCTTGCCGATCGCCTGTATCTGCGCCAGCAGCAGGTCGAACAAATCCAGGTCCGACAGGTCGTGGATGTGGTTGACGAGGATGGCGACCAGGTTGACGGTCTTGCTGGCCAGCCCGCGCGCCAGCAGGTTGGGACGGAAGCCCAGCGTTTCCGCCGCCCGCACCACGCGCTCGCGCTTGTCGGCCGACACCGGCCGTGGCTGCGCCGACAGCGCCCGCGACGCGATCGCCCGCGATACGCCCGCCAGCGTCGCGACATCGGACAAGGTGGGTTCAGGGGCGGGTTTCCGGGCATCGGTCATGGATCGATTATAACCGGCCAGGGTGCCCTATCCCACAGACAAGGCCGTCGAAACCTCATACGCTAAGGGATAAGATAAAGAATAAGGCACGTCATTGCGAAGGAGACCGCATGAGTACCAATCAATGGTTCCTGCTGGTCGGCTGCCTGATGCTGGCGCGCGGACTGGCGGCGACGACGATCTCGCGTTCGCCCTTTACTTCAGCCATCGTCTACCTTGGCGTCGGTATCCTGCTGGGCCCGACCTTGCTGAATATTTTCGGTTTCGACCCGAAGCGCGAATCCGCCCTGCTTGAAATCATGGCGCAGATCGCGCTGTTGATTTCGCTGTTCTCGGCCGGGATCAAGATGCCGGTGCCGTTCAAGCTGAAACGCTGGGACGCTCCTCTGCGGCTGGCGTGGATTTCCATGACCCTGACCGTGGCGCTGGTCGCCCTGTTCGGCTACTACGTGCTGCAGCTTCCCGCCGGCGCGGCGGTGCTGCTGGGCGGGATCCTGGCGCCCACCGATCCGGTGCTGGCCACCGATGTCCAGGTGCGCCACGCGGGCGACAAGGACCAGCTGCGCTTCACGCTGACCTGCGAGGCCGGCATGAACGACGGCAGCGCCTTCCCCTTCGTCCTGTTGGGCCTCGGCATGCTGGGCCTGCCGGAGGCCGGCGGGCATCACCTGCACTGGCTGCTGGTGGACGTCCTGTGGGGCACCGTCGGGGCGATCCTGGTCGGCGTGGCGGCCGGCGCCGGCGTCGCCCGGCTGGGCTGGCAACTGCGTATCGTCGAGCCCAAGCACGAGATCATGGACGATCTGGTGGGGCTCGGGATGATCGGCGTGGTCTACGGCGTCGCCAGCCTGTGCAAGACCTCGGGCTTCCTGGCCGTGTTCTTTGCCGCCGTCGCCTTGCGCCAGACCGAGTTGATACTGGCCGGCGCGCCGAAAGACCGCCACGGCCTGATGGAGCCGGACACCGCCAAATCCGAAGTCGCGCAGGCCAGCGAGACGCACGAGGCGCCGCAGGTGGTCAGCACGGAGGCGCTGGCGTTCAAGGAACACCTGGAGCGCCTGTCCGAGCTGACACTGGTGCTGCTGTTGGGCGGCATGATCTCGCTGCGCCAAATGGACTGGCAGGCCGTGGGCACGGCCGCCTTCCTGTTCCTGGTCGCCCGTCCGCTCAGCGTGTTTGCCGGGCTGGCGGGCAGCGCGACCAGCCTGCGCATGCGCGCCATGACCGGCTGGTTCGGCGTGCGCGGCATCGGCTCGATCTTCTACCTGATGTTCGCCG
This sequence comes from Duganella sp. LjRoot269, assembly GCF_964254095.1. Classification (NCBI taxonomy): domain Bacteria; kingdom Pseudomonadati; phylum Pseudomonadota; class Betaproteobacteria; order Burkholderiales; family Oxalobacteraceae; genus Duganella; species Duganella sp. LjRoot269. The sequence goes on along the minus strand of NZ_CAXUSL020000001.1, from coordinate 3,801,279 downwards.
TCGAAGCCGGCCTGCCCGCCGCGCTGGCCGAGCAGCTGACGCGCATCGCGCTGTTTGTCGTCATGTTGTCGATACTGGTCCACGGTTTCAGCGTCAAGCCGCTGATGGACACCCTGTGGCGCCGAACTTGAGCCGATTGGACCTGCGTCAACAACAGACCGCCCGACCTGTGGGATCGTCTTGCGATGAGCGACGCAGACAACTATCACATCGAAAGGGCCAGCCACAGGGTCGGCGACCAAAGCCTGCTGCTGCGCTGGCGCGAACTGCTGGCGGAAAGCGAAAGCCCCGGGCGGCTGTACCAAAGCCCGGAATTTTTCGACTACCTGCTGGCCACCGCCCCCGATGACGGGCCGCCGGAACTGCTGCTGCTGCGCGAACGCGCCGGCGGCGCCATCGTCGGCGTCATCCCCATCGCGCTGCGCCGGCACAGTTTCAACTTCGCGGCCGGCCGGCGCCAGCTGGCCCGCGTCGCCATCCCCAGCATCGTACTGCTGGGCAGCGCGCCGCTGATGCCGGCGCGGACCGAGCTGTTCGCGCTGCTGCTGCGCTTCCTGCTGGCCGAATACCCGCGCCACCAGGCCGTGTCGCTGACCGCGTTGCCGCAGGACAGCACACTGTGGCGCTGCATCAGCGGCACCGGCGATTTCGCCCGCGGCTACCAGTTGCATCTGCTCAACGACTGGCGCGATTGCCACCAGATACCGCTGCCGGCCACCTTCGAACACTTCATGTCGCAGTTCAGCTCCAAGCGGCGCTACAACCTCAAGCGCCAGCAGCGCCAACTGCGCGATCACGGCCAGGGCCGGCTCGACTTCCACTGCATCGAGCATCCCGGGCAACTGGACATGCTGCGCACCGCGCTGGCCGCGCTGACCACGCCCGCGCACCGCAGCGAGCTGTGGACCGAGGCAGACCTGCTCGGCTTCGCCCGGCGCGGCATGCTGCTCTGCTATCTGCTCGATTGCGGCGGCCAGGCCTGCGCGCTGATGCTGGGCTTGCGTTCCGGCGGTACGCTCTACCTGTTCAACATCCTGCACGACAGCGCGCTCGACCATTTATCGGTCGGCACCACGATGCTGCACCTGGCGATCGAAGACCTGTGCGACCGGCGCCATTTCTCAATAATCGACCTGGGCTATGGCACGCCCGGCCACAGCTACCAGTCCACCAACGTCACCGTGCAGCGCGCACATCTGCTGTTGATGCGACGCAACCTGAGGAACCGCCTGGCAAGTCAGCTGCACCATGGTTTTTCCAGCGCCATCGACTGGCTCAAGAAGAACAAAAAAAGATAGCTTTTCAAAGAACCTTGTCATGTGGCCGGGCGCATCATGCGCCACGGCCTATACCCGCTATGCGCGCGGCGCGGTCACGGCAAGAGCGCCGTCGCGTAGGATGCGCTCTCCAACTGGAGACTTCATGACTACTTTTAACGACGAACAACTGGCCGCGCTGGAACCCGTACACAACTACTTCCAGGGTCACGCCCAGGACAACGCCGCCTTCATGCGCCAGGCCTTCCTGCCGAGCGCGCATATCGAATCAGTGCGCGACGGTGTATTCACCTCCTGGCCGCTGGACGTGTACTGCGAGCGTTTCAAAGGCACGCCGGCTGCCGACGAGCCAACCCGCGAGCGCAGCGTCGACTGGATCGAGGTGCACGGCAGCGCCGCCAGCGCCCGCATCACGCTGGAGCACGGCGCGATGAAATTTGTCGACTACTTCGTGCTGCTGAAAACCGAACAGGGCTGGAAGATCGCCAACAAGGCCTTCCACGGCCAGGCTGCGACGTAGTTTCTATCCGGACTCTTGTATTCTCCGAGCATCGGACCAGTCCTACACGCGCGCTGCAAGCACGCCGATGGCACGCAAACTCAGGAATAGCTAGCATAAGGCTCGATCCCTCCCACAAGGAAACAGCCATGAAACAGCTCCACGTCACCGCCAAATTTGCCTGCGCATTGATACTGACGGCAGCCGCCGTCACCGGATGCCAGAAAAAGGAAGTGGATACGCCGCCGGCTCCTGAAGTCGTTACACCGGCGCCGGCCCCTGCGCCAGCCGCCACGCCGCCTGCCACCGACAGCAATGTGACGCCGCCAGCGGCAGGTACCACGCCGCCCGCCGACACGCCGCCACCGGCAGCGCCGCCGGCACGCTGACCGGCAGCTGGGACGGCTGCCGGTCCGCCGCAGCCGTCTGACTCACCACTCCGCCGCCGCGCTGGCCCCAAAATTGCGTACGCCTGACACAGATCAAGACACCGATCCGATGACAGTCGACGATGGCTGGGTAAATAGCGAACAGCGAGACCCTCATGGCGGCAACCGGCGATCCGACAGTGGTGCACGCGGCCACACGGATACTGGTGGTCGAGCACGAGCACGCCGCTGCGGAAGAGCTATGCGGCCAATTGGGTTCGCTTGGCTACCATGTCTGCGGACGCACCGACACCGGCGCCGCGGCCATCGACGCGACGGCGGCGCTGCGGCCCGACGTGGTCGTGATCAATGCCCTGCTGCCGGGCGAGATCAGCGGCATCCGCGCGGCGGCGGAGATCGGCGGCAGCCTGGAGACGCCCTTGCTCTTCCTCAGCGCCAACAACGATCCTGACACCGTCGAACTCGCCTTGCGTGCCCATCCCTACGCTTATCTGAGCAAACCCTTCGAGCTCCACGAGCTGTACGCGCAGATCGAAGTATCCCTCGCCAAAGGCCGCTCCGACAAGCAATTGCGCGACGCCCTGCAATGGTATGCGGCGACCCTGCGCGGCGTTGCCGACAGCGTGGTCGTCACCGATGCCGCCTCGCGCGTGCGCTTCCTCAACCCCGCCGCGGAAACACTGGTGGGCTGGCGTCTGACGGAGGCGCAGGGACAGGACATCGACCGCGTGCTGCAGCTGCAGGACGCCGACCGCAATCCGCTGCCCTCGCCGCTGCGCCAGGTCTTGTCGGCCGCTCCGAGACCGGCGATGCCGCAGGGCCTCAGGCTGGTCCCGCGCGGCGGCGAATCGCACGTGGTGGAGGATTCCGTCGCGCCCATCTACAGCAACCAGGGAAAACTGCTGGGCGCGGTCATGGTCCTGCGCGACATACAGCAGCGCGCGGCAGCGGAACAGCGGCTGCGCCAGAGCGAGGAGCGCTTCCGCAACGCCTTCGACCTGGCGCCCGGTGGCATGGCGCTGGCGGCGGCGGACGGCCGCTTCGTCCAGGTCAACGCGGCCATGTGCCGCCTGCTGCGCGTCGCCCCCGATAACTTGACCGGCCGCAAGCTGGACGACTACGCCGCCGACGAGGCCGGCGCCGCGCCCCATCTCGAGTTGCTGCACGGCGGCCATGGCGCCACCGTCCAGTTTGAACAACGCCTGCGCGCGGGCGGCCTCGAGGTGTGGGCGCTGGTCAGCGTCTCCCTGCTGCGGCCGGACGATGGCGGCGGCATGCTGTTTCAGCTGCATGACATTACCGAGCGCAAGCTTGCCGAGGCCAGGCTGGCGCGGCTGGCCCATTTCGACGCCCTGACCGGCTTGCCCAACCGCGCGGCGATCAGCGAAGAGATCGAACGCCAGATCGCGCTGGCGCGCCGCCACGGCCATCGCCTGGCCGTGGTGTTCCTGGACCTCGACTATTTCAAGCACGTCAACGACAGCCTCGGCCACGAGGCCGGCGATGAACTGCTGCGCGTGATCGGCCGGCGGCTGCGCGCGGCGGTGCGGGTGTCGGACATGGTCGGCCGTCTCGGCGGCGACGAATTCGTGCTGCTGCTGCCGGAGATCGCCGACCTCGAGGATGTCATGAAGGTGGCCGCCAAGATGCAGGCCGAATGCCTGAAGCCGATACACATGCTGGGCCACGAGCTGCGGGTCGGCATCAGCCTCGGCGCCAGCCTGTTTCCCGACGACGCGCAGGACTCCCGCAGCCTGCTGCGCTATGCCGACAGCGCCATGTACGCGGCCAAGGCCGAGGGCCGCCACAACCTGCAATTTTACCGGCGCGACATGACGCGCGGCATGGAGCAGCGCCTGCGGCTGGGCGCCCACCTGCGCCATGCCCTGGAGCGTCAGGAGTTCGAACTGTATTTCCAGCCCATCGTCGCGCTGGACTCGTCGCGCCCGCGCGCGGCCGAAGCCCTGCTGCGCTGGAACCATCCGGACCTGGGGCTGCTGGGGCCGGACCAGTTCCTGCCGCTGGCCGAGGACATCGGCCTGGGCGCCGCGTTGAACGCCTGGGTGTTCCAGGCGGCCTGCCGCGCGGCGGCGGTCTGGCCGGCCACCGCGCCGGAGCCGCTGCGGCTGTCCATCAACGTCTCGCCATCGCAGTTCCGCGACCACAAGCTGATGCAGCTGATCCGTCAGTCGCTGAGCGCGTCGGGCTTGCCGCCGGAACGATTGTGCGTCGAAATCACCGAACACCTGATGCTCGGCGATAACCCGCACAACCGCGACATCTGCCACCAGCTCAAGGCGCTGGGCGTGCAGATCTCCATCGACGACTTCGGCACCGGCTATTCTTCGCTGAGCTATCTGAGCCACTTCAACCCCGACGAACTGAAGATCGACCGCTCCCTGATCCGGCCGCTGTGCGACGAAGCCGAGCACGCCGCCATCGTGCGCGCGGCCATCGCGATGGCGCACGGCCTGCAGTTGACCGTGGTCACCGAGGGTGTGGAGAACGCGCAGCAGCATGCGCTGTTGCGCGCCATGGGGTGCGACTACGGCCAGGGCTATTGGTATCTGCGTCCCTGCCCGGCGGCCCAATTCGACGCCTGGCTGGCGGGAACCATGGCGGCGCGCAGCGGTCCAACCCCATGACATTATCCGCCGGTCGATGCGGAAAAAAGGAGGCGCCATGAAACTTTGCCTGATCGTGTACTACTCGCGCACCGGCGTCACCGCCCGCGTCGCCACCGAGCTGGCCCAGGCCTGCGGCGCGGACCTGGAGCAGATCCTCGACGTGCGCCCGCGCAGCGGCGCCGGCGGCTATGTGCGCTCGGCATGGCAAGCCTTGCGCCAATTGCCGGCAGAGATCGTGCCGCCGCAGCGCCGTCCCGCCGACTACCCGTTCATCGTGCTGGGCACCCCGGTCTGGGCCGGGCACATGAGCGCGCCGATGCGCAGCTACATCCTGCAGCAGCGCGAGCACTTCCGGCGTATCGGCCTGTTCTGCACCATGGGCGGCAGCGGCGGCCACAACGTGCTGAGCGCGATGGCGGACATGTGCAACAAGCTGCCCGTGGCCAGCCTGTGCCTGCGCCAGGCCGACGTGCTGGCCGGCCGCCATGCCCAGCCCCTGGCCGACTTCGCCAACGAACTGGTGGCCGTGCGCGACAGCGAGCAAGCCGCCACGGCAGCGGAATCGCTGGCCCGTCCTGTTTGAACCCGCGAGGCCCCATGCAACCACTGGACCGCACCCATCGCCAATTCGTCCTCAGCCTGCTCGGGGGCACCCACGACATGACGCTGGCCACGCTGCGCCCGGACGGCTATCCCCAGGCCACCGTGGTCAGCTACGTCCACGACGGCCTGACGCTGTACGCCGGCATCGGCCTGGACAGCCAGAAGGCGCACAACATCCGCCAGCACGACAAGGTATCGGCCACCATCACCCCGCCTTACGACGACTGGCGGCACATCCGCGGCCTGTCGCTGGCCGGCCGCGCGGAGATGGTCAGCGGCGCCGACGAGAATGCGCACGCGGCCGACCTGATGCTGTTCCGCTTCCCGCAGCTGCGCCAGTTCGTGCAGGCCGGCGCCGTCACCTGGCCCGGCGCCGTCTTCGTACGCATCACGCCGTCGGTGATCTCGGTGCTGGACTACGAACAGGGCTTCGGCCACACCGAGCTCTATGAGGTATTGCCCGGGATTTAATCTGCTTCGGTGTTTTTCAACACCAGCTGCGCCGCGATCAGGTCGCTCAGCGCCGTGCCGACCGACTTGAAGAGCGTGATCTGATCCGGGCTGTCGCGCCCGGCCGGACCGGCGCGGCACAAGTCCTTGAGCTCGCCGCGTATGGCGTCGGCGCTGAACACGCCCTCCGCGATCGGGATCAGCAATTCGCCGGCTTCGCGCAGCACGTTGTCGCGGTTGTCGACATAGACCGCGCTGCCGGCCACCAGTGCGCTGTCGCACTCGCGCCGGTCGGGGCTGTGGTTGCCCAGCAGGTCGACATGGCAGCCGGGCTTGACCCATGCGTCAAACAGCAGCGGCGTGGCCGCGCCCGTGGCGCTGACGATGATGTCCGCCGCGCCCGCGCACTGCGCCAGATCCTGCGCGCAGACAAATTCGACAGCCGGATGGGCGGCCTGCAGCCGGGCCTGCAGCGCCAGAACTTTTACCGCATCGCGGCCCCACAGGAAGACGCGTTGCAAATCGCGCACGGCAAGGTGGGCGGCCACCAGGAACGAGGCCAGCCGGCCGGTCCCCAGCAACAGCAGGCTGGCCGAGTCAGGCCGGGAAAGAAGGCGCGCAGCCAGCGCCGACACGGCGGCGGTGCGCCAGTAGGTCACGGCGGTGCCGTCGACCAGGGCCAGCGGCACGCCATGGCTGCGGTCGAACAACAGGATCTTCGAATACAGCGACGCGAAGCCGGCCGCCTCGTTGTCCGGAAAATAGGTGAAGGCCTTCACGCCGATCAGCGTGTCGTTCCACGCCGGCAGCAGCGCGAAGCCATCGTGCGACGACGCGTCCTTGCCCGCCAGCTGGAACACCTGCCGCGGCGGCATGCCGAAGTCGTCCCGGAATCCCGCTTCAATGGCGTCGATCAGGCTGGGAAAATCCAGCGCCCGGTCGACCTGTTCCGCTTCAAGTATTTTCACGCTTCCTCCTTCGTGGCAGCCAGATCATCGCCAGCAGGAACAGGTCCAGCCAGGCAAACCAGTCGCCCCAGCGCGCGTACAGCGTGCGGGACTGATGCAAGGGCAAATCGGCGACCAGTTGCGCGCTGCCCTGCGCGTCGCTGGTTTCCGCGACGATGCGTCCACGGTCGTCCGACAGCGTCAGGTTGCCGCGCTTGGCCGCGCGGGCAATCGCCAGACCGTTTTCGACGCCGCGCAGGACCGCCATGCGGCTGTGCATCGTGCCGTCGACATCGAAGTCCCAAGCCGGCACCAGCAGCAGATTGGCGCCGCGCGCGGCGTAGGCGCGGCCGGTGTCGTGGAAGTCCATGTCCTTGCAAATCGCCAGCCCGGTCCGCGTGCCGGCCAGCATGGCGTAGTCCGTTCCCGGCTGGTATTGGCCCTCCAGCCCCGGTATCAAGTGGTGCTTGGCATAGCCGGCGGCGACGGCCGGCGACGGCCCATACGCCAGCGCCTGATTGCGACCCTTCAGCGCGACGCCGGCGTCTATCCAGATCCGGTGGCGCGCCGCGCTGGCCGCCAGTTCGGGAATCGCGGGCTGATCGGTGCTGAACGCCGTCTCCGGCAAGACCACCGCCTGCGCGCCCTGCGCGGCAAGCTTGTCGATCACGGCGAGATAGCGCTGCAGCTGCGCCTTGCCTTCCGCCGTGGCCAGCGATGCGCGAAACGGTCCGTCCAGCGACGCCAGGCCGATGCGCATGCTGCCGCTTGCCGGCTGCTGCAGGCGCGCGGCGCCGAAACCGAAGGTTGCAACGACCAGCAGCGCCGCAACGCCGCCGAGCAGCGCGCGTTGGCGCGGCGGCACATCCGGCAGCAGCACAACGGCCAGCGCGGATGGCGCCAGCAGCACGATAAAGGAGACGCCCCACAACCCCGTCAGGCTCGCCAGTTGAAGGACGTGCAAGGCATCCACCTGGCTGTGCGCCAGCGTGCCGAACACGCCGTGTGGCGAGCCCAGCGACCCAAGATAATCAAGCGCCACCCACAGCGCGGGAAAGGCCAGCAGCGCCCGCCCCGGCCGGCCCGACAGCAAAAAATAACGGTGCAACAGCAGGCTCAGCGCAAACTTGAGCGCCGCGCCAACCGCGACCAGCACGCCGATCGTCACTGGCAGGCCGATCACGCCGCACAGGTAATGCCACAGGTTGAGCCCGGCGCATGCACCGGCGCACAAGGCGGCTAGTCCGGCATATTGCCATCGCAGGCGCGGCGCGATCAGCAGCAGCGGCAACGGCGCCAGCCAGGTCAGCCACGCCTGCGGCGCCAGTCCCGTGCCCAGCCACCACGCCGCCCCGGACAGGATGGTGGCCGCGAGCGTCCATGCCAGCAATGCGCGTTTATCGTTTGATGCCATCGAACAGTACTCCGAAGGATTGCAGGTAGAAGGCGCGGAACCGCGCCTCGTCGTAGCTGAAGCGGCCAGCCCGGTACAGGGCGATCAGACCATGGGCCTGGGCCCACAAGGTCATGGCCAGGTCCCACGGATCGCCGTCGCGCAGCAGGCCGAGGCGGATGCCTTCGGCCAGCAGGTCGGCGATCACATTCAGCGTGGGCGACTGGCGGTCACGAAAATCGTCGGGGAAGCGGCGCGCATCGTCGCGCGCGACCGAAAAGTTGTAGTCGAACAGATGCGGCTGCCGCAGCGCGTAATCGAGGTAGTTCTCCATCGAATGCAGCAGGCTGTGCATCAGGTCCGGATGCCGTACCTGGCCCAGCCACTGCTGCGCCACCGCGGCAAAGGCCTCGTCGGAAATATGCTTCAGCAGCGCCTCGCGGTTGGCGAAATGCCGATAGATCGCCATCGGCGTAATGCCCGCGGCATCGGCCACGCGCCGCATGCTGACGGCGGCCGCGCCTTCCCGCTCCAGTATCCGGCGCGCCGCTTCGACGATTTTCCGTTGGGTGTTCGGCTGATTCATGTATACAGCGTATACACGAATAATTCCGCCGTCAACACGTTTGGCATCTCAAAGATGAGAAAATGCCGGACTTTGCCACCGCCACAAGCTCCGCATGACATTGCCAACCTCCTCTCCCCTGGGCGCGCGCGACACGCGCCGTATCGAGCGCTACGCAGGGCTGGCCGACGCCGCCCGCTTCCTTCATCCCGTCCAGCAAGCGCTGCTGCACCGGCGCGGCTGGCTCAAGATGCTGGCGCCGCGCGCCAGCGGCGGCGCCGAGCTGCCGTTGCCGGAAGTGGTGCGCCTGGAAGAGGCGGTCGCGGCCGTGGACGGCAGCATGGGATGGGTGCTGACGCTGTGCGCCGGCGCCGGCTGGTTTGCCGGCTTCCTGGCGCCGGAACTGGCGCGCGGCATCATCGGCACGCCGCGCGTCTGCCTGGGCGGCAGCGGCGCGCCTACCGGCCATGCGGAACAGGAAGGCGACGGCTACCGCATCACCGGCCGCTGGGACTACGCCAGCGGCGCGCCGATGGCCACCCATTTCACCTTGAACGCCGTGCTGCGCGCCGGCGGCCAGCCCCTGCTGGACGAACACGGCGCGCCGCGCATCCGCGCCTTCCTGGTGCCGGCTGCGCAGGTGCAGATCGTGCCGTCATGGGGCAGCATCGGCCTGCGCGCCAGCGCTTCGCACAGTTACCGCATCGATGGGCAATGGGTGGGCCAGGAGCATGGATTCACCATCAGCCCCGCCACCGCCACGGCGGATGGGCCGCTGTACCGCTACCCGTTTTATTCGCTGGCCTTCGTCACGCTGGCGGCCAACGTGGCGGGCATGGCCAGCCATTTCATGCGGCTGGCGCGGCCCTGCATCGAGCGCCGCCGGCATGCCGTGAAAAACCTGCCGCTGCTGGAGGTGCCCGAAGTGGCCGCCCTGTTGCGCGACAAGGAGCAGGCCCACGCCGCCGCCCGCGCGCATTTCTATGATGTGCTGGACCGCAGTTGGGCATCGGTGGCGGCTGGCATGGCGCTCAGTGTGGACGACATGCTGGCCGTGCGGACCGGTTCGCTGGCCCTGGTGGCCGCCTCGCGCGCCGCGGTCGACGAGCTCTACCCCTACTGCGGCCTGTACGCCGCGCACCAGGACAGCGCCATCAACCGGGTCTGGCGCGACTTCCACACCGCCAGCCAGCATTCCTTGCTGCTGCCGTGCTGAGCGCGTCCCTGGCTCAGGGTTGCACCACGAAGCGCCCCGGCGCCGGCCCCAGCGTCCGGCCCAGTCCCATGGCCGGCGGCGCCACGCGCTGACGGTCCGAATGCCGTGCCAGCCACTGCTGCCAATGGGGCCACCACGAGCCTTCGGTGTGCTCGGCCTGCTCCAGCCACTGCTCCGGGCTGGTGTAGCCGATCGGCGCCACGTTGGCGGGATGGCTGTAATAGCTGCGGTTGGCGTGCCCCGGCTCCGAGACGATGCCGGCGTTATGGCCGCCCGAGGCCAGCACGAAGTCGATCGGCCCGTTGCACAGCAGGTGGATCTTGTAGACCGAGCGCCACGGCGACACGTGGTCGCGCTCGGTGCCCAGCACGAACATCGGGGTGCGGACATCGGCCAGCGCCACCGGCTTGCCGGCCACCTTATAACGCCCCTCGGCCAGATCGTTGTGCAGAAACAGCCGCCGCAGATATTCGCTGTGCATGCGGAACGGCAGCCGCGTGGCGTCGGCGTTCCAGGCCATCAGGTCGTTCGGCGCGCTGCGTTCGCCCAGCAGGTATTCGCGCATCATGCGCGACCACACCAGGTCGCGCGCGTGCAGCAGCTGGAACGAGGCCGCCATCTGGTCGCCGTCCAGATAGCCCTGGTCCCACATCAGCGCGTCGAGGAAGGCCAGCTCGCTGTCGTCGATAAACAGGCCCAGCTCACCGGGCTCGTGGAAGTCGGTCTGCGCCGCCAGCATGGTCAGCGACGCCAGCTTGCCCTGCGCGTCCAGGTGGCCCGCGCTGAGCGCCGCGGCGCCCATCGCCAGCAGGGTTCCGCCCAGACAGTAGCCGGCCGCGTGCACCGGCGCGCCGTCGCACAGCAGGTCGGCCTGCTCCAGCGCGGCCAGCAGTCCGCGCCGCAGGTAGTCCTCCATGCCGAGATCGCGGTCTTCGGCGTCGGGATTGCGCCAGGAAATCATCAATACCGTATGTCCCTGTTGCACCAGATAGCGCACCAGCGAATTGTGCGGCGACAGATCGAGGATGTAGTACTTCATGATCCACGACGGCACGATCAGCACCGGCTCCCGGTACACCTTGGCGGTCTGTGGCGTGTACTGGATCAGTTCGATCAGATCGTTGCGATAGACGACCTCGCCGGGCGTCAGCGCCACGTCTTGTCCGGGCACATAGGTCCGGCCAACCGGCTCCGACACCGTCGCGCCGGGCGGCGCCAGGCGCCGGCACAGATCCTTGCGCCAATTGAGGGCGCCATCGATCAGGCTGCGACCGCCGCTGGCGACCGCCGCGCCCAGCACCTCCGGGTTGGTCCACAGGAAGTTCGACGGCGAGTACATATCGAGCAGCTGACGCGCGGTGAACGCCACCACGTCGGCGTGATGCGACGACACGCCGGCTACGCCGCAGGTGGCCTGCTTCCAGAACTCCTCGGCGTGCTTAAAGACCTGCGCGTACCCGGAAAACGGCCACTGCCGCCAGGCGGCATCGGCGAAGCGCTTGTCGGCGCCGACGTCGACCGCCTGCGCGCCGCCGGCCAGGGCGCCGCTCCAATAGGCCAACAGTTCGCTGCACTTGCCCGGGGACACCGCCAGGTGCTGCCACCAGTCGTGGAACGCCAGCGACATCGCAATCGGCGACACGCCGCCCGTCATGCGCGCCACTTGGCTTTGCAGATATAAATCCAGTGCGTTGCGGCTGTCCATCGCCGCCGTGGGCGCCGGCGCGCCAGCCGGACTCGATATGGCCTTCAACATTGTTTTTTCCACATTCCCTCCCTGATCATCATCGGACGATTATGGTTGGCGGAGGTTCCTGACGTATTTGATCCAGGTCAAATACGTCAGCGATGTCGCTCACAGCACCAGGCCGCCGTGAGGGCCTACAGCCTGGCGCGTATCGCCACCGTCAATGCGGCGGCCCGCACGGCGTCCCAGCCGCCACCGGTATCGACCACCAGCGCGTGCGACTGCTCCTGCGCCTGCAGCGGCTCGCGCGTCTGCTGCTGATAGGCCAGCAGCTCGACTCCGGCGTCGGAGGCTTGCTCCGACTCGCCGCCACGCGCGGACAGGCGTGCCGCCAGCGTCGCCGCAGGGGTGACGATATCGAGCAATAGCCAATCAGCGCGGAGCCGGCGCGCCAGCCGGACCAGGCGCCGGCGCTGCCATCGCTGCAGAAACGCCGCATCCAGCAGTACCGGTTGGCCGGCCGCCGCCGCGCGACAGGCCAGCCGCAGCAGCCAGCCGTAGGTTAGACGGCTGGCTTGCCCGGTATAGATGCCGGCTCCTGGCGCGGCGGCGGCGCGCTGGCTGGCGGCCATCCCGTGCAGACGCTTGCGCTCGACGTCCGAACGCACGCGCACGGCGGCAAGCGGCTCGACCAGACTGTCGCACAAGGTCGACTTACCGCTGCCGGACAGCCCATGCGTCGCCAGCAGCAACGGTGGCGCCGGCAAGCTGGCTTGCAGCGCCCAGTCCAGATAGCGTTCCGCCTCGGCCATGGCTTGCCCCCTGGCCGCGCCATCGCCGCCGCGCAGCAGCGCCACCTTGGCCCGCACCAGCGCCCGCTGGCAGCGGTAATACGGCAGCAGCACCGCGCCGTCATAGTCCCCGCCGCGCTGGAGATAGGCGTCCAGCAGCCGCGCGGCCAGGTCGGCGCGGCCGCGGCACTGCAGATCCATGCAGACAAAGGCCAGGTCCTGCTGCACGTCGGTCCAGCGCAGGCCGGCGTTGAATTCGATGCCGTCGAACACCAGCACCTGGTCCGCCAAGGTCAGGATATTGCCGCAGTGCAGATCACCGTGGCATTCGCGCACCCAGCCGCCGGCCCGGCGCCGTGCGAAACGGCTGGCCAGCCGGCGCTGCTGCGCGTCCAGCCAGGCCGCCAGCCGCGCCAGCGTCGCACGCGCCGGCGAGGCCGGCGGCAGCAGCGCGTCCACTTCGGCCAGATCGGCGCCGGTGCGCTCGCAGATGGCCGTCGGCGTGCCCCACGGCGTGTCGGCCGATGCGCGCGCGGCGCCGGCATGAAAGTCGGCCAGCAGCAGGCCCAGGTCCCGCGCCTCGCCGGTATCAAGACTGCCGTGCGCCAGTCGTGCCGTCCACAGCGCCTGCTGGTCGAAGCGCAGCATCCGTACGGCGTAGTCCAGCACCGGCCCGGTGCCGCCGAACCGTGGCTGGCGCACGCTGCCGGTGACCGCTTCCACGCCAAGGTACAGGCTGGGCGCCAGCCGCCGGTTCAGCCGCAGTTCCTCCTCGCAGCAGCGGCGCCGCGCCTCGACGTCGCTGTAGTCGAGCCAGTCGAGCCGGAGCGCCTTCTTGAATTTGTAGGCGTGCGTGCCGGCCAGCAGCACCCATGAGATATGGGTTTCGATCAGCTGGCCGTCGAGCCGCCGCGCCAGCGCATGGATCAGCTGCCGCTGGCGTGCGGCGGCCTGCGCCAGCGGCGCGTCAGCGCCCATGGTCCGGCACCAGCACGGCCGCGCCGTCGAATGCGCCGGCCCTCAGGTCGGCCAGCGCTTCGTTCGCCTGCAGCAGCGGATACGTCACCGGCGCGGTGCGCAGGTCGATCTGCGCGGCCAGCCGCATGAACGCGGCGCCGTCGGCCCGCGTCAGATTGGCCACCGAGCGCAGGCTGCGTTCGCCCCACAGCAGCGCATACGGCATGGCCGGCAAGTCGCTCATGTGGATGCCGGCGCAGACCACCGTCGCACCCTTGGCGCAGGCGGCCAGCGCCAGGGGCACCAGCCGGCCGTCGGCGGCGAACAGGATGGCCGCGTCCAGCGGCACCGGCGCCGGGCCGCTCGATGGACCGGCCCACACCGCCCCCAGCGACCGGGCGAACTGCTGCGAGCGCGTGTCGCCGTCACGTGTGAACGCGTACACCTCGCGCCCCTGCGCCACCGCCAACTGGGCCACGATGTGGGCGGCGGCGCCGAAGCCGTACAAGCCCAGCCGCCTGGCGGCGCCGGTCATCGCATAAGCGCGATAGCCGATCAGGCCGGCGCACAGCAGCGGCGCCGCATGCACATCGTCGTAGCGGTCCGGCAGCGGCAGGCAATAGCGGCTGTCGGCCAGCGCGTAGCCGGCATAGCCTCCGTGCCGGTCGCAACCGGTGAAGCGGGCGCGGTCGCACAGGTTTTCCCGGCCGGCGCGGCAAAACGCGCACACGCCGCAACTGTGGGCCAGCCACGGAACGCCGACCCGCTGCCCCACCTGCCACCGTCGTACGCGCCCGCCGACGGCGCTCACGACGCCGACGATCTCATGCCCGGGCACCAGCGGCAGCCGGCGCGGCGCCAGCTCGCCGTCCAGCAGGTGCAGGTCGGTACGGCAGACGCCGCAGGCCGACACCCGCAGCAGCACGTCGTGGCCGCGCGGACGCGGCACGCCGCACTCGCGCTCACGCAACCGCGCACCGGCGCCGCTGTGTTCCAGCACCATGGCCCGCATGACGGCGCCCGCCGCCGGCCCGACCCTTCCCGTCGCAGGCAGATCGGCACTCAACGAAACACCAGCACCGGCAAATGGCAGTGGGTCAGCACTTTCTGGGTTTCGCTGCCCAGCAGCAGCGCCTGCACGCCCCTGCGGCCGTGCGACGCCATCGCCACCAGGTCACAATGATGCTGGAGCGCGGCGTCGATGATGGCTGCATACGGATGCTCATGCTCCATCGTCAGCGTGTCGCACGCCACGCCTCTCGAGCGGGCGGCGGTCGCCACCCGCTCCACGCAAGCGCGGGCCCGCTCCTGGCTATGGACCGCGTAGCCTTCCGGGGTATCGGCCAGCACCTCGGCGCGCGTGCTCAGCACGTGGAATGGCTCGGTCACGTGCAGTACCGTCAGCCGGGCGCCCGTCTCTTTGGCGAAGCTCAGGCACGGCGTCATGGCGGCGATGGACGGCGCCTCGCCGTCGGTGGGAAACAGGATATGTTTAAACATGGAAGGACCCCGGCGCCGTCAGCGCGTCAGCGTGGCATCGATGGTGATCAGGTTGTTGACGTGGGTCACGCCGGGGGCCAGCCAGGCCGCCCGCTCGGCCGCCTCGCGCTCGGACCATGAACGCACGCTGCCATGAAGCGTCACCGTGCCGCCGCTGGCCTCGACCCGCAGCCTGGCCGCATCGACCGCGGCGTTGCGGTGAAAGGCCGAGACGATCTTGCGCTCCACGTCGTGGGGCTCGACCGCCGGCCGCAGGTGTATCTGGTTGGTGACGCCGCGCACGCCGCGTATCCGGCGCACCGCCTGCTCGGCGCGCTGGCGCTGGTAGTTCCATTCCACCTCGCCCTCCAGCTTGAGCATGCCGCCGTCGGCCACCACCTGGATCGATTCGGCCGAGTGCGGCAGCTGGAATTTGAGCACGGAGGCCGCTTCGCGCGCGATGTCGGCGTCGAGCCGGCCCTCGCCGGCCAAGCGCACCTCGATATCGTTGGCCACGCCAGCCACGCCGACGACGCGCTGCGCGGCGCGTTCCGCGACGATCTTCTGGCTGTAGCTGCGGACAAAGCCGCTGAGCGTGACGATTTTCTCGCGCACGGAAACGCCCACGTCGGCCGCGGCCAGATCGGCATCCCAGGCCAGCTCGTGCTCGACGTTCTTCTTGATGTCGCTATCGGTCATCATGACTTCCTCCTTGCGTCGCCGCTACTTGGTGATGGTCGACGCCTCGCCCAGCGCCTGTTGCAGCGGCTGCGCCTGCGGATTGCTGACGGTGCCGGCGGCAATGTCCTTCGGCGACAGCGTGCGACCGTAGTAGGCGTTGGTCAGGTTTTGATTGAAGCGGATGTCGTTCAGTCCGATCGCCACGGCGTCGCCGAACAAGCCCTTGGTGCCGCTCCAGGCGACCACATCACCGGTGCCCGCCGTGCCCTGGGCCAGCTTGGACCAGTTGACCACGGTCAGGCCGGCCTCGGCGCTGAGGGCGAAGTTGTTTTTCTTCATGAACTCGGCGACCGCCTTGTCGTTGTTGAGGACCATGGCGATCGCCCCGCCCTCGGCGCCGACCTGCAGGCCCACCGTCAGCCCGCCGAGGTCGTAGAACGCCGGTCCGCTCCAGCTGCCGTCGGTGCGCTTGAGCAGCAGCAGGCCGGCGCCGCCGTGGGCGCCGACGCCGAGCGCCGCGCGCCCGTACGACGGCACGATCAGCACGCCCTTGGCCTGCTGCAGCAATTGCTTCATGCGCGGCTCGGCCTCGAGCTGGCGTACCACGGCCAGCGCGTCGCTGACGCGCCGCGTCGCGCTTTGCGCCGGCTTGGAACTGGTGTCGGCCTGGCTGGACTGGTTCGATTGATCAGCCTGGCCCGCCGCCTGCGCCACCGTTGCGCCGCAGATGGCCAATGCCACCAGACTAGCCAGTACGCTTTTCCGCTTGGTATGTTCAATAGGCATAGCGTTCCCTCCTGGGTTGATGTTCTTGCACACCCCTCGTGTACCGGATCATGCTAGTCCCGCCACACGCGTGACATCCTTGATCTCGGTCAAATGCGCACTGGATTGGCCCATTGGCGCTGGAGGGAATCCTCGGCCGCCGCGATGGTCAAAAACTGGAAGGCGGAGCTACCCGCCGCCATACCTTGGGAGACCAGCCATGACCACTACCAGCAAGCTCGAGAAAACAGCATGGAAGCCGTACTTCGATCACGTCTCCACCCTTCTGGAGGGAATGAACGTCGGCATCGAAGTCGCATCGCTGCAGATCGGCAGCCAGTTTGCGGCCGAATGGCTGCCGCTGACCGGCGTCGTCTACGATCCGAAAGACGACCTCATCGCGATCATGGCGGAGGGACTCGACCACATGATACGGCGCCCGCGCGAAGTGTTTATCGAGACCAAGGGCGTCAACCTGCTGAGCATGGAGGTGGTCGACGCCGACGGCGTCAGCCAGGTCATCCGGTTCAGGGAACCGCTGAAGCTGCCGGCACCGTAGGCGCCGGCCGGGCCGGGAACCAAACCGGCGGCCGCGCGTCCAATGCAAACGATGTCCCTCAAGCGTACGGAGGAAGAACGACAGCGCTGAATTTTCGAGGACCGCTCATGCGCAGACTGTTCAACAATCGACTGCACGCGGGCAAGCTGCTGGCCGGCAGGCTGCACAGCTACGCCGGGCGCGACGACGTCATCGTGCTGGGTCTGCCGCGTGGCGGCGTGCCCACCGCCTTCGCCGTGGCAGAGGATCTGGCAGCGCCGCTGGACGTG
The DNA here is from genome assembly GCF_964254095.1 of Duganella sp. LjRoot269. Lineage (NCBI taxonomy): Bacteria > Pseudomonadati > Pseudomonadota > Betaproteobacteria > Burkholderiales > Oxalobacteraceae > Duganella > Duganella sp. LjRoot269. The sequence continues at coordinate 3,784,125 of NZ_CAXUSL020000001.1, read as the reverse complement.
CTCCTGGTGCGCAAGCTGGGCCTGCCTGGCTATCCGGAATATGCGATCGGCGCAGTCGCAGGCGAAGGGCCGTGCCTGCTCAACCTCGAGGAGCTCAGGCTGCTCGGCATGCCGGCGGCCGCACTGAACGAAGAGGTCGACCGCGAACGCGAGGAAATCGCCCGCCGGGAAGTACGCTATCGCGGTGGCCGTCCGCCACCGCAATTGCGCGACCGGATCGTGCTTCTGGTCGACGACGGCATGGCCACCGGCGCCACCATGCGCATGGCGATCCTGGTGGCGCGCCAGGCGCGGCCGGCGAAAATCATCGTTGCCGTGCCCGTCGCCCCGCAGGAAGTCTACCGGGCGCTGGCCGGCGAGGTCGATGCGTTGGTCTGCCTGCACACGCCCCATCCGTTCCATTCGGTCGGCGAGTGGTATCGGGACTTCGAGCAAGTCGGCGACGAGGAAGTGGCCAGCCTGCTCGCGCGGGCGTGGCGCGGGGTCGCCGGCGCCACTATTTCCACGCGTATCTGTCGCAACAATTCGACGGCCGGTTGAACTCCGGCAGTCGGCGGCAGGTCCAACCACAAAAGGCGGAGGCTATCATGGGCAAGATGATCGGTATCGATCTCGGCACGACCAATTCCTGCGTGGCGATCATGGAGGGCGGCCAGGCCAAGGTGATCGAGAACGCGGAAGGCGCGCGCACCACGCCGTCGATCGTGGCGTATCAGGACGGCGGCGAAATCCTGGTGGGGGCGCCGGCCAAGCGGCAGGCGGTGACCAATCCGCTGAACACGCTGTTCGCGGTCAAGCGCCTGATCGGCCGCAAGTACGACGAGCAGGAGGTGCAAAAAGACATACACCTGATGCCGTTCAAGATCACCAAGGCCGACAACGGCGACGCCTGGATCGACGTGCGCGGCAAGAAGCTGGCGCCGCAGCAGGTGTCGGCCGAGGTGCTGCGCAAGATGAAGAAGACCGCCGAGGACTACCTGGGCGGCCCGGTGACGGAGGCGGTCATCACCGTGCCCGCCTACTTCAACGACGCGCAGCGCCAGGCCACCAAGGACGCGGGGCGCATCGCCGGCCTGGACGTCAAGCGCATCATCAACGAGCCGACGGCGGCGGCGCTGGCCTTCGGCCTGGACAAGACCGGCAAGGCCGACCGCAAGATCGCCGTCTACGACCTGGGCGGCGGCACCTTCGATATCTCGATCATCGAAATCGCCCAGGTCGAGGGCGAGAAGCAGTTCGAAGTGCTGTCGACCAACGGCGACACCTTCCTCGGCGGCGAGGACTTCGACCAGCGCATCATCGACTACATCATCGACGAGTTCAAGAAGATCAACGGCCTGGACCTGAAGAAGGACCCGATCGCCCTGCAGCGCATCAAGGCCTCGGCCGAGCGCGCGAAGATCGAGCTGTCGTCGTCGCAGCAGACCGAGATCAACGAGCCGTACATCGCCATGGCGAACGGCGCGCCGGTCCACCTGACGCTGAAGATGACCCGCGCCAAGCTGGAATCGCTGGTGGAACAGCTGATCGACGCCACCATCGCGCCCTGCCGCATCGCGCTCAAGGACGCGGGGCTGGAGATCGACAAGATCGACGACGTGATCCTGGTCGGCGGCATGACCCGCATGCCCAAGGTGCAGGAGGCGGTCAAGGCGCTGTTCGGCAAGGAGGCGCGCAAGGACGTCAATCCCGACGAGGCGGTTGCTGTCGGCGCCGCGATCCAGGGCTCGGTGCTGTCGGGCGAACGCAGCGACGTGCTGCTGATGGACGTGACGCCGCTGTCGCTCGGCATCGAAACGCTGGGCGGTGTGATGTCCAAGATGATCGGCAAGAACACCACGATCCCGGCCCGGTTCAGCGAAGTGTTCTCAACCGCCGACGACAACCAGCCCGCCGTGACCATCAAGGTCTACCAGGGCGAACGGGAGATGGTCAGCGGCAACAAGCTGCTGGGGGAATTCAACCTGGTCGGCATCGCGCCGGCGCCGCGCGGCATGCCGCAGATCGAGGTCGCCTTCGACATCGACGCCAACGGCATCCTGCATGTGAGCGCCAAGGACAAGGCCACCGGCAAGGAAAGCAAGATCACCATCAAGGCCAACTCCGGCCTGACCGAGGCGGAGATACAGAAAATGGTGCGCGACGCCGCCGCCCATGCCGAGGACGACCGGCGCCTGAAGACGCTGGCTGAGCGCCGCAACGCGGGCGAGGCGCTGGCGCACGCGACACGCAAGTCGCTGGCCGAATACGGCGCGCGGCTCGACGCCGCCGAGCGCGCGGCGATCGAGCAGGCCATCGGCGCGCTCGACACCGCGCTCAAGGGCAACGACCAGGCCGACATCGACGCCCGCATCGAGGCGCTGTCCGCCACCGCGCAAAAGCTGGGCGCCAAGATGTACGCCGGCACGCCGGAGGCCGAGACCGGCAATGTCCCGCCACAACAGGACGACGTCGTCGATGCCGACTTCAGGGAAGCCAAACACTGACGGCTTGAAACCACGTATTCTTTCCGCCGGCGTCGTGGTTCAACATCGCGGAGCGCAAGGTTGCCGCTATCTGCTGCTGCGCAGCTACCAGTACTGGGATTTCCCCAAGGGCCTGGTCGAAGCCGGGGAAAGCCCGCTGTCGGCCGCCTGCCGGGAGGTGCGTGAGGAAACCTCGCTGGACGCGCTGGCGTTTCCATGGGGGTATGCGTTCCGCGAAACGCCGCCTTACGGCCAGGGCAAGGTGGCGCGCTATTACCTGGCCCAGAGCCACAGCGACGACGTGCGCCTGCCGGTCAATCCGCAACTGGGGCGCCCCGAGCACCATGCCTTCCGCTGGCTGCCCTACGCCGCCGCGCGCGACCTGCTGCCGCTCCGGCTGATCCCGGTGCTGGACTGGGCGCATGCGTTGACCGAAGGTTAAGGCGGCCCGCGCTGCCGGCCGATTACGCGGTGTCAAGGCCGAAGTTTTTGATATGCATCAAAGAAATGCGGTTTGGGCCGGTGGGACAATCCATCCAGCCCATCACCGAGGACGACTATGATGCAGCACGACCTGGCCGCGGCGGCGCGATCATGAACGCCGCCGCCGAACACTATCTCAACCTGTACCTGGGTCAAGCCCGGCCCCGGCTGCGCACCATGCTGCGGCTGATGTTCAGCAGCGCCCAGGAATACGGGCACAAGAGCCTGTGGCTCGGCAGCGCCATCGAATTGATGCGGCCGCTGGGATTCCAGCAGCCCGCCGTGCGCGCCGCGCTGTTCCGGCTCGGCGTGCATCAGCAACTGCGCGTCGAGCGGCACGGCCGCCACAGCCTGTGCACGCTGACGCCGGCCGCCAACGCCGCGATCCTGACGGCGCGCCAGCGCCTCAACACGCCGCCGGAGCGCAGCTTCGCCGAGGACTGGACCATGCTGATCAACAGCGGCGGCATCAGCTCCGCGCGTTATGCCCGCGTCCGCCGACAGTTGCAGGGGCTGGACTACTGCCTGCTGGCGCCGAATGTGCTGGCCCGTCCCGCCGGCTACGCCAACGCCATGCCGTCGGCCGAAGACCATGGCCTGGCGCTGTTCCATGTCTGCGGCAGCCAGTTGGCGGCCGCGGTACGCCAGCCGCTGTTCGGACTGCCGGAATGGGACTTCGACGGCGCGGCGGCGCTGTATCAGCAGTTTGAAGAGCGCTTCGCGCCGCTGCTGCCGATGATCGGCCGGCATGATGCCATCGACGACGAGCAAGCCTACCTGATCCAGCTGCTGGTCAGCCACGGCTACCAGCACTGCCGCCAGGCCGATCCGCTGCTGCCGCAGGAGTTGCTGCCGGACGCCTGGCCGGCGACGACGGCCTACCGGACCTACGCGGCGCTCTACAACGGCTGCGCCGAGCAGGCGCGACGCCACCTGTTGAGCGTGACGGCGGCGCCGGACCGGCCGGCGGCCGCAGGCGCAGCCAGCCGCGCCTGCGACGAGCGGCTTGAAATGAGCCGGACTGCTTGATATAACGCAAACCCGCGATACGCGTGGGGACGCGCCTCCTCCCTCTCTCCGTATACTCCTTCAATGGGCGCGCTTCAATGCGCGCTCATTAGCCGGAGGTCATCATGAAACAAGTTTCCATCGAAATGCCGCTAGTCGCACAGTGCTCGGTTGTCGAGTGCGCCTACAACACAGACCGCTGCTGCCACGCCCGCGCCATCACGGTGGGCAGCGGAGTCCACCCCGGGTGCGACACCTTCCTCGACTCCGCACCGCACTCCAAGGCGGAACAACGCACCGCCGGCGTCGGCGCCTGCAAGGTCTCGGCTTGCCGGCATAACGACGATTACGAGTGCATGACCGATCACATCACCATCGGCCGCGACAGCAACTCCGTCCGCTGCCTGACCTATCAGCAGCGCTGAACCGCCATCGTCGCGACCATCATCGGCGCCACGCAAGCGCCTGCTTGCGCCAACTTTCTTGCAAGGGGAACCATCATGCAGCAACCATGGAGCAGCAATGCTGGATTACGCACGCACCTCATCGCCGGCGCTGTCGCCGGCGCCTTGGCCGCACTTGCCGCGCCCGTTGCGGTCTGGGCCGGCGAGCAGGCCGCGCCCGCCGCTGCCGACAACTTGGTCAGCGGCCCCGGCGACACCGAAGCCAGCCGGGCGCGCACCTGCATCTACAGCGTCATCAACCTGGGGCCGGAGGCTGGCGCCGCGGCCCTGCTCAACGAACGCGGCCAGGCCGCGTTCGGCTCCTTCATTGGCGGGGGCATCACCAACGGCTTCTTCGACGGCGACCGCGTGCACGATATCGGCTCGCTGGGCGGCAGCTATACCCTGATACACGGGCTGAACAAGCTAGGCGTGGTGGTGGGCGAATCGGAAGACGCCGAACAATTCAGCAACATCCTGGCGTTTGCGTGGACCGTGGGCGGCGGCATGCACGCGCTGCCCGGCACGACGGTCTCGAGCGCGCGCGCCATCAACGACCGCAACCAGATTGTCGGACAACGGCCAGCGCCCGGCATCGCCGCGCGCGCCGTGCGCTGGAATCCGGGCGGCGCCGTCATGCCGTTGGGACCGCTCCCGCTGTCGCTGTCGGAGGCCGATGCCATCAACCAGCAAGGCTTTTCGGCCGGCTATGCCGATGTCGCCGGCGGCGCGATCCACGCCATGCTGTGGGACCGCGCGGGCAACCAGACCGACCTCGGCACCTTGGGCGGCACCCTCGCGTTCGGCGAGCACATCAACGAGCGCAACGAAGTGGCCGGCGAGTCCGACAACGCCGCCAACGACAAGGTACTGGGCTTTTTCTGGAGCCGCGACAGCGGCATGGTGCAGATCAACGTCGAAGGCGGCGGCTCGCGCCTGATCGCCGGCCTGAACAACCGCGGCGAGGTGGTCGGCGACACCGTCATCGGCGAGCGCAGCGTGGCCTACCAGTGGGCCATGGGGCGCGGCGTGGTGCAGCTGCCGTCCGGCTCGGCCGTGAGCAGCGACGTGTTCGACATCAACAACCGCAGCGAGATGGTGGGCATGATCGAGCGGCCCGCCGGCGACGGCGGCGGCCGGCGCGCGGTGCGCTGGCCGGCGCTGACCGAGCCGATCGACCTGAACGCGCATCTGTACCGTCCACCTGCCGGGCTGGTGCTGGAGGCCGGCGCAGCCATCAACGACGACGGCGTGATCCTGGCCCATTCAAATGCCGGCCTGGTCATGCTGCGCCCCGGCACCCGCGGCACCGACGCGCCGGTGCTTGGCCCCCTGCTCGGCCTGCCGGACGTGATCGAGGTCGGACAGGACCTGGCGCTGACGGTCGGCTTTGTCGACAACGCCGCGGCGCAGACCCACACGGCCAGCGTCGCCTGGACCGACCAGTGCGCTTCGCCGGCGCCGACGGTAAGCGAAGCGCGCGGAGTCGGCCAGGTCCGATTGCGGCACCAGTTCTGCGCCGCCGGCTATTACACGGTCAAGGCGCAGGTCACCGATTCGGGCGGCCGGTCCACAGCGGTCCAGCGGGACATCGTGGTTGATGCGTCCGGGCTTGCCTCGCTCAGCGGCAAGGGCACGCTGGCCGGCGGCGGCGCAGCGGCCGCGCGCGGCTTTCGGGACCTGCCGCTGCACTTTGCGCTGTGGGCGCCGCTGGCCAGCGGCACGCAGAGCAAGGCTGCCGCCGGCAGTCCTGTCGTCATGTTGTCCGGCCCCTTCCATTTCCGCAGCGATCAGGTCAGCACCGCCGCATCGTCCGGCCAGCAGGCGCGCGTCGAAGGCACCGGACTGCTCAATGGCCGCGCCGGCTACCGCTTTGCGCTGGAAGCCTGGGATGGCGGCAAGCAAGGCGCCGGCCCGGACCGCCTGCACGTGCGGGTGACGCATGCGGACGCGGCCACCGGCGTCGAAGCGGTCGACTACGACAATGCCGCGCCGGCCAAGGCCAGGACGGCGCTCGCGCTGGACCGTACCGCCGTGGCGGAGGGCGGGCTCAGGCTGCGGAATTAGCGATATGAATGGGCCTGCCGGCCAAAAAACGTCCGCTGATTGGTGAATTTCGCAATTGCACACTCAGCATGTTCATTGCACAATACGGAGATGAGACACTCGACACTTGTTCGCCATGCGGTTTTGCTGACTTGCGCGCTAGCCGCCGCAGGGATGGCCGACGCCGCAGACGGGACTGTGCCGCAGTCCTACACCCCGGATTACTTCACCCAGTTTCAGGCCGGGACAGCGATGGACATGGTGACCCGCCTGCCCGGCTTCGTCTTCGACGGCGGCAATGCGGCGCGCGGTTCGGCCGGCAACGTGCTCATCAACGGAAAGCGCCCCGCTTCCAAGACGGATCCGCTCGGCGACGCGCTGGCGCGCATCCCGGCGGCGGGCGTTCAGCGCATCGACGTGATCAACGGCGGCGCGGGCGGCATCGATATGCAGGGCTACGCCACCGTGGCCAACATCGTGCTCAAACAGATGGACCTGGTTTCCGCCGCCACCAGCGTATCGGGCTACCTGATGCCTGACGGCAGCCTGCAGCCCTCGATGGATGGCAATTACAGCCTGAAGCGCGGGGACCGCAGCATCAACGTCACGCTGGGCTGGACCCGGACGCCGGATACCACGCAAGGACACAAGACCACGACGTATGCCGGCGCCGCCGCTGCCGCCGAGGCGACGATGGAGAACGCGGGCATTGCCGACAACAAGGCGATCAAGCTCAATTACGGGCAAGACCTGCTGGACGGCCAACTGAGCTTGAACGGCGCGCTCAGTCCGTGGACCTACCAGTCGCAGGGCCGCTACGACGCCGGGACGCCCTCCCTGAACAGCAACGACAACGCCGGGCGCACGCGGGAACAGGGCCTGGCTTATACGCGGGACCTGGCGCACGGCGCCAGCATGGACCTGAAGGCACTGCATCGGACAGCCGACATTGCCGCCGAATCGACATCCACCACCAGCGGCAACAGCTCGTATTCGCTGTCGAACAGCACGGCCAGCGAACAGATTCTCGCGGGACAACTGAGTTGGCAGGCGCTGGATGGCGTCGTGATACGCGGCGGCTTTGAACGGGCCGTCAACACCAATGACAGCAGCAACAGCTATCAGGCCAACCCCAACGCCGCAGCGGCGCCCACCGCCAGCGCCTGGGTGCAGGAATCGCGCTTCGAGGGCCAGCTGTCCTCGGCATGGCAGGTCGACAGCTCGATCACCGCCGAAGCCGGCCTGAAGGTGGAGCAATCCAGCCTGAGCATCGGCGCCGACCAGCCGGAGGCCAAGGCTCACGTCTATCCCAAGCCGCGGCTGCGCCTGTCGTTGTCTCCCTCGCCGTCGCTGCAGCTGCGCTTGCGCATGGAGCGCGAGACCAGCCAGCTGAACTTTGGCGATGCCGCGGCGTATTTCGCCATCGCCGACAAGACGCTGCGGGCCGGCTACCCCGATCTGGTGCCGGCCAAGACCTGGCTGTGCGAAGGCGCGCTCGAATACCGCTTCTGGGAACGGGGCGCCGCCATGCTGAGCTACACGCAGTCGCACATCAGCGACGTCATCGACCGCATGCCGATCCGCACCCCGTCCGCCACCATCGACACCGCCGGCAATATCGGCGACGCCAGCGCCGACAGCGTGACCGGCATGCTGAACCTGCCCACCGACAGCTGGTCGCTGCCGCAGGGGCTGATCAAGTTGTCGACGACCTGGAAGTCCTCGTCGGTCACCGATCCCGTCACGCTGGCGACGCGCCGGCTGTCCGGCGAACAGCCGCTGTCGTGGCGGGTCGAGTTCTCGCAGGACTTGCCGCGCCAGAGAACGGCCTGGGGCTTTTCGGTCGACAACGGCTGGACCAACGACAACTGGCAGCTTGCCGAACGCGATACCAGCAGCGGCACGGGCTGGGCCAGGGCCTTCGTCAACTACCGCCCCGTGTCGAACATGATGGTCACGCTGGAACTGAACAATCTCGCCGGGCGCGCCGTCACCTATGACCGGACGCACTATGCCGGCGACAGGCTGGCCGGCGGCGTCGACTTTGTCGAGCACAACATCACCCGCACCCAGCCGTTCGCCATGCTGCGCGTCCGCAGGGACTGGTAGGCGCTCATTCCCAGGCCCGCGCCAGCGAGCGGTAGGCCGTCCAGGTAAAGCCGACGCCGAGCGACAGTCCGCTGTTCTGGCGAAACAGCGGACTGTCGCGGTTGGCGGCGTGCGTGTAATTGTCGTAGCGGGCGAAACCGAATACGCGCCAATCGGGCGATACCCGGCGCGACAGGCTCAGGCCGAGCCGCGTCATCATCCAACCGCCCGTCGCGTGGTAGGCCGGGCGCGCGGCGTTGGCGTATTGCGGTGCGACTTCATAAAAATACTGGTTCAGGCGGGCATTCCCAAACACCGCGCCCAGGTTGGCGTCGGCCTGCCATCCGCCGGTCTTGTCGCCGGCCTCGAACACCACGCGCGGCTCAAACACCAGGCCCTGGCGCCGAAAACCATTTCCAAGCTCGAGCGGCACCCGCAGCGGCAGCTCCAGTCGCACGCGGCTGGCGGCCGTGGGCTCGGCCAGCAATACTTTCAGGCGCGGGCCGAACTCCAGCAGCGACTTCAAGTCCGGCATGCCGGCGCGGGCCGCCACGTCGCCGGAGCGGGCCGGCAGCGACAACGCGAACCCAAGATCGAGCTCGACCCGCTCGGTGTTGAGCAGGCGCGCGGCTACGCCGGAACGGTCGGCGCGCAGCACCTTGCCGCGATAGATCAGCAGCGGCAGCAACAGCGCGCGCGTGGAGCGGTCCTCGGCGCCCGGGTAGGCCGGCGTGGTGGCGGCGCCGCCGAACAGGCCCACTTCCCACAGCGGCAGATCCGCTACCGGCGTTGGCTCCGCCTGCTGAGCGGCGGCTGGCGCCATCAGCGCCAGCGTTGCCAGCGGTGCCATCCCAGCCCACATGCGCTGCTTCATGGTTGCGTCCTCGCCGATCTTGCAAAGACAGACATCTTATCAGCTTGCCATCCCCGCCCACAACACGCTTGATCAACCGAAAGCCGGCGGCGCCTGGCTGGTCAGCACAGCAGCCGCCAGCGCCGCCGCCGCCAACAGCAGCGACTCGATCCGAAGCACCAGCACCACCACGGGCCGGGCGCCGGCTTGACCCGCAACGATGGCGGGAAAGCCTCGCAGTTTGTTGTAGCCACCCAATGCCACGGCCAGCGCAACCAGCACCAGCTTGACAGTCAATGCCACGCCGTATGGGGTGGCGGCCAGGTTGTCCAACTTGCCCAGCCCGCGCCATGCGTTGAAGATGCCGGTGGCGACAATGCCGGCCAGAGCCAGCGTCGCCGCGTCCGACAGCTTGCGCAGATAGGCGTCCGGTGCCGCGCCGCCCCCGGCGGCGCTGGCGGGCAGCACCACCCAGGCGGCAACTGCAACGCCCCCCACCCACAGCGCGATCAGCAGCAAGTGCAACCATTCAACCAGGAGCGGCAAGGTGAGCAAGCCCTGCTCGGCCGCGTGGCTGTTGGCGACGCGACTGAAGGCAAACGCAACCAGCACCGCCAGCGAGCGGCCCGGGCTCAGCGGCCAGAACGCCAGCGCCGCCAGGCAGGCGGCAGCGGCCCATGCGGCTTTGCCATAGTCGCTCTGCGCCAGCAGCATCCACAATGCCGCGCCGGCTTCGGACAGCGGCACATCGGCCATCGCCGCCGCCACCGCCCACAGCACCAGCAAATACGCCGCCAGGCAGACCAGCGCCGCCGCGCGACAGGACTGCTGCGACCACAACCGGCAGCGCAGTGTCCAGCCAGTGCCTTCGTTGCGCAGCCAGAATGCCGCCGTACACGCGCCCACCATCCAGGCCAAAGCCAGGTTCAACGCCCACACGGCGCCAACCTGCAGCAACATCGTCGTCATTTACTTGACCGAGAAGCCATACTGGCCGGTGCGGCGATGACCATCCGGTCCCACCGCCACCCAGCGCACGATATAACGGCCGGACTTCAATGCCGGCAGCGCCAGCGTCATTTGTGCCGGATGGGCGGCATCGGTCTGCGCCTTGTCGGTGGGGACGACTTTGCCGGTCTCGTCCTGCAGCGCGATGGAACTGAAAGCGGGTTCGACTTTTTCGTTGAAGGTCAGCTGGACCTGCTGCGGCGCCTGCGGCAGCACGGCGTCCGCCGCCGGCAAGGAGGCCTGCAAGGTGGCGTGAGCCGATGCCGGCAAACTGGCCAGCGTGGAGACGGCCAGCAAGGCGCCCAGCGCCAGGGAGTGCAATCGTTGCATGTTGATTCCAATTCAAAAGTCGAGGGAGAGTGCGCGCTCCACTGTAAACGTTGCCCCCCTGGTAAGGTCAAGCGCTTTTTCGCGTCGCGATGCTACTCGACAGGGATGCGAAAAAAGCGATGCCCCGACAGCACTTTGTGCCGAAACGGCTGGCGCGCTTGCGACTTCCTTGCGTTCTTACTTCGGTGCTGGCGCGCCCCGCCGCGGCTGGGTTAGCATGGCTGCACGCTGCAACCACCAACACTGCTGAAGCACGGAGGAAATGTGAGTGATCCACAAACCGGAACCGCGGTGCGCTACCGCCGCATGACCGAGCAAGACCTCGACGCGGCGCACCGCCTGTCGCTGTCGGTGCGCTGGCCGCACCGGCTGGAGGACTGGGCCTTCATTCAACGCCTGGGGGCCGGCTATGTGGCTGAAAACGACGAAGGTCTGATCGGCACGGCCCTGTGCTGGAGCCACGGCACCGAATTCGCCTCGATCGGCATGGTCATCGTTGCCGGCGCGTGGCAAGGAAAAGGCATAGGCCGCAAGCTGATGGCAATGGTGATGGCGGAACTGGGCAGCCGCAACGTGCTGCTGCACGCCACCGCCGCCGGCAGGGACCTGTATGCCCGCATTGGATTCCAGCAGATCGGCGAGATTCATCAGCACCAGGGCACCGTCTTCAAGTCGCCGTTGATGCCGTTGCAGCCGGGGGAGCGCATCCGTCCACTCGGCTCGCGCGATGCCGCCAAGCTGGCGGCGCTGGGCGCCCGCGCCACGGGCATGCCGCGCGCCACGGTCATGGCCGCGCTGCAGGACGTGGCCGAGGGCGTGGTGATCGACCGCTACGACGAAGTGATCGGCTGCGCCATGCTGCGCCGCTTCGGCCACGGCTACGCCATCGGCCCGGTGATCGCGCCCGACATCGAACGGGCCAAGGCGCTGATCAGCCACTGGACCGGCACCTACGGCGGCGCCTTCCTGCGCATCGACGTCAGCGGCAGCAGCGGCCTCGGCCCGTGGTTGACCGAACTGGGGCTGGTGCAGGTCGACAGCGTGGTGGCCATGGTGCGCGGCGACGCGCCGCTGCCCGATCACGGCGTGCGCCAGTTCGCCATCATCAACCAGGCGCTGGGTTGAGCATGCGCTGGTCCGAACTGCCGGCGGGCACCTTCCTGTACAAGGCCGATCCGCAGCGCGGCGCCGAGTGGGCGCGCCTGTTCGCCCGCCACGCGCCGCAGCTGGACTTCCGTATCTGGCCCGACGTCGGCGATCCGGCCAAGGTACGTTACCTGGCGGCGTGGCTGCCGCCCGACGACCTTGGCGCCTTTCCCCGGCTGGAGCTGATCTTCTCGATCGGCGCAGGCATCGACCAGTTCGACCTGGCCGCGCTGCCGCCGGAGCTGCCGCTGGTGCGCATGGTCGAACCGGGCATCGCCGCCGGCATGGCCGAGTATGTGACGCTGGCGGTGCTGGCCATCCATCGCCAATGGGCCACGTATGCGGCGCAGCAGCGCAAGCACGCGTGGCGCGCGTTGCGGGTGCGTCCCGCGTCGGCCTGCCGCGTGGGCGTGCTGGGACTGGGCGTGCTGGCGCAGGCCGCGCTGGCGCAGCTGGTGCGGCTGGGCTTTGACTGCGCCGGCTGGAGCCGCTCGGCCCGCGCGCTCGACGGCGTGGCCTGCCACGCGGGCGCCGCCGCGCTGCCGGACTTCCTGGCCCGCTGCGACATCCTGGTCTGCCTGCTGCCGCTGACGGCCGACACCCGCAACATCCTGAACCGGGCCCTGTTCGATGCGCTGCCGCGCGGCGCCGCGCTGGTGCACGTGGGCCGCGGCGGCCACCTGGTGCAGCAGGATCTGCTGGACGCGCTGAACGACGGCCAACTGGCGCAGGCGGTGCTGGACGTGTGCGAGCCGGAGCCGCCGCCTGCCGACCATCCCTTCTGGGAGCATCCCGCCATCGTGCTGACGCCGCACATCGCCAGCATGACGCAGCCGGAAACGGCGGTGACGGTGGTGCTGGACAATCTGCTGCGCCATCATCGCGGTCAAGCGCTGGAAGGCCTGGTCGAGCGCACGCGCGGCTACTGAGGCGCAGCACAATCTGCCGCCGTCGCCGGAAATTCGCAATTTCGATGCGCTGCGCCGACGACAATCGCCAGCACTGGCTGCGGTAACGGTCCTAAGATGGTGACAGACCATTACACGGATCGTCATCATGCCCAACACCTCCCTCGTCGACCTCGATCGACAATTCCTGATTCACCCCGTCAGCAACTTCCGTCAACATGAACAGCGCGGCGCCGCCGTGCTGGCGGCCGCCCATGGCGTCTACCTGCGCGACGACGCCGGCCGGGAACTGCTGGACGCCTTCTCCGGCTTGTGGTGCGTCAACACCGGATACGGCCACGAAAGCATCGTCCAGGCAGCCAATGAACAGATGCGGCGCCTGCCCTACGCCACCGGCTACTTCGGCTACGGCTCCGAGCCGGCCATCCGCCTGGCCGCCCGGCTGGTCGAACTGGCGCCGGCCTCGCTGCGCCACGTCTACTTCACGCTGGGCGGATCGGACGCCGTCGACAGCGCGCTGCGCTACATCAGCTATTACTACAACGCGCTGGGCCAGGAGCGGCGCACCCAGTTCATCTCGCTGCAGCGCGGCTATCACGGCTCGTCCTCGGTGGGCGCCGGACTGACCGCGCTGCCGGTGTTTCATCGCCATTTCAACCTGCCGCAGGCGAACCAGCACTACCTGCCCTCGCCCTATGCCTACCGCAGTCCGCTGGGCGACGACCCGCAGGCCTTGATCGCGGCCTCCGTCGCGGCGCTGCGCGCCAAGGTGGCGGAACTGGGCGCCGAGCGCGTCGCCGCCTTCTTCTGCGAGCCGATCCAGGGTTCCGGCGGCGTCATCGTGCCGCCGCGCGGCTGGCTCAAGGCCATGGCCGATACCTGCCGTGAACTGGGCATCCTGTTCGTGGTCGACGAAGTGATCACCGGCTTTGGCCGCACCGGACCGCTGTTCGCCTGCGAAGCCGAGGGCGTGCAGCCCGACATGATGACGCTGGCCAAAGGCCTGACCGCCGGCTATGCGCCGATGGGCGCGTTGATGATGTCGGACCGGATCTACCAGGCCATCGCCGACGGCGCCGGACCGGAGCTGGCGGTCGGCCATGGCCAGACCTATTCAGGCCATCCGGTCAGCGCCGCCATCGGGCTGGAGGTGCTGCGCCTGTACCACGAAGGCGGCCTGCTGGCCAACGGCGTGGCGCGCGCGCCGCAATTCGAACAGGGCCTGCGCGACCTGCTGGCGCATCCGCTGGTGGGCGACGCCCGCAGCCGCGGCCTGCTGGGCGCGCTGGAACTGGTGGCCGACAAGCACAGCAAGCGCCAGTTCGCGGCGGAGCTGAAGCTGCACGAGCGGGTGGCGCGCGCGGCCTACGATCAGCAGCTGGTGTTCCGCGCCTTCGGCGACAACATCCTCGGCTTCGCGCCCGCGCTGTGCTACACCGCCGATGAATTCACGCTGCTGTTCGCACGCTTGCGCGCCACGCTGGACCAGGTGCTGGCCCAGCCCGAGGTGCGCCAGGCGTTGTCGTAAGCGCGCCACCGCGGCGCCGCGCAGGGGCCTTGTAAGGCATTACCGCCATGCTACAATCACCCCGGGCGCCGCATCATTGTGGCGCATCGGGCAAGGGAGCTTATGTTAGAAGGTGCTTTCAAACTGGACAGGATCGATATCCGCATCCTGTCTCACCTGCAACAAAGCGGCAGGATCGCGAACGTCGACCTGGCCGATGCGGTCGGCTTGTCGCCCAGTCCCTGCCTGATCCGCGTCAAGCGGCTGGAAAAAGCCGGCTACGTGACCGGCTATGGCGCCCACATCGAACTGGAAAAAATCGGCAACGTGCAGCTGGTGTTCACCCAGGTCACGCTGTCGGACCACCGCCGCGAAGACTTCGTCAAGTTCGAGGCCGCGGTGCGCAAGATCGATGAGGTGGTCGAATGCCATCTGGTCAGCGGCGGTTTCGACTACCTGCTGAAGTTCGTCACCACCGGCGTGGTGCACTACCAGACCATCATCGAGGGCTTGCTGGACCAGCACATCGGTATCGAAAAATACTTCAGCTACATCGTCATCAAGTCGCCCTTCACCAAGGGTTATTACCCGGTCGAAAAGCTGTTCACCCAGAACAGCTGACCAGCATCCCGGCGGCGCGGCACAATCTGCCGCTGCCGCGCGAAATTCGCAATTTCCCACCCGTCGTCCCGCCCCAATTCCGCGTCACCCGCCAGCCTTCCTCCACTACCATGGTCTCAGCAGTTCCCGGCCGGCGTCCGCCGCCCGGCAATCACTGACCGACCACACACATGAGCCAAACTTTTCATATCGCCGTCATCGCGGGTGACGGCATCGGCAAGGAAGTCATGCCCGAGGGCCTGCGCGCGCTGAACGCGGCGGCCGCCCGTTTCGGCATCACCCTGCGCTACACCCATATCGAATGGGCCAGTTGCGACTACTACGCCCGCACCGGCCAGATGATGCCGGACGACTGGAAGCAGCAACTGTCCGCCATGGACGCGATCTACTTCGGCGCGGCCGGCTGGCCGGACGCGGTGCCCGACCACATATCGCTGTGGGGATCGCTGCTGAAGTTCCGGCGCGAATTCGACCAGTACATCAACCTGCGCCCGGCGCGCCTGTTCGAGGGCGTGCCCTGCCCGCTGGCCGGACGCCGGGCCGGCGACATCGACTTCGTCATCGTGCGCGAAAACACCGAAGGCGAATACTCGTCGGTCGGCGGCATCAGTTTCGAAGGCACGCCGCGCGAAGTGGTGATGCAGCAGGCGGTGTTCTCGCGCCACGGCACCGACCGGGTGCTGCGCTTCGCCTTCGACCTGGCCCAACGACGCAAGCGCAAGCACGTCACCGTCGCCACCAAGAGCAACGGCATCTCGATCAGCATGCCGTGGTGGGATGGGCGTGCCGCCGACATGGCCGGACACTATCCGGACGTGGCCTGGGACAAGCAGCACATCGACATCCTGTGCGCCCGTTTCGTGCTGCAGCCGCAGCGCTTCGACGTGGTGGTGGCCTCCAACCTGTTCGGCGACATCCTGTCCGACCTCGGTCCGGCCTGCACCGGCACCATCGGCCTGGCGCCGTCGGCCAACCTGAATCCCGAACGCAGCTTCCCCTCGCTGTTCGAGCCGGTACACGGCTCGGCGCCCGACATCTACGGCAAGAACATCGCCAACCCGATCGCCATGATCTGGTCCGGCGCGCTGATGCTGGACTTCCTCGGCCAGGGCGACGCCGCCTGCCGCGCCGCGCACGACGCCATCGTCGCCGCGATCGAAACCGTGCTGCTGAACGGCCCGCACACGCCCGACCTGGGCGGCCAGGCCTCGACCACGGAGCTGGGCCAGGCCGTGGCCGCCGTGATCGCATCGATGCCGGAGGCGCCATGCCACTGACCCTGACCCGCGCCGCCCTGCTTTGCGGCGCCAACTACATTGCCGGCGTCTGGTGCGCCGGCCGCGACGCCCTCGCCTATGAGGTCTGCGACCCGGCCGACGGCATCGCCTTTGCCACAGTGCCGGACAGCGGCGAGGCCGATGCCGCCGCCGCCGTCGATGCCGCCGTGGCGGCCTTCGAGGGCTGGCGCGCCCGCAGCGCGCGCGATCGCGCCCAGCTGCTCAAGCGCTGGCACGCGCTGATCATCGCCAATGCCGACGACCTGGCGCGCCTCATCTCGCGCGAACAGGGCAAGCCGCTGGCTGAAGCACGCGGCGAAGTGCTGTACGGCGCTTCCTACGTCGAATGGTTTGCCGAGGAGGCGGTGCGCTGCTACGGCGACGTGATCCCGGAACCGGTGCGCGGCAAGAAGCTGATCGTGGTCAAGGAAGCGGTCGGCGTGGTGGCCGCCATCACGCCCTGGAACTTCCCGCTGGCGATGATCGCCCGCAAGATCGCGCCGGCCCTCGCGGCCGGCTGCACGGTGGTCGCCAAGCCGGCGGAGGACACGCCGTTGACCGCGCTGGCACTGGTCAGCCTGGCCCACGAGGCGGGCATTCCGCCGGAAGTGCTGAACATCGTGACGGCCTCGCGCGCGCGCACCCCGGCCGTGGTCGGGGTCTGGCTGGCCGACGCGCGCGTGCGCAAGATCACCTTCACCGGCTCCACCGCGGTCGGCAAAAGCCTGGCGCGCGATTCGGCCGCCACGCTGAAAAAACTGTCACTGGAACTGGGCGGCAACGCGCCCTTCATCGTGTTCGACGACGCCGACCTGGATGCCGCCGTCGACGGCCTGATGGCGGCCAAGTTCCGCAACGGCGGCCAGACCTGCGTCAGCCCGAACCGGGTCTACGTGCAGGACGCCGTCTACCAGCGCTTTGCCGAGCGGCTCACGGCCCGCGTGGCGGCGCTGAAGGTCGGCCCGGCCGCCGATCCCTCGTCGCAGATCGGTCCCATGATCAACCGCCGCGCGCTGGACAAGATCCAGGCCCACGTCGCCGACGCCCTGTCGCACGGCGCGGTGCTGATGTGCGGCGGCGAACAGCTGCATCCGCCCGGCGCGGACGGCCCCACCTACTACGCGCCCACCGTGCTGGGCGAGGCAGGCCCGCACATGCAGCTGGCGCAGGAAGAGACCTTCGGCCCGGTGGTGCCGCTGTTCCGCTTTGACACCGAGGCCGACGTGGTGGCGCAGGCCAACCACACGCCTTTCGGACTGGCGGCCTATTTCTACGCGCGCGACATCGCCCGCGTGTGGCGCGTGGCCGACCGGCTGGAGACCGGCATCGTCGGCATCAACGAGGGCGCGCTGGCGGCGGAGGCGGCGCCGTTCGGCGGCGTCAAGGAATCGGGCTATGGCCGGGAAGGCTCGCGCTACGGCCTGGAAGACTATATGCACACCAAATATCTCTGCATGGGCGGACTGCAAGCATGACACTGGAAACCTATCCGATCGAAGTCGAATTCCCCGATTTGTCGGCCTACGCCAAAGGCAACACCGGCATCCCCTACGTCTACACCTTCGACAGCGGCAAGCCCGGTTGCCATACCATGATCAACGCCCTCACCCACGGCAACGAGGTGTGCGGCGCGATCGCGGTCAAGGCCCTGCTGGACGGCGGGCTGCGCCCGCGCCGTGGCCGCATCACGCTGTCTTTCGCCAACGTGGACGCCTACCGGCGCTGGGATCCCGCGCGACCCGACGCCTCGCGCTTCGTCGACCAGGATCTCAACCGCGTCTGGCAGCCCGCCATCCTGGACAACCTGGAACTGGACAGCGTCGAACTGCGCCGCGCGCGCGCGATGCGGCCGCTGGTCGACACGGTGGACTTCCTGCTGGACCTGCACTCGATGCACGAACGCTGCGCGCCACTGAACGTGTGCGGGCCGCTGGACAAAGGCATCGCCATGGCCCAGCGCCTGGGCGTGCCGTCCTACATCATCAGCGACGCCGGCCACCAGGAAGGCTGCCGCCTGCGCGACTATGGCGCCTTCGGCCAGGCGGGAAGTTCGCGCAACGCGCTGCTGATCGAATGCGGCCAGCATTGGGAAGCGCAGGCCGTCACCGTGGCCAAAAACAGCTGCGCGCGCTTCCTGCTCTTGTGCGGCAATATCGACCTCGGCGATGTCCCGCACGGCTGGCTCAAGCCGCATCCCGAGCAGCGCCACGTGGTGCGCGTCACGGACGCGGTGGTGGCCAGCAGCACCGACTTCCGCTTCGCCGCCAACTACACCGGCCTGGAGACCTTCCCCGAGGCCGGCACCGTCATCGGCTGGAACCAGGGCGAGACGGTGCGAACGCCCTATCCCAATTGCGTGCTGGTGATGCCGTCGCTACGCCAGCTGCGTGCCGGCGTGACCGTGGTACGCCTCGGCCGCCTGCTGACCTGACTCTCCATCAACGAAAGGAAAACCCATGACCCAGCCCACCATCGCGCACTTCCACGACATCGCGCCCGAGACCACGGTCCAGTATCCGGACCCCGAACGCCGCATCAAAGGCAATCCGAAACGCACCGCGCGGGAATATTTCGCCAACCAGCTGCACGGCGTGCGCGCCGGCACCTGGCAGGCCGAAACCGGCTCCTACCGCATCGCACTGCCGGCCGACAAGCATGAATTCTTCCACATCATCAGCGGCCACGTGATCATCTCGGCGCCGGACGGAAGCCAGTCCCGCCATTTCGGGCCGGGCGACAGCGGCGTCATCACGCCGGGATTCGAGGGAGTTTTCGAGATCGTGGAAGCGGCCAGCAAGTTCTGGGTCGTGACCGAGCACGCACCCGCTTAACGCAGCAGCTGCACTCCCAGATACAACACCAGCCGGCGCCGCGCTTCGCGCTCGCCGGCGATATCGCGTCCGGCGCTGGCCTGCAACAGCAGGTCCGCACCCAGACTCCATTTGCCGCCGGCGCTCAGCAGGGTCTGACCGCGCGTGCCGGCGGCCCGCGAGTGATCGAGTTCGATGCGGCACTCCAATTGCGGCAGGCACTGCCGCATCACCTTGACGCCCGCGCGCCATTCGTCCGGGCCACGCTGCGCCAGGTTGCGGCCCATTTCGGCGAACAGGCCGGTATCGCCGCTGCGGAAACCCGCCAACAGCGGGAGCAGCAGGCTATGTCCCTGTGGCGCCACGCCACGCGCGGCCGACGTGCCGGATGGCGTCCAGGTGAAGCGCGGATACCAGCCCAGGGCGTAGCCTGCCTCGGGCGCATCCAGCCAGCGCCATTTCACGCCGGCGGTGGCGGCGCCCAGGCCCGATTTTGCGCTCTCCCCGCCCTGGCTGGCATTGATGAAGGGCTGGGCCAGCAGCAGCTGCAGATGGTCGGACAGGCCATGGCTGACATCGATCGCCGGCAGCGCGCGTTCGCGGCTGCCGGCGTGCAGTTCCTGCGCCGCGCCGAGATTGATTTCCCAGCGGCCGGCGCCGAGCATGTCGGTATCCTCCGTCGCGGCCGCCGGCAGGACGGCGCCCAGCAACAGCGCCCTTAGAAATAACGTACCCATGCCTGGTTCGACGTCCGCTTGAAATTGGCGAAGGCGCGGCAAGGCACGTACAATACCGGCATCAAGATCAGCGCCACCACCCACACCGGCCACAGCTGGTCGACACCGAAGCGCGCGCCATGGTTGGCGCCGAACAGCGTCACCAGCACATGCTGCATCGCCAGCAGCAGGTACAGGTGCAGCAGGTAGTAGAACATCGGCGCGCCGCCGAAGGTCGCGCAGGCGCGCGTGAACCAGTTTTCCAGCGGTTCCATCACGGCCAGGGCCAGCATGCCGGTGCCGATCGTCATCAGCAGAAAGTCCAGCGACGGCGGGTATTTGGTGAAGTTAAAGAAGGACATGACCGTCTGTACGGCGGTCGCGCCATGCACCCAGGGCAGTTCCTCGCCATAGATGTTAAAACCGCGCAGCACGGCCAGCAACAGCAGCGACACCGCGCCCAGCATCAGCAACAACTGCCGGCGGCGCTGCGGATCCATCGCCTTCGCGTACAGCGGGCCGGCGGCGTAGCCGAGCAGGATCACGCCCACCCACGGCAGCAGCGGATACGTCACCTTCAGCTTGATCGCGCCGTCAGCCACCAGGAAGCCGCGATGCAGCAGGATGGTCCAGGCATCGTAGGCGATGCTGCCCGGTTCAAAACTGATCCAGGTCAGCGCATTGTGGCCGAACACGATCAGCAAGCCGACCGCCATCAGCAACTTGAGCGACAACCGGTGCAGCAGCGCCAAAATGATCATCGCCAGCCCGATCACCCAGATCACCTGCAAATACAGCACCGGCGGCGGGAACTGGCCGGCCCAGGCGAAGTTGACCACCACCAGTTCCAAGCCCACCAGCAGCAGGCCGCGCTTGACCAGGAAGCCGGTCGCATTGCGCGGACCGGCCGCCGGATGGGCGTACAACCAGGCCGACAGACCGGTGAGGAAGACGAACATCGGCGCGCAGAAGTGCGCCGCCATGCGGGTGAAGAACAAGGCCGGCTCGGTGGCGGCGACCGTCATCGGGTCGGTGACCTGCATGTGCAGGTACAGCGTCTCGCGCACATGATCGAACAACATGATCAACATGACCAGGCCGCGCAGCACATCGATGACCGCGATGCGCGAGCGGACGGCCTGGCCGGCCGGGTTGGCGGCCGCCGGTGCGGCCTGCTTGTGCGCCCACAGGGGGGGATTGTGAATACTGGTGTGGTCCATCATGCGTGTCCTGCCCATTTATCTGGTTATAGAATACTCCGCGAGGGGCCGCCCGTCGCCTTGCGGGAGCGGGTTGGCCACCAGGTCATTGTACGGACGGGGACTGGTTTTTTCTGCTTTGTTGGGCCCCGCAGGCGATGTTTGGGCAGTAAAGTTCGCCGTAGCTCAGCATATTCTACGGTCGGCAAACTATGCTGAAGCGGGCCGGAAAAACCGTCGTTTGTGCGCTGCATGGCGCCGCAAACGCCACATCTGCCATGGCGGTTTATGATGTAATGAAGTTATTGAAACAGGCTGGAGGCATATCTGATGAAATCCGAGTATCCCGCGCCAGCGGCCGCTTGCCCGTCCCCGCAGCGCCGTACGTTGTTGCGCGGCGCCGCCGGTGCTCTGCTGTTGCCGGCCAGCGGCGTGCTGCAGGCGGGCCAGCAACCGCGCCGGGGCGGCATGATGACCATCGCCACCCAGTCCAGCTCCAATGCCGACACCCTGGACCCGGCCAAGGGCGCGCTGTCGACCGACTACCTGCGCGCCCACATGTTCTACAACGGCCTGACATCGCTCGACAGCCAGCTGGCGGCGCAGATGGTGCTGGCCGAGGAGATCGTCACCGACGACGCCATCACCTGGATCGTCCGCCTGCGCAAGGGCATCCATTTCCACGACGGCAGAGAGTTGACCTCGGCCGACGTGGTGTATTCGCTGAACCGCCACAACGATCCGGCGGTCGCGTCCAAAGTGCGCGGCGTGGCGCAGCAATTCGACAGCGTGCGCGCGACAGGGCCGTTGACGGTGGAGATCACGCTCAAGGGCGCCAATGCCGACCTGCCGGTGATGCTGGCGACCTCCCACTTCGTCATCATCCCGGACGGCACCATCAACTTCGCCACGGCCAACGGCACCGGCGCCTTCAAGTGCAAGGAGTTCACGCCGGGCGTACGCACCATCGGCATCCGCAACGAACATTACTGGAAGCCCGGCCTGCCCTACCTGGACCAGGTATCGCTGTTCGGCATTCCGGACGAATCGGCGCGCATCAACGCGTTGCTGTCGGGTGACGTGCACTGGGTAAACGAAGTCAATCCACGCTCGACCAAACGTATCAAGGGCGAGCCCGGATACGCGGTGCTGGACAGCCAGGGCGGCCTGTACACGGACCTGATCATCCGCCAGACCGTAGGCCTGGGCCGCAATCCCGATTTCACGCTGGGCATGAAGTACCTGATCGACCGCGAACAGATGAAGCGCGCCGCCTTCCGCGGCTACGCCGTGATCGGCAACGACCAGCCGATCGCGCCGTCCCACCGCTTTTACTTCGCCGGCCTGCCGCAACGCCCCTACGATCCGGAACGGGCCAAATTCCACCTGCGGCGCGCCGGTGCGCTGGGCTTGACCTTGCCGGTGGTGGCCTCGGTGGCCGCCTCCGGCTCGGTGGACATGGCCATGCTGCTGCAGCAGTCGGCGCAAAAGGCCGGCTTGAACCTGGCCGTCAAACGGGTGTCCGCCGACGGCTACTGGTCCAATCACTGGATGAAATCGCCCATCGGCTTCGGCAACACCAATGCCCGCCCCAGCGCCGACATGTTGTTTACGCAGTTCTTCAAGTCGGACGCGCTATGGAACGAGTCGGGCTGGAAGAACGAGCAGTTCGACCAGCTGTTGATCCTGGCGCGGGCCGAAACCGACGACACCAAACGCCGTCAGTTCTACGCCGACATGCAGGTGCTGGTGCATGAAAAATGCGGCGTCGGCATCCCGCTGTTCATCAACAACCTGGAAGGGATCAGCACCGCCGTGCGCGGCGCCACCTCCCATCCACTGGGCGCCTTCATGGGCTATACCTGCGCAGAGCAGGTCTGGCTGGATGCCTGACACCTCTTCAAGGACCATCATGCGACATTACCTTTCCGCGGCGCTGATGCGCTGCCGCCCGGCCCTGCTGCCGGCCCTGACCATCCTGATGGCGCTGGCGGCCGGCGACGGCATGGCGCATGGCGTGGCCGAGGACGACAAGGCTTACCTGGAGCAGACCAGCGGGATGCAGATCCTGCCCTTCATCTACCTGGGCGCCAAGCACATGGTGACCGGCTACGACCACCTGCTGTTCCTGGTCGGCGTGATCTTCTTCCTGTACCGGCTCAAGGATGTCGGCGCCTACGTCACGCTGTTCGCGCTGGGCCACAGCATCACGCTGCTGTCGGGCGTATTGAGCGGCACCCACATCAATCCCTATCTGGTGGACGCCATCATCGGCTTTTCGGTGGTGTACAAGGCGCTCGACAACATGGGGGCGCTGGAACGGCTGCTGGGATTCCAGCCCAACACCAAGGCCGCGGTGCTGATCTTCGGCCTGTTCCACGGCTTTGGCCTGGCCACCAAATTGCAGGAGCTGACGCTGTCGCAGGAGGGGCTGGTGCCCAACATCCTGTCGTTCAATATCGGCGTCGAGATCGGGCAGATGCTGGCGCTGAGCAGCATCCTGATCGCGATGGGATATTGGCGCCGCAGCGCGTCCTTCCGGCGCCAGGCCTTCAACGCCAACGTGGTGCTGATGATCGCCGGCTTCGTCCTGATGGGCTATCAACTGACCGGTTACGCGACCGTCTGAACAAGGAAACCAGCATGATCACCACCTATGAAACCGCATCCCTGCCCACGCTGCAGCAACTGGGCACGGCAACCGGCGTCGCGCTCGCCGTCGCCGCCCTGATCCTGACCGTGGCGGTACTGCCGGCCGAATACGGCATCGATCCGTTGGGCGCCGGCGGCG
Organism: Duganella sp. LjRoot269; assembly: GCF_964254095.1. Lineage (NCBI taxonomy): Bacteria > Pseudomonadati > Pseudomonadota > Betaproteobacteria > Burkholderiales > Oxalobacteraceae > Duganella > Duganella sp. LjRoot269. The sequence goes on along the minus strand of NZ_CAXUSL020000001.1, from coordinate 3,760,426 downwards.
CGCTGGGACTGACCAAGCTGTATGGCGGCGCCCGCAAGACGGCCGAGGTGCTGCCGGTTCCCGCGTCCGGCGCCACGCAGGCTGCGGCCACGCAGGCCGGCCCGGTAAGCAGCAGCGCCATGCCGCTGCGTTCCGACGAGATGCGCGTGACGCTGCAGCCGGGCCAGGGGGCCGAAGTCAAGGCGCTGATGCGCAAGGGCGAGCATTTCGTGTTCAGCTGGTCCAGCGACGGCGGCCCGGTCAAATCCGACATGCACGGCGAACCGGAACATGCGAAGCCGGGGGAGTTCACCACCTACTGGAAGGTGGCGCAGCAGAGTGCCGCGCAAGGCGCATTCACCGCCGGCTTCGACGGCATCCACGGCTGGTTCTGGCGCAACAAGGGAGCGCAGCCGGTGACCATCACCGTCAAGGTCACCGGCTTCCACGAAAAGCTGTTCCGGCCGTCGTGATGCCATGAAGCGCGGACTGCTGCTACTGCACCGCTGGAGCGGGCTGACCTTCGGTGCGCTGTTCGTGATGGTGGGCGTGACCGGAGCCGGCATGGTATTCCGGCCGCAGCTCGAACCGCTGGTCAGTGCCGATCTGCTGCGGGTCGCACCCTGCGCCGTGTCGTTGCCGCTGGATGCGCTGGTGGCGGCCGCGCGGCAGGCCAACCCGCATGGCGGCGCGCCCGGAACGATCCGCATCGCCGGCGACGCAGGCACCAGCGTCAAAGTGCGGCTCGGCGACGACCGCTGGATCTATGTCGACCCATGCAATGCCCGGGTGCTGGGCAGCCAGCAAATGTATGGCGGCCTGTTTGGCACTTTGGCGCGCCTGCATATCTTCGGATACCTGCCTGGCGGCGAGCTGGCGGCAGGCGGCATGGCGCTGCTGCTGGGCGGTGCGATGGCGTTGGGCGGTCTGTGGCTGTGGCGGCCCGCCAGCCTGCGGCAGCTGAAGCGCGGCTGGCGCATGGACTCCGGCTTGCGGGGACGCGCCTGGCAGTTGCAGCTGCATCGCACCGCCGGCATGTACGCCGCGCCAGTGCTGCTGGTCAGCGCGCTGACCGGCGTGCCGCAAGCCTTTGGCTGGGCGGCTCGCGCGATCGATATCTCCAGCGTATCGCCGCCCCGTGCCGCGGCCCCCACCGCAAGCGCGTCCCCGATCGACGCCATGTGGCGGAACGCGCTGCGGCTGTCGCCGCCATTGCAAAAGGCCCAACTGCGGTTGCCGCAGGCGCCGGGCCAGCCGGTGGTGATGGAGCTGGTGGCGCGCGACGCCCCCCATCCCAACGCCAACAGCTATCTGTATTTCGACCCCGCCAGCGGCGTGCTAATCAAGCAGATCCCCTACAACGCCAACCCGGCCGGCCACAAGATCTATCTGTGGGCGCTGGCCATACACTACGGCTGGGTGGGTGGCCTGGCCGGCCAGCTGCTGCTGTTCCTGGGCGCCATGTCCATCCCGTTGCTGGCCTGGGCCGGCACGCTAAGCTATCTGCACAGCCGCCGCACGCCGTCCCGATTGCAGCTGCGGGTGGATCGGATGGCGGCGGAAGCGGCAGGCATACGCAGTTTTCAACTCAGCGCCCCGGATGGCGGGCGACTGCCGGAATTCATTCCCGGCGCCCACATCGACGTCTTTCTTCCCGGCGGCTTGGTGCGTCAATACTCGCTGTGCGGCGATCCGTCCGACCGCTATCGCTACCGGATCGCCGTACTGCGCTGCGCGGACTCCCTCGGCGGCTCGCTGGCTATGCACGCGCTGGACCAAGGCGACATGCTGACCGTCGGCCCGCCACGCAATCACTTTCCCCTGGCCGCCGACGCCGCCCATTCGATCCTGATCGCCGGCGGCATCGGCATCACGCCCATCCTGTGCATGGCGCGCCACCTCGCGGCGCAAGGCGCCAGCTTCGAGCTGCACTATTGCTGCCGCGCCGAGGACCATGCGGCATTCCGCACGGAGCTGCGCGGTTCCGGCTTCCGCCAGCGCGTGCACTGGCATTTCCCTCCCGGCCGCCTGGACCTGGATGCGCTGCTGGCCAGCAGCACTCCCGGCAGCCACGTCTACGTCTGCGGACCGGAGCGGCTGATGGACGCGGTCTGCGCGACCGCGGTCGTTCATGGCTGGCCAGCCGCGCAGGTACACCGAGAATACTTCAAGACCGGAGCCGCCGACACCTCCGCCGACAGACCGTTCGACCTGAAGATCGCCAGTTCCGGACGCGTGGTCAGGGTCGATGCGGGAGTCACCGCGCTGGCGGCGCTGGCCGATGCCGGCATCGTCATTCCGTCGTCTTGCGGCCAGGGCGTCTGCGGCACCTGCGTCACGGGCGTGCTGGAAGGCGAGCCTGAACAACGCGACCGCTGTCTGCCGCCGTTCTGCATCGACCGCTTCACGCCGTGCTGTTCACGCGCGCGCGGCGCGCTGCTGGTGCTGGACCTGTGATCCGGCGCTTCAATACAGCATTAAGACAAAAAAAATGCGCCATCGCTGGCGCACAAACCATCCTATTCCTATTTGATCTCGAAGGTGGTGCTGACCTTGGTCTTCTTGTCATCCAGCGTCAGCACGGCCAGTACCTTGCTGCCCTTGACCGCACCCGGCGCCTTGGCCTCCAGCAGATTGCCGCCGGCCGGCTTCAGCGTGAACTCCGATCTGGCGGCGCCCTTCACCAAGGTCAGTTTGCCGCTGATGCCGGCGGTCGGCATATCGTCGCCATCGTCCTGCAAATACAGCTGCAGGGTATCGCCCTTCACCACAAGCTCCAGCCAGGTCTCGCCCGAGGTCTGGACGATGCCCCCGTGGTTGGCCGTCGCCGAACCGTGCGCACCGGCCAGGCCGCCGGCCAGCGCGGCGACACTCAATACCAGCCAGCCCAGAATTTTCTGCATGATGCTGCTCCTTAAGGAATGCGGCGCTCTTGATCAGGCGGCGCCGCCTGGCCCCTTTTACTCCGGTGCGTGCGGCAGCACGAACGACAGCGAGGCCAGATGCTCGATGCGGTTGTACTTGGCCGGCTGATCGGACGGCGACTCAAAGATCGCAACGATCACGTTCAAACCCTGGTTGCGCACATTCAGCGTGACGGTGCCGTCGGCGCCACTCAGCACCGGCGCGCCATCGGGGTCGTTCAGCCAGTCCTGCAGTACCTTGGCGCCGGCCACCGGTTTGCCTTGATACAGCACGCGCAGCCTGATCGGCTGACCCAGCAAGGCCGGCAATCTGGACTCGACCGGAACGATCTCCAGCGTCTGGTGCGGCAGCGCTCCGATCGGCGCGTTGACGGCGGTGCGCAGGTGCACCGCGTATTTGATGGTGCGCTCGGCAACGACGGCGTTCGGTACTTCGTCCTTGCCCTTCTTGTGCCACTTGCCGTCCGGGGTCTTGCTCCAGGTGCCGTTATCGAGCACCGCCGCCACCACCGCCGGCTGGTTTTCCAGGTTGACCAGCACCAGCCGGCCATCCGGTTCGAGCTTGGTGGCGACCGGCTTGCCGTCGGCGTCGTAACCGTCGACCGAGGTCACCTGCGGCAGGCGCTTGAGCGAATCCAGGTCGTCGGCGCCGACGCCGTACAGGAAAGCCAGCTGGGTGGCGCGCTGCGCGAACCAGATGCCGTGCGCCTGCACGCTGCCGGCGACGCCCGCGGCCAGCGCGCAGGCAACCATCAATTTTCCAATTTTTTTCATGTCAGCTCCGCTTAGAATTTGTACTGCAGATTCAAGGTGATGGTGCGCTCGATGCCGGGCGAAACCCAGACCTGGCTGTACGAGCTGGCGTAGTACTTCTTGTTGAACAGGTTGTCGACGTTCAGCGAGACGCGTACCTTCTTGTTGGGCGACCAGGAGGAAATCAGCTTGGCCGTGGTATAGGCGGGCAGCATGAAGTTGCTGGAGACCGCGACATCGCCCAGCCGCTCGCCGACATAATTCAAGCCGCCGCCCAGCGACGCCGTGCCGCCGGCCAGCGCGAAGGAACGGGTCAGCACCACGGTGGCGCTTTGCTTCGGCACATTGGGGAAGCGGCTGCCGGTGACGATGGTGTTGTCGCCCTTGGTGACGGTGGCATCGGTGTAGGCATAGGCGGCCGACAGGCGCGTGGCCGTGGCGATCTCGCCCGACAGGTCCAACTCCACGCCCTTGCTGCCTACCTCGCCGGCAGACACCGAGAAATCGGTGTTGAGCGGATTGGTGGTCAGCACATTGGACTTCTTGATGTGGTACAGCGCCAGCGTGCCGGTGATCTTGCCGTCGGCCGTTTCCAGCTTGGAGCCGACCTCGTACGAGCGGCTGTCCTCCGCCGGGAAGGCCTTGTTGTCGATGCTGATGCCGCTGTTCGGACGGAAGCCCTTGGCCGCCGTGGCATACAGCGATATCGTCGATATCGGTTGATACACCAGGCCGGCGCGCGGACTGGTGGCGGTCAGCGACTGGCTGTTCGACACGTTCAGGCGGTAGTTGGTCACCGTCTGGTCATAGGTGTCGGAGCGTACCCCCAGCAAGGCTTTCCACTGGTCGCTCAGGTCGATCTGGTCCTGCGCATAGAAGGCGTGGGCGCGCTGCTCTTCCTTGGTGTTGATCGACTGCGTCAAAGGATCGGCCACGCCGCCGTAGACCGGGTTGTAGATGTCGATCGCATAGGCGTTGGTGGCGCTCGGGTTGCGCCGCAGCTGGATGCGGCGGTCGTTGAAGCGGTAGGCGTCGGCGCCGACCAGGATGTTGTTGACCAGCGACCCGGTGCTGAATTTCCCCACCAATTCCACCCGGCCGGAAACGTCGATCGCCGAGAAGTCGCGGTAGCGGCGCTGGCGGCGCAAAGTGCGGCCGTCGGCCAACAGGTTATTGGCCTCGGTCGAGTAACCGTCGAGCGAACTGTCGCGGTACGACAGGCCCGACTGCAGTTTCCAGTCCCCGTTGAACTCATGCTGCAGGAAGACCTGGTGGCCCAGCGACTTCACCGTGATCGGGCCGTCGGCCGGTTCGCCCAGGAAGCGCGAGTTGGGCACCAGTCCCAGTACGCCTTTGACCGCCACCACGCCGCGGTCGAACGGCACCCGCTGCTCGCTGGCCTCCACCTCGTACGACAGGGTGGTGCTGTCGCCGATCAGCCAGATGAAGGACGGCGACAGGAACGACCGCTCGGTTTTTACCGTGTCGCGGAAGCTGTCGCCCTTTTCGTAGGCACCGTTCAGGCGGTAAGCCACGGTCTCGCTGATGGGGCCGGTCAGGTCGACCGCCGTGCGCCAGGTATTGAAACTGCCGAGCGACAATTCCAGCATATAGGCCGGCTCGAAGCGCGGCTTCTTGGTGGTGATGTTGACGGTACCGCCGGGCTCGCCACGGCCGTACAGCGCCGAGGCCGGCCCTTTCAGCACTTCGACGCTGTTGGTGCTGGCCGAATCGCGCAGGCCGTTGTAGCCGCGGCTGGAGCTGAAGCCGTTGACCAGGTAGTCGGAGCCGAAGTTGGGATCGCCGGTAAAGCCGCGCATCGCATAGCTGTCCCACAGGCCGCCCAGGTTGCTCTGGCGGGAAATGCCGCTGGTCAGATCGAGGGCGCTGGCCAGGTTGGTCACGCCGACGTCCTTGAGCAGGTCGGCGGTGAGCACGCGCACGCTTTGCGGCAGGTCCTTGAGCAGCGTGTCGGTCTTGGTGGCGCCGGTGGCCGACAGCGCGCGATAGTTCTGGCGCGCGCCTCTGACCTCGACCACGTCCGGTTTTCTGGGCTCGGTCTGCGTTTCCGCGGAGGCCGCCGCGCCGGCGTCACCGGCTGCGGCGGCTGCGACAGCCAGCGGTGCGGCGGGATCGGCCTCGCCGGCAAGCGCCGCCAGCGGGTAGGTGGCAGCCAAGAACAGGGCCAAGGTGCGGTGACGGGTGGGATACATGACAAACTCCTGGTTAGGTGTGAATGTACTAGATGAAACGTCTACTGAGACTGATTACAACATGGGCAGATCTCTCGTTTATCCTGTAATCGCCCTGTCACAAAACAGAAATAATTGTTTTCCGAATCAGAATCAGCACGCCTTGCTGCATGCCAGCCGCCCGCACCAGCCCAGTGCCGAATCGGGCCCGCCGCCCCAGGCAAGAGCGCCCTACTCCCCGCTTTCGGGCGCGAAATCGATCAGCACCGTCTTGTGCCGCAGGTTCGCCTCGTAAGCCTGGCGGCCCAGGTCCTTGCCCATGCCGGAGCGCTTGAAGCCGCCGGTGGGCAGCACGAAATCGTCGCTGCGGCCGTAGCGGTTGACCCACACCGTGCCGGCCTCCAGCTGCCGTACGCAGCGCAGCACGCGGCCGATGTCGGCGGTGTGGACGCCGGCCGCCAGTCCGTACGCTGGATGGTCGGCCAACGCCAGCGCCTCGTCGTCGTCGTCGAAGGTCTGCACCGTCAGCACCGGGCCGAAGATCTCGTCGCGCACCGCTTCCATGTCGGCGCCGACGCCGGTGAGGATGGTCGGCTGGTAAAACGCGCCCTCGCCGCCGAACGGCGCCAGCGCGCCGCCGGCGGCGATGCGCGCCCCCGCCTGCACGCTGCGCTGGACCACGCCGTCGATGCGCTGGGCGTCGGCCGGACTGATGATGGGCGAGAGCGTGCTGTCCTGGTCCCAGGTGTGGCCAGGACGCAACGCCTGGAAGGCCTGGGCGATGCCTGCGACCACGCGATTGGCCACGCTGCGCTGCACGATCAGGCGCGAGCCGGCCACGCAGACCTGTCCGGCGTTGCCGGCGATGGCGCCGGCCACCATGCGCGCCACCTTGTCCAGGTCCGGCGCGTCGGCAAATACCAGCTGCGGGCTTTTGCCGCCCAGTTCCAGGGTCACCGGCTTGGTGCCGCTGTGCGCGCAGGCGGCCATGATGGCGCTGCCGGTGCGGGTCGAGCCGGTGAAGGTCACCTTGGCGATGCGCGGATGGCGCACCAGGGCGTCGCCGGTGACGCGGCCGTCGCCCTGGATCACATTGAAGATCCCCGGCGGCATGCCGGCCGCAATGGCCAGCTCCGCCAGCCGCAGCACGGAAAACGGCGTCAGTTCCGACGGCTTCAGCACCACGGCGTTGCCCGCGGCCAGGGCCGGCGCGATCTTCCAGGAGGCCATCACCAGCGGGAAATTCCACGGCGCGATGGCGCCGATCACGCCATACGGCTCGGCCACCGTCATGCCGAACTGGTCGCTGCGGGTGGCCGCCACGTCGCCGCCCTCCTTATCGGCGAATTCGGCGAAGAAGCGTATGCCTTCAGCCGTAAACGGAATATCCCATGCGGCGGCGTTGGCGATCGGACGGGTCGACCCCACCGCCTCCAGAGGCGCCAGTTGCGCCACGTCGGCCTCGATCAGGTCGGCCCAGCGGCGCAGCACGCGCGCCCGGTCGCGCGGCGCCTGGCGCGCCCAATTGCTGGTCTTGAAAGCCTGCCACGCGTTCTCCACCGCGCGGTCGACCAGTTCCGCGTCGGCTACCGGCAGGGAGGCGTAGGCGCGGTTGTCGGATGGCCGGCGCACTTCCAGCGCGGCGCTGGCGGCGACATATTGGCCGCCGATGAAGTGGGCGCTGTGGACCTGGACCTGGTCGGGATGAAAGCTGGGCATCGCGGAATTCCTTAGTAGACTGATTGGTGAGCCGGGAGACGGCTGGAATGAAAGCTGCATGGCTTATGCTAAGCGCGAACGCGCAGCATTTAATGCGGTCGTCATGGCCGCGGGAGGCGCAAGCTTGTGTAGTTCGGGCGCCAGCCGTAGATCGTGCTTAGCCGGCCAAAACGGCCGCCGGGGGCCGTTTTCCCTCTGGCGGACGGCTGTTACCGCATGACCGCGACAACCGGCGCCGCGCCGGCCGCGCCGCGCAGGGGCCGCAGCAAGGTATGCTGTCGGAGTCGGGAAAAACCGTTGTTTCTGTTTCAAGGAGGCGGCAATACGGAATAAAGCGCAGCAGGGGCTATGGTGTAATGAATGTCAGCGGAACACAACGCCAACGCAAGCTGTGCAACCTGCTTCACTAACCTTCAAGGACCAACGATGAGCATCTTACGCCCCAAATACATCACCTTCGACTGCTACGGCACCCTGACCCGCTTCCGCATGGCCGACATGACGCGCGAAATCTTCGCCGACCGCGTCCCGGCCGAGCGCATGGACGAATTCGTGATGCTGTTCGCCGACTACCGCCTGGACGAAGTGCTCGACGCATGGAAGCCATACGAGCAGGTGGTCAAGAACGCGCTGTTCCGCGCCTGCAAGCGCTGGAACGTGCCGGTCACCGAGGCCGAGGCGCAAAGCTACTACAACGCGGTGCCGACCTGGGGTCCGCATGCCGACGTACCGGAGCCGCTGGCCAAGCTGGCTAAGGAATTCCCGCTGGTGATCTATTCGAACGCCGCCAACGCGCAAATCATGCATAACGTCGAGAAGCTGGGCGCCCCGTTCCATCAGGTGTTCACCGCCGAAAACGCCAAGGCCTACAAGCCGCGCCTGGCCGCCTTCGAATATATGATCGACAACCTGAATTGCAGCCCCGACGACATCCTGCACGTGTCGTCCAGCCTGCGCTACGACCTGATGCCCGCGCGCAGTCTGGGCATCAAGAACAAGGTCTTCGTCAACCGTGGCCACGAACCGTCGACGCCCCACTACGGCTACAACGAGATCAAGGACCTGTCCGGCCTGCCGGCCCTGCTCGGACTGTAATCGCCCGCCCACTGGGAGCAAACATGAAGCTTGAATCGTACTGGCTCGATACCGCCCCGCCCTTTACCGGCGCCGCGCAGGGACAGGTGCCCGTGCGCGCCGACGTGGTGGTGGTCGGCGGCGGCTTTACCGGCTTGTCGGCGGCGCTGGCGCTGGCACGGCGCGGCGCCTCGGTAGTGCTGCTGGAGGCGGGCCGGATTGCCGGCGAAGCCTCCGGCCGCAACGGCGGCCAGTGCAACACCGGGCTGGCGCACGATTACGCCGACCTGTGCGCCCGCATCGGCGAACCGCAGGCGCGCAGCTTCTACCAGGCCTACGACGCGGCGGTCGACACGGTCGAGCGATTGATCAGGGAGGAAAACATCGATTGCGACTTCCAGCGCTGCGGCAAGCTGAAACTGGCCGCCAAGCCGGAGCACTACGCCAAGCTGCAACGGGTGTATGAGCAGTTGCGCGCCAGCGTAGATCCCGGCATCGAGCTGGTGCCGCCGGAGCAGCTGGCCAGCGAGGTAGGATCGTCCGGCTTTTACGGCGGCCTGCTGCAGCGCCAGGGCGCTCAGATGCACATGGGGAAATTCGCGGTCGGCCTGGGCGAGGCGGCGGTGCGCGCCGGCGCGCAGCTGTACCAGGATGCGCCGGTCGACGACATCGTACGCATCGCCGGCGGCTTCCGCGTCCGCAGCGCGCGCGGCCCGGTGGACGCGGCCCAGGTGTTTCTGGCCACCGGCAACTCCAGCCTCGGTCCGTTCGCCTACTTCCGCCGCAGGCTGGTTTCAGTGGGCAGCTTCATCATCGCCACCGCGCCGCTGGACAAGGAGCAGCTGGACCGCATCGCGCCCGGCCGCCGCAACTACGTCACCACCAAGAACATCGGCAACTACTTCCGCATCACCCCGGACCAGCGCCTGCTGTTCGGCGGGCGCGCCCGCTTCGCGCTGTCCAATCCCAAATCGGACGCCAAGAGCGGCGCCATCCTGGCAGACACCATGATCCGGCTGTTCCCGCAACTGCAAGGCACACCCATCGACTACTGCTGGGGGGGGCTGGTGGACATGACGGCCGACCGCCTTCCGCGCGCCGGCCAGCATGAGGGCATGTTCTATTCGCTGGGCTACAGCGGCCACGGCGTGCAGATGTCGGTCCACATGGGCCAGCAGATGGCCGAGGTGATGGCCGGCCGCGGCGATTGCAATCCGTGGCGCGGCCTGGAATGGCCGGCGATTCCGGGCTACTTCGGCAAGGCCTGGTTCCTGCCGCTGGTCGGCGCCTACTACAAACTGCAAGACCGTCTGCACTGAGGCCCGGATGAACCGCACCATAGCCAAACTGCTGATCAACCGCCTGGCGCTGGCCGCGCTGACGCTCTTGATCGTGTCGGTGGTGGTCTTCACCATCACCAACCTGCTGCCGGGCGACGCCGCCGAGGAATCGCTGGGCCAGGCCGCCACGCCGGAAACGGTGGCCGCACTGCGTCTGCAATTCGGCCTCGACGACCCGGCCCCGCTGCGCTACGGCCGCTGGCTGCTGCACCTGCTGCGGGGCGACGCCGGCAACTCGCTGGTCAACGGCCAGCCGGTCGGCACGCTGATCGCGACCCGCCTGCCGTCTTCCCTGGTGCTGGCCGGCGCCACCGCCGCCGTCTCGGTGCCGCTGGCGCTGCTGCTTGGCATCGTCTCGGCGATGTACCGCGGCTCGCTGTTCGACCGCGGCATGAACATGCTGGCGGTGTCGCTGGTGTCGGTGCCGGAATTCCTGATCGCCACGCTGGCCGTGCTGCTGTTCGCGGTCAAGCTGCGCTGGCTGTCGGCGCTGTCGCACACCGCCGACATCGCGACACTGGGCCAGTTCCTCGCGGCCTATGCGATGCCGGTGTTCACGCTGTGCTGCGTGATCGTGGCGCAGATGGCGCGCATGACACGCGCAGCCGTCATCGATCAGCTGCGCGCGCCTTACGTCGAGATGGCGCGATTGAAAGGCGCGCGGCCGGTGCGCATCGTGCTGGCGCACGCGCTGCCGAACGCGATCGGCCCGATCGCCAACGCGGTCGCCCTCAGCCTGTCGTATCTGCTGGGCGGGGTGCTGATCGTCGAGAGCATCTTCAACTATCCCGGCATCGCCAACCTGATGATCGACGCCGTCACCACCCGCGACATCCCGCTGGTGCAGGCCTGCGCCATGATCTTCTGCGGCGCTTACCTGCTGCTGGTGATGCTGGCCGATATCTGTGCAATCGTCTCCAACCCGAGGTTACGCAATCTATGAAGCGCCCTGTTCCCCCATCCCCGGCCCGCCTTGCGCGCGTGTTCCGTCCGCGCCTGCCCGCATTGGCTTCGCTGCCGCCGCTGGCCTGGATCGGCCTGGCCATCGTGCTGTTCTGGCTGGCGGTGACGCTGTGCGGCCCATCCATTTCGCCGCACGACGCGGCGGAGATCGTCGATCCCGACGTCTTCGGCGGCATTAGCTGGCAGTATCCGCTGGGGACCGACTACCTGGGCCGCGACATGCTGAGCCGCGTCCTGTACGGCGCCCGCTACACGGTGGCGTTGGCGCTGGCCGCCTCGGTGCTGGCCAGCGCCACCGGCACCCTGCTGGGCCTGTACGCGGCGGTCGCCGGCGGCTGGGCCGACGCCACGCTGAGCCGCGCGCTCGACGCGCTTATCTCCATCCCCAGCAAGATGTTCGCGCTGATGATGGTGGCCTCGTTCGGCTCCTCGGTGCCGCTGCTGATCGTTACCGCCGCGGTGGGCTTCATGCCGGGCGCCTACCGCATCGCGCGGGCGCTGGCCGTCAACGTGCAGGCGATGGAGTTCGTCCAGGCCGCCCGCGCCCGCGGCGAGGGAAGGTCTTACATCGCCTGCGTCGAAGTGCTGCCCAATATGATACGGCCGGTGCTGGCCGACTTCGGCCTGCGCTTCGTGTTCACGGTGCTGCTGCTGAGCGGCCTGTCCTTCCTCAGCCTGGGCGTGCAACCGCCCGACGCCGACTGGGGTTCGCTGGTGCGCGAGAACATCGGCGGCCTGAGCGAAGGCGCGCCGGCGGTGCTGATGCCGGCGCTGGCGATCGCCACGCTGACCATCGGCGTCAACCTGCTGATCGATAACCTGCGCAACACGCGCCACGCCAAGGAATCCCGATGACACCATTGGTACAAGTGAGCGGCCTGCGCGTGGTCGCGCGCAACGACGCCGGCCTCGACGTCCCCATCGTCAAGGACGTGGACTTCGCGCTGAATCCGGGCGAGGTGCTGGCCCTGATCGGAGAGTCCGGCTCCGGCAAGACCACGATCGCGCTGTCGCTGATGGGCTATGCCCGCAGCGGCTGCCGCATCGCCGGCGGTTCGATACGGGTCGGCGAGCAGCAGGTGCTGGAGCTGGACGCGCGCCAGCTGGCCAACCTGCGCGGCCGCACCGTCGCCTACATCGCGCAAAGCGCCTCCTCGGCCTTCAATCCCGCGCGCACGCTGATGGACCAGGTGGTGGAAAGCGCCTGCATCCACGGCACGCTGCCGCGCGCCCAGGCCGAGGCCAAGGCGGTCGACCTGTTCCGCGCGCTGGCGCTGCCGGATCCGGAAACCATCGGCAAACGCTATCCGCACCAGGTTTCGGGCGGCCAGCTGCAGCGTGTGATGGCCGCCATGGCGTTCATTACCGACCCGGCGCTGGTGATCCTGGACGAACCGACCACCGCGCTGGACGTCACCACCCAGATCGAAGTGCTGCGCGCCTTCAAGGACGTGGTGCGCCAGCTCGGCACCACGGCGGTCTACGTCTCGCACGACCTGGCCGTGGTGGCGCAGATGGCCGACCGCATCATCGTGCTGCGCGACGGCGAGGTGCGCGAGAACGGCGCCACGCCGCAGGTGCTGAAAGCGCCGGCCCATCCCTACACCCAAAGCCTGCTGGCCGCCGCCGCGCCGGCCGAACGCGATATCGGCGTCGCGGCGCCCGCGCTGACCCGGCTGGCGCCGCCGCTGCTGGAAATCCGCAACCTGGTGGCCGGCTACGGCGCGCCGGACGCCAGCGGCCTGCCGTCCAGGCGCATCATCAACGACGTCAGCCTGACCATCGCGCGCGGCGCCACGCTGGGCGTGATCGGCGAATCGGGCTGCGGCAAGACCACGCTGGCGCGGGTGGTGGCCGGCATGGTGCCGGGCGCGCGCGGCGAAGTGCTGCTCGACGGCGGTGCGCTGCCCGCCTGCGGGCACGGACGCACCCGCGAGCAGCACCAGCGGGTGCAGTTCGTATTCCAGAATGCCGACACGGCGCTCAATCCGGCCCACACCATCGGCGGCATCCTGGCGCGGCCGCTGACCTTCTATCACAACCTGCGCGGTGAGCAGCGCCGCCGCCGCGTGCTGCAGTTGCTCGATCTGGTCAAGCTGCCGGCGGCGATCGCCGACCGCCTGCCGGGCGAGCTGTCCGGCGGCCAGAAGCAGCGCATCAACCTGGCGCGCGCGCTGGCGGCCGAGCCGGACCTGATCCTGTGCGACGAGATCACGTCGGCGCTGGACACGGTGGTGGCAGCCGCCATCCTCGACCTGATGGCCGAGCTGCGGCGCGAATTGAAAGTATCGTATATGTTCATCAGTCATGACATCAACACCGTGCGCGCCATCTGCGACGACATCGTGGTGCTGTACGCCGGCCAGAAGGTCGAGTCGCGGCCGCGCGCGGCGCCCGCCGACGCACCCTTCCATCCGTATTCGCAGCTGCTGATTTCATCGGTGCCGCAACTGCGCCAGGGCTGGCTGGACCAGGTCTGCGCGCGCGGCGCCGACGCGCTGCCGCCGCTGGCGCCGGACACCGCTGCCGACAGCGGCGCCCTGTGCGCCTTCCGGCCGCGTTGCGCGGTGCGCGTCGACGGTCTCTGCAACCGCCTGCCGCCGCCACAGCAGCACCTGGAGCACGGCGGCACCATCCTGTGCCATCACAGCGGCGCCGACCTGGCGCTGTTTGAGCATGCAGCGCCCTGCGCCGAGGCGGTGGCATGAGCGCGCGCTTCGTACGGCTGGCCGAGCAGGATCGCGCCCCGGTCCACTTCTTCATCGACGGCGAACCGGCCAGGGCGCTGCAGGGCGACACGCTGCTGGTGGCCATGCTAGGCGCCGCCAATTCCCTGCGCAGCTCTGAATTCGGAGACGGCCGCCGCGCCGGTTTCTGCCTGATGGGCGCCTGCCAGGATTGCTGGGTATGGACCGCCGACGGCGCGCGCCTGCGCGCCTGCTCCACCGAAATCGCCGAAGGCATGCGCATCATCACCAGGAATACGGAGGCAGCATGGCTGAACCCCGCGTAATCGTGGTCGGCGCCGGACCTGCCGGCGTGCGCGCGGCCGAGGCCTTGTGCGCGGCGGGCATCCGGCCCATCGTCATCGACGAAGGCCGGCGCGACGGCGGCCAGATCTACCGCCGCCAGCCCGAAAACTTCACCCGCTCGTACGCCACGCTGTACGGCAGCGAAGCCACGCGCGCGCAGTCCCTGCACCGCTGCTTCGACGCGCTGCGCGAGCGGATCGACTATCGGCCCGACACGCTGGCCTGGAACGTCAGCGAAGGCCACCTGCACGTCGCCAGCCGACACGGCACCAGCCGCCTGCCATACGACGCGCTGCTGATCTGCGCCGGCGCCACCGACCGCCTGATGCCGCTCAAGGGCTGGCAATACGCCGGCACCTACAGCCTCGGCGCGGCACAGATCGCGCTCAAGTCGCAGGCTTGCGCCATCGGCGGCAAGGTGGTTTTCGTGGGCACCGGTCCGCTGCTCTACCTGGTCGCGATGCAGTACCTGAAGGCCGGCGCGAATATCGCGGCCGTGCTCGACACCTCCCGGCTGCGCGACCAGATCGCCGCATTGCCTCAGCTGCTGGCCCGTCCCGCGCTGCTGTGGAACGGCCTGCGCTTCATCGCCATGCTGCGGCGCGCCGGCGTTCCCGTGCTGTCCGGCGTGACGCCGCTGGAAATCGAAGGCAGCGTGGACGACGGCGTGCAGGCGCTGCGCATCCGCGACCGGCAAGGCGTCGAACGCCGCTACGCCGGCGACGCCGTCGCCATGGGCTACCACCTGCGGCCGGAGACCCAGCTGGCCGACCTGGCGCGCTGCGAATTCCGCTTCGACGCCGCCGGCCGCCAGTGGTTTCCTCAAGTGAGCGAGGATGGCCGCAGTTCGGTGCCCGGCGTGTACCTGGCGGGAGATGGCGCCCGCATCCTGGGCGCGGACGGCGCCGAGAACGCGGGCCGGCTGGCAGCGCTGGCGATCCTGCAAGACCTGGGGCGTCCGGTGCCGGACCATGAACAACGCCGCAGCGCCCTGCTCGGCATCCGCTACACGATGGAGCGCTTCCGCCAAGGCCTGGTGCGCGCCTTCCCGTGGCCGAAGCAGCAGGCCGCGGACTTGCCTGACGAGGCGCTGGTATGCCGCTGCGAATGCATCAGCGCCGGCGAACTGCGCCGCGTCGCCACCGGATTCGGCGCCAGCGAAGCCAATCGCGCCAAAGCCTTCAGCCGGGTCGGCATGGGCCGCTGCCAGGGCCGCTACTGCGCCCAGGCCGGCGCCGAGGTCATCGCCCACGCCTGCGGCGTGCCGTTGGAGCAGGTTGGCCGCCTGCGCGGCCAGGCCCCCGTCAAACCCCTATCGATCCAGACCCGCGAGGAACAGCAATGAGCGTGCCGCAACAAGCCGATGTCCTGATAGTCGGAGGTGGCCTGATGGGCGCGTCGACCGCGTTTTTCCTGCGCCGGCGCGGCCTGTCGGTGATCTTGCTGGAACGAGGGCTGGTGGGGCAGCAAGCCAGCGGCGTCAACTTCGGCAACGTGCGGCGGCAGGCCCGCTTCCTGCCGCAGCTGCCGCTGGCCAATCGCGCCTTCGATATCTGGTGCAAGCTGCCGCAACTGATCGGCGAAGACATCGAATTCCTGCAATCCGGTCATCTACGCGTGGCCTACCGCCCGGAGCAAGCGGAGGTGCTGGAGGACTACGCGCGCGAAGCCCGCCACTACGGGCTGGATCTGGAGCTGATCGCCGGCGAAGCGATGCGCAAGCGCTATCCCTTCCTCGGACCGGAGGTGCTGGCCGCCTCGCTGTCGCCGCGCGACGGCCACGCCAATCCGCGCCTGGCCGCTCCAGCCTTCGCACGCGCCGCGGTACGCGCGGGAGCCACGATCGTCGAACAGTGCGAGGTACTGGAACTGGAGAAGGACGGGGTGGATTTCCGCGCCAGTTGCGCCGACGGCCGCAGCTTCCGTGCCCCGACGCTGCTGATCGCCAGCGGGGCATGGGCCGGGCGCATGGCGGCCGCCTTTGACGAAGCCGCGCCGATGACGGTACGCGGCCCGCAGATGGCGGTGACCGAACCGATGCCCTATGCCATCGCGCCGGCGGTCGGCGTCGCCACCAAACTGCTGGAGGAAAGCTTGTACTTCCGCCAGGTCAAGCGCGGCAACATCGTGTTCGGAGGCTGCGGGCGGGGTCCCGCCGACATCGACACCAGGCGCGCCTATGTCCAACCCGAGCACACGCTGACGCAGTTCCGCCAGCTGGCCCGCTTGGCGCCCGCGCTGTCACGGCTGAACATCATCCGGGTCTGGAGCGGCATCGAGGGCTACATGAGCGACGACCTGCCGGTGATGGGGCCCAGCACGCGCGTTCCCGGACTGTATTACGCTTTCGGCTTCAGTGGCCACGGCTTCCAGCTCGGTCCGGGTGTCGGCGACGTGATGGCGGAACTGATCGACACCGGAAGCACGTCGACGCCGATCGCCCCGTTTTCGATTCAGCGCTTCGCCGCGGTGCCGGCCTGACAAGCGCGTTTCAGAATCTCCAGTTCGCGCGCACGGTGGCGTTGATGCGGTCGTCGGGAATGCCGCCCACCGAGCCGAGGGGAGATGGCAGGCGGCTGTCTCGATCGAACAGGTTCCGCACCACAGCGGTGAGCGTCAGCGACTTCGAGATCACGTGGCTGTACGACAGGTCCGTGCGCGCGTACGAAGGCAGGCGGCTGGGCGCAAACACGTCGCCCCTGGGGATGTCGTCAAAGCCGTCCATCCAGCGCTGGGCCACGCCGATACGGCCGGCGCCGTCGAACAGGCTGCGGGCGACCGAGACGTTGACCGAGCGCCGGGGAGAGATATTGTAGGACGCGCCGGTGCTTGCATTCCGGCTTGCCACCCATGCGCCGCCGGCTTCGCATTGCCAGCCTTCGCTTTGCCAGGTGACGCTGGCTGTGGCGCCGTGCGCCCGGTTGCGCTCGACGTTCTGGAACTGGTTGATGCGGAGGTCCGGGCGGAAGACGATGGCAATGCCATCGCGCCAGGCGGTCTCGAAGACACTGGCCTGCCACAGCAGCTTCGCCTGCCGCCGGATGGCCACCAGCTCGAGGCTGTCGATCACTTCCGGTTTCAGGCCCGGGTTGCCCAGCACCGTGTTGACCGTGCCGTTTCGTTCCGCTGCGGACGGGGCGCGGAAGGCTTGCCCGTACAGCAGCTTCAGCGCCCCAGTGTCGCTCGGCTGGTAGATCAGCCCAAGCCGGGGCGACGCGTGTCGGCCGAAGTCGGAATAATCGTCCAGCCGGCCGCCCCACACTGCCCGCCAGTCCCGGCCGAAGCGGGAATTCAACTCCAGCGTCGCGCTGTTGACACGGCGGCGCGCGTCCGACGCCGCATTCGGTGTATCGCTCAGGAAGTCCCCCGCCACCGTATGTATCGCCACGTGCACATCGCGCACGTTCAGCTTTTCGGTGGCCAGCGCCAGCGCCCAGTCGGTGCGCCACTGCGGCAATGAATCGCGATAGATCGCCTGCAGGCCGAGACGGTCCTGGCGGCTGTACAGGTCGCGCTGGACAACCCTGGCCGGCAGTTGCAGGCGGCCGCCCACGTCGTTATCCACCCACCAGCCATAGGCTTTCAGCTCAAGCGAGCCGCTGTCGCCGACTTGCCTCTTCGCGCCTGCCTGCAGCATCGCGAAGCGCGTATCGAGGCCACCCAGGTCTTGCGCGCCGGCCAGGCGCGAGCCCAGTCCCTGGAAGTCATCCGCGCCGTAGCGATGCAGGTACAGTCCGCCGTTGAATTTCCATCCGCCACCGGTGCCGCTGGATGCCTTCAGCACGGCGGTCTGGGCGAGGAAGCGATTCTCGCGCACCACCGAAATCGGCGGACCGCCGGCCGGACCAGGACGGGTGGCGATGCGTTCCTGGTCGCCCTGGCCGTTCGCCGCGAACGCCATGCTCCAGTGGCCGCCCTCGCCCAACGCCTGCGCGTAGCGCGCGGCAGCTTCGTAGTAGCCTTCGCCGCCCGCCGTCACGGAGGCTTGCTGGCCGGCGTCCTCGCCATCGTGGGTACGCAGCGCCAGCACGCCATGGAAGGCATCGCTGCCATACAGCGCGGAGCCCGGCCCCTGGATCAACTGCATTTGCGCCATCACGCCCAGGTTCAGGCCGGGAAAGTTGTATTGAGGGGACGAGCGATAGAGGTCGGTCAGCGGCACGCCGTCGAGCGTGACCGCAACGCCGGTGAACGACGTGAGGCGCGCATAACCGCGGATCGCCAGCACCTGGTTGCCGTTTGTATGCGGCATCACGAATACACCGGGCGTGCCATCCAGGGCGTCCAAGGTGCGCCGCGCGCCGCTGCGCTCCCATTCCTGCGGGGTGACCGAGGAGATGGACGAAGCGGCGGACAACAAGGTCGACGGCAGCAGCGAACTCGCGCTGACGTCGATGCGCCCGAGGTCCTCGATCGACATCGAGAATAGCTCTTCAGGCACCACAGCTCCCTCTGCCCGCCCGAACGGTGCAAAACCAGCCAGGATGGCGACAGCGATCGGCAACGCACGCATGGATGCCTTCGTAACAAAATGATATCCGTTACGGTATCTCAATTTAGCCGTTGAGAATCTATCCAAACATCACACGATTGCGCCAGTTTCACCCAGCCTGCCCGGACACAGGCGGAGCGGCGCCCTTCGCCTGTCCTGCCACGGCGCATTATTGCTTGGGCTGTCAGGCCGTCATCAATGCCGCCACCTCGGTTGCGCTGAGCGCGCCGCGATAGATGCGGAACTCATCCACCTTGCCGTTGAAGTACGGGTCGCTGGCAAACTGCGAGCGGCCGATCCAGTTCCTGGTGGTGTTCTGCAGCCGGAACGGCGCCAGGAACATGCCGGTGTTGATGCCGACCTGCACGCCGTTGACGTACAGCGTGCCGGTGCTGCCCGACAGCGTCACCGCCACGTGCACCCATTGCCCCGTGGGCAGCGGCGCGTTGCTGGCGATGTTCTGCTCATTGCTCCCGCCGTTGACCGTGATGGCGAAGCGTGCCGGGCCATTGCCGGCGCGCGCGGTCAGCATCATGTAGTGGCCGGTACCGGAACCGAAGTCGAACACGCGCGCCCAGTTCTGGCTGGCGTTCCAGTACACCCAGCACGCGATGGTGGCGTCGGCCACATCGGACATGATGCCCGCCTGCAGGCCGACATAGCCGCTGCCGCCGTCCAGCGATACGGCGTTACCCTTCTTGCCCGCCACCCAGCTGGCACCGCCGGTCAGCGTGCCGGTGTGGCCCAGGCCGCTGGCATCGGCGGCGGTCGTGCCGCTGAGCTCGTTGAACGCCAGGTAGGTGTGCAGTTGCGTGCCGACCACCACCTTGGCCTCGTTGGATTTGGCCGTGACGCCCGACGGTGTGGACGCCGTCACAACGTAGTAGTAAGTACCGTTCGCCAGGCCGCTGTCGCTATAGGCGAGCAGGTCGGCGATGCCGCTGGCCACCGTGGAATACGGCCCGCCCGGCGTGGTGGCGCGCATCAGCGTATAGCTGGTGGCGTAGGCGCTGCCCCACCACGACAGCTGCACCGCGCCCGCCACGGTATAGGCGGTCAGCCCGCTGGGCGGGACGCCGCTGGCGATGGGATCGCGCGTGCAGGTCAAGGTGCCATAGCCGAGCTGGTCGTAACCGCCGCTGTTCGGTCCGTAGTTGCCGCCGCCGCCCTCGGGCTGGACCAGCTGCGCGAACTGTTTCGAGTACGGCGCCGCCAGCCCCTTGCGGTTGACATAATGGTTGTAGACCAGCGCCCAGCAGGGCCGTGCCGTACCCTGGCCGCCGGTGCCCAGCACGGTCTGGTTGACATTGTCGACGTTGTCGTAGGTGACGTAAGGCACGGTGTAATAGCTGGTGCCGGATTCGATCAGATTGCTCTTGGCGACATATTCCGCGCCGGCCAGGAAGCGGTTGTTGTCGTAGCCGTACAAGTCCTCGCCCTGGTTCCACGCCATTTCGCAGATCGCGCCCAGCAGCGCGATGCCCAGCGTGGCGTGGCCCTGGTCGCGCCCCGTCTCCTGCCACTGGCCCAGATAGCCGGGATGCAGGAAATACACGGCCTGGCCGATGCCGCCGTTGCCGGACTCGCCCTTGAGGTAGTTGATGGCCTCGTCCCATTTGGCCTGGTCGTCGCACAACACGCCGATGGCCAGGATCGAGGCCAGGTTGCACAAGTCCCAGTTGGCCCAGTAGTGGGTGATCTCGGTGCCGTTGTGGCGTATCAGGAAGTCATGGTTGATCGGATAGAAGACGGTGAGCATCATGTTCTGGAAACGGGCGAAATCGGCCGCGGCCCAGCCGCTGTAGCCGCGCATGATCTCGGCGGCGTTGGCGAACTCGTAGCCATAGATGCCGGCCGCCAGCGCGGCGTTGGTGTCGCCGCCGATGCCGGTCAGGACGCCGGACCAGGCGTTCATGATCGCCACCGCCTTGTCGGCGTAGTCGGGGTTGCCCGAGACCTTCCAGCGCAGCGCGCAGGCATAAGCCGCCGCCACGTCGTTGTACAGCAGCGTGTAATTCTCGCTATGGACGCCATCGCTGCCGCGATAGACGACGGGAACCGGACGCGGCGTGTAGCCCAGGCTGGCATGGCTGTTGTTGATCAGCAGGTTCCAGCTGGCGTTCCATGGGCCGGTGGTGTACTTCGCCGCCATGCGCGTGAAATCGGCATCCGTGTGCAGCAGGCCGGGGTGAACAAACCCGCCCAGCGGCGCCCCGCCCTGCAGGACCCTGCCGCCCAGGCGGGGAGATGCGCCGCCCTGCCCGTCGCCTCCCAGCCCACCGCCGCAGCCGGCCAACGCCAGCGCCCCGAGGCTGTACAGGAAGGTGCGGCGCGAGAGATCCGCATCCATGTCTTCGATAACATTTTCCACCGTTTCAGTCATGTTCTTCACTCCGTTTTGTACTGCGGTTAAAAACTTGATCCGGCAATCAGCCGGATCCGGGTCGGCGCATCGCGCCTGGCTTCGAGCCAGCCGCCCTCATGCGAGAGTTCGACCACCTGGATCACGCTGCGACGCTGCTCGGGGCCATCGTCCTCGGCGTGCGCGCCGCGCCGCCCGGGATGGGTGAAGTAAAACAGGAAGGCGCGTTCGCCGCTGACCACCACGTCGGCGTGGCCGCCTTTCACCTGGTCGTCGGCGCCCAGGCCCGGCGTCTCCAGCAGATTGGACGGCTGGCGTTCCCAGTGCACGGTGTCGCTGGAGCGGTACACCGCCAGGCCGCGCCAGACGTCGGTGATCATCCACCACGTCCCGCGCCAGAAGAATACTTTCGGCCCTTCTCCACGGTCGTCCATGGCCCGGCCGCGGTCGGTCCAGTGTTCGAGGTCGGCGCTGTCGGCGTAGTAGATCGTCTTCTGGTCGGCCTCGTTGTTGTACCACATGCGCCAGGCGCCGCCGGGCAGGTGCACCAGCGCCGCGTCGATCACCTTGTCGGAAGCCAGCTTGACGACGCGCGCATTGCGCCAGCTGCGCAGGTCGCGGCTGGTCAGGTGGACTATCAGGCGCGGGTGCGCCCAGTCCTCGAACACGCCGGGCACCACCGTCAGGAACATGTGATAGATGCCGTCGTCGTCGCGCGCGATGTCGGGCGCCCAATGCGTCGATTCGGCACCGCCCAGATCCGGCGGGAGTTCGATGTCGGCGGTGCCGAGATAGTGCCAGTTGGCGCCCTCGTCGCCCGACTCGGCGATGCCGATGCGGGTGCCGTGCACCCAGCTCGCGCCAGGCAGGCCGGGCGTGTTGGCGCGACGGTTGGTGTAGAACATCCACCAGCGTCCCAGCTCGACGTTGCGCACCACCACCGGGTCGGCCGCGCCGTCGCCGGCCGGGTCGCGAAACAGCGGCTTGGCGGCCACCGGCTCGGCGGAAGCCGCCTCCGCCGGCAACGGCATCAGCGTCCAGGCCAACAGACCGGACATTGCACCGACGATCACAATACGTTTGAGTGCCGCGTTCAGAGAATCAGAAAAAGTCATCTCGGGTCTCCACCGGATTTGTATGCTTTATATTTGAAGCAGTTGCCTGTTATCGATATCAGATACTAGTGCATCGCCACACGCATGTCGATGGATTTTTGGGCCATCCGTGGCATATCAGGCCCCCGCGACGACGATTTTTGTCGTCGAGAACACGAAACCTCAAAGAAAAACAGTAAAACAAAGTTATCGATATCAATTTTGACATCCAGCAACGGTAGCTATGTCAAAAAATCAGCCAGACCCATCAAAAAAATCATACGTAAAGCCCGTCATTGATGACTACAATCCGGTAGTCGCTCATGAAATGTGCGCAGGCGGAGCAGCAATCCGCCTTATTTTTCACTCAAGATTGTTATCGATCACACAGCATTCAGCCTTTCCCGAATTCCAACATCAGCGCCGGCGCCGCCGTGGGCTGGGAATACCACCGACCTATAAAAAAACAGGAGGAATATAATGAGGAGACTGAGACCACGAGATACGCTGCTGCGTATCTGGTCCATGGTTGTTGCATGCGGCTTGATCGCCGCCACGGCGGGCGCGGCGGACATCACCACGATCGCCACCAGCTACCAGCCGACGATCAACGAAACCATCGATGCCAGCGGCTTCAAGCATCCCGGCGTCGGCCTGACCAAGGATGTGCTGGAGAATATGCGCACCCAGGTGCGCGCGCAAAAAGAACCCTGGAACACCTACTTCAACCAGATGCTCCTGTCCGGCGCCGCCTCGACCACGCCGTCGATCAAGAACGTCAGCGGCTCCGACCCCACGCAGCCGCGCTACTACGGCCTGAACAGCCAGGGCGTGGAGTCGCTGTTCGTCACCGACGCGCTGACCGCCTACACCCAGGCCATCTTGTACTACGTGACGGGTAACGAAACCTATCGCGCCAACGCGCTGCGCATCATCCGCCTGTACTCGCTGATGGACCCGAGCCAGTTCGCCTACTACACGGACGCCCACATCCACACTGGCATTCCGCTGCAACGCATGGTGGGAGCGGCCGAAATCCTGCGCTACACCAGCTACCAGACCGCCTCGCTGGCGTGGACGGACGACGACACCAACAACTTCGTGAACAACTTCATGCTGCCGACCATCAATACCGATGACAGCAGCAACGAGCACTTCATGAACCAGCACCTGTACACGACGATCGGCGCCATGTCGGGGTATATCTTCACCGGCAACCGTGCCAAATACGACGAGACCGTCGAGTGGTACACGGTGAACAAGACCGCCGAGGACCAGGGCCAGAACGGCGCCATCAAGGCCCTGTTCCGCCTGGTGACCAGGAACGACCTGACCGGCGAGGATGTCACGCCCGCCGTGCAGCACGTCGAGATGGGCCGCGACCAGGCCCACGGCGCCGGCGACATCACCAACACGCAAATCCTGGCGCGCTTCCTGATGGCCCAGGGGACCAAGGTAGACCCGGTCGACGGCACGCCATCCACGGCGCCAAATGCCGTCGGTCCGTACGAATTCCTGGGCGACCGCATCCTGCAGGCGGGCGAGCTGTTCGGCACCTATATGCAGGGCTACGAGATTCCCTGGATCCCGACCGCGTCGCACACCGACGCCTACGGCAGCCCGACCGTCGTGTACCGCAAGGTCGCCGAGGGCTACCGTGGTCGCCTTACCCAGAACACCTGGGAGATGTATTACTACTACAAGTACACCCGCGGCGTGAATCTGGAGCAGGTCGCGCCCAATTTCACCCGCATCTTCGCCAACCGCACCGTCTATAACTGGGACGGCGGCGATGGCGGCGGCGACTTCTGGCTCTTCATCCCGGCCGCCGCGGCCGCCGAGGGCAGCAATTACCTGGTGAAGAAGATCACCGATCCGTATCGCGAAGTCGAAGTGCGCTTCACGCCGCTCGACGCCAATTCCGTGCTCAAAACGGACACAACCGCATCCTACATCGAGACCACCGCCACCGAGGCGGGCAGCAATTTCGCCGTCTATGGTTATGGCTACGGCACCACCAGCCTCGCGTTCAAGGTCCGCACCAATGGCACCGCCACCATGCAGTTCTACGGCACCTCGGTCCAGCTGCCCAACACCAATGGCCAGTGGATGTACGTCAATTACGCCGGAGGGCTGGGTGACTTCCTGGCGGTCACGATCAAGGGCTCCGGCACGACGGTCGACATCGACCACATTAACATCAACGGCAGCAGCCTCAGCCTGCCCAGCTTCACCATCGGCAACGCCGACCTGAGCGTCTACACCTACGCCGGATCCAGCCAGGCCGTGAGCGCCAATTTCGCGGCGACCGATTCCAACGCGAGCGCGACGTTGACCTACCAGATCGACAACCTGCCCTTCGGCGCCAGCTTCAACAGCAGCACGGGCGCGTTCTCGTGGCAGCCGACCCAGGCCGGCAGCTACAGCTTCGTCGTCTCGGCCAAGGATGGCACCACCGTCACCAGCAAGCGCGTCACCGTGGTGGTGGGCGCCGATCGCCAGGCGGTGGTCAATGCGGTGATTGCCGCCTATAACCCGAACCTGCTGTACGTCAGTTCGACCCTGGCCACCTACACCGCCGCTTACAACGACATCGCCGGCGTGATCTCGAGCGCGACCGATACGGTGTTCTTCCAGAAGCTGGCAACCCTGCAATCGGCCGTGACCGGCCTGCAGCTGCTGACGCCGGTGATCAGCGACGGCAGCATGAACTACACCAACATGCTGGCCTCCTCCACCTTCGGCACGCAGGTAGCGAATGCGCTGGACAACAATCCGGACAGCTTCGTCGGCTACTACCTGGCGCAGAACCAGACCCACACGCTGGACTTCGGCCCCGGCTTCAAGATCGCGGCAACCTCCTTCGGCCTGCAAGTGCGCACCAGCTTTCCCGAGCGTGTCGGCGGCACCACCGTGTACGGTTCCAACGACAACACCAACTGGACCCGCCTGACCCCGGGCCTGACCTCGGTGACGGAAGACATGCAGAACCTGCCGGTCGAGGATGACCTGCAGAACCAGCGCTTCCGCTTCATCAAGATCGCCATGATCCAGCCTTCGAGTTCAATGCTGGAACTGGGCGAGTTCCATATCTTCGGCACCCGCTACGAGACGGTGAACCTGCTGTCGGCGGTGACCTTGAGCTCGGATCAGGCGCTGCGCAACCGCATCGTCCTGGGCAACACGGTCAAGCTGAAATTCGTGTCCACCGCGCCGATCAACAGCGTCGGCGTCACCATCCAGGGCCAGCCCGCGACGGTCACCACGACGGACAACCTGAACTGGATGGCGACCTGGGTGGCCAACGCCACGGCGCCGTACGGCAAGGTGAGCTTCCAGCTGAATTACAAGACCGCCGCCGGCGCCGACGCCGAACCGACCTTCTTCACGACGGACGGCAGCGGCGTGTTCGTCGCCGACCAGACGGATCTGATCAACAACGTCACGACGCTTGCCACGGTGACCGATTCGAGCGGCCGCGACGCGGCCAGTGCGATTGCGACCGCCAACCTGCTGTTCGACAGCAACCTGAGCACGATCACCGACTACCGCGTCAACGGCAGCGGCAACGGCAGCTGGGTGGAATTCGACTTCCGCGGCGGCGGCACCGTGAACCTGACGCGCGCCGAGATGATCGTCCGCCAGGACAGCAACACGGGCCGCCTCAACGGAGCCGTCGTGCAGGGCTCCAACGACAACACGACGTGGGAGACGATCACCAATGTGGCGAGCAGCAGCGCGGACTGGCAAACGCTGACGGTCAACAACACCACGCCATATCGCTACCTGCGCGTCTTCAACGGCAACGCGTGGTTCGGCAACATGGCGGAACTGCGACTGTACGGCACCTACAGGTCGACCGCACAGATCGCGACGGCATCGATCACCTCCGCGCAATCGCTCAGCCCCGCCGCGACCTTGAACAAGCGCATCGTTCCAGGCAACACCGTGACGCTGAAGTTCAGCTCGAAGGTCGCCATCAGCAACGCCACGGCCACCATCCAGGGCGTGGCGGCGACCGTCGGCACCACCGACAACATCAACTTCACAGCCACCGCGATTCTGCCGCAAGGCGTGGCGGCGGGCAATGTGGGCTTCACCATCAACTACCAGCAGCAGGACGGCACGGCCGGCTATCCGGCCAACGCCACCACCGACGGCAGCGCCGTCTACGTGGTGGACGAATCGGACGTGATCCGCAACATATCCACCATCGCGACGCTGATCGATTCGTCTCAACTGTCCTACCACAACGCCGCGGCCACCAAGGCCAACGTTGACGTGCTGTTCGACGGCAATATCAGCACCACCTCGGACTTCCGCATCGGCAGCACCAACAGCGGGACCGGCAGCTACATCATCTTCGACTTCAAGTCCGGCAACCAGGTCAACCTGACCAGTGTCGAGATGCTGGCGCGCCAGGACCAGACCGGCCGCGCGAAAGGCGTGGTGTTCCAGGGATCCAACGACAACACCAGCTGGACCACCATCGCCGGCACCGGCGCGCAGACCGCCGATTGGCAAACCTTTACGGTGTCCAGCGCCGTGCCGTATCGCTACCTCCGCATCATCAACGGAGCCAGCTGGTTCGGCAACCTGGCGGAAGTGCGCCTGCACGGTTCGCTGCACGCCAGCGACACCACCGCGCCGGTGACCCAGGCCAACGTCCCCGGCGTCACCGTCGGCACGGTCACCACCGTGACCTTGAGCGCGACCGATGTGGGCTCGGGCGTGCAAGCGACCTACTACACCGTCGACGACGGCGCCAAGCAGACCGGCACCAGCATCGCCGTCCCGGCCGACGGCGCCCATACCCTGGCCTACTGGAGCGTGGACTGGGCCGGCAACGTGGAGCAGCAACACACGGCGACGGTCTCGCTCGACAAGACCCCGCCGGTGATCGCCGGGCTGTACGCGGACGTGACCACGCCCACCAACCAGAACGTCACGGTAACGATCTACTACCCGACGGACGCGGCGGTGAAGGAATACAAGCTGGGCGACAGCGGCGCCTGGAGCGCCTACAGCGCCCCGGTCGTCGTGACGGACAACACCACGGTCTACGCCCGCAGCGCGGACGCGGCCGGTAACGTGTCGGCCGTCGCCAGCCTGGCCGTCGCCAACATCAACAAGGTCCCGCCGGCGGGCGCCAGCTTCGCGCCCAGCATCACGGACCCGACCCAAGGCAGCGTCACCCTCAGCATCGCCTATCCGGCTAGCGTGGTGCTGCGCCAGTACCGGATCGACGGCGGCGCGTGGACTGCCTACGCCGGTCCGGTGACCGTGAACGACAACGCCACGATCTACGCGCAGAGCGTGGACTCCGTCGGCAACGTATCGCCGGTGACCAGCTACGCCGTCACCAACATCGACCGCGTCGCGCCGGTGGATGCGCAGTTCTCGGCGGACATCACCGATCCGACCAACAAGGACGTGACGGTCACCGTCATCTTCCCGGCCGACGCCGCCACCCGGGAGTACAAGCTCGGCGCCGACGGCCAGTGGACGGCCTACGGCGCGCCGGTGCTGATGTCCGGCAACGGCACCGTGTTCGCCCGTGCCACCGATGCGGC
Organism: Duganella sp. LjRoot269; assembly: GCF_964254095.1. Lineage (NCBI taxonomy): Bacteria > Pseudomonadati > Pseudomonadota > Betaproteobacteria > Burkholderiales > Oxalobacteraceae > Duganella > Duganella sp. LjRoot269. The sequence goes on along the minus strand of NZ_CAXUSL020000001.1, from coordinate 3,732,929 downwards.
GGGCAACGTCTCCAACGTGACGCAGTATGTGGTGGCGAACATCGACCGCATCCCGCCGGTCGGCGCCGCGCTGGCGGTCGACACCACCAGCCCGACCAACCAGGGCGTTACCGTGACCATCACCTATCCGGATGATGCCGCGGTCAGGGAGTTCAAGGTCGGCGACGGCGAATGGACGCCGTACACCGCCGCGGTCCTGGTGGCCGACGACAACACGGTGTATGCCCGCGGCAGCGACGCCGTCGGCAACGTATCGAACGTGACCAGCATTGTGGTCAGCAACATCTACAAGGTGGTGCCGATCACCAATGTCGCCCTGAACCCTGCTTCGCCGAACGGCAAGAACAGCTGGTATACGAGCGACGTCTCGGTGACTCTGGCGGCGAACCCGGGCGCCTACGGCGGCGCGGTGACCACGGAGTACCAGGTCAACGGCGGCGCCTGGACGGCCAGCACGGGGGATGCGATCGCCTTCGGCGAGGGCAGCTACAAGCTGGGCTACCGCACCCGCGACCAGGCCGGCAATGTGGAACAGGTCAAGACCATCGAGTTCAAGATTGACAAGACCGCGCCGACGCTGGCGGTGGTGCTGGATAAGAACGCGATCTGGCCGCCGAACCACATGATGGTCCCGATCAACGCGGCCCTGACCGCGGCGGACGCGGGTTCCAGCGTCGAATCCGTGATCCTGACCAACATCACCAGCAGCAAGCCGGACAGCGGCAAGGGTGACATCGAGGCCGATTTCGGCACCCCGGCCACGACCTTCAGCGTGCGCGCGGAGAAGGATCGCGTCTACACCGTCACCTACACCGCGACCGACAAGGCCGGCAATGTGACACCGAAGACGGCGACCATCACCGTTCCGCACGACCAGTCGGGCCAGTAAGGCCGGCGACCCGGCGCCATCATGCCGTCTTTGTATGACGGCATGATGGCGCGCACCACGAAGCTAAGCTGCGCGCGGCACACGAACCGCCCTGCAAAACTGTGGCTGCCCCAGCGGGCTGGCCATCTGCGCATTGCCCATGTCGTCGCGCCCTCGTTTCTTCGAGATCTCGCAATCAAGCGCAACACTCGCCGGTTTATCGACAAACATTGGCAACAGCGCCCCAATCTGGGCGGTACCATCCGCGCGTCGAATGCAGACCGCCGTGAGTTGCATAGTCCGATCCGGCGGATTGAGCAACGATTGCATCAACAGCGCGTTCGAGTGCTCTGCAATCTGGAAGCTTCCATCGACGGGAGAAACATCCACCCGGTCGCCGGCTTCGCCGCATGGATCATTCGTTCCCGGCTTGGCGCCCAGGAAGACCCCAGCGCCGGGAATCGGCTTTCCATCCTCCAGCAGGCGCCCTGCGATGCTCGGGCGGCTGTGCTCAACATGTGGCCAGGGCGCGCAAGCAGTCAGCGACGCAAGCCCCGCGACAAGAACTGTGCAAGCAATGATTTTTTGCATTGGATGATCCCTTAACTGTTAGCTCATCATGGTTCAAGCTTCGCGCCGCATTTGGAGCAAAACCGGGACCGAAAGAATGGATTTCGGCTCATGTTCGTCTTGCCGCAGGCATCGCAGAACTTCGCCGATCGCAGGTTAAAGAAAGTGATGAGGGCGACGACCGGAATCATGAAGAGGAAGGTCTGCGATGGCCAGTCCATTGCCCAGACAAATCCAACGAACAAAATGGCTGTCCCAATTGTGAAAGGAGGCCATACCTTGCGCTTCAGCTTGGCGTTCTTACTGAAGGAAAAGAACGCTGCGGAGAACAGGCAGAGAACCATCCAGACGCCGAAGAAGATTGGAAAGATGTCACTGTGGGAGTTTTTAAGCACCGGGCTTCTCCTTTGATGTTCGCGTATGGCCGCCACTAGCCAACTCGCTGAGATGTGGCTCGAATAGCCTGTAGCTGAGCCTGTCGGCAACTGGCTTTGCCCCCAAACTTTCGTAGAAAGCGATGCCCCTGGCGTTGCTTGCCTTGACCGGCCAATCGATGCGCCCGCATCCATTCTCCAGCGCGTACTGCGCTACCCACGACATGAGCGCCCTGCCGACGCCCAGTCCTCTCCTGGAAGACAGGACATACAGCTCCTTCAGCCAACATTGCCGACGCTTTTCTGGAGTGAACTCGACAAGCGAATAGGTTAGCGTGATGGCTGCAAGGCCAAGCACCTGGCCGTCGTCCTGGAAGGCCACGGCTAAACGCAGCGGCGATTCGGCGGCGAGCAACTCCTCTACAAGGTATGAACGCACCATCTCACGAGGCAGTGACGAACCTTCGTTGTAATACGCGTGCAATTCCTCCAGCAGCTCTACCAGAGACTCGTACTGTGGTTGGGAGATGAGTTCGACTCGCACCTATTGCCCTCGTATAAGCGAAAACTCGCCTGAGCGAAGATTTTCAGCGGTTTTTCGGGGGTGTTTTTTATTCATGCCAACAGTTTGCACTAATTGATAATTTCACCCATGCCCGTTGCCACGCTGCGTCTGAGGTTTTGGATGAATTCAGCATCGAAGGGCTCCCAGCTGGCGAGTTCGCCGATGATTTTCAAAGGTAATTTACATCGGTACGACCGCGTTGGATTGCCGGGGAATTTTCTGTCCGTGACGTTGGGGTCGTTCTCAAATTCTCCCGTCGGTTCAACGATGTACACTCGCGGTTTGCCGTCGCCTTGGGCCATTTCCGCAGCCAGCCCCGCCCCTTTTGACAGGGCCGTGAAATAGATGTGGTTCATCACGACGCTGTCGTCGTAGTTTGATCTGAAACCTGCTGTCAGCAAATCGCCGACCTGCAGATCAGCTTTCGTACCATGGTAAAAAGGTCCGGTATCTAAAAGGGTCATAAATATTCCGTCCAACGTTGTTGAATTATGGAAACTAATCCGGCTGAAGCACTACAACATCCGCACTGTACAACGCCACGCCTGCTGAGGGGAAATCGTACAGACTTCTTTTTCCCAAGCTTCATGTTTTTCATCAATTACATTCGGCATTTGGTCATTTTCATAATTGCTTCGAGACATACAACAGCGCACAATCCCGGGCGAGCACCGCCCCATCCACGCCTACAACGATAAAGAATCATGATGGAGACAACACGTATTGCTGCCCCCCTGTTGGCGCTTGCCTTCGGCTGCGCCAGCCTGCCCGCCCACGCGGCCGAACTCGGCTTGGCGCGCCTCTTTTCCGACCACGCGGTCCTGCAGCGCGACCAGCCCATCGCAGTCTGGGGCACGGCGGGCGCCGGGCGCAAGCTGACAGTCACCCTCGCTGGACACACAGTGAACGGCAGCGCGAACGCGCACGGCAAATGGCGGATTGAGCTGCCGCCGCAACCTGCCGGCGGACCGTACGCGTTGACGGTGACGTCGGACGGGCAGACGGTCAGCCGCGCCGACATCCTCGTCGGCGACGTCTACCTGTGCTCGGGCCAGTCCAACATGGAATTCGCCGTGCGCACGTCGACCAATGCCATCGGCGCCACATACGGCGCGGGCAACGACAGGATGCGCTACCTGAACATCCAGAAGAACAACGCGGCCACGCCACAGGACGAGCTCAAGGGCCCGGCCGAGTGGACGCCCCTGACGCCGGAAACGGTTGGCGACGCTTCCGCCGTCTGCTACTACATGGCACGCTCGCTGCAGGCCAGCTACAAGATACCCGTGGGTTTCATCAACGCCAGCTGGGGCGGAACGACAATTCAGAGCTGGATCGGGGCCGAGTCGCTGCGCACCTTCGGCGACTACAAGGCAGGCGTCGCCGCCGTCGCGCAATACGGCGCCGATGCGGCTGCGGCCATGCGCGCCGAGGACACGCGTAACGAAGCATGGTGGCGTGCGCACGACCCGGCTGCGGCCTCCCAGCGCGCATGGGCCACGCCGGACTTCGACGACACCGCGTGGCAGGCCGTCACGCCGGCCGGATCGTGGAAGGACAGCGGCCTGGCCGGCTTCAAGGACTTCGACGGCGTGGCATGGTACCGCACGACCGTCACCCTGACGGAAGCGCAGGCCAAGGCGGCGAACCTGCTGCACCTGGGCCCCGTCGACACCTATGACACCACCTGGGTCAACGGCGTGCGCGTGGGCGGTACCAGCACATCCTGGATAGGGCGCGATTATTCCGTGCCGGCCGGCGTGTTCAGGCCGGGACGCAACCTGATCGCCATGCGCGTGCTGAACGCCGGCCAGGGCGGAGGCCCGTCGGGGCAGCCGGCCAGCCGCAACATCGGCACGGCGGACGGCCAAGTGATCCCCCTGCCCGGCGCCTGGAAAGTCCAGCGTGGCAGCGCGTTGACCGGCCTGTCCGTGCCGCCGGCGCCGTGGGACGTGCCGACCAGCCTCACCACCCTGTACAACGGCATGATCGCCCCGCTGGTCGGCTATAAATTCAAGCTGGCGGCGTGGTACCAGGGTGAATCGAACACCGGCGCGGCGCAGGAATACCGCACGCTGCTGCCCATGTTGATGCGCGACTGGCGCCAGCGCTTCGACCAGCCGGCGCTGCCTTTCCTGGTCGCGCAGCTGACGTCGTTCGGCTCGACGGCAAAGACGCCCGGCCAGTCCGGCTGGGCCGAGCTGCGCGACGCGCAGGCAGAATCCGTGGCGCACGACGCCCATGCCGGACTCGCCGTCACGCTTGACGTGGGCGACCGCTTCGACATCCATCCTACCCAGAAGACGATCGTCGGCGAGCGCCTCGCGCGCGCCGCGCGCGCCGTTGCGTACGGCGAGAAGACGGCGCCCGGCAGCCCTTACCCGCTGTCCGCGCGGCGCAGCGGCAACGACATCGTCATCGCCTTCCGCGACACGGGCGGCGGCCTGGCGACGTATTCATCCGATCGCGCCATCGGCTTCGAAGTGTGCGCGGGTACGGCCTGCCGCTATGCCGACGCGCGCGTGGCCGGCGATACCGTCGTCCTGCCCGGCGCCGGCACGGCCGGCGTCACACGCGTGCGCTATGCCTGGGCCGATGCACCGTTCGTGAATCTGTTCAGCGGCGACGATCAGCCGGTCTCGACGTTCCAGCTCGACATAACTGCTTCAAATTAAATTGGACTACCCAATGCAAGCAATGCAAGCGCAAACGACTGTACGCCGGCGGCCTGGCCTGGCATTGCTAGCCCTTTGGTTCGCCACAGGTGGATTGCACGCGGCGACCGATCCACTTGCGCCAACAGCGCACTGGAGTGCGTACACGGCCGGTCGAGCGACAACACCCCCGATGGGATGGAGCAGCTGGAACGCGTTCGGTACCGATATCGACGAGACAAAGATACTCGGCTCGGCCCAACGCATCGTCGACAGCGGACTGGCCGCCGCCGGCTATCGTTACATCAACATCGACGACGGCTGGTGGGCGCGCCGCCAGATACCGGATGGCCGCCTGGTGATACGGGCCGACCGCTTCCCTTCGTCGGTCAAGGGCAGCACCAGCAGCTTCCGCCCTTTCACCGACAAGCTGCATGCGATGGGGCTCAAGGCCGGCATTTACTCGGACCTCGGCCGCAACACCTGTTCCCAGGCCTATTCCGGCGATGACACCGACCTCCCCAAGGGTAGCGTGCTCGAGCGCGAAGTCGGCCTTTACGGCCATATCGATCAGGATATCGCGCTCTATTTCGCCGACTGGGGTTTCGACTTCATCAAGGTCGACGGCTGCGGCCTGCGCGCCTACGGCGCCGCGAGTCCGAAAGTCCGCTCAGGCCAGTATCGCGCGCTGGCGCCTGTGCTGGACCTGCAATCGGTCACCCGCTCCAACATTCCAGCGGTGCAGGCGGAATTTACCCAGATTAATGCGGCGCTCGTGCGCAACAATCCCGATGGCGACTTCCTGTTGTCGCTGTGCGTCTGGGGCGCCGCCGATGTGCGCGCATGGGGCAAAAACTTCGGCAACCTCTCCCGCACCAGCGACGATATCACGCCTTCGTGGGCCCGCTTGCTGACCAATTTCGACAGCGCGGCAAGGCGCGAGCTGTATGCGCATCCTGGCAGCTGGAACGACCCGGACATGCTGTACATCGGCAAGGGCGACTTCGACGCCAACCACCTGGTTGAAGCCAGATCGCATTTCGCACTCTGGGCCATGTTGAACGCGCCGCTGATGATAGGCGCCGACCTCAGGACCATGCCGCAGCCGCTGATGGACATCGTCGGCAATACCGACATCATCGCGGTCAATCAGGATCCTGCCGGCAACCAGGCGACGCTCGCTTATGACGCCGACGATCTCGAGATCCTGGTCAAGCCGCTGGCATCGGGTCAGAAGGCGGTCGCCATCTTCAACCGCGGCCTCGCGCCGATGGACGTCGACCTGACCGCCGAGCAGCTGAAGTTCCGCGACAACGCCCCGATCACGCTGACCGATCTCTGGACCAAGGCGGACACCACGTTTACGAACGAGACCAAGCTGCGTGTCGCGCCGCGCGAGACGCGGATCTTTCGCGTCCAGGGTACGCGCATGCTGGCACAGGGCATCTATCTTTCCGAACGGCCTGGCAGCGTGAACCCGGCCGTCGATGGCGTGACCAGGCCGCAGCCCGATCCCACGATCTTCCGCTCGTCGGCCGGTTGGACCGGAACCAAGGGCGCGGGCGAACGGCCCATGTATGCCGGCTGGGGCGGCGCGCGCGCCGACAGCACGCCCTACGGCCAGACGATGCAGATTGCCGGCACGCCCTACGCCGCCGGCATCGGCATCCTGGCCAATTCCCGGCTGGAAGTGCGCAACAATGGTTACCGCAGCCTGAGCGCCCAGGTGGGCGTGGACGATTCCGCACAGGACCGCACGCACGGCGTCACATTCATGATCTATGGCGACGGCAAGCTGCTGGCAAAGAGCAAGCCCTTGCGCTGGGGGCAGCCGGCACAGGCGTTGAGCGCCGATGTCGCGGGCGTCAGCCTGATTGAACTGGTGGTCCGCAGCACGGCGCAAGTCAACGAGCAGTTGCCGGTAAGCTGGGGCGACGCCGCGCTGCTATCGCCGGCTCGACCTGACTGATCAGCGCGGTTTCGGCTGGATCTACGCCATGTTACTTGCCCGACTTCAGTGTACGGCCGAGGAAGGAGCGCATATAGGCACCGATGGCCGCGCTGTCTTCTTCCAGCGCAAAGTGTCCCGTATCCAGCAGGTGTAACTCGGCCTTCGGCAAATCACGCAAGTAAGGATGAGCGCCCGCAGCCGGGAAGATCTTGTCGTTCTTGCCCCAGACGATCAGCATCGGCGGTTGGTACTTGCGGAAATAGGATTGCCATTCCGCGTAGTGTCCCGGATTGGTGCCATAGCTGTAGAACAGTTCGAGCTGGATGTCCTTGTTGCCGGGACGGTCGAGTTTGGCCTGGTCCACGGTCCAGGCGTCCGGACTGATGCGCGTGGCGTCGCGGACGCCTTCGGTGTACTGCCACTTCGTCGCGCCCAGCTCGAACAGCGGACGCAGCTTCGCGCCGTTGGCCTCGGACTTATCGGACCAATACGTCTTCATGGGCGCCCAAAATTCGTTGTCGATCCCCTCGTTGTATGCGTTGCCGTTCTGGACAACGATGGCGGAAATGCGTTCCGGATGGGCCGCGGCCAGGCGGAAGCCCACCGGTGCGCCATAGTCCTGCACGTACAGCGCATAGCGCGACACGCCTACGGTCTCGGTAAATTTATCCATCACCTGGGCCAGGCGGTCGAAGCTGTAGGTGAATTTGTCCATGGCAGGCATATCGCTCTGGCCGTAGCCCGGATAGTCGGGCGCGATCACGTGATAGCGGTCCGCCAGCAAGGGGATCAGGTTGCGGAACATCTGGGACGACGTGGGAAACCCATGCAGCAGCAACAGCGTCGGCGCGTCCTTCGGACCGGCTTCGCGATAAAAGATGTTCAGGCCGTCGACCTTCACGGTTTGATAGCTCACGTCCGCTGTGCTGGCAACGTTGGCCGCCGCTTTGGCCGCGTCTGGGGCCGCCTGGGTTGCATGGGCCGCCAGCGCAAATGCGGTTGCTGCGGCGGTATGGATGAGGAAACGGGAACGGTTCATGGCTATTCCTTTCAAGAATTCGAATCACGGTTTAAGGTGTACGAATTGTAGAAAGCTCAGCCGCCGCTGAGAACGACGCGCGACGCAAGACACTATTACGCTCGACAGCAACCCGCGCGGATCAATTCAGATGGGGGTGGGCACGTAAATTTTCGGCCAACAGGTCGATAAAATTGCGCACCTTGGAAGAACCAAACTTGCTTTCGCGATGCAACAAGTGCACCGGCCATTGCGCTTCCTCATAGTCCGCCAGCACGATTTTCAGGCGCCCCTCGGTCAGCTCGCTGGCGATTTGATAGGACAGCAGCCTGCAAATGCCCAGCCCGGAAGTGGCCGCCTCGATAGCGGCATCGTTGCTGGTGACGGTCAGCCGCGGTTTCATCCTGACCATGGTGGGATCATCGACGGCGCCAAATTTCCACTCCACGCGCGGCGATATGCCGCTGGCCGCGATGATGGTATGGCGCAGCAGATCGGACGGATGCTGCGGCACCCCGTTTTTTGCGAGGTACTCGGGCGACGCGCACAAGACGCGGCGCACTTGGCCGACCCTCAGCGCCTTGAGGCTTGAATCCGGCAAGTGACCAATTCGGACAGCAACATCGATGCCCTCGTCGACCAGGTTGACGACCCGGTCCAGGAAATAGGCCGACACTTCGACCTCAGGATATTGTTTTAAAAAATTGATGATGCAGGGCATGACGTAAGATTTTCCGAACAGCACCGAGGCGGTGACCGAGAGATTTCCTTTCGGTGCCGAATTCACGCCGGCCGCCATCTCATTTGCTTCCGCGATGCTGGCAAGGATGTTGCGGGAGTCGTCCAGGTATCGGCGTCCGGCCTCGGTCAATCTGACGTTGCGTGTCGTGCGCAATAAAAGCTTGACGCCCAGCTGCTCCTCCAGCCCGGAAATGGCCCGCGTCACGGCCGCCGGCGACAGGTCCAGGCGCCGCGCCGCCGAGGCGAAACTCTCGTCCTCGCCGACAGCGACAAAAACGTTCATCAGATGGATTTGATCCATTCATTGCTCCTGGCGAAATAGTCCATTGCGTTCAGCCCCCTTCCTTGCGTGGTGGATTATTTCGCAGAATACGGACAACAGCAACTAATCTTAGCGAAGCCCATCATGGATACCGGGAACCAGCCTCCCCTCGTCATCAGCAATACGCCCGTGGGCGCCTGCGCTGTCAGCTTCATGAACAAGCTGGCGCAGGGCGGAAGCCTGAACCAGCGGACGCGCGTGCGTATCGCGATTTACCTGGCCAAGCGTGGCTGCAGCGTGTTTCCGCTGGATCTGCTGCGTGAGTACGGGCGCGCGGCCGGCATGAACAGCGCCGAGATGACCGCCAATGAACGAGGTACCAGTCACGACGCCATGGCTACGGCTTGCCTGCGCTTCGTCCAGTCCATCGTGGCCAGCCCCACGACGCCAACGCCCGAGGACCTGCAAGGCATGTACGACGTGGGCTACACCTTGAACGAAATACTCGAGGTGATGGCACAGGTCAGCACCAATATTCCAACACCACTCACAGGAGGATTTATGAAAGCCATCGCCGCAACCGCCGTCGCCGTTTCCCTATCTGTCGCCAGTCTTGCCCAGGCCGCTCCGGTTGCCTACCGGACGGTAAAGGTAGACAACATCAATATCGCCTATCGCGAAGCGGGCGATGCCAGCAAGCCGACGATCTTGCTGCTTCACGGCGTGCCGAGCTCATCCCGCATGTACGACGCCCTGCTGCGCAAGCTGGGCGACGAATACCACCTGGTGGCGCCCGACTACCCGGGCTTCGGCAATAGCGATGCGCCGGACCCGGCTGGTTTTACCTACACCTTCGATCACCTGGCCCAAGTCATGCAAAAATTCACCGACGCCGTCGGCGCGCGGCGCTACGTCCTGCTCATGCAAGACTATGGCGCGCCGGTGGGCATGCGCATGGCGATCGCCCGCCCCGACGCAATTCAGGCGCTCGTATTCCAGAACGGAAACGTCTACGAGGATGGGCTTGGCGCCATTTGGGAAAAGCGAAAACCGTTCTGGACGGATCGCGCAGCCCATGAAAAGGACGTTATCGCTGCACATCAATCGGTGGCGACCACCCGCGCGCGCCATATCGGCACCGACCCGAATGTCGAGGCATACGATCCCGACCTCTGGATGGACGAATATGCTTACCTGAACCGCCCGGGCCAGGCCCGCATTCAAACCGACCTGATCTACGACTATCAGCACAATCTGGCCGCCTATCCGCAGTGGCAGTCCTGGCTGAAACAACGCCAGCTGCCCACCCTCGTCGTATGGGGGAAACACGACACGGCCTTCACCGTGCCGGGCGCCCAGGCCTTCCGTCGCGACAATCCGGCCGCTGAAGTGCACATCCTCGACGGCGGACATTTTGTGATGGATACGCAGCTCGACGCAGTCGCCAAGGTGACCCGCGCCTTCATGCATAGGCTTGAAACGGCTACCTCAGGAGCAAAACCATGATGACGTCGCGGGTCTGCGCCATTCGCGCCTTAGCCTGAGGCCCACCGCACAGCCATGCTTCAGAAGGCGCTCTTGATCACACCGCCGTCGACACGCAGCGCCGCGCCGGTGGTCGCAGATGCCAGCGGGCTTGCCACATAGGCCACGAGCGAGGCTACTTCTTGCGGCGTGCCGAAGCGCTTGATCAACGACGTCGGCCGCACATGTTCGAAGAACTCCGCTTCGACCTGCTCGAAGCTCTTGCCGGCCGATCGCGCCAGGTCCTCAACAAAGTCGCCGACGCCACGCGATTTGGTCGGGCCGGGCAGTACGCTGTTGACCGTGATACCGGTGCCGGCAACCGACTCCGCCAGTCCGCGCGACACCGCAAGCTGTGCTGTCTTGGTCATGCCGTAGTGGATCATTTCGGTGGGGATCTGCACCGCGCTTTCGCTGGAGATGAAGATGATACGCCCCCAATTCGCGCGCTTCATCTCCGGCAGCACCAGGCGCGCGAGGCGGACACCGCTCAGCACATTGACGTCGAAGAAGCGCCGCCAGTCCTCGTCGGGAATGTCTTCAAAGGCCTTGGGCTCGAAGATGCCAAGGTTGTTGACCAGAATGCTGATGCCCGCATGGCGTCGAACCACCTCTTGCGCGGCCTCGGGCTGGCTAAGGTCGCCGGCATAGCCCAGGACCGTTCCGCCCGTCTCCGAACGGATGCGCTCCACCGCCTCATCCACGCTTGCCTGCATCCTGCCGTTGACGATGACGCTTGCGCCTTCCTGGGCCAGCTGGTGCGCAATGGCATAGCCGATACCGGCCGTGCTGCCGCTGACTATGGCGGTCTTGCCGCCGAGTTGCAAATCCATGTCGATACTCCTTGGTTGCTTGCGAAAAGTGAAATCTAATTGTCCCAATACCCGCGGTGCATGGCGATCGTCACGGCATGGGTGCGATCGCGCGCGTCGAGCTTGTGCAGGATGGTTTTCATGTGCGCCTTGATGGTGTCTTCGCTCAAGCCCAACCGGTCGGCCACACGCCGGTTGGAATTGCCATCCGCGACATAGCGGAGTACTTCCAGCTCGCGCTTGCTCAGCGTATCCTGCTGGAAGTTGTTGGCCAGGCTGCTGGCGACCTGTCGCGATAGCTGCCACTGTCCTGCGTGCACGGCAACGATATAGCTGCTTAAGTCAGTACGCGCAAGGTTTTTCAGGAGATAGCCGCTGGCCCCGGCTTTCAAGCCGCGCGCCACGCGTTCATCGCCGGCGTAGGTGGTCAGGATAATGATACGCGCCTGAGGATTGAGGCTGCGAATGGCCGTGGTCGCTTCGATGCCGTTGCGCCCCGGCATTTGCACATCCATCAGCGTGATGTCGGGACGGAAGCGTTTGTATTGCTCGATGGCGCCGTCGCCATCCCCGGCCTCCGCCACCACCGAGAACTTCGGATCGGCCGACAGCACGGCAGCTATCCCGCTGCGCAGCAAGGGATGATCGTCCGCGATCATCACCCTGATCATTCCGCCGCCCCTGCTTTCCATAACAGCGCTCCTTTATCGTCTTGGACTAGCGTATCACCGGAAAGTCCTGCCGACATCACCCTATTGGGTATAAGCCAGGGCTGCGGGCAGTGTCAGCTGCCACTCGGTGCCCGTTTCGGCGCTACTGCGCAACACGAGCTTGGCGTTAATCCTGGCCGCACGCTCCGCCATGCCGCGCATTCCCCAGTGATTCCGGCGCCCGCCGTCACCCAGGATTTCCGCAGGAATGCCGACACCGTCATCACGTACGATACACCGGAATTCCCGCATGCCGTATTGAAGTTCCACCTCTATGCGCTGCGCCCTGGCGTGACTGCAGGCGTTGGCGATCGCCTCGATGGCGATTGCCATGGCTTCCTGATAAATCGCACCATCCAGCTGGCGCAACGCGCCGCTCATCTTCAACTGGATGGCGCTTGCCTCGCAAAGCTGCAAGCGGTTCGCGGCGGCCAGCAGCGCGTCCGGGAAGCTGAGCTTGTCGTCTTCGCCCCGCAATTCGCGTATGCGGCCGCGGCCTTCATCCACCACGTCGTCAGCCTGCTGCAGCACATTCTCCAGCTGCATGCGCATCGCGTCTTTGGGCGGCATTTTCATGACGGCGGCGTGAATATGCAGGATCAGGCTTTGCACCGATTGCAGCAGGGTGTCGTGCAACTCCCTCGCAATGCGCTCGCGCTCGCTTACCCGTTCCTGCAGGCGATGCGCCATTTGCCTGGACATACGGTTGATGTGCCAGCGGTATGCCAGATAGGCCGCCGACAGCAGCAGCGCGCCGCATAGCGCTTTGAACCACCAGGTTTCCGTCATGGCCGGAGCGATCGTAAAGTGCGCCATGGTGTGTTGACCGGCCCATTTGCCGTTGTAATCGGAGGCCGCGACGCGAAAGTGATAATCGCCGGGCGCGAGATTGCTGTAGTACGCGTTGCGGCGGGCGCCTACCTCCTGCCAATCCGCGTCGACTTCCTCCAGTCGATAGCGAAACCGTACCCGCTCCGGCATCGCCAGCGAGGGAATGGTGTAATCGATCTGCAATGCGGAGACGCCGGGAGCAAATTGCGCATGCTCCTGCACCGCCTTGCTTTCTCCCTGCGGTCCGATCGTCTTGATGATGGCAGGCTGTGCCGGCGAAAGCGGTAATTGCTCCCTGGGATCCAGTCGAAACACGCCGGTCGTCCGGACTATCCACAGGCGCAAGTCGGACGACAGCACCAGCGAAGGCGATGGAACGAGGCGCGGCGCACTCCCCTCCAACCCGTCAAGCTGATCCAGGCGCTCGTACTGCACGCGGTAATCCGGGACGCGTTTGAATTTGGCGATCTCTTCGCTGGCAATGCGGAACAGGCCTGCCGTGGCATTCAGCCACAGATCGCCGTTATCCAGTTCGACGATGCCGGAGATGCCGTCGAAGGTTTCGCCATTCAAGCCGCCGACCTGTTGGAACCGGCCGGCTTCAAACAGCGCGAGTCCGTTGTCCCCGCCCGCCCACACGTGCCGGCCATGCAAATGCAGCGCCATCACCAGACCCACGGTGAGGCCGTCGGCCGGACCATAGTTGCGCCACCCGGCACCCTCGGCGTGCGCCACGCGGCCGGGAAAGTAGCCCAGCCACAGGCCCAGCGCATCCGAGCGTGCCATCACGCTGACTTCGCCTTCGTTTCCGGTTTTCTCCCACTCGCCGCTGGACCTCCGACGATACAACCCCAGGTGTTGTACCGCCGCCAGCAGGTCGCCGTTCTGGTCCGCCAGCACGCTTTTGACGACCCTGTTGCCGATGGTGGCGGGCAGTGCAATTCTCCGGCTGTCCTTGCCCTGGATGCGGCGCAGCGCGCCGTAGGATGAGCCCCATAGTACGCCGTCGCTGGTGCGGGTAAAGCCGGTCAGCATATCCGCCCAGCCCTCCTGGTTGGCTGGCCATAACGGCGTGATCCTGGCCTGGCCGGCATTGCTGGAGGAAACGTGAAAGCCGCCTATCCAGGCGCCGCCGCTGTCATCGGCCAGGATCGCGGCGCCTATGGCCGACTCGGGGACCTCGATTCTGGCCAGGCGCCGGCTACGAAAACGATCTACCCCGGAGGATGTGGCGGCCCAGACATTCCCTTCCCTATCCTCGAAAATAGCGCCGACAGAAGGTCCGCTCAAGCCTTGCGGCGGCGTGGTCCGGCCGGACACTCCGCTCGCGGTGCGGTATTCAAGTCCCCCTTTAAGCCCTATCCAGAGATCGCCGCGGTGGTCGAACAGCAGGCTGGCAGGGTCGCCCAGATGCTCCCAATGCTGCGGGTAGCCGCCCTGCGCCGGCCCGGCAAGCTGATTGAAACGGGCATGTCCGGCGTCCCAGCTCACCACGCTGCCATCGGGCAGGTTAAACAGCACGCCGGTGCCGCTGCTGACCGGCGCCTTGGCGAACTGCTTACTGCCCGGCCGGAGAAAATAGACGCCGGTATCGCACTGCGCCCACAGCACACCCTGGCGGTCACGCATCAGTGTCTTGTACTGTCCGCCGGGCACCTCCCACGAACTGGCGGGCGCTTGCCAGCGTTCGTTTTCAAGGTAATACATTCCCTGCGCCGTCGCCGCCCAGACGCGACCGTCGCCATCTTGCTCCACGCCCCAGACCGAGCGGCCAGGCAAGCCGTCCCGCTCGCTGTAGTTGCGGATGCGTCCATGCCGCAGCTGCGCGGCGCCGCCAGTGCGATAACCTATCCACAAGGAGCCATCGGCAAACGCGTTGACCACGCTGACATTCCTGGTCAACAAGGGCGCGTTGGACGGGGCGAACTGTTCGAACTGGATACCGTCAAAGCGATACAGGCCGGTCGGACCGCCCAGCCACAGCCAGCCGTCCTGGGTCTGGGTCATGGACAAAATCATGGCCGGGGCGCCATCGCGAACGGTCCAGCTGGTGTGGTGCAGATTGATCGGCGCGGCCGAAGTGCTGCGGGCCTGCGACGACAGGCAGCAGGAAAGAATTACCAACAAGGAAAATATTCTGCCGTAACTCATCAATGGACTTTTCATGGAAGAAACCGGCGATTAATTGTAATTCTGAAATTTTTGCTACCGCGAATATTGTATAGAAATAAACCACCCGATAGTGTGTATGTCCGCGCCGATCAGTTGGATATTCTGTTGGTTTAACCACGGGAGATCATCATGTTACGAACTGTCACCAGGTTGCTATGCGCGGGCTTACTGATGTTGTACGCCTTCATCGGACCAGCTCAAGCGCAAGCCCCGAAGAGCAATTTTGCGGAAGTAAATGGTGTGCGGATTCACTACCTGTCCGCCGGCAAGGGCGATCCTGTGATCCTGCTGCATGGCTACACCGAGTCCAGCCACATGTGGCTGCCGCTGATCACCCAGCTGTCGAAAGACCATCTGGTCATCGCCCCCGATTTGCGCGGCTTCGGACAATCCGGCCTGCCGCAGGGGCCTTACACCAAATCGGTGATGGCACAGGACGTCCACGCGTTGGCGGTCAGCCTTGGCATCAAGTCAGCCAAGGTTGTCGGTCACGACATCGGCCTCATGGTCGCTTACGCCTATGCCGCCCAGTATCCGCAGGAAGTCAACAAGATCGTCTTGATGGATGCGTTCCTGCCGGGCGTGGGCAATTGGAAGGATGTCTGGCTGCTGCGCGACCTGTGGCATTTCCATTTCTATGGCGAGACGCCGCTTGCGCTGGTTAAAGGACGCGAACGCACCTACTTCGAACATTTCTGGAACGATTTCGCCGCCGATAAAACGAAATCGCTGAGCGAAGCGGATCGTAAGTTCTACACCGCCGAATACGCCCAGCCGGGCCATATGCGCGCCGGTTTCGAAGTCTTCCGCGCCTTCAGCCAGGATGCGGAGGAGTTCGCCCAGTACATGAAAACGCCGCTGACCATGCCGATGCTCGTGCTCGCCGGCGAGAAGGCATCGGGTGAATTCCTGATCCAGCAGGCCCGCCTGGTCGATACCCACGTCGAAGGCGTGGTGGTCAAGAACAGCGGACACTGGCTGATGGAGGAAGCCACCGCGGAAGTGGTGCCCAAGCTGGTCCAATTTCTGAAGTAAGGGAAGTCAGTCGGGCGAGAATAAAAATGCCGTGTGAAACAGGGCTGTAGCTCAGCATGTGATTGACATGCTGAGTTGAATTCCGTCGAACGCTAACGTTAGCGTCGAGGAATCAGGAAGGCATGGCGCGGCGCGGCAGGCTGATTGTGAAAACACAACCGACCCGAGGAACATCGCGCACGCTCAACGTGCCGCCGCTCGCGGTAACCGATTGCTGAGCAATCGTCAGGCCCAATCCGAGTCCATTTCGATCACTACCGTGCTGCGCGAAAGGCAGAAACATTGTGGCTTCGGCGTCGGGGGGAAGCCCACCGCAATGGTCTGCAACATCGATTTGAATTCTGTCCGCCGAGGCATAGGCGCTCAGGGTCACCGTTGTCCCCACATGCGTGAACTTGATTGCGTTTTGTAGAAGATTAGCCGCCGCAGAAAGGAGCAGTTCCCGATTTCCACTGACTGCGAGAGCATGGTCTACAGCGGTGACAGAGATACGACACCCTTTCGCCTGTGCAGCCAGCTGCGCAGCCGCCTCCAGTTCGGCCACAAATTCATACAGCGAAAACGAACGAAGAATTGTCGTGTTCTGACCCACGGCACGGATGTCGACTAAAGACTCATCAATTAATCGAGAAAGACCGCTCAGGCTACGCTCCAGGATGGAGCCTGTCGCACCAGACAGACTGAGATTGCCTGCCTTCGAAGCGGCGAATGCCAAAGAAGCGGTTCCTAAAATATTTCTCAGCTCGTGGGCGAAGAAGCCCGCACGCTGGTTACTTTCAGTCGCTACTTTGTCGGCCGCCGCAAGTCTTTGTTGATAGCTAAATTCAGTTACGGCATCGGCTATCGCGTTATCCAGGCATCGGTTAAGAGTCCTGAACTCATCCACTAAAAAGGGGGCGTCCCGCTCCACCGCAAGGTCCGTAATTGCCTGGCATAGGTCACCGTAATCATGAACAACTTCGTCCACGGTGTAACCCATGATGAGCAAATCTTTTCCATGCTGGGTAGCAGACGTCCCCACTTCCGAATGCGCCGTCCCCCCACCCGCCGGGCCTGAAATATAGACGCTTTCCTCGCGGTCTTGCGTCTGCTCACTTTGGAGCGTGCGAATGAGTTGGTCAAGAAAAATGGGGATGCCATTTTCCAGTTGATCCGAGGAGGCCAAGCGCCCCAGGCGAGTAGAAACCTTATCTCGACAACGTTGAACCAAATCAGCTCTATTGTTAAACAGGAACTCGTGCATCACAGCGTAGCCTTTCACTCAGCTAGCAGTTGACACAAGATGCCGTAACCTAGCTAAGCCATCCTATGACCTTACCATGTTGGGACTTTCTTCCGCGTTCGCTATAACCTCTCGCGTCTAAGGTGATACTGCTGTGCATTAGAAAAAGTCTCTCACTGAGTACTCTTACAGCAAGAATACAGTTCAGAACATACGTTTTCTTACAATTGATACACGATTCATGTCGCGCGACCGGCTATGTCGAACGTTATCAAAGGCAGGTACACCCGTAAAAAAACATCCAATGAAAAGGTCACAAATGAATACTCCGCTCACACCAGTTTCAAAGCCAGCGCTCCATCCATTAATTCTCGTCGCGGCGGTCGCGATAGTGCTGGTTTGCGGCCTCGGCGCAGCAGCAATCATGGGATGGTTACCATCTTCCGCCGGGAAAAATTCTGACCTTCCCCTCAACGCGAACGGCCAGCCTATGGCTAGCCAGTCCATACAAACGCCATTGCCCCAATCCGGCGATCCCGCATATCACCGGACAACACCGCCCGTCCACCATGCACGTCCTGCAGAACACCTCGCTTCAGCAAGCCCGACTATTTGCACGGATTGCGGCGTGATTGATGCAATCAACGAAGTTGATACGCGCGGCCAAGGCAGCGGAGTAGGAGCAGCAGGCGGAGCAGTCGTAGGTGGCCTGCTGGGTAACCAGGTAGGCAGCGGTCGGGGTCGCGAATTGGCGACCATCGCTGGCGCGATAGGCGGCGCAGTAGCCGGCAATCAGATTGAAGGCCGCGTTAAAACCAATCATAGTTATAATATTTCCGTTCGACTGAACGACGGTTCCTTCCGCACATTCCATCAATCGGAGCAGCCTGGATGGCACACCGGTGATCACGTACGAATTGTGGATGGCATGATTCGCGCCAACGGATAGTCATCCGCGTACCAAACAAAAAACCCGCTACTCCTTCCGGAGCAGCGGGTTTTTTCGTTGTCTTTAATTTCAGCGCGCCGTCACCGTCACCGGGATCGTCAGCTGGGCGCTGCCTCCGGCATTATCGGTCACCGCCACCTTCAATTGATAGCTGCCGGCCACCGGCGCGCTCCAGTACGGCATGACGCTCAGGCCGTTGGACTGGAACATCATGCCCAGTGGCACCCCGGAGATCGTGATCGACACCGAACTGGCGCCATTGTCCACGATGGTGATCAAGCCCGTCATCGGCTTGCCCGCCACGCCCGTCATGGCCGCGGCCGTGATCACCGGGCCACCGGCGGTGATTTGCACCGTGTACCTGGCCTGGCCGCTCAAGCCGGTCTTGCTATCCTTGGCGGTGACGGTGACGGCGTAGGTGCCGGCCACCGGCTTGGCCCAGCTGACCAGGCCCGCAGTGCTGATCGCCATGCCGGACGGCGCGCCGCTCAGCGCGTAGGTGACCGGATTGGCATTGCTGGCCGCCGCCGAGAACGACAACGCCACGCCCACCTTGCCGCTGATGGTGCCCGAAGTCAGCACCGGCGCCGACAACGGCGCGATCACGACGGTGTACACGCCCTGCCCGCTGAGGCCGGTCTTGCTGTCCTTGGCGGTCACGGTGACGGCGTAGGTCCCGGTCACCGGCGCCGCCCAGCTGACCACGCCGGCGCTGCTGATGCTCATGCCGGACGGCGCCCCGCTCAGTGTATAGCTGACCGTATTGGCCGCAACGGTGGAAACCGTGAACGTCAACGCTGTCCCGACCGTGCCCTTGATGCTGGCCGAGCCCACCTGCGGCGCGGGGGCGACGGTCAGGCCCGACAGCGTCGACAACAGGCTGGACACGTTCGGCGTGCCCAGGCCGGTCAACTGATCGTAGCCGGTCTTGGCGGTGCAAGCAGCGCAGCTGCCGTCGCTGCCGGCGGTGACATCGGCAAAGGCGGACGCGTAAGTGCCCGGCACGGCGGCGATCCCGCCATACAGCGCCGCATGCGGCGCGCCCATTGCCGCCTTGCCGCTCAGCGCGCGGGTGGCGTTGGCCACAGCGATCAGGCCGGCCCACTGCGGCGTCGACAAGCTGGTGCCGCCCACGCTGCCCCAGCGCACCGTGCTGCTACCGGGCGCGATCATCGCCACGTACTGGCCAGACGATGGATCGGCATTGAAGGCGACATCGGCCACCGTGCGGCGCGCGGGCGTGCCCATGCCCGGCACGGCGCTGGTCTGATAGCTCGGCGTGGCCGTGTACAGGCTGACGCCGCCGCCGGTGCCGGACCAGGCCACTTCGGAACGCAGTCCGCTGCCACTGTAGCTGAGCGTGGTGCCACCGACCGCCAGCACATGCGGCGCGACCGCCGGCCACGACACGCCTGCGCCGGAGTCGCCGGTGGCGGCCAGATAGGTCATGCCGGTGGCGGCGAATACGCTGTCGGAGGAGACGGTACCGCTGCTTTCAGAACCGCCAAAACTCATCGAGACGATGCCCGGCCCCATCGCGTTGGCCAGCTTGGCGCCGCCCAGCAGATTGTTGTAGCTCGCGTCGGCGGTTTCGATCAGCACGATGCGGGCCAGTGGCGCGGTGGCGTGCGCCCACTGCACGTCGAGGGTGATTTCGCTGGCCCAGCCGGAGTCGTACGCGGGCTGGGTCGCGGTCATGGCGCCACTGGCGGTGCTGTACACCACGGCCAGTTCGCAGCCGCTGGTGGAGGCGGCGGCCAACGGCAGGCTGGCCGTGGGAGCGATGGTCTTGGTGGTGCAGGCCGGCAGGCTGAATTTGGTGTTGAACGCGGCCAGTTCGGCGACCACGTTCGGGTCATGCTGGGCGTCGAGGATGTAGATGGTCTGGCCGGCGCCCAGCTGTGCCGCCTGGGCGGCCGTCAATGCGCTGCCGGCCGCCGGCAGCGCCGGCAAGCCATAGGCGGCGCGGATCTGGGCCGGAGTGTAGGTCGCCACCACGCTGCCGGAGGCTGCCGGCGCCGCGGCCGCTTCCGGGCTCAGGCTGCGCATGGCTTCCAGGTGACGGCCGCGCAGCGCCTGCATGGTCAGGCGGCGAGTCGAAAGGTGCTGGAATTCAGTCGGGACGGCCTGTGCGTGCACCGGCGCGGTGGCGCTGTCGGCATGGTCGTCCGGCGCCTGTAGTTCGACCGGCGCCATGTGGAACGACGGCAGCGCCATGCGCTGGGCATCTTCGGCCGGCAGCGTGCCGGCGTCCAGTACCAGCGTGGTCGAGCCGGTTGCGAGCGGAGCTGCGCCCTGTACCAGACGCGTTTCAGCGGAGTTGTCAGTGCCGCCAGCGCCGCATGCGCTCAGCAGGGCAGTCGCGCACAGTGCGAGCGCCGGCAGCGCCACCGCAGATACGTTATATTTTGTTAAATATTGATTTTTCATCATCCGCCTTGGCGCTGCCATTTTGTATCCACGCGGAAATTATCGCACATTATTTATGCATTACCGACGTCCGCTACGACATCTGGTACAAGCTGTGGGGGGAACATGACGCTCAATCCGGTATCGGCCATCACCGGCGCGACTGCGGACTGCATCCTGGACGACCAGCTGGTGGCCGAATTCTGCCGCGCCGCGATGCGCGAGGCGGCCGTCATCGGCGAACGCATCGCCTAAACGCCCGAGCAGCGCCACCTGATCACGCGCAAGCTGGGCGCCTTCCAAAGCTCGCTGCTGCGGGACGCCGAAGCCTGCCGCATGCTGGAACTCGACGCGCTGGTGGCGGCCGTGCGCAAGATCGGCCAGCGCCTGCAACTGGCCACGCCGCACATCGACGCCCTGTTCGGCCGCGTGCACGGCCTGAATCCGCCGGCGGCAGGCTAAACAGTCAGAACGCTTCCCAATCGACGCCGACAACCGCGGCGACCCTGGCCGGCCGCGCCGCCTGCGCGCGTGGGCTCGCGGCGATTTTCGCCACCGCCTTGACCACCTTCAGCGGCCGGCGGACAGCGGGCTTGCCGGCGGCCGAAGCGCCCCGATACGCGCCCAGCTTGAAGGCGCCGACCACCTGCGCCAGTTTGACCGCCTGGTCCTGCATCGATTCGGCCGCCGCCGCGGCCTCCTCCACCAATGCGGCATTTTGCTGGGTCACCTGGTCCATCTGCGTGACGGCCTGGTTGATCTGCTCGATGCCGGCGTTCTGCTCCTGACTGGCGAAGGCGATTTCGGACATGATGTCCGTCACCCGCTTGACGCTGTCGACGATCTCGCCCATGGTCGCGCCGGCCTGGTCGACCAGCTTCGCGCCCAGTTCCACTTTACCCACCGAATCGCCGATCAGCTCCTTGATTTCCTTCGCGGCCGACGCCGGGCGCGCGCCAGGTTGCGCACTTCCGACGCCACCACCGCGAAGCCGCGCCCCTGCTCGCCGGCGCGCGCCGCCTCGACCGCCGCGTTCAGCGCCAGGATATTGGTCTGGAAAGCGATGCCGTCGATCACGCCGATGATGTCGACGATTTTCTTCGACGAGTCGTTGATCGACCCCATCGTCTGCACCACCTCGGACACCACCGCGCCACCGCGCAGCGCCACCTCGGACGCGGAGTTGCCCAGCACATTGGCTTGGCGCGCGTTGTCGGCATTCTGCTTGACGGTGGAAGTCAGTTCCTCCATCGACGACGCGGTCTCGTCCAATGAACTGGCCCGCTCCTCGGTGCGCGACGACAGGTCCTGGTTGCCGACCGCGATCTGGCGCGACGCGGTGCCTGTGGTCTCGGTACCGGAACGCACATCCGCCGCGCCCTGCCTGGGGCGCCCGGACGCGTGGACATCGTTGCCGCAGCGATCAAGGAGGCCTGGGGCGGGCTGTTGCCGGGCAAACCTTAATCAATCGTCCCGGTTGCCGCGCTCGTCGCGGCTGCCGGACTGGCGCTGGCCAGGATTGCTGTTTTCCTTGTTCTTGCTATCGCGGCTGGTGTCGACGCTCTGCTGCTGGCTGCCACCGCGCGTGCCGCTTTGCTGAGATCCGGGAGTGCCCGATTGTTTGGAATTTTCCGATGGCGATGGATTGTTTTTACCTTGGTTCATGGTGGTCTCCTGTTCAGGTGGTTAAATTGCCGGCCGCAGCCGGTAACAAATCATCTGCCCACGCGATACGGCACGATATAGGAGCACCGCCCACTCCGCTGTAGGACTGGACTGAGTTCCGCAAGAACATAGTTCGTTGCGCAAATGCCTCAATGTTGTAAACGCTGCCACACCGCTTCCCCCGGCACCACAGCCGCATGACTCGCGCCGCCATGCGTTTGGCTTCCAAAGCCACTGCAAAGTCGCCAGTCACTCCCGGGTTTCGCTCTAAGATCGGATCATTGTAGTAATGACACCGTTTCTGAGAACCCTATGAAACCAGCATTGAATGTGCAAGCGGCGCTGTCGGGCAAGCGCATCCTGATTACCGGCAGCACCGGCTTCCTGGCCAAGGTGGTGCTGGAAAAGCTCATCCGCAGCGTGCCGGACATCGGCGGCATCGTGCTGCTGATACGCGGCGGCAAGCATGGCGCCGACGCGCGCCAGCGCTTCGACCGCGACATCGCCACCTCGTCGGTGTTCGACCGCCTGCGCGCCGAGCGGCCCGCGTTCCTGGCCGAATTTTTCGCCGAGAAGATCGAATGCGTGACCGGCGAAGTGACCGAGCCCTGCTTCGGCCTGCTGTTGCCGGACTTCACCGCGCTGGCGCGCCGCGTCGACGTGGTGATCAACGCTGCCGCCAGCGTCAACTTCCGCGAGGCGCTGGACGAGGCGCTGGCCATCAACGCGCTCAGCGTGCAGAACATCTGCGAACTGGCTCGCACCGGCAACGCGCCGCTGATCCAGGTCTCGACCTGCTACGTCAACGGCTACAACCGCGGCGACATGCTCGAACAGAACGTCACGCCGGCGCGCGCCGCCATCCCGCGCCATGCCGACGGCCACTTCGATTTATATGGTTTGCTCAAGCACCTGCAGCACCGCATCGCGGTGGTGGAGGCCGAGACCAGCGGCTCCGAGCAGCTGGAGCGCCGCCTGACGGAACTGGGCATCGCCGAGGCCAACTACCACGGCTGGAACGACACCTACACCTTCACCAAGTGGATGGGCGAACAGCTGGCGATGCAGGCCATGCGCGGCAAGACGCTGACCATCGTGCGGCCGTCCATCATCGAAAGCACGCTGCAGGAACCGGCGCCCGGCTGGCTCGAAGGCGTCAAGGTGGCGGACGCCATCATCCTGGCCTACGCGCGCGGCAAGACCAGCTTCTTCCCGGCCAAGCCGAACGAGATCGTCGACATCGTGCCGGCCGACCTGGTCGCCAACAGCATCGTGCTGGCCGCCGCCGAAGCGCTGGCCGATCCGGGCGCCGCCCGCATCTACCAGGCCTGCACCGGATCGGCCAACCCGATCACCGTCGGCCGCGTGATCGACCTGATACAAACCGAATCGAAGCGCAACTGGCGCAGCTACGAGCGCCTGTTCTACCAAGAGCCGAAACACGACTTCCGGGTTGTCAGCCGTCCCGCGTTCCTGCTGATGCTGCGGGCGATGCGCATCGGCGCCAGGGCTTGGAGCGGCGTGCGGCGGTTGCTGGGCGACGGCGAATCGCCGAAGCTCGAGGCGCTGCGCACCACGCAACTGCTGGCCCTGACGTTCTCGTTCTACACCGCGCCGCGCTACGTGTTCCACAACACGTCGCTGATGGCGCTGGCGCAGCGCTTCGGCAGCGAAGACCGGGCGCGCTACATGGTGGACCCGAGCGCCATCGACTGGAAGGAATACCTGTGCCGCATCCACATGGCGGGCCTGAACCGTTATGCGCTGCGGCCGCGCTCACCCAAATCGGTGGAGGCGGCAGCCGCGGCTGCGCCATCGCCGTCAACGGAAGCACGGGCAAAAGCGACACCTGTAAAAATATAAGCGGACGCCGGCAAAGATCCGGCGCCGCACGAGGAGACGGCATCACATGAGCAAACCAACCGCAGCACCGGCGGCGATGACGCGTCGCGACTATGCATGGCACCGCATGGACACCGACAAGAACCTGATGGTCATCAACAGCATCCTGCTGTTCGAAGGCGCGGTCGACATGGAGCGGCTGACGTCCACCATCGCGCATCGCCTGCCCAACTATCCGCGCTTTACGCAGAAGGTGGTGCAGCGGCGCGGCCGCCCGCACTGGGTGGAGGACGAGCGGTTCGACATCACCCAGCACATCAAGCTGGAACAGCTGTCGCAGGAAGTGAGCCGCGAACAGCTGCAGGCTCACATGACGCGCATCGCCCACCTGCCGCTGGAACGCGACCGGCCGATGTGGCACATGACGGTGCTGGACCGCGTCAACGGCGGCCACGCCATCGTGTTCCGCGTCCACCACTGCATCACCGACGGCCTGGGCCTGGTGCATGTGCTCAACCACCTGACCGATGACAACGGCGTGCATGGCCGCACGCCCTCGCCGGTCGGCCATCCGCACCGCGCCACGGTCGCGCACAACGCCGTGTGCTCGGCGGTGGCGCGCAGCGTGTCGTGGCTGAAGATCGCCGCCCATGTGGCGCGGCTGTCGGTACTGTGGCCGGACGCGCACAGCCGCTTCAAGGCGCCGATGACCGGCGCCAAGCAGCTGGTCTGGCTGCCGCCGCTGGAGATGGAGCGGGTGCGCGCCATGTCCAAGCGCATGGGCGTGACCTTGAACGATGTGTGGGTGGCGGCCGTCTCCGGCGCGCTGCGGCGCTACCTGGACGAGCATGGCCAGCGTCCCGACGGTCGCGCGCTGCGCGCCGCCGTCACCTTCAACCTGCGCGAGAAGGCCAACGCCTTCCAGCTGGGGAACGAGTTCGGTCTGGTGGCGGTGGACCTGCCGACCAATGTCGACGACCCACGCGTGCGGCTGCGCCAGTCCAGCGACCGCATGACGGCCATCAAGCGCTCGCACCAGCCGCGCGCCACGATGGCCTTCCTGTCGATCGCCGGCTGCCTGCCGACGGCGCTGCAGCACTTCGCGCTGAATCTGTTCACGTCCAAGGGCTCGGTGGTGCTGACCAATATCGAAGGTCCCGGCAGCCGCCGCTACCTGGCCGGCTCGCGCATGACGGACCTGATCTGCTGGGTGCCGCAGGCGGGCAAGCTGGGTGTGGGCCTGGCGTTCATCTCCTACGCCGGCCAGATCCAGCTGGCCCTGTTCGTCGACACCGACCTGGTGCCCGATCCCGACCGCCTGATGGCGTTGACCTACGACGCTTTCGAAGAGCTGGAACTGGCCACCCGCCCGGTTCCGGGGGAACTGCCCCAGGAAACCACCGACGCCGGCCATGCGGGCCGGCCGTTGGCGCCCGCAGCCTAACCCAGCTGCTTCATGTGGGCGATCAGTTGGTCGAGCGCCTTGCCCCAGCCATCGTGAAAGCCCATCTGCTTGTGCGCTTCCAGGGTGGCCGACGGGCCGGCCATCACCGAGCGGAACAGGCCGACCGGACGCAGGTCGCATTCTGCTTCCAGCGTCTTCCACGGCGCCGGCGTAAACCAGTGCACCAGATGCTCGGGTTTGGTCCATCCAGCCCAGACTTGCTCCGGCGAGATGTCGATGTCGCGCTAGAACACCAGGTCCAGCTCAGGATCGAAATTCTCAACGATGTTGGTCATGACGGCGTTCCTTAAAAGGTGTACTGCATGTTGATGTGCGAGATGCCGGCCTCGAAGAATTCGTCGCCGTCGATGGCGAAACCATGGCGCTCGTAAAATGGCGCGGCATGGGTTTGCGCGCTCAGCACCACCTGCTTGTCGCCGCGGGCGCGCGCTTGCTCCATCAGCGCTTGCAGCAAGGCGCCGCCGATGCCGGTGCCGCGCGCGCCCCGGCGCACGGCCATGCGGCCGATATGGCCGTCCGGCAGCAAGCGGCCGGTGCCGATCGGCGTGCCGGTGCTGTCGTAGGCCACGGCGTGCAGGCATACCGCGTCCATGTGGTCCATCTCCAGTTCGGCGGGAACCTTCTGTTCTTCGACGAAGACTTCAAAACGAATGAGCCTGGCGTCCGCGTTGAGCGGGGCGTTCCAGTCTCCGAAACGGATATCGTGCTTGGCGGTGTCGGTCATCGGCGTGCAATCAAGTTGGCGGAACACGATTGTCGCACGCAAGATGCCGTTCAGGGCGCCGCGCCGCCACTACGGCGACGTTTTCGTATCCACCGCGTCAGCGCGGTCACCACGAGCACTATGCTGGCTATTCCGAACACCCACGACGACAGGGCCGTGGGATACAGGTTATAGAAAATCGCCAATGAAAACCAACACGCGTACAACCATTCGCGCGACCATGCGTTGCCGATGGCGAGCACTGCGAGGAGGATCAGGTAAGCGGTATGCTCGTCTCAACCCAGTTTCATTTTGGCGCGCAAGGCTTCGCGCACGTGCGGCGTGGCGGCATACGGGTCGCCGGGATTGGTGGCGGCGACGATGTGCTCCATGCGCTCCTGCACGCCGGCCAGCGCGCCCGGATGCGAGTAGATGTAGAACTGGCCGTCGGCGATGGCCTTGAAGGTGATCTCGGCCACGTCCACGGCGGTGACCTTGCCGGACGAGACCGCCTTGTCCGTCATCGCCTGCGCGGCCAGCTGGCTGGCGGTCGGTCCCTGCGTCATGCGCACGTCTTCCGGCCGGTTGCGGTGCGACTGACTGATGCCGGTCGGCACAAAGTAAGGACACAGCACCGAGGCGCCGATCGGCGCGCCGACCAGTTGCAAATCCTGGTACAGCGTTTCCGACAGCGACACCACCGCATGCTTGGAGACGTTGTACACGCCCATCGCCGGCGCGTTCAGCAGCCCCGCCATCGACGCCGTGTTGACGATATGGCCTTCGAACGACGGATCGCGCGATGCCGCATCGAGCATCAGTTTGGTGAAGATGCGCACGCCATGGATCACGCCCCACACGTTCACTCCCATCACCCATTCCCAGTCGGCTTCCGTGTTTTCCCAGATCAGCCCGCCCGAACCGACGCCGGCGTTGTTGAACAGCAGGTGCACGGCGCCGAATTCGGCCACGGCCGCGTCGGCCAGCGCCTGCACCTGCTCGCCTTTGCGCACGTCGCAGATCATGGCGATCACGCTGGCGCCCTGTCCCCTGAGCTCCGCGGCCGCGCGGTCCAGCGCGTCGCGTTGCACATCGGCCAGCACCAGCTTCATGCCCTCGCGCGCCGCCACGTTGGCGAATTCGCGGCCCAAACCACTTGCACCGCCGGTAATGACGACGACTTTGTCTCTGAATGTTTTCATTATTAGATTAGCTTCACCAGTTGTTTGCCGAAGTTGTGGCCCTGAAGCAGGCCGATAAACGCTTGCGGGGCGGCAGCCAGGCCGTCCGCCACCGATTCGCGGTATTTGATTTGATGATTGGCCACCAGCACGGCCAGTTCCTGCAAGCCCTGCTGCCAGAATTCCATGTGTTCGGTGATGATGAAGCCGCGCACCGTCAAGCGGTTGATCAGCAGCAGCCGCGAATTCTTGATCGGCATTTCCTGGCCGTTGTAGCCCGCGATCATGCCGCACAGCGCCAAGCGGGCGAAGGCGTTGGTGCGCGCCAGCGAGGCATCCAGGCAGGCGCCGCCGACATTTTCAAAGATCGCGTCGACGCCGTCCGGCGTGGCGGCGGCCAGGTCGGCCTCGAGGTTGCCGGCCTTGTAGTCGACGCAGGCGTGGAAGCCCAGTTCCTTGACAACGTAGTCGCACTTCTCCACTCCGCCGGCGATGCCGACCACGCGGCAGCCGCGCAGCCTGGCCAGTTGGCCGACCACGCTGCCGACCGCGCCGCTGGCGGCCGACACCACCACCGTATCGCCGCTGCCCGCTTCCATGATCTGGTTGAAGCCGTACCAAGCGGCCATGCCCGGCATGCCGACCACGCCGAGGAAGGCCGATAGCGGTATGCGCGTGGTGTCCAGCTTGCGCAACAACAGGCCGTCGGATACGCCCATTTCGGACCAGCCCAGCATGCCGCCGACGAACTCGCCGACCTTGTAATACTCGTTGCGCGAGGCGACCACCTGCCCGACCGTGCCGCCTATCATGGTCTCGTCCAGCTGCTGCGACGTGGCGTAGCTCTTGGCCGCGCTCATGCGTCCGCGCATGTACGGGTCCAGCGACAGGTAGTGGTTGCGGATCAGCAGTTCGCCATCGGCCAGCGCCGGCACCGGCACTGTCTCCAGCCGGAAATTCTCCGGCGCCACCGGGCCGCGCGGACGCGCCGCCAGCACCATGCGCCGGTAAGTCTGAGGAATCTCGGCCATCGTCAGACCGCCGAGACGCCGCCGTCCACCGCCAGGATCTGGCCGGTGATGTGCTTGCCAGCATCGGACGCGAACAGCACGACCGCGCCTTTCAGGTCTTCGTCGTCGCCGAGGCGGCCCAGCGGGGCGTCCTTGGAGATCTCGTCCGGCCCCAGCTTTTCCAGCAAGCCCTTGGTCATCTTCGATGGAAAGAAGCCCGGCGCCAGCGCGTTGACGGTGATGCCGTGACGGCCCCACTCGCCCGCCAGGGTGCGGGTGAAGTTGACCAGCGCGCCTTTCGAGGTGTTGTAGGCGATGGTCTGCATGGTGCCCGGCGGATTGCCGGCCAGGCCGGCGATCGAGGCGATGTTGATGATGCGGCCGTACTTGCGCGGGATCATCGATCGCTTGCCGACCAGCTGCGACACCACGAAGATGCTGCGGATGTTCAGGTTCATCACCTTGTCCCACGCTTCGACCGGATGGTCTTCGGCGGGTGCGCCCCAGCTGGCGCCGGCGTTGTTGATCAGGATGTCGATATGGCCCAGCTGTTCCAGCGCGGCGCTGACCAGCGCCTCCGCATGCGCGTCCTGCGACAGGTCGGCGGCGATGGCGTGGGCGGCGACGCCGTGGCCAGTCAGGAAGGCGACCGCCTCATCCAGGTCGGCCTGCTTGCGCGACGAGATGACGACCTTGGCGCCCTGCTCGCCCAGCGCCAGCGCCATCTGCAGGCCCAGTCCGCGCGAGCCGCCGGTGACCAGCGCGGTCTTGCCGGCCAGTGAAAACAGTTCTTGAGTTGTACGCATTGGGGTGGGTCCTTAGATTTCGTAGTCCATGCACTGGCGCTGGTCGCGCACGGCGCCGAAGAATGGCTTGATGGCCACGTGGTCCGGGTGTTCCTGGTAGGCGTCGAGCGCGGCCTTGTCGGTGAATTCGGAATACAGGATCACGTCGTAGGTCGCCTCCAGTCCGGGCTGGGCCACGGCCGCTTCGAATTTCAGGATGCCGGGCACCAGCTTGGCGCAGCCGTCCAGCATGGATTTCATCTTGGCGGCGTTGGTGGCGCGGTCGCCACCCTCGGCGTGTTCCTTCAGTTTCCACATCACGATGTGCTTGAGCATTGTCCTCTCCAGGTTAAAACCACGCGTCGCGCATGTCGAGCGTGGTGGTGTCTATGCTGGCCAGCAGTTCCAGCTGCTGTTCGACTTTCGGCAGTTCCCAGCGGAAGAAGTAGCGGCAGGCCTGCAGCTTGCCGCGGTAGAAATCGGCGTCGGCGCTGTCCAGGTCCAGCGAGGCTGCGGCCACCAAGGCCTGCTGCAGCCAGATCCACGCGACCACCACGTGGCCGACGGCTTCCAGATAGGTGCTGGCGTTGGCCAGGGTCTTGTTCATGTCGCCGGCAGCATACAGCTTTTGCGTCACTTGTTCCACTGCCTGCCAGGCGGCGTCCAGCGCAGCTGCGTGCGCCAGCAGTTCGCTGCTGATGTCGCTCAGGTGAGCGCCGACCGCATCCGGCGCGCCGACGCTGCCGCGCACCTTGCGCACCGTCTTGCGCAGCTCGGCGCCGAAGGCCCTGAACAAGGCGCCGTCCTGCGCCGCCACCTTGCGGCCCAGCAGGTCGAGTCCGTGGATGCCGTGCGTGCCTTCATGGATGGCGTTCAGGCGGTTGTCGCGGTAGAACTGCTCGACGTTGTATTCGCGCGTGTAGCCATAGCCGCCGTGCACCTGGATCGCCAGGCTGTTGGCCTCGACGCACCACTGCGACGGCCACGACTTGGTGATCGGCGTCAGGAAATCCAGCAGGCGCGCCGCGTGTTCGCGCGCTTCCGGCGTTTCCGCCGTCTGCTGTTCGTCGACCAGGCGGGCGCTGTACAGCACCAGGCCGAGGCCGCCTTCAACGTAAGCCTTTTGCGCCAGCAGCATGCGCCGTACGTCGGTGTGTTCGATGATGGGCAGCTGCGGCTGGGCCGGGTCCTTCTGCGCCGGATGCCGGCCTTGCGGACGGCTGCGGGCGTAGTCGAGCGCATGCAGGTAGCCGGTGTAGCCCAGCACCGCCGCGCCCAGGCCGACGGCGATGCGCGCGTCGTTCATCATGTGGAACATATTGGCCAGGCCCTGGTGCGGATTGCCGACCAGGTAGCCGATGGCGCCGCCCTTGCCTTGCGGCTTGAACTTGCCTTCGCCGAAATTGAGCAGGCAGTTGGTGGTGCCGCGATTGCCCATCTTGTGGTTCAGGCCGGCCAGCACGACGTCGTTGCGCTCGCCCAGGCTGCCGTCTTCATTGACCAGGTATTTCGGCACGATGAACAGCGAGATGCCCTTGACGCCGGGAATCAGCTTGCCGTCAGGACCGGGAATCTTGGCCAGCACCAGGTGCACAATATTGTCCGACAGCTCATGCTCGCCGGCGGAGATCCACATCTTGTTGCCGCTCAGGCGGAACTGGCGCTCGCCTTCCACGCCGTCGACCGGATCGGGCGCCGCGCGGCTGGTGATGTCGGACAGGCTGGAGCCGGCCTGCGGCTCGCTCAGACACATGGTGCCGAAGAAGCGGCCGGCAAACATCGGCTCGACGTAGCGCCGCACCTGCTCCGGCGTGCCGGCCTTGAGCAGGGTTTTGGCGCCGCTCATCGTCAGGAAGGTGTAGGCGCTGGTGGCGACGTTGGCGGCCGTGAAGTACGACGCCAGCACCTTTTCCACCACCAGCGGCAGCTGCATGCCGCCGCGCTCGAAGTCCTGCCCGGCCGCCATCAGCCCGGCGGCGGAGAAAGCGTCCAGCGCGGTCTTCACTTCCGGAATGATCCTGACGTTCAGGCAGTGCTCGCCGGCCACCGCATGCGGCTCCTCGCTGTCGCTCTTTTTATTGTGCGGCGCGAACAGCTCGGTCGCCATCTGCTCTGCGGTATCGATGGCGGCGTCGAAGCTCTCGCGGTTGTGATCCTGGAAACGGGCGCGCTTGTTCAGCGCCTCCGCGTCCAGCCATTCGTACAGCATGAAGGCGATGTCGCGGCGCGACAGGATTTTCGACTGCATCGCGCTTACACCACTTCGAACAGGCCTGCGGCTCCCTGGCCGCCACCGATGCACATGGTGACGACCACATATTTGACGCCGCGGCGCTTGCCTTCCAGCAGCGCATGGCCGGTCAGGCGCGCGCCCGACACGCCGTACGGGTGGCCGACGGCGATCGCGCCGCCGTTGACGTTGAGACGGTCCATCGGAATGCCCAGCTTGTCGGCGCAGTACAGCACCTGCACGGCAAAGGCTTCGTTCAATTCCCACAGGCCGATGTCCTCGACCTTGAGGCCGGCTTTCTTCAGCAGCTTGGGAATCGCAAACACCGGGCCGATGCCCATTTCATCGGGCTCGCAGCCGGCCACCGCGAAGCCGCGGAAGATGCCCAGCGGCGTCAAGCCCTTGGCGGCGGCGGTCTGCGCGCTCATCAGGATGGACATCGAACCGCCGTCGGAGAACTGGCTGGCGTTGCCGGCGCTGATGACGCCGCCCGGCACCGCGCTGCGGATCTTGGACACGCCCTCATAGGTGGTGTCGGCGCGGATGCCTTCGTCGGCCGAGATCGTCACTTCCTTCGACAGCAGCATGCCGCTGGCCTTGTCGGCCACGCCCATGACGGTGGTCATCGGCACGATTTCCGCGTCGAACAGACCGGCTGCCTGGGCGGCGGCGGCGCGCTGCTGGCTCTGCACGCCGTATTCGTCCTGGCGCTCGCGGCTGATGTTGTAGCGCTTGGCGACGGTCTCGGCCGTCTGCAGCATCGGCCAGTAGATTTCCGGCTTGTGCTCGGACAGCCAGACTTCCTTGTACATATGCATGTTCATTTCCTGCTGCACGCAGGAGATCGACTCGACGCCGCCGGCGGCGTAGATGTCGCCTTCGCCGGCGATGATGCGCTGGGCGGCGGTGGCGATGGTCTGCAGGCCGGACGAGCAGAAACGGTTGATGGTCATGCCGGCGGTGGTCACCGGGCAGCCGCCGCGGATGGCGATCTGGCGCGCGATGTTGCCGCCGGTGGCGCCCTCGGGATTGGCGCAGCCGACCAGCACGTCCTCCACTTCACCGGACTCGATGCCGGCGCGGCTGATGGCGGCGGCCAGCGCATGGCCACCCAGCGTGGCGCCGTGCGTCATGTTGAACGCGCCTTTCCACGATTTGGCAAGTGCGGTACGGGCGGTTGAAACAATGACGGCGTCGATCATGGAAGTCTCCTATGTGGATGATGTTTTGATGAACCCAGAATAGCATATTTTAGTACGGTCGTTCGCAAATATTTATGTCAGTTTCATGTAAGTTTCGAGCAAGTATTGTGTAAGGTTCAACGGCCACACTGCATCCATGCTGACGAAGGAGTAACGAAGCAACGTACACCTCTCGGCTGGGGAAATCCAAAAATTACAGGAGACAGACATGGCATCAACATCAGGCACCGCAGACCCGCGTAACCTGCCGAAGTCCGGCGCGATCACGCCGGAAGAACGCAAGGTCATCTTTGCGTCGTCGCTCGGTACCGTCTTTGAATGGTACGACTTTTATCTGTACGGCTCGCTCGCCGCCATCATCGCCAAGCAGTTCTTCATCGGCGATCCGACCACCACCTTCATTTTCGCACTGATGGCGTTTGCCGCCGGCTTTATCGTGCGCCCGTTCGGCGCGCTGGTGTTCGGCCGCCTGGGCGACATGATCGGCCGTAAATACACCTTCCTGATCACCATCCTGATCATGGGCGGCTCCACCTTCATCGTCGGCCTGCTGCCGGGCTATGCGGCGATCGGCATTGCCGCGCCGATTATCCTGGTCACGCTGCGCATCCTGCAGGGCCTGGCGCTGGGCGGCGAATACGGCGGCGCAGCCACCTACGTGGCCGAGCACGCACCGAACGGCAAGCGCGGCGCCTTCACCTCGTGGATCCAGACCACGGCGACCCTGGGCCTGTTCCTGTCGCTGCTGGTGATCCTGGGCACCCGTACCGCCATCGGCGAAGACGCATTCAACGCCTGGGGCTGGCGCGTGCCGTTCCTGGTGTCGGTGCTGTTGCTGGGCATTTCGGTGTGGATCCGCCTGTCGATGAATGAATCGCCGGCCTTCGCCAAGATGAAAGCCGAAGGCAAGACCTCGAAAGCACCGCTGAGCGAAGCATTCGGCCAGTGGAAAAACCTCAAAGTCGTGATCCTGGCGCTGATCGGCTTGACCATGGGCCAGGCGGTGGTCTGGTACACCGGCCAGTTCTACGCGCTGTTCTTCATGACCCAGGTGCTGAAGGTCGACGGCCCCAACGCCAACATCATGACCGCGATCTCGCTGGCGCTGGCCACCCCGTTCTTCATCTTCTTCGGCACGCTGTCGGACAAGATCGGCCGCAAGTGGATCATCCTGGGCGGCTGCGTGCTGGCCGCGGCGACCTACTTCCCGCTGTTTGGCGCGCTGACCCACTACGGCAACCCGGCGCTGGAAACCGCGCTGAAAAATTCGCCGGTGGTGGTCGTGGCCGATCCTGCATCGTGCAACTTCCAGTTCAACCCGACCGGCACCAAGAAATTCCCATCGTCGTGCGATATCGCGACCGGCATCCTGTCCAACGCTTCGGTGGCCTACACCAAGCAGGACGCGCCGGCCGGCAGCCTGGCCAAGGTCAAAGTGGGCGACAAGGAAATCACCTCGTTCAACGCGGTGATGACGCCTGACGGCCTGAACTTCGACGCAGACAGCAAGAAGGCCGAAGCGGCGCTGAAGAAGGAAGTCGGCGGCACCATCAAGGCTGCGGGCTATCCTGCCAAGGCTGAAGAAGCGCAGATGAACAAGCCGATGATGGTACTGATCCTGTTCATCCTGGTGCTGTATGTGACCATGGTGTACGGCCCGGTCGCCGCGATGCTGGTGGAAATGTTCCCGACCCGCATACGCTACACCTCGATGTCCCTGCCTTACCACATCGGCAACGGCTGGTTCGGCGGCCTGCTGCCGACGATCTCGTTCGCGCTGGTGGCGTTCAAGGGCGACATCTACTACGGCCTGTGGTATCCGATCATCATCGCCCTGATCACGGCAGTGATCGGCGCGCTGTTCGTCAGCGAAACCAAGGACAACAACATCTACGCCGCCGACTAACCGTCGCCGCGTAACGAAAATAGCCGCCAGCGATGGCGGCTATTTTTTTGCCCGGATAAACCCGAATACGCACATGCCATGTTAATTCCCACACGGCATGTGAGATTTTGCCGACATCAGTTGTTGAAGCCCTTGCCTTCTTCGACCAGCTTGACCAGCAGCGGCGCCGGCTTCCAGGCCTCGCCGTGGTGGCCGCGGGCATATTTGTTGATCGCTGCCAGCACGTTCGGCAAGCCCACGGTGTCGGCGTAGAACATCGGGCCGCCGCGGAACAGCGGGAAGCCGTAGCCGGTCAGGTAGACCATGTCGATGTCCGAGGCGCGCAGGGCGATGCCCTCTTCCAGGATGCGCGCCGCCTCATTGACCATCGAATACACCAGGCGCTCGACGATTTCCTGGTCGCTGATCTTGCGCCGCTCGACGCCGATGTCGGCCGAGTGCTGGACGATCATCGCGTTGACCTGCTCGTTCGGATAGGCCTTGCGGTCGCCGGCCTTGTAGTCGTACCAGCCGGCGCCGGTTTTCTGGCCGAAGCGGCCCATTTCGCACAGCAGGTCGGCGGTCTTCGAATAGCTGATTTCCGGCTTCTCGACGTAGCGGCGCTTGCGGATGGCCCAGCCGATGTCGTTGCCGGCCAGGTCGCCCATGCGGAACGGGCCCATGGCGAAGCCGAATTTCTCGGCGGCCTTGTCGACCTGCTCAGGCAGCGCGCCCTCCTCCAGCAGGAAGCCGGCCTGGCGGCTGTATTGCTCGATCATGCGGTTGCCGATGAAGCCGTCGCACACGCCCGAGACCACGCCGGTCTTCTTCAGCTTTTTCGACAGCGCCAGCGCAGTGGCCAGCACGTCCTTGCCGGTCTGCGCGCCGCGCACGATTTCCAGCAGCTTCATGACGTTGGCCGGCGAGAAGAAGTGGGTGCCGATGACGTCCTGCGGACGCCTGGTGAAGGCGGCGATCTGGTCGACGTCCAGCGTGGAGGTGTTGGTGGCCAGGATAGCGCCCGGCTTCATCACCTCGTCCAGCTTGCGGAACACGGTTTCCTTGACGCTCATTTCCTCGAACACGGCTTCGACCACGATGTCGGCCTGGGCGATCTCTTCATACGCCAGGGTGCCGCTCAGCAGCGCCATGCGCTGGTCGAACTTCTCCTGCGTCAGCTTGCCCTTCTTCAGCGTGTTTTCATAGTTCTTGCGGATCGTGGCGATGCCCTTGTCCAGCGCTTCCTGGCGGGTTTCCAGCATGACCACCGGAATGCCGGCGTTGAGGAAGTTCATCGCGATGCCGCCGCCCATGGTGCCGGCGCCGATCACGGCCGCCTGTTTGATCGCGCGCACCGGGGTGTCGGCCGGCACGTCCGGCACCTTGCTGGCCACGCGCTCGGCGAAGAAGGCGTGGCGCAGCGCTTTCGACTCGGTGGTCTGGATCAGGTGCAGGAAGCGTTCGCGCTCGAACTTCATGCCGTCTTCGAATTTCATGGTGACCGAGGCGGCCACCGTTTCCACGCATTCCAGCGGCGCCGGGAACGGGCCGGACATGGCCTTGACCGTGTTGCGCGAGAATTGCAGGAAGGCTTCGTGGTTCGGGTAGTCCACCTTGCGGTCGCGCACTTTCGGCAGCGGACGCGCGTCGGCGATCGTTCCGGCGAAGGCGACGGCGGACTGCACCAGGTCGGCATCGGCGGCGAACACCTGGTCGAACAAGGCGGTGCCGGCCAGCTTTTCGGACGCCACCGGCGTGCCGGAGACGATCATGTTCAGCGCCATTTCCAGGCCCAGCACGCGCGGCAGGCGCTGCGTGCCGCCAGCGCCCGGCAGCAGACCCAGCTTGACTTCCGGCAGCGCGATCTGCGCGCCCGGCAGCGCCACGCGGTAGTGGCAGCCCAGCGCCAGTTCCAGGCCGCCGCCCATGCACACGGTGTGGATGGCGGCCACCACCGGCTTGGTCGAGCCCTCGGCGGTGGCGATCAGCGTGTGGAGGCTGGGCTCGGTCAGCGCCTTGGGCGAATTGAATTCCTTGATGTCGGCGCCGCCGGAAAACGCCTTGCCGGCGCCGGTGATGACGATGACCTTGACGGCCTCGTCGGCCAGCGCCTGCTGGATGCCCTGCACGGCCGCCGTGCGGGTGGCCAGGCCCAGGCCGTTGACCGGCGGATTGTTCAGCGTGATGACGGCAACGGCGCCGTGGACTTGATATTCAGCAGTCATGTCTCTTCCTTATGTTTTAGTGGGAACCTCAGCCCGCTCACTATACCGCATAAAAGAACGATCGTATTATTTTTTTCTGTTGGCGTTCTTGCATGGTACAGGATGCCCCGCCGGCCAGCCATGCAAACTTGTCTTTCCAGCCACCGCTTTTGAATGCGGCGACAGCGCTTTGTGAATAAGAGAAAACACTGCTTAAAACATAAGCCACCATTAATTCCACGTGGCAAATAAAGTACACGGCCAATTAAAACTTTCGGCAAGCTCTTGTGTTTTATGGGAATTCGGCTGAATATTAATGCGGAAAATCCAATAACTTCTTGGATTAAATTCTCTCCAAATATAACAGGACTCCATATGGACGCGCATAGCCAGGTAATCAAATCGCAGGATCTGGATATTCAAGCTATTAACACCGCGCTGAACCGCGTGCAAGCGCTGATCGAGTTCGGACTGGACGGCACCATCCTGCATGCCAACGACAATTTCCTCGCCACTGTCGGCTACACGCTGGAAGAAGTCCAGGGCAAGCATCACTCGATCTTCTGCGATCCCGAGTACGTCAAGACGGCGGAGTACAAGGACCTGTGGGCCCGCCTGGGGCGTGGCGAGTTCGACCGCGGCGACTACAAGCGCTTCGCCAAGGGCGGCCGCGAGGTGTGGATCAACGCATCCTACAACCCGATCATCGACGCCGATGGCAAGGCCTACAAGGTCATCAAGTTCGCCACGGTGATCACCGACAGCAAGCTCAAGAGCTCCGAATACGAAGGCAAGGTCGACGCCATCTCCAAGGCGCAGGCGGTGATCGAGTTCGACATGGGCGGGCATGTGCTGAATGCCAACGATAATTTCCTGAATGTCATGGGTTATACGCTGGAGGATATTAAGGGCGAGCACCATCGCATGTTCTGCGAGCCCGAATATATTAATAGTTCAGAATATAAACGGTTCTGGCAAAAATTGAATCGTGGCGAATTCGACAGCGGCCGATATAAACGAATCGGCAATAATGGCAAAACCATATGGATACAGGCGACTTATAACCCGATACTCGATTTGAATGGCAAGCCTTATAAGATTGTCAAATTCGCGACCGATATCACGGCCCAGGTCAACCTGGAAGTCTCGGTGGCGGCCAAGGCCGACTCGGACGGCGCCAAGATCAAGCGTTTGCTGGAGTCGGTCGAGCGCGCCGCGCAGGGCGACCTGACCAGCAAGATCGCCGTCGATGGCGATGAGCCGCTGGACCATCTGGCCGAAGGCATCAGCAAGATGATCGCCGACCTGCGCAAGGTGATCGGCGACGTGGTGGCCTCGGCCGGCGGCCTGTCCGAGGCCTCGACCACCATCGCCGAGCGCTGCAACGGCGTCGCCGTCGGCACCCAGGCGCTGGGCGCCACGGTCGAGGAGATGAACGCTTCCATCGACGGCCTGACCAACTCCATCAATTCGATCGCCAACAGCACCACCGGCGCCGACACCCTGGCCAAGACCACCCAGCGCGAGGCCGAGGCCGGCGCCAAGGCGGTGGCCAAGTCGATCGAGGCGATGGACCTGATCAACCGCTCGTCGGAAGACATCGGCGAGATCGTCAAGGTGATCAGCGAGATCGCCAACCAGACCAATATGCTGGCCTTCAACGCGGCCATCGAGGCGGCGCGCGCCGGCGAGCACGGGCTGGGCTTCTCGGTGGTCGCCGACGAGGTGCGCAAGCTGGCCGAGCGCTCGTCGCAGGCGACCAAGGAAATCTCCAAGCTGATCAACGAGTCGGTCAAGCGGGTCTCGGCCGGCAGCGAAATCTCGCGCCAGGCCAGCGACGCGTTCGACAAGATCGTGGCCGGCGTCGCCCAGACCACGGTGGCCATTTCCGACATCTCCAAAGCCACCAACGAGCAGCTGTTGACGGCGCGCGAAGTGAGCACGGCGGTGCAATACATCGCCGAGGAAGCGGAAAAATCGGCGGCCGCCTGCGACAGCATCGCCCGCTCGACCGAGGGGCTCAACCAACGCGCCGGGGACCTGAATAAAACCGTCGCCGGCTTCGTGGTCTAACCGTGGACAGCAGCGCCGGACTGAACCCGGCGACGCTGAGCGCGCTGATCGCGCTGGTGCGCAAACACACCGGCATCGCGATGACGGAGCGCAAAAGCGTGCTGCTGGAGGGGCGCCTGCGGCCAAGGATGCAGGCGCTGGCGATAGGCAGCTACCAGGCCTACCTGGACAAGGTGGAACAGGACCGTTCGGAGATCCCGCACTTTATCGACCTGGTGACCACCAACGACACGCTGTTCTTCCGCACGCCGCAGGTGTGGGACTACGTGGAGCAGGAGTTCCTGCCGCAATGGTGGCAGGCGCATCCGGGCGGATGCCTGAAGGTCTGGTCGGCGGCGGCGTCCAGCGGCGAGGAACTGTATTCGATGGCCATGCTGTGCGAGGAATTCCAGGCGGCCCACCCCGGCTTCACCTACCGCATCCATGCGACCGACATTTCGCGGCAGGTGCTGGAGCAGGCGCGCGCCGGCGACTACGCCGGGCGTTCCGTCGAACGCATCCTCAGCACGCATCCGGACTGGGTGAAAAAATATTTCAAGCCCGGCAGCAAAGGCCTGCAAGTGGTGGATGCATTGAAAAGGAACGTCGAGCTGGCGCAGCACAACCTGCTGGCGCCGCTCAAGCCGCACAAGAAATTCGACCTGGTGTTCTTGCGCAACGTGCTGATCTACTTCGACCAGGAGCACCAGGAAACGGTGTTGCAGCAGGTCCGCCACAGCATGACATCCGATTCGCGCCTGATCCTGGGCGAGTCCGAGTCGATCCGCGGTCTCAACCTGCCCTACCACTGCGAGCGGCCGATGGTCTATACGATGGATAAGCGAGCAACCCCGTGATCACACACCACATCATTCCCAATCCGCGCGCCGGAGCGCTGGGCCCCGGCCCGGCGGTGCCGCCGCAATGCCTGCAGGTGACCATGGGCAAACTGAAGATAGGCGCCCGCACCGGCCAGCTGCAAGCCCTGCTGGGCTCCTGCATCGGCATCGGCTTCATCTGGAGAAAGCGCGGCCGCTGCGGACTGGCCCATTGCCTGCTGCCGGAAGCGCCGGAATTGCAGGCTGAACTGGGCGCGCGCTACGTCAGCCAGGCGGTGCCGTCGCTGCTGATGATGATGGGCGCCACCGAAGCCGACTATCCCGATATCGAGGTGATCGTGGCGGGCGGCGCCAACATGCTCGGCAACTACACCAGCCGCTTGCAGATTGGCACGCAAAACGCCGCAGCCGCCCACAAATACCTGAGCCTGCACGGCTTGACCGTGCGCTATTGCCGCGTCGGCGGCGAGTGCGGCCGCACCATGACCATCGATTGTGCCACCCACAGCTACGCCATCTGCGAGATCGGCAACCATCCACAGGACCTCCGCCATGCAAGCAACTGACAGCGCCACCGAATTGTTCGGCTCCTTTGTGCTCGGCGCGGATGAATTCGCGCTGCCCGCCAGCTGTATCCGCGAGGTGGTCAATTTCCCGGACAAGGTCAGCGCGCTGCCGCTGTCGCCGAAGTTCCTCGAAGGCGTGTTCACCCTGCGCGGCGCGGTGATCCCGGTGGTCAACCTGGGCCGCGTGTTCAGCGCGGACGCGCGCGGCGCCGAAGCCAGCGACAAGATCGCCATCCTCGACTTCCAGGGCGTGCTGGTCGGCATCCT
This sequence comes from Duganella sp. LjRoot269, assembly GCF_964254095.1. Taxonomy (NCBI): domain Bacteria; kingdom Pseudomonadati; phylum Pseudomonadota; class Betaproteobacteria; order Burkholderiales; family Oxalobacteraceae; genus Duganella; species Duganella sp. LjRoot269. Next base: position 3,692,366 of record NZ_CAXUSL020000001.1, on the reverse strand, counting down.
GTTCCATGCCACCGGCGAGATCCTGCGCGTGCGGCGCGAGCAGCGCAGCACGCTGAGCTACGCCAACGGCGACGCCCACGGCGTGGTGGCCGGCACCATCCTGCTCAGCGACGGCGCCCGCCTGGTGCAGGTGCTGGATCCGGCCGCGCTGGTGCGCATCGAGAACGTGCCGCAGGTGTTGGCGCTGCAGGGAGCCGGCAGGCAGGCGGCGCAGCGCAGCCAGGGCGAGCGGCGCCAGTGCGTCAGCTTCCGCGTCGGCGCGTCGTCGTTCGCGTTCGAGATGAGCGCGATCCAGGAGATCATCCGCGTGCCGGAACTGCAGGCGTCGATCTTGAACAGCGCGTTGTGCCTGGGCCGCATCAATTTTCGCGGCAGCCAGGTGGCGGTGGTCGATTTCACCGCCCTGCTGAGCGCAGCGCCAACCACGCGCGAGCTCCATGCCGACCAGCGCATCGTCATCGCCCGCATCGACGACGCAACCATCGGCTTCCTGGTCGACTCGGTCGACAGCATCGTCAACTTCTACGGCGAAGAGCTGATGGCGATACCGCTGCTAAGCAAGGCGCGCGCCGGCATGTTCGGCGGCTGCATCGCCAAGCCGGGGTTGGGCGACATCATCTTCCTCAACCACCGTGAAATCTTCAGCAGCACCGAGATCCAGGAAATGCGCACCGGCCACGCCAACCTGTATCCCAAGGACCAAACCGGCACGACGCCGGCCGGGCGGCAGGCGGCCAAACGCAGCCAACGCCAGGTCTACATCACCTTCGCGCTGGAGAACACCTACGCGGTGGAGATCAAGCAGGTGCGCGAGATTATCGATTTTTCCGACGACATCACGCGGCCGCCGGGCATGCCGGACTTCATGCGCGGCATGCTGAACCTGCGCCAGCAAATGATCAGCGTGATCGACTTGCGCAGCCTGTACCGGATGCCCGCGCTGGAGCACAGCGGCCGGGCCAAGATCCTGGTCATCGAGCGCGGCGAAGAACTCTACGGCCTGATGGTGGACGCCGTCGAGAACATCATGACGGTCAACGACAGCCGGCGCTTCACGGCGCCCAAGATGATGCGCAACACCAGCGCGCAAGGCGATCCGCGCAGCGAGATGGAGGAAGTCATCGATATCGAGGGCGACGGCGACAACCACCAGACGCTCAGCGTGTTCGAGTGCGACCGCCTGCTGCAACGATTGGCACGCGAGATTCCGGCGCTGGCGGCATGAGCGCCGCTGGAGTAAAGTGGGACCGTGCCGGCAGCCGCCGGCGGCTTACTTTTTCCGAGGTTGACTATGTCCATGCCACGCCGCGCCATCGCCGTGTTGATTCCCCTGAGCCTGCTGGCCGCCAGCGCCTATGCGCTGTCGCTGGCCGATTTGACCAACCAGGATGCATCCGGCGGCTTGAAGGCGGCGCTGGAACAGGGCTCTTCGATGGCGGTCTCCAAGCTCGGCACGGATGGCGGCTTCCTGAACAACGCCAAGGTGCGCATCCCGCTGCCGAAGATCCTGGAGCAGGCGCGCCCGCTGCTGAAGATGACCGGCAAGGGCCAGCAGCTCGACGACCTGGTGGTGCAGATGAACCATGCGGCCGAGGCGGCCGTGCCGATGGCCAAGCCGCTGCTGCTGGATGCCGTCAAGTCGATGACGGTCACCGACGCCAAGAACATCCTGACCGGCGGCGACACCTCGGTGACCGACTTCTTCCGCGAAAAGACCTCGCCCAAGCTGGCGGTGCAGTTCCTGCCGATCGTGAAGAAGGTCACCGACCGCTCCGACCTGGCGAACAAGTACAACGCCACGATGGCGCTGGCGCCGAAGATGGGCATGCTGGCCAAGGACCAGAGCACGGTCGAAGGCTACGTCACCCAGCGCGCGCTGGACGGCCTGTACACGATGATAGGTGAAGAAGAAAAAGCCATCCGCGCCGACCCTCTCGGACAGGGCAGCAAGCTCATAGGAAAAGTGTTCGGCGCCCTCAAATGAAGCAGTAAAGAACGTCTCCTCCCCTCGCCCGGCCGCCGCCGGGCTTTTTTTGTCTTGAAATCCGGCAACGTCCGCGTTAAGATAGATAGGTAACCTACCTATCTTTACTCTACCCCATGGAAAAACCTGTTCCGCAGGAAGCCATCGCGCTGGCCGACGAATTGCGCAACGTCCTGCATCACGTATTTCGCCGCATCCGCCAGGAGGGCGACAGCGATCCGTCCGGCCTGTCGCTGCAGCACAGGATGCTGCTGTCGACCATCAGCCAGACGCCGGGCATCGGCGTAGCCGAACTGGCGCGCATGGAAAAGCTGCGCGGACCGACCATGAGCGGCCATATCAAGTCGCTGGAAGCGGCCGGTCTGATACGGCGCGACACGCCCGATCCGGAAGACCGCCGCCGCAGCGGCCTGCTGCTGAGCGAGCACGGCGCCGCCGTGCTGGAAGACATCCGCAACCGCCGCCGCGACTGGCTGGCGCGCAAGCTGGCGCAACTGCCGCCGGAAGGCGCGCAGGCGCTACGCAACGCACTTATTTACCTCAACGAGATCGGCGAATGACCATTCCTTCCGCAGCCCCCACCCGGCTTGAAATCCGCGCCATTTACCGCGGGCTGGTCATCATGATCGCCCTGTCCGCGCTGGACCAGAGCATCGTCGCCACCGCGTTGCCGCGCATCGTATCGGACCTGGGCGGCATGACCCATCTGTCGTGGGTGGTGACGGCCTATGTGCTGGCCTCGACCGCCACCATGCCGCTGTACGGCAAGCTCAGCGACCAGTACGGCCGCAAGCCGCTGCTGTACACCGCCATCATCACTTTCCTGGCCGGCTCGATGCTGTGCGGCCTGGCGCAGAACATGTTCCAGCTGATCGCCTTCCGCGCCATACAGGGTCTGGGCGCGGGCGGCTTCCTGCCGCTGGCGCAGATCGTCATCGGCGATTTGATACCGCCGGCCGAACGCGGCAAGCGCCAGGGCAGCATCGCCGCCGTGTACGCGGTGACCAGCGTGCTGGGACCTGTGATCGGCGGCCTGCTGACGGACTGGCTGTCGTGGCACTGGATCTTCTACGTCAACCTGCCGGTCGGCGCGCTGGCGCTGTACGCGATCGCCAAGTCCATGCACGGCGACCGTCCGCACCACGCGCACAAGATCGACTACCTGGGATCGGCGCTGATGACCGGCGCCGTGACGGCTGCGCTGCTGGTGCTGGCGCTGGGCGGCACCGAATGGCCGTGGGATTCGCATGAGGTGAAGTTCCTGAGCCTGCTGTCGGCGGCACTGGCGGCCGCGTTGCTGGCCCACGTGCGCCGCGTGCCCGAGCCGGTGCTGCCGCCAGACCTGTTCCAGAACCGCGTGTTCAACGTGGCCAGCATCGTGCTGGCGCTGACCTTCGTCGGCATGATGGGCTCCAGCGTGTTCTTCCCGCTGCTGTTCCAGATGGTGATGGGCGTCAGCCCCGCCAACTCGGGCCTGCTGACGATGCCGATGATGGTCGGCCTGGTGATCTCGTCCACGCTGAACGGCCGCGTGCTGGCCAAGTCGGGGGGCCGCTACAAGCCGGCGCAAATCATCGGCCTGAGCCTGGCGACGCTGTCGTTCGGCGTGCTGGCCTGGTCCATCTCGACCTCGGCCGGCTACACGGTGCTGGAGCCGGCCATTTTCGTGCTCGGCGCCGGCCTGGGGCTGGTGATGCCTAACATGACGATGGCGGTGCAGAACGCCCTGCCGGCCACGCGGCGCGGCGTCGGCACGGCGATGCTGGCCTTCTTCCGTTCGTTGGGCGGCCTGGTCGGCGTGACGGGGTCCGGCGCGATCCTGGCGCAGCGACTGCACGGACAGGCCGCGACCGCCGACGTCTATCGCCACGCGATCGCCAGCATCTTCACCGCCGGCACCGTGCTGGTCGGGCTGGGCTTGCTGATGCTGTACTTCCTGCCCGAGCTGCCGCTGGCGACCCACACCGCGGAGCACGCCAGGATGGCGAAATAAAGTTGTTCAGGCGCCGGGCAGCTTGTGGTCGCGGTACTGCTCGCGCAGCTTGTTTTTCTGGATCTTGCCGGTGCCGCCGACCGGCAGCGCATCGGCGAACACCACGTCGTCCGGCAGCCACCATTTGGCCACCTTGCCGGTGAAATGGGCCAGCAACTCCTCGCGCGTGACTTCCTGCCCGGGCCGGCGCACCACCACCAGCAGCGGCCGCTCGTCCCACTTCGGATGGGCCACGCCGATGCAGGCCGCCTGCATCACCGCCGGGTGCGACATGGCGACGTTTTCCAGGTCGATGGTGCCTATCCATTCGCCGCCGGACTTGATGACGTCCTTGCTGCGGTCGGTGATCTGCATGAAGCCGTCGACATCGATGGTGGCCACGTCGCCAGTCGGGAACCAGCCATCCTCCAGCACGTCGCCGCCCTCGTCCTTGAAGTAGCGCGCCGCCACCCACGGCCCCTTGACCAGCAGGTGGCCGTAGCTGACGCCGTCCCACGGCAGTTCCTTGCCGTCGTCGTCGACGATCTTCATGTCGACGCCGTAGATCGCGTGCCCCTGCTTTTGCAGGATCTTGCGCTGCTCCGCCTTCGGCAGTTCCAGGTGCTTGCACAGCAGGCCGCCGGTGGTGCCCAGCGGCGACATCTCGGTCATGCCCCAGCCATGGATGACCTCGACGCCGAACTCGTCGATCAGCGTGTTCATCATCGCCGGCGGACAGGCCGAACCGCCGATCACCGTGCGGCGGAAGGTCGAGAACTTCAGCTTGTTCTGGATCGCGTAGTTGAGCAGGCCCAGCCACACGGTCGGCACGCCGGCCGAGAACGTGACCTTTTCGCTTTCCATCAGGTCGTAGACCGACTTGCCGTCCAGCGCGCCGCCGGGAAACACCATCTTGGCGCCCGACAGCGGCACCGAGTACGGCAGGCCCCAGGCGTTGACGTGGAACATGGGCACCACCGGCATCACGGTGTCGCGCGACGACACGTTGAGCACGTTGGGCAGCGCCGACGCGTAGGCATGCAACACCGTGGAGCGGTGCGAGTACAGCACGCCCTTCGGATTGCCGGTGGTGCCGGAGGTGTAGCACAGCGTGCTGGCGGAGTTCTCGTCGAACAGCGGCCACCGGTAATCGTCCGAGTGGGCGTTGATCAGGTCCTCGTAGGACATCAGGTTGGGGATCTTGCTGTCGGCCGGCAGGCGGTCGGCCTCGCCCAGCAGGATGAAGCCCTTGATGGTCTTGCAGTGGGGCGCGAACACTTCCACCAGCGGCAGGAAGCAAAAATCGAACAGCAGGTACTGGTCTTCGGCGTGGTTGCAAATGTAGGCCAGCTGCTCGGGATGCAGGCGCGGATTGATCGTATGCAGCACGGCGCCGGAACCGGACACGCCGTAGTACGCCTCCAGGTGGCGGTAGCCGTTCCACGCCAGCGTGCCGACGCGCTCGCCCATGCGCACGCCCAGGCCCTGCAGCGCGTTGGCCAGGCGCTTGGCGCGCCGGTGGCAGTCGCGGAAAGTGTAGCGGTGCAGGTCGCCCTCGACGCGCCGCGAGACGATCTCGCTGTTGGCGTAGTGGCGGGCGGCGAATTCGAGGATGCCGGACACCAGCAGTGGCTGGTTCATCATCTGGCCCATCAATGGACTCTGGGGATACATGGCTGCCTCGGGAAAAGTTAATTTTATGTGAACAAGTTTGTGACGCGGCCGCGCTCAGCGTCAATGGTTTTCGATGCTGCATTGCAGCAGCCATGGCGTGCGGTAAAATTGACGGCTTACGCCCTTACACAGAACGGGAACCGCCATTACTGCCTCAAAACTGCCGCTGGACAATTCCTTCGCGTCCCTGCCGCCTGCCTTCTACACCCGCCTGATGCCGACGCCGCTGCCGGCGCCGTATCTGGTCGCCGTCAGTGCGCCCGCCGCCGACTTGATCGGACTCACGCCGGCCCAGGTCGCCGACGGACTCGACGTCCTGATCGGCAACGCCGCGCCCGAGCGCGCGCTGCCGCTGGCTGCCGTGTATTCCGGCCACCAGTTCGGCGTCTGGGCCGGCCAGCTGGGTGACGGCCGCGCCATGCTGTTCGGCGACGTCACCACCAGCGAAGGGCCGATGGAGCTGCAATGGAAAGGCGCCGGCCTGACGCCCTACTCGCGCATGGGCGACGGCCGTGCCGTGCTGCGCTCGTCGATCCGCGAATTCCTGTGCTCCGAGGCGATGCACGCACTGGGCATTCCCACCTCGCGCGCGTTGTCGGTGGCAGGTTCCGACCAGGGCGTGATGCGCGAGACGGTCGAGACGTCGGCCGTGGTGGTGCGCATGGCGCCGACCTTCGTGCGCTTCGGCTCGTTCGAGCACTGGTTTTACCGCAAGAAGCAGGAAGAATTGAAGATACTGGCCGATTACGTCATCGACCGCTTCTATCCCGAGCTGCGCGACGCGGAAAATCCGTACCAGGCCTTGCTGGCCGAAGTCTCGCGCCGCACCGCGCACATGATCGCGCAATGGCAGGCGGTCGGCTTCATGCATGGCGTGATGAACACCGATAACATGTCCATCCTCGGCCTGACGCTGGACTACGGCCCGTTCGGCTTCATGGAAGCTTTCGATTCCGACCACATCTGCAACCACACCGACCAGCAGGGCCGCTATTCGTACTCGAACCAGCCGCAGGTCGGCCACTGGAATTGCTACGCGCTGGGCCAGGCACTGCTGCCGCTGATCGGCGAAGTGGAAGCGGCGCAGGCCGCGCTGGACGTTTACCAGCCCGAGTTCGCCGCAAAAATGGACGAACTGCTGCACGCCAAGCTGGGCCTGGCCACGCTGGAGCAGCACGCCGACGCCGACCGCGCGCTATTCGACGCCATGTTCGCGCTTATGCATGCCAACAGCGTCGATTTCACCCTCTTCTTCCGTCGCTTGAGCGGCATCAAGGCTACCGACGCCAGCGGCGACGAACCGCTGCGCGACCTGTTCATCGACCGTCCGGCCTTCGACGCCTGGGCGCTGCAATATCGCGCCCGCCTGCAGGCCGAGTCCAGCGACGATGCAAGCCGCAAGCTTGCGATGGACCGGGTCAACCCCAAATACGTGCTGCGCAACTACCTGGCCCAAGTGGCGATTGAAAAAGCGCAAAATAAGGACTTTACTGAAGTTGAGCGCCTGCTGTCAGTTTTGCAGCGCCCATACGACGAACAGCCCGAGCACGAACAATACGCAGCCTTGCCGCCGGACTGGGCAAGTCATTTAGAAGTCAGCTGTTCCTCTTAAGCGAGCACTAAGCCATGACAAATAAAGTCACCAAATCCGACGCCGAATGGCGCGCCATGCTGGATCCGATGGAATATCAAGTCACGCGCCACGCGGCTACCGAACGCGCTTTTACCGGCAAGTTCTGGGATCATCACGAACACGGCATCTACACCTGCGTATGCTGCAATACGCCGTTGTTCCGTTCCGACGCCAAATTCGACTCGGGCTGCGGCTGGCCCAGCTACTTCGAGGCGCTCGATCCGGCCAATGTCATTGAAAAAACCGACCGTACGCATGGTATGCTGCGCACCGAAATCATTTGCGCGGTCTGCGATGCGCACTTGGGTCACGTGTTCCCGGACGGCCCGCCGCCGACCGGGCTGCGTTATTGCATCAATTCCGCCTCTTTACGCTTTGATCCACAAGACTAATAAGACACTATGAAATTTCTGTTCGACCTGATCCCGCTGCTGCTGTTCTTTGTCGCCTACAAGCTGTCGGGCTGGAACGCGGACGCCGCCCAGCACTTCATCAACACCTACCTGAGCGGCATCGTCTCCGGCGGGACGGTCACCACCGAGCAGTCGCCGATCGTCATCGCCACGCTGGTCGGCATCGTGGCGACGATGGGCCAGATCGGCTACGTCAAGGCGCGCGGCCGCAAGGTCGACTTCGTGCTGTGGTTTTCGCTGGCCATGTTTGTATTCTTCGGCGGCCTGACGATATACCTGCACGACGAGGATTTCATCAAATGGAAATTGAGTATCGTGTATTGGTTCTTTGCCTCGGGCCTGCTGGTGAGCGAGTTCGTCTTTAAAAAGAACCTGATGCGCAAATCGATGGAAGAAATCATCCAATTGCCGGACCTGATCTGGGCGCGCCTGAATCTGGCCTGGATATGTTTCTTTATCGCAATGGGCTTCCTGAATTGGTATGTCGCCTTCGTCTTGTTTAAAGGAGACACCAGTTCATGGGTCAGCTTTAAAGCCTTCGGCTCGACCGCCCTGATGTTTGTGTTTATTGTTGCGCAAACGATTTATCTGTCGCGCCACATGAAGGATGAAGCATGAGCGACCTGACCAAGGACACGCGCATGGAGCGCATGCGCAGCCGCTTCGAGGCCGCTTTGACGCCGGTGGAGCTGACGCTGGAAGACGATTCCGCCCTGCACGCCGGCCATGCCGGGGCCGCCTCCGGCGGGGGGCATTACAACGTCAGAATTGTTTCGTTACAATTCGAGGGCCTCAAACTCGTCACAAGACATCGACTCGTGTATGATTCCGTGCACGATATGATGCATAAAGAAATTCATGCATTGGCCATTACCGCATTGGCTCCGTCCGAAGTATGATGTAACGCTTGGTGTGGGAACGGTTGGCGTCGTCGAAAATAATTGAGCACAAAGACAGATAGCTGATCCAACTCCTACCGCCCGGCAATTTCGCTAAAACTTTCCCCTTACAGGAATTAATAATGACTTTCAAGCCAGCCAGTTTGCTGATTGCACTTCTCGCCGTTATCGCCGTACCTGCTTTCGCACAAAACGTTGCCGTAGTTAATGGCAAAGCCATCCCAACGTCGCGCGTCGACGCCGTGGTCAAGCAAGTCGTTGCTCAAGGCCAGCAGCCTGATTCGCCACAACTGCGCGAACTGATCAAGAAAGACCTGATCGGCCGCGAAGTGATGATGCAGGAAGCGGAAAAACAAGGTTTCGGCAAGGACGCAGCGGTCAAGGCGCAAATCGAAAACGCCCGTCAAGCCATCATCATCAACTCGCTGATCGGCGACTACGTCAAGAAAAACCCGGTGTCGGACGCCGACATCAAGGCTGAATACGACCGCTTCACCGCACAGGCCGGCGACAAGGAATACCACGTCCGCCACATCCTGCTGGGCACCGAAGCCGAAGCGAACGACGTGATCGCCAAGATCAAGGGCGGCGCCAAGTTTGAAGACCTGGCAAAAACCTCGAAAGACACCGGTTCGGCAGCCAATGGCGGCGATCTGGACTGGGCCTCGCCTTCGTCCTTCCCGCCAGCGTTCTCGGCCGCCTTCGTGGCCCTGCAAAAAGGCCAGGTCACCGAGAAGCCTGTGCAGACCCAGAACGGCTTCCACGTCATCAAAGTGGACGACATCCGTCCAGCCAAGCTGCCTACCCTGGAAGAAGTGAAACCGCAAATCGCGGAAGCGCTGACCCAGAAGAAACTGCAGGCTTACCAGGAAGAACTGGTCAAGAAAGCAAAAGTGCAGTAATGTTACAAAAGGCGGCGCCCTGCGGGGCGCCGTTTTTGATTTTGCGTTGGTACAATGCACCGCCCGAGTGCGATTTCTTGATTTTTTATAGGATTTAATAATGATGTTGAAGCCAGCCCGCCTGTTGTTAGCACTGATCGCTGTCGTTGCAGCTCCGGTATTCGCGCAAAACGTCGCGACCGTCAATGGCAAGGCTATTCCTGCCTCCAAGGTAGACCAGATGGTCAAGCAAGTCGTCGCCCAAGGCCAGCAGCCTGACAGCCCGCAACTGCGTGAAATGGTCAAGAAAGAACTGATCGGCCGCGAAGTGATGATCCAGGAAGCGGACAAGCAAGGTTTCGGCACCAAGCCGGAAGTCAAGGCCGCGATTGAAAACGCCCGTCAAAGCATTATCATCAATGCGATGCTGGCTGATTACGTAAAGAAAAACCCAGTCAAAGATACTGAAATCAAAGCTGAATACGACAAGTATAAAGCAGCGATGGGCGACAAAGAATATCACTCGCGTCATATCCTGGTCGCTACCGAACAGGAAGCCAAGGATATTATCGCCAAGCTGAAAGCCGGCGGTAAATTCGAAGAATTGGCTAAAGTATCGAAAGACGGTTCGGCCAATAACGGCGGCGACCTGGGCTGGATGACTCCAGGCAAACTGGTCAAGCCTTTCGCTGATGCGATGGTCGCGCTGAAAAACGGCGAGATTACCCAAACCCCGGTTAAAACCGAATTCGGCTATCACGTGATCAAGCTGGAAGAATCCCGCGCGACCAAACTGCCGGCACTGGAAGAAGTCAAAGGCCAGGTTGCAGAAGCCCTGCAACAGCGCAAAATCGCCGCTTATCGCGACGAGCTGAGCAAGAAAGCCAAGATCCAGTAATACTGGTTTCGCGGTTATAAAAGGCGCCTCTTGAGGCGCCTTTTTTTTACACCTTGAATATGCCAGTTTTTAGCTTATTCACGCCAGGAACCGGCTTATCTACGGGGCGAAACGTGGAGTCGGCTATAATCTGCAGCATGAATCCACAGTTCCAGGCCGACCTTGAAGCGGCCCTCGCCACCGTCACCGATGCCGCCCGCGCACCTGCCATGCGCGCCTACATGCGCGATCAATTCGATTATCTGGGCGTCGGCACGCCGCAACGACGGCTGGCGGCCAAGCCGCTTTTAAAGACTTTAAAAGGCTCAGGTCCGGATAATCTGCTGGATTATGCATGCGCATTATGGGAGTTGCCGCAGCGTGAATATCAATATGTGGCGATCGATTTACTGGCGATGCACTGGAAAGAAATGGATATCCTGCATATTCCACGACTGCTTGCATTGGCACAGAATAAATCGTGGTGGGATACCGTGGACGCGCTGGCCGTGGTAATCAGCGACGTGCTGCGACATAAACATGATGAAATGGACGCTGCGCTCACCCACGATAATATGTGGGTGCGGCGCATCGCCTTGCTTCATCAATTAGGCTGGCGTGACAAAGTCGACACGAATCGATTATTCAATTACGCGCTGACGTTATCGCACGAAAAAGAATTCTTCATACAAAAGGCAATTGGCTGGGCGTTGAGGGATTATGCCCGCCACGATCCCGACGCAATCCGGGCATTTACCTTGAAAGAAAAACCGCGCTTATCCGCACTAAGCTTCCGAGAGGCCAATAAGCATTTATCCAAATAAAAAGCCGGATCGCTCCGGCTTTTTTATTTGGCACGTCGTTAAATTAACCGACGAATTTACGGGCATTGCGGAACATGCGCATCCACGGTGAATCCTCACCCCACGATTCTGGATGCCACGATTGCTGCACCGAGCGGAATACGCGTTCGGCGTGCGGCATCATAACCGTGAAGCGGCCGTCGGCCGTCGTCACCGACGTCAAGCCTTGCGGCGAGCCGTTCGGATTGTACGGATAGGCTTCCGTGGCGGCGCCGCGATTGTCGACGAAGCGCATCGCTGCCACGGCTTCGCTGATGTTGCCGGTCTGCGTGAAGTCGGCATAGCCTTCGCCGTGGGCGATGGCGATCGCGGTTTGCGTGCCGGCCATGCCGTTGAAGAAGATCGACGGCGAATCCAGCACCTCCACCATCGCGAAGCGGGCTTCGAACTTCTCCGACTTGTTGGTGGTGAACTTCGGCCACGCGTGTGCGCCAGGGATGATGGATTTCAGATTGCTCATCATCTGGCAGCCGTTGCAGACACCCAGGCCGAAGCTGTCGGTGCGCGCGAAGAAGCGGGCGAACTGCTCGGACAGCGCGGCGTTGAACAGGATGGTCTTGGCCCAGCCCTCGCCGGCGCCCAGCACGTCGCCGTACGAGAAGCCGCCGACGGCGATGATGCCCTGGAAGTCGTCCAGCTTGACGCGGCCGGCAATCAGGTCGCTCATGTGCACGTCGACGGCGTTGAAGCCCGCCTGGTGCATCACGTATGCGGTCTCGATGTGCGAGTTGACGCCCTGCTCACGCAGGATGGCGACGCGCGGACGCACGCCGGTGGCCAGGAACGGCGCGGCCACGTTTTCCGCCAGGTCGAAGGTGATCTTCGGCGTGATGCCGGGATCGGTGACGTCCAGGATGCGGTCGTATTCGGCGTCGGCGCAGGCCGGATTGTCGCGCAGGCGGGCGATGCGCCAGCTGGTCTCGCTCCACAGGCGGTGCAGTTCGGCGCGCGGCTTGGCGTAGATGATCTTGGCGTCGCGGGTGAACTCGATCACGCCACGGTCGTTCGGCTTGCCGATGATGTGGCTGCAGGCGCCGAGGTTGAAGGTGCGCAGCACGTCCATCACCAGCGACTTCTCTTCAGCGCGCACCTGGATCACGGCGCCCAGCTCTTCGGAGAACAGCGCGCGCAGCGTTTGCTCGTTGCGGCGTTCGGCGATCTGGCCGGCCCAGTTCTTGGCGTCGCCCTGGTCGGCGCCATGGCCCTCTTCCAGCGTCAGGATGTCGAGGTTGATCGACAGGCCCGCGCGGCCGGCGAAGGCCATCTCGGTCAGCGTGCCATACAGGCCGCCGTCGGAGCGGTCGTGGTAGGCCAGCAGCTTGCCGTCGTTGTTCAGTTGCTGGATCGCGGTGAAGAAGGCTTTCAGGTCTTCAGCGCTGTCGACGTCCGGCGTCTCGTTGCCCAGCTGGCCCATGACCAGCGACAGCGCCGAGGCGCCCAGGCGGTTCTTGCCGCGACCGAGGTCGATCAGGATGATGGCGGTGTCGCCGGCATCGGTCTTGATCTGCGGCGTCAGCGACTTGCGCACGTCGTGCACCGGCGCGAAGGCCGAGACGATCAGCGATACCGGCGAAGTGACAGCTTTGGCAATGCCAAAGCTGTCAGCCTTCTCGTCACTTTCGTCTTTCCACGTGGTGCGCATCGACAGCGAATCCTTGCCGACCGGGATGCTGACGCCCAGCGCCGGGCACAGCTCCATGCCGACCGCCTTGACGGTGTCGAACAGCGCGGCATCCTGGCCCGGCTGGCCGCAGGCGGCCATCCAGTTGGCGGACAGCTTGATGTCGGAGATATCCTTGATCGGCGCGGCGGCGATGTTGGTGATCGCCTCGGCGACCGCCATGCGGCCCGACGCTGCGGCGTCGATGACGGCCAGCGGGGTACGCTCGCCCATCGCCATCGCTTCGCCCAGGTAGCCCTCGAAGCTCATCGCGGTGACGGCGCAATCGGCCACCGGCACCTGCCACGGGCCTACCATCTGGTCGCGCACGGACATGCCGCCCACGGTGCGGTCGCCGATGGTGATCAGGAAGGACTTGTCGCCGACGGTAGGCAGCAGCAGCACGCGCTTGGCCACTTCCTCCAGGTCCATGCCGGTCAGGTCGATGGCCGGCAGCTCGTTCTGCACGTGGTGTACGTCGCGCTGCATCTTCGGCGGTTTGCCCAGCAAGACGTCCATCGGCATGTCGACCGGCTCGTTGCCCAGCTCAGGATCGATCAGTTTCAGTTGACGCTCTTCGGTCGCGGTGCCGACCACGGCGTACAGGCAGCGTTCACGCTCGCACAGCGCCTTGAACATCGGCAGGTTGTCCGGCGCGATCGCCAGCACATAGCGCTCCTGCGATTCATTGGACCAGATTTCCTTCGGCGCCATGCCGCTTTCTTCCAGCGGGATCTTGCGCAGGTCGAAGATCGCGCCGCGCTTGGCGTCGTTGGTGATTTCCGGGAAGGCGTTCGACAAACCGCCGGCGCCCACGTCGTGGATCGAGATGATCGGGTTCTTGGCGCCCAGCTGCCAGCAACCGTTGATCACTTCCTGGGCGCGGCGTTCCATTTCCGGGTTGCCGCGCTGGACCGAGTCGAAGTCCAGGTCGGCGGTGTTGGTGCCGGTGGCCATCGACGATGCGGCCGAGCCGCCCATGCCGATGCGCATGCCGGGACCGCCCAGTTGCACCAGCAGGCTGCCGACCGGGATGTCGTTCTTGTGCGTGTGCTGGCCGGAGATGTTGCCGATGCCGCCGGCGATCATGATCGGCTTGTGGTAGCCGAACACGGTGTCCTGCGCGCCGGCGAACTGCTTGCCGATGTTCTGTTCGTAGGTACGGAAGTAACCGCCCAGCACCGGACGACCGAATTCATTGCTGAACGCGGCGCCGCCCAGCGGGCCTTCGATCATGATCTGCAAGGCCGAGGCGATGCGGTCAGGCTTGCCGTAGGCCTTGGTGCTGTCGCGGTAATCGCTGACCGGCGCGGTGACGTCGGCATCGTTTTCCCAGGCCTGCACGGCGCCCGGCAGCATCAGGTTCGATACGGTGAAGCCGGTCAGGCCGGCCTTGGGCTTGGCGCCGCGGCCGGTCGCGCCCTCGTCGCGGATCTCGCCACCGGCACCGGTCGAGGCGCCGGGGAACGGGGAGATCGCGGTCGGGTGATTATGGGTTTCCACTTTCATCAGCGTGTGCGTCAACTCGGTGGTCGGCGCGTACTGATGCGCGTCGCCCTGCGGGAAGAAGCGCATCACTTCGGCGCCTTCCATGATCGACGAGTTGTCGCTGTAGGCGACGATCGTGCCTTTCGGCTGCAACTGGTGGGTGTTCTTGATCATGCCGAACAGCGACTTGGTTTGCGCCACGCCGTCGATGGTCCAGTCGGCGTTGAAGATCTTGTGGCGGCAGTGCTCCGAGTTCGCCTGCGCGAACATCATCAGTTCGACGTCGGTCGGATTGCGGCCTGCCTTGGTGAAGGCGGCGTCCAGGTACTCGATCTCGTCGTCGGACATGGCCAGGCCCAGGTCCGTGTTGGCCTTCTCCAGCGCGGCCTTGCCCATGCCGATCACGTCCACCGATTCCAGCGGCTTGGCGTCCAGCGTGCGGAACAAACCGGCCGCGTCGTCCGGCGAGCGCAGCACCGATTCGGTCATGCGGTCGTGCAGCAGCGCGGCGACAGCCTGCACTTCTTCTTCCGACAGCTTCTTGGCGGCGCCGATGCTGCTGCCCAAAATGCCGGTCTTCAGGTTGATGCGGAAGGCGATGCCCCGCTCGACGCGCTTGACGTGCGCCATGCCGCAGTTGTGGACGATGTCGGTGGCCTTCGAGGCCCACGGCGAGATCGTGCCGAAGCGCGGGATGACGAAGAACTCTTCGACTGCGCCGTCGGTGTTGTCGGCGTGGGCCGGCTCACCGTAGGTCAGCAGCGCGCCAAGGCGGCTGGTGTCGTCGGCCGACAGCGGCGCGGCGGCGTCGATGAAGTGGACATAGCGCGCCTGGACGGCGGCGACGGCAGGCAGCGCGGCTTGCAGTTGAGTTAACAGGCGTTGGCTACGGAATGCGGACAGGGCGTTGGAGCCCGGCAGAATCAACATATTTGGAGGATGGTTGATGCAGCGTGGCTGCGGATTAAAGGGTGATGGAGCACGAGATACTTGTCTTGCAGAATTCCTTTGCGCGCATTATACCCCTTACCGTTGTCTCTATACAGCGCCAATTACGGCCAAAAACTGCCGGCGAAGCAACATTTTCAGTCTATTTCGTCTCCTAAGGCCTTGAATTCATACATTTTGATTTTCCATGGAGTATCCTAGATTTAACTTTAGATGAGGCACGTAACATGGCGGAATATAGTGAATTGTCGGTGCTGATCGTCGACCCGAACCCTGGGATGCGCGGCAGCCTGCACAATATGCTGAACCAGGCGGGCATCACCAGGATCGAATACGCGGTGAGCTCCGGCACGGCCATCCGCCAACTGGCCAAGAAACCGTTCGACATCGTGCTGTGCGAGTACGACCTGGGCAACGGCAGCGGAGAGAACAACGGCCAGGATGGCCAGCAGCTGCTCGAGGACCTGCGCCTGCACAAGCTGATCGCGCCGTGGACCATCTTCATCATGCTCACCTCCGAGGGCGTCTACAGCAAGGTGATCGGCGCGGCCGAACTGACGCCGACCGACTACGTGCTCAAGCCCTTCACCGTCGACGCGCTGCTGCAGCGCATCCGCAAGGCCGTCGACAAGCGCGACGTGTTCCTGCCGGTCTACCAGTTGGTGGAGAACGGCAACGTGCGCAAGGCCATCGCCGACTGCGTGGGCGGCGAGGAAAAGAATCCCCGCTACGCGATCGACTTCGCCCGCCTGCGCGCCGAGCTGCTCGTGTCCATCGGCGAGCTGGCCGAGGCCGAGATCGTGTACCAGGTGATCCTGATGGCCAAGCCGATCGCATGGGCGCATCTGGGCATGGCGCGCTGCCAGTTCGGCCAGCAGAAGCTGGTCGAGGCGCAGCAGACCCTGCAGGAACTGCTGGCCGACAATCCCAAGTTCATGGCGGCCTACGACCTGCTGGCGCGTACCCACGAGGCCATGGGCCAGCAGGAGGAAGCCAAGAAGATCCTGGAGGACGCGGTGGCCATCTCGCCCAACATGGTCAGCCGGCTGCGGCACCTGGGCGAAGTGGCGTTCGAGACCGGCGACGTCGGCATGGCCGAGAAGGCGTTCAAGCAGGTGGTGGCCAAGGCCAAGTATTCGGAATTCCGCGACCCCGAGGATCACGTCAAGCTGGTCAAGACGCTGGTCAAGAAAGGCGACGCCAACCAGGCCAGCGGCGTGATCCGCGACATGGAACGCTCCTTGCGCGGCGGCGCCAACGTGGAGGCCTGCCGCGCGATCGCGGCCGGCATGCTGCAGGAAATGGCCGGCAACCTGGCCGGCGCGGCGACCGAGCTGACCAACGCCGTCAACGCCATCGGCGCCACGCGCGGCCTGTCGACCGGGCTGAAGATCGGCCTGGTGCACAGTTGCCTGAACGTCAAGCTGGACCAGCAGGCGTCGGAATTGATGCTCAACCTGATGAACGACACCGACAGCGGCGTGTCGATGGACGACGCGGTGGACGTGTTTGAAAAGGCCGGCCGCCACGACCTGGCCGAGGGCATGGGCGAACAGATCAAGCACCAGGTGGACGAGTTGATCGCCCATGCGCACGATCAGCGCAGCCAGGGCGACCTGCGGGCGGCGGTCGATACGCTGAACGCGGCCCTGCGCAAGGCGCCGGCCAACATGGCGCTGCTGCCGGCGGCGACATCGGCCATCCTCAAGCAGCTCGACGACCTGGGCTGGGAAGTACCGCTGGGCGAGCAATGCGCGTTCCTGCTGGAACGCATGCGCAAGATCGACCCCGCCCATCCATCGCTGGAGGCGCTGCAGGCGCAGTACGCCCACACCCAGCGCAAATACGGTATCGCGACGGTCGCCTAGCTCAGATTACCGAGCCGGGGAAGTTGGACCAGTGGGCGATCATGTACCACGAGACGAAGTACAGCGCGCACAGCAGAAAGGCCGACCAGATCGCCGCGCTGGGCGATTTGCGTCCACGCAGCAGCTTGAATAGCGTTCGCATTGTGATTTCTCCTTCCATCCGATTCACCCGCCTCCTGAAAACCTGGACTGTACGCGCCGGCCCGGTGGCGGACAAGCGGCGAATCCGTGGTACCGGATTCCGGTGCCCCAGGTATCGGCAGGCGGACGGCTATGGCTATTGCGAGCGGCGCAAGCTATCATGGTTCGCTGCACCTTGCGCGCTACCGAACAGGCCTTACAAATGAAACTTTCCACCTTTATCCGCAGCAACATAGAAACCATCCTGGTGGAGTGGGAATCGTTCGCGCGGACGCTGCAACCGAAGGATGGTCAAATGTCGCCGCTGGCGCTGCGCGACCACGCCAAGCTGATACTGCTGGCGATAGCGGACGGGATCGATGTCAAGGAGACGCCGGACGAGCAGTACGACAAGTCGCGTGGCGAGGCGCCGGAGGCCACCGGACCGGAAAGCGCCGCCGCGACCCACGGCACGCTGCGCCACACCAGCGGCTTTACGCTGATCCAGCTGACCGCCGAGTACCGCGCGCTGCGCGCCACGGTACTGCGGCTGTGGCTGCCGAAGCTGTCGGCGGTCAACGAAGAAATTGCCGGCGACATGATGCGTTTCAACGAAGCGATCGACCAGGCGCTGGCCGAATCGGTGCTGACGTATTCGAACAAATCGGCCAAGACGCGCGACACCTTCCTCGCCATACTCGGCCATGACCTGCGCACCCCGCTGGCCACGATGTCGATGGCGGCCGCCTATCTGGCGCGCTTGCCGCCGGGCGAGCTGAAGATCGATCAGACGGCGGCGCGGATACAGCGCAGCGTCGACACCATGAGTTCCATGGTCAACGACCTGCTCGACTACGCGAGGACACAGCTGGACGGCGAGATGCCGGTGACGCCGGTAATGGCCGACATCGGCGCGACCTGCCGCACGGCGCTCGATGACGCCCAGGCGGCGCATCCGGACCGCCAGTTCCGCTGGAGCGGCTCCGGCGACCTGACCATCAGCTTCGACCAGCACCGCATGCAGCAGGTGCTGTCCAACCTTCTCAACAACGCCGCGCGCTACGGCACCAACGACGGCCCGGTAACGATGGACGCCAGCGGCACGGCCGAGCAGGTGGTGATCGCGGTGAACAACCGGGGCAACGTCATTCCGGCCGAATCGCTGGCGGCGATCTTCGCCCCGATGGTCAGGCTGTCGGTCGAAGCCAGCGCCGACGGGCCGCCGTCCAGGAGCATCGGGCTCGGGCTGTACATCGCCCAGGACATCGTCGAGGCGCACGGCGGCACGCTCGGCGTCACCTCCAGCGCCGCGGACGGCACCACCTTCACCATCCGCCTGCCGAGAACGGCCGCCGCTTAATTTCAGATTCGCCGCGTTACGCGCCGCATCGCCCCCGAGGCGTTGTGACGCACCACGTCCAGCCAGGTACGCTCCCCTTTTTGCACAGGCCCTCGACGCCGTGCCGTGAATATCATATAAAGCAATAATCGATGCCAAAAGAGCAGTTCCTGACGTGCGGCACACATATAGACTGGAACAATTAATTATAAGGAGACGTACGCATGGGAACTCATGCTAAAACGCAGGCAAATGAACTTCCCAAGGAGATGAGCGATGCAACGGCGCGTTCGCACAAAAATCCATGGCGTGAGATTTGTGCAGCCAGCATAGGCAATGCGCTGGAATTTTATGACTTGTTGATCTATGGTTATTTTGCCATCGTAATTGGCAAGCTCTTCTTCCCTGCTGACAATGAAGCCACGTCCTTGTTGCTCAGCATTGCATCATTCGGCATTTCCTTCGTTACGCGTCCGCTGGGCGCGATCATACTCGGCAGTTATGCCGACCGGGCTGGGCGCAAGGCGTCGTTGACCGTGTCGATCGGGTTAATGATGTTAGGTACGGCCATGATCGCCTTCGTGCCAACCTATGCACAGATCGGCATCGCGGCACCAACCGTTATTGTGGCGGCGCGCATGCTGCAGGGCTTCTCCACCGGCGGGGAATTCGGTGCCGCGACAGCGTTCATGGTTGAACACGCCGACACCAAACGACGAGGTTTTTTCGCCAGTTGGCAAATGTCCACGCAGGGCTTGGCGACAGTCATGGCGGCCGGGATCAGCGCACTCCTGAGCGCCAACCTTAGCGACGCGCAGGTAAGCGATTGGGGGTGGCGGGTGGCGTTCGCTATCGGCCTGCTGATCGGCCCGGTAGGTTTATACATTCGTCGCAATATCGACGAAACCGCCGATTTCAAAAAACTAAGCGCTGCGCAAAAGCGGAAATCACCACTGCGTGAAGTCTTCGCCAACGACTGGCGCAATATGCTCCTGGGCGGCGGTGTATTTGCGGCGGCTACGGCATTTAATTATGTCCATAAAGTTTACATGCCTACCTATGCCATCAAGCAGCTACATCTGCCAGCCAGTACATCGTTCCTGGGGGCGGTGGTCACCGGCGCGGTGCTGATGTTTGCGGCACCGGTTGTCGGCAGTCTGTCCGATCGACACGGCCGGCTTCGCGTCATGATGATCGCACTGATTCTAATCGGAACCACCAGTTTCCCCTTGTTCTTCCTGCTGTCGACCTGGCCTACCGTCATGACGCTGATGCTGGTTCAAGGCTTGGTGGGGCTGCTACTGGCGGTATGCCTGGCGCCCATTCCAGCGCTGCTGGCGGATATCTTCCCGACCAGTACACGTAGCACGGGGCTGGCGCTCAGTTATAACTTCACTGCTACGCTGTTCGGAGGGTTTGCCCCGCTGATTGTCACGCTGCTGATTGACAGTCTGCACAACAAAACAGCGCCAAGTTTCTACGTCATGTCGACCACCGCGATAAGTCTTGCCGCGCTGGTTCTACTGGGCCGGCGAACCGGCGGCGCTGCCGTCTTGCATCGATAAACACCGGCACGGCACAGCGCCGGGCCGCCGCTCTTTAATTCCAAAAAGGTCAGTCATGAAAATTCTTTTGAAACTGCTGTTGCCTGTATGCGCCCTGGCCCTCAACGCCGGAGCCGTTTCTGCGGCGGACAATCCGGCCGATGCCATCGCCTTGGTGGACAAAGGGGTCGGCTATATGAAAAAAAACGGCAAAGCTGCGCTGATCAGCGAGATCAACCACAAAAATCCGATGTTCATCAATGGCAATATTTATCTCGGTATGCGCTCCACCGATGGAACAACTCTGGCGCACCCCATGAACCCGCGAGTAATCGGCAAAAACATGGTGCTGCTGCCCGACGCGGACGGAAAATACTATCGCAAAGAAATCCTGGAGATCGCTGCCAAGACGGGGACAGGCTGGGTAGAGTACCGCTACAACAATCCCAGCACCAACGAAATCGAACACAAAGCGACCTATTTCGTACGCGTGGACGATGTGATCCTGGAGGCTGGGATATACAAGGGCAAGTAAGCCAACGTCCGCCCTACCCCTCCGCCCCCGGAGCGCCGTAGCCGCCGCCGCCGGGGGTTTCGATGATGAACATGTCGCCCGGCCGCATGGCGGTCTTGCCGATGTGCGGCAGTTCTTCCACGCTGCCGTCGGCGCGCACCACGGTGTTGCGGCCCAAGGCGCCCGGCTCGCCGCCGGCCATGCCGAACGGCGCGTGGATGCGGTTGTTCGACAGGATCGCCGCCGTCATCGCTTCCAGGAAGCGCACCTTGCGCACGCCGCCATTGCCGCCGCGCCAGCGCCCCGCCCCGCCGCTGCCTTCGCGGATCTCGTAGCTCTCCAGCCGCACCGGGAAGCGGAACTCCAGTATCTCCGGATCGGTCAGGCGCGAGTTGGTCATATTGGTCTGCACGACGCTGGTGCCGTCGAAGCCCGGCCCCGCGCCCGAGCCGCCGCTGATGGTCTCGTAGTACTGATACCGCTCATTGCCGAACGTGAAATTGTTCATCGTGCCCTGCGCCGCCGCCATCACGCCCAGCGCGCCATACAACGCGTTGGTGATGCAGGTCGACGTCTCCACGTTGCCCGAAACGACAGACGCCGGATAATGCGGATTGAGCATGGAGCCAGGCGGAATAAGGACTTTCAGCGGTTTCAGGCAGCCGGCGTTCAGCGGGATCTCGTCGTCGACCAGGGTGCGGAACACGTACAGCACCGCCGCCATGCATACCGCCGACGGCGCGTTGAAGTTGTTCTCCAGCTGCGCCGAAGTGCCGGTGAAATCGATCTCCGCGCTGCGGTTGGCGTGGTCGACCCGCACCGCGACCTGGATCTGCGCGCCGTTGTCCAGCTGCAGCGTGTAGCTGCCGTCCTTCAAGGCGCTGATCACGCGGCGCACCGCCTCCTCGGCGTTGTCCTGCACGTGGCCCATGTAGGCCTGCACCACGTCCAGCCCGAAATGCGCCACCATCTTGCGCAACTCCTCGACGCCCTTCTGGTTGGCCGCCACCTGCGCGCGCAGGTCGGCCATGTTCTGCTCCGGATTGCGCGCCGGGTAGCGCGCGGCCGCCAGCAAGGCGCGCGTCTCGGCGTCGCGCAACTGGCCGCCGGCTTCCCCGTCCACCAGCTTGAAGTTATTGATCAGCACACCCTCTTCCTCGATCACGCGCGAATCCGGCGGCATCGAACCGGGCGTGGTGCCGCCGATATCCGCATGGTGGCCGCGCGAGCCGACGTAGAACAGGATCTGCGCGCCAGCCTCGTCGAACACCGGCGAGATCACCGTCACATCCGGTAAATGAGTGCCGCCGTTGTATGGATCGTTGAGCATGAAGACGTCGCCGGCGCGCATCCGGCCCGCGTTCTCGCGCATCACGGTCTTGATCGACTCGCCCATCGAGCCCAGGTGCACCGGCATGTGCGGCGCGTTGGCGATCAGGTTGCCGTCGGCGTCGAAGATGGCGCAGCTGAAGTCCAGCCGCTCCTTGATGTTGACCGAGTATGCGGTGTTCTGCAGCCGCAGCCCCATTTGCTCGGCGATCGACATGAACAGGTTGTTGAAGATCTCCAGCATCACCGGATCGGCGCTGGTGCCGATGGCGCGCCGCTCCGGCAGCGCCGTCACGCGCCTGAGCACCAGGTGGTCGTGCAGCGAGACCTCGGCCTGCCAGCCCGCCTCCACGATGGTGGTGGCATTGGCCTCGGCGATGATGGCCGGGCCCTTGACCACATCGCCGATGCGGGTCGAGGCGCGCTGATACAGGTTGGTCTGGCGCCATTTGCCGCCGGTGTACATCGGCACCACCGCATTGGGCATCAGGCCGGAGATGCGGCGCGGCGCCGGCTCCACCGTCTCCGCCGGCGCATCGGACTTGCCGACCGCCTCCACCGACACCGCTTCGACGATCAGCGCCTTGGACGGCATCAGGAAGGAATAGCGCTTGCGGTAGGCCGTTTCGAACTGCGCCTTCATGCTGTCGACGGTATCGAACAGCACGATCAGCGCCGAATCGGTGCCCTCGTAACGCAGGTGCACGCGGCCGATCAGCGCGATGCGCGCGTCGTCCACGCCCTGGTGATGCAGGTCGGCCCGCGCCTGGCGGCCCAGCGCATGCAGGCGCGCCTCCATGTCCACGTGCGCGTCTTCGGACAGGCGCACCTCGACGGCCGCCTCGCGCATCGCCGTCTGGTCGGCCAGTCCCATGCCGTAGGCCGACATCACGCCCGACAGCGAATGCACGAACACCGTCGTCATGCCCAGCGCATCGGCCACCAGGCAGGCGTGCTGGCCGCCGGCGCCGCCGAAACTGGTCAGCGCATATTCGGTCACGTCGTGGCCGCGCTGCACCGAGATCTGCTTGATCGCATTGGCCATATTGCCGACGGCGATTTCGATATAGCCCTCGGCCACCTGTTCCGGCGTGGCCTCCTTGCCGGTGGCGGCGCCGATTTGCGCGGCCAGCTCGGCGAACTTCGCCTTCACCGCCTGCGCATCGAGCGACTGCCGGCCTTGCGCGCCGAACAGCTGCGGGAAATGGTGCGGCTGGATCTTGCCCAACATGACATTGCAGTCGGTGACCGCCAGCGGTCCGCCGCGGCGATAGCTGGCCGGTCCCGGATTGGCGCCGGCGCTGTCGGGCCCCACGCGATAACGGCTGCCGTCGAAATGCAGGATGGAGCCGCCGCCGGCCGCCACGGTGTGGATGCTCATCATCGGCGCGCGCATGCGCACGCCGGCCACCTGGGTCTCGAACACGCGCTCGAACTCGCCGGAATAATGCGACACGTCGGTCGAGGTGCCGCCCATGTCGAAGCCGATCACCTTGTCGAAGCCGGCCAGCTTGCTGGCGCGGACCATGCCGACGATGCCGCCGGCCGGGCCGCTGAGGATGCTGTCCTTGCCCTGGAAGGCGCGCGCGTCGGTCAGGCCGCCGCTGGACTGCATGAACTGCAGGCTCACGCCCGGCAATTCCTTGGCCACCTGGTCGACGTAGCGCCGCAGTATCGGCGACAGGTAGGCATCGACGACGGTGGTGTCGCCGCGCGCCACCAGCTTCATCATCGGGCTGACCTCGTGCGACACCGACACCTGCGTAAAGCCCATCTCGCGCGCCATCTCGGCCACCTTGACCTCGTGCGCGTGATAACGGTAGCCGTGCATGAAGACGATGGCCAGCGAGCGCAGGCCCATGTCGTAGGCGTGCGCCAGTCCGGCGCGTGCGGTGGTCATGTCGAGACCGATCACGGTGTCGCCATGCGCATCCATGCGCTCGTCGATTTCGACGACGTGGCTGTACAGCAGCTCCGGCAGCAGGATATGGCGGTCGAACAGACGCGGACGATTTTGATAAGCGATGCGCAGCGCGTCGCGAAAGCCGCGCGTGATGGCCAGCGCGGTCGGCTCGCCCTTGCGCTCGAGCAGCGCGTTGGTGGCCACGGTGGTGCCCATCTTGACGGCGCCGATCTGCGCCACGGGTATCGGCTTGCCCTTGGCCACGCCCATCAATTGGCGGATGCCGGCGATGGCCGCGTCGGCGTAGTGCTCGGGATTTTCGGACAGCAGCTTCAGGGTGCGCAAGCGTCCATCGGGCGGACGCGCCACGATGTCGGTGAACGTACCACCCCGGTCTATCCAGAACTGCCAATCCATACCTGCCTCGTCAACTTTCGGAAGCGTATATTGTAGAGGCTCCATGGCGGGTGGCATAGCGGCCTTACAACATATTTCAATGTTAAAATTACACGATGAACCCACTCTACTCCTGCGCCGAGATCCGCGCCATAGAACAAGCCGCCGCCGCCGCGCTGCCGGACGGCGTCCTGATGCAAAGAGCCGGACAGGCCGGCGCCAACGCGGCGCTGGACCTGCTGCCGTTCTCCACCGCGCACGCCAAAGTGCTGGTGCTGGCGGGCCCCGGCAATAACGGCGGCGACGCGCTGGAAACAGCGGCCCACCTCGCCTACGCCGGCGCCCAGGTCACCATCCTGCATTATGCGCCTGCGGCCGAGCCTTCGCCCGAACGCGCGGCCGCCATGCAGCGCGCGCAGACCAGCGACGCCCGCTTTGCCGAATTCGAGCAGGCCGCCGTCGCCACCAAGGAATGGAACCTGGTCATCGACGGCCTGTTCGGCATCGGCCTGAAACGACCGCTGAGCGGCGCCATGCGCACGCTGGCGGAAACCGTCAACCGGCTCAAGTGCCAGGTGCTGGCGCTGGACCTGCCCAGCGGCCTCGACGCCGACACCGGCGCCATCGTCGGGCCGGACGGCGTGGCGATCCACGCCACCCACACCATCACCTTCATCGGCGACAAGCCGGGCCTGCACACCTGCGACGGCCGCGACTACGCCGGCCTGGTCGACGTCTCGCGGCTCGATATCGACGCCGCCCATTTCGCGCCGACGCGGCTGCACCTGAACGACGTCAAGTTCTTCTCGCGCCATCTGCGCGCGCGCCGGCACAACACGCACAAGGGCAGCTACGGCAACGTCGCCGTGATCGGCGGCGCGCGCGGCATGGGCGGCGCGCCGCTGCTGGCGGCGCGGGCCGCGCTGCACAGCGGCGCCGGCCGCGTCTATGCGCTGTTTGCCGAGGATGCGCCGGCGTGCGACAGCGGCCAACCGGAACTGATGTGCCGCCTGGCCGGCGATTTCGACCTGGGCACGGCGACGCTGGTGATCGGTCCCGGCCTCGGCGCCGCGCGCCAGGCCCTCGAATTGCTGACGCACGCGATCGCCAGCGGCAGCGCGCTGCTGGCCGATGCCGACGCGCTCAACCTGCTGGCGGCCGATGCCGGGCTGCAGTCGGCGCTGGCGCGGCGTTCCGCCGAAGGCGCCACCGCCACGGCGGTCGTCACGCCGCACCCGCTGGAGGCGGCGCGGCTGCTGGGCGCCACCATCGCCGAGGTGCAGGCCGACCGTGTCGGCGCCGCCCGCAAGCTGGCCGTCAAGTTGAACGCGGTGGTGGTGGTCAAGGGTTCCGGCACGGTGATCGCCGCGCCGAATGGCGACGCCGTCATCAACACCACCGGCAACCCGGCGCTGGCCACGGCCGGCACCGGCGACGTGCTGGCCGGTCTGATCGGCAGCCTGCTGGCGCAAGGCTGGCCGCAGTGGGAGGCCGCGCTGGCCGGCGTCTGGCTGCATGGCATGGCGGCCGACGTGCTGGTCACCGAAGGCAGCGGCCCGATCGGCCTGACCGCCGGCGAGCTGATACCGGCCATCCGCGTGGCGCTGAACCGCATGGTCCAGCACCACGGCCGCTAGCGTTTCAGCCGCAACGTCAAACCAGCCGGCCGGCCGCGATGGTGATGGTGCGGCCGCAGCGCGCCGCCATCGCCTGGTCGTGCGTGACCAGCACCAAGGTCGAGCCGTGCTCACGGTTCAGCTCGAACATCAGCTTGATCACCGCCTCGCCGGTGGCAGCGTCCAGGCTGCCGGTCGGCTCGTCGGCGAACAGCAGCGGCGGCTCCGTCACGAAGGCGCGCGCCAGCGCCACGCGCTGCTGCTCGCCGCCGGACAGGTATTTGGGATAATGCTTCAGCCGGCTCGACAGCCCGACCTTGCCCAGCATGAATTCGGCCTTCTCGCGCGCATGGGTGGCGCCGCTCAGCTCCAGCGGCAGCATGACGTTCTCCACCGCCGTCAGATGCGCCAGCAGCTGGAAGGACTGGAACACGAAGCCCAGCTTTTCCTTGCGCAGCGCGGCGCGGCCATCCTCGTCCAGCGCATAGATGTCGACGCCGTCCAGCACCACCTTGCCGGCGCTGGGCGTGTCGAGACCGGCCAGCAGGCCGAGCAAAGTCGACTTGCCCGAGCCGGAAGCGCCTACAATGGCGAGCGTCTCGGCCTTTTGCACGGTAAAATCCACCTCGTGCAAAATCGTCAGTTCGCCGCTGGCGTCGGCCACGCGCTTGGCCAGGCCGCTGACGACGATGGCCGGCTGACCGGCTGGCTGCGCCACGGGCGCCGCCGTCGCGGCAAGGGCCGGGCCGTCCGGTATGAAATTGGAAGACGCTTTAGGGAAATCGGGCATGCTGAATGTGTTGAATGATTTATCAAAAAAACTGAGTGTACACGGTCTGTTCGCCCTGCTCCTGTTGTCGGCAGCGGAAAGCGCCTATTCTGCACCAAAAACCGTGCTGGTGCTCGGCGACAGCCTGTCGGCCGAATACGGCCTGGCGCGCGGCGCCGGCTGGGTCGCGCTGGCCGAGAAGAAACTGCAGGACCAGAAGATGGACACCACCGTCGTCAACGCCAGCGTCAGCGGCGAGACCACCAGCGGCGGCCGCTCGCGCCTGCCGGCGCTGCTGCAGAAATACAAGCCGGCGCTGGTGGTCATCGAACTGGGCGCCAACGACGGCCTGCGCGGCCTGCCGGTGGCCGCCGCCCGCGCCAACCTGCTGGCGATGGCCGACGCCGCCGCCAAGGCCGACGCCAAGGTCATGCTGATCGGCATGCGCATGCCGCCCAACTACGGCCGCGACTATGCCGACAAATTCTTCGCCATGTACGGCACCTTAAGCAAGGAAATCAAGGCGCCGCTGGTGCCGTTCATGCTCGACGGCGTCGCCGACAAGCAGTTCCAGGCCGACCGGCTGCACCCGCTGGCCGAAGCCCATCCAACCATCCTGGCCAATATCTGGCCGACGCTGCAAAAAACCATCAAGGCCAAATGAAGTATCCGGAAATTCTCAGCTTCGAAGACGCGCTCCTGCAACTGGACAGCTTCGACGCCATCATCGACGCGCGCAGCCCGTCCGAATATGCGCTCGACCACCTGCCCGGCGCCATCAACGCGCCGGTGCTGGACGATGCGCAGCGCATCACCGTGGGCACCATGTACAAGCAGGTCAACTCGTTCGAGGCCAAGAAGGTCGGCGCGGCGCTGGTGGCCAAAAACATCGCCAGTCATATCGAAGCGCTGTGGCTGGACAAGCCGCGCGAGTGGCGGCCGCTGGTCTACTGCTGGCGCGGAGGCAACCGCAGCGGCTCGATGGCGCACATCCTGGCCAAGATAGGCTGGCCGGTGGCGCAGCTGGACGGCGGCTACAAGGCCTTCCGCGCCCATGTCGCCGCCGCGCTGGAGCAGGCGCCGCCGCTGCGCTTCCAGGTCATGTGCGGCACCACCGGCAGCGGCAAGAGCCGCCTGCTGGAAGTGCTGCACGCGCAAGGGGCCCAGGTGCTGGACCTGGAAAAGCTGGCCGCGCACCGCGGCTCGGTGCTGGGCAACCTGCCCAGCCAGCCGCAGCCCAGCCAGAAAGCCTTCGAGACGCGCATCTGGGACACGCTGCGCCGCTTCGATCCGGCCCGTCCGGTGTTCGTCGAGTCGGAAAGCAAGAAGGTCGGCAACCTGCGCGTGCCGGCCGCGCTGATGGAGGCCATGCGCGCCTCCGAGTGCATCTCGCTGACCTTGTCGCGCGCCAACCGCGTGCGGCTGCTGATGGAGGACTATGCGCACTTCACCGCCAGCCCCGGGTCGCTCAACGAACAGCTGGAATTCCTGGCGGCGCTGCACGGCCGCGAGAAGATCAAGCACTGGCAGGCCATGGCCAGCGGCGGCGCGATGGCGCAACTGGTCGAGGAACTGCTGATCCATCACTACGACCCCGCCTATGTGCGTTCGATCGACCGCAACTTCGTCAAATTCGGCCAGGCCAGGCTGCTGGAGCTGGACCACATCGGCGAACAGGCCTTCCTCGACGCCGCCCGGAGTTTGATCGCCAGCACCGCCTGACCCAAAACAGTGCAGCACCCCGGCGCCGCCGAAATAACTTTGTTATTCGGCGGCGCTTGCTTTTGGGCACCCTTCCCATTCTGCCGCCACCCCGCCAGTTTGCGCAAAGTTCTTACACAACTTTCATTTTCCTTTCAGGCATGCAATTTGCGTTGAGGTAAGTATCGTTATGCCAGTTTCATGGCGCAAGCGATCCACCAAAAACTAAGGGAGCGGTACACATGAAGCATCCGATGCAAATGAAAAGACGTTTGATGACGCAAGCCGTATTGCTGGCCCTGCAGGCCGGCGTCGCCGTATCCGCCATCGCAGCCGACGGCGACGGTGCGCCGGTCACGCCCACCGCCGCCGTGGCCGACAATGTCGAAGCCGTGATCGTCACCGGCACCCGCCGCAGCGGCCTGAAGGCGGTCGACAGCGCCTCGCCGATCCAGGTGCTGGACTCCGGCTCGCTGGAACGCACCGGCCAGCCGGACCTGATCCAGGCGCTGGCGCAGAACCTGCCCTCCTTCACCGCCCAGGCCTTCGGCGGCGACACCGCCAACCTGACCCTGTCGGCCCGCCTGCGCGGCCTGAGCCCGAACGACACGCTGGTGCTGGTCAACGGCAAGCGCCGCCACACCACCGCCAACCTGGCCGTGCTGGCCGGACCGTTCCAGGGCGGCGCCGCGACCGACCTGAACTTCATCCCCGTGTCCGCCATCGACCACGTCGAAGTACTGCAGGACGGCGCCGCCGCCCAGTACGGCACCGACGCCATCGCCGGCGTGATCAACATCATCCTGAAGAAGGACTCGTCCGGCGGCTCGCTGACAGGCACCGGCGGCGCCTATATCGACCAGGGCGGCAAGACCGGCGACGGCTCGTTCAACATCGGCTTCGAGCCCACCGACAAGGCCTACATCAACGTCAGCGGCGAGCACAAGTACCACGGCCACAGCGACCGCGGCGACATCGACCCGCGCGTGACCAGCGCCGCCAACCTGGCATCGATGCCCAACCTGACCAAGGCCGACGGCTACCCTTACGCCAACCACATCTCCGGCGACGCCGCCTATCACATCTCGCTGCTGGCCCTGAACGCCGGCATCGACGTCGGCGGCGTCGAGCTGTACACCACCGCCACCTACGGCGAGAAAAAGGCGCAATCGTTCGAGAACTACCGCGTGCCGAGCCGCCTGCCCAAGGTCTACCCGAACGGCTTCAACCCGCTGGAGGCGATGGACGAGAAGGACTTCGGCTTCACCGCCGGCGCCAAGGGCGTGCTGGCCGACTGGAACTGGGACCTGAGCACCACCTACGGCAAGGACAAGGCCGACATCGGCGTGGTCAACTCCGGCAACATCTCGCTGTTCAACGACACCGGCGCCACGCCGACGCAATTCCACGCCGGCACCTTCACCGCCAGCCAGTGGACCACCTCGCTCGACGTGAGCCATGAGTACAACGTCGGCTGGGCCAGCCCGCTGTCGGTGGCCGGCGGCCTGGAGTTCCGCCGCGACACCTACGAGATCGGCGCCGGCGACCCGGCCTCGCGCTACAAGGAAGGTTCGCAATCGTATCCGGGCTTCTCGCTGACCGACGCCGGCAGCCACAGCCGCAACAACAAGTCGGTGTACATCGACATCGCCGGCTCGCCGATCGCCAACCTGAAGCTGGACGCCGCCGCCCGCTACGAGGACTATTCGGACTTCGGCAGCGCCAAGGTCGGCAAGCTGACGGGCCGCTACGACTTCACGCCGGCGTTCGCGCTGCGCGGCACGGTCAGCAACGGCTTCCGCGCGCCGACCATGGCCGAGCAGTACTACTCGGCCACCAACGTGTCGCCGACCCAGGCCTCGGTGCAGCTGGCGCCGAACTCGCCGGCCGCCGCGCTGGTCGGCATCAACGGCCTGAAGCCTGAGAAGTCGCAGAACTACAGCATCGGCCTGGTGCTGCATCCGGTGCCGAAGGCGACGGTGACGATCGACGCCTACAGCATCAACATCCACGACCGCATCATCGGCAGCGGCACGGTGTTCGGTTCGGGCAACGCGGTCAACGCGCCAGCGGTGGTGGCGGCGATCAAGGCCAACGGCAACGTGCTTGATCCGACGGTGACCAAGACCGGCATCAGCATCTTCTCCAACGCCGCCAACACCAAGGACCAGGGCATCGAAGCGGTATACTCGTACGCCAGCAACTTCGACGAGCTGGGCAAGGTCGACTGGTCGGCCTCGGCCAACCTGAACAAGGTCGAAGTGACCAAGATCAACCAGGCGCCGTCGCAACTGCTGCCGCAAAAGCTGCTGGACCAGGCGGCCATCGCCTCGCTGGAGAAATCGTCGCCGAAGATGCGCATCAACCTGGGCGCGTTGTGGAAGAAAGGTTCGTGGACGGTCAACCTGCGCGAGTCGGTGTATGGCCCGTCGTCGTCGTACAGCTCGCTGGACAACGTGACCTACTACGAAACCAAGATCGACACGCTGTTCACCACCGACCTGGAAGTGTCGTACCGCTGGATGAAGTCGGTCACCTTCTCGCTGGGCGCCAACAACCTGTTCAACAAGTATCCGGACAAGATGAACCAGGCCTACATCACGGCGGCGCGCGCGGCGCTGAACACGGCGGCGGTGACGCAATACCCATCGTTCTCGCCGATCGGCATCAACGGCGGCTACTACTACGGCCGCGTGAACTACACGTTCTAAAAAATCGCTGGATGTAAAAAGGGCCGCGAATTTCGCGGCCCTTCTTTTTACTTCACTTCGGTCACGGTGGTTTTCGTGATCGGCTTGAGGATCTTTACCTTGGCTTTTTGCTTCAGCAGTTCGATATAGTCGTGCATTTCCTGCTGGGCGACGATGCCGTTGATCTGCTCGGCTTCGGACTTGCGGCGCGCTTCGTCTTGCTCCGCAGGCTGCTGCACCTTGCCGATGCGGTAGATGCCGTAGCCCATGCCCGGCACGTCCACGCCGACATACGCCGGCAGCTTGGTCGCGTCGGCCTTGAACACGGCTTGCGCGGCCAGGCCGTTCAAGCCTTCCGTCTTCGAACGCGATACCAGCTTGGCGGCGGCGAAGCCGGTGGCGTCGCCGGATTTCTTCAGCGCTTCCAGCTTGTAGGCGCCGGCCTTGGCGGCCAGCTTGGCGGCTTCTTCCATCGTCACGCGCTGGCGGATGGCGGCGTCGACTTCAGCCAGCGGACGCTTGGACGCAGGCTTGAACTCGACGATGCGGCCGGCAACCAGCGTGCTCGGCGCGGTCTCGACCGCTTCGGTATTGCGCTTGCTGCTGATCGATTCGTTGGAGAACAGCGCGGCCAGGAACTTGGCGTTGTTGTACGGCAGCGGGCCGGCCATCGGCGATGGATTGCGCGACACGTTGGCGGCGCTTTCGATCTTCAGGCCCAGCTTGTCGGCCACCGGCTTCAGGCTGTCGGACTGTTCATAGACGGTGTTGGTGAAGGCTTCGGCCATTTCCGAATACTTCTTCGCGGCCTTCTGCTTTTTCAGCGCGTCGGCCACTTCGGTCTTCACTTCGTCCAGCGGCTTGACGACGGCCGGCTTGAGCGCGGTCACGGTCAGCACGTGGAAGCCGAAGTCCGACTGCACGGCGTCGCTGATCTCGCCCTGCTTCAGTTTCAGCACGGCCGCTTCCACCGGCGCAGGCAGCGCGCCCTTGGTCACGATGTCGAGGTCGCCGCCCTGCTCGGCCGATACCGGATCTTCAGACTTGGCCTTGGCCACCTTGGCGAAGTCGCCCGGGGTCTTGCGCAGTTCGGCCACGATGGCGTCGGCCTTGGCCTTGGCGGCGGCCACGTCGGCGGCGCTGGCGCCCTTCTTCAGCCCGATCAGGATGTGCGCGGCGCGGCGGCTTTCCGGCGCGGTGAAGCCGGCCTTGTTGGCTTCGTAGTAGGCGGCGACTTCGGCGTCGGTGACGGCCACCTGGCTCATCACGGCGTCGCTGTTGAAGACCACGTATTCGATCTTGGCCTGCTCGGGCACTTCGAAGAACTTGGCGTTCTTTTCGTAGTAAGCCTTGACCATCTCGTCGGTCACTTTGACCTGCGGCACGAAGTCGGTCACCGGCAGCAGCAGTTCCTGCACTTCGCGTTCCTGCGAACCGATGTCGGACAGCGTCTTGGCCACGGTGCGCGGCGCGAAGCCGGTGTTCTGGATGGCGTTACCCAGCTGCAGCAGCGTCATTTCGCTGCGCATGCGCTGGTCGTACATGGTCGGCGTCATGCCTTGCGCGGCCAGGATGGCCTTGTAGCGCTCCATGTCGAAGGCGCCTTCGCCGCCGAACTGGTCCTTGATGGCCTTCTGCAGCTGGGCGTCGGAAACGCTCAGGTGCGAACGCACCACTTCCGCCGCCACTGCGCGCTCGGCGATCAGCTGGTCCAGGATGTTTTGCTTGAATTCCGGGGTATCGAACAGCTTCTGGTCGAACTGCGCGCCCATACGCTGGCGGTAGCTGTCCAGCTGGGTGCGGATGGCGTTGTCGAACTCGAGCTGGCTCAGGGGTTTGCCGTCGATCTTGGCGATCGTGTTGGCGTCGTCGCCGAAGCTTTTGTAACTGCCGATACCGACGAATGCAAACGATGGGACGATGATGATCGCCAGGAGAATCTGCATCAAGCGCTGATGGGTACGAATAAATTCAAACATGGTCTGCCAATTCGGATTGAGTGGAACTTGCACATACAAAAAAGGCGAACACGCGTTCGCCGATTCCGGTTGCCGGATTTTACAGGGAGGCCCCCTCTATAGCAAGCGCAAATCATTGGCAAAACGGACACGTTGCCGGCGCCGGCGGACGGCGCGGCGGCGGCTGCCCGACTTGTGGTCGATAAGCGGCTCCGGCTTGAATAAGGCGGTGGCGAAACTATCCGCCGATATTCAAATACAGATAATCGGAATTAATATGCCATAAAAAGAAAAACCCCGCAGCTCATTATAAGCTGCGGGGTATCTTGTTCTTGGCGGAGCGGACGGGACTCGAACCCGCGACCCCCGGCGTGACAGGCCGGTATTCTAACCAACTGAACTACCGCTCCTTGGTCAAACTAAATATTGTATTTTGTTGGCGGAGCGGACGGGACTCGAACCCGCGACCCCCGGCGTGACAGGCCGGTATTCTAACCAACTGAACTACCGCTCCAACAAAACACTGGGTACTACTCACTACTGCAAAACTGGTGGGCGGTGAGAGGCTCGAACTCCCGACCTAAGCCTTGTAAGGGCTCCGCTCTACCAACTGAGCTAACCGCCCGTTTTGCCTTTGGCGAGCTGCTCAAGCGTTGAGCCGCTCACCGAAGTCCGTTAGTTTACAGCATCTTTCAAAGCTTTACCAGCTTTAAATTTAGGAACTTTAGCTGCTTCGATGGTGATCTCTTCCTTGGTGCGCGGATTGCGGCCGGTGCGGGCAGCGCGTTCGCTCACGGAGAAGGTGCCAAAGCCGACCAGGGTGACGCTGTCGTTCTTTTGCAGGGTGGTGGTTACACCGTCGATCACTGCGTCCAGCGCGCGTGCAGCAGCCGCTTTCGAGATATCAGCGGTAGTAGCAATATGGTCGATCAATTCAGTCTTATTCAAAGCAATTCCCCGTCACAAAGGTTATATCGTTTTAGCCCGGGAATTAAGGTATTTGAATACCGTTACCGGGCCGAGAAAAATCTCAGGCCGTATTAAACAAGCCAGCCCGCCTCTGTGTCAAGCACCGCACCCTAGAAAAATGGGGTGAAATAACAAACAGGCGCTATAAAAGCGCCTGTTTGGGAGATTAACGGTCAATTAAAGTTAGTGTTTTACTACTTCCGTCTGGCCGTCTGCTTTGGCGGCAGCCGCCGCGACGGCTTCCACCGGCGCGGTTTCCGTCACCGCTTCAGGCATGCGCTCCAGCGCGATTTCCAGCACTTTGTCGATCCAACGCACCGGCACGATCTCCAGTTTGTTTTTGACGTTGTCCGGAATGTCGGCCAGGTCCTTGACGTTCTGCTCGGGTATCAGCACGGTCTTGATGCCACCGCGCTGCGCCGCCAGCAGCTTCTCTTTCAGGCCGCCGATCGGCAGCACTTCGCCGCGCAGCGTGATCTCGCCCGTCATCGCCACGTCGGCGCGGACCGGAATGCCCGTGAATACCGACACCATCGCCACCGTCATCGCCGCGCCGGCCGAAGGACCGTCTTTCGGCGTTGCGCCTTCCGGCACGTGGATGTGGATGTCGCTCTTCTCAAACACTTCGTTCTTGATGCCGAGACGATTGGCGCGGCTGCGCACCACGGTGCGGGCTGCCTCGATCGATTCCTTCATCACGTCGCCCAGGGTGCCGGTGCGGATCACGCCGCCCTTGCCCGGCATCTGCACGGCTTCGATGGTCAGCAGATCGCCGCCCACCTCGGTCCATGCCAGGCCCACGACCTGGCCGATCTGGTTTTCCTTTTCCGCGACGCCGAAATCGTAGCGGCGCACGCCCAGGAACTTGTCCAGGTTCTTGCTGGTGACGGCGACCTTTTTCTCGGTCTTCTTCAGCAGCAGCATCTTGACCACCTTGCGGCAGATCTTCGACACTTCGCGTTCCAGCGAACGCACGCCGGCCTCGCGGGTGTAGTAGCGGATGATGTCGCGCAGCGCCGACTCGGCCACCGAGATTTCCTCTTCCTTCAGACCGTTGTTCTTGATCTGTTTAGGCAGCAGGTAGCGCTGGGCGATGCTGGTCTTCTCGTCTTCCGTGTAGCCGGACAGGCGGATCACTTCCATGCGGTCCAGCAGCGCCGGCGGGATGTTGTACGAGTTCGACGTCGCCACGAACATCACATCGGACAGGTCGAAATCGACTTCGATGTAGTGGTCGGAGAACGTGTGGTTCTGCTCGGGATCCAGCACCTCCAGCAGGGCCGACGACGGATCGCCGCGGAAGTCCGCGCCCATCTTGTCGATCTCGTCCAGCAGGAACAGCGGATTGCGCACGCCGACCTTGGCCAGCGACTGCAGCACCTTGCCCGGCATCGAGCCGATGTAGGTACGGCGGTGGCCGCGGATCTCGGCCTCGTCGCGCACGCCGCCCAGCGCCATGCGCACGAACTTGCGGTTCGTCGCGCGGGCGATGGACTGGCCCAGCGAGGTCTTGCCCACGCCCGGAGGACCGACGAAGCACAGGATAGGTGCTTTCAGCTTGTCGACGCGCTGTTGGACTGCAAGATATTCCAGGATGCGTTCCTTAACCTTGTCCAGGCCGTAGTGGTCGCCCTCGAGCACTTTCTCGGCGTTGGCCAGGTCGTTGTTGACCTTGGATTTTTTCTTCCACGGCAGGCTGACCAGCGTGTCGATGTAGTTGCGCACGACGGTGGCTTCGGCCGACATCGGCGACATCAGCTTGAGTTTTTTCAGCTCGGCGGTGGCCTTGTCCAGCGCCTCTTTCGGCATCTTGGCCAGCGCGACTTTCTTCTCCAGCTCGTCCAGGTCGGCGCCGTCCTCGCCCTCGCCCAGTTCCTTCTGGATGGCTTTGACTTGCTCGTTCAGGTAGTACTCGCGCTGCGATTTCTCCATCTGGCGCTTGACGCGGCCGCGGATGCGC
Source organism: Duganella sp. LjRoot269 (assembly GCF_964254095.1). Taxonomy (NCBI): domain Bacteria; kingdom Pseudomonadati; phylum Pseudomonadota; class Betaproteobacteria; order Burkholderiales; family Oxalobacteraceae; genus Duganella; species Duganella sp. LjRoot269. The sequence continues at coordinate 3,656,398 of NZ_CAXUSL020000001.1, read as the reverse complement.
TTCTCGACTTGCAGAATATCGAGCTCGCCTTCCAGCTGGCCCAGCAGGTGCTCCAGGCGCTTGGCGACGCTGAAGATTTCCAGGATCACCTGTTTCTGCTCGAGCTTGAGCGGCAGGTGCGCGGCGACGGTGTCGGCCAGGCGGCCGGCGTCGTCGATGCCCGACAGCGAAGCGAGGATTTCAGGCGGGATCTTCTTGTTCAGTTTGACGTACTGGTCGAACTGCTGAACGATGGCGCGGCGCATCGCTTCGATTTCCGAATCGTCGCCCAGCTCGGAATCGAGCGGCGTCAGATCGGCAACGAAGTGCGTCGGTGCATCGGTGATGCGGTTGATGCGCGCACGCTGCGCGCCCTCGACCAGCACCTTGACGGTGCCGTCCGGCAGCTTCAGCATTTGCAGAATATTGGCCACGCAGCCGATCTCGTAGATATCGGAAGCAGAAGGTTCGTCCTTGGCAGCGGCTTTTTGAGCGGCAAGCATGATGCTCTTGCCCTGCTCCATTGCGGCTTCCAGCGCCTTGATCGATTTTGGGCGCCCTACGAACAGCGGTATCACCATATGCGGGAAAACTACAACGTCCCGCAGCGGCAATAACGGCAGTTGAGTTTGCTCAGTTAATTTGGAAGTTGTCATGGCGTACCTTATGTGAAAGCGTGATTATGATGTGGGCGCTGTTTCGCCAAATCACAAGACCGACCTGCAAGAAATAATTCTCCTAAAAAAGAGTATTTTCCAGTCCAGCTAGTCTGCTCTAAAAGAATACATCAAATAAAAAAGCCACGCGCGACAAGGCTGTCACGTGTGGCTTTCCGAATGAAGCCTGCATTCTTTTATTGATTTAAATTGTACCGCCTTGCCCCACGGATGCGAAATGAATTTTGCTCATCCGCCGGGTAAGTGTGCACAAGTTATTTAATTCTCACCAGATGCCTTGGCCTGGTCTTGATAGATCAATAAAGGTTTGGCGCCGCTGGTGATCGTATTTTCATCAATGACCACTTTGGTGACATTGGTTTCATTCGGCAGCTCATACATCGTGTCGAGCAAGGCGTGCTCGAGGATCGAACGCAGGCCGCGCGCGCCGGTCTTGCGGGCCAGCGCTTTCTTGGCGATCGCGTGCAGCGCGGCCGGACGGATTTCCAGTTCCGCGCCTTCCATGTCCAGCAGCTTGGAGTACTGCTTGACCAGCGCGTTCTTCGGCTCGACCAGGATCTGGATCAGCGCTTCCTCGGTCAGCTCCGACAGCGTGGCCACGACCGGCAGGCGGCCCACCAGCTCGGGGATCAGGCCGAACTTGATCAGGTCTTCCGGTTCCGCTTCCAGCAGCACTTCGCTGGCGTTGCGTTCCTTCTTGCTCTTCACGGTGGCCGAGAAGCCGATGCCGGATTTCTCCGAGCGGTTGGCGATGACCTTGGCCAGGCCGTCGAACGCGCCGCCGCAGATGAACATGATGTTGGTGGTGTCGATCTGCACGAAGTCCTGGTTGGGATGCTTGCGTCCGCCCTGCGGCGGCACCGACGCCATCGTGCCTTCGATCAGTTTCAGCAGCGCCTGCTGCACGCCCTCGCCCGACACGTCGCGGGTGATCGATGGATTGTCCGACTTGCGCGAGATCTTGTCGATCTCATCGATGTAGACGATGCCGCGCTGGGCCTTGTCGACATCGTAGTTGCAGCTTTGCAACAGTTTCTGGATGATATTCTCTACGTCCTCGCCCACATAGCCCGCCTCGGTCAGCGTGGTGGCGTCAGCGATGACGAACGGCACGTTGAGCATGCGCGCCAGCGTTTGCGCCAGCAGCGTCTTGCCGGAGCCGGTAGGACCGACCAGCAGGATGTTGCTCTTGGCCAGTTCGATGTCGTCTTTCTTGCCCAGGTGTTTCAGACGCTTGTAGTGGTTGTACACCGCCACCGACAGGATGCGCTTGGCCGTTTGCTGGCCGATGACGTACTGGTCCAGCAAGTCCTTGATTTCATGCGGGGTCGGCAGGTCCGACTTGGCGCCCGTGACCGACTCGATGGCCGAGGTTTCATCGCGGATGATGTCATTGCACAGGTCGATGCATTCGTCGCAGATGAAGACCGACGGGCCGGCGATGAGTTTCTTTACCTCGTGCTGGCTCTTGCCGCAAAACGAGCAGTACAGTAATTTTTCGCCGCTGGAGGATTTTTTGTCTGACATGGGGCAGTTTTCTTTGGGTTACAGAATGGCTAGACTATGCCAGGAAGCATATATTTGAGTCCGGAAAAATCCGCCTACGACTACATGCTACCCGAAATAAAAACGAAACGCCCGAACGATTAATCGCCCGGGCGTTTTTTCAGCAATGCTGCGAAGGAAGCATCAAGCCCGGTTTGACAACATTTTGTCGATCAAACCATACTCTACCGCCTCTTCCGCCGACATGAAACGGTCACGATCCGTGTCTTTGGCGATCTGCTCGACCGTTTGACCGGTACGCTCGGCCATGATCGAGTTCAGGCGGTGACGCAGATACAGGATTTCCTTGGCCTGGATTTCAATGTCCGAAGCCATGCCTTGCGAGCCGCCGGACGGCTGGTGAATCATGATGCGCGAGTTCGGCAGCGAGAAGCGCTTGCCCTTGGCGCCGGCGGCCAGCAGGAAGGCGCCCATCGAGGCGGCCATGCCGGTGCACAGCGTCGAGACGTCCGGCTTGATGAACTGCATCGTATCGAAGATCGCCAGGCCGGCCGACACCGAACCGCCTGGGGAGTTGATGTACAGCGAGATATCCTTGTCGGGATTTTCGCTTTCGAGGAACAGCAACTGGGCGACGATCAGGTTCGCCATCTGGTCGTTGACGGGGCCGACCATGAAGATTACGCGTTCCTTCAGCAGGCGCGAGTAAATGTCATAGGAGCGCTCGCCACGGCCGCTTTGTTCCACCACCATCGGCACCAGGCCGAGCATTTCAGTGTCCAGCGCCGGATTACGGTTCATACCAGTCATTCCATTTCCTTGTGAAGCAGCTAGGGTCAGAAATCGTTTGCCGCTTAGCCGTCATCCTCGCGCAAGCGGGGATCCATAGAACGCATGCTCAGTATGGATTCCCGCCTGCGCGGGAATGACGACGGCTACGGCGCCGTCTCTATTCTATCCTAGCTGGATTACGCTTGTGCGTTGCTTCCCATCAGTTCGTCGAAGGCCACGACCTTGGACGAAGTTTTCGACAGGCCCAGGACGTAGTTGACGACGTTTTCTTCCAATACAAGGGCTTCGACTTCGGCCAGGCGGCGACGGTCGCTGTAGTAGTACTTCAGCACTTCGCGCGGGTCTTCGTAGCTCTGTGCGAAGTCTTCGACTTGTGCCTTGACCTGCTCTGGCTGGGCTTGCAGCTTGTTCTCGCCGACCAGTTGCGACAGGATCAGGCCCAGACGCACGCGACGCTCGGCTTTTTCCGCGAACAGTTCTGGCGGGAAGGGGATGTCCTTGACGTTCATGCCACGGTTGGCCATGTCCTGGCGGGTCATTTCGGCCAGGCGCTCGGTATCCTGGGCGATCAGCGATTGCGGCACGTCCAGGGTCGCGGTTTTCACCAGCGCGTCCATCACGGCTTCCTTGTTGCGGGCCTTGACACGGCCGGCAACTTCGCGTTCCAGGTTGACCTTGATGTCTTCGCGCATTTTGGCGACGTCGCCGTCGGCCACGCCCAGCGATTTGGCGAATTCAGCGTCGACTTCCGGCAGGTGCGCCCATTCCAGCTTTTTCAGCGTGATGGTGAACGATGCGGTTTTGCCGGCGACATCCTTGCCGTGGTAGTCCTCTGGGAAAGCCAGTGGGAAGGTCTTGGCTTCGCCAACCTTCAGGCCCACGGTGGCGGCTTCGAATTCCGGCAGCATGCGGCCTTCGCCCAGCACGAAGGCGTAGTCGTCAGCCTTACCGCCTGGGAATTCCACGCCGTCGATCGAGCCGACGAAGTCCACGGTCACGCGGTCGCCGTTGGCGGCAACCGGCTCGCCGCCGTCGCCGTGTTCACCGGCTTCGCCCTTGGTGTGGAAGTGCACGCGCTGCTTGCGCAGGATTTCGATGGTCTTGTCGATTTCGGTTTCCGACACATCGGCCTTGACGGTCTCGATTTCCACCGTCGACAGGTCGCCGACGACCACTTCCGGGTAGACTTCGAACGTCGCGTCGAAGGTCAGCACGCCGGCTGGCGACTCGGCCTTGGGCTCGATGTTCGGATAGCCGGCCACGCGCAGCTGGTTTTCGTTTGCGGCGTCGTTGAAAGCGCGGCCAACTTTATCGTTCAGCACTTCGGTTTCGATCTGATAACCGTATTGTGCCGCGACCATTTTCAGAGGAACTTTACCCGGACGGAAGCCTGGTGCCTTAGCCGTTTTGGCTTGCACTTTCAGGCGCTTCTCAACTTCAGCGCGGACCTCGGTCAGCGGGAAGGAGATCGTGATACGACGTTCGAGTTTGCCTAAGGTTTCGACTGCAGTTGCCATGTAAAAATCGTCCAAAAAATAAGAAAAACAGTTGGTGCGAGGAGGGGGACTCGAACCCCCACACCATTGCTGGCGTCAGGACCTAAACCTGGTGCGTCTACCAATTTCGCCATCCTCGCGGCATGTTTGCACAAAAGCAAAGGGCGACCCGTAAGTGAAAACGGTCGCCCTATCCCCACTTTTCCCGCGGGGGCTTTCAACTTCAACGCGATATTCTAACGGGTTTTCTAGCGAAATGTGGCGATTTTTAATCTCTCGCCAACATTAGCGCGGTTTTTGCCCATTTAGCCAGCAAAGCGGGCCGTTAGTAGGGGCTGGACGCAGGCCGGCCAGCCAAATCGGTCCATATATCGTCGGGCAGCGAGCGGTCTCGCAGGCACACCCGATCATGCTCTGGATAGGTGATGTGATCGACCTGCGCGCGGGTTCCCACCACCAGGCAACGCGTCGCGCCGGCACTCCGGTTCTCCAGGTAGTGCCCGACCCGGACCCCGGCCCGGAAGGTCGCGGCGCCGCCGGCGCGCACCAGCGTCTCGGCGCTCCCCTCCACCACGGTGATCTCGCCGGCAAGGACGTAGACCATCTCGTCATCGGCGCTGTGCCAATGCTTGATCGAGGACCTGCAGCCGGGCTGCAGCACTTCGATGAAGGCGCCGAACTGCGTCAGCCCTCCAGCCTCGCTGATCCACAGTGTTTGATTCGGCTCGGTGGATCCGTCCACCGGATTGACCTCGGTAACCAGTTGATCAGCGGTGAAGACAGGCATGATGACGCTCCGTGCGCAGCAGCAGTTTTTTGGACACGCGGCCCCGCGTGTCCTCGGCGCATATCATAACGCCTGCGGTTTTTTGACGCGGAACCAGGCCGCGTACAGCGCCGGCAGGAACAGCAGCGTCAGCGCGGTCGCCAGGATCAGCCCGCCCATGATGGCCACCGCCATCGGTCCCCAGAATACCGAGCGCGACAACGGTATCATCGCCAGCGCCGCGGCCGCCGCGGTCAGGATGATGGGACGGCAGCGCCGCACCGCCGACTCGACGATCGCGGTCCACGGATCGTGGCCGGCCTTGATGTCCTGCTCGATCTGGTCGACCAGGATCACCGAGTTGCGGATGATCATGCCGAACAGCGCGATGATGCCCAGGTTGGCCACGAAGCCCAGCGGACGGCCCAGCACCAGCAGCGCCATCGCCGCGCCGGCCACGCCCAGCGGACCGGTCAGGAACACCAGCAGCGCCCGCGAGAAGCTGTGCAGCTGCAGCATCAGCAGCGTGAAGATGATGAAGATCGCCAGCGGCAGGTTGGCCGCGATCGACGCTTCCGCCGTGCCGCTGTCGGCCGCCGCGCCCTTGACGGTGATGGCGTAGCCGGCCGGCAGCTTGTCGCGCAGCGCCTTCAGCTTGGGCTCGATCTGGCCGGAGACGGTCGGCCCCTGGATGTTGTCGGCCACGTCGGACTGCACGGTGATCGCCCATTCGCGCCCTTCCCGCCACACCACGCCCGGCTCCCACACGAAATGCGCACGGGCCAGCTGGCTGATCGGCACCGACTTGCCGCTGGCGGTAGGGATGTTGGTGTCGTTCAGGATCGAGATCGTGTTGCGCTCCTCGATAGGCTGGCGGATCTGGATGTCGATCAGCTTGATGTCCTCGCGGAACTGGCCGATGGTGGTGCCCGACAGGATGGTGTTGGCCGCCCGCATCACCGTTTGCGAGGTGACGCCCAGCGCGCGCATCTTGTCCTGGTCCAGGTCCAGGCGCAGCACCTTGATCGACTCGTTCCAGTTGTCGTTGACGCCCAGCGTGTTCGGATTGTCGCGCATGATGTCCTTGACCTGGTCGGCGATGGCGCGCACCTTCTCCACCTCGCCGCCGGTCACGCGGAACTGCACCGGATACGGCACCGGCGGCCCGTTCGGCAGCAGCTTGACGCGGCCGCGCACCTCGGGGAAGTCCTGCTTGAAGATGGCGACGATCTTGTCGCGCAGCGCGCCGCGGGCGTGCAGGTCCTTCGGCAGCACGACGATCTGCGACACGTTAGTCTGCGGGAAAATCTGGTCCAGCGGCAGGTAGAACCGCGGGCTGCCGGTGCCGACGTAGCTGGTCACGCTGACCACGCCCTCCTGCTTGCGGATGAAGGCCTCGAACTTCTTCACCTGCTTTTCGTTGGCGGCGAAGGTCGTGCCTTCCGGCGTCCACAGCTCCACCATCAGCTCGGGACGGCTGGAATCGGGGAAGAATTGCTTCTCGATGAACTTGAAGCCATACACGCCCAGCGCGAAGATCACCAGGGTGGCCGCGATGGTGGTCTTGCGGTATTCGACGCACCAGTTGACCACGGCACGGAACTTTCGGAATCCCGGCGTGTCGAAGAGGTCATGCTCGGATTCGCCTTCAGCGTGTGGCTTGACTTTCAACAGCACATAGCCGATGTACGGCGTGAACACCACCGCCACCACCCACGAAATGACCAGCGCCAGCGCGTTGACCGAGAACAGCGAGAACGTGTACTCGCCGGCCGCCGACTTGGCCAGGCCGATCGGCAGGAAGCCGGCGACGGTGATCAGGGTGCCGGTCAGCATCGGGATCGCGGTCGAGGTGTAGGCGAAGGTGGCGGCGTCGAAGCGCGACATGCCCTCCTCCATCTTGCGCACCATCATCTCGACGGCGATGATGGCGTCGTCCACCAGCAGGCCCAGCGCGATGATCAGCGCGCCCAGCGAAATCTTGTGCAGGTCGATGTCCAGCATGCGCATGAACAGGAAGGTGACCGACAGCACCAGCGGTATCGTCAGCGCCACCACCAGGCCGGGACGCACGTCCAGCCGCAGCTTGGGCTTGCTGTGCAGGCCCAGCGCGACGAAGCTGACGGCCAGCACGATCAGCACCGCCTCGATCAGCGTGTGCACGAACTCGCCGACCGAGGCCTTGACCGCCTCCGGCTGGTCCGACACGCGCTCGAGCTCGATGCCGACCGGCAGCTTGGCCTTCATCGCGGCCACAGTCTTTTCCATGCTCTTGCCGAGCTGGATGATGTTGCCGCCCTTTTCCATCGACACGCCCAGGCCGATCACTTCCTTGCCGTTGAAGCGCATCTTGTTACCCGGCGGATCCTGGTACTCGCGCTTGATGGTGGCGAAGTCGCCCAGGCGGAAGGTGGTGCCGTTGGCGCGCAGCTCCAGGTCCTCCAGGTCCTTGACGGTCTTCAGCGCGCCGGTCACGCGCACCTGCAGGTTGTCGGTCGGCGTCACCAGCACGCCGGTCGATTCGACGCTGTTCTGCGTGGCGATCTGGTTGACGATGGCCTCGAACGGTATGCCCAGCTGCGCGAACTTCTTGTGCGAGAACTCGATGTTGATCTTCTCGTCCTGCACGCCGAACAGCTCGACCTTGGACACCAGCGGCACGCCGAGCAGCTGCTGGCGCACGAAGTCGGCGTAGTCCTTCATCTCGGCATAAGTGAAGCCGTCGCCGGACAGCGCGAAGATCGAACCGAAGGTGTCGCCGAACTCGTCGTTGAAGAACGGCCCCTGCACGCCCGGCGGCAGGGTGCCGCGGATGTCGCCTATCTTCTTGCGCACCTGGTACCACGATTGCGCCACTTCCTTCGGCGGCGCCGATTCGCGCAGCTTCAGGATGATGGTGGTCTCGCCCGGCTTGGAATAGCTCGATATCTCGTCGATATCCGGCGTTTCCTGCAGCTTTTTCTCCAGCTTGTCGGTGACCTGCTCGGCCATCTGCAGCGAGGTCGCGCCCGGCCAGTTGGCCCGCACCACCATCGCGCGGAAGGTGAACGGCGGATCCTCGTCCTGGCCCAGGTTGGAATAGCTCAGCATGCCGCCTATCAGCAGCACGGCGATCAGGTAGCGCGTCAGCGGAATGTGTTCCAGCGCCCAGCGTGAGAGATTGAAGCCGCCCTTCATTTGGCGGTCCCGGCGATGGCAGGGGCTGGCGCGGGAGCGGCAGGCAGGTCATCGCCCAGGATCTTGACCTTCTGGCCCGGCTTGAGCAGGTTGACGCCGGCCGTGACGACGGTCTGGCCGGCCTTGACGCCGCTGCCCAGCACGATATCGTTGCCGGCCGCGCCGGCGATGGTCACCGGCACCAGCTTGACGGCCCCGCCCTCCACCACCCAGACCGAGGAGGCGGATTTTTCATAGTACAGCGCGGTCAGCGGCACCTTGATCTGCGGCACCGGCGACTTCGAGGCGAACTGCACCACGGCCGTCATGCCCAGCTTGGCTTCGGCCACCGAATCCGGGATCGACACCTTGGCGGTGTAGGTGCGGGTGGACGGATCGGCCACCGGCGAAATCTCGCGGATCTTGCCGGCCACCGCGTTTTTCGGGTCGGCCCACAGGCGCACCTGCACGTCGGTGATGCGGCGCAGCGTCTCGACCTTGTCTTCCGGCAAGCCGATGACGATTTCCTTCTCGCCCTGCCTGGCCACGCGCACCACCGGCGTGCCCGGCTGCACCACCTGGCCGACCTCGGCGTCCACCGCCGTCACCACGCCGTCCACATCGGACACCAGGCTGGCATAGCCGGCCTGGTTGGACTGGCCGCGGTACGCCGCCTGGGAAGCGTCGACATTGGCCTGCGCCGCCTTGTAGGTGGAATCCTTGGCGTCCAGCACGGCCTGGCTGACGAAGTTCTTGCTGCGCAGTTCCTGATAACGCTTCAGCTCGGCCTTGGCCAGGTCGCGGTTGGTTTCGGCGGCGCGCAGGCCGGCCAGCGCCTGGGCTTGCGATAATTGCAAGTCCTGTGGATCCAGCTGCATCAGCACCTGGCCGTGCTTGACCAGCGTACCGACGTCGACCTTGCGGGTGACGATCTTGCCGCCGACGCGGAAGCCCAGCCGCGATTCCACGCGCGGACGCACTTCGCCGGAAAACTCGGCGTTGACGTCGATGTCGCTGCCGGCCAGCACGATGGCGCGCACCGGGCGGATGTCCTCGGTCTTTTCGACCGGCTTGGAGCAGCCGGCCAGCGCGGCGGCGGCCAGGAGACTCAATATGAAGGGGGAAATCTGACGCTGTTTTTTCAAGGCGACCACGGTGTATTCCTTTAGCTTGCTCTGGAGTGTAGATGGCACTACTATTACGGGTTGGAAATAAATGACTTTCCGTTAATTAATTATAAGCCGAGCAAATCCGTTTGCAAATGACTTTCGCGTCATTAATTTTAACAATGCTTTTAGGCTACATGTAATATGTCGGTTGACCACTACGAAAATTTTCCCGTCGCCTCAATTTTGTTGCCGAGCCGCCTGCGCCCGGCGGTAGAAGCGATCTACGCCTTTGCCCGCAGCGCCGACGATCTGGCCGACGAAGGCGACGCCACGCCCGAGCAGCGGCTGGCCGCGCTGAACGCCTACGAGGCCGAGCTGGCCGACATCGAGGCCGGCGGCAGCGGGAAAGACCCGATGTTTGAACGCCTGGCGCAGGTGATCCGCGAGCACGGCCTGCCGCTCAAGCCGCTGCACGAGCTGCTGTCGGCCTTCAAGCAGGATGTGCTGGTGAGCCGCTACCAGACTTACGACACGCTGCTGGACTACTGCTCGCGCTCGGCCAATCCGGTCGGTTTCCTGATGCTGCACCTGTACGGCGCGGCCGATGAAGAGAACATGCGCGACTCGGACGCGATCTGCACGGCGCTGCAGCTGATCAACTTCCTGCAGGATGTGGCGATCGACATCCACAAGGAGCGCATTTACATCCCGCTGGAGGATTTGAGCCGCTACGCGATCTCGCCGGCCGCGCTGGACCACGCCAGCGCCCGGCCGCGCTGGCGGTCGATGATGAAGTTCGAGGTGGAGCGCACCCGCGCGCTGCTGCTGAGCGGCGCGCCGCTGGCCCTGCGGCTCAACGGCCGCATCGGCTTCGAGCTGCGCATGGTGGTGCAAGGCGGCTTGCGCATCCTGGACGCCATCGAGGCGGTCGAGTACGACGTCTTCCTGCACCGCCCCAAGCTGACCCGGCGCGACTGGCTGGCCATCTTCTGGGCGGCCCTGCGCATGAAAAAGCAGATGAAGGCCGCGTTCAGCGCCGCTTGATGCCTCTCAATTGAAAGTGCTCTCTGCCGCGCTATACTTCGGAGATAGGCTCCGGAGTACAGCCATGCCCGATATCACCCGTGAAGAAATCGACGCGAAGGCCGCTGCGGCAGAAGCGAAATCACAAACGCAGTTTGCCATCTTAAACGGTAAATTTGACGCCGCCGCAACCCAGTTCAATGGCAGACTTGAGGCCATGGCAGCCCAGTTCAACGACAGACTTGAGGCCATGGCCGCGCAGTTCAACGGAAAGCTTGACGCCATGGCCGCGCAGTTCAACGGCAGGCTTGACGCCATGGCAGCACGCCTGGATGGACATGGGGAGCGCATCGACGCGTTGGAGCATGCCGTCAGCCGTCTCAAAACCACGGCCACAGTCACCGGCATCAGCTCGGTGATCGCCATCGTACTCGGTGTGGCGACATTCAATGCCACGCTGCTGTCCAATATGACAGCCACCTTTCAGGCTGGCAAAGATGTAGCAACGACTCAGGCGGAAGTACAGCGCCAGGTTGAGGCCACGGCGGCGCTGTTACGGCGGCTGGAGCGCGAACATCCACCCTTCTCGCCATCTCAAAAATAGCCGCGCACGATTAAATCGTTGCCTCTGCACAATTTTTACTCTTCATGCTACCTTTCAAGAAAACTGAAAGGCAAGATCATGTTAGTGGGAGAGCGGTCGTTGCGGCCGAATGCGGAAATGTCAAAGGTGGTGGAACTGGGTGTGAGTCTGTTGCAGAGCCGGGGGCGCGCGTTTGCGTCCGAGTTCCTGGTGCGCAGAAATATCCCGGTCAACGTTATCGTACGCGTGCTGTCCGACCCGCCCGGCCGCCGCCGCGCCGGCCAGCGCCGCTAAGCTAAGCCTTACGCCGCTAAGGCGCCAAAGCCTGCTGCTTCACCGAGTCGCGAATCGCCGCCGCCTCGGTCACCGACATCGCCGTCTGGCAGTTGACCCACTCGTTCGAGATCTGCCATTCCTGGTAGTCCCCCACGCTGAGCGCGTGCTGCTTTTGCACGTTCAGCTGCTCGCAGCGCGCCGCCACACGGGCGGCCTCATCCAGATGTTGGGCGTAGTAGGTGGCGGACTTCGTCTGCATATTGTTCGCCGCCGGCGCACGGTCGCATCCGCAAAACAGCGGCACGACCAGCAACGCGGCAAAGTTCGACGTTCGCATAAGAAATCGTTCTGATGAAAATGTAACGCATTGTATCGCAGGCGATACCTCAGGTGCGGCGCAATTAGACCCGCAAGGGCTCACTCCGCCGTTGCCTCCCGGTCGGCGGGGTTCACGGGATGGTGTATCGGCAACACCACGCGGAAGGTGGTGCCCTGGCCCGGCGCGCTGTCGACCTCGATGTGTCCGCAATGGGTTTGCACGATGCCGTAAGTCACCGACAGGCCCAGCCCCGTGCCCTTGCCGATCGGCTTGGTGGTAAAGAAGGGATCGAAGATGCGGTCCAGGTGTTCCGGCGCGATGCCGCTGCCGGTGTCGCTGACGGAAAACCAGACATGGTCGCCCTCGGTACCGGTGCGCAGCGTGATCTGCCCGCGCCCCGGCCGGATCGCGTGGGCGGCGTTGACCACCAGGTTCATCACCACCTGGTTGATCTGCGAGGACAGGCATTCGATGTCCGGGATGTCGCCGTACTCCTTGACCACGTCGGCGCTGTACTTGATTTCGTTGGCGACGATGTTCAAGGTCGAGTCCATTCCGTGGTGCAGGTTGAACCATTGCCACTCGCGCTGTGCGTCCGCGTGCGAGAAATCCTTCAAGTCCTGCACGATGCGGCGCACCCGCTCCAGTCCTTCGCGCGATTCGGCCATCAGCTGCGGGATATCGGTGCGCAAATAGCCGAGGTCGATCTCATGACGCAACTCGCTGATCCGGGACAGCACCTCGGCCGCAGCGATGGCGCCTTCCGCATCCTCATATGCGCGCAGCATCTCGAACAGCTGGCCCACGTAGCTTTGCAAGGTGGCGAAGTTGGAATTGATGTAGCCGATCGGGTTGTTGATCTCGTGCGCCACGCCGGCCGCCAGCTGGCCGATGGACGCCATCTTGTCCGACTGCAGCAGCTGGTTGCGGGTCGCCTCCAGCTTGCTGTTGAGCTCGCGCAGCTCGGTGTTGCTGCTGCTGAGCTGGTCCATCATCCGCTGCTTGTCTTCCAGCTGCTCGGCCAGCTGGCGGTTGCGCTTGCCCAGCTCCTGCGACATGAGTTCCAGCGAATTCTCGATCAGCAGCCTGTCGTTCTCGAAACCCGCGTAGGCATCGTCGACCGCCTTGCTCAGGCCCTCGAGGTCGACCTGGCCGTCGCGGCAAAACTTCTTCAGCTGGCGCGCCAGCAGCGGATGCATGCCTCAATCCTCGCTGAAGGTGGTGACGGTCATGGTCTGGTTGTGCAGCTCGCAGCGGGTCAGCGCGCTGTGCGGCGCGATCTCGCCGTAGGAGTAAAAGCCGGCCAGCGTGGCCTGCGGCCCCAGCACGTCGGCCACGCCCTCGGTCTCCTCCTCGATGCGCTGCTGCAGCACCAGCTTGCGGCCGATGCAGCTGATCAGGATCGCCAGCTCGGGCGCGCGGCCGTCCAGCTGGGACAGCGTGTCGTCGGCCGCGGCGATGGCGCCGTCGACCAGGCGGTTGAAATTGGCCTTCATCAGCTGCGCGTGCGAACCGACCGGCATGTCGCCGGCGAAGGTCATGCTTTGCTGCGCCTCGTCGACGCCAAGGATGGTACGCACCACGTAGGTGTCGGTGCCGGGCAGGTGCAGCGCCAGCGGGAACAGCAGCGCCGACGAAGGCAGGCCGTCGGCCTGCTTGCCGAGGTAGGTCTTGTACAGGCTCAGCGCCGACTCGCCGTCAAGTTCGTACAGCACGTTGCCGTCGGCGCGCGTGATGCGGCGTTCCGGCCCGAAGGCATCCCAGCCGCCTAGCGAGCCGTAGCCGACATGCAAGGCCTCGCTGTAAAAACCGATGGCGGCGATGGTGTGGCCGGCGGCGGCCGCATCGGCCAGCACCACGGTCTCGCCGAAATCGGCGCCATCCCCGGCCAATCCGCCCGTCACGTTGACGCCGGACGGCAGCGAGGCGCGCAAGCCCTGCACCAGTTCGCTACCGTTGACGCCCAGGCCGTCCGACAGCACCAGCACATGGCGCAGGTGTTCGCCCAGCAGCTGGCGCGACAGCGACTCGCCGGCCTGGCGGCTGTCCGCCGCCAGTTCCAGCCGCACCGCCACCATGGCCACCCGGGTCGCGGAGAAGCTGACGGCGGTCAGCACGATGCTGCCGTCCAGCACTTCGGTACCGCAAATCTCGCCGGCCGTGCTGCAGCCGGCGATCACCGCGTCGGGACAGGCCGCGCGCAAGACGGGAAACAGTTCCCCGGACTGCAGCAGCGCCCGGGCACCGAACACCAGCAGCAGATCGGCTCCGGCGGGTAGTGCGAAATCGGATACCTGCGCCACCGTCATGGCCTTGAATTGCTCGATACGCATAGCCTTCTCCTGCCGGGAATCATCAACCGATTGTATTGAAGTCGGCAGTGGGTGTCGCGAAATATCAGGCTGCGTTGCCCGCGGGCGGGCCTTTCAGCTCGACCACGTTGTTTTCCGGGTCTGTAATGTAGATCGACGGCCCCTCGCCCTCCGCGCCGTAGCGCGATTCGACCTTGCCGGCCTGCACGCCGTGCGCGCTCAGATGGGCGCGGATCGCGTCGGCGTCGAACGGCTCCACGCGCAGGCAGAAATGGTCCATATTGCGGCCCTCGGCGCCCGGCGCCGCGCCGCCCATCCTGCCCAGCTTGCCGTCCACCGGCACCAGGTCGATCAGCGAACTGCCCGCCCTCACCTGGATCAGGCCGATTTCCTCCTGCCGCTTCTCGACCGGACAGCCCAGCACCTCGCAGTAAAAATGCAGCATGCGCTGCAGATCGCTCACTCGCAAAACGATATGGTCGATCTCCCGGATATGGATCATGTTGAACCTGCCTCTTGATAAACCGTCAAATAAGGAATTGAGACTCTACCGCATCGCCCCCATCCGTGCACTGAACACTATAGAATAGCGGCTTCGAGTAACCCTTGCTTTTTTATCCATGTCTCCCGACGACTACTGCCAGCAAAAGACCGCCCAAAGCGGCTCCAGTTTCTACTACAGCTTCCTGTTCCTGCCGCCGGAACGTCGCCGCGCCATCACCGCCCTGTACGCATTTTGCCGCGAAGTGGACGACACCGTCGATGAATGCACCGACGAATCGGTGGCCCGCATCAAGCTGGCCTGGTGGCGCAAGGAAATCGCCAACATGTACGAGGGCAAGCAAACCCATCCCGTCACGCAGGCGCTGCAACCGCACCTGAGCGTCTACAAGCTGGAACAGCAGCATCTGCAAGCCATCATCGACGGCATGGAGATGGACCTGAACCAGACCCGCTACCTGGACTACCCGGCGTTGACCACGTATTGCTGGCACGTGGCCAGCGTGGTCGGCATCCTGTCGGCCAGCATCTTCGGCGCGACCCGGCCGGAGACGCTGCAATACGCCGAAAAGCTGGGCCACGCCTTCCAGCTGACCAACATCATCCGCGACGTCGGCGAAGATGCGCGCAAGGGCCGCATCTACCTGCCGATCAACGAGCTGCAGCAGTTCAACGTGACCGCCGCCGACCTGCTCAACGCGCGCCACACGGACAACTTCGAAAAGCTGATGGCCTTCCAGGTCGCCCGCGCCCAGAAGGCCTACGACGAAGCGTTCGCGCTGCTGCCGAAGGAAGACCGCCGCGCCCAGCGTCCCGGCCTGATGATGGCCGCCATCTACCGCACGCTGCTGACCGAAGTGGAAGCCGACGGCTACCACGTGCTCACGCAGCGCATCTCGCTCACGCCCATCCGCAAGCTCTGGCTGGCGTGGAAGACCTATATCCGTGGCTAACGACGGCGTGGACAAGCGCGGCGACGCCAGGACCGAGCCGGGCCTGACGTCGCGCTCGGTCGCGGTGGTCGGCGGCGGCTGGGCCGGCTGCGCCGCCGCCGTCGAGCTGGCGCGCGCCGGCTACAAGGTCACGCTGTTTGAAGCGGCGCGCACCCTCGGCGGCCGCGCCCGCCGCGTCGACACCGACCGCGCCCATCTCGACAACGGCCAGCACATCCTGCTGGGCGCCTACAGCGAAACGCTGCGGCTGATGAAGCTGACCGGCGTCGACCGCGACCAGACCCTGCTGTCGCTGCCGCTGCAGATGCGCTACCCGCCCGGCAGCGGCGGCATGGATTTCGTCGCCCCGCGCCTGCCGGCGCCGCTGCACCTGGCGCTGGCGCTGCTGCGCGCCAAGGGCCTGCGGCGGGACGACAAGCTGAGCCTGGCGCGCTTCTCGACCACCGCGCGCTGGATGGGCTGGCGCCTGCACACCGATTGCAGCGTCAGCGAGCTGCTGCAACGCTTCGACCAGACGCCGCGCCTGATCCAGCTGATGTGGCGCCCGCTGTGCCTGGCCGCGCTGAACACGCCGCCGGAACGCGCCTCGGCGCAGATCTTCCTCAACGTGCTGCGCGACAGCCTGGGCGCCAGACGCAGCGCCTCGGACATGCTGCTGCCGCGCGCCGACCTGTCCGCGCTGCTGCCGGAAGCGGCCGGCGCCTTTGTCGAGGCGCATGGCGGCTCGGTGCGCGGCGGCGCCAAGGTGCAGGCGATACGCCCGATCGAAAACCGCCTGTGGCAGCTGGAAGTGAGCGGCGCGGCGGTCGGCGGGCAATGGAGCACCTATTTCAGCGGCGTGGTGCTGGCCACCGGCGCCAGCCAGGCCGCCACGCTGCTGCACGACATGCCCGGCGCCGACACCAGCGCGCTGTGCCGGCAGCTGACCGCGTTCGAGCCGGAAGCCATCACCACCTGCTACCTGCAATACGACCGCGCCACCCGGCTGGGCCTGCCCTTCTACGCGCTGCTGGACGATCCGCACAATTACCAGTGGGGCCAGTTCGTGTTCGACCGCGGCCAGCTGGACGAGGCCCAGGCCGGCCTGCTGGCGGTGGTCGTCAGCGCCTCCGGCGAGGCGGCCGGCCAGAGCCAGGATTTGCTGGCCGAGGCGGTCGCGGTGCAGCTGGCGGCCGTGTTCCAGCGGCCGGAGCTGGGCCGGCCCGAGTGGTTCAAGGTCATCACCGAGAAGCGCGCCACCTACGCCTGCACGCCGGGACTGGTTCGCCCGGGCAACGCCAGCGGCCTGGCGGGGCTGGCCATCGCCGGCGACTACACGGCGGGCGACTACCCGGCCACGCTGGAATCGGCGGTGCGCAGCGGCGTCGCCGCCGCCGCCGGCGTGCTCAGGAGGACTACCATCTAGTCCCCCGTTTTTGTCGCCTGATCCGCTATTTATGCAGCCTGTCACATGCCGGTGGCATCTGGACGAGCGTCTGCGTACAGTAGCACCATCGACAAAAGCAATATATTGGAATCAACATGAACCTCGCTCTCAGCCTTAAAACCCTCGCCCTGGTCGCGTTCGTGGTGGCCAGCACGGTGGCCATCGTCAAGACGACGCCGGTGGCCGACAGCGCGATGGCCATGGCGCACACTGTGGCAACCGTAGAAACATTAGGTATTTGATATCATGAACAAGCAGCAATACCTCGACGCGCTCAAGCAGGCCATGCAGGGACTGCCGCCGGAAACGGTGGCCAAGACCCTGGCCTACTACGAGCAGCGCTTCATCGACGGCCTGGTGGCCGGCCGCAGCGAGGAAGAAGTCTACAAGGAGCTCGACGAGCCGCGCAAGATCGCCATGACGCTGCGCGCCAACGCCCACCTGTCCGCCTTCGAGCAAAAAAAGACCCCGGTCAACGCCGCCCGCGTGGTGGTGTCCTTCATCGGCCTGGCCATCTTCAACCTGTTCATGGTAATCCCGGCGATGGTGTACGGCTGCCTGCTGGCGGCGGTGTATGCCTCGGCCTTCGCGTTCTACATCGGCGGCGTGGCGCTGGTCGCCAGCGGCCTGTCCGGCCAGAACGAGCTGGCGCTGGAAGGCCCGCTGCGCCACGTGATCGAATTCACCAACTCGCGCTTCGACACCCAGGAAGAGGAACAGGCGGCCGAAGGCTGGCGGCTGGCGATCAACAGCATGGGCTTCCAGGTCAGCAAGGACCCGGTCAGCCCGGAAGCGGCCGCCGAGGACGACGGCCTGAGCCGCAGCGGACGCCTGCTGAACCGCGCCGAGGCGGTGGCCGGCGGCGATCTGCACATCACCACGGATTTTGACAACGGCGCCCGCACCAGCCAGTCGCTGATCGGCTTCGGCATGATCCTGGGCGGCATAGGCTTGTGCCTGGTCAGCATCGTGCTGACCCGCTACACGATGATAGGCATCAAACGCTATGTGGCGATGAATGTATCGCTGCTGCGCGGCCGTTAAGGAGGTTTGAACATGCGCGCTTTACTGAAAATCGGAACCAGCCTGCTGGTGCTGTCGTTTGTGCTGATCGGCGTGTCCTACAGCATGCTGAAAGCCTACGGCAGCACCAGCCCCACCAGTTCGGCCGGCCGAGCGCTGGGCGGCGAGACGCGCAAGGTCGACGCCATGGCCACCGCCATCGAGTTGAGCGGACCGATCGACCTGACGCTGACCCAGGGTCCGGTGGCGTCGCTGAAGGTGCGCGGCGAGCAGCGCTCGCTGGCCAATATCGAGACCATCCAGGATGGCCGCGACCTGCACATCGGCACCAAGGGGATGCTGCTCAACCCGCGCCATCCGCTGCAGGTGGAGCTGGTGCTGCCGCAGCTGGAGGAGCTGGTGGTGCGCAGCAGCGGTGACACCAAAGTCAGCGGCTTCAACGGCGACAAGCTGGACCTGCAGCTGCACGGTTCGGGCAATCTGAATTTCAACGGCCGTTACCGCGAGCTGAGCGCCGGCACCCATGGCAGCGGACACCTGACCCTGAACTCCGGCAGCAGCGAGAACGTCGAGCTGGAAATGGTGGGTTCGGGGCAGATCACCTCGTCGGGCAGCTGCAAGACGCTGAACGCGGAGTTGACCGGCTCCGGCGACCTCGATGCGCGCCACCTGGCATCCGAAAAGGTGACCGTGAACCTGAAGGGCTCGGGCACCAGCCAGGTGTTCGCCAAGCAGTCGGCCGACCTGACCCTGCGCGGCAGCGGCGACATCCGCGTGTCCGGCAATCCGGACAACCGCAACGTCAGCCGCACCGGTTCGGGCGACGTGACCTGGGAATAATTCAGCCAGCCGCCAGCCAGGCCAGGGCATCGCGTCCCGCCGCCTGGCCGCCGGCCAGGCAGGCTGTCAGCAGATAGCCGCCGGTCGGCGCTTCCCAGTCGACCATCTCGCCGGCGACGAACACGCCCGGCGCAGCCTTCAGCATCGTTCCCTGCAGCGCCTCCCAACGCACTCCGCCCGCGCTGCTGATCGCCTCATCGATGGCCCGGGGACGCAGCAGGCGCACCGGCAGCATCTTGATGGCGCGCGCCAGCTCCTCTTCGTCGCCGTACTGTTCCTTGCTCAAACACTCGCGCAGCAGCCCCGCTTTCACGCCCTTGATGCCAAGACGGCTTTGCAGATGGCTCGCCATCGAGCGCGCGCCGCGCGGCCGCGCCACCTCGTCCGCCACGCGCTGCGCCGGCAAGTCCGGCAGCAGGTCAAGGTGGATGATGGTGCTGCCGTCGGCGGCGATCTGGTTGCGTAAGGCGGCCGACAGGGCGTAGATCAAGCTGCCCTCGACGCCGCCCTGCGTGACGACAAACTGGCCCTGCTTGCGGAACGGCTTGCCGTCCGCGCCGGTGGAGATGATGGCGACCGTGGTCAGCGGCTCGCCCGCATGGCGGCTGCTGAAATGCTCGCTCCACGCCACGTCGAAGCCGCAATTGGCCGGCACCAGCGGCGCCACGCCGACGCCGCGCGCCACCAGCAAAGGCAGCCACGCGCCGTCCGAGCCCAGCCGCGCCCAGCTGCCGCCGCCCAGTGCCAGCACCGCCGCGTCGGCGCGTACCAGCAGCTCGCCGTCCGGCGTTTGTAGCGCCAGCGCGTCGTCGCGCCAGCCCAGCCAGCGGTGGCGCATGTGGAATTGCACACCGCTTTCGCGCAGGCGGTGCAGCCACGCGCGCAGCAGCGGAGCGGCCTTCATATCGGTCGGGAACACGCGGCCCGAGGTGCCGACAAAGGTGTCCACGCCCAGCCCGTGCACCCAGTCGCGCACGTCCTGCGGGCCGAACGCGTCGAGCATGCCGCGCAACGCCGGCACTCCTCCTTCCGCCACGTAGCGGGTGACGAAATCGGCATACGGCTCGGCGTGCGTGATGTTCATGCCGCCGCGACCGGCCAGCAGGAACTTGCGGCCGACCGAAGGCATCGCGTCATACAGGTCCACCTGCGCCCCGCCCTGCGCCAGCGTTTGGGCGGCCATCAGGCCGGCGGGACCGCCGCCGATGACGGCGACGCGAAAAGGTGTCAAACTAGACTGCATGGACTCGATCCGATACTCATTACAGGAGACAAAATGGGCGCGCTATTCTGGATTAAACGCTATCTGCTGGCGGCGGTGCCGTTGTTTGCGATACTGGCGGCCGTGGAGTGGTTCAAGGGCTCGACCTCGCGCGACGACTACCTGAGCGCCGCCGTCTGGGCGCTGGTTGCCGCCGCCATCTTCACCTACGCCGCCTGGCGCCGCTACCGCAGCAACCAGGCCTGCGCCGTGTGCGACAGCTTCGACGCCGGCGCCAAGCCGAAAAAACCGGGCGCCTGACCGGAGGCGGTCAGCCGCCGGTGACCGGCGGGAAGAACGCCACTTCGGCGCCGTCGGCCACGGCGGCATCGGCGCCGCACATGACCTGGTTGCAGGCCATGCGCAGCGCCGGACTGCCCAGCGCCTTGTTCCATGCCTCGCCACGCGCAGCCAGGTGCGCGCGCAGTTCGCCGACGGTGGCAACGCCAGCCGGCAGTTCCAGCGTCTCGGACGACGCGCCCAGCGCCTCGCGCACGCTGGCGAAAAATTTTACGGTAACGGCCATCAGTGCATTAACTCGCTAAACGGTATAAATCGAACCGTGTCGCCGGCCGCGATGGTCTGGCCGGGCGGATTGTCGATCACGCCATCGCCCCACACGGTCGACGTCAACACGCCGGAGCTCTGGTTGCTGAACAGTTCGAGGCCGCCGGCGACGTTGATGCGCACGCGCAGGAACTCGTTGCGCTTGTCCGCCTTCGGCCAGTTGAAGTCGGCCCGCATCGCAAACGCGCGCGGCGCCAGCGCGCCTTCCACGCCCTGCAGCCGCAGCACGAACGGGCGCACGAACATCAGGAAGGTGATGAAGCTCGACACCGGATTGCCGGGTAGTCCGACAAAGAACGCCTGCCCCACTTCGCCGAACGCCAGCGGCTTGCCCGGCTTGACGGCGATCTGCCACATATTCAGCTTGCCTTCCGCCTCCACCGCCGGCTTGATGTGATCCTCCTCGCCGACCGAGACGCCGCCGGAAGTGATGATCAGGTCATTCTTCCGCGCGCATTCGCGCAGCACCGAGCGGGTCGCTTCCAGCGAGTCCGGCACGATGCCGAAATCGCTGATTTCGCAGCCCAGGTTTTCCAGCAGCGCACGCAGCGTGAAGCGGTTGGAATTGTAGATGGCGCCAGGCGCCAGCGGCTCACCCGGCATCGTCAGTTCGTCGCCAGTGAAGAACACGGCCACGCGCAGCTTGCGCTTGACCGGCAACTCCGCCAGCCCAACCGAAGCCGCCAAACCCAGTTCCTGGCTGCGCAGGCGCGTGCCGGCCGGCAGGATCACGCTGCCGTTGGTGATGTCCTCGCCGGCGCGGCGTATCCACTCGCCGGATTTCGGCGCATGCTTGATGGTGACGATATTGCCGACCAACTCGCACTGCTCCTGCATGACGACGGCGTCCGCGCCCTCCGGTATCAGCGCGCCGGTGAAGATGCGCGCCGCGGTCCCCGGCAGCAAAGGCTGGCCGACATGGCCGGCCGGGATGCGCTGCGATACCGTCAGCGCCGCGTTGCCGCCGGCGCAATCGGCCGCGCGCACCGCGTAGCCATCCATCTGGGTGTTGTCCATGCCCGGCACGTTCATGCCCGACACCTGCGCCTTGGCCAGCACGCGGCCGTTGGCCGACAGCGTCGACACGACTTCGGTGTCGGCCAATGGACGCGCGGCGGCGTCCATCAGGGCCAGCGCTTCGCTGACCGCCAGCATCGGCTTGGGCTTGTATTCAGTCATTTCAGAGACCAGTGTTCGCCGCGATGTAGGCCTTCATCTTCTCCACGTCCGGCGGCATGACGACGAACTTCTGCGGCAGGTCCTCGATATTCTCGAAGCCTTCCGGACGTTCGGCGTCCTCGCCCAGCGCATCGAGGATGGTCTCGTTGAACTTGGCCGCCAGCGCGGTCTCCAGCACGATCATCGTCACGCCGGGTTCCAGGTTCTCGCGCGCGACCTTGATGCCGTCGGCGGTGTGGGTGTCGATGACGATGCCATAGTCGTCGGCCACGTCGCGGATCGTGTTCAGACGGTCCTCGTGCGTCGACTTGCCGGACTTGAAGCCGTACTTGGCCACCAGCTTGAACTCGTCGCCGTCGCTGCCAGGCTTGCCGGACAGGTCGAAGCCGCCGTGGCTCTCGACTTTCTGGAACAGGGCGCGGGTGCGGTCGCCGTCGCGGCCCACCAGGTCGTAGATGAAGCGCTCGAAGTTGGACGCCTTGGAGATGTCCATCGACGGGCTGCTGGTGTGATAGGTCTCGGCCGACTTGCGCACGCGGTACACGCCGGTGCGGAAGAATTCGTCGAGCACGTCGTTTTCGTTGGTGGCGGCAACCAGCTTGTCGATCGGCAGGCCCATCATGCGGGCGATGTGGCCGGCGCAGATATTGCCGAAGTTCCCCGAAGGGACCGTAAACGACACCTTCTGGTCGTTGGACGTGGTGGCCGACAGGTAGCCGCGGAAGTAGTACACCACCTGCGCCACGACGCGCGCCCAGTTGATCGAGTTGACGGTGCCGATCTTCTGTTTGGCCTTGAACGGCAGGTCGTTGGACACCGCCTTGACCATGTCCTGGGCGTCGTCAAACACGCCTTCGATGGCGATGTTGAAGATGTTCGGATCCTGCAGCGAGAACATCTGCGCGGTCTGGAAGGCGCTCATCTTCTTGTGCGGCGACAGCATGAACACGCGGATGCCCTTCTTGCCGCGCATCGCGTATTCGGCGGCGCTGCCGGTGTCGCCGGAGGTGGCGCCGAAGATGTTCAGTTGCGCGTCCTGCTTGGCCAGCGTGTATTCGAACAGATTGCCCAGCAATTGCATCGCCATGTCCTTGAAGGCCAGCGTCGGGCCGTTGGACAGCGCCTGCAGCACCAGCTTGGTGCCGTTGTCGCCCTCTTCCAGCACGCGCAGCGGCGTGATCTGGCCGGCCTTCTCGCCTTTGCGGGCGTTTTTGTAGACTTCCTTGGTGTAGGTCTTGGCGGTCAGCGCGCGCAGGTCGGCTTCCGGAATGTCGGTCGCGAACTTCCTCAGGATCTCGAACGCCAGGTCGGCGTAGGACAGCTGGCGCCAGGCATCGAGCTCGGCGCCGGTCACCTGCGGGTAGGCCGACGGCAGGAACAGGCCACCATCGACGGCCAGGCCACCCAGAAGGATGTCGGAGAATTGTTGGGAAGACGAGGAAGCGGCCGATGCGGCGGCGCGGGTAGACACGTATTGCATAGATTAGAAAAGTCCGGTTGGGCTGACGGCTAAAGGGCAGAACGGTGCAAAGGAGCGGTTATTATAGTGCGAGCAAGCCGATGGCACAAAAAAAAGCCCCGGAACCGGTCCGGGGCGTTGCGCGGCCTTGGCGGCCTCGACACTTTTATGCGCTTTTGCGGCGGCGCATCCAGCCCATCACACCCAGGCCGGCCAGCAGCAAGGCATAAGTTTCAGGTTCCGGCACCGGCGCCGGCGTCAGATTGACCGTAAAGCCATACGTGGTATCACCCGCAACTCTGGAACCCGCCACTTCCAGGTAGTAAGCGGTATTGGCCGCCACCGCGACATTGGAGAAATACCAGTAGCCTGAGCCAGCCTGCGCCACGGAGGAATCGCTGGCCGACACCTCGTAACCGGCCGGGCCGATCAGCGCGTTGCTGGCGGCGCTATGGATCGAGAACGACGTGATGGAGATGCCCAACTGCTGCAGCAGCGAGTCGGTCAGGTAGCCGGAACCATCCGTGGTGAATGTGTAGTGGTCGACGAACGTGCCCGCCGCACCGGTGAACGCCTTGTCGACACCGGCGGTCCAGTCCACGACCAGTGAATTCAAGTCGTAGTCAGTCGCCTGGGCCGACGAGGTAAACATACCCGCTGCGAGCGCTACGGCAGCCAGTGCCGCTTTCGTGGTCATATTCATGTTTGTGCCTTTAGGTTGGATGGGAGGAGGCTGAAAATTCTCGCGTCAGGACTTTTTGCCGGCATTGCGTTTGCGGCGGGCCACCAGGCCCAGTACGCCCAAACCGCCCAGCAACATGCCGTAGGTTTCCGGCTCAGGAACCGCAGTGACGATCTTGCCGTCCAGCGTCAGCGAGCCGCGGCTGTGGAACTTGCCGGTCACGGTAATGGTGTAGTTGCCATTGATCAGGCTCAAGGTCGGCAGCGTCCAGAGCTCGCTCGTGCCGGTCTGCACCTGGTTGCCGGAACTGCCAGTCGGACCACTCAACGTAAAGGAGTACAGGTCAAGTCCACCGGTGACGCTGGTCGACGACACCTTGAAATCGCTGAAGGTCGACCATGTGGTCGGGCTGGCCAGCGTAAATGTAAAGGTATCGGTGAACAGGGTTTCCGCAGGATTGGTGCGGCCATAAGTGATGCTGTTGTGCGCTACGGTGCCGGTCAGGGCCAGCGGCGCACTCACATCCAAAGTGGTCGCTTGCGCGCCCGACCATCCCACCACACCCGCAAGCAATACGCCTACAACACTGACTTTTTTCAGCGACATCTTCATAAAGACACCTTTTAAGTAGTAGTGGGGCCAGTACTGCAGCCAATATTAAAGCCCTGAAAATTTCTGAATTAGGATTAATGTATCACTGCGGACAGATTTTTTGTTATCAATTTTAAATTTTAAATTTCCCCCGAGTCAACTTTTCTCGAATGCATGGGTTTCTGATTCCGCCCAGAAATTTTTACCGCAAATTCGGCCTAAAACATTTTCTGGGGAAATTTTGTGATGCAAGTGCACAACAAACCCTTTCCGCAAAACAATTGCGGCAAAAAAGGGCTGTTGTATTTTGGCAGCAGCGCGGCACGCCCGAATTAGCAAGCCGCGTGATTGACAGTGATGACGTGGATGGCGAGGCCGCCCAGCGAGGTTTCCTTGTACTTGGCCTGCATGTCGGCGCCGGTCTGGCGCATGGTTTCGATCACTTCGTCGAGGCTGACGAAGTGGGTGCCGTCGCCCTTCAAGGCCAGCGAGGCGGCAGTGATGGCCTTGACGGCGCCCATGCCGTTGCGCTCGATGCAGGGAATCTGCACCAGGCCGCCGATCGGGTCGCAGGTCATGCCCAGGTGATGCTCGATGCCGATTTCGGCCGCGTTTTCGATCTGGTTGTTGCTGCCGCCCAGCGCCGCCACCAGGCCGGCCGCAGCCATCGCGCAGGCCACGCCGACTTCGCCCTGGCAGCCGATTTCGGCGCCGGAGATCGACGCGTTACGCTTGCACAGCATGCCGATGGCGGCCGCCGTCAGCATGAAATTGCGCACGCCGGTGACCGGGTCGCTGGGCTTGCAGTCTTCCGCGTAGTAGCGCAGCACGGCCGGTATGATGCCCGCCGCACCGTTGGTCGGCGCCGTGACGACACGGCCACCGGCGGCGTTTTCCTCGTTGACGGCCATTGCGTACAGGCTGACCTGGTGCAGCGCGTCGTGCGGCAAGTCGTTGGCGCGGTTGTCGGACGCCTTGGCGTCGCTGGCCTGCTTCCACAGATTGGCGGCGCGGCGCTTGACGTTCAGGCCGCCCGGCAGCTGGCCCGGCGTTTCCAGGCCGTGGGCGATGCAGTCGCGCATGACCTGCCAGATCTTGTCGATGCCGGCGTTCAGTTCCGCATCCGTGCGCTTGACGTTTTCGTTCGTGCGCAGCATTTGCGGAATGGTCAGGCCGCTGCGCTCGCCGTGGGCCAGCAACTGGTCCATGGTGTCGAACGGATAAGGAATGGCCGACGCGGGCGCGCTGCCGGACACCGGGGCGGCCTCGTGTGCCTCCCCCTCCTCCTTGATGAAACCCCCGCCAACCGAGTAATACACCTTGCCGAAGGTGCTGCCGTCGGCGCGCGTAACGGTGAAACGCATGCCGTTCGGATGCTCGGCCAGCGATTCGGCCATATGGAACACCAGGTTGACGCCGCGCTTGAACGGCACCGCGTGCTTGCCCAGCAGCTTCAGCTCGCCGGCGGCTTCGGCTGCCGCCAGTTGCGCATCGACGCTGGTCGGCACCACGTCCTGCGGGGTTTCGCCCATCAGGCCGAGAATGACGGCCTTGTCGGTCGCGTGGCCGATGCCGGTCAGCGCCAGCGAGCCATACAGCTCGGCGGTCACGCCGGTGACGTCGTCCAGCGGAGCGCTATCGAGCAGAAACCGGCGGGCCGCCACCATCGGTCCCACCGTGTGGGAACTCGACGGCCCGATGCCGATTTTAAACAGGTCGAATACGCTCATGTCCATCAGTTGTCTCGCTTTTTTATAGTGTGTTGAATTACGCCGCTTTGCCCAGATGGACATCGACGTTGGCCAGCATGTCGGCCACCATCTCCTCGACGCCGATGCGGGCTTTCCAGCCCCAGTCGGCGGTCGCGGTGGCGTCGTCCAGGCTTTGCGGCCAGGTGTCGGCGATGGCCTGGCGGCTGTCCGGCTTGTAACCGATCTTGAAGTCCGGCAGCGCGCGGGTGATCGCGGCGGCCAGCTGTTCCGGATTGAACGACACGCCGGCCACGTTGTAGGCCGAGCGCACCTTGACCTGTTCGGCCGGCGCGTCCATCAGTTCGATGGTGGCGCGGATGGCATCGGGCATGTAGATCATCGGCAGCGTGGTCTGCGGGCCGAGGAAGCATTCATAGCGCTCGCCGCGCAGCGCCGAGTGGAAGATGGCGATGGCGTAGTCGGTGGTGCCGCCGCCCGGTGGCGACTTGAAGCTGATGATGCCCGGGTAGCGGATCGAGCGCACGTCGACGCCATACTTGATGAAGTAGTACTCGCACAGGCGCTCGCCGGCCAGCTTGCTGATGCCGTAGATGGTGGTCGGATCCATCACCGTGGTTTGCGGCGTATTGACGGCCGGCGTGTTCGGGCCGAAGGCGGCGATCGACGAAGGCCAGAAGATGCGCAGCGGCTTGCCGATGGCGCCGCGCTCACGCGCCACTTCCAGGATGTTGAGCAGGCCGTCCATGTTCAGCGTCCAGGCTTTCAGCGGCGCCGCTTCGCCGGTGGCCGACAGCATGGCCGCCAATTGGTAGACCTGGGTGATGCCCTCTTGCGTGACCAGCGCCGACAGCGCTTCCTTGTCCAGCACGTTCAGCGGCGTGTAGCGCGCCGCGTTGTACAGGTTGGTCGGGCTGATGTCGCTGGCGATGACGTTTTGCGCGCCGTGCTGGGCGGCCAGGGCCTCCACCAGTTCACTGCCGATCTGGCCGTTGGCGCCGATAACAAGGATGCGTTGTTGTTCCATTTTTATGTTCCTGACGATTTTCATGTTTAGTTTTTCAGCAGGCCCAGTTCTTGGCCCGCCTGTTCGAATGCTTTGAGCACGGTGTCCAGCTGTTCGCGGGTGTGAGCCGCCGACAGTTGGACACGGACGCGCGCCTGGCCCATCGGGACCACCGGGTAGAAGAAGCCGCTGAGCAGAACGCCCAGCTCATACATTCGTGCCGCGAATTTCTGCGCGACGGGCGCATCGAACAACATGACAGGAACTACAGGGTGCGTACCGGGCTTGATGGTGAAGCCGATACGCTCGATCTCCTTGCGGAAGTAAGCGGTGTTTTCATGCAGGCGGTCGCGCAGCTCGGTCGATTGCGACAGCTGCTGCAGCACCGCCAGCGAAGCGCCGGCGATCGACGGCGCCAGCGTGTTGGAGAACAGGTAGGGACGCGATTTCTGGCGCAGCATGTCGATCACTTCCTTGCGCGCCGAGGTGAAGCCGCCCATCGCGCCGCCCAGCGCCTTGCCCAAGGTGCCGGTGATGATGTCGATGCGGCCCATGACGTTGTGGTGCTCGTGCGTGCCGCGGCCGGTCGCGCCCATGAAGCCGGAGGCGTGGCATTCGTCGATCATCACCAGCGCGCCGTACTTGTCGGCCAGGTCGCAGATCTTGTCCAGCTGGGCGATGGTGCCGTCCATCGAGAACACGCCGTCGGTGACGATGACCTTGTGGCGCTTGTCGGACGCCGCCTGCAGCTGCACTTCCAGATCGGCCATGTCGTTGTGGGTGTAGCGGAAGCGCGCGGCCTTGCACAGGCGGATGCCGTCGATGATCGAGGCGTGGTTCAGCGCGTCGGAGATGATGGCGTCGTTTTCATCGAACAGCGGCTCGAACACGCCGCCGTTGGCGTCGAAGGCCGCCGCGTACAGGATGGTGTCCTCGGTACCGAGGAACTTCGAGATCGCCTGTTCCAGCTGCTTGTGCACCGTCTGGGTGCCGCAGATGAAACGTACCGACGACAGGCCGTAGCCGTATTTCTCGGTCGCGTCGATCGCGGCCTGGGCCACCCACTCCTGGCCGGACAGTCCGAGGTAGTTGTTGGCGCACATATTAATCAAGGTGCGGCCATCCTCGCCCACCACTTCCGAGCCCTGGCGCGACGCCAGCACACGCTCGGGCTTGTACAGGCCCTGCTCGCGCAGCTGGTCGAGGTTTTGCTGCAGGCCGCTGAAGAAGGAGGTTTTGGCTTGGATGGTCATGATAGTCCTTGTGTGTGGTACGATTTCACCGCGTTTACACTGTCTTATGCGAAATCCGTTATTTCGAACTCAAATTCAATATATCGAATATTACAGAGAACCAGTGAACTCTGCAAGCCGCGCACCAGCGGCGATTCAATTGAAATTTAGTCCATCTGCCGAATAAAACAATGAAAACACCTGTTTCGACAAACGCCCCACCGGAAGTCGGCGCCGCCCTGCAGCGGCTGCGCCTGGCGCGCGGCCTGACCCTGGAAGACCTGTCCCGGATCGCGGGGGTCTCCAAGTCGATGCTGTCGCAGATCGAGCGCGAGAAGGCCAACCCGACCATCGCCATCACCTGGCGGCTGGCCAATGCGCTGGGAGTGCAGATCGGGGAACTGCTGGCAACGGCCGAACGGGAGACGGAGACCGTCCGCGTGATCGAGGCGCACGAAATTCCTACCCTGCCCGGCCATCACGCCGGCTACGTGCTGCGCATCCTGGGCCCGCTGGAACTGGCGAGCAAATATGAGTGGTATGAACTGACGCTGGTGCCGGGCGGCGAACTGGCCTCGCAGGGACATGATCCTGGCGCGCAGGAACACCTGACGCTGCTGCACGGTTCGGTGGAAGTGGAAGTGGGACCCGACAAGAAGAAGGTCAAGCTGGGCAGCACGGCGCGCTACCCGGGTGACCAGCAGCACATCATCCGCAACGTCGGCAAGACCGAGGCGAAGGCGCTGCTGGTGGTGATACACCGTTAATTGGTTACCAATTCGACTCCCGCTCCGGAGTCGATGTGATGCGGTGGATCGACAGGTCGGCCCCCTGGAACTCCTCCTCCGGATCGAGACGCAGGCCGAGCGTGGCTTTCAGCAGGCCGTAGATGGCGAAGCCGCCGATCAGGGCGATCGCCACGCCGAGCAAGGTGCCGCCCAGCTGCGCCGCCAGCGACACGCCGCCGATGCCGCCCAGGGCTTTCTGGCCGAAGATACCCGCCGCGATACCGCCCCACGCGCCGCACAGGCCGTGCAGCGGCCACACTCCCAGCACGTCGTCGATCTTCCATTTGTTCTGCGCCAGCGTGAACATCCAGACGAACACACCGCCGGCGATGGCGCCGGTGGCCAGCGCGCCCAGCGGGTGCATCAGGTCCGAGCCGGCGCACACCGCCACCAGGCCGGCCAGCGGCCCGTTGTAGGCGAAGCCGGGATCGTTCTTGCCCATCAACAGCGCGACCAGCGTGCCGCCGACCATCGCCATCAGCGAATTGACGGCCACCAGGCCGTTCATCTTGTCCAGCGCCTGCGCGCTCATGACGTTGAAGCCGAACCAGCCCACCGTCAGAATCCACGCGCCCAGCGCCAGGAAAGGGATCGACGACGGCGGATGGGCGGCGATGGCGCCGTTCTTCATATAGCGTCCACGGCGGGCGCCCAGCAGCAGCACGGCCGGCAGCGCGACCCAGCCGCCGACGGCATGCACCACCACCGAACCGGCGAAATCGTGGAACTCGGCGCCGAAGGCGGAGGCCAGCCATTGCTGCACGCCGAAGCGGTGGTTCCAGACGATGCCTTCAAAGAATGGGTAGACAAAGCCGACCAGCAGCGCGGTGGCGACCAGCTGCGGATGGAAGCGCGCCCGCTCGGCGATGCCGCCCGAGATAATCGCAGGAATCGCCGCCGCAAAGGTCAGCAGGAAGAAGAACTTGACCAGCTCATAGCCGTTTTTGGCAGCCAGCACGTCGGCCGAGGAGAAGAAATTGACGCCATAGGCGATGCTGTAGCCGACAAAAAAGTACGCAATCGTCGACACCGCAAAATCCACCAGGATCTTGACCAGCGCGTTGACCTGGTTTTTCTTGCGCACCGTGCCCAGCTCCAGAAACGCGAAGCCGGCATGCATGGCCAAAATCATGATGGCGCCGAGCAAAATGAACAATGCGTCGGCGCCGTCTTTGTATCCACCCATCAAGATTACTCCCCAAAATAATGCAAAAGTTAAAAACGAATATGAGTAAAAGCAATATTCGTTCCACTTTGGTGCAAATTTTAAGTGACTGATTTCGCTGGGTTTTGTTTTGGTGAATACTTCGCACCACCGTCGTGCGCACCGAAAGATGGCATCATTTTGGTGCAGATCAGATCGGAGCTCCCGGAGGCACAGCAGGCAAGGCCCGCAGTTTGACGCTGCGCGGATCGGCCAGATAGCCGGCAATCAGCTCGGCCGCCTGCTTGCGGCTGCCGGCCGTGACACCTTTGCCGGGATTCTTTTGCAGCCACTGCGCCAGCTCGCGCACCGATTGCCGCACCTCCGCCGCCACCTGTGGATGCAGTTTGCCGCCGTCCAGCAGGTTCAGCATGGCGTCGGCCAGCACCCAGTCGGCCGCCAACTGCACCGCTTCGCCTCCGACGACCGAGGCCGGCACCGGCTCGCGCTTCCAGGTTTTTTGCAGCAGCAACGACAGCACTTCCTGCACGCCGGGCTGTTGCGCGTCGCGCGCGTGCTGCCAGGCGACGCGGTTGATACGGTTGGCGTCCAGCAGGAAGCCGGCCGTTTGCGCGGCGCCCGCCTCGGCGATCGAGAAGGCGTCGAACACCGAACCCATATTGGTGGCGAAGTATTCGCGGCTGCGTTCATGGCCCATCGCCGGCGGCGTCAGGACGTCCAGCACGCCGGCCGGCAGCGCCAGGTATTCGGCGCGCAGGCTGTCGGCCAGGCGGTTCAAAGCCTGGCGCTGAATCGCCGCTGGCGTGGCCTTGATGCCAGCCTTGCCCAGGCCGGCCTTGACGTCGCCCGCGCTGGTGTAATCGAAATCTCCGCCGCCGATCAGTCGCGCCACCGCTTCGCCCTGATAGCGCTGCAGCAGGTAGACAGGGACCAGCCGCGCTTCCAGCTCGCCGATCTGGCGGGCGTCCGGCAGCACATCCACCGAGAAGGTTTGCAGCGCGCGCTGGCGGACGGCGCCCAGTTGGTCCCAGGTCTTGATCGAGTCCGGTCCGAAGTCCCACAACAGGCCGTCGGGATGGCTGGAGCCTGGCGAGCGGTCGTCCTGGTCGCTGGAGTACGGCATGCCGGCTGCGCGCGCATCGGCGCGCAGCTTGGCCAGCGCCGCCTGTTCCTGAGTGCCGCCGCCAAAGTCGCCGTAGATGTATTTGACGATGTAGTCGTCCCACGGCCCGACGCCGACGCCATAGGCATCCGCCAGATCGACATTGCCCCTGGCGTCAAGCTTCAGTATCGGATGGGGGTAATCCATCACCGAGCCGTTGCCGTTGCCCATGCGGCTGGCCGCGAAATTATGGGCGAAGCCCAGCGTGTGTCCCACTTCATGCGCGGCCAGCTGGCGCAGTCGGGCCAGCGCCATTTCCTCGGCCAGCTTCTGCTTGTCGGCCGGAGCGTTCTTGCCGTACGGGGCAAGCAGGCTTTCGGCGATCAGGATGTCCTGGCGCACGCGCTGCGAACCCAGCGTGACGGCGCCGCGGATAATCTGTCCGGTACGCGGATCGGCCAGCGCGTTCCCGTAGGACCAGCCGCGCGTTGCGCGGTGTACCCAGTGGATGACGTTGTAGCGGATGTCCATCGCATCGACGCCCTCGGGCAGCAGCTCGACGCGGTAGGCGTCCTTGAAGCCGGCCTTCTCGAAGGCGCTGGCCCACCACGAGGCGCCGGCGATCAATGCCGAGCGCACGGGCTCCGGCGCGCCGCGGTCGACGTAGTAGACGATGGGCTTCTTGACGGTGCTCACCGCCGCCGACGGATCGGTCTTTTCAAGGCGGTGCCGTACTTGCCAGTGAACGTCGATGCTGCTGGCGAGCGGCGTGGCGAAGTCGTAGTAGCTGGTGTCGAAGCCACCGGAATATGGATGGTAGGCGCGTGGCTGCCAGCCGCCGGCTTTTTCACCCACCTCGGGCAGGCGCACCATGCTGATGCGCTGGCGCAGCGACAGGCTGGCGGGATCGGCGCCAACCTGGCGCACATACTCGGCCTGTCCGGGACCGGCAAAGGTCAGCAGCGACTCCAGTTCGATGTTGTCCGGGAAGGCCTTGGCCTCTTCCGCCAGCACAGCGCTACGCGTGGCATCTACCTGGTAGGCGCCCTGCTTGGCGGCCGTCAGGCGCGCGACGACGCCGTGACGGTCGGCCAGCAGGAAGCTGGAGAAGTCGATGAGATGACGCCCGCCATCAGCGGCGAGAATGTCGCCGGACCACAGTACGGCGCTGGCAAAGGATTCCTGCACGGCGGCGCGTTCGTCCTTGTCCGGCGAAGCGGCGATGAAGTTGGTGTTTTCCTGGACCAGGAACAGCCTGGCGCCACGTTTTTCAAAGTGCGCCATGCGCATCTCGCCCGGCTGGCCGCGATCGAGGCCGACGTCGTTCGAGCCCAGTGCGTAAGGCAAGGAACTCAGTAGCAGGAAGGGCTGGTTCAACGCGGCCACCGACAGCAGCACCCTGCCCTTGTCGGTATCGCGCCAGACGTCGATGAAGCCCGGCTGCGATTGCATGCCGCGCGTGACGTCGGCGATCTGCCTGGCAGCCGGCGCCGTGGACGAAACGGCCGAAGGCGAAGCGGCGGCGCCAACCACCGGTGCCGCGCCCGACATCAAAATGGCGAGCAGCAGCGGCCCGGCGGCTGGCGCGGCCCTCACTGCTGGCCCGCCGCTTTGACGCCTTCAGCGGCGCCGTCCATCTTCAGCGCGCGGCTCAGGAAGCCCCAGCGGTCCGCCACTTCCTCGATCTGCTTGGTGGTCGGCTTGCCGGCGCCGTGGCCGGCCTTGCTGTCGATACGGATCAGGATGGGCGCGCCGCCCGGCGCCTGATCGGCCTGCGCGGTCGCGGCGAACTTGAAGCTGTGGGCCGGTACCACGCGGTCGTCATGATCGGCGGTGGTGATCATGGTCGCCGGATAGCAGGTGCCCTTCTTCAGGTTGTGCAGCGGCGAGTACTTGACCAGCGCCTTGAATTCGTCGGCGTTGTCGGACGAGCCATAGTCCGAAGTCCAGGCCCAGCCGATGGTGAACTTGTGGAAGCGCAGCATGTCCATCACGCCGACCTGCGGGATCGCCGCCGCGAACAATTCGGGACGCTGCGTCATCGCCGCACCGACCAGCAGGCCGCCGTTGCTGCCGCCGCCGATGGACAGCTTGGCCGGCGACGTGACCTTGTGCTCGATCAGCCATTCGGCCGCGCCGATGAAATCGTCGAACACATTCTGCTTCTGCAGCTTGGTGCCGGCCGCATGCCACGATTCGCCGTACTCGCCGCCGCCGCGCAGGTTGGCCATCACGTAGACGCCGCCCATTTCCAGCCACGCCAGGTTGGCGACCGAGAACGACGGCGTCAGCGAGATATTGAAACCGCCGTAGCCGTACAAGTAAGTAGGATTGCTGCCGTCCAGCTTCAGACCCTTCTTCGACACGATGAACATCGGCACCTTGGTGCCATCGCGGCTGGTGAAGAATTCCTGGCGTGTCTCAAACAAAGCCGGGTCGAAGTCCACCTTCGGCTGGCGGTACACGCTGCTCTTATTGGCCTTGAGGTCGTAGCGGTAGATGGTCGACGGCGTGGTAAAGCTGGTGTACGAGTAGAAGGTTTCGGTATCGGCGCGCTTGCCGTTGAAGCCTCCGGCCGAGCCGAGGCCCGGCAGTTCGATATCGTGCAGCGGCTTGCCTTTGAGGTCGAACACCTTGACCAGGCTGTGCGCATCGCTCAGGTAATCAACCAGCAGCTGGTTGTTGACGATGGATGCGGACACCATCGTGTTGCCACTCTCGGGCACGATCTGCTTCCAGTTCAACACGCCCGGCTTGCGGGTGTCGATGCTGATGATGCGGCCGCGCGGCGCGTTGCGCTCGGTGCGGAACCAGAACACGGAACCGTCGTTGCCGATGAAGTTATAGGCCGCGTCGAAGTCCTCCAGCAGCGGCACCACCTTGGCGTCCTTGCGCGACAGCTCCTTGTAGTAGACGCGGTTCTTGTTCTCCGTGCCCTGCGACGCGGTGATCACCAGGTATTTGCCATCCTCGCTCACTTCGGCGCCGAAGCCCCAGTCCTTGTGGTCCGGCCGGTCGTAGACCAGCGTATCCGCGCTTTGCGGCGTGCCGACCTTGTGGAAGTACAGCTTCTGGAAGTAGTTGACGTCGGCCAGCTTGGTCGCTTCCTTCGGCTCGTCGTAGCGGCTGTAGAAGAAGCCGGAACCGTCGTGCAGCCATGCGGTGCTGGAGAACTTGACCCACTTGATGATGTCGTCGGTGTCCTTGCCGCTGTCGATGTCGCGCACCCTGATCTCGTTCCAGTCGGAGCCGGATGCCGCGGTGCTGTAGGCCAGGTAACGCCCGTTCGGGCTGACGGCCAGGCCGGCCAGCGCCACGGTGCCGTCGGCGGCCAGCGTGTTCGGATCGAGCAGCATGCGCGGCACGTCGGCCAGCGTCTTCATCGTGTACAGCACCGACTGATTCTGCAGCCCGTCGTTACGGCTGTAGAAATAGCGGCCGCCTTCCTTGAACGGCACGCTGAAGCGCTCGAAGTTCCACAGCTTGGTCAGGCGCGACTTGATCGCGCCGCGGCCCGGGATCTGCGACAGGTAGCCCTGCGTCAGCTTGTTCTGCGCCTCGACCCAGGCGTGGGTCTCGTCGCTGTTGGCGTCTTCCAGCCAGCGGTAGGGATCGGCGATGGTGGTGCCGTGGTAGTTGTCCTGCTGGTCCACGGTGCGGGTGATCGGGTAGTTCAGCGTTGCGCCGGGGGCCGGGCAGGTTTGCGCCAGGGCGGAGGCTTGCGACAATATCAGGGAGGCCAATAGCGATAAACGTCGTTGCATGTGTGATCCGTATCAAAGTAAGGTTCAGGAACACAGATCATAACGTGAAGTTTAGCAAATTTGAAACGTTAGGCCGGAAGCCAGGACATTTTTTATTTGGCGTAGCTGACGTCGTCGGTGGCGATGGCGGCCGGCGCCTGCCACGTCTCCAGCCAGGAAATGAACTGGTCGCCGGGGATCGGACGGCTCATGAAGTAGCCCTGTCCCTGGTCGCACCCCAGTTCGGCCAGCAGGCGCCATACGGCTTCGCTCTCGATGCCCTCGGCCACCACGCGCAGGCCCATGTTGTGACCGAGGTCGATGGTCGAGCGCACGATCTTGGTGTCGCCGATGTCGTTCTCCATGTTCAGCACGAAGGACTTGTCGATCTTCAGTTCATTGACCGGCAGCCGCTTCAGATACGCCAGCGACGAATAGCCGGTGCCGAAATCGTCGATCGACAGGTCCACGCCCATCGCGCTCAGGCGCTCCAGCGTGTTCTGGGCGCGCACCGGATCGTCCATGATCGCGCTCTCGGTGATCTCCAGGCAGAACGAGCCGGGAGCGAGCTTGTGGCGCTCCAGCAGGTCGGCAAACTTGGCCGGCAGGTCCTGGTCCAGCAAGTCGCGCGTCGACAGGTTGACCGACACCTTCAGCGGATAGCCCTTGGCCGCCAGCTCCTGGCACAGCTCCGCCGACTTCTCCATCACCCAGCGCGTCAGCACGCGGATAAAGCCGGTCTGCTCGGCGAACGGAATGAACTCGTCGGGGAACACGTTGCCGCGCTCGGGATGGACCCAGCGCACCAGCGACTCCATGCCCACCACCTTGCCGGTATCGAGCATGATCTTCGGCTGCACGTGCAGGCGGAACTCGTTGCGCTCGATGGCGTTGCGCAGCTCCGTCAGCAGCGACAGGCTCTTCTCGCTGGACTTGTCCATCGCCACGTCGTAGACCACGGCGCCGTCGTTGCGCTGCTTGGCCGCGTACATCGCCACCTCGGCCATGCTCAGCAAGGCGACGCCGTCGCTGCCGTGGGCCGGATAGCCGGCGATGCCCAGGCCCGCGCCGATGTCGACCGTCTGGTCTTCCAGCGACAGCGGCGTCTCCAGCGTCTGCAGGATCTCGGCGGCCATGCGCTGGGCCGAATCGAGGTCGGAGGCCGGCAGCAGCACGGCGAATTCGTCGCCGCCTAGCCGCGCCACCTGCGCCGACGACTGGCGCCGGTTCGCCAGCAGCAGCTGCAGGCGGCCCGCCACCTGGCGCAGGAGCGCATCGCCGAAGTTGTGGCCCATGACGTCGTTGACGTGCTTGAAGCGGTCCAGGTCCATCATCAGCACGAACACCGCTTCATCGCGCTTGCCCGCGTCGGCCAGCGCGTCGTTCAGCAGCAGCAGGAACTGGGCGCGGTTCGGCAACCCGGTCAGCGTGTCCCAATACGCCAGCCGGCGGATTTCCTGTTCTCGCTTGGCGATCCCCTCGCGCATCGCGTCGAAGGCATGCGCCAGCGCGCCGATTTCGTCTTCGCGGCTGGTGTCGATCTGGCCCTTGTAGTCGCCCTGCTCCAGACGCTTGGCGGTTTCCGCCAGTGAGCTGATCGGCTGGGCGATGCGCTTGGCGGTGAACACGATGGCCAGCGCCGAGACGGCGATGCCGGCCAGCGTCAGGCCGATCAGCCAGTGTTCGAGGCGGGTGTATTCGGCGGTCGCCTCGTCGATGGAGCGCGCCAGCAGCACGCTGGCGGCTTGGCCGTTGTCGCTGCCGATCGACAGCAGGCGCGCGCTGTACTGGCTGCTCTCGACCGTCATGTCGAATGGCCCTTCCGGCGTGGACGGCAAGGCCTGCAGCTGGTCGACCACGGTTTGCGCCGACGCGCCGAGGAAGGTCGAGCCCACGGCCATCCAGCGCCCTTGCGGGTCGCGCGTCAGCACGGTGGTGTGCAGCGAGCTGACTTCGCGCATGTCGGTGGCCAGCTGGCGGTCGATCGGGAAGGTCATCACGATCCAGCCGATGGTGATCGGCGCCTTGACCGGCATGACGACGATCTGGTACGGCCGGCGGTCGACGATGGCGATGCCGTTGGCGCCGTCGGAGGCTTCGGCGGCGTCGAGCATGCTGTCGACCAGTTTTTCCAGCCCGGCCGACTGGCTGTTGTTGGTCGATACGCTGATCTTGCGCTCGGCGCTGATCAGCATCGTCAGCGAAGCCTTGATGCGGCGCCCGCTGTTGGCCAGCGCCGACTCGATGGTGGCGCGGTCGCTCTCGTCGTTGTTGCCGATGGCGGCCACGAAGGCGGTGTCGCGCGCCAGCAGGCGGGCGCCGAAGCGCAGGCTTTGCGCGTTCTGGTCCAGCAGCCGGCGGAACACCTTGGCGCCGTTGCTGAGTTCGCTACTGATGCTGAGCCGGGCGTTGTTGTCGATGCCGCGCTGGATCACCAGCAGGCCGGCCACCTGCACGGCGATGATCAACACCAGGAACAGCGTGACGATCCGGCTTTCCAGGCTGCGAAAACGAATGCGCATGCTCAGGCCATCCCTCAGTAATTGGACGAGGATGCGTCTTCGGCCGACGCCGCCTTCATCGGCAGCTTGAACACCGCGGTCGCCAGGCTGTCGCCCGCCTTCACCGTCAGCGGCTGTTCGGGGGTGGCGCCGCCGACCGTGTTGTAGTGCCAGGCCTTGACCACGTATTTGCCGGCGGGCAGCTCGATGCGGGCCGCGCCGGCGCCGTCGGTCTTGGCGAAGTTCGGCGTGTCGACCACCTTGACGTAAGCCAGCATCTTGTCATGGATGTTACAACCGAGCACAACCGTGCCTGCCTTGTCGAACACCTGGGGCGCGGCCGACTGGCCGGAATACAGCTTCTGGTCGAATTTATGGGCCGGCGAGAAGGAATAGATGTGGTGGCGCACCTTGTCGTTGTTCGGGAAGAATACCTTGCTGCCGGTTTGCACCACGCTGACCAGGGGCAGGAACTTCAGGCCCTTCTGCTCGATCTCCGCCGTGGCGGGCGCCTTGCCGGCCGCCGGACCGCCTTCGGGCTCGACATAAATCACGGTGTCGGGCAAGGCTTTGCCGGCCGCGTCCTGCACCTGCACGGTGAGACCGCTGGCGCCGGCGCCGGCGGCGCTCCAGGCCAGCAGGCAGAACAACAGGGATCGACGGACACAACGACGCATGGGGAGCCTGAACTTTATTTATGACAAGCACATATTGTACCGATTGTAGCGACCGGGGGTAGCGTCGGAGCAATAGATTTGTTTCTATACGTCATCATGCGGTCACAAAAGCGCGCTACGATCTGCCGGTTGAAGCCTATTGAGCACCGCCATCGTGAATTCCGTTCTCGGCCGCAAACCGCCGCAAGGCGCTACCGTCAGTTATCTCAAGCCCCTGGCAGAGGATGACGACGCCGTGCTGCGCGCGCATCTGCACGACATCCTCGCGCGGCGCCAGCTGAGTGCGCTGTTCCAGCCCATTGTACACATGCAGAGCGGCGAAATCATCGCCTACGAGGGCTTGATACGGGGGCCGTCCGACAGCCCGCTGCACTCGCCGATGAACTTGTTCAAGGTGGCGCGCGTCAACGGCCTGACGGTGCAGGTCGAGCACCTGTGCCGCAAGGTGGTGCTGGAACGCTTTGCCGAACTCAAGCTGCCGGGCAAGCTGTTCCTCAACGTCAGCCCGGAATGCCTGCTGCAGCGCGACGCGCGGCATGGCGAGACGCTGGAATACATCCACCAGATCGGCATCCACCCGGACCGCGTGATCATCGAGCTGACCGAAAACCAGCCGACCTACGACTACGACCTGATGCGCGAGGCGGTGCTGCATTACCGCAACATGGGCTTCCAGATCGCCATCGACGACCTTGGCGAAGGCTTTTCCAGCCTGCGGCTGTGGTCGGAACTGCGTCCCGAGTATGTCAAGATCGACATGCATTTTATTCAAGGCATCAACAACGACCCGGTCAAGCTGCAGTTCGTGCGCTCGATCCAGGAGATTGCCGACAAGTCCGACACGCTGGTCATCGCCGAGGGCATCGAGACCCAGGCCGAGCTGCTGGTGCTGCGCGACGTCGGCGTCGCCTTCGGCCAGGGCTACCACCTGGGCCGGCCCAACGCGCAACCGGCCCGCACCGCGCCGGCCGAGGTGGTCAAGGCGCTGGCGCGCAACGGCGTGGCGGTCTATCCGCAGCGCGGCGCCGAAAAAAACACGGCCAGCATCTACAAGCTGCTCAACCAGGTCGATGCCGTGCCGTCCTCCATGAACAACAACGACGTCTACGAAATCTTCGTCAAGCAGCCCAAGCTGCTGATCATCCCGGTGGTCGACGACGGCGAGCCGCTGGGGTTGATCAGCCGCTTCGACATGATCGACCACTTCGCCCGTCCCTACCAGCGCGAGCTGTACGGCAAGAAATCGTGCAAGCAGTTCATGGACCGCAAGCCGCTGATCGCCGACAAGGACACCAGCCTGCAGGACCTGAGCTTCCGCATGGTGCAGGCCGACGCCCATCACCTGTTCAACGGCTTCATCATCACCGACCAGGGCCGCTACCTGGGCATGGGCACCGGCCACGACCTGATGCGCGAGATCACGCAGATGCAGATCAACGCCGCGCGCTACGCCAATCCGCTGACCCAGCTGCCGGGCAACGTGCCGATCAACGAGCACATCGACCGCCTGCTGGAAAGCGGCACGCGGTTCTGGGTCTGCTATTTCGACCTGGACCACTTCAAGCCTTTCAACGACGTCTACGGCTACCGCCGCGGCGACGACGTGATCCAGCTGACCGGCCAGTTGCTCAGCGAGCGCTGCGACGCCAACCGCGACTTCGTCGGCCATATCGGCGGCGACGATTTCATGGTGCTG
This sequence comes from Duganella sp. LjRoot269, assembly GCF_964254095.1. Lineage (NCBI taxonomy): Bacteria > Pseudomonadati > Pseudomonadota > Betaproteobacteria > Burkholderiales > Oxalobacteraceae > Duganella > Duganella sp. LjRoot269. Next base: position 3,616,303 of record NZ_CAXUSL020000001.1, on the reverse strand, counting down.
TTCCAGAGCGAGGATTGGGAGGAACGCTGCCAGGCCGTGCTGGAGCAGTTCGGGCATAGCGTGCTGGACTTCTACAGCCTCGAGGACCGCGAGCGCGGCGGCTATCTCAGCGAAGACCGCCAGGGCAAGAAAGTGTTTTATTCGCTGATGAGCTTGTCCGTCGGCGCGATCCGCGTCGAGCCGCGCCAGTACTACACCCACCACCAGATCGCCACTGCGGCGGCGGAATCCAAGAAGCAGGCCAAGAAGATACACGGCAACAGCCTGTTCATCGACCGCCGGCAAGTCGCCTGACAGGCAAAGGCTATAGCGGCCGCGTCAGCTTGCAGTGGGCGGCGCGCCATTCCCGCGCCTGTTCCTGCGCCGCCGCCATCGCTTGCGGCGTCAAGCCCAGTTCGGATTTCTTGCGGTTGCTGGCGGCGGCCAGTTCGCTGGCGTCGGCCGCCAGCAACAGCCACATGCACGCCTGCTGCACGTCGCGCGGCACGCCGCGGCCGCTGCCGTACATGCCGCCCAGGTTGAACTGCGCCATCGCGTGGCCCTGCCCGGCGGCCTTGCCATACCATTCCGCCGCCTGCCGGTCGTCCTGCGCCACGCCCAACCCGTTGGCATACATCACGCCCAGGTTGTTTTGCGCGCTGGCGTCGCCCTGCTCCGCCGCGCTGCGGTACCAGGTCACCGCGCGCGCCTCGTCCTTGGCCACACCGTGGCCGTTCGCGTACATCACGCCGACATTGAACTGCGCGTTCGGCGCCCCCTGCTCGGCGGCCATGCGGTACCACTCCAACGCACGCCGCTCGTCGCGCGCCACGCCGCGTCCGCGCGCGTACATGCCGCCGAGGTTGTACTGGGCCAGCACATGGCCGGACTCGGCCGCGCGGCGGTACCACGAAAACGCCAGCTCGTCGTCGCGGTCCACGCCCTTGCCGTTGGCCAGCATGATGCCCAGGTTGAACTGCGCGTCGGCGTCTTCCTGCTCGGCCGCGCGCTGCAGCCAAGCATAGGCGCGCAGCTGGTCGGCCGCCACACCCAAGCCCTCGGCGTAAGCCACGCCGACCAGCCGCTGCGCGACGGGATCGCCCTGCGCGGCGGCCTGGCGGAACCATGCCAGCGCCTGCGCATCGTTGCGCGCCACGCCGTGGCCGTGCTTGTACATCAAACCGAGATTGAGTTGTGCGCTGGGATCGTTTTGCAGCGCGGCCTTGCGGAACCAGGCCAGCGCCAGCGGAAAGTTGCGCCGCACGCCCATGCCGTGCACATAGGCTTCGCCGAGCAAGGTCTGGGCGCTGGCCGCCCCCTGCTCGGACGCGCGGTAAAACCACGACAAGGCGGTTTCATCATTGCGGGACACGCCGCGCCCCTTCTTGTACATCTGCCCCAGGTTTTGCTGGGCCGAGACGTCGCCCTGCTGGGCGGCGGCGCGAAACCAGCGCACCGCCTCCCGGTCGTCGCTGGTGACGCCGCGGCCGTTGTAGTACATCACCCCCAGATGGTTCTGGGCGAACGCCAGGCCCCGGTGCGCGGCCTTGAACATCCAGTAGAAAGCGCGGCCCTCGTCGCGCGCGATGCCGTCGCCTTTTTTGTAGAGCAACCCCAGATTGAACTGGGCGTACGCATCGCCGCGCTCGGCGGCTTCGCGATACCACAAATAGGTGTCGTACCCTTCCCTCGCCGAGCTCTGATTTTTCATGGCACACCTCAGTCCAACGCTGTCACAATGTTGGTTAAAGTGTAAAACGCACCCCGTTTCGTGGTTTGAGCGCGCTCAAATGCGTCATGATAAAATGTTATCGTTTTCAGTGATGACTCAGTGACGACTCAGTGATGAATGCTGCGTTGCCGGCCATTGGGCTTCGGACCCGCCGCGTACACGCCAATCGCCAGCACCGTCAGGCACCAGACGATCAAGGCGCCCGATGGCAGATCGTACAGTGTCGACAGCACCAGGCCGCTGGCATAGCCGGCGGCGCCGATCAGGTAAGCCAGCACTAGTCGTTTCTTGCCGGAATAATGGCGCACCGCCAGGCCGGGCACGATCAAGCTGGTGAACACCAGATAGACGCCCACCAGTTGTACCGAAGCTGTGACAGCGAGCGCGAAGATCAGGTAAAAGCCGAGCCGGCTCAAACGGTCGCGCAGGAAATACAGCAGCGCGCAGATGACCACTGTGCCGATGGCCGGCACCAGCAGCTGATCGTAGCGCACCCACAGGATCTGGCCGGCCAGCAAGTCCTGCAAATGCTCGCCGCCGTGCGGATTATGCGCCACCAGCAGCAAGCCGGCGGTCGCGGCCAGGATGAACATCACGCCGATCTGCGCTTCCTGCACTTCCGGCCAGCGCTTCTCGGTCCAGGTCAGCAGCAAGGCGCCCAGCACCGCCGCCGCGGCCGCCGCGCCCTGCACCGCCCAGCCCTGCGGATCGAGCTCGGCCACGCCGGCGATGATCACGCCCAGCGCGGCGATCTGCGCGATCGCCAGGTCGATAAACACGATGCCGCGCTTGAGCACCTGCGCGCCCAGCGGCACGTGCGTGGTCAGCACCAGCAGGCCCGCCAGCAGCGCCGGCAGGATGATCATCAGGTCCAGTGTTTCAGCGTTCATTTATTCGCATCCAGCAAGCGTTGTACAGTCGAATCGAACAGGCCGAACAAATCCTTGCTCTTGTCGTCGCCGCCCACGGAGAACGGCAGCACCACCGCCGGAATCTTGGCGTGCTCGGACAGCCACTGCGAAGCGCGGCCGTCCTGGTAGGCGGCGCGTATCACCATCTTGGCCGGCGCGCGCTGCAGCTGGTTGAGCAACTCCGACAGGTGCGCCGCGCTCGGCTCGACGCCCGGCTTGGGCTCCAGCGTGCCCACCTGGCGCAGGCCCAGCCAGCTCATCAGGTACTCCATGTTCTTGTGGTGCTCGACCACGGCCACGCCCTTCAGCGGCGCGGCCTGTTTTTCCCACTTCAGCATGGCGGCGTCCCAGCGCGCCGAGAAATCCTTCTGCCGCGCCTGGTAGTAGGCGGCGTTGGCGGGATCGAGCTCGGCCAGGCGCTTGGCCAGCGCCACCGCCACCAGCGCGATGTTGTGCGGGTTTTGCTGGATGTGCGGATTGCCGGCGGCGTGGACGTCGCCCTCGCTGCGGTCGACCTTGCTCGGCACGTCGAGGCGCTGCACGAACGCGCCGGCCTCGAAGTTGCCCGGCTGGCCGGCGGCGATCTTGCTGTTGCCCGACTGCTGGACCAGCACCGGCAGCCAGCCCACTTCCAGCTCCAGCCCGGTGCACACCAGCAGGTTGGCGTTGCGGGTGCGCGCGATCAGGCTCGGACGGGCCTCGACGCGGTGCGGATCCTGCAGCGCGTTGGTGGCGCTGGACACCTTGACCTTGTCGCCGCCCAGCTCATTGGTCAGCGCTTCCCATTCCGGCTCGCAGGCCAGCACGTTGAGGGCGGCGTGCGCCGACGTGGCCGCCACGCAGGCTGCGGCGGCCAACAGCAGTTGTTTGAGTGTGTGTTTCATTGCCTGCTCCTTAGAACGAGTGGGCAGCATGCGTGCCCAGGCTCATGATGTATTGAAGGAAAATCTGGTTGTCGGTGACGCCGGGACGCGACTTGTCGCGCGCCAGTTGCAGGCGCAGGCGCGAGAACTCGGACGGGCTGTAGTCGATCATGAAGCTGGTGCGCGACGGGTCGTACGCCTCCAGGACAGGCAGACTGGCCCAGCCCAGCACGCCGCTGTCGATCAGCCCGATGCGCTGCGAGCCGGACGACAGCCGGTCGTAACGCAGGCCGGCGCGCCAGGTCGGCATGAACTGATAGACGCTTTGCAGGTACCAGCCGGACTGCGTGCTGCGGTAGCTGCCGTTGGCGGCCTCGGCGGTGTCGACCGCGTAGTCCAGCGTGCCGGTTTCCTTGCGGCGGAAGTATTCGCCCTGCAGCTTGAAGTTGGTGTTGGTCGGATTGCCGTTCGGCGCCCATTTGTAGATGGCATCGGCGATCCACATATTGGTCTTGCCGCTGAAGCTGTTGGTCAGGCCCTGGTCTTCATAGGCGCGCTGCTCGGCGCCGGTATGCAGATAGGACACGCCGGCGCGGTAGCTGGCCGCATCGCCGATGTCGTCGCCGATGTGAGCGAACACGCTGACGGCGCCGGCGCCGTTCTTGTTCCGGTCGTTGCCTGGGAAGCCGCTGCCGCTGCCTGCCTCGACGCCGATTTCCAGGAACTGGTCGATCGGCGCCAGCCACTTGGCCTGCACGCCGTCCGGCTTGTACTGGCCGCCGAGGAAGGCCTGGTAGGCCAGCGGCGCGTCGACGAAGTCCCAGGTGTGGGCGTGCTGGCTGTTCAGGTAGCCGATGGAGGACAGGAAGCGGCCGGCCTTGATGTTCAGGCCGTTTTCCATGGCGCGGGTCTGGACGAAGGCTTCTTCCACCGATACCTCGTTGTCGCCGCTCAGCGAGAAGGTCAGCTGGCCGGCGAATTGCGGATCGATGTTGGCGGCCATGGTCAGCTCGGATTCGCCCAGGCTGAAGCCGCGCTTGCCCGGACCGACCTCGCCGCCGCTGGGCGCGAAGCCTTGCAGACGGTACTGGGTAGTATCCTGTTTCAGGTTTTGCAGCGTGCCGCCGAGGATCATCGAGATGTTCGGGTTGAACAGGTTGCTTGGCGCGTTGGCGCCGCCGACGGCCGACGGCGCTGCCGGCGTTTCAACGTAAGGCGCGGCGGCCACGGCATCGGCCGGCGGGGTCGTCGCCGGAGCGGCGGCCGAAGCGACGGCCGGCGCAGCCAGCTGCGCCTTGGCGGCGGCCGCATCCGATTGCGCCTGCTGCAGACGCTGCTCCAGCGCCTGCAGGCGGGCCTCGTAGGCGTCCTTCATCTGGCGGATCTCGGCGCGGATCTCGGCCAGTTCCTTTTGTTCTTTTTTATCGGCGGCATGCACTTGTGGTGCTGCCACGGCGGCGCTCAGGGCCGCCACGATTACGCTGTGCTTCAACATGTTGATTCCTGTAGAGAGATACGACGAACCGCCGCCTGCTCTGGGTGCAGCGGCAACGGATCCAACGGACGCAATCAGGACAGGACGGGCGGAGCTCGGGACAGGAAGCCGCAAACGGTGCGCTGGCAATCCAGCGCCGCGGGCGTGGAGGCGATGGCGACCGACGCATCGTTGTCGGCCAGCGGGAAGGAGTAGAAACGGGTGTCGGCGGCGGAGCCGATCTGCGCGAACGCCAGGCATTGGGCGCAGCTGTGATCGAGGCCCAGCTTGGTGATGCCGCCGGTGTCGTCAGCCGCCTGGTCGCTTGCCTGGGCGGCAAGCTGCACCGAACCCGCCGCCGCATGCGACAGCGCGTGCGAGAACCCCATCTGCTGGGAAAACACCAGCAGAAGCGACATCAGCACGTGGCAAAGGTTGCGGCGTATGTTCACAAAATACCAACAAACGGTTAATCGGTGCCGGTATTGTAATGCGAGTGACGCTTGGTCACCGCACTTTTTGTTTTTCCAGGAACTGGTGGACCTTGGCGGCCGCCAGCTTGTTGATCGACACCAACAAGGCCGGATCGACACCGGCGATGCCATAGGTGGCGCCGATATGTTTGCCGATATGAATCAGCACCTGCGCCGCCACTTCCGCGTCGGACTCGGCCCGGTGGGCCGCGCTGGCAAAGCGGATGCCTAGCTGTCCCGACAGATTGCCCAGCTTGTAGCTGGCCAGGTTGGGAAACACGCGGCGCGACAGTTTCAGCGAACACACCAGCGATTGATAGCCCGGCGTCAAGCCCAGCCGGGCCGCCTCGGCGCGCAGGAACTTGTCGTCGAAGCTGGCGTTGTGGGCGGACAGCGCGTCGCCGCCGATGAAGTCCAGCAGCTCCGGCACCACTTTCGATACCGGCGGCGCGCCGTCGACCATCGCCTGCGTGATGCCGGTCAGGCCGGTGATAAACGAAGGGATGCGCACATTGCAGTTGATCAGCGACACATAGCGCTCCACCACCTTGCCGTCGACGATGCGCAGCGCCGCCACTTCGGTGATGCGGTCGCCCATGTCGGGCGACAGGCCGGTGGTTTCAAAGTCGAGCATGACGATGGACTGGTTCAGCATCTCGTCACCTCAACCGAACTTGCGCACGGCGTCCAGCGCCAGGCCGGCGCCGATGCTGCCGAACAAATCGCCCTCGACCTTGCGCGCGGCCGGCACCAGCGCCGCGATGCGTTCGCGCAGCATGCGCACGCCGCTCGATCCGCCGGTGAAGAAGACGGTGTCGACATCGGCCGGCGCTACGCCTGCATCGCGCAGCAGGCTGAGCACGGTGTTCTCGACCGAGCCGACCAGGTGGCCGATCGACTCGTCGAACGCGGCGCGGTCCAGCTCGAGCGTGACGGCCGGCGACAGACGGTCCAGCTCCAGCTGCACGCGGGCGGCGTCGGACAAGGCGATCTTGCCCTCCTCCACCTTCATCGCCAGCCAGTGGCCGGCGCGCTCGTCGATCAGCCTTTGCAGGCGGCCCAGCTTTTCCTGCTCGGCCGAATCGCGCAGCAGGTCGGACAGCTGGGTCCACATCTTCTTGGTGTAGGCCTGGTTGATCGTGTGCCAGGTCGCCAGGTTGAAGTAGTAGCTCGACGGCACCTCGCTGTTGTTGCGCAGGCGGCTGCCGTAGCCCAGCAGCGGCATCACCGACGACAGGCTCAGGTATTTATCGAAGTCGGTGCCGCCGATGTGGACGCCGCCGTTGGCCAGGATGTCGTCGCGCCGCTCGGTTTTCTTCGCGCGCTCGGGCGACAGGCGCACCAGCGAAAAGTCCGAGGTGCCGCCGCCGATGTCGGCGATCAGCACCAGTTCCTCGCGGGCGATCTGCGACTCGTAGTCGAAGGCGGCGGCGATCGGTTCGAACTGGAAGGCGATGTCCTTGAAGCCGACCGAACGGGCCACCTCGGCCAGCGTGTCCTCGGCCAGCTGGTCGTTGTCGCTGCTGTCGTCGATGAAATGGACCGGACGACCGAACACGGCCGACGTGAACTGGCGGCCGGCCGACTGTTCGGCGCGGTGCTTGAGCTCGCCGATGAACTGGGCCAGCAGCGCGCGGAACGGCAGCGCGCGGCCGCCGACCTCGGTCTGGCCGTCGATCAGGCTGGTGCCGAGCAAACTCTTCATGGAACGCATCAGGCGTCCCTCGTAGCCGGCCAGGTATTCGGCCAGCGCCGCGCGGCCGAAGGTGACTTCCTCGTCCTCCGCGTTGAAGAACACGACCGACGGCAAGGTGGTCTTGCCATCCTCCAGCCCGAGCATCACGGGGTGGCCGGGACGCACCCAGCCCACGGTGGAATTTGACGTGCCAAAATCGACGCCGCAAGCTATGGCCATGTCAAATCCTTCAGATCGTAAAGGGGCGGTATCTTATCAGAAATTGCCGCAAAATCCCACCTTCGGGTAAAAATTGCATGGTGGCCACAACTAGCCGAATATTTCTTGAAAGAAAAACGATATTTGTTGCTATCGGACAAGTTTTTGATTATGCTCGACGGATTGAGACCTGCACAAGCAGCCACCCCGCATAAAAACAATGACCAAGACCAAGCCGACACTCGAAGTCAGCGCGACTGAACACAAAGCCACCATCGCCCGCGAAGCCCGCCGCGTCACCTCGTACGACGTGGCGCTGGTGGCCGGCGTATCGCAATCCGCGGTATCGCGCTGCTTCAAGCCGGGCGCCAGCGTCTCCAAGACCACCTACGCCCGCGTGATGAAGGCCGCCGCGCTGCTGGACTACATCCCCAACGCCGCCGCCCGCAGCCTGATCACGCGCCGTTCGAACATGGTGGCGGTGCTGATCACCAACCAGGCCAACCTGTACTATCCCGAACTGCTCGCCGAGCTGAGCCAGAACCTGACCACGCGCGGCAAGCGCGTGCTGCTGTTCACCTTGGAACGCGAGAGCGACGTCGACCGCGTGCTGGCCGACGTCTGGCAATTCCAGGTCGACGGCGTCATCGCCGCCGCCCGCCTCAGCGGCGACCACATCGCCGAATTCGAGCGGCGCGGCATGCCGCTGGTGCTGTTCAACCGCACGCTGCGCGACGAAAGCGTCAACACCGTCACCTGCGACCACCTGGAAGCGGGCCGCATGCTGGTCTCGCGCCTGGCCGCCGCCGGCCACCGCCGCTTCGGCATCATCGCCGGCACCGAGGATTCCACCGTCGCCAGCGAGCGTCGCCGCGGCGCCTGCGAGCGGCTGGCCGAACTGGGCCTGCCGCCGCCGGTCGTGGTGCCGGGCGAATACGACTACAAGAGCGGCGCCGCCGGCCTCAAGGCCATCATCGAGCAGATGGGCGGCGTGCCGGACGCCATCATCTGCGGCAGCGACGTGATGGCCATCGGCTGCCTCGACTGCGCCCGCCACCAGCTGGGCATCGCCGTGCCGGAGCAGATGTCGGTGGCCGGCTTCGACGCGGTCGAGCCGTCGAACTGGCTCAGCTACAACCTGACCACGCTGCGCCAGCCGATGCAAAAGATGGCCGCCGCCGCCGCCAACCTGCTGTGCGCCGTCATCGACAGCCGGGAAACCGAGATCGAACGGCGCGTGTTTAGCGCCCAGTTCATCGAGGGGGCGACCGCGCGCCTGCAGCCATTGCAGCCACCGGTGTCCGCCATCCCCGCGCCGCTCGCTATAATGTGCGGATGAGCGCTGTCCAAACCAATAATCCTCCCCGTTTCACCCCGCATGGCCTGATCCCCACCGCAGAGCAGACCGCGATCCAGCTGGCCCAGAACAAGGTGGTGCTGGTGGACGCCAACGCCGGCGCCGCCAAGACCACCACGCTGGCGCTGCGCATCGGCGAGGCGCTGGCGCGCAAGCTGGCGCCGGAGCAGATCCTGGCGCTGACCTTCACGCCCGAGGCGCGCGACGTCATGCGCCAGCGGCTGCTCGACGTCGGCGTGCCGGCGGCGCTGGCCGCGCGCGTGGCGGTGCAGACCTTCGAGGATTTCGCGGCCCAACAGCTGGACCGCATCGACGGCGACTCGCTGCGCCAGTGCGCCGAGGCGCGCCAGCTCAAGGCCTACGCGCTGGAGGCGGTCGACCGCGTCGGCGAGCGCTACGCCGGCGGCCTCGACGGCCTGGAGCCGCAAACCCACAGCATCGCGCTGGCCCAGTTTCTCGACCTGCAGCTGCAATTGAAGGCGACGATGGCGCTGGCCACCGACGTGGAATTCATGGGCGTGGAGGAAGCGGCCGAGTTGCTGGGCGTGCCGCTGACCGACTACCTGACCACCATCGAATACGAAACGTTGCGGCTGGACGGCGGCGCGGGCGCGGTGTTCCGCGGCCCGTTCGACGCCACCTACGACCTGGCCTGCAACCTGGACGGCGGCGCGCGCCTGGCCGAGCACTTTCCCGACTACCGGCTGGTGCTGTGCGACGAGCTGCACGACCTGAACGAGGCCGCCTTCCGCATCCTCGACGCGCTGGTCGTCAGGCCGCAATGCTTCTTCGTCGGCGCCGGCGACAAGGACCAGGTGATCCACGCCAGGCTGGGCGCCAGCGAGCAGTACCTGAACCGCCGCTTCGCGCAGAGCTATCCGAAGCTGGTGCGCTATCCGCTCACCTACAGCTACCGCCACGGCCCGCACCTGGCCTACGCCATGGCCGAATTCAAGCAGAAGGCGGTGGAATCGAGCCTGCCGCTGCGCACCGAGATCCGCCAGGCCCACTACGACGACGCCGCCGGCTGCGCGCTGCAGGCCATCGCCGCGATCAAGCAATGGAAGGCCGGCGGCCAACCGCTGGACGGCTGCGCCATCCTGATACGCGACCGCCATCAGTCGATGGCCATCGAGAACGCGCTGATCGAAGCGGACATCGACTACCGCACGCCGGCCATGGCCGGCTACCTGCAGCGCGACGAGATGCTGTTCCTGCGCGGCCTGCTGGCGATCGCGCTGAAGGACTTCGCCGCCGTCAAGTCCGAACAGGTGCGCGGCGCGATTGTCGACGCCATGCTGGCCTTCAGCGAAATGCGCTTCACGGCGCGCCGCATCGACAACTTCAAGGCGCAGATCGTCAAGGATCCGGCGCTGCTGGGCGAGTTGTTCCTGATCGAGGACGAGCGCCGCGACGACGAGGAAACCAGCTACCGCGACGTCGCCAGCCAGGCCACCAAGCAGGCGGTGATCGCCACCATCGCCTGGCTGTCCACGGTCGACCAGGCCACGCCGGCGGCCGACGTGCTGCGCGAAGTGTGCGAGCGGGTCAAGCTGGTGGCGACGGCGCGGCGCATCTTTGTGCGTCCCTACGAAGCGGGCGTGGTCAACAAATCGGTGGCGGGACTGCTGGAATCGGCCGCCGCCTCGGGCCAGACGCTGCGCGAGTTCTGGGCCGCGATGAACGCCCGAGAAGCCTTCATCCGCCGCAAGCGCGAACGCAAGGCGGTGCTGATCGAATGCGTGGCCAACGCCAAGGGCAAGGAATTCGACCACGTGATCCTGCCCTTTTTGCAGGCCGACGAATTCCCGCACCCGACCCAGCCCAAGGCCGACGAGGAAAACCTGTTCTACGTCGGCGCCACCCGCGCCCGCGTGCGCCTGACCTTGCTCTCGCCCGCCGACGCGGCGCTGCGCAGCGCCTTCATCGCCCAGATGCGGCTGCCGAAATCGGCCGCCGCCGCCGACGGCGCCGTGGCCCGCAACCAGTCGCAGAGAGCCGCCGCGCCCGCCGCCGCGCCGTCGCGCCACTACCTGAGCGCCACCTTCCACGAGAAGGACCAGGTCAAGGCGCTGGGCGCGCAATTCGACATCGCCCGCCGCGCCTGGTACGTCGAAGCGGGCAAGGATCTGGCGCCATTCGCTCCCTGGCTGAAAAAATAATGCATTGAGTCAATTCTTCTCAGGGAAACCCTTATATAATACCGCTCGCGGCTGGCTGTACAGCCTCATACCCATGCAGTTCCCTACAAAAACTGAAACCATTCGGGAGTTTTTCCATGAAAGCACAACAAAAAATCTTGCTGGCAGCCTGCGCACTGGCCGTCCTGAGCGCCTGCAGCACCCCAGCCCCTGTCGTTGCCCCGGCACCGGCACCTGCGCCGGTCGCTCCTGCACCGGTCGCTCCAGCTCCAGCACCAGTGGCCGCTCCGGTTGCCGTGGTTCTGCCAGCCTACCTGGACCCGAACAGCTCGATCTACAAGAACCGCAGCGTGTTCTTCGACTTCGACAAGTACACCGTCAAGCCGGAGTTCAGCGCGCTGGTCGCCGATCACGGCAAATTCCTGTCGGCCAATCCTAACGTGTCGATCAAGGTCGAAGGCAACACCGACGAACGCGGCGGCACCGAGTACAACCTGGCCCTGGGCCAGAAGCGCGCCCAAGCCGTCATCACCGCCCTGAAAGTACAAGGCGTGAAAGACAGCCAGATGGAAGCCGTCAGCTTCGGTAAAGAAAAAGCCACCGGCAGCGACGACGCAGCCCGCGCACAAAACCGCCGCGCAGACATCGTCTACCCAAGCAAGTAATCGCCCTTCAAAACGCCCGGCCCAAGCCGGGCGTTTTTACTTTCAGGTTCTGCAGCGCAGATGAAACACCCGCACAATATCCGCCGGGCCTTCCACAAAGAATTCAGCGACTGGCGCGTCTGGAGCTCGCGCGGCCTGGTGGTGGCGTTCGCCGCCGCCGCCGGCCTGACCGTGGTCGGCTTCACCTGGCTGGCCGAGCAGGCATTCGATCTGTTCGAGGCCTTGTGCCGCCTGGCCTGGTGGGCTCCGCTGCTGTGGACGCCATTGTCGACGGCCGTCATCGTCTGGCTGACGCGCCGCTATGCCGCCGGCGCCGGCGGTTCCGGCATACCGCAAGTCATGGCCGGCCTGGAACCTTCGACACCGACCGAGCAACTCGGCCTGTTTGCCTCGTTGCGGCTGAGTGTCGCCAAGATCCTGTTGACCGCCGGCGGCTTCCTGGCCGGCCTGTCGATCGGCCGCGAAGGACCGTCGGTGCAAGTGGCGGCCGGCGTCATGCTCAGTGCGCGGCGCTGGCTGCCCGAGCGGACCACCGTCACCGCGCACGGCCTGCTGGTGGCCGGCGGCGCGGCAGGCATCGCCGCCGCCTTCAACACGCCGCTGGCCGGCGTCATGTTCGCCATCGAAGAACTCTCCCGCACACCGGAACAGCGCAGCAGCGGCCTGCTGATGGCCGCCATCGTGCTGGCCGGCCTGATGGCGGTCTCCGTCAACGGCAACGCCACCTACTTCGGCATCATCCACGCGGCCGGCATCGACCTGTCGCTATTGCTGCCGGGGTTGCTGGTGGCCCTGCTGAGCGGATTGGCCGGCGGCCTGTTCTCGCGCCTGTTGATCGCCTCGCTCAGCGGCACCGCCACCGACCGCTTCAGCCGCTGGCGCGGCCGTTGGCCCATATGGTTCGCCGCCGGCTGCGGCCTGGCGGTAGCGGGCCTGGGCCTGCTGACCGGCGGCGCCGTCATCGGCAGCGGCTATGGCCATACGCACGACATGCTGGCCGGTCACGATCGCACGCCGGCGATGTTCTTTTCCTTCAAATTCATCGCCACCTGGCTGACCGCCTGGTCCGGCGTCCCGGCCGGCATCTTCGCGCCGTCGCTGGCCATCGGCGCCGCGCTGGGCAACGACGTGGCCCAGTTGCTGAATTATCCGCACGCGAGCGCGCTGATCGCGCTGGGCATGGTCGGTTTCCTGGCGGCGGCAACCCAGGCGCCGCTGACCTCCTTCATCATCGTCATGGAAATGGTGGACGGCCACGCCATGGTGCTTAGCCTGATGGCCTGCGCGATGGTGGCGCGCACCGTCTCCCATGTCCTCGGCCCGCCGTTGTACGCCAACCTGGCCCTGGTGCAGCTGCAACGATTGCCGGGCGCGCGCTCCCCCTAAAGAGAGCGGCGCCGCAAGCATAAGTTCGGTAAGCTGAAAGTTTCCATAACCTGGGAGCTTCCATGAAAAACCTCACCACCGCGGCCGGCGCGCCCGTCGTCGACAACCAGAACACCCAGACCGCCGGCCCGCACGGCCCGGTCCTGCTGCAGGACGTATGGCACCTGGAAAAGCTGGCCCACTTCGCGCGCGAGGTGATACCCGAGCGCCGCATGCACGCCAAGGGCTCCGGCGCCTTCGGCACCTTCACCGTCACCCACGACATCACCAAATACACGCGCGCCGCGCTGTTCTCCGAGGTCGGCAAGAAGACCGATATCTTCATGCGCTTCTCCACCGTGGCCGGCGAACGCGGCGCGGCCGACGCCGAACGCGATATCCGCGGCTTCGCCGTCAAGTTCTATACCGAGCAAGGCAACTGGGACGTGGTGGGCAACAACACGCCGGTGTTCTTCTTCCGCGATCCGCTCAAGTTCCCGGACCTGAACCACGTCGTCAAGCGCGACCCGAAAACCAATCTGCGCAGCGCGGAGAACAACTGGGACTTCTGGACGCTGCTGCCGGAAGCGCTGCACCAGATCACCATCGTCATGAGCGACCGCGGCATCCCGAAAGGCTACCGCCACATGCACGGCTTCGGCAGCCATACCTTCAGCTTCATCAGCCCGAACAACGAGCGTTTCTGGGTCAAGTTCCACTTCGTCTGCCAGCAGGGCATCGCCAACTTCAGCGACGCCGAGGCGACCGAGGTGGTGGGCCGCGACCGTGAAAGCTCGCAGCGCGACCTGTTCGACGCCATCGAGAACAAGGACTTCCCGCGCTGGAAACTGGCGGTGCAGATCATGCCGGAAAACGAAGCCTCCAAGGTGCCCTACAACCCGTTCGACCTGACCAAGGTCTGGCCGCACAAGGACTACCCGCTGATCGACGTCGGCGTGCTGGAACTGAACCGCAATCCGGAAAACTATTTCGCGGAGGTCGAGCAATCGGCGTTCTCGCCGGCCAACGTGGTGCCGGGCGTGAGCTTCTCGCCGGACAAGATGCTGCAATCGCGCCTGTTCTCGTACGGCGACGCGGCGCGCTACCGGCTCGGCGTGAACCATCACGCGATCCCGGTCAACGCGCCGAAATGCCCGTTCCACAGCTACCACCGCGACGGCGCCATGCGCACCGACGGCAACCACGGCGCCGGCACCTCGTATGAGCCGAACAGCCGCGGCGAGTGGCTGCAGCAGCCGCAGTTCGCCGAACCGCCGCTGTCGCTGGAAGGCGCGGCCGCGCACTGGGACCACCGCGTCGACACCGACTACTATTCGCAGCCGGGCAATCTGTTCCGCCTGCTGACGGCGGAGAAGAAGCAGCTACTGTTCGAGAACACGGCGCGCGCGATCCATGGCGTGTCGAAGCCGGTGCAGGAGCGCCATATCTTCAACTGCACCCAGGCCGATCCGGCCTACGGCGCCGGCGTGGCGGCCGCCATCGCCGCACTTGTAGTGCAAATAAACAATATTATTGAAATGGAAATTATCGGCAAAGTGAGGCGGCTTGCCGCCTCATTTCCGCCGTGACAGACGCAACAGTTGATGCAAAAACACAACAATGGCCGCATTTTACGCGGCCATGCCTGACTTCTGATGCGCATGGGTGAACTGGCGCACATTCAAATGGCGGCGAGCCGGTCAAAATGGCATCGCATACTGCCCAACCTAGCCATTCCGTGACCGCCATGACTACTCTGATATCTGCCACCTACGCCCTGCAAAGACAGAAAATCGCCGTGGAGAGGACGCTGTACGCGCGTTCGGCGGAGGAATCCCAGTTGGCGGCCCGCTGGGCCAGCGCCTGGCATAAACTGGTGCAGCGCAAGCTCGACCAGGCCGAGGCGATCCGTCCCATGCCACGCATGGACTACGCCGGCTTCAGCATCCAGCCGGCGTCCCGCGTCCTGCACTAACCCTGCATTGACCATCAAGCCGCGTATCGCATGGCCTTGCCGGCGGCGCCGTGTGCCGACTGGTAGCAGCTGCCGGCGCGGCATTCCATCATGTCGCGGTCCAGCACGGTGACGCAGCCGCGGCGATACTCGATCAAGCCTTCCTCGGCCAGTTTGCCGGCCGCGCCCGTGATGCTTTCACGGCGCACGCCGAGCATATTGGCGATCAATTCCTGCGTCACCTTCAACTCGTTGGACTGGGAACGGTCGAGGCGCTCCAGCAGCCAGCGGCACAGCTTCTGTTCGATGGTGGTATGGCGGCTGCCGGCGACGTTCTGGGCCAGCTGGGCGAACATGGCGCTGGTGTAGCGCATCAGCTGCTGGGCCAGCGGGCCGCCGCTGTAGAAGGCCGCGCGCAGCACGTCGGTGCGCAGGCGGTAGCCGTAGCCGGCGCACTGGACGACGGCCGAGTAGCTGGCGCGTTCGGTGGGATACAGCGCCACGCCGACCACACCCTCGCTGCCGACGACGGCGATCTCGGTGGTGGCGCCGTCTTCCATCACATACTGCAGCGAGACGATGGCGTTGGTGGGGAAGTAGGTGTATTCGACCTGGTCGCCGTAGTCGAACAAGTGCTTCCCTGCCGGCAAAGTCACCAATTCCAGGTCGGCAAACAACGCCAGCAAATCGTCGCGGGACAGCGCGCGCAGCAGGTCGTTCTGCTGGGCGCCGATCAGGCTGATGGACTGCGAAGGAGCTGCCTTGGTGCTGATATTGATGTTGTTCATTTTATGCCTCGATGTCTGGTTGATCCTTCGAATGATGTCGTGTGGATCGCATGTAGACACTATAGGCAGCGGCCCTGACTGCAGGTATAGGACCACCTTGCAGCCCTATGTAGGCTATGAACATTGCAAAATGTCATCTTTGTCCTACGCCCAAATCCGCAAATCCGGGGTCAGATCTGACATTTGGACACGAACTCGGCTGTAATCGGCATATGCTCAGCTAGTTGAGCAAAAGCTGAGGTTTCTCAATCTTTACTGGCTCAGGTCGATTAGTGTCGCAGCATGGCACGCCCCCTCCGACTACAGTTTGCCGGCGCTCTTTACCATGTCACCGCACGTGGAGACCGTAAAGCGTCGATCTATCTCGACGACACCGACCGTCTCGTCTGGCTGCAGCATATTGGCGACGTATGTGAGCAGTTCAATTTTGTGGTCCATGGATACTGCAGATGGGGAATCACTATCACATCCTGCTCGAAACCGCAGATGGCAATTTATCGCGCGGCATGCAGCAACTGAATGGCGTGTATTCGCAATACTTCAACCGCAGGCACAGTTTGGTTGGCCATGTTTTTCAGGGTCGATACAAAGCCATCCTGGTGCAAAAGGAAACCTACCTGCTGGAGTTGGCGCGATACATCGTTCTGAATCCAGTCCGCGCAAATTTGGTCGCAGCCCCGGAAGATTGGCCGTGGAGCAGTTACCGTCTGACGACAGGATCCACACCGCCGCCGACATGGCTGCAGACCGACTGGTTGCTGGCCAACTTCGACGCAAACCGAGCGGATGCCATCGTGAAGTACAAGAAGTTCGTATTGGAGGGCAGCAGCGCGGAGAGTCTACTCAAGCAGACATCAAACCAGCTCATACTTGGCGACGCGGATTTTGTTAGGCGGCTTCAGCCGTCACAGGACATCGCGACACTTGACTATATCTCCAGACAGCAACGCGGCAATCTTGCACAGCCACTGACCACCTATCAAAAGAACTATGCAGACCGCAACGAGGCCATGGCCCGCGCCTACGCCAGCACTGCATACACCATCGCCGAGATAGCACGACACTTCAACGTGTCGGTAAAAACGGCGAGTCGCGCGATCCGGGCGTGGAAAGGCTCTTAGTCAGGGCAGTACGGTAGAGTCCGTGTCCAAATGTCAGATCTGACCCCGGATTAATAGCTGGCGCGAAGTTGCAGGTAGGCCATGCGCGGGGCGCCTACCATGCGGCCGGCGTTGCCGTCGACGTTGCGGGTGTAGTAGCGCTTGTCGGCGATGTTGTTGATGCCGGCCATCAGTTCATAGCCAGGCTTGCCCGGCAGCTTCCAGCCCAGCTGGGCGCTCCACAGGCGGAATCCGGGGATCTGGCCCACGCTGGCGTTCGCCGCCTCGGCCACCGTGTTGGCGGTGTCGGAATATTGCTTGCTCTGGTGGGTGCTCGACAGGTTCGCCGTCCACGCGCCGACGCGGTAGCGCGCGCCCACCGTGTCCGTGTTGCGCGAGTAGAACGGCACGTCCAGGCCGGCCGTCGTCCCCGAATCCTGCACCGCTTTGGTGTACGTGTAGTTGGCGTAGACGTTCAGGCCCGCCAGCGCGCCCGCTTCATCAAAGCCATAATCGACCGCCGTTTCGATGCCGTCGTGCTTGGTCGCGCCGATGTTGCGGAACACCGCCGGCGTCGTGCCCGGCACTTGCAGGATCTGGTTGTCGAATTTCAGCTTGAAGGCCGTGACCTCGGCGCTAAGCGTTGAAGTCTTCCAGCGCGCGCCCAGCTCGGCCGTCCTGGCCAGCTCCGGGATCAGCGGGTTGGCCGACGTCTGCGAATTGAGCTGGGTGTTCTGCACCGGTCCGAACGAGGTCGTGTAGTTGGCGAACACCGTCAGCGCCCGGTTCATCAGGTAGGCCACGTTCAGCGACGGCAAGGCCTTGTTGTTGTCGGTCGCGAAGACAGACCTGGCCGTCAGATCGTTGCGCTCCGACTTGATGTGCTCGTATCGCAGCCCCGGTGTGATGCGCCAGGCGCCAACCGCGATGCGGTCGTCGACATACGCCGCATGCGCGTCGGTGCTGTTGAGGAAGGTCGACGTCGCGCCGTTCGCGCCGGTCGATACGGTCTGGATGTAGTTGTTGTCGTCGCCCCGCTCACGCAGGTAGCGGTAGCCGACCGTCACATCGTGCGTCATGCCGGCGGCGGCGAAGCGCTGCGTGGCGCGCGGCTCGATGCCCAGCACTTCGTAGTTGCGCGGCTGCCAGGTCAGCTGCGTCCTGCCGGCGTTGATCAACGAGCTCTGGCGGAAACTCTCGTTATAGTAGGCCTTGATCTCCACTTCCTGCGTGGCCGACAAGGTGTTCAGGTAGCCGACGTCCATGCCGTTGCGGTTGCCGCTCCAGAAGTCGGTCGGGCGCGTGTTCTGGAAGGGATTGGCGTTGTACTCCTTCACCGTCAGCCCGCCCGGCGTGCGCGAATTCACCTCGAAGTAGGACAGATTGCCGTACACCTCGCTGTGCGGATCGATCTGGTAGCGGAACTTGAGCGCGACGTCGTTGACCTTTTCATCGCTGGCCACGCGCCAGTCGGTGCCGTCCATGCCGGCATACAGCAGCGCCACGCCAAACCCGTTCTCCATCTGCGCGCCGGCAAACGCGCTGTACTGGCGGTTCTGCCCGCCGCCGCTGTACTCGTTGTAGCGCAGCGACGCATCGGTGACGACGCCCGGCGCGTCCGGAATCGAGCGGCTGCGGAAGTTGATGATGCCGCCGACGTTTTGCGGACCGTAGCGCACCGCGCCGCCGCCGCGCACCACGTCGATCGATTCGATGTTGTTGAGGCTGACCGGCGCGAACGACAGCTGCGGCTGGCCGTACGGCGCCACCGCCAGCGGGATACCGTCCAGCAGCACCGTCGAACGCGGCGAATAGCGGCCGGTCAGGCCGCGCACGCCGATGTTGAGCGAGATCGAGCTGCCGGCGGTGCCGGAGTTGTCGGTCGACTGCACGCCCGGGATGCGGCGCATGACGTCGCCGATGTCGGCGGCGCCGGTGGCATCGATGTCGTCCTTCTTCAACACGGTGCGCGCGCCGGCGAAATTCTTCACGCTGTTCTGCAAGCCGGAACCGAGCCAGCTGCCCGACACCTGGATCGACTCAATGGGCGCGTCGGCCTGCTGCGCGTGCAGCAACGGCGCCGCCAGCAAGGATACGGCGACGGCGATCAGGGTGCGTTGAAACGGCAGGGTATGCAAGGACATATGGGCAGGCCAGAGAGCTACGAGGTTCTAAATGATAACACTTCTCATTCGCAAATGTAAGGGCGGCCTGAGATATAATGCCGCCATGCTGAAAAGTCTGAAACGTCAAACGCTGCACATCTGGATCGCCATGCTGGCCGTCCTGTTCAGCGCCATTGCGCCGACGATTTCGCATGCGCTGACGCCATCGACGCCCTATGGCTATGCCGACATCTGCTCGGTCGACCCGGCCAAAAAAGCGCCGTCGCCGCCGATGCACGGCATGGAGCACTGTCCGTATTGCGCCACCCACGGCGGCTCGCTGGCGCTGCTGCCGCCAACGGCGACCGGCCTGTCCGTCATCGCCGGCCATGACTTTTATCCGCCGCTGTTCTACAGCGCGCCGCAACCGCTGCACAACTGGACCGCCTCCCATCCGCGCGGCCCGCCCGCCATTTCCTGACCGTTAGCCCTACAGCTGTACACAATCGCGCCGCCCGCCGACCATAGAGATCGCGCGCGGCCGCTGTCATCGAACCATCAGGAACACCATGAAACCGACCATGTCTCCACTGGCGCTGGCGCTGCTTGCCGCCTTCTCGTCCGCCGCCTGCGCGCAGGACGCACCGATCCACCAACTGGGCACCGTGACCATTTCCGGCAACCGCCCTACTTCGCTGCCGACCCAGATCCCGACCACCATCGAAGGCATCACCAAGGAAGAAGTCGAACGCACCATCAACGCCACCGACGCAGAAGACGCGCTGAAATACCTTCCCAGCCTGCTGGTGCGCAAGCGCTACATCGGCGACTACAACCACGCCGTGCTGTCCACCCGCGCCTCCGGCACCGGCAACAGCGCGCGTTCGATGGTGTACGCCGACGGCATCCTGCTGTCCAACTACCTCGGCAACGGCGCCACGTTCGCGCCCCGCTGGGGCATGGTCAGCCCGGAGCAGATCGAGCGCGTCGATGTGCTGTATGGCCCCTTCTCCGCGGCCTACGGCGGCAACTCGGTCGGCGCGGTGGTCGACTACGTCACCCGCATGCCGACCAGATTCGAAGCCCACGCCAAGCTGACGCTGACGCATCAGCCCTTCGACCTGTACCGCACCAGCGACAGCTACCAGGGCAAGCAAGGCAGCTTCTCGCTCGGCGACCGCCAGGGCGGCTGGTCGTGGTACGTGGACCTCAACCGCACCGACAGCGACGGCCAGCCGCTGACCTTCCCTACCCGCCTGCTCGGCGCCGGCACGCCGGGATCGACCGGCACGCCCGTCACCGGCGCCGTCGCCGGCCAGGACCGCGCCAACAAGGATTGGCTGATACTCGGCGCCGCCACGCAGTACCACACGGTGCAGGACCAGTTGAAGGCCAAGCTGGCCTACGACTTCTCGCCGACGCTGCGCGCCAGCTACACCTTCGGCCTGTGGCGCAACGACTCCGAAGGCCGTCCATCCAGCTACCTGCGCGACGGCGGCGGCCTGGCCGTCTACAGCGGCGCCGTCAACATCGGCGGCCGCAGCTACGCGCTGGGCGCGACGGACTTCAACCTGTCCAACGAAAACCTGCAGCACCTCATGCACGGCCTGACACTCAAGTCCAGCACCAGGGGCGTGTTCGACTGGGAGCTGGCCGCCAGCCTGTACGACTACGACAAGGACATCCTGCGCGCCGCCACCACCGCACTGCCGGCGGCATCGGCCGGCGGCGCGGGACGCATCGTCAACCAGGGCGGCACCGGCTGGAACACCTTGTCGGCAAAGGGCGTATGGCGCCCGGACGCAGCACACGTGGCGGAATTCGGCTATCAGCGCGAAGCCTACAAACTGGCCAGCATCGAGAACGCCACCAGCGACTGGATCGCCGGCGCGCCCGGCGCGCGCAATGCCGCCTTCACCGGCAAGAGCGAGACCAACAGCCTGTATGCGCAGGACAGCTGGAAGTTCGCGCCGTCGTGGAAGACGGTGCTCGGCATGCGCTACGAACACTGGCACGCCCATGACGGCGCCATCTCCAACGCCACCAGGACCGCGCCGTATCCGGAGCGCAGCGAGAACCATCTGTCGCCGAAAGCCGCACTGGCCTACCAGGCGAATGAGGACTGGGTGCTGAAAGCCTCGCTGGGCCGCGCGGTGCGCATGCCGACCGTGTCCGAGCTGTACCAAGGCGGCGTCAACGCAGCCGGCCAGACCACCAACAATGATCCGCACCTGAAGCCGGAAAAATCGTGGACCTCGGAACTGACGGCCGAACGCAAACTCGCCGCCGGCCTGCTGCGCCTGACCGCCTTCGGCGAGCGTACCAGCGACGCGCTGTACTCGCAGACCAACGTGCTGGTCACGCCCAACGTCAACAATATCCAGAACGTCGACCGCATCCGCACCAAGGGACTGGAGGCGGCCTACACGGCGGACGACGTCTGGCTGCGCGGCCTGGGCCTCAGTTCCAGCCTGACCTGGACCGATTCCAAAATCGTCCGCAATGACAAGCTCCCGGCCAGCGTGGGCAAATGGCAGCCGCGCATTCCCGAGTGGCGCGCCACCGGCGTGGCCAACTACGCGGCCACGGACAAGCTCTCCCTGACGCTGGCGGCGCGCTACAGCGGCAGCCAGTATTCGACGCTGGACAACACGGACGTCAACGGCTTCACCTACCAGGGCGCCAGCAAATACTTCACTACCGATGTCCGCGCGCGCTACCGCATCAGCCAGCAATGGAGCCTGGCGCTGGGGATCGATAACCTGAACAACTACAAATACTGGAACTTCCACCCGTATCCGCAACGGACCTACGTGGCTGAACTGAAGTTCGATCTCTAAGGCAGCTCCCGCAAGCGCATTGATTTTCATTGCGCTTGTTGTTGCGCTTAAAGATTCATATGATATACTTGTTTATGTCGAAACCACACATGGACCATAAAATGCTCAGCACCGAACAAAAAGCCATCATCAGCGCCACCGTCCCCATCCTGGAACAAGGCGGCGAAGCCCTGACCCGACATTTCTACCTGACGCTGTTCCGCGACTTCCCACAGGTTCTGCCCCTGTTCAACCAGGCCAACCAGCAGGACGGCAACCAGCAGCGCGCGCTGGCCAACGCGGTGCTGATGTACGCGAAGAATATCGACCGCCTGGAGCAACTCGGTCCGCTGGTATCGACCATCATCAACAAGCACGTCTCGCTGCGGATCCAGCGCGAGCACTATCCGATGGTCGGCGCCTCGCTGCTGAAGGCGATCCGCGAAGTGCTGGGCGCGGAGACGGCAACCGATGCGGTGATCGATGCCTGGGCTGCCGCCTACGGCCAACTGGCCGACATCCTGGCCGGTGCCGAGCAAAGCATCTACGAAGAGCAGGCGGCGGCGGAAGGCGGCTGGAGCGGCGCGCGCGAGTTCAAGATCGTATCGAAGACGGTGGAAAGCGACGAGATCACCTCCTTCGTCATGGAGCCGGTCGACGGCGGCAAGGTGATGGCGCATCAGCCGGGCCAGTACATCGGCCTGCTGGCGACGGTCGACGGCGAGGAAGCGCGCCGCCAGTATTCGCTGTCCGCCGCCAGCAACGGCAGCAGCTATCGCATCAGCGTCAAGCGCGAACCAGGCGGAAAAGTGTCCAACTTCCTGCACGATCACGTGGGCGTCGGCGACAGCCTGCAGCTGTTCCCGCCGTCGGGCGAGTTCCTGCTGAACGCCAGCGACAAGCCACTGGTGCTGATCAGCGGCGGCGTCGGCATCACGCCGACCCTGGCCATGCTGACGGCGGCGCTGGCCACCGGCCGCAAGATCCATTTCATCCACGCCGCGCGCCACGCCGGCGTGCACGCCTTCCGCGATCACATCGACGCGCTGGCGGCGGCACACCCGCAACTGCAGCGCTTCTACTGCTACGAAGCGGCCAACGACGCCGGCCCGCAGCCGCACGCCACCGGCTACCTGAACCAGCAGCAGCTGGGCGCCTGGCTGCCGGAAACGCGCGACGTGGACGCCTACTTCCTCGGACCGACGCCATTCATGAAGGCCATCAAGTCGCACCTGCGGGACCTGGGCGTGCCGCCGTCGCAAACCTTCTACGAGTTCTTCGGCCCGGCCGAAGCGCTGGGCTGATGCAATCCGGCGCGGCCAACACCTCCAGCTCGGATGCCGGTACCGGCCTGCCATACAAATAGCCCTGGTACCGCAGGCAGCCCATCTGCTCCAGCAGCTCGCGTTGCGCCGATGTCTCGACGCCCTCGGCGATCACATCCAGCTGCAGGCTGCGCGCCATCGCGATGATGGTGCGCACGATGGCCTGGTCGCTGGCGTCGTTGGCCAGGTCGCGCACGAACGACTGGTCTATCTTCAACTGGTTCAGCGGCAGGCGCTTCAGGTACTGCAGCGATGAATAGCCGGTGCCGAAATCGTCCAGTGCGAAGCGCACCCCCATCTCCTTCAGCCGCCGCATGGCGGTGATGGTGTGCTCTATTTTTTCCAGCAGCATGCCTTCGGTCAGCTCCAGTTTGAGCTTGCGCGGGTCGATGCCGCAGCGTTCGACCGCCGAACGCACGTCGTCGCAAAAACCCGGCTGATGGAATTGCAGCGCGCTGACATTGATCGCCAGGATCATGTGCTCCATCCCTGGAACCGACTGCCATGTCCGCAACTGGGCGCACGCCGTCTCCAGCACCCAATGCCCGATCGGCAGTATCAGGCCGGTCTCCTCGGCCAGCGGAATGAAGCTGGCCGGCGAAACCAGCGAGCCGTCCTCGCGCACCCAGCGTATCAAGGCCTCGACGCCGAGGGGCATGCCCAGCTGATCGACCTGCACCTGGTAGTACAGCTTGAACTGGCCCAGGTCGATCGCGCGCCGCAGATCCGTTTCCAGCTGCGCCCGTGCGCTGACGCGGTCCTGCATCTGCTGGTCGAAGAAGCGCATCGCATTGCGGCCGGCCTGCTTGGCCTGGTACATGGCGATATCCGCCTGCTTCAGCAATTCGACCGGCGACGGCGGTTCGCCGTTGTGGAACAAGGTGACGCCGATACTGCATGTGCTGTGGATTTGATGTTCGCCCAGCGTGTACGGGAGGTTGAGCGAGGCCTGCACCTTGGCGCCCAAAGCTTCGGCTTCGCCCACCGCTTCCCGCGCATTGCCGCTCAAGCCTTCCGCCAGCACGACGAATTCGTCGCCGCCGAGCCGGGCCACGGTGTCCCCCTTGCGCAAACCTGCTTGCAAGCGATCCGCCGCCTGCTGCAGCAACTGGTCGCCGACGTTGTGGCCAAGCGTGTCGTTGAGCGCCTTGAAGTTGTCCAGGTCGATGAACATCAACGCGCCGTACTGGTCATGCAGCGCGCCGCCGGCCAGCATCTGGCGCAAGCGCTCCAGCAGCATGCGGCGGTTGGGCAGATGCGTCAACGGGTCATAAAATGCCAGGCTGCGGATTTCATCATTGGCGGCCTTGCTCAGCGTGATATCGGCCAGCGACGCGACGTAGTTGCAAACCGCGCCGGCGTCGTCGCGTACGGCTGCGATGCTCAGGTATTCAGGATACACCTCGCCGTTCTTGCGACGGTTCCATATCTCGCCCGCCCAGCGGCCATCGCGGGCGATCGCCGCCCACATGGCTTGGTAGAAGTCGGGCGCGTGGCGGCCGGAGTTCAACAGGCCCGGCGTCTTGCCGGCCACCTCGTCGGCATCGTAACCGGTGATGCGGGTGAACTCCTGGTTCACCTTCAAGATGCGGCCGTGCGCATCGGTCACCATCATCCCTTGCGACGCCTCGAAGGCCACGGCGGCGATGCGCAACTCTGCGCGCAGGGCATCATGTGCGGCGGTCTGGTTCATGGCTCAATTCCTAAATAGCATTACTTGTGATCAGTTGCCAAAGAGTACTGATATTCATCAAGAAAAAATTTGATCCACATCAAGGATTTTGCGCTTCGACACTTCTACCATGCAAGCAAATAACACCGGAGTGGACGACATGAACAAATCCAACGGAGGCAGCTCCTGCGCCAGTTGCGCGCACCATGGCTTGTGCCAGGGCATCGCGGATGGCGATCCGGCAGACAGCCCGCATATCCGCATCGACCGCCACACCATTCTTTACCAGGCCGGCGATGCGGCCGGCGGCCACATTTACAATATCCGTTCGGGAAGCTTCAAGATCCTGCGCGCGGCGCCGCAATGCGCGCCGCAAATCGTCGGCTTCGCGGTGGCATCGGAATTCATCGGACTGGAAACGCTGGGACGGCGGCAGCACGCCAACACCGTCGTCGCGCTTGAAGATAGTGAAGTGTGCCGCATCCGCTGGAGCCGTCACGCGACGCTGCGCCCCAGCCTGCACAATCTGCTGAGCCGCGAGATCGGGCGCGAACAGCGCGCCACGCTGATGCTGCGCGATACCCGGGCCGAACAACGCATGGCCGACCTGCTGCTGTCGTTGTCGCAACGGCAGACAGGCAACGGCGGCGACGCAGTCCGGTTCCGCCTGCCGATGTCGCGCTGCGATATCGCCAGCTACCTGGGCGTGACGCCCGAATGCGTCAGCCGGCTGCTGCTGGATTTCAAACGGCGCGCGCTGTTGCAGCTGTGCCGCCGCGACGTCACGCTGCTCGATGCGCCCGCGCTGCATCGGCTGGCGGATGTCCGGGCACCGGGACATCCTCAGATCGAAGGGCGGGCAGCGGCATGATCATGGACATTGTGCACAACCAGCTTGGCAGGCCGCTGCAGCTGCAACGCGGCGCCCACCTGTTCCAGATGAACGACGCCACCCGCGATGAAATCTACTTCATCCGCATCGGCCATATCAAGCTGTACCAGCAGTGCCGCGACGGCGTCCGTCGCATCGTCGACTTCCTGCAGCCGGGCGACTGGGTCGGCATCGAAGCGCTGGGACAGCAGCAACGCCAGACATCGGCACTGGCGCTCACCGGCTGCCACATCGACGCCGTCCCCTATCACCAGCTGTCGGCGCTGATGCGGCAACAGCCGGGCGCCGCCGACCGCTTCAGCACCATGCTGAGCGCGGAGATCGACCACCAGCAATTGACCGCATCCATCCTGCGCAGCGCCAGCGCCAGCCAGCGCGTCGCACTGTTCCTGCTGCAGCGCGCAGGCCCCGCGCCGCTGCCGCCGAAACCGGAAGGCCATATTCCGCTGCCGATGTCGCGCGAGGAGATCAGCGATTATCTCGGCCTGACCGCCGCCACCGTCAGCCGCACGCTCAGCGCCATGCGCCGGCGTGGCTGGGTGGAGTTGCGCGAGCGCGGCTTCGTCATACTTCACCGGACCGCGCTCGAACAGATGGCGGCATCACTCTGAGGCTTTGGCGCGCTTGCGGCGCGTGGTGATGTTCTCGCGGTTCAGGCCCCAGTTGTCGGTCTCCACCTCGTCGATGATGACGAAGGTGGTCGCCGGGTCCTTGTTCAGCACCTCGCTCAACAGGTCGGTGACGCCTTCGATCAGCTTCAGTTTCTGCGCCGACGTCACGCCCTCATTGGTCACACGGATATTCACGTAAGGCATGGCCGTCTCCTTACCAGGTGCCGGCGGTGGCGCCGCCGTCTACCGGCAATACCACGCCGCTGGTGAAGCTCGACTCGGTCAGGTACAGCACGGCGTCCACGATGTCCTGCGTGCTGCCCATCTCGCCGCTCGGCGACAGCCCCTTCAGGAAGGACTGCGTGCCTTCGTCGGTGCCGTGCATCGGAGTGCTGATGATGCCGGGCGCCACCGCGTTGACCTTGACGTTGGCGCCGGCCAGTTCCAGCGCCAGGCCGCGCGTGGCATGATTCAGCCCGCCCTTGATCAGGATCGGCAGCAGCGCAGGCACTTTGGATGTCGGCTGTATCGCCAGGCTGGCGGTGATGGTGACGATATGGCCTTGCTTGTTGGCGCTCATGTGCTTGGCCGCTTCCTGCGATGGATAGAAGAAGCCCATCAGGTTGGTGCTGACGATGCCTTCGACATCAGCCTGCGAGTAATCGGCGATCGGCTTGGCGACGAAGATGCCCGCGTTGTTGATCAGGATGTCGACCTTGCCGTAAGCGGCGATGGCGCGCTCGAACAGGGCCTTGGCCGTCGCCGGTTCGGCGATGTCGCCGGCCACCGGCAGGAAGTTGGACGGGTTGCCCAGTTTGGCGGCGGCCGTTTGCAGGCGGTCCAGCGTGCGGGCGTTGCCGACGACGTTGTAGCCGCGTTTCAGGTAAGCCTCGGCGATGGAAAAGCCGATGCCGCTCGATGCGCCAGTGACGATAACAGTTTTCATTTTGATGCTCCTTGAAGTTTCGTGGGTAGCGTTCTCGACGCCATGGAACTCACTATACTTTTGAGCAGCACGTTGATAAAGACAGCGGAATGCAAGATAATTGATACACCATGTAATCAATTGAGGCCGATATGAAGCGCTATTTCGACGATGTCCTGCTGGGGAGCATAGAGTTGTTCTGCTTCGCGGCGGAACTGGGCAGCTTCACCGCCGCCGCCACCGCGGCCGGCGTGACGCCGGCCGCGGTCAGCCGCTCGATCGCCCGGCTGGAGGAGCGGCTCGGCGTGCGCCTGTTCGTGCGCACCACGCGCCAGATCCGCCTGACGGACGGCGGCCGCCTCTACTTCGAGCAATGCCGCCAGGCGCTGTCGCAGCTGACCGACGCCGAACGCCAGGTCACCGGCGGCCAGGCCAAGCCGGCCGGCGCACTGCGCATCAGCGCGCCGACGCCATACGCCCACTACCGCCTGCTGCCCTTGCTGGGCGAGTTCCGCCGCCGCTACCCGGAGGTCACGCTGGATATCCACGTCAGCAACCGCAACATCGATTTCGCCGACGAAGGCTACGACCTGGCGATACGCGGCCGCTCGCCGGCCGATTCCAACCTGATCGCGCGCAAGCTGGAAGACGCGGAGCTGGTGCTGGTGGCGGCGCCCGCCTACCTGAAGCGCGCCGGCAAGCCGAAAAAGCTGGAGGACCTGCAGAACCACGAGTGCGTACAGTTCGATTTGCCCAGCACCGGCAAGCGCATCCCCTGGCCCTTCATGGTGGACGGCGCGCAGGTCGACGTGCCGACCGGCGGCGGCTTATGCTGTTCGGAAGATGTGCTGGGCATCGTCACGCTGGCGCGCGCCGGCGCGGGGCTGGTGCAGACCTACCGCTTCATCGTCGAGCAGGACCTGGCGCGCGGCGACCTGGTGGAGCTGCTGCCGCAGCACGGCGGCACGTCACGGCCCTTTATCCTGCTGTATCCGCACGCCCGCCATCTGTCGCTGCGGGTGCGGACCTTTGTCGATTTCCTGATTGAGAAGCTGCCACGCTCCTGAGTGAACCATGGGCAGCACAACTGAACGCCGCGACGACGTCGACAAGCTGTTGCCTGACCCACATATGGGCGGGGTCTCGATGGTAACGCTCGTGCCAGATCATCGCCGGCGACAAGGGCGCAACCTGTAGCGGCAGGTCCAGGAGTGCGAGCGGGAGCCTTTCCGCAAGCAGGCGTGCCAAACGACTTGGCAGCGTGAGTATCATGTCACTGTCGGCCACCAACATCGCGCCGGCAAGAAAGTGGGGAACTCGCAGCGCGACGTGGCGAGTGAGCCCCAGTGCCGAGAGCGCAACGTCGACCGCGCTCTCTCCCACCCCGGAAATGGTCACGGCAACGTGACGCAAGGTCACATAGCGCTCCAGACTGAGTCCGTCCGCCAAACCGGGGTGCTCGGGCCTCACCACGCATACCAGGCTGTCGGCGTAGAGGTCGCGTCGATGAAGACTGCCGGGCAGTGTATTGAAAATACCCAGTGCGAGATCAGCGCCCCCTTGCTCGATAAGCCGCACGTTGTCCCCGGCAGGTTGCGCGATATGGAGACTTAGCTCAGGCGCATGGCGCCCGAAGCGGACGATCAAGCCAGCAAGGACCGTCAGGCTCAGGTGGTCGTGAGCTGCGATCGTGAAGCGCCCCGTGGCGGAGGCGGGATCGAAGACGGTCGGCGCGATGATCCCTCGGGCATCGTCCAACAGCTTGGCTACCGGGCCCGCCAGCGCTTCACCGCGGGGAGTTAGTTCCAGACCGAACTTGCCGCGGACAAGCAGGCGATCACCCAGCATCGTGCGCAGTCGCCCAAGCGCGCGGCTGGCGGCCGGTTGGCTCAAGCCCAGGCGGAGACCCGCCTGGGTGACGCTTCGCTCCCGAACCAGTGCTTCGAACAGTTTTAACAGATTGAGGTCGACCGTAGATAAATCCACTTGGTGCATGTTGACTATGACTTTCATGCCATTGGTGTATGTCGAGCGATCATGCACCATTCAGTTTCATCTGAAAAGGAGATTTTTATATGACTGCTTCCTCCCCCCTTCCTTACGTAATATTCGGCGTGACCGGGCGTACCGGCGCCGCTGCCGCCGACGCGCTGCTGCGTTCCGGCCATCCTGTGCGCGTCGTGGTGCGCGACCCAGTCAAGGGCCGAGCGTGGGCCGAACGCGGCGCGGAGGTTGTCGTGGCCGACCTGACGGACCTGGCCTCGATGACCAAGGCGCTCAGCCGGGTCCTGGGCGCCTATGTCGTCAGCCCCCAGCAATACAATCGGGAAGACCTGTTCGAGTGGGCAGAATTGATTGCCGATACCACGGCGCGCGCCGCGGTGGCGGCTGACGTGCCCAGACTGGTGGCGCTTTCCTCGGTGGGTGCCGACCGTGACGGCGGAACAGGATGGATCGGGATGAACCGCATGTTCGAGCGGCGTTTGGGCGAAACCGGTGTTTCCACCACCTTCCTGCGCGCGGCATATTTCATGGAGAACTGGATGCCGATGATCGGACAGGCCATGCGCAGCGGCACTCTGCCGACCTTTCTGGCACCACCACAGCGTCCTCTCCCGATGGTGGCCACAGCCGATGTCGGTAGCACCGCCGCTGCATTGTTGCTGGAGAAAAGGACAGGGACCGCAATCGTCACTCTCTCGGGGCCGAAAGACTACGCTCCCGATGATGTCGCCGCCATTATCTCAATCGCGCTCCGGAAGCCTGTCGGCGTGGCGGTTCTGCCAGAAACAGAGTGGCCCGAAGCGCTGGCGGATGCCGGTTTCTCAAAGGCCGCCCTTGCTGGCTTCGTCGAAATGACCCGCGGCCTCAATTGCTCGCATATCGACATCAAGAGCGATCCCACCTCGGTCGAATGGGCAGGGACGACGACGCTCGAACAAGTCGTCGCAGAGCTGGCGCGGCTTCACAATTAGATAATCAGCCGCCTGCGGATCTGGCCCAAACGCTCAAGTGACTTCAAATACAATTCTTGTCGATAAAGTCCAAGACATCCGGGAACCAGGTTGAGCTTCCCCGATAGGCAAAGCTATGACCCTCGGCAGCCGAGTTTCCAAAAGCCGGATAGGTTTTTACCTCGACTCGTTTGCCGGCTTGCTTCCGCTCAGAGGACAGCACTTCATTGGGAGCGAGATTGAAATCATTGGCTGCTTGGAAAAATAGCATCGGGCTGCTTGCGGTGCGCACGGCAGCCTTCATGACTTCCTGAAGTTCGGGTGACTCATCCCAGCTCTCGGCGCCGCCGGATGCCACGACCGCAGCGCAGTACGGGACTTTTGCAGCGCCAAGCACGGTTTCGACGCCGCCGAAGGAATTGCCGGCAACGGCAATCCGGGTTGGCTGCACAAAGCTTTGCAACTTGAGCCAGGCCAACGCGGACAGTTGGTCCTCCAGTTGTTCCGTGCTGAGCAGGCGCGTCATCGTCGCGGAGGCCTCCTGGAGACCGCCACGTCGCCGCGCCGCCTTGATTTCATCGAGGATGTACGGTCCTGCATCCGCGCTCAGCCCCTGTCCACGGCGATACGGCATGAAGAAAATCCACCCTTTGCTCGCAAACAGCGGGCCGATGATCTTGCTCGCCTGGCTGTTGAGCATGCCGCCTGCACTTCCATGATTGTATAAGACCGCGGGAAAGGGGCCGCTGCCCGTAGGCTTGAATATCTCCCCGCCGAGTTCACGCCCTCCGCTTTGAAAGTGAACTATCTGCGGAACGGCTGGTAATGTTTCAGCTATTCCATTGCCCATGTTAAACAGGGAGAAAAATATAATAGCTAAAATTTTACGATTCATTTAACTCTCTATCATTGGACAAAAGTGCGTACCTGGGAAAAACACTAAAGACAGCTGCTGGCCGAGCACGGCCAAAGATAGTCAGGATTTGCGCCCGGTCGCCGCTTCCAGACTGCCGGTACGGCCCAGCCCAAGGCAGGCATGTTGACATAGACGCTCTCGTAGGCCCCGGCAGCTACGGCGAAGGTTTCATGCCAGATGCCGACCGTTCCATCAGTACCGACGGACTGATTGAACGCCTTCCACGCCGGCAGATGCGCCGCAGCTCGCTAATCATGCGTGGCATCGCGGCGGCGACTGGCCACCACTTGTGCACCTTCCATGGCTGATTAAGACGCATGCCGATGAGGAAAACGACAAAGTCGCCGTCGATTGTTGCGGTGAGCCGTTCACGGTGAATCATGCTACTCCTTACAAACTAGTTTAATGGTCCGCTCCTTATCGTCGGGCATTTTTTGCTGCGATTTTCGCCATGTGCTACAGCTTCTTAGTCATGAACACGCGGCTGATGCCTTCCCGCTCGGAAGCTATTTCGCCAAAACTTAGCCATCCATTTTTTTCATAAAATCCGGGCGCCTGGAAGCTGATCGTGTAAAGCACCGCCGAACTGCAACCCCGCTGGCGGGCCTCCTCTTCGAACGCCCCAAGGATTTTTGTTCCTAATCCGGAACCCCGCAGAGAACTCGGCAGGTGAAACAGGTCCAAAAAAGCAAGCCCAAGAGAAGTCCTTCCAACCGCGCCCCCCAATACTTCGTTGCTATCGGAATCTCTCACGATGACGCATAAGGGGCGTCGGTCACTCAAGCCCGCGACCTGTTCGTTAAACTCATCCAGACCTTTGCCAATAACTCTTGCAAACTCAGGTTCTGCACTATCGCTGATAACGATTACATTCTTCTTCAAAGGTTTCCTTTCTTTTGAGGGGCTTTGCCTAGGCCCCCAAGATCTCTGCAAACGCCGCCCGCGCCGGATGGTGCAGCACGTCCTTGCGCCACACTAGCATGGTTTCGACGTGGGCGATCGCCGGCGGCAGCTGGTGCTGGCGCACCGACCTGGCCAGCTTGCGCTGCTCCACCAGTTCCTTCGGCATCAACGCCACGCCCATGCCGGCCGCCACGCAGCCGATGATGGCCTCGAAGGTGCCGAACTCCGACACCCGCGCCGGCACCACGCCCGCTTCCGCGAACCATGACTCTAAACGGCGCCTGTAGGTACAGCCGCTACGGAACACCAGCAGGTTGCGGCGCGCAACCTCGTACGGCGACGTCACCGGCGCATGCGTGTGACAGGTGATCAGCACCAGCTCCTCCTCGAACACCGGCCGCCGCTCCAGTTCGGGATGCGGCACCGGCCCGGCCACCAGCGCCACGTCCAGCCGGTGCTTCAGCACGCCGTCCAGCAGCTGATCGGTGGGCGCGGTATCGAGCACCAGGTCGACCCCGGGATGCTTGCGGTTGAAAGCGGCCAGCACCTGCGGCAGGCGCGCCGCGGCGGTGGTCTCCATGGAGCCGATGCGCAACTGGCCGGACGGCTTTTGATCCGGCTGCACCGCCGCCTGCGCCTCATCCGCCAGCTGCAGCAGGCGGTCGGCGTAGGCCAGCAGGCGCGAGCCCTCGGTGGTGATCTGCAGCTTGCGGCCGGAGCGGTGGAACAGCGCCACGCCCAGCGACTCCTCCAGCTGCGTCAGCCGCGCCGACACATTCGACTGCACGCGGTTGAGCCGTGAAGCGGCCAAGGTCACGCTGCCCTCCTCGGCCACCGCTTTAAAGATGCGCAAGGCGGAGAGTTCCATATTCGATTCTTAAAAAGAGATAGATATCTTCATTATTATTCATTTTTTTAAATAGTCAAAGACTTCTATAGTGAAGCCATGAAAACCTCGCACACTCCCTCCCTGGCCATCCTGCTCGCTTGCAGCTTCGCCTTTATCATCGTCCAGCTGGACGTCACCATCGTCAACGTCGCCTTGCCGCAGATCGGGCACGAA
Source organism: Duganella sp. LjRoot269 (assembly GCF_964254095.1). NCBI lineage: Bacteria > Pseudomonadati > Pseudomonadota > Betaproteobacteria > Burkholderiales > Oxalobacteraceae > Duganella > Duganella sp. LjRoot269. Next base: position 3,583,422 of record NZ_CAXUSL020000001.1, on the reverse strand, counting down.
CTGGGCGCCGGCGTCACCGACCTGCAGTGGGTGGTGGACGCCTACACGCTGGGCTTCGCCGTATTCCTGCTGTCGGCCGGCGCGCTGGGCGACAAATTCGGCTCGCGCCGCACCTTCATGACCGGTTTCGCGCTGTTCACCGCCGCCTCGGTGGCCTGTGCCATGGCGCCGACCGCGATGGTGCTGAACGTCGCCCGCGCGCTGCAGGGCATCGGCGCCGCGCTGCTGGTACCAAGCTCGCTGGCCATCCTGAACGCCGCCTACGCGGACGACAAGGCGATGCTGGGCAAGGCCATCGCCTGGTGGACGGCCGCCGGCGGCGTGTCGATCGCCGTCGGGCCGGTGCTGGGCGGCTTGCTGATGTCGCTGCCCGGCTTCGGCTGGCGCAGCATCTTCTGGGTCAATATCCCGATCTGCGTCGCCGGCTTCTGGCTCACCGGCCGCGTGGTGCCGGCGGCGGCCGGCCGCGATCCTCACCGCAGCCTGGACGTCAAGGGCCAGCTGCTGGCGATCGTCATGCTGACCAGTTTCATCGGCGCCGTCATCGAATTTCAATCGCTGGGCTGGCAGCACTGGCTGGTGCGCGGCGGCATACCGCTGGCCGCCGTCGCCGCCGCGCTGTTTGTCTGGGTCGAGGCGCGCGGCAAGTCGCCCATGCTGCCATTGGGGCTGTTCCGCGGAGCGCCGTTCTCGGGCGCCGTGCTGTTCGGGGTATTGATGAATTTCTCGTACTACGGCGTGATCTTCGTGCTCAGCTTCTACCTGCAAAAGGTGCGTGGCTTCGGCGTGCTGCACGCGGGACTGGTGTTCCTGCCGCTGACCGGGACCTTCATTTTCGCCAACATCACCAGCGGCTGGATGCAGGCGCGTACCGGCGTGCGCACGCCGATGATATTGGGCGCCATGATCGGCGCGTCGGGCTACACGCTGCTGGGCTTGATCGGCATCTCGGACGACGCCAGCTTCCTGCAGATGCTGCCCGGACTGGCCCTGATCCCGGCCGGCATGGGCCTGGCCGTGCCGGCGATGACCACCTCCATCCTGTCCGGCGTCGAGCGGCGCCAGGCCGGCACCGCGTCGGCGGTGCTGAACACGGCGCGCCAGGTGGGCGGCGCGATGGGCGTGGCGATCTTCGGCGCGCTGGTCAGCTCGGGCAGCAGCCTCGAAGTCCTTAGCGGAATCCGGGGGGCGATGCTGGTATCGGGCGGCTTGCTGCTGCTGGCGGCACTGCTGGCGTTTGCGTGTGTGCGCCGGCCGGCTCCAGTGGCGGTGAAGGTTCCAGCTGCAGCGGACTGTCCTGGATAGAGGGCGGCGACAGGCAGTTGTCGCAGCGGCAGCAGCGCTCGAAATCGTCCGGACGGTCGCCGAAATAATCGAGCAGCAGCTTCCAGCGGCAGTAGCCGCTCTGCGCGTAGGACACCATCTGCTCCAGCCCCGCGCGGTCCCGCTCGTGCTTGTCCGCATACACCTGCGCCATGCGCTCGAACTGCGCCGCTTTCGGCGTGCCGGGCGCCAGCACATAGGCCATCTTGCGGTTGCGCTTCAACAGCTTGCCGTCCTTGAGCATCTTCAGGCAGATTTTCAGCTGGCTGGCCGGCGTTTGATCGACCAGCGACTTGAGTTCCGCCTCCGAGAACGAGGGCTGGCCCAGCGCCACCGCCGCTTCGTACACGGCCCGCAGCTCCAGCGCGGACGGATAGTGCTTGACCAGGAAGTACTGCTGCAGGCGCTTGTCCGCGTGGTAGTACAGCAGCGTGCACTCGGCATCGAGGCCGTCGCGCCCTGCGCGGCCCGACTCCTGGTAGTAGGCCTCCAGATTGGCCGGCACCTGCAGGTGGATGACGAAACGGGTATCGCTCTTGTCGATGCCCATGCCGAAGGCGTTGGTCGCCACCATCACGCGGCGTTCGCCGCTCATGAACAGGTTCTGGTTTTCAGCGCGCTCGGAGGCGCGCAGCTTGCCATGGTAAAGCGTGACGCTTTCGCCGGCATCGAGCAGCAGTTGGTGCATTTCCTCGGCCGCCTTGACGGTGGCCGCGTAGACGATGCCCACGCCCTCGCTGTCGCGCACCAGTTGCAGCGCGGCGGCGTATTTTTCATCCGGGTTGGTGACCTGCTTGACACGGTAATGCAGGTTGGCGCGATAGATGCCGGTGTTGACGACCTCCATGCGCGGCCGCCCCAGCTGGTTGCGGATGTCGGCGATCACGTCGTCGGTGGCGGTCGCGGTCAGCGCCAGCAGCGGCGGCCGGCCCAGCGCATCGAGCGCGGCGCCGATCTCCAGGTAGGCCGGACGGAAATCGTGCCCCCACTGCGAGATGCAGTGCGCCTCGTCTACCACCACCAGGGCGATGCGGCTTTGCCTGAGCAGCGCCAGGAAATCCGCCGTTACCAGCCGCTCCGGCGTGCAGAAGATGACGTCCTTGTCGGCCTGCCCGATGGCGTCCAGCGCCGCCAGTTCGTCGCTGCGCGACAGGCTGCTGTTGATCTGGGCGGCGCTGGCGATGCCGCCGTCCTCCAGCTTTTCGGCCTGGTCCTTCATCAGCGAGATCAGCGGCGACACCACCACCGTCGCCCCCTCCAGCAGGCAGGCCGGCAGCTGGTAGCACAGCGACTTGCCGCTACCGGTGGGCATCACGGCCAGCGTGTCGCGGCCGGCCAGCACGCTGTCGATCACGCGACGCTGGCCGTCGCGCAGCGTCTCCATGCCGAACACTTCGCCCAGGATCTTCTTGATGCGTCTTTGCTGCTGTTTTTGCTCCGCCGCCATGACATTCTCCGTTTTCAGCCGTTTTTCAGGTGCCTGGCCTCAGCGTAAATAAGCTCCGGCGGGCGGTATGTGCGACAACGCACCGCCGCAGCCTATGCACTCGCCTATGCCCCGCGAATCTGTCATACTGTAGCCATGGACCCAAGAAGAGAACATGTGCGCCGGTTGCTGCAGGTGGATGCCCATGTCAGTGACATGGATGGACGAAACACGGCCGTCGTGCAGATCATCGATATATCGCGCATGGGCGTGGCCTTCGTCAGCGACCACCAGCTGCCGCTCAATAACGGCTACGTGCTGGACTTTTGCTTCCCCGGCAGCGCAATCCAGAACAAGGTCACGCTGACCGTGCTGCACAGCGCCCTGGTCGGCACCCACGGCCGCTATCGCAACGGCGCGCGTTTCTTGAGCATCCCCGACGTCGCCGCCGACCTCATCGTCGATTACGTGACCGCCGCCCCCGTGCCCGACGCCACCTGCGTGTAACGCACTGTATTCAAAGTATCTCTGAGTTCCAAGCCGCTAGCCGCGCACCGGCTCGTGCTATGATTTTCCGCTAAAGTCACTGTAGACCCGGAAAATTTCAGCATGTGGATCGTTCAAATCGCCTTGCGGCGGCCCTACACCTTTATCGTGATGGCGCTGCTGATACTGTTGTCCACGCCTCTGGTCCTGACCAAGATGGCGACCGATATTTTCCCCGAGATTAATATCCCCGTCGTCAGCGTGATCTGGCAGTACGGCGGCCTGTCGGCGCAGGAGATGGGACAGCGGGTCGCCTCCTCCACCGAACGCAGCCTGACCACCACCGTCAACGACATCGAGCATATCGAGTCGCAATCGCTGGCCGGTTCCTCCGTCATCAAGATCTTCTTCCAGCCGGAAGCGAACATCCAGACCGCGCTGGCGCAGGTGGTGGCGATCTCGCAGTCCCAGTTGCGCCAGCTGCCGCCGGGGATGCAGCCGCCGCTGATCATCAAGTATTCCGCCTCCAGCATTCCGGTGATCCAGCTCGGCCTCTCCAGCCCGGCCATGACCGAGCAGGCGATGTTCGACACCGCCGTCAACTTCCTGCGGCCGCAGCTGGTCACGATACCCGGCGCCGCCGTGCCCTACCCTTACGGCGGCAAGTCGCGCCTGGTCTCGGTCGACCTGGACACCAGGGCGCTGCAGGCAAAAGGCCTGACGCCGACCGACGTGGTGGCCGCCGTCAGCGCGCAGAACCTGATCCTGCCGTCCGGCACCGCCAAGATCGGCGGCGCCGAATTCAACGTCAGCATGAACGCGTCGCCCGACACCATCGCCGGCTTGAACCAGATTCCGGTGCTGAGCAAGAACGGCAGCATCACCTATCTGTCCGAGGTGGCGCGGGTGCGCGACGGCTTCTCGCCGCAGACCAATATCGTGCGCCAGAACGGAGAGCGCGGCGTGCTGCTGTCGGTGCTGAAGAACGGCGGCTCGTCGACGCTGGACATCGTCAACACGCTCAAGGCGCTGCTGCCGCAGGCCATGCAGTCGCTGCCCAAGGAACTGAAGATCACGCCGCTGTTCGACCAGTCGCTGTTCGTCAAGGCCGCCATCAGCGGCGTCATACGCGAGGCCATCATCGCCGCCGCGCTGACCGCCGCCATGATCCTGCTCTTCCTCGGCAACTGGCGCAGCACCTGCATCATCGCCGTGTCGATTCCGCTGTCCATCCTGTCGTCGATCCTGGTGCTGTACATGCTGGGCGAGACCATCAACATCATGACCCTGGGCGGCCTGGCGCTGGCGGTCGGCATCCTGGTGGACGACGCCACCGTCACCATCGAGAACATCGAGCGCCATCTGCACCAGGGCTCGGACCTGCACAAGGCCATCATGGAAGGCGCCGGCGAGATCGCCGTGCCGGCGCTGGTGTCGACGCTGTGCATCTGCATCGTGTTCGTGCCGATGTTCTTCCTGACCGGCGTGGCGCGCTACCTGTTCGTGCCGCTGGCCGAGGCGGTGGTGTTCGCGATGATCGCCTCCTACATCCTGTCGCGTACCCTGGTGCCGACCATGGTCATGATGATGATGGACCATGCGCCAAAGTCAGCGGACGACAAGCCGAACATGATGCAGCGCGTGTACCTGCGCTTCGACGCGGCCTTCGAGCGCTTCCGCGGCGGCTACATCGTCATCCTGTCCTCGCTGCTGACGCACCGCAAGCGCTTCGGCGGCGCCTTCCTGCTGTTCTGCGTGCTGTCGCTGGGACTGGTGTTCGCCATCGGCCGCGATTTCTTCCCCAGCGTCGATTCGGGCCAGATCCGGCTGCACATGCGCATGCCGACCGGCACCCGCATCGAGGAGACCGCGCGCGTGACCGATCAAGTGGAAAAAGTCATCCGCGAAGTGATCCCGAAAGAGGAACTGCAAACCATCCTCGACAACCTCGGCACGCCGTACAGCAGCATCAACCTCTCGTACAGCAACGCCGGCACCATCGGCACGCTGGACGCGGAGATATTGATGTCGCTGCACGAGGACCACCATCCGTCGCAGATCTATATCGACAAGCTGCGGCGCGAGCTGCCCAAGCGCTTCCCCGGCGTGGAGTTCTTCTTCCAGCCGGCCGACATCGTCACGCAGATCCTCAACTTCGGCCAGCCGGCGGCGGTTGACATCCAGGTCGCCGGCAAGGACCTGGCCAGCAACTACGAAGTCGCCTCGCAGCTGATGAAGCAGATCAAGCAGGTGCAGGGCACGGTCGACGTCCACATCCAGCAGCGCATGGACCTGCCGACCCTGGGCCTGAAAATGGACCGCAGCCAGATGAAGCAACTGGGCCTGAACCCGATCGACGTCGCGCAGAACCTCTTGGTGACCCTGTCCGGCAGCGGCGTGACGCAGCCGGCCTTCTGGCTCAACCCGAGCAACGGCGTGGTGTACAGCGTGGCGGTGCAGTCGCCGCAATACCTGATCGACGACCTGGACGCGCTGCTGCGCACGCCGGTGCGCGGCGCCGGCACGCCGGGAGCGGCGGGCGACGGCACCGGCGCCACCCAGCAGCTCAGCAGCCTGGTGAGCGTGGCGCCGACCACCCAGCCGGCCATCATCTCGCACTACAACCTGACGCCGGTGATCGACATTTTCGTCAGCGTCGAGGGCCGCGACCTGGGCGCGACGGCGGGCGACATCCAGAAGCTGGTCGACGAGATGCGCACCAAGCTGCCGCGCGGCAGCAAGATCGACGTGCGCGGCCAGGTCGAGACCATGCATACCTCCTTCGTCGGCCTGGGTGTCGGCCTGCTGATGGCGATCGTGCTGGTCTACCTGCTGATCGTCGTCAACTTCCAGTCGTGGGTCGATCCGTTCATCATCATCACGGCGCTGCCGGCGGCGCTGGCGGGCATCGTCTGGATGCTGTTCCTGACCGGGACCACGCTCAGCGTGCCCGCGCTGACAGGCGCCATCATGACCATGGGCGTGGCCACCGCCAACTCGATCCTGATGGTGTCGTTCGCGCGCCAGCGCCTGAACGACGGACTGCCGCCGCTGTCGGCCGCGCTGGAAGCGGGCGCCACCCGCATCCGGCCGGTGCTGATGACGGCGCTGGCGATGATCATCGGCATGGTGCCGATGGCGATCGGCATGGGCGAAGGCGCGGAACAGAACGCGCCGCTGGGCCGCGCCGTGATCGGCGGCCTGCTGTTCGCCACCGTCTCCACGCTGCTGTTTGTGCCTATCGTCTTTGCCGGCGTCCACCGCTACCTCGAACACCGGGCCGCGCGCCGCGCGCCCTCCATGCCTGCCGTCGCAGAAGGGAATACCTGATATGTCCGAACAACGTCACGCCGCACTTGGCATCCACAGCGCGCCGGAGGATGGCGCGCATGAACACCGCCATCCGCATCGGGGACCGGTGCTGAAGCGCGCCAAGCTGGTCGGCCTGGTCGCGCTGGCGCTGCTGCTGGCCGGCGGCGCCCTGACGCTGGTGCAGCGCGGCTTCCACGCCAGCGCGCTGGCCGCCGCCACCACGGAATTGAACCAGCAGTACGTCGTCACCACCAACGCCAAGGCGGCAAAAGGCGGCCAGCCGCTGTCGCTGCCGGGCACGCTGCAGGGCATGATCGAATCGCCGATCTACGCGCGCAGCAGCGGCTACGTGCTGCGCTGGACCAAGGACATCGGCAGCCGCGTCAACAAGGGCGAGGTGCTGGCCGAAATCGATACGCCGGAAGTGGACCAGCAACTGTCGCAAGCGGTGGCGGCGCGCCAGCAGGCTGCGGCCAGCCTGGAACTGGCCAAGAGTTCGGCCGAGCGCTGGGAAGCCTTGCGCAAGAAGGACGCTGTCACGCAACAGGAACTCAATGAGCGCAGCAGCGCCTACACGCAGGCCCAGGCCAACCTGGCGGCGGCGGACGCCAATGTGCGCCGCCTGCAAAAGACCGAGGAGTTCAAGCGCGTGCTGGCGCCGTTCTCCGGCGTGGTCACCAGCCGCAACGTCGAGGTCGGGGACCTGATCAACGGCGGCAACGGCGGCGCGGACCGTGCCCTCTTCCGCCTGGCGCAGATCGACCCGCTGCGGGTCTACGTGTATGTGCCGCAGACGTATGCGCAGCGCATCAAGGTCGGCGACAAGGTGACTGTCACGCAGGCCGAGCTGGCTGGCCAGCAGTTCAGCGGCACCGTGGTGCGTACCGCCGGCGCGATCGATGCCGCCACGCGCACCATGCAGATAGAAATCAACCTGCCGAACAAGGACAACGCGCTGCTGGCCGGCGCCTATGTGCAGGTGGCGCTGCCGTTGAGCGGCAGCTCGAATGCGCTGCTGGCGCCGTCGAACGTGCTGCTGTTCCGGCCCGAGGGTCCGCGCGTGGCCGTCGTGGGCGCCGATGGCAAGGTCAAACTGAAGGCGGTCACGCTGGGACATGACCTGGGCAACAGCATCGAGCTTCTCGGCGGCGCCACGCCGGAGGACAAGCTGGTCGTCAATCCGGCGGATTCGCTGGCCGACGGCGACGTGGTGTCGGTGCGGCCGCCCAAGGCCGATGCCGGCGTTGGCGGCGCGCAGAAAGCGCAGCCATGAGATTGCAGTACCGAACAGGCATCGCCCTCAGCCTCGCGCTGGCCGGATGCGCCGGCGCGCCCGTGTACGAGCAGCCCGCGCCGGTGGACATGCCGGCCATGTGGCAGTCCGCCGCCACCTTCCGCTCCGGTGCGCCCGCCGATGCTGAATTGAAGGGCAACTGGTGGACCGTCTTCGGCGACCGGCAACTGAACCAGCTGGCCGAACAAACGCTGTCGCGCAACCAGAGCCTGGCCGCGGCGGCCGCGCGGCTGGAGCAGGCCCGTGCGCAGGTGACGGTCAGCTCGGCCGGCCTGTTCCCGCAGGCGACGCTGCAGGCCGGCGCCGCGCGCCAGAAGACCGCCAGCACCCGGCAGGCGCTGGACCACTATCAGCTGGGCTTTGCCGTCAACTACGAGGCCGACCTGTTCGGCCGCGTGCGCAGCAGCGTGCAGAGCGCGCGCGCCGGCGCCGAACAGGCCGCGGCGGACTATGAAAACATGCGCCTGGTGCTGGCCTCCGAACTGGCCGCAGACTACTTCAACCTGCGCGAACTGGATGCCGAAATCGACGTACTCAACCAGGGTCTCGTGCTGCAGCAAAAAGCCTACGACTTCATCCAGGCGCGCCACGAACTGGGCGCCGCCACCGGCCTGGATCTGGCGCAACAGCAGTCGCTGCTGGACGCCAGCAAGACCCAGCTGGAACTGCTGCAAAGCCAGCGCTCGCAATACGAACATGCGATCGCCACGCTGACCGGCACGCCGGCGCCCTCCTTCAAGCTGGCGCCGGCCGTGGTGACGTTGTCGCCGCCGTCGCTGCCGGTCGGCGTGCCGTCCGACGTGCTGCAGCGCCGGCCGGACGTCGCCTCCGCCGAACGCGCCGTGGCCGTCGCCAACGCCAACATCGGCGTCGCCCGCGCCGCCAATTTCCCATCGCTGACGCTGCAACCGACCGGCGGCTGGGACAGCGGCGAAATGAGCAAGCTGCTGACCGCGCCCAACCTGATCTGGTCGCTGGGCGCGGCCGTCACGCAGTCGCTGTTCGACGCCGGCCGCAACGACGCCACTGTCGCCATCGCCAAGGCCGGTTACACCGGCGCCGTGGCCAACTACCGCCAGAGCGTGCTGGTGGCGATGCAGGAAGTCGAGGACGGCATGAGCAACCTGACCACGCTGGGCCGCGCCCATGCGCTGTCCGAGGCCAGCGTGCGCAGCTCCCAGCGCGTGCTGGAGCTGGCCAACGACCGCTACACCGGCGGCGTCGAAACCTATTTCGACGTCATCACCGCGCAGCAGACGCTGCTCAACAACCAGCGCCTGGCGGTGCAGATACGCGGCAAGCAGATGGTCAGCTCGGTCTATCTGGTGAAGGCGCTTGGCGGCGGCTGGCTGAAACACTAGTCAGTCGCCCCAACGCCGGCTACCAGCCTATGTCCCTCAACAGCGGGAAGGTCAGGTCGCGCGGCGGTGCGACTTCATGCAGCAGGTCGCCGTTGATGGCCGGTTCCATCAGCAGGTTCGGGAAGGCGCTGGTGTCGTAGTGCGACACCGACGATCCCGGCTGGTCGGGATTCGGCGCGAACATCAGCACGCGGCCGGCGGCGTCGGTGCCGGCGCGCATCGCCAGGTTGACGCCCAGGTTGGCGAACACGCCCGAATGCAAACGCGTGCGCTTGGCCAGCGCGGCCTTGAGGCGCAGGCCGTCGTCCTGCGTGATGCGGACCGCCGGAATGACGATGCCCGGATCGGTGCCGCCCAGCCCCGCCGGCGGCGAACCGGGCGCGTTGTCGGCGATGACGACGGCGATGGCGCCGGCGTCCTGCGCGTTCCGCACCTTGACCACGAAGGTGCACGCGCCGCGATCGATCAGCGCGATCTTGCCTCGCACCGCGAGCGCGTTCGCCGGCGACAAGGGATTGCAGGCCAGCCCGAGGTCGGGCGCTGTATCGATCACCTGCATCACCTCGCCCGTGATGCCCGGACTGCCCAGCGGAGGACCGAAGCTGGCCGCGCCGACCTGGTCCACCCCGGCGATGCTGGCCGGCGACAATATCGTCAGCACCGGCGCACCGGCCTGCAGCAGCGTCCGCGCCGCCGCCGTGACGATGGGCCCGTTCCATACCAGGTGGCCGGAATTGGTGGCCGAGAACACGCGTTCCTCGTCGCTCATGTCCTTCCACAACTTGCCCAGGGTGGTGTCGAGCAGGAAGTAGTCCCAGATGCTGGGAACGCCGGCCAGCTGTTCGCCGGTTTCGTCGTCGGTGTAGGTCTGGAAGCCCAGGCCGTGGCCGAACTCGTGCAGCAGCACCGTCACCAGGTCGACCAGCGGCCCGTGATTGTTGTCCAGGCCGAGGTAGAACGGGGTGCCGGTGAAGCAGCCGGGCTGACCGAGATTGACGTTGAACGTGGCGCGGATGTCGGGCGTGTCCGGCTCGACGTCCTCGCCGACCAGCTTGTCGGTCTCGGCCTTGCTGAACCAGGCGTTGGCGACCGGCGCGGCGGGAAAACCGGAGAACACGGCCAGCGCGCCCGCCGCGCCGAGCACGGCGCCGCCCTCGTCGCAAGGCAGCGCATCCCAGGTGGCCAGGATGCGGATGGGCACGGCGCTGTCGAGCGTGGCGCCCCATTTGGCGGCCGCCGCCTGGAACACGTTCAGGCGCTGGGCGCCGAGCGTCGTGCCGAGGTTGCCGCCGACGGGCGCGGCCGGCGTGGTGTCATTGAAGCCGACGCCGGCCGGGTCGCCGTTGACGATGGCGATGGTGGCGGCGGCCCAGCTTGCCGACGAGAACAGCAGCGCCAATGCTGCAACGGAGGCGGATAAAAGGCGTTTCATTTCCGTTCTCCTTTCATCGCGGCCAGTGCCGCTTGCTCTCCGGACACGCACTGCTCCGTCACGCCGCCGGCATCCCTGCTGGCGACGGCAAAGCTGGAGTACGGCTTGTCGCGCAGCACGCCGATGCCGCCTTGCGCTGGATGAATCATCTTCGGTCCGGCAACGCGCGACCTGGCGGCAGGCTTGGCGGCCTGGACGGCGGCGTTCAGCGCGGCCGCCTGGGCTGCCGTCGGAGCGCCCAGCTTGCCGGTGGCGGGATCCTTGTAGGCCTTGAAACCGCCCTCTTGCGAGGGCGCCACGGCGGCGGACGGTTGCGCGACGACGGTCACGTTAGGAAAGCTCATGACGCCGTTGTCCATCGGCGCGGCCTGGGCGGCAAGCGCCGCCGCCGACAGGCCGGAGACGGCCAGCCAGTGGCGCGGCCGCAAGCGGCGGCGCACGCCGAACATCGCGCAGCCGCCGAGCAGCATCAGCGCCATCGCGCCGGGCTCGGGGATGGCCGTGGCGTTGACGCTGACCGCATCGATGCCGATGTAGTCGCCGTTGACGGCGGTATCGTCGACCACGTATCGGAAGGCGAAACGTCCGCTGGCCGGCGCCGCCAGGCCGTCGACCAGCACCGAACGCGCTACCCAGCCGGTATCCGCCGTCGAATCGAAGGCGGCCAGCAAGGTGAACACGCCGGTCGAGGCGGCGTCGAAGCCGACGTCGGTACTGACGCCGCTGGTGCTCAGGTAGACTTCGACCCGGTCCAGGAAGCCTTCGCCCAGCAGGCGCAGCGAGAAGTTCATCGCCTCGCCATTGTTCAACGCCAGCTCGGGCGTGATCAGCCAGTTGCTGACGGCGCCGCCGAATGCCGCGTTGTTGAAGTTGGCCGCGATATAGGAATTGGCGGGACCGGATGGCGCGGGGAACAAGGCCGGATTGCCCTGGAACCAGGAGGTCGTGCCCGGCGGCGAACTATTGTTTTGCAGCACCCAGCCGCTGGCCGGCAAGGTGGCGATATTGTCGAAGCCTTCGCTGAGCAACGGCGCGGCGCCGGCGGTGACGACGGTACAGCTGGCGGCGGCTGCAAGCAGCCGCGCCAAACGTTTCATCAAGTTCATGGCAATCCCCAGGTGAGAAAGTCGAATCAAGAAAATCAACGGTACGGCTCAACTTGCCTTGATTAGACTTGCGGCCCCATCCGCGAGTTCCCGCCGGGACGAAAAAAAGCCCGGCACGTGGCCGGGCTCCGGAGTGTTGCGGTGCTGAATTACCAGCCGATGCCGAAGATCAGGTGTTCCGGTTGAGGCTCCTGAATCGTGGTGCTCTGGTTTTCCACGTCGTCGTACGGGAAGCCGTAGGCCAGCCCGTTGATGCCGTGGTCATGCCAGAACTTCGCGAAGAAGTTCGCCGGCGCCGCCTTGTACCAGGCGGAAGGCACGGTCCACTTGCTCGTGTCCAGCGCGACATGGCGGTTGAACGCTGCGCACAGCTGCGCCTCGATCGCCTTTTCCATGGCGGCCTTGTCGCCCTTCAGCGGGTCGGGATCGCCGAAGGCCAGCGGACCCGCACCGTTGAACACATCCTGCGTGTTCGGTTTCCCGACCACAAAGTTGCCCGGCTTCACGGCACCCGTCTGCGTATCCACTTCCGTGAACACCAGCTGGTTGCCGACGACGCCGCCGTTGAACTGGCGCCCGCCCACGGTGACAGCCATGTTGTGGCTGGCATAGTAAGTCCATACCTCGTCGATGTAAGCGTCGAAGTAATGGCCGTTGGCGCGGCCGTCGCCAAAGCTGCCCTTGGTCGGCGCCGTGATGCGCAAGGCACCCGCCGCCGGCTGGAAGGCGGCCGGCACTTCCTCGTTGAACGCGCTGAACAGCGTGGCGCGATCCTGGTTGATACCGGTCTGCGCATGGCGGGTGTTGCCGTTGCCATACATATCGAGCAGCAGCGGGAAGCTGAACTGGTCGACCTGCGTGGTGTTGATCCACATGCCGTTGTTGTTGTAGCTGAACTCGTACCAGTCGAAATTCACGTCGATGTTCGGATCGGTCGGATTGTCCACGTTGGGACCGGCAAACGCGATGTCGCCGTTGATATCGCTCAGGATCTTGATGAACATCGGCCCGCCCAGCGAGACGAAGACACGGCCCGAATCCATCTTCGGAATGTTCAGCGTCTTGCTTTGCGCCAGCGTGAAGAAGTAGTTGGCATAGTTCTGGCCGTTCTTGCTCAGGTGGTTGGGACCGTCGTTGTCCTCGGCCGCCGCCGGCACGATGGTGCCGTCCGGCTTGAGCCAGGAGAAACGCTGCGTGCCCGGGTCGCGCGCGATCACCGCCACATACACCTGGTCGTCGCGGAAGGCGCCCTTGGTGTTGTTCCGCAGATCGACGCTGACCATGTTCGGCTGGGCCGTGTAGACAGGCGCAGCGCCCATCGTCACGGTGGCCGCCGCCGACGTCACCTTCTTGCCGGCGGCATCGGTCACCACCACGTCGTAGCTGTTGCCCGCGTCGCCCGCGGCCAGGGCCGGGGTGTTGTAGCCGGCCAGGGTGGCACCGGCAATCGCCGCGCCGCCCTTGCGCCACTGGTAGCTGAACGGCGCGGTGCCGCTGGCGGCCACGGTGAACCCGGCGCTTTGGCCCGGCAGCAGCGCCTGGCTCGCAGGCTGGCGCGCGATCACCGGCAGCGTCGGATCCGGCGCCGGATCGGCGCCGCCGTCGTTGTAGACGCCCACTTCAAACAGCGAGTAGCCGTAGATGCTGGAACGCTGCTTGCCGAACAGGCGCACGAAGCGAGCCGTCGTCGCAGGGAAGGTAAAGGCATCCAGGCCGCCCTTGCCGTTGTCCTGCGTATAAATCACCTGGCTCCAGTCCTTGCCGTCATGCGAGACCTGGATTTCATAAGCCTTGCCGTAGGAGTTTTCCCACTGCAGGGCCATGCGGTTGAAGCGCTGCTCCGAGCCCAGGTCGATCATCAGCCACGACGGGTCTTCAAACTTCGACGACCAGCGCGTATCCGGTTTGCCGTCCACCGCGTTGGCGGCGTTGGTGCCGTCGTTCTCGTCGCCGCTGGACAGCACCTTGCGGCCCTGCGCCAGGTTGGCGTCCGGCGCCGCCGGAGCGAAGGTCACGGCGATGCTGTGGGCGGCCGTCACGTTGCTGAACGTATAGCTGTTCTGCACTGCGACGTCGTTGCCGTCGACCTTGACCGAGGCCACGGTATAGCCGGGGTCGGGCAGGAAGCTGAAGGTCTTGCCACCGCCCTGCGGCACCGGGGCGGAGCCGGCCGGGCTGATCGCGCCGTGCGCGCCGGCGCTGGCCGCGATGGCCAGCTGCGGCGCCGCGGCGCTGTTGTACACCTCGAACTCAAACAGCGAGTAACCGTACTGCGTGTTGCGCTGGGTGCCGAGCATGCGCACAAAGCGGGCCGTGACCGGCGCCAGCGAAATATCCTCGACGCCGCCGTTGCTGTTGTCCTGGCCATACACCTTGGTCCACTGGTCATTGCCGTTCGAGACCTGGATCTCGTACTTCACCGCATGGGCGTTCTCCCAGCGCAGCACCACGCGGTCGAAGGTGGTGGGTGCGCCGAGGTCGACGGCGATCCACGATAGATCCTCGAACCTCGAAGACCAGCGGGTATCGCCGGCGCCGTCCACTGCAAACGGGGCGGCGACGTTGTCGCCTTCATTGCCGCTGCTGGTGGCAATCTTGCCTTGCGCCAGGTTCGCGGTATTCGGCGAGACCGGTTGCTGCGGCTGCTGCGGTGGCTGCGGCGACACCACGGTCAGCTTGGCCGCCGGGCTGGTGACGCTGCCGGCGACGTTGTTGACCTGCACCTTGATGCTGGCGCCGTCGTCGCTGGCCGAGGTGGTGGCGATGGTGAAGGTCGGCACCGTGGTGGTGCCGATCTGCACGTCGCCCTTCAGCCAGTTGTAGGTGAATGGCGCGGTGCCGCTGGCCGTCACCGTGAAGGTGGCTGGCTGGCCGGCATTGACCGTCACATCCGACAGGCCGGTGGCGATGGCCGGTGCGATCGGCTTGTTATACACCTCGAACTCGAACAGCGAGTAACCGTAGTTCGACGCGCGCTTGTGGCCTTGCAGGCGCACATAGCGTCCACTCACCAGCGGGAAGCTCAGATCCTCGATGCCGCCGATGCCGGCCGTCTGGGTATAGGCCGCCGCCCAGTGTTCGTTGTCGTCGGACACCAGGATCTGGTAGGCCACGCCATAGGCGTTTTCCCAATGCAGCACGACGCGGTTGAAGGACTGCACCGAACCCAGGTCGACCTGCATCCACGCTTCGTCCTCGTAGGCCGAGGCCCAGCGGCTGTCCAGCTTGCCGTCCACCGCTTGCGACGCCGGATGGCCGTCGTTTTCCAGCTTGCTGGAATCGGTCTGCTTGCCCAGCGCCAGGTTGACACTGGCCGACAGCGGGCCGAAGCTGGCGCTGATGCGGTGCGCGGCCTGCACGTTGTCGAAGGTGTAGCTGTTGCGCAAGCCGATGCTGTTGCCATCCACCGCGATCGCCGTCACGGCAAAGCCGTCCGCCGGATTCACGGTGTAGGTCTGCGTGCCGCCCTGGTAGATCGCGCTGTCGCCGCCAGGCGTCAGCGTGCCGTTGCTGCTGGTGCTGGCCGACACCACATACTGCGGCGTGTTGGCGGTGTTGTAGACCTCCAGCGCGAACAGCGAGTAGCCGTACTGGCTGGCGCGCTTGTCGCCGCTGAAGCGCACATAGCGCGCGGTCACGGCGTCGAAGCGCAGGTCCTCGGTACCGCCCTTGCCCGCCGTCTGCGTCGACACGGTCCTCCAGTCAGCCTGGTCGTTCGATACTTCGATGTGGTAGGCGCTGCCGTAGGCGGCCTCCCAGCGCAGCACCACACGGTTGAACGCCTGCGCGGTGCCCAGGTCGACGACCGCCCACGACTTGTCGTCGAGGCCGGACGACCAGCGCGAGTTGACGTCGCCGTCGGTCAGCGCGGCCGAGGTATCGGCCGTGCCCTGGTTGCCACTGACGGTCACGTGCTTGCCGACCGCGATGTCCGACGTCGGGTCGGTGTGCGGCGGAGGTGGCGGCGGCGGATTGTTGCCGCCACCGCCATTGCCGCCACCATTGCCGCCGCCGTTGTCCACCGGCGCCGTCACGGTCAGTACCGCGTAGCCGCTGGTGATGCCGCCGCCGCCATTGCTGACGACCACGTTGTACTTCGCGCCATTGTCATCGGCGCTCAGTTCCGGTGTCACATAGAACGGCGCCGTGGTGATCGCTTCCGGGATATCGTTCTTGAACCACTGGTAGCTCATCGGACCGGTGCCGCTGACGCCGACCGTGAAGGTTGCGCTCTGGTTGGCCGGTGCGCTCTGGTTCACCGGTTGCGCGGTGATCGCCGGCGCCGGCACCGCATCGCCCTTCACGCACAGGGCCCAGCCCGGCGTGTTGACGATGATGCCGCCCACCGATGCGCCGTTCGAGAACGCCAGGTAGGCGTTGGTGGCGTCGTTGGGCACCACGGTGGTGGTCCAGGTGGCCCAGGTCGAAGGGAAGCCGCAGGCGGCGTAGTTCGAGCTGGCGATGGTCATCGCTTCGGCGCGGGTCGGCAGGCGCATGCCCAGCGAAGCGCAGTACTGCGCGGCGACAGGCTGGGTGAACTGCGCGCCCTGCTGCTGGAACGTGGTCACGTACTGTTGCCACAGCAGCTTGCTGACGTTGTCCTGCACCGTCGGCACGAACGGGCCGTTCGGAATGCCGTCGATGTGCGAGATGTAGGTGCCCGGCAGCGCCGCCTGCGTGGTGTAGCGCTCGCCGGCGCCGCACTGCGGCACGTCGTACACCGAGAACTCGTACAGCGAGTAGCCGTAGTCGCTGCCACGCTTGCTGCCCAGCATGCGCACATAGCGCGCCGCGACGGTCGGGAAGTTCATCGTTTCGGTGCCGCCATGGCCGCCGGTCTGGCTGGCCACGGTGCGCCACGAGGCTTCGTCGTCCTTGTCGTTGGTGACCTGGATCTGGTAGTCGGCGCCATAGGCCGCTTCCCACACCAGCACCACCTGGTCGAAGCTTTGCACCGAACCGAGGTCGATCGCGATCCACGACTTGTCGATTTCGGGCTTGGAGCTCCAGCGGCTGGTTTCGTCGCCGTCCACCGCGAACCTGGCGGCCAGGTTGTCGCCCTGGTCGGTGCTCGAGATGGCGGTGCGGCCCTGCGCCAGGTTGATGCCGCTGCCGCCGCTGACTTCCAGCGTGGCCGGGTTGCTGGTCTTGCTGCCGGCGTCGTTGCTCACGGTGACCGTGTAGCTGCCGACGTCCTTGGTCTGGGCATTGGCGATCGCATAGCTCGGACTGTCGCCGCCGACCAGCACCTTGCCGCGGCGCCATTGGTAATGCATGGGCTGCGAACCGTTGGCCAGCACGCTGAAGCTCAGGCCCTGGCCGGACGACACGTTCTGGCTGCGCGGCTGGGTCAGGATGGTGGGCGCGACCGGCGCGCCCACCGTCAGCCTGGCATCGTCGGACGTAATGCTGCCGACGTTGTTGCTGATCGTGACGCTATAGACGGTGCCGGTATCGGCCGTCTGCATGCCCGGCGTGGCGTAGGTGCTGTCATTGGCGCCGGCGATTTCCTGGTGGTTCTTGAACCACTTGTAGGCCAGCTTGGGCGAACCGCCCGCCGTCACCGAGAACTGCGCGCTCTGGCCCGCGCCCACGCTTTGCGGCGCCGGCTGGGTGATGATGGTCGGCGCGCTTGGCGCCACCACCGTCAGCACCGCGTCATCCGACCTGATCTGCGTGGCCGGATTCGACACCAGCACGCTGTAGCGCGCGGCGTTGTCGCCCAGCGCAGTCGGCGGCGTGGTGTAGGTGTAGCTTTCCGCGCCGGCGATCACCTGGTCGTTCTTCATCCACTTGTAGGTCAGCGGACCGGTGCCCGACGTCAGCGCGGTGAAGGTCGCCTGCTGGCCGACCGCCACCAGTTGCGGCAGCGGCTGCGTCACGATCTGCAGCGCGCTGACCGGCTGTTCGGCCACCTGCGTGGTGGTGCCGTCGAAGAAGGCCAGGCTGTCTACCGGTTTGACTTCGAACGTGACCGAACCGTCTTTCAGGCCGGGCACCTTGGCGTTGACCGTCACCAGGCCAGGCACGAACTGGGTGCGCACGGCCACCTTGGCCAGGCCGCCCTCGACCTGCAGGTTGGGATCGCCGGGCGCGTGGTAGCCCTGCGGCTTGTCCGGCGTGACCAGGTGGTCGGTGCCGCCGCGATAGGTGCCGACGCCGCTGACGCTGAAAGTGATTTCAGGACGGGCTTCGTACACGCGGTTGCCTTGCGCATCGACCACCGTGGCCAGCACGAAGGCGGCGTCGGTGCCGTTGGCGGTCAGCTGGAAGGCGCTGCCGTCAGGCTTGCGCAGTTCCGGCTCGACGCTCAGCACCACGTGGTCCGGCGCGCCCGAGGTCACCAGCTTGTCGCTGGCCAGCACGTGGGCGGCATCGTCCATGCAGTCGGCCTGCAGCGTGCCGGCTTCCCATTGCACGTCCCAGTGCGCCTGCGACGGCAGCGACACCGAGTCCTGGCCGATGTCGGCGCCGACGTCGATATCCTGCGAATTCGGCACGGCGTCGCCCAGCGGTTTGCCGTTGACCGACAGGCGCACCACCGGGCAGTTGCTGAAGGCGTTCACGCGCACCATGCCGGCGCGGTTCCAGTGGTGGCCCAGCTTGACGACCGGCTTCAGGGAAAACGGCGTCCACGCCGCCTGGTACATGTAGTACAGCAGGCGCGGGATGCGGTTGCTGTCCATCATCGAGGCGTGATTGCCGCGCACCAGCGTGTTCAGCGTGCCGTCCGACTGGGTATTGATTTCACCCGGCGAATCGGCCAGGTACCAGTGCGCCATGCCGAAGGCCTTGGCGCGCTTGCTGTTGCTCCAGTCGCGCAGGTAGGAGGCGCCGAACTTCAGTTCGTAATTCCACGAATCGCGCGCCACGCCGTCGCCCCAGTATTCGGAGCCCCAGGTCGGCGCATCGGCGAACTCGCCGAGCTTCTTGGCGATCTCGCAACCCTGGCCGCTGCAGCCGAAGATGTCGCCGTTGGCGTGGTTGGGCATGCGGTCGGCCTGGGCGCGGGTCAGGATCGGATCCCACACCTTGGAGATTTCCTTCAGCTGCTGGGCAAAGGAACTGTCGGTCGAGCCGTTGTCGGCCTCCCACGCCAGCACCGATGGATTGTTGCGGCCGAACACGATCATGTCGCGGTGCAGCTCCTTCTTCAGCGTCTGGTTGCTGATCGACGTGCACTCGGTGGAAACGTTTCCATCGCAGACTTTAGTAAACCCGTTTTCGCCATCGCCCGATGGCTGGATCACCATCACGCCGTAGGCATCGGCCGCGTTGAGGAACTCCGGGCCTTCGCTGTTGTGACCGGGACGGTACAGGCTGCCTCCGGCTTCGGCCAGCAGGCTCAGGTCGCGCCACTTCTGCTCGGCCGGCATGGCTGAACCCAGCGCCGGATAGTCGTAGCGGCCGGAACCGCCCCACAGGTAGTGGGCCACGCCGTTGATCAGCGGGAAGTTCTGGTCCCAGGAAATCGTGCGGATGCCCAGCGGCGACGTCACCGCGTCCACCACCACGCCGTCGATGCTGACGGTATGCACCACCTTGTACATGTACGGCTTGCCGGCCGTGCTGTTGTTCGGGTACCAGAGCGTCGGATTGCTGACGGTCAGGTTCTGGTCGAAGGTCAGCGGATGCAGGCCGGGCTGCACGTTCGGCGCCACGGTGCGCGTGTCTTGCGCGGTCGAGACGACAACGCCGCGGTCGTCGACGATCTGCGTGGTCAGCGTCACCAGCTGCGGCGTGTCCTGCTCGTTGAGCACGTTGGTCTGGACCTTGATCAGCGCTTCGGTCGGGCTGGCGCTCAGTGTCGCGACATAAGTGCCCCAGGTGTTGAGCACCGAGTAGACGTTCTGCGGAATGTGGACGCGGTCGGTGATGTGCATGCGCACCGGACGGAACAGGCCGGCATCGGACTGGCCGAAGCGGAACGCGCCGCCGAAGCTGGGCGCCTCGAAGAAGTCGGCGCCGCGCGCGACGCGCACCGCCAGCACGTTGTCGCTGCCGTCGAACTTGACGGAGTCGGTGATGTCGACCACGAACGGCACGAAGCCCAGCACGTGGGTCGCGTTCGGGTTGACGGTGCTGTTGCCCTTGACGAACTGGCCGTTGATGTAGACCTGGGCGCCGGTGTGCGCGCCCTCGAATTCGATGAAGATCTTGCGGCGCGCGTAGGACTTGTCGAGCTTGAAGTGCTTGCGGTACCAGTTCATGTTGCCGGTCAACTGCCCTTCCCCGCCGCCGGACTCGAGGTTGATGAAGGTGTCCTGGTCGCTCGGCGATTGCGGCACGCCGACCGGCGTCCATTTGCTATCGTCGAAGCCGGGTTTCATCGCGTCCTGCGGATCGGAATCCTTCAGGTATTGCCACGGCGTCTCGCCCAGATTGATGCTGAGACGGTTCGATACCGGCAATACCCCTCCTTCGGCTTGCACCAAAGTGGTATTACCCGCCCCCAATAAAACGATTAACAGCGTCGACCATACCGGTAGCCGCTGTCGCCAACTTGCCATGCCCGCATTTCTCATTTATGCCCCCTTGTGCATCATTGCCTCAGTGCTAAAAATTACCCGTTAGAAACAAGTAACGAAATATAGTAGTGACAATTTGCGCTGTCAACTGAAATTATTTTCATAAAATGGCTGAATTTCAGCAGTAAATTGCGCATTTTTTGCAAATTAAACTATATTAATAACTTTACGGAAACACTGTCTCCTATGTACGCCAGCGTACTTAGCACGCAGAGTAATTGGTTTCTAAAAATCCACGCGCGCGCTTGAATTGAACTTTTTTTCAACGAATTGGTATTAATGGATACGGCAGGGTTCGCCCTGTTGGCCGGCACAGGGGAAAGGCGCGCGCGGAGGCGCGCCGGGAGGGGATCAGGCGAAGGAGGTGTCGATGCGCAGTCCCGCCTTCAACGTCAGCGTGACCGGGGTTTTCTCGGCGATTTCCGCCATGCGCGATTTTTGCTCCGGCTGCAGCGCGCCGCTGAACGCCAGCGTGCGCTTGACCACCAAGGCGCCGTCGTCGTGGCTCAGGTGCAGCGAGACGTCGACCGCGTCCAGCGGCCATTGCTTGCGGTCGGCGTACATGCGTAGCGTGATCGCGGTGCAGGCGCCGAGGCCGGCCAGCAGATAGTCGTACGGCGCCGGCCCGGCGTTGGCGCCGCCGTTGCGCTCCGGTTCGTCCGCGACCAGCGTATGGCCGCCGACTTCCAGCGTGGTGCGGTAGGTGTCCCTGCCGATGTGTGCGACGCCTCGTGACATGTTTATTCCCCGGTTACATATTGGTAAAGTATTGTAAATCGCCGGACTACTTTCGGTTCAAGTATGTAAAATAGCAACTTTACATCATCCACATGACGGCGCCGCCACTGCCGCCAATCTATGCACAAAATACTGTTGACCGCAGGTGTAGTAACGTCTTTCGCCACATCGATCACCGCCCAGGCCCAGACCTCCCCCGAAAAAACCGACGCCAAGCCAGTCACCACGGCCAAGCCCAAGGAGGCGGCCGTGCTGCCGTCGGTCACCGTGGCCGGCGAGCGCCCGACCAACCGTATCGACCGCCAGGTCTACGACGTCAAGTCCGACATCTCCAGCACCAACGGCACCGCCGCCGACGCGCTCAACAACGTGCCGTCGGTGGCGGTCGATCCGGACGGCACCGTCACGCTGCGCGGCAGCACCAACGTGCAGATCCTGGTCGACGGCAAGCCGTCGGCCATGCTGCAGGGCGACAACCGCGGCCCGACCTTGCAGGCGATGAACGCCGACGACATCGAATCGGTCGAGGTCATCAACAATCCCGGCGCCCAGTTCGGCAACGAGGCCGGCGGCGGCCCCATCCTCAACCTGGTGATGCGCCGCAACCGCAAGCCCGGCGGATTCGGCTCGGCCAACGCCAACGCCGGCTATGCGGGCCGCTACAACAGCGCCGTGTCGGGCAGCTACAACGAGGGGCCGTGGGGCTTCCAGGGCGGCGTCAACGTCCGCCACGACGGCCGCAACTCCACCGCCGTGGTCAGCCGCGACCGGCTCGACCCGGTCACCGGCAATTTCGTGCACAGCAGCCAGGCGTCGTCCGGCGTCGGCCTGAACGACATGGCCGGCGCCAACGGCACCGTCAGCTACAACCTGAACCAGAACGACACGCTGACCGCCAGTGCCAACTACATGGGGCGCGGCAACGACCAGCACGGCCTCGACCACTACGTCAACGGCGCCATCGGCGGCTTCCCCGCCACCGACTACACGCGCACCACCGCGCGCGAAGGCGACGCCAGGAACTTCAGCTGGGGCAGCCGCTACGACCACAAGGGCGAACTGCCGGGCGAATCGCTGAAGATCGACCTGCGCGTGTCGGCCAGCGAAAACGACAACGACAGCGCCTACGCCAACACCTACGCCGCCGGCAACCTGCCGGACACGCGCGCCACGCAGCACAGCGACACCAGCACCCACATCGTCGATTTCACCGGCGACTACGAGCGGCCGCTGTGGGGCGGCAGCCTCAAGGCGGGCTACAAGGCCGCCACCAACAAGAACGAGTCGGACACGCTGTACACCGACATCAATCCGCTGACCTCGGCGGCCACCGTCAATCCGGCGCGCAGCAACCGCTACGAGCTGGAAGAGACCGTGCTGGCGCTGTACGCGTCCTACCAGATGCGCCTGAACGAGCGCTGGGGCGCGCTGGCCGGCCTGCGCACCGAGTACACCGACCTGGACATTCACCAGCTCACCAGCAGCATCGAGGCGAAGAACAACTATACAAACTATATACCCAGTTTCTTCGCCACCTACAAGGCAAGCGAGACGGCCAACCTGCGCTTCGCCTACGCGCGCCGCATCCGCCGCCCCAACGCCAGCGACTTGAATCCGTACGTGATCTATCGCGACGAGTTCAACGTCTCGTCGGGCAACCCGATGCTGAAGCCGACCAAGACCGATTCGTTCGAAGTGGGCTACGAGACCAAGATGGCCGGCCTGGAAACCAACCTGCGCGGCTACTACCGCAAGGACACCGACGCCATCGTCGACTACCGCTACTTCATCGCCAACAACGTGCTGCTGACCACCCGCCGGAACGGCGAAGGCAGCCATTCGAGCGGGCTGGAATTCACCGTCAGCGGCAAGCTGCTGCCGAACCTGACCTTGAACAGCAGCGGCAACCTGGCGCGCAGCCAGCAGACCACGCAGGACGACACCGGCGCGCTGATCACCCGCAGCGCCAACTCGCTGAGCGGCCGCGTGCGGCTGAACTGGGCGGTCACCAGCGGCACCCAGGTCCAGGGCGCGCTGCAGATGCAGGGCAAGACCTTGTCGGGCCAGGGCTACCGCTCGCCGAATTCGACCTTCAACCTCAGCCTGCGCCACGCGGTGACGCCGCAACTGAGCCTGGTCGGCACGGTCACCGATTTGTTCAGCACCAACAAGATGGAAACCGTCATCAACAGCGCGACCTTGCGCGAAACCAGCACGCGCCGCTTCGACGGCCGGGTGTTCTATGTCGGCCTGTCGTACCGCTTCGGCGGCAATGTGAGGAACGGCGAGGACGGCGGCGAGCCGCGCTTCGGCCCGCCGGGACAGCGCGGCCCGGGCGGACCCGGCGGACCCGGAGGTCCGGGCCCGGGTTGATTACTTGACCACGCCCAGCTTCTGGCGGGTGCCATTCTTGAAGGTGTAGATGGTCAGCACGCCGTCCTTGACGTCGCCGCGCTCGTCGAAGGAGATGTTGCCGGTCACGCCCTTGTGCGTGATCCTGGCCATGACCGGGATGTACTTGACCGGGTCGATCGAGCCGGCCTTCTGCATCGCCTCGACCATCGTCATCATCGCGTCGTAGGCGTACGGCGCGTAGGTCTGGATGTCGATGCCGTAGCGCTTCCTGTAGGCCGCGCGGAAATCGGCCATGCCTTTTTCCTGCGCCGGCTCGACGCCGCCCGCCTCCGCGCATATCACCTGGCCGTCGCTCATGCCCTCGCCCGCCAGGCGCGGCACCGAGTCCGAGCACATGCCGTCGCCGCCCATGAACTTGATCGGGATGCCCAACTGCTTCATCTGGCGCAGCATCGGGCCGGCCACGGCGTCCATGCCGCCGAAGAACACCATGTCCGGCTTGGTCGCCTTGATCGCGGTGAGGATGGCGCTGAAGTCGGTGGCCTTGTCGTTGGTGTACTGGTTGGACACGATGCCGGCACCGGAGGCCGCGCCGGCGTGCTTGATGTTCTTGGTGAATTCATCGGCCAGGCCCTTGCCGTAGGCGGTGCGGTCGTCGATGACGGCGATGCGTTTGGCCTTGAGCGTGTTCAACGCGTAGCGCGCCAGCGCGGCGCCCAGCTGCTCGTCGTTGGCGATGTTGCGGAAGGTGGTGTTGTAGTGCTGACGCGTGTATTGCGGATTGCTGGCCGACGGCGATATCTGCGGAATGCCGGCGTCGTGATAGATGCGCGAGGCCGGGATCGTGGTGCCCGAAGTCTCGTGGCCGATCACGCCGGCCACGCGGGCGTCCGCCAGCTTTTGCGCGACGGCCGTGCCCTGCTTCGGATCGCCGGCGTCGTCCTCGGCCTGCATGACGATCGTGTATTTTTTGCCGCCGATGACCACGCCCTTGGCGTTGAGCTCGTCGACCGCCATGCGGGCGCCGTTTTCATTGTCCTTGCCCAGGTGGGCGATAGGGCCCGAAGTCGCCGCCACGTGGCCGATCCTGACGATCTCGTCCGCCTGCGCGGCGCCGGTGGCAAGCAAGGCCAGCGCGATCGCCTGGCCCAGTGTTTTTGTTGTGAACTGCATAACTTCCTCTTTGGTTAGTCTGGCAAGGATACCATTTGGCAAGTTTCTCCGCCATGCGTGCGTGCCTTCTTGCGCAACTGAAGTAAAATGAAAAATCGAAACATTTGCCCCATAGATACTAGTATGGAAATCTCCCAACGCATCTCCCGCTCCAGGCCACTTGCCACCACGGCCATGCACGGCAGGGTCGATGCGCTGAAGGCGCGCGGCGACGACGTCATCGATTTTTCCATCGCGATTTCGCATTTCCAGGCGCCGCCGTCGGTGCTGCAGGCGGTGCGCGACGGCCTGCAGGCGCCATCGCCATACACCACGGTGGCCGGCGACGGCCAGATCCGCGCCCGCCTGGCGGCCAAGGTGACGCGGGAAAACGGCATCGACGCCGCGCCGGCGGAAATCCTGGTCACCAACGGGGCAAAGCAGGCGCTGTACCAGGCGCTGTACGTGCTGGCCGATCCCGGCGACAAGGTGATCATCTTCAAGCCGCACTGGCCGGCCTATGTCGCCACCTGCAAGCTGCTGGGGCTGGAGCCGGTGCTGGTCGACCTGCCCGCCACGATCACCGCCGAACTGCTGGACCGGTTGCCGGCGGCCCGCATCCTGATCGTCAACAATCCGCACAACCCGACCGGCGCCGTGCTGACGGCGGCCGAGACCGATTGCATCGCCGCCTGGCTGCGCCGAACCGGCACCAGCGCCATCGTCGATGAAAGCTATGAAAAGCTGATCTTCGACGGCGTCCATGTCAGCCTGGCCGCGCGGCCGGACTGGCGCGAGACCGGCATCGTCACCCTCTATTCGGCGTCGCAGTGCTACGCGATGATGGGCTGGCGCGCCGGCTTCGCGGTGGCGCCGGCGCACGTGGTGACGGCGATGGAAACGCTGCAGGGGCCGATCACCGCCGCCGCGCCCATGCTGATCCAGCTGGCGCTGGCGGCCGCGTTTGAAAGCGGCGCACCTACCGCCATGCTGGCCGACTACCGTCGGCGCCGCGACCTGGTGCTGGACCTGGTGCACGGCCTGCCGTGGCTGACGATGCGCCGCCCCGCCTCCGGCCCCTACCTGTGGGCCGACATTAGCCCGCTGACCACCGACACCCACGCCTTCGCCGAGCAGCTGCTGGCCGAATGCGCGGTGGCGGTGATGCCGGGCGAGGCGCTGGGCTGTCCGGGCTTTATCCGCCTCGGCTATATTGCGGCCGACACCGCCACGCTGCGCCGCGGCGTGCGGGCGATCATCGGCTTCGGCAATCAACGCTACCGGGCCCGATAATCCAGCGCATGGCTTTTCTCCTCTTTCAACTCAACAGCCTGCGCAGCCGGCTGATCCTGCTGGTGGCGCTGGCGATCGCGCCGATCGCGGTGATGACCGTCATCGGCGGCGTGCGCGAACGCGAACACGCGATCGAAGTGGCGGAGGAAAACCTGCAGCGCCTGACCAACCTGGCCGCCGCCAACGAGGCGCAATCGATCGAGGGCGCGCGCCAGATCCTGCGCGACGTCGCCAGCATTCCCGACCTGACGGGCGACCAGCAGCATTGCAGCCGCCTGCTGGCCAACCTGCAGCAGCAGAATCCGGACTACGCCAACTTCGGCCTGATCCAGCTCAACGGCGACGTCACCTGCAGCGCCATCCCGTCGGTCACGCTGATCAACCTGGCGGACCGCTCGCACTTCCGCCGCGCCGTGCACCTGCGCCGCTTCGTCGCCGGCGGCTACGTGTTCGGCCGCGTGATCCAGAAGCACACCGTCAACCTGACCTACCCGCTGCTGGGCGAAGGCAACCAGGTCAAGGCGGTGGTGTTCGCCGCGCTGGACTTGACCAAGCTGGACCGCTTTGTCGCCGACATCAAGCTGCCGCCCAATTCGCTGCTGCTGACGGCCGATTCCGAAGGCCGCATCATTTCGCGCAAGCCCAACCCCGAGCAATGGTTCGGCCAGATGGTGTGGCCGGAGATGCGCTCGGCCATGGCCGGCGAACCGGGCAAGCCGGTGCTGCTGACCGGGCCCGACGGCATCGAGCGGCTGCACCGCTTTGCCCGCGTCGGCAACAACGGCCTGTCCGACTACACGGTCACCATCGGCATCCCGGTCGAGGACGTCACGGCGGTGGCCCGCCACGACCAGCGGCTGGACTTGATGGCGCTGGCCGCCACGCTGGCGCTGGCGCTACTGGCGGCCTGGTTTGTCGGCGACGTGCTGGTGCTGCGCCGGGTCAAGCGGCTGGCCATCACCGCCAACCGCATCGCCTCGGGCACGCTGGAGGCGCGCAGCGGCATCAGCTACGGCAACGAGGAGATCAGCGAGCTGGCGCGGGCGCTGGACGCCATGGCCGCCGCCCTGCAGGACAAGGAACTGCAGCACCTGAACGCCGAGCGCCTGCTGCGCCTGGCCGACCAGCGCAAGGACGAGTTCCTGGCGATGCTGGCGCACGAGCTGCGCAATCCGCTGGCGCCGATCAGCGCCGGCGCCCAACTGCTGCAAAGCGGCCACGCCAGCGCCGGGGCGGTGGAGCGCACGGCCGCCATCATCGTGCGCCAGGTCAACCACATGACGCGGCTGGTGGACGACCTGCTCGACGTCTCGCGCGTGACGCGCGGGCTGGTGACGCTGACGCGCGTGCAGCTGAATGTGGCCGACATCGTCGCCGACGCGATCGAGCAGGCCGACCCGATGATCAGGTCGCGCCAGCACAAGTTCGAGCTGTCGCTGCCGGAGGTGCCGCAGCAGGTCACGGGCGATCACAAGCGGCTGGTGCAGGTGCTGGTCAATGTGCTCAACAACGCCGCCAAGTACACGCCGGCGGGCGGCACCATCAAACTGGCGGTGCGCGGCGGCGGCGGCCTGGTGCGGCTGGTGGTCAGCGACACCGGCATCGGCATGACGCCGGAGCTGCGCGGCCGCGTGTTCGAACTGTTCGCCCAGGCCGACCGCAATTCCGACCGCTCGCAGGGCGGCCTGGGACTGGGGCTGGCGCTGGTCAAGTCGCTGGTCGAACTGCACGGCGGCACGGTCGCGGTCGACAGCGAGGGCGAGCACAAGGGCAGCACCTTCACCATCACCCTGCCCGGCACGCCGGGCCAGCTGGCGCAAGCCGCCAACGCTGCGGCGGCGCAGTCCGGCTTCAAGCTGCGGGTGCTGGTGGTCGACGACAACGTCGACGCCGCGCAGACGCTGCAGCTGCTGCTGGGCGCGTCCGGGCACCAGGTCATCGTCGCGCACACCGCGCTGGAGGCGCTGGAAATGGCGCAGGCATCGGCGCCGCAGCTGTGCCTGCTCGACATCGGCCTGCCCGACATCAGCGGCTACGACCTGGCGCGCAGCCTGCGCGCGCTGCCGGCGACCGCCAAGGCCATGCTGGTGGCCGTGACCGGCTACGGCCGCCGCGCGGACCGCGACCTGGCGGCCGCGGCCGGCTTCGATCATTACTTCGTCAAGCCGGTCGACGTCGACGCGCTGCTGGCGCTGATCGCCAGGCTGGCGCCGGCGACCCAGGACGCCTAGGCCGCTCACGAAGTTTCCGCGATCAGCAGCTGTTCAAGGCCCTGGGGCGGAATCGGTTCCGAGAAATAGTAGCCTTGCGCCAGGTCGCAGCCGGCGGTCCGCAGCCAGTCTTTCTGGCCGGCCGTTTCAACGCCCTCGGCAATCACCTTCAGTCCCAGCTTGTGGCTCATCGCGATGATGGACTCGACAAACATCCGGCTGTCGGCCTGCTTCATCGCGGTGTTGACGAAGGAGCGATCGACCTTTAAATAATCGGCCTCGAACTTCTTCAGCGTGCTCATCGATGCATAGCCGATGCCGAAATCGTCGATCGCCAACTGCCCGCCCGCCTTCTTCAGCAGGCCGATCCTGGCCCTCGCCGCCGGCGAACTGTTGAGCAGCACATCTTCCTTGATTTCAATCAGCAGGGCGCCGTCCGCAGCCTCAGCCCGGCTTTCCGCCGACGCCGCCATCAGCTCGGCCGCCGATTTGTGGATGCCGATCTGAAATGCGATGCCGCTCAGCACACGCCATCGTTGCGCATGCGCCAATGCCTGATCCTGCACCCACGCGCCGATTTCGTTGATCAAGCCGGTCTCCTCGGCCAGGCCGATGAACGACGCGGCCGACATCACGCCCGATGCCGGATGCTGCCACCGCAATTGGGCCTCCGCCTTGACGATGCGCTCCGACACCAGGTCCACGATGGGCTGGTAATGCAGGCGCAACTGCCGCTCGGGCAAGGCATGGCGCATCTCATCGATGACACGCAGGCGGGCCCAGGCGGCATTGCGCATGCGCATGGTGAAGAAGCCAAAGCGGTTGCGCCCGGCCGCCTTGGCCGCGTACATGGCCTGGTCGGCGTTCCGTATCAAGTCCTCCGGCCCGCTCGCGTCCTGCGGGAACAGGGTGATGCCCATGCTGGCGGAGACCTGGACATCGCCGCCCGGCACGGAAAACGGCTTTGCCAGCTCGTCGAGGATTTGCTGCGCCAGGATCTCGACATGGGACGTGCGCCGGACCTCGGCCAGGATGACGGTAAATTCATCGCCCGCCAGCCGCGCCACCGTATCCATGTCGCGCACACAGCCCCGGATGCGCTGCGCGGCCTGCTGCAGCAGCTGGTCGCCCGCCGCGTGGCCGAGCCGGTCGTTGACTTCCTTGAAGCCGTCCAGGTCGATGAACAGCAGCGCGAGCGGCACGTCGGCGCGCGCCGAACGCTTGACTTCGCGCTCCAGGCGGTCGTGGGACAGGCTGCGGTTCGGCAAACCGGTCAGCGAATCGTAGTTGGCGTTTCTCCTGACCCTGTCCTCCATCGCCTTGCGCTCGCTGACGTCGCGCGCGGTGCCGGCGATCGCCTCCAGCTTGCCGGCGCCGTCCAGCACCGGTATCAACAGCCCTTCATAAGTGGCGGCGGCGCCCGATACCGAGGGTATGCACGGCATTTCCCCGCGATAGACGGCGCGGGAAGCGACCAGCTGGTCGACATGGCGCCGCAGTTCCTGGGCACCGACCGTACAGATATCAAACAGGTTTTTCTGCATGATTTCATTGGCGGGCATGCCGTACAGGCAGGAAAACGCCCTGTTTGCGTAGAGAATGGTGCCGTCCTCGCGAAAGATGTAGTGCAGGTCGGGCGAGGAAGACAACAGGGTGTCGAACAACCGGGTATGGCGGTTCTTTTCATCGGAGAATCGCCCGACCGATTCGCTCAGCGCCTGGTCGATGGCCTCGTTGAAGCGGGTGATTTCATCCGCGCCGGCCTGCGCGGCCGCCGCGCTCGCCTCGAACCACAGGCGCAGCACGCTTGCGCGCAGGGCACGGAATTCGGCCATCGCGTCGTTGACGCTGAACCCCGCCGTGACCCGCGCGGCGCCATGCAATTCGGCCTCGGTCGACAACGGGCCGCGCGGCCCGTGGCCTTTCGATTTCGCCTGTTGCTCCACCGGCGACTGCGGCCGGTCCAGGTCGTTGGCGATGGTGTGCAGTATGCCCAGCGCATGACCGCGCAATGTCGCCGTGTCGAGCTCGCGGCCGGCGGAGACTTCCTTGGCAAATATTTCCCATTCGTCCAGAATGGGGTCGGTGTTCGCACGGATGAATTCAGATAGTTTCACTTTAAATTGCTTCCGTTAAGCAAAAAAAGACGGGAACGACAAAATCTTTAGATCAAAAAGGACGTATTTTGTTCATACTGGAGGCATTTTTATAATTTCGGAAATGGCATGGCATTAATGGACCTGGGCGCAAACGTCTGCCGTATTTTCAGCCTGTGCATTCTGCTGTGGCCGTCGCTCGGCGGCTCGGCCGAGCTGACCGCCTATGCGGAAGAATCGCCGCCCTATCACTACATGAAGGACGGCCAGGCGGTCGGCATCGCGACCGAGATCCTGCAGGCCGCCTGCTTGCGCGCGCGGATAGGCTGCCACATCCAGATCGTGCCGTGGGCCAGGGCCTACGCGCTGACGACGACCACGCCCAACACCCTGATCTTCTCGATCGTCCGGCGGGCGGACAGGGAGAAGGACTTCATATGGCTGAGCCCGATCGCCACCGAAACCATGTGGATCTACGGCCGGAAAGACTCGCCCGCGATCAGCGCCCTGTCCCAGCTCAAGGCCCGGCGCATCGGCGTGATCAACGGCAGTTCGGCCATCGCGGAACTGCGCAACGCCGGCGTACGCGACGCCATCATCGACGTCGCCAACTCCACGGAAGGCAATCTGCGCAAGCTCGAGGCGCGCCACCTGGACTACATCGTCAGCACCGACACGCGGGTGGACGCGGCCAAGGCCAAATTCGACATGCGCCTGAACCTGGTGAAGGCGACCAGGTTGAGCGAGGTGACCAGCTACTACGCGATCAGTCCCGGATCCGATCCCAAACTGGTGGCCGCCATCAAGTCCGCGCTGGCCGAGGTCGGCTCGAGCGCCGCGCGCGACAAAATCACGTTGAAGTATCTGCCGGCGCCGGCCCGGTAAGCCGCTTTATTCCCCGCTTATTCCCAGTTGCGGGCGATGCGTTCCAGCTCGCCGCTTTTTTCCAGCGCCTGCAGGGCGGCGCGCAGGCGCTCGACGACGCCGGGATCCAGGTGTCTGCCGACCACGAAATACAGCGGGCTGCTGGCCATTTCCATCGGCAGTATGCGCACCCTGGCGCCGTAGCCGGTGCGGTTCAGCGTCGCCTGCAGGCCCGGGCTGCGGTGGAAAAACAGCCGGCCGCGGCGGGCCAGCAGTTTTTGCACGTTCAGCTGCGGATTGGCCGCGCTGGCGTCGATCAGGCGCACGCCCGCCTTTTCCAGCACCGTCACGCCGGCGAAGCCGCGATTGGCCAGCACCACGCCGTCCGGTTCCAGCTTGCGCACATCGTCCCAACTGGCGATCGAGACCGGATCGTCGACGCGCGCGATCAGGTGATAGCGGATGGTAAACAGCGGCGGACCGACGAACACGTATTTCTTGTCGCGCTCAGGCGAATGCGACAGGCCGCAGGAGGCGTCCTGCGTGCCGTGGTCGATGGCGGAGTAGATGCGCGCCAGCGGCTGCCAGGCTTGATGGCCGCTGAACCTCAGGCTGGGGTCCACGCGTTCGACCGCATTCATGATGTCGATGCAAATGCCGACCACCATCCCGCTGCGCTCGTCGGCCTGGAATTTCGGCTCGGTGCCCACCTGCGCGGCGGTACGCACTTCCGTCGCGGCCATGCCCGCGCCGGCGCACAGCAGGGCCGACAGCAACACGCCGGCATGGCGCAAGCTGATAGACAAGCGTAACAATGGCGACTCCATGTCTTGACGCAAGGAAATTCATTATAAACCCGGTTCATTCCTTCATGGATAATCATCTGCTGTGCCAGCCACCCGGCCTCCCTCAGATGAACGATACCCCCGGTTCAGTGTCCAACTGCGGACCATTCTAAACCGGGACACAACATGAATAATGAAGAACAAGGGAATGAAACGCAGAAGCCTGAAGCCCCACCGCAGGAATGGGGAGACTCGGCGTTATTGCGGAACACCCCGCTGGGGGTGATCATGAAAGTACTGCCCGGCACCTTTTACATGATAGACCGGGACGGCCATTTCCTGCTGTGGAACAGCAATCTGGAGCAGGCGACCGAGATGACGGCGCAGCAGCTGCGGACGGTGTACGCACCCGATCTGTTTGCGGAGGAAGATCGCGCGCGCGTCGAGGAAAGGATGCGGGCCGTGTTCGACGAGAACGAAGAGACCATGCTCGAAGCCACCGTCGTCAGCTGCAGCGGCAAGAGCAGTCCCTACCTGCTGTCGGGCGCGCGCATCGAGTGCCACGACAACGTCTACCTGTGCGGCATCGGCCTGGACCTGACGCAGCGGCGCCAGCAGGAAAACCTGCTGCGCTTGCGCGAACGCGCGCTGCACGCGGCCAGCAACGGCATCGTCATCACGCGCTGCGCCGGCAGGGACAACCCGATCGAATACGTGAACCCGGCCTTCGAGCGCATCACCGGCTACAGCGCGGCCGAAGCGATGGGGCGCGACTCGCGCTTCATGGCGGCGCCGGGCCTGGACGACGACGAGCGCGGCCAGCTGCGCGACGCCATCAACGAACGCCGCGAAGCCAACGTCATCTTCCGCAACCTGCGCAAGGACGGCTCGCTGTTCTGGAACGAGCTGTCGATCACACCGGTGCTCGACGAGCACGGCGTGACCACCCACTATATCGGCGTCATCAACGACGTGACCGCCGCCAAGCAGCGCACCACGCATCTGGAGCACCGGCTCAACCACGATCCGCTGACCGGCCTGGCCAACCGCAACCTGCTGTGGGACCGGCTGGAACAGGCGCTCCACGTCGCCCAGCGCAACAAAACGCTGGTGGCGACAATCATGGTCGACCTCAACAAGTTCAAGCTGATCAACGACACCTTCGGCCACGAGGCCGGCGACATGGTGCTGACTTCGGTGGCCAAGCGCATGCAGGCGTCGGTGCGCGACACCGACACCGTGGCGCGGCTCAGCGGCGACGAGTTCGTGCTGGTGCTGGCCAACCAGCCGTCGCTGCGCTACACGCTGCGCATGATCGACCGCCTGCGCGACGGCCTGTCCAAGCCGGTCGCCGTCAACAGCAGCGAAATCCCCATCGGCGCCAGCCTGGGGGTGAGCGTCTATCCGCACGACGGCGACTCCCCCATCGACCTGGTCAAGGCGGCCGACATCGCCATGTACCACGCCAAGTCCTCCGCCAGCGGCGACGTGCACTTCTACTCGCCGGACATGAAGTCCAGCTCGGACGCCAAGCGCAAGCTGGAAAATGAGATGCGCACCGCGCTGGAGAACCAGGAATTCTTCCTGCTGTTCCAGCCGCGCCGGCACGCCAGGAGCGGCGTGTTCGGCAGCGTCGAAGCCCTGCTGCGCTGGCGCCATCCGGCCCAGGGCGTGCTGGCGCCGGTCTCGTTCATCTTCGAAGCGGAGGAAAACGGCATGATACGCGCCATCGGCCAGCGGGTGTTCGAGCTGGTCACCGGCTTCATGGTCGACATGCGCGATAGCGGCCACGGCGACCTGCTGGTGTCGGTCAACACCAGCTACCGCGAATTCAGCCAGCAAAACTACATCGGCAATATCTGCCGCTGGCTGGGCGATCTCCGGCTGTCGCCCGGCAACCTGGAGCTGGAGATGAGCGAAAGCCAGCTGCTGCGCAATCCGCAGCTGAGCCGGGGGCTGACGCGGCAGATGCGCGACGCCGGCATCCACCTCTCGTTGGACGACTTTGGCGACGGCTTGAGCAGCCTGGCCAGCCTGCCGGACCTGGCCGCCACCCACCTGAAAGTCAACCGCGGCGCCGTCCACTCGATCACGCCGGACGGCGACCAGGGCATGCTGGCGCGCATGCTGATCGACATCGGCCACAGCCTCAACGCGCAGGTGATCGGCGAAGGCGTGGAAACGGCGGCGCAGGCATCCTTCCTGCGCGAGCACGGCTGCGATGAATTGCAGGGGAACCACATCAGCTCCCCGATCGCCGCCTGCGCGCTGAAACAATTGCTCGAGGTGGCGCCGTTGCAGGTTTAGCAGCTCCCCATCCTGACCTGCGGCACCACTGGACGGCCGGTCAGGTTGGGAAAGGTTGGAGGTGCGGGGCTCAGTCGGCGCGCGTCAAGGTCACCAGGGCGATGTCGTTGCTGCGCATGGGCACGGTGAGGGTAAAGGCGCCGTCCTTGCCGATCCGGACCACGCGGTCGGTCTCGGGCGCATCCTTGGTCAGCGCGTGCAGCTGATCGACCTGGGCCGGCGTCAGCGTCTTCGGCGCGCCCATCTCGATATAGGCCGAGTACGCGTCGTTGGCGCGGAAGCCGCTGCGGCGCACCTGCAGCCGGTACTTGCCCGGCTTGACATGGCTGACCCGCATCGCGACCGGCGCCGACGGCGACGACGGCACGACGCGGCTGTAGAACGGCCGGTTGCTGACCTTCTGCTCCGGTTGCTGGAAGTCCCACACCAGCGTGGCCACCGTGTTGCCATCGGACGTAGCCATCACCTGCGCGTCCTGCACGGGAATCTCGTTGCCGCGCAAGGCATGCAGGTATTTATAGGCGAAGTAGGCCGGCTTGCGGATGCCCTGCGGATTCAGCAGGCCGAAGCCGCCTTCGAACGGCTTGGACGGCGGGCCCGGTTCTTCGAACAGGTCGGTGTAGGTCCAGTAGCTCATGCCCTGCACCAGGCCCTTGGTGCCCTTCAGCTTGCTGAGGATGTACGGCGAGCTGATATAGGAATCGTGCACCAGGTCGCGCGGCGTGTAGCTGGTGCTCCACTCGGTGAAATACATCGGCAGCGTCGGAAACTTCGAGGCGGCGATCTGCTCGCGCACGCGCCGCACGTCGCCGATGATGGCGTCCGGCGATGGCGACAGCTTGGTGTCGCCCTCGCCCTTTTCGTCGAGGAAGCCGCCGTCGACGCCGTAGGTGTGGGTGGTGACGAAATCGACGGCGGCGCCGCTGCGCGCCACATGGTCGAGGAATTCCGGCACCCAGGCGGCGCCGGCGGTCGACGGTCCGCCCACGCGCAAGGCCGGATCGATCGCCTTGATCGTGTTGGCGGTCAGGTCGTACAGTTCGAAATAGGCTTTCTGGTCGGCGCGCTCCCAGAAGCCGTCCAGGTTGGGCTCGTTCCACACCTCGAACAACCAGCTGCGCACCTCGGCCTGGCCATAGCGCGCCTCGATGTGCTGCACGAACGCAGCGATCAAGTCCTTCCAGGCATCGGGCTTCGGATGCGAGGTGTTGCCTTGCCAATAGAAGATCTGGTTGTCCGAGGTCGCCATGGCCTTGGGCGTGAAGCCCAGCTCGACGAAGGGTTTGATGTTGCGCGCCAGCATACGGTCGTACAACTGGTCGATCTTGGTCCAGTCGTAGACGGTCTTGCCGTTCTCGACGCGCACGGTGCCCAGCACGTCATGGAAGATGGCGTGGAAGCGCAGATAGCGGAAGCCCAGCTCGTCGACCGTGGTCTGCAGTTGCGCCATGCTGTCGTCGCGCAGCAGCGTGCCCGGATAGTCCGAGCCGACCGACAAATCGAAGAAACGGTCGAGCGGCTTGCTTGCCTGCGCC
This sequence comes from Duganella sp. LjRoot269, assembly GCF_964254095.1. Taxonomy (NCBI): domain Bacteria; kingdom Pseudomonadati; phylum Pseudomonadota; class Betaproteobacteria; order Burkholderiales; family Oxalobacteraceae; genus Duganella; species Duganella sp. LjRoot269. Next base: position 3,547,819 of record NZ_CAXUSL020000001.1, on the reverse strand, counting down.
GCATCGACGACCACATTGCGCGGTGCCGGCTTGGCGGCATCGGCTGCGTGGGCGGCCGGCAGCACAAGATAGAGCGACGCGAAAGCCGCCAGGCAGGTGTGCTGGAAATTCTGCATTGTTACAATCTCCTTGTTCTTTCCGGTTGTGGCTGGAATGCTAACACCTTGAATCCGCAAGCAAAATGGGGCGCGGGGCAGTTGTACGATATCGTTCAGCCGCTTGGTGATTTTTATAAAAACCGAAAAAAAGAGGACAGCCGAAGCTGCCCCCAAAAGTCTGCCGAACCAGGCAGCGAGGAGAACGGTAGCGGCTGATCAGGCGCTCGAGGCGCGATCTATGCCGTCTGATGGTCGGCGTCGCGGACGTCGTCCGGCAACGCTCCGAACACCTGGTCGCGGTAGGCGCGCGGCGTGCAACCAAGTTCGCGCTTGAACACCAGGTGCAGATACTGGGTGGAGGTGAAGCCGCAGGCGAGCGCCACGTCGCCAATGCTGCGTTCGCTTTGCAGGCCGGCCTTGGCCGCATCCAGCTTGTAGCGCAGGATGACGTCGTGCACGCTGCATCCCAGTTCGCGGCGGAAGTAGGCTTCGAGCGACGAGCGGGAAACGCCCACGTATTCGGCCACCTGGTGAGTCTTGATGCCCTGGCAGGCGTACTGGCGGATATAGTGGCAGGCCCGCATCACGTGCGGATGCTTGACCAGCGGGTGCAGGCTGGACGCGCACACCTTGATGCCGGCCGGCGGCACCAGCACCGGGGTGTTGTCCGGGCGTACGCCGTGCAGCATCTGGTCCAGCAGATGGGCGGCGGCCCGGCCCATCTCCTGGGTGCCCTGGATGACGGAACTGAGCGGTATGCGGGTCAGCATGCGCACCAGCGGATCGTTGTCGATGCCGACCAGCGCCACCTGTTCCGGCACCTCGATGCCGGCGATGGTGCAGGCTTGCAGCAGCAGCCGCGCGCGCGCATCCGTGACGGCGATGATGCCTATCGGCTTGGGCAGGCTGTGCAGCCAGGCGATCTGACTCCGGACCGCCTCGTCCCACGACAACGCACTGGTTTCATGACCACGGAAGATCTCGGCCTCCATGTTGTCGTGCTGCATCAGGCTGCTGAAGGCATCCTCCCGCTCCTGCGCCCAGCGATGCTGCTCGGACTTGGGCAGGCTGAACATCGCGAAGCGATGCAGGCCGACGTCGATCAGGTGGTCGTGCGCCACCTTGACAAGATTGAAATTATCCGTCGCCACATAGGGTACGCCGGGCGGATAGTGGTCCAGGCTGGCATACGAGCCGCCCACCCCCACCACCGGCACGGTGCAGCGCGACAAGGCCGCCACCACCGCCGGGTCGTCCATGTCGGCGATGACGCCGTCTCCCTGCCAATGTTCGATGCCGTCCAGGCGCGTGCGGAAATCCTCCTCCAGGAACAATTCCCAGGTCGAGCGCCGGCGTCCCAGATAGGCGGCAATGCCTGAAATGACCTCGCGGTCAAAGGTCTTGTTTGCGTTGAACAGCAACGCGATCCGATGTGTTTTCGTCGTCATAGTCTCCGTCCTTGTCTTTTTTATAATGAAAAACATCGGCGGCACACCTCTTGCGGGGGCCGCCGTCACTGCCTGCGGCGTTACCGTCGTTGCGGCTTGCCGTGCATGTCGTCGATAGCGGCCGCCAGGATCGCGTAGAAAGGAAGGGCAATGCGGGATTTGAAATTATTCATTCGTCAACCCTGGACGGACACCTCAACTGCCTTGCAGCTTAGATGCGTCCGTACTATCGGGGTAACGTTCAGGAGGGAATTACTACCAAAACGAGGGGTGTGTTATTAATTCTGTCGTTAGTGTTAATCATAAAACGACATCACGGCTTGCACGCGCTGCGGAACGCCTTGGGCGTACAGCCGTACTCTTCCTTGAAAAGCTTGTTGAAGTACGACACATTGCCGTAGCCGACCGAATAAGCGATCTCCGCCACCGTCGCCGCGTCCTTTTCGGCCAGCAACCTGGCCGCTTCGGTCAGGCGCAACTTGTTCAAATAACCACTAAAAGTAAAGCCCAGCTCGGATTTCAGCACATCGTTGACCTTGTTGCGATTGACCCCGGTCTGCTCCACCACGCTTTCCAGGTCCAGCTCCGCGTCGGCATACTTGTTTGCAATCAACTGCAGGATCGCCGTCTTTTCCTTGTCGCGATGCGGCTCCAGAGATAGTTGCTTATACGCTACGAAAGGCAAGTCCTTCTGCAGCTTGCCTTTTACATCATCGATCAGGGCGCGCGCGTGTTGCCGGAAAAACCACAGGCCAAAACCTCCCCATGCGACGCTCAACAGTACGCCCAGCAGCAGCAGATAACGGCGGTCGCGGCCTTCCAGTTCCAGCTCGCTGACTTCGACGTTCGACAGCACGCCGATGGGACTCTGTAACGAGCTGCCGATGGTGATTTTCGGCACCTTGTCGAGTTTATAGGCATGCCGCGACAAGTCCAGGTTCACCATCTGGAACCACCACTGGGGAGTTTCGAGGCGCGTCAGGTCGATCTCGACGCGGGATTCCTGTTCATGACAGGAAAAATACGTCGAAAGCGCCCGGTAATTCAGGTAGTCGGCACTCTTGGATACCCCCTCGAAGGTGATCAGGCTGAGCGACAAGGTATTGGCCGGCGCACACTTAACCCGCAGCGCGATGGAGCTGTAGCGCGACAAATCCACATGGACAGGCTTGCCCTTTCGATCAAGGAAAGATAATTCCGCTGCAACAAAGGGATGCTCGACGGTCTTGGACAGGTTGAAGTCGTAGCGCAGCCGCTGCTGAGCTTCGTGGATGTGGAAGGTCGCGCCGACATTCCAGCTGGACTGGGCTTGCCAAGGCAGAGGACTGTCCTGCACCGGGAAAAGCGAGACTTGTAAATAGCTTTGTCTAAGACAGATGTAAGCAAGGGCCAGGCTTGCAGCGAGAAGGCAAAAGCACCCGCGGAATGCTTTTTTATAGAATTCATGCATGCGGGCGATTCTACCCGCTCGATGTTCCCATTACAACAGTGTGCTGCGGCAAAAAAAGGGCGGCCGCAGCCGCCCAAAGCTACCGGAGAGGCAGTTGGAAAGTACAGATAACACGACGGGCAACGGAAACAGATTGATTGCCCGGGATGTATTTTGGAAGCAGCGCCGGCGCGGCGCAATTGTTAAAAATATCAACCACACACATCAAATTGCGTAAGCGCGCCATACCGGCGGGAGAGTTGGGACAAATTGTTAATCGCCTCGGCGAATTTCATAATTGCCAGCCTGCCGGGCAAGTCCGCACAATGGCCCACCTGTCATCAAACCAATAAAACTCCCCAGGATGGTCTCGAATGTTTAGAGGACGACTACTTTCATATGCCTTGTCGGGCGTCATCGCCGCCGCGGCGTGCGTGCCGGCAGGCGCTCAGCCGCAGCCGGCCGCGCCGCCGGCATTCCCGACCATCTTGTACGGCGCCGCCTACTATCACGAATACATGCCCTACGACCGGCTGGACAAGGACGTGCGGATGATGAAGGAGGCCGGATTCAATGTGGTCCGCCTGGGGGAATCGACGTGGAGCTTGTGGGAGCCGGAAGACGGCCGCTTCGAGTACGCGTGGATGGACCGCGTCGTCGACGCCATGGGCAAGGCCGGGATCAAGGTCATCATGGGCACCCCGACCTATTCGGTCCCCGCCTGGATGGCCAGGCAGCATCCGGAAATCCTGGCCCGCAAATTCAACGGCGTGCAGAACACCTACGGCATGCGGCAGAACATGAACACCGACGCGCCGGCCTACCGCTACTACGCCGAGCGGCTGATCCGCCGTATCGCCGCGCGCTACAAGGACAACCCGAATGTGATCGGCTGGCAGGTCGACAATGAAACCGGCAGTTACGGCGCCGCCAACGACGACGTGTTCATCCGCTTCCAGCACTATCTGGAAAAGAAATTCGGCACCCCGGAAAACCTCAGCAAGGCCTGGTTCCTGAACTATTGGGGCCAGGATCTGCACAGCTGGACCGACCTGCCCCGTCCCGACGGCGCCCAGAGCACCGGCTACAAGCTGGAATGGTCGCGCTGGGGCCAGATGCGCGTGACCGACTTCCTCACCTGGCAGGCCGGACTGATACGCGAATGCGCGTCGCCGCGCCAGTTCGTCACCCATGATTTCGCCGGCTCCATGCACGCCGACGTCAACGAGGCGGCCGTGGCGCGCGCGCTCGACATGCCGGCCGTCAACATCTATCACTGGGGCCAGCGCGAGTGGTACAACGGCGCCGGGCAAAAGCTGGACGCCGACTTCACCCGCTCGCTCAAGCGCGGCAATTTCCTGGTGACCGAGACCAACGCCCAGACCACGGACTGGTCCTCGTCCTTCCAGTACCCGCCGTACGACGGGCAGTTCCGCGAAGACGTCTACACCCACCTCGCCAACGGCGCCAACATGGTCGAGTACTGGCACTGGTCGTCTATCCACGCCAACCAGGAAACCTACTGGAAAGGCGTGCTGTCGCACGATATGGAGCCGAACCGCGCGTATGCGGAAATGAGCCGCACCGGGCGCGAGTTGCAGAAGATCGGCCCGCGCCTGGTCAACCTGAAGCTGCACAGCGACGTCGCGATCCTGTGGAGCCGCGACTCGCTGAACGCGCTCAACGACATGCCCTTCGCCAAGGAGTCGCAGTGGGGCGGCGGCGGCACCAAGGCCGACTACGGCTCGCTGGTGCGCCAGATCCACCGCTCGCTGTACGAGATGAATATCGGCACCGATTTCGTGTTCCCGGAGACGCAGGATTTCTCCTCCTACAAACTGCTGATCGTGCCGTCGCTGTATGTGGCCGACGACGCGCTGCTGCTGCGCATCGCCGACTATATCCGCAAGGGCGGCCATGTGGTGATGACCTTCAAGAGCGGCTTCACCAACGAGAACGCCGCCGTGCGCTGGACCATGGCGCCGGGGCCGCTGCGCGAAGCGCTGGGCTTCCACTACCAGGAGTTTTCCAACCTGGCCCAGCCGCTGGCATTGAAGGACGACCCTTACCACGCCGGCGCGGACAACAAGGTGCAGCACTGGGCCGAGTTCCTGCAATTGGACAGCGCCAAGGCCCTCGCCTATTACGATCATCCGTTCTTCGGCCAGTGGCCGGCGATCACCTCGAATCAGTACGGCGCCGGCAAGGTGTTTTATGAGGGCACTTATTTGTCCGACAAATTGCAGAAAGCCGTGCTGCAATCGCTGCTGCAGGAACAGGGCCTGACCGGACCGGACCAGCAATTGCCGCAGCAGGTATCCACGCGCTCCGGCGTCAACAGTTTCGGCCGCACCATCCGCTACTATTTCAACTATTCCGGCACGGCGGTCAGCTTCAACTACCGCCACAAGGCCGGCGTCGACCTGCTCGGCTCCCGCCGCGTGGCGCCCGACGACGCGCTGACCCTTGGCCCGTGGGATGTGGCGATCATCGAAGAGGATGCCAGCCGATAACGCGTGCCGATTCCAACAACAACTTCAGAGACAACTTTTTCATTGTGAGCACTTCATGAGTACTTTTTCAACCATCGACATCATCGTCTTCCTGTTTTATTTCGTCCTGGTGGCCGGCTACGGCATCTGGGTCTACCGCCGCAAGCAGGCCGGCTCCGGCAAGGCCTCGCACGACTACTTCCTGGCCGAGGGCTCGCTGACCTGGTGGGCCATCGGCGCCTCGCTGATCGCCTCCAACATCTCCGCCGAGCAGTTCATCGGCATGAGCGGCTCGGGCTACCGCATCGGCATGGCCATCGCCGTGTATGAGCTGATGGCCGCCGCCACGCTGGTGATCGTGGCCGTGTTCTTCATGCCGGTCTACCTGAAAAACCGCATCTACACGATGCCGCAGTTCCTCGAACAGCGCTACGGCAAGGGCGTCGCCACCACCATGGCGCTGTTCTGGCTGGGCCTGTACGTGGTGGTCAACCTGACCTCGATCCTGTACCTGGGCGCGCTGGCGATCAGCAGCCTGTCCGGCATCGCCCTGCTGCCCTGCATGCTGTTCCTGGCCGTGTTCGCTGCGGTGATCACGCTGGGCGGCATGAAGGTGATCGGCTATACCGACGTGGTGCAGGTCACCTGCCTGGTGGTCGGCGGCCTGGTCACCACCTGGCTGGCGCTCGACCTGGTCGCCGCGCTGGGCAACAAGCACGGCGCGCTGGCCGGCTTCTCGGAACTGTATGCCCATACCCGCGACCACTTCGACATGGTGCTGACGCGCGACAATCCGAACTATATGGACTTGCCGGGCCTGTCCGTGCTGCTGGGCGGCATGTGGATCGTCAACCTGAACTACTGGGGCTGCAACCAGTACATCACCCAGCGCGCGCTGGGCGCCGACCTGCCGACCGCGCGCAAGGGCCTGCTGTTTGCCGCCTTCCTCAAGCTGCTGATGCCGGTCATCGTGGTGTTGCCAGGCATCGCCGCCTATGCGCTGGACAAGTCCGGCGCGCTGGGCGACGCCATGCACGTGGGCGGCGAAGTGAATCCCGACCGCGCCTACCCTATCCTGCTGGGCCTGCTGCCGTCCGGACTGAAGGGCATCGCCTTTGCCGCGCTGACCGCCGCCGTGGTGGCTTCGCTGGCCGGCAAGGCCAACAGTATCGCCACCATCTTCACGCTCGACATCTACACCAAGCTGTTCAACAAGACCGCCAGCGAGCAGCGCATGGTGTGGGTGGGCCGCGTCAGCGTGGTGGTGGCAATGGCCCTGGCCGTGCTGATCGCACCGCTGCTCGGCATCGACAAGAAAGGCGGCTTCCAGTACATCCAGGAATACACCGGCTTCGTCTCGCCTGGCATCCTGGCCATGTTCCTGCTGGGCTTCTTCTGGAAGCGCACCACCTCCGGCGCGGCGATGTTCGCCACTTTCGGCGGGCTGGCCGGCTCCATCGTGCTGAAGTTCCTGCCGACGATGATGGACCTGTCCTTCCTGGCGCCGATCGGCTTCTCCAAGGCCAATGCCGCCGGCGTCTACGAGATTCCCTTCCTGGACCGCATGTTCATCGTGTTCTGGGTGGTGGTGGCTGGCATGGTCGTGATCAGCAAACTGGCGCAGCACGCACCGGGCACGGCCCCCCGTCATCTGCAGATCGACCGCACGCTGTTCCGCGTCGACGGTGCGTTCGCCTTCGGCTCGGTGGTCATCTGCGTGCTGCTGGCCAGTATCTACAGCAGCTGGTGGTAAGCACAGTTAGTTCAAGCAAGACAGGCCTTACCTTCTGAGAAACGCCCGATGAATTTCATCGGGCGCTTTGTTTTTGATTCGGTGCCTCGGCACTTATTCAGGCGACGCCCAAAGTCCAAACGGAATACCGACGAAAACACCAGCGCTCCACTTCTTATCCTTGCTATTGGTGCCAAACTTCAAGCCTCCGTTGAGTGATCCGGAAGCGTTTCCGAGCCAGTAGACTGGGATCTCAGTGGTGGTGACTTTTTCGCTTAAATCTCGCGAGATGACGATAGCGGCAGCAATCGACTTATCGATGAGGCGTCGTACTTCAACCGATCCGTTCGAGGACGTTTTCTTTTCCGGTGCTCCGAACGAGCCTGAAGTGCATGTCAGTATTAATGCTCCGGCGACGACAGGACATTTTGTGGCGCTTTCAGCATCCTCATAAGTGCGTTTTTTTTCGGCCTTAAAGATGACCATGGTGTTTTGAGAGCTTTTCGGATTCCATCCAACGAATATATTCACAGACCAAGGCGAATATCGGTTTTCTTTTTTCTCAAGCGTGCTGACATCATAGAACTTGGAGTTCTGCGTTCCATATTTTGCTGATGCCCCGATAAGAACGCCACCTGGGGCAGGCATCCCCATGCCGGCGCGCGCAGCATCGACTCGAGTTGGTAGATATTTTTGATAATTAGACTTAGTACAGTCCAGTTCCTTTGACGCTTTGGCGGCTTCTTCATCCGTCGTACCTGGCGATTCCTTGACCATCTGTTTCGCGGCCGCTGAGTGCATTTCCTGGCAATATAGACTACGCAATTTCGCCTGCTCGGGGTCTGCGGGTTGCCAGCTGGTTAGGAAAGTCGAATACGAAAGTCCCAACGTTGTAGCATTGCCCCAGCCGTCCAAAGAAAAAAGACTATGGCTTGTTTCAGATTTTGAAATTGGCGCCGATGCAGTGACGCTTAGCCAGTCAAACGTCACTAATCCATCCTTATTCGGGTCGAGAGGAATAGTGGATGTCTCTTTGGTCAGCTTCAACGAAACTGCGGACCCGTCATTGCTTGCGGCGATTTCTGCCCCAGGACGGGAGACACTCGATGAGACCGGAGCTGCCTTAATCACCTCCGGTGATTCCGGGCCCCCTCTTGCCTTGGACGTAGACACCATCGCGACGAGCAAGATCCCAACAAATTTATGCAATTTTCTCATTTCAATCTCCCTATCGTCACGGCACAGTAAATGGCTTGGAACCCCAACCGTCGACGCTACCGGGTGGGATGTCGTCAGCTGCCTTAACAAGCACATTACCGGATGCTAGAGAAATAGAAAATTCCAACGCGTCTCCAGCAGCCCCGCGGAAATCCCAGAACAATTCGTAATTTCCGGGCGGAAGATCAGCTGTTGCGTCGGTGAGATTGACGTTGTGTGGCCCGAGTGTAGTCCAGTACCAATAAGGACCACTTGGTTTCTTCGATGTTTTACCTTTAACGGATGACATAATTACCCCTGATTTGGACAGTTGATTTGTCGTGGATCCAAGTCGCTGCTGGCGGAATAATGCAGAGACTGGGCCGTTTTTTTCTAGTATTGCCCTGACACTATCACATATTATTTTGACAATTATTCTCACACAATGTCACTTTGGTTGCGAATCCTAATAAGCGTCTACAAATAGAGGAATTTAATTCGAGAAAAACAACAAATTGAAAGGCGAGCTGGGAAGCGCCTCGGTGCTGGGCGCGCATAAAAAAGGGGCGGCCGAAGCCGCCCCATGAACTACCGGTAAGGTAGGGAGACAAAACTCTCAAGTTGCTCGCGTCAGTAGGAATACCTCAGCGTCATGCGATAGCTGCGGCCAGGCTCGAACCAGGCGCGCCCCATGTTGCCGATGTGCTGCTGCTGCGTCTGCCTGACGACGATGTCGGTCAGGTTGGAGGCCGAGAAGTTGCCGGACAGGTGCTCGCTGAAACGGTAGTCGATGCCGAAGTCCAGCTGGCCGGTCGCCTCCTGCCAGGTCGGCAAGCCCCAGCCCACGTCCTGCGCGCCATTGCGGGCCGGATCGGCGCTGGTGCCGTCCGTGCCCTGGGTGCCGTTCACGGTCACGCCCTGCAGGAAGCGTCCGCGCCAGCTGTACGCCAGCCGCGCCGACAACGGTCCCTTGTCGTACATGAACGTCAGGTTGTAGGCGTTCTTGGACAAGTACATCAGCGGCAGCGAGCTGAATGGCAGTCCGTTGGTGTCGCAACCATACAGGCTCAGGGAGCTGTTGTTGAACGATCCCGCGGCCGGACAGTACTTCAGGTCGAACGGGTGGTACAGCGTCTGCTTGCTGTCGATGTAGGTGTAGTTGGCCGCGATGCCGAAGCCCTTGGCCCAGTCGGGCAGCAAGCGGTCCAAGACCGGCACATGGTCGAGGTAGGTCTGGCCGGCCAGCTCCAGGCCCGTCACCGAACCCTTGGCGGAATTGTCCGGCGCCGTGATCAGGAAGCTTTGCGAATTGCCCGCCAGGTCCTTGTAGCTGCGCGTGTAGGCGCCATACAGGATGATGTCGCGCACGTCCTTGCGGAACACGGCCGCCGTCAGCGACGAGCCGCTGCTCGGATACCACTCGAGCGTCAGGTCGTAGCTGTTGGCGCGGGTCGGCTTGAGGTTGGCATTGCCACGGTCGGTGCCGGTGTAGGTGATGTTGCGCACGCTGCCGCCGGGACCGGTGTTGTCGATGTTCTGGTTCAGCGTGATGTACTCGCTCAGCTCGCCGAAGCCGGGACGGTACATCGACTGCGCGAACGCGAAGCGGGCCTGCAGCTTGTCCGACAGGCTGGCCTTCAGGTTCAGGCTGGGCAGCACGTTGACGTATTGGTGGGTGGCCTCCAGCGGCTCGTTGATCGGGCCGAACTGCGGCACCTCCGGCGGCGTGGTGCTGCCGTAGGTCGGCAGGAACACGGTGTAGCCGTGGGCCGTCGATTCGGTGTGCACCACGCGCACGCCGACATTGCCCTCGACCGGAACGCGCAGGTTGTCGAAGCCGAAGCTGGTCGACACGAACGCGGCCTGGGTCTTCTCGCTCTGGCGGCCGACCTTGGCCGGATCGCCGTCAAAGCTCAGCGGCTTCCAGCTGCTGCCCGCCGTCGAGCAGTCGTTGTTGTTGCCGAACAGCTGGTTGCCGTCCTGGCATTGCAGCTTGAGGATTTGCGTCAGCTGCGCGAAGGAGGCGGGATTGCTCTGGGTGAACGCCATGGTCGGCACCACCATGGCCGGCGGCGCGGCGACCTTGCCGTTGAAGAAGTTCGGGAAATTATAGGCCATGGTCGGCACCAGGCTGGCGTAGCGCGGATCGCTGAAGTAACCGAACGTCCCGCGCGACTGCCAGCCCTGCTGGTCGGTGGCGTTGGGCAGTTGGCCCGGCACCGACGTCTGCTTGACGTTCCACGGCTCGGCCAGGCTGGTCCAGCCCGAGCCGCCGCCGTCGACGTGGTTGGCCCGGCGCTCGGTCAACCGCAGGCCGAAGCGCAGGTCGCGCAGCACCGGATGGTCGAACACGTAGCGGGCGTCGGTCTTCCACGCGTACAGGTCGCCGTCCGCCTTGCTCAGCGACGGCATCATGAAATTCATGTAGTAGTTGGCCGGATTGGCCAGGAAGTCGCGCGCCTTGCTGTCGAAGTTGATCTGGACCGGATTGCTGGACAGGTTCAGGCCCACGCTCGGCACGAAGGTGCCCAGCGTGACCACGTTGCCCAGGCTGCTGTCCCTGGCGTGCACCCACTGCACGTCGTTCTGCACCGTCCAGCTGTCGCTGACGGCCCACTTGAAGTTCCAGGCGATCTCCCGCGTCTGCGAACGGCGCTCGCTGAAGCCGGTGTCGGCCTGGAAGCCCAGGCCGCCGGCGGCGAAGTTGTTCGCGCCCAGGCCGCCCACCGGGTAGGTGTAGGTGCCCGACTGCAGCACGCCATGGCTGTCGAACACGGGATTGAGGATCAGCGACTTGTACGAGTTCTCGACGCCGGTGAAGGTGGCGTTCTCGCTGTCGCCTTCCTTGTAGGCCGAGTGGAAATAGGTCAGGGCCGACTGCATGCCGTTCTTTTTCCACTGCAGCGCGCCGTACACGCCGGCGCGGTCGGTCTTGCTGGTGTTGGTGCGCCACGACGCGGACTTGGGCGCCCACACGGTCTGGCCGTTGACGATGTCGGTGCGCGGGAAGTAGGCGTCCAGCTGCACCGTGTCATTGTGGGAGTTGGTCTCGTTGGCGGACAGGTCGAGCAAGGCGCCCCATTGCCCGAACGAGTTTTCCCAGCGCTTGGAGACCAGGCCGGACACGCCGGGCGACTTCTTGCTGCCCAGCGCGTTGTAGTTGCCGTTGACCGTGAACGAGAACTTGTCGCCCTTGTAGTCGAACGGCAGCGCGGTGCGCAGGTCCACCTGGCCGCTGACGCCGCCCTCGATCAGGTCGGCCGGCGGATTCTTGTGCACGATCACCGCCGACATCAGCTCGGCCGGCACGTCGCCCCAGCTCAGCTCGCGGCCCGGCCAGCCGGCCGAGAACGACTCGCGCCCGTTCAGCGTGGACGAACCCCAGGTCAGGCCGCGCACCGAGATGCCCGAGCCCTCCACCGAGAAGTGCTCGGGATCGCCGCGTGAGCGGTTGCGGTCGATGGTCACGCCCACCACGCGCTGCAGCACCTCGGTGATCGACCTGTCGGGCAGCTTGCCGGCTTCCTCGGCAACCACGCCGTCGATGATCTCGTCGGCGTTCTGCTTGAGCTTTTGCGCCGACTGCAGCGATGCGCGCTGGCCGCTGACGATAACCGTCGGGCCCTTGTCGGCGCCTTGTTCGGCGCCGATGACGCCGTTGTCCGTGCTCTGGGCCGCCGCGCCGCCGCAGATCATCACCGCCTGCGCCACAGCCATGGCCAGCGCGGTTTTCTTGAATGGACTCCTCATTTCTTGCTCTCTTCTTCTAATAGGTATCTCGATGGCCCTCCCCGTCGACCGACGGGGTGGGAACAATGGCTAGCCGCTCCGGCGCGCCGGCTTATTGCACCGTGACGGGCGCGGTCAGGGTCAGCTCGGTCGGATAGGTCGGGCTGGAGGCCGACTTGCTCAGCACCGTGACATTGGTCGACGCGGCCTCGATCTTGATCTTCACGATCGGGTATTTGCTCAGCTCGGTGGCCGGGTCCACCGTCAGGTCGCAGCTCTCGCCGATGCCCGTGAAGCTGGCCAGTTGCACCTCGTACGCGGTGACCGCGGCGCTCTTCGGCGCGAACGTCGTGTTCAGCGCCACGTTGCAGGCGCTGTTGTTGTTGGACGCCTTCCTGGCGAAGTGGCCGAGGACCAGCGTGACCTTGACGTTGTTGGCGCCGCTGCCGAACCATTCGCTATTTTGTCCCACCTTGAGCTTGAGCACCTTCTGCTTGCCGACCTGCACGCCGCCGGTGGTGTCGCCGGTCGAGCTGATGCTGCCCACGCCCGGGGTCAGGAATTCGAGGCCGAAGTAGGCGCCGATACCGCCACCGCCATAGGGATGCTTGGGATCGCCGGTCTGGACCAGGTAGTGGTAGCTGACGCTGCCGCCGTCGGCGCTGAGGCTGGCGCCGCACCAGTTGGCGTCGCTGCACCACCAGCCGTCGATGCTGCTGCCGGCGAAGGTATCGAAAACGCCGCCGTCCGTGGTCGCGGACAGCGAGGCGAAGCCGGACAGGGCCGGCAGCACCGGCGGCGGAGCGTCGCCCACGTCGAACGCGACCACCACCGGTTTCGCCACGTCATAGGTGCCGTCGCCGGCCTGCGACGCGCCGATGTCGCACTCGCCCTTGGACACAAGGGTCAGCCTGGTGCCGCTGACGGTGCAGACGGCCGGCGTGAGGGAGGTCAGGCTGACCGGCAGGCCCGAGTCGGACGAGGCGGCCAGCGGGGCCGGGGTCGAGGCCAGCGGCTGGAAGCCGGGCGACGCGAAGGTGATGGTCTGCAGGTGCTTCAGGACCTTGAACAGCTGTTGCGCGCTGGCCGGCGCGTAGGTGCCGTCACCGGCCTGGCTGGCCGTGACCGAGCATTCCCCCACCGCCACAGGCACCAGCTTGCCGTCGGTGACGGTGCAGTTGGCCGGCGTGTTCGAGGCGAAGGTGACGGGCAGTCCGGAGGACGTCGTCGCGACCAGCGGCGCGGGCGCCATCGCCAGGTAGCGCGCGCCCGGGTAAGGAAAATCGACCGACTGGGCGCGGCTTCCCGACGCACCGCCACCGCCGCCGCCGCAGGCGGTCAGCAGCGCGGCGCAGGAAAGCGCCAGCGCAGGCAGCTGCAAGCTCATAGTCTGCCGCCTCATGGAATGTCCCTCTTTGATGTATTTTTTCATGTTGCTTGTCTCGTTATTTGTCATATTGTTTGTCACGTCGCTTGTCACGGCGCTGTCATATTTTTGTTCTTGGAGCGGATGCTATCACCGCCCATCGGCGCATGGCACAGGTGAAACGGCTGTTGATATATATTGCCCAACAGGCTGGCGGTTTTCATACATCGCAAAAAAAAGGGGCAGCCGAAGCTGCCCCTGGATGCCGCTTTCCGCCCTCGGTTCAATACAAGACCTTGGCCGCTTCCGGCAGGTCGACATTGGCCTTGGTGACCAGCACCACGCCGGTGGTGACCTGCGGCGGCACCTTCTTCCCTTCGATCACCTTGACCACGGTCGACACGCCGAGCGTGCCCATGGCATAGGTGTCCTGCACCGTGGTGGCGTACAGCGTGCCGCCCTTGACGAAGTCGCGCAGGTCCTGGTTGCCGTCGAAGCCGACCCCCACCACCTTGGCGGCCTTGCCCGACTGCGCCAGCGCACGTCCCATGCCGACCGCGGTCGGCTCGTTGGCGCCGAAGATCCCCTTCAGGTCGGGGTGCGAGGCCAGCACGTCGATGGTCTGGTTCAGCGCGGTGGCCATCAGCGATTGCGAATAATAGGTGCCGACGATCTTCAGCTGCGAATTCTGCTCGATGTACTTGCGGAAGCCGCCGACCCGCCCCACTTCCGAACCGCTGCCGGCCACGTAGGACATGATGGCGATCTTGCCGGTGGTGCCGATCTTGCCGATCAGCGCCCTGGCGCTGGCCGCGCCGGCCGCCTCGTTGTCGGTGGTGACGCTGGACTGGTAGTACTTGGCGCCGGAAGCCGACACCGGCGAATCGATGATCACCACCGGTATCCGCGCCTCCCACGCCTTGCGGATCGCCGGCACCAGCGCGTCCGGATCCGACGGCGCCAGCACGATGCCGGCCACCTTGCGGTTGACCGCGTTCTCCACCATGCTGACCTGGTCGGCGATGGCCGACTCCGAGGCCGGCCCCTGGAAGCTCAGCGTGTAGCCCGGCGCCTGCTGCACGCCGGCCTGCCCGCCCTTGCGCACCACTTGCCAGAAGTTCGAGTTGCTGCTCTTGACGATCATCGCGATTTCCTTGTCGGCCGCGCGCGCCGTTTGCCCCGTCAACGCCAGGGCCAGCGCCAATGCCAACGGCGCGATCTTCGCTATTCGGTTCATGCTCTCCTCACTCTCTGTTTTTTTAATCAGGTTGCGGCGCTTCAGCGCCGGTTGCGTCTCTGGTCGATCCATACCGTCAGCAGGATCACCAGTCCGATGATGATCTGCTGGATGAAGCTCGATACCCCGTTCATGTTCAAGCCGTTGCGCAGGATGCCGATCACGAAGGCGCCGATCATGGTGCCGCCGATGCCGCCGATGCCGCCGCTCAGCGAGGTGCCGCCGATCACGGCGCTGGCGATCGCGTCCAGCTCGTACATCACGCCCTCGTTGGGCTGGCCGGTGACCAGGCGCGACATCAGCACGCAGCCGGCCAGCCCGGACAACACGCCCGACAGCACATAGGCCGCCAGCGCCACACGGTCGACCTGCACCCCCGACAAGCGCGCCGCCTCCGAGTTGGAGCCGACCGCGTACAGGTGGCGGCCGAACACGGTGCGCCGCAGCACCAGCGCGGCGGCGACCGCGATGACGATCATCAGCACCACCGGATACGGCACGCCGGGGAACACCACGTCCGGAAACGGCCCGCCGGTGTCGCGCTCGATGCGTCCCAGGGAGCCGTTGCCCAGCGCGCCGAAGGCCTCGCCCAGGCCGGAAATGGCGCGCGCGCCGGTGATCTGCAGCGCCACGCCGCGCGCGATCAGCATCATGCCCAGCGTGGCGATGAAGGGCGGCAGCTTGAGGCGGGTGACCGCCAGGCCGTTGGCCAGCCCGCAGGCGCCGCCGACGGCGACTCCCGCCAGCATGGCGACGCTGGTCGGCATGCCGCCCTGCGCCAGCAACGCCGCCACCACGCCCGACAGCGCCAGCACCGAGCCCGAACTGAGGTCGATGCCGCCGGTGATGATGACGAAGGTGGCCGCCACGCCGAGGTAGGCGATCGAGGTCACCTGCAGCGCCACGCTCATGCCGTTGCCGACCGTGAGGAAGGCGTCGCTGGTGAGCGCGAACACCAAGGCCAGCGCCGCCAGGCTGGCCAGCGCCGCGAACTTCTGTATCAAATCCTTCTGCCTGTCATTCATGTCTCTATTGTCCCGTTTCTGATTCTGATGTGCGCTTCTTGCTGAGCGAGGCGAGATGCATGATCTCTTCTTGTGTCGTGTCGCGGGTGTCGACGACGCCGGTGATCCGGCCTTCATGGAACACCACCACCCGGTCCGTCATGCCCATGATCTCCGGCAGCTCGGAGCTGATCAGCACCACCCCGATGCCGTCGGCCGCCAGCTGGTCGAGCAGGCGGTAGATCGCCAGCTTGGCGCCGACGTCGATGCCGCGCGTGGGCTCGTCGAAGATGATGATCTGCGACTGGCGGAACAGCCATTTGCCGATGGCGATCTTTTGCTGGTTGCCGCCGGACAGGCACTGGGCCAGCTGCGCCGGCGACGGCGTCTTGATGCCGAGCGCCTCGATGTAGCGCACGGCCGCCGCCTGCTCGGCCGGAAAATCGATCAGGCCCGCGCGCGTGGCCACCGCCGCCATGTTGGCCAGCGTCAGGTTGGCGGCCACCGACATGCGGATCGCCAGCCCCTCGCCCTTGCGGTCCTCCGACAGGTAGGCGATGCCGTGGCCGATCGCCTCCGCCGGCGAGCGCACCGTGATCGCGCGTCCGCCCAGTTCGATGGTGCCGCCGTCGAGCGGATCGGCGCCGAACAGCGCGCGCGCCGTCTCGGTGCGGCCGGCTCCCATCAGGCCGGCGAAGCCGAGGATTTCGCCGCGCCGCAGCTCGAAGTCCAGCGGGCCGAACACGCCCTTGCGCTGCAGGCCGCGCACGCGCAGCAGGCAGTCCGTTTGCGGCGCGCGGGTGGCCGGCGGGAAGGTGTCGTCCAGCGCCCTCCCCACCATGCCGGCCACGATGCGCTCGACCGACGTGTCGCGCCACAGCGCGGTCGAGATATAGCGGCCGTCGCGCATGATGGTGACCCGGTCGACGATGTGCTGGAACTCGTCGAGCCGGTGCGAAATGTAGACGATGGCCACGCCATCGCGCTTGAGTTCATGGATGATCTCGAACAGGCGTCCGGTCTCGCTCTCGGTCAGCGAGGACGTGGGCTCGTCCATAATCAGCACTTCGGCGTCGAGCGACAACGCCTTGGCGATTTCCACCATCTGGCGCTGCGCCACCGACAGCGTGCCCACCAGCGCCTGCGGCGCCACGTCCAGCTTGAGCCGCTCGAGCAGGCGGGCGGTGTCGGCGCGCATGCGGCGCTGGTCCACCAGCCAGCCCTTGCGCGGCTCGCGCGCGAGGAAGATGTTCTCGGCCACCGACAGGTGCGGCACCAGGTTCAGCTCCTGGTGGATGATGGCGATGCCGGCCGCCTGCGCCGCCACGGTGGAGCTGAAGCGGCAGGCCGCGCCGCGGTGCACGATCTGGCCGGCGTCGGGCTGGTAGACGCCGCTGAGGATCTTCATCAGCGTCGACTTGCCGGCGCCGTTCTCGCCGCACAGCGCGTGCACCTCGCCCTTGAACGCGTCGAAATGCACGTCGTCGAGCGCCACCACGCCGGGAAAGCGCTTGGTGACGCCGCGCACCGACAGCAAGGCCTGCTCCTCGCGCAACGGCGCCTCGGGCAAAATCGCGGGCATGAGCGCTTCCACGGTCAGCCGTCGATCAGTTCCGGATTCCACGCGTGCACGGTCTGGCGCTGTTCGCCCAGGCCGCCGATCCCCAGGCGCATGGTGTCGCCCGGGCGCAGGTAGACCGGATCGGGCTTCTGCCCCAGGCCCACGCCGGGCGGGGTGCCGGTGCTGATGATGTCGCCGGGGTTCAGCGTCATGAAGCGGCTGATGTAGCTGACCAGGTGGGCCACGCCGAACACCATGGTGCGCGTGCTGCCGCTCTGGAAGCGGCGGCCGTTCACCTCCAGCCACATGTCGAGGTTTTGCGGGTCCGGCACCTCGTCCGCCGTCACCAGCCACGGGCCGATGGGGCCGAAGGTGTCGCAACCCTTGCCCTTGTCCCACTGGCCGCCGCGCTCGAGCTGGTACTCGCGCTCGGACAGGTCGTTGACCACGCAATAGCCGGCCACGTGCCGCAGCGCCTCTTCCTCGGTGACGTAGCGCGCGGTGCTGCCGATGACGACACCCAGTTCCACCTCCCAATCGCTCTTGACCGATTCGCGCGGCAGCACCACCGGATCGTTACAACCGATCACGCAGCTGGTGGCCTTCATGAACAGCACCGGCTCGGCCGGCACCGCCATGCCCGATTCGGCCGCGTGGTCGGAATAATTGAGGCCGACGCAAATGAACTTGCCGACGCCCGCCCACGGCTGCGCCATGCGCACCGGCTCGGGCACCGCCGGCAGCCGGGCCGGATCCAGCGCCGCCAGCCGCGCCAGCGAGGCCGGCCCCAGGTCGGCCGCGCGCAGGTCCGGCAGCACGGCCGACAGGTCGCGCAGCACGCCCTCGGCGTCGATCAGGCCGGGTTTTTCCTGGCCCTTGGGGCCGTATCGCAGTAATTTCATGTCTCGGTTTCTCTTTGTTGTGGTAAAGGGTTGATGCTCAATTGCTCCAGCCGCCGTCAATCACATGCACGGTGCCGGTGGTGAAGGCCGATTCGTTGCCGGCCAGGTAGACCGCCAGCGCGGCGATCTCCTCCGGTAAGCCCAGCCGCCCCATGGGCTGGCGCGCGGCGAAGGCCTGGCTGACCTGCTGCACGCTCTGGCCGCTGTCGTGGGCCTGCGTCTCGATGCGCTGGCGCAGCGATGGCGAGGCCACGGTGCCCGGACAGATCGCGTTGCAGCGCACCCCGCTGGTGACGAAATCGGCCGCCACCGACTTGGTCAGACCGATCACGGCCGCCTTGGTGGTGCTGTAGATGAAGCGGTTCGGCACCGCGCGCACGCTGGAGGCGATCGAGGCCATGTTGATGATGGAGCCGCTGCCCCGCTCCAGCATGCCGGGCAGGATGGCACGGATCAAACGGTACATCGAGCGCACGTTGAGGTTCATGGAAAAATCCCAGTCGCTGTCCTCGCAACCGAGGATGGTGCCGGCATGGACGTAGCCGGCGCAGTTGAACAGGATGTCGACCGCTCCCAATTCCTGCGCCAGCGCGGCGATGGCCTGGGCGTCGGTGACGTCCAGGCGGCGCGCCTCGCAGCCGGCCAGCGTGGCCACCTGCTCCAGGTCGCGGTCGGTGGCGATCACGCGCGCGCCCTCGGCCGCGAAGGCCAGCGCGGTGGCGCGGCCGATACCTTGACCGGCGGCCGTGACCAGCGCGGTTTTTCCTTGCAATCGTTTAGTCATGATTCAATCCATGTGAAAGACGGGTTCCATCATCGCCCAGTGCTCGCCTTCGGCGCGGCTGGCCAGCGGCAGCTGGCAGGGACTGCAAAAGGTCCACCAGCGCTGGGTTTCCGGGTCGGCCGCCACCCGCCGCATGTCGGCGTCGAAGTCGGAACCGTGGTATTCCCAGTAGCCGAACAGCAGATTCTCCGGCTCACGCAGGAAGATCGTGTAGTTGCGCACGTTCGCCTCCCGCAGCACCGCCAGCACCTGCAGCCACACGGCCGCGTGCAGCGCGCGGTACTCCGCGATCCGGTCGGGTGCGATGCCGATCACCATGCCCATTCTTTGCATGTCAGTTTCCTCAATCAAGTCGGTAAAAGCGTAGCGCGTTCAGGCCGAAGACGTCGTCCAGCGCCACGCCGTCCAGGCCCGCCAGCAAGGCCTCGCTGGCGGCGACCCATTGCCCGTAGTCGGCGGCCAGGTCCAGCACCGGCCAGTCGCTGCCCCAGATCACACGGCGCGGACCGAAGACCTCCAGGATGTGGTCGACGTACGGGCGCAGTCCCTCCACGCTCCAGGCCCCGCCAGCCTCGGTCACCAGGCCGGACAGCTTGCAATGCACCTGCGGCAGCCGCGCCAGGCGCGCGATGTCGCCGCGCCACGGTTCCAGCTCGCCGCGCGCGATGGGCGGCTTGGCGCCGTGGTCGATCACCAGCGGCAGGTCAGGATGGCGCTCGGCAAAGGCCAGCAGCGCCGGCAGGTGGCGCGGCAGCACCAGGCCGTCGAGGCTCAGGCCGAAATGCCGCATCGCCTCGATCGCCGGCGCCAGTGCCTCGTCGTCGATCCAGCGCTCGTCGTCGAGGTCCTGCAGCATCGGGCGCAGTCCCTTGAGCATCGGGCAGAGCGCCAGCGAGGCGATGCGGGTCGGCGCGTCGCGCGCCTTCAGGTCGACCCAGCCGACCACCCCGCCGATGAAGGCATGACGCTGCGCCAGGTTGAGTATGTAGCGGGTGTCACGCTCGTCTGGCATCGATTGCACCAGCACCGTGCGGGCAATGCCGTGCCGCACCAGCAACGGCGCCAGGTCGTCCGGCGCGAAGTCGCGGTGGATCGCGGCCAGCGCCGGCGGAGGCCAGGCTCCGTGGCGGTCGGCCAGGCGCCAGAAGTGCTGGTGGGCGTCGACCCGCATCACGCCCCCAGCTCCACCGGCGCGCGCTCGTCAAGCAGGCCGCGGCGCTTGAGCTCCTGCCACAGCTGCGGCGGAATCGGCAGCTCGAACCACTCGGCGTTCTGGCGCAGCTGCGCCACGTCGTGCGAACCGGGGATGCAGGACACCACGGCCGGATGGGCCATCGGGAATTGCAGCGCGGCCGCCGGCAGCGGCGTGTCGAACTCGCGGCAGACGGCGGCGATGGCGTCGACCCGCTGCAGGATCTCTGCCGGCGCGTCGGTATAGTTGAAGGTGCGGGCGCCGGCCAGCACGCCGGAATTGAACGGTCCGCCGATGACGATCGCGTTGCCGTGCCGCTGGCAAGCGTCCAGCAGGGGCGTCAGCGCGCCCTGCTCCAGCAGCGTGTAGCGGCCCGCCAGCAGCGTGCAGTCGAGCGGGCATTCCTGCATCGCGTCGGCCACCACCTCCCATTCGTTGACCCCGAGTCCGATCGCACCCACGCGCCCGGAGCCGCGCAGCTCGTCCAGCGCGCGGAAGCCTCCGCCGGTGAGCTGACGCCAGTATTTGTCGTGCAGCTCGCCGTGCGTGGCGCGGCCGATGTCATGCACCAGCAGGATGTCGATGCGATCGAGGTCGAGGCGCTCCAGACTGTCCTCGTGCGAGCGCATGATGCCGTCGTAGCTGTAGTCGTAATGCGGGCGGTATTGCAGCGGATCGGCCCAGCCGCAGGTGCCGGGCAGCACCCCCGCGGCGGGCAGCATCAGCCGACCGACCTTGGTGCTGACCACGTACTGGTCGCGTGGACGTTCGCTCAAGGCCTCGCCCAGGCGGCGTTCGGAGCGCGTGAAGCCGTAGTACGGCGCGGTGTCGAAATAGCGCAGGCCCAGGTCCCATGCGGCATCGACGGCGGCGCGCGCCGCGCGCTCGGAGACGGCCTGGTACAGGCCGCCGATCGGCGCGCAGCCCATGCCCAGCCGGGTCAGCCGCAGGCCGCCGCGCGGCAGGGCGATCGAGTCGTCGCAGCGCACGGTCAGGCCGCCTTCAGCGGGAAGCAGCCGGGCCCCGTGGGCTCGAACTGCTTGTAGGTCAGGATGAATTCCTGGTGTCCCAGCTGCTCCGAGCAGCTTTGGGCACCGTTGGCGACGCTCGCCACCAGGTCGACGATCTCGCCGCCGACCTGCTCCAGCGTCGCCTCGCCGGTCAGGATGCGGCCGGCGTTGACGTCCATGTCCTCGGCCAGCTTGGTGTAAGTGGCCGGATTGGCGCAGACCTTGATGACGGGCGAGATCGCCGAGCCGACCACCGAGCCGCGCCCGGTGGTAAACAGCGTCAGGTGGGCGCCGCAGGCGATCAGTTCGACGATCTCGGCGTTATCGGAAATGTTGGGGAAGCCGAAGCGCGGTTCGCCGTCGGGCACCACGTCGAGCAGGTACAGGCCGTGGCCCGGCGGCTGGTCGCCCGGCTTGAGGATGCCGCTGATCGGCGAGGCGCCGCTCTTGGCGTAGGCGCCCAGCGACTTTTCTTCCAGCGTGGTCAGGCCGCCGTCGGCGTTGCCGGGGGCGAAGCTGCCGTGTCCCATGATGGTGTAGTAGCGCGCGGCCTTCTCCACCGTCTGCACGATGGCCTCGCCCAGTTCCGGCGTCACCGCGCGGCGCTTCATGTGGTATTCGCAGCCGACCAGTTCACCCGTCTCCTCGAAGATGCAGGCGGCGCCGGCGGCGATCAACTGGTCGAAGGCGACGCCGACCGCCGGATTGGCGGTGATGCCGCTGGTGCTGTCGGAGCCGCCGCAGATGGTGGCCACCACCAGCTCGTCCAGGCCCATCGGCACGCGCTGCTGGGAGCCGACCTGTTCCAGCGCCCAGCTCACCCATTCGCGGCCGCTCTGGACGCCGCTGCGGGTGCCGCCCGCGTCCTGGATCGTGACCGTGTGCACCGGGCGGCCGCTATCGGCGACGGCCGCTTCCAGGCCGTTCTTGTCGAAGCTCTCGCAGCCGAGCGACACCAGCAGCGCCGCGCCCACGTTCGGGTGGGTCAGCACGCTGCGCATGATCTTGTCCGCGTACTCGTTGGGGAAGCAGCCGGGGAAGCCGATCAGGTGCACCGGCTGGTCCGGGAAGGCGCTGGTGATCAGGCGCGCCACGTGATGCGCGCATTCGACCAGGTAGGCCACGACGACCACGTTGCGGATGCCCTTGCGGCCGTCCAGGCGCTGGTAACCGGCCAGGGTGTACGATGGTTGCGACGTCATTTGGCTTTGCTCCCGATGAAGTGGTGGCCGCCCTCGCCCAGCGTGTAGGTCGGGATATAGCAGCTTTCCAGGTTGTGCGTATGGATATGCGCGCCGGCGGCGATCGGCGCGCTGGCCTTGCCGATGATGGCGCCGTAGCGCAGCACCGTGTCGCCGGCGCGCAGGTCGCTGCGCGCGACCTTATGGCCCAGATGGATGTCTTGCGCGAGGGTGACGGCCTGGCCGTCGATCTCCACGCTGGCGCCGGCCTTCAGTTCAAGGCGGGCAATCAGGCAATTGTCCTCGGGTGACATCAGGAGCAGGCTCGATGCCTGCGCGGTGGTTGGTGTGGGCATGTCGGTCCTTTGCATACAGTCGGTTCCAGAGAGAGCTGTCCATGCCGCCGCGCGCCGCGTCAGCCGGAGTGGGCCCGCATCTCTCTGGTGCGGATGGATTGCAGCAGTGTGCTGCGGGAAGAATTCAGATGGATGCGCATGGCGTCCAGCGCGCCGTTGATGTCCCGCCGCGCCAGCGCGTGCAGGATGTCGAGGTGCTCGTGCGCCGCGTACTGGTTGCGCGCCATCTCGTTGCCTTTGTCCCACTGGTAGTGGTAGTGGAACACCAGCGACACGATGTCGTAAAAGCCCTGCGCGAAGCGGTTGTGCAGCAGCCCGATGAGGAAGGTGTGGAAGTCGCGGTCCAGCGCCGGAAAGTCCTTGTGGCGCGCCGGCATGACCGAGCCAAGCTGCTCGTGGCGCGCGATCAGGTCGTCCAGCACGGCCATCGCCGGGTCGCTGGGCGGCAGCATGCCGAAGCGCTCGATCGCCGCCAGCTCGAACATCTGGCGCACGTCGGCCAGCTCCATGGCGAACGAGCGGTCGAAGGCGCACAGGCGCCAGCCGCCGTTCGGCTTCTTTTCGATCAGGCCGTAGCGCGAGAACTCGATCATGAATTCGCGCACGCTGATCGTGCTGACCTCGGCCGCACGCGCCAGTTCCGCCTCGGAGAACTCCGCGCCCGGCGGCAGGTCGCTGTGGTAGATGCGCTCCATCAGCACCTGCCGCACCCGGTCCGGTCCGGTCTGTAAATCGGCGATGTCGAAGTAATCCTTGCGCGCCGGCTTGCGCAGCAGGCGCCGTTCCTTCAGGTCGCTGATCAGGCCCTGCGCATGCAGATACGTCAGCGCACTGCGGATCGCCGTGCGGCTGCCGCCCACCAGCGCGACCATCTGGTGTTCCGTGGGCAGCGTGTCCCCGATCGCCACCTCGGTGGTGATGTGCTTGAGCAGCAGGTTGGCGCTGCGCTTGAAGATGGTAGGAGGTCGGGCCATGAGGTTGGGAACACGCCGGATTGGCGATCATATATAAAGGACAATCATACATTCTACCGTACCTCCAGCGCCACCAGGCCAAGGGCATCGCGCAGACGCGCTTGCGCAATGCCTAGACCGAGTTCGCCGGCCAGCTCCACCACCGGCAGCAGGCGCCGGCGCTTCTTTTCCTCGTGGTTCTGGGCGATGTCGGCGAGCCGGTGGGCCAGATAGGGATTGTTGAAACGGTCCCTGACCTGCTCCACGTAGGCGCGGCTTTCGGCCTCCTCGCCCAGCGCCTTGAACACCGGCAGCACCTCCTCCTCCCACAGCGCCTCCAGCCCCGCGCGCAGGCCATGGTCGGCCATCGCCTGCAGCACCGTCTCGCCGGCCGGCCGCGCGCCGCGCAGCCATTGCTCGGCCAGGAAACTGTGGCCGAGGTTGAGCAGGAACAGCTTGCGCCGCTCATACGGCTCCAGCCTCCTGGTCACCACGATAGCCGGATGCGTGCATGGCAGCTCCATGTCCGGCTGGGCTTCGACCACCCACAGGGCATAGGGTTCGGCCACCGCGCCGGCCGGCTCGATCGGCTCGGACACGATGCGGTCGACCAGGGAATTGATCCAGATGCAGCGGCTTTGCAGCCAGTCGACGAAGGCCTGCTCCAGCGCCCAGTCGCGCGCCAGCCGCAGCACCACCTCGCGCAGCGCGCTGCCGTTGTTGGCGACCAGCTCGCACGGGAACAGGGTGATGGGCGCCCCGCCCTGGCGGTAGCGCGCGTGCAGCAGCACCAGCAGCTTGGCCGGAAAAGCGCGCGGCGCGGTATCGGCGGACAGCAGGCCGGGGTGGTCGTGCTCCGACAGGTCGTAGCCGCGGTCGCCGGTGTTGGACACGATGACGCGCGCCTCGCCGGCGGCATGGCGGCGGATCTCGGCCCAATCGCGGTCGGCGTGCAGGCCGCGCCGGACCGAGGTGACGCGCAGCTCGTCGTCGATCACGGCGCCGTCGCGCAGCCCGCGGATGCGCACCGGATAGCCGTGGCCGAGGTTGAAGGCGGCCAGCCGCTGTTCGCTCTGGGCGCTGCCGGTGCTCTGCACCACCGTGATCGGCCCCAGCGCCGCGCCATTGGCCATCGCCTCGCTGACAAACAAATCGACGTGCGCCTGCAGAAAGCGGCTGGTGCCAAATTGCAGAATCGGATTCAATCAGACCTCGACGATGGCTTTGATCACGCCGGCGGAGGGTTCCATCCATTGCGGCAGCACGTCGATGAAATCGTCGAGCGTGGCGCGATGGGTGTTCATCAGGCGGGTCGGCACCAGGCCGGCCTTCATGGCCGCCAGCACCTCGCGGAAATCGTCCGCGGTCGCGTTGCGGCTGCCGAGCAGGGTCGTCTCGCGCTTGTGGAATTCCGGATCGGCGAACGAGATCCGGTCCGGCACGATCGACACCAGCACATAGGCGCCGCCATGGGCCACGAACTCCAGGCCGCGCTCCATGGCCTTGATGTTGCCGGTCGCGTCGAACACGACGTCGAAGAAATCGCCGCCGGACAGCTCCTGCAGCGCGGCCTTGTCGCCCTCGCCGACCGCCACCACGTGCTCGACACCCAGCGCGTCCTTGCAGAAGGCCAGCCGGTCGGCGCGCGAATCGAGCACCGCGACATTGGCACCCTTGAGGGATGCGAACAAGGCCACCGCGACGCCGATCGGTCCCGCCCCCACCACCAGCACGCGCTGTCCGGCTTCCACCGAACCGCGCCGCACCGCGTGCGCGCCGATGGCCAGGAATTCGAGCATCGCGGCGTCATCGAGCGAAATGCCGTCGGTCTTGAACAGGAATTGCGCCGGCACGGTCAGATATTCAGCCATGCCGCCGTCGCGGTGCACGCCCAGCACCTGGATCCGGCTGCAGCAGTTGGTCTTGCCCTTGCGGCAGGCCACGCAGCTGCCGCACGACAGGTAGGGCATGGCGTAGACCTGGTCGCCTGGCGCCAGTTCCGAGCCTGGCGGCGCGGTCACGACCTCGCCGGACAGCTCATGCCCCATCACGCGCGGATAGCTCAGGAACGGCTGGGTGCCGCGGAAGATGTGCATGTCGGTGCCGCATACGCCGATGCGCCGTACGCGCATCAGCACCTCGCCCTCGGCGGCAACGGGAATCGGACCGTGCACCATGCGCAACTGGCCGGGTGCTTCGCACACTATGCTTTTCATCATGAAATTTTCCATTTAATACTATTTTTTGTGACGGCCAGTGTATGGTATATGTTTTGAACATTCAATAATTTTGCGTTCATTAAATCACCAAGTGGCGCAATGAATTTGCTTACTTCCGGCCTCAGGCCGCCTCCGCCTCGCCCAGCGCGCGGCTGCGGTAGGCGCGCGGCGTGCCACCCAGTTCGCGCTTGAACACCAGATGCATGTATTGGGCAGAACTAAATCCGCAGCCCTGGGCCACGTCGGCCATGCTGGCACCTCCGCTTTCCAGGCCCATCTTGGCCGCTTCGAGCTTGAAGCGCAGAATCGCATCGTGCACGCTGCACCCCAGCTCCTGCCGGAAGTAAGTCTCCAGCGAGGAGCGCGACACGCCCACGTAGGCGGCCACCTGCTGGCCCCTGATGCCCTGGCAGGCATATTGACGGATGAAATGGCAGGCCAGCACCACCTGCGGGTGGTTGACCGCCTGGTGCCGGCTCGATGCCTGCGCGTTGACGCCGGCGGGCGGCACCAGCAGGCGAAGCTCGGCCGGCGGTACGCCGTGCAGCATCCCGTCCATCAGCCGGGCGGCGGCGGCGCCGATCTGCTCCCCGCCCTGGATCACGGAGCTGAGCGGGATGCGCCCCAGCGCCCGTACCAGCGGGTCGTTGTCGATGCCAACCAGCGCCACCTGTTCCGGCACCGCGATCCCGGCGATGGCGCAGGCCTGCAGCAGCTGGCGCGCGCGCGCGTCCGTGACGGCGATGATGCCGATCGGCTTGGGCAGGCTGTGCAGCCAGCAGATCAGGCGCCGTACCGACTCGTTCCAGGCCGCCACGCTGGTGTCGCCCCCGCGGAAGATCTCGACCTCCATCCGGTCGCGCTCCATCAGGTCGTGGAAAGCGTTTTCGCGCTCTTGCGCCCAACGGTGCTCGTCGGTCGCGGGTTGGCTGAACATGGCGAAGCGGCGCAGGCCTGCCTCGGCCAGATGCTGGTGCGCCAGCTTGACGATGGCCGCGTTGTCGGTCGCGACATACGGCACGTCGCACGGATACTCGGCTTCGCTGGCATAGGAGCCGCCTACGGCTACCACCGGCACGCTGCTGCGCGACAGAACAGCCGCCACCGCGGGGTCGTCGAAGTCGGCGATGATGCCATCGCCCTGCCAGTGCTCGAAGCCGGCCAGGCGCAGGCGAAAATCCTCTTCCAGAAACAGGTCCCAGGCCACATCGGCATCACGCAGGTAGGAAGCGATGCCAGCCACGACGTCGCGGTCGAAGGCTTTGTTGGCGTTGAACAGCAAGGCAATCCGGGGCGCTTTCATCGCTGACCTCCTCTGAGTGGCAGGTGACGCGAACTGCTGGCCCACGGCGCGCGGCATGGCTTGAGTGTCATTGGATTGTCTCCCCATAGACGTATGTTTTTATATTGAGCGGTGTTTAACCGCTGTTTAATATATATAGAATACAACCAAAACGCAAGCCGTGTTGAACGCACCAGTTTGTTGTTTTTTTGACGCCGGGGACAATTTTGACTTGGATCAAACAATTCTCAGGCATGAATCCGTAGGATGAACCTTGTCACCATGTCTCTGGAGAACCGCATGAAATCGTTCCTTGCCCTGCCGCTCACACTGGCACTGATCGCGCCCAGCCAGGCGTTCTCGACCGAACCGCCCCGGCATGAGGAGCATCATCCGGCTGTCTCCGCGCCCGCCAATACGCCCGTTGACACGGCGAAGATGGATGCGCAGATGCGAGCCATGCGCGACATGCACGAAAAGATGATGAGTGCCAAGACCCCGGAAGAGCGCAAGGCTTTGATGGCTGAACACATGAAAGCCATGCGGGAAGGTATGTCGATGATGGATGGTATGACGGGCGCGGGCTCCGCCAGAGCAAAAACCATGTCGCCCCAGGCGATGCAGAAGCAGATGGACATGATGAAGATGATGATGCAAATGATGATGGACCGAATGGATGCCACCCCGCCACCAGGCAAGTAATCCTATCGCCGCCTCAATCCAGTCCCGGAGCGCCGCCCGAGCCGCGGAACGAAGGCGGGAGTGCGATCGCGGTAGCGTCGGTACTCCTCGCCGAATTCCCCCAGTGCCCGCACTTCCTCGGTATGCGCCAGCCGGGCGTACACATATACCAAAAGGGCCCGAAATGGGGAATGTTCCCTGATGAGGCTCCCGAAGTGCATCATCTGAGCCGCAAGGCGTTGCTGATCACCGAAGCGGAACTGAGGCTCATCGCCAATGCGGCGATGAGCGGCGAGAGCAGCCATCCCGTCAGCGGATAGAGCACGCCGGCCGCGATCGGAATGCCAAGCGCGTTGTAGACCAGCGCGAACAGCAGGTTCTGCTTCATGTTGGCGACAGTGCCCACCGAGATCAGGCGCGCCGTCGCGATCCCGCGCAAATCTCCTTTGACCAGCGTCACTTGCGCGCTGTTCATCGCCACGTCGGTTCCGGTGCCCATCGCGATGCCGACGTCGGCCCGCGCCAGGGCGGGCGCGTCGTTGATGCCGTCGCCAGCCATCGCCACGACACGTCCCTCGCGCTGCAGTTTTTCGACCAGCACCAGCTTGTCGGCCGGCTTGACCTCGCCGTGCACCTCGTCGATGCCGAGGCGCTTGCCGACGGCGACGGCCGTCGTGACGCCGTCGCCGGTGGCCATGACCACCCGTATTCCCGCCGCGGCAAGTGTGTCGAGCGCCTCGCGCGTGCTGGCCTTGATCGGGTCCGACACGGCCAGCAGCCCGGCCAGACGGCCATCTACCGCCAGGTGCATCACGCTCGCGCCCTCCAGGCGCAGCGCCTCGGCGGCCGGCTTCATGGGCGCCACATCCACGCCGATCTGAGTCATCAAGGTGGTATTGCCGAGCGCGAGCTGCCGGCCGTTGACGCTGCCGCGCACGCCGATGCCGCTGCTTGACTCGAACGCATCGGGTTTGTCGAGCGCCAGCTCGCGCTCGCGCGCGGCGCGCACGATGGCGTCGGCCAGCGGATGCTCGCTGCCCTGGTCGAGGCTGGCGGCCAGGTGTAAAACCTCGTCCTCGGCAAAGCCGGCGGCGGCGATGGCGCGCTCGAAGGCGGGCTTGCCTTCGGTCAGCGTACCGGTCTTGTCGACGATGACCGTGTCGACCTCGCGCAATTTCTCGATCGCGGCGGCGTCGCGAAACAGCACGCCATGGGTGGCCGCCTTGCCGGTGGCGACCATGATCGACATCGGCGTCGCCAGGCCGAGCGCGCACGGACAGGCGATGATCAGCACGGCCACCGCATTGATGAGTCCATAGACCCAGCTCGGCTGCGGGCCGAACAGCCCCCACGCAAGGAAGGTCAGCACCGCGATCGCGACCACGCCGCTGACGAAATATCCGGCCACCACGTCCGCCATGCGCTGCATCGGTGCCTTGGAGCGCTGGGCATTGGCAACCATCTGCACGATCTGGGCCAGCACGGTTTGCGATCCGACCTTCTCGGAACGCATCACCAGAGCCCCGCTGGCATTCAGCGTGGCGCCGATCACCTTGTCTCCCGTGCGCTTGGTGACGGGGATAGGCTCGCCCGTCAGCATCGACTCGTCGACGGCGCTGCTGCCCTCCAGCACAACGCCATCGACCGGCACCTTTTCGCCGGGACGAACCCGCAGCATGTCGCCGACGTGGACATGGGCGAGCGGCACATCCTCCTCGCTGCCGTCGGCATGGATGCGGCGCGCGGTTTTCGGCGCCAGCCCCAGCAGCGACTTGATGGCGGCCGAGGTTTTCGAACGCGCCTTCAGTTCGAGCATCTGCCCGAGCAAGGTCAGCGAGATAATGACCGCCGCCGCTTCGTAATACACGCCGATGCGCCCCATCGACACGAACGTCGGCGGGAACACCTGTGGCGCGAGCGTCGCCACCACGCTGTAGACAAAGGCGGCGCCGGTGCCGAGCCCGATCAGGGTCCACATGTTCGGGCTGCGGTTGCGCACCGATTGGGCTCCACGGACGAAAAATGGCCATCCCGCCCACAGGACGATGGGGATCGCGAGTATCAATTCCACCCAGGTCTGGGTGCGGATCTCCATCAGCTCCAGCCGGTGCCCGAACATCGCCAGCGTGGTCACCACGACCGTCAGCGGCAAGGTCCACCAGAACCGGCGGGTGAAATCCCGAAGTTCCGGATTGTCGTCGTCTGCCAGATCGGGAATCACCGGCTCCAGGCTCATGCCGCATTTCGGACAGTTGCCCGGATGGTCGAGCCGGATTTCCGGATGCATCGGACAGGTGTAGACCAGGTCTTTCGATATTGATTCCCGAAGCATTTCAAATCCCATCTTGAGGTCCTGAATTGGCCATGTTGTCAATCACTGTAGTCGGATATGCATCCTCAAAACCTTGATATACATCAAATTACCGGAGATTCGCCGTCCATACTTTCGGCAGTTGGTGGGAAGTGCAAGTTTCGAACTGGAGCGCGACCTGGCCGGCAGTTATGCCGACGTGATGATGCCATTCAGCTTACGGACGGCTTCCGGCGGCAGCATCAGATCGGCAGCGGCGGCATTTTGACGCAGATGGGCAACCGATGAGGTGCCGGGAATCAGCAGGATATTCTGCGAACGTTGCAGTAGCCAGGCCAGCGCTGTCTGCATGGGCGTGGCGGCCAGCTGCGCGGCGACATCCGACAGGATAGCCGATTGCAGCGGCGAGAAGCCACCAAGCGGGAAGAACGGCACGTAGGCGATACCGTCTTTTGCCAGCTCGTCGATCAGTGCGTCGTCGTGGCGGTGGACCAGGTTGTATTGATTCTGCACACAAACAATGGGGGCGATGCTGCGCGCCTGCTTCACTTGCTGCGCGGTCGCATTGCTCACGCCAATATGACGTATCAGGCCGCGGTGCTGCAGTTCCGCCAGTGCGGTGATGTGGGCTTCAATGTCGCCTTCCGCCGGCCCCATGACGTCAAACATGAGACGCATGTTCACCACATCCAGTCGTTCCAGGCCGAGGTTGCGCAGGTTGTCATGCACTGCTGCCTCCAGCGCCTTCGGTGATTGGGCTGGCAGCCAGGAAGCGTCAGCGCCGCGCGAGGCGCCGATCTTGGTGACGATCACCAGATCGTCCGCGTACGGATGCAGCGCTTCGCGGATCAGCTGGTTGGTGACATGAGGGCCGTAGAAATCACTGGTGTCGATGTGATTGATGCCCAGCGCAGCAAGCTCCCGCAGCACTGCCAGCGCTTCCTCGCGGTTCGTGGGCGGGCCGAAGACGTGCGGGCCCGAAAGCTGCATGGCGCCATAGCCCATGAGGTTGACAGTCAGATCGCCAAGTTGGAAGGTGTTCAAAATATGCTCCTGAAGGATGGGTTGACGAACACAGTCTAGGCGCGAAAACTTTGTGCGACAATACCTCGCAATGGCACAACTTGTGCCGAATACAGGACAATGACCGATGGCTGATCTGCAGGATATCGGCGCCTTCGTCGCGGTCGCCAAACACGGCGGCTTTCGCGGCGCCGCGCGCATGACGGGCAATAGCGCGTCACAACTGAGCGAAGCGGTGCGACGGCTTGAGGCCGGCCTTGGTGTGCGCCTGCTGAACCGCACCACCCGCAGCGTGGCCACCACCGACGCCGGCCAGCGCTTGTTGGAGCAACTGATGCCGGCGCTGGGCGCGGTCGAATCCGCGCTGGATGTGGTGAACGGTTTTCGCGACCGTCCGGCTGGCAGACTGCGGCTCAACGTGCCGCTCAGCGTATCGAAACTGATCCTGCCGCGCATCATTCCGCCGTTTATCGCCGCGTATCCGGACATCTGCCTGGAGATCATCGTCGATGACAGCTTTGTCGATCTGCAGCGCTCCGGCTGCGATGCCGGCGTCCGCTACGAAGAACACATGGAGCTGGATATGGTGGCGATTCCGATTGGACCGCGCCGGCAACGTTTTGCGCTGGCAGCGTCGCCTGGCTATCTGCTAAAACACGGCCTGCCCAAGCGGCCGGAAGACCTGTTGAGACATACCTGCCTGCGCGGACGCTTCTCCAGCGGTGCCATGCCGGATTGGGAATTCGAGCACAAGGGCAAGAAAGTCGTCATCAAACCGGTCGGTCCGCTGATCGTCAACCTGGGTGCCGGCGCCGACTTGAAGGTGGATGCGGCGCTGGCCGGCAGCGGCCTGGTGTACCTGTTTGAAGACTGGCTGAAGCCCTACATGGAACGCGGTGAACTGGAGCCGGTGCTGGAGCGCTGGTGGCCAGCCTTTAACGGTCCCTCGCTGTATTATCCAGGCCGGCGCTATCTGCCGGCGCCGCTGCGCGCGTTTGCGGATTTTATTCCGACCATGCGCTGGTAGAGCACCGAAGGCAAGAGGCGGCCCTGCTTGCCATGACGCCAGTTCTGCGCGCACGCCGACAGATTCAGCTAACTATCTTCACTTGTTTGAAGCTTTAGAAGGATCTTTCTGATCATGCTCCTCGGCTTGGGCCCGCTTCAGCCACAGCGAGCTTGAGCCGTGGGAGGCCGCAAGCCTCCCGGTACGATTCCCGGATCATTAAAATTCCGTTGCCTTGGTGGAAGTATTTCCATTTTGCGAAGCGCTACTATCTGGATGAGACGGCAACCTCCTTGGATCACGATACCTCGATGTTAGACAGGAAATAGAAACGATAAGTTGCTTGCATTGAAGTGGAATAGCGGTAAACTCGGGCTTGTTCTCCCAATGCAGTGCAGGCGTGGCGACGCGTCCGGCACCTTGTGAAACTGGAAGGAATTGATCGCATGCAATCCTTGGTGTCCGGTTTGTTCGCATCGCGGATACTGTTCGCCGCGGCCGATGGCACAGCACAGTTGACGGTGATCGAGTCGGACAGCGTCATCCCTTCCTCCATCCTCGAAGGGAAAAAGGAATTCCTGCCACCCGACGGCACCGGACAGATTGAAACCTATCTGAAAGCCGGCCGGAACGGAGCCGATGTCCCCGACTATCTGCATGCCTATGTCGATACCTTTGGCAACAGGCAGCAATTGCCTTACTTGCGTATTTCGGGCACCTACAGCAATTGGCAAGTACTTGATTTTCACCTGGCGCAGGCGACCGCCGGCCGATAGATCCCGGAGTCGGCACTGAAGACGACCGCTGTCGATTTCGAAGAGATTGCGATACGCCTCGGTCGCGAGCGACAGAGGCGTGTTTACCGGGTCGCTCGGATTTCAGTAGCGAAGTATTTGCCGCTGGTCATGACGGCGGTCGACAAGGAACGAACCATGGACAGGAACAGGAATAGGAAGGTTAGGCTGCTGGCAATGTTGATTGCGGCATGCTCGGTTTCGATGATGGTTGGGGCCGAGGAAGCGAAGCCGAAACTGGAACTCTATGAAGCAGCGGTCGTGAAGGCCGGGAAAATCGTTCCACCCCGGGTCGTGCAGCCATGCAAGCCCAACAACTGTCCGTTCGCCGGCCAGACCGTCACGGTGCTGCAGGAAAATAGGCAGAACGGCGGCGCGATCGGCGAGTTGAAGGAAGAATTCGAGGCGGCCACCGGCGCCAAGCTCAATCTGGTTCAACTTACGCACGAGGAGGCGTATCCGAATTTCATTTCCGATCTGACCAACCGCGGCGGCAAGTACGATGCGGCATACGCCGGCGCCTGGTGGTTGGGCGAGCTGGCGGGCGGGGGTTATCTGCTTTCCTACGACAAGTACTACAACGATCCGCGCTTTCCGAAATGGAACATCGACGACGTATTGCCGGCGCCGCGCAGCCTGCTGTCGTATGGCGGCAAGAAATACATGGTGGCCAACGATCACGACGGCCAGGTCATGTATTACCGACGCGATCTGCTGGCGGATGCACAGCATCAGGCGGCGTTTCGTCAAAAGTATGGCTACGCGCTCGATGTGCCAAAGACCTGGGCGCAGTTCCGGGATGTGGCCGAGTTTTTCAACGGCAAGGATCTCAATGGCGACGGCGTGCCGGATCATGGGCTCTCCATGCATCTGAAGGTGGGAGCGCAGGGCATGTTTCATTTCATGTCGTTTTCGGCGCCGTTCGTGATCGGGCCGGACAATCCTCAGCTGTACTGGTTCGATCCACAGACGATGAAGCCGCTGATCGAGAGTCCGGGCCATGTGCGGGCGCTCACGGCGCTGGTCGATCTGGTCCATTTCGGCCCCAAAGAGATGCTCAACTGGGATCTGGGAAAAAGCTGGGACTACTTTCTGGCCGGCCGCGCGGCGCTTACTTTCACTTGGGGCGATCTTGGCGCGCTGGCGCAGGAAAGCGGCAGCAAGGTCAAGGGCAAGATCGGTTCCGCGGTGCTGCCCGGCACGCGCGAGTACTACAGCATCGCGCAGCACAAGTGGATCAAGACGGCGCAGCCTAACCTGGTCGGCAATACCACCGGCGGCTCGTGGGCTGGCGTCATCTCGAAGCAATCGAAAGTGCCGGCGGCGACCTATTACCTCTTCGCCATGCTGGCGACTTGGGAAAAATCGCAGGTGTATGCGGCGCGCGGCTGGGACGGTATCGATCCCGGGAGAACTTTTCATTTCCTGCCGCCCGACGGCACCGGACAGATTGAAACCTATCTGAAAGCCGGCTGGGACGAGGTCGACATACGCGACTATTTGAAGGCGTATTTCGAAACGTTCACCAACAAGCTTCAGTTTCCCTATCTGCGCATTCCCGGCGCCTACGGTTACTGGCAGGCGCTCGACGTGCACCTGGCGGAAGCGGCCGCCGGCCAATTGAGTCCGGAGGCGGCACTGAAGGCAGCCGCCGTCGATTTCGAAGAGATCACGATCCGCCGCGGACGCGAGCGGCAGCGGCGATCCTATCATGCATCGCTGGGGCAGTAACGTGCGAGCCGGGGAATTCTTCACTCCGCTCATTCTCTATCTGAAGCCGTTCAGTATCGGCCGCAAGCTGACGATCGGATTTGGTGCACTGGCCATCGTCACGCTGCTGGTTGCGACACTAGCCTTCGTTGCGGGACGCAACGCCACCGAGGACATCCGTCTTGTCGAAGCGGTGCGCGCACCCGCGTCGCTGACTTCGGCGCAGGCGCAGGCTGGCCTGCTGAGAATGCAGCTGCATATGCGCGGCTATCTGGTGTTGTCCGACCCTGTCGACATCGACGAATTCCAAGTGGCCCGGCATGCCTTCGAAGTGAGCCTTGCGTCCTTGCAGGCGATGTCCCGCAACTGGCCCAAGGAAGAGGCGAAGTGGGTCGTCGAACTGACTACCACCTATGCGCGCTGGGCCAAGCTGCCGCCGCATCTGTTCGAACTGCACGACAATCCGCTCAAGAACCGGCCGGCCTTGCGCATTGCCAGGGGTGACATCCAGGAACTGCGGATCCGGATTCTCGATGAGATCGATACCATGATCAGCATCCAGAAAGCGCGCGGCATGCAGCCGCAGAGCCGGGAATTGCTGGCCGACCTGCTGGGATTCCAGACCTCGTTCGAGGCGATGGCGACCAACCTGATGGCGTACGGCGCGTCGGGAGAACTCAATTTCGAGCTGGCCTACGGACCGCAATTGGGGACCAATGCAGCGATCTGGAATACCCTGTCCGGCAAGCGCGCGCTGCTGTCGGACGAACAGCGGAGCAAGTTCGACATGATTTCCCGCGATCGGGCGCAAGTCGCGGAGCTGGCCTTGCAAATCATAGGCATACTCCACGGCGAGCATGCCTATGAGGATCTGTATCTATTCCGTACCGAGGTCACGCCGCAGGCGGAAATTCTGCTCGACCTGCTCAACAAGATCACCCAGCGGCAACAGGTGCAATTGCAAACCGATCTCGCACGGGCGCGCAGCAGCCTATCGGATGCGCGCCTGCAAACGGCAGTCGGCGGCATGCTTGCCGTTGTTTTCAGCGTCGCGCTGGCCTATCTGTTCCGGCGCAGCATTGTCGATCCGGTACGCCGCCTGACCGAGGTGGCCGAGCAGGTCGCGGCCGGCAATCTTTCCACGCGCGCCGAGGTCGAGTCACGCGACGAGATCGGCGTGCTTGGAATCAGCATCAACATCATGACGAAGCGGCTGGCCGAAACCATTGAACATCTCGAAGCGGCGTTTGCGGAAGCACAGCGTGCCAGGGATGCCGCCGAGGCCGCCAACAGTGCCAAGAGCGAGTTCCTCGCCAACATGAGCCATGAACTGCGCACCCCGCTCAACGGCATCCTCGGCTACGCCCAGATCTTGCAGCGCGACCAGACGCTGGGCGAACGGCAACTGGCGGGGGTGAACGTGATCCGGCACAGCGGCGAGCATCTGCTCACCCTTATCAACGATATCCTGGATCTGGCCAAGATCGAAGCCGGCAAGATGGAGCTCTACCTGACCGACCTCCAGTTGGCGGGCTTCGCGCGCACCTTCGTCGAGATGGTCGAGATGAAAGCGGTGCAGAAGGGCCTGGCATTCCTATGCGACCTGGCGCCGGAGGTGCCGCAGTGGGTCCGGGCCGACGAAAAGCGGCTGCGCCAGGTGCTGCTCAATTTGCTGTCCAATGCCGTCAAGTTCACCGACCACGGCCAAGTGACGCTGCGGGTGCGCGCCGTGTCGCCCGCCCGGCTGCGCTTCGAGGTGCAGGATAGCGGCGTGGGCATCAGTACCGATCAATTGGGCGCCCTCTTCCAGCCGTTCGAGCAAGTTGGCGAGGCGCAGCGTCGTCTGGGCGGTACCGGCCTGGGACTGGCCATCAGCCGGCAATACGTGCGCCTGATGGGGGGCGATATCCAGGTCGAGAGCCGGCTCGGCCAAGGCAGCACGTTCTGGTTCGAACTGGATTTACCGGTGGTGGTGGCCGATACGGCCAAGGCATCCGCCCGCATCGTGACCGGCTACGCCGGGCCGCGTCGGAAGGTGCTGGTGGTGGAAGATGTGGCCGGGAATCGGGCGGTGGTGGCCGATCTGTTGACGCCGCTCGGCTTCGAGGTGGTCGCGGCAGTCAACGGCCGTGAAGGGCTGGAAATGGCGCAGCGTTTGCAGCCGCACCTGATCCTGATGGATATTGCGATGCCGGAGATGGATGGACTGGAAGCCACCCGCCGCTTGCGCGAACTGCCGGCCTTCCAGGAAGTGCCGATCATTGTGCTATCGGCCAGCGTTTCCGCGAGCGATAATGAACAATGCCTGGCGGTCGGGGCGAATGCATTTCTGCCCAAACCGATCGACTTGGACCGGCTGCTGAGCCAGATTGCCACGTTGTTGCCGCTGGAGTGGGTCTACGATTATCGGCCGGAAACAGAAGCCGCTTCGGAAGGAGACGCGAGCGAGGTATTCGTGGTGCCGCCGCAGCCGGAAATGGCAGTGCTGTACCGTCTGGCCCGTATTGGGAACATGCAAGAAATTATGGCGCACACAGCGTACCTGGCTGAACTCGACCCACGCTACGGCCCGTTCGTCAGCCAATTGCGCGAGCTAGCCAAGAGCTACGAGTCCAAAGCCATTGTCAGCCTAGTGGAGCGCTGCCTGAATGGAAGCCAGGTGCAATGACAGTGTTGACGTCGCTGTCGTGCCTTGCAAAATTGCTGACTCTTGATCACAACTCAGCAACATGGAGCGTCAGCTGGCGCAGCCACGTTTGGGTCATGGGTGGGCGACGGTTCAAATGATGGGGCAACAGCATCGCTCAACCGCAGATGCTGGATCCCGAAGTTTACCCAGTTTCCCTGAATTTGGGATTATGATCGGACGCAGTGACTGCGAAATAGAATCAACTCTCCCGGGAGGCAGCGTTTCATGACGCCAGACATGCCCCAGCAGCGGCAGACGGAAGCTAAGGCTCAAGCGAACCTGGGCGAAGTCCTGATCGTCGAAGACACCCCGACCTCGCTCAGGCTGCTCGCAAGCTTGCTGGACCAGGCCGGCTACAAGGTGCGCGTGGCGCACGACGGCGAACTGGCGCTGTGGAGCGCGCAGGCGTACCCGCCCGAACTGATCCTGCTCGATGTGCGCATGCCCGGCATCGATGGTCTCGAAGTGTGCCGGCGCCTCAAGCAATCGGCCCAGCTGCGCGACATTCCCGTCATTTTCCTGTCCGCCCAGTCCGATACCGAGGACAAGTTGCGCGGCTTTGAGGCCGGCGCCATCGATTTCATCGGCAAGCCCTACCAAGCCCCGGAAGTGCTGGCGCGCACCGAAGCCCATCTCGCGCTGGCACGCAGCCAGCGCGCATTGGCGCTGGCCAATGCCGAGCTGACCAGCACCATGGCACAGTTGCAGGCCACGCGTGAGGACCTGCAGCGCGCCGAACGGCTGGCGGCCTTGGGCACCATGGTGGCCGGTGTAGCGCATGAACTGAACACCCCGATCGGCAATTGCATGCTCTGCGCCAGCACCCAGGACCAGCGTGCGCGCGACTTTGCCGAGGCCGCCGCCAGCAATCGCCTGCGCCGTTCAGACCTGAACGCCTTCGTCGACTACACCGTGCAGGCCAGCGCACTGCTGCTGCGTAACCTAGTCGCCGCCTCCCGGCTGATCGACAGCTTCAAACAGGTCGCCACCGGCCAGGCCGGTTCGGTGCGGTGCCGTTTCGACCTGGCGCATCTGCTCGTGGAGGTCCTTGGCTGCCTGAGGCCGCACCTGCATGCTGCCGGAGTGACGCTGGAAATCGCCGCCGCGCCTGGCATTGTCATGGAATCCTACCCCGGCGCACTGGATCAGGTCATCAACCAGCTCGTGCGCAACGCCCTGATCCATGGCTTTCACGGCGACGCCAGCGGCGCCGTCCGGATCGAGGCCGCCACCGAGGACGGACAACTTACGCTGGCATGTTGCGACAATGGGGCGGGTATTGCGGAGGGCGACCTGGCACGCGTGTTCGAGCCATTTTTTACCACCAGGATGGGCCAGGGCGGCACCGGGCTGGGTCTGCACATCGTGCACAACCTGGTGACCAACGTGCTGGGCGGAACGATCAAGGTCACCAGCGGCGGCGGGGAAACCCGCTTCGTGCTGCGCTGCCCCTGCCTGGCCCCGGCGCTGGAGGTGCAGCGCCTGCCTGTTACCGGCACGCCTGACTTGGCGACCAGCGGCGGCGTTTCCAGCTAGTGGCCAACAAAAAAAGGCCCGCATCGAATTGACGCAGGCCTTTGATTTTTCTACTAAATTCTGGTGGGAAGTGCAAGTTTCGAACTTGCGACCCCTGCAGTGTGAATCGGAAAGCTTGCCGCTGGTTTAGATTAGAAATTAGTCAAATACACAATAAAAACAATAACTTACTTCATTTCATTTTATCTCACTCTTGTTCAATTGAGCGCAATTTTTGTGGCGATAATGTGGCAAGCAACCACTCCTTAGCTTCAACGGAAAGTGCCGTGTTTCGCTCAATGGTCCGACGCGCGCGGAGCTCATCGTTGGCAGATAAGCTAGCAAGCTCGTCTTTCAGATCCACTGCAAGCTTCAGTTCATCCGACTGGCGGAAACCGGTCTTACGATCACTAATTTTCCTCCAGAGGCGACGTACCGAGACGTTTACCGCCTCCAGCTGCTTCGTGTGTTCCATCAGGTTCAAGAATTGGGACTGACCAAGCCAGCCATTCCAGTACGAATTTGCCACCGCCCTCTTAAAGTCATCCGGACTCATCCCGGCCCGGGAATTCATCCACCGCCTA
Source organism: Duganella sp. LjRoot269 (assembly GCF_964254095.1). Lineage (NCBI taxonomy): Bacteria > Pseudomonadati > Pseudomonadota > Betaproteobacteria > Burkholderiales > Oxalobacteraceae > Duganella > Duganella sp. LjRoot269. The sequence continues at coordinate 3,508,334 of NZ_CAXUSL020000001.1, read as the reverse complement.
ACGAGGCTCTGGGCCTCGGAAAACTCTCCCAATGCTTCAGCGAATTTTGCCAGAGGCACACGCGGCCTTGAGCACCTCTTAAGGTCCGAACAAGGGTAACTGTTCACGGACTGGCCTTCTTCATATTTCCGCCGAACGACCTTGATCGGTATTCCGCCAATGAGGGCTGCAGGCTCTATTGCTGCTTCCCAACCTGCGCAGTCTTCGACGCCAGCAGAGCGGCATGCGTTCATGCGGATATAGCGCAACGTCGACGAGGTGAAGTCACTTGGCAGCGACTTCGATTTACGCGACTTTTTGGATTCATCGCCCGGCTTGCCTTCGCTCCGCCACCCGCGCTCCACCGTTTTGATGGCCCATCTGAAATTATCGAGTACTGACACAGCATCTCTCTTATTTGTCCTGTTTTCATTGTGCCGATTCCTCCAGACTAAAGCAACGGTGAAATGAATTCAGCAAGCAACAACTGACATAGGAGGAATCAATGGAACGTGATTGGGACTTGGTTGAAAGGCTGTCCCGCCTTGAAGATTGTGTCGTGGTCGGTGTCGTAGAAACCGCGGCCTATACGGGCCTTGCCCCCGCGACGTTGCGCGGAAGAGGCGTGAAAGGCTTTCCCACGCCGATTCCAGGTCTGCGGCACCTCAAGTGGAGCCTGGGCCAGTTGCGCGCGTGGGCAAAGGGAACGGAAGCTAAGTCGCAGGTAGAAGTGGAAGTGGCCCCCGCCCCATCCGCACGGCAATCCCGCCAGAATCGGCCCGCCGCCGGCGGGGCGAGCGCGAAAGGTGAAGGTTTATGAGCAGCGCCTTCCGATCGTGTGAAATAGGCTTCAGAGCCCCTTCGCTCCCAGCTAACAAAGCCTCGGCACAAAGAACCGACGCCGTCTCTCGGGGCCCAAAGGTGAAGATCTATGGGGCAGATCAATGAGCGTTATCAAGGTCCTGACACTGGATGTCGACTTCGCATGAGTCAGGACATCCAACTTGTCCTGGCGTCACTGCTGGGGGACCGAGAGGTCATTGCTTACCGTCCTGCCCTGGCCCGCGCACTCGGCTCACCAATAGCTGCCCTCTACCTCGGCCAAGCAACCTACTGGCAAAGCAAAGTGGGCATTGAAGAATGGTGGTTTAAATTGCGGGACGCCGACCGTGACAGCTCAGGGGCCATGATCCCGCCGACCAACCGCACTAGGCAAAGCTGGGAATGGGAACTCGGCATGAAGCGCTCTGATCAGGAGCATGCTCGCCAGCTGTTGAAGGAAGCAGGGTTGCTTGAAGAACGACGTGCGGGAGTACCGGCCCGCCTCTACTATCGAGTCAATCTGTTCGCGTTAGAGCGCTTCCTACTCGCTGCCACCCAGATGGTGGAATCCCACCATCTAGATGGCGGGATTCCACCATCTGGGCGGCGGGAACCCGCCGGCAAGATGGACGAAATTCCACCAGCTAATTCAGAGAGTATTTCAGAGACTATCAAGAATATAACTACTACTACCACCATCGCACCTCCGGCGCGTACCACATCACCAACGCCTGTTGAGGCGGGGCCAAACAGCAGTAGTAGTGGTAGTGAACTTATATTCGAGGCATCTATTGAAAACATGAAAGAGCAACTGCTGCGAATCACTTCGTCGCCCTCACTCGATCTACAACTTGCACAACAGCTTTTGGACGAATTAGCGGGCGTGCTCGAAGCGGGCAAGAGAGGCGAACGAACACCAATTGGCGCACCGATTGGGTGGTTCCGGCAGTTAGTCAAAAAAGCCCTTGCGGGTGAATTCGACCGCAATTATTGCGATCGCATCGCTAGCCGAAGAGACAAGGCGGCTCGCATAGTCGACAAAGACAAAAATCAGCCCGTGGCTACTGAAGAGCAAAGGCACCTGGCAAGCTTAGCCCGCCAGGAGGTCAAAGACATGGTGAACACTTGGCGGAGGAAACAGGCATGAAGAAAATCCAAATATCATTCGCGGCGCTCATTTCCCTGGGCTCCCTCCAACACCAAGTTTGCACTGCGGGCGAGGTACCAGCTACGGGAAGTGACTGCGCTACCGCTCCAGTAGGAAATCCTCCCCCCTGCATGGATGCTGCTTGCGCTGCACGGGCAAAAGCCGAACTCGACCGGGCACTCGCCTGCCACAAGGCCAAGATGGCCGAACTAGTGGCCAGCGCCGCGCTGCCGACGCAGGTTGGCGCTGGAGTGAACAAATGATGAAGGCCGCTATCACCAAGCTAAAGGACTTTTTCCTCCATTCCAAATCGTTCGATCACGCAACCCGTCGAGTGGGAGCCCTGCTTTTGTTATTACCCTGTCTCGTGGGCATCCCCCTGGGCGTGCATAGGCCCTTTCTTGGCCTCGGCTGGGGAGATTGGTACTTGCTTCCTAGCCTCTTCGTCATCTCCTGCTGCGGGACGATTTTGTACGTCCACAGCGGTGAAAAGGGCTGGGCGCTGCTCACTGCTCTCTATACCCTCGGCATTGCCCACGAGCTGTGGCTAATCGCCACAGTACCACTCTCGTCTACCCAGCAAGGGGAGGAAAAATGATTCGGCTCATGACAACCGTGGCACTTGTCGTCTACATGTCGGGAGCACAAGCCGATTCCTCGGGTCCACAGGGAATTCAACAATTCACGCCGCCGGCGAGCGACTTGTCGGTGGAGTATCTGCGCGAGGTGTTCGGCAGCATCATCGGCTTCATCCACAGCGGTGCCAATGTCCAGGGCGGCCAGACCACGGACGTGCTCGGCGCGATGATGAAGATCTTCAATAGCGCGGTCCTGTTCTTGGGGATGATTTTTGTCGGCTATACAACTGTCAAAGGGACCATTGATTCGGCCCATGATGGTGAGGTGCTGGGGAAGAAGATGTCTTCCATTTGGGTTCCTCTGCGCACCGTCGGCGGCACGGCACTCCTGCTTCCTTTGGGCTCAGGCTACTCCCTGATCCAGATCTTTATTCTCTGGCTCGCGCTGCAGGGCGTCGGCATCGGGGACGGAATCTGGAAGGCGGCGATCGAGCAGATGAACCAGGACAACATGATCGCCCGCCCGATGATCCCTGACTCGCGCCCGCTTGCCGCCAACATCCTCAAATTCGAGGTCTGCGCCGCGGCGATGAACAAGCAGTTCCAGGAATCGAACCGCAGTACCAGGATCACCGCGGTGTCGATCCCGCAGACGATGTCGAACACCGGCGAGCTGCTCAACTACGACGTCTTTGACGCGGCTGCGCCAGTGGGCGTGTACACGACCATCAAGAATTTCGCGAATGCGCGCTACAGCGTGGTCGACTACAAATGGCGGGCCAACGACAACACCTACTTGAACCCTGACGTCTGCGGCGGCATCAGCTGGAAGCAGTCCTGGGAAGCGTCGGAAGGCAACAGCAATACCAAAGTCATCAAGGCCCCGATCATGGCGGCGCATGCCCAGGCCGTGCAGAAGATGATCATCGCGCTGCAGCCGATCGCCGACCAGATCGTGGCGGGGCAGAAGCCGGCGGCGGGAGCGCTTGAGTCGGCGGCCGCCGACTACGAGACGGCGCTGCGCTCGGCCGCCAAGACGGCAGTCCAGAGCACCAATGATCGCGCGCGCAGCGACTTCATGAAGGGTGCCCAGGATGGCGGCTGGATCTTCGCAGGCACCTGGTACAACCACATCGTCAAGATGAATGACGTGATGCAGTCCACGCTCAACGGCCTGCCCACCTCGGAGCCGATCGACATTTCGGACAAGGAGACCAAGGAGGCGCTGGTAACTTACCAGGACGCGATCGCCACGGCCGATGAGTACGTCAAGCACCGCGCCGACGGCGTCCGCAACGTGTACTACGCCGAGACCAACGTGCGCGCCCCGCGCGAAGGTGAAGGTGCCTGGGAATACGTCCGCAAGCTGATTTCCGCTCCATTCATGGGCGCGATCAACCAGATGACGCAGGAGATCGCAGGTTCCAACCTCAACCACATGAGCCAGACAAAGTCCTTCGGTGATGTAATCGTAGGTACCGGCGAAGCAATGCTGATTACGCTGGCAAGCGCAACTGGGGCCGCAAACTCGCTTGCTGTCAAGGGGACTGTTGGAATAGGTTTCGACCTCGGTGCCGTCTTCGCGTTCCTATCGGGAACACTAACTACCCTTCTGCTTGCTCTGTGTGGCTGCGGAGTTGCTCTTTCGACCTATGTTCCCATGATCCCATCGATCACGTGGACCACGTCGGTGGTGAACTGGTTTGTGCTGGTCTTCGAAGCTGTGATTGCCGGGCCTCTCTTCGGCATCGCGCATGTGCACCCGGACGGCGACGATGCGGTCGGCAAGGCCGGCCAAGGCTACATGATGATTCTGTCGCTGTGCATGCGGCCTGCGCTGATGCTGTTCGGCCTGATTGGCGCAATGTTGCTCACCCAACCAGTCACAGGCATAGTGAACGTGATGTTTATGACGGTGATCTCGGGTGTACAAGCTGATGCTCTAACCGGCATCGTGTCTTTTGTAGCATACGTGGCCATCTACGTCATAACAATGACGACGGTCGTGCACATCGTTTTCTCACTGATCCATTGGATTCCGGACAACATCTTGAGGTGGCTGGGCTCTCACGCTGCAGGCTTGGGTGATGCGCAACGCACTGGAGAACAGGGGCACGACGTCCTGGTCGGCGGGGTTCGCGAAGTTAGGCATGGCGCGGCGGGAGGGTTAGGCGAACACCGCAAATCTGGCCGGCCAGGCCAGGTTGCGACCGACGCAAAGGGCGGGCAAACCACGCCCACGAATCGAGACCTGCTAGGGGATTAATCCAACTCGGTATTAGCGCTTGTGAAACCGACCAGTGGAGGAATTGTATTGAAAGCCTTTTTGTTCAAACGCGGCGACACGCGCCCGATCGAAGAGCTGTTCTGCAACGGCATCTTGAAGCAGAGGATGCTTCGGGTTTGCCTCGCGCAGAGCTGCACGCAGTTGGCGAACGTACTCCACGCTCACCTGGCGTTCGACACTCTCCGTCAAGAGCTTGGCCTTCAAATCTTGGGCAAAGCTGGCCCACTCACCGATGGCGCTATCAGCATCGCGACGGACTCCGCGCGCGCGAGCCATTCCCGCCCCAAGCCCCGACTGGTAATCGCTTCCCATATGACCTCCGAAATTGGCACTTCACCGGACATTATCACACTCAGTAAACGCGAGCAACGCCGCATTTTTCAAATGCGTCAATGTGACCCAAACGCCCTTTCCGCGCGCCGAGTCAATGTGACCCACGTGCTCGAATCGAGACATTAACTGACAGGGTCAGTTAATGTGCCCGGCGATGGGATCACGTAGTGATCGACGGGCATCCGAGCACAAGACTATCCACTTTGAGCACATCGATGAATCAATCCGAAAAAGAAAAAATCTTCGACACCATACGGAGAGCCCGTGCACTCAATATGGCGCTGAAACCGAGTACGGCGTCTTCGGCATCCAAAGCTCAATACGCGCAAGAATTTAGGCGACTGGTGGCCAAATGTACCACCAAGACACCCGTAGGCATGTTCGAGGTCATGCGCTCCACAAAATCGAAGAGAACGTGGTATCTGAGGCGCGCAGCCGCTCGCCATGTCATCCAGGAAGGGCTTATGTACACGTTACGGGAACAAGATCGTCACCAGGCAGCCGGCGACATGACCTCATGGGAAATGAGCGTTAAGAAGATCGACTTTCTGATCGGGCTGCACGCCACGCTTGAAAACCATGACAACAAATGCCCCATCACGTCCACGGCAAAAAAGCGGAGCAAGCGACAGATGCTGCACAAGCTCCCAGACGACTTTCGAGAACAGATGTATTCCGCCATGTCCAACTCGAAGTACCGCCTGGCAGTCCTCGCGGCAAGCTTATCCGGGGCACGCCCTCAAGAGCTCGAGTACGGAATCAGGATGGCCGAACGTGATGGGACGCTGACGCTGCACATAATCGGAGCAAAGGTAATCGAAGGCGGCGTTCAAGGCCAAGCGTGGCGGGAAATTGAATACTCGATTACAGACGACAATCCGCTGATCGCAGCAGCGCTCGCGGAACTCCGAAGCCATGGGCAAAATGAAATTCTTGTGTCGGTCTCCAGCAAAGACGCTTATACGGCCGCCCTTCGTCGAGTAGGCCGAGTACTTTGGACTCGCATGAAGTCAGAGACCACCGGGTACTGCTTGAGACACATGTTCTCATCGGATCTGAAAGCAGCAGGCCATTCGATCGAAGCGATCGCGATGGCCCTCGGGCACAGTGTCACTCGGACACAATCCCTGTATGGCCAGGCACAGATATCCACACGTGGCAGCGGAATGCTGAATCCCACAGCAGTTCGGGCTGCAGCACCTGTTAGGCAGACCAGGACTGCCCACCCTGGTCCAAAGGCGTCGCGACACCAGCGCAGGTAAAGGGTCACATTAACGCAGGTCGATTTCTTAAACAGGGTCACATTGACGCGAACTCCCTTTTATGAGTGGACGCGTTATCCAAATGCAGTCAATGTGACCCAGCTAAACTGGGTCACATTGACCTTGCTGGCAAAAAGACGAGTCAAGGTGACTCAAATCGTTGTAAACGGGCTCGGATCTCAGTATTATCTTTAGCACGAAGCACGCATAGTCGGATTTTTCGTCGCGACGATGTTGAGATGGGAAAACCAGATATTTTTGGGGGGGCAATCCTCTCTGTCTTACTGAGAATTGTCTTGCGTGCTCGGAGCTTCAAATAGTCGGCCATGCACAGCGGCGGCAACCACTGCGCATGGCCTTACCTTTGACAAGTAATGGAGGTACTGCCAATGGCTGCCGCAATTTTATCAACTCATTCGCTGGTTTCCCAATCCCTGGTCGAGGACCTTATCACCGAGGTCGCACCTCGCATGGAATTTGCCAAATCCAAGTCGTTCAAGCACATCTACGCCGTCCTGCAAGCGTCCGTGGATTGTGTGGCCGCAGCATACCGTGACCTGGCGAGCTTACCGGTCGTCATTGCAGCAGAGCGGCTGCGGGTTGCAGCCGCAGGAAAAGTCTGCCTGAGTGCGTTTGAACTGTTCCTAACCAATCTGGACAATGGAGACTGAGCACTTCACTGGCATTGGGCACTCTTCCGAGAGCCTGCAACGGGCCGCCCAGCTGCCGGAAGGTAGCTGGGTGCGGCTCGACGACTTGCTATTTTCGCTGCACGGGCTTGGCCCGCGTTACGCCCTGGTGCAAAACGCGACGGTCTACGGCCAGGCCCTATCCTATGCCATGCTCGATCTGCCTGGCACCGCTTATGACCTCATCACCGACCACGACGCGTCGCATGTGCTGGGCACGTTCGAGCAGTTGGCCGTCGCCGCCGGCGGCGCGCTGCGCGCCGCGCTCGATGCGGCTTTCAAGGCCGATCGACAAACGGGCGGCTTCGCCAGCAAGCAGCAAATGGCCCTTGCCCTGATCCGCGCCGCGGCCGATCGCGTCGACCACCTCGACCAGTTGGCCGTGCTGCGCACCGTGCGTTGGGCCAAGCGCTACGAGCTGCGAGCCGACTGGCTGGCCCGCCATCGCGTGGCGGCCTTCACGGCCGCGTTCATCGACTGGCGCGCATTGGGGTTCAACTGACATGCTGGCCAACATCCTGGTAATCGACCTTGAGGCGACGTGCGCCGACGACGGCAGCATCCCGCCGGAACTGATGGAAGTGCTGGAAGTGGGCGCGGTATGGGTTGCGCCAGATGGCCAGATCCTCGACCGCTTCCAGTCCTTCGTGCGCCCGATCGAGCGGCCGCAGCTGACGGACTTCTGCAAGCGTTTGCTGCCCCATATCGAGCAGGGCGCGATCAGCGCCGCGGCGACTTGGCCGGCCGTCGCCGCCAGGCTGGCCGAGTTCGCGCAGAGCCACCAGCAGCCGGGCAGTTGGTGGGGATCGTGGGGAGCCTTCGACCATAACCAGATCGAGCGCGAATCAGACCGCCACCGCACTGTGGATCCGCTGGCGGACCTGCCCCACGAAAATCTAAAGCGGAATTTCGCCAAGGCTCGCCGGCCGAAGATCAAGCAATGCGGCATGATCGCAGCTATGAAAATCTGTAACCTGGCGCCCGAAGGCCATCACCACCGCGCCCTTGACGACGCGTTCAATATCGCCCGGCTGCTGAAATTTTGCCCTCGCCTGCATTCGGCAGCGGAAGGCTGACATGCTGGTCTTCCTAGATACTGAGTTCACCACCCTGGCGCGTGTCGATCCCGAACTTATCAGCATTGGGATGGCAGCCGTAGGATCGAGTGACTTCTATGCCGAGCGAACCGACTACAGACGCGACGACACAAGCGAATTCGTGCGAACTGATGTCATCCCACTGTTGGGCAAAATACCTGGCGCGGCCTGTACGTCCGTTGAGCTGGCCAGCCGCTTGCGCCGCTGGTTTGATGCACTGCCCGAGCCTGCGACCATCATGTATGACTTCGTCATCGACTGGCAGCTGCTGCAGGCCGCTTTCGCCGGCGACTTGCCGCCCAATGTCGGCGCGCACCAGCTGGTCGATCATAAGATCTTCCGCACCGCCCCCTACAAGCTGGGCGAGGTGCTGACGTACTCGGCGGCCTGGCCACCGCATCACGCGCTGGCCGATGCGAAGGCTCTAAGAGAAGGCTTCTTACGGTGGCAAACGGCCATGTCCGGCCGTGTATGGAATAAGACTTGACATACTCCTGGTCATTGACATCGTCTACAATGTTGATCAACAGGCCCACTCACCGGCTTTTAGACAAGGAACCGAAGTGCAAACTGCCCCACAAGAAGAGCTTTTTGAACCAGTCTTTCCAACGGACCAGCAGGAAGAGGAGTCCGATCTTCAGAGTGACCAGATCAATTTCCGCGATGCCGTTATGCATACGGCAGACTGGACCGTAGGTACGCTTTACTCTCAGCTTCAAAAGGGAACCATTAATCTTGATCCAGGATTTCAACGCCGCCAGGCGTGGGATGACGTTCGCAAAAGCAGATTAATCGAATCCTTGATAGCCGGACTTCCCATTCCTAACATTGTGTTAGCAGAGAATAGCGAGCATCGCGGCCGATTCCTCGTCATTGATGGAAAGCAGCGACTGCTCACCATTCAAGATTTTCTCGATAATAAGCTGGTGCTGAAAGGTCTCGATTTGCGTCGAGACTTAGAGAATAAGACTTTCGAATCGCTTCCTGCGGATGATCGTGACTTTTTTGAGAATAATTCCATTCGATCAACTTTGATCAAGAACGTCCCAGACGCGGATTTTTTATATGTATTGTTTTTCCGACTAAATAGCGGAAGTCTTCAACTGTCGCCCCAAGAGCTGCGTCGAGCGCTAATCGGCGGAAATGCACTCTCTCAAATCGATAAATACATCGAGAATAGCATTTTCTTTGGGAAAGTATTCGGACCAGGCCTTGATCGCAGGATGCGTGACTCCGAACTAGTTCTTAGGTTCGTCGCATTTGATCGAGCCTACGCGTCCTATGACGGTGACCTAAAGAAATTTCTAGACTCTACAGTCGATTACTTTGAAAGGGGCGGCGTGGATGCCGAGAAAGAACTGTTCAGTCTCTTTGCTAAGCTGGATTGCGCCCTAAGTGCCACTATCGATATTTTTGCTAAGGATGCGTTCAAAAAATACTCTGCTGGAAAATATGAACGTCGAATCAATCGAGCTGTTTTTGACGTGATAACGCGCTTCTTTTCTGATGAGAAAATTGCAGATCTAGCGCGCCAAAACGCCTCCGCAATTGTCAATGCATTCAAGGAAGTATGCAGCATTCCGGAGTTCCGCTCCGCTATTGAAAAAACCACTAAATCAAATGAGGCAACGACGAACCGAACGAACATTTGGGGGACGCGCTTGGCCGCCGTTTTGGGAATGACCTACGAAGCAAACGCCGCTCGGATTCAATAGATATGGCCGCGTGCCCGTTCTTTAGCCACTTGGCGGCCCGCGTGCCGATCTTGGAACAAAAATTTCTAGCTGCGCAGCTAGCCGCAGAGCTAGCTGATCCATTTTCCTTCACGCCGGATACAGACTTGTTAGCGGCATTTCGCCTTCTTGTTCATGCTGAGATTGAGGATTTTCTTGAGCGGAAGGGTCGAGCAGACCTCGACAGTATGGCAAGACTATTTGCTAGTCAAAATCCGATCACGCCCACGATCTGGGCATACCAATTAGCAAATCATTTCGGCATGACACTGCCTCACGAGTGTCCATTCAATGATGGTAGATTCAGGTCGGCGGTGGATGCAGTAATAAAGCGGGCGCGCGAAACGCTGGCCGACAACAACGGAATTAAGACTACGATCTATTTGATTGTCTGCCTGATAAGCGGCTACAGTATCGAAAAAGTCGACCATTCCTTGGCAGCCGCGCTTTCGGCCTTTGGGGAAGCTCGCGGGGATGTCGCCCACAAGAGCACCAACCGAGTTACTACGATTCGCGCACCATCAGCGGAAAAGAAGGATGTGGACGACATCATGAAAGGCTTGGCCCAGTTTTTCTTTCCAGTGCCGGCCGCGCCAATAATCGCAATTCCTCCGTCTACCGGCACCGGCGCGCCGGTACCAATAGCGGAGACACCCGCTGTGGGAGTGGCAGCAACTGCGCCGCCCCCCTAAGTGCTCCATGTCGAACTAGCCAAGGTTTTAGGGGATACCTTTTATCATGCGGACCGGGGCGGTCTTGGCATCACGCACAGGACGATGCTATCAGCTAGCCATTCAGTTCTTATCGCTTTTCTTGAAGGCGATGTCGTTCTGCTTTGCTTCGGCTTCCATCAAGGCAATCCGAGCCTGAATGAGCTGCGTTTGCAGTCGTGCCCTTTCGATCTCTTGATATAGGATCGCTAACCCTGGCTTTTCTTGAGCAGTCCACATGAATTCAGCCGGCCGCGTGTCGTCGCGAGTACCATTAATAACGGAGGTTACTCGACCCCGCGTGCACACCATCCCGCTCTGTACCCAACCTTCCGAATACTTTTGGTCTTGATACAAGCAATATCGCTGGCTCCCAGCCGTCGAAGTGGCGTTTCCACTTGGAACTTCAGCATACGCACTACTTGCGCTGACCGCAAAGCCAGTTGACATGGCTGCAACAAACATGATCTTGAATTTCATCCTATCCTCTTCTCTTAAACAGAAATTGCTTAACGGGCGCATCCATCAAGCATTCTTGCCCAAATGCATGTCTTTGTCCATTGCTATCACGAACACATAGCAAGTAGAACATTTTCCGAGACTCAGGTTGCTGTGCTGCTTCATGTCGCCAGTGCGCCTTGCCCCCAACTTAGTTGCACGACTTTACTTCGATCGTTTTGCCGACACGCTTCACTATCTGGATGCTCCTCCGTATCGGAGAAGCCGGTGCGGGCGATTGGAGTCCGGGCGAAGGCCCGGATGCCCGAAGGGCACCCGCACGCATCGTGGGCGCATGTAGGAGCGCTTTGGCCGGTCGTCCCGGCCAGCGACGATGCGATCCGCTCACATGCGCGGGTGCACCTGAAGCTGATCGTCATGTCCCAGTCCCTCAAGGTGACGCTGCAGTCGCTCCCATGCTGCCAGTAAGAACGATTGATTCAAAGGCGCGAGGAATAGCGGAGTATCCACCCAAGACGCTACACCGTCAGCATCCCACCCTGACTCGAATAATCTGAAATCCAGGTCGTCACCGACGCCCTTTTCGTCAACGAGTTCGTAATAGGAATCGAGGTTGTAAAATGAGACGTCATCTGTCGGGCAACCGTACAACGTTCCGATCAGTCGCGAAATCTTGAGCGCGGCACTTTGGCGATCAGTGGCTTCGACAAACACGGCCGTGTCGTATGGCCAGTCGCAATAGGCGCGGAAAAGCGAGGTCTTATTCATTGCTCACCCCAGCTTCCGAGCCAAGTCCTTGGCGCGCGGATGGTAGTACCGCTTCAGCATGGACAAGGTCTTGTGGCCGGTCACTGCGGAGAGCTCAAGTACATTGTCGAGCTTCTCAGCCATGCGGCTGGTGCCCTCGTGACGAAGGTCGTGAAAGTGGAGATTCTTAATGCCGGCACGATCAGCCGCACGCACGAACGCCTTTTTGACCGCGTCTGCGGTGGTCTGGAATACCTTTCCGGGAACCGTATCTTGAGGAAGCCCTTTCAAGACATCGTGGGCCTTTTTCGATAAAGGGACATCACGAGACTCGCCATTCTTCGTGTCATGGAGCCGCACGAATCGATCCTCTAGGAAGACATCGTCCCAGTGCAATGATAGAATTTCGCTGCGGCGCATTGCCGTCTCGATCGCCAATACAACCAATGGGTAAATCCAGGGATTTCTCGTCCCGCCTTCTTCGTAATAACCGTTTGCGCAGCGTGTGCTAGGCTCCAATTCGGAAAGTAGGCGCTGCTCCTCGGATGCCGACAGGCGACGATTGCGCCCCCGGCTCTCCGGCGGCCGACGAATCATCGAGACGGGGTTTTCCACGTTGATGCCCCATTCTTTGCGGGCAACGTTGATCACGTGGCTGATCAGGCCCAGATCCCGGTTGGTGGTTGACCCCGAAACCACTTTCATACGGCGGTCACGCCACTCCGCGAGCACCTTGCCTGTCAATGCTGCGACCTTGTACTGAGAAATGGGATCGCGTTGCAAGGCTCGTAGCCTGTAGCTTTCCGACGAGGCACCCTTTTTTGATCCGGACACATCGCGAAGATACCTATCGAAGAGGTCGCCGAGCGTATTGCGCTCCGCCTCGGAGCGATCCATAAAGACGCCACGAACCATTTCCGCTTCGATCACGGTAGCCCATTCACGGGCCGAGGTTTTATCTGGGAAGGTTTCTGAAACGGTAGGCCAGCCCTTGCGTCGGATCTGGACTTCTACTCGGTTACCACGTTGACGAATCGTTGCCACTTTCACTCCATGCCACTGAACATGTGGCAATTTTGTGGCAAACAGTACGATTCAATAAGGACAGATACTGAGGATGCGCTTGAATACGCAATGAAATCAATACCTTGAAACTGGTGGGAAGTGCAAGTTTCGAACTTGCGACCCCTGCAGTGTGAATGCAGTGCTCTACCCCTGAGCTAACCTCCCGAAGCGGGGCGAATTATCGCACACAACCTCCCGCCATGGGAAGGGCCCGCGCGAAAATTGTCAGGCGGCAGCCTGTGGCGCCACCGTCGCGGTCCAGATGCACTGGCCTTTGACCGCCTTGTCCAGTCCGGCGAGCGTGGCGGCATGCGCTTCCAGCTCCTCGTCCGAGGCCGGCAGGAAGATGATGTCGGCCATCGGCACCGGCTCCAGCAGCGCGCCGCCGACCACCACCTCCTCTTCCGCATCCATGCCCAGGCTGTTCTGCCCGCGCGTCATCGACAGGTAGACGTCGGCCAGCAGCTCGGCATCGAGCAGCGCGCCGTGCAGCTTGCGGTGCGAGTTCGACACGCCGTAGCGGTCGCACAACGCGTCCAGCGAGTTGCGCTTGCCGGGATGGAGTTCCTTGGCATGCACCAGCGTGTCGATCACGCCGCCGATATGGCTGGAAAAGTCCGGCAGGTTCAGCAGCTTGAATTCGTGGTTCAGGAAGCCCAGGTCGAACGGCGCGTTGTGGATGATGACCTCGGCACCCTGGATATAAGTGCGCAGCTGTTCGACGATCTCGTGGAATTTCGGCTTGTCGCTCAGGAACTCGGTGGTCAGGCCGTGGACGTTGAGCGCGCCCTCTTCCGAGTCGCGTTCCGGATTGATGTAGACGTGGAAGTTATTCCCCGTCAGCATGCGGTTGTTCAGCTCGACGCAGCCGATCTCAATGATGCGGTTGCCCAGCTTGGGGTTGATACCGGTGGTTTCGGTATCGAGTACGATTTGGCGCATAGTGTTCTGTGATGAGTCTGATCGTGGAGTATAACAGGCGATACCGGTCACCGGCCCCGGGCCAGCTCGACGCCGCGATTGGCCAGCATGTCGGCGCGCTCGTTGCCGGGATGGCCGTTGTGGCCGCGCACCCAGCGCCATTCGACGGTGTGCATCGCCTGCGCGGCGTCCAGCGCCCGCCACAGGTCTTCGTTCTTGACCGGCTCCTTGGCCGCCGTCTTCCAGCCGCGCGCCTTCCAGCCGTGGATCCATTCGCTGATGCCCTTTTGTACATACTGGCTGTCGGTGTGCAGCGTGACCATGCACGGACGCTTGAGCGCGTTGAGCGCCTCGATCACCGCCTGCAATTCCATGCGGTTGTTGGTGGTGTCGCGGGCGCCGCCGCAAATCTCTTTTTCAGCGCCCTCGGCCACCAGGAACGCGCCCCAGCCGCCGAGTCCGGGATTGCCCTTGCAGGCGCCGTCCGTAAAAATTTCTACCTTATCCATCCTGCTGTTCCCGCCTTTTATTTGTTGCCGGCACGACCGCGGGGGCCGATGCCGTTTTTTTGGTCCAAGCCGGACCGATCAGATGCATGCCCTTCACGCGCTTGATCGCCTGCACAATGTAGACACCGCCGAAATACGGCCACCAGCGCGGTCCGGCATTATCCATGAAGGCGTAGCGGTGCAGCCATTTTTCTGTGCGGCAGGCCGGCGCGTAGCAGCCGAAATGACTCTGGCTGGCGCCCATGTTCAATAATTTTAACCAGTCTTTCATGCGCGGCATAGAGATCAGCTCCTCGGTGCGCGGCAGGAACGAGGTGCCGCCGACGCGCCGCAGCACGTGGCGCGCGCCCCACAGGCTGGCCGGATTGAAGCCGCAGATGATGAGCTGCCCTTCCGGAATCAGCACGCGCTCGACTTCGCGCAGCACCTGGTGCGGATCGGTGGAGAATTCCAGCACATGCGGCAGCACCACCAGGTCGATCGATTGCGAGGCGAACGGCAACTCGGTGTAGTCCAGCGTCAGCGTCACCGGACGCAGACCATCGTTTTCCGCGGCGCGCACCTTGCGGTCGGCCAGCAGCTTGTACGGCATGCGGCTGGCGGCCAGTGCATCGATTTGAGGCATGCCGATCTGCACCGCGTTGTATCCAAAGATATCGGCTGTTAAATTATCGAGACAGCTTTGTTCCCACGCACGCAAGTAGACGCCGGCGGGCGTTTGCAGCCAGCCTTCCAGCGCTATAATGGATTTCTCAGATCCTGCCTTGTCCATGCCTAGCCTTTTGCGATCCAATGACCAACTCTTCTACTCAAACTCTCAGTGTTCTTACTGTTCCTGCGTTCCACGACAATTACCTGTGGCTGATACATGATGGTGTCCACGCCGCAGCGGTCGACCCCGGTGATGCCAAGCCTATCCTGGCGGCCCTCAAGGCCAACGGACTCAAGCTCACCGCCATTCTACTCACCCATCACCATGCTGACCATATTGGCGGCGTTCCTGAATTATTACAGCATTATCAGGTTCCCGTTTTCGGCCCGCGCAACGAGAGCATCGCCGCCGTCACGCTGCCGGTCGGCGAAGGCAAACTGATCGACGTGCCCGGCCTGGCGCTGAAGCTGTCGGTGCTCGACGTCCCCGGCCATACGATGGGCCACATCGCCTACCTGCGCGAACGCGCCGACGGTGAGCCGATCTGGCTGTTCTGCGGCGATACGCTGTTCGCCGGCGGCTGCGGACGCCTGTTCGAGGGCACGCCGGCACAGATGATCAGTTCGCTCGGCAAACTGGCCGCGCTGCCGGATGATACCAAGGTATTCTGCGCCCACGAATATACGCTGTCCAATCTGCGCTTCGCGCGCGTGGTGGAGCCCGATAACGTGGCGCTGCAGGAGCGCGTCAAGGTGGAGACCGACAAGCGCGAGCACAACCTGCCCACGGTGCCGAGTACGATAGGTGTGGAAAAAGCCACCAATCCGTTCCTGCGCTACCGCGAGCCGGCGATTGCCGAACAATTGGTCAAGGCCGGCAAGCTCGATCGCATCGATACGCCGCTCGCGACCTTCACCGCGCTGCGTTTGTGGAAAAATGACTTCTGAGAGGCCGCGTCATTCCCGCGAAAGCGGGAATCCATACCGAGTGCGCACTGCCGCTTCAGCATGGATCCCCGCTTTCGCGGGGAGTCATGGCGCCCAGTGGGCGCAATGACGAGAGACTTTAAATTTCTTCGTACAGAGGCAAGGTCAGGAACTCCGCGAACGATGCCGAGGTCGACATCTCCTCGAAGATCTGGCCGGCGCGCACGTAGGTCGGGCCGTCGCCGCCCGGCGCGTCGCGCTGCACTTTCGCCAGTTCTTCAGGAATCATCGCGCGCACCATGTCGGCGGTGACCTTGCGGCCGTCTTCCAGCACGCCCTTGTCCGAACGGATCCACTGCCACACTTGCGAACGGCTGATTTCCGCCGTGGCCGCATCTTCCATCAGGTTGTGGATAGGCACGCAACCGTTGCCGGCCAGCCAGCTGCCCAGGTAGTGGATGCCGACGTTGATGTTGTAACGCAGGCCCGCTTCGGTGATCGGCGCTTCCGGCTTGAAGTCCATCAGCTGCGCGGCCGTCACTTCAACGTCGGGACGCTGCTTGTCGATCTGGTTGGGCTTGTCGCCCAGCACCTTGGTGAACTCGGTCATCGCCAGCTCCACCAGGCCAGGGTGGGCCACCCAGCCGCCGTCGTAGCCGTCGGTCGCATCGCGCGCCTTGTCGGTGCGCACGCCGCCCATCGCGATATCGTTCTTCTCCGGATCGTTCTTGATCGGAATCAGCGCGGCCATGCCGCCGATCGCCGGCGCGTTGCGCTTGTGGCAGGTCTTCAGCAGCAGCAAGGCGTAGGCGCGCATGAACGGCGCGGTCATCGTCACCTTGGCGCGGTCGGCCAGGCAGAAATCCTTGTCCAGCTTGAACTTCTTGATGCACGAGAAGATGTAGTCCCAACGGCCGGCGTTCAGGCCCGAGCTGTGTTCGCGCAGTTCGTACAGGATCTCGTCCATCTCGAACGCGGCCAGGATGGTTTCGATCAGCACGGTGGCCTTGATGGTGCCCTGCGGCAGGCCCAGCTCGTTTTGCGTCATCACGAAGATGTCGTTCCACAGGCGCGCTTCCAGGTGCGATTCCATCTTCGGCAGGTAGAAGTATGGACCGGCGCCGCGCGCCAGTTGTTCCTTGGCGTTGTGGAACATGAACAGCGCGAAGTCGAAGATGCCGCCCGAGATGCGCTTGCCGTCGACCAGCACGTGCTTTTCATCCAGGTGCCAGCCGCGCGGACGCACGACCAGCGTGGCGATCTTGTCGTTCAGCTTGTAGGACTTGCCGTTCTGTTCCAGCGAAATGGTGCGGCGCACGGCGTCGAACATATTGATCTGGCCGGTGATCTGGTTGTCCCAGTTCGGCGTGTTCGAATCTTCGAAGTCGGTCATGTAGCTGTCGGCGCCCGAGTTGAAGGCGTTGATGACCATCTTGCGCTCGACCGGGCCGGTGATTTCCACGCGGCGGCATTCCAGCGCCTTCGGAATCGGCGCGATCTTCCAGTCGCCGGCGCGGATGTGCGCGGTTTCCGGCAGGAAGTCGGGACGCTCGCCGGCGTCCAGGCGCTTGGCGCGCTCGACGCGCACGGCCAGCAATTGTTGACGGCGCGCTTCAAATTCGCGGGTCAGCTTGACCACCAGCGACAATGCCTCGGTGGTCAGGATGTTTTCGTAGCCAGGCTTGATCTCGCCTGTGATTTCCATGCCTGCCGGCAGAGTGATGGTGGACTGCGTCATGAGGTATCTCCGAAAAAAATATTAACTGCCAGATCATTAACTACCAGATCAAATTATAAGCACTGCCCATCATGTTGCACGCCGAATCTTTTAGTGTGACGACTCGGTTACGCCTTGATATGTTTTACAGTATATTCACTAATAAGTTATGCAAACGAGACTAAAAATCACATCATCTATGCGTTTTTATCACAAATAACGGGTCAGGCACCACATGGGTCAGTTCAGACAGATATCCACCTTCGTCGAGGTCGTTTCAAAAGGCAGCCTGTCGGCCGCCGCCAGGGCCGAAGGCATCGCGCCGGCCATGATAGGCCGGCGGCTGGACGCGCTGGAGAGCCGCCTGGGCGTCAAGCTGCTGCAACGCACCACGCGCAAGCTGGCGCTGACCAACGAGGGCGCGGCCTTCCTGGAGGATTGCCAGCGCATCCTGGCGGAACTGGAGGAAGCGGAAACCGCCGTGGCCGAACGTAGCGCGCACGCGACAGGTCACCTGATGATTTCCGCGCCGGCCGGCTTCGGCCGCCAGCACGTGGCGCCGCTGATCCCGTCTTTCCTGTCCGAGCACCGCGACGTCAGCGTCACGCTGAACATGAGCGACCGCGTGGTGGACATCGTCGGCGAAGGCATCGACGTGGCGATCCGCATCGCCAGCCTGTCCGATTCCAACCTGGTCAGCGTCAAGCTGGCCGACAACGAACGGGTGGTGGTGGCGGCGCCCTCCTACCTCAGGCGCCACGGCGAGCCGAAAACCCTGGCCGACCTGGCCAAGCACAACTGCCTGGCGATCAGCAGCGAAGGCAGCCAGCGCGGCTGGACCTTCCGCGAGAACGGCAAGAACCTGGTGCTGAAGGTCAACGGCAACATGGCCAGCAACGACGGCCAGGTGCTGCACGACTGGGCGCTGGCCGGCAAGGGCCTGGCGTGGCGTTCGATGTGGGAAGTGGGCAACGAGATCGAGGCGGGCAAGCTGCAGACCGTGCTCAACGAACACTCGGCGCCGGGCAACGATATTTACGCGGTGTTTGCGCAGCGCCGGCATTTGCCGCTGCGGATACGCGCTTTTGTGGATTTCCTGCGGCACACTTATGCGCAGCCGGACTATTGGCGCAAGACGGGGAAATGAGCGAAGGGAAACAATTACAAAAACGCAGGCGAAAAAAAATCCTCGGATACCGAGGATTTCTTATTTCGTTTGATTCAGCGTATTACAGTGGCTGAATGTTCGAAGCTTGCTTGCCCTTAGGACCAGCGGTCACTTCAAAAGAAACGCGTTGGTTCTCTTGCAGCGACTTGAAGCCTGCGGACTGAATCGCCGAGAAGTGAGCGAACAGATCTTCGCCGCCTTCGTCAGGGGTGATAAAGCCGAAGCCCTTCGAATCATTGAACCATTTTACGATACCAGTTGCCATTACAATTCCTATTTCAGTTAAGTTGGGCTTGCGCCCGTGATATCGTTTGAGGCAAGAAAGAAATGACAGACAAACTGCACTACTCTTGAATCTAAACGATCCCGCATTATACCCATTTACGAGAGAAAAGCACGTCTTCGCGAAAATAAATGCAAAGACAGGCTTTTTTTGGTAGAAAACCTCGGCTACAGATGACTTTCTGTAGCTTAAGACTCCCCGTCAAGCCTCTCGTCGGTCAGGGTGTGAATGTCACTATAGACAACTAAATGATAGCGGGTTTGAGCTGGATCAAGCGCACGCCTTACTCGTAAGTCGTGGAACGCGGATCTTTGGCGGCCCAGCGCAGGAATTGCTCTACTTCCGGTATCACGGCCGGCCATCCGGAATGCTCGGATAAAACAACACGCAGCATCTGCTCGATGCGCCGCGCCTGCTGTCCCAGCATGCCGAAACCGAAGGTGCCGGCCGATCCCGCCACGCCGTGCAGCAGCTCATGCAGCCGATGCAGCGCGGCATCCGGCGGCAGGTCGCCGCCGGCCCTGCATTCGGCGAAGGCCTGGCCGATCTTTTCCATCGTCGCAGGGACGGTGGCGGCGAACTTGTCGTTGAGCGCCGCCAGGCGGGCGCGGAATTCCGGATCGGCAGGCGTGGCCATGGCGGTTACTTGGTGCCGAAGATGCGGTCGCCGGCATCGCCCAGGCCAGGCACGATGTAGGCATGGTCGTTCAGGTGCGAATCCAGCGAGGCGCAGTAGATCTTCACGCCCGGATGCGATTTCTGGAACACTTCGATGCCTTCCGGCGCCGCCACCAGGGCCAGGAAGATGATCTGATCGTCGGTGACGCCGCGCTTTTTCAGCACGTCCACCGCGTGCACGGCCGAATTGCCGGTCGCCACCATCGGATCGCACAGGATGAAGGTGCGCTCAACCGTGTCCGGCAGGCGCACCAGGTATTCCACCGGCTGGTGGGTTTCCGGATCGCGGAACACGCCGATATGGCCGACGCGGGCCGACGGCACCAGGTCCAGCAGGCCGTCGCTCATGCCGATGCCGGCGCGCAGGATGGGAACGATGGCCAGTTTGCGGCCGGCGATGACCGGCGCGTCGATGGTCATCAGCGGGGTTTCGATGGTGCGGGTGGTCAGCGGCAGGTCGCGGGTGATCTCGTAACCCATCAGCAGCGTGATTTCCTTGAGCAGGTCGCGGAACGTGCGGGTCGACGTATCCTTGGCGCGCATGTGACTCAATTTGTGTTGAATCAGCGGGTGGTCTGTGATGAACAGGTTGGGAAAGCGCGGATCTTGTTTCATTGTTTGCTCTTTTTGGACGGTATGTGCTTTTTATTATACTAGGCCTCCGGGCCTAAAAACATGGCGACGGCCTCCGCCGCTATCTGGTCCAGGTCCGATCCCTGCCCCGGTTTGTACCACAGCACGCTGTAGTTGATGGCGCCCATCAACAGCAGCCGGGCGACGGCGCTGTCGCTGCGCAGCAGGCCGGCGCCGGACAATTCGTTGACCACGTCCTGCCACAGCTGGTCGTAGCGGTCGCGCAGCACCTGCACGCGCGCGCGCAGCTCCGGCGTCAGCCGGCGCCAGTCGTACAGCAGCACGGGGATGAAGTCGTGGCCTTCGCCGAGCACGATCTCCAGATGCGCCCGCACCAGCGCCTGGAACTTGGCGCGCGGCGGCAGGCTGGCGGCGACGATTTGCTCGGCGGCCGGCAGGCCCGCCACCAGGCCCTCCTCCATCACCGCGGCCAGGATTTCCTGCTTGCTCTTGAAGTGATAAAACGGACTGCCGGAGCGCATGCCGACGGCGTCGGCGATATCGCGCGTGGTGGTGCCGTCGAAGCCGTTCTCGCGGAACAGGCGCGCGGCCACGCGCACCAGGTCGGCGCGGCGGTTGTCGACAGGGACTGTGTTCGTCATGGATACCTTGTGCTCAGTTATTCAACCCGCTTATTCGACCCGCCTATTCAACCAGCGCCCGGGCCAGGATCGCCGCGCAATCGACGCCGGCCGGCAGCCGGCCGAACGCCCCGCCCGGCTCGCGCGCCAGCCGCGACGCCACAAACGCCGACGACACATATGACGGCGCATGCCGCAGCAGCAAACCGGCCTGCACCGCCAGCACGACCCGCTCGGCCAGCACCCGCGCGCCGAACTCGTCGGACTGCGGCTGGCTCAGATCGGCCAGCAGGGCTTGCGTGGTGCGGACGTAGTCGGCGTCGGACTCGCCGGCCAATGCGAGCTCTGCGGCCAATGCCTCGCGCGCGGCAGGAGTTTTGCCGAAGGCGCGCAACAAGTCAAGGCACATGACGTTGCCCGAACCCTCCCAGATCGAATTGACCGGCAGTTCGCGGTACAGCCGCGCCAGCGGGCCGTCCTCGACATAGCCGCTGCCGCCGATGACCTCCATCGCCTCGGCGCCGAAGGCCGGCCCGCGCTTGCAGATCCAGTATTTGCCGGCCGGCGTCAGGATGCGGCCCAGCAGCGCCTGCGCCGGGTCGCCGCCCTGGTCGAAGCAGCGCGCCAGCCGCATGCCGAACGCGGTGGCCGCTTCCGATTCCAGCGCCAGGTCGGCCAGCACGTTCCGCATTAGCGGCTGCTCGGACAGCGGCCGGCCGAACGCCGACCGGCCGCGCGCGTGATGCAGGGCGTGCGTCAGCGCGGCGCGCATGGTGCCTGCGCTGCCCAGCACGCAATCGAGCCGGGTGTGGCTGCCCATCTCCAGGATGGTCGGGATGCCGCGCCCCGGCTTGCCGATCAGCCAGCCGTAGGCGCCGGTGAACTCGACTTCCGACGACGCGTTCGAGCGGTTGCCCAGCTTGTCCTTGAGCCGCTGCACGCGGATCTGGTTGCGGCTGCCGTCGGGCAGGTAGCGCGGCAGGAAGAAACACGACAGGCCGGCGCTGCCCCCATCGTCGGTCTGCGCCAGGATCAGGTGGGCGTCGCTCTGCGGTGCGGAAAAAAACCATTTGTGGCCGACGATGCGGTACACGTCCTCGCCCTCGTCGCCGAACAGCGCGCGCGCATCGGACGGCGGCAGCGGTTCGGCGCGGGTGGTGTTGGCGCGCACGTCGGAACCGCCCTGCTTCTCCGTCATGCCCATGCCGATGATGGCGCCGCACTTTTGCTCGACCGGCAGCGAACGCGGATCGTATTGCGACGACAGTATCTTCGGCAGCCATTTGGCGGCGATCTTCGGCGCCTGCTTCAGCGCCGGCACCGACGCGTAGGTCATGGTGACCGGGCACTGCGAGCCATTTTCCAGTTGCCCGAACAGCATGTAGCGCGCGGCCCGCGCCACCTGCGCGCCCGGCTGGCCCGACCACGGCGACGCGGCCGCGCCGTTCTCGATCAGCAGCGTCATCAGTGCATGCCAGGCCGGGTGGAACTCCACCTCGTCGATGCGCTGGCCGCCGCGGTCGAAGTTGTGCAGCCTCGGCGTGTGCAGATTGGCCAGCCGCGCCAGGTCCAGCGTCTCCGCGCGGCCAAGTTCGGCGCCCAGCGCGTGCAGCGATTCCGCGGCGGCCGCGCCGCCTTCGCGCAGCAACGCTTCCTGCAGGGCGGGATCGGCGGCATACAGATTGACGTTCTCGAACGGCGCGACCGTGTTGCTGACCTCATGCGTATCAAACGTATTCATTGCTTCTCCTTTTTCGGCAGGATGCCCATTTGCTTGGCGATGATGCCCAGCATGATCTCGTCCGAGCCGCCGGCGATGGACGTCAGCCGGCCGTCGCGGAACAGGCGCGCCACGCGGTTGTCCCAGCTGTAGCCCATGCCGCCCCAGAACTGCATGCAGGCGTCGGGCACCAGCCGCAGCAGCCGGCCCGCCTTCAGCTTGCACATCGAGGCCAGTTCCGTCACGTCCTGCCCGCTAATATATAGCTGTCCGGCCCGGTAGGTCAGCGCGCGCAGGCTCTCCACTTCCGTCTTCAATTCCGCCAGCTTGAAATACACATGCTGATTATCCAGCAGCCGGCCGCCGAACATCGCACGATCGCGCGCCCATTCCACCGTCAGGTTGATGCAGTTCTCCAGGCTCTGCACCGCGTTGGCGGCGGCCCACAGCCGCTCCTCCTGGAACTGCAGCATCTGGTAGACGAAGCCCTGCCCCTCCTCGCCGATGGCGTGGCGTTGCGGCACGCGCACTTCGTCTAAATAGATCAGGCCGGTGTCCGACGCGTTCATGCCGATCTTGCGGATCTTCTTGCCGGTTGAAACGCCGGGCGTGTTCATCGGCACCATCACCAGCGTCTTGTTCTTGTGCGCCGGTCCGTCCGAGGTATTGACCAGCACGCACATCCAGTCCGCCTGCAGGCTGTTGGTGATCCACATCTTGCTGCCGTTGATGATGTAGTCGCCGCCATCCTTGCGCGCGTGGGTCTTGATGGCCGCCACGTCCGAGCCGGCATGCGCCTCCGACACGCCAACGCAGCCCACCATCTCGCCGCTGATGGCCGGCGCCAGGAATTCGCGCCGCAGCGCGTCCGAGCCGAACCGCGCCAGCGCCGGCGTGCACATGTCAGTCTGCACGCCGATCGCCATCGGGATCGCGCCGCAATCGACGTGGCCCAAGGTCTCGGCCATCGCCATCGAATACGAATAATCGAGGCCGAGGCCGCCGAATTCGGGCGGCTTGGTGAGTCCGAGCAAACCGAGGTCGCCCATTTTGCGGAACAATGCATGGGCGGGGAAGATTCCCGCCTCCTCCCACTCATCGACATGGGGATTGATTTCCGTCTCGATGAAGCGCTTGAGAGTGCGCTGTAATTCCTGATGTTCGTGGCTGTCAAACATGCTGGCCCCTTATTTTAGGGGACCAGACTAGCGCAAATAACAACACGAAGCAAGCAGTTGCTTTGTTGGCCATCGCGTTCTATGATGGTCGTCTAGACAAGGAGTATCCATGACCGAAGCCTATGTGTACGAGGCCATCCGCACGCCGCGCGGCAAGGGCAAGAAAGACGGCAGCCTGCACAGCGTCAAGCCGATCACGCTGCTGTCGGGCCTGATGCAGGAGCTGCAACACCGCCACAAGCTCGACACCGCGCTGATCGACGACGTCGTGCTTGGCTGCGTGACGCCGGTCGGCGACCAGGGCGCGGACATCGCCAAGACCGCCGCGCTGGCCGCCGGCTGGGACTGGAAGGTGGCCGGCGTGCAACTGAACCGCTTTTGCGCCTCCGGCCTGGAGGCGGTCAACCTGGCCGCGCAGAAAGTGCGTTCCGGCTGGGAAGATCTGGTGGTGGCCGGCGGCGTCGAATCGATGTCGCGCGTGCCCATGGGCTCGGACGGCGGCGCCTGGGCGCTGGATCCGGAAACCAGCTTGCGCACCGATTTCTTGCCGCAAGGCATAGGCGCCGACCTGATCGCCATGCTGGACGGCTACAGCCGCGAGCAGGTCGACGCCTACGCCATGCGCTCGCAGCTGAAGGCCGCCGCCGCGCGCGCCGCCGGCCGCTTCCGCTCGGTGGTGCCGGTGCGCGACCAGAACGGCGTGCTAATCCTGGCCGAGGACGAATTCATCAAACCGAACACCACCGTCGAGGCGCTGGGCGGCCTGAAGCCGTCGTTCGAGGCGGCCGGCAGGATGGGCTTCGACGCGCTGGCGCTGCGCAAATATCCCCAGCTCGAGCGCGTCGACCATATCCATACCGCCGGCAACTCCTCTGGCATTGTGGACGGCGCGGCACTGGCGCTGATCGGCAGCAAGGCCGCCGGCAGCCGGCTGGGCCTGCGGCCGCGCGCGCGCGTGCTGGCCACCGCCGTCACCGGCACCGACCCGACCATCATGCTGACCGGTCCCGCGCCGGCGGCCCGCAAGGCGCTGCTCAAGGCCGGACTGGAGATCAAGGACATCGACCTGTTCGAGGTCAACGAGGCGTTTGCCTCGGTGGTCATGCGCTTCATGAGCGAGCTGGGCGTGCCGGAGGAAAAGGTCAACGTCAACGGCGGCGCCATCGCGCTCGGCCATCCGCTGGGCGCCACCGGCTGCATGCTGCTCGGCACCCTGCTGGACGAACTGGAGGCGCGCGACCTCAGGCGCGGCCTGGTCACCCTGTGCGTGGGCGGCGGCATGGGCATCGCCACCATCATCGAACGCGTTTGAATGGAATGAGCATGATCACCACACATCAAAACGGCGGCACCATCACCGTCATGCTGGCCGCGCGCGCCATCAACCCGCTGAGCCGACTGTTCCAGCGCGAACTGGGCGCGCTGATCGACAAGCTGGAGGCGCAGCGCACCCAGCTGCACGGCGTCATCATCGGCTTCCATTCCGAGGCGGCCGACGCCGACCACGAGCTGGAACACCTGATGGCGCTGACCACCGCCCAGGCCGGCGACTGCATGCACATGCTGGGCGCCTACAACGCCCTGCTGCGCCGGCTGGAAACCCTGGGCATACCGGTGATCGCCACGCTGAGCGGAGCGGTCACCGGTCATGCGCTGGGGCTGGCGCTGGCCTGCCATCGCCGCATCAGCCTGGAAGAAGCGACTTTCAGCCTGCCGCAGGTACACCTGGGCATGACGCCGGTGGCCGGCGAGATCGCCCGCGCCGCGCGCCTGGCCGGGCTGCAGGCCGCCATGCCGCTGTTGCTGGAGGGAGCGACGCTGAGCGCCGGCCAGGCGCAAAAAGCCGGCCTGCTGCACGCGGTGGCCGGCGACGAGGAACACATGGCGGAACTGGTCCACCACGCGCTGGAGGCCGATATGCCGGCGCTGCAGCCGTGGGATGCGAAAGCCTGGCGCCTGCCCGGCGGCGAGCTCGATTCGGCGCCGGTGCTGGCCCTGCTGCAGGTGGCGCCGGCCATGCTGCGCGAGCGCACCGGCGGCCACGCGCCCGCGCCGGAAGCCATCCTGTGCGCGATGGTGGAAGGCCTGCAAGTCGATTTCGACACCGCGTTGCTGATCGAGAGCCGCTATTTCTGCCAGACCGCGATCAGCCCGGTGGCGCGCAACCTGATGCGCTTGAGCCAGATCAGGTGCGACCTGGCGTCGCCAACGGCGGCAGCGTTTGCCGCCACGCTGCGGCAGACATACGCCGGCCAGACCGATGCGCTGCGCGCCGAAGGCGTGTCCGAGACGCTGCTGCGCAACGCCGCGCGCGCCGCCGGCCTGCCCCCGCCACCCGCCGCCAGCCCCGCGGCGGCGCCGAACGCCGACGCCCCCGCCCCGGCGCCAGCGTTCGACGACATCCGCGACCGGCTGCTGTACGCGCTGGCCAATGCGACGCACGCAGCTGTCGACGCCGGCGACGTCGACAGCGACGAGGCCGACCTGGTGTCGGTGCGCCTGTGCGGTTTTCCGGCACATACCGGGGGCGCCGCGCATTTTGTCGAATATGTCGGAAAAGACAGCTTTGTAAAGCGCTCCGCAGCCCTCAAAATGCCCCCTTTTTTGCTATGAAATGCCGTTTTTCGGCCCAAGCTTGGAGAATTCTTTAAAAGTCGCAAGGATGTTGTCTTTTTTCATGTAATTTCACTCTCATCAGTGATACATTGCGTTCTGGTTTTGCAAGATTCGAGCAGCCCAATTGTTACATGCTTAAATTGAAAGATTAGATCCTCGCGATGTTTTCCAGTATTCCAGACCAGCCTCACCGTTACGATGTGGATAACCTCCTGGAGGAGGCTGGCGATGTTGTGTTCCGCCTGAATCTGCTGGGGCAAGTGCTGTTCGCCAGCAAACGGGCCATCGCGCTGATCTCCAGCCAGCATCCGCTGACCAGCGGGCTCCTGGCCACCCTGCTGTCCGAGGGCGACCAGGCGCCGCTGGCGGCCGTGCTGGCCGAAGTGCACGAGTCGGGCGGCACGCGCCTGCTGGAAGTACGCATCAAGACTCCGGATGCCGAAGTCTGGCACGAACTGCGCGTGGCCTGCTACGCCAATCCCGCCGGCGCCGCCGAACTGCTGATCGTCGGCCGCGACATGACCCAGCAGCACACCACCGAGGAACGGCTGCGCCACATGGCCACCCACGACGCGCTGACCGAGCTGCCGAACCGACTGCTGCTGTCGGACCGCATGCGCATGGTGATCGCCAACGCGCGCCGCTCGGGCCAGGGCTTCTCCGTGGCCACCATCGGCCTGGACGGCTTCAAGAAAGTCAACGACGGCCTCGGCCATCCGGTCGGCGACGCCGTGCTGCGCACGGCCGCCGCCCGCCTGCGCAAGACGCTGCGCGACAGCGACACCCTGGCTCGCGTGGGCGGCGACGAATTTGTCGCGGTCCTGCCTGGAACCGCTACCGATGCCCAGATCAAGCTGGTCACCGGCCGCCTGATCGCCACCTTGCAGTCGCCGTTTGAAATCGACAGCCACACGATCTACGTCGGCGCCTCGGTCGGCGTCTCGGTCTACCCGCAGCACGCCGAGGACGAGGTGCGCCTGGTGGCGCTGGCCGACGCCGCCATGTCGCGCGCCAAGGAAACCGGCAAGGCGCGCTGCGTGGTCTACAGCCAGTCGCAGTCCGGCCCGCCCGAGCACGACATCTCGCTGGAGGCGGCCATGTTCCAGGCCGTGCGCGAGGGCGAGTTCCTGCTGTACTACCAGCCCATCGTCGACGCCAGGACGCGCGAGATCCAGGGCTTCGAAACGCTGATGCGCTGGAAGCACCCGACCCTGGGCATGGTGCCGCCGGCCCGCTTCATCCCGATCGCCGAGACCAACGGCCTGATCAACCTGCTGGGGGCGTGGGCGCTGAAGGCCGCCTGCGTGCAGCTCAAGCAGTTCGAGGAGGTGGCAAAGCGCAGCCTGTACATCTCTGTTAATATCAGCCCGCGGCAATTCCGCAACGATAAATTTCTCGACGTGCTGGACGACGCGATCGCCTTCTCCGGCCTACTTGGTGAGCAATTGGTATTGGAAATCACAGAAGGCACACTGATGATCGATCCGGCGCATGCCGAGTCCCTGCTGACCAAGATGGCCGAGCGCAACGCCCGCATCGCCATCGACGACTTCGGCACCGGCTACTCGTCGCTGGCCTACCTGAAGCGCTTCCCGATTTCCGTGCTCAAGATCGACCGCACCTTCATCCGCGACCTGCCCGATTCGCAAAAGGACGGCGCCATCTGCAACGCCGTGCTGGACCTGGCCAAGCACCTGGACCTGTCCGTCGTGGCCGAGGGCGTCGAGACCGAGGAGCAGCTGCAATACCTGGACCAGCGCGGCTGCCAGTACATCCAGGGTTATCTCACCGGCAAGCCGATGGCGGCCAATGTCGCCATGGCGGCGCTCAAGGAAAGCATCCACGTCAAAGTGGTGCCAGCCGAACTGCGACAGGTGGCGCAATGATGCAAGCCGCTTTCGAGACCAGCTCGCCGCTGGGCGGACAAACGCTGTCCCAGTTGTGGGATTGCACGCGCCGCCGCGGCGACATGCCGGGCTTCGCCAAGGCCATCACCGCCATCCTCGGCGCCATGCGCGGCGAGGACGAGCAGGAATTCAACATGACCCGCACCGTGCTGTCCGATCCGGTGCTGACGCAAAAAGTGCTGCGGCTGGCCAACAGCGGCATGTATTCGGCCTTCGGCCAGCATGTGAACACGGTGTCGAAGGCGGTGCTGGTGCTGGGCACCGAGGCCATCGGCCACCTGGCGCTGGGCCTGAAACTGATCGAGGAACTGGCCGCCGACTCGAACGACGCCACCATCGCCCACGTTGAAATGGAAAAGGCCGTGCTGGCCGGCATCGTCGCGCAGCAGATCGCCTACACCGCCGAAAGCCGCCACGGCGAGGAAGCCGTGGTGTGCTCGATGCTGCACACGCTGGGCCGCATGATGCTGACCTTTTACATGCCCGAGCGCTGGACCGAGCTGCAACGCATGGCCGACGACGCCGGCCGCCGCGTCGAGGACCTGGCGCCGGAGTCGCTGGGCCTGAGCCTGGAGGAAGTCGGCCACGCGGCCGCGCTGCACTGGGGCCTGCCGCACAGCCTGATCTCCGGCATGCGCCACCTGCCGCCGCCGGAGCCGGGCGCCGAAGTCAGCGCGTCGGACTGGATCGCCGGCCTGTCGACGATGTCGGCGCTGTGCGCCGAATCGCTGTGGCACGACGATGCCGCCGGCGCCGAGGCGGTCAAGGCGCTGACCGAGTCCTACGCCGGCATGCTGGGCGTGGAGCCGGGCAACCTGATGCACGCCATCGAGCAGGCCAAGGTGGTGGCCGCCAACGACCTGACCATCGCCCCGCTGTCGCGCCCGGCCGAACGGCGCGCCAAGGCGCTGGCCAAGACGCGCCAGCGCGCGGCCGGCAACAAGATCCTGCTCAGCGGCCTGGCCGACATGCGCGACGTGCTCGACTCGGCCAGCCCCGGCCAGATGGTGCAGATCGCGCTGGAGACGGTCTACAAGGGCCTGGATTTCTCGCGCGCCGTGGCCTTCGTGCGCAACCGCAAGGAAAACCAGTACGCGGCCAAGATCAGCTTTGGCGACGGCACGCGGGAATTGCTGCCGGCGATGACCTTCGACGACGCCTACGAGCCGAACGTGTTCCATGCCGCGCTCAACAGCGACCGCGTGATCTTCATCGAGAACGCCCGCGACGCCAAGTTTGCCGCCAAGCTGCCGCTGTGGTGGAAGAGCTCGCTATCCGAGGCGCGCAGCTTCGTCATCCTGCCGCTGTCGTCGAACGGCCAGCCGGCCGGCTTCCTGTACGGTGACTGGGACGATTCCTTCCCGCCCATCCAGCTCAGCCAGACCGAGTTCTCGCTGCTCAACGACATGCGCGCCATCGTGGTGCGCTCGGTCGAGCGCCGCCACCAGACCGAGGTCGGAAGCAAGGCGGTGGCCAGCCGGGGCTAGCCGGCTGGCTAGTAGCGGTCCCCGGCCTGCCAGCGGAACGACAGCATGGCGGCCAGCGCCGACAGCATGGCCAGCACGGCCGCCACGTAGTACACCGACTGCGGCCCCGCCCGCTCCCACCACTGCGCCAGGAACAGGCCGCCCAGCGAGCCGCCGATGCCGTAAGACAGGCTCATGTACAGCGCCTGCCCGCGCGCCTGCAGCGGCCCGGAGAACCAGCGCTGCAAGGTCATCACCGACGACGAATGATGCAGCGCGAACGTGGCCGCGTGCAGGACCTGCGCCACGATCAGCAGCCACAGCACGTGCGGGCCGAAGCCTATCATCAGGAAGCGCACGACGGCCACGCCCAGGGTCAGGTACATCATGCGCATCGCGCCCCAGCGGCGGAACAGCGGCGCCTGGAAATAGAACAGCAGCACCTCGGCCAGCACGCCCAGCGACCACATGGCGCCGATCACGGTCTTGCTGTAGCCGTTGCGCTCCAGATACAGCGAATAAAAGGTGTACAGCGAGGCATGGGCCGACACCATCAGCGCGGTCGACAGGAAGAAGGCGATCACCTGGCGCCGGCGCAGCAGCGTAAACACCGGCAACGGCGGCTCCTTGTGCGCGCGGCGCGGCACGTCGCGCAGGCGGAAGGCGGCGCCTATCGTCAGCACCAGCAGCAGCGCCGCCACCCACGGCAGCGTGACGATGCCGTAGTGCTCCAGCGCGTACGAGGCCAGCGTCACCGAGACGATGAAGCCGATCGAGCCCCACATGCGGATGCGCCCGTAATAGGTCAGGTCGCCCTTCATCTCGGACAGCATCAGCGCTTCGCAGATCGGCGCCTGGCCGCTGGTGAACAGGTTCAGCACGATCATCGCCAGCATGAAGTGGCCGAAGGTGGCGCCAAAGAAGAAGCCGGAAAAGCCGATCAGCGCGGCGAAGCCGGCCATGCGCAGCACCAGCACGCGGCGGTCGTAGTGGTCGGCGACGTAGCCCCAGACGTTGGGGCCGACGATGCGCAGCACCTGGATCATCGACATCAGCACGCCGATCTGCGCCACCGTCATGCCCTTGTCGGCAAAGAACAGCGTGGCGTAGGTGCTCCAGGTTCCCGCGTGTGCGTAGTAGCAGAAGAGGAATAAGGCGAAGCTGAAGGCTTGTACCGGCACCGCTTACAGCGAGATGTTCGGGGTCGAGACCTTGACGTCGCCG
Organism: Duganella sp. LjRoot269; assembly: GCF_964254095.1. Classification (NCBI taxonomy): domain Bacteria; kingdom Pseudomonadati; phylum Pseudomonadota; class Betaproteobacteria; order Burkholderiales; family Oxalobacteraceae; genus Duganella; species Duganella sp. LjRoot269. The sequence continues at coordinate 3,477,247 of NZ_CAXUSL020000001.1, read as the reverse complement.
CATTGGGCGCGGTGCATCAGCGCATGGTCCATCAGCACCAGCGCCAGCATCGCCTCGGCGATCGGCGTGGCGCGGATGCCGACGCAGGGGTCGTGGCGGCCGAAGGTTTCCACCATCACCGGATTGCCTTCCTTGTCGATCGAGTGGCGCGGCGTGCGGATCGACGAGGTCGGCTTGATGGCGATCGATACCGTGATGTCCTGGCCGGTCGAGATGCCGCCCAGCACGCCGCCGGCGTTGTTGCCGATGAAGCCGGTCGGCGTCAGCTCGTCGCCGTGTTCGGTGCCCTTCTGCGCCACCGACTTGAAGCCGGCGCCGATTTCCACGCCTTTGACGGCGTTGATGCCCATCATCGCGTAGGCGATGTCGGCGTCGAGCTTGTCGTAGATCGGCTGGCCCAGGCCGACCGGGATGTTCTGCGCGATGACGTCGATGCGGGCGCCGATCGAGTCGCCCGCCTTGCGCAGCTCGTCCATGGCCGCTTCCATGCGGGCGATCAGGTCGGCGTCGCCGGTGGCGGCGAAGAACGGGTTGTCCTGCGTGTAGCTCCAGTCCTGGAACGGCACGGCGATATCGCCCAGCTGGCTCATGCAGCCCTTGAACACGGTGCCGTATTGCTGGTTCAGCCACTTCTTGGCGATCGCCGCCGCGCCCACCACGGGCGCCGTCAGGCGCGCCGACGAACGGCCGCCGCCGCGCGGGTCCCGTACGCCGTATTTGTGCCAATAGGTGTAATCTGCGTGCCCGGGGCGGAAGCTTTCTGCAATGTTGCCGTAGTCCTTGCTGCGCTGGTCTTCGTTGCGGATCAGCAGCGCGATCGGCGTGCCGGTGGTCACGCCCTGGTAGACGCCGGACAGGATTTCCACCGTATCCGACTCCTGGCGCTGCGTCACATGGCGCGATGTACCCGGTTTGCGACGGTCCAGTTCAGGCTGGATATCCGCTTCCGACAAAGGCAATCCCGGTGGGCAGCCATCGATCACACAACCAATCGCGGGACCGTGCGACTCACCAAAGGTGGTAACTGAAAACAATTTGCCAAATGTATTGCCGGACATAAGAAGAGAATCTTTGGAAAAAGGTGGAAAGTTCCTAATTCTACCAGCCCGCCGCGCCCCGCGTCCCGCTGGCGTAACAATTTCTAATGGACAAGTTTCCATTGGCAAAATATCATGTTTCAATCGAAAGCCCACAACACGGCCTCCCCAGCCCCCGAAATCTGCGTTCTTTTTAACAATTCGCTATATACTTGACTCAAGAACACCGAGAAATCCTGGAGAAGCTACACATGCCCCCACCGATCACACCCCTTGAGCACTCCAAGGATGATCAAGACGATCTGGTATTCTTAGAAGAGCATCCGACGGCGCCTGCGACTGCCGGTACCCGCCACGTATGGCGGGTAATGATTATCGATGACGACGAAGACGTCCACTCGACCACCACCTTCGCGCTCGGCAACCTCGACATGCAGCAGCGCCCGCTGGAATTCGTCCATGCATATTCGGCCGGGCAGGCACGCGAACTGCTGAAACACGAGGCGGAAATCGCCGTCATCCTGCTCGACGTGGTGATGGAACAGGACGACGCCGGCCTGCATCTGGTGCGCTACATCCGCGAAACGCTGAAACTGGTCGACGTGCGCATCATCCTGCGCACCGGCCAGCCCGGCTACGCGCCGGAAATCGACGCCATCCGCGATTTCGACATCAACGACTACAAGACCAAGTCCGAGCTGACCCGCATCAAGCTGTTCACCACGGTCACCGCGGCGATCCGCTCGTACGAGCAGATCCGCAAGATCAACGACAGCCGCCGCGGCCTCAATCAGATCGTCCACGCCAGCACCCAGCTGATGACCCTGCACGGCGTGCAGAACTTCGCCGCCGGCGTGCTGGCGCAGATCACCGACCTGCTGGGCCAGGACGGCAACGGCGTGCTGTGCGTGCAGGAATGCCCGGAGGACGGCTGCCACGAACTGATGGTGATGGCCACCGTCGGCGCCTGCCGCCGGCTGGACGGCATGACCCTGACCGCCCAGGACGAACCGCGCATCCACGACGCGATGGAACTGGCGCTGGCGCAGCGGCGCAACCTGTACGGTCCGGACTTCGTCACCCTGTACTTCGCCGGCAAGGCCTCGCGCGACTTCGTCGCCTTCCTCGAGGTCAGCCGCGCGCCGACCGAGATCGACGAGCGCCTGCTGGAAGTGTTCTGCAGCAACGTGGCGGTCGGCCTGGACAACGTCGAGCTGGTCACGCACCTGCACAACGCCGCCTTCTACGATCAATTGTCCAAGCTGCCCAACCGCACCCGCCTGGTCGAGATCCTCGACGCCACGCTGGCCGGCCCGGCGCGCGACGACGCCACGCTGTCGCTGGTCGACCTCGACCACTTCGCCGAGACAAACGACGCGCTGGGCCACCAGTTCGGCGACATGCTGCTGGTCGCCGTGGCCGGACGCCTGCAGTCGGAACTGGGCGGCCAGCTGACGGTGGCGCGCATCGGCGGCGACATCTTCTGCGTGCTGGGCGACTCGTCGCAGGTCAACCCGGCCAATATCCTGGCGCTGTTCCAGCGCCCGTACAGCATCGACGGCCAGGACGTGCAGCTGTCGGCCACGCTGGGCCTGGTGCGCCTTGGCGAGCACGAAGGCAGCGGCGCCGACGCGCTCAAGGATGCCGACATCGCGCTGAAGCGCGCCAAGTCGCAGCAGCGCGCCGGCCACTTCTACTTCTCGCGCTCGATGGGCGTCGAGATCCGCGAACGGGTGCGCATGATGCACGCGCTGCGCACCGCCTTCGGCCAGAACCAGCTGTTCGTGGTCTACCAGCCGCAGATCGACCTGGCCACGCGCCGGCCGGTGGGCGCCGAGGCGCTGCTGCGCTGGCAGACGCCGGACGGCAAGTTCATCTCGCCGGACCGCTTCATTCCGATCGCCGAGTACTCGGGCCTGATCATCGACCTGGGCGAATGGGTGATGCGCACCGCCTGCCGCGAGCTGGTCGACCTGCGCAAGGCCGGCCATGACGATTTCATGATGTCGATCAACGTCTCGCAGGTGCAGTTCCGCCATCCGCACTTCCTCGACATGCTGCGCAGGGCGCTCGAGGACACGGGCGCGCCGCCGGAATTCGTCGAACTGGAAATCACCGAGTCGATGGCGATGGAAGAGCCGGACATGCTGATCAAGATGCTGGGCCAGATCAAGCAGACCGGCGTCAGCATCGCAATCGACGATTTCGGCACCGGCTTCTCGTCGCTGTCCTACCTGCAGCGGCTGCAGATCGACCGCCTGAAGATAGACCGCGCCTTCGTCACCGAAATCACCGGCTCCGCGCGCGGCAGCAGCATTGCCGAGATGGTGATACAGCTGGGCCGCAACCTGGGCCTGGCGGTGATTGCCGAAGGGGTGGAAGATGAGCGCCAGGCGCAGATCCTGCAGGCGCTGGGCTGCCCGCTGGCGCAAGGCTTCCTGTTCGCGCGGCCGATGACGGCATCGGCGCTGAACGGCTGGCTCAGTAACGACACGCTGGAAAAAGGCGTGGCCTGAAAGGGAACGCGAAAAACAACAACGCCATGTGCGCCGCGGCGGCCTTGACCGCCGCGGCGCACATGGCGTTTTTTGTTTAGTCGGTCGCCTGATCGGCCGTTTCGGCCGGCCAATCGCGGATATAGGCTTTCAGCATGCGGTTCTCGAAGCTCTGCGCTTCCAGCACGGCACGCGCCACGTCGTAGAACGAGATCACGCCGAGGATGGTCTTGGCGTTCATCACCGGCAGGTAGCGCGCATGCTTCTCCAGCATGATGCGGCGCACCTCGTTGACTTCGGTATCCGGGGTGACGGTGATCGGATGGTCGTCCATATGCTTGCGCACGGTGCCGGCGCCTACCGTGCCGCCGTTTTCGTGCAAGGCGCGCAGCACCTCGCGGAAGGTCAGCATGCCGGCCAGATCGCCAAACTCCATGACCACCAGCGAGCCGATGTCCTTCTCCGCCATGGTATTGGCGGCATCCACCAAAGGCTGGTCCGGAGAAATCGTGTAAAGAATGCTGCCTTTAACCTGAAGAATTTCGGAGACTTTCATTTTGGGCCGTCCTGTCCGCTGATATAGGCTCTGTGAATGGGGGTTCTAGTTATTGTAGCCTTATAGCGAATGTAGCGTATGCCCGGAGAAAAATCCAGCGCTCTGGATAAGCAAAACGCAACATTTTTGCAGTGCTGTTGCCACGGCGCGATTCGGGGTAGGATGCGCGGCATACTTATAACTCTACAGAGACAATATGAGCGGACCCAAATACCCCGGTTTCGATACGCTGTCGCTGCACGCCGGATCGTCACCCGACCCGGCCACCGGTGCGCGCGCCACGCCTATCCATTTCACCTCGTCGTTCGCGTTCAAGGACTCGGACCACGCGGCCTCGCTGTTCAATATGGAGCGCGCCGGCCACGTCTACTCGCGCATCTCCAACCCGACCAACGCGGTGCTGGAGGAACGCATCGCCGCGCTGGAAGGCGGCGTGGCCGGCATCGCCACGGCCAGCGGCCAGGCCGCGATGCATCTCGGCCTGGCCACCATCGCCGGCGCCGGCTCGCACATCGTCGCCTCGCGCGCGCTGTACGGAGGTTCGCACAATATGCTGGCCTACACGCTCAAGCGCTTCGGCATCGACACCACCTTCGTCGATCCGCGCGACCTCGACGCCTGGCGCGCCGCGATCCGGCCGCAGACCAAGGTGCTGTTTGCCGAAACGCTGGGCAATCCGGGACTGGACGTACTCGATATCGGCGCCGTATCGGCCATCGCCCATGAGCAGCACCTGCCGCTGATGCTGGATTCCACCTTCACCACGCCCTACCTGCTGAAGCCTTTCGAGCACGGCGCCGACCTGGTGTTCCACTCGGCGACCAAGTTCCTGTGCGGGCACGGCACCGCCATCGGCGGGCTGCTGGTGGACGGCGGCACCTTCGACTGGCAGGCCGCCTACGACAAGACCGGCCGCTTTGCGGAGCTGTGCGAGCCGTACGACGGCTTCCACGGCATGGTGTTTGCCGAAGAGTCGACCGTGGCGCCGTTCGCGCTGCGCGCGCGGCGCGAGGGCCTGCGCGACTTCGGCGCCGTCATGAGCCCGCACAACGCCTTCGCCGTGCTGCAGGGCATGGAGACGCTGAGCCTGCGCATGGACCGCCACGTCGCCAACACACGCAAGGTGGTCGAGTTCCTGCTGTCGAATCCCGCCGTGGAATCGGTGTCGTATCCCGAGCTGCCGACGCACCCGGACTACGAACTGGCCAAGCGCCTGCTGCCCAAAGGCTGCGGCGCCGTGTTCTCGTTCAGCCTGAAAGGCGACCGCGCCGTCGGCCGCCGCTTCGTCGACACGCTGAAGGTGTTCTCGCACCTGGCCAACGTCGGCGACGCCAAGTCGCTGGTGATCCATCCGGCGTCCACCACGCACTTCCGCATTCCGGCCGAGCAGCTGGCCGCGGCCGGCATCACCGAAGGCACGATGCGGCTGTCGGTCGGGCTGGAAGACGTGGACGACCTGATCGAAGACCTGGCGCGCGGCCTGAAGCTGTCGCAGAAGGGAGCCTGAGATGCTGCTGACCGTACAAGGCGTGGACGCCTATTGCTACACCGGCGGCAAGCCGTTCAACCCCGCGCTGCCGACCGTGGTCTTCATCCACGGCGCGCAGAATGATCACTCGGTGTGGGCGCTGCAGACACGCTATTTCGCCCATCACGGCTATGGCGTGCTGGCGGTCGACCTGCCGGGTCACGGCCGCAGCCAGGGCGCGGCCAAGGCCAGCGTGGCCGAGCTGGTGGACTGGCTGCTGCAGGTGCTGGACGCGGCCGGCGTGCGGAAGGCCGCGCTGTTCGGCCACAGCATGGGCTCATTGATCGCGCTGGAAGCATCGCACAAGGCGCCGGAGCGCGTGACGCACCTGGGCATGATAGGTTCGACTTATCCGATGAAAGTGTCGGACGCGCTGCTGGAAACCTCGCGCAGCGATGAGCAGAGCGCCATCGACATGGTCAACATCTGGTCGCACTCGTCGATCGCGCACAAGCCCTCGTGTCCGGGGCCCGGCTTCAGCGTCATGGGCGGCGCGCGCCGGCTGATGCAGCGCATCTCGCAGATCAATCCGCAGCAGGTGTTCTACACGGACTTCTCGGCCTGTAACGCCTATGCCAACGGCGAGGCGGCGGCGCAGGCGGTGCGCTGCCCTACCCTGTTCCTGTTCGGCGCCCGCGACATGATGACGCCGCCCAAGTCCACCAGGCTGCTGACATCGACCATCAAGCACGGCAAGGTGGTGACGGTGGACAGCGGCCACTCGCTGATGAGCGAGCAGCCGGACGCGGTGCTGGATGCGCTGTTCAGTTTTGCGGGAACTTGAAGCGGATGATGTGGTTCGCTTCTTGCATCACGAAGCCACGATAACGGTCCAGGGTTTAGCGGCAGTCGATGGGACCGAAATGGTCGGCCAGCGTCTTGGACAGGCCGTTTTCGACGGCGGTTTCCACCTCGCGCGCCAGTTGCGCGGCGTCGCGGGCGGCTTGCCGGTCGCGCTCATCGTCGCTGTCAGTCACCACGCCGGCGTTGATCGGCATGCCGGAGAAGACGAACAGGCGGTACACCTCGGCCAGCGTCAGCCTCTCGACGTTGGCCAGGATGACCCAGTGGTCGCCGCCATCGCTGACGCGCTTGCCCCACTGGACCCGCGACGGCGCCTCGACCTTGACGCGCCCCACCCAGCCCTCGGCCATCATCCGCTCAAGCAGCATGTCCATCTCGTCGAAGCCCAGGCGGGTGCGCGCGCGTATCGTGCCGGCGCTGACCAGCGCCGTGTCGCCGCATTTGCAGGCCACGTGCAGCACTTTCAGGATCGCCATCGCGTCGACGAATTCGCCGCCCGGCTGCGCCTCGTGCCACCAGCGCTCGTACTTCACCACCGGCAGCGCGGCCACCAGCAGCGCGCCGAACAGCGTGATCATCCACGACACGTACACCCACAGCAAGAACAGCGGCAAGGCCGCCAGCGCGCCGTAGATCTTCGAATAGGTCGGAAACTGCGTGATGAAAATCGCGAAGCCGCGCTTGGCCACCTCGAACGCCAGGCCCGCCACCAGGCCGCCCCAGGCCGCGTCCTGCCAGTCAACGTCGCGGTTCGGCACCGCCACGTACAGCAGCGTGAAGCCGGCCGTGGTCAGCGCCAGCGACAGGATGGTGTAGATCAGCACGCCGATCACCGGCACGTCACCGACCAGGGTGCTGGTGGCCATGAACACCTGCGACGACAGCGTCAGCGACACGCCGATCAGCAAGGGACCGAGCGTGACGATGGCCCAGTAGACCAGGATCCGCTTGCTCCAGCGGCGCTCGTCGCGCACGCGCCAGATGCGGTTGAACACGCGCTCGATCAGGTTCATCATCGCGATCGACGTGAAAATCAGCGCCACCGCGCCCACCGCCGACAGCCGCGTGGCCTTCGAGGCGAACATGGTCAGGTAGTTCAGGATGGTGGAGGAAATCGACTTCGGCATCACGCTCTGCACGAAGTAGGCTTCCAGCGAGCTGCGGAAGGAATTAAACAGCGGGAACGTGGTGAAAATCGCCAGCGCGATGGTCAGCAGCGGCACCAAGGCGAACACCGTGGTAAAAGTGAGACTGCCCGCCACTTGCGGCAGGCTTTCCTCGCGCAGGCGGCGTTGAGCAAATAAAAACAGGTCGCGCACTTCGGGCCAGGACAGCGAACGCACCGTCGCGATACCGCTGCGGCAGCGGCGGAACAGATAATGTAAAACCGGATGAATATATTTTTCGTACATGAGCGATAATCGAAATACAAGAGTGACAACGATGCCACCCGCTAAAGCGCCCTATAATACCGCTGATGAACCAACCTAATCTGATTATTCTCGTTTTGTTCTACTCGCGCCATGGCGCCACGCGCAAACTGGCCGAGCTGATCGCCCAGGGCATCGAGAGCGTGCCGGGCTGCGACGCGCGCCTGCGCACGGTTCCCGCCGTGTCGACCGTGGCGGAGGCCACCGAACCGGAGGTGCCGGCCGACGGCGCGCCGTATGTGGAGCTGGACGATCTGAGCGAGTGCGCCGGCATCGCCGTCGGCTCGCCTACGCGCTTTGGCAATATGGCCTCGGCCATGAAGTATTTTTGGGACGGCACCGCCACCCAATGGCTGTCCGGCACGCTGGCCGGCAAGCCCGCCTGCGTGTTCACCTCGACCGGCAGCCTGCACGGCGGCCAGGAATCGACGCTGCTGTCGATGATGATACCGCTGTTCCACCACGGCCTGATGGTGCTCGGCCTGCCCTACACCCATCCGGAACTGATGACGACGTCCAGCGGCGGCACACCGTACGGCGCCAGCCACTGGTCCGGCCTTGATGGCAAGAAGACCATCACCGAAGATGAAAAACGCCTGGCCGTCGCGCTGGGCCGGCGCCTGGCCGAAACGGCCGTCAAACTGCGCGCCGTCGCTTGAACGGGGACGCAACATGGAAAACTCAATGCAAAAATATTTTCACTGGGGCGCCATCGGCAGCCTGGTGACGCTGATAGTCTGGTGCGTGCTGTGGGAGATGGTGCTGGCGCCGCTGCACCCGGGCGGTTCGTGGCTGGTGCTGAAGGCCTTGCCGCTGCTGCTGCCGCTGTACGGCGTCTGGAAGCGCGACATCTACACGCTGCAGTGGACCTCGATGATGATACTGCTGTACTTCACCGAGGGCGTGGTGCGCGGCTGGAGCGACAAGGGCAACCTATCCGCATGGCTTGGCTGGGGCGAGGCGCTGATCGTCTGCGTCTACTTCGTCTGCGCCGTCATGTACCTGCGTCCATATAAGAAGGCGGCGAAGAAGCTGGCCAAGGAATTGCTCGACAAGGTGAAGGTCACCACCGTCAAATGAAGGACTTCCTGACGCACTGCCGGTCGCTGCTGGGCGAGGCCTGGGTGCTCGACACGCCCGCCGACATGGCGCCGTTCCTGACCGACTGGCGCGGCCGCTTTACCGGCAGCGCGCTGGCCGTGCTGCGGCCGGCGTCGGTGGACCAGGTGGCGGCTCTGGTGCGCGCCTGCGCGCAGTGGCGCGTCGCATTGGTGCCGCAGGGCGGCAATACGGGACTGGTGCTGGGCAGCGTGCCCGATGCCAGCGGCACGGCGGTCGTGCTGTCGCTGGCCCGGCTCAACACCATCCGCTCGGTCGACGCCGTCAACCGCACGATGACCGTGGATGCGGGCTGCATCCTCCAGCAGGTGCAGGAAGCCGCTGCCGCAGCGGGCTGCCTGTTCCCTTTGTCGCTGGCGGCCGAAGGCAGCTGCACGATAGGCGGCAACCTGTCCACCAATGCCGGCGGCACGGCGGTCCTCCGCTATGGCAACACGCGCGAACTATGCCTCGGGCTGGAGGTCGTCACGCCGCAGGGCGAGGTGTGGAGCGGCTTGCGCGGCCTGCGCAAGGACAATACCGGCTACGATCTGCGCGACCTGTTCATCGGCGCGGAAGGCACGCTGGGCATCATCACCGGCGCGGTGCTCAAACTGTACCCGCAGCCCAAGGCCAGCATCACGGCGCTGGCCGCACTGCCCTCGCCTGCCCACGCGCTGCAATTACTGAGCCTGATGCAGGACCACTGCGGCTCCAGCCTGACCGGCTTCGAGCTGATGTCGCGCTTTTGCCTGGAGCTGGTGGCGCAGCAGTTCCCCACGCTGCCGAAGCCGTTCTCGGCGCCGCATCCGCAGTACGTGCTGCTGGAACTGTCGAGCAGCGAATCGGAAGACCACGCGGTGGGCTTGCTGGAACGGGCCATCGGCGCGGCGCTCGACCGCGACGTCATCAGCGACGCCGTGGTGGCGACGTCGGTGGCGCAATCGGCCGGTCTGTGGCAGCTGCGTGAGCATATCCCGCTGGCGCAGGCCAAGGCCGGCAAGAACATCAAGCACGATATCTCGCTGCCGGTGTCGAGCATCGCGGACTTCATCGCCGCCACCGGGCCGTTGCTGGAAGCGGCCTTCCCCGGTTGCCAGCTGGTGTGCTTCGGCCATCTGGGCGACGGCAACCTGCACTACAACGTGGCGCCGCCGGCCGGCATCTTCAACGAGGATTTCCTCGCCAACCAGGACAAGGTTAATCGCGTCGTGCATGACAGCGTGGTGGGTTTTGGCGGCTCGATTTCGGCGGAACACGGCATCGGCGCGTTGAAGCGCGACGAGCTGGCCCACTATAAATCAGCGGTGGAACTGAACATGATGCGGGCCATCAAAGCGGCGCTGGATCCACTGGGTATCATGAATCCCGGGAAAATCCTTTGAAGGGAACTGCCATGAAATTCGCTATCGCGGCCGTGCTGTGCGCGGCATCCCTGACGGCGCACGCCCGGGACGTCCACAAATGCACCGTGGATGGAAAAGTCAGCTACAGCGACGTGCCTTGTCCCGCCGGCGCGGCGTCGGCCACGACCTTGCAGGTGCCGGCGGCGCCGGCGGCGGATCCCGCGGCGGCGCGCGACCTGGCGCGGCAAGGCAGGGAAGCGGCGGCGCTGGAAAAGGCGCGCCATCAGCGTGAGGACAAGGACGCGCGCGAAGCCGACAAGTCCGCGCAGGCGGCCGCCGTGCAACGCAAGAGGTGCGGCAAGCTCAAATTGAACAAGCGATGGGCCGACGACGACGTACTCCGCGCCACCGCAGTCAATCTCGATAACGCCAAGCTGCGCGCCAAACGCGCCGGCGACACGCTGGCGCTGGAGTGTCCCAAGTAATGTCCGGATTGATGCCTGCAAATACTCGCCTGTCACGCTGGCTGCTGCTGGGCGAGTGGCGCGCGCATCCCGTGCGGGCATTGGTGGCGATAGCCGCCATCGCCATCGGCATCTCGCTGGGCTTCGCCATCCATTTGATCAACGCCGCCGCGTTCAACGAATTTTCGTCCGCCATCAAGGGACTGTCTGGCGTCGCCGACGTGCAGGTGCGCGGCACCGAACCGTTTTTCGACGAAACCATCTATCCGCTGCTGGCGCAACGCGACGGCGTGGCTGTGGCCTCACCGGTGCTGGAGTTCGACGCTTCCGTGCCCGGTGAACGCACCGCCCTGAAGATCCTGGCCGTGGATGCCTTCCGCGCCGGCTTCATCTCGCCCGACCTGGTGGGGGCTCCCGCCGAAGACAAGGTGGACGACCTGTTGGCCGACGACGCCATCTTCCTGTCGCCCGCGGCACTGCAATGGCTCAAGCCCGCGGGTGGCGCGCCGCTGACGCTGCAGGTCGGCGTCGGCCAGTTGCATCTTCGCGTGGCCGGGCCGCTGCAGCGTGCCCGCGCCGGGCAGCGCGTTGGCGTGATGGATCTCGGCGCCGCGCAATGGCGCTTCAACAAACTGGGCCAGCTGTCGCGCGTCGACCTCAAGCTGCGCAGCGGCGTCAATCGGGACGCCTTCAAGGCGCAACTGGAACAGCAACTGCAGCGCGACTATCCGGGCCGCTTCCGCGTCAACCAGCCCAATGACGAAGAACAGAACAGCCGCAACGAAGGCATGAGCCGCGCCTACCGCGTCAACCTGACGGTACTGGCGCTGGTCGCGCTGTTCACCGGCGCTTTCCTGGTTTTCTCCACGCAGGCGCTGTCGGTGATCCGCCGCCGCAGCCAGTTCGCGCTGCTGCGCGTGCTCGGCATGGATCGCAAGCACCTGCTGCGCCAGATCATGATCGAGGGCCTGAGCCTCGGCGTGGCCGGATCGGCGATCGGCATCGCCGCAGGCTACGGCATGGCGGCGGCCGCGTTGCACTTCATGGGCGCCGACCTGGGCGCGGGATTCTTCTCCGGCGTGAGGCCGGAAGTCCAGTTCACGCCGGTCGCGGCAGCGGTCTATTTCGCGCTTGGCGTCGCCGTCGCGCTGCTGGGCTGTGCCGCGCCCGCGCTGGACGCGGCACGCGCCAAGCCTGCCGTCGCGCTCAAATCCGGCACCGAGGAAGCGGCGATGTCGCACCTGTCGCGCGCCTGGCCATCGCTGGCATGCATCGCGCTGGCGGCGCTGTTAACGCAGGCGCCGCCGGTATTCGAGCTGCCGCTGTTCGGCTACCTGTCGATCGCCCTGCTGCTGATCGGCAGCATCTCCCTGATGCCCCGCCTTGCCGCCATCGTGTTCCGCGCGGCCCATTTGCGCTGGAGTGCGGCCAACGCCAACAGGCCGGGCGCGTCGCCGGTGCTGACGCTGACGCTGTCGCGCCTGGCCAACGCATCCAGCCAGGCCGGCATCGCGCTGGGCGGCGTGCTGTCGAGTTTCAGCTTGATGGTGGCGATGGCCATCATGGTCGCCAGCTTCCGCGTGTCGCTGGACGACTGGCTGCTGCACATCCTGCCGGCCGATATCTACGTCAGCACCACCAGCGGTGGCACCACGGCCGGGTTGCGTCCGCAGGAACAAGCCGCCATCGCCGCCCTGCCCGGCGTGGCCAGCGCCGACTTCCTGCGCGTGCGGGCGATCTCGCTGGCCGCCGCCCGCCCACCGGTCGCGCTGATGGCGCGCAACGTGGACGCCGCCGATCCCGGCAAATCGCTGGCCATCGTCGGCGCGACGCAAGTGCCGGGGCCTGGCGCTCCGCCGCCGGTGTGGGTATCGGAAGCGATGGTGGATTTGTACGACATGCATGTCGGCCAGCGCATCGACCTGCCGCTGAACGGCAAGCTGCATGCGTTCCAGGTCGCCGGCGTCTGGCGCGACTACGCGCGGCCGACCGGTACCATCCAGATGCGGCTGAGCGACTACCGCGCCATCACCGGCGACCAGGACGCCAGCAATGCCGCGCTGTGGCTCAAGCCGGGCGCCAGGCCCGCCGGCACCACGCAGGCCTTGAAGCGCCTGCCGTTTGCGGCCTCGCTGGAAACCAGCGCGCCGTCCGAGATCCGCGCCATGAGCATGAAGATATTCGACCGCAGCTTCGCCATCACCTACCTGCTGGAAGCGATCGCCATCGTGATCGGCCTGTTCGGCGTGGCGGCGACGTTCTCGGCGCAGACGCTGGCGCGGTCCAAGGAGTTCGGCATGCTGCGGCACGTCGGCGTCACCCGCCGCCAGATCCTGTCGATACTGGCGATCGAGGGCGGCGCGCTGACAGCGCTTGGCATCGGCACCGGCTTCGTGCTGGGCTGGGTCATCAGCCTGATCCTGGTCTTTATCGTCAACCCGCAATCGTTCCACTGGACCATGCAGCTGCACCTGCCATGGCCGCTGCTGGGCACCGTGGCCGGCCTGCTGCTGGCCGCCGCCGCGCTGACTGCGCTGCTGGCGGGCCGCCAATCGCTGTCGGGCGGACCGATACGCGCAGTCAGGGAGGACTGGTAATGCTCAGCCGTATTCGCAAATGGGCCGTCGCCGCCCTGGTCCTGCCGTTGCTGGCCGCCGCCCCGGCCCGATCCGCCGCGCCGGAATTCAAGACCGTCGTTCCGCTGGCGGCTGGCGCCGCGCTGCGCTTCCCCGCAGACTTCGGCGCTCACCCCGACTACAAGACCGAATGGTGGTACGTCACCGGCTGGCTGAACACGGCCGATGGCAAGCCGCTCGGCTTCCAGGTCACCTTCTTCCGCAGCGCCACCGGGCATGACCTTGCCAATCCCAGCCAGTTCGCGCCTAAGCAGCTGATCATCGGCCATGCCGCCGTGTCCGATCCGGCCAACGGCAAGCTGCTGCACGACCAGCGCAGCGCGCGCGAAGGCTTCGGCCTGTCCTACGCCAAGGTCGGCGACACCGACCTCAAGCTAGAAGACTGGCGCATGACGCGCGCCGCCGACGGCAGCTACCAGGTACATCTCGACGCCGCCGAATTCAAGCTGGACCTGAAGCTGGCGCCGTCGCAGCCGGTGCTGCTGCAAGGAGAACAAGGGTATTCGCGCAAAGGACCGCAACCACGGCAAAGCAGCTACTACTACAGCGAGCCGCAGCTGACCACCAGCGGGACGGTGACCCGCGCCGGCAAGGCCGTCGCCGTCAGCGGCGCCAGCTGGCTCGATCACGAATGGTCCAGCCAGGCCCTCGATCCGGCCGCCAGCGGCTGGGACTGGGTGGGCGCCAACCTGGCCGACGGCGGCGCGCTGATGGCTTTCCAGGTCCGCAGCAAGACAGGTGCTAAACTATGGGCGCACGCGACATGGCGCGATGCATCCGGTAAGATCACGCAGTTCTCGCCGGACCAGGTCAGTTTTACCCCGCAAAGGCGGTGGCGTTCGCCCCGCACCAATGCCGAGTATCCGGTCGCGACGCAGCTCACCACAGGCAGCACGGTCTGGCGGATCGTCCCCTTGCAGGACGACCAGGAGCTGGACTCGCGCCGCTCGACCGGCGCCGTTTACTGGGAGGGCGCCGTCACGCTTGAGCGCGACGGCAAGCCGGCCGGGCGCGCCTACCTGGAAATGACGGGTTACGTCCGGCCGATGAAACTGTAAAAGATGAAACTGTAAAATATAGCGCTACCCGAATCGTCAACAAAGAATACTTACAAACCGCAGCCACACGATGACCAACAGCACCACCGCCAGCACCCCGTCCGCAACCGCCCCCAACACCGCCAGGGAAGCCAAGAAAGGCAGCCTCGCCACCTTGCGCGGGCTGACGCCTTTCCTGCTGCCGTACAAGCGCCAATTCGTCATGGCCGGCATCGCGCTGGTGGTCGCCGCCTGCGCCACGCTGGCGATCCCCGCCGCCTTCAAGCAGATGATTGACCTGGGCTTCGGCGGTACCGGCGCCAAGAGCATCAAGCACGTGGACCTGGTGTTCCTGGCGCTGTTCGCGGTCGCCACCGTGCTGGCGCTGGCCACGGCAGCGCGCTTCTATACCGTCTCCTGGCTGGGCGAGCGCGTCACCGCCGACATCCGCAGCGCGGTGTACGACCACGTCGTCACCCAGAGCCCGGAGTTCTTCGAGACCACGCAGACCGGCGAAGTCCTGTCGCGCATCACCACCGACACCACGCTGATCCAGGCGGTCGTCGGCACCAGCATCTCGATGGCGCTGCGTAACGTGCTGCTGTTCATCGGCGGCCTGGTGATGCTGTTCGTGACCAGCGCCAAGCTGTCCGCCATCATCATCGGCCTGCTGATCCTGACCGTGCTGCCGATCGTGATGTTCGGCCGCCGCGTGCGCAAGCTGTCGCGCGATTCGCAGGACCGCATCGCCGACGCCTCGGCCATGGCCGGCGAAATCCTCAACGCCATGCCGACGGTGCAGGCGTTCACGCACGAGAAAATCGAATCGACCCGCTTCGGCGCCTCGGTCGAAGGCGCGTTCGGCACCGCCATGCGCCGCATCCGCGCGCGCGCGCTGCTGACCATGATCGCCATCGTGCTGGTGTTCGGCACCATCGTCTTCGTGCTGTGGCTGGGCGCGCACGCCGTGCTGGCCGGCTCGATGACCGGCGGCGACCTGGGCCAGTTCATCCTGTACGCCTCCATCGTCGCCGGCGCCATCGGCGCGCTGTCCGAAGTGATGGGCGAAGCGCAGCGCGCCGCCGGCGCCACCGAGCGCCTGCTGGAACTGATGTCGGTCAAATCGAATATCCAGTCGCCGGCCCAGCCGCTGGCGCTGCCGCCGCGCGCCGCCAACGGCGCCGCACTGAGCCTGCACGACGTGACCTTCTCCTATCCTTCGCGCCCCGATACGGCGGCGCTGGGCCACCTGTCGCTGGACATCAAGCCGGGTGAAACGGTGGCCGTGGTCGGTCCTTCCGGCGCCGGCAAGACCACGCTGTTCCAGCTGTTCCTGCGCTTCTACGATCCGCAGAGCGGCAGCATCAAGCTCGATGGCGTGGACATCACCCAGCTCGAGCTGCACACGCTGCGCGGCGCCATCGGCATCGTGCCGCAGGATACGGTGATCTTCTCGGCCGACGCGATGGAAAACATCCGCTACGGCCGCGCCGGCGCCACCGACGCCGAGGTGATCCAGGCGGCCAAGCTGGCCGCCGCCCATGAATTCATCGAGCGTCTGCCGCAGGGCTACCAGTCCTTCCTGGGCGAGCGCGGCGTGCGCCTGTCCGGCGGCCAGCGCCAGCGCATCGCGATCGCGCGGGCCTTGCTGAAAAATCCGCCATTGCTGCTGCTGGACGAAGCGACCAGCGCGCTGGATGCGGAATCCGAGCGCCTGGTGCAAAAAGCGCTGGAAGCGGCGATGGTCGGCCGCACCACGGTCATCATCGCGCACCGCCTGGCGACCGTGCAGCGCGCCGACCGTATCATCGTCATGGAAGACGGCCGGATTGTGGAAACCGGCACCCACGCGTCGCTGGTGGCGTTGGGCGGCATCTACGCCAACCTGGCGGCGCTGCAGTTCCACAACGTCCACGTCGAACACCAGCCGCATTAATCAACGCGTTAATCAAATCATAAGCACGGCCGGCGCAACCGGCCTTAGCATCGGGTTATCTTAATTTCAAGGGAACGCCATGCTGGACAACCTTGCGCGCACTATCCTGCAGACGGCCTGGCACTACCTGGTGGTGGTCGGCGTCTTCACCGCGCTCTGGCTGTGGTGGCGCTTCCGGCCGGGTCGCCGGCAGCGCTTGCAGGCGAAGGCGGTCGGTATTCCGCAGATCCGGCGCGAGGTCTTGACTTCGATCGTCAGCATCGTAGTGCTCGGCAGCGTGATGCCAGTGGCCTTTGCGCTGGGCCTCGGCCGGCACGCCCACTTCTACCAAAGCGTGCATGCCTACGGCCGCGGATGGGGCTTTATCGCCGCCGTCGTCATGTTGATGATACTGATCCAGGATACCTGGTTCTACTGGACGCACCGGCTGATGCACCACCGCCGGCTGTTTCGCTGGGCGCACCGCACCCATCACCTGTCCACCAACACCAGCCCCTGGTCCACCTACTCGATCAGCCCGCTGGAAGCGGTGATCGACAGCGGCGCCAGCATCGTGATCCTGTTGCTGTTGCCGGTGACGTTCTGGTCTCTGTTCATCTTCACGTGGTTCAATACGATCTTCGCGGTGTACACGCATCTCGGCTATGAGCTGTTCCCGCGCGCGCTGTCGCGGCACTGGCTGGGCCGGTGGATCAACACTTCCACGGCGCACAACACCCACCACGCGCGGGGCCGCTACAACTATGGCTGGTACTTCCTGTTCTGGGACCGGATGATGGGCACCCTGTCGCCGGACTATGACGAACACTATCGCAAAGCCGGTTTTTTGGCCGCCGAGGCAAAAAGCCGGTAACATTCTCTCTTTCAGGAGAACGCCTTGACCGACGCCGAATTGCGGCTCAGCTGCACAACCCATCTTCCCGGCCATCGCCAGCCGTCGCCCGCGCAGCTGTTTGCGGCGATGTCGGCATGGTGCGAGGCCAACGGCGTGGCGCACGACACCTACGGCAACGGCCCGCTGATCCAGCAATTCGAGCAGAAGGTGGCCGGCTTGCTGGGCTTCGAGGCGGCGCTATTCTGCATCACCGGCACGATGGTACAGGCGACCGCACTGCGCATCGCCTGCGCGGAACGCGGCAGCAAGCTGGTGGCGCTGCATCCGACGTCGCACATCCTGCGCCACGAGCGCGGCAACCACCAGCTGTTCGACCACTTTCACGCGCTGCAGATAGGCGACCAGCACCGTCCGTGGACGCTTGAGGAGCTGAAAGGCATCCCGGACAAGCTGGGCGCTGCCACGCTGGAACTGCCGATGCGCGAAATCGGCGGCCAATGCCCGAGCTGGGACGAACTGGCGGCGATCAAGGCTTACTGCCGCGAGCGGGCCATCCACCTGCACCTGGACGGCGCCCGCCTGTGGGAAACCGCCGCCGCATACGGCCGCCCCGCCGCCGAGATCGCGGCCGGCTTCGATACGGTCTACGTCTCGATGTACAAAGGCATAGGCGGCATGGGCGGCGCCATGCTGCTGGGCAGCGCGGATTTCGTCGCCAAGGCGCAGGAGTGGTTCCGCCGCCAGGGCGGCAACGTCTACCAGCGCACGCCGTACGTGGTGGCGGCGGCGATGCAGTTCGATGCGCGGCTGAAGGCAATGCCCGACTACTTCCGCCGCACGCGGTGGCTGTACGAGCAGTTGCGCGACTTTCCGCTGCTGGTGCCGAATCCGGCACAGCCGCAGGCCAGCATGTTGCACCTGCATCTGCCGGTCAGCCGCGAGCGCGCCAACGAACTCCGCAACAGCATCGCCGAGCGCCATGGCGTGTGGCTGTTCAACGCCGCCAGCCACGCCGCGCTGCCCGGCCGCAGCTCGGTGGAGCTCTACATCGGCGACAACCTGCTGAACATGCCGGACGACCGCGTGCGTGAAATCCTGGCCTTGTGGTCCGACGCGCTCGTCAACTAATTTCGCACAAGCCGGGCCAACCGGCTACACTGCGCCCTCTTTTCGTTTTACTGCATATATCATGACCTTCCAAGCCCTCGGCCTGATCGACCCCATACAGCGCACGCTGGACACGCTGGGCTACAAGCAGCCTACGCCCGTCCAGAAGCAAGCCATTCCCGCAGTGCTGGCGGGTCGCGACCTGATGGCGGCGGCGCAAACCGGTACCGGCAAGACCGCCGGCTTCGCCCTGCCCATCCTGCAGCGCCTGACCATGGAAGGCGTGACCGAGCCGAAAGCCGTGCGCTGCCTGGTGCTGGTGCCGACGCGCGAGCTGGCCGAGCAGGTCTACGAAAGCTTCCGCACCTATGGCGGCAACCTGCCGCTGAAGTCCGCCGTGGCCTATGGCGGCGTGCCGATCGAACCGCAGATCACCAAGCTGCGCAAGGGCCTGGACGTGCTGGTGGCGACGCCGGGCCGCCTGATCGACCTGCACGACCAGGGCGCGATCAGCTTCACCCTGCTGCAAACGCTGGTGCTGGACGAGGCGGACCGCATGCTGGACCTGGGTTTCGAGCGCGACCTGGACATCCTGCTGGCGGCGCTGCCCAAGAAGCGCCAGACCTTGCTGTTCTCGGCCACGTTCTCGGACGAGATCCGCAAGCTGGCCGGCGGCATGCTGAAGGATCCTGTCTCGGTGCAGGTCAGCGCCAGCAACACCGCGACCAAGACCGTGCGCCAGTGGCTGATCCCGACCGACAAGCGCCGCAAGCCCGAGCTGCTGCTGCATTTGCTGAGGAAGCTGCAATGGGGCCAGGTGCTGGTGTTCGTCAAGACCCGCAAAGGCGTCGAGACGCTGGTCAAAACCTTGCAGGAGCACGGCATTTCGGCCGACTCCATCCACGGCGACAAGACGCAGCCGGCCCGCCTGAAGGCGCTGGCGCGCTTCAAGAAGGCCGAGGTGCAACTGCTGGTGGCGACCGACGTGGCCGCGCGCGGACTCGATATCGAGGCGCTGCCGCAGGTGGTCAACTTCGACCTGCCGACCGTGGCGGAGGACTACATCCACCGCATCGGCCGCACCGGCCGCGCCGGCATGGAGGGCGAAGCGGTGTCGCTGGTGTGCGCCGATGAAGTCGAGATATTGAAGGCCATCGAAACGCTGACCCGCCAGGTCATAGCGCGCCAGGAGGAACCGGGTTTCGAGGCCGACCACCGCGTACCGGAAACCGGGCCGAAAGGCGCCGCCATCGCGGCCGCCAAAAAAATGGCGGCCGAGGCCCCGGCCAAAAAGAAGCGTTCCTTCACCGGGCCTGCCGGCGGCAAGGCAGCGGCAGGCAACGCGCTCGCGGCAGGCAAGGCCGTCACGGTGGCCCGCCCCGCCGGCGGCGATGCCTCTCTAGGTACCTGGGAGCCCCCTCGAGCATCGCCCAAGACAGCCGGCGGTGCCCGCTCCGCCGGCCGCACGTATGACGGCGGCAAACAGGCCACTGCGCCCAAGGGCGCGGTCGTCGTCACCGGAGGCAGGGGCGCAAAGTCATTGGCACGCTCAGCCGGCAATTCCGCCGCCAAATCCGCAGCTCGCAAGGTCAAACCAGGGGGCCGCTGACAATAGGCTTCGAGCATGCCAGGCGGCCGAAGATTCGCACTCCTGGCCTGTCTTTATTCGGCCGCTCCATACATCGGTAGCGGCGCAGTCAGTATTTGGTCCTCAGTCAAGACTCTAAGGCCGCGGGCTTTGATGCTGGCACCGATCTGGATGAGATTTCGTCTCTGCGCATAGCCATTTTGAGGCGCGGGATAATATTTTTGAATGCTTTTGATATTGACGCCCTGCCTGATTAAACTCCAGGCGACGAAACGCGCGTCAAAATCTGAAACATCTTCAGTGTAGAACACCGTGGTAGTCGGATCCTTCATCAGGAACTTGGTGACGTTGCTCGACACACTTCTTATGATATTACCTTTGCCGTCAAGAACCGGATATCCGAGATTCGACACCGCGCGCAGGACGATGTCTTTGTCCTGTTCATGCGGGTAGACTTGAATTGATATTCTTTCGGGCACGCGAATTTTAATCGCAAACCGTTCCAACGACGCCGCAACCTGGACCTTCTCGGCCTCATTCGAGCCGTCCTTCGGCGCGGAGCCCCCCTCAGGATAGTGAATATTTATCCTGTTTTCAGCGATGAACTTCCGCCGCTCCGGCGTCTCGTTCAAAGCTGGGGCATAGATAAACGCCACAGCGATTTTATCCAATTCCGATAGATCGGTAACCTGATCCCGGCGTTTGCATGGATTTACTTTCCCCAGCCGATCGGGAGCATACCAGTTTGGATAGAAATTATATTGCATAATGGAATTCTGGTTATAAGCGCCGATAAATTGGTACAAATTCCCACTGTCCGGCAACGACTCCACCTGGTGTTTTACCTGCGCTTCGGTCCAGCCAGTGTCCTTGGCAATTTCCTTGATGTTAAACCACCCCTTGCAAGCTTCGCGCTGGTGCTCGTGCATCAGCGCCAAGGCGTGCCCAAACTCGTGTCTGACGTTGAATTTGTAATTGGCCTTATCATAGCTCTTCATCCGCATGGATCCCACCAGGTTCATCGTGGTCGGATAACGTACATCTTGATAAACTTGGGTTCCGACATAAGACCAATCACCATTTTTGTCCTCATCGGCGTTCCATAGTGGACGTGGATCGTTCGCGTTCAAATTAATGCGGATATCGGCGATCCTATCGCTGTCGCTCATATCGGACAAGTTACAGATGCGATTTTTTCCGTTCACTTTGTAAACAAATTTTATATCCGGAACGGCGTTCTCCCAAACCGAGGCGGTTTGCATAATTTCATTCTGGTCGGCCTCTTCCCCATTCCAAAAACACACCTTTATATCCAGTTTATTCCACATGTATTTTTTAAAGACCACACTCTTGGCTGCTTCAATGGTCTTTTCTGGCACACCAACACGTCGTCCTCGTTCTGTTAACAACTTTAATTTCTCGCTATCTCGCTCCGCTTCACCAAGGGGCGGATTAATAGGCATATTTCGGGGAAATGAATCATGAGCCAAAGAAATATTCGGCAAGAACATCACCGCGGCCATCAATGTGTTACGCAAATTTATCGACATTTATCACTCCAATGGATCGGCTGCAGCGATGACTTAGATTCGATTCCCGTCTATTTTCTTCAAGGACTGAGCGCAGCTATTGTCCGCGCCGTCGGCCCGCAGCGCTTTGAACGCATCCTTGTGCATCTTTTTCGCCCAAGGGAACCCATTGATGAAGCTCCAAGTGACGATGTCCGCGTCGTCGTTATTAAGACCCAGATTGACGATGCTATTTTTTATCTTCAAACACATGGATTCCGCAATGGGACCGTCATTATCCAACGCGCTATTAAATTCCGACATGGACTTCCCATACCAATCCTGCTGAAGAATATACGCAGAAATCGTCCCCAACTCTTTATTTGACTTGATGAGCGGATAATTCAATACTTGGTTAAAGGACAGCTCTTTATGAATTCTTTTCAGCGCCTCGGTACGAGACGACGCGCATCGAATTTTTTGGTTCTCCTCTGCGCATATCCGCCAGTCGCCAAAGATCGATGGGCGAGGTTCTTCAAAGGATATTTTCCACGTTCCTATGGCGCCGGCTTTTTCGTTCCAGCTGCTCTCTGTTGGGAGTATGAAAGTGAGCGCCATGCCACCATTGGCGTTCCACATGCGCAGATCGCGGTGAACAATCTGTTCTTCACGGATTCCATTGGAAAATAATTTTCCGATAGCTGCATCGATCGCTTGAGATTTGTTTTTAGCCGACTGGGCTGTAAGTTTTGTCAGGACACCACTGTCGGGCGAAACATCTTGTAATGTGGAGGTGACGAGATCCAAGGCTTTCCCAGCCATGTTACTGGAGTACTCTTTCGTGCCCGCCATTTTTATTTGAAAGGTAGGAATACTTGCTTCCCCATCGGGCCGAACCAGGAAAAGCGGAAAATCGAGTAACAGCCGGGAAATGCTCCTGGACCATTGCTCCCCTTCCGTTGTGCTCTGGTGGCTTACGGTTACCAATGGCACCGTCGTCTCATACTCACCGACCTTGATTTTCACCGAGAGGTTGGAGTCAAATTTTTTTCCAACGAAGTATCGTACGAACCAATTTCTCTCATCATAAGCCAGCGGCTTCGAACTACTTCCGCCGTCCCCGTCGGAAATTATGTGCGAATCTATTTTGAGCCGGGTATACGAGTTAGTAAATCGGCCGCCGTCCGCCGCACCTGAACTATCGCCGTCGGAGTACTGAGAAAACGGCGTGATATTTATTGAACCGGTCGACACACTGGCACCCGGCCGGGTGGTGGGCGCTGGAGCGGGCGCAGGGGCTGGAGCAGGCGCAGGGGCTGGTGGGGGCTCTACGCGTTCAGTCGTGGGCAAATCCTTCTGGCGATATGATTCACCAGTCCCCTCCCGCGACACCGTTGCACACCCTGAAAACAGCAAAACAAAAATTAAGTACGTTAGCACGCGCATAGATTTCATTTTCCAACCCCAGAGTTATTGGATTATAAAAAACCATGATATGTAAATATCATAAAGACTATCCAATTAAACAACTTTTTGGTCTTCGCTTGTCAAATATCTCTTCGAGTGTTGTTTTTTATGCACTGCTGGATCGTTTGGAGCACTCGCCGGGCCCTTGAGCTGGGCGTACGCAACCCGCCGGCCGACTGATAAAATAAGCACCTTTATGCGCCCCGCGCCTGTTGGAGAATTGAATGCAGCAATACCAGGAATTGATTCAGACCGTCCTCGACACGGGCAGCTGGCAAGATAACCGCACCGGCATCCGCACCTTAAGCGTGCCGGGCGCGATGATGCGCTTCGATCTGCTGAATGACGGTTTTCCCGCCGTGACCACCAAGAAGCTGGCATTCAAGTCCGTGGTCGGCGAATTGTGCGCGTTCCTGCGCGCCTCCCGCAGCGCCGCCGACTTCCGCGCGCTGGGCTGCAAGGTCTGGGACCAGAACGCCAACGAAAACAAGCAGTGGCTGGATAATCCCTACCGCCTCGGCGAGGACGACCTCGGCCCGGTCTACGGCGTGCAGTGGCGCCAATGGCCGGGCTTCAAGCTGATCGCCGTCGACCAGCCGGCGCAAATCGCCGACGCGCAGAAGAACGGCTTCCGCCTGATTTCGCAAATCGAGGATGAAGGCGTGACCAAGGTCCTGCTGCACAAGGCCATCGACCAGCTGCGCGAGTGCCTGGACACCATCGTCAACAATCCGTCCAGCCGCCGCATCCTGTTCCACGGCTGGAATCCGGCGGTGCTGGACTCGGTCGCGCTGCCGGCCTGCCACCTGCTGTACCAGTTCATTCCGAATCCGGCCACGCGCGAGCTGTCGATGTGCCTCTACGTCCGTTCGAACGACCTGGGCCTGGGCACGCCGTTCAACCTGGCCGAAGGCGCCGCGCTGATGCACCTGGTCGGCCGCCTGACCGGCTACACGCCGCGCTGGTTCACCTACTTCATCGGCGACGCGCATATCTATGAAAATCACATGGACATGGTCAAGGAACAGCTGACCCGCACGCCGTTCCCGGCGCCGCGCTTCATCATCTCCGACCGCGTGCCGGATTTCGCCAAGACCGGCAAGTACGAGCCGGAATGGCTGGAAAAGGTCGAGCCGTCCGACTTCTCGCTGGAAGGCTACCAGCACCACGCGCCAATCACCGCGCCGATGGCGGTATGACGCGGCTGGACTTCATCCCCGGCACCTTGTGCGACGAGAGGATGTGGTCCCGCCTGACGCCGTCGCTGGGAGACGGCTTCGAATTCAATCACGTCCCGCTGCACAAGGCGCGCACGCGCGCGCAGATGCAGCAGCTGATTTCGGCGCATAGCGCGCCGTCCGCCCATCTGGTGGCGTTCTCGCTGGGCGCCTACCTGGCGATCGAGCACGCGCTGGCGCATCCGGAGCGGGTCCAGTCGCTGGTGCTGATCGCCAACTCCGCCCGTGGGCTGAGCGACGCTGAAATCCAGACCCGCCGGCGCATCATCCCCATGTTGGAGCGCAATGCCTACAGCGGCATGACGCGCCAGCGCCTGCGCGAAGTGCTGCATCCGGACCACTTCGAAGACCAGTCCATCGTCGACGTCATCCAGCAGATGGCGCTGGACCTGGGTAAGGACGTGCTGCTGGCGCAGTTCACCGCCTCCATGGAGCGCCCCGACCTGATGGACCGGCTATCGGAGATCGCCTGCCCGGTCCTGATCGTCGGCGCGGAAGGCGACCAACTGGTGGATGCCGCCATCCTGCGCGACATGCACACCCGCCTGCCCCACGCCCGCTTGAGCATGCACGAAGGCAGCGGCCACATGATCCCGCTGGAGATCCCTCAGACGCTGGCCGCCGACATACTGGCCTTCCACGACGCCGCATGAAACGGCTCGCCCTCGCCGCCATCGCGTTTTATCGACGCTACCTGTCTCGGCTGAAGGGTTTTTCCTGCGCGTTCCGCGTCCATACAGGCCGTGACAGCTGCTCAGCTTACGGCCAACGCGTAATCGCACGGTATGGATTGCGCGTCGGCTTGGCCCTGCTGAACCGCCGTATGGGCGATTGCGGCGACATGCATCGCCAGCATCGTCCTTGTCCGCCGGCCGCAGCGCCGCGCGGCATGACCACACGACACCTGGCACAGGCCGGCTTTTGCGACCTGCCCTGCGACCTGCCCGACTTGCCCTGTAGTGCGGGCGACGCCTGCGATGCTGCCGACTGCCTGGGCAACCTCGCCTCCTGCGACGGTTCCAGCTGCAGGAACTGGTGGCGCAGAAAACGCAACCAGGACCAGTACGTGCGCGTCAACCCCACCCAAGGCCTGGAGTAACTCAAGCCTTGACGATAATCGTGCCGGCCATTTCCTCGTGGCCGCTGCCGCAGAAGTTATCGCACAAGAAGCCGAATTGCCCCACCTGGTCCGGCTTCAATCTCACCTGCACCGGCTTGCCCATCACCAGATCGGCCCGGATCTTGAAGTCCGGCAGACTGAAGCCGTGCGGGAAGTCCAGCGCGGTCAGCTCCAGCACCACCGCCTCACCCTTCTTCAACTCGATCACATTGGGCGCGAAGCGGAATTTGCGCGCCTCGATCTTGATGACGCGTTCCTTCGCCTTGGCCTGCACCACGCCCAGCACCGCCAGCGCCAGCGGCGCGCTGACCAGCAGCCTTCGTTTTGTCGACACCATGACTTATCCTTTCATCGCAGGGAATTCGGTGATCTGGTAGCCCACGGGCTTCGCTTCCGCTTCCACTTCGCGGAATCCCAGGCCCTTGCCCGGCGCCGCAGGGTCCCACGGCAGCGGCGCGCGGTTGGGCTGCGAACCCGGCGCCGGCAGCGGGAAGATCAGCGACTTGGCCGCGTGATGGGCGATATGGCCGCTCATGTGGTGGTTCTCCTGGTGGATATGGCCGTAGAACACGGTCACGTTCGAATATGGCATCAGCAGCGCGACGGCCTGGTCGCCGTCGCGCGTGGCCCAGTCCCACTTGGGCGCCAGGTCGAACAGCGGCCGGTGCGTCAGCACGACGATGCGCGCGTCCCTGGCTTGCTTCGCCAGATCCGCCTTCAGCCACGCCAGCTGCGCCTCGCCGATGCGCGCGCCGGGATCGGAGACGTTGTCGAGGGCGATGAAGTGCACGCCCTTGTGGTCGAAGCTGTAGTGCGTCGGTCCGAAGAATTCCTGGAACGCGGCGCCGTTGTCGAGCGAGGCGTCGTGCTCGCCCGCCAGGAAATGCACCGTTTTGACCTTCAGCCCGCCGACGATCTGCTTGAACTCCGCCATGCGCCGGCGGCGCTCGGCCGGATCGTCGGTGGTATGCGTCAGGTCGCCGGTGAAGACGATGAACTCTGGCGGCACCGTTAGCGCGTTGACGCTGTCAACCGCCAGCTTGAGCGTGTTGTGCGCGTCCGGATTGGCCGGGCCCTTGTAGCCCCAGTGCGAATCGGACAGCTGGACGAAGTAAAAATCCTCATAGCCGGTGTCGGCCAGCGCCGTGCCGTACAGGCCGGACATGAAAACGGCGCCCCCGCCGACTGCCGTCAACCGTATAAATCCCCTGCGATCCATCATGATGTGCTCCGTGGTCAGATTGAAAAGACGGCGCCCATGGCATAATCTGCGGGCGTCGCTCGTACCGGCTAAAACCCGGAGCGCAGCGAGATTATTCCCGTTTATTTTTTTATTTTTGAACCGGGAATAAAACCGCATCCCACCGAGTCTTCATCCACTGGATCACTACGATGGACAAGTATTTGGGCGACGACGACAAAACCGCGCGGTTCGAGGCGATGACCATGCCGCACCTGGACGCGGCCTACAACCTGGCCCGCTGGCTGACACGCAACGAGCACGACGCCGATGATCTGGTGCAGAGCGCCTATCTGCGCGCCTTCCGCTTTGGCGACGGCTTTCGCGGCGGCGACGTGCGCGCATGGCTGCTGACCATCGTGCGCCACACCTATTACACGGCGCTGCGCGACGGCCAGGCCCAGCGCGGCGACGTCAGCTACGACGAGGAACTGCATGGCGACGGCGAGCAGGACGACGACGCCGGCGACCCGGCCGCCATCGCCGCCAGCCGCGACACCTGCCGCACCGTCAACGCCGCGCTGGCGCAGCTGCCGCGGGCGTTCCGCGAGGTGCTGGTACTGAAGGAGATGGACGATCTGTCATACAAGCAGATCGCGCAAGTAACCGAAACGCCGATCGGCACGGTGATGTCGCGGCTGGCCCGCGCGCGCAAGCTGCTGCTGGCCTACCTGAAGCACGGAGAACAGGATGGACTGTAAGCACAGCCAGGAAATGATGTCGGCCTATCTGGACGCCGAACTCGGCGCGGCCGACCTGCGCCAGATCGAGGGCCATCTGGCGTCGTGCGCCGCCTGCCAGGCCGCGCTGGCGGAACTGCGGGCGCTGCAGGACCAGATCGCGACGCAGGCGACGCGCCACGCCGCGCCCGAACACCTGAAGCGCCGCATCCACGCGGCGCTGCAGGCCGAGCGTCCGCGCCAGGCCGATGCGCAAGGCCAGCGCAGCCGGCGCGCCTGGCCGTGGGCATGGATCAACCTCGGCCTGGCCGGCGCCGCGACGGCCGCCTTCGCCGTCACGCTGACGCTGTACCTGGGCCAGCCGTCGGCCAACGAGCTGGTGGAGCAGGAACTGGTCGCCAGCCACTTCCGCGCGCTGATGCCGGACCACCTGGCCGACGTCGCCTCGACCGACCAGCACACGGTCAAGCCCTGGTTCGCCGGCAAGCTCGATTTTTCCCCGCCGGTCTACGACCTGGCGGCGCACGGTTATACGCTGGTCGGCGGCCGGCTGGACTACCTGCAGCGGCGTCCGGTGGCGGCGCTGGCCTACCGCCACCGCCAGCACATCATGAACCTGTACGTCTGGCCCGACGCCGGCGGCCGCGACAGCGCGCCGCGCGCCGCCGCGCGCCAGGGCTTCCACCTGCTGCGCTGGTCGCAGGACGGCATGCAGTACTCGGCCGTGTCGGACATGAATCCGCAGGACCTGGCGGAATTCGCCCGCCTGCTGCACGACAAGGTGACGCAATCGGCCGCCCAATAGCATGGCAATTTGAACGATAATGTTGGCTCTGCATCGGATAGCATCGAAAAATGAGCACACTAACCATCATCGTCGCCATGGACGCCCAGCGCGGCATCGGCATCAACAACACCCTGCCGTGGAAGCTGCCGGAGGATCTGGCGCATTTCAAGCGCCTGACCACAGGCCATCCCATCATCATGGGCCGCAAGACCTTCGATTCCATCGGCCGGCCGCTGCCGAACCGCCGCAACATCGTCATCACCCGCAACGCGGACTGGCGCCACGACGGCGTGGAAGCGGTCGGCTCCATCGACGCGGCCATCGCGCTGCTGGACGGCGCCGAAGGCTACCTGATCGGCGGCGCCGAGATCTACAAGCAGGCGCTGCCGGCGACCGACAAGCTGGTCATCACTGAAATCAGCGGCAGCTTCGCCTGCGACGCCTTCTTCCCCGCCCTGGCGCCGTCGGAGTGGGAAGAGACCGCCCGCGAGCCGCACGTTTCGGAATCCGCCGGTTTGTCCTACGCTTTTGTTACACTGCGCCGCAAGGCGTAAGTCCTATCTTCAACTTCATCAAGGAATCAACAGCAATGTCAGGCGATGGTTTTCACGTACACGGACCGCACGATCACGCGGTCGAACACGCGGCCCACGGCAGCGATGGCTTTTCGAACAACATTGCCGTCATGACGGCCATCCTGGCCACGGTGGGCGCCACCTTCGGCTACCTGGGCGGCGCCACGCAGAATGACGCTGCGCTGTTCAAGAACAACGCGGCGATCGACAAGACCCAGGCCGCTAACAGCTGGAATTACTACCAGGCCAAGTCCAGCAAGCAAAACCTGGCCGAGCTGGCGATGACGCTGCCGGGCGTCGACCCGAAACGCTACGAGGCCGAGGTGGCCCGCTACAAGGGCGAAAAGGAAGACATCAAGAAGGATGCGGAGAAGTGGGAAGAGTCGTCCAAGGAATGGAACCATAAGTCGGACGAGGCCATGCACCAGCACCACCAGTGGGCGCTGGCGACCACGGCCGAGCAGATCGCCATTTCGCTGGCGGCCATCACGCTGCTGACCCGCAAGAAGTGGATGATGGGCCTGGCCTACGGCGTGGCCGGCGTCGGCATCGCGCTGGGCGCGTTCGCCTGGTTCCACGTCGATCCGATCGGCGCGCTGCTGGGCGGTCACTAAGCAACATTATATGAACGGCATGACGCCTGTCACAGGGGCGTCATGCTACTCATGCATTCTGTTACGATAATTTTTTCCCGCAGCGGCGCTATTTCTGCGAGAATCCCGTTCTTATTTTTTTGCGGCCCGTTCACCTGAAGGGTCGCGCCCTGTCCGCCCCTGCACCTTTGCCGGGGCGGCTTGCTTTTTTGGAGACATGCATGAAATTTCGTTTCCCCATCGTCATCATTGACGAGGATTTCCGTTCCGAGAACACGTCTGGCCTGGGCATCCGCGCCCTGGCCGATGCGATGGAAAAAGAAGGCATGGAAGTGGTGGGCGTGACCAGCTACGGCGACCTGTCCCAGTTTGCCCAGCAGCAATCGCGCGCGTCGGCCTTCGTGCTGTCGATCGACGACGAGGAATTCGGCGCCGGCTCGGCCGAGGAAACCGATGTCGCGCTGAAGTCGCTGCGCGCCTTCGTCGAAGAGATCCGCTACAAGAACGCCGACATCCCGATCTACCTGTACGGCGAAACCCGCACCTCGCGCCACATCCCCAACGATATCCTGCGCGAGCTGCACGGCTTCATCCACATGTTCGAGGACACGCCGGAATTCGTGGCGCGCCACATCATCCGCGAAGCCAAGTCCTACCTGGACGGCCTGTCGCCGCCGTTCTTCCGCGCGCTGGTGCACTACGCCAACGACGGCTCCTACTCGTGGCACTGCCCCGGCCACTCGGGCGGCGTGGCCTTCCTGAAGTCGCCGATCGGCCAGATGTTCCACCAGTTCTTCGGCGAAAACATGCTGCGCGCCGACGTCTGCAACGCCGTCGAAGAGCTGGGCCAGCTGCTGGACCACACCGGTCCGGTGGCCGCGTCCGAGCGCAACGCCGCGCGCATCTTCAACGCCGACCATTGCTATTTCGTCACCAACGGCACGTCGACCTCGAACAAGATGGTCTGGCACTCGACGGTGGCGCCGGGCGACATCGTCGTGGTCGACCGCAACTGCCACAAGTCCATCCTGCACTCGATCATCATGTGCGGCGCGATTCCGGTATTCCTGATGCCGACCCGCAACCATCTGGGCATCATCGGACCGATTCCGCTGGAAGAGTTCACGATGGAAAGCATCATGCGCAAGATCGAGGCCAACCCGTTCGCGCGCGAAGCGGTAAACAAGAAGCCGCGCATCCTGACCATCACCCAGTCGACCTACGACGGCGTGGTCTACAACGTGGAAACCCTGCGCGAGATGCTGGACGGACAGATCGACACGCTGCACTTCGACGAAGCGTGGCTGCCGCACGCCACCTTCCACGACTTCTACAAGAACATGCACGCGATCGGCAAGGACCGTCCGCGCGCCAAGGAGTCGATGATCTTTTCGACCCAGTCGACGCACAAGCTGCTGGCCGGCCTGTCGCAGGCCTCGCAAGTGCTGGTGCGCGAATCGGAAACGGTCAAGCTGGACCGCGACGCCTTCAACGAGGCCTACCTGATGCACACCTCGACCTCGCCGCAGTACTCGATCATCGCTTCCTGCGACGTGGCGGCGGCGATGATGGAAGCGCCGGGCGGCACCGCGCTGGTGGAAGAGTCCATCCTCGAAGCGCTGGACTTCCGCCGCGCGATGAAGAAGATCGACCAGGAATGGGGCAAGGACTGGTGGTTCCAGGTCTGGGGCCCGCAGGAATTCGCCGAGGAAGGCATCGGCTCGCGCGAAGACTGGGTCATCCGCGCCGAGGACGACTGGCACGGCTTCGGCAAGCTGGCGCCGGGCTTCAACATGCTGGATCCGATCAAGGCCACCATCGTCAATCCGGGCCTGTCGCTGGACGGCCAGTTCGCCGAGTCCGGCATTCCGGCGTCCATCGTCACCAAGTACCTGGCCGAGCACGGCGTGATCATCGAGAAGTGCGGCCTGTACTCGTTCTTCATCATGTTTACCATCGGCATCACCAAGGGCCGCTGGAACACGCTGCTGACGGCGCTGCAGCAGTTCAAGGACGACTACGACAAGAACCAGCCGATGTGGCGCATCCTGCCGGAATTCGCGGCCGCCAACCCGACCTACGAAAAAATGGGCCTGCGCGACCTGTGCCAGCAGATCCACGACTTCTACAAGGCCTACGACGTGGCGCGCCTGACCACCGAGATGTACCTGTCGGACATGATCCCGGCGATGAAGCCGTCGGACGCCTTCGCCAAGATGGCGCACCGCGAGATCGAGCGCGTCGCCATTGACGAGCTGGAAGGCCGCATCACGTCCATCCTGCTGACGCCCTACCCGCCGGGCATTCCGCTGCTGATCCCGGGCGAGCGCTTCAACAAGACCATCGTCGACTACCTGCGCTTCGCGCGCGACTTCAACGAACGTTTCCCCGGCTTCGAAACCGACGTGCACGGGCTGGTCAAGCGCGAAGTGGACGGCAAGCGCGGCTACTTTGTCGATTGCGTCAAGCAGTAATGCAGTCAAGGTGTTAATTTAACGTTGCGCGCAAGTTACATTTACCAAAATAAATGTTAATTGTTAAATCGAAAGTTCGCGCAACGTGCCGCCATTGGCGCTCATCATCGGATAATTAATTGTCAAATTGTGACAATTATCTGCACACAAATGAACAATTTTTTTAACGACTGAGTTCGCTATCTTACAATCGACGCCTCTGGATTTCCCAAAGGCTATTTATGAACCGTAAGAATTTGAAGCCGGTCGCCGGTTTGGTGATCGGCATGCTACTGACTGCATGTGGCGCAGGCAGTGGCAACAATGGCAACAATGGCGCTCCGGCGTACGCAGCCGTCGACACCAACGGCAAAACCAGCAGTGGCGTTACCAGCGGAGATCGAGTCCGCAGCGGCGCCGCAACAATCACACTGTCCAGCGTCACCACCAGCGCGGCGCCGGTTACGCCAGCCGAGGCGGCTCACTTCCTCGCACAGGCTACTT
The DNA here is from genome assembly GCF_964254095.1 of Duganella sp. LjRoot269. Taxonomy (NCBI): domain Bacteria; kingdom Pseudomonadati; phylum Pseudomonadota; class Betaproteobacteria; order Burkholderiales; family Oxalobacteraceae; genus Duganella; species Duganella sp. LjRoot269. The sequence goes on along the minus strand of NZ_CAXUSL020000001.1, from coordinate 3,445,185 downwards.
TCGGCCCTACTACCGCCAGTATCAACCAGGTCGCCGCCAGCGGCAAAAGCAGCTGGCTGGCTGCGGAGTTTCAAAAGCCACGCACCCTTCATCGCGACTACGTTCAGCAGATCGCGACGTCTTTAGCGACCGGCACCATCGTCGGCCAGGGGCAGGTATATGAATCGTTCTGGAAGCAGGCGATCACCGGCGACGATCAACTACGCCAGCGCGTTACCTACGCGCTGTCGCAGATTTTCGTCGTCTCGCTGGCGGACAGCAATATCGTGGGTCACCCGATGGGCGTTGCCGGCTATTACGATATGCTGGCGCAATACGCTTTCGGCAATTTCCGCGACCTGTTGCAAGGGGTGGCGCTGCATCCGATGATGGGCACCTACCTGTCCCATATTCACAACCAGAAAGAGGCGGGCGTCCGTGTTCCGGACGAGAACTTCGCGCGCGAAATCATGCAGTTGATGACGATCGGCCTGTATCAGCTAAACCAGGATGCAAGTATCAAGACCCTGGGCGGCAAGCCGATTGAAACCTACACCCACGACGACGTGGCGGGCCTGGCCAAGGTGTTTACAGGTTGGAGCTGGGCCGGCCCCGACCAGACCTTGGAACGTTTCTTCGGCACCAAGGGAGACCCGGCGCGCGACTGGACGCCGATGCAGGTCTATCCAGCCTATCACTCCACCGCCGTCAAGTCCTTCCTTGGCGTGAGCACACCTGCCGGTGCTTCAGGCATGGCCGACCTGAAGGTAGCGCTCGACACGCTGTTCAATCACCCCAACGTTGGCCCTTTCATCGGACGCCTGCTGATCCAGCGGCTGGTCAGCAGCAACCCCAGCCCGGCCTATGTCGGCAGGGTGGCGGCGGCCTTCGCCAACAACGGCGCCGGAGTGCGCGGCGACATGCGTGCGGTGATCAGCGCCGTATTGCTGGATCCGGAGGCGGCAGACACCGGCAACGCCAAAAAGCTGCGCGAGCCCGTGCTGCGCCTGGCCAACTGGATGCGCGCCTTCAATGCCAAATCAGCCACGGGACGCTTCATGCTGAGCTCCATGGACGACCCATTGAGCAGTCTCGGCCAGACGCCGCTGCGCTCGCCGTCCGTGTTTAACTTCTTCCGTCCCGGGTACACGCCACCGAACACCACGCTGTCGGCCGCCGGCATGGCGGCGCCGGAAATGCAGATCACCGGTGAACCGTCGGTGACAGGCTATCTGAACTTCATGCAGGCCGTGATCGGCGTGGGACTCGGCAACAACCAGGACGTACACTCCGACTATACCGACGAACTGGCTTTGGTGGCGTCCGCCGGGCAACTGGTGGATCACCTCAATCTGCTGCTGCTTAGCGGGACCATGTCGACCACCTTGCGCGGCCAGATCATCAGTGCGGTCAATGGTCTCCCCATCCCGCAATTCATCGGCACCAACACCGCGCAGGTCGACAGCGTGCGCAAGAAGCGCGTCTATCTGGCTATCTATCTGACCATGGTTTCGCCCGAGTATCTGGCGCAGCGATAAAAGGACATCTATGCACAAGCACAATCCATCACGCCGCAGCTTTGTCGGCAACATGCTGGCGCTGGCGGGCGGCAGCTCCATACCGTTCACGCTGAACCTGGCGGCCATGGGCAACGCCGCCGCGCAGGGAGCGGACGATTACAAGGCCATCATCTGTCTGTTCCTCAACGGCGGCAACGACGCCTTCAACACTGTGCTGGCGACCGACAGCGGTTCGTGGAGCGAATATGTACGCCTCCGCACCACGCCCGATTCCGGCTCCATCGCCCTGCGCGGAGTCGGTCTCAGCAACGGCGTACTACCCATCACCCCGCTCAGCGCCCAGGCCGGCCGTACCTTTGCCTTGCATCCGTCGCTGCGGCCCATCAAGGACTTGTTCGACGCGGGGCGCGCCGCCATCGTCGCCAATGTGGGCACACTGGTTCAGCCGACCACGCTCGCGCAATACAAGGCCGGCGGGGCCGGCTTGCCGTCGCGGCTGTTCTCGCACAACGATCAGCAGGCAACATGGCAAACGCTGCAGACCGAAGCGTCCGCTTCGTCCGGCTGGGGCGGTCGCATCGCCGACCTCGTAGCTTCCGGCAACAGCAATGCGACCTTCACAAACATTTCCGCCGCAGGCAATGCGCTTTTCCTGAGCGGACGCCAGGTGCGCCAGTACCAGATCGGCGGCACCAGCGCAGTTCCGATCAATCGCCTGAACGAATCCTTGTTCGGGACGCCTGCGTCCGCCAACCCGCTACGCCAGATCATCGCCGGCGACTCGTCCGATCCATTCCGGAAGGAATATGCCGCCGTCACTGCGCGCGCCATCAACTCCCAGGCAACGCTCGCCAGCGCGATGCTGGCCAACGGTGCGGCTGGCGTTCCCAATCCCACGCTCTACACCGATCCAGCGACGGCAATCGCCAGCGTCAACCCGTTGGCGGTGCAATTGCAAACGGTGGCGCGCATCATAGGCGGCCGCGCTGCGCTGGGCATCAAGCGCCAGGTGTTCTATGTCAGCCTGGGCGGATTCGACACCCACGATTTCCAGCGTGTCAACCAGGCCACCCTGCTGGCACGGGTGGCACACGCGGTGGCATACTTCGACGGCGTAATGGCCAACCTGCAGGGCACTGATTTGCGCAAGCAAGTGACGCTGTTCACTGCCTCCGATTTTGGCCGCACCTTCACCAGCAATGGCGACGGTACTGACCACGGCTGGGGTTCGCATCACTTCGTCATTGGCGGCGCGGTCAAGGGCAAGGACATCTATGGCAGCATGCCTGTCACCGGCTTGGGCCACTCGCTTGACGTGGGCTCAGGCTCGCTGCTGCCGACCACCTCGGTCGACCAATACGGCGCCACGCTGGCCAGCTGGTTCGGCCTGAGCGCCACCCAGATCGTCGACGTGTTCCCCAACATCGTCAACTTCAGCAACCGCAACCTGGGCTTTATGTCCTGATCAGCCGGCCACGCCGACCGTCAGCGTCACCACGTAACCGTCGGTGACGTTGCCGGTAACGGCGCCCATCTGCAGCGTGGTGCCGTCGCTGAAGACGTTGTCGGTGGCGTAGCTGATCTGCGCCAGGTTGCGCACGCTGGCGCTGTAGCCGCTGGTGGCGTAGACCTCGTTCAGCGTCGCCATCGGGAAGGTGAACTGCGAGGTCTTGATGCGGTTGGCGGCGCTGGTGCTCTTGGCCAGCGTCGGGTACACCTCGAAGTGCACGTGCGTCATGCGGCCCGAATAGCAGCCCGGGAAGATGGTCTGGAACGTGACGTTGCCGCTGGTGTCGCTGGCCTGCACGCCGCGCAGATAGTTCTCCGACGTCACGCCGCTCGAATACAGCGAGTAGTTGCCGTCGCGGTCGCAATGCCACAGGTACACCGCGTAGCCGGGCAAGGCCGCGCAGCTGCCGTTGGCGTTGACGATCTGCAGCTTGATCGTCAACGGCACGCCGGCCGCCACGCCGGTCGGACCGTTGAAGCTGCTGCGGATGTCGCTGCGGACCACGCCCGTCTGCGTCAGCACATTGACCACGCCGCTGGCGTTGCTGTTGGTGCCGTCGCCCGGATAAGGGCCGCCGGTCTCCTCGGGAATCACCGCGCATGAGCCGGTGGTCGTTGTTGTCGTGGTGGTGGTAGTAGTGCTGCTGGTCGAGGTGGTTGCGCTGGTGCTGTCGCTGGCACTGCCACCGCCGCCGCAGCCGAGCACCGGCAAGGCCGATGCGCCGGCCAGCAGCCAGCGCAGGGTCTGGCGCCGGTCGCTGGCCAGGTTGAGCATGGCGCCCAGGTCGGCCGCCAGGCTGTGCTCGTGTTGATCGTCGTGCATTGTCATTTACATTTCTCCTTATACCGTGGTGTTGACCAGGCTGCCGCTGGTGCCGCTGCCGCCGACCTTGGACGACAACGCTTGCAGGAAGTCCGCCAGCTTGGCGTTGGCACCGCTGCTGTCGGTGCTGCCGGTGCCGCTATCACCGCTCAGCTTGTCCAGCAGATTGGCGAACGTGCTTTCCAGTTCGCTGACGGCATCGCTGCCATCGGTGCTGTCGGTGCTCGTGGTCGACGAAGCGGTGCTGCCCGATGTCAGCTTGGCGACCAGGCTCTGCAGATCGGACTGCAGCTTGCCCGGACCGCCCGGCCCCCCGCCCTGCTGCGCGTCGCTGTACGGCGGCGGCGCCTCGCTGCCATTGTTTTGCGCGTGCAGCGCGCCCATCAGGCTTTGCAGGAAGCTGCCCAGCGCATCGGCCAGCGTGCCGCTGTCGGTGCCGTCGGTCGTGCTGTCGGTGCCGCCGGCCGCTGCCGTGGTGCCGGTGCTGGTGTCGGTGGTGCCGCCGGTGATGCTGGCGTCGGTAATTCCGATCGCCGCCAGCGCGTCGGCGATGGCCGAGGCGAAGCCGCCGCCTTCCGGTGGCCGAGGTGGCGGCGCGCCGCGCGTTGCCTCGGCACTGCTGCCGGCATTGGTGCTGCTCAAACGGCTCAGAAAGCTGAGCTGGCTGACGTTACTGGAACTCAGGGAGCTGATCGACATGGCGTTCTCCGTTCATGTGAGTGGTTGAGGTTGATTCAGGAGCGCGGTGCGCGCCGTGCATCGTCTTCGGCTGGCTTCTTGCGCTGTTCCGGCGTCAGCACGGCCCGCAGCTTCTGCTCGGTGCGCACGTGCTGCAGCGCGATGTTGGCCATCGCCGTCGCCGCTTCCTTCGCCAGCGCCGCGGCCTTGGCGTCGTCGTACTTGTCGGCTGCAGCCAGCGCGCGCAGCGCTTCGTGGGCCTTGGCGGCCGCCTTGCCCTGCTCGCGCAGATACGGTTCCTGGGCATGCAGGATGGCGAACACCTGGTCGTCCTGGGCCTCGCTCAGCTCGACGCCGCGCAGCGACCGCGAGGGGCCGCCCATGACCGGCCCGCCAAATGGCGCCATGCCGCCGTGGAAGCCGGGGCCACGGTCCGGGCCGCGCTCGCCGCCGTGCGCTGGCGCGTCGCCTTCCCGCATCATCATCGGTGGACGGCCGCCGTCGGCATCGCCATCGTCGTTGCCGGCGCGGACGGCGCCGCTCATGGCAAACAGCGGCAGCGCCATGGCGGCCGCCAGCAAGATATTGTGTACGCTGTTTCTTGGAGTTTTCATGCAAACAATCCTTGGTTGGTAGGGAGCAGCCATTTTCTTGCCAGCCCGTGTAAAGCGCTGTTAGCCTGCGGTAAATCGATGTAAAGATGGTCGATTTGACACTTGATTGGCACAGGGCAACGCGTTGTAAAACGGGGTAAAAGCATGCCGGGGGTCGCCGGAGGGCTGCTATGATCGGCTTCTCGATATAGAAAGAACCATGCGGCAATGAAGAGCAAAGTACTGCTGATAGACGACGACATCGAACTGGTGGGCATGTTCCAGGAGTACCTGGAGCGCGAAGGCTTCGATGTCAAAGCCGTGCACGACGGCGAAGCCGGCACCGCCGAAGCCTTTACCGGCATGTATTCGATCGCCATCCTGGATGTGATGATGCCGCGCATGAACGGCCTGGAGACGCTGCGCCGCATCCGCACCAACAGCCAGTTGCCGATCCTGATGCTGACCGGGCGCGGCGACGACACCGACCGCATCGTCGGCCTCGAACTGGGCGCCGACGATTACGTCGCCAAGCCCTGCACGCCGCGCGAGCTCACCGCCCGCATCCGCGCCATCCTGCGCCGGGCGCAAAGCGCGCCGGCGGACAGCGGCACGCCGGCCGCGCTGACGGTCGGCCAGCTGACCATGTGGCCGGAGCAGCGCCGCGCCGCGTGGGCCGGCGACAAGCTGGAACTGACCAGCACCGAATTCAACCTGCTCGAAGTGCTGGCCCGTAACGCCGGTCGCCCGGTCAGCAAGAACACCTTGTCCGAACAGGGCCTGGGCCGGCCGCTGGCGCGCTTCGACCGCAATATCGACGTTCACCTGAGCAGCCTGCGCCACAAGCTCGGCACCATCGCCGACGGCCGCTCCTGCCTGCAAACCGTGTACCGCCTGGGCTATCAGCTGATCAAGGAGTAAGCCTGTGGGCCGTTTGTTCTGGAAGTTTTTCGTCTGTATCCTGCTGGCGCAGCTGACCGCAACGGTCGGCATCGGCGGCGCCGTCTGGCTCAAGAACCTCCGTCAGCAAAACACCGCGGCATCCGACCTGGACACCAGTCCGCCGGCCGAAATGGCGATCGGCGCGGCGGCGGCCACGCTGGAATTCGGCGGCACCAAGGCGCTGCGGAAGATGCTCGATGGCCTCGAGCGCCATCGCGTTTTCGTGGTCGACGAGCAGGGGCATGAACTGCTGGGCCGCGTCGTCACGCCGGCCATGCTGCGCGAATCGCGCGCCCTGCTCAAGCAGGAAGGCAAGCGCCACGTGGTGCGCCAGGTGACCGATCCGGACGGCCTGCGCCACACGCTGTTCCTGCCGACGGCCGAGCGCCTGCGCGGCCTCGATGGCGGCCGCCAGTTGATGGCCGGTCTCGGCGGCGCACAGATGGCGCTGCAAGGCGCCCCGGCGATGCCGCCCGGCGGCGACCAGCCCCACGGCCCGAACGGCCAACCGCCAATGCCCGACCACCGCTTCGACCCGGGCCATGCGAACCCGCCACCCGACAGCGGCCCAGGCGGGCCGGGCGATGCCGCCAGCCCTCGTGGTCCGGGCGGTCCCGGAGGCCCGGGCGAACCGCGCGAGATGCGCGGCCAGCGCTTCCAACCGCTGACGCCGTGGGTGCCGATCGCCGCGGCCACCCTGGCCAGCCTGCTGTTCTCGTTCCTGCTGGCGTGGTATTTTTCCCGTCCCATCCGCGCGCTGCGGCAGGCGTTCGACGCCGCTGCCGGCGGCGATCTGGCGCCGCGCTTCGGCAACGGCAAGGGCAATTCGGAATTGAACGATCTCGGTCGCGACTTCGACCGCATGACGGCCCGCCTGCGCAGCCTGATCGACGGCCAGACCCGTTTGCTGCACGACGTTTCGCACGAACTGCGCTCGCCGCTGGCGCGCCTGCAGGCCGCGATCGGCCTCGCCCATCAGCAGCCGGAAAAGCTGGGCGCATCGCTGGAGCGCATCGAGCGCGAAAGCGTGCGCATGGACAAACTGGTGGGCGAGTTGCTGACCCTGGCGCGGCTGGAAGCGGGCGCCATCCGCGCCAGCCAGGAAGAAATCAGCATGGCGGAGCTGCTGGACCAGATCGCCGACGACGCCAGCTACGAGGCGTCCAGCCAGCAGCGCAGCGTGGTGCAGGAAGGCGAAGCCGAAGTGCTGGTCGCCGGCCAGGCCGACCTGCTGGGCCGCGCCATCGAGAACGTGGTGCGCAACGCCATCAAGCACAGCCCCGAGGGCGGCGTGGTGCAGCTGCAGTCGCGCACCGTGCAGGACGCGCGCCAGCTGTGCATCCGCGTGCTCGATCGCGGCCCAGGCGTGGCGCCCGCCGATTTGGAAACCATCTTCCAGCCCTTCTTCCGCTCCAGCACCGCCAGCGCGGACGGCCACGGCCTGGGCCTGGCCATCGCCCAGCATGTGATCCAGGCGCACGGCGGAAGTATAAAAGCCACCAACCGTACGGGTGGTGGCTTGTGCGTGGAAATGCTGCTGCCGATTAAGCGTTAAGCCTTATCGGCCTCGGGACTCAGGCCTTCGGCAAGGTCACGCCGTGCTGGCCCTGGTACTTGCCGTTGCGGTCCTTGTACGACACCTCGCACACTTCGTCGCTCTCGAAGAACAGCACCTGCGCGCAGCCTTCGCCGGCGTAGATCTTGGCCGGCAGCGGCGTGGTGTTGGAGAACTCCAGCGTGACGTAGCCTTCCCATTCCGGCTCGAACGGCGTCACGTTGACGATGATGCCGCAGCGCGCATACGTCGATTTGCCCAGGCAGACCGTCAGCACGTTGCGCGGAATGCGGAAGTACTCGATGGTGCGCGCCAGCGCGAAGGAGTTCGGCGGGATGATGCAGACATCGCTCTTGATATCGACGAAGGAATTCGAATCGAAGTTCTTCGGATCGACGATGGTGCTGTTGATGTTGGTGAAGACCTTGAATTCGTCGGCGCAGCGGATATCGTAGCCGTACGACGAGGTACCGTAGGAGATCACCTTGCGGCCCTCTTCCTGGCGCACCTGGTCCGGGAAGAACGGCTCGATCATTCCATGCTGCTCCGCCATCCGGCGTATCCATTTATCGCTTTTAATCGTCATCGCAAGGCATTCCTAAAGTTCAGGGGGCGGCGCAACCGCGCCGGATGCCCGAGATTTTACGCGAAAGCCCCGCTTTTAAGAACTTTTTTGCTCGATATGCCCACGAGATTGCCTATCATCTCCCGCGTCGCCTCGGCCGCCACCTGCGGCGACTCCATCGGGAACAAATGGCCGCCTTTGACGATGCGGAAATGCCTCCCCACCAGCGCCTGCGTATGACCGAGGCCGGACTGGCTGGTTTCCCACGAATCCGTGCCGCCGATAAAGCCGATCGGCACCGGGAAGCGGCCGCGCACCAGCTTGGGCAGGTGGTGCGGCAGGCTGGCGTAGATCGCCGTCTCCACCTCGCGGGTAAAGCGCAGCTGCACGCCCTCCGGGTGCGGTTTCAGGCCGCTTTCCATGTAGTCGGCCAGCACGCCCGGTGCCCACGCGGCAAACAGGTCCTTGGTGACGAAATGCTGGTAGGCCGCCTGCGCGTCCGGCCACACGTTGCGGCGGCGGATGGAGAACTTGGCCGGCGGCACGCTGTTGGCCCTGCCGGTCATCTTGATCAGGCGCCAGGCCAGCGCGCGCCAGCCGGCCACCACCGGCGCGTCGAGCATGACGACGCAGCGCACCAGGTCGGGCCGGGCATGCGCCACCATCAGGCTCAGCATACCGCCCAGCGAGTGGCCGACCAGGATCACCGGCTCGTCGTAGCGGGCGGTCAGTTCGTTGATATATTCGTCGACCAGGTTAGGCCAGCAGTCGCTGACCGGGTAGCGCGGGCTATGGCCGTGCATGTCGAGCGCCTGGATGTCGAAATCCTCGGCCAGCAACGCGAAATATTGGCGGTACACGCCCGCCGGATAGCTGTTGGCGTGGGCGAAATGCAGCTTGGGCTTGCTCACAAGCGGTCTCCGTATGATTGTTTCGGCCCATTGTAAGGGCAGTTTGCTCCGGGGATATGGGGAAAAGGCTCTAATCCCGAGCACCGGCCGTTGTGACTATTGGAGAGACTTTTTCTAAAAATAAAGATCAAAATAGCAATTGATGTAGGACTAATCTTACAAATCCAGACGGAGGTGGACATGGCGGCATGGCACAAACTATCCGACAAAATACTGGCTATCCTGCTTTGCGTGCTGTCGGCGGGATGCGGCAGCACCATGAAGCTGTACTACCCGCCTCCTCCGGCGGAGGCGGCGCCTGTTCCGCCAAAGACCGGCCCCGCCGTGTCTGTCGATGTTCTCCCCCGGCTGGGATTGTTTGACGACCTGCTCTATCGCAGCCGCGCGGATTATCTGGCACGCTTGCCGGCCGACGCGCTGGTTTCCCGCTACGCCGCGCCGCAGAGAAAATGGACTGCGGTATTTCCCAAGGCCAAAACGGGAACAGTCAGCGAATGCGCGGAAAGCAACTCCGACCCGCATACCTTGTGTGGCAACCTCGCCAGCCGCCAGCTCATATTGAAGGCGGATGGCTTTGGCGAGAACAGCACATGCACCTGGACCCTCGATGACAAAGAAATAAAGGACCCTAAGCAACTATGCTTCATAGAAACGACCCAACGCGGCAATGCGCGCGGCAAGGGCCGGGTGGTAGTTCATCTGCCGGCTGGCGACCAAGTCGTCGATTTCCCCATTCCGGCCGATAAATTGATCGTGATCTTGGGCGATTCCTATGCTTCAGGTGAAGGCAACCCTGATCTTCAACTCGGCGAGGCAGGCGTACGGCAAAAGAGCGCAGCCGAGCCGGAGCTGGTTCCGATCGACAACCGCGCCATCTGGATGAGCGAGCGCTGCCACCGGTCGTTCTGGGCCGGTCCGATGCGGGCCGGACTGAAAATGGCGGCGTCTACCAGCGCAGTGGAAAACGGCGTGCGGATCACAACGGGCGGCGCCATCACCGTCCTCAGCGCCGCCTGTTCGGGCGCCGAGCTGGCAGACTTGCTTATCGGCGCCGCCCCGGAGCAAGGTTATGCAGGCCGGGAGACTGTCGGACAGATGAAAACCGCGCATGTGGACCACTATGGCTGGGAGAAACTGCCCTTGTTTTCAGCCGTGGGAAACGAGTGGGAAACGCTCAAGCCCCAGATCAAGGAAATCGCCGACTTGCTGGACACAGCCTCGCCCAATGAAATCGACGCTGCGCTCATCTCGATTGGCGGCAACGACATAGGCTTTGGCTCCATAGTCGTCGACATGATGATGCGCAAAGGCCTGCCTTCCGAGCAAGACCGCATCAAGGAGGAAGAAAAAATAAAGAAAGTGAGTAGCTGGTTTCCGAAACTGTTCGATCAACTAGAGCAAAAACTCAATCCCGCCAACGTCTATCTGATGTCCTACCCGGACCCAACGCGCCTGACGCTGCCCGCAGACGATAAAACCGCCTATGGATATTGCAATTGCAACGCTGGCGGTTTCCTGAATATCCGGGGAATCGACAAGAAATTCTGCATGGATGAAGAGGAAAACAAGTACGCCTCCAACGACATCGTGTTGCGGTTGAACCGCGAATTGGCCGCGGCCGCCGGCAAACACGGCTGGTATTTCGTGCACGGTTTGAAGACCGATCCATTCCTGGCCGATGCCAGCGTCGACGATTTTTCACGCAAGGTCGCCCACGCGCTGAGCGAATTCGATACCCACCCCTGGTGTGCGGCGGACGACCAGCGCTGGATGCGCACGCTGGCCGACTCCTCCCACTTGCAGGGAAAAATCCCTGGCAACCCGATATTATCAAGCGGCGCGATGCACCCCAGCGCCAACGGCCACGAGGCCTACATGGCGGTGCTGTATTCCGCCATGGCGGAACGCGGCAAGGCTCCCCCCATCGACATTGCGCAGTCGGCGCTGTCGGTCGATGGCGCCACGCTGTTCGTGCCGGGCACAGCAAATTTCAAACTCACGGGAAGCTCGATCGATCCGGCAAGAGATACGGCCGCCTATATGCGGACTGTCTATCCGGACGTCACCGCGTTCTCCCGTAAATATGGCGCGAGGACGCTGTGCTCAGGCGCCCGATCCAGCACTTCGTACCGCAGCCCGGGTGCGAAGTGCTCGTTCGACGCGGCCGGCCAGACGCTATCGATTGATCTGTCGGCCCTTGCCGACGAGGGTCCGTTTGAATTGGAGCTGGCGGTCCGGGATGCCACCTTGAAGCGTTTCCAGGTCAAGCCCACGACACGGCTGGAAGTCGACACCGTGGCGCCATCCTTCGAATGCAGCGTGCAATTGGCGGACCTCAAGCTGGCGTGCGACGATCCCGCCGTCAACAGCACGGTGTTCGAGGGCGTACCCGATCTGGTACTGGTGGCCAAGGACGACAAGTCGGGATTCAGGCAATGGAACTGCGAAGGCGCAGCCTGCGCCGCAGAGCAGGAAAACCAGCCTGTGATGCGCTTGCCGCTGACCGGCGGCATCGCCGTCGTCAAGCAGATTGCCGTGCAGCCGGTCGACCAGGTCGGCAATGGCGCGCGAAAGAATGCTCCGCTGGAAAAAATCGTCACGCTGAATATCAAGCCGTCCGTATTGCAGGCCAGCGGCGCCGGAGCCAACTAGCGGCCGTTCCAGTAGCGCCGGTGCTCGGTGCGATAGCTGGCAATGCCGATACCCTGGCCGGCGCCGTTGCTGAAATCGATGGTAACGGCGCCGCTTTCGTCGGTACGCAAGCGGCGTATGCCCTGCACGCCGTAGCGTTCATACACTTCCTGCTTGGGATGGTGATAGCGGTTGCGGTAGCCCACCTGGAACACGGCCACCGATGGCTGCACGGCCAGCAGGAAAGCCGGCGTCGACGAGGTGCCGCTGCCGTGGTGTGGCGCCAGCAGCACGTCGGCCTGCAAACGGCCACGATCGCGCTCCAGCAGCGCGGCTTCCTGCGCGGCTTCGATGTCGGCCGCCAGCAGCATCGATTTGCCGCCCGCCGTGATCTTCAGCGTGCAGCCGCGCGCGTTCGGCTTGAGCGCGGTGTCGGCGTAGCTGGACGGCAGCGGATGCAGCATCTCGAAACGCACGCCGTCCCAGCTCCAGCCCTGCCCCGCCGCGCAATGCACGTGCTGGCGAGCGGCCAGCGCGATCGGATGGTTCGGCCACAGCGAGGATAAAACCCAGCCGATGCGGATACCGTCGAGCAGCGTCAGCGCGCCGCCGGAGTGGTCGGCGTCGCTGTGGCTGACGATCATGCCGTCCAGCGCCGCGATGCCGCGCGCCTTCAGGTACGGCAGGATGACGCGGTTGCCGGCGTTGGAATCGGGCGCATAGGCCGGACCAGTGTCGTACAGCAGCCGGTGACGCCCGGTCTCGATCAGCAGCGCCATGCCCTGTCCGACGTCGAACCCGGTGACCGTCATCCGACCAGGCGCCGGATGCGATGGCTGCGCCGCCAGCAGTGGTATCCACGTCGCCAGGCCCAGCCAGCGCACCGGCCAGCCGCGCGGCGCCAGCAGCCAGATAGTGCCGAACATGGCCCAGCAGAACAGCCAGAACGGCGGTGTCGGCGCACTCCAGACGGCATAGCGCAAGCCGCTGAACCACTGCAGGCACGCCGCCAGCGCAGCGACCAGCCAGTGCGCAAGCCCCAGCACCGGTCCGGCCAGCGGCGCGGGCAGCATGCTGCCGACCAAAGCCAGCGGCGTGACCACAAGGCTGATCAAGGGAATCGCCACGGCGTTCGCCAGGGGACTGACCACGGAGATTTGCGCGAACAGCAGCATGGACAGCGGCACCAGCCCGAACGTCACCGCATACTGCGTGTGCGCGCCCAGCCGCAACGCCTGCCAAAGCTGCTCGCGGCGCGACGGCGCCTGCGCCGCCGCAGCGGGCGCGGGACCGTGCCGGCCGCGCGCTGGACGCAGCGTGGTACGGCCGACCGTCGCGTACAGGATGACGGCGACCGCGCCGAATGACAGCCAGAAGCCCGGCCACAGCACGGCCCACGGATCGATCAGCACCACCACACCCAGCGCGGTGCACAGCACGTGCGAGACGCTGGTGATCCGGTTCAGCCACAGCGCGGCGGCCACCACCGTCAGCATGTACAAGGTGCGCTGCGCCGGCACGCCGAATCCAGCCAGCAGCACGTAGAGCAAGGCCACCGCCATGCCGACCAGCGCCGCCACCTTCTGCGCCGGGAGCAGCAACGGCAGTTGCGCGCGCGTGAAGAACGACCAGCGCCACAGCTTGAATGCGGCCAGCGCAAACAGTCCCGCCACCATCGTGATGTGCAACCCAGAGATGGAAATGAGATGTCCGATGCCGGTGCGATTGAACACCGCCCAGTCGGATTGGTCGATGCCGCGCTGGTCGCCGACCACCAGCGCGACGATCACGCCGGCATAGGGCCGGTCCGGCAGCGCGGCCAGGATGCGGCCACGCAGCACCGCCCGCGCATGCTCGACGACGTTGCCGATGCTGAAGACAAAGCCGTCCAGCCGCCGGTTGCCCGCGTCCGGACGCACATAGCCGGTCGCGCGCAGGCCTTGTTCCAGCAGCCAGACTTCATAATCGAAACAGTAGGGATTGGCGTTGCCGTGCGGTCGTTGCAGCCGCACCGTGAGCTGCCAGCGTTCGCCCGGCTGGACGTCGCCCACTTCAGTCACCTGGTCGCGGAAACCGGCATACCAGGACAACGCGACATGCGGCGGTACTTGGCCTTGCACGCCGCCGACTACCCGCTCCACCGCGAAGTTGAAGCGCACGCCCCGGTCGAAGCGATACGGCAGGTTGTCGATGGTGCCCACCAGCGTGAAGTCGCGTCCTTCGTCGGCGGACGCCAACTGCGGCGCCAGCGCGCAATGGGCCAGCCAGGCGGCCCAAAGGAATCCGGCGGCGCAGCCGGCAAGCATCGCGGCGAGACGCGCCGCCAGGGTCAAGGCAGCCGCGCCACGCATGGTGGCGGACCAGCCGCCCTGCCCACCGCGCCTGCGCCATGCGGCCAAGGCCAGCGGCAACGCCAAAACCGCGACGGCGGCCAGCCCGATAGTCGAAGCCTCAGGCAGCGCGGCCTGTGTTTGCAGGAGCGCCGCGCCGGCGGCAAAGCCGATTATCGCCATCCGCATCACGCCACCTCGCTACAGCCAGGCCCGCCGCCGGACACTGCGCCTGCCCGGGTTCGCCGGGCGCCAGCCGCCTACTTGACCGAGACGTCCGTCGCCTTGATGGCGACGTGTTCGGTGATATTTTTGGCCGCGATGGTCTCGGCCAGGAAGGACGTCGACTTGACCAGCAGGTCGCGCGCCACCTCCTCCAGCGGCGAGCCGCTGATGCTGGCGTGGCTGCCGCCCAGCCCCACGCCGCCGCCCCAGCCCAGCGCCGACACGCCGAAGCCGTTCTTCTCGTTATTCGCCTGGAAGGTCTTGGAGGCGACGATCTTGGCGCGCTTGACGTCCACCACGCGGATGTCCATGTTCATGTGCACCTTGGATTTCTTGAAGTCGACCGAGCCGGCCAGCAGGCTCAACGGCCCTTTCAGGAAGCCCAGGCCGCCCAGGCCGGTGGAGCTCTGCTCGAAGCCGAGCGAGGTGATCGATCCGGTGATCATGTAGTCGGCCGCCTCGGCCTCCACTTTTTTGCCGATCAGCGCCAGTTCCTTGTTGATCTCTTCCATCTCCGCGCGCTCCTGCACGTCGAAACAGCCGGTTTGCGTCAGCGCGGTCGCCAGCATCTCGGTCATGCCGGTGCCGACGCCGGTGTAGCTGGGCTGCGCCACGTTGCCCTGGCGCTCCCACCAGCGGTACTGGCGCGGATCCTGCTGGCCGGCGCCCGACGAGCAATCCGCCGATTTGCATTTAAATTCGGTAAATACCACCTTGGCGGCGGGATTGGCGCACTTCGGCACGGCGATTTCGCGCTCGGACACCTGGCTGGTTTCAGCAAAACCTAGGATGGGCACGACCAGCAACGATGCAAGGCAGATATTTTTCATGCGGCACTTTCCAGTGAATTATTTTAAAATTAAGATTTAAAATTATGCACTATTAAAGTTCCATCAATTCTCACCAAATCTCACCATGCGCGGCAGCGCGGCGCGGGCGTTGGCGGTGGTCGCGGCGGCCACTTCGGCCAGCGACAGGCCGCGCAACTCGGCCAGCACCTGGCCGATGCGGGGAATCTGGTCGGGGCTGTTGCGGCCCGGATGGATCCAACTGGGTGAAATATCCGGCGCGTCGGTTTCCAGCACGATGGCGTCCAGCGGCAGCTCCGCCGCCATGCGGCGTATCTGCAGCGCGCGGGTAAATGTCATGGCGCCGCCGAAGCCCAGCTTGAAACCCAGCTCGATATAGCCCTGCGCTTGCTGGAAGCTGCCGTTGAATGCGTGCGCGATGCCGCCGGCCGGGCGGATCTGCCGCGCATGCTTGAGCACCACGTCCTGCGAGCGGCGCACGTGCATCAGCACCGGCAGCTCGAAGTCGCGGGCGATCTTGAGCTGTTCGCGGAAGAAGAACACCTGCTTCTCGCGCATGGCCGGTTCGGTCAGCATGGGGATGAAAAAATCGAGGCCGATCTCGCCGATGGCCACGAAGCGATCGTCCGCCATCGCGGCGGCGACCTGTTCGCGCAGCACCCGCAGGTCGTCCTCCGCGGCCTGCGGCACGTAGATCGGATGGATACCCAGCGCGTAGCAGCCGTTGTCCACGCCGGCGGCCAGCTGCGCCACCACCGGGAAGTTGGCCGTCTCCACCGCCGGGATCACGATCATGCCCACGCCCTGCTGCCGCGCCAGCGCGGCTTGCGCGACGGACTCGTCTCCGAATTCGTGCGCGTCCAGGTGGCAGTGGGTGTCGATCCACATCAGGCTTACTCCTGGTATGGCTGCAGGCCTTCGTCGGTGAGGCGCAGCACGCGGTCGCAGCGGCGTGCCAGTTCGATATCGTGGGTGACGATGACGAAGGCGGTGCCGAGGGTGCGCGACAGCTCCAGCATCAGCTCGAAAATCTGCTGCGCGGTGGCGTGATCGAGGTTGCCGGTCGGTTCGTCGGCCAGCACGCAGGCCGGCTGTGTGACCAGCGCCCGCGCCAGCGCCACGCGCTGCCGCTCGCCGCCCGACAGTTCGCCCGGCACGTGCGTGACGCGCTTGGCCAGGTTGACGCGCGCCAGGATCTGCTGCGCGACGCTGGATGCCTCGGCGCGCTTGACGCGCCGTATCATCAACGGCATCGCCACGTTGTCCAGCGCACTGAACTCCGGCAGCAGGTGGTGGAACTGGTAGACGAAGCCCAGCGAGGCGTTGCGCAAATCGCCGCGCGCCGTTTCACTCAGGCTGGCGAAGTCCTTGCCCAGCAGGGTGACGCTGCCCTTGGTCGGCGTATCGAGGCCGCCCAGCAGGTGCAGCAGCGTCGATTTGCCGGAGCCGGAAGCGCCGACGATGGCCACGCGTTCGCCGCGCCGCACATCGATGTCGATGCCGTTCAACACAGGCACCGAGTAGGCGCCCTGGGTGAAGGTCTTGCCCAGGCCGCGGCAGGAAAGGACGACGGGTTCGAGGTTACTCATAGCGCAGCGCCTCCGCAGGTTTCACGCGGGCGGCCCACCAGCTTGGATAGATGGTCGCCACGAAGGCCAGCACCACGGCCACGCCGCCGATCTTGAACACGTCCGGCCAGCGCAGGTCGGACGGCACGGTGCTGATGTAGTAAATATCCTTCGACAAGAACTGCACTCCCAATAAATGTTCGATAAATGGCACGATGACGTCGATGTTGAGCGCCACCAGCACACCGCCGGCCACGCCGATGAAGGTGCCGAGGATGCCGACCAGCGCACCCTGGATCATGAAGATCTTCATGATCGAACGGGGCGAGGCGCCCAGCGTGCGCAGGATGGCGATATCGGCCTGCTTGTCGGTCACGGTCATCACCAGGGTCGACACCAGGTTGAAGGCGGCCACCGCGATGATCAGAGTCAGGATGATGAACATCATGCGCTTCTCGGTCTGGACGGCGGCGAACCAGTTGGCGTTGAGCTTGGACCAGTCGCGCATGATCAGGTCGCCCGACATGCTGGCCTTCAGGTCCTGCGCCACTTGCGGCGCGCGGTGCATGTCCGACAGGCGCAGGCGCAGGCCGGCCGGCGCGTCCATGCGCAGCAGTTTTTCGGCGTCGGTCAGGTGAACGAAGGCCAGCGCCGAGTCGAACTCGTTGTGGCCTGCCTCGAAGATGCCGACCACGGTGAACGAGCGCAGGCGCGGCAGCACGCCGGCCGGCGTCGGCTGGCCTTGCGCCAGCGCCAGCGTGACTTTCTCGCCGAGGTTGACGCGCAGCGCGCGCGCCAGCTCGATGCCGAGCACGATGTTGTAGCTGCCCGGCTGCAGCGCGTTGAAGCTGCCGCGCTTGGTCTGCTTGGCGACGTCGGAAACGCTGGGCTCCTGCTCCGGCAGCACGCCGCGGATGATGGCCGGGCGCAGCACGTCGTCGCGCACCAGCATGCCCTGGGTTTCGGCGAACGGCGCGGCGCCGATCACTTCCGGATTCTTGCGCGCCTCGGCGGCGGCGGCGTGCCAGTCCGGCATCGAACCGCGCGCATCGAAGATTTCGATGTGGGCCAGGACCGACAACATGCGGTCGGTCACTTCCTTCTGGAAGCCGTTCATCACCGACAACACGACGATCAGCGCGGCCACGCCGAGGCCGATGCCGGCCATGGAAATCAGGGAAATGAAGGAGATAAAACTGTTACGCCCGCTGCGCTTGCCGGCCCGCGTGTAACGCAGGCCGACCAGCCATTCAAAGGGCAGATTCTGGATAAGGCTCATGGGCTCCGGAAGGAATCAACATTGGTGAGCCCGCAGTTTGCCACACAATGCGGGTTTCATGGGTGAAACACCGCACTGTGCCGCTAGAAAGGCCGGCACTTAAGTGCCGATTAAGCCGCCACAGCCGGTATCGAAGAAGTCGCCTGCCGCGCTTATCTCGGCACTACGGATCAAGCTGGTGCACTAAAATTCGTCCCGCAGGGCCGCGATGCCCTACAATCCCGGGATGACTCAGATTACCCTCGCCCTGCCCTTCGCCCTGCCCCCGCCGGAAATGGCCCCGGACCTGCAGCGCGTGATGCAAACGCCGGCGCTGGCGGCCCTGCTGTCGCGCCACGGCAAACTGGCCACCTTCAATTTTGACAACTCCGGCCGCGTGCTTCCGCATGAAGCCTGGCTGGCCCATGCCCTCGGCCTGGCGCCGGCGCCAAACAGCCCGGACGCCGGCGCGCCGCTGGCCGCCGCCGTGCTGCGCGGCTTCGGCCTCGGCGTCGATGAAGGCTACTGGTTCATGCTGCAACCGGCCCACGTGCAGATCTCGCGCACCCACATGCTGTTGTCCGATCCGCGCCAGCTGCGCCTCGATGCCGCCGACTCGCGCGCGCTGTTCGACCTGGTCCAGCCCTACGCCGAGGAACTCGGCAAGACCATGGTCTACGCCGACGCCAGCCTGTGGCTGATGCGCGCCGACGACTGGGCCGGCCTGAAAACCACCACCGTCGACGCCGTCCTTGGCCAGAGCATGAGCGACTGGCTGCCGGAAGGCGAACACTCGCGCAACTACCGCAAGCTGCAAAACGAGGCGCAGATGCTGTGGCACGAACACCCGGTCAACGAAGCCCGCGCCGCGCGCGGACTGCAGCCGGTCAACGCCTTCTGGCTGTGGGGCGGCGCCGCCGGCGGCACGCCGGCCGAATGCCGCCCTGTCGCCATCGGCGGCGGCCCGCCCTGGATGCAGGCGCTGGCGCAGCCATCCGGCAGCCAGCCGACCGCCGCCACGCTGATCGCGCAGGCCAAGGACAAGGGCCAGGCCACCGCCCTGCTGGCCGACCTGATACCGGACGCCGTGGCCGGCGACTGGGCCGCCTGGCTGGCCATCATGCAGCGCCTGGAACAGCAGTGGTTCGCGCCGCTGCTGGCCGCGCTGAACGACGGCAGCCTCGGCCAGCTGACGCTGGTGGCCAGCCACCGCGACGGCTGGCGTGAAATCAGCACCAGCAAAATGGCGCAGCGAAAATTCTGGCGCAAGCCGGACCTGAACACCTTATTGAGCCCCACCTGACATGACCCGTATCGCCATCCGCCCCTGCCCGTTCCGCGAATCCGAAATGCTGCGCCAGGGCGGCATCCATCCTGTGCTGGCGCGCCTGTACGCGGCGCGCGGCCTGACCGATCCCAAGGAGCTGTCGAGCGAGCTGGCGGCCATGATCCCGCCATCGGGCCTGCTGCACATCGACGTCGCCGCCGTGTTCCTGGCCGACGCCATCGCCGCCGGCAAGCGCATGGTGATCGTCGCCGACTACGACTGCGACGGCGCCACCGCCTGCGCCGTCGCCCTGCGCGGCCTGCGCGCGATGGGCGCCAACATCGACTTCATCGTGCCGAACCGCTTCGAGTACGGCTACGGCCTGACGCCGGAAATCGTCGAACTGACCGCGCGCGAAAAACAGCCCGACATCATCATCACCGTCGACAACGGCATCGCCAGCATCGACGGCGTGGCCGAGGCCAACCGGCGCGGCATCGAAGTGGTCGTCACCGACCACCACCTGCCGGCCGACACGCTGCCGGCCGCGCGCGTGATCGTCAATCCGAACCAGCCGGAATGCGGCTTCCCGAGCAAGCATATCGCCGGCGTCGGCGTGGTGTTCTACGTGCTGCTGGCCCTGCGCGCCGAACTGCGCAAGCGCGGCGTGTTCGACGCCCAGACCCAACCCAAGCTGGACAACCTGCTCGACCTGGTGGCGCTGGGCACCGTGGCCGACGTCGTGCGCCTCGATCCGAACAACCGCATCCTGGTGGCGCAGGGCCTGAAGCGCATGCGCGCCGGCCGCATGCACGCCGGCGTGGCGGCGCTGTTCCGCGTGGCCGGCCGCGAGCCGCGCACCGCCAATCCCTTCGACCTCGGTTTCGCGCTGGGCCCGCGCCTGAACGCGGCCGGACGGCTGGAAGACATGTCGCTCGGGATCGAATGCCTGATCACCGACGACGAGGGCCGCGCCTGGCAACTGGCGCAGCAGCTCAACGAAATCAACTTGAAGCGCCGCGAGATCGAGGCCGAGATGCAGGATGCGGCCCTGCTGCACCTGGACGCGTTCGAGCCGGCCAACAGCAGCACCATCTGCGTGTTCGACGAATCGTGGCACCAAGGCGTGATCGGCATCGTCGCCTCGCGCCTGAAGGAGAAGTTCTTCCGCCCGACGATCACCTTCGCGCCCGGCGCCGACGGCTGGATCAAGGGTTCCGGCCGCTCGATCCCCGGCTTCCACCTGCGCGACGCGCTGGACCTGGTCTACAAGAAGGCGCCGTCGCTGATCGACAAATTCGGCGGCCACGCGATGGCGGCCGGCCTGACCTTGCGCGCCGACGCCTTCGACGCCTTCGCCGCCGCCTTCGAGGAAGTGGGCCGCGCGTGGCTGAGCAAGCAGCAGCTGGAGCGCGTCATCGAAACCGACGGCCCGCTGGAAGACGCCTACTACACCACCGACTTCATCGGCTTGATGGACGGCCAGGTCTGGGGCCAGGGCTTTGCGCCGCCGGTGTTCTGCGACGAGTTCCGCGTGGTGAGCCAGCGCATCCTGAAGGAACGCCACCTCAAGCTGCTGCTGGAGAAAAACGGCGCCCGCTACGACGCCATCTGGTTCGGCCACGTCGATTCGCTGGGCGACCGCGCCAAGGTCGCCTTCCGCCTGGACGCCAACGAATACAACGGCGTCACCAAGGTCCAGCTGATGGTGGAGCATGCCGAGGCGATGTGATCGGATGTGATCACTTGATGCCGCACACCTCGCTGCCGCCGTCGAACACGATGCGCCAGGTGTTCGGCGCTTCCAGCCGCCAGACCGAGTTGAAGCGCGCGATCAGCTTGCCGTCCGGCGCGTAGACCGGACCGGAAGTCTTGGCCAGCGTGCCCGAGGCCAGCACCTCCACCTGGTCCGGCTCCCACGAGAATGGCGCGTCCGGCTTGACGAAGAACTTCGCCCATTCGGCAGCCACCACCTTTTTGCCGCGCTGAGCCTTGTCGCCGGCCTCGAAAATCGCCTCCTCGGACAGGAAATTGACGAAAGCGGCATGGTCGCGCGCCCTCATCGTGGCCGCGAACGCCCGCTCGACATTGGCCACCTGCTCCTGCACCCCGGTAAAAGCCGGCGCAGCACCTGCGCCAGCCGCCGCCACGGCCGATGCCGCCGCCAGCAGCCCCGCCACCGCCAGATTCATCCATTTCATGTCCAGCCTCCCTTGCTTAGTTGAACCCACATTTGCCATTTTCCCGAAAAAGGAGTATAAGTACTCCATAAACGGAGGATTTATGAATCTTACCTATGCTTACCCCCGCAGCCGCTTCGAGCCTACCATTCTTGTCGACCTGAACGCCAAGGCGGAACGCGAGCGGCTGTCCAAGGCAGCCCTGAAGGGCTTTTTCAAGCTGGCCGCCGCCTGGAAACTACGCGACGACGACGCCCGCGAACTGCTGGGCGGCATTTCCAGCAGCGCCTACTACGAGTGGAAAAAGCACCCCGAGCGCACGCTGGAGGTGGACTGCATCACCCGCATCTCCTATTTGCTGGGCACGTACAAGGCACTGCACATCCTCTACGGCGACAAACTGGCCGACGAATGGATGGCCCTGCCCAACACCAACCTGATCTTCGGCGGCCGCTCGCCGCTGGCCTACATCTCGGCGGGCGGCCTGCCCGCCATGCAAACCTTGCGTCAGCTGCTGGACGCGCGCCGCGGAGGACTGTAAGTGCCGGTCAGCCTGATTCCGCCCTTAACCACGCTGCGCCAGTTTGACACTTTTCGATTGCTGCCCTCGCGTTTTGCCGATCTTGAAGACTCCGTTCTCGCGCCGCTGGCCGACAACGACCAGGACCTGCGCGACCTGTTTGAACTGGATAACGCCACCAACGCGCGCCTGCACGCGCAGAACGGCGGCGCCGCCGGCATCACGATGGATGAACTGGTGTTCGGCGTGCCGAACTTCCGCATCGTCAACGCCGCCTTTACCTACGCCCGCCCCGAAGGCAGCCGCTTCAACGGCGGCGATCGCGGCGCATGGTATTGCGCCTTCGACGCCGAGACCGCGCTGGCCGAAGTAAGCTTCCACAAAACCGTCGAATACGCGGAGATCAACCGCTTCGACGACAGCGTCCAATACCAGGCCATGCTGGCCGATTTCACCGCACCGTTTCACGACCTGCGCAACCAGCCGCGCTACGACGCATGCCTGGCTCCGGACAGCTACATCGCATCGCAAACGCTGGCCGAGCGCCTGCTGGACGGCGGTTCGCTGGGTGTGATCTATCCCAGCGTACGGCGCGAAGGCGGCACCAACCTGGCCTGCTTCCGGCCCGCGCTGGTGGGCAATGTGCGCAAAGGACCGGCCTATCGGTTAACATGGCGGGGCAGCCCTGTACCGATTATCGAAATTATCTGAATCATGCAAACCAAACCTGAAAACGACACCGACCTGCGCCTCAAAGTGAACCGCGAAACCGCGCGCCTGCCGTGGACAGAACTGCTCAAGCATTTCGCCGCCGGCAACGTGGTGTGGATCGCCGATTCGCTGGACCTGGTCGACGTGGCCGTGCGCATCTCGCACGACGACAAGGCCAACATCGGCCAGTGGATGAACGCCGGCCTGCTCGCCAAGGTCAGCGACGAGCAGGCGGCAAGCTGGCTGGAGACCAACGCCGAACTGTGGGCGGTGGTGGTCAGCCCGTTCATCCTGGTACAGCAGGAAAAAGCCGTGCCATCGAGCGTGCACTAAACCTCGTCAGAACTTGAAGCTTCCCGCATCCAGCGTGACCGAACCGCCGCAGGCCGGCGTGGTCGCCTCACGGTTGCCGCTGGCGGTGGACTGATTGCTCTCCCACACGGTGGCGACGCCGTACTTCATGAACTTGTACTGGATCGCCGTCGACGGCGGCAGCTGGAAGGTGCGCGACCAAGGCACGTTGGCGCCGCTGCCTTCGATATTCAGCTGATTGCTAGCGCCCTGCACCCAGTTGCCCAGCTCCGCGCGATTGCCGACCACATAGACGTTCTGCCCGACCACGGTGTTGGCGTTCGCCACGCGGAAGGTCACCGGCACCGTGGTGCAGGTGCCACCGCCGCCGCTGCCGCCGATCTTCTGGTTGATGTGCAGCGCCACCGCAGGCACCGTCGAGCCGCCGTTGGCTGGAATGCTCACGGTGATCATGCCGTTGCTGCCGACCATCACACTGTCGCTGGTGCAGGCGGTGCCACCGGCGTTCAGCGTGCCGTGCACCACGTTGCAGTACGTTCCGGCAGGCAGCAGCGTTTGCAGCGACGCGTTCCAGGTCGAGTACTCATTGTTGATCGCGACGAAACCCTTGGCGCCGCGGCCGAAAGCGATCTGGTTGACGGTGCCGTTGGTGAAGTAGTCCACGCCCTGCCCCGACGTCGCCGCACGGAACGCCACCATGTTGGAGATGTCGCTCCAGCGGTGGATGAAGTCCCAGCTCTGGTTGATCAACGGATTGCCGCTGGCATCGAACGGGCTGGCGCTCGGCGGCGCCTGGTCGTAATTGGTGAAGCGGAAGCCCGAGTGCAGCTGCGCATTCCCGTACGGCCAGGCCAGCATGAAGATGTTGGCCAGGTCGTAGCGCTTGGTGCCCTGCGTGTCGTTGGTGGTACCGGAGACGTAATTGCTGGCCACCAGCGAGCTGCCGTTGCGCTCCGTATCCCAGTTGTTGACGAACACCGTCGCCTTGTCGCTCGGGATGAAGCCCCAGGTGCCGCCCCAGTTGCCCGGCGTGCCCATGATCGAGCGCACCTGCGAGATATTGGCGCCGTTCTCGTTGCGGAACATGGCCTTGATGGCGAAGGTGTACTGGAACTCGTTCAGCGTGCCGACGCTGTAGTAGTCCGAGCGCACCACATTGCTGTCCGGGATGACCTCCTGCGTGACCCACAGCGTTTCGCCCGAGGTGGTCGTGTGCGTCACGCCGCCCATGATCGCCTGCAGGTCGGACGGCTGCATATGCTTGGCGGCGTCGAAGCGCACGCCGTCCACGCCCATGTTGATCAACTTGGTCAGGTAGTTCTTGACCTGCCCCTGCACGTAGGCGCCGTCGGTCTTCAGGTCCGGCAGGCCGCTCAGGCGGCAGAACATGACGTTGTAGCGGTTGCCCGGCGAACCGTAATCGCCGCCGGCGATGTCGCAGGCCGGATGAAAATCGCTGCTGCTGAAATACGGGTACGCCAGCGTCGTCGAATTCCACGTCGAGCCGTCGGTGGCGGTGCCGGAACCGGCCGCCAGGTGATTGACCACCACGTCCGCATACACGCGCACCTTGGCCGTGTGGCAGGTATTGATCATGGCCTGGAACTCGGCTTCGGTGCCCATATTGCTCTTGAGCGTAACGAAGTTCACCGGCTGGTACACATCCCACCACGCGCCCAGGCTGGCGGATGCCTGCGGCGGCGATACCTGCACCGCGCCAAAGCCCTGCGGTCCGAGCCAGTTGGTGCACTCCTTGGCGATGTCGTTCCACTTCCAGCGGAACATTTGCACCGAGGTGTCGGCGGCGTTGAAAGCGGCGTGCGCAGGCGCCAGCGCGGCACCGGCAAGGATGCCGGCGGCCAATAAGGTTTTCTTCATGCTGTCTCCGTGTGTTGTTTGTTTTATGTTTTGGGAAATACTGCATCCCGAATAAAATGTAGCAGAACTACAGTAAACAACAAGCGGAATTCTCTTCATTTTTGACAATTCACTACAGGAATCGCTTCCATTAATTCCCATTGAGACACAGATGTAATGTAATTACGGCTACGGCACTGCTACGTAGTCAATCTTCCACGGTCCCTGTATGATGGCAAAAAAACGACACTTCGCCACCGCAAGCCACTTCATGCCCACCACCGCCTCCGCCGACAGCGCCAACGACATCGCGAACAACATCGCCGAAGCCATCGCGGCACGCAAACTGCCGCCCGGGACCAAGCTGAGGGAAGAAGCGTTGTGCCGCCTGTACTCGGTCAGCCGCACCAAGGTCCGCGCCGCACTGCTGATACTGTCGAAGGACAAATTGATCGACATGGTGCCGGACAAGGGCGCCGTGGTCAGCCAGCCGAGCGAGCAGGAGTCGCGCGAGATTTTCGCGGCACGCCGCATCATCGAAGTGGCGCTGGCGCGCGAGTTCACCGCCAAGGCCAAGGCAGCCGATTACCGCATGCTGGAAAAGCACTTGAAGGAAGAACGCAGCCTGCTGTCGCAAGCGCCGTCGAAAATGCGCCAGCAATTGCTGGGCGATTTTCACGTGCTGCTGGCCGATGTCGTCGGCAACCAGGTGCTGAAGGAAATCGTGCGCGAGCTGGTCGGCCGCAGCACGCTGATCACCATGTTGTACCAGTCCGAACGCGACGCAGTCTGTTCATCCGATGAGCACAGCGACTTCCTCGCCGCCGCCCGCGCGGGCGACGCGGACAAGGCGGCGGAGCTGATGCTGCACCACCTGAGCCACGTCGAAGCGGCGCTGAATTTCGACGTCAGTACCAGCCCCGCCAAGAAGGACCTGGTCTCCGCGCTGCTCATGTAGCGATACGATTCGCAGTATCGGTACGCCACAAAAATTCATTAGACGCCCGCCCGCGCCTGCCGCAGCATGAAATCCTGCATCCAGCAGACATAAAAACACATAAAGCGGAGACGACATGAACAAACAGCTACTCAAGCGATGGGCGGCGGCGACAGCCATGGCCTTCAGCGCCATCGGCACCATCAACGCACATGCCACCACCTGGACACTCACCGGATCGCTGATCACGCACGACCCCAGCGTCTACAAGGAAAACAGCACCTGGTGGATCACCGAAACCAGCGACACCGGCATCGGCGTGAAGTACTCGCCGGACGGCCACGCGTGGACGCAGGGCGTGAGCATCTTCGGCGGCGGCCTGTCGTGGTGGACGCAGTACAACGGCAACGGTAAAACCGTTTGGGCGCCGGACATCCACGTATGGAACGGCAAGGCGATCCTGTACTACGCCGTGTCGACCTTCGGCTCGCAGAAATCGGCCATCGGCCTGGCGACGGCCAGCAGCATCGCCCAAGGCAACTGGACCGACCAGGGCGCCGTGCTGACGTCGGCACCGGGCAACAACTACAATGCCATCGATCCCAACTTCTTCGTCGATAAAGCGGGCCAGCCATGGCTGTCATTCGGCTCCTTCTGGACCGGGATCTATACCACGCGGGTCGATCCGAACACGCTCAAGCCGACCGGCAGCTGGTATCACCTGGCCGCCGACAGCAGCGGCATCGAGAACTCCTTCATCATGAGCAACGGCTCGTATTACTACCTGTTCGTCTCGAAGGGCAGTTGCTGCGCCGGCGCCAACAGCACCTATCACATCTCCTACGGCCGCTCGACCAGCGTGACCGGGCCGTATCTCGACAAGAACGGCGTCAACATGCTCAACGGCGGCGGCACCACGCTGGACGCGGGCGGCGGACGCTTCATCGCACCGGGCGGCGAGTCGGTGGCGAACGGCGTGATGGTGCGCCATGAGCTGGACAGCCAGAACAACTACAACGGCGTGTTGTTCATCAACGACCTGACCTTCAGCAACGGCTGGCCGACCTACTGATGAAAGCCTGGGTGGCATTGACGGCGCTGGCGGCGGCGTTGCTGGCGACGCTGGCGTGGCATGACGCGCCGGCGCCGCAGCGCCCTGCCGCCGGTGAAGCCGATGCCACCCCGGCGGCCGATGCAGCCCAAGCCGGCCGGCCGCCGATCGCGGACGCCGCCGCACAGCGCCTGTTCCGCCAACTCGGCACCCAGGCTCCCGCCCCGCCCGCGCCCGAACTCTCGCTCGCCGACAATCAGGAACTGATTGCAGACTTCGCGCTGCATGCGTTAATGGACAGCTTTCTGCTAAACCGACGTGATGCAAGCCGGATGCAAGCCCTTATCGACCACCTGCGCCGCGCGCTCCCCGCCAACGCGGCCGCAGAAGCCATACAGATTGCCACACGCTACCAAGCCTATCTCGCTGCGCACGACGAGCTGCTGGCAGCCCAGAACTTCACCTCCGAAGACGCCACGTCACTGGACCTCAACCGCTTGAGCAGCTGGCAACAGCAACGCCAGCAACTACGCGTCCGCATGCTGGGCGAGCGCATCGCACTGGAATGGTTCGGCAACGAAGAGACCTACGCGGTACAAGCGCTGGACGAATGGCGCCAGCGCGGCAGCGGCCAGGCGCCGCCTTCCGCCGCCAACCAGGACGATCAGGCGCGTCACGACCAGCACATGCGGCAGGCCCTGAATCAGCTGGCGGCCAAGGCCAATTGATGCGCCAGCGCGTTGTGGCGCTCGATCACCACCGGTAGGTCGATCGTACACAGCGCGCCCTCGCGCACCACCACGCGGCCGTTGATCACGCTATACGACACGTTGGGCGGCGTGCAGAACACCAGCGCCGCCACCGGATCGTGCAACGCACCCGCAAAGCCTATGCCGTCAAGCTTGAACATCGCGATATCGGCCGCCATGCCCGGCTTGAGCGCGCCGATATCGTCGCGGTTCAGCACCTTGGCGCCGCCCAGCGTGGCCACCTCCAACGCCTGCCGCGCCGTCATCGCATCCGGGCCAAAGCTCACGCGCTGCAGCAGCATGGCCTGCCGCACTTCGCCCATCATGTGGCCGGAATCGTTGGAGGCGCAGCCATCCACGCCAAGGCCGACCGATACGCCACGGTCCAGCATCTTGCGGATCGGCGCAATGCCGGAGGCGAGCCGCATGTTCGAGCACGGACAGTGCGCGATGCCGGTGCCGGTGCGCGCGAACATGTAGATGCCGTCGTCGTCGAGCTGCACGCAGTGCGCGTGCCAGACGTCGTGGCCCACCCAGCCACAATCCTCGGCGTATTCGGCCGGTGTCATGTTGAATTTTTCGCGGCTGTAGGCGATGTCGTTGGCGTTTTCCGCCAAGTGCGTATGCAGCGACACGCCGAAGCTGCGCGCCATTGCCGCCGACTCCTTCATCAAATCGCGCGAGACGGAAAACGGCGAACATGGCGCCACCACGATACGCTGCATCGCATGGCGGCCGGCGTCGTGATAGGTTTCGATCAGGCGCTGCGTATCCCTGAGAATGGCGCCCTCCTCCTCGACCACCCGGTCCGGCGGTAAACCGCCCTTGGACTGGCCCACGCTCATCGAGCCGCGCGCCGCGTGGAAGCGCATGCCGATCTTGCGGGCGGCTTCGATGCTGTCATCGAGCTTGCAGCCGTTAGGATAAATGTAGAGGTGATCGCTGCTGGTGGTACAGCCGGACAGTATCAGCTCCGACATCGCCGCCAGTGTCGACACGTTGACCATTTCCGGCGTCAGGTTGGCCCAGATCGGATACAGATTGGTCAGCCAGTTAAACAGCTCGCCGTTCTGAGCGGCGGGAATCACGCGCGTCAGGCTCTGGTACATATGGTGGTGCGTATTGACCAGGCCGGGCATCACGACGTGACTGGCGGCGTCGATGACTTCATCGGCTTCCTTCGGCAGATCGGCGCTGTTGCCAACCTGCTCGATCACGTTGTCCCGTATGAAGACGGCGCCATCGGCGATTTCGCGGCGCTCGTCGTCCATCGTCACCAGTACGCGCGCATTTTTGATCAGTAGGGTTTTAGTCATAAGTTCTATGATGATTAAACACTGCGGAAACAATGCGCGGGCACTGCGGAAACAGCGGGGTTAATAATGAAAGTATTTTAAGCCGCTTCACGCTCGGAAGTTAAAAAAGCCTGCGGCACATCTTCCTCTTCATCGTCATCGGTCTTTTCGACCGGACGTTCCGGCAGCACCAGGTTCAACGCCACCGCCACCAGCGCGCCGACCGTGATGCCGGAGCCGAAAACCTCTTTGACGAACGCCGGCAACTTGGACAACAACTCAGGCCGCACCGTCACCGCCAGTCCGCAGCCGATCGCCACGGCCATGATGATGCCATTGCGCTTGGTGTGCTCGACATGGCTCAGCAATTGTACGCCGGCCGAAATGATCATCGCGAACATCATCAGGCCCGCACCGCCCAGCACCGGCTGCGGAATCGTTACGACCACCGCTCCCAATATCGGGAACAGGCCGGCGAGGAACAACATCACACCGGTAAGCGCGACCACGTGGCGGCTGGCCACGCCCGTCAGCGACACCACGCCGACATTCTGCGCAAAGGTCGACACCGGTGGGCTGGACATCAGCGCGGCGAAGGCCGAACCGACGCCGTCGCACAGGATGCCGCGTGCCAGCGTCTTGCCGCGCATCTTGGTGTTGGTGGCGGCGCCCAGCGCCATGAAGGTGCCGGTGGTTTCCACCATCGTCACCAGGTAGGCGATGCCCATTGCGACGATGCCGCTGACCGGGAAACTCATGCCGTAATGGAGCGGCTGCGGCAGCGCGAACACCGGCGCATTCCGCACCTGGGAAAAGTCGATCATGCCAAGAGAAACGCAGACCAGGTAGCCGATGAACATGCCGATCACCACCGCCGCCGCCGACACGATGCCCTTGCCGAATTGGACCAGCATGATGACCGTGACCAGCACAAACGCGGCGATGCCCAGGTTGAGCGGCGAACCATAGACGGCGCCCGGCGCATGGCCGCCAGCCGCCCAGTCCACCGCCACCGGCACCAGCGACAGGCCGATCATCGTCACCACCACGCCGGTGACGGCATGCGGGAACAGCTTGCGTATCTTCGGCATGAAGCAGCTGCCGACGATCATTACCAGCGATGCAGCCAGCGAGGAGCCGAGGATGGCCGGCACGCCGTGTTCCAGGCCGACGCTGATGGCCGCGCCGACAAAGGCGAAGCTGGTGCCCATGACGCAAGGAAGCCTGATACCGACAGGGCCCACGCCTTTGCACTGGATGATGGTGACGATGCCGGAGCCTAGCAGCGCGGCGTTGATCAGGGTGATGATCTGGTCGGCCGGAAGTTTGAGCGCGGCGCCCACCACCAGCGGCACGGCGATGATGCCGCCCAGCGCCGCCAGCATGTGCTGCGCCGCCAGCAGCACGGTCATCAACAAGGGTGGTCGATCCTCGACCTGAAATAACAAGTGATTCATAAGCGCGTCTCCGTCAGTCTCTTTTATATGGGCGTTACTTTGCAACTACTGCCCGCGCGGCCTGCCCTTAACCGTGCGTAGAAATCGTGCCTAGCAACGCTGCAGCTTGTGACCGAGCGCTTTATTGAGGACGATATTGCGCCTCGCCGGATACATTGTCAACGAATTTTGTATACAATTTTTGAATGCGTATTGCTAATTCAACGCACTGTCGGCGCTTAGCGCGGCGATCGCCATATCGAGGAAGGCCCGCACTTTGCGGGAGGACTGGCGGCCTTCGTGGTGCACCACGCTGACTGGCACCGGCGGCGTCTCGTATCTGCCCAGTACCGTCTTCAATCGGCCGGCCGCCAGGTGCGGCGCCGCCATGTAGGAGATCACGCGGGTAATGCCGAAGCCGTCCAGCGCCGCGCGCAAGGCGGCGTCGTTGCTGGTGCTGCTCAGGCGCGGGTGCACCTTTACCGTCGCCGGTTTGCCGTCCCGTTCAAACCGCCAGTCGTTGGTGGCCACCACCGCCGTGGCCGCGATGAGGTCGTGGCGCCCCAGGTCTTCCGGGGTGGCGGGTATGCCACGGGCGTCCAGATATGCAGGCGAAGCGCACAGCACCTGCCGCACCTGCCCCACGCGCACCGCCTGGTAGCTCGAGTCGGGCAGCGCGCCGATGCGGATCGCCGCGTCCACGCCCTCGTCCATCATGTTGACCACACGGTCGAGGAAGCGGCATTCGACGTCCGTCTCCGGATAGCGCCGCAGGTATTCGGTGACGATGGGCGTAACGTACATCGCACCGAACATCACCGAGGCGGTGATCACCAGCTTGCCGCGCGGTGCGCCGTGCGAGCCGGCGGCGGAGGTCTCCGTCTCCGCCACGTCGGCCAGGATGCGGCGGCAATCGGCTGCGTAGCGAGCCCCGACCTCGGTCACCCGCACCACGCGCGTGGTGCGCACCAGCAGGCGCACGCCCATGCTCTCCTCCAGCTCGGTGACGGCGCGTGTGACCACCGGTGGCGAGATCCGCAGCTTGCGCGCGGCCGAGGCGAAACCACCTTCGTCGACGATGGCCACGAAGATCGCCATGGCAGAGAGCTTGTCCATATTATTCCTGATTTAGAAATAGTTCATTGTAAATTCAATGGATTCTCATTATCCGCCATATCGATGAAACTGCAATTGTTCGCTGAACAAACAACCCAACCCAAAGGAGAAACACCATGACCCGTATCGCCACCATCGAAACCGCCACCGCCAACGCAGAACAGAAAGCCCTGCTGGACGCCATCCAGGGCCAGCTCGGCATGGTGCCCAACTTCCTCAAGGTTTTCGCCAACTCGCCGGTCGCCCTGCGCGCCTTCCTCGGCCTGCACGGCATCGCCAACGGCGGCACACTGGACGCGCCGACCCGCGAACGCATCGCGCTGGCGCTGGCACAGCAAAACGGCTGCGAATACTGCGTTTCGGCCCACACGGCCATCGGCCGCAAAGCCGGCTTGAGCGGTGACGAGATGACCGCTGCCCGCAATGGCGGCAGCGAAGATGCCCAAGCCGCCGTGGCGGTGAAGTTCGCGCAAAGCCTGATGGAGAAGAAAGGCGAGATCAGCGCCGTGGAACTGGCCGAGATTCGAGGTGCGGGCTACAGCGAATCCGACATCGTCGAAATCATCACCCATGTCGGCATGAACTTCCTGACCAACATCCTGGGCAAAGCCAGCCGCGTGGAAATCGACTTCCCGAAAGTCGAGCTGAAAATCGCCGCCTGATTCATTTCAATCGAGGAGAGCATCATGGGACGTGCCTATTCCGATATCACCTTTACGCCCACCGTGCGTGAGGTTCAGAGCAGCATGGGCAGCCGCGCCCAGTATGCTTTCCTCGACGAGATGCAAAACCGGCAGGACAGTCTGGGCAGGAGGGAAATCGCCTTCGTCGAAGAGCGCGATCACTTCTTCCAGGCGACCGTCAGCGAGACGGGATGGCCATATGTCCAGCATCGCGGCGGCCCCCAGGGCTTCCTGCGCGTTATCGACGGCAAGACGCTGGCGTTCGCCGATTTCAGCGGCAACGTGCAGTACCTCAGCGTCGGCAACCTGAAAAAGGATGACCGCATTTCGATGATACTGATCGACTATGCGGAACAGGTACGCCTCAAGATCATCGGCCGCGCGCGGACGGTGGAAGCAGCCGACGATCCGGAACTGATGGAGCAGCTGCGCATGCCGGGTTATCCGGCGCGCATCGAACGGGCCTTCATCATCACCGTGGAAGGCTACGACTGGAACTGCCCGCAGCACATCACGCCGCGCTTCACGGAAGCAGAGGTCAGCCGGATGGCGGCGCCGCTGCACGCGCAGGTGAAGCGCCTGAAAGAGCAACTGGCAGCCGCCGACGCCACGCCACGCGCGGTGCAGCGCTCCGTCCTTGGCAATGGCCCGCTGGCCCTGACCATTACCGGCGTGCGCCAGATGACGCCCCGCGTGCGCGCCTACGAGCTGCGTAGCGCGGACGGCTCACCGTTGCCGCCGGTGCAGGCCGGCGCGCACATCGACGTGCCGGTCACGCTGCCCGACGGCGTCAGCGCCACGCGCCGCTATTCGATCGCATCCAATCCGCTGCTGGTCAACAGCTACGAAATCGCCGTGTTGCGTGAGGACGACGGCGCCGGCGGCTCACAAGGCGTGCACGCCGAATACCGCCTTGGACTGGAACTGCGGTGCGCCCTGCCCGGCAACGACTTCGCGTTGTCGGACGAGGCCGCGCCAGTCCTGCTGATCGCCGGCGGCATCGGCATCACGCCCGTCAAGGCGATGGCCCACACGCTCGCGGCGCAGGGACGAAACCTTGTATTGCACTACGCTGTGCGCTCACGTGCCGAGGCTCCGTATCTCGACCAACTGGCGGCGGAACTCGGCGACCGGTTGATCATCCACGCCTCCAATGAAAACAGCCGCATGGACCTGGCCAGCGTGATCGCCCTCGCCGGCCCGGACACCGTGATCTACACCTGCGGACCGGAGCGGCTGATAGACGCGGTACGGCGCGAGGCAGTCAACGCCAGCATTCCCGCCGCGCGAGTGCACTTCGAGCGCTTTGCCGCGAACACGGCTCGCGCCGGCGACCAGCCGGTATTCGTAACGCTGCGACGCAGCGGCAAAGTGGTGGAAGTAGCGGCCGGCACCAGCATCCTGGACGCCGTGCAGGCCGCAGGCGTCGCGGCGCCCGCCTCCTGCCGCATCGGCAACTGCGGTGCCTGTGCGGTCAACGTGCTGGAGGGCTCGCCGGACCATCGGGACGATGCCCTGACGCCAGAAGAGCACGCGCAAGGCCGCATGTGCATCTGCGTCTCGCGCGCCAACGGACCTGCCCTGACGCTGGATCTTTAAGGCGTGGCGTACAGGTAGCCGCAACCATTGTCGGCGGGATCTCGCGCCATGATGCGGTCGTATAGTCCGAGATTGCCGGCCATCGTGCGCTCCACGTCCTCCGGCAACAGCAGCCCGGCAGCGAGCTGGCGATCGGCGGCGGCACGGACGGCGGCAGCGAAATCGTCACGCTTGGGATAGCGCGCCTCCAGGCTCGGACGAGGGTCGCCGGCGGCAAGGCGCTCGGCCTCGGTGCGCGCGAACGGTACAAAGCTGCCGTCGAAGCGCGAAGTAGCCCAGGCGAAGCCGGTTTCCGGTGCGCGAAGATTCCAGCCAGTGTGGGTGCCCAGCGGTGCCTGCACTTCCACCAGCCGCACGCCGCCCTTGTCGTTGCCGTCCGCATCGGGCACCGGCACGCGGGTTTCGTAGTCGTCACCGCGTTTCGGCAGGCCCGCGCCACGGCTGAAGTCCAGGCGGGGCTCTCGCAGATTCTGTTCAGGAGGCGTCAGGCCGAAACCCTTGGGGAAGATGGCGCGATAGTCCGCCACCGTGGTCAGCGTGCCGTCCGCCAGTTGCGGATAGGCGCTGGCCGGCGGCTGCTTGCCCTTGACGGTCCAGTCATCCAAAGCCAGCACCAGCGCGCGCATCGGCAGGTAGTGGTCGCTGGTCGACACGCAGGCCGTGAAAGGCGCCACGGTGCGCGAACGGCCCACATAATGCTGGGCGCCCATGAAGGCGTAGATGCGCACATTGTCGGCCGGCGCCACATCCTGCGCGCCATCGGGTGTGGTGGCGATCAGCGAGGCGCCGCGGTTCCAGAACTCCGTCGATGTATTGGCGAAGAAGAGCTTGGGCAGCCTGCCCTGCTTGTCGCGCGCCTTGTCGAGGAAGGAAGCCGTCTTGCGGCTGACCGGGTCGCTCGACGGCGCGGTGGTGAATGGGAAGGCGTCCGCCGGATACTCGTGCTCCTCCATCATCGACGGATGGCGGGTCGGCTGCGCGAAGCGGCTGTTGAAGCCCGCGCTGCCGCCGGCTCCCGGCACATGCAGGTAGGCACCGTTGAAGGCCAGGCGGCCGGATTCATCGACATTCAAACCGTCGTGCAGCATGCGGCCGATCACGCGGCCGGACTGGCTGATGCCGAACATCAGCACGTTCTTCGGTGCGGCCGCGCCCTCAAACGGCTTGTCGCGGAAGTAGGACAGCAGGTCGCGTATGCCGGCCAGGCCGGCACCAGTGACGTAAGGATCCTTGGCTACGTAAGTCAGCTCGTAGATCGTGCCGGGTTTGAAGCCGCCTTCCAGCTGCACGCGCCCCGGCCCGCCCGCCTGTTCCGGCGCGACGAAATGCCAGCTGCTGCGCGGGATCGGGCGGCGCTTGTCTTGCGGGCGTGCGCGCTCGGTCAGCTGGGCATGAGGATCTTCCGGCCTGGCCGGCTCATAGGTCAGGCCGCGCATGCCGGCATAGGTGGCGACATCGGCCGCCGCGTTCACCGTGAATTCGTTGTACACCTTGCCCTTGACGCCCTTGGCCACCGGCGGCGCAAACACCAGCGGCCGCGCACCGGCCGGCGGCGGCGCCACGTCCCAGGTCCAGGCGGAGAACAGCAGCGAAAAACCGTGGCGCATCAGGAAGCCATCGCCGGCATCGGCCGCCGTGGTTGGATCGTTATGGGCCGGGCTGCGGCCGTTGATCTGTCCCAGCATGGCGATGCCGCCACGGTTGTTGACGTCGTAGATCAACGTCGATGGCTGGCCGCTGGTTGGCCGCAACAGCACGAACTCGCTGGAGAACAGCACGCGGCCACGCGCATCGCGCGGCGCCAGTTTCAGATCCGTGATGGCGGCGTTGGCGGCAGCCTTGGGATCGAGCGCGAAGTAGGCAACGCCGCGTATTTTTTCATAGGCACCGGCCTCGCCAAAGCTGACACCGGGCGCGAACGCTATGCGCTCCTTGATCTCGATACGCTCGACCGCCGCCTGTGCGCTCAACGATATGGCCGCAATCGCGGCACCCATTGCCAGCTTCTTCATCCTCGCGCTCCTTAGCACACGTCCACCCACTGCCCTTGCGTGACAGACGCCATCAACGCCGGAGTGATGCGCACGGCACTGTTGACCGAGCCTGCGGCGGGCAGCACTTCATCAAAATTATTCAGCGAATGATCGAGGTAGACCGGCAGCGCTTGCGCCAGGCCGAACGGGCAGACGCCGCCCACCGGATGACCGGTCGCTTCGGCGACTTCCTCGGGCGCCAGCATCTTGCCCTTGCCGAAGGCTTGCTTGAACTTGCGGTTGTCGATGCGGGCGATGCCGCTGGCCACCAGCAGGATCACGCGGCCTTCGCCGACGCGGAACGCCAAGGTCTTGGCGATGCGGCCGGGTTCAACGCCATGCGCTTCAGCCGCCAGCGCCACCGTGGCGGTGCTGACGTCGAGCTCCATGATGGGCGGATGAAGATCGCGGGAGAGAAAGAATTCGCGTACCGATTGCAGGCTCATAAAAAAAAATGCTGGACAGTTTGAACTGTCCAGCAGTGTAGCAGAGCGGCGAACGCTCTTTTAGTTATTCAGCAGCAGGTTGGCGATGATGCCGGTGGCAATGGCGACCAGCACGTAATCGCCGCCGGTCTGCACCCAATGGTAGCCGCGTGGAGGCGCGTTCAGATGATGGCCGCGCCAGTCGTCGACGACGTATTGATGACCGCGATATTCATTCGGCAGACGGCCACCCTTGCGCAGGTCATGGCGCGGTCCGGCGCCGCGATTCGGGCCGCGGTCGTCGTCGTGATGGTAGTCGGCGCGGTCGTTGCGGCGTTCGTCGCCGCGATCGTAGCGATTGTCGTGACGATCATCCTTCTTCATCTGCCCAGGCGCGTCGCGGCGGCCGTTGTCGTGACGGTCCTGCGCGGATGCGGAGCCGATGCCGGCAACGCTTGCAGCCAACACGGCGGCGATAATCATATTCTTGTTCATTTCAGCTCCCTTGGGTTGCGCTTCGATGATCCAATATACTGCGCCGGTCGCCATCGTTCCGTACGGTAACGTACATTGCTCAGGTCGGTGTATCGACGTCGTCCCAGTCACGGTCTTCAAAGCGCACCAGCCAGTTCAGCGCCAGGTGGCGCTCCTGCAGCACGCCATCGTTGAGACCTGCCGGGGCCGGGGTCTTTTTCAGTATCGCCTGGCGCGTGGCCCAATGCAGCCGGTAGTGCAGATCCAGCGCGTCCAGCAGCTCGCCGGCCGGACGCATGGCCAGCTGCTTGCGCAAGCCGTCGGTTCCCCGCTCGATGACGGTGCGCGAGATCGCCGCCACGTCGCAGATCGCGTCGGCGAACGGCAGCGCATCCTGCAGGCCTAATACCCATTGCAGCACCAGGATGGCCTCGTAGCGCCACAGGAATTGGGCGGTCTCCTGTTCGCTGGGCTCTTCCTGCGCGAGATAGGCGCGCTCCACGTCGGTCAGGCCGGCGAATGCGGGCGGAAAGCGTTCTTGCAGATCATCGACGGCGATAGGCCGGCCGCCAGCCAGCGATTCCGCGCGGATCGCAACCACGAACAGGGCCAGCATCCGGCGCAGTACATCCTCCGGCGCACGCAGGCGCAGTTCCGGCTCGGAGACCAGCGGCGGCAACGTGGCCGGCACCATGATCTTGTACGCGGCGAGCAGCTCGTCGGAACGCGCCTTGCGCCGCCAGGCCTGCGGCGGGTACGGCACGACGGCCTTCGGGTCACCGTTGTCGCCGGCGGCGGGCAGCAGGATGCGCCCCTGCGGATCGCGCACGCTGCCGTCTTCCATGAACACGACGGCGTTTGCCGCTTCCGCCCATGCGGCGAAGCTGTCCATGGCGCCTGGCTCGATGGACAGGCTGACATGCTGCTGCACCCGCTGAAGATGGCGGATCACGTGGTACCGCACCTGAGTCATCTGGCCTTGGCCAGCTTGCGCAAGGTGGTTCATGAAACCGTTGAGATGCGGCGGCAATTCGGGATCGGACAGGCCGCGCCGGGCATTGAGCACATGCGGGAAGCCGGGCTTGGGAACGTCGGCGACCGTGCAGTAGGCGTTGATCAGGATGTGGTTGCTGGTATCTTTTGGGAAGAACAGTTGCTTGATTCGGTTGAGCATAAATTATTCATTGTTTAACGCATGTCCAGCGCGCGGGCGCGGCGCGGCGGTGGAAACGCACGGTCCAGCGCCGCCAGGTCCTCCGCCGAGAGGCGGATATCGGCGGCGGCGCGATTAGCGCGCAAGTGTACAGGATCGACGGCCTTGGGGATGGCGATCACGCCATCCTGATGCAGCACCCAGGCCAGCGCGATCTGCGCCGGCGTCACGCCGTGCGCGTCGGCGACGGTCCGCAGGCCGGGATTGCCCAGCAGCGCGGCCTGATCGCGGCCGCTCGATTCCAGCGGCGAGTAAGCCATCAGCGGCATGCCTTGCTGGCGGCACCACGGCAGCAAATCGAATTCGATGCCGCGCTTGATCAGGTTGTACAGCACCTGGTCGGTGGCGACGGTGCCGCAATCGACGGCGTCGCGCATGCTCTCCAGGTCGAAGTTGCTGACGCCGTACTCCTTGATCTTGCCGGCCTTCTTGAGCGCCTCGAAGCCGTCAAAGGTTTCGTCGATGGCGTAGTGTCCCTGCCAGTGCAGCAGGTACAGGTCGATACAATCGACCTTCAGGCGGCGCAGGCTGCGCTCGCACGCCGCCTGCGTTCCTTCGAAATCGGCGTTGTGCGGGTAGACCTTGCTGACCAGGTAGACCTCGTCGCGCCGGCCGGAGATGGCTTCGCCCACCACCTCCTCCGCCCCGCCCTCGCCGTACATCTCGGCGGTATCGATCAGCGTCATGCCGAGATCGAGGCCGAGCTGCAGGGCACGGACTTCATCGCGCTTGCGGGCGCTCTGCTCGCCCATGGCCCAGGTGCCCTGCCCCAGCACGGGAACCTGCCGCCCCGAAGGGAAACTTATCGTCTTCATTGCCGCCTCCGATAGATCAGTGGCCCTGGCCTCCGCCCAGATAGGCTGCGATCACCTTCGGATCGGTTTTCAGGCTTTCGGCAGGACCGTGAACCGAGATACTACCGTTTTCCAGCACATAGCCATAGTCCGCCACATTCAGCGCGGCGGCGGCGAACTGCTCCACCAGCAACATCGTCACGCCTTCCGACTTCAGGCGCTGGATGATGCGGAACACTTCCTCCACCAGGATCGGCGCCAGGCCCATCGACGGCTCGTCCAGCAGCACCACCTCCGGATTGAGCATGACGGCGCGCGCCATCGCCAGCATCTGCTGCTCGCCGCCGGACAGGGTGCCGGCCAATTGCGTGCGGCGCTCCTTCAGGCGCGGGAACAGTTCCAGCGCCTTTTCCAGGTCGCGCTTGATGTCGCCCTTGGGCCGTGCGCGCGTGAAGCGCGGGAAGGCGCCCAGCAGCAGGTTGTCGGTGACCGTCATCGAGGCGAACACGCGCCGCCCCTCCGGCGAATGCGCCAGGCCTGCGCGGGCGATCTTGTGCGAGTCGTGGCCGGTGATGTCCTTGCCGTCCAGCGTGACCTTGCCGCCTTTCGGTTTGAGCATGCCGGAGATGGCGCGCATGGTGGTGGTCTTGCCGGCGCCGTTGGAGCCGATCAGCGTCACCAGCTTGCCTTTCGGGACCTCCAGCGAGATGCCGTGCAGGACTTCGACTTTGCCGTACGACGCTTGCAGATTGGTGATCGATAGCATGTGCTGTCCTTTTTAATGCGCCGCCGGCGCCTTGGTGCCGCCATGTTCTTCGCTGCTGCCGCCCAGGTAGGCCTCGATCACCTTCGGATCGCTCTGCACGGCCGACGGCACGCCTTCGGCGATCTTCTGGCCGAAGTCCAGCACCGTCACCGTGTCGGACAAGGCCATCACCACGTCCATGTGGTGCTCGATCAGGATGATGGTGATGCCGTGGTCGCGGATCTTGCGGATGATCGCCATCAGCTCCTTGATGTCCGGCGCGGTCAGGCCGGCCGCCGGCTCGTCGAGCAGCAGCAGGCGCGGACTGAGGCCCAGCGCGCGCCCGATCTCCAGCAGGCGCTGCTTGCCGTAAGGGAGATTGCGCGCCTCCTCGTCGGCCATCGCCGACAGGCCGACAAACTCCAGGATGCTGGCGGCCCGCTCGCGCGCGGCCTTTTCCTCGCGCTTGTAGCGCGGCGTCTGCAGCATCACGTCCAGCACGTTCGATTCGAAGGTGTTGTGCAGGCCGACCAGCACGTTCTCGGTGGCCGTCATCTCGCCGAACAGCTGCACGTTCTGGAAGGTGCGCGCCACGCCGCCCAACGCGATCTCGGACGGCGTGCGGCCGGAGATCACCGCGCCGCTGAACGACACCTTGCCGTCGGTCGGCTTGTAGATCCCCGTCAGCACGTTCATCATCGTGCTCTTGCCCGAGCCGTTGGGGCCGATCAGGCCGTGCACCGATCCCTGCACCACGTTCAGGTTGACCTGGTTGAGCGCCTTCAGGCCGCCGAACTGCATCAGGATCTGGTCGACGCTGAGCAGCGTGTCGCCGGCGTTGCCGCCCTTGGCGCGCGCGAACGGCTCGACGCCGCTGGCCGCCACCGCCTTCGCATGCACGGCGCCCTTGCCGACAAGGCTGAACAGGAAGCCGACGATGCCGTCCTGCAGGTAGTAGACCACGAACAGCGTCATCAAACCGAACACGGTCAGGCGCCAGTCGACGATGTTTTCCAGCTTGTACGAGAAGGCGGCCATGCCGATGGTGGCGATCAGCGGCACGATCACGTCGCGCGGCGTCGAACGCTTCTTGGCCAGCATGTAGGCCGAGCCGACCACGCCCAGCACGGCGGCGGCGGTGGCGATCTGGCGGAACAGTTCGATGTCGGCCAGCAGGCTTGGAAGCATGACCACGATCAGCGCGCCGATCAGCGAACCGGAACGGGTCTTGCGGCCGCCCATGATCACCGCCAGCAGGAACAGGATGGTCAGCTCGAAGTTGTAGGTGTTGGGCGAGATGTACTCTTCCGAATACGCATACAGGCTGCCCGCCAGGCCGGCAAAGCCGGCGCTGATGATGAAGGCGTACACCTTGTAGCGGTAGACCGACACGCCCATGCAGTCGGAGGCGATCGGGCTGTCGCGCAGCGCTTCGAAGGCGCGCCCCAGGTTGGACTTCAGGATCCGGTGCACCACGATCAGCGACAGCACCATCAGCGCGGCCACCATGTAGTAGTAACTGACCTCATTGAGCTTCTGGCCGACGATCATCGGCTTGGCGATCTTGATGCCCATCGGGCCTTCGGTGATGAAGGTCATCTCGTTGATCAGGATCTGGATGATGGTGCCGAAGGCCAGCGTGACCATCGCCAGGTAGGGGCCGGTGACGCGCAAGGCCGGCAACGCGAGGATGGCGCCGAACACCGCCGCCCCCAGCACGCTGGCCGGGATGGCGATCCAGAACGGCGCGCCCAGCTTGAACACCAGCACCCCGGTGGCGTAGGAGCCGATGCCGAACAGGCCGGCGTGGCCCAGCGACACCTGCCCGGTGTAGCCGACCACGATGTCCAGCCCGAACAGCAGGATGGCGTAGATCAGGATCGTTTCAAACAGGTGGATGTAATACGGATTGGGGATCAGCACCGGATACAGCACCAGCACCGCCAGTCCCGCTATGCTCGCAGCCAGGAGTTTCTTGTTCATGGGTCAGACCTTTTTGATGGCGGCTTTGCCGAACAAGCCGGACGGCTTGACGGCCAGTACCAGCAGGAGCAGCAGCAATCCCGGCACTTCCTTGTAGCCGGTCGAGATGTAGTAGCCTGTGGTGGTCTCGGCGATGCCCAGTATCAGCCCGCCGACGATGGCGCCCACGCCAGACGTCAGGCCGCCGATGATCGCCACCGCGAACGCCTTCAGGCCCAGCGAAGCGCCCATGGTGGCGCCGGTCAGCGTCAGCGGCGCCACCAGCACGCCGGCAAACGCCGCCACCGCCGACGACAGCGCGTACGAGAAGGTGATCACCATGCCGGTGTTGATGCCCATCAGGCCGGCCGCGTCGCGGTCGTTGGCGGTGGCCACCACGGCCTTGCCGTAGATCGATTTGCGGTTGAAGATCTCCACCGCCGCCATGATGGCCAGCGCGCCCACCACCACCGCCACCTGCATCGGCTGCACGTTGGCGCCCAGCACCTGGAACGGCGTCGAGCTCAAAGGCGAAGGGAAAGTCAGGTCGTCCTTGCCCCAGATATTCTCGGCCACGTTCTTGAAGATGATGGCCAGCGCGATGGTCGACATGATCCAGCCGAATTCGGACTTGATCTTGATCGCGGGCCGCACGCCTATCCATTCGACGAACATGCCCTGCAACGCACCGAACACGATCACCAGCGGTATCATCAGCAGGTAGCTCATGTAAGGCCCGCCGTGGATATTGCCGACCAGGCTAAGCCCGACCAGCGCCCCCAGCATCAGCGATTCGCCCTGGCCGAAGTTCAGCGTGCCGGAGGTGGCGAACGTGAGCTGGTAGCCGAACGCGATCACCGCGTAGATCATGCCGAGCGCGATGCCGCTGAACGCCAGTTGCAATAAGATTTCCATGATTTCCACCACCAGTGAGGTCTACAGAAGACGGCAAGAAAATGGCCAGGCTTGACTCGTCAAGACTGGCCAGTGCAAAGACTCGCGAGCTTACTTGGCCAGGACTACTTTACCGTCCTTGACCTCGCCGAAGACGGTGATGTCCGCAGTGATCGCTTCGTGGTTATCCTTGCTGAACGGCTTGCTGTACGAGGTCACCACGCCATCGATCTTCTCGTTCAGGTTTTCCAGCGCGGCCTTGACCTTCGGGCCGTCGGTGGAACCGGCCTGCTTGATGGCGGCGGCCAGCAGGTAGATCGAGTCGTAGCCCTGCGCGGCCGACACCGGCGACGGCATGCGGTCGCCAGGCGGATGGTAGGCCTTCACGTAAGCGTCGATGAAGGCTTTGCGCTTGGGCGTGGTCGGGTCCTGGATGAAGGTTTGCGGCATGCGGGTGCCGTTGCCGTTCTTGCCGGCGTTGTCGATGAAGTTAGCCATCGACAGCGTCCAGCTGCCGATCAGCGGCACTTTCCAGCCCAGCTTTTCCATGCCGTTGGCGATCTGCGCCAGCTCGGGGCCGATACCGTAGGTCAGCACCACTTCGGCGCCGGCCTGCTTGGCTTTCAGCAGCTGGGCGGTCATGTCGACGTCCTTCAGGTTGTACTTCTCGACGGCG
The DNA here is from genome assembly GCF_964254095.1 of Duganella sp. LjRoot269. NCBI lineage: Bacteria > Pseudomonadati > Pseudomonadota > Betaproteobacteria > Burkholderiales > Oxalobacteraceae > Duganella > Duganella sp. LjRoot269. Next base: position 3,402,360 of record NZ_CAXUSL020000001.1, on the reverse strand, counting down.
ACCGCTTTCAGGCCTTTCTTGTCGAGCGCTTTTTCCAGGTCTTCGCGACCCAGCTGGCCGTAGTTGGTGGAGTCGGCCAGGATCGCGACCTTCTTGAATTTGCGGCTCTCGACCGCCTCGTGCACGATCATGCCCGACTGGATGGTGTCGTTGGCGGCGTTGCGGAAGATGTAGTTCTCCGGCTGGTCGGCGAACTGCTTGGTGACGATGGAGCCGGTGGCCACATTGTTCATGACCGGGATCTTGGCTTCCTGGTAGAAGCGCTGCGAGGCCAGCGCGACGCCGGTGTTGATGTAGCCGACGGTGGCGGCGACCTTCTCTTTATTGATCAGTTCCTGGGCGATCTGCACGCCGCGTTCGTTCTTGGCTTCGTCGTCGCGTTCGACCAACTGGATCTGGCGGCCCAGCACGCCGCCCTTGGCGTTGATCTCCGCCACGGCCAGCTTGACGCCGTCGCGCATCGACACGCCCATCGGCGCGGAACCGCCGGTGAACGGACCGGCCACGCCGATCTTGATGGGATCAGCCGCCATGGAGGAAGCCGAGATACCGAAAGCTACACTTGCAACGAGCAATTTCAACTTGAAGTTCATCTGTCATCTCCTGTATTACAACATTTTTTTAATAGTCGTTACGTTGGAAACTCAGCCGGATAGCCATCCCATCGATGGGCCATTGTAGGTGACTACATCGACAGCAGCAACAGATAGATATGCCGCGTCGCAGCAAGGCGCGAAGCCCTGCCACGTGTAAGCAAACAGTAAGAATTCAGTGGATTTTTCGGGAACGTTTACATACCCGGAGTTACACGGCTGCTGCCGCGTTGCGCCAGCGCGCGATTGGCGAAGCGCATCTGGGTTTCGGACAGCGCCTCGTTGCGGTCGAAGCCCATCGAGCCGTCGCGCAGGCCGATGGCCATCGCCATCACCGCGTCAGGATACTCCAGGTCGGCGGCCTTTTCTATCAGATGGCGCGCGGCCTGCTCGTCGCGCTTGACGCCGTCGCCGCTCAGATACAGCTTGGCCAGCGCGAACATCGCCGCCGGCATCTGGCGATCGGCCGCGAACTGCAGCCAGCGCGCGGCGGCCCTAGCGTCGCGCGCCACGGCCATGCCGTTCTTGTACATCAAGCCCAGGTAGTAGGCCGCCAGCGGATCGCCCGCCTTGGCGGCGCCGCTGAACAGGGAGAACGCCTTCGGCAGGTTGACGGCCACGCCCTCGCCGCCGCGCAGGTACAAGCGCGCCTCGTCGACCGGCCCAGCGTGAGCCATTCCGACCGAAACGAACAACATCGATACCGCCGCCATTTTCCGCATGAGCTTCATGCGCCCTCCATTCATATCGACAAATCGATGGCGTACAGGGCAAAGCCCTTGCCGCCGCCATCGTCCGTTTTAACCTGGGAGACCGACTTCAAGCCGGCCTCCTTCGCCAATTCCATCATGCCGGGGGCCGAGTGAAATACCACGGCGCCCCTGGTCGCCACCGGAGCGAACCGCCAGCTGCGCGTGGAGCCGTTACGCGCCCGGGTGAGATTTTTCTGCCGCTGGATATACGCGATCAGCACGTCGCGACTGGAATCGGGCGCCGCCAGCACGGTCTTGCCGCCATCCAGGCCGGGGAAACCTCCGCCGCCGCTGGCGCGGTAGTTATTGGTCGCCACCAGGAACTCCTGCGACGGCGACAACGCCGCACCTTTATAGTGCAAGTCGACGACGCGCTGGCCCACAGGCTTGGTGACGTCGATCTGGTAGGAGACGTCGGCGCTGGTCAGCATGTCGAAGTTGAAGCCGGCAAAGGCGGCGTTGACCAGCTCCTGCTGCGCGCCGCTGGCCGGGTCGATGCGGTTGAAGCGCTCGGCCGATTTTTCCAGCCAGGCCTTGAGCCCGGCGCCGTTCAGCTTGACCGCATGCAGCGCGTTCGGATACAGATACAGGTCGGCGGCGTTGTTGAGCGCCAGGCCGCCAGGCTTGACGTCGGTGTAGTCGCCCACGCCGCCGGCGCCAGTCTTGAACGGCGACGCCATCGACAGCACCGGCAAGCCTGCGTACTGCGGCAGGTTGGCCTTGACGTAGTCCTGCACATAGGCCGTCTGCGCCTGGTTCACCAGTTCGATGGCGCTGATGTCGCCGGCGTCGGCGAAGTACGTCGTCATGCGGAAGTCGCTGGTGCCGACCGGCGTTTGCACGTAGCTGATGGTGGCCTCGTGTTCGGCGGCCACCAGCGCGGCGATGGCGAGATCGGCGGCCACGTAGCTGCGGTCGGGATTTTGCGTACCACGCGCCTCCACCGTGGTGCGGCGCTTGTCCACCACCCAAGCCTTGCCGTCGTACGTCAGGTGCAGGCCGATCACGCCCAGGTGCTTGCCCCACAGGCTGGCCATCACCGCCGGCACGCCGTGTACCGTGCCTGCCGCCTTGTCGACGCCCTGCAGGTTAAATTCAGGCAGCTTGCTGGCCGCGTTGGGGAACTGCTGGTGCGAGTGGCCGATCAGCATCGCGTCCACGCCTGGCACTTGCGACAGGTAGTAATTGGCGTCGTCCATCCGGGCAGAGTATGGCGCACCATCAAGACCTCCGTGTGACACGGCCACCACCAGGTCGGCGCCCTCGGCGCGCATTTGCGGGATGTATTTTTGCGCCGTCTCGCGCACGCCCTCGGCGTAGACCTTGCCGTCCAGCCAGCGCTTGTCCCACGACAGCACGGCCGGCGGCGCGAAGCCGATGATGCCGACCTTGATCGTGGCCGTCAGCGGCTTGCCGTCCGGACCGGTGGCGCCGATCCGGCGCGTGAGGATGCGGTAAGGCTGGAACAGCGGCTGCCGGGTCCTGGCGCTGTAGATATTCGCCAGCACGATGGGGAATGCCGGCCCGGCGCAACGCGGCGCGTCGGCTGGCACGCCGTCCACGTCGAAATGGCTGCCGGTCACCTGGTTCAGGTAGGCCAGGCCGTAGTTGAATTCATGGTTGCCGATGCCGGCGCCGTCGAAGCGCAGCAGGTTCATGGCCTTGTAGATCGCCAAGGGCTGGCCGCAATCGACCGGCTTGACCAGCGCCTGGTAGTCGGCCAGCGCCGTGCCTTGCAGGGCGTCGCCGTTGTCGAGCAGCAGATTGTTGGGGAATTCGGCGCGCGCCTGCTTGATCAGTGTCGCGGTGCGCTCCAGGCCCATGGCCGGATCGGCCTTGAGCTTGTAGTAATCGTAACTCAGCACGGTCGCGTGCAGGTCGGTCGTTTCCAGCAGCGCCAGCGTGGTCTCGGTCCCGACAGGCGTCGTACCGCCCTGCGGCAGGCTGGAACAGCCGAGCAGCATGACAGGCAACACGAGATACGCTGGACGCATGAATGATCTATGAATAAAGTTGCAATTTTCTGGGCAACGGGCGCTGCGCCACATCATACGCAGCGTGTTTCCTTGAATCAAGTCACTTAAGTCTTGAGCACGATATTTTAAACTTTCCGTGGCAAGAATGGCAGGATTTAGCGACTTGCAGGCGACATTCAGCATGCAAGAGCCATGCCGGAGGCGCCGCGCGGGGCATCATAACGATCTGGGGGGGGGATAAATCTCTAGGCCTGCGTCAGGAAGACTTCTTTATCGATGTAACTGCCAATTTCTCTCGGTGTTGCACCGAATAACTTGATGAAGTCAGATGCTCCGAGGATAGCCTCGCATTGCAGGGCGATGGAAATATGAAGTTTATTCAAATCGTCGACATAGCGACTGCGGCCAATTTCATGAGAGTCCAGGGCTTTGCGTAAACCGGCCTGGGCCTCGTGTAAAGCAAGCTGCAGCACTTCGACTCGGGCCAGCTTCACGCGGTCAAAACGTGGCCCGAGGAAGGCATCCGCCATAGCCATGAATTCCTTATGCCGAATGTCCATGACCCCACCTCCCATTCAATATCCCGGTTGGCATCGCCCCTCCACCATAAAGTTACACTAAGTCAACGATTACATGTGCAGGCAGCGCGTGCAATACAAACTTGTCTTATGGGGGACATTGCTCAATAGGGTATAATCTAGGGTTTGATTTCAGCCATAGAAAAGAAGAAAACCATGGAAGCCGAACGCATCAACGCCCTCTCCGCCCTGCTCGCCGATCTGACCTCGCGCGAAGCCGAACTACGGAGGTATCTTTGACTTCGATAAAAAGTCAGAGAAACTCGAACAAGTAAACGAAGAACTGGAAGACCCGACGGTCTGGAACGACCCGAAAAAGGCCCAGGACCTCGGTAAAGAGAAAAAATCGCTCGAAGCCATCGTCTTCGCGCTGACCAAGGCCGACACCGACCTCAAAGACATGGGCGACCTGTTCGCCATGGCCAAGGAAGAAGGCGACGACGACACGCTCGAAGCGCTGATCGTCGATGCCGAAGAAGTCCGCAAAGTCATCGAAGGCATGGAGTTCCGCCGGATGTTCAACAATCCGATGGACCCGAACAACTGCTTCATCGACATCCAGGCCGGCGCCGGCGGCACCGAGGCCCAGGACTGGGCGTCAATGCTGCTGCGCCAATACCTGCGCTACGCCGAACGCAAAGGCTTCAAGGTCGAAGTAATGGAACAGTCCGACGGCGAGGTGGCCGGCATCAAGACCGCCACCATCAAGGTCGAAGGCGATTACGCCTATGGCTACCTGCGCACCGAGACCGGCGTGCACCGCCTGGTGCGCAAGTCGCCGTTCGACTCGGCCAACGGCCGCCACACTTCGTTCACGTCGCTGTTCGTGTACCCGGAAGTGGATGACTCGATCGACATCGAGATCAACCCCGCCGACCTGCGCATCGACACCTACCGCGCGTCCGGCGCCGGTGGTCAGCACATTAACAAGACCGACTCCGCGGTACGCCTGACGCACGGCCCGTCCGGCATCGTCGTGCAGTGCCAGAACGACCGCTCGCAGCACCGCAACAAGGCCGAGGCGATGGAAATGCTGAAGGCCAAGCTGTACGAGATGGAACTGCGCAAGCGCATGAGCGAGCAGCAGAAGCTGGAAGACTCGAAGACCGACGTCGGCTGGGGCCACCAGATCCGTTCCTACGTGCTGGACCAGTCCCGCATCAAGGACTTGCGCACCAACTTCGAAACAGGTAACACCAAGGGCGTGCTGGATGGCGACCTGGACGACTTCATCTCCGCATCGCTCAAGCAAGGCGTATAACCCATGACTTCTCAATCGCAGCGCGCGTTCATCTTCGACATGGACGGCACCATCGTCGACAACATGGCCTTCCACACCAAATCGTGGCTGGCCTTTTTCGAACGTCGCGGCCACGTGCTGGACGCGGACGAATTCTTCCGCGCCACGGCCGGCCGCCAGGGCCATGAAATCATGAGCACCTACTTCGGCAAGCAGATGACCAAGGAAGAAAGCGCCGCGCTCGATTTTGAGAAGGAATCGCTGTACCGCGAGCTGTACGCGCCGCACCTGGCGACGGTCAACGGCTTCGAAGCCTTCATCGCCCGCGCCAAGAACGCCGGCGTCAAGCTGGCTGTGGCCACCGCCGCGCCCAACGAAAACATCGACTTCACGCTCGATGGCCTGGACCTGCGCAAGGAGTTCCACGCCATCGCCGGCGCCGCCGACGTCGCGCGCGGCAAGCCCAATCCGGACGTGTTCCTGCTGGCAGCCGAACGCACCGGCGCCCTACCCGTCAACAGCATCGTGTTCGAAGACGCGCCCCTGGGCGTGGAAGCGGCGCGCCGCGCCGGCATGCGCGCGGTGGTGCTGACCACCACCCTGCCGGCCGAAGCGTTTGCCGAATTCGACAACGTGATCGCCATGGCGCGCGACTTCAGCGAGCTGGATGTCGAAGAGCTCTTCGCCTCCGTCACCAACTAATCATCACCTCAACAAAAGAACAGACCATGACTACGGATCTTCAAGACCAAGCCGGCACGCCTGCGCCACAAGACGAAAACAAGATCATCGCCGAACGCCGCGCCAAGCTGGCCGCGATTCGCGAACAGGGCGTCGCCTTCCCGAACGACTTCAAGCCGCAGCACAAGGCGGCCGACTTGCACGCGCAATACGGCGAGAAGTCGCGCGAAGAGCTGGAAGCCGCTCCGGTCACCGTGGTGCTGGCCGGCCGCATGATGCTCAAGCGCGAAGCCGGCAAGAAGGCCGCCTTCGCCACGCTGCAGGATGCCTCCGGCCCGAAAGCCGACGGCCGCATCCAGATCTACGCCACGCTGGACCTGACCGGCGAAGCCGCGATGGCCGCGCTGCACCACTACGACCTGGGCGACATCCTGGGCGTGACCGGCACGCTGTTCAAGACCAAGACCGACGAGCTGACCATCAAGGTCACCGAGCTGCGCCTGATCACCAAGTCGCTGCGCCCGCTGCCGGACAAATTCCACGGCCTGGCCGACCAGGAAACCAAGTACCGCCAGCGCTACGTCGACCTGATCATGAACGAGGACACCCGCCGCACGTTCAAGGCGCGTACCGCCGCGATCTCGTCGATGCGCCGCTTCATGGAAAAGAACGAGTTCATGGAAGTGGAAACGCCGATGCTGCACGCCATTCCGGGCGGCGCCGCGGCCAAGCCCTTCATCACCCACCACAACGCGCTGGACATGCAGATGTTCCTGCGCATCGCGCCCGAGCTGTACCTGAAGCGCCTGGTGGTCGGCGGCTTCGACCGCGTGTTCGAGATCAACCGCAACTTCCGCAACGAAGGCGTGTCGATCCGACACAACCCTGAATTCACGATGATGGAGTTCTACGCGGCCTACACCGACTACACCTGGATCATGAACTTCACCGAAGAGATCATCCGCCAGGCCGCGGTCGATGCGCACGGCACGGCGACGCTGACCTACGGCGGCCGCGAGCTGGATCTGGCCAAGCCGTTCCACCGCCTGACCATCGTCGAGGCGATCAACAAGTACGCGCCGGGCTACACGCCGGAGCAGCTGACGGATGTGGAATTCATCAAGAAGGAACTGCTGAAGTTTGGCGTCAAGCCGTTCGCCACCGCCGGCCTGGGCGCGCTGCAACTGGCGCTGTTCGAGGAAACCGCCGAGGCGCAGCTGTGGGAACCGACCTTCATCATCGACTATCCAGTCGAAGTGTCGCCGCTGGCGCGCGCATCGGACGACCGCGAAGGCATCACCGAGCGCTTCGAGCTGTTCATGGTCGGCCGCGAGATCGCCAACGGCTTCTCCGAGTTGAACGATGCGGAAGACCAGTCGGCCCGCTTCCTGGCGCAAGTCGAAGCCAAGGACGCCGGCGATGAAGAGGCGATGTTCTACGACGCCGACTACATCCGCGCGCTGGAATACGGCATGCCACCGGCCGGCGGTTGCGGCATCGGCATCGACCGCCTGATGATGATCATCACCGACTCGCCGAACATTCGCGACGTGCTGCTGTTCCCGCACTTGCGACGCGAAGAGTAATCGACCAAAAGCCGCTCAAACCGAGCGGCTTTTTTTGGTCCGTCAGTATTTAAAGGAAGGCCCACTAGGTCCTAATGCCGCTAAGTTAAGCCTGTTTTTGACCACAAACCGACGAACCGTCATTCCCGCGCACGCGGGAATCAGAGTCCATATACAGACCTTGAATTTTCAGAGGTGGATAGTGAAGATTAGATACATTTCGTTAGCTGTCAGCGCAGTTATTCTCTGCGGGATTTCTGCATGTACCTACCGGGTTGCTGAAACGGAGCGGGAGTTTGAGTTGATCGATGATGGTGCCCCAGAAAACAACGCAGTAAAAAAACTCGGCACACCTGATGTTGTCGAGACCTTCACTTCTCCTTTTTTTAGGTACGCATCCGAACCGTGCCGTCTCCCATGTGTGAGACGGCTTTGGTGGGAACATCCGATACTTAAAGGGTTTGAGGCATGGTCAGTTGAAGTTGGTTCGACTGGAACTATATTAAAAAAAACGCACTGGGTATCCCCATAGTTGGCAGTTCCCGACTGCGGATTCAACCGGTCGAGTACGTATCGCGTCGGGTTAAATTTTGCCTACTACAAATAATCTGCCAAGAACCTTTTTGCTCGACCGGCCCCGATAAAGCGAGTAGTCTTCAGAACACCGACTATTAAATGGAAAGGAAGCGACATGGCTTGCCGCCATACGCTGCTACGCCTTGGTGCGGCGCTGGTGACGGCAGCCGCATGCCTCGCCGCGCACGCGACGGACACGGTGACGCTGTACACCGAAGAATACCCACCCTTCAACTGGAACGACAAGGCCACCGGCACCGCCACCGGGCTGTCGCACGACATCGTCGTTGAGCTGATGCGGCGCGCTGAAATCCCGGTCAGCGCCGCGGCCGTGATGCCCTGGGCCCGCGCGATGGCGCTGACCAACAAGAACGCCAACAGCTGCCTGTTCTCGATGGCGCGCACGCCGGAACGCGAGGCCAATTATGCTTGGGTCGGCCCGATAGGCCGCAATGAATGGGTGATGTATGCGCGCCGCGAAGACCATATCGCGCTCGCCAGCCTGGCCGACGCCAGGCCCTACACAGTCGGCACCATCATCGGTGACGCCGTGATCCCGCTGCTGCGCGAGAACCAGCTCAAACTAAGCATCGTCCCGTACAACCGCACCAATGGACCGAAGCTGAAGATGCAGCGCATCCAGCTATGGTCGGAAGGCCGTCTGCCTGGCCTGTACATGATGCGCGAGATGGGCATCACCGACGTCGAGGCGGTCCTTACCTTCGCCCACTACGACATGTACATGGCCTGCAACAAGGCGATGGACAACCACGAGGTCGCGCGCCTGAACGCGCTGCTGCGCGCCATGCACCGCGACGGCACGGTCAGGCGCATCTACGGCAACTACGGCTACGACAACTACGCGCCCCGCGCCGAGCAACTGGCTAAATGAGCGCTGCGCCGTGATCGCTCAGGGCGAGCGGGCAAACATCGCCGCCATCGCCGTGACGTCGCGGCCGACGCCGCGATAGCCGATAAAGCGGCTGGCCTCGTCGAACATCGGCTCGCCGCTGACCTGCAGATACTGGACCACGCCGGCTGCGGTGGTCCGGCTGTAGACGAAATCGAGGAACGGCTTGCGGTCGGCGATATTCGATTCCAGCAGCGCGCGCTCGGCGATATCCCATCCGCCGGTATCGCGCCCGCCTATGCCCACCATGTCGGCCACCGGGCCGGACCAGTTGCTGAGCGTTCCTTCGGCATCCTGTTCCCAGTACCAGTCGGTCGACAATTCGGCGAAGCGCTGGAAGCGCGCCTCGCTCGCGCGCAACTGTGCCGTGCGCTCCAGGACCGTGTATTCCAGCTGCTGGTTGTAGCGCCGCAGCTTGCGGTGCAGCAGGCGTACTTCCAGCATGTTGTGGATGCGCGTTTCCACTTCGATCAGCTCGAACGGCTTGCCGACAAAGTCCTTGGCGCCGGCCTGCAGCGCGCGCAGCTTGTGATTGGGCTGGGCGGTGACCACCAGCACCGGCACATAGCCGTCTGGCTCGATATCGTGCAGCGCTTCCAGCACCGCGAAGCCATCCATGCCGGGCATTTGCAGGTCCAGCAGGATCAGGTCATAGTGATGGCGGCGATGCAGCTCGCACACGGCGAACGGATCCATGGTGCTGCTGACGTTGGTATAACCGGCGTTGGCCAGCATCTGTTCCAGCAGCATCACGTTGGCTTCCTGATCGTCGACGATCAGTATCTCGGCGGCAAGCATTTCGGCTGGTTCTATCATGATGCGGGTCCCTCGGTATTTGGATGCAGGCTGCCGTGCGTTGCGGCGAATTCAAGCGCTAGATCGAGCGCGCTCATGAACTGGACTACATTGATCGGCTTGGTCAGATAGCGGAAGAAGCCCGCGTCCACGCCTTTTTCTATATCGCGCGCCATGGCGTTGGCGGACAAGGCCACGACCGGTATGTGCGCGGTGGCGGTATCGTCCTGCAAAATCTTCAGGCAGCCGAAACCGCTGATGCCGGGCAGGTTGATGTCCATCAGGATCACGTCGGGCTGGTAGGTACGCGCCAGATCGATGCCGGCATAGCCGTCAATGGCGGTCAACAGCTTGAGGTCCCTGCGCCGCAGCACCAGCTGCTCCACCAGGTTCAGGTTGGCTGGGTTGTCTTCGATGTACAGCAGAGTCTTCATCGGCGCATTGTCGAAATCGCTCAGCGACAAGGGCCGTCCGAACGCCGCGATTTCCAGCACCGGCTCGCTGCTGGCGGCCAGCTCGATCCAGAATGTGGTGCCGACGCCGATCTCGCTGTGCACGCCGATGACGCCGCCCATCAGCTCGGTAAGCTGCTTGGTCACGACCAGGCCGATGCCGGTGCCCTCTTCCGCGCCGTCCTCCTGGCCCAGGCGGTTAAAGGGCTGGAACAATTGTTCGACTTGTTCCTGGGAGAGGCCGGCACCAGTATCGGTCACGCTGACGCGCACCATGCCGTCGCTGGCCGCCGTGCACTCGACCGTCACCATGCCGTCGCGGCGGTTGTATTTGATGGCGTTGGAAAGCAGGTTGATCATCACCTGCTTGACGCGCGTGCGGTCGGCGTGGACGAAGAACGGCTCGCTCATCGGCGCGAAGAACAGCCGGATGCCGCGCTTCTCCGCCTGCGGCCCGATCAGCGCCTGGCAATCCTTGAGCACTTCCGACAAGCCCATCGATTCCTGCGACATCGTCACCTTGCCCGATTCGATCATGGCCAGGTCGAGGATCTCGTTGATCAACTGCAGCAGATACCAGCCGCCCTTGAGGATCTGGTCCAGCGAGCGCTGTTGCGACGGGCTCGGCGGCGGTTTGTCGGACGCCAGCAATTGCGCAAAGCCCAGCACCGCGTTCAGCGGCGTGCGCAGCTCATGGCTCATGGCCGACAGGAATTCCGACTTGGCGCGGTTGGCGGTCTCGGCCAGCGCGCGCGCCGCCTCCAGTTCGACGTTGGTTTCCTGCAGCGCCAGCTGTTGTTCGTGCAGCCGCTGGGCCAACAGCGCCTGCTCCTGCTCGACCCGCTTGCGGGCCGTGTTGTCCGTCCCCATCAGCAAGTAGCCGATGACTTTTTCGTCGGCGTCGCGCAGCGGGCTGACCGAGACGATCGCCGGGAAACGGCTGCCGTCCTTGCGGATATAGGTCAGTTCGTAGATGTCCTCGATGCCGCGCGAGGCCTTGAACACCAGCGCCTCGAAGCCCGGCCGGATGGTCATGCCGACCTCGACGCTGAGCGCGGCCGCCCGCGCCACGATTTCCTGCGCGTCGGAGATGCCGGCCGGCGTGATCTGGTTCACCACCTCGGAGGCGCTGTAGCCCAGCATGCGCTCGGCGCCGACATTGAAGATCTGGATCACGCCCTGGGCGTCGGTGGCGATGCTGGAAAAATTGGCGCTGTTATGGATGGCCAATTGCAGCGCATCGGCCTTGAGCAGCGGCGCTGCGGATTGTCGGACGGATTTCATTTCACTCCCTGGCGTTGACGTACGTCCGACATCAGGCGGGCGAATTCTTTTTTGACCACTTCATAGCACTCGCAGACATCCCCTTCGAGACCGACGCGATCCAGCACGGAGATATGGCCGCGCCGGCTGCTGATATAGCCCTGGCTCTGCAGGCGGCCGGCGGCCACCGTCACGCCTTCGCGCCGTACGCCCAGCATGCTGGCGATCAGTTCCTGGGTCATGGTCAGCTCGCTGGTCGGCAGGCGGTCCAAGGTCAGCAGCAGCCAGCGGCAGAGCTGCTGGTCCACCGTGTGGTGGCGGTTGCAGATCGCGGTCTGCGACATCTGCGTGATCAAGGCCTGGGTGTAGCGCAGCAGCAGACGCATGACCGGCCCGGCGCGGTTGAACTCCTCCATCAGGATGTGCGACTTGAGGCGGTAGCCGTGGCCGGCGGTCTGCACCACGGCCCGGCTCGGCGTCGTATTGCCGCCCATGAACAGCGAGATGCCGAGGATGCCCTCGTTGCCGACGCCGGCGATCTCGGACGAGCTGCCGTTCTCCAGCACGTAGTGCAGCGAGACGATGGCCGAGGTGGGGAAGTACACGTAATTGAGCTGGCCGCCGGACTCATACAGCACGTCGCCCAGGCGCATCATGATCGGTTCAAGATGGGGCGACAGCCGGGCGAACTCGGCATCGAGCAGCGCTGCCAGCAAATGGTTTTGATTGGGGTCGTTCAGACGCATGGAAAAACGTTCCTTGTTTTCCAGTCGTCAACTAGGCGTTAGGCTCAGACGGCAAACGATGACCGTCCCGCAGCGTAACACATATAAAGAAATATAGGTTTAAGGTAAGACCGCCCGGCCAGTGCGTATCACTGTTTGAAGGGCTCGATCTTCTTGAATGCCGCCATCGTTTTGCTGTGGGCCGCCGTGACCCGTTCGAACAGTTCGGCCGCCAGCAGGTGGTAGACCTCGACCTTGGCGCACTGCGCCAACTCATGCACCGCGGCATGTTCTTCGGCCAGGGCCGTGGCCAGGTCGGTAAATTCGGGCTGTCCTTCCGGACGATAAATCGACATATCACCTCCGTAGCGGAAAGCTCATCGTAACAGGCATTCGTGCACCGGGATGTTCTGCAGGCGCCGCCCGCCGGCGGCACCCTCTCAGGGAAAAATAAACAGGAACTGGGCGTCGTCCAGCACCACCGCATCGTCGTCGTGCTGCGGCTGGCTGCGCCGCTCCACCCGTCCGGTGCGGCGGGTGCGGGTGTCGTTGCGCTTTTGCCAGTAGGCCGGCCTTGCTTCCGGTGGAGGTGCCGGCGCCAGCAGCCGTGCGGATTCGCGGCGTATCACGCCATAGCACTCACAGACATGCCGCTCCAGCCCGTCTCGCGTCAATACGCGTATGTGGCCGCGCCTGCAGCTGATGAGCCCGAGCGTTTGCAGGCGGCCGGCCGCTTCGGTGATCCCTTCGCGCCGCACGCCCAGGATGGTCCCCAGCGCCTCCTGGGTCACCACCAGCTCGCTGGTGCGCGAATGGTCCAGCGTCTGCAGCAGCCAGCGGCAGAGCCGCTGGACGGTCGAGTGATGGCTGTTGCAGACTGCGGTTTGCGACATTTGCGTCATCAGCGCCTGGGTGTAGCGCAGCAGCAAATCAAACAGCGCGCCCTTGCGGTGAAACTCCTCCAGCAACAGACCCGCCCGCAGGCGGTATCCGTAGCCGCCGCTGTGCACGATCGCCCGGTTGGGCGTGGTGGCCCCGCCCATGAACAGCGATATGCCCAGCACCCCCTCGTTGCCGACGCTGGCGATCTCCAGCGCCCCGCCATCCTCGAGCTCGTATTGAATGGAGACGATGGCCGTGATGGGGAAATAGACGTGCGTCAGCTGGCCTCCGCAGTGGTACAGCACGTCGCCCTGCGCCAGCACGACCAGTTCCAGGTGAGGCGCCAACCTGCCGAATTCCGCCGCACCAAGCACCGCAAGCAGGCGGTTCTGGTGCGGGGACGCATTGTGCATGGGCATGTTCGGTTCCCTGATTTCAAGATTTCGATTGCTCAGGCTGCCAGTTCCAGTGCCGCAGGTCTGTGCGTTTCCGAACATTATCTTTTTTAAAATACATAAAAACAACATTGAATTTTTGTGCGGAAACCCACAGAGGCGTTTATCGGCGGACGTCACGATGCATTAACGGCGGCGTGCGGAGCTGCGGGGTGCCTCGGTTCCGCCGCCTGCCGGTGTAGCACCTCCACCCGGTATCCGGGTCATTAAGTTTTTCTTTCGGGACGTAAAAATGAAAACAAAATTTGCAATGGCAGCACTGGCTTGGCTGGCGATCGGCGGCGCCGCATCAGCCAACAATATTACGTTCGATGCAGGCGTCCTGCCTACGAACCCTGCGGCCCCCTATGGTCACGTATTCATCCATGACGCCTCGGCCTTCACCGACACCATCGACTTCGTCGTCAGCACGGGCAGCCTGGGCGCGTCGCTCAACTCGCTCAACGTCAAGCTGCGGACCCTGGATGTGCTCAATATCGACGGACTGAGCTATTCGGTCTGGGGCGGCACCGCGGCGGCAAGCACCACCTGGTACGGCACCTTCCCCGGCGACAACCTGAGCTACGACATTGGCCTCACCCTGCCCGGCGCCTACCACCTGGTGGTCACCGGCATGGCCGATGGCAGCAGCGGCGGCGCCTACGGCGTGGCACTGGTGTCGGGCGTGCCGGAGCCGGAAACGTATGCCATGATGCTGGCAGGCTTCGGTTTGCTGGGTGTGGTGGCCCGCCGCAAGAAGTCCGGAAAAACAGCGATCTGATCCAGACAAAACCGCTCTCCCGAGCGGTTTTTGTTAGGCGGCGAATTCACCTGCTGTCGCGTTTTTTGATGGATAAATCATGACAGCTGACAAGTACCACCCGCAAGCCGTCCTGATGTGGCTGGAAACGGATCACTCCCTGCTGCTGGCCCGGCGTTCGGTTCAACTCTGGGCCGCCATCGCAGACGAGCTGATGCCGATAGTCGGCGACCGCGGCCTTATCGCGCTGTTTAACCGCTGCATCGACATCTGCGGCACGACCTTTCCGTGGCTGCTGAAAGCGCCCGCGCGCAGTTCGCCGCCGCGCTGCTTCGACACGCTCGGCGCGCAATTGTCCGAACGTGAACCTCGGGACGGGCTGGCGGCCAGCCGCGCCTTGTTCGGCACCTTCCACGACCTGCTGCTGATACTGATCGGCGAACCGCTGGCGGGCGGCGTGCTCGAGGCGGCCTGGCGCGACCTGCTGCGCCATCCCGATGGCAACCCCCTATCCCTTCCCGCCCAATCTGAACCAGAGGAGCAAGATGAACACAAACACCGGTGATCCCCCGGTCACGGAGCGTCGCTCCGGCGAGCACGGCAGCGCGCATGACCGGCGCGCCACGGACCGTGCCCGCGCAGTCATGCTGGCCGGCGGCGAGCGTCAATTGGCAAGGCGCGAGACGCTGGTCAGCGCGCGGGAGCAGGCGGCGGACCGCCATGACGCCGACCTGCAGCAGCGGGAACAGGCGCTCACGCTGCGCCACAAGCATCTTGCGGCCCGGAAGCAAGGCGAACGCGAAGCCCGGCGCATCAAGCGCGCACTGGAGCGCCACATCATCAAGCTGCGACGGGCCAACGCCCATCTGGTGATCGCCACGCTGGGCGCCCAGGCCATGATGGAGACGGTGCAGCGCGCCAAGGAGCACATGGGCTACATGGCCCACCATGACTTCCTGACCGACCTGCCCAACCGCATCTTGCTGATGGAGCGGCTGGCGCTGGCGATTGCCATGGCCAGCCGCCAGCAAAGCCGGATGGCCGTGCTGTTTATCGACCTCGACCGGTTCAAGGTGATCAACGATTCGCTGGGGCATGCGGTCGGCGACCTGCTGCTGCAGTCGGTCGGCCGGCGGCTGCTGTCGGTGCTGCGCGCCAGCGACACCGCCAGCAGGCAGGGCGGCGACGAATTCGTCGTGCTGCTGGCCGACGTGGCCAACGAGCGCGCGGTGTCCGAGCTGGCCGACAAGCTGTGCCTGGCGATCGCCGAGCCGTACCAGCTCGGCGGCGAGACGGCGCATATCGGCGGCACGATAGGGATCAGCATGTACCCGGACGACGGCGAGGACGCCGAGACGCTGATACGCAACGCCGACGTCGCCATGTACTACGGCAAGCACAGCGGCCGCAACCGCTGGTACTTCTACCGGCCCGAAATGAATCTGCGCGCGGTCGAACGCCAGCGCACCGAGGCTGACCTGCACCGCGCGCTGAAACTGGGCGAGTTCGAGCTGCACTACCAGCCGCGCGTCAACCTGTCCAGCGGCGCCATCACCGGCGCCGAGGCGCTGCTGCGCTGGTCGCATCCCGAACTGGGCGCGGTGGCGCCGGCGCGCTTCATCCCGGTGGCCGAGGACTGCGGCCTGATTGTGCCCATCGGGCAATGGGTGTTGCGCGAAGCGTGCATGCAGATTTCACGTTGGAAGCAAGTCGGGCTCGATCCCGGCATCGTGGCGGTCAACATCTCGGCGCTGGAATTCCGCACCGACGGCTTCACCGACGCGCTGCGCGCCATCCTGGCCGAGAGCGGACTGGAGCCGGCCTGCCTGGAACTGGAAATCACCGAAGGCGTGCTGATGCGTGACGCCGGCGCCAGCGCCGCCATCCTGCGCGAGCTGAAGGAAATTGGCGTGGTGCTGGCCATCGACGACTTCGGCACCGGCTATTCCAGCCTCAGCTACCTGAACCGGTTTCCCATCGACGTTTTGAAGATCGACCAGTCCTTCGTGCGTGAAATCAATACGGAGCCGGGCGACGGCATCATCGTCGGCGCCGTGATCGCGATGGGAAGCAGCCTGGGCCAGCGGGTGGTGGCGGAAGGCGTGGAGGAGGCGGCGCAATTAAACTTTCTGCGCGCCCACCATTGCGACGAAGGCCAGGGCTATCTGTTCAGCAGACCATTGCCCGCGCCCGGATTTGCCGCGCTGCTCAGGCAGGGTCTGGACAATTAAACACCATGCCATGCCCTAATGCCGTTAAGTTAAGGATTTCCTGAGCCTCCGTTCAGGATAGCGTTGCGGTTTTGCTTTGGTGACCCGATCGAATTTCCGGTCGGGTCGATAGACATTGAGTTCGAGGATCATCCTCTCGCGCATCCGTTTGATCGTTCCTGGTAGATTGCCCAAGGCCCGTTCGGAGGCCGCATGTAGCATCTCGAGCTGAAATATGCCGAGGGCGAAGACAAAGCTAACGTCATTGGGAGCGCATTTTGCCTGGTCGGCCGTGCGCGCCATTTCTAGTCGCACGAGGTTATAGGCGATAAGAATGCCCCAGATTTCCTGCCTGGTTGCTGCGACACTTTGGCTGCGCAGGCATAGGGCCATCCCCATCATGGTTTGCTTGATCTCGCGGTAGCTCGTTTCGATCTGCCAGCGCTCGCTATAACAGTCGCGGACGGTTTTGGCGGAGAAGCGCCGGCGATCCGTCAATGAGGTCAGCAAATAGCACAGTTTGCCCGTCGGATCTTTCGTTGCAATGGCACGCGCTTGCCACTGCTCGGGCATGGAGGGGACGCGCTTGCGTACTTGTGGGGAAACGCGCATTTCGACGATGCCATCCTCACTGTCGCCGCTCACAAGACGCCATTGCGTATTAGCCTTGGCCGGCACGAGGAAGTGCCGCTCCTGGCCTTGCATACGAAGTTTATGCAACAGCTCGGCGGCTAGAAAACCTTTATCGAAGACCGTCAGCGAATGGTCGGGTATATCGTCTAGCAACGGCAAGGCAAAGCTCATCTCGCCTTTGCTATAGGGGCCAAAATCGGCGGCCAAGACCAACTGGGTGCGCAGCGCAGCCAATGTCACCATGCGGGCATGGGGGTAACTGGCCAAAGCTCCCTTGGCGAAGTGTGGCGAATCGAAATGTGCCCGGTTTTCCGCGCTATCGGCTAATTTCAGGGTCGTCCCATCCATGGCGAGCAGTTGGAGGCCGTGGAAGTCGGAACGATGGGCGTCTTGCATCTGCCAATGGCGCGCGGACGTTGAGAATAGCCACGCCAACGGTTCTTCGCCCAGCCGCTGACGTGCTTGCGTTACAGCGCTATCAGTGACGCAAGTGTCCTTCAGATCCGGTAGCGCCAGTTCCAATTCACCCAGCACTTGTCGCACTGAGTGATGTCGGTAGATCGCTAGCGCGATGACCAACCAGACTACCTGCTCCGCCGGCAGACGCCGCTGCCGAATACTCGCCTTGCCGGTGTAGCTCAATGCTCCCATGATCCATTCGACGGGCAACTGCTCCCCAAGCCGGCCCCAGTCCGGAGCTGGCAAGTCACACGTGGTCAAAGGGAGAACGTCGGAAAGCATGGCGCGAAGGTTAACAGCCTTCGCGCATGTTTACAACAACTAACTGGGGCCGGCCTAGTTCCTTAACTTAACGGCATTAATGCCATGCCCGGTATTTCCCCCGCTGGAGGGCAATCCGGAGTATGGTGTAAGTCTGTGCCGTCATAGTGGTGCGCCGCGTGGTTCCGATTTACTTATCAAGACTGGCCTGTCCCATCATGAATGACAATGCGGAATCCGATGCAACTGCCGCATCACCGGCACCAGCCGAGCGGGACGAACGCTACCTGCAAGCCTTGCATGACAAGGAGCTCGGCGACCTGCGCGCCCTGATTGCCCAGCTGCTGATGCAGCTGGAGCTGCTGCAGCTGCAGCATACCAGTGCGCAAACGCTGGAGAGCCATGTGATACAGCTGCGCGAGGCGAACGAGCACCTGGTGCTGGCGACGTTCAGCGCGCAGGACAAGCAAGCCAACGCGGAAGCGTCGATGCAGCGCCAGACCAACTTCCTGTCGATGCTGGCACACGAACTGCGCAATCCGCTGCAACCCATTGCCTACGCCAATACCTTGCTGGGCAAGCTGACCGGCGGCAATCCCGAATTGTCGCGCCTGCACGCCATCGTCGAACGCCAGATGAGCCATATGACGCGCCTGATCGACGACCTGCTCGACGCCTCGCGCATCAGCAGCGGCAAGATCGGTCTGGACAAATCCGCGCTACTGCTCGAGGACATCGTGACGCTGGCGGCGGAAGGCAGCCAGCAACGGCTCGACGCCCGGCAGCAGCAGCTGAGGATCGTGCTGCCGCCGATCCGGGTGCTCATCTACGGTGACCGCATGCGGCTGGCGCAGGTGTTTTCCAACCTGCTCAACAACGCTTCCAAGTTCTCGCCGGAGCACGAGGTCATCGTGCTGGCCGCGCAAGTGGTGGGCAACATGGTGCAGATTTCGGTGAGCGACCACGGCATGGGCATCGCGGCCGAGCTGCAGCCATTCATCTTCGACCTGTTCACGCAAGGCCTGCAGTCGTTGGACCGGGCACAAGGCGGACTGGGCATAGGCTTGACGCTGGTGCGTTCGCTGGTCGAAATGCATGGCGGCACGGTGCGCGTGCACAGCGACGGCATAGGATTCGGCAGCACCTTTACCGTGCTGCTGCCGCTAAGCACCGAGGTCGCCACGGCGCCGGCCCTGCCCTCGCCGCGGCTGCCCACCCCACGCCCGCTGCATATCCTGCTGGTCGAGGACAATCTGGACGCCGCCGAAACGCTGTGCCTGCTGCTGGAACTGGGCGGCCATACGGTGGTACCGTGCCATGACGGCGCCGACGCGGTGGAACTGGCGCTGGCGGGACACTTCGACCTGGTCATCTGCGACATCGAGCTGCCCAGCCTGGACGGCTTTGTCGTCGTCGAGCGCATCCGCGCAGGGCTGCCGGGCAAGGCGCCGTTTTTCATCGCCACATCCGGCTACAACCAGCCGCAGGACCGCGCGCGCGCCATCCGCAGCGGCTTCGATCACTATCTGGTCAAGCCGGTGGCGATCGATATGCTGCTGGCATTGATAGAGCTGCATGTACACTGACGGCCCGCAGCGGCCCGCAAGCGGCAACCATACTGATCGCTTTACTGTATTGATACTTAATTATGGCGACTAACGACGAACGGTACCAGATGATCGAGCGCAACGTGATGCGCCGCCCCGAGACCGCCAAGGCCGACACCATCGTGCTATGGGAACGGCTGGCCATCGAGTTGGTCGCCATTATCGGGCACAGCGGTTTCGACACGCTGTATGCGCGCACCATCCACATGGTGCGGATGGAGCACCCGTGGCTGGCCGAGGGTGCCGACCCGCGCTTCGAGAAACTCAGGGCCAGCCTGGAGGGCCAGGAGCAGGTGCCCGCGGGCACCGCCAGCATCGCCCTGCTCACTACTTTCACCGACACGCTGATCCAACTGATCGGCGAGTCATTGACCACTGCCATACTTCGATCGGCCTGGGGCCAGGATACTGCGGGCACTGCCGCTAAGGGAATTCAACAATGAGCAATAAAGTCAACATTCAGCGCCTTGCGACGGGTGTTCCGGGGTTGGACGAACTGCTGGGCGGCGGCGTTCCGGAATTTTCATTCAATTTGCTGGCGGGCACACCGGGCAGCGGCAAGACCACGATGGCGCACCAGATCATGTTTTCGCTGGCCAACCCGGACCGGCGCGCGCTGTTCTTCACCGTGCTGGGCGAGCCGCCGCTGAAAATGCTGCGCTACCAGCAGCAGTTCCCGTTCTTCGACGTCAGCAAGGTCAACCAGTCGATCAAGTTCGTCAACCTGGCGTCCGACCTGCTGGACGGCGATTTCGACCGCGTGCTGGCGCGCATCGCCGACGAGGTGCGCAATTTCTCGCCGAGCCTGGTGTTTGTCGATTCGTTCCGCTCGGTGGTGCAATCGGCCCAGGGTGTGGACCGCGGCGCCGCCGGCCTGCAGCACTTTGTGCAGCAGCTGGGCATGCAGATGACCAGCTGGCTGGCGACCACCTTCCTGATCGGCGAATACCTGGCGCCGGAGGCGGAGTCTAGCCCGGTGTTTACCGTGGCCGACGGCATCATCTGGATGTCGCAGCTGGTGCACCGCGACGCGCTGGTGCGCAAGATCCAGGTGGTCAAGATGCGCGGCCAGGCGCAGAGCCTGGGCGTGCACACCTTCCGCATCAGCGACAGCGGCGTCGATATCTTCCCGCGCGCGATGCTCGGCGCCACCACCGCCAAAGTCACTATCGACGGCCAGCAGCGGCTGTCGATGGGCGTGCCGGAGCTCGATGCGATGATGGACGGCGGCGTGCCGGCCGGTTATTCGTTGCTGCTGGTCGGGCCTTCGGGATCGGGCAAGTCGGTGCTGGCCACGCAGTTCCTGGCCGAGGGCGTGCGCAACGGCGAGACCGGCGTGATCGCGGCGTTCGAGAAGAGTCCAAACCAGTTGCTCAGCCACCACTTGAACACGCTGATCGAGAGCGGCCAGGTCGGCGTCATCAATACCCGCACCTTGGACCTGTCGATCGACGAGATACTGCACGACCTGGTCGCCATGATCACGCGCATGCAGGCCAAGCGGGTGGTGATCGACTCGCTGTCCGGCTTCGAGCTGGCGCTGGCGTCGTCGTTCCGCGACGATTTCCGCGAATCGCTGTACCGCATGGTGGCGGTGCTGACGGCGATGGGCGTGACCGTGCTGATGACGGCCGAACTGGAAGACCGCTACGAGATGCTGCGCTTCAGCTCCTACGGCAACGCCTTCCTGGCCGATGCCATCGTCATGCAGCGCTACATCGAACTGGAGGGCGAGCTCAAGCGCGCAATTTCAGTGATCAAGATACGCGCCAGCGATCACAGCAAGGAGATCCGCCTTTTTGACATTACGTCCGACGGCATCGTCATCCGCGAGCCGCTGACGCGGTATGTGGGCGTACTGACCGGCCGCCCGGAAGTGGCGCCGGCCCGCGCCGACCAGCCTTAGCCTGGCGCCCGCCGGCCCGGCGCCGGCGGCCAGGCTGGGTTTCCGCTGCCTACTTGTAGATGCCGCAGTTGATGATGTGGTCTCCGTAGCGCTCGAAATACATCGACTTGGCTTCGATCTGCTTGCTCACCGGATTGACGAATTTATAGTCCTGCCAGCCCTTGCCCTTCGCCACGGCCAACTGGATGCGCTCGCGCATGAAGTACTTGCCGTCCGCGTCCTTCAACTCGATCAAATCCTTGCCCTGCATCTTGGGATTGGCGCCGTGCGCGATATTCTTCGCGTTTAAGTCGTTGATCGTGATGTAGAGGTCACGGTCCCTGAAACGGCCCGGCTTGCCCTCGTTGATCTCGGCAACGACCTTGTCGAACCCGTCGGTCTTGATGGCGGCGATGGCCCGGTTCACCATTGCCACCGCCTCTTCGGGGGTGCCGTGGGAATCGGCCGCCCAGCTGCTGGTGCTCAGGCTGAAGGTAAGGATGGCCAGGGCCAGGTAGAAAAATTTGCGCATGCATGTCTCCTTGGTTGTTTTAATGGTGGTCCGGTACTTTCGCAATTCCCATGCCATCGCGCGCGCCCTCCTCAACCGCGGATAAGTGCTTGATATTGTAGGCCGTTTTACCAACAGCGGCGGCGCGATTTGTGCGAAAAGCCAGCCTGATGCCACGGAGCGTTCCGGATTCCCACACGACGCCGTGTGAGGGCCAGCTTGAAAAGATGGGGATGATTTTGATCCAGATCAAAGGTTTTTCGGGCGTCGATTCATAGTATGAATACCAGCAGTCCCACATCAGATCATATATTCCAACAGGAGCGAGCAATGAGCAAAATGATGAAGGCTGCGGTGGTGCGCGCGTTCGGCCAGCCGCTGCAAATCGAGGACGTCGCGGTACCGACGCCGGGGGCCGGACAGATCCTCGTCAAGATCGAGGCCTGCGGGGTTTGTCATACGGACCTGCACGCCGCTCAAGGCGACTGGCCGGTCAAGCCGACGCCGCCGTTCATTCCCGGACACGAGGGGGTGGGCTATGTGGTCGAGGTCGGGGCCGGCGTCAAGCATGTCAAAAGCGGCGACCGGGTCGGCATTCCATGGCTGTATTCGGCCTGCGGGCACTGCACGCATTGCCTGGGCGGCTGGGAGACATTGTGCGAGTCGCAGCAAAATACCGGCTATTCGGTCAACGGAGGATTCGCGGAATACGCGCTGGCCGATGCCGACTACGTCGGCCACTTGCCGAAGGATATAGGTTTCATCGATATCGCGCCCATTCTGTGCGCCGGCGTCACGGTCTACAAGGGCTTGAAAATGACCGATACCAAACCCGGCGACTGGGTGGTCATCTCAGGAATTGGCGGGCTCGGCCATATGGCGGTCCAATATGCCCGCGCCATGGGACTCAATGTGGCCGCGGTCGATATCGACGACAACAAACTGGCGCTGGCCCGACGTTTGGGCGCCGCCCTGACGATCAACGCGAAGACCACGGACCCGGCGGCCATGGTCAAAAAAGAGATCGGCGGCGCGCATGGGGTGCTGGTGACCGCCGTCTCGCCGGTCGCCTTCTCTCAGGCGCTGGGCATGGTGCGCCGCGGCGGCACGGTCTCGTTAAACGGCCTGCCGCCGGGCGATTTCCCCCTGCCAATCTTCGACATGGTGCTGGGCGGCATCACCGTGCGCGGCTCGATCGTCGGCACGCGGCTCGATCTGCAGGAGTCGTTGATTTTCGCCGCCGAGGGCAAGGTCAAGGCGACAGTCGCCACCGATAGCCTTGACAATATCAACCATGTTTTCCAGCGCATGCGTGAGGGCGATATCGAAGGTCGCATCGTGCTCGACTTTGCCGCAAAGCCGCATTGACATCGATCGCCACGCCCGAGCACAAAAATGCCGCCCGTGGGCGGCATTTTTTCAGCATGCAGGCCTTGAGCGCGCGCCTACTGGATCACGCGGTAGCAAGGCGTGTACTGCTTGCCGGCCAGCTTCATACGGTGCTGGGCGACGAACGATGCCAGCAGCGCGTCCATCGGGCCCATGATCTCCTTGTCGCCGTGGATTTCAAAGTGGCCGAACTTCTCGATGGCGCGGATGCCCTCGTCCTTGACGTTGCCGGCCACCACGCCCGAAAACGCCCGGCGCAGATTGGCCGCCAGCATGTGCACTTCCTGGTTCTTGTGCAGGCTCAGGTTGCGCATGTTCTCGTGCGTCGGCGCGAACGGCTTCTGGAATTCCTGGTCGATCTTCAGGCCCCAGTTGTAGTAGTAGGCGTCGCTGCGGGATTTGCGGAACTCGCGCACCTGCTTGATCCCGGCCTGCATCTCGCGCGCCACCAGTTCCGGATCGTCGATGATGATCTTGTAGCGCTGCTGCGCCTCCGGTCCCAGCGTGTCGTGGATGAACTGGTTGATCTGCACGAAGTACTCGCGCGACGTCTCCGGACCGGTGAACACCAGCGGGAACGGGATGTCGGCGTTATCCGGGTGCAGCAGGATGCCCAATATATAGAGGATCTCCTCGGCCGTCCCCGCGCCGCCCGGGAACACGACGATGCCGTGGCCGGTGCGCACGAACGCTTCCAGCCGCTTTTCGATATCCGGCATGATGACCAGCTCATTGACGATCGGGTTCGGCGATTCGGCCGCGATGATGCCCGGCTCCGAGATGCCCAGGTAGCGCCCCTTGTGCAGGCGCTGCTTCGCGTGGCCGATGGTGGCGCCCTTCATCGGGCCCTTCATCGCGCCGGGACCGCAGCCGGTGCAGATGTCCAGGTCGCGCAAGCCCATTTGATAGCCGACTTCCTTCGAGTAGTTGTACTCGGCGCGGTTGATCGAATGGCCGCCCCAGCACACCACCAGGTTAGGATTGAGCATCGGCTTGAGCACACCCGCGTTGCGCAGGATGTGGAACACCGAGTCGGTGATGCCTTCGGTGGCGCTCATGTCGAACTTGGGATTGTCGGTCACCTCGTTGCTGACGAAGACGATATCGCGCAGCACCGCGAACAGGTGTTCGTGGATGCCCTTGATCATTTTGCCGTCGACGAAAGCGATCGCCGGCGCCCCCTTGATATCGAGCTTGATGCCGCGCTCGCGCTGCACGATGCTGATGTCAAACGATTTATACCGTTCCAGCAGTTCCTTTCCATCGTCGATAGTGCTGCCGCAATTGAGCACGGCCAGTGCGCAATTGCGGAAGATGTTATAGAGGCCGCCCTGGCTAGTGTCGAGCAGCTTGTTCACTTCCGCCTTCGAAAGGACCTCCAGCTGGCCTTCGGGCGAAATCAGGGTATCGACAACGTCATGTTCCATGATGCGTAAATCCTTATTCAAATTCGATGCATAACAGGTAAGCCTGCAGTGCCAATATACGACAACTCGGCACTTTTTGGGTCGGAGATTGCAATAGCGGGAATCACCACATTTATTAGCACAATTGACACAATCGTGCAGGACAGGCCTCAAAAAGCTGGACAGGAACCGTTTGTAGATTAAAATGGCGCCCAATTTGGATTCCCCACAAGGGAGTCTCGATCCCCTTTTCACAGATCCATAAAATTAGGAGAAGCCGCATGAGCGGTGCTACCACCACCAATACGGAAGTCGCCATTCCCGAATTCAAGCAGATCATGGGCCACCCTGCTCCGCTGTGGATGTTGTTCATGACAGAATTCTGGGAGCGCTTCGCGTTCTACGGCATCCGCTGGGCACTCGTGCTCTACGTCGTCGCCCAGTTCCACAACGGCGACCCATCCGGCCAATCCGCCGCCAACCTGGTGTACGGCTCCTATCTCGCGCTGGTGTACGCCGCCGCGCTGTTCGGCGGCTATGTCGCCGACCGCGTATTGGGCTACCAGCGCTCGATCCTGGTCGGCGCCGCCTTCATGTCGGCCGGCCTGTTCATGATCGCATTCCCCAACGAGACCGTGTTCCAGTTCGGCCTGGCCACCATCATCGTCGGCAACGGCATGTTCAAGCCGAACATCTCGACCATGGTCGGCAAGCTGTATAGCGTGGCCGATACCCGCCGCGACTCCGGCTTCACCATTTTCTACATGGGCATCAACTCCGGCGCGCTGGTCGCACCGGTGCTGACCGAGTGGCTGGCTGCCACCGTCTTCGGCCACAACGGCATGCCCGCTTACAAAGTGGTGTTCATGTCGGCCGGCGTCGGCATGTTGATCAGCCTTGTATGGTTCTTCATCGGCCGCCGCAACCTGAAAGGCATCGGCGCCCCGGACGCGTCCAACGCCGATCCGAAGCGCCTGCTGTACGTGATCGTCGGTTCGCTGTTCGTGATTCCGGTCGTATACTTCCTGCTGGCCGCCGGCGCCAACAAGCTGCAGGCCGTGCTGTCGGTGCTGTTCGTGCTGCTGTCGGTGATGCTGATGGTCGAAGGGATCAGGAACGGCAAAGTGGCGCGCGACAAGGTCATCGCCATGCTGGTCATCTTCTTCTTCAATATCATGTTCTGGATGTTCTTCGAGCAGGCGGGCAGCTCGTTCACCTTCCTGGCCGAGAACATCATCAACCGCAAGATGTTCGGCGACTGGATCTTCCCGGTGGCGTGGTTCCAGACCGTGAACTCGCTGGCGATTATCGCCTTCGCTCCGGTGATCGCGTTCATCTGGGTCATGCTGGGCAAGAACAACCCTTCGATCCCGCGCAAATTCGGCCTGGGCCTGTTGTTCAACGGCTCGGCCTTCGGCCTGCTGATGTACGCGCTGTCGATGCTGGTCGATATCGACAACAAGATCCCGTTCTGGACCCTGTTCATGGTCTACGTGCTGCAATCGGTCGGTGAGCTGTGCCTGTCGCCGATCGGCCTGTCGATGGTGACCAAGCTGGCGCCTACGCGCCTGGTGGGCCTGGGCATGGGCGGCTGGTTCCTGTCGACCGGTATCGGCAACAACCTGTCGGGCATCTTCGCCTCGGCGGTCAGCGGCGAAAGCGGCATGTCGGTGACGTCGGCGCTGTCCGGCTACACCTTCGGCTTCTGGTCGCTGATGGCGGGCGGCGTGCTGCTGTTCCTGCTCGCACCGTTGATCCAGAAGCTGATGCACGGCGTGAAGTAAAAAGCCAGACAATGAAAAACGGCGCTTGATTCAAGCGCCGTTTTTTTATTTGATCGGATGCGCAAGCAGCCAGGATTGCAGCGTGGCGCCGGCGTCCTGCGGCAGGTGCAGGCCCAGTTTCGAGCGCCGCCACAGGATGTCCTGCGCGGTGCGCGCCCATTCGTAGCGGCGCAGGTATTCCACTTCCGCCGCGTACAATCCCGGCGCGATCTCGTCCCCCATCCCATCGATACCCTCTTTCTGCGCCAGCAGCGTGTGGATGCGCGTGCCGTAGGCGCGGGCATAGCGCATCGCCAGCAGCGGCGGCAGCCAGCTGTAGCGGGCACAGACCCCGTTCACCCAGCTGTCGAATTCCTTGACCGAACGGTTCTGCGGTTCGGCGCCGAACAAATCGCCGCCCGGCAGGCAGGCGTTGTGGGTCCAGCCGCCGTGGCGGTTGCCCAGCGCCTTGGCGATCTGGTCGACCGCCTCCTCGGCCAGCTTGCGGAAGGTGGTGATCTTGCCGCCGAAAACGCTGAGGATGGGTGCGCCGTCGCTGTCGACCTCCAGCCGGTAGTCGCGGGTGACGGCCTTGGCGTCCGCGCCATCCTCCACCAGCGGACGCACGCCCGAGTAGGTCCACACCACGTCGTCCGGCACGATGGGCTGGACGAAATACTCGCTGGCCAGCTGGCACAGGTAGGAGATTTCATCCGCGCTGATGACGACCTGGTTGGCGTCGCCGTGATAATCGAGATCGGTGGTGCCGATCAGCGTAAAGTCGCGCTCATACGGAATGGCGAACACGATGCGGCCGTCGCGGTGCTGGAAGATGTAGGCATTGTCATGCTCGAAGATGCGCCTGACGATGATATGGCTGCCCTTGATCAGCCGCAGGTGGCCGCCGCCCTCCTTCGGCACCGCCGCATGCAGGAAGTCCGCCGTCCACGGCCCGGCCGCGTTGACCACGAAGCGGGCATTGACGCGGATGTCGCCGCAGCCGGCCTTGTGCAGCGCCGCCTCCCAGCCGCCGGTCTTGCGCACCAGCGCGGTGCAGGCGGTCTGGGTCAGGATGGTCGCGCCCTTCTCGCAGGCGTCGATGGCGTTCAGCACCACCAGCCGCGCGTCGTCGACCCAGCCGTCCGAATAGATAAAGCCGCGCCGGAATTCCGGCTTGAGCGGCTTGCCCGCCGGGTGGCAGCGCAGGTTGATGCCGGCCGACGCGGGCAGCAGCTCGCGCTTGGCCAGCAGGTCGTACAGCATCAGGCCGGCCCGTATCAGCAGCGCCGGGCGCTGGCCTTCGGCATGCGGCATCACGAAGCGCAATGGCCACATGATGTGCGGCGCGGCGCGCAGCAGCACCTCGCGTTCGATCAGCGCCTTGCGCACCAGGTTGAATTCGTAGTACTCCAGATAGCGCAGGCCGCCGTGTATCAGCTTGGTGGAAGCGGACGACGTGTGCGAAGCCAGGTCGTCCTTCTCGCACAGCACCACCGACAATCCCCGCCCCGCCGCATCGCGCGCGATGCCGGCGCCATTGATGCCGCCTCCCACCACCAGGACATCGCAATCGAGAGTGTGCTGCGGTTCCGCCATGTCTTCCCCGGTAGAGCAAATAGATGTAGATACCTAGTACGTTACGACAAAATCACCATTAGTCATAGGGCTGAGCGGCCAAATTTGCACAAATTATCAGTTTCTCTTTAAGTGTGGCCAAATTTTGATGGTCTATAATCCGGTAACCGATGCAACCGTGAGACTGAGTTTTGACTGCTTCCCCCATCGATTTCTCCAAGTGGCTCACCCGCCGTAATGCCATCCGCGGCTTCATCCTGGCCGGCGTCGCCGCGCTGGTGGCCGGCGCCCTGCTGCTGGGCTACCTACTGCTGTACGTGGCCCCCAACCTGCCGTCGCTCGACGTCATCACCGACTACCGGCCCAAGATCCCGCTGCGCATCTACACCGCCGACAACGCCCTGATCGGCGAATTCGGCGAGGAACACCGCGATTTCGTGCCGATCAAGGACATCCCGGAGATGATGAAGAAGTCCGTGCTGGCGATCGAGGACAAGCGTTTTTATGAACATAATGGCATCGACTGGCGCCGCGCGCTGGGCGCCGCGCGTGCCAACCTCGGCGGCGCCATGCGCCAGGGCGGCTCCACCATCACGATGCAGGTGGCGCGCAACTTCTTCCTCACGCGCGAGAAATTCTACGGCCGCAAACTGAATGAAGTCATGCTGGCCTATAAGATCGAGGCCGCGCTGACCAAGGAACAGATCCTCGAGCTGTACATGAACCAGATCTACCTGGGCCAGCGCTCGTTCGGCTTCGGCGCGGCGGCGCAGGTCTATTTCGGCAAGTCGCTGAAGGACCTCGATGTCGCCGAGATGGCGATGCTGGCCGGCCTGCCGCAGAATCCCGCCCGCCACAACCCGGCCGTCAATCCCAAGCGCGCCAAGCAACGCCAGCACGTGGTGCTGAA
The DNA here is from genome assembly GCF_964254095.1 of Duganella sp. LjRoot269. Classification (NCBI taxonomy): domain Bacteria; kingdom Pseudomonadati; phylum Pseudomonadota; class Betaproteobacteria; order Burkholderiales; family Oxalobacteraceae; genus Duganella; species Duganella sp. LjRoot269. The sequence continues at coordinate 3,373,569 of NZ_CAXUSL020000001.1, read as the reverse complement.
GTCCATGCGCGAGCTGAATTACATCACCGAAGACCAGTACCAGAAGGCGCTGCACGAGACGCTGCACGTCAGCCACAAGGGCCAGGAATTCGACACTCACGCCGAGTACGTGGCCGAGCTGGCGCGCCAGGTGGTGTATGCGCAGTTCAAGGAAGATTCGTACACCAAGGGCATCAGCGTCTACACGACGATCCTGAAGGCCGACCAGAACGCCGCCTATGAATCGATGCGCCGCAATGTGTTGAACTACGACCAGCGCCACGGCTACCGCGGTCCGGAAGCCTTCATCACGCTGCCGGCCGGCGAGGACGAGCGCGACGACGCCATCGAGGAAGCGCTGCAGCGCCGCCCGGGCAGCGACCGCCTGATTCCGGCCGTGGTGCTGGAAGCGGGCCCCAAGGCGGTCAAGGTGCAGAACCCGTTTGGCGAGGAGATCACCATCACCGGCGACGGCCTGAAACTGGCGTCCAACGCTCTGAGCGAGAAGGCCAAGGACACCGTGCGCCTGCGTCCAGGCGCGGTGATCCGCATCATGCAGGACAAGAAGGCCTGGAGCATCACCCAGGTGCCGCAGGTATCGGCGGCGTTCGTGTCGATGGACATGGTCAGCGGCGCCTACCATGCGATGGTCGGCGGCTTCGATTACAACCTGCAGAAGTTCAACCACGTGACGCAGGCCTGGCGCCAGCCCGGTTCATCGATCAAGCCTTTCGTGTATTCGGCGGCGCTGGAAAAAGGCTTCTCGCCGGCGACGATGATCAACGACGTGCCGCTGGACCTGACCGGCGCGGAGACCGGCAACGAGCCGTGGAGCCCGAAAAACGACGACGGCAAGTTCGACGGCCCCATCACCATGCGCCGCGCGCTGGCGGAATCGAAGAACGTGGCGTCGGTGCGCATCCTGCGTTCGATCACCGTGCCGTTTGCGCATAACTACCTGGGCAAGTTCGGCTTCGACCTGTCCAAGCATCCGAAAAACCTGACCATGACGCTGGGCACCGGCTCGGTCACGCCCAACCAGCTGGCCGGCGCGTACGCCGTGTTTGCCAACGGCGGCTACACGGTAGAACCCTATTTGATCGCCAAGATCGTCGACGGCAACGGCAAGCTCATTTCCGAGGCCAAGCCGCGCACCACGCTGCCCGACGACGCCCGCGTGCTCGATCCGCGCAATGCCTTTGTCATCGACGGCATGCTGCGCGAGGTCACGCGCTCGGGCACCGGCGCGGCCGTGGGCAAGCTTGGCCGCGCCGACCTGGCCGGCAAGACCGGCACCTCCAACGACGCGGTCGACGGCTGGTTCGCCGGTTATGGCGGCGGCATCGTGGCGGTGTCGTGGATGGGCTTTGACGATTCCAAATCGCTGGGCGGCAAGGAGTTCGGCGCCACAGCGGCGCTGCCGATCTGGATCGACTACATGAAGGTGGCGATGCAGAATCGTCCGGCGCAGGAACGCCAGGTGCCGACCGGCCTGACCCAGGTGGGCGGCGAATGGCTGTACGACGAGTTCACCGGCGACGCCGCGCGCCACTCGCTGGACATGGACGAAGCCGACGCGGTGCCGGGAGCGGAGAACGTCACGCCGCAACCTACGGGCGCCACGCCGCCGCCACCGCCGTCAAACTAAGGGGCGAGATAGCCGCGCATCATGCGCACGGCGCTATCGGCAAACTGGTCCGGGCTGACATCGGCAGCCCGGTACTTCCAGCGCTTCACATACCAGTCCTGGAACATGGCCATCACGTGCGCGGCCAGCAGTTCCGGCTTGCCTTCCGCCCGCCGCGGCATCTGCGCGATCACCCCGGCGATCAGCGCCTGCACATGCAGCTCCGATTCCTTGGCCGTGTTGCGCTGAGCCGCCTGCAGCACGCGCGAATCCATGAAGACGAAGTAGAACCACGGCTGCAAGATCTCCGACACGTAGATCGAGGCCCGCACCAGCGCTTCCAGCTTGTCCAGCGGATCGGTGACGTCCTCGAACATGCGCGGCATTTCGTGGGTGGCGTGGCGCACCACGTCCTCGATCATTTCCGCCAGTTGGTCCTTGCCGCTGATGTAGCCATACAGGCCGCCCATCGACAGCCCCGTCTCGCGGCACAGGTCGCGCAGGTTCATCGCGCGGAAGCCGACGTCGTTGGCGAGCTTGAAGGTGGCGCGGAATATCTTTTCCAGATTTTCCAGCGCAGGTTTGCGGCGCTTGACCGTGATGCGCCCGGCATTGTGGTCGAGCAGATAGGCCCAGATATTTTCGCCGTCCAGCGGCGTCATCGCCTGGAATTGTTGGAAGTCGAATTGTGCCTGCAAGGTTGTCTCGATGTGATTTTTGGTCCGATTATAGCGCAGGAAAACAACTCCGCTCAGCAGGAATGCAATTTGGCTCCGCAGGCCTAGCGTGCGGACTGCAAGGCCAACGGCTCGGTGCTACATTTTACTGACCGGGACGCATATCCGGATCACAAAATAATCGGAGACCACAAATGCAAAAACGCTTCTGGAAGATCGTCGCGATCTGTCTGATCGCCCTCACCTCACTGCCCGCCCCGTCCTGGGCCGCCGGCTACACGCAGACCAAATACCCGATCGTGCTGGTGCACGGCCTGTTCGGCTTCGACAGCGTGGGCCCGGTCGACTACTTCTACGGCATCGCCTCGGCGCTGCGCAGCGGCGGCGCCGACGTCTACGTGACGTCGGTGTCGGCGGCCAACAGCACCGAGGTGCGCGGCGAGCAGCTGCTGGTGCAGGTCAAGCAGATCCTGGCCGCCACCGGCGCCGCCAAGGTCAACCTGATCGGCCATAGCCATGGCGGCCCGACCGCGCGCTACGTGGCATCGGTGCGGCCGGACCTGGTGGCGTCGGTCAGCAGCGTGGGCGGCGTGAACAAGGGCTCCAAGGTGGCCGATGTGCTGATCGGCGCCGTGCCGAACGTGACCTACAGCCTGGCCAACGCGGTATCGGGCTTGATCAGCTTCCTGTCCGGCAGCCCGACCTTGCCGCAGAACGCGCGCGCGGCGGCGACCTCGCTGAGCACCGCCGGCACGCTGGCGTTCAACAGCCGCCATCCGGAAGGTGTGCCGACGTCCGCCTGCGGCGAAGGCGCGTACCAGGTGAACGGCGTGTCCTACTTCTCGTGGAGCGGCGCCCAGCCGTACACCAACGTGCTCGACGCCAGCGATCCCGTGCTGGCGCTGACCGCGATCGCCTTCGACGGCGCCAAGAACGATGGCCTGGTCAGCAGCTGCTCCAGCCACCTGGGCCGCGTGATCCGCGACGACTACGCATTGAACCATCTCGATGAAGTCAATCAGCTGATCGGCATCACCAATCTGTTCGAGACCAGCCCGGTGACCATCTTCCGCCAGCAGGCCAATCGCCTGCAGGGCCTGGGACTGTAAGGAGCGGCAATGAACACAAACGCAAAACTGTCGTGGCTCATGGCGCTGGCCGCAGTCCTCGGTGCCGGCCTGTATCTGACACCGGCGCGCAACGAGGCGCCAACGGCGCCGGCCAAACCCGCCGATGCTAACTATTTTGCGTTTGTGCGCTCGATGGAGGGCACGCGTCCCGACGGCGATATCCGCCAGGACGGTGCCGACAAGCTGGCCGTCAACGCCGAACTGGCCTACCTGTTCGACTACTACCTGGCGGGATTGGGCGAGAAGCCGCTGGACGCGATACGCACCGAAATCGGCCGTGAGCTGGATCGCCGCCTGAGCGCGAAACCGGCGGCGCAGGCCAGGCGATTGCTGGACGCCTACCTGGCCTACAAGCGCGCGCTGGTCGACGTCGAGCGCGGCCTCCCGCTGGTGGCGGATCAGGCGCAAGGCGCGCGCCAGCGGATGGACGCGATGCGCCGCCTGCGCCTTGCCTACTTCAGCGCGGAGGAAGCCGAAGGCCTCTTCAGCGCGACCGACGCCTACGACCTGGATGCGCTGGCACGGCTGGAAATCAACAACGACAAGAGCCTGACCGACGCGCAGCGCAAGGAGCGCATCGCCGCGCTGGACGCGCGGCTGCCGCAAAAAGTACGCGAGGAACGCGAAGCGCCGACCAAGGTGCTGCGGTTGGAGGAATCGGTGGCGCAGGCGCGCGCGCAAGGAGCTGGCGACAATGAGATCTACCGCATGCGCTCAAGCGCCCTGTCGCCCGAAGCCGCCGCGCGGCTGGCCGACGTCGATCGCGAGGAAGCCGACTGGCAGCGCCGCATCGCCGCCTACCAGGCGCAACGGCAACAACTGCAGCAACAAAACCGCACCGACCCTTCCGCACTGCAGCAATTGCGGGACAATGGCTTCACCAGCGACGAGCAGAAGCGGCTGGCGGCGTATGAATAATATTTAAGGACCGTAGCGGGCAATAAGATACACGCCCCCCATTACCAACGAGGCAACGCCATATAGTCTCCGACGATGGATCATCAGAGCCTTCTGCAGTTCGGCGTTACGATTCGTCATCGCGGTTTGCAATTCCGCTTTCGTTCTCACCGTCGCAAGGCTTTTACGTATAGCCGCCTGATCAGCCTCTATCGCCGCGATGCGCGTTTCAATGACCCCGAGCCGCGTATCGACTCTTGCATCATATGCGCCGCGTGGCGCGTTTTCAATGTGACTCCCGTTGTCATTGGACGACATGATTTGCTCCTCGAAGCACGTGGCCGAACTGCCAAACTACTCCAGACCGCTCCACTTCGATTGAGCCACATCAAACAAAAAAAAGCAGCCTCAAGGGCTGCCTTACTGTACTACTGCGCCAGATAGTGGCTTGCTTTATTGTTGGTTCTCGTCGGTCAATATGATGCTCCGTCGGGATACCGTCAATCACATTCTTTCAGTCTGTGGCGCCGAGTGCACAGTTGTAGGTTAAGCTTGCGGTTTTGACACTCGGAACACCGAAACATGGAACCACTGGACATCGTCGACACCCAGAACGACACCCCCGCCACCGGCAAGAAACTCAACGCCACCGTCGCCATCACCGTCGCCCTGCTGGCCACCTTCATGGGCATCTGCAAGGTCAAGGACGACAACATCAACCAGGGCATGCAACAGGCCCAGGCCAACCGGGTCGACCACTGGGCGTTCTACCAGGCCCGCAACGTGCGCGAGGAAGTCGCCAAATCCACCGTGGTGCAACTGCGATTGGCGGCGGCTGGCAAGCCGGCGGCGGAACAGGCGGCGTACCAGGAAGCGATCCAGCAATATGAGAAGGTGGCGCAGGATCAGGCCAGCAAGAAGGCCGAAGCCAAGGCGCAGGCCGAGCAGGACCAGAAAACCTACGACGCGGCCAATTTCAAGGACGACCAGTTCGACCTGTCCGACGCCCTGCTGGCGATCGCCATTTCCCTGCTGGCCATCACCGCGCTGACCCAGTTGTGGGCGCTGTACTTCACGGCGCTGGTGCCGACCGCCTTCGGCGTGCTGATGGGCTTGTCCGGCCTGGCCGGCTGGGGCCTGCACCCGGACTCGCTGATCGCGCTGCTGTCCTAGCAGGCGCTTAACCGCCGATCACGCGGTTGCGGCCGGAGCGCTTGGCCTCGTACATGGCGGCGTCGCCGGCCGAGATCAGGCGTATCAGGTCGTAGCCGTGCTCGTCCGAAGAGACCACGCCCACGCTGGCGGTGTAGCGCACCGACAGCGCGTCGATCTCCACCAGTTCCAGTTCGATGCGGGCGCGCAGCCGTTCGGCGACCTTGGTCGCCCCATCCAGATTCAGGCCGTCGAGCACCAGCACGAACTCCTCGCCGCCAAAGCGCGCCAGCAAGTCGTAGGGCCGCAGCTCCAGCCTGAGCACCTGCGCGATATGCCGCAGCACCTCGTCGCCAACCGGGTGGCCGTAGGTATCGTTGATCAGCTTGAAATGGTCGATATCGACCATGATGAGCGCCATGCTGCGGGAGGCGCGCAGTGCGCGCAAACCGACCCGCTTGCCGTGGATTTCCAGCCCGGCACGGTTCAGCGCGCCGGTCAGCGCATCCAGCGTCGACAGGTGGCGCAGGCGTTCGGCATAGCGCCACATCACCATCAGGATCAGGCCGAAGGCGATGCAGACCTGCGACAGCGGAATCGCCAGCAAGGTCATGCCCATCACCCGCGAACTGGCGACGTCGCCCGCATCGGCGTGGAGCAGCATGTGCGCGCCGCGCAGGAACATGGCCAGGCCCAGCACCGTGAAGCCGATCAGGCTGATGGCGATGCCGCGCCAGCCGCCGTGCCGCGCGATCGTCGCCGCACACCACCAGTTGAGCAGGGCAAAATAAAAGCCGCTAAAGCACAGCCGCGCGCGCAGGCTGGGGACGATGACGGTAAAGTAAGCAGGTATCAACATCGCCAGCGCGGTGGCGATGGCGACGGTGCGCCATGGCAGCGTGTCCGAGCCATGCACGCGCAGGCCGCGCAGCACCAGCATATTGCCGAACGCGATCACGCCATAGCCGAGAATAGTGTTGAAGATGGGCGGGGCGCTGTCCAGGTTGGCCATCGCCAGGCCAAGCGCCACCAGCAGGTTGCCCGCCGCCCACCAGCGCAGTTCGGGCGGACTGCCGGAATAGCATGCGGAAGCAATCAGCAGCGCCGTCGTCAACAGCGTGATGCAGACTTGAACCAGCAATAAGGTGTCGAAATTGAGCACGCTGAGGTCCGTCCTGATGATGTGACAATGTATCTCAGTGCAACACAGGTGGCAATCGCTCATGCAAAATAGAAACAAAAAACCGCAGTCGGCCGGTCAAATTCGCGGAGGAAACCGCGCATATCGGTTAAAGTGGCGCTTATAGCAATTTATCCATTTCAGCCATGGCCTACCCTATCGAGCACAAGCTGGTCATCGGCATCGCCTCCAGCGCGCTGTTTGACCTCACCGAATCGCATAAAATCTACCTGGAAGGCGGCGCCGAGGAGTACCGCAAGTACCAGGAACAGAATATCGACGTCATCCTCGGCAAGGGCGTGGCGTTTCCGTTCATCCGCCGCTTTCTCGGCATCAACAAGCATTACGCGCAATCGGCGCCGGTCGAGGTGGTGCTGTTTTCGCGCAATTCCCCGGAAACCGGGCTGCGGGTGATGAATTCCATCGCCCACTACGGGCTGGACATCTCGCGCGCCTGCTTCGTCACCGGCCAATCGCCGTACACCTACCTGCCGGCCTTCAATACCTCGCTGTTCCTGAGCGCCAATGAGGAAGACGTGCGCAACGCGCTGGCGGCCAACTATCCGGCCGGGCTGGTGCTGCCGTCGCGCACCGAGGACGACGACAGCGACGCCGAACTGCGCGTGGCCTTCGACTTCGACGGCGTGATCGCCGACGACGAATCGGAGACCGTCTTCAAGCGCAACAACGACGTCGACGAATTCCATGCGCACGAACGCGAGCGGGTGGCGATTCCGCACCAGCCGGGCCCGCTGGCCGACCTGTTCCAGAAGCTGTCGCTGATGCAGCGGCTGGAGGAGCGCGCGCAGCGCCGCGATCCGTCGTACAGGAAGATCCTGCGCATCGCCATCATCACGGCCCGCAGCGCGCCGTCGCACGAGCGGGTGGTGACCACGCTGAAGAGTTGGGGCGTTTCCGCCAATGAAACTTTTTTCCTCGGCGGCATGGAAAAGGCGCGGGTGCTGGGCATCTTCAAGCCGCATATATTCTTCGACGACCAGCTCAGCCACCTGAAGTCGGCCGGCGGCAATATACCGATGGTGCATGTGCCCTTCGGCATAGCCAACCGGCCGCCCAAGCCGGCGTGAACGGCAGGCGGCGGCGGAGCGGGGCTTCGACTATAATGTCGGCAGGTCCCTCACTCCCCCTACCGTTGAATGGCTGTTGTGTCCCTGGTCTTAAAAAAATCCCTCCCCAAACCCGGCACCCGCTTCGCCCTGCCCGCGCTGCACGGCTCGTCGGATGCCTACGCCCTGGCGCTCACCGCGCTGGAATTGAAATCCCAGGGCCGGATGCTGGCCGTGATCGTCGCCAGCGCCAGCGACGCCCAGCGCCTGCTCGACGAGATTCCATGGTTCGGCGGCGACCAGCTGCGCTGCCATCTGCTGCCCGATTGGGAGACCCTGCCCTACGACTCCTTCTCGCCGCACCAGGACCTGGTGTCCGAGCGCCTGGCCACGCTGCACGAAATCTCCAGCGGCCAGTGCGACGTGATGCTGGTGCCGGCCACCACCGCGCTGGTGCGCATGGCGCCGCCGTCGTTCCTGGCGGCCTACACCTTCTTCTTCAAAAAAGGCGAGTCGCTCGATGAAGCGCGCCTGAAGTCGCAATTGAGCCTGGCCGGCTACACCCACGTGACGCAGGTGATGTCGCCCGGCGAATACTCGGTGCGCGGCGGACTGATCGACCTGTTCCCGATGGGTTCCGCGCTGCCCTACCGCCTCGACCTGTTCGGCGACACCATCGAAACCATCCGCACCTTCGACGCCGACACCCAGCGCTCGCTGTACCCGGTCAACGAGGTGCGATTGCTGCCGGGCCGCGAATTCCCGATGGACGAAGCGGCGCGCACCACCTTCCGCAACCGCTGGCGCGAGCAGTTCGAAGGCGATCCCTCGCGCACGGTGGTGTACAAGGACATCAAGAGCGGCATCGCCTCGGCCGGCATCGAGTACTACCTGCCGCTGTTCTTCGACGAGACGGCCACGCTGTTCGACTATCTGCCGCAAGGCGCAGCGCTGGCACTGGTGGGCGACATCGACGCCGCCATCAAGCGCTTCTGGACCGACACCGGTTCGCGCTACCGCTTCCTGAAGGCCGACCGCGACCGCCCCATCCTGGCGCCGGAAGCGCTGTTCCTGTCGGACGAGCAGTTCTTCACGCTGGCCAAGCCCTACGGCCGGCTGGTGATATCGAAAGATAACGACGGCAGCGCCTCCGAACTGTCCGCGCCGGTGCCCAACATCGCCGTCAACCGCCACACCGACGACCCGCTGACCAACCTGCGCGCCTACCTGCTGCAGGCCGGCCGCCGCGTGATGATCTGCGCCGAATCGAACGGCCGCCGCGAAACACTGCAGCAGTACTTCAACGAATACAACCTGGCCTTGACGCCGGTCGAGGGCTACCAAGGCTTCGTCACGTCCGATGCGAAGCTGATGCTGGGCGTGGCGCCGCTGCACGCCGGCTTCGAGCTGTCGACGCCGGACGAGAACATCATCTTCATCACCGAGACCGAGCTGTATGCCGGCTCCGGCCGCCGCGTCGGCAAGAAGAAGCAGGAAGCGGTCACGCAGGTCGAATCGATGGTGCGCGACCTGTCGGAGCTGAAGATCGGCGACCCGGTGGTGCACATCAACCACGGCATCGGCCGCTACATGGGCCTGACCAGCATGGACCTGGGCGAAGGCGAGACCGAGTTCCTGCATCTGGAATACGCCAAGGACACCAAGCTGTACGTGCCGGTATCGCAGCTGCACGTGATCTCGCGCTACTCCGGCGCCTCACCGGACGACGCGCCGCTGCACTCGCTGGGCTCCGGCCAGTGGGAAAAGGCCAAGAAAAAAGCCGCCGAACAGGTGCGCGACACCGCCGCCGAGCTGCTCAACCTGTACGCCCGCCGTGCGCTGCGCCAGGGCCACTCGTTTGAATATTCGGCGCATGACTACGAACGCTTCGCCGACAGCTTCGGCTTCGACGAAACGCCGGACCAGCAGGAAGCGATCAACAACGTCATCAAGGATATGACGTCCGGCAAACCGATGGACCGGCTGGTCTGCGGCGACGTCGGCTTCGGCAAGACAGAGGTGGCGTTGCGCGCGGCCTTCATCGCCGTCATGGGCGGCAAGCAGGTGGCGATCCTGGCGCCGACCACGCTGCTGGCCGAACAGCACGCGCAAACCTTCGCCGACCGCTTCGCCGACTGGCCGGTGCGCATCGCCGAAATGTCGCGCTTCCGCAGCGGCAAGGAGATCACGCAGGCGATCAAAGGCATGGCCGACGGCACGCTCGACATCGTCATCGGCACCCACAAGCTGCTGTCGGACGACGTCAAGTTCACCCGCCTCGGCCTGGTCATCATCGACGAGGAACACCGCTTCGGCGTGCGCCAGAAGGAAACGCTGAAAGCGCTGCGCGCCGAGGTCGACGTGCTGACCCTGACCGCCACGCCGATCCCGCGCACGCTGGGCATGGCGCTCGAAGGCCTGCGCGACTTCTCCGTCATCGCCACCGCGCCGCAAAAGCGCCTGGCGATCAAGACTTTCGTCCGCAGTGAAGGCGAATCGATCATCCGCGAAGCCTGCCTGCGCGAACTGAAACGCGGCGGCCAGGTGTACTTCCTGCACAACGAGGTCGAGACCATCCAGAACCGCATGGCGATGCTGACCGAACTGCTGCCGGAAGCGCGCATCGCCGTGGCCCACGGCCAGATGCACGAACGCGACCTGGAAAAAGTGATGCGCGACTTCGTGGCGCAGCGCTTCAACATCCTGCTGTGCACGACGATTATCGAAACCGGCATCGACGTGCCGACCGCGAACACTATCATCATGCACCGCGCCGACAAGTTCGGCCTGGCGCAGCTGCACCAGCTGCGCGGCCGCGTCGGCCGTTCGCACCACCAGGCCTATGCCTACCTGCTGGTGCACGACCTGCTGTCGCTGACCAAGCAGGCGCAGCGCCGGCTGGACGCGATCCAGCAGATGGAGGAACTGGGCAGCGGCTTCTATCTGGCGATGCACGACCTGGAAATCCGCGGCGCCGGCGAAGTGCTGGGCGACAGCCAGTCCGGCGAGATGACCGAGATCGGCTTCCAGCTATATTCGGACATGCTGAACGAGGCGGTGCGCTCGCTCAAGGCCGGCAAGGAGCCGGACCTGGCGGCGCCGCTGGCCACCACCACCGAGATCAACCTGCATGTGCCGGCGCTGCTGCCGGCCGATTTCTGCGGCGATGTGCACGAACGGCTATCGATTTACAAGCGCATGGCCAACTGCACCGTCCAGGACAAAATCGACGACATGCAGGAAGAGATGATCGACCGCTTCGGCAAGCTGCCGGACGCGGTCAAGGCGCTGATCGAAACGCACCGCCTGCGCATCGCCGCCAAGACAGTCGGCATCATCAAGATCGACGCCCATGGCGAAGCGGCCACGCTGCAGTTCATGGCCAAGCCGCCGATCGACCCGATGCGCATCATCGAACTGATACAGAAAAACCGCCAGATCAAGCTCAATGGCCAGGACAAACTGAAGATCACCGCCGCCATGCCGGACCTGGCGGCGCGTGTCGCGCAAATCAAAGGCGCCATCAAACAGTTGACCGCCTGACGCATACCACGTAATTTAAACACTTAGCCCAAAAAACGCTAATGCCTTTTATGAAAAACACCATGAATTTAGTACTGCAGGGGCTTGACGATTGCAAGGCCCGACTGGAGCGTATCGCCGCGCTCACCGCACCCAAAAGCCTGACATGGCTAAGCGACCGCGCCGTCCGTTGCGAAGGCATCGCTTTCTCGCCCGCGCTGCGCCAGACCATCGAAGTGGCGGCGCAAGCGGCGCAACTCGACGCCACCTATTCCATCGGCATCCACAAGATGAGCGAATTCAAGCTCGTGGCGATGGACATGGATTCGACGCTGATCACCATCGAATGCATCGACGAAATCGCCGACATGCAGGGGCTGAAGCCACAGGTGTCCGAGATCACCGAAGCGGCCATGCGCGGCGAGCTCGATTTCTCCGAGAGCCTGAAGCGCCGCGTGGCGCTGCTGGAAGGCCTGGATGCGTCGGCGCTGGAGCGCGTGTACACGGAGCGCCTGCAGCTGTCGCTGGGCGCCGAGGCGATGCTGAAGGCGGTACAGCAGGCCGGCTTGAAAACGCTGCTGGTATCGGGCGGTTTTACCTTCTTCACCTCGCGCCTGAAAGAGCGCCTGGGGCTGGACTACACCCACGCCAACGAACTGGAAATCGTCGACGGCCGCCTCACCGGCCGCGTGGTCGGCGGCATTGTCGATGCGGACGAAAAGAAGCGCACGGTGGAACGCGTCTGCGCGGAACTGGGCATCAAGCCGTCGCAGGCGATCGTCATGGGCGACGGCGCCAACGACCTGAAGATGATGAGCATCTCGGGCATGTCGGTGGCGTTCCGCGCCAAGCCGGTGGTGCGCGAGCAGGCCAACGTCGCGTTGAACTTCGTCGGCCTCGACGGCATCCTGCCGCTGCTGACCTGAGCGGCGCGGCGGCCCCGTTGCCGCCCTGCCTGCACTTCTATTCCTGCCTGCGCGCCACCTGACGGTCCGGGCCGCGCAGGCGGACGCCAGCCACGCTGCCGTTGTCGCGCTGGTCGAACTCCACCCGCACGCCTCCCCAGCGCGTGACGAACACGCCGTCCCCGGCCGGCACCACCTCGATCGGCGTGTCGTTGTTCATCCGCACAAACAATTTATTGCCGCGCTGTGTGACGGTCAACAGCCGCCCGTCGGCCAGTTCGTACTGGCCGCGATAATCCTGTAGGTCCGACGCGGGCAGCGTTTTTTCGGCAGCCCCGGCGGCGCCGGCCATGCAGCAGCCCAGCGCCAAAGCCAATACTAAAGTACGCATGATATTTTCCATCCAGGTCAAGGTCGCCATCGCTCACAATGTGGATGGCAACATGCACACTTTAGACAAAATAATCACGGCTTGCGCGCGAAATCCGACCAACACCGCCGCGACGGCGATGAAAGGTCGTTATGGAGGGATGGACGGGAGGCCCGGGTTCGCCTATTGCGGCTTGGGCGGACGGATGCCGGTGTATTGCGCCGACGCCAGCTTCCACTTGCCGCCCTCGTTCACCGCGACATAGCCGGCGCGGAAGGCAAAGCTGCGCTTCTCGGCGCCCATGGTCATGGTGCCGCTCAGCTTGACCAGGATGGTGCCGGTGCCGCCGTAGGTGTGGATGGCCGGCTCGGAGACTTCCATCGTTGGAGCCTCGCGCTTGTTGGCCGGCAGATAGAAGCCCAGCACTTTTTCGCGCGGATCGACTTCGCCGACCGGCGATATCTCGTAGAAATCGCGCGTGACGATGGCGTCGATTTTCGACGGTTCGAAGTCGCGCTGCGCTTCGGTATAAGCCTGCACCAGTTTCAGCAACTGCTGCTGAGCTGTTTCTTCGGCATGCAGCGGGAAGGATGCGATGGCGATGGCTGCGAACAAAATAGATTTCATGATTTCCCCTTATGGTGCGGCTGGCGCGACATTGATGACCGGCTCCTGCGCGTTGGCGACATTCAAAATAAAAGTGTATTTGCCCGGCCTTGGGATCTCGACCGACAGATTCGGGCCGACGGCATCCATGACCTGCGCGGTGCCCAGTGCCACCTGCTGGTCGTCCTCCAGGCCGCCCAGGTCGATGGTTTTGAAATCCTCCGAACCGACCTTGAAGTCGTAACGTCCCGGCGCCAGTTCGATGGTCGCGGCGTAGCTGCCGGCCCCGGTCTTTTGCAGGCGGTCGCGGATGCCCCAGTCATTCATGTCGCCGCGCAGATAGAGCGCGGTAGCGGATATGTGCGCCGGCGCCAGCATGACCGCCTTGCGTTCCGACGGCAGCATCACCGCGTCACCGTGCGCAGCGCCCGACAGGTCGCTGACCAGTGATCCAAACCGGCTGCCTTCCACATTGCTCAGCACGATAACGCTGATCCTGTCGGCGATACGATAGCTCACCTCGGTGGCAAAACCTTCGATGCCGCCGCCATGCCCAAGCTCCTTGCTGCCTTGCGCCTCGCGCACCAAGAGGCCATAGCCGTAGCCGGACTTGTAGGCGGTGGTCATCGCCTGCAGCGCGCCGGCGGACAGCAGCTTGCCCTCGTACAGCGCGCGCTGCCAGCGCAGCAGGTCGGCGGTGGTGGAATACAGCGCGCCGGCGCCGTGCGGAATGCTCATGTTGATAAAGCCGGCGTTGGCGATGCCGCTCTTGCCGCGCGCATAACCGGCGGCGCGGTTGGGCAGGATGGCGGCGTTCCAGTCGTAGCCGGTGTCCTTCATGCCCAGCGGCTCGAAGATATTCTTGCGCAGGAAGGTGGCGTAGCTGTCCCCGCTCACCTGTTCGATCAATTGGCCCAACAGCACATAGCCGGTATTGCTGTATTCGAATTTGGAACCGGACTCGAACCGCAATGGCAGATCGCGCACCAGCGCGGCGATTTCCGCCGGCTTTTTGGTGAACGGCTCTATCGACTGGTACTCTTTTTGCGACGTGAAGTTGGCGATGCCCGAAGTGTGGTTCAGCAGCTGCGCAATGGTGATCTTGTTCCAGGCGGCCGGCAGGTCAGGCAGGTATTTGCTGACCGGCTCCGACACTTTGAGCTTGCCGCGATCCTCCAGCAGCAGCACGCCGGCCGCCGTGAACTGCTTGGTCACGGAGCCCAGCCGGAACTTGGTGCTGGGCGCGTTGGGGATGTTCCATTCGAGGTTGGCGGAGCCGTAGCCCTTGTCCAGCAAGACCCGGTCGCCTTTGGCCACCAGCACGGTGCCTGAGAATTTGCTGGTGGCGGCAAAGGAATCGGCGACGGCCTCCAGCCGCTTGACGTCCTGCGCCTGAACCGCGGCGCTGAACGTGAGGGCCGCGGCAAGGCCGGCGGCATGCATCCACTTGCGGTGTTGCGACATATGTTCTCCCGGTGCGGATCGCGCTCAAGTGGCGATCGACCGGCATATGCTGCCACCAACTTATTTTTATAGCAACGCTTATTTTTTCTCGTTCTCGCGCAGCCGCTGCGGCAGGCCGTACATGACGATCAGCGCGCACAGCAAGGTCGTGCCGCCGATGACGTACAGCGCCGGCGTGGTGCTGCCGGTCAGGTCGCGCACCCGGCCCACCATCACCGGGCTGACGATGCCGCCCAGCTGGCCCAGCGTGTTAATCAGCGCGATGCCGCCCGCCGCGCCGGCGCCGGTGACCAGCTTGGGCGGCAGCGCCCAGAAGGCCGGAATCGCGGCGACCACGCCGGCGCCCAGCACGCCCAGCGCCACGATCAGCAAGCCGGTTTGCTTGTCGAAGATGCCGGCGCTGAAGAAACCCAGCGCCGCCAGCACCAGCAGGCCGGTGACGAACTTGCGCCGCTCGCCGCTGGCGTCCGACATGCGCCCCACCACCACCATGCAGATCGCGCCGCAGATGTAAGGCACGGCGGTCAGCAGGCCGATGATGGTCGGGTTTTGCGTGCCTGCGCTGCGGATCAGGTGCGGTGCCCAGAAGTTCAGGCCATACGACGCGACCTGGATCAGGAAGTACACCAGTCCCAGCGTCAGGAAGCCCGGCGTCTTGATGGCGCTCAGCAGCGAATGGCCGCCGTGTTGCGGCGCGCTCTGCTCGATGCGGCTGCGCAGCAGGGCCTTCTCGTCGGCGGACAGCCAGCCGGCGTCCTCGATGCGGTCCTTCAGTTGGCTCAGCACCACCAGCCCCAGCGCGATGCACGGCAGGCCACCCAGCATGAACAGCCAATGCCAGCCGCGCATGCCGGCCACGCCTTCCATGTGGCCGAGGATCAGGCCCGATACCGGCGCGCCGAACAATCCGGCGAAGGCTGAAGCCAGGAACAGCATCGACGTGATGCGGCCGCGGAAGGTGGTTGGGAACCACAGCGTCAGGTAGTACAGCACGCCGGGCGCGAAGCCCGCCTCCATCGCGCCGATGATGAAGCGCAGGCCGTAGAACTGCCATTCGCTGGACACGAACACCATCGCCGTGGTGGCCAGGCCCCACGAGATCATGATGCGGGCGATCCAGCGCCGCGCGCCGACCTTGTAGAGGAACATATTGCTCGGCACTTCGAACAGCACGTAGCCGACCACGAACAGGCTCGCGCCCAGGCCGTAGGCGGTGTCGCTCAGTCCCAGGTCGCCCTGCAGCTGGAACTTGGCGAAGCTGATGTTGATGCGGTCGAAAAAGGCGAACAGGTAGCAGATCATAATCAGCGGCATGATGCGCCAGGCAGCCTTGCGGACGACCGTGGCTTCGTCGAGTACCGCCGGTGCGGCCGCGTTGCGGGCGGCCAGTGTGGTGTGGCTTTGCATGTAAGTCTCCTGATCCGGCGCTGCGTGGCGCCGGCTATTGTTTTAAAAGGATGGTGCGGCGGTGATTCAGGCCGCCGCCGGTACCGCCGGCCGCGTTGCCGATATCGATGCCGGCGCCGGATGCAGGTCGCAATTGCGGCCGGCCTTGGCCACCTGCCCCGCCGTGTCGTGGCCCAGCAGTTGCGGCAGGCGGCGCGACATCGCGATCAGCAGCGGCAAGTCGATGCCGGTGGCGATCCCCATTTCTTCGCACATGTTCACCAGGTCCTCGGTACAGATATTACCCGAGGCGCCGGGTGCGAAGGGGCAACCGCCCAAGCCGCCCAGCGCGGCGTCGAAACGCCGCGCGCCGGCTTCATAGGCCGCCAGCACATTGGCCAGGCCGAGGCCGCGCGTGTTGTGGAAGTGCAGCGTCAGTGCCTTGGCCGGCACCCGCTCCAGCACGCGCCGCACCAGCCGCGCCACCTGACGCGGGTTGGCCATGCCGGTGGTGTCGGCCAGCGTGATGCCGCCGACGCCCAGCGCCAGGTAGCGGTCGACCAGCTTCAGCACGCGGTCTTCCGCGATCGCGCCCTCGAACGGGCAACCGAAGGCGGTGGCGACGGTGCCGTTCAGCGTGACCGCCGTACGGAAGCCGTCGATGCTGCAGGCGCTGGCGGCGTCGCGGTTGACGGCCGCCGTCAGCGATGCCACCGCCGCAAACGCCGTCATCGAATCGTCGCCGCTCATGCCCATGTTGGCGCGGTTGTGGGTCTGGCTGGCGGACAGCACCAGGTTGAGCTCATCGGCGCCGGCCTCCAGCGCGCGCTGGGCTCCCTTCAGGTTCGGAATCAGCGCGACATAGATCAGGCCAGGCGCACGGCGGATGCGGGAAAACACCTCGGCGCCGTCGCGCAGCGCCGGTATCGCTTTCGGCGACACGAAGGAGCCGGCCTCGATGCGCGAGAAACCCGCGCCGGACAGCTGGTTGATCAGGCCGACCTTTTCATCGGTCGGCACCCAGACGGGTTCTATCTGCAGGCCGTCGCGCGGGGCGACTTCCTGGACGATCAGACGGTCCGCGCTCATTGCACCACTCCTTGCTGTTGCAGGCGGGCGATCTGCTGCATGCTCATGCCCAGTTCCGTCAATACCGACGCCGTATGCTGGCCCAGCGACGGACCTTGCCAGTTGACCTGCCCCGGCGTCTCCGACAGCTTGGGCACGATACCCGGCATCTTCACCTGCACGCCGCCGGGCAGCTCGGCCTGCAGCACCATGTCGCGCGCCAGGTAGTGCGGGTCGGCGACGATGTCGGCGGCGGAATAGATGCGTCCCGCCGGCACGCCGGCCTGCTCCAGCTGCGCCAGCGCTTCGGCGATCGCCAGCGACGAGGTCCAGCCCGCGATGGCCGCGTCCAGCAGGGCCACGCGCGCCACGCGGCCGTCGTTGTGGGCGAACCCGGGATCGTCGGCCAAGTCGGCGCGGCCGATGGCCTGCATCAGGCGGCGGAAAATCGGATTGCTGTTGCCGGCGATGACGATGTAGGCGCCGTCGCGGGTCGGGTAGGTGTTCGATGGCGCGATGCCCGGCAAGGCGCCGCCGCTGCGTTCGCGCACATGGCCCAGCAGGTCGTATTCCGGCACCAGGCTTTCCATCAGGTTGAACACGCTTTCCACCAGCGACACGTCCACCATCTGGCCGCCGCCCTGCCCGCTCTTGACGCGCAACAGCGACATCAGCGCGCCCATCACCGCATGCAGCGAGGCCAGCGAATCGCCAAGGCTGATGCCGGCGCGGGCCGGCGCGCCATCGGGCTCGCCGGTGGTGTAGCGGATGCCGCCCATCGCCTCGCCGATGGCGCCGAAGCCGGGACGCTCCTTGTACGGGCCGGTCTGGCCGTAGCCGGAGATGCGCACCATCGTCAGCTTGGGGTTCAGTTCGTGCAGCACGTCCCAGCCCAGTCCGAGCTTTTCCATCGCGCCCGGCTTCAGGTTCTCGATCAGCACGTCGGCATTGCAGGCCAGCTGGCGGATGATGTCCACGCCCTCGGCCGACTTCAGGTTGACGGCGATGGATTTCTTGTTGCGCGACTGCAGATACCACCACAGCGAGGTGCCTTCGTGCAGCTTGCGCCATTTGCGTATCGGGTCGCCGTCGCCCGGCGCCTCGATCTTGATCACTTCGGCGCCGAATTCGGCCATCAGCCGCGCGGCGAACGGCGCGGCGATCAGGGTGCCGATTTCAATGACGCGAATTCCGGTGAGCGGTCCGCTCATGGTTGTCTCCTGTCGTTTTAACTAATGAATGACAGGATAGGAAATGGCGGCGCCGGCGTCCAACCGCAAATCCGCAAGCAGCGTTCGCGAAACGCGAACGCTCGGCGTTACGCGGCGGCGCGCGCCTCGGCGCTGCGCAAATGCTGGAACAGCGCCTGCGTCGCCGGCGACAGCCCGGCCGGATCGCGCACCACGATCCTCAGTTCGCGCTCGGCCCATTGGTCGTCCAGCGCCACGGCGGCCAGCCCCAGCGGACGGCCGATGGCGTTGAACACGTCGCGCGGGATCAGGCCGACGCCCATGCCCACCTGGGCCATGCGGCAGACGGCATCGAAGCCCGGCACGTGGATGCGCACCTTCAGCAGCTTGCCCGCCGCGCGCGAGGCCAGGTGGCTGCGGGCGTTGATGGAACTGTCGGTATGCAGGCCGACATGGTCGTAGTCCAGCGACTCCTCGAACGCGACGCTGGCGCGCGCGGCCAGCGGATGATCGGCGCGCGCCACCAGCACCAGCTGGTCGCGGCGGTACAGCTCCGTATGCAGGTCGCGCGTGTCGACGTCGCCGGAACAGATGCCGATATCGGCCCAGCTGTCCTCCACGCCCTTGACCACGCTGCCGCTGGGACGCTCTTCCAGGTCGAGCTTGACCTGCTCGTGCTGTTGCAGGAAGCCGCGCAGATCCTCGGGCAGGAACTCGACGATGGCCGACAGGTTGGCCACCATGCGCACGTAGCCCCGCACGCCCTGCGCGTGCTCGGCCAGTTCCAGGCCGATCTTCTCGACGCTGAGCAGCATGCGGCGCGCGTGGGTCAGCAGCGTCTCGCCGGCCGGCGTCAGGTCCATGCCGCGCGCCTTGCGCACGAACAGCGCCACGCCGATGGCCTGCTCCAGCTCCAGCAGGCGTTTGCTGGCGGCCGATACGGCGATGGCCTCGCGCTCGGCGGCCTTGGTCAGCGTGCCTTCCTCGTGGATGGCCAGGAACAGCTGCAAGGTCGTCAGGTCCAGGCGCCGCAGCAGGTTATTCAGCGCCACCTTATTTCGCCTTCAGCGCGGCGATCAGACCGTCGGAAGCGTCCTCGATATAGTCGAGCACCAGGTCGAAGCCCTTGCCGCCGCCATAGTACGGATCGGGCACCACGTCGGATCCGCTGCGGCTGGCATGCGCCATGAACAGGCCGAGCTTGTGGCGATGCTGCGGCGGACAGGCCGCCTCCAGCAGGCGCAGATTGTCGTGGTCCATCGCCAGCACATGGTCGAATTGCTCGAAGTCGCTGGCGGCCACCTTGCGCGAGCGCTGCGCCGACAAGTCGTAGCCGCGTTTGGCGGCGAACTCCATCGAACGCGTGTCCGGCGGCTCGCCCACGTGATAGCCGTGCGTGCCGGCCGAATCGATGACGAAGTGCCCGGCCAGGCCGGCCGCCTCCACCCGGTGGCGAAACACGCCTTCCGCCGTCGGCGAACGGCAGATGTTCCCCATGCATACGAAGAGAACCGAAATTGGCTTGCCCATGAAAACACTCTGTCAATCTGGCGAAGCAGCTACTGTACGCCAGATGGAAGCACATTGCTATAATTGAAAAATGACCAACACTGACACAAACCTGTCCTGCGGCTGCCGTCTGCTCAGCGTCGACGACGCTGTCCAGGGCGCCGTGATTCCCCTGGCCCTGCTGTATCCAGCCATCGGCACGGAGAGCGAGGAGCGCTTCGGCCCGTACCCATTGGAGGTGGCGAAGGACGCGCCGCCGGCTGCGGGGAGCTGGCCGCTGGTCGTTATCTCGCACGGCAATTCGGGCACGCCGTGGGCGTACCGCCAGATGGCCAAGCACCTTGTGCAGGCAGGCTACGTGGTCGCGCTGCCGGCCCATACCGGCAATACGCGGCTGGACAATACGCTGGCCGGCACCGCCGCCAATTTGGAAAACCGGCCGCGCCACATCTCGCTGAGCATCGATGCTGCGCTGGGAGACGCCGTGCTCGGCGCGCATATCGCCGACGCACGCGTGGCGGTGATCGGCCATTCCATCGGCGCCTACACTGCGCTGGCCGTTGCCGGTGCTCAGCCCTGGACCGGCCCGCACGAAAGCAAGGGCGCGCCGCCCAGTCCCGTCAAGGTCCGCGCGGACAGCCGCGTGCGCGCGCTGGTGCTGCTCAATCCAGCGACGCCCTGGTACGTGGCCGGATCATTCAGCGAGGTGCGGGTTCCCATCCTGATCCGCACCGGAGAGCAGGACAAACTCACGCCGCTCGAGCATGCATACAGGGTCATAGACGGCGTCCCGGACGCGTCGCTGGTGGAGCACAAGGATATCCCCGGCGCCAACCACTTCGCCTTCATGAGCAAGTTCCCGCCCGAGATGACACGGCCGAACTTCCAGCCTTCGCAGGACCTGCCCGGCTTCGACCGCGAGGCGATCCAGCCCGAACTGTTCGCCGACATCACCGCTTTTCTGACGCGGACACTGTGCGCCGTTTAGTCCTGCTTGTCGTTATACTAAGTTGTAGCTTTTAAAAAAAGGAATCACCATGTCCCAAGAACTGGTATTGGATGGCCGCCTCGAGTCGGCAAAAAGCACCGCGTGGTGGCTGTACGTCATCCACGCGGTGAGCTTCGTGTTTTCGCTGGGTGCGTTTTCCTTCATTCCGCTGGTGCTCAACTACGTGCAGCGGCCGGGCACCGAGGGCACTTTCGTCCACAGCCACCACACCTGGATGATCCGCTCCTTCTGGTGGTACGTCGTGTGGATCGTGGTCGGCGCGGCGCTGTTCGTGACCATCATCGGCATTCCGCTGGCTTGGGTGGTGTGGGTAGGCGCCTGGCTGTGGAAGGCCTACCGCCTGATCAGCGGCATCGTTCGGCTGAACCGCAACGAGGCTGCCGCCGTCTAGTCCCTTAGTCCTTCAGCAGGCGCAGCGCCTGCCGCAGGCCGTCCACGATCACCTCGTACGCCTGCTGGCGGCTGGCCTCGTCCGGCGCGCGCAGGACGTAGGATGGATGGTATACCGCGATCACCCAGCGCCCTTCGTGCTGGAACGGCGCGTCCATCACGGACTTCATCGTCGCGCTGCCGTCTTGCAGCACCGACTTCAGCGCGGTGCCGCCCAGCGCGACGATCACCTCCGGCCTTACGCGCTCCAGCTCCTCTTCCAGCCACAGATGGCAGGCGCTGATTTCCTTTTGCGCCGGCGTCTTGTGCAGGCGCCGCTTACCGCGCAGCTCCCACTTGAAATGCTTGACGGCGTTGGTCAGGTAGATGCTGCCGCGGTCCAGGCCCGCTTCGTCCATCGCCTTGTCCAGCAGCGCGCCGGCGGGTCCGACAAACGGCAGGCCCTGCAGATCTTCCTGGTCGCCCGGCTGTTCGCCCACCAGCATGATGCGCGCCTTTTTCGGCCCGACGCCGGGCACGGCCTGCGTGGCGTTCTGCCACAGGTCGCAGCGGCGGCACTGGTCCAGCGAACTGGGACGCTCGCGCTGCGGCTGGGCGCGTTCGGCGCTGATCGGTATCGTGGTGGCGCCGGCACGGCGCCCTACCGTTTCGGTCTGGCCGGTGCGGCGCTCGCCGTTGGCGGCGGCGCTGATCATCTGCGGCACGATGGCGCCTTCCGGCAAGTTCTTCCAGAAGCGCGACGGGATATGGCTGCGCAGCAGGTCCGCATTCAGCCGCGCCGGATTGAAGATGTTGCGGTAGTAGGTCAGCCACATCGATTCGCCGGCATCGTCGATGTCCGCCGGGCCGCGCATCACAGCCGGGCCGGCGTGCAGCTTGGCTCCGTCCCACATCATCGTTGCCGACGGCGTGGCGATCATCCAGGTGATGCCGCCCATGCGGCGCGCGAAATGACCTGCCACCTGCGGCAACACTTCATGCGTCGGCTCGAACCACGCCACAAAGCGCGGCGCGCCGTCAGCCTCGGAGCGTTCGCGAAAACGGACATAGGCGTGCATATCATGCTCCTCGCGGTGAACAGCCTTGACCATGGCGTGCAAACGGGCGCCGTCCGGATCTGCCGGCGAGATGACATCATGCTCGCCCAACTGCCAGCGCCAGACCACCTTGTACAGAAAGGCCCAGCGGTCGCACGCGCTGAAACAGGCTGCGCTGTCCAGCAAGTCCATCAGCTCACGCGACACGCGCAGCGACGTCGACGTCGCCGTTGGCGGCGCGGCGGGCAGGTCATCGGCAGCGGACGAGAACAAATCGCCGCCGCCAAGCCCGGACGTCCATTCTACGGATTCAGGCGCGACACGGCGCGCAATTAGTTCCCGAACCGCCGCCCGCCACTCGTCGAAGGACTGCACGACCATGCGCATCATGCCGTCTGCAGCTCCGGCCACAGGTTCATCTGCTGCGGCGTGTCGGCCATGGCGCGCCGCAGATGTTCGGACGGACTGGCGTCGCTGGCCGGAAAATAGTCGGCCGTGATGATGAACGGCGAGATCTTCTTCATGCTGCAACGCAGCCGCGACAGATCGGCATAGCGCACCTTCCGCAGCCGGCGCAGGTCGACGATGCGCTGCGCGTTGCGCAAGCCGATGCCGGGCACGCGCGCGATCATGTGCAGCTCGGCGCAGTTCAGGTCCAGCGGAAAATGCTCGCGATGCGCCAGCGCCCAAGCCAGCTTGGGGTCGATATCCAGCGCCAGGTTGCCGCCGCTGGCCGGCAGCAACTCATTGGCCTGGAAGCCGTAGCTGCGCAGCAGGAAGTCGGCCTGGTACAGCCGGTGCTCGCGCAGCATCGGCGGCGGCGCCAGCGGCACGCTCTTCGGGCTTTGCGGAATCGGGCTGAACGCCGAGTAGTACACGCGTTTGAGCTTGTAGCTGCCGTACAGCGTTTCGGCGGTCGACAGGATCTGCTGGTCGTCGCTGGCGTCGGCGCCGACGATCATCTGCGTGCTTTGTCCGGCCGGCGCGAAGCGCGGCGACTTCGGCTCCTCCGCCTTTTCGTCCAGCTTGCGGCGGATCGAACCCATCGCCAGCTTGATGGTGTGGACGCTTTTTTCCGGCGCCAGCCTCTGCACGCTGTCCTGCGTCGGCAGCTCGATGTTCACGCTGAGGCGGTCGGCATAGCGGCCGGCGGCGGCGATCAGCGCCGGATCGGCGTCCGGTATCGTCTTCAGATGGATATAGCCGCGGAACTGGTGCACCTCGCGCAACTCGCGCGCCACCTGCACCAGCTGCTCCATCGTGTAGTCGGCCGAGCGGATGATGCCGGAACTGAGGAACAGCCCGTCGATGTAATTGCGGAGATAGAAATCGGTGGTCAGCTTGACCACCTCCGCGACCGTGAAACGCGCGCGCGGCACGTTGGACGTGCGGCGGTTGACGCAGTACTGGCAATCGTACAGGCAGTAATTGGTCAGCAGGACCTTCAGCAGCGAGACGCAGCGCCCGTCCGGCGTGTAGCTGTGGCAGATACCCATGCCGGTGGTGGCGCCGAAGCCATCCTTGCCGATGGAGTTGCGCTTCGGCGCCGCGCTGCTGGCGCAGGAGGCGTCGTACTTTGCCGCATCGGCGAGAATTTCCAGCTTGTCCGTCAATTCCATCATCGCCCCGATATACTGTGTTTATATACAGTATATCAGAACGATTTAAGGAAGTACCGCTTTCAGTGCATCGACCAGTTTCGCGCACTCCTCGTCGGTGCCGATGGAGATGCGCAGGAACTGATCGATGCGCGCCTGCTTGAAGTGCCGCACCAGGATGGCCCGCTCGCGCAGGCTTGCCGCCAGCTGGGCACCGTCGTGCCGCGGGTGGCGGGCGAAGATGAAGTTGGCGTGCGACGGCAGCACTTCGAAGCCCAGCACCTGCATCTGCGCCGTCAGCCATGCGCGCGTGGCGATGATCGCTTGCGAGGTCTGCTCCATGTGGGCCACGTCGTCCAGCGCGGCCACCGCGCCGGCTTGCGCGACCTGCCCCAGCGGATAGCAATTGAAGCTGTTCTTCACGCGCTCCAGGCCGGCGATCAGGTCAGGATGGCCGACGGCGAAGCCGACCCGCAGGCCGGCCAGCGAACGCGATTTGGACAGCGTCTGGATCACCAGCAGATTGTCGTAACGGCCGA
The DNA here is from genome assembly GCF_964254095.1 of Duganella sp. LjRoot269. NCBI lineage: Bacteria > Pseudomonadati > Pseudomonadota > Betaproteobacteria > Burkholderiales > Oxalobacteraceae > Duganella > Duganella sp. LjRoot269. The sequence goes on along the minus strand of NZ_CAXUSL020000001.1, from coordinate 3,349,267 downwards.
GCAGCGCGATCGCGCTTTGCGCGCCGAAGTCGACATACGCCTCGTCGATCACCACCACCTGATCCGGATGCGCGGCCAGCAGCGCCTCGATCCGCTCCAGCGGCAGCGCGATGCCGGTCGGCGCGTTGGGGTTGGCGATGATGATGGCGCCGCAAGGCTGCTGGTAGTCCGCCACGTCGATCTCGAAGCGTTCGTTCAGCGGCACCTGCACCGCATCGATGCCATACAGGCTGCAGTAGGTCGGATAAAAACTGTAGCTGATGTCCGGGCAAAGCAGCGGCAACTCGTGCTTGAGCAGCGCGTGGAAGGTGTGCGCCAGCACTTCGTCCGAGCTGTTGCCGACGAAGACCTGCCCGCTCGTCAGCCCGAAGCGGCGGGCGACGGCATCCTTGACCGCCGCGTTGCCGGGATCGGAGTACTTGCGCAGCTGGTCGCCGACGGCGGCCTGCATCGCGGCGACCGCCTTGGGCGACGGGCCGTACGGGTTCTCGTTGGTGTTCAGCTTGACCAGGCCGGGCATCTGCACCTGCTCGCCCGGCGTGTACGGCGTCAGGCCGTGGACGACGTTGCTCCAGAAGCGGCTCATTGCATTTCTCCCAGCGCGCGCTCGATATCGGCGATCAGGTCGTTGACGTCTTCCAGGCCGACGTTGAAGCGCACCAGGACACCCTTGTCCTGCCAGTCCTTGCGCATGTTCTGGATACGGTATGGCATGACCAGGCTGTTGGCGCCGCCCCAGCTGTAGCCGATCTTGAAGAACTTGAGCGAGTCGACAAAGCGGTCGGTCTGCGCCTCGGTGAAGCGTTCGTCGAACAGCACGGAGAACAGGCCGCCGGCGCCGCTGAAGTCGCGCTTCCAGATTTCGTGGCCGGGACAATCAGTGAAGGCTGGGTGCAGCACCTTGGTGATTTCCGGCCGCGCCTGCAGCCACGCCGCCAGCTTGCGCGCCGCCGCGTCGTGCGCGTCGAAGCGCATGCGCATCGTCGGCAGGCCGCGCGAGACGAGATAGGCATCGTCCGCGCCCACGCCCATGCCGAGGCGCATATGCGACAGGCTGATGCGGTCGTGCAGCGCCTGGTCGCGCGTGATGACGGCGCCCATCAGCACATCCGAGCCGCCGGACTGGTACTTGGTCAGCGCCTGCATGATGATGTCGACGCCAAGGTCGAAGCCGCGCAGCGCCAGGCCGGCCGACCAGGTATTGTCCAGCGCGACGACCACGCCGCGCTCGTGCGCCGCCTTGCAGATGGCCGGCAGGTCCGGCACTTCCATCGACACCGAACCGGGCGCCTCGGTCCAGATCAGTTTGGTGTTCGGCTGGATCAGCGCGGCGATGCCCTCGCCGATCAGCGGATCGTAGTAGCGCGCGGTGATGCCGTAGTCGGCCGTCAGCCAGCGGCCCAGCTCGCGGTTGGGGTTGTAGACGTTATCGGGCAGCAGCACGTCGTCCCCGGTTTTCAGCATCGCGAAATCGATCATCGCGATGGCGGCCAGGCCGCTTGGCGCCAGCAGGCAGTATTTGCCATCCTCGATCTCGGCCAGGCGCGCTTCCAGCGTGAAGGTGGTCGGCGTGCCGTGCAGGCCGTAGGTATAGGCGTTTTTCTCTTTCCAGTCGCCCGAGCGCATGGCGGCGACGTTCTTGAACAGCACCGTCGAGGCGTGGTGGATCGCGCTGGGGAATGCGGCAAAGCCTTCCGGCGCCTGGTAGTCGGTGTGAACGAGTGCGGTCTGCGGGGATTTTTTGATGGTCATGGTAATTTCAGGCGAAAAAAAAGGCGGACATGCCGTCCGCCTTCATTTTACAGTGCATCGCCCTACAGCGCCTCGCCCCACAGGTCGTGGGCGTCGGACGTGGTGATTTTCACGTCGACGAACTGGCCGACCGCCAGCTTCTTGTGCGGCTCGTATGGCGGCTTGACATACACCACGCCGTCGATTTCCGGCGCGTCCGCGCTGGAGCGGCCGACACCGCCGCTGCGGTTGACTTCATCGATCAGCACGCGCACGGTCTTGCCGACCTTGGCTTTCAGGCGTGCCTTGGAGATCTCTTCCTGCAGCAGCATCACGCGGCCGCGGCGCTCTTCGCGCACTTCTTCCGGCACCGGATTGGCCAGCTCGTTGGCGGTGGCGCCTTCGACCGGCGAATAGGCGAAGCAGCCCAGGCGGTCGATCTGCGCTTCCTTCAGGAAGTCCAGCAGGTATTCGAATTCGGCCTCGGTCTCGCCCGGGAAGCCGGCGATGAAGGTCGAACGGATGGTCAGGTCCGGATTCATGGCGCGCCAGGCCAGGATGCGGTCCAGGTTTTTCTCGCCGCTGGCGGGACGCTTCATGCGCTTCAGCACATCGGGATGCGCGTGCTGCATCGGGATGTCCAGGTAAGGCAGGATGTGCTCGCCCATCATCGGAATGACCTGGTCGACGTGCGGGTATGGATACACGTAGTGCATGCGCACCCAGGCGCCGTAGGACTTGGCCAGCTCGCCCAGCGCTTCCATCAGTTGCGTCATGTGGGTCTTGATCGGACGGCCGTTCCAGAAACCGGTGCGGAACTTGACGTCGACGCCGTAGGCCGAGGTGTCCTGCGAGATCACCAGCAGTTCCTTGACGCCGGACTTGAACAGGTTTTCCGCTTCCAGCATCAGGTCCGCGATCGGGCGCGAGACCAGGTCGCCGCGCATCGACGGGATGATGCAGAACGAGCAGCGGTGGTTGCAGCCTTCGGAGATCTTCAGGTAGGCATAGTGCTTGGGCGTGAGCTTGACGCCCTGCGCCGGTATCAGGTCGAGGAAAGGCTCGTGCGGTTTCGGCAGGTGCAGGTGGACCGAGTCCATCACCTCGGCCAGCGCGTGCGGGCCGGTCACGGCCAGCACCTTCGGGTGCACCTTCATGATGATGTCGTCGCCGGCGGCGTCTTTTTTCGCGCCCAGGCAGCCGGTGACGATCACGCGGCCGTTTTCGGCCAGCGCTTCGCCGATGGCGTCCAGCGATTCCTGCACGGCGGCGTCGATGAAGCCGCAGGTGTTGACGATGACCAGGTCGGCGCCGTCGTAGGACTTGGCGGTCTCGTAACCTTCAGCGCGCAGCTGGGTCAGGATCTGTTCGGAGTCGACCAGCGCTTTGGGGCAGCCGAGCGAGACGAAGCCCACTTTGGGTGCTGGCGCACCGGCGGCTGGCTTGGGGAGACGAGTGAGTGGTTGCGATTGCATGATAGGTTGCTTTAGGTTGCTAAATGCGCCATGAAAATTGCGGGCAATCGAGCATTATACCCCATTGGCCATAGGGAGATCATGATAGGATAGCGTTTGACCCGGCGGCCCGCCTCGAGAGGCCGCATCATTCAATTCAGGAGAGTTTGTGGCAACGCTGAAAGACGTCGCAGTGCTCGCCGGTGTAGGCATGTCGACAGCATCGCGCGCCATTTCCGGCGCCGGTCCGGTATCCCCCGAGTCGATGAAAAAAGTCCAGGCGGCGATAGAACAGCTCAACTTCCGTCCCTCCTCCATCGGCCGCTCGCTGTCCGCGCAGTCGCTGGGGATGATCGGGATTTTTGCGCCCTCGTTCTTCGGCGCCTACTACGGCACCATCCTCAAGCAGACCGACATCGAGCTGCGCGCCATGCGCCGGCACGTGGTCGTGGCCACCGGCTGCGGCGACGGCACGCCGCGCGACGAGGCCATCGAGGCGGTCAAGTTCCTGATCGGCCGCGATTGCGACGGCATCGTCGTTCTGGGCCACGATCTATACGACGAGGACCTGATCTCGCTGCAGAAGATGCATCCGAAAATGGCCTTCCTCAACCGCCGCAGCCCGGAGCTGCCGGAAGCGTCGTTCTGCCCGGACCACTACCACGGCGGCGAACTGGCGGCGCAAACCTTGCTGGAAGCGGGCCACCGCGAGCTGGCGGTGATCTCCGGCCCGTCCGGCACGTCGGACAACAAGCAGCGGCTGGACGGTTTTTTCGACGAGCTGGCGCGCAACGGCATCGCCCGCGACAGCGTGCCGCTGATCGCCTCGGACTTCTCGCGCGAAGGCGGCTTCGGCGCCACGCAGCAGCTGATCACTGAAGGCCGCAGGTTCACCGGCCTGTTTTGCGCGAACGACGAGATGGCGGTCGGCGCCCTGTCCTGCTTCCACCGCGCCGGCATCAGCGTGCCGAACGACGTCTCCATCGTCGGTTATGACGACGACTACTCGGCTGAGTTCTCGTCGCCGGGTCTGACGTCGGTGCACATCCCGATGCAGCAACTGACGCAGAACGCCGTGCGCTGGCTGCTCAACCTGTGCTACGGCACCCAGCACGAAATCGCCCGCGACTTCCCCGTCACGGTGAGCAAGCGCGGCTCGGTCGCCCGCCGTTAAAAAAGGGCCGGCATCGCTGCCGGCCCAAAGACCACTTACTCCCTGGTTCTATCAGAACTTCATCGACACGCGCCCGCCGAAGGTGCGCGGGTTGTTGTAGTACGCGGCCCATATCTGCTGCGTCGGCTGGCATGGCGCGCCGACCTGGGTGCAGACCTCGATCGCGTCGTACTTCACCGCCTTGTCGGTCGCGTTGTTGACGAACAGTTCCGCCGTGTAGGCCTTGTTCAGCGGCTCGTAGCGCACGCTCAGGTCCAGCGTGGTGTAGGCCTTCTGCTGCTTGACGCCCGGATGGCCCGGCACGTCGGTGTTGAACGCGCCCGAACCGACGAACGATTCCGACTCGTAGTGCGCCGAGGCGCGCGGCGTGATGCGGCCCTTGCCGGTGTCGAAGTCATGCTCGTACATCAGCGTGGCGGCGAAGGTCGGCGCGTGCTTCAACACGGCGCCGCCGACATTGACTGCGGGCGCGGTGGTGCCGCAGGACTGGTTGTTTGCGCGCGCCGCATCGACGTCGCAGGACAGGAAGTCGTCATACCGCGCCTTCAGCCAGGTGGCGTTGCCGCTGAAGCGGTCGATGCTGGTCGGACGATAGATCCACTCGGCCTCGACTCCCTTCACCGAGGCGCCGGCCGCGTTGAAGTTCTGCAGCGTGTTGTTCACCACTTGCGATTCCAGCTTGTCCTTGTACTTCATCCAGAACGCGTCCAGGTTCAGCGACAGCTGGCGGTTGAGCAGGTCCGACTTGAAGCCCACTTCATAGCTGGTCAGGCGCTCCGGCTTGGTGGTCGCGCCGCCGTCGCCGATGGCCGGCGAGTGGAATCCGGTGGTCACCGAGGCGAAGGTCAGGATGTCCTTGGCCGGCTTGTATTCCACGCGGCCCAGCCACGTCGACTGGCCGTATTGCAAGTCGGCCGTGTTGTCGCCATACGTATTACCGCAGGTCTGCTGGTTCACCACGCCGCCGGGGCCGATGTTGTGGGTGTTGATGGTGCCCACGCCCGGCGTGACCAGTTGCGCGATCTGGTTAGGCGTCAGCGTGACGGTACCGCGCGGCGCGTTGTCCGGCCAGTTCGGGCAGGCCCAGTTCTGGCCGCCCACGTCGAACTTGTGGTCCTTGGTGTAGCGCGCGCCGCCGGTGACCTTCCACAGCGGATCGATGTCATAGCTGGCCTGCGCGAACACGGCTTTCGAATGCAGCTCGCGGTCGCCCTGGATGAAGGACATCGCCGATGCATATTGGCCGACGGTCGGCTGCACGAAGATCACGCTGCCGCTGGCGATATCCTGGTCCAGCATGGCCTGCGAGATCTGGCTGCGGTCGATGTCGAAGCGGATCTTGTTCTTCTCGCGGAAGAAGAACAGGCCGCCCACCCATTGCAGCGGCGCTTCGGTATCCGAGCGCACCTGCAGTTCGTTGGAGACGCTGTCGAACTGGCTCCACTCGGTGCGGTTCTCTGCCTTGAAGCCTGGGTAGAAACCGGCGTCCGCATCGCTGCCGTTGGTGCGCTTCAAGCGGCTCCACGCGGCCAGGTACTGAGTCTCGATGCCTTCCACCGGACGCCATTGCACCTTGGTCTTGGCGGTGATGATGGACTGGTCCAGCGTACCCGGCGTGTCGATCAGCGCCGAGCGCAGGTCCTGGCCCGGCTTCGGCTCGGCGGCCAGGTAGATGTTGCCGGCGCCGGTGTCGCTGTAGTAGTCGGCGATGAAAGTGGCCTTCAGGTCGGGCGTGAACTTCCACAGCAGCGAGGCGCGCGCGCCCTGCTGGTCGCCTGCGCCGTACTTCTTCGTCCCCGGCTGCACGTTCGAGCCCTTGCGGAAGTCGACGTAGCCGTCGTGCTGGTCCTTGATGGCGGCGATGCGCAGCGCGATGTCGTCGCTCAGCGGGATGTTCATCATCGCCTGCGTCTGGATGTGATGGTAGTCGCCCAGCGTGACGCTGGCCGAACCGAAGGTCTTGGCGGTGCTCGGCGCGCCGGACACCAGGTTGACCGCGCCGGCGGTGGAGTTGCGGCCGTTCAGCGTGCCCTGCGGACCGCGCGCGACTTCGACGTGGTTCAGGTCATACATCAGCGCCGTCGCGCCCTGCGGACGCGGCACATAGATGCCGTCGACGTAGAACGCCACCGCCGGATCGCCCAGCTCCGTGTGATTGGCCGAGCCTACGCCGCGCATGTAGACGTGCACGCCGCCCGAGTCGCTGTGCGGTTCCACCACCAGGCTGGGCACCATGGCGGTCATGGTCGCCAGATCCTTGACCTGGTTGTTGGCCAGCGTGTCCTGCGTGTAGGCGGTGATCGCCAGCGGCGTGTCCTGCACCAGCGTGTCGCGGCGGGTGGCCGTGACGATGATCTTTTCCACGTCGCCGCCTGCTGCCTGCTGCGCGTATGCCGCACCGGCGGTCAGCGCAATTTGCGCAATGCTCAGGGCTAAAATCGTTTTCTTCATTTGTCTGTCCTCGCTTCGTCCATCGTTCAAGTTGGCGTGCATGCCCGCTCTGAGTGGCTTGCTATACACAAGTGGAACCGGTTCCACCGCAGGATGCACTGATCCAACGGGCAGCCATGCGGCGGCGCCCGGTTTTTACAGCACTGCTAGCTATGAATCAGAGCCGCTGTTCGCTGGCCCCGTCAAACAGGGAGATACGTTTGGTGCGCACCGAGAAGCTGATGTCCTTCTCGGTTTCGATAGTCTGCTGGTCCTGCACGATGCCAGCGACCTGGGTACCGTGGAAGTCCAGCCACAACACGCGATGCGCGCCCATCGCCTCGACCAGCGAGACCGATGCGCACAACACGCTGTCGACGCCGTCGCAATTGCCGACGTCGATGTCCTCGGGCCGCACGCCCAGCACGCATTCGTGCCTGCCGGACGGCTGCTGCTTGAACGGGTAGTCCGTCACGTCGACGGCCATGTGCTCGTTGCCGAACATGGTGCGGCCATCCTTCTGCTCCAGCCAGCCCTTGAACAGGTTCATGCCCGGCGAACCGAGGAAGGTGGCGACGAACAGGTTGGCCGGTTCGTTGTAGATATTGGCCGGCGTGTCGAACTGCTGCACCACCCCGCCCTTCATCACGGCCATGCGCTGCGCCAGCGTCATCGCCTCGACCTGGTCGTGGGTCACGTAGATCATGGTCGCGCCGAGCTGCTTGTGCAGCTGCTTCAACTCGCGCCGCAGTTCGGTGCGCAGCTTGGCGTCGAGGTTGGAAAGCGGTTCGTCGAACAGCATCACGTCCGCCTCGCGCACAATGGCGCGGCCGATCGCCACGCGCTGGCGCTGACCACCGGACAGGTTGGCCGGCTTGCGCTTCAACAGCGGGCCAAGTTGCAGCATGTCGGAAGCGCGCGAGACGCGGCGCGCGATCTCCGCTTTCGGCGTGCCGTTGATGCGCAGGCCGAAGGACATATTGGCTTCCACGTTCATGGTCGGGTACAGCGCGTACGACTGGAACACCAGCGCGATGCCGCGGTCCTTCGGATCGGCCCAGGTCATGTCCTTGCCGCCGATTTCGATCTGGCCGGAGGTGGTGTCGATCAGGCCAGCGATGGAATGCAGCAGTGTGGACTTGCCGCAGCCCGACGGCCCCAGCAACACCACGAACTCCCCTGCCTTCACATCAAGGTTCAAGGATTCGATGACCTTGTTGCCGCCCAACTGGATCTGCAGATTACGAATAGCTACGTTAGACATGGATTAACCCTTCACAGCGCCAGAGGCGATACCGCGCACGAACCAGCGGCCGGAGATGAAATAGAGAGCCAGCGGCACGACCGACGTCAGGATGGTCGCTGCCATGTTGACGTTGTACAGGCGCTCGCCGGTGGTGGTGTTGATGATGTTGTTCAGCTGGACCGTCATCGGCAGGTGCTCGGAGCCGGCAAACACCAGGCCAAGCAGGAAGTCGTTCCAGATGCCGGTGACCTGCATGATGACGGCGACCACGATGACCGGCGTCGACATCGGCAGCATCAGCTGCAGGAAGATGCGCCAAAAACCGCCGCCGTCGATGCGCGCGGCCTTGAACAACTCCATCGGCAGCGCCGCGTAGTAGTTGCGGAACAGGAGCGTCATCACCGGCATGCCGAAGATGGTGTGGATCAGCACTATGCCCGGCAAGGAACTGAACAGGTTGACGGCGGCCAGCACACGCACCAGCGGATAGACCATCACCTGCACCGGAATGAAGGCGCCCATCATCAGGATGGCGAACAACAGGCCGGCGCCGCGCGGACGCCAGAACGACAGCGCATAGCCGTTCACCGCGCCGATGGCGATCGACAGGATGGTGCTCGGCACGACGATGGCGACCGAGTTCCAGAAGCCGCCGCGGATGCCATTGCATTCCAGGCCCGTGCAAGCCGATTGCCAGGCCTGCAGCCACGGTTCCAGCGTCGCATGCACCGGCAGCGCGAACAGCGTGCCGAGGCGGATCTCTTCCATCGGCTTGACCGACGTCACCAGCATCACGTACAGCGGCAGCAGGAAGAACAGCGCGGCCACGATCAGGAAACCGTAGACGCCGATGCGGGCCGGCGTCCATGCCAGCTTGCGGCGCGGCTTGATGGCCGGCGGCGCTGGATTGATATTGCTGTCGTTCGCTGCGCGGGCTTGCGCAGCGCTTGCTGCCTTTTCCATTGCGGCCTTGTCGAGTTTGACGACTTGTCCCATCACGCCCCCTTCGCCACGCGGCGGTTGCGCACAAAGTACAGCGGCGCGACGATGGCCAGTACGGTGGACAGCAGCACGATCGATGCGGCGGAAGCCAGGCCGATATTGGCGCGGCCGAACAGGTAATCCATGATGAACTTGGCCGGCACTTCGCTGGCCGTGCCGGGCCCGCCCTGCGTCATCGCGACGACGGAGTCGAATACCTTGACCACCATCACGAACAGTAGCACGAACGCGGTCGACACCGACGCGCCCAGCATCGGCAGCACGATGCTGACGTAGACGCGCCAGCGCGGAATGCCGTCGATGCGGGCGGCCTTCCACAATTCCTCGTCGACGCCGCGCAGGCCGGACAGCATCAGCGCCATCACCAGGCCGGAAGCCTGCCACACGGTGGCGATGACGACGGTGTAGATCGCCATGTCCTGGTCGACGATCCAGTCGAACTTGGCGTCGGCGAAGCCCAGCTTGTGCAGCACTTCCTGGATGCCCAGTTCGGGATTGAGGATCCATTGCCAGATCAGGCCCGTCGCCACGAACGACATCGCGTACGGATACAGGAAGATGGTGCGCAGCGCGCCTTCGGCCATCACCTTCTGGTCGATGAACACGGCCAGCAGGAAGCCGATGACCAGGCAGGCGGTGATGAACAACACGCCGTAGACCACCACATTCTGCAGCGAGAGCAGCCAGCGCTCGTTGTTAAACAGGCGGATGTACTGCGAGGCGCCGACAAAATCGCTGGCCGGGAAGGTGCGCGAGCTGCTGACCGATACGCGGGCCGTCCACAGCATCGTGCCGAGGTAGGCCAGCAGCACCGTCAACGCCATCGGTATCATGGCGATGTAGGCCGCGAAGGAAACGCTTTGACGCTTCTTGGCCATGGCTTATTGATCCTTCAGCGCGCGGGCAAAGGCTTTTTGCGCGTCGTCCGGCGACTGGTTCTTGTTCCAGTAGCTGGTCAGCACGTCCTGCAGCGCGCCAGTAGTATCCGGCGTTGCCAGCATTTCGGTGTTCGGCAGCTGGCGCGACTTGTCCTTCATGATGGCCAGTCCCTGGCGCGCACAGATGTCGAGTTGCGATTCGTCGACGTCGCCGCGGATAGGAATGGAGCCCTTGCGGATATTGAAGGCCACCTGCGCGGCCGGCGAAGTGACCGTGGTCGCCAGCAGCTTCTGCGCCTTGATGGCGTTGGCGTCCGTGGTTTTCGGGAAGACGAAAGCGTCGCCGGCGACGATGTACGGCGCCTTGGGGCCGAAGCCGGGGAAGCAGCCGTACTCCTTGCCCGCGGTCTGCTTGGCGGCGGCGAATTCGCCCTTGGCCCAGTCGCCCATGATCTGCACGCCGGCCTTGCCGCTGACGACCATCGCCGTCGCGTCGTTCCAGTTGCGCCCCGGAGAGCCGGCATCGACGAAGGCCTTCAGCTTTTTGAAGTCGACCAGCACCTGCTTGAAGGCCGGCGACATCACGGCTTTCTGGTCGCGGTCGCGGTAGACCTTCAGATACAGGTCGGCGCCGCCGACCATGGCGAAGATGGCGTCGAAGGTGATCTTCTCCTGCCACACCTGGCCGCCAAAGGCCAGCGGCACCACGCCGGCTGCCTTCAGCTTGGCCAGTTGCGTCAGGAACTCGTCCCAGGTCTGCGGTTCGCTGGCGATGCCCGCCTTTTTATAGGCCGCCTTCGAGTAGAAGAACCACGCCGGCATATGGATGTCCACCGGAGCTGCGTAGAAGTGGCCGTTGATCTTGATCGACTGGATGATGGCCGGCGGCAGGATCTGGTCCCACTTGCCGGCTGCGGCCACGTCGTCGATGTTATTGAGCAGGCCCTGTTCGACGAAGTCGCGGAACTGCTTGGAGGTGTTGAACTGCGCGGCCGTCGGCGCGTTGCCGCCGACGATGCGGTTGATGGTGGTGGCGCGCGACTGGTCGGCGCCGGCGATGGCGTTGTCGATCCACTGGCCGCCGGCCTTGTTGTATGCATCCGCAAACTGCTTGACCGCCTGCGATTCGCCGCCCGACGTCCACCAATGGATAACGGTCGCTTTCAACGGTGTTTGGGCTTGCGCTGCGCTGCATGCCGCCAGGGTGAGCGCGACCGCGCTCCCCATTTTTGAGGCCTTGAACATTCTGTCTCCCTGTGGGCGTCGAGCGCCCATTTTATTCGGATAACTTTGCTGGATGTTTAACTTTTTGCGGATCTCTCGGCCAAAAATTGGGTTACCAGTTTTGCGCTGCGTTTCAGCGTGCGCTTTTGCGTTGCATAGTCGACATGGATAATACCGAAACGGCGCTCATAACCGAAGGCCCATTCGAAATTGTCCATCAACGACCAGATAAAGTAGCCCCGTATGTCCACACCGGCCTTGACTGCTTGATCCACCGCCGCAAGGTGGCGGTTCAGGAACGAGATGCGCTGGCGGTCGTCGACTTCGCCGTCCACCACTTCGTCGTCGGTGGCCATGCCGTTTTCGGTGATGTAGATCGGCGGCAGATTCGGATAGTCGCGGTGGAAGCCGACCAGCAGGTGGCGCAGGCCGTCCGGGTACACTTCCCAGCCCATTTGCGTGCGCTCCACGCCTTCCAGGTCCACTTCGATGTAGCCGTTCTTGCCGTCGCTGACGACGTTGGTGCGGAAGTAGTAATTAATGCCCAGGAAGTCCAGCGGCGTGCCGATGATGTCCATGTCGCCGTCGAGGGCCATCGGTTCGGCGCCCGGCCACAGTTCCCACAGCGCCGACGGATAGGACTTCTTCAGCAGCGGATCGAGGATCCAGTTATTGTGCTGCAGTTCGAACAGCCAGGCGGCGCGCTGGCCGGCGGCGCTGCTGTCGGTGCTGGTGCCGCGCCCCACGTTGGCGACGATGCCCACTTGCGCCGCCGGATCGTTGGTGCGCAGATGCTTGACGGCCAGGCCGTGGCCCAGCAGCAGGTGGTGCATGGCCTGTGTGGCGAAGACCACATCCTGCTTGCCCGGCGCGTGATGGCCGGTGCCGTAGCCGTGCATGGCCGAGCACCATGGCTCGTTCAGCGTGGCCCAGGCGTCGACCAGGCCGGCCAGCTCACGGCTGATCATGTCGGCGTATTCGGCGAAGCGGTAGGCGGTGTCGCGGTTGACCCAACCGCCCTTGTCTTCCAGGTGCTGCGGCAGGTCCCAGTGGTACAGCGTGACGTAGGTCTTCAAGCCCTTGGCGCGCAGCGCTGTCAGCAGCTTGCGGTAGAACGCGATACCCTTCTGGTTCGGCTGGCCGTCCTGCGTCATCACGCGCGGCCAGGAAATCGACAGGCGGTAGGCGCCGACGTTCAGGGCCGCCAGCAGCTCGACGTCGTCTTGCCAGCGATGATAGTGGTCGCAGGCGACGGCGCCGGTGTCGCCGGCCAGTGTCTTGCCCGGCGTGGCCGAGAAAGTGTCCCAGATCGATGGTATGCGGCCATCTTCGGCGACCGCGCCTTCGATCTGATAAGCCGCGGTGGCGGCGCCCAGCAGGAAATCCTTACTCCACAACACCGAGTCGGCCGGCGGGGAAAACGTCTCTTCCAGTGAAACTGATGCATCGACAACCACGGAAACTCCTTCGTTCAGACCGCATTTTGAAATTGTGTGGAAGCGCTTCCACAACTGTTGTCGATAGTACTACTGAAGAAATTCTGGTGTCAACGTAAATTGCGGATTTTTGTAATTTAGCTACAAACAAATCCGGGGTCAGATCTAAAAATTGGACACGGGCTCTGCCGTAATGACCATTACGGCAGAGCCCGTGTCCAATTTTTAGATCTGACCCCGGGTTTAAAGCGTAGGGAAATTACTTTTTGTCGGTCGGTGCTGGTGGCACGCCGGGAACGAACGGGAAGGTACCGAAGATGTTCTTGCTCTGGCTTTGCATCTGTTCCTGCATCTGCACGAACAGGCTCTTGCTCTGGTCGATGTAGTTATTCATCATGCCCTGCATCATCGGGCCCTGGACGTTCATGAACTGGGTCCACATTTCCGGGCTGAATGGCTTGCCTTCGATGCCGCCCACCGCGCTGCCGGTGAACTTGCGCTGGATGTCGGTGAACGCCTGCACGTTCTTTTCCAGGTAGGAGCCCATCATGCCCTGCATGGCGTGGCCGTAGAAACGGATGATCTGCGCCAGCACGTCGCTGGAGAACATCGGCGCCCCGCTCGCCTCTTCCTCCAGGATGATCTGGAGCAGGATGCTGCGGCTCAGGTCTTCATTGGTCTTGGCGTCGACCACGGTGAATTCTTCGTTGTCCAGCACCAGCTGCTTGACGTCCGTCAGCGTGATGTAGGAACTGGTCTGCGTGTCGTACAGACGGCGGTTCGGGTATTTTTTAATCAGGCGGTCAGCATTTTTTTTCGCACTACTCATCACAAGTCCGTTTATTGCGCCGCAGCGCGTACTCTAACAATTCGAAAAAAAAGCGAACTTCGGTCCGCTTTCCCACTTGCCTACTACTTCCATTATAGAGGGGAAAATGAATATCTTGCACCATCTGTTATAACTTTTAGGTTTTATTGCAACGCAACCAATTTTACAGACGAACAATCACAACATTTTCCCCGGTGCATCTAGTCTGCACGTACCTTCACATAACGGCCCGGTGCCGGCTCGATCGCCTTGTAGGTGGCGTTGCCTGGCTTGGCCTTGGCCTTGACATCCTTGCCGCCGTGATCGGCCAGGAATTTGGCCCATTCGGGCCACCAGCTGCCCTTGTTTTCAGTCGCGCCAGCGATCCATGCTTCGGCGTCCTGCGGCTTGGAGGCGGCGCGGCCCAGCGGCTTGTCGTTGGTCCAGTAGCTGCGCTTGTTCTTGACCGGCGAGTTGATCACGCCGGCGATGTGACCGGAGGCGCCGAGGATGTAACGGTTGGCCTTGGGCTTGCCTGGATTAAGAATATTCATGGAGCCGAAGGCCGACATCCACGGCACGATATGGTCTTCGCGCGAGCCGTAGATGAAGGCCGGCGCGTCGATCTTGCTCAGGTCGACCTTCTGGCCGGAGACGGTCAGCTGGCCGGTCTTCAGCTTGTTTTCCAGATAGGTGTTGCGCAGATACCAGCAGAACATCGGGCCCGGCAGGTTGGTGCTGTCGGAATTCCAGTACAGCAGGTCGAACGGCGGCGGCTCATTGCCCTTCAGGTAGTTCGACTGCACGTAGTTCCACACCAGGTCGTTCGGACGCAGGCTGGAGAAGGTGCTGGCCAGGTCGCGGCCCGGCATCAGGCCGCCATCCTTCAGCTGTTGCTCGCGCATAGCCACCTGCGCCTCGTCGACAAACACGTCCAGCACGCCGGTATCGCTGAAATCGAGGAAGGTGGTCAGCAAGGTCAGGCTGGAAGCCGGATTCTCGCCGCGCGCCGCCAGCACCGCCAGCGCGGTCGACACGATGGTGCCGCCGACGCAGAAGCCGAACAGGTTCATCTTGTCCTGGCCGGTGATGTCGCGCACCACGCCCACCGCCTCGATCACGCCCTTCTCGACGTAATCGTCCCAGGTGGTGCCGGCCAGCGACTTGTCCGGATTGCTCCACGAAATCATGAACACGGTATTACCCTGCTCCACCGCGTAACGCACCAGCGAGTTTTCCGGCTGCAGGTCGAGGATGTAGAATTTGTTGATGCAAGGCGGCACCATCAGCAGCGGGCGCTGGTGCACCATCTCCGTCGCCGGCTTGTACTGGATCAGCTGGAACAGCGGATTCTCGTAGACCACCGTGCCCTCGGTCGTGGCCAGGTTGCGGCCGACCTCGAACGCCGATTCGTCCGACAGCGAGATGTGGCCCTTGTTCATGTCGGCCAGCATATTGGCCATGCCCTTGGTCAGGCTCTCGCCCTTGGTTTCGATCAGCTTTTGCTGCGCTTCCGGATTGGTGGCGAGGAAGTTGGCCGGCGACATGGCATCGACGATTTGCTGCACGGCAAAGCGGATTTTCTGCTTTTGCTGCGGCGTGGTTTCCACCGTGTCGACCATGGCCGTCAGGAATTTGGCGTTCAGCAGGTATGATGCGGCATTGAAAGACGACATCGGATTGCCCTGCCAGGCCGACGAGGTGAAGCGGCGGTCGCCCACTTCCGGCGTTTTACCGGCGAGAAAGTCTTGCCACAAACCGCCGAAATCCTGCAGGTACTGGTTCTTCAACTGCTCCATGGCCTCCGGTTTCACGGCGGCGCCTACGTCCTGCATCATGGCGGCCAGCGGGTTGGCCTCCGTGGTCGGCGCCATGTTGAACCAGGATTGCCACTGTCCGGGGTCGCTCATCTGCGACATCCAGGCGTTGGCAATGGCTTGAGGATCGGGCAAATTCATGTTTGTTTCCCTAAAAATAGTTAAATATCTTTACGTGGACTTCTCTATGCTGGGTTTTTTATGCTGATCGTTGCTGTAGCGTGGATTTACGTGGTCGGGCTGATGGCCCTGACGGAAACCAGTGTCGTTGCGGGAATTGTAACGTTTTTGTTCTACTGCGTGCTTCCGCTTGGCACATTGATTTATATTTCCGGCACCAAAGCCCGCCGCCGCAAAAGGGAACTGGCCGCGCACGCGGCACGCCAGGCGGCAAAACCGGCCGAAGGCGAAGACTAAGCCCGCGGCGGTGCGAGTCATTTGATCCAGATCAACGCAGCTTGACGGCCCGTGACGCCGTCCCGGCGGTAGGAATAGAAACGGCCGGAGTTGGAGACGGTGCAGAATTCGCCGCCGTACACTTTCGCCACGCCGGCCCGGTGCAGCAGGTGGCGCGCCAGCGCGTACATGTCGGCCAGGTACTTGCCCGGCTTGCCTTCGATGGGCGAAAACGCCGCCTCCACGTGGCGCACGCTCGATTCGTCGAACGCGCCGCCAAGGAAGGCCTGCCTGACGTCCGGCCCCACCTCGAACTGATAGGCGCCGATTGCCGGCCCCATCCAGGCCATCAGCTCGCCGGCGCCGGCCGCGCGCATCGATTCCACGGTATTTTCCAGCACGCCGGACGCCAGGCCGCGCCAGCCCGCATGGGCGGCCGCCACGGTCTTGCCTTCTGCATCGCAGAACAGCACCGGCAGGCAATCGGCCGTCATGACGACACACACCTTGCCCGACGTGGTGGACAGGCTGGCGTCGGCCTCCGGCACCTCCTGCATCCGCACCTTGGCCACATCGACCACCGTCGTGCCATGCACCTGCGACAGCCAGACCGGATCGCCCGGCAGCAAGGCGCGCAGGATCTCGCGATTGTGGGCCACGTTGTGCGGCTGATCGCCGACGTGGGTGCCCAAGTTCAGGCCGCCACCGCCCATGCCGTCGCCGTACGGCGCCGGGCTGACGCCGCCGCGCCGCGTGGTGGACAGCGCCCCCACATGGTCCGGCAAGCCCGGCCAGTGCGGGATCAGCCATTGCTGCTGGATCGTAGTCATCAAATCTGTTCCGGCTCCTCTATGCCCGCCCTCACCAGCAGCGCGGCGAAGTCTTCGGCCAGCGGCACTTGCCACTCGCGCTGCTCGCCGGTGGCGGGATGCACCAGACCCAGGCGGCGCGCCTGCAGCGCCTGGCGCGGGAAATAATCGGCCAGGTGCTGCTTGCCGTACGTCGTGTCGCCCACCAGCGGGAAGCCGATCGACATCATGTGCACGCGGATCTGGTGGGTGCGGCCCGTCTCCAGGCGGCACTGCACCAGCGTCACGGGACGGCCCTCGCCCAGCTTGCCGCCGCCCAGCACCTGGTAGTGCGTGATGGCAGGCTTCGAGCCCATGCCGGTCGAGACCGCCATTTTGATGCGGTCCTTCGGATGGCGCCCCATCGACGAATCGATCGTACCGCTGATGCGCGGCATGCCCCACACGACCGCGTAGTATTCGCGCTTGACGGTGCGCGCGGCCAACTGGCGCACCAGGTCGGTCTGGGCCGGCAGCGTCTTGCCGACCACCATCAGGCCGCTGGTGTCCTTGTCCAGCCGGTGCACGATGCCGGCGCGCGGCACACCCGACAGCTGCGGGCAATGGTGCAGCAGGCCGTTGAGCATGGTGCCGGACCAGTTGCCGGCGCCCGGATGGACCACCATCCCGGCAGGTTTGTTGATGATGATCAGGTGCTCATCTTCATAAACGATGTTGAGTTCCATCGCTTCCGGCTTAAAAGCCTCGTCTTCCGGCGCCGGTTGGGGCAGAATGACGATCTTCTCGTCGCCGTAGACGGTTTCCTTGGTGCTTTTGGCCGGTTTGCCGTCGACCGTGACGAAGCCGTCGGTGATCCACATTTGCAGCCGGCCGCGCGAAAATTGCGGGACCAGGCCGGAAATGACTTTATCGAGGCGCTGGCCGCAGAATTCCGGGGTCAGTTCCAGTTCGATCGGAGCCAGGCCGTCTTCATCGTCGCCGAAATCGCCGTCTTGCTCAACCAGCAGGACAGCATCGGATTCGTGTTCGGAGGAAGATTCAGCCAAATTCGGCTTTGGAGTTAATATCACAGCATTCCTATCGGCTATAATCAGCCTTTGTAAAACTTTGGTTAAACAGCTTCTTGCAAAACATATGCAAAAAAAATTGAAAGTAGTCGCAGCAACGTTGGTTCTGCTCAGTTTGTCCGCTTGCGGTTTGTTCTCGGAGAAAATCGACGAGACTAAAGGTTGGAGCGCTACGAAATTATACTCGGAGGCGACCGAGGAATTGAACGGTCAGCACTACGAGCGCGCAATTCAGTTGTTCGAGAAGCTGGAATCGAGCTATCCGTTTGGTACCTACGCCCAGCAGGCGCAGATGGAAATCGCCTATGCCTACTACAAATCCCAGGACCAGGCCCAGGCGCTGGCGGCCGTGGAGCGCTTCATCAAGCTGCACCCGAACCATGCCAACGTGGACTATATGTACTACCTGCGCGGCCTGATCAACTTCAACGACCAGATCGGCTTCCTGAACTTCATCTACGAGCAGGACGCGACGGAACGCGACCCGAAAGCCACGCGCGAAGCCTACGCGGCCTTCAAGCAACTGGTGGACAAGTTCCCGAACAGCAAGTATACCCCGGATTCGCTGGACCGCATGCGTTATCTGCTCAACGCGATGGCGTCGTACGAAGTGCACGTGGCGCGCTACTACTACCGTCGCGGCGCCTACCTGGCCGCGGCCAACCGCGCCATGGGCATCATGAACGACTACCGCGACTCGCCGGCGATCGAGGAAGCGCTGTTCATCATGATACGCAGCTACGACAAGCTGGGCATGACCGAACTGCGCGACGACACGATGCGCGTGTTCAAGCTGAACTACCCGAGCAGCAAGTTCCTCGACGAAGGCAAGAAAGCCGAACGTCACTGGTGGAAACTCTGGAATTGATGTGAAAACCGGGACCCAGGTCCCGGTTTTTTATTATTTACACAGTTTTACGCAGTAGTTTATTCCGCTACTTTTCGGCGGAAAATCCAGGTGCTGTCGTCCGAATCCTTCTTGACATAGGCATAGCCGTCGACGTTGAACTTCTTCAGCTTTTGCGGATCGGTGATGCCCTTGACCGCCGCGAAGCGCGCCATCAGGCCGCGCGCCCGCTTGGCGTAGAAGGAAATGATCTTGTACTTGCCGTTTTTCCAGTCCTCGAACTGCGGCGTGATCACCGGCACGTCCAGCAGCTTGGGCTTGACCGACTTGAAATACTCCTCGGACGCCAGGTTGACCAGCGTTTCCGCGCCCTGCTCCGCCGCCGTCTGGTTCAGCGCGCGGGTGATGGTCTCGCCCCAGAACGCGTACAGGTCCTTGCCGCGCGGGTTGCTCAGCCGGGTGCCCATTTCCAGCCGGTGCGGATGGATCAGGTCCAGCGGACGCAGCATGCCATACAGGCCGGACAGGATGCGGATGCGCGATTGCGCGTAAGCCAGCTGAGCCGGCTTGAGCGAGCGGGCGTCGAGGCCGCCGTAGACGTCGCCGTTGAAGGCCATCACGGCCTGGCGGCCTTCGGCGGTATCGTGGGTCCACGACGCGTAGCGGGCAACGTTGAGCGCCGACAGGTTGTCGGACAGGTCCATCAGTTCGCCGATCTGCGCCGGCGAAAACTCGCGCAGGCGGGTGATCAGCTGGGCGGAATGGTCGAGAAAGTCGGGTTCGGTGTGCAGCTTGGTAGTCGGAGGCGTCTCCAGGTCGAGACTTTTTGCAGGCGAAAGCACTATCAGCATAAGATTCCAGATAAACATATTTACAGAACTGCCCACATGATACCTGTTCCACCAAAAGTCATCGTCATCGACACCAATGTCTGCCTCGACCTGTTCGTCTTCAAGGACCCGCGCTGGGCCGGCCTGCTGGCGGCGCTGGAAAGCGGTGCGGTCGAGGCCGTCACCCGCTCGGACTGCCGCGACGAATACAACATCGTGCTGCACTACAAGCACCTGCCGCTGGACGACGATACCCGTCCGCTGGCGGCCGCCCGCTTCGACCAGCTGATCAAGGTGGTCGCGCCGGCCGAGTCCGGCGTACGGCTGCCGGTCTGCACCGACAAGGACGACCAGAAGTTCCTCGAAGTGGCGCGCGACGCCCAGGCCGCCATCCTCATCACCAAGGACAAGGCGCTGCTGAAACTGGCGCGGCGGCTGGCCAAGGCCGGCATGTTCAAGGTCATGGTGCCGGAAGCGTGGAGCCTCGAAGCTTAAGGTTTTTTTCGCAACACCAAACCCGGCGCGCTGAGCTAGAATAGGCTATCTGTCCACTACACAGCCGCCATGAACAGCCGCAACAATCTGCCGATTACACCCATCTTGACCAGCCGCCTGCCGGCTGTCGGGACCACTGTCTTCACCCGCATGTCCACCTTGGCCGCGCAAG
The DNA here is from genome assembly GCF_964254095.1 of Duganella sp. LjRoot269. Classification (NCBI taxonomy): domain Bacteria; kingdom Pseudomonadati; phylum Pseudomonadota; class Betaproteobacteria; order Burkholderiales; family Oxalobacteraceae; genus Duganella; species Duganella sp. LjRoot269. The sequence continues at coordinate 3,329,451 of NZ_CAXUSL020000001.1, read as the reverse complement.
CGAACGCCGTCAACCTGGGCCAGGGCTTCCCTGATTTTTCCTGCGAGCGCAGCCTGCTGCAAGCCGTCAACGACGCCATGCAGGCCGACTTCAACCAGTATCCGATGATGACCGGCGCGCCGGTGCTGCGCAACGCCATCGTCGCCAAGGTTGCCGCCATCTACGGCCACCAGTACGACGCCAACACCGACATCACCGTCACCGCCGGCGCCACGCAGGCGCTGACCACCGCCATCCTGTGCTGCGTGCACCCGGGCGACGAGGTGGTCGTCATCGAGCCGGTCTACGACAGCTACGTGCCGGCGATCACGCTGGCCGGCGGCGTGCCGGTGCCGGTCGAGATGGAGGTAAGCGAGCGCGGCTATGCCGTGCCGTGGACCAAGGTCGCCGCCGCCGTCAACGGCAAGACGCGGCTGATCATCATCAACACCCCGCACAATCCGACCGGCAGCGTGCTGCGCGAGGCCGACATGCAGGCGCTGGCCGACATCGTGCGCGGCACCGGCGTGCTGATCCTGTCGGACGAAGTGTACGAGCACATGGTCTACGACGGCCAGCGGCACGAATCGGTGTGCCGCCATCCCGAACTGGCGGCGCGCGCGTTTGTCGTCTCGAGCTTCGGCAAGACCTACCACGTCACCGGCTGGAAGATCGGCTACGTGGCGGCGCCGGCCGGCATGACGGCCGAGTTCCGCAAGGTGCACCAGTACAACGTCTTCAGCGTCAACACGCCCATGCAGCACGGCGTCGCCAGCTACATGGCCGATCCCAGGCCCTACCTGGAACTGCCGGCGTTTTACCAGCGCAAGCGCGACCTGTTCCGCGACGGCCTGGCCAACACGCGCTTCGAATTGCTGCCGGCCGACGGCACCTATTTCCAGTGCGTGCGCTACGACAAAATTTCATCGCAAACGGAAGCGGAGTTTGCAGAGTGGCTGACCACTGAAATCAAGGTGGCGGCCATCCCGGTATCGGCGTTTTACCAGCAAGGCAAGGAGTCCGGCATCGTGCGCTTCTGCTTTGCGAAGAAAGACGAGACCCTGGCGCTCGCATTGGAGCGGCTGGGCAAAGTTTAATTGTGGGGATAGTAATGATGGCCGATACCAACCAGGTCGATGCACCGCCATCGGTGCTGCACTTGCTCAACCAGTCGAACCGAAGGCTTGAGCGCTTGCTGCAAAACCTGCGCAATGAACACAACGCCGAGAGCGAACTGCGCGACATCGCCCGCGACGTGATCCAGGCGGTGGAGATCAATCCGGACATCGCGCTGGCCTGCATCTTCCTGTGCCAGATCGCCGGCAGCTACGCGGTGCGCCACTGCATCGAAACGGCGGTGGTGGTGGTGGTGCTGTCGCGCAGTCTGAACAAGAACCCGGCCGACACGCTGACCGTGACGGCGGCGGCGCTGACGATGAACGTCGGCATGCTGCGCCACAACGAAACCTTCCAGAACAAAAACACGCCCCTGAGCAGCGAGGAAATGGCGATCGTGCGCCGCCATCCGGAGGAAAGCGCGGACATGCTCAAGTGCGCGGGCATCGAGGATGCCGAGTGGATATCCTGCGTACTGCTGCACCATGAAAACGACGAAGGCAGCGGCTATCCGGCCGGCATCGCCAGTCCGGAAGTGACGCTGAACGCCAAGCTGCTGAGTCTGGCGGACCGTTACTGCGCGCAGGTATCGGCGCGCAACTACCGGCGCTCGATACTGCCGAACCTGGCGCTGCGCAACCTGATCGACGACAAGGCCGCGCCGGCCGATCCGACGTTGATCGAGCATTTCCAGCGCGAGCTGGGCGATTTCCCGCCGGGCAGTCTGGTGCGCTTGCAGAATGGCGAGATCGGCGTGGTCAGCCGGCGCGCGGGCGACTGCCTGCAAGTGCACTGCCTGCGCACGCCGTCGGGCGCCGCGCTGTCGCCGGCCGAGCTGCGCCGCACCGGCGACGAATCCTGCGCCATCGCCGAAGCGCTGAGCGAAGACCAGGCCTCGATCCGCTTCAGCATGAAGCAAATCTGGGGCCTCCAGGCCAGCCTCTAAAACCCGGTAGATCCGGGGTCAGATCCGACATTTGGACACGAGCTCTGCCGTAGCTTCCGTTACGGCAGAGCTCGTGTCCAAATGTCGGATCTGACCCCGGATCTATCTTGAAAGTTGTTCCAGCTTGCGGTCGATGAAGGCTTGCAGTTCGGGCGTCAGGCCGGCGGTGGCGCGGGCACGCTTGAAGGCTTCGCGCGCTTCAGGCAGATGCTGGTCGGCCTGCAGCGAGATGCCCAGCCCCATCCACCACACGCCGTTTTGCGGCGACAGCTTCAGCGCTTCCCGATAGTGATCCGCCGCCTCGGTATGGCGCTGTTCGCGTTGCAGCACACCCGCCAGGAAGGCCTGGTATTCGGCGCTGCCGCCGGCGTATGGCAGGGTCTTCATCAGCGTGTCCAGCGCCGGGCCGCCTTTTTCCAGTTGCAGTCGTGCCAGCACCATCGCCAGTCCAGGCTGGCGCGGATCGATGCCCAGTGCCAGCCTCAGCTGACGTACGGCGTCGTCGCTGCGCCGGTTTTCCAGCAACAGGCTGATGTAGGTCTGGCGGGCGGCCTCGTTGCGCGGGTCGATGTCCAGCGCGCGCTCGAGGTCGGCCAGCGCGGCGTTGACGCGCCCTTCCTGCAGCGCCACCAGCGCGCGGCGGTAGGTGTTTTCCGCCATCTGCTGTGGGCTGATGTCGTGCGTGATGGTGCCTTCGTTGGCCGGCGCCGCGGCGGATTTGGCGGCGGCCTGGCGTGCGGCCTTGCGTTCCTTGACCATGGCCGGCATCGCCTGCTCGGCCGCCACTTCGGCTTCGGCCGCCGCATTGCGCTTGGCCGGCGCGGCGGGTGCCGGCGCATCGCCGGCAAGCTCGGTTCGCGGCGCAACGGCTGCAGGGGTCGAGTCGGCCGCCGCCGGTCTGACGGCGTCGGGCTGCATGGTGGATGGCGCGGCAGGCTGCGGTTGCGGCTGCACCGGCGTCCGCTCGATGCGCGCACCGGGCGGCACTGAATTATCGACCACCTTGGGCACCGGCCCCACCGGTATGCGATGGCTGACCCAGTACTGCCAGCCAAACCAGCCGCCGACCGCCAGCACCACCAGCGCCGCTCCACCGCCGGCCAGCATCAGCGGCTTGCGGTCGCGCTCGGCCAGCGGCACGGCCTTCAATTCCTGCTGCTGCAATGCGCTGTCCGCACCGCCGCCGCGCGCGTCCAGGTCCTGCAGCATTTTATTGATCAGGCTCATTTGGTCAGCGCCCAGGTCAGGCCGCAGGCGGCAATCAGCAAGCTCAGGCCCCCGGCCAGCCAAGGCCAGCGCACACGTCTGCCGGCTGCACCTATGGTGTCATTGGCCGCCAGGCTCACATGTCGGCTGGACACTTGCTGCTTGCCTTCGCCGAAGCACAGCATCAACGCCTTGTTCGCCATGATGTTGACCAACCGCGGTATGCCGCCGCTGGCCTTGTACAAGCGCGCGATCGCGCCGCGGCTGAACAAACGGCTACCGGTGTAGCCGGCCACGCGCAGGCGGTGCGCCAGGTAATAGTCCATGTCGTCGCGCGACAGCGGACCAAGGTGGTAATGGAAGGTGATGCGCTGCGCCAGCTGGCGGATCGAATTGGCTTGCAGGTGCTGGTTCAGTTCCGGCTGGCCGAACAGGATGATCTGCAGCAGCTTGCGTTTTTCGGTTTCCAGATTGGTCAGCAGACGCAACGCTTCCAGGCTTTCCACCGGAATCGCCTGCGCCTCGTCCAGGCACAGCAGCACCTGCTTGCCGTCGCGCGCCAGCTCCATCAGCCGGTGCGTGATCGACTTCAGCAACTGGTGCTGGTCGACATCGCGCTCCAGCGGCACTTCCAGCTCGTCGGCCAGAGCCAGCATCAGCGTGCGCGGCTCGAGGTAGGGATTGGGGATGTAGGCCGTGACGAAATCCGGTCCCACCGTGGCGATGAATTTGCGGCACAGCAGCGTCTTGCCGGTGCCGACCTCGCCGGTGATCTTGATGAAGCCCTCGCCGCTCTTGGCCGCCACCAGCAGGGTATTCAACGCCTCCTGCGAATGCGGGCTGGTGAAGAAGAAGCTTGTGTCGGGCGTGATGCTGAACGGCGCCTCGCGCAAGCCGAAGTGTTTGCTGTACATATCAGTTGCGCTCCTTGGCACGGCGCGGGTCCAGGTCCTTGATGCGGCGGCTGCTGTCGAGCAAGTCCTGGTTCCAGTCCGAGGAAGTTTCAACGATGGTCGGCTTGATCAGCACCACCAGCTCGCGCTTCTGGACCACGTCGCCGGTGCTGCGGAACAGCGCGCCGATCACGGGGATATCGCTGGCGCCCGGCACGCCGGAACGGTCGGACGTCGTGGCCTGGCGCATCAGGCCGCCGATCGCCACCACCTGACCATCCTGGCCGCGCACCATGCTGTCCATTTCCGACGTCGACGACGCCGCCAGCGGCAGGCTGAAGTTGCCCAGCGAGCCGAGATTCAGTCCCTTGTTGACGGTCGACACCTGGCTCACCGACGGATGCACGTGCAGGATGATATTGCCCTGGTCGTCGATCTGCGGCGTCACGTCCAGCACCACGCCGGAGAAGAACGGCTGCAGGGTCACGGTCGGCGTGGTGACGCCGCCGCCGTTGCCGCTGGTGGTCGTGGTGGTGCTGACGCCGGTGACATAGAATTCATCGGTGCCGATCTTGAGCAGCGCCTTCTGGTTGTTCAAGGTCGCGATGCGCGGGCTCGACAGCACATGCACCGTGCCCTGCCCTTCGAGGAAGGAAATCAGCGCGGCGAAATTGCTGGTCTGGAAGGCCAGGCCGAACAGGGAACCAACCGCGTCGGCCGAGGCGCCCAGCGACGAACCGGTGGTGCCGTTGACGCCGGCCTTGCCGACGCTGCTCAAGGCGCCGTGGCCCAGCGGCGTCAGCGTGGTGTCCGGCTGCAGCATGCCGGCCGAGAAGCGGTTGTTGCCGCCGGCGGCGAACTTGCCGAACGCCGCCCAGTTGACGCCGCTCTGGTAATTGCTGTTCAGCTCCACTTCCAGGATCTTCGCTTCCAGGATCACCTGGCGGTCCACCGACAGCTGGGTCGCCTTCAGGTACATGTCCACGTTGCGCAGCTCGTCCGGCATGGCGCGGATCAGGATCACGCCAGACTGCGGGCTGATGGTCACGCTGCGGCCATCCTTGCCGGTCTCGATGATCGCGTCCAGCGCCGTCTTCAGCTCCAGCCAGAAATCGCTGGCCGATGTGGTGGAGACATTGGCGGCATCGCGCTGCGACTGGTTGCCGCCCTGGCCGGGCGTGCCGCCATTGTTGCCGGAATTGTCGCCACCGCCGCTATTGTTGCCGCTGTTATTCCCGCCTCCACCACTGCTCTGGTTACCGCTATTGCTGGTGCCGGCATTGGCCACCGAGGTCGACGACACCCGCAGGCTGGACACGCCCTTGCGGATCGCCGTCAGGTAATTGACCTTAAACATCTTGGTCTGCATGGTCAGCGGGCGGATGTAGATGCGCGTGCCCTCCACCTTGTAGTCGTAACCGTACAGCTCGCGCACGGCGTCCAGCGCCTCGAACAAGGTCACATCCTTCAGGTTGGCGGTGATGTTCCCCGATACCTCAGGATTGATCAGCATGTTGTAGCGCGTGCCGGCAACGATGGAATTGAAGAACTGCTGCACCGGCACGTTGTTGAACGACACATTGAACCGCTCCTCCAGCACCGCGCGCGCCTTCGGCAATTGCTCGGCCAATTGCGACACCGGCGGCAGCAAGGCGCTGGAGACGGCGTCGCTCTGGGCGGCCGGAGCCGGCTTGGCGGCTGTCTGCTTCGCCATCTCGGCGTTGATCTTGTCGTAGGTATCGCGCGTGGGCGGCGTGGCGCAGCCGTTCAGCAACAGCAGCGTCAGGGAGGCGATAGTCAATATTTTATGCATAGGATTCTTAACGTTTGTGAGCGGCGTTTTTAGCGTCCGCTTCGACTTCAGGGAACAAGGTCAGCACCTGCTGCTCCCGTCCGTTTTTCAGTACCACCTGGTTCTTGCCGACCTTGATCAGGGTGGCGCCGTTGAATTTTTCGCCCAGCGGCACGGTCTGGCCATCGATCACCGCCACCTGGCGCCCGCGCGTGCCGGTCAGCACCGATTGCAGCTGGGGCCCCTTGACGATGGCCGGCGCGGCATCAGGCCCGGTGGCCTGAAGGCGCAGCAACTCCGGCGGCGGCTGCGTCGGATCGGCCATGGTTTGCGCCAGCGCGGCACCCGACATCGCGGCGCAAGCGCACAGCATCAGCAAGCGCCGGCTCATAGCTTCATCCATTTTGAATCCAGGCTCAGCGTGTAAAGGGTCAGCGTCAGGCGCGAGTTCGGGTACTGCTGGGCATCCAGGCTGGCCTTGCCCCAGAACAGCTGGACCGGCAGGCGTTCCAGCTCGTCCATGTAGTTGACCATGTCCAGGTAACTGCCCTGCAAAACGATCTCGACACCATGGCGGTACAGCAGCTCTTGCGGCTTGGCCGGTGGCGCAGCCGGCGCGCCGGCGGCTGCCGGAGGCACAGTCGCGGCGGCAACCATCGCAGCGGCGGCAGCCGCGGACGTCGGGGCGGCGGCAACGGCAGGCTTGGCGGTGGTCGGCGCTTGCGCGGCTTGGGCCGCTTCCGTCAGGCCGGTTGCCGGCAAGGTCTTCATCGACATCAGCCGCAACTTGCCGTTGCCGCGCAACAGCTGCTCAAGCAGAGGCGCGATCTTTTCCGGCGCCACCAGGCCTTTTTGCATGGACAGCAAACCGGAACGGGTGTGTTCGATTTCCTGCCTCAGCGACTTCAGGCGCTCGCGCGCCGGCGTGTCCGGATCTGCCGCATACGCCTGCGCCTTGACTGTGATCTCGGTGTCGATGCCCGCGATCTGGTTCTGCTGCTGCTTGATCTGCGCCTGCAATATCCGCTGCTTGACCAGCAAGGGCTCGAAGGTCATGGTATAGACCACGAACAGGATGGACGCCACGACCGCCAGAAACACCATGGCACGCTCGCGCAACGTCATCGCATCGAGCTTCGTGCTGAGTTTGAGCCACTGCTGGAGTAATCGCTGCTTCATTTGGCCGTCTCCGCCGCAGTCGACTGCAGGTTGAATTCAACGTAGGGCGACGGCGCGGCCACTTGCGCCACAGCGGAAGCCGCCGCCCCGGCTGCCGGCGCCGGAGTCGCTTGCGTCTCCGGACGCGAGATATCCAGGCTGGCAAAAGTCTTGCCATGCATGACGCGTTCGGCCGTCATGCGGGCGATGTAGTTCGGGATCAGCGTCGGCTGCAAGGCTCTGCCCCGCACGCCGATATCGTTGCCGGCGCCGACGATGTGCACGCCGGTCAACCACAGGCCGCTGACGTTCTGGCGCGACAAGGCACGGAAGTATTCAGCATAGCCTGCCGTATTGCCCAGCGAGCCGCCTTGCAGCACCGACTCGACGTCATGCAGCGATTTCAGTTCCGCTTCCGCTTGCGCCACTTCGGCGTCCAACGCCGCGCTCTTCTGGCGCGGTGCGAATTGCACGGTGGCGCGGCCCAGCCGTTGCTCGCGGTCCGCCACTAAGATTTTGCCGGCGGCGGCGCTGCGCTCCAGTTCAGCTACGCGTTGGCCTGCAAACCAGGTCAGCAGCAGCACGCCAGCCACGATCACGCCCAGCGCTTCGGCCATCGGCAACGCCGTGAAAATCTTCTTCTGCTTGAGGAAGATCGGATTGAACAGGTTGATCTGCTGGCTCACAGCACCACCTCCTCGTGCCGCAAAGCCGCGCCCAGCGTCATGAAGAAACGCCGCTGCTGCTCGACGTCCTGCAGCGCCGGCACCTTGCTCAGATCAAACACATCCTCCAGGCCCATGGCCTCGACCGGCATGTACAGGTTGGCCGCCAGGTATTCGTGCAGGCCCGGCGCGCCGATCGGCGCCAGCAGCAGCTTGATCACGTTCACGTAATGGAACTGGCGGTCGAAGTGGTCCAGCGAGCGCTGCAATTCCAGCGTGATCTTGTCGAAGCAATGTTGCTGTTTGTCGGTGTCCGGTTCCAGCAACTGCTCGATGGTGACATCGATACGACGCGACAGATACAGTTCGCCTTTGAAGGTAATCGTCAGCAGGCCGCCCTCGCCATCGAAAGACAGCATGGCCAGTCCGCGTCCTTCGACTTCCAGCAGCGCCGAGATATTCCGCTGCGCCATTTCCGGAATGTCGATGACGGTCAATGCCAGGTTGGCCTCGGCGAACAAGGTTTGGCGCGACTGGATCAGCGCGTTGCGCGCGGCGATCGCAAACATCGAATGGCCGCGCGAAGCATTGCTGGTGTCGACCGGTATATCGAGCACGTCGATGGTGGCGTCGTCGACGTGGAAGTCGAGCATATCCTTCAAGCGCCAGCGCACCGCCGTTTTCAATTCTTCCTGCGGCACATTGGGCGCATCGACCGTCAGCATCTGGTATTCGCCACCGTTGAGCACGGTGCCGCAGCGGTAGCTTGAGACTTTCAATTCCTTGTTCAGGCGCTCCAACGCCTCCGGCGAAAAGCTGGTGTCGGATGGATAGAACGCCGTCAACTCGACCACCGCCTTGGCGTCGCGCACGCGCTGCACGCGGCCCGCACAGACGCCGTCCCTTAGAAAAGTGACCGTGAGCCATCCATCCGTTTTTTTAGCTCTTTTAAAGAAACTCATGCCGGCGATCTAATTGGTTATCAGCACGCGAAGTTTGCGTGCTAGATGATTGATTATATTCAAGTTGCCCCCGTTTTCCTGCCCAGAATTGCAACAATGCTGCAAAAATACACACATTTCCACATAGCTTGCTGTTTTATAGCTGCGCGGTGATCACGCGCTGCACATAATCGGCCCCCGGCGTCGGATTCGGACAAGCGCCGCCGCTCGGCTGATTGCACGCAGTTGCCGTGATGCGGAAGTGTCCTGCGGTTGGATCAGTTGCCGCCCCTCCAGCCCATGGGGCAGCGGGTGCCGTACAAGTCACGGTCACGGTAAAGGCGGATAAGCTCGTGCCGCTGGGCATGCCGAAGTTGTAGCTGGCCCCGCTTGCGCATCCCAGATTGGCCGACGGCGTGCCAGCTCCGCTCTGCAACGCTTGGTACAACGCCCATTCAATACCGGCCTTGGCTGACTGGTAAGCACGGGCGCCCTGCACATCTTGCACCGAACTAGCTTGTTGCGATGTCGTCAGCGATACCACAGCCACCGCCAGTCCAGCCAACACCACCAGCAGGAAGATTGCCGTCACCAAAGCCACGCCGGCGGATTTGCGCAGGGTCGGATAGATCATGGCGTATTGTCCACGTGTACTTGATCTGCCAGCGTCAGCGTTTCAAGATTGTTTGCGGCGCCGCCTTGGTTGGAACGCGCCAATGCGATGGTCAAACCGACCAGGCCGCTTCGCTGGTTGGCGGGCTGGGACACGCTGAAGTCGCAAGCCAGCACATTGTTGGCCAACATGGCAGATTGCAAACCAGAATAGAGTGGATTGCCGACCAAGGTGGCGGGATCGGTCTGCGCCGGAAGGAAGCTGTAATTCCAGTAACGCGTCAACGTTCCCTGTCCGCTCGCATTGCTCTGGCAACGAAACGTAACTGGCTGGCGCGCCAACTGGAATCGATGACCGGGAGAAGCGTTCGGCACGCGGCCAGCTGCGGCGGGCACTGCAAACGGGTTGATAGCCGGCGTAGACGGACTGATATTTTTTATCGTGACCGTAGTACCGCCCGTAGTCGCGTCTATCGCCGTCGTATCGACTAGCGCCATGTTGGTGCCTGCGTAAGCGTCGGCGTCCTGGAAGCCGGGCCCAAGGTTATAGACCACGACGTAATCGCCCGACCTGATAGCATACGGTGCGGCCGGCACGGGCCCGGAGATGCTGAATGTCAGCGCAGATGTGCTGGTAAAACTAAGCGGAGCGGCGGTGAGCGAACCGCCGCTAACATTATCCTCCACCGCAACATACTGGCCACCCGCATATGTCGGAATGAATTCCAGCAGCGAGACGCCGCCCGACACCGTGACGCGTATGCTGTTTGGCAGCGCCGAATGGAGTTCGCGCGACATGCGGCGCAATGCCAGGTCGGCGGTGTCGCTCATGTCGGCCCGGCCGGCGGCGTCGGCATAGTTTTTCACCGGCTGACGGATGAACAACACCATGATGCCGGACAGGATGCCGGTAATAACCATCACAACGATGGCCTCCACCAGCGTGAAGCCGCGCTGGCGAGGGTGGGAGCGTTGGGCGACGGTCTTCATGGCAAGTAATTCGGGGCGTAGCGCGTACGGTAACCGTCCAACTCGATGAAGTCGTTCGGGCCGGTTCCATAGGTGGTCCTGATGGTGATACGGAGCGCCCTCATCGCATCGTTGGAGCTAGCGTCGGAGCTGATGACACGTCCTGCCGGCCCCAACGCGGGCACGTAGTTCAGCGTCATCGTCGTAGTGATACCGCTCATCGAGCTGTTGCCGAGCGTGGTGGCCGACGCATCCTGGCCCAGTGGGCGACCGTTGATATCAGTATCCACGCCCCCAATCGCAAAGCTACGCTGAGCCGTGTTGATGGCGGAGACATAATCATTGACGTTGTCGAAAGGGCGAAGCACGTCGTCAGCCTCCGGCCCGATGATTTCCGGCTGGCTGCAATGCGCGGCATCGGCGACGGTACTGGCGTTGTCGTCGGACGGATCGCAAAAAGTGAAACGAGCCAGTTGAACTTCTTCCATATACGATTCCGCGATCAACATTGCCTGCTTGCGGCGTGCCGGGTCGGTGCTGGACGTGCTGCCAATATTAAGCACCCGCATGATGCCCGCCGCAGCCACGCCAGTGATGACGATGAACAGCACCAGCTCGATGATGGTCAAGCCGTGCTGGCGGCCGAGATCTCTAGTGGACATAACCCGTTTCCGCTTCGACCGTGACGCTGAACGAACTGGTCCCGCTGGTGAAGGTCATCGGCATGATGGTAAAGGAGGAGGTACCGCCAACGGGGTCACCGTTATTATGCGGCCTGCCCATTGCGTCAAAGAAGAAGTAGCCACCGGCAGCCAGTTCATTGCGCGCTGGCGCCGCCGTCACCGTAACATTCGCCGACTTGCCAATGCACATCCAGCTGGAAGCGTAAGAACCGCCGCTGAGGCAGTAGCCCTTGGTGTAACTACTGCCGTTGTTTGAGCCACCGGGATCCAACGCCAGGTTAGCGCTGGAACAGCCGGAGTCAAAACAGACCGCAAAACCGCTAACATCGGAACGAACAAACACTTCGCGGTTCTGGGCGATGGCCAGTTTCTGCGCATAACGGATCATGAGTTTGGCTTGATCGGCATAGGCCTTGGCTTCGAAGAGCTTGTCATCAAAGAAGCGCGATGCACCAATAGCGCCGAGTATGCCGACCAGCAGGATTACCGTGATCAATTCAATCATGGTGAAGCCACCGGATGCCACAAGGCGGGCGGCGCTAACAAAGCGCGGCCTGTGCGAGAGCGGCTTCACAGCTAAACTATGCCGGAACCTGTAGCGATACTTACTTGCAGTTGGTTGCCGTGCCGTTCACCGTGATGACCGGCGGCGTAATGACGCCTGCGGCACTAGTGGCTTCCTTATATGAAATCCAGCACGTCAAGCCGGTGGCATTCGATGACGCACTTATGGGCTGAATCAGTATGGTATTAGCAGCAAATACAGGCAAGGAGGTCGTTGCGGCCGCATTCGGACCAACCGTGACCAGATAATCCGCCCCTGTCAGGCCAGCTGCGGTTGCAGTATTGGCATCCGCAGCGGGATAGCCATTAACCAAGGCAACCGCTTGGCCTTCCAATGTAGTGGTATTGGTGGCGCCGCTGGTGATTAACAGGAATTGACCATGCGCCATTGCGGTAACCGACTTCAGCGAACCACCTGCAGCCTGCAGTGAGGCCGCACGGGCATCACCACCCAAATTGGCGAACTTTGGCAAGGCGGTAGCCGCCAAGATGCCAAGAATTACGATCACAACGATCAATTCGATCAGGGTGAAACCCGCCTGGGCCTGTTTGCGAATTGTGTACATTGCTTGCTTGTTCATTACTCTATTCTCCAAATCGTCCAAAAGGTAAGTCTGCGCGAGTTGCGCTAATCATTGACTTGCTCAAAGGCCACACCGAGGGTATCTGGTGTGCCTGACGGCTTGGCGGGGCTATAGGGCAAGCGAAGCAATTTTACCTTGAATTTCAAACGTTTCAGTTGAGCATCTCCAAAAGAATTTCTGATATTTAACAAATAGACCAGAGTCTTGTTGCTCCGGTCGAAATACCAATTCCCTTTGGCGACATCGCCATCCGCCGGGGAAAAATATTCGCCGGCATAATTGATGGGCTTATCAATTAACAAATTTAACGGATTTTGTTCGGCCAAAATCGTTAAATCCACACTGCGCCCGGGCAATCTTCCTTGCACCACCTTAATTTCTAAGGCCGTGCGTACATTGGCCACCGTCAGTTGAACCGACGCCTGCTCCGCTTCGTCTTGGTAATACCATATCCGCTGGAGCAAAATTGTCATCAAAATACCAATGACCGCGACTGCGACGCCGAACTCAAGCAAGCTGGCGCCCCGTTGTTTCGTAGTCACAAATGTAGGCAAAAAGACCACAATTTTCCCCATTTGGGCGATTTAATGGTGCAAGGCTGCCTTGCCCAGGTCCCAGATCGGCAGGAAGATACCCAGCGCCAGCACCAGAACCATGATGCCGAGGAAGGTGATCAGGATAGGTTCGATCTGCGCCGACAAGGTCTTCAGCTCGTAGTCCACCTCGCGCTCGTACATCAGCGCGATCTCGTCCATCAGGTCGTCGATCGAGCCGCTCTCCTCGCCCACCGCGATCATCTGCAGCACCACCGGCGTGAACACGCCGGCGGCGGCGGCCGTGCGCAGGATGCTGTCGCCCCGCTCCACCCCGTCACGCATCTGCTCGACGCGGGCGCACAGGTAGGAATTGTCCACCGTCTGCGACACCACCGTCAGCGCCTGCACAATGGGCACGCCGCTGCGGCTGGACAGCGCGAAGCTGCGCGCGAAGCGCGCCATCGTGGCTTTCAGCACGATCTTGCCGGCGACCGGGATGCTCAGCTTGAACTTGTCCCACTTATATAAGCCCGCAGCGGTGCCGACCCAGGCGCGGAAGCCCCAGAAGGCGCCGGCCGCCGCCACCGCCATCACCGGCCAGTAGCGCACCGTAAAGTTGGAGGTGCCGATCAGGATGCGCGTCATCAGCGGCAGCTCGGCGTGAAAACTGGCAAACACGCCGACAAACGCCGGGATCACGAACATGTTCACCACCACCATCGCCGCCACCATGGCGAACACGACGAAAGTCGGATAGCGGGTCGCCGACTTGACGCGCTGGCGCATGTCGCGGTCGAACTCCAGGTGGTCGAACAGGCGCAGGAACACTTCCTCCAGCTGGCCGGTCATCTCCCCCACCCGCACCATCGACAGGTAAAACGGCGAAAACACGGCCGGATGGCGGCGCATCGCGGCCGACAGCTCGCGGCCCGAATCGAGCGATTCGCGCAAATCCTTGATGACCTTGCCGAACGACTTGCTGACCGCCGATTCCTGCAGGCCGGCCAGGCCGCGCATGATGGGCACGCCGGACTTGAGCAGTGTGTACAACTGCCGGCTGAACAGCTGCACGTCCATCGACGTGACTTTTTTCTCGAACAGCTTGACCCACCATGCCTCGTCGTTACCGGTCACGGCCTTCTTGGTCACCAGGATCTCAATCGGCGTCACGCCGGTATTGAACAGCTGGTCGGCGACGGCGCCGCTGTCGGCCGCCTCCAGCACGCCCTGCATCAGCTCGCCGCGCGCGTTGCGGCCCTTGTAGGCGAAAAACGGCACGTCAATCCTCGATCTGGTTGCTGATGCGCATCGCTTCCGACACCGTCGTGCGGCCCTGGATCACCAGTTGCACCGCATGCCGGCGCAGCGTTTCGCCGGCCATTTCGGCCGCAGCCACCTTCAGGAAGTGGGCCGGATCGGGATCGTTGGCGGCGTCGACCACGGCGCGCGTCATTTCCAGCAGTTCATAGACACCGGTCCGGCCGCGATAGCCCATGCCGTTGCAATGCGAACAACCCTTGCCGTGGAAATAGCGCGCCTTGTCGACCTTGTCGTTGAGCTCCATGCTCAGCCATTCGCGCTCGGTCGGCGTCAGCTCGTACGGCGTGGTGCAGCTTTCGCAGATCACCCGCACCAGGCGCTGCGCCAGCACCGCCTGCAGCGAACTGCCCACCATGTAGCGCGGCACGCCCATGTCCATCAGCCGCAGCGGCGTGCTGCGGGCATCGTTGGTGTGCAAGGTCGACAGCACCAGGTGACCGGTCATCGCGGCGCGCAGGCCGATTTGCGCGGTTTCCTGGTCGCGCATCTCGCCGACCAGCACGATGTCCGGGTCTTGCCGCAGCGCGGAACGCAGCACGCGCGCGAAGTTCAGTTCGATCTTGTCGTTGACCTGCACCTGGTTGATGCCGGGCAGCCGGTATTCAACCGGGTCCTCGACGGTGATCAGTTTCTTTTCCACCGAATTGAGCTCCGCCAGCGCGCAATACAAGGTGGTGGTCTTGCCGCTGCCGGTCGGCCCGGTGACCAGCACCAGCCCGTTCGGCCGCTGGACGATGGCGCGGAACTTGTCCAGGATGCCGCGCGGCATGCCGATCGCGTCCAGCCGCAGCTGGGTGGAACCCTGGCTCAGCAGACGCATGACCACCGACTCGCCAAACTGGGTCGGCATGGTGGAAATACGCACGTCGATGCGCTGGTTCTTGACCCGCACGGCGAACCGGCCGTCCTGCGGCAGCCGTTTTTCCGAGATGTCGAGGTCGGACATCAGCTTCAGCCGCAGCGCCAGCGTCGGGGCGATCTTGATGTCGGCCTCGGTCTGCAGGTGCAGCACGCCGTCGATGCGGAAGCGGATCTGCAGCCGGCCTTCCTGCGGCTCGATGTGGATGTCCGAGGCGCGCACCTGGGTGGCGTCGTCGAACACCGATTGCAGCAGCTTGACGATGGGCGCTTCTTCCAGGTTCGGATTGCCGGCCGCCAGCGCGCCGAAATCGACCGAGACGTCGCCGATATCCTGTTCCAGCTCGCGCGCCAGGTCGGAAATATCGTCGGTGCGGCGGTAAATCCGGTCGATGACGCCCAGCACCTCGGTCTCGTTGACCACGGCCAGCTCGATCGGCTGTTTGACGATGCGGGTGATCTCGTCATAGGCGAACAGGTCGGTCGGGTCGGACATGCCGACCAGCAGCGAGCCGCGCCGGTCTTCCAGCACCAGCGCGCGGAAGCGCCGGGCCTGGGTTTCCGGCAGCAGCCGCACCACCTCGGGATTGACGTTGAAGAACTTCAGGTTCAGGTAAGGAATATTGAGCTGGCGCGCCAGCGCGCCGGCGATCTGTTCCTCGGTAACATAGCCGTTTTCGATGAACACCCGGCCCAGCTTGCGCCCGCTGCGCTTTTGCTCGGCCAGCGCCAAGCCCAGCTGTTCCTCCGACAGCAGCTTTTGCTGCACCAGGATTTCCCCCAGACGGACCTTCTCCGGCCTTGCCATACCCGCTCCCTGTTTCTGTGCCACACGTCAATTGTTCGCCATTCTAGTGGAGTTTGCCACGCTTGCGAGTGGCATCGCGCCCAGGTGTCGCTTTCTGCGCACGAATGCGCTACAGTGTCATTCGTTTCCCAGCCTCAAGCTCTCACCTTCCATGACCGCACCCGCCCTGCGCTTCCAGCAAGTCGTCAAACGCTACGGCCAGGCCAGCGTCTTGCAAGGCGTGGACCTGGAATTGCAGGCCGGCGAGTGCTTCGGCCTGGTCGGCGTCAACGGCGCCGGCAAGACCAGCCTGATCAAATGCCTGCTGGATTTTTGCGCACTCGACGGCGGCGCCATCGAAATCTTCGGCCAGCCGCACCAGCGCCCCGCCAGCCGCCAGCCGCTGGGTTTCCTGCCCGAGCGCTTCATGCCGCCCTATTACCTGACCGGCGCCGACTTCATCCGCTACCTGCTGACCCTGCAAGGCATCACCTATGACCAGGACGCAGTGGCCGTGATGCTGGCCGCGCTGGACCTCGATGCGGACGCGCTCAAACGCACCGTGCGCAGCTATTCCAAGGGCATGACGCAAAAGCTCGGCCTGGCCGCCTGCCTGCTGGCGCGCAAGCGGCTGTACGTGCTGGACGAGCCGATGAGCGGCCTCGACCCGAAGGCGCGGGCGCTGCTGAAACAACAACTGCAGGCGCTGCACAGCGCCGGCAGCACGCTGTTCCTGACCTCCCATGCGCTGGCCGACGTCGACGAACTGTGCGACCGCATGGCCATCCTGCACGACGGCCGCATCCGCTTTGCCGGCACGCCGGCCGAGTGCCGCGACCACTACCGCGCCGATACGCTGGAACAAGCGTTCCTGGCGTGCATCGCGTGAGCGGCAGCATGTACCAGTCGCATTTCGGCCTGCGCGAATCGCCGTTCGGCATCACGCCGAACCCGGCGTTCTTCTATTCGGGCAATACCCGCGGCGAGATCCTGCAGGCCTTGCTCTATGCGGTGAGCCACGGCGAAGGCATCGTCAAGGTGACCGGCGAGGTCGGCGCCGGCAAAACCATGCTGTGCCGCATGCTGGAAAGCCGGATGCCGGCCCATATCGACGTCATCTACCTGGTCAATCCCAACCTCGACCCGCACGAAGTGCAGCACGCCATCGCCGCCGAGCTGGGGCTGGGCACCCATGGCCTGCGCACCGATGAAGTCCAGCGCGCGCTGCAGGCGGACTTGATCGCCCGCCACAGCCGGGGCCGGCAAGTGGTGCTGCTGGTCGAGGAAGCGCAGGCGATGCCGCTCGAGTCGCTGGAAGCGATCCGCCTGCTGACCAACCTGGAAACGGCGCGCAGCAAGCTGCTGCAAATTGTATTGTTCGGCCAGCCCGAGCTGGACCAGCACCTGGAGCTGGCCAAGATGCGCCAGCTGAAAGAGCGCATCACCCACAGTTTCGAGGTCCCGGCGATGGCGCCGGCGCTGGTGGGCGAGTTCCTGGCGCACCGGCTGCGCGCGGCCGGCCACGACGGCCCGGCGCTGTTCAGCCCGGCGGCGGCGCGGTTGATCGGCGACAGTTCGGAGGGCATTGTGCGCCGTATTAATATCCTGGCCGACAAGGCGCTGCTGGCCGCCTTCGCCGCCGACGCCGCCACCGTCAGCGCCCGTCATGCCCGGCAGGCGATCCGCGAATCGCCGTTCCGCCGGCGCCGCCCGCTGCTGCGTCCTGTTGCTGTCGGTGTGCTGCTGGCCCTGTTAATTGTTGCAATGTGGCGGGGTATCCTTGCCGTCTCGCCAAATTTGTAAGATCATGTTACATACAATTGCAAAAACACAACATCCGGCATCCCCTGTATCTTCTGCACCCCGCTGGGCTGGAAAGAAATAATGAAAAGACTCGCCGCTCCTATTCTTCCTGTGGTCTGCAGCGTGTTGCTGAGCGCTTGCGCAACCCACACCCTGCCCAATTCACCCAGCCATATCAGCGAAGTACCGCGGCCGGCCGGCGCCATCCCCGAGCCGGTCCGGCAGAGCGCCGCCTTGCCGGCACCCAAACCGAGCGCCAAGGTGGAAACCTACAGCGTGACAGTGCACAAGGTGCCGGTGGAGTCGCTGCTGTTTGCGCTGGCGCGCGACGCCGGGCTCAACGTCGACATCCATCCCGGCATCGAGGGCACGGTGACGCTCAACGCGCTGGACCAGACGCTGCCGCAACTGCTGAACCGCATCCAGCGCCAGGTCGACATGCGCTACGAGATCAACGGCAGCACGCTGACGGTGTTGCCGGACACGCCGGAATGGCGCAATTACAAGGTCGACTACGTCAACATCGCGCGCAGCACCAGCAGCAGCGTCAACATCGCCACGCAGATCTCCACCACCGGCGGGGGCAACAACAACAGCAGCGCCGCCAACCCGGTCGCCGGCGCCGGCACGACGGCGCCGCCCGGCGCCATCCAAGCGCCAAGCAACAATGGGGCCAATGGCAACGGCAGCAACAACTCCACCACCGTCGTCAACAACCGTTCGGACAATAATTTCTGGTACAGCCTGGAGAAGAATATCCGCGACATGCTGCGCGCCTCCAACCTGAGCGACAACCCGGTCGATCCGCTGGCCGCGATGCAGGCCAGCGCTGCCGCGCCTGCGGTGCAGCCCAACGTCCTCGGCACACCGCAGCAGGCACCGGCCGGCTTCGACGCCAACACGGCCGGCCAGTCCCGCGCCAACGCCAAGGGCAGCTCGGTCATCGTCAACGCCGAGGGCGGCCTGATCGCCGTGCGCGCCACCGGCCGCCAGCATGAAAAAATCCGCGAATTCCTCGACATCGTGCTGGGCGCGGCCAAGCGCCAGGTGCTGATCGAGGCCACCGTCATCGAAGTGCGCCTGGGCGATCAATACCAGCAGGGCATCAACTGGTCGTCGCTCAGCGGCGGGGGCCTCAAGCTGACCCAGGGCCAGATCAACGCGCCGGCGCTGGTGTCGCCGAACGCCAGCGTCAATCCCGGCGTGTTCCTGCTCAACTACGCGAACCCGACCAGCCGCCTCGGCAATATCGCCAGCACCATCCAGCTGCTGGAATCGTTCGGCAAGGTCAAAGTGCTGTCCAGCCCCAAGATCAGCGTACTCAACAACCAGACCGCGCTGCTCAAGGTGGTCGACAACAACGTCTTCTTCTCGATCAAGGTGACGCCGGCAGTGCTGGGCCAGAACGGCACGCCGATCTCGCAGGCGACCTATGAGTCGCACCTGGAAACCGTGCCGGTCGGCTTCGTCATGAGCGTCACGCCGCAGATTTCCGACAGCGACGAAGTCACGCTCAATGTGCGGCCGACCATCACCCGCATCGTCGGCTATGTGCAGGATCCGAATCCCGCGCTGGCGGCCGGCAACGTGGTCAGCAAGGTGCCGGTGATCCAGGCGCGCGAGCTGGAATCGCTGATGAAAGTATCCAGCGGCCAGATCGCCGTCATGGGCGGCCTGATGCAGGACTCCGTCGACAACGCCAGGGACGGCCTGCCCGGCCTGGGCAGCCTGCCGATGGTGGGCAACCTGTTTTCATCGCGTAACGAGAACAGCACCAAGACCGAACTGGTGATCTTCATGCGACCGGTAGTGGTCAAGGACGCCAGCATCAACGGCGACTACAAGGAATACCGCTACATGCTGCCGGGCCAACCGGACACCGAAGCCTATCCGGTTCCCGTCCCGACCGCAGCGCCGACCGCCAAGGTGAATGGATCATGAGTCTACTAATGCAGGCGCTCAAGAAAGCCGAACGCGCCAAACAAAACGCCGGCGACGATAGCGAACTCGACAAGCCATCGGCGGCCTTCGACGAACTGCTGGCGCTGACGCCGGAACCGGCGCCGCCCGGCCAGCCGGCGCCCGCCAAGCGCGAGCTGAGCCTGGACCTCGAACCCAAGGCCGAATTCAGCCTTGAGCCGCTGGCGCCCATGCCCGCGCCGCAGGCCAGCCTGACGCCGCGCCCTGCCCCGAACCCATCGCCCGCGCCCAGCGACCACAAACAAGCCGGCCTGACGCTGGACCTGACGCCCGACCCGTCGGCGCCGCACGCCATGCAAGCGCCGGCGCCTGCACCATCCCATGCGCCGCCACCCGCGGCGGCCAGGGCGGACAACCCGCAAGCGCAACCGAAGGCAGCCAAGGCCGAGCAGTCCGACAAAGGCAATCGCGGCAACAAGAGCGCCAGTGCGGACAAGCCGCGCGGCGCCGCCCGCGCGCGCGCCGCCGCAGCGGCCGCCTCGACCGACGAGCCGACCGGCATGGACCCGGAACGCCTGCGCCTGATCGGCTGGATCGCCTTGCTGGCCCTGATTGTCATCGGCTTCGGCTATTACTACTGGCAAGCGGTCGCCGCGCCGGGCGCCGGTGCGCGCCTGCCGCCGGTGCCGATGCCGCCGCCGGGCGCCACCGGCGCGACCAACACACAACAGCCCGGCACGCCAGTGGCGCCCGACGCCGGCGCCGGCGGCGCGGAAGCGTCCGGCGCCATGCTGCCGGCCGGCCCGCAGCGCGGCAACCGCGACGACCTGGAACGCCGCCTGGCCCATGCCGAACAGGAGCTGGCCTCGACCCAGCAAGTCCTGCAGGCGCAATCCATAGCGCCGCGCGTGGAAAAACTGCCGCCGATCGCCGCGCCGGACAACAGCGACATCCGCGTGGCACGCAATGTGGTTCCATCCAAGGTCTCGCCAGCGCTGGAGCAAGCCTACAAGTCCTTCAATAACGGCGACCTGGGCACTGCCCAGCAACAGTACGAGGCGGCGCTGCGCCAGGATCCGAACAGCCGCGACGCCCTGCTCGGCCTGGCCACCCTGTCTTCGCGCCAGAACCAGGGCGCACAGGCGGCGGCCTACTACCAGCGCCTGCTGGAGCTCGACCCGGCCGACGGCGCCGCCGTGGCCGGCCTGGTCGGCCTGCGCCAGGGCGACGCCAGCGTCAGCGAGAACCGCCTCAAGGCCATGCTGAGCGCCAATCCGGAGTCGGCGCCGCTGCTGTTCGCGCTGGGTAACCTGTATGCGCAGCAAGGCCGCTGGCCGGACGCCCAGCAGCAGTATTTCCGCGCCTACAGCGCGGCGCCGGACAATCCGGACTATGCCTACAACCTGGCGATCGGCCTCGACCGCCTGAACCAGGGCAAGCTGGCGCTGACCTATTACCAGCGCGCGCTGGCGTTGGCGCAGGACCGGGCCGCCGCGTTCGACCGCAGCGCGCTGCGCATCCGCATCCACGAACTGGGCGCCGCCGCGCGCTGACCCGAGAGCACACTTTAAGAGATCCATGGCAGAACAAGCAAAACTCCCGCTCGGCAAGCTGCTGATCCAGAAAGGCGTGATCAGCGAGGATCAGCTGCGCATCGCACTGATCGAGCAGAAACGCAGCAGCGAGCCGCTGGGAAAACTGCTGATCACGCTCGGCTTCGTGACCGAGGCGACGGTGCGCATGGCGCTGTCGGAGAACCTGAACCAGCAAAGCGCCGACCTGACCAGCCTGGTAGTGGACGCGATCGCGCTCAAGCTGATCCCCAAGGACGTGGCCAAGCGCTACCGCGTGTTCCCCATCGTCTACGAACGCGCCGCCGACAACCTGATCCTGGCCATGTCGGACACCAGCAACATCGTCGCGCTGGACCAGATCAGCGCGATGCTGGTCAAGGGCATCACCATCAGCCCGCTGCTGGTCAACGAGTCCGACATCCAGCGCGCCATCGACCAGTACTACGGCTTCGAACTGTCGATCGACGGCATCCTGCACGAGATCGAGACCGGCGAAGTCAATTACGCCAGCCTCGGCACCACCTCGGAGGAATACAGCCAGCCGATGGTGCGCTTGATCGACGCCATCCTGGCCGACGCGGTGCAGAACGGCGCGTCCGACCTGCACTTCGAGCCCGAGCAATCGTTCCTGCGCATCCGCTACCGCATCGACGGCATCCTGCGCCAGATCCGCAGCCTGCACAAATCCTACTGGCCGGCGATGGCGGTCAGGCTGAAGGTCATGAGCAATATGAACATCGCCGAGACCCGCGCGCCGCAGGACGGCCGCATCTCGATCAAGTTTTCCGGCCGCCAGATCGACTTCCGCGCCTCGGCCCAGCCGACCACGCACGGCGAGAACTTCGTGCTGCGCGTGCTGGACCGGCAGAAAGGCATCGTGCCGCTCGACGGCCTGGGCCTGGACGAAAAAGAGCTCAGCCTGCTGAAGCTGATGATCGCCCGCCCCGACGGCGTGATCCTGGTGACCGGCCCGACCGGCTCCGGCAAGACCACCACCCTGTATTCGATCCTCAACCACATCAACACCGAAAGCGTCAACATCATGACGCTGGAAGACCCGGTCGAATACCCGATGAACATGATCCGCCAGACCTCGGTCAACGAATCGGCCAAGATGGGCTTTGCCGAAGGCATCCGCTCGATGATGCGGCAGGACCCGGACATCATCCTGGTCGGCGAGATCCGCGACAAGGAAACCGCCGAGATGGCCTTCGCCGCCGCGATGACCGGCCACCAGGTGTATTCGACCTTGCACACCAACTCGGCGATCGGCTCGATCCCGCGCCTGCTCGACATCGGCGTCGTGCCCGACATCATGGCCGGCAACATCATCGGCATCATCGCCCAGCGCCTGGTGCGCAAGCTGTGCCTGAAGTGCCGCGAGGCGCACGTGGCCGACGAGGTCGAACGCCGCCTGCTGGGCCTGGACGCGGAGGCGCCGCCGCAGACGCTGTACCGCGCGGTCGGCTGCGACCATTGCGCGCACCAGGGCTACAAGGGTCGCATCGCCATCATCGAGCTGCTGAAGATGACGCCGGCGCTGGACGAGCTGGTGGCGCGGCGCGCTTCGTCGCGCGAGCTCAAGACGGCCGCGGCCGCCGGCGGCTTCCACAGCCTGATCGACGACGGCGTGCGCCGCGTGATGCAGGGCATCACCACGCTGGAGGAAGTCGGCCGCGTGGTGGACCTCACGGAGCGGCTGGCCTGATGACCCAATACTACTACCGCGCCATGGATGCGGCCGGCCAGATCCAGCCCGGCAACATGGACGCCGCCAACGAGCCGGACCTGGAGCTGCGGCTGCACCGCATGGGCCTGGACCTGATCGATTGCCGCGTCTCGCGCGCCAAGGTGGTGGCGCTCAAGCGCCTGATCACCAGGCGCGACCTGATCAACTTCTGCTTCCACATGGAGCAGCTGACCGGCGCCGGCGTGCCCATCCTCGAAGGCTTGAACGACCTGCGCGAGAGCATCGACCACCCGCGCTTCCGCGAAATGATCACCGGCCTGATCGAGAACATCGAGGGCGGCCAGCAATTGTCGGCCGCGCTGGCCGCCTATCCGGAAGTGTTCGACCTGACCTTCACCAGCCTGATCACCGCCGGCGAGCAGAGCGGCAAGCTGGCCGAGGTGTTCAAGAACCTGTCGGAAAGCCTGAAGTGGCAGGACGAGCTGGCGTCGCAGACCAAGAAGATCATCATGTATCCGGCCGCCGTCGGCGCGTTTGTGACTGCGGTGACCTTCTTCCTGATGATCTACCTGGTGCCGCAGCTGACCTCCTTCGTCAAGAACATGGGCAACACCCTGCCCATCCACACCAAGGCGCTGATCTTCGTCTCCAACATCTTCATCAACTACTGGTACGTGCTGGTCGCCATCCCGCTGGCCGCCTGGTTCGGCGGCCGCGCCTGGCTGGCGCGCAGCGAGCAGGCGCGCTACCAGGCCGACGGCTTCAAGCTGCGCATCTGGATGATAGGCCCGGTGCTGCACAAGATCATCCTGGCCCGCTTCGCCACCTTCTTCGCCATGATGTACGCGTCCGGCATCACCATCCTCGAATGCATCCACCTGTCCGAGGGCATCGTCGGCAACCGCGTCATCGCGGCCGGCCTGCGCCGCGCGGCGCAGCTGATCTCCGAGGGCCAGGGCATCACGGCCGCGTTCCAGACCACCGGCATCTTCCCGCCGCTGGTGATCCGCATGCTCAAGGTGGGCGAGACCACCGGCGCGCTGGACGGCGCGCTGCACAACGTCAGCTATTTCTACAACCGTGAAGTCAAGGAAATGATCGAGAAGGTGCAATCGATGATAGAACCGGCGATGACGGTGATCCTGGGCGTGATGGTGGGCTGGATCATGCTGTCGGTGATGGGCCCGATTTACGACACGATCAGCAAGATCAGAACCTGAGGCCGACGTGTTAATCAGCAAACACCTATTCTACGTCAGCAGCGACCAGCTGTGCGCCTACCTGTGGCAAGGCGGCCGGCTGTCCGGCGGCAGCGTGTTCGGCAACGACCGCGCCGGCGTCGACGCCTTCCTCGACTATGTCGACAGCCACGGCGAGATGCCGGCCTATATCCTGGCCGACCTGATCGAAGAGGACTTCCACCGCGCGCAGGTGCCGCACGTGGGCGGCGGCGCCGGCCGCAAGCTGCTGCAGCGCCGCCTGCTGCAGCACTACCGCGAAACGCCGTTCCGCCACGTGCAGGTGCAGGGCCGCGAGGCTGCCGGCCGGCGCGACGACATCGTGCTGATGTCGGCGCTGACCAATCCGGCGGCGGTGCAGCCGTGGGTGGAGGCGCTGGAACAGCTGAAGATGCCGCTGGCCGGCCTGTATTCGGCCACGCTGCTGAGCGCCGAGCTGGTGCGCAAGCTGGCGCTGCGCGACGAGCACCTGCTGCTGGTCACCCAGCAATCGGCCGGTTGGCGCCAGAGTTATTTCCACAACGGCCTGCTGAAGTTCTCGCGGCTGACGCCGGCCATCGACCGCGACGGAAAACCAGTCGACATCGGCGCCGAAACTGCCAAGACCCAGCAATTCCTGACCAGCGTGCGCCTGATGGGCCGCGGCAACGTGCTGCACGCGGTGGTGGTGGCGCCGGGCTCGAGCAGCGCCGCGCTGGCCGCCCAGTGCGAGGACGGCAAGGAAACGGCGTTCCGCTTCATCGCGCTGCGCAGCGCCGACGCCAAGGCGGGCCTGAAGACCGAGGACGGCGCCGTGGCCGAGCTGGCAGCGCGGCTGGCCGAGCCGATGTTGCTGAGCCTGCTGGCGCGGGAAGCGCCCGCCAGCCACTACACGCTGGGCGCGCCGCAGCGCTATTTCCATCTGTGGCGCACGCGGCTGACGCTGTACGTCGCCAGCGCCGGCCTGGCCGCCTGCAGCGTGGTCTGGCTGGGCATCAACCTGTGGCAAACCCGGCAGGCCAGCGCCGCCAGCGACAGTCTGGCGGCCGAGGCCGGCCTGTACGACCAACGCTACCGCGCCGTGATGGCCGCCATGCCGCCGCGCGTGACCTCCACCGCCAACATGCGGGCGGCGGTCAACGTCGAACGCATGCTGGCCACGCAGGCGCCGACGCCGCTGCCGCTGATGGCCATCGTCAGCGAGGCGCTGGAGCAGTCGCCCAACATCTATCTGCTGCGGCTGGAATGGAAGGTCAGCGTGCCCGACAGCCTGGCGCCGCCGTCCGGCCAGGACGATACCTCGGCCAAGCCGATTTCCTCGCTGCTGGCCGGCATCCCCGGCAAGCCGCCGCAGGCGCTGCTGCTGGAAGCGGAAATCCAGGCCGACGAGGACGACTACCGCAACGCCGTCGACAGCATGAACCGCTTCGCCCAGCAACTGGCGCGCAATCCGCGGCTGACGGTGGCGATCGACAAGCCGCCGCTGGACACCCGCTCGTCCGTCAAGCTGAGCGGCAAGGCCGGCCCGGCGGCGGTCGACACGCGCGCCAAATTTTCCCTGAACCTGGTGTGGAAGCCATGAGCCCAGCCCGCATTCCCGGCACCGTGCCCGGCAAGAAAAAAAACAGCGCGGCGGTCGCGCTGCCGTTCTGGATCAGCGAATTCGCGCTGATCCGGACCGCCGTGCTGACCGCCATCGCCTGCGTCACCATCTGCCTGACCGCGATCCTGGTCAGCGAGTGGAAATTCAGCGAGGCGCAGGAGAACATGGAGCAAAAGCAGCGTAACCGCGACATCGTCTACTCGCGCTATGCCCACGTCGACAACGAGAAACGCGACATCCGCAATTTCCAGCCGCGCTACATCGAGTTGCTCAACCGCGGCCTGATCGGCGCCGAGAGGCGGCTCGAATGGGTGGACGCGATCCGCCAGGCGCAGGAGCAGCGCAAGCTGCCGCCGCTGAGCTACGAGATCGAGCCGCAGCAGGGGGTGCGACTGGAATCGGCGCTGGACTTGGGCGACTATCAGCTGCACGGCAGCCGCATGCGGCTGCACATGGATTTGCTGCACGAAATGGACCTGTTCAATTTCTTCGACGACCTCAGCCAGCGCAACTTCTTCGCCGTGCAGGATTGCTCGCTCAAGCGGCTGGGCCGCGCCGCCGGCTCGCTCGACGGGCCGACGCTAGGCGCCGACTGCACGCTGAATTGGATCACGCTGGACACGGCGCCGAAGGCCGAGGCGCCGGCCGCCAGGAAGGGCAAGTCATGATGCGCGCCCTGGCCTTGCTGCTGGCGCTGGCGGCGGCTGCGCCGTTGCACGCCGAGCCCGTGATGGGCCGCCTGTTCTCGACCCCGGCCGAGCGTGCCGCGCTGGAAGCCCGCCGCAGCGCCACCGCCGGCGGCGTCGTGCCGGCGCCGGAGTCTTCGGCAGCGGCCCCGACCGGGGTGCCGGCCGATCCCAACGCCGCGCCGGCCGCGCCGCCGCCGGCAGAAACACTGGTGCTCAACGGCGTGCTGCGCAGCAGCAGCGGCCGCAGCACCATCTGGCTCAACGACCAGCCGCAGCGCGCCGGACAGGCCACCTACGCCAGGCCCGCGCGCAACGGCAAGGGCATGACGGTCACGCTGCCGTCCGGCCAGCGGATACTGCTCAAGCCCGGCCAGCGCTACGATCTGAACGAGGGCAAGGTCAAGGATGTCAATGAACCGTAACACCGGATCCCGCCGCCAGTCCGGCTTCACGCTGGTTGAAATCGCCATCGTGCTGTTGATCGTCGGCCTGATGATAGGCGGCGTCATCGCCCCGCTGGGCGCACAGCTGGACCAGAAAAAAATCAGCGACACCCGCCGCGCAATGGAGGACGCCAGGGAAGCCCTGTTCGGTTTCGCGCTGCGCAACGGCTACCTGCCCTGCCCGGCCATCTCCGCCACCAACGGGCTGGAGGACCGTGTCGGCAGCGCCTGCACCAAGCGCTACGGCTACCTGCCGTGGAGCACGCTGGGCGTGGCGCGGCTCGACGGCTGGAACCGCCTGATCGGCTACAGCGTCACGCCCGGCTTCAGCGACAGCGTGATCCTGTTCACCTTGAAGACCCCGCGCGACATCACCGTCGCGACCCGCGACAGCAGCGGCCAGCTGGTGCCGGCCACCGCGCCCAACGACATCCCGGCGGCCCTGATTTCGTTCGGCCGCAACGGCTACGGCGCCACCAGCGACCAGAACACCCGCATCCAGGACGCCGGCACCGGCAACAGCGACGAGAAAATCAATCTGCAAAACGGCGGCACCGCCCTGGTCAGCCGCGACGCCAGCGACGACCCGAACGCCGCCGGCGGCCCGTTCGACGACATCGTGACCTGGATTTCGCCCAACATCCTGTACAACCGCATGGTGGCGGCGCAACGCCTGCCGTGACCGCGAGCGCCTCCATGCTGCCGGCCATCCGCACCATCGCCCGCTACACCCTGCTGGAAGCGCTGCGCAACCGCCTGCTGTGGCTGCTGCTGGCGGTGGCGCTGGGCGCGGTCGGCATCAGCGGCTTTCTCAACGAACTGGCGCTGACCGAAAGCCGGCAGCTGCAGGCGGCGCTGCTGGGCGCGGTGCTGCGGCTGGCGGCGGTGTTCCTGATCGCCACCTTCGTCGTCACCAGCATGGTGCGGGAAGCGGCCGACAAGGGACTGGAACTGCTGATGGCGCTGCCGCTGCCGCGCGCCGCCTACCTGCTGGGCAAGCTGGCCGGCTTTGCCGCGCTGGCGCTGCTGCCGGCGCTGCTGTTCGGCGCGCTGGCGCTGTTTTTCGCGCCGCCGGCGCAGGCGGCGCTGTGGGCCGTGTCGCTGCTGTGCGAATGCTGGATCGTCGCCGCCTTCAGCCTGCTGTGCATGCTGACCTTGAACCAGGTGCTGCCGGCGCTGGCCGCCTCGCTGGCCTTCTACCTGCTGGCGCGCGTGATCGGCACCCTGCAGCTGCTGGGCCATGCCGGCCATGCCGCCGCCGGTGCCAGCCAGCGCGCGCTCAACGGCGGCATCGACGCGCTGGCGCTGTTGCTGCCGCATCTGGACCAATTCACCCGCAGCGACTGGCTGGTCTACCACGACGGCAGCGGCGCCGAGCTGCTGGCCATCGCCGCGCAGACGGCGATCTATGTGGCGCTGCTGGCGCTGGCCGCGCTGTTCGATTTGTACCGTAAAAATATTTGAACCATGCGCAGCGCTCCCGCCCTCAAGCCCCTCGCCGCCGTGCCGCGCGCCGTGCCGCTGCTGCTGGCGCTGGCGCTGCTGGCGCAGCTGCTGTGGCAAGCGGGCCGGCCGCCGCCGCAGGCGCGCGCGCGCGACCTGCCGCCCGCGCCGCCGCAGGCCGCGCTGCAACTGGCCAGCCTCGGCGATCCGGTGGCGTTGTCGCGCGCCGGCATGCTGTACGTGCAAGGCTTCGATGAGCAGGCCGGCCTCAGCATCGCCTGGCGCGAGCTGGACTACAAGCGGCTGCTGCCCTGGCTGCAGCGCATGCTGGACCTCGATCCGCGCAGCCAATATCCGCTGCTGGCGGCCAGCGAAGTCTACGGCTCGGTCAGCGATCCGGCGCGGGCGCGGCTGATGCTGGACTTCGTCTACGCCCGCTTTGCCGAAGACCCGAACCGGCGCTGGCCGTGGCTGGCGCACGCGGCGCTGGTGGCGCGTCACCGGCTGCACGACCTGCCGCTGGCGCGCCGCTATGCGCAGGCGATCCGGCTGCATGCCACCGGACCGGGCGTGCCGCCGTGGGCGCGCGAACTGGAAGCGTTCATCGCCGAAGACATGAACGAACTCGACAGTGCCCGCGCATTGATCGGCGGCCTGCTGCGCGACGGCCTGATCACCGATCCGCACGAGCTGCAATTCCTGTCGGAACGGCTGGACCAGCTGAACGCCGCAGTGCCCAAGCACTGACCGTTATTGTAAGATACCGTAACCATAAGAAAGGAACGCCCCCATGTCCGTCACTCCCGTCCGCCAACGCGGCTTCACCCTGGTTGAGATCGCCATCGTCCTCGTCATCATCGGCCTGCTGCTGGGCGGCGTGCTGAAGGGCCAGGGCCTGATCGACAGCGCCCGCGTCAAGAACATCATCCAGCAATCGACGTCGCTGACGGCGGCCGTCAACGCCTACCAGGACAAGTTCCGCGCGCTGCCCGGCGACGACGTGCAGGGCACCACGCACGCGCCCGGCGCCACCGGCAACGGCAACGGCGACGGCCAGATCGCCGAATACCTGCTGGCGCCGCAGCACCTGGCGCTGTCCGGCTTCATCACCGGCTCGTTCAACGGCACTTCCGACTTCATGACCAGCGCCCAGGGCGGCGCTGTCTACATCTACAACGACGTGGTCGGCGGCCGCGGCGGCAACGGCGTGCGTCTCGACAACCTGCCGGACTCGTTCGCCGAACAGGTCGACAGCAAGCTCGACGACGGCAAGTACAACACCGGCTCGGTGCGCGCCACCGCGGCCTACACCAACAACGGCACCGTGATCCAGCGCACCGCCCTGTTCTTCTGACGCCAACCGCCGAAATTGCTTGACAAGCATGCCAGGTGAGCTCAAAGTGATATCACTTTGATGTCACTTACCTGAGGAGCAATCGAACATGAATGGTGCACACACTCGCCGCGAAATGGCGTTCTCATCGACGAATGGCTACCTGGCCGCCTGTGCCGGGGTTGGCTTGCTGCTGGTCGCGGCGCTTCTGGTTAAAACCGGGGTGGGGAATGCCGACGGTTATTCCTTTTTATTGGGCGGGGTGTTGATGGTGCTGGCCGGAATATTCTGCCTGACCGGCCTGTTCATGCTGCAGCCGAATGAAAGCGCGATCCTCACCCTGTTCGGCAAATACATCGGCACCGACCGCAGCGAAGGCCTGCGCTGGGCGTTCCCCCTCTACGTCAAGCGCCGGCTGTCGCTGCGCGCGCGAAATTTCAATGCGCCCACGCTCAAGGTCAACGACAAGCGCGGCAACCCGGTGGAGATCAGCGCGGCCGTCGTCTGGCGCGTGCGCGACACCGCCCAGGCCGTCTTTGAAGTGGACGATTTCGAGCGCTATGTCTCGATCCAGGCCGAAGCCGCGCTGCGTCATCTCGCCTCGCAATACGCGTACGACGAGGCCGAGGACCTGCCCGAGGGTGAAACCACGCTGCGCGGCGGCATGGATGTGGTCGCCGACGCCCTCAAGTGCGAGCTGCAGGCGCGATTCGAGGCGGCCGGCGTCGAGGTGCTGGACGCCAAGCTCACCCACCTGGCCTATGCCCCCGAGATTGCCCAGGTCATGCTGCGGCGCCAGCAGGCCGAGGCGATCATCAGCGCCCGCGCCAAGATCGTGCACGGCGCCGTGAGCATGGTGGAGAATGCGCTGAACGGGCTGTCGGAGCGCGGCATCGTCGAGCTGGACGACGAGCGCAAGGCGGCCATGGTCAGCAATTTGCTGGTGGTGCTGTGTTCGGACAAGGAAACCCAGCCCATCATCAACACGGGCACCCTCTATAACTAGCGGCCGAACAGCATGGCGAGTCCCGGTAAAAAAGCCTATCCCTTGCGGATAGACCCCGCGCTGTGGGAAGACCTGCAGCGCCTGGCCGCGCGTGACTTGCGCAGCGTGAATGCGGAAATAGAATTCCTGCTGAGAGAGGGGCTTGCCCGGCGCGGCGTGAAGACTAAAGAGGACAAGGAAAAAACCGCCGGCGAGGACGGCGAGTAGCGCAGCGCAATACCATACAACTCGTCACAATACGTGACAGCGGAGACATGCGCCGGATACTTGACCGGCGCAAGCTGGACGGTGTTTTCCACCAACGGCACCGTCTCCGCCTTCATGACCACCCTGCTCACCTCCCGCCTGCAACTGGTTCCGCTTGCGGACCAGCACCTCGAAGGCTTGCACGCCGTCAACGGCGATCCCGCCGTCATGGCCTACATCGGCGACGGCGCGCCGCTGTCGCTGCCGCAAAGCCAGCTGATGATCGCCACCGTGCAGCAGCGCTGGGCCGAACACGGCATGTCGTGGTGGGCGCTGCTGCGCCGCGACGACGGCGCCATGGTCGGCGCCGCCGCGCTGCAGCCGCTCGAGGCGCGCATCGGGGGCGTGCCGGAAATCGGCTGGCGGCTGCGGCGCAGTTGCTGGGGCCTCGGCTACGCCACGGAAGCGGCGCAGGCCGCCGTCGAGCACGCGCGCCTGGGCGGCGAACGACGGCTGATGGCGGTCGCCTACCCGCGCAACCTGGCCTCGATCGCGGTCATGCGCCGCCTCGGCATGCTCTATCGCGGTATCGAAACCCACTACAACACCCCCTGTGCCACCTTTGAACTCGATCTGCAAAAATAAAAGCACGCGCGTACTTTTATTCGACTAGAATAGCGCATACTCACAAACGCGGGAGACAGCATGTTCGAGGAATTCATCGGTACCAAGGCGGTGTCGGCGCGCCACCAGTTCGACGTGGCGGCGCTGGACGCGTATCTGCGCCAGCATGTGGAAGGCTATCCGGCCGGCGAATTGACGGTCGAGCAGTTCAAGGGCGGCCAGTCGAATCCGACCTTCAAGCTCAGCATCGGCGGCCAGCACTACGTCTTGCGCACCAAGCCGGCGCCGGCCGCCAAGCTGCTGCCGTCGGCGCACGCCATCGAGCGCGAGTACCGCGTGATGGACGCGCTGAGCAAGAACGGCTTCCCCGCCGCGCGCCAGTACGCGCTGTGCACCGACGAGGGTATCATCGGCCGCGCCTTCTACGTGATGGAATTCGTCGAGGGCCGGGTGCTGTGGGACCAGGCCCTGCCCGGCATGACGCCGGCCGAGCGCGCCGCCATCTACGATGAACTGAACCGCGTGATCGCCCAGCTGCACACGGTCGACTACGCGGCCATCGGCCTGGCCGACTACGGCAAGCCGGGCAACTACTTCGCGCGCCAGATCGAGCGCTGGAGCAAGCAGTACCTGGCCTCGCAGACCGAGACCATCGCCGCCATGGACCAGCTGATCGCCTGGCTGCCCGACAACATCCCGCCGGGCGAGGACATCTCCATCGTCCACGGCGACTTCCGCCTCGACAACATGCTGTTCCATCCGACCGAGCCGCGCATCCTGGCCGTGCTGGACTGGGAGCTGTCGACCCTGGGCCACCCGTTCGCCGACTTCTCCTACCACTGCATGAGCTGGCATATCGAGCCGGGCCAGTTCCGCGGCATCGCCGGGCTGGACCTGCAGGCGCTGGGCATCCCCACGCAGCAGCAATACATCGCCCGCTACGCCGAGCGCACCGGCAAGACCATCCGCCTGGAAGACTTCAATTTCTACCTGGCGTTCAATATGTTCCGCCTGGCAAGTATCATGCAAGGCATCATGAAGCGCTACGTCGACGGCACCGCCGCCAGCGCCCAGGCGCTGGAATCGGGCAGGATGGCGCGGCCGATGGCCGAGCTGGGCTGGTCCTACGCCTGCGGCAAGCCGATCTGAGACCTGTGGCGGCGGCGCGCCGTCATGGACAAATCGCTTTCTGAAACCGCCGGCCTCGGCTACTATCGTGCTGCCAGTCCCATGCACCGATATCGTCCGGGGTCTTACGCGTGCCAGTAACCATCCGCCACCGCCTGCCATCCATCCGCTCGCAGATCGCCCTGCTGGTGCTGGCCTGCGCGCTGCCGACGGTGATCGGCTTCGGCGCCGTGGTGCGCCAGTTCTACCTGCGCGAGCGCGACAACCTGATGGAAGACACGCAGAAGTCGGCGCGCATGGTGGCCGCCGCCATCGACCGCGACCTGCTGCAGAGCGAAAGCGCGGCGCGCGCGCTGGCCACCGCGCCCGCGCTGCGCGGGGCCGACCTGGCCACGGTCCGGGTGCAAGCCGGCGCCCTGCTGGGGCCGCAGTTTCCCGCCTCCCAGTTCATCCTCAGCGACGCCGCCGGCCAGGCCGTGATGCAGGTCGGCGCAACGCTGCCCGACAGCCTCAATGCCGCCGCCAACGAACGCCGCCTGGCGCCGCTGTTCGCCAGCGCGCGCCAGCAGCTGTCGGTGGTCTACGTCGAGGGCAGCGCGCTGCTGGCGGTCGACGTGCCGGTGTTGATCGACAGCCGCGTGGCGTACGCGCTGACCGCCGTGCTCAAGGCGGACCGGCTGCCGCGCATCCTGCGCGACGAGCAGCTCACCGCCCAGCAGACGATGACCCTGTACGACGCCGACGGCGTCATCGTGGCCCAGGCCGGCGGTCCGCGCCTGCTGCTGGGCCAGGCGGCCGATCCCAAGCTGCGGACACGGCTGCGCCAGTCCGACGAGGCGCTGCTGGAGGATCAGGCGCCGGACGGCACGCCCATCTATCTCGGCTTCAGCCGCTCGCCGGTCAGCCGCGCCACGGTCGCCATCGCCACGCCGCAAGACCAGGCGCTGCAGGAGTTGCTCAGCGCCGTCACGATGATCTCGCTGACCATGGCGGGCGTGCTGCTGGCCGGTTTTTCGCTGGCGTGGTGGGTCGGCGGCCGCATCGCCGGCTCGGTGCGCGACCTGGTGGCGCCCGCGCAGGCGCTGGCCAGCGGCACACCGTTCAGCCTGCCGGCGCTGACCTTCCGCGAGGCCGAGGCGGTCGGCGCCGCCTTCCGCGCGCTTGAGGACGACCTGCGCCGCCATCACGAGGAACTGGAGCAGCTGGTGGCCGAGCGCACCGTGCAGCTGGAAAAAAACCGCGCCCAGCTTGAAACGCTGTACGCCACCGCGCCCGTCGGCCTGAGCTACGTCGACAGCGAGCTGCGCGTGATCCGCATCAACGACTACCTGGCAGCGCTGAACCGCCAGCCGGTGGTGGCCCACCTGGGGCGCCACGTGGCCGACATGATAGACGACGCCGACGTGCGACGCAGCGTGCTGGCCGACTACCGCACCGTGCTCGACACCGGCCGCCCGCTGACCGGCCAGCCCCGTTCCGGCTATCCGGCGGCGTCGCCGGATCAGCTGTGCCACTGGGTGGTCAGCTACTATCCGCAGTTCGGCACCGACGGCCGTATCATCGCCATCACCGGCCTGCTGCTGGACGTGACCGAGCAGAAACGCGTGGAGGCGGAGTTGCGGCAGTCGCGTCAGCTGTTGAGCTCGGTGGTGGAAAATATTCCGGCGATGGTCTTCGTCAAGCGCGCCGCCGACCTCCACTACGAGATGTTCAATCGCTTCGGCGCGCAACTGCTGGGCATGGAGGACGGCTCGCGCATGCTCGGCATGCAGGACGCCGATTTCGTGCCGGCCGAGCAGGCCGCCATGTTTGCCGAGGCGGACCGGCGGGTGCTGGCCTCGGCGCCCGGCGCGGTCACCGCGATCCCCGAGGAGCCGGTCACCAACGCCCGCGGCGAAACGCGCTACCTGACCACGCTCAAGGTGGCGCTGCGCGACGAGCACGGCGCCGCCACCCACGTGCTGGGCCTGGCGACCGACATCACCGAGCGCAAGCAGGCCAAGGAGGCGCTGCGGGCGACGGTGGCGCAACTGGCGCAAAGCGAGCATTTCGTCCGCACCGTGACCGACAACCTGCCCGGCATGGTGGCCTACTGGGACGCCGGCCTGCGCTGCCGCTTCGCCAACCGCTATTTCCGCGAATGGTACCAGCGCGGCGCCGACGCCATGGCGGACGCGCTGATGCCCGACGTGCTGGGCCCGGACCAGTACGCCGACGTCGCGCCCTATGTGCAGGCCGCGCTGCGCGGCGAACCGCAGGGCTTTGCCGGCCAGCTGCGCTGGCCGTCCGGCGACGTCAGCCACACCTGGGTCAACTACATCCCCGATGTCGATGCGGCGTCGCAGGTGCAGGGCTTCTTCGTGCTGGTGTCCGACGTGACCGAACTGAAGGAAACCGAGCTGCACCTGCAGGAGCTCAACGAGGAGCTGGTGCTGGCGCGCGACCGCGCCGAGGCGGCCAGCCGCGCCAAGAGCGCGTTCCTGGCCAATATGAGCCATGAAATCCGTACCCCGATGAACGCCATCATCGGCCTCACCCGGCTGCTGGAGGAAGCGCCGCTGGCACCGCGCGAACGTGCCAATCTCGACAAGATCCAGCTGGCCACGCAATCGCTGCTGGGACTGGTCAACGACGTGCTGGACTTCGCCCGCGTCGAGACCGGCCAGCTGACGCTGGAGCATGCGGAGTTCCGGCTCGACCACATCCTCGCCAGCATCAGCGTGCTGGTCGGCGGCAGTGCGTGGGACAAGGGCATCGAACTGGTCTACGACATCGATCCGCAGCTGCCGACAACGCTGGCGGGCGACCCGATGCGGCTGCAGCAGGTACTGCTCAACCTGATCGGCAACGCCATCAAGTTCACCGAACAGGGCGAGGTGGTGCTGCAGGTGCGCCAGGCGCCGCAGACGGCGCGTCCGGGCGACCGCGCCGCGCTGATCGAGTTCAGCGTGCGCGACACCGGCATCGGCATCGCCCCCGAGGCGCTGGCGCATATCTTCGACGCCTTCTCGCAAGCCGACAGCAGCAGCAGCCGGCGTTTCGGCGGGGCCGGCCTCGGCCTGGCGATCTGCAGCCAGCTGGCCGACATGATGGGCGGCGCCATCAGCGTGCGCAGCGAGCCCGGCCTGGGCTCCGAGTTCGTGTTCACCTGCCCGCTCGAATGCGCGGCACCGGCCGCCGCGCCGGAGGCCGGGCGCGCGCTGTCGGTGCTGATCGTCGACGACCGCGCCAGCGTGCGCCAGGCGCTGCACAGCGCCTGCCGCCATTGGGGTTGGCGGACCGCCGGCGCCGCCGGCGCCGAACCGGCGCTGGCCTTGCTGCACGACAGCGTGCGCCAGCAGCGTCCCTACGACCTGCTGCTGCTGGACCAGGACATGCCGGGCATGGACGGCGCGGCGCTGCTGCAGCACATCCACGCGACCCAGGCGCTGCCGCTGCCGCCGGTGCTGCTGATGGTGGCCGAGCACGCGGCCGCCGCGCAGGCGCGCGAAGCCGGCCGCCTGGGCCTGGCGGGCGTGCTGGCCAAGCCGGCCAGCCCGGCGTCGTTGCTGGAACAGGTGCAGGCGGTGCTGGCCGGCAAGGGCATCGCCGGCGCCGGCCCGGACGAGCCGTCGCCGCTGCATGGGCGACTCGACGGCGTGCGCGTGCTGCTGGTGGAAGACAATGAAATCAACCAGGAGGTGGCGCAGTTCATCCTGCTGCACGCGGGGGCCGTGGTCGAGACGGTGGCCAACGGCCAGTTGGCGGTCGATGCGCTGCTGGACGCGCCGGAGCGCTGCGACGTGGTGCTGATGGACGTGCAGATGCCGGTGCTGAACGGCTACGACGCCACCGTGGCGATCCGCGCCGGCGGCCCGCTGCTGGCGCGGCTGCCGATCGTCGCGATGACCGCCAACGTGATGGAGGACGACCGCCGCCTCGCCGACGAGGCCGGCATGGACGCCCATGTCGCCAAGCCGATCGACGTCGAGGAACTGCTCGGCGTGCTGACCCGGCTGGTGCCGTCCGCGCCCCTTGCCGCGCAGGGCGCCGCGCCCGCCGTCGCCCTTCCGGCTGCGGCGCAGGCGGGAACCGCCACGGCCCCGACCGCGCCGGCGGAAGCCCTGCCCGGCATCGACCGCGCCGCCGCGCTGGCACGCCTCGGCGGCAACTACGACGCCCTGGTCGCGCTGCTCAAGCGCTTCGAGCAATCGCAGGGCGGCACCGTCGGCGAGGTGCGCGCGCTGCTGGCGGCCGGCCGGCTGCCGCAGGCGGCGCAGGCGCTGCACCGGCTGCGCGGCGTGGCCGCCAACCTGGGCGCGGGCACCGTCGCCGGACTGGCGGCCGAGGCGGAAACGGCGTTGCGACAAGCCGGCGCCGCTCCGGACGGTGGCACGCCGCCGGCGCTGAACGAGGCCCTGGACCGGGCCCTGACGCAACTGGCGCAGGCCCTGGACGTGGTCGCCGGCGGCGCCCGCCAGCTGTCGGCGCCGCCCCCGACGCCGGATGTTCTTCCAAGCAACAGTGTAGACTCCGACTTGCCGCAAAAGCTGGCGGAGTTACAAAGTTTGCTTCAGAATAACAACCTGAAGGCCCTGGAGCACTTCCAGCAACTGCGCCCGGCGCTGGCGGCGGCCGAACAAGCCGCAGCCTTGGCCGAAGCGGTGGAGACGTTGAATTTCCGCGCCGCGCATCAAATTGTGGTAGACCTGTTGCAGCGAAAGGAAAGCGCATGAGTTGGACCGACCTCGCCAGAAATGGGCGGATACTCGTGGTCGATGACGCCATGGAGAACATCCAGATCCTGCACCACGCGCTGCGCGACGAGCACGAAGTGCTGTTCGCCCTGGACGGCGAGAAGGCGCTCGACATCGCCCAGGAACAACGGCCCGACCTGATCCTGCTGGACGCCGTCATGCCCGGTATGGACGGCTACGCGGTCTGCGCGGCGATGCGCGCCTCGCCGCGCCTGCAGGACATCCCCATCATTTTCGTCACCGCGCTGAGCCAGCCGGAGGATGAAACACGCGCGCTGGAGGCCGGCGCCGTCGATTTCATCAGCAAGCCGTTCAACGTGGCGGTGGTGCGCGCGCGCGTGCGCAGCCAGCTGACCATCAAGCGCCAGGCCGACGCCATGCGCGAACTGAGCATGACCGACGGCCTGACCGGCGTGGCCAACCGCCGCAGCTTCAACGACACCATGGAGGCCGAATGGCGCCGCTGCGCGCGCGCCGGCCTGCCGCTGTCGGTGATCATGATCGACATCGACCATTTCAAGCTGTACAACGACCATTACGGCCACCAGGCCGGCGACATTTGCCTGCAGCAGGTCAGCGCGGCGATGGCGCGCTGCGCCTCGCGGCCGCAGGACAAGCTGGCGCGCTACGGCGGCGAGGAATTCATCCTGCTGCTGCCGCAGGAAGGGCTGGAAGGGGCCGAGGTGGTGGCGCGGCGCATCCTCGACGAGGTGCGCAAGCTGGCGATACCGCACCTGGCGTCGCCGACGGCGCCGCAGGTGACCGTCAGCATGGGGTTGGCCACCGTGCTGCCGCCGATGGACAGCACCGATTCGGGCGGCCTGGTACGCTCGGCCGACAACAATCTGTACCGTGCCAAGCAGAGCGGCCGCAACCGCTACTGCCTGAGCCTCTCCGGCGACAGCGGCGCCGACGGCGCCGCCTAATCCGTCAAGCGCGGCGCGCGGCCGTCACGAGTGCTGCTGGAAGCCGCGCTGGGCGGTGAAGCGCTCCAGGTGATGGTCGACATCGCCCAGGGTCATTTCTATCATCGTCAGGCGCTTGAAGTGGTGCGCGGCAGGCAGTTCGTCGGTCACGCCCATGCCGCCGTGCAGCTGCACCGCCTGCTGGCCGATGAACTTGGCCGCCTGGCCGATGCGCACCTTGGCCGCCGACACCACGCGCCGGCGCTCCTCGGCGTCGCCGCAGGACATGCGCGCGGCCGCCAGCATCGCCATCGAGCGTGCCTGTTCCAGGTGGATGTACATGTCGGCCATGCGGTGCTGCAGCGCCTGGAAGCCGCCGATCGGCGTGCCGAACTGCTTGCGCGTCTTCAGGTAGTCCAGCGTGGCGGCAAACAACGCGTCCATCGCGCCGACCGCCTCCGCGCACAACAGGCTGGCGCCGTAGTCGGCCGCCTCGTCGAGGATGTCCCAGCCGCCGCCCAGCTTGCCCAGCAGCGCCGACGCCGGCACCGCCACGTGGCTGAACTGCACGGTGGCCGCGCGCTGGCCATCGATGGTGCGGTAGTCGCGCACGATCACGCCCGGCGTGTCGGCCGGCACCAGGAACAGGCTGATGCCGTTGGTGTCGCGCTGGGCGCCGGCGCTGCGGGCCGATACGATCAGCGCGCCGGCCTGGCCGCCATGGATCACCACGGTCTTGGTGCCGTCGATGCGGTAGCCTTCGCCGTTGATGCTGGCGATGGTCTTGACGTCGCTCAGCTCGTGGCGCGAATGCTTCTCGCCCAGCGCCACCGCCAGTTTCAGCTCGCCGCTGGCGACCTCCTCCAGAACATGGTGCTGGTTGCCGGCCAGCTTGAGGAATTGCGTGCCCCACACGGTGGCGAAGTACGGCTCGACCACCAGGCCGCGTCCCAGTTCCTGCATCACCACCCACAGGTCGACCGCGCTGCCGTTGAAGCCGCCCTGCTCCTCCGGCACCGGCAAGGCCGTCATGCCCAGCTCGACCAGCGTGCTCCAGGCCACGTCCGAGACGCCGCTCTGCGAATGGATGATGCGGTGGCGCACGTCGAAGCCGTAGTCCTTGGCTATCCAGCGGCGCAAGGCATCGGCGAACTGCTGCTGCTCTTCTTTTAAATTAAAATCCATTGCGCCCTCTCACAGTCCCAGGATCATCTGGGTGATGATGTTTTTCTGAATCTCGTTCGAACCGCCATAGATCGACGTCTTGCGGAAATTGAAGTAGTAGCCGGCCAGCGGCGCGGCGGCATCGTCGCCGGTGACGGCGTGGTCGGCCTTGCCTTCGAGGTAGTCGGTGTCGAACGGCAGCGCGTCCGGGCCCAGCGCCTCGACCATCAGTTCGGTCAGCATCTGCTGGATCTCCGAGCCGCGCACCTTCAGCAGCGACGCTTCCGGACCGGGCGCGTGCGATTCCTTGGTGATCACGCGCAGCACCGTGGTTTCCAGCGCCATCAGCTCGATCTCCAGGTTGGCCACCTTGGCCGCGAACACCGGGTCCTGCAGCAGCGGCTTGCCGTGCTTGTAGTGTTCGGAGGCGATCTTCTTCAGGAACAACAGTTCGCGCTTGGAACGGCCCACCGCCGCGATGCCGGTGCGCTCGTGGCCCAGCAGGTACTTGGCGTAGGTCCAGCCCTTGTTTTCCTGGCCGATCAGGTTCTGCACCGGCACCTTGACGTTGTCGAAGAAGACTTCGTTCACCTCGTGGTCTTCGTCGAGCATGATGATGGGACGCACGGTGATGCCGGGGGTTTTCATGTCGATCAGCAGGAAGGAAATGCCCTCCTGCTTGCGCACAGTGCTGTCGGTGCGCACCAGGCAGAAGATCATGTCGGCGTGCTGGCCCAGCGTGGTCCAGGTCTTCTGGCCGTTGACGATGTAGTGGTCGCCGTCGCGCTCGGCGGTGGTTTTCAGCGACGCCAGGTCGGAGCCGGAGCCGGGCTCGGAATAGCCCTGGCACCACCAGTCCTCGCAGCTGAGGATACGCGGCAGGTAGTGGGCTTTCTGCGCCTCGTTACCGAAGGCCATGATCACCGGCGCCACCATGTTGACGCCGAACGGCAGGATGGGCGGTGTGCCGGCGCGGGCGCATTCCTCTTCCCAGATGTGGCGCTGCGTCGCGCTCCAGCCCGGGCCGCCGTGTTCGACCGGCCAGGCCGGCGCGGCCCAGCCCTGCCGGGCGACGATCTGGTGCCAACGCACATAATCCTGGCGGCTCAGCCGCAGGTGATTGCGGACTTTCTTCTGCAGGTCGCTCGGCAGGTTGGCGTCGAGGAAGGCGCGTACCGTGTCGCGAAACGCCAGATCCGCAGCCGTGTAATTCAAATCCATGCTGTCTCCGTCTTCTTATGATCCGCCAAAAAAGCACGATCGTTCAAATAATTGTACCGCATATCCCGTTCAGGATAGCTGCATTTTTATAGGGCGACGGAATGGGAGATTTTGTGAAAGGCCGCCGCCTTGCACGGCGGCCCGGTACTGCCGGATACTGCTGGGAGGCTTACTTCATCGTGTAGCTTTGCTGCGCGGTGTCGACTGCGTAGTTATGCGCCGTGTCCCAGTAGGTGAAGCTGTAATTCACCACGTCGCCGATCTTCAGGCCGCTGGCGGTGTAGCTGTTGACGCCGGCGTTCTGCGTCATCCGCACGTTCAGCTGTCCGGCGCCGTTGACGGTGTAGTGCACGTCGGCCCAGCTGGTCGAGTTCAGCGAGAACTTCAGCATCGTCGCGCTGGTTTGCTGGACGGCTGGGGCCGGCGTTGGCGTTGGCGTTGGCGTCGGGGTCGGCGTTGGAGTCGGGGTCGGAGTGGGTGTAGGCGTAGGTGTCGGCGTCGGCGTCGGAGTTGGGGTCGGTGTCGGCGTAGGCGTCGGCACGCCGGTATCCCAGATGATGTCGTCGATCGCCATCTGGAATGCCGAGCTTGGCAACGCGGCGCCGTCGCTGGCGATCTGGAACAGGTCCAGCATCGATTGCAGCGCGATCTTGCTGCCGGCCAGGTCGGCCACCGGGATGGTCGCCGTGCCCCAGTCGCCGTTACGCACCAGCCCGTAGGTGGTGGCGTTGGCCGGGAACTTGACCGAGTTCTGGTTGGTGTAGGTGTCCTGCACGCCGATGGTGAAGGCGACAT
The DNA here is from genome assembly GCF_964254095.1 of Duganella sp. LjRoot269. NCBI lineage: Bacteria > Pseudomonadati > Pseudomonadota > Betaproteobacteria > Burkholderiales > Oxalobacteraceae > Duganella > Duganella sp. LjRoot269. The sequence continues at coordinate 3,288,362 of NZ_CAXUSL020000001.1, read as the reverse complement.
TGGCCGGGATCTTGATCTTCAGCTTCATCGTGCCGTTGCGGAAATTGCTCATGTCGCGTGCGGCGAGCGACTCGACGCTGCCGCCGAACCACTGGCCCGGCGTGTTGTAGCTCCACGACATCGAGTTGCTGCCCTCGTAAGGCGGCAGCGTGCCGGCCGATACCGAGGCGTTATTCCACACAAACACGTCCGACGTGACGCCGGCCTGCAGCTTGTTGTTGACCACCGTGTTGTCGGTGAACACGCCGAACTTGCCGACCTCGGCCGGCGTCTGGTTGCCCAGCTTGACCGAGCCCTTGCCGTCCAGCTGGTACACGCGCACATAGTCGACGTACATGGTGCCCGGCAACGGCGCCGTCACCTGCGCCGGCGTCGCGGCGTCGGTGAAGTTGCCGCCCACGGCCAGGTTGAACAGCAGGTAGAACGGCGACTGCAGCGCGGTCGAGTTGACCGGCAGCGGGCTGTTGTACATATCGTATTCGACGCCGTTGTCGATCACCGTGAAGCGCATCTGCGACTCGGTCCAGTAGAAGCGGTAGATGACGAAGCGGTTGGCCAGCGACTGGCCCGGCGTGTACCAGTTCTTGGTCTGCCACGCGGTGGAGGCGGCGCAGCTCTCGTTGCCCGGCACACAGGCGGCCTGCTGCCAGGTGATCACGTTGGAGCCGGTGAAGTTGTCGATGCCCGGCGTCGGCGAGCCGGCGGCGGCGCGGCTACTGGCCTTGTGGCCCATTTCCATGATGTCGATCTCGCCGTTGCGCGGCCAGGTCTGCGGGCTGGTACCCAGCATCCAGGCGGCCGGCCACAGGCCGACGCCCAGCTGCGGCGTGGCGATGCGCATCTCGACCATGCCGTACTGCACCTGCACCTTGCCGCGGGAGTCGACCTTCCCCGAGGTGAAGACGTTGCTGCCCACCGTCTGGTTCTGCGCCTTGATCGCCAGCGCCCGCGTGCCGCCCTCGAACGGCACGTTGACGATGGACAGGTTGTTCGGGCTGTAGTATTCCAGTTCCTGGTTGCCGTAGCCGCACAGGTTGATCTGGCAGCCGTTGCCGTCGTACGTGGTCCACACGCTGGTGTTGAGCGTAGTGCCATTGAACTCGTCGGACCACAACAGCGCGCCGATGACCGGACTGGTGACGCTGGCCGAAACTTGCGCGCCATACGCCATCAGGATGCCGGCGGCGACGGCGGACAGAACGATTTTTGGTTTTTTCACAGTGACTCCCTCGTATTCACACTTCCTCGTTTTCGGACCGGACGGACGTCCGGCCCGCACCTTCACCGGCATCGTCGTGATGCCGGCTTAACCGCTTGCGGCGAGGAGAATGAAGCTGGGCTCAGCGTAAATTTTGGGCGCAAGAGTACCCCGCGCTACGAGGCGTTTCGCCTGTACCTACAGTCTCCGTGCCGGCCAGGTCGTCGCCCGGGCTCAGTCGTTTGTTAGAATTGGAAACGATTCCAATCCCATTCACAAAATATATTCCGATAAATATTTTTTGTCAACGCCGGCGCGCAACAGTGTGCATGTCCGGTAAACTGCGGATTCCGCCATTCAGGGACTTTCATGGACAATCAGCTTGAACAACGCATCCTCGCCTGCGAGCAGGAAAACGCCCGCCTGCGCAAGAAGATCAACCGCCAGAACGGCTTGTGGGTGCTGGGCTTGCTGCTGGCATTGGGCGGCGGCGCGATCGCCGGCAACAGCATCAGGAACGCTGTGTTCGACAGCGTCAAGGACAGGGAAGTGGTGGTGGTCGATGGCAAAGGCGTGATACGCGCCCGCCTCGGCGGCGACTTGCCGGATGCCGTCATGGCCGGCGGGCGCGTGTCCAAGCGCGGCTCGAAGGCGGCCGGCGTGATGCTCTACGACGAGGAAGGCATCGAGCGCGGCGGCTACGTGACGCAGGACGAGGGCAGCAACGTCATGCTGACGCTGGATTCCAAATACCGCCAGGCCGCGCTGTTCGTCGCCGGCCCCGATCAGAGCCAGGCCAGCGCGATGAAACTGTGGACGGCGGGCAGCTCGATCGAACTGCGCTCGGACAGCAACGGCTCGCGCCTGAGCGTCGCCGACAAGGCGGGCGTCACGCACCAGCAACCGGTCATCGCCCCGCTCTCCCCCGCCACCTGCACCCAGCAAAAAGAATACGAGCGCAAGTATCCGGGAGAACGCGTCTGCCAGTCGCGCTACACCGAAGCCGCCTGCAACGCTTGTCTGCAGAGCGAATGATACCGAGCCTGACTGCGCAAACTACTTCGCCAAAGACTAGTCCACCGTAATCGCCAGATCGCGCCCCTTGGTGGCGGCGTTGCCGGCATAGTCTTCGGCGATGATGCGCAAGGTATAGTTGCCGGGACCTAAGGCGCCGACGTTCCAGGTGCCAGGCGTCAGCGCGCCGTGCATCAGCTTGTTGTTGATGGCGTAGGCGAAGCGCGTCTCGGCGGCGCCGTGCACGGTGATGCCGCTCGATGCCGCGTACGCGACCTTCACCGCGTCGCGATTGCGCGGCAAGCGGTCGTACAGCTGCGTGATGACCGGTTGTTCCATGCCGGGGATCAGCTCGCCGTCCGCGTTCAGCAGCTGGTAGCCCAGCTTGAACAAGCCCAGCCGCCGGCGCGCCTGGTCGCCGTTCATCTGGTCGAAGGCGTCCACGACGATCTGCACCTGGCCCAGACTGCGCTTGACCAGCAGGCGGCCGCCGACCTTTTCCTTCAGCGCCACGCCGCTGCCGTCCACCAGCGCGATGCTTTGGATTTGCGGCGCGATGGTGTCCTCGAGATCGATGAACGGCAAGCTCAGCGGATTGACCGCGCCGCCGTTCGGCATGTAGTCCAGGTGCACGTGCGCCATGCGGTTGACCGTGCCCAGCGTCTCGCCGACGACGAAGCGCGTGCCGCGCTTGACGCGCACCGATTCGGGCGCGCCCTTCTCATTCTTCAGGATCTGGAAGCGCGGGTCGAGCAGCTTGTCCTTCGCGTCGCGGCCGACGCGCATGTGGATGTAGCGCAGGCCGTCGAGCGCCAGGCCTTCGGACAATTCGCCATAGCTCCAGGACGCATGCGGGTCGCTGATCTTGCCGGCGGTGATGGCCAGCACCGGCGTGCCGATCGCGGCCTGCACGTCCATGCCGGAGTGGAAATGGTCGCGGCTTTCGCCGTCGAAATTGCCGCGCACCTCGCCCATCAGGCCGACCACCTCGTGCGCCTTGTCCTGCGGCTTGACCGGCCACAGCATCGTGGCGCCGTGCGCCGGCAGCCCGGCCGGCGGCTCGTCCGGCGCGGCGGCCTGCCCCGCCAGCGCCTGCGCCACGTGATGCAGGCGGAACGTGGCGCCGTCGGTGACGAACAGCGAGCCATCCCGGGCCAGCGCCATGCCGCGCGGCGCGTACAGGCGCACGGCGCCGTCGGCGCCCACTTCCGGCCGGGCCGGATGGTCGGCGTCGGCCAGGGCGACGACTTCGCCGGCCGGCGTGATCTGCGCGATGCGGCCGTGCGAATTGCTGGCCAGGTAGAGATAGCCGTCCGCCGTCAGCGCCAGCGCGACCGGCGAGCGCAGCAGCGAGTTGCGGTCGTCCTCCTTCGCCGCGGCCACGGTGCTGACGTTGCCGGCCTTGTCCAGCTTGCGGATCGCGTCATTGCCGGTGTCGGCGATGTAGAGGTCGCCCGCGGCGCTGATCGCCAGCCCGCCCGGCGTGTCGAACAGCGCCTGCGCCGCCGCACCGTCCCTGAGTCCGGCGCGGCCGCCGCCGGCGAGCGTGGTGACGTCGCCTTGGGGCGTGATGCGGCGGATGCGGTCGTTGTAGCTGTCGGCCACGTAGACCACGCCGTTCGCGTCCACCGCCACCCCCAGCGGTCCGTTGAATTGCGCGTTGGGTCCGCGGCCGTCCTTGTTGCCGGCGATGCCGTCGCCGGCCAGGGTCGACACCACGCCGTCGGGCGTCACCTTGCGGATGGCGTTGTTGCCGGTGTCGGCCACGTACAGGTTGCCGGCGGCGTCGATCGCCAGGCCGGACGGGGTGTGGAAGGCGGCCGCCTTGCCGCTGCCTTCCGCGTAGCCCTCGACCGCGCCGGCCAGCGTGGTGCTGACGCCGTCCAGGCCGATCTTGCGGATGCTGTTGCCGTCGCCGCCGTCGGCCACGTACAGGTTGCCGGCCTGGTCGAGCGCCACGCCGAAGGGATCGGAGAAGCGCGTGCGGCGGCCGTTGCTGCCGTTGTTCACGCCCGGCATGCCGTCGCCAGCAACGGTGGTGACCCGCGCGCTCCAGTGCGGCTGTGTACCCTGGGCCGCCGACGGCCGCGCCACGGTGCCGATACCGCCTGCGCCGCCGGCCTGATGCGTCAGCAAATAGGCCGCCCCGCCGCCGCCCAGCGCGCCGCCAAGCGCCAGTGCCAGCGCCGCTAATTTGAATTGAGTTGGGGACACGGTGTCAGTCGCTCGCACGTTGCAATGTTGAGACTGGCATTATTGCATGTACGCATTTAATTTTGAGCAAAAAAAGCCCGCTACGGGAGCGGGCTAAATCTATTTCCTTGGAGGAGAATAGAGGAGACAGGTGAATGATGCTGCATCGCGGTATATAGATCCAATTTATATTAGCAATAGCAGACATAATATTGGTGAATAACACAAAAAAAGCCCCGCGACCGGCGCGGGGCTTGGGGTCTAACTGAGAGACTTATTTGTTGATGTCGGCAGCGTAAGGCAGCACGCGCGATGCCATGCGGGTGTCGGTTTTCAGCAACCCCACTTCGTCGGCCAGGATGTGCACCGCTTCGTTGAGCAGCACGTCCTTGGCGGCCTTGGCGGCTTTTTCCGCGTCCAGTTCCGCCGTCAGCGAGCGCTCGTCGCCCTGCAGGCCGTCGTCGGTGCGCAGCGCGCCCTTGACCGAGGCCACCTTCGGCGATGGCGCCGCCTTGCCGCTGGCCGGCTTGGCCGAGATGGCCTTGTTCAGCGCGTCCTTCGGATCGGGGATCAGCACCGGATCGTCGGCGCCCAGCGTGGTCGACAGCAAACGCGCCTCGCGCAGCTTGGCGCGGGCTTCCTGGGTCTCGTGCTCCTTGCGGCGCACCGTTTCGTTGAGCGAGATCAGGTTGTCCTTGCGCTGTTTCTTGACCAGGGCGATGTCTTCCGACAGGTACTGGAAGTCCTTGTCCTTGGCCACGCGCGCTTCATGCCGCTTGTCGAGCAGCGGCACGATGTCCTTCAGGTCGCCGGTCGGGATGTACGGCGCCGGCTTGATCGAGGTCCACGGCAAGGCGTTGTCGTAGCTCGACTCGCCGAAGGTGTCCGAATCGGCCATGGTCGGCAGCTTGATGTCGGGCGTGACGCCGCGCAGCTGCGTGGTGCCGCCGTTGATGCGGAAGAATTGCGCGATCGTCATCTTCAGCTCGCCGTAATGCACCTTGTCGTTCTGCGCGAAACGGTCCAGGCCGAAGATGGTCTGCACCGTGCCCTTGCCGAAGCTCGGCTCGCCGATGATGACGCCGCGGCCGTAATCCTGGATCGCCGCCGCGAAGATCTCGGAGGCCGAGGCCGAACCGCGGTTGATCAGCACGCCCAGCGGGCCGTCCCAGGCCATGCCCGGGTTGACGTCGCTTTCCACTTCGACCTTGTTGTCGCTGTTGCGCTGCTGCACCACCGGGCCCTTGTCGATGAACAGGCCGGTCAGCTCGACCGCCTCGCTCAGCGAGCCGCCGCCGTTGTTGCGCAGGTCGATCAGCACGTTGTCGACTTTTTCCTTCTTCAGCTCGCCCAGCAGGCGGGCCACGTCGCGGGTCGCGCTCTTGAAGTCCTTGTCGCCCTTGCGGCGGGCCTCGAAGTCCTGGTAGAAGGTCGGCAGCGAGATCACGCCGATGCGGCGCTTGGCCGTGCCGTCCTTCACTTCCAGGATGGATTTCTTGGCCGACTGCTCTTCCATGCTGATTTTCTTGCGCACCAGCGAGACCGTGGTGTGCTTGCCGTCGACGCCGGCGTCGACCGGCTGGATGTCCAGCCGCACGGTCGAGTCTTTCGGGCCGCGGATCAGCGCGACGACGTCGTCGATGCGCCAGCCCAGCACTTCGGTCATCGGCGAGTTGTCGTCCTTGGCCACGCCGAGGATCTTGTCGCCGACCTTGATCTTGCCCGACAGCGCGGCCGGGCTGCCCGGCACCACTTCGCGCACGACGGTGTAGTCTTCGCGGGTCTGCAGCACGCAGCCTATGCCTTCGAGCGACAGGCGCATGGCGATGTCGAAGTTTTCCGACGCGCGCGGGCCCAGGTAGTTGGTGTGCGGCTCGATCGACATGGCGTAGGCGTTCATGAAGATCTGGAACACGTCCTCATTGGTCAGCTTGCGCGAGCGCGACACGTAGCTGTCGTAGCGCTTGTCGAGCGTTTCGCGGATGCCCTTGTCGTCCTTGCCGGCCAGCTTCAGGCGCAGCCAGTCGTTCTTGACGCGCTTGCGCCACAGTTCCTTCATTTCCGCTTCGCTCTTGACCCAGTCGGCCTTTTCGCGGTCGTACTGGTAGCTTTCGTCGAGGCTGAAATCGGGCTTGGTCTTCAGCAGCTCGCGCGCATAGGCGATGCGCTCGTTGAAGCGCTGCTGGTACTGGTTGTAGATGGAAAACGGTACGCTGAGGTTCTCGCCGGTGATGGCGTCGTCCAGGCGGGTGCGCACGATGGCGTACTGGTCGATGTCGGCCTGGGTAAAGAACAGTTTTTCGGCGTCCAGCGACTTGAAGTAGCGGTCGAAGATCTTCTCCGACATGGCATCGTCCAGCGGCGTGGATTTGTAATGCAGTTTGGTCAGCACCCGTGAGGCCCACAGGGCGGCCTGAGTTTGGCCCGGCTGGGGCTTGAGGACGGTGTCCGCAGCCGCTTTTTCCGGCACGGCTGCGCCGGCCTGCACTGACAGGGCCGCAAGGACGGCCACCAACAGCATTTGCTTCTTCATCGGCTTACTCCGAAACGTGATATTCAATTGATCGGTGAGTCGCAGCGCCGGGCGCTGCGATTCCATTCTACAGGATAGCAGCCGCAGAACGGCACTGGTAATCACAGTGGTAAAACGCAGTGTCGCCGCCCTGGCTTAAGGCTGACTGAAATGGGCGCCGCCACATTTATGTTGCTTTGCAGCAAAAATATGGTACTATTCCGGCCTTGATATTTTGACGGCCCCGCCACCCTGTATTCCGGCAGAGCCCCACGCCTCCCTTGCGCGAGGCGTTTCGTAGCTTTGTAGCGTGAAGCAGTCGCTCCCCGGCCCCCGGAGCGTGCTCGATGCAGAGCAAGCCCAATCAGCAGTACCTTCTCTAAAAAAAAACATGCAAACCTTTACCCTGAATCCGCGCCGCTGGGGCGTTGGCAGCAAGATAACCATTTTCACGCTGAGCCTGCTCTGCGTCATCCTGGCGATATTGCTCACGCTGATCAACGCCAGCACCTCTTCCATGCTGAAGGAGCGCGCCAAGGCCAACGTCGCCAGCACGCTCGGCGGCATCAGCAATACCGTCGAGGTGTTCAACGCGGCGATGACCAACGAGGCGTCGAGCTTCGCCCGCCTGTTCGCGGCCGGCTTCGCCAACGGCAAGTTCACGCTGGAGCCGGACACCACGGTGGACATCGGCGGCAAACCCACGCCCACGCTCAAGCACGACGGCAAGACGCTGAACCTGGACTTCAGCATCCCGGACAAATTCACCGGCGACACCGGCGTGGTCGCCACCATCTTTGCCGCCAGCGGCGACGAGTTCGTGCGCGTCAGCACGTCGCTGAAGAAGGAAAACGGCGAGCGCGCCGTCGGCACCCAGCTCGACCACGCGCACCCGAGCTACAGCCTGCTGCGCGCCGGCGGCAGCTACATCGGCCTGGCCACGCTGTTCGGCAAGCAATACATCACCCAGTACGACCCGATCAAGGACAGCGGCGGCAAGGTCATCGGCGTGCTGTTCATCGGCCTCGACATCTCGAAGAACATGGCCATGCTGAAGGAAAAAATCAAGGCCATCCGGATCGGCGAGACCGGCTATATCTACGTCGTCAACGCCGCGCCCGGCAAGGCGCAGGGGACCGAGCTGGTGCACCCGACCAAGGAAGGCGTCAACGTCATCGACACCCGCAGCAGCGACGGCCGCCCGTTCATCAAGGAGATGCTCGAGGCCGGGGAAGGCAGCATGCGCTACGACTGGGCCGACAAGGACGGCGACGCGCCGCGCGAAAAGATGGTCGAGTTCCACACCTTCAAGCCGTGGAACTGGCTGATCGTCGGCGGCACCTACACCGAGGAAATCACCCACGAGGCCGGCCAGCTGCGCAACCGCTACGCCATGCTGGGCGTGGCCGCGCTGCTGCTGTTTGCCGTGCTGCTGTTCCTGCTGGTGCGCGCCTACGTCACGCGGCCGCTGTGCCGCGCCGAGGCGGCCGCCACCCGCATCGCCCAGGGCGACCTGGACGTGCATCTGGAAATCGACCACAAGGATGAAATCGGCCTGGTGCTGCGCGCGCTCAACGGCATCGGCAACAACCTGTCCAACGTGGTGGGCCAGGTGCGCCTGGGCGCCGAGCAGATCGCCACCGCGTCCAACGAAATCGCCGCGGGCAACCTCGACCTGTCGTCGCGCACCGAACAGCAGGCGTCCAGCCTGGAAGAGACGGCGGCGTCGATGGAGCAGCTGAGCAGCGCCGTCCGGCAAAACGCCGACAACGCCGCGCAGGCCAACCAGATGGCGCTGGCCGCGTCGGGCATCGCCGCCAGGGGTGGCGAGGTGGTGGCGCAGGTGGTCGACACCATGGGCTCGATCAACCAGTCGTCGCGCAAGATCGTCGACATCATCTCGGTCATCGATGGCATCGCTTTCCAGACCAACATCCTGGCGCTGAACGCGGCGGTGGAAGCGGCCCGTGCCGGCGAGCAGGGCCGCGGCTTTGCGGTGGTGGCGTCGGAAGTGCGCAACCTGGCGCAGCGTTCGGCCACGGCGGCCAAGGAGATCAAGGTGCTGATCGACGATTCGGTCAGCAAGGTCGATGTAGGCAGCCGGCAGGTGGAACAGGCCGGCACGACGATGCGCGAAGTGGTCGACAGCGTGCGCCGGGTGACCGACATCATGGCCGAGATCAGCAGCGCCAGCGAAGAGCAGCGCGCCGGCATCGGCCAGGTGCACGAAGCGATCGCACAGATGGACCAGGTGACGCAGCAAAACGCCGCGCTGGTGGAAGAAGCCGCCGCAGCGGCCCACGCGCTGCAGGACCAGGCCGCCGACCTGGAACAAGTGGTACGCGTGTTCAAGCTCCGCTAATACTCGGTAAAAAACCCGGGTCGGTTCTGCTTTATAATTTGCGCATGGTTAAATTTCTCCGGCACCGGCGCAGCTGCAGCCTGATCGTTTGCATCGCGATCCTGCTGAACCTGCTTGCGCCGGCGATCGGCCACGCGATGGCGCAATTGTCGCGCGATCCGCTGGCGCTGGAGATTTGCAGCGTCAGCGCTGCGCCGTCGAAGCAGGCGCCTCCGGCCACGCACGCGATCAAGCATTGCGTGCTGTGCGCCATCCACACTGACGGCGCCGCGCCGCCGCCCGCCGCTCGCGGACTGGTCATGATGCTGGCCGGCCATGACCGCTATCCGCCGCTGCATTATCAGTCGCCTTCCCCGCTGCACATCTGGCCCTCCGCCGCGCCGCGCGGGCCGCCCGCCCTGTCCTGACACTCCCGAGACTTCGCACCCACTGGCCGCGCCATCCCGGCGCCGCCGGCGTGCGCCCATGGATTTCATCGACAGGATCATTTATGCATCGCCGTACCCTACTCGCCGCGCTGGCGGCATTGCCGCTGGCCGCCCATGCTGCCCGTGCCGCGCCGGCATACACCGGCATCGACATCACCGGCAGCAGCATCGGCCCGGACTTCCGCCTGTCCGACAGCAGCGGCAAGTCCGTCTCGCTGCGCGACTACCGCGGCAAATACGTGCTGCTGTTCTTCGGCTTCACGCAATGCCCGGACGTCTGCCCGACCGCGTTGTCGCGCGCGGTCGAGATCAAGCGCCTGCTGGGTGCCGATGGCGACCAGCTGCAAGTGCTGTTCATCACCGTCGATCCCGAACGCGACACCGCCGCGCTGCTGGCCGAATACATGCGCGCCTTCGATCCCCGCTTCGTCGGCCTGCGCGGCGACGCCCGGCAAACCGCCCAGGCCGCCAAAGACTTCAAGATCTTTTACCGCAAGGTGCCCAGCGGCAGTTCGTACACGATGGATCACACCGCCATCACCTACGCGATCGACGCCGCAGGCAAGATCCGTCTCGCCTTCAAGCACGAGCAAACCGCCCAGCAATGCGCGGCCGACCTGAAACTGCTGATGCGGCCCGCAAAATCCACCAGCTTCCTGAAAGGACTGTTCCAATGAAAAAAATCTTCACCCTGCTGCTCGCCGCAGCCCTGCCCGCCTTCGCCCAGGTGACCGTCAGCCAGCCGTGGGTGCGCGCCACCGTGCCGCAGCAACACGCCACCGGCGCCTTCATGACGCTGACCTCGCCCGGCGGCGGCCGCCTGGTCGGCGCCAGTTCGCCGCTGGCCGGCGCGGTCGAGGTGCACGAGATGAAAATGGTCGACGACATCATGCGCATGCGCCAGATCGACGGCTTGCCGCTGCCGGCCGGCCAGGCGGTCACGCTGATGCCGGGCGGCTATCACCTGATGCTGCTGGAATTGAAGCAGGTGATGCAGGACGGCGACAAGGTGCCGCTAACGCTGGAGCTGGAGGACGCCAACCACGTGCGCAGCAGCATCACCGTCGAGGCGCCGGTGCGGCCGCTGAACGCGGCGGCCGGACACCATTAAGTCCACGGCGCCCACTGTGCGATCGCCCACCACGCCAGGCCGGCGATCAGCAGGTAAGGCCACGAGCGCAGCGAAATTTTCCAGTCGACCGTGGACGGCCAGCACGCCAGGAACTGCGGCGCAACGGCAAACGCCAGGGCGACGTCGATCCACTGGAAATGCAGGCCGGCGCGGGTGCGCCACCAGGCCACCACAAACGGCAGCACCACGACCACGAACGGCGCCAGCGCGGACGGCGCCGCGTTGTACCAGCGCACCCGGGTCAGCCGCACCGAGCCCAGTTCCCAGCCCTGCCCGACGCGGCGCGGAATGACGGTGAAGGCGGCCGGCCGGGCGCCGGTCAGCAAGCCGGCGACGAAATGCGCCAATTCATGGCACACCGTGCCGGCCAGCGTGAACAGGAAAAAGAAGGGATGGCGGGCCGACAAGGCGCGGATCAGCAGCGCCAGCAACAGCGACGGCGCCAGGTACAGCAAGATGTCGCGATGGTGGCACAGCCACGCGGGCGCGAGCGTACTACATTCAAACAGGCTGCTCATGGCCGCATCGTCGCACGGCGGCCGCGCGCCGTCAATTTGACTCTGCCACCCCAGAACACAGTTGTACGATGTCATACATCTGAGCTATGATAGGCCATCATAACCAAGTAGTGCAAGGAGACCGCATGACCCCACAACCCGCCGCCAGCCGCGTCCGCTGGCTGATCCTGGCCATCCTGTTCGCCGTCACCACCATCAACTACGCGGACCGGGCCACCATCGCGATCGCCGGGCCGGAACTGAAAAAGCTGCTCGGCCTGTCGCCGGTGCAGATGGGCTTTGTGTTCTCGGCCTTTGCCTGGTCCTACGTGCTGGCGCAACTGCCGGGCGGCTGGCTGCTGGACCGCTTCGGCTCCAAGGTCACGTATTTCTTCAGCATCTTCCTGTGGTCCACCTTCACCATGCTGATGGGCACGGTGGGCTTCCTCACCGGCGCGGCCGCCGTCGCCACACTGTTCACGCTGCGCCTGCTGATCGGCGCGGCGGAGGCGCCCTCCTTCCCCGGCAACAGCCGCCTGGCTTCGGCCTGGTTCCCGACCGCCGAGCGCGGCACGGCGGCCGCCATCTTCAACTCGGCCCAATACTTCGCCACCGTGCTGTTCGCGCCGCTGATGGGCTGGCTGGTGCACAGCTTCGGCTGGCAAAGCGTGTTCTATGTGATGGGCGCACTGGGCATCGTCATGTCCTTCGTCTGGCGCAAGACCGTCTACGGGCCGAAGGATCATCCGCGGATCAATGCTGCCGAGCTGGCCTATATCGAGGCGGGCGGCGCGCTGGTGGACCTGGAAAGCAAGAACAAGGTCGCCGCCACCACCGAGCTCGACACCTGGTCCTGCATCCGCCAGCTGCTGGGCAACCGCATGCTGCTGGGCGTCTACATCGGCCAGTACTGCATCAACACGCTGACCTACTTCTTCCTGACCTGGTTCCCGGTCTACCTGGTGACCGAGCGCCACATGACCATCCTCAAAGCCGGCTTCGTCGCCGCGCTGCCGGCGGTGGCGGGCTTCCTCGGCGGCGTGCTGGGCGGGGTGATCTCGGACCGCATGATCAAGTCCGGCAAGTCGCTGTCGATGGCGCGCAAGACGCCCATCGTCGGCGGCATGCTGCTGGCGATGTCGATGATCGTCTGTAACTACGTCGACGCGGACTGGCTGGTGGTGCTGGTGATGTCGCTGGCCTTCTTCGGCAAGGGCGTCGGCGCGCTGGGCTGGGCCGTGGTGGCGGACACCTCGCCCAAGGAAGCGGGCGGCATGAGCGGCGCGCTGTTCAACACCTTCGGCAACACCGCCGGCATCACCACGCCCATCGTCATCGGCTACATCCTGCAGGAAACCGGCTCGTTCGCCGGCGCGCTGGTGTTCGTCGGCGCCAACGCCGCCGTCACCGTGCTGTGCTACATGCTGATGGTCGGCGAAATCAAGCGCTTCGAATTCAAGACGCCGGTGCTGCGCAAGATCGGCAACACCGGCGCGGCGGACGCTATTGCGCCGTCATCGACCACCAGTTGATGTTCCAGCCGCCCGCGCGCACGAAGATCGCCAGGTCCTGCTGGCCGGCCGTCAGGTAGACGGTGCCGGTGATGGTGGTCCAGTTCTGCCAGCCGCCGGTGTTGGGCACCGTCAGCGCCACCAGGTCGGTGGCGTTCTTGCTCAGCACTAGCTGGCCGCCGTTGTTCGGGCTGGCGACGCGGAACTGCAGGTTGTACCAGCCGGTCTTCGGCACGTTGATCGGATAGCTCATCCAGTCGTTGGTGTCGACGTTGCTGACGTTGAAGCCGCCGCCCGCATCGGTGGTGGTTTCCATGCGCACGCCGCTGTGGTTGTTGAACATTTCCGCCTCGATGCGCTGGCCCGCCTCGGCCTTCCAGTTCATCCAGTAGGCGATGCTTTCATTGCGCACCAATGGCTGGGTGCCGAAGCCGCGGAAATAGCTCTCGATGGCGGCGTTGGTGGCGCTGCCCACGTCCAGCCCGCCGAAGCCGCCGCCGTTGCTGCTGTTGGTGACCATGCCCCAGCCCCACGAACTGGTATCGCCGTTGGAACCGCCGTAGCTGACCGTCTTGTAGGCCCAGTTGGTCGCGGCCCAGCCGTACATATTGTAGATGTCGTAGGTCTTGCGCGTGATCTGGCCGCCGTAGCTGCCGGTCAGCGTCCACGGCTGGAATTCGCCGATCAGGAACGGCGTGGCCAGGCCGGTCAGCTTGTTGTTCCAGTCGCAGGTCTCGCCGGTGCCGCTGGTGTTGCAGTGCAGCCAGTTGGCGTGCATATTGGCCTGCGCGGTGGCGCCCTGCACTTCATTCCATCCCCACAGGCCTGGGTAGAAGTGCATCCAGAACGCCACGTTGGTCAGGCCGCGCGTGTTCGGGTTGCCGTAGGCGTCGATGCCTGAGTTGTGGCCCGGCAGCAGGATCACGTGCGAAGGATCCTTGGCCCGCACCACGTTGAACAGCTCATAGGCGAAGTTGGCCAAGGTGGTGGCGTCCGTGCCCCACGGCTCGTTCAGCAGGTCGTAGGCCGCCACCGAGGTGCGGTTCTTGTAGCGGCTGGCGATCATGTCCCACAGCCATTTGGTGCGGTCGCGGTAGGTGTTGTTGGTCCACATCTGCGCCGCGCCGACGCAGCCGTCGTGCTGTTCGCTGGCGGCGGCCTGGCCGCCGACCGCGCCGTGCAGGTCGAGGATCACGTACATGCCGCGCTTCTCGGCTTCGTTGATGGCGAAGTCCAGGTATTTCCACGCGTCGGGACGCAGCGTGTAGGGATTGGCGTCGTCTTCCACCAGGCTGTACAGGAATGGCACGCGCACCACGTTCATGCCCATGCCCTTCATCAGGTCGAAGTCGCGGCTGGTGATCCAGCTGTCGCGATAGGCCGACATCAGCCGCTCTTTTTCCGCCGCGCCGAAGCGCCCGCTGAGCGCAGTCTCGAGGTGGCACTGGTCGCCGATGCCGGCGCCGTTGTTGGACAGGTTGGAGTTCATCATCCACATCTCCAGCGCCAGCCAGTTGCCCAGGTTGACGCCGCGCAGGTTGACGCGGTTGCCGGCGGTGTCGACCCAGTACTTGCCGTTCTGGCGGATCGCCGGCAAGGTCACGCCGGTGGTCTCAGGCGTAAACTGCATCCAGTTCAGGTTGAAGCCGCCCGTGCGGGCCTGCACCGTGAGGTTTTGCACGCCGGCGGTCAGGAACACATGCGAGCTGACGGTGGTCCAGGTCTGCCAGCCGCCGGTGCTGGGCAGCGTTGTGGTTTCGCCGATCGCCTTGCCGTTCTGGGTCAGCACGACCTGGCCGCCGCCGCCGGCCGAAGCCACGCGATACTGCACGGTGTACCAGCCGGCGCTGCTGGGGTTGATGCTGTAGGTCATGGTGTCGTTGGCGTCGATCCAGCCGACGTCGCTGCCGCCGCCGGTGTCGGTGGTCGCCTCCAGCGCGACGCCGCTCATGCTGGTGTAGCTTTCCGCCTCTATCTTGCCCGGCAAGACGGTTTGCGCATAGCCGGCACCGGCTACCGCCAGTCCGGCCAGTGCCATCATGGATGTGATGCGTTGATGCAGTTTCGTCTTCATGTAGTCTCCGTTTTTTGTGATGAAGAACCGCTCTACAGTTTATGGAAGCGCTTCCACAATAGAATGGAAACGTTACCAAATCTGCATAAAAACTATAACATCAAACAAACACGGAACACCACAAATTACGAACCGGACAGGCGCGTCACCGCGGCAAGGCTGCTTTCCAGCGAAAAGCCGTGATGCCGCAGGGTCTCGACCAGCTCCTCCGGCGCGCCGCCGAGCTGGAGATTTTCCGCGACCCAGCCGTGCCAGTCAGGCGTGACCTCCATCGCCTCCGACGCGATGTCGATGCCGGCGATCAGCCTGGCCAGCAGCGCGTTGATGCGCCTGGTGTCGATCAGGTGCTGGACCACCGTATGGCCGGAATATGGGAACGGATACAGCGTGCAGTTGCCGCCGGCGGCCAGCCGGTGCGCGTGCATGGCGTCGAGGTTGACCGACTCGGTGGCGTTGACGCCGTCGGGCTTGGTGCCGAAAGCGATGTGCAGCTCGGGCCGCGCGCCCTCCTTCGCCCGGCGCAGTTCGGCCAGGTCGTAATAGCCGGACGGCGGCGGATCCTGCGCCAGGTCGCGCATCACCGCCAGCCAGCGCCGCTCGTGGTAGAGCTGCGCCTGCCGCACGTCGAGGAAGGACAAGGGGCCGAAGGCGATGATCTGCTGCGCGCCGAGCAGCTGGCCGTACATGATGGCGGCATACGCCCCCATCGACTGGCCGATGGTGATCACCTTGCTGGGCGCGATCGCCTGGACCAGCGCGCGCAGGCTGTCGGCCGTTTCATCGGGATGCGTGCCCAGACCGTCTATCTTGCGGTGATACCAGGCGTTGCCGGAATCGCGCACCAGGATCTTGTTGAGATGGCGCCCGCTGTTTTGCTCCAGCTTTTTCAGGCGTCCATAGAAATCGAATTCCGGCCGCGACTCCCACGACACGAAGCCGAACGCGATGACCAGCATCTCGCCCGGCACCACGCGGTCGAGCAGCACGTCTTCGGTGCTGGTCTTGACGTGCCGGTTATCCAGCGCGGGCACATCGGTGACGGACAACGGCATCGAACGCGCTCCCGGGTTGATGGTTAGTGGCTGTCGGTGTAGAAGCAGCGGCCGCAGGCCTGGCGGTAGCTCTCGTTGCCGCCAATGCTGATCTGCTCGCCCTCTTTCATGCGCTTGCCGTCCTGGTCGACGCGGATGTTCATCGTCGCCTTCTTGCCGCAACTGCAGATGTTCTTCAGTTCCTCGATATCGTCGGACAGCGCCAGCAGATAGGCCGAGCCGGGGAACGGCTCGCCGCGGAAGTCGGTGCGCAGGCCGTAGGTGATCACCGGGATGCCGCGCACCTGCGCCAGCTGGTGCAGCTGCTGCACCTGCGCCGTGCTGAGGAACTGCGCCTCGTCGATCAGCAGGCAGGCGATCTTTTCATCGATCTTGTCGAGGAAATTGGTGGCGGCGTCGAACACTTCGGTCTGGCGCTGCGGGCCCAGCCGCGACGTGACCTGGCCGACGCCATAGCGGTTGTCGATGGCGGCCGTGAACAGCCGCACTTTCTGGCCCTGCTCTTCATAGTTGTGCGCCACCTGCAGCATGGCGGTGGACTTGCCCGCGTTCATCGCGGAATATCGGAAATAGAGTTTTGCCACTGCAGCCTTCGGATGTTATGTGCCGTCTGAAGTGCGCGATTATAAACCGTGGCGCGGCAAAAGAGCGCCCCCGCTCCAGCCCGCCGATTGGATTCTCCTATGGGCGGCATAGATTCAATATACTTGCGATTAAATCGCATGCGAACTACAATACATTTACTAGTTAGCGATCCAATTGCCGACAACTCAGCCGCATACGACTCATCATTTAAGGAGCATCACCATGAAAACCATCGCCATCGCCCTGTCCATCGCCGCCCTGTTCGCCTCCACCGCCGCGTCGGCGCAGGAGCAGCTGCAATCCGCCGAAACTTATTCCGGCTACACCGGCTTCGTCTCGACCAAAACCCGGGCCGAGGTCCGGAATGAACTGCGCCTCGCCCAGCAGCGCGGCGAAGTCGTCTCCGGCGAGCAATATCCGGAACGTGTGTTCGACGCCGCCGCGCACAAGACCCGGGGCCAGGTGCGCGCCGAACTGGCCGCCTACCGCAGCGGCCACCCGGACCAGGATACTGAAGTCGTCCGCTGATTCGCCACAAAGTGAACCGGCTTGCCGATGCGCGCAACCGCATCGGCCGAAAAAGCGCATACTTGCTCAAAAAGCAGCGAGGAGATCCATATGCGCGCACCGGCACTGTTCACCCTGATCGGCAATACGCCACTGGTCGAGATTACCCGTCTCGACACCGGCCTTTGCCGGCTGTTCCTTAAACTGGAATCGCAAAACCCGGGCGGCTCGATCAAGGACCGCATCGGCATGGCCATGATCGAAGCGGCCGAGAACGACGGCCGTCTCAAGCCCGGCGGCATCATCATCGAGGCCACCGCCGGCAACACCGGCCTCGGCCTGGCGCTGGTCGGACGGCTCAAGGGCTACCGCGTGCTGCTGGTGGTGCCGGACAAGATGTCGTCCGAAAAAGTGCTGCACCTGAAGGCGCTCGGCGCCGAAGTGCGCACCACCCGCTCCGACGTCGGCAAGGGCCATCCCGAGTACTACCAGGACTACGCCGCGCGGCTGGCGGCCGAGCTGCCCGGCGCCTGGTTCGCCGACCAGTTCAACAATCCCGCCAACCCGCTGGCGCACGAAACCACCACCGGCCCGGAAATCTGGCGCCAGATGGACCACGACGTCGACGCCATCGTGGTCGGCGTCGGCTCGTCCGGCACGCTGACCGGCCTGACGCGCTACTTCCGCCGCACCGCGCCCGAGCTGGAGTTCATCCTGGCCGATCCCAAGGGCTCGATCCTGGCCGAATACGTCGCCACCGGCCACGTGGCCGAGACCAGCGGCTCGTGGGCGGTCGAAGGCATAGGCGAAGACTTCATCCCCGCCATCGCCGACATGAGCGGCGTGACCAAGGCCTACACCATCACCGACCAGCAAAGCTTCGACACCGCCCGCCTGCTGCTGCGCGAGGAAGGCCTGCCGGGCGGCTCGTCGACCGGCACCCTGCTGGCCGCCGCGCTGCAGTACTGCCGCGAACAGACCACGCCCAAGCGCGTGGTCAGCTTCGTCTGCGACACCGGCACGCGCTACCTGTCCAAGGTCTACAACGACGGCTGGATGCGCGACCAGGGCTTGCTGGCGCGCAAGCCGGAACACGACCTGCGCGACCTGATCGGCCGCCGCTACGACGCCGGCGAAGTCATCAGCGTCTCGCCGGAAGACACGCTGATGATCGCCTTCAACCGCATGCGCGCGGCCGACGTGGCGCAGCTGCCGGTGCTGTCGGGCGGGCGCCTGGTCGGCATCATCGACGAATCCGACCTGCTGCTGACGGTGGACACGCAGGCGCAGCGCTTCAACAGCCCGGTCGGCGCGACGATGACGCGGCGACTGGAAATCCTGCATCCGGCGGCCGACCTGCACGCGCTGCGCGCCACGCTGGACCGCGGCCTGACCGCCGTGGTGGCCGACGGCGACATCTTCTACGGCCTGATCACCCGCTTCGACCTGCTTAACCACCTGCGAAGGACTCTATCTTGAACGAACCGTTGAACAAGCAGCACAAAAAAGCCGCCCTCTCCACCCGCGTCATCCATGCCGGCCAGTCGCCCGATCCGTCGACCGGCGCCATCATGCCGCCGATCTACGCCACCTCCACCTTCGTGCAGGACAGCCCCGGCGTGCACAAGGGCCTGGACTACGGCCGCTCGCACAACCCGACCCGCTGGGCGCTGGAGCGCTGCGTGGCCGACCTGGAAAGCGGCGCCCAGGGCTTCGCCTTCGCCTCCGGACTGGCGGCCATTTCGACGGTGCTGGAACTGGCCGACGCCGGCTCGCACATCATCGCCGGCGACGACATGTACGGCGGCACCTACCGGCTGTTCGAGCGCGTGCGCCGCCGCAGCGCCGGCCACGACTTCACCTACGTCGACCTGACCAAGCCGGAAAACCTGCTGGCCGCGATCAAGCCCGAGACGAAGATGGTCTGGGTCGAAACGCCGACCAACCCGATGCTCAAGCTGGCCGACCTGCAGGCGATCGGCAAGATCTGCCGCGAGCGCGGCATCATCGCCGTGGCCGACAACACCTTCGCCAGCCCGCTGGTGCAGCGGCCGCTGGAACACGGTTTCGACATCGTCGTGCACTCGGCCACCAAGTACCTGAACGGCCACTCGGACATCATCGGCGGCATCGCCGTGGTCGGCGCGGAGCCGCACCAGAAGGCCTGGTGCGAGCAGCTGGCCTTCCTGCAAAACTCGGTGGGCGCCATCTCCGGCCCGTTCGACAGCTTCCTGGTGCTGCGCGGCGTCAAGACGCTGGCCATCCGCATGGAGCGCCACTGCCGCAGCGCGCTGGAACTGGCGCGCTGGCTGGAGCAGCAGCCCAAGGTGCGCAAGGTCTACTACCCGGGACTGGAGTCGCACCCGCAGCACGCGCTGGCCAGGCGGCAGATGGAAGGTTTCGGCGGCATCATCTCGATCGACCTGGACACCGACCTGCCGGGCGCCCGCCGCTTCCTCGAAAGCTGCTCGGTGTTCGCGCTGGCCGAAAGCCTGGGCGGCGTCGAAAGCCTGATCGAGCACCCGGCGCTGATGACGCACGCCAGCATCCCGGCGGCGCAGCGCGCCGCGCTGGGCATCGGCGACGGCCTGATACGGCTGTCGGTGGGAATCGAAGATATAGAGGATTTAAGGGCCGATATTCAGCGTTCGCTGGACGCGATTTAGCTGATACCATGCGGGAATTCAGTATTCTGTCCGAGACAACATGGAATTCCTCTTAATCATAGTCGGCGTGCTGGCCATCGGTTTTATCTACTCGATCGGCGTGGCCAGCGCCAAACCTATCGCCGGCAGCGATTTTTACAAGGTGTCCAAGGACGGCCGCGTGCTGGCCGGCGGCCAGAAGGTCAAGGTGCTGCGGCCCAAGGTGACGCCGGAAGGCCTGACGGTCAAGCTGCGCGTCGGCAGCCTCACCGGCGAATTCCTGGTACACCAGCTGGTGGCCGAGGCGCACCTGCCCAATCCGGCCGGCCTGAAAAACGTCCGCCACAAGGATGGCAACCTGCGCAACAACAAGGTCGAGAACCTGGCCTGGGTGCGCGAGCCGGCGCCGGCCGAAGCCGAGGCGGCGCCTGGCGGATAACGGGAACTGCCCCCGAAACGCTGCGTTAAGACGCCGCCTGAACGGCGACGCGGGAGCTAGCCAGCAGGTAAAAAACTTCGTTTCCATCGACCCGCTCCCGGGTCCATCCTTGCAAGGCATAGAAGCTGTCTGCCCTTGTTCCCGCCCCGGTGCTCAATCGGACAAACTCCTGGCCTTGCTCAAAGAGCCACTCGACGGCCATGTTCAGCAATTGCTTGGCAAGCCCCCGCCCTTCGTATTCCGGCGCCATGAACAGCGCCCAAATTGATGCGTTGGTCTGGTTTGCGTAGCAGAATCCCGCGACACTCCCGTCAACTTCCGCGACCCAGCCGCGCCCCAGCAACTCCAGGTAATCTTCGTACATTTGCACGGTGATTCGGCCCGGGTCGGAAAGAACATTCTCGCCAACAGCCAGCCGAATCGTCGACATCGCCGGAATGTCATGTGAATTTGCCCGGCGAAAATTGACTAATTTGCTTTGGGTCACGCTCAAACCTCTAATCTTTTTCCTTTTCTTTTTTACCCGTCACCTTATGCGCGCCGTCACGAAACGCATGCCCGACGTCCCGGGTAACCTTCCTTGCGCCATGTCCGACAGCGCGCGCGCCATCGCGAAAGCCGTGTCCAATCGCCGTGGTCGTCTTCTTGACCCCGTGGCCGACTTCCTTGGCAACCTTCTTGGTCTCGTCGACCGGGTGCACACCCTCGTCGGCAGCGGACGCCGATATGGCAAAGGACATCGCGATCGCAACTAAAACGGCCACGAACACGTTCTGATGCAAAGGCTTTGAAGTCATATTCATTGCTGATCTCCCGGGTGATATTTACGTTCCAAATTCTTTTCCACGTCCGCCTTGTAGAACAGAACATCCTTGAATTCGCCACGCGCGTACATCGCGGCTTGGTCGTAGAAGTGCGGCGAGGCCGGATCTCCGCTCTCGCCACCCGCCAGCACGCTGCGCGCCTTGATGCGCGGCCCGAACTCCACCGCCGCCACGAAGCTGTTGCCGCGCTCACCGTAAATGCGCTTGGTGGTCTGCTTCGACGTCATGCCGTAGGCGGCCAGCGAGCCCCAGTTGGCCGACGCGAACGGCACCGGCAAACTAGGCTTGCTGTCGTCGAACGGCTGCACGATGTCGCCGGTCAGGCGCTGGAAGCGGTTGATCTCGCCCCACGGCGTTTGCCATTTGCCGAAATCCGCGGTCAACTTGGCCGTCGCACGCTCCAGCGCCTGCAAACGCTGCTGGGGCGTGATCGCGGCCTGCAGGTAGTCTAACACCTGCACCTCTTTCGCCTTGGCCGCCGCCTGGTTGGCCGTATATAAATCCTGCACCCAATATACCGCCAGCGAAGTCGGCACCGATTCCAGCGAGTAGCGCATGTCCCAGCCGCGCAGCGCGGCGATCTGCGGCGCCAGGCTGGCCTTGAGCGGGTCGCCGGCCGGCAGTTCGTCGTAGGCGGCGAACAGCTGCGGCAGCAGCGGCTCGAAGGCCGGCAGCTGCGTGTCGTAGGCGCCGGCGATCAGGCTGGCCAGGGTGAAGTTCTTTTTGTTCTCCAGCACCCGCACCGCGTGGATGCCGCGCGCGTTCTCGCCGTACTTCGACATATAGGCCGGATAGTCCCTGGCCTTCGGGCTGTACGCGCCGGCCGCCGTGTACGGCCAGTTGTTGGTGTTCTGGATCCAGCCGTTCTTTGGATTGAACAGCGTGATGGTCTCCTTGACCGTGTGCAGGCCCTGCCACTCGGTGGCCAGATCGCTGCCGTCGACCGGGTGCGTCCAGTCGAACTTCGGATCGCGCTTCGGAATGAAGTTGCCGTGGAAGTAGGCGATATTGCCGTCGGCGTCCGCGTACACGGTGTTGTTGGACGAATTGGTGCGCAGCTCCATGGCCTTGTAGAAGGCCTGGTAGTTGCGCGCCTTGGTGCGGATGTAGGATTGCGTCAGCGCCTTCAGCGGCTCGTTCATCAGGCGCACGGCGATCCACTTGCCGTCGGCCGCGCGCACGATCGGGCCGTGGTGGCTGTAGTACACCTTGACCACCTTGCTGTCCATGCCGGCCGCGGTTTTATACGGCAGCGTGATGTCGACCGCCTTCAGCGGCCGCTGTTCGGCGCCGTACTGGTAGAAGAACTGGCCGTCCTTCTCGCTGATGGTTTCCAGGTATTCGTCGATGACGTCGCCGCCGCCCGAGGTGTGCATCCAGCCGATACGGTCGTTGAAGCCCTGGTAGACGAAGAACTGGCCCCAGGTCACGGCGCCGTAGGCGTTCAGGCCCTCGTCGCTGTGCACCTGCACTTCGGGACGGAAGTAGAACGAGGTGTGCGGATTAATCAGCAGCAGCGCGTGGCCGTCCCTGGTCAGTGACGGCGCGATGGCGAAGCCGTTGGAGCCGCCCGGCTCCTGGTCCAGATCGAAGCTGCCGCGCGCCGCCGACATCAGCACCGGCGGCGGCAACGGCAGCTTGGCGCCGTTGCCGTACAACGCTTCCAGCTGCTTCAGGTCGACCGACTCGATGTCGCCGCCGATGCTGCCCTCGCTGAAGCTGAGCGCCATCCACGGCTCGAAATGCGTGATCAGCGCCGGCTTCACGTCCGGATGCGTGGCCAGGTAGTAGTTCAAGCCGTCGGCAAACGCCACCATCAGCTTCTTCAGCCAGGCCGGCGATTGCCGGTACTGTTCCTGCAGGTCGGCCGGATTGATGAACAACTTCATGCGCAGGTCGCGATACAGCTCGGCCTCGCCTTCCACTTCGGCCAGCCGCCCCATGGCGTTGATGTAATTGAGTTCGACCCGCCCGAAGTCGTCCTCGGCCTGCGCGTACATCAGGCCGAACACGGCATCGGCGTCGGTCTTGCCGTAGACGTGAGGGATGCCCCATTTGTCGCGCAGGATGGTGGCGCGCTGCGCCGCCGCCTTCAGGCGCGCCAGCTCGGGCGCCGGAGCCTTGTCCACGGTGGGCGCTGCCGCCGCCACACTGGTTATCACACTACAGATCAGGGCTAACGGCAGACGCATGGACAGGCTCCGGTGGTTGAATTAGCTGGCGTCGACCAGCTCGGAAATACGCAGTTGCAGCGCGGTGATCTCGGCCCGCAGCGCCGCGTTCTTTTCCTTGAGCGAGGCGTTTTCCGCGCGCAGCTCCTCGACCTCGGTCAGCGGACGGCCGTATTCGCCGCCCTCCTTCGCTTCCTTCGGCTCCTTGGCCGGACGCGAGGCGGCGCGCAGTTCGCGCACTTCCTTGGCGGCCTTCTGCAATTCCTTCTTGCCACCGGCCACCGCCGCCACCTGATCGGCTTCCGGCAGCGAGGCCACCGTCGCGGCGGCGTTGATCGAGATCGTGCCCGAGCGCACCGCCTCCACCAGTTCCGGCGTGGCCGTCTTCTGGATCTTTTCGATCTGGCTGATAGTGGCGCTGCTCAGGCGGGCGGCGCGGGCGATGTCCTCGCGCGAGGTCAGCGGCATGGCGGCCGGCCTGGCCTTGGCGGCATCGCCCTCCGGCGGCGCGATCGCCGCATCCTCGGCGGCGGCCTGCGCGGCCAGCTCGACCGCGCGGGCGGCGACGATTTCCTTCTTGCGCAGCGCCAGCACGCCGCGCTGGAAGTCCGAAATGCTGCGGCGGCCCAGGTTGTTATCGATCATCCACAGCTTGACGTCGTCGAGGCTGCGGAAACTGGTGTTCTCGATGGCCTTGAACGGCACACCGTGCTGCTGGCAGATCTGGTAGCGGTTGTGGCCGTCCACCAGCACGTCTTCCCACAACACCAGCGCGTCGCGGCAGCCTTCGACCAGGATGCTGCGCTCCAGGGCCTGGTACTCGGCCTCGGTCAGCGGCTCGATATAGCTGCGCAGCACTTCGTTAATTTTGATTTGCATAGTTCATCCTTGAATTTCCCGGCGGGCCGGCGCCTGTGCGCCCGGCCGAATCGCCGTCCAGCATGCTACACCATCCGCGCACGCCGCCAAAGCCCCTCCGGACGAATACCAAGTTGATCGCTAAGGCAATCTTAAGATTCATTCATTAATATCCTTTTCGTCAAACGAGCTTTCTCCGCCAATTGACCCAAAGCCCCGTCAGGTTCCCGCCTGCACGGGGCTTTTCTTGTCTGGACGACATTAGATTATCCCCAATACAACATTAATTTCAAATTTACAATGATATTTTCCAAAAGACATGATAAAGTTGATGCATGGTAGTAAATTAACATTCAAAGGAGAAACAACATGGTCGCAAAAAATGCTCTCAAAATCGGCGCACTGGCAGTCGCTCTGGCCTTCTGCGGTGTCGCCAATGCGACCGTTTCGGATCTCACCGGCCAGTACCAGCTGACCACCTCTTACACCGGCAGCAACGGCACCTACACCTTCAACTACGCGGTGACCAACCTGGGCCAGGGCTACGGCAACGGCAGCCAGACCGGATTCGACGGCCTGACGGTCTTCATCCCGACCGGCGCCACAGTGATCGGCCACAGCGAGCCTGCGCCATACCTGGCGGGACAGGGTTACTGGAGTTACGGCCAGTCCAACGGCCTGGAGCTGAGCCTGAATCCGAACGCGCCTGGCGCCAACCTGAGCCAGAACATGACCGCGCCGTCCGGCTACACCTCCGTCAACTGGTGGGGCCAGTACACCGGCTCCGTGTACCAGATCGGCAGCACCGCCGAATTCAGCATCACGCTGAGCGGGGTGTCGGTGGGCAGCAACGCGGTCGGCCTGTCGACCTACTTCGGCGGCGGCACGCCACCTAACGGACAGCAATTCGTCAACAACCAGTACGGCAACTACACCACCTTCACGACCAACGCGCTGTCAGCCGTGGCCGCGGTACCGGAACCAGAAACCTACGCGATGATGGTCGCCGGCCTCGGCCTGGTCGGCTTCATGTCGCGCCGTCGCCGCAAGGCCTGATACGGCCTGCCGCATAAAAAAACGCGCTCCGGCGCGTTTTTTTATGGGTAGTTGCTTTTACAAAAGCCTTGGCGCATCATGCACTTTCCTCAACAAGGGACACACCATGGTCAACTACATCATCAGCGTCGCGTTCAACGACACCGACGGCGACGCCATCGCCCGCCTGAACACGGAACTGTCAAAATATAACATCGCCGGCGGCATCAAGGCTGATGACGGCAAGGGCTACTATCTGCCGCCCGGCAATTACTGCTACAGCGGCGTCGAGCCGATCAACGAAGTGCGCGACGCCATCCACCGCCTGGCCGAAACCGTCAAGCCGGGCGCCATGGTGCTGGTGACCGAGGTAACCACGGTGTCGTGGAGCGGCCTGAAGCTGGTTGAAGCCCAATAAGCCTGTGACGCCTCAGCCAAGATAAGCCGCCTCGCGCGGCTTATTTGCCTTCTTATTTGCCTTTATAGATACCGGCTTCCAGAATGACATCGCCGTGCTTAACGAAGTAAGTCGATTTCTTTTCGATGTCGCCGTTGGCCGGATTGTTGTAGCGGTAATCCACCCAGCCCTTGCCTTTGGCCTGGGCCTGATCAATGATTTCCTTGCGGAACAGCTTTCCATCCGCATCAGGCAGCACCACCATGTTCTTGCCGACCAGCTTGGGGTTGGTGGGATGGGCCAGCTGGGTGCCATCCAGCGCCCGCACGGTCAGGTAGGTGGTGTCGTTGATGAACTCGGGATTCTTGCTGTTGACTTCCTTGATCAGCGCATCCTTTCCATTCTTCTGCAGGTAGGCGGCGCCCTTGTCCACCATGGCAATGGCGGCGGCGGAGTTGTCGGCGGCAAGCGCCGGTACGGCGGACAGTGCGGTGGTGGCGAGCAGCACCGACAGGATCGTATTTTTCATGGTGTCTCCGAAGTGTAAGCGCCGCTGCATTGGCGGCACGCCCACTATATCAGTTCGTTGCCTGCGGGCGATGACAACCCGGCTACGTGATTTCCGCAATAGCCGGGCAGCTTGCGCCGGCCGCGGCGACAATTTCATACCCCGTCTTGGTTCTTTTCGCAATTGCGCACCTCTGCAGTGCTCCGCACAATGTTTGCACACTCCGTGCTTCCTCCCAGGCCAGCACGGGACAACAATATGGAGACGGCTGCAATGGAAAACTGTTCCGGACGCCTTTGCGCGTCGATGCCCGCTGCACCACCTGATGCGCGCCGTACCATGACGCCCCTCCGCCTCGCCCCAGCCTTTATTACCTGAGCCGACAACCGTTTGCCTCCGGTGGCGCCATCGCCGCCGGAGCCCAGGATTCCGCCCTTACGGACGGAATGAACGCGCACATCCGTTCACTTCGCGACGGCATGCGCAGACACAGCTGTACCCACCAACAATAACGAGGAGATCATTCATGATGAAACAACTTTCCGGCCCGATCACGGAACGAGCGGGAGGGGCGCGGCTGCGCCGCGCCCTCGCCGTGTCCACGCTGGCGCTGGCCTGGGCCTCCGCCCTGCCGGCACAAGCGGCCAGCTATACCTGGGGCAATGTGAAGGTCGTGGCCGGCGGCTACGTCGACGGCATCGTCGCCCATCCGGCCCAGCAGGGCCTGTTCTACGCCCGCACCGACATCGGCGGCGCCTACCGCTACAACAACGCCACCAGCACCTGGGTGCCGCTCAACGACTGGACCACCCCGTCCAACTGGCACGAGATGGGCATCGAGTCCATCGCCGTCGATCCCCGCAATGCGAACATGCTCTACATGGTGGCCGGCATGTACACCCAGAACTGGGACGGCAACGCCGCCGTGCTGGTGTCGTCCAACCAGGGCGCCAGCTTCAACTCGTATCCGCTCAGCTTCCGCACCGGCGGCAACGACGACGGCCGCAACGCCGGCGAAAAACTGCAGGTCGATCCCAACCTCGGCTCCGTGCTGATGTACGGCACCTTCAACGATGCCGCCCAGGGCGCCACCAACGGCATCTGGAAAAGCACCAACAGCGGCCAGACCTGGACCCGGTTGAGCGGCTTCACGGCGCTGAGCAACGACGGCAGCGGTTCCGGCGTGGCCTTCGTCACCTACTACCAGCCGTCGGCCGGCAACGGCAGCGCGACGCCGACCGTGTTCGCCGGCGTCTCCACCGCCGGCGCCGCCTCGGCCGGCACCACGCTGTACAAGAGCACCGACGGCGGCAGCCACTGGTCGGCCGTCACGGGCGGCCCCAGCGGCCAATATCCGAACCACGGCCAGGTCGGCCCCGACGGCAATCTCTACATCACCTACGGCAACGCCATCGGGCCCAACGGCATGACCACCGGGCAGGTGTGGAAGTACAGCGTCGGCGGCAATACCTGGCAAAACATCACGCCGGCCAACCCGAACAATTACTCCTTCGGCTACGGCGGCCTGGCGATCGATCCGAAGAAATCGGGCGCGCTGGTGGTCATGACCATGGACCGTTGGTGGCCTGGCGACACCATGTTCCGCAGCACCAACGGCGGCTCCAGCTGGACCGACGTGGGCCCCGCGTCCACCCGCGATCCGAGCCTGTCGCCATGGGTGAAGTTCGGCGCCGCCACGGCCGGCTTCGGCAACTGGGGACAGGTCGCAATCGATCCGTTCAACTCGGCGCACGCGATGTACGGCACCGGCCAGACCGTGTGGACCACCAGTAACCTGACGGCGGCCGACAGCGGCCAGGCCACCAACTGGACCATCGGCGCCAACGGCATCGAGGAAACCGCGACGCTGGCGCTGATCTCGCCCACCTCCGGCGTGCCGCTGATCAGCGGCCTGGGCGACATCTGCGGCTTCGTGCACACCAGCCTGACGGCGTCGCCGGCGGCCGGCATGGTGAGCAATCCGATCTGCGGCAACGGCACCGGACTGGACTACGCCAAGTCGCTGACCTCCAAGATCGTCCGGGTCGGCACCGGCGGCTCCGGTGTGTACGGCGCCGTCTCCACCAACGGCGGCACCAGCTGGACCCCGTTCGCCAACCAGGCCGGTTCCAGCCAGGGCGACGGCACGGTGGCCATCTCGGCCGACGGCGGCACCATCGTCTGGGGCCCTAAGGACGTGGCCCCGGCCTACTCGACCAACAACGGCGCCAGCTGGACCTCGACCGGGCTGCCTGTCAGCACCTCGTGGCAAATCCTGTCGGACGGCCTGAACGGCAACCTGTTCTATGCCTACAATGCGGCCACCGGCATCTTCTACGCCAGCGCCAACAAGGGCGTGAACTGGTACACGGCCGCCTCCGGCCTGGCGACCGGCGGCAAGGCGACGACCGTGGCCGGTAACCAGGGCGACGTCTGGCTGGCCACTTCCTCCGGCCTGTTCCGCAGCACCAGTTCGGGCTCGAGCTGGAGCCAGGTGTATTCGGGCGTGGTGACGGCGGCCAATTCGGTCGGCTTCGGCAAGGCTGCCAGCGGCGCGTCCTACCCGGCCATCTACCTGGCCGGGACGGTCAGCGGCGTGTCGGGCTTGTTCCGCTCCACCGACACCGGCAGCACCTGGGTGCGCATCAACGACAACGCCCACCAGTGGGGTGGCTACAGCATCGTGGTTGGAGATCCCAAGACCTTCGGCACCGTGTACGTGGCGCCTAACAGCGGCCGGGGCATCATCTACGGCACCTCGCCGAACTAAGGAGCGTTAAAGAAAAAACCGCCGCGGCAAATCTGTCGCGGCATTTTTTTTCGTTTGCCGTCGCGGCCGCGGAAAGCTATGGCACAAATCCACGAAACTGTTCATCGTAGCGATGGCGGGCGAACTCTTCCTTGAGAAAATCGATAAACGCCCTCGACTTGGCCGGCATCAGACTACGCGTGCTATAGAACAGCGATATCTTTCCTGCGTCGGCCCACCAGTCTGGCAGCAATCGCACCAGCGTGCCCGCCGACAGGCCCGGGAGCGCATCCGGCATCACCAGCAAGGCAACCCCCAACCCCAGCTCGGCCGCCTCCCTGACCCCGATCGCATCGTTGACGATGAGCGACTCGCGCAGCTCGACGACGGTTTCCTCGCCGGCGGCGTTGCGCATGGCCCAGTGGCGGACGCGGCCCTGGTTACTGCCCCGAACCACGATGCCGTCCAGCGCCGCAAGCTCGGCTGGCGTGCGGGGCGGCGCGCGGCCGGCCAGGTAAGCAGGCCCAGCCACCGCCACCAGGTGGGCCGGAGCCAGCGGCACCGCCACCAGTCCGTCGCCGCGTCCCACGCCGCCGCCGACAGTGACGTCGAACCCCTCAGCGACGATGTCCACCTGGCGATTCTCCAGGTGCCATTCCACGCGCAAGTTGGGATAACGCTCACGCAACGCCGGTAGCATGGGCATCAGATACGTCAGCCCCAGCCCGGTGGGCGTGCTGATCTTGAGCAGGCCGGAAGGGCCCTTGCTGACCGCGCCCACCTGCGCCAGCGCGGCCTGCAGCACATCCAGGCTGCCGCCCATGCTCTCCAGCAGCTGCTCCCCGGCCTCGGTCAGGCTGAGCTTGCGCGTGGTGCGCTGGAACAGCCGCACACCGAGGTTGCGTTCCAGCATGGCGACATTCCGGCTGATCGCGGTCGGTGTCAAACCGAGGCGCCGCGCGGCAGCGGAAAAACTGCCCGCCTCCGCGCTGCGGATGAACGATTCCAGGTTAGATAGCGTTTCCATCGTTTTATTTTACAGTAATCGTAGAAAGTCTTACCAACGATTACATACTAATCAATGCTCAATCCCTCAGGCACACTGGCTCCATCAACGAATCACCAAGGAGCTCATCATGAAATACGCCATCATCGGTTCAGGTGCCATCGGCACCGCCATCGCCCGCCAGTTCGCCCGTCAGCAGCTCGAAGTCCAGGTCGCCAATACCCGCGGCCCTGCCAGCCTGCAAGCGCTGGTCGATGAACTTGGTTCAGCTGTCGTTCCAACCGATTTGAAAACGGCGCTGGGCGCGGACATGGTGTTCCTCGCCATTCCCTTCGACGCCGTCGCTGCGGCATTGAAAGATGCGCCGGCCTGGAACAACCGCATCATCGTCGACACCACCAACGCCATCGACTTCAGCGATTTCTCCCCGGCCGACCTGGGCGGCCGCCCTTCTTCCGACATCGTTGCCGACGCGGCGTCCGGCGCGAGGCTGGTCAAGGCCTTCAATACGATGTTCGCCAACGTGGTAGCCCGCAAGCCTGACGACGCCCGCGGGCGCCGCGTGCTGTTCTTGTCGGGGAACGACAAGGCCGCCAACGCCTCGCTGTCCGAACTGATCGAGCGCTTCGGTTACGCGCCGATCGACCTCGGCCCAATCGCGGCGGGCGGCCTGCTGCAGCAGTTCGGCGGTCCGCTGACCACGCACAGCATGATCTTGCAACGCCAGGGCGGCGCCTCGCTGCCTGAGATGGACGTCATCGACGCCTGATCCGCCTCCCTGCCGGCCGCCAGGAGAGGTCGGGCCGCGCTCTATGCGGCGATCTGGTTCCATGAGGCGGCCAATGACTACGCCTGCCCCGCCTTGGCGATCGCGACACAGCGCCGTGCCAGGATCGCTGTCGGATCAAGCAGCGCTACGGCGTGATCGCCCAACTGAAATGCCGAGTTTTCCTGCAAGAGCAAAGGCAATTCGGTGCAGCCCAATATCACCACGCTGGCACCGGCATCGAGCAGGTGCTCCAACGCCTGGATCAGATCCTGCCGGCACTGGCCCTCCAGATAGCCGGCTTTCACGCCGTATTTGCCGTAGATTGCGCGCATGACCAATGCCTGATGCGCATCGTCGGGCACCAGCAATTCAAACGGCGCGCCGGCGGCGGCCTCGTGATAAACGCGGCTGCCGACCGTTCCGTCGGTAGCCAACAGGCCGACGATCCGCTCGCCGGCATGGTGCCGGTTGATATGGCTTACGGCCTCTTGCAGCATATTGATGATCGGCACCTCGACCTGCCCGCGTATGCGTTCGATATACGCGTGAGCGGTGTTGCACGGAATGGCGATCAGGTCGGCCTGATTGGCTTCGAGGCGCTTGCAGGCCGCATAGATTGCCAAGGTCGGGTCCTCCCCGTCGCCGATCAGGTTGGCCGTGCGGTCGGGAATTTGCGGATTGTGCTCGACAATTAATTTGACGTGATCCTGATCCCGCCGCGCCGCCGTGTTCGAAATAATCTTTTCCATGAAATCAACCGTCGCCGCGGGGCCGACTCCACCGACGATACCGAGCTTGAAGGAGCGCGGCGGCCTTGGCTGGCGCATCTCCAAGGCGTAATCGACGTATGCCTGATTGCTGTCCATCACCGGCATGCCGGCCGCCCGCAACAAATTGGAGACCATCGCAATCTCCGTGGCGCCCGGCACGATCAGCTCGGCCCCTTGCGCCATCAAGTCGCGGCACGCTTCCAGCAGCAAGGCGATCGAACGCGGCGATCGATCGTCGTTTTTCAGTCCCGCCGCCCCGTACACGGCCTCCATCACGCAACGCCGCTGGATTGCCGGCTTTGGATAGACCAGGCGGTAGCCCTCCGGCTGCAGATGGTGCTCGAACAGACGCTGGCCTAGCACGTAATCGGACGTCAGCACGCCGATGGTTGCGGCGCGCGGGACGTCTTTTCGAAGTGCGGCCGATACGGCGTCCATCAAGCCGACTATGGGCAGACTCAATTCGGTCTGCAACTGATGCAGGAACGTGTGACTGATAAAGCACGGCAGCATCACGCTGTCGGCGCCCAGTTGCTGGTAGTGCTGCACCATGTCATAAATGTAGAGCATGCGCCGGTTGAGCTCCGTGCTGCCGTCGACCGGGAAGCGGCTGTTCTCATACAGGACGCGATAGGCGTCATGGCGGCTGTGGCGCGCGATACTTCGCACCATTTTCCCGTGCACGTCGGCACCGGCCAGCGTACCGAGGCCGCCGATGATGCCTATGCACTGGACGTCGCTGCCGGACGATGGAGTGTGAGATGTGAGTGACATGGGCCTGTGGTATCTGGGAGACATTTCCGTACGATATCTCGCCCCCGACATCCAGTTATGCAATTTAGAACTGACCCTATGCGACGCAAGCATAGGAGAATGTCGGACAGAACCCACGTAGCCGCAACACAAACGGATTTGCACAGCATGGATATTAAATGGTTGGAGGATTTTCTGAGCCTGGCGCAGACACGCAACTTCTCGCGTTCTGCCCAGGAACGCAACGTGACGCAGTCGGCGCTCAGCCGGCGCATCCGTTCGCTGGAAGCCTGGGTAGGCGCGGATCTGGTCGATCGCAGCACCTATCCGCTGATCCTGACGCCCGCAGGCAAACTGTTCAGCAATTCCGCGGTCGAGGCCATGCGCCTGCTGAACGACACCCGCGCCCTGCTGCGCGTCGAGAACAAGGATGAAAACATGCTCAGCATCTCTGCCGGGCACACGCTTTCGCTGAACTTCCTGCCCAAGTGGCTGCAAACTGTCGAGGCGCGCTTCGGCCAGTTGCGCACCCGCGTTTTGCCCACAAACGTGCACGACTCCGTGCTGTCGCTGGTCGAAGGCAACTGCGACCTTTTACTCTGCTACCACCACTCCGACCTGCCCATAGAACTCGACCCCGCGCGCTTCGAATATATCAATCTCGGCGGCGAGCTGGTGCTGCCTGTTTCCGCACCCAAGCGCAGTGGGTTTGCCGCATTTTCACTACCGGGAAGCCGGGTGGCGCCCACCTCGCAACTGGGCTATACCGCCGGTTCGTTTTTCGCCCGCGTCGTCGAACGCATCGTCGCCCGGGTCGACCAGCCCTGCTTCCTGGTGAACAGCTACGAGTCCGACCTGGCGGAGCTGCTCAAGACCATGGCGCTCTCCGGCCTTGGCCTGGCATGGCTGCCCGAGAGCTGCATCCGACGCGAATTAACCGAAGGGAAACTGGTGGCGGCAGGCGGCGAACAATGGAACATGACATTGGAGATACGCCTGTTCCGCGCCATCGACAACCGCAAGCCGGCGCTGCTGCGCCTGTGGGAAAATCTTCAGCAGCACTGAATCGGTGCGCTGCCTCCCCAAAAAATTGCATTCCAGCAAAGCATCAATGTATGTCGAATTAGCATAGTTTGGCAGCGCCCTCTCCCTAGAATGACTTCCATCAACCGCAGTGCAGCGCGGCGACATGTGCAAGTACAGCTCAACGGGAGAGACCAACTATGTCTGCGGCAACGAGAACGGAACACGATCTACTGGGCGAACGCGCTTTGCCCCACCACGCGTATTACGGCATCCACACGCTGCGCGCGCTGGAAAACTTTCCGATCACCGGCACGCCCATTTCGCATTGGCCGGATCTGATCGTCTCGCTGGCGATGGTGAAACAGGCTGCGGCAGTCACCAATTTCAAGCTCGGCCTCCTGGGTGAAGAACACCTGGACGCCATCGTCGCGGCCTGCCAGCAAGTCATCGACGGACAATTCCACCAGCACTTCGTGGTCGACATGATACAAGGCGGGGCCGGAACCTCGACCAATATGAACGCCAACGAGGTGATCGCCAACCTGGCCCTGGAACTGCTGGGGCAACCGCGCGGCGCCTATCACATCCTGCACCCGAACCAGCACGTCAATCTGAGCCAGAGCACCAACGACGTCTATCCGACCGCGCTGAGGCTGGCGACCTATCGCGCCATGGACGGCCTGATCGCGGCGATGGATGTGCTGAAGCGGGCATGCCGCGCTAAATCCCATGAGTTCGAAAACATCATCAAGATGGGACGGACCCAATTGCAGGATGCCGTGCCGATGACCCTGGGCCAGGAATTCGGCACCTATGCCGTGATGCTCGGCGAGGACCAGGACCGGCTGCGCGAGGCCGCGATGCTGATGTGGGAAATCAATCTCGGCGCCACCGCTATCGGCACCGGCATCAACGCACACCCTGATTACGCGCAGCTGGCCTGCGCGGAACTGTGCCGCATCAGCGGCGTGACGTTGTCCAGTTCGCCCGACCTGATCGAGGCGACGCAGGACGTGGGCGCCTTCGTCCAGCTCTCCGGCGTGCTCAAGCGGGTGGCGCTCAAGCTGTCGAAAATCTGCAACGACTTGCGGCTGCTGTCGAGCGGGCCGCGCGCCGGTTTCGGAGAGATCAACCTGCCCCCCATGCAAGCCGGTTCCAGTATCATGCCGGGCAAGATCAACCCGGTGATACCCGAAGTGGTCAACCAGATCGCGTTTGAGGTGCTGGGTAACGACATCACCGTCAGCTTCGCCGCGGAAGCCGGCCAGCTCCAGCTCAACGCGTTCGAACCCATCATCGGCTACAGCCTGTTCAAGAGCATCAGCCACCTGACCGTGGGGTGCGAGGTGTTGGCCACCCGCTGCATCAACGGCATCACCGCCAACCAACAGCACCTGCAAGACACGGTGGAGCGCTCCATCGGCCTGGTGACCGCGTTGAATCCCTACATAGGCTACGAGGCCGCCACCGCCATCGCCCAGCTCGCGCTGAGCAGCGGCAGAGGGGTGGCCGAACTGGTCGTCGAACAAGGCCTGATGACCGCCGGAGAGCTGAGACAACTGCTGCAACCGGATCAGTTGACCAGGCCACGTCCTCAGCCGCTGGCCACGCTGACCTAGCACCAAGCCAGCCTTTCCTTTTCACAGAACTTACAGGCGACCTCGCAGCCGCCAGGGGGAGACACGCGCCTGCAATTTGTAAAACGCAGCACCAGCAGTTCGAGCACCGCATTGCCATAACTATTCAATTTTTCAACACTGGGAGAACAAAATGAAACAACTGGCCACCTGCATCGCCTTGGGCGCATGCCTGTGCGGCGCCGCCTCGGCGCAATCTAACGTCGCCATCTACGGCATCGCTGACGCCGGCCTGGTGCGCGACACCGGCGGCGCGGCCGGCAGTGTCAGCCGTGTCAGCAGCGGCGTCGGTTCGGGCTCGCGGCTGGGCTTCAAGGGGAAGGAAGACCTGGGCGACGGCCTGAGCGCCTTCTTCCAGCTGGAGAACGGCTACAACATCGATACCGGCAGCGCGGGCCAGGGCGGCCTGCTGTTCGGCCGCCAGGCCTTCGTCGGCCTGGCAGGCAAGTTTGGCGCGATCTCGCTGGGACGCCAATACTCGCCGCTGTACACGACGCTGCGCGATGTCGTCGATCCGTTCGAGATCGGCCTGGCGGGCAACGTCACCAACATCATCCCCGGCAACACGCGGGTCGACAACATGGTCGAATACAAGACGCCGCGCTACGCCGGCTTCGCCGCCGACCTGGCCTATGGCGCAGGCGAAACCGCCGGCAACAGCGCCAAAAACCGCACGCTGGGCGCCGCGCTGAGCTATGCCGACGGGCCGTTCAATGTCACGCTGACCAACCACATCAAGGAAAACGCCGACGCCAGCGATAGCGCGCGCTACAGCCTGCTGGTGGCGAAATACAAGGTCAGCCGCTTCAGCGTCGACCTCGCCCACGGCGTCACGCGCGGCGCGGCAGGTGCCCGCAGCAGGGACGACGTGCTGGGCGGCACCTGGACCGAGGGCGTGCACACGCTGCTGGCCTCCTACATCCGCCACGACGACCAAACCTCGGTCAACAAGGATGCGCGCCAGTGGGCGGCAGCCTACCTGTACGCGCTGTCCAAGCGCACCGACCTGTATCTGAGCTACGGGCACATCAGCAACCACAACGGCGCCAGCTATACCGTCGGCAACGGCACCGATACCGGCACCGGCAACACCGGCACCGACATCGGCATCCGCCATCGCTTTTAATCTTTCCAGACAGAGGACCTCATGAAACTCACCAAACTGATCGTCATACTGGCCGCCGCCATGCTGGGCCAGGCACAGGCGCAAGACAGCGCCACGCTGAAGAAAATCAAGGATAGCGGCGCCATCACGCTGGGCGTGCGCGAATCGTCCATCCCCTTCTCCTACCTCGACGGCAAGCAGGAATACCAGGGCTATTCGCTCGAGCTGTGCACCCGGATCGTCGCCTCGATCCAGAAGCAGCTGGGCATGAGCAAGCTGAAGATCAACCTGAATCCGGTCACCGCCGCGACCCGGGTGCCGCTGATGGCGAACGGCACGATCGACCTCGAGTGCGGCTCGACCACCAACAACGTCGAACGCCAGAAGCAGGTCGCATTCAGCCCCACCACCTTCCTGACCTCGACCCGCCTGGTGGCCAAGAAGTCGGCCAACATCAACAGCTTGCGCGACCTGCGCGGCAAGACGCTGGTGTCGACCTCCGGCACCGCCAACCTGAAGGAACTCAGCGAAATCAACAACATCAAGAACCTGGGCATCAATATTGTGACGGCCAAGGACCACGCGGAAGCGTTCCTGATGGTGGAAACCGGCCGCGCGGCGGCGTTCGGCATGGACGACATCTTGTTGGCCTCGCTGGCGGCCAGCTCGAAAAATCCCGACGACTACGTCATCTCGCATGAATCGCTGTTTGCCGAGCCCTACGCGTTGATGATGCGCCGGGATGACCCGGGCTTCAAGAAGGCGGTCGATGGCGCGCTGACCGAGATCTACGCTTCCGGCGAAATCAACCGTATCTACGCCAAGTGGTTCCAGTCGCCGATTCCACCTAAAGGCATCAACCTGAACTGGCCGATGAGCGAGGCGCTCAAGCGCAACTTCGCCCATCCAAGCGATTCCGGCGAACCCGGCGCCTACCGCTGATCACCAGGGAGCATGAGGAGACTATGAATTACAACTGGAACTGGCGCATCTTCGGGGAGCACTCCCCCGACGGCATGGGCACCTACTTTGACAGCTTCATGCACGGCCTGGCGTGGACGCTGGCGACAGCCTTGCTGGCCTGGCTCATCGCCTTGCTGATTGGCGGTCTGATCGGCAGCCTGCGTACCATGCCGAACCGAAGGGTGAACTGGCTGTGCAATGCCTACATCGAGCTGTTTCGAAACGTTCCGCTGCTGGTGCAAATGTTCCTGTGGTACTTCGTTTTGCCCGAGTTGCTCCCCGCATCCATGGGCGACTGGTTGAAGCAGTTGCCCAACGCGTCGTTTGTCACCGCCGTGCTATGCCTGGGCAGCTATACCTCGTCGCGGGTCGCGGTGCAGGTGTCGGTCGGCATCCATGCGCTGCCGCGCGGGCAGCGCATGGCCGGCACCGCGCTGGGCTTGACCTTGCTGCAGACCTACCGCTACGTGATCCTGCCGATGGCGCTGCGCATCATCATTCCTCCTTTGACCAACGAGTTCGTCAACGTGGTCAAGAACAGCGCGCTGGCCTTGAGCATAGGATTGATGGAACTGACGGCCCAGGCCCGATCGATGCAGGAATTTTCGTTCCAGGTATTCGAGGCGTTCACCATGGCGACGGTGATGTACCTGGCGATTAACCTCGGCATCGTCAGCCTGATGGGGCTGATCGAACGGCGCACCGCCGTGCCGGGCATGTCCCTGCCGGGACGGAGGGCGAAACAATGACGGGCTTTGATTTCGGCGTGATCGCCGACTCGCTGGACTATCTGTTCCGCACCGGCATGGCCTTCACCTTGCAGCTGACCGGGCTGGCCATGGTGGGCGGCATCGTGATCGGCACCCTGCTGGCGTTGATGCGCCTGTCCGGGCTGCGCCTGATCGCCGGCGCGGCCGGCCTGTACGTCAACACGATACGCTCGATCCCGCTGGTGCTGGTGATTTTCTGGGTGTACTTCCTGGTCCCCTACCTGGGCGCGTGGCTCTCCGGCTCGTCCGAGCCGGTGAAGGTGGGGCCGTTCGCCTCGTCGCTGGTGACTTTCGTGCTGTTTGAATCCGCCTATTACTGCGAGATCATGCGCGCAGGCATACAGTCCATCCCCCGCGGGCAGTTGGCGGCGGCGCAAGCGCTGGGCATGAGCTACAGGCAGATGATGGGCAACGTCGTGTTGCCTCAGGCATTCCGCAACATGATTCCCCTGCTGCTGACACAGACCATCGTGCTGTTCCAGGACGTGTCGCTGGTGTATGTGTTGTCGCTGACCGATTTTGTCGGGGCCGCATCCAAGGTCGCGCACCGCGACGGCCGCCTGGTGGAAATGTATTTGTTTGTCGCGCTGGTGTACTTCGTGTTGTGTTTCAGCCTGTCCACCTTGGTGAAGAAACTGAATCGCAAGCTGACGATTCTCCGCTAACCGCAATTGAAAGCAATCCCATGATTAAAATAGACAAGATAAGTAAATGGTATGGTCCGTTCCAGGTGTTGAACCAATGTTCCACCATGGTCAACAAGGGCGATGTGATGGTGGTGTGCGGTCCTTCGGGTTCCGGAAAATCCACGCTGATCAAGACCGTGAACGGCCTGGAACCCGTTCAGCGCGGCAGCATCTGGGTCGACGACATTCCGGCCCACGATCCCAAGACCAACCTGGCGCAGTTGCGTGCGCGCATAGGAATGGTGTTTCAGAATTTCGAACTATTCCCCCATCTGTCGATCCGCGACAACCTGACGCTGGCCCAGGTCAAAGTGCTGGGCCGTCCGCGCGACGAAGCCACCAGCAAAGGCCTGGCCTATCTGGACCGGGTGGGCCTGCTCGGGCAACAGGACAAGTTTCCGGGACAGCTATCCGGTGGGCAGCAACAACGGGTGGCGATTGCCCGCGCGCTGGCGATGGATCCGATCGCGATGCTGTTTGACGAGCCGACCTCGGCGCTGGATCCGGAAATGATTAACGAAGTGCTGGACGTGATGGTCGAGCTCGCGCGCGAAGGCATGACGATGATGGTGGTGACGCACGAAATGGGATTCGCCAGGCGCGTCGCCAACCGGGTGGTGTTCATGGACCAGGGCTGCATCGTCGAAGACTGCGGGAAACAGGAGTTCTTCGATGCGCCCCGGTCAGAGCGCGCGCGCGATTTCCTGCGCAAGATCATCCATTGACAGCGTCCCGTCAGAACGCGCCGACGTAGTTTTCCGCCAATGCCGTCGCCATCGCGCGCGAGCTGACCACGCATTCCAGTTC
Source organism: Duganella sp. LjRoot269 (assembly GCF_964254095.1). Lineage (NCBI taxonomy): Bacteria > Pseudomonadati > Pseudomonadota > Betaproteobacteria > Burkholderiales > Oxalobacteraceae > Duganella > Duganella sp. LjRoot269. The sequence continues at coordinate 3,249,379 of NZ_CAXUSL020000001.1, read as the reverse complement.
CGCGCGCTGCACCTCGCGCTTGAACGGGGTGGCGTCGGCAAAGGTGTGCAGCAGGCTGGTCATCCACCACGAGAAGTATTCGGCGCGCCAGATGCGCTTCAGGGCCGCCGCCGTGTAGCCCTGCAGCCGCTCTTCGCTGCCTTGGCGGTAGAACTGCTCCAGCCCCTGCGCCAGCAGTTGCACGTCCGACACCGCCAGGTTCATGCCCTTGGCTCCGGTGGGCGGCACTATGTGCGCCGCGTCGCCGGCCAGGAACAGGCGGCCCGACTGCATCGGCGTCGAGACGAAGCTGCGCATGCCGATGATGTTTTTCTGGAAGATGCGGCCTTCGTTGACCCGCCAGCCGTCGTTGTTCTCCAGGCGCGCGTGCAGCTCGGCCCAGATGCGGTCGTCCGACCAGTTGTCGACGTGGTCGGCGGGATCGCACTGGAAGTACAGCCGCTGCACCGTCGGCGTACGCGTGCTGACCAGCGCAAAGCCGCGCTCATGCCGCGCATAGATCAGTTCATCGGACGATGGCGCCGATTCCACCAGGATGCCGAACCAGCCGAAGCCGTAGGTGCGCTGGTAGTCCTGCCGCCCCTGCCCCGGCATCGCCGGCCGCGTCACGCCGTGGTAGCCGTCGCAGCCGATGACGAAGTCGGCCTCGATGCGCGCCGCCTCGCCGCGATGGGTAAAGCTGACCGACGGCGTGGTGGTGTCGACCCCATGCAGTTCCACGGCGCTGACCTCGAACAGCAGTTCTCCCTGCGCCGCCAGCCGCGCCGCCACCAGGTCCTTGATCACCTCATGCTGCGGATAGACGGTGATGGATTTTCCGGTCAGCTCGGTCAGGTCGATGCGGTGACGCCGGCCGCCGAAGGCCAGTTCTATGCCATGGTGCAGCGCCCCCTCGGCCTGCATGCGGGCGCCGACGCCGGCGTTGTTGAGGATGTCCATGGTGCCTTGTTCCAGCACGCCGGCGCGGATGGTCGCTTCGATGTCGGCCTGGCTGCGCGACTCCAGCACGATCGATTCGATGCCGTTCAGATGCAGCAGATGGGATAGCAGCAGGCCCGCTGGGCCGGCGCCGATGATGGCTACCTGGGTACGCATGATGTCTCCGATATGGTGTAAGTGTGCAGCCATCGTAGCGCCGGGGGGCGTTAAAAAAAATGGATGAAACAGCATAAAACTTGTACTATTTCGACACCTCTTCACTTTCCCGGACCTTCCCGCCCATGGCCCGCAACGCAAAACCGGCACTGCCCGATGTTCCGCAATTCGGCCTGTATGGCGAGCAGGCACGGGGAGAAAATGCCGAATTCGTGCACATCGAGCTGATCGAAACCCGCAGCCGGGTGCACCACTGGCATATAGACAAGCACACGCACAGCGGCTTGTTTCAGGTACTTTTCCTCTACGGCGGCGAGGTCAGCGCCAGCGTCGACGGCGCCGTCTGGGAATGCAGCGCGCCGACCGTCATCACCATCCATCCCTCGGTGGTGCACGGCTTCGACTTCTCGGCCGAGGCGCACGGCTATGTGCTGACGGTGGACCAGAACGTGGTGTTTGCGGCGGCGGAAAACCATGGCGACCTGTATTCCTCGCTGTTTGTGGAGCCGCTGGCGATCGACCTGGCCGGCCAGCCGGAACTGCGCGCGCGCCTGGAATCGCTGCTGCAAAACCTGCTGACGGAAGCGGCCTGGCCGCAGTACGGCCACACCTTGATGCTGGACTGGCTAGCGCGCAGCGCCCTGCTGCTGCTGGTGCGCCTGCATGCGGAGCGCCGCCTTGCCGACCAGTCGGGGCGCAGCGATTTTGAACTGTTCAGCCGCTTCCGCACCGAGGTGGAACGTCGCTACAAGGAGCAATGGCAAGTCGGCCAATATGCCGAGGCGCTGCGGGCGACGCCGACCCGGCTCAATCGCCTGTGCCTCAAGCTGTCCGGCAAATCGGCGTTCGACATCACCCAGGACCGGCTGATGCTGGAAGCCTGCCGCAAGCTGACCTACCTGCCCGCCAGCATCGCCAGCATCGCCTACGAACTGGGATTCCAGGATCCGGCCTACTTCAGCCGCCTGTTCAAGAAACGCATGGGGCTGACGCCCAAGCAGTTCCGCAGCGGCTGACGCTCGAGTTACAACAAGGCGTTCAGCTCGACCTGGATCTTGATCAGCGCCGGCAGGCAGCGCTCCAGCATCTGCTCCAGCGGCATGCGCCCGGCGTGCACGCTGATGTTCATCGCCGCCACCACCTCGCCGCGGAAGTTCTTCAGCGGCACGGCGATGGTGCGCAAGCCCAGCTCCAGCTCCTGGTCCACCAGCGCATAGCCCTGCGCGCGGGTGCGCGCGATCTCCAGCGCCAGGCGTTCCTTGTTGACGATGGTGTGCTCGGTGATCCGCTCCGGCTGCGCGCGCTCCAGGAAGGCATCGATCTGCGGCTGCGGCAGGTGCGCCAGCAGCACGCGGCCATTGGCCGTGCAGTAGGCCGGCACCCGGGTGCCCGGCTGCAGCGTGACCGACACCAGCTGCCCGGCACTGACGGCGGCCACGCACACCAGCTGGTCGTGATCGAGCACGCCGGCAGATGCCGCCTCGCCCAGCGCATAGGCCAGCCGGTACAGCAGGGGCTGCACGATGCGCGGCAGGCGCGCCGAATGCAGGTACGACTGGCCCAGCCGCAGCACCATGGGCGTCAGCGCGAACTGCTTGTTCTCGTGCCGCATATAGCCCAGGTGGGTCAGCGTGATCAGGTAGCGGCGCGCGGCCGCCCGTGTCAGGCCGGTGCGCTCGGCCACCTCGGCGATGGTCAGGCGGCTGCGCTCCTGGTCGAAGGCGGCGATCACCTGCAAGCCTTTTTCCAGGCCGGCCACCATATCGCGCTGAGCGGGAATGTCTTGTTCTGTGTCCATGGCGAAGAAATCCGGGAATTTGTGCGAGTATCGCACATTTTGTGCGCATAGCGGATATCATCCGCCGCCGGCATATTGTGGCGCGACGCCCCATTTCATACCATGGCTTCCACGCATACCACAGCAACCATCAGGAGGCCCCCTTGAAATTCGATGCCATCCCGTCCGGCGTCTACCCGGAACTGATCTACCCGCCCTACAAGTCGACGCTGAAGCGCGGCCCCACCCAGCCGCTGCTGCGCATCCGCGCCGACCAGCCGGTGCAGGACAACCTGGTGCCGTCGCCGTGCATCCTGCTGCCCAACGACATGGACCTGACGGCGCACGGCAACGGCGCGCCGCTGGGCGAGAAGATCGTCGTCACCGGCCGCGTGGTCGACGAGGACGGCAAGCCGGTGCGCAATTCGTTGCTGGAAGTCTGGCAATGCAACTCGGCCGGGCGCTACTGGCACAAGAAGGACCAGCACGATGCGCCGCTCGACCCGAATTTCTACGGCATCGGCAAGATGATGACCGACGACGACGGCCGCTACCGCTTCGTCACCATCAAGCCCGGTCCCTACCCGTGGGGCAATCACGACAAGGCCTGGCGGCCGGCGCACATCCACTTTTCGCTGTTCGGCAACGTGTACGCGCAGCGCCTGGTCACGCAGATGTACTTCCCCAGCGATCCGCTGTTCGACTACGATCCGATTTTCCAGAGCATCCCGGACCTGGCCGCGCGCCAGCGCCTGGTTTCGCGCTACAGCCTGGAACACACCGACAGCGACAAGATGCTGGGCTATGAATTCGATATCGTGCTGCGCGGCCGCGACGCCACGCCCATGGGTCTTTAAAGGAGCAAGCCGCATGAGCCACATCACCACTTCGCAAACCATCGGACCGTTCTCGCATGAAGCCTGGCAGTGGGCGGCTGACGCCAGCGCCGCCGGCAAGCTGGAAACCACGGCCGCCACCATCGTCATCGAGGGCACCATCTACGACGGCGACGGCACGCCGATCAACGACGCCCAGATCGAAGCCTGGCAACCGGCGGCCGCCGGCGCAGAGGCGGCGCAGGCGCTGCCCGGCTTCCGCCGCGTGCCCAGCGGCGAACGGGGTGAATTCAGTCTGCGGCTGTCGCAATGCGCGGCGCCGTCCGGCGGCGTGCCGGCCACCTTCGTCACGGTGTTCGCACGCGGCCTGGTCAAGCACCAATTCACCGCCGTGTTCCTGGAGGACGACAGCGGTCTGGCCCAATCGGCGATACTGCAACAGGTGCCCGCCGGGCGCCGTCCCACCCTGATCGCCCGCAAGACCGCGCCCGGGGTCTATCATTGGGACATCTGGATGCAGTCCGATAAGGAAACCGCATTCTTCGACTATGTCTGACCTCGCAGCGGAGTTCTCTTGAGCGTATCGATTTTCGACAATTTCCTCACCACGCCTGACATGATCGCCGTCTTCGACGACGCGGCGATCGTGCAGGCCATGCTGCGCTTCGAACAGGCGCTGGCCCAGGCCCAGGCCGAGCAAGGCATGCTGCCGCCGGAAACGGCGCGCGCCATCGCCGGCGTCTGCAACGCGCAGCTGTACGATATTCCCGCCATCGTCAGCGCCGGCCGCCGCGCCGGCAGCCTGGCGATACCGCTGGTGCGCGAGCTGACGCGTACCGTGGCGCTGTACGATGCTGAGGCGGCCGCCCGCGTCCACTGGGGCAGCACCAGCCAGGACGTGATCGACACCGCCATGGTGCTGGCCACGCGCGACGCGCTGCAACTGCTGGACGACGGCCTGCACGACCTGACCGGCCATCTGCTGCAACTGGCGGAGCGGCATGCGGAGACGCCGGTGCTGGCGCGCACGCTGATGCAGCCGGCGCAGGTGAGCAGCTTCGGCTTCAAGGCGGCAGGCTGGCTGGCGCCGCTGGTGCGTGCCCGCGCGCGCCTGCGCGAGTGCGCCGCCCGCGCGCTGCAGCTGCAGCTGGGCGGCGCGGTCGGCACGCTGGCCGTGATGGGAGAACAAGGCGCGGCCGTGGCGGCGCTGGTGGCCGCCGATCTGGGCCTGAAGGTGGCGGACGCCGCCTGGCACACGCAGCGCGACGAGTGGGTGCGCCTGGGCCTGGAGGTGGCGGTGCTGACCGGCAGCCTGGGCAAGATCGCCACCGACATCAGCCTGATGGCGCAAGGCGAGATCGCCGAACTGGCGGAACCGTCCGGCCAGGGCCGCGGCGGATCTTCCGCCATGCCGCACAAGCGCAACCCGGTGTCGGCCATGATCACGCTGGCCGCCGCCACCCGCACGCCGCAGCACGCGGCCGCGCTGCTGGCCAGCATGGGGCAGCAGCATGAGCGCGGCCTGGGCAACTGGCAGGCCGAACTGGCTGAATGGCCAGGCCTGTTCCTCAGCGCGCACGGCGCGCTGCAAGCGCTGAACGACGCCTTCGCGGGCCTGCAGGTCGACTCCGCGCGCATGCTGCGCAACATCGACGCCCTGCAGGGACTGGTGTTTGCCGAGGCGGCATCGGCCTGGCTGGCGGCGGTCATCGGGCGGCCGGCGGCCCACAGCCTGCTGGAAAAAATGAGCGCCGAAGCGCTGGCCGGCGGACGCCATCTGGCCGACGTGCTGGCCGAGGCGATACGGGCCGACGACAAGCTGCGCGGCCAGGTCGACCTGGCCGCGCTGGCATCGCTGTTCGACCCGGCCGCCGCCGCCGAGCCGGCACTACGCCTGGCGCGGCAGCAGCTGCAAGGCCTGCGCCGGGACATCGCCGCATTGAACGACCACCCTTTCCATCACAGGAAGACAGCATGAGCTTTGATCCCATCGACCACGACTTCGAACGCGGGCTGAATAACCGCCGCGCCATCCTCGGCGACGCCTGGGTGGAAAAATCGCTGGCAAATTCCAACAGCTTCAACGCCGAGTTCCAGAACCTGATCACGCGCTTTGCCTGGAACGAGATCTGGGGCCGTCCGGGCCTGGAGCAGAAGACCCGGCGCGCCATGGTCCTGGCCACCACCATCGCGCTGGGACGCTGGGAGGAATTCGAACTGCACGTGCGCGCCGCGCTGCTGGGCGATGCGTCGAACCGCCTGTCGCCGGACGAACTGAAGGAAGTGCTGATACAGTCGGCGATCTACGCCGGCGTCCCGGCGGCCAACACCGCCTTCGCCCATGCGATGGCGATCTTGCGTGAGGTCGGGCCGCAGATCGGCTATGCGCTGGAACCGGCGGCGCCGGCCGCCGCCAGCCATCCCGGCGTCGGCCGCGAAGGCCGTAGCGCCGGCCAGCCCGCCCTGCACTACACGGTGCGCGAACCGCGCAACGGCAAGGCGCCGCGCCACACCGTGGTGCTGAGCCACGCCCTCGGCTGCGACCTGACGATGTGGGACAGCCTGGCCAACCAGCTGGCCGCCGACTGCCGCGTGATCGCCTACGACCATCGCGGCCACGGAAGCTCGGCGGCGCCGCAAGGCATGTACAGCATGGCCGACCTGGCCGACGACGCGGTAGCACTGCTGCGCGAGCTCGATACCGGCCCGGTGGTATGGGTGGGGCTGTCGATGGGCGGCATGGCCGGCCAGGAGCTGGCATTGCGTCATCCGTCGCTGGTGCGCGCCCTGGTACTGGGCAACACCACCTCCCGCTATCCGGAGGCCGCGCGCGAAGCCTGGCAGCAGCGCATCGTCACCGTGCGCGAGCAAGGCATCGAGGCGATCGCCGACGCGGTGATGGGCCGCTACTTCCACGATGGTTTCCGCGCCGAGCATGCGGCCACAGTGGCACGTTTCCGCCGCCGCCTGCTCGCCACCGACACCACGGGCTATATGGGCTGCTGCAACGCGGTCGGCGCGATCGACACCACGGAACGGCTGGGCGCCATCGCGGTGCCGACGCTGGTGATCGCCGGTGAACTGGACCAGGGCACGCCGGTCAGCATGGCGCAGACCGTGCAACAGGCCATCCCCGGCGCCGCGCTGGTCGTGCTGCCCAATGCCTCGCACCTGGGCGCGGTCGAACAGCCGGAGCCGTTCGCGGCGGCCGTCGCCGGCTTCATCGCCGGCTTGTAGACGGGCCGCCGTCCCGCCTGGCGCTATACGCCCGGGTCGCGCACCTTGTCGACCTGGTCGAACTCGATGTTGTAGAAGGAGCCGGCGGAGGCCTCGGCCTTGCGGATGTACACGGTCTGCACGATGTCGCGGCTGGCGGCGTCGATGCTGACCGGGCCGCGCACGCTGGTCCACGCCATGCCCTTCATCGCCGCCAGCAGCTTGTCGCCGTCGCTGTCGCCATTGGTCTGCCTCAGCGCCTGGTACAGCAGGTGCATGCCGTCGTAGGCGCCGACCGAATGGAAGTTGGGCCGCATGCCGGGATTCGCCTTGACGAAGGCTTCCACATACGCCTTGTTCTCGGCCGATGGATGGGCCGCCGAATAGTGATGGCTGCTGACGACACCAGCGGCGGCCGGGCCGATGCTGGCCATCAGGTCGTCATCGAGCACGTCGCCGGTGCAGATCAGCCGTATGCCGGCGGCCGCCAGCCCGCGCTCGGTGAACTGCTTGAGCACAGCGGCGCCCTCGCCCGACGGCACGAACACGAACAGCGCGTCCGGCTTCAAATCCTTGACCCGCGCCAGGAATGGCGCGTAGTCCGGGTTGCGCAGCGGCGCGCGCAGGCTGTCGAGCATCTTGCCGCCGCCTTCGAGCAAGCCCTTGGCGAACACCTTTTCCGCGTCCAGCCCCGGCCCGTAATCGCTGACCAGGCTCACCGCGCTTTTGATCTTGTTTTTGGCGGCCCACTGCGCCATCGGCGCCGTCACCTGCGCCAGCGTGAAGCCGGTGCGCACGATGTACGGGGAGCGCTGCGGCACCGCCGACGCGGCGGCGGCCATCACGATCATCGGCACCTTGGCCTGGGTGGCGACCGGCGCGGCGGCGAAGGCCAGCGGCGTCAGGCCGAACCCGGCCAGCACCTGCACCTTGTCGCGCGCCACCAGTTCCTGCGCCAGCCGCTTGGTCACGTCCGGCGACACGCCGCCGTCGTCCTTGAGGATGATCTCGACCGGACGGCCGGCGACGCTGGCACCATGCTGCCGCAGGTACAGCCGCACCGCCGCCTCGATCTGGCGTCCGGTGGAGGCGAACGGGCCGGACATCGGCACGACCAGGCCGACCTTCAGCGGCTCGGCGGCGGCGGCGATGGACGGCAGCACTCCGGCCGACACGGCGGCGGCGCCCAGCAGCAGCTGGCGGCGTTGGTGGTTGATGGGGTCTCTCATGGTGTCTCCTCGTTTTAGTTGATTTATAAGTCCAGCAACAGCGTGGCGGTTTGGGAACGCGAACAACATGGGGTGAACTGGTCATTGGCGGCCTGCTCCGCCTCGTCCAGATACAGGTCGCGGTGGTCCGGCACGCCGTCCAGCACGCGCGTCAGGCAGGTGCCGCACACGCCCTGCTCGCAGGACGCGGGTATGAACACGCCGGCGTCGTTCAGCACGCGCAGCACCGTGCTGTCGGCCGGGATGGCATACACCTTGCCGCTGGAAGCCAGCTTCACCTCGAACGGCTGGTCGCCTTCCGTGGCCGGCGCGGCGGCGGCGCCGAAGTATTCGAGGTGCAACTGGTCCTGCGGCCAGTCATGCGCCTTGGCCGTGGCCTTCACATGGTCGATGAAGCCGGCCGGACCGCACAGATAGATGTGCGTCTGGCGGTCCAGCCGCGCCAGCAGCGCCGGCAGGTCCAGCTTCTGCGCGGCGTCGCCGCTGTCGTAGTGGAAGTGCACCTGCGGCGCGAACGGCGCGGCGGCGATGCGCTGGCGGAAAGCGGTACGCTCGGGCGAGCGCGCGCAGTAGTGCATCTCGAACGCCGCGCCCTGCGCCGATAGCGCTTCCGCCATCGCCAGGATGGGCGTGACGCCGATGCCGCCGGCCAGCAGCAGGCTGCGTTGGGAGTCCGCCAGCGGGAAGTGGTTCTTCGGCGCGCTGATGCGCAGCGTGGCGCCGGCCTGCACTCCGTCGTGCATGGCCTTCGAGCCGCCGCGCGACGATGGATCGCGCAGCACGCCGATCAGGTAGCGGTGACGTTCATGCGGCGGATTGCACAGCGAGTACTGCCGCACCAGGCCGGAGCCGAGATGGACGTCGATATGCGCGCCGGCCTCGAAAGCCGGCAGCGCCGCGCCGTCGGGACTGACCAGCTCATAGCTGCAAATGTCCTCGGCCTCCTGCTGCTTGCGCTCGACCCGGACCTGCAGGAGATCGGTACTCATACGGCCCGCTCCTTCTCCAGCCACTGGTCCAGCACGCGGCGCGACTGCACACCGCCGGCATCGATATTCAGCATCAGCAGCTTGCGTTCGGGATGGCGCAGGATGTTGGCCTGCTGTAGCTCCAGCATCGCCCGGTCCTCGCCGAATATCTTGCCCTGGCCTTCGCGGATGGTGTCGGTCAGCTCCTGGTCATCGGGCTTGAAGTTGCGCGCCATGCCCCAGAAGTACCAGTGCGACGTTTCGCTTTCCGGCGTGATGAAATCGACCACGATGCTGGAAGCCTTGTGTTCCGGCGCGGCGTCGTAACCACCCTTGCCCGCATGCGCCACGCCGACCTCGATCATCACGTGGCTGGGCGCCGTGAAGCGGCAGATCTGCCAGCGGTCCACCGGCACGTCGTCCGCCAGGCCGTTGCCGCGCAAGGCCGCGCGCCAGAACGGCGGCGCCATGATGTTTTCCATATAGCGGCTGGTGATCACCTCCTCGCCCTCGACCCGGGTGCTGACCGGCGCCTCGTCGATCTCTTTCTGGCCGATGCTCGACGCGTGCACATAGGTCTCGTGCGTCAGGTCCATCAGGTTGTCGATCATCAGGCGGTATTCGCAGTTGATGTGATACAGGCCGCCGCCGTAGGCCCAGGCCGGATTGTCCGCCCATTCCAGATGATGGATCAGCGCCGGATCGGCCAGTTCGCGCTCGCCGGTCCAGACCCAGATAAAGCCGTAGCGCTCTTCCACCGGATAGCTGCGGATGCAGGGGAAGCCGCGCACGCGCTGGCCCGGCATGCTGATCACCTTGCCGTCGCAGCCCATCTCCAGGCCGTGGTAGCCGCACACCAGCTGGCCGTCCCGCACGAAGCCCAGCGACAGCGGCGCGCCGCGGTGCGGGCAGAAATCCTCCACCGCCGCCACCTTGCCCTCCGCTCCGCGATAAAACACGATCTTCTCGCCGCAGATCTGGCGTCCCAGCGGCTTGCCGTCGATTTCGTCCGGGGTGCAGGCCACGTACCAGGTATTTTTAGGGTACATCTCGTCTCCTCGTTCCGTTTTAGATTAATATTCAGTGCACTGAATGTTGTAAAGTATAGCCCTGAAACCGGCAAAGTAAACACCCGGTACGAATTCTTTTTTACACCGCGCACGCGGAGACCACGCCATGCCTGAAACAGAGAGCCAATTGACCAATCTGTACGAACACCCGGGCCACTTGCTGCGCCGGGCGCAGCAAATCTCGGTGTCGATTTTTTACGACGAAATGGGCGACGAGCTGACCCCGGTGCAGTACGCGATGCTGCGCAATCTGGAAAGCCACGCCGGCATCGACCAGGTATCGCTGTCGGCCATCAGCGGCATCGACACCTCCACCGGCGCCACCGTCTGCGGGCGGCTGGAAGAAAAGGGACTGCTGAACCGCACTGTGATTCCGACCAACCGCCGCCAGCGCGCCCTGACCATCACCGCTACCGGCGAACAGCTGCTGGCCGATCTGATTCCAGGCTCCCAGCGCTTGCGGCGCCGTCTGCTGGCCCCGCTCAGCGGCCCGGAGCAGCTGAAATTCATGGAGCTGCTGACCAAGCTGGTGCAGGAAAACAACGAACAAAGCCGCGCGCCGCTGAGCAGAGCGGTGCCCGCCGCACGCGAGGAAAGCTGAAAAACATAATGTTCGACTACCGCACAATAGTGTTTTAATCGCACAACCTTGAGGTATCATGGTCTGCCGCCCGGCATCCGGGTGCGCCCATGACTACAACAGGAGACCTTATGAAACGCTACGCCATCGCCGGCCTGACCGCCATGCTGCTTGTCCCCACCCTGCCCGCGTTCGCGCAAAACGCCGCCAAGACCGCCGCCATCGAGCTCGCGGACAAGGCGGCGGCCAACATCCAGAAAAAAGGCGTCGACGAAGCCTGCAAGGAGTTCGCCGATCCCAAGCAAGGCTATATCCAGGGCGAGGTGTATGTCGTGGTGCAGGACATGCAATGCAAGATGGTCTGCCATCCCCTGCTGCCGAAAATGAACGGCAAGGACATGACCGAGCTGAAAGACTCCAACGGCAAATACTTCACCCAGGAGATGAGGAAGGTCGCCCAGTCCGGCAAACCGGGCTGGGTGGACTATGTGTGGCCAAATCCGACGTCCAAGGCGCTTGAACCCAAGTCCGCCTTCGTGCGCAAGGTGGACGATAAATACATGGTCAGCGTCGGCATCTACGACAAGAAATAATAAACCGATGGCGGCATGCCGGATGCCGCCATCACCAACAAGGGCCGCCGCCTCAGGCCACGGCGACCAGGCGATCCAGCTTGTCGCCGTCGGCCAGCAGGCTGGCGCTGTCCGAGTCGTGGACGATGCGGCCGCGATCGAGCACGATGGCGCGCTGGGTCAGCGACAACGCCAGCCGCGCATGCTGCTCGACCACGATCACCGACATGCCCTCCTCCTGCACCAGCCGGCGTATCACCCGCACCAGCTCCTGCACGATGATGGGGGCGAGGCCTTCCATCGGCTCGTCCAGCAGCAGGATGCGCGGATTGGTCATCAGTGCCCGCGCAATCGCCACCATCTGCTGCTCGCCGCCGGACAACTGGTTGCCCATGTTGGTGCGGCGTTCGGCCAGGCGCGGGAATATCTCGTAGACCTTTTGCAGATTCCAGCGGCCGGGACGCGCCACCACCGTCAGATGTTCCTCCACCGTCAGCGACGGGAACATATGCCGCTCCTGCGGCACCCAGCCCAGGCCCGCGCGCGCGCGCCGGTGCGTGGGCATGCGCGCGATGTCGCCGCCGGCCCAGCGGATTCCGCCACCGTGCAGCCGCGTCAATCCCATCAGCGTTACCAGCAGGCTGGTTTTGCCGACGCCGTTGCGGCCCAACAGCGCCAGGCTGTCGCCCTCGTTCAGCGTGAACGACACCTCTTCCAGCACGATGGACTCGCCGTAACCGGCGGTGACTTTATCGAGCGCCAGCAGCTCACCCATGTTCGGCCTCCCCCAGATAAACTTCCTTGACGCGCGGATCGGCCGCGATCTCCGCCGGCGTGCCCTCGGTCAGCACTTTGCCGCCCACCATCACCGTGATACGGTCGGCGAAGCGGAACACCAGTCCCATATCGTGTTCGATGAACAGCACCGTCACGTCGCGCGGCAATTGCGCCAGCACCTCGAACAGCTCCTTGCTCTCCGCCTGCGGGATGCCGGCGGCCGGCTCGTCCAGCAGCAGGATGCGCGGCCTGGTGGCCAGCGCCAGCGCGATTTCCACCAGCCGCTGCTTACCGTAGGCCATGCTGCGCGTGACGCTGTTGGCCTGGTCGGTCAGCTTGAGCGTGGCCAGCAGGGCCATCGCCTCGTCGATCACGTCGGCATGTTTGGCGACCGTCTTGTACCAGACCGATTGCAGGCCGCGCCGCTCGCAGATCGCCAGCGCCACCGATTCCAGCACCGTCATGCCGGCGAACAGCGTGTTGAGCTGGAAGGTGCGCGTCATGCCGCGCCCCACCCGCTGGTGCTGCGGCAGGTGCGTGATGTCCTCGCCGCCCAGGTAGACCTTGCCGCTGCTGGGCATGAAGCCGCCCGTCAGCAGATTGATGAAGGTGGTCTTGCCGGCGCCGTTGGGACCGATCAGCGCGTGGCGCGCGCCGGGTTCGAAGGTCAGGCTGACGTCGCTGTTGGCGACGAACGGCCCCCAGCGCTTGGTCAGGCCTTCCGTGCGCAGTGTAATGTCCTGGCTCATGCCTGCTCCTTCCGTTTGAAACGCGATGCCATTTTTTCCAGCCCGCCCAGGATGCCGCCGCGCGCGAACAGCACGATCACCATCAGCAGCAGGCCGATATAAAACTGCCAGTAGGCCGGATTGAGTCCGGCGATATAGTCCTGCGCCAGCATGAACACGGCGGCGCCGACCAGCGCGCCGTACAGGCGGCCGGTCCCGCCCAGCACCAGCATGATCAGCAGTTCGGCCGAGCGAGGAAAGCCCAGCGAGTCCAGTCCCACGAACTGCGTGGTCTGCGCCAGCAGCGCGCCGGCCAGGCCGGCCACCGTGGCGGCGAGCGTGAACACGGCCACCAGCCGGCGGTTGACGTTGACGCCCAGCGCAGGCATGCGGCGCGCGCCCTCGCGGATGCCGATCAGGCTCAAGCCGAACGGCGACTTCACCACCCGGCGCAGCACCACGAACACGATGAACAGCACGGCGAAGCTGTAGCAGTAGGCGACATTGCCGTTCAAATCGAACTCGAAGGCGCCGAACAATTTACCGACCATCATGCCGGACAAGCCATCCACGCCGCCGGTGAGGAAGGAAGCCTTGTTGGCCGCCTCGAACAGCATCAGGCCTATGCCCAGCGTGACCATCAGCCGCGTCAGGTCCTGTCCGCGCACCACCAGGAAGGAGACGACGAAACCGAACAGGCCAGCCACTACCGCGCCGGCCAGCAGGCCGCTGAGCGGTTCGCTCCAGCCGTGCACCGACAGCAGCCCGGCGGTGTAGGCCCCCAAGCCGAAGAAAGCGGCGTGGCCCAGCGAGACGATGCCGGCGTAGCCCAGCATCAGGTCCAGCGACAAGGCGAACAGGCCAACGATCATGATCTGGCTGATCAGCACCAGATAGCCGGGGAAGGCGAAGTACGCGGCCACCGGCAGCAGCCAGAAGGCGATTTCCAGCGGCGACCAGCGGTCGTTGGGCAAACGGAGTGGGTTCATGCCAGGTGCCTGGTTGGTGGCGGAGTGCGCCGGTTTGACGGCGGCTTCGGCGAAGGCGTTCATGCTTTTCTCCTTATCAGGCCGGCCGGGAACAGGATCAGCAGCACCACCATCAAGCCGTAGATGACGAAGGCGCCCACCTGCGGCACGTAGTATTTGCCGGCCACGTCGAATACGCCCAGTATCAGCGCCGCCAGCAGCGGCCCCTTGATGGTGCCGGCGCCACCCACGGCGACCACCAGCAGGAAGTAAACCATGTATTTGACCGGGAAGGTGGGATCGAGGCCCAGCACGTCGATGCCAAGACCGCCGCCCAGGCCCGCCAGGCCGGAGCCCAGCGCGAAGGTCAGGCTGAACACCAGGCCGACATTGATGCCCAGGCCGGCGGACGCGGTCTGGTTGTCCACCGACGCGCGGATCTGCGCGCCGAAGCGCGTTCGTTCGATCAGCAGTCCCAGCGCCAGCGTGACCAGCACCACCACGCCGATCAGGAACAATCGATAGGCGCCCACTTCGAGCCCGAACAGCGGCACCTGGCCGCGCAGCCAGCCCGGCAGCGTCACCGGCTGCTGCGACGGCCCAAACAGCCAGGTCGCGCCGGCCACCGACATGAAGGTCAGGCCGATCGAGAACAGCACCTGGTCCAGGTGGCTGGCCCGGTACAGGCGGCGGTACAGCAGCCGCTCCAGCACCAGCCCGGCCGCGGCCGAGGCCAGGAAGGCCAACGGCAGCGAGGCCAGGAACGGCACGCCCAGCCGCGCCAGCACGGTCACGCTGACATAGCCGCCCAGCATGGCAAAGGCGCCGTGGGCCAGGTTGATGAAGTTCATCATGCCCATCGTGACCGACAGGCCGACGCTGATGAGGAACAGCAGGCTGCCGTAGGCGATGCCGTCAAACAGCACGCCGGCGAAATTGGCTAGCATGTCCGCCTCCAGTCTTGATTTTGTTTTTTCATTTTTGTCTCCACCACTTCTCTACACACTACATTGAATCACACTCTTTCGATGATCATCGCAATGCCCTGCCCCACGCCTATGCACATGGTGCATAGCGCATAACGGCCGCCAGTACGATGCAACTGGTAGGTCGCCGTGCTCACCAGGCGCGCGCCGCTCATGCCCAGCGGATGGCCCAGCGCGATGGCGCCGCCATTGGGATTGACGCGCGCATCGTCGTCCCGCAGGCCAAGCTGGCGCAGCACGGCCAGGCCCTGTGCGGCAAAGGCTTCGTTCAGTTCGATCACGTCCATCTGCTCCAGCGTCAGGCCGGTCTGGCGCAACAGCTTTTGCACCGCCGGCACCGGGCCGATGCCCATCACGCGCGGCGCAACGCCTGCCGTCGCCATGCCGACGATGCGCGCCAGCGGCTTCAGGCCGTGCCGTCCGGCCGCCTCGCCGCTGGCGATCAGCAGCGCGCAGGCGCCATCGTTGATGCCGGAGGCGTTGCCGGCGGTGACGCTGCCGTCGGGCCGCACCACGCCTTTCAGCTTGGCCAGCGCCTCGATGGTGGTGGCGCGCGGATGCTCGTCCTGCGTGAACAGCAGCGGATCGCCTTTTTTCTGGGGCAGCGACACCGGCACGATCTCGCGCTGGAAAATGCCCTCGGCGATGGCGACGGCGGTCTTGTTCTGGCTGGCCAGCGCGAACGCATCCTGGTCGGCGCGGCTGACGCCATAGTCCTGGGCGACGTTTTCCGCCGTCTCCGGCATGGTCTCGACGCCGTAGGCTTCCTTCAGCGCCTTGTTGATGAAGCGCCAGCCCATCGTGGTGTCCTGCAACGACGCGCTGCGCGTGAACGCCGCATCGGCCTTGCCCATGACGAAAGGCGCGCGCGTCATCGACTCCACGCCGCCGGCGATCATCAGGCAGGCGTCGCCGGCCTGGATCGCGCGGGCCGCCGTGCCGATGGCGTCCATGCCCGAGCCGCACAAGCGGTTGACGGTGGAACCCGGCACCTCCTGCGGCAGCCCGGCCAGCAGCGCCGACATGCGCGCCACGTTGCGGTTGTCTTCGCCGGCCTGGTTGGCGCAGCCGTAGATCACGTCGTCCACCTGGTCCCATTGAACGCCGGGATTACGGCGCATCAGTTCGCGCAGCGGCACGGCGCCCAGGTCGTCGGCGCGCACGTCCTTCAGCGCGCCGCCGTAACGGCCGATCGGGGTGCGCACAGCATCGCAGATATATGCTTCGTTCATGTCGTCCTCTCCTATTTCAGCGGCAGCAAGGGCGCGCCGGTGGCGGCCTGCAGCTCTTCAAAAGTCAATCCCGGCGCCATCTCGCGCACCGCCAGGCCGGCCGGCGTCACGTCCAGCACGGCCAGGTCGGTATAGATGCGGTTGACGCAGGCCACGCCCGTCAGCGGATAGCTGCACCGGCTGACGATCTTGCTCTCGCCGCCCTTGGTCTGATGTTCCATCATGACGAACACCTGCTTGGCGCCGATCGCCAGGTCCATGGCGCCGCCGACCGCCGGTATCGCATCCGGCGCGCCGGTGTGCCAGTTGGCCAGGTCGCCGTTTTCCGCCACCTGGAAGGCGCCCAGCACGCACACGTCCAGGTGGCCGCCGCGCATCATGGCGAAGGAGTCGCCGTGGTGGAAGTAGGCGCCGCCCGTCAGCAGCGTGACCGGCTGCTTGCCGGCGTTGATCAGGTCTTCGTCTTCCTCGCCGGGCGCCGGCGCGGGGCCCATGCCCAGCAGGCCGTTCTCGCTGTGCAGGAACACTTCGCGCTCGGCCGGCAGATGATCGGCCACCTTGGTCGGCAAGCCTATGCCCAGGTTGACGTAGGCGCCTTCGGGTATGTCCTGCGCCACGCGGGCGGCCATCTGGTCGCGGGTATATTTGTTGGTCATGCCGCCTCCTTCACTACGCGCTGGACAAAGATGCCGGGGGTGATGATCGTTTCGGGATCGAGTTCGCCCAGCGCCACCACCTGCCGCACCTGGGCGATGGTGGTCTTGGCCGCCATCGCCATGATGGGGCCGAAGTTGCGCGCGGTCTTGCGGTACACCAGGTTGCCCCAACGGTCGCCTTGCAGCGCCTTGATCAGCGCGAAGTCGGCGTGGATGGGCGATTCCAGCACATAGTGGCGGCCGTCGATCAGGCGCGTCTCCTTGCCCTCCGCCAGCAGCGTGCCGTAGCCGGTCGGCGAAAAGAAACCGCCGATGCCGGCACCGGCGGCGCGGATGCGCTCGGCCAGGTTGCCCTGCGGAGTGAGCTCCAGTTCGATCTCGCCGGCGCGGTACAGCGCGTCGAAATGATGGGAGTCGGCCTGGCGCGGGAAGGAGCAGATGATCTTGCGCACCCGCCTGGCCTTGATCAGGGCTGCCAGCCCCGTTTCACCGTTGCCGGCGTTGTTGTTGACGATGGTCAGCTCGCGCGCGCCCTGCGCGATCAGCGCGTCGATCAGCGCGGATGGCATGCCGGCGTTGCCGAAGCCGCCGATCATGACCGTCGCGCCGTCGTGGATGTCGGCCACGGCGTGCTCCAGTGATGCAAATGTTTTGTCGATCATATGCCTGCCTTTTCTGTTCATTGTGCGATAATCGAACTAATGATTGATTACCGCACACTCAGTGTAGCAACGTAAGCTCGCCGCGGTCAACAAAAAAACACCTATCGAACCTGCCGGCTGCATTAAAATCACGCCATGTCCAAGACCACCAAACCCAAAACCAGCGTCGCCGAGGCCGAGCCGGAGCACGAACCGAGCATCTCCGAGCAGATCGACGCGCTGACCGATCCCAGTTTCATGACCTCGCTGGCGCGCGGCCTGGCCGTGGTGCGCGCCTTCAGCGATTCGCGCAAGCCGCAGACCATCGCCAACATCAGCCAGAAAACCGGCATTCCGCGCGCCGCCGTACGGCGCTGCCTGCACACGCTGCGCGAACTGGGCTACGTGGATGCGGAGTTGAACAATTTCTCGCTGCGCCCCAAGGTGCTGACGCTGGGCTATTCCTACCTGTCGTCGACGCCGCTGACGGTGTCGGCCCAACCCTATCTGAACAACATCAGCCGCGCGTTGAACGAATCGAGTTCGCTGGCGGTGCTGGATGACGACGAGGTGCTCTACGTGGCACGCGCCGCCACCTCGCGCGTGATGTCGGTGGCGTTGAACACCGGCAGCCGCCTGCCCGCCTACTGTACCTCGCTGGGCCGCGTGATGCTGGCGCACCTGCCCCCGGCGGAGCTGGACCAGTACCTGGCCCGCACCGCGCTGCGACCGATGACGGAAAACACGGTGGTCAACCAGAAGCGGCTGCGCGAGATCCTGGCCGGCGTGCGCCAGGCCGGCTACGCCATCAACGACGAGGAACTGGAGTTGGGATTGCGTTCCATCGCCGTGCCGGTGCGCGGCGCGTCCGGCACGGTGCTGGCGGCGCTCAACGTGGGCGCGCAGGCGTCGCGCGTCAGCGTCAAGCAACTGGAAAAAGAGTTCCTGCCCGTGCTGCTGCGCGGCGCCCAGGAACTCTCGATACTGCTGCCTTAGAAGCTGTGGCGCAGGCCGGCCATGACACCGTTCTGCGTCATACCCACACCCACGGTACCGCCGGCGTCCAGCGCCACCGCCGACGTGCCGGAGTTCTTCATGCGGCCCAATGCGCCATACACGGCGGTGCGCTTCGACAGGTAGTAGGTCAGGCGGGCGACCACCATGTCCACGTCCGAGCTGCTGTTCTTGGTGTCGCGCCGCGCCACCTGCACGTCCAGCGTGGACAGCGGCGTCACCGGATAACTCACACCCAGGAAGTACAGATCCGATTCGGTCAGTCCCGTGACCGCGCGCGTGGTGCGATCGACCACGCCGCCGCCGATCTTGGCCGCCCCCACCATCGCATAGGCGTTGACGGTGATGCGCTTGTCGCTGTTGTCGCTGCTGGTCAGGCCGCCGGCCGCGCCGACGTTGCCGTACATGATGTCGTAGGAAGTATTCAGGCCGAATTCCTTGGTCTCGTAGCCCACCATGCCGGTGACCTGGCGGCAGGCCTTGGCATTGCCGGCCACTTCGCCAGGGCAGCCGGTGGCGGCGGGACCGCCGGCGGCCGACGAATCGCGCCCGGTGCTGTAGGTGGCGCCGACCACGAAGTTGTTGAAGTTGCCCAGGTAGCCGATGGCGTTGTCGCTGCGCGCGTTCGGCAGATAGGGATCGATGCTGCCGATCGCGAACAGGTTAGGCCCCAGCACGTCCGCCTTGATCCCGGCGAGATAGGTCATATTGATCTGGCGGCCCAGCGTCACCGTGCCGAAAGCGCCCTTCAATCCCACCGACGCCTGGCGGCCGAACAGGCGGTTGCCCTGGCCCATGTTGCCGGTGTCCATCGACAGCCCCATCTCCAGCGTGAACACCGCCTGCAAGCCGTCGCCCAGGTCCTCGTTGCCGCGGAAGCCCAGCCGCGAAGGGAAAGATCCCGTCAGCGACGGCATTTTGGTGATGCTGGCGCCGGCGGCGTTGGCGTTGGTCGTGCGGACCAGGCCAGTATCCACCAGGCCGTACACCGTGACACTGCTTTGCGCCATGGCGGCGGACGCGCTGACCCCGGCCAACAGCGCCGCGGCGCATCGGATTGCGTTCTTCATTCCAGTCTCCTGTTATTTGACAGTCGTTATTTTAAGATGTGCGATTATCGAACAATAGGTTGTTAATCGCACATAGATTGGATACTATGCATGAAGCGTTGCGCTGTCAACAAACGCCGCGTGGCAGAATTGAAGCCCGTCGTCGCCGACACACGCCGCGCCGGGCCATTCTTCATAGAGAAAACAGAAGCACACAGGAGACCAGCATGACGATGAAAAAATTTGTAGCAATTGCGACACTCGCCACCGCCGCGTGGTCGGCGATGCCGCTTGCGCAAGCCGAGGACACCATCAAGGTCGGCGTGATCGCCGCCTTCTCCGGTCCCTTCGCCGACTACGGCAAGCAGATGGAGGGCGGCATCAAGGCGTGGATGGCGCAGAACGGCGCCACCGTCGCAGGCAAGAAGATCGAGATCATCTACAAGGACACCACCGGTCCCTCGCCCGAAATCGCCAAGCGGCTGGCGCAGGAACTGGTGGTGCGCGACAAGGTCGACTTCCTGGCCGGCTTCGGCCTGACGCCGGAGGCGCTGGCCGTCGCGCCTATCGCCGAGCAGGCGAAGAAGCCGATGATCGTCATGAACGCGGCGACGTCGATCATCACCACCAAGTCCAGCTACATCGCGCGTTTTTCGATGACGCTGCCACAGATCTCCGCGCCGATGGCGACATGGGCGGCGAAGAACGGCATCAAGAAGGTGGTGACGCTGGTGGCGGACTACGGCCCCGGCATCGACGCCGAAGCGGCCTTCAAGAATGAGCTGGTCAAGGGAGGCGGCGCGGTGACGGAAGCGATCCGCGTCCCGCTGCGCAATCCGGAATTCGCGCCCTACATCCAGCGCATCAAGGACGCCAAGCCGGACGCGGTGTTCATCTTCGTGCCGGCCGGCGAGCAAGGCATCGCCTTCATGAAGGGCTACCGCGAGCGCGGGCTGGCCGAAGCCGGCATCAAGGTCATCGCCACCGGCGACCTGACCGACGACCACGTGCTGCCGGCCATGGGCGACGCCACGCTGGGCGTGATCACCACCTTCCACTACTCGGCGGCGCACAAGTCGCCGGAGAACGCGGCCTTCCTGAAGAGTTTTGCGAGCGCCAATCCCGGTGCGGGCCGTCCCAACTTCATGGCGGTGGCGGCGTATGACGGCATGGCGGCGATCTATGAAGTGACGCGCAAATTGAACGGCAAGATCGACGGCGACCAGGCCATGGCCATCCTGAAGAACCTCAAGCTGAACAGCCCGCGCGGACCGATCGCCATCGATCCGCAAACCCGCGACATCGTGCAGACGGTCTACGTGCGCAAGGTTGAAAAGGTCGGCAATGAACTCTACAACGTCGAATTCGACCAGTTCGCCAACCAGAAAGATCCCGGCAAATAGGAAGCCGGGGCCCGCGCCCTACTCCTCGAAGATCGCCACCGCCCGCGTCCAGCCGGCGGAGGCGGCGCGGATCTTGTGCGGGAAGCAGCTGATGGTGAAGCCGGTCGGCGGCAGCGACTCCAGGTTGTGCATCTTCTCCAGGTGGCAGTAGCCGATGTCGCGGCCGGCCTTGTGGCCTTCCCAGATCAGGCCCACGTTGCCGGTTTCCTGGATCTTCTGCGCAGTGAAGCTGAACGGCGCGTCCCAGCTCCAGGCATCGGTGCCGGTCAGGCGCACGCCCCGTTCCAGCAGGTACATGGTGGCCTCGTAGCCCATGCCGCAGCCGGCGTTGACGTAGTCGGGATGGCCGTAGCGGCTGCCGGCGCGGGTGTTGACCACGACGATTTCCAGTGGCTGCAGGGTGTGGCCGATGCGCGCCAGTTCCGCCTCCACTTCCGCCGCGCTGACCACGTGGCCGTCCGGCAGATGGCGGAAGTCGAGCTTGACGCCCGGCTGGAAGCACCATTCCAGCGGCACTTCGTCGATCGTGATCGAGCGCTCCGCCTCGCCCAGCTTGCGGTTCATGGTCGAGTGAAAATGGTAGGGCGCGTCCAGATGGGTGCCGCTGTGCGTGGTCAGGCGCACCCACTCGGCGGCGGCGGCTTCGCCGTCCGGGAAGTCGCCCGGCTTGGTGCCGGGCAGCAGATGCATGAATTCGCCCAGCGTCTCCTTGTGGCTCTGGTACTCGATCTTGGGCGCCAGCATGGGCGGATCGGACAGCACGTCATTTTCAAGATAGATCGACAGGTCGACGAAACGGCGCGGCATGGAGTTCCTTTCAGTGATTGGATGCCTATGCTAAGCGCCGTGCGCCGCCTTTGTACAATCACTTGTGTCGATCCCATCCATCCACCGCTTCGATACGATGGCCGCCGCGCGCTAGAGGCGGCCCCCGCCGCCGATCGGCGCTAGGTATTTCCGCCCAAGGCGGCGGCGTCCATGCGCAGCACCGCCTGGTGCAGCAGTTCGCGCAGCCACACCAGGCCCGGGTCCTGGCTGCGGTATTTGTGCCACTGCATGACCTGTTCCATGCGCTTCATCGGCATCGGCATCGGCAGCAGCGCCAGCGGCAGGCCGCGGCTCACCACGCCCGCCAGCCGGCGGTGCACGGTGGCCACGCGCTCGGTGCCCACCACCAGGTAGGGCGCCCCCAGAAAGCTGAACGACGTCACCTCGACCCGACGCGTGATGCCGGTTCCCTCCATGAACAGGTACTCGAAGGTGCGGTCCATGCCGGGCGGCTGCATCACCACATGACCGGCCGCCTTGTAGGCGTCCAGCGTCATCTCGCCGGCCGCGGCGTAGCGGCTGCCGTTCCACACCACGCAGCAGAACTGCTCCTCGAACAGCGGCTCGGTCGGATGATCGCGCGAACAGTAATCCTGCGGGATCACCAGCAGGTCGGCGTCGCCCTGCTCCAGTGTGCGCTGCGGCTGGCGCGTCTGCGGCAGCAGGTGGAAGCGCACCGTGCTCGATTGCTCCTGCGCCAGCGCCAGCAAGTGCGGCACCAGCACCGCCATCGAAAAGTCCGACACGAAGATGCGGAACTCGCGGTCCGACTGCGTCGGATCAAAGTGCGGCGTGGCCGTGATCGTCGTATTGACCCGCACCAGCACATCGCGCACCGCTTCCTGCAGCACCTCGGCGCGCGGCGTCAACTCCATGTGGCGCCCGACCTGCACCAGCAGCTCGTCGTCGAAATAGTCGCGCAGGCGCGCCAGCGAACTGCTGAGCGCCGACTGGCTCATGTGCAGCTGCTCGGCCGCGCGGCTGACGCTGCGCAGCGTGAACATGGCGTCCAGCGCCACCAGCAGATTCAAATCCAGCTTGTTGAAG
Source organism: Duganella sp. LjRoot269 (assembly GCF_964254095.1). NCBI lineage: Bacteria > Pseudomonadati > Pseudomonadota > Betaproteobacteria > Burkholderiales > Oxalobacteraceae > Duganella > Duganella sp. LjRoot269. Next base: position 3,226,707 of record NZ_CAXUSL020000001.1, on the reverse strand, counting down.
CGCATGCGGTCTCCCTGTTTTTAATGTATCCATGGTATCGATACTTCGAATGCATACAATCAATTTTACACATATAGCCGGCATCGGCAAACTGGGCACTCCAAACAAAAAACAACGATGGAGACCCAGATGAACAAAACCCTGACCGTGCTGGCAGCCGCGCTGGCAGCCGGCGCCGGCCACGCCGCTGAAATCGAATTGGCCAATCCCGACTGGAGCATCCGCTTCGACAACACCGTCAAGGCCAGCGCGCTGTACCGCCTGCACGACGCCAATCCGCTGCTGGTCGACAGCACCCGCCAACTGGTGCCGGGCGTACCGGCATCGGCCTTCCCGCAGGCGCTGAACTTCAACGCCGGCGACGACAACTTCCGCAACAAGGGCTGGGTCTCCAAGCGGGTCGACCTGCTGAGCGAATTCGACGCCGTCTACCGCAAGGACTTCGGCCTGCGCCTGAGCGGCGCCGCCTGGTACGACCAGGCCTACGGCGGCAGCACCGACGCCAGCGACACCCTGAACGGCCAGACGCCGTACAACGCCATGCCCGACGCCACCCGCAAGCTGGCCGGCCGCAAGGCCGAGGTGCTGGACGCCTTCATCTTCGGCGGCTGGGAACTGAGCCCGGGCCACAAGCTGAGCGTGCGCCTGGGCCAGCACGCGCTGGTGTACGGCGAGACGCTGTTCTTCGGCGATAACGGCATCGCCCGCGCGCAAGGGCCGATCGACGTGATGAAGCTGCAGTCCTCGCCCAACGCCCAGTTCAAGGAAATCATCCGGCCGGTGCCGCAGGTCTCCAGCCAGCTGCAACTGAGCCCGGACCTGAGCCTGGGCGCCTACTACCAGTTCCGCTGGGAGGCCGACCGCATGGCGCCGGCCGGCAGCTACTTCAACACCTCCAACAATATCTGGGGCGGCTCGACGCTGCCGGAGTTCATCAACGGCAGCGTGCTGCTGCCCGGCGCCGCGCAGCGCCCGTCCAACAGCGGCCAGTTCGGCGCCCAACTCAAATGGCGTCTCGACGAGACCGACCTCGGATTCTACGCCGCGCGCTACCACGACAAGGCCGGCCAGTTCTACTCGCAGCTGAATGTCACCAGCGCCGCCCCGGGCAGCTGGTACTACATCTTCCCCGAGGCGATCACCACCTGGGGCGTCAGCGCCACCCACGCGATCGGCAACAGCAGCCTGGCGCTGGAGGCATCGGTGCGCAACAACATGCCGCTGACGAACCAGAACGTGGTCTATCCGAACGTGCAGCCCGCGCCGGCCTACGCCACCGGCCATACCGCGCACCTCAACCTGTCCTGGCTCAGCACCCTGAGCCCGAACTGGCTGGCGCGCGAATCGTCGCTGATCGGCGAGCTGGCCTGGAACCGCGCGCTGTCGCAGGACGATCCGTTCCACACCATGGACGGCCTGCGCACGCGCGACGCCACGGCGCTGCAAGTGATCTACACGCCGAGCTACCGCCAGGCGCTGCCCGGCCTGGACCTGAACGTGCCGCTCGGCCTGCGCTACGTCGTCGACGGCAACTCCTCGGTCACCGGCCTGGGTTGGGGCGCCAAGCATAGCGGCACCGCCACGCTGGGATTGGACGGCACCTACCAGGGCGTGTGGCAGTTCTCCATCAGCTACAACAAATACCTGGGCAAGGCCGAACCCTTCGTCAACTACCGCCCGCTGCTGACCAATGGCGCCCCGGTCTACAGCAGCGGCAACGCGCTGGCCGACCGCGATTACCTCGCGCTGTCGCTGCGCCGCACCTTCTAATAACCACACAGGAGACCATATGAAACACCCACGCCTGATATCCGCCCTGGCGGCGCTGGCCGCGCTGGCCGCCTCGCTGCCCGCCGCCGCCGTCACGCCCGAGGAAGCGGCCAAGCTGAAAACCGAACTGACGCCGCTGGGCGCCGAAAAGGCCGGCAACAAGGACGGCAGCATCCCCGCCTGGACCGGCGGCTACACCACGGCGATCGCCGGCGACAAGCCGGGAGGCCGCCGCGGCGATCCGTTCAAGGACGAGAAACCCTTGTTTGTCGTCACCGGCAAAAACGCCGACCAATATGCCGGCGTGCTGACCGACGGCACCAAGGCCATGCTGAAAAAATATCCGGACTACCGGCTCGACGTCTACCAGACCCACCGCACCGCCGCCGCGCCGCAGTGGGTGTATGACAACACCTTCAAGAACGCCACCCGCGCCAAGCTGGCCAGCGACGTGGTCAGCGGCGCCTACGGCGGCGTCCCCTTCCCCATTCCGAAGACCGGCGCCGAAGTGATGTGGAACCACCTGCTGCGCTGGCGCGGCACCTCTTGGCAGGCCCCGCTCAATCAGTACCAGCTGACCGCCGACGGCAAGGCCGTGCTGACCACCAGCGGCACCGCCGATCTGCAGATGCCGTACTACTTCCAGGAAGGCTCACTGGAGCAGTTCACCAAGGCCAACGAGTTCTGGCTGATCCGCCTGATCAATTCCGGTCCCCCGATCCGCGCCGGCGAAGCCATCGTCGGCCGCGACAGCATCGATCCGAGCAAGGACCAGGCCTGGGTCTACCTGACCGGCCAGCGCCGCGTGCGCAAGCTGCCGAATCCGTGCTGCGACACGCCCACGCCATCCACCGCCGGCGTGATGAGCTTTGACGAGATCGCAACCTGGACCGGCCGCACCGACCGTTTCGACTGGAAGCTGGTGGGCAAGCAGGAGATGCTGATCCCCTACAACGGCAACAAGCTGCTGCAGCCCAAGACCGACGCCGAGGTAATCGGCAAGGCCTACCTCAATCCCGACCACGTGCGCTGGGAACGGCACCGCGTGTGGGTGGTCGAGGCCGCGCTGCGCGCCGGCCAGCGCCATCAGGCGCCGAAGAGCCGCTACTACTGCGACGAGGACACCTGGAACTGCGTGCTGGGCGACCGCTGGGATGCCAACGGCCAGCTGTGGAAGACGCTGTGGTCGCAAACATTTGTCGCGCCGGACCTGCCGGGCACCGTGATCGGCGCCTTCGGCTTCACCGACCTGGTCTCCGGCACCGCTTTCGTGGGCGACCTGTACACCGCGAAGCCGGCGCAGTATCCGCTCAAGCCGCGCTACCAGGACAGCGTCTTCACCCCTGACGCCATGGCCGGCGAAGGTGCGCGCTGATGTCGATGAAAACGTATCTGCTGGAGTGCGCATGGTACTGCGCACTGGCGCTGGGTGCCGCGCCGGCATGGGCCGCCGGCGCGCCGGACGCTCCGCCCGGCGCCGTCGCGGCGGCCCGGCTGCGGCCGGCCGTGACGGCGCAGCATGCGGCGCAGGCCGTGATGCTGGGCGCAGCCACGGCGGGGACGCGCATCGTCGCCGTCGGCGAGCGCGGCATCATCCTGCTCAGCGACGACCAGGGTAAAAACTGGCGCCAGGCCGCCGCTCCGATCAGCGTGACGCTGACGGCGGTGCGCTTCGCCGACGCGCAGCACGGCGTCGCGGTCGGCCACGCGGGCGTGGCCCTGACCAGCGCAGACGGCGGCGCCCATTGGGAGGCGACGCTGGATGGGCAGCGCATCGCCGCGCTGGCGCTGGCGGCGGCCAAGGCCCGCGACAACGACGCCGCCATCCGCGAGGCCGAGCGGCTGGCGGCCGACGGCGCCGACAAGCCGCTGCTGGACGTCTGCCTGCTGGGCGGCGGCCGCATGCTGGCGGTGGGCGCCTACGGCCTGGCCTTCGGCAGCGACGACGGCGGCCGCACCTGGACCTCGTGGATGGACCGCATCGACAATCCAAAGGGCCTGCACCTGAACACGGTGCGCCGGGGCGGCGATGCCATCCTGATCGGCGGCGAGCGCGGACTGGCGCTGCTGTCCACTGACGGCGGCCGGACTTTCCGGCGCCTGGAGCTGCCCTACCAGGGCAGTTTCTTCACCGCCGAACTGCCGGCGGCCAACGACCATGAGCTGGTACTGGCCGGATTGCGCGGCAACGCCTGGCGCTCCACCGACGGCGGCCGCAGCTGGCAACAGCTGGCCAGCCCGATGCCGGTATCGATCACCGCGTCGGCCATCCGCGCCGACGGTTCGCTGCTGTTCGCCAACCAGGCCGGCCTGCTGCTGACCGTGCAGGGACAGGCGCTGGCGCCCTCCCCGGCCGCGCCGCTGCCGCCGCTGAACGGCGTGCTCGATCTGCGCAACGGCCAGCTGCTGGCGTTGACCATGCAGGGCATCATGCCGGTGGCCGCGCCGTTCCCGGGAGCGAAACCATGAACATGTCCGAACAATTGACGCAATTCGACCGCGCCTCCGGTTCGCTGGTCGAACGGCTGCTGTTCAACAACCGCCTGCTGGTGATGTTCGCCTGCGCGCTGGTCACGGCCCTGCTGGGCTGGCAGGCCACCAAATTGAGCATCAACGCCAGCTTCGAGAAAACCATCCCGGCCAACCATCCCTACATCCGCAACTACCTGGCCAACCAGGCCGAATTGACGGGGCTGGGCAACGCGGTGCGCATCGCGGTCGACAATCCGCGCGGCAGCATCTACGACCGCGCCTACCTCGACACCCTGCGCAAACTGAGCGAGGAAGTGTTCCTGCTGCCCGGCGTGGCGCGCAACCAGATGAAGTCCCTGTGGACGCCCGGCACGCGCTGGGTCGGCGTGACCGAGGACGGACTGGAAGGCGGCCCGGTGATCCCGGACGGCTATGACGATGGCGGCGCCGCCAGCCTGGCGCAGCTGCAGGCCAACATCGCCCGTTCCGGCGAAATCGGCCAGCTGGTGGCCTTCGACGCCCGCTCCAGCGTGATCTACGTGCCGCTGCTGGTGCGCGACGGCGACGGCAAGGCACTCGACTACGGCCAGTTCGCCCAGCGGCTGGAAGCGCTGCGCGCCAAGTACGAGCAACAGGGCGTGCGCATCCACATCACCGGCTTCGCCAAGCTGGTGGGCGATCTGATCGACGGCGTGCGCGCGGTGCTGGTGTTCTTCGCCATCGCGGTCGCCATCGCCACCGCCATGGTCTACTGGTACACCCGCTGCTCGCGCTCGACCGCGCTGGTGGTGCTGGCGTCGCTGGTGGCGGTGGTGTGGCAGCTCGGCATGCTGCCGATGCTTGGTTACGCGCTCGACCCCTACTCCATCCTGGTGCCCTTCCTGGTGTTCGCCATCGGCATGAGCCACGGCGCCCAGAAGATGAACGGCATCATGCAGGACGTGGGACGCGGCATGCACAAGCTGGTGGCGGCGCGCTACACCTTCCGCCGCCTGTTCCTGGCCGGGCTGACCGCGCTGCTGGCCGACGCGGTCGGCTTCGCCGTGCTGTCGACGATCGACATCGCCGTGATCCGCGAGTTGGCGGTCGCCGCGTCGCTGGGCGTGGGGATGCTGATCTTCACCAACCTGATCCTGCTGCCCATCCTGCTCAGCTACACGGGCGTCAGCGCCGACGCCGCCGCGCGCAGCCTGCGCGCCGAGGCGGCCGAGGCCTCCGGCCAGGCGCGCCATCCGCTGTGGGCGCTGCTGGACCGATTCACCGGCCGCCGCTGGGCCACCGGCGCCATCGCGGCGGCGCTGCTGCTGGCCGCGGGCGGCTACGCGCTCAGCACCCGGCTGAAGATCGGCGACCTCGATCCGGGCGCGCCGGAGCTGCGCGCCGACAGCCGCTACAACCGCGACGTCGCCGCGCTCAGCGCGTCCTACGGGGCTTCAAGCGACGTGCTGGCGGTGATGGTCAAGACGCCGGACGGCCAGTGCTCGCAATACGACACGCTCAACAAAATCGACGCGCTGGAATGGCAGCTGCGCCAGATCGACGGCGTCGAGAGCAGCAACAGCCTGGCGCTGCTGAACCGCCGCGTGCTGGTGGGCCTCAACGAGGGCAACCCGAAGTGGTATGAATTCCTGCCCAACCAGGACATGCTCAACACCGTCACCGCCGGCGCCCCGCGCGGCCTGTACAACGACAGCTGCAACCTGCTGACGGTCTACGCCTACCTGCGCGACCACAAGGCCGACACGCTGGCGCGCGTGGTGGCCCACGTCGAAGCCTTCGCCGCCGCCAACAACAGCAAGGACGTGCAGTTCCAGCTGGCGGCGGGATCGGCAGGCATCGAGGCCGCCACCAACATCGTGGTGCACGAGGCGTGGCGCCGCATGCTGCTGCTGGTGTATGCGGCGGTGGTGCTGCTGTGCTTCATCACCTTCCGCTCCTGGCGCGCGGTGCTGGTGGCGGTGCTGCCGCTGATGCTGACCTCCGTGCTGGCCGAGGCGCTGATGGTGGTGTTCGGCATGGGCGTCAAGGTCGCCACGCTGCCGGTGATCGCGCTCGGCGTGGGCATCGGCGTCGACTACGCGCTGTACATCCTCAGCATCACGCTGGGCCAGTTGCGCCAGGGCGCCAGCCTGTCGGCCGCCTACTACCGCGCGCTGCTCTTCACCGGCAAGGTGGTGATGCTGACCGGCGTGACGCTGGCCATCGGCGTCATCACCTGGGTCTTCAGCCCGATCAAGTTCCAGGCCGACATGGGCCTGCTGCTGGGCTTCATGTTCCTGTGGAATATGCTCGGCGCGCTGATCCTGGTGCCGGCCCTGTCCCACTTCCTGCTCAAGCCAGCAGCCAAACCGCTTTAACCAAAAGGAGCATCAATGTTTCGCTACTTCCCCACCAACTACGTCTGGGATCTCTCGGTCAATCTCGCCATCGAGATGGGCGCCAAAATGGGCGAGATCCAGGAGATGTGCGCGCCGCTGCAGGAGGCCGCAAAACAGCCCGACGCCGCCGGCTCGCAGGCCTTCCGCGCCACCTGGGTACGCATGGCAGACAAGCTGTGCGAACTGGCCGAAGAAGACGAGGCGCGCGGCCGCCTGATCTCGGCCGGCGACAAGTACGGCCGCGCCGCCACCTACTACCTGACCGCCGAGCGCCTGCAGGCCCACGGCGCGGAGGGCCGCGTCGCGCTGTACCGGCGCTTCCTCGACGTGTTCGCCAAGGGCATCGCGCTGGCCGGCGAAAACTGCGAGCGGGTCGAGATCCCCTACGGCGACGCGCACATCTCCGGCCTGTACGTGCGGGCCGAAGGCGTCAGCGGCCGCGCGCCGCTGCTGGTGCAGCTGAACGGCCTCGATTCGACCAAGGAGATGAAATACCGCGTCGGCCTGCCGCGCTGGCTGGCGCAGCGCGGCGTGTCCTCGCTGATCATCGACCAGCCGGGCACCGGCGAAGCCCTGCGCCTGCACGGCATGACGGCCGTCTACAACACCGAGGTATGGGCCAGCAAGGTGGTCGACTGGCTGGAGACGCGCGGCGACGTCGATCCCAAGCGCATCGGCTGCGAAGGCGTGTCGCTGGGCGGCTACTACTGCCCTCGCGCGGTGGCCTTCGAGCCGCGCTTCGCCTGCGGCGTCGTGTGGGGCGCCAACCACGACTGGCGCGACGTGCAGAAAAAGCGCCTGCAGAAGGAAGGCAGCTTCCCGGTGCCGCACTACTGGGCACACGTGCAGTGGGTCTGGGGCGCGAAGGACATGGACGACTTCATGAAGATCGCCGAGAACGTGCACCTGGACGGCGTGATCGAGCGCATCAAGGTGCCGTTCCTGGTCACCCACGGCAGCAAAGACTCGCAGATCCCGCTGCACTGGGCCGAACGCACCTACGAACAGCTGGTCAACAGCCCGAAACGCGAGCTGAAGATCTTCACCGAACGCGAAGGCGGCGTGCAGCACTCCAGCTTCGACAACTCCGCCAATGCCGGCGCCTACATAGCCGACTGGGTCGCCGAGACCCTGGGCGGGCGAGTATCCCTCTAACCACAAGGAATCACACATGAATATCATCGGACCAGATGCACTCGTTTTCGGCGTCGACGACGTCGCCGCCTGCAGCCAGTACCTGACCGACTACGGCCTGACGCCGGTCGGCGTCACGGCCGCCGGCGGCCGCTTCGAAGCGCTGGACGGCACCGCCATCGTCATCGCCCACCAGGACGACGCCTCGCTGCCGCCGCCGCTGCCGACCCGCACCATGCTGCGCAAGACCGTCTACGGCGTGGCCGACAGCGCCACGCTGGGCGCCATCGCCGAAGAACTGGGCAAGGACCGCGAAGTGCGCCGCCTGCCCGACGGCTCGATCGAAAGCACCGACGACTCGGGCTTCGTGCTGGGCTTCCAGGTCAGCGTGCGGCGGACCATTTCGCTGGCGGCGGAAACCATCAACGCGCCGGGCGCTCCGGCGCAACGCGGCGCCAACGTGGTGGCGGTGAGCGAACAAGCCGTGATCCAGCCGCGCACCTTGTCGCATGTGGTCTACTTTGTTCCGGATACGGACAAGGCGGAAGCGTTCTATATCGAACGCCTCGGTTTCCGCTGCACCGACCGCCTGGGCGGCGCAGGTCCCTTCCTGCAGCCGGCCGGCACGCTGGACCACCACACCCTGTTCCTGATCAAGACCCCGCCGTTCATGCAGGGCGTGGAGCACTTCACCTTCCACCTGGGCGGACCGAGCGAATTGATGCAGGCCGGCACCCGCTTCGTCGACAAGGGCTATCAGTCGTTCTGGGGGCCGGGCCGCCACAAGTTCGGCTCCAACTGGTTCTGGTACTTCAACAGCCCGTTGGGTTGTCACGTCGAGTACGACGCCGACATGGACCTGCACGACGCCGACTGGCAACCGCGCACCGTGCCGATGAGCGCCGACGCCTCGCAGCTGTTCCTGTTCCAGGCGCGCGACAAGTGGGCGCCATCCGGCCCGCCTCCCGGCGCCGCAGGCGCTCCACCAGCCGCGCACTAGGAGGGGCGCCATGCAGGCCTCCGACCTTCTGCTGTGCCGCCTGGAAGAACTGCCCGACGGCGAAGCGCGCGGCTTCGACCCGCTGGGCAGCGGCCAGGACAGCGTGCTGGTGGTGCGCCAGGGCGGGCGCCTGCATGCCTACCGCGACCTGTGCCCGCACTACGGCGACACGCCGATGGCGTGGCGCCGGCATGCCTATCTGAACGCTGAGCGCAGCCACATCGTCTGCGCGGCGCACGGCGCGCTGTTCGAGATCGACGGAGGCGCCTGCGTGCGCGGCCCGTGCCTGGGCCAGGCGCTGACGCCGGTGGCCATCGCCGTCAACGCCGCCGGCGAAGTCTGGCTGGCCGGCGATCCACAATAAAAAAAGCAGGAGACCACATGAAACCAATACGCTGGCGCCGGCTCTTGCCCCTGGCGCTGCTTCGGCCGCGACCCGCCCAAGGGCAGCGGCGCCAACTCGGCCTGCGCCCCCGGCTCCTGCTGGGCATGGGAGCGCTGATGCTGCTGTTCGGCGCCACCACGGTGCTGGCGCTGTGGCACCTGCAATCGGCGTCGGACCAGCTGCAGCGCATCGTCGAACGCGACGCCCGCCGCGCCGACCTGGCGCACCGGCTGCAGACCGCGCTGCTGGACATCGGCATGCAGGAACGCACGCTGCTGCCGATGACCGATGCCGAGGACCTGAAAGCGCAATCCGCGCTGCTGCGTCAAGCCAAGGCGGGCTACGACCGCACCGAGGCCCAACTGGCGGCGCTGCCGGCCGAAGCCGGCGAAGAGGAACCCACGCTGGCCGGCCAGCTGGCCGCCATCCGCGCGGTGCGCGCCGAAATCGCCCCGGTGCATGAGCGCGCGATGGATCTGGTGGTGCAGGGCGCCGGCGCCGAGGCGGCGTTCGCCCTGCTGCTGCAGACCGAGCGCGCGGAGCAGCAATGGCGTGAGCGCATCGCCGCCATCGTCACCCGGATCGGCCGCAGCAACGAGGCGGTATACCTGCAGGCCAGGCAGCGCGCGCAACAGGCCCGCACCCTGCTGCTGTCGGCGCTGGCGTTGGCGACTGCCGCCAGCCTGCCATTGGCGCTGGGCCTGGCGCGCAACATCACGGTGCCGGTGGCCGAGGCGACCAGGGTGGCCGAATCAATCGCCGGCGGCGACCTGGCGTCGGCGATCCAGGTCCGGCGCGCGGACGAACTGGGACGGCTGCTGGGCGCGATCGGCGGCATGCAGGACAAGTTGCGCCGTATTGTCGGCGGGCTGGACGCCTCGGCCGGTGCGATCGCCGGCGCCAGCAGCGCGATCGCCGTCAGCAGCCGCGAACTGTCCGAACGCACCGAGCAAACCGCATCGGGACTGCGCCAGACCACCGCCGCCATGCTCGACCTGGCGGCCATGGTGACCCGCAGCGCCGAGGCGGCCCAGCTGGCGAAGACGCAGACCGACAGCGTGCGGCGCCAGGCGCAGGACGGCGGCAACGCGATGGCGCAGGTCACGGCGGGCATGGAGGGCATCCGCCAGACCACCCGCAAGATCGACGACATTGTCGGCATCATCAGCGGCATCGCCTTCCAGACCAATATCCTGGCGCTGAACGCCGCCGTGGAAGCGGCACGCGCCGGCGAACATGGGCGCGGCTTCGCGGTGGTCGCGGCCGAGGTCCGCACACTGGCCCAGCGCGCCGCCGGCGCCGCGACCCAGATCGGAAGCCTGAGCCGCGAGGCGGACAGCCGCATCGCCGCCAGCAGCGCGCAGGTGGCTCATGCGGCGGCCAACGCCGACACGCTGATGACGATGAGCGACGGCGTGGCGGCGCTGGTCAGCGACATCTCCGGCGCCGCCATCGAGCAGAACGCCAGCCTGCGCGAGATCGGCACCGTATTGAGCCAGCTGGACGCGATGACGCAGCAGAACGCCGCCATGGGCGCGGCGTCGGTCGATACCGCCACCGTGCTCGGCACCGAAGCGGGACGGCTGGTCGGCCTGGTACAGCTGTTCCAGGCACCACAGCCATCGATCGTATCGATATAAGCCATGCATTTAATCAATTTTACAAATAAGGCCTGAATCCGCACACTAGACCTACAGCATCGCAAAACAACAATCATTGAACCAATGGAGACCCACATGACATCCCCTGCACAAAACATCCTGATCATCGGCGGCGGCTTTTCCGGCATGGCCGCGGCCATCCAGCTGCGCAAGCAGGGCCTGGCCGTGGAGGTGGCGGAGATCGATCCCGGCTGGCGTTCCTACGGTGCCGGCATCAGCCTGGGCGGCGCCACGCTGCGCGCCTTCAAGACGCTGGGCATCCTCGAACAATTCATGGCGCAAGGCTCGGCCGCCGACGGCGTCGACCTGTTCCTGCCGCATGGCCAGCAGATCGCCGTACTGCCGACGCCACGCCTGGCCGGACCCGAAATCCCCGGCGGCGGCGCCATCATGCGTCCGGTGCTGGCCAAGATACTGGCCGACGCCACCATCGCCAGCGGCGCCAAAGTGCGCCTGGGTTGCACCTTCACCGCGCTGCGCCAGCACGCCGACGGCGTCGAGGTCACCTTCACCGACGGAGAAACGCGCAACTACGACCTGGTGATCGGCGCCGACGGCCTGTATTCCAAGGTGCGCGAGGCGGTGCTGCCGGAAGCGTCGCAGCCGCAGTACACCGGCCAGTGCGTGTGGCGCGCGGTGCTGCCGCGGCCAGCCGAAGTGGAACGGGCCATGATGTGGGTCGGCCCCAAGATCAAGACCGGCGTCAATCCGGTCTCGCGCGACCAGATGTACCTGTTCGTCACCGAAGACCGCGCCGACAACGTGCAGATCGATCCGAAGCAGTTCGCGTCCATGCTGTCCGAGCTGCTGGCGCCCTTCTCCGCGCCGCTGATGCAGCAGTGCCGCGCCGCGCTCAACGAAGACTCGCAGATCGTCTACCGCCCGCTGGAGCAGTTGCTGGTGTGGCAGCCATGGCACAGCGGCCGCGTGGTGCTGATCGGCGACACCGTGCACGCCACCACGCCGCACATGGCCTCCGGCGCCTGCATCGGCATTGAGGACGCCATCGTGCTGGCCGAGGAACTGGGCAGCGCCGCCAGCGTCGAACAGGCGCTGACGCAGTTCGAGGCGCGGCGCTGGGAGCGCTGCCGCATGGTGGTGGAGAACTCGGGCCGGCTGGGCGAGATCGAGATCACCGGCGGCGACAAGGCCGAGCACGCGCAGATCATGCGCGACACCCACATGGCGCTGGCCGCGCCGATCTGAGCGCGGGAGCCTGCCATGGATAATCACGACAAGCTTGACGAACGCTGGCCCGGCCGCATCGCGCTGATGGTGGCGCACTGCGCCGGCATGGTGGACCTGGTGGCGTTGCCGGTATGGGTCGGCACGCTGATCACCCGCTACGGCTTCGATCCGCAACGGGCCGGCGCGCTGGCCACGCTGTTCCTGCTGGGCGCCGTCGGCTGCAGCCTGGTATGCGCGCCGCGCTTCCACCGGCTGCGCGCCAATGTGGTGGCGCCGTGCGGCTTCGCGCTGGCCGGTATCGCTTTCTTCGCCGCGGCCCAAACCAGCGACTTCACGTTGATGGCGGTGCTGCACGCGCTGGCCGGCGCGGCGGCCGGCAGCGCCCTCAGCATGGCGCACGGCACCATGGGCCGCGGCCGCAATCCGCACCGCATGTTCGCGCTGGCCGGCATGGCGCTGGGCATATTCGCGATCGCTTTCCTCGGCCTGACGCCCGTCCTGGTGGCCGCCGGCGGCGGCCCGGTGCTGTTCCGCGTGTTCGCCGCGGTGATGCTGGTGGCAGCCGTGGTCACGGCCGTCGCCTTTCCTGCGGGTCCTGTCGCCCCCGCCGCCGGCGCCCGGACCGGTCACGCCGCCGGCGCCGGCGGCATCAGCGCGGCGGTCTGGTTTGCCGCGCTGGGCATCAGCTGCATGGGACTGGTGCAGGCCATGATGTTCAGCTTCCTCGAACGGATAGGCGCGGACCGCGGCTTCGCGCCCGCCGCCGTCACCGGCGTGCTGATCGCGCTGGGCTTCGTCAACCTGATCCCGGCGCCGCTGGCGGCGCTGCTGCAACGGCGCTGGCCCGCGCATCTGGTGGTGTTGGGCGGACCGGTGGCGCAGGCTGCGCTGGCGGTGACCATCGCCGGCAGCACAGGCTACCTGCCTTACGCCGTCGCCGGCGCCATGTTTGCCGCCGTGATGATCTTCACCCACACCTTCGCCTTCGGACTGGTGGCGCAGCTCGATCCGGGCGGCCGCGCGCTGTCGGCCACGCCCGCCATGCTGATGGTGGGCGCCGCCATCGGCCCCGTGCTCGGCGGCACCCTGGTCAAGCACGCCGGCTACGGGGTGCTTGGCAGCGCCGCCGTACTGCTGGCCATCGCTGCGGTCTACTGCTTCGCGCAGGCCGGCCGCCGCCGCGCCGTCGTGCTTTCCTGATGATAGAAACTGGAGTTCCCCTATGACCTTCCCCCCGATACACCGCGTCGTCACCGGCCATGACGCAGCCGGCAAAGCCATCGTCAGCACTGAGGGCGCGCTGCCCACCGTGGTCGAACTGTCGGCCATACCCGGCACCGTGTTCCACGAAGTCTGGAGCACGGCCGCCACGCCGGCACCGGCCGACAACGGCCCCGATCCCACCACCGGCCCGCTGACGCTGCCGCCGCCGAAGCTGGGCACGCGGTTGCGTTTCGTCGACATCCCGCCTGATACCGCCGAATTCCTGGCACGTGGCGCGGCACGGATGCAAGAAGCTTTCACCGAGGTCGGCGACGCCGCAGCATCGACGGTACGCGCCCACTCGCCGCACCCGCTGATGCACCGCACCGAGTCGGTCGACTACGGCATCGTCATCGAAGGCGAACTGACGCTGGTGCTCGACGACTCCGAAGTGCAGCTGCATCCCGGCAGTGTGGTGATCCAGCGCGGCACCAACCATGCCTGGGCCAACCGTTCGCAGCGGCCCTGCCGCATCTTGTTCATGCTGATCGACGGTGCCTACGATCCAGCCATCGCCACCGCGCTCGCGGCGCGCTGAGCTCAACCAACATACAGACACTGACCATGAAATTCGCTACCCTGCAAGACCGCACGTTGGACGGCCGCCTGCTGCTCGTTTCGCGCGACCTGACCCGCTGCGTCGAAGCCGGCGACCTCGCCCCTTCCCTGCTGTACGCGCTGCGGCACTGGAACGACGTCGAGGCCGGCCTGCGCGAGCGCTACGACGCGCTCAACGCCGGCCAACTGGCCGGCCAGCCCTTCGAACCCTGCCTCTGCGCGGCGCCTCTGCCGCGCAGCCCGCAATGGTGCGACGGCTCCGCCTTCCTCAATCACGCCCACCTGATGGCGCAAGCGTTCGACACCCCGCCCATCCCCGACCTGGACACCATTCCGCTGATGTATCAGGGCGCCAGCGACGACTTCCTCGGCCCGCACGACAAGGTGCCGCTGCCCAGCGAAGCCGACGGCATCGACTTCGAGGGCGAATTCGGCGTCATCGTCGACGCGGTGGCGATGGCCAGCACGCCGGCCGAAGCGCTGACGTCGGTGCGGCTGGTGGTACAGCTGAACGACTGGAGCCTGCGCGCCATGGGCCCGCGCGAAATGCGCACCGGCTTCGGCTTCCTGCAAGCCAAGCCGTCGACCAGCTTTGCCCCGGTGGCCGTCACGCCCGACGAACTGGGCAACGCCTGGCAGGACGGCCGCGTGCACCTGCAACTGGAAGTGGAATGGAACGGCGAGCGCTTCGGCCAGCCGCACGGTGGCGAAATGAGCTTCGGCTTCGGCGACCTGATCGCCCACGCGGCGCGCACGCGGCGGCTCACGCCCGGCACCATCATCGGCACCGGCACCGTATCGAACGCCAGCCGCGCTGCGGGTTCGGCCTGCATCGCGGAGCGGCGCGTGATCGAAATCATCGACCAGGGCGCCGCCCGCACGGGCTTCATGCGCTTTGGCGACAAGGTCCGCATGGAGGCGCGCTGGCCCGGCGGCGGCCACGGTCCGTTCGGCGTCATCGAGCAACAGGTGGTACGCGCGGAGCGCGCGGCATGAGTCATATCGTGATCACCGGCGCCAACGGCTTTGTCGGCCGCGCGCTGGTGCGCCGCCTGCAGGAAGATCCAAAGCTTCAGTTGACGCTGATCGACCAATCGTTCGACAGCGCGCCGGCCGGCCCGAATACACGACGGGTCCTCGGCTCGTTCGGCGATCCCGCCGTGCTGGATGACGCGCTGCGCCTGCCGGCCGACATCGTGTTCCACCTGGCCAGCGTGCCCGGCTCTCTGGCCGAGCGCGAACACGCGCTGGGCTACCAGGTCAACCTGCAGGCCACGCTGACGCTGGCCCACCGGCTGGCCGCGCAAGGCCGCAAACAACGGCGTGCGTCACGCTTCGTGTTTGCCAGTTCGGTCGCGGTCTATGGTCCGCTCGGCGCGGACGCGGTGCATGAAGACCAGCCGGCCCGGCCGGCGATCAGCTACGGCGCCCACAAGCTGATGGCGGAAATCGAACTGGCCGACTTGAGCCGGCGCGGCGAGCTGGACGCGGTCAGCCTGCGGCTGCCGGGCATCGTAGCCCGGCCGGCGGCCGAAACGGGCCATGGCTCGGCCTTCATGAGCCTCGTCATGCACCGGCTGGCGGCCGGCGAGCCGTATGTCTGCCCGGTGTCGGCGCAGGCGACCGCCTGGTGGATGTCGCTGCCCTGCTGTGTCGACAACCTGCTGCACGCGGCGGCGATGAGCACCGCCGAAGCGCCCGCGTCGCGCTGCTGGCAACTGCCCGTACTACACCTCAGCATGGAGCAGCTCCTGGCGGCGCTGGTGGAGCGCTATGGTGCGCGCTGCCGACAGCTGATCAGCCATCAGCCGGACCCGCGGATCGAAGCGCTGTTCGGCAACTACCCCGCGCTGCGCACGCCGGCCGCGCTGGCCGCCGGCTTCCGCCATGATGGAGATGCGGCCCGGTTGATCCAGCGGGCCCTCGCACCCACGCCTTAAAAGACGCCAGCTTGACGGCGGCCCGGCGCGACTGCGCATCCGGGCCGCCGCGCTTCACTTCTTCACCGGCGCTATGCTCACCGGCAGCTCGGTGCCCAATCCCTGGGCGCGCGCGCGAGTGAGCAGCATTTCCGCCGTCGCGACATCCTGCAAAGCCGAGCCCACCGATTTATAGACGACGATATCGCCCGCCGAACGCCGGCCCGGCACGCGCTGGCCGATCAGGTCCGCCAGCGCGTGCAGCTTGTGGCCGAATTCAACGCCGTCGCGTGTCGCGGCGATCAGGTCGCCCGTATCATGGACCACCTCCTCGACCATGTCCGCCACGATCAGCGCGGCGCGGCGTATCACCTCCACATCGACCTCGCGCTGTTCCGGCAACGTCGATCCAATTGACACCACCGTCATGCCCGGCTCCAGCCATTCGCCCAAAAGCACCGGCAATTCGTCGCGCGAGCGCGCGGCGCAAATCACCACGTCGGCGCCTTCGAGCGCCTGCTGCGGCGTGCCGGCCGCGCGCACGTCCAATCCAAGCGTCGCCTTGAAATCATCGGCGAAGCGCTGGCGGCTGGCCGGTGTCGGACTGAAGACCGCGACCGAGCGGATCTCGCGCGCCGCATGCAGCGCCTGCAGCTGCGAGCGCGCCTCGAAGCCGGAACCAATCATCGCCACCCGCAGCGGACGTCGCGGCGCCAGCGCGTCCACCGCCAGCGCCGCCGTGGCCGCGGTGCGGATGGCGGTGATCTGGTTGCCGTCGATGAGCGCCGCCAGCGCCATCGTATGGGCGTCGAACAGCGACACCAGATAGCTGGCGCAGCCGGCGCGGGGCGAGGCGGCAATCTGCTTGCTGCCCATATGGCCGCCGGTTGGCGACACCGCGCTCAGGCCGCGCAGCCATATGCCGTCGCCGCGCGCCATCGAACGGGGCGGCACCATCTGTGCCTTCATCGGCGCCGCATAGGCGGCACGCAGCGCCTCGATGGCCGCAATCCAGTCATGCAGCGCACTGACATCGCGGTCGGTTAAAAACAAGGTGGACATGGGGTAGGACTCCTATCGGTTGAATGACAGGCATACCTTAGCGGCAGGCGCCACGCCGGGGAAGCGCGGTGGCGGCATAGCAGCATTGGCAAATCCGGATACCGGCCGCCGCGCGCCGCGTTCAGCCGGCAAACAGGGAGGCGATCAACTGCGAGACGGCGCGCGTGGCCAGGGTGTGGGGACGATGCTGCGTGGTGCCCAGCACGATGCTGCGCTCCAGTTCCGGCTGGACGATGCGCGCCGCGCACAGCCTGTCGTCGCCGGATACCGTCTCCGCCATCGAGGCGACGATGGCGTACCCCGCGCCGGCGATCGCAAGTTCCCTCTGCAACGCGATGGTGTCGGCCTCCATCGCGACCGTCAGCCGCAGGCCGCGCTCGCGGGCCAGCGCGTCCAGGCGCTTGCGCAGCACATGCGGTTCGGCCGGCAGGATCAGCGGCATGCCGGCCAGCTCGGCGAAGGCGATGCGGCCATCGGCAAGCAAGGGATCGCCGGCGGGGCCGATCAGGTCGAGCGCCATGCTGCGCAGGCAGGTGGCGCCGGCGGCGGCCACCGGCCCTTCGCGCAGCAGCAGCGCCAGATCCAGCCGCCCGGCATCGAGCCACTCTTCCAACTGGGCGCTGGAGCCTTCCGCAAGATGCAGGCGGATGCGGGGGAACTGCTCGCGGGCGGCGCGGAACAGCCGGCCGGCAAACGCCGGCACCGATGAAGGCAGCAGGCCGACATGCACCTCGCCGATGGGAATGCCGTTGGTGGTCAGGATCTCGTCGGCCAGCCGGTCGGAATCGGCGATCAGGGGCAGGATGCGGGCGTGAACAATCTGGCCGAATTCGGTCAGCACCACGCCGCGCCCCGTGCGCCGGAACAGCTTGCCGCCGCATTGCGTTTCCAGCTGCGCGATCTGGCGGCTGATGACCGATTGCGGCGCGTTCAGCGCGTCGGCGGCACGGGTCAGGCTGCCCAGCTGGGCAACGGTTGCAAACAGGTGCCAGCGGGGGTCGAGTATCGGCAGCATGGGGAAGCGATTTACCAGGATACACAAATATACTTGGATTCCAGGTACTCCAGCAAGCCATCATGTCCGCCTTCGCGTCCGACGCCGCTTTGCTTCCAGCCGCCGAACGGCGCCGCCGGGTCGGACACCACGCCCCGGTTGATGCCGACCATGCCGGCCTCGATGCGTTCCGACACCGCCAGCGCCTGGCCCAGGTCGCGCGAGTGCACAAAGGCCACCAGACCGAACTCGGTATCGTTGGCCAGCGCGATCGCCTCTTCCACCGTATCGAACACGCACACCGGCGCCACCGGCCCGAAGATTTCCTGCCGCAGGATGCTGGCATCGGGCCGTACGCCAGCCAGCAGCGTCGGCTCGTAGAAGTAGCCCCGCCCTTCCCTGGCCCGTCCGCCAGTCAGCACGGTGGCGCCCTGTTCGACCGCCTCCCCGACCAGCCGCGCCACCTTGTCCAGCGTGGCGCGATTGACCAGGGGACCCAGTTGCACGTTTTCGTCCAGGCCGGAACCGAGGCTGACCGCAGCCATCGCCGCGGCAAAGCGCCGGCAGAATTCCTCCGCCACCGGCCTGGCCACATAGAACCGGTTAGCCGCGGTGCACGATTCGCCGCCGTTGCGCAGCTTGGCGACCATGGCGGAGGCCACCGCCACGTCGAGATCCGCATCGGCCAGCACGATGAACGGCGCATTGCCGCCCAACTCCATCGAGCACTTGACCACATTGTCCGCCGCCTGTGCCAGCAGCATACGGCCGATTTCGGTCGAGCCGGTGAACGACAGCTTGCGCACCTTGGGGTCGCGCAGCATCGCGTTGACGATCCGGCCCGACTGGCGCGACGGCACCACGTTGATCACGCCTGGCGGCACGCCGGCCTCCGCGAACAGCGCGGCCATGGCCAGCGCGGTCAGCGGCGTTTCGGACGCGGGTTTCAGCACCACCGTGCAGCCGGCGGCCAGCGCCGGGCCGATCTTGCGGGTCGCCATCGCCGCCGGAAAATTCCACGGGGTGACGAAGACCGCCACGCCGATCGGCTGGCGCAGCACCACGATGCGGTTGGCGCCGCCCGGCGCGGTGGAGACTTCGCCGCTGATGCGCACCGCCTCTTCCGCGTACCAGCGCAGGAACTCGGCGGCGTAGCTGACTTCACCGCGCGCCTCGGCCAGCGCCTTGCCGCTTTCCAGTACGATCAGGCGCGCGAATTCCTCCCTGCGCTCGATCAGCAGTTCGAACGATTTGCGCAGCACTTCGCCGCGCTGGCGTGGCGGCGTGGCGGCCCACGCCTTGCCTGCCGCGTGCGCGGCGGCCACCGCGTCCAGCGCGTCGTCGACGGTGGCGCTGGCCACGCTGGCCAGCACCTCTTCGGTGGCCGGATCGGTGACGTCAAAGGTGGCGCCGTCGGCGGCCTGGCGCCAGGCGCCGTTGATGTACAAGCCCTTGGGGACCTTGCTGACTTCAGGATATGACATGGGGCGTCCTCGGTGATGGCGTCAGGATGGATGGCGGCCGATGAGGAACTGGCTGTCCGCATCGCTGGTCGGCGTGACGCCGGAGGCGGCAAGGCCCTGGCGCAGCATCTTCATCAGGCGGTCCGGCACCCGCATGGCAGGCGCCCGCAGCGGGCCGCCGTTGAAGCCGGCCAGCCAGTCCTGGTATTTCCACATGCTGCGATTGAGCACGCCGGTGCCGCCGGCATAGGTCTGGGCCGCCGCGCCGTTCGCGTTGCGCGCCGGCGCCATCTGCCAGAACAGCTGCATCGCTTCCTCCCAGCTGCCCTTGCGCGCCAGCTCGAAAGCCTTGGGGTAGTAGCCGCCCATCCATTGCGTATTGCTGGTGCCGGAGAATTGCAGATCCATGAGGCTCATCATCGGAATCGCGTCGCCCTCGATCGGGCAGCTGATCACGACTTCGTCGCGAAAATGGTGCCACATCTCGCACAGGCCGGATACCAGCGGGAAGCCCTGCTCCGACTTGATCGCCACGATGTTGGGGATATCGTCCAGCAGCCTGCGCACGAATTCGACCGGCATCCCGGCCGGGTGCACCCGCTCGAAACCCCACAGCGGGATCGGGAACAGCATCACCGCCAGGTCGGTGGCGTCGCAGAAGGCCTTGGTGTAGTCGTAGATCTCCTGCAAGGTCGTCGGCCAGAACTGCGGCGGATAGGACAGCAGCACGATGTCGGCGCCGGCCTTCTCGGCCAGCTTGACCGCCTCGATGTTTTCCTGCAGGGTGCCGAAGGCGGCGTGGAAGAACAAGCCCATGCGGTCGCCCGCCGTATCCCTGGCCCAGGCCGTGAATTGGGCATTTTCTTCCGGCGTGATCGCCACTTCCGAACATAGCAGGGTATAGCTGTAGCCGTATTCCATGGCCAGCCCGATGTCGTGGCGGATGCCTTGTTCATTGAGCAGCTTCAGGTCCGCGCTGTAGCTGGGAATGGTGACGCCGCTGCAGCCCACCAGGTGTTGGCGCGCCCAGGCGCGCGCGTCTTGCTTGCGATACTTAGCCATCTTGCCTCCGGTTGTGAGTTGTCCCATGCAACGCATCTTAGGAGACGTGACGAAGCCCGGTAAGGCCGCACTCAGGAAAGCAGACATGACGGTTTTGCTATATCTGCCGGTCCCTGAACGCCGTTACCGAAGGCCAGGCCCCACAGTCCGTCGATGGCGATGTTACTGCCGTCCGCCTTCTTCAGCAGGCCGGCCGACGCGCCGGTGTTCGGATCGTAGGCCTGCACCAGGCCATCGCCGAAGTTCCCCACCAACAGCTTGCCGCTATACGTGCCGAAATTGGCCGGCGCCATCGCGATGCCCCATGGCGCGTTCAGGGTGCCGCCGACCACCAGCTGCTTGATCAGCTTGCCCGCCGTGTCGAACATGTCGAGCACGCCGGAGCCGGGCTTCAACTCTTCGAAGTTCCCGGCATGCTTGGCAAAGATCACGTAGATGCGGTTATTGGCGAAATCGGTGGCGTAGATATAGTTGGCGCCGTAAAGCGTGGAGGTGTGGGTGCCGGTGCTGGCTACCCACACGTAACCGGCCGGATTGAAGGCGATGCCCCAGGCATCGACCAAATTGGCATACGTGTTCGGCGCGCGAGCGGCAGCTCACCGCCCGCTGCGCGACGAAAAATACACTATTTGCAGCTGAAGTTTGCCGCATCCTCGACGCTGCCGCTGCCGTTGTACTTGGCCACCTGCGGATAAGGACACAGCGGCCGGGTACGGGTGGCCGACCATGACGCCGGCACGTCGGCATTGGCCCCGCCGGCGTTGCCCGCGCCCCGTGCGCTGGCCACCACCCGTTCCGGCGCCTGCCCCTTCTCGACCCAGTTGACCAATGGCGTCAGCATGTCGAATTGGTCGGTGGCCGGCCCGCCCGAGCAATGGGTCATGCCAGGCACCCGGAAGAAGCGGGCGAAGCCGGAGGCATCGCCGCCGTTCGCGGCGCGCAGATTGTCGTACCAGGCCGTGGTGTCGTCGCTGGAGAAGATCGGATCGCTGGTGCCGTGGTACAGCATCATCTTGGCGCCGCGGTTCTTTACCGTGCTGTAGTCGGTCAGGTGCGGTGGCAGCATGAAGGACATCGCGCTTTCGGTGTAGGTGGCGTCCGTCGCGGCGACCTGCGCCAGCAGCGTATCGATGTTGGAGGTCAGCGCGAAGTTGGCGCCATTGAAGGTGGCCGGGTTCACCGGCGGCACCTTCCAGATCATCGCCACGGCGCCCGAATCCAGCTGCAGGGGACTGAAGAACTTCCAGAACGCCCAGTTGGGAGCGGCAACGCCCGCATCGTATGGGAAGCTCGAATAGAACTTGGTCTTGGTGCTGGTGACCGCGCCCGTGAACAGCTGCCCGATCGACGTCTTCTGCGCCGCGCTGAGACAGGTGCCGTCGCGGCCCTGTGCGCCGCAGGACGGCACGTCGCGATCGAGGCTGAAGGCGGCCTGGCAGGCGCCGGTATCCTGCACCAGGCCATCCTTGACGCCATCCAGCGCGTCGCACTTGTCCAGCACCGCGTTCGACACCAGCGCGCGTTCCGCCGGCGTGAAGCCGGTCGACAGGTCGCCCTGAGTGGTCGCCAGCGCCGCATAGGCCTGGCCGCCGGCGATGTTGGCGATGGCCGCCAGCGGCAGCCGGAAGCCCGGATCGCCGACCAGGTAGCCGTCGAACTGCTCGCCGTAGCGCGCCGCGGCCACCATGGTGTGGCGGCCGCCGTTGGAGCAGCCGCCGAAGTAGGAACGATCCGGTCCCTTGCCGTAGGCGGTCTGAATCGCGCTCTTGGCCATCGGCGCCAGCTTGCCCGATGCCTGGTAGCCGTAGTCCAGCCGCGCCTGCGGATCGAGGCCGAACAGCGGCGTCGCCGCGCCGTGGCCGGCGTCGGAACTGATCACGGCAAAGCCCTGGTTCAGCGCGTTGTCCAGCTGTCCGCCGCCGCCGACGTCACCCGTGGCCGTGACGACCGAGCCGTCAAGGCCGCCGTTGGCCTGGTAGAAGAAGCGTCCGTTCCAATCCACCGGCAGCCGCATTTCGAAGCCGATCGCGTAGTTTTGACCGTCGACCGGGCCGACACGCTGGTACATCGATCCCTTTACCAGGCAATGCGCAGGCACCGGCTTGCCGGCGACCGTCAGCACGCCGGCAGCCACCGAGGCCGCGCTGGCGATCGTCGTGTTGGGGTAAGAGATCCGGCTGGCCAGGTCGGTGCAGGAGGCCAGCTTGGCGCCGCTGGCCGCGGTCAGCTGCGGCAGCGTCGCCGTACCGCCGGGTATGGCACCGCCGTCGCCGCCGCAGGCATTCAGGACCGCCGTCGACAGGCAAAGCGCCGCCAGCGGCGCGCCGTTCAAGACACGTCGTTTGATTGTCATCACTGATCTCCTTAGTTAGGGCTGACGTCGCGCAGCACTGCGATAGGCTCGTTCACCAGCTTGCCGTTGACCTTCTTCACTTCGCGGATGTACATGTTCTGCACGATGTCGCGCGTGGCCGGATCGATGCTGATCGGTCCGCGCGGACTGTCGCGCTTCATACCCGCCAGCACCTGCATCGCCTTATCGCCGGTGACGGCGCCGCCCAGCTTGCGGACGGTTTCGTAGATCATGCCCATGGTGTCGTAGGCCGCCACCGTGACGAAAGTGGCGGGCGGCCGACCCGGATTGGCCGTCGCGTAGGCTTTCAGGAAGGCCTTGTTGGCGTCATTGTCCAGCGTGGGCGCGTAGTTCAGCACCGTCACCGCGCCCAGCGCGCGGTCGCCCAGCGCTTCCAGCGTCGGTGTTTCGCTGGTCATGTCGCCTACCCCGAGGAACTTGATGCCGGCCTTGTCCAGTCCCTTGTCGCTGAAGGCTTTCAGCAGGCCGATGCCGTCCTCCACACCGGGCGCGAAGAAGAACAATGCGTCCGGCTTTTCATCCTTGATACGCTGGATGAAGGGCGAATAATCAGGATTGGCCAGCGGCGCCCGCGCCGAGCCCACCACCTTGCCGCCGCCGGCGCTGAACTCCTTGGTGAAGCGCGCCTCCGCATCCAGCCCGGTGCTGTAGTCGCTGACCAGCGTATAGACCTTGCCGATCTTGTTCTTGGCGGTCCAGGCACCGAACGGCCCGGTCATCTGGTGCATCGTCATGCTGGTGCGCAGCATGTACGGCGACTTGGCGGTGATGCCGTTGGTGACCGCGTTCATCACGATCATCGGCATCTTCGCCTGGGTGGCGATGGGCGCTACCGCCATGGCGCTGGGCGTCAGCGAAAAACCGATCAGGAAGCTGACATGCTCGCGCGTGATCAGCTCCTGGGCCGCCCGTTTGGACTGGTCGACATTGGTGCCGCCGTCGTCGCGGTAGATGATCTCGATCTTCCTGCCGGCCACCTGGTCGCCGTATTGCTGCAGATAGGTCTTGATGCCGTCCTCGAACGGCTTGCCGGTGTTGGCGAACGGCCCGGTGAGCGCGGCTATGACGCCGATGCGGATGGGTTCCTGGGCCTGGACCGAACCGGCGGCCAGATGCAAGCCGGCCGCCAGTACAGTGATAAGTACGCTGCGTTTCATCGTGTCTCCTCGATGGATGGTTTTAGAACAACTAGTTATGTTTTATAATGATTATAGACTATACGCATTTTCAAAAGATTGCAAGCGGCAGGATGGCCGCGACGCCGCTTCTTTGTTAGAATCGGAGCATGACCAATAAGCCCAAGAACAGGAAACCGGAATTGACCGACGCCGTCCACGAGGCGGCTGAGCAGCCGCTGGACCAGAGCACGCTACTGGGGCTGGTGGGATATAACTGCCGCCGCGCCTACATCAACATCATGCCGGTGTTCGAAAAGCGCATGGCGAAGTATCAGCTGCGGCCGGTGGATTTCAGCGTGCTAAGCCTGCTCAAGGCCAATCCCAACATCAACCAGAAGCGGCTGTCGGATGCGGTCAACGTGTCGCCGCCCAATCTGGCCATCCTGCTCGACAGGCTGCAGGAGCGCGGCCTGCTGCTGCGCCAACGCAGTCCGCTGGACCGCCGCTCGCAGACGCTGGTGCTGACGCCCGCTGGCCTGAGCATGTGCACCAAGGCGGAAAAGACCGCCAGCGATCTGGAAGCGGATGCGACGGCCGCGCTGACCGACGCCGAGCGCGCGCAGCTCATCAAGCTGCTGCAGAAGATCTACATGGAGTGATCAGGGTTCGCCCTGCTGGAGCTTCTTCATCCGGTAGGACAGCTGCGGCCGCGTCAGGCCCAGCATGCGCGCCGCCGCCGACAGGTTGCCGTCGGCCCGCTTCACCGCCGCCAATATCAGCGTGCTTTCCAGATGGTCCAGCGACCAGTCCTGCTCCTGTGCCGACGCCTGCCGCCGCAACATGTCGGGCAGCACATCGAGCAGCGCACCGCTGGGTTGCGACTCCGGCGCGGTTGCGCCGTGGCTGGTCAGGCGTCCCGTCTGCGCCAGCGAAAAATACGAGGTCTGCGACTCCTCGCCACTGGTGAACAGGTGCGGCAGGTCGATCGGCCCATCCTCGTCGGCGAAGATGACGCCGCGCTCGACCAGGTTTTGCAGCTCGCGGATATTCCCAGGGAAGTGGTAGTTGAGCAGCGCATCGACCGCGCGCGCCGTGAAGCCGGTCACACGGCGCTGATGCTTTTGGCCGTAGTGCCGCATGAAGTAGCCCATCAACAGCGGTATGTCGTCGCGCCGGTCACGCAGCGGCGGCAGGTGGATGGGGAAGACGTTCAGGCGGAAGAACAGGTCTTCGCGGAAGCGCCCCTGTCGGATCTCCTCGCGCAGGTCGACATTGGTGGCAGCCACCAGCCGCACGTCGACCTTGACGCTGCGCACGCCCCCTACCCGTTCGATCTCGCCTTCCTGCAGCGCGCGCAGCAGCTTGCCCTGCGCGACCAGGCTCAGGGTCCCGATCTCGTCGAGGAACAGCGTGCCGCCGGAGGCGCGCTCGAAGCGGCCGGGCCGCGACTGGCTGGCGCCGGTGAAGGCGCCGCGCTCCACGCCGAACAGTTCGGACTCGATCAGCGTCTCCGGGATCGCCGCGCAATTGACCGCCACGAAGGGCTGCTCCTTGCGGGCGCCGATCTGGTGCAGCATGTAGGCGAACAGCTCCTTGCCGACGCCAGACTCGCCGGTGAACAGCACCGTGGCGGCGGTCGGCGCCACGCGCTTGAGCATGTGGCAAGCCGCGTTGAAGGCCGACGACACGCCCACCATCTCCTTTTCCCCGTACGAACGTCCGTCGTCCCCCGGCAGCACCGCCGCCTGCTGGTGCTGCCCCGGGCCGCCGTAGGCCGTGGTGCTGACGAACGATTCCGCGTTCAGGAAGCGCAGGTCCTCTTCCACGTTGTCCCATTCGTCGGCCGGCTTGCCGATCAGGCGGCAGTGCTTGTGGCCCATCGACGTGCACTCGACCTCGCGATAGATGGTCAGCCGTCCGATCATCGCGCTGGTGTAGCCGATGGCGTAGCCGGTCTGCATCCAGCAGGCCGGCTCGGTGCCGATGCCGAAATCGGCGCTGTGCACCTCGGCCTCGCTCGAATGGTGCCACAGGAATTCGCCGTGATAGGTGCCGCGCTCGAAGTCGAATTCGAAATGCAGCGGTTCGACCTTCACCGCGCCTTCCAGCGAATGCATGCGCGGTCCCGCCGCGAACAGCGAGCCCGGCTCCGCGTCGGGCCAGCGTTCGCGCAGCAGCTGCGCATCGCGCGCGCCGGCCGAATAGCCGACCCGCGTCAGCAGGCCGCGCGTGCGCTCCGGGCCTATGCTCTCGATCAGCTCGCGCCGCAATGAGCCGAGCGACGTGATATGCAGCAGCTGCATGCGCTGGCCGTTGAGCCAGATGCGGCCGTCGCCCGGCGAGAAGTGCAGGCTTTGCGTCAGGTCGTCCAGCGTGGGCGCGGCGCCGGCCTTCAGGTGCTGGCTGTCGCCATGCTGCAGCATCTTGCCGCTGACGCGCGACATCTCCGCCAGCGATACGCGAGGGGGTTTGCTCATGTCTCCGCTTTCATCGTCTTTTACCAAATCATACATCGGCACTTCTCCCATTTGATCATTTCATCAATCGCCGGCACCTGTTCTTTTTTGCTGCGCTGCGCCACGCAAGGCCCGCAAAAATCGGCATGACGCCCGGCGCGGACAGCGCTTGGTGCGCCGCAATAACACCGCGCCACAACGAGCTGGCACACAACTTGTAATAGCTAAGGCAAGAGCGGCAAGCAGACCTTCATGCAACTAGCGTGCTAGCAGGCTGACTTCCCCACCATTCAACCTTCAACAGGAGACAGCATGACCAACGCGAATGCGCTTTTGCGTCCATCGATCTGGCAGGACCTGGTTTTCAACGGCGACTGGATCCCGGCCCACGGCGGCAGCCACACCTTCACCGAACCCGCGACGGGTGAGCAACTGGGCCGCGTCGGCCTGGCCGATGCCGACGACGTGGCCCGCGCCGCCACCGAAGCGCGCGCCGCGCAGGCCGCGTGGGCCGCCAGCGACTACAAGGAACGCGCCGCCATCTTCCGCCGCGCCGCCGCCCTGATCGCCGAACACCATGACGAGCTGTCGACCTGGATCCTGCGCGAGACCGGCGCGATCCGTCCCAAGGCGGATCTGGAATTGCGCGAGGCCGGCGCCCACCTGCTGGAAGCGGCCGCGATGCTGACCCAGCCCAAGGGCCAGTTGCTCGCCTCCGCCAGCGGCCAGATGAGCATCGCGCGGCGCGTGCCGCACGGCGTGGTGGGCGTGATCTCGCCGTTCAACTTCCCGCTGATCCTGTCGATCCGCTCGATCGCGCCGGCGCTGGCCACCGGCAACGCCGTGGTCCATAAGCCGGACCTGCAGACGCCGATCAGCGGCGGCGTGCTGATCGCCCGCATCTTCGAGGCGGCCGGCCTGCCCAAGGGCGTGCTGCACGTGCTGCCCGGCGGCGCCGAAGCGGGACAGGCGATGTGCAGCCATCCCGACATCGCCATGATCGCCTTCACCGGTTCCACCGCGGTGGGCCGCAGCATCGGCGAACTGGCCGGCCGCAACCTGAAGAAGATGTCGCTGGAATTGGGCGGCAAGAACTCGCTGATCATCCTCGACGACGCGGATCCCGACGTCGCCGCCGCCAACGTGGCCTGGGGCGCCTACCTGCACCAGGGCCAGATCTGCATGGCCTCCGGCCGCATCCTGCTCCAGCGCGGCATCGCCGACGCCGTGATCGAGCGCGTGGTGGCCAAGGCCAGGAACCTGCCGGTGGGCGACCCGATGAGCGGCCAGGTCGCGCTGGGGCCTCTGATCAACGCGCGCCAGGTGCAGCGCGTGCACGCCATCGTGCAGGACAGCGTGGCCGCAGGCGCCACCCTGCTGGCCGGCGGCACCTACGACAACCAGTTCTACCAGCCCACCGTGCTGACCGGCGCGCGTCCCGGCATGCGCTGCTTCGAGGAAGAGCTGTTCGGCCCCGTCGCCTCGATCACCGTGTTCGACACCGACCAGGAAGCCATCGCGCTGGCCTCCGCCACCACCGGCTGCCTGGCGCTGGGCGTGATCACGCCGACGCTGGCGCGCGCCATGCACATCGTCGACCGGGTGCCGGCCGGCCATGTCCACATCAACGACCAGACGGTGCTGGCCGAAGCGCACGCGCCGTTCGGCGGCGGCGGCACCTCGGGCAACGGCGGCCGTCATGGCGGCAGTTCCGACTGGGACGAATTCACCCAGTGGCAATGGCTGACGGTGAAGACCGAAGCACCGCGCTATCCCTTCTAACGACAACACCAACAAGGAGACCACATGAAGTTACGTAACAAGACCATCGTCGTCACCGGAGCCGCATCCGGCATCGGCGCCGAAGTGGCGCGCCTGGCGCGCTTCGAAGGCGCCACCGTGATCGGCATGGACCGCAACGAACCTGGCCTGACGCTGGACGGCTTCGTGGCCGTCGACCTGGGCCAGCAGGCCAGCATCGACTCCGCCATCGCCAAGCTGCCGCAACGCGTGGACGCGCTGTGCAACGTCGCCGGCGTGCCAGGCACCGCCGATCCGGCGCTGCTGGCGCGGGTCAACTACCTCGGGCTGCGCCATCTGACGGAAGGCGTGCTGCCGCGCATGCCGGCCGGCGGCTCCATCGTCAACGTCGCCTCCATCCTGGGCGCGGAATGGCCGGAGCGCCTCGACCTGCACAAGCAGCTGGCCGCCGCCCGCGGCTGCGTCGAAGGCCAGGCATGGCTGGACGCGCATCCGGTGCCCGCCGACACCTGCTACCAGTACTTCAAGGAGGCGCTGATCGTCTGGACCTACGTCCAGTCGCAGCCATGGTTCCTGGAGCATTCGGTGCGCATGAACTGCGTGGCGCCCGGCCCTGTCTTCACCCCCATCCTGGGCGACTTCGTCTCGATGCTGGGCGAGGAGCGCGTACAGCGCGACGCCCACCGCATGAAACGTCCGGCCTACGCCGACGAAGTGGCCGCCGCCATCAGCTTCCTGTGCAGCGACGACGCGCGTTGGATCAGCGGCGTCAACCTGCCTGTCGACGGAGGACTGGTTTCGACCTTCATCTGATGCACGCCATCCGCCCGGCCGCGCGTCAGCGGCCATACAACTATAACTAGGAGACTGACAATGCAAGCGAACAAACGCCTGAGTCCAACCCTGTTGGCATTGGCCGTGGCTGCCGCCATGCCGGCCGCCCACGCCTTCGAGTTCGAGACCGACAATCCCGACCTCAAGATCAGCTGGAACAACACCTTCAAATACAGCAGCGCCTACCGCCTCAAGGACGCCGATACGCGTCTGCTGGCGGGCGGCTATCCATCGTCCGGCCCCGGCGACTTCACCGGCTACAACCTCGACGACGGCAACCAGAACTTCCGCCGCAAGGGCATCGTCTCCAGCCGCGTCGACTGGCTGTCCGAGTTCGACGCCGGCACCCGCAACCTGGGCATGCGCGTCAGCGCGGCCGCCTGGTACGACACCGCGTACAACCGCAACAACGACAACGGCTCCGCCGCCAGCAACGCCGTCACGCTGGCCGGCCAGGCCGGCAATACTTTCGCCGAGGGCACCCGCCTGCTCCACGGCCGCAATGCGGAACTGCTGGACGCCTTCGTCTTCGCCAAGGGAGCCCTGGGCGAACTGCCGGGCACCGTGCGCGTGGGCCGCCACACGCTGCAATATGGCGAGAGCCTGTTCTTCGGCGCCAACGGCATCGCCAACGCGCAGGGACCGGTGGACCTGGTCAAGCTGCTCAGCGTGCCCGGCGCGCAGTTCAAGGAGATCCTGCGTCCGGTCAACCAGGTCTCGGGCCAGTTGCAGGTGCTGCCCAACGTGTCGATCGGCGGCTAC
The DNA here is from genome assembly GCF_964254095.1 of Duganella sp. LjRoot269. NCBI lineage: Bacteria > Pseudomonadati > Pseudomonadota > Betaproteobacteria > Burkholderiales > Oxalobacteraceae > Duganella > Duganella sp. LjRoot269. The sequence continues at coordinate 3,197,093 of NZ_CAXUSL020000001.1, read as the reverse complement.
TACCAGTTCGAATGGCGTCCAACCCAGATACCTGGCGTCGGCAGCTACCTCAGTTCCTACGACGCCGCCGGCGCCGGCAGCACCGCCTTCCTGGTGGCGCCGACCAACAGCGGCGCACCGGCCTTCTACACCGTGCCGGACATGAAGGCGAAGAATTCCGGCCAGGGCGGTCTGCAGGTGAAGTTCTCGCCGGCCGGCTCCGACGTCGAATACGGTTTCTATGCGGCCCGCTATCACGACAAGACGCCCTACTTCTACCTGGGCTTCACGCCCGGCTTCCCGCCCGGCGCGCCGTCCACCGTGCAGGCCGTGTACGCGGAAGGCATCCGCACCTTCGGCGCCAGCGCCAGCACCGTGCTGCTGGGCGCGAACGTGGCGGCCGAGGTCTCGGTGCGCCGCAATACGCCGCTGGTCAGCGATCCGACGCCCAACTTCCTGTCCCGCGCCGGCACCGGCGTGTTCGCCGACAACAGCGGCAATCCCGCCTACGCGGTCGGCAATACGGCGCACGTCAACCTGTCGGCGATCTACGTGATGCCGACCAACCCGTTCTTCCAGGGCGCGTCGCTGCTGGGCGAACTGGCGTGGAACCGCGCCACCAGCGTCACCTGGCAAGGCTCGCTCGATCCAAACACCACGCGTGACGCCACCTCGGCCCGCATGATCTTCGAGCCGGCCTACTACCAGGTGATCGACGGCCTCGATCTGTCGATCCCGATCGGCGTCGGCTACAACATCGACGGCCGTTCGCGCGCCGTGTTCAACTTCAACGGTGGCAGCTCGCACGGCGGCGACTTCAATATCGGCATCAACGCCACCTACCACCAGGACTGGAAGTTCGGCATCAGCTATGTGCGCTTCCTCGGCGCGGCGGGCACCTTCCTGAAAAATAATCCGGCCACCAACACGCCCATCCTGAGCTATGCCCAGTCGCTGGCGGACCGCGATTACATCTCCTTCAACATCAAACGCGCATTCTAAGGACAAAACTATAATGAAGACGACCCTGACTTTCATCGCCACCGCGCTGGCACTGGCTTTCGCGCTGCCGCACGCCGGCGCCGCCGTCACCGCCGACGAAGCGGCCAAGCTGCACTCCACCCTGACGCCGCTGGGCGCCGAAAAAGCCGGCAACAAGGACGGCACCATTCCGGCCTGGGACGGCGCCTACGCCAAGGTTCCGGCCGGCTTCAAGCCGGGCGACTTCCGCGCCGATCCCTTCGCCGGCGAAAAGCCGACCTTGGCCATCACCGGCAAGAACGTCGACCAGTACGCGACCAAGCTGTCGGCCGCCACCGTGGCGCTGCTGAAAAAATATCCGGGCTACCGCATCGACGTCTACCCGACCCACCGCACCGGCGGCGCCCCGGCCTGGGTGTACGAGAACACCTTCAAGAACGCCACCCGCGCCAAGTCCATCGACGGCGGCTTCGGTGTCGAGGGTGCGTTCGGCGGCATCCCGTTCCCGATTCCCAAGACCGGCTACGAGGCCATGATGAACCACCGCCTGGCCTGGACCGGCGAGACCACCGTGTTCCCGCTGCGGACCACAATCGTCACGCCGGACGGCAAGCGCGCCACCGCCACCGAGGCCGAACAGACCATCATGCGGCCTTACTACTTCAAGGACGGCAGCCTGGAAAAATTCGACGGCATCTACCAGTTCGGCCGCCTGATCACGCGCGCGCCCGCCTCCAAGGCCGGCGAAGGAATCCTGGTCCACGACGGCATCAGCGAAGCGCAGCCGCGCGCGATCTGGCAGTACCTGGTGGGCCAGCGCCGCGTGCGGCGCGCGCCGTCGGTGTCCTACGACACGCCGGACTCGGTCACCTCCGGCATCGGCCTGTTCGATGAAGCGTTCATGCTGTTCGGCCCCATCGACCACCATGAGCTCAAGCTGGTCGGCAAGAAGGAGATGTACATCCCCTATAACAACAACCGCGCCGCCTCGGCCAAGATCAGCGACCTGGTTGGCCCGCAGTTCCTCAATCCCGACCTGGTGCGCTGGGAGCTGCACCGCGTCTGGGAAGTGGAGGCGAGCCTGATTCCCGGCAAGCGCCACGTGGTGACCAAGCGCCGCTACTACCTGGACGAGGATACCTGGCAGATCATCCTGGTCGACGGCTACGACGCGCAAGGCCAGATCTGGCGCGGCAACTACACGCTGACGCTGCTGGCGCCGGACCTGCCGGCCGTGGTCGGCAACGTCATGTGGGGCACCTACAACGTGCAGACCGGCGCTTATCTGCTGAACGAGGCATCCAACGATCTGCCGTCGCAGTACAAGACCATTCCTCGCCTGCCGGCCAGTTATTTCGGTCCCGAGGAACTGGCCAACCAGGGTTCGCGCTAAGTGAAGGAGCGCTCGATGAACGGATTGAATCCACTCGCGGCCCGCTGCATCACGCGGACGGCGTTGGCGGCTTGCTGCGCCCTGGCCCTGACGCCGGCGGCGCGGGCCGACGGCGCGGGCGCCCCCATCCCGGCGGCGTTGACGCAGCCGGCGCTGGTCACGCCCAAGGCCTTGAACGCGGCCATGCTGGCCATCGCCGCCGCCGGCCAGCGGCTGGTCGCCGCCGGCGAGCGCGGCACCATCCTGTACTCGGACGACGCCGGCGTCTCCTGGCGCCAGGCCCGGGTGCCGGTCAGCGTCAGCCTGACGGCATTGCAGTTCGTCGATGCGCGCCAGGGCTGGGCGGTCGGGCACCAGGGCGTGGTGCTGCACAGCGCCGACGGCGGCGCCACCTGGAGCAAGCAGCTGGACGGCATCCAGGCCGCGGCGCTCGCGCTCAAGGGAGCGGCCGACATCGCCGGGCCTGAACAGGCGCGCGCCCAGGCCGACGCCCAGCACCTGGTGGACGACGGCCCCGACAAGCCCTTCCTCGACCTGTACTTCGACAGCGCGCGCAGCGGCTACGTGCTGGGCGCCTACAACCTGCTGTTCAAGACCGGCGACGGCGGCGCCACCTGGCAGCCGTGGCAGCGGCATGTCGCCAATCCCAAGGGCCTGCACCTTTACGGCATGCGCGGCGCCGGCGGCGCGCTCTATCTGGCCGGAGAACAGGGCCTGCTGTTGCGCTCGACCGACCAGGGGGCCAGCTTCAGCGCCCTCCCCACGCCATACAAGGGCAGCTATTTCGGCCTGCTGGCCGCGCGCGGCGGCGCGCTGGTCGCCTTCGGCCTGCGCGGCAACGCCTATTGGTCCGGCGACCAGGGCGCCAGCTGGAGCAGGATCGACACCGGCATCCAGGCCTCGCTGGCCGGCGGCGCCGAACTGGCCGACGGCACGCTGGTACTGGTCAGCCAGGGCGGCGACGTGCTGCTCAGCCACGACCAGGGCCGCAGCTTCGCCGCGCAGTCCGGCGCCGCCCTGCCGCCCGCGCTGCCGCTGGCCGCCGTGGCGCAAGCCAGCGACGGCGCGCTGGTCGTGGCCGGACTGCGCGGCCTGCGCCGGGTAGCGCCGGCGCAGCCGCGCTAGCGCCCTCACCTCATACGAATATGGTTGGAACATCATGCACACAGATCAAGATTTGGAACAACAGCCGGTAGTACGGCGGCTACAGGATTTCGACACCGCCTCGGGCAACCTGGGCGAACGCGCGCTGTTCAACTACCGGCCGCTGGTCATCCTGCTATGCCTGCTGGCGACCATCGTGCTGGGCTACCAGGCCACGCGGATCCGGCTCAACGCCAGCTTCGAGAAGATGATCCCCAGCGCCCATCCCTACGTGGCCAACTACCTGGCCAACAAGGCCGACCTGAATGGACTGGGCAACTCGGTGCGCATCGCGGTCGAAGCGGGCGGCGGCACCATCTACGACCGCGCCTACCTCGACACCCTGCAACGCCTGAACGATGAACTGTTCCTGCTGCCGGGCGTGGACCGGCCGTTCATGAAATCGCTATGGACGCCCAGCACGCGCTGGGCCGCCGTCACCGAGGAAGGCCTGGACGGCGGCACCGTCATCCCGGACGGCTACGACGGCTCGGCCGCCAGCCTGGCGCAGTTGCGCGCCAACGTCGCCCGTTCCGGCGAGATCGGCCAGCTGGTGGCGGCCGACTTCAAGTCCAGTATCGTGTTCGTCCCGCTGCTGGAGCAGAATCCGCAGACCGGCCTGGCGCTCGACTACGGCGCCCTGTCGGAGCGGCTGGAACAGATCCGCGCCAAATACCAGAAGGAAGGCGTGCGTATCCACATCACCGGCTTCGCCAAGATCGTCGGCGACCTGATCGAAGGCTTGCAGCAGGTGCTGATGTTCTTCCTGCTGGCGATCGCCATCGCCGGGGCGGTACTGTTCTGGTACACGCGCTGCTGGCGCAGCACCACGCTGGTGGTGGTGTGTTCGCTGGTGGCGGTGCTGTGGCAGTGCGGCCTGCTGGCCGCGCTGCATTACGAACTCGATCCGTATTCCGTGCTGGTGCCCTTCCTGGTGTTCGCCATCGGCATGAGCCACGGCGCCCAGAAGATGAACGGCATCATGCAGGACGTGGGCCGCGGCACGCACCGGGTGGTGGCGGCGCGCTACACTTTCCGCCGCCTGTTCGCCGCCGGCCTCACCGCGCTGTTGTGCGACGCGGTCGGCTTCGCGGTGCTGGTCAGCATCCGCATCAAGGTGATCCAGGACCTGGCCATCATCGCCAGCATCGGCGTGGCCGTGCTGATCTTCACCAACCTGGTGCTGCTGCCGGTGCTGCTATCGTACACCGGCGTCAGCGCCAAAGCGGCCGCTCGCAGCCTGCAGGCCGACAGCGCCGACGGCGCGGCCCAGCCATGGCTATGGACCTTCCTCGACCGCTTCACCCAGCGCCGCTGGGCCGCCATGACGGTGGCCGCCAGCCTGCTGCTGGGCGGCCTGGGCTACCTGTACAGCCTTAACCTGAAGGTGGGCGACCTCGATCCCGGCGCGCCGGAACTGCGCGCCGATTCGCGCTACAACCGCGACAACGGTTTCATGGTCGCCAACTACGCGGCCAGCTCCGACATCCTGGTGGTGATGATCAAGACCGCGCCCGACCAGTGCACCCGCTACGCCACGCTGGCAAGCGTGGACGCTCTGGCGTGGCGGCTGGAGCAGCTGCCCGGAGTCGATTCGACCAACTCGATGGCGGCCCTGAGCAAGCTGGCCACCACCGGCTACAACGAGGGCAACTTCAAATGGTATGACCTGATCCCCAATGCCGGCGCGCTGGGCGCGGTGCAGACCCGGGCTCCGCGCGAACTGTTCAACCAGAGCTGCTCGCTGCTGTCGCTGTACGTCTACCTGAAGGACCACAAGGCCGCCACGCTGACCCGTGTGGTCGACGCGGTCGAAGCCTTCGCCGCCGCCCACAACACGCCGGAAGTGGAATTCCAGCTGGCCGCGGGCAGCGCCGGCATCGAGGCCGCCACCAACATCGTCGTCAAGCAGGCCATGCACGACATGCTGTTCTGGGTCTATGGCGCGGTGATCCTGCTGTGCTACGCCACCTTCCGCAACTGGCGCGCGGTGCTGGTGGCCATCCTGCCGCTGGTGCTCACCTCCATCCTGTGCGAAGTGCTGATGGTGGTGCTGGGTATGGGCGTCAAGGTGGCCACGCTGCCGGTGATCGCGCTCGGCGTCGGCATCGGCGTCGACTATGCGCTGTATGTGCTCAGCGTGATGCTGACCCGCATGCGCGCCGGCGCCACGCTGTCCGACGCCTACCTGCACGCGCTGCGCTTCACCGGCCGCGTGGTGATCCTGACCGGCGTGACGCTGGCCGTGGCGGTCGCCACATGGTTGTTCTCGCCGATCAAATTCCAGGCAGACATGGGCATCCTGCTGGCCTTCATGTTCCTGTGGAATATGGTGGGTGCGCTGGTGCTGGTGCCGGCGCTGGCGCACTTCCTGATGCCGCAGAAGACCGCGCGCCGCGACACGCCGGCGCAGGCGGCTGAACGCGCCATGGCTGGCATCCACTAATGCCATGGGCACTTCCGACATGAGCATCGGCGCCCGCCTGCGGCTGGGCTTCGGCCTGGTCCTGGCGCTGCTGGTCGCCGTCATGGCGCTCGGCCTGGGCCACATGGCCCAGATGCAGCAGCGTACCGACCAGATCACGCTGGTAGGCAACGTCAAGACGCGGCTCGCCACCCAGATGCGCGATACCGTGTATGAGCGCATGATCGCGCTGCGCAACATGGCGCTGATCGGTTCCCTGTCCTACCTCCAGCCGGAAGCGGAATGGATGCAGGACCAGGCCAGGCGTTACACCGCCGCCGAGCAGAAGCTGCGCCAGCTGCTGGCCGGCGACGCCACGCCGGGAGAAACCGCGCTGCTGGCGCAGATAGCCCAGCAAAATGCGGCGGCCCGGCCGCCCATCGCGCAAGCCATGGAGCTGGCCATGCGCAGCGAGTCCGACCAGGTCTACACCGTGCTGGTCGAGCGGCTGCTGCCGGTCCAGACCCGCTGGATGACGGCGCTGGAACAGCTGGTCGAACTGGAGACCCGCCAGAGCGAACAAGCCGCCGCGCAAGGGCGTTCGTCCGATGCCGGCGCACGCGCCTGGATGCTGGCGCTGGGCGCGGCGGCCCTGCTGCTGGGCTGCCTGCTGTGCTGGCGCCTGACGCGCGGCATACTCGAACAACTGGGCGGCGAGCCGGCCTACGCGGTCAAGATAGCCGGCCGCACCGCCGCCGGCGACCTGGCGGGCGGCGTCAACCTGCGCGGCGGCGACGTTTCCAGCCTGCTGTTCGCGATGCACACCATGCGCACCGACCTGGCCGCCATGGTCGGCAAGGTGCGCAGCGGCACCGACCGCATCGCCGGAGCGGCCAGCGACATCGCCGGCGGCCATCAGCACCTGACCCGCCGCAGCGATGGCCAGCGCGATTCCCTGCGCGCCACCGCCGGCTGCATGGAACAACTGGCCGACGCCGTGCGCGACAACGCCGGCCATGCGCGGCAAGCGACCGAGCTGGCCGCCAACGCCACCGCGGTGGCGCGCGACGGCGGCAAGGTGGCGGCGGAAGTGATACTGACCATGGATTCCATCACCGCTTCCGCCCACCGCATCGGGGAAATCATCGGCGTCATCGACGGCATCGCGTTCCAGACCAATATCCTGGCGTTGAACGCGGCGGTCGAAGCGGCACGGGCGGGCGAACAGGGACGCGGCTTTGCGGTCGTCGCCGGCGAGGTACGCAACCTGGCGCACCGCTCGGCCACCGCGGCGCGCGAGATCCGCACCCTGATCGGCCATTCGGTGGCGCAGGTCGAAGCCGGCAACCAGCTGGTGGCGCGCGCCGGCGCCACCATGAACGAGGTGGTCGACAGCGTGCAGCAGGTCGGCGCCATCATCGGCCGCATCGCCGCCGTCAGCATGCAGCAGCAGGCCGGCATCGAGCAGGCCGGCGCCGCGTTGCAGGCGATGGAGCTGGTCACGCGGCAGAACGCGGAGCTGGTAGAACAAGCCACCGGGGCCACGGCCGGCATGCGCCAGCAGGCGGCGGAACTGGCGCGGCTGGTGCGCGCCTTCAAACTCGACGACGGCGCCGGCCCACCGGCTCCGCCCCCACCTCACCCGACACTAACACTGCAAGAGGAATCCGATCATGCCTGACATCCTGCTCTTTGCCGCGGTTGCCGCGGTACTGCTGGTTTCCGCCCTGCTCTGGCGCCGCCAGGCCGCTTCAAAAACCGCCGGCGCCGCCACGCCAGCGATGCCCGTTGCCGATTCGCTGCGCCACACCGCGCTAGGCCACGTGGTCGGCCGCGCCGACCGCCACCAGACCCACGCCTGGCTGGGACTACCGTATGCGCAGCCGCCGGTCGGTCCGCTGCGCTGGAAGGCACCGCGTCCGCCGCAGCCGTGGGAAGGCCTGCGCGAGGCGCTGGCTTGCGGCCAACCCGCCCTGCAACTGGGCGGCATCACGCTGGAACTGCCGCCCGAGCTGTGGGGCCAGGTGGCCGGTGCGGAAGACTGCCTGACGCTGAACGTGTTCGCCCCGCAGATGACGGCCGGACAGGCACGTACGTCCGCGCTGCCAGTGATGTTCTGGATCCACGGCGGCGCCAATACCGCCGGCACCGCCGCCACCTACACCACGCTGCGCAACCTGGCCGGCCAGGACCAGGTGATCGTGGTGTCGGCCAATTACCGCCTCGGCATCCTGGGCTGGTTCAGCCTCGACGAACTGGCGCGGGACGACGACAGTCCGGCCGACCGCTCCGGCAATTTCGGCACGCTGGACCTGATCGCGGCGCTGCAATGGGTGCGCCAGCACATCTCGGCCTTCGGCGGCGATCCCGACAACGTCACCGTGTTCGGCGAATCGGCCGGCGGCCTGAATGCCTACACCCTGCTGGCCAGCCCGCTGGCCAAGGGCCTGTTCCACCGCGCCATCCTGCAATCGCCGCTGGCCGTCAGCTATACGCCGGCGCAGGCGCGCAACTACACGGACGACGCCCAGCCCGGCCACGCCCTCAGCTCGCGTGAGCTGCTGTGCCAGTGGCTGCAGCGCGACGGCCGCGCCGCCGACCGCGCCGCAGCCAAGGCGTTGATCGCTTCCATGCCGGCCGCCGACATCGCCGCCTATGTGCGCGGCCTGCCGGCGGACGCGCTGCTGGCGCCTGTCACGCCGGGGGCGCTCAGCTTCTACGACGCGCCCTGCGTGCTGCAGGACGGCCACGTGCTGCCCGCCATGCCGCTGGCCGAGGTGTTCGCCGACCGTGGCCGCTACAACGCGGTGCCGGTCATCATCGGCACCAACCGCGACGAGTATAAACTGTTCATGTCCAACAATCCCGACTACGTACGCATGCTGTTCGGCAGCATCCCGCTGATGCGCGACCGCGTCCGCTACCAGCGCCACGCCGCCTACATGTCGGCCTTGTGGCAGGCCGCCGGCGCGCTGGAGCCGGCCAGCGCGATGGTGGCCTCCGGCCATCGGGATGTATGGGCCTACCGCTTCGACTGGGACGAACAGCCCGCCGTGCCGCTGATCGCGCCGCGCGTGCTGCTGGGCGCCGCGCACGTGCTGGACGTGGCCTTCGTGTTCCGCGACCTGGACGGCGAATTCGATCCGTTCCGCTCCTTCACCGCAGCCAACCTGCCCGGCCGCAAGGAAGTGTCCGACGCCATGGCCGGCTACTGGACCCACTTCGCCCGTCACGGCCAGCCGGCCAGCGGCCCGGTCGGAACACTGCCCGAGTGGCGGCGCTGGAGCGCCGATGCCGCCGCCCCGCGCATGATGGTCTTCGACACCAGCGCCGACGGCGGCACCCGCATGGTGGTCCACGAGAACAGCCTGGCCACGCTGAAGGCCGCGCTGGCGCGCGACCCGGCGCTGCACGACGATCCGCGCGAACGCTGCGAACTGTTCGGCCGCATGTTCCTGTGGTCGATCTTCGGCGGCTACGAGGCCCAGCATGCGCTGGAAGCCTTCGCCCGCACCCACGGCTACGCCGGTCCGACCGGGCAGTTGCGCCCCAGCTACTGGCCATGAGCATGAGCGCCAACCGGGGTTTCTTCCAGAGCTACGAGGACTTGTGGATGATCGACGGCCTGCGCACGCCGATGGCCGACTACTGCACCGCGTTCAGCCACGTCTCGCCCACCGACCTGGGCATCAAGGCCGCGCGCGCGGTGCTCAAGCGCAGCGGCGTGCCGGCCGCCGACATCGGCTCCGTCATCAGCGGCAGCATGGCGCCCGGCGACTGCTACCAGTACATGCTGCCGCGCCATATCGGCCTGTACGCCGGGGTGCCGCTGACGGTGCCGGCACTGAACGTGCAGCGCATCTGCGGCACCGGCTTCGAGTTGTTCCGCCAGGCCGGCGACCAGATCGCGCTGGGCTACGCCGACGCCGTGCTGGTGGTCGGCACCGAATCGATGACGCGCAATCCGATCGCCGCCTTCGACCACCGCGCCGGCTTCAAGCTGGGCGCGCCGGTCGCCTTCCAGGACTTCCTGTGGGAGGCACTGACCGATCCCGCGCCCGGCGTCACGATGCCGCAGACCGCCGAAAACCTGGCGCGCCGCTACGGCATCACCCGCGCCGAGGTGGATAAATTCGCCGCGCTGTCGCACGCCCGCGCGCTCGACGCCCGGACGGCCGGCTTCCACGCCGGCGAGATCGTCGCCGTCGGCAACGAGACCTTCACGCTGGACGGCTATGCCGACCGCCGCATCCGGCTGTGCGGTCCGGTGGAGGAGCTGGCGCAGGATACCCATCCGCGCATTTCGCCGCCGTCGGTGCTGGCCACGCTGCGCGCCCTCTATCCGCAAGGCGTGCAGACCGGCGGCAACAGCTGCGCGCTGGCCGACGGCGCGGCGGCGGCCATCGTCGCTTCCGGCGCCTACGCCGTCGCCGGCGGACACCGTCCCCAGGTGCGCATCGTGGCGGCGGCGGTGGTCGGCGTGCCGCCAGAGGTCATGGGCATCGGCCCCGCGCCCGCCATCCGCCTGCTGCTGCAGCGCTGCGGATTAAGCATGGAGCAGATCGGCCTGTTCGAAATCAATGAAGCGCAAGGCGCGCAGATCGTGGCGGTCGAGCGCGAACTGAAGCTGGACCGGGAGCGCCTCAACGTCCACGGCGGCGCGATCGCGCTGGGTCATCCGCTGGCGGCGACCGGCGTGCGCCTGACCATCACCCTGGCGCGCGCGCTCGACCTGCGGCGCCAGCGCTACGGCGTGGCGGCGGCCTGCATCGGCGGCGGACAAGGCATCGCCCTGCTGCTGGAAAATCCGCGCTGGCGGCAGTCACAGCACAATGGCGCTCAGTGACCGCAGCAGCAGGCGCAGTTGCGCGTGCAGCTCGCTGCGCTGGTCGACGCCCAGTTCGGCCAGCATGGCGTGCTCCAGCTCCGCCACCGCGGCGTCGCCCTGGCGCAGCAGGGCGCTGCCCTCGGCGCTGAGGCGCAGATGGATGATGCGGCCATGATTGGCGTCGGCCTGGCGCACCACCCAGCCGCGCGCCTCCATCGCCTTGACCATCTCGTTGGCCGACTGCGGCGAGATCATCGAGCGCTCGGCCAGCTGCGCGTTGGACAGCTGCTGCTGGGTGTCGAGCACCGACAGCGCCGTGTACTGGGCCGCCGTCATGCCCAGCAAACCGAGGCTGTCGCGCAGGCGGCGGCTCAGCACATGGTCGATGCGGCCGATCAGGTAGGCGATGCCGCTGGGTTTGTCGTGCGCGGCGGCGGGCTGGTGTTTTTTCATCATGGTCCGGAAGTTCGAGAAGCGTTCGAAAAAGCGCTTGCAATACAGGCCAAGCAGCATATATTATAAGACACGTATCAGGCAACCTGATATTAACCTAACATTAAGTGAGACCGAAATGAGCCAATATGACAAGCGCTGGAGCACCGTAAAAGTCGACGTCACCGGCGGCATCGCCTGGGTGACCCTGAACCGCCCGGAAAAACGCAACGCCATGAGCCCGACGCTGAACCGCGAAATGATCGACGTGCTGGAAACGCTGGAGCTGGATCCGGAGGCCGAGGTGCTGGTGCTGACCGGCGCCGGCGACAGCTGGACCGCCGGCATGGACTTGAAGGAGTACTTCCGCGAAAACGACGGCAAGCCGGAGATCTTCCAGGAGAAGCTGCGCCGCGACTGCTCGCAGTGGCAATGGAAGCTGCTGCGCATGTACAGCAAGCCGACCATCGCCATGGTCAACGGCTGGTGCTTCGGCGGCGCCTTCTCGCCGCTGGTCGCCTGCGACCTGGCCATCTCCGCCGACGAAGCCGTGTACGGCCTGTCGGAGATCAACTGGGGCATCCCGCCGGGTAACCTGGTCAGCAAGGCGGTCGCCGACACCATGGGCCACCGCCAGGCGCTACACTACATCATGACCGGCGACACCTTCACCGGCAAGGAAGCGGCCGCGATGGGCCTGGTCAACAAGAGCGTGCCGCTGGCGCAGCTGCGCGAGGCCACCATCGAACTGGCGGAAAAGCTGCTGGCCAAGTCGCCGACCGTGCTGCGCATCGCCAAGAACGGCTTCAAGCGCTGCCGCGAACTGACCTGGGAGCAGAATGAAGACTACCTGTACGCCAAGGTCGACCAGTCCAACTACCGCGACCCGGAAAAAGGCCGCGCCCAGGGCCTCAAGCAGTTCCTGGACGATAAGACCATCAAACCAGGCCTGCAAACCTACAAGCGCGCATAAGACGCGCCCAGCCCCAGCCTAATAACCAAGGAGATACGCCATGCTTGAAGCCCGCTTGCTGATCGGAGGCCTGGACCAGGCCGCATCCACCGGCGCCACTTACCAGCGCCTCAACCCTGCCACCGGCGACATCGCCTCGGTGGCCGCCGCCGCCACCCTGGACGATGCCGACGCCGCCGTCGCGGCGGCGCAGGCGGCCTTCCCCGGCTGGTCCGCCACCGCGCCGGGCGAGCGCCGCCGCCTGTTGCTCAAGGCGGCCGACTGCCTGCAGGCGCGCGCGCCCGAATTCATCGCGGCCGGCGTGGCCGAAGCGGGCGGCGTGGCCGGCTGGTACGGCTTCAATGTGATGCTGGCTTCCTCCATGCTGCGCGAAGCGGCCGCGTTGACCACCCAGATCGCCGGCGAAGTGATCCCCTCCGACGTGCCCGGCCTGCTGGCGATGGGTATGCGCCAGGCCTGCGGCGTGGTGCTGGGCATCGCGCCGTGGAACGCGCCGGTAATCCTGGGCACGCGCGCCATCGCCACGCCTCTGGCCTGCGGCAATACGGTGGTGCTCAAGTCTTCCGAGGTCTGTCCCGCCGTGCATCGCCTGATCGGCAAGGTGTTCGAGGACGCCGGCTTCCCGCCCGGCGTGGTCAACGTCGTCAGCAACGCGCCGCAGGACGCGGCCGCCGTGGTGGCGCGCCTGATCGCCCATCCGGCCGTCAAGCGCATCAACTTCACCGGCTCGACCAAGGTGGGACGCATCATCGCCCAGCAGGCGGCCCAGCATCTGAAACCGGTGGTGCTGGAATTGGGCGGAAAGAATCCGCTGCTGATCCTGGACGACGCCGACCTCGATGAAGCGGTGCAGGCGGCCGCCTTCGGCGCCTTCTTCAACCAGGGCCAGATCTGCATGTCGACCGACCGCATCATCGTCGACAACAAGATCGCCGACGCCTTCGTGGAAAAGCTGCGTATCAAGACCGCCGGCCTGCGCGCCGGCAAACCCGGCCAGGAAGGCGCGGTACTGGGCGGCATGGTCGACGCCTCGGCAGCAAGCCGCGTGGCCACCATGATAGACGACGCCAAGGCCAAGGGCGCCAAGCTGGTATGCGGCAGCGCCGACAGCGACGGCAACCTGCTGCAGCCGGCCATCATCGACCACATCACGCCGGCCATGACGGTCTATCAGGAAGAATCGTTCGGCCCCATCGTCGGCATCATCCGCGTCGATGGCGACGAGGCGGCGCTGGCCGAGGCCAACGCCAGCGAATACGGCTTGTCAGCCGCCGTCTTCAGCCGCGACATCCCGCGCGCGATGGCGCTGGCGCGGCGCATCGAATCGGGCATCTGCCACATCAACAGCTCCACCGTGGCCGACGAGGCGCAAATGCCGTTCGGCGGCGTCAAGGCCAGCGGCTACGGGCGCTTCGGCGGCAAGGCCGGCATCGCCGAATTCACCGACTTGCGCTGGATCACCATCCAGAGCGGCCACCGCCACTACCCGGTGTGATGGAGGAGCACGCAATGACGCAGCTCCCCACCACCGCCGCGACGCTGGACCTGTCGCGCTATCGCCCGGTGCGCGTGGGCAGCGCGCCGGTGCGGGTCGAGGCAGACGCCCACGGCGTCTGGCGCCTGGCCTCGCAAGAAGCGCTGGGCGACTATCCCGACCGCATCACCGATTGCCTGGTACGCGGCACCGAGCGTCATCCCGAACGCACGCTGGCCGCCCAGCGCGGCGCCGACGGCGGCTGGCAACACATCAGCTACCGGCAGATGCTGGAGCAGGCGCGCGCCATCGGCCAGGCGCTGCTGGACCGGGGCCTGTCGGCCGAACGTCCGCTGATGATCTTGTCCGGTAACGATCTGCAGCACCTGCAACTGGCGCTGGGCGCGCTGTATGCGGGCGTCCCCTATTGCCCGGTCTCGCCAGCAGCCTCAGGTGCCGCTACCGACCACGCCAAGCTGACCCACTTCGTGCGTCACCTGACGCCCGGCATGATCTACGCCACCGACGGCGGCGCCTGTGCGGCGGCGCTGGCGGCGGCGGTGCCGGACGAGGTGGAGGTCGTGACCGACCGGGGCGACGCAGGCCGCGCCGTCACGCCGCTGGCGCAGCTGCTGGCGACCGTCCCGCACTCAGTGGACGCGGCCAACGCCGCCTGCGGCCCGCACACCATCGCCAAATTCCTGTTCACGTCGGGATCGACCAAGCTGCCCAAGGCGGTGATCACCACCCAGCGCATGTTGTGCGCCAACCAGCAGATGCTGCTGCAAAGCTTCCCCGCGTTCGGCGACAAGCCGCCGGTGCTGCTGGACTGGCTGCCCTGGAGCCACACCTTCGGCGGCAGCCACAACGTCGGCATCGCGCTGTACAACGGCGGCAGCTACTACATCGACGACGGCAAGCCCACCGCGCGCGACTTCGCCGTCACGGTGCGCAACCTGAAGGAGATCGCGCCGACGGTGTTCTTCAACGTGCCCAAGGGCTGGGAGCTGCTCACCGCCGCACTGCAGGACGACCCCGACCTGTGCCGCCATTTCTTTTCGCAGATGGAGCTGTTCTTCTTCGCCGGCGCGGGCCTGTCGCAGGCGGCATGGGATGCGCTGGAGCGGGTCAGCGAACAGCACTGCGGCCAGCGGATCCGCATCATGGCCGGCCTGGGCATGACGGAAACGGCGCCCTCCTGCACCTTCACCACCGGTCCGGTGATGATGGCCGGCTATGTCGGCCTGCCGGCGCCGGCCTGCGAGGTCAAGCTGGTGCGGGTGGACGGCAAGTACGAAGCGCGCTTCCGCGGCCCGCACGTCATGCCGGGCTACTGGCGCGCGCCGGAAGCCAGCGCCGCCGCCTTCGACGACGAAGGCTACTACTGCAGCGGCGACGCTGTGCGCTTCGTCGATCCGGCGCGGCCGGAACTGGGATTGATGTTCGACGGCCGCATCGCCGAGGACTTCAAACTCAGCAGCGGCACCTTCGTCAGCGTCGGACCGCTGCGGGCGCGGGTGATCAGCGCCGGCGCGCCCTACATCCAGGACGTGGTGGTGGCCGGCATCAACCGCGACAGCATAGGCTTGCTGGTGTTCCCGCGCATGGACCAGTGCCAGCTGCTGTCCGGGCTGGGCGCCGACGCCGATGCCGTTGCAGTCCTGTCCAGCGCCCCGGTGCGCAACCACTTCAGCCAGTTGCTGACGCAGCTGAACGCCACGGCGACCGGATCGGCGTCCCGCATCGAGCGCATGTTGCTGCTGGAGGAAGCGCCGTCCGTGACGGCCGGCGAGCAGACCGACAAGGGCTCGATCAACCAGCGCGTGGTGCTGGAGCGGCGCGCGGCGCTGGTCGAGGCGATGTATGCCGGAGCAGTCGGCGCTGGCGGGTTGCTGGTGGGCGGCTGAGACATGCTTGCCGCCGGCCTCACGCTACCAGCCGAGCTTTTGCCGGATGAACGCCGTCAGCAAGGCGGCATTGGCCCGGTTCTGCTTCACGCGCGGATGCCCCTGATAGCCGGTGAAGGGAAACATCAGCGTCGCGATCCTGGCGTCGCCGGTATCGCGCTCGATCTGCGCGACGGCCGAGCGTACGACATCGGGCCACTTCGACCCCGGCTGCGTGGCGTCCATGCTGCCCAGCGCGCAAACGATGTAGGCACGCGGATAGCGCTTGCGGATATCCTGCACGAAGGCGCGGTAGCGCTGCACACGCTCGGCGTCGTCCGGCGCCGGGGTCAGTTTCTTCTCCCGATCGATCAGCCATTTGTCGTTCTGCAGCAGGTTGATGACCACCACGTCCGGTGTCCATGAACTGAAATCCCATTTGGAATCGTTCTTGCCCGCGCCGTTCAACTGGTCGAAATAGACCGGCATGGTGAAGGGGAACCAGCTGACCATCACGCCGATGCCGCTTTGCGAGATGAAGTGCGCTTCCGCATCGAGGTTGCGTGCGGTGATCCCCGCGAAGGACAGGAAGTTGTTCTTGTCCTTCGCCAGATGATCGGGGCCGTCGTCGGGCGATTCGTCGCCCATGCCGCTGGTGATCGAGTCGCCGAAGAATTCGATCTTGCGTTGCTTGCGCGGCGGTGGCGACAGCAGCGTGCCGCCGTCGGCCAGTTCCAGGCCTGCGAAAGTGGTGCCGCCCTCCTCGCCTTCGGTACGCTTGGTCAGCAGGAAGGAATGCGGACCGGGCGCCAGGCCGGTGGCCACCACGTACGAGCGTTCGCCCTTGTCCGCCTGCAGCACCACCGGACGCTCCAGATTCCCGTCGAGGTAAACGCTGAAGAAATTGTGGCCAAGCTGGTCGTCCAGCCGCACCGCCAGGGAGCTGCCGGTGAACCGGGCTTCGACGCTCGATCCCGGCCAGGTCAGCACGGGGGCGGCGGCATTGCGCCAATCCACCCGGCCGGTGTAGAGCAGATGGCTGTCGCCGGGCGCTATCAGGGTGGCGGCGCCGGCCTGCGCCGCCACCAGTGCCGAAATTGCGCCAATGAGCTTCAGCCCGGATATCAGTGACTTCATATTTTCCTGTCGGTTCTTTGGGCAGGCTTAAGTCTGACATCGGAAGCAAGGCTAGGTCAAGTCAGGTGGCATGCAGCACTCTACCGGCAATTTCAATGCCCACTGCCCACCCGTCGCGACCCAAGGGAGGCGGCGATGATCACCCCACATGCGGCCTTCGTCAGCTCTTGCCCAGCTCGTGCATCGGCAGCTTGTAGGTCTCGCGCGCCGTCGCCACCGAGATCGCCGCCACCACGCTGGTGGCCGTCACGAAAGCGGCCACCGGAATCCAGCCCCCCGGCCCCGGCTGCAGGATCGAGGCGCTGATGGTCGGCGCGAAGCCGCCCAGCGCGAAGCCGATCTGGGTGCCGATCGCCATGCCGGACAAGCGCACGCGGGTGCTGAACATCTCGCCGTACAGCGACGGCCAGACGCCGTTGGCGGCGCTGTACACCACGCCCGACAGCAGCAGGCCGAAGATGAACACCAGCGGCAGGTTGACGGTGCTGATGCTCCACATATAGGGCCAGATCAACGCCGCCGATCCCAGCGCGCCGAAGATGAACACCGGCTTGCGGCCGATACGGTCCGACAGCGCGGCGAACATCGGGATCGCCCCCAGCGCCAGCACGTTGGCCAGCACCAGCACCGTCAGCATGGTGGTGCGCGGTATGTGCATGGTGTTGACCGCGTACGACAGCGTGAACACGCTGAAGATCGTGCTCACCACCGACACCAGCGCGGCGAAGATCACCCGCAGCAGATTGGCCTTGTGCTCGCGGAACAGCAGCGCCACCGGCATGCGGCTGGGCTGGTGGCTGGACTCTTCGGCGAAGGCCGGCGTTTCCGGCAAGGTGCGGCGCACCCAGATACCGACAGCCACCACGATCGCGCTCAGGAAGAAGGGAATGCGCCAACCCCAGGACAGCAGCTGCTCCTCCGGCAGCGCGGACAGCGGCAGGAACACCAGCGTCGCCAGGATCAGGCCGGCCTGCGTGCCGCTCAGCGTGAAGCTGGTGAAGAAGGCGCGCCGGTGGGCTGGCGCGTGCTCCAGCGTCATCGAGTTGGCGCCGGCCTGCTCGCCGGCGGCCGACAAGCCTTGCAGCATGCGCAGCGCCACCAGCATGATGGGCGCGGCGATGCCGACCTGGCCGTAGGTCGGCAGCAGGCCGACCAGGAAGGTGGAAATCCCCATCAGCAGCAGGGTGAAGGTCAGCACCCGCTTGCGGCCGTAGCGGTCGCCGATATGGCCCAGCAGCACCGCGCCTATCGGCCGCGTGACGTAGCCGACGCCGAAGGTGGCGAAGGCGGCCACCGTCGCCGCCGCCGGGTCGAAGGCGGGGAAGAAGATTTTTCCGAACACCAGCGCCGCCGCCGTGCCATAGATGAAGAAATCGTAGTACTCGACCGCGCTGCCGATCCAGCTGGCAAAGGCGGCCTTGCGCGGCGATCGTGGCGGTTCCACCGCGGCGCCGGCTGCCGCCTTGCCTCGTTTTGCTGTTGCTGTTGTCATGTCGTCCTCCAGTTGATTATTGTAGTTGGATTAAAACTTGTGCAGGATGCCGGCCTGCAGGCCGGTCAAATGTTTGCCGTTGATGTCGGCGCCCGCCAGGTTGGCCGACGGTCCGGCCGAACCGCTGAAGCGGAAGCCGGCGTTGGCCTGGTTCTGCATCACGCTGGCGAAGCCGTACAGCGTGGTGCGTTTGGACAGCTCGTAGTAGGCACCCGCGTTGGCGCCGCGCGCGCCGGCATTGCCGCCGGAGGTGTCCTTGATGATGCCGTACAGGGCGCCTATCCTCAGCGCGCTGCTGACGCGGTAGTCGGCCGACACCTGGTAGAAGTTGTAGTAGCGGGCCGCGTTGCGATCGGTGCCGGCGAAGAAGTTGTTCGGGTTGCTGACGTTGTTGAGAATGACGCCGGCATTCAGGCCGTTGGCGCTGGAGGTGGAATTGTTGCTGCGCGCCGCGGCCAGATAGATGGTGCCGCTGCCGTACTGGTAGTCGGCGTAGACGTTGTGATAGACCACCTTGTCGTGCACCGTGGCGGTGACGCTGTTGGGGCTTGCCTGCAGGCCCGCATAGCCGGCGCGGTACGGGCCGTTGCGGTAGTCCAGCGCCAGCTGGTAGATCGGGCTGTTGCCGCGCGTGGCGCCGCCGTTTTCCGGCAGCGCATAATGCAGCACCAGCTGCGCCCCGGCCAGCCGCGGCGAGCGGTAGGACAGGTCGTTGTCGTAGCGCGAGGGAATGCCGAAGGTGTTGAACAGCGAGCCGAAGGTGGTGCGCTCGGTGTAGTCGATAGCGCCGCCGATCAAGAAGATCTCCGTGTTCTGGCGGCCGATGCGGTATTCGCCGCTGGGCGCCTCGATGCCGACCCAGGCCTGGCGGTCGAACAGGCGGGTGCTGTCGGCACCGGTACCGGTGTCGGCGTTGATGCCTTGCTCCAGCGCGAACTTGACCTTGTAGCCGCCGCCCACATCCTCCGTGCCGCGGAAGCCGAGACGGCTGCGCAGCACGGCGCCGTCGTTCAGGCCCGTGATATGGGCGCCGCTGCCGCTGCGGATATAGCCCAGGTACTCGTCGAAGTTGCCGTAGATGGTGACGTTGGACTGCGCCTGGGCGGCAGCCTGCCATGTCGCCATGCAGGCCAGCGCGATTGCTTGCTTCTTCATTCTGTCTCCGTTTTATTCACTTCATATGGTTGTGGTTCCCCCGGTACTGCCGCGAAGCGAGGGGCTTCGTTTTTTTCTTAATCCTCGGCCAGCGCGGCGATCGCCAGCGCGTAGCCGCGCACGCCGAAGCCGGCCATCACGCCCTGCGCCACCGGTGACAGCCACGAGCGATGGCGGAACGGCTCGCGCGCATGGACGTTGGAGATATGCAGTTCGATCACCCGCACATCCGCGCCCTTGATGGCGTCGTGCAGCGCCACCGAGGTGTGGGTATAGGCGCCGGCGTTGAACACCACGCCGGCGAGCGTGCCCTGCGCCTGCGCCGCGCCGGCCGCATGGATGGCGTCGACCAGCACGCCCTCGTGGTTGGACTGGCGGAAGTCCAGCGCGTAGCCGTATCGCTCGCAGGCGGCGGCGCACAGGCGCTCGACGTCGGCCAGCGTGGCCGCGCCGTACACGGCCGGCTCGCGCTGGCCGAGCAGATTCAGATTGGGACCGTTCAACACCATCACGGTCTGGCCTGGAGGTCGCATCGCCGTCGCTCCTAGGCCATGGTCGGATGGGCGGCGGTCGTGCGCCGCACTTCCAGGCTGCGGCGCAGCACCTGGTCGGTGACCCATTTGGCGGCGCGGTGGGCGCGCTGGCCGACGATCTCCGGCGCCAGCTGCAGGTAGTCGTCGTTGAACACCTCGAAGCTGTAGTCGCCGCGATAGCCGCCGCGGTCCAGCCGGCGCAGCAGGTCGGTCAGTTCGCCCGAGTGCGCACCCTCGCCGGGAAACACGCGCAGATGGCGCGCCGTCTCCAGCCGCTCCTCGGCGCTACGGATGTCGCGCCACATGAAGTCGGACAGCTGCACCATGGCGATCTTGTGGCTGGGGATGTCCTCCAGCCCATCCAGGCCGGCCTGGTTGGCCAGCATGTGAAAGGAGTCGATCACCACGCCCAGGTTGGCGTGGTCGGCCAGTTCCACCGCCTCCCACGACTGCTCGTACTGGTTGACATGACGCCCCCAGGACAGCGCCTCGTAGCCCACCCGCACGCCCAGCGGCACCGCCAGCGTAGCCAGCTTGGCCAGATGGCGCGCGATCAGGCGCATGTCGCCGCTGGCGTGGCTGGAGGTGCTGGAGCAGACCATCAGCAGCGGCGCGCCCACAGCCCGGCACACCAGCAGCATCTGGCGCGCGATATCGAGCTTGTATTCGTGCAGCGCGCCGTCCAGGCCCTCGTAGTCGCGCATCACCTGGATGCCGGTCACGCGCACGCCGCTGGCTTTCACCACGCGCACCGCCTCGTCCAGCCCGCCCGGATGGCCGGCCAGGTCGCGCGCCCACAACATGATCTGGCTGAAGCCCGCCGCGCGCGAGGCGCGCAGCTTCGCTTCCAGCGGACCGGCCAGGGTGATGCTGTCCATGCCGAAGTTGGAGAGGTTCACAGGGCCTCCAGCGCGCGGAAGGCGTCGGACGATACGCCGGGCCAGCCGAACAGCTCCAGGTACAGGGGCGCCTGCTCGATCAGCATCTCCTTGCCCTTCTGGATGCGGCAGCCCAGTTCCTGCGCCTGGCGCAGCAGGCGGCTCATCTCTATCTTCATGCCGCAATCGGCCACGATGCAGTGCGGCGACACGCCGCGCAGATCGATCGGCAGCGGATCGTCGGCGTGCATGCCGAGCGGCGTCGAGTTGACCACCAGGTCGAAGCCGGCGGCGGCCGGCGGCGCGATCCCGATCCGCGTGCCGGGAAAGGCCAGGCGCAGGCGCTGCCGCAAGGCCTGCGCCTGGTCGTCCCGGGTATCGTAGAGGGCCACCTCGCCGATGCCGCGCTCGGCCAGCGCATAGGCCACCGCGCAACCGACGCCGCCGCTGCCGACCACCAGCGCGCGCGACGCGGCCCAGTCCAGCGGCGCGGCGCCGCAGGTGCGGTCGAGGGCGCGGATGAAGCCCACGCCGTCGATCAGGTCGCCCAGTATCCGGCCCTGCCCGTCCTTGTAGATGGCGTTGCAGGCGCCGGCCAGCAGCGCGCACGGGCTGGGCAGGTCCACCGCGCCCACGCTCATCGGCTTGTGCGGGATGGAGACGAAGATGCCGCCCACGTTGGGAAAGGACATCAGCAGCCGCACGGCGGCGGTGTAGGACTCGGGCGGCACCTTCAGCGGCACCACCCGTGCATCGATGCCGTGGCGCTGGAAATAGGCGTTGAACAGCGCCGGCGCCTTGACCTGCTCGACCGGCCAGCCGATCACGGGGAAAATGCGCGTAGTGCCGGAAATCTCAATCATGGTTCTTCTCCAGGTGGCTGACGACCAGCTCGAAGCTGACGCCACCCTTGTACAGTTGTGTCAATGCGCCGCGTTCGTTGGACTGCGCCGGTGCGCGGTCGATGAACACGATGCCCCTTTGCTGCAGCGCGCGCACCGCCGCCAGCACGTCCGGCGCGCCGAAGCCCACCCGTATCAGCTGCTCGCCCCATTGCAGGCCGGCCGCGCCTTCGGGCGGCTCGACCAGTTGCAGGTAGAAGCCGTGGCACGGGCTCTCCAGCAGCGTCCCTTTCGGCACCACGCCGAAGTAGCGCCCTTCCGGCAGCACCCGGAAGTCCATCAGCTGCTGGTAGAAGTCGATCCACTCGGGCGCGCGGCCGGCGCCGATGGCTTGCACCACGCCGAAGAAATGCAGGCCGGCCAGCGCCGGCGGGTTGGCGGGTGCGTTGGGTATCGGCTTGAAGTCGACGTCGTAGATCGAAAAGTCGCGGAAACGGTCGACGAAATACAGGATCGAGTCGCCGGCGCCGTGCACGCCCGGTATGTTCAGTTCCATCACGCCGGCGCGGGTCTGGATCGCCCAGGCGCCCAGCTCGATCGCGTGGCGGTAGGCGGCATCGGCGTCGCGCACCCGCAGCGCGATGGCGCTGACGACGGTCGACTGCGGATCGGTGCCCGATTGCGGCAAGGCGCGCGGGTCGGCGTTGACGATCACGTTCATGCCGCCCTGGCGGTACAGCGTCACCTCGCGCGAGCGGTGGCGGGCGGTGGCCACGAAGCCGAACTGCTCCAGCAGCGCGCCGAACGCCAGCGGCTGCGCGCTGGCATATTCGACGAACTCGATGCCGTCTATGCCGAGCGGATTGTGCGGTTCCGGGTTGTGTTCATGTGCCGTCATGGTGATCCTCGCCTGGTTGAATGAGGCCAGTGTAGAAAAGCCGGGCGTCGAAAAACAGCCCGCAAAACGGTGAATATTGCGTTGAACGCGCAAATTGCGCGATAATCGCGCAAACAAAGGGGCTGGCGATGAAGAAGAGTGCTTTGCAGGATGTGGTGGTCGCCAAACGCGACCAGATCGAGGGCCTGATCAAGGGACTGGAGGTGATACGCGCCTTCGACCACGAATCGGTGCGGCTGACGCCGACCGAGCTGGGCGAAAAGGTGGCGCTGAGCCGCACGGCGGCGCGGCGTTATCTGCTGACGCTGGTCCACCTGGGCATGGCGGCCACCGACGGCCGCACGTTCTGGCTGCGCCCCAGTGTGCTCAGCATCGGCCACGCCTATGTGGATTCGGCGCGCCTGCCGCGCGCCGTGGTGCCCTATCTGCAAAGGCTGACCAACCAGCTGCAGGAATCGACCAATTATTCGCTGCTCGACGGCGACGACGTGGTCTATGTCAGCCGCGTCAACGCGCCACGCATCCTGCTGGCCGGCTTCGATCCCGGCATGCGGCTGCCGGCCTACACCTCGACCGCCGGCCGGGTGCTGCTGTCCTCACTCAGCGACGACGCGCTGCACGCCTACCTGGACCGGATCACGCTGATCGCCTACACCCACCTGACGGTGACCGACAAGGACCAGCTGTTCCGCGAGATCGTCGCGATACGCGAAGACGGTTTCGGCTCGACCGAGAACCAGTACGAGATGGGGCTGCGCGGCATCTCGGTGCCGGTCAAGAACCGCGTCGGCGACGTGGTGGGCGCGCTGTCGACATCGATGGCGGCCAGCCACGGCAGCCGCAAGGAAGCGATCGCCCGCTGCGTGCCGGCCATGCAGGCGGTCGCCAACACGCTGATGCTGTGGGTTTAGCCCGTCAACCTTGCGCGCCCTTGGGCATCCAGCGTGATCTCGCTCAGACGTTCGCCGTAGCGGATTTTAAGCCGCTGGTGCGCCTGGCCGCGCAGCCGCAGCTGGCGCAGATGGCCTTGCGACCAGTCCAGGTCGAGCTCCACGCCGCCGCGCACCCGGACGCCATGCAGCGCACCGTCCGGCCACGCCTTGGGCAACGCCGCCAGCAGGCGGATCTCGCCTCCCCACGATTGCACCAGCATCTCAAGGATGCCAGCCGCGCCGCCAAAATTGCCGTCGATCTGGAATGGCGGATGGGCGTCGAACATGTTGGGATAGGTGCGTTCCGGTCCAAGCAGGCCTTGCAAGATGCCGTAGGCGCGTTCGCCCTCGCCCATCCGGGCCCACAGCGCCAGCCGCCACGCGGTGGCCCAGCCGGTGGATTTGTCGCCGCGCGTGTTGAGCGTGACCTTGGCCGCGGCGATCAGGTCCGGCGTGTCGCGCACGTTGATTTGCCCGCTCGGATAAACGCCGTACAGGTGCGACACGTGGCGATGCTGCTGCTCCGGCGCGCCGGCGTCCCAGTCCTCCAGCCATTCCTGTAGCTGCCCCTGCGCGCCGATGCGGTCGGCCGGCAGGCGCGCGCGCCTGGCTTGGACTTCGGCGGCGAAGGCGGCGTCGCTGTCCTTGAGCAGCGCGTGCGCCTGCAGCGTCCAGCCGAACAGGTCGCGGATGATCTGGCGGTCCATGGCCGGGCCGGCGCAGGTGGCCACGCCGTGATGGTGCTGGTTCTCCGGCGAGATCGAAGGCGAGGTCACCAATCCCCTGCCCTGCGGATCCTCGACCAGCGCATCGACAAAGAACAGCGACGCCCCCTTCAGCAGCGGATAGATGCGGCGCAGCCAGGCTTCGTCCCGGTGGTAGTCGTAGTGATCCCACAAGGCCTGGCACAGCCACGCGCCGCCGCACGGCCACATGCCCCACAGCGGACCGTCGATGGGCGCGGTAGCGCGCCACAGATCGGTATTGTGGTGCGCCACCCAGCCGCGCGCGCCATACCCCTTGCGCGCGGTGACGGCGCCGGTCACCGCCAGATCCTCGACCATGCGCAACAGCGGTTCCACGCATTCCCCCAGATTGGCCGATTCCGCCGGCCAGTAGTTCATCTGCGTGTTGATGTTGATGGTGTACTTGCTTCCCCACGGCGGATTGGTGCCCTCGTTCCACAGGCCCTGCAGGTTGGCCGGCTGACTGCCGGGCCGCGACGAGGACAGCAGCAGATAGCGGCCGTATTGCACGTACAGCGCCGCCAGCGCGGGATCGGCCTGCTTTTCCGCCACGGCGATGCGCTGGTTGGTCGGCCTTGCGTCGACCTCACCGGAACCTATGCGCAGCGACAACCTGCGAAATAGCGCCTGGTGCGCTTGAACGTGCGCGCCGCGCAGCCGCGCATAGGGCTTGGCGGCGGCGGCTTCGCTGTGTTTGCGCACCAGCGATACCGGGTCTCCGCCCACGTCGGCGAAACTGACATGGCTGGTGGCCGCCGCGACCAGCAGCGTGACCGCGCTGGCGCCGCGCACCTCGATGCGGTCGCCCCGCACAGCGATCCTGCCGTCGCCGAGCGCCTTCACGCGCACCGCGTAGCGCAGCGCCGCCGCGACGCCGGCGGCGCCGATATTGCGGCCTTCAATCAGCAATGCGTCGGCGCCGTCCGAACGCAGGGATAGGCCTTCCGGCCGCTGCTCCGCGCGCAGTGGTTCACGGTGGTCCCACGGCACCGGCGCGGCAGCGGCGGCGGTCTTGCCGCCGGTGTAATCGGTGGCGCCGTAACCGACTTCGCCGGGATGGCGGTAGCCGACATCGAAATTCATCGCGCCCCCGGTGGAGGTCAGGCGTATCGCGATCACCTGGTCCGGCTGGCTGGCGAAGACCTCGCGGCGGTACTGCACTTTGCCGTTGGTGAAGCGGGTGCCGCAGACGGCGCTGTCGAGATCGAGCCAGCGGCGATAATCGCCGGCGCCGGACAGCCCGTCGAAGTCGAGCAGCAGGTCGCCGGCGGCGCCGTATGGCATCTGCGTCTTCGGCATGCCCATCATGGACGCGTCGATCAGCTCCGCCGCTTCCGCATATTTGCCCTGGTCTATCAAGGCGCGCACCTGCGGCAGCGCCTCCAGCGAACGGGGATTGTTGGGATCATAGGGACCGCCGGCAAACAGCGTGTCCTCGTTGAGCTGAACGCGCTCCTGGGCGATACGGCCGAAACTCATGGCGCCAAGGCGTCCATTCCCGACCGGCAGCGCTTCCACCCACGGCCCGGCCGCCTGGTCGTACCACAGCGACAGGCGCTCCTGCGCGCCGCGCGTATCGGCTTGCACCCTGGCTCCAGCCAACCCAGGAAACGCCATGGCAAGGCCCATGGACACCATAAAACTGCGTCGTGTCGTCTTCATGTCTCGTGAAATAGTTTTTCTGCCGTCATTCTGAGCCCGGCGCGCAGACATCTCAATTACGAAATTCACCAAGCGGGCGGTGTTTAATGCGTAAGCGCTAAATTCGCGGCCATTTTGCCGCATCGTTTGACCGGCGAAAGCGGCTTGGACAATATAATAATGAAGGCTGGGGGTTCAACGCGACAAGATAGTCGCCACATCATAAGGAGACCATGAATGAGAAAATTTAAAAAAGCCGCCATCGCCATGGCGATCGCCCAGATTGCGTTCCTCGCCAGCGGCGCGGCGCTGGCCCAGACGCTCGTCGCCTACGACGATGGGCTGCAAAACGGCTGGCAGAACTGGAGCTGGGCCAAGGTCCAATTGGCCGTGCCGGCCGGCGGCGCCAAGCCGATCAAGGTCGAGGGCGATCCCTGGAGCGCCCTGGCCCTGCACCACGACGCCTTCTCCACGCAAGGCTTGAGCAAGCTGACCTTCAGCATCAACGGCGGGACGAACGGCGGCCAGGCGCTGCTGATCAAGGCCATGGTGGACGGCAAGCCCGTCGAGTCGAATTTCCAGATCGTCGCCAAGGCGAAGACCTGGGCCTTGGTCGAGGTGCCGCTCAAGGATCTCGGCGTCGAGGGCAAGACCATCGACGGCATCTGCGTGCAGGGACTGGCCAACCCCTACAGCGCCTACTACATCACCCGCATCCAGTTCGAATAAGGCATCAGGCATGAGAACACCTATCGC
The DNA here is from genome assembly GCF_964254095.1 of Duganella sp. LjRoot269. NCBI lineage: Bacteria > Pseudomonadati > Pseudomonadota > Betaproteobacteria > Burkholderiales > Oxalobacteraceae > Duganella > Duganella sp. LjRoot269. Next base: position 3,170,590 of record NZ_CAXUSL020000001.1, on the reverse strand, counting down.
AATGGCGCTCGCGAGCGCCTTGATCGCGGGCGCCGCCCATGCCGCTCCGGCGCCGGTCGCCATCGTCGCCGCGCCCTCGCCACCCTCCCTGCATGCGTTGCCGGCGTCGGTGAGCGGGCGCGTCTCGCCCGAGGGCGCAGGCTACCGCTATCAATGGCCCGGCATCTACTTCGAGGCCGCATTCGAAGGCCGGGAACTGTATTTCAAGGTCGAACCGGGTGAGGTCATCCTGCACGTGCTGGTCGACTCGGCGCGGCTGGAGGACATGGTCAAGCCGGCGCCGGGCTGGTACCGGATCGGGGGACTGGCCCCGGGTGCGCATACGGTGCGTCTTGAATCGGTCAGCGAGAACCAGTCCGGCCCCAGGCTGTTCGGCGGCTTCGCCTTGCCCGACGGCGCGCAGCCCTTGCCGATGGCGCGCCGCGCGCGTCAGATCGAATTTATCGGCGATTCCCACACTGTCGGCTACGGCAATATCTCGCCGACGCGCGACTGCAGCCAGAACCAGGTTTGGGCAAGTACCGACAACAGCCAAGGCTACGGCGCGCTGACGGCGCGTCGCTACAACGCGGACTACCGGATCCACGCCATTTCCGGCCGCGGCGTGGTACGCAACTTCGACGGCGGCGCCGGCGACACGCTGCCCGCCGCCTACCCCTATGTCCTGTTCGACCACGCCCAGCGCGACACCGCCGCCGCATGGCAACCAAAGTGGATCGTCATCTCGCTCGGCACCAATGACTTTTCCACCGCGCTCCACCCGGGCGAAAAGTGGGCCTCCAGGGAAGCCTTGCATGCCGATTACGAGGCCGCGTATGTCGAATTCGTCCTTGGGCTGCGCGCCCGCAATCCGCAGGCCCGTTTTATTCTCTGGGCCACCGATGGCGCCAACGGAGAAATCCAGGCCGAACTCAAAACAGTCGTGGCCAGGCTGAAGGCGGCGGGCGAAAGCCGGGTCGCGTTCATCCCGGTGAATGGCCTGGCGTTCACCGGCTGCCATTGGCATCCCTCGGTGGCCGACGACAAGACCATCGCGGACGCGCTAACCGGCATCATCGATGCCGCGGATCCCGGCACCAATCCATAAGACCATGCGTTCATCGTCGCACTGGGGCAGCCGGCCAGACGCATCGGCCGGCCGGCAGCATGCTGCCCGTTGCCCTCGAGTCAGGCTGACGTAAATACAACAAGCAGCTTGCAATCATTAAATTGTCTATACAACTCTGGATAGCAATGTTAGCCTTGCTTCACCCTGCAACAACCTGACGCCGGCCTGCCTTACCGGGCAAAACGGCAAGTCAGTCAGCTCGTGCTATCGCACCCCGTTGACCTTGAATACCTGGCACGCATCCTGCTCTGTACGTTTGTCGCAGCCAATTGTATAGACAACAGCAGTTAGCATGTATAGACAATGTGTCGCCAAGTGCAATTCAGTTCGCCTCCGCAAGGCATAGTGGCGCTCCATTTTGGTGCCACGCCGCCATGTGATGGTGCAATTTCATGTAGCTATCCAGACCAGACGAAGGAAAGACAAAATGGGGAACAAACTGATGGGGTTGAGTGCGTTGGCGATGGTTTCGGCCAGCGCCATCGTTTCCGGGCAAACGCAGGCGCCGGCGCCAGCCAGTGCCGCCGCGCCGGCCGCCGACCGCGCCGACCAGATCGAGCGCATCGAGGTGACCGCTTCGCGCTCGGCCCGCGCCGAGGAAATCCAGCAGGTGCCGATGGCGCTGACCGCCATCAAGCCGGAAAGCCTGGCCAAGTTCGGCCTGTCCGGACTGGCGGACATCGCCCGCCTCGCACCGTCGGTGGACATGCAGGAGCAAGGTCCCGGCGTCAACAACATCACCATGCGCGGCCTGGTCGTGCGCGGCATCACGCCGTCGGAAATCGCCGACGCCTCGCTGGTGGCGGTGTACGTCGACGACATGCCCGTCACGCTCAAGTCCGGCAATCCCGACCTCAAGGTGCTGGACCTGGAGCGCATCGAAGTGCTGCGCGGACCGCAGGGCACCTTGTACGGCGCCGGCGCCATGGCCGGCACGATACGCCAGATCACGCAAAAACCCGATACCGATTCGATGTTCGGCTCGTTCGAGGCGGTCGGCTCCAGCACCTCCGGCAACGGCGGCAACAACGGCAACCTGCGCGGCATGGTCAACGTTCCCGTCAAGGAAGGCGTGCTGGGCCTACGCGTGACCGGCTACACCGGCGAGGACAGCGGCTACGTCAAGAACGTCCTGAACGGCAAGCGCACCAACGACAGCCACACCGACCAGGGCCGCGTGGCCATGCGCCTGCAGGCCTCGCCCGACCTGACGGTGGACGCCAGCATCACCGCCTCCTCGATGGACGGCGGCCTGAACGGCGCCTTCAGCGGCCTGGCGCCGTTCACCACCAGCGCCATGACGGAGCAGAAGACCAAGGACGACATGCAGTTGTATAACCTGGCCGTCAACTACAAGCTGGCCCGGGCGGAACTGGTGTCGTCGACCACCTTCGTGCACCGCAAGACGCTGTACAAGAAATCGGACGAATACAACACCACCGCCTTCATCTTCCCCGGCCAGAGCCTGATCCAGGCCGACTACACGATCGCCAACAAGCTGCAGGACTTCGCCCAGGAATTCCGCCTCAACTCGACCGACGCCGGCCCGCTGAAATGGACCGGTGGCCTGTTCCTCGAAAGCGGCAAGCGCGACTTCTGGGAGGATGAACCGACCCCGGGCATGGACGCGCGCTACGCGGCCGCCTACGGTTTCCCCGGCTACAGCTCGCTGGTCAACGACCTGGCCTTCAACAAGGACGACCAGTTCTCCGGCACCCAGGAGTCGCGCTCGCGCCAGGCCGCGCTGTTCGCCGAAGCGACCTACACGCTGTGGGACAAGCTGGACCTGACGGCCGGCGTGCGCCTGTTCACCGAGTCCGAGGACTTCAAGCTGCGCTTCACCGGCTACTACGGCAACACGCCTGCGGCCACGGTCGATGCGCCGGTCGGCACGCCCAACGTCGTCAGCAGCAAGGCCAGCGCGCGCGGCGGCAATCCGCGCTTCGCCGCCGCCTACCACCTGGACCCCGAGCATCTGCTCTACGCCCAGGCCGGCAAGGGCTTCCGCTACGGCGGCAACAACCAGCCGGTGCCGCAAACCTTGTGCGGCATCCAGGCGCCGGCCAGCTTCGGCCCGGACCAGTTGTGGAGCTATGAGCTGGGCTCGAAAAACACCTTCCTCAACCAGCGCGTGAGCCTGAACGTGGCGGCCTTCCTGATCGACTGGGAAAAAGTACAGGTCGCCAACTACCTGCCCTGCTCCTACTACTACACGCAGAACGCCGGCAAGATCCGCAGCCAGGGTCTGGAAATCGAATCGATGGTCAAGCTGGCGCGCCGCATGAGCCTGGGCTTCAACGCGGCCTACACCGACGCCAAGGCCAAGACCGCCATCATCACACCGCTCGAGGCGCAATCGGCGCCGGCCGGCACCCGCACGCCGTACGCGCCGCGCCTGACCGCCAGCCTGTCGTTCAACTATACGGTGCCGCTGGCCAACAACGACGAGGTGGGCATCGCCGCGACCTATTCCTATCGCGGCAACTCCTACACGGACTTCGCGCCGACCGGCAGCAACTATGCGGAAATCCCATCGTCGAGTATGCTGAACGCGGCGCTGTCCTACAAGTCGGGCAAATACGAGTTCGGCCTGTTCGGCACCAACCTGAACAACCGCACCAAGGTGGTCGACGTGACCCGTGATCCGAACGGCCTGCAGCCCGGCGACACCATCTACATGGCCCGGCCGCGCACCGTGGGCGTGCGCGTCAAGGCGCGTTTCTGATGGCGGGCATTGGTGGATGAGGCATTGATGAAAACATATCGCGATATCGCCGCCGCGGTGCTGGCCGGCGCGGCGCTGGCCGCTGCGGCGCCGGCCGCCGCTGCCGCAACAGCGGCGCCGGCCTCGAGCTGGTGCGCCGGCGGCAAGACCGTCAATTTCGCCGGACTGAACTGGGAGAGCGCGCGCTTCCTGACCGAGGTGATGCGCTACGTGCTCGAGCAGGGCTACGGTTGCAAGACCGACGTCCTGCCCGGCACCAGCATCGCGATGGAACTGGCGCTGGCGCGCAACGACATCCAGGTCTTCGCCGAGGAATGGATAGGCCGCAGCACCGCCTGGAACGACGCAGCCAAGGCCGGCAAGGTGGTGGCGGTGGGCGATATCATCAAGGACTCGTCCGAGGGCTGGTATGTGCCGGAGTACGTGGTCAAGGGCGACGCCAGGCGCGGCATCAAGGCGGCGGCGCCCGGCCTGCGCTCGGTGGCCGACCTGGCGCGCTACAAGGACGTGTTCATGGACGACGAGGAGCCGGACAAGGGCCGCTTCCTGAACTGCCCGACCGGCTGGACCTGCCAGGGCGTGAACACGCAAAAGCTCAAGGCCTACGGCATGAACGCCAGCTACGTCAACTTCCGTCCCGGCACCGGGCCGGCGCTGGACGCGGCGATCGCCTCGGCGGTCCAGCGCGGCCGCCCGGTGCTGTTCTACTACTGGAGCCCGACCGCGATGATGGGCCGCTACAAATTCATCCGGCTCGAGGAACCGGCCTTTTCGCAGGCCTGCTGGGACACGCTGACCGCGCAGAACAACAGCCGCCCCTGCGGCACCGTCAATCCGCCCAACCGGCTGCGGGTGGGCGTGTCGCGCGCCTTCCACGATGCCGACCCGGTGCTGACCGCGCTGTTCGAGCGGATGAACGTGCCGGTCGATCTGATCAACGCCCTGCTGGCCGAGCGCGAGGCCAAAAAACTGGAGGCGACGGCGCTGGCCCAGCTGTTCCTCAAGCGCCAGCCCGCCATCTGGCAGGCCTGGATGCCGACCGATATCGCGGCCAAAATCAGTTCCACGCTTAAGTGAGGTTAGACATGCCATCGTTCCCCGAGGCGCTTAATATTTCCCTGGTCGAGCCGATCAACGAGACGGTCGACGTCATCAACAGCCGCTTCGGCGACGCCTTCCACGACGGTTCGATCTGGCTGCTGCGCCATGTGCTGGTGCCGTTCGAAGGCGCCCTGCGCGCCCTGCCCTGGTGGCTGGTGCTGGCCGGCGTATTCCTGCTCAGCCTGCACGCCACGCGGCGCTGGGGCCACGCCGCCGGCTACACCGCCTGCGTGCTGCTGGTGGGCTGTCTCGGCCTGTGGGACCAGTTGATCCAGACCCTGGCGCTGGTGCTGGTCGCCACGCTGATCGCGGTGCTGCTGGCGGTGCCGCTGGGTATCCTCAGCGCCCGCAGCGACGGCCTGCGCCGGCTGCTGATGCCGCTGCTGGACGTGATGCAGACCATGCCCAGCTTCGTCTACCTGGTGCCGGTGCTGATGCTGTTCGGGCTGGGCAAGGTGCCGGCCATCCTGGCCACCATCATCTATGCCACGCCGCCGCTGATACGGCTGACCGACCTTGGCATCCGCCAGGTCAGCGGCGAGCTGACCGAGGCCGCCCGCTCCTTCGGCACCACGCGCTGGCAATTGCTGATCACGGTGCAGCTGCCGCTGGCGCGGCCCAGCATCATGGCCGGCCTGAACCAGACCATCATGATGGCGCTGGGCATGGTCGTGATCGCCTCCATGATAGGCGCGCGCGGCCTGGGCGAGGACGTGCTCGAGGGCATACAGACCGTCAACATCGGCAAGGGCCTGCAGGCCGGCATCGCCATCGTCATCCTGGCGATCGTGATGGACCGCATCACCCAGGGCTACGGCAGAGACCGCCGTCAGCGCATGACGCAAGCAGACAAGGCCAAACCATGAAGCCCTACAAAATCCAAGTCAAGAACGTCTGCAAGATCTTCGGCGCGCGCTGGCGGCAGGGGTTGCAGTTGCTTAACGACGGCGCCAGCAAGGCAGACGTGCTGGCCCAGACCGGCTGCAACGTCGGCCTCAGCGGCGTGTCGCTGGACATCCAGGCCGGCGAAATCTTCGTCATCATGGGCCTGTCCGGCTCCGGCAAATCGACGCTGGTGCGCCACTTCAACCGCCTGATCGATCCCAGCGCCGGCGAGATCCTGATCGACGGCCGCGATGTGGTGTCGATGTCCGAGGGCGAGTTGCGCGAACTGCGGCGCAGCCGCATCAGCATGGTGTTCCAGGGTTTCGGCCTGATGCCGCACCAGACGGTGCTCGACAACGCCGCCTTCGCGCTGCTGACGCGCGGCGAGCCGAAGCCGCAGGCCCGCGCCAAGGCCGCCGCCTGGCTGGCGCGCGTCGGCCTGAAGGGCTATGAGGACAAATACCCCGACGAGCTGTCCGGCGGCATGCGCCAGCGCGTGGGCCTGGCGCGCGCGCTGGCGGCCGACACCGACGTGCTGCTGATGGACGAGGCCTTCAGCGCCCTCGATCCGCTGATCCGCGACGACATGCAGGACCAGCTGCTGTCGCTGCAGACCACGCTGCACAAGACCATCATCTTCATCACCCACGACCTGGACGAGGCGCTCAAGTTGGGCGACCACATCGCCATCCTGCGCGACGGCAGGCTGGTGCAGGTGGGCACGCCGGACGAGATCCTGAGTACGCCGGCGGACGACTATGTCCGCAAATTCGTCGAAAAGCGCGGCCATGCGGCGGCGCTGCCGGCCCGGGTGGGATGACCGCCATGCAGACAACAACCATCATTCTCGACGAAGCGGCCCCGGCCCGCTACGACGACGTGGTCCGCGTCGCCCACGGCGCCCGGCTCGAACTGAGCGCCGCCCTGTGGCGGCGCATCGAAGACGCGCGCCTGATCGTCGAGCGCATCGTCGCCGACGGCGTCAAGGCCTACGGCATCAACACCGGCCTGGGCGCCCTGTCCGAAGTCGTGCTCGGCGGCGAGCAACTGGCCGAGCTGTCGCGGCGCACCCTCAAGAGCCATGCCTGCGGCTTGGGCGCCACGCTGGGCGTGGTCGAAACGCGCGCCATCATGTGCGCGCAAATCATCAACTACAGCCGCGGCCATTCCGGCATCAGCGCGCACGTGGTGCGGCAATTGCTGGACTTCCTGAACCTGGGGTTGACGCCCGTCGTGCCCATGCAGGGCTCGGTGGGCTATCTGACGCACATGGCCCACGTCGGCCTGACGCTGATCGGCCTGGGCGACGTGCGCTTCCGCGGGCAGACCATGCCCGCCGGCGCGGCGCTGACGATGGCCGGACTGGCGCCGGTGGCGCTGGCGGCCAAGGACGGCCTGAGCCTGGTCAACGGCCTGCCCTGCATGACCGGCCTGCTGTGCCTGGCGCTGGACCATGCCAAGCGGCTGGCGTGCTGGGCCGACGTGATCGGCGCCATGAGTTTCGAGGCCCTGCGTGGCCAGATGAGCGCCTTCGACGCCGAGGCGATGCTGCAAAAGCCGTATCCCGGACAAATCCACGTGGCCGCGAATCTGCGCGCGCTGCTGGCCGACAGCGCGGTGCTGCGCGGCGGCCAGGGCATCCGCACCCAGGATGCGCTGAGCCTGCGCTCCATGCCGCAGATCCACGGCGCCGCGCGCGAGCAGATCGCCCACGCCGAACGGCAGATCAACATCGAACTGCAATCGGCCAACGACAATCCGCTGGTGTTCGGCGACCAGCACAACTACCGCGTGCTATCGCAAGCCAATCCGCACGGCGAGGCGATGGCGATGACCGCCACCACGCTGTCGATGGCGGTGGCGGAGCTGGGCGGCGTGGCCGAGCGCCGCGTCGACCGCCTGGTCAACCCGCATGTCAGCGGCCTGCCGCCGTTCCTGATCGCCGAGAGCGGCGTCAATTCCGGTCTGATGATCGTCCAGTACGCGGCGGCCTCGCTGGTCGCGGAAAACAAGATGCTGGCCCAGCCCATGGTGCTGGACAACTACATCACTTCGGCGCAACAGGAGGACCACCTGTCGCTGGGCACGCCGGCCACGCTGAACCTGCTGCGGATACTGAACAACGTGCAGAAGGTGCTGGCGATCGAATACATCACGGCCGGCCAGGGGCTGTATTTCTATCCCGGCATGGAGCTGGGACAAGGCACGCGGCTGGCGCTGGACCATTTGCGCAGCAAGGTGCCGCCGCTGCTGGAAGACCGCATCGTCTCGCACGACATCATGCTGGCCGACTATCTGATCGACGACCGCCGGCAACTGGCCGTCTTCGAGGCGGCCCTGGGCAGAAAGCTGTGGCCGGCGCCGTAGACCTCAGTGCAGCAATCCGGGCCGCTGCGCGGCGCCCGCGCGCTGCTGCGCCGGCTGCTTGGGCGGCGGCGTCTCGTCGATCGACGCGATGCGGATTTCCTTCACCTGGATCGACAGCTGGCCGTTCTGCAGGAAGTCGAATTCCGTTTCCCCTTCCACGTCGAGCGACTTGCCGTTGTAGCCGCCGCTGGCGTGCCAGCGCGCCAGCGCATGGTGGCGCGTACCATCCTGTCCGTCACGCGCCGTCGACGGCATGACGGTCTCGTCGACGATCAGGCGCAGCTTGCCGCCGCCATCGCTGCTGCGCATGCGCCTGAGCGCGGCCAGCGTGCCGGCTGAATTGGCCGAGATGGTGTCGTACTCGGGCCGCTCCAGGTCATCGCACAGGCGCAGCATGGTGGCGCGCATCAGCAGGAAGCGGCGGGCCTGTTCGCGCCCGTCCTCGCGCAGGGCCTGGCCCAGCACGGCGTCGCGGTCGAACTTGGACAGCGCGCCCAGGGTCTTGCCCGACTTGCGCTCGACCGCCTCGCCGTCCATGATGATGCGGTGAACGATCACATGCTTGTCGGCCTCGGCCTCGGCCGGGTCACCGCCCGGCTTGGGTTTCGGCGCCATGTTGGCCTCGACCTCGATGCGCTTGTTGATCGCGCTGATAAAGAAGATTTCCTGGTTCAACGACAGGTTGCCGGACAGTTCGTTGCGGCGGTCCCAGATGTCCGACTTGAGTTTCTCGACGTCGGTGCCGACCGGATTGATCTGCACCACCCAAAACTCGTCCGGCTTGCGCTTGTTCTTGCTGCCGGAAATGAAATTCTTGATCGGCGGGTTTTGCGAGAACAGCCCGTCCCAGTATTTGTCGACGCGGGCTTCACCGTCCTCGCTTTGACTCTCGATCTCGACCGCCTTGAACAGCCACGGCAGGGCCGCCGAAGCCAGCACCGCGTTCAGGGAAATACCGTTCTCCTTGAGCGCCCGCTGGCTGCTGAAGGCAACGAATTCGCCATTGCCGACATCGACGGCGCCCAGCAGCAGTTGCGGGATGTTCACCATCATGCGGCTGACATCATCGTTGAGGTCGTCGATCGAATCCGGATTGCCGAAGTCCACCGGCGGCGCCTGCCAGTCGCCCAGCGCCTTCCGCAGCGGCGCATTGGCGGCAAAGCGGTTGCGGTCCATCAGGCGGCGGATATTGTCGGGCTGGGCCAGGCCGTCGCGGATCAGGTCTTCCAACCGGTGCTTGCGCGCGCGGTGGGGCGCTGTGCCGGCCTCGGCCTCGTCATAGATCAGGGCGTGCAGGTCGGTCGCCTTCCAGCGTGCGATGTAGTCGGGAATGCTGCACAGGGCGCCGAGCGCGGCGATCAGCTCGAAATCCACGTGCGGCTTGATCAACTCGTCGAGCTGGAAGTATTCGCCCCGTCCCCACAGCTGGTAGGGCGACCAGTCGAGCGGCGTCGGGTAGGAGGCCAGCGTCGGCCACAGGCTGGTGAGCAGGTACAGGCTGGCCTCCATCGGCCATTGGTAGGGACTGAACAGGATTTCATAGGGTAACGACTCGGCGCCCTGGATGGCGCAGTCGTTCCACAGCTTTTCCCCGGGAAGCTGCGCGCAGTTGGACAGCCAGAACCGTTCGAGCTTGCGCTGTGCGGTGGCGGGACCGCCCTCCAGGTTGCCGTACCAGCCCAGCAGCGCACAGATGGCGCCGCCGGAAGTGCCGCTGATGCCGACCAGGCGCAACGGTCCGTTCTCGCCCAGTTCCGGCAGCAGCATTTGCAGCGCGCCGGCGGCGTAGGCGGCATGGCTGCCGCCGCCCTGGCAGACGATAGCGATATTTCTATCGGGTAGATTTTCGGTAGTCATGATCACCCTTTAGCGAACAAAAAAGGAAGTTATACACCTTGATCCGCAGCTGAATTCGCAGCGTTTCCTGCCTCTCTTTGATGTCCGTCAATCGCCACATCCAGCGTGCCATGCCCCCTGGTCAGGCGCGCGCAAACAACCGCTCGATTTCTTCCAGCGACTTGCCCTTGGTCTCGGGAAGGAAGAACGCGGCGGTCACGAAGTACACCACCGTGCAGGCGGTCCAGAACAGGAACATCACGTGGAAGCCGTAGTTCCCGACGATAGGCAGGAAAGCGCCTGCGATCAGCGTGCCGGTGCCCTGGTTGATCAGCAGCGCCACGCCCATGCCCACCGAACGTATCCGCGTGGGCATGAGCTCCGACAGCGCCAGCCAGACGCACACCCCCGGTCCGATCGAGAAAAAGGCGATAAAGCCGGCAATGCACAGGACCGCCAGCAGGCCGGTCGCGCGGCTTGGGGTCGGTCCGACGCTGGCGCGCAGAATCCGCAGCGGCGCCTGCCCGGCAGCCGCACCGGCCGCCTGCACCTGCACATGCTGGGCCGCATGCACACGCAGCGCCGCATTCAGTTCCTCACGCGACGCCGGCGGCAGCGTCGCAATCAGCTGCTGCGCCGGTTCCGCCGCGGCCGCCGCACCGCGTCCGCTCCATGCCAGCTGCGCCTGTTCGAGCAGCGCGCGCTGCCCGGCCGGCAACGCCTGCACCACGTCGGCCGCGCGCTTCAACACCGCCTGCGATGCCTCGGTCGGCGTGTAGGCTTCGGCCACCTGCTGATGGTCGCCGTACTGATACAGTATGCTGAGCTGCACCGCCCCTTGTCCGGCCCAGCGGGCATCCGCCAGGTTGAAGTCCAGACGGTTGTCCTTGACCAGCGCAGCCACTTCCGCGCGCACATCGACGCGCTGCGACTCGAAGCGGTAGAACAGCAAAGCCAGCAGGCATAAGGACACCATGATGCCGCCGGTGCCCAGCTTCAGCAGGAACACCCTGCCCTTGCGTTCGACCAGCACGATCGCCACCACCGTCATCACCGAATTGAGGATCTTGATCACCGTGCCGTAGCCGGCCGCCGCCACCGGATCCAGGCCGGCCTTCTGCAAAATGGTGGTCATGAACTGCAACACCGAGTTGATGCCCGTCGCCTGGTTGCAGCCGAGGATGATGCAGGCCAGGATGAACGGCAGCACATAGCGGCGTTCGGTCAACATCTCCATCGCCGCAGCCACGGGCGACGTTTTCGGCCGCGCCCGTTCCACCGCCAGCGCGTTGCCGATCTCGTCAAACTCCGTCTCGGCCACCGCCGGCGGCAACAGGCGCGCCAACGCGGCGCGCGCCTTCTCCGGCCGCCCGTTGCGTATCAGCCAGCGCGGCGATTCCGACACCAGGCAGCAGCCCAGGAAGAACAGCGCGCCCGGATACATCACGGTCAGGAACATGCTGCGCCAGGCGTGATCGGCCGCGGCCACGATGCGCTGTTGATCCGAACCGGCGGCCTGTATCTCCAGTTCCGCGTTGCCCAGATAGTGGTTGCCGACAAAGGCCGCCAGCACAATACCGACCGTCAGCATGAACTGGAACACCGCCACTCCGCGCCCGCGTTGGGCGGCGGGCAGGCACTCGGCCAGATACAGCGGCACCACCACCGCGATGACCCCGCCGCTCATGCCCTGCAGCAGACGGCCCAGCATCAGCGGCACGAAGGACTGCGACAGATAGATCACCGCCACGCTGCCGACAAACATCAGCGCGCTGACCACCATCATCGGCTTGCGCCCCAGCCAGTCGGCCAACGCGCCCGCCACCACCGATCCCAGAATCGAACCGGCCAGCACCGCCGCCACCACCATCGACAGCTGGCCTTCCGACAGGCTGGTGGAGCGGTTCAGGTAAGGTAGCGCCGGATCGATGATGCCGATATCAATCCCGTACAGCAGCCCGGCAAGGCCGCTGACCACGGCCAGAAACATCTGATAGTTTTTTTGTGAAGACATGGGTCTCTTTCAACGTGGCCAGCGTGGGCCGTCAGCGGTGCGGTAATTCACGTCCTGCACATCCAGGCGCTGCAACGAGGATGGCAAGCGTTGTTGGAACTTGGCGTAGTCCTTGAGCGACTTCGGCGTCCATAGTACTTCAGCCATGGCCAGCAGACGCGGCCAAGCCATGTATTCAACCTCGCGCGGCCCGTTCATGTATTCGGTCCACAACTGCGCCTGGCTGCCCAGCACATGTTTGGCCAATTCAGGCGGCATGGAGGCAGGCAGCGGCTCGTAGGCATAGACGTGGTCCAGCGTGTTGACCGCGCGCGCGCCCGGCGGCTCGCGGTAGCCCGGCGTGTCGGCCGGGATCTGGGCGTAATCGAGATAGGTGTCGCGCTCCGGCGTCATCACCACATCATGGCCGGCGTTGGCGGCTTTCAGGCCGCCCTCCTCGCCGCGCCAGCTCATCACCGTGGCGCCCTGCGCCAGACCGCCTTCCAGGATTTCATCCCAGCCGATCAAACGGCGGCCGTGCTGCGCCAGGTAGACGTCCATCTGCCCAATGAACCAGCTTTGCAGCTGATGCAGGGCCGGATGCTCGGCCGGCTTGCCTTGTGCGTCCTTGTAGTTCTGGATGTCTTCCGGCGTGGTGGACGCAGGCACCAGCTTCAGCGTCTTCATGCGCGCCAGCGCCGCCGGCGAATGCGCCCATTCGGTTTTCGGGCACTCGTCGCCGCCAACGTGGATGTACTGGCCCGGGAACAGCGCCAGTACTTCATCCATCACCTGCCGCAGGAAGCGCACCGTGTTTTCCTCTGGACTGAACACCTGCGTGATCACACCCCATTCGCGGCCGACAGGCAGCTTCGTGCCGGGCTGATTGCCCAGTTCAGGATATGCGGCGATCGCGGCCAGCGCATGGCCCGGCATTTCGATCTCCGGCACCACCGTGATGTGGCGCGCGGCGGCATACGCCACCACTTCGCGGATGTCCTCCTGCGTATAGTAGCCGCCGTGCGGCTGGCCGTCGTAGCGCAGGCCCGGAGGGTCGCCGGGACGCGGCGTCAGCTGGGTCTCGCTGCGCCATGCGCCCACTTGCGTCAGCAGCGGGAAGCGCTTGATCTCGATACGCCAGCCCTGGTCGTCGGTCAGGTGCCAGTGGAACACGTTCATCTTGTTCTGCGCCAGCAGCTCGATGTGCTTGAGCACAAAGCTCTTCGGCATGAAGTGGCGCGCCGTATCCAGATGGCTGCCGCGCCAGCCGAAGCGCGGCTGGTCTTCGATGCTGACGGCCGGCAGTTGCCAGCGGCGGCGCACCTCCGCCTTGCGGTAGATATCGGCAGGCAGCATCTGGCGCAGTGTCTGCACGCCGTAGAACAGCCCTGCCGGATCGGCGGCGGTGATGGTCACGCCGCGTGCATCGCTGACCAGGCGATAGCCTTCCTTGCCCAGCGAGCCCGGTTTCCTGTCCAGTTTGAGGCGGATGGCATTGGCGCCGTCGCGCGTGACCACGGGCAGTTCAAAGCCGGTGGCCGGCCGCAGGTAATCGCGCAGCATTTGTGCTTCGGCCTGCGCGATGCCGTCGGCGACGATGCGGGTGGCGGACGTCAGCGCAAACTCGCCGGCATTGCGCTGCAAGTGCGCGGGCAACGGCACGATCTCCTGGGCCTGCGCAGCCCCCATCAATCCCAAACAACATGACACAAGAACTTGTAAACGCATACTCACCTCAAACGTAAAATGAAAACACAGGGCCGGTTATTCCTCATGCCGCGCGCGGGCCTGGTCACTGGCGCCTCTGTATCCGCTGCCACTCCAGGCCCGGACGGTCAACACGGAACTGAAGCAGTTGCTGGTGCTCGACTTCGGTCACATAAACGGTGCGGCCGTCCGGCCCACCAAAGCATAGATTGCTGGGGCGCTCGCCCGGCAGGCGGATTTCCTGCAGCAGCTTGCCATCCGGCGCAAGCTTGACCACCGTGCCCTTGCCAAAACGGCTTACGTACAAATTGCCGTCGACATCGACGCGCATGCCGTCCATGCCGAAATCTTCAAAGCGATGCAGCAACCGCTTGTCCGACAGCGCTCCATCGGCGCCGATGGCGAAGGCCCAGATATTCCGCTGCACGCTTTCATTCACATACAAGGTGCGCCCGTCCGGGCTCACCTCAATCCCGTTGGCGGTACCCATTCCATCCGCCGCCAGGGTGACCTTGCCGTCACGGTCGATGCCCCACACGCGGCCGGTATTGTGGGCCCAGTCAGGATCGCTGGCGTACAGCACGCCATCCATCGTGATGGCCAGGTCGTTCGGCTGGAACATCTTCGCCTCGTGCGCGTACAGCCGCGGCGTGGCGGTGCCCGGCGCGATGCGGAAAACATTGTGGCCGACATAGTCGGCCACATACAGCGCGCCCTGGCGATCGAAGCGCAGGCCATTGGGCACCGAGGCGCCGGGCAGCACGGCGAACTCGCGCGCCACGCCTTGCGGGCTGACGATGCCAATGGTCTGCTGGCGGCCGAAATTGACCGCATAGATATTCCCTGCCGCGTCCACCGCCGGCCCTTCTATGCCGGCGGTGAAACTGCGTTCCGCTGTCAGCGGCGTAGCCACAAACAAATCCTCCGCCATGGCAGGCGCGGTCCGGCACAATCCCGCCGACAGCAGAAACGCAATCATCAAACGCATGCAGTACTCCTCGACAGAAAAATCAGTGGCAGCCGACGCGCTGTTCGGATAGACCGGGCTGACCGCCCACCCAGAGTCTACCCAAGTCGAGCCGTTCGTTGTGTACTGCAAACTCAAACCGGACTCGAAATATTCGTTGCCATAGGTGTCGATCGCGCCGCTGATGAACTTGACCGACGAAATGGTCTTAGCCGCCGCGAAGGTGACGCCTGCGGCCTCCCATTCCTGGGTTCCGCCTTCCCCCCGCGCCGTTGAGGGTCAGGCTGGTGCTGGTATTGCCGTCATTGACAGCCGTCGCCGCCGCTTTATTGGTGTTTGCGGTCGAAGTGGTATTAGCAGTCCACACGCAGCCGGTGCCCGTGGTGGCGATGTTGCCGTCTGTTGTACCGCCGCCACCATTGCCCACTCCAGCGGCTACCGCCATCCAGAAAGTGCCATCCTCATAGCCCAGACGCAGGTGCCGCCGAGCGCATAGGTGTTCATCAGCGCGGCCTTGGCGGTGATGTTCTGTGCGTCGTCATACCAGACAAAAAACAGCGAGTGGCCGTCAGCCGCGCGTCAGGGCTCCCGCCAGGCGTTCCGCGATCGCCGCCACGCCCGGTCCCGACATGATGGTGTGGTGAGTGCCCGGCAGGTTCACCACCTCCAGCGCGTCCGGGACCAGCTCGCGCCACCCCAATTCGGGCTCGCCGAATTGTTGGGCGAAACCCTCGGTGCCGCAGAACAGCAGCACTGGCGTGTCGCCGGCCGGCGGCTGGTAAGCGCGCAGTGCTGTGTCGTTGGCCCTGGTCACGGCAAGCATCTGCCGCACCTGCCCCACGCCCGCCTGCGGCGGCAGCAGTCCTTGCCGCGTGGCCGTCTCCAGCACATGCAGCCACTGCTCATCTGCCGCGACGTCGCGCAGGCTGTCCCAATCCATGGACAGTCGCGGCAGCAGAATACCAAGCAGCACAGCGTCGTCATCGAGCCAGTCAATGCCGGCCAGCTGGCCATACGCACCGTTGCGATAGAGCGGCTGCACGCTGGCATTTTGCGCGCGCGAGTCGATCAGCGCCAGCAGCGCGACCTCTTCGCCGGCCAGCCGCAGCTGCCGCGCCATCTCGTACGCGATGCATCCGCCCATCGAATGCCCGGCCAGATGATAAGGCCCCGCTGGTTGCCGCGACTTGATCAAGGCAATATAGTCCGCCGCCATCTCCTCGATCCGCTCCAACGGCGCCGCCTCCCCCTGCAAGCCACGGGCCTGGACTCCGTACACCGGCTGATCGGCGCCAAGGCAGCGCGTCAACTCGACGTAGCCCATGGTGTGGCCGCCATACGGGTGGATGCAGAACAGAGGCGCGCGGCTGCCGCCGGTCCGCATGCCGACCAGACGTGAACCGCCCGACGCGCGGCCGGAACGCAGCGCCTGGGCCAGGCTTTCGACCGTAGGATGTTCCAGCAGGACCGCGCTGGACAGGCTGCAATCGAAGGCCTGCTCCAGGCGCAGAATGACGCTCAGAGAAGACAGGGAGCTGCCACCGAGCTCGAAGAAATTATCATCAAGCGCGAGACCGTCCAGGCCCAATATCTCCGCGAATACCTTGCCCACTTCCAGTTCGAACGCGTCGCGCGGCGCGAGCTGGCGCGGGGACGAAGATTGCGGCGCCGGTGCGGATGCCGGCGCGGCGCGCGTTACGGCCTCGAAGCGCGTGGCCGACGCTGTCGTCGCCTGTCGCGCCTCGGGCCAGTAGCGATAGCGGTCGAACGGATACGCCGGCAAGGCGATACGGCGACGCGCCCCATGGTCGTGCAGGCGCCGCCAATCGGGTGCGACACCGTTGCACCAGAGCCGCCCCAGGGCGGCCAGCAAGGCGGCGCAGTCGGATGGCTCCGTGGCGCCGGCCAGCGTCGGGCCGGCAAAGCGCACGTTCTGTTTGTTGGGATGGCGTTGAAGGATGCCACTGAAGGTCTGTCCCGGACCGGTTTCCAGGTAGATGCCGTCCGGCGTCTCCAGCAGCAGCTCCAGTCCTTGGGCAAAGCGCACGGTCTGGCGCATATGCCGTACCCAATGATCGGGATCGGTGGCCTGCTCCCCGGTCACCCACGATCCCGTCACGTTGGTGATATAGGGAATCCGCGGCGCGTGCAGCGCCACTTCACCCAACCGTGCCCTGAACTGGTCCAGAACGGGGTCGAGCATGGCGGAGTGGAAAGCGTGCGAGGTCGGCACGCGCTTGCTGCGCAGGCCGGCCTCCGCCAGCGGAGCCGACAATGCGGCGATCGCTTCCATGGTCCCTGCCAGCACGCAGGCGCGCGGGCCATTGACCACCGCCAGGTCCACCCCGGCGCCGAGGAAGGGCTGCACCTGCGCGGCGCTGGCCTCGACCGCCAGCATCGCGCCGGCGGGCAAGCGCTGCACCAGCTGGCCGCGCGCGGCGACCAGCTTCAGCGCGTCGGACAGCGACATGACGCCGGCCAGGCAGGCCGCCACGTATTCACCCAGGCTGTGCCCCATCATGGCATGCGGCTGCACGCCCCAGTGCATGAGCTGGCGGGCCAGCGCATACTCCACCACGAACATGGCCGGCTGCGTGATCGCCGTCTGCGCCAGCTGCCGCGCCGCGTCTTCCCCGGCCTCCGGCGCGGGATACAGCACGGCGCGCAGATCGAGGCCCAGCACCGGCTGCAGCAGCTCGGCGCAGGCATCCACCTCGGCGCGGAATTCGGGCAGGGACGCATACAAGCCGCGCCCCATGTTTACTTGTTGCAGTCCCTGGCCGGGGAACAGGAACACCACCCGCGCGGCGCCGTCCGGCATCGCCGTCAAGCCGGGATGCGCGGGCGTGGCCGCCAGCGCATCCGCCGCGCCGGCCGCATCGGCGCACGCCACGGCGCGCCGGTGCGGCAGCGGCGCGCGTCCGGCTTGCAGCGTATAGGCGATATCGGCCAGGTTGGCCCCGGGGTGCTCGCGCAAATAGTCCGCCAGGTTGCGGCTCATCGCGTCCAGCGCCGTCGCGGACTTCGCCGACAGCGTCAGCAGCTGATGCGGCAGCCCGCCCGCCGTGGGCGGGGCCGGCGGCGCCTGCTCCAGGATGACGTGGGCGTTGGTGCCGCCGATGCCGAACGAGCTTACCGCCGCGCGGCGCGGCGCGGCCGACACCGGCCATGGCGCCAGCGCGGTGTTGATGCGGAAGGGACTGCGCTCCAGCCCGAGCTTGGGGTTGGGCGACTGGAAATGAGGCATGGCCGGCACTTCGCCGTGGTGCAGCGCCAGCACCGCCTTGATCAAGCCGGTGACGCCGGCCGCCGTGTCGAGGTGGCCGACATGGGCCTTGGCCGAACCCAGCAGACAGTATTCCCGGTCGGCCGTGTAGAGGCGATAGGCCTGGGTCAGCGCGGCGACCTCGATCGGATCGCCCAGCGGCGTGGCCGTGCCATGCGCCTCGACCAGGCCGATGCTGCGCGGATCGACGCCGGCCCGGCGCAGCGCCTGCCCGATCACGTCGGCCTGCCCGTCCACGCTGGGCGCCGTGAAACCGACCTTGCCGTTGCCGTCGTTGTTGATGGCCGAGCCCTTGATCACGGCCCAGACGGTATCGCCGTCGCGCTGCGCGTCGCTCAAGCGTTTGAGCACGACCAGCGCCCCGCCGCTGCCGCGCACCGTCCCGCCGGCGCCGGCGTCGAACGCCCGGCAGCGGCCGTCCGGCGACAGGATGTGACCTTCCTGGTAGAGATACCCGGTCGCGTGCGGAATCTCGATCGAGACGCCGCCGGCCAGCACCATGTCGCTGTCGCCCTGCAGCAGTTGCTGGCAGGCGAGGTGCACCGCCACCAGCGAGGTCGAACACGCCGTCTGCACCGTCAGCGCGGGGCCGCGCAGGTTCAGCTTGTGGGCCAGGCGGGTGGACAGGAAATCCTTCTCGTTCAGGATGGTGGTCTGGAACAGTTCGGCGGCGGACTCGGGGCGGGTGTCGAGGAAATGCTGCAGATACCCTGCCCGTCCGACACCGCCGACCACGCCGACGCGGCCGCAGTCAGCCGCGCCGCCGTAGCCGGCATGCTCCAATGCCTGCCAGCCCAGCTCCAGGAACAGGCGCTGCTGCGGATCCATCAGTTGCGCCTCGCGCGGCGGATAGCCGAAGAAAGGCGCGTCGAAACAGGCCACGTCGTCCAGGATGCCCTTGCGTCTGACATAGCGCGGCTCGCGCAACAGTTGCGGGTCCACACCCGCTTCGAGCAGCTGTTGCTCCGTCAGTTCCGTGATGGACTCGGTGCCGGCGCGCAGATTGCGCCAGAATTCCTCCACGTTGGCGGCGCCGGGAAACTTGCCGGCCATGCCGACAATGGCGATCTCGGTGCCGGCCGGCGCGATGAAGGCGGCTGGCGGCACAGTGGGGCGGCGCTCGCGGGACTGCGCGTCCATGTCCTGTCCTTGGCTCAGCGAGGTGCGCAGGTGATTGGCCAGCGCGCGGATGGTCGGGAAGCGGAACAGGTCCATGGTCGGCACGGTCAGGCCCAGGTTCTCCTCGAGCAGCACCTCGACCTCCACGATGCTCATCGAATGGCCGCCGACGTCGAAGAAGCTGTCGTCGATGCCCACGGCGGCCAGGTTCAGCACCTGTTGCCAGATGGCCGCGATCTGCTGCTCCAGCTGGTCGCGTGGCGCAGCCATGCCGGCGTCGGCGAGCCGGCGGGCGGGCGCCGGCAGCGCGCGCCGGTCGATCTTGCCGTTGGGTGTCATCGGCCAGGCATCGAGGAACTGGAACGCGGCCGGCACCATGAAGTCCGGCAGCTTGCCCTGCATGTGGGCGCGCAGGTCGGCGCCGGTGACGACCGCGCCATCGCGGGCAATGACGTAGGCCACCAGCCGCTGGTCGTTGTTCGCTTCCCGCCGCGCCATCACCAGCGTGTCGCGGACGCCGGGGTGCTCGCCGATGACGGCTTCGAGTTCGCCCAGTTCGATGCGGAAGCCGCGTATCTTGACCTGATGATCGAGGCGGCCCAGGAACTCCAGGCCGCCGTCCTGCAGATAGCGGGCCAGGTCGCCGGTCTTGTACATGCGCTCGCCGGGGGCGCCGAAAGGATTGGCGACAAACCGCTCGGCGGTGAGATCGGGACGGCCGAGATAGCCGCGCGCCAGGCCGATGCCGGCGATATACAGCTCGCCGGCGACACCGCGCGGCACCGGCTGCAGCAGCGGGTCCAGCACATACAGCCGGGTGTTGGCCAGCGGCCGGCCGATGCTCACGCACGTCGCCTGCGGCTGCATCACGGCCATCGTCGCGCACACCGTGGCCTCGGTCGGGCCATAGGCATTGATGAAGCGGCAGCCGGCGCTCCAGCGCTTGACCAGTTCCAGGCTGCAGGCCTCGCCCGCCGTGATCACCGTCTTCAGCGTCGGCAGGTCGGCCGGCTGCAGCAGCGCCAGCACCGACGGCGGCAGCGTGACCACCGAGACGTCATGATGGTTGATGGTATGAACCAGCGTGGGGCCCGGAATCAAGTCCATTTTGGACGCCAGGCACAGGCTGGCGCCGGCGCACAGCGTCATGAATATCTCGCTGACCGAGGCGTCGAAGCTGAACGAGGCGAACTGCAGCACCCGGCTGTCCGGCGCCACCTGGAAGCCGTCTATCATGGCGTGCGCCAGATTCGACAGGCCTTGATGCTCCAGCATGACCCCTTTCGGACGTCCGGTGGAGCCCGACGTGTAAATCACATAGGCCAGGTCGGTCGGCGCCGGGCTGGACTGGGGATTGTGGTCCGGCGCATCCGCAATGCCGGCCTGGTCGGTGTCGACGCACACCAGCCGCGCGGCGCCCGCAGGCAAGCGCGCGCTCAGCGATGCCTGCGTCAGCAGCAGGGCAACGCCGGCGTCGTCCAGCATGTAAGCCAGCCGGTCTTGCGGATACTCCGGATCCAGCGGCAGGTAGGCGCCGCCGGCTTTCAGGATGGCCAGCACGCCGATCACCAGTTCGGGCTGGCCGCGTTCCATGCTCAGGCCAACCAGTTGCCCCCGCTGCAGGCCCAGCCCGCGCAAGTGATGCGCCAGGCGATTGGCGCGCCGGTTGAGCTCTTCATAGGACATCGTTTCGCCGCCATAGCGCAGCGCCGGCGCCGACGGCGCGCGCGCCGCCCACTGCTCGAACCGGCGATGGGCACAGGCTTGCGGGAACGGGGCGTCGGTGGCGTTGTGTTCGGCGCGGATGTGCTGCTCGCGCGGCGTCAGCATCGGCAACCGGTCCAGCGTGACGTCGGGCGCGTGGGTGGCGCCGAGCAGCAGGGTCTGGAAGTGCTCGACCAGATACGCGACGCTGTCCGGGTCCCACAGATCCGTGTTGTACCAGCACACGCCGCGCAGCGAGCCGTCCACCTCTTCCACTACGAAGTCGAGGTCGAACTTGACGCTGCGCAGTTCCAGCGGATAGGAGTCGAGCCGCAGGCCCGACAAGTCCAGGCTGGCGCCGGCCAGGCCCATCCGCGCCGCCGCCACGCCCTGCATGTGGGACAGCTGCGACTTCTGGTAGGTGAAGGCGACCTGGAACACCGGGCTGCGGCTCAGATCGCGCGCCAACCCCAGGCGCTCCACCAGCAAGGGGAAAGGGAAATCCTGGTGATCCTTGGCGCCGACCAGCACCTCCCGCACCTGATGCAGGAACTGGGCGAACGGGGTCGCCCCGGCCACCTGGACGCGCAGCGCGCACGGGCTGGCGAAATAGCCGACGGTGCGCTCGTAGCCCTGCGGCGGGCGGCCGAAGCGCGGCGAGCCGACGGCCAGGTCGTCCTGCCCGGTGTAGCGGTACAGCACCGCGTAGAACGCCGCCAGCAGCACCGTGTAGAACGTCACGTCCTCCTGTTTGGCCAGGGCGCGTACCTGCCGGGTCAGCTCCTCGCTCAGCTGGAAGGCGTGGCCGGCGCCGGCGTGGCGCTGGACCGGCGGACGGGGACGGTCGGTCGGCAGGTCCAGATGGGCCGGGGCGGCCAGTTGCGATTGCCAGTAGCTCCAGTGTTCCTCGCCGCGCGGCGACGCCAGCAGCTCATCCTGCCAGGCGACGTAGTCGGTGTACGACAGCCCGTCCGGCGCCAGCTCGGCCGCCAGCCCCGCTACCCGCGCGCGATAGAGCACGCCCAGCTCCTCCATCATGATGATCAACGACCAGGTGTCCGTCGCGATGTGATGACTGTTGAGCAGCAGCACATGCTCGTCGTCGCCACGGGAAAACAGGTGGCAGCGGAACACCGGACCGTTCTTCAGGTCGAAAGGCAGGTGCGCCGCCTCGGTCAGCCGCGCGTGCAGCCGCTGCGCATCCCATCCCGTGGCGTCCATCCGCTGAAAGCCCGCCCGCCCCTGCGGGTGGATCAGCTGCACCAGTTCGCCGTGCGGCGCGGCGTAGCTGGTGCGCAGGACCGGATGGCGCTGGACCAGGTCGTGCAACGACGCTTCGAGCGCGGCGACGTCGAGCGGGCTGCGGATGGTCCATGCCATGGGCAGGCCGTACTCCGCGCCGTCGGGATTCAAATTCCACAAAAACCACATGGCGCGCTGGCCGCGTGACAGGGTCGCCGCGGTTGGCGGGTAAGTGCTATTGCTCATGAGGTGACTTTCGTAGATGTGTTATCGAGGTGTGCGGAAGCGGTGTGCCAGCAGCATGGCGGCCGCACCGGAGGCGGCCGCGCATAAGAGACTGGTGCGCAGGCCGCCGAGCGCGGCGACCTGGCCCCACAAGGCGGCGCCGGCCGCGCTCGCGCCCATGATGTCCATCTGATACATCGCCATGCCGCGCGCCCGCACCCAGTCGGGCAAGCTCAGTTGCACCGAGACGATCAGCGCGTTGGCGGTGGCGATCCAGGCCATGCCTGCCACGAACATGATGGGCGCGGCAACCAGGACGTGCGTGGAAAACGCCACGCCGCACATCGCGGCCGACTGCACGATGGCGCCGCGCAGCACCAGCGTCTCGCGTGACATGGCCTCGCGCCAGCGGGGCAGGAGCAGCGCCTTCAGCGGCGCCGACTGCACGGCGAAGCGCACGCAGGCCAGGATGGCGACGGACAGGCGCTCGGCGCGCGCCGGACTCGGCACAGGGGCATGGCGCCAGCGCATGATGAGCAGCGCGGCCATCGTCGACAGGACGGCGTTAAGCGCAAAGACCCAGGCCGTGCCGGCACTCGCGATCAGCGCGCCGGCCAGCAGCGGACCGATGATGCGCGAAGCGTTCATGGATACGCCGTTGAGCGCGAGCGCCGCCGGCAATTGCGCGCGCGGCACCAGATCCGGCACGATGGCGGCAAACACCGGCCAGCGCATGGCCAGGCCGATGCCGTTGGCGAACGTCAGCCCCAGCAGCAACGCAGGCGACGTGACCCCGGACAGGACCGCCAGCCACAACAGCAGCGCCACCGCCGCCACCCAGCACTGGGTGAGGATGAGGTAGCGGCGCCGATCGACCAGGTCGGCCAACGCACCGCAAGGCAAGCCAGACGGCGACGCGGAGGACGTGTCCTCCGAGGCGATACGGGGAAGCGAAGCAGGCATGGGGAATCAGGAGTAATGACGGCCGGGCGGCACCAATGAAGCATAACATCCTGTTAGCCCACAAAAATGCGTGAATTCTCACATCGGTTTTTTGCGTGATTCCCCACTCAACGCAAGTTGCCGGTGTGGCCCAGTGAGTACCTGCCAGGTTGTGGCCATACGGTCAGGCCATGCGGCTCCTGGCCGACCTTGACCTGCCGCACGTCGCCGCTGGCGGTGTCGAAGCGGTACACCACGTCATCGAAGCGGCCAGACAGCCAGAGATATTTGCCGTCGACACTTACATTGCCCATGTCGGGACTGCCGCCACCAGGGACGGACCAGTTGGCGACCACTTTGTCGGTAGCGAAATCGACGACGCTGACGCTGCCCTTGCCCTTGCGTTTGCCGTGGATACGGTGGGTGCCGCGGTTAGCCACATACAGGCGCTTGCCATCCCGGCTGGGGTAGATGCCGTGCGTGCCCACGCCCGTAGGAATGAAGCCGACTTCCTTGAACGCGGCGCCATCGACAACATGCAGGCCATCGGCTTCCATGTCGGCTATGTAGAACTTTGTACCGTCGGGCGAGATGCGTATGTCTTGCGGCATACCTTTTTTGCTGGTGCAGATTTCAGACGCAAGCGCCCCCGCGGACGCCGCCTCGGAATACCGCGAGGACGGCATCTTGAGCTTCAGGTAGCCGGCCACCTTGCGCGTCTCCAGGTTGATCTTGGCGATGGTGCCGTCGAACTCGCAGGTGAACACGGCGTAGCGGCCGTCGTTGGAAAAATCGGCGTGGTTGATGCCGCCGCAAGACGGCGTTTCGATCGAATACTGCAGCGCCATGGTCTTGGGATCGCGGAAGTCCAGGCGACGCACCGCCTCGGCCACCACGATGGCTGATTTGCCGTCCGGTGTGAAGTACATATTATATGGATCTTCCACCGGCACCGACGCTCCCGGCTTGCCGTTGAGCGGGTCTATCGGCGTCAGGCTCCCCAGTTTGGTACGTTCGGCGTTGTTGGCCACCCAGAGCGTCCGCAGATCGTAGGCGGGTACGACGTGCTGCGGGCCGATGCCCACCTTGAACTTGTCGACCACCTTGAGCGTCTCCGGATCGATGACATAAACATCGTTCGACCGCAGATTGGGTACATAGATGCGCGCCAGGTGATCCTTGACGACCGCGCTCATGCGATCAGGCCCGGTATCGCCGTAGACGTTCCCCGGATCGCTCAACGGCGGCATGCCGGGCAAGGGGAAATAGGCGCCCATCGGGGCCGGTGCGCTGGCCGCGGCCGCTCCCTTGGCGCCGGCGTACTGGCTGCACAGGCCCACAACCGACAACGCGAGTATGCCCAGGCCGGCGATGGCCAGGCGCTGGTTGCGGCGCCCGTGGCGGGCTGGATTGGTAGTATGTTTGGTAGCTTTCATATGATGCAGTCCCTATATTCGATGCAGCGCCCGCGCGGCAGGTCGCTTAGTGGTGGCGTTCGTGAAGGATCGTTCTGATCGCGTTGACCGATGCGTCGACCTGGCGTTGAACGCCCAGCCGTCCCAGTTCAGCGGTGGCGCGCGTGGCGTCGCCGCGCACGCCATCGGCCACCCCGGGCTTCGGACCGTGGGACATCGCCTCGACGCGCACCATCGACGGCGCGGTGGCAAGCATCAGGGAAGCATCGTTCAGTCCAGCGTGCAGGCCGATTTCGGCGCTGCTGTAGCCTTGCTTTTTCAAATCGTCGACAAACGCGGTCTGGGTGATATCGTAATATTCGAGCAGCGCGTGAGCGCGGGCGGGATCATCCTTGCCCCAGGCGCGGTTCAACTTTTGCGCCACGTTCACTTCGTTTTGCTGATAGCCGCCGTGGTCACCGATGAAGATGATGTCGCGAAAGCCGTGCTGACGAAAACTCGCCGCCGCGCCCTCGAGCAGCGCCTCGAAAGCTGAGGTCGGGATCGAAATGGTGCCGCTAAACCGCATGTGACCGGCCGGTGGATTGACCGCGCCTTCCGGCACGTAGGATACCACCGGCGCGACCATCGTATTGCCGAGTTTCTGGGCAATCATGGCCGCGATGATGCCGGCGCGGACGTTGTGCTTGCCGAGCGCGATGTAGGGGCCGCTCTGCTCTACGCCGCCGATGGGGATCAGGATCGTGGTCGCGCCGTGCTCGATGCGGCTGCGCAATTCAGTGCTGGTGAGCTCTTCCAACATGACGCTGGCGCTGGCGCCGGAGGTGGCCGCCATTACCGGCGGCATCAGCAATGAAGCCGCGGCCACAAGGAGGCCGGCGAAATGGCGGACACCGCTCAACATCCAGCCCCGCGTATTTTCATCACCCAAGTTGTTCCTCACAATACCTCGCTCTGCGACGTGGACCTGCCCTTGCCGTCCAAGTATAGCGGCAGATGACAATTTTAAGCGATCCGGCAGAGCATGGCACTATCAACTTGGCAAGACAGAAGCGTTTAACGCCCGGGGACGCCCTTCTTCCAGTCTCCCCATTGATCGACAATCTCCTTGATGACTGGCTGGGCGGTCAGCAGCAGGTTCGCGGCGGCCGGCTCGAAGCCGCCCTGCTGGGTGTAGTTCAGTAGTACATCGCTGTTGGTTTGCCCCCGATGCGGCCGGTCCACGTCCGAGCCGGCGCGCAAGATCAGCACCCTCTTGAAATCGGCCTTCCCGGCCGCGTCGGCGCGCCTCAGCACCTCGAGCGTCGAATTGTCCTCTTGCTGGGCGGTGCAGTACGAGGCCTTGCCGTCGGTAAGCAGCGACGACCAGGCTTGCGCCCGGCTCGCCAGCGCGCTGCCGCCGAACCAGGTGTCGGTCGACACGGTATCGCAGCGCAGCACCGTCGGCGGCTGGTTGGCTGGGCCGCTGGTAAAGCCGGCGCGATAGGTCCGCGCGGCATCCGAGTCGCCCAGCGCGACATTTTTGGACAGGTCGAAGGCGCGCGTCACCAGTTGACGGTTGAGCTGGAACACCTCGGTGCGATAGCGGAACGCCGGCTTCCTGGACGGCGAATCGGTGTCGATGCCGAAGTAGCCCGAGGCCCAGCCCGCAGGCATTTCGCGGGCATCGATCTCGTGCGCCAGCGAATAGTCGATGGCGTAGTCGGCCCAGGTGGTCGAACCGACGGTGCCCAGGTTCGGATTGATGCCGGCGATGCCGGCAATGATGAAGTAGGTATTGCGCAGGTCGAAACCGCTGGCGTAGAACAAGGCGCTCATGGTGGCGGCAGCGTTGCTGTAGCCCATGTCGGTGGTGACCTGGCAAATATTGTCGCGGTCGCACAGCACTTCGGGATAGCGCGGCGACAAGCCCGGCACCTTGTGGCCGGTCGTCAGCCGCAGCGCCTTGATGAAGGGAGCGGCTTCGCCGCTGAACATGTTGACGATCATTACCTTCGGCGCCAACGGCGCACCGCCCGCTCCGCCGACCGGAGCGCTGTCGATCTGTTTGCTGTCCGGCCAATGTTCGACGATGTCGCGCACCAGCGGAGCGGCCGCCAGATACAGGTTCCGCAGCGCGATCGGGAAGCCTCCTGACTTGGCGGACAACGATGCCAGCGGCGTCTGGCCCGGATGCGGACGGTCGAAGTTGGAGGCCGTGCGCAGTACCGCCACGCGCTGGTCGTCCAGCAAACCGGCGCCGGCGGCGCGCTTCAACGCGGTGTAGCTTGCGTTGTCTTCCTGGGAGCTCATGCAATATGTGCCCTGGCCGTCGGTGAGCAGCTTGAACCAGTCGCGCGCCCGCTGCCCGAGCAAATCGCCGTGGTACCAGTTATTGCCCGTCATGGAATCGCACTGCGTGACCTGCGGCGGCTGGTTGCCGGGCGCGGCCGCGTAAAGCGCGCGATACGCCTTGGCCTCGGCGGAATCGGCCAGCGCCGCGCCGCGCGACAACGACAGCGCCTTGTCCAGCAAACGGTCGTTGAGCTTGTACACCTCGGTGCCATAGCCGAGCGGCGGCTTGACGCCTGGCGTCTTGGTGTTGATGCCGAGATAGCCGGTCGACCAGCCGGCCGGGCGCTCGCGGGCATCCAACTCCCACGCCAGGTCCGAATCCACCAGATAACGCGACCATGCCGCGGTGCCCGTCGTGCCCTGGGCCGGATCGACGCCCGCAATCCCGGCGATGATGAAATAGGTTTGCCTGAGGTCGAACAGACCGCTGTGCGCCAGCGCCGACACCGAGGCCGAGGCGTTGGCCTTGCCCATGTCGGTGGTCATCTGGCAGACGTCGTCATTGTTACAACGCACCACCGGGTAGAGCGGCGACAACCCCGGCACCGGGATCGTCTGATCCAGCCCGAGCTTGTCGGTCCAGACCGCCGCTTCCTGCGCGAACATGCTGATCAACATGACCTTCACCGGGCGCGGCCCGTGTGCGGCTGCGCTGGCCGGGCCGGTGGTGCTGCCCAAGGCTAAGCAAAGTAAAAAGAGACGGAGATGGCACACGACGGGAGATGGCATTGTTTGAGGCACCTGTTAAACGAGTTGCAATGCCACATGCAAACTATATGCCATCTTGCAAGCCCCAATTTGCACCAGCGCTGTGCGACGCGAGGCGGCTGGGAAGCCTTTGCTATGGCGCGGAAGTTGATCCAGGCCAAGTCGACAGCGCCTGGTCGGCAACACCTTTGAGCATGTCGCGACTGAAACCGGCCTTAGCCTGCAGTGCCATGCCGTGCAGCACGGCCATCAGGAATGCCGCCAGCGCATCCGGCTTGGCACTTGGCGGCAGGTCACCTTCCGCCTTGGCACGTTCGAAGCGTTCGCGCAGTTGCATCTCGCCGGCCGCGCGAAATTCGATCAGCGCCTGGCGCACGGGTTCCGATTCATCCGCCCCCGCCACCGCCCCGTTGATACCCAGGCACCCGGTCCGGTCGGGATAGCGGGTATTCATTTCAAGCGAACTGTAGAGCAGGTGCGCGGCCACTTCCCGCGAGGTCGGAAGCGCAAGCGCCTCCGGGATATGGTTCATGTAGCGCTCGTGGTAGCGCGCCAGTACCTGGCGGAACATCGCTTCCTTGTTACCAAATGCCGAATACAAGGCTGGCCGCTCCACGCCGGCAGCTGCGGTCAGGTCGGCATAAGAAGTGCCCTCATAGCCCTTGCGCCAGAAAACGCACAGCGCGGCGTCGAGCACTTCCTCCACATCATATTCGCGATGGCGCCCCATCTGACCACCTCCAATTTACATAATGCTCGTTACGAAATTACTTGACATGCAACTCCGGAATTATATACCATTCGTTACTGTAATGATCGTTATGAAATTAAAGGGGTTTTATGATGCAACTATTGAAGAGCAAGGTCGCACTGGTGACGGGCGGATCGCGCGGACTCGGTGCCGTGACGGCGGAAGCGCTGGCGGACCAGGGAGCGGACGTGGCGATTACCTATGTCGCCTCCAAAGAAAAGGCGGAAGCGGTGGTCGAGAAACTGAAGGCGAAAGGCGTGCGCGCCATCGCGATCCAGAGCGATCAGGCCGACATGGCTGCCGCCAAACCGTTGATTGAACAGGTGATGGCCCACTTCGGCCGACTGGACATCCTCGTCAACAACGCAGCGATCGCGGTGCAGGGCAAGAAGGTCGACGACCCTGATCTCGACACGGTCAACCTCGATCGCCAGTGGCAGGTCAACGTCATGGGCACGGTCGCCACCACGCGCGCCGCAGCGCCGGCGCTGTCGCACGGCGGCCGCATCATCTTCATCGGTTCCCTGCTGGGCACCCGCGTCCCGTTCGCCGGCGCCGCCGACTATGCGGGGACCAAGGCGGCGGTCGCCGGCTATGCGCGTGGCGTCGCCCGGGACCTGGGCGGACGCGACATCACCGTCAACGTCATCCAGCCCGGCGTGATGCCGACCGACATGGCGGCAGACGTGTTGGGCGATGGCATTCCCCCTGCACTGCTGGATCTGCACCCGATTCGCCGCATCGCCACGCTTGAGGAGGTCTCGGCGCTGGTGTGTTTTCTGGCGGGTCCCCAAGGCGGCTATATCACCGGCGGCATTCACGATGTTGCCGGCGGGCTCGGTGTCTGACGAGCGACAAGCAACAATCCCATCTATTTCAAGGAAACGACATGACAAACAAATTTGATTCCACATCGACGGCCGACGAGGTCCTTGCCGGCATCGACCTCACAGGCAAGCGCTTCCTGATCACGGGAGTCTCATCGGGCATCGGGCGCGAAACGGCGCGTGCGCTGGTGACACGCGGCGCCACCGTGGTCGGCACCGTCAAAGACCCCGCCAAGGCAGCGTCGGCCACCAGCGCGGTCCACAATGCGGCATCGCAAGGCGGCGGCAACCTGAAACTGCTCTCGCTCGACCTGGCTTCCTTGCAAAGCGTGCGCGCCTGCGCAGACCAGCTGCTGGCGGACGGCCCGTTGTTCGATGCCATCATCGTCAACGCCGGCGTGATGGCCACGCCGTTCGGACAGACGGTCGACGGCTTTGAAACCCAGTTCGGCATCAACTATCTCGGTCACTTCGCGCTGGTCAACCGGCTGGCGCCGCTGCTCGCCGAGGGAGCGCGCCTGGTGGTGCTCTCGTCGCAAGCGCACCGGGTTGCCGACGTCGACCTGGTCGACCCGAACTTCGAACACCAGGAATACCACCCGTTCGTCGCGTATGGCCGCTCGAAGACCGCCACCTCGCTGTTCGCCGTGGAATTCGACCGCCGGTATCGCGCACGCGGCATTCGCGCCGCCTCGGTGATGCCGGGGAATAGCCTGACTGATCTGCCGCGTAATTTCTCGCAGGAAGAATTGCAAGGCTTATTCGAGACCGTGGGCAAAGCGCGCGCTGAAGCGGGCCTGCCACCGGGACAGCTGAAAGACATCGGGCAAGCGGCTGCCACGTCGGTCTGGGCGGCGGTCGTCGCGGACAAAGACGCTATCGGTGGACAGTATCTCGAAGACTGCGCGGTCGCGCCCGTCAATGACACGCCCAATCCATTTGCCGACGGCGTGCGCTCGTATGCGCTCGACGCCGACAAGGCCCGGCAGTTGTGGGCAAAAAGCGAAGAATTGATAATCATCTAGCCGTCCTCCCTTCGGCCGAGCCCAGGCAAGTCCTTTCGCGAATACGACGCTTTCTTTATCAGATCGAAAGCACCAAAATCTACAGGGGTGCGATGTCGAAATTCGGCAATCTGAGGCGTTTCACGCAGGCAGTGTCGACTGTTCTTGCATTTGCATTTTCCAGGAAATTGGTCGTTACCTTTTCAAGGCACGCGTTCCAATCTTCAAACATGGCGTGCGACCTGTTGGGGACAATGATTAATTTTCCATTCGGCATATGGGAGATAATTTGTTCGCTGTTGCTTGAGGGAGTAGACGGATCAAATTGGCCAGCAAGTAGCAAGATCGGCTTGCCGGAATCGACGGGGGTATGAAATTCCGGACTTACCTGACTCCGCGGCCAGTTCCGGCAAGCGGCAAACTGCTGATCGATGCGGAATGATCCGACTAGGGTACCTGCGGCAAGGGCACGTTCTTTCTTCTCATCGATGAAAGGTAAATCCTCATTGCATGTGATAGCCATGTACAACCCCCAAGGCGCCGCATCTTCGAATTGTTCGCGCCATTGAACAATCAACGCGAGCTGTTCTTGATTCTTGTCTTCGTTGGCAAGCGTGTGTATCAATCGCGGCAAGGATGCCGCGCTTGATACTGCGTAAAGATACATGCGTAAATATGACGCCACAACACCGGAAGAAATATGCACGTCGTTGGCCTGGCCTTTCGATCCTTTGTGCAGAACAAGACCTCGTCCGTTGAGAATAGCCTTCAATTTTTCCAGGTCACCAAAGACATCTGGAAACGCGGTCGAACATTTTTTGTCGGCTTTGCATCGGTTTAATATTTGGGTTAAAGAAATTTCAGCCTCGCTGGCAAGGCCGGCGGGTACATATGTCCCTGGCGCCACTGGGCCCATTAGCAATGTCGCGCGCACCGAACTATCATAATGGCGAAGATATTCCTGTGCCAAGCGGGTTCCATAAGAATAGGCCACTATACCAATCTGATCGTAAGACAAAGCTGCCCGGATATTGTTTAAGTCGCGCGCGGCTTCGGTCGTCGTATACCGGGTCAGATCGACAGTGTCGGACAAGCGTTTAGCGCATGCGGCGAGATTTTCGGCTGGCCAGAGATCTCTCAGCAAGACACTTTTGTCTTCATCCGGGTTCGCGCAATGGAGGTCTGGTGAAATGCCTGTGCCTCTCTGATCGATAAATACAAGGTCATGCGTCCGTCCCAGTTTTTTCCAAACCTCAGATTCCTCCTCTATCGTCGAAGTAGTTCTTTGACCTGGGCCACCCTGGAGCACAAAAAGCGATCGCGACGGACTGGCCGGAATGGCGGCTTTGAGGATGGCCACATCCAAACTAATTTGGCGACCATGAGGTAAATCGTAGTTTTCAGGAACGATGGCTTTTATGCACACAGCATTCTTTATGCTTGAGGCCGGGCATACCATCTTCTCCAACGTTATTTTGTCTGGACTTTTATTGGCACAAAGTGCGGCAAGCGGTAGGCTGAGACCGAAAATTGCGGAGGTCGTCAAAAGACTTCTAATCATGTATAGATTCACTTCTATCCTTGTTAAGCGTGGCGAGAAATGCGTTGACCAGTGCGCGCACTAAATTTTCGCGGTTTTAGATTAGAGGGTTGCGTTGACCGATAGAATCCACAGCCGACATGAGACTATTTGAGGACAACCGTTCGAAAAATCTCATACGCAACAAGAGCAAAAAACAAGTATGCAAACCAAGGAACCAAAAAATAAGGCACCACCGGAATGTGAATTACCTTATCCAATATCAGATATGCCGTAGAAAAAACAAAAGCGGTAGCGAGCAACCAGTTCTTTTGTTTAATGAAGAGACCTACGCATGTTACCGTACCTGCCAAACCAATAATCGTTGCAATCTGCATGTGAATTAATTAATAAAATATGTGTTACTAAGAATACCGCTGTGGCAAATGGCCATCAACGCTCTACTCACCTCAACTTCTTCGCCATGACCGGCTGAAGCGTCTCATGCCGAGCCAACATGGCTGCATACTCCTGTGCCTTGCGTACTTTGGTCTCAGGCTTTATTGCTGTCTGCACCCGGAATAACACTGCATAGCGGTTTTGTGAATTGAGAGTGGCGAAAAATTCGGCTGCCCCGGGGTGGTCGGCGAATGCGGCATGCAGTTCGGGCGGTACGCTTGCCATGCTAGCCGATTCGTATGCGGCATCCCATCGTCCATCTTTTTTCGCTCGCTCGATTTCAGCCAGGCCGCTCGGCTGCATCTTGCCCTCCTCAATATACCTAAGCACCTTCTCGCGATTGACCTTGGACCATAGACTGCGTGGGCGACGCGGTGTCCAGCGCTGCAAATAGTGATGGAGGTCGAGCGAACGCTTCTGGCCGTCAATCCAGCCGAAGCACAACGCAACTTCCAATGCCTCTTGATAGCTTACGCTGGGGACCGGGGCCCCTTTTTTCGAGTGCTGCAGCCACACCCCGTCAGAGCCCTCGTGATGGGCTGCAAGCCAATGCGCAAACGCTCCCTGGGATGGGAACAGCATCATCTCAATATCTGCTGCCATTGAACCACTCCAATCTTTTTTAGTCAGGCTTCCGTGTCTGTCGGATCTGACCGTCCTTTCCTGGCCGGACTTGCTCTACGGGGGCAGCATAACAGCTTGCACCTATGAAAAAATCACAAATTGTCACGGCAAATCTATCTCGTCCTGCCACGAAGCGCAACGGCATAAGTTGAGCAGGAACCGCCACTGCGAAATCCGTGGCGGAGCCCTGATAGCGTTTGGTTGCTAGCGCCGCGGACTAGGGCGGCGCATCGACATGCGCGCGGCGACAGATCGGCGCGTGAGGTGGTGGCGGTGCGGGAATGCGCACGATGTCTCCTATGAGAAGGAGAAAAACGCGACATGCCTGGACGTCTGCGGATGAGGTAATGGTGCTCCGAGCCGGAATCGAACCGGCACGCCTTGCGGCGGGAGATTTTAAGTCTCCAGTGTCTACCAATTTCACCATCGGAGCTACGCAGCCCGGCATTATGCCACGAACGGTATATAACTGCTATACCGGCAACTATTGAATCCGATAACATGACATGATTGCTAACATCGATACTGCCGGATTCAACATGACCATCTTCCGACGCCTGCTCTCCGCCCTGCTCCTGCTGTTATTGACACTATGCGGCGCCGGTGCCGCCGACAACACCGCTTCCGCCCTCGCGCCTGCGGCCGCACCGGTCCAGGCCAAGCTGGTCTTCGCCAACCGTACCATCTTCGTGTTCCGCGCCGGCTTGTCGGGTTTTTCGCCCGCCGACCGCGCCGAGGGCGCGCACAAGCGGCTCGACGCGGCGCTGGCCCGCAACGGCGCGCAGCAAACCTCGATCCGCCCGATCAGCGAAGGCACGCAGGTGCTGCTCGACGGCGCCCTGCTGTTCCTGGTCACGCCGGCCGACATCAACCCGCTGGCCGGCGACACCACCGACAGCGTCGCCAGCGAGAGCGCCGCGCAGTTGACCAAGGCGCTGGCCGAGCGTCGCGAACAGGCCAGTCCACGTTACCTGCTGATCGCCGCCGCGTTGTGCGCGCTGGCCACGCTGGTGTACGGCTTGGTACTGCGCGGCTTGTTCCTGCTGCATCGCTGGGTCGGCAAGAGGTCGACGCAGGCCGTCAGCCGCCGTCTCGGCCATATCCGCGTCAAGAACGTGCGCGTGCTCGACATCGAACACTACGTGGCCTTCATGCGCCACCTGGTCAACCTGTTGATCTGGGGCCTGCGCCTGATGGCCACCTATCTGTGGGCCGCTTTCGTGCTCGGCAAAGTCCCCTACTCGCGCAGCTGGGGCGAACGGCTGCAGGATTACCTGATCGACGTTGCCGCCGGCGTCGCCGGCAGCATCATCGAAGCGCTGCCCGGACTGGTGCTGGTAGCGGTGATCGCCGCGTTGGCGCGGATGGTGATGCTGACCGCGTCCTCGGTATTCAAGCGCGTCGAGAGCGGCGAGCTGCAAATCGCCTGGCTGGACCGCGACACCGCCACGCCCACCCGCCGCATCTTCAACGTGGTGGTCTGGCTGTTCGCGCTGGCGATGGCCTACCCTTACCTCCCGGGCGCACACACGGCCGCGTTCCAGGGCGTGTCGGTGCTCGTCGGCCTGATGGTGTCGATCGGCGCGTCCAGCATCGTCGGCCAGGGTGCCAGCGGCTTGATCCTGATGTATGCGCGCTCGCTGCGCAAAGGCGAGTACGTGCGCATCGGCGAATCCGAAGGTACGGTGGTCGAGGTGGGCATGTTCGAAACGCGTCTGCGCACCGGCCTCGGTGAAGAGATCACGATGCCCAACGCCTGGGTGCTGTCCAACACCAGCAAGAACTATTCGCGCGCCCATGCCGGCACCGGCTATGTGCTCGACACCACCGTCACCATCGGCTACGACACGCCATGGCGCCAGGTGCATGCGATGCTGGAACTGGCGGCCGCGCGCACCGAAGACATCGCGACGACGCCAAAGCCGTATGTCATGCAGATCGCGCTGTCGGACTTTTATCCGGAATACCGGCTGGTGGCTTATTCCACGGTGGAGACGCCGCGCCGCCGCGCCGAGGTGCTCAACCAGCTGCACCAGCAGATCATCGACGTATTCAACGAGTACGGCGTGGCGATCACGTCGCCGCACTTCACGCAGGAGCCGGCGACGGCGCACGTGATCCCGAAGGAGGACTGGCATCCTGCACCGGCCGTCGCGCCTATCGACGTCACGCAGGACGAGGCTTCGCGCTAGCCAGTGCGGTCAGGATTTGTCTTGCCGCTCGCGGTCGCGCGCCACCGGCGGCAGGCGGTGCTTGGACTGGCCGATCTTTTGCGCGCGGTAGATGCCCGCGTGACCGGAGAACAGATACGCCACCACGCAGGCCAGCGCGGCGTAAGGCCCGATCTGCGGGCCGAATAATTCGATCGCCATGATGGTCGATGCCAGCGGCGTGTTGGCCGCTCCCGCGAACACGGCGACGAAGCCGAGTCCCGCCAGCAGCGCAAACGGCAGATGCAGCAACGGCGCCAGCGCGTTGCCCAGCGTCGCGCCGATGTAGAACAGCGGCGTGACCTCGCCACCCTTGAAGCCGCTACCCAGCGAGGCGACGGTGAAGGCGAACTTGCCGAAGAAATCCCACGGCACCACCGGCTGCGCAAACGACTCGACGATCACCGGGATGCCAAGGCCGATGTAGCGCGTGCCGACCA
This sequence comes from Duganella sp. LjRoot269, assembly GCF_964254095.1. Taxonomy (NCBI): domain Bacteria; kingdom Pseudomonadati; phylum Pseudomonadota; class Betaproteobacteria; order Burkholderiales; family Oxalobacteraceae; genus Duganella; species Duganella sp. LjRoot269. The sequence goes on along the minus strand of NZ_CAXUSL020000001.1, from coordinate 3,135,092 downwards.
GCCATACCGCCGTCGCCACCACCACGCCGCCGATCAGTGGCCGCAGCGGCGCATACGCCACATGGCGCTTCATGAAGGCCGATGCGGCGTGCGTGGATTTGGCGAACAGCATGCCCGTCAGGCCGAACACGATGCCTGCCACGAGCACGGCGGCCACGCTCAACAGGCCGATCGGCACCATCGCGTTCATCGCGTAATGCGTGTGATGCACGCCCCAGGCCATGCCCACCTGGTCGGCGGCGATGGCCGCGACCATGCAAGGGAAGATGGCGTCGTAGCGCAGGCGGCCGATGGCCAGCACTTCCAGCCCGAAAATGGCGCCGGCCAGCGGCGTGCCGAACACGGAGGCGAAGCCGGCGCTGATGCCAGCCATCAGCAGGATGCGGCGCTCGGCGTGGCGCAGGCGGAACACGTGCGTGAGCTGGTCGGCCAGCGTGCCCCCCATCTGCACCGCCGTGCCTTCGCGCCCGACCGAGGCGCCGAACAGGTGCGAGATCACGGTACCGGCCAGCACCAGCGGCGCCATGCGCAGCGGGACGACTTTTTGGGGATCGTGGATTTCGTCGATCAGCAGGTTGTTGCCCGCCTCGACGCTGCTGCCGAGCTTGAGATAGATCCAGCCCACCGCGAAGCCGGCCAGCGGCAGCAGCCAGATGATCCAGCGGTGCGCCTCGCGCCAGTTGGTGGCCAGGTCCAGCGCGAACAGGAACAAGGCGGACGCGGTGCCGCTGAGCACGGCGATCAGTCCGGCGATGAAGGTCCATTTGCCGATGTACGGCAGCAAGGCGATTTGCTCTGGGTAGCGGGATGATCTCATTGGCTTGCATACTAGCAAATAAGACCGGCGGCGACAATCGGCCTGCTGAGATGGATCAAAAGGCGGCCAGATGGGTCTAACACCTTGTCAGCGCGTTATTGACCTGGATTCAGGTCGGCGGGAGTATTGTGTGATGGAAGAGCGTCTTGCAAAACTGGAAGCGGTATCCGACAGCACCGTGTCAGCGGTCGCTGAATTGAGAGTTGACATGAATGATCGATTCAAGCTTGTTGAGGCGCAGTTGGTCGAACTGCGTAGGCAAAAAGCCGATACCGAACTTATTCAAAGCAAACTGGATGCGCAAGGACGCCAAATTGCAGAATTAAGGCAAGATATGGACCGTCGGTTTGCCGAGCAAGTTGACCAGACCAAAGAGCTACGGTCGGAACTGCGTACATTGACTCGCTGGATCGTCGGCAGCCAGATCACCGTGGTCCTGTTCCTGGTTGGCCTCTCGGCCAAACTCATCACGTTATCCTGAACCCGCCTCAAGCCAGCCGCACCAGCGGGTTGGCGATGATGTTGTCGATCTGGCGGATCGCCTCTTCGCAGGCCGCGGCGATGGCTTCGTCCTCGTTGTCGCGCACGAACTGCATGGTCGCGCCTTCGAACACTTCAATCCCGTCCACACCAGCCCGCTCGATGTCGCAGCTGGCGGTCCAGCGGCGGTCGGTGGTCGGCAGCGCCGTCGGCACGATTTCCCATCCTTTGTAGTGGATCTTGTCCATGATGCTCTCCTTGAGATGTAGCCAGACTATCATGAAGAGGCATCATCGCCGCGCACGGATGCGCGGCGATCACAGCAGGAAGACTACTCTTCGCCGGCGCCGATGGTGCGGCCGATAGGCTGCTCCATGTTCGCCAGGAACCAGGTCAGCGAAGTCATCACGGCGACGTGGCGCTTCAGCTCCAGCGGGTTCACCTTGTCCAGCGTGTCGGCCGGCGTGTGGTGGTAGTTGAAGTAGAAGCTCGAATCGACCAGCGGTTCGAACACCGGCACGCCGGCGCGCTCCATCGGGCCGGTATCGGCGGCGCCGGCGATGTCGCGGCGTTCGAAGATGCCGGCGCCGATCGGCGCCAGCGACTCTTTCAGCGGCGCGAAGTATTTCACCATCGGCGGCGTCACGCTGCCGACGACGCCGAACGGACGGCCGCCGCCGCTGTCGGACTCGATCGCGGCGAAGTGCTTGTTCAGCTTGTCCTTGTTGGCGTCGAAGTAGGCGCGGCCGCCACGGGTGCCGTTCTCCTCGTTCATCCAGGCGATCACGCGGATGGTGCGGCGCGGATGCAGGTCCAGTTTTTTCAGCGTCTCGATCACGCCCATCGCGCCGGTCACGCCGGTGCCGTCGTCGTGCGCGCCGGTGGCCAGGTCCCACGAGTCGAGGTGGCCGGAGACGATCACCACTTCATCGGCCTTGTCGGTGCCCGGCCAGTCGGCGATCACGTTGAAGCTGTCCGCTTCCGGCAGGTTTTGCGGCGTCAGCGTCAGGTGCATCTTGACCGGGCCGCGTGCCAGCAGGCGGTCCAGCAGCATCGCGTCTTCGGTGGTGATGGCGGCGGCCGGAATGCGCGCGCCGTCAACCACGCCGGTGGCGCCGGTGTGCGGAATGCGGAAATTGGCGCCGCCGACCGAGCGCACCAGCGCTCCCGCCGCGCCCAGCTCCGCCGCCGTTTTCGGTCCCAGGAAGCGCGCGCCCGAACCTACGCCGTAGGCCGGACCGGCATGGCCGCGATCGGCCATCTCCTGGTCGAACGGCACGTCCAGCAGCACGATGCTGCCCTTGACCTGGGCCGCCTTCTCTTTCATCTCCTGCACGCTGTGCACCACCAGCACCGGCGCGGTCAGGCCGGCGGCGGGCGTCGCGCCCGAACCGCCCAGCGCCGTCAGCACGATCTTCTGCGAGATGCCGGCCGGACGGCCTGCGTAGTCGACCAGTTCCGCCGTCTCCGCGCCGCGCACCCAATGCGGCACCTTGACCGGCTGCAGCGTGACCTTGGCGCCCAGCTTGCGCATCGCCGCGGCCACCTGCTCCACCGCCGCCGCCGCACCCGCGGAGCCGGACAGGCGCGGGCCGACCAGATCGGTCAGGTCGGCCAGCCGTTCGTAGGTCCAGTCATCCTTCATCGCGCTGTCGCGGATTTGCGCCAGCGTCGCTGGATCGTTGGCCGGCGCGGCGATCACGCCGGCGCTCAGCAGGCAGGAGGCAAGCAAGGTAAGGGACAGCGGGGACTTGAAGACGGATTTCATGCGTTTCCTATAATGTGTAGGGGGAATTACAAGAGCGATCCAAACGATAACCCATCGTGAGGAACTTGTCATCAATGTTGATTTGTCATGGCCGTTGCACTACCATGAAAGTTCAACTGCTTGAACAAACTGCCTTAAGGAAGCCATGCTCAAAGGTCAAATCTGCACCGTGCGCCACCTGCTGACCGCCGATCTGAACACCTTCATCGCGCTGGCCAACGACCTGCCCTCGCGCGGCGATTATTTTTCCAGCCACTTCAAATCGCCGGAGACGCTGCGCAAGGAGTTCGCGCAGAACGGCTTCGTCACCGACGACAGCGAACTGTTTGTCATCGAGGACAGCGCGCACCACATCGTTGGCGTCATCACGCATTTCAAGAGCCGCACGCCGGTCGCGCGCGAACTTGGCTACCGGCTGTTCGATCCCAAGCTGTCCGGGCGTGGCTACGTCACCGAGGCCTGCCGCCTGCTGGTCGATTACTTGTTCAATGTGCACCAGTACCATCGGCTGGAACTGCTGTCCGCGCCGGAGAACGTGGCATCGATCCGCGTCGCGCAAAAATGCGGCTTCAGCCCCGAGGGCACGCTGCGCCAGAGCTTTTTCATCAACGGCAGATACCGGGACGTGCAGGTGTTCAGCCTGTTGCGCCCCGAGTGGGAAGCCTCGAAAGGCTAATTGTTACAAGCCATTACCAGAATGGCTGCTTTGTAAGCATGTGTATAAGGCGTGGCGCTTTTTTCCCGAACATTTATAGTGAAGTCACTGGCCAACGGATTAATTCCGATCCGGGCCGCAGCAAGGGGAAATACCATGTTGAACAAAAAATTTCTGGGTGTAGCGTTACTGGCCGCAGCAGCAGTATCGACGTCGGCCTTCGCAGGCGACCGTGATTTCAACACGGTGGCAGGTGCTGTGGTCGGCGCCGCGATCGGCAACAGCGCCGGTGGCCGCGATGGCGCCATCGTCGGCGGCCTGGTTGGCGCGGCCGTTGGCAACAGCATCAACACCAACGACCGTTATTACGACCGTGGCCGCGGTGGCCGCTACGTAGAGACCCGCGTGTACTCGCAGCCCGCACCGGTGTACTACGAATCGGCCCCGGTGTACTACGCACCGCCGCCGCGCTACTACGCTCCGCCGCCACAAGTGGTGTATGTTGAGCCGCGTCCTTACTACCGCGAATATCGCCGCGACTACTACGGCGACCGCTGGGAACATCACCGTCACTACGGCCGCTAATCCCGGCACCATCGAAAAGCCCTTCCTTCGCGAGGGGCTTTTTTTTCGTCTCCCCCCGCTAGCACGCAGCATCGGCGCAAGCCTGGGGAAATCATGACGACAGCAGACGCAATCATCGCTTTGGAACTGGGCCACTATCGCCTGCGCGAGCAAATCGGCGGTTCGGCCTACGGTATCATCTGGCGCGCCGGCGGCCCGCACGCCACCCGCGACGTGGCGCTCAAGTTCATCAACCAGGAGCAAATGGCGCGCGCGCTGCCGGCCCAGCGTGAACGCTGGATCGCCAGCGCGAACAATGAAATCGCCTTTTTGCAGTCGCTGGAACCATGGGACGAGCGTCACATCGTGCGCCTGCTCGACAGCGGCTGGCACGAAGGCCTGCCGGTGCTGGCGCTGGAACTGATGGCAACGGACCTGGGCAAGCACATGGTCGCGCTGAAAAGCCGTGGCGAGGCGGTTCCGCTGCCGAGGGTGCTGGGGTGGATAGCCCAGATCAATCAGGCGCTGGCCAAGGTGCATCAATACGGCTGGCGCTACCTCGACCTGAAACCTGCCAACGTGCTGCTGGACCGGCATCTGAATGCCGTCAAGCTGGCCGATTTCGGCACCAACCGCCAGCTGGGCAGCCTGCAGGCGCATTCGTATGCAGGCACCGCCAACTGGCAGGCGCCGGAGCAGTTCTTCCCTGTGGACGGCGGCGGGTATGCCACCGGCGCCCGCAGCGACTATTTTTCGCTGGGGGCGATGTTTTATTTCCTGGTCACCGGCGGACTGCCGCTGCGGTTCTGCAGCGATTGCGGGCAGGCCTACCGCGAGCATCACACCGCCGGCGCGGACCTGCTGCGGCAGATGCATGGCGGAGCGATACCTGCTGCGCTGCATGCGGAGGAGGAAGCGCGCTTCGCCGCCGCCATTCCGTCATTCATGCGCGACGCGGCACTGGAGTTGCTGCAAACGTTGCTGCATATCGATCCCGCCCAGCGTCCGCGCCATGCGATCCAGATCAGTCGCATGCTCAATGCGATACAGGGCGTCAAGCCTGTGCGCGGCACTTTCGGTACCGCAGATCCTGTTCTTAACATGAACCGTCCGACCGCCGAAAACGGCTGGCGCGGCATACAGGGGGCATGATGGCGATCTCGCTGCGTTTTTCGTCCAATACCGCACGCGCTACACCGCAGGCCCGGCGGACGCCCTTCTCCGTGGCAGATATCTTCGCCTCAGTGGCCGATGCCGCCGCGCGCAACGCGGGCCTGGCGGCCACCATCGCGATACTGGCGGCGCTATGCGGCTTGCAGGTACTGGCCTTGCTGCGCGCTCCCGAGGCCTGGCTGCCGGCCGCCATCACCGTCAAACTGGCGCCCGGCGAAAGCATCGTGCTAGGCCAGCACGAACTGGCGGCGCCGCAAGCGGACCGCAACCACCTGTCGTTGCGGCGCGACGCGCAGGACGGTTGGATGTTGCGCAATCTGAGCGCGTCGCGCCAGGTCGTCTTGATGCGCGACGCCGGCGAGCAGCGCATGGGCAGCGTGCCTCTGCAGGCGGGGCAACGCTTCCAGATCGACAGCGCGCTGTTCGACGTGCAGGCCGCAGATGCCGGCAGCGTCACCTTTTCCCGCGACGGCCACGAATGGCGCTACGACGGCGCGGTGTTGTACCGCGACGGACGCCAGCAGGCCAACTGCCCGCAATCGCATGTGGCGTCGAAGATGCTGTCGTTCTGGAACCGCTACGCACGAGGCGTGCTGACGATTTCTCGTCCGCTGTCCTTTGGCGGCAATCTGTATTGCGATAATCGGCTTGGCCTGGTCCAGGTCACGCCGGGCGCCGCGCAACTGGCGCGCAGCAATGGACGCTTGCAGCTCTCGGCCGGAAATCCGGATGGCGATCGCGCTGCGGTGCTGGTGCTGAACGGCGGCGTGCAAAGCGATCTGCGCAAACAGGAGGCTGCGCTGGCCGGTGTGAATGCGATCGTGGTCGGCCACACGCGCTTTCAGCTCAGCGCCGACGCCGATCGGCTCACATTGAAGCCAAGCCGCCACATCAAGCTGTTCGGTGGGCCGGAATTGAAACTGCCGGAGCAAGTCAGCTGGCAATGGCAGCAACGCGCATTGTGGGACGATGGCCATGTGAAGGCGGTCTGGATCGGACTTGCAACCAGCATTGCCTGCATCGCCGCCGGCCTCGCGTGGACCGCCGTGCGAGTGCGGGGCGGAGCGGCGAACCTTGGCATGCTGCCAGCCGCCGGCTGCGTGCTGGCCACCGGCGTCATCGCGCTGATCTTGCAGCGCGCCGGCTACGCGCCCAGCGCCGCCAGTTCGCTGCTGCTGGCCGCCTGCTCGCTGCTGCTGTGGCTTGCACTTCCCGGCCGCCTGACATTGCTGGCCGCCGCCAGCGTCGTGCTGCTGGCGGCTGGCCTGCTGGCGCAGCTGGAGCTCGGCCTCGGCGCGCCGGAATCGTCCTGGCTGCGCTACTACCAGAAAAGCGCGGCGCTGCTGGCCATCGGTCTCGGCCTCGGCGCCATGCTGCGCCTCTGGGCACTACGCCAGGCGGCGCGCGGAACGCACCTGCGGCAACGCAGCATCGAATGGATGCTCGCCGCATTCGCCGCCGTGGCGCTGGCCGCGCTGGCCGCACAGGTACTATGGGGCGACGAAACCGGCGTCTTCGACCTGCAGCCGGTCGAACTGGCCAAGCTGGCCCTGACCGCCCTCACCGCCCACTGCCTCGCGCTGCGCTTCAACTGGCACAGCGGACCGCAGCGCCTGTCCGAACAAGGCGCGCGCTGGCTGCAGCTGATCGCCCCCGCGCTGCTGTTCATCGCCCTGCTCGGCCTGTCGCTGGTGCAGGTGGACGACTTCTCGCCGCTGATCCTGCTGCTGGTCTGGAGCACCGTCATGGCCTTTGCCTACGCCGTCGCCGCCCGCAACCACAAATTGGCCGCGGCGCTGATCGTCATGGCGCTGACGGCGGCGGGCGCCATCGTCTACCTGCGCTGCGTCGGCACGGACGACCTGATACGCTGGGGTTTCTACGCCGACCGCTTCCTGGTCTGGCTCAATCCCGCCGAGCACCCGCACACCGGGCAACAGCTGCTGCTGGGCGCCCGCGCCATTGCGGACGGCGGCTGGCTGGGCGCCGACCACTGGATGGGATTGCGTTCGCTGGGCATGTCGGCCGGCAGCGCCGTGCAGATCCCCGCCGTGCAGGACGACTTCGCGGCCTCGTTCTTCCTCAACCGCCACGGGCTGGCCGGCGGACTGCTGCTGTGGGTGACGCAGGCCGCCTTCCTGGCCGGCATAGCCATCAGCGCCGCCCGCGCCTACAAGGCCGGCGCCGGCGCGGGCGGCTTCCGCCACGCATGGTCGGGCCGCTTCCGCTATTTCGCGCTGTGCGGCGGCGGCGCCTTCGTGCTCGGCCACTTCCTGCTGTCCTGGGGCACCAACCTGGCGATCTTCCCCATCATGGGCCAGCCCATGAGTTTCCTGTCCGCCGGCGGCAGCCATTTGCTGTTTTTCCTTTGCCCCCTGCTAGCGTTTAGTGCCATCAGCGCGCCATCTTTAGAAGGAGAATGAATCATGCCGATCTATGTTCAACACCAGGTTTTGGGCCGCATCCCCGACGTTTTCAACGCGGAAGCGATCTGGCAGGCGCCGGGCCTGGCGCTGTTTTCGCGCCGCCCGCTGCTGCGCGACCTGCTGGAGCGCAGCCCGCGCGAACACAAAGGCCGCGCCGCCACGCGCTGCTTCTCCCATGTCACGCTGATGCTGCCGCAAGAAGAAGTCGACGACGACTACCACCTCACGCGCGGCGCGCGCGCCCGCGACCTGGCGCAAACGCTGACGGCGCTGCACCAGAAGGACTTCGGCGACCTGCTCGGCGGCGACCAGGTGCGCTATGACGTGGTCGGCACATCGTCGCTGGCGCCGGGCGAAATCGAGGTCAAGTTCGGTCATGCGGTGTACCTGCCCGCCGCCGACGAAAAGATCCTGTACAACGTCAGCGTGTCGCGCGACAGCGCCATCTGGCATCCGGTCTGCCCGATTTACCCCAACCAGCGCCTGGCCCTGATCGGCGGCGAAGGCGGCGAAGCCAGCTTCGTCGCCAGCGGCTGGCCGTTCGGTCCGGACGGCGCCATCCTGGTCATCAACGACGGTCCGGATGCGCCGCCGGTGGTGCAGATGCGCCCGAAAGACGCCTACGATTGCCGCTTCGATCCGCGCAGCGGCTGCTACACCATCAAGTCCACGCGAGAAGTACCCGGCGGCAGTCCGCGCCTGCTGCTCAAGATCGCCCGCACAGCCGCTGCCGCCGCCACGCCGCCGGCGCATGCCGCAGCCGGCGATACGATCAGCATTCCGGCCGCCGGCACCACGCGCGACGCCGCCCGTTCCGCCAAACCGGCGGTCTGGCAGAGCCGCATCGACGGCGCTCCGCTGGACCAGACCGCAGTCCCCGTCAGCCACAAGCCGGCGAACAAGCCGGGCCAAAACTTCGGCGAGAGCGACGCCACCTACGCCCCGGTGTCGCAGCAGCGCGTCAGCCTGGTGGCGCTGGCGTTGCCGCGCTTGAGCCGTTACCGCGACACCGGCGCGCAATCGCTGGAGCTGCCGTTCAACCGCTCGCTGGCGCTGTCCGCCGAGGGCACGCCGGTGATCAGCTTCATCGTCGATGCCGCCGACGAGCTGTACGCCTGCACCGCCGACGGCCGCCAGCGCATAGGCGCCCCGGCCACCTTCACACCGGTGGATTCGCATGCGATCCGGCTGCTGCCCGCCGCGCCGCAAATGGCGGACCGCTATCGCGCAGTGGTCTGCCTTGCGCGGCCGGTCGGCGCCGCCGTCGCCAACGGCGCGCGCTTTACCTTCGGCCGCAATTCGCCGATGCTGGCCGCGCTGCGCCTGCTCGACTCGCCGGCCTTCATGAAACGCGCCGACGGCCCCAACACCGCCAGCGCGGACCGCATCGGCCTGTCGCGCAACGCGTTCAGCTTCGAGACGTCGGCCAAGGGCTACAAGATCGGCCGGCTCAGCGCCACGCAGGCCTTGTACCACCTCGACGACAAGCTGGAATTCGTCGCCAGCATCGGCGACGCCAGCACGGATGTGCCGTATCTGCTGCCGCATGGCCATCACCTGGTGGCCGGCCACTACGTGCTGCGCTTCGACGCGTAAGCACACGGGGAGCCTGCATGGAAACGGCTAAACTCTACGCGGTGGGCGCGTTCGCGGCGGGGCTGGTGATCACGCTGTTCCTGGCCGCCTACCTGACGCCGCGCCAGTGGTGGCGCCGTCCCAATGCCCGCGCATTGCTGATCATGGTGGTCGGCGCATGGGGCTTCGGCAGCCTGATTTTGTACGCGGCGCACGGCAGGGCTGCAACCGGACCTGCACCGCTCCCCGGCGCGACCGAACCCGCCACTGCCGCCACTGCTGCGATCGCAGCGGCGGCGCGCGACGCCGGCGAGCCGCTCATCGCCGGCAAGCCGTTCGCCGTCCACCGCGACCTGAACCTGCGTACCGCGGCCGGCGTGCATGCGGCGCGGCTGGTCATCGTGCCGGCCGGCTCCGTCGTCACGCCGACCGGCGAACAGCGCGGCGACTGGTGGCAAATCAAGGCCAGCGTGGCCGGGCGCGAAAGCACCGGCTGGGTCAGCAGCCTGTGGCTGCGCCGGAGCGGCGAATGACGCCGGCCCGCACTGCTCCGCATTCTCCCGCCGCCAGCCTGTTTTCGGCTAAGCTGTGGCCTTTCGCCTCCCGCGTCACGACGCCAGCACCGATGACCAGAATTACCGATCCGCTCGACTTCGGCCCCGGCCTCGACATCGCCGCCCGCAGCAGCGCCAGCATCAGCAAGCTGCAGGTGCCGGAAAACCAGGACAACCTGCTCATCGTCGATGCCGCCGGCCGCGCCGTCTTCCTGCACAACCAGGTGCCGCACAGCGTGCAGTTGACCGACTGGCCGCGCGGCCACGTGCGCCTGGCCGTGATGGACGGCATGGGCGGCCACGGCCACGGCCGCGAAGCCGCCGAAGCCGTCGCCGCCGGCCTGCTGCTGATTCCCGCCTGCGGCACGCAACAAGACCTCGACAGCCGCCTCGACGACCTGCATCGCCGCCTGCAAAGCCAGTTCCGCCAGCACGGCGACAACGACAGCTTCCGCCGCCCCGGCACCACGCTGACGCTGCTGGAAATCCCGCCCGGCGCCGCGACCATGCTATACCACGCCGGCGACTCGCGGCTGTATGAGATCACCGCCGACGGCGCGCGGCCGCTGACGGTGGACCACGTGCCTGCCACATCCTTCGCCATGCACGGCCTGCTCGGCGAGCAGGAATGGTGGCAGCAGGTGCACGGCGAGCACCGTTCGCAGATCTCGCAGGCCTACATCCTCGGCAACGCCTTCGCCAATCCGCAGGTGCTCGACAATGAACTGCTGCCGCTCGGCCCGGCCAACCTGCCGCCCTTCCTGCGCCAGCTGGCCGACCGCCGCGCGCTGACGCTGCGCCCGGACGCCACCTACCTCCTCGCCACCGACGGCTTCTGGTCCTGCGGCCGGCCGCTGGAATGGATCGCGCGCTGGCCGGCGCTGCTGGCCCAACCCGGCCATTCCGCCGGCACCGGCCTGGACGCGTTGTTCAATGATTACGCCGACCATCCGCCGCCCCAGCTCCACATCGACAATCTCAGCGCCATCGTGCTGCGCTGTGCGTCGCCGGCCGGCGCGCCATACGATGGCAACGTTGACGAAACGGCACTACCCACCGCATCAATACCGTCGCATTTTTGACGCGGTGCGCCGACCGGGTGTTGCGTCGATCACGCAGTGCCCGCCATCGGCCGGAAATAAGTCAAACAGATGTACGTTTGATTGCCAAACAGAGTGAAAACCGCATAAACTGACGGGTATCCCATCGGTCGGTTAGCCATGAAAAAATGCAGTAATGCCCAGCACCCGCATTGCACCTATTGGGTCATGCCAGGAGCGCAAGCTTGTGAAGGCGGTCACGCCCAAGCAGAGCCCTCCAGCTATGACCTGCTGAGTGCCGTGCGCCGCACCCGTTCCGGCCAGCCCGGCACGGTGCTTGATGCCAGCCCTGCTGCTTCAGCCAACCTCGCTGCCAACCACGCGCCTTCGACCTATGCCCGCCCGCTGCAACGGGCCCAGTCCGAGCGTCCGCAACTGCACATCAGCGGCTTCGACCCGCGCGCCGCCGGCGGCCGCCAGACGCTGAAGATGGAATTGCGCGGCATGCCGGAAGCCTGCGCGCCGCAGCTGACGCTGCAACTGCAATCGGACCTGATCCCCAACGGCGCCTCGCGCCAGCACTTCGTGCGCGCCACCAACGGCGAGTGGCGGCCGGTGTTTGTCGAGTTTTCGTCGCGCGGCAAGGAGCACGGCCAATACCAGATCAGCATCGAGCTGCTTAGCCAGCATGCCGAACTGGCGTCGCGCAAATGGGTGTGCACCTTCGTCATCCTGGTGCCGCGCCTGGATGCGACGCTGACCGAAATCCACCGCATCTTCCTCAGCACCCACAAGAACGTGCGCGTGATGGCCGACGACGCCTCGATCGCCCGCGTCAGCGCGCAAGGCGGCGACAGCCTCGACATCGACGTCACCGCCCGCAACGCCGGCATCGCGCACCTGGACCTGAACGCCCCGGCCGGCAAGGTCGACCTGGGCTTCTCTACCATCGCCTGGGACGAAGACCTGATCGAGATCGACATGCCGGTCGGCGCCGCCATGCATCCGCACCCAAGCCGCGCGGCCTGCCTGGTCAACGCCGCGCCGGAAGCCGGCGCCCAGCGCCAGATCCGCCTGTTCGCGATGGAAGAATGTGTGCTGGGCCGCTTCGAGTTGGTCGATCCGGAATCGGACGTGCTGCTGACCCACTACAGCGCCGACGGCCAGGACACCAACGGCCTCACGCGCCGCCTGTCCGGCCGCCACGCGGTGATACGCCGCTCGGGCCAGGGCTTTGAAATCGAAGACGTGTCGCGCTACGGCACGCTGCTGGACGGCGTCTGGCCGGGCAAGCACAAGCCGACCGCGCTGCGCCTCGGCATGCGCATCGAACTCAGTGCCAGCATCAAGGGCATCGTGGTGCTGTCGGTGTCGGCCATCATGCCGCACGGCGTGATCCTGCACCGTATCGACCAGGGCGCCAACGCCGAATGCTTCTACCTGCTGATGCCGGAAACGCATCCGGGTTATCCGCTCAAGCAGTTTGCCGCCGCGCCGCACGCGGCCGCGCTGCCGCTGCTGCTGCACCGCGACGGCGGCTTCTGGCATCTGGATCAGTTGACCGGCAAGGAAACCGCGCTGGCCCCGGCCACGCCGCTCGATAAGCTGAGCCGCATCCCCCGTCACAACCGCTTCGCCAGCGATCCATATCCGGAACACTGGATCATCCGCACCGGCGCCACCGACTTGCATAGCACGCTGGCTGCCAACGCCATGTCCACCGCTTAAAATAATTGTAAATTTTATATTTTTTGTGTTGCCTCGTGATAATATCGTCAACATTATCACAACCAGACAGGCATCACCGTGCGCGCACCAAGCCGTCTTCATACCCGCCGCTGGGAGCGCATCGCGCTGGCGGCGCTGATCCTGCTGCTGGCAGGCCTGCCGCTTGCGGTGTGGCTCGACATGCAGAATATCGCCGCCGCGCGCCTGCGCAGCCAGGCGGTCGACCTGAACTCCATGATCGCCAGCATACGCGGCTACTACAGCAGCGCCGTGGTCGGGCGCGTCCTCGGCAACCACGGCAAGGACACGCAGGTCATCCATAACTACGAGACGGTGCCCGGCGCGATTCCCATCCCCGCCACGCTGTCGCTGGAACTGGGCCGCGTCATCGCCGACCGGCAGTCCAACGTCAGCTACCGCTTCATCTCGGACTATCCATTCCGTGGCCGCGCACCGCACTCACTCGACGAGTTCGAAAAGAACTCGCTGACGGCATTGCGCGCGCGTCCTGACCAGCCCCCCATCATACTGGCCAGTTCCAGCGGCAGCGACACGCGCGTGCGCCTGGTGGCGCCGGTGCTGATGAGCGCAGCCTGCGTTCAGTGTCACAACAACCACCCGGACAGCATGAAAAAGGACTGGAAGATCGGCGACGTGCGCGGCCTGCAGGAAGTGACGATACACGACGCGGTCAGCACCAGCCTGTGGTCCTTCAAATACAGCCTGGCCTACTTCCTGTTCGCGGCGGCCACCGGGCTGGGCTTCATCCTGCTGCAACGACGCCAGAACGCCGTGATCCGGCGCATGAATGCCGACCTGGCCGGCGCCAACGACTTCCTGGCCGCCGTGTCGATGAAGATCTCGCACTACCTGTCGCCGCAAATCTACAAGAGCATCTTCAGCGGCGAGATGGACGTGGCGCTGAACACGCAGCGCAAGAAACTGACCATCTTCTTTTCCGACATCAAGGACTTCACCGAACTGACCGAATCGCTGCAACCGGAAGCGCTGACGGAACTGATCAACGAATACTTCACCGCCATGTCGACCATCGCCATCCGCCACGGAGGCACCATCGACAAGTTCATCGGCGACGCCATCCTGGTGTTCTTCGGCGACCCGGAAACCAGGGGGACGGCGGAGGATGCGCGCAACTGCCTGCGCATGGCGATCGAAATGCAGCATGCGCTGGCCAAGCTCAACGTCCAATGGCGCAAGCTGGGCGTGGAAGCGCCGTTCCGCGTGCGCATGGGCGTCAACACGGGCTTCTGCAATGTGGGCAATTTCGGCAGCAACGACCGCATGGACTATACGATCCTCGGAGCGGAAGCAAACCTGGCGGCGCGGCTGCAATCGATCGCGCCGGCCGGAGGCATCGTCGTCAGCTACGAAACCTATGCGCTGGTGCGCGACATCGTGGCCGGCCACGCGCTGGCGCCGGTCAGCATGAAGGGCATTGCGCGCGAGGTGGTGCCTTACGCGATCGACGGCATGCTCGACGAAGACGGCAGCACGCTGCAGGTCTTCAGCGAGCATAGCGACGGCCTGGACCTGTATCTGGACATGGGCCGCATCGATGCGGACGCCGCCAAGAACCTGCGCGGCGTGCTGCGCCAGGCGATTACGGCACTCGACCGGCAGGAGAAGGCTCCCGCCGATTCGACGCAGGACGCTTCCGTCTAGCGCCTGGCGTCAGGCCAGCGGTTTTTTGGCCGGCAGCGGAATGAACTCGGTCTCGCCCGGCACCTTGTCGAAGCGCTGCGCTTCCCAATCCTCGCCGGCCTTGACAATGCGTTCCTTGCTCGACGAGACGAAGTTCCACGACATGAAGCGGTGGCCGTCCAGCGGCTCGCCGCCGATCACCACGAACTGCGCATCCGAACCGGCCTTGACCAGCTGCGTGCTGGCCGTATCGAGCAAGGCCATGGTGTGCAGCGCCAGCGGCGTGCCGTCGATCGCCAGCTCGCCGGTAATCGGATAGATCGCCGCTTCGGCCGGCAGGCTGCTCAGGGCCAGCTCGTGGCCAGCTTTCAGCGTCACGTCCAGGTACAAGGTCTGGCTGTAGGTCTTGACCGGCGAGGTCTTGCCGAAGGCCGCGCCGACCAGCACCCGTACGCGCGCGCCGTCGACGTTGAACTCCGGAATATCGCCGGCCGGCGTGTGGCAGAAGCCCGGTTCGTCCTCTTCATGCGCCAGCGGCAGCGCGGCCCACAGCTGCAGCCCGTGCGTGCGGTGCGGCTTGCCGACCAGATCCTTCGGCGTACGCTCGGAATGGACTATGCCGCGGCCGGCGGTCATCCAGTTGATCGCGCCCGGCTCGATGCGCTGCACCGAACCGATGCTGTCACGGTGATCCATCGCACCCTCGAACAGGTAGGTCACGGTGGACAGGCCGATGTGCGGATGCGGACGCACGTCGTGGTCGGCGTCCAGCGGCACGTCGACCGGACCGAAATGATCGAAGAAGATGAACGGGCCGACCGCCTGCTTGACGGAAGACGGCAGGTAGCGGCGCACGACAAAGCCGCCGCCCAGATCTTTTTCATGGCCCTTGAGCAGATTTGAAATCGTCATGATCTTATCCCAGCACGGTGGTGACTTCGGTGGTCACGGAAGTCATCAGTTTGTGGATCGGACATTTCTGCGCGGCCGCCAGCAGTTCCGCGCGCTGCGTCTCGGACAGGTCGCCGGTCAGGTGCAGCGTCGCGGCCAGGCGGTAGGTGCCCTGGCGCTCTTCGCTGGCGTCGCGTTCCATGCTCACTTCCACGTGCTCCAGCGGGATGTTCTTGCGCTTGGCATACCAGACCACGGTCAGGGCCTTGCAGGCGCTCAGCGCCGCATCGTACAGGTCATGCGGCGAAGGACCCGCATCGCTGCCGCCCTCCTCGACTGAACCATCGGTCGACAGGATGTGGTTGCGCACATGGACTATGTGGCGCATCGGCAGCGACTGGTCGCGCAGTACTTTGATAGTCATACGGTGTTCCTCGAAAGCGGCATTGTCAAAACCGTCAATTTACACCGTTTGGCCGGGTTGCGCCTCCCCCAAATGCCTGCAATCGCTCTACAGGCCGTTCACCAGCACCATCGAAAAGTCAGAGCCTCCCTGGCGCAGCTTCTTTAGCGGCGCGTGCGCCGGATCGTCGTACCAGGCCTGCGCGTGTTCCATCGACGGGAACTCGACGATGATCTGCGTTTCAGGCACCGCCGGCGCGCCCTCCAGGACTACCGGCGCGGCCTTCGCCAATGGCTTGCCGCCGTGTTTTTGCGCCAGCGCCGGCATGTGCGCGCTGTACTCCGCCACCCAATCCGAGTTGCGCAGGGTGAGCGAGCCGATTGCATATGCTGCCATGATGACCTCCTTGCTGTTGAATGAGGCTCCAGTATTATTCAAAGCATTCAAGGCATAAATGAGCTAATATTTCGGATATTCGTAACTTTTAATTCCGAATATGAGCGACAAACTCCGTAGCATGCAGGTGTTCGTGGCGGCCGCCACGGCGCCCAGCTTCGCCGCCGCCGCGCAAACGCTGGACATGTCGTCGGTCATGGTCGGCAAGCATGTGCAGGCGCTGGAGCGGGAACTGGGAGCGCGCCTGATCGAGCGCACCACGCGCAGGCAGTCGCTGACCGAAATCGGCGCGGTCTACCTGGAGCGCTGCCGCGACGTGCTAGCCGGCGTGGAGGCGGCCGACCGCGTGGCCGAGCATCTGCGCGCGGAACCGCAGGGCAGCCTGCGCATCTCGGCGCCCGCCACCTACGGCGAGCACCGGCTGGCGCCCGTCATCGGCGCCTACGCGGCCCTGTACCCGCAGGTGAAGATCGATCTGGTGCTGAGCAACCGGGTGGTCGACATGGTGGAGGAAGGCGTCGACGTGGCGATCCGTTCAGGCCCGCTGGCCGACACGGGCCTGATCGCGCGCGCCCTGAAACCGGGCCATGTGCTGGTTGCCGCCAGCCCCGAATATCTGCGGCGGCGCGGCACACCCGGCCATCCAGCGGAACTGGCCAGCCACAACTGCCTGGCGTTTGCGGGAGCCAGCACGACATGGCGCTTCCGGCGCGGCGACGAACAAGTGGAGGTGATGGCACAGGGCTCCCTCGTCAGCAACACCGGCGCCTCGCTGGTGACGGCGGCCATCGCCGGCATGGGCGTGGTGGCGCAGGCCGATCTGCTGATGGAACCTGCGCTGGAAAAGGGAACGCTGGTGCGGCTGCTGGCCGGATGGGAACTGCCGTCGCGGCCTTTGCACATCGTGCGGCGGCCGGAGTCCAGGCCCAGCGCCAAGGTCCGCAGTTTCGTGGACTTCGCGCTGGAGCGGCTGGGCTGATTACACGACTTTTTTAACGAACTCGGTTTTCAGGCTCATCGCGCCGAAGCCGTCGATCTTGCAGTCGATATCGTGGTCGCTGTCGACCAGGCGGATGTTCTTGACCTTGGTGCCGACTTTGACGGTACCGCCGCCGCCCTTCAGTTTCAGGTCCTTGATGACGGTGACGGTGTCGCCGTCCTGCAGGATGTTGCCGACGGAATCCTTGTAGACACGGGCGCCCTCTTCGGCTGCCTCGCCCGCGGCGGCACTCCATTCGTGCGCGCATTCCGGGCAAACCAGCTGGGCTCCGTCTTCGTAGGTGAATTCGGAATTACATTTCGGGCATGGTGGCAAGGCGCTCATCGTTTTGATCCAGGTATTAAAAAGAAGGCGAAAGTATACTCTATACGAGCTTGCGCGCCACCCGGAAGCCGACGATGTCGTTGGCCAGCACTGCGGAAAAGCCGTTGCGCACCGCGGAGCGCAGGTAACGCGGGTTGTACAGCCACGAGCCGCCGCGCAGGATGCGCCGCACCGGATCGCCGCCCTCTTCCCATGCGCTGCCGTCCGCAGGCGCACCGGCGTAGTTATCGTGCACCACGTCCTGCGTCCATTCCCACACGTTGCCGTGCATGTCGAACAAGCCCCATGGATTGGGCTGGAAGATGCCGGCCTTGTTGGTGCCTTGCAGATAAGTGCCGCGACGGCTGCCGTTGTAGGTGTAGTTGCCGTCGTAGTTGGCCTGCTCGGTGGAGATGGTGTCGCCGAAGCTGAATGCCGTCTTGGTGCCGGCGCGGCAGGCGTATTCCCATTCCGATTCGGACGGCAGGCGATACAGCTGGCCGGTCATTTCCGACAACCAGCGCAGGTACTGCTGCGCGTCCATCCAGCTGACGCCGACCACGGGATGCTCGTCGTTCTGCGCAAAGCCCGGCGCGCGCCAGTCGGTATCGGACTGCGATTCCCAGCCGGTCGCGCGCACGAACTGGCGCCACTGTCCGACCGTGACCGGGAAACGGCCCATGGCAAATGGATGTTCGATGCCCACCCAGTGCTGCGGCATTTCGCGGTCCAGCCAGTTTTTCTGCGCGCCGGCCTTGATCGCCAGCGCCTGTTCGTGTTCGTGGGAGCCCATCTGGAAACGGCCAGTCGGGATCAGCACCAGGTCGGGACCGACACCGGTGCCGTCGACGAAGCGGTCGCGCAGTATGCCTTTCGGATCGGCCACCGGGCTGCCCGGCGTCGGCATCAGCGCCGCCAGTTCGGCCGCGTTGCGCTCCGCCTGCTGCTTGCGATGGCGCTCCTGCTCGGCGCGATACGCCGCTTCGGCCTTCAGCTGCGCGGCCTTGCGCTGCTGCTCTTCCTGTTCGTCGCGGGCTTTCTTGGCATCGGCATCGCGCCGCGCCTGCAGTTGCTCGCGCAAGGCCTGCTTGCGCGCCAGCGCGGCGGCTTCGGCTTCGGCGCGCTGCTTGGCTTCCATCGCGCGGCGCTGCTGATCGAGCCTGGCCTTTTCCGCCGCCGCTTCCGCCTGGCGGCGCGCCGCCAGTTCGGCGGCCATCGCCTGCCGCTTCAGTTCCGCGACGCGCGCCTGCTCGGCCTGGGCGGCCTTGGCGGCGGCCTGCGACGCCTGTTCCTTCAGCTGCTGCTCCTGCTGCGCCTTTTTCTGCTGCTCACGTTCCTGCGCCTGCCTTGTCTGCGCGGCCAGTTCCTCCTCACTTGGTCCGGCGGCCCGATGCAACTCGGCCAGCAGTTCGTTCACCGAGACGGGACGGCGCTCCTGCGCGTAGGCGAAGCCGTTTTGCAGCACCTTCCATTGGGCCGGATTCAAACCCTGCGGAGGCGATGGATGGAAGTCGGCCGGACGCATGTCGTCGAACGGCATGCGCCCTTCAAGCAGCTGATAGATCATCACCGCGACAGCGTAGACGTCGAGCTTGGGCGACGGCTGGCGCTGATGCGTGCCCGCCTCCGGCGCCCGGTAACCGACGGTGCCCGCATTCGGCGTCTGCAAACCGAGACTGCTGCCGGCGCTGCGCGCGCGCGAAGCGATGCCGAAATCGAGCAGCTTGATTTCGCCGCGCTGGGTCAGGAACACGTTGCCGGGCTTGAGGTCTCGGTGAACCAGCTTGTGCTTGTCCCACGCATATTGCAGCGCATCGCCCACCGGCGACAGCAAGCGGTAGACCGCCTCCAGCGGCAGCGGGCCTTGCGCGGCCAGGTAGGCGTCGAGGTCCTGGCCTTCCAGATATTCCATGATGATGAAATAGCTGGACGTGGCCGGGTCCTGCGCCCATTCATAAACGCGGACGATGTTTTCATGCGCCAGCTTGCGCGCCTGCGTCGCTTCCTCGATCAGCAGCTTGGCGTGGGTGGCGCTTTGGGTCAGTTGCGGCGGCAGGATCTTCAGCGCCACCATTTCGCTGTGGCCCAGTTCCGCGTGCGTGGCGAGGTCGGTCGCCTGCCACACCTGGCCCATGCCGCCCATGCCGATCAGGCGCTCCAGCCGGTAGCGGCGGTTCTGCGGGCCGATCTCCTGGCCGGACATCAATCCCAGTTCGGTGCCCTGCCGCACCTGCAACGGCGAGGCCGTGACGCTGCCTCCCGGCGGCGCGTACTCCGCATCCAGGATGGCGTTCTTGCGACGGTCGAACTCCTGCAGGCTAAGCAGACCGTCATCATGTAAGGCCCGCAATTCGCGGATCTTGTCTCTTGCTGTTTGCATCATTAAACGAAGTGTAACCGTTCCTGCCAAAAGCTGTTTAACCTAAAGGTACGCCGCATTCGGCGCAGAATTTGTCGTACGGATGGCCGGGCCGCGTCGGATGGCCGTTGGCGCAGTAGCGGACCGGCACCGGTGCGGGCGGCGGTACGGAGCCTGCCTGGGCCACGCCCACGCCCAACTGGCTCTGCGTGGTCAGCGCACTGGCGCTGGCCGCGTTCTGCAGATTGAGCAGATCGAGCTGGTGGCGGCGGTCCTTGTCCATTTCCACGTCGCGATGGCCGCGCTCCTCCAGCACCCGCTCGTGCGCAAGGCGTGCCGCTTCGGCCGGCGTCACGCCATGTTCGGCAGCCACCACCTGCGCCAGCGCCTGGATCTGCTCCGGCGTCATACCGCCCTGGATCTGCAACTTCATTATCTGCGTCAGCGCTTCGGCATTCGGTGCGGCGGCGGTGGCTACTTTGGCGCTGTCGCTCAAGCGGCCGATGGTTTCAATGCGCGTGATTTCATGCGACTGCTGCGCCAACAGCACGTCGTACTCGCCTCTCCAGCGGGCGGCCTTCTCCTCGCGCTCGTGCTCCAGTTTTTTCAGTTCATGCTGCCAGGCGGCCTCCTGCTCTTTTTGCTTGAGGATCTGGCGCTGTTCCTCGACTTCGAGCTGGTCCAGCATGGCCTGTTTGTTCTGCGCCTGGTTCTGGCGCGCGTGGATGCCATCCGCTTCGATGGTGCGCAACAGCTTTTCGTACTGGGCGACTGCATCCGCCTGGGCGCCGGAGCGCTTCAAGTCCTCGATCTTCTGGCTGATCTCGGCCACTTGCACGGCGTTGGCCGCGTCCTTGACGGCATCGCCGCGCAGCAGTTCGCGCTGGCGCGCCAGTTGCAGCTGGTCTTCCCACTCCTGCACCCGCTCCGCCTCGCGGCGGCGGGCGGCGCTGGCCAAGGTCAGCCCCTGGATGCGCGTGTTGTGCGCCTCGGCCTCGATCTGCAGCTCGCGCTCTTTCTCGGCCTTTTCGCGCTCGCGCAAGGCCAGCAGCTCGTTGCGGCGGTGCGATTCGTCTTCGATCAGCAGCGCCTGCGCGATCTGGTTTTCAATCGCCTGCTGGCGCAGCTGGTGCGACAACCGCTGTTGCGCCAACTGGCGCTGCTCGGCGGCGGTCTGCTGCAGCACTTCCAGTTCGGTGCGCATCTTGATCTGGGCCAGGTGGCGCACATGCTCCCAGTCGGCCTGCTCACCGGCGCGGTGGGACTTGTTCTTCGCCAGCTCATGTTCCAGATCGGCCAGGACGGTCCCAGCGCCTTTGTCCAGCGCGACCTTGCGGGTCTTCGATTCCATCACGCGGCTGTAGAGGTCCATCTCGCGCGCGCGCAGCGCCTGTATGCGCTCGGATTCCTTCAGCGTCAGCTCGGCCTTGTTGACGCTGGCGTCCTGGCGCAGTTCGGCGCGACGCAGCTCGGAACGCATCTTCTGCTCTTCGCGCCAGATGGCCTGCCATTCCTCTTCGTCGTAGATCTGATCCAGCTGCTTGACGTGTTCCAGCTGTACGTGACGCTCGTCCGCCACCAGCCACAGGGTGCCGATGCGTTCGCGATTGTGGTCGAACTTATCGTGGCGCAGCGCCGCGGTTTCCACGCGGTCGACGGCCAGGCCGTAGCTGGCCAGGCGCAGTTTAAGCGCGGCCTGCAGGCGTTCGTCCAGTTGCAAGCGCAGGTCCGCGTTGTGCGCCATGTCGCGCATCGAACGGCCGCCGACGAATTCGGCCGCCAGCTGGCGCACCGACGGTTCCAGCAGATCGTGCAGATGCAGCGTGCTGACCGTACCCGGCACGGTCATGAAATGCTGGGCGAACGCGGGGACGTTCTCTATGCGGATGGACACCGTGAAGCGCGCCGACACCTTCAGGTGCTCGGACGTATGCAGGTCGCTGAACGAGAACTCCACCGGCAGCGCCGCGCTGCGGGTGATCAGGATCTCGGCGCTCTGGCTGCGCAGCAGATGGTTAAGGCGGGTGAAGAAGCCTTCGATTTCATATTCGCCCTGAGGCACCTCGGTGGCCTTGTCGGCTTGCAGGATGTAAGCGCGCGCGGTGGCGGGCACCCGCAGCGTCTTGGTGAAGATACCGGACAAGGCGCTGACGCCGAAGTAGACGGCCAGTTCGTCGTCGCCCGGGATCCAGCGGTTGTCGCGCAGGACAGGTTCGTTGCGCGGGGCGCCCAAGGTCAAACCGCAGTGCTTGCAGTAGCCCGACTGGTCGTCGTTTTTGTGCTCGCACCGCGGGCATTTAACGCCGCCAAAACCAAACATTTGGAACATGTCAGACTCCTTCTTCGATTCATCTTCCGGGCTGCCCTCGCTTGTGCCGATTTTAGCAGGGCGGGCCCGATTTCATTCTTGCGCACGATTCAACCCATCATCAGATCATGCCGATACGGTCTATGCAGGCGAGGCTCGCGCCTTTCTGCCGCAACGCGGCGCTGAACCCGGCTGGCAGTTGGTCCTGCCAGTCCCTGGGCAGCAGCACCCGGTCGCCTGCATTCACTTGCTTCAATATCAAGTCCAGCTTGGGTTCGCGCCCCTCGACCGTCTCGACGCGGCCCGCATGCCAGGCATTCGAGCAGCCGGTGGCGATGATGCGGCCGCGCGGCACGAACTCGCGCCCTCTGGCGAGTCGGTCCGCCATCACCAGCGCCAACTGGTACGAGCCGCCCTGGAAGCGCGGCTGGCCGAAGCGCACCACGCTGCGCCAGCGGCCCAGCCCTTTGCCGTCGAAGTGGCGGGCGGCCGCCAGCGTCTGGCGCACTTCCAGCTGGGCGCTCGGGTCCAGGCCGGGCGCGGCGATGGTGTCTTCTTCAGCAGCAACGGCGGCATCGGCGTCGATCGGGAACACGCTGACCTCCACCCATGCCAGGCTGTCGTTGACGCCGCCGCTGTGCAGGGGGAACCAGGCGCGCACGGTGGACACGCTGGCCGACGGGTCGGCATGGCCGCTCAGCGCGCCAAGATGGGATATCTGCACGCTGCGGCTGGCGCTATCGCCGGGCGCCGTGCCGCCCGCGATAAGGCTGTCTTCGGCCGCCAGGTGCGCCGAGGCGCGGGCAACGGCCAGCACCGGATCGCCCTGCACGCGGCCGGTCTGCCAGTGGTCGGACCAGCCATGCGCGTGGATTCTTGCTGCCGGATCGGGCTCGAACAGGCCGCGCACCATGCGGTCCGCCAGTACGGCCGCCAGTTCCCAGTCGCGATCGGTGGCGGCCGGAGCGATGTCCATGCTGAGTACGACCTGGTCGCGGCTGTCGAGACGCGCCTCCGTATGGCGCGCCAGGCGGACGACTTCCTGCATCCGTTGTGCGGCGGCGGACGCTCCGGGCGCCGTGCATTTGACGTCGGCGCGGTTGGCACGCGGGCGGCGGCTGGCGGTAATCGTCAGGACGCGGCCGTCGGCCAGCACGCAGCGGCACTCGGCGTTGGTGGGCACCACGCTGGCGGAGAATGTGTTCATAGCGATGGTTCCTTACGCTCGAGGCCAGTGCCAGGTTCGGGAGCCTGCGTGGCGCGGCGCAGCGCGAGGCCGGTTTCCAGGTTGGCGCAAATGCGGTCCGCTTCGTCCAGCAATGCCGGCCATTGCGCGTGGCTGGCCAGCTGAAGGCGGGCCAGCAGGGACCAGGCTTCGTCCATCGCCGCCACTGCGATCATGGTTTGGTTGGTGCGCCGGACTTGTATCTCAGGCTCCAGCGGCTGGTCGGGGGCGGCCCAGGCCAGAGCCGGCATCGTGTTCACGTTCAGGACTGCCATGCCGAGGCGCAGCAGCAGGGATTGGTGCTGCTGGAAGACCGGCAAACCGCCTGGCAGGGTCAGAAGCCGCAGTTCGCTGCTCAGGACGGGCAGTTCGATGAACAGGCGGCGCAGGCCACGGGCATCCTGCTGCGGGGCCTGCGGCGTGGTGCCCGCAGGGCCGGCAGGGGCAGCGACCGGCAGGTCTGGCAGCGAGTGATCGGTGGTGGGCGCTGCGAAGTCGGTCGGCGCGGCTGGGATTGTGGCGGCGGCCGACATTGCGGTAGCCGCGCCGGCGGCAACTGCTTGCGCGGCCGTGTGGGCGACGGCTTCGGCGGCCTTGTGGGCGATGGCTTCGGCGGCGGCGCGGGCTTTCAGTACGTCGGCGAAGTCGATTTGCTCGCCCAGGTCAACCGGCACGCAATCGTCCACCGTGATGCCGTAGCGCGTGTACATCAACTGATTCAGGCCAGCGCGAAACGCGTGCCATTCCTCCACCGACGTGCATGGCGGCAGATCGAGTGCGCCCTGTGCCAGCTCGGTTTGCAACGCCGTCTGTGCAGCGGCGGCGAAATCGTCCAGCAGCAGGCGCCCCGCCGCTTCGCTGTACAAATACAGGTCGAAGCGCTGTTGGGTCACGCGCGGATTGGCCGAATCGACCACGAAGCGCAGGCGCAAGCCCCATTCCGGCGCGGCGGCGAACGGGATCAAGTCCACCGTGTACGGTCCCGGATGGAAACAGAACACCGTCTCGCCCTGCTCGCACGACACCTTGCCGGCGCCTGCGCGGCGCGCATGACCGCCGGCGTTGAAGATCACCACCGTACTCTGGGCCGGCGCAACGTCGCCCTGATCGAGCCGCAGCGCGATCAGGTTGACTCCCAGGCCATCGGTATCGATGGCCGGTTTGCGGCGCCGGGAAAATAAGCCCATGGTCTACGGCGCTACCGGTTCGACGGCGAATCCCGCACCGTACAGCTGGAAGTGCTGCGCCGGCGCGATGGCGAAAGGCCAGCTGCGTTCGCACTCGCCGTCGGCATCCAGCCGTCCTTGCAGCACGATGGCGCCGCCGCCGTCTATCACCCGCAGCAAACCCTGCTCGCGCAGCAGGCGCGCCGCGAACGGCGCTTCCGGCGACAGGCTCAATATCACCTGCCAGCCTGCCCCCTGCGGCAGGAAGTGCAGCGTCCAGCAGTTATCGTCGGTCACCAGCGATTCCAGCGCCACCGCGCTGGAGGCCGCGCGCAGCATGCCGCTGCTGCCGCTCCATACCGGATCGTTGGCGGCCTGCGGCTGCGACTGAGACTGAGACTGTGCCCCTCCGGCGCGACGCTCCAGCGACAGTTGACGGAACCGGCGCAGCGTCAACGGCGACGCCGCCAGCGCCTGCCGCTCGTTCGGTGTCAGCACCCGGCTGCCGTCCAGCGCCGCCAGCAGCGTGGCGTCGGCCAGCATCAGGCGGTCGCCCGGGGCGGCGCGCGCCAGCAGCATACGCTCCCGCAGCCGTGCGTCTTGCTCATCTTGTGCTGATTTCAATTCGTTCTCCTTCATTTCGCCGCCAACGCCGTGTTGATGTTGGCCGCGTACAGCTTGTCGATCGCTTCATTGCGGCGCTTGCGCAGCGTCGGCATCGAAATCTGGTCCAAAGCCGCAAGTTGCTGCAATGTGGGCAGCTCGCCGGTAGCCGGGTCCAGCCAGGCGTCCGGGTAGGTGTCGTCGGCCGCGCCCAGCAGTTTCTGGTACACGGCCAGCCGGATCGGCAGCGTTTCGTCGCGCAGGATGCGCAATGTCCAGCTGCCTGCCTCCTGCGCGGCCCGCGCCAATTCCAGATAGCGGGGGGGCAAGGAAAGCGCGCCGGCAACCGACTGCTCCACCGTCAGTTGTTCCGCGCTTGCCGGCGGCGAATCCGCCAGCGCGCCGTCGTCGAGGCTCTCAGCATCGGCGGCGAGGTCGAATTCGTCGGTGGCGGGTGCATCGAGCAGACGGTCCTCGTCCTGCAAGCCGCCCTGCGCTTCCTGCTGTTCGGACTCGCCGATCACGCGCCAGTAGTCTTCCAGCCACAAGGCAGCTTCGCCGGCCTCGCCCTGCCAGTCGTTGGCACGGTCCATATTGGCCGACAATTCCTCATAATCGCCGATTTCGGTCAACATCGCCGCGATCTTGTCCGGACTGTTTTTCAGACTGGCGAAGCGCTTGGATTTGGTATGCAGCGGGCCCGGCGAGCCGCCGAACCGCTCCAGCGTCTCGCTCCAGCGAATGATCCACTCGGCCTTGCAGCCGCCGATGGCCTTCATCTGCCGCACCTCGATCGGGCTGCCGTCCAGCGGACGCCCCAGTATCGCGCCGACCTGCGCCGCGTGCTGCCGCCAGTCGGCGAACAGGCCGGCGATCTCGCGGTAGGCCGTGTCCAGCATCCGGTAGGTGTAGATTTTATTGGGCGAGCAGTCGCGACCCGTAGCGACGATGTAGTTGTCGGCGTCGACCTTGTCGCGCAGGCTGGCGTACATGTCGTTGATCTTCTTGCGCATCACACCCTCGGCGGCGGCATCGTGCCAGAAGGCGCCGCTGCGCGCATGCTCGCTAGCCACGGCCGCCATGAACGCCAGCCAGAACGCCGGCTGCGCCTGCAATTCAAACATCAGGCTAAGCGACAGCTCGTAGACGCTGTCGCCGTAGCTATTGCCCTCCGCCTCGGCGCGCGCCGAACGGGCGCCCGCGCGCAAGGCTGCGGCTACCGCATCGGTGTAGGCATCGAGCAGCGGAGCATGCTGCCCGGGGTCGGACACGTGGTGCATCTCAAGCTGCCGGAATGCCTGTAACGAGCAATGTCCCAGCAGCTTGCGCACTTGTTCCCAGCCGTGCTCCTGATACCGGGTTCCTGGCAAGCGCATACAGTCCTGTCAATAATAGAAAAACGAAAATAAGCGCGCTATGGCGGACGCCTCAAAATCATGCCACAAACGGAGCGATTTCATTGTCCCGTTTACAAGGCTATTTCCCCTTCTGTTCGCGGTTCTGCGCCGCCAGCGTCGACAACACCGCCGCCAGCACCGGCGCCGCATGCTCGCCGCCGGTCGCTTCCGAGTGGCTGACGAAGGCCGCCATCGCCAGCCTGTGCGTCTGGCCGGGCAGGCTGCCGGGCTCCAGCCAGCCGGTGAACCAGACGGTGGCGGTGTCCTCGCCGCTCGGCGCGGTGCCGGTCTTGCCGTACAGGCCGGGCCGCACGCCTACAAGCGCGGCGCCGCCGAACGCGCCGGCGCCGGTGCCGACATCGACCACGCCCTTCATGCCGGCCTTGATGCGGTCCAGCCGGATGCCGATCGGCTTCATCTCCGGCACCGTGCTGGCAGAGCGGCCCAGCGTCAGCAGCATGCGCGGCTGCACCACCTTGCCCTGCCCGACCGCGGCGGCGGCCAGCGCCATCTGCAGCGGCGTGGTCTGCATGCGCAAGCCGATCGACATTTGCCGCAGCTCGTGGCGGGTGTGGATGGGATCGAGATGGGACGGCGTGGCTTGCAGCGCATCCCAGCTGCGCCAGTTGAAATCGGCCGGCAGCAGGCCCCCGTCGAGACGCAGCGCCTGCTCGAAGCCGAGGCGATGCGCGGCGGCGACGATGGGGCGCACCGAATCAAGGGCATCGGCGTCGAGCGCCTGCAGGTCGGGTGCGCCGCCGTCGGCGCGGCCGAACAGGCTATGGTCGCTCAACTCGCCGGACCAGGCAAACCAGGTGTTGATGCTGTAGGTAAGGGCCTGCGCCAGGCCGAGGCGGCCGTCCTGCGCGCGCCGGTCCACGCTCTGCTCGTGGTAGTTGGTGATGTGGGCCAGGCGCGGATTGAGCGGATAGCTGGCGGCGTCCGTCTGGAAACCGAAGCCACGCTGTTGCGCCAGGCGGTTGATGGCGGGCAGCGGCATGCCGCCCAACAGCGCATCGATTTGCGGATCGCCCTTCGCCGCCATTTCCAATCCCAGCGCGCTGACCACCTTGAACGTGGAGCCGGGACTTTGGTGCGCGCCGCCGTCATGCTGCAGCGCCGGCAGGCGCAGCGGGCTGCGTGCGGGACTGGTGCGGTCGAAGTCGCGCACCTCGCTCCAGTTGGCGGCGTTGACTTCGCCCGCACCGGCGCCGGCGGCGGCGAGGATGTCGCCGGTCTCCGTGTCGAGGATGACCATGCCCGCGTGGCGGCCTTCCGGCGCGGCATGGCCACCGGCGCAGTCCTTGCCGTTCCAGCGGCCGCGCCGCATGCCGATGCAGTCCAGTACCTGCTGGCTGAGCGCCTGCAACGGCAAGTCCAGCGTCAGGCGGGCGCCGACCGCGCTGGCGGATGCCTGCGAGGTTGTCGCGACCGAGACAGGCAGGCGCGCCAGCATGCCCGAGATGCTGTTGGCATGATCGCTGCCGATGCCGAGCAACGGCGCCAGCCCGGCATCGATCGCCGATAGTGTTGGTGCGCCGTCGGTCCACAACAGGTTGCCGTTGCGGTCTTCCAGCTGGACCGGCGATGCGGCGGCCGGGCGTGGCAGGCCGGATGCGGCATCGCCGCTGGCCGGAGCCAGCGCCTGCCAGGCCAGCCGCCCGTTGACCACGCGCAGGTGGCGGTATTTCTGGTCTTCCGGCGTGTTGAAGTCCAGCGGCTGGACGTCGAGCTGCACGTTGCGGGCACCGGCTTGCAGCGTCAATGCGATTTGCTGGACGTCGGCCGGCGTGGCGCAGGCGCGGCCGGTACAGGCCGCTGCCAATTGGACGCTGGCACCGGTGATGCCGCCGGTCAGGCGACCAGCCAGCATCAGCTGCAGCACTTCGCCGCCCGCAGCGGCACGCGGCAGCGCGAGGCTTAGATGGACCAGCGGACGCGCGCCCTGCACTTCGCCGGCTTGCGGCCAGCGCGCAACGCGTGTCCACGGCTGCCAGCCTTGCGGCAGCGCGGCGAACAGGCGCGAGGCGGCGACCGGCATCTGGCTGGTGGTGGCGACTATGGCCGGCGCGCTGCCGGCGCTGCTGCCGCCCGTGCTGGCGCTCCAGTCCAGCGCCAGGCCCGCCGGGGCTTTCACGCGCCAGGCCAGCAGCCGGCGTTCGCTGTTGTAGATATCGATTTGCTGGCGGACGTAGGCGCCGTCGGCTTGATAGTACAGGCGCTTGAAGAGTTTCTGCGTGGCGGCGCCGGGTTTGACCTGCTTCCAGTCGTCCAATTCTGCGGCGCGATCGGCGCTGCCGGCGGTCTGCCATTGCGGCAGATCGCGCGGCGCCACTTCGATGGCGCCGACGGCGCTCAGGCGCAGCAAACCCTGGTCCTGCAGGTCGCCGAACAGCGACTGGTCTTCCAGCGCGGCTGGCGCGGCGGCAGGCACCTGGTAGGCGCCGGGGGCCAGGTAGGCACTCACCGCCCGGCCGCGCGCGGGAAAGGCGATCACCAGCGCGGGCAAGGGTTGCGAGTCGGCGGCGGGCGGCGCCTGGCGATACATCTGCACCAGCAGCTCGCCGGCTTGCGGACACATGACGTTGGCGCGGCGTTCGATGCGCAGCGCGGACGCGGTGCCCCACACCAGCCATCCCTGCTGGCGTAACGCGACCTGACCGCTTGCGCCCTGTTCGACCTGACCGAAGCCCGCGTCGCTGATCCAGCGCACAGCCTGCGTGCCGTGCCAGCTCAGTTGCAGCGGCTCGCTGAGCGGATCGCTGAAGTCGGCGCGGGCGGTTCCTTCGATCTGTACCTCGGGCATGGCATCCGCGCCGGTGCCGCGATCGGCCACCAGCAGCACGTTGCGCAGCGATATCTGCACATTCGATTCCTGGTTGCGCTTGACCCAGCGCTGCACGTCGTCGAAGCGGTAGCCCAGCCGCAGCGGCAGCAACCGGGTGTCGGTCGGGCTGCGCATCTGGCTGCACAGGTCGACGCGCACCGGCGGCGCAGCCTGCATGCCGGCCGCCACCAGCAAGGCGCCGCCGGCGTGCGTGCTGGTGCTGACGCCGGGTTGCGACGGCACCGAGAACGCAATGCCCGGCAGGACGGACTGATAGGCGTTGGCCGCGCGCACGCTGTTGGCCGCTTGCGGCGTGTTGGCCGTTGCGGCGGCAAGGTGGCGAGCATGGCCGGCGATCAGCGCGCCCCCGCCCGCCACCAGGCCGACGCCGGCGATGGCGATCCAGACGGCGCGATGACCGCTGCGCTCCGCGGCGCCTGCGGGGCCTCGCGACACGAGGCGCAACGCGGGGCGGCTGCGAGGATCGCTGGCGCCCCGGGCGCCGGCACGCAAATTGGCCTGGCGGCGGCGTGCGCGGCGGCGCTCGGCCCAGGCTTGCAGGATGGTTGTGATGAATCGCGGCATACGCCCCTCGCGCTGGTGGTCGGTGTCTGCCCATGCATAGCGGAGGGCCATGGAAAGCCGCGCTGTCCGGCCATTCCGTGGTCGAAAAGCCATCCCTTTATCGCGCCAATTTGCATTTCGCGCCGTCAAAAGCGCGGCTCGTCGCAATCCCGTGGCGGCTAGACGGGCCTTTGCATAAAGTGAGCACATCGAAACACCACTCACCACCGAAAGGAAGCAAAATGAACGTCCTGAAAAACTTCGAAGCCCTGTTTGTCGTCACCCTGGGCCTGGCCTGCGCCGCCACCTACTCGCTGGACGACGCGGAAACGACGCAAGCGCCCGCGCAAGCCAGCTACACCGCGCCTGCCGCCGCACGCAACATGCAAGTAGTGGTCGTCAGCGCCAAGCGCTTGACCGCCGAACAGAAAAAACAATCGTTGATCGAAGAAAGCAAAACCGCGCTGGCGGCAGATTCCACCGCAGCGAGCAAAATTTGAACGCCCGTAAGCACTTCGCCTGTACGCACAGCAGCCCTGCCGCGTAACAGGCGAAGCCGCTCATCTTCCGCCCGCCCCGCACTACCCCTCCTCGCCACCGGCTGTCCAGCCGCGCTACAATCCCAAGTTGTCCGACTTTGTGCGCCAGCGCACACTGCATCCGCATGTTTGTGTCATATGTAAAAAGTTGCATCAGTCAGCGCAACGCCTTGCGCCGCTTGCTATAGTTTATTCAAGCGTTGCAGGAAGACGCATACAAGGAGATAAATCATGATCAAGCGCTCGCACACCCTTTACGCCGCCGCCATGCTCGCCCTGAGCGCGGCAGCATTCGCTCCGGCCATCGCGTCAGCACAAGTCGGCGTCAGCGTGGTGATCGGAAATGCCCCGCCGCCTCCACGTTTTGAAAGCGTGCCGCCGCCACGGCGCGGCTATGTCTGGGCGCCGGGTTACTGGGACTGGCGCGACCACCGCCATGTATGGATAGGCGGCACCTGGGTCGTCGAACGTCCCGGCTACGTCTACACGGAACCGCGCTGGGTGCAGCGTGAGGGCCGCTGGTGGCATGAGGAAGCGCGCTGGGAGCGCGGCCCGAACGGCGACCGCGATCACGACGGCATTCCCAACAAATACGACCGCCACGACAACCGTGGCTACGGACGCGGTGACCGCGACCACGACGGTGTGCCGAACCGCTACGACCGTGACCGCGACGGCGACGGTGTGCCCAACAGATACGACCGCCGTCCTGACAATCCGCGCCGCGATTGAGCGGCTGTTCGATGAACGACGGCGATATCGGATTTGAAGTACTGGCCACGGCCGCCTACAAAGGCGAGCGCGTGGCCGCTCGCCGTTTGGCGGGCCGTTCGCAATTGCCGGAATCGGATGCGCTGCTGCAGGTGCTGACGCAGGCCGCCGGTGCGCAGGGACTGCCGCATTTGCTGGCCGAGCGTTCTGCCTTGCGTCAGCGCGACGAGCAGCGGCGCGTGGCGAAAATCGAAGAAAAGGCGCAACAACTGGCGTTGCGCAAGCAGCGCATGCAACCCTCCGCCGAATCCTGGCGGGGCTGGTTCGACGGCTCGGCGCATCCGAATCCGGGGCAGATCGGCATCGGCGCGCTGCTGTGCGGACCGGCCGGAGAACGCATCGAGATCAGCCGTCGCTCAGGCCACGGCAACAGCGGCGAAGCGGAATACATGGCGTTGACGGCTTTGCTGGAAGCGGCCGCGCAGGCGGGCGCGCAAGGATTGGTCGTCTATGGCGACAGCCAGGTGGTGGTCAACGACGTCAACCTGGGCACGCAGGCGATTGCCGCTGGTCGCGGCGCCAAGGGCCTGGAAGCCCATCGCGCGCGGGTGGTGGAACTGATGGAGTCGATGGGCACCGTCAGCCTGCGCTGGGTGCCGCGCCACCGCAACGGTGACGCGGACCGCCTGTCGCAGCAGGCGATAGACCGGACGGTGTGCGCCGACCGCTTAGGCGCGGCGAGCGATTTTTAGCGCCGGACGGGATGGTGCGACGCGCGCCGGGGCGTGAGTCCGGAACGGCATCGCCGCATTGCCGACCTTGAATACGCTGACCGCCTGCGCCAGCGCCGCGGCCTGCTGCTGCATCGACTCCGCAGCGGCGGCGGCCTGCTCGACCAGCGCCGCGTTCTGCTGGGTCACAGCATCCATGGCGCCGATGGCTTGATACACCTCGTTGATGCCCGCGCTCTGCTCGTTGCTGGCGGCGGTGATCTCGGTGATCATGTCGCTGACGCGATGCACGCTGCTGACGATTTCGCCCATCGTCGTACCGGCGTCGGCCACCAGCTTGCTGCCCTGGTTGACCTTCTCCACCGAATCGCCGATCAGTTCCTTGATCTCTTTCGCCGCCGATGCCGAGCGCTGCGCCAGGTTGCGAACTTCCGATGCCACGACCGCGAAACCGCGCCCCTGTTCGCCGGCGCGTGCCGCTTCCACCGCCGCGTTCAGCGCCAGGATATTGGTCTGGAACGCGATACCGTCGATGACAGCGATGATGTCGACGATCTTGCGCGACGACTGGTTGATCGAATCCATGGTGTCGACCACCTGCGCCACCACTTCGCCCCCCTTGACCGCGACCTGCGCTGCGGACGACGCCAGCTGGTTGGCCTGGCGCGCGTTGTCGGCGTTGTGCTTCACGGTTGACGTCAGTTCCTCCATCGACGACGCGGTTTCCTCCAGCGCGCCGGCCTGCTGCTCGGTGCGGCGCGACAGGTCCTGGTTGCCGGCGGCGATTTCGCTCGACGACGTGGTGATATGGTCGGTGCCGCTGCGCACCTCGTTGACGATGCCCAGCAGGCTGGCGTTCATGTCCTTCAACGCCGACAGCAGCTGGCCGGTTTCGTCGCGCGCGCTGTCGTCGATATGGCCGGTCAGGTCGCCGCCGGCGACGCGGCGCGCAGCCGTTACCGCCTGCCGCAGCGGACCGGTGATCCCGGTGGTCAGCAGCCACGAACTGACGGCGCCGAACGCCAGCACCAGCGCGGCCAGCACATACAGCAGCTTGCGGCTGCTGGCGGCGATGTCGTCGATATGGGCGGCGGTGGCATCGATCTTTGCGCGCTGCATCTTGAGCAGGTCCATCATCAGCGCCTGGTAGCTGGCGGCGCCCGGACGGAACACGGTCTCGAAGATCTTGTCGGCCTGTTCCAGCTCGCCGGCCTCCTTCAGCTTGGCCACCTGGTCGCGCGACGACAGGTACACCTTGCGCTGCTCGCCGATGCGCACGAACAGCGCCTTCTCGTCGGCGTCGACGATCAGTTCCTCGACTTTTTTCTGCAGTTCGGAAGAGATGGCGGAGGAAGCCTTGGATTCGTCGGCGAAGAATGCGCCCAGCGCAGGATCGCTGCTGCGGGCGATGGCCGTGGTGCGGCGGATGCCGCTATCGACCTTGCCATACCAGTCGGAGATCATGCGCTCCTTGGCCAGCGGCACCTGCATCATGTCGCGCGTGGCCGCAGCCACGCCCTGCAGCCGCCACACGCTGATACCGGTGATCAGCATGGCGAAGGCCAGGATAATGGTAAAGCCCAACGTCAGGCGCTTGCCGATACTGATATTCTCCAGCATCGTCATCGGTCAGGCCGCCAGCGCGGTGTTTTCGATCAGGCCCATGTCGGCGCTGGACATCAGCTTGTCGATATCGACCAGGATCAGCATGCGTTCGTCCAGGGTGCCCAGGCCGACGATATGGTCGGTGTTCAGCGCCGAACCGATTTCCGGCGCAGGCTTGATTTGCTCGGGCATCAGCGTGGTGACGTCGGAGACGCGGTCAACCACCATGCCGACCACGCGGTGGCCGATATTGAGGATGATGACCACGGTGAACTGGTCGTACGACGGCGTGCCGAGGTTGAACTTGATGCGCATGTCGACGATCGGCACGATGATGCCGCGCAGGTTGACCACGCCCTTGACGAAGGCCGGCGCATTGGCGATGCGGGTCGGTGTTTCGTAGCTGCGGATTTCGCTGACTTTCTGGATATCGATGCCGTATTCTTCCTGGCCCAGGGTGAAGGCCAGATACTCGCTGGCCGGGGAATTTGCGTGCAGTTCGCTGACGTTGCTGGACATGGTTTTTCCTTCATTGCTAAAGTGACTATGAGCAATGTTACCGCAAGTCAAGATCAAACGCACCAAATAAATACGTACAAGCAACAAATAGAGTTATTGCAATTTCCAGATTGGCTTTTCGACAATGATGGAGGAGGACACGGCGACCGGACGCGAAGGAACCGGAGTGGGAGCTGGGCCGGCCGCGGCCGCGCGCGGCGTGGCGATGGGCCGGACATCACGCTTGCCGGCGGCTATGGCGACGATCGCACCGGCGCCGATGCCCGCACCGGCGGGACGGACGGCGGCCCGGCCGTCCTCCCCTTTGGCCTGCAGGTACGGCGCGTGGGTCGGCGTATCGTCGAGCGCGAGCGCGCCGGAGCAGGATAAGCCGAACAGCATCGTTGCGAGCACCGGGGCAATTCGCATGGCAGGCCTTTTATTGTTAAAAGTCATTGTATTTTGCACAATCCCACTATACTTGTCCAGCAAACAATTTTTACCCCTCATTAAGTTCGGCTGCACAAGGGAGTCGACAGGCTGTATCATCTGGACAGACAGTCGAAACACGACGGGAGACCGATGAATAGCTTGCTGAACAGCTGGCACCCGCGCCTGGTTGCCTTGGCCAGCGCAGCCTCCGGACTTGACGGGGCGCACGACACCAACCACCTGCACCGCGTCTGGCGCAACGCCACCTTGCTGCTGGACGACTATCCCGAGGCGGACGCGCTGATCGTGCTGGCCGGCTGCTACCTGCACGACCTGGTCAACCTGCCGAAGAACGATCCCGAGCGCCACCTGGCCTCGCGCAAGGCGGCGCTGCTGGCCAGCCGCCAGCTGGCCGGACTCGATTTCCCGCCGAACAAGCTGGCCGCCGTCGCCCACGCGATCGAGAGCCACAGTTTTTCCGCCGGCATCCGTCCCGAAACCATCGAAGCGAAGATCGTGCAGGACGCCGACCGCCTCGACGCGCTGGGCGCGGTCGGCCTGGCGCGGCTGTTTTACACGGCCGGCCGCATGGGCACCGCGCTGGCGCACGCCGACGATCCAATGGCGCTGCACCGCGATCTCGACGAGAAGGCCTATGCGCTGGACCACATCGACACCAAGCTGGCCACCCTGCCCGGCAAGATGCAAACGGCGGCCGGACGCCGCCTGGCGCAGAACCGCCTCAATGAATTGACCGCCTTCCGCGACAGCTTCATCGCCGAATGGGCCGCCAGCCCGGCGGCGCCCTGACACTTTACAAATCCCTCATGACCACACCAGATTCCGCTGCTCCGGCCGCGCCGGAGGCCGCCACCGCCGCCGCCGCTCCCGGCAACCTCAATTTCATCCTGATCTGCGTTTTCATCGACATGCTCGGCATCGGCCTGATCGTGCCGGTGCTGCCGGTGCTGGTCGGCGAATTCACCGGCTCGCGCGACAACCAGGCCTACTGGTTCGGCATCATGAGCGCCGTGTTCGGCCTGATGCAGTTCATCTTCATGCCGATGCTGGGGGCGATCAGCGACCGCATCGGCCGCCGCCCGGTGCTGCTGTATTCGATGGCCGGCATGTGCATCAACTTCCTGTCGACCGCGTGGGCGCCCAACCTGGCCTGCCTGTTCATCGGCCGCGTGGTCGGCGGCATGTCGTCGGCCAGCATGTCGGTGGCGTCGGCCTACGCGTCCGACATCTCGACGCCGGACAACCGCGCCAAGAGCTTCGGCAAGGTCGGCGCGGCCTTCGGCCTGGGCTTCATCTGCGGCCCGATGCTGGGCGGCCTGCTGGGCAGCGTCAACCTGCACCTGCCGTTCTACGTGGCGGGCGCGCTGTCGGCGGCCAATTTCGTCTACGGCTATTTCGTGGTGCCGGAATCGCTGCCGCAATCGCGCCGCTCGCCGTTCAGCCTGGGCAAGATCAATCCGCTGGCCGCGCTGTTCCGGCTGGCGCGCCGCACCGACATCCGCGGCCTGGTGGTCACCTTCGCGCTGGTCACCTGCGCGCAGATGATGCTGCAAACCACCTGGGTGCTGTACACCACCTTCCGCTTCGAATGGACGCCGGGCCAGAACGGCGCCGCGCTGTTCTGCGTCGGCCTGACGGCGGCCGTGGTGCAGGCGGGCCTGCTTGGCTTGCTGATCAAGCGCTTCGGCGAAGTGCGCCTGTCGCTGCTGGGGCTGTGCTCCGGCGGCCTGACCTATCTGTTCTACGGCCTGGCCACGCACGGCTGGATGATGTATGTGCTGATCCTGTGTAACGTGCTGTCGTTCGCGGTCGGCCCGGCGCTGCAGGGCATCATCTCCAAGGCGACGCCGCCCAACGAACAGGGCGAGTTGATGGGATCGCTGCAATCGATCAGCAGCCTGGGCGTGATCTTCATGCCGCTGATCGGCACCGCCATCCTCGGCAAGGTCAGCCACCTGCCGGCCGGCGACTGGCGCATCGGCAGCACCTTCTTCGTCTGCGCGGCGATGCAGGCGCTGGCGATCCTGGTGGCGCGGCGCTACTTCGGCGCCCATCACATGCGGGCGTCCAAGCCATGAACGGCCGCGGTAGCGAATTGGCGGCGGCGATCGCGCTGACGCTGGCCGCCTGCGTCCTGCCGCGCGCCGCCAGCGCCGGCGGCCACCACTGCACGCGCGAGATCGCGGTGCCGGTGTCGGCCAGCGGCGCCAGCGTCATCACCGACGGGCCGCAAGTCGGCGGCATCTACCCGGACCTGCTGCGTGCCCTGAGCGCGAAAAACGGCTGCTCCTTCAACTTCAGCGTGGTGCCGCGCGCGCGCCAGGTGGCGATGTACAAGGCGGGCCAGGCCGATATCCTGGTGCCCGCCTCGCGCACGGCATCGCGCGACCAATACGGCACCTTTATTCCGATGATCAACCACCGCGCGATGCTGATCTCGATGGCCGGCAACCGCGCGCCCATCACCAGCGCGCAGAACCTGTTGGAGCGGCGCGAGTTGCGGGTGGCGGTGGTGCGCGGTTTCGACTACGGCGAGGCCTACTCTGCGCTGATGGCCGAACTGACGCGGCAAAACCGGCTGTTCGTCGAAGTCGACGTGGTGGCGGTGGCGCGCCTGCTGAACGCCGGCTCGGCCGACGTCACCATCATGGGGCCGACGCTGATGGCCGCCGCGATCCGCCGCGATCCGCGCGTCCACGGCATGCAGGAGAAACTGCGCTTCGAGGCGATCCCCGAACTGCCCTGGAGCGCGAGCGGCGCCTACGTGTCGCACGCGCTCAAGCCGGAGGACCAGCAAACGCTGACCGAAATGCTGGAGAAGGTCGGCAAGTCCAACCAGGTGATGGAAGGCTATCTGCGTTACTTCCGCGCGGACATGCTCAGCGACAGCGTGCGGC
Organism: Duganella sp. LjRoot269; assembly: GCF_964254095.1. Classification (NCBI taxonomy): domain Bacteria; kingdom Pseudomonadati; phylum Pseudomonadota; class Betaproteobacteria; order Burkholderiales; family Oxalobacteraceae; genus Duganella; species Duganella sp. LjRoot269. Next base: position 3,097,774 of record NZ_CAXUSL020000001.1, on the reverse strand, counting down.
CGCGCCCTGCGAACTGACCAAACGGTTTATTTCGTTTCCACCACCGGCAACTCCAGCGCGCTGCTCTCCGCTCCGGCGTGGTACACGCGCAGCGTGGCCTTCTGGTAGTCCGACGGCTTGGCGTAGAAGATGTTCTGCACATAGGTCTGCGGATTGCGGTCGTACAGCGGGAACCAGCTGGACTGGATCTGCACCATCACCCGGTGGCCGGGCAGGAATACGTGATTGGCGTTCGGCAGCGCGAAGCGGTACTTCTCGACCGCGTTCGGCGTGATTGGCGCCGGATGCTCGAAGCTGTTGCGGTAGCGGCCACGGAAGATGTCCATCGCGATGCCCAGCTGGTAGCCGCCCAGTTCCGGCTGCGACGGCACCTCGTCCGGATAGACGTCGATCAGCTTGACCACCCAGTCGGTGTCGGTGCCAGTGGTCGAAGCGTACAGGTTGACCATCGCCGCGCCGGCTATCTGCAGCCTGGCCTTCAGCGGCTCGGTCACGTAACTGAGCACGTCGGTGCGGTCCGACACGCCGCGCTGGTCGCTGACCAGCCACGGACGCCAGACATTGGCGTCGTTCATATGGATGGGACGCGGCACGAACGGCACCGGCTTGGCCGGGTCGGACACGTATTCGTCGTAGGCGGCGCCGGCCTTGGGCGCCTCGAAGTCCAATTTGAAATCAGGCTTCAGGTAGATCGGCTTGAGCGGCGCCGGGCAGCCTTCGGCGCAGGCCAGCGGCCAGCGCTGCAGGCGCTGCCAGCGATTGACGCCGGTCTGGTAGAACAGCACCGGCGGCGTGTCGGCCACCGGCGCGCCGTCCTTCAGGTATTGATCGAGGAAAGGCTGCATCACGTCGCGGCGGAATTCCAGCGCGGTGTCGCCGGTGAACTTGAACACACCCAGGCCGGAGCCTTCGGCATTGACGCCGCTGTGGCGCCACGGGCCGACCACCAGGAAGTTCTTGTTGTTGGCGGAGTCCTGCGGTTCGACGGCGGCGTAGGTGGCGTAGGCGCCGTAGATGTCTTCCTGGTCCCAGTAGCCGACCACGGTCATGGTCGGCACCTTCAGCTGGCGCTTGGCGAGGATCTTGTCCAGCGCCTGGTGCTGCCAGTAGCTGTCGTAGGCCGGGTGCTCGAATATCTTGCGCGTGAAGTTCAGCTGGTCGAGGCCGAACTGCCTGGCGTAGTCGGCGGTGGAACCGCCGCGCAGCACACCGTCGTAGTCGTCGTAGACGCCGGTCGACATCGGCTTGCCGCTGCCCTTGGCGGTGGTCTGGCCGGAGATATATGACAGGTTGGGCAGGCGGAAGGCGCCGTTGTGGAACCAGTCGTCGCCGCGCCAGCCGTCGACCATGGGGCTCATCGGCACCGCGACCTTCAGCGCCGGGTGCGGATCGACCAGCGCCATCAGCACGGTGAAGCCGTCGTAGGACGAACCGATCATGCCGACCTTGCCGTTGCTCTCGGGCGTGTTCTTGACCAGCCAGTCGATGGTGTCCCAGGCGTCTGTGGAGTGGTCGGTGCGGGTGTCGTTGAGCGGCCCCTTGAGGGGACGGGTCATCACGTAGTCGCCTTCGGAGCCGTATTTTCCGCGCACGTCCTGGATGACGCGGATGTAGCCCGCCTCCGCCATCACGTCGTCGCCCTGGCCGACGGTGGCCAGCATGCTCGGGCTGTTGTTGCGCGTGACGCGGCCGCTGGCGTTGTAGGGTGTGCGGCTCAGGACCATGGGGGCGTGCTGGGCGCCCTTGGGGATGACGAGGACGGTGTGCAGCTTGACGCCGTCGCGCATCGGTATCATGACTTCGCGCTTGATGTAGTCGGCGTTGGGGATCTGGGGTTCGAACTTGGCGGGGATGTCGGGCGCCATCGGAGGCGTTTGCGCCGAGGCGGCGGTGGCTATCAATGTGGCCAACAAGGCAACTGCAGGTACGCGCATAACCGCTCCAGAAAGGGATCACCCAGAAAGGAGCATACTAACCGAATGTTGGGTTTAATGCATGAGCTTGAAAAGGACAGCCGTGACGCCGGTCTGCACGAGCATCACACCGACCACCCACTGTATCAATTCTGACTTGAGTTGCGCCAGGCGCATGTCTAGATAGTTTTTTGTCACCAGATGGCTTTCGATGAGCTGGAACATCGCCGACGCCAGCGCCTTGGCCTGTTTCTCGGGCATGCCGCCTTCAATCAGCGTATCCATAAACGTCACCGCGTCGAAAATATCGCTCATTTTAGCCCTCGTTTGCTTAGACCGCCGAATCACCAATCTAGTTCCGAAACCGCCGCGCGGCCTTGCGGGCGCTCAGCACCTTGACAGACCGTCCCTGAACTGCAACCATACGTTTTTTGCTGCTTTTGCACCACCTACGCCGCCCTCGTCTGGTGGCGTTTTTATATTCGTCGCGCCGGACCGGGGCAACGTAAAGGAACCCTGATGAGCATGACCGAACAGTCCGAAGTAATCTCCACCGCCCCCGCCTCGCCGAAGGGACCGACCGTCATCCTGACCGGCGACCGCCCCACCGGCCCGCTGCACCTTGGCCACTTCGTCGGCAGCCTGCGCAACCGCGTCGCCTACCAGCACGAATACAAGCAGTTCATCATGCTGGCCGACGCCCAGGCGCTGACCGACAATATGGACGATACCGACAAGGTGCGCCGCAACGTGGTCGAAGTGGCGCTGGACTACCTGGCCGTCGGCATCGACCCGGCCAAGTCGACCATCCTGATCCAGTCGCAGATCCCGGAGCTGGCGGAGCTGACCTTCTATTACCTGAACCTGGTCACCGTGGCCCGCCTCGAACGCAATCCGACCGTCAAGACCGAGATCGCGCTGCGCGGCTTCGAGCGCGACATCCCGGCGGGCTTCCTGACCTACCCTGCCTCGCAGGCGGCCGACATCTCGGCGTTCAAGGCGTCCATCGTGCCGGTCGGCGACGACCAGATCCCGATGATCGAGCAGACCAACGAAATCGTGCGCCGCTTCAACCGCATCGCCAACAAGGAAGTGCTGGTCGAGTGCAAGGCGCTGGTGCCGGAAATCGGCCGCCTGCCAGGCACCGACGGCAAGGCCAAGATGAGCAAATCGCTGGGCAACACGATCAACCTGGGCGCCACCGCGGCCGAAATCACCGCCGCCGTCAAAAAGGTGTATACCGATCCGCTGCACCTGCGCGTGGAAGACCCGGGCCACCTGGAAGGCAACGTCGCCTTCATCTACCTGGACGCCTTCGATCCTGAACAAGACAAGCTGGCGGAAATGAAGGCACATTACGTGCGCGGCGGCCTGGGCGACTCCATCGTCAAGAAGCGCCTGGAACTGGTGCTGCAGGAGATGCTGGCGCCGATCCGCGCGCGCCGCGAGGAACTGGCGCAGGACAAGGGCTACATCATGCAGATGCTGAAGGAAGGCACGATGCACGCGCGCGAAGTGGCGGCGCGGACGGCCGACGAAGTCAAGGCCGCCCTCGGCCTGAGCTACTTCTGAACCCGGTGACGCCGGACGCCCTGCCGCAGCTGGCGCTGTGGCTTGCGGCGGTGTACGGCGTCCCCAGCATCATCTGCTTTATCGCCTACGCGGCCGACAAGTCAGCCGCCATCCACAAGCGCCAGCGCACGCCCGAGCGCACCTTGCTGCTGCTTGGCCTGGCCTGCGGCTGGCCCGGCGGCTGGCTGGCGCAACGGTGGCTGCGGCACAAGACCGTCAAGCCGTCGTTCCGGATCGCCTACTGGGCCAGCGTGGTGGTGAACATCGCCGCCGTCGCCGGCCTGCTGTGGCTACGCACTCTCGACTAAGGATTTCCATCATGTGGCATGGCGTGTTATGCGGTTTGCTGGCGGGCGCCATGTGGGGCATGGTGTTCATCGTGCCCGAGCTGCTGACGGCGTTCACGCCGCTGGAGATGGCCTGCGGCCGCTACATCGCCTACGGCCTGATCGCCGGCGGCCTGATGGCGCCGCGCCTGCCCGCGCTGCTGCGCCGCCTCGACCGCGGCGACGTGATCGCGATGATCAAGCATGCGCTGGCCGGGAACATCGTCTACTACATGCTGCTCGCACTGGGCGTGAAGTTTGCCGGCGTGGCGGCGACCTCGCTGATCATCGGCGTGCTGCCGATCTCCGTCACGCTGATGGGCCAGAAGGACCACGGCTCGGTGCCGCTCAAGCAGCTGACGCTGCCGCTGCTGCTGGTGGCGGCGGGCATCGCCTGCATCAACCTCGACGTGTTCACCCACGACACCGGCAACGCCGCGCCGCTGTTCGACAAGATCGTCGGCGTGCTGTGCGCCGTCGGCGCGCTGCTGTGCTGGACCTGGTATTCGGTCGACAACGCGCGTTACCTGAAGCGCAATCCCCATTTCAGCAGCGGCGAGTGGTCGGCCTTGTACGGCGTGTCGAGCGGCTTGATCGCGCTGGCCATCGCGCTGGCCGCGCTGGCGCTGTTCCATGCCGACGTGACCGGCGCCGGCGCCGTGGCCAGCGGGCGTGACTGGACGCTGTTCTGGATCGTCAACGCGCTGCTGGCACTGGGCGCCTCGGTGATCGGCAATCACCTGTGGAACGTCGCCAGCCGCAAGGTGCCGCTGACCTTGTCCGGCCAGCTGATCCTGTTCGAGACGCTGTTCGCGCTGTTGTACGGCTTTATCTACAAGCAGCAGCTGCCGCGCGGGCTGGAGGTGGCGGCCATGGTGCTGCTGGCCGCCGGCGTGATGTGGTCATTGCGTGTGCATGCGCTGGACGAAAACAGCGAGCCCCACGCCGGCTAGTCCGGCTTGATGCGCTCGGCCACCAATGCGGCCATGGCGCCGTCCTTCAAGCCTTCGACAACGCCGCGCTGGTCTTCCGCGCCGCGGTTCTGGCTGACCTTCCATTTTCCCACCAGGCTGTCGATCGGGATTTCGATGCCGACGATGCCCTTCATGGTCGCGGCCAGGAAGTCGGCCGGCGCGTCGGCCGGCGCCCAGGGCTGCGGCATGCGGCCTTCCTGCGAGGCGGTCAGGTCGTCCAGCTGGCGGCGCAGCCACAGCGGATCGTCGACAGTGCGGCCCACGCCGCGCGCCTGCACCATCGCGTAGTTCCAGGTCGGGACCACTTTGTGCGTGGTGCGCTTGGTTTCGTACCAGGTCGGGCTGATGTAGGCCTCGGGGCCCTGGAACACGACCAGGCATTGCGGGGAAGCTTCCAGCTTGCGCCACAAGGGATTGGCGCGGGCCACGTGGGCGCGCAACAAGCCCAGGCCATTCGGTCCTTCATCGGCGTACAGCATGAACGGAATCAGGTCGGCGGTGACGCCGTCGGCGCCGGCCAGGATCAAGGTGGCCAGCGGCCAGGCGCGCATCAGGCCATGGCGGACTTCAAGGCGGTCTTCGGCAAAGGCGGCGGGCAAGTACATGCGCTGTTCAATCCAGCAGGCCGTTTTCGCTCAGCACGTCCTGGATCAGCTCCAGCCGCAGCACGGGATTCTCCTGCAGCAGCAGGCGCTGTTTCTCTTCCAGGTCCAGCCGCAGCAGCTCGCACCAGCGGTTCGCCACCCAGCCGGCTTCGTCCAGCCGGTACGGCGGCGCCAGCGGCATGTTGGCGGTGGAGATCTGCTTCTTCTGCAGCGACCGTATCAGCGCGCCCAGCGCATTGGCGACATCCTGCTGCTCGCTCGGCACGGGCACCACCATGTCTTCGGCCACCTCGTCGACTTCCGCCATCCACAGGCCGTGCTTGAGCTGCTCGGCCGATTTGATCTGGAAGCGCGTGGTGCCGACGCAGGAGATTTGCAGCAGGCCGGGTAGCGGCGCGGTCCAGTCCAGGATGCGCGCCATGGTGCCGGCACCCGACAGGGTTTCCTGCTTGTCCGGCACGCGGGTTTCGCTGCCTTCGAGCAGCGGCACCACGCCGAATTCCTCGCCGCGCGCGATGCAGCGTTTGATCAGGTCGAGGTAGCGTACTTCGAACACTTGCAATGGCAAATGCCCGTCCGGGAACAGGATGGTATTGAGCGGAAAGAGCGGAATCGATGACATTCCGCTATCATCGCATGAAATTGCCGAGATCGGATTAGACGGCTGCCACTATCCTTGCCGCAAACCTAGGGACGGCGATAAATCACGCCTGCTTTCATCACAAAAGCAACGCTGCGCAGCGCCGCGATATCCTGCGTGGGATCGCCCTGCACCGCCACCACGTCGGCCAGGTAGCCGTCGCGGATCTGGCCCAGCGATGCGGCCTTGTCGAGCACGGCCGCGTTGACCACGGTGGCGGCCTTCAGCGCTTCCACCGGCGTCATGCCCAGCCTGACCATCCACTCCAGCTCGCGCTCGTTGCTTCCATGCGCAAACACGCCGACGTCGCTGCCGTTACCGATCGTCACGCCCAGCTTGCGCGCCAGCTGGAAGGCGCGCGCGGCCGCCTGCATCGACGGTGTCGGCGGACCGCCGCGCTGGTACTTCAGGAAGTATTCGCTGGTAGCCTCCGGCGCCGTCAGCGTCGGGAAATACGCGACGTGGCGCTCGGCCATCAGGCGGAAGGTGGCCTCGCTGCCACCGTAGCCGTGCTCGATGCTGTCGACCCCGGCCAAGGTGGCGCGGCGCATGCCCTCGTCGGTGCTCGCATGCGCGGAAACCTTGCGGCCCGATTCGTGGGCGGCGGCCACCAGCGCATTCAATTCGGCCTGCGAGAAGGTCGCGTGGGCGCTGCCGTCAGCGCCGCTGCGGTAGTCGGCGTAGACCTTGATCCAGTCGGCGCCGCGGGCGCCCTGCTCGCGCACCGCGCGGGTCACCTCGTCGACGCCACTGGCCTCCTGCGCTCCTTTCGGCAAATCGACATCGGCGCGGTAGCCGCGCGGCGACGGGCCGTAGCTGCCGGTGGCGACGATGGCGCGCGTGGCGATGAATAAACGCGGACCGGGAATAATGCCGTCTTCAATCGCCTTTTTAATCGCGACATCCGCATACAGCGCGCCTTCCGTGCCCAAATCGCGCAGCGTGGTAAATCCGGCCTGTAATGTGGCGGCCGCATGGCGCCCGGCCAGCAAGGTCCGGTATTCCACCGATTCCTTTAACACCTGGTCGTCCCACGAGGTTTCGTTATACGGATGCAGCAGCACGTGGGAGTGCAAATCCATTAATCCGGGGATCAGCGTGGTGCCCCGCAGGCCGATACGCTCGGCGCCGGCCGGGATATTCATTTTATCGGCGGGCCCGACCGCCGCGATCTTGCCGCCCGCGATAAGCACGGCCCAATTCGCATGCGGCTGGCCGTCGCCGGTCCATACGCGGTCCGGACTTAATAATATGTCAGCAGCGCGCGCGGCCGGCGCAAACGCGGAGAATACGGAGACGAAAGCGGAGAATAAGACTGCGGCGCGGCTACTCATCATGGATGGCGTCCGAAAAAAGAAAAGCCGGGGCCGGGTTTAATCGATATAAACCCTGGCGCCCCGGCTTTGCGGAGAAATTACTTAATCAGATACTGCGCTTTGTCCTTGCCTTCCAGCCATTTTGGCGCTCGGCCACGGCCGGTCCAGGTCTGGCCGGTGGCATCGTCACGGTACTTGGTCGGCACCGGCGCACGGGTCTTAACGGGCTTGACCTTGGCCACGCCGCCCAGGTCCGCCACGGTCAGGCCGTATTCACGCATGATGGCGGTAACCTTTTCCTTGGCCTGAGCGATTTCATTTTTTCGCGCGCTCTCGGCCAGATTTTCCAGCTCGGCGATCTTGGCTTTGTATTCCTGGTAAGTCGTCATCTTATTTCCTTCGTATCGGCGGGTTAGATTAAATAAAAACCACTTGTGACAATGTGTGAGAATTTATATCCGCAATTTACCATAACTTTACGAAAATTCTCCAGAGATAGTCGTGATAAATACCAATATAGCTAGAAAAATGAATATTTTCTACAACTGTCGTTCAATCGGAACGCAGTTCAGGCGGTTTTACGACGGCGCCGCATTATCCAGGTCGATAGTCCGGTAATAAAGAATAAGGCCGGCAGCAAACCGGCGCCAACCATTACCGCGCGGCCGGTCGCGGCGCCGAATTGGCCCGAATGCAGCGGGAATAAGGCGGCCAGGAAGCGGTCGCCGGCCGGGCCGGCCAAAGGATTAACTGTTTCAATTACCGCGCCGCTGCGGATATCAATCAGCAGGCGCAGCGTGCCGGTGCGCTGCCAGTCGTCGGCGCGGCGCAAACGCACCTGGTACAGGCCGCGGTCGGGCAAGCGATTCAGCGCCAGCAGGATCGCGCCATCGCTCAGGTGCTGCTCGGCGATGGCCTTGGCGTCGTTCCACGAAATGCCTGCTTCGCCTTTGGCCAGCGCCGGCAAGGCGATGGCGCGGTGCTCGGCGCTGACCGGCGCCACCTGGCCGACCAGCGCGCGCGCCAGTTCCGGCAGGCCGTTGTAGAAACCGGTCACCGCCGTCACCAGCATCAGCACGATCGCCAGCAGCCCGGCCGAGCGGTGCAGGTCGAAATTGGCGCGGTAGGCGTTCTGCCGCCACCGTACGTTCAGCGCCCGCTTCCAGCCCTGGGCCGGCGTCGGCCATGCCAGCAGCAGGCCGGCCGCCAGCAGCGCGACCCAGGCCAGCGCCAGCCAGCCGAGCGCGGCGCGGCCGGGCTTGCCCTGCAGCAGATTGGCGTGCCAGCGCTGCAGGCTGGGCATCAGGCGCGGCGCATCGAGGCCGAACTCCTCGCGGCTGCGGCTGCCCAGCACGGCGCCGCTGCAGGAATCGAGCATCGCCTCGGCATCGCCGACGCCGGGCGCCTTGAAATACAGGCCGTAGCTGGCGCCGGGGTGGGATGGCAGGTAGACCGAGCCGACCTTGGCTTGGGGCCATTGCCGCTGCAGGCTGGCGACCGCGCCGGCCACATCCAGCGGCGCCGCGCATGGCACGCGGTTGTGGAACAGCTGCGGATTGAGGCGCTCGTCAAGTTCGTGGTTGAATACCAGCAGGCTGCCGCTCAGGCCGGCCAGCACCAGCAGCAATCCCAGGGTCAGGCCCAGCCAGCGGTGCAACCATTGCACGGTCGGGCGGATGACACGACGCAGGCTGCGGCGTGGGCGATGAGTGAAGGTGTGCGTAATTCTCACCGCAGATCAACCGCAGAGCGCCTGCGGCTGCGGGCCTTCGTGCACCACCTTGCGGATCAGGTTGGCCAGGCGGCAGGTCGCCGGGCCAGCCACCTCGGGATTGGCCACCACCAGCGACAGCGACAGTTTGCGGCGCTGGCCGACCCGCAGCGGCAGCGGCTTCAGCAAGCCCTGCTCCAGCTGGCTGCGGATCTTGTGCTCGGCCAGCCAGCCGAAACCGATGCCGTTGCAGATCATTTCCATCCGCGTGTGCGGACTGGTGACGCTCCAGCGCTGGTTGCTGTTGAGCCAGCCGTGGTCGCGCGGATTCAGGGTGCCGGAGTCGCGCACGACGATGTGCAGGTTGCGGCTCAGGTCGTCCACCTCCAGCTCGCGCCCCAGCGCATGCAGCGGGTGGCAAGGATGGGCCACGGCGATGAATTCGATATCCATCAGCGCATCGCCGAGGAAGCCCGATGGAATGCGGCTGGCGATGGCGATGTCGACGCGCTTTTCAATCAGCGCGTCCTCGGAGCCGGACAGCACCGTCTCCTCCAGGTTGACGCGCGTATGCTTGGCCCACGGCTCGAACTCGCGCAGCACTTGCACCAGCAGCTCGACCGGGAACAGGCTGTCGACGGCGATGCTGACCTGGGGCTCCCAGCCCTCGGCCAGGCTGCCGGCCAGTTGCTCCAATTGGAAGGCGTCGCCCAGCAGCTCACGCGCCTTGTTCAGCAAGGCTTCGCCGTTCCTGGTCAGGCGCGCGCGGCGGCCGTCGATTTCCAGCAGCTCGACGCCCAGCTGCTCCTGCAGCTTGGCCACCATGTAGCTGACCGACGACTGGCTGCGGTGCAGCGCCTCGGCCGCCTGCGCGTAGCCGCCGCATTCCACGATCGCCTGCAACACCTGCCACTGCTCCAGCGTACTGCGCGGTATCTTCACTTGGATTCCATGACGAAGGTGCCGTCCCAGTCGTCCGGCGGCGGGTTGTCGGCCATGTGGGCGCAACGGTCGATGTAGAGAATGGCGACCTGGTCGTTCGGATTCAACGCCAGCACCTCCTCGAACAGCTTGCTGGCGGCCGCCCAGTTGCGCCTGCGGTAACTCTGCAGGCCGTTGCGGAACAGGCCCATGGCGTCGATCAGCTGCGGATAGCTTTCCTCGCTGTGGTAATCCATCACTTCGTAGATCGACACCGGCTGCGTCTTGCCCTTGACCACCACGATGTCGACCTCGCGCATGCGGTAGGTGCCGCGCAGCGCACGGTAGGTGAATTCGCTGATCAGGATGTGCGCGCCGTACTGCTTGCAGGCCGATTCCAGCCGCGCCGCCAGGTTCACACCGTCGCCGATGATGGTGTAGTCCATGCGCTTCTTGGAGCCGATATTGCCGGACACCACCTGGTCGGAATTCAGGCCGATGCCGATTTCCACCGGCAGCTTGCCCTCGCGCACGCGGACCTGGTTCCAGGCGCGCAGCTCGGTCATCATCGCGATGGCGCTGCGCACGGCGCGGTCGGCGTCGTCGTCGTGGCCGACCGGGATGCCGAAGGCGGCCATGATGGCGTCGCCGATGAACTTGTCGAGCATGCCCTCTTCGCGCTGGATGCAATCGACCATCATCGTGAAGTATTCGTTCAGCAGGGTCACCGTGCCCTGCGCGCCGAGCTGCTCGGTGATGGTGGTGAAGCTGCGGATGTCCGAGAACAGCACCGTGGCCAGCACGTTTTTACCGCCCAGCATTTCGGCGCCGTTGGCCACCATCTGGTCGGCGATGCCGGGATCCATGTAGCGCGACATGGTCGAGCGCAGCCGCTTCTCGCTGGAGATGTCTTCGATCATCAGCATCCAGCCGATGCGCTTCTTCTCCATCGACAGCAGCGGCTGCACGCTGAAGTTGACCGACAGCGTCTCGCCCTCGACCGCCAGTTCGGCGTCCATCAGGTGCTCGGCCGACTGGTTTTCCTCGACATGGTGCAGCTTGTCCATCACCCAGGTGTTGGCCGCGCCAAAGAAATCGGCGGCGCTCTTGCCGACGATGCTGCCGCTGTCGGTGCGCAGGATGCGCAGGCCGGCGGCGTTGCAGGTGACGATTTTTTCCTGGCTGTCCAGCGTGATCACACCGTTCGACATCGACTCCAGCATCGCTTCGTTGTAGTTCTTGATCTGCTGGACGTCGGCAAACAGCTTGGCGTTTTCCAGCGCGATCGAGATTTGCGCGGTGAACGCGCGCAGCCGCGATTCGTCTTCATGGGTGAACGGCCCGCCGCGCTTGTTGAGCACCTGCGTCACGCCGATGATCTTGCCGGCCTTGTTGACGATCGGCACGCACAGGATGGAGCGCGTGAAATAGCCGGTGCGCTTGTCGAACGCCGGGTTGAAGCGCAGGTCGGCGTAGGCGTACGGGATGTTGATGGTCTTGCCGGAGGTGAAGACGGCGCCGGCGATACCGGCCGTGTTCGGCAGGCGGATCTGCAGCGACTCCAGGCCCTGCCCCACCTCGGACCACAGCTCGCCGGTTTTCTCGTCGTTCAGGAACAGGGTCGAGCGCTCGGCGTTGAGCAGGCGCGTGGCCTCGCCCATCACCTTTTGCAGCAGCGAGCCGAGCTTGATGTCGGCCGTGACCTCGGACACCACGTCGATGAACTCCATCTCCTGGCGCCGGATCTTCTTCATGCTCTCCAGGAAGCGCGCGCTTTGCAGCGCCAGCGTGCCCTGGGTGGTCAGCGCCTCCAGCAACTGCAGGTCGGCGCGGGTGAACTTGCCGCGCCGCTTGTTCAGCGTTTGCGACACGCCGATGATCTCGCCCTTGAAAGTCTTGATCGGCACGCACAGGATGTTGCGGGTGACGAAGCCGGTCTGCTCGTCGATCGAGCGGTTGAAGCGGGCGTCGGCGTAGGCGTCGGCGATCATCACCGCTTCGCCGGTGGTGAACACGTGGCCGGCGATACCGGTATGGTTGAGGAAGCGGATTTCGCGCTGGATATTGCCCTGGGCGACGCGCGAGAACAGCTCGCCGGTTTCGGCGTCGTTGAGGAACAAGGTGCCGCGCTCGGCGTCCAGCTCTTCGGTGGTGACTTCGACCAGCGCGGTCAGGATTTCGTCCAGCGTGTCGTAGGCGGCCATGCGGCGCGACACTTCGAGCAGCAGCTCGACCTGGCGCAAACGCTTGCGTTGCGCGCCGGCGACGGCCTGGGCCGAGGCGGCGTCGCTGCCGTTGGCGGCGGTCTTGGAAGCCGCGCGGATGGCGACCGGTTTCGCCGCTTTTTCGCCCACGCTGCGGATGGTCGGCTTGGCGCTCATACGCGGGCCTCCAGCTCGTCGCGCAGCGCGCGTATGGTCTCGTGCAACTGGGCGATCTCGGCGTGATGGGCGGTATGGGCCTGCTGTAGCGCGTCGATTTTTTCCTGCGTCAGTTTTTCCAGGCTGGTGCGCAAGGCGGAAACGGTGTCGCGCAACTGGGCGATCTCGCCCTGGGCGGCGGCGGTGGCGGCCTTGACCGCCAGTTCGCGCTCGGCCTGCGCCTGCTCCAGCGTGGTCCGCAACGAGGTCACGGTGGCCTTGACCTGCTGCGATTCGCTGTGCGCCGACGACAGCGCGTCCTGCACTTCGCGCTGGCGTTCCTGGTGCGCCGCCTCCAGTTCGGAGCGCAGCACGACCACGGTGCGCTGCAAATCGCGCACCTCGGCCAGCGCCAGACGCAGACTGTCGTCGTCGACCTGGATGATCTCGGTAACTTTAGGCTTTTTCAGGATAGTCCCACGGCAAATAAGTTCACCGCCGCATCATACCATCCTCAGAATCGCTTCTCTACCGTTACCCGCAGCTGGGTTTCGCCGCTGGCGACGGACATCCGGTTCTGCGTGCCGTTGGCGTCGCTGTACAGGCTTTCGGTGGTGTAGTCCTGGGCCAACAGGTTGGACACCGCCACGCGCAGGTTGTTTTGCGGATCGAGCTTCCACAGCGCATACACGTCCAGGTCGCGCCGCACCGACGAATAGCCGCCCTGGGTGCCGCTCAGGCGGGCCAGGCCGCCGTTGCGGAAGCTGAAATTGCTGCCGGTGCTGAGCACGCCGCTCGGGCTCTTGTAGTCCACGCCCAGGGTGGCGCTGATCGGCGTTTGCTGGTCGAGGCGGTTGTCCGGACCGGGCACGCTTTCCACGCGCGACCAGTTGCGGCTGACGCTGGCGCGCAGGTCCAGCGCCGGCGCCGTGTCCAGCAGCGCGCGCATCGGGAACTTGGCTTCCAGTTCGATGCCGCGGGTTTCGGCGCGGCCGTCGTTGATCGAGGTCGAGACCCAGCGCTGGTCTTCATACAGCAAGCCCTGGTGGGTGTAGTTTTCGATGCGGCGCACCGAGGCGCTGGCGCTCAGCAGGCCGCCCTCGCCCCAGTAATGCTCGATCGACGCATCCAGGCCCAGCGCCAGCTCCGGCTTCAGGTTCGGATTGCCGCGACGGTCGGGCTCGGTGGGGCTGTTGTTGGTCGAGGTGAACTTGCGCGGTATCAGCGCGGCGGTCGACGGCGCCTTGTAGGTGCGCGTCAGGGCCAGGCGCACCTGGTCCTTCTTGTTCGGCAGCTTGATCAAGGTCTGCATCAGCGGGCTGAGCACGCTGGAGCGCTGGCTCACCGCGTCGAAGTTGTTGCCGTCGCTGCGGGTGTCCAGGCCTTCCCAGCGCAGGCCGGTGTAGACCGACCACAGCGGCGTGACATTCCATTCATCCTGGCCGAACAGCGCCAGCCGCGTGACCTTGGCGCCGAAGCCCTCGTCGGTGTTGACCGGCGAACTGCCCGGCAGCGGCGCTTCGCGCTGGTTGCGGACGTCGTCGCGCTGGGTGACGCCGGCATCCCAGCCCAGCGCCAGCGCGTGCTCGGTCGGCGCCTCGCCCTGCCCGTCCGCCGGCGCGGAGCCGAAGGTCAGCGGCGTCGAATATTTGCCCTGGGTGCTGAAGCCGGTCTCCTTGCTTTCCGACACGACGGTGCGCGCCAGCGTCGCCGGCAGGCCGTTGTTGCCGCCAAGCTGGAAGGAATCTGCGGTGTTGCGGTTTTCGCTGACGGCCGCCTTCAGATCCAGCTTGGCGCCCTCGGCCAGCTTGTGCACCCAGTTCAGGTCGGTGCGGCCGAAACCGTTGTGGTTGCTGAAGGTGCTGTCGACGCGGTCGTAGTCCGGCGGCGCGCCGAGGTCGGTGGTGATGCGGCGGTGGCTGTTGCCGGCGAACTGGTTCAGGTTGAAGAACGATTGCGAGGTCAGCGTATCGCCGCCGTCCAGCGTCCAGTTGATGCGCGGCGACAGGTTGAAGCCGTCGGAGCGCCCCTGGTCGCGCGAGGTGGCCGAGCGGTCCAGGTTGGGGATGCCGGCGGCGTCGGTGCCGGTGTCGAACGACGGCGTCATGCGGTTGTACATATAGCGCCAGGCATTGCCGCCGAAGGAATACGACATCCGGCCGTCCTTGTCCGACATCTGCAGGCTGACGGACGGCGAGCTGAACTTGCTGCCCTTGCCCTCGCTGAACTTGACCTCGTGCTGGGCCGCCTTGAGCGCCTTCTTCAGCACGATATTGATGGTGCCGGCGATCGACTGCGTGCTGAACTCGGCGCTGGCGGCGCGCAGGATCTCGATGCGCTCGATGACGTCCGGCGCCAGGCTGTCGATGGCGAAGCCGGCCGGCGCGCGTTCGCCGTTGATCAGGATCTGGGTGTAGCCGCTGCCGAGGCCGCGCATGCGGATCTCGCCGCCGCCGCGGCCGGCGGCGCCGCCGACGGTGATGCCGGGCAGGCGCTTGAGCACGTCGTTGACCGAGGTGTCGCCGTATTTCTGGATTTCCTCGCTGCCGACGATGGTCTTGCTAGCGGTATCATCGCGGCGCGCGTCATAGCTGGCTGCGGCGCCCTTGATCTCCACCCTTTGCATGACGGGTGGCGCGGCCTCCTTGGCTGCCTGAGCCTCGTCGGCATGCGCGGCGGCGGAGAAACAGATGGAAAAAACGGCGGCGGCGATCGGCGTCAGGCGTGGTGGCTTCATGGCTCAGTACAAAGGGGGCAAGTTGTCAGACAAGTGGGGGAGCTTGCATTATGCCTTGGTTTATTAAAATGTTCAGAAAAAAACAAGTTCGGCGCGCTGTTTAGCCCAATTTCATAAACTGCCATGGAGGAAAAGATAAATGTGGGCGCTATAATGCGCGATCGTTAATTGCCAGGATCCCCTATCGTGTCTCGCCTTGCCGTGCTGCCGCAATACCTGCTTCCCAAGGGAGCGTTGACCAACTTCGCCGGCCGCGTTGCCGGCGCCAAGGGCGGGGCCATGACCACGCGCCTGATCCGTTGGTTTGTCGGCCGCTACGACGTCAACATGGACGAGGCGCTCGATCCCGACATCAGCCACTACGCCAGCTTCAACGAATTCTTCACCCGCGCGCTGCGCCCGGACGCCCGCCCGCTGGCCGACGCCGACTTCATCTGCCCGGTCGACGGCCGCATCAGCCAGTTCGGCGCCATCGAGGACGACCAGATCTTCCAGGCCAAGGGCCACAAGTTCAGCACCACCGCGCTGGTCGGCGGCGACGCCGCGCTGGCCGCCAAGTTCCAGCACGGCAGCTTCGCCAACCTGTACCTGAGCCCGCGCGACTACCACCGCATCCACATGCCTTGCGACGGCAAGCTGACCCGCATGATCTATATCCCGGGCGAGCTGTTCTCGGTCAACCCGACCACCGCGCGCGGCATACCCGGCCTGTTCGCCCGCAACGAACGCGTAGTCTGCGTGTTCGACACCGCCAACGGTCCGTTCGTCATGACGCTGGTGGGCGCCACCATCGTCGGCAGCATGGCCACCGTCTGGCACGGCGTGGTCAACCCGCCGCGCGCGCCGCAGATTTGCGAATGGCAGTACGGCGACCAGAACATCGTGCTGAAAAAAGGCGAGGAGCTGGGCCGCTTCCTGCTCGGCTCCACCGTCGTCATGCTGTTCCCGAAAGATACGCTGGGCTTCAACCCGGCCTGGCAACCGGCCGGCCCGGTGCGCCTCGGCGAGATGATGGCCAACCTGAAGAAGTAATCACGCCCCGAACTGCGTGATGCCGTCGTCAAACGCGGCCTGCAGCATATCGAGAAAGACCCGGGTCTTGGCCGGCATCAGCCGACGGCCCGGGAACACGGCCCAGCCCGTCACTGTCGGGAACGACCATTCCGGCAGCACCCGCACCAACTCCCCCGACGCCAGGTATTCCTTGGCAAACATCTCCGTCGACGCGGCGATGCCCACGCCCGTGGTGGCCATGCGCACCAGCAACTCCGGCGAATTGGCCAGCAACCGCACCGGCAGCTCGCGCTCCCATTCGGTCTTGGCGCGCAGCAGCTTCCAGCGTATCAGGCCATTCAGGCGCGGTGGCAGGCTCAGCAAATCGTGCTTGAACAGGTCGTCCGGATGCTCGGGCAGCCCGCGCAACGAGGTGTAGGCCGGCGCGGCATACAGCGCGATCTTGCTGAGCGTGACGCGGCGCGCGGCCAAAGACGAATCGTCCGGCAGATTACCCATGCGGATGGCCAGGTCGAAATTCTCCGCCACCAGGTCCACCCGGCGCGGCGACAGATCCAGTTCCAGCGCGATCTGCGGATAGTCGTTGAGAAAGCGCGCCATCACCGCGCCCATCGCCATATTGGCGAAATCGGCCGGCATCGACACGCGCAGCAAGCCGCTGGGGGCGCCCTGCCGGTGCTGCGCCAGCGCGCCGGCCAGTTCGGTTTCGTCGGCCACGCGGCGCGCGTGTTCCAGCAGACTGGCGCCGAACTCGGTCAACACCAGCTTGCGCGTGGTGCGCTGGAGCAGGCGCTCGCCCAGGTGCGCCTCCAGCAGCGAAATCCGGCGTGACACCGTCGATTTCGGCAGCTGCACCCGCTGCGCCGCCAGGCTGAAGCTGCCGCATTCGACGATGCGGGCAAACAGCAGCAGGTCGCCAGGATCGATTTCCACGCATTTCCTCCCTCATTGTTCCATCAGTGGATTAATGTTATCCATTTTAACGCCTTCCGCATCGAAATTGGAACTGCTAAAGTTACTCCATCGCAGCAACCAACCCGACACGAAGGAGCAACACCATGAACATCCTGCAAATCAATTCCAGCGCCCGCAGCACCGGTTCCGAATCGACCCGCCTGGCCGACGCCATCGTCGCCAAACTGCGCGCCACCCACCCGACCGCCGCCCTGACCCGCCGCGACCTGGCCGCCGATCCGCATCCGGTGATCGACGAGCCTACACTGCAGGCCCTGTTCACCCCGGCCGACCAGCGCACCGCCGAACAAGCGGCCCGCGTGGCGCTGGACGACGCGCTGATCGCCCAGGTGCAGGCGGCAGACGTGGTGGTGATCGGTGCGCCGACCTACAACTTCGGCATCACCGCCCAACTGAAAAGCTGGTTCGACGCGATTGCCCGCGCCGGCGTGACCTTCAAGTACGGTCCAACCGGCCCGGTTGGCCTGCTGACCGGCAAAAAAGTCTACGTCGCCCTGTCGCGTGGCGGCATGCACCGCGATGGTCCGACCGACACCCAGCTGGCTCACATCAAGATGTTCCTGAGCTTCGTGGGCCTGACCGACGTGCAATACATCTTTGCCGAAGGCCTGGGCATGGGTCCGGAAGCGGTGGCCAAGGCGCAAGCGCAGGCCGAAGCGGAAATCAACGCCGTTCTGGTATAACCGACGGGCGGCGCAGCAAACCACATAGGAGAGTGTCATGACTGATCAAGTAAAAAACGAACGCAGCGTAGAACGCATCATCCAGGGCCAGGCCGTCATGGACGGCGCGGGCGTCAAGATCAATCGCGTGTTGACGCAGCCCCTGCAGCGCCGTCTGGATCCATTTTTGATGCTGGATAATTTCGGCAGCGACCAGGCCAACGACTACATCGCCGGCTTCCCCAGCCATCCGCATCGCGGCTTTGAAACGGTGACCTACATGCTCGAAGGCCGCATGCGCCACAAGGACAGCGCCGGCAACGAAGGCTTGCTGACCAACGGCGGCGTGCAATGGATGACCGCCGGCCGCGGCGTGATCCATTCGGAAATGCCGGAGCAGGAAGAAGGCGTGATGGAAGGCTTCCAGCTGTGGCTGAACCTGCCCGCCAAGGACAAGATGCGCGCGCCGTGGTACCGCGATTTCAACGGCGCCGACGTGCCGGCCTACACCACGACCGACGGCGTGGCGGTGAAAGTCATCGCCGGCAACAGCCATGGCGTGGCCGGCGCGGTGCAGCGCGAAGTGACGGAGCCGATTTATCTCGACATCCATCTGCCCGCCGGCGCCAGCTTCAGCCAGTTGGTGCCGGAAGGTCACAACGCCTTCATCTTCACCTATCGCGGTTCGGTGAAGATCGGCGACAAGGACGTGGCGTCGGGCCGCATGGCGATCCTGGCGAACACGCCGGGCGCCGATGGCGTGACCGTGCATGCTTCCGAGGCCAGCCGCTTGATCCTGATCGCCGGCCAGCCGCTGAACGAGCCGATCGCGCAGTACGGCCCGTTCGTGATGAACACGCAGGCTGAAATCTTCGCCGCCGTCGAGGACTTCCGCGCCGGCAAGCTGGGCGAGGAAGCCCACGCTTAAGCTTTACAACAGCCGCCGGGCGTGTGACGCCCGGGGCTGTCTTCCCGTATTAGCCGCCCCTGCGCTTGTCACGCGCGACAAGCAAGCAGCGCATTAAGCGCCTGAGTCCAGCTTCCCTCTCGCGCGTCTCGCGCTTGTCCCTGTCAGCGAGCAGGCCGCGTAGTTGACGTCGAAGTTGAAAATTGTCGACCGCGTAAGCGATCAGCAGGACAGACACCGTGACGCCGCTGACTAACTCTCCTGCAAAGTGCCAGGAGGCCCAGGCCAGCACAGCGCAAAAAAGCCCTGTGATCAACAAAGCAAAGCGATCGACCATCACCGGCTCCACGCAAATTTGTAATTCTTCCGCGATTTCTGGTCTTGCCGATAGATACCTGGCCACTGCAACAGCACAGAAGGTAGCCAAGGCTCATGAAGATGATTGCTCTGTGCGTTTGTCAGCACGTCGGATATGGACATGCCGCCAGCAAACGAGCGCCCAGCCGCAACCGCAATGCTGCCAATCACGGCACCTGCGTAATACGATGCACGCAACGCACCCAAATAGATCAATTTTTCCAACCCGGTCCCGGCACCGATCAATTCAGCTAACGTGACATTGCGGCCAAACTGCTTAATCCCCGCGAGAATGACCGTCGCAGTCTGAACAGCGGTTCCGTTGCTGGCGAAAAGCGTTTCAGGACAATCCAACCCCAGACCGTCCATGTTTTGCTTGAAATACTTGTAAAAATCGGATGACATGATTTCCTCCGCTGAAGGACGGCTCGGTTTGCCGCTGGTCCAAGCATATATATCCAACGCTGGGGGCGGTTGACTCACATCATGGCCCCGCAGAGTACAGCGTCTCAGGCTAAAATGTGGCCATGATGCCCACACTAATCAAATGGCTGCGCTACCTGAGCCACATCCTCGGCTTTGAGACGGCCGATTCCTTCCCCCCCGGCCATCCGTACGAACGGACGCGCTGGAACGGCGCGTATTTCGACATCGCGTCGGACGTCAAGCCGGATCAGATTGAAAGCAGGCTGTGCGAGGCGATCGGCAACACGCCGCTGGTCTTCGGCTACATCACCAACCCCACGCCACGCATGCAGCGCGCCTTGCTGGCGATGTTGGAGGAGCGCATGCGCAACAACCGCGGCCGCGCCACCGAACTGGCCGCGCTGCTGGTGGCAGCCTACGACAGCCCGCACATCACCGAAGTCGTGCCCGGCCTGCGCGCGGCCATCGCCGCCACCCGCCACGAGGAAATGCCCGAGCGGGCGCGCAGCGTGATGGCCTTCCTGGGATCGATGCAGTCGCCGTTCGACGTTATCGAACTTAATTAGGCGACAGCCCCCGCCGGCGCCGCCGGCCGGGAAAAATTGCCCGGCACGAAACGGTCGCGCAGCTTCATGAACGGCGTCTCCACCAGCAGGTGCAACAGCCAGCCGGTCAGGATGCTGGCGGCGCTCATCAGGACGATGGCCTGCCACGAATCCGGCCCCCAGCCCGCGTCTTGCAACGGCGCGCGCAGCAGCACGCACAAGGTTTTGTGCGTCAGGTAGATCGCGTACGACCACAGCGCGATGCTGGCGGCGCCCGGCACCCGCAGCCGCTGCAGCAGCGAGCCGGGGCTGAGCGCAGCAACCAGCAGCAGCGAAAAGCTCAGGCCCAGCATCGGATAGCCGACGACCGTCATCGCATAGCCGTAATGGTCTTCGAGAAACAGCGCCCAGGTCAGCGCCAGCAGCGCCGCGCCGGAGGCCAGCGTCCAGTTGCCGAACGAGGTGATGCGCGTCCAGATGCCGGCGTGATGGTTTTTCAGCAGCGCCAGCGCCACGCCCGCCACCAGCTCGTCGAAGCGGCACAGCGACGAGTAATAGATCAGCGTGTAATAGTTGAAGCCGCCCTGCTCTTCCGGGCCGACATGGTGAATCCACAGATAGCCGCGTATCGCCATGCCGGCCAGCAGCGCGCCGGCCACCGTCAGCCACGCCAGCAGCAGCGAACGGCGGCAGGCGGCGATCGCCAGCGCCACGGCGGGCAGCAGGAAATAAAACTGTTCCTCGACGCACAGCGACCATGCGTGCGAAAACGCGGTGCCGGGAACCAGCGCGATGTTCTGCGTAAAGGTCAGGAACTTCCACAGCGGCGGCAGCACCAGGTTGCCGCGAAAATACGGCCACAAGGCATACAGCGCCAGCACCACATAAAAATTCGGCAAGGTGCGCAGCAGCCTCCGCGCGTAAAACCGTACCAGCGAAAAGCGCTCGCCGCCCGTCCCCTGCTGGCGGCGGATGCCGCCGAGGATCTGGTTGCCGATCAGATAGCCGCTGAGCGCGAAGAACAGGTCGACGCCGGTCCAGCCGATCTCGCCGAACCAGCCGAAGGTCGGACCGCCGCTGACGAACAACATGTAGTGATTGGTAAACACCAGCACAATGGCCAGCGCGCGCAGGGTGTCGAGGCCAGCGTTGCGGCCCGTTAAAGATGGATTCATGCCGCCATCTTAACAAATCATGGCGATATCAACATGGTAACAACGCGGTTGGCAAAGCTGAGCACGGCCGTGCTCTCCGCCGCGATCGCCACGTTGTGTCCGTGGCTGGAGTAGTAATCGACGGTGCCCAGCCGGATGCTGTCGATCGCCGCGCTGATGCCGGTGCTGATGGTGTAGGCGGCCAGCAGCATGTCCGGCGCGGTGACGAATTTCAGCACCACATCCTGTCCCGTATTGTTCAGGAAAATGGTCTTGCAAGGCTTGACCGTCTTCATCGACGTCTTTTCGGTGAAATCTATCGTCATCATCAGAGCACCCTGAACAGGCCCGCCGGGTAGCCGTCGTTGGTGCGCGCCAGGTCGACACTGATGCGCTTGCCGTCGTCGACCGGCAAGGTGGTGGCCGCCAGCTGCTTGAGGTTGTAGTTGGCGTAGTCGCGCGAGCCGTAGAACTCGGCAGACGGCGCCAGCCAGCTCAGCGCCGCCAGCCCGCGCTCCGTCATCGCCCGGCAGCAGGCGCCCGAGCCGTAGACGCCGATCTTATAGCTAGCCTCGCCCGGCCCGGCTGCCTGGAACGCCTGATTGATGCCCTCGAAGTAACTGGTCACCGCGCCGTCGATATCTTCGTCGCCCGGGTTGAAATCCACCGCGAAGTAGATCGCCGAACCGGACGGTTGGGTGATGACCGAGTGCGCCATCAGGTAGGCGGCGGCACCGTCGGCGCATCCCTGCGCCCGGCTGAAGTAGCTCAGATGGTCGCCGCCGGCCTGCCACAACGCGCCGATCTGGATGCTGGCGTCGGTCAGTGAGCGCGCCTCGGCCAGCGACAAGCTCTTGCCGGCATGGTGGCTGTAGTAACGGATGGCGAAGTCTATTCCTTGTTGCTTAATTGCAATTGCATGCTGCGTCAGTTCAAACGGCGCTTTCAGTCCAGTCAGGACAACCATGTCGACTCCTCAAAGTTGGGGGTGGCGTTTCCACGCGAAAATGTTAATATTTGCAAAAAGTGTAGTTATGAAACAACTGTAGTCATTTAGTATAGAAATGGCCTTCCGAAAACCTTCCGAAGACCAAGTCATTGATTTCTAAGTACTATTTCTTAGTAGAAGAAGGTGCGTGTGAACCACAAAAGCTTCCGTTTCGGGCAGTGGCGGGTCGATCCCGCCACCAATACACTCAGCTGCGGTGAACTCAACCGGCAGTTGGAGCCGCGGGCCATGGATGTTTTATTGTATTTATGCCACCACCCCCACGTGGTCATTTCCGCCGAAACGTTGCTGGACGCCTGCTGGGGCAACGTCGCGCCGAGCGACAACGCCATCCACAAAATCATCACCCAGCTGCGTCGCGCGCTGGACGATTCGGCGGTGGAACCGCGCTACATCGAAACCATCCGCAAGCGCGGCTACCGCCTGCTGGCCGAACTCAGCTACGACGACGACGTCAGCAATGGCAGCTGGCTGCACGCCTCGCCGTTCCGCGGGCTGGAAGCCTTCGAAGAACAACACGCGTCCATCTTCTTTGGCCGCAAGCTCAACGTCGACCAGCTGGTGCAGGTGGTGGTCGCCCAGGCCCAGGCCGCCTGTGCGATGGTGCTGGTGCTCGGCCCGTCCGGCGCCGGCAAGACCTCGCTGGTGCAGGCAGGCCTGATCCCGGCGCTGAAGGCGGGCGCCGCCCCGGCCGAGGCCGGCCTGGCGATCAGCGCCCACCTGCAGCTCGATTGCGCCGACATGGGCCAGGCCGGCCTGCTCGACACCCTGGCCAGCGTGCTGCTGGATGCCGAGTTCGATGGCCGGCAACTGTTTGACAACACCAGCGCGGTGGCCCTGGCCCAGCGGCTGGCGCAAGACCTGCCGGGCGTGATCGAGCAATTGCAAAAGCAAATGCCGGCGATCCAGCTGATGGTCTTCATCGACCGCTTCGAAGCCGTGTTCAGGCTGCCGCACGTGGGCGAGCAGGAACGCGCCGTGTTCATCAATGTGCTCGACCAGCTGGCCCGTTCCGGCTGCGTCCTGCTGGTGCTGGCCTGTCGCAACGATTTCTACCCTCACCTGTCCGCCTACCCGGCGCTGATGAATCTGAAACTGCGCGGCGGCCACTTCGACCTGGCGCCGCCCGGCAGCGCCGACATCGCCCAGATCATCCGCCACCCGGCGCAAGTGGCGCAGCTGCGCTACACGACCGACGAGCGGGGCGAAAGCCTGGACGAGCTGCTGATCAGTGCCGCGCGGTCCGGCCCGGACACGCTGCCGCTGCTGCAATACTGCCTGCAGGAGCTGTACCGCCTGCGCTCTGCCGACGGCGAGTTGAGCCACGCCAGCTTCCACCAGCTGGGCGGGCTCGAAGGCGCGATCGGCGCCCGCGCCGAACAGGTGATCTCGGCCCTGGGGCCGGCGCAGATCGCCGCCCTGCCCCATGTGCTGTCGCAGCTGGTGCTGGTAGCCGAGGACGAGGCCACCGTCACCTCGCGCCGCGTGCCATGGTCGGCGCTGCGCAGCGATGCCGAGACCAGGCTGGTGCAGGCGCTGGTCGACGCCCACCTGTTCGTCAGCGACCTGCAGGGCGGCGCGCCCGCCTTCGGCATCGCCCACGAGGCGCTGCTGCGGCGCTGGCCGCGCGTGGTGGCGTGGATCGAAGAACACCGGCAGACCTTGCAGGTGCGCAGCCGCATCAGCGCGCAGGCCAAGCGCTGGCAGGACAGCGGCCGCGCGCGCGACATGCTGCTGCCGTCCGGCACCCAGACCAATCAGGCGCGCCAGTTGCTGAAGACAGCCGGCTTCAGCTTCACGCCGCAGGAGCAGGCGTTTGTCCATGCCTCGCTGCTGGGCGTGCGGCGCGGCGAACGGCTACGGCTGACGATCACCGTGGTGATGGCCGGCCTGGCGCTGCTGGCCGGCGGCCTGTTCCTGATGGCGCGTTCGGCGCAGCAGGCGGCCGAGCAGCACCGTACCGAGGCCGAGGGCCTGATGGGCTACATGCTGGGAGAATTCGTCGACAAGCTGCGCCCGCTGGGCAAGCTGGACCTGCTCGACAGCGTCAGCAACCGCGCGCTCAAATATCTGTCGGACCCTGCAAGGCCTGATGACAGCGATACCGCATTGGCCCAGCGGGCCAAATCGCTGCAGGTGCTGTCCGAAGTCAAGATCGCGCGCGGCGATCCGGCCGGCGCCACCACGGCACTATTGGCTGGCCACGCCATCTTGCAACAACAGCTGCAAGCCAAGCCGGCCGATCTGGCACTGCTCAAGAGCGCAGGCGAAAACGCATTCTGGCTGGGCCAAATCCAGCTCGACCAGAAGTCCTGGGATAAGTCGCGACAATATTTTGAAGAATACCGCGGCTACGCCGACCGTCAGGCGGCCGCAGCACCAACCTCTTCCGATGCGTGGATCGAACAATCCTACGCACATAATAACCTCGGTACTGTAGCGCTGCGCAGCGGCGACGTGCAGCGCGCCGCCACTGAATTTTCCTTGTCGGTTGACTTGAAACAGCGAGCCTATACGCTAACGCCCGGCAGCGCAAAACTAGCGGCCGACTTGGCAAACAGCTTGTCTTGGCAAGCCCGCGCCCAGATACAGTTGGGGAAACTGGAGCAGGCTGAAAAGCTGGGAGCGAGAGAAATGGCTCTGCTGCAGTCACTGCACCACGATTATCCTGCAGAAATTTTGTGGGTCAACGGCTTGTCATCGGCGTGGTCGCACTTGTCCGAACTCAAGCAAGCGCAGGGAGATCTCAGCGGCAGCCATGAAGCTATCCAGCAAGCACACACGCTACTGCAGACGATCGTCGAGAAAGATCCAAGTAATCGTACGTGGCAACGCAATCTGTACATTGCAGAACTACGCGTCATCGAGACTGAAGGCGGACAACAACCATGGAAACAGATGCTCGCGCGTCTAAACAAACTGCAACAAAGCTTCACCGAATTAATTCGATTGGAACCCAAAAAGCTCAACCTGCAAGTCATGCTGGCTAACGTGCAGCAACGTAAAGCTGCGATCTATCTGCGAGAACGACAGCTTGCCGATGCCAGTACCAACCTCGGGCCTGCTGTCGAGAAGCTGCAGCAGCTGCATGCAGCAACGCCATCGGATCTGATTATCCGCAATGGCCTGGTCGACGCACTATTGTTGAACGCCGAAATTCTCGAGCAGCAGGACGCAAGCGGCGCTTCTGACAATTGCGAAAAAGTATTGACCGTACTGCGGCCAGTAATAAAAGGAAGTGCAGATTTCCACATCCTGGCTCCCTGGGTCAAAGCACATGCCTGTCTGAAGATGACTGAGCACGCAGCACCGCAGTTGAAGCAGTTGGAAGCGATGTCCTACCGCGACCCTGCTTACCTGCGCTACATTTCCACCCACCCATCGAAGAAAGCAAGTACATGAGCACTCTTATTCCATGCACACCGTTTATCAACATCCTGGTCAAGGTCAAACCCGGCAGCACGGCAGGCACCTATAAAGTCGAAACCGCGCCTGCGATTCCATGCATTACAGAACCCGACACGGTTATCAACTATCAGATCTTTGACAGCGGCAGCAATAACATCGTTTTTACCGGTATGAAGGTGCTGCCCGTCGATAACGGCCAATTAAGTGCCGCCACTGTAAGCGTCAGCGGAAAGCAATTGACCTTCAGTGATGCAAATACCTCCCCAATGACACTGAATATCACGCTCAACTTCAAGGATGAAGCGGGCGTGGAATTCATGCACGACCCGGAAGTTCAAAACGAACCGGAATAAGCGGCGACCAAACTCCCGCCTTGGCCACGCATGCACCAGCGCGAATGTCTGCAGGATCGCGCTGGCGTCAGCATGCGCCTTGGAAGTCAATGCCAGGCAGCCGAAGCCTCCACCGGCCCCATTTCATTAATCGCCACAAACCCGCCGTAGATGCTCATGAAAACATCGAGATCGATCGGCGCGGTTGCCGCCTTGGTGCCATAAGAATAGCGCACGACACTGACCTTGCCTTCATGCGAAATGTTGATCTCCTTCGCCATGACCCAGTGATTGGTGCCCGTGCCGGCAAGGTTCTTGATCGCCTGCGCGCGCGCCGCCGCCGTGACGCTGTCCGGCGCCACCTGCCCCATGTTGATATATGCTTGCCGCGTCGCATTGACGACTGAATCAATCGGATCGGCCGCCCCCAGCGATGACGCCAGTTTTTCTGTGATCATCAGGAACACCTTCCAATGGTTGGCCAGCATGGCGCCGGCGACGCCGAGGTTGACCATCGGTTCATGCAGATCCTTGATCTTGGCAAGACAGGCCGGCATGCTTGGGTGCGCCTGGACGACGCCATACCCCACCGCGCCCAGCAACGATGCGCCTATCCGGTCCAGCCTCGTCGTGAGCTTGATCGCATTGGCCCCCACCACCGTGCCGTAGTTTGCCTGCTTCAGCCAATTGACCATCTCATGGAAGGTCGTCCCGCCATACTGGGCGTGGTTGGAATCGAGGCTCTGGTCGGAATTGCGCACGCTGGCCAGCACCAGCCAATCCGCATCCGGTATTTGCACCGGGTTATGCTCCAGGATTTTCTTGTTGGGCTTGACCTCGATGGTACCTATCTTGCCGGTACCAGACTTCAACAGGTTATAAGCAAACTCTACATACTCGACCGGGCGCGTCTTGGCCAGATGCACGGCGAACGTCGCCGGACCGCAGAGGCCATATCCGGCCTGCTCCAGAAGGCGCGGCTCGAGTACCCGCGCGACCAGCTGCCACGCGATCATCGGAATGCTGAGCTGTGTGAAGTGCGCGGACACAGTGCCAAGCTCCACCACGCCAAGTATGCGCGCCAGCGCATTGACCTTCTGCGCCGCATGTCCTCCGGTGCAACAGGCCTCCGCCACCTTGATGAAAGCGATCCAGTCCTTGGGGCGCGCGGCGCCCGTGAACGGAAAATTCGTCATCATGTTGACAAACGCGGTGGGAGTTGTGGGACGAATCAGGGAAGCTTGCTGAACAACGACGCCAAGGTGCATGAAAAATTCCTTCCGTCCTAGAATTAAGAGCAATCAGAATCATGTCCGCTGGCAGCAGGCATGTCAAATCCTCAATACAACTCGCCGGCGTAAATCGGTATAAACTGCGGCTTTGCCACAGACCGGAATCCGCATGATCGACGCCAGCAAGCTGCAATTCAAATCCATCCAATACGGCGGCCAGCAGCCCGGCATGCGCCTGATCGTCACCGGCGCCGTGCACGGCAACGAAACCTGCGGCACCAAGGCCATCGGCCGCGTGATGCAGGAGCTCGACAGCGGTCAGCTGCTGATACGCAACGGCAGCGTGACCTTCGTGCCGGTCACCAATCCGCTGGCCTACGCCAAAGGCGAGCGCTCCGGCGAACGCAACCTCAACCGCAACCTGTTCCCGAATGCGAACCCGCAGGATTTCGAAGACCGCATCGCCAACTGGCTGTGTCCGCTATTGGCGCAGCACGACGTGCTGCTGGACCTGCATTCGTTCAACGCCGCCAGCGAGCCCTTCGTCATGGTCGGCCCGCGCAACAACGACGGTCCGCTGGAACCGTTCAGGCACGAGCAGCAGGAGCGCGCGATGGCGCGCCGGCTCGGCGTCAGGAGGTTTGTCGACGGCTGGCTGCGCACCTACGGCGCCGGCGTGCAGCGCCGCCTGCGCGGCGACAGCCAGCTTGAAACCGTGCTGCGCTACGGCATGGGCACCACCGAATACATGCGCAGCACCGGCGGTTACGCGCTGACGCTGGAATGCGGCCAGCACGCAGATCCGCAGGCGCCGGAAGTGGGCTACCGCGCCATCATGAACACGCTGGCCTTCCTCGGCCTGATCGACGCGCCGCAACCGCAGCCAATCGCCGACGACGCCATGGAAGCGCTGAGCATGGCCGCCGTCTACGACAAGCAGCACGCGGACGATGCCTTCAGCCGCCCGTGGTCCAGCTTTGACCCGGTCAAACAGGGCGAGCTGATCGGCACCCGCGCGGACGGCACGCCGGTGCTGGCCGAGTTCGACGGCCGCATCCTGTTCCCCGACAGCGAGGCCGGCGCCAACAGCGAGTGGTATTACCTGACGCGCGCCAACCCGGCTTTTTAAACGGTCGATACCTTCAGGCCGATGATGCCGCCGATGATCATCGCGATGCAGGCCAGCCGCAGCACGCTGGCCGGTTCGTTCAGCACCGCGATGCCGTAGATCACTGTGCCAACGGTGCCGATGCCGGTCCATATCGCGTAGGCCGTTCCCAGCGGCAGCGCGCGCAGCGCCAGGCCCAGCAGGCCGACGCTGCCGGCCATCGCCGACAAGGTCAGCACCGTCGGCACCAGCTTGCTGAAGCCGTCGGTGTATTTGAGTCCGACCGCCCATGCCACTTCCAGCAGGCCAGCCAGGATGAGGATAATCCAGGTCATTATTAGTGTCTCCATTCCAGGGCCGAAACTATATCATCAGCAACAAATGGGTGATAATGTTCCTTCAACTACAAGAAGAGGAGCGCCCATGCAGTTACTGGCACAGATTGTCACCGGCCTGGTGGCACTGATACACGTCTACATCGTTTTACTGGAAACCGTGCTGTTCCAGACGCGCGGCCGTCGCGTGTTCGGCTTGAGCCAGGAAAAGGCCGATATTGTGCAGCCGGCCATGTCCAACCAGGGCTGCTACAACGGCTTCCTGGTCGCCGCGCTGGTGGTGGGATTCGTACATCCGGTTCCGGCGATCGCTTCCGCGTTCACGGTGTTCGGCCTGAGCTGCGTGGCCGTGGCCGGCGTGTGGGGCGGGCTGACCGTCAAGCGCTCGATCCTGCTGATCCAGACGCTGCCGGCCCTGATCGGCCTGGCCCTGCACTTCGCCGCCTAAACCGACGGTTTGCCGCCGGACAGCGGCGGCAGTTTAATCGCTTCGATCACCACCGGGGCGGTTTCGGCCGGCGGCTTGGCGCCGGTGCCGCGCAGGGCCAGCAGCCAGCCGATGCCGTCGAACCAGAACGGCGCGCCCAGCGACGAGGCGAACGCGGTGACGATCCAGCCCATCAACGCGAACGCCAGCGCCGCCAGGAAGGCGCCCACGCTCTTGCCGCGGGCGCCTTCAAACCGCGGCGACGGCCAGCCTATCGGCAACGCCTGTACCGCCTGCACATCTTTTTTGACTTCCATGGCCTTGACCAGCGGGGCCGCGGGCGGCGCGCCGGCGGGCGCCGCGGGCGGCGGCGTCATGCGGCCGCCCGCGACGCTGTCCGCGCCCTGCTGCGCCAGCCTGGCTGACGCGCCGTCGTCGCGCCATAGCCGCTGGCTTAGGTCCAGCGCGTCGATATTCATCGCGCACGCATAAAACAGCCCGACGCAAAACAGCACGAACTGCGAGCGCCGCTTGTACCAGCCGGTGATGCGCTCCATAACCGTCTCATACCAGATACGCACGGCGTTCTCCAGCGCCGCCAGGTCGTCCGGCCCCTCGCCCATAATCGCCAGCAAGGTACGGCTCAATCCTTCGTTGCCGACATTGGCCAGCAGGATGGCGGCCGTTTGCGCCTTGCCGTATCTGGTCGTCAACGTGGAGACAAAGGCGCGCGCGAAAATCGACGAGGGAATATACGACGGCATGCGTCCCTGTTGTGCCATGCCGGTGATCAGGGGATGCGTCATGACGGCGGCCGACAGCGAATGCGCGCCCAGCCGGGCCAGCCCGAAGCCGTCGTCGCGCCGCAGGAAACGCTTGATCGACGGCACGATGCCGCGCAGGCGCGGCTTGCCGCCCTGCTCGTGCAGCAGCGTCAGCACACCGTCCAGCAGCACCTTGGCGCGGGTCTGGAACAGCGAGGCGATCGCCTCGCGCGTGGCGCTGCACAGCAGGCTCACCGCCAGGAAGGTGTAGGACAGCCCGATCGCCACATCCAGATAATGACTGGTCATATGAGCCTCGTTAGGATTCAAACAATGTTCCCGTAACATAAAGGATTTTTCGGCCGCCAGCACGTTTTTCTTTTATATCGTAAGATAACGATATTGAAATCGGAAAAACACGATCTATATATCGTTACATGCAGATGGACATAGACGCTATACACAAAGCCCTCGCCAACCCGATGCGGCGCCAGATCCTGGCGTGGCTGAAGGAACCCGAGGTGTATTTCGCCGACCAGCAGCATCCGCTGAGCCTGGGCGTGTGCGCCGGTCTGATCGACCGCCGCTGCGAACTGTCGCAGTCGACCGTGTCGGCGCATCTGGCCACCCTGCTCAAGGCCGGCCTGATCACCTCGCACCGCGTCGGCCAGTGGAATTACTTCAAACGCGATGAAGCCCTTATCCAGGCTTTCATCGATCAAATGTCACTATAGGAAACTTATCATGGCAAATCTCTTCGACCCGATCACCATCGGCGACATCACGCTGAAAAACCGCATCGTCATGGCCCCCCTGACCCGCGCCCGCGCCGTCGGCGGCGCCCGTGTGCCGAACGCCTTGATGGCCAGGTACTACGAGCAGCGCGCCAGCGCCGGCCTGATCCTGAGCGAAGCAACCGCCGTCACGCCGCAGGGCGTGGGCTACGCCGACACCCCGGGCCTGTGGTCCGATGAGCAGGTCGAAGGCTGGAAGCAAGTGACGGCGGCCGTGCACAAGGCCGGCGGCGTGATCTTCGCCCAGCTGTGGCATGTGGGCCGCATCTCCGATCCAAGCTTCCTGAACGGCGAAGCGCCGGTATCGGCCAGCGCGATCGCGGCCAAGGGCCATGTCAGCCTGCTGCGTCCGGAACGCCCTTACCCGGTGCCGCGCGCGCTCGATACCGAAGAGCTGGCCGGCATTGTGGCCGCCTACAAGCAAGGCGCGGAAAACGCCAAGAAAGCCGGCTTCGACGGCGTGGAAATCCACGGCGCCAACGGCTATCTGCTGGACCAGTTCCTGCAGGACAAAACCAACCAGCGCAGCGACAACTACGGCGGCCCGATTGAAAACCGCGCCCGCCTGATGCTGGAAGTCACCGATGCCTGCATCGAAGTATGGGGCGCCAACCGCGTCGGCATGCACCTGGCGCCGCGCCGCGACTCGCACGACATGGGCGACTCCAATCCGGCGGAAACCTTCGGCTATGTGGCGCGCGAACTGGGCAAGCGCAAGATCGCTTTCATCTGCGCCCGCGAAGCCGTCGGCGAAGACAGCCTGGGCCCGTTGCTGAAGAAGGAATTCGGCGGCGTCTACATCGCCAATGAAAAGATGGACAAGCAGACCGCGCAGCAGGTGCTGGAAGCCGGCACCGCCGACGCCATCGCCTTCGGCAAGGATTTCATTTCCAATCCCGACCTGCCGCGCCGCCTGCAGACCGGCGCGCCGCTGAACCCATGGAACGCCGCAACGTTCTACGCGCCGGCGGAAGAGGGTTATACGGACTACCCTGCCCTGGCGTAATGAAAAAAGGGAGCCTCGGCTCCCTTTTTTCATTAACGCGGCTGCGTGTAATTGACCGGCACGAACACGTAACCGCCCTTGCCGTTGGCGCGCACATGGCCCAGCGCCGGGAACGACAAGTGCGGCGCGCCGATCAGGTAGCCGCCCGTGGCCGCCGCGGCGAACGCTTTCTTGCGCTCGGCAATCGCCACCTTGCTGTCGGTGTCGAACTCGATGCCGACGCCCGGATCGTCAAACTGCACCGCCTGCACGTGCAGCAGATCCCCCAGCAGCACCAGCTTCTGCCCCTTGCTCTCGATCACATAGGTGATGTGCCCTGGCGTATGGCCGCCGTTGAAATACGACTTGATGCCGGGCACCAGCTCGCTGTTGGCGACGATGGGCTGGAACTTGCCCGCCTTGACATAGGGATTGATGGACACCATCGGCCCCTGGAAATTATCCTTGGCCTCGGCCGGCGCCTTGTCCAGGTTAGCCTGGTTCAGATAGTAGTCCGCGTCCAGCTTGCCTGCGCGCACGATGGCGTTCGGAAACACCCGCTGCTCGTTGGCCGCCAGGCCGCCGACGTGGTCGCCGTGCATGTGACTGATGTAGATCTCGTCGACCTGCTCCGGCTTGTAGCCGGACGCCTTCAGATTGCCCAGCAACTGCCCCAGCGTCGGGCCGAACAGGCTGGCCGCGCCGGTGTCGATCAGCACCAGCTTGCTGCCGGTATTGATCAGGAAGCCGTTGACCGAGGTCTGTATCGGGCTTTTCTCGAACGCCTTGGCCAGCGCCGCGTCGGTCTTTGCCGGCGGCTGCTTCAGCAGCTTGTTGACCGGCAAATCCAGGGTACCGTCGTTCAGCACGGTGACTTCGAAATCGCCCAGCGTGGTGCGGTAAAATCCCGGCGCCTGGAACTTGGCCATCGGCGCGGCGGCCTGCGCCAGCGAGCACGCAGCGGCCACGGCCGCGAAGAGCGCGGCCGAGCGGGTCAATTTGGTCGTGATCATAGCTTCCCTTATTGTTGTGAATTATGAGAATCGCTACGATACCGCAAAATTAACTTTTTGGCCGGCGCTCGCTAGAAAGTCATCGGCAGGCGCACCGACAGCTGCACGTCGGGCGTGTCGCGCGTCAGCCCCGCCCCCACGGCGACGTTGAGCGTGCGCTTGTCGTTGATGCGGTAGGAGAACCCCACCAGCAAGGTGCCCAGTTGCGTGCGCACCGAGCCGGGCACGGGCAAGCCGTTCTGGCGCGTGCGCGCGACCGAGCTGTGGTCGTAGCCAAAGCTCATCAGCGCCTTGTCGTTCAGCGCCAGGCCGACGCCGAAGTTGAAGCCGACCACGTCGCCCGGCTCGACCGTGCCCAGCGGCTCCCACTCGCCGTTCAGCACCTTGCGGTTGACGTTGCTGCGCTTGAAGTTGTGCAGATAGCTGACGCTGCCGAACAGGATGGCCGGGTCGCTGGAATACAGCCAGGTCAGGCTCGGCTGGATCGCATAGAAGCCCGAGCCGGTCGGCAATTCCAGCGGCAGGCCGGTGCCGGTGGCGTTCGGCCCGACGCAGCGCTTGCTGCAATCGGTGACGACGCTGAACGGATCGGTGCCGGTGCGCGACTTGACGCGCAGGCCCGCCACATAATACGGCTTGTCGGCCGCCCCCTGGTTGAGCTGGTAGCGCAGCGCCAGCTCGGCGTCGCCGACGCCCTTGCCGCTGGTTTCAAACACATTGTCGACGCCGGTGCCGGTAAAGATTTCACGGCTGACGGTCGAATCGCTGCGGTACACATACGGCACCTTCAGCTCCAGCTCGGCGCGGTTGCTCAGGCCGTAGCGCACGCTGGCCGTGCCGGTCAGCGTGTTGCGCTTGACCTCGCGCACATCGACCAGCCCGATCAGCAGGGCTGGAATGATGGTGTAGCCGACCAGCACCACGCGGTTGCTCGACGAATAGCCGAACTGCGCCGACGGCTCGAAGACGAACTTGCCGCGCGGCGTCAGCACGCCCGGCTGCTCGAACAGCGGCGCCACCGCCGGCGGCTGCGTGTCACTTCCCTGTTGTTGTTGGGCCTGCGCCATCACGCAGGCAAGACCGGCCATCGCGCCGGCCATCGCGTTCATCCTCCATCGAGCACTTCGCATTACCACCCTCCGCAGCAGGTTTCATTTCGGGCCCACCGCACCACTCAAGGAATCGCGCAACATGCTTTCAAAATTGACGGCCTTGAGCATCGCCAGGTTAGTGACGGTGGTGCTGATCGTGGTCTGGCTGCGGATGGCCTGGTCGTTGACGCTGTTCTGTATCAACAGCGCGCCCAATCCCTGCATGGCGGGCACCGGATCGATCGCATTGCCGGCGCCGTTTTGCACCACCACGGCGGCCAGCGCATCGCTGGCCATCTGTGCTTCCGCAGCGCTCAACTTTGTCACATCGGCGATCGCAAAACTACTGTTTGCTACAACAGTTCCATTGATCGAAACCAAACGTTCGACACCTAGCGAGACCAGCAGCCCATTGCCGAGGTCGTAGCCGCCGCGCGCTTGTTCCAGCTGGGCATCATCGACCGCGGTCCAGCCGTCGGTCGGGTCCGCATGCACGGCGCCAAAACCCAGCAGCAGTATCATTAAAGCGATGCGCATGGCGCCTCCGTTCAGTAATTGCCGTTGCCGTTTTTCGGCAGCGTGATGTCGGTCAGGCTGGCGCGGCTGATCGCCTCGCCCAGCGGCACGCGCGGCGCGACGCTCCAGTCGGCCGCCTGGTTGAAATGCGGCTGGCCGCGCCAGTTGTGAATGACGAACAGCAGCCGGTCCTGCCAGATGGCTTCGAAGGCCGAGCGCGTCATCGCGCGCGTGCCGCCGGCCGGATCGCCCAGCAGGATGCGGCCATCGTCCATGCCCTTGATGACGACGAAGTGCCGGTAGCCGTTTTCCTCGACCCGCACGATGGCGGGGAAGCCGGCCTCGGCCAGCTTCTGCAGCGGCTGCTGGTAACCGTCGGCGATAAAGCCCTGCTGCGCCAGGTAGCGCTTCATGTCCAGCAGCGAAAAGCCTTCGCGGCGGATTTTCTGCTGGTCGCCGAGCGCGTACATGACGTCGAACACCTGGCGCTCGCTGACCGGCGTGTCGTAGTGGTAGCTCAGCAGCGTTGCCACCGCCGCCGAGCCGCAACTGAAATCGAATTGCTGGCGCACGGTGGAACGGAAGCGCGCTTCCTTCATGCTGGTGACATGCAGCGCATAGCTGCCGCCTGTCACGCCGGGCAAGTCCACCGCGCCAGCCTGGCCGCACACGGCGGCCAGTGAGGTAGCCAATAAGGCGCTGACGAGTTTTTTCATTGCATCTGGATGTTGATGATGGTGGCGTTCTGGATCAGCACATTGGCGCCGGAGTTCTGTATCGCCACCGGCAGGCCGGAAGCGTTGCTGAACGAGCCGGTACTGATCGAATTGGCGCCGGTGAAAACATTAACCGCCGTATTGCCGCTGACTGCGCCGTTCAACTGCATGTCGCTGGTCACCGTGTCGGTGCCGGCGCGTTTGCCTGCCAGCCTGTCGGCCGACACGGCCGTGCCGTCAAACCCGACGGGATCGGCCGCCGTGATGACGATGTCCCGCACCAGCGGCGGCAAAGGCCGCGCGGACGGCTCCTCGATCGGAGCGATCGCCGGCGCCGCCAGCAGCGCCGCACACAAGCTCATACTGAATAGTTGCATACCGTACCCCCTGTCGATGACGGGATGCGCCACGCCCCAGGCGCGCGCATCCCGCTTGCAGCTTTTTATCTGCCGACCGACAGATTGGCCTGCACGTTGACGCTCTGCTGCACCAGCGAGGCGATGCCGCTGTTCTGCGCCGTGACCATGATGCCCGCGGCCGACTGGCCGACATTGCTCATGGTGTTGGACATATTGAACGTGCCCGCATTCACGGTCACATCGCCGCCCGCACCGCCGGTACCGCCCGCGCCAGCGCCGCCGGTGGCTGCGCCGACCGAGTTGGTACCGCCGCCGCCGCCTGCACCGGCGGTGTTGCTGCCGCCGCCCGCGCCGCCCGCGCCGCCGGCGCCGCCGGTGGCACTGCCGCTGGTCGTGTCGCCGTTGCTGGCCGTGCCGCCGGTGGCCGCGCCGCCGGCCGCGCCATTGCCTGCGGTATTGCTGGCGGCACCGCTGCTGGCACCGTTACCGCCGGCCGCACCGGCTCCGCCCGCCGCGCCGGTGCTGGTGGCCGCACCGCCCGCGCCGCCGGCACCGCCTGCGCCGGTGGTGGCTGTCGCGCCCGCGCCGCCCGTTTGCGTGACGCCGGCACCCGCACCGCCTGCGCCGCTGGTGGCGGAGCCGCCGGCCGCGCCGTTACCTGCCGTATTGCTGCCGCCGGTGCCCGACGCGCCTGCACCGCCCGCGCCGCCTGCGGCACCCGCGCCGCCCGCGCCGCCGGTGGAAGTCCCCGTACTGGCCGTGCCATTGCCCGAGGTGCCGGCGCCGCCGGTACCGGAACCGGAAGTGGCCGTCGCCGTATGGCTAGGCAGGGTGGCCGGTGTCTCGCCCGTGGTGGTCGGGACGGTGCTGCTGGTCGACGCCGTCGCCGCGCCGCTGCCCGCGCCGCCGCCGGCCGCGCTGGTGCTGGCCGAGCTCGATCCACTGCCGGCGCCGCCGCCGGCCGCACCCGCACCGCCCAAGCCGCCCGCACCGCCACCGCCGCCGGCCGCGCCGCCGCCGTTGCCGGTATTGCCGCCGTTGCCGCCGTTGCTGCCGGTGGCCGCGCCGGTAAAGCCGCCGGCGCCGCCGGTCGAACCGCCATTGCTGCCGCCCGCGCCGCCGGTCGCGGCACCGGTCGAACCGCCGAAGCCGCCGTTACCGGCGGTGGCTGCCTGGCCGCCGCCGCCGGCGCCGCCAAAGCCTCCCGCGCCGCCGTTGCCGCCCGCGCCCGTGGTGGCGCCGGTGGCTGCGCCACCCGCACCGCCAAAGCCGCCCGCGGTGCCGCCGACGGTCGCCGTGCCGCTGGTGGCGCTGCCGCTGGCGGCACCGCCGCCGAAGCCGCCTGCGGCACCGCTGCCGCCGACCGCGTCGCCGCCGTAGCCGCCGGTCGAGGCCGCGCTGCCGCCCGTCGCGGCGCCGCCGATGCCGCCGTAGCCGGCGCCGCCCGCACTGCCGGCGCTGTTGGTGGCGTTGTTGCCGATGTCATGCACCGTATTGCCGGTCACGGTGCCGGTCAGCGTGCTGTTGGCATTGGCGGACGACGTGTTGTAGGCGTTGGTCAGGGTCGCGGTGGCCGTGCCGCCGTTATTGGCCGCGGCCGCGCCGATATTGTTGGCGGCGGCGCCGCCGGTGCTGTTGTTGTTACTGTTCTTGTTACTACTGTCTTGGACCGCGGACGATGAGTCGTTGGCGTGTGCTCCGGCGCCGGATTGGGTCGTTGTCGGTGGCGTCGTGGTTTGCGCATAGGCTGCGTTCATACCAAACGCCAGCGCAATGGCCGCGCTGATCAAAGTTTTTTTCATAGCTGCTCCCTACCTAACAAGTTGTACGGGTTGATCAAGAATAGTTATGCCAGGGGACCGATCTCCCGGCCTCTCCCCTTTTGCAAGCTTGATGCCACCCGCGCGTGGTCGCGGCAAGCCATTGAAAACTAAAGATAATTCGCAACAGGGGCACGCCGTCGGCAGGCGCGCCCCGGATTTGCAGGCGCTGTTCGTCACGCGGGTGTGACAGCACCCGGAGCGCTGTCACAGCGGCCGCGCTATTTCGCCGGGGGGCCGTTGGTGTAACAGGCACGCGACGGCGCCGGAATGCCGTGCTTGGCCAGCAGCCGGTACAGCGTCATGCGCGAGACGCCGAGGTCGCGCGCGGCCAG
Organism: Duganella sp. LjRoot269; assembly: GCF_964254095.1. Taxonomy (NCBI): domain Bacteria; kingdom Pseudomonadati; phylum Pseudomonadota; class Betaproteobacteria; order Burkholderiales; family Oxalobacteraceae; genus Duganella; species Duganella sp. LjRoot269. The sequence goes on along the minus strand of NZ_CAXUSL020000001.1, from coordinate 3,060,415 downwards.
CGTGATGTTGCGTCCGGCCCGCTGCAGGCTGGCGTCGATGGCGTCGCGCTCGGCGCGGATGCGGGCATCGTCCAGCTGCGCCGCCGAGACCGCCGCGCGCTCCGCGCTGAGACCGAGATCCTGCGGCAGGATCAGGCGGCCCTCCGCCATCACCATCGCGCGCCGCACGCGGTTGATCAGCTCGCGCACATTGCCGGGCCAGTCGTAGTCGCGGATCGCCTGGGCGGCGCGGACGCTGAAGCCTTTGACGCGCGGCGCCCGCTCGCTGGAGAAGGTATGGAAGAAGTGTTCGGCCAGCGGCAGCAGGTCGTCCTTGCGCTCGCGCAGCGGCGGCACGTCGAGCGCCAGCACGTTGAGACGATAGTAGAGATCCTCGCGGAAGGCACCGCGCGCCACCGCCTGCGACAGGTTGACGTGCGAGGCGGCGATGACCCGCACGTCGACCGCGATGCTGTGGGTCGAGCCCAGCCGGTAGATGGTCTTCTCCTGCAGGAAGCGCAGCAGGTTGGCCTGCAGCTCCATCGGCAGGTCGGCGATCTCGTCGAGGAAGATGGAGCCGCCTTCGGCCGTCTCGATCAGGCCGCGCTTCTCGCGCGCCGCGCCGGTAAAGGCGCCCCGCTCGTAGCCGAACAATTCGGACTGGATCAGCGAGGCCGGAATCGCGCCGCAATTGATGGGCACGAACGGGCCCGTGCGGCGCCGCGAATGCGCGTGCACCGCCTGCGCCACCAGCTCCTTGCCGCTGCCGCTCTCGCCCCAGATCAGCACCGGCGCACTGGCCGCCGCCACCTTGACGATCTGCCGCCGCAGGCGGGTGATGGCGGCGCTTTGCCCGGTCATGCTGTTTTCGTGATTGCCGCTGCCATTGATGATGCCGATGCCGCTGCCGCGCGACGGCGGCTGGCGCAACTCAGCCAGCCCATGCGCATGTCCAAGCGTGTGGCGCAGCCGCACCACGTCCAGCGGCCAGGTGTGGAAATCGGCGCAATGGTCGTGCACCAGCTGGCGCCAGCCAGACGACTCCAGGGCCGGCGCGTGCAGTACCGCCACCCAGTGCATATTCCAGTGGTCGTGCAGGAATCCGCTCACCGTGTCGCACACAGCCTGGTCGTGCGCTTCGACCAGCAACAGACCTACCGGCAGCGGCCGCGCCTTCAGCTGCCGCCGCGCCTCGGCCAACGTGGTCGCCCTCACTACTTCCCATCCTTCTGTTGCAGCGCCCAGAGCTTCTGGCATGGCGCGGATTCCGATTGCTACGCAGAGTATGGTTTTTTTCGTCATGTCCCTTGGACCGCGAAAAGATAAATAAAGTTCAATCTTGCAAATATAATCAACCAGAAGTCGCTTGCCGCGACTACGTCGTCAATATAGAATGCCTGCGCGGTTTTTTTGACGAGGGATATGCCAGCCTGTCAATAGTGAAAATAAGTTAAAACAAAGACGGGGTGCGAACATGAGCGATTTTCAACTGAAACCGGCGGATCTGCCGCATTGGGGCCAGCGCGCCGCCTTGCGCGTGCTGGGCCTGTTCGGCTGGCGCATGTTGTACCGTCCCCTGCCCGGCCCGCGCGGCATCGCCGTGATTTATCCGCATACCTCCAACTGGGATTTCATGGTCGGCCTGTTCGGCAAGTGGAGCCTGAACCTGCCGTTCCGCTGGCTGGCCAAGGACTCGCTGTTCAAGACGCCGCTGGGCGGCTGGTTCCGCTCGCTGGGCGGCGAGCCGGTCGATCGCAGCGCGCCGAACGGCATGATCCGTTCGCAGGCCGAGCGCATGAACGCGGCCGACTGGTACTGGCTGGCGATCACGCCGGAAGCCACGCGCGGCTACCGCCCCAGCTGGAAGAGCGGCTTCTACCACCTGGCGCTGGAAGCCAAGGTACCGCTGGCACTGGTCTATCTCGATTACCCGAACAAGACGCTGGGCCTGATCGACCATCTGCACCTGACAGGCGACCAGGAGGCCGACATGGCCGCGATCCGCGCCATCTATGCCGGCCACCACGGCCTGTATCCAAAAAACGAAGCGCCCATCATGCTGCAGGAACGCCGCGCGGAAACGCGCGACGAGCCGGCAAAAAAATAGTCAGGCGGCCGCCACCAGCATCATGCCGGTGGCCGCGATCATCGCTCCGCCGACCTTCAGCGCCAGCGCCGGGCTGACCCGGCCCAGCAATCTCCCGCCGTAGACCAAGGCCGCGCTGGCCAGCAGCATGCCGACGGCGCTGGCCGCCTGCGGCAGTTCGTGGCCGTGCGCGTTGCCGTGCAAGAGCGCGAACGCGCCGACCATCGCCGCCCCAACCGCAGCCGGCAGCCGCGCGGCGACCGCGATCAACAATCCCATCAACACCACCGTCAGCGCGACGCCGGTTTCCAGGCCCGGTATCGCCAGGCCCGCCGCGCCGGTCGCGACGCCGAGCAGCATCATGCCGAGGAAGGTGGGCGGCAGCCAGGCGGCGTTGGACTGGCGGATGCTCCACCCGCCCACCGCCAGCATCGCCAGCAGGTGATCGAGACCGGTGAACGGATGCGCGAAGCCGTCAAGGAAGCCGTGCGTGTGGGCGCCGCCCGCTTGCGGGTGGGCCGCCGCGGCGGCGCTGGCCAGCATCAGAACGGCGGTCGCCGCGAGGTGTTTGTTCTTCATAGCATCTCCTGTGCAAAGTGTGGAACCTGACCGAGCAGGCCTTGTTCGCGGATGAAGTCGATGACGGCGGTCACGCCGTCGCCGCTGCGCAGATTGGTGAACACGAACGGACGCGAACCGCGCTGCTGTCTGGCGTCGCGCGCCATCACGTCGAGATCGGCGCCGACGTGCGGCGCCAGGTCGGTCTTGTTGATGATCAGCAGATCGGAACGGGTGATGCCGGGACCGCCCTTGCGCGGTATCTTCTCGCCGCCGGCGACGTCGATCACGTAGATCGTCAGGTCGGACAGCTCAGGGCTGAAGGTGGCTGCCAGGTTGTCGCCGCCGGATTCGACCAGGATCAGGTCCAGGTTGGGGAAGTCGGCCTGCATGCGGGCGATGGCTTCCAGGTTGATCGACGCGTCTTCGCGGATCGCCGTGTGCGGACAGCCGCCGGTCTCCACGCCCATCAGGCGCTCGGCCGGCAGCGCGTCGGCGCGCAGCAGGATCTCCATGTCTTCCTTGGTGTAGATGTCGTTGGTGATGACGGCCATGTCGAAATGGTCGCGCATGCCCTTGCACAGCATCTCGCACAAGGCGGTCTTGCCGGAGCCGACCGGGCCGCCGATGCCGACGCGCAGTGGATTGGAGGTTGTCATAGTTGTTCTCTCTTCAGGATCGGTATAAACGGCTGTACTGCACTTCGTGCTGCATCGACAGCAGCGACAGGCCGGGCGCCCAGTTGCACATGTCGTCGTCGGCGACGGTTTGGGCGTGGCGGGCGGCGGCTTCGATGTCTGCCCGCAGCGACAGCAAAATGCGCTGGCCCGCCACCTGCCCCAGCGGGACCGATTTGACGCAGACCAGCACCTGGTTCTCGGCCCACGCGAACAGCATCGCCAGCAAGGCGGCGTCGTGCGGGATGTCCAGCGCGGCGACGGCGCAGGCAAAGGCGGTCGGCAGCGCCACTTCCGCTTCGCCCTGCAGATGCGCCAGCATCTCGGCGTCGACGAAGCCCAGTTCGGCCACCAGTTTGGTCAGCGAGTAGCCCATCTGGATGGTCTCGGCGCGGAACTCGGCGCTGTCGCGCGAGGCGATGAAACGTTCGCTCCACTCGGCCGCGCCGCGCCAGTCGCGCCGCGAGTATGCCTGCATCAAACGCCAGCACACCGGCGCTTCCCACTGCGCCACCACCTCGTGCAGATGGCGCAGGATCCAGGCGCGCGCGGTGTCGGCGTTGTGCACGGTGCCGTTTTCCAAGGCCGCCTCCAGCCCCTGCGAATAGCTGTACGCGCCGATCGGCAAGGCCGGACTGGCGAACTGCAACAGGTTCAGGAGCGCGGAAGCCTGCATTACTTTGCGTCCCCCGGGCGGTGGATCTTCTGGCGCAGCGGGATCGGCGCCAGCGGATTGCCGTCGTGATGATGCGAGTGTCCGCCGCCGTACGCGCCGGACTCCGGCTCGAAGGCGGCCTTCTCCTCCACCACCGTCGCGCCCAGCCCGGCCAGCATTTCCTTCAGCACCGCGTCAGCGCGGATGCGCAGGAAGCCGTCGCCGACCTGCGCCTGCGTGTGGCGGTTACCGAGATGGAAGGCGCAACGCAGCAAGGTGTGCGCGTCGGCGCAGGTGATCTTGTAGGTCGGCTCCGGCGCCGCCACGACCTTGACCACGCGCTTGTCCTCGCCGGTCAGCAGGTCGCCGTCGCGCAGCACGGTGCCACGCACGGTGAACACGGCGACATCCTCGCCGGTATCGAGCGTCGCCCGCAGGCGGCATTTTTCGCGCAGTTCGTAGGGCAGCACCAGTTGGGCCGCAATCACGTCCGCGCTCGGGATTTTAGTGTGCAGTGTCAGCATGATTTTCTAGAACAGGAAGTAGCGTTGCGCCATCGGCAGCACCGCCGCCGCTTCGCACACCAGCAGCTCGCCGTCGGCGCGCACTTCATAGGTTTCGGGATCGACACTCATCTTCGGCGTCAGGCCGTTGTGGATCATGTCGGACTTGCGCAACGCGCGCATATTCTTCGCCACGATCAGCGTCTTGTTCAGCTTGAGCTGTTCGCCGATGCCGGCATCGAACGCCGCCTGCGACACAAAGGTGAACGACTTCTTCAAGCCGCCGCCGAAGGCGCCGAACATCATCCGGTAATGCACCGGCTGCGGCGTCGGGATCGAGGCGTTCGGGTCGCCCATCTGCGCGGCGGCGATCATGCCGCCCTTTAAAATCGTCGATGGCTTGACGCCGAAGAAGGCAGGCTTCCACAGCACCAGGTCGGCGATCTTGCCCACTTCGAGCGAACCCACCACGTGCGAGATGCCGTGCGTGATGGCCGGATTGATCGTGTACTTGGCGATGTAGCGCTTGACGCGGAAGTTGTCGTTGCGCGAGGAATCCTCGGCCAGCGGACCGCGCTGCACCTTCATCTTGTGCGCCGTCTGCCAGGTGCGCATCACCACTTCGCCGACGCGGCCCATGGCCTGCGAATCGGACGACATCATCGAGATCGCGCCGATGTCGTGCAGGATGTCCTCGGCCGCGATGGTCTCGCGGCGGATGCGCGATTCGGCGAAGGCCACGTCCTCGGCGATGGCCGCATCGAGGTGGTGGCAGACCATCAGCATGTCCAGGTGCTCGTCCAGCGTGTTGACGGTGAACGGCCGCGTGGGATTGGTCGACGACGGCAGCACGTTGCCCTCGCCCACAGCCGCGATGATGTCCGGCGCATGGCCGCCGCCCGCGCCCTCGGTGTGGAAGGTGTGGATGGTGCGGTCCTTGAACGCGGCCAGCGTGTCGGCCAGGTAGCCGCCCTCATTGAGCGTGTCGCTGTGGATGGCGACCTGCACGTCCATCCGGTCCGCCACGGACAGGCAGTTGTCGATGGCGGCCGGCGTGCTGCCCCAGTCCTCGTGCAGCTTGAGGCCGATGGCGCCGGCGCGCACCTGCTCCTCCAGCGGCTCCGGCAGCGAGACGTTGCCCTTGCCGAGAAAACCCAGGTTCATCGGGAACGCGTCGGCCGCGCCCAGCATCGAGTGCAGGTGCCACGGGCCCGGCGTGCAGGTGGTGGCCGAGGTGCCGGCCGACGGACCGGTGCCGCCGCCTATCATGGTGGTCACGCCGCTCATCAGCGCTTCTTCGATCTGCTGCGGGCAGATGAAGTGGATGTGCGTGTCGACGCCGCCGGCGGTGACGATCATGCCTTCGCCGGCGATGATCTCGGTGGCGCCGCCAATGGCCATCGTCACATCCGGCTGGATGTCCGGATTGCCGGCCTTGCCGATGCCGGCGATCAGGCCGTTCTTCAGGCCGATGTCGGCCTTGACGATGCCCCAATGGTCGACGATCACCGCGTTGGTGATCACCGTGTCCATCACGTCGGCGGCCACGCGCTGCGACTGGCCCATGCCGTCGCGGATCACTTTGCCGCCGCCAAATTTCACTTCCTCGCCATAGGTGGCGTAGTCTTTTTCGATTTCGATAAACAGTTCGGTGTCAGCCAGGCGGATGCGGTCCCCTTTCGTGGGACCGAACATTTCCGAGTAGGCGCGGCGCGAGATTGTAGCCATATCAGCCTTTGTTATTAGCTTTTTGGTGGATTGGGGTCCAGCTTGCCCATTACTTTGCCGTTGAAACCATACACCTTCTGCTCGCCGCCCAGCTTCACCAGTTCGACGGTGCGCTGCTGGCCCGGCTCGAAGCGGACGGCGGTGCCGGCCGCGATATTCAAGCGCATGCCGTAGGCTTTCCAGCGCTCGAACTTGAGCTCAGTGTTGACTTCGAAAAAATGAAAATGCGAGCCGACCTGCACCGGCCGGTCGCCCTGGTTGGTCACCACGACGGTCGCAGTGGCGCGGCCCTCATTCAGGCCGATCTCGCCCTCTTCGAGCAGATATTCACCGGGTATCATAGTGAGCTCCTTAAAAACAATGTCTTGTAGTAGATTGCATTTGAACGCCATTCGCCGGATGGGCTGCAGGCGTACTCGGGGAGGCCGGCGGCGTAGGTAAAGCCGCAAGCCAGGTAAAACGGTTCCGCCGGCGAGCCGGCTTCGGTGTCCAGGTACAGCAGGCCGCGTTGCAACGAGCGCGCCACCTCTTCCACTTCCTGCATCAACCGGCGCGCTATGCCCTGGCGCTGCGCGCCGCTGTGCACCAGCAGCTTCTGCACCTCGGCGCGATTGACGCCGTTGCGCTTCTGGCACAACTCCATCTGCACCGTGCCGACGACACGGCCTTCGCGTTCCGCAAACCACAGCAGGCGCGCGTCGGTCTGCATTGCCGCGCGCACCTCGCACCAGTAGGAACTGGCTTCTGTCGGCGTCAGCGATGCCAGGAAGCCGAGCGACGAGCCATGCGCCACCGCGTCCAGCAGCAGCGCCACCAGATCGGCGCGGGCCGCGTCAAACTGCTCCAGGTTCGGTTGGAATATCTTCATACGCGCTATGGAATCTATGGAATCGGGTTGTGCACGGTCACCAGCTTGCTGCCGTCCGGGAAAGTGGCTTCGACCTGGATGTCCGGGATCATCTCCGGGATGCCTTCCATGACGTCGTTGCGGGTCAGGATGCGGGTGCCGTCGGACATCAGCTGGGCCACGGTCTTGCCGTCGCGCGCGCCTTCCATGATGGCGCAGGTGATCAGCGCCACCGCTTCCGGATAGTTCAGCTTCAAGCCGCGCGCGAGGCGGCGCTCCGCCACGATGCCGGCGGTGAAAATCAGCAGCTTGTCTTTTTCTCTTGGTGTCAGGTCCATATGTTCTCTAAGGGTTTCAGGTTTGCCAGATGCGCGGCGTGACGGCCTCGCGATCGAGCAGGTGCGGGCGCAAACGGCGCCAGACGGTGAGCATCAGGCGGCGCGCGGTTTCGCTGTCGTCGCCCAGGTGGCGCGCGACCAGCACGCCCTTGGTTTGCGTGACGCCGAAAACGTGTTCGCCGTCGGCGGCTATATCCGAACGGATCTCGGCCAGCACGGCGGCCGGCACCGGCTTGCCGGCGGCGATCAGCGTGGCGCAGACGGTCTTGCCGTTCAGCGCCAGCGGGCTCTCCAGACGTCCGCCGCGCATCGCGCCCTGCTCCCACCAGATCAATTTGCCGTCGCGGCGGATGCTGCTGCGCTGGGTGACGGTGCCGATGCTGAAGGTTTCGCCCGAACCGCGCCGGCCCATGCAAAGGATCTCGCAGCCGATGTAGGTGGCGCCTGCGGCCAGCGCGATGTCCTGCTCCAGCGCCACGTTAGCGGTATCAAAAAAGATCGTCTCTTGCGGCAGCCATTCGAGTGCGGCGCCGGTGCCCACGTTGAGACTTACCGTCTGCCGCGACACCTTGCCGTTGGCCTTGTACCACTTGGCGGCACCGGGTGTGGTGATGAAGGCATGCGCCTGCGGACCGACGCCGATATCGATCGCCAGCTGGTCGCCGCCGACCACGCCGCCCGGCGGATGGACGACGATCGCGTGGCAGACCTTGGCGTCCTCCGGATACAGCGCCTTCTGCACGCGCAGCGGGCCGTGGTGAAGATTGTCGAACAGCCGCGTGGTGCCTGCGTCGTCCGCGAATCCGAGGGTGAGGCTGGCCTGCCAGGCGCTGTGGCCGGCGGCGAGTTCTCTGGATGCGGTGGTATCGGGCATGACTCACTTAATGCAATCGTCATGCCAGCTGAATTCCGGCGCGGCAGCGCCGTAAGGACTTTTTTTCGCACCAAAGCGAACGTCTTGCACCATTGCGGTGCAAGACTCTTTGCTAGTCGCCTTCGACCAGCGCTTTCAACCGTGCCAGGCGCACGTCCCAGCGCGCCGACACCTGCGCCAGGAAGGCTTGCATGTCCGCGATCGGCTCATGCGCGAATTCGTAGCGGCTTTCGCGGCCGATGCGGATGCTGCGTACCAGCCCTGCCCCCTCCAGCACGTGCAGATGCTTGGTGATGGCCTGGCGCGTCAGCGTCGAACCTTCGGTCAGCTCGGAGATGCTGTGCGACGAACCGTCGGCCAGCCGGCCGACCAGCCAAAGCCGGGTTTCGTCGCCCAGCGCGAAAAACACCGGCGCGTGCTGCTGATCGCGGTTGCCTTTACTGCGCAACATGACGCGCCACGTTTTGCAGTTGCGCTTCCCAGCCCCCTTCGTTCATGCTGAACGCTTCCTCGCGACGGTCGGCAGGCAGGCTGTCGAAGCCGGATTCGTTGACCGTCAGACGTGTGCCGCCTGCGATCTCCTGCAGCGTGAACACCACCAGCGTCTGCGGTTCCGCGTCGTAATCGCGGTCCGGGTCGAGGGCGTACGGATGCCAGGTATAGGAGAACAAGCGCTCCGGCTGTATCTCCTTCACCATCACCGTGAACGGCTTGCCTTCGAAGCCCGGGTAAGTCATCGCCCCGGCGCACGCCTGGCCCGGCACGAACGGCCCGTCCAGCCTGACCTGGAACCACTGGCCAAACTCGCGGTAGTCGGTCAGCGCGCGCCACACGCGGGACAACAGCGCCTTCACATCGATCTGCTTTTCGATTTCGTTTTTCATATGCCACCTCCTGGTTGCATATTAGCCGTTCACCGCAAATTGGGCAACCATTTGATTGCATTTACTTTTGCCTCAGTTTAATTGTAAAATAAACATGTTTAATTAATTACAATATCAAATAAGGATAGCCATGAGATTTTCCCCATTCGCAGCGGTGCTGGCCGCCTCCCTGACCCTGGCGCTGGCTCCTGCCGCGCAGGCCAGCGGTTTCGGCGCCAACCTGATCGTCAACGGCAACGCGGAAGCCGGCGCCGGTTCCAGCAACGGCGGCCTGGTTGCCGTTCCGGGCTGGTCGACCACCTCGAACTTCACCGCAGTCACCTACGGCGCCAGCGGCGGCTTCCCGTTCGCAGCCGATCCGGGTCCCGCCGATCGCGGCCTGAACTTCTTTGCCGGCGGCGAGAGCAACGGCGCCTCCCGCGCCACGCAAACCATCGACCTGTCGTCCCTGAGCGCGGCCATCAACACCGGCGCATCGCGCTACGACCTGTCGGCATGGCTGGGCGGTTATGAATCGCAAAACGACAACGCCTCGCTGACCGCCACCTTCTTCGGCGCGGGCGGCGCGGTGCTGTCGAGCGCCAGCCTGGCCGGCGTTTCCGCCGCCGACCGTGGCAACCACACCGGCCTGCTCGCGCGCGACACGCAAGGCTACATCCCGGTCGGCACGCTGAGCGTCGGCATCGCACTGGACATGACCCGCAATGCCGGCTCGTACAACGACGGCTATGCCGACAACCTGTCGTTTGCCATCGCCGCCGCGCCGGTGCCGGAAGCGGATGCCTATGCCATGCTGCTGGGCGGCCTGGCGTTGTTGGGCGTGGTCGCCAAGCGCAAGCAGCGCAAGGCCTGACCGAGATTCCCTGCATCCTTGCCGGGGACTCAAAAGTACTTTGCGCCGCGCCATCTTGGTGTGCGCGGCGCCCCACCCCATACTGTTCGCTTATCGATTTGAATAAGTGAGCATGTCATGAAAATATTCGTCACCGGAGCCGCGGGATTTATCGGCGGCTCGATCGCGGCACGGCTGGCCGGCGCCGGCCATCAGGTCACTGGCCTGGTGCGCAAGCCGGAACAATTGGATGAACTGGCAAAGATAGGCGTGACCGGCGTGGTCGGCACGCTGAACGACCGCGACCTGCTGATCGCCCAGGCCCAGGCGGCCGACGCCGTCATCAACGCCGCCAGCAGCGACAACCGCGCCGCCGTCGAGGCGATTATCGAGGCGCTGGCAGGTTCCGGCAAAGTCTTCCTGCACACCAGCGGTTCCAGCATCGTCGGCGACGCCTCCGGCGGCGAAGGCACCGACAAGATCTATTTCGAAGACCGGTTGCCCGCTCCAACGCCGGACAAGGCAGCCCGCGTCGCCATCGACGACCTGGTGCTGGCCGCCGCCGGCAAGGGCGTGCGTTCGGCGGTGCTGTGCAACACGCTGATCTACGGCCACGGCGCGCTGCCGCGCGACAGCGTGCAGCTGCCTCGCCTGCTCAAGCAGGCGCGCAAGAGCGGCGTCGTACGGCATGTCGGGCGGGGTTTGAATATCTGGTCCAACGTCCACATCGACGACGTGGTCGACCTGTACCTGCTGGCCTTGGAGAAAACCGAAGCGGGTGTTTTCTATTTCGTCGAGAGCGGCGAAGCGTCGTTCCGCGACATGACCGCCGCCATCGCCCGCGCGCTGAACCTGGGCGAGCCGCAGGACTGGCCGCTGGAACAGGCCAAGGAAGAATGGGGCTACGAGATGGCCTCCTACGGCCTCGGCTCCAACAGCCGCGTGCGCGGCCAACGCGCGCGCACGCAACTGGGTTGGCAGCCGCATCGGCCGCCAGTGCTGGACTGGATCGCCAAGGACATGCTGCGTCACTAGGATTTACTGGGCAGGCACCGGCACTGGCTGCGGTGCCGGCGCACGGCCGAAGACCTGTACCAGTTCGCCGTTCGGCATGCCCGGCAGCGGAACGATCTTGCCGTTAAAGGTGATCTTGCCGTTTTTGACCTCGATGGCAGAACGCAGTTCGCCCTTGTCCATCACAGCAAAGCCTTCGTTGACCAGTTTGCCGATCACCACAGCGGCCATGTTCTTGGCAGCTGCATCGATCTGCTGGGCGGCATCCGGCGCCGAGGCGTTCACCTGCTTGGCGGCCACCAGGTGCGACACGTCGTTCACCAAGGCCACCGGCAAGCGCACGTCCAGCCGCGCAATGATCTTCTTGCCGAATTCCAGCGGCGCGCTGAAGTCGGCATCCACCATCTTGTCGAAATCGATGCGGCCCTTGATCGAAGCCGTGTTGCCACGATAGCCGGCGCTGATGTCGTCGATCACCACTGCGGCGCCGCTGATGACCAGGTCCTTGCCGAAGTGCGTCAGCGTGCGCATCATCACTTGACGTTGGGCGGCCGGCGCCAGGCCGCTGACCTGCTCATTGCGCAGTTCACTATCCAGGTCAGCCATCGCCTGCGCCGGCAGGTTCACCAGCCGTACGCCGATATTCGCGCGGTCGATCTTCTCGCCGCCGGCCGTGATGGCCTTGCTCGACCAGCCATACACCACTTCCGCCTTCTTGCCGCGCCGGAGCACTTCCGACCTGGCCTGCATATCGTCGATGCGGAACACGTCCTTGGCCTCATGCGTACCCGGCGCTGTGGCACGCACCGACATGGTGCCGATCGTCGCCACCGCCGTGCCGTACCACACACCGTCGGTTGCGCGCGACTGCTTGAAGTCAAAGCGCATGTTCTGCAGCGTCACGCCGCTTTGCATACCCGCGATCGACAGCGACGGCCAGGTCGAGCTGGAGTTCATCATGCTGCCCGCCTTGTTGGTGGAGACCTTCGCACTCAGCTCTGCCCACGTAAAGACGGTACCGCCGTCCTCCAGATAAGTATGCGGCATCAGCTTCGCCGCGTAATTGACCTGGCCTTTGGCGCCGGCGGTGCGCTGCATAGGGAAAGGACGTTCGGAGCCGAAGATGGCCTTCAGCTTGGGACGCAGCTCGGGCGAGAATTCAAACCTGGTGTACAGGTCCAGCTTTTTCCCGGCATCCTGCTGGCCGCCAGTCGCCGCGTGCATCTCCTTCGCGGCGGCGGCCAGGGTCTCGATGGTGGCGGACTTGATCAGCGACGGCGGCACGGCCCTGGCTGCCGCTTGCGGGTGCGGCTGCGGCGACGGCGCCTGCTCGATGGCCTGAGCGTTGGACTGCGCCAGCAGGACGCTGGCGATGGCTGCTGCGATGGTGGTTTTTTTCAAAGTGCGACTCAGGGAAGTTGATGACGACAGGTTCGCGATTGTACCTGCCCAACTTCGCCTGAAATGCGCACATTGTCACGACTACATTACGTTACGTGTAATGTTAGTCCTGGTTCGGATAGGGGCTCTTGCCGCCTTCCGCGATAAACAGGTCGATACGCGCCTCCAGCACCGGCAGCGGCACCGAGCCCAGTTGCAGCACGGTGTCGTGGAAGGCGCGGATATCGAACTTGCCGCCCAGCGCCGCCTCGGCCTTCTTGCGCGCGTTGATGATGCTCATCTCGCCCAGGTAGTACGACAGCGCCTGGCCCGGCCAGGAAATGTAGCGGTCCACTTCCGTCTCGATTTCATGCTCGGACAGCGCGGTGTTGTCGTGCAAATAGTCCTGCGCCTGCTTTCGGGTCCAGCCCTTGCTGTGGATGCCGGTATCGACCACCAGGCGCGAAGCGCGCCAGGCCTGGTAGCTCAGCATGCCGAAGGTTTCGTACGGCGTTTCGTACATGCCCATCTCGGCGCCGAGGCGCTCGCAGTAGAGCGCCCAGCCTTCTCCGTAGGCAGAAATATAGGCGTTGCGGAACGGCGGACGGCCCTTCTGCTCCATCGCCACCGGCATCTGGAACGCATGGCCCGGCGCCGATTCGTGCAACGTCAGCGCCGGCATCGAGTACAGCGCGCGTGCCGGCAGGTTGTAGGTGTTGACCAGGTAGACGCCGGGACCGCCTCGGCCGGAGGTGTAGAACGGCGCCTGGTCGTCCGGCACCGGGATCACGGCGAAGCGGCGGCGCGGCAGGTAGCCGAAGTACTGGCCGACCTTGCCGTCGAACTTCTTGGCGACCCAGGCGGAGCGCATCAGCAGCTCTTCCGGCGTCTTGGCGTAGAAGCGTGAATCGGTACGCAGGAACTGCAGGAAGGCCGGCAGCTCGCCCTCGAAGCCGGTTTGCTTGATCACGTCCTGCATCTCGGCGCGGATCTTGGCCATTTCGCTCAGGCCGATCTTGTGGATCTCGTCGGCGCTCATCGTGGTGGTGGTGAACTCGACGATCTTCGACTGATAGTAAGCCTTACCGTTCGGCAGGCTCTCGGCCGCCAGGTCCTCGCGCGCTTTCGGCACATACTCTTCGCGCATGAACTTCAGCAGCTTGTTATACGACGGCAGCACCGACGCCTGGATCGCCTTCACCGCCGCCGCGCGCAGCTCCTCCTGCTGCGCCGCCGGCATGGTGGCCGGCATGGTCTTGAACGGCATGTAGAACACGGTGTCCTGCGGCGTTTTCGCATCGGTCACCGACGTGATCGAGCCATCGCGGCCGACCAGCGTGATCTTCGGTGGCGTGAAGCCGCGCGCCAGGCCAGCGCGCATGTTGTCGATCTCCTCGCTGAAGTAGCGCGGCACATCGTCCAGCTGCTTGAGGAAGTCGCGATACTGCTTTTCAGTAGTCAGCGGCTTGCGCGCGCCGGACGCCATGTTGGACCAGAAGGCCGAATCGGCGTTCAGCGGCTTTTCGTATTCGCGGAATTCCTGGCCTGCGATCAACGCGGCGATCTGCGCCTTGTAGACTTGATAGTTGATGCGCTCCGGCGCCGACAGCTTGTCCTGCGGGATGCCGTCCAGTTTCTTCATCACGCCCTGCCAGTAGGCCAGGCGCTGCTTTTGCGTCGCGACGTCGATGCGCGGCAGCGAGGGCGATACGCCGTTGTCGTCGTCCTCGTCCTCTTCCTGCTTCTGGCTGATGCGCCACTTCCACTCCTGGGTGTAGATGGCCTTGAAGCGGGCGTCGGCAGCGCCGGGTTTGACGGCGGCTGGCGCGGCTGATGCCGCATCCGCGGCGCCCAAGGCTAACAGCATGCATGCGCCGGCGATGGCGGCACTGAACTTCTTGTCCATAAAACTCCAGGGGGATGGGTTGATTACATGTCCAGCAGATTGCGGTGTTCGCGCAGCAGCGCGGTAAATGCCTCGGCGTTGACCGGGCGGCTGAAATAATAGCCCTGCATTTCGTCGCAACCGCGTTCGGTCAGGAACTGCACCTGCTCGCGGGTTTCGACACCCTCCGCGATCACGCGCATGTTCAGGTTGTGCGCCAGCGAGATGACCGACAGCGCGATCGCGGCATCGTTGGCGTTGGTGGTCACGTCGTCGACAAACGATTTGTCGATCTTCAGCACGTCGATCGGGAAGCGCTTCAAATAGCTCAGGCTCGAATAGCCGGTACCGAAGTCGTCCAGCGAAATGTTGACGCCGATGTCCTTCAGCCGGCGCAGCGCCGCCACCGCCTTGTTCGGATCGCCCATCACCGTGCCTTCGGTGATCTCCAGGCCCAGGTAACCGGGCGCGATGCCGAACTTGCGCAGCGTGCTTTCCACGTACGGCACGGTGGCGTCGTTGGCGAACTGGCCCGCCGCCAGGTTGACGGCCACCTTGATGTCGCCCAGACCCTGGTCATGCCACACCTTGATCTGCGCGCACACCGTCTCCAGCACCCATTCGCCGATCGAATTGACCAGGCCATATTCCTCGGCCAGCGGAATGAAGCGGTTCGGCGGCACCTTGCCCAGCACCGCGTTATCCCAGCGCAGCAGCGCCTCGGCGCCGACCATGTTGCCGGTCTTGAGGCACATCTGCGGCTGGTAGTGCACCTCGAATTCGTCGCGCGCGATGGCGCCGCGCAGCTGGCCCTGGATCGCCAGCTTGTCGCGGATCTCCGCGTCCATGCGCTCGGTGAAGAAGGCGTAGTTGTCGCGGCCGATCTCCTTGGCGCGGAACAGCGCCGTGTCGCCGTTGCGCACCAGTTCATCGAAGCTGTCGCCGTCGGTCAGGCTGACGGCGATGCCGATGCTGGAGGTGACGGTGATCTGCTGGCCGTCGATCACCAGTTCCTTGCGCAGGCCGGCCAGGATCTTCTGCGCCAGCGCCATGGTCGCGCCCAGCTGGGCGTCGTCGGCGACGATGATCTGGAATTCGTCGCCGCCCTGGCGGGTCACGGTGTCGCCCTCGCGCACGGTGTCGCTGAGGAACCGCGACACCACCTGCAGCGCCTTGTCGCCGACGTCGTGACCGTAGGAGTCGTTGATGCTCTTGAAGCGGTCCAGGTCCAGGCACATGACGGCCACGCAGCGGTTTTCGCGGCGGGCGGCGGCCAGCGTCTGGTCGAAGCGCTGGCGCGCGAGCAGGCGATTCGGCAGGCCGGTCAGCGCGTCGTGGTTGGACAGGAAGTCGATCAGGTGCTGCTCCGCCTTGCGCTCGGTGATGTCCATGAACACGGCCACGTGATTGGTCACGTGGCCTTCGTCGTCCTTGACCACCGAGGCGCTCAGCAGGCCAGGATAGATGTCGCCGTTCTTGCGGCGCGCCAGGATCTCGCCGGACCAGTGGCCGGTCTTGATCATGGACCGCACCATCAGCTCGAAGGACTTGGCGTCCGGATCGCCGGCGTGCAGCAGGGCCACGCTCTGCCCCACCACTTCCTCGGCGCTGTAGCCGGAAATCTGCGTGAAGGCCGGATTGGTGGCGACGATGCGCGCCTCGCGATCGGTGACCACGATGGCGTCCTGCGTGGCCTCGAACACCTGGCTGGCCAGGCGCAGGAACTCTTCGTTGGCGCGGCGCTGTTCGATTTCCTTTTCCAGCGACCGGGTCAGCGCTTCCAACTCGGTGGTGCGCTCGGCCACGCGCTGTTCGAGCGAGGCGCGTTCGGCGGCCAGCGCCTGCTGGGCGCGGCCCAGCTTGACGTGGGCGTCGGTGCGGGCCAGGATTTCCTCGGCCTGGAACGGCTTGGCGATGAAATCGACCGCGCCCAGCGCAAAGCCGCGCACCTTGTCGTCGGTGTCGTGCTGCGCCGACAGGAAGATCACCGGCACCTGGCTCAGCTCCGGCGACGCTTTCAGGCGCCGGCACACCTCGAAGCCGTCGATGCCGGGCATGCGGATGTCGAGCAGGATCAACTCCGGCGGGCGCGATTGCGCCGTCCACAGGGCCAGCTCGCCGTTGGGCGCCTGGCGCACGTAGTAGCCCGCTTCGGTCAGCAGGTCGCTCAGCAGTTTGAGCGAGGCCGGCGTGTCCTCCACGATCAGCACTTCGCCCTTGGTGTGTTGGTCCGACAAATCCCGGTGCATTAAAAGCTCTCTCGCCGTATCAGTGCCATTATCATATACCTGTCAGGCTTGCGCCTCCAGTTCGTTTCCCGCCTCATCCAGCAGCGCGCACAGCTGCGGATACTGGTGCAGCCGTATCATGTGCTCGAAGCGTTCGACCACGCCCGCCAGTTCGTCCGGCAGGGGTTCCAGCAGCAGCGCCACGCGGCTCAGGTTCAGTTCCTGCAGCGCGGTTTTCAGCTCCTGGCGCAACTCCGGCGCCAGCCGCGCCAGGTCGGCGCCGGACAGCGGCTGCGGCAGGTTCTGGCGCGAACTCTGATGGCGGCGCACGAACTGCAGCCCCAGCTGCTGTTCCAGCACCACGTACAGCTGCTCCTGCTCCACCGGCTTGCGCATGAATTCATCGGCGCCGGCGTTCAGCGCTTCCTCGCGTTCCTCGGCAAAGGCCGACGCCGTCAGCACCACGATGCGCGGTTGCGGCCCGGTGGCGTTGGCGCGGATCTGGCGGGTGGCGGACAGGCCGTCCATGGTCGGCATGCGCCAGTCCATGAACACCAGGTCCGGCTGCCAGACGTCGATCATCGCCAGCGCCTGGGCGCCGTCGCCGACCGTGGCCACCTCGAAGCCCAGCGGCTTGAGCAGGCTGTCCAGCAGCGCCGCGCCGTCCGCGTTGTCGTCGGCCACCAGGATGCGGCGGCCGCGCTGCGGCGGCGCCAGCGCCGTCACCTGCTCGTCGTCCTCGCCGGCGGCCAGCGCGCTGTCGGCCACCTGCACCGCGATGGTGAACTGGAAGGTGGCGCCGGCGCCCACCGTCGATTGCACCGACAGGTCGCCGCCCATCAGCTGCACGAACTCGCGCGAGATGGTCAGGCCCAGTCCCGTGCCCTCGTTCGCGCCCGGCCCCTCGGCCTGGATGAACGGCTCGAAGATGCGCGCCTGGTCCTCCAGCGAGATGCCGGGGCCGTTGTCGATGACGGCGAACGCCACCTGGCACTGGGCGCCGTTCGGTACATTGCGCATGATGCCGCGCACCCGCAGCGTGACCTTGCCCTGGCCGGTGAACTTGACCGCGTTCGACATCAGGTTAAGCAGTACCTGGCGCAGCTTGGTGCCGTCGACGCGGGCGCCGGCCGGCAGCCCGGCGCTGTCCAGTTCCAGCTCGACGCCGGTCTGGCCGGCGCGCATGCTGACCATGTCCATCACTTCCTGCAGCATGTCGTCCAGGCTGAGCACTTCCGTTTGCAGCACGGCGCGCCCGGCCTCGATCTTGGACAGCTCCAGGATGTCGTTGATCAGTGTGAGCAGGTGCTGGCCGGAGCGGTGGATGATGGCCAGGTTGCGCTTCTCCTCCGGCAGCATGTTCTTCGAGTCGGCCATCAGGCGCGAGAAGCCGATGACCGAATTGAGCGGCGTGCGCAACTCGTGGCTCATATTGGCCAGGAAGATGCTCTTGGCCTGGTTGGCGGCCTGCGCCTGGCGCACCGCCACCGACAGCGCGTTGGTGCGTTCGGCCACCAGGTCCTCCAGGTGGATGCGGTGGCGGCGCAGCTCCTGCTCGGCCACGCGGCTGGCGGTGACGTCGTAGTTGACGCCGACCATGCGCGCCGGATGGCCCTCGGCGTCGCGGAAGATCATGGCGTCGGCCTTGATGTGATGCACCGAGCCGTCGGCCCAGACCACGCGGAACTCGACGTCGAATTCGGCCGTGCCGTCCAGCGCCTGGCGCAGCAGGGCCTCGGTCGGAATGGCGTCGTCCGGATGCATCAGCTGGCGCCACAGCTCAAGCGGCTGCTCGACCTTGCGGCCCTCGATGCCGTGCAGCCGGTACATCTGCTCGTCCCACACCACCTCGCCGGTGACGATGTTCCAGTCCCAGATGCCGATCGCCGCCGCGCTGGAGGCGATCTGCAGCCGCTCCTCGCTGGCGTGCATGGCGACGTAGCGGCTGTCCATCAGGCCGACCATGTCGCGGATCGAGGCGCTCAGGGTTTTCAGCTCGCCGAAGAACCAGTCGCTGGACGGCAGCGCGACCGTGCTGTGGCCGGCCTTGACGTTGGCGGCGTAGCGCTCGATGGTGGTCAGCGGCTTCAGGATCAGCTGCCACAGCAGCAGGTAAAGGCTGAGCACCAGCGTCACGTCCAGCACGAAGATCATGCCGGCGATGGTGTACAGGCGCTGGCGCAACTGCTCGATCAGCACCGCCGGCGAGGCGTACACGGTGATGGTGCCGATGTTCTGGCCGCCGGCGACGATGGCGCGCGTCTCCGACAGCAACTCCGGACTTTCCGGCACGCGGGCAGCGGCGACCAGCTGCGCCTTGTCGTTACGGGTCAGGATGAAGGGTTGGCGGCTGGCGGCCGGCGCCACCGCGCTGGCATACAGGTCGCGGTTGCTCAAGCCGCTCTTCATGATGGTGACGATCTGGGTTTCGTCGAAATTCCAGGCTGGCAGCGCGACGGCGGAAGCCAGCTCGTCGGCGCTGTTGGCCAGCGTCTTGTGCAGCTGCTCCCAGCGCTGGGCGCGCTCGACCTGGTAGAAATACAGCGCGAACGTGGTCAGCACCAGCGTGACGACTGCGGTCAGTGTGACGCTGACAAATACGGCAATAGAAACTCTGCCTGCACGGCGAGCGAGTCGGTCCAACATCGGAAAACCATTCTTTGGGGTTAGTCTGCGTGGCTGCGACTTAAATCATAGGTTCAAACCGACCGGAAGTCCATGGATTTTATTGCCCAAAAGGATTTAATTTCAGGATTGGCAATATTTTGCACGATCAAGCAACATCCTTGGCAGGATGCAAATGGTCGAAGGCCATCGCGGTGCTTAAAAACAGCTGGCCGTTGAGTTGCTGCAGCAGCGTGCTTTGACGCAAGCGGTCCAATACCGGCCCCTTCACTTCGGCCAGGTGCAGGCCGATATTGCGCCGTTTCATGCGATCGTTCAATTCCGACAGCGCGAACAGCGCGGTGGTATCGATCGAGCTGACCGCCGTCATCACCAGCACCAGGTGGCGCGCGCTCGGATGGGTGGCCAGTTCGGACTCGATGCGCTCGGAGACCGCTTCGACGTTGCCGAAGAACAGGTTGGCGTCGATGCGCAGCATCAGCAGTTCCGGCTGGGTTTCGGCCGGATAGCGCTCGATATTGCGGAAATGCTCGCTGCCGGCGATGCGGCCCAGCACCGCGATGTGCGGCCGGCTGGCGCGCCAGATCAAGGTGCCCATCGACAGCGCCACGCCGATCACCACACCCGCCTCCACGCCCAGCGCCAGAACGCCAAGGCAGGTAGCGCCCCAGGCCAGCGCGTCGCCGCGGTCGTAGCGCCAGGCGGTGCGCAGGATATCCAGCTCCAGCATGCCCAGCACGGCGACGATGATGGTCGCGGCCAGGGTCGGCAACGGCAGCAGCGCCAGCCAGCCGGTCGGCGCCAGCAGCGCACAGGCCAACAGCGCGGCCGTGACCAGACTGGCCAGCGGCGTGTTGGCGCCGGCGGCGAAATTGACGGCGGAGCGCGACAGACTGCCCGTCACCGGAAAGCCGCCCGACAGTGCGCTGGCCACATTGGCCGCGCCCAGGCCGATCAGCTCATGGTTGCTGACCAGTTTCTCGTTGCGCTTGAGCGCCAGCGACTGCGCCGCCGACATCGACATCAGGAACACGATGAAACCGATCAGCAGGCCCGGCTGCACGAGCGCCTTCCAATGCGCGCTGGACGTGGCCAGGTTCAGATGTGGCAGTCCGGCCGGCACTGCGCCGGTGGTGCGCACGCCCATCTCGGGCAGGCCGGTGGCGGCCATCAGCACGATGGCGCCCAGCACCACCACCATCGGCGCCAGCTTGGCGCCGATATCGGCCACCGTCGCCGGCACGCCGCAGCGCTTCAGCAGGCCGGTCAGATACTGCCGGGCCAGCACCAGCAACAGCAGCGAGCCGACGCCCAGCGCCGCACTGGGCAGGTGGATATGCGGCGGGTCGCCACCCAGCAGGATGTGCAGCTGATCGAAGGCGATGACGATGGCCGAACCGACGGTAAAGCCGCTCATCACGGGACGGGAAAAGAAATTGGCCAGGAAGCCCATGCGCAGCAAGCCGCACAGCAGCAGCACCGCGCCGGACACCAGCGCCAGCTGCGCCGCCAGCACCGAAGCCAGCGCCGATCCGGCCGGCGCCAGCGGGCCGATGACGGCGGCCGTCATCAGCGAAACGATGGCCATCGGGCCGACCGACTGGGTCATGCTGCTGCCGAACAGCGCGTAGACGATGGGCGGCAAGATGCTGGCGTAGATGCCGACCACCGGCGGCAGTCCCGCCACCAGTGCGTACGCCATGCCCTGCGGGATCATCATCATCGCCACCACCAGCCCGGCGCTGATATCGCCAGGCAGCTGGGCGCGCCGGTAGTGCTTCAACCATTGCAGCATTTGTTCGTCCAGAGTACTAGAAATATCGCCAGTCTACGTCATCGGGCACGGGGCGGCCCAGCCCTTAGACGTTTTTTATTCTTACATATACGAAAATTGCATAAGCCCAAGTGCCGTCACGATAGCAAACCGCGCTTGTGTCTTTTTCACAACCCCAAATTTCCCGCCACGCGTGGCGTTCTGTACAAGTGGCGACAGCGCTGGCATATTGAGGAAACGTTCTAAATAGCACGAACGTTCGATCTTAAAAATCGAAAACAAAAATAAACACTACTGGAGACATATGAAAACAAAATTACTCGCCGGCATGATCGCGGCATGTTGCGCCGCCCCTGCCCTGGCCCAGTCATCCGTGGTGATCTACGGGATAGCCGACGCCGGTTTGATGTACGTGAATAATGGCGGCAACGACGCCCGGACCAAACTGGTCAGCGGCATCGCCGACGGTTCCCGCCTGGGCTTCAAGGGTGCGGAAGACATGGGCGACGGCTATAAGGCCGTCTTCAACCTGGAGATGCGCGTCCAGCTCGACAATGGCAGCAATCAGGCGGGCAATTTGTCCAGCAACCAAGGTTACGCCCTGATCAAAGGCTTGAACTTCACCGTGCCGGCCGCCGCAGGAGGCGCCGCCACCGCGGCCAAACTGCTGGCTGGCGTGCAAGGCGCGCTGCAGCCCGCGATCAACGTCAACCTCAACGGCGCCATTTTCGACCGCACGTCGATGGTGGGCCTGGTGACGCCGGCCGGCGCCATCCTGCTCGGACGGATATACACACCCGACTATGAAGTGCTGGCCAACGCCGACGTGTTCGAAACCGGCACAGCCGGTGGCTGGGGCGGCATCGTCGGCGGCACCGGCGGCTTGCTGACCGCGGGCGTGGCGATCCGTTCCGACAAATCAATACAATACCGTGTGCAATCGCCGAAGGGCATCAGTGCCGCGCTGATGTACGGCACCGAGAACTCGGGCTATATCGGCATGGACAAACGCTCCTGGGGCGCCAACCTGTTCTATAAGGCGAACGGTGTGGATGTCGGCCTCGGTTACAACCATGGCAGCGATCAACTTGGCAATCGCGGCCTGATCACCACCACCCTGGGCGGCTCCTACAAGATCGGCAACTGGAAACTGTTCGCCGGCTACCATCAACAGCGCAACGACAACTCGGTGATCATCCTGTACGCCGATGCCGCCCTGGCCCCGACCTTCGCCGCCTTCGGCCCGGCCCTCGGCCCGGTGCTGGCGGGCCAACTGCACAGCACGCTCGCACGCACCTTCTACCTGAACGCCGCCAGCACTCAGGTCGGCTTCCACTACCAGACGGGCGCCGGGCGCGTCATGGCTTCGGTGGCGCGCCAGCACGACAGGACTGCTTCCGGCAGCGACGCCACCCAGTTCGCCTTGGGCTACGACCACAACCTGTCCAAGCGCACCGATTTGTACATGGTGGCGGCCTACATCAGGAATCAGGGCGATGGCCAGTATGCGATTGGCGCCGCCAGCGCCTCGGGCGGATTTACCTCCAAACCGGGCGAGGCCAGCAAAGGAATCCAGGTCGGCATGCGCCATCGCTTCTGATGCGGCGGCGGCCCCAGCTGCGTAGCGGGCAGCTGGGGCATCGGTTACCAGGCCTTTTCCTCACGATCTGCAACCCTGCGGGTGGTCCGGTCCAGGCGCCAGCGGATGTAGCGCAGGTGCAGGATCGGGTAGATATTGACGAGCACTTGAGCGAAGAAAAAGCAGGCCAGAAAGCCCCACCTCTCGCTTAGCGCGACCACAGCGATAAACGGTGTGAACAGAGCAGCAGCCCAGAAATGTGCGGCTTCCGACGACTCGACCTGACGGCGAAGCTTCACGACGTCGCCACGCTGCTGAGCAAGATATACACCGGCGTTCAGGTAGCGCAGCGGCGTGTGGCGCAGCATTCTGCCAAAGCCGGGAACGCGAAGCCGGCGGAGGATGTCGCCTTTCTGCTCCCAGGAGCGAAGCTGGTAAAGCGCGCCAGGCATTCTCAGTGCATACAGCGGCTCGGCAATTTTAGCGATGCCGAGAAAGTAGAACATCAGAAGTAATGCAAGCCACGGCGACGTAATGCCAATGACCGTACTCAGCAATGCGAACGACGTGCCAAACACCAGCACGACTGACAACAGGACCAGCGCATGAAGCCAGGCACGCATGTGATGTTCCTTGTATGGCTACGGGATGCCAGCCTCCAGCTGATGCAGTCTCCATAGCCGCCCCAAATGTGGCGCCATCAAATTGAACTTTCCTGCACTCTGTCGCGATGACGCGACGATTTGACTATGCTACTGCGGAGAAAATATCTATCGCACTTTTGACCAGGGCAGCTTTCGGCGCCGCGGCAGGTCTCAGAACGGCCTCACTCTATGGCATTCCTACGCCACTTGCAACGAAAGTCTTTGACCGTGACCACCAGCTGACGCGTTCAGAGATTCCCGCACTTGAGGCTAAGTTAGACCGAAGAAACTTTGTGCGTATGGACTAGCAACCGAGCATCTATTGCCTTGATTAAGCGCCACGAACAGACATCCTCCTTGCAAGTATTGCGGCGGCGAGACAGTAGTAATACTGTGTTTTATGCCACGTTAATCGTTTTCTAATACTATCGGATTGCCGCCATCGTCGCGGCCCATCACACGATAACAGGAGACCTCGAATGACGAATATCGTTAGGCAGTCCCGTATCTGCAGCATTCTCGTGACCTCGATGCTGGCCGCCTGCCAGCATGCAATGCCACTGGCAACGGCCATGGCGGCCCCCATCACCCTGCCGTCCTACAACGTCGATCCGGCGCAGAGCTCGGTTTCCGGGCTGTCGTCCGGCGCGTTCATGGCGGCGCAGATGCATGTGGCTTACTCGGCCACCTTCAAGGCTGGCGCCGGTGTCGTCGCCGGCGGACCTTTCTACTGCGCACAGGGTTCGGTGGTCACAGCGACCGGCCCCTGCATGGCAGCCACCAGCACCAACAAGCCGGCAACCTCCAGCCTGATATCGACCACCAACAGCTGGGCCAGCCAGGGATTGATCGACGCCACCAGCAACCTGGCCAACTCCAAGGTCTACCTGTACTCGGGCTCGATCGACAGCACCGTCAAGCAGTTGGTGATGAACGAGGCCAACACCTACTATCAGAACTACATCAGCAGCGCCAACATCTTCTACAAGAACAACGTGGCCTCGGAACATGCGATGGTCACCGACTACTTCGGCAGCGCCTGCAGCACCAAGGCCAGTCCCTACATCAACAACTGCAATTTCGACCTGGCCGGGGAAATCCTCAAATGGATCTACGGCACGCTGAACGCGAAGAACACCGGCACCCTGGGCGGCAGCTTCGTCGAGTTCAACCAGACCGAATTCATCGCCAACCCGACCACGCACGGCATGGCCGCCAGCGGCTGGGCCTATGTGCCGGCCAACTGCGGCGCCGGCCAGCAGTGCAAGGTGCACGTGGTGCTGCACGGCTGCCAGCAGGATCCGACCAAGATCCAGGACCAGTACTACCGCAACACCGGCTATAACAAATGGGCCGACACCAACAACATCGTGGTGCTGTATCCGCAGACGGCGCCCAGCAGCACCGGCAATCCAAACGGCTGCTGGGACTGGTGGGGCTACGACGATGCCAACTACGCGAAAAAGAGCGGACGCCAGATGGCCGCGGTCAAGGCCTTGGTCGACCGCGTGACCAGCGGCTTTGCCGCCCTGCCCGTGCCCACCGGCCTGCAGGTGACGGGCGTGACCAACAGTTCGATTGCATTGGCATGGAGCGGCGTGACGGGGGCGGCGGGATATGACGTGTACCGTGGCGGCGCCAAGGTCAACACCGCACTGGTGGCGGGCACAGCCTACACCGACAGCGGACTGGCGGCAGGCACCAGCTACAGCTACACCGTCAAGGCGGTGACGTCGGGAGGTTCCAGCAGCGCGGCCTCGTCGGCGGTCAGCGGCACCACCAGCGGCAGCCCGCCGCCACTGACCACGCCGACCGGCTTGAATGTCAGCGGCACCACCGCCAGCAGCGTCTCGCTGGCGTGGAGCGCGGCTTCCGGCGCCAGCGGCTATCACGTGTACCGCAACGGCGGCAAGGTCACGGCCAGCCCGGTCAGCGCCACCACCTACACCGATACCGGCCTGGCGGCCAGCACCAGCTACAGCTATACGGTGACGTCCTATGCGGCGGGGAATGAGAGCGCGCCGTCGTCGGCGGTGACGGGTACCACGCTGTCCGGCTTCACGTGCAGCGCGACGACGTCGTCGAACTATGCGCACGTGACGGCGGGCCGCGCGGTCAACAGCGGCGGCTATGCGCTGGCCAAGGGCTCGAACCAGAACATGGGGCTGAACAACACCTTCTACACCACCACGCTGGCGCAGACCTCGGCCGGCTACTACATCATCGGCAACTGCCCGTAAGCTAGGCTCCTGCGGGCAGCGATTGCTGCACCGCCTGCAGGATTTCCGCCGACAGCGCTTCATCGTCGACGGCGCGCGCCAGCACGATGGCGCCGACCATCGAGGCGTAGGTGGCCAGGGACTGACGGCGCCTTTCCGCGTCGTCGGCACCCGGCATCAGCTTTTCCAGTATCGCCATCTGCCCGACTGCCCCTTCAGTCAGCGCATGACGCGCCTTGGGCCCGAGGCGTGCGATGTCCGCTCCAAGCGCGGTGACCGAGCAGCCCTTTTCCGGATGCTCGCAATGCTGCCTGGTCAGGTAGCCGTCGCTGATTTTCTCCAGCGCGGTATCGCGCCCTTCGGCCAGATATCCTTCCCAGCGCTGCACCGATTTTTTCAGCGCATGCGCGGCGGCCTCGGCCAGCAAGTCTTCCTTGGAGTCGAAATGGCCGTAGAAGCCGCCATGCGTCAGGCCGGCGCTCTTCATCAGATCGGCCACGCCGATGCCGTCGTAGCCCTTTTCACGGAACAGCCGCGCGGCCGTTTCGATGATGCGCTCGCGGTTGAGCGCCACTTGCTCCCTGCTGACTTTCATAGCCATCTCCTCCTGAATCCCTGTTGACATTATACATTACGAGCGTAATATATCAATCATTGCGATCATCATTTAAAGGAATCATCATGAAAGCCGTTATCAGCGCCTATGCCCGTTCGCCCTTCCATTTCGCCCGCAAGGGCAAGCTGGCCGAGGTCCGCCCCGACGACCTTGGCGCCCAGGTGGTCAAGGGCTTGATGGAGCGCACCGGCCTCGACCCGGCATTGCTGGACGACGTCATCCTCGGTTGCGCCTATCCCGAATCCTCGCAGGGCAACAACCTGGCGCGCATCGTGTCGCTGCTGGCCGGCTTCCCGCATCAGGTCAGCGGCATGACGGTCAACCGCTTCTGCGGCTCGTCGATGTCGGCCATCCACATCGCCGCCGCGCAGATCGAGGCCGGCCTCGGCGAAGCCTATTTATGCGTCGGCATCGAATCGATGACGATGGTGCCGCAGGGCGGCTTCAACTTCTCACCCAATCCCGCGCTGCTGGCCGAAACCGACGCCTACATCAGCATGGGCGACACCGCCGAAAACGTGGCCCGCAAATACGAGGTGTCGCGCGCCGACCAGGAACTGCTGGCCTTCCAGTCGCACCAGAAGGCCGCCGCGGCCCGCGCCAACGGCTTGCTGAAGGATGAAATCGTGCCGATCGCCACCGCAAGCGGCGAAGTGATCGCCGAAGACGGCTGCATCCGTCCGGGCACCACGGTGGAGGCGCTGGCGTCATTGAAGCCGGTGTTCGATCCCGAGCATGGCGTGGTCACGGCCGGCACCTCGTCGCCGCTGACGGACGGCGCCTCGGCGGTGCTGGTCACCAGCGAGGCCTTCGCCCGCAAGCACGGCCTGAAGCCGAGCGCGCGCATCGTCGCGATGGCGGCGGTGGGATGCGACCCGGCGCTGATGGGCATCGGCCCGATTCCGGCCACGCAAAAGGCGCTGAAGCTCGCCGGCCTGCAGGCCAGCGACATCGATGTGGCGGAGATCAACGAGGCGTTCGCATCGCAGGCGCTGGCCTGCGTGCGCGAACTGGGGATCAAGCCGGAAGTGTTGAATATCGATGGCGGCGGCATGGCCATCGGCCACCCGCTGGGCGCGACCGGCGCCCGCATCACCGGCAAGGCGGCGTCGCTGCTGGAGCGCACCGGTGGCCGCTACGCGCTGGCCGCCCAGTGCATCGGCGGCGGTCAGGGTATCGCGACCATCATGGAAAGGATTTAAGCCGGCTCGATGAGGTTGCGGCCCGCGCGCTTGGCACGGTGCAGCGCCGCGTCGACCCGGTCCAGCACCGTGGCGCTGCCCTCGTCCGCACCGACCTGGGCGATGCCCAAGCTGACGTTGACGGCGGCCTTGCTCGGCAAGTCGGCGTCGGCGATGGCGGCGCGCAGCTTCTCGGCCAGGCGCATGGCGTCGGCCGCGCCGGTGTGGGTGGCGACGATCATGAATTCGTCGCCGCGCATGCGTGCCAGCAGGTCCGAAGTGCGCAGGCGTTCCTTGACGATGTCGGCCACCGCGCGCAGCGTCTGCTCGCCGACCGGGGAACCGTATAAATCGTTTTCGGAATGGAAGGCGGCGACCTCGAACGACAGCACGGCCAGCGGCAAGGCGTAGCGGCGCGCGCGGCGGATTTCATTGTCAAGGAAGTCTTCGCCGGCGCGGCGGTTGGAGGCGCCGGTGAGCTTGTCGATGGTGCTCATCAGCGAGATCTGGCCGTTCAACTCGTCGTTCCGGTGCTTCAATTCGCTCATGCCAAGGCCGAAGCTGACAAACTGCGCCAGGCTGGAGAAGCAGGCGAACTGCTCGCGCGAAAACACGATGTGGCGGTCGAACATCAGGCAGATCGCGCCCATCTCGGGGCTGCCCGGCTCGGCGCGCAGCGGCAGCGCCAGCACCATGTGCACGGCGCGGTCGTGCAGCGTCATGGCCAGTTCCGGGTTGCCGGATTTTTCCGGCGCGTCCAGCAGCACCATCTCGCCGCGCGCCACGGCCAGCAGCGGCGGGAAGATGTCGCGCAGCGGCGATTGCAGCAGGCGGTCGCGCCGCTGCAGCAAGCGCGCCAGATCGAGGTGGTTGCGCGATTCCTGCGCCACCAGTTGCAGGTCGCCGCGCTCCTTCATATGCAGCAGCGACGTGTGGCGCACGCCGGGGAAATTGCACAGCGCCAGGCAGATCTGCCCCGCCATGGCGTCGATATTGTCGATGTTGGCCAGCGCGCGCTGCAGGCTGCGCTGCACGCCCAGCAGGTCGCGCAATTCCTTTTCCTTGTCCAGCAATTGCTGCTGCATGAAGGCGGCTGAATCTTCCGGCTGGGCCAGCGCCTGCGCGACGGCTTGCTGCAACTCGTCGTTGAGCACCGGACAGATGCGGTAGTCGAACTGGCCGTAGGCCATCAGCTCCGGCAGCCACGCAGTGTGCTCGTAGGCGCACAGCACCAGCACCGGCGCGCCGGCGTGGGTGCGGATCAGCGCACCGACACCGGACAATTCGCTCATCTGCTCATAGCCGTTCAAGTCCAGCACCAGCAGGTCGACCTGGCGCTTGGCCAGCGCGGCGGCCGCCGCGTCGACGCTGTCGGTCAGCGCCAGCTGCGCGAACATCTCGCCGCAACAGGCTTGAAACTCCGAGCGGCGCTCGCCGCTGGCATTGAAAAATACACCTGTGCTGCTACTGGCACGGCCCTGAACATCCGCCATATTTGTTGCTCCCGCGTATTTCTGTATTTGATGAAAACGTCCCCTTCCGCTAGTGTGCCATAAAGTTCATAATTAGCAATATTTTTTGTATTAAAGATCAGTTTATTGCCCGGCAAACTTGTTTGCGTCGCAAATTAATCATATGTGAACGAGCGCACCGTCATGGAAGCGCGCGGCGCGAATACTGTTCCTTCGCAGTCGAGGAGAACAATCATGCCAAACAGCAAGAACCAGAGCGATGCGGGCGCCATGCAGCGCGAGATCCAGCAGCGCCAGGACCAGTCCGACCAGCGCGCCCGCCAGGAACCGCGCGCCAGCCAGATCGGCGAGCGCCAGGGACCGGTGCAGACCACGCAACACGACTATCCCGGCACGCCGCTGCCGGAGCAGCACCTCGAAAAACCCGGCATCGAGGCGCAGATGCAGCTCAAGCCGGAGTTTCTGGCGCCGGACTACTGCGGCAGCGGCAAGCTGGCCGGCATGGCGGCCATCATCACCGGCGGCGACTCCGGCATCGGCCGCGCGGTGGCGGTGCTGTATGCGCGCGAAGGCGCCGACGTGGCCATCATCTATCTTGACGAAGACGAGGATGCCAACGAAACCAAGCGCTACGTGGAGGCCGAGGGCCAGAGCTGCATGCTGCTGCGCGGCGACGTGCGCGACGCGGCCTTCTGCCGCGACGCCGTCGAGCAGGTGCACGAGCGCTACGGCCGGCTCGATATCCTGGTCAACAACGCGGCCTTCCAGGAGCATGCGGAAAAGCTCGCCGACCTGACCGAGGACCGTTTCGACCTGACCATGAAGACCAACGTCTACGGCTACTTCCACATGGCCAAGGCGGTGCTGCCGTATCTGAAGCGCGGCGCTTCCATCATCAACACCGGCTCGGTCACCGGGTTGAAAGGCTCGAAGCACCTGCTGGACTACTCGACCACCAAAGGGGCGATCCACGCGTTCACGATGTCGCTGGCATCGAACCTGCTGGAGCAAGGCATACGGGTGAACGCGATCGCACCGGGGCCGGTGTGGACGCCGCTCAATCCCGCCGACGCGCCGGCCGAGAAGGTGGCTCAGTTCGGCCAGGACACCGACATGCGCCGGCCCGCGCAGCCGCAGGAGCTGTCTCCGGCCTATGTGTTCCTGGCGGCGCCCTGCTGCTCCAGCTATATCAGCGGCATCGTGCTGCCGGTGACCGGCTCAGTCGGCGAGTAGGCCATGGCCGCGCGCGCATTGTGGAAAGGTGCGATCAGCTTCGGGCTGGTGCACATCCCGGTCGAGATGTATTCGGCGGTGCAGGAGCACGAGCTGGACCTTACCATGCTGGACCGGCGCGACTTTTCGCCGGTCGGCTACAAGCGCTATAACAAGAGCACCGGCAAGGAAGTGACGTGGGACGACATCGTCAAGGGCTATGAGTACGAGGACAACGAGTACGTCGTGCTGTCGGACGAGGACCTGAAGCGCGCCAATGTGGAGGCGACGCAGACCATCGACATCCAGGCCTTCGTCGACGCGGCCGACGTGCCGCTGACCTATTACGAACAGCCCTACTACCTGGCGCCGTCGCGCGGCGGCGCCAAGGTGTACGCGCTGCTGCGCGAGACCTTGCGCAAGGCCGGCAAGATCGGCATCGCGACGGTGGTGATCCGCACCAAGCAGCACCTGTGCGCGCTGGTGTGCGTCGAGGACAAGATCGTGCTCAACACGCTGCGCTACGCGTCGGAGATACGCGATGCCACGGAGTTGAAGCTGCCGCCGGCCACGATGAAAGCGGCCGGCATCAGCGACAAGGAGCTGCAGATGGCGCTGTCGCTGGTCGAGGGCATGAGCGAGGAATGGAAACCGGAGCAGTACCACGACACCTACAAGGACGACGTGCTCGCGCTGGTGAAGAAGAAGATCAAGGCCGGACAGACCAAGACCATCACCGCAGCAGAACCGGAGGCCAAGGCGCCCAAGTCGTCCAACGTGGTCGACCTGGTGGCGCTGCTGCAGGACAGCCTGGGCAAGCGCCCAGCCAAGGCCAGCACCAACGCCAAGCCCAAGCGCGCCGCCGTCAAAAAGCCGGCCGCACGCAGCAAGGCTGCGGCCTGAGGGGCCGGGCTTCGTTTTTTTAGCGCGCCGCGCGGCGGCGGCGTGCTGCCCAGCCGACAGCGGCCAGGCCGGTCAACAGCATCCCATACGTTTCAGGCTCGGGAACCGCGGTCACCGCGGTCAGCGACGTCAGGGTGCCGTTCGCGCCCATCATCGCGTGCGTCGTGCTGGAAGTATAGAGGTAGTAAAAGCTCGACTGGCTGAAAGCGTTCGCATCGATCGCGCTGGGAATGGTGCCGTCGCTCAGCGCATGCCCCGTCGGGTCGAAGAAGCTGATTGCCATCAGTTGCGAGGCGGTGGCGTTGGTCGACAGGTTGGCCACGCCAAATCCGTCACCGCCGCCCAATATCGCCGCATTGTTGAGAACCTGAACATTGGTGCTGCTGTACCCGGGATTGCTCAAGCCAAGGCTGCCGGCATCGGTGTGCGCGCCCAGGGAGTTTTGTGCGCCCGATGCCGCATATATCGGGCCGCCGCCAAAGTTACCGAACAGCGCGGTCGTGGTGTCGTAGCTGAAATGGCCGTGCACGACGTCGCCCACCGACACGGTATTGCCCGACAACGCGCTGGAACTGACCGCGCCGCCGGTGAAGGTCTGCGGCTCGAACTCGACCATCTCCTGGATCGTGGCGGTAAACTCGAATTCATACACGGTCGCCTGGGCCGAGCCGCACAGCGCCGCACCGGCAAGCAGAAAAGACTGTATTTTCATTATTATTATGAACTTAAAATATTAATAACAGTCATTATCAATATTGGATGCAATTTTAGCTATGTAAATACTGGAAGGAACACTCTAGGCCTTTTCCGGCTTGAAATTGATCATCCTCATCGCCGGCGCCAGTCCCTTGGCCGATTTGGCGTAGTCATCCCAGGGCGCGTTGCCCACATCGAGCCGGGTGTGGATATTGGCGACGTTCCATTGGTCGGCGCTATGCAGGCCGGGCAACTCTTCCCACGTCACAGGAACCGAAATGCCGAGCCCGGGCCGCGTGCGCGCCGACCAGGCGGCGACCGTGGTGGCGCCGCGACCGTTACGCAGATAGTCGATGAAAATCTTGCCGACGCGGTTGCGCGGGCCGCTCTTCAGCACGAAGCGCTCCGGGATGTTGTGTGCCATGTGCGCCACAATCGCCTGCGAAAACGCCTTGACGTCGTCCCAGCCGTAGCCCGGCTTGACCGGCACCACCACATGCAGGCCCTTGCCGCCGCTGGTTTTCAGGAACGACGGCAAACCCAGATGATCGAGCAAGGCGCGCAGCAGCAGCGCGCCCTCCTGCACCTGCGCCCACGTCACGTTCTTGCCGGGATCGAGATCGAACACCATGCGGTTCGGCTTCTCGTAGTTGGAGGCGCTGGCGTTCTGCGTGTGCAGCTCCACCACGTTCCACTGCGCCGCCGACAGCAAGCCCTGCTCGGTCGAGACTTCCAGCATCGGCGGATGGTCGGGATCGAGCGCGGGATCGAGCCGCTTCACGCCGGGCAGCTTGTCGGTCTCGGCGTGCTTCTGGAAAAACAGCTCGCCGCCCACGCCGGCCGGCGCGCGCACCAGCGAGACCGGACGGCCCTTCAGATGCGGCAGCATCAGCGCACCGACCAGCGCGTAATAGCGCACCAGCGCGATCTTGGTGACGCCGCTTTCCTTGTCGATCACGCGGTCGGGATTGGTCACTTTGAGCGAGGCGGGCAGTTTTCCCTGTACGGTGCTAGCTGGCTGCATGTCCAGTTTCTCCTTTAGATGAGCCGGTACTTCACGGATGATGGTGCCGGCCTTTTTATCCTTGCGCAGTCCCTTGAATACCGCGTGGCGGATCGAGCCGGAATGCGTCCATTCGCCGAAGCTCACTTCCGCCACCAGGGCGGGTTTGAGCCAGTGGGCTTTCTTGTCGATTTCGCGGTTCGGGGCGAACGGGCTTTTGTCGGAGGCCAGCTTGTCCATTTTACTTTTTACTTCGCGCAGCGTGGCGGCGTCGAAGCCGCTGCCGACATTGCCGGCATATTGCAGCTTGCCGTCCTTGTCGTAGGTACCGAGCAGCAGCGAGCCGAAGCCGCTGCGCGAACCTTGCGGATCGGTGTAGCCGCCGATGACGAATTCCTGGCGCTGGCCGCATTTGAGCTTGATCCACGTGCCGCTGCGCCGCGAGCTGTAGCGGGCGTCGCGGCGCTTGCCGATGATGCCTTCCAGCCCCATGCGGCAGGCGGCGGCGATGATTTCCTGCGGCGTCGCGTCCATCGTGGCGCTGTAGCGGACGCTGTCCGACGGACGCTGGTCCAGCACCTCCCGCAGGATGGCGCGGCGTGACTCCAGCGGCGTGTCGCGCAGGTCGCGGCCGTTGTGGAACGGGATATCGAACAGGAAGTAGACGATCTCGCCGGGGTTGTTCTCGTCGAAGGCGTTTTGCAGCAGGCCGAAGTCCGGACGGCCGTTGTCGTCGTGGACCACGATTTCGCCGTCGTACCAGCCGTCGGGCAGCTTCATTGTGGCGAGCGCGTCGTGCAGCGTTTGCAGCTTGTGCGTCCAGTCGTTGCCGTTGCGGGTGAGCAGGCGGATATCCTTGCCGTCGATACGCGCCAGCAACCGGTAGCCGTCGAACTTGATCTCGAAGATCCAGTCCTCCGGCGACGACGGCGGCGCATCGACCAGCGTCGCCAATTGCGGCGACAGCGACTCGGGCAGCGCCGCCTTGGGCGCCTCGACAGCGGCTTGCGCAGGCGCAGGCACGGGGGCGGATGCGGGCAGCGGCAGCGACTTGACGCTGTCCGGCATTTCGTCCACCACGCTGAACTCATCGGCCGGCCGCGCGTAGTCGTCCTTCTCCTTGATCAGCAGCCACGGCTCCTGCTTCTCGCCCTTGCCCTTCATTCGCACCAGCACCCACTTGCCGTGCATCTTGTGGCCTTGCAGCTCGAACTTCAGGTTCCCCGCCGCCAGCGCCTTGTGCGGATCGTCCAGCGGCCGCCACAGGCCCTTGTCCCAGATGATCACCTTGCCGGCGCCGTACTGTTTGGGCGGTATCGTGCCTTCGAAATCGTTGTACGAAATCGGGTGGTCCTCCACATGCACCGCCATGCGCTTGTCGTGCGTATCGTAGCTGGGGCCTTTCGGCACGGCCCAGCTCATCATCACGCCGTCGAGTTCCAGCCGGAAATCGTAGTGCAGGCGGCTGGCCCAGTGCTTTTGAATGACGAAGGTGCGCGCCTCGCCGCCCTCCTCGCCGCCTTCCGCTGGTTCGGGCGTGACGGCGAAGTTGCGCTTGGCCTTGTAGGTTTTAAGCGAGTCTCTCATGCAGCCAGCGTAGCCCCGCGCCGCGCCGCGTTCCGTGCGGTCACGAACATGTAAGCAATCTGGAGAGCTTGTAAGTGAATGTAAAGCCCGTCAACGGGATGCTTCCGGGGCGCGTTTTTCGCTCAGTGACACGGGAATTGTCCCGGCTCTAAATCAACCTGAATGAGGATTTCATCATGAACAAACTTATCGCTACCCTGATCGCCGGCCTGTTCGCTACCGCAGCTTTTGCACAGACCCCAGCTACCACCCCAGCCACCACCCCGGCTGCTACGCCTGCCGCTGCCAAAGCTGAAGCCAAAGAAACCAAGACCGTCGCCAAAGCCGAAGCGAAAGAAACCAAGGCTGATGTCAAAGCCGAGGCAAAAACCGCCAAGGTAGCCGCCGAAGCCAAGAAAGACGTCACCGTCGCCAAGGCCGATGAGAAAGCCGACAAGGCAGACGCTCACGCCAAGGCCACCAAGACCAAAGCCAAAGCCCACGCCAA
This sequence comes from Duganella sp. LjRoot269, assembly GCF_964254095.1. Classification (NCBI taxonomy): domain Bacteria; kingdom Pseudomonadati; phylum Pseudomonadota; class Betaproteobacteria; order Burkholderiales; family Oxalobacteraceae; genus Duganella; species Duganella sp. LjRoot269. The sequence continues at coordinate 3,025,949 of NZ_CAXUSL020000001.1, read as the reverse complement.
GGCAGAGAAAGCCGAAGCCGCAGCAACCCCGGCTCCAGTCGTGACCAAGTAAGCACGACCCCATTGCGGCGCGCCCGGCGCGCCGCATAAAAAAAAGCCTGTGCCGCTCACGCGAACACAGGCTTTTTTATTGCCGATCCAGCTTATCGCTGCGCAACTTTCTCCGGCGCCTTCGCGCCATCCCAGCCGCCGCCCAGCGAGCGGATCAACGCCACCGTGGTCACCGCGCGATTGCCGCGCAGTTGTACCGCGCTGCGTTCCACCGCCGCCAGGTTGCGCTGCGCGTCCAGCAAGTCGAGATAGCTCGAACGGCCGGCCGTGTACAGCTTCTGCGCCAGGTCGGCGGAACGGCGTGCCGACACCACCGCGTCTTCGATCTGCGCGGTCTGGCCAGCCAGAATGCGCAGGCCCGCCAGGTTGTCTTCCACTTCCGCGAAAGCCACCAGCACGCTCTGGCGATAAGTGCCGACCGATTCTTCCAGCGCGGCTTCGCTACGCGTGATGTTGGCCTTGTTGCGGCCACCGTCGATCAACGGCATCGACATCAGCGCACCCAGCACCCACGAACGGCTGCTCCACTTGAACACGTCCGCAACGGTGTTGCCGGACGTGCCGCCGGCGGCCGCGTTCAGCGTCAGCGCCGGGAACATCGCCGACTTGGCCACACCGATGCGGGCGTTGGACGCCTCCATCGCGCGCTGCGCCGAAGCGATGTCCGGACGGCGCTCCAGCAGCGACGACGGCATGCCGGCCGGGATCACCGGCAGCAGCGACGTGTCGAGCAGCGGGCTGGCGCCGGCCGTGTAGCTGGCCGCCGGTTTGCCCAGCAGGACCGCCAGTGCATGCTCGGTCGTCACGCGCTGACGTTGCAGGCCGATGGCTTCGGCGCGCGAGGTCGCCAGTTCGGTCTTGGCGCGCGACAGATCGAATTCGCCGATGTCGCCCAGGTCGAAGCGACGCTGGTTGACCTTGACGTTTTCTTCGCGGGTCTGCACCGTGCGGTTCAGCGTTTCCAGCTCGGCGTCGGTGGCGCGCAGACGGAAGTATGTCTGCGCCACGTCGGCTTGCACCGACAGCAGCACGGAGCGGTACGTCGCCTCCACCGAGGCGGCGTCGTTGCGGGCCGCGCTGACGTTCGACGATACGCGGCCGAACAGGTCGACCTCGTAGCTGGCCGTCAGGTTGGCGCTGAACACGTTGCCCGGAGCGACCGGCGTACCGGCCGGCAGGCCGAGCGCCACGTCGGACTGGCGCTGACGCTGGGCGCCGGCGTTGACGCCCACTTGCGGAATGCGGTCCGCCTCGGCGATGCCGGCGATGGCGCGGGCCTGCTTGACGCGGGCCGCGGCCACCGCCAGGTTGGCGTTGGCCCTGGTGGCTTCTGCGATCAGCTCATTCAGGGCTGGATCGTTGAAAGCCAGCCACCACTCGCCGCGCGGCTGCGCTTCGGCGGCTTGCGCCTGTTTCCAGGTGCTGCCGTCGGCCGCGGTCTTCACCGGCGCAGGCGCATCAGGTACCTGCGATTCCTTGAACGCGGTCGGCACGTCCATCGCAGGCTGCTTGAACTCAGGCGCGGCGCATGCGGTCATCAGCAAGGCTGCCAACACTGGCGCCACACCTTTGGCGATCATATGCAGTTTATTCATCGAGTTGCTCATGTTAGTGAGTCCCTTCCAGTTTTGCCACGGCGGCGTCGCCAGCCACGGCAGGTTTCTTCTTCTCCATGCTCACGGCCAGCTTGCGCAGCAGGACGTAGAACACCGGCGTCAGGAACAGGCCGAAGAAGGTCACGCCCAGCATGCCGGCAAACACCGCCACACCCATCGCATGACGCATTTCCGAACCGGCACCGTGCGAGAACACCAGCGGCAGCACGCCCATGATGAATGCGATCGACGTCATCAGGATCGGACGCAGACGCAGGCGGCAAGCTTCCAGCGCGGCGTCGACAATGCTGCGGCCGTGATGTTCCAGTTCCCGTGCAAACTCCACGATCAGAATCGCGTTCTTCGAGGCCAGGCCAACCAGCACGAACAGTGCGATCTGCGTGAAGACGTTGTTGTCTCCGTGGGTCAGCTTGACGCCAACCAGCGCGCAGAAGATCGACATCGGCACGATCAGGATCACCGCCAGCGGCAGGGTCCAGCTTTCGTATTGCGCAGCCAGCACCAGGAACACCAGCAGCACGCACAGCGGGAACACATACATCATCGTGTTACCGGACAGGATGTCCTGGTACACCAGTTCCGTCCATTCGTAGCCGATACCCTTAGGCAGCACTTCGTTGATGATCTTGGTCATTTCAGCCTGCGCTTCGCCCGACGACACGCCAGGAGCGGCGCCGCCGTTGATCTCGGCCGCGACGTAGGCGTTGTAGCGCTGCACGCGGTCCGGGCCATAGCTGTCCTTGACGCGCATCAGCGACGACAGCGGAATCATCTCGCCCTTGTCGTTGCGGACTTTCAGCTGGGCGATGTCCTCGGCGTGCGAACGGAACTGCTGGTCAGCCTGGACGCGCACCTGGTAGGTACGGCCGAACTGGTTGAAGTCGTTCACATACAGCGAACCCAGGTTGATCTGCAAGGTCTGGTAGATCGTCTGCAGCGGCACACCCAGTTGCTTGGCTTTCGAGCGGTCGATGTCGGCGAACAGCTGCGGCACGTTGATCTGGTAGCTCGAGAAGACGCCGGCCAGTTTAGGGTTCTGCCATGCCTTCATCTGGATCGCCTGGATCGCCTTGTACAGCGCGTCGTAGCCCAGGTTGTCGCGGTCTTCGATCATCACCTTGAAACCACCGGTGGTGCCCAGGCCGTTGACCGGCGGCGGCGGCAGCACCATCACGAACGCGCCTTCGATCACGCCCATGCGCTTGTTGATTTCAGCGGCGATGGCTTGAGCCGATTCGCTCTTCTTGGTACGTTCCTCGAACGGTTTCAACGGCGTGAACACGATACCGGCGTTCGGCGCGTTGGTGAAGCCGTTGATCGACAGGCCAGGGAAAGCCACCGAATCGGCCACGCCAGGGATGTCCTTGGCGATGTCCGACATCTTGCGGATGACTGCGTCGGTACGGTCCAGCGAGGCGGCGTCCGGCAACTGCGCGAAGCCGATCAGGTACTGCTTGTCCTGCGCTGGAACGAAGCCCGGCGGCACGATCTTGAACATGAAGCCCGCCGCAACCGCCAGCACGGCGTACACGACCAGCGAACCGCCTTTGCGTTTCAGCACGCCGGTCACGCCGGTTTCATAGCCGTGCGATGCGCGGCCGAAGAAGCGGTTGAACCAGCCGAAGAAGCGGCCGAAGATCTTGTCCATGACGCGGGTCAGCGCGTCTTTCGGTGCGTCGTGTGGGCGCAGCAGCACGGCGGCCAGGGCCGGAGCCAGCGTCAGCGAGCTGAATGCCGAGATCACGGTCGAGATGGCGATGGTCAGCGCGAACTGCTTGTAGAACTGGCCGGACAGGCCCGATACGAAGGCGATCGGCACGAACACGGCGCACAGCACCAGCGCGATGGCGATAATCGGACCGCTCACCTCTTTCATCGCCTGGATCGTCGCGTCATGCGGCGACAGGCCGTTGGAGATGTTCCGTTCGACGTTTTCCACCACCACGATCGCATCGTCGACCACGATACCGATGGCCAGCACAAGGCCGAACAGCGACAGCGTGTTGATCGAGAAGCCGAAGCCCAGCATGACGGCGAAGGTACCGACCACCGACACGGGAACGGCCAGCAGCGGGATCACCGATGCGCGCCAGGTTTGCAGGAACACGATCACCACCAGTGCCACCAGGATGATCGCTTCGATCAGCGTGTGGATCACGGCGCGGATCGATTCGCGCACGAATTGGGTCGGGTCATATACAACGCTGTACGTGACGCCTTCCGGGAAATCCTTCGACAGGCGGGCCATGGTCGCACGCACGTCCGCCGACAACTGCAGCGCGTTGGCGTTCGGTGCTTCGAAAATGGGGATCGCCACGGCCGAATTGTTGTTCAGCAGGGAGCGCAGCGCGTAGGAGTTCGAACCCATCTCCATGCGGGCCACGTCCTTCAGCAGCGTTACCGCGCCGTCGGCATTGGTCTTCAGGATGATGTTGCCGAATTCCTCTTCGCTTTGCAGGCGGCCTTGCGTGTTGACGGTCAGCTGGAAGTCGGCGCCCTTGGTAGGACCCTGGCCGATGACACCGGCGGCCACTTGCACGTTCTGCTCGCGGATCGCGTTGACGACATCGCTTGCGGTCAGGCCACGCTGTGCCACTTTCTGCGGGTTCAGCCAGATACGCATCGCGTAGTCGCCGGAACCGAACAGCTGCACCTCGCCCATGCCGGGCAGGCGGGCCAGTTGGTCCTTGATGTTCAACACCGCATAGTTACGCAGATACAGGTCGTCGTAACGGCCGTTCGGCGATTGCAGGTGGACCACCATGGTCAGGTTGGGCGACGCCTTCACGGTGGTCACACCGATCTGGCGCACCTCTTCCGGCAGGCGCGGAAGCGCGCGCTGGACGCGGTTCTGCACCTGGGTTTCAGCCTGCTCGACGTTGGTGCCGATCTTGAAGGTGACGGTCAGCGCCAGCGCGCCGTCCGAGGTGTTTTGCGAGGACATGTACAGCATGTTCTCGACGCCGTTGATCTGTTCCTCAAGCGGCGCGGCCACGGTTTCGGCGATGATCTTCGGATTCGCACCCGGATACTGCGCGCGCACCACCACCGACGGCGGCACCACGTCCGGATACTCCGAGATCGGCAGCTTGAAGATCGATATCAAGCCGGCGACGAAGATGATGATCGACAGTACAGCCGCAAAAATCGGCTTGTCGACAAAAAATCGAGAGATATTCATATTGTTTTATTCCTTGCTGGTACCGGTTTTCGCCTTGGCGTCAACTGCGGCGACTTTTTCATCTTTTTTAGCTTCGGTTTTTGGCACGTTGGCGGCCAGCGGATCGACATCCATCGCCACCATGGTCGGCGTGATCGGCGCACCTGGATGCACGCGCTGCAGGCCGTTGACGACGATCTTCTCGCCCGGCTTCAAGCCGTCGCGCACCACGCGCAGGCCGTCGATCGCAGGTCCCAGGGTCACAGGGCGGTACTCGGCCTTGTTGTCCTTGTCGACCACGAACACGAACTTGCGGTTCTGGTCCGTGCTGACGGCGCGGTCGTTGATCAGCAGCGCCGACTTGGCGCCGGTGGAGCCAGCCAGCTGCACGCGGGCGAACAGGCCAGGCACCAGCGCGCCGTCGGTGTTGGCGAAGGTGGCGCGCATGCGCACCGAACCGCTGCGTGGATCGAGCTGGTTGTCGACGAATTCCAGCTTGCCCTCGTGCGGGAAGCCGGTTTCGTTGGCCAGGCCGATCTTGACGGTGGCCGGCTTGCCCTGGTGGGCGGCGGCGCCGACGCGCAGATAGGTGTCTTCGTCGCCGTCGAACGATGCGTAGATCTGGTCCAGCGAGACCACGGAGGTCAGCACGGCCGACGCGTCGACCAGGTTGCCCAGCGTGATTTCAGCCTTCGATACGCGGCCGTTGATCGGCGACGTCACCTGCGTGTAGCTCAGGTTCAGCTTGGCCGATTCGTACTGCGCCTGCGCGGCACGGACGTCGGCGTCCAGCTGTTTCAGGCTGGACGACAGCGCATCGTATTCGCGCTGGGCGATGGCTTTGTCGGCCAGCAGCTTCTCGGCGCGGGCCAGTTCCAGCTTGGCCAGGTCGGCCTTGGCGCGGGCCGAACCGGCTGCAGCCTCGGCGCGGTTGGCTTCGGCCTGGTAAGGACGCGGATCGATGACGAACAATACGTCGCCCTTCTTGATCTGGCTGCCGGGCTTGAAGTTGATCGCGGTGATGAAGCCGCCGACGCGCGGACGGATCTGCACTTGCTCGATCGCTTCCAGGCGGCCCGAGAACTCCTGGGTCTCGGTGATGGTTTTCTCGACCACGGTGGCGGCGGAGATCGGAGGACCGCCTGCAGCAGGGGCTTCGGCCGTCTTGCCGGTCGCGTCATCGCAACCGGAGAGGCCGAAAGCGGCCAGTCCCGCCAGCGCCATAGCGGCGGCCAGCGGCCGGGCTACAGCGGTGATTTGGTTAATGTTTTTCATGTTAATTCCCTTTTATATGAAAATAATTAATAGAAATGGCGGCACCGGGCACCCTCAACGAATTGCGAGAAAACACGGTACTAGCGCCCCGCTGGCAAGCCAATGGGGACGTGACTACAGATACTGCTAAGAGGTTGGGGAACCCTATGAGGCTGGCGGCGTCTCGGACCGTTCCAGGCCAGCGATGAAACTGGCGATTTCTCCCAGCGCGTAACACTTGCACGCGCATTCGTTGCGCGCCCCTACTTCATCGAGGGACGCTGCTGGCATTCGGTTGACGGTGGTCTTCACGCCGCAGGCGATCAGCTTGGCACCATATTGTTCCGCTTCGTCGCGCAGCGGGTCGTCTTCGGCCGACAGGATCAAGGCCGGTGGCAGGTTTTTCAAGCGGCTCGACTGCAGCGGCGACGCGTACGGATGGGTACGGTCGGCGGCGTTCGGCAGGTAGCCGCGGTAGGCCGCCGCGCAGGCGTCGGCCAGGTCCAGCAGTTCCGGCGCGTTCTGCATCTCGCGCATCGACCATGTGCTCAGGCCGGGGTCGAGCATCGGCATCACCAGGATCTGGCCCATCAGCGCCGGGCCGCCACGGTCGCGCGACATCAGCGCGCACACCGCCGCCAGGTTGGCGCCGGCTTCGATGCCGGCCACCAGCAGGCGCTTGCCGGTCCAGCCCAGCTTGCCCTTGTTCTTCTTGGCCCAGACCAGCACCGCGTGCGCATCTTCGGCGGCGGCCGGGAACGGGCGCACCGTCGCCAGCGTATAGCCCGAGGCCAGGATGATGTGGTCCGGGCTGTCGTTCGCCATGTGCCGCAGGAAGATGTCGGCGTCATCGAGGTCGCCGCCATTGAAACCGCCGGCGTGGAAGAACACGATCAGCGAATCGCGCTTGATGCCGGCCTCGCCGCAGGTGTAGATGCGGGCCGGCAGCGGGCCTTCGGCACCCTTCACTTCAATGCCGCGGACCTTCAACTGGTCCGACAGCTGCGGCAATGGCTCGGCGACGCTGCTCATCGCTGCACCGTATCCGCTGCGCTGGACAGCAGGGCGGTGTCGGCGCAGACCAGCGTTTCGCCGGCGGCCACCTCGGTCAGGGCACGCACGCCGGTCGCTTCGGCCTTGGCCGCCTGCGAGTAGGCATCGGTATAGACCACGCTCGCCAGGGCGACCGAAGTCAGCGCCAGTGCGATCGTTGCAAAAATTCCGTCCCGATATGTCATGGTGTTCCCCTTTCCTTCCAATACTTTCCTTGTGCAGTACAACAATCTTAAACTTGTTCTACAATCCGATAAATAGTGCAATGTCGAATTGATTGTTCAGGATTCCGAACAATGGGACTCATAGATGAATAAACTACAAGCGATGGAAGTCTTTGTGCAGGTGGTGGACGCCGGCGGCTTCACGCGCGCGGCCGAGCACATGCAGCTGCCCAAGGCGACCGTGTCGACGCTGATCCAGTCGCTGGAGGCCGCGCTGGCGGTCAAGCTGCTGCACCGGACCACGCGCCAGGTCAGCGTGACCGCCGACGGCGCCGCCTATTATGAGCGCTGCCTGCGCATCCTGTCGGACGTGCGCGAGGCCGAGGAATCGCTGTCGCGCACCCGGCTCAGCCCGAGCGGACGGCTGCGCGTCGATGCGCCGACCGGCCTGGCCAGCGATGTCCTGATCCCCGCCCTGCCCGATTTTTTCACCCGCTACCCGGACATCCAGCTGGAGCTGGGCTGCAGCGACCGCACCATCGACCTGATCGAGGAAGGCGTCGACTGCGCGGTGCGTGGCGGCCAGCTGGCCGATTCCAACCTGATCGCGCGTCGGGTCGGCATCCTCAATTTCGTCACCTGCGCCACGCCGGACTACCTGGCGCGCTACGGCCGGCCGGCGCACCCGGATGAACTGGTGCGGCACCGCTGCGTGAACTTTTTTTCGTCGCGCACCGGCAAACTGTTCGACTGGGACTTCGCCCGCAACGGCGAGCGGATACAGGTCGCCCTGCCCGGCCACATCGCCGTCAACGACACCAACGCCTACATCGCGGCCGGGCTGGCGGGGCTGGGCATCGTGCAGATGCCGAACTTCATGCTGGAGCCGATGCTCGGCGACGGCCGCTTCGAGCTGCTGCTGGCCGACTGGACCAGCGACCCGCTGCCGGTGCACGTCGTGTATCCGCAAAACCGCCACCTGTCGGCCAAGGTGCGCGTGTTCGTGGAATGGGTCGCCGAACTGTTTTCCAACCATCCGGGCATGCGCCTGCCGAAAGCATCGCCGGCCGCGCGCGCCATACCTTTTGAGGTCGCACTATGACTGAAGCACACCGCATCGTTTTCCTCGACCGCGACAGCGTGATCGCCAACATCCGCAAGCCTGCCTTCGCGCACGAGTGGACCGAGTACCCGGCCACCGCCCATGCCGACGCCGCGGCGCGGCTGCGCGACGCGCGCGCCACCATCGCCATCACCAACAAGGTCAAGCTGCGCGCGGAAGACCTGGCGCAGCTGCCGGACCTGAAGATGATCGGGGTGGCGGCCACCGGCACCGACATCGTCGACCTGGCGGTCGCCCGCGAGCGCGGCATCGTGGTCTCCAACATCCGCAACTATGCGGTGCACACGCTGCCCGAACACACCTTCGCGCTGATGCTGGCGCTGCGCCGGCAACTGGTGGCCTACCGCGCCGACATCGAAGCGGGGCTGTGGCAGAAGTCCGAGCGCTTCTGCCTGTTCGGCCACCCGGTCTCGGACCTGGCCGGCAGCCGTCTGGGCCTGTTCGGCTATGGCGCGCTGGGCCGGTCGGTGGCGCAGATCGCGCGCGCCTTCGGCATGGAGGTGATCGTGCATACGCGCTCGCCGCTGGCGGACGCGAAGGCCGACGGCGTGCGCGAAGCGAGCTTCGACGAAGTGCTGGAAACGTCGGACATCATCAGCCTGCACCTGCCGCTGACCGACAAGACGCGCAACATGATCAGCGCCAAAGAGTTGATCCGCATGAAGCGCAGCGCGCTGCTGATCAACACCGCGCGCGGCGGCCTGGTCGACGAGACCGCGCTGGCCGACGCGCTGCGCGCGGGCGTGATCGCCGGCGCCGGCTTCGACGTGCTGACGCAGGAGCCGCCGCCGGCCGACAACGTGCTGCTCAACCTGCGGCTGCCGAACTTCCTGCTGACGCCGCACTCGGCCTGGGCCAGCTCGCAGGCGATGCAGGTGCTGGCCGATCAGCTGATCGACAATATCGAGGCGTGGCAGGCTGGGACGCCAAGGAATGTGGTGACCTGATAAACGTACAACGAGGCCGGTGGTGGTCGCCGGGGCCGATGTCGGCTTTCGCCCCAGGCTGTGTGAAAACATCTTTGGTTGTTGCTTGGGCGATTGGGCAGCTACAAATCTGTAGTTTGTTGAAGTGATGAGCTGAAGTAAAAAAGGGCTTACAGCCCGATCAGAGCTGCCTTCAGCCCCGCTGTTCCCATGATATTCATTACTCGCTTCAGGTTGTAGGCGAGGACATGCAAACTCATCTCTGTTCGAACGCGAGGGAAGGTCCTGGTGAGGAAGTGTGTAGCCCCCATCCAAGACTTCAATGTGCCGAACGGGTGTTCTACTGTACGGCGTCGCACGCGGGCCGTATCTCGTCGGGTGGCAAGTCGCTGCTGCATGCGATCAAGCGTACCCTGCCTGCGATCTGATGCGCTTGTTGGCATCACGATTAAAAATCTTACCATCCAAGGTTCAGTTCCTGAACTCTCGATAAAGTTCAGGAATGCACTTCGGCAGAAAGTCCGTTTGACGGTCGAGTCGTAAATATGGCTAGCGGCTGCCAATCTTTTGTTTTGGATGAAAGCTGACTTTTGTTATCGGCCAGAAGCCGCCCCTCGCCAGAGCAAGTTTTTTCAATTGGAATTTTATGTACACCATCCAAGCCTTTATAGCGAAACGTGATTCGTTTCCAATTCGGTTGCCACACCGAGCGATATCAAATTCGTTATCAAAAACGTGGGAATTTGAATTGGTAATGATCGAGGTACTCTGATAACGTCCCGCCTTATCCAGGCCGTTTTACAAGAGCCTGACTCATGCACCGACTCGGGGACACAAATGGAAAAAAATACCGCGCTCTCGGCATTCGCGCTGCTGGCCATTCTCGCCGCTGGCGCAAACGCCGACGCAAAATCACCCGCCGCACCCGCCGGCCTCGACGCAAACGGACACCTGATGCCGGTCGCGGCCGCCTCGTCCACCGCCGCTTCGTTTTCATACTCGCCGATTGAGCATGGCGTGCAAGTCCGCGTGGGCGGCGTGACCAAGAACGTGATCTTTTATGGCCCCGCGACGGTCCGCGTGAACACCACGCTAGGCGCCAATTTCTGGCGGCATCCGAGCATCGTCGTGACGGGCAAGCCCGCCGCCGTGGCCTTCACCACGCGCGACGACGCCGACACGCTGACGCTGCTCGGCAAACAACTTCACATCGTCATCGACAAATCGTCCGGCGCCCTGACCTTCAAGGACGCCAATGGCAAGGTCTATACGCGGGAGAGCCAGGCCGCGCCGCAGACCCTGAAAAAGATCGAGGTGTCCGGCGCGCCGACCTACGAGGCCGAGAACACTTTCACGCTCAAGCCCGATGAAGGCATCTACGGCTTCGGCTTCCTGGGCGAAGGCGAACTCAATCGCCGCAACAAGAATCTACTGCTGGTGCAGACCAATATCGGCATCGTCATCCCGGTCATGGTGTCGTCGGAGCGATACGGCATCCTATGGGACACCTACTCGAAGATGCGCTTCAAGGACACGCCCGAGGGCGCCTCGCTGTGGGCGGAAAGCGCGCCGGGCGGCGTCGACTACTACTTCATGGGCGGCACCACGTTGGACGAGGTCGTGGCCGGCTACCGCGACCTGACCGGCGCGGCGCCGATGTATGCCAAACAGGCCTTCGGTCTATTCATGAGCAAGGAACGCTACGAGACGCAGGCCCGCCTGGTCGAGGTGGCGCAAACCTTCCGCAAGGAGCAGTTCCCGCTCGACTACATCGTGCAGGACTGGCAGTACTGGGGCAGCGACCAGGACGGCAGCTGGAGCGGCATGACCTGGAACCCCGAGCGTTATCCCGATCCCAAGGGCATGACCAAGGCCATCCATGACCTGAACCTCAAGCTGATGGTGTCGATCTGGCCATCGATCGGCAACGACACGGCGCTGGCCAAGGAGCTCGACCAGAAGGGCCTGCGCTTCGAACCGCTGCACTGGATCTCCAAGAAGGCGCGCATCTACGATGCCTACAGCCCGGAGGGGCGCAAGATCTACTTCAAGCACGTCAAGAAGGGCCTACTCGACGTGGGCGTGGACGCGCTGTGGATGGACGGCACCGAGGTGGAAGTCAGCACGGCGGCCCACAGCGCCGCCGACAACGAGCGCGACATCAAGGGGCTCGGCGCCAACGCGCTGGGCGACTTCACCCGCTACCTCAATCCCTATACGCTGATGACCACCCAGGGCACGTATGACGGGCAACGGGCCACCAGCAACCAGCGCGTGCTGACCTTGACGCGCTCGGCCTGGGCCGGCGCGCAAAGGACGGCGGCCACCTCGTGGTCCGGCGACACCCGCGCCAGCTGGAAAACCTTGCTCGAACAGATCAACGGCGGCGTCAACGTCACCATCACCGGCAACCCGTACTGGACCCAGGACACGGCCGGCTTCTTCATCGGCAGCGATTTCCCGGGCGGCGAAAAGAACCCCTCGTATCGCGAACTGTACGCGCGCTGGCTGCAATACGCGGCCTTCAATCCGCTGATGCGCATCCACGGCACCGACGTCCAGCGCGAGCCCTACCTTTTCAAGCAGTCCGATCCCGAGATGTACAAGGCGCTGCGCGACGCCGTGCACCTGCGCTACCGTCTGCTGCCCTACATCTATAGCCTGGGCTGGAAGGTCACCCACGACGGCTACACGATGATGCGCGCGCTGCCGATGGATTTCCCGGACGACCGGGCCGTCCGCGACATCAACGACGCCTTCCAGTTCGGACCGTCGTTCCTGGTCCATCCGGTCACGCGCCAGATGTACCGTTTCCAGCCGCCGCCGGCCATCACCATCCCGGCGAGCACGCTGCGCACGCCCGACGGCAAGCCGGGACTGGCCGGCCAGTACTTCGAAGGCACCGGTTTCGAAACGCCCAAGGGCAAGACCGTCGACGCCACCATCGACTTCCAGTGGCCGGGCCCGCCGCTGGCGGACATTCCGGGAGGACTCACGAGCCTGGACAATTTCTCCGCGCGTTGGAGCGGCGCGATCGTGGCGCCTGAGGATGGCGAATACGAGCTGGGTGTCGAAGGCGACGACGGCTACCGCCTGTTTATCGACGGCAAGCTGGCCGTCGACGACTGGAAGACCGGCGGCAAGCGCTACGCCGGCACCAAAGTCACGCTGAAACAGGGGCAAAGCGTGCCGGTCAAGCTGGAGTATTTCCAGGGCGCCGCCGACCGCAATCTGCGGCTGGCGTGGCGCACGCCGTCGCAACTGACCAGCGCGGCGAAGGATACCGGCAAGCCGGACACCACGATGCAAACCTACCTGCCCGCCGGCGCCGACTGGTACGACTTCTGGACGCACGAGCGTTTCACCGGCGGCAAGACGGTGGCCAAGGACGTGCCGCTCGATGTCTTCCCGCTGTACGTGCGCGCCGGCGCCATCGTGCCGATGGGGCCGGTTGTGCAGTACGCGACCGAGCGGCCCGACGCGCCGTACGAGATCCGCGTCTATCCAGGCGCCGACGGCAAATTCACCGTCTACGAGGACGACAACGAAACCTACGACTACGAGAAGGGCCGATACGCGACCTACGACCTGACCTGGAACGACGCCACCAGATCGCTGACGGTCGGCGCCCGCAAAGGCGCCTACCCTGGCCTGGTCAAGACACGCAAACTTAACATCGTGCTTGTCGGCCCGGCCAACGCGACCGCGATCGAACCGGCCAACGCCGCCAAGTCGGTCACCTATACCGGCAAGCCGGTATCGGTGAGGTTCTGAGCGCGCGGCAGTGTAGCCGGTCCGCTACGGCCTTGAAACGAGCAGGTCCAAGGCAAGCTACGCGCCCTTCGCGCACCGCTTGGCTGGCACATTCGCGAGCAGATCCCATTGAGAGAGATAGCCAGGCGCTTGGGCATCTCCAGAAACACCGTCCGACGTTACCTGCGCTCGTAAACCATAGAGCCAGCCTACGCTGAGCGGCGCTCGACCCGCGCCATCGATAAATACGCGTTCCAACTTTCCGCCCTCCTCAAGACCGAGGCGGCGAAGTCGCGCAAGCAGCGGCGCACGCTGAAACAGATCCACGAGGACCTAAAAGAATTGGGGTTCGAGCGGTCTTACGACAGGGGCGCGGCGTTCGCGAGGACCTGGAGGGCAGGTCAAACTGAGAGGGGCAATCCGGCCAGCAAACGAACAAACAAGAGCTTACCCCTTGCCGGTCGTCCAGCTTAATTCCCCGCCAATATCTGCCGTGATGACGCTGACGGCTCATCGCCGACGCGCGCGGGCGCAGCCCAACCCTACCATTTTCAGGGTTTGTCATTCGTACCGGCGTTCGCCGCTACGCCACTCTCTGCCTTGCTGCGTTTGTTCATATACATGGCGTCATCGGCCATTTTGAGAAAATCCTTCGCGTCTCCGGAATGTTTCGTGGCCATGGCGACGCCGATACTGACATCAACGGTCACCTCGACGTCGCCTATGTCGATCGGGCGCAGTACTTCCACGCGCATTCGTTCGGCGATCAAGTGAGCTTCGCCCACCTCGGCATCGGGCGCAAGCAACGCAAATTCGTCGCCGCCCAAGCGACATAGAATATCGGTTTCTCTTTTGATCGCGCGGAGACGGTCGCCGATCGTTCGCAACACGAGATCGCCAGCCTGATGACCATGGGCGTCATTGATGGGCTTGAACTTATCCAGATCCAGCACCAGCACCGCGAACGTTCTGCTCGTATCGCGCTTCAGCCTGGCGAAGTTCGCTTCCAGTTCTTCGTTAAAGCGCCAGCGATTGGCCAAGCCGGTCAGGTCATCATGCGATGCTAAAAACAGCGTACGCTCATCGCGTTGACGCTGCACAGTGATATCCCGCGCAACGGCATAGAGGAAGTGCGATCCAGAGGCCGGTGCCGGTGTGGTCCAGTTTAACCAGCGATATTCGCCATTCTTGTGTCGGTAGCGATTGTCAAAGCTGATGGTGTCGATGCCCGTCCGCAGCTTTTGCACTTCTTGCTGGGTCTTTTCAACGTCGTCGGGATGCACCAATTCAAAGAAGCTTCGCGATAACAATTCACCTTGCGCATACCCGAGCGTACGCTCGAATGCCTGATTGATTCGATGAAAATGTCCGCTGGTCGTGGCGATGCACAGCATGTCTGTTGATTTGCATCGAAAACCGACCCACTTTACCGCGTAATTTGCATCTGAATCTGACCCACGTTTAGACCACAATCCTACTTATGATGATGAGTAGGGGAAGGGAGTGATCGACGTGGCACTACTTGGAATTATTAGACGCTGGCACATTCGTGACCGGGTTCCCCTGAGAGAGATCGCTAGGCGATTGGGTATCTCTCGCAATACCGTCCGACGCTACCTGCGCTCGGAAATGACCGAGCCTTCCTACGCAGATCGGCGAACGCCAAGCGCGATCGACAAATACGCATTCCAGCTATCGGGGATGCTGAAGGCCGAAGCTGCAAAGTCGCGCAAGCAACGACGCACGCTAAAGCAGATCCATGAGGCCTGAAGAAATTGGGGTTTGAAGGGTCTTACGATAGGGTCGCAGCGTTTGCGAGGGTATGGCGGGCGGGTCAAACTGACCGGGTCAATTCGGCGAGCAAACGAACACCCCAGACTCTCAATCCACCTTGGTCAGTTCTACGCCATCTACAACCACGCTTCGGGGTCCACTCCCCCGAAAGAGTTGATCCGCATGAAGCGCAGCGCGCTGCTGATCAACACCGCGCGCGGCGAGCTGGTCGACGAAACCGCGCTGGCCGACGCGCTGCGCGCGGGCGTGATCGCCGGCGCCGGCTTCGACGTGCGGACGCAGGAACCACCGCCGGCCGACAACGTGCTGCTCAACCTGCGCCTGCCGAATTTCCTGTTCACGCCGCACTCGGGCTGGGCCAGCTCGCAGGCGATGCAGGTGCTGGCCGATCAGCTGATTGACAATATCGAGGCGTGGGTGGCGGGTGCGCCCAGGAATGTGGTCGCCTGATTATCCGGATGCGTCCGATTGTCCGGGCAACGGCGATTTTTTCCGGCGCGACTTGTGCTCGTACATCGATTGATCCGCCATAGCGAGCAGCAACTCGCTGGTCGACCCGCCACGGGGGTAAATGGCGCTGCCGATGCTGGCGGCGGCTATCAGGGAAAGCCCGCCGATGTCGTATGGCTGCTCCATCACGGCCTCGAGCATCGCAACCACCTTCTCCGTTTCGGCGCCGCCGCTATTAACCAGCACGACGGCAAATTCATCGCCGCCCATGCGCGCCGCCATGTCAGCCTTGCGAATATGCGAGCTCAAGCGGCTGGCCGCCTGGCGCAACAATTCATCGCCGGCTGCGTGGCCGTGCGTATCGTTGATCTGCTTGAAGCCGTCGAGATCAAGGTACAGCAGGCCAAGGGACGCTCCCGTACGCTCGCACGCGGCGAGTTGCCGGTCCAGGAAGGCATGCAGCATGACGCGATTGGCGATGCCGGTCAGCGCATCGTGATGAGCTTGATGGGTCGCCGCATGCAGCATGTCCGATGCCTTGGCCAATGCCAGGCCGACCTCGTTGGCCTCGCGCAGGCCATAATTGGCGGACTTGACTTCCCCCCCGGATCCCAGCGCCAACGCAGGCGGGATCAAGCCTTTCATGGCCCGGCGAATTTTGGTGCCGATTATCCACGCGAAGACCAGGCCGGCGCCCAGTGTGACGATGGTAGCCAGCACCAGCAGCCACAGCTTGCCGACGGTCTGGGTCCTCAACACCTGCAAGGGGATGCCGATAGCCACTGTCCAGCCCGAGTATTGCGCGCGCGCCAGCACGGCAAGGATAGGTTTGCCATCCAGGGTGGCCGTTTCAAACGAACCTTCAGGCTGTTCGCGCATGCGCTGCAATACGTCGGGAATCGCCGAGGCCCCCACATATCGCTGCATATCGGCCGAACGTGCAACGATTTTTCCGCTTCTGTCCAAAATACTGGTGACCCAGTGCTCGGGATAATTTTGATGCTGCAGGATTTCGCCGAAACGTTCAACCGTCACCGTGCCGGACAACACGTTCAACCCGCCGCCGCGCTGCACAGGAATGCCGATCGAGACGATCTGCCGCCCGGAAAGGCGGCCGGTGAACAGGTTGGAGATATAGGTCGCCCTGTTCTCGCGCAAAGCCTTCAGTGCAAGCTGGTCCGGTTCCGGTGGCAGTGCTTGTCCTGTGGGCATCACGGTGTTCATTACCTGCCGTCCCTCGGCGTCCTCAAGCACCACGTTGAACATATTTTGCTTGATTGACAGCTCGCTGGCCTGCGCATGGAGTGCTGCCAGATCGTGGGCCATGAAGCTCGGCGACGTCGACAGCGCGAACAAGGAGGACTCGACGATGGCGAACTCCTTGTCGACCTCCATCGCGTTCGCGCGCGCGGTGGCCATGGCGCTGCGAATAAAGTTTTCCCGCGTAAGTTGGTAATCGTAGGAGATAAGAATGCCGGCGAGCAGGAAGGCGGGGAAAATGCAGGCTGCGACCAACAACATCAGCCTGGACCTGATCGATGGCGGATGAGATAACTTCATCGAAGCAAGGCAACTATGTGCAAGAGAATGTGTTTAGATTCTACAACAAATAGTTTATTGCCATACATGAACTTTTCTCATGTTCCCCGGATTACGGACTGCACGCCGTCATGCCATCAAAAGCTCCCCGGCAGCAGGATGTTTTTATCGACCTTGGTCACATCGCGCAGGCCGCAGAAGGCCATCGTCAGATCGAGCTCGTTGCGGATGATGTCCAGGCACTTGCTGACGCCCTGCTCGCCCATCGCCCCCAGGCCGTACAGGAACGGACGGCCGATGTAGACGCCTTTCGCGCCCAGCGCCAGCGCCTTGATCACGTCCTGGCCGGAGCGGACGCCGCCGTCCATGTGCACCTCGATCTGCTTGCCGACCGCGTCGGCGATGGCCGGCAGCGCGCCGATCGACGACTGCGCGCCGTCCAGCTGGCGGCCGCCGTGGTTGGAGACGATCAGCGCGTCGGCACCGCTTTCCACGGCGAGGCGCGCATCTTCCGCATCCATGATGCCCTTGATGATCAGCTTACCGCCCCAGCGCTGCTTGATCCACTCGACGTCCTTCCACGACAGGCTCAGGTCGAACTGCTGGCTGGTCCACGCCGACAGCGACGACATGTCCGACACCGAACTGGCGTGGCCGACGATGTTGCCGAAGCCGCGCCGTTTGGTGCCCAGCATGCCCAGCACCCAGCGCGGCTTGGTGGCCATGTTGACGATGTTCGGGATGGTCAGCTTCGGCGGCGCCGACAGGCCGTTGCGCAGATCCTTGTGGCGCTGGCCCAGCACCTGCAGGTCCAGCGTCAGCACCAGCGCCGAGCAGCGCGCGGCCTTGGCGCGGTCGATCAGGCGGTTGATGAACTCGCGGTCCTTCATCACGTACAACTGGAACCAGAACGGCTTGCTGGTGTTGGCGGCGATGTCTTCGATCGAGCAGATGCTCATGGTCGACAGCGTGAACGGCACGCCGAATTTTTCGGCCGCCTTGGCCGCGAGGATTTCGCCGTCGGCGTGCTGCATGCCGGTCAGTCCGGTCGGCGCCAGGGCCACGGGCATGGCCACGTCCTGGCCGACCATGGTGCTTTTCAGTGTGCGGTTTTCCAGGTTGACGGCCACGCGCTGGCGGAATTTGATGGTCTGGAAATCGTCGACGTTGGCGCGATAGGTGGATTCGGTCCACGAGCCTGCATCAGCATAATCGTAGAACATGCGCGGCACGCGCTTCTGGGCCAGCACGCGCAGGTCTTCAATGGTGGTGATGATGGTCATGCACACTCCTCCGTAACGATGATCGGCAAATCATCGGGCATTTCGGCGGAAATGCCAATAGGAATGTACTTCAGCGATTGTGGAGGTAAATTTGCAGCATGGCGAAATTGACGGCAAACTGTAGCGCGCTGGCCGACAATACGACGCCGATCAGCCAATTGCGGCTGCTTTGCACGATCTTTTCAACGTCCGCCTTGGTCGCATAGTGCGACAGACGTTGGTCCAGATATTCCCTGGTCACGTAATTGGCACGGATTTCCTTGACGATATCCACCACCGTTTCCATTTGATACTCCAGCAGCGAGACGCGCACCTCGATACGTTCATCATTTGCCATGATGTCCTCCAAGTCAAGCAGCGCCATCCGGGCGCGATCAGGGCAGCTTACGCCGGCAAGAACAAACCGCTCAGGATGTGGCGCAAAGATAAGACCCGGCGAACAAAGAAAAAGGGCCTGAAGATTACTCTTCAGGCCCTTCGTCTTACGAATTTTGGTGCGGCTGGCAGGAATCGAACCCACGACCCCTTGGTTCGTAGCCAAGTACTCTATCCAGCTGAGCTACAGCCGCTTAAGGCAACATTATAACAGGGGAAACTCAAATCAAGAAGCATACCGGCGCGAAATCTCACATATTTGGCCGGCATGTTGAGAAATCCGATTGACCGGCAAAATAAGCGGGACGATCATGCTTCCTATGAGTGCGACCACCGACAAGGATTATATCGACGCCAAGCTGGAGGCAACCGCCGCCAGACTAGAGGGCGTTGTGCGGGAAAATGAGGCGCAGCTCAGGACGTTGGAACAAACACTGCAATCGACTGCACAATCGCTACGGGCCGATTATGCAGCCCAGTCCGCACAACTGGAGGCCAACTTTCACCGCACGCAGAGCGAAATGATCAAATGGGTGGCCGCCACCTGCATCGGCAGTTCGGCGCTCACGATCGCGGCGATGTCGTTCATGTTGTCCAATTACGCGCCCAAGACTCCGGCGCCCATCATCGTCTACGCCCAGCCGGCGCCGCCGCGATAAGCTCCGCGTAAAGAAAAAGGGCCCGAAGATTTCTCTTCAGGCCCTTCGTCTTACGAATTTTGGTGCGGCTGGCAGGAATCGAACCCACGACCCCTTGGTTCGTAGCCAAGTACTCTATCCAGCTGAGCTACAGCCGCGAAAAACAAGATTATAACAGCGTTTTCTTGTTTGGCGAAGCATTCCAGAAAGAAATTTTGCAATCCGTTTCAGGAGCTTACACTTAAAGCAAAAGGGCCCGGAGATCACTCTCCGGGCCCTTCCACTTACGAATTTTTGGTGCGGCTGGCAGGAATCGAACCCACGACCCCTTGGTTCGTAGCCAAGTACTCTATCCAGCTGAGCTACAGCCGCGCAAGCAACATTATAAAGCATTAATTTCGTTTTGCAAAGTTTGATATTTTCTATCGTTTAGTTGGTCAAGCGCACGATACGCCGAATCAACCACTTTACAAACTGCTTTGCTGCATCTCCTTCAAGCGGCATGCCGTTCGAAAGAAGCAGCATTATAGGGACACTACCGCAGCTTGTCCAGCACTCTCTGTCAGGTGCCGAACTCGGCCGCCGCCTTGGCCGACCACAGCGCCTCGTTGTACGACGGATACGGATCGCCATAACAGTCGACCTGCCCGCCCTCGCCGACGAACTTGACCCACCAGCCGTCGCTGTCGGTGACGATGGCGATATCGCCCCGGCGGCAATGGCCGGCGATCTGCTCGCTGCGTTCGAGCACCACGATATTCACTTTCCTGTGCCTGACCACCGTCGCCATGCCAGCCTCCGCCATGCGCGGCTCCGCGCCGCTCCTCTATCAGTGTAGCGCCATTGTGCGGTGCAAGCCCGCTCCGCAGAGGCTTCATTCATGCCAGTGATCTCGATCATCATCAGAAAAAATTTGCATTCGTTTGCGCATTGCAGCATTATTGAGCTGTCTCCTCTATTCTCCTCCAAGGAAATAGATTTAGCCCGCTCCTGTAGCGGGCTTTTTTTTTGGTGTACGATGCGGTCAGCTTTGCCTTCCATAAGACAGAAAACAGACAGGTCGCCAGCATGCATGCATCCGATTCCGTCGCGCCGCCCTCCCCGGACTGGTCGCGCTCCGCCCTTGGCGATCCCGCCGGCTGGCCGCCGTCGTTGCGGCTGACGGTCGACATCCTGCTCAATTCCCCGCTGGCCATGCTGCTGATGTGGGGCCCCGAACAAATCATGGTGTACAACGACGCCTATTCCGCGCTGATCGGACTGTCGAGCCTGCGCGCGCCCGGCGGCGGCGTGCCGTCGATCCAGCCGGCGGCGTGGAGCTGGAACGGCGCGGCGATCCGCCAGGCCTGGAGCGGCGCCGGCGCCAGCTATCGCGGCGTCAGCCTGCCGGTGTGGCGCAACGACGGCGTCGCCCAGCAACTGCTCGACCTGTACTACACCCCGATCCGCAACGAACACGGCCAGGTGGCCGGCGTGCTGTGCGCGCTGAACCCGGCCCAGGGCGCGCCGGCGCCCGAGGGCGCGCGCCCGCTGCGCATCCTGGTGGTCGAGGACAACGCCGACGCCCGCTACCTGGTGTGCGAAACGCTGCGCGCGCTGGGCCACGAGGTGCAGGCCGCGGCCACCGGCGAGGACGCGCTGCCGGAACTGGCCGGCCAGCCGTTCGACGTGCTGTTCACCGACGTCAGCCTGCCCGGCATGTCGGGCGTCGAGCTGGCCCGCCAGGCGCTCAGGCAGGCGCCGACTCTGCAATTGCTGTTCGCCTCCGGCTACGGCGACGAACTGACGCGCCACCTGGAGTTTCCCGCTCAGTCGCTGCAAAAACCCTACGACATCGAACAGCTGCAAGCGGCGCTGGCGCAGATCGCCGGCCGCATGGACACCGGCCCCGCCTGAACGCCGCCAACCGTGCGGTGCCACGGCTTTGGTTAGGACTACAATGAAGACACCGTTAAACGTCAAGCGTTAGCCCGGCGAGCCCGCGGCCGCCATCCGGCGCCAACCGGCATCGCAGCAAGCCTGAACCATACATGATCCTTCCAACTGAGCCTACCGATGCCGTCACGCCCGCAACCCCGTCGGACGACGTCGAGCTCACCAGCCCAGCGACCACGCGCAACATGAGCGCGCGCGAGGCGCTGCGCCAAAACCAGCGGGAACTGCGCGCGCTCGCCAACTCGATGCCGCAGCTGGCCTGGATCGCCGAACGGAACGGCACCATGGCCTGGTACAACCAGCGCTGGTACGACTACACCGGCACCACGCCGCAGCAGATGGCCGGCGACGGCTGGCGCCAGGTCTACGCCCCCGACTGCCTGGACGCGATGGAACAGCGCTGGGCGCAGTCGCGCGAAAGCGGCGAACCGTTTGAGCTCGAGGTGCCGATCCGCAACGCCGACGGCGAATTCCGCTGGTTCCTGACGCGCGCCAACCCGGTCCACGACAGCAACGGCCGGGTGCTGCGCTGGTTCGGCACCAGCACCGACGTCGACCAGGTCAAGCGCGTGCAGGAGGCGCTGCGCGACGAAACCGCCGTGCTCGAGCTGGTCAACCGCATCGGCAGCGCGCTGGCCGCCACGCGCGACCTGCATCCGCTGCTGCAAGAAGTGACCGACGCCGCCACCAGCATCAGCGGCGCGCGCTTCGGCGCCTTCTTCTATCATGGCGTCGACGCCCACGGCAAGGCGCTGATGCTGCATACGCTGGCCAGCGGCACGCCGGCCGCCTATGCCCGCTTCGGCCTGCCGCGCGACTCGAAGCATTTCGTTCCCGAGCAGTGCGGCCGCGGCACCATCCGCAGCGACGACCTGCAGGCCGATCCCCGCTACGGCGCAGACCACCCCTGCCACGGCGTGCCGCCGGCCCAGCCGCCGGTGCGCAGCTACCTGGCGGTGCCGGTGGCGCTGCGCTCGGGCGTGGTGATCGGCTACCTGTTCTTCGGCCACCCCGAACCGCACATGTTCAGCGAACGCACCGAGCGCATCATCGGCGGCATCGCCGCCCAGGCCGCCGTGGCGATCGACAACGCGCGCCTGTACGAAGCCTCGCAGCAGGCGGCCGAGGAACGCAAGATCCTGCTCGACAGCGAACGCCAGGCGCGCGCCGAGGCCGAACGCAACAGCCAGATGAAGGACGAGTTCCTGGCCACGCTGTCGCACGAGCTGCGCACGCCGCTGACGGCCATCCTCGGCTGGGCCCAGGTGCTGCGGCGCGGCAGCCGCGACCAGGCCGACCTGCACCGCGGCCTGCAGACCATCGAGCGTAACGCCCGCATGCAGGCCCAGCTGATCGAGGACCTGCTCGACATGAGCAGCATCGCCTCCGGCAAGGTGCGGCTGGAAATGCTGACCTTGGCGCCGGCCGCCATCGTCGCCGCCGCCATCGACACCGTGCGCCCGGCCGCCGGGGCCAAGCAGATCGCCATCCACCGGCAGTTCGAGCCGATGCCCGGCATGGTGGCCGGCGACGCCAGCCGGCTGCAGCAGATCATCTGGAACCTGCTGACCAACGCGCTCAAGTTCACGCCGCCGGGCGGCAACATCACCGTCGCCATCCGCCGCGAAGGCGAGCAGATCGCCATCTCGGTGCGCGACAGCGGGGTCGGCATCGCGCCGTCCTTCCTGGCCCACGTGTTCGAGCGCTTCCGCCAGGCCGACGCCACCACCACCCGCAAGCACGGCGGGCTGGGGCTGGGACTGTCCATCGTCAAACACCTGACCGAACAGCACGGCGGCACCGTCACCGCCGCCAGCGACGGCGAGGGCCGCGGCGCCTGCTTCACCGTGCGGCTGCCGCGGCGCAGCGGCTTGGACGAACCGCTGGCCGCAGCCGGCGACGACGGTCGCCAGCGGCGTGCTGCAGCGCATGATTTGTCCGGCCTGCAAGTGCTGGTGGTGGACAACGAGGATGACGCCCGCGAGCTGATCAAGCGCATTCTCAACGACTGTAACGCCGACGTGCTGACGGCTGCCACCGCCACCGAGGCGCTGAGCTTGCTGCAGCATGCGCGGCCGGACCTGATGGTCAGCGACCTCGGCATGCCGGAAGTGGACGGCTACGGCCTGCTGGACCGCATCCGCGCGATGGGGCCGTCGCGCGGCGGCGACCTGCCGGCCATCGCGCTGACCGCCTTCGCCCGCTCGGAAGACCGGATCAAGGCGCTGTCCAGCGGCTTCCTGGCGCATATTTCCAAGCCGGTCGAGCCGAACGAACTGATCGCCAAGGTGGCCGCGATGGGGGCCGCCCCCCGCCACGCCTGAGGAGGCCGCGCGACACTGCCTGACTGTCAAGAGTTGTGAATATTCTTGCCACAAGCGGCCCATGTCACTCCTACTTGCAGACGCGGTAATGTCCTACAAGCAATGTGAGCTTCGCTTGCTACACTACAAAAACATCAAAAAGCGCGTACAATTATTTCCATGTGGAAATTAACCACACTTGTGTGCGCCGCAGCACATACGCATGCGCTATGATGGATTTAAGATAATTTTTTCGGCCATATGCCGATTTTGGGACAGACAGAGAACCTTATGCCGAGCCGAGACGAAATCCTGCGCGCCAAGATCCTGGTGGTGGATGACAGCGCCGACAACGTCGAATTGATGTTGGAAATCCTGCGCGAGGCCGGCTATACCGACGTCAGCTCGACCATGCTGCCGGAACAGGTGTGTCCGCTGCACCGCCAGCACTGCTACGACCTGATCCTGCTGGACTTGCAGATGCCCGGCCTGAACGGCTTCCAGGTGATGAAGGGCTTGAAGGAAATCGAACAGGGCGGCTACCTGCCTGTGCTGGCGCTGACGGCGCAGCCAAGCTTCAAGATCGCCGCGCTGGAAGCGGGCGCCCGCGACTTCATCAGCAAGCCCTTCGACCTGCTGGAAGTGCACAAGCGCATCCACAACATGCTGGAAGTGCGTCTGCTGTACAAGGAACTGGCGCAATACAGCCGGCAGCAGCAGGAACTGGCGCTGCATGATCCACTGACCGGCCTGCCCAACCGCCGCCTGCTGGAAGACCGCATCGCCACCGTGCTGCAGCACGCCACCCGCCAGCAGAACAAGGCGGCCGTGATGTACCTGGACCTGGACGGCTTCAAGACCATCAACGATACGCACGGCCACGCCACCGGCGACGAAATCCTGAAAATGGTGGCGCAGCGCCTGGTCGGTTGCGCCCGCAAGGAAGACACCGTCTCGCGCGTAGGCGGCGATGAGTTCGTCATCGTCATGGGCAATATCGGCCACCTGGGCGACACCCAGGAGCCGGCCGCCAAGCTGATCGAGGCGGTTTCCGAACCATATGTGATCAACGGCCTGACCTTGCGGCTGTCGACCAGCATCGGCATCGGCATCTATCCGGACGACGCCGGCGAAGTGGCCTCGGTCATCGCCGCCGCGGACGCCGCGCTGTACGAAGCCAAGCGCTCCGGCAAGAACCGCAGCTGCAGCGCGCAATCGCTGCAGGGCGCGCCGGCGCGCCGCCACACGATGTCGCCCGCCCCGGCCTGAGGCGCGGGGCGGGACCGGCCGGCGCCGCCGGCTCGCTGCTTGCTGCGGCTTAGTGCGCCGCCTCCTCGACATCGCTTTCCATCTTGCCCGCGTGTTGGTGATCGTCATGCGCATCGACCATTTCCGGCGCCACTTCGATGCGCGTCACGCCGGAATCGACCGACACCGGATCGCTGGCCGGGAACGTCATTTCCAAGCCGCCGTCGATCAGCGTTTCCTTGGCCTGCTCTTCCGGCGTGGCCTGCTCGTGTTCGGCCAGCGTGGTGATGGCGGCCGCCCACTTGACGAATTCCAGGTTGGCCAGCTCGCGCACCGAGTGCACGTTGAAGGCCTGCGCCAGCGCCTTGGCGTCCTTGGCGCTGATGCCGCGCAAGGCGCTGACGGGGGCGTCGGCCAGCGCGCGGAAACTCAGGCCCAGATATTCCTTGTCTACGACAGTATCGATATTCATCATGATTCCTTTCAGTGAGGGGATGTCCCAATGTGGCAGGCAGGCGACAACGAGTCTGTGCGGGATCGAACACTGGCGCGGTAGCGTTCGATTGACCCGTGGTTTTTGACATTCATATATGCAATTGCTATGATCGTCGAGCACCCCCAACCATGCTTCCCAGGCAGCTATCAGGCCGCGGATTTTGTTCCGTTCAGTGTCGTGCAGAGACCCCTGTGCCTAAAATAGAAAAACCAAAAATCCTGGTAGTCAACGACGATGCGAACAGCCTGTTTGCGCTGACCAGTTTGCTTGCCCAGTGGGCTGAGCAGGAATCCTACGAAGTGCTGGCGGCCCGCTCCGGCCAGGAAGCGCTGCGCCAGGTGCTGATGCACGACTTCGCCGTGATCCTGCTCGACGTCAACATGCCCGGCATGGACGGTTTCGAAACGGCCGAGGCGATCCACCAGCGCGCCCGCTCGGCCGACATCCCCATCATCTTCATCACCGCCTTCCTGGCCGACGAGCTCGACCGGCTGAAGGCTTACCAGCGCGGCGCCGTCGATTTCCTGTTCACGCCGGTGATCCCGCAGATCCTGTACGCCAAGATCGCCGTGTTTGTCGCGCTGGCGATGAAGAACGAAGAGTTGAAGAAGCAGGCACGCCAGCTGAGCCAGCGCACCACCGAGCTGACCGCCACCAACGTGCGCCTGACGCGCGAGATCGAGGACCGGCAGTCGGCCGAGCGGCAAAACCACGCCAAGGACGAATTCCTGGCCATGCTGGGCCACGAGCTGCGCAATCCGCTGAGCGCGATCAGCAGCGCCGCCTCGCTGATCGGCCTGCCCGGCGTCAGCGCCGAGGGCGTGATCCGCGCCAAGAAGATCATCCAGCGCCAGAGCCACCACCTGGGCCGCATCGTCGACGACCTGCTGGACCTGTCGCGCGCGATGTCCGGCAAGATCCTGCTCAACCGCACGCCGGTGGACCTGGCCGCGCTGGTGGCGACGGCGCTGGACACCTACCGCGCCACCGGCCGCAGCGCCGACTTCCAGCTGGTGCCGGACCTGGACCCGGGCTGGGTCAGCGGCGACGCCACGCGGCTCGAGCAGATCACCAGCAACCTGCTCGACAATGCGCTCAAGTACACGCCGCCGGGCGGCCGCATCGAGGTGCGCACCTGGACCGAAAACGACGACGTGGTGTTGAGCGTGCGCGACACCGGCGTCGGCATCGCGGCCGACCTGCTGCCGCACGTGTTCGACGTGTTCGTGCAGGGCTCCAGCACGCTGGACCGCTCGCAAGGCGGGCTCGGCATTGGACTGTCGCTGGTGCGGCGGCTGGCCGAACTGCACGGCGGCGCCGTGGTCGCCGAAAGCAAGGGTCCGGGCGGCGGCAGCACCTTCACGCTGCGCCTGCCGCGCATCGAGCACCAGCCGGCGCCGGCGCCGGCGCCCAGCGGCGACAGCCAGGGCGAGCTGGCCAAGCCCAGCGTGCTGCTGATCGAAGACAACGACGACGGCCGCGAAATGATGACCATGATGCTGAGCTGCTACGGCTACGAGGTGCAGGCGGCGGCCGACGGCCTGCAGGGGCTGGAGGCCGCCGGCCGCTTCCTGCCGGAACTGGCGCTGGTCGATATCGGCCTGCCCGGCATCGACGGCTACGAGGTGGCGCGCCGCCTGCGCGCCGATCCGGCCACCCGCCACATGCGGCTGATCGCGCTCACCGGCTACGGCCAGGCCGAGGATTTGCGGCGCGTCATGGAAGCCGGCTTCGACCGCCACCTGGTCAAGCCGGTGGACATCGACCAGCTGATGGAAGTGATCGGCAGCCGCATGCCGGCGCCGGTCCGCTAGCGGCCCGGCCAGTGCGCCACGTCCGGCAAAGCTCGGGTATGATCGCTCCATAAAAAGTCCGTCCACGAAGAGAAAACCATGTCCTTACCGGCACAACAAGAACAGCATCCCGACCAGCAGGACGCCCTGCGCAGCGCCGACCTGAGCGACCTGCTCGGCCATCTCCACACGTGCTGGGACAATGAACGCCGCTCGCTGTCGCGCCAGCTGCACGACAGCCTGGGCTCGTCGCTGACCGCGCTGACCATGCACCTGGGCCTGCTGATGCAGAAGATGCCGCAGGAGCCGGCGCTGCAGGACCGCGCGGCCCACATGAAGAAGCTGCTGTTGCAGATCGTCGAAACCAACCGCCAGATGCAGCTCAAGCTGTGGAACGACAAGCTGGAATTCCTCGGCGTGCGCGTGGCGCTGGGCGAGCTGGTCGCGCAGTTCGGCGAGCAGCACCAGCTGGCCGCGCGCTGCAGCCTGCCGGAGGACGAACTGCAGTGCCCGCGCAGCCACGGCATCGTGCTGCTGCACACGCTGGAAGAAGCGCTGCGCAACATCGCCGCGCACGCGCAGGCCAGCGAGGTGGACGTCATCGTCGACG
This sequence comes from Duganella sp. LjRoot269, assembly GCF_964254095.1. Lineage (NCBI taxonomy): Bacteria > Pseudomonadati > Pseudomonadota > Betaproteobacteria > Burkholderiales > Oxalobacteraceae > Duganella > Duganella sp. LjRoot269. Next base: position 2,998,385 of record NZ_CAXUSL020000001.1, on the reverse strand, counting down.
ACAACGAGGACGAGGTCATGCTGACGGTAAAGGATAACGGCATCGGCCTGCCCGGCCCGGTGGCGGCCGTGCTGGGCCAGGTGTCCGGCAAGTTCGGCCTGCGCATGGCGCGCGAACGCGCCGCCTACCTGGGCGGCACGCTGACCCTGGCCAGCGGCGCCGAGCGCGGCGTGACCCTGACCATGATCCTGCCGAAGCAGACTAGTGTAGCTTGACCAGCGGCGTGCTGCGCTTGATCAGGAAGCGCGCCAGCGCCAGCACACCGGTGCGCACCGTGCCCAGCACCGCGCGGTGGTGCAGCAGGTGCAGGCTGACATACATCATCCGCGCGACAAAGCCGTCGACAAACCAGCTCAATCCCTTCAGCGATCCCATCAGGCTGCCCACCGACGTGGTCTGGCCGAACGACACCAGCGAGCCGTAGTCGCGGTACACATAGGGCCGGGCCGGCGGCGGCTTGCCCGCGTGTTGCCGCATGAAGGTGTCGAACAGGTAATCGGCCTGCTGATGCGCCGCTTGCGCGCGCGGCGGCACCAGCTTGCCGTCCGGGCCGGTGCACGCGGCGCAATCGCCCAGCGCGAAAATATGGTCGCAGCCGGCGACGGCCAGGTTGCCGCCGACCTCGACCTGGCCCGATTTCACCGTCGGCAGCCCCAGCGCCTTGAGGAAATCCGGGGCCTTGATGCCGGCAGCCCAAACCACGATCTGCGCCGGATAGACGACCTCGCCGGCGGTGACGGCGTCGGCGGCGATCGCCGTCACGCGGGTGCCGGTCACCACCTTGACGGCGCGCTGCCGCAGCAACTCCAGCGCGGCCGACGACACCTTTTCCGGCAGCGGCGCCAGGATGCGCGGCGCCCCTTCGAGCAAGGTGATGCGCACGTCGCGCTCGGCCTGCAGCCGGCGGAAGCCATAGGTGGCGTACACGCCGCTGGCCTCGCGCAGTTCCGCCGCCAGCTCGACGCCGGTGGCGCCGCCGCCGATGATGACGATGTCGACGCCGGCCTCGGGCCGCGTGTCCTTCTGCAGCTCGGCCTGCGTCAGCAGCTTGAGCAAGGTCAGGCGGAAGCGCTCGGCGTCCTCGGTGGCGTTGAGTGAAATGGTATGTTCGGCCGCGCCGGGCACGCCGAAATAGTTGGAGGTGCTGCCGACCGCCAGCACCAGCGAGTCGAAGCCGACCTGCCGCTCCGGCAGCACTTCTTCGCGCCGCGCATGGTCGGCGCTGTCGCCGCTGTAGATGGCGCCGACGGTCAGCCGCCGCTGCGCCGCGTCGAGCGCGAGCAGCGGTCCGTAGACAAAGGTGAAGCCATTGTCGTGCGCCAGCATCTGGTAGGACAGGCCTTCCTGGTGCACGTCCAGCGTGCCGGCCGCCACCTCGTGCAGCGACGGCTTCCAGATATGGAACAGGCGGCTGTCGACCAGGGTCACCGCTTGGGCGCCCAGCTTGCGGCCCAGCTTGCAGGCAAGCTCCAGCCCGCCCGCCCCGCCGCCCACGATCACGATTTTGCTATGCAAACGCTGCTCCTGTGGCGGCGGCCGGCGCCGCGTTGTCAGTCCTTGTTGTGGCCGTGGCCCTTGCCGTTGTCGTGGTCGTCGCGGTCATCGCGTCGATCGTCGCGGCGGTCTTCATGGTGGCCGTCGCGGTAACCTTCACGGTAGCCGTCGCCATGACGTTCGCGGTAGCGCGGCGCGTATTGGTTGTTGTACCAGCCGTCCTGGACGAAGTACACGCGCTGGCCGCAGGCGTTGTAGGCGCCGCAATGCTTGGACCAGTGCTTGATGTGGCCTGGCGGCACGCGCAGGTAGATAGGCGCGGTCTCGACATAGCGGACCGGACGCTCGACCAATATCGGCTCGCGATAGATCACTTGCGGCTGCGGAAAATCGCCGATATCGAGACGGCCGTAGAAACCGGGCTGGCCGACGTTAATGGAGACGCCCACGTTCTGGGCGAAGGCGCTGCCGGACAATACCAGCAGACTGATGGCGATGATCTTGGCTTTCATATTTGCCTCTTTTCTTATATGAATGGCTGAGCGGTGTTACTCATTCGCAATAATATCAGGCTCAGCTTTCATTATCCGTACGCCAGCGCACATAGTTGTCACCATAGTTGAGCTAGCGGCAACACCACGCCGCTAAAGAAAGACCAATCCGGCGACGCGTGGTTCAATCCGTGCGCAAACCCGGCGTCCAGGGTCAGCCGCTTGCTGGGACTGTACGAGACGGCAAACAGCACCTGCGCCGTGCTGGCCGCGCCGCTGCGGCGGGTGCCGGACAGTTCGCCGGTCGCGCCCCACTGCTCGTTGACCGGCGTCGAGAACGAGGCCGACAGGCCGGTCTGCACGCGTCCGCTGCCCGGCTCGTAGCTGCCCAGGCGGGTGCCGTTCAGGTTGGCGTCCATGTGCACGCTGCCGATGTCCTGGCTGTAGATGCCGTTCAGGCTGTAGTCGGCGCGGCCGCTGCCGATGCTGTCCCTGGCGGTCGGCGCCTTGGCGCCCAGTTCCAGGCCCAGCGCGCTGTCCTCGCCGAGGATGAAGGCGCGCTTGAGCACGAACTGCGTATCGCCGATGCCGTGCGCGCGGCCGCCGTCGCCGTCCGGCGCCGACACATAGCCCTCGCCCACCAGCACCACGCCCCACTGCTGGTTGAAGCCCAGCTTGAGCGCGTACGGCAGGCTGTTGCGGCGGCCATCGTCGGATTTGCTGCTCAGCCCGCCAAGCTCCAGCTCCAGCTGGCCGGCCGCCGGCAATTGCGCCGGGCTCGACACCGACGGCCGGTAAGGCGTGACCGGCGGCCCCTCCTGCGCCAGGCAAAACAGCGGCAACAGGCACAGCGCGGCGGCGGAAACAGGCATTTTCATAGCGGTCCTTGAGAGGGAGATGGCATTCAGCGTAGCACGTCCCTTGGCGAGGAGAAAGTACCTATGCTAAGATAATAGTTCGATACCTAACGATTAGCAGGTGAATAGTATGTCTTCTATCGAAGAGCGTTTCTCCTCCGCGCTGCACGGCACCGCCCGCGCCTGGCGCCTGGCGATCGACCGCCGCCTCAAGCACCTGGGCATCAGCCAGTCCAGCTGGATGGCGATCGCCCTGACCGCCAAGGAAAAGGAGCCGCCGTCGCAGACCCGGCTGGCCGCGCGCGTCGGCGTCGAGGATCCGACCATGGTCGCCACCATCGACCGTCTGGTCAAGGCCGGTTACATGCTGCGCACGCCGTCGGCGACGGACCGCCGCGTCAAGCTGCTCAGCCTGACCGACGAAGGCTGGCGCCTCTATGCCACCGTGAAATCCGAGGCGGAAGTCGTGCGCAATGAAATGCTCGGCAAGGCCGATCCGGAAATCCTGCGCGTCGTCACCGAGTTCCTCGAATCGATGCAGACCGACATCGAGTCCTGCGCATGAGCGACGCAGTGACCGCCGCCGGGCCGCAGCAGCAGCCGCCGATCAACCGCCGCATGATCACCATCTCGATCATGCTGGCGACCATCATCCAGGCGCTGGACGGCACCATCGCCAACGTCGCGCTGCCGCACATGCAGGGCAGCCTGTCGGCCTCGCAGGACCAGATCACCTGGGTGCTGACCTCCTTCATCGTGGCCGCCGCCATCGCCACCCCGCTGACCGGCTGGCTGTGCGACCGCTACGGCCAGAAGAACATCTTCCTCACGGCGGTGGCCGGTTTCACCGTGGCCTCGGTGCTGTGCGGCCTGTCCGGATCGCTGGCCGAAATCGTCGCCGCGCGGCTGCTGCAGGGCGTGTTCGGCGCCGCGCTGGTGCCGCTGTCGCAGGCCACGCTGCTCGACATCAACCCGCGCGAAAAACACGGCTCGGCCATGGCCGTATGGGGCATGGGCGTGATGATCGGCCCCATCCTCGGCCCCACCCTGGGCGGCTGGCTGACCGACAGCTACAACTGGCGCTGGGTGTTCTTCATCAACGTGCCGGTCGGCGCGATGGCGTTCTACGGCATCTGGCGCTACATCCGCCCGGTGCCGGGCGCCCGCAAGATGAGCTTTGACGCCTTCGGCTTCGTCACGCTCAGCTTGGCCATCGGCGCGCTGCAGATGCTGCTGGACCGCGGCGAGCAGAACGACTGGTTCGCCGCCACCGAAACCTGGATCGAGGCGGTGGTGCTGGCGCTGAGCTTTGCGTATTTCGTCGCCCACACCGCGCTGCGGCCGGCCGGCCAGTCCTTCTTCGACTACCGGCTGCTGAAGAACGCCAACTACGTCAGCGGCCTGCTGTTCATCTTCATCGTCGGCCTGGTGCTGTTCGCCACCCGCGCGCTGACGCCGTCGATGCTGCAAAGCCTGATGGGCTATCCGGCCGCCGTCGCCGGCCTGGTCACGGCGCCGAGCGGCATCGGCACCATGATCGCGATGATGGTGGTGGGCCGGCTGGTCGGCAAGTTCGACCTGCGGCTGCTGCTCGGCCTGGGCTTCGCCATCACCGCCTTCTCGCTGTGGCAGATGACGCGCTACACGCTGGTGCTGTCGCAAAGCGACATCGTCTGGCCGGGCGTGATCCAGGGCCTGGGACTGGGGCTGGTGTTCGTGCCGCTGAGCGCCGCCACCTTCGCCACCCTGTCGCCGGAGATGCGCGCCGAAGGCACGGCCATCTACAGCCTGATACGCAATATCGGCAGCTCGATCGGCATCGCGCTGGTGCAGACGCTGCTGGTGCGCAACACGCAGACCATGCACGCCACGCTGGCCGAGAAGATCACCACCGTCAACCCGTCGCTGCTGGACAACCTCGCCACGCCGGAAGCGGCGGCCGCGCTGAACGGCGAGATCACCCGCCAGGCCTCGATGATTTCGTATGTCGACGATTTCTGGCTGATGATGATCTTGACGCTGTGCGTGATCCCGCTGTTGCTGCTGATACGCCCGCCGGCCAAACACGCCGCACCCGCCGTCGACCACGCCGCCATGGACTGATGATGAAAACGATGAAAACCCAACTAAAGAAAACCGCCCCGCTGCTGGCCATGCTGCTGGCGATGGCCGGCTGCGCCCATGTCACGCCGGACCTGCACCCGCTGGCCCGGCGCGACATCGCCGGCGCCGAACTGGCGTCCGGCATCAAGCTGGCGCGCGAAGGCTGGCCGCAGGCGCAATGGTGGACCGCCTACCACGACGAGCAGTTGAACGCGCTGATCAAGCAGGCGCTGGCCAGCGGCCCGACGCTGGAAGTGGCCGCCGCGCAGATCGGCAGCGCCAGCTCGGCGCTGCAACGCACGGCGGCCGACGTCGGCGTCGACATCAGCGCCTATGCCAACGCCAACCGCCAGCGCTATTCCGGCACCGGCCTGTTCCCGGCGCCGATCGGCGGCACCTGGTTCACCGCCGAAACGCTGCGCCTGGACGCGCGCTACAACTTCGACTGGTGGGGCAAGAACCGCGCGCAGGTCGCCGCCGCCGTCGGCGAGCTGACGGCCGGCCGCGCCGCCTATGCCCAGGCCGAACAGGCGCTGGCGGCGGCCGTCGCGCAAAGCTACTTCCGCCTGCAGGGAGCGTGGGCGCGCCTGGCCAACACCGAACAGCTGGCGACCGCGCAAACCGCGCTGGCGCAGGACAAGGCCAAACGCATCGCGCGCGGCCTGGCCAACGCCGACGAGCGGCGCGGCGCCGAGCTGGAACTGAACCTGATCCGCAAGCGGCAGGCGGAACTGCGGGCCGACATCGGCCGCGAACGCGAGGCCCTGCGCGCGCTGGTCGGCGCCGACAGCAGCGCGCTGGCCGACCTCAAGCCGCAGCCGCTGAATGCCACGCCGCACGCCCTGCCCGCCCGCCTCGGCATCGAGCTGCTGGCGCGCCGGCCCGACCTGCAGGCAGCGCGCTGGAAACTGGAGGCCTCGCTGAGCCGGATCGACGCGGCCAAGGCGGCCTTTTATCCTGACGTGAACCTGACCGGATCGATCGGCCTCGATACCGTCAAGCTGGAAAACCTGCTGCAGGCGGCCAGCCGCACGCTGTACATCGGCCCGACGCTGACGCTGCCGCTGTTCGACAGCCGGCGCCTCGATGCGCAGCTCGACAGCGCCCGCACCAGCCGCAACGAACGCATCGCCGAATACAACCAGGCGGTGATCGATGCCGTGCGCGACGTGGCGCAGGACGGCGTGCAGCTGCAAGGCATCGAACAGCAGATCGCGCAGCAGACGCAGGCCACCGGCCTGGCGCGGGCGCAGATGGCGTCGGCGCAGGCGCGGCTCGACCACGGCCTGGCCGACCGCGGCAGCGTGCTCAATGCGCAACTGGCGCTACTGCGCCAGCGGGACGCCGACCTCTATCTGCAGCAGGTGCAGCTGCTGGCCGAAGTGGCGCTGACCAACGCGCTGGGCGGCGGCTATCACGAAGAAGCGCCGCTGGCGACGGCTTCCAAATAACAAGGATGAAACCATGAGCACCGACATCACCAAACCGAACGACAAGAAACGCAAGACCGTCCTGGCCGGCATCACGCTGCTGTTCATCGCCGCCGGCATCGCCTACGCCGCCTACTACAAGATCGTGCTGTCCAGGGAACAGCAGACCGACAACGCCTACGTCGGCGGCAACCTGGTCAACCTGTCGTCGCAGGTCACCGGCAACGTGGCCGAGATCCGCGCCGACGAAACGCAGATGGTGCAGGCCGGCGCCACGCTGATCAAGCTGGACTCGGCCGACGCCGACGTCGCTCTGAGCCAGGCCGAGGCCCGCCTCGGCGCCGCCGTGCGTCAGCAGCGCCAGCGCTACGCCGACGTCGCCCAGTACGACGCCACGGTCGCGCAGCGCAAGCTGCAGCTGAAGGAAGCCGAGGACGACCTGGCGCGCCGCAAGCCGCTGGCGGCCGACCACACGGTGTCGGGCGAGGAAGTCGAGCATGCGCGGCAGGCGGTGGACAACGCCCGCGCCGCGATCGCGGTGGCGGTCAAGCAGGCCGACGCCGCGAAGGCCGGCGTGGCCGGCGTGGCGGTGGCGCAGCATCCTTCGGTGCTGGCGGCCAGGGCCGACTACCAGCAGGCGTGGCTGGCGGCGCGCCGCAACACCATCGTGGCGCTGGTGTCGGGCTACGTGGCCAAGCGCAGCGTGCAGATCGGCGCAAGGGCGACGCCGGGCACCTCGCTGCTGTCGATCGTGCCGCTGGACCAGTTGTGGGTGGACGCCAACTTCAAGGAATCGGAGCTGCGCAACATCCGCGTCGGCCAGCCGGCCAGGATCGAGGCCGACATGTACGGCAGCAAAGTCGAATTCCATGGCAAGGTGGTGGGGCTGTCGGCAGGCACGGGCAGCGCGTTCTCGCTGCTGCCGGCGCAGAACGCCAGCGGCAACTGGATCAAGGTGGTGCAGCGGCTGCCGGTGCGGATCGCGCTTGACCCGCAGGAGCTGGCCGCGCATCCGCTGCGCATCGGCCTGTCGACCACGGTGACGGTCGACATCAGCAAGACCGACGGCCCGGTGCTCGGTGCGCCAATGCCGCAGGCACCGGTCTACACCACGCAGGCGCTGGCCCAGCCGCTGCAGCAAGCCGCCACCGCCGCCGACGCCATCATCGCCCGCAATTAAACCCGGGGTCAGATCCGACATTTGGACACGAGCTCTACCGTTGCGGCTGCAACGGTAGAGCTCGTGTCCAAATGTCGGATCTGACCCCGGATTATTTTTGCAGCTCGGCGTCCAGTTGGCGGATCGCCGCCTGCGCCTGCGTGATGACGCGGTCGGCGATGCGCTGGCGCATGCCGGGCACGCGGCCGGCCGCTTCGGCTTCCAGCAACAACGGCGTCAGCAACTGCAGCGCCGAGTCGTGGAAGCCTTGCGCCACCATGTCCAGTTGCGTGTTGAAGCTGTGCTCGGCCGCCTGCAGCTGCTTGCGCAGCTCGTCTTCGAAGGCGGCGCGCTTGTCGCGGATTTCAGTGCGCTTGCGCTTGCCGCTGTCGGTGAACCACTTGAACGCGCCCGCCAGCAGCACCGCGCCGCCGACAAACGGCGCCACCGGCGCCACCACCGGCAACACCACCGCCGCGCCGATCAGATAGGCCGCCGTGCCGGTGCCGGCCGCCACCACCGCCCCGCTCATCAAGGTGACGCTGGCCGCCGTGTCGACGCCGTTGACGATGCGCGTGCCGACCCGCAAGCGCGGCATCAGCTTGGCCAGGGTCGAATGGTGCTGCCGCTGGAATACCGACGACTGATTCAGCCGCATCGCCTGCTGGAACAGCCGCAGGTCCTCCTGCAGCAGATGCAGCGCCTGTTCCTTGCGGCGCACGATGCGGTCCAGCCGCCGCTCCATCTCCTGGCCGAACTGGTTGCGGCCCATGCTGGCCCACACATCCTCGTCCTTCCATTGGTCGGTGTTGAGCCGGTCGGTGATGGCCAGCTCGATGGCGTTGCCGGCGTCGTGCACGGCGTCGTCGATTTCCTCGACCAGCAGGCGGCGCTCGTGGGCGATGCGCTGGTCGACCAAGGTCAGGCGCTGCAGCACCTGGTTCTTCAGGTCGTTGGCGGCGTTGACCAGCGTGGCCGCCGTGGCCTCGCCCACCGACAGCATGTGCGCCTGCTCCAGGTAGACTGAAATATCATGCGCGATGGCCGAGGTGGTGCTGCCGACCAGCTCGCGCAGCTGGCCATGATCGATGTCGCCGGACTGGAACTGACGCGCATGCTCGATCAGCGCCTGCTGGCCGGCATTGCGGCCGAAGTCGGCCACGGCGTCGGCCAGCGAACGGCCGCGCACCAGCCGGCGCGCCTGCTCGCCCAGGTTGGCCAGGATGCCGCGCTCTTCGGCCGGCGGCAGCAGATGCAGATGTTCGGGCGTCAGCCGCACCGACAGCGCCTTGGCCAGCCGCTGGGCCAGCGCGCGGGCGTCGGCGCCGTGCAGCGCCAGCAGCGGGATGGTCATGCCGAGGGCGTTTTCGCGCGCGGCCTGGTCGATGCCGGCGCTGCTACGGCTGAGCGCGTTGAAGGCCCAGTCGACGTCGACGCCCGATTCGATGGCGTTCAGCACCAGCGCGGTGAAGACGGCCGAGGACTTGCCGTCGCCGGCGATGTCGGTGACGGCGGCGAACTGCGCCAGCGTCAGGCTGCCCTCCTTGCCGGCGATGGCGCCGACCGCGCGCGCGTAGGCCGAGCTGAAGCTCTGGTCCGAAGACATATGCTCGTCCAGCGAGCGGACGCTGACCGCGTGGGTTGTTGTCGGAGTACCGTGCTGACTGTTCACACCTGCTCCAGTTCATTTAATGCCATTATGGCATTCTAACTGAAGCATCGGTTCAATGAGGCATGTAGCGGATCGCGACCAGGATCAGACTGGCTTGTCCGACCGCCGAAGCAAATATCCACTTCAATATTTCCGCCTTCTGCTCCGCCAACTGCTGATTTATAAAGAGCCGAAGACGCTCCTCAAACGCAGCCAGATCGGATTTGCTGGCCGCTTGCGTCACTAGTATGTCTGCAAGCGCCATGGCGTGGGCTTCCGCCTGTCCGGTCGGCACGCCTGCGGATTCCAGGCGCTTCGCATAGCTGAGTGTATCGAGAGAAATCATAATGGTCCCCCAAGCATCCCGTTATTGTCCTCCTTCCGAGAGCGCCCGCAAGTAGCGCATGCTGATCCATATCAGCCCTGCACCACCTCGGTAGACAAAATCAGCGTCTCCTTGATCTCCTCCATCACGACATAGCTTTTCGACTGCGCCGCCCCTGGCAGGCTGAGCAGCATGTCGCCCAGCAGCTTGCGGTACTCGGCCATTTCGTGGATGCGCGCCTTGATCAGGTAGTCGAAGTCGCCCGACACCAGGTGGCACTCCTGCACCTCCGGTATCCGCAGCACCTCGCGCCGGAATTGTTCGAACACCGGCCCCGATTTCTGGTTCAGCGTGATCTCGACAAACACCAGCAGCTTGGCCCCCAGCGAAGGCGGATCGATGCGCGCGTGGTAGCCGGTGATCACGCCGTCGCGCTCCATGCGCTTGACCCGCTCGATCGCCGGCGTGATCGACAAACCGACCTGCTCGCTCAGGTCTTTCATCGAGATCCGGCCATCGGCTTGCAGGATCTGCAATATCTTCCTGTCCAGCTTGTCCAGGCTGCGGACCGATTCTTTTTGAATTCGCATGAATATCCACTGAATTTATCAAGTTATATAGTAACAAATACTAGTGATACAAGCATACCATAGCGGAATATCTGGCAGGTTCAATAATTGGGGGATGAGATGCGTGTTGTGATCTTGGGTAGCGGTGTTATCGGCGTCACCAGCGCCTATTATCTGGCCAAGGCCGGCCACGATGTGACCGTGCTCGACCGTCAGCCCGGTCCCGCGCTGGAAACCAGCTTCGCCAACGCCGGCCAGATCTCGCCCGGCTACGCCTCCCCCTGGGCCGCGCCCGGCATCCCGCTGAAAGCGATGAAATGGATGCTGCAGCGTCACGCGCCGCTGTCGATCACGCCCGACGGCACGATGTTCCAGCTGGAGTGGATGTGGCAGATGCTGCAAAACTGCACCGCCGAACGTTACGCCACTAATAAAGAGCGCATGGTGCGCCTGGCCGAATACAGCCGCGACTGCTTCAAGGTGCTGCGCGCCAGCACCGGCATCGAATACGAAGGCCGCCAGCAAGGCACGACCCAGCTGTTCCGCACGCAAAAGCAGCTGGACGACGCCGCCAAGGATATCCAGGTGCTGGAAGAAACCGGCGTGCCGTATCAACTGCTGAGCCGCGAACAACTGCTTGCCGCCGAACCGGGCCTGGACCAGAACAAGCTGGTCGGCGGCCTGCGCCTGCCCAACGATGAAACCGGCGACTGCCAGCTGTTCACCACCCGCCTGACCGCGATGGCCGAGGAACTGGGCGTCAAGTTCCGCTACGGCGTCGACATCACCGGCCTGGCCACGGCCGGCGAGGAAATCAAAGGCGTGCAGTGCGGCGCCGAACTGGTGACCGCCGATTCCTACGTGGTGGCGCTGGGCGCCTATTCGACCACGCTGTTGAAGGACCTGGTCAAGATTCCCGTCTATCCGCTCAAGGGCTACTCGATCACCGTCCCCATCGTCAACGCGGGCGCCGCGCCGGTGTCGACCATCCTCGACGAGACCTACAAGATCGCCGTGACCCGCTTCGACGACCGCATCCGCGTCGGCGGCATGGCCGAAATCGCCGGCTTCGACAAGCGCCTCAATCCGCGCCGCCGCGAAACGCTGGAGATGGTGGTCAACGACCTGTTCCCCGGCGCCGGCGACACCGCGCAAGCCAGCTTCTGGACCGGCCTGCGTCCGATGACGCCGGACGGCACGCCTATCGTCGGCCGCACCGGCCTGCGCAACCTGTTCATCAACACCGGCCACGGCACCCTGGGCTGGACCATGTCCTGCGGTTCGGCGCAGCTGCTGTCGGACCTGATCTCGGCGCGCCGCCCGGCGATCCTGGCCGACGACCTGTCGGTGAGCCGCTACAACACCGGCGGCGCCCAGCGCCGTCCGCAGCTGGCAAACGCCTGACGACAGTCCAAGCTTAACCCCGGTCGCGGCGCCATCGATGGCGCCGCGACCGGTTTCCTCCTTGCGCCGCACGGCGCTTTCGGCCGCGGATCATTGCTATCCGCGCGCACCGGCACCAGCATCGGCGCGATACTGTGGCATCGCCGCCTCTAATCTGACATTGAATCCGCTATCACGCCTACATGGCGTTGAGATTGCAGCGGCGGGTGCGTATAATTTTCATCATGAATAAACTCGAAGCATTCGGCCATATCGCGGCCCTGGCCATTCGTGGCGAACTGGTATTCCCAACCAGCGTAAACGCGGCACTGCGCGTTCAATTGGCGTTGGACGATCCGGAGTGCCCGGTCGACAAGGCGATCAGCCTGGTGCTGGCCGAGCCGCTGCTGGCGGCGCGCACCGTCGCCATCGCCAATTCCGCCATGTTCAACCGCGCCGGCGCGCCGACCATCACCAACGTGCGCGGCGCCATCATGCGCATCGGCTACCAGAACCTGTTCGCGCTGGCCGCCGCCATGGTGGTGCGCCAGTTCGGCAGCAAGATCTCCGATCCGGCGCTGCGCCTCAAGGCCGAACAGCTGTGGGACCACACCATCGCCGTGGCGGCGCTGTCGCGCATCATCGCGCGCCAGGTCACCGGCGTGAATCCGGACACCGCGCTGTTCGCCGCCATCGTGCACGAGGTGGGCGGCTTCTACCTGCTGTCGCGCGCCGACGAATTCCCGGGGCTGCTGGAAGAGGATCCGGAAAACTGGCACTCGGCCAGCGAAGAAATCATCACCCGCGAAGTGATGCGCAAGCTGTGCATCCCCGAGCCGGTGGCCGAGGCGATCGAGGGCCTGCGCGACAGCTTCATGTCGATCCCGCCCGATACGCTGCTCGACACGCTGCTGCTGGCCAACCACCTGACGCCGGTGAAGTCGCCGCTGCAGGAACCGCAGCGCGACCTGCCGCCGCATTCCGATTCGGCCATCGACCTGTTCATCGACGAACAGAAGCTGGCCGACATGCTGGCCGAAGCCGAGAACGACGCCGTCGAGATGAACGCCGCCTTGCTGGTTTAATCCGCCGCTCTAGCGGTTGGCGTAGCCCGATCGGAACGGTTTGACGGCGCCATCGGGCGCATACACGGAGCGATCGATGGCGCCGATGTCCCCGCCGTACACGTGCACGCCGACCGACACCCTGTCGTCATAGGCGTTGCGCACTTCGTGGATGTCGCCCAGCGCCGGCGATACCGCGCTCATCTGCCCCTGTTCCAGCCGCAGCGGCGCGCCGTCCGCCACCATGGCGCCGCCGGCCCCGCGCCGGTAGGCCTGCGCGATCTCGGCTCCGCGCAGGATGCCGACCAATCCCCACACCGTATGATCGTGCACAGGCGTGCGCTGGCCCGGTCCCCAGACAAAGCTGGCGACCGAATAGCGCGCGGCCGGATCGAGGTACAGCAGGTACTGGCGGTAGAACTGCGGATCGGGCTGCGCCATCGCATCGGGCAGCCAGTCGTCATGCGCCAGCAAGGCGCGCAGCAGCGCACCGCCCTCCTCGACGATGCGCGGCTCGGCGGCGCCCTGCGCCAGCAGGCGGTCCATGCCGTCGACAAAGACGGCCAGGCGCGGCGGCAAATCGGTATGCATAACAAATCTCCCGGTCAGGATCTCACCCTATGGTAGCGTAATTTGCTATCCTGATGCCCGCGACCACCATGGAGAAAACGAATGCAGAATGCGCCTCAGTCCTACGGATCCGACCAAGCGGGCATGGTCTGCGGCTACGTGTTCGGCCGCACACCGGACGGCAAGGGCGTGCCGCTGGATACCGACCAGGCCTGCCTGTGGCTGAAGAACCGCGAGCAGCATCCGGGCGAATTCGTCTGGCTGCACTACAACCTGGCCAACACGGCCAGCGAGAAGTGGCTGCACGAACACACCTCGTTGCCCGAGGAATTCTATGAAAGCCTGCACGAAGGCCCGCGCTCGACCCGCATTGAGCTGGCCGACAACACGCTGGTGGCCGTGGTCAACGACGTGCTGCACGATTTTTCGTTCGAGCCATCGGACATTTCCACGCTATGGCTCAGCGTCGACAAGCAGATCGTCATCAGCGCCCGGCGCAAGCCGCTGAAGGCGGTCGACAGCCTGCGCAACGCGGTACGCAACGGCGAGCCGATACGCTCGTCGGTCGAACTGCTGATCCACCTGCTGCGCGACCAGGCCGACGCGCTGATCAAGATCGTCCGCGACTCGATCGCCACGGTGGACGACATCGAAGACAATCTGCTGGCCGGCAAGCTCAACACCAAGCGCGCCAGCCTGGGCGCGCTGCGGCGCGTGCTGGTGCGCCTGCAACGCCTGCTGGCGCCGGAGCCGGCGGCGCTGTTCCGGTTGCTGCAACGGCCGCCGGCCTGGGTCGCCGAGATCGACGCCCAGGAACTGCGCCAGTCGACCGAGGAATTCTCGATGGTGCTGGCGGACATGGCCTCGCTGCAGGAGCGCATCAAGCTGATACAGGAGGAGATCGCGGCGCTGGTCAACGAAGGCAACAACCGCAGCCTGTTCGTGCTGACCGTGGTGACGGTGCTGGCCCTGCCGATCAACATCATCGCCGGCCTGCTCGGCATGAACGTGGGCGGCATTCCGCTGGCGCAGGAGCCGGAGGGGTTCTGGGTGGTGGTGGCGATCGTCGCCAGCTTCACGCTGATCGCCGGCTGGATCGCCTTCCGCCGCCAGGGAGACGTGTCGTGAACGGCCCGTCGCCGGACGATCCGCACCCGATGCCGGGCTTCCCGCAGGTCTGCTACATCAAGAACATCGTACGCAATCCGAACATCGTCATCGGCGACTACACTTACTACGACGATCCGGAAGACCCGGAAAACTTCGAGCGCAACGTGCTGTACCACTTCCCCTTCATCGGCGACAAGCTCGTGATCGGCAAGTTCTGCGCGCTGGCGCGCGGCGTCAAGTTCATCATGAACGGCGCCAACCACAAAATGTCGGGCATCTCGACCTATCCGTTCCAGATCTTCGGCAACGGCTGGGAGCAGGCGATGCCGGCGCCGGGCGAGCTGCCGTACAAGGGCGACACGGTGGTCGGCAACGACGTCTGGATAGGCTACGACGCCTTGATCATGCCGGGCGTGCATATCGGCGACGGCGCCATCGTCTCGTCGCGCTCCGTGGTCACCGGCGACGTCGCCCCGTACACCGTCGTCGGCGGCAATCCGGCCAGGCAGATCAAGGAGCGCTTCGCGCCGGAAGCCGCGGCGCGGCTGCAGGCGATCGCCTGGTGGGACTGGCCGGTCGAACGGATCACGGCCAACCTGGCGCTTATCGTTTCCGGCGATATTGAGGCGCTGGCGCAGGTTCAGCCAGGTTCCTGAGGTTGTAGACCAGGCGGCCGCCGTAGGCCGCGAACAGCACGCCCAGGACCAGCGCGATCAGGTTGTCGCGGCGGTAGCTGCCCCGCACGGTGGCCAGGCTGGAGACTTCCTTGCCGCCGACCGACACGCCATACACCGTGTAGTACCTGCCCTGCAAAAAACCGGGCGAGGCCGACTGGCCCGGGTGCAGGAGTACGGTGACCGGATACGACCCGGCCTCGGCGTCGCCGATCGCCTGCCGCAGTCGGCCATCGCTATCGCCCTTGACGTACACCACGAACTGGCGCGGCTCGCCGGCGAGGGCGAAGTACAGGCCGCCCTGCGCCGGGTGGGCCGAGGCGACGCGGCCGGTGGCTGACTGCAGCTGCCCGGCATCCGGAAAGTTCCGCTCCAGCGCGACGTACAGCATCATCAGGCCTATGCCCAGCAGCAGAAAGAAGTACGCGCCACGGCGGCCGGCAAACCAATTCTTCATCTTGTTTCGGGCGGATTGCAAAGTTGACGACAGAGCCGCCATCATACATGCGCGCTGCCGACGCGGCAGCATAAGTAAACATTTTTGTTTACTTAATAATGAGATCCGCCTACAGTAGCGTTACTCGATTCGTTGAATGCCACCCATGAAAACACCCCTGCTGATCGGCGCCGCCTGCCTGCTGGCCCTGCTGTCCACGATAGGCGCGGCGCTGCCGTATCCGATTCTGCCGCCGCTGTTCGCCGCCGGCGTCAGCAACGGCTTGAACCAGTTCCTCGGCCTGCCGCCCAAGCTGCTGTTCGGCCTGGCGCTGACGATCAATCCGCTCGGCCTGCTGATCGGCTCCGCCCTGCTCGGACCGATGTCGGACCGCTACGGCCGCCGCCCGGTGCTGCTGGTGACCGCCGTCGGCGCCGCCATCGGCCACGCGGTGACGGCCGTCGCGCTGCTGCTGGAATCCTATCCGCTGTTTATCGTCGCCCGCTTCGCCACCGGTCTGCTCGAGGGCAACGGCTCGGTGGCGCGCGCGATGCTGGCCGACCGCCTCGACGGCGACCTGCGGCGCAAGGCCCTGTCGTGGCTGAACGGCGCCTTTTATATGGGCTGGCTGGCCGGCCCGCTGCTGGCCGGCGTCACGCTGGCCTGGGGCATCACGATGCCGTTCTGGGTCGCCGTGGCCGCGCTGCTGCTGGTGGCGGTGCTGGTGGCCGCCGTGCTGCCGCACGAAACGCCGTCGCAGGCGACCACCTCGTGGTGGCAGGTGGCGCGCGACCGCCACGCGCTGAACCTGCTGCGCGAGCCGGACCTGCGCAACCTGTTCATCGTCACGCTGGCCTATACCTGCGGCGTGACGGCGTTCTACGAGTTCTATCCGCTGTGGCTGGTGGAGGTGCCCGGTTACGGCGCACGGGGCATCGCCTGGACCACCGCCGCCCTGTGCGCGGTGATGACCACCACCACCCTGTTCGCCGGCCGTCCGTTCCAGGGGGAGCCGCTGCTGCGGGCGCGCCGCTTCGCCATCGTCACCGCTACGCTGATCGCGCTGCTGGCGGCCAGCAACGCCTGGGTCGGCATCGCCGCCATCATCCTGTTCGGCGTGCCGCACTCCTGCTACAACGCCATCGTGCCCAACTGGTGCGCCGAGCGCTTCGGCGCGCACGGCCAGGGCGCCGTCATGGGACTGATCTCCACCACCTTCTGCCTGGCCAATATCCTGATGGCGCTGGCCGGCGCGGTGCTGACGCTGATCGACACCCGTTTGATCCTGGTGCTGGGCGCGCTGCTGACCGCGTGGTCGGCGTGGCGCATGCAAAGCTGGCACGCCAGCATGAACGCCAGGCTGGAGGGCGCGCTGCCATGAACACCGCCGAACAAACGCTGTTCCTGTTGAAGACGCGCGGGCCGCAGACCGCGCAACAGCTGGCCGGCCTGATGGACCTGACCTCGATGGGCGCGCGCCGGCAGCTCGAAGCGTGGCAGGAAAAAGGCATGGTCGGCTACGAGGACGTGGCCGACAAGCCGGGCCGCCCGTCGCGCCGCTGGCTGCTGACCGAGGCGGGCCACGCGCGCTTCCCCGATCGCCACGCCGACCTGACGGTGCAGCTGATCGACCAGGTGCGCGGCCTGTTCGGCGACGCGGGCCTGGAGAAATTGATCGTCGCGCGCGAGGCCGCCAGCGAACAGCAATACCGCCAGCATCTGCAAGGCGTGCGCGCGCTGCCGCAACGGGTGGCGGCGCTGGCGCAGGCGCGCACCAGCGAAGGCTACATGGCGGAAGTGCAGGCGCAGGACGATGGCAGCCTGCTGCTGGTGGAGAACCATTGTCCGATCTGCGCCGCCGCGCGCCAGTGCCAGAAGTTCTGCCGCTCGGAGCTCGACGTGTTCCAGCGCGTGCTGGGGCCGGAGTGCTCGGTGGGCCGCGTCGAACACATGCTCAATGGCGCGCGCCGCTGCGTGTATTTGATCAAGCCGCGTAACTAAATTCCAGAAACAAATATCAACAAGAAATAGATGTCAAGCCGCCAGGATAAGCTCCGCCGCGCAGTTTGATCGCAGTCAAGCCGCACTACGCTGGTCAGAAGACAATCAACGCATGCCGGGTGCCCGCACCGGGCAATCAGCCAGATTGCTTCATGAAGGTATTGCGCATCATGTTTTATTTAGCCTCACGTACTGCCTGCCTTGCCCGCCGTCTCAGCGAAAAAGCCATCGCCATGAGTCGGCGCGGCAAAAGCGCCGTGATGCTGGGTGCCGATTGCCTGGCACTGCCGTTGTGCGTGGAGCTGGCGATGCTGATGCGCTCCTCGCCCCTGGCGCCGCTGTCCGCAACGCTGCTGTTGTCGGCCGTGTCGGCGGCGGCGCTGGCGATGTCCGACCTGTACGGCGCGGTGCTGCGCTACCTTGAGCAGCGCATGCTGGCCCGCGCGGCCTTCGGCATGGCGATCGCCGTGCTGTGCATCCATCTGCTGACGCTCGATCAGGCCACGCACTACCCGGCCGGCGCGCTGGTGACCTACTGGTTTGTCGCACTGGCCTACCTGGTGGCCTCGCGGGTGGCGGTGTGCAGCCTGCTGCAGCGCCTGAGCGGGCCGCCGCCACAGGCGCGCGAAGCGGTCGCCATCTACGGCGCCGGCGACGCCGGCGCGCGCCTGGCGCAAGCCATGCGCGCCGACAGCCGCTATAGCCCGATCTGCTTTTTCGACGAGAAGCACGGCCGCGCGCCGCACACCATCGCCGGCCTGCGCGTGCTGCCGCCGCAGCAGCTGGCCGAGACGGTGGCCGCCGCGTCGATCAGCCTGATCGTCATCGCCCTGCCCGACATTTCCGGCGAGCGGCTCGGCGCCGTGCTGCGCATGGTGCGCACCAGCGGCGTCAGCGTCAAGTTCCTGCATGGCCTGCTGGACCTGGCCGACCACGCGTGGCGCCGCCAGGCGCCGCGCAGCGCCAGCTTCGAGTTTCCGCTGGAGCAGTTGCTGGGGCGGCCGCCGGTGCCGCCGGACAGCGCGCTGTTCGGCCGCTGCGTGCGCGCCAGGAGCGTGCTGGTGACCGGCGCCGGCGGCTCCATCGGCAGCGAGTTGTGCCGCCAGATCGCCAGCCTGGGTCCGCGCCGCCTGCACCTGCTGGACCATTGCGAGTTCTCGCTGTACACCATACGCCAGGAGCTGATGGCGCAATGGCCGCAGCTGCAGCTGCGCGCGCACCTGGGATCGGTGTGCAACGAGCGGCTGCTCGACCGCATCATGCAGGAGGACAGCATCGACACCATTTATCACGCCGCCGCCTACAAGCATGTGAACCTGGTCGAGACCAATGTGGTCGAGGGCCTGCGCAACAACGTGCTGGGCGCGCGCAACGTCGCGCGCATCGCCGACAAATACCTGGTCGAGACCTGCGTGCTCGTTTCCAGCGACAAGGCGGTGCGTCCCAGCACCATCATGGGTGCCAGCAAGCGGCTGTCCGAGCTGGTGTTCCAGGCGGCGGCGCAGACGGCCGCGCGCGACGGCGGCCGCACCGTGTTCAGCATGGTGCGCTTCGGCAACGTGCTGGGTTCCTCCGGCTCGGTGGTGCCGCTGTTCCGCCGCCAGTTGCAGCAAGGCGGCCCGCTGACCGTGACCGACGCCGGCATGGAGCGCTACTTCATGCTGATCCCGGAGGCGGCGCAGCTGGTGATCCAGGCCGGCGCGATGGCCGAGGGCGGCGAGGTGTTCGTGCTCGACATGGGCCGGCCGATCCGCATCGTCGACCTGGCGCGCAGCATGATCGCGCTGGCCGGCCTGACCGAGAAGACCGCCCAGTATCCGCACGGCGACATCGAAATCCAGTACGTCGGCCTGGTCCCCGGCGAGAAACTGCAGGAGGAGCTGCTGACCGAGCAGGACGCCGTGCCCAGCGAGCATCCGCGCATCCTGCGCATGAAGGAACGGGCGCTGCCGCCGGCGCTGCTGGAGCAGTACATCGAATTGCTGCTGGTGGCCTGCGATACCAACGACCGCTGGCTGATCGAAGCCATGCTGAAGACCATCATGTCCGAGTTCACGCCGCAAACCGGCGCGCCCGCCGGCGCCGACGAGGCGCTGCGGGCGATGGCGCAGCTGGCGCAGACGTCCTGACATCCATCCCATCACCCCGAGGAGAACCGCACCATGCGCCAGTTCGCACCCGCCGTTACCGACCGCAAGATGCGCTTCGCCCTGGTGGGCTGCGGCCGCATCGCGCAAAACCATTTCTCCGCGCTGCGCCAGCATGGCGAGCGCTGCACGCTCGACGCCGTGTGCGACGTCGATCCCGCCGCGCTGGAGCGGGCCGCCGAACACACCGGGGCGGCGCCGTTCGCCAGCCTGCAGCAGATGCTGGCTACGGCGGACATCGACGCCTGCATCATCACCACGCCCTCCGGCCTGCATCCGGAGCAGGCGGTGCAGATCGCCCGCGCCAGCCGCCACGTGATCACCGAAAAGCCGATGGCCACCCGCTGGGAAGACGCCAAGCGCATGGTCGCCGCCTGCGACGCGGCCGGCGTGCGCATGTTCGTGGTCAAGCAGAACCGCCGCAACGCCACGCTGCAGCTGCTCAAGCGCGCGGTCGACAAGAAGCGCTTCGGCCGCATCTACATGGTGACGCTGAACGTGTTCTGGACCCGGCCGCAAGCCTATTACAACAGCGCGGCCTGGCGCGGCACCTGGGAATTCGACGGCGGCGCGTTCATGAACCAGGCCAGCCACTACGTCGACCTGATCGACTGGATCGTCGGCCCGGTGGAAAGCCTGCAGGCCTACACGGCCACACTGGCGCGCGACATCGAGGTCGAGGACACCGGTGTCATCAGCCTGCGCTGGCGCAACGGCGCGCTCGGCTCGATGAACGTGACGATGCTGGCCTATCCGCACAACCTCGAAGGCAGCATCACCATCCTCGGCGAAAAGGGCACGGCGCGCATCGGCGGCGTGGCCGTCAACGAAGTGCAGCAATGGGACTTCGCCGAGCCGGACGAGGACGACGAGCGCGTCAAGGACGCCAGCTACGTCACCACTTCGGTCTACGGCTACGGCCATCCGCTGTACTACGACAACGTGCTCAAGGTGCTGCGCGGCGAGGCCGAGCCGGAGACGGACGGCCGCGAAGGCCTGAAGTCGCTGGAAGTGCTGATCGCCGCCTACCGCTCCGCCCGCGACGGCCGCCGCGTGGCGCTGCCGCTCGATTACTGATGCCCGACCATCCGCCGTTCAACCAAGGATACAACCAAGGAGAATCGCATGTCCCGCAACGCCCTCTTGCAGCCGCAGCACACCATCCATCCGAGCGCCGTGGTCGACGCCGGCGCCGTCATCGGCCCCGCCACCCGCATCTGGCACTTCAGCCACGTGTGCGGCGGCGCGCGCATCGGCGCCTGCTGCTCGCTGGGGCAGAACGTCTACGTCGGCAACGATGTCGTGATCGGCGACAACGTCAAGATCCAGAACAACGTCTCGGTGTACGACGCGGTCACCATCGAGGACGACGTGTTCTGCGGCCCGAGCATGGTGTTCACCAATGTCCACAATCCGCGCGCGGCGGTGGTGCGCAAGGACGAATACCGGCCCACGCTGGTGCGCCGCGGCGCCACCATCGGCGCCAACGCCACCATCGTCTGCGGCGTGACCATCGGCAGCTATGCCTTCCTCGCCGCCGGCGCCGTCGCCACCCGCGACGTGCCCGATTTCGCGCTGATGGCCGGCGTGCCGGCGCGGCGCATCGGCTGGATCAGCCGCCACGGCGAGCGGCTGGCGCTGCCAGAGGAAGGCGAAGGCCGGGCCGTGTGCCCGCATACGGGCGACGTGTATGCCGTCAGCGGCGGCGTCTGCACCCTGCTGTCGGCGGAATAAGGAGAGCATCGTGGAATTCATCGACCTGAAAGCGCAATACCAGCGCCTGCGTGAGGATATCGGCGGCGCCATGCAGCGCGTGCTCGATCACGGCCAGTACATCATGGGGCCGGAAGTGGCCGAACTGGAGCAGCGGCTGGCCGCGTGGAGCGGCGCGCGCCATTGCGTGACGGCGGCCTCGGGCACCGAGGCGCTGCTGATCGCGATGATGGCGCTGGGCGTGCGGCCGGGCGACGAGATCGTCACCACGCCGTTTTCGTTCATCGCGACGGCGGAGGCGATCGTGCTGCTGGGCGCGCGGCCGGTGTTCGTCGACGTCGAGCGCGGCAGCGCCAACATCGATCCGGCGCTGATCGCGGCGCGCCTGAGCAAGCGCACCCGCGCCATCATGCCGGTGTCGCTGTACGGCCAGCCGGCGGACATGGACGCCATCAACGACCTGGCGCAGGCGCACGGCCTGGCCGTGATCGAGGACGCGGCGCAGAGCTTCGGCGCCAGCTATCGCGGCCGGCGCAGCGGCAACCTGTCGACCATCGGCTGCACCAGCTTCTTCCCCAGCAAGCCGCTGGGCTGCTACGGCGACGGCGGCGCGGCCTTCACCAGCGACGACGAGCTGGCGCAGGCGATGCGCGAGATCCGCGTGCACGGCCAGTCGCAGCGCTACCGGCACACGCGCATCGGCGTCGGCGGCCGCATGGACACGCTGCAGTGCGCCGTGGTGCTGGCCAAGCTGGCCGTGTTCGACGAGGAGCTGGCGCTGCGGCAGCGCGTGGCCGCCTGCTACGAGCGCCTGTTCGCCGGCCGCGTCGCCACCTTCGCGCCGGCGGCCGACCGCAGCAGCGCCTATGCGCAGTACACCATCCTGCCCAGGCGGCGCGCCGTGGTGCAGGCGGCGCTGCAGCAGGCCGGCATACCGAGCGCGGTGCACTACCCCGTGCCGATCCACCGCCAGCCCGCCTATGCCGGCTTCGACGACGCCGATTGCCCGGTTGCCGAGCTGCTGTCGCAGTATGTGCTGAGCCTGCCGATGGGACCCTACCTGTCCCTGGCCGACGCCGAAAAAGTAGCGGCCACCGTGCTGGCCGCCGATAAATCAGCGGGCCATCATGCCTAGCCTGCCGCCCCTGCCGCCCTTCTGGCAACACCTGCTGACTGTGCTCAGCGGATCGCTGGCGGCGCAGGCCCTGCCCATCCTGGCCGCGCCGCTGATCACCCGCTGGTGCCGGCCGCAGGACCTGGGCGCGTTCGGCGTCTGGTACGGCGTGGTGGCCATCGCCGCCGTGGCGGCCACGCTGCGGATGGAAAACGCGATGATCATCGATCACCGGCGGCCCCGGCAGCGCATCTGCTTCGGCGTGGTGGCGTGGTCGGCCGGCTGGCTGGCGGTGCTGCTGACGCTGGGCGCCGCCATCGCCAGGCTGGCCGGCTGGACCGGCATGTCATGGCTGGGCGTGCTGACGCTGGGCGCGGCGGCCTGGCTGACGGCGGTCATGCAGACCACGCTGGCCTATGCGGCGTCGCATAACGCCTTCGGCGCGGCGGCCAAGGCCAAGGTGTGGGCGGCGGGCGGCATCGCCGCCGGCCAGCTCTGCCTGCTGCTGGCCGGCGCCGGCGCCGCCGCGCTGCTGGCCGGCCACCTGGCCGGGCTGGCCCTGGGGCTGCTGGCCGCGCGCCGCCTGCTGGCGCCGCCGTCGCCGTCGACCGCGCCATGGGCCGCGCCGTCCGCCCCGCCATCGCCGCACGCCAGGTGGCGGCACTGGATGGCGGGCTGGCGGCCGACGCCGCTGCAGCGGCGCTACCTGATCAAGCACCGCGCGTTCTGGCATTTTTCATTGCCGGCCAATCTGCTCAACGCCGCCGTCGGCCAGCTGCCGCTGCTGATCATCGGCGCGCGCCACGGCGCGCTGGCCGCCGGCCTGTACGCGCTGACGCTGCGCGTGCTGGCGGCGCCGATCTCGCTGCTGGCCGCCTCGGTGCTGGAAGTGTTCAAGCGCGAATCGGTGCGCCAGTTCCAGAACGACGGCAATTGCCGCCCGGCCTACCTGCACGCGCTGCGCGTGCTGCTGCTGCTGGGCTGCCTGCCATCGCTGGTGCTGTTGCTGGCCTCGCCGGCGCTGTTCAGCTTTGTCTTCGGCCCGGCCTGGCGCGGCGCCGGCGAACTGGCGCAGATCCTGGCGCCGCTGTATTTCCTCAACTTTATCGCCAGCCCGCTCAGCTACGTGTTCTTCGTCGCCGGCCGGCAAAAGATCGAGCTGGTCTGGCAGGTCGCCCTGTTCGCCATGACCATCGCCGCGTTTGCCGCGCCGCTGACGCTCAAGCAAAGCGTGCTGGCCTACACGGTCGGCTACTCGCTGCTGTACCTGCTGTACCTGCAGATGTCCTACCGCTACGCGCTGAACCGCGATGTCCCGGGGAGGAGGCTTCATGCGGCAGGCTGAATCGCCGGCGGCCGGCTTCCCCGCGCGGGGGCGGCAGCGCGGCCCGGCTCGCGCCCCTGCCCCGGCACGCGCGCCGGCGCGCGCCGGCCTGCTCGGTCCCGGCTATGCGGAACTGGCCTTCTTCCTGCTGTTCCCCGGCTTCTTCTTCTACCAGACGCTGCTGGGGCTGGGCCTGATACGCGCCTACCTGGGCGGCTATTTCGCCGTCATCTCGCTGCTGATGCTGCCGCCGCTGCTGCTGTCCTATCTGCGCCGGCTGCAGGTGCGGCACTACCAGCTGCCCCGCGTGGACGCCGCCTTCCTCGCCTTCCTGGCCTACTTCGCCGCCATCGTCGCCTGCAACGCCGCCGGCGCCAACCCGGTCATCACCAGCCATCACGTGCTGGCCCTGGTCTACCTGTTCAACCTGTTCGTCATCTTCACCTCGCTCGATTTCGACAGCCGCCGCTTCCGCTGGACCCAGCTCGCCAGCCTGGCCGGCATGTCCTGCATCGTGTTCGCGTACTCGGTCGACGGCGCGTTCTACCTGGCCGCGCTGGGCGCCGCCCGCGATCCGGACAGCGTCGCCACCTACCAGGGTTTCTCCCGCTCCTACCTGCTGCCGCTGGCCGTGATGCTGGCCTGCACGCCGCAGCGCAGCCTGCGCTGGGCGCTGTACGCGCTGGGCCTGCCCACGCTCTACATCAACACCGCCCGCAGCGAGTTCGGCGCGCTGCTGTTCCTGGTCCCGTTGATCGAGCTGCACACGGCGCGCCACCGCCTGCTGATGCTGGCCGCCTTCATCGGCGCCGCCGCGCTGATCCAGTTCAACCTGCGGGACATCCTGGCCGTCGTGCCCAGCAACCGCACGCTGGAGCTGCTGGACCTGTCGCAGTCGAGCTCGGCCAGCATGCGCCACGAGCTGACGCTGCAGGCGCTGGCCACCATCGCCCGGCATCCGCTGCTGGGCGACTACGCCAGCTACCAGGTCGGGCTGTATGCGCACAACGTGCTGTCGGCCTGGGTCGACCTGGGCCTGCTGGGTTTTGCCGCGCTGCTGCTGCTGCTGATCTACCCGCTGTGCCAGATGGCGCTGCACGCCTATGCGCTGGGCGAGCGCGCCAACCGCCGCCCGCCGTTCGTGCTGGCCTGGAGCCTGCTGGCGATGACCCTGATGCTGCTGTGCCTGTCGCACTTCTTCAGCGACATGCAGATCGGCGCCGCGCTGGGCGCCTACGCCCGCTACCGCCGTGGAGAAGGCCATGCTTAGCATCGCCCACCTGACCTCGGCCCATCCGCGCTACGACAGCCGCATCTTCGGCAAGCAATGCCGCACCCTGGCCGAGCACGGCCACCAGGTCGCGCTGGTGGTGGCCGACGGCCATGGCAACGACTACCGCCACGGCGTGCGTATCCTCGACGCCGGCGCCACCAGCGGCCGGCTCGACCGCATGCTGTCGGGCACGCACCGCGTCTACCGCCTGGCGCTGCGGCTGCGCGCCGACATCGTCCAGCTGCACGATCCGGAACTGCTGCCGGCCGCGCTGCTGCTCAAGCTGCGCGGCCACAAGGTCATCTTCGACGCCCACGAGGACGTGCCGCTGCAGCTGCTGGGCAAGCCCTACCTGGGGCCGTCGTCGCGGCGGCTGCTGGCCGCCGCCTACGCCCGCTTCGAGCACCATGCCTGCCGCCTGCTCGACGGCGTGATCGCCGCCACGCCCACCATCCGCGACAAGTTTTCGCTGATCAACCGCAGCACGATAGACATCAACAACTTCCCGCTGTCCGACGAGTTCAGCGCCGATCCCGGCTGGGAGCACAAGCCGCTGCAGGTGTGCTACGTCGGTGGGCTGAGCGCGATCCGCGGCATCGCCGAGCTGGTGCGCGCCTGCGAGCTGCTGCGCACGCCGGTGCGGGTGCGCCTGGCCGGCAGTTTCGGCGAACCGGCGCTGGCCGCGCGGATGCGGGCCCTGCCGGGATGGAGCCGCATCGACGCGGCCGGCCTGCTCGACCGCGCCGGCGTCGGCGCCATGCTGGCCGCCTCGCGCGCCGGCCTGGTCACGCTGCACCCCACGCCCAACCACCTGGACGCGCTGCCGGTCAAGATGTTCGAGTACATGGCGGCCGGCATCCCGGTGATCGCCTCCGATTTCCCCCTGTGGCGCGGCATCGTCGAGGGCAATGGCTGCGGCGTCTGCGTCGATCCGCACGACCCGGCCGCGATCGCCACCGCCATCGACTACCTGGCCGGCCATCCGGACGTCGCCCGCCGCATGGGCGAGAACGGCCGCGCGGCGGTGCGGACGCGCTACAACTGGGGCAGCGAATCGATCAAGCTGCTGCGCTTCTATGAATCTCTTTGACCATCTGCGCCTGATCGGCGACATCGCCCGCCTGCCGCGTGCCCGGCTGCGCTTCGACGCCGCGCTCAATCCGGCGCTGATACAACGCACCCACGCGCTGTTCACCATGCCGCATCCGCGCTACCGGCTGGTGCGGCACAAGACGCTGGGCATCGCGCTGATCGACCTGCGCGCCTACGCCAGCGGCGCCGACTACCTGCACGCGCTGCGCCACAAGGACAATGCCGGCTACCAGAGCCGGCGCGCGCGCCGGCGCGGCTACAGCGTCGAGGAAATCGACCGCAACGACTACGTCGACGACATCCACCGCATCAACACCTCGCTGGCCGAGCGCCAGGGCCGGCCGATGGATCCGGCGTACGCCGACAAGATAGAGCGCTATTTCGCCGTCGACAGCTTCCGCTACTTCGGCGTGCTCGACCGTGACCGCCGGCTTGCCGCTTATTGCGACGTCGGCATTTATGGCGACTTTGCCGCCACCGACCGCCTGCTGGGCTACAAGAACAGCAGCGGCGTCATGTATCTGCTGCTGGCGGACATCGCCTGCCGCCTGATCGACGACGGCCGCTACAACTACTTCATGTACGACACCTACCTGGGGGCCAAGCCCGGCTTGCGGGAATTTAAAAAGAAGCTGGGCTTCCAGCCCTATGTCATCCACTACTCCATCCATTGAGGGGCTTACATGTTAACCACGCTCACCCGCCATTGCCAGTTGATCCTGGACGTAGCCAGACTGCCCGTGGCCAGCCTTTGTTTCGACACCAGTCTCAATCCGGAAGACGTCAGGGAAACCCATCGCAACTTCACCCGTCCGCATCCCAGGTACAAGGTGTTTGGCCACAAGCAGCTCGGCGTCGCGCTGATCGACCTGCGCCGCCACGCCTGCCCGACCGCCTACCTGGACAGCCTGACCGGCCAGCACGGCGGCGCCGGCTACGCCAGCAAGGCCAGGCGGCGCGGCTACAGGCTGGCCGAGATCGACCGCAACGCGCACATCGACGAGATCCACGATATCAACACCAGCCTGGCCACCCGCCAGGGCCGGCCGATGGACGCCAACTACCGCGAAAAGAAGCTGCACTACGACACGCAGTGCAATTTCCGCTACTACGGCGTGTTCAACAAGTTCGGCAAGCTGATGGCCTACAGCAATGTCGGCCGCTACGGCAATTTCGCCGCCTTTTCCCAGCTGATGGGCTACCGCAACAACGACGGCGTCATGCACCTGATGGTGACCGACATCGTCGCCCTGCTGCTGCTCGAGCGGCAGGCCGGCGGCGGGCCGGACTACCTGATGTACGACACCTTCTTCGGCGCCCAGGCCGGGATGCGCCATTTCAAGACCATGCTCGGCTTCGTCCCCTACCGCGCGCGCTACAGCCTGCTATGAAGAGTGCCATCAAGACCATCGCCCACCGCATCTACAGCGACTACCTGATGCCGTCGCGGCTGCATCACTACGAGGCGCTGCTGCGGCAGGCGCGGCGGGCCGGCTACCGGCAGACGTCGGTGCGCTCGTGGCTGGAAACGCTGCGCCAGGGGGAAGCCGGCGGCGACCGTCCGGTGCTGGTGCACCGCCACGACATCGACACCGACCTGGCCACCGCCCGCCGCATGTTCGCGCTCGAGCGCAAGCACGGCGTGCGCGCCAGCTATTACTTCCGGCTGTCGACGCTGGACTTCGAGCTGATGCGCGAGATCGAGCGCTACGGCAGCGAGGCCAGCTACCACTACGAGGAGATCGCCACCTACGCCAAGCGCGCCAACCTGAAGGCGCCGGCGACGGTGCGCGCGCGCATGGCCGACATCCGCCGCGAGTTCGAGGGCAATTTCCACCGCATCGAGCAACAGCTGGGCAGCAAGCTGCTGACGGTCGCCAGCCACGGCGATTTCGCCAACCGCCGCCTCGGCATGAGCAACTGCGAACTGCTGGACGACCCGGCGCTGCGCCGGCGCTGCGGCATCGCCGCCGAATGCTACGACGCCGCGCTGATGGACAGCTTCGACCTCTACATCAGCGACCGGCCGCACCCGCAATATTTCCATCCGATGCCGCCGCAGCAGGCGCTGGGCCGCCATCGCCGCATCTGCCTGCTGACCCACCCGGTGCAATGGCGCACCAACTGGGTCGCCAGCAGCGGCCACAACCTGCGGCGCGTGCTCGAAGCCTGGCGCTGGTGACCCGATGAACATCCTGCTCATCAACCACTACGCCGGCTCGGTGCGCCACGGCATGGAATACCGGCCCTACTACCTGGCCCGCGAATGGGTGCGCGCCGGGCACAGCGTGCGCATCGTCGCCTCGGCCACCTCGCATCTGCGCGCCCGCGCGCCGGTGCTGGGCGGGCGCCCCGTGCTGGACGAGATCATCGACGGCATCCACTACCGCTGGCATGCGACACCCGGCTACCACGGCAACGGCCTGGGCCGGGCGGCCAATATGGCGGCCTTCGTCGCCGCGCTGTACCGCGGCGCGCGGCCGCTGGCGCGGGACTTCCGGCCCGACCTGGTAATCGCCTCCAGCACCTACCCGGCCGACATCTGGCCGGCGCACCGCATCGCCGCGCTGGCCGGCGCGCGGCTGGCGTTCGAGGTGCACGACCTGTGGCCGCTGTCGCCGATGGAGCTGGGCGGCATGCCGCGCTGGCACCCGTTCATCCTGCTGATGCAGGCGGCCGAGGACTACGCCTACCGCCACGCCGACGCCGTGATCTCGATCCTGCCCAAGGTCGCCTCGCACATGGCCGCGCGCGGCATGGCGCCGCACAAGCTGCACGTGGTGCCGAACGGCGTCGCGCTGGCCGAGTGGGAGGCCAACGCCGCGCCGCTGCCGGCGCCGGCCGCCGCGCTGCTGGACGGCCTGCGCGCGCGCGGCCGGCTGGTGGTCGGCTATGCCGG
Source organism: Duganella sp. LjRoot269 (assembly GCF_964254095.1). Lineage (NCBI taxonomy): Bacteria > Pseudomonadati > Pseudomonadota > Betaproteobacteria > Burkholderiales > Oxalobacteraceae > Duganella > Duganella sp. LjRoot269. The sequence goes on along the minus strand of NZ_CAXUSL020000001.1, from coordinate 2,969,506 downwards.
CAGCCATGGCCTGGCCAACGCGCTCGGCACGCTGCTCGACGCGGCCGCGCTGCTGCGCGGACGGCCGCTGTCCTTCGTGCTGGCGGGCGCCGGGCCGGACAAGGAAGCGCTGCGGCGCCGGGCCGCGGCGGCCGGCCTGCGCGAGGTGCATTTCCTGGCGCCGCTGGCCAAGCAGCACATGCCGGCGCTGCTGGCGCGCTTCGACATCGCCTACCTCGGCTGGCGACGCCAGCCGCTGTACCGCTACGGCATCGCGCCCAACAAGCTGGGCGACTACATGATGGCGGCGCGGCCGGTGGTCCATGCGGTCGAGGCCGGCAACGACCCGGTAGCCGAGGCCGGCTGCGGCCTCAGCGTGCCGCCCGAAGATCCGGCCGCGCTGGCCGCCGCCATCGCCCGGCTGGCCGCCATGACCGGCTCGGAGCGCGCGCTGCTGGGCCGGCGCGGCGCCGAGCACGCGCGCACCCACCTCAACTATGCGCTGCTGGCCGACCGCTTCCTGTCCGCCTGCGGCGCGCACAGCGACCAAACCCGCCAGCCCTCCAGGAGACCGCCATGAAACCGTCCCATCCGCAGCTACCCGCCCCGGCCGCGCCGGCGCGCGACTTCCTGCCCTTCGCGCTGCCGGACCTGGGCCAGGAAGAGGCCGACGCCGTGCTCGATTGCCTGCGTTCCGGCTGGATCACCAGCGGCCCCGTCAGCAGGCAGTTCGAGCAGGACTTCGCCGCCTGGCTGGGCGGCGGGGTCAGCGCCATCGCCGTCAACTCCGCCACCGCCGGCCTGCATCTGGCGCTGGAGGCGCTCGGCATCGGCCCCGGCGACGAGGTCATCGTGCCCACCATGACCTTCACCGCCACCGCCGAGGTGGTGCGCTACCTGGGCGCCGAGCCGGTCTGCGTCGACGTCGACGACGCCACGCTGTGCATCAGCCCGCCCGCGATCGCCGCCGCCGTCACGCCGCGCACGCGCGCCATCATCCCGGTCCACTACGGCGGCCTGGCCTGCGACATGGACGCCATCCTGGCGCTGGCGCGGCGCCATGGCCTGCGCGTGGTCGAGGACGCCGCGCACGCCTTCCCCACCATCCACCGCGGGCGCCTGGTCGGCACGCTCGACAGCGACGCCGCCGTGTTCAGCTTCTACGCCAACAAGACCATGACCACCGGCGAGGGCGGCATGGTGGTCAGCCGCGACCCGGCGCTGTGCCGCCGCGTCAAGGTCATGCGCCTGCACGGCATCAGCGAGGATGCGTTCGACCGCTACACGTCGCCGCGCCCGGCCTGGTTCTACCAGGTGGTCGCGCCCGGTTACAAATACAACCTGACCGACATCGCCGCCGCCATCGGCCGCGAGCAGCTGCGCAAGATCGAGCGTTTCCTCCAGCGGCGCCAGGCGCTGGCGCGCGGCTACGCCGAGGGCTTGCGCGGGCTGCCGCTGCGGCTGCCGCCGGACGCCGGCCCCGGCTGCCAGCACGCCTGGCATCTGTACCCGGTGCGCCTGACGGCCGCCGCGCCGCTGGCGCGCGACCGCCTGATCGAGCTGCTGGCCGAACGCGGCATCGGCACCAGCGTGCACTACATTCCGCTGCACCGCCAGCCCTACTGGCGCGAGCGCTACGCCCTGCGTCCCGAACAGTTCCCGCAGGCCGACGCCAGCTACCAGTCGCTGCTGACGCTGCCGCTGTACACCCGCATGCGCGACGCCGACCAGAGCCGCGTGATCGCCGCGCTGAAGGAGTTGCTATGCTAGCCAAACGCCTGTTCGATATCGCCGCCGCGCTGGCCGGGCTGCTGCTGCTGGCCCCGCTGCTGCTGCTGCTGGCGGCCTGGATCAAGTGGGACACGCCCGGCCCGGTGCTGTTCCGCCAGCGCCGCGTTGGCCGCCACGGCGTGCCGTTCAACATCTATAAATTCCGTACGATGCAGGCGGCGGCCGAGGATGTGGGGCAGCTGTCGCTGGCCGACGATCCCCGCGCCACCCGCGCCGGCGCGCTGCTGCGGCGGCACAAGCTGGACGAGCTGCCGCAGTTGGTCAACGTGCTGCTGGGCCAGATGAGCCTGGTAGGACCGCGGCCCGAGGTGCCGCGCTACGTGGCCCACTACCCGCCGCAGGCGCGCGAGATCGTGTTGTCGGTCGCGCCCGGCATCACCGACTGGGCCGCGTTGCACTTCCGCGACGAGGGCGAGATCCTGCGCCGCGCCGCGGATCCGGAACAGACCTATCTGCTGCAGATCCTGCCGGCCAAGCTGGACTATTATGTGCGCTACGTCCAGCAGCGCAGCTTCCGCAGCGACCTGCGCATCCTGTTCTGCACGCTGAGGACGCTGCTGCTCGGGCGCGCGCAGGAGGCGGACGCCGTCGTCCAGCCGCGCCCGCGCTGGCTGGAGCAAAGCCGGCTGGCGCCGCAGGACCGGCAGTCGCTGCTGATCGCGCTGCTGCGCGGACTGGCGGCGCTGCAGGTGGCCGCCGCCCACCTGCGCGCGCAGGTGTTCCCGGGCCTGAGCACGCTGGCAGCGCCTTCGTGGTGGTACCAGGCGCTGGCCTTCGCCACCGGCTTCGCCCACCAGGCGGTGGTGGTGTTCTTCGTCATCAGCGGCTGGCTGGTCGGCGGCAGCCTGCTCGACCGCATCGGACAGCCGCATGCGCTGCGCGACTACGCGGTCGACCGCATGACCCGGCTGTGGATCGTGCTGCTGCCAGGCATGCTGCTGATGTTGCTGCTTGCGCTGGGCAGCGGCGCGCTGGACCCGGCCGCGCCCAGCCTGTCGGCCGCCAACCCGTGGTCGCTCACCAGCCTGCTCGGCAACCTGGCCGGGCTGCAGACCATGGCCGTGCCCTCGTTCGGCGGCAACTTCCCGCTGTGGAGCCTGGCCTTTGAAACCTGGTACTACGTGCTGTTTCCGCTGCTGGTGCTGAGCCTGCGGGGCGCGAACACCACCCGCCAGCTGGGCGCGGCCGCGCTGGCGCTGTCGATCGCGGCCTGCCTGCGCACCGACATCCTGCTGTATTTCACCGTCTGGCTGATGGGGGCGGCCGCCTCGCGCGTGCGGCTGGAGGCCAGCCGCACGCAGCGCTGGCTGTTCGCGCTGACGCTGCTGCTGGTGGCGCTGTTCTTGCGCCTGCTGGGCCAGAATGGCGACCTGGACCGGAATTCCTGGCTGCAGGATATGTTCTACAGCCTGCTGTTGCTGCTGTGCCTGTGCAGCGCCGGCCGCCGGGACGCGACGCCGGCCAGGCGCCGGCTGGCGTCGTTCAGCAACTTCATCGCCGGCTTCTCGTTCACCTTGTATGTGCTGCATGTGCCGCTGTTGCGGATGCTGTGGGACTATCGGGGCGGCGCCCTGCTGTCGCCCAACGAACCGGCCAGCATCGCGGTGTATGCCGCCATGCTGGCCGTGTGCGTGCTGCTGTCCTACCTATTCCACCTGCCGTTCGAGGCGCAGACCGCGCGGCTGCGCCGGCGCATCAAGCTGGCGCTGGCGGAGCGGGCCGGCCAGCCAATGGCCGGCCCGGCCGCGCCGGCGCCGCGCGACGCCGCCTGAGCGGCGGCGTCTCGCCGCCTTACTGGTAGGCGCCTATGCTCACCGGCGAGCGCGGCGTGCCCTCGATGTCGACCGACGGCGCGTAGGTGGTGGTGCCGGCGCCCTTGGCAGGCGAGCTGCTACGCAGGTGGAAGTCCGGCGTGCCGCTGCGGCTGTAGGCGACGAACTGCGGATCGGCGCTGACCGATGCCGCCGCCGTCAAGCCGTTGCGCAGGCTCACGTTGTAGCTGCTGTTCTGGTACACCAGGTTATTGTTGTAGGTGTTGTGGGTACCGGTCGAGCCCTGCTCGGAGATGCCGTAGGTATTGTCGTAGACGATGTTGTTGACCACGTGGGTGTAATCGTCCGGCGAGGTGCGGAAGTAGAAATCGCCGCCGCCGACAATGATGCCGGTATGGGAGTTGCTCACCGTATTGTTGGCGATGATGACGTTGTTGGCGTCATGCCACAAGTGGATGGCCGCTTCCGCTACCCGGTAGACGACATTGTTGACCACGCTGCCCGAGGTGCTGAGGTAGATACCCTGCACAAACGTGCAACCCGCAGGGCCGATATCGTGCACGACATTGCCTGTCACGTCGCCCTCCACGCCGTGATAGTAGGAATCGACGCCGATCGCCGAGCCGCCGTTGCTGTTGCAGCCGCTGAGCGCGATGTGGTGCACGTGGTTGTTGCGGATGGCATCGTAGGAACCGCCGTTGTAGATGCCGTGCTTCCACGCGGTGCTGGAACTGCCGTCGACCTCGAAGCCGTTGATGTCGACGTAGTTGCCGCGGTTGTCCCAGCCCGTGTCGCTGCTGGAACCGGCCACCGGCACGATGCGCGCGCCCCATTTCGTCGTCGAGACGAAATAGATGCGTCCGCTTGCGGTGCCGCTGACGGTGGTCGTGAAACCGCCCGGGTAGGTGCCGGCCGCGACGTGCACGGTGGTGTCCGGACGCGCCAGCGCGGCCGCGCGGGCGATCGTCTTCAGCGGCGAGCCCTGGGCGCCGGAGTTGCTGTCCGAACCGGTGGTGGCCACGTACAGGTGGTTGGCGGTGGCCGGGACTGGCGATGGCGTCGGCGTTGGAGTCGGGGTCGGGGTCGGGGTCGGGGTCGGGGTCGGGGTCGGGGTCGGGGTCGGGGTCGGGGTCGGGGTCGGCGTTGGGGTTGGCGTCGGCGTCGGCGTCGGAGTCGGCGTGGTGCCGACATACTCATACGCACCGATATCGCCAGCGCCGCCGGACGGACGCGCCACGCCGTCCAGATCGGTCGGGGACAGATCGGTCGCCAGCGCCCTGTTGATCGCCGGCGACGTCGACTGCAGATGATAATTTCCACCGCCGGTGCGCACGTAATTGACGAACTGCGGCGGCGCCGCCACCGTCGCCACCGCGAAACTCTTGCTGAGCAAGAAAGCATAAGCAGTCTGCAAGTACATCAGATTATTGCTGTAGGTGTTGTGCGCGCCAAGGTTGCCCAGCTCTATCACGCCGTAAACGGTGTCGTACACGATGTTGTTGGAAACGCGGGAGTAATCGCCGGCCGTCGTGGCATGGTAGTAATCGCCGCTCCCCACCACGATACCGGTATAGGAGGCGAAGATCGTGTTATTCGTCACATTGACGCGCGATGCGTCATGCCACAGATTGACGGCCGCGTTCGACACGCCATAGATCAGGTTGTTCTTGACGTCGCTGTCGGCGGTATTGACGTAGACCCCGTACATGGTCTTGCAGCCGCTGGCGCCGATGTCGTGCACGACATTGGCCAGCACGTCGTTGCTGGCGCCGCTGTAATAGCTGTCGGAACCGATGCCGCCGCCGGAGGCGCAGGCGCCCTGCCCGATGTGGTGCACATGGTTGCCCTGCAGCGCGGCAAACGAGCCGCCCGTGTAGAGCCCGGTGCTCCAGCGCGTGCCGGCCTGCACCGCGCTGCCGTCGACTTCGAAGCCGACGATGTCGACGTAGCTGCCGCGGTTGTCCCAGCCGAACGCCGACGACGAACTGGCCGGCGGCACGATCTTCGCGCCCCACTTGGTATCCGACACATAGCGTATCCGCGCCGTCGCCGTGCCGCTGGCGCGGGTGACGATGCCGCCCGCATAGCGGCCCGCCGAGACGTGCACCACGGTGCCGGCCGTGGCGGATTGGGCAGCTCTGGCGATCGTCAGGAATGGCGCCGCCTGCGTGCCCGGATTGCTGTCCGAGCCGGTCGTGGACACGTATAAGGCAGAGGTCGCCACAGCGTCGTTGTAGCTGACGCTGGCGGCAAGCTGAGCCGGTGGTGACACCGTGGAGGTGGCGGCCAATTCGCCGCTCCCGCCGCCGCACGCGGCAAGCAGGACGGCGCATGCGCCGTAACCCACGATGTTGACATGTCCCTGCGACAGGTAATTGACAGAATTTTTCATCAAACGTTCCTCGTTCATGAAGTGAATGAGGTAGGTTTGATTCAAATCAAATTCTATAGTTCAATGCTTTTAGAAAAAAATTCTGACAAGATTTATTTACGGCAGGAATAGCTGCCATCAGGCATCGCAAAGGCATCGCACCTAAGCGTCATTGAACACCACGCCATGGGGTGCGATGCCGGCCCGGTTGAGGCGCTGCACCGACTCGCTGAGCTCGGCTTCGGTGGTGACGCCGGCGCGCGCCACCAGGAACACGGCGCCGGCCTGCGCGCCGATGAGCAAGGCGTCGGCGGCGGCCAGCACCGGCGGCGCCGTCATCAGCACCACGTCGTAGCGCGCGTCCAGCGCGGCCAGCAGCAGCGCCAGGCGGCGCGGCTGCAACAGCTCGGTCTGCTGTGGCGCGGCGCTGCCGGCCGGGATGAAATCGAGCCAGGGGGCGACGTTGTGGCGCACCGCCTGGTGCGGCTGCAGCGTGCCGGCCAGGCATTCGGCCAGGCCGCCGGCGCGGTCGACGCCGAACTTGTCGTGCAGGCGGCCGTCGCGCAGGTCGGCGTCGATCAGCAGCGTGCGCTTGCCGCCGGCCGCCAGCAGCAGCGCCAGGTTGACCGACACGAACGACGCGCCCACCCGCGCGGTCGGCCCCACGCAGCTGACGATGTTGTTGCGGCTGTGCGGCAGCACGAACAGCAAGGTGGCGCGGAAGGCGCGCAGGCTCTCGGCGGCGGCGTCGTCGGGCGCCGCCTGCGCCAGCAACAGCGGCGCCTGCTTGCGCGCCTGGCGCCGCAGCTTGTCCTGGCTGCGGCTGTGCGGGATCGTCGCATGCACCGTGTGCGTGCCCAGCATCGCCTCGATGCGCTGCGGATCGTCGATGCCGCCGCGCACGGCCCGGCTGGCAAAGGCCAGCAGGGCCCCGGCGAACACCCCCGTCACCAGCCCCAGCAGCACGATCAGCGGCCGGTTCGGCTTCAGCGCGCGCTCCGGCGCCACCGGCATGTCGACCAGCCGCACGTTGCTGATGCGCCCGACCGCCATCACCCGCAGCTGCTGCGCCGTGTTCAGCAGCGCCGTGTACAGGTCGCTGGTGACCTTGACGTCGCGCACCAGCCGCGACTGCTCCTGCTCCAGCAGCGGCAGCTTCTTGATGCGCACCTCCAGCTCGGTGAGCTCGCGGTTCGATTCGCGCAGCTGCTGGTTCAGCGCCTGCAGCACCGGATGCTCGTCGGTGTAGCGCCCCAGCAGCTCGGTGCGCTTCTGGACCAGCGCGCTGCGGCGCGCCTGCGCGGCGGTCTTGCTGTCGAGCGCGATGCGCACCTCCTGCTCCATGTTGATCGTCTCCTGGGCGCTGCGGAAGCCGTTGTAGCGGGCCTCGGCGGTCTCCAGCTGTTCGCGCAGCGCCGGCAGCTGGTGGTCGAGGAAGGCCAGCGTCTTCTCGGCCTCCTCGGTGCGGCGCGCCAGGTTCTGCCGCATGTATTCGCTGCCGATCTGGCTCAGCGTCGCATACACCTGCTGCGCATCGGGCCCCTGCAGCCGCACCTCGATCACGCCGGACTGCTTGCCCTGCTCGGCGATCTGCAGCGCCCGCTGCACCTGCTCCAGCGCCGCCAGCCGCGTGGTGCGGCGCAGGACGAAGCGCACGCCGGGATTGCCGCGCAGCCGCGTCACCAGCAGCTCGACCGCGCCGCCGTCACCATTCGCCCGCGCCAGCGTGCCCACCCTGCCCTCGATCAGCACCCGCCCGCCGCCGTCGCTCAAACGGTAGCGTTCGCCGCCCAGCGCGGTGACGGTGTAATCGCGGTTATACATGCCGTCGGGCACCTCGAAGCGCGCGACCTCCAGCTTTTCCGCGCCCCACGCGTAGCCGCCGTAGCCGAACAGCCCCGGCTCCGACAGCCGGCCACCGCCGCGCGCGGCGATCCATTCGCCGCCCAGCGGAAAATAACGCGGCGTGGCCTGGATGTACAGCCGCAACGTGTCGACCGCCCGCGTCACCACCATGCGCGAGTGCAGCAACTCCATTTCCGCGATCGCCGCCTTCTTGGTCTCGAACAACGACGACACGTCGTTGAGGATGTTCTTGGACGCGTTCGGGTTGTCCTCCTCCACGTGCAGCAGCATGTTGGCCTCGTACACCGGCCGCGCCGCCAGCGCGTACAGCAGCGCCGACAGCGTGCACAGCAGCGCCACCGACACGATCAGCCAGCGGCAACTGTACAGCACCCGGAAATACGCGCGCCACGGCAGCGCGCCCGGCTCCGGTTCCGGCGGCGGCGCCACCCGCTCGATCAGCTGGGCCGGCGCGGCCACGCCGCGCAGCGGACGCAGCAGCGAGGAAGACGAGGAGTCGTGGGGATCGTTCATGGCGCGCTCACGGACGGGTTGCGCCGACGGCCGACGACAGCTCGCCGGGGAACAGCTGGCTGATGGCGCGGTGCCAGTTGGCCAGGCCCGACGAGGCCACGTACACGACGTCGCGCGGCTGCAGCTCGAAGCGCTCGGCCAGCGCCAGCGCCTGCGCCGGCCGCGCGTCCAGCCGGTACACGCGCGGCCCCTGCGGGCTCTGCCGCACCACATAGACCTGGCCGGAATCGGCGCTCTGCGGATTGAGGCCGCCGGCCTCGCCCAGCGCCTCGTTCAGGGTGAGCCGGCCGTCGTGCATGGTCAGCGCGCGCGGCGTCAGCACCTCGCCGGCGACAAACACCTTGCTCTCGTCGCGCGGCGGCACCCGCACGATGTCGCCGTCGGCCAGCATCAGCACGGCCGGATGGCGGCCGCCGGCCAGGGTGCGCAGCAGGTCGATGCGGTGGCGCTGGCCGCCGCGCTCGACCGTGATGCGGCTCTGGTTGGCGGTCGGCAGCAGGCCGCCGGCGCGGTTCAGCGCCTCCAGCAGCGTCATCGGGATATCGTTGATGGCCTGCAGGCCCGGCGCCTTGACCTCGCCGTCGATATACACGCGCTGGCTGCGGTAGGCCTGCACGCTGAGCGTGACGCGCGGATCGCGGAAGTAGCGCGCCAGCCGCGTGGCCAGCAGCGTGCGCGCCTGCTCGCGCGTCAGCCCGGCCAGCGTGATGGTGCCGGCGAAGGGGAAGTTCAGCTGGCCTTGCTGGTCGACCACGAAGTTGGCGGCCGGCGGCCCCTGCACGTAGGCGTCGGCGCTCAGGTCGCGGGCGACGGCGCCGGTCAGCTCGGGATGGTCCCAGACGGTGATCGCCAGCACGTCGCCGGGGCCGATGTGGTAGGCGCCGTCGGTCGAGGTCCCCGCCGGCGCCGGCACGTCCGGCACCGGCGGCGCGCTGGCGCGCTGGCGTTCGGCGTCGAGCAGCTGCGGCGTGATCGCGATGACGGCCGCTTCGTCCGTCGCCGACGCGCTGTGCAGGTCGCTCGCGCAGCCGGACAGCACGCACAGGCAGAACAGCAGCAAAAAAAAGATACGGCACAAACGGGAAATAGACATGGCGGCCACCGTGGCTCGGAACTAGGTTCAGAGTAGATGGGCGCCCGGCAGGCGGCCTTGTTGCAGATCAAACGCGCGGCTAAGCGAGCAGGCAGGCGTCGCGCGGCGGCACAGGCTGCGTCTGCTGCTTGAGCAGCAGCTGGCGCAGCTGCTCGGCCGGCAGCGGACGGCTGAACAGATAGCCCTGCATCTCGTCGCAGCCGTTCTCGCGCAGGAAGCTGCGCTGCTGCTCGGTCTCCACGCCCTCGGCGATCACGCGCAGCTTGAGCCGGTGCGCCAGGCCGATGATGGAGCTGGCGATGGCTTCGTCGCCCTCGCTGCAGCCCAGGTCGCGCACGAAGGACTTGTCGATCTTCAGCGTGCTGATCGGGAACGACTTCAGCGCCGACAGGCTGGAGTAGCCGGTGCCGAAGTCGTCGATCGACAGCGACACGCCCATCGCCCGCACCGCCGCCATCTTGTCCACCGCCTGCTGCAGGTCGCGCATGATGACGCCCTCGGTCACCTCCAGCTCCAGCCATTCCGGCGCCAGGCCGCTCTGCGACAGCGCCAGCGCCACGCGCTCGACCAGCCGCTGCTCCTCGAACTGGCGCGGCGACACGTTGACCGAGATCCGCAGCGGCGCCAGCCCGGCGTCCTGCCACGCGCGGTTCTGCCGGCAGGCCGTCTGCAGCACCCACTCGCCCAGCGCGACGATCATGCCGCTCTCCTCGGCCAGCGGAATGAAGCGGTCCGGCCCGATGAAGCCGTGCTCCGGATGTTCCCAGCGCACCAGCGCCTCGACGCCGAACACGCGGCCGGTGCGCAGGTCCACCTTGGGCTGGTAGACCAGGCGGAACTGGTCGTCGTCCAGCGCGCCGCGCAAGCCCTCCAGCAGCACCAGCTTTTCCTCGATGCTGGCGTTCATGCCGCGGGTGTAGAACTGGCAGTTGTTCTTGCCCAGTTCCTTGGCGCGGTACATGGCGGTGTCGGCGTGCATCAGCAGCGTGCCGGCGTCGGCGCCGTCGTCCGGATAGACCGCCACGCCGATGCTGCAGCTGACCTGCACTTCCTGCCCGCCCAGCATGATCGACTCGAGCACCGCCTCGCGCACCCGCTCCAGCACCGACGCGGCGGCCGCGCCGTCGTCCGGCTCGGTCAGCACCAGCACGAACTCATCGCCGCCGAAGCGGCCGACGGTGTCGCCGGCGCGCAGGCAGCCGCTCATGCGCTCGGCCACCACCTTCAGCAATTCGTCGCCGGCGTTGTGGCCCAGGCCGTCGTTGACCAGCTTGAAGCCGTCCAGGTCGATGAACGCCACCGCCACCGCGCCGCCGCTGCGCTGCGCCTGGGCGATCGTCATGTCGAGGCGGTCGCCGATCAGGCTGCGGTTCGGCAGGCCGGTCAGCGTGTCGTGGTGGGCCAGGTGCAGCATGCGCTCCTCGGCCAGCTTGCGCTCGCTGATGTCGCGCACGATGGCGACGATGCCGCCTTCGACCGGCACCACCTGCTGGTGCAGCCAGCGCGCGCGCAGCTGCGGTATCGTGCTTTCCCATTCCTGCTCGTGCACGCCGCCGACCCGGGTCACATGCACCAGGTGGGCGAACAGGCCGGTCTCGCGCGCCTGCGGCATCAAGCCGCACAGCGTCATCTCACACAGCCGGCTCTTGCTGAAGCCGGTCATTTTCTCGGCCCGCGAATTGGCGTCGACGAACGTGAAATCGATGATCTCGCCGCCCACGTCGCGCACCTCGCGCATGACGAAGAAGGCGTCCAGGCTGGCCGCCGACGCCGCCGCATAGGTTTCCTGCGCGCGCCGCACGCGGGCGCGGTTGCGCGCGCCCTGCCACGACCACAGCCACAGCAAGGCGGTGCTGGCCAGCAGCACCGCGCTGACCACCGCCGCCTGGATCAGCTTTTCGCGGCGCTGGCGCTCGAAGCCGGCCATCAATTCGCCCTCCGCCAGGCCGACCACCACGTTCAGCCCCACGCCGTGCAGCTCGCGCATGCCCATGTAGCGGCGCATGCCTTCAAAGCTCGCGATCGCCCCGGCCGGCTTGTCCATGCGCTGCCCGAACGACAGCTTGTCGCCGATGCGCAGCGAGCGCACCACGCCGTCGCCGCCGACCAGGCCCAGCATGCCGTACTCGCCGAGCCGGCTGCGTTCGTAGCTGCTGGTGAAATAGGCCGGATCGGTTTCGACGATGACGATGCCGGCGAAATTGCCGGCATCGTCATCGAGCCGGCGGGTGAAGTGCAGATGCCATTCGGTGTTGGCGGCGTCGCGCGTGGCCTGGCTGACGTAGGTGCCGCCGCTGTCGCGCTCCTGGTGGAACTTGAAGTACGCCTGGTCGGCCACCGAGATCGGCAGCGCCTGCGGATTGCTGGCCACCGTCATGCCGCTGCGGTCGACGATGCTGACCACGAACACCACGCCCGGCGGCAGCAGGCCCTCGCGCCCCAGCTCCGGCAGCGCGCCCAGCGCGCCCTTGCGCTCGACGGCGTACTTGAGCACGCGCAGCGTCTGGTCGATGCCGTCCAGGCTGCGCGCCACCTGCGCCTCGTAGGTGCCCAGCATGTCGCGCAGCGAATCGGCCGCCGCCTCGCGCGCGTGGATGCGCTCGACGGCGATCTCCTGATACGCCACCACCCAGATCGCCACCAGCAGCAGCAAGGCGAACAGCGGCAGCGAGAAGTGCGTGTCCAGCCCGCGCCGCAGCCAGCGCGCGCGCAGCGTGTCGGCTTTGTGGGTGGCGTCGGTAGCGGTATTCAAGGGGTCACCAGCACAGCCTTGACGCTGGCGTCCAGCGCGCTGCGGTCGATGTAGCCTATCATCGACGGATTGTCGGCCACCATCCTGCGCACGGCGGCGCTGCTGGCCAGTTCGCGCGGCGGCTGGCCGCGTCCGGTGAACACCATCTTGGTCCAGTAAGCCTTCATCAGCGCCGGCGACCTGGCCGCCACCCTGCTATAGAACTCCTCGCGCAGCGGGCTGCCCAGCGGCAGGTCGAGCGCCACCGCCTCGTCGCCGCCGGGGAAGCGCCCGGTCTGCGCCAGGAAGATGTCGACGACCTGCTCCGGGCGCAGCACCGACAACGGATTGCGCGCCGAGACGATGACCACCAGTTCGGCCGGGCGCGCGGCGCCGGCCGCCGACAGCAGAAGCAGCGGCAGCAGCGACAGCGCCAGCAGCCGTCGGAGTGTCAGTGGAAGAGCGTGCATGGCAGCCCCCTCAGAACACGAAGTCCAGCGCGGCGCTGAACACGCCGACCGGGCGCCCCGAGCGGAAGCCCGGCAGCACGTTGATGAAGGTGCCGTTCGAGCCCTGCCGCGGCGTCAGGCGGTCGTACTGCAGCTTGAGCGCGTAGTTGGCGCGCCAGTCCCAGCGCGCGCCGACGGTCACGCTGCGCTGGCGCGGGATGGTCGCCAGCAGCTCGTTCAGGCCCGCGTTCAGTTGCGCGCCGGCGGCCGCCAGCGGCGGCGGCAGCTGGCCCAGACTGAGCCCGGCGCTGCCGGTCTCCGTGTTCGCGTGCGAGACGGCGTAGCCCACGTACGGCGTGATGTCGCCGTAGCGGTAGCCGGCGCTCAGGTAGGCGACGGTCTTGTCGCCGAGGTAGGAACGGGCGTTCATGCGGCCGATCTCGCCCATCAGGAACCAGGCGCCGGGATCGTAGTTGAAGCCGATGGTGACCACGTCCGCGCGCTTGGCCCGGACGTCATAGCGCTCCGTCAGCGCCACACCCTGGGGCCCGAACAGCGCCATGCCGTCGAACAGCTCGCGCGCAATGTCCACCGACAGCTCGGTCGTCATCGCGCTGGCGCGCACCGTCAGGTTGCCGCAGGTGGTGGTGTCGGACAGGCCGATCAGCGCGCGCGCCTTCGCCTTCGCCTGCGCCGTGATGTCGATGGTGGTGCCGCCGAAAAAGACCTGGGTGACATGGTTGACGTCGCCGGTGCTCCAGCGGTAGCTGGCGTCGACGCCGTCGCTGTTGCTGATCGGGATGCTGCCGTACACCTCCACCGGCGGCCGCACCCACGGCAGCGCATAGCCGGCCTTGCGGTAGTCGCCGGCCAGGAACAGCGGCAGCGCGATGCGGCCCAGCCGCACGCTCAGGTCCGGCGTGGCCTGGTATTTGACGTTGGCCCACTCCACCGCCGGCGTGTAGCCGTTCTCCAGCGTGCGTTCGGACACCAGCTGCAGCACCGCCGACCATGAGCTGTTCAGGTTCAGGCCCAGCTGCATGCCGATACGGCTGTCGACGTTGGCGCTCCACTCGCGGCTGCGGCCGGCGGTGCCCGGATTGAGTACGTTGGCCGTGAAGTCCGCCTGGTTGTCGTTGCTGCGGACCACGCCCAGCGTGCCGTAGCCGCCGAAGGTCCACAACGGCGCGCCGTCGGCCGCCGCTCCGGGCGCGGCATCGCCTGCCCGGGCGATACAGCAGCCCAGCATGAGGATGGCCGCCATGGCGGCGCGCGTCGGAGAAAAATCAGCGGTCATTCGTGGTCCTGTCTATCGTGTTCACACGGCGGCCCGCCAGATACTGCATGTCGAGCAGGCGCACAGGCGCCATCGCGCACCGCTGCGGCGGGCGTCCGGTCTCGACTAGGTGGGAGGGTCTTGGCTAGGTGCCGTTCCGAAGAACTGCATCGGATACAACCACTTTATACTTCCTTAAAGCAACTGTCGATGGATTAGAGCAAGATACCAAGAATTCTATCTAAAAACCACAATTCTCAATAATCAAATGACAAATCAGCTGTCATTTAATCATCGAATATATTGCACGGCTGGCTACGTTATGCGGGTATCAACGCCCGCCTGCAGGCTGGAAAACAACGTTTCCACAAAGTCCACAAACACCTTGATTTTGGCCGCGCGCTGCTGCCGCTGCGGATACAGCACCGACACGTCCGGCCCGGCCGCCTGCCATGGTTCCAGCAGCGGCACCAGCGCGCCACTGCGCAGCGGTTCGATCAGCGACACCGACAGGTGCTGGACGATGCCGCCGCCCTGCACCGCCATCTCGATCAGCGATTCCACGTGATCCATCGCCACCACGCCGCGCGGCGTGGTGGTGAACGGCTGGCCGTCCTGCTGGAACGCCCACGGCCGCAGCTGGCGTGCCTTCGGATAGACGAAATTCAGGCAGGGAAAATCATTCAGCTCGTCCGGATGCCCGGGACGGCCGTGGCGGGCGATGAAGTCCGGCGCGGCGCAGCAGATGTAGCGGTTCTTGTAGATACCGCGCCCGACCAGCCCCGAATCGGACAGCTCGCCGATGCGCAGCATGACGTCCACGCCCTCGTCCACCATGTCGATCAGCCGGTCGCTGGCCGTCAGGCGCACGCTCAGTTCCGGAAAGGCGGCCAGGAAGCGCGGCAGCGCCGGCGCCACGATCTGGCGCGCCAGGATGCCCGGCATGTCGACCCGCAGGCTGCCGCGCGGCGCCTGCAGGGCGTCGCTCATGCCGCTTTCCAGATCCGCCATGTCGTCGAGCAGGCGGCGCGCCTGTTCGACGCAACGCCGGCCCTCGTCGGTCAGCGACATGCTGCGGGTGGTGCGGTTCAGCAGCTTGACGCCGAAATGCGCCTCCAGCGCTCCGACCTGGTGGGTCACCGAGGACGTCGAAATCCCCAGCCTGGCGGCGGCCCGGCTAAAGCCGCCGGCATCGACCACCGCACAAAACACCTTCAACGCATCCAGCCTGTCCATCCCGCTCCCCGTGCTCCCCATGTGTGCAGCGATTCTAGCCGGATTACGGATTATTCGCGATTCGGGGATTCTGCATGCCGGCCGGCCCGCTTTTTCCGCAAGCCGTGCCGGGCCAGAATGGCTGCATCAACCAACCACCCGGAGTCCCGCCATGAAAACCATGCAAGCCGTCGTACTCAATGCCGCCGCCGCCCCGCTGACCAACCAGCAGATCGCCCGCCCCATCGCCGCCGCCGGCCAGGTGCTGGTGCGCGTGATCGCCAGCGGCGTCAATCCGCTGGACACCAAGATCGCCGCAGGCAAGGCCGATCACGCCCAGGTGCGACTGCCCGCGGTGCTGGGCATCGACATCGCCGGCATCGTCGACAGCGTCGGCGACGGCGTCGAAGGCTTTACCGCCGGAGACCGCGTCTACGGCATGACCGGCGGCATCGGCGGTGTGCAAGGCTCGCTGGCGCAGTACGCGGCGGTGGACGCCAGCCTGCTGGCCAGGGTGCCCTCGAACCTGTCGATGCGCGAAGCGGCCGCGCTGCCGCTGATCTTCGTCACCGCCTGGGAAGGCCTGGTCGACCGCGCCCGCGTCGGCGCCGGCATGAAGGTGCTGGTGCACGGCGGCGCCGGCGGCGTCGGCCACATGGCGGTGCAGCTGGCTGTGTCGCGCGGCGCCGTCGTCTACGCCACCGGCAGCGCGGAACAGCGCGGGGCGATCGAGAAAATGGGCGCCACCTTCATCGACTACCGCGGCGCCACGGTCGAGGAGTACGTCCGGCAGCACACCGATGGCGAAGGCTTCGACGTGGTCTACGACACCGTCGGCGGCGCCACGCTGGACGCCTCGTTCCGCGCCGCGCGCCAGTACCACGGCCACGTGGTCAGCTGCCTGGGCTGGGGCACGCACGCGCTGGCGCCGCTGTCGTTCCGCGCCGCCACCTACTCGGGCGTGTTCACGCTGCTGCCGCTGCTGTCCGGCAAAGGCCGCGCGCACCACGGCGAGATCATGAGGGAAGCCAGCGCGCTGGCCGCCGCCGGCAAATTGAAAGTGATGCTGGACCCGACGCCCTACACGCTGGATGCGCTCAGCGTCGGCGCCGCCCATGCCGCGCTGGCCGGGGGCACGGCGCGCGGCAAGGTGGTGGTTCAGGTGAGCCTGGATTAAGGCGCCAGCGTATCGGCCTCGCCGAACGAGGCCGGCGGCGCGAAGCGCATGCCCGGATTGGCGAACATCTTCACCGGCTTGGTCGTATCGTCCTTGATGAAGCCGAACTGGCCGGGGTCGTACTGGTAGGCGCCGGAGCGGTTGACGATGGAGATGCCGCCGCTGCTGACATGCACGTGCAGGCCGGGATCGAGTCCGGTGGAAGCATCGACGTCGCCCTTGCCGGTCAGGTATTCGAGGAAGAAGGTGGTGCCGCGTATGCCGATGGTGGCGCTCGGCGTCTTGACCGCGAACTTCTCCTTGTTGCGTTTGCCCAGGATGCCGGTCAGCGAACGCAGGCCGCCCTTGACCAGCGTGAACGCGGCGCTGTCGGCCTCCGGCCTGGCCCCGTCGAAGGAAAACTTGTCGATGACGAGCGTGGTGCCGGGCTTCATCGTCAACTCGCTGTTGTCGATGAAGCGCACCATGGCCCAGGCGCCGGCGGTGGTCATCAGCGTATCGCCGCTCTCCACTTCCGACTGCGCCTTGAGCGGCTTGACCACGCCGGCCGCCGAGCGCGCGCTCATCGCACCGCTCACCTGCACCACCACGCCGGCCACCTGCGCCGCGGCGGCAAGGGCCGCGCAGCTCCACAGCAGCCACGCCGCCAGCCACGCCGTCAGCCTCTTATGTATCCGCATGCTCCACCATCCGAAAATTTAACCACGTGTTTATACCACGGATACAGCCTCTTCGTGGCCACGCCGGCGGCGCCGTAAACAGTGCTACATTGGCAGAATTCAGTCCATTTGATCACTTCATGCCGGCACGCGTCCGGCCTAAAATCGATGCATTGATCATCAACCGAAATCGACTACATCATGAGAACCAGACTGCTGCCCGCATCCTTCTTCGCGCTCACGCTGGGGCTGGCCGAAACCGGCAACGCCTGGCGCTTCGCGCATAAGCTGTGGTCGCTACCGCCGCTGGCCGGCGAGGTGCTGCAGGCGCTGGCCGTGCTGTCCTTTGCCGTTTTCATCTGCCTGTACGTCCACAAATGGATGGTGCACCGCGCCGCCGCCGTGGCCGAGACGCGCGATCCGGTGCAATCGGCCTTCCTGGCGCTGATACCGGAATCGGTGATCCTGATCGCATTGGCGCTGCAGCCCTACTGGCCGGACGCCGCCAGGCTGGCGTTCTGGCTCGGCTCCGCCGCCAACCTGCTGTACGGCGCCTGGCGCCTGGCCGCGCACTGGAGCAGCCAGCGCGACGCCGCCCAGATCGTGCCGCCGCTGTTCCTGCCCTACACCGCCAGTGTGCTGGTCAACGCCCTGGCGGCCGGTGTGTTCGGCTACGTCGATTACGGCTGGATGCTGTTCGGCGTCGGCGCGATCTCGTGGATCGTGCTCGATTCGGCCATCACACACCAGCTGATGACGGGCGGCCTGGCCGACAAGAGCCGCAACTTCATGGGTATCTACAGCGCGCCGCCGGTGGTGGCGCTGGTGGCTTACCAAGTGCTGGCGGGCGCCGATGCCCACAGCGCCGTCACGTTCGCGCTGGCCGGCTATGCGCTGTTCGTCTTCGCCGGAATGGCCTTCGCCTCCCGCTGGCTGGCGCGGCAGGACTTCGCCCCCGGCTACTGGGCCTATACCTTCGGCCTCGCCACGCTGGGCCAGGGCTTGATGCTGATGGCCGGCCATGGCCGCGTGCTGGAGGCCGTCGCGGCGATCGTCTTCGCCGCCACGCTGCTGCTGGTGCTGTATGTGGCGGCCCGGTCGCTGCTCCTGCTGTCGCGCGGCAGCTACTTCCCGCCCGCTCCGGCTCCAGCAACGGCGGCGATGGGCGGCGCATCTTGAAGACCGTCGCGCTGCTGCTGTTCCCCGGCGTGCAGTCGCTGGATGTCTCCGGTCCGATGGACGTCTTCGCCGAAGCGAATACCTTCCTCGCGCCGGACCAAGGCTACCGGCTGGTCACCGTCGGCACGGCGCCCTACCCGATCCGCGCCTCCAACGGCCAGCGGCTGGGCGCCGACCATGGCCTCGACGATGCCGCCGCCTGCTTCGCGGATTTCGACACGGTGCTGGTGGCCGGCGGCCCCGAACTGGCGCTGCAGGCGGACAACCCACAGCTGTCGGCCTGGCTGCGCAAGATGGCGCAAAGCGTGCCGCGCTACGGTTCGATCTGCACCGGCGCCTTCCTGCTGGGCCGCGCCGGACTGCTTGACGGCAAGCGCGTCACCACGCACTGGAGCGACGCCGCGCAGCTCGCGGCGCAATTCCCGCTGGCGCAGGTCGAGCATGACCGCATCCACGTGCGCGACGGCGCGCTGGTCACCTCGGCCGGCGTCACCGCGGGTATCGACCTGGCGTTGGCGCTGGTGGCCGAGGACCATGGTCCCGCCGTGGCGCTGGCCGCCGCCAAGCGCCTGCTGGTGCTGGCGCAGCGCCAGGGCGGACAATCGCAGTTCAGTCCCTACCTGAGCGACGCGCAGGCACCGGACGCGCTGGCGACGCTGATCCAGCGCTATGTGATGGAACACCTGGCCGAGTCGTTGTCGGTCGAGCACCTGGCCGACGTGGCAGGCATGAGCGCGCGCAATTTCGCCCGTCAGTTCGTCAGAGAGATGGCCGTCACGCCGGCGGAATTCGTGCAGCGCGCACGTATCGACGCCGCCCGCAACCTGCTGGAAGGCAGCGAACTGGCGCTGAAAACGGTCGCCTGGCGCTGCGGCTTCGGCAGCGCGGCGCGCATGCGCTTGGTGTTCTCGCAACGCTTCGGCGTCACGCCGGCTCAATACCGCGACAGCTTCCGGCTATGCCATAATTGATTTCCGCGCCGTCGTCCCTATCTAGTGGTACATGACCAAGCTGCCCACCGTCGATTTGTGGCAAGATTTTCATCCCGCTGTGGCGGCATGGTTCCGCTCGGCCTTCCCAAGCGCAACGGAAGCGCAGCGGCGCGCCTGGCCGCTGATCCGTAGCGGCCGTCCTGCGCTGATCGCCGCGCCGACCGGCTCGGGCAAGACGCTGACCGCCTTCCTGGCCGCGATCGACGCGCTGGTGGCCGAAAGCGGTTCTGGTCCGCTGCCCGACGAAACCCGGGTGCTGTACGTGTCGCCGCTGAAGGCGCTGTCGAACGACATCCGCCTCAACCTGTTGGCGCCGCTGGAAGGCATCAGCCGAGAACTGGCCGCCCTCGGCCTGCCGGACCACGGCATCCGCAGCGCGGTGCGCACCGGCGACACCACCCAGGCCGAACGCAACGCCATGCGCCGCCGCGCGCCGCACATCCTGGTGTCGACGCCGGAATCGCTGTACGTGCTGCTGGGCTCCGACAGCGGACGCGCCATGCTGTCCACCGTGCGCACGGTGATCGTCGACGAAATCCACGCGGTGGCCGGCAGCAAGCGTGGCAGCCACCTGGCGCTCAGCCTCGAACGGCTCGACGCGCTGTGCGCAAAGGCGCCGGTGCGGGTCGGCCTGTCGGCCACGCAAAGGCCGTTGTCGGCGGTGGCGGAATTCCTGGTCGGCGCCGGCGCGGATTGCGCGGTGGTCGATGTCGGCCACGTGCGGGCGCGCGATCTCGGTCTGGAACTGCCGCCGGTGCCGCTGGAGGCGGTGATGCCGAACGAGGTATGGGAACGCGTCTACGACCGGCTGGCGGAACTGTCGGTGCTGCACAAGACCACGCTGGTGTTCGTCAACACGCGGCGCATGGCCGAGCGCATGGCGCGCCATCTGGGCGAGCGGCTGGGCGCCGAACTGGTGGCGGCGCACCACGGCAGCCTGGCCAAGGAATATCGCCTCGATGCCGAGCAACGTCTCAAGGGTGGCGAACTGCGCGTGCTGATCGCCACCGCGTCGCTGGAGCTGGGCATCGACATCGGCGACGTGGACCTGGTGTGTCAGATCGCCTCGCCGCGCGGCATCGCCTCGTTCCTGCAGCGGGTCGGCCGCTCCGGCCACCAGGTCGGAGGCCTGCCCAAGGGACGATTGTTCCCGACCTCGCGCGACGACCTGATCGAATGCGCCGCGCTGCTCGATTGCGTGCGCCGCGATGAACTCGACCTGCTGCGCATTCCATCGGCGCCGCTGGACGTGCTGGCGCAGCAGATCGTGGCCGAAGTGGCGTGCCGCGAGTGGAGCGAGGAGGAACTGTTCGCCATGGTGCGGCGCGCCTCGCCGTATGCGCAGCTGAAGCGCGAGCAATACGACGCGGTGATCCGCATGCTGGCCGACGGCTACACCGGTCGCAACGGCGTGCGTGGCTCTTACCTGCACCGCGACACGGTGGCCGGCACGCTGCGTGGACGGCGCGGTGGCAAGCTG
Source organism: Duganella sp. LjRoot269 (assembly GCF_964254095.1). NCBI lineage: Bacteria > Pseudomonadati > Pseudomonadota > Betaproteobacteria > Burkholderiales > Oxalobacteraceae > Duganella > Duganella sp. LjRoot269. The sequence goes on along the minus strand of NZ_CAXUSL020000001.1, from coordinate 2,948,963 downwards.
ACCGCAGTCACCTCGGGCGGCACCATTCCCGACAACGCCGACTACTCGGTGGTGCTGGAACCGCAAGGCCAGATGGTCGGCACCGTGCATGAAGACTTCGCCGTCGAGAGCCTAGCCGGCGACGTTTTCCAGTTGGGGAATACGTCCTACCGCATCCAGCGCGTCGAGGCGGGCAAGGTGCGGGTCGAGGACGCGCACGGCGCGGCGCCGAACATTCCGTTCTGGCTGGGCGAGGCGCCGGGCCGCAGCGATGAATTGTCGATGGGCGTGGCGCGCCTGCGCGGCGAGATCGACCGCCTGCTGGACGGCGGCGGCGAGGCGGCCATCGAACGCGCTGTGGACTGGCTGTTCGAGCATCTCGGCTTGGCCGACGATGCCGCCCGCCAGATCGCCGAGTACATGGCCCGCTCGCGCGCCGCGCTGGGCGCGCTGCCGACCCGCGACACGCTGGTCATGGAGCGCTTCTTTGACGAATCGGGCGGCATGCAGCTGGTGATCCACACGCCCTACGGCAGCCGCATCAACCGCGCCTGGGGGCTGGCGCTGCGCAAGCGCTTCTGCCGTAGTTTCAATTTCGAGCTGCAGGCGGCGGCCACCGAGGACGCCATCGTGCTGTCGTTGTCGACCGCGCACAGCTTCCCGCTGGACGAGGTGTGGCGCTACCTGCGCTCGACCACCGCCGAGCACATACTGATACAGGCCCTGCTCGATGCGCCGCTGTTCAACGTGCGTTGGCGCTGGAACGCCACCACCGCCCTGGCGCTGCCGCGCTACGCGGGCGGACGCAAGGTGGCGCCGCAGCTGCAGCGCATGAAGAGCGACGACCTGCTGGCCTCAGTGTTCCCCGACCAAGCGGCGTGCCTGGAAAATATCGTCGGCGAGCGCGAGCTGCCCAGCCACCCGCTGGTCGACCAGACGCTGGACGATTGCCTGCACGAGGCGATGGACAGCGAGGGCTGGCTGGCACTGCTGCGCCGCATGGAAGCGGGCGAAGTGACGCTGCTGGCGCGCGACCTGCCGGCGCCGTCGCCGCTGGCGATGGAAATCCTGAATGCCCGCCCCTACGCCTTCCTTGACGATGCGCCGCTGGAGGAGCGCCGCACGCAGGCGGTCATCAACCGGCGCTGGACCGATCCGGCGTCGACCGACGACCTGGGCGCGCTCGATGCGGGCGCGATCGCCAGCGTGGCGGAGGAAGCCTGGCCGAATGTGCGCAACGCCGACGAGATGCATGAGGCCCTGATGTCGCTGGCCTGCATCACGCATGCGGAAGCGTCTTCAAATGAAGGCTGGACGACGTGGCTGGATGCGCTGGCCGCCGGCGCACGCGCGACGCGCATGCGCGGCGCCGGCGTCGACTTCTGGGTGTCGCTGGAGCGCCTGGCCTGCTTGCAGGCCGCGTATCCGCAGGCGCAGGCCACGCCGCCGCTGGTGCCGCCCGTCGACAACGACTGGACCGCCGATACGGCGCTGGTCGAGATCCTGCGCGCGCGCTTGAGCGGCTTTGGTCCTCAAACGGTTGCCGTCATCGCCGGCGCGCTGGGCCTGACGGCCGGCACCGCCACCATCGCGCTGACGCAGCTGGAAAGCGAAGGTTATGTGATGCGCGGCCGCTTCACGCCCGGCGCCAGGATCGAGGAATGGTGCGAACGCCACCTGCTGGCGCGCATCCACCGCTACACGATCAAGAGCCTGCGCCGCGAAATCGAGCCGGTGGAGCGCCAGGACTTCATGCGCTTCCTGTTCGACTGGCAGCACCTGTCGCCGGACACGCAGCTGCGCGGCGAAGATTCGCTGCCGCTGTTGCTGTCGCAAATGGAAGGCTACGAGGCGGCGGCCGGCGCTTGGGAAAGCGACCTGCTGGCGCTGCGGCTGCAGGATTATTCCAAATCCTGGCTCGATGACCTGTGCCGCGCGGGCAAACTGGTATGGACGCGCATCGGTGCGCCGTCCAGCGCGGCCGGCGGTCCGGTGCGCGGCACGCCGCTGGTGCTGCTGCCGCGCCGCCAGCTGGGGCTGTGGCATGCGCTGCCGGTGGTGGCCGGCGAGATCGAGGTTTCGGTGCGCGCCGCGCGGGTGCTGGAGGCGTTGCGGCGCGACGGCGCCATGTTCTTCGACGAACTGGCGAACGATGCGCGCCTGCTGCCGGTGGAGCTGGAAAACACGCTGGGCGAGTTGGTGAATACGGGCCTGGTCAACGCCGACAGCTATGCCGGCCTGCGCGCGATGCTGCTGCCGGCGAACAAGCGCGCCAGCAACGACAAGCGCCGCCACCGGGGCGCCGCGCCAACGATGGAGGAAGCCGGCCGCTGGGCGCTGGTCCGGCGCGGCGACGGCGTCACTATCCGCGAGCGCGTCAGCGAGATAGCCGCGGGTCCGGCAACAGCAGTACCAGCAGCAGCTACAGCAACTGCCGCAGCCACCGACGCCAAACCCGCCCCCGCCCGCCCGGCCACGCCAACGCGCAAACCGCGCACCGATCCGCAGACGCTGGAACACATCGCCATGACGCTGCTGCGTCGCTACGGGGTGATGTTCTGGCGGCTGCTGGAACGCGAGGCCGCGTGGATGCCGAGCTGGCGCGAGCTGCTGCCGGTCTACCATCGCCTCGAAGCGCGCGGAGAAATTCGCGGCGGCCGCTTCATCGCCGGCCTCTCCGGCGAACAGTTCGCGCTGCCCGAGGCCATTCCACTGCTGCGCGAGATGCGCCGCCGCAAGCACGACGCCAGTCTGGTGTGCATCTCCGCCATCGATCCGCTCAACCTGTGCGGCACGCTGCTGCCCGGCGACAAGGTCCCTGCCCTGGCCGGCAACCGCCTGCTGTTCCGGGATGGCGCGCCCGTCGCCACCATGGTCGCCGGAAAATTCAATTATCTGAACGGCGACGCCGACCGCGAACTACTGCACGCCCATCTGGTGGGCCGTCCGCCGGCCGGCTGATTTGACTCCACGGTGGCGTAGCGCACATAAGCTCAATCGTGCGCGGCGTAGCATCGGCTTATGAAAAGATCGCGCGCCCTTACCGTGCTGTATGTCACGCTGGCAACGCTGTTCGTGCTGCTGGCGGCGCTTGTCGTTTTCGTCCTGACGTTCAACTGGAACCGCGCCCGGCCTTACATCAACCACAAGGTATCGGAAACGATAGGCCGCGAGTTCGCCATCAACGGCGACCTCGATGTGCACTTCCAGCAGGGAGACGCTTCGGAACCGGGCTGGCGGCGCTACGTGCCGCGTCCGCGCATCAGCGCCGCCGGCGTCACCATCGCCAATCCGGATTGGACCAGCACCGGTTCGCGCCTCGCCAGCGTCGGCAACATCGTGGTGACCATCCATCCGTTGCCGCTGCTGCACAAGGAAGTGCTGATCACCGACCTGTCGCTGGACAAGCTGGCGGTGGCGGCCGAACGCCGCGCCGACGGCAGCAACACCTGGACCTTCAAGGACAACGGACCGTCGCAGTGGGACGTCAACATCCAGCGGCTTGCGTTCCGCGACGGCGAACTGCGCTACCTGGACGACGGCATCAAACTCGACCTGCGCGCCAGGGCCACTACGCTATCCGGTGGGCAGTCGCAGAACGGCGCACAGCAATACGGCGTGAAGTTCGACCTCGGCGGCACCTACCACGGCGCCCCGATCACCGGCGGTGGCAAGAGCGGCGCGGTGCTGGCACTGGAAGACGCGCACGGCAGCTTTCCGCTGCAGGCCAACGCCACGCTGGGCCACAACAAGATCGGCATCGAGGGTACGGTCACCGATCCCCGTTCGCCGGCGGGGCTGGATCTGAAGCTGTCGCTTGCCGGCGCCAGCATGGCCGACCTGTATCCGCTGACCGGCGTACTGCTGCCGGAAACGCCGCCTTACGCCACAACGGGCCGCTTGATCGGCAAGAAATCCGGCGACATCTGGAACTGGACCTACCGCAATTTCACCGGCACGGTGGGCAGCAGCGACCTCGAAGGCACGCTGGCATACAGCCCGCGCAAGCCGCGCCCGATGTTGACCGGCACCCTGACCTCGCGCCAGTTGCGGCTGGACGACCTGGGGCCGACCATCGGCGCCGAAAGCGACGCCAGCCGCGCAGCGCGCGACAAGCCCAAGTTGCAACCGAAAGACAAGGCGCTGCCGGTGGAGCAGTTCAACACCGCCAAATGGGATGCGCTGGACGCCGACGTCAAGTTCACCGGCAAGAAGTTGGTGCGCACGCACGACATTCCGCTGCAGGACATCGAAACGCGCATCCAGATGAAGAACAAGATGCTGACGCTGACGCCGCTCAATTTCGGCATGGCCGGCGGCGACATCACCTCCAACGTCAAGCTGGATGGCACCAAAAAACAGATCAACGCGCAGATCAGGATGGCGGCGCGCCATCTGAAGATCCGCGAGCTGTTCCCCAAGTTGCAGTCGATGCAGGCCAGCCTCGGCGAAGTCAACGGCGACGCCGCGCTGGTTGGCACCGGCAATTCGGTGTCCGCCATGCTGGCCACGTCCAGCGGGGAACTGGGCACCACCGTCAGCGAAGGTTCGGTCAGCAAATTCATCCTGGAGGCGGCCGGCCTGAATATCGCCAACGTGGTGTTCGTCAAGCTGTTCGGCGACCGGCAGGTGCAGTTGAATTGCCTGGCCGGCGATTTCGTGGTCGAACACGGGCTGGCGCAAGCGCGCCGCTTCGTGGTCGACACCAAGGAGGCGGTGATCGACATCAGCGGCAGCGTCGACCTGGCCAAGGAGCGGCTCGACCTGGATGTGCGGCCGAAGACCAAGGGCGCGCGCATCATCACGCTGCGCACGCCGCTGTACGCCAAGGGCACGTTCACCAATCCGGACGTCGGCCCGTACAAGGGGCCGCTGGCGCTCAAGGCCGGTGCCGCAGTGGCCCTGGCCACAGTGGTCAATCCGGCGGCGGCGATACTGCCGCTGGTGAACGTCGGCAAGGTCGAGCCGGTGGATTGCGCCGCCGTGCTGGCGCAGGCCAACACAACGCGGCACGAGAGCAGGACCGAGCCGCTCAAAAAACCTTGATACCCTTGATACCAACGGCAGATATCGTGCGCCCGGCCTCTTGTGTCATCATGGACGCATGAGCGACATCCTCCGACAACCATGAACACCGCGGCCCAACCCGGTTGCGACCAGGCGATCGCGCTGGCCGCCCCGCCCTGCGCCGACAGCTCCGCCGTCGCGCATCCGCGCATGGTGCTGGCCACCACCATCCTCGCTTCCAGCCTGGCTTTCATCGACGGCTCCGTGGTCAACGTCGGCCTGCCGGCCATCGGCCGCAGCCTGGGTGCGGACGGCGCCGGCCTGTCGTGGGTGGTGAATGGCTATCTGCTGTCGCTCAGCGCCCTGCTGCTGTTGGGCGGCGCCGCCGGCGACCGCTTCGGCAAGCGCCGCGTACTGCTGCTCGGCGTGCTGTTGTTCGCGCTGGCTTCGCTGCTGTGCGCCTTCGCTCCCACCTTGCCGCTGCTGGTCAATGGCCGCATCCTGCAAGGCATAGGCGCGGCGCTGTTGATGCCCAACAGCCTGGCCGTCCTCGGCACGCATTTTGAGGGCGAGGCGCGCGGCCGGGCCATCGGCATCTGGGCCGCCGTCGGCGCGGCGGCGGGCGCGCTCGGCCCCCTGCTTGGCGGCTGGTTGATCGACGTGGTCGGCTGGCGCGCGATCTTCTTCATCAACCTGCCGCTGGCGGCGGCCGCGCTGTACCTGGGTGCGCGCTACCTGCGCGAAGAGGCGGCCATGGCGGCGCAACCCGGGGCCAGGCTGGATCTGCCCGGCGCGGCATTGGCCAGCGTCGGCCTGGCCTGCCTCACCTGGGGATTGACGGTGGCTTCCAGCGGCGCCGGCTTCAGCTGGCCGCCGCTGCTGGCGATCGCATCCGGCGCCGTTGCGCTGCTGGCCTTCCTGCGGGTCGAACAACGGGCCGGGGAGAACGCCATGCTGCCGTTGTCGCTGTTCGGCTCGCGCAGTTTCAGCGGCTTGAACCTGATGACCTTCCTGCTGTACGGCGCGCTGGGCGCCTTGCTGTTGCTGGTGCCGTTCGTGCTGATCGAAGTCGACCACTATTCGGCCAGCGGCGCCGGCGCCGCGCTGCTGCCGCTGCCGGTGGTGATCGCGCTGGCGTCGTCGACGATGGGCCGCATCGCCGGCAAGATAGGCGCGCGACTGCCGCTGACGGTCGGTCCGGTGGTGGTGGCCGCCGGATTCCTGCTGGCCATGCGCATCGGCGACGGCAGCTACTGGACCACCACGTTGCCCTCCATGCTGGTGATCGCCGTCGGCATGGCGATCGCGGTGGCGCCGCTGACGACGGCCGTGCTGTCGTCGGTGGATGCGGGCCACAGCGGCGTCGCCTCCGGCTTCAACAGCGCGGTAGCCCGCGCGGGCGGCTTGTTCACCACCGCGTTGCTGGGCGTGGTGCTGGCGTCGCACGGCGACGCGCTGCTGCATTCCTTCCATATCGCCGCCCTGGCCTGCGCCATCACCGCGCTGGCCAGCGCCGCCTGCGCCTTCATCTGGATCGCCGATCCCGCAAAGACCTAAGCAAGACATGGTGCGGCAACGCACAGCGCCGGCGGCGGGTCCGGCCTACCCTGTAGGCTGACCATACAACCATCAAGGAACCGCCATGCGCCTGCCGCTGATTGCCCCGCAAGACCTGACACCCGAACAAAAGCAGCTGTACGACAATATGCGCAAAGGGATCACCAGCAATTTCAACGACTTCATCGCCGTGCGCGAAGACGGCGCGCTGATGGGCCCCTGGAATCCATGGCTGCACGAGCCGGCCGTCGGCAAGGCCATCTGGGACCTGACGCTGGCAATGACCGCCAACGCCACCTTGGCCGACAATGTGCGCCAGATCGCCATCCTGACGGTGGGCGCCAGCTACAACGCCGCCTACGAAATCTACGCCCACATCGCCGTCGCCGAGCGCGAAGGCATGTCGGCCGCGCGCCTGGCCACGCTGGTGGCGGACCTCAAGCCGGCCGACCTGGCCCCGGAAGAAAGCGTGGCCTACGACATGGCCTATGCGCTGAGCCGCGGCGGCACGCTGCCGGAACCGCTGTACCGCCTTGCCGTCGACACCTTCGGCCAGCACGGCGCCAACGAACTGATTTACCTGGTCGGCCTGTATGCGCTGGTGTCGGTAACGCTGAACGGCTTCAACGTCCCCGTGCCCGAGCGCGACTAAGTCTTATAGCCGTCCGGCGTCAGGCTGTACTTCTGCATCTTGTAGTAGAGCGTTTGCTTGGGCACGCCGAGGGCGGCACTGACCTCGCTGACGCTGCCGCCGGCCTTGCGCAATTCCTGCTCAATGACGGCGCGTTCGAAGCAGCCGACCTGCTCGGCCAGCGGCAGCGGCGCCATGCTGCGCGCCGACAGCAGTCCGTCGGCGCCGCTCGACAGGCCGAGCACGAAGCGCTCGGCGATGTTGCGCAACTCGCGCACATTGCCCGGCCAGTCGTGCGCCATCAGCGACTGCATCAGCGGCCCCGGCACCGGCGGCGCGGCGCGTTTGTAGCGCGCCGCCGCCCCCAGCAGGAAGTGCTCGAACAGCAGCGGGATATCCTCGCGCCGTTCGCGCAGCGGCGGCAGGTTCAGCACGATCAGGTTCAGGCGGTAGTACAAATCGCTGCGGAATTTCTGCTGGTCCGACCACTCCTTCAGGTCGACCTTGGCGGCGGCGATCACGCGCACGTCCACCGGCACCGGGCTGTTGGAACCGAGCCGCTCGACGTAGCGCTCCTGCAGCACGCGCAACAGCTTGACCTGCAGCGCCATCGGCAGGCTCTCGATCTCGTCGAGGAACAACGAGCCGCCGTCGGCATGCTCGATCTTGCCGATCTGGCGCTTGCCGGCGCCGGTGAAGGCGCCCGGCTCGTGGCCGAACACTTCGCTCTCGAAGATGGTCTCCGGGATGGCGCCGCAATTCAGGGCGACGAAATGGCGCTTGTGGCGGCGGCTGAACTGGTGCAGGCAGCGCGCCACCATTTCCTTGCCGGTGCCCGTTTCGCCGTAGATCAGCACATCGGCCGGCTCGTCGGCCAGGTCGAGGATCAGGCGGCGCAGGTCGCGCATCGGGGCCGAGTCGCCCAGCAGCGTGGCCTCGATACCGACGCCGTGCTCGATGCGGTGGCGCAGCGCGGCCACCTCCAGCATCAGCCGGCGCGTTTCCACGGCGCGCTGCACCACTTCCGCCAGCTGCTCGGACGAATACGGCTTGGCGATGAAGTCGTAGGCGCCGTCGCGCATGGCGCCGACCGCCATCGTGATGTCGCCGTGGCCGGTCACCAGCACCACCGGCAGCTGGGCGTCGATGGCGCGCGCCGCCGCCATGAATTCCAGCCCGCTCATGCCGGGCAGGCGCACGTCGCTGACCACCACGCCGGCGAAACCGGGCGTGATGCGCGCCAGCGCCGGTTCGGCGGCGTGGAAGGCTTCCACCTCGAACCCGGCCAGGTCCAGCGCCTGCGCGCTGCCGGCGCGCACGGTGGCGTCGTCTTCAATCAATAATACTTTCATGCTGTCTCCTGTGCCGCGAGCGGCAATTCTATGATGAACCGGGCGCCGCCGGCGGCGGTGGTTTCCACGCGCAGCACGCCGCCCGATTCGCGCACGATCTGCTCCGAGATCGCCAGTCCCAGTCCCAGGCCCTTGCCCTGCGCCTTGGTGGTGAAAAACGGTTCGAACAAATGGGCGCGGATGTCTTCCGGTATCCCCGGTCCGGTATCGGCCACCGCGATCAGCGTCCGCGTAAAGGTGGCGTCGACGGTGACGGTGAGCTGGCGCGTCTCGCTGTCGGCCATGGCGTCCAGCGCGTTGTTGAACAGGTTGACCAGCACCTGCTCCAGCCGGTTGCTGTCGCACAGCGCCCGCACGTCCGGGCTCAGCATCGACATGCGGAAATTGACCCGCTCCTGCTCCACCCGCCGCTCGACCAGGAACAGCGCGGCGGTGACGGCGGCGGCCACCGGCGCCGGCGTCGGACTGGCGTCGGCCTTGCGGGCAAACTGGCGCAGCTGGCCGGTCAGCGCGCCCATGCGGCCGACCAGCTGCGAAATGGTCACCAGGTTGGACCTGGCCTCGTCCAGCCGGCCGCGCTCGATCAGCACCTGCGCGTTGTCGGACATGGTGCGCAGCGCCGTCAGCGGCTGGTTCAGCTCATGCGTGATGCCGGCCGACATCTGGCCCAGCACCGCCATCTTGCCGGCCTGTACCAGCTCGCTCTGCGCCTGCCGCAGCTTCTGCTCGGCCTGGCGGCGCACGGCGTTTTCCTCGCTGAGGTTGTGCGTCATCTGCTGCAGGCTGGAGGTGCGCTCGGCCACCATGGTTTCCAGGTGATCGTAGGCACGCTGCAAATCCTCGCGCGCGCGCAGCCGCTGGCGACCGAGGCGGCGCCGCTGCCGCAGATACAGCACCAGCAGCAGCACCAGCGCCTGCACCAGCAAGGCGACCACGAAGGCATTGCGGGCGCTGGCCTGCGCCGGCCCCAGGTCGGACAGGTAGACGAAATGCCAGTTGCGCGGCGCCAGCGAACGGCCCTGACTCAGCATGCGGGCGGACCCGGACGGTGTCGGCGGAGGCGCGGCCACGATGGCGGCGCCGCCGTCGAGCGGGCGCAGTTCGCGCATGCCCAGCGGCGTCAGCGCGTGCGAAAAATACTGGCGCGAGGTTTCCAACTCCCGCAGCACTTCCGGCGTCAGCGGCGCCAGCGTGCGGTACTTCCATTCCGGCACCGAGCTGAGAAACACCACGCCATGCGCGTCGGCCAGCAGCACCTTGTCGGCGCCCTGCTCCCAGCCCTTTTCCAGCGACTCGATATTGACCTTGACGGTGGCCACGCCCAGCATGCGGCCGTTGTGATAAATCCCGTGGGCGAAAAAATAGCCCGGTTCGCCGCGCGTGGTGCCGACGCCGTAAAAGCCGCCGGGGGCGCGCCGCAGCGCGTCGCGCACGTAGGGCCGGAACGCGACGTTGTCGCCGACAAAGCTGTCCGCCTCGCGCCAGTTGCTGGCCGCCTGCGTCACGCCCTGCAGGTTGACGATGTAGATGGTGGTCGATTTGGACCGGCGGTTGAGCTGCTCAAGGTAGGCGTTGACCTCGGCCCGCAAGGCCTCGTCGCCGGGCTCGCGCAGCAGCGCGATCACGTCCTTGTTGAGCTCCAGCGTGCCGGGCAGGAAATCGTACTTCGACAGCAGGTTCTCCAGGCTGACCGCGTAGCCGTCGAGCCGCTGGGCGCCGGCCACGCGCAGCTTGTCGATGGCCACGTTCTCCATCCAGCGCCACGCCAGCCCTGCCAGCGCCAGGCCGCAGGCCAGCAGCACCGCCCACCGCGCCAGGCGCAGCAGCCGGCGGCCTGGCCGCGACGGCGCGGCGGTGTGCGATGCTGCCATAGTCTTCCTTGCATTCTCTGTCATCCGAAGTTGACATTAAAACACATGACGTACACCCAGGTTCATTCCGGTGGTACCGGAACCGGTGTCGATGGCGGTGCCGACCCGGAAAGCGGCGCCGTTGCGGTTGATGATGTGACCGTAGGCCGCATACAGGTCGGTGCGGCGCGACAGCGGGTGGCTGTAGCCCAGCGCCGCCTGCCGCGCGTGCTGGCGCAGCCCCGAGCCGTCGTGATGGTCGATCAGCGAGGCGATCACTTTGTCGCTGCCCAGCGCCGCGGTGAAGCCCAGCAGCGTATCGCGGCTGTCGTTGCCCAGCAGGTCGCGGTTGCGCGCGTGCGCCAGGTGGCCGGTCACTTCGCCGAAGCGGTAGCGCCCCACCAGCATGGTGTTGCGGCTGTGCGCGGTGGCGCCGCTGTTGTCGCGCCGCTGGTGCGCGATCACCACGCTCAGCGGGCCGTTTTCGTAGCTGCCGCTGGCGCCGAGGTAGCGGTTGCTGGCGCTGTCGCCGGCCGTTTCGCCCAAGCCGTATTGCACGTCGGCCGCAAAACCGCCGGCGCGCGGCGTGATGTATTCGACCGCGTTGTCGACGCGCGAATTGTTGGCGAACAGGTTTTGCGCATTGCCCGCCATGCCGGTGACGAACGGGTCGGCCACATTGTTGAGCGCCTTGTAGAACGGCGTGTACTGGCGGCCGATGCTCAGCGCCCCGGCCCGGCCGGTCAGGCACAGCAAGGCCTGACGGCCGAACAGCAGGCCGCCCTGCCCGGCGGCGCCGGTATCGAGGGCGTAGCCGTTTTCCAGGATGAAGGTCAGCGTCAGGCCGTCGCCCAGGTCTTCCTTGCCCCGGAAGCCGATGCGCGAGCCGGAGGCCACGCCGCTGCTGACCTTCTCCACCGAACCGGCGCTGCCGCCGCGCTCCAGCACCAGGCCGGCGTCGGCCACGCCATACACGGTGACCGACGATTGCGCCTGCGCGCCCAGCGTAACCAGCCCCAGCGCCATGGCGCTCAAGATGTACTTTTGAATCAATTCAATCTCCTCTTTTATATTTTTATTCAAGCCGCGCGCATTTCGGCGACGGTCGATGCCTGAGGCTCCGGGTCCAGCGCGCCTTCCCACTTGGCGACGACGGCGGTGGCGACCGCGTTGCCGACCGCATTGGTGGCCGAGCGGCCCATGTCGAGGAACTGGTCGATGCCCATCAACAGCAGCAGGCCGGCTTCCGGAATATGGAACTGGTTCAGCGTGGCGGCGATCACCACCAGCGACGCGCGCGGCACGCCGGCGATGCCTTTCGAGGTCACCATCAGCAACAGCAGCATGGTGATCTGGGTGCCGAGCGAGAGCTCGATGCCGTAGGCCTGGGTGATGAACAGCACGGCGAAGGTGCAGTACATCATCGAGCCGTCCAGGTTGAAGGAATAGCCCATCGGCAGCACGAAGCTGGAGATCTTGCGCTGCACGCCGAAGCGGTCCAGCGCCAGCAGCAGCTTGGGATAGGCCGCCTCGGAACTGGCGGTGGAAAACGCCAGCAGGAAGGGTTCGCGTATCAGCCCGATCAGGCGGAACACGCGCTTGCCGAGGAACAGGAAGCCGCCCAGCACCAGCAAGGCCCACAGGCACGCCAGGCCGAGGTAGAAGCCGCCCATGAATTTGGCGAAGGTGGCCAGGATGCCGAGGCCGTTGGTGGTGATGACCGAGGCCATCGCCGCGAACACCGCCAGCGGCGCCAGGTTCATGATGGCGCCGGTAATGCGCAGCATCACTTGCGCCAGCTGGTCGATCACGGCGGTCAGCTTGGCGCCCGCCTCGCCCAGCGCGCCCAGCGCGCTGCCGAAGAAGACGGCGAACACCAGCACCTGCAGGATTTCATTGTTGGCCATCGCCTCGATCGGCGACTTCGGCACCATGTGGGCGACAAATTCCTTGAGCGTGAAGGCCGAGGTTTTAAGACCCGTGGCGGCGTCGACCGGCGGCAGCGGCAGGCCCAGATGGGCGCCCAGCTGCATCAGGTTAGACAGCAGCATGCCCAGCGTCAGCGACGCCAGCGAGGCGATCACGAACCAGCCCATGGCCTTGATGCCGACGCGGCCGGCAGCCTTGGCGTCGCCCATGTGGGCGATGCCGACCGCCAGGGTCGAGAACACCAGCAGCGAGATGATCATCTTGATCAGACGCAGGAACACGTCGGTGACGATGGAGATGTGGCTGGCGATGTCGGCGCTGAGCTTTTTGTCGGGGAAGGTTTCGTGGCAGGCGTAGCCGACCAGCACACCTAGGATCATCGCGACCAGGATGTAGAGCGTTAATGGGCGTTTCTTTTTCACTTGGCTTCTCCAGTTTCTTGTTGTCGTGGGCCCCGGCGGCTGCCGCGGGTGCGACATAGATAGCAATGGCTGTGCCAGCCGCTTGCGCACCAAAAATCCGCAGCAAGCCCTTGATTACTAAAGAAATTCTTTATGGAAATAGCAATGCGGGATCAGCCGCCATCCAGGAATCTGGATGGCCGGCGGGTCGCTTGTATGGAAAGTTGGAAAGTGCCCGGCGGAGCTCAGCAACGCTGGCCGGAGGCGGAAGCGTCGCAGGCCAGGCCGTGGTGGTGGCTCCATTCGAACCAGCCGCCGTCGTAAACGCTGATTTGCGGCCAGTCCATCAGCCAGGCATAGAAGAACGCCATCGACGCGCGCCAGCCGGTGCCGCAATAGAAGGCGATCGGCCGGCCGGGCACGATACCGCTGGCGGCCCATTGCGCGGCGATGGCGGCCGCCGGCTTCATGCTGCCGTCGGCCAGCTGGTAGGCGCTCATGCTGTTGACGTCGCCGTCCTCGCCGGCCCGGCCCCAGCGCGCGCCCGGAATGTCGCCCCGCGCCACGATGTAGCTGTAGCCGGAGACCTTGCCGGTGAACTCGGCCTCCGTGCGGATGCTGGCCAGCACGCCGTCTTGCCGGCGCAGCAAGGCCTGCACCTGCGCGGTGTCCACCATGTATTCGGGATGGGCCGGGAACGCGGCGCCGAAATCGGCCGCCGGGACCATGCCGCCCGGCGCGCCCGGCCCCCGCTCGCATGGATGGCCGCCGGCCAGCCACAGCGCGTAGCCGCCGTCCAGCAGGCGCACGTCGGCCACGCCCGCGTACAGCAGCAGGTGGGCGGCGCGGGCGGCGGCGAGGTTGTTGCGGCCGTAGAGTATCACCGTGGTGTCGTGGCGCAGGCCGCGCGCCAGCAGCAGCGCCAGCAAGGCGTCGTCCGCCACCTTGTTCCACAGCGGCTGCTGTTCGATGTAGCAGGTGTCGAGGTAGCCGGCGCCGGGAATGTGGCCCTGCTCGAACAGCGCGGCGCCGCCGCAGCCGACTTCGATCAGCCGCCAGCCGGCCGCCGGCGCCCCGTGCACCCGCACGCCGGACGCCAGCGCCGCCAGCCACGCGGACGTGACCAGCTGGCGCCCACGGATCAGGTCCGGGCGAAAGTCGGCGGCGGCAATATTGTCGGGATGGTCAGGGCTCATGGGCAAACGGCGGACAGGGCACGGTATTTTACGCGATGGCGCGGTGCGGTCCCGCTGTTGCTCCTCGACTACATGGATTTTATTTCCCAACAGAAATTTCTCCAAGGTCTATAATGAGCTGGTAAGCGGCCCCTTCCCAAGTCCCGAGGCGACCGCGTATCCGGCCCCTACCATCGGCCGGACATAATTGATGCGCGACACGATCGCGCGTACGGGGGAGACATCGTGGGGCCATTTCTCCGCGTGCTGCACAGCTTCAAATTCAAGGTGACCGCCACGGTCACGTTGATGGTGTTGATCGCCGCCACAGGCGTGGGCGGCGTGTCGCTGCTGATTTCCGAGGCCGAGATGCGGCCTGTGCTGGCGGCGCAGGAACTGTCGCTGCTGAACAGTGCCGCCGCCTACATCGACAACGACCTGCAAAACAAGCAGAAGCTGCTCAAGTCGGCCATCGAAACGCGCCGCGGCCACGATCTGAAACTCGACGACATCCAGGAAATGCTGGAAGCGCACAACACGCTGCGCGACGAGTTCTTCAACGTCTCCGCGTTCGACATGAACGGCACCATCATCGCCAACCTGAACGACCGCCGCCGCAAGGGCTCGATCAACGCCTCGACGCGCAAGTACTTCCAGGACACCGTGCGGCTCAGGGAAGGCCTGGTCTCCGAACCGTTCCGCAGCGCCATGACCAACAAGGCGGTGGTGGTCGTCACCCAGCCGCTGGAAAATGAACAGGGCGAGATCATCGCGGTGCTGGTCGGCTCGGTCGACCTGCTGCGGCCATCGTTTTCAGGCCAGATGGACGCCCTCAGCCAGGCCGGCGGCGGCTACCTGTTCATCGTCACCGCCGACGGCGTCGTGGTGCACCATCCGAACAAGGACTTCCTGCTGCGCCAGCAACCGGGCGGCACCGAAGTGCTGATCGACGCGGTGCTGAGCTCGCCCGAGGGCTGGCAGGACGATCTGCTGGACGAAGGCGTGCCGACGCTGCTGGTGCACAAACGCCTGAGCCGCGTCGACTGGACGGTGGCGCTGGCGCGGCCGCTGCGCAGCGTGTTTGCGCCGCTGCTCAGCATCCGCCTGCGGGCGCTGGCCGCCATTTCGATGATCACGCTGTGCGCGGCGTTCTTCGGCTGGGTCATCATCAAGGGGCTGCTGCGGCCGCTCGGCACGCTGCGCCTGCATGTCGAGCGGATCGACAGCGATCCCACCGACGTGGTCGCGCTGGAGACCGACCGCCTGGACGAGTTCGGCCTGCTGAGCCGCGCCTTCCAGAACCTGACGCGCCGCCGCGAGCAGGTGGAAAAGGACTTGCAGCTGCTGGCCACCACCGACGCCCTGACCGGCGTGCACAACCGGCGCATGTTCGACGCCTTCCTGCCGACCGCGCTGGCGCGGGGCGACCGCGCCGGCCAGCCGGTGGGCCTGGCCATGCTGGACGTCGACAAGTTCAAGCTGATCAACGACACCCACGGCCATGCCGCCGGCGACGCCGTGCTGATCGAGTTCGCGCGCCGCCTGTCGGGGGCCGTGCGCGCCACCGATACCGTGGCGCGGCTGGCCGGCGATGAATTCGTCGTGGTGTTCGAGCAGCTGTCGTCGCCGTCGGAGATCAACGTGCTGGGCCAGCGCATCATCAGCGCGATGGCCCAGCCGTTCGATATCGGCGGGCTGAAGCTGTCGGTGACCGCCAGCGTCGGCATCGCCGTCACCAGCGCGCCCCACACCCAGCCGGACGAGGTGCTGAAGTCGGCCGACGAGGCGCTGTATGGCGTCAAGGCGGCCGGCCGCAACGGCTATGCCGTCAACATGGTCGGCGCCGAGCGGGTGCTGCGCGTGCGGACGGTCGGCAAGGTCGGCTGAACCCGGCCTTCGGTACTTCAGTCGTGGAAGGCGTCGACGACGCTGCGCTTGCCCAGCATGAAGGCGTCGGCCACGTGGCGCAGCGGCGCCACATCGACGTCCGGGCGCCCTGCCCGGACCAGCTCGGCGAAGCGGCGGTACAGCGACGGATATTCCGCCTCCTTGCCCAGCGGCTGCTCGACGCCGGCGATCCACAGCCGCGCGCCGCCGTCACTGAGCTTGAGCTCGCCCGCCGCCGTGCCGACGATGATGTCCCAGCTTTGCTTGCCGGTCTGGCGCCAGTCGAACTCGGCGTGCACCGGCATGCCGGCGGCATCCTGGAAGTGCAGCTGCGCGGCGATGGGCGCGTCGCGGTTTTCCGGGAATTCCAGTGTGGCACGGTTGAGGAAGATCAACGACGGCAGGATTTCGGTGACGATGGACAGCGCGTTGATGCCCGGATCGAACACGCCCAGGCCGCCGGCCTGCCAGATCCATTCCTGGTTCGGATGCCAGTGGCGCACGTCTTCCTTCCACACCACGTGCATGCTGGTCGGCGCATGCGCGGCCAGATAAGCCTTGGCCGGCTGGACCGCCGGCGCATAGCGCGAATGCCAGCTGGTGAACAAGGTCAATCCCCTGGACGCCGCCAGCGCCTCGAGGTCGGCCACTTCCGACAGCGTGGCGCCGGGAGGCTTTTCCAGGAACACGTGCTTGCCGGCCGACAGCGCCGCATGCGCGGCCGCGTAGCGGTACTGCGGCGGCATGCACAGCGACACCGCGTCGATATCGGGCACGGCGGCCAGCATTTCTTCGATCGAGCGGAAGCCCGGCAGGCCCTCGACCGTGTTGTTGCGGCTGGCCGAGGCGACCAGCTGGAAATCGGCATTGGCGGCGACGGCCGGCAGGTGCTGGTCGTGGACGATCTTGCCGACGCCGACGATCGCGAGCTTGATAGCTGAGGCTGACTGGATTGCTGACATCATGGTTCTTTCATAAGCTGAGGGGGTAGCATGGCCGCCATGCTACGGCGCCGCTTGCAGCTTAACCAATGATTTTTATGAAGGCAAATATACTAATTTGACATGGAAGCAAGGTGGGAGGCGAAGTTGCAGGGTTTATGGCGGCTGTCCAGCTGTTCGGCCAGGATGCCGTCCCAGGCCAGCGCGCAGGCGCCGGTCGATCCCGGCAGGCAGAAGATCAGCTTGCCGTTGGCGAAGCCGGCCAGCGTCCTGGCCTGCATGGCGGACGTGCCGACGTCGGCATAGGACAGCTGGCGCATCAATTCGCCGAAGCCCGGCACTTCGCGGTCCAGCAGCGGCAGCACCGCTTCCGGCACCACGTTGTTGGCGGCGTAGCCGGTGCCGCCGTTCATCAGCACCACCTGCACCTCGCTGTCGGCGATGCAGTCGCTCAACACGCGGCGGATCTGGTAGAGATTGTCGGAGACGATGGCGCGTCGCAGCAGCCGGTGGCCGGCGGCCTGCAGGCGTTGCGCCAGCAGGTCGCCGGACGTGTCGTCGGCGGCGGTGCGGCTGCCGCTGACGGTGAGCACGACGCAGCGCAGGGAAATGCTGTCGGCCATGGCGCGATCTAGGTCAGCGTGGAAGCCGGAGCCGCCGCCGCTTCCAGCTGCGCCAGACGGACGCGCAACTGGCGTTCCTCGGCCCAGCGCACGGTTTCGTCGCGGACCACGGCCACGATGGCCGTCACCTTGCGGGCGTCGTCGTACAGCATCGCCACCGTGAACGCGATCGATAGGGTGCGGCCATCCTTGTGCAGCGCCGGCACACGCAGCACGTCGCTGCCGTAGCGGGTCTGGCCGGTGGCCATGGACTTGTTGTAGCCGTCCCAGTGGCGCCCCCGCTGGCGTTCCGGAATGATCAGGTCGAGCGACTTGCCCAGCGCGTCGTCGCGCGTGAAGCCGAACATGCGCACCGCGGCGTCGTTCCACACGATGATCGCGCCGGCGGCGTCGCACACCACCACCGCGTCGCCGATGGCCTCGACCAGCTGCTGGTAATCTGTTGTCTGCATGGCTGTCTCCAAAAATGAACGAGGGCGGAACCAGGTCCGCCCTTCTCGGTCTGCTAGTTGCCTATCATACCGCCGACGCGGCGTGCAGCGCGGCGATTTCCTTGGAACTGTAGCCCAGCGTTTCCAGCACTTCGTTGGTGTGCTCGCCCAGCAGCGGCGAGCCGGTGATTTCCACCTTCAGGTCGGAGAACTTGATCGGGCTGCCGACGGTCAGGTACTTGCCGCGTTCCTTGTGGTCGACCTCGGTGATCGTGCCGCTCTCGCGCAGCGACGGGTCGTTGGCCAGCTCCTTCATCGTCATCACCGGCGCGCAAGGAATGTCGAACTTGCGCAGCACGTTGACCGCCTCGAACTTGGTCTTGTCGGCCAGCCAGGCTTCGATGGTGCCGAAGATGTCGAAGATCTTGTCCTGGCGCGCCGCGGCGGTCATGTAGGCAGGATCCTCGATCCACTCCGGCTTGCCGATGGCGCGGCAGATCGGCGCCCAGGCGTGGCCCTGGATGGTGAAGTAGATGTAGGCGTTCTTGTCGGTCTCCCAGCCCTTGCACTTGAGCACCCAGCCCGGCTGGCCGCCACCGCCGGCGTTGCCGCCGCGCGGCACCACGTCGGTGAAGCTGCCGTGCGGGTACTGTGGATACTCTTCCAGGTAGCCAATGCGGTCCAGGCGCTGCTGGTCGCGCAGCTTGACGCGACACAGGTTCAACACGCTGTCCTGCATCGACACGGCCACCTTCTGGCCCTTGCCGCCGTTGCGGTTGCGGGCGTGCAGCGCGGTCAGGATGCCGATCGCCAGGTGCATGCCGGTGTTGCTGTCGCCCAGCGCGGCGGCGCTGACGGTCGGCGGGCCGTCGTCGAAGCCGGTGGTCGAGGCGGCGCCGCCGGCGCACTGCGCCACGTTTTCATACACCTTCAAGTCTTCGTAGTGGTGGCCGTCGCTGAAGCCCTTGACCGACGCGACGATCATGCCCGGGTTCAGTTCGCGGATGTGTTCCCAGGTGAAGCCCATGCGGTCCAGCGCGCCGGGGCCGAAGTTTTCCACCAGCACGTCGGACTGCTTGATCAAGCGGGTCAGCACTTCCTTGCCTTCCGGAGTCTTGGTGTCCAGGGTCAGCGACTTCTTATTGCTGTTCAACATGGTGAAGTACAGCGCGTCGACGCCGGGAATGTCGCGCAATTGCGAGCGGGTGACGTCACCTGCGCCCGGGCGCTCGACCTTGATCACATCGGCGCCATACCAGGCCAGCAGCTGAGTGCAGGCCGGACCGGCTTGCACGTGGGTGAAATCGATGATCTTGATGCCTTCTAACGGTTTAGTCATGATGTCTAGTCTCCTGATGTAATTAGACTTACTTCTTGCCTGCAGTGCTGGGATTCAGGTTGGTCAGGCGGCCGCTCTCGGTGCCTGCGGTTTCGTCGATGACGGCGTTGATCAGCGTCGGCTTGCCCGATGCGATCGCTTCCGTCAGCGCCTTGGTCATTTCCTCCGGGTTGGTGACGTGGTAGCCGACGCCGCCGAAGGCCTCGATCATCTTGTCGTAGCGGGCGTTCTTGACGAACACGGTCGGCGCGACATCCTTGCCGCCGGTCGGGTTGACGTCGGTGCCGCGGTAAACGCCGTTGTTGTTGAAGACGATGGTGACCACCGGCAGTTCATAGCGGCAGATGGTTTCCAGCTCCATGCCGGAGAAGCCGAACGCGCTGTCGCCCTCGATCGCCACCACCGGCTTGCCGCTGGTGACGGCGGCGCCGATCGCGTAGCCCATGCCGATGCCCATGATGCCCCAGGTGCCGGAGTCGAAACGCTTGCGCGGCTCGTACATGTCGATGATGCTGCGGGCGAAGTCCAGCGTGTTGGCGCCTTCGTTGACGACGTTGATGTCGGGCCGCGTCTTGAGCACGTCGCGGATGGCCCGCAGCGCGCTGTGGAAGTTCATCGGCGACGGATTCTGGTTCAGCATGCCGGCCATCTTGGTCAGGTTCTTGTCCTTGCGCTCGGCGATGGCGCCGGTCCAGGCCGCGTCGGGCTTGCCGTGGCCGCCGCTGCGGATGCCGCTCAGCAGCGCCGACACGCAGGAACCGATGTCGCCGATCAGCGGCGCGGCGATCGCCACGTTGCTGTCGATTTCGGTCGGCGAGATGTCGATCTGGATGAACTGCTTGGGCACGCCCCAGGTCTTGCCCTTGCCGTGCGCCAGCAGCCAGTTCAGGCGGGCGCCGACCAGCACCACCACGTCGGCTTCGGCCAGCACGTAGGAACGGGCGGCCGAGGCCGACTGCTCGTGGGTGTCGGGCAGCAGGCCCTTGGCCATCGACATCGGCAGGTAGGGAATGCCGGACTCTTCAACCAGCGCGCGGATGTCGGCATCGGCCTGGGCGTAGGCGGCGCCCTTGCCCAGCAGGATCAGCGGCTTTTTCGCGCCCTTCAGCAAGTCCAGCGCGCGCTGCACCGAGTCCGGCGCAGGAATCTGGCGCGGCACCGGATCGACCACCTTGACCAGCGACTTGCGGCCGTGCTCGGCATCGATGACTTGCGCCAGCAGCTGCGCCGGCAAGTCCAGGTAGACGCCGCCGGGACGGCCCGAGACGGCGGCGCGGATCGCGCGCGCCACGCCGATGCCGATGTCCTCGGCCTTGTTGATGCGGTACGAGGCCTTGGCGTACGGCTTGGCGGCGTTCAGCTGGTCCATCTCTTCGTAGTCGCCCTGCTGCAGGTCGACGATTTCACGCTCGCTCGAACCGCTGATCAGTATCATCGGGAAGCAGTTGGTGGTGGCGTTGGCCAGCGCGGTCAGGCCGTTGAGGAAGCCAGGCGCCGACACGGTCAGGCAGATGCCGGGCTTCTGCGTCATGTAGCCGGCGATGGCGGCGGCGTTGCCCGCGTGCTGCTCATGACGGAAGCCGATGAAGCGCATGCCTTCAGCCTGCGCCAGGCGCGCCAGGTCGGTGATCGGAATGCCCACCAGGCCGAAGATGGTGTCGATGTCGTTGTGTTTCAGTGCATCGATTACCAGGTGAAAACCGTCGGTCTGTTCGGATGACTGTGTGTTATTTGTCATGATGAGTGTCTCTTATATTGGTTTAATGAAGGTCCTGCCACGCGACTCCCCGGTTACACGGTCCGGGCTAGTTGTTGGGGCCATCATAGCGAGCGCACTTGTTTTCTCTCATTGACCGCGGTCAATTTTCATCGGAAGATGTCCAACATTTCAAAATAAGTATCGAACAATCTATGACGCTGTTGGCTAGCCATCCTGAACGCAACATCATCCGTGTCCAACTTCGGCAGAACCTGGTCCTGAAGGAGCTGCGCGACAGCGAGATGGCGTCGCTCGAACCCTTCCTCACCATCGTCGACTACCAGAAAGGCGACCTGCTGCTGAACCAGGGCGTGCACGAGATGGAGCAGTACTTCATCCTCGACGGCGTGCTCAAGCGCGTGGTGACCAACCAGGAAGCCAAGGAAATGATCTTGCGCTTTGCGGCCGAGCGCGACATCGAGACCAGCTACGCGGCCTGGCGCCTGAAAACGCCGACGCCGTACAGCATCGTCGGCGTGACCAAGGTGCGCGTGGCCAAGCTGCCGATGCCGCAGTGGGTGGCGTTTTTGGAAAGCCACACGCAGATCAAGCACAATTTCGAGTTCGAGGTGATGCGGCTGATGAGCGAGATCATGGGCCATACCATCACCCTGCATCTGCTCGACGCGCCCGGGCGGGTGCACCGTTTCGTGCGCAAGCACCCGGAATTGTTCGAGCGCTTGCCGAAGAAACAACTGGCGTCGTACCTGAACCTGTCGCCGGAGACGCTCAGCCGTTTGAAAAATCAAGGTAAAATCTGACGGAACGCCAGTGAAAACTTGACCGCGGTCAAGTTTCCCGAAATTAGAAATATCAGGCTAAAGCGCATTTCTCATAGATATTATTCAGAAATGGCATATCTGATATAGGGGCTCGCAATTAGCGGTGGGCAGCCGGCCTGCCTATACTCGTTTCATACCCAACGCGCTGGCACCGATTTTTATCTTAAAGGAAACTACCATGACCACCATTACCAACAAACAAACCATTCCAGGCACCGCACCGGCGGCCCCGTTCAGCCTGATCGGCTTCATCGAGACCCTGCTGGCCGTGCGCCTGCGCGAGCAGCTGGACGCCGACACCAAGGGCGACAAGTCGGACGCCGCCTTCCACTGGGGCATGTAATATTCGATAAAAAGCCGCCTGCCCGCGCGACGCGGACAGGCGGCTTTTTTTCGTTCAAGCCACCTTCAGCAGCCGCACCTGGCCGCTTTCCTCGGCCATGGTGCGCTCCAGCAGCTTGACCAGCGCGTAGACCGAATCGATATGCGGCGTCGGCGTGCCGGTCAGCCTACCCAGCTCCACCACCGAGCCCACCAGCGCGTCGATCTCCGGCCCCCTGCCCGCCTCGATATCCATCAGCATCGAGGTCTTGTGCTGGCCCACCTTTTCCGCGCCGGCGATGCGTTTTTCCAGGGTCACGCGGAAGCTGATGCCCAGCTTGGCCGCGATGGCCTGCGCCTCGCGCATCATGTCGGCCGCCAGCTCGCGCGCCAGCGGGAACTGGCAGATGTCGACCAAGGTCGAGTGCGACAGCGCGCTGATCGGGTTGAAGGTCAGGTTGCCCCACAGCTTGAGCCAGATCTCGGCGCGGATGTCCTCCAGCACCGGCGCCTTGAAGCCGGCGCGCGTCAGGCACTCCGACACCATGTGCACCCGGTCGCTGTTCGAGCCGTCCAGCTCGCCCACCGGGAAGCGCTCGCCCTCGACGTGCCGCACCACGCCCGGCGCCACCAGTTCCGACGCCGGGTAGACCACGCAGCCGATCACCCGTTCCGGCGGGATCAGCGTGCTCAGGTCGCCGTCCGGATCGACGCTGCGCACATGGCGTCCCGCCAGCTCGCCGCCGTGGCGGTGGAAATACCAGTACGGGATGCCGTTCTGCATGGTCACCACGCAGGTGTCCGGGCCGAACAGCTTGTGCAGCTGTCCCGCCACCGCCGCCACCTGATGCGCCTTCAGCGCCAGGATGACGATGTCCTGCGGCCCGGCGGCCGCATAGTCGTCGGTGGCCTTCACGTTGGTGGCGACCCGCTCCACGCCGTCATGGGCGATCAGCTTGATGCCGTTGCCGCGTATCGCCGCCAGGTTGGCGCCGCGGACCAGGAACGTCACGTCCTCCCCCGCCAGCGCCAGCATCGCTCCCACATACCCCCCTATCGCTCCCGCGCCTACTATTGCGATCTTCATGTTGCTGCTCCTTGGTTTTACTCGAAACGGTTGCTGAGCTTGCCAATGCCGTCGATCTCAACCTCGATGATGCTGCCCGGCCGCATCGAACCGACGCCGACCGAGGTGCCGCACAGCAGGATGTCGCCCGGATCCAGCGTCATGTCGCGTGAAATCCGGCTGACCAGCTGGGCCACCGAAAACACCATGTCGTTGATCGGGTAGTCCTGCCGCACTTCGCTGTTGAGGAAGGTGCGCACCACCAGCATGGCCGGGTCCAGCCCGGTGGCGATCACCGGGCCGAACGGGCAGAAGGTATCGAAGCCCTTGGCCCGCACCCACTGCGGGAAGGTCGGATCGCGCTTGATGATGTCGTTGACGGTCACATCATTGGCACAGGTATAGCCAAATACGTATTGCATCGCGTCTTCTTCGGCGACGTTGAAGCAGGTCTGGCCGATGACGATGGCCAGCTCGCCTTCGAACGCCACCTTGGCGTCGCACAGCGGCTGGCGGATCGTGCCACCGGGCGCCAGGTAGGAATTCGGGGTCTTCAGCAGGTACAGCGGCTCGGGCGGCGGTTCCAGCCCCAGCTTTTGGCCCAGCGCGTGGAAGTTGTTCCACATCGCCAGCACCTTGCCCGGCACCACGGGCGTCAGCAGCGTCACATCGTCGATGTGCAGGCAGTACGGGGTCATGGTCGGATAGTCGAACATGTCGCCCTGGTAGACCCGGATCTTGTTGCCTTCCAGGGTACCGAAGCGCACCGTGTCAAGGTGCTGGAAACGCAGCCAGCGTTGTATCATTTTGGATTCTCCTTGGAGCGCTACGGGAGCGCGGCGACAGGCCGCGCGAGGGAGGGACGGCGGGCGGCGAGGTTCGCGGCGCGCCTTCCGGCACCGGACCGGCGTGGGCGGATGGCCCGGCCGGTCGGTGTTATGGCAGCCGGGTCAGCTTGCCTGCTTGCTGGCCAGCGGAACGCCGTCCATGTTGCGGCCGTGATAGCCGGTCGTGACCACCTTGTTCTCGTCGTCGTGGATGGCGTTGGCGTTTTCGATGAAGCGCTTGCGGGCCGGTGCCAGGATGAACTTGGCGGCGCAGGCGGCCAGTATCGTGATGCTGGCCGCGGCGATGAACACCCGGTCCCAGTTGCCGCCGGCCGACAGCACCGAGGCCAGCGGCACCAGCAGCGAAGCCGTGCCCTTGGCGGTGTACAGCGTACCGGCGTTGCCTGCGGCGAACTTGACGCCGTAGGTGTCGGCGCAGATGGCCGGGAAGATCGAGAAGATCTCGCCCCAGAACAGGAACAACAGCGCGGCGAACACCATGAAGGCGACCGGATCGTGGCCGAACTTCATCAGCCCGAGGATCGACAGGCCTTCACCCAGGAACACCACGAACATGGTGTTCTCGCGGCCCAGACGGTCGGAGATGAAGCCGCACAGCGGACGGGTGAAGCCGTTGCACAGGTTGTCGATCGACAGCGTCATCGTCAGCAGCGGCAGCGTGATGCCGAACAGCGTGATCGGCAGCTTGGCCAGCCCGTAGTCCTTGGCGATCGGGCCGATCTGCGCGGTGGCCATCAGGCCGCCGGCGGCGACGGCGACGAACATCGCATAGATCAGCCAGAACAGCGGCTGGCGTATCATCTTGCCGGTCGGGTAGTCGACCTTGGTGGTGACGATGCGCGGCGCCACCTGCACGCCACGCGGCGCCTTCGGCCGCACCATGAACATCGCCAGGATCAGGATCAGCACGCCCTGCAGGATGCCGAAGAACATGAACGCATGCTGGTAGCCCGAGTCCTGGATCATGTTACCGATGGGGATGACGGTGACCGCGGCGCCGGCGCCGAAGCCGGCGGCCGTCAAGCCGGCGGCCAGGCCGCGCTTGTCCGGGAACCACTTGAGCGCGTTGCCGACGCAGGTGCCGTAGACGCAGCCGGCGCCGATGCCGGCGATGACTGCCGCGATATACAGCTCGGTCAGCGTGGTGGCGCGGGAATCGATGATCCAGCCGGCCGCCGCGAACACGGCGCCGATGGCCACCACCGGACGCGGACCGAACTTGTCGACCAGCCAGCCTTCGACCGGCACCAGCCAGGTTTCAACCAGGATAAAAATGGAAAACGATAATTGAATGGCCGACAGACCCCAGTGGTTCTGGGCCTCCATCGGCGTGACGAACAAAGTCCATGCGTACTGCAGGTTGGCGACCAACCCCATGCAAATGATGCCGAATACCAGCTGGACCCAGCGGTTGCTGGTTTTCCTGCTGTAGGCATCATGGTCAGTCAGATGCACTTGACTTGGATGGCTCATGACTTGTCTCCTTCTGGATCGCTGTGCGAATCTCTTGGTGTTATTGAATTACGTTATACAGGCTGGCCAGCATTGCCGCCAGACATGTTCCCTTTTTACCGAATCGTGGAAGCTCAACTCTGTCGGCCCCGCCTGTTTCGCTTCAAGGCCGCCGGAGAATGAGCCGATTGTGGAAGATGCGTCCCGCGAAATCCTTGACCGCGGTTAAGAATCAGAAACTTGTATTTATTTCAAATTGGCAACTGACTTTTGATTGGCTTTGGAATGACTTCGGGCCGGACTCAAAAGCCGATGTCGCCGTGCTGGAACACCGCCCAGTTGGTCATGGCGGCGGACGGGTCAGCGCCGGCGCCGGTGCTTTTTTCCAGGCAGCGCGCCATCGTCACCTGGATCGCGTTGACCAGGAAGTCGGCGTCGTACACGCGCAGCATGTGCGGGTGGCGGCTCTCCAGGTAGCGGCGCAGGTGCGCGCGCTGGCTCTCCACGCACATCTGGCAATCGTAGTCGGCGCTGTCCCAATGCCAGCGCAGGCCCAGTTCGTAAAAGGCCGCGTTGTAGGCCTGGCGCTGCGCGTCGGCCAGGTCGGTGATATCGGCTTGCAAATAGCTCAGGGTGCTCATGTCTGCTCCTCCGTGTTTTTGAATTTGTCTGTTGACCAATGCATCGTAGGGCGTAACAATGATTAGGTATAGTTAAAGCTTTTTGGCATTTCCATTCACGATCCTGTATACATAGGCAGAACCATGAAACACGCGACGCTGCGCCAGTTGAAAGTGTTTGAAGCGGTGGCGCGCCACCTGAGTTTTTCGCGCGCGGCCGCTGAACTGCACCTGACGCAGCCGGCGGTGTCGACCCAGATCAAGACGCTGGAAGGCCACGCCGGCCTGGTGCTGTTCGAACAGCTGGGCAAGAAGGTGTACCTGACGCCGGGCGGCGCCGAGCTGCTGTACCACAGCCGCGCCATCATCCAGCAGTTCCAGGAGGCGGAGGACGCGCTGACGCAGTTCCGCGGCATCGCCGGCGGCAAGCTGAACGTGGCCGTCATCAGTGCCGGCGACTATTTCTTCCCGCGCCTGATGGTGGAATTTGCGCGGCGCCATCCGGGCGTCAAGCTGAACCTGACGGTGCACAACCGCGCCGAGCTGCTGGAGCAGCTGGTCAGCAACCAGACCGACCTGGCGGTGATGGTGCGCCCGCCGCAGCAGGCCGACGCCGCGCACGCGGCCTTCGCGCCCCACCCGTACGTGATCGTGGCGCCGCCCCAGCACCCGCTGGCGGGCCAGCGCCGCATCGCCATCGAGCGCATCGTCAGCGAGCCGTTCGTGGTGCGCGAGCGCGGATCGGATACGTGGAATTCAATGGAGGACGGCTTCGGCGCGCACCTGGAGCGGCTGAACGTGGCGATGGAGATCCGCAGCACGGAGACCATCAAGCAGGCCGTCATCGCCGGCATGGGCGTGGCCTTCCTGTCGGCGCACACCATCAGCCAGGAACTGAAGGCCGGCAGCCTGGTGGTGCTGGAGGTCGAGGGTTTTCCGGTGATGCTGAACTGGTATGTGGTGCACCGCAAGAACAAGCGCCTGCCGCCGGTCGCGCTGGCGTTCAAGCAATTCCTGCTCAGCGACGGCGCGGCGCTGATCGAGCAGTACCTGGCACCAGCCGCATGAAAAGGCAGCGGTGGGCCTGAGATGCCGGTATTCTTTGCGGCCATAAAGTCTAATTCGGTCGAAAACGCGGCAATTCGGGCTAAAGGAGTCCAGAATCGCCGGTGTGTCTGGTTTTTTAGACCGGGATAGACAATCGGCTCGATTCTCTAGACTGAAATCGCCTCTGCCAAGAAACCTCTGGACCGATTTAGACTCTCCAGCCTGGTGTTTTAGACTGGTTCGGACGCCTCAACCTCACAGCCGCTGAGTACGTGACCTTGCAGCTTCTTGGCAGCGCTGCCCCGGCAATTGTCGGCACGTATCCAGTAGTCGTCGCCGGGAAAGCGCAACCAAACAAAGCGCCAGGCATTGCGCCCCGTCGTGTGGCGATTGGCAAACAGAGAAGGAGTCAAGTACTCGCCATCATCAGAGCGGATACGATCACCCACCACTTGGGCGAATTCAATGCTGTCGAGGTAGCTGGTTCGCAGGTGAGTTCCTTCGGGTAGGAAGACACCCTTCCATTGAAAACCGCGCAGAGCGCGGCCGTTCTTGCGTGTCGCGAGCCGGCTCATTTCAATCGCCAACCAGCGTTGAACAAGCTCTGTCACAAAAGCATCAGGCTTAACTCCCGGCCGCGCATCCATCAAATGGAATTCCAAATTAAGGAAGTCGACTACGGGAAGATATACGGGTTGCTTCGCTTCATATGTCATGACTGGGTCCTTTCGAAAAGGGTCTATAAGTTGGACCTCAGAAAAGAACTTTGGTTCACTTTAGACTGTCGCGGTCTAAGACGCACTAGAATTAGCGCGAGGTGCGGATTTCATGGACCGTTTTAGACGGCAGGTACAAATTTTTAGACTGGGTTAGCCGAAGTGGGACGGGCTTAGACGGAATTAGACTAAGTTGGTTTTTGGAATACCCAAGACCCGGCCTCTATTCGACACCGCGTTGCCCGCCCTCGTGAATCGAGCGCTCAGCGTTTGGATGTCATCAAGGCGCGCACGTGGGCGGCCGTGCCGCCGGCCAGTCCGCTGACGCTGTAGCCGCCTTCGAGGATGGAGACGATGCGGCCCTGCGCGGTGTCGGCGGCGATCGCCATCAGCTCTTGCGTGATCCAGTGGAAGTCGTCGTCCACCAGCTGCAGGCCGGCCAGCGGATCGTCGCGGTGGGCGTCGAAGCCGGCCGAGATCACCAGCAGCTGCGGCGCCCAGGCGCGCAGCGCCGGCAGCATGTCGAGCCGCACGCGGTCGCGGAACATGGCCGAATCGCAGCCTGGCGGCAGCGGCACGTTGAGGATGTTGTTGCGGCTGCCGGTTTCGCTGCGCAGGCCGGTGCCCGGATACAGCGGCGACTGGTGGCACGACGCGTAGAACAGCCCCGGCAGCGGCGCGAACGCCGCCTGCGTGCCGTTGCCGTGGTGGACGTCGAAATCGATCACCGCCACCCGCTCCAGCCGGTAGCTGCGGCTGGCGTGGGCGGCGGCGATGGCGGCCTGGTTGAAGATGCAAAAGCCCATCGCCCGGTCCGGCTCGGCATGGTGGCCGCACGGCCGCGTCGCGCAGAACACGTTGACCGCCTCGCCCAGCATGACGTCGTCGATGCCGGCGCAGGCCGCGCCGATGCAGCGCATGACCGCCCGCCAGGAGCCGGGCGACAGCATGGTGTCGCCGCCGTCCAGCGGCACCGTGCCCCGCAGCGGCACCGCCTCGGAGACGGCGTCGTAATAATCGGCGTCGTGTATCAGTTCGGTCTGGGCGCGGGTGCCCAGCGGCGCCTCCTGCCAGTCCAGCGCGGCGAACTCGGGCGTCTTGAGCGCCTCCAGCACCACCGCCAGCCGCTGCGGCGATTCCGGGTGGCCCTCGCCCGGCTGGTGGTCGTAGCAATCGACGTGGGTGTAGATGCGGGTGTGCGGTTTCATGGATGGTCGCCCTGGTCGGGCAGGAACAGGTTGTCCGAGCCGGTGTCGCGGATGATGTCGAGCGCCTGGCCGCCGCCGGTGATGAAATAGCCCGGCTCGTTGGCCACGCCGAGCGCGTCGCGCAGCGCGATCTGCAGGGCGATGCCGTGCGGCTTGAGCAGCCCGGCGGCGTAGCGCAGATTGTCCACCAGGGTCAGCCGCGCCAGCTCCGGCGTCACGTCCGCCGGCTGCAGCCCGGCCAGGCAGCGCAGCTGGCGCACGCCCAGCGGCCGGGCGTAGCGGATCGCCTCCTCGACGCCGTAGCGGAACTCGCCGGTGCGCGAAGGATGGCAGGCGATGCCGCGCTCGCCGCCGCCCCAGTCGCCGGCCGGCAGGCAGTAGCGCACCAGCTGCAGCCCGTGGCTGCACAGCCGGTGCGCGATCTGCTCGACCGGATACGAGTACGGGAACAGGAATTCCACGCCCTCGAAGCCGGCCTGCGCGGCCGCTTCGAACCGGTCCAGGAAACCCAGCTCGCCGAACAGGATGTTCAGGTTGGCCGCGTGACCGGGCATGGCGCGCAGCTGCCTAGATGACACGTTCTTCACGCAGCGCGGCGATCTGCTGGGCGTTGTAGCCGAGTTCACGCAAGACCTCTTCGGTGTGCTCGCCCAGCAGCGGCGAACGGGTGACCTCGGTGGCGCTGTCGGACAG
Source organism: Duganella sp. LjRoot269 (assembly GCF_964254095.1). Taxonomy (NCBI): domain Bacteria; kingdom Pseudomonadati; phylum Pseudomonadota; class Betaproteobacteria; order Burkholderiales; family Oxalobacteraceae; genus Duganella; species Duganella sp. LjRoot269. The sequence goes on along the minus strand of NZ_CAXUSL020000001.1, from coordinate 2,919,349 downwards.
CTTGATCGGATTGCCCACCGTCAGGTACTTGCCGCGCTCCGGATGATCGACCTCGACGATGGTGCCGCTGGCGCGCAGCGACGGTTCCTCGGCGATTTCCTTCATCGACAGGATGGGGCCGCAGGGAATGTCGAACTTGTTGAGGATGTCCATCACCTCGAACTTGGTGTGCTCGCGCGTCCACTCCTCGACCGTGGCGAAGATAGCCATCAGCCGCGGCAGGCGCGCGCGCGCGGTGGCGTAGTCGGGGTCGGTGATCCAGCCTTCGCGCCCGATCACCTGGCAGATCGCCGGCCACACCGGCGCCTGGGCGATGAAGTAGATGTAGGCGTTGGGATCGGTCTCCCAGCCCTTGCACTTGAGGATCCAGCCCGGCTGGCCGCCGCCGGAAGCGTTGCCGGCGCGCGGCACCGAGTCGCCGAAGGTGCCGTTGGCGAACTGCGGATATTCCTCCATCGTGCCGGTGCGTTCCAGCCGCTGCTGGTCGCGCAGCTTGACGCGGCACAGGTTCAGCACCGCGTCCTGCATGGCGGTGTCGACCTTCTGCCCGCGGCCGCTGGCGTTGCGCTGGTACAGCGCGGTGACGATGCCGAGCGCCAGGTGCAGGCCGCTGCCGCTGTCGCCGATCTGCGCGCCGCTGACCACCGGCGGGCCGTCGTCGAAACCGGTGGTGGCCGCCGCGCCGCCGACGCACTGGGCGACGTTCTCGTAGACCTTGCAATTCTGGTAGGGGCCGGGACCGAAGCCCTTGACCGAGGCCACGATCATGCGCGGGTTCAGTTCCTGGATGCGTTCCCAGCTGAAGCCCATGCGGTCCAGCGCGCCCGGGGCGAAGTTCTCGACCAGCACGTCGCAGTCCTTGATCAGGGTCTCCAGCACCTGCTTGCCCATGGCCTTCTTGGTGTCGAGCGTGATCGAGCGCTTGTTGTGGTTCAGCATGGTGAAATACAGGCTGTCGACGCCGGGAATGTCGCGCAGCTGGCCGCGCGTGGCGTCGCCCTCCCCGGCCCGTTCCACCTTGATCACGTCGGCGCCGAACCAGGCGAGTAATTGGGTGCAGGTCGGTCCCGACTGCACATGGGTGAAGTCCAGGACGCGCACCCCGTCTAATGCTTTGCTCATGTTACTGTCTCCAAACATTTATAATTTTTTCGTTAGTATGCGCCGCGCGGGCGCACACTTGGCTAACTTAATTTTGCTGCGGCGCGGGATGGAGCGAATACGGGAATGCGCCAGATTTGAACCCATCATAGGCAAGGCATGTGTAAATGCTCATTGACCGCGGTCAAGATTCGCCAGATGGCCGCAACGCCGTCCGTCTTGCGGAAAATTGACTGCGGTCATGGTGATTTTTCCGGGCCCGCGCCTACCATCGGCTATCCACAAAAACACAAGAGGAAGCCATGCGTGCCATCGAAATCACACACCCGGGAGAACCCGAAGTCCTGCAACTGTGCGAGCGCCAGCGCCCGTCGCTGCTGCCGGGACAGGTGCTGATCAAAGTCCACGCGGCCGGCATCAACCGGCCCGACCTGCTGCAGCGCGCCGGCAAATATCCGGTGCCGCCCGGCGCCTCCGATTTGCCGGGCCTGGAAGTGGCGGGCGAGATCGTCGCCGGCCATGTCGGCGACAGCGGCTTTCATATCGGCGACATGGTCTGCGCGCTGGTCCAGGGCGGCGGCTATGCGCAGTACTGCCCGGCGCAGATCGAGCTGTGTTTGCCGATCCCCAGGGGCTTGTCCCTGCTGGAGGCGGCGTCGCTGCCGGAGACCTTCTTCACCGTGTGGAGCAATGTGTTCGACCGCGCCGCGCTGGCGCCGGCCGAGACCTTGCTGGTGCAAGGCGGCACGTCGGGCATCGGCGTGGCGGCGATCCAGCTGGCCAAGGCTATGGGCCACCGCGTGTTCGCCACCGCCGGCTCGGATGAAAAATGCCGCGCCTGCGTCGAGCTGGGCGCCGACCGGGCGATCAATTACCGGACCGAGGATTTTGTCGAAGTGGTCAAGGCGGCCACCGGCGGCAGGGGCGCCGACGTGATCCTGGACATGGTGGGCGGCTCCTATGTGCCGCGCGAGATCAACTGCCTGGCCGACGACGGGCGGCTGGTGTTCATCGCGCTGCTGGGCGGGTCGCGCGCCGAGGTGCCGCTCGGGCAGATTCTGCTGCGGCGATTGAGCGTGACCGGTTCCACGCTGCGTCCGCGCCCGGTGGAGTTCAAGGCCGCCATCGCCCGCCAGCTGCGCGCGCGAGCGTGGCCGCTGATCGAGGACGGCTTGATCAAGCCGATGATCTACCGCACCTACCCGTTGGAGCAGGCCGCCGAAGCGCACGCGCTGATGGAAACCAGCGCACACATCGGCAAGGTGATGCTGCAGGTGATCAAGGAGTAACCTCCACGATCATTTGCCGGCCTCCTCCGCCAGACGCAGATTGAGCTTGTCGCGCGATTGCTTGACGTAGGCCTTGCAACCTTCGCCACCGTCCAGCAAGGGGTGCGGCTTGCCGCTTTTGAGTTTGTCCCACATGCCCGTGAAGTCCGGATGTCCGGAAACGACGATGTCGCACGACACTTGCTCCAGCGCGGCGTAGCTTTGTTCATATTGCTTCTGCACGAGCGGGTGACCATTGAATTTGTAACCGTCGCTGGCCACCGGGTTGATGCTGTCGGCAAACACGATGCTGGCACAGCTGCCCCGCTCGCAGGAGCGCCACGTCCAGCTGGTGCCGCCCGCCGTATGGCCCGGCGTGTACAGCGCCGTCATGGCCAGCGGTCCAAGCCTGACCACTTCGCCGTCGCGCACCGTGCGCACCTTGCTCACCTTGGGATATGGGGTGTTCCCTTCGAACTGGGGATCGTCTTCGTCCATGCTGCCCCGCTTCAGCGCGGCCGCCGTTGAAGGACTGGCCACCACCGCCGCTCCCGTCAGGCGTTGCAGTTCGGCGATGCCGCCGGCGTGATCCCAGTGATCATGCGAGCTCAGTATCAGTTTGACATCCCGCAGCCGGAAGCCCAGCTTGCGGATGCCGGCGGCGATCAGCGGCGCCGAATCGGGCAACCCGCCGTCGATCAGGATATGGCCCTGCGGCGACGTCACCAGCACGGAGCTGAGGCCGGCCATGCCGACGTAATAGCTGTTGCCGTAGATCTGAAATGGGTCGACCGGTTTGTTCCAGTCGTCGAAAGTGTGGGCGTTCGCCACAGCGGCCAGACAGCACAGCGCGCTCGCCAGACAGGTTTTGATCATGGATGAGTGTACGGAAGGATGAAAAAAGGCCAAGGTATTGTACCTCGATCAAGATCCTTTTATCCGACACTAACAATCTGCTGACCAGGCCATCATCGAAACGGACGACGTGACGCAGCAGAACACGCAGACGCCTAGCCCTCCGCGTGCGCCGTCAGCCTGAGCGGCGGCGGCGTCAGGCGCTTGATGTTGGCCTGGATCGACGCCAGCACGGCAGGGTCCAGGCCTTCGCCCTGATGCTCGGCGACGTGCGCCAGCAGCTTGTGGCGCATCAGCGGCGCCCAGAAGCGCTGCAGATGGTTGGCGATCTCGGTGCTGGCCTCCTCCTTGTCCGGATAGGACGCGAAGAAGGAGCCGATCTGGTTGGCCATGGTGACCAGGTGATGTATGTTCATAGTCGTCTCTCCTTATGCCGGCTGGGCCGCGGCCGCATCCTTGAGCGCCATCTGCTCTTCGTGGAAGCGCGCAAATTCCTGCTGCCAGTCGGACTGCTGCTGCACCGGCATCACCTGCACCGCCGTGACCTTGTATTCCGGGCAGTTGGTGGCCCAGTCCGAATTCTCGGTGGTGATCACGTTGGCGCCAGATTCCGGGAAGTGGAAGGTGGTGTAGACCACGCCCGGCTGCATGCGCTCCGTCACCAGCGCGCGCAGCACGGTCTCGCCGGCGCGGCTCTGGATGCCGACCCACTGGTCGTCCTTGATGCCCCGTTCCTCGGCGTCGTGCGGATGGATCTCCAGCCGGTCCTCGGCATGCCACTTGACGTTCTCGGTGCGGCGCGTCTGCGCCCCGACGTTGTACTGCGACAGGATGCGGCCGGTGGTCAGGATCAGCGGATACATGCGCGTGACCTTCTCGTCGGTCGGCACGTACTGCGTAATGATGAAGCGCCCCTTGCCGCGCACGAAATGGTCGATGTGCATGGTCGGCGTGCCTTCCGGCGCGGCGTCGTTGCACGGCCACTGGATGCTGCCCAGCTTTTCTAGCTTGGCGTAGCTGACGCCGCTGAAGGTCGGCGTCAGGCGCGCGATTTCGTCCATGATCTCCGACGGGTGCTTGTAGTTCATCGGATAGCCCAGGCGGTTCGACAGCTGCACCGTCACTTCCCAGTCGGCGTAGCCGGCCTTCGGCGCCATCACCTTGCGTACGCGCGAGATGCGGCGCTCGGCGTTGGTGAAGGTGCCGTCCTTTTCCAGGAACGAGGAACCCGGCAGCAGCACGTGGGCGTACTTGGCGGTCTCGTTGAGGAAGATGTCCTGCACCACGATGCACTCCATCGCCTCCATCGCCGAGATCACGTGCTGGGTGTTCGGGTCCGACTGCACGATGTCCTCGCCCTGGCAATACAGGCCCTTGAAGCTGCCGTCCAGCGCCGCTTCGAACATGTTCGGGATGCGCAGGCCGGGTTCGGCCTGCAGCTCGACGCCCCATGCGGCCTCGAACTGCATGCGCACGGTGGTGTCGGAGACGTGGCGGTAGCCCGGCAGCTCGTGCGGGAAGGAGCCGATGTCGCACGAACCCTGCACGTTGTTCTGGCCGCGCAGCGGATTGACGCCGACGCCTTCGCGGCCGACGTTACCGGTGGCCATGGCCAGGTTGGCGATGCCCATCACGGTGGTCGAACCTTGCGCATGCTCGGTCACGCCCAGGCCGTAGAAGATGGCGCCGTTGCCGCCGGTGGCGAACAGCCGCGCGGCGCCGCGCACCTGCTCGGCCGGCACGCCGGTCACCGATTCCATCGCTTCCGGCGAGTTCGATTCCTGCGCCACGAAGTCGCGCCACTGGTTGAACGCGCGGTCTTCGCAGCGCTCGGCGATGAACTGCTCGGCCAGCAGGCCTTCGGTGACGATCACGTGGGCCAGCGAGCTGACCATCGCGACGTTGGTGCCGGGACGCAGCTGCAGGTGGTATTGCGAGCGGATGTGCGGCGACTTGACCAGGTCGATGCGGCGCGGATCGATGACGATCAGCTTCGCGCCCTGGCGGATGCGGCGCTTCATGCGCGAGGCGAACACCGGGTGGCCGTCGGTCGGATTGGCGCCGATCACCATGATGACGTCGGACTTGGCCACCGAGGCGAAGGTCTGCGTGCCGGCCGATTCGCCCAGCGTCTGTTTCAGGCCGTAGCCGGTCGGCGAATGGCACACGCGGGCGCAGGTGTCGACGTTGTTGTTGCCGAACGCGGCGCGCACCAGCTTCTGTACCAGGTAGCCTTCCTCGTTGGTGCAGCGCGAGGAGACGATGCCGCCGATCGAATCCTGGCCATACTTGGCCTGGATGCGCTTGAATTCGGACGCCGCGTAGTCGAGCGCCTCGTCCCACGACACTTCCTTCCACGGGTCGGTGATCTTCGAACGTATCATCGGTTTCAGGATGCGGTCCTTGTGGGTCGCATAGCCCCAGGCGAAGCGGCCCTTGACGCAGGCGTGGCCTTCGTTGGCCTTGCCGTTTTTGGTCGGCACCATGCGCACCACCTCGCTGCCCTTCATCTCGGCATCGAGCGAACAACCGACGCCGCAATAGGCGCAAGTGGTGGTGACCTTGTGTTCGGCCTGGCCCATCCAGATCACCGATTTTTCCTGCAGGGTGGCGGTCGGGCAGGCCTCGACGCAGGCGCCGCAGGAAACGCATTCCGATTCCATGAACGATTCGCTCTGACCTGCCGAGACGCGCGACTCGAAGCCGCGGCCGGAAATGGTCAGCGCGAACGTGCCCTGGGTTTCCTCGCAGGCGCGCACGCAACGGTTGCAGACGATGCACTTGGACGAGTCGAAGGTGAAGTAGGGATTCGATTCATCCTTCTTCAGCTTCAGGTGGTTGGCGCCTTCGTAACCGTAGCGCACTTCGCGCAGGCCGGTCACGCCGGCCATGTCCTGCAGTTCGCAATTGCCGTTGGCCGGGCAGGTCAGGCAGTCCAGCGGGTGGTCGGAGATGTACAACTCCATCACGCCCTTGCGCAGTTCCTGCAGCTTGGACGTCTGCGTGCGCACCACCATGCCCTCCTCCACCGGCGTGGTGCAGGAGGCGGGATAGCCGCGACGGCCCTCGATCTCGACCAGGCACAAACGGCAGGAGCCGAACGGTTCCAGGCTGTCGGTGGCGCACAGCTTGGGGATGTTGGTGCCGCTTTCGGCGGCCGCGCGCATCACCGAGGTGCCGGCGGCGACCGTCACACGCTCGCCGTCGATGGTCAGCGTGACGAACTCCATGTTCGGGTTCAGCGGCGGCGGGGTGCCCAGGTCGCGGGCGATGATGGTTTCGATCATTCTAATTCTCCTAGGCGGCGCGCTGGTCGTCAGCGACCTGGCCGAAATCTTGCGGGAAGTGGTTCAGGGCCGACAGCACGGGGTACGGCGTCATGCCGCCCATCGCGCACAGCGAGCCATGCAGCATGGTGTCGCACAGTTCGCGCAGCAGGATGACCTGGCGCGGACGTTCGCCGTCGACGTTGGCGGTGATCTTGTCGATCACTTCGACGCCGCGGGTGGAGCCGATGCGGCACGGCGTGCATTTGCCGCACGATTCGACCGCGCAGAATTCCATCGCGTAGCGCGCCAGCTTGCTCATGTCGGCGCTGTCGTCGTGCACCACGATGCCGCCGTGGCCCAGCACCGCCCACAGCGAGGCAAACGCCTCGTAGTCGAGCGGCGTGTCCCACTGCGACTCGGGCAGGTAGGCGCCCAGCGGACCGCCGACCTGCACCGCCTTGATCGGCCGGCCGGAGGCGCTGCCGCCGCCGTATTCGTACAGGATGTCGCGCAGGGTGACGCCGAAGGCCAGTTCGATCAGACCGCCCTGCTTGATGTTACCGGCCAGCTGCACCGGCAAGGTGCCGCGCGAACGGCCCATGCCGTAGTTCTGGTAATAGGCCGCGCCCTTGTCGAGGATCAGCGGCACGGCCGCCAGCGACAGCACGTTGTTGATCACGGTCGGCAGGCCGAACAGGCCGGACAGCGCTGGCAGCGGCGGCTTGGCGCGCACCACGCCGCGCTTGCCCTCGATGGATTCGAGCAGCGCGGTTTCCTCGCCGCAGATGTAGGCGCCGGCGCCCTTGCGCACTTCCAGGTCGAAGCCGCGCCCCGAGCCGAGAATGTTCGCGCCCAGGAAGCCGGCCTTGACGGCGCTGGCGATGGCGTGGTTCAGGTTGGCGATCGCGTGCGGGTATTCGCTGCGCACGTAGATGTAGCCTTTGTTGGCGCCCACGGCCAGGCCGGCGATGGTCATGCCTTCGATCAGCATGAAGGGATCGCCTTCCATCACGATGCGGTCGGCGAAGGTGCCGGAGTCGCCTTCGTCGGCGTTGCAGACGATGTACTTCTGGCTGCCGGCCGCTTTCAGCACGGTGTTCCACTTGATCCCGGTCGGGAAGGCGGCGCCGCCACGGCCGCGCAGGCCGGACGCCGTCACGGCGGCGACGATGGCGGACGGCTCCATCGCCAGCGCGTTGCGCAAGCCTTTGTAGCCGTCATGCGCTTCGTAGTCGGCCAGCGACAGCGGATCGGTGACGCCGGCGCGGGCGAAGGTCAGGCGGCTTTGCTTGGCCAGGTAGGGAATCTGTTCGACCAGGCCCAGTGCCAGCGGATGGCTGCTTTGACCGAGATGGAAGCCGGCGTCGAACAGCGCGACGACATCGGCCGCGTCGACCGGGCCGTAGCCGATGCGGCCGGCCGTCGTGTCGACTTCCACCAGCGACTCCAGCCACAGCAGGCCGCGCGTGCCGTTGCGCACGATGTCGAGCTCGACGCCGCGCCGCGCCGCTTCGGCGGCGATGGCGGCCGCCACGTCGTCGGCGCCCAGCGCCAGCGCGGTCGAGTCGCCTGGAATGTAGATGCGGATGCTCATGCTGCCTCCTTGACCTTGGCCAGCAGTGCATCGAAGCGGGTCAGCGTGACGCGCGCGTGCAGGGCTTCGTTGATCATCAGCGACGGCGCGGTGGCGCACTGCCCCAGGCAGTAGACCGGCTCCAGCGCGAATTGGCCGTCATGGCTATGCGCGTGCAGCTTGCAGCCCAGCGCCTGTTCGGCATGGGCCAGCAGCGCGTCGCCGCCCATGCTCTGGCACGCCTCGGCGCGGCAGATCTGCACCACCTGCCGCGCCGGCGGCGAAGTGCGGAAATAATGGTAGAAGGTGATCACGCCATGCACTTCGGCGCGCGACAGGTTGAACGCCGACGCGATGTCGACCACCCTGTCGGGCGGGATATAGCCGATAGCATCCTGGATCGCGTGCAAGACCGGCAGCAGCTGGTCTTGCGCGCCGCTGCTGGCCGCGAGGATGGCGTTTGCCTGGGCGACCTCGTCGGCCTGGGGTGTACGCTGCTGCATGGTGCTCTCCGTTCTTTTTAATGTTTGCCGTCCGCCGATATATGTTCTGCATAACATATATCTCGGTTAATATTCATGCATGACGCTAGGCTAGCACTGTAAAAACAACGGCGCAATATGAAGGATTTTGCATAATGTTCAAAGTCGAGATACAGCCGGACTGGATCCTGCGGCAGCCCGATGGCCGCACGGTGGCGCTGCCGGTGCTGCTTAATTTACTGGCGTCGGTGCGCAACCTGGGCAGCATCAGCCAGGCCGCGACGGCATGCGGCATTTCCTACCGCCATGCGTGGGGGCTGCTGCGCGAGTTCAACGAACAATTCGGCGCCGAACTGGTGGTCAAGTCGCGCGGACAAGGCACGGTGCTGTCGCCGCTGGCGGACAAGCTGATCTGGGCCGACAAACGCATCAGCGCCCGCCTGACGCCCCTGCTGGACAGCCTGGCGTCGGAACTGCAGCAGGAGCTGGCCAGCCTGCTGGCCGAGCGTCCGCCGACATTGCGCCTGACCGCCTCGCACGGCTTTGCGGTGGCGGCGCTGGTCAAGCAGCTGGAGCAGCAAGGGGTGATGGTCGACCTGCAGTACCGCAGCAGCACCGAGGCGGTGGCGGCGCTGGCGCGCGGCGAATGCGACCTGGCCGGCTTCCACCTGCCGGTCGGCGAGCTGGAGACGGCGGCGGCGGCCAAGTATCTGCCTTGGCTCGATCCCGGGCGCCACATGCTGATCCACCTGGCCTACCGCATGCAGGGCATCTTCGCCGCGCGGGGCAATCCCAAGGATATCCGCGCGCTGGACGATCTGGCCCGTCCCGACATCCGCTTCGTCAATCGCCAGCGCGGCTCCGGCACCCGGCTGCTGCTGGAGTTGCTGCTGGCCGGCAAGGGGATCACGCCGGAAGCCATCCACGGTTTCGACAGCGCCGAGTTTACGCACGCCGCCGTGGCGGCCTACGTCGCCAGCAACATGGCCGACGCCAGCTTCGGCGTGGAAACCGCCGCGCGCCGCTTCGACCTCGATTTCGTGCCGGTGATACGGGAGCGCTACTTCTTCGCCTGCGCGCGCGAGGCGCCGGCCGAACCGCTGATGGCGGCCGCGCTGGCGGTGATGGAAAGCGCCGAGTTCAAGAGCACGCTGGCCGGACTGCCCGGCTATGACGGCGCGCTGAGCGGCCAGCGGCTGGAGTTGCAGTCATTGTTCTGAGAACAACGAATCCGCGATAAACCAAAAAAAAAGCCGCTGCGCCTTGCGGCGAGCGGCGAACGGCCTGGGGAGGCCGGGAGAACTACACAGTTCAAATCCGCGTCGAGTACAGCGCGTGATGTGTCAGGATGAACAGCGTGCGGCGGTCCGGACCGCCGAAGATCAGCTGCAGCGGACGCGCAGGCACGTCGATCCGCCCGCTCTGCTTGCCGTCCGCGCCATAGATGAAGACCTGGCCGTTGGCCACGTACACCTTGCCTTCCGGCCCCACCGCCACGCTTTCGCCGCCGCGATCGGCAACTTGCTTGAGGTCGGTGATCGCGCCGCCCTCACCCACCAGGCCTCTGAACGTGAGGTTGCGCGAGCTGTTGGCGAACACCACGCGCTGGCCAGGCTGCGCGTAGACGAAGCCGTGGGTGTCGAGCGTGTCCGACCAGCGGTAACCGAGGTGGTCGAGCGAACCATGGCGGGTGACCCGGAACGCCGGCAGCACCAGGCTGCCGTCGGGCGACACGTATTCGCGCGTCTTCGCCACCGCCGCGTCGCGGGCGAACATTTCGGCCAGCGTGGTGAACTCGTAGGTGTCGAGATTCAGCTGGTCCTGGAATTCGCCGTTGGACCAGTAGTTGACCGGCAGCGCGACGCGGGTGTTGGCGTGGACAGCGCGCGGCGTGGGCTTGATGAACGAGACCGGCGCTCCCGGCACGCCAGGCTTGAGCGCGTACACGCTGCCCTCCTTGCCGCTGGAGGACAGCACCATCAGGTTGTCGCTGCCGTCCACCGCCAGGTTGACCGGATCGAGCGCGAAGTCGCTCACCGTCTTCAGCCCTTCGCCCTGGGCGTAGCTGAAGATGCGCTGGAAGTGGCGGTCGATGAAGTACAGCCTGCCCTTCGAATCCACGGCGGCGCCGGCGATCGAGTAGAAGCCGTCTTCCAGCTTGTCCACTTTGGCCGCCGACTGCGCGGCTGGCGCTGCGCCCGGCTTGCCGCTGTAGTCGAGCACCGCGAACATGCGTTCGCGAACTTCGAGCCGGTTGGTCACGTCCGTGATCGCGTTTTCGTACGGGTACTTGGAGGCGCGCACGTCGGCGATGCAGCCCTGCTCGTCGCAGGTGGGGAAGCCGCTCTCGCCGTTGACGGCGAGGTTGCGGAAACGGATGTCGCTCGAATTGGTGAGCTTGACGGCGGTCGGCGCCGGCTTCATCGAACGGGTCACGCGGTAGGCGTGGTAGTTGGCCAGCAGGATGTGCTTCGAGTTGCGGATGTCGAGCGACACCGAGTCGGCGCCGTCGCGCACCTCTTCCTCGGTCTGCGGCGCGTAGAAGGACCAGTTCTCGACGCCGTCCAGCACTATCTCATTGCGGACGTGGTGTTCGGCCGAGAGCTCGTACACGCGGCCCGGCGTCTTGGTGTTGGTCACATGGAAAGCGGCCTGCGCATGGCCGGCCGGCGACCAGACGCCGGTGAAGGTGCCGCCGCCGCCGTCCGTCACCCAGATGCTAGGGTACTGGCGATCCCACCAGGTCGAGGTGTCGAACCGGTCGTTCTTCTTGTACGGATCGGTCGGCGAGCCATAGCCCCACTGGATGCGGATGTCGTCCACCAGCGAATGTTCGCCGGCGCGCCACAGCAGCGCCACCGCGCGCGGATTGACTTCGCCGGTGGCCAGGCCGAGCCCGGTCACGACGGCGTCGCCGCCGCGCGCGCTCTCGAGCAGCGCCTTGGGCGTGTCGGCGCCCTGGTACAGCGGCGAACCGTTCGGCAGCACCAGCCGGGTCAGCCCCGGATGCAGGGCGATCAGCACCGTGTCCGGCTTCAGGCGGATGGTGTCGTTGACCGCATAAAAGCCCAGCGGCAGGTAGACCACGCGGCGGCTGTCGACCGCCTTCTGGATCGCGGCCGTGTCGTCGGTGACGCCGTCGCCCTTGGCGCCGAAGCTGCGCACGCTGGCCCAGTCGCCGGTCGGCGGCAGCGCGCGCAGCACCCGGGCGGTGTCGCTCTTGGCCGGCAGCGCCGTGGTGCGGTAGTTGGTGTCGAACTGGCCGGGCTCGCCCAGGCCCGGCAGCTTCAGGCCGTGGTTGAATTCGGCGACCTGGTAGTCGCGCCCCTTCCCTTCGAGCTGCTTGCCGCTGTCGCGGAAGCGCGCGAAGACCGGCACATTGCGCGCGCTGACCCGCTCGAAGCCGACCTGGGTATAGACATTGTTCTCGTTGCTGATGACGAGGGCCGCCTTGGACACGTTCTCGAAGCGCACGTCATGGCCCCACAGCCAGTCGCCGTAGCCGCGGTCGATCTCGATGCCGACCGGCGTGTTGCGGATCTCGGTGTTGGCCAGCGTCAGCCCGGCTTCGTGTTCGCGGATGGCGGCGTCGCGCTGGCCGTCGAAGGTCGAGTCCAGCAAGGTGAACTGCCAGGCCGGCGAGGTCTTCTCGGCCAGGATGCCGTAGCGGCCGCCGAAGAAGCGCAGGTTGTAGGCGATATTGCCGACCTGGTAGACGCCGGCCAGGCCCGAGCCCATGTGGAAGTCGATGTGCGACAGGTTCGAGTGCTGGGCCGTGTGCATGCGCACGCCGCTGGCGGCGGGATTGCCGTCGCCGACCTCGAAGTCGACGTTCGACAGCACCGAATAGAAGGTCGAGGAGTTGGCGTCGCGCACGGCCTTCCCCGGCGCCGTGCTGAACGGCACCGCGCTCGGCACCGGCATCGCCACCGCGCCGATATTGTAGGTGTCGGTGCCGGTGAAGATCACCATGTTGGCCACGCCCTTCTGGAAGCCCGGCGTGTTCGCGCCCAGCACCAGCACCGGCCGGGTCTTGCCGACGCCGTAGACGCGCACCGCGATCGGAATCAGGATGCTGCGGCTGACGCGGTAGCGGCCCGGCGGCAGGAACACCACGCCGCCCGCGCCCTTGTTGGCCGCGCTGTCGATCGCCTGCTGCAGGGCGTCGCTGTCGTCGGCGACGCCGTCGCCCTTGGCGTGCACCACCACGGCGCGCGGGTCGTCCGGCATGCTCTGGTAGGCGGAAATGGAAGCCGGCGCGGCCGCAGCGTGGGCAGCATGGGCGGCCAGCATCAGCGCCGATACTAGGATGGATCGGTGTGTCAAATGAGTCTCCTTGATTGTTCTAAACGAACAGTGACAACAGCAGGACGAAAACGATGCCGAAGCTGCCGACCAGCGTTTCCATCATCGTCCATGAGCGGAAGGTGTCCTTCAACGACAGGCCGAAATATTCCTTGAACATCCAGAAGGCGGAATCGTTCACGTGGCTGAACATCAGGCTGCCGGCGCCGACGGCCAGCACCATCAGGTTGGGATTGACGCCCGACGATTCCACCAGCGGCCCGACCACGCCGGCAGCGGTCACGCCGGCGACGGTGGCAGAACCGAGGCAGACGCGGATTAGCGTCGCCACCGCCCAGCCCAGCAGCAGCGGCGGCACCGGCAGGCTGGCCAGCTGGGCGCCGAGCTGGGCGCTGACGCCGGACTCGGTCATCACCTGCTTCAGGCCGCCCGCGCCGGCGATGATCAGCAGGATGGGCGCGATCTCGCGCAGCGCTTCCTGGGCCGAGCCCATCACCTGCGGCAGCGTCTGGCCACGGCCGAGGCCGAGCGTGTAGATGGCCACCGCGTACGACGCCAGCATCACCACCGTGGGGTTGGAGAAGAACGCCAGCGGCTGGGTCAGTTCGGGACGCAGCAAGGTGGTCAGGGTCAGCGCGCCCAGCAACGCCACCGGCAGCAGCGCCGTGAAGAAGCTGGCGAAGGTGCCCGGCAGTTCGTGATCGGGCTTCGGTTCGGCGTTGAAAATCGCCGCCGGCTGGGCACGGATGTTCTTCAGCGTCATGGCGAAGACCGGGCCGGCGATGATCAGCGTCGGAATCGCCACCAGCAAGCCGTACAGCAGCGTCTTGCCCATGTCCGCGTGCACCGCCGCCACCAGCGCGGTGGGCGACGGGTGCGGCGGCAGGAAGCCGTGGGCGATCGACAGGCCGGCCAGCAAGGGCATGCCGAGCGCCACCGCCGGCCGGCCCGACTGGAACACCAGCGAGAAGATCAGCGGGACCATCAGCACGAAGCCGACGTTGTAGTACAGCGGCATGCCGACCACGAAGCCGGTGACGGTCATGGCGACCGGCATCCGGTGCGGGCCCAGCGTGTCGATCAGGCTGACGGCGATGCGCCGGGCGGCGCCGCTGTCGGCGATCAGCTTGCCGAACACGGCACCCAGGCAGATGACCACCACCAGCGAACCGAGCAAATCGCCGATGCCCTTCTCGATGGCGCCGGGAATCTTCGCCAGCGGCATGCCCAGCATCAGGGCGGCGACCATGGCTGCCACCACGAACGCCAGGAGCGGTTGAACCTTGCCCCAGGCGATCATGATGGTCAGCAGGCCGACCGCCAGCAGTACGGAAAATAAACTCCACACGGCTGGCGCCCCCTTAGAAGTTCATGCGGACACCGACGCGGTAGGTACGGCCGACCGAGTCATAGACCGCAGGATTGAGGCCGAGGCTCAGATTGGTCTGCGGCACCATCACCGGCGCGCGGTCCGCCAGGTTGTCGACCTTGAAGTAGCCCGTCACCTGTTTCGAGAAGCTGTAGTTGCCGCCAAGGTCGACATACACCGCGCCCGGCATGTGGTTGTCGAAGATGGTCGGATGCGCCGCGGTCGGCAGCGGGCAGTTGGTCCGGCACTCGATGTATTCATTGTTGAATACGCCGGCGCCTATCCAGCGCTCGCTCAGGGTCAGGCCCAGCTTGCCGGCCATCAGCCCATCCCACGACTGCGACACCAGCCCCTTCCACTTCGGCGTGGGGCCGGTCATCGCGCCGGCGCCTTCGATCGGCGTCGTGCCCGGCACGCCCGGATCGGAGATCGAGTGGATCATCCGCGACGCCAGGCCGCGCAGCGTGACGGTGCCGGGCAGGCCGAAGTCGCCCATGTTCTTGCGGTAAGCCATCTCGAAGTCGACGCCGCGCGTATGCAGCGAGGCGAAGTTGAAGCTCTGCGCCAGCACATAGTTGGTGCCCGCCGGCCCGTTGATCGAGACCGCCGAGCAGACCGCCTGGTTGCCGCCGTAGCACAGGTCGACCTCCTGCTGAGGATTCAGCGAGCTGATCACGTTCTGCACCTTGATGTCGTAGTAGTCGACCGAGAAGTTGAAGTTGCGCGCCCAGCTCGGCTGGCTCAGCACCAGGCCGAAGGAATTGTTGCGCGCGTCTTCGGTCTTGAGCGCCGGGTTGCCGACGTTGCGCTGCTGGATCTGGACCGACGAACCCTGGCTGTTGTTGACCGCCTGGTTGGTGACCGTCATCGCGGCGTACAGCTCCGACAGGTTGGGCGCGCGCACGTCCTTCGAGCTGACCGCGCGCAGGCGCAGGCCGTCGACCGGGGTCTGCCAGGTGGCGCCCAGCTTCCAGGCGCGGGCCTTGCCGGCCGTGCTGTATTTCTCCTCGCGGTCGGCGATGTTCAGGTTGGCCTCGCCCAGGGTGGCCGACTTCAGGAACGGGATGTTGAATTCGACATAGGCTTCCTTGACGTTGAACGCGCCCTTGCCGTTGTGGTAGTTGCCCGCGAACCAGTTGTCGCCGGTGACGGACAAGGTCGGATCGGCCGGATAGTTGGGGCTGTAAGGCGACTCGACCGCCACGCCGGCGCCGTAAGGGTCGCCGAACACCGAGTAGTCCTCGCGGCGCCATTCGGCGCCGAACGCCACCGAGATCGGGCCGGCCCAACCCTGTGCCAGCTCGCCATTGATGTTAGCGCTAACAACATTTTGCGTCGAATCCGTGTGCTGCATTGGGCCGTTGACCGGTGCGATGTAATTCCATCCCGCCATGTTGATCGGGACATTGCCGAAGATGTTGATCGGCTGGCAGCCGGCGGCGCGGGCGGTGGCGCTGCGGCAGACGATCTGGCCGGTGGCCGGGTCCTTGACCGCGTCGATGGCGAAGTTGTAGCGCGGATTGAGCGTGATGTCCTTCACCTGGATCACGGTCTTGTTCTCGCCGTGCTCGGCATACGCATCGTACGACCATTCCTTGCCGAACATCGTAAACTTGCCGTCGGCGCCGACCACCACGCGGCGCTGGGTGCGCGTCGGATGCACGTTGATGTTGGACGGGAACTCGGCGTTCGCGGTGCCGACCGACATGGCGCCGGTGGGGTAGCCGGAAGCGCAACCGGCGGCGACCGAAGCCGGCAGGTAGGCGTTGTCGCAACGGATGGACAGGTTGCCCTGCTTGGCCGCGCCCGGATTCGGCGAGAATACGGAGGTGACCTGCGCCCAGTTGCCGGTGACGTAGATTTCATTGTCCGCATCGAGGTCCCACGACACGCGGCTGTAAGCGACTTCGCGCTTGAAGTTCATCGCCAGGTTGGTGCCGGCGCCGACGCTGCCGTCACGGTCGCCGCCGATGCAGAAGTTGCCGACGCAATCGGTGCCGTACTGGAACGCGTAAGGCGTGCCGCCGGGGCCGAACGCCGTGCCTTTCAGCGGGCCGTTGGTGATCAGGCCGTATTTGGCGTACTGGATGTGCTGGGCGTTGATGATGCTCTTGAAGCGCGGCGCGCCGGCGGCCTGCATATCCTTGGTCGATTCCTGCAGGGCCGGATTGTTGTACCAGTCGCGGCCGCCCGCGCCCACCTGGCCGAAGCCTGGCGAATCGATGCCGTTTTGCTTGGTGAATTCGCCGCTGACGGTCACGTGCAGGCGGTCGTCCATGAAGCCCTTGCCCCAGGCGGCCTGCAGCGTGCCGCTCTTGTCGTCGTGGTACTGGGTCTCGCCGCCGGCCACGTTGGCCTTGAAGCCGTTGAATTTCTTGTCGGTGATGAAGTTGACCACGCCGCCGATCGCATCCGAACCGTAGGACGCCGAGGCGCCGCCGGTGACCACGTCGACGCGCTTGACCAGCAGTTGGGGGAATTGGCTGACGTCGGTCACGCCGGTGACGTTGGCGCCGACCACGCGCTGGCCGTCGAGCAGGGTCAGGGTGCGCAGCGTGCCCAGGCCGCGCAGGCTCAGCGAGCTCAGGCCCTGGATGCCGCTGGAGGTGCTGAAGGTGTTGGTGGTGCGGCCGGTGCTGCCCTGCAGCGCCGGCAGTTCGATCAGCGATTCGAAAATATTCGGTTTGGCCGCCTTGTCGAGGTCGGCGGACGACAGGCTCGTGGTGGGCGTCGGCTGCGAGAAGCCGCGCGCGGCGATGCGCGAACCGGACACGACGACGGTTTTCACCTCCTCGGGTTCCGGCGCGGCCGGGGTGGCGCCGGCCGGTTTAACCGCGTCGGCCGCTACTTGCTGGGCGTGGCCGGGCATCGACAGGATGCCGCAGGCGCTAGCCACTGCAAGGTTGATCATGGTGCGCTGAAATGGTGTTTTCATGGTTATCTCCTCTTATTTTAATGAGCGGCTTCGTCCTGTGGGAGCCGGTGCGACTGTGCTTCTGAACTGCTTTTTTTGTGTGAATTCCCTCCGCGGCAATGTTAGCGTTACCAAATCATCTCACCGAATTGCGTTTTTAAGGTTGCCGTTTAGCCACAGGTGGCCATTTTGATCGAGAATTACGGTGCCGTCGTGCTGCTAGCGCTAACAGTTTTAATTGAGATAGTCATCCGCTAGCGCTTGGGCTGGAGGTAGCCGTGCATGCCCAGCCAGCGCACATAGCCGTCGAACCATCCGGTGCTGGTGGTGGTCTTGGGATACATGCCGAAACCGTGGCCTCCCTGCTCGAACAGGTGGAACTCCACCGGGCGCTTGGCGCCGCGCCAGCTGTCGATCAGGCCGTAGCCGCCGTTGCCGAAAAACGGATCGTCCGCCGCCAGCGCGACAAACAACGGCGGCGCGTCCGCCGGCACGGTCACCGCCGACAGCGGACCGTAGATGTTGCCGATGAAGGCCGGCTTGGCATCCTGTCCGTACAGCGCGGTCGACATGGTCAGCATGGCGCCGGCCGAGAAGCCGAGCATGCCGACGCGGTCGGCGTCGACATGCCACTCCTTGGCGCGGGCGCGGACCAGGGCAAAGGCGGCGCGGGCGTCGGCGACCTGCGGCGCATAGGCGGTGGCTGGATCCTGCGGCGCGGGCGGCCGCTTCGCCGTTGCGGAGAACATTTCCGCCATCGAGCGTTCGAAGCCGGCCATGTCCTGCGGGGTCTGGTTCAAACGGTATTTCAGCACGAAGGCCGCCACGCCCTTCCCGGCCAGCGCCTGGGCCACCTGCCATCCTTCGTTTTCCATCGACAGCGTGCGGAAACCGCCGCCCGGCGCAACGATCACCGCGGCGCCGGTGGCCTTGGCGGCGGACGGCAGGAACGGCGTCAGCGTGGCGACCGTGACGTTGCGGGCGAACACGCTGTTGTATTGACGGTGCCAGGCTTCCGGCGCGGTCGCGCCGGGCAGTGTTCCCGTGTCCAGAGTGATCGCGGCCGGTTGCGCCGGCGTGGCGATCGGCGTCATCTTGTCGTTCTGCGCCAGCGCGGATCCGGCACCCATGTGCATCAGCGACAGCGCAAGCGCCGCAAGGCCAAATTTCTTCATCGTGTCTCCTGGTTTTTTAGTGTCTGTGTGCCCCGGTTTCAGGGTCGTATTTTTTTAATGTTAGTCACAATGGTAGAGGGCAACAAAATGGTTGCGGTAACATTTTTGACCAACCATGGGAATGTACTGCTTAAATTTCCGACAAGCTAATAACTTTTTTTTTGAATTCGATATCGGAACCGATATCGGAACCGGTCGCGCGCGCACGGCGCGCGGGGCTGGCGCGTTGCGCCAGCAGTTGGGCGATTCGGATAGCCTCGCGCCCTTTAGGGCGCTACGTCTTCGAATCCCACCGTCTCCGTCCGAACAAAAAAAATGGACTCCCGCAGGGGAGTCCATTTTTCTTTGTTCTGGCGGAGACGGTGGGATTCGAACCCACGATACAGGTATAAGCCGTATGCATCCTTAGCAGGGATGTGCCTTCGGCCACTCGGCCACGTCTCCTAGTCGATCGCTCAACTATGTCTTTTCTACCAAACTGCGCTAGAGCAGACGACCGTCATAGTATAGACCGTGACCACATTGGTCAAGGCTAGCCGACGATTTTTTTCGAAAAAATTACGCCTTCTCCAACTCGAACGCCTTGTGCAGCGCGCGCACGGCCAGTTCCATGTATTTTTCATCGATCAGCACCGAAATCTTGATCTCCGAGGTGGAGATCATCATGATGTTGATGCCCTCTTCCGACAGGGTGCGGAACATCTGCGAGGCCACGCCCACGTGCGAGCGCATGCCCACGCCGACCACCGAGATCTTCGAGACCTTGGCGTCGCCGGTGATGCTGGCGGCGCCCAGTTCGGCCTTGGTGCTGTTCAGCACGTCGATCGCGCGCTGGTAGTCGTTGCGCGACACGGTGAAGGTGAAGTCCGTTTTACCGTCGACCGACTGATTCTGTATGATCATGTCGACTTCGATGTTGGCGTCGGCCACCGGGCCGAGGATGTGGTAGGCCACGCCTGGACGGTCGGGCACGCCCAGCACGGTGATTTTGGCCTCATCGCGGTTAAACGCGATACCGGAGATGACTGCTTGTTCCATGTGTGTATCTTCCTCAAACGAAATCAGGGTGCCCGAGTTGGCTTCTTCTTCCAGGTCCAGCATAGGGTCGGTCAGCGACGACAGTACGCGGGTCGGCACGCGGTAGTTGCCGGCGAATTCCACCGAACGGGTCTGCAGCACTTTCGAGCCCAGCGATGCCAGTTCCAGCATTTCCTCGAAGGTGATCGCCTTCAGCCGGCGCGCTTCGGAAACGACGCGCGGATCGGTCGTGTACACGCCGTCTACGTCGGTGAAGATCAGGCATTCGTCGGCCTTCATCGCGGCGGCGATCGCCACGGCGGAAGTGTCCGAACCGCCGCGGCCGAGGGTCGAGATGTTGCCGCCCTCGTCCACGCCCTGGAAGCCGGTGATGATGACGATCTTGCCGTCGTCAAGGTCGCGGTTGACTTTTTCGTTGTCGATCGACTGGATACGAGCTTTGGTGAACGCGGAATCGGTTTTAATCGCGACTTGCCAGCCGGCGTAGGAGACGGCTTTCTTGCCGATCGCCAGCAGCGCCATCGACAGCAGGCCGACCGACACTTGCTCGCCGGTCGAGGCGATCATGTCCAGCTCGCGTGGGTCCGGCTGGGCCTGGATTTCCTTGGCCAGGGCGATCAGGCGATTGGTTTCGCCCGACATTGCCGAGGGGACGACGACGATGCGGTGCCCGGCGTCATGCCACTTGGCGACACGCCGCGCCACGTTCTTGATACGGTCCGTCGAACCCATCGACGTACCGCCGTATTTGTGCACGATTAAAGCCATAACAGTGAGTTTTCCGCTCAAATAAAGGTAAATGGAACCCTTAACTCTACATGCCGCACTGCAAAATAACAAGTCAAAAAGCTCATAAAGTCATACCGTATAGGCATATCTACATACAAAATTCGGCAAATCGGCCCAATTGTCTATACCGCTTGCCAACGCAAACGCATGCGCCCCGCCCCGCCGGCCAGCTGCGTGCAGTCCATGCCGATGCCGGCGGCGAACAGCAGCTGCTTCGGCGTGCTGACCACCGGCAGCCGGCCGCGCTCCCAGGCGGGGATGTCCAGCGCCTGGTAATGATACTTGAGTCCGCGTGTCGGGCGGTTGTGGGCGGGCTTGAGCCGCTCGCCGCCCTTGCGGAACTCGATCATCAACTGCTGGGCGCGCAGCCAGTCGGGGTCCAGGCCGTCCTCGCCCTCGCCTGCGGGGTCGAAGTGCAGCACGCCGCCGTAGGCCGGAAACGCCATCTCGGCCTCGCCATTCCATTGGAACGAGGTGCCGGGGGATTTGTCGAACTCGTCTTCGCGCGTGCCTTCCAGATCTGCCAGCTTCGGCGTCAGGTGCAGGCGGTCGCGGTGGCGGCGGACGTGGCAGTCCGGGTGCGTGACCAGCAGTTGGGCGTCGTAGCGGGCCTCTAGCAGCTGGACCTGCATCTCGGCCAGCCAGGCCGCGCTCGGCATGCGCAGGTTGCGGGTGCCGAACCAGTAGCGCAGCAGGTTGGCGCTGCGGTCGGTGCTGAGCGTGCGCAGCTTGCCGATGTCGAGACAGTCGCCGTCCAGGCACAGGGCCAGGTCCTGCCGGGCCAGCTCGGTCAGCAGGCGCTGGGCGGACTGGGCGTGCTGGGCGCTGCGGGCGAAGCGCTCCTGGAAGCCGGGAAAGGCGTCGGCCAGCACCGGCATCACCTTGTGGCGCAGCGCGTTGCGGGCGAAGCGCGAATCGTCGTTGGATTCGTCGTGGATGTGGCTGATGCCGTGCCCGGCAACGTAGGCGTCGAGCTGCTTGCGCGAGACCGGCAGCAGCGGGCGCGCCATCACCAGGGCCGGGTTGGCCAGCAGTTCGGGCGCGGCGTTGGCGGCGTCCATGCCGGACAGGCCGGCCGTGCCGGAGCCGCGCAGCAGTTGCAGCAGCACGGTTTCGGCCTGGTCGTCGAGGTGGTGCGCGGTCAGCAGCAGCTTGACGCCGTGTTCGGCGCACAGCGCGCCTAGCGCGGCGTAGCGGGCCTTGCGGGCGGCCGCCTCGGTGCCGGACTTTTGCTTGTCCGCCAGCTGGACGCGGCGCGCTTCGAAGGTGACGCCCAGCGCGGCACTGGCCTGCTCGCAGTGCGCCAGCCAGGCGTCGGCGTTCGGGCTGATGCCGTGGTGGATGTGGAAGGCGTACAAGGCCACGCCATGCGCTTGCGCGTAGGCATGCGCCAGGTGCAGCAGCGCCGACGAGTCGAGGCCGCCGCTGAGGGCCACGGCCATGCGCGGCGCGGTTGCGCCCGGCGACAAAGCTGCGGCGACGGCCTGCTCAAAGGTCGAGGACAAGGTCGGAATCTGTTGCTTCTTCAATTGCTGCTCCAAAATGCAAACCGGGGGCAAGCGCCCCCGGTCGGTGTACACGCGCGGCGGGATTACTCCTGCGGCGTGGTTTCTTTGAACTTACCGTAGCTCATCAGCTTCTCGTGACGGGCTTCCAGCAAGTCCTTGGTCTTCATGCCGTGGAACTGGCGCAGCGAATCGGCCAGCGCCCGCTTCAGCAGCGTGGCCATCTGTTTCGGATCGCGGTGGGCGCCGCCCAGCGGCTCGGTGACGATCTTGTCGATCAGGCCCATGGCCTTCAGGCGGTGCGCGGTCAGGCCCAGCGCTTCGGCCGCGTCGGCGGCACGCTCGGAAGTCTTCCACAGGATCGATGCGCAGCCTTCCGGCGAGATCACCGAATAGGTCGAGTATTGCAGCATCAGCACCGCGTCGCCGACGGCGATCGCCAGCGCGCCGCCGGAGCCGCCTTCGCCGATGATGGTGGCGATCAGCGGCACTTTCAGTTCCGCCATCACGTACAGATTGTGGCCGATCGCTTCCGACTGGCCGCGCTCTTCCGCGTCGATGCCCGGGAACGCGCCCGGCGTGTCGACGAAGGTGAACACCGGAATGCCGAACTTCTCGGCCAGCTTCATCAGGCGCATGGCCTTGCGATAGCCTTCAGGCTTCGGCATGCCGAAGTTGCGCATCGCGCGTTCCTTGGTGTCGCGGCCCTTTTGGTGGCCGATCACCATGCAAGCCTGGCCGTTGAAGCGGGCCAGGCCGCCGACCACCGACAGGTCGTCCGCGTAGGTGCGGTCGCCGTGCAGTTCGTGGAAGTCGGTGAAGATTTCGTTCACATAGTCCATCGTGTATGGACGCTGCGGGTGGCGCGCGATCTGCGCGACCTGCCAGGGGGTCAGCTTGGCGTAGATGTCCTTGGTCAGCTGCTGGCTCTTCTTGGCCAGGCGGTCGATCTCCTCAGAGATGTCGACAGCCGAATCGTCCTGGACGAAACGCAGTTCTTCGATTTTGCCGTCGAGTTCAGCAATGGGTTGCTCAAAATTGAGGAAAGTCGTTTTGGTCATTGTACCTCCGTGTTTATTCTCAGCCGAGCGGACAAAATGCGGACACAAAAATGCCTCGCACAGCGATTAGAGCATCTATTCTACAGCAACCGGGTCCAGGCTACGCCATAAGTACCATGTCGCCACCGTGCGCCAGGGCTCCCAGTTGGCCGAAACCTCGCGCGCATCGCTGCGGGAGACCGGTTCGCCGGAAAAATAATTCTGGCTGATGCCCTGGATCAGGCCGGGGTCGTCGAGCGGCAGTACATTGGGACGCAACAGATTAAATATCAAAAACATCTCGGCTGTCCAGCGGCCGATGCCGCGGATCTGCACCAGCTCGGCGATGACGGCTTCGTCATCCATCTGGTCCCACTGGCTGGTGTGGACGCGCTTGTTCTTGAAGTGGTCGGCCAGGTCGAGGATGTATTCGGTCTTGCGCTTGGACAGGCCGCAGGCCGCCAGTTGCTCGGCGCCGGCCTTGATGATCTGGGCCGGCGTGCATTTCGGGCTGACCAGCAGCAGCTTCTTCCAGGCGGCGTCGGCCACCTTGGTGGTCACCTGCTGGCCGACGATGGAACGCGCCAAGGTGGTAAACGGGTCGTCATGGCCGACCAGGTGCAGGTCGCCAAATTGCGGGATCAGCTTTTTCATGATGCGGTCACGCTTCATGAGCTCGATCTTGGCCTCTTCCCAGTACGGCGGAACGGCCGATAGCGGGCCGCCTGCGCCCTCGTTATCCTTGGCGGTGACCATTATGCGCGGCGCCAGTTCGTGGTGCCGTCAGGCTTGTCTTCGAGGATCACGCCGGCCGCCAGCAGGTCGGCGCGGATCTTGTCCGATTCGGCGAAGTTGCGCGCCTTCTTGGCTTCGATGCGCCTGGCGATCTGCTGCGCGATGGCGGCGTCGCCGGCGGCATCGGCCTCGCCGACGGCGGCCTGCAGGAATTGCTGCGGCGTGCGCCCCAGCAGGCCGATGACGTCGGCCAGGCCCTTGAGCTGGCGCGCCACGGCCGGCGCTTTCGATTTGTTCAGCTCGCTCACCAGATCGAACAGCACGGCCAGCGCGACCGGCGTGTTGAAGTCGTCGTCCATCGCCTCGGCAAAGCGCACCGCGTGGGCTTCTTTCCAGTCCAGCGCGGCGCCGTCGCCCTCCACGCCGTCCAGCGCGGTGTACAGGCGGGTCAGCGCGACGCGGGCATCGTCCAGGTGCGTGTCCGAGTAGTTCAGCGGGCTGCGGTAGTGGGCGCGCATGATGAAGAAGCGGATCACCTCGGCATCGTATTTCTTCAGCACGTCGCGGATGGTGAAGAAGTTGCCCAGCGATTTGGACATCTTTTCGTTATCGACGCGCACGAAGCCGTTGTGCACCCAGTAGTTGACCATCGTATGGCCGAACGCGCCTTCGGACTGCGCGATCTCGTTTTCGTGGTGCGGGAACTGCAGGTCCGCGCCGCCGCCGTGGATGTCGAAGTGTTCGCCCAGCAGCGCCGAGCACATCGCGGAGCACTCGATGTGCCAGCCCGGACGGCCCTTGCCCCACTTGGAATCCCACTTCACCTCGTCCGGCTCCGATTCCTTGGACGCCTTCCACAGCACGAAGTCCAGCGGATCGCGCTTGCCGGTGTTGACGTCGACGCGCTCGCCGGCGCGCAGGTCGTCCAGCGACTTGCCCGACAGCTTGCCGTAGTTGGGGAAGTTGCGCACCGCATAGTTGACGTCGCCGTCCTCGCCCTGGTAGGCCAGTTCCTTGGACTCCAGCGTCTCGATCAGCGCCAGCATCTGCGGCACGTATTCGGTGGCGCGCGGCACCAGCGTGGCCGGCAGGATGCCCAGCGCGCCGGTGTCCTCGTCCATATACCTGGTGAAGCGGGTGGTCAGCTGCGAGATGGTCTCGCCGTTTTCCACCGCGCGCTTGATGATCTTGTCGTCGATGTCGGTGATGTTGCGGGCATATGTGACCTGGTAGCCGGAGGCCATCAGCCAGCGGTACATGACGTCGAACGCCATCATCATGCGGGCGTGGCCGATGTGACAGTAGTCGTAGATGGTCATGCCGCAGACGTACATGCGGACTTTGCCGGCTTCGATCGGTACGAATGTCTGCTTGTCACGCGCCAGCGTGTTGTAAATCTTTAAATTGCTCATCGGACTCTTGCGTGTTTTTTATAAGCGGGTGCCCCGTCCCGGGCAATACAAGAACCGGGCGCGGCATTGTTGGGGCGCACCTGGCTTAGACTCGTATCACGTGGGGTCCGGCTGACACTCGGTAGTATTTCTTTCCACCCTCTAAGGGGTAGAATGAACAAGTATAGCATTGATAAAAACAGCATAGTCCCAATCTGAACGGGGATTTTGACAAGTCGAACTGATCAACACTTATAAACGAGGAAGCAACAATGCAACAAACCCAGCCATCGCTGTTCGCCAAACTGATGACCGTGTTCGCCGGCGTCGCCCTGTCCGGCGCCGTGCTGGCCGCCGCGCCGGCCGCGCCCGCCGCCACGCCGCAAGTCGAGATCAAGACCACGATGGGCGACATCGTCGTCGAGCTGGACCACGACAAGGCGCCCAAGTCGGTCGACAATTTCCTCGCCTACGTCAAGGCCGGCTTCTACAAGGGCACCATCTTCCACCGCGTGATCGACGGCTTCATGATCCAGGGCGGCGGCTTCGACGAAAAGCTCAAGCAGAAGAAAACCAACAAGCCGGTGCCGATCGAATCGCAGAATGGCCTGACCAACAGCAAGTACTCGCTGGCGATGGCGCGCTCCGGCGATCCCAACTCGGCCACCTCGCAATTCTTCATCAACGTGGAAGACAACGACGCCCTGAACTACCCCGGCCGCGACGGCTTCGGCTACACGGTGTTCGGCAAAGTGGTCAAGGGCCAGGAAGTGGTCGACAAGATCAAGGGCGTGCTGGTCGACGACAAGGGCAGCTTCCAGAACATCCCGGTGATACCGGTGGTGGTCAAGTCCGCGACGATTTTGAAGACGCCAGTCCAGCCAAAAATGTAAAATAGCGGCCTTGCCGCATCTTTTAACTACTCGGGATAACAATATGACCAACGTAATCATCACCACCAACATGGGCAACATGACCGTCGAACTGAACGACGAGAAGGCGCCTAAATCGGTAGCCAACTTCCTGAAATACATGGAAGCCGGCCACTACGCCAACACCATCTTCCACCGCGTGATCGACGGCTTCATGGTCCAGGGCGGCGGTTTTGAGCCAGGCATGAAACAGAAGCCGGCCGACGACACGGTGGAAAACGAAGCCAAGAACGGCCTGAAAAACGAGCCGTACACGCTGGCCATGGCCCGCACCTCGGCGCCGCACTCGGCATCGGCCCAGTTCTTCATCAACGTGAAGAACAACTCCTTCCTCGACTACCCGGGCCAGGACGGCTGGGGCTACGCCGTGTTCGGTAAAGTCATCGAAGGCACCGACGTGGTCGACGCCATCAAGAAAGTCAAAACCACCCGCAGCGGCATGTTCGCCGACGTGCCGGCGGAAGACGTGATCATCGAGAAGATCGAACTGGCTGCTTAATGGGCAATACCGGCATGCGCGCGGCCGATGTCCGCGCGCTGTTCATCTCCGATCTGCATTTGCAGCCCGCGCATCCGGCCACCAGCGCAGCGTTCTACGACTTCCTGGACCGGCATGCGCGGCACGCGCAACAGCTGTATCTGCTTGGCGACCTGTTTGAATACTGGGCCGGCGACGACGATCTCAGCGATCCGTTTCACCAGCAAGTCATTGCCGCGCTGCGCCGCGTCAGCGATGCGGGCGTGTCCGTCTACTGGATCGCCGGCAACCGCGATTTCCTGGTCGGCCAGCAGTTCGCCGCGGCGGCGGGCCTGACCCTGCTGCCGGAAATCCACGTGGCCGAGATCGGCGGCCAGCGCCTGGCGCTGCTGCACGGCGACGCCCAGTGCACCGAGGACGTCAAGTACATGGAGTTCCGCGCGATGGTGCGGCAGCCCGGCTGGCAGCAGCAGTTCACCGCGATGCCGCTGGCGCAGCGCAAGGCGATCATCGCCGGCATGCGCGAGAACAGCCGCAAGGACCAGGGCAGCAAATCCTACGAGATCATGGACGTGACGCCGCAGGCGATCAGCGAGGTGTACGCGCAAACCGGCACCGACGTCATGATCCACGGCCACACGCACCGCCCCGCCCTGCACACGGTCGACGGCAAGCGCCGCTACGTGCTGCCGGACTGGGAGCCGGACGCCACGCCGCCGCGCGGCGGCTGGATCGCCATCGACGGCCACGGCGCCATCACGCGCCACGATCTCGGCGGCCACATCATAACAGCGTGACATCGTTTGCCGCGCTGCCTATAATCGGCCACATGGGCACCCACTTACACCGAGGCATACTTGCCGCCGCAGTCCTGTCAAGCGGCGCGGCTTGGGGCGCGCCCCAGGAACTGACGGTCGCCTGGCGCGACAAGCCGCCCTACCATTACGTCGAAAACGGCCAGCCCAAGGGCTTCCTGCTGAAGCGCGTGCACGAGATTTTCAACGTCGCCGGCCTGAAGGCGCGCTTCGTCAACGAACCGCAAAAGCGCATCTGGGCCAACTTCACCCACGGCGCCACCAACTACTGCTCGATCAGCTGGTACCGCCTGCCCGAACGCGAGGCGGTGGCGCAGTTCACCTCGCCGATCCACGAAGACTTGCCGCACACGGTGCTGATTTCGCCGAAAGCGGTCGACCGCGTCAAGGCGCATCCGACGCTGGCCTCGCTGCTGGCCGATCCCACGCTGTCGCTGGGCAAGGTGGATGGCGTTTCCTACGGGCCGGTGCTGGACCAGATGATCAAGGGCAGCAAGAACCAGATCATGAGCCGTACCGTGGAAACCACGCTGATGATGCGCATGCTGAGCGCCGGCCGCGCTTCCTACATGTTCGTCGACCGCGAGGACTGGGAATTTTTCCGCAACAAGGACAAGGCGGTGCAAGCGTCGGTGCGCCATGATTTCCCGGACATGCCGCCCGGCATGCGCCGCCACATCGCCTGCAGCAAGGACGTGCCGGCGGAAACCATGGCCAAGCTGAACCAGGCCATCGCCGCGACCGGCGGCATCAACAATCCCGGCCACTCGGTCAAGCCGAAGTAAATCAGCGCCGGATCGACGCCATCGCCGCGTTCAGCCGCCGTATCAATTCCTGGTTGATGTCGCGCGTGTGGCGCGCCCAGCGCTCCATGGTGCGCTGCAGTTCCGCGTGCAGCTGGTTGGCCCGCTGCGCGTCGCCGGCGCCGGCCGCCCAGATCGCAAATTCGGCCTGGACCGCGAAGCTGTTGTAGCGGCCCAGCGCGAATTCGAACTCCGCCTTCGCCTCGTCCTGGCGCCCCGCCGCCGCCAAAGCCTGCGCCAGCAACAGCGAGACTTGCTCGCCGCGGAAATTGGCGTCGCTGTTGCGGATGGTTTGCAGGTGCGTCACCGCCGCCGCCGCATTGCCGCTGGCCAGCGTGGCGCGCGCGGCGCCGTAGCGGATTTCCAGGTCGCCGGAGAACGGCCCCTGCAGGCAGGCCTCGTAGGTGGCGGCCGCCTCGTCGGCGTTGCCCGCCTCCAGCAGCGCGGTGGCCAGGCGCATCTGGTTTTGCGCGGTCGGCGTGTAGGCGTAGGCGTCGCGCGCCTCGCGCAGTTCGCGGCCGGGGTCGAGCGACTTGGCCGCCGCCGTCACCATCTTGCGGGCGCCGTGGTTCAGCCTGGAATCCGGCAGGTAGATCGCGAAGAAATACACGATGCTGCCCAGGCCGGGGAACATGAACAAAATCATCAGCCAATACATCTGCTGTCCGCTGCGGATCACGTGGATGGCGAAGAATATCGCCACCAGCACGTGCAATCCAATACCAAAAATCGTCATGGAGCTGCTCCAACTCGTTCATCAATGTCGCGAATTGTAGAAGCTCTTGGCTTGCACCACAAGGAAAGTTGTCAATTATTTAAGCACCAGCCGTGGCCGGCTGCTGCAGCCAGGCCGCCACGCAGCGCGCCATGCGGCCGGCGAACACGCCGCTGAACAGGCCGTACAGCGTGGTGACGCTCAGCGCGAACATCCATTGCCGCGGCGCTTCGGGATGCATGGCCGAGAACACCGCCACCATGTATTTGGTGCCGAAGATGGCCATCATCAGCACCAGCGGCGTCCAGCTGCCGCGCTGGAACAGCGTGCCGGCGGCGCGGTTGACCACGATGTCGGTGCCTTGCTGGATCTTCCACGTGATCGCCGCGCCGGCCAGCAGGCCCGCCGCCCAGACGCCCCACACGCCGGCGCCCAGCACGCCGTGGCCGTCCAGGCCCGACAGCGACAGCCCCATCATCACCAGCGGCACGATGGACAGCCTCAGCAGCGTGATCTCGCGGTCGCGGCTGGCGAGAAAGCCGCGATAGCTCAGGAAGGCCAGCAAGGCCCAAACGTACACGGGGGTGTGGGAAATAATTTGCTGAATCATCATCGGCTCCGTAGGGCTGGTTAAGGTGTGACGCCACTATGCCGCTGCCGGCTGCCGTGCGCGGCGGCATGCGACGAAATGCACGCCGGCGGCGCGAAATGCAGCCGAACGGTGCGAGTTGCGGCCACTTGTTGCGCAAAAACGTTTGCTTACAAAGTTCCGGTGGCAAGTCGAGCGGACTCGGCATAAATTACTGAAAAGCAATGCTGACATCCGATCCTGGACGGAGACCTTCCCGATGACGCAAGCACCGACAGCGGCAGCCGCCGCCCGCTTCCTGGCGCAAGCCTCCCTGGGCGCCAGCCGCGCCGGCATCGCCCAGGTGCAAGCGCAGGGCTATGCCGGCTGGATCGACGCCCAGCTGGCCGCGCCCCGCTCCGGCACCCGCTGGGACTGGCTGGTATCCAAGGGCTACAACGATCTGAGCCACCGCAACTCCCAGGCCGGCTTCGACGCCTGCGCCTGGCGCAAGCTGATCAGCGCGCCGGACACCTTGCGCCAGCGCGTGACGCTGGCGCTGTCGGAGATCTGCGTGGTTTCCATCGACGGCCTGGTCGGCGGCGGCTGGCGCAGTTTTTCGGCGGCGGCCTACCTGGACCTGCTGGAAGACCACGCCTTCGGCAACTACCGCACGCTGCTGGGCGCCATCTCGACCAGCCCGGCCATGGGCCAGTACCTGACCTTCCGCGGCAACGTCAAGCAGAACCCGGCCACCGGCGCCCTGCCCGACGAAAACTATGCGCGCGAATTGATGCAGCTGTTCACCATCGGCCTGCTGCGCCTGAACGACGACGGCACGCCGGTGATGGTCGACGGCGCGCCCCGGGAAACCTACGGCCTGGGCGACATCACCGGACTGGCGCGCGTGTTCACCGGCTGGGATTTCGACATGGCCGGCCAGACCGCCACCGTACCCGACTTCATGCGCCGGCCGATGATACAGATCGCCAAACGCCACGAGACCGGCGCCTCCACCTTCCTCGGCAGCACCGTGCCGGCCGGGCTGTCCGGCGCCGACGCGCTGAAGAGCGCGCTCGACATCATCTACGCCCATGCCAACGTCGCGCCCTTCATCAGCCGCCAGCTGATCCAGAAGCTGGTGACCAGCAACCCGTCGCCGGCCTACGTCGGGCGCATCGCGGCCGTGTTCAACAACGACGGACGCGGCGTCAAGGGCAATCTGGCGGCGGTGATCAAGGCGCTGCTGCTCGATCCCGAGGCGCGCGCCAGCACGTATATCGGCCCCAACTACGGCAAGCTGCGCGAGCCGATGCTGCGCTTCATCGGCTGGGCGCGCGCCTACAACGCGGGCTCCAGCACCGACGCCTGGAACATCGGCAACACCAGCGACGCCTCCACCCGGCTGGGCCAGAGCCCGTTGCGCTCGCCGTCGGTATTCAATTTCTACCGGCCCGGCTACGTGCCGCCGAACAGCGCGGTGTCGAAGGCGGGACTGGTGGCGCCGGAATTCCAGCTGACCAATGAATCGTCGGTGGTCGGCTACGTCAACTACATGCAGCGCGCGGTCAGCAAGGGCGTGGCCGACGTGCTGCCCGACTACGCCACGCTGCTGCCGCTGGCCGCCAACGGCCAGGCGCTGGTCGACGAGATCAACCTGGTGCTGGCCGGCGGGCAACTGGGCAGCGCCACGGTCGGCCTGATACGCGGCGCCATCGACACCATGTCCGCCAAGACCGAGGCCGCGCTGTACAACCGCATCTACGCCGCGCTGACGATGGTGCTGGCCGCGCCCGAATATCTCATTCAACAATAGAGGCCGCCATGACCGCCGATTCCTCCCGCCGCGCCTTCCTGCAACGCGCCTCGATGCTGGCCCTCAGCGGCGTGGCGACGCCGCTGGCCGTCAACCTGGCGGCGATGGCCGAAGCCTCGGCCGCCACCGCCAGCGACTACAAGGCCATCGTCTGCGTGTTCCTGTACGGCGGCAACGACTACGCCAACACGCTGGTGCCCTACGACGCCGCCAGCTACAACGCTTACTACAACCTGCGGCCGACCTTGGCCTACCAGCACAGCGCGCTGTCCGCCACGCTGCTCAACCCGGCCGCGGCGCCGGTCGACGTCAACGGCATGGCGCACCAGTACGCGCTGGCGCCGGAACTGGCGCCGCTGCTGCCGATCTTCAACGCCGGCAAGATGGGCGTGCTGCTGAACGTCGGCACGCTGATCCAGCCGACCAGCAAGCTGCAGTACACCACCAGGTCGGTGCCGCTGCCGTCCAAGCTGTTCTCGCACAACGACCAGCAATCGGAATGGCAGTCGTCGCTGCCGGAAGGCGCGTCGTCCGGCTGGGGCGGGCGCATGGGCGACCTGTTCCAGTCGGGCAACGGCAACGCCACCTTCACCTGCGTCAACGTGTCCGGCAACGCGGTGTTCCTGGCCGGCAAACAGGCGGTGCAGTACCAGGTGTCGCCCAACGGCTCGGTGCCGTTCAGTGCGCTGCAAAAACCGCTGTTCGGCTCGGCCAGCTGCAGCAGCGCGCTGCAGACGCTGATCACCCAGCAATACGCCCATGCGATGCGTTCCGACTATGCGCAGGTGACGCAGCGCGCCATCTCGGCCAACGACGTGCTGACGGCGGCGCTGGCCGGCGGGCCGGCGATCAACACGCCCTTCCCCGATGCCAACGGCCTGGCCAGCCAGCTGAAAATGGTGGCGCGCATGATCGCCAGCGCCCCGGCGATCGGCGCCAGGCGGCAGGTGTTCTTTGTCTCGATGGGTGGCTTCGACACGCACGACGGCTTGCTCGGCGTGCATCCCGGCCTGCTGAAAAGCGTGGCCGATGCGCTGGCGGCGTTCTACGCGGCCACGGTGGAGCTGGGCGTATCGAATCAGGTGACGGCGTTCACCGCGTCCGACTTCGGCCGCACGCTGAGCGGCAACAACGACGGTTCGGACCACGGCTGGGGCAGCATGCATTTCATGCTGGGCGGCGCGGTCAATGGCGGCCGCTTCTACGGCCGCGCGCCGGTGGTGGCCAGCGACGGGCCGGACGATGTCGGCCAGGGCCGCCTGCTGCCGACCACGTCGATCGAGCAATACGCCGCCACCTTGGGCGGCTGGATGGGCGTGTCGAACAGCGATCTGCTGAGCATGCTGCCCAGCCTGGTCAACTACAATGCCGGCGCGCGCAAGCTCGGCTTCGTCTAGCTGGCGGCACTACTGCGCCGGCTGCAAGTTGGCGACCAGCATGCCCGGACGGGTGCTGATGCCGGTCAGCACGAACTGCACGCCGGCATAGCGCAGGTCTTCCGGCTTGAAGGTGTGCACCGGCACATCCTTGAGCGCGTTCTCGCCCAGCAGGTTGGCCACGCTGGCAATCTGGTTCTGCTTGCCTTCATCCATGCCGTCGATGACGAAGCGGTCGACGTGCGCGTCGGTGATGTAGACCGTGTTGCGCATGCTGTCGACTTTCAGCCGGCCGGAAATGGCCATGCTGCCGCTCCACGACTGGCGCGCCAGCAGCGGCGCCACGTCGACGTCCAGGGTCAGCGCCACGCGGTCGTTCTCGGCCAGCACCGCCAGTTGCGGATGGCTCAACTCCACCTCGAACACACCCAGCATGCGGTGATGCACGGGGAATTTGCGCTCCAGGCTTTGCTGCATGCGCGCCTGCGGCAATTCCACCTGGCGCGGGCCGATCAGGCCGGCGCAGGCGGCCAGGAAACACAACAGCATCGCGGGCGCGGCCAATTTTACGTAGCGTTTAAGATCGGTCATTTGGTCTTTCTGAAGAAGGCGGACGCCCGTATTATGAACCACACTCGCATCGGCTGCGCTGGCTGGAGTATCGGCAAGGAATGGGCGCCGAGTTTTCCTTTCGACGGCAGCCATCTGCAGCGCTACGCGCAGGTGCTGAACGCGGTGGAAATCAATTCCTCGTTCTACCGTCCGCACCAGAGCTCCACCTACCAGCGCTGGGCCGACAGCGTGCCGGACGATTTCCGCTTCTCGGTCAAGCTGCCGCGCTCGATCACGCACGACAACCGGCTGGCCGGCATCGCCGCGCCGCTGGCGCGCTTTGCCGGCGAGGCCGGCGCGCTGGGCGCCAAACTCGGTTGCGTGCTGGTGCAGTTGCCGCCCAGCCTGAAATTCGAGCAGGCCGTGGCCGACGATTTCTTCCGCCACCTGCGCGACACCTTCAACTGCATGCTCGCCTGCGAAGCGCGCCACCACAGCTGGTTTGCCGATGACGGCAGCGCGCTGCTGCAGCGCCACGGCGTCACCCGCGTGATCGCCGACCCGCCAGCCGGCCAGCCGGGACCGCACGTGCCGACGGCGGAAGCGGCCTACGTGCGGCTGCACGGCAGCCCCCGCATCTATTATTCCGCCTACGAGGAGGCGTATCTGGACCAGGTGGCGGCCCACCTGAAAGAACGCGAAGGCTGGTGCATCTTCGACAACACCGCCTCCGGCGCCGCGCTGGGCAACGCGCTGTCCTTGATCAATAAAACAACATAAAGCAAAAACGCTTGTTTTTTTGAATCCTAGTGTTATAGTTCACT
The DNA here is from genome assembly GCF_964254095.1 of Duganella sp. LjRoot269. Classification (NCBI taxonomy): domain Bacteria; kingdom Pseudomonadati; phylum Pseudomonadota; class Betaproteobacteria; order Burkholderiales; family Oxalobacteraceae; genus Duganella; species Duganella sp. LjRoot269. Next base: position 2,885,661 of record NZ_CAXUSL020000001.1, on the reverse strand, counting down.
ACAACACCACTTCATTAACACACATCAAGGGGTACCCATGTATGTCCACGATAGGCTGGAATGACAATGCGCCGATTTATCGGCAACTGAAGGACAAGGTCGTCGGCATGATGCTGGACGGCCTGCTGAAGCCGGGCGACGCCCTGCCCTCGGTGCGGCAGGTGGCTGCGGATTACCAACTCAACCCGATAACCGTATCGCGTGCCTACCAGGAACTGGTAGACGAAACGCTCGTAGAAAAAAGAAGGGGATTAGGCATGTACGTTACCGACGGCGCCCGCGACAAACTGCTGGCCACTGAACGCGAGCGCTTCCTGCGCGAAGAATGGCCGGCGATGCTCGAACGCATACGCCGCCTCGGCCTGGAGCTGGAAATGCTGCTCAAGCCGCTCAACCCCGGAGGTGCGGCATGAGCGCCATCATCACCGCGTCCAAGCTCAGCAAGTTATACGGCAAGCAAGCCGCGCTGAACGGCGCCAGTTTCACGGTCGAGGCAGGCCGAATTGTCGGCCTGATCGGCCCCAACGGATCGGGCAAGACCACCACCCTCAAGGCCATCCTGGGCCTGACCCAGTTCGACGGCGAGCTGACGGTGCTGGGCATGGATCCGCGCACCCAGCGCGAAGCGCTGATGAACGACGTCTGCTTCATCGCCGACGTGGCCATCCTGCCGAAATGGCTGAAGGTCAAGGATGCGATCGCCTTCGTCGAAGGCGTGCACCCCCGTTTCGACCGCAGCAAGGCGGAGAAATACCTGGCCAACACCAAGCTGAGCCCGAACATGAAGGTCAAGGCCATGTCCAAGGGCATGGTGGTGCAGCTGCACCTGGCGCTGGTGATGGCGATCGACGCCAAGCTGCTGGTGCTGGACGAGCCGACCCTGGGCCTGGACATCCTGTACCGCAAGCAGTTCTACCAGAACCTGCTGGAAGACTACTTCGACGAAAACAAGACCATCCTGATCACCACGCACCAGATCGAGGAAGTCGAGCACATCCTGACCGACCTGATGTTCATCCAGGACGGCCAGATCTCGCTGGCCGCGTCGATGGACGAAGTGGGCGAGCGCTTCACCGAAGTGATGGTCGAGCCGCAATTCATCGCCGCCGCCAACGCGCTGCAGCCGCTGAGCCAGCGCACCGTGTTCGGCAAGGCCATCATGCTGTTTGACGGCGTCGCCCGCCACCAGCTGTCCACTTTTGGCGAACTGCGCACGCCCAGCGTTGCCGACCTGTTTGTCGCGACCATGAAAGGAACCTACGCATGAAAACGATGAAATGGCTGATCAAGCGCGAGATGTGGGAGCACAAGGGCATGCTGTTCTGGGCGCCCGTGGTGGTCGCGACGCTGATCGCGGTGCTGGCGCTGGCCGCGATCTTCCTGGGTCACAACGTCAACTTCAACGACGACGGCGACGCGATCTCGATCGGCAAGGTCACGATCGAAGGCGCGATGCGCATGCGCATCGTGCAGACCATGTCGCAGGCATACATGGCCTCGGCGATGCCGGTGCTGATGATGCTGAGCTTCCTGGTGTTCTTCTACTGCCTGGGCGCGCTGCACGACGAGCGCCGCGACCGCAGCCTGCTGTTCTGGAAATCGCTGCCGGTGTCGGACTTCACGACCGTGCTGTCGAAGGTGCTGCTGGCGTTGGTGGTGGCGCCGCTGATCACGATCGGCGTCGGCACGCTGCTGTCGCTGCTGATCCTGCTGGCCGGCTGCGTGATGATGCTGGCGCACGGCACCAACCTGTTCGGCGCGGTGCTGGCGACGCCGGACTTCTACCTGACGCCGCTGCGCCTGCTCGGCCTGCTGCCGGTGTACATCCTGTGGGCGCTGCCGACGGTGGGCTGGCTGCTGATGGTATCGAGCATGGCGCGCTCCAAGGTGTTCCTGTGGGCGGTCGGCACGCCGCTGGTGACGTCGCTGCTGCTGGTGTGGGCCGAGAAGGCGCTGCACTTCGGCATCAACGCGGGCTGGTTCGTCACCCACGTGGTCGACCGCATCCTGCTGGGCGTGATCCCGGGTTCGTGGCTGGTGTTCGAGGCGGACAAGATCGAGCTGAACCACGTTCCCCATGAGCTGGCGGTGCCGGAAACGATCTTCGGCGCATCGTGGTCGACGCTGGGCGGAACGAGCTTGTGGCTGGGCGTGGCGGCCGGCGTGGCAATGATCGCCGCCGCCGTCTACATGCGCCGCCGCCGCGAAGAAGGTTAAGCGCATGACGCTCAAGCACCTGATGAGCGCCGCGCTGCTGGCGGCCGCGGCGGCCTCGCCGCAGGCCGCGGCGGCCGAACCGGAAACCGCGCCGGACCAGATGGTGATCATCAACGGCACCCGCAGTCCGGAAATGCAGCCCTATCGCTACATGCTGTCCGGCCTGGACGCCTTTGACGACCAGCACGCGCTGGCGCCGGATGCGGCGCAACTGCGCTTCCGCCTGCACACCAAGGGCAAGGCGCCGGCCGGCGCCATGGACAGCCTGACGCTGCGCCTGTCCGGCAAGGAAACCGACATCGCGCTGCCGCTGGCGGAGGATCACACCTTCACCCTGCCGCGCAACCGGGCCGCGGAGGACGACAACGCCGACGTGGTGCTGAACCAGAAGAAAAGCTACTACGGCTGGATGCCGGACGTGCGCAGCGCAGGCGTGCCGGCCAACATGCGGCGGCTGGGCGATATCCGGCTGGAGTGCCGGGTGCTGATGGCGATCGCCAAGAACTACATCCCCTTCCTGATGCGTGCAACGATCAATACGCTGACGCTGACCACGGATTGGTGTTCGTTCAAGGACTTCAAGATGAGCGTGCGCAGCGATCGCGAAATCACCGGCGCCACGCTGGTCGACGGCAACCGGCGGCTGGAGCTCAAGGTCGACGACTACGGCAAATTCTACTCGGTGCCGCTGAGCGACAAATCCTACTCCAACGACGCGCTGATCGAGTTCGAGTAACACCCCGGGGGTTCGCCCCAGGGATTTATTCGAACTGCTTGCGGAATTCGGCGAACTGGGCGGTCAGGTCTTCGACTTGCTGGCGCAGTTGCTGGACTTCCTGCTCCAGCGCGGCGACGCGGCCGCCCTGCCCCGCCGAACTGACCGAGCCGCCCAGGCCGGCGGCGGTTTCTTCGCGGGCCAGGGCTTCTTCCCCGCCCAGCAGCTGGCCGTAGCGCGGCTCCTTGGTGCCGGGCGCCAGGGCCAGGCGCGACACCAGCGGCGGGTATTTGTCGATCAGGAATTGCAGCGCCAGCTCGACATCGCCGACCGACTTGAAGTCGTGCAGGCGGCCGGTGCGGGTGCGGATTTCGCCGGCCGTCTGCAGGCCGCGCAGCATCAGTATCGTCAGCACGGCCAGCTTGTCCTGCTCCAGCGACCACTTGATGCGCATGCGGTGCTCGTACTTGGTCACGCGCGCGCCCGCCTGCGTGATGCCGTTGACGTACTTGCGCTGCATCAGCCGCTGCAGCACGTCGGCCACCGTCTCTTCCGACAACGACATCACCGGATCCCGGCTCGACAGCTGATTGCAGCCGTTCACCAGCGCGTTCAGCGACAGCGGGTAGTTATCCGGCGTCAGCGCTTCCTTTTCGGCCAGCACGGCCAGCACGCGGATTTCAAACGGGTCCAGCACTTCCACGCCATCGGGCGATGATTCCATATCCGGCATCCTTATTCGACAAGCTTGTTCAGTTGGTCGGAATTCAATTTATCACATTCGGGCACGCCCTGGCACTGCAGCCCCGCCGCCTTCATCGTCGCCAGGATGCGCTCGATCTGCTCTTCCTGCTTGACGGCGTGGTTGATCAGGCCGTGCAGGGCCTTCGACAACGGGTCGTCGCCGTTGGGCGTGACGCCGTAGGCGGAGAACAGGTTGGCGGTCGCGCTGGTGCCCGCCGCCACGTCCTTTTGCACGATGTGCGCCGGATTGCCGACCGCCGTGGCGCCCGGCGGCACCGGCTTCAGCAGCACGGCGTTCGAGCCGACCTTGGCGTACTCGCCCACGGTAAAGCCGCCCAGCACCTTGGCGCCGGCGCCGACGATGACGCCGCGCGCCAGGGTCGGATGGCGCTTGGTGCCGGTGTGCAGCGAGGTGCCGCCCAGCGTCACGCCTTGGTAGATGGTGCAGTCGTCGCCCACCTCTGCCGTCTCGCCGATGACCACGCCGAAACCGTGGTCGATGAACACGCGGCGGCCGATGGTGGCGCCGGGATGGATCTCGATGCCGGTGACGATGCGGGCCAGGTAGGAGATGAACCGCCCCAACCATTTCAGGCCGTGCGTCCAGCACCAGTGCGCCCAGCGGTGCATGACGATCGCCTGCAGGCCGGGGTAACAGGTCAGCACCTCCCAGGCGTTGCGGGCCGCGGGATCGCGTTCGATGATGCTGTTAATGTCTTGGCGCAAATGGTGGAACATGGATGATCAGGATGGCAACTGAAACGCTAATGGTAGCGTATTCGGTCGGTGGTTGCTGGAAAGCGGCTTGCTGGGAGGGAGACGGCGGCCCTCGTAACAGGCCGCCGGATATGCGTGTCGCTTAGATGTCCTTGGCGATACGCTGGCGGCGCGCTTCGTACAGACAGACGCCCGATGCGACGGACACGTTCAGGCTCTCGACCGAACCGAACATGGGAATGGACACCAGCATGTCGCAGGTCTCGCGGGTCAGGCGGCGCATGCCCTCGCCTTCCGAACCCATGACCAGCGCGGTCGGGCCGGTGAAGTCGGCTTCGTACAAACCTTTTTCGCCGTCGTCGGACGTGCCGATCAGCCAGATGTCGCGGTCCTTCAAGTCACGCAAGGTGCGCGCCAGGTTGGTCACGGTGATGTAAGGCACCGTCTCGGCCGCGCCGCTGGCGACCTTGGCGGCGGTGGCGTTCAAGCCGACCGCGCGGTCCTTCGGCACGATCACCGCATGGGCGCCGACGCCGTCGGCCACGCGCAGGCAGGCGCCCAGGTTGTGCGGATCGGTGATGCCGTCCAGCACCAGCAGCAGCGGCGGGCCGTCGATGGCGTCGAGCAGTTCATCCAGATTGCGCGCCAGCGACAGCTGCGACGCGAAGGCGATCACGCCCTGGTGACGGCGGGTGCCGACGATCTTGTCCAGACGTGCCGAATCGACCGGCATCACGCGCACGCCGGCGGCCTTGGCGTTGGCCACCAGGTCCTTCATGCGGCGGTCGTCGCGGCCGATGTCGACGAAAATCTCTTCCACGGACGAAGCCTCATGACGCAAACGCGAGGTCACGGCGTGGAAACCAAAAATCATTTTATTCTTACTCATTTATCGCTTCTTTTTACTTTTTGAGACAGGCTTCGCCGCTCGGGGTGCTACCGGGGCAACCGCCCCGGCATTAGTCTTGCGGCCGTTGCGCGCGTTCTCGGCAGGCTTGGCTGCCGGTTTTGCCGCGGACTTCGCAGCGGCTTTGGGAGCCGCCGCGGTCGGCTGCGCTTTTGGCACGGCCGGGCCAGGCTTGATGTTGGTCTTGCGGTCCTTCGACGGCCCGTCTGCCTTCGGCGGCGGCGCGTCGACGCCGGCCAGGCGCAGGTCGATCTTGCGCGACTCCAGGTCCACGCGCACCACTTGCACATTGACGCGGTCGGTCAGCTGGAAACGCTTGCCGGTGCGCTCGCCGCGCAGTTCGTGGCGGGCGTCGTCGTACTGGAAGTAATCGGCGCCGAGGTCGGTCACATGCACCAGGCCTTCGACGAACAGCTGGTCCAGCTGCACGAAGATGCCGAAGGTGGTCACGCCGGTGATGACGCCGGTGTATTCCTCGCCCAGCTTGTCCTGCATGAAGTAGCACTTCAGCCAGGCCTCGACATCGCGCGACGCTTCGTCCGCGCGGCGTTCGTTGGCCGAGCAGTGCACGCCCAGCGCGTCCCACACGGTCAGGTCGACGGCTTTCTTTTCCTTGCCCTCGGCCTTGTCCTTGGCCTGCTGCTTGCGGGTGGCGTTGGACACGTTCGTGTTCAGCACGCTGGTGCTGGCGATCTTAGGCTCGTATTTCTTGCCCAGCAGGATGGCCTTGATGGCGCGGTGCGTCAGCAAGTCCGGATAACGGCGGATCGGGCTGGTGAAGTGGGCATACGCCTCGTACGCCAGGCCGAAGTGGCCGATGTTGTCGGGCGAGTAGACCGCCTGCTGCATCGAGCGCAGCAGCATGGTTTGCAGCAGCGACGCGTCCGGACGCTGCTTGACCTGCTTCATCAGCTCGGCGTAATCGCCGGCGGCCGGCTTGTCGCCACCGTTCAGGTTCAGGCCCACCTGCTTGAGGAAGGTGCGCACCTGCTTGAGCTTTTCAGCGGTCGGGCTGGCGTGGATGCGGTAGGTGCCGGGATGCTTGTGGCGGATCAGCAGGTCGGCCGCGCAGACGTTGGCGGTCAACATGCATTCTTCGATCAGCTTGTGCGCGTCGTTGCGGGTGCGCGGGATGATCTTTTCGATCTTGCCGGACGGGTTGCAGACGATGTAGGTCTCGGTGGTCTCGAAGTCGATCGCGCCGCGCTCGGTGCGCGCCTTCAGCAGCGCGTGGTAGACCTCGTACAGGTTCAGCAGGTGCGGCACGATGCCCGGACGGCGCGCCGCCTCGGGACCCTTGGTGTTGCCGAGGATGTCCGCCACTTCGGTGTAGGTCAGGCGCGCGGCCGAGTGGATCACGGCCGGGTAGAACTGGTAAGCCTTGACCTCGCCCTTGGCGGTGACGACGGCGTCGCACACCAGGGTCAAACGGTCGACGGCCGGGTTCAGCGAGCACAGGCCGTTCGACAGCTTCTCCGGCAGCATTGGAATCACGCGGCGCGGGAAGTAGACCGAGGTGCTGCGTTCGAGCGCGTCGGCGTCGAGCGCATCGTTCGGCTTGACGTAGTGGCTGACGTCGGCGATCGCGACGATCAGGCGGTAGGCGCTGGTGCGGCCGATCTTGACCGGTTCGCAGTAGACCGCGTCGTCGAAGTCGCGCGCGTCTTCGCCGTCGATGGTCACCATCGGGATGTCGCGCAGGTCGACGCGATCGGCCAGGTCGGCGTCGCGCACGTGGTCGGGCAGCTTGTTGGCCTGCTTGAGCGCGGCGTCCGAGAAGATGTGCGGCACGCCGAACTTGCGCACGGCGATTTCGATTTCCATGCCGGGGTCGTCCAGCGAGCCCAGTACTTCAACGATCTTGCCGACCGGCTGCTTGAAGCGCATCGGTTGCTCGGTCAGTTCGACGCTGACGATCTGGCCCGACTTGGCCTTGCCGATCGAGCCTTCGACCAGGATGTCCTGGGCGATGCGCTTGTCTTCCGGCGCGACGATCCAGGCGCCGTTCTCGTTCAACAGGCGGCCGATGATGTGGGTGTTGGCGCGGGTGACCACTTCGACGATGGTGCCCTCCGGCCGGCCGCGGCGGTCGACGCCGACGATCTTGGCCAGCACGCGGTCGCCGTGCAGCACTTTCTGCATTTCCTTCTCGGGCAGGAACAGGTCTTCGCCCGGCTCGTCCGGGATGACGAAGCCGAAGCCGTCGCGGTGGCTGCTGACGCGGCCCGCAACGAAGCCGGTTTCGGTGGCCAGCGAGAAGTGGCCATTGTCATCGGAGACGATCTGGCCGTCGCGCTGCATGGCGTTCAGGCGGCGCGACAACACGGCTTGGGCGTCGGTCGCGACCTTCAGCGACTTCGACAGTGCGCGCAGGTCAAGCGGCGCCTTAGCGCTGCGGAAGATGCCGAGAATTTCCTCCCGGCTGGGAATGGTGTGGGTAGATTGGTTCAAAAGTATTTCTGTAGTTATATTGACAGTATTCAGAGGAAATCCGGCCTGGCAAGTCCGTCAGGTGCATATATATGTCATGACGACAGCCATAGTGTACTTGGAAACGCTGCCCTTGACCAATTTGAGGGCCCCTTCGCAAATTTCACCGGGATTTTTAGAAAATGGCGTTTGACAATGCTCAGGATTGCTCTATAATCTTGGTCTCTCGCAGCAGCAACGCGAGAATTGCTAGACAGGGTTGATGTGCAGTAAGGAATGAAAGTTCATCTGGCGCGAAACTCTCCCCGTCGTTATAATAGCAGAGTTGTTTAGAAGCATCAGTGCCCACGTGGCGGAATTGGTAGACGCGCATGGTTCAGGTCCATGTGCCGCAAGGTGTGGGGGTTCGAGTCCCTCCGTGGGCACCACAAAATTCCGCAAAAAGCCTCCATCGAGTTCATACGAGATGGAGGCTTTTTTCATTCCGTCCACTCCAGCTTGAGCTGGGCGCGGATCTCGCGCAGCAGCGCCTGCTCGTCGACCGGCTTGCTGAGGAAGGCATTGGCGCCGACCTCGAGCGAACGCTCCTCCTCCTCCATCGTCGAACTGGCCGAAATCATCAGCACCGGCGTGTGCGCCGTGCGCGCGTCCGCCCGCAGGCGGCGCATGGTTTCGATGCCGTCCATGTCCGGCATCATCATGTCCAGCAGCACCAGGTCGGGCACGCCTTGCTCCATCTGGCGCAAGGCGCTGACGCCGTTGTCGGCCTCCAGCATGCGGAAGTCCAGCGCGCCCAGCAGGTCGCGCATCAAGGCGCGGTTGGTCGCCACGTCGTCCACCACCAGGATGGTCTTGCGCGGCCCGGTGTAGCCGGTGGCGACGTGGCCGCCGCCTGCGCCGGCGCTCGGCGCATCGACCACCTGCAGCGGCACATCGAACCAGAAACGGCTGCCATGGCCGGGCTGGCTTTCCACCTTCAATTCGCCGCCCATCAGCTGCACCAGCTGGCGGCTGATCGCCAGCCCCAGGCCCGTGCCGCCGGCGCGGCGCGACGCATCGCCGACCTGCTCGAACGGCCGGAAAATCGCTTCGATATGGTCGTTGGCGATGCCGATGCCGTCGTCGCGCACTTCGAAGCGCAAGCAGGCCAGGTCCTTGGCCGCGCCGGCCTTGGGCGGCAGCGGCAGCACCCGCAGGCGCACCGCGCCGCGGTCGGTGAACTTGACGGCGTTGCCCAGCAAGTTCAACAACACCTGGCGCAGGCGCGTCTCGTCGACGCTGACCGCGACCGGCAGGCCGGCCACCAGCTCCAGTTCGAAGTGCAGGTGTTTTTGCTCGGCCCGCACGCGCATGATGTCGGCTACCACGGACAGCAGATCGCCCAGCGCCACCGGCTTCGGATGGAAGTCCATCTTGCCCGCCTCGACGCGCGACAAATCCAGCACGTCGTTAATCAGCGCCAGCAAATGCTGGCCGCCCTGCTGTATCGTGCTGATGCCGGTCTGCTGCGCCGCGCCCAGGGTTTTGTCGCGCTTGAGGATTTGGGTGTAGCCGAGAATGGCGTTGAGCGGCGTGCGCAACTCGTGGCTCATGGATGCGAGGAAGGCGCTCTTGGCGCGGTTGGCCACCTCGGCGCGCTCCATGGCGGCGCGCAGGTCGTCGTTGGCGCGCTGCAGCTCGGCGTTGACGGCGGCCAGCTGGCCCGGGCTCGGGATGCGCAGCGCCACCGGGATCAGCCGCACCAGCACGATGGCGGTGACCAGCGAGGCGACGGCGGTGATCGCCTTCAGTATCACCGACAGCCAGTAGTCGGGATGCCAGATCACCCAGATATCGGCCAGGTGCGTGCCGCCGCAGGCCAGGATGAAGACGCCGAAGGCGATGAACATCCAGTCGAACGGCATGTCGCGCCGCTTGCGGATGAAATAGAGCAGCGTGATGGGGATGGTCAGGTAAGCCAGCGCGATGATCGCGTCCGAGATGACGCTCATCCACAGGATGGAAGGTATCCACAAGAAGCAGTGGCCGTGCGGCATGAATCCCTGGCTACTGAACCAGTTGTTCAATATGTCCATTGCCTATCTCCGGTTGTATCAGGTGACGGGGCCAACATGAAGAGCTTACGAAAGCGTGAGCAAAGATGCAAACCACAAAAGATACAGTGTGCAATGCCTGGAGAGCAAGATTTTCTTTCTCTTCGCCCTTGACGGAGCCCTACGCCTACCGTATAGTTCTGGCCTCTGATGCAGAACACGCAGCAGAGAGTAGCAAGCAGTTCAGTGCCCACGTGGCGGAATTGGTAGACGCGCATGGTTCAGGTCCATGTGCCGCAAGGTGTGGGGGTTCGAGTCCCTCCGTGGGCACCACTCTACCGGATACGCAGAAAAGCCTCCATTAGCGGAAACGCGATGGGGGCTTTTTTCATTGTGGTTGCTTGCGCAAAAATGAAATAATTTCACAAAAGCACGAAAACACTATTGACGACCACACTGTCGTCCTTTAAGATTCGGGCCTCTGTTGCAGAACACGCGGCAGAAAGCAGCAAAGCAGTAACAGTGCCCACGTGGCGGAATTGGTAGACGCGCATGGTTCAGGTCCATGTGCCGCAAGGTGTGGGGGTTCGAGTCCCTCCGTGGGCACCACAGAATTCCGCAAGAAAGCCTCCATCGAGTTCATACGAGATGGAGGCTTTTTTCATTTACAGCGCCGCTTTGACGGCGTCCGCCAGCGAGATGGTCGGACGGCCGATCAGCTTGCCCAGCGTGCCGCTGCCGTCATACAGCGCGCCCCTGGCGGCCTGCGCATCCGAATCGGCGATCAGCTCGGCCAGCGGCGCCGGCAACCCAAAACCCAGCAGCATGTCGCGGTAATCCTGCTGCGGCAGGTTGTGGAACGGGATGCCCTTGCCCGACTGGCGCGACAGTTCCGCCGCCAGATCGCCCAAGGTGAACGCGGTATCGCCCGCCAGTTCATAGACCTGCTCGACCGCCTGCGTGGACGCCAGCACGGCGGCGGCCGCGTCGGCATAGTCGGCCCGCGCCGCCGCCGAGATCCTGCCCTCGCCCGCGCCGCCGGCCAGCGCGCCGTGCGCCAGCGCCGCGCCCAGGCCGCCGGTGTAGTTCTCCACGTACCAACCATTGCGCAGCAGGCTGTAGTTCAAGCCAGAGGCGCGCACCGCCGCCTCCGTTTGCCGGTGTTCTTCGGCCAGGCCCAGCGCCGACGTGTCGGCATGCAGCACGCTGGTGTAGGCCAGCAGGCCGGCCTTGGCGCGCACCGCCGCGGCTATCACGTTGCGGTGCTGCGCCACGCGCTGGCCCAGTTCGCTCGACGAGATCAGCAACACCTTGCCGGCGCCGGCGAAGGCCGCGTCCAGCGACGCCGGATCGCTGTAGTCGGCGCGGCGCACCTGCACGCCCAGCGCGGCCAGGTCGGCCCCCTTGGCGACGTCGCGCACGGCGGCGACGATCTGCGCGGCAGGAACGGTTTTCAACAGGCTGGCAATCACCAGACGACCCAGTTGGCCGGTAGCACCCGTAACGATAATCATGATGTAGTCCTCTTGGTTGGCTGCCGCGGGGAGGTTTCCGCGCGGTTGAAACCATCATAAACGCTGTACTTACGAATTGTAAGTACGTACAATTTGGTAAGTACCCCCATCTACCCTCGCCCCAACGGAAACCGCCATGAGCCAGCCTAAAACCAGCAAATCCCTGCGCAACACCCTTGCCGCCGGCGTCGGCGCCCAGCGCGGCCAGCTGATGGCGGCGGACTGCCCGTCGCGGCTGGTCCTGGGCCACATCACCAGCCGTTGGGGCGTGCTGGTGCTGGTGGTGCTGCTGGACGGCACGCACCGCTTCAGCCAGTTGCGGCGGGCGGTCGGCGGCGTCAGCGAGAAAATGCTGGCGCAGACGCTGGAGGCGCTGGCCGTCGACGGCCTGGTGCTGCGCGTGGCGCATCAGGTGGTGCCGCCGCACGTCGAGTACAGCCTGACGCCGCTGGGGCGCGAGGCGGCCGAGCGGCTCGAGGTGCTGGTCGACTGGATCGAGGACAATTTCCCCCTGATCAAGCAGGCGCAGGAGGCAAATGCGCGGCAGGCGGCATGATCGGGCAGAAACGGCCGAATCGCGGCATAATCGCTTGACCGGGCATCGCCATCCTGTGAAACTGGTCCCTATTCGCCTATGGAATGCCCATCCCAGCCCATGATGCAGCCTTCACCCTCGGATCAGCCTCAACTCGTGCTCATCGTCACCAACTCGGCCTATGACCTGGCGACGCTCAGGCCCATGCTGAGTGGCCACGGTTTGCGGGCGGAGGTGGTCGGCCGCGGCGACGAAGCGCTGGCGCTGGCCGCGCAAGGCGGTGTCGCGCTGGCCTTGCTCGATGCGGCGCTGGCCGGCAGCGCCCGGCTGGAACTGTGCCAGCGCCTCAAGCAGATCTGCGGCGACGGGCTGCCGGTGTTCCTGCTGTCCGGCATGCCCGATAGCGAGGAACGCGAGCAAGCCGCCGAAGCCGGCGCGGCCGCCTACCTGCCGCTGTCCTTCCCGGCCGACGACATGGCCGAAAAAATCCTGCTGCAACTGGGCCGGGTCAAGCCGGCGCCGCTCAAGCGCAACGCGCCGACCATGGCCACGCTGGAGGTCAACTACCACAACATGCTGGCCGGCTCGCCCGACGCCGTCGTGCTGATGCAGCGTGGCACCAACCTGATCCTGGACGTCAACCGCAGCACCCGCACGCTGTTCGGCATGACCGAGACCGAGCTGGTGCAAACCGACCTGCTGTCGCTGTGCCCGTCGTTGCAGCCGGACGGACAGTCTTCCGCCACGGTGCTTGACGCCATGGTCGAGCAGGTGATGGCCGGCGCGGTGCAGGTGTTCGAACTGACGATGCGCCACAGCTCCGGCAGGCAGCTGGCGTGCGAGCTGCGCATGGTGCCGCTGAACACGCCCGACTTCCGCCTGATGCACGTGCGCATCGTCGATGTCAGCAGCCGCAAGCTGGCCGAGGAACTACGCGACGGCAAGAACGCCTTGCTGGAAATGATCGCCCGCGGCGCGCCGCTGAACGAGACGCTGGAGAAGCTGATGCTGCTGGTGGAATCGCAGGCGCCGCCGGTGCTGTGCAGCGTGATGCTGCTGGCGGACGACGGCACGACCATGCTGTCGGCCGCCGGCCCCAGCCTGCCGCCGGATTATCTGCAGGCCATCCACGGCGCGCAGATCGGCCCCACGGTCGGCTCCTGCGGCACCGCGATCTTCCGCAAGGAAACGGTGGTGGTCAGCGACATCATGAACGATCCGCTGTGGGCGCCGTACGAGGAGCTGGCCGCGCAATACGGCCTGCGCGCCTGCTGGTCCACGCCCATCCTGCTCGACAAGAGCACGGTGCTGGGCAGCTTCGCCATGTACTACCGCGAAACGCGCAGCCCGACCGACGAGGACCGCAGCCTGATCAAGGCCGCCACGCACATGGCCGGCATCGCCATCGCCAGCACCCGGCGCGAGGCCGAGCTGCGGCGCCATCGCGAGCACCTGGAAGAGCTGGTGCAGGCGCGTACCGCCGAACTGCAGCGCACCAAGGACGAGGCCGAGCATGCCAACGAGGAGCTGACCACGGCGCTGTCCAACCTCAGCATGACGCAGGAGGAACTGGTGCGGCGCGACAAGCTGGCGGCGCTGGGCGCGCTGGTGGCGGGCGTGGCGCACGAGCTGAACACGCCGATCGGCAACAGCCTGACGATGGCCAGCAGCATGAGCGAGCGCACCGCAGAACTGCGGCACGACCTGGAGGGCGGCTTGCGGCGCTCGGTGCTGGCGGCCTATCTGGATCAGGCGGCGGCAGCCGACGAGGTGGTGCTGCGCAACCTCAACCGCGCCGCCGCGCTGGTGGCCGGTTTCAAGCGCATCGCGGTCGACAGCGCCAGCTCGCAGCGCAGCCGCTTCGTGCTGGGCGACCTGGTGGCGAAACTGCTGCAAGCCATGCAGGGCGAGGTCAGGCAGCATGGACTGGAACTGGTGGAGGACATCGAGCACTGGCTGGAACTGGACAGCTATCCCGGCCCGCTGGAGCAGGCGCTGGGCAACCTGATCGAAAACAGCATCGTGCACGGCTTCAACGGGCTGACGCAGGGCGCCATCACGGTGCGCGCCCAGGACGCCGGCAACGGCGAGATCGCCATCACCGTCAGCGACAACGGCGCCGGCATTCCCGCCGCCCATCTGCCGCGCATCTACGACCCCTTCTTCACCACCCGGCTCGGCTCGGGCGGCTCGGGGCTGGGCTTGTACGTCACGCACAACATCGTCACCGGCGTGCTCGGCGGGCGCATCGAAGTCGCCAGCACGCCGGTGCTGGGCACCAGCTTTACCATGCGCCTGCCCAAGGTCGCCCCGCTCTGAAGGCCGGTCAAATATTTTCCTATACGCAATTGTTGCAGTCGTATAATGAACGCTACCAGACCGGCAGCCAGCCGGCATAGCGGAGACCAGCCTTGCATTCACGATCTGCCCCATCGCAGAAGTCGGAAGTGGCGGCCTTGCGTTGCGAGTATCGCGATGCCAGGACCGAGAAGGCGTTCCTGCGCCATCACCTGGCCATGACCCAGGCGCAGTTGCGCGTGACCTTCCTGTTTTGTTCGTTGTTCTATCTGAGTTTTGCCGTCACCGACGTGATCTGGGTCGGCTACGGCGGCCGCACGCTGCTGCTGGTCGGCGCGCGCCTGATGGTGGCGGCCACCGCGCTCGGCAGCCTGATGCTGCTGCGGCGCTATCCGCGTTCGATCTACATCACGAGGATGGTGGCCAGCCTGGTGGAAACGGCCGGCGCCGCCGGCTTTTTGCTGATCGCCGCGTTGCGGCCGAACGAGTTTTCGCTGCACTCGATTTCGATGTCCATCGTCATCACCGTGATCTACATCTACATCCCGAACCGGCTGCTGTACGCCGGCGCGATCGCGCTGCCGGCCACCGCCGGCTTCGTCGCCCTGGCCGCGCTGCTGGGCAATCTGCGCACCGCCGAACTGGCGACGATGGCGGCGCTGCTGACCATGGCCAACCTGTTCGGCTACGTCGCCGCGCGGCGCTACCAGATGCTGCTGCGCGACGAATACAGCGCGCAGACGGTGCTGAAAAACCTGTCGGTGCGCGATCCGCTGACGGGCTGCTACAACCGCCGCCACCTGCACAACCAGCTGCTGGAAACGGAAATCTCGCGGGCCCAGCGCTACCGGCTGAGCCTGACCGTCATCATGTGCGACCTGGATCACTTCAAGGCCGTCAACGACACCTACGGCCACCACGGCGGCGACGCGGTGCTGCAGCGCTTCGCCACGCTGCTGCAATCGATGACGCGCGACAGCGTCGACAGCGTGGTGCGCTACGGCGGCGAAGAGTTCCTGCTGATCCTGCCGGAAACCGACCTGGCCGGCGGCGAGCTGCTGGCCGAGCGCCTGCGCCAGGCGCTGGCCGCCGCGCCGGTCGAGCACGACGGACGCCGGATCGCCGTCACGGCCAGCTTCGGCGTGGCCAGCGTGGACTTCGCCAGCGCCCCGCACACCGCTCACCTCAACATGATCGCAGCCGCCGACGATTTGCTGTACGCTGCAAAAAACGGCGGCCGCAACCGCGTCTGCGTGCGACAACTTGCTTGAATCATGAGAAAAATCAAA
This sequence comes from Duganella sp. LjRoot269, assembly GCF_964254095.1. Lineage (NCBI taxonomy): Bacteria > Pseudomonadati > Pseudomonadota > Betaproteobacteria > Burkholderiales > Oxalobacteraceae > Duganella > Duganella sp. LjRoot269. The sequence continues at coordinate 2,870,262 of NZ_CAXUSL020000001.1, read as the reverse complement.
CACTCCGCGATGTGCGCCCTGCTGCTGGGCCTGTCTTGTGCCAACCTGAGCGCGGGCCCCGCGCCCTGGTACAAGTGGCGCAGCAAGATAGACGGCTACCTCAGCTGTTCACAAACGCCGCTGGGGCCGGGCTGGGAAAAGGACTCCGGCCCCTACAAAGATAGCCGTTGCGAAAAGCTGGTTATTGCTAAATAATGGGGCTGCAACAACAGGGGGAACCCCGGGGCATCATCAGCTACATCCCATCGTCATCATGAGGAGACTGTATGTTTACAAATCCCGAACAATTTGCCAACGCCACCAAAGCACTGTTTGAGTTTCAGCTTGAAACCTTTAATGCCCTGACCAACAAAGCCGTGCAAGGGGTCGAGCAAGTCGTCGCCCTGAACATGGCCACCGCCAAATCCAGCCTTGAAGACGGCCTCGCCGCCGGCAAGGAAATCAGCCAGACCGCCGATCCGAAAGCCGCCATGAGCCTGGCCGCCGCCAAAGTGCAGCCCGGCATGGCCGGCGCCGCGGCCTACAACCAGCAGCTGGGCGTGATCATCGCCGAGATCCGCGAAGAATTCACCCGTGCCGCCGACGCCCACATGACCGAAGCCAAAAGCACGCTGAGCGCGCTGATCTACGACGTGACCAAGAACGTGCGTCCCGGCTCGGAAAACGCGGTGGAGATCGTTAAGAAAGCGATCGACAACGCCTTCACCGGCTACGAACAAGTGACCAAGGCCACCAAGCAGGCGGTGGAAGCGGTGGAAACCCAGATCGCCAAGGCCAGCGCGCTGGTCGAGCAAACCACGCCCAAGGCCGCCAAGGCCGCGAAAAAATAAGCGCAGCAAGCTCCCCCATCAGCCAGGCCTGCGCGCCTGGCTTTTTTATTTTGCTGGGCAAGCACGGCGGAACACGATACACTGTACATAAACACAGTTAATCGCCCGCAACTCCCCGCAATGATCAAAGTTCTTGAAAATCCGTTGTATTACCTGGATAACTTCCAGCGAGTACTGACGTGGATAGGCGACCGCTACGACGATCTGCTGACCGCCGAGGAACGCGATTTCATCACCTCCTTCCCCACGCTGCCGCAAGCCTCGCGCGCGCTGTTCGTGCGCATGGTCATGCGCAAAGGCACGGTGTTCCGCGCCAGCAAACTGGTGTACGCGGAAATCGGCAGCACGCACGAGGCCGCCCGTCCGCTGGCGACGCTCGGCCTGATCGAGGAAGATCCGCTGGTCGATCTGAACCAGCTGTTCGACCTGCTGCAAAAGCCGGAGATCGGCAAGATCTTCCAGCTGGCGCCGCACGTCAAGCACCTGCGCAAGGCCGAGCAGCTGGAAGCGCTGCGCGCACACTTCGACGGCGAACACCGCTTCTCCGGCTGGTACCAAGGCTCGGGCGATCACGCCTACCGCAACCTGATGCAGGAACTGTGCGACCGCCTGCGCCTTATCTTCTTCGGCAACTACCACCAGGACTGGACCGAGTTCGTGCTGTCCGACCTCGGCATCTACCAGTACGAAAAAGTGGAGTTTTCGCCAGCCGCGCGCGGCTTCCGCAACCGCCGCGACATCGACGATTTCCTGGCATTGCACCGCTGCCACGAACGCTTCATCGAAGGCGACGATCCGACCGCCGTCATCGCCGCCCTGCCGTCCTGCCCGGACGACAACGAATGGCTGCGCAGCCGCCGCGACAAGCTGACCTTCCAGATTGCCCAGCATCTGGAAAAACTGGCCGACTGGAAGGCCGCGCACGCGCTGTATGCCGGCTGCAACTATCCCGGCGCCCGCGCCCGCGCGGTGCGCGTGCTGGAAAAGGACGAGCAGCCGCGCGCCGCCTTCGAGCTGCTGCAGACGGCGCTGGAGCAGCCGGAAAGCCCGGCCGAACAACAGCAGCTGCTGCGCATGGCGCCGCGCCTGGCGCGCAAGCTGGGCCACGCCAAGCCGCCGCCGGCGACCGCCGCGCAGGCGCTGCGCATCGACCTCAGCCTGCCGCCGCCGGCCGAGCCGAACTACGTCGAATTCGTCGTGCGCGACCACCTGACGCGCGCCGACGCGCCGGTCTACTACGTGGAAAACTCGCTGATCAATTCGCTGTTCGGCCTGCTCTGCTGGGACGCCGTGTTCTGCCCCATCCCCGGCGCGTTCTTCCATCCCTACCATCGCGGTCCGGCCGACCTGCACAGCGCCGACTTCCAGCGCCGCCGCGCGCAGCAGTTCGCGGCGGCGCTGGCGCAGCTGGACGGCGAACAGTACCGGGCCACCATCCTGGCCAACTACGCCGCCAAGGCAGGCATCCAGTCACCCTTCCTGTACTGGGACGCGATCGACGAGGAATTGCTGGCCCTGGCGCTGGACTGCATCCCGGCGCTGCACCTGCGGCGCGCCTTCGAGCGCATCCTCGAGGACATCAAGGCCAACCGCAGCGGCTTCCCGGACCTGATCCAGTTCTGGCCGGCCGAGCGCCGCTACAACATGATCGAAGTGAAAGGCCCCGGCGACCGCCTGCAGGACAACCAGCTGCGCTGGATCGCCTATTGCGCCGCGCACGAGATGCCGGTGTCGGTCTGCTATCTGCAGTGGGCGGCATGACGCAGTCCGCCCGCTACACCGTCGCCGTGCGCGCGCTGTGCGAGTTCACTGCCAAGACCGGCGACCTCGACCTGCGCTTCACGCCGTCGCCCACCGCGCAGGAAGGCATCGCCGGCCACGCGGTCGTGGCCTCGCGCCGCGACAACGATTACCAGACCGAGGTCGCATTGAGCGGAGAATGCGGCCCGCTGCGGGTGCGCGGCCGCGCCGACGGCTACGACATCCGCGCCAACCGGCTGGAGGAAATCAAGACCTATCGCGGCGACCTGAAGAAGATGCCGGACAACCAGCGCGCGCTGCACTGGGCACAGCTGAAGGTCTACGGCCACCTGCTGTGCCAGGACCAGGGACTGCAGAAGGTCAACCTGGCGTTGGTCTACTTCGATATCGGCAGCCAGAAGGAAACCCTGCTGCACGAAGAGCACACGGCGGCCGGCCTGCGGGCCTTTTTCGAACATCAGTGCGGCCTGTTCCTCGACTGGGCACAACAGGAGATGGCGCACCGCGCCGAACGCGACCTGCAGCTGAAGGCGATGCGCTTCCCCCATGCCGATTTCCGTCCCGGCCAGCGCCAGCTGGCGGAGGCCATGTACAAGGCCAGCAACCGCGGCGTATGCCTGCTGGCGCAAGCGCCCACCGGCATCGGCAAGACCGTCGGCAGCCTGTTCCCGATGCTCAAGGCCAGCGCCGAACACGGCGTCGACAAGGTGTTCTTCCTGGCCGCGAAAACCTCCGGCCGCCAGATGGCGCTGGACGCGGTCGACGTGATCCGCAGCGGCGCGCCGCTGCTGCCCTTGCGCACGCTGGAGATGGCGTCCAAGACCAGCGCCTGCGTCAACCCGGACAAGGCCTGCCACGGCGAGTCCTGCCCGCTGGCCAAGGGCTTCTACGACCGCCTGCCGGCCGCGCGCCAGGCCGCGCTGGACATCATGCGGCCGCCGGCCGAAGGCAACGGCCCCTTCCTCGCGCTGGACCGCGACACGCTGCGCGCCGTGGCGCTGGCGCACGAGGTGTGCCCGTACTACCTGAGCAGCGAACTGGCGCGCTGGTGCGACATCGTCATCGGCGACTATAACTATTACTTCGACATCAGCGCCATGCTGCACAGCCTGACCTTGCTCAACGACTGGAAGGTCAACGTGCTGGTGGACGAGGCACACAACATGGTCTCGCGCGCGCGCAAGATGTATTCGGCCGACATGGAGCACGCCGGCCTGCGCCTGCTGCGCAAGGCGGTGCCGGAGGAATTGAAAAAGCCGCTGGACCGCGTGCACCGCCAGTGGAACCAGCTGGAAAAAGACCAGTCCGCCGAATACCAGTCCTACGCCACGCTGCCGGAAAAATTCATGGGCGCGCTGCAGACGGCGGCCACCGCCATCTCCGACTACATGGCCGACCATCCCAGCTACGTCGACGCCGACCTGCAGAACTTTTACTTCAACGCGCTGCTGTTCGCGCGGCTGGCGGAAACCTTCGGCGAGCACGCGCTGTTCGATATCGAGAAATCCGAAGGCGCGCGTGCCAGCCACAGCAATTCGGTGCTGTGCATCCGCAACATCGTGCCGGCGCCGTACCTGAAGCCGCGCTTTGAAAGCACCCATGCCACGGCGCTGTTCTCGGCCACGCTCAGTCCCTGGAACTACTTCGGCGACATGCTCGGCATGCCGGACACCACGGCCTGGGTCGACGTCGAATCGCCCTTCGTGGCGGAGCAGCTGTCGGTGCAGGTGGCCGCGCACATCTCGACGCGCTACCAGCACCGCCAGCAGTCGCTGCGGCCGATCGCCGAGCTGATGGGCGCGCAGTACCAGCGCCAGCCGGGCAACTACCTGGCCTTCTTCAGCAGCTTCGACTACATGGAAAAGGCCGCCAATCAGTTCGCCGAGCATCATCCGCAGGTGCCGGTGTGGCGCCAGTCGCGCCGCATGGATGAGGCCGAACGCGCGCAATTCCTGTCCCGCTTCACGCTCGACAGCGAGGGCATAGGCTTCGCCGTGCTGGGCGGCTCCTTCGGCGAAGGCGTCGATTTGCCGGGCGCGCGGCTGATCGGCGCCTTTGTCGCCACGCTGGGGCTGCCGCAGATCAACCCGGTCAACGAGCAGATCCGCCAGCGCATGGACGCCATCTTCGGCGCCGGCTACGACTACACCTACACCTTCCCCGGCATGCAGAAGGTGGTGCAGGCGGCCGGCCGCGTGATCCGCACCCAGTCCGACCGCGGCACCGTCTACCTGATCGACGACCGCTTCGGCCGGCCCGAAATCCAGCAGCTGATGCCGGCCTGGTGGCGCATTGAATCGAACGGCGCCAGACGATAGCAATATGCAATGGAGTGCCGGCGGCATGTCTGGTATATTGAAATCGACCAGCTTCAAAGCGCCCCACCTTCGCGCGACCCGACTGTTTATCACCTCACCTCAGCGCCGTGAGCTCTTAGTTTGTAAGGATGCTCCTATGCGCCCCCGAGAAAATGCTCGCCTCGCGGCAGCGATTCAACATGCCATAGTTATCGATGCCGTCGAAGGCGCCGCCCATGCATGGGCTTATCTGTCGACCCATGCCGTCTCCCAAGCCACCATATTGCGGGTACTGTCCGGCGACGGCGCGCGCCGCGCCTCCGACGTCAAGGTGGCCCACCAGGCCCAGGCAGACGGCCAGAAATAGCCGTCGTCCTACTGTAGGACATCGCGGATCTTCTGGTAGCCGCTGCGGCTGACCGGGATCCTGCTGCCGTCCTTGAGGATGGCCACGTGGCTGTCCTTGGTGGCCTGCTCGATGCGGTCGACGCAGGCGATGTTGACGACGTAGGATCGGTGGATGCGCAGGAACTGGCCGGCGTCGAGCTGCCCCTCCAGCTCCGTCAGGCGCTGGTTCTTCAGATAGGATTTCCCCTCCGAGCGGATCTGCACGTAGTCGTCCTGCGCTTCGATGACCTCGATTTTCTCGCTGTTGATGACGTGGACCTTGGCGCCGTCGCGTATCAGCACGCGGCCCAGCGGCTTGTTGCGGCCGGCCGCCTCGCGCACCATGTTCTCCACCGCAGCATCGCCCGCCCCCTTACCCAGATTGGCGCGCGCATGCGCCAGCGCCTGGTCGAAGCGCTGCTGGCTGAACGGCTTGAGCAGATAGTCGAGCGCGTGGAACTCGAACGCCTTGATCGCATACTGGTCGAACGCGGTGGCGAAGATGTAGCGGGTCTTGCCGCCCGCCAGTTCGGCCACTTCGAAGCCGTCCAGCTTGGGCATCTGGATGTCGAGGAACACCAGGTCCGGCGCCAGCTCGGTGATCGCCTTGACGGCCTCGAAGCCGTTGGCGCATTCAGCCACCACCTCCACGTCGGGATGCTCGGCCAGGTATTCGCGCACCACGCCGCGCGCCAGCATTTCATCGTCCACGATAATGACACGCATGCTCTATTCTCCGTCTTCGCTTGTTTGCGCGGGCATTGCGATCTCCACGCCAAAGCTGTTTTCCTTGCGGCCCCAATGGATGCTGGCCTCGTGTTTATAAGCGCCGGACAAACGCTGGCGCACGTTGGTCAGGCCGATGCCATGGCCGCTGGCTGGCGCCGACGGCATGTCCTCGTCCACCGGGTTGTCGACGCGGATATGCAGCACCGATCCGGCGCGCCGCGCGCTGACGCGGATGGTGCCGCCGTCCGTCATATTGCAGATGCCGTGCTTGACGGCGTTCTCCACCAGCGGCTGGATGATCATCGGCGGCACCAGGCAGGCGGCGGCCTCGTCCTCCACCGCCTCTTCCACCTGCAGCCGGGCGCCGAAGCGCACCTGCTCGATGGCGAGGAAGTGCCGTATCAGCACCATCTCCTCGCCCAGCGTGACTTTTTTATGCGCCTCCATGCCCAGGCTCTGGCGGAAGAAGCTGGCCAGTTCCAGCGTCATGCGGCGGGCCGCCTTCGGGTCCTGCGAGGTCAGCGCACTGATGGAATTGAGGCTGTTGAACAGGAAGTGCGGATCGATCTGCGTGCGCAGCATGCGCAGCTCGGCCTCCTGCGCCATCAGCAGCGATTCAAGCTCGCGCTGCTCGGCGCTCTTGGCGCGCAGGAATTCGATCACCAGGTAATGCACCGCCGCCGCAAAGCCGTACAGCAGTATGCCCAGGCCGACGATCAGCGCCGACAGGTGCGGGCTGAGTTCTATGCCGGCCCATGCCGTTCCCAGCGTCAGGCAGGCGCCGTTCCACACGCGCCCAACCACCAGCCACAGGAAACCCGACACCACCGCCGCCACCGTCAGCACCAGCGCGATCGCGCCGGGCCGGCGGCTGCCGAGCGGATAGGCGCGGCACAGATAGTAGGCCGAGTAGCCGGCGGCGAAGGCGTACACCAGGTTCATCGGAATCGCGAACAGCATCGCGTTGCCGGCCGGCGCATCGCTGGCCAGCGAAATCACGCCGCCCAGCGCGATGCCCAGGAACAGCCACACCGTCAGGTAGATGACGGTGCCGCGCCGGCTGGAGGAAATCTCCTGCATGCCTAGTTACGCACTTCCAGGCCGCCCATGATGGCGTAGCCGCGCACGATCAGGCGCTTGTCCGGCGTGGTCGGCGGCACCGTCTTTTCCTCGAAGCCGCCCATGATGGGTGTGCCCTGCAGGACCACGGTCCAGTCGATAGGCACCTTGATGGTGACGCCGCCGAACATCGAGAACACGTTCAGCACCGCCTCGCCATTGATCGAGCTTTGGCGCAGATCGAGTTCACAACCGCCCATCAGCGCGGTGATCTCGCCGCCGCGGAAATCCGGCGTCGTGATGCGCCGCTTGAAACCGCCCATGACGGCCGTGATGTTGATGACGCTGTCGTCGCTGGTTTTTTCCAGCGGGCTGTTGAACTGCTCCAGCAGCGAACGCCCGTTGGTGGACTTGAACACCACCGACAGGCCGGCGGCGATCAGCAGCAAGGGCCACAGCGAGCGCCAGCCGATGGAAATCAGCCCGGTCTCGTTCAGCAGGATCACGCTGCCGACCAGTATCAGCGCGCCGCCGACGATGGCGCCGGCGGTGGTGCGGGTCTGCACCACTTTCAGCACGCCGAAGAAGATCAGCGCGGTCGGCCACAGGTGCAGCGTGAAGTCGATATCCAGCCAACCCAGGTTATCGAGCAGGAACACCATGCCGACAGCGACCACGAACAGGCCGACGATCATCTGCGACGCGGGAGTTTTTTGGCGTTTCGAGCTCATTTCGGCTCCTTGGTCGAAGGGAAGATATTGTCCAGCAAAGGCCGCAGCAGCATGCCCAGGCCACAGGCCACCACCAGCGCCGGCCAGGTTTCGCCGAAGCCCAGGCCCCAGATGTGGTTGAACGACACATACCACCAGCCGGCGAAGAAAATCTCCCACAGGCCGTTGAGGAAGTAGCGCGGCGTGGTCGGCGGAATGATCTTGGTGATGCCGCTGATGACCAGCAACCATGGCCACCAGCGCCAGAAGCTCAGCGGGTTGAAATCCAGTTCGATGATGCCGGCGCGGTCCAGCAGCAGCACGCAGCCGGCGGCGATCAGCGCCGTGCCCCAGACTATCTGTTGGCGCCAGCGGTATGCGGTGTAAATACTCATGTCAGTCCCCCAAGTCGGTATGGATAGCACAATACCGGGGAACGGCTGGCGGGGAAATGGCTATTCGGCGAACGGCGGAAAAGGACCGGTCAATGGCGAAAAAAACTCACGCCGGGGGTGCGTGAGTCGTGTCGGCGAGGCTCAGCTCAGGAGCGGCCGCCGTTGCTGACCTTCTGTTCGAACATCATCATGCCCCAGCCGAGCTGGCGCCGGATTTCTTCCGGCGTAGGCGGCGGCTTGACTTCATGCGACCGGCGTTCCAGGTAGGCGCGCACCAGATATTTTGATGGATGAGTAGTCTGCGACATGATGGCCTCCCAGTAGCGGCAACATCGTTGTTGGTGCCGGTACTTGAGGCTACCGGCTTACCTGCTGCCGAGCGCCTCTTGTATATCTTGTATGAGGCACTCCAAGCATGCAAGGCCAGTGTAGCGCCGCGGCCGAGCGCTCTCTGTACGGAGCCGCACACTCCCGCTGATCAGAGTTTTTGCTGCAGGAATTCGAGAAAACAGCTGATCCGCTGCGCCAGCTGGGTGTTGCGGTAGTAGACCGCGTGGATCTGCTGGCAGTAGCCGGTGTAGCTCGGTTCCAGCACCTTGACCAGCCGGCCCGCCTCGATGTCGGCGCGGGTCATGAAATCCGCCAGGCAGACGATGCCCTGCCCCGTCAGCGCCAGCTGGCGCAGCGTCTCGCCGCTGGACGCGGAAATCGACGGCGTGATCGGCAGGCTGTTGCCGCCGCTGTGGCGCAGCGGCCAGTTGTTGCCCTGCTCGTATTGGGCAAAGCCGATCAGCGAATGGCGCGCCAGGTCTTCCGGCGTGTCCGGCGTGCCGTGGCGGCGCAAATACTCGGGACTGGCCAGCACGTACAGCGGGCTGGAACTGAGCGCGCGCGCATGCAAGGTCGAATCGGTCAGCGCGCCGATGCGGATGGCGATGTCGGTGCGGTGCTCGATCAGGTCGGCGATCTGGTCGTTGCTGCTCAACTCCAGCCGGATCTCCGGATACATCGCGCGGAACTCGGCCATGTGCGGCACCACGCAATGCAGCATGAACGGCGAGGCCGCGTCCACGCACAGGCGGCCGGCCGGCTTCTGGCGGCGGATGCGGATGGTCTCTTCGGCTTCTTCCATGGCGCCGAGGATGGCGCGCGCGCGCTCGAGGAACAGATGCCCCTCTTCGGTCAGCTCCATGCGGCGCGTGGTGCGCGTCAACAGCGAGGTGGCCAGCTTGTCCTCCAGCCGCGACAAGGCGCGGCTGACGCCGGAGGTGGTCTGGCCCAGGTGGACCGACGCGGCGCTCAGCGTGCCGCTGTCGATCACCGTGATGAAGGTTTTCAGATCGTCTGAATTAATATCCACTGCTGCTCCGTTGTTACGCCACGTACAGCAGCACCGCGCCGAAATGGCAGGCGCTGCCGCCTAGTACAAACAAGTGCCAGACACCGTGGCCATAACGCCACTTGTGGTCGGTGACAAAAAAGGCGATGCCCACGGTGTACACCACGCCGCCGGCGGCCAGCCAGCCGAAACCAGCCCAGCCCAGCGCATCGATCAGCGGACTGGCGCCGATCACGGCCACCCAGCCCATCGCCACGTAGATCAGCAACGACAGCACCCGCGCGCCCTTGGCAAACCATATCTCCTGCAGGATGCCGATCAGCGCCAGGCCCCATACCACGCCGAACAGCGACCAGCCCCACGGCCCGCGTAGGCTCACCAGCGTGAACGGCGTGTAGCTGCCGGCGATCAGCAGGTAGATGGCGCAGTAGTCCATCTGCCGCAGCACGTCCTTGGCGCGGCCGCGCAGACTGTGATACAGCGTCGACGTCAGGTACAGCCCAAACAAGGTGGCCGCGTAAATGCTGAAGCTGACCACTTTCCAGGGATCGCCCGTGCGGGCGGCCAGCACGATCAGCAGCGTGCCGCCGATCGCGGCCAGGGCGGCGCCCACCGTGTGCGTGATGCTGTTGAAGCGCTCTCCGTAATACATATGTGTTTCCAATGCCGAGGTGGCGGCGGCGGAATAGCCACGGCCCCGAGCATTGTATAGCGCATCGCATAACGGTGCCGCGCACCGGTACATAAATGGCAATTAGCAAAAACTTAATCGTAACATATAAAGAATTAATTAAATGCAATGTTACAAATTTTACGTTTCCGGCTTGACTCTGTGCGACACATGTCGCACAATCTCCCCATTGGTCGCAGAAAGGTAAATATGTCCCCTATTCCATCCGTCAGCGAATTGACGATACTCAAGGCGCTGTGGAAACAGCAGCCGCTGAGCGCGCGCGAGGTTCACGAAGCCGTCGCCGGCGAGCTCGAATGGTCGTTCTCTTCCACCCGCAAGACGCTGGACCGCATGCTGGAAAAGCAGATGGTCGGCCAGCACACGGCGCACGGCGTGAACGTGTACAGCGCGCTGCTGGAAAAAGTCGGCACGCTGGCCGCCTTTGCGCATGATTTCGGCCGCCGCGTGATGGAGATCGACGCACCGCTGCCGGTGACCATGTTCACCGGCAGCAAGCTGGTCGACCAGCAGGAGCTGGCGCAGCTGGAGCAGATGCTGCAGCAGTGGCCATCGGACGAGGCCGGCAAGCCATGATGCCGGCCTATGTGGCGATGTTCAAATGGCTGGCGGCCAGCGCCGCTTGCGTGGCGACGGGATTGCTGGCGTGGGCGCTGCTGACGGCCGCGCTGCGCCGCTGGCCCGCCCTGCTGCCGCGCCGCGCGCTGTGGCTGGCCGCGCAAGGCGTGACCGCCGGCGCCGCGCTGCTGGCCTTCGTGCCGCACGCCGCGCAGCTTGGCATTGCGCCTACCGTCACCTTGAGCGAGCCGACGGCCGTGGCCCGCCAGCCGTCAATCCGTACCGTCACGCCGGGCGGCACACCGCTGTCCGCCGCCTCGCCGTCATCTACCTCACCGTCATCCGCTTCCGCCGGCGAGCGAAGCGACGACACCGGCGACACCAACGACATCAAACCGCCGCCGCCGGCACTCATCCTGGCGGCGCTTTGGTCCTTGATCTACGCATGCGGGCTGGCCCGGGCGCTGCTCCGGCTGCTGCAGGCCCGCCGCCTGTGGCGCCAGTTGTTGGCAAGCGCCGAGCGGCTGTCTCCGCAGGACTTGCTGGCCCACGGCGCCTTCAGCGCAAGCCAGCTGGCCGATATCGCCCGCCACCGGCTGGCGGTGATGGAAACCGGCGCCGCCATCTCCCCCATGCTGGTCGGCGTGCGCCGCCCGCTGTTGCTACTGCCGCGCCATCTGCGCGATTTCAGCGCCGAGCAGCAGCACATGATCATCGCCCACGAACTGCATCACTGGCGGGCGCGCGATCCGCTGTGCCTCGGCATATCGACAGTGCTGCAAACCGTATTCTGGTTCAACCCAGCGCTGCGCTGGATGCACGCCAGGATGGAGTGGGCGCTGGAGCTGACCTGCGACCAGCAGGTGCTGGCCGGACGTCCGCAGCAGCAACGCAAGCAGTACGCACAAGCCCTGCTGCTGCAGTGGAAGACGCAAACCGCAACCTTGCCGGCGGCAGGCGTGGCATTTGGCGGCATTGACGGCGCCACCGCCGCCGCGCGCATCCGGCACATGCAGCAGAGCGCATTGCCAGCGCTGAGCCGCGCCGCCGTCTGCGGCGTATCCGTATCGTTGGCTGCGCTGCTGGCGGCCGGCGTCATGCTGCAGCCTGTGCTGGCGGTCACCTCCCCCCAGCCGGCAGCCATCGTCGTCCAGACGGCGCCGTTTGCGGACAGCGGCGAAACCGCGTGGCGCTACCCGCTCGACAAGATGCACGTCAGCGGCTTCTTCGGCGTAACGCGCACCGTATCGGTCAGGCCGCACACGGGCATCGACATCGCCGCGCCGGTCAACACGCCGGTCCACGCGTCGGCGGCGGGTGTGGTGATCGCAGCCGGACCGCTGGCCGAAAACGATGGGCGTTATGGCACAACCGTCATCATCGACCACGGTACGCAACGTTCGCTGTACGCGCACTTGAGCAGCGTGGCCGTCAAAGCCGGCACCCGCGTCGAAGCGGGCCAGTTGATCGGCGCGGTCGGCGAAAGCGGCTTCGCCACCGGTCCGCATCTGCACTTCGAAATCCGCCAGGGCGAACAGGCCATCGACCCCGCCACCAGGCTCGCCAACCTGGATGCCCACGCCACCAAACGCGCGCTGAAAATCCGCCGACAACAACTAGGTTCCTGAACTATGCAGATTCACCATTTTGCCGGCAGTGCGCTGCTGGCGGTGGGCGCTTGCGCCTACGCTTCCGACAACGACGCGCCGGAACCGCCGCAGGTCAAGGTCACCGCCGCCCGCGCCGACCAGCGCCAGCGCGAGACCACCACCAACATCGTCGTCAACCACGACGACATCATCCGCCAGGGCGACCAGACGCTGGCCGACGTGTTGAAACGCCTGCCAGGCATCAGCATCTCCGGCGTGCCCGGCCAGGGCGGCGCGATCAGCATGCGCGGCCTGGGCAATGGCTATACGCAGATCATGCTGAACGGCGAGCCTGTCGCAGCGGGCTTTTCGCTCGATTCGGTGGCGCCCGAGATGATCGAGCGTATCGAGATCATGCGCAGCACCACGGCGGAATTCAGCAACGCCGCGGTGGCCGGCGCGATCAACATCATCCTCAAGAAAACCGTCAAGCGCGGCCAGCGATCGCTGAGCGCCAGCGTCGCCAGGCAGGCCGGCGCCACCACGCCGACGCTGTCCGCCACCTTGTCGGACCAGGATGGCGACTTTTCGTACAGCGTCGCCGCCACGTTGACGCGCAAGCGCAACGCTGCGTCGTCGGCCGACTGGGAGGAACAGCGCAACACGGCCGGCGAAACCATCCTGCTGCGCCGCACGCCGCAAACCGAATCCGGCCTCACCGATGCGCTGACCATCGCGCCGCGCCTGAACTGGACCTTGGACGGCGGCGATACGCTGACGTGGCTGGGCTTCGCCAACCTGCGCCGGGTCGGGATCCAGCGCCGTGCCGATGAAACGGCGTTGATTGGTGAGCACAGCGAATATCCGCACAACGTCTCCGACTTCGCCGCCAACTTCAGCATGCTGCGCAGCGACTTGAACTGGACGCACCTGCTGGCCAGCGGCGCCAGGCTGGAAACGAAGCTGGGCCTGAGCAGCAACCGCCGCAGCGGCACCTTCGACTTCATCGGCCAGGACAGCGACCTGCAACCGGCTGGACGCCATCATGTCGACTCCGGGCCGTCCGAAACCAGCATCACCGCCAGCGGCACGTATCGCCACCCGGTCGGCGAACGGCACGCCATCGCGCTGGGCTGGGACGCCAGCCATGCGGCCCGCAGCGAGGACCGCAGCGAAACCCTGTTCGGCCCGGACGGCGTGCAAACCGGCGCCAACAACGCCGACTACCGCGCCACCGTCAATCGCATCGCCTTGTTCGCGCAGGACGAATGGCAGGTCACGGAGCGCTACTCGCTCTATCTGGGCCTGCGCCATGAACGGCTGGACACCGCCAGCCGCGCCACCGCCGCCAATGCGCCGGATGCGCTCAGCTCACGCTCGCAGGTCTGGAGTCCGTCGCTGCAATCGCGCTACCAGCTGCCGAACAAGGACCTGCTGCGGCTGGCCATCAGCCGTACCTACAAGGCGCCGCCGTTGTCCAAGCTGGTCCCGCGCCGCTACACCAACGACAACAACAATAACCAGACCAATCCCGATGAACAGGGCAATCCCTACCTGCGGCCGGAACTGGCATGGGGATTGGATGCGGCATATGAACACTATCTGGGCGAAGGTGCGCTGGTCAGCATCAGCACCTATGTGCGGCGCATCCGCGACGTGACGCTGACGCGCCTGTTCCAGCAGGACGGCGAGTGGGTCGAGTCGCCGTTCAACCAGGGCAACGCCAGCGTGCACGGGCTGGAGCTGGAGGCAAAACTCCCGCTGTCGCCCGCGCTGGACCTGCGCGCCAATCTCTCCCGCAACTGGTCCAGTGTGGACAGCGTGCAGGGGCCGAACAACCTCCTGGAGAACCAGATGCCGTTCACGGCCAACCTTGGCGCCGACTATCGCCTGCCCGGCGCGGCGCTCACCGTCGGCGGAAGCTTGAACTACCAGGCGGGCGGCCCGGTACGGCAATCGCCGTTGCTGGAAATCGGCGGCAGCCCGAAACGGGAGCTGGACCTGTACGCGCTGTGGAAGATGAATGCGAAGACGCAGCTGCGCCTCTCGGCCAGCAACCTGCTGCGCCAGCAAGCCAGCGAGTTCCACGACTATCGCGACGCCGACGGCCGCCGCTACCGCGTCACGCAGACGCCAAGCTATGCCACACTACGCATCCTGATGGAGCATCAATTTTGAACGAATCAATGAGAAACAAACATATCGACGCCCTGCGCGGCGTCGCCATATTGTGCGTGCTGGTGCTGCACTTTACGCTGGCCTACGGCTTGAAAAACAGCCCGCTGGGCGACCTGCTGCCAGCCTGGCTGCTGCGCGCGGCTTACCAGGGCAACTTCGGCGTAACGATGTTCTTTACCGTTTCCGGTTACCTGATCACATCGACGTCGCTGCGGCGCTGGGGCGACCTGGCGAACATCGATATCCGTACATTCTATTTATACCGTTTCGCGCGCATCATGCCCTGCCTGCTGCTGGCGTTGGCGATCATCGTGCCGCTTGGGCTGATGGACCTGCCGTTCTTTTCCAATTCGGACGGCGGCGTGCACCGGCCGGCCAGCTACTTCGTCGTCGCGGCGGGATCGGTGCTGACGTTCTGGCATAACCAGCTGATGCAAACGGCCGGCTACTTCAACTACTGCCTGAACGTGTACTGGTCGCTGTCGGTGGAAGAGGTGTTTTACCTGCTGCTGCCGGTATTGTGCCTGTTGTTGCGCAGGCAGTGGCTGATCGTGCTGCTGTGCTGTGCCGCCATCGTGGCGGGACCGATCTACCGCAGCCAGCATACCGACAACGAAATCTTCTTCATGTATGGCTATCTGGCCTGCTTCGACGCCATCGCCTTCGGCTGCCTGACCGCACTGTTGGCGCACGGTACGCGACCCAATGCCCGACAAGGCACGGCGCTGCGCTGGATCGGCGGCATCGCGCTGGCGGCGCTGTATTTGCGGGGTATCGAGGGACACGAGGTATGGGGCTTCACGCAGGTGGCGATGGCCAGCGCTGCTTTCCTGTTCGGAAGCGCGGCGCAGCCTGGCAGCGCCACCGTCTCGCGCGCTCCGCGCATCGCCCCGCTGCGCTGGTTCGGCCAGCACAGCTACGAGATCTACCTGTTCCACATCGTCGTGCTGGCGGCGATGCGCAACGTGGCGACCAAGGCCAGCCTGAGCTACGCCGCCAGGCTGCCGTGGCTGCTGCTGTTCCTCGGCCTGACGGCGCTGGTAGCCGCCCTCGTCGCCCGCTACGTCTCCGAACCCGCCAACGCGGCACTGCGCCGCCAACAGCGACGGCAGCCATATTTGCAAGGCTAGATCCCTTGCTGTGGTATGGTTTCGCTATGACGCAAGCACAAATTCAATCTTCGCAACAATCGTATAAACCGTATAAACGCTGCATGGTGCTGGGTGGAGGCGGGTTCCGGTTCGGCATCTACATCGGCATGTATGCCGCGCTGCGGCAGGGCGGGCGCGCGCCCGACGTGCTGCTGGCCAGCTGCGGCGGTGCGATCGCCGCCACCATCATCCACAACCTGCCGGATCCGGAGCAGCAACGGGCCTGGCTGTCTTCGCCGGAGATGTACAGCTTCTGGTGCAGCCTGAAATCGACCCGGCGCGCGGCGCTGATCGGCAGCCTGGCGCGCGCCGCCAAGCGTAAGTTGTCGACGGCGCGGGCGCCGGTGATTCCGGACCTGTTCAGCGACTACCTGTTCGAGATTCCAGCGCAGCTGCCCTTCCCGCCAGCCACCGGCACACCGGAGGTGGACGTCGCCATCATCGGCGGCAAGCTGCTGTTCGACGAATCGGAAGTGGGCCAGCCGCGCGGCCAGCGCAAGCTGTATGCGGAAACCGTGTTTTGCGGCGAACGCGCCGCCGCCCAGCTGCGGGGCATGGACTCTCCGCTCAGCGACGCCCGCTGGGGCGACCATGCCGTCGCGCGCGAGCTGCTGGTCGACGGCACCGTGCCGATCACCGTCGCCGCCCGCATCTCCATCGCCGACATGATCTACTTCCGCTGCGCGCAATACCAGGGCCAGGAATATATCGGCGGCGTGCTGGACCTGTTCCCGGTCGAAATCGCCCGCCGTCTCGGCACGGAAGTCGTCATGGAATTCAAGGAAGCTTTCGACCAGGTATTCTCGATTCCCGCCTGGCGCACCGTGCTGGGGGTGGACGGCAACGCGCGCCTGCGCTACGCCAACACGCACCTGGCCGACATGCGCATCGATTCGTCGGACGTGTCGGTGGTGCTGGAGAAGCAGCAGCTGCAGCAGAAGCTGGACTGGCGCCGCAACCGCATCGAACTGGCCATGCCGCCGAGCTACGAGACCTTTGTGCAGCACATGACCGACCAGTGGCAATTCGGGTATGACCGCGCAAGCGAGGCGCTGGACCGGCCGGCGCGCCAGCATCCGCCGGTCCGCCGCGCCCACCGCCACAGCAAGCCGCTGCGCAGCATAGAACCTTAACTTAACGCTAGTCCGACGCCAGCACCTGGTGCAGCGACTGCACCGCCGCCGAACCTTCGCCGACAGCGGCGGCCACGCGCTTGACCGAGCCGCTGCGCACGTCGCCGACGGCAAAGATGCGCGGCCGGCTGGTCTCCAGGAAGTGCGGACTGCGCTCCAGCGGCCACGAGGACGACCCCGATACCTGCGGCCCGGTCAGCACGAAGTTCTTGTCGTCGAGGTCGACGCAATCGCCCAGCCACGCGGTGCTCGGCTCGGCGCCGAGGAACAGGAACAGGTGGCGCGCCGGCGCGGTCTTGACCTCGCCGCCGGCCGGCTGCCAGCTGATGCGTTCCAGCCGGTCCTCGCCCTGCAGCTCGACGATCTGCTTGCGGGTATGCAGCGTGATGTTAGGCGCCGCCTCGATGCGCTGGATCAGGTAGCGCGACATGCTGGCGGCCAGGCCGTCGGCGCGCACCACGATGTGCACGTGCTTGGCGTGGCCGGCCAGGAACACCGCCGCCTGTCCGGCCGAATTGCCACCGCCGACGATCACCACTTCCTCGTTGGCGCAGAACGTCGCTTCCATGAAGGACGCGCTGTAATAGACGCCGCGCCCCTCGAAGCGCTCCAGCCCCGGCAGGTCCGGCTTGCGGTAGCGGGCGCCGGTGGCGATGACGATCGATCGCGCGCGCAAACGCTCGCCGCTGTCGATGGCGATTTCGAAATCCGGGCCTTCGCAGTTGACGGAGCTGACCTTGACCGGCACCGCCACCTCGGCGCCGAACTTGCGCGCCTGCGACAGCCCGCGACCGGCCAGCGCCTGGCCGGACACGCCGGTCGGGAAGCCGAAATAGTTTTCGATCTTGGAGCTGGAACCGGCCTGGCCGCCCGGCGCCTTGGCGTCCAGCACGGCCACGCTCAAGCCTTCGGAAGCCGCGTACACGGCCGCCGCCAGGCCCGCCGGGCCGGCGCCGACCACCACCAGGTCGAAGCTGCGGCCGTCGATGTTGTCGGAGCTGAGGCCGATGCTGTCGGCCACCTGGCGCAGCGTCGGCTGGCGCAGCACGTCGCCGGACGGCGTGACCACGGCCGGGATATCGGCTTCGGTGACGCCGAAGCGCTCCATCAGCGCCGCCGTTTCGTCGTGCAGTTCGACGTCGAAGTAGGCGGCCGGCTGGCCGTTGCGGGTAAGGAAGTGGCGCAGGATCAGCGTCGCCTGCGAATGGCGCGCGCCAAACACCACCACGCCGCCGGTCTGGTCCTGCATGTAGGCGACGCGGCGCAGGATGTAGGCGCGCATGATGGTCTCGCTCAGCGCCGCTTCCGAGATCACCAGCGTGCGCAGGGCTTCCTCGGGGATGACGATCAATTCGCTGTCGCTCTTCACGCGGCCGGTGGCGACGGCGGCGCGGCCCGCCAGCGTGCCGATCTCGCCGGTGAACATGCCGGGACCGTGGTTGCCGATGACGGTCGAGCCGAGCGCCGAGCCGCGCTCGATTTCGATCGAGCCGGAAATGATGACGTACATCGAGATGTGGCGGTCGCCCTGGCGGAACAGGATGTCGCCGGCGCGGAAGCTGCGGCGTTCGCCGTAGCGGCTGAGCAGCTCGAATTCGCTTTCGCTCAGCGTGGGGAATATCTGGTGGCGGCGGTTGCCGATGTCCGATGATGCGAGATGAGGGCTGGCGCTATTGCCGCTCCCTGGGTTCTGTTCCATGCCGTGTCCTCGTTCAATATGCGGCAATGATAGCGCTTATTCAGCGACAGAGTTGCTGCCACTGCTGCTCGAATTCGGCCGGCGAAACATCCTGCGCCAGCAAGGTCAGGTCGCGCGCGACCGAGATATAGCGCTGGTAGCCAATGTAACCGCCAAACGCGTCCTTGGCGTTGACTTCGCCGCATGGGGCGCCGCCCTTGCCGATGAACTGGTTGCGGAACTGCGCCGACGCCGGCTCCCGCACCTTTTCCTTCACATATTTCTCGCCCAGGCTGGTCAGTGTGGCCGCTTCCTCGCGCTGTTTTTCCGCCGCGCTCTTGCCGCAGGCACTCAGGCCCACGGCCAGCAAGGAAGCCAGCACTAACGCCGCGCCCTTGCGCATGGTGTTAGCCAAATCCATAATGTTTTCTCTTTTGTAATTATCTGTAAGCAATTATCTACTATCTTAACAATTTCTGCATAGTCATTAACGCGGCATGGGCTTGCATTGTTGACAGACCACGTATTTGTTATTATCCCAAGCTTTACAGCCTGATCAGGAGATCACATGTCCCACCCGATACCCGCACGGTTCTTCAAGGCGCTGCTGTGCTGCGCATTACTGCTTGGCAGCTATGCCGGGGCGGCAGACAAAGTGGCCGCCCCGCTCGCCCATGTGACCATCCTGGCCACCGGCGGCACCATCGCCGGCAGTGGCGCCACCAGCACCACCACGGTCGGCTACACGGCCGCCACCGTCGGCGTGGACCGCCTGATCGCCGCCGTGCCGGAGCTGGCCAAGGTGGCCCAGGTCAAGGGCGAGCAAGTGTTCCAGATCGCCAGCGAAAACATGAGCAACGAACACTGGCTGACCTTGGCCAAGCGCGTCAACGTGCTGCTGGCCCAGTCCGACGTGGACGGCATCGTCATCACCCACGGCACCGACACGCTGGAAGAAACCGCCTACTTCCTCGACCTGGTGGTCAAGAGCAAAAAGCCGGTGGTGCTGGTCGGCGCGATGCGCCCGGGCACCGCGCTGTCGGCCGACGGCCCGATCAACCTGTACAACGCCGTACTGCTGGCGGCCAGCCAGGAAGCCGTCGGCAAGGGTGTGCTGGTGGCGATGAACGACCAGATCCACGGCGCCCGCGACGTGACCAAAACCAACACCTCGACGCCGGACAGCTTCAAGACGCCGGAACTGGGCATGCTGGGTTACATCCAGGGCAACAAGCCTTACTTCTACCACGCGTCGACCCGCAAGCACACGGTCGACACCGAGTTCGACGTCTCCAAACTGGACGCACTGCCGCAGGTCGATATTTTCTACGGCTACGCCAATGTTAATCCAGTTGCGCTAAACGCGCTGGTGGCCGCGGGCGCCAAGGGTATCATCCACGCCGGCGTGGGCGACGGCAGCCTGGCCGCCAAGGTGACGCCGTCGCTGACGGCCGCCCGCAAGCAAGGCGTAGTGATCGTGCGTTCGAGCCGCGTCGGTCAGGGCATCGTGGCCCGCAACGGCGAAGCCAACGACGACGAGCTGGACTTCGTGGTCTCCGATACGCTGAACCCGCAGAAAGCGCGCATCCTGCTGATGCTGGCCTTGACCAAGACCAGCGACAGCAAGGAAATCCAGCGCATGTTCTATACCTACTGAACGAGGTGGGGAGTTTGAATGCGCCGGAACCGGCGCATGATGAGATATTAGTTTGTTAGTTTGTCACTCCGGGGCCACCTGGCCCCGGGGATCCCAGCGCCTCACCGTCTTCGCGTCGAGGCCGAACAGGTCCAACACCCTTCCCAGCGTATGGTCGACCATCTCGTCGATGCTCTGCGGCCGCGCGTAAAACGCCGGCACCGGCGGATAAATGATGGCGCCCATCTCGGTCACCGCCGTCATGCTGCGCAAATGGCCCAGGTGCAGCGGCGTCTCGCGCAGCATCAGCACCAGCCGCTTGCGCTCCTTGAGCATGACATCGGCGGAGCGCGACAGCAGCGTGCTGGTCATGCCAGTGGTGATCTCCGACATGGTCTTGATCGAGCACGGCGCCACGATCATTCCCGAAACCTGGAACGAACCGCTGGCGATGCTGGCTCCGATGTCGCTGTTGGAGTGGACCACGTCGGCCAAGGCGCGCACCTCGGTCACGCTCAGGTCGCTCTCGTGGGCCAGCGTGACCTGGGCCGACTTGCTCATCACCAGATGCGATTCCACATCAAGCTGGCGCAGCAGCTGCAGCAGGCGGATGCCGTAAACGACGCCGGAGGCACCGCTGATGCCGACGATAAAACGGGGACGGGATGATGGTTGCATGATGGTAGATGTCTGGTAGTTGCAGCGCTGGAGAGCCGATGGTAACAGAGCCAAACAGCCGTGAACGGCGCGGTCAAATTAATTAGTTTTTCTAATTAAGTGATCAGATATTGTTGCTTCAGTTATGTGCCGTAGTGCTTTAGATTGCGATGGTCGACACCTGTCGACACCGATCATGACATACGGAGACAACATTGAGTTCCCATCCCGATTTCAACGCCGCGGAGCAGGCGAGCGCCCTTCCCGACCTGGAGCGTTTCGAACTGCGCCGGTTTGCCGCCGCGCTAGGCGAGGCCGAATTTGAACACCACGCCGGCCCGGTCGAACTGGCCGACGTCGCGCGCCTGCTGGAAGGCAACCCGAAAGCGGTCATCTTCGACCGTCCCTCCGGCGCCGGCGACGCCGCCCCGTTCGCGCTGTGCGGCAACCTGGCCGGCAGCCGCAGCCGCCTGGCGGCGGCTTTCGACACCACCTCCGAAAACCTGCTGCAGGAAGTGCTCAAGCGCCTGCGCCGGAAGGCCAGCATCCACCAGGTTACGCGCGAGGCGGCGCCGGTGCAGCAGGTGGTGCTGACCGGCGACGACTGCGACTTCACCAGGCTGCCGGTGCACCTGCAGCACGGCCTGGACGGCGCCCCCTACATCTCCTCGTCGATCGATTTCGTCATCGATAAGAACACCGGCTGGACCAACGTCGGCGTGCGCCGCCTGATGCTGCGCGGCCGCCGCACCGCCGGCATCGACCTGATCGCGCCGTCCGACCTGCGCGCGATCTACCTTGAACACGCGAACCGCGGCGAACGGCTGCCGATCGCCTTCGCGGTGGGCACCCACCCGATCGACCACGTGGCCGCCACCATGCGCCTGCCGACCGATGAACTGGAACTGCTGGCGTCGCTGCGCGGCGCGCCGCTGGGCGTGGTCAAGTGCGTCACCAACGACCTGATGGTGCCGGCCGACGCACAGTTCATCCTCGAAGGCTACCTCGACGAAAACGGCCACGTCGAGCCGGAAGGCCCATACGGCGAGTTCCTCGGCTACTACGGCGGCGTCAAGCGTAATCCGCTGTTCCACCTGACGGCGATCACGCACCGCCGCGACCCGGTGTTCCAGACCTCGACCATCAGCGGCCGCGACATGGCCTATACCGACACCGCCCAGCTGTGCGCGTTGCGCACCGAGGTGACCGTCTGGCGCGCTCTGGAAGTGGCCGTGCGCGAAGTGAAGGCGGTGTACGCCAGCGCGGCCAACGGCGGCATGTTCAACATCCGCGTCTCGCTGCAGCAGCGCGTGCCGGGCGAGGCGCGCAACGCCATCGCGGCTGTATTCGCCTGCCTGGCCAACGTCAAGCACGTGTTCGTGGTCGATCCCGACATCGACATCTTCTCCGACGACCAGATGGACTGGGCGCTGGCGACCCGCTTCCAGGCCGACCGCGACCTGGTGCTGCAGGACCGCATGCGCGCCATGCCGCTCGATCCGTCGCTGGCCGGTTCCCACCACACGGCGAAGGCCGGCTTCGACCTGACGCTGCCATTCCTGCGTCCGGGCATGAACCGTTCGATCGAGCACCGCGTGCCGGCCGCGCCGGTCTTCGACGGCGCGCGCTTCGAGTCGCTGCAGGCGGCGCTGGAACATGGACCAAAGCTGTTCGCCGAACTGATGGCAGCCGTCGGCAGCCGCGACGGCCGCGAAGTGGTCCGCTGGCTGGAAGACACCGGCGCCACGCGCGCCATCACGCGCGACGACGAAGGCCGCTACCTGTTCGCCTGAGCGACGCCATCCCCGTAAAAAGCAATGAGCCGCCATCCCCAAACCGGGGATGGCGGCTCATTTTTTGACGTGCTTTAAAAACGTGTAGACAGCGCGGTGGCGGCAAGATGGCCAGCCAGCACGCTGGCCGATGCCGGCGCCATGCCGGGGGCCAGCGACAGGAACTGCTTGACGGCGCGCAGTGTCACGGCGCCGTTGCCGAGCATCGTCTGGACCAGCATATCGGCCGCGGCATCGAGTCCGGCGGCCGGCATCACGCTGGCCACCAGTCCGGCCTCGAGCGCCTGCACGGCGCTCAGCGGCATGCGGCTGTAGATCATATGCGCCAGCGTCTTGACCGGCACACGGTCGGCCAGCGCAGCCATCACCAGCGTTGGCGGAATATCGCGCTCCATCTCGGGAATCTGGAACACTGCGTCATCGGCGCACAGCACCAGGTCGGCCACGCAGGCCAGCGCACAACCGGCGCCTATCGCGCGGCCCCGCACTACTGTCAGCACCGGCACGGGCACCGCCTTGATCGCGTCGTACAACGCCAGCGGCGGCAGCGCCACCACCTGGCGCACGGTCTCCGCCGATGGCTTGGTGCCGAGCGTGGGGATAGGCGAATCGCGGCCGGTGCAGAAATCGGCGCCGTCGGCGTCGATGCGCACCAGCTTGACGCCGGGGTCGAGCGCCGCCAGCGCGGCGACGATCAATTCGCCCATGCGGGCCGTCAGCGCGTTGCCCTTGTCGGCGCGTTCCAGGCGTATCGCCAGCACGTCGCCGTCACGCATGATGTTGACTTGTTCTTTATCCATTTTCCTGTTCCCGGTGTATGTAATTCCAGATCACCGCCGGCGTGGCGGGCATGTCAAGCTCCTGGGAGGCGCCCTCGCCCAGCGCGTCGGCCAGGGCGTTGTAGATGACGGCGGTGGCCGGCGTGATGCCGCTCTCACCGCCCCCCTTCACGCGCAGCGGGTTGCCAGCGGTCGGATCCTCGGAGAATTCAAGCGTCATGCGCGGCACCCGGCCGGCGCGCGGCACGCCATAGTCCATATAGGAACCCGACAGCACCTGCCCGCTGTCGGGGTCGACGTAAAAGCCTTCCGACAGCGCCTGGCCTATGCCCTGCGCCAGTCCGCCGTGCACCTGGCCTTCGACGATCATCGGATTGATCGGCTGGCCGACGTCGTCCACCGAGATATAGTGCAGCAGCTCGACTTCGCCGGTGTCGGGATCAACCTCCAGTTCCATCGCGGCCGACCCGGTCGGGTGCGCGGCCATGCGGCCATTGAATTCCACCTCGGCTTCAAGCGGCGCCAGGCCCGCCTCGGCCAGCCGGCGCGCCAGCTCGAACAGGCCGACCCTGTGTTCGCCTGTGCGGAACGAACCGTCGGCGAACGACACCGTGGCCGCATCGACCTCCAGCAGCCCGGCCAGCGCGGCCTTGCCCTGCTCGACGATCTTGGCCGCGCCATGCACCAGCAGCGTGCCGCCCAGCCGCATGCTGCGGTCCGAGTGGGTGCCGCCGCCGACGCTGACAAAGGCGGTGTCGCCGGTGCGCAGGCGTACCGAGTCGACCGGCACGCCCAGCTGCGCCACCACCACCTGCGCGAAGGTCGTCGCGTGGCCCTGGCCCTGGGTCTGGGTGCCGGACACCAGGTCGATTACGCCCTGCGGCAGCACGCGCATCTCGATGCGCTCGCGCGGCGCGCCCACCGGCGCCTCGATGTAGTTGACCAGGCCGATGCCGCGCAGCTTGCCGTGCGCGGCGGAAGCGGCGCGGCGCGCCGCGAAGCCGTCCCAGTCGGCCAGTTCCAGCACACGTTCCATGTTGCCGGCGAAGTCGCCGCTGTCGTAGTGCAGACCCATCGGGCTCAGGTAAGGCATGGCGTCGCGCCGCACGATGTTGCGGCGGCGGATCTCGACCCGGTCGATGCCCAGCGCGTGCGCGCCGAGATCGAGCAGGCGCTCCATCATGTGGTTGGCCTCCGGCCGCCCGGCGCCGCGATAAGGCGCGGTCGGCGCGGTGTTGCTCAGCACCGCGCTGATGTGCACCGCCGCCACCGGCACGTGGTACACCGTGGTCATGACGCGGGTCCCGTTCGACATCGGCACGTACGACACCGTATGGGCGCCGACGTTGCCTATCCATTCATTGTCGATGGCCAGGATATGGCCGTCGGCGTCGAACGCGATTGCCGCGCGCAGCATCGCGTCGCGGCCCTGGTAGTCGGACAGAAAGGCCTCGCTGCGGTCGCCGGTCCACTTGACCGGACGCCCCACCTCGCGCGCCGCCCACACCACCGCCAGCTGCTCGACATAGAGCGAGCTGCGCGGACCGAAGCCGCCGCCCACGTCCGGGCACACCACGCGCACCTTGTCGGCCGGCACGCGCAGCGCGGCCACCAGGCCCATTTTCTGGCGCACCGCGCCCTGGCTGCCCGAGATCAGCGTATAGCTGCCGGCCTCGGGATCGTAGACGCCGATCGCCGCGCGCGGCTCCATCTGGCAGTTGACGACGCGGCTGTTGTGGAATTCGCGCCGCAGCACGTAATGGGCGCCGGCGAAGATGGCGCGCGCCCTGTCGCGGTCGCCCAGCTGCGTCTGGAAGCACAGGTTGCCGGGCGCATCGTCGTAGAGCTGGGGAGCGCCGGCGGCCATGGCGGCATCGGCAAGCACCACCGCATCGAGCACGTCGTAATCGACGTCCACCAGTTCGGCGGCGTCGCGCGCCTGCGCTGCGCTGGCGGCGATCACCATCACCACCGCCTCGCCCACGTGGCGCACCTTGTCGACCGGCAGCGGCAGGTGCAGGCGGCTGTAGACGGAGCCGGTCAGCGACTCCCTGAACGCCGGCGCCGTGTGGTCGATGGCGTCGAGCGGCATCGGCACGTGCTGGATGCCCTGGAAACCGGCGGCCAGGTAGTCGTCGCCGGTCAGCACCGCCAGCACGCCGGGCGCGGCGCGCGCGGCGCTGGTGTCGATCGCATGGATGCGCGCGTGCGCGTGCGGCGAGCGCAGGAAGGCGGCATACACCTGGCCATCGACGCTGATGTCGTCGGTGTACTGGCCGTTGCCGGTCACCAGGCGCCGGTCTTCCAGGCGTGGCAGGGACTGGCCGATCATGGCTGTGCCTCCAGTTCGGGATACAGCGCGCGGGCCGCATGGCGCACCGACGCGATGATGTTCACATAGCCGGTGCAACGGCAGATATTGCCCTCCAGCGCAGTATGAATGGCCTCGTCGTCCAGCGACGCCGGCTTCTCGCGCAGGAAATAGTCGATCGCCATGATCATGCCCGGCGTGCAAAAACCGCACTGCAGACCGTGGCACTGCACGAAGGCTTCCTGCACCGCGTGCAGCCGGCCATCCCGCTCCATGCCCTCGACGGTGCGCACGCTGCCGCCGCTGGCCTGGGCCGCCAGCACCGTGCACGACTTGACGGCGGCGCCGTCAAGGTTGACCGTGCAGGCGCCGCACTGCGTCGTGTCGCAGCCGACATGGGTGCCGGTCATGCCCAACTCCCGCCGCAAAAACTCCACCAGCAGCGTGCGGTCCTCAACCTCGCGCTCGACCTGTTGGCCGTTGACCTGTAATTTCACTTGTACCACGTCTCACCTGCCTGTTCTTGATAACTGTCTGTGGCTCAGCCGCGCTGCCACCATTTTTTGGGCGCGCCCTCGGCGGCGGGGGCGTCGTCGACGGCTTCGGCCGGCGGCGCCAGCTGCTCGCTGAAGCGCTTGAAGAATTCGTCCGCCATGCGGTTGGCCACCGAGGCCACCAGGCGCGATCCCACCTGGGCCAGCTTGCCGCCCACGTCGGCCGTGGCGTCGTAGGTCAGCACGGTGGCGCCAGCCTCCGGCGCATCGGCCAGCGTGACCACGGCCTGCATCTTGCCGAAGCCGGCCACACCGCCCTCGCCCTTGCCGGCGATGCGGTAGCCTTCGTTGGCGCGCCGCTCCGACAGCGTCAGGCTGCCCTTGAAGCGCGCCTTGACCGGGCCGACCGCGGCCTGCACCACGGCCTCGTACTCATCCTCGCTGCGCGCGCTGAACGATTCGCAGCCGGGCACGCAGGCTTGCAGCACGGCCGGATCGTTGAGTGCGGTCCACACGGTTTCACGTGAGGCTGCGATGGTTTGGGTTCCGCTGAATTCCATGTTGTCTCCTTGTGCGGCCGTCTCTAGCGGACGGCCAGTGCCGCGACTGCGCGGCGGGTGAATACTTCGACCAGGTTGGCGCGGTAGCGCGCCGGCGTGCGCTCGTCGTCAAGCAGCAGGTCGGGATCGATGTGCAGGCCGTCCAGCGCCGCCACGTCGCAGCCGGCGCCCAGCGCCTGCTCGGCCTCGCGCCAGCGGAACACCGACGGCGCGGCGCCGGTGACGGCCAGCCGCACGTGCTCGCCGAAGTCCGCCACGAACACGCCGGCCAGCGCGTAGCCGGACGCCGGGTGGCGGTATTTCCGGTAGGCGGCGCGCCGCGGCAGCGGATACTCGATCGCCACCACCAGCTCGCCCGGCGCCAGCGCGGTCTCGAACATATCGACGAAAAAATCATCGGCCGGCAAACGCCGCGCACTGGTCACCACGGTCGCGCCCAGCCCCAGCACCGCCGCAGGGAAGTCCGCCGCCGGATCGTTGTTGGCGACCGAACCGCCCATGGTGCCGCGGTTGCGCACCTGCGGATCGGCGATCAGGCCGGCCAGGCAGGCGAGCGCCGGTATCGCCTGCCGCACCACGGCGCTGTCGGCCACCTCGGCATGGCGGGTTGCGGCGCCGATGCGCAGCACGCCGCCTTCCAGCGCGATGCCCCTGAGTTCCTCCAGTCGGGTCAGGTCGACCAGATGCGACGGTGCGGCCAGGCGCTGCTTGAGCGTCGGCACCAGCGTCATCCCGCCCGACAGCGGCTTGGCGTCGGGGTGTTCTTCCAGCAAAGCCAGCGCCTGCGCCAGCGAGTCCGGACGGACGTAATTAAGTGCGTACACGTTGTTCTCCAGTGGCCGCGCGTCGCCGCCGGCCGGCCCGTTCAGGGCTGTTGCAAATAGTTGTCGAGCGCCGCGGCCAGCGCCAGCGGCGTCTCGTGCATCGGATAGTGGCCGCAGCCCTCCAATACTTCGAGCTCGGCGTTCGGATACCAGGCCAGCCAGCTGCGCTCCATCAGCTCGCGCGTCAGGGTCGGGTCGTTGGCGCCGATGAATACCTTGACCGGCATCGGGTTGCCCTGCACGCGGTCGGAAAAGTCCACCATGCCCCAGTCGCGCAGGTAGCCTTCAAACGCCTGCGGCAGGCTTTGCTCCGCCGAGTCCCGCGCCAACCGGCACAGCCAGGCAAACGGCAGCCGCTTGCCGGTCGAGAAGTCGAGGATGAACTGGCGTTGCGCCAGGTCGGTGGCGGCCTTGCCGAACATCGCCAGGCGCTGCTCGTCCATCCGCGAGCCGCAGGCCGGCACCGCAGCGATGGCTGCCATGCGCTCGATGCGTCCGGGACGCGCGGCCAGCAGCACGCGCTGGATCGCCACCCCGCCCATCGAGTGGCCGACCAGCGCGAAGCGCCCCCAGCCCAGGCTGTCGGCCAGCGCCAGCACGTCGGCCGCCGCCTCGTCGAAATTGAACTCGCCATCGAGCCCGCGCGAGCGGCCATAACCGCGGTAGTCGGCGAACACCCAGGTGGCGCGCTCGGGATCGAGTCCGGCCAGGATGCCGGTCCAGTCCTCGGCCCAGCCGAAGGCGCCGCCCAACACCATCACCTTGCGCGAGCCTTGCCCGAACTGCATGTGGCCCAGCATCAGCGGCTCCCGCCGGACAGGTCGCGCGCAGGCTCGATGCGGCCGCGGCACTCGCCAAAGCCGATCGTCACCGCGCCCTTGCGGGCGGCGCGGGCGCGCAGCACGATCTCGTCGCCGTCTTCGAGCGCGGTGCGGAATTCCTCCGGCCCGACTTTCAGCGGATCGGCGCCGGCGTTGGTCAGTTCGGTGATGCAGGCGCGCGCGCCGTCGTCGGCGCCGGAGATCGTGCCGCTGCCGATCAAATCACCCGGGCGCAGGTTGCAGCCATTGCTGGTGTGATGCGCCACCATCTGGCCGAAGGTCCAGTACAGGTTGCGCAGGTGGGTCCTGGTGATGCGCAGCGGACCTTCGCCGGCGGCGCGCCGTGCGGGGGTCGACAGCCAGGCTTCCAGGCCGATGTCGATGCCGCCTTGGGACTGGTCGCGCGGATCGGACAGGTGCGGCAGCGGGTCGGGATCGCCGGACCCGCGCGGCGGCGCTGGCATGCGGAACGGCACCAGCGCTTCCTGGGTAACGATCCACGGTGAGATCGAGGACACGAAGCTCTTGCCGAGGAAAGGCCCGAGCACCTGCTCCCACCACTGGATGCTTTTGGCCGACCAGTCGTTGAGCAGGCAGTAGCCGAAGATATGTCCGTTCGCCTCGCCCAGCGGGATCGGCTGGCCGAGCTGGTTGCCCTGGCCGACGAACGCGGCCAGCTCCAGCTCGAAGTCCAGCATCGGCGCCGGACCGTATTCCACGGCGCCGGCGGCGTTCTTGTACTGGCCGTGCGGACGCACCACCGGTTCGCCGCTGACGCGGATCGACGAGGCGCGGCCGTGGTAGGCGATCGGCAGCGATTTGAAGGCCGGCGGCAGCGGATCCTTCAAGCCCTTGTAGCGGCCATGGCGTTCGGTGTGATGCAGCGAGGTGAGGAAGTCGCTGTAGTCGCCGATCTCGCACGGCAGCGCCATCGATACCTTGGACATCGGCACCAGGATGCGCTCGCGCTGCGCCAGCACCTGTTCGAGTTGCGGACTGTCGCTGCGCAGCAGGTCAGACAGCGCGGCGCGCAAGGCCGACGCGTGGCGCGGGCCGAGCGCCATCAGCCCATTGAGACTGCCGCCGGCGCAGGCGCGCGCGGCTTCGGCGGCGTCGCCGTCCAGCAGCTTCAGTTCGAGCAGCATGGCGAGGTCGACGATCTGGTCGCCGATGGCGACGCCGGCGCGGCGCGCGGCACCATCGTCGAAGACGCCGAACGGCAGGTTCTGAATCGGGAACTCGGCGTCCGCGAGATTGGCGCTATCGACCCAGGCACGGCGCGCCGGATCGTGGGTGGCGTTCAGTTGGATCATCAGTGCACCTCTCGTGCCGGACGCGCCGCTTTTTCAGCGCTCCAGTTGTCGATCGCGCCGCGCGCCTGCCGGCGGAAGCCTTCGTGCATCTGCGGCGTGCCGACCGGCGTGGTGAACTCGAGCCGGAAGCCGTTCGGATCGAAGAAGTAGATCGACTTGACGAAATGGTGATCGACCGGGCCGATCACCTCGACACCGGCCGCCTGCAGGCGCGCCTTCATGGTCTCGAGATCGCCCACGCTGTCGACCCGCAACGCGATGTGGTTGACCCAGGCTGGCGTATTGGGGGACGGCTCGGCGCTGACGTTGTCGCCGAGGTCGAAGAAGGCGATGTTCGAACCGTCCGTCATCTCGAAGAACAGGTGCACGTAGGGGCAGTACTCGCCGGTGCTGGGCACGTGGTCGAGGCGGATCACGTGCACCAGCGGCAGGCCGAGCAGGTCTTCGTAAAAGGCGCGGGTTTCTTCGGCATCGCGGCAGCGCCAGGCGAAGTGATGCAGTCCGCGCACGGCGGGCGTATTGGTCATGATGATCTCCTTGTTGTTTGGGCTTACAGGGGAACGGCGTCGACGTCGTACTGGAACAGCCATTCGTAGCGTTCCTTGACGCGCTCCTCGCTCCATTCCCTGGTGACATAGGCGGCGGCGCCTTCGGCATGCGCCAGCGCCGGGTTGTGGAAGCGTTCGGCGTTGGCGGCCGAGCCGCGCACGATGCGCGCGGTGCGTTCGTGGCGCGCGGCCTCGTAGCGGCGCAGCGCGTCCGGCAGGTCGCCGCCGTACTGCGCCAGCGCGCGCGCCAGGATGTAGCCGTCTTCGAGCGCCATACCGGCGCCCTGGGCCAGGAACGGCAAGGTCGGATGGCAGGCGTCGCCAAGCAGGGTGACGCTGCCCTTGGACCACTGCGGCATCGGCTCGCGCACCATCAGCGCCCACTTGTACGGCACCTCGATGGCGCGGATCATGGCTTGCACGTCCTCGTGCCAGCCGGCGAAGTCGGCCAGGCATTCTTCGTGCGTGCCGCGCTCGGACCAGGATTCCACCTCCCAGCCGCCGCCTTCGACCGCGCCGACGAAGTTGACCAGCTCACCGCCGCGCAGCGGATACTGGATCACGTGCGCGCCGGGACCGACCCAGTTGGAGCCGTACGGTTCGCGCATATGGGCCGGCAGGTCGGCGGCGCGGATCACGCCGCGCCAGGCCATGATGCCGGAGAAGCGCGGCGCATCCGGTCCAAACAGGGCTTCGCGGGTGCGCGAGTGGACGCCGTCGGCGCCGATCACCAGGTCGGCGGTCCAGCTGTCGCCGTTGGCGCCGTGCACGGTGACGCGGCCGTCGCCGTGCTGCTCGTGGCGCTCGACCTTCACGCCGAGGCGGATGGCGTTCGGATTGCGCTGGCGCACGCCGTCGGCCAGCACCGTGTGCAGGTCGGCGCGGTGCAGCGTGAAGTAAGGATAGCCAAAGCGCTCGCGCGAAATGGCGCCAAGGTCGAACAGGGGCCAGGACTGGCCGGTATTCCACAGGCGCACGCGCTTGCCGGCAGGCTCCGAGGCGATTTTTTCAAGCGCCGGGCCGAGGCCCAGTCGGTACAAGACGCCGGTGGCGTTCGAGCTCAGTTGCACGCCGGCGCCGATTTCCTTCAGCTGTGCGGCCTGTTCCAGCACGGTGACGTCGAAGCCCCGGTCGAGCAATGCGCTGGCGGCGGTCAGGCCGCCGAGACCGGCCCCGATGATGATGATTTTCATATGCTGTCTCGCTAATTTTTTATACTGTTTATGAAGGGGCGGACAGGCCCCGTCGCTGAACCAATATAAAGAATCCACATGGAGAGCGGAAGCAAAAAGAATCTATCGTTTAATCGAAAAGCCTAAACAATGAAGACGGCGAACAGCGCCATATGGCGTCAGGCTGCGGCCTTGCCGCGTCCGCGGCCCTTCTTGACGACGCCGGCCTTGGCGCTGTAATCCAGCGCCACCTGTTCGAACACGGCCGACAAATGGCCCAGCGTTTCATTGCTGCCGCGCCCCGCCCGCGTGATGCAGTAGAACGGCAGTTCGATGGACGGAACGATCGGGTACAGGCGCACCCGGAAGCGCTGGCAGGCGGCGGCCGAGATCGACGGCACCACGGCCACGCCGAAGCCGGCTTCGGCCATCGCGATCGCCGTTTCCAGATGGCCGACCTGGGTGCGCTTGCCGGTGGTGACGGCGGCCGCGCTGAGGTTTTCCTCGACCATGCGCTGGATCGGCGTCTCGTCCGAAAAACAGATCAGCGGCACGCCCTGCAGCGCGCGCCAGGTGTCCGCTTCGGCGCTGAAATCCGGCCAGTCGGTTTCCTGCATGCCGATGGCGAGCATCAGCCGGGTCGGAAAAATCGGCATGCGCTCGACGCCGGATTCCTTGCGGAAGAACGGACCGTAGGCGGCGTCCAGCGCGCCATCCTCGACCATGCGCAGCAACTCGACCGGTGTGTTGTCGACGACGTCGACCCGCACCAGCGGGTACAGGCTGGCGAAGCGGCTCAACACTGTCGGCATCAGGCTCACGGCGATATGCGGCATGACGCCCACGCGCAGCAGGCGCTGTTCCTCGCGGCCGATCTTGCGCAACTCCAGCGCGGCGTTTTCGATGGTGGCGACGATGTGGGTGGCGGTGGGCAGGAACATCCGCCCGGCTTCGGTCAGCGCCACCGAGCGCGTGGTGCGGTCGAGCAGGCGGCAGTGCAGCTGGGTCTCGAGTTCGCGGATGATGGCCGACAGCGCCGCCTGCGACAGGTGCAGCCGCTGCGCGGTCTTGGTGAAGCTGGAGGCCTGGGCCACCCCGATGAAGACCTTGAGCTGCCTGAGCGAGAGATTCATGAGTAGTCCGATGAAGCGGGCGCTGCCGCAGATTGCGAAGATCCTATTCTAGCAGCAGCGGCAGCAGCGGCAGCAGCGGATGACAGCGGGCACCGTCCCTCAATCGCAGAGGTTGGCGGCCAGCCACGGGAAGCGCCGCAGGCGTTCGCTCTCGAAGCCGGCGATGCGTTCGCGCTGCTGCAGCGCCAGGCCGATTTCATCGAGGCCGTTGAGCAGGCAGTGGCGCGTGAACGGCGCGATGTCGAAGCCGGCCGTGAAGCCGTGCGCACCGATGACGCGCTGCCGTTCCAGGTCGACGCGCAGGCGGCACCCCACAGCGCTTTCGGCGGCGGCGAACAGCTGTTCCATCGAGGCGGCGTCCAGCTCGACCGGCAGCACGCCGTTCTTGCCGCAGTTCTGGCGGAAGATGTCGGCGAAGCTGTGCGCGATGATCACCTCGAAGCCATATTCCAGCAGCGCCCACGGTGCATGCTCGCGCGAGCTGCCGCAGCCGAAATTGCGCCCGGCCAGCAGGATGCGCGCGCCCTGGTAGCGCGGCTGGTTCAGCACGAAGTCCGGATTGAGCGGACGGCGCGCATGGTCCTGGCCCGGCTCGCCGGCGTCCAGGTAGCGCCAGCTATCGAACAGGTTGGGGCCGAAGCCGGTGCGCGCCACCGATTTCATGAACTGCTTGGGCAGGATGGCGTCGGTGTCGACATTATCGCGCCGCAATGGCGCGGCCAGCCCTTCCACTATCGTGACCGGCTTCATCGCGCGCCCTCCCCGGCCAAGCTGCGGACGTCGGCCAGGCGGCCGGTCAGCGCGGCGGCGGCCGCCATGGCGGGGCTGAGCAAATGACTGCGGCCGCCGGCGCCCTGGCGTCCTTCGAAATTGCGGTTCGAGGTCGAGGCGCAGCGTTCGCCCGGCGCCAGCCGGTCGTCGTTCATCGCCAGGCACATCGAGCAGCCCGGCTCGCGCCACTCGAATCCGGCGTCCTTGAAGATACGGTCCAGGCCTTCGCGCTCGGCCTGCTCGCGGACCAGGCCGGAGCCCGGCACCACCAGCGCCAGCGTGATGTTGTCCGCGATCCGCCCGCCGCTGGCGGAGAGTACGGCGGCGGCGGCGCGCAAGTCTTCGATGCGGCCGTTGGTGCAGGAACCGATGAAGACCTTGTCGATGCGGATGTCCCGCATCGGCGTGCCCGGCGCCAGGTCCATATACGCAAGCGCGTGCTCCAGCGCCTGGCGGCGCGCCGGGTCTTCCTCGCTCGCCGGATCGGGAACGGCGCCGCCGATCGGCGCCACCATCTCGGGCGACGTGCCCCATGTCACCTGCGGCGCGATCGCGGCGGCGTCGATCTCGAGCACGCGGTCGAAGCAGGCATCGTGGTCGGACACCAGCGTGCGCCAGTGCGCAACCGCGGCATCCCACTGGGCAGCCTTGGGCGCGAACGGACGGTCGCGCAGATAATCCAGCGTGGTCTGGTCGACCGCCACCAGGCCCGAACGCGCGCCGGCCTCGATCGCCAGGTTGCACAAGGTCATGCGCGCCTCCATCGACAGCGCGCGCACCGTGGCGCCGGCAAACTCGATCGTATGCCCGGC
Organism: Duganella sp. LjRoot269; assembly: GCF_964254095.1. Taxonomy (NCBI): domain Bacteria; kingdom Pseudomonadati; phylum Pseudomonadota; class Betaproteobacteria; order Burkholderiales; family Oxalobacteraceae; genus Duganella; species Duganella sp. LjRoot269. The sequence goes on along the minus strand of NZ_CAXUSL020000001.1, from coordinate 2,836,153 downwards.
GGCGCCGCCGCTGCCGATGCGACCGATCAGATACAGCGCCAGATCCTTGGCGCTGCAGCCCGGCGCCAGCTCGCCTTCGATACGCACCAGCATGTTGCGGCTCTTGCGCGTGGCCAGCGTCTGCGTGGCCAGCACGTGCTCCACTTCGGAGGTGCCGATGCCGAACGCCAGCGCGGCCAGCGCGCCATGCGTGCTGGTATGCGAATCGCCGCACACCACCATCATGCCGGGCAAGGTCATGCCCTGCTCGGGCGCGACCACGTGGACGATGCCCTGGCGCCGGTCCTGCATGCGGAACTGGGCGATGCCGTGGCTGCCGCAGTTGCGCTCCAGCGTTTCCACCTGCAGGCGCGAGAGCGGATCGGCGATGCCGTTGGCGCGGCCGCTGGTGGGCACGTTGTGGTCGCACACGCCGAACGTGGCGCCCGCGCGCCAGACCGGGCGCCCGCTCGCGGCCAGGCCGGCAAACGCCTGCGGGCTGGTCACCTCGTAGACCAGGTGGCGGTCGACGTAGAGCAAGGCCGCGCCGTCGTCGTCGATGCTGACCAGGTGCTCGTCCCAGAGCTTGTCGTAGAGGGTGCGCGGCAGGACTGGCATGGTCATCAGGGTGCGATTTCTTCCAGCGACTTCTGGCGCGTCTCGGTCATGCCCATGGCGGCGACGATGCCGAGCACGCAGACGCCGGCAAACATCAGGAACACCACGGCGACGCCGTTGGAGCCCAGCACCACGCCGACGATGGCCGGGCTGGCGGCCGAGGCGGCGCGGAACCAGGACGTCGCCAGCGAGGTGCCGATGGCCCGCATGCGGGTCGGGTAGATTTCCGGCGTGTACAGGAACAGCATGATGGTGACGGTGCCGATGACGGCGTACGCGGTCGAACCCAACAACATGACGGTGTAGGCCGAATGGGCGCCGCTCAGGTACAGCGCGGCCAGCAGCACGGCGGCCAGCCCGAACGCGCACATCGCCCACCGGCGGCGGCCGACGCGGTCGACCAGGAAGGCGCAGACCAGCACGAAGACGACACTGAGCACATTCGACATCGAGGCCAGCCGCAGCGACTCGCCCAGCGGCAGGTGATAGACCGTCTTGTACAGGCTGGGCAGCCAGTTGTTCAGGCCGTTGGCGACGAAGTACGCGATGCCCCACAAAGCCCACACCACCAGCGTGCGCTTGCGGTAGAACGACGAGAACAGCTCGCGCATGCCCGCCTTGCGCGGCGCCGCCAGGGCGGCCGCCGGACGCGGCTTGGGCACGATGCGCTGGTCGGTGCTGGCCTCGAGGCCTTCGATGATCTTTTCCGCTTCGTCGTAGCGGCCCTTGCCGATCAGCCAGCGCGGCGATTCGGGCAGGAACCAGATGAAGCCGACGATCAGCAGGCCCGGGATGCCGCCCACCAGGAACATCGACTGCCAACCCACATTGGGCACCATCAGCGCGCCAGCCTGCGCCGCGGCCAGCAGGCCGATCGGGAAGATCAGTTCGTACAGCATGAAGAAGCGGCCGCGGTTGTGCGCCTGCGACAGCTCGTTGATATAGACCGCGGCAACCGGATTGCCGCCGCCCACCCCGATGCCCTGGATGAAGCGGCACACCATCAGCGCGCCGAAGTTGCCCGTCAGCGCGCAAGCCAGGCTCATCACCGACATCAGCAGGATGGTCCAGAACTCGCTCTTGACGCGGCCGACGCGCTCGGCCAGCCAGCCGAAGAACAGCGCGCCGATCAACTGGCCCAGATAGCCGGTCGCGATCAGCACGCCGATGTCGGCGGGCTTGAGGTGCCACATGCCGATCAGCACCGGCAGCACATACGCCAGCGACAAAGCGTCAAAGGCGTCGAAAAACGTTGCGCTGCCCATCACCACCCGGGCCTTGATATGCCAGCGCGAAATCGGCACGCTCTCCATGCGGGTCAGCAAGCTGGCGCCGCGATCGGCATGCTGGTCCGGCACGCCGGCGGCAGGCTGGTAGTCGATAATGCTTTGAGACATGTAACACCTTTCTGGTTATTGCTGTTTCTGCTCAGAACTGCACTTGTACGCCGGTGCGCAGCAGCGCCTGCGATTGGCCGCTCGACGGTGTATAGCCGAAGGCGCCTGCCACCGCCCCTTTGCCGCTGGCGCGGACATACGAAGCACCAGCATAGACCTGGGTGAACAAGGTGTACAGGCTCAAGTGCTGGCTGACGAACAAGTTCAACTGGTTGTACTTCATGTCCATGAAGGTCGAGTGGGCGGCCGAGACGCCGAGGAAGCGCCGCTTCTGGCCCCCGCTGAGGTCGACGTTCACGCCGGCCTGCAGGTTGCGCTGCTCCTCCTCGCCGCGATTGTTTTCAAACGACACCTGGGTAAAGGTCGCGTGCGGGATGAAGATGCCGATCTGGTAAGAGCCGCCGAGGACGATGGTGCTGTAGCGGTCGGCGTTGAACACGCTGTTGCTCAGGTTCTGGCCCAGCACGCTGGTGACGCCGAACACGCTTTTCAGGTCGGCCGTGCGGTTGTGGAACATCGAATACGAACCGGCCAGGCGCGACTGGCTGCCGCTGTAGCGGAAGCCGGCCGAATACTGGCGGCTGCGCGAGAAATTGCTCGGATCCTCGCCAAAGCCGTTCATCACACCGACCTGCAGGCCGTCGACGACCGGCGTTTCATAGCGCACCGCGTTGTCGATGCCATACACATTGGCCAGGTTATCCAGGTTGCCTGGCGAATAAGCCCAGGAGATGCCGGGAATACTGTTGTTCAGCGGTCCCACATAGTCGTAGGCGAAGTCGGGCATGCGCCCCAGCGTGAGCGTGCCCAGCGTATTGCTGTTCAGGCCGACCGTGGCGTAGCGGTTGAACAGCTTGGTCGGATTGGCCTGCGTGCCGGCGTCGGAATTGAAGCCGGTTTCGAGCTTGAAGAAGGCGCTCAGGCCGCCGCCGAGATCTTCGGTGCCGCGAAAGCCGATGCGGTCGGGCGAACGCTTGCCCGCGTTGACCGCCCACAGGTGCGCTCCACGGGCGTTGCTGACATAGTCGAGGCCGTCATCGATGCTGCCGTACATGACGACGCTGGTCTGGTTGGTGGTTTGGGCGCAGGCGCCGGCGCAAGCAAGGGCGCCAAGCGCGCATACCAGGATCTGGGATTTGATGATAAGTCTCCGTTTTGATTTATAAACAACGGCACATAATGCGCAGCATTGTCGCGAACCGTTTCCTTCTTCCGTCTTGAGTGCGGAGTCGCTCCAATATAGGGGAAAAATTAAATTGGAATAAGCAAAAAGATTCTATCGATAAATCGGTTTTCCCGAACAATTACCTTGCTAGTCGGTACTGCGCCCAGATAGTGCGGAAATCGATTGCGGCCATGGCACATCATGCGGCATCATATCCGCCGAGAAATAATTGACGCGATTTGAGACATCAATTTTTTCTATCAATTAATAGAATTTTTCGATTAATGCCTTGCGGCTAGGAGACGGACATGAAGTGGTTTGCCAAGTTCAATATCGGGAAAAGGCTGGCAGCGGGGTTCGCCCTGATGCTGGCGCTGATGCTTTTCACCACCGTGCTCAGCATCTGGCGCATGAACGACATCGCCGCCGCGTCGGAGGCGATGTCGGCCCCGCTGGCCAAGGAGCGCCTGATCGCCGAGTGGAATACCCAGATCTTTGGCGCGGTGCGCCGCACCGGCGCCATCGTCAAGAGCAGCGACCCCGGCGTGGCGGCCTACTTCAAGGACGAGACCGATACCGCGTCACAACGCTCCGCCGCCCTGTCCAGGCAGATCGAACCCTTGTTGACGACGCCGGAGGAAGCCGCGCTGCTGGTGAAAATCAATGCCCAGCGCAAGCTCTACCGCGAGGCGACCAGCACGGCAATGAAGGCCAAGGCGCAGGGCGACCACGAACTGGCCGACAGCGCGCTGGAAAAATTATTTACCCCGGCGGCCAAAGGCTACCAAGCCCTGCTGGAACAACTGCTGGCGCAACAGCACAAGCAAATGGATGCGCAAAGCCGGTCGATCCAGGACATCCGCGCCTATAGCGTCAAGCTGATCGCGCTGCTGGCCGTCGCCGCCCTGCTGATCGGCGCCTGCTGCTCATGGCTGCTGACGGCCGGCATCGTCGGGCCGCTGCGCGCCGCCGTCGGCATGGCCGAAACGGTGGCTGGGGGCGACCTCAGCCGCACCATCGACATCCACGGCAACGACGAGACGGCCGCCCTGATGCGCGCCCTGCGCCACATGAACGACAGCCTGGTGGGCATCGTCAGCGAGGTGCGCGGCGGCACCGACACCATCGCGACGGCGTCGAAGGAAATCAGCGCCGGCAACCTGGACCTGTCCGGACGCACCGAGCAGCAGGCCAGCGCGCTGGAGGAAACCGCGGCGTCGATGGAGGAACTGACCACCACCGTGCGCCAGAACGCCGACAACGCGCGCCAGGCCAGCCAGCTGGCGATCACCGCCTCCGACGTGGCGGTGCGCGGTGGCGCGGTGGTGGGCGAAGTGGTGGCCACCATGGGCGCGATCAATGAATCGGCCAACAAGATCGTCGACATCATCAGCGTCATCGACGGCATCGCGTTCCAGACCAACATCCTGGCATTGAACGCCGCGGTGGAGGCGGCACGCGCCGGCGAACAGGGGCGCGGCTTCGCGGTGGTGGCATCCGAAGTGCGCACGCTGGCCCAGCGTTCGGCGGCCGCCGCCAAGGAAATCAAGACCCTGATCGGCGACTCGGTCGGCAAGGTCGACGCCGGCGCCAGGCTGGCCGACCAGGCCGGCGCCACCATGGAGCAGGTGGTCGCCAGCATCAAGCGCGTAACGGACATCGTGGCCCGCATCGCCAGCGCCAGCCAGGAGCAGACCGCCGGCATCGAGCAGGTGAACCAGGCCATCGGCCAGATGGACGAGGTCACGCAGCAGAACGCCGCGCTGGTCGAGCAATCGGCCGCCGCCGCAGCGGCGATGCAAGAGCAGGCCCATGCGCTGGCCGGGCTGGTGGGCGTGTTCAAGCTCGACCAGGCTCACGCGCAGACGGGAGCTACCGCCGCAGCCGGACGTTCCGGCCGGGGACGCGCGGTCGCGCTGGCCCCCGCCACGCGCCGGCGGTCGCTTCAGGGATAGTCGGGGCGCCGCATGCGGAACAGGTTGTCCCGGTTGATCTCGAAGTAATCGGCCGGGCCGCCGCCGCGCAGGATGGTCTGCGAGCCCGCCGTGTCGTAAATGCCGTCGCGCAGCAGTTCTTGCGCGATGTGCACGCCCACCACCTCCCCCATCACCAGCCAGCCGTTGGTCGGTTCGCCGGACGCGCTTTGCAGCCGGATGATCTGGCTGCACTTGCATTCGAAGGCCACCGGGCTCTCGGCCACGCGCGGCACGCCGACGATGCGCGAGGCCGCAGGCGTCAGGCCGGCCAGCCCGAACTCGCTCACCTCCGGCGGCGCCGGCGCGCAGCTGGCGTTCATCGCCTCGGCCAGCGGCCGGGTCGCCAGGTTCCAGACGAACTCGCCGGTCTGCTCGATATTGCGCAGCGTATCCTTGCGGCCCTGGCTGGAAAAGCCGATCAGCGGCGGCGTGTAGTTGAAGGCATTGAAGAAACTGTAGGGCGCCAGGTTCAGGCCGCCGTCCTCGCCGCGCGAGGAAATCCAGCCGATCGGGCGCGGCCCGACGATGGCGTTGAAAGGGTCGTGCGGCAGGCCGTGGCCCAGCGCCGGTTGGTAGAAATAGCGATCGTCCATGGCGGCATTCTCGCACAAGCCCGCGGCGCCCGCTTCGACCGCAGCGCTTCGGCTGCAGTATGATATCCGCATGAGCTTGCCCATCTTTTTTTTAGCCGCCCTGCTGCTGGCCGCGCCGTCCCGGGCCGGCGAGCTGGTCTACGTGGTATCGACCGGCAGCGCGATGCCGATGACGGACTTCCGCGACGGCGTGCTGGCGGGCGGCCTGCTGAAGGAGTTCGGCGATGCGCTGGCGCGCGAGCTGGGCATGACGCCGCGCTACCTGACGGTGCCGCGCAAACGGGTCGAAGTGCCGCTGGCGGCCGGCCAGGCCGACATCCTGTGCGACCTGCGGCCGGAATGGCTCGACGGCAAGGACTGGCTGTGGAGCGCCGCCATCTTCACCAATAACGAGATCATTGCCAGCCGCAGCGATACGGCGGCGATACGCAGCGTGGACGAACTGCGCAGGCAGCGCATGGGCACCATCCTCGGCTACCGCTACAGTCATCTGGAGCAACCGCTGGGCGAGGATTTCATCCGCGACGATGCCGCCAGCGACGACCTGAACCTGGCCAAGCTGCTGCGCTATCGCTTCGCCTACATGCTGACCAACTCGCTGTATTTCGATTACCAGCGCAAGATCCATCCGGAACGGGCGCTGCTCAATCCGGTGGCCTACAAGGTGTCGGCCTTCGACACCTACTGCGCGCTGCCGCCGAACGGCAAGCTGACGCTGCCGAACGTCGACAGGGCGATCCAGTCGCTGAAAAAACGCGGCGCCATCCAGGCCATGATGACGCACTTCCGTCCCAACTGACACAAGACTATACAAATCCCCGCTTGTACTCCTATCGTGCGGCGCTTACCCTACGCGTATCCCTTAGTTGAATACACGTATGCACGAAGATTTGCAGTTTGTCCCCCTGACGTCTCCCCTGTCCCCCAAGGCCTTGAGCGCGTTTCGCAAGGACGCCGACTGGCCCGATGCGCCGCAGCCCAAGGTAGTCGATCCGCGCGGCAAGATTGTCTGGGTCAGCGTCGAATCCAACAAGAAGCAGATCGCCATTGCGCGTCTGGAGCTGGCGCCGCCCGAGTTTTGTTATGTTGCCGACGTGATTGTCAGCAGCAAGTTTCGCGGCCGCGGCGTCGGTCACTGGTTCATGCAGCGCATCGAACAGTATTGCCACGGCCTGGGCGTACGCCGCTTGCTGCTGGAGGCCGCCAACGGCACCGAATCGTTCTACAAGTCGCTGGCGTTCATGCAGGATCCGTTCGTACCGTCCATGCTGAAAAAAGACGTCAATCCGTTGCAGCGGAAGATGTTCCTGCCCCCGCAAGGGAGGTAGACGGCGGCGGCGGCACGTCAACTCGTAGCTGAGGCGCGTGCAGGTCGCCTCGTCCATGCCTGATTCAACGCTTGAGCCGCGCCAGCAGCTGGTCGGCCACGCCGACTGCCGACGCCGGGTTCTGGCCGGTGATCAGCTCGCGGTCGGCCACCACCCAGCTTTGCCAATTGGCCGCGCTGCTGTAGACGCCGCCCGCGCGCTGCAGGGCGTTTTGCGGCCAGATCTTCATGGCACCGCCATTCAGCATGTCTTTGGTGGCGTCTTCCTCGGCGTTGCTGAAGACCGTCATTTCATAGCCAGCGTAGATCCAGGCCGGCGCCTTGACTTTGCCTCCGGCGGCCAGCGCCGCGGTGAACTGCTCGGGCTGCTCCATTGCCGACAGCAAGGCGATCGGACCATGGCAGGCCAGCGCGGTCGGCTTGGCGTTGGCGTGGAAGTCACGCAGCAATCGGCCAAGCGGCGCGCTGTGCAGCAAATCCTGCATCGGCGCGTGGCCGCCGGGAATGTAGATGGCGTCATAGTGGCCATAGCCGTTCTGCTCCACGCGCGCCAGGCTGATGACCGGCGAATGCAGGGCCGACGTCAGTTGCAGCTTGTCCAGCAACGCCAGGTGTTCGCGCATGCTGGCCTCGTCGTTGCCGAAATAGGCCTTGTCGACCGACAGGCGATCCAGTGTCGGCGCCTTGCCCAGCGGGGTGGCGAAGGTGACGACATGGCCGGCGTCCAGCAGCTTTTTAACCGGCTGCATCAACTCGTTGGCATAGAAGCCTGTGTTGAAGCTGCGATTGTCACGCAACTCCAGTTGCGCGGCGTCAGACAGTACCACCAGCACGTTGGCGGCGTTGGCGGTGAGCGCCGCCAGGCCCAGTACGGCACCGGCGGCGGTTTTGAGGATGGTGTGGTTCATATTGCGCTCCAGAGTAGTGTTTTGCAGTAGCGCTACTGTATTGATGACTGTAGAGTGTGTAAATAATCTGAAAATCAAATCATTTGTTCTTGAAAGGCTGGAATGGCCAGGCAATTCGATCACATGGCGGATGTGGAAGCCTTCGTCACCATCGTCGACAAGGGCACGATCAGCGCCGCCGCGGTGGCGCTCGGCACCACGCCGTCGGTGCTGAGCCGCGCCGTGGCCAGGCTGGAAAGCCGGCTCGGCGTGCAACTGCTGCGCCGTACCACGCGCCGCCTGAGCGTCACCGAGGCCGGCACGCTTTACCTGGAGCAAGCCCGCAGCGCCTTCGGCCTGATCGCCGACGCGGAGCGGGCGATCCAGGGCCGGGGCGGCGAGTTGTCCGGCACGATACGCATCAGCGCGCCGACCAGCTACGGCCATTACCGGCTGCCGCAACTGCTGCGGCCGTTCATGGAGCAGCATCCCAAGGTCGTCATCGAACTGAGCATCACGAACCGCAACGTCGATCTGGTCGACGAAGGCTATGACATGGCGATACGCCTGGGCGAGCTGGCCGACAGCGGGCTGGTCGCCAGGCGCCTCGACGAATCGCCGGTCTGCCTGGTCGCCGCGCCGGACTACCTGCAGCGAGCGGGCACGCCGCAGGACCTGGAGCAACTGGCCGCGCACGCCTGCCTGCCCTTCACCTTGCCCAGCACCGGCAGACAGGCGCCGTGGCTGCTGCGCGTCGACGGCCGCGACGTAGACTGGCTGGCGCCGCCGCGCATGCGGGTGGCCGACGACGTGCTGGGCGTGGTGTCGATGGCGCAGCAGGGGCTGGGCATCTGCCAGACCTACCGCTTCGTGGTGGAGGAACGACTGCGCAACGGACAACTGGTGGAAGTGCTGCCGGCGCTGTGCGACCGCAGCAAGCCGTTCTCGCTGATCTACGCGCCGCACCGGCGCATGTCGGCCGCCTGCCGCGCGCTGATCGACAGTCTGGCGCCAGCCTGACGGAGCAACTATTTGGCCTTGTCCGGCGGCGCCGATGCGGCCTCCGGCTTGGGCGGCAGCTTGAGCGGCGTCACCGCCACCGGTGCCACGCCCTCTTCCTTCATATCCAGCTTGTCGGCGGTCTTGGGCGTGACATCGATGATGCGGCCGTCGACATACGGTCCCCGGTCCTTGACCACCACCACCTCGCTCTTGTTGTTCTCCAGATTGGTGACCTTGGCAACCGTGCCCACCGGCAGCGTCTTGCTGGCGGCGGCATTGCTGTCGGGCTTCATGGTCTCGCCGTTCGCCATTTTCTTGCCGTGGAAACGGCGGCCGTAGTAGGAAGCCTTGCCCTTGCGGGTTTTACCTGAGCGGTCGATATGGTGGCCTTGCGCCGCCTTTTCTGTATGAGCCTGCTTTTGCGGCGTATCGGCGCTGGCGTATCCGCCCCAAAGCAGGCACAACGCCGGCGCCAACAACACTTTGCGCAGGGTCTTCATTCCGCATTGTAGGCCGTTTTTTGAGTCCATGCCGTCAACGCAAAAACGCGCCTGAGTCGTAGTCTCAGGCGCGTTTCTTACTGATTGCCTGACTTAGGCTTGCTTGCGGCGACGCGCAACCACACCCAGCAGACCCAGGCCGACGACCATCATGCCGTAGGTTTCTGGTTCCGGAACGGCCGCGATCGACACGTTCAGGTCGGAAGCATAGCTGCCGCCGGCATTGCCCAGCACCTTGCCGTCGATCTCAATCGCATATTTTCCGGCGCTCAGTGGCAAACCATTCAGCTCCCAGGTGTCGATGTGACTGCCGCTGGCCGTGGTATTGGTGCCCATGTAGGTTTGAACGACGGTGTTCGAGGCATCGTATTTGACCAAGCTGAACCCGGTGATCGACAGGTCTTTCAGCGTCGTCTTGTTCAGGTAGGTCGAGGTCAGCGAGGCCGACGAGTCGTACGAGTCAGACAGCGTGAAGGTGTAGAAATCGCTGAAGGTCTTGCCCATGGCCGCGCTATTGAATGTCGCACCCAGCGCAGCGGTGAAACCGCCCATGCCGTCGTCGTCCAGCGTAACGACGGCGGTTTTGCCGATGTCCGCAGCGAAGGCCGAGGTGCCGAACAGACTGGCGCCGGCGATCATAGAGGCGAGCAACATATTTTTGATTTTCATTTGGTATCCAATAGGAGTAGCGAGTTGAGCAAAGTTGTCCGAATGTCCCCATCCGGTAATACGAAGCATATAAAGATGTTGCGAGCACAACTGTACGTTCGCTAACACAAAGAGAAAATTGTAAAATTTTGCAACAATCCTTTGCCGCCTACTTGTTAACAGAATCTGTGGATAAGGCTGTTAACAACGACCCCCACCGTCTTCTAAGCTGATGTTTTCTATGGATAAAGTTCGGATGCGCAAATTTGTCGCAGCGAAAGTTATCCACTGCGATTACACTTTACGGGTTTGCTTTTCAACAAAAAAAGGAACCTATGAAACTGCGTCTTACCGCCATAACCTTGGCCTTGATGCTGGGTGGACTATCCGTTCACGCCGGCGCAGCCGATACCGCGCCCAAATACTCCCTGCGCGAGCACTACACCAAATACGAATTCCGCATCCCGATGCGCGACGGCGTGCGGCTGTTCACCGCCGTCTATGTGCCCAAGGACGCCAGCAAGACCTATCCCTTCCTGGTCCAGCGCACGCCCTACAGCGCCGGCGTGAACAGCGGCGGCGAGCTGCATTACGGCGTGGATTTTTATCCGGAACACATCGGCCCGTCGCAGGAGTTTGAGGACAGCGGCTACATCTTCGTCAAGCAGGATGTGCGCGGACGCTACATGTCCGAAGGCAAGTGGCAGGAAATGACGCCGCACGTCAACGCCGCGCGCGCCAAAGGCGAAGGCAACGAGAGCGAAGACATGCACGACACCGTCGAGTGGTTGCTGAAAAACGTCGCCAACAACAACGGCAAGGTCGGCATACTCGGCACCTCGTATCCGGGCTTCTACACCTCGGCCAGCATCATCGATTCGCATCCGGCGATCAAGGCCGCGTCGCCGCAGGCGCCGGTGACCGACCTGTACATGAACGACGATTCATATCACGGCGGCGCCTTCATGCTGGCGGCCAATTTCGATTTCTACTCGGCCTTCGTCGAAGCGGAAAATCCGACGCCGCTGCCGAAGTCCTGGGACCATTTCGACTACGGCACGGCCGACGGCTACGAATTCTTCCTGTCGCACCTGACCTTGTCCAACATCACCGCCACGCTGACGCCGAAACAGCGCGCGCTGCTGATGCCGACCATCGAGCACAGCAGCTATGACGATTTCTGGAAAACCCGCAACGTCGCGCCGCACCTGAAGAACATCAAGGCCGCCGTGCTGACCGTGGGCGGATGGTACGACGCCGAGGACCTGCAAGGCCCGCTGACCACCTACAACACCATCAAGCGCAACAATCCCGGCATCTATAGCGGGCTGGTGATGGGCCCGTGGTCGCACGGCGCCTGGGGACGCGCGGACGGCGCCAGCCTGGGCTACGTCAAGTTCGACGCCAAGACCGGCCAGCAATTCCGCAGCAATATCCAGTTCCCCTTCTTCGAGCAGCATTTGAAGGGTGTGGCCAACAAGAACGTATCCGAAGTCTATGCGTTTGAGACCGGCAGCAATGTCTGGCGCAACTACGCCGCCTGGCCGCCGAAACAGGCGGCCGCGCGCACGCTGTTCCTGGGGCCGAACGGCACGCTGGGCTGGAAACAGCCGGCTGCCGGCGCGGCGTTCGATGAATATGTGGCCGATCCGCGCAAGCCGGTGCCGTTCACCGCCTATCCGGCGCAGGGCGCGCCGAAGGAATACATGGTCGGCGACCAGCGCTTCGCCGCCAGCCGTCCGGACGTGCTGACCTACCGCAGCGACGTGTTGGAAGAGGATGTGACGCTGAGCGGTCCGGTCAAGCCGCGCCTGTTCGTGTCCACCACCGGCACCGATGCGGACTGGGTGGTCAAGCTGATCGACGTCTATCCGCCAGAATATCCAAGCGCCGGCGGCGACGAGGAGCGCGGCCCGGACGTGCCGAAACCGACGCTGACCATGGCCGGCTACCAGCAACTGGTGCGCGGCGATCCGCTGCGTGGCAAATTCCGCAACAGTTTTGAAAAGCCGGAGCCGTTCACGCCAGGCAAGGTGGAAGCCGTCAATTACAGCATGAGCGACGTCAACCACACTTTCCGGCGCGGCCACCGCATCATGGTGCAGATCCAGAGTTCCTGGTTCCCGCTGGTGGACTTGAACCCGCAAACCTTCGTCGATATTCCGAAAGCCAAGGCGGAGGACTTCCAGAAGGCCACCCAGCGGGTTTATCACGCGCCGGCGATGTATTCCGGCATCGAAGTTCAGGTACTGGGCAAGTAAGCGCCGGGTTGTTAACAAATTCTGTGGATAAGCTTGTTAACAAGCCGTACCGGGCCATGCCAAGTAGTTGTTTTCTATAAGAAAAGTCTCGCTGCGCAAATTTGTCGCAGCGAGAACTTATCCACCGCGCCGGCGTTCGAGCAATTCGAACAATCCCATGCCGGCCAGCATCGCCAAAACAAATAAAACCGCCTTGGGCAAACCCATGCCCAGGCCCACCAGCGCAGGCCCCGGGCAAAATCCCGCCAATCCCCAACCCGCACCAAATAATATCGATCCGATTATCAATCGACGGTCGATATTTTTTGCCGTGGGTAATTTCAACTCCTTGCCCAACAAAGTGGTTTGGCGTCGGCCGGCGTAAAGAAACGCAAAGAAACCGATCAATATCGCCCCTGCCATCACAAATGCCAGCGATGGATCCCATTTCCCGGCCAAATCAAGAAAACCCAATACCTTGGCCGGATTGGCCATGCCGGAAATAATCAATCCCAAGCCGAAAATCAAGCCGCATGCGAACGAGATAATCATGACAGATGCCTCAAAAGGAATACCGTAACAAAACCGGCGGCCATGAATATTATCGTGGCCGCTATCGATCGGGGCGATAAACGGGATATTCCGCAAACGCCGTGGCCGCTCGTGCATCCCGAGCCATAGCGGGTACCAACGCCAACCAGCAAGCCGGCCAGTATCAATATGCCGGTGCCGGCATCGATTTGCGTCGCAGGCAATGCATAAAATACGCCGTAGATGACAGGTGCGAGTATCAGGCCTGCAATAAATGCGAAACGCCAACCGATATCGCCTTTGTTTGGGCGTAACAAGCCGCCAATAATTCCGCTAATGCCGGCGATGCGGCCATTCAGCAGGATGAATAAGGCCGCCGCCAGGCCAATCAATATTCCCCCGGCCAGGGCCGGCCACGGGGTGAAATGCAGGCTGTCTATCGTCATTCAGTCTCTCCTCGGACACGCGCCAGAAAACGGCGCATACAAGCCAATTTTTAGCATACTTTCACTCTCCCAACAAACGCAAAGACTCGAGCCAGGCATCTTTCCAGGGTGCCAGTTCGGACTGGACAGCGAACGCCTTCTTCAAACGCGGCATCGGCACGCGGTAGACGTCGTTCAAACCCAGCGCCAGCGTCACGGGATTCCACAGATAACTGTTTTTACCAGCGCGTGAATTCTTTCTCACCCGGGCGCCATCGTCGCCGAATATACCGATGGCATCAGCCAGCGATTTCCCCAGATCCATTTTTACCATGCTGCCAAATACAAAAATAATTTCTTCCTTGCTCATTCCCTTTGGAATTTCCTTTGCCGGCGCAGGCGCTTGCACTGGCGGATGCAGAATATCTTCCGCCATCCGGACTATATCGAGCTGAAAGAATCTGATCGCGTTAAGCGGCATGGAAATGCCTGGCGGCGTCAGTTTAAAAGATATTCTATCGGAGTCGCGCGTCATGCGTATCAGCACATCGGGACTGCCTTCGGATAATCTTTTAATGTCGTCGACGAAGAATATAGGCGCTGGGTAGCGCTTGATTCCCTCGGCAAACAGATCCGCATATTCTTCCGAATAATCCAGCCAGACGTGGGGCGTCAACCCGCTGGCCAGCAAGCTGGACAGATTCCATGGTTTGCCGGTTTTATCGCTGAGCCATAAAGAAGTCTCTTCGGTCGTTGCCCAGCCAGGCAAGGTCATTGCATTCATATATACGCCACTGTCCGTTATCGGTGGCGTAGTGTATCAGCCAGGGCTTGCCGCCGTGCCGTCCGCAAGCAAGTCCTCGAATTGAGCGACCGGCAGCGGCCGGCTAAATAAAAAGCCTTGGTAGCGGTGGCACCCCAATTGTTCCAGCAGCGCGTGCTGCACCGGATTCTCGACGCCCTCGGCGATCACATCCAGTCCCAGGCTGCGTGCCATGGCAATAATCGTCGATACAATGACCTGGCCACAATTGTCGCCGGCCAGGTCATGGACAAACGAACGGTCTATCTTCAGCTGGCTCAGCGGCAGGCGCCTCAGATATTGCAGGGAGGAATATCCGGTGCCGAAGTCATCCAGGGAAAAGTGCACGCCCATGTCCCGCAGCTGCTGCATGCTCGAGATCGTCTCCTCGGTATGTTCCAGCAGGATACCCTCGGTCAGTTCCAGCTTCAGCCGGGAGGGATCGATGGCGTAGCGCCGCACCGTGTCACGCACCTGCGTGAAAAAATTACTCTGACGAAACTGAGCGGCACTGACGTTAATCGCAAGCAACAACGAAGCGGTGGCCGGGTCGCTCTGCCAGCGCTGCAATTGCGCGCACGCGGCTTCCAGCACCCAGGCCCCAATCGGCAAGATGAGACCGCACTCCTCCGCCAACGGAATGAAATCGGCCGGAGAAACACAGCTGCCGTCGGGCTGGATCCAGCGTATCAGCGCTTCCGCCCCGGTGATCCGGCCGTCATGGCCGACCTGGGCCTGGTAATACAGGTCAAATTGCCGCAATTCAATAGCCTTGCGCAGCCCCTCCTCCAGCCGCTCCCGTGCCGTGATGCTGTCCTGCATTTGCTGGTCAAAGAAACGCATGGCGTTGCGGCCGGCCTGCTTGGCTTGATACATGGCAATATCGGCTTGCGCCAGCACTTCGTCGGGTTGGGACGGAACCCCGTTATGGAACAGGGTCGCCCCCATGCTGGGCGTGCTGCGGCAATGATGGATGCCAAGCTGATACGGCTGGTTCAGTTCGGCCAGAATCTTGAGGCCCAGCGCTTCAGCCTGGGCCGCCGCCTCCAGCGCGTCGCAGCTCATGCGCTCCAGCAGCACCACAAATTCGTCGCCGCCCAGGCGCGCCACCGTGTCGCCATGGCGCAGGCAGCCTTGCAGGCGCGCGCCGACCTGCTGCAGCAGCAGGTCGCCGACATTGTGGCCAAGCGTGTCGTTGAGCGTCTTGAAATTATCCAGGTCGATAAACACCAGCGCGCCGTAGCGGTCGTGCGCGCTGCTGGCGGCCAGTACCTGGCGCAGCCGTTCCATCAGCATGCGCCGGTTGGGCAAACGCGTCAGCGGGTCGTAAAACGCCAGGCTGCGGATCTCATCGTTGGCCGCCTTGCTGACCGTGATGTCGGTCAGCGTCGCCACATAATTGCAAAGCTCGCCGAACTCGTCGCGCACCGCCGCAATGCTCAGGTGTTCCGGATAGACTTCGCCATTCTTGCGGCGATTCCATATCTCGCCTTCCCAACTGCCGTCCTGCGCGATGGCCTCCCACATGGCCTGGTAAAACGCCGCGTCATGGCGACCGGAGTTGAGCATGCGCGGCGTTTGGCCGGTTGCCTCGTCCGCGCCATAGCCGGTGATGCGGGTAAACGCCTGGTTGACCTTGAGGATGACGCCCCTGGCGTCGGTCACCATCATGCCTTCGGACGATTCAAACGCGGTGGCCGCCACGCGCAAGCTGGCCTCGGCCAGATGGCGCTCCGTGATGTCCGTATGCGCCACCACGGCGCCCTGCCAGCCGCAGGCAAGCGGCGTCGCCGTCATGTGGAACCAGCGTTTCTGCGCCGGCGTGGAGCACGCATACTCCATCTGGAAGTAGCTGCTGCGCCCCTCCAGCACCGCGCTGATGCCCGCCCCGGCGTCGGCGGCCCCTTCGGAGCCCAGGCCCCGCGCGTTGCGGCAGGCGGCCAGGTAGTTGCGCCCCACGTCGTCGCCCGAGGGCGGCGCGCCCAGCGTCTGGCCACTCGTACGCCAAGCCTCGTTGACCACAACGATCATGCCCGCCGCGTCCAGTATCGCGATCTGGTCGGGCAAGGCGTCAAGGATGGCGCAGGCGAAACTGTGGCACACGCCGGGCATAGCCGCTACAGGGTGGACAAATTCACAGATGTCGTGTTGCAGCGAGCATGTCATGACGTGCCTCGATTTGATGTAAATTATTTTGCCGGGACTGCATCCGCCACCCGCAAGGCGGCGCAACGCGCCACCAGGGCGTTGAACTGCACCGCGCTGAACGGCTTGCTCAGGTAATCGTCCATGCCGGCCTCCAGGCAGCGCTGGCGATCGCCATCGATGGCGCTGGCCGTCAGCGCCACCACCGTGGTCCGCGCGGCGCCGCTGGCGGCCTCCAGTTCGCGCAGTCGGCGGCAGGCGTCATAGCCATTCAGCACCGGCATCATGCAATCCATCAGCACCAGGTCGTAGCGGCGTATGGCCAGCGCGTCGAGTGCCTGCTGGCCGTCGTGCACATCGTCGACCTGCCAGCCGAGCCGGGTAAGCAGGATGCGCGCCAGTTGCCGGTTCATTTCGTTGTCCTCGGCCACCAGCACGCTGCGCCGCGCGCTGTCGGCCGCAGGCAACGGCAGCGCAACCGCGCCGGCGACGGGCGCCGGCAGCACCGGCGCCAGCCTGACCGGCAGGTCGAACTGGAAACGGCTGCCGGCGCCGGGGCTGCTGCTGCAATCAATGCTGCCGCCCATCAGTTCCAACAGGCTCTTGCAGATGGCCAGGCCCAGGCCGGTGCCGCCATACTGCGCGCTGATCTTGCTGTCGGCCTGGCTGAAGGGTTCGAACAGGCGCGCGCGCGCGGCCGGGGCCATCCCTATGCCCTCGTCGCTGACGGCATAGCACAGACGCCACAGACCGGTATGTTCACCGTCCACCCGCGCCGTGTAATCCAGCGTGATGAGACCGGATGGCGTGAACTTGATGGCGTTGCTGAGCAGATTGCCCAGCACCTGGCGCACGCGGGCGGCGTCGCCGACGACCCAGGATGGTCCGACGCCGACCTGGGTCTGCAACCGCAGGCCTTTGCGCTCGGCCGCGGCGCGGTACAGCTCCACCACCTGGATGAGCTGAACGGCGGGCTCAAAGGGCTGTTGGTCCAGCGTCATGCGGCCGGATTCGATCTTGGAAAAATCCAGCACGTCATTGATGATGTGCATCAGCTCGCCGACGCCGCGCTGCACGTTTTCCGCATAGCCGCGCTGCACCGGATCGAGCGCCGTCTCCAGCATCAGTTCCGACATGCCGGCGATGCCGCTCATCGGCGTGCGGATCTCATGGCTCATCATGGCCAGGAAGCGCGATTTGGCCTGGCTGGCGGCATCGGCCTGCTGTTGCAGCAGCAGTGCCTGCTCGGCATCGCGGTCGCGCCGTTTCAGCAGCCGCGCCACCATCCAGAACGCCGCCAGCAACCCCAGCAGGCCAACCAGCGCCACCATGCCCAGCAGGCGCAGGCTGCGCCACCAGCCCGCCAGCAGCAGGTCCTCGGTGATGGTGGCGTTGACGATCAGCGGGTAATCGCGCAGCGCCCGCACCGCCCCCATGCGGAAGACTTCGCGCTGGCCGGTGGAGGCGCGCGGGCCGCTGGTGATGCGGACGTCGTTGTTCAAGCCCTCGCTGATGACGGCATAGGTGGTGCCGGTCAGCACCCGCTTGCCCAGCAACTCCTCGGCCTCAGGCCAGCGCGCCAGCAGCGTGAAGTCGCTGCGGTACAGCGTCACCGCGGCGCTCTGCCCCAGGCTCACGCGCCGGAAGTAATCGGCGAAGAAGTCGACCGACACCCCCACCAGCACCACGCCGGCAAAGCTGCCGTCAACGCTATTGACGCGCCGGCTCAGATAGAAAGTCCACTTGCCGTTGCCCTTGTTGCGCACCGGCGCACTGATGAACGGCCGGGCGCTGGCGTTGCTGCGATGCCAGGTAAAGTAGTCGCGCTCGGCCAGGCTGATCGCGGGCGCGGGGAAGCTGCGGCTGAAATTGAGCACATTGCCGTCGGCATCGACCACGCTGATCACATCGACCTGCGACACGCCACTGATCTTGTCGCGCAAGGACTGGTACAACTGCCGCGAACGCAGTGCTGCGGCCATCCGCGCGTCGCCGCTGCCGGCCTCGGCCTGCACGATCCCGGTCACGCCATCGAGCAGCTGGAAGCTGGAAGCCATCACCTGCGCGGTGCTCTCCGCCAGCAGCAGCGACAGGTTGCCCAAGTCCTGGCGCCGGTCGTCGATCTGGTGCTCGCGCAGGATCCAGCCGGCGCCGGCGGTGGCCGATCCCAGCAAGAGCAGCAGCGCCGCGCCGGTCATCGCCAGCGTGCGCCGCGCCTCCAGGCCGCGGCCACGCAACAGAATGGCTGCACGCCGCCTCCATGATTGCATTTTCATTCGGTCCCCCCGGCGCCGTCATAGTCGAGCAGGCTGCGCGCGACCTCCCGCATCACCTGGCTGAACAATGCCTCCAGCTGCGTTACCGGCGGCAGCGGCAAGCCCGCGTGCGCCTGGATTTCCAGCGACTGCAGTAAGGCACTGAGCGCGTCGGCGCCAACCAGCAGCGTCATGCCCTTGAGCGCGTGGCTGGCCGCGCGGATCTCGGCCGGGCGGCCGCCGCCGAGCGCCTGGCGCAGGACCGCCAGGCGCTCCGGCGCGACATCGATAAACGTCTGCGACAAGGCGCGGAAGGACAGGCGGTCCCCGCCTGCCGCCCGCCACAACACGCGCGGATCGATGGCCAGATAGACGGCGCTCATGCGGCCTCCATGGCCGCTTGCGGCAGCTGCTCTTGCCTTGGCAGCTCAACGACAAACACCGCGCCGGGCATCGCGTTCTTTTCCAGCCAGATGCGCCCGCTCATCAGCTCGACCAGCAGCCTGGCGATGGCCAGGCCCAGGCCCGCGCCCTGCTTGCCGCGGCTTGCCGAATCATCGGCCTGGGTGAATTTTTCAAAGATATCGCGCCGCATTCCGGCCGGCACGCCCGGCCCGCTGTCGCTGACCTGGCAACGCAAGCCGCCGCGCGGCGCCGGCGCCAGCCGCAGCGTCACACAACCGGCGTCGGTCGCCGCCAGCGCGTTGCGCAGCAAAATATCGAGCACGCGCATCAGCTTGGCCCGGTCGCCCGGCCAGACCTCGGGCAAGCCGGGGGCCAGCTCCGAAGTCAGCGCGAGTCCTTTGGCGGCGGCAGCGGCGCGGTGGCCGGACAGCGCCAGCAACGGCAACTCGGCGATGTTCAGCGGCTCAATCACCAACGGCACCCGGCCCGATTCCAGCGCGCTCAGCTCCAGCACCGCTTCGATCAGTCCCAGCAGGCGCATGCCGCTGCCATGGATGGCGTCGGCAAAGCCCCGGCTGCGCTCGTCGCCGAGTTCGAGTTGCAGCAATTCGGAATAGCCGAGTATGCCGTTCAGCGGCGTGCGCAATTCATGCGACATATTGGCCAGAAAACGCGATTTGGCCAGATTGGCCACCATCGCCCGCGCCCTGCTTTCGATGAGCTTGCCAGCCATCACATGCAAGCCCAACGCAAACAGCAGGATCACCAGCGTGCTGCCGGCAGCCAGGTACAGCGTGCGCTGGCGGCTGGCCGCATAGCGCGCCATGCGCTCATCCAGATCGATGCCCACCAGCGCGTACAACGGAAAGCGCTCCAGCCGCTGGAATGCGTAAAGGCGCGCCCTGCCGTCAACCGGCCCGGCGTGGATCAGCGTGCCCTGGCGGCCGGCGCGCATGGCCGCGAACACGGCGCTGGCGCCGATGTCCTGGCCCAGGCTGGCGTCATTGCCCACCCGGCGCACACGCACCACGCCATCGGCGCCCACCAGCGCAATCGATCCCTGCTGGCCGACATCGATATCGTGATACAGGCCGGTGAAATAATACGGATCCATGGACACCACCACGACGCCCTTGAAGCGTCCGTCGGGATAGCTGATGCGGCGCGTCAGCTGCAGCGACCATTTGTTGGACACGCGGCCCAGCACCGGCTTGCTGACATAAAGCTGGCCGTCATCGGCCTGCAGGTGCACGCGGACATGCTCGCGGTCGGCCAGGTTGACGGACTTGAACGGCAGGCTGGACAAGACCAGGTTCGCGTGCTCGTCAATGATGCTGAACTGGTTGTAGATGTCGCCCGGCCGCAGCCCGTTTTCCAGTTCGCGGACGATGTCGAGATGCGCGCCGTCGGCGTCATAGCGGTGGCGCAGGAAGATGACCGCCTGGTCGGCAGCCTCCAGCGTGCGCGTGGCATGTTCGCTGAACAGGCGCACCAGCGCGAGGGCGTCGCGCCGGGCGTCGTCAACCTGCAGCCGCCTGGCCTCGTCGATCTGGTACAGCGTCGCGGTCCAGGTGCCGGCAATCAGCAGCAGCGCAAAGCTGAGCAGCAACCAGCGCACGTCGAGCCGCATCAAGATTTTCCGCCACATGCCGCCCTCCCCCTGTCGATGGCGCGCGGTTCACTCCGCGCCGCTCATGGGATGATGCTGCCTGAACACAAAATATTTGTCAAATTTAATTAATTCGTTTAATTCCAATCGCACTGGCGCAGCAACTGCGCGCAACACGCCTTCATATAACCGCGCAGCTCATCGTAATTGACGGGCTTGGCAAAAAACACCACGCCGGGCGGCACGCCGCCGCGCTCGTCCAGCTCCTCCTCCCTCATGCCGGACAGCAGCGCGATATGCATGCCCGCCAACTCCGGATCGGCCAGGATGGTCTTCACCACTTCATAGCCGTCGATGCCGTCCATGATGATGTCGGCCAGCAACACGTGCGGGCGGCGGCGGGCAATCTCCATCAGCGCCTGGTAGCCGTTCTCGCAAAAGGTCAGGCTGACCGGCAGCGCCCACGAGCTGAACTGCCGCTCATAGATGGCGCGCTGCAGGGGATTGTCTTCGACCACCAGCACGGTGCTCACGCCGCCGCCTGCGGCTGGGGTACGCGGTGGCGCCTCCGCCTGCGGCGTGGCCTTGTAGCGCAAGACGGCATGCAGCGGAATCCGACGGTGGCCACCCTTGGTTTTCCAGGCTTCGATGACGCCGGCCTCGACTAGTTGTTGCACAGAAGATACAGAAATTCCCAGAATTTCCGCCGCTCGCTGGGTCGTGCACACCTCATCCGCAGGGGAATCGCCGCGCTTATTCGCCACACGCACCTCTCAATAGAAAAATAAATAAAACGAATTTACCAAATTCAATAAAATTCGTTATAATCGTCACAGAAATAAAGAATTCAAAGCAAATCCACGCCTTAACGCCATTATGCCGTCGAAGCAGCCATAGACCAAACGAACTGGCAGCAAATCGTGGAATTCGCTGCATCTTTGCAGCCAACCCCAGGCAGGAGATGATCATGAGTGCAACATTTAACGAACAATCGGCCCGCAGCAACCTGGTCTTCGGCCTGGGCGCCGAAGAATATGCGATCGACATCGCGCTGGTCCAGGAATTGCGCGGCTACGACCAGGTGACGCGGCTGGCCAATGCGCCGGACTATCTGAAGGGCGTCATCAATCTGCGCGGCGTGATTGTGCCGCTGATCGACCTGCGCATCCGCCTGGGCCTGGCGGTGCCCACGTATAACGCCACCACCGTGGTCATCATCCTTGCCACGCCCGAGCACACCACCGGCATCGTGGTCGACAGCGTGGCCGACGTCGTCAACCTCGAGCCGGGCCAGATCAAGCCGGCGCCGCAACTGCGGCACGGCGCCAGCGAGTACGTGCTGGCCATCGCCAGCGTCGAGCAGCGCATGCTCATCATGCTCGACATCGGCGCCATGCTGCGCGGCCTGACCACTGAACCCGAGGCCCTGGCGGCCTGACCCGACACTCACCTGACCGAGACCCCACGGAGCGCCTGATGAAAATCCTGATCGTCGACGACAGCCAAGCCAACCTGGACGTGTTTGGCCACATGCTGGAAATGCTGAGCGACACCCCACCGGTGACGATGTCGAACCCGCGCATCGCGCTGGACTGGTGCGCCGACAACGAGCCCGACCTGGTGGTGGTCGACTATATGATGCCCGAGATCGACGGCCTGGAATTCCTGCGCCGCTTCCGCGCCCTGCCCGGCAAGCAGGATACGCCGGTCGTCATGGTCACCGCCGACACCCACCACAAAATCAGGCACGAGGCGCTGCGCCTGAGCGCCAACGACTTCCTGACCAAGCCGGTTAATTTTGCCGAGCTGAACGCCCGTGTCGGCAATCTGCTGGCGCTGCGCAGTGCCCAGTTGCGGTTGGCCAGCCATGCGGCGGATCTGGCCGAGGCGGTGCGCAAGGCCACCGCCGAGATCGCGGCACGCGAACGCGAAGCGATCTACCGGCTGTCGCGCGCGGCCGAGTTCCGCGACCCGGAAACCGGCGGCCATCTGCTGCGCATGGCGGCGTATGCCGAACTGATCGCACGCAACCTCGGCCTGCCCGAGGCCGAATGCGAACTGATCCTCACCGCCGCGCCCATGCACGACATCGGCAAGCTGGGCATTCCGGATGCGATCCTGCTCAAGCCCGGACGGCTCGATGCGGACGAGCTGGCGATCATCCGCGGCCACGCCCAGATCGGCGCGCGGATTCTGGCCGACAGTGATTCACCGCTGCTGCAGGCCGGCGCCGTCATCGCCGCCACCCACCACGAACGCTACGACGGCAGCGGCTATCCGAACGGTTTGGCCGGCAGGGACATTCCACTGCACGGCCGCATCGTCGCCGCAGCCGATGTCTTCGACGCGCTGACATCGTCCCGCCCGTACAAGCCGGGCTGGTCCTTCGAACACGCCAGGAGCGCCATGGAGGCTGGCAGCGGCAGCCATTTCGACCCCGATTGCATCACCGCATTGTTCTGCGACGAATCCGCGCTCGACGCCATCCGGCGCCGCTACAGCCCGCCCGATCGTCTCACCACCACAACCACCCAGGAGGCCGCATGACACCCGATCAAACACCGCCGATTCCAGTCCCGCCGCGCTGCCCGCACCTGCTGCTCGACCACTTGCTGAAGCGCTTGCAACTAAAGAACGATGCCTCGCTGGCGCGCATGCTGGACATCTCGCCGCCGCGCCTCAGCAAGATACGCCGCCGCCGCTTGCCGATCAGCGCCGACGTGCTGCTGCGCCTGCATGAAGTGGCGCGGATTCCAGTCGCGGAGCTAAGGCGGCTGGCTCGGCAAAGCGAGCCGGCGTCGCAAACAGCCACCCAGATTTGATGCCACGTTTATCCAGATATGCCATGCACGCCAACGGCATCTTGAAATACAAACAGGGGAAATATCATGAAAAAATTATCGGTACGAACTCAGCTTGCCATTGCCTTTGGCGGCCTGACACTGCTGCTGGTGGGGATCGCCGTCATGTCGATCACCAACTTCTTGCGCCAATACGAGGAATTTGAAAGCTATGTGAACGGCGTGCGCGCGCGCTCCGAAGCCGCACACCTGGTACGGGAAGCGGTCGGCCTGCGCGCTGTCGCCGCAAGAAATCTCGTGCTGGTGACCAAGCCCGAGGACCGCGAAGCGGAAACCCGGATCGTCAAGCAGGCTCAAGCCCAGGTGGTTTCCAACTTGCAGAAACTTAACGAGATGGTCAAGGATAAATCCGCCTCCGACGAGGCCCGCCGCGTGGTCCGTAAAATAGATGCAATCGAAAAGACGTATTCGCCGGTTGCGCTGGCCATCGTGGACCTGGCGCTTCAGGGCCGAAGGGATGAAGCGATCGTCAAGATGAATGAAGAGTGCCGCCCATTGCTGGCCTCGCTGGTTGCCGCGACCAGCGAGTATGCGCAACTCGCCACCACCGTGTCAGCCCAGTTGATTGACGAGGCCAGCAAAGACTTTGCCGCATCAAGAAACATGCTCATACTCTGCAGTGTCATTGCCACCGCCTTGGCCATTACCGCTGGAACGCTGATTTCCAAGAACCTCTTGCAAGCCCTGAGCGCCGAACCGCAGGCCTTGTCCGATGCGGTCAGCCAGGTAGCCAGTGGCGACCTGAGCGGCGACCTGCACCTGCGTCCCAACGATACCGGCAGCGTTTTGGCCGCCGTGCAACGCATGCAAGTATCGCTATCCCAGGTGGTGTCGTCGGTGCGCCAGGATTCAGAGACGGTCTCGACTGCGGCAGCGGAAATTTCTTCAGGCAATAGCGATCTGTCCACCCGAACCGAGCAACAGGCCAGTTCGCTGGAGGAAACCGCCTCGTCGATGGAAGAATTGACCTCGACCGTCCGCCAGAACGCGGAGAACGCCCGGCAGGCCAACGCGCTGGCCATCAGCGCATCCGATATCGCCGCCAAGGGCGGCGCCGTGGTGGCCCAGGTGGTCGGCACGATGGACTCCATCAGCGAAGCATCGAAAAAGATCGTCGACATCATCAGCGTCATCGACGGCATCGCGTTCCAGACCAATATCCTGGCCTTGAATGCGGCCGTCGAGGCGGCGCGCGCCGGAGAACAGGGCCGCGGGTTTGCCGTGGTGGCTTCCGAGGTGCGCAACCTGGCTCAGCGCAGCGCCAGCGCGGCAAAGGAAATCAAGGCCTTGATCGATAATTCGGTCGAGCGTGTCGACATCGGTTCCAAGCTGGCAACCGATGCCGGCGCGACCATGACCGAGGTGGTGCACAGCGTGCAACGCGTGAACGATATGATTGCTGAAATCATGAACGCAAGCCAGGAACAATCGGCCGGCATCGAGCAAATCAATCAGGCGATCATCGAGATGGATCATATGACCCAGCAAAACGCCTCCCTGGTCGAGGAGGCTGCCGCGGCGGCCGAATCCTTGAGCGACCAGGCCGGAAACCTGGTGCGCACCGTCAGCATATTCAAGATCCGCGCGGAAGCCGGGCATCGCAACACGGCGGCGGCGCCCGCACATTTGCGGGTGGTTACAAGCCCGGCCCGGGCGCTGGCCAAGGTATCCCGCCCTGCGCGCGGCGGCGGCGCAAAGGCCGCGCCGTCCCGTCCTGCGAAAGCGCCGGCAGCACAGGCCGCGGCAGCCGATTGGGTCGAGTTCTGATATTTGCGATCCGGCCGGCGCTCAGAGCGTCGGCTGTCATGTTTGATTGACGGAATGAAAAGCGAAAATTAATTCCTTGCGTGCAGCCATAAACCCAGGTGGTGGCGATTATTCCTGTTTGATTCCCTTCCGCTAGGGTACGTTGGCATGTGCCCCAGCCGATTTTTCCTTAGCCCGAGTTCGGATGGGCGTTTTAACCGAGATGCGGGTCAGCGCCTTTACAGCACAGCGGCATTGCTCCTCGTCAGGATAACCTTCGACTGAAAGTGCCACGACTAAATCGCCAGATCTGAGACGCCATCGCCATGGCTCTTTGGTCCTCTTGCAGCCATCTTCATAGAGCTCAAACCACATAAATGCCCTCCTTAGAAATTGCATTTATGATAGTGATTTAACTCTTGGTAAGCAAAATATTTACCATTGATCGTCATCAATATGAAGGTTCAAAATATATGGATACATTTTTCGTTGCCCTACTTTCTGTACAATTGGAAGCCACTCACTAGCAAATTGAAATAAACAAATGTTGTATAGGACACAAAATCACGGCGCGGGCGTCGCAACGCGTGAGTTTGATCAACGTGAAGATTTTGGCCTGCCCAGCAGGAATCGAACCTGCGACCCTCAGCTTAGAAGGCTGATGCTCTATCCAACTGAGCTATGGGCAGAGATGTGTGCAGCAAGAATATGCTGCGGAAATGAAAAACGGGCTGTCCTGGAGACAACCCGTTTTAAAAGTTCTTGGTCGGAGTACAAGGATTCGAACCTTGGACCCCCTGGTCCCAAACCAGGTGCGCTACCGGGCTGCGCCACACTCCGAAGACAGTATTCTAACGCCTGGCGCTTCCCGCGTCAATGAAACGCCAGCCGATTATTTCACTGCTGAAATTTTAAGCGGCCAGCTGGTTTTCCACCTTGTCGGCGATGCGGCGCGCCATCGACTGCGCATCTTGGGCGTTGCGGGCTTCGACCATCACGCGTATCAGCGGTTCCGTGCCGGAAGCGCGTATCAGCACCCGGCCGCTGTCGCCCAGCTCGCGCTCGACCTGCTCTTTTTCCGCCACCATGGCGGCGTTCTTGGTCCAGTCGAAACCGGGCGCGACGCGCACGTTGATCAGCGTTTGCGGGAAGATCACCAGTTCGCCGGCGCACTGCTCCAGCGAGCGGCCGCTGCGCTTGAGCGCCGACAGCACCTGCAGCGCCGAGATGATGCCGTCGCCGGTGGTGTGCTTGTCCAGCGCCAGCAGGTGGCCCGAGCCTTCGCCGCCCAGGATCCAGCCCTTGTCCTTCATCACTTCCAGCACGTAGCGGTCGCCGACCTTGGCGCGGGCGAAGCCGATGCCCTTCTCCTTCAGCGCCACCTCGACCGCCATATTGGTCATCAAGGTGCCGACGGCGCCGGCCACCGGGCCGGTCGCCATGCGGTCCATCACCATCAGGTACAGCAGCTCGTCGCCGTTGTACAGGCGGCCATTGGCGTCGCACATGATCAGGCGGTCGGCATCGCCGTCCAGCGCGATGCCGAGATCGGCGCCGTGCGCGCGCACCGCCAGCGCCATCGCGTCCGGCGCGGTGGCGCCGTGGCCCAGGTTGATGTTGAAGCCGTCCGGCTTGTTGCCGATGGCGATCACTTCGGCGCCCAGCTCATGGAACACGTGCGGCGCGATGTTGTAGGCGGCGCCGTGGGCGCAGTCGACCACCAGCTTCAGGCCGCGCAGGTCCAGCTCGTTGGGGAAGGTGCTCTTGCAGAATTCGATGTAGCGGCCCTGGGCATCGTCCAGGCGCTTGGCGCGGCCCAGCTTTTCCGACGGCACGCAGGCCATCGGCAGATCCAGCGCCGCCTCGATATCGAGCTCGACCGAATCGGGCAGCTTGGTGCCCTGGTCGGAAAAGAACTTGATGCCGTTGTCCTGGAACGGGTTGTGCGACGCCGAGATCACCACGCCGGCCGACAGCCGCAGCGCGCGCGTCAGGTAGGCGATGGCGGGCGTCGGCATCGGGCCGGCCAGCATGACGTCGACGCCGGCGGCGGAGAAGCCCGCCTCCAGCGCCGCCTCCAGCATGTAGCCGGAGATGCGCGTGTCCTTGCCGATCAATACGGTCGGGCGAGCGCCGCCGCTGCGGGTGCCGGCCAGGACCTTGCCGGCCGCATAGCCCAGGCGCATGACGAAGTCAGGCGTGATCGGCGACTCGCCCACCAGGCCGCGGATACCATCGGTGCCAAAATATTTACGTGACATTGTGTGTTCTCTTTATCGTTATTGGTTTTAGTGTGCCGCCTGCCATACCTTGAGCGCGTCGACCGTCTCGGCCACGTCGTGCACGCGGACGATGACGGCGCCCTGCGCCACCGCCGCCAGCGCGCCGCCGACGCTGCCGGCCATGCGCCGCTCCACCGGCTTGTCGACCACCGCGCCTATCATCGACTTGCGCGACAGGCCCGCCAGCAGCGGCATGTCCAGCTCGGCGATCAAGCGTCCGGTGGCTTTCAACAAGGCGTAATTATGCTCCACCGTCTTGCCAAAGCCAAAGCCGGGATCAATGCAGATTCGACGCGGATCAATACCGGCGGCGATCATCGCGTCGATGCGCTCGCGCAGGAAGGCGATCACCTCGGCCACCACGTCGGTGTACGACGGCGCCAGCTGCATGGTCTGCGGCTGGCTTTGCATGTGCATGATGCACAGGCCGCAATCGCTGTCGAGCACGGCCTCGATGGCGCCCGGGGCGCGGAAACCGTTGATATCGTTGATCATGTCGACGCCGGCGATGACCGCTTCGCGCATCAGCTGCGGCTTGTAGGTGTCGACCGAGATCGCCGGCCCCTGGTCGCGCAGCGCGTACAGCACCGGCATCACGCGCTGCAGCTCCTGCTCCAGCGGCAGCGGCGGCGCGCCGGGGCGGCTGGATTCGCCGCCGACGTCGATGATGTCGACGCCGTCCAGTATCATCTGCTCGGCATGGGAAATGGCGAATTCCAGCGACTGGTAATTGCCGCCGTCGGAAAACGAATCGGGGGTGACGTTGAGGATGCCCATCACGCGGGGACGGACGCCCTCGCCACGCCACGGGTAGTTGAATCGGCCAAACTGCAGTGTAGATCGCATATGAAACTGGAATGAAAAAGGGCGAGGATCACTCCTCACCCTTTTGAGTTGATGCTGTAACGGCCGTTTAGGCCGGCGCGGTCACGTTAGGCGATACGCCCGAGCCGCCGTCGCCGGGAGGCTGCTTGCGGATCGTCACGCCCGGCTTCGGTGCGCGCGGCTCCAGGCCGGCCATGATGTCGTTGATCTGGTCCGCGTCGATGGTTTCCCATTCCAGCAGCGCCTTGGTCATCACTTCGACCTTGTCGCGGTTCTCTTCCAGCAGCTTGCGCGCCAGCTGATATTGCGTGTCGAGGATGGCGCGGATCTCGGCATCGACCATCTGCTGGGTCGCTTCGGAAATCGTCTTCGAGGCGCCGCCGAAGAAGCCGTCGTTCTGGCTGTCTTCGTAGACCATCACGCCCATGCTGTCGGACATGCCGAAGCGGGTCACCATCGAGCGGGCCAGCTTGGTGGCGCGCGAGAAGTCGTTCGAGGCGCCGGTCGACATCTGGCCGACGAAGATCTCTTCGGCGATGCGGCCGCCGAACAGGATGGAAATTTCTTCCAGCATCTTGTCCTTGTAGCCCGAGATATTGTCGTGCTCAGGCAGCTGCCAGGTCAGGCCCAGTGCCCAGCCGCGCGGCATGATGGTCACTTTGTGGACCGGATCGGCCTTCGGCAGCAGCTTGGCGACCACGGCGTGGCCGGACTCGTGATACGCGGTGTTGCGGCGCTCTTCCTCGCGGATGACCATCGACTTGCGCTCGGGGCCCATGAAGATCTTGTCTTTCGCATCTTCAAAGTCGGCCATGTCCACCAGGCGCTTGCTGCGACGTGCCGCAAACAAGGCTGCCTCGTTGACCAGGTTGGCCAGGTCGGCGCCGGAGAAGCCAGGGGTGCCGCGGGCCAGGATGTCGGCCTTGACGTCGGTACCGATAGGCACTTTGCGCATGTGCACGTTGAGGATCTGTTCGCGGCCGCGGATGTCCGGCAGGCCCACCGACACCTGGCGGTCGAAACGGCCCGGACGCAGCAGCGCCTTGTCCAGCACGTCGGCGCGGTTGGTCGCTGCCACCACGATGACGCCGGACGATGCTTCGAAGCCGTCCATCTCCACCAGCAGCTGGTTCAGCGTCTGTTCGCGCTCGTCGTTGCCGCCGCCCATGCCGGCGCCACGATGGCGGCCGACAGCGTCGATCTCGTCGATGAAGATGATGCAAGGCGAATGCTTCTTGGCGTTCTCGAACATGTCGCGCACGCGGGACGCGCCCACGCCGACGAACATTTCAACAAAGTCCGAACCGGAGATCGAGAAGAACGGCACCTTGGCTTCGCCGGCGATGGCGCGGGCCAGCAGCGTTTTACCGGTGCCCGGAGGACCGACCATCAGCACGCCGCGTGGAATGCGGCCGCCCAGTTTCTGGAATTTGCTCGGGTCTTTGAGGAAGTCGACGATTTCGTTGACTTCTTCCTTGGCCTCGTCGCAACCGGCGACGTCGGCGAAGGTGACGGTGTTGTTGGTTTCATCCATCATGCGCGCCTTCGACTTGCCGAAGGAGAACGCCCCGCCCTTGCCGCCGCCCTGCATCTGGCGCATGAAGAAGATCCACACGCCGATCAGCAGCAGCATCGGGAACCACGACACGAAGACCTGCTGCAGGAACGATGGCTCCTCGGGCGGTTTGATGTCGAAATGGATGCCGCTGTCGCGCAGGTCGCCGACCAGGCCGCGATCGAGCATGGTGGCGGTCGAGCGCACCTTGGTGTCGTCGCTGCGGGTGGCGGTGATGTTGGCGCCTTCAATCACGACATCCTTGATGCGCTTGGCTTTCACATCATCCAGCAGATCGGAATAAGCGATCGTTTTGGCGCCACCGGCTACGCTGTGACTATCAAACTGCTTGTACAGCATGAGCAGCAACAGTACCACAACTACCCAAATGGCTGATTTGGAAAACATGTTATTCACGAAAACTCCTTGGATGCAGGGCGCATCTATAACCTATAGCTTAGAAACCCGATTTTACTCGCAATAAGCAGGCGGTGCCAGAAGCCCACTTGTGCGTGCGGCTGAAAATCCCGCGTAAAAACACATTATTTGACCAAAATACCGGTGCGATCAAGTCAAAACTGATCTTCACTGTGTCGATGTGCGGCCCAAGCCCCAAATATCAAGGGCGTTCAGGGGCGAATTCGTCGGAATCGGGCACTTCGGCCGAGACCATGCCGTCGGTCGGATTCTTCAGTCCGCGTCCCAGCAGGAAAATCTCGGACGATTTATCGCGGCTGGCTTTGGGTTTTTTCTGGATCACGGTTTTGAATTCGCGGCGGAATTTGAGCACGATGTCATTGAAACCCATGTCTTTAAAACATTTCACCAGCAGCGCGCCGCCGGGTTTCAAATGCGCCTGGGAGAATTCAATTGCCAAATCGATCAGATGCTCCATGCGCGCGGCGTCGGCGCTGGCGATGCCGGACAGGTTGGGCGCCATATCCGATAGCACAAGATCAACTTTCTGGCCTTTGACATGGTCTTCCAGCAGCTGCAGCACGTCGGGCTCGCGGAAATCGCCCTGGATGAAGTGGAAATCGGCGATCGGCTCCATCGGCAGCATGTCGAGGCCGATCAGCGTGCCGTTGATGCCGCCGCCCTCCTTGCCGGCCAGCTTGCGGCGCGCGTACTGACCCCAGCTGCCAGGCGTGCAGCCGAGGTCGACGATGACCTGGCCGGGCTTGATCAGGCTCTCGTCCTCATCGATCTCCTTGAGCTTGAAAGCGGCGCGGGCGCGGTAGCCCTCTTTTTGCGCCAATTTCACGTAAGGGTCGTTAATGTGGTCGTGCAACCAGTTTTTGTTTAATTTCTTCTTCTTCATTCGCGTAGAATACTGCCTTTAAGGGAACCACTAAAAATATATTATGCAAAAACTTACACCTGTTGAGCGCAGCGCTCTGCGCGCCGAAGCGCATGGTCTCAAGCCTATCGTCCTGATCGGCGAGGCGGGCCTGACAGCCAACGTCCTCAAGGAAATTTCGCTGGGCCTGGATTCGCACGGCCTGATCAAGGTCCGCGTGTTCGGCGACGACCGCGAAGCCCGCGCCGCCATGTACGACACCATCTGCGAGCAGCTCGACGCGGCACCGGTGCAACACATCGGCAAGCTGCTGGTGCTGTACCGTCCGAAGGTGGAAACGGAAAAAGCCCGCTCGACCTCCGGCAAGGGCCTGCGCGAAGTCACCATCGTCAAGCCCAGCCCAAGCGGCACCAAGCGTCCGTCGGTGACCAAGGTACTGCTCAAGGGGAATGAACGCGTGACCCAAGGCGGCAATATCAAACGCGCCAAGCCACAGCAGAAGTCGACCAAGAAGAGCGCACTGGGCTCGAAGTAAGCCTCGTGCATCGTCCTTTCCCTCCCGGGAAAGGACGAAAATGTTTTACTGTTTCACCACCAGCCACGCGGCCAGCAAGCTCTGCACCAGGTAGATGCTGCTGGAAATGCCGTGCAACATGCCGAATTCATTCCTGGCAGCGTCTTCCATCACACCGCCCGGCCCTGCCGCGGCACGCAAGGCCGCCATCATCGGCTGCAGGCCGAAATGCGACACCAGCGTACACAGCAACATTGCAAACACGACAATCAGCAGGTTGCGCCGCGTCTTGGCGGCCGAGTTGGCGGCGGAGCCGGCGAAAATGCCGCCGGTCTCGGCGCCCTTGCTGATCCACAGCAGCACCAGCATGACCAGCGCGCAGGCGATCGACAGCCACGCCTCATTCTTGAACAAGCTGGCGGCGATGGTGCCGGCCAGCACGCGGTCGCTCAGCGTGGCGAACAGCGTCGGCGCGGCCAGGTAGCCGACCGCCCACAAACTGCCGGCCCACAGCGTCGCGACCAGCAAACGGGTGCGCGCGAGTAACATCAGATGTAACGCACTTCCAGGATTTCGTATTCGCGCGGGCCGCTCGGGGCCTGCACTTCCACCACGTCGCCGGCCGATTTGCCAATCAGCGCGCGGGCGATCGGCGACGTCACCGATACCTTGCTCAGTTTCAGGTCCGCTTCGTCCAGGCCGACGATCTGGTAGGTCACTTTCGCGCCCGACTCCAGGTCTTCCAGGTCCACCGTCGATGCGAACACCACGCGGCCATCGGCGTCCAGCGTGGTCGGGTCGATGATCTGTGCGGCGCTCAGCTTACCTTCCAGTTCCGCGATGCGGCCTTCGACGAACGCCTGGCGCTCCTTGGCGGCATCGTACTCGGCGTTTTCCGACAGGTCGCCATGCGAGCGTGCTTCGGCAATCGCGTCGATCACGATACGGCGTTCTTTGGTCTTCAACTGGTGCAGCTCGTCTTTCAGGAGCTCTGCGCCGAACTTGGTAAGTGGAACTGAAGTCATGTTGTTTATTTACTCTGTTTTTACAATGGAAAACCACAGAGGCCACGCCAACCTGCAGCGCGAGCTCTGTGGTTAATAGGTACTACCTAGGCCTTAGTGTAAGGTTTTATGCAGCCCTTGTAAATCGTACACTTGCAATTCGTCGAGGTGACGAATGCCTTCGACCGCCGCTTCGGCGCCGGCGATGGTGGTGTACGTCGTCACGCGCGATGCGAGCGACGAGGTGCGGATGGCGCGCGAGTCCGTGATGGCGCTGCGCTTTTCCTCGACCGTGTTGATGACCAGGACAATCTCGTGGTTCTTGATCATGTCGACCACGTGCGGACGTCCCTCGACCACCTTGTTCACCGGCGTGACCGGGATGCCGGCGGCGGCGATGACGGCGGCGGTGCCCTTGGTGGCCACCAGCGTGAAGCCGATGTCCACCAGGTCGCGCGCCACCTGCACCGCGCGCGGCTTGTCCGACGATTTCACCGACAGAAACACCTTGCCCGATTTCGGCAGCTTGATGCCGGCGCCCATCTGCGACTTGACGAAGGCTTCGCCGAAGGTCTTGCCGACGCCCATGACTTCACCGGTCGATTTCATCTCCGGTCCGAGGATGGTGTCGACGCCCGGGAACTTCACGAACGGGAACACGGCTTCCTTGACGCTGAAGTAAGGCGGCACGACTTCCTGGGTGATGCCCTGCTGCGCCAGCGTCTGGCCCACCATGCAGCGCGCGGCGATCTTCGCCAGCTGCAGGCCGGTGGCCTTCGACACGAACGGCACGGTGCGCGATGCGCGCGGGTTCACTTCCAGCACGTAGACCACGTCGCGCATTTCGCCGTCGCGTTCCTGCTTCTGGATCGCGAACTGCACGTTCATCAGGCCGACCACGTTCAGGCCCTTGGCCATCAGCGCGGTCTGGCGCTTCAGTTCATCGATGGTCTCCTGCGACAGCGAGTAAGGCGGCAGCGAGCAGGCCGAGTCGCCCGAGTGCACGCCGGCTTGCTCGATGTGTTCCATCACGCCGCCGATGAAGGTGGTCTCGCCGTCGGAGATGCAATCGACGTCGCACTCGATGGCGTCGTTCAGGAAGCGGTCCAGCAGCACCGGCGAATCGTGCGACACCTTGACCGCTTCGCGCATGTAGCGCTCGAGGTCGCGCTGCTCGTGGACGATTTCCATCGCGCGGCCGCCCAGCACGTACGAAGGACGCACCACCAGCGGATAGCCGATCTCCTGTGCCAGCGCCAGGGCGTCGGCTTCGGTGCGCGCGGTGCGGTTAGGCGGCTGGCGCAGGTTCAGCTTGTGCAGCAGCTGCTGGAAACGCTCGCGGTCTTCGGCGGCGTCGATCATGTCCGGCGAGGTGCCGACGATAGGCACGCCGTTCGCCTCCAGATCCAGCGCCAGCTTCAACGGGGTCTGGCCGCCGTACTGCACGATTACGCCGACCGGTTTTTCCAGCTCGACGATTTCCAGCACGTCTTCCAGCGTCAGCGATTCGAAGTACAGGCGGTCCGAGGTATCGTAGTCGGTCGACACGGTCTCCGGATTGCAGTTGACCATGATGGTCTCGTAGCCGTCTTCGCGCATCGCCAGCGCGGCGTGCACGCAGCAGTAGTCGAATTCGATGCCCTGGCCGATACGGTTCGGGCCACCGCCCAGCACCATGATCTTCTTCTTGTCGGTCGGATTGGACTCGCATTCCTCGTCGTAGGTCGAGTACATGTAGGCGGTGTTGGTCGAGAACTCCGCCGCGCAGGTGTCGACGCGCTTGTACACCGGACGGATGTTCAGCTCATGGCGCTTGGCGCGCACGGCCTTGGCATCGGTCTGCAGCAGGAACGCCAGGCGGCGGTCGGAGAAGCCTTTTTGCTTCAGCTTGTACAGCGTGGTGCGGTCGATCTGCTCCAGCTTCTGCGTGTCCATCCACAGTTCCAGGTCGACGATCTCTTTAATCTGGATCAGGAACCATGGATCGATCTTGGTCAGCTGGTGCACTTCTTCCAGCGTGAAGCCCTGGGCGAACGCGTCGCCCACGTACCAGATACGCTCGGGACCAGGCTCGCCCAGTTCCTCTTCGATCTTCTCGCGGTCCTTGGTTTTTTCGTTCAGGCCGTCCACGCCGACTTCCAGGCCGCGCAGCGCTTTCTGGAACGATTCCTGGAAGGTGCGGCCGATCGCCATCACTTCGCCGACCGATTTCATTTGCGTGGTCAGGTGGTGGTCGGCGGTCGGGAATTTCTCGAACGTGAAACGCGGGATCTTGGTCACGACGTAGTCGATCGACGGTTCGAACGAGGCCGGGGTCGCGCCGCCGGTGATCTCGTTGCGCAGCTCGTCCAGCGTGAAGCCGACAGCCAGCTTGGCCGCGACCTTGGCGATCGGGAAGCCGGTGGCCTTGGAAGCCAGTGCCGACGAACGCGATACGCGCGGGTTCATTTCAATGACGATCATGCGGCCGTCGGCCGGGTTGATCGAGAACTGCACGTTCGAACCGCCGGTGTCGACGCCGATCTCGCGCAGCACCGCCAGCGAGGCGTTGCGCATGATCTGGTATTCCTTGTCGGTCAGCGTTTGCGCCGGCGCCACGGTGATCGAGTCGCCGGTGTGCACCCCCATCGGATCCAGGTTTTCGATCGAGCAGATGATGATGCAGTTGTCCGCCTTGTCGCGCACCACTTCCATCTCGTACTCTTTCCAGCCCAGCAGCGATTCTTCGATCAGCAGCTCGTTGGTCGGCGAGGCTTCCAGGCCACGTTTGCAGATGGCTTCGAATTCTTCCTCGTTGTAGGCGATGCCGCCGCCGCTGCCGCCCATCGTGAACGACGGACGGATGATGGTCGGGAAGCCCACTTCGCGCTGCACGGCCCACGATTCTTCCAGCGAGTGCGCCACGCCGGAACGCGCGGAACCCAGGCCGATCTTGGTCATCGCGTCCTTGAACTTGGAGCGGTCCTCGGCCTTGTCGATGGCTTCCGGCGTCGCGCCGATCAACTCGACCTTGTACTTGTCCAGGATGCCGTGGCGATGCAGGTCCAGCGCGCAGTTCAGCGCGGTCTGGCCGCCCATGGTCGGCAGGATCGCGTCCGGCTTTTCCTTGGCGATGATTTTCTCGACGACTTGCCAGGTGATCGGCTCGATGTAGGTGACGTCGGCCATCTCCGGGTCGGTCATGATGGTCGCCGGATTGCTGTTGACCAGGATGACTTTGTAGCCCTCTTCGCGCAGGGCCTTGCAGGCCTGTGCGCCGGAATAATCGAACTCGCAAGCCTGGCCGATGATGATCGGGCCAGCGCCAATAATCAGAATACTCTTAATGTCTGTACGTTTAGGCATCTTATTTTTTCTCCGTTGCTTCCATCATGCCGATGAAGCGGTCAAACAGGTAAGCGACGTCAGTCGGGCCGGGCGATGCTTCAGGGTGGCCCTGGAAGCAGAAGGCCGGCGTGTCGGTGCGGGCGAAGCCCTGCAGCGAGCCGTCGAACAGCGATTTGTGGGTTACGCGGCAGTTGGCCGGCAGCGTGTCCGGGTCGACGGCGAAGCCGTGGTTCTGGGACGTGATCAGCACTTGCTTGCTGTCCAGGTCCTGCACCGGGTGGTTGGCGCCGTGGTGGCCGAACTTCATCTTCAGCGTTTTCGCGCCCGAGGCCAGGCCCATGATCTGGTGGCCGAGGCAGATGCCGAACAGCGGCAGCTTCCTGGCCATGAATTCCTTGGCGGCGGCGATCGCGTAGTCGCATGGCTCAGGGTCGCCTGGGCCGTTCGACAGGAACACGCCGTCCGGGTTCAGCGCCAGCACGTCGGCGGCGCTGGTCTGCGCCGGAACGACGGTCACCTTGCAGCCGCGCGCGGTCAGCATGCGCAGGATGTTGCGCTTGACGCCGAAGTCGTAGGCCACGACGTGGAATTTAGGGTCGGTGAGCTTGCCGTAGCCTTCGCCCAGCGTCCATTCGGTTTCGGTGTATTCGTACTGCGACTTGACGGTGACCACCTTGGCCAGATCCATGCCGGACAGGCCGGGGAAGGAGCGGGCCAGGTCCAGCGCCTGCGACGCCGACGGCTCGTTGCCCTGCGTGCCGACCAGGATGGCGCCGGACTGGGCGCCCTTCTCGCGCAGGATGCGGGTCAGCTTGCGCGTGTCGATGCCGGCGATGGCGACGATGTTCTCGGCCTTCAGGTAGTCGGCCAGCGATTGGGTGGAGCGGAAATTGGACGCCATCAGCGGCAGGTCACGGATGATTAAACCGGCTGCGTGGACTTTGGTGGATTCGACGTCTTCGGGATTGACGCCGGTATTGCCGATATGCGGATACGTCAGGGTGACGATCTGGCGGCTGTAGGAAGGATCGGTCAGGATTTCCTGATAGCCGGTCATGGAAGTATTAAAGACCACTTCGCCGGTCGTATGGCCGGCGGCGCCGATCGAAAAACCTTTGAAAATGGTTCCGTCAGCGAGGGCCAGTATGGCTGGAACGGCTGGGCCAGAAAAAAATGGCGGCAAGGGCAACTCCTGATAAAGTTACCGTAGCTGCGCCACGTCAGACGACCGTCGTGTGTCCCCCGCCGTCGCAGGCCAGGGTGGAAGGTCAGATTGATGATGGAGTGAGTGGTAGTCGCTACGGTAGAGGTGAGATTGGCTAAACCTTTGAATTATAACCAAATCCTCCCTGCTTGGCAATGGCAGCCAGAACATCCCGGGCGAAAAAAATGCCGCCTGGCGCTAGCCGGGCGGCACTTTCGCGAAACCTTGTAAATTAGTTCAGCGCGGCGATGCCGGCTTTGGCGATTTGCGCATCTTCGGCCGATTTCACGCCCGACACGCCGACGGCGCCGATGATGTGGCCGTCAACGATGATGGGCACGCCGCCTTCGAGCATGCCGTCGGTCTGCGGCGCCGGCGCGCTCAGGAACGATACGCGGCCGTTATTGATCATGTCTTCGTAGATCTTCGATTCGCGGCGGCCCAGCGCCGATACGCGCGCCTTGGCCGGGGCGATGTGCGACGACAGCGGCGCGGCGCCGTCCTGGCGTTGCAGCCACAGCAGGTGGCCGCCATCGTCGACGATGGCGATCACGACAGCCCATTTATTGGCGACAGCCTCGGCTTCCGCAGCAGCGGCGATTTTCTTGACGTCGGCGAGGCACAGGTATGGTTTGGTTTGCATGGAGTCTTCCTTTTTGTTCGAGCCGATATTGTACCTAGGGTTTGCGCTTGGCTTCCAGTTTTTGCTTAATCTGCGCCATCACCTGCGCCGCGGCCTGCTCGCCCGCCAGGATCGCCTGGTTGCGGCCGGCGAAGTCGTTGCCCGCCATCTTGCCCAGGCTCGGCGCGATGACCACGTCCGCGTCCTTCAATTCGTACTGGTTGATGCGCTGGCCCATGATGCTGAAGGTCTGCATGATGACGTCCAGCGAGCTGACGGTGGCCTGCACGTCGGCCTGCGTCGAGATGTTGACGGCGATGACGAAATCCGCGCCCATGTCGCGCGCAAAGCGCACCGGCACCGGCGCCACCAGGCCGCCGTCGACATAGGAATGGCCGTTGATCGTCACCGGCTGGAACACGCCGGGCACCGACGATGACGCCCGCACCGCCATGCCCGTGTTCCCGCGCTGGAACAGGATGGGCTGGCCGTTCTTCAGGTCCGACGCCACGGCGCCGAACGGAATCTTGAGTTTTTCCATCGGCTGGTTGTTGACCGCCTTGTTGACGTAGGCCTGCAGCGCTTCGCCCTTGAGCACGCCGGTGCTCTTGCCGAACAGCGGCACCGCCCAGTCGGAGATCGCCGCTTCGTCCATGTCCAGCGCCATCTTCTGCAGCTGGAAGCCGGTGTTGCCGGCCGCGTACAGGGCGCCGACCACGCTGCCGGCGCTGGTGCCGACCACGATGTCCGGATAAATGCCCTGCGCCTCCAGCGCCTTGATGACGCCGATGTGGGCAAAGCCGCGCGCCGCCCCGCCGCCCAGCGCCAGGCCGATCTTGATCTTCTTCGGCGGCAGCGGCTCGGGCACGGAAACCGCCGGGGCCACCGGCGTTTCGATCACCGGATTGGTCTTGCAGCCGACAACGGCGGCAGCGGCGAAGATGGTTAAAGCGACAAGGGAAAGACGGCGTGATGGCATGTAGGGTTCAATCTGCTGGTTTATGGCGCAGCAGATTGTATCTTAATCCCCTCCCTCAGGCCGAATGCCTCACTGGGCCACGGCGGCGGTGCCGTATTCGTCGGCCCCCAGGTCGATGATGCCTTCGATCCGCGCTTCGCCATTGATATCCTGCGTGCCGTTGAGCGGAATCGAGCCGGAAGGGAAATAGCGGGTCCACAGCGGCGAGCTCCAGGTCGTCAGCGCGGTGCCGGTGGCGCCGACATTGATGGCCGGCGAGGTATTGAGCAGCTTCAGGTCGCCGGTCGTCGGCGCGGCGTAGCGCGGGTCGGCGATCACGCGCGTGCCCGGCAGGCTGGTGGTGCTGGAGCTGGTGCCCCACCACAGATTGATGCCCCAGACATTGCCGGTGTGCCCGGTCCCTTCGACCTGGTAGCTCTCGGCGGTGGTGCCCTTGCCGGAGAAGATGTTATTGCTGAAGCGCGAATCAATGACCTTGTACTGGAACACCACCTCGCTGCCCCAGCCCTTGTTCTTGTAGAACGAGTTGTTGTGCACATTGATGCGGCGCGACTGGCCGGCGCCCGTCGAATAGCCGCCCAGCGACAGCCCCGCCTCGCGGTTGGCGTACACAAAGTTGTTGGTCATCAGGATGTCCTCGGTCGCCTTGCCGCTGTGCTCGCTGGCGAATTCGAAGCCGATGTCGTTGCCGGTGGAGATGTTGCGGTCGAAGATGATGTTGCGTCCGCCATCCACATAAAAGCCGCCGGCCGACCCTTCCCCGCCGTACCACGGATTGGTCGTGCTGGAATTGTTCTGCGCGCGGTTGTTGCGCACCATGCCGTTGCGCACGCGGTCGCTCTCGCCGCAACCGGAGCACTCGCCTTCGTAGCCGATGAAGTCGAAGCCGATATTGTTATTGTCGTGCACGCTGTTGCTCAGCACTTCAAAACGGTCCACGTTGCCGTTGATGACCAGCGCCTCGCTGGCCTGCAACACGTTCTGGTACACCTCGTTGCCCTGCACCAGCAGGTCGGTGACGCCGGTGGCGTTCGTGCCAAACACCGCCAGGCCATGCGCGCCGACCGAGCACGGATCCTTGCAGGTGCTGGTGTTCTTGATGGCGTGGATCTTGTTGTTGACGATCTGCAGGTTGGAGCCATTGCCTTCGATCAGAATGCCGACCGGCGTATTGCTGCCGCTGGACGTCAGCCCCGTCACGTCGAAGCCTTCGACCCGCACATAGTTCGAATTCTTGATCGTGATCAGCCCCTCGCGGCCGGACGGCGCCAGGCCGCTGCCGCTGATGATGGCGCCCGCATCGCCCTTGAGCGTGACGAGTGCGCTGGCGGTGCCGGACTTGCCTGAAATGAGCACCTTCTGCTTGTAGGTACCGGCCAGCACGTGGACGGTGTCGCCGGCGCCCGCGGCATTGACCGCGGCCTGGATCGACTGGCCGGGGCTGACGGTAATGGTGATGGCGTGCGCCGTGGACGCCAGCAGGCCGGCAAACACACACGCGGCTGTGGCGAAAGCTTTCACATAGTTCATAGGCAGTTCTCCAATTGAAAAGACAGCACCTTCGACTCACCCGGCGGCGCCGGGGGCTTTACACCGGCACCGCCTCCAGCAGCAGTGCGTGTTCGAAGCGCAGCGTCAGGCGGTTGCGGCCGCCCTCCACTACGCCGATATCCTTGCCGTCGACGTAATCGCGCAGGCGCCAGCGTCCTGCGCCCAGGCCGCGGATCTCGACCGGGCCGTCCCAGCGCCGCGCGAAGAAGGCGAAATACATCCTGCCGCCCTTCTCCACCGCGTGGCCTTCCGGCTTGTCGAAACCGATGTCGTACAGCTCGCCGCGATAGATGCCGTTGGCCAGCATCTTGTCGCGATAGATGCCGATCCACTTGCGCCACTTCAGCTCGCGCTTGGG
The DNA here is from genome assembly GCF_964254095.1 of Duganella sp. LjRoot269. Classification (NCBI taxonomy): domain Bacteria; kingdom Pseudomonadati; phylum Pseudomonadota; class Betaproteobacteria; order Burkholderiales; family Oxalobacteraceae; genus Duganella; species Duganella sp. LjRoot269. Next base: position 2,795,521 of record NZ_CAXUSL020000001.1, on the reverse strand, counting down.
CGTCAGCAGGAAGCTGTCCTTGGGCTTGGGATCGACCGGCCAGGTGAACTTGGTCGACAGCACGGCGCCGATGCCGACCGTCGAGGCGAAATCGTCGCCGCCGTCGCTCAGCTCCACGTGGTCGCCCGCATACGGCGCCGAGCGCCCCATCAGCGCCTTCAGCGTCTTGCCCTTGTGCCGCACCTGCCACGACGACAGCGGGTCGGAGGCCGGCGCCTGGTTCATGGAGGGGAAATTGTGGAAGGCGTACGAGGTGCCGCACGGGCAAAGCTCGACCACGGCGTTGGGATTGATCTCGCGCGCCGTGTCGTACACCATCTTCCAGAAATCCTGCAGCTTCTCGAACGACTCCTCGGGCCGCGCGTGCTTGTGCAACGGGTTGTAACATGGCGCCACGCCGTTCAGGTGCTGGCCGTCGATCTTCAGGCCCTGGTAGCCCCACTCGCCCAGGATCTTGCGTATCCAGGCGCGGGTCATGTCGATGGTGGGCTGGTAGGCCGGACACAGATAGAAGCTGTTCCACCAGCTGATCAGCTGCGGCGCGCCCTCCTTGTCCAGCAGCAGCATGTCGGTGTGGTCATGCAGCAGGTCCGAGCCGGGATCGACCGCCAGCGGCGTGATCCACAGCCGCGCCTTCAGGCCGGCGTCCTTGATGGTGGTCACCAGGCCGCGCATGTCGGCTTCGCCGCCCGGGAACTTCTTGGTGTCCAGTTTCCAGTCGCCTTCGTTGTTCTGCCAGCCATCGTCCAGCACCGCCCATTCGAGGCCCAGCTCCTTGGCCTTCTGCAGCGTGCCCACCATCAGCGGTACCGTGAAGTCGCGCTCGTAGCCCCAGGCGCACCAGATAGGCTCGTAGCATTCGGCCGGGGCGTCCGGGGCGCGCAGGCCGCGTTCGGCCATGGCCTGGCGGTACTGATCGAGCGCGGAAAAATAATCGCCCGTGTGCAGCGCCAGGAAGGTGTCCAGCGTATCGAGCGTCTCGCCCGGCTGCAGTGTCGTCTCCTGCTTGAATTCGACCGCCAGCGAGGCGCCGCCCGCGACCGCGCGCACCGGCAGCGCGACCAGGCGCGGCACGGTGTCCAGGTGGCCGACGGCCAGCCCGCACTCGCGGTTCCAGACGTCGGCCGCAGGCGTGCCGCCGCCGTAGTCGGAAGCGTTCATGCCCATGAAGTTGCGCTGGTCAAAGCCGGCGACCAGCGGCTGCACCCAGTCGCGCCGGTCGGGATGGGTGGCGCCGGAGAAGGTCCAGAATTCCGCCTTGCGGCCAGCCGCGGGGCGCAGCGTGTGGGCGCTGTTGGCCCAGGCCGCGACCGGCAGCGGCTTGTCGCCGGTGTTGCGATAGGAAACGCGGATGACGGCCAAGCCGGGATGGCGTTCATAAAAAGTGACGGCGACCGTCTTCTCGATGCCGTCCGCCACGCCGGACAGGCGATGGCGTACGCCGGGGCCGTGGGCGCCGTCGACCTTGTCGGCCGCCTGCGACGACAGCGCAAAGCGTTCGACCCAGCGGCCGTTGGGCAGTTGCAGCCGTTCGCTCGGCGCGAAGGCGGTGACCGCCGTGGGCCGGGGCCCGCGCCGCGACACGACGCGGCAGCGCAGCAGGCTGTCGAATTCCAGCGCCATGGCGGCGTCGCCGATGCGCGCCACTTGCTTGCCTTGCGCCTGCAACGTGGCCGCGCCGGCGTCGCCCACCGTGGACGTCACTGCGGCTCCCGCCAGCCATTGCAGCAAGGTGCGACGGCGTTGATCATGTTGGTTGTTCATCGGTTTCCTCGTTTTTCTATTCAATGCCAGGCGCGCGGGTAGGCTTTTTCCGCGTTGATCCGGTATAGCTTGTCGACCACGGCGCGCGGCAGCGCCAGCCCGCGCACCGGCCGGTCCAGCTCGGGCACGGCGAAGCTGTCGGCGGTGACGAAATAACGCCAGTCACGCCGCCATACCGTGTCCACGTCGGCCACGAAGCCGGCGTCGTCCTGCTCCGCCGACTGCGCCAGGTCGGAGCCGTACATCAACCGGTCCTGGTACTTGATGAGGAAGGCGCGCACGCGTTTGCGGTCGCGCTGCGACTGGTATTGCAGCTGTCCGATGCGGGCCGCCACGTCGACGTTGACGCCGGGGTGGGCGTCGAGGAAGCGCGCCAGCCGGTCCACATCCCACTCCAGCGACGCCAGGTGCACGCCGGTGAAGCGCAGGTCGGGATGCTTGTCCAGCAAATGGTCGCGTGCGGCCATCTGCTCTTCGTAGCTGGGCATCTCCGGGTGCGCGTACATGTGGTAGGCCGGATGTTCCTTGAAATATTCGCGGTCGTTATTGACCGTCATCTGCTCAAGCGGCAGCCAGCAGTTGTGCGGTTCGCCCTGGTGCCCCAGCACCATGACGCCGCGTTGGGCCAGCCCGTTGAACACTTGGTCGAAACGCGGATCGTCGACCATCACCAGCTTGCCCTGGCCGTCGCGCAGGCTCATGCCGATGTTCTTCCACACCTTGACGCCGACGGCGCCGTCGGCCAGCGCTCCATCCAGGTCTTTCAGCGTGGCCGCGCCCCACTCCGGCTTTTCGAAGCCGTCGGTGGAAAAGGTCGCGGCCCAGGCCACCTGCCGCGGATGACCGTGGGCCAGCGCGCTGGCCACGCGCCGCTGCTGGTCGAGCGGTGGAAAATCCGGATAGTCGACATTGATGGTCAGCGCACGGAAGTTGTCCTTGCGCGCCAGCGCCAGCCAGGCGTCCTGATTCTCGCCGTGCAGGTGTAGATGGGCGTCGATCTTCGGCACCTGGTCGAAGTCGCGCACGGTGTAGCCGCTGGCGGCGGTGGCCAGCGGCGCGGCCAGCAGCGCCGCAAGAACGGCAGGTAGCAGAGTACAACGCATATAAAGTCCTTTAAGTCAGGGCAGGCTTGCCAGGCGTTCCAGCGCGGCCGCGTTCAGCGGCATGCCGGCGCTACGGGCAGCGTACAGCGCCGCGCCAAGCACCGGCGCCAAGCGCGGCGGCGCCAGGCGATAAGATCCAGCGCGAGTCGCCAATGCCCGCTCGAAGGGTGCGCGCAGCGGCCCATCCGCGCCGAACAGCCCGCCGGTGCAGGACACGGCCACGCCGACGCCTGCGGCAACGCCAAGTGCGCCGCGCACGGCATCGACCAGCGCCGCCAGTTCGGCGGCGGCGGCCTCGATGATCGCCTGCGCCTGGACGTCGCCCAGCGCGGCCGCCTCGGCGACCAGGCGTGACAACGCGGCCACCTTGCTCCTCTCCCCTTTCAGTTCGCCATAAACCACCTGGCACAAATCAAGATCCTCCAGCAGCGCCAGGCGTTCGCGCACCAGCTGATACAACGGCCCGCGCGGCGCGCGGCCATCGCTCATCCTTGAAAACAGCGCCAGGCCGGCACGCGCGATCCAGTGCGCGGAACCCTCGTCGCTGAACAGCTCACCCCAGCCGCCGGCGCGCGCGCGTTGTCCGGCAAATTCCCCGTACGCCATCGAGCCGGTGCCGGCGATCACGCTGATGCCGTCGGCGCAGGCCAGCGACCCGGCCCAGCTGCACACCATGTCGTTGCCGCACAGGTAGCGGCCGTGGCCCAGCACCGCATGGGGCAGCGCGTCCAACTGAGGCTGCACCGCGCGGTCCTCGCCATAGGCCGGCAGACCGAAGAAAGCGAAGTCGATATCGCTCGCGGCCACGCCGGCCGTTGCGAACAGCGCGTCGCAGCCGCGCGCCAGCAGCGCGGCAGTGGCGTCCATGCCGACCTCCAGGTAGTAGGCGCCGCTGTCCTCGTGGCGTGCAAGCACGCGGCCCTGGCTGTCGACCAGCGCGAACGCGGTCTTGGTGCCGCCGCCGTCAACCCCGAGAAACATGATCGTCTCCTTCGAGCGGATAGATGGTCACGCCGCGCACCACGCGATTGACGGTGCCCGACACGCTCGGCGTGTCCGGACGCAGGCCCAGCGCCAGCGACTGCAGCAGCGCAAACGATTGGCAGAACAGGATGTAAGGCAGCGCCAGCGCGAGTTCGCCGGCGTCCTCCATACCCTGCAGCGCCACCACTGCGGCGCCAGGTTCCGGCTCGGCGCGGCCGCTCAGGGCCAGCACGCGGCCGGCGCGGCCGTCGTTGCGCAGCTCGCGCAGCAGGTCGAGGTCGTAGCGTCGCGCATGCGCGTCGTTCGACAGCAGCACCACCACCAAGGTGTCGGCGTCGACGATGGTCTTCGGGCCGTGGCGGAAACCCAGCGGCGAATCAAACAGCGCCACCACCTGGCCGTCGGTCAGTTCCAGCAGCTTGAGCGAGGCCTCGCGCGCCAGTCCCAGCAGCTCATTGCTGCCGAGGTAGACCACGCGCTTGAAGCGGCGCTCCACCAGCGATTGCAGCAGCGGCAGCGCGCTTGCCAGCAAACCGTCGGCGGCCGCCGAGGATGCCGCGGCGGCGCCCGGCGCCAGCACGCCGAAGGCCAGCGCGGCCGCCAGCAGCATCGAGGTGAAGCTGGTGGTCATGGCGAAGCCGCGGTCGTGGGTGGCGTCCGGCAGCAGGATGGCGAAGGCGTTGCCGCGCTCCCGGGCCATCCGGTACAACTCGCCGTCGGCGTTGCAGGTGATGATCAGATGATAGACCTCCCCCACCAGCTGGTCGGCCAGCGTGACGGCGGCCAGGCTCTCCGGGCTGCTGCCGGAACGGGCGAACGACACCAGCAGCGTCGGCGTGGCAGCTTGCAGGAAGCGCTGCGGACCGGACACCAGGTCGGTGGTCGGCACGGCTTCGGCGCGCCATCCCTTGCCCAGCATGGCGGGCGCCAGGGATTCGCCGAGGAAGGCCGAGGTGCCGGCGCCGGTCAGCACGATGCGCAGGCCGGTGCGCGCCAGCAGCGGGGCCAGGAAGGCATCGAGCGCCGCGCGCCGGCTCGCCACCAGCGCGTCGATCTGCGGCCAGACGGCGGGCTGCTGCGCGATCTCGCGCGCGGTCAGGCCGGCTCCGGCTTCATCCAAGCGTGCCGTATCGATGCCCAAAATTTCCTTGTCCACTACTAGCATGTTTCCAACTCCTTTGTTGCGGCGCCTGCAGCGCAGGCGTCCATGTACTGGCGCAGCACCTTGGCCACTCCCTCTTTGAGTAAATCGGCCGGCACATTGCGTAGCCGCCCTTCGCGCACCGCCTCGTACTGCGCCGGCAGGTACTGGCTCAACAGCGTCAGCGGCGGCGCCTCGCGCTCCAGGTTGGCCAGCAGGCGCGCCTGCGCCGCCTGGATGGCAGGATGCGGCCAGTAGTAGCGGATACGGTCGCTCAGGCTGTACTGCTGATCGAAGCGGGTGCGGCGCGGATCGCCGCCATAGTATTTGCGCCAGTATTCGGGTTCGGCGCGCATCACTTCCAGCACGATGTTCTTGAAATCCGAACCTTGCTGGTCGCCAGGCCACGCCATCTCCTCCTCGATGTCGGCCAGCGCCCACAGCGTCTCGCGCAGCGCGAAAGTCAGGCCAGGCCCCACTTTCAGGATCGCGAAATGGCCGGCCACCAGCGCCGCCAGGTTGGACGGGGTCTGGTAGTCGGTCGAATGGGCCTCGTAGAGCAGCGTCGGTTCGTCTTCGATCAGGCGGCTCAGCGCCACCGCGTGTTTCGGACGGTAGTCGATCACCTTGTGATGGTCGAACTCGACGCCGGGCTGCACCACCAGGCCGATCACGCGCGGCCACGCCGCCTCCAGGCCGGCGGCGGCAAAGGCCAGACGGTGCACCTTGATCGTCAGCGCCGCCGCGCCGGGCGTGGTGACGCTCAATTCTTCCAGGTCCTCATGTGCGCCGCCCGGCACCGGCACCTCGGTGCCGACCACGTAGACCGGCGCCTCGCCGCCGGCCGTATGCCAGGCGCGCTCGGCGACCGCGCACAGGCGTGCGGCGCGCTCGGCCACCACCGCGTCCGGCAGCGGCACCGGGTCGCCGGCGCAGGACATCGAGCAGTCCAGGTGTATCTTGCGGAAGCCCGCCGTCACATACTGGTCGATCAGCACCTCGGCCTTGGCCATGGCCGCCTCGGCCGGCTGGTCCTGCCAGGCGTTCGGCCCCAAATGGTCGCCGCCCAGCAGGATGCGGCCACGCGCCAGGCCGGTGCGGTCGGCGATGCCGTGCACGAAATCGCGGAAGGCGGCCGGCGTCATGCCGGTATAGCCGCCGTCCTGGTTCACCTGGTTCGAGGTCGCTTCGATCAGCACCGGCAGGTCGCGCGCGGAGGCCACCTCCATGGCGGCTTCGATCACCAGCGGATGCGCCGAGCATACCGCGTGGATGCCAACCTGCTCGCCGGCCTTGTGGCGGCGCACCAGATTCAATAAGTAGTCCATCGTTGGTTCCTTGGATAGATTCGGGTTCAGGCGGAGACGCCGTCCTCCGGTTGCAACGCGAGCAGCAGCGCCGCCGCCAGCGACAGGCCGATGCCGGCCAGCCGGTAGCCGGTCGGCAGCGATGCCGCCAGCGCCATCGCGATGACAGTGGTCAGCAGCGGCGCGCCGGCGTTCACCAGCGGCGACACCATCAATGCCTTGCCGTGGCGGAAGGCGTACACCAGCGTCAGCGCGCCGACCGCGTTCAATACCTGCGTGGCGGCGGCCAGCAACGGTCCCGAAGGGCCATAGTTGATCGGCACCGAGAAATCGGTCATGGCCAGCGCCACGGGAATGAACAGCAGCGCGCTGGCCGTCATATAGAAGAAGATGCTCTCGGCGTCCATGCTGGCGTTGGCCAGCTTGATGAAGTAGGCCTGCAGGCCCCAGGCCACCAGCACGCCCAGCGCCAGCACGAACCACAGGCCGTACTGCTGCGGCGCGCCTCCCGGCGTGTAGTCGAACAGCGGCAGCGCGCAGACCGCCAGCACGATGCCGCCCAGCCCCATCGCGCCGGTGCGTTCGCGCAGGAACAGGAAGGACAGCGCGATCGTGATCACCGGCGACAGTGAGATCAACGGGAAGATCAGGTAGGTCGGACCGGCCTTCACCGCATAGAACAGCACCATCTGCCCGCCGGCGCCCAGCAGGCCGATCGCCAGGCCGTAGGCGATGGCGCGGCCATCGCGGCGCACACGCCAGCCGGCGCGCGCCAGGACGAACAGCGCCGGCGGCACCATCGTCAGCGCCCACACCACATAGACCAGCGTTTCAGGAAAACCGTTCTGGCTGGGCAGGCCGGTAAAGGCGCCCCACACGCCCCACAGCAGCGTGGTGGCGAGCGCGTACCCGAGCCAGCGCGGACGACTGGTGCCCACGGCATCCTTGGTTTGTATCGTACTTGTCGTCGTGTTCATGGCCACCCGTCAGAATTTCACGCTCATGCCGGCCACGAAGGTGCGGCCCCAGCTTTCAAAGCCGTACAGCGCGTCGCTGCGGCCCAGGTTCGAACGCATCACCGCATCGCCCAGGTTCTTCCCTTCGACGAACAAGGTAACGTTGCGGGTGACGTCCCACGAGGCCGACGCCGTCACCCAGGTCAGCGCATCGACCTTGGCCGGGAACCCCGCCAGCACATTGGCGCTTTGAGTGTACTCGCCCGTGTAGTCGAACGAGATCGAGGCGTTGACGCCATTCTTCTCGTACAGGAAGCCGATCGACGACGCGGTCGGCGCCACGCCTTCCAGCTGGCCGACGTATTGGCCGTTCTGGTAGGCCTTGGTCAGCGTCTTGGCGAACTTGGCGTTGAAGCCGAAGCCGTTGTCGAACAGGTGCTGGATACCGAACTCGATGCCGCGCACATTGGCCTTGTCGCCGTTGACCGGATGAGTCACCGTGTACAGGTAGCCCGGCACGCCGATGTCCACATGCTCGTCGGTCTGGTAGGTGACGAAGTTCTTGATCTGCTTGGCGAAGATGGCTGCGGTGATGGCCGATTTCGGACGGTAGTACCACTCGACCGACAGGTCCTGCTGCACCGCCTCGGTAGGCTTCAGCTTCGGATCGCCGACGATGTTCAGCACGTAGCTGCGGTCGAGCGTATTGTCGGTGCGGGTCGGCGCCAGCTTGTCGAGCGACGGCCGGGCCATGACCTTGGCGATGGCGCCGCGCACCACGAAATCGTCGCGCGCCCACCAACTGATATTGGCCGACGGCAGAAGCTTGGTGTAGCTGCCGTCTTCCGACACCGGCACCGCCGGGCTGTAGGTGACGATCGGGCTGCTGGTCGGGATGTCCGGGGTCTGATCGTCGATGGCGACGATCTTGTCGATCGCGCTGCGCGATGTAGTCTTGGTGCGCACCAGGCGCGCGCCGACGTTGCCGTTCCAGTTCTCGCCCGCCAGCTCAAGCTGGCCATACAGCGTCGCGGTCTTTTCGGTGACCGAGTAGGAATCGGTCGGCACGAACACCGGCTGCGATTTGCTGACGTCGAACGTGTCGCCGGTCGGGTTGCCGTCGGCGTCGAGGACAGGCTTGCCATCCAACTTCTTCAACGCAGCGAAATAAGCCGGCACGTCGAACTTGATGAAACTGCCGGGGAAGCTGCCGCCGGCGTTGCGCATGTAGTTGGGCAGCGTCATCGGCTGGACCACGTTGGCGCCCAGCGAGGCGAAGGTGGTCGAGTACATATCGCAGTACTGGCATGCGCCGCCGCTCTTCTCGTTGCCGATCGAGTTGCGGTCCTTCTTGCGCGAGGTGGCGCTGGCGCCGAACTGCAGGCCGTCGATATGCCAGGCGCCGCCCAGCGCCAGCCTGCCGTCGAGCGAGGCGCCATCGATGGTGTCCTTGATGTCGGTGCCGGTCAGGCCGGTGAAGTGGACTCCGTAGTCCTTGTTGCCCAGTCGTCCCGCAGCCAACTCCGTGGCGAGGTCGCGGCCATCTTCCAGCGTCACTCGGATGTCGGGGAAGCCGCCGTTGGTGGCGCGGTAGTAGCCCGTGTTGTGGCCCGCGATGCCGGCCACCACGAAGCTGTCCTTGCCGCCGGAGTTGCGCTTGGAAGTAGAGCGGTAGACGTCGCCGGTCAGCTTCAGCGCGTTCGATGGCCGCCACTCGCCGCGCCAGCCGAACTGCATGGTGTCGACCACGCGGTCCGTGGTGACGTTGGACATTTCCGGTATCAGGTCCTTCACCGTCATGCTGGTGATCAGGCGGTCCTTGACGACGACGTCGGACCAGCGCCCCGGCGCGCTCTCCACATAATAGGACTGCTGGTAACCGACCTGCGGCGAATCGAGGCGCGTGGCCAGCGCATCGGCGGTCATCTTGAAGGTCGGCGTGACCTTCCATTCAAAGGCGCCGGACAAGGCGGCGCGCTTCTTCTCTTCGAACACGGAACCGAACGAGATGCAGCAAGGCGCCAGCAGATTGGTCTCGCCTGCGCCGATGACGCCGTCGCCATTGACGTCGTAGCTGCCGGGCGAGTCCGCGTTGTACGTCTGGTAGCCCAGCGAATCGGTGCGCACCTTGCGCTTGGAAACCACGGCCCCCACCAGCACGCCCATCGTATTGTTGTTGAAGGTGTTGCTGACGACACCCGACAGCTTGCCGCCGTCCTTGCGCGACAGGTCGTTGTGGTCCGCCTCGAAACGCACCGAAGCGTGATAGCCCGGGTTGTCCATCGGCCGCGCCGAGCGCAGGTTGACGGAGCCGCCGATGCTGCCCTCCATTTGCGCCGCTTCGGCCGACTTCATCACGTCGGCGCCGCTGATCACCTCGGACGGCAGCACGTCGAAGGCGAAGTCGCGGCCATCGCCGTCGGTCGCCAGGATGCGCTTGTTCAGGGTGACGATGTTGTAGCCCGAGCCCAGGCCGCGCACATTGATGTACTGGCCTTCGCCGCCGCGGGTGCGCGATACCGAAATGCCGGAGATGTGGGTCAACGAATCGGCGACGTTATCGTCGGGGAAGCGGCCGAGTTCCGTGGCCGAGATCGAGTCCTGGATCACGTCGGCGTTGCGCTTGAGTTCAAGCGACTTGGCCAGCGCGGCGCGCGCGCCTGACACCACCACGACCTGCGCGTCCGGATCGGCCTGCGGCTGGGTCTGAGCAGCCTGCGCAAACGCGGTCCCGCACACCGCCATCTCCACCGCTGCCGCAATCAGGCTGCGCCGAAGTCCCGTTTCGATTCTACTACCCATGGCAAATCTCCCGTGATGTGTTGCTTGTTGTGACTTGTGTTATGAATAGTAATAAGCAAAGAAACAAAACACAAGAAGCTTTCGAAATATTTCGTTTTGCTGTTGTATTTTCGTTTTCTTTCGTTTTAACATGAAATATCTTTGTTTTTATTTCGAAACACATGTTTTAACATTGCAAGGGCGCTATACCTGATGGCACGAAGGCCGCGATCTGTTAAGCTGCCCTTTTTGACAAATCAACAGCACAACTCATGCGAAACACCAGTCAACGCCGCGCCGCGATCCTGCAGGCGCTCACCCAACACGGTTCCGTGCAGGTCAACGAACTGGTGGAACAGTTGGGCGTCTCAGCGGTGACGATCCGCAGCGATTTGAGCGCGCTGGAATCGCAAGGCCTGGCCACGCGCAGCCACGGCGGCGCCACGCTGACCCGCACGCCCCCGACCGAGCACACCATCCGGCAGAAGGACGCGATCAACCACGAGCAAAAGGAGCGCATTGGCGCCTGCGCCGCGCGCCTGGTGGAAGCGGGCGACAACATCATCATCGATTCGGGCACCACCACGATCTCGCTGGCGCGCCATCTGCGCGATGCGCAGCAAGTGACGGTGATGACCAATGGTCTGAACATCGCGTGGGAACTGGCAGATGCGCCGGGCGTGGACCTGATCCTGACCGGCGGCCTGCTGCGCAAGCAATCGCTGTCGATCCAGGGCACGCAGGCCGAAGCCTGCCTGCAGGCCTACAGCTTCGACAAGCTGTTCCTCGGCGTGGACGGTTTCGACCTGCAGTTCGGCGTGACCACCCACCACGAGGCGGAGGCCAGCCTGAATCACAAGATGGTGGAGCGGGCCAAGAAGATCATCGTGCTGACGGACGCCTCCAAGTTCGGACGCGTCAGCCTGCACCGCATCGTGCAGCTGGACCGCGTCCACACCGTCATTACCGACGCCGGCATCAGCCCCGAATATCGCGACGGCCTGCTGGAAGCCGGCATCGAACTCCTGATAGCGGAATGACGGGTTACGCGGGGTGGAGGCAGGCTTCCAGCGGCAGTTCCTGCAACGGGAAATGGCCGCTGTCCACCATGTGGATGGAAGCTTGCGGGAAGATGGCGCGCCATGCCGCAGCGTCCTTGTCGGCGTCGATCATGACGTCGTACTTGCCGAACACCAGTTGCACCGGGCCGGTGTAGGGACTCGGCAGCGGCTTCGGATTGATGGCGGCGAAATCGTCCGATGTGGCGACCGAGGTCGGGCCGTCGAAGGCGCCGGGTTGCTGTATCAACTCCACGAACGAGCGCGCGGCCTCACCGGCATTCGGGCTGAAGTAGAGCTCCGGCACATCCGGCAGCAGCGACAGCGCGCCGAACACGTCCCAGAACCGCGCCCTGCCCGGATCGTCCTCGTAGGCGGCCAGCGCGGCGGCCAGCTTGCCGGCGTTGGCGTCGTCCATATGCAGCTGGAAGGCGCGGCGCGCCAGCCGCATCGCGGCCTGCTCCGGATCGAAGGTTGGCCCCAGCAGCACGATGCGCGCGATCGACTCCGGCATCTGGCGCGACAAGTGCACGGCCAGATGGGCGCCAAAGGAGCTGGCCAGTATCGTCATCGGCGCGCCATGCGCCTCCACGCAGCGGCGGAACTCGGCCAGCGTCGCCGCCAGCAGATCCTGGAACGGATGCACCGCGCACGGCACGGTGACCGGCTGCTGCCACCAGTGCACGTCCGACGCTTCCGGAAAACGGGCCTTCTCGAAGACCGGGCTCATTCCCGGTCCGCCATGCAAAAACAAAATCGACGGTGCTGACATTCTTTCCTCCTTGAGACTAGCCGCAAGCGTAGCGCGAATGTGCATTTTAGACAAGCAAGCAGCGCCTTGTTGATTGACTTCGAGGCCGGACCGGGAGAACATCATGCGCATGAAAAAATTTATCCTTGCGATGTCCATGCTGCTGTCGGCAGCCACCCAGGCCCAGGTTCTTCCGGTGCGCGAACAGGCCGCCGTGGTCAATGAACTGCTGGCGGAACGCTTCGACAAGCTGCTGCCGGGGATGATGGCGCAAACCGGCATCGACATGTGGATCGTCGTCTCGCGCGAGTACAACGAAGACCCGGTGCTGAAAACCATGCTGCCGGCCGAATGGCTGAACGCGCGCCGCCGCACGGTGCTGGTGTTCTACCGCGATCCGAAAAAGCAGACCGTCGAGAAGCTGGCCGTGGCGCGCTATGCCGTCGGCAAGAGCATCGCGGCGGCGTGGGACATGAAGAAATTCCCCGAGCAATGGGAGGCGCTGGCCGACATCGTCAAGCAGCGCAATCCGAACAAGATCGCGCTGAACACCTCGCACAATTTCGGCCACGCCGACGGCATCGACCGTACGGACTACGAGGAGCTGGTGCAGGCGCTGCCAGCCGAATTCAAACGCAAGGTGGTCTCGGCGGAACCGCTGGCGATACGCTGGCTGGAAACGCGCACCGAGCGCGAGATGCAGATTTATCCTCAGCTTGTCGATGCCACGCACAAGATCATCGCCGAAGGATTTTCCGAGCGCGTCATCACGCCCGGCATCACCACCAGCGAGGATGTGGTGTGGTGGTTCCGCCAGAAGATCCGCGACCTGGGCTACGACACCTGGTTCCATCCTTCGGTGGAGATCCAGCGCGCAGGCAAGGGTCTGGCAAATCCCGACATCATCATCCCCGGCGACCTGCTGCACGTCGACATCGGCATCACCTACCTGCGCCTGAACACCGACGTTCAGGAACACGCTTACGTGCTGAAGCCGGGAGAAACCGCGGCACCGGCCGCGCTGACGCTAGCCTACGCCAAGGCCAACCGCCTGCAGGACATCCTGCTGGCGCAGTTCAAGCAAGGCAGCACCGGCAACCAGATGCTGGCCGGCGCGCTGGCGCAGGCGCGCGGCGAAGGCATCAACCCGACCATCTACACGCATCCTATCGGCTACCACGGCCACGCCGCCGGCCCCGCCATCGGCATGTGGGACATGCAGAACGGCGTGCCCGGCACCGGCGACGAAGCGCTGCGCTACCGCACCGCCTACTCGATTGAACTGAATGCCGCCAGCGCGATTCCCGGCTACGCGGAGCCGGTGCGCATCATGCTCGAGGAAGACGCTTACTTCGACGAATCCGGCATCCGCTACATCAGCGGCCGCCAGAAAGAGATGCTGCTGGTGCCACGCCGAGCACCCAACATCGAGCCCTGATTCAGCGCAGGCGGGTAAAGCCGTCCGCGCTCCAGTCCTCGCTGCCGACGCCATGGTGAACGAAGAACAATCCGTTCGGATCGTACTGCTTCTTCACTCGCGCCAGCCGGCTGTAGTTGCCGCCCCAGAAGGCGCTCTGCCAGTTCTTCAGGAAGTAATCGCTTTCCGATACATAGGAACCGGCATTCGGCGCGGCCGCCTTCAGTTCGTTCATCGCCCTGCCGATGGACGCGGCGCGTTCGCGGCCGCGCTGCGCATCGGGGGGCGTCTCGCCGGGCATGCCGGGATAGCGCGCACCGTCGCCGCCGGCGATGATGGCCAGCGCGAAGGCGCCCAGCACGTCCGGATTCATCGCCGTCTGGCGCGCTGCTTCGATCGCCTCCGCAGGCGCGCCGGCCAGCCCCTTGTTGAAGTGCAGTCCCACACGCCAATGCCGCGAAGCGCGGAACAAGGCGCTGACCAGCTGCGACTGACTACCTTCGTCCAGCAGCGCCTGCGGCAGCCACGCCGATTGATAGCCGTGGATGAACCAGCCCGCGTCTTCGGCATCGCCTTTCCATACGCCGTGGTGTGCCGGCGCACCCGGACGCTCGTCGGCCAGCATGAAGCCCGGCGCGTGCTTCTTGAAGAACTCCACATTCCAGAAGTGCCGCGCCGGCAGCGCGATGGCGCGGAACGGTCTTTCAAACGTGTATTCCGGCCGCTCGCGCAGCCACGCCAGGAACGGCGCCCACATCTCCTCCGCCTGCTGCTGGCCCAGTCCCTGGAACACCATGTTGACGTCCACCGTATTGCCGGTGTTAAAGGCGATCTGTTCGCCCCAGTGCGGATTGAACAAGGCGCCGGCGTAGAAGGCGACCACTTTCGCGATCAAGGCGCGGAAGGCCGCATCGGACGAGGCCTTGATGGTGAAGAACAGGCCGCCGAAGTTCTCCGGCAGCTCGCGCGTGCGCAAGGTCAGGCGCGTGACCACGCCGACGCTGCCGCCGCCACCGCCCTTCAATGCCCAGAACAGGTCCGGGTTGGTGCAGGCGTTGGCGATGCGCACCTGGCCGTCGGCGGTCACCACTTCCGCCTCCAGCAGCCCGGCGGCGGCGGTGCCGTAGGCCTTGGAGAAGTTACTGAAGCCGCCGCTCTGCACCAGTCCCGCCACGCCGACCGTGGTGCAGCCGCCTCCCTGCACATAGCGTCCGCCGCGCGTGGTGACGGCATCGTAGGCGTCGATCCACATGGCGCCCGCACCCAGCGTGACGGCCGGCTGCGGCGCCGTCGAACACCCCTGCGCCACAAAGGCCGGCACCAGCGTGGCGTCGTTCATCTGGCGGGTCCACACCAGCAGCGAATCGGGAGCGTCGGAGGTACCCTGGTAACTGTGACCGCCGCCTTTGACCACCAGCCGCAGATTGTGCTCACGGGCGAAATTGACCGCGGCCACCACGTCCGCCGTGGTCTTGGCCGCCACCGCATAGGCGCTCGGCTGCGACGACCAGGCGTCGAGCCAGCCGCTGGTTTGCGTCAGCGCCGCCTGGTCGCCGATATCAAAGGTGTTCTTCAGGTGCGCCAGCGCGGCCACGCAGGCTGGCGCCGCCGCATCGGCTCCGCAAGCGGCGAACGGCGCGTCCAGTTTTTGCAGGCGGCCTTCCACGCGCTGCGCCAATTGCCCCCAGTCCGCCAACGACGGCCAGCCGGCATCGCCGGGACGCACCCGCGCAGTTGGCGCCGCAGCGGCAACCGCGGAGCTCCAGGCGACAGGGGCCAGCGACAGGACAGGCAACGCGGCGGCGGCTTTCAGCAACTCTCTTCTTTTCATCATGGGCCTCGAATAATGTTGATAACAACACAATAAGCGATAGCCCGCACGCGGTCCATTCCCATGTGGCGAAACGGACCACGATGGGGCGAGCCGGACGATTTGTTGGTGGTTAAAAACGAATAGTGCCGATAAGCTCGGGTGTGCCAGAAAATTGCTGCACCTGCGAAGATATCGTTCCGGGCGACTGGCCAGAGCGCCCTTTCGACTACCGATACTTTGGCCCCATCCAAACCAGGAGTACCAAATGAATTCGTTTGTGGAAACCATTTCGCCGGCAGCAAAAAATCTCATCGAGGCACGTATCGACTACTACACCGACCTGACGTCCGCCGCCCTGCAATCGATGCGCAAGCTTGCGGAAGTGAATACCCAGTTCAGCCGCACCTGGCTGCAGGATTCCACTGAGGCGCTGCGCACCGCACTGTTGACGCCGCAATCGGCCGAGCGCGGCATGGCCGCAATCGCGCCGTCGGCGGAAGCGGTGGCGCAAAAACTGCAGGCCTATCAGCAGCAACTGACCCAGGTGGCCAGCGAGTTCCAGAACAATATCAACAGCGTGGTGCAGCAGCACGTGCCGCAAACCACCCGCACCGCGACCGCGCTGGCCGAGGTGGTGACGCAAAAAGCCGCGGAGCAGGCTGATCGTCAATTACGCGCGCAAAAAGCGGCAGCCAAGGAAACCATGGACCAAGCCGCCCAGTTCGCCAACGTGGCGGCACAGAGCGGGTCGATGGCGCAGCCGGCGTCGATGCAGAGCGCCGACGGCAGCGGCAACAAGAACTAAGCTACAGGAAGCGTTCCGGGATATCGTCGACGAACGGATACAACGCGAAATACGGCTTCGATTCGTCCAGCACCCGCTGGACGGACGGCCGCGTCACCAGGCGCTCGAAATAGTCGTTGAGGTGGCTGTACTCCTCCGGGAACGGCAGGATCGTGGCGGCGTAGAACAGCGCCGGCGCCGCCGCGCAATCGGCCATGCTGAAGGCCTCGCCGCACATCCAGCTGCGCGTGGCCATGCGTTTTTCTATCATCTTGTAAGCCGTCTTCAGCTTGGTGCGCTCCTTGGTCTGGTCGCACTGCATGCCGGTCAGGTGGCCCGTGACGATGGTCTGCATCGGCTCCTGCACGTAGTTGTCGAAGAAGCGGTCCCACAGGCGCACGTCCAGCGCCGCATCCCAGTCGGCCGGTATCATCGGCTGCGCACCGGGAAAGTAACGATCCAGGTATTCAATGATGACCGACGTCTCCGGCACGTCGCGCTTGCGCTCGTGGTCGCGTATCACCGGGAACTTACATAGCGGCCAGATCGCCTCCAGCTCGGCGCGGTCGGCCTCCTCGCCCAGGTTGATGATGCGCTTGTCGAACGCGACGCCGTTTTCGTACAGCGCGATCAGCACCTTGTGGCAGAACGAGGCCAGCGGATGGTAGTAAAGGGTCAACGACATAAGGGCTCCGGAAGTCGGGCACCGCCACGCGGTACCAAAGTATTCAGCAAATGATACTTCAGACAAGGCGATAGCGGCGGACGCTAAATGTTGAGACACTGCGCTCCGTTATCGCCGGGCAATGACGCGCCGGCGGGCACCCGACCTACCCTCTGAACTGGACCACGCCATGCGCCTCGCCATCACCTTCGCCCTCGCCTCCCTTTGCGCCGTCAGCGGCTACTGCCGCGCTGACGCGCTTGACCTGCAGGATTCCTCGTCGCCGCAAACCACTCCTGGCAAGGGCGACAGCCTGTCGCTGGGCCTGGGCGTGGCCTATGTGCCGGAATATTCCGGCAGCGACAAAACCCGTGTCGTGCCGCTGCCCATCTTCGAACGCACCTTCGACAACGGCGCCTTCATCAGCAGCACACGCGGCGTGGGCTTCCAGACCACGCTGGAAGGCTTCGGCCTGAGCGCCGCGCTGACCTACGGCGGCGGCCGTGCCGACCACAAGAAGAACGCCTTCTACGGCTCGGACGCCTTGAAAGGCATGGGCGATATCGACGGCGCCGTGCAGGCCGTGCTGGGCGTCAGCTACCAGGTCGGCACCGTCGGCCTGAGCCTGAGCACCAAGCAGAACCTGGCGCACCGCGAACACGGCGCGACCTACGCCATCGGCGCCAGCGTGCCGCTGTACAGCACCGCCAGCGACCAGGTGGGCCTGGGCCTGTCGTCCGTGTACGGCGACGACAAATATATGCAGACCTACCACGGCGTGACGGCGGCGCAAGCCTCGCGCACCGCGTTCAAGGCTTACACCGCCAAGGCGGGCTTCGAAAACCTGACGGCCGCCGTGAGCTGGAACCACGTGATCGACAAGAACTGGTCGGCGCACAGCGCGGTCGGCGTCACCCAGCTGTCCGGCGACGCCGCCGACAGCCCGCTGACCAAACGCAAGACCACGCCGATGCTGATGACCGGCTTCAGCTACAAGTTCTGACCTTGACTGGATGATACTATTGAAGGAAATTTAACCATTTCCTTCAAATCATGCCGACAATCACCCTGCTGACTTTCATCGTTCTCGCGCTGGCTATCGGCGCCGTATGGCTCAAGCCTGTCTCGTTCGCCGCCCAAGCCGCTGTCGCGCCTTGGGCGGGCTTGTTCGTGCTGGCACTGCTGTGCGGCTGGATCGCGGGCGTGCTGCAAGCGCCGGCAATCGTCGCCCTGGCCTTGTTTGGCGCTGTCGCTTGGCTGACGGCCACCGGTTCGCAGAAATATGTGCGGATTATTTCGGGCATCGTCGCCGGGCTACTGGCGTTTGCGCTGGCCATCCACAAGCTGCCCGGGTTCAGCAACCCGGTGGTGATCGCCGGCGCCGTGTTCTCGCCGGGCGCCGCACCGTTCACGCAATACGCCAACTTCGACAAGGGCGCGGTAGGCTTGATACTGCTGGCGTTCATCTGCAGCCGCGTACGCAGTTGGGCGGAGCTGGGCGGCGTGCTGAAGAAGACCTGGCCGATTCTGCTGGTCACGGTCGCCGCGGTGATGGCCTTCGCCGTGGGCGTCGGGTTCGTCCATCCAGACTTCAAGCTGCCATCCGTCACGCTGCAATTTATCGCGGTGAACCTGTTCTTCACCGTCGTCGCCGAAGAGGCGTTCTTCCGCGGCTTCCTGCAAGCCCGCCTCGCCGCATCGTTGGCGCGCTTCCGCTACGGCCCGTGGATCGCCGTGATCTGCTCCGCGCTGCTGTTCGGCGCCGCCCACCTGGCCGGCGGCCCCGCCTACGCCCTGCTCGCCACTATCGCCGGGCTGGGCTATGCCTACGCCTACCAGGCCACCCAGCGCATCGAAGCGCCGATCCTGATTCACATCGTACTGAACACCGTACACTTCATTGGCTTCACTTACCCGTTTGTCGCCCGCTAAGCTGCGCCGATACGCCAATTCTCTGGAGGATTCATGGCCACCGTGTTCGATCCATTCTGGTTCTTCAAATTCCCTTTTGCAGGCGACGTCAAGCAACGGATAAACTCACCATGGTTTTCGCCCGAGCTCACATTTAACTTCGCGGGAGACGCAACTATAGAAGACCGCGTTGTCGCAGAAGTCGCAAGCTACGGCAGGCAAATCGGCTGGTTAAACGATATTGCTCTTGCACTGGTTGAAAAGAGGAAGCCAGATCCTGACGTGGTCGCTCAATTGGCGGAAGCAGTCAAGGCGATCGAGAAGATCAAAGCTGAGCAGAAGTCCGACGCGCTACACGCCGCTGTAGCTGCGCTTGATCAGTTAATGAAAAGCGCGCCTGACCTATATGAGCAACTGTTGAGAGACAGAAATGGAGGAACCGTATTGCAGGTTCCGGTTTTCACTGAAATGCCTCAATGAGCGATCCTGATATACTGGGTCGACAGTAAAGATTCTGGAGAGCGTCGTGGCCAATACTGATTTCTCAGCGCAATATTCCGATGACGGCTTCTGGCGCAAAACCAAGACTTACGCGAAGGCGGCGGGGAAAGGTGTGCTGGAGCAGGCGTTGAAGATGTATTACTCGGCCATCGATCCGGATACGCCGAGGTGGGCGAAAGCCACCATCTACGGCGCGCTGGGCTATTTCATCTCGCCCATCGACGCCATCCCGGACCTGTTGCCGGTGGTGGGCTATACCGACGATCTGGGCGTGCTCATCGCCGCGGCCGCGGCGGTGGCGGCGCACATCAAGGATGAGCACGTTCAAAAGGCCAGGCAGACGCTGGCCCAGTGGTTCAAGGATTAATTCAACAACAATTCGGGCTGCCGCTGCACCACCGCCGTCTTCGGCAGGCAGACGATGAACGTGCTGCCCTTGCCCGCTTCCGACTTGATCTGCAGCGTGGAACCGTGGCGCAGCAGCACGTGCTTGACGATCGCCAGGCCCAGGCCTGTCCCCTGCGTCTCGCGCGAACGGCTCTTGTCGACGCGGTAGAAGCGCTCGGTCAGGCGCGAGATGTGTTCCGGGCTGATGCCGATGCCGGTATCCTCCACCATGAACTTGACGCCACCGTTCTCGACCTCTTTCCACACCAGCTGGATCTTGCCGCCCGCCGGCGTGTAGCGCACCGCGTTCGAGGCCAGGTTGCCGAAGGCGCTGTGCAGTTCCTCGTAGCTGCCCATGATGTCCGGCCCGTTGACCGACATGGTGATCTCGTGCTTGCCGGCCGACAGCGCGCGCGCGTCGCGCAACACCTGCTCCATCAGCTTGGCCATGTCGACCTGCTCCGGCCGCATCGGATAATCGACCGACTCCAGCCGCGACAGGGTCAGCATGTCCTCGATCAGGTGCTGCATGCGGTGGCCCTGCTCCGTCATCAGCTTCAGGTGCGCCGAGCGGGTGGCCACGTCCAGCCCTTCGGACGCGGCGATCTCCAGGAAGCCGACGATCACCGTCAGCGGCGTGCGCAGCTCGTGCGAAGCGTTGGCGATGAAGTCGCGCCGCATCTCTTCGATGCGCTCGCTCTCGGTGGCGTCGTGCGTCACCAGGATCTGGCGGCGGTTTTCAAATGGAATGATATGCACGATCAGCTTGCGCTCGCGGAAGCTGATCGTCAGCGGCTGCTCGTAGCGGCCGAGGATGATGTAATCCATGAAATCCGGGCTGCGCACCAGGTTGGTCACGCGCATGCCCTTGTCGCGCTCGTGCGTCAGGCCCAGGTGCTTCTCGGCGGCCGGGTTGCACCATTCGAGGAACAGCACGTCGTCCATGATGACCACGCCGTCCGGCAGCAGATGCATGGCCTGGCGGAAGCGCGCCAGCCATTCGGTCAGCTCGGCCTGGTTTTTTTCATCGTCGCGGCGCATGCGGTACAGGCGCGAGAAGATGTTGGTCCACGCGCCCCAGCCGTCCGGCAGCTTGGCGCTCTGCGGGTCGTCCATCCAATTGCTCAACTGGTACAGGTACGACAGCTGCACGAACACCAGCACCATCATGGCGATCAGCGCCACCACCAGGCCGTTGATCCAGCCGAACATCCAGCCCAGCGTCGCGCACCCCGCCAGGATAATCGCGGTGCGCAATGCCGCCGGCACCCAGAACACCAGTTTTGGATTCATTATTTCTCCGACAGCATGTAGCCTACGCTACGTACCGTCTTGATCAGATGCTCGGCCTCCTTCAAGGCCTTGCGCAGGCGCAGCACATGGACGTCGACCGTGCGTTCCTCGATCACCACATGGTCGCCCCACACCTTGTCCAGCAGCTGGCTGCGCGAGAACACGCGCTCCGGATGCGCCAGCAGGAACTTCAACAGCTTGTACTCGGCATGGCCGATGTCGATCTTCTGCTCGTCCATCGAGACGGTGCAGCTGACCGGGTCCAGCATGACGTTGGCGGCGCGCATGGTCGCCTGCGCGTGCTCCGGGCTCTTGCGGCGCAGCAGCGCCTTGGCGCGGGCCAGCAGCTCGCGCGGCGAGAACGGCTTGGTGACGTAGTCGTCGGCGCCGCTGTTCAGGCCGGCCAGCTTGTCTTCTTCCATGCTCTTGGCGGTCAGCATGATGACCGGGATTTCATTGAACTGGCGGTCCGAACGGATGCGCGCCAGCAGACGCAGGCCGGTCTGGTCCGGCAGCATCCAGTCGAGCAAAATCAGCTGCGGCGTGCGGGTCTGGATGAAGTCCCAGGCCTCGCCCACGCTTTGCACGGCGCAGCAGTTCCAGCCCGCCTCGCGCAGCGAAAACGTCACCAGCTCGACGATCGCCGGTTCATCTTCTACTATCAGTACTGTGGTTTTATCAGATGCCATGATTCTCGTTATTCAGCTTGCTCGGGTACGTCGTCCAGCACATGTGCCGGCTTGGTGTGGCGGATATCCTTGCCTTCGACGACGTAGATGACGTATTCGGCGATGTTCTTGGCGTGGTCGCCGATGCGCTCGATGGCCTTGGCCACCCACAGCGTGTCCAGCGCGGCCGAGATGGTGCGCGGATCTTCCATCATGAAGGTGATCAGGTTGCGCATGATCGAACGGAACTCGTGGTCGATGACGGCGTCCTGGGCGATCAGCTGCAGCGCCTGCTTGCCGTCGTTGCGGGCAAACGCGTCCAGCGCGTCGTGCAGCATGTCGCTGGTGTTGTTGGCGATGCCGCGCACCATTTCATAGTGGTTGACGGTGACCGCGCCGCGCGAATGCAGCGCCTTGGCGGTGCGGGCGATCTTGGTCGCCTCGTCGCCGATGCGCTCGAGGTCGGTGATCACCTTGATCGTGGCCATGATGGTGCGCAGGTCGTTGGCGGCCGGCTGGCGGCGCACGATCAGGTGGCTGCAGGCGTCGTCCAGCGACACTTCCAGCTGGTTGACGGCGTCGTCCTCGCGCATCACGCGGTCGGCGCGCTCGGGATTGCCGATGCGGAAGCAGGTCATGGCGTCGAGGAACTGGGTCTCGACGATGCCGCCCATCAGCAGCACCTTGCTGCGGATGGCTTCCAATTCGTTGTCGTACTGCTTGGATGAATGTTCACCGATCATGCTGCTCTCCGTAGTCGATTTGCTATTATAAGTTCGATCAGCCGAAGCGACCGGTGATGTAGTCCTGCGTCTCTTTGCGCGCCGGATTCATGAAGATCTGGTCGGTCTCGCCGAACTCCACCAATTCGCCCAGGTACATATAGGCGGTGTAGTCCGAGCAGCGCGCCGCCTGCTGCATGTTGTGGGTGACGATGGCGATGGTGTAGTCCTGCTTCAGTTCGCTGATCAGCTCTTCCACCTTCGAGGTCGAGATCGGATCCAGCGCCGAGGTCGGCTCATCGAGCAGCAGCACGTCCGGCTTGACCGCGACGCCGCGCGCGATGCACAGGCGCTGCTGCTGGCCGCCCGACAGCGACAGGCCGCTCTTGGTCAGCTTGTCCTTGACCTCGCCCCACAGCGCTGCCTTCTTCAGCGCCCATTCGACGCGCTCGTCCATCTCGCCTTTCGACAGGTCTTCATACAGGCGCACGCCGAAGGCGATGTTGTCGTAGATCGACATCGGGAACGGCGTCGGCTTCTGGAACACCATGCCGACCTTGGCGCGCAGCATGTTGACGTCCTGGCCGTCCTCGAGGATGTTGCGGCCGCGGTACATGATCGAACCCTCGGCGCGCTGGCCCGGATACAGGTCGTACATGCGGTTCAAGGTGCGCAGCAGCGTCGACTTGCCGCAGCCGGACGGGCCGATGAAGGCGGTGACCTGCTTCTCGTGGATGTCCAGGTTGACGTTGGTCAGGCTCTGGGTCTTACCGTAGAAGAAGTTCAGGCCGGAGATCTCGATGGTTTTGCGTTTGCCGTTCATGGCGATGACATTTTCTGGGCTCAGTTGCGTATTCATGATTGATCGCTTTATTCAATTAATTCGGGATTTTCTGGCTGAACAGGGTGCGCGAGATGATATTCAGCGCCAACACGCTGAAGGTCACCAACAGCGCGCCGCCCCAGGCCAGCTCGCGCCAGTTGTCGTACGGGCTCATGGCGAAGCCGTAGATCACCACCGGCAGGTTGGCCATCGGCGCGTTCATGTCGGCGCTGAAGAACTGGTTGTTGAGCGCGGTGAACAGCAGCGGCGCGGTCTCGCCGGAGATGCGGGCCACGGCCAGCAGCACGCCGGTGATCACGCCGGCCTTGACGGCGCGCAGGCGCACCATCATCGCCACCTTCCAGCGCGGCGCGCCGAGCGCGAAGGCCGCTTCGAGCAGGCTGTTGGGCACCAGGCGCAGCATGTTGTCGGTGGTGCGCACCACCACCGGAATCGCGATCAAAGCCAGCGCCAGCGAACCGGCGTAGCCGGAATAGTGCTTGGCGGTGGCCACGTACATGGCCCAGACGAACATGCCGACCACGATCGACGGCGCCGACAGCATGATGTCGGTGACGAAGCGGGTGATGGCCGCGACCTTGTTCTCCTCGCCGTATTCGGCCAGGTAGATGCCGGCCAGGATGCCGATCGGCGTGCTGATCGCGGTCGACAGGCCGACGATCATCAGCGAGCCGACGATGGCGTTGGCCAGGCCGCCGCCTTCGCTGCCGGGGGCCGGCGTGGTTTGCGTGAACAGGTTGACGCTGAGCGCGCCGAAGCCCTTGATCGCCAGCGTGACCAGGATCCACGCCAGCACCAGCAGGCCGATCGACATCGCGCCGACCGACAGCGCGATGCCGATGCGGTGCGTCAGCAGGCGCTTGCGGTAGACAGGGTTCATGACTTGGTTCATTATTTGACGCCTTCCTTGCGAGACATGCCGGCCAGCATCAGCTTGGCGGCGGACAGAACGATAAAGGTGATCACGAACAGGATCAGTGCCAGCGCGAACAGCGAGGACGTGTGCAGCACGGTGTCGGACTCGGCGAATTCGTTGGCCAGGGTCGAGGCGATCGAGTTGCCCGCCGCAAACAGCGACCACGACAGCTTGTTGGCGTTGCCGATGACGAAGGTCACGGCCATGGTTTCGCCCAGCGCGCGGCCCAGTCCCAGCATGACGCCGCCGACCACGCCGGTCTTGGTGTAAGGCAGCACGATCTTGCGCACCACTTCCCAGCGGGTGCAGCCCAGGCCGTAGGCCGATTCCTTCAGCACGGCCGGCACGATCTCGAACACGTCGCGCATCACCGACGAGATGAAGGGGATGATCATCACGGCCAGGATCAGCGCGGCGGTCAGGATGCCGATGCCCATGGTCGGGCCGCTGAAGAACTGGCCGATGATGGGCAGGTGGCCCAGGGTGTTCTTCAGCAGCGGCTGCACGTAATCGCCGAACAGCGGCGCGAACACGAACAGGCCCCACATGCCGTAGATGATGGACGGCACGCCGGCCAGCAGCTCGACCGCCGTGCCCAGCGGGCGGCGCAGGCCGGCCGGGCAGATCTCGGTCAGGAACAGCGCGATGCCGAAGCTGACCGGGAAGGCGATCAGCAGCGCGATGCCGGACGTGGCCAGGGTGCCGACGATGGCGATCAGCGCGCCGTACTTGTCGTTGACCGGATCCCACTCGACGGTGGTGATGAAGGCCGGGCCGAATTCCTTGAACGCCGGCCAGGCGCCGATGACCAGCGTGACGATGATGCCCGACAGCACCGCCAGCACGGACAGCGCGAACAGCATCGTGGTTTTGTGGAAGAAGAAGTCCTGGATGCGCTGGTTGCGCATGGTGCGGTGCATGGCCTGCATTGCGGCCTGTTCCGCGGCGGTGATCGCGGCGGAAGTGTGGGTGGCCAAGGCGGGTTCCGGTTTATTCATAGACGTGGAAGTGATATCGGCGCTCATATTATTGTCTCGTGGATGTAAGCTAGCCTGCGGCTCCCGGTCGGGAGGCGCAGGCTAACCCCCTCGCCGCCGCGCTTGCTGCTGCGCCGCGGCGAAGGGACGGTCCGGATTAGTAGATCGCCTTGCCCGAAGCGTCTTTCAGGTTGGCTTTCCAGGAATCCTGTACCAGCTTGACAACCGATGCCGGCAGCGGCACGTAGTCCAGTTCGGTGGCAGCGGCGCCGCCGTTCTTGAAGGCCCAGTCGAAGAACTTGACGACTTCCTTGCCTTTGGCTGCGTCAGCCTGGGCTTTGTGCATCAGGATGAACGACACGCCGGTGATCGGCCACGAGTTCTTGCCGGCCTGGTCGGTCAGCACCACGCCGAAGCCCGGGGTCTTGGTCCACTCGGCCGAAGCGGCGGCGGCTTTGAAGAAGTCGTCGTCAGGCTGCAGGAAGTTGCCGTCCTTGTTTTTCAGCTGGGTGTGCGCCATCTTGTTTTTCTTGGCATAAGCCCACTCGACGTAGCCGATCGAACCCTTGATGCGCTGCACGTTGGCGGCGACGCCTTCGTTACCCTTGCCACCGACGCCGACGGCCCACTTGACGGCGGTACCGGAACCGATCTTGGTCTTGAACTCGGCATTGGTTTTCGACAGGAAGTCGGTGAACAGGAAGGACGTGCCCGAACCGTCGGCGCGGTGCACCACGGTGATGTCTTCGCCCGACAGCTTCACGCCTGGGTTCAGCGCGGTGATCGCGGCGTCATTCCACTTGGTGATCTTGCCCAGGTAGATGTCGGCGACAACCGGGCCGGTCAGCTTCAGCTGGCCGGGGGTGATGCCGTCCAGGTTGACCACGGTCACAACGCCGCCCATGATGGCCGGGAATTGCATCAGGCCTTCGGCGTCCAGTTCTTCCGCTTTCAGCGGCATGTCGGAGGCGCCGAAATCGACGGTCTTGGCCTTGATCTGCTTGATACCCGCGCCCGAACCGACGGACTGATAGTTCAGGCCGTTGCCGGTGCTGGCTTTGTAAGCTTCAGCCCATTTGGCGTAGATAGGATATGGGAAGGTGGCGCCGGCGCCGGTCATATCGGCGGCGTGGGCGGCGGACGAGAATGCCATAACGGCAGATACGCCTACTACCAGGGAGGAGAACAATTGTTTGAGTCGCATTTCAAGTCCTTTGTTATGACAGGTTAGGATGCTGCGCAGTCTACCGCCCGAATATGACAGGTTTATGACATCCACCGAATCTGTAAAAAATATTATTTTGACTCGATTTGCGCAGTGCTTCCCTATGAGAACAGGCCATGGTGCCCGCATATGTTACGCCCTTCCTGTCATAATTGGCGTAACCGAACGGTCATTTATGACAGCCTTTGTCACGGACTTGTCATATTTCTTCTTTACACTGTTGCATCATCCTTCCGCGTTCAGGATAGAATGAGATTAACTGCAAAGTGAACAAAAAGACATGAAGCCTGACTTGCATGCTGACGTAAACAAGAATTCCGCCTTCCTGGACCGGGAGCTGTCGCAACTGATGTTCAACCGGCGCGTGCTGGCGCAAGCGGAAGACAAGAGCATTCCCTTGCTCGAGCGGCTGCGCTACCTGTGCATCGCCAGCAGCAACCTGGACGAATTCTTCGAAGTGCGCGTGGCCAGCCTGCTGGCGGCCGGCAGCGTCGACGGCTCGATGTCCAACCACCCCGCCCTGGTGGCCACGCTGTCGCGCATCAGCAATGAATGCCACGCGCTGGTGACCCACCAATATGAAATCCTCAACCAGGAAGTGCTGCCGCAGCTGGCCGCCAACGGCGTGCACCTGGTGCGCCACAACGAGCGCAACGATGCGCAGCGCGCCTGGGTCAAGGAATACTTCGACACCGAGGTGCGGCCGCTGCTGACGCCGATCGGCCTGGATCCGGCCCACCCGTTCCCGCAAGTGGTCAACAAGAGCCTCAATTTCATCGTCTCGCTGTCCGGCAAGGACGCGTTCGGCCGCGGCACCGCGATCGCCATCGTCAAGGCGCCGCGCGTGCTGCCGCGCGTGATCCGCCTGCCCGACCATTTGTCGAAGAGCGGCGGCGTGTCGTTCTGCCTGCTGTCGTCCATCATCCACGCGCACATCTCGGACCTGTTCGCCGGCCGCGAGGTGATTGCCTATTCGCAGTTCCGCGTCACCCGCGACTCCGACCTATGGGTCGACGAGGACGAGGTCAAGAACCTGCGCCAGGCCTTGAAGGGCGAGTTGCAGGGCCGCCAGTTCGGCACCTCGGTGCGGCTGGAAGTGGCCAAGAACTGCCCGCCGGAACTGTCGCAATTCCTGCTCGACCAGTTCGGCCTGCACCAGAGCCGGCTGTACGCCGTCAACGGCCCGGTCAACCTGGTGCGCCTGACCGAGATCATGGACCACGTCGACAACCCGACGCTGCGCTTCCCGCCTTTCATCCCCGGCATCGCGCAAAAGCCGGGCAGCCCGGACATTTTCGCGGCGCTGCGTGAAAACGATATCCTGCTGCACCACCCCTACCAGACCTTCCAGACGGTGATCGACTTCATCCGCAGCGCGGCGATGGATCCGGCCGTGGTGGCCATCAAGCAGACCATCTACCGCACCGGCATGAACTCGGACCTGATGGAATCGCTGATCCTGGCGGCGCGCTCGGGCAAGGAAGTGACCGTCATCGTCGAGCTGAAGGCACGCTTCGACGAGGAGGCCAACATCAACTGGGCCGACAAGCTGGAACAGGCCGGCGCCCAGGTGGTGTACGGCGTGGTCGGCCTGAAGACGCACGCCAAGGTGGCGCTGGTGATACGCCGCGAGGACAACAAGCTGCGCTTCTACGCCCACCTCGGCACCGGCAACTATCACCCGACCACCACCAAGTTCTACACCGATTTCGGCCTGCTGACCTGCCATCCGGGCATCAGCCAGGAAGTCAACGAGGTGTTCATCCACCTGACCAGCCTGACCAAGCCGCACCGGCTGACGCATTTGTGGCTGGCGCCGTTCGCGCTGCAGAACGAAATCATCAAGTCCATCCGCAACGAAGCGCGTATCGCGCGCGCCGGACGTCCGGGACGGATTATTGTTAAAATAAATGCACTAGTGGATGAGTCGGTGATACGCGCGCTGTACGCGGCGTCCAAGGACGGCGTCAAGATCGACCTGATCGTGCGCGGCGCCTGCACGCTGAAGCCAGGCGTGCCGGGGCTGTCGGAGAATATCCGCGTGCGCTCCATCATCGGCCGCTTCCTGGAACACAGCCGGATTTACTATTTCCGCAACGACCTGGCGCACGACGTGATGCTGGCCAGCGCGGACTGGATGAGCCGCAACCTGTTCCGCCGCATCGAAGTCGCCTTCCCCGTCCTGGACAAGGCGCTCAAGCGGCGGGTGCTGGCGGAGGGATTGAATCCTTATCTGAAGGACAACATGAACGCGTGGGAGCTGGAACCGGACGGCCACTACCAGCGCCGCAAGCCGCGCGGCAAGCAGGTTCATTACAGCGCGCAGCAGCACTTGATGGACACGCTGGGCACGGCCCAAGGCCATTTGGGAGAATAACAATAAGGTGGCGGCGGGCCGGGAGGCGCGCCGTGGGGATCTTTTTTCAAATGTCAGTCAGGAGAAAAACATGGATCTCATTTTGTGGCGGCACGCCGAGGCGGAAGAGATGGCGCCCGGCATGTCCGATCTGGAACGCGCGCTGACCGTCAAGGGCCAGAAACAGGCGCGCCGCATGGGCCAGTGGCTCGATTCCCAGCTGCCCGACAGTTGCCGCATCCTGGCCAGCCCGGCCGTGCGCACCTTGCAGACGGTGGAGGCGCTGGGCCGCAAATTCAAAATGCACACCGACCTGGCGCCCGGCGCCGATCCGGCCGACATCCTCAAGGCGGCCAACTGGCCGGGCAACAAGGATTCGGTGCTGGTGGTCGGCCACCAGCCGACGCTGGGCCAGGTGGCCTCGCTGTTGCTGACCGGCGACGACCTGGAATGGGACATCCGCAAGGCCAGCGCCTGGTGGTTTTCCCAGCGCGACCCCGGCAATGCGATGAGCGTCTACCTGAAGGCGGTGATGGCTGCCGACCTGGTGGTGAAATAAACGGGAGAAATCGCAACGCAGAGCTTGTAAAGCGGCAACCATCTGCTAAAGTTTAATCGTATCAACTTGAGGGAGGATGCGATGTTTACCTTGCTCACTATGGGCATCTTCGGAGGAATGATTGCCTTGGTTGTGTACGAACTGGTGGAGGAAATGCGCGGCAGCAAGCACAAACTGAACGACCGCTACCACGAGTAGCAGCAGCTTCATTGAAGCCTTTTCGGCGCCAGCGGCGTGTCCTTCAAGACCCGCCACTCGCGCCGATCATCGTTTACATTGCCGTTTTAAACTTCGTATAGACGCGCGTGATGTTGCGGCGGATGTCGGCCGGCACCGCTTCCGGCGCCGCCATGCGCTGCTTGTCGGCCTCGGACAGGAACACCGTCTTGTTGCTGGCGATATCCTTGCGCACGAACTTCAGGCTGGCCGTGTTCGGGTTGGCATAGAACACCTTGTTGGTCAGGCTGGCGTGCACTTCCGGCCGCATGATGTAGTTGATCCACAAATGGGCGTTGTTCGGGTGCGGCGCGTCGGCCGGGATCGCCATCGTGTCGAACACCAGCGCGGCCGAGGTCTTCGGTATCAGCACTTCGATCACGTTGCCGTTCTTGGCGTCGATGGCGCGCTGGCGGGCGATGTTGATGTCGCCCGACCAGCCCAGCGCCACGCAGACGGCGCCGTTGGCCATGTCGTTGATATAGCCGGACGAGCTGAACAACGTGACGTAGGGACGGATCGCCTGCAGCATCTTGCCGGCCTCGGTGTAGTCGGCGGCGTTTTTCGAGTAGGCAGGCTTGCCCAGGTAGATCAGCGCGGCCGGCAGCACTTCCGACGGCGAGTCGAGGAAGGAAACGCCGCACGATTTCAGCTTGGACGCGTATTTCGGATTGAAGATCAGCTCCCAGGCATTGTCCGGCATCGGCATGGCGCCCAGCGCGGCCTTGACCTTGTTGACGTTGATGCCGACCGTGGTATAGCCCCACAGCCAGTCGACCAGGTAGTCGTTGCCCGGGTCGATATTGGCCAGCTTGGCCTGGATGGCCGGGTCCATGTTCTTCAGGTTGGTCAGCTTGGACTTGTCCAGCTTGCGCAGCAGCTTGCCGTCGATCTGCAACCGCGCCCACTGGGCGGTCGGCACCACGATGTCGTAGCCGGATTTGCCGGCCACCAGCTTGGAGTTCAGGATTTCGTTGTTATCAAACAGGTCATAACGGACCTTGATACCGGTTTCTTTTTCAAAATTCTTAACGGTATCGTCGGCGATATAGTCCGACCAGTTGTAGATATTGAGGACTTTTTCCTCTTGCGCCTGCACCGCACCGGCCATCAAACCCGCCGCCAACAGCGCCGCACCAACGAACTTCCCTGCCATAGCACCTCCGAAAGTGGAATCATTCACAAGCCGTGATGATCGGGCATAGCCAGTTTCGATGCAAGGAATTCGTTAAAAATAGGTCGTTGCGGTCAACCCAGCATGTCGAACAAGCTGCCGGAACTGCCCGCAGCCCCGTTCAACGCGCTGCCGGCGCCGGTTTGCGCCTGCGCCGTGTACAGCGCCGCCAGCGCGGTGGCCTGCGCCGTCAGCGCCTTGGTCAGCACGGTGCGCTTGTTGTTGATGTTGGTGATGTCCCGGCTGACCAGGCTGGCCTCCTTGCTGATGACGCTGCTGTCCGAGGTCAGCGCGCCGGCCTTGGCGGCCATCAGGTCGGCGATGCCCTTGCCGTTGTTGGTGAACAGCTTGCCGACCGCCGACGAATCGGCCGTCAGCGCGGCCTGCAGTTTCTTGTCGTCGACCACCAGGTTGCCGCTGCTGTCCTGGGTGACGCCTGCCGCGTTCAGCGCCGAAATCGAGACGCTGCCGCCGCCGGTTTTCAGCAGCAGGTTGAACTGGCTGGTGACCTGCCCCATCGCCGTGTCGGACTTCAGTTCGCCCTTTTGCAGCGCCTGCAGCTTCTTGTTCAGGTCGTTGTAGGCGCTGACGAAGGATTTCAGGTTGGCGCCGATCTGGCTCGCGTCCTGGGTGATGGTGACGTCGGTCTTGCCGGTGGCGGTCAGGGTCAGCGTGGCGCCGGCGATGGCCTTGTCCTTGTCCAGCGTGTTGCTGGGGCTGGTGACGTCCTTGCCGTCGACGGTCAGGATGGCATCCATCGCGGCGCTGGTCTGCTTGAGTTCCTGCTTGCCGTCGGGGTCGAAGGCCAGCATGCCCTTCAGCGCCGCGTCGCCGCTGACGCTGATGCGCATGCTGTTGGCGGCGCCGCTCTGGCCGGCGATCGCCAGCGAGAACTTGCCGTCGTCGCCCTTGACCACCTTGACGTCCACGCCGGCCGCCTTGAACGCGGCGGCGATGCCGTCCAGCGTATTGTTGCTGCTGTCGATGGTGATCGATTTGCTGCTCGCCGTGCCGTTGATGACGAAGCCCTTGTCGCCGCCGGCCGTGCCGAAGTCGATCTTGACCGTGGTGGCGGCGCCGCTGCCGATCTTGCTGTCGGACGCGGGGAAGGCGTCGCTGGTCAGGAACTGGCCCTGCGCCAGCTGCTTGACGTCCACCGCATAGGTGCCGGCCTTGGCGGTGCCGGTGGAGCTGGCCGTCAACACGCTCTTGACCGAACTGGCGGCGCTGGTGCTCAGGCCGCTGCCGCTCAGGCTGGCCGCGACCGACTGGAAGCTGGCCAGCGCGCTTTGCAGCTGGCCCAGCGCCGACAGCTTGGTCTGGTCGTTCTTCAGCGTCGTGTTCAGCTTGGTGGCGGCGCTGTTCTGCGACGCCATCGTCTGCTGGACGCGGTTGTAGACGTCGGTCGATATCGCCGAATTGGCGGTGTTCGTGGTGCTGCTGATGCTGGAGGTGGCCATGGTCCGTTCCGCCGAGTTTGGTTAGGTAGTATGCAACATCGGCGGATTTTCAAAGCGGCGAACAGAACGGGATTTGCACTTCTGCTTTGGAACCTCCGCTTTACTACCAATTGGGCGGCGCCGAGCCAAGTGCGCTGGCCGGCCGGTCCCAGGCCATGGGCGCACCGTCGATCGCCACCGGCGGCCAGTAGCGGCGCGCTGCCCCCCACGTGGTCTGCTCCAGCGCCGGCGCCAGATCGGCATCGCTCGCCGGCGCCAACGCGCCCGCGTCCACGCCGCCATCCGGCGACATCTGCGCCAACAGCAACGCCGTCCTCGCCAGCGACAAGCGGGCGGTCGCGACGTTTCCATCGGCAAGCCGGTGCAAAAGCCCGCGCACCACCGCCGCGGCAATCAGGTAGCCGGTCGCATGATCCAGCGCCTGCACCGGCAGCGGCACCGGCTTTGCAGCCCCCTGCCAGTGCATGCCCCGGTCCGCGATTCCCGCGCTCATCTGCACCAGGCTGTCGAAGCCGCGCCGTCCGGCCAGCGGCCCGGTCCAGCCATACGCATCCAGCGCCACGTCGATCAGCCCCGGATTCAAGCGCCGGCGCACATCCTCGTCGAATCCCAGCCGCTCCAAAGCCGCCGGGCGATAGCCATGCACCAGCACATCCGCCTGCGCCAGCAATCCGGAAAATATCGC
This sequence comes from Duganella sp. LjRoot269, assembly GCF_964254095.1. NCBI lineage: Bacteria > Pseudomonadati > Pseudomonadota > Betaproteobacteria > Burkholderiales > Oxalobacteraceae > Duganella > Duganella sp. LjRoot269. The sequence continues at coordinate 2,763,104 of NZ_CAXUSL020000001.1, read as the reverse complement.
CCTGTCGTCTTCCGAACGAAGATCCAGCCGCGCACAACGCTTGCCCAAGGTCACCTCCGGTATCACGCCCGGCTCGCTCCAGCCCGGCGGATCGATGCGCAGCACGTCGGCCCCGTAGCCGGCCAGGAAGCGCGTCGCCACCGGCCCCGCCAATACCCGCGTCAAGTCCAGCACCTTCAGCCCCGCCAGCGGCCGCGACGGCGTCCCCGCCCAGCCGGCATTGAAGCTGCCCGGCGCGGTGGCCAGCGCGATCAGCGGTTCGGCGGCCACCGCCCTGCCCTGCTCGTGCTCCGCCCATTCCGCGCTTGACCGCATCACGGCCGCGCAGCCGCCCTGCGCCACCACGGCCGCCTCCAGTTCGGCGCCGCGCCAGCGCGCCACCGCCCGCGTCACGGCGTCCCTGTCGACGGCAACGCCCAGCACCGCCAGCGCCGCATCCCGATGATGCACCGCGTTGGTATGCAAGCGTATCCAGCCGTCTGCGGTGGCGTAGTCGCCCGCCACCGCGTCCCACAACGGCGGCCGCTCCCAGCCCACCGGATGGATGGACCAACTGAACCATAACGACGCCAGCCGCCGGTCCACCCGCACGCGCGCCGGCCGCCCGCCCTGCGCCGCGATCAGCTCGCGCACCGCCAGCGCCGCCGCGCCCACCGACGCCGCCGCCAGGTCCGTCACCGCGTAACATGAAGGCAACGCGCCTTCGCCGGTAAAATCGACCGCCTGCAGCGCCGACGGCGGCAACGCCAGCGACGACCAGACAGCCTCTAACATTTTAGACATGAGCGCTCCGGGAATTGATATGCTGTCCCAGCTTAGGACTGCCCGCAGGGGGCGTCAATCTTGACTTGAAGTGTCAACATAGGAAATCTGCAATGGTGTGGATGACAGCGGCGGAAGCCTTGAAGGTATTGAATGTCCGCCCGCAAACGCTGTACGCCAACGTCAGCCGTGGCAAGATACGCGCCAAGACCGACGATGCCGATCCGCGCCGCAGCCTCTACCACCGCGACGATATCGCGCGCATGGCCCAGCGCAGCAACGGCCGCCGCAAGATCGACGTCGTCTCCGCGCAGGCCATGCAATGGGGCGACCCGGTGCTGCCCTCCGCCATTTCCACCGTGCACAACGGCCGCCTCTTCTATCGCGGCCAGGACGCCGCAGAACTGTCGGTCACCGCCACGCTGGAAGATATCGCCATGCTGCTGTGGCAATCCGAGCCCGGTCAGCCGCCGTCGCTGCCGCTGGCCGATTCCGCCGCACCAATCGTGACCGACAGCGCGCTGGGCGCCGGCCTGCTCGCCCTTGCGCTGCGCAGCGCCGGCGATCCGCCTACACTGGGCCGTCCCGCCGCCGACTTGCGCGCCGAGGCCGCCTGCGTGCTGGCCACGCTGACGCAGGCGATGGCCGGTCCGCCGACGGCCGGGGCGTGCACCATCAGCCGGCGCCTGGCGCAAGCCTGGCAACGTCCCGACGCCGAAGACATGATCCGCCGCGCGCTGGTGCTGATGGCTGACCATGAACTGAACGCCTCGACCTTCGCCTTGCGGGTGGCCATCTCCACCGGCGCCTCGCTGGCCGCCGGCGTGCTGGCCGGCTTCACCACGCTGACCGGCCCGCTGCACGGCGGCGCCTCGGCGGAATTCGGCCGGCTCACCGCCGCCGCCAAGCTGCATGGCGCCGAAACAGCCATCGGGCAATGGCTGGCAAGCGGCCGGCCGCTGCCCGCGTTCGGCCATCCGCTGTATCCGGAAGGCGACGCGCGCGCGCGTACCCTGTTGAATTTATTACCGAAAATGGAACCGTATGCAGCCCTCGCCGCCGCGGCAGAAGCGCAGGCGGGCGAACTGCCGAACATCGACTTTGCGCTGACGCTGCTCGCCGCGGCACACCAACTGCCGGACGACGCGCCCTTCATCCTGTTTGCGCTGGGACGCTGCGTCGGCTGGCTGGCGCATGCACTGGAACAGGTGCAGGCCAACCACCCGATACGCCCGAGGGCCCGCTACGTCGGGCCTAGCGAAGGAATTTATTGACGGCGGTGGTGGTGGCCGCGTCCGGATTGAGGAACTGCAGGCCGATCTTGAAATGGTCGCCGCTGAAAATACAGTAGCTCACCTTGGAACGGCTGCTCAAAATCTGCGCCTTGCCGTCGATGAACAATTCAAACGATACCTGGCCCATGTGCCCGACGGCCAGCTTGTGGTCGAACGTGAGCGAGAGTCCGTTGGAGCTGATATCGATCGTCCTGCCCTGCTGGGGCGGCATGCCATCCATCGCCAAGACTACCTTGGCGCGCACGATCTTGCGCGCCATCGATCTTTGATCAACTAACACTATCCTGTCCTTTATTACTTGTTATTCAGTATTACCGATTACAACCCGTAACAATACAACGTTATTGGATTTCGCGCAGCTTATTGAAGGCATCATCGATACGATCAACAGCGATGATGGTCATGCCCTCGATCGGCTGCTTGGGCGCGTTCGCGGTCGGTATCATCGCCATCGAGAAGCCCAGCTTGGCCGCCTCGCGCAGGCGCTCCTGTCCGCGCGGCGCCGGCCGGATCTCGCCCGCCAGGCCGACCTCGCCGAACACCACGAATCCGCGCGGCAAGGGCTTGCTGCGCATCGACGAATTAATCGCTAATAATACCGCCAGGTCGGCCGCCGGTTCGGTGATCTTGACGCCGCCCACGGCATTGATGAACACGTCCTGGTCGAACGCCGCGATACCCGCGTGACGGTGCAATACCGCCAGCAACATCGCCAGCCTATTTTGCTCCAGACCGACCGACAAACGGCGCGCGTTAGGCAGGTGGCTAGCGTCGACCAGCGCCTGGATTTCCACCAATAAAGGCCGGGTACCCTCCTGCGTCACCATCACGCAGGAACCCGGCACCTGGTTGTCATGCTGCGACAGGAACAGCGCCGACGGATTGGACACGCCCTTCAAGCCCTTCTCGGTCATCGCGAACACGCCCAGCTCGTTGACCGCGCCGAAACGGTTCTTGATCGCCCGCACCAGGCGGAAGCTCGAATGGTTGTCGCCCTCGAAATACAGCACCGTGTCGACGATGTGCTCGAGCACGCGCGGCCCGGCCAGCGCGCCTTCCTTGGTCACGTGGCCGACCAGGATGATGGTGATGCCGGTCTGCTTGGCCACCCGCGTCAGCTGCGCCGCGCATTCGCGCACCTGCGCCACCGACCCGGGCGCCGAACTCAGCGCGTCCGAATACACGGTCTGGATCGAATCGATGACCGCCACTTCCGGCTTCAGGTCGGCCAGCGTGCCGAGGATTTTTTCCAGCTGGATTTCAGCCTGCAATTTCAGGTCGCGCGCGTCGATGTTCAGCCGCTTGGCGCGCAACGCGATCTGGGCGCCGGATTCCTCGCCGCTGACATACAGCACTTTTTTCAGGTGGGAGACGTTGGCCAGCGCTTGCAGCAGCAGGGTCGACTTGCCGATGCCGGGGTCGCCGCCGATCAGCACCACGCCGCCGGACACCAGGCCGCCGCCCAGCACGCGGTCGAATTCCTCGATGCCGGTGCCGAAGCGCGGCACGTCGATGGCGTCGATGTCGGCCAGCGACAGCACCGGCGCCGTCTGCGCCAGCGACAGATGCTGCGGCTGCGAATAGCGGTTGTTGCCGCCCGCCTCGATGACGGTTTCCACCATCGTGTTCCACTGCTGGCAGGACGAGCACTGGCCGGTCCACTTGGTGGCGGTGCCGCCGCATTCGCTGCAGGTATAGTTGGTCTTGGGCTTGGCCACGTATTGAATCCTCTCCTCAGCCCTCGACCACCGGCACGCGCTGCGCCAGCGCGCACATCAGCTCGTAGCCGATGGTGCCGGCCGATTCGGCCACGTCGTCGATCGGCAAGCCCCGGCCCCACAGCGTGACCTTGCTGCCCACGCGCGCCGACGGCAGGCCGGTCAGGTCGACGGTCAGCATGTCCATCGACACCCGGCCCGCCAGGCGCGTCTTGACGCCGTCGACCAGCACCGGCGTGCCCAGCGGCGCGTGGCGCGGATAGCCGTCCGCATAACCGCAGGCCACCACGCCGATGCGCATCGGCCCCTCGGCTTGGAAGCGGCTGCCGTAGCCGACCGCGTCGCCGGCGGCGATGTCCTGGATGCCGATCAGTTCGCTGCTCAAGGTCATCGCCGGCTGCAGGCCGAACTCCTCGGCGGTGCCGCCGCCCGGCGTACCGCCGTACAGCATGATGCCGGGACGCACCCAGTCGTTACGCAAGGTATCGTGATGCAGCAGCACGCCGGCCGAGTTCGACAGGCTGCGCAAGCCCGGCAAGCCGGCCGCGCCCAGCTCGAAGCGGCGGATCTGCTCGGTGATCGGCATCAGCGGATGGTCGACGTCGTCGGCGTTGGCGAAATGGGTCATCAGCGTGATGCTGCCGGCGCAGGAAATCGCGCTCAGGCGCGCATGGGCGGCGGCGTAGGCGTCCGGCATGAAGCCGAGACGGTTCATGCCGGTGTTCATTTTCAGATGCAGGTCAAATTTGATGCCGCGCGCGCTCAGGCTTTCCTGCGCCGCTTCCAGCCACTCCAGCTGCTCGTTGCAATGCACGGCGGACTGCAGGTCGTAGCCGGCCATGGTCTTCAAATCCGCCGGACCGAAGAATCCCTCCAATAAGAGGATGGGCTTTTTCCAGCCCATTTCGCGCAGGCGCACCGCGTTGTCGAACTCGACCAGCGCCAGGCCGTCGGCCTCGGCCAGGCCGCGCATGGCGCGTTCCAGGCCATGGCCGTAGCCGTTGGCCTTGAGCACGCCCCACGCCTTGGCGCCGGGCGAGCGCTGCTTGGCCACTGCCAGGTTGTGCTTGATGGAATCGACGTGAATGGTAGCGACTATCGGCCTTGGCATGAGCATTCCGAACAGAATATTAGAAGGCCGTATTTTACCGTGTGCGGGCAGGTCCGTCCGGGTCAATTCTTGGGAATACGATCAAAGCATGGTATAAAGCAAGCCAGATAAGTTTTCAGGCATCCCAGAATGAATCGTGGTTTCTATACCATTATGGCAGCGCAATTCTTTTCGTCCTTGGCGGATAATGCGCTGCTCTTTGTTGCGATCGACTTGCTGGTAACGATGAAGTCCCCGGCGTGGATCACGCCGCTACTGAAGCTGTCGTTTACGCTGTTTTACGTGCTGTTGGCAGCATTTGTCGGCGCCTTCGCCGACTCCATGCCCAAGGGCAAGGTTATGTTTATTTCTAACCTGATTAAAGTAGCCGGCTGTTTATTGATATTCGCGCATGTGCATCCGCTGCTGGCCTACGCGCTGGTCGGCTTTGGCGCCGCAGTATATTCCCCCGCCAAATACGGCATCCTGACCGAATTACTTCCCGCAGAGAAACTTGTCGCCGCCAATGGCTGGGTTGAAGGCCTGACCGTGATGTCGATCATCTTCGGCACCGTCATGGGCGGCAAGCTGGTGGGCGGCCAGGTATCGTCGTTCCTGCTCGGCTTCGACATACCGATGATAGACACCGGCATCGACACCCCGCCCGAGGCGGCGCTGTGCGTGGTGGTCGGCATCTATATGCTGGCGGCGCTGTTCAATACCCGCATCCCGGACACCGGCTGCGTCTACGGCCACCAGGAACGCAATCCTATCAAGCTGATCACCGACTTCGCCAATTGCTACGGCCTGCTGTGGAAAGACAAGCTGGGCCAGATCTCGCTGGCGGTCACCACGCTGTTCTGGGGCGCCGCGCAAACCTTGCAGTTCATCGTGCTGGAGTGGGCCAACCGCACGCTCAAGCTGAGCTACGAGCAGTCGACCAGCCTGGTGGGCGTGGTCGCGATCGGCGTGGCGCTGGGCGCCGTGCTGTCTGCGCGCTTCGTCTCGCTGCGCAAGTCGTTGAAGGTGATCCCGATGGGCATCGCCATGGGCGTGATCGTCATGAGCATGACGCTGGTGCATTCGGTGACCTTGGCCTATCCGCTGCTGATCCTGGTCGGCCTGCTGGGCGGCTTCTTCCTGGTGCCGATGAACGCGCTGCTGCAGCATCGCGGCCACGTGCTGATGAGCGCCGGCCACTCGATCGCGGTGCAGAACTTCAACGAGAACCTGTCGATCCTGACCATGTTGGCCGTGTATTCGCTGATGCTGCGCGGCCACCTGAACCTGGACATCATCATCGTGCTGTTCGGCCTGTTCCTGGCCGGCACCATGTTCGTCATCATGCGCAAGCATGCGGCCAACCAGCGCGAATTCGATTCCGTCGCGCTGATCGGCGAAGCCAAGCATTAAATCTGTCTAGGCCGGCAGCGTCCCGTCCCGGCGGCGCTGCGCGGCTTGAGAGCGCCAGTCGTCCGGGACCGCAAAGCCCCGCCGCCGCTCCACCAGCCATTCCCCTTCCCGCCGCAGTTCCGCCACCATCACCGGTGTGGCAAGCTGCGCCATGTGCTCGCGCAGCGCGGCCAGCAACTCCTGCTTGTTCATCGCCACGCCATCGGCCCGCATCTTCAGCGGGGCCAGCCAGTGCAGGCGCGGCATGATGGCGTAGCAATCGCCCGCCAGGTCTTCGGCCTGCCGCAGCGTGATCCAGTCGCCATGGCAGTGCGGCTGCGAGATGCCGGACATCGCCGGCGCGCCCTCGCCGCCGGGATAGAACAGCCAGCCCTTGACCAGCGCCTGCGCCCGCGCCACCGGCTGCGGCAGCAGCGGCTGCGCGGCCGGATGGCTGGCCAGCGACAACTGCTTATCGAAGATCTTGCGCATCTTGGCGCCCAGCGTATCGGCCAGGTTGGGGCCGATCAGGCCGTTGAAATCCGCGCCCGCCGAGCCGGCGTCCAGCAGGTAGAACTTGGTGGCGAATTCGATGTGGACCAGGTCGTCACCGTCGCGCAGCAAAAAGTCGAACTCGCCGACGGTGTCGTTGCGGTTGGCGCGCACCTGCAGGCCGTGCGCCACCAGCTTGCCGTGTTCGGCAAAGTAGAAGGCCATCAGCTTTTCGGCATACAGGCCGAGGCGGGAATAGTGGCGCGTGCCGAGCGCGGCTTCCAACGGGATCGGGTCTTGCTCAAGGGCGGCCAGCCAGTCGGCGGTTTCCGGCGTCATCGCGCCGAGGCTGGCGATGCGGCCCTGCCAGTGCGGCGATGCCGGATCGAGCAGATCGGGCGCGTCCAGCAGCCAGGCCAGCGCGCGCACGTGCGGCCGGGTCAGGTGGCTCCAGCGCCGCTCGAAACGCGCCTGGTAATTATCGAGCGCGTCGGGCGGCTGGCTAGTCACGGGCTGTCCTGGCAAGGCACAGGTCGGCCCAGGCCTTGGCCTTGTCTTCCGGCTTGCGCAGCAGGTCGTCCGGGTGATAGGTGGCGACCACCGGCAGTTCTCCGGCGCCGTAGCGCATCACCTTGCCGCGCGCGGCCGGGCCCATCATCAGGCCCTTGGCGGCATACTGGCCGAAGGTCATGGCCATCGTCGCGCCGCTCAGCGCCAGCTCGCGTTCGAAGAACGGACGGCAGGCCAGCAGTTCCTCGCCGGACGGCGCGCGGTCCGCACCGTCGGCGCCCGCAGGACGGCATTTGACCAGGTTGGTCACATACACGTCGGACTCCGGCTTGAGCGCGATCGCCTTCAGCATATTGTCCAGCAGTTGCCCTGCTTCGCCCGCTACCGGCTGGTTGTCTTTCTCGTCCAGGCGCGATGGCGCGGCGATGACGGCGATCCACGACGCACCATCGGCGCCGCGTCCGTTGACCGCGTTGCGGCGCGTTTCGCACAGGCCGCAGCGGGTGCAGCTGGCGACGGCGGCCTTCAAGGCCGGCCAGTCCATCGCGGCGATCGCTTCGTCGCTGACCGGCTCCGGGCGTGCCGGTGCCGGCGCCTCGTCGAACCAGGCGGTGGAGTCTTCGTCTTCCGGCGCGGCGACTGCGACTGGCGCTGGAGCGGGGACCGGAGCTGGCGCCATGACGACTTCGGCGACCGGCTCCGGCATCGACGGCGGAACGACAGGCGCAACCGCCACTTCGGCCGGCTCCGGCTCGTCCACCACGAATGTTTCAGGCGCGGCCTCGACGACAGGCCGGTCGCGCAACGTCCATTGCGTGCCGACACCCATCTCCTCCCGGAACACCGCACTGCGTGCTGTCATCTGACTCATACTTCGAACCGCATAACGATCGCGTCCTCGCGTTGCTGATTGGCGGCTGGGTAGTACCCCTTGCGCCGGCCGATATGTTTAAATCCGTAGCGCTCGTAAATCTCCAGCGCCCGCGTATTCGATGGCCGCACTTCCAGCAACACCGACTCCATGCCCAGCCCGCGCGCGCACGCCACGGCCTGGTTCAGCAGGAACCTGCCCAGCCCCTGCCCCTGCTTCTCGGCCGACACCGCCACGTTCAGCAAATGCGCCTCGTCGACGATCGCCATCAGCAGGAAATAACCCAGCAGATCGCCATTCTGGTCGCGCAGCACCCAAGCCTCGTACTGGCTGCTGAGCGAATCGGCAAAATTGGCCGCCGTCCACGGATGCGGATAAACACTTTCCTCCAGCGCCACCACGTCGAGCAGGTCGGCCGGCTGCATTGGTTCGTAATTCAGACGTGCCAGATCCCACATTTGCTTCATGCGCCACCTTCAGCGGCTTTGGCGGCCGCCATGTCGCGCCGCTCGGCTTGGGTGTAGGCGATCTTGTTCCGCAAATACAGCGGCTGCGCCTCGGCGGCGGTCACGGTCCTGCCTTCGGCGAAGGCGATGGCGGCCAGCTGCGCGATCTGCGCCGCGTGCGGCATGATGGCGGCATGGCCACCTGCCGGGAACGCCTCGGCATAGGCCGACAAGCCGTTGCCGCAAGCGACAGGCGCGCCCTGCGGCTGCACGCCGTCCGGCGCCGACAGCGCAGGCGGCAGCACGGCGACCGGCGCGGCGTCGCGATCAAAACGGTATTGCGCCCAATAGACCTCGCCCATGCGCGCGTCGAGCACGGCCAGCACCTCGGGAGCGCCTTGCTGCTGATGGCAGGCCAGCGCCATCGCATCCAAGGTCACGACCGGCACCACGGGCAGGTTGCCGCCGAACGCCAGCCCCTGGGCGATGCCGCAGGCCGTGCGCACGCCGGTGAACGAACCTGGGCCGGAACCGAAAGCGATCGCGTCGCAGTCCTTCAGCGCGATACCGGCCTCGGCCAGCAGCTCCTGGATCATCGGCAGCACCGATTGCGAATGGGTGCGCACGCCTTCGGAGACGCGGCTGATGACGGTTTCGCCCCGCAGCAGGGCGCAGGAGGCTTGTTCGGAAGAGGTTTCAATGGCAAGAATAATAGGCATCCCGTATTTTAACCCGGCGGGCTGGCAGGCGCGACCCCGCGCGGGCATGTAGAATACGCCCATCAGGCGCCGAGGCCGCCGCAAGCAAACCAACACCATGCACAGTTTGACCCTGAATTCCGACAATCGCGAGGAAATCGCCGCCGCGCTGGCGGGCGACCGCTGGATCGTCGCCTGCCTGTGCGCCGCATGGTGCGGCACTTGCGAATCCTATCGCGCGACGTTCGACGAGGTGGCTTCGCGCCATCCGGACAAGTTCTTCGTCTGGATCGACATCGAAGACCACGCGGACGTGGTGGGCGACCTGGACGTGGAAAACTTCCCCACGCTGCTGATCCAGCATCACGAACTGGTGGCCTTCTTCGGCACCATGCTGCCCGACGCCGGCCTGGCCCACCGCCTGGTACTGGCCCAGTCGGAACAAAGCGACGAGGAACTCACCCGCCTGGCCGTCAGCAGCGAAGAGCGCATCGAGTGGCAGCGCGACTGCAACCTGCGCACCTTGATGCGCAACGCACTGAACTAATCCAGCCGAGATTAAAAGTGTCATATAATTAATGACAACTAAATAACATCTCAGGCAAAACATGCATAAGGAAGCGATCTTCACGGCACTGCTGCGCACATTGCTGATGAGCGTACTTATCCTTGCGATGCCGACGACGCATGCCGAGTCCCCCGCCGGCGAGCGCATTACGTTCGACAGCTACACCCCGCCGACCATGTTCGACCTGGCTCGCGAACGCCGCCAGAACTGGACGCCGCAAAAAATCTGGGCCGACCTGAAGCTTCCCGCCGCATCGGGGAAAGTGCCGGCCATGATCCTGATGCACGGCAGCGCCGGCGTCGAGGGCAACACGCGGATGTGGGTGGATGCCCTCAACGGCATTGGCGTGGCGACCTTGGTGGTCGACACCTTCGGGCCGCGCGGCGTGACCAGCACTGTCGCCGACCAGACCCTGTTGTCGCCGGCCGCCAATCTGATTGACGCGTTCCAGGCGTTGCAATTGCTTGCAGCGGACCCGCGCATCGATGCCGACCGCATCGGCGTGATGGGATTTTCGCGCGGCGGCTCGGTGGCCTTCCGCACCGCCATCGAACCGCTGCGCCACGCGGTGATCAAGTCCGATGTCAAATTCGCGCTGCACATACCAGTGTATGCCGGCTGCAATCAGGTCTACTGGTCGCCGCGCCTCACCGGAGGGCCGATACTAAACCTGCTGGGAGCGGCAGACGACTACACCGGCGCCGAATCGTGCGAGCAGTTGGCGGCACAGTACGAAACCGCCGGCGCCTCGATCCGCACCATCAAATATGCCAACGCTTACCATTCGTTCGATGCAACCTATCCGCTGCATATCCTGCCGAAGGCGCCCAGCGCCATACCTTGCGGCACGGTGCAATGGGATATCGCAAGCTGGACCATCCATTCGGAATTGACCGGTGCCGACCTCGCGCCGGCGGCCCTCCCCGACTTCTTCAAGAAGTGCACCCGATACGGTCTGCACGTCGGCCGCAACACGGCGGCGGCCGTGCAAGCGCGCAGCGACGTGCTCGCGTTCGTGCAGCAGGTATTCTTCAACGCCAAATAACGGCCTAGAGATTACGCAAATCGGCGGTCGCCTGGCTGCCGAAGTCCGGCCCTAGCAGATAATCGACCACCTCGCGGGCGCAATCTGCCGGAGAGCTCAAGTGACCTTCGGCCTTCAATTGCTCGAAACGCGGGCGCAGGGGGAAGCCATCGAGCTCGGCGCCCCTGACCTCGGCCTGCATGTCGGTATCGATGACGCCCGGCGCCAGGCTGCAGATGCGCACGTCGGGAATGGCGTCCGCGACCACCGCGCGGGCATGATGGTCGAGTGCGGCTTTGCTGGCGCAATAGATGCTCCACCCAGGATAAGCCTGCTGCGCGGCGCCCGAAGACAGGTGCAAGATGCGCCGCTGCTTCGCCAGCGGCGTCGCCGCCAGGAAGGCGCTGGTCAGCATCAGCGGCGCGCTGACATTGAGCGCGATGGCCGCGGCGATGGCGTCCGGGGCATGCCGGTCGGCGCGGCCGGTCGGCTGCACGGTGCCCGCATTATTGAGCAACAGCACCTCGTCCTCGCCCTGCAGGAAATCGCCCAGAGCCCCGCTGTCCAGCCAGCGCAATACCGCGCCGCTATCGGCCAGACTCAGCGCCTGCTGCCGCAGCGCCGCGCCGAAGCGTTGCTGCAACGCGGCACTCTCTCCGCGCGCCAAACCCAGCACCGGAATCCCGCGCGACAGCAGCTCGCCCGCAAGCGCCAGGCCCAGCCCCCGCGAATGACCAGTAACGACAGCCTTCATGCCGACCTCTCTCTAACAAGAATTGAACCTACAGCGTCAGCGGCAAACTGCGGAGGCGCTTGCCCGTCAGTTTAAACACCGCGTTGGCGACGGCAGGCGCGATCGGCGGCGTGGCCGGTTCGCCCATGCCTTCCGGATGCTCGGCGCTCGGCATGATGATGGTTTCCACCTCCGGCGCCTGGTTCATGCGCAGCACGGGATAATCGCCAAAATTGCTTTGCTCGACCTTGCCGTCCTTGATCGTCACCGCGCCGAACAGCGCCGCCGACAGCCCGAACACCACCGCCGACTCAACCTGCTGCGCGATGATGTTCGGATTGACCGCGATCCCGCAATCGACCGCGCACACCACCCGGTGCACCTTGATCTCCGTGCCCTCCACCGACACCTCCGCCACCTGCGCGACGATGGTGCCGAACGACTGGTGCAGCGCCACGCCGTGCGCGCGCCCCTCCGGCGCGGCGCCGGCCTTGGCCACCGCCGCATTCAGCACCGCCAGATGGCGCGGATGCCGCTTCAGCAGGCCGCGCCGGAACTCCACGCTGTCCTTGCCCGCCGCGTGCGCGAGTTCGTCGACAAAGCTCTCCTTGAAAAACGCATTGTGCGAGTGCCCCACCGAACGCCAGTAACCCAATGGCACCGGACTGTCCACGATCACATGCGCGATGCGCTGGTTCGGAAACTCGTACTGCATGTCGAATTCGCCCTCGGCGGTGGTCTTGTCCGGCCCACCCGGCGGCAAGCCCAGGTTGCGCTTCATGAACTGGTGCGACACCGATCCACTGGCCGACTTGTTGTCGTAGCCGAGCACATTGCCCGCCGCATCCAGGCTGGCGTTGAAGCGCGCCAGCGCCGCCGGGCGATACACGTCGTGCGTCATGTCGTCTTCACGCGACCAGATCATCTGCACCGGCACGCCGGCGGACGCCTTGGCCACCGCCACCACCTGCGCCACCATGTCGACATCGAGCCGGCGGCCGAAACCGCCGCCCAGCATCGTCACCACCAGCACCACATTATCGGTCGAGACGCCGCCAACCTTGGCCGCCGTTTCCACCGCAAATCCCGGCGACTGCGTCGGCGCCCACAGATACACCTTGCCATCCTTGACCTGCGCCGTGCAGTTGACCGGCTCCATCGCCGCATGCGCCAGGTAGGGCGCGCGGTACTCGGCCTTCACGGTTTTGGCGACGCCGGCGGCCTTGCCTTCCACCGCATCCATGTCGCCGGCCTTGTAGTAGGCGTGACCCGACTCCGCATCCAGCCTGGCGGCAAAGTCTGCATAGATCGCGGCGCTGGACAAGCCGGCCTGCGCTCCCGCATTCCATTGCACCTCCAGCGCCAGCGCGGCCTGCCTGGCCTGCCACCAGGTCGACGCCACCACCGCCACACCGGCGCCGGCACCGGTCTTCTCCGGCAGCGCGCTGGAAAAATCGACCACGCGCAGCACGCCCGGCATCTTCAACACCGCATCCTGCTTGACGCTGGCGACAGTCCCGCCGATCACCGGCGACATGCGCACCGCCGCATACACCATGCCGGCAGGCCGCGCGTCGATGCCGAAAGCCGCCGTGCCATTGACCTTGGAAGGCGTATCCCGGCGCGGCTGCGCATGGCCGATCAGCTTGAAATCCTTGGGTGACTTGAGCCGGATCTCGCCCGGCTCGGAAGTGGCGGCGGCAGTGGCCAGCGCGCCGTAGGCCAGCCTGCGGCCATCGGCGTGGATCACGAAACCGTCCTCGGTACGGCAGGAGGCGACGCCCACGTTCCATTGTCTGGCCGCCGCCGCGACCAGCATCGCGCGCGCGGAAGCGCCGGCCTCGCGCATCGGCTGCCACGCATCCTTCACGCTGGACGAGCCGCCGGTGATGATCAGCCCCAGCTCGCGCGCCACCTTGCCGACGGTCCAGCTCACCGCCGCCTTCAGGTTGCCGCTGTCGTCCGGGTGGAACGGCAGGCCGTCCTTGAGCATGGCGATATTGCCGAAGATTTTATCGATGGGCGACTGCACCAGCCGCACGGAGGCCAGCGGCACGTCCAGCTCCTCCGCCACCAGCATCGGCAGCGCGGTATGGACGCCCTGCCCCATTTCGCTGCGCGGCATGGCCACGGTGACCATGCCGTCCGCGCCGACGGCGACCCAGCCATTCAAGGCCACCGCGCCGTCGCTCACCGGCAGCGGATGCGAAGCGTTCAAGCGCTGGCGCGCCGGCATCACGCCCCAGCCCACCACCAGCGCGCCAACGGCCGCCACGCCGCCGAAAATAAAACGGCGGCGCGATCCTGTCTTCACTCCGTGCATACCAGTCTCCGGTTTTTATTATTTGTGCCAGCGGTCCAGCATGTCGGCGGCAGCCAGCGGTTTGCTGTAGAAATAGCCCTGCGCCAGATGGCAGCCATGGCGCAGCAGGAACGCCGCCTGCTCTTCCGTCTCCACGCCTTCCGCGATAACGGAAAGATTCATGCTCTTGCCCAGCTGGATAATCGCGATGGCGATCGCCTCGTCGTTGACGTCGGTCGAGATATCCTTGATGAAGGAACGGTCGATCTTCAGCGTCTGCACCGGCAGCTGCTTCAGATAGGCCAGCGACGAGTAGCCGGTGCCGAAATCGTCGATCGCCAGGCCCACGCCGATCGAATGCAGGTCGTTGATGAAGACCATGGCGTCGCCGGTATTCATGATCACCGATTCGGTCACTTCCAGCTGCAGACGGCCAGGTTCAAGCCCCGTCTCACGCAGGATGTCGGCCACCATGTTGACGATGCTGCCGCGCTCGAACTGCTTGGCCGACAGGTTGACCGCCATCTTCGGCACGACCAGGCCGGCCTCCTGCCAGCGTATCATCTGGCGGCAGGCCTCTTCCAGCACCCACTTGCCAAGCTGGTTGATGAAGCCCGTGTCCTCGGCCAGCGGAATGAAGCGGATCGGCGGTATCAGGCCCAGTTCCGGATGGTTCCAGCGCACCAGCGCCTCGACGCCGACCAGGCGGCCGGTGTCGATTTCCACCTGCGGCTGGTAGTTCAGGAAGATCTCGTCCTTCTCGATCGAACGGCGCAGGAAGGTCTCCAGGCGCAGGCGCTCGACGCCCTCGCCGGTCATCGACGGCGCATAGAAGCTGTAGCCGTTGCGGCCGCGCGCCTTGGCCTGGTACATCGCCACGTCGGCGTTACGGATCAACATGTTCAGGTCGACCGCGTCTTCCGGGAACAGGCTGATGCCGACGCTGCAGGTGACGAACAGCTCGTGCCCGGCCACCATGAACGGCTGCTCGAACATCTGCACCAGCTTCTCGGCGACCTGGCTGGCGCCGAACTCGTTGTCGATATTTTCCAGCAGGACGATGAACTCGTCGCCGCCCAGGCGCGCCAGCGTGTCGCCCTCGCGCAGGCGCTCCTGCAGCGCCTTGGCGACCTGCTTGAGCAGCTCGTCCCCGATGTGGTGGCCCAGCGTGTCGTTGACGTTCTTGAAGCGGTCCAGGTCGATGAACAGCAGCGCCAGTTGTTCGCCGTCGCGCGCGGCGCGCTGCAAGGCGTGCTGCAGGCGGTCGTGGAACAGCAAACGGTTCGGCAGCGCCGTCAGCGGGTCGTGGTGGGCCAGGTGGTCCAGCTTTTCCTGCGATTCCTTGACCTTGGTGATGTCGCTGAACACGCCGACGTAATGCGTGGTCTCGCCGCGGCTGTCGCGCACCGCGCTCACCGTCAGCCACTCCAGATACAGCTCGCCGTTCTTGCGCTGGTTCCAGATCTCGCCGCGCCAGAAGCCCTTCTCCATCTGCTCCTGCCACATGGCGTCGTAGAATTCCTCGTCGTGGCGGCCCGAGCGCGTCAGCGTGCGGTCGCGGCCCAGCGCCTCGGCCTCGGTGTAGCCGGTGATCTGCGTGAACGCCGGGTTGACGGCGACGATGGTGCCGCTTGCGTCGAGCACCACCACGCCGTCGGCGATGTGCTCGATCACGGTGGCCGACAGGCGCAGCTTTTCCTCGGCCTCCTTGCGCTGCGTGACGTCGGCATACACCCAGATGCTGCCCTCGTTGGCGCGGTTGTGGTCGAGCGCATAGCCGCTGACCATGCACCAGAACAGGCTGCCGTCCTTGCGGCGGTAGTGGCGCTCCTCGTTGAAGTAGTCGCCCTTCGACAGCGACGGGTACTGGCGCGCGCCGGCCGATTCGAAGTCGAAGGAATTCGGGAACACGATCGAGGTGGAGGCGCCGGTCATGGCGCCCGGCTCGTAGCCGAACAGCTCTTCGCAGCGGCGGTTGACCGAGACGATCTGGCGGTTACGCACGAACATCACGCCGAACATCACGTTGTCCAGGATCGCGCTCTGCTCGGCCAGCAGCGCCTCGATGCGCATCTCGTTGTGCTTGCGCTGGCTGATGTCGGAGATGATGCCGTCCACCCAGGGCGCGTTGCCCTCGCCGTCGTGCGGCTGCGGCTGGCCGTTCTCGGCCACCCAGCGTTCGTTGCCGGAGGCGTCGAGGATGCGGTATTCCACCTCGTACGGCTCGCCGTTGTGGATCGCGTCGGACACGGCCTGGCGCTGCTTCTCGCGGTCTTCCGGCTCGATCAGGTTGATCCACGAATGCGTGGTGCTGCGCATGAACTGCGCGGCCGAATAGCCGGAGATCTCTTCAATCGCGTCGGAGACGAAGTCGATCGGACCGTTGGGACGGAAGCGGAACACCGCGCCCGGCACCTGCGTGACGATGGTGCGGAAGCGTTCCTCGCGCTGGCCGATGTCCTCGAACAGGCGCTTGATCGCCACCCGCATCTGGTCCAGCTGGCTGGCCAGGCGGCCCAGCTCGTCGCTGCCGGTCAGGTCCAGCCGGGTCTCGAAATCGCCGTGCGACAGGCGGTCCGAGAAGCGCATCAGCTTGCGCAGCGGCTTGATCAGCCGGGTATTCAGGAACAGCACGATCAGCAGCAGCGACACCATCAGCTGCGCCGCCAGCACGAACACATAGGAAATCTGCTTCTCGCGCAATTCCTGCTGGCTGCGGGCGTCGTCCATCTCGACCATGATGCGGCCGATGCGCTCGCCGCGCACCAGGATCTCGCGCTCGGCGCGGTAGACGTTGCCGGTCGCCTGCCGCGGCGAATGCAGCTTCATGAACTGGGTGTCGGCCTGGCCCACCACCTCCACCTGCAGCACGGAACGGTCGCGCATCACCGATTCAACCAGCGAATGGGCCGATTCGGCGTTCATGTTCCACAGCGACTCCTGCATGCCCAGCGCGAGGATGTCGGCGTTGCGCTGCAGCGATTCCTTCAGCGTCGCGCGCGCCGACTGCTGCTCGTGCACGCCGATCAGCAGGTAGCTGCCGATAATGGCCGGGATCACCAGACCGCCGAACACCACCAGCAGCAGCGCACCGTAGATGGACAGACCGTACAGCGCGCTCAGCCTGGCGCGCATTTTTTGATAGATGGTGCTAGTCATGCACCATCACGGGTAGGTTGGTAAGTTTGCATCGTCAGTCGGTAAGTAAGTGGTAGCGCAAACTTTTTACTATTACTCTTCTAATACTAATCGGAATTATGCACGGAAAATGCATGAAAAATCACGGCCCGAGCAAAAAACCCACAGGCAGGCTATCATCGCGGCTCCATTCAACAGAGGAACCCGCCATGACCACCTTCTCCATGTACTCCGCCTCCATTCCTGTGTTCAAGCAGATCCTCAACAGCCTGCTGGCCATCCTCGACAAAGCCGAGGCCCACGCGACCGAGAAAAAGATCGAACCGAACGCGCTGCTGCAGTTCCGCCTGTTCCCGGACATGCTGCCGTTCACCCGCCAGATCCAGATCGCCTGCGACTTCTCCAAAGGCGCAGCAG
Organism: Duganella sp. LjRoot269; assembly: GCF_964254095.1. Classification (NCBI taxonomy): domain Bacteria; kingdom Pseudomonadati; phylum Pseudomonadota; class Betaproteobacteria; order Burkholderiales; family Oxalobacteraceae; genus Duganella; species Duganella sp. LjRoot269. The sequence continues at coordinate 2,745,648 of NZ_CAXUSL020000001.1, read as the reverse complement.
CCCGCCTGGGCGGCCTGGAAGTGCCGTCGTACGACGACACCGAAACCACCTTCGCCGAGCTGAAAGCCCGCATCGTCAAGACGCTGGCCTACATCGACAGCGTGCCGCAGGCGGCCATCGAAGGCAGCGAAACGCGCGAAATCACCACCGGCAGCGGCGAAAAGACCAAGCACTTCACCGGCCAGAGCTATCTGTTCCACTACGCACTGCCGCACTTCTTCTTCCACGCCACCACCGCCTACGACATCCTGCGCCACAACGGCCTGGACATCGGCAAGAAGAATTTCATCGGCACTTATTAATATCAGCTAGGTATTCCGGCGCGGGTAACCCTGCGCCAGGATGCGCTGCCACACCAGCTCTTTCTGCTCGGCGCTCATGGATACCCAGTGCGCCACCTCCACCACGCTGCGTCCGCAGCCGCGGCAGATCTCGTCGAACGTGGTCGAACACACCGCCACGCATGGCGTGTCCGGCCGGACCGGCAGATCGCCCATCATTTCACCTGCATCAGCTTGTCCCAGCCGTCGTGGCCGAGGGTGCGCAGGGTGTCGATGTTCTTCTCGAAGATGTCGGCCGCCTCCGGGAATGCCTCCACGGCGCGCTCCACGCTGTCTTCACGCAGCAGGTGCAGGCTCGGGTACGGCGAGAGGTTGGTGTAGTTCTCGATGTCGTTCTTGTGGGTGTCGGCGAACTGGTAGTCCGGGTGGAAGCTGGCCACCTGCAGGATGCCGTCCAGGTCCATGTCTTCCAGCGCGGCGTCGGCCACGTCCAGGAACTCGTTGTAGTCCTCGAAGTCGGCCAGCACGTTGGGATGGATGATGATGGTCGTGTCGACCTTGTCCGGGTCCGCCTCGGCCAGGTATTCCAGCTCTTCCATCAGCTTTTCCAGCAGCGCCTCCGGCGTATCGGCGTCGCAGACGACATAGCGGATCTGCTGCTTGACATGGACGGCTTTGGCGAACGGACACAGGTTCAGGCCGATCACGGCCTTTTCCACCCAATTGACGGTCTCGGCGATAACGGCGTCGTGATCGATGGCGGGGCTGCTCATATTTCTATTCCTTGGTGAACTACTCAAAGATGAGATTGTACGCATTCTTTGCGCTATCTCATACTTCAGCCAATATGCAGCGATCTGAGCCTTATTTACATAGAATTATTGCATAAAAGAATTAGTCATCCGCCTGACATATTCCTTGACTCGACCGGGCGACCTTCGTACACTCCACGTTTATTCATGGTCCGTCCGATGTTTCACCTTCGGCAACAATGGAAAACTATGCAAGCACGAATTCCTAAATCCGCAGCCCTGGCGGCACTGCTGGCGCTGATGGCGCCGGCGATCAGCCAGGCCCGCGATATGGCGCTGGAGCTGCCGCCGGCGGCGACCACGCCGCTGTCTCCCCTGCCAAAACCTCCCGCCCTCGACGTTTCCTCCCTGAAAATCAACAAACCGGCAAAACTTGCCGACGATGATGCTTTCCGCGAGAAAGACGTGTGGGGCCGCATCCGCAGCGGCTACGCCATTCCGGATATTAATAACGACCTGGTCGGCAAGCACGTGACCTGGTATGCCACCCGTCCCGACTACATCGCCCGCACCACGGCGCGCGCCTCGCGCTACCTGTTCCACGTCGTCACCGAACTGGAAAAGCGCGGCATGCCGACCGAGCTGGCGCTGCTGCCATTCATCGAGTCCGCGTTCAACCCGCAGGCGCTGTCGAGCGCCAACGCGGCCGGCATGTGGCAGTTCGTGCCGGGCACCGGCCGCGATTTCAACCTGAAGCAGGACGCCTTCAAGGACGAGCGCCGCGGCATCCTGGCCTCGACCGACGCCGCCCTGACCTACCTGCAGCGCCTGTATGACATGTTCGGCGACTGGCAACTGGCGCTGGCCGCCTACAACTGGGGCGAAGGCTCGGTGCAGAAAGCCATCAAGCGCAACCAGGCCGCCGGCAAGCCGACCGATTTCGAAAGCCTGGCCGAGCTGATGCCGGCCGAAACCCGCAACTACGTGCCCAAGCTGCAGGCGGTGAAGAACATCATCGCCAATCCGGCCCAGTTCGGCCTGAGCCTGCCGGCCATCGACAACACCCCCTACTTCACCGCCGTCGACAAGACCAGCGACATCGACCTGACCATCGCCGCCCACCTGGCCGAGCTGTCGGTCGACGAGTTCAAGGCGCTGAACCCGCAGTTCAAGCGCCCGGTCATCACCGGCGACGAACAGACCAAGATCCTGCTGCCGAAGGAAAACGCCGACAAGTTCCACCTGAACCTGGCGCAATGGGGCAAGGAACTGTCGACCTGGACCACGCACAAGATCACCAGCGCCCGCGAAAGCATCGGCACCCTGGCGTCGCGCTTCCACACCACGCCGGAAGTGCTGCGCCAGGCCAACAACATCCCGCAGAAATCGCTGCTGAAGGCCGGCTCGACGATCCTGGTGCCGAAAATCTCCACCTCGGCCAGCGTCGACATCTCGCCGGAAGTCGAACGCAACGCCACGGTCGCGTTTGAAGCCGAGCGCGAGCGCACCACCGGCAAATCGGGCTACAAGCTGGCCAAGGGCGGCAAATCCGCCAAATCCAGCCCTGTGGCTCTGGTCAAGGCCCACGTGTCGCGCGACGCCGCCAGGGGCAAATCCCGCCACAAGAAAGACAACTGACCCCCGCCGAGCCCGCGCTGCTGCCGTCGGCGCGCGCGGAACCGGGGTGGCGGCTGCGATCAAAGGTTGCAGTCGCGGCTCAGTCGCCCTACAATCTTGGTCTTGCAGCGGCCGGCAACGGGCCTCTCACACTAACAACAACCCCACTGACGTCGCCAGCCAGCTTAGCAATCCACTAAGGCAAGCCCGGGCGCGCAGTTGCAATCGGAGTCACTATGGCGTTCTTGCAAGGCAAAAAAATCCTCATCACTGGTTTGCTGTCGAACCGTTCCATCGCTTACGGTATCGCCAAGGCCTGCCATCGCGAAGGCGCCGAACTGGCGTTCACCTACGTCGGCGAACGCTTCAAAGACCGCATCACCGAATTCGCAGCCGAATTCGGCAGCAGCCTGGTGTATGACTGCGACGTCGGCAGCGACGAACAGATCGACGCGCTGTTCGCCGACCTGGGCAAGAGCTGGTCGCAGCTGGACGGCCTGGTGCACGCGATCGGCTTCGCGCCGCGCGAAGCCATCGCCGGCGAGTTCCTGGACGGCCTGAGCCGCGAGAACTTCCGCATCGCCCACGACATCTCGGCCTACAGCTTCCCGGCGATGGCCAAGGCCGCGCTGCCGCTGCTGAAGGAAGGCTCGTCGCTGCTGACCCTGTCCTACCTGGGCGCGGTCCGTGCCATCCCTTACTACAACACCATGGGCTTGGCCAAGGCGTCGCTGGAAGCGTCGGTACGCTACCTGGCGGAAAACCTGGGCAAGCTGGGCATTCGCGCCAACGGCATCTCCGCCGGCCCGATCAAGACCCTGGCCGCCTCCGGCATCAAGGACTTCGGCAAGCTGCTGGGCTTTGCCTCGTCGCACGCGCCGCTGCGCCGCAACGTCACCATCGAAGAAGTGGGCAACACCGCCGCCTTCATGCTGTCGGACCTGGCCTCGGGCATCACCGGCGAAATCACCTATGTCGACGGCGGCTTCTCGCACGTCATGGGCCTGAACGCGGAAGACTACACCTGACCGCGTACGCCGTATCGCATCCAAGGCGCCTGCGGGCGCCTTTTTTTGTTAACCACGGGTAAGGATATCCTTATAGGCATCTCAGCCTCAGCCGCTGCCATCAACGCGATTTCTTTGCTATTCTTCAACAAATACGTAAGTTCACCGAAGGAGGCGCAGCATGCTGGAGAGATTGAACGTCAAGACGCGTTTTTTCGTATTAATCGGCTGTTTCGTGGCCGGCTTCGCGATCTACGGAAGCTGGTCGTTCAAGATCCTCAGTGAAATCAAGGTCAACGGGCCGATCTACGACCGCATCGTGCAAAGCAAGGACTTGATCGCCGACATCCTTCCTCCGCCGGAATACATCATCGAATCCTATATGGTATGCCTGCAAATGGCGGCCACCGAGGACAAAGGCGCGCAGCAGAAGCTGGCGGAGCGACTGAAGGAACTCAAGAACGACTACGATACGCGGCATGCCTACTGGACCCAGCAGCCGCTGGAACCCGAACTGAAACAAACCATGCTGGAGCGGGCGCACGAGCCTGCGATGGCGTTCTATCAGACCGCGTTCGACACGTATATCCCCGCGCTGATGAAGCAGGACAAGGATGCCGCCGCGGCGGCGATGACGCGGCTGGGCAGCCTCTATGAAACGCACCGCAAGGTCATCGACCAACTGGTTCAGATGGCCACCAAGCGCTCCGAAACCGACGAGGCGTCGGCGCGCGAACGCATCGCCACCGCCGCCTGGCAGAGCGCCTTGATTTTGGCGGCCACCCTGGCCGCCAGCGTGGTCGTGACGGAGATCATCACGCGCGGCCTGCGCAGGCAACTGGGCGGCGAGCCGGCGCTGGCCGCCGAGATCGCCAACCGCATCGCGGCCGGCGATCTGACGGTCGAAGTGGAAACGGCCGCCGGCGATGAATCGAGCCTGCTGCACGCGATGCGCGACATGCGCGACAAGCTGGCCCAGATCGTCACCCAGGCGCGCCAGGGCACCGACGCCATCGCCTCCGCCTCCGGCCAGATCGCCTCCGGCAACCTCGATCTGTCGTCCCGCACCGAGCAGCAAGCCGGCTCGCTGGAGGAAACCGCCACCTCGATCGAGGCGCTCAACGACACCGTGCACCGCAACGCTGAAAACACGCGGCGGGCCAACGCGATGGCGGTGTCCGCGTCCGACGTGGCGGCCAAGGGAGGCGCCGTGGTGGCCCAGGTGGTCGACACCATGGGCTCGATCAACAATTCGTCGCGCAAGATCGCCGACATCATCGGCGTAATCGACGGCATCGCCTTCCAGACCAACATCCTGGCGCTGAACGCGGCCGTGGAAGCGGCGCGCGCCGGCGAACAGGGACGCGGCTTTGCCGTCGTGGCGACCGAAGTGCGCAACCTGGCCCAGCGCAGCGCGGCGGCCGCCAAGGAAATCAAGGCCCTGATCGACGACTCGGTGCAGCAGGTCGACGCCGGCGCCAGGCTGGTCGATCAGGCCGGCGCGACCATGTCCGAGATCGTCGCCAGCGTCCAGCGCGTGACCGACATCATGGGAGAAATCTCCTCGGCCACCGAGGAGCAGACCTCGGGCATCGCGCAGATCGGCCAGGCCGTCAGTCAGATGGACCAGGCGACGCAGCAAAACGCCGCGCTGGTGGAGGAAGCCGGCGCGGCGGCCCACTCGCTGCACGACCAGGCCAGCGAGCTGGCGCAGGTGGTCAGCGTGTTCAAACTGAGCGCTCAGCCTGCGGTCGCGCGCTCGACGGCGGAGGTGAAACCGCTGGTCCGGCCCCGTCCCGAGGCCAGGCGGCCGGCGCCGGTGGCCATCACGCAGCAAATGACGTCGTCGCGCCGAACAGGACTGTGACGGCGCAGGCGTCCGCCGGCGGCTCGGCGACGCATCGAGACAGGCCGATATCGAGGGTGGCGCGCGCAGCCGGCCGCAATTTTCACTCAGCGTTGCGCCTTGGCGGCATTACTGCTCCGTCCGTGTCCCTTTGTCGGCACTGACACCGTGCGCAAACAACTCCGCAAGCCGAAATCAGTTTATCCGACCGCCGGACAGGGGTAAGATAGCAATTCCAGTGCTTACCTCAACAATGATGCACAGCCGCCTACGCGCCACTTCACCATGCAGTCCTGCGCGCTATAAGGCGCTGCCCTCCCGCGCCGCAGCTATCGCCTGGCTGCTGACCGTATTGCCCGCCACCAGCCTGGCCCTGGCCGCCGATGCGCCTGCCGCGGCATGCTCGCGTCCGCTGACCGCCGCCGCCAGCCCGATCGGGCGCAGCATGATGATTTCCAGCGCCGGCGAGGTCACCGGTGTCGTCCGCGACGTCTTCGACCTGGTCTCGCTGCGCTCCGGCTGCAAGATCGAATATATCGTCGTACCGCGCGCCCGCGCCCATCATCTGTTCAGGGCCGCCAGCATCGACCTGATGGCCGCCGTCACCCGCACGCCAGAACGGGACGACGCGGGCGATTTCGTCCAGACCCACCAGGTGCGGGCGATGCTGGTGTCGATGCGCGAGCGCGCGCCGGGGCCGATGACGATCTCCGCCTTCATTTCCGGCAAGCTGACGATCGACACGATACGGGGCTATAGTTTCGGCCCCGCATACGACCAGCTGCTGAAACAACCTGCGATGCAGACGCGCATCGATAGTTCGCCGGACCCGGAAACCGTGCTGCGCAAGCTGGTGGCGGGTCGCACCTCGGCCGCCCTGGTCTTTCCGGCCGTCCTGCTCGACGCCGCCGAGCGCACCGGCGTCTCGGACCGCCTACAGATCGACGAACTGGCGGGAATGGAGGCCATACCTGTCGGCGTCTACCTCAACAAAAGAATGCCGCAGGCCGACCGCGAGCGCATCCAGCGGGCGATGCAAAGCCTGGTGCGCGACGGTGAATTTGAGAAAATTTTCCGTTCCTACAATCGAGAACCGGACTGGGCGCTGACCGGCATGTCCTTCCTGACCAGCAGCGTCCCGGGCAAGCACAAGTGATCTCGAACGGCCTGCATTCAGGCCGGCATCCGCGCGTCGATCGGCGTTTCGCAATACGCAGTTATGGATGGCAGCGCGCGCAGGCGTTGCACCAGGTCCGGCCACGGTTGCGCCCACACTTGCGGATACAGCCGCTCGCCGTCCGTCACCACCGGGAACGCCAGGTTCTCGCGGCCCGGCGTGAATTCGCAATGGACGGTGGCCTTGTTGCCGCGCGCGTCGCAGCGGTACCAGCCGCCCTCCTTCAGCCACACCGCGACCAGCGCGTGCGTACAAAACGGCGAGCCGGCGTCGCGCAGCGTCAGCCGCTGGTAGCACAGGCCCGCCGGGATGCCGTTGGCGCGCAGCAGCGCCACCAGCAGGTGGCTCTTGGCGATGCACAGGCCGGTGCCCAGCGCCAGCGCCTCGGAGGCGTTGACGCTGACCTCGTCGCGCTTGAAATCGATGCTGTGCTGGATACGGTCGCGCACCCATTCGTAGCAGCGGCGCGCCGTCACCTCCGGCGTATCCGCCGCCAAGGTGCGCGCCAGCGCTGCCACGTCGGGATGGTGGAAATCGATTACGTCGCTGGCCGCCAGGTAGTCGTCGGCCAGCAGGCGCCGAATGACCGGCTCCAGGCTGTCGATCAGCGGCCCGGGCGACACCGGCGCCCCGCCCGCTTCCCATGCGTCTTGAAACTCCGCGATTTCCAGGCCGACGATCTCCACCTCCGCCAGCACGGTGCCAGCCGCATGCAGGGCTTCCAGGCTGAGGCCGTGATCGCAGCGATATTCGGTGGGCACGATGCCCGGCTCGAGCACGTCGCAATCCAGGTGGATGTACACCGGCCGGCCGGCGACCGCGGCGCGCAGTTCGGCGGCCAGGTTCGGCCCCGGCGCGATATGCCTGACCGCCCCGCTGTCGATCAGCGCCTGCTCGGCCGGGTCGATGTCGCGCTGGCCGACCAGGATCACCTTCGACAAGGCCAGGCCGGCGCCCAGGCCGGAATCCCACAAGCCCAGCGGCCCGGACAGCGCCATCCCGCCCAGGTAGCCGCTGCCGGTGGTGGCCGGCGTGTTCAGGTCCGCATGGGCGTCGAACCACACCACGCAGGCATCCGGCCGGTGCGCGGCGACGGCAGGCAAAGTGGCCAGCGACGCGGAACAGCGACTGGACGCGGTCAGCGGGCGCCTGCCCTGCGCCATCAAAAGGTTGAAGTGCGCGCCTATCGCCGTCAGCTCGGGCAGCGCCGCGTCCAGCTCCACTTTCCAGTCCGCTCCCATGGCCGGGCGCGGGTGGCCGAGCAGCACGGGCGCCAACGCCAGCCGCTCGCCCAGCAGCGCGCCCACCGACCTGGCGCCTGCAATGGCAAGGTCGTTGCGATCGCCGACCCTGGCCTGGACGATGGAAAGTGCGATATTGCTCATGCGAATGCTCCTGAAGATGGACATCGAAACCGATGCCGGAATAATAACGGTTTCACCCGCAACCTGCCTGCAAGCCGGTGAGCGATGTAATGGAGCAACGAGTTATTGCTTATGAGATATCTTTCCGGTCGAAAAAACGTTATACTTTTACTCTTAGTCATTAGGTAAACAACAGTACCGTGGGCGCGAACCGGAATCCGTCGTTGGAACGCTTGATCTCGCCCGACCGCGCGGATGTCTTGCCGTCGGTGAATCACCCGCCCAAACGCCTCTTCGTTGCCGGCGCGCTGATCCTGCTGCTGCTCTGCTGCGCCTGGCTGGTGTTCGGCGTCGTCGATACCCGCATCAAGGGCCGCTGCCTGCTGCTGTCGCCGCAGGGCGTCGACAACATCGCCAGCGCCGTCGACGGCCGCGTCGAAGGCATCGCCATCCGCCCCGGCGACAGCGTCGCCGCCGGACAACTGCTGGCCACCATATCCCGTCCCGAATTCGACACCCGCCTGCGCAAGGCCGAAGCTCGGCTGGCCGAACTGCGCCGCCGCAGCGACGCCGCCGCACCGGTCATCGCCCGCAGCCTGCGGCTGGGCCGCAACGGCGTCGCCAGCGAACAGGCCACCGTGGCCGAACGCCTGCGCACGCTGACCGAGCGCCAGCAACTGGCGGCCAAACGCCTGCAGGCGCAACAGACCCTGTTCGAGCAAGGCCTGTCGACCCGGCAGTCGCTGCTGTCGGCGCAGGACCAGGTCGACAAGCTGGCGATCGAGCAGGCCGGCCTGCAAAGCCGCGCCAAGCAGCTGGACTTCCAGGCGCAGGAGGAACAGCGCAATCTGAACGGCGAGTCCGGCCAGCTGGCGCTGCAAGTGGCCGAGGCGGAGCGCGAACTGGCGCAACTGCAGCTCCAGCAGCGCGAACTGATGCAGGTGCGCGCGCCGCACGCCGGCACCGTCATCGAGCTTAAGACCCGCAACGGTCTGGCACTGCCGGCCGGCGGCGACATCGCCTCGATCGAGTTGGCCAACGGCGGCAACGGCAGCAAACTGCCACCGCCGCTGTCGGCGCTGATCTTCGTCCACGCCGCCGACGGCAAGCTGCTGCAGGCAGGCATGAGCGCGGAGATCACGCCGACCAACGTCAAGCGCCAGGAGTTCGGCTTCATCCGCGCGCAGATCGGCGACGTGTCGGCCTTCCCCGCCAGCCGCGAGGCGATCAACCAGCGCCTCAACAATCCGGACGTGGTCAAGGAACTGGCCGGCGACGGCGTCAGCACGCAGATCCAGTCCGCGCTGCTGCGTCGCCCCGACGGCAACTACGCCTGGTCCGGCGCCGCGCGCCAGCCGCCGGACGTGCGCAGCGGGTCGATGTGCAGCGCCGAGATCGTGGTGCGCGAACAGCATCCGATCGAATTCGTCTGGCCGCTGATCAAAAAACTGACAGGGACCAGCTGACATGGGCCTGTTGAACAAAGCCATACAGCGCAACGTCGTGCGCACGCCGACGGTGCTGCAGATGGAATCGCTGGAATGCGGCGCCGCCGCGCTGGCGATCATCCTCGGCTACCACGGCCGCCACGAGCCGCTGGAGCAGCTGCGCGTGCGCTGCGGCGTCGGCCGCGACGGCGCCAAGGTCAGCAACCTGCTGCGCGCCGCCCGCAGCTTCGGCATGCAGGCCACCGCCTGGAGCACCGAGGCGGCCGAGCTGCCGAAGCTGAAGATGCCGTTCATGGTGTTCTGGAACTTCAACCACTTCGTCGTGGTCGAAGGCTTCGCCGATGGCATGGCCTACCTGAACGACCCGGCCAGCGGCCGCCGCCAGGTGCGCGCCGAGGATTTCGCCGCCGCCTTCACCGGCGTCGTGCTGACCTTCGAGCCGGACGCCGACTTCAAGACCGGCGGCGCCACCGGCGGCCTGCTGCAAGCCATGCTGGCGCGCATGGCCAGCGACCGCCCGGCGCTGATCTTCGCCGCCCTGGCCGGCCTGTTCATGGTGGTGCCGGGCATGGTGATCCCGGTCTTCACGCGCCTGTTCGTCGACCGCATCCTGATCGACAGCCAGATGGGCTGGTTCCTGCCCATCCTGCTCGGCCTGTTCCTCAGCACGATGCTGGAGGCGGGCCTGGCCTGGCTGCAGGGCTACCATCTGCTGCGGCTGCAGTACAAGCTCGCGCTGGCCGCGACCGGCCGCTATTTCTGGCACATCCTGCATCTGCCGGTGCTGTATTTTTCGCAGCGCGCGCCGGGCGAGGTGGCCTCGCGCCTGGCCCTCAACGAATCGGTGGCCAAGGTGGTGTCGGGCGACCTGGCTCGGGCGCTGATCAACGGCGGCCTGGCCTTCTTCTTCGTCGCCGTGATGCTGACCTACGACGTGCTGCTGACCTGCATCAGCGTGACCATGGTCTGCGCCAGCATGGCGGCCTTCCGCTACGCCGCCAAGCGCACGCAGGAACTGTCGATCAGCTACGCCATCGCCGACGGCCGCCTGCGCGGCAACGCCTCCAACGGCATCGCCATGCTGGAGACGCTGCAGGCCGGCGCCGACGACAGCCATTTCTACACCAGGCACATGGCGCAGCAGGCGCTGGTGGTCAACGCCAACCAGCGCATGGAAACCAGCAGCGCCATGTACAGCCAGGTGCCGGCCTTCCTGATGATGTTCAACGCCACGCTGATCCTGGTCATCGGCGGCTTCCGCGTGATGGACGGCTACCTGACCATCGGTATGCTGATCGCCTACCAGGGCCTGGTCTACAACTTCTCGCGGCCGATGTCGGACCTGTTCAACGTGCTGGAAAAGGTCCAGCGCCTGCGCGGCGACCTGCAGCGGCTGGACGACGTCCTCAATTGCAGCGTCGACCCACTGACCACCGCGCCGGCGCCGCAGGATCCGGACCTGTCGCAAAAATTGTCCGGCGCCTTTGAACTGAGCGGCCTGCGCTTCGCCTACAGCCCGCAGGACAAGCCGCTGTTCGATAACCTTGACTTCAGCGCTGTGGCCGGCGAGCGCATCGGCATCATCGGCGCGTCGGGCAGCGGCAAGTCGACGCTGGCGCGGCTGGTGGCCGGCATGTACAGCCCCGACGCCGGCGAGATCCGCTTCGACGGCAAGCCGCGCCTCCACTATCCGCGCGCGATGCTGGCCAGCTCCGTCGCCCACGTCGACCAGGACATCCAGTTCGTCGAGGGCACGGTGCGCGAGAACCTGACGCTGTGGGACAGCAGCCTGACCGAGGCGCAGATCGTCAGCGCGGCCAAGGATGCGCTAATCCACGACTTCATCATGGCCATGCCGAAGGGGTACGACACGCCGATGCAGGAAAACGGCCGCAACCTGTCCGGCGGCCAGCGCCAGCGGCTCGACATCGCCCGCGCGCTGGCAGGCAATCCGCGCATCCTGCTGCTCGACGAATCGACCAGCTCCATCGACGCCGCCTCCGAAGCCCGCATCATGGACAACTGCCGCCGGCGCGGCTGCACCACCATCATCATCACGCACCGCCGCTTCTCGCTGCAGGCCTGCGACCGTGTGATGGTGCTGGAACGCGGCGCCATCACCGAAGAAGGCCTGTTCGACACGCTGTACGCGCGGCGCGACAGCACCTGCCGCCGCGTGCTGGAGGAAGCATGAGAGACCGGGCCGACAAGCAGGACGGCCTGCCGCGCCAGGCACGCCCGTTGGCTGCGCCGATGCTGCTGACCGAAGGCGCCATCAGCCTGGTGCTGCACCGGACGCCGTCGCAAAGCCCCGGGCGCGGCCTGCTGCCGCTGGGTGAAGTGAGCGCACCTGCGGTGATCCCGGCCATCACCGACATACTGGCCGGTTCGCTGACGTACCAGCCGCTGGCCTTCCACACGCGAACCGCGCGCAGCGTGCCGCTGGCCGGCGAAGACTCAATGGAAAGCGCGCCGCTGGACGCATGGCTGAACGGCGCCGCCGCCGTCGCCGGCTGCTGGCCAATGCCGTCGGCCGCCAATCCCGTCAACGACACCATCACGCGCGGCCGCTACCAGGCCGCCGCCGGCCAGCGCATCGCCAGCCCCGCGCTGGTGCTGGTGCGCGTGCTGGAAGGCAGCCTGCAGGTCGAGGGGCTGGAGCACGAAACGCTGCAGCCAGGCGACCTGCTGGCGGTGCCGCGCGAACTGTCGTTCACAGTGCTGGAAGACGTGGCGCTGGACGTGTTCCGCTTCGGCGAGGCCGACTTCCCCACCCGCATGGCCTGCCTGGAAAAACTGTGGCGGCTGTCGTTCGTCATGGCGTGGGAGCTGCGCTGCACCGAGGAAGCCAACGAAGAGCAGCGCCTGGCCGACACCCGCGCGCGCGACGACGGCGACATGGAAACCGGCATCGGCGCCCTCGCCGGCCTGGTCGAAGGCGACGCCGACTGGATCGCGCCCAAGGACGGCGAAGCCGGCCCGCTGCTGCAAGTGGCGCGCCACATCGGCGCCCTGATCGGCGTCGAGTTCAAGAAGGAAGTCCGGCGCGGCCGCGGTAACAACGACACGGCGGCCGACCTGGCCGAGGCCAACGGCCTGCGCAGCCGCCAGGTGCTGCTGGGCGCGCGCTGGTGGCAGATGGACAGCGGCTCGCTGCTGGCCTTCGACGCCGCAACCGAGGAGCCGCTGGCGTTGCTGCCGCAGCGTTGGAAGCGCGGCTACGTGGCCGTCAACGCCGCCGGCGAACGCACCGTGCTCGATGCCGCCAGCGCGGCCCGCATCAAGCCTTACGGCTACGTCTTCTACCGCCCGCTGCCGGCCAAGGCGCTGACGGAAATCGACCTGCTGCGCTTCGGCCTGCGCGGCTACGGCAGCGAGATGGCGGCCGTGGTCGCGCTAGCCGGCGTGATCGGCGCGCTGGGCCTGGTGGTACCGCTGGCCAGCGCCAGGGTGATGGACTCCATCATCCCCTCGGCCAAGGGCAACCTGCTGATCCAGATGGGACTGGGCCTGTTCTTCGTCACCATGACGGTGGCGCTGTTCTCGCTGGTACGCTCGCTGATGGTGCTGCGCATCCAGGACAAGATGGACATGGCGATCCAGGCCGCCGTGTGGGACCGCCTGCTGCGCATGCCGGCCAGCTTCCATCGCAAATACTCGGTCGGCAATCTCGAAACGCGCGTGCGCGCCTGCCAGAAGGTGATACGCATCCTGTCGGCGCGCACGGTGGCCAACATCTTCGCCGGCGCCTTCTCCGCGCTGAACTTCCTGGTGCTGTTCTGGTTCAGCGCCAGCTTGTCGCTGCTGGCGTTGGCGCTGGTGCTGGTGGCGGCCGTCGCCGTCACCTGGTTCCGACGCAAGTCGGTCAGGATCGCCATCGCCGCGCCGGACTCGCCGCGCAACCTGGCCACGCTGGTGCTGCAGATGATACAAGGCGTGGGCAAGCTCCGCGTGGCGGGCGCCGAGGGCCGCGCCTTCGCGCTGTGGACCCGCGAGCACGCGCTGGGCGAGGTGCCCAACGTCGGCCAAGCCAAGCTGGTCGTCATCGAATCCGTGTTTTTCCGTTCGCTCGACCACCTCGCCGTGCTGTTCCTGTTTGCCGCCGCCGGCTACATGATGAACGGCGGCGGTGCGCAAAAACTCTCCGCCGGCGAATTCGTCGGCTTCTTCGCCGCGTTCGGCGGCGTGTTCCACGGCGTGGTCAGCCTGTGCGAAACGCTGATCAGCGTGGTGGCCGTCAACGGCGCCTACTTCAAGGCCAAGCCCATTCTCGACACCGTGCCGGAAGTCGAAAAAGGCAAGGCCAGCCCGGGCCAGTTGACCGGCATGGTGGAGGTGAACAAGGTCAGTTTCTGCTACGCCGGTGGACCGCCGGTGCTGCACGAAGTGTCGCTGAGCGCGCGGCCGGGCGACTTCATCGCCATCGTCGGCGCGTCCGGCTCCGGCAAGTCGACCCTGATGCGGCTGTTGCTGGGCTTCGAGAAGCCCAGCGCAGGCTCCATCCTGTTCGACGACAAGGACCTGGCCGATCTGCACCTGCGCAAGCTGCGGCGCCAGTTCGGCGTGGTGCTGCAGGACACGCGGCTGCTGGCCGGCGACATCCTCGGCAACATCGTCGGCGACTCAGGCGCATCGCTCGAAGACGCCTGGGCGGCGGCCGAGGCGGCGGCGGTCGACGACGACATCCGCGCCCTGCCGATGGGCATGTACACGGTGATCGGCGTCGGCGTCAACACGCTGTCGGCCGGCCAGCGCCAGCGCATCCTGATCGCGCGCGCCCTGGTGCGCAAGCCTCCGGTGCTGTTCCTCGACGAGGCCACCAGCCTGCTGGACGGTCCGGCGCAAGCCCGCGTGATGAACAACCTGGCGCGCATGCGCGTCACGCGCATCGTCATCGCCCACCGCCTGACGGCGCTGACCGAGGCCGACCAGATCGTCGTGATCGACCAGGGCCGCATCGTCGAACGCGGCAACTACCGCGAACTGACGGCGCAGGACGGCCTGTTCAAGGCCATGGTGCGCGACCAGTTCATGGACACACAAGATATCGAAAAGGTTGATACCCACAATGCGTAAGGTCCTGTTCATCCTCAGCGAACTGCTGGACGAAGACGTCGACTGGCTGGCCAATTACGGCGAACGTGTCAGCTATCCCGCCGGCACGGAGCTGATCGCCTTCGACAGCCGCGTAGACAGCGTCTACTTCGTCCTCGACGGCAGCTTCTCCGTGCTGACCGGCGGCGGCGACTTGATCGTGGAGCTGGGCAGCGGCGAGATCATAGGCGAGATGTCGCTGGTCGATCCGGCACGCACCACGGCGGCGGTGCGCGCCGGTGAAGGCGCGGTGGCTCTGCGCCTGCCCAACACGCTGCTGCGCGAGAAGCTGGAAGCCGACGCGCCCTTCGCCGCGCGCTTCTATCGTGCTCTGTCGGTGTTCATGTCCGACCGCATCCGCCACACCACGCGCCGCTTCGGCTACGGCAGCGCCGCGCCGGATCCGTCCAAGCCGCAGCTGGAAGAAATCAACGAAGAGCTGGTCGACAAGCTGTACCTGGCCGGCGCGCGCTTCGATCGCATGCTGAAACGTCTGGCGAGCTAGCACGTGAAGCGCTTGATCCATATCGCCATTGCCACGCTGCTCGCCTGCGCCGCGCCGACGGCTGTCGCGCAATCCGTTGCGCCAGCGGTGCTGGACCTGCGCGCGGCGATCAACCTCGCGCTCGAACGCAGTCCGGACATCGAACTGCAACGCTACAACGAAAGCGCCGCCGCCGGCATCGCACAGGGCAGCCGCGCGCCGTTCGACCTGGTCACCAGCGGCGCGATAGGCGCCAGCCGCGACGAGCGCCCGCTGCGCGCCGACGAACGCGCCAAGGCGCTGGCCGCCGGCACCGACCAACTGATCAACGCCAACACGCTGAGCTTCGGCGCCTCGCGCCAGCTCGACTCCGGCATCCAGCTGAGCGGCGTCTACGCCCTCACCCGCTCCGCCGACAACGTGCAGGAAGCGCAAAATATCCCGCGCCAGAGCAGCGACAAGCTGACCTTCACGGTGCGCGTGCCGCTGCAGAAAAATCCAGGCCGCGACCAGCTGGCCACCCGCAAAGCCACCGAACTGGAAGCCGCCGCAGCAAAGCGCGACACCGAACAAGTGGTGGCGCGCTCGGTGCTCAGTGTAGTGCAGGCGTATTGGGACTGGGCCTCGCGCGTGGCCGCCGCCGACGTCGCGCAGAGCGCCGAAACCCGCATGCGGCAACTGCGCCGCGAAACCGAGAAGATGGTGGCCGAGGACGAACTGCCGCCGTCCGAACTGAACCTGCTGACCGCCGCCATGACCGAGCGCGAAACGGCCCGCATCGGCGCCCAGCAGCGCGCCCGCGACGGCCGCTATGCGCTGGGGCGCCTGTACGGCATGGGCGCGCTGGAAACCGAGACGCTGCCGCAGCCGTCCGAACTGCTGCCGGAACGCGCCGCCGGCGCCGGCCTCGAAGCATTGGGGCCGCACGCACTGGAACGGCGCGCCGACATCGCCGCGCTGCGTCTGCGTGAGCAGGCCATGGCGGAACGGCTGGAAGCGGCCCGCAGCAACAACATGCCGGTGGCCGACCTCGATCTGTCGGCCTACTACGCCGGCCTGCGCGAAGGCACGCGTCCCTTGTTGGCCGCCTTCGATCCGACGGTGCACCGCAGCGGTCCCGGCGTCGCCGCCAAGTTATCGGTGCAATGGCCGGTCGAGAATTCCGCCAACAATGGCGCGCTGCGACTGGCCGCCGCCAACGCCGACAGCGCCCGTCTGCGCCGCAGCGTGTTGGAACAAACGGTGTTGGGCAATGTGGAAGCGGCCTACCTGGGCTACAACAGCTACGTCGCGCAGCTGCGCGCATCGGAGCAGACGATAGAGCGCTACCGCAGCGCGCTGAAGGACACGATCACCAAGCGCCAGTTGGGCAGCGCCACGCTGATCGACGTGCTGAATGTGGAGGACCGCCTGAACAACGCCATCCTGGCGCGGCTGCAGTACCAGCAAGCCTACGCGCTGGCCCGCGCCCAGATCCTGTACGAGAGCGGCGCCCTGCTGCGGACCGCGCCGGACGGCACGATGACCGTGGAACTGGAAGCAATCCGTCCCTGACGATCTGGCTGACTAAACACATTGCTTCAAAGCGACAGGCGGCCTCCGCCTGCGGATTCTGTAGGCCATGACCAGAATGCCGTTTCGCTAAATTTAAATTCTCATACTTTGCCGCTGCCAAACTACCCAACCGCAGTTGAGAGCGAAATTTTTGCCCTACGAATAGTACAAAGACCGACAACGTCCAGAAGAGTATGAACGATAATGGCCGTAACCAGTCCGGCATAAAATGCCAGGCAACAAAGAGCGACACTAACTGCGAAAATCCCAAAGGCTTGAAGGAGCACGCGTTTATTTAATGTATTGAAGCGATAAGCACGCGTATGGGCCAGCACGAAAAGGGCTGAAGTGAGCCAAATACCCACAAGGGGTTGCAGAGCCCCACGGAATAGCAGCTCCTCGCCAAAGCCTGCTGCAAGAGCTATCCATAAAGGATTCCATCCACTCAAGTCTAAACGGCTGTAACTTTCAATTGCGCTTTGTGTAGCTTGACGATTAGCCGTGTATTTATAACCTATGCCAGCCATAGCCCAATACGTCCCACCAATCATTATTCCTAAAATGGTTTGATGGAAGATAGACATACCAGCAAATAGGGAAGAAATGTACGGCCCGGGTCTAAATAAAAGAATGAGTATGATTGCGATAGTGCAACATAAAGCGCATGTGAGAAGTTGTCTGTTTAAGCTAAATTTTTTTGGAATTTTAACCTGCATATTGACCCATTTTTTTAAATACAGAAGGTGACTGCTCTTGGCGACAGCGGCTGCCGGCCGGCGTTCAGGAGAGCAGCTTGCTTTCCCCCAAAATTCACAAATTCTCATTCCACGCTGCAAACTGCCCCGAGCCGGAATAAGTCTAAGACGCACCGTATGAGAAACCCAACTTCTTAAATTCTTCCAACTCACAATTTCTGATGGAATTGATGCCATCTACAATGGTAAATGTAGGCTGTGATTTATGAAACGGCAATCTAATGGCATTAGTAATAAAGCAGGCTCCCTGTCTCATTATTCTCACCGAAACTTTTATTTCCGGATCAGCCCCATCGCCATCACGTGACACTGCGATGCTATTGCGCCCGCTTTCATCCGTACAAATCAAGTCATCTCGTAAAACAACTGAGCGTGCCTCCAACCAGTCTTTTACAGTAGTTCGGTTATCGATCTGGCTGTCATCATACGTTTCTGCATATGCTATTACCCCATATATTATAGCCTCTCTATTCTTCACTGATTTTCGCATTTTATCTATCACGGCTTCATATGCAAGTTGGAAGCTACCATCTCGCGAATCATGCAGATGATGTAAAACAACCCATTTCTTATTCCAAAGCACAACGGCAATGCAAGGATTAAATCCGTCGGTGTAAAGTATTGTTTTTATAGTAGCTATATCTCTCGATAAAATACCAATTTCATTTTGCCTTACATTAACCAAAAATTCCTCGAGTAGTCTCATAGAAACAATTCCTGATCATGAAGTGGAAAGTGTTTTTGCCGACTGCAACTGGTTAACGATAGCATCTTGCCCAAGTGAAAACGTCACATATTGTCACCAGTCGATGCCGCTTGTCTTCAAAGCTGGCAGCACGGCGGAGTTAATGTGCCTTATAGCATCCCGATTTCCTTAAGCCAGTTTTCAACAAGCGATGGCCAGGACGAAACGGGATGTTCTTTATCCCTGAGGCCGAAGGCATGTCCGCCCCTGGCAAAGAGATGCACCTCCGCCGACACGCCTGCCCGATCAAGCGCCCGCGCATAAAGCGTACTGTTGCAGATGGGGTCGACCGGATCATCCCAGGCTTGCAACAAAAATGTTGGCGGTGTCTTCTCTGTGACGCGAATACTCGGATCGAGCGTGCCACCGGAACGACACAGGTGGCCCGGATAAAGCGCCACCGCAAAGTCAGGGCGGCTGCTCAACTTATCCACCGCATCGACTGGCTTGTAGGTCAGCGCGAAAACGTTGCTGGTCTGCGCAACCAGATAGCCGCCAGCCGAAAAACCGATCACGCCAATTTTGCCGGGATTGATGTCCAGTTCCTTGGCCCTGGATCGGACAAGCCTGATGGTCCTTTGCGCGTCCTGCAGCGCGCGCGGAACCTTGGGCGTAATAGAGCACTGGCATTTTTCATCCCAATGGTGATTGCCATTGGGAACACGGTACTTGAGCAGCACGCAGGTGATGCCGCGCGACGTCAGCCAATCGCAGATTTCAGTACCCTCCAAATCCATGGCCAGGACCTTGAAACCGCCGCCGGGAAATACCACTATCGCTGCCCCGGTGTTCTGGCCCTTGGCCGCATACACCGTCATGGTCGGCTGGCTGACATCGGTAGCCTGGGTCCACCCTCCGTGTCCGGTCATAGGACCGACAGACTCTGCCTTCGGGGAGGATATCGCATCAGGTACCGCGCCAGGCCAGATCGGAATCTGCACCTGACCCGGCGATGATTGCCAGGTCTCAGCTTGAGCCGGAACGTTGCTGATCAATAGAACAAACAGAAACGAGAAGATGGTGAGTTTCTGCATGCTTTGGAACTGAGCTCGCAAGGGCCGCGCAGCTTGTCGAGACTTTTCATCTGGCCGGGTCAGGAACAATAAACCAAGAGCAAACAGCACACCTCGCACATTCATGAGCAACCTTGTCTTTAACGCCAGAAAATCCGGCCGAATGCGCGGAGGATAGCATCTCGCTAACGCGTCAAAGTACGCAGATTGTCACGTACCGGCCGCCAGCCTCAACCGCCGTGGCCGCTGACGGTGCTGCGGAAGATCGGCAGCACCAGGCTGATGGGCCGCTCGTGGTGCACCAGTATCTCGCCCTGGCACAGCGAACCGCTGGACACCGGCAGCGCGCTGCCCGCCGCCGCCGACCACAGATAAGGATTGCGCGCCCCGGCGCCCGGCACCGGATTCTGCGCCAGCGCGATGCGCACCGCATACGTGGCCGTGCCATGCGCCAGTTCGCGCATCAGCTCCGGATTGGTAATCGTGTTCATCAAGCCCTGTGGCGTGGCGGGATAGGCCGACGTCGATTTGACGCTGGCACGCAGCACGCCATGCTCCTCCTTGCGCGCGTGACCGGGCACCAGTTCGACCTGATCGTTGGCCGCGATCTTCTTGCCGTCCGACGCCGACACATACATCACCGCCTCCAGCCCGCCGCCATTGCCGCCGCCGTCCACCCGCTCGATACTGACCACCGGCGTGTCGCGCCGCACCGCGCTGTTGACGGACGCCTTGATCTCCACCACCCGGCCCGCTACCTGGCTGCGCAGGCGCGTCACCGACTGGCTCTGCGCTTCCAACCCGGCCAGCTCGCGCCGCGCCTCGTTGAGCTGCAAATCCAGCTTGGACCTGCTGCCGCCGGCCACCCGCTCGTAGTCGGTGGTGCGCTTGTCCAATTCCGCCAGCTTGCGCTGCGTATCCTCCAGGCCGGCGCGCGCATCGGCCAGGTCCAGCGGCGTTTGCGCCGCCGCGCGCGCCGTGATCAGGCCGTCGGCGCGCAAGCGCTGGTCCAGTTCCATCTGCTGCTCCAGGATGCGGATACGCTTGCGGTCCGATTCCAGCCGCAGCGCCAGCGCGCCGCGCTGCTCGGCCATGCTGTCGCCGTTCAGGCGCTGGCTGCGCTGCGCCTCGGTGTGCGCCACCTTGGCCACGGCCTCCAGGTCGGCCAGCTTGACGCGCGCGTTGGCGATCTTCTCGGACAGCTCTGGAGTTGCTACCACAGCAACCTCCTGCCCCGCCTCGACCATGGCACCCGGCTGCACCAGCAGTTCGGTGATCTGGCCCGCCATGTCCGCCGTGACGTCGCTGACGCCCTGCGGATGCATGATGATGCAGCTGCCGGCCACCCGCGTGGGGATGTCGCCGAACACGCTCCACAGGATCACCACGCCTATGACCAGCCCCAGTCCGGCCAAGTTGGCCCAGGCCGTCCAGCTGACGCGCGCCACGTGGTGGTCGAAGCCGCGCAGCGAATCGGGCAATTTGGCGGGGAAATCTTGGTGTTCTTTCATGAACGTAATTATAATTCGGAACTGGCCTATACAAGATGAACAAACTACGGTATAGTACCGCCTGTCGCTGCAATGAGCGTACCGCCAACCTGGTGGTGCCGATTGATCAGCCAGGTAGTACTAGCAGCTTCGCAAGCCTTAGCGCATCACACTGATGTCGCTTATAAAGCCCTCCCGCCTTTGGTGTCGCACCTGACACCGTCCCGGCGCAAAGCTTTTGTGCCGAAATTTCTTTCGATTTTGATTGAGTCATTTCGTTTTGGTAGGCGTTGCTATTTCGCGTTCGGCTTTTGCACGAGCGCTGATTTTTACGAAAGAACAGCATGACATTTGAAGCACTTGGTCTCAACACGTCCCTGATTAAAGCCCTGACCGACGCCGGCTACACTGCGCCGACTCCCGTTCAGCAGCAGGCTATCCCTGCAGCGATCGCAGGCAAGGACTTGTTGGTTTCCTCGCAAACCGGTTCCGGCAAGACTGCAGCGTTCATGCTGCCGTCGCTGCACCGTTTGTCCGAGATCGACCCGGCAGCCGCCGGCAAGACTCCGAATCAAGAAATGCAAGCCGCCCGCGCCCGTGGCGAGCGTCCACGTTTCAAAGCCGCACAGCCAAAAATGCTGGTGTTGACCCCAACCCGCGAACTGGCCCTGCAAGTAACCTCCAATACCGACAAGTACAGCGTCAACCTGCGTCGTCTGAAAGCAGTGTCGATCCTGGGCGGTATGCCTTACCCTAAACAGATGCAACTGCTGGCCAAGAATCCTGAGATTCTGGTGGCAACCCCTGGCCGTCTGATCGACCACATGGAATCGGGCAAGATCGATTTCTCGCAACTGGAAATCCTGGTGCTGGACGAAGCCGACCGCATGCTGGACATGGGTTTCATCGACGACATCGAAAAAATCGTCGAAGCGACCCCGTCGACCCGCCAGACCATGCTGTTCTCGGCCACGCTGGACGGCGTCGTCGGCAACATGGCACGCCGCATCACCAAGGATCCGCAAGTGATCCAGATCCTGAGCGCCGCCAACAAGCATGAAAACATCACCCAGCGCGTGCACTTCGTCGACGACCTGTCGCACAAGAACCGCCTGCTGGACCATCTGCTGCGCGACGACTCGCTGGACCAGGCCGTTGTGTTCACCGCCACCAAGCGTGACGCCGACACCATCGCCGACCGCCTGAACATCGCCGGTTTCTCGGCCGCCGCACTGCATGGCGACATGCACCAGGGCGCCCGTAACCGCACGCTGGACAGCCTGCGCCGCGGCCAGGTCAAGATCCTGATCGCCACCGACGTTGCCGCCCGCGGTATCGACGTGCCGACCATCACCCACGTGTTCAACTACGATCTGCCGAAGTTCCCGGAAGATTACGTCCACCGCATCGGCCGCACCGGCCGTGCAGGCCGCAACGGCCTGGCGATCTCGCTGGTGAACCACGCTGAAGGCATGAACGTCAAGCGCATCGAACGCTTCACCAAGCAGCTGATTCCGGTCAACGTCATCGAAGGCTACGAGCCGAAGAAGACTGCGTCGGCAGCACGTTCGACCTCGCGTCCAGGCGGCTGGAAACCGGGCGACAACCGTACCGGCGCCAAGCCATCGGGCCAGCGCACGTTCAGCAAGCCAGGCGCGCCGCGTAAAGAAGGCAGCACCGGCGGCGGCTACAAGGGCAGCAACCCACGCAGCACCGACGGCGCACGCCGCAGCTACGGCGACCGTTAATCGTCGCCAGGCTTCAAATGAAAACGCCCCTTGTGGGCGTTTTTTTTCGTCGACGCCTGCGGAATGCGGCGGAAAGTCGGATACTTCATGACACAGCAGCACTTTCGAAAGGAGCGGTCATGGAGCAGCAGCAAAGCGCAGGATGGCAAGGCACGGGCGGCAATATGTGGGTCGAAGCGCAGGAACTGCTCGACCAGATGTTCCAGCCGATCGAGGACCTGCTGATGCAAGGGCTGCCGGCGGAGACGCGACGGCTACTGGACGTGGGCTGCGGCACCGGCGCCACCACGCTGGCAGCCGCGCGCCGGCTTGGCCCGGACAGCCATTGCACCGGCATCGACATTTCCGGCGCGGTGATCGAAGCCGCCCGCGAGCGCGCGGCGCAGGCCCGCTCCAACGCCTGCTTCATCCAGGACAACGTGCAATCGCACGCATTCGAACCGGCCAGCTACGACACCATCATCTCCCGCTTCGGCGTGATGTTCTTCGACGATCCCGTCGCAGCGTTCCGCAATCTGAGACTGGCCGCGCGCGGCAACGCGACGCTGCGGCTGATCACCTGGCGTAGCGCTGAAGACAATCCCTTCATGACCACCGCCGAGCGGAGCGCGGCCGCCCTGCTGCCCCAGTTGCCCGTCCGCGTGCCGGACGAGCCGGGCCAGTTCGGCTTTGCCGATCGCGACCGGGTGCGAACGATACTTGAGCAAAGCGACTGGGAGCGGATCGACATCGAGCCGCTCGACGTCGTGTGCAGCTTCCCCGAAAAAGAACTGCTGCGCTACATCACCAGGATGGGCCCGGTCGGCAGGCTGTTGCAGACTGTGGACGACCACACCCGCCAGCAAGTGGCCAGCACCGCGCGCGCCGCCTTCGAACCCTTTATCCACGGCGATGAAGTCCGTTACACCGCCGCCTGCTGGGACATCCGTGCAGGCGCGAGCGACCAGCATTAACAGGGCATCGGGCTCAGTGCCCCCGGAGTTTGCACAATACGCAGGAGATCGCGCCGGTTACGGCCAGCATCGCCGCCATGTGTACGCCGACGGCCGCCAGCGCCAGCAGCAGCGAGCCGGATGCTGTGATCTCGCGCGCCGGAGACCCGGCCAGGCACAGCGGAATCAATGCCGGCACCAGCATCAACCCGGCGCCGTGCAGCGTGCACATCATGAAGGACCACAAGGCCAAGCCTGCCCGCCGACGGCGGCACAACAGCAGCGCCGCCAGCAGAACGCCGGCCAGCGCCAGCAGCACGTCCCGGTCCATCGCCATGCCCAGCGCGACGGCACCGGCCACCAGCGCCACCGATGCCGCATGCCCGGCCGCGATCGGCACCAGCGCCAGCAGCGCCCGCGTCCGGTCGCGCGCCGCAGCTGCGAACAGCCAGCCGGTGGCGGGATTCAGGCCGTGCAAGGCCCCCGCCCCGGCCACCGCCAGCCATGGCCATAAGCTCGCCATGGCATGCGCTCACGAATGCGAGCAGCACGAGCCGGCCGCCGGCGCCGTTTCATAGCGGTCGTGGTAACGCACCCACGCCATCGTATAAGGCAGCCCCTCCTCGTTGCGGCCCAGCGGCGTCAGGTCGAGGAAGTTATAGGTGTGCATCATCACTTCAACGCCACGGCCGTAGGTCGAGTAGGTGTGGAACACCTCGCCCGCGTCGTTTTTGTAGAACACGCTGACGCCGGGCGCGTCCGGGTGCGGGAACGGCTGCTTCTGGTAGTTGTAGTAGACCTCGCCCTTGGCCAGGTCTTCCGGCTTGAAGCTGACGTCGAAGTCGTAGTTGAAATCGCCGTCGTCCGACGACACCCACTTGAAATGCCAGCCCATGCGCTGGCGGAAGCGTTCGATGTCGGCCAGCGGCGCGCGCGAGACGGCCACCAGCGTCGTGTCGCGCTGCGCCAGGTGCGCCAGGGCGCCGTCGGTGTGGTCGGCCATGTAGGAGCAGTGCGAACACCCCTCTTCTGCTCCCGGCGTGAACATGAAGTGCTGCACCACCAGCTGGCGGCGGCCTTCAAACAGGTCGGCGAGCGAGCGCCGGCCCTGCGGTGTATCGAACACATAGTTCTTGTCGATGCGCACCCACGGCAGCGCGCGGCGCTCGCGGGCGATCTGGTCATGCAGGCGCATCAGTTCCTTCTCGCGCACCAGCAGGGCCTTGCGCTCTTGTACCCATTGCTCATTGGAGACAACGGTGTGTGCTTCAGTCATTACGGTATCCATGATGTTCTCCTTTGCTTAATTGGCGGGACGACGTACGGCGCGGACTTTGCCGCTCTCGCCGCCGCCGCAATAAAACAGGCTGGCGCCGTCCGATTCGAGGCCGCTGACGGCGGTGCCGGCCGGCATTTCCAGCCGTTCCAGCACGGCGCCGGTCTTGGGATCGATGTGGCGGATATCGCTGTCGTCGCCCTCCCACGTCGCGTGCCACAGCTCGCCGTCGACCCAGGTCACGCCGGTGACGAAACGGTTGGAATCGATGCTGCGAATCAGCGTGCCGGTGGCGGGATCGATCTGGTGGATCTTGCGTGCCCGGTACTCGCCCACCCACAGGCTGCCCTCGGCCCAGGCCATGCCCGAGTCGGCGCCATGGCCGGGCGCCGGTATCGACGCCACCACCTTGCCGTCGGCCGGGTCGATCTTGTCGATGCGCTGCTCGGCGATCTGGTACAGGTACTTGCCGTCGAAGGCCGTGCCGGCGTCGCAGGCACAGTCCAGCGAGCGGGCAAGCTTGCCGCTGGCGGGATCGAAGGCGATCAGTTTGTCGCCGGTGGCGGCCCAGACTCGCTGGCCATCGTGGGTAACGCCGGCTATTTTGCTGGCGCCGTCGAACGGGCCATACTCGCGCACGATTTCTGCCGTGCGTACTTTTTCCTTGCTGGTCATTGCTGCCTCCTTGAGTAGCGCCTCGGATCGGCGCCGCACGACAACTTTATGCGATCGGCAGTGCGGCGGGGAGTAACAAGATTGTCGTGTATCCGGCCAGCGGCGGCGACAGCCAGCGCCGGGTGCGCGTCTGGCCGATCGAACGCACCCGGCCCGCCGTCTCCAGTTCGGCCAGCGCGCGCTGGATGGTGCGCTGGCTGTCGCCCAGCGCCATCGCCAGGGCCGAGGTGGACCACGCGGCGCCGTCGGACAGCAGCGCCAGCAGCGAGGCCTGGTCGCCGGCGATGGGCGGAGCCAGCACGGCCACTTCTCGCCCGGCCAGCGGCCTCAGGGCGAAGCCGCGCGCGGTGGCCTCGATCTGAGCCATGCCTGCCACCAGCGCGCGCAGGCGGCTGATTTCGACACGCAGGCGGGCGCGGTGTGTCTCGTCCGGCTGATGGGTGCGGAACGCGCTGGCGATCAGGGCTTCGCGACCGATATCGCCGGGCCATGCCTCGGCCAGCGCAAGTGCCAGCGCAAACAGTATCGGACGGCGCGCCAGCGACTGCCATGCGTCCCCCGCGCTCAGTCCACGGCGGCAGGCGTCGAGCACCAGCACGTCGGAGTCCAGCAGCGCCGCCACTTCGTCGAGACGCAGCGCCTGTTCGCCGCCGGCCAGCAGGCGCCGCGCGGCGGGACGATCGAGCGCGGCCTGCGCTTCCTTCACCTCGGCCAGCAAGGCCGGCACGCGGGCGCGTTCGGCCGCATCGTGCGCGCGGCCCAGCGCCGCCCGCGCCTGGGCGACGCGCAGCGACCGCAGGGCCAGCTCCGCCGCCGCCAGTTCGGCCACCGCCGCCAGCGCCGGCGGCAGGCTGTGGCCATTGAGTCCGGTCAGCGTTGCCTCGGCTTCGTCAAGGCGGCCAAGCAGCAGTTGCCTGCGCGCCGCGATGAGCCGGGCCTGCAGCGCATTGGCATGATCGGCGTGCGCCTCAAGAACGGCAAGCGCCGACGCCAGCGCGCGCGGCGAGCCGCCAAAGTCGCGCACCGCCAGCGCCACCTCGGCCTCGGCGACCACGCAGCGGGCGCGCGCCAGTTCCTCATGGGCGCCGAATTCGCGTGCGGCGCGGCGCAGCAGCTCGCGGGCGCGCGGGTGCTCGCCCAGTTGCGCCATCGCGATGCCGCGCAACGCCAGTGCCGGAGGATCATCCCGCAACGCGACCCGCTTCAGCGCGCCCAGCGCGTCGCCAGCGGCGAGCGCGCGCGCGGAAGCGGCGATCAGCGAATCCATCGCTGTGCTGCCTTATTTGCGGCCTTATTTATCGTTCCACCCTATGCCGTCGAAAATCTTGTCCCGGCATTTTTCTATCCTGGACTCGCGGGTACTGGATTGCTTGGCACCCGCGAAATACAGCAGATAGCCGCGTTGCCGGCCGGGCGTCAACGCCTGAAAAGCATCCCGGTAAGCAGGATCGTCATCCAGCACGCGCCGGAACTCCTCGGGCACAGGGAATTCCTCGGTCTTTTTCATCTCGATCTTCAAGCCAGCCTTTTCCACCTCGATGGCTTCCTTGATATAGGCTTTCAAGGTCGGCGCCAGCTTGGTGATTTCCTTGAGGCTGGTGAAGCGTATCTGCCGCCCCGACTGCACGTTCTCCGTCTGCGTGATGAGGATGCCCTTGGGATCCTTGAGCAAGACACCCTTCATGAACAGCAGCGCGCAGTACTCCTTGAAGCCGTGGATTAAAACGATGTTCTTGTCGTCGAAGGTGTAGCAGGGAACGCCCCACTTCAGTTCTTCGGTCAGGTCGCAGGCCAGCACGATCTCGCGCAATTTCTCGCATTCCTCCCGCCACTGCTTGATCCTGCCCATGTACGCATCAACCTTGGGGTTCACTTTTTTCCTCCAATATAGATAGCCTTGCGGGTCGCCCAGACGATCGGCAGCCCGAACAAAAAGATGTGGGATGCCAGGTCCATGACGGTGGCTAGCGGTTTGAACGTGACCGGGCGCGGGAAGGCCGACAGTGGCAGCACCACCAGCCGCATGGCGAGGAAAACGACGATGCCGTACCCGATGGCGGAGACCAGCGGACGCGCCGCCAGTCCCGGCGACTGCCTGGCCGCCAGCAGGAACAGCGTCATCCACACCAGGCTCAAGGCGAAATGGCATAGCAGCCCCACGGCGGCCGTCGCCGTGCCGCCGGTGAACGCCTCCTTGCCCAGCAAGCCGCTGGCGACGATCTGCAGCAAGCGCTCCGGCGTCAGGCCGTTGTAGATGCCAAAGGAAATCGCGAATGTGATGTCCAGGATGCCGGCGATCAGGCCGCCGATCAGGATGGCGCGTGGAATGGACCAGGTCCGCATGGATTACCCCTCCCTTACCGGCAGCCAGCCCGGCTTGTTTTCAACATACAGCTCGCGCTGCACCGGTCCGTCGTATTCCCGCTCCAGCGTGCCCAGGGTGATGGCGATGCGGTCCGGCGACTGGGTGCTGCGCCAGAACAGCGTCGAGCCGCAAACGCGGCAGAAGCCGCGCCGGCCATGGTCGGACGACGCGTACTCCGTCACCAGATCCGCGCCGCGCTCGACGACGTAGCCGGCACGGTCCACATTGGCGTAGGAACCGGCGGCTGCGCCATGCTGCTTCTGGCACATGGTGCAATAGCAGTGGCTGGCGTGCCTGACGGGCCCCTCGGCCCGGTATGCCACGCCGCCGCATAAACAACTTCCGTTGAATTGACTTGTCTCACTCATCGCCGATATCCCCGCCTTGAAGTGAAAATCAGTATAACAAAAGCTTGCCAAAACAAGCACACTTCCATTTTTGAGATAACATGTCAAGTTCATCCCTAGAAAGCGCCCCTTGTCCGCCCATATATTCCTGCGCACCGCCGCCGGCCTGGCCCTGGCCGTCGCGGCACTCCACTGCAACGCCGACGACAGCGCTGCGGCGCTGCTCGACCGCGCCCGCAGCGCCGTGGGAGGCGACGCCTGGGACCAGGTCAGCACGCAGCACACCGATTTCGTGCGCACCTACCTGGGCCACGACGAAGCCGGCAGCAGCGATATCGACTATGCCACCGGCCGCTACGCGCAGCGCATCCCGTCGTCGGCGGTGGCGCGGCTGATCTCGAATTCGGACGGTCGCGATTTCTGGCGGCAGAAAATGGGCCAGCTGGAAAAGCTGGAAGGCGCGGCCGGCAGCCCGGCCCAGCACCTTGGCCGCCAGTCCTACGCCTACTGGTTCGCCCGCGGCAAGGCCCGCACGCTGCAGCTGCTGCCGCCGCGCCGGCACGACGGCGCCGACTACGCCATCGTCCGCGTCACGCTGGACGCGGGCAACTCCTTCGATTACTGGATCAATACCGCCAGCCAGCGCATCGAGCGCCGCCAGGAAACGGTGGACGGCGTCGCCATGATCATCGACTACCGCGATTTCCGCCCCGTCGGCGCCGTGACGCTGCCGTTTGAAGAGCACTACCGCAACGCCAACGACAACAAGGACGAGGAAGTGCTGCGCATCTCCGGCATCGTCCTCAACCGCCCGGCCGCGCAGATGGATTTTTCGCTGCCGCGACCGGCCGCCATCCAGGGCTTTTCCGCCGCGCGGCAGGCCGTGACCGTGCCGTTCGAGCCCTGCCTCGGCCACATCTGCATCAAGCTGACGCTCAACGGCCAGGGCCCGTTCCGCTTCATCCTCGACACCGGCGCCCCCAACGTCATCAGCGACCGGCTGTACAAGAAGCTGCAACTGCCGGCGCAAGGCGTGGCGCTGCTGCACGGCCTGGGCGAGCACACCGAGCGCGGCGCGCTGACCACGATAGACCGGATCGCGCTGGCCGGCCTGACGCTGGACCGCCAGGCCTTCTTCACCAGCCCGACGCTGGACGAACTGCCGGTCGACGGCACCATAGGCTACGAATGGCTGTGGAATACGCCCACGCTGATCGACTACGCCGCCCGCCAGCTGACCTTCTACGATCCGGCCAGCTTCGTCTACCACGGTTCGGCCGCCGCCATGCCGCTGACCTTCCACAACAAGATCCCGCAGATCGAAGCGGTGCTCGACGGCCTGCCGGGCAAGTTCAACATCGACACCGGCAGCGACTATTCGCTCACGATGAGCAAGGCCTTCGTCGACCGCCACGCGCTGGTCGACAAATACCGGGCCGGCGACGCGGTCCAGGTCAGCCGCGCCGTCGGCGGCATGACCCGGGTGCTGGCCACGCGCGGCAAGCTGTTTGAAATGGGCGGCGTGCGCATCGCCAACCCGGTGCTGGAACTGTCGCAGCAGCCGGCCGGCTCGCAGAACGGCACCGATATCGCCGGCAACATCAGCAACGGCATCCTGCGCCAGACCAGCATCCTGTTCGACTACCAGGGCGGCAAGGTGTACATCGCGCTCAATCAGTCCGCCGACGAATAGTTTTGCATCCCGACACAATATCCGCAGCCCAGGCCCGTCTTCAAACGCATGACACCGCCGAATTCAAGCATCGACCAGGACATCACTGCCACCGTGTTGCGGGAACGCTCGCGCCTGGGCAATTTTATCCGGCGCCGGGTCAGCGATCCGACCGATGCGGACGACATCCTGCAGGATGTGTTCTACGAGTTCACCGAGGCCTACCGCCTGCCCGAACCGATCGAACAGGTCAGCGCCTGGCTGTTCCGCGTGGCGCGCAACCGCATCATCGACCGCTTCCGCAAGAAAAAGGAAGTGGCGCTGGACGACATGACCGACGAGGACGGCGAAGAATACCGCCTCGACCTGCTGCTGCCCTCGGCCGAGGGCAGCCCGGAAGACGCCTACACCCGCACCCTGCTGCTGCAGGCGCTGCAGGTGGCGCTGGAAGAATTGCCCGCCAACCAGCGCGAAGTGTTCATCGCGCACGAGCTGGACGGCACCAGCTTTAAAGAAATGTCCGCGCAATGCGGCACCCCTGTGAACACCTTGCTGGCGCGCAAGCGCTATGCGGTCCTGCATTTGCGCTCGCGCCTGCAGGACTTTGTCTGACAAAGAATTGAAAGGAGAATTGAAATGAAACGCAAACTGTTGTTCCTGCCCCTGATCCTCGCCTGCATCGCCCTGCTGGCCGCCGTCGTGATGCTGCTGTGGAACTGGGTGACGCCCGCATTGTTCCCCGCCGCGTTACAAATCGACTACTGGCACGCGCTGGGCTTGTTGGTACTATGCCGTATCCTGTTCGGCGGCTTCAAGGGACGCCACGGCGGAGGCCACGAGCGCTGGTACCGCTGGCATGCAATGACAGATGAAGAGCGCGAGCAATTCCGTCAAAAATTCATGGGCCGCTGCCGCCCGAACGGAGAATAAAAATATGAAGAAACCCACTCCGGTGCCTTTCACCGGCTATCAAAAAACCGTCGTGGCGATGCTGGCCTTCCTGCAGTTCGCCGTCATCCTGGATTTCATGCTGATGTCGCCGCTTGGCGCGGTCATCATGCCGGCCCTGAACATCGGCCCGGCGCAGTTCGGCCTGGTTGTCTCGGCCTACGCCTTCAGCGCCGGCGCCTCCGGCCTGCTGACGGCCGGCTTTGCCGACCGCTACGACCGCAAGAAGCTGCTGCTGTTCTTCTACACCGGATTCATCCTGGGCACCTTGTGGTGCGGCCTGGCGCAAAGCTTTGAATCGCTGCTGGCGGCGCGCATCGTCACCGGCCTGTTCGGCGGCGTCATCGGTTCCGTGGTGCTGGCCATTTCCACCGACCTGTTCCCGCCGCAGATGCGCGGCCGCGTCATGGGCCTGATCCAGACCGCGTTTGCCGCCAGCCAGGTGCTGGGCATCCCGGCCGGCATCTACCTGTCCAACCAGTGGAACTGGCATATCCCGTTCATCGCCATGGCGGCGTTCGGCCTGGTCGGCGGCCTGCTGGTCGCATGGAAGATGCAGCCCGTGAACGAGCACCTGGGCAAGCCGCAGGAGCACACCGCGTGGATGCACCTGTACCACACGCTGACGGAAAAACGCTATCTGCTGGCGTTCGCCACCACCGCCCTGCTGACCACCGGCGGCTTCATGCTGATGCCGTTCAGCAGCGCCTACGTGGTCAACAATCTGGGCATCGACCTGCACCACCTGCCGACCGTCTACCTGGTGACCGGCCTGGCGACCATCTTCATCGGTCCGATGATAGGCAAGGCGGCCGACGCGATCGGCAAGTTCAGGGTGTTCCTGTTCGGCACCACGCTGTCGATCACCATGGTGCTGATCTACACCAACCTGGGACCGACCTCGCTGCCGGTGCTGATCATTGTGAATACGGTGCTGTTCATCGGCATCTTCTCGCGCATGATCCCGTTCCAGGCGCTGGTGTCGTCGGTGCCGTCGCAGACCCAGCGCGGTTCGTTCAACGCCATCAGCGCCTCGATCCAGCAGTTGTCGGGCGGGTTGGCCTCGGTCGTGGCCGGCCATATCGTCACGCAGGGCGCGGACGGCCACTTGCAGAATTTCAACGTGGTCGGCTACGTGGTGGTGGGCAGTTCATTGGTGGCCACCACGCTGTTGTGGCGTTTGAACCGGGGACTGGCGGCACAGGTGCAGGTGCCGGCGCCGCAGGCCGCCGCCTGACGAAATCATGGCAAATTGTTTCCGAATGTTAAGGAAACCCAATAAAGTTTCCACATGGCACTATTTTGGACTACAATACTTCAAGTAGCCCAAACAACTGCTCAAAAAGGAAATAGTTCATGAACGCCAGGAATATGGATCCAGCCTGTCTGCGCGCGCTGCGCCGCCGCGGACACTCCGATGCCAGCATCACAGCAATGACCCCGGAAGAAGCGTTTTGCGAGTACTGCGCTTATCACGGCATCATGAATTTGCTGCCGGCGACGCTGGAAATGCTCGACAAGCTGCGCGGGGAAACCGTAGCGCAGTAATGAAATGGCCACCCTGAGGTGGCCATTTTTTTAACGATAAAACGCTTCGACTTTACCCTTCAGCTTGATCAGCATCGGGTTGCCCTTGCGGTCCAGGCTCTTACCGGCAGGAACCTTGATCCAGCCTTCGCTGATGCAGTACTCATCAACGTCCAGGCGTTCTTTATCGTTAAAACGGATGCCGACGTCGTGTTCGAAGACGGCGGCAACGTGGTGCGGGCTGCGCGGATCGATCGACAGACGATCCGGCAATGGAGGGAGTTGGGTAGTATCGTTCATCCCTCAATTATATCAGCTGGTTTTGAAGATCAGCTGCGCCACCCGCTGCAATTTCGGATACACCATCGGCACAGTCAGCATGGTGCTGCCGATCGCCATCAGCAGCAACGCGGTGAAGGTCTCGCTGGTAATGATCTGCTTGTCCAGCAGGATGTTGACGAAGATGATCATGATCAGCGCCTTGGTCTGCAGCAGCCAGCCGATGATCGACGCCTCGCCCGGTCCCCACTTCAGTATCTTGCCGGCGATGTGGACGCCGGCCAGCTTGCCGCTGACCGAGGCGATCAGCATCACGGCCGCCACGATGAACACCGCCGAACCGCCCATCGCCCAGTTGGTGCGCAGGCCGGTGCTGAGGAAGAACACCGGCATGATGGCCATCAGCACGTTGGCGCGCAGGAAGTCCATGCGTTCCTGGTTGAACCAGTGGGAATCCATCACCGCGCCGGCCAGGAAGGCGCCGACCATGAAGTGCAGGCCGGCCCAGTCGGCGGCAAACGCGCACACGGCCAGCCAGATGAAGGAGATATACCAGCGGTCGCGCTCTTCCAGGCGCACCATCATCATGCGGAACAGCTTGGTCGCCACGGCGAACGCCACCAGGAAGCCGACCTGGCGGCCAACGCGGTCCCAGTCCATCAGGATCGCCGCCAGCACGCCCCAGATGGCGATGTCGTCGACGCTGGCGTAGCGCAGGATGCGCTGGCCGATCGGCTGGCGCAGGATTTCCAGCTTCTCCATCAGCAGGATCAGGATGGGCAGCGCGGTCACCGCGCAGGCCATGCCCACGCCCACCACGAATTGCCAGGTCTGGGCTTTCGGCCCCATCCAGCCGGCATAGCCGATCAGGCCCAGCGCGGCGACGCAGCCGAACACCAGCGGCGTGCCCAGGGCCAGGCCGGCGGTGATGGCGCTTTCGCGGCGGTGCTCCCAGGCCTTCTTCAGATCCAGCTCGATGCCGGCGATCATCACGAAGATCATCACCGCCCACCAGGCCACGCCGTTCAGCGACTGCACCACCTGCGGGTTGAAGACGAAACTGTAGTACTCGGGATAGGCGCGGCCCATGATGCCCGGCCCCAGCAGGATGCCGGTGATGATCTGCACCACCACCAGCGGCGCGTAGTAGTCCGTGTTGCCGAAGCGCCAAATGATGTATGGCACGCTAAAAATGATAGTCATCGCGATCAGGAAGATCTCGGTTGTCCCCATATGCATTGCGGTCTCCGCTGTTTTTGTAGGATGGAAACGATATCATAATTACGTAATATTATGTAATTAAAACTAATTATCCAGCAAACGTTGTGAAAATCTTACATCGGTGTAAATATCTTCTCGCATATACTTGATTAATCAAGTATAGTTCAAGCACTAATCAACGAGGAATCCATCATGGATGAAAATACAACTTCCGTCTCGCCGGCCGTCAGCCCCAGCCTGGAATTCGCGCTGCGGCTGGCGCGCGCGCAGGCGACGCTGGTGCGCCGGCTCGACCAGGTGCTGGGCGGCTATCACGGCATCAGCTTTGGCGACTTCATGCTGCTGCACTACCTGAACCGCGCACCAGGCGGCCGCCTGCGCCGCGTCGACCTGGCCGAACGCCAGGGCCTGACCGCGTCCGGCGTCACCCGCACGCTGCTGCCGCTGGAAAAAATCGGCCTGGTCGAGCGCCAGCAGGATCCGCGCGACGCCCGCGTCGCCTATGCCGCCATCACCGAAACCGGCCGCGAACTGCTGAACAACGCCGTCACGGTAGCGGAGCAGATCAGCAAGGACCTGCTGCGCAACTGCCCGCCCGCGCATTTCGACGACGTGAGCACCGCGCTGGGCCTGATCGCCGGCATGAACGCCACCAACTCCTGAGAGAGCTCCATCATGGACGATCCGAAACTGCAACGCGCGGCATTGAAGCGCGACCCGAACTTCAAATGGCTGCTGCGCGGCGGCGTGATCTCCATGCTGGGAGACCAGCTGACCATCGTCGCCCTGCCCTGGCTGGTGCTCAAGCTGACCGGCGACACGCTGGCGCTGGGTTTCGTCATCGCGCTGATGAGCATACCGCGCGCCGTCTTCATCCTGATCGGCGGCGCGCTGACGGACCGCTACTCGCCCAAGCGCGTGCTCATGCTCAGCAAGTACGCCAACGCCGTGCTGCTTGCCTTGCTTACGCTGCTGGTGTTGAACCACGAACCGGCGCTGCAGATATCGGACACGCTGTCGCTGACGGTGGACCTGTCGCCGCACGCCACGCTGAACATCATCTATGTGCTGGCCTTCGCCATCGGCCTGGCGCAGGCTTTCGGCATCCCATCCGGCACGTCGATGATGCCGCATGCGATCCCGCCCGAGCACTTCCAGGCGGCCAACGGCATGATGATGGGGCTGCGCCAGCTGACGATGCTGGTCGGCCCGCTGATGGCGGCGGGCCTGCTGGCCATCAGCGGCGGTAGTGGCGGCAATGGCGGCAGCGGCGGCATGATCGCCGATGCGCGCGGCCTGGCGTTCGCGTTCGGCTTCGACTGCGTCAGCTTCCTCGTCTCCGCATGGACCTTGTCCAGGGTCCGCACGCTGGCCATGCCGCCGAAAACGGAAGCGCCGCAATCGGTGCTGGGCTCCGTCCACGCCGGCCTGGCGATGGTGTGGAACGACGTGCCACTGCGCCTGTGCTTCATCTACTGGGGCACCGTCTCGCTGTTCATCGGCGGCGCGATGCAGGTGGCGCTTCCAGTGCTGGCCAGCGAGCTGCATGGCGCCTCCACGCTAGGCCTGCTGATGGGCGCCAACGGCGCCGGCATGCTGCTGGGGATGGCCGGCGCCGCGGTCGGCGGCAAGCGCCTGCGTTTCGCCACCTTCGGCACCACGATCCTGCTGATCGACGCCATCGCCGGCCTGCTGCTGATACCGATGGCCACCGTGCACGCCGCATGGCAGGCGGCGCTGCTGATGCTGCTGCTCGGCGTGCTGTCCGGCTTCATGCAGGTCAACGTCTTCACCTGGATACAGCGCCGCGTGCCGCCGCACATGATGGGTCGCGCGATGAGCATCTTCATGTTCATCTTCATGGGACTGGCGCCGATGTCGGCCGCCGCCGCCGGCTGGATACTGACGATGATCCCGCTGTCGCAATTGTTCGTCGGAGGTGGCATCATACTGATGGCGTTCGCCGCGCTGGCCTGGCTGCTCACGCCCATCCGCGGCATCACGTCGAACACACCGCAACCGCAGTAAAAGGAACCGTGCATGGAAACCAAATGGCTGGAAGACTTCATCTCGCTGGTCGAGACCAATAACTTCAGCCGTTCCGCGGCGCTGCGCCACGTGACGCAGCCCGCCTTTTCGCGCCGCATCCAGTCGCTGGAAAACTGGCTGGGCACGGACCTGATCGACCGTACCTCGTATCCCACCCGCCTGACGCCGGCCGGCATCGTCTTCTACGAGCAGGCGCTGGAAATGCTGGCGCAGATCAACGGCGCGCGCGACATGCTGCGCTCCAAGCGCGCCGCCGCGCAGACCAGCATCGACCTCGCCGTGCCGCACACGCTGTCGCTGACCTTCGTGCCGAAATGGCTGACGTCACTGGAGCACGACTTCGCCCCGATCAGCAGCCGCCTGATGGCGCTCAACGTGCACGACGCCGTGATGCAGCTGGTCGAAGGCGGCTGCGACCTGCTGTTGTGCTACCACCATCCGCGCCAGCCGGTGCAGCTCGACCCGGGCCGCTACGACATGCTGGTGCTGGGCCATGAATCGCTGCGCGCCTACGCCCGCTGCGACAAGAACAAGGTGCCGGAATTCACGCTGCCCGGTTCGAAAAAAGAGCCTCTGCCGTTTTTATCGTACACCAACAACGCCTACCTGGGCCGCATGGTGGAGCTGATCCTGGCCGACGCCAAAACCCCGCTGCACCTGGATCCGCACTACGAGACCGACATGGCCG
Organism: Duganella sp. LjRoot269; assembly: GCF_964254095.1. NCBI lineage: Bacteria > Pseudomonadati > Pseudomonadota > Betaproteobacteria > Burkholderiales > Oxalobacteraceae > Duganella > Duganella sp. LjRoot269. The sequence continues at coordinate 2,709,294 of NZ_CAXUSL020000001.1, read as the reverse complement.
AAGGCTTGAAGATGATGGCGCTCGAAGGCCGCGGCATCGCCTTCCTGCCCGAGTCGGCGGTCACGCGGGAGCTCAAGCAAAAGCAGCTGGCGCGCGCCGACGGCGGCACCTCGGACTGGGAAATCGAAATGGAAATCCGGCTCTATCGGGAGCGTCCGTCGGCGCAGCGGCGCGGCAAGGCCATCGTCGAACGGTTGTGGGAATTCCTCGAACAGCAGCAGAAAAGCAGCGGCCGCAAACGTCGCGCTCCCGTATCGGAGCGATAATGCCAATCCGCTAACTATGCATTTTTTGCATAGCCGAATGCGCATACAGCATTGGCCCGTTTTACGTCTCCCACCCTATGATTCGTTCCACTTGAACGCCGCCACGAGCAGCCTTCAGCCACGAATCCACCGGAGACTTGAGCATGACCACTGTACAAGCACAACACACACTGCCTTCCTACCTCAATCCAGAAGACCTGGGTCCCTGGGGCGTCTACCTGCAGCAGATCGACCGCGTCACGCCGCACCTGGGCAACCTGTCGCGCTGGGTCGAAACGCTGAAGCGCCCGAAGCGCATCCTGACCGTCGACGTGCCGATCGAACGCGATGACGGCTCGATCGCCCACTACGAAGGCTACCGCGTTCAGCACAATATGTCGCGCGGCCCGGGCAAGGGCGGCGTGCGCTTCCACCAGGACGTCACGCTGTCCGAAGTGATGGCCTTGTCGGCCTGGATGACGGTCAAGAACGCCGCGGTCAACGTACCGTACGGCGGCGCCAAGGGCGGCATCCGCGTCGACCCGAAGACCCTGTCCCGCGGCGAACTGCAGCGCCTGACCCGCCGCTACACCAGCGAGATCTCGCTGATCATCGGCCCGAACAAGGACATCCCGGCACCGGACGTCAACACCAACGAACAGGTGATGGCATGGATGATGGACTCCTACGCCATGATCGAAGGTAACCTGTCGACCGGTGTCGTCACCGGCAAGCCGATCTCGCTGGGCGGCTCGCTGGGCCGGCGCGAAGCGACCGGCCGCGGCGTGTTCGTGGTGGGCCGCGAAGCCGCCGCCAAGCGCGGCGTGGCGATCGAAGGCGCACGTGTCGCCATCCAGGGTTTCGGTAACGTCGGCGGCGTCGCGGCGACCATGTTTGCCAACGCAGGCTCCAAGGTCATCGCCGTGCAGGATCACACCGGCACCGTGGTGCACCAGGGCGGCCTGGACGTCGCCCGTCTGCACGATCACGTCGCCGAAACGGGCAGCGTGACCGGATTCGCCGGCGCCGAAGCCTTCCTGGACCGCGAAGCCTTCTGGGGCATCGAATCGGACATCCTGATTCCGGCCGCGCTGGAACAGCAGATCACCGCCGCCAACGCGCCGACGATCCGCACCAAGATCATCCTCGAAGGCGCCAACGGCCCGACCACGCCGGAAGCGGACGACATCCTGACCGACAAGGACGTGCTGATCGTTCCCGACGTGCTGGCCAACGCCGGCGGCGTAACCGTGTCATACTTTGAATGGGTACAGGACTTCTCCAGTTTCTTCTGGAGCGAGGACGAAATCAACGCACGACTGACTCGCATCATGCAAGACGCATTCAACGCCGTATGGACCGTATCGCAAGAGAAGAAGGTAACGCTGCGCACAGCGACTTTCATCCTGGCGTGCACCCGTGTGCTGCAAGCCCGCGAAGTACGCGGCCTGTATCCATGATCCATTGAACCCCAGCAGTTTGCGCCTGTACCAGCTTCGGCTCGTGCAGGCGTTTTTCACATTTAAAAGACAAGAATAAAGAGGACGCACCATGAGCACCATCGAACAGAAAGCGCTGGCCTATCACCGCGCCGGCAGCGCAGGCAAGATCGCCATCGAAGTCACCAAGAGCGTGGTGACCCAGGAAGACCTGGCGCTGGCCTACTCGCCCGGCGTGGCGGCACCCTGCGTGGAAATCCAGCGCGAGCCGGCCAAGGCCTACGAATACACCGCCAAGGGCAACCTGGTCGGCGTGATCACCAACGGCAGCGCGGTGCTCGGCCTGGGCAACATCGGCGCGCTGGCCGGCAAGCCTGTGATGGAAGGCAAAGTGGTGCTGTTCAAAAAATTCGCCGGCATCGACGCCTTCGATATCGAAATCGACGAATCCGATCCGGACAAGCTGATCGAGATCATCGCCGCGCTGCATCCTACGTTCGGCGGTATCAACCTGGAAGACATCAAGGCGCCGGAATGCTTCTACATCGAGCGCAAGCTGCGCGAACGGTTGTCGATACCGGTGTTCCACGACGACCAGCATGGCACCGCCATCGTGGTCGGCGCCGGCATGCTGAACGCCATCGAGATGACCGGCCGCGATATCGCCACCGTGAAGATCGTCTGCTCCGGCGCCGGCGCGGCGGCCATCGCCTGCCTGGAACTGCTGGTGGACCTGGGCGCGGAGCGCAGGAACATCTACGTATGCGACAGCAAGGGCGTGCTGACCACGGCGCGCGCGCTGGACGGCGAAAAAGCCGCGTGGGCGCAGGACACTTCGGCCACCAGGCTGTCGGAAGTGATGGAAGGTGCGGACGTGTTCCTCGGCGTGTCCGGTCCCGGCGTGTTGTCGCAGACGGACATCCAGCGCATGAAGGCCCAGCCCATCGTCTTCACGCTGGCCAATCCGGAGCCGGAGCTGCGGCCGGAACTGGTGCGCGAGGTGGCGCCGGATGCGATCATCGCCACCGGCCGTTCGGACTATCCGAACCAGATCAACAACGCGCTGTGCTTCCCGTATTTGTTCCGCGCGGCGCTCGACAGCGGCGCCTCGACCATCAACCAGGAAATGAAGCGCGCCTGCGTGGTGGCGCTGGCCGACATGGCGCGTGCCGACGCCCGTTTCGGCAAGGACTACGTGGTGCCCGGCCTGCTCGATCCCCGCCTGCTGCGCGGCGTCACGCCGAAGATCGCCTCGGCCGCCTGGCGCAGTGGCGTCGCCCGCAAGGAGCTGATCGAACTCGAATACGCGGACGACCTGACAGACCTGGCCGAATCGCTGATTTAAACCCGTGATTTAAACCCGGGGTCAGATCTGACATTTGGACACGAACTCTACCGTAGTGGGCCACTACGGTAGAGCTCGTGTCCAAATGTCAGATCTGACCCCGTCTTGCTAGTTGCGAACCACGCGCACGGTCCGCAGCTGGTTTTCGTCGCCGATCAGCAGCATCGCGTGATCGGCGAACAGCATCTGCCGGAACACCGGCGAGCTGCCGATGCCGGTCCCCGGGCCGGTCAACCGGACACGCTCGACCAGCGATTTCTGCGCCGTCAGCGCCGCCGTGCCCACGCCATAGTCGGCCAGCACCACGATGTCGCCGATCGGATCGCCGGGGTTGTAGGAGCCGAGCACCAAATCGGCCAGCAGCAGGCTGCCCTTGTATGCCCGCGCATCGAATTCCGGTCCGCGCACATTGCCCTTCCAGTGGCCCGACAGGGTCTCCAGCGCCAGGTCGGAGTTGCTGACCGATAGCACCGGCGCGCCGTTGCTATCAATCGCCACACCATTCACGCCGCCAGGACTGGTGGTGGTGCCCTTGGCGTTCCACAGCACGCCCATCTTGCCGTTGGTGTCCAACACTGTCGGATAAGGCTGCGCCCCGCCGGTGGCGAGTGTACGTAACACCGGCGCGCCCAAACCCTTCGGCCACATGGCCAGCATGGCGCCGCCGTTTTCCAGCCAGGCCGTTAGCACCGCGCCTCCCGCAGCCGCCACGCGCGGATGCAGGGACGACGTCGAAATCTCGAACGGAGGCGTCAGCTGCCTGCCGTTGAAATCGAACTTGCACAATTTGAGCAGGTACTGCGTCTTGTCGGTGATCGGAAGCCGCGAGAATGTGCTGGCCAGCCAGAAGCCGTTGCCGTCCATGGCGGCGCCGCTTTCGGCCGCCGACAATTCGCTGGTGGAATCGGCAGCCGCCACCGGATACAGATCCGTCGCGCCGCCCACCAGTTTCGCTTGCGCGTCGAAGTGCAGCAGCTTGGTGCCGGGGCCGGATTGGACCATGATGAAGCCATCCGGCGACGGCATCATCAGCCAGTCGCCGGTATAGCCGGCCACCAGCGCGAAGCCGTAGTCGGTGCTGGCAGTGAGCTTGCCATCCTTGTCCAGCAGGCTCAAACGCGTGCGCGCGTATAGCTGCTTGCCGTTGACGGTGATGGAGGAAGCGGATTGCGAGCGCACCACGATGTGGTCGCCGATGACCAGCGCGTCGTGCATCGACGGCAGACTCACTACCTGCGGATCGGTGACGGTGATGCCGGCCGTGGTGTCGGGCGAAGTGCCGACAAAGGTGCCGGCGGTCGTATCCGCCTGCGGGGTGCCCGAAGAGGAACCGGAACCGCCGCAGGCGGTCAGCGCGCAGGCCAGGATAAAGGAAAAAACTTGAGGACGCATACCGGCTCGCAGTGCACTGAGTGAAAGCGAAAAGTATATAGAAGAACAACGTTCTTCCCGAACCATCCGCGCCACAACAGCATGGCCCCGCGAGCCAGTTTGATGGCCTGTCAGACCCTATGCAGCCTAGCGGCGGATTACTTCGCCGCCCTTCATCACAAACGTCACCTTGGTCAGTTCGGAAGCGTTCTCGGACGGATCGCCCTTCACGGCGATGATGTCGGCGAACTTGCCGGCGCTGATGGAGCCAACGCGGTCCTTCCAGCCCAGCAGGTCGGCCGCGTTGATGGTCGCCGCCTGGATCGCCTGCATCGGCGTCATGCCGTACTTGGTCATGTAGGCGAACTGCCTGGCGTTGTCGCCATGCGGGTAGACGCCGGCGTCGGTACCGAACGCCATCTTCGCGCCGCCGGTGAAGGCCTTGCGGAAGTTATCGCGCTGCAGCTGGCCGATGACCTTTTCCTTGGCGATCGATTCCGGCAGCATGCCGGCCTTCTCGCCTTCCTGCAGGATGAAGTCGTCGTTGTAGATTTTACGGACGTACACCGGAAAGTGTCATTTGAACGCAACAGCGGAATCGCGCCGCCCCCCTGTAGTTATTGACGCAACAGGCCAACCTCCAACAACACCACTCCCCCGTCCGGCGCCACCTCAGTAGCTCTCATAAACCGTGTGCTCGGAGCTGCAACTCCCATGCCCGCCGCTTGAGCTTTAGTTTTACGCTCGCTGCTGTCTCGCCAAGCACAGCTGCCAATTCATTGATATCAAGATATTTCATTTCGCGGTCATCCCCAACCCAGAGTGAGATGAATGTAGCAATTGGTTTTTATACACGGACGCCAGAAAGCATCCGTTTCTCCTTCTCCGCCCCGGTCATCGCCACTTAAAGCAGTACGTTACCCGACCATAAGTACATCACATCCTGCAGCACTACCGGTGCGTTTTGGGATGCTAACGCCCGCATCCAGGTCGATTACCGAAAACCATCGGTCGACAATCTGAGGTAGAAGGCGCTCGTTCTTACAGTATAATTAATTTGCGATTTTGCAATTTCCTTGTAGGGATGCACCATGAATGAGATTGGGAGCTTCATCGGCGCTGACGACGAAGGCACTGAGTATGAGGTCGCGGTATTTGTGACCGCGCACTCGAACCTCCAGGGCCACTTCAACGTGTACACGTACTTCTGCAATGATGAGATAGCGCTGAAGGTGAACGATGGGACAGGAAACTTTAAGCTCCGCGACAGAGGCATCATAATCAGTCCAAGGACTGCGGTACCTGAGCTTTAACAAAGAAAGTTTGAGGATATAAATGAAAGACCTGTCCACACCCGTGGTTCAAGTTCCCACTATTAACGATATCGGACACGCTCGACCTGAGCCCTTGGTTGGCGTTCCACCGCCTCTAATGATTCCGCTCCCACCAAAAGCGCCCCCGCTGCCTACCGAGAATAAGAAATAATGTTAGATGTGGTAGAAAAAACTGAGGACGAAAGGGTTCAGGAACGAGCGAATGAGCTTTTCAAAGAATACAAGACCGAAACCGAAAAAAGACAAATATCCAGTTCGGAAAACTTCGATAAATCGATTTTGACGTATGCAAGCTGGGCATTGGGAATATCGATAGCATTCCTCAAAGATTTCATTCCCATTGACGTCGCAAACATGCCATATTTGCTTTACATTTCATGGTTTCTATTCTTCGTTTCTATCGGGCTCACCACCACTTCTTTCCTGGTTAGCTATAAGAGTTTGGGACTCAATTTAGAGTTCGCCCATAAATACTACATCGAACGGAACGAGGAGTACCTCAACCGGAAAAACATTTTTACAGTAGTCGTGGAGTGGTTCAATCGTATTAGTGGATTTAGCTTTATTTTAGGATTGATTTTTACCGTTGTTTTCGCCTCATCAAATTTAGAGAAAGCGGCTATGGAAAAGAAAATGCAACGCGGTATCGCACAGGACGGAATGCCCCCAAGTCTTATGACCAAAATCATGCCGACTGGAGATTTAAACAAAGGCTTGACGCCGAGCAGTATGACCAAATTACCTTCTACTGCGCCGGCACCGGCACCGGCACCGGCACCCCAATCTACGCCGGCTTCTAAACCGGCGAAGTGAGATTCAGGGAAAATTAGGCCTCCCTCGGCCTCAGTGCTTATCTAATGATTTAAACTGCAGCAATACCCCCCTAGGATTACTTGCATGTTAGCTCCGGCCAAACATCACTTCGAGCGCGCGACGATTGAGATTGCGGCACACGGAGATAACGACACACTCCCGTTCGACCTCGACGTGCGATTCTGCGGCGACCGAGCTGATGCGCTGGCGTCTATTGCATTTGGTTTCTATCAAGAGCTGCGCAATGGCCCCATAAAGGAAAACCAGGAGCGCATCGCGGGAATGCACGTGTTCAGTGAACGGCTTATCTCTCCATCAGGGCCGGCGGGCTTCCGCGTCGTCACAAAAATCCACCCGTTTTGGAACATCTACCTCAACGGCTTGGCGATTGCCATTGCAGAAGTGTTGGAACCACGCCGTTCGCCTAACGCTCATTCATACCGATTTCTAAGTGGCTGTGGAGAGCATATATTCGACCAAACTCGCTCCTGGCGCGCTTTTAAGGAAGCGACCGTGGCATCTGCAGATGCTTTCGGTCAGGATGCCGTTGTTGTTCAGACCGATATCTCAAGCTTTTACGAGCATGTCTCGCACCACTATATCGAAAATTTTGTAAACGACTTAGGAGGAGACTGCGAGCAGGTCTCTAAACAACTTAACGGTTTACTAGCGAAGTTAACAGCTGGCCGGTCGTTTGGGCTTCCGGTAGGTGGGCAAGGAGCACGAATTCTGGCCGAGCTGTTTTTAAACCAGGTTGACTCAGCGCTTTCTGCAGAGGGCATAAACTGGAACCGTTACGTTGATGACTATGTACTGGTTGCAGGCAGTACCGCTGAAGCATATCGCGCCCTGGGAGTCCTCTCGCAGTGCTTGATGGACTACGGTCTTAGCCTAAACAAATCGAAGACGTTTTTGCTTTCCTCGAAACATTATCGCGACTACGTTCAATCTCAGTTGGGTGCCGGCGACGACGAGGCAAGCAGACTAAGGGCTATTGATTTGAAGTTCGACCCGTACTCGGACAATCCGTCTGCGGACTACGAGTCGCTGAAGGAGACTGTCGAAACCCTAGAGGTCCGGAGGCTGTTAAACCGTGAGCTCGAAAAGGCGCTACCAGACACTTTTCTCGTTGCGCAAATTGGGCGTACGATGCGATTGCACGAGCCCCAAGTCGCTCTCGACATCGCCTCCACCCTATTGCAACCAACGAACCTCCACGCGTTTCGCTCTTCGTTTTCGACCATCATGCGAGGCATCTCGAACCTGCGCGGAGACGCGGCGTTTGACGCAATTCATGTACGTATCGATGCGCTGCTTGACGCTATTCCGACGAGCTCAGAGCACCTTCTAATTGTTGACACCAATTTGCTCCACTACATGCGGTGTCTACGCTTTAGCAGCACATTGCCGCGGGCACAATTTATCCGAAAACTTTACGACAGCACATCACACGATACGGTTCGCCGAGCCTGCATAAGCTGCTGGCGACAGTGGGCCGACCGAACCGCGTTCAACCATCTGCGCAACCGTTGGCATCAAATGACCGCCGAGGCTCAGCGCCTTTACTGGCTAGCCACTTACAAATTCGGTGACGAAGGTTCTGCAGCTAGAAGACAATCCCAGCATGCCGTCCCCCAAGCATGGTCTTTAGGTGTAGAGGTTCCGCTTGATGAGAAGAAGGACAAGGAAAAGCTCAAGAAGCATCCACGCGGAGCAGAGCCTCGGTTCGCCGCAGTCTACGAAGAGTGGGCGGACGAGGTCAAAAATGCAGATTGACCCACGCACTGTAGCGCGCGACATACCAGGGGTGTTCTACGACGTGTTCCCGCAGCTTACGGCGGGTATCGTGGGGCACTTCAATTCGCAGGCGACACGGCTAGACGTGCAGCCTCTTCCCGCAGCGCTGCTTGCTCAGTCGCAATTGCAGCGCGCTATGTTATTTGAGCTTGGGACTGCGGTCGGCGAACGGCTCGTGACCGGAACCACAATCGACTGGAAACAATGTTCCGCTACCGCCCTTCAACGACAGCGCGCTTACTTCGACGCCAGGCTGCCAGAAGTATTCGAGGAGACCGACAAAATACTAGCAACAATCGTTGGTCAGAACCTCGCCGCAGCCCTAAGAAAAATGAGCAGTGACGCAGCCTGTCCTGTCGGGTTGCATCCTCGGATACCGGGCCTCGAATGGATTTCAAACGGGTACGGAGACTTTGCAATTGGACGCACCATCGTTGAAGTGAAGTGCACGGCCAAACGATTTTCCGCTGCAGATTATCGACAGGTCGCCATTTATTGGCTCTTAAGCTACGCTGCGGCCGTCGAAGGCCGCGGCGACGAGTGGACACACTTTGCGCTGCTCAATCCTCGCCGAGGAGACTTGGTGTTCATGCGCTTCGACGCATTTCTTTCGACCGTCAGCAATGGATTAACGCTTGTGGATATTCTGCAGCTGTTCCAGGCGCTCGTCGGGTCGCGAAGGACACAGTAAGGAGAACGACGGACTGGGTTGCTTAAACAAGCGCTGGTGCCGTTTGGAACCACCAATCCGAGTACATTAACCAAAATAAATTGCTGGCGGCCCCCTTCGTCCCGGAGCAGCTCCTGCCGCCCAGCTTTTACTGCTCCCCTGATTCTGGTGATACTGTTTGTTGTGCCAAAAGTGTCCTTGTTCGCATTTCCCATATTTGAACTGTTGTCTTCGGTGCGATTTTCTTTGCCATATGGCCCCCGTTAAGATTGCATTTTCCGCGCCAAACGTGACACCCGTTCCGCGGCAAACTGGACACCAAGTTCAACGCAAACTAGACACTGATTCCGTAACAAACTGGACAGTTTGAAGCGGCCTGAGTACGGCCGGCTGCAACGAGATAACTGTGGCAGGCTCCACGCACATACCGCCGGCGCACCGCGAAGTAGCTGGCTGGAACGAGCAGGCTCGGACGCCCCGAGCCGAAGCCGTGGGGACCGCGCTGCGCGCTTACGGTGGAAGGCTGCTGGGCCTGCGACAGCATCCGCAGTAAGCGTTTCGCAGTTGCTTGGGCGTGCTGTCGCTGGGGCAGAATTATGACATCGGCCAACCGAGGCGGCCTGCGCCGGCGCCCTGAAGCAGAGCGCCGTTAGCTGGAAGAGCGTCCATGCCACCCTCCAGGACCGTCTCGACTGCAAAAGCAAGACGCACAACGGACGCTAGACCTGCCCGAGCACGAGAAGCTGCGCGGCCTACTACCAGTCCAGCCAGATTCACTAAAACAATATATACCATTTATATAAATACCGTCTGACGTCGCCAGCCGGCGGCGCCCCATGGCGAAAGGATGACGATGTTGCCTCCCGACCTACGACAAACTGACCCGCCTGAAGCTGTTCGGCATGGCACGCGCCTTCGTCGAACAGAGCGCACTGGACCTGGACCACCCGGGATTTGAAGAACGCCTCGGACTGCTGGTCGAGCACGAAGTGAGCCAACGCGATTTCAGGGCGCTGGCGTGCAGCTGCAGCGGGCCAAACTCAAACCCGGCGCGGCCGACCACCGCTAAGCGCACGGTCTCGACAACGCGCTATACCAACCGCTGCTGGCCTGTCTGTGACTGCCGGAAATGCAGAACGTGCTCCCGACCGGCCTGACCGGGGTCGGCAAAACTTCGCTGGCCAGCGCGCTAGGGCACCAGGTACGCCACTGGCCGCAGCATCTTTTCGTACGCCCGCCGAGCCTGCCCGATGAGTTGAGCAACGGAAGCGGCACGCCCCTCAGCCAAGACCAAGTAAAACCTCCTCCGAAACGCTTAACGCGTGGGCTAGTCGCTCCACATTGTCAATCGTGATGTTGCGCACTCCGCGCTCAACCATGCTGACGAAAGTTCGATGTACGCCAGATAACGAAGCCAGAGCCTCCTGCGACAGGCCTCGTTCATCCCGTAAAGCACGCATATTCCGGGCAAATCGTATCCGTAGCGGCAGTGATGGGTGAGTGCCGTCACCGACGGCGACGCCTAGCCCTAAAAATAGCCTCTCTAGGTTATCCAGGCCAACATTGCGCAAGGCATGTTCGCAGTCACTGATGTATTGAATGCGCAGCCCGGAGCGCTCCGACACCTCAAGAAGCGTCAATTCCTTGCGTTCCCGCTCCTCTTTAAAAAATTCAGCGCATCGTTGACGAAAGTTTGGGGTAGCCACGGTCATGCCGTAGCGTTACCTATGTACCCATATGCGTCTACAGACAATAAGGGTAAAAATTTGACCATTGAATACAATAAGGGTAAAATTTGAAAATTGAACGGGCGTCACTACCTCTTTGACGTCCATACGTCATCAAGTACATTGCCACGAACAGAACCGATGAACACATAGAGCCATCGTCTGTTATAGCGCTCCAAGGATTTCTTGCAACGGCGTCCTCACGGGTAAACCAATATAGCAATCGTACTTCCCAACCATTATTGCAATTTTCGCAGCTAAGGGTGCAGGTGCATGTCGATACAAATTCTTAAGCTCGAGCTCGAGTCGCGCAACGGAAGGGAGCTGTTTCCGCAGCTCTTTCCGATGGGCCTGTTGATAGGTTTTACTAGAGAGCTTGCTCTAGCGGACGACGGCACACTATCCATCGACGAATTGGGGCAACTGTCGGCGACGTCAACAGAATACTTTAGGCGAATCATGGAAATGCAGGGGAAGTCCAGGCTTGATGAGTTTGATGGCAGGTACGCTGAACTGGTAGGGTCATTTCTTCAAGAACTATATGATTTCATGCGGAACGAGATTGTCTCGAGATTAATTGGATACGACATCAATAAATCTAGTTTGCGAGAACGTTTTTTCTCTGTACTTGATACGGCGCAGACCGATGACCAAGACACTGTTCACAGTGGCCAACCCGGCCTCTAGCATCGATGCGGTTTTTAACTAAAGTAAAAAAACTCGACCGGCTCCGGCTCGGGGCATCATACCGCTGATGAATTCGAGAGCAATAATTTAGGATTGGAGGAATTGTGACAATGCCCGATGAACGCACTCGCGCGCTACTGGCCGCTGGCGAATTCTTAGCGGAATTGCTGAACCCTTTGAAAACTCCAGGGGTGCCTGAGGTCATCCGCGAATATGCTCTTTATGTTTTGCGGCACTATCCCGCTCGAATTGACGTCGAAATTATCGCCCACAATGATAGCCGCGGCGCGTTGATGGGCCCGATGTTGGATGCATCATGCGCGCGCGATTGGAAGAAGACCACATGAAATGCTGAGCCAACGGAAACTCACTTCCTATTCAGCTTGGTCGACAATGCCTGGCATTACCGGCAGGAGAAACTGTCAAATGCCGACGATGGCCAACTGATTTCGTCTCTGCTGGTATCCCTGGCTTTGGCCTGTATGTCCCCCGACCTCACCATATGTCCTGACGCCAGAGCGCATACTCAGAGTTATAAATGCTCACATTTTTGGCTACCATGAACCCAGTACTGTATCTCGATTTCGATGGTATTTTGCATCCGGCAGATGTCCGCGTTACGCCTGAGGAACCACTGCGCCCAAAGGTGTATGTGCATGGCAATCCAACCGATGAACCTCTTTTTCGGTACGTTTCGCTGCTCGAGCTTCTCCTATCCCCGTACCCTGATTTACGAATTGTGTTGGCGACATCATGGGTACGTGCGTTCGGGTATGAAACCGCCTTAAAGCGCTTATCGCCGGCGCTTCAAGAGCGCGTTATTGGTGCGGCCACATTCCCGGCACCGACTAGGTTTGGTGCCATCGATATCGATTCAAAGGAACGAGGGCTAACGCGCTGGATAGCGCTGGATGACGACCAACACGGCTGGCCGGACGAGCATCGGCACCAGCTTGTCGCGCCGACCAACCCGGTCCTGGCGCTGGTTGAACCCGGCGTCGCCGCAAAGCTGGCGACAATGCTTGATGCTCTGTGCAACGGGTCCCCACTTGAGGCGATAACACACGTCGCGAGGTCTAACCCGGCGGTCGACCGCTTTTTTGCTCTGCCCAACTTCGCGGAGTCAGAGGTCCTCCGTGCACTAGAGGAGGAGGCCAGAGTAGAGGAAGTAATTAGAAAGACCCGTGCAAGGCCGCCAAAAACAATCCAATGACAAATTCGGAACAGAAGAGCAAGCTGCTGGCACGTTGGCTTCGCCACCGGCCGGATGCAATAGGCTTAGAGTTGGACAGGAGCGGCTGGACCGACGTCTCGGACTTACTCGTGAAATCTGCCGGAGCCGGCATTTCAATTACACGGGATGAGTTACTCCAGCTAGTAGCTGGAAACGATAAGCAGCGGTTTTCCTTGAGTGAGGACGGCACGCGCATCCGAGCCGCCCAAGGGCACTCTGTCGATGTGGACTTGAAGATGACGGTCAGGACGCCGCCGCCGGTTCTCTATCACGGTACCGTGGAAAAGTTCATCGCATCGATTCGCCGGCAGGGTTTGCTGCCAGGAACGCGAAGAGATGTACACCTGTCTGCGACGAAACAAACCGCAGAAGAAGTAGGTGCGCGGAGGGGTAGCCCCGTCGTGCTCATTGTGGAGACATTCCCGCTGCTCCGCGACGGGTACCAATTTAGGCGCTCTGACAACGGCGTGTGGTTGATTCCGAACGTCCCTCCTAAATACCTTCGATTTCCAAATAAATGACTTCGCTGGCGGCTCATGCAGAACCCCGCGTGGGGCCGATGCTGGCTGCGTCATACGCGCGCAAATGGAAGAGAACGCCCTAAAAGTTGAACCGCGCTTGCTGTACCACTAAAACTAGTTGCTGTCGAAGTTGGCCGACTGCGCCCTTGCTGCAGAAGTATCTGCGGTCAGAAGCTCTTAATTGCTCATGCGAAAGCCATGTCTGGTCCTCGTCTTCCGCTACGCGATACTCCCAGGAAGCGGCGACCGTTGTCAAAAAATGAGGGGCGTGCAGCTAGCAAGCCCGTCATCAAATTAAATTTCTAAATGTTTTTCAACAGGAGTTCGTCGCTGGCCACTGGTTCATTTTCTGGCGCACTGAGCGCCGCAGATTTTCGTGCATCTTCAAGCAAGGAGAATCTGTTCTTTGCGGCTGTGTGGGCGTTTTCATACGCAGCTTCCGCAACCATGTATAACGCTTGCGTCTTCCTATGCAAACCCTCGAGATTCCGGTGGACCGGAGCATACAACTCTTCTTCCTCGAAAAACCGATTCTTTTTCAGTGCGCGCTGCAGGTTGTCAGCGTGCTCGTACATCTCTCGCAGTGCGCGATACCGGAACTCGACAGAGTCAGCCGCTTCACGCGCAGCAATGCGGCTTTCGATGGCCGCATTGAATTCAGTTTCGAGTTTAACAAGGTTCGACAGGTCGGATTTTGTCAGCATAATTTTGTCCTTTGGGCAGGTATTTTTGGATGCAGGATGCGTCCACCTTTGGTATAGGCACAAGTGACCAAATCACGTGATATTTTTTGAAAATATTTTTTATCGGCCGATTCATTGCGAATTCAGGGCCACATATGGTCTACCGCTGCGCAGTGCCATTGGAACGCCTCACCGCTGACGGCTCGGAGGAACCATCACTAAGGCTGGGCACATGTTAGATGCACTTGACGGCCCTGCGCTCAGCAGCAGTGCGGGCGTTATGGGCGCCAGAAGGGACTTGCTCGCTTCCGCTTGGCCGGCGCGGACTGAAATCAGGCTTGGTCGAAGCCCATGCGCTGGGTCAAGAGCTCGTGGTCGTCGATACGCTCGGCCTGACTGACGATGTCGGACACCCACTCGAGCAACACGCGCCCTGCGGTACGGTGGCTAAATCCATTCCGCAGTCGGGACTGATGAACACCGGGTCATCAGTTAGGCCCCCGTCTTTAATCGGACCTGTATGGCTCGCGCAACTAGCCGGCCCGAAGGCCGTTCGCGACGAACTGAATCTACTTTTCAAAGATATTCATGGCCGCCTTCCAGGCCAAGAACTCGGCGCGGGAGTATGATGGCGAGAGGTCAACATCCACGCAAAAGACACTATGAATACTGAACTCGGCGATGATGGGCAAGATGAATCGGAAGCGGCGCGCTTTGCCGCGCTGCCCCCCGATTTCCCACGTCCAGCCAACCTAGGCGCCGTTTCAGGCGCGCAGGCAAAGTTTCTGATGACTCGCTACCAAGGCCGGTTCTACAGCCCTGGCTGCACGCCGCCGGAGCTACTCGAGCGCTGGAACAACTGCGAAGACCTTGCGCAACAGCTCGCCGTCAAGTCCATTGAGTCCAAGACCGGAAAACGTGCTCACATGACCGAGACCGAAATCTTGGACCAGTATCTACCGCGGCTGATTGCGACGGGCTGGGTATCCGAGCCAGAGGCCAAGTGGGTAATGCGCCGAACCGCCGAACTGGTCGGATGGCAGGCTCCGCCATCCGCGTTTCCCTGACGTGCTTCATGACAGGAGGACATGGCGACGATATTCCGGCCACATCCGTATCAAACGAGAGCTAAACAAAAGCCGCCCTCAGGCCGCTTCGTCATTTATGCCTGGGCTTAAGCTGCAGTCGTCTCGCAGCATACACAGTATCTCGTAAAATTCAAGGTTCGGCACTCCGCTGACCGCGCCTCTTCAAAATCTTCTGATTAACTTCACGGCTGTGCGCGCCTAAAGTATTTTGTGCGTTGGGCCGTGCCGACAGCAAATTGGCGCACAGCGACCGCCGGAATGTTCTGGCCGCCTAGGAAGTCAGACAGCGATGAAATCGCAGCGAATTTGGCCGCGCATAGCCGTTAGCTGGAAAATCAAATGGAGATTGAGCATGGCCAACGCAGCGAAGTCACCTCCAGTCCAGTCAAATTCAGTAAACTAACTAAACGATATATACCGTTTATATAAGAACTTGGTGCACCGCCAGCCGGCAGCCTATAATCATCTCGGATTCGAGGAACGCCCAGGCCTGCTGGTCGAGCACGAAGTAAGCAAGTGCGATGGCAAGGCGCTGGCGTTGCGCCTTCAGCGGGCCAAGCTCAAGCCCAACACGGCCGCCGAGGACACCGACTACCGCCACGCGCGCGGCCTCGACAAGGCGCTGTACCAACGCCTGCTGGCCGGCCTGTGGCTGCAGAAAAAACACCACGTGCTACTGACCGGCCCGACCGGCGTCGGCAAGACCTGGCTGGCCTGCGCGCTGGCGCACCAGGCTTGCCGTATGGGCCGTAGCGCCTATTACGTACGCCTGCCGCGCCTGCTCGACGAGCTGACCATCGGACGCGCCGACGGGCGCTACATGAGATGCTCATCTAGGTTATCGGCCTCATCTTCTGAGTGGAAGCGTTTGGGGAGCGTCTCGCTTCCAGCTAGCCAACCAAATAGCGGGGAAGTAATCAATCGGTTTCATCCTTAGGGTACCTCGAATAACCGGAATTCGTCATTCCCGCGAAAGCGGGAATCTATACTTCGCCGGGCGCGATGCTCCGCATGGGTTCCCGCTTGCGCGGGAACGACGAGGTTTTTCGAGGTTCTCCTTACGTGGTTGATGCCACCATATGCCAAGTAGAATTTACGGCAAGAGTTTGGCATTGCAAAATTCCCACGAGGTTAATTCCTCGTTAAGATTTTTTGAAGTATGGACTTCCTACTATCCTGAGTATTGCTGACCATTTGGGCCCGACGTGCTGCAATATGATTATTTCAATCCCATACCTTGTGCCAATAGCGCTGAAATTTCTGGCTTCAACATTTGCCGCTGCCAAATCATAGGATGTTTTGGAGTTCCGCTAGAATTTTTAGGCAAAGCGATTTCTTTAAGGTTTGAGAAGATTGAGTTCACGAATGAAATTCTCTCCTTAATTTCAGCATCGCGTTCACCTCTATTTTCATAGTCACCGTAAGCTCTTATGATGGCTGAAAATTTCATGCTCCGTAACTTTGCGAAGACTAATTCATGACTATCTCGTTTTGGCCAGTTGGCGAATAGCTCGTCCGGCGCAGGGCTTGCGAAATCGAAGAGATTGACTACGAAAATATTGACGCTTATCGGTTCGCATACTTCACGAAGAATTCTGAGCGTTGTATCCCTCCGTAGGTTCCGGCCATCACTGTTCAAGCTCCCAGGGTTGAACATGACCACGAGCAGGTTTTCCTCAAAACCTGTTTTTGATTGTTGGCACCAGTGGCGGTAGTCGGTGGTACTCTCCCACTCGACACACCAACCATCAAGGTCGTAACTGTAGATTTCTCCACCAAGCAATGATTTCATCGTGTATTAATTGCCCGCGGTTCGAAGCACATCAAATCTTTCTAGACCGTAAATATTCAGCCGAACGGCTAAATGGCTCACCGGGTCGTCCCTTGAATACCTACCATCATTATGACTGAATGCAAAGCGACAAGCCCCACGGTAAGTCCAAGCCAAGACCAAACGCTACGGGGCTTTTTACTGTAAACGAATCCAACTATGCCAAACACAATAGGCGGTCCAAAATACACTGCTACCAGCGCTAGATTAAGCAGTGTGTCGGGCTTACAGGTGTCTATACCTGGGCATGGGCCTGTGTAGACCCTACAAAAATTAGCGAAATGTTGACACGTCCACGTATATGTGAAGTTAGCAACTAGCAGGCTCGCAAATCCGAGCAGCGCGAACACAAAAGCAATGATAAAGCGACGAGTCATTTAATCTCCCAGAACAAGATTTTCTTGGAATTTCGTAAGTCAGAAAATCCAAACCGAGTTCCAGGAAAGAACTCATTTATCCCAGCCCTACGGCCGAGGGTAGCGAAACCGTCCCAAAATCCGCTTATCGTTAAGCTGGAGCCGTTCCACAAGTCGATGTGCCCCCCGCTCGCGTCCACGGGAGCCTCCCCGGAACGCGTCCAATAGGCATGAAACATAATAATACCCGTCCGCCCCTTTACCTCTGTTTCCCAAGTCTTACTGGTGAGGGTTTCGGACTTCTGCGGCAAGCCGCAAAATGGCTGAAGTTCCAGCCACCCGCCTAGCTCATAGGCACGCACGGCGGCAGGAAATCCGTCCATCATAACGCGCCCCAGCACCGCCGTTCCGGGCATCGGTTTAACGCTTTTTTGGGAGAACGAGAGCATCTTAATTCCAACTTTGTGAAAGGTCGCGCTCATGCGCAGCGCGCATTGATTGCTGTAATCCCCCTTGTCATTCGGAGCGGGCTTATAGGGGCTTCCGGTCACATAGTTGCTCCACAAATCTGAGAATTTCACAGGGGGCACATCAATCTTGCAAACCGAGTCTTTGATGGTGTTGGTCTTCACTACGGCATGTTGTTTGAGCGTTTTTCCCATTAAATTGCCCCTGATATTCTTGCAAGGGCATCGTCACCCCAATAGACGGTATATTCTTCCTCGTCGTACGTTTCAATACGAGGCAGTACGCCATCTGCCGTGGCACGGCCCGAAAGCGTTCGACCGTCCTTGGTTTCGACAAAGTACGGTATGCCAGTAATCGCAGCGTCTTGGAGCTGTGGCTGCTCATCGAACTTTTCGGTTGTTTTCTGCGCAGGCGTTTCGTTGGATGCGGCGCGTGCCGGAAGTGCGCCTGGCGCAAGCGCAGCGGTGATGGCGGTTACAGCTGCGGCCGATTGCTTCGCTGCGCTTGAGCCGGAAGCGCCACTACTCCACTCGATTGTGTCGGTAAATTGGGATGCTATCAACGTAGCGCCGCACGACGTCTTCATGCCCGCAACAGCAACGCCTTGACCGTAGAACGTAGCCGTCATCACACCTTCCACAATAGGAAAGTCACCTCTACATTTCGGGCAATGCACCTTGTGCCCGATGTATGCGATTGGTTGGCCCATACAGATGTCAGCAGGCGAGCCCTCCAAAACCGTTCCACCGTGGCTGGTCGAATCGCCCTTGCGAATGATTTCTGGCATATGTCGGCTACTCAAAGTTATATATCTGAACATTGTAGTCGAATTGCATTTTTTGCATCGCACAAACGGAATCACGGGGTATTTATGACGAGATGGCGCGAATGCTTGGGTTGACAGCGATTGGTACAAATCGCTGCCAAATTGAGGTACATCAGATGGTAAAGTTGGAGGACGATTAGCGTTGTCCTGTGAGGAGGACAACGCTATGGGAACGGAGAATATACCAACCGCTTCGGAGACGGCTAGTCAGGGCGAGAGCATTGATAGCTCTCGTCGAAACCAAAAGACAGCGGAGCTGATAAATCAGGCACTCGACATTCGGCAGAGTGCCGGGAGAGAGACAGCAGCTGCGTTTCTTCATGCACATGGAGTTCAATTCTCCGTAATTGTGCGGGTCTTATCGGAGCCACAGGCTCGCCGCCCCAACAAATAAAGCCAATCACGCAGGCCATTTCGTTTGCACCAAGTCCTGGCCAGATGTGGAAAGTTAATTTTTTCTTCGGCCAAACGGTATCAGTAATCTCCGGCTCGCTTTCCAATAAGATGATTCGCCGGTCATGACAATAATCCATTCTCGCCGCCCTGTATAGTCTAGATGTTTGCTCCCTAAAGCGAATAGTCATTGGTTGATTTATGCTATCGATACAACGTCATTACGAACCTTGGTTTTTGTATAGTTAACGGGCGGGTACTCATAATGGTTTTGGAAGTACCACCACAAAAGCTGACCTTCAGCTTTCAAAAGTGAATCGCCGAACTGACTAAAAGGTGAAAGCATAATTCGAATCGGTCCGTAATGCGCCACAATATGCTCAAACTTAATTTTATTCGCTTTCGAAGTGGCATGTAGTGCTGCGGAGGGGAGATACCGTTGTTTGAAGGTGCCCTTGGTTTGACCGATATACACTACATCGCTTACGCCTCTTAAGCGTGGAATTGGCCTTTCAGCACGGAAAACATAGACGATATTTCTTTCTATACCAGCTTCTTGTTGGCCATATACACGCCGGAATGTAGCTTCGTCGGCGGACGTGATACGTTCAGGTAGGGCTCGAAATAGCCCTAAAGTTTGATAAAATTCTTCTGCCGTCAAAAGCACTTTAATACTCCATTGTTCTGCATAATGTTGTCAACATTAGTTGGCCACGCCTTATCATTCTTCAACCTGCCCCGCTAGGTAGTTAGCGTACTCCTGAGCCGCCCAAGCGATATCTGCTTTGGTAGCGTATAGGGAGTAGGAGCCACCTTTAAGGCGTTCAGGTGGAACTCTGATTGCATTTGACCAATGTGTGTCACCATCTTGTGCATTCTCTTCAGACGTAATGATAGTAACAACATCATTTTCATAAAAATATGAAAGCATTTCGTCTTGGTTCATCGACGTACTGTGGTGAAACATGTGGTCGGCCCGGGCCTTACGTGCCATTCGATGGCCTCTCCGAAGGCCTTTCGCGTTACGGTTGCTGACCAGCTGTTCAAGGGCTTTCACCGAAATGCTATCAATATGCCAGGGCTGCAAATCAACGGCGGCGGTTTCGAAAGTACGATACCGACCATGCTCCGAGAGCGGTGCTGCTCGAAGAATTTGATATAAATTAAAAAGAAACGCTTGTTGTGCGATGGTCAATGAAGAATACATAAAATTCCTTTTCATGTTTTGATGAAATAACTTCAATACGATAAAATTTATTTTATTTACATATCGCTTTTTAGCCGCCGTCCATAACAGATTTATGATTCCTCGAAATTTAGTTCGGCAACACAACAAAGCGTTGGTAGTCGTTTGAAATGTCTTTGCTTATGCCATAGGACTTTCCGCTGCCCGATAACTTCGGCACATCCCCAGAATAGAATAACGTGAATGATGTAACGCCTAGAGAATTCGCCAACAAATCCTTCATATATTTATCCGTCATACCGTTGTCTTTAGATATTCTAATAATTAAATTTAGCTTGCAATTATCTGCTCGAAAAGTCTTTACAGACTTAATCCAATAACAAGTCTCGTCATCGTCAACTCTTGCCAAGCCATGAATGACTTTGGTAGCGCACGGCAATTTTTCAATTGGACTTTCACCAAACTCGGATAGACAATAAAACGCTGATTCGTACGTAAATTTCTCATCATTAATAGACAATTGCTTCTCAGGCCGCTGGTCCTTCGGCATAGCCCGCCAAGCATTTACTACTTCTATCAAGGTTCCAGCACAACTTGGCGGCTTTCCCTCCAACGCGTCAGAAAGAGCGAGCAACTCGGCTTTTGTCGGCTTTCTCACCTTTCCCTTGCGGCTTTTAGCCGGACCAAGCTCAGTTGGGACGGCAGGTGGTGCCACTATTGACACTCGCTTGGCAGGCTTTTGCGCGGTACCGTCACCGTCGGATTTTTCAGGCTCATTGGGGCAACCTGGTACATGCATCCCAGGCGCAAAAAAATGGGCGTTCACGATTTTTTTCGGTCTAACTTCTTGCAAACAAACAGAATGCGAGCAGAAATAACTAAATTCCGTGTTGGCGCAGGCATAGTCAGCCGTGACATTCAGGGACAAATCCCAACACATGGCCTCCGCCATCAAATCAGTTCGCATGCACGGGCCCTTTCAGGTCAAATTAATATTACTAAACCATCATTCATTTTCGGCGTTGCATCGCACGCCATCGTATCAGTCCAAAAATCTAGATATCTCTTAAGACCAATCCAAGAGTTAACGAGCCATTAAAACGCACTTTCGACTTACTTATTTAACAGAACCAATGTCAGGACGACCATTCCGCATAGAGCATCCGTTCCACCTCTAACATCATAACTTGGTGTTTATCTAGCAAAATATTTAACTCATCACGGTCCAATAATTTCACGTTGTTCAAATCCGCATTTTCGCGTGCATGCTTGTTGAAAAACTGATTTGTAAGACAGATTTTTTTGAACTGCACATTAGGATGTCGACGCTGATAGTACGCCTCACCGGCAACAACTTCTTTTACCGCGTCCCAATTGAGGGCGTGCCCGTCCGTACCCGAAATCTTGGTTTGGATGAGAAGGCCCGAGTGGCCAGAAATTGCGACTACGTCGACCCCGTAATCCTTTGTTGCAGGCGTCCGGTAACACTCATACCCCAGCTTCGCCCACAATGCCGCCGCTAGGCACTCGAAATGCTGCCATCCCATGCGCGATGCCAAGTCAGGGTCAATTCGCTTATCGATGTCATCCGCGCTAGCGCCGGGCACAACGTCTACAATTTTAAAATCCCCTGGGGTGATGTCGCCGGAGCCATTGAGCATATCCTCCGCAAGTTTGCGTTTGTATTCAAGCAGCTCATCCAGTTTGATGTCGAAGGTCGTGAAATCATGGGCGTGGACAACCGGGTAGTACACATACACGGGCTTCTTTTGGCCTATCCGATACGCACGGTCGGTCGCTTGGTCTTCTTTGGCAGGGTTCCATGTCCGCGTATAGTGGATTACATGATTTGCCTTCTGAATGTTCACGCCGAATCCAACTGCAATGGGTGAAAGTACAATGACACCAAAGCCTTCCTTTTCCTGAAACGCCTTGATGCGCTTTTGACGACTTGCGGTGTGAGCGGCGGATGCGCTGGTATCGCCGTTGATGATGTCCGGCCGAAGTAAAAATTCCTCTTCAATATAGTGCTGTAGCAAACGTTGAATTTCACGGAATTCGCAGAAAACAATAGCCTTCTCGCCCTTCGCTTTTATGTCGCGCAGAACATTGAGGAGCCAATGGAGCTTCGGTGCTTTTTCACGATACTCACGGAGTACCTCGGGTTTAAATATATTTAAGCCGTGTGGCCTTGGGTCCGTGCAAACCAAACGCAAATAATGAAGCAATCCAAGATGATTTTTGAAGGGACTTGCATTCCCGGGCTCGGCTCGCTTTTTGAAGCTATCAACAGATTTCGAATACAAATTCCTCTGTTCTGTCGATATCGGCAGGCGGCGGCAGTCGTTAACAATGATTTTTGGTGGAAGGTCGGTTGCCACATCAATCTTGAGGCGCCGCAGTATCTGTGGACTTATGCGTGCACGAAGTTCCTCAACACGACTTTTCTCTTCCGCAGTGCTCGCCTCAATGGGCCTCCTGTAGCGTTCCCCAAATTCGTTTAATGCGCCGAGGAGGCCGGGCTGCACAAAATCGAAAAGGCACCACAGGTCAGCCAACGTGTTTTCCACCGGCGTTCCAGTGCACGCTATTTTGAAGTCCACGTTCTGCTTCTTTGCCGCCCTAGTCACCATGGCGGCAGGGTTCTTGATGCGTTGTGCCTCATCACAGACCATGAGCGACCATTTCTGTGCCGCAAATGAAAACTCCAAGTCACGTAGTGTCTCGTATGTTGTTAAAACTATCTTGGCATTACCGACCCAGTTCGGGACCAGAAACTTTACCAACTTGTCTTCGTCCAGAAGGCGCTCATCAATTTGCGACCTCGATACACGAAGGCTGTCCAGCCCCTTCCCGTATGCCGTGAGGAGAGGTAAAGCTCCCGGCAAAAAGAATTTCTGCGCCTCTTCCGCCCAGTTTTCGAGCAAAGAGACGGGGGCGACTACAAGCATCGGCGCGATGTGTGGGTCCCGTTCGAGTAGACCGGCAATCAAAGCTAACAGCTGAAATGTCTTACCGAGCCCCATGTCATCGGCGAGTATGGCCCCTCTCACTTGGTACTCTGTTTGCAAACTGAATAGATGCTGGAGCCAAGCTAGTCCTTCGCATTGATGCGGAAGCAGCGAATATTCCGGACGTATCGACACCGGTATTTTAGGCGCCCTAGGCAATGATTCCAGAGCCTCTCGCCGAAGCTCTTCATATTCGACCTTCTGGATATTCGCCCGAAGTATCAACTGCGCCGGAACGTCAAGACCCCGCTTGCCCCGCGTGCCTTTAGAACCTGTTTGGTCAGAGGCATCCTCGGCTCCCAGCTCATCGAATAATCGACCAAAGGCCTTAACAATTGCATTGCCATCTTCCACTGAAATGGATTCTGGAAGCCAGGGCACATCGACGGATTGTTTCCCGATGCCGATAGCAACCTCAATATCTTCCTTCAACTTTTCAATCGCAGCCTTACTTGTCGGCACCGCGATAGGCTCCGAGCCATCTTTCGGTTGATAGACCACCATCGGAACAACATTTTCGGGGAACCATCCTTCCCCGTCATTTTTCTTGGCAATAAATGGGGAGTGGTAAGGCTTTTCAGCTCCAATACCTTCGATACGGGCTGAGTATCCGCTTAGGTCATGCACCTGTGCATAAGAGACCAAAGTGGTCGACGATTGCCATATCCTAAGCACTTCACGCAGGACATCGAGGTCACGAGAGGCCTCTCCGCTTAACTCAAAATCATAGCCATGCCATGCAAGCAGTTGGTGGCCTTTTTCCAAGCTAACGCTCAGCATCTGAACGAAAGACTTCAATTCATCGACATTCAGCCAGCGTGACTCCGATGAAAGAATCCCCGACGAATTCGACACCTCAATCATCAGGCCTACTTTTTCTGGGCGCCCTAAACCATCTCGTTCCACAACAGGTATAAACCGCTCGTGAGTCAGGCCTGCGTCATCACGTGCCCGTTCGAACTGCTCCTCGCTAATGACATCGGTCGCGTCGGGCCCCAATGTAGAAAAAGGGTTGACCAAGAATGTCTGGGCCCGCCCTCCGGCGACCCTGCGGTGCTCCATCCGTTTGATTTCTTGAAGGACAGTTCTCACCTTCGGAGCGATGAGTACCTGAACGATTCCCTCCGCAGTTGGAATGTCATAACGGTCACGGACTTCCTTCGCCCGGTCGAAGGCCTCAAGCCACCCTAGCGGTTCATCTGCAAATCCTGGAATAACCTCCACAACTTTATCGTCGCCGACAACGTTGGATTTGCGGAGCTGGATATCCAGGGTCTCCGGCGTAAGTACGACTGACCGGTGAAGAAAGTCATCCAAAATGGCGTCTGCGGAAAGAGCCATTTTTCGTATAGCTCCCCAAGCCTGGCGATGTGCCAGGTCGGAATGTTCCTCAGCTGGCCGTCTAGCGAAGGCAACAGCTGCTTTGAGAAGTTCCCACTGGGCTGGTAGCATAAGCCCATCACTTTCCCCATCAACCAATACCGGTCCAATAAGCTCGCCATCGAATGGTTTTCCATCTTGGGTTCTCCATCCGCCAATGGCAATGGAGAAGTCCTTGTCGGCAAGCGATTGGCTGCTCCTAAGCGCGGGTTTGGCGTTCACCAACTTGGGGATTTCCAGCACATCTACCAGACCGGCGTAAGCGGGATTGGACAATGCAAGATAGAGAGAATCCCACGGCAAAACGGCGCCTTCATTCGTCTCAGCAGCCAAGCCATCATCTATGAGTTGGGTGAGATAGCCACGGACCAGTTCTCCGTCAAGTTTGAGCCCGCCTGAGCTGCTAGCAGCAGATATCTCCACGCCTGCCTTCGACCAGCGACGAAACCATTTTTCGTTAGCGACAGGGGCATCGCTCTTTTTGAATAGCTTGAACATTTTAATCATTCCTATTTCCACCAACCCTTGCCCGGCTTGTGACTAAAGCCCCACGCAGTAAGTGTGCGCATGATTTCAGCATCTGCGGCATCGGCGAACACCCAAAGATTTCCTCCGACACCCGATTTGTCGTTGATTTGAAGGCCATTTTCCTCAGCAAACAAGGCCAGTGTATGACGTGAGTACGGCTGCGTGCGATAGGCGTTTGAAGTATTGGCCACATTCGAAGCCTGGCGAGAATTAGGGCTTTGTCTAGCATCAAAAGAAGTCGGCCTTCTCAATGCCGGAGCGATGCCAAATTGCTGTCGCAACTTCTCCTCGACTATGCTCTCCCATTTGTTCCAGCTGTCTGGAGTGCCATGATGTCCCTGCCACAATACTGACTTCGATTTTTGTTTCAGCGAATTATCGACATCGAGCGGCAGCCTGAGAGTACGCGAGGTATTGAAAGGGACGGTCTTGGATGAGTCGTACCCGTACAGGGCATTGCCAGGGTCACTAAACTCGACCGCCACCAATCGCCCCATCCGCATAATGAACGCGTTATTTGTACCTGGCGCATCCAGCTCGCAGATAAGGCCCTTCATCTTCTTTCGGAGGGCGACAAAATCTGGTTCACGCGAATTGCGGGCAGAACTGCCGAGCGCGAATTCGATGTGCTCGATTGCATGCACATAGCGCTTCCAAAATTCCATTCGTCTCGGGTCACCCAGACCATCCTCTGCAAGCTTGGTGAAAAAGTCTTCAATGAACTCCAACTTTAGCCAATCGGAAACCATGGCCTTAGCCTCTGGCGTAACTCCTCCCCAACGGGTCTCGTTCGAGGGTAACCATGGATTTCCCCACCACCCTACGGTGAGGTCGCGGAGGTCCTGATGCAGGTTCATCCCCGGCACTTTCGCATAGCGGTCCAAGAGAAGTCTCAGTCCAGAGTCGCGCAAAACAGGATTGTCCCCAAGGATGTGTAGAAGTCGGCGCAACAGGCCACTGAAATCCTGGTCGCCTTTTTGAATAGCTTTACGCACTTGTGCCATTACAAGCTTCTCCAAGAACCAGGAGCTCTTGCTAATGGAAAGCTGGTCGCAAAGCGAATCGATAATAGCTGTATCACCTTGGAGTAATGTGTCTACGTAAGGAGCACACGGGTCTCGTTCGAAGAGCTGTCGATTGTCGAGAGCGACCCGGACCCAATCGGGGTTCGCACGTTCAGCTTTAATGCGCCAATTCCGGTCGTGGAGATAATCTCGGAACATAGGCCAGTTGCTGCGAGCATTGGCCTTCCCATCTTCGGAGGTGGGCGAATAGCAGAAATAACTTTTAACCAGTCCTTGATAGCACCTGCGATAGGCACCAGGCTGCTCCCCCCAGCCGTCGACACACGATAGAAGGCGCTCTAGTCGTGGTCCATCTTCCAGGACACAGAGACTTTCCTTTTTATGAGGAATATGCAAGCCCCAAGAGACCAGGTATGCATCTCGAAAACCCGGTATGTCCTGGGATTGCCAAAACCTCTGCAACGCTGATAGCTGCTGGTCTTCAGCGATATGGGTGGCAGTCCGTCCCCCGGCTCTTTTTTGCATGGTGACTAGAACAGCATCGATATTGCCGTCTTGAGTTAACGCTTGCGCTCCTAGTCCAGTACCGGCGCCAAGCAAGGCGACTAAGTGGCTAAGTGCGTTCATGGCAGTGCGCAGTCACCAAAATTTCCCGCCAGTTGTTGTGCCGAGGCTCGCTGCTCGTCCACTCCCAAGAACTCAAGCCGCATCTCTACGCGCCTGCTCTCCTCATCGGTTTCTTTGGCGGCGTTAAAGGAATATCCTCCAACCAGAAATAAATTTCTGACGTGCTCTTTTTGTTCGGAACTGAGTACACTCTCACCACGCGTGGCGAACATCGTGCAGAGTACTCGCTGGCTCCGTTGAAGGCTTAGATTTAAATTGCTCAGATAGCTACCAGTCTTGTCCGTGTAGCCCTCAACCACCATACGTTTAAGTACGCGCTTACCAAGGTCGTCGTTTGCCAGGACTAGAATTTCCGGAACAAACCGACGCAGAACCGCTTCCTGACTAACATCTAGGTTTGACTTACCAAATGCGAAGCGAGCACGGTCACCAAAATCAATAACTTGACGAAGACGGTCAATATGTACGCCATCCTGTTCATGACGTTTCGCGGCCTGCTCAAACCGAGTCAAGATGGTTTCTATATCCTTGCGATGCTGCTCTTCCTTCTTTTCGCGTTCGGTAACATTCTTTGTCACGGCTAGTAACGCCACTCCCATCACAACAAGAAAGAGAACCATCAGTGCAGTCATGAGGTCGGCAAACGAAATCCAAAATGGTTTTTCCGCCTCATCTTTGCTGCCTCGCTTCAGGACGACCCTAGTGCCAATCATGATTTACTTCCTCACCTGTGAAATGGCGCCAGAGGTAGCCAAGGTGAGCTCCAGCTCACCAATTGCAGAATGAAGCATATTGACTGCCGTGGACAATTTCGCATGAAATTCTGTATTGGCAGTGTTCAGGGTTCGCTTTACCTCCGTCGCAAACGATGTATGCGCATCTGCAAGTACCTTGCTGACACCTTCCAGATACTCATCAGCCTGTTTCTGAGCAAATCCTAGCTTCTGGGCGGAGCTCTCAATACGTCCAAGAACGTCGGCGGTAAGAGATGCCTCCTTGCGTGCAGACTCAACGGTTGCGCGCAGTTCCCCGACCAGCGATTCAACGACTGCCCGCTGCGCTTGGTAATCCTTGATAAGTGTCTGCATCGCCGAGCCACCAACCGTAAGCGCGCCGGATGTCTCTGCGAGCTTCTCCGAAACCCCTGCTGCTTGGGTCATTACGGAGGAGACTCGCTCTCCGGCCGTTGCGAAATTGCGCGAAGCGAGACCAAGCTGCTCCGCACCAGCATGCATCCGCTCAACCGAGCTCGATGTTGTCTGCGTAAGCAAAGTGATGTTCTTCGCCATTTGGGTCGTCGCGGCATTTAATTCTGTTACGACGGATTCGACTGATGCCGTCATAGCCCCTACTGCCTCACTGGCGCGCTCGCTGGCGGCTTGTTCGCGCACGTATGAATTTTCAAATGCCTGAGACTGTGAGGTGTTTAGTCTCTCCAGCATGGTCCCTACTTGCTCTCCAATATTTTGCAAAGTCTCCTGCAATGCGTTAGACGTCTCCGACTGCGAGTTAGCAACCAGCCCACGTATTTGCTCAACAAAGGCGGACGACTGATTATTCATCGCCTCCTGACGGGCCTCCATCTTTTGGATAGCGTCCGCCATACGTTCAGCCATAGTGTCGGTCGAACGGCGGCTCGATTCTTCGATATTTGCGACCAGCGTTTGAAGTGTGCTGACGGCCTCTTGCATGCTTGTTGCAGTCTGCTGGTTCAGTTGATTAATGCCGGAAATCTGCCCTCCAAACAGCGAGTTAAGTCGTTCGCTGAAATTGGACATGACATCTTGAAGCATACCAACCGCATTGGCGCTCTGGTCACCGCTAGCAGTTTTTACGGTGCTTGCGATATCCTGCAATGGTCCCTCAAGACTTTGCTTGATGCTTTCTGCGATGGTTGCACCAAGCGCCTGGTTGTCTTGACGCGACGCCTCCACTTGCTCTCGAGACGCGTCCGTAAGACGCGAAGCGAGCTGCTCTTGCTGCTCTTTGGACGCGGTAATTTGCGCGGCCGTAAGCTCGCGTAGCAGTTCGCCCAGCTCTTCGACCAAGGCATCCTTGAGAATCTTAGATTGGCTTGCAGAGTCCTCTGACGCACGAACTAGACGGCCAAGGTAGTGCTCACCCACACCCGATTCAAAACCCGCATCAATAGCTCTTGTTATGGCGTCAGTACGCCGATACAGAGCATTCAGCAGAAATTTCTCAAACAGCGTCACGAGCATCGCCAGGCCGATGGCCGACCCGGATACCAAGAAGGCTTCCCCTACCGAATGCATCAACGACTCAAGACTTGCTCTAACCGTCGCCGCATTCTCGCTGACTTGGAAAACACCTAGGCCCCGGATGAGTCCGGAAAAAGTGCCGATAATTCCAAGCCCAGTAAAAATACCAGGCACATGCTTGAAGAATTCCGTATGCAAGCGGCTGTCCACAACGGACTGCGCATGAAAGTACATCTCAGCAGGTGCTGTGGCTCGGTATTCCCGGATGACCAGCTGCCCGTCCTCGAGCTCCTCAACAGGGTGAAGCGATTCCCTGTACTCGCTCCAAAGATGGGAAAGATGTTTGTCACCGACGAAGACCTGCTTGAAGTCCGTCACCTTGTTTGGCTTCGGGAACTGGCTAATGACGCGTTCGATGCGCCTTAAGCGAAACCAGTGTATGAGTCCTGGGGCCAGGAAAAAGCCTAGGAATGCCAGAGCGAGCAAAAAAAGTGCTGCTGCAACCAAGAGGGTTGCGAACGAAGACTCGGTAAAAAATGACGGTAGGCCCACGAATGTATCCTTTGCTCAGCTGCTATTGTTGCCACCTCGACCTTGGCTGCACGAGGAAGTTTGATATTTATGATAGCAATTTTACCAAAAGTAGCCCCAAGGAAACCACCAATAACATAGAATATGAAAAAAGACATTTCGAGCGAACGGCTTGCCCGGCACGCTAAAACCCCTTAGTTGTTTTTTCATCGAACTATGTACTAGCTCATGATTCTTGTGCATGTTAAATTACGAAGTCGTTTTCACTACATCAATAGGGAAATTTAAATGTCGACATACTCAGAAATCCAAGCCCAAATTGCAGAACTGACGCGCCAGGCGGAGGCAGCTCGGTCAAGCGAACTGGCAAGCGCAAAGTCCCAGATTTTCGCAATAATGAAAGAATATGGACTGACCGCCGCAGACTTGGGCGGAAGCCAGAAAGCAAAGAACTCCAAGGTTCGCGAACCTGTTGCCATCAAATACAAAGACCCAGAAACCGGCGCGACTTGGACCGGTCGAGGCCGCTCGCCAGTTTGGCTCAACGGCAAGAACAAAGAGGACTACTTGGTCTAGCCCTTTCTATTTTCAAGCCCTGACCTGCTCTGTCGGCCGAGGAGTAGCTATGAGCCATTTCAATTAACCAGTACTCCTGGTTAGTTGAAATGCTGAAATGTGTTCCACAAGCATCTGTTTTGGTATCTGCAATTTCCAGTGCAGAGCCGCCAACAGTGGAATCATTGATACTCTGTTTCGATACCAAGAATTTTTATCCAGTGGAGGTATCCCTTCCACTTCCTCTTTCAAGATGGATAGGAGCTGCGCAGCGGTTTCTGGAAGACCCGACAACACTTGGCCGAATCCACTTTCATGCAATGTAGTTGGCTCGTTCACTATGCCGTCGAAATCTAGGTCGGATGACCAGATATTCAATGAGAGGTCTGGCATCGAAGGTAAAATTCGTTGACGGATTACTTGGTAAGATTCATCAATATTAAGTACTGCACACCACATCGCCAGTATTGGAATAAGACTACTTACGTCCAAGAATTCGGGATTGGGCTCTGAAGAACTGTTGCGGGTTTCAAGAACCTCTTCAAATTTTGCCGCCATTGGCCAGTACTTCTTCTTATCTTTAACAATGAACCCTAATCTCCCGATTATGTTCGTGACCCACATTGCGGCCTCATTTCTTTTCTCTGTAATCATTAGGCACAGCAAACCACAATGTATGTCCACGGCTTGGTAATCGAAAGCCGGAGATTGACTACAACTGTGCGTCTGCAATGTTTTAGATATCAAAGCAGAACAGATTGATGCCCATTGCGTTGCAAGAGTAGAGAAATCGCCTGTGGTTTGGGTCGCAAAAAATCCCCAAGTAACGCCATGCAAGCCAAGCTGTCCTATTTCCCTAAAAGTTAACGTGTTCGTTACCAGCGCATCTCCTGCTTGGAGGGACAAAGCATCATTTAGAACTAGATACGGAGAAATTTTAGTGGTATAGCTTTGCCCCGCACCTAACATTTGGTATTGGAGCTCAGCAAATTCCTGCAAAATAGATTTATCTAATTTTTCCAAGTCACCATGTATCTGGGCCCAACTTTCTAGGACGGCGTACTCCAACAATTGTCGAACAGTTTCCAGTCCACCTTCATTAATTGACCATTGGAAGATGACAGTCAGCGCCGTTCTAACAGCTCGGAAGGCTGAGAGTCTGCGTTTCTTTTGCTTCGGTGTCTGCAATTTTGAGAATTCGGGAGGCGTAAGAATCCCCTTAATTAGCTGACGCCCAACAGGCACACTGAGTTCAGGATTCGCGATGTTCGCAAGCACGCGCCTGAAAAGGGTCCGATGCTCAGGTGGAAGAATATTTTCGTCAAGCAGATAGTGCTCAGTCCATAATGCGAGCAGTGAGCCGTTAACCATTAAGCTGTCTGCCTGATGGCGACTGTTCCATGCGTCGAGATATTGACTCAACGTTTGTCTAATCTCGGTTTTAAAATTTCCGTTCGTTAAAATTACAAGTTTCCTACGTAATTTCTTATGTTGGGGTAGAACATTTGTAGATAGGAACGTATCGCCTGCATCGTCAATTGATTGGCGGATAGATTGATTTGTTAAGTTCCACTCAGTCCTACCGATATCACCGCATTTAATTAGCCAGTAGAAAATCTTCCGGTGTCCATCTTCTGGGTCTCTTCCTACGGATACGACATCTATACCATATTCTCGAACTCCTTTCTGTGCAGAGAATGGAATATCATGCCCCATACTCGTTACTAAAAGTGGGAGAAGCTTATCTAGCTCACCGGACTCCTTCATTAATCCCAAAAAGCTCTCTAACAATAGGCGGATGCTCATTCGCCCCCCTGTAGCCAGCTCTGACGTTGAATCAGGCCACCCACGGGGTCGGCACGCTCGCTTCGAGGTAGCTCAATTGAATAACTCATGGTACCCATTTTCGTGATGCTCGTTCGACCGTCATACATAATTGTGGCTACCTTTGTTCCTTGCAAAATCCGAACTTTCTTTGCGATGGACGAAAATATCGACTTCTCTTCTGCTGCACGGCCAATCTCACGATTCGTTTTGATATCTTGATGAATCATTGCTAAGTGCTGAGAGCTTGATGGCCTCAGCTCATCCAAACTTGGCAGTGCCTGTCTATCATTTTTTGATTTTACGAGAGTTTTCATAGCGGAGGAATACAATGACGCAGCATTTTTCGACGAAATCTTTGTTTTTTTCTTTTTTAAGAAAAATTTCTCCGAGGAATCAGGATATTCCAGAGTAATGTATTCAATTATCGATTTCGCAATTGCTAAGCCATCAGGTTGCATTTTTTCGGATTCAGCAAGAACGGCAGCAAATGCACACAGCGAGGGGCCATTGTGCGTATATGCAATCAACCGCGCCATCATCCGCCTACGCTGTTCAAAAACCGCCGACACGAATAATTCACAATCTATATCGCACTCAGCTCGGCCTACAATGCAAAATTGCAACAGGTTCCGAAGAGCGGTAGGGTTAGAATTTTTATCCATCAATCGTTTAGTTAGCAACGTGCTAAATAATTCAGCATCCATTATTGCATGGGATAAGCTCTCAAATTTTTCACATAAATCTAAATTTAAATTTTCCTCTGCATATTGCATGACAGAAAACACTTCATCACGAGTATCTTTGTTTGTGACCAACCTAGCAAGT
The DNA here is from genome assembly GCF_964254095.1 of Duganella sp. LjRoot269. Lineage (NCBI taxonomy): Bacteria > Pseudomonadati > Pseudomonadota > Betaproteobacteria > Burkholderiales > Oxalobacteraceae > Duganella > Duganella sp. LjRoot269. The sequence continues at coordinate 2,676,749 of NZ_CAXUSL020000001.1, read as the reverse complement.
ATGGCACCATATTGCATTGAAATTCCGTTATCTTGCAGCGCGATGGGCAAAATTGGTTTCAAAAACTCTGACAAAGGAATTTTTTCAACAGTAACAAGTTTCTTATTTCTTGTTGCCAATTTAAACAAAAATGCTCTAGCTATTGCTACCTGTCCCTCCGAAATTACATTTCTGAGATAGACCGTAGCTTCAACTGAAAATTCAGAAATATCACATAGAACTTGCCAGGCTATGTGACTTTCGGGCTTCTCCTTGCTGAGCTTTTTGATATTGGTAATTACCTCGTCGTGATTGTGACGAACAAAATCTTCGAACTCCGGATTCCTGCTCAGGTTCATCAGCATCGCCACATATAGAAAACCATTCCTTACCGGTGATGTATCGAATTGATGAAGAAAATTGATAGCCGCATCAGGAAATGCTCTAGCATACGCAATTGTCCACGCTAATAACGCAACATCAAGCGCCTCCTCTCTTTCGCCAATTTTCCCTAACAGTGTTATAGCGAATTCAGGCCGGTCTTTAAGTGAGACAGCAATTTCATCTGCCACAACATCTAGAAATGCTCCATCTACTCTTCGAGAGTAATCGCTCAAAGCGTAGATATCTGCATCAGTTCTCATTTTTACTTTCTTTGCCGACTCCAATATCAAGTAAATTGATAACATAAAACTGTCTTGAGTTATCTCGTTTAGGAGCGAGAACAGGTTTAAATCACTATGGAGCGCAGCTATCTCCTCCTGGATTCGTTCATCATCCGGGGGCGGTTTTAGGCTTCGCAACCAATCATTTACATTATTAAGGTTACGAGTGGCCAGAAGCTCTAGTAATTTTTCTCGCATGATGTTGACTTTCTATCATCTAAAAGGTGAGCTCGTGACGTTAAGAATACAGTTTCCTATATCAGGAATACAAATTTTTATCTAGAAATTTGCTCTCGCACCGCTTCCCACATGGCATAACTTTAGTCAGGTCAAAGAATTTTTATAAATTTCTTCGAAAAATTCAAAAGAATCCACCATGAAAAAGTGCCAGTATAGCAATAAAAAACCCCTTGCTAGTCAGCCTCGAGGGACACTATACTGAGCGAAACCACTGTACAAAATCACAGGTAAATTTAACTCAATTGTTGCCATGCTAACCACCCCACTTCCGATTACCACTTCTGCCGAACAGGCTGGCGTGCTCGCAATGCGCGATATCTGGCGGGCGGATGAGCTAGCTGTGTCCCGGTCGACGACTTGCAGCACAGGCCACAGAGCACTTGATGCCGAGCTACCAAATGGCGGCTGGCCTCGGTCTGCCCTGGTTGAGTTACTGGTTCAACAGCATGGCATCGGTGAGATGCAGTTGCTGAAGCCAACCCTCGTGTCGCTGTCCAAGCAGCAGCGTGTCGCTCTGATACAGCCACCATACCTGCCGCATGCCATGGCCTGCCGCTCATGGCAGGTGAATGACCGCAATGTGCTATGGCTCCGCCCAGGCAGCTCTGCTGATGCGTTGTGGTCAGCCGAGCAAATTCTAAAAAACGGGTCTTGCGGCGCCGTCATGCTGTGGCAATCGAACGTCCGTGCGGAGTCGCTCCGGCGGCTGAACCTTGCGGCACAAAGCACGGATACGTGGCTGTGGCTCATTCGCCCACTCGCTGCTGCCGCTGATGCATCCCCTTCGCCTCTACGGATTGCAATCCGGCCTGCACTTGGCGGTGTTTCTGTCGACATCATCAAACGCCGGGGCCCGCACTGCGAAGCTCCTATTTTCGTTTCACTCCCGGATATGCCCGCTGGTCGTCAGCTGGACACAGAACATCATGAAACTCCTGTTCACCGTGCACCTGCCGCTGCTACCACTCGAATCTCTACGACCGCGCTGGTCTGAGCCCGGGGCATACGCGGTTATCGACCAAGGTCAGGTCGTAACGATGTCGCCGGAAGCTGCACGTGGCGGAGTGCGTTTGGGCATGCGCAGCGGTGGCGTATCTGCAGTCGCGCCTGAGACCGTGATTCTTGAACGGTCTCCAGAAAAAGAAGAGCTGGCATTTGACGCAATTTCTACGGCACTCATGCAGTTCACGCCAGAAGTGACCCTTCAATCTGACTTCTCGTTACTACTTGATGTGAGCGCGAGTCTGACTTTGTTTAGAGGGCCGCACGCGTTGTGCTTACGCGTGGCGCACAGTATCGTGACGCTGGGGTTCACCGCGCAGTTGGGAGTCGCACCTACCGCCGAAGGTGCATGGCTCCTGGCACGGAGCTGCCGCGCAAAGGGGGCAATGTTTCGCCGCCGTGTGCTTTCGATGACCACCATGCAGCGCAGGCTGGGCCAATTACCGTGCGGACTCGTGCCTGCGGCCGTGCCGTTTCACGACTGGCTTAACGACATCGGCGCGAAAAGCATAGGCGCGCTGCGCAAGTTGCCCCGTGCTGGCCTTTTGCGGCGAACGAGCAAGGAGCTGTTGGCCACCTTGGACCGTGCTTTTGGCGAAGCGCCAGAGATGTTCGAATGGATTAAGCCACCACTTCAGTTTTCGGCCCGTATCGAGACGTTCGACCGCGTGGAGCATGCCGATGCGTTACTGCATGGTGCGACCAGGTTGATTCTTCAACTCGTCGGATGGCTCACCTCACTACAACAAGCTGTCCGTGTATTCACGTTCCATTTAGAGCACGAGCGCGGCCACGCGGCAGTACCGCCGACTGAACTTCAAATCATGCTTGCTGAACCCGTATGGCATGAGACCCATTTGATTCGACTCCTGAAAGAGCGACTGGGCAAAGTCGAACTGGCCCGGCCAGTGATTGCACTGCGGCTTGAAGCACTGAAAATCGAAGCGATGATGCCGCCCAACGAATCGCTATTTCCCGAACCAGGTGGCTCGCCCCAAGACTACGCCCGTCTGCTGGAACTGCTCACCGCACGTCTCGGACCAGAAGGTGTTTTGGTGCCAGCAGACGTTAATGACTATCGCCCTGAGGTATGTAACTCATGGGTTTCCGTCACGACAAGACGCCCGAAAGCATCTGTAGAAATCATGGACGGTCGCCCTTTCTGGCTGCTGCCAAAACCAATCAAGCTGCTGATGCGCGACGACCGACCTTTTTACGGTGGAAGCCCGTTGAAATTCATAAGCCCACCAGAGCGACTCGAAGCTGGCTGGTGGGACGACCAAACTGCTGCGCGAGACTATGTCGTCGCACAAGGGGCTGACGCCACTTGTTACTGGATTTATTTTGAACGCGTAAAAGAGGACGCACGCTGGTTCCTCCATGGCCTGTTCGCGTGACATATGCATACAATTCCCTCAGGGGCGTCAAAGCCTACGGCGTCGGATTTGCCGGATTATGCAGAGCTCCAATGCTCAAGCTACTTTTCTTTTCTGAAGGGTGCTTCTGCGCCTGAACAGCTCGTTGAACGTGCCCATCAGCTGGGCTACAAAGCAGTCGCAGTCGCTGATGAGTGTTCGCTCGCTGGTGTCGTCCGAGCACATCTAGCCGCGAAAGAATTTGGACTGCATCTCGTGATTGGGAGCCAAATGACCGTGACGCCGGAGGACCATAGTCCGCCGTTCAACCTACTTATCTTTGCGACCAATCGCAACGGCTACGGGAATTTGAGCGAGTTGATTACGGTCGGCCGTATGCGCGCCGACAAAGGCATGTATCACATCCAGCCGCGTGATATCGCAACTCCTGTTGGCGACCTTGTCCATCTTCGAGGGCTTCCAGATTGCCAGTTCGTGCTCCTGCCAAGATATTGTGCCGATTACGAGGAGGTGGAGCGGCAAGCGGCGTGGCTCGTTCAATGCGCGCCTGGTCGGGCACGTATCGCTCTTACGCTCCATCATCGCAACAAGGACGGCAAACACCGCCTGCTGGTTCAGGGCATATCAGATGAATTCAGTCTACCCATCGTCGCTACCGGCGATGTGATGATGCACGTCCGCTCGTATAAACCGCTGCATGACACCGTCACAGCAATTCGCCATGGGATTCCTGTTGCGCAGTGCGGGTACCGGTTGCCACCAAATGCTGAACAGCATCTGCGGTCACGCCTGCGCCTCGGCAATCTGTATCCGCGTGAAGCACTCGATGAGTCCGTCCGGCTGGCGCAGCTGTGTACCTTCTCCCTTGATGAACTCCGATATGAGTACCCCCATGAGCTCGTTCCCGAAGGCGAAACACCAACATCGTACCTTCATAAGGAAGCCTACATTGGGGCTCACTGGCGCTACCCTCAAGGCATCCCGGAAAATGTTCAGGCACAGCTTGAGCATGAGCTCGACATCATCGCAGACCTCCGTTATGAGCCCTATTTTTTAACGGTTTTTGACATCGTTAGATTTGCAAGGTCTCAGCAAATCCTATGTCAAGGTCGTGGCTCGGCGGCCAACAGTGCAGTGTGCTACTGCCTGGGTGTGACGGAAGTCGACCCTTCGCGTAGTAAGTTGCTGTTCGAGCGATTCATGTCTAAAGAGCGCAATGAGCCGCCTGATATTGACATCGATTTTGAACATCAGCGTCGTGAAGAGGTTCTCCAGTATGTCTATAAAAAATATGGACGGATGCGCGCTGCGCTCACTGCCGTAGTGATTTCGTATCGCCCCAAATCCGTCCTGCGTGACGTCGGTAAGGCGCTGGGAGTCGACCTGACTGTCGTTGACGCCGTGGCGAAAGCCGCAAGCGGCTGGAGCGGCAGTACAGACCTTCAGAAGCGTCTGCTCGACTGCGGATTCTCAGGCGAATCTGCGATTGCAGAAAAATGGTCAAGCCTCGCCGATGCCTTACTGAATGCACCGCGCCATCTCTCGCAACACCCTGGCGGGTTCGTCATCTCGCACACAAAATTATCCCGGCTGGTGCCGATTGAAAATGCCGCCATGGATGACCGCTCAATCGTACAGTGGGACAAGAACGATATCGATGCCGTGGGCCTCATGAAAATCGACTTGCTCGCGCTCGGCATGCTGTCGTGCATCCGGCGCACGCTCGAGCTTGTGTCCGAGCAGCGAGGTTCAAGATTTGAAATGAGCGACATCCCTGCGGAAGACCCAGCCACATACGAAATGATTTGTGAGGCAGACACGGTCGGGGTATTTCAAATCGAATCAAGGGCACAGATGGCAACGCTGCCGCGCATTCGACCGAGGAAGTTTTTTGATTTAGTTGTAGAAATTGCGATTATCCGTCCAGGGCCGATTCAGGGCGGCATGCTTCAGTCGTATATTCGCCGCCGTCAAGGTCTTGAACCAGTAACGTATCCAAGTCCCGAAATAGAAAGCGTCTTGGAACGCACGCTGGGAGTACCGATTTTCCAGGAACAAGTCATGTCGATAGCAATGGTCGCTGCTGGATTCTCGGCCGGAAAAGCCGACGCACTCAGGCGCGCAATGGCCGCGTGGCAACGCAAAGGGAACCTGGAACAATTTGAGGCAGACCTTCTCTCAGGCATGGCTGAACGTGGCTATACGACAGAGTTTGCGAACTCCATTGTTGGGCAAATTCGCGGATTCGCCGCTTACGGATTTCCCGAGTCGCATGCGTCTTCCTTTGCATTGCTGGCGTACGCGTCGAGCTGGCTTAAGTGCCATGAGCCTGCCGCATTCCTGGCGGCGCTGTTGAATAGTCAGCCCATGGGTTTCTACTCCAGGTCTGCGCTTGTGCAGGACGCACAGCGGCATGGTGTTGAAGTACAGCCGGTCGACGTGTGTATCAGCAATTGGGAGGCATCGCTTGAGCCGCCGACCAATGGCTCACAGCCAGCAGTTCGACTTGGTCTCAATAACGTGAAGTCGCTTGAACAGGAGGCGGCATGGCGCATTGAAGAAGCCCGCGCCATTGAGGCATTCAGCAGCACCTCGGACATGGCGGCGCGTGCGAATCTAGATGCAGGGGATATGAACGCACTGGCCAGTTCAAATGCGCTTGAATCGCTGTCGGGCAATCGACGTCAAGCCATGTGGCAAGCAAGGTCTAGCGTGCCTGATAAAGGGTTGCTGCGGCCAGCAGAAATTGTTGAAGACCTGGTAGAGCTGGAAAGCCCCACCGAGGCTGAAAACGTCGTCGCTGATTACCGCTATGTCGGCCTGACGCTCGGCCGTCATCCGTTGTCGTTCTTGCGTGAGCACCTGTCAAAGATGAGGTTTATCCCCAGTGATGTATTGGCTGGCTTCTCCGATGGTCAGCTCGCACGCGGGTGTGGCATCGTCACTGTCAGGCAGCGACCAAGTACAGCGAAGGGTGTCGTCTTCATCACTCTTGAGGATGAGGCTGGAACTGTGAATGTGATTTGCTGGCCGACCTTGGTTGAGCAGTTCCGCAAAGAGGTGATGGGCGCGCAGCTGCTGGGGGTGTACGGCGTCTGGCAGTGTGAGAGCAATGTCCGCCACTTAGTAGCCAAGCGGCTGGTCGACCTTAGCCATTTGCTCGGAGAACTCGACACTCGGTCTCGTGATTTTCACTAACCCTCTAACGCCATTAAAGCTCGTCAATAAAAAGCATATTTATATAATTCGGAGGAACTCCATTTTTCTTACACCAGTTATCCATTCTATTGCGGTCATTTCCAACATATCCCGTTTCATCTTCTTTCGTGAGAACCAAAGTCTGTGGCGAAACGGGGCGTAGGTGGTCGTTCACCACGGCGAACAGCCTTGTCGCCTTCAGATTAGTCAAGATATCAGAAAATTTTGATTTATGAAATTTCATGAAATAATCCTCTGTTTCTTTATCAATATTAAGATACCCACCTTTAGCAAACATTATATTTATCGCAGCCATCTCGGCAGTATCTAGCTCTTCCGGCTTCCAATCCAGCGATTCAACACGTTTCAATAGTTTTTCCGGGTACTCCTCAAATTTGCATGACCATCCTCCCGCATCTCCCTCGACGACAGCTGTAGCAATTAGCAAGGGTGATAAATTTTCCACTTCCAAATCTTCACCGTATGGCATTCTTACTCCGAAATACCCGGAAATTTTCGTCCACAGTACTTCAAGAATAATTTTTGCAGAGTTATAACGGCTTGAAGCCACAGCAACCAACTCATTCCTTTGGGTTATGGCGACAAAAGGAAAACCATTTGCTTTGACGAGGCAAAATTCATTAGACGTAATCAAATTGGGAATGCTTGCAATGCCTAAACCTTGCCCAGAAATTTTGGACCTTTCCGTCAAAAAATCTGCAAAAGCATTACGCAATCCTGGTTCGGACCGATATCCGTCATACCCGTGAATGATAGTGACAGGGGCATTTTCCTCTAGAACAAGGGTGAAGAAAAGAATGGCCTCATCTCCAGACAATTTAAAAATTCCTGAATATGTTTCAGGAGCCATCTTGCCTGTAATTTGAGCAAAAGTCAGCCGCGCCCGCTCAATCTTGGGCTGGAATCCTTCATCGACTCGCTTAACGAAATAATCAGTAAACCGTCGACTAATTTCCCCAACATGGTCGTATGCGTCCCACAAATCCGCCTTCGACAACGTCTTCTTTACCTCGAAAATACATAGCACTTGGTCAATGTCGTAGTAATATTGACTAGTCCGAGCATATTTTTCCCCATCACCAACAACAAGCATGCAATCAATCTGTTTTCTGACTAAATGTCCATCGATTCTCACAAAACCCTTAACAACCCGTAAATCGAGAGAGTGGGGAATTGCAAAATTACTATCAATTCCATCTTTTGTAATCTCTTCATAAGCTTCGCCAAGCGTAGGCATATGCGGCATTTCGAACCCTTCGACTTTCTTAGCCTCTTCTTTAATAAATTCAGAAAGCAATTCGGATGCAAGAGAAATCATTATTTTATCCAATCTTAAAGTTGGCAACATATTACCATGTGCTTTGTATAGGAATCCAAGACATAGATGTCAACTGCACGGTAAAATTGATGGCAAACGAAACTTATGGGGGCTGCCGTGTGCGTAAACTATGTAACCGTATCAAGACAAATTTGCTTTGACTGGTTCCGTACACCTATTGAAGTGAATGAAGATTGGCGGGACGAAATCTACCAAGACTATTCTGCACCGTTCATCGTCCACGACGAGCATGGTCAGCGCAAAGGCATGGTTGGCAGCTACGGCTTCGTTCCTCAGCGGCATCGGCCATTTAAGAAACTGACGAGGGAAGAAGAGGCAATGGTCGAGAAAGCCAAGGTCGAAGGGAAGAAGGTCCCCACGCCAAAGCGTATCGCGCTGGCTACGATGAATGCTCGGGCCGAAGAAGTCGGCAGCAAGGTCAACTACAAGCGATTCTGGCTTGCGCAGCAGCTCTGCATCGTACCGGCTTGGAAGGTATTCGAGCCAAATTGGGAGACCGGTGGGCACGAACGCTGGGCTGTCGAACTGGCCGCCAGAGAACCGATTGCTTTGCCGGGCATGTGGCGCACATGGCAGGAGGAAGACGGCACCATCACAAACAGCTTCACCCACTTTACGTTGAACGCCGATGAACACCCTCTACTGAAAAGGTTCCATCGGCCTGGTGAGGAAAAAAGGGGCATTGCAATACTTCGTCCTGAACATTATGACGATTGGCTAGGTAGCACAAATCCGGAATTCGCTCGAGCGCTGTTGGAGCTTTACCCAGCTGAACAGCTGTACGCATATCCGGCGGCCAAAGCACCAGCAACGAGTAGCAACGCCAAGCCAGTTAACAACGTTGAACCACAATCGACAGCCGCTCCTGCAACGGAACAAAAACAAAATTCGCTATTTTAGCCATCTACCTAGTAGGGCAGACAACCCGTGTCTGCCCATAAAATCAAAAGCGCGGTCAACCTTAAACCGTTTTGCCGCCGAGGCCTACATCCAACTCATCGTCCATTTTCTGGACCGAGTTCTTGCCCATCAGGTCATCTAACTTAAATTTCCCGAACCCTATTGGGTCAAGCTTTTTCACCACTCGATTTTTCTCAAACACAACAAGGTCCGAAATCTCCCGAGAGAACGATGCTAGGTCGGCCGCCGGTACTAGGCCATATTTGAAGTTAATTTCCTCAACTTCAGCGACAACGTCTAATTTACCGCCGAAGCGGGATTCGACTTTTTTCTCCAGCTTAACTAAGTGCCGAGCAATGCTGTGCATTTGCCCATCCAAGAACACGTTGGCCATAGGCCCTCCTACAGTTGCGTGGGTCGTTCGGAAAGTGAAGGTTTGCCAAGTCAAGAACACACCTTCGCCTTCATATTATCACGCTGTCATCGTGAAAAACGGAATGTCTCCGAATGCCTACGCAGGCCGGAAGTCCTTTACCTACAGCATCTCTTTGAAGTACACTGAAGACAGTCGAGCACGACGACTGGCCCGTCCACAACGGCGAAGCATCCTTCGGGAACATCATGTGTAGTACAACCGTGTAGTGCAACCGATAACTTTCGTGTTGCCGCTTTTTTGGGGTGTGGACGCGCTGAAAGCATAGTGGCAACGGGGAGCTATCGTGTCAAAATTTACCTCGACTCAAATCAAGCGATTCAAGCTTGACGCCAAGACCCAAGCCCGCGAAAGCGGCATCCTCCGCCACCAAGCACTAGACAACATGGCGACCGCCATGGGTTACAGCAATTGGGCGCTGCTCATGAAACATGCCGCACCTGAAGGTAACGCCATTCCAGAGCCGCTTAGTTTTGTTCGCTCTGACCAAGATATGCGTGCCGCTATGCGGAACCCGCCAGAAACCTCCGACCGCAACCCGGGCCGCAATGCGTCACCGAACGTAAACGTGCCGGACATTTTGTCCAAACTCATCTCCGCCAGGAACGCGGTTGATTTCGCCATCGACTACATGAGTACAATCTTGAGAACCTCCCGCTACCAAGTGGGCCTGCGCTCTCAAGCATACTGGGAGATGCGGCTTTGGCTGCCCTACGAGCTGGAACCCGTAACTCCTTCGACCCAGGTGCTCGTAAACCGGGAATATAAGCCTGTTGGTCTTGATAGTACTGAACACGTGGATTACCGGAAATTCGAGGCTTTGCAAACGAATTTGAGTGCCGAACAGGTTCAGATGTTCAGCCATGCTGAGACGGGGCAAGGCTACTTGTATGGCCCCACTCCATGGGGTTCCCGCAAAGCTGCGGAGATGTACTTGATGCGGTTGAAGATGTTGAAATCGGCACTTATTTAAGGCTACGACATCAACAATAAAGGCCCCAGTGGGGCCTTTATTGTTCAAGCTTTCAGTAGAGAAAGTCATTATATCGACAACGAATTACCTGCTAACGGTACGGTAATTTCCAGAGTCAAATTTTTTGCGGATTCAGCTACCCTCCCTGACATCGGCTCAGGGGCAGCATCGGGCAACCAGTTTTCTGGAGAGGCGGAAGGAGCGGCCCCTCCGCCACTGCGCCCAGCGACACTCCAGGTGACGCCCAGCGCGGCCAATTCCTTGACTAAAATTTCAATCTGCTCCCGATTTACTTGGAGCCAGCCATCTGCACCGGTATCAACACCTGAAATGAGAAAATCAGCGAAAGACTTTGCGTTTTCCGCGCCAAACTGGACACCCATTCCACGGCAAACTGGACACCCGGTCCAGCGCAAACTGGACACCAATTCCGCTCCAAACTGGACAGTTTGAAGCGGCCTGAGTAGGGCCAATGGCGAGGGGATAACTGTGGCAACCTGCCGGATTTTTATCCGGAGGGTTGCTTGACCAATAAAAGGTTATCCATGCGTAAAATCCACGAAGTTCTGCGGCTACATTTCGAGCACGGCCGCTCCAAGCGGGAAATCGCCCGCATCATCAACGTCTCCCCCTCAACCGTCTGCGGCTATGTGGCCCGCGCCAAGCTGGCCGGGTTGTCCTCGCCGTTGCCGCCCGGGTGCTACGACGCGGCCTTGGAGCGGCTGCTGTTCCCGCCCAGCGAGCCGTCGTCGGTGCGGCGGCCGGCGCCGGCCTGGCCGACCGTGCACAACGAACTGCGCCGCAAGGACGTCACGCTGGAACTGCTGTGGCAAGAGTACAAGGCCGAGCAACCGGACGGCTGCGCGAGCAATCCTGAGGTTAGATTACACCTGGTATGCTCCCGAACGGCTGATTATTGAGCGAGCGCAAAGACTCAAGCTTCTCCAGGAAAAGCATGTCCAAATCCTGAGGAACTTCCAAGTGGGCCATTGCCAAATTAAGGTCTTCTTGAGAAATCAGAACCACCTGATTATCGGACAGATACTTGTCCTCGTTGACGATAGTGTGCCGGGGCTGATTGACAACCAAAATAGCTAAGACTTCTCGCGTTGGCGAGTTCAACCCGTTGTCGCGATTGATAATCTCCCTGCGATTAACAAGCTTCCCCACTTTCTCGCGTAAGCTCTCGACCTTGATTGTGCATTCAATCAAGGCTAGACGTTTTCCAGCAGTCTCTGCAATGACATCAGGTGTATCAGGGTTCGGTGGCGTCAACGTACTCGCTCCCAGCAAATGAAGTAGAGTAGCAACACCGGCTTCTAAGCTTCGAGAATCGTTCTTTCCGGCCTTAAGCGCACGCCCAAGATGCTGCAGCTCCGGGTCGAAGCGCCGATAGTCAACAAGGCGCTGATTTAGACTCTTGCTCGCATCCGGAAGGAAGTAGCGCCGCACGGTGTACCCACCAACCGACAGCAATAATTCCGCGACGCCGCAATCATCAGCGACGGTCTCCACATACCCTGTCTCGAAGCCAGCCACTTCCGGCTGCCATTGGATTTTGTCTGCAATCTGCGAACGGCGCTCCATCGACGGATTGGGAAATTTGCGCAGCCCTAGGACCACGCTATCGCGCCCCATGGACACCCGCCGCATCACCTTCAAGCGCAACTGGTCCTGCGAAAGAGCACACCCATCGATGATGATGTCGCCAGGCGGATTCAACGTCACCAAGATTTTCTGCTCATGAGGCAGGTGTCCTGAATTGCCCAAACCGAAAAAGGACAGGAGGTCGACCAAACCATCGAATGGAACCGTGTTACGCCGCAACTCAGCATTGGCCAGAGCGTAATCGAACGATTGCGTGAGCATCGTCTGCCGCATGCATTTGACCTCCAACTGAGGAGTGAAGTATTCCGGCTCAACCAGTGACGTCGGCGCATACAATGAAATCTCTTGGTCAGCCGGCAGTGCCAAATCTAGGCCGTGTTCTGACAAACGTAATCGCCCCGCACGCAGCGCCGCCATGAACTCTTCGAGCGCAGGCTGGGTAACGCTGGCCTTCACGTGCCCAGCTCTAATGCTCGAAGTACTGATTACCTCATTCACGGTTTCTGTGAGCTCAAACGGGTCCAAGTCCACGCGAGCATGCAGAAGCACCCAGCTCCCTTCAACAAACACCGCAACATATTGGGCGCGCACATGCGCAACGCCGGCACGCCAGCTTTCGAATACTCGGTTGAAATGGTCAAGCGGTAAGGATGGGAAGCTCATAATCGTTTATAAAGAAAGTGCGTAACACATCAAAGATTTCAGTTTTTCTGCCAACCCTCAAATCTTCTCCAAAGCTCTGATGGGGAGTATCTCGGACATCGGAATGGGAAGGTTTTCCCATTAAGCGACGCAACTACTTTAGGCGAAATGGTCACCTATTAGGGAATGGAATTTCCGTCGTCTCGATGTCCTCCTTGGCGAGAGTCAGGATAGATTCCAACCTCGCTAAAACCTCCGCTACCACCTTCTTCGTGGCGGCAAGCCCCTTTTTCCGGCCCAGGTCACTCTTGAGCTCCAAGAGGTCCTCAAAGAGTCGGTCCGCAGCATGAATGCGGAGCAAAGCTTTGTCGATGCTACCCCATACACCGATTTCCTCCCACGCTAAATCTATGTAGTTCCACAGGCTTTCCGCCGAGGCGTGCCCAGTCTTGGTCGCGACACGTTTCAGAATGGATTCATAATCGGTCTTGCCCATGCCGTGTCGCATCTTCCCAGACTCAACCATGAACTCTTTGATATGAACAATAACCTCATATGTTATGAATCTATGCCTAAACATGCTGAAACAAGTACGAACATCTTTGAATCCTGCAGTAACTACTAAACGAGAGAAATCACGCTCCAGAGAAGTTTTTTTAATTGCGCCGCCGTTTACTCCTAGAAAAAGAGCATCTAAATTTTCAATAGCAAAACCATTTTCTTTCAAGATAGCTACATAGCCCCCTCTAATAACTAAATATCGATGAAAAACGGTTGAGTCCTTTAATGTAATTGGAAATCTACGGGGAGGTGGATTTTCCCTACGACGTTTCATGGTAGGAATTAACAATCGTTTCTCCCTCAGAATATCCTTATGTGCATCAACGCTCATTTGGAACATCTCCGCCGGGCGCAAACCAGTCCGTTTCATTAACCAAAGCATGAAGTGGCGTCTACTGCGCATATAGTTTAGTTGCGCCGATAACAGTTCTGGTCTGTTACGGAAACGCTTTACAAACGCTGCCTTCTGACTTTCCGGCCCACTAAGTTCATCAATGGCACGCTCGATGGCCTCGATAACGTTCAGAGCTATGGGCCTTTTGGGGTCGACAGTTACATCTGGTGGCATTGCCCGGTGAGTGTAGTAAGACTTAGGCTGCCCCTTCTTTGGGAATTTATTGACAATACGCCTAATAATAATCTGCGGCGAAGATTTCTTTATGCCGATAAGCGGCGGTAAGTAAGGTAAGACCCAATTTTTTTGGTACCAAAGCAAAAACATGATGGCACGCTTCAAAATCCCTCGGGTCGTATTGTGATTGCGGGCGAATTCTCTCGGTGGGCGGAGAGATTTTTCCTCCGTGAGCATGGCGACGAACTCGTGGATATGTTCATCGGAAAGAGCAGAAATCGGCAATCCTTTAACCCAGCAGTACCTCACCAAGTAGCTGAGTTGCGACGCAAATGTAACCAACGACTTTCCCGTATGTGCGTGAGCTATTTCAATGAAGTACTCGTTGACGACATCGCATGGACGTCCGTCAGGCCACCGCATGAAGGGAAAGTGTTCAATGTGCTCGAAAGAAACACGACCGCCATTGCTCGCGGAAAGCCACGAAGAAGGCAAGTCTACCGGCCGAACGTTAAACAATTGGCTCTTCATTTCTCGGTCGCTCTCATTGGCACTACGTTTGGCACGTCGTCCTGGGTCGCAGTGGCAGGGTTCAATAAGTCTCCAAACACGGCTTGGTGCGCTTGCAAAACCTTTAACAAACGCAGTCTGGAGAGGTCATCAATCCCTGGCTCCTTTGCGAGAGCTATGATTTTTCCATGTAAGTCCAAGTACGCTTTCGACTGTCGGAGGGTGTGAACTTCCAACTGCCGAATCTGCTGCTGCCGGCCGTCTTCCCGTACGGACTCCTCCGAACCGTTGCCGCCCGCAGTCGCTCGGTGGGATTTTTCGATTGCTGCTACTGCGGCAACACGTAACGCTTCCATAAAAACGAAACCATCCCGACTAGCGCCAGCATCGGTAGCGTACAGCTCGCGCGCCCGTGTTTTGTAGGTATTAAGAGAAAGGGGTGCAATATTGGAATCTGGCAATAACAACGCACAAAATGCGCGTTGCCCCTGGAGTGCCTTCGCTACTGTCTTGCTCACTCGGCCCGGAAGTAATGCTGTCTGAACTAGGAACTCATATCGCGCCGTGACATTCGCAATGTTAGCCAATTTTTTTTGATAGGCACCAAGTTTATTCATTAATGGACTCTCTAAGAACAAACGACACGTTCATTCCCACCACCTCCCGCGCATTCGCATGTCCGAATATTGAATGTGGTTTGATATAAAAACCCTCTTCTAACCGCAACGCAAGCACGTAGTCGGTCCACTCCGAGTTAGGAATTAAGGAAAGCGATTGCACCTTGAAGTGATTCAGCACTTCATCGTAAAGGATGTCAAGCCCGACGTCGGACTCGGAACTGCGTCCGCCCATTGACTCCATGAGTCTTAACCGCGATACCGCATACTCGGCCTCAAGCCGAGGAAGCTCCTCACCGGGAAACTCCAACGCCAAATAGGCATGAATATGGGAAGAATTAGTGTGGCCGGCAATCCAACGTGCGGCATCCAATACTTCAAACTTACCCGACCAAAATAGCAATAGAAGGAACCACTTTCTCATTTCATGTATGCGAACATACCATCGACGTCCTTTGTCATCAGCCTCCAACCCTACATAGTCGCAAAACACATCAAGGTGTGCATTAAGCAATCCTTTGTCTGCGGCAAGGGCGCCGTCGACTCTCTCGTTCGGCAAATAGAACAGGTTACCTTCAAACTTGTTACCATGCCCAAAAACCGTCGATAGGCCAGCTCCTAACTTTTGCAGTAGCTGGACCGCCTTTGCCGCTATCACAGGGATAGGTCTGTCCTTATCTTGATAAGCTTCCCCGGAATTACTCTTACCGCCCGTAAAACGTAATTGGTAGCCATCGCCGTCTTCGCACAAGCAATCACGTTTCAGATGCGTCAGCTCATCCTCACGTGAGGGTTTCATAAACCCTATACATACAATACAAGCACCAATCAGAATCCGTAACGCATCAACCAGGGTCGGGGCACGCCTCAGTAATTCAAAGTCCACTGATGCGCAGGGCCTCCTGAACTGTGTAATCCCAAGTATCTCGCCTATTGGGACCACTGTATCTTTACACGCGACTGTGAAACGTCTAGAAAAATCCCCACCGCACTGTTCGTCAAGGCTAGCATAGATGGATGCTCCGGTAGTTTCTCGGGGCTCGGATATTACTGCCAAATAAAAGTCAATTATGGACCCACCATATAAGTGCACGAACTTCATCGCACAGTTGAAATAGGCAAGGCCGACGTTTACCGGTATAAAATCGGTGTGTGCCGACTGTCTGGTTAGTTTAACAGCCAGCGCTTGTGCTCTCCGAACGGAGACCAAGCTCGGTTCAGGAAGTAAGTCCGGGAGATGACGGTGGGCCGACAGAATGTTGGTGATGCAATTTGATACCCATTTTAAAGAATTTTCAGCGGCGCCATCCGTTAGAACGTCAACTATTTCACGGGTCTTATGACTTGGCCTCTCCGTGAACTGATGGATGCCAATCAAAAGTGTAGTATTCTGAAATTCAGGCTCGAACTGTCGACAAAACGCGTTAAACTTCGCGCTCTTTACCGAAGCCTCAACATATCCGCTGATATAACGTTCCAGTTTCTCTCGGAGTAAATAAGACTTACCAATATTTACCCCCGCAACAACCTTCCCATAATAGCCATTTTCTTTAAACCACTTAATAATCGGTGTCCGAACATCAAGAGGAAGTTGATAAGCTCGCTCAAGCAGTTCCCTAGGGCATTCCGCGCCGAAGACTTGCTGATAAAATTTCTCAAGGAGTCTTTCGGGCAGTCGATGCGCATTTGTCCATCCACCGCTAGCTAGCCCGAGCATCAATGATTCCAGCCCAGACTGGTCAACAAGCTTGAAACCGTATTCTGAGGGCTGGAACTCGGTAGCATACAACGTCAACCACCTAGTCAGCTGCAGCTGTACCGTGATTAAGCCCTTCCAACTAATTGGCGCTATAACATCGCTAACGAGACCTATACGAGATAAGAATGCAATGCGTCGGTTTAGTAAAAGCAGCTTTTCATACTTCGGATGGGTTAACAATAGCCCATCCGGCATCGTTATTTCCCAGTGGATATTCACAGTGTTTCGCCAAACGCCGCCAACCAATTGCTCTCGTCCACGATTACGAGTATGCCATATGGGAGCCTCAAATTCCGATAACAGAAACGGCGCTTGATAGACTCCCCCATACGGCCGAGCTTGCTGTTTCGCCATCGCCAGGCTTGCTTCTAAGATTGCACAATCCTCAGCGCTAAACGAAGCAGGCATTGAAAGCTCAGGCATTTGGTCGATAAGGAATGCAAGGTTAGCCATTTACGTCACTCCAGTGAACATCCAAGGACATTTTGGCAAAGCGACTGGCTACTGTCGGCAATCGTAGTGTGGCTTCCTTATGAACCTGTTTTAGGGCCGCTATGTCGAGGAGCTCACGAAGGTCCCCTGCAATATCGTCGTTCTCGCAAGCATGCCTAATCATTCGGCACAACACCACAAAGTGTATCGGGGCGAGTTTCGTGGAGACGTCAACTTTCTCGAGCGCAACTGCATCTAACGTTGCCACCGAATAGTCGGCATACGCATAGAGGTAGCAAAGGGATACTGGTGACAGCCGAAGGTTTAGGATGGAGTCCTGCAGGTCCAATTTGTCCTCGTCAGCTCCTCCCCCCAGTCTTCGCTGCACTTCGACAGCTAATGGGCTGGTCGAACTTGGGTATTCCAGAACAATCTGCTCGATAAAATGCTGCAAGTCCGTGTTGGAAGAAAAATCTGTTAGTTCCAGCAAATATTCTTCTTCAAAAGCGGCGAGTATGATTAGAGTGTTTTGAAACCGCCTAATGATGCGAGTGTTCCATGCGCGGAGAAGTGAGGGAGGCAGATAGTGCTCCAAAACAACACGCTTAGTATTTCCTAATCGCGCGCTCATTGATTGAATCGAACCGGTCTCAAACCATTTTAATACGCCCATGGTGGTGCGTATGCGCCGGAAGTCGAAATTGCCCGACATGAGACCGTGCTCTATTAGTGTCGGGTATAGCCCCACAAGACTCGTAGAATAACTAGTACTATTTAGATTACGTGCCTTCGGGTTTAATGGACAGAGTCGGCCGCCTTTCCCGGAACCTAAAAAGAGGTATCGCCAGGCCTTGTCCCCAGCTCGGCGCAAGACCGCTCGTACCGGAGCCGTGAGACTTATAATCTCAATAACCAGTTTCTGTGCCAATGGGGATAGCGCTGCAGTTTTTCGCGTGCCAGCACGGGGCTTATCTACACTGAAAACTGAAGAACTTTCATCGTCAGTTAGTAAAAGGTAAGGTTTGCCCCTGGCATTGAGCAACTTTGCATTTTGAAGAGATTCTGGATTGAACTGCGGATGCTCAATAGTTAAAAGGCAACAAGCAACGCTTGCATCTAATGATGACATTAAACCTAAAAATCGACAAAACTGTCCGTGGGTTGTAAGCTTTTTAAAGGCATCGATAGGCATCGCCGTCAGGGATTGCAGCATCCCATAGCCTTCATTGACGAATGGTTTTTTTGTGAAGAATAAAGACGCCGACAGGTTTTGCAGGGAAACGCAGTTTTTGTCCCTTCCGTAGCTTAATAGCTCTTTTGCAACTCCGAAAGCCCATCGATGGCCATGTGGATGCGAGGGACTAGCAAGTGGAGTTTTACTGCCATAGGGAGCAATCTGCTCTAAGAAAACTCCGGACTTGTCGACCGCGATAATTTGTTCACTGGTTACCGCCAGAGAATTCCCCGCACACGCATCTTGAGTCAATGCAGCCCAATGAGCTAAACAGGTACGCTGAATCGCGCCTATCTTATCTCGACATTCCAGCTCAACGCGCTCAAGAAAATCGCCCTCAGATAGCCCAAACCCAATGTCCACAAGCGTCTTCTGAGGCACTCTTTGAATGGCGGTTACGCTTGGAGCTTTTGCTCCAACTAATCTATGCCCAGTGATGTCGCTCGCTACAGGCTTCAGCCTAATAGAGGGAATAATGACGTCGCACGGTATTGATTCTTCGTCTACCCAAAATCCGAACGTTACCTTTACCACGCCGGTCCAGCACTTCATACGGCTTTTAGCGCTGGTTTTTGACCAGCGAGTATCAGTAAGATAGAACTGAAAGAACGTGAGTAAAAACAATTGCCACTCATCGGAGGTAGTGGGCAATCGAGTTTCCGGGCGAGCGAAAAAAAGGAGTATTGGCTTTAGAAAAACCCCTAACTGCGCCCGTTGGGTATTCGGCGCCAGGTGACGGTACTGCCGGACCACTAACGAACAAAACTTATCAAGGGTCTCCGCTGAGAGTTGCGTGCCCGAGCAGGACAGGGTTACCCTTGAAGGAATACTGCTCTTAGGTTTCTCCAGATGAAACACAACTTGTGTTGGAGTTAGCTCATAGCGCATGGGGCGCTCTGCTAATGAGAACGCGACCGATTTCTGTCGAGCGTTTGGCATGGCGCGGGCCGGGGGTAGTACGCTCCAGTCCGTACTTCTCAGTCGAACATCCAAATCCCACGGGCAGCCTCCGGTGTCAAATATTGAATGTCAATTGAACCGTGCAAACTTGACAACTATACCCGATACTAAAGGCACTACTGAGCAAAGTCAATCATATGACATCAATAGTGTGTCGACAAAACGTTCATGTCCATCACCAGGTAGGTGCCTTTCTCGCGCGCCAGCCGGATGCCTTCGTCGTCGATCAGGCTCGCATGTTCGACCGAATCGACGCCCGCGATGATCGCGTCGCGGATGGCGCTGGTGCCGTGCGCATGCGCCGCCACCTTGCGGCCCAGCTTATGCGCCTCGCCGACGATGGCCTGCATCTCTTCCAGCGTGTACTGCTGCGCGCCCGGCTCGTCGCCCTTGGACAGCACGCCGCCCGACGCGCAGATCTTGATCACGTCGGCGCCGTACTTGGCCATCTCGCGCACCTTGGCGCGCGCCTCCCACGGACCGTCGGCCACGCCACGGCTGGTGAATTTCATCTCCGCCGGCAGCAGGTTCTCGTCGCAATGGCCGCCCTGGATGCCGATGGCGTAACCGGCCGTGCGCATGCGCGGGCCGATGAAATCGCCGTCGTTGATGGCGTCGCGCAGCGCGACGTCGCCGAAGCCGCTGGCGCCGACATTGCGCACCGTGGTGAAACCAGCTTCCAGCGTCTTGCGCGCGGCGCGCACGCCGTACAGCGCGGCCCGCGTGTCGGATACGCCCAGCGCGTTGTAGCCGCCCAGGTAAGGGTCGCCGGTCAGGTGGGTATGCATGTCGATCAGGCCTGGCAGCACCGTTTGCGACGACAGGTCGATCAGTTGCGCGCCGGCCGGCACCTTGGCCGATGCGCTCGGGCCGACCGAGGTAACGCGATCGCCGGTGATGATGATGGTCTGGTCCTTGAGCACCGTGCCGGCCACCACGTCGACCAGTTTGCCGGCGCGGATCGCGACGACTTTGCCGGCGTCGGCGAACGACGGCGCCGCCGCGCCCAGGGCGCCCAGGACGGCGGCGGAAATCAGGAGATGCTTGAACTTCATGGGATGCGCCCTTTTCTGGAAAAAGAAAAGGATAGCAGAGCCCTCGCTAAAAGACTATCCGGGCCAGGCGCAGGTACGAAAACCGGCGAAGATGTCGTCGCGCTCGGGCATGAAGAAGTTGCGGAACCTGGCCGATCCGAAACGCGACGGCGTCGCGAACGAGGCGCCGCGCAGGACCTGGTGCGTGGAGAACCAGGGCTCGGAATATTCGCGGTAGCGGTCTGCCTGGAACTCCGGATAAGGCTCGAATGGCGACGCCGTCCACTCCCACAACTGCCCCCAGCGGAAGGCCGGATGACCCGACAGCGCGGCATATTCCCACTCCGCCTCGGTCGGCAGGCGGCGGTTGGCCCAGGCGCAGTAAGCCTGCGCTTCATACAGGTTCACGTGGCGCACCGGTTCTGCGCCGGCCAGCGTCGAGAGCTGGCCGAAGCGCATCGTGCGCCACTGGCCTCCGTCGCGCTGCCAGTAGCGCGGCGCCGAGCGATCCTGCCGCATCAGCCAGTCGGCGCCGGCGGTGCTCCAGAACTGGCGGTTGTCATAGCCGCCGTCGGCGACAAAGTCGGCGTACTGCGCGTTGCTGACCAGCGTGCTGTCGATGGCGAACGGCGTCACGCGGTGCGCATGCGCCTGGCGTTCGTTGTCGAAGGCGAAGCCGTGGCCTTCGGCACTGCCCAGCTGGATGGTACCGCCGGGGAAGCCGATCTCGGACGGCGCAAACAAGGCCTGCTCGTCGCGCGGCGCCCGCTCCGGCGCGGCCAGGCCCAGCGTCTGCAGCGTGTACAGCAGCGCCTCGCCGTGCATGTCCTCGTGCGCCAGCGCCAGCCGGTAGGGATACAGCGCCGCATCGTCGTTCGGCTCGCGCGACAGCTTGTCGAGCACGCGGTCCAGCACTTCGTGGCAATAGGTCTTCAGCGCGCCGGCGCTGGGCAGGTCCAGCGTCCAGCGGCTGCGGTGCGGCACGCGCGCGGAGTCGAACCAGCCGTCGCCGCGGGTCAGCAGGCAGTTGCCGACGGCATCGGCCGGATCGCTGGAAGCGGCGTCGCGCAGGATGAACCACTCGGCGAACCAGGCGATATGGCCCAGCTCCCACAACGGCGGATTGACGATGCGCAGCTGCGGCACGCGCTCGGACACGTCCATGCCGGCGGCGGCAAAGCATTCGAACAGCGACAGCGTATAATCCCGCGCATGCCGCAGCGCCTCCGCCAGTTGACGGGGCGTGGCGATTCTGAAGGAAGATGGACTTGAATTCATGGGCCGATTGTAACGATTTCCAGGCAAAACACCAGTGACCGCACACCACATCTGGATCGTCAGCCCCGCCTCGGCGCGCGCCAACAACGGCAATTGGCAGAGCGCGAGCCGCTGGGCGCGTTTTCTGCGCACGCGCCACAAGGTAACGATTTCGCAACAATGGCCCGATCCGGACGAGATGGGCAATGCGGCCAATACCGCGCCTCCCGACCTGCTGATCGCGCTGCACGCCCGCCGCTCCGCGCCGTCGCTGGCGGCCTATGCGGAGCAGCATCCGGATCGTCCGTCCATCCTGCTGCTCACCGGCACCGATCTATACCGCGACATCGAGACCGACGCCAGCGCCCAGCGCTCGCTGCGGCAGGCCAGCGCGCTGGTGCTGCTGCAGCCGGCCGGCATGGATGCCCTGCCCGCGCCATTGCGCGCCAAGGCCAGCGTCATCTTCCAGTCGGCGCCGACGCTGCTGCCCGTCCGAGCGCCAGCCGCGCGGCGCCACGCCGACATCGTCATGGTGGGCCACCTGCGCGCCGAAAAAGATCCGCTGACCTTCATGCGTGCCGCCGGACTGGTCACGGCGGCCAAGGCGCGCCTGGTCCACATTGGCGGCGCGCTGGAACCGCAGTTGGCCGAAGCCGCGCAAGCGACGGCCGCCGCGCAGCCGCGCTACCGCTGGCTGGGCGCCCTGCCGCACGCCGCCACGCGCCAGCGCCTGAAGCGCAGCTATCTGATGGCGATCACCTCGCACATGGAAGGCGGCGCCAACGTCATCATCGAAGCTGTCTGCAGCGGCGTGCCGGTGCTGGCCAGCGACATCAGCGGCAATCGCGGCATGCTGGGCGACGACTACGCCGGCTATTTCCCGCCCGGCGACGCCGCCGCGCTGGCGCGCCTGATCGACCGCGCGGTGCAGGACCAGGACTTTCATGCGCACCTGCGCGCGCAGTGCGACGCCCGCGCTCCCCTCTTCGCTCCAGCGGCCGAGCAGGCGGCATTGCTGGAGTTGGTGGATAATCTGCTTCAACACAAGACCAATCAAGGAAATCAAAATGAGCAATGACGCTATCAAACTGACCTCGTTCTCCCACGGCGGCGGCTGCGGCTGCAAGATCGCGCCCGGCGTGCTGTCCGAGATACTGAAGAATTCCACCGGCTTCCCGGTGCCGAAGGAACTGATGGTCGGCATCGAGACCGCCGACGACGCAGCCGTCTACAAGCTCAATGACGAGCAGGCGCTGATCGCCACCACCGATTTCTTCATGCCCATCGTCGACGATCCGTTCGACTTCGGCCGCATCGCCGCCACCAACGCCATCTCCGACGTCTACGCGATGGGCGGCACGCCGATCATGGCGTTGGCACTGGTCGGCATGCCGATCAACAAACTGCCGATCGAGACCATCGGCCAGATCATCAAGGGCGGCGAATCGATCTGCGCCGAAGCCGGCATCCCCATTGCCGGCGGCCACACCATCGACTCGGTCGAACCGATCTACGGCCTGGTGGTGCTGGGCCTGGTGCATCCGTCCAAGGTCAAGCGCAATGCCGATGCCAGGGCCGGCGACACGCTCATACTGGGCAAACCGCTGGGCGTGGGCGTGCTGTCCGCCGCGCTGAAGAAGGACAAGCTGGATGCCGACGGCTACAAAGCCATGATCGCCAACACCACCAAGCTGAATAAGCCCGGCAAGGCCCTGTCCGAGATGGCCGGCGTGCACGCGCTGACCGACGTCACCGGCTTCGGCCTGCTGGGCCACCTGCTGGAACTGGCGCGCGGCGCCAAGTTGGAAGCGCAACTGGACATGGCGAAGATCCCTTTGCTGCCGGGCGTCGAGCAACTGGCGCACGAGGGCTACTTCACCGGCGCCTCCGGCCGCAACTGGGAAGGCTATGGCAAGGACGTGCAGCTGTCGCCGTCGATCACGCAGGCGCAGCACATGCTGCTGACCGATCCGCAAACCTCGGGCGGCCTGCTGGTGTCGTGCGATCCGGCCAGCGTGGACGAAGTGCTGGCCCTGTTCCACCGCGAAGGCTTCGGCGAAGCGGCGGTGATCGGCCGTATGGCCGAAGGCACGCCGCGCATCGTCGTCTCCTGAACGAATATCCGCCGCCAATGGACGGCGCCCGACCTTCGGCGGCGAGATCCTGGAGTACACATCGCGGCTGGAGGAAGCGCGCCGCCACGCGACGAGCTGCATGATCAAGAGCGCGCGGCAGCCAACAAGCCGCGCAACGCACTATCCGCGCCACCGGCGAACAACCCGGAATCCGGCGCAGCAATGAAGGTGCAATAACGATCCCGCCACCGGTGACGGCGTTATGCGGGGAGCCCCCGAAACCAAAAGATACAGTGGCTGAGAAAGACAGGGCGAGCTACACATTCCGTCAGACGATCGGCGATCCGCACCCCGTTGCGGACCTTCGCATTTATTATCTAAAACAATTCGCAGCGGCAGTCGAGGTTATTAAAGCGAGCGTTAAGATCGCGAGAAATGAATTACGCAACGTCGCATTCCTTCGGCCCTAACCTCATTCTTTCGCCTGAGACTCGACATTTGGCAATACTGTAAAGCGAACCGCTTTTTTAAACCTCGCAGGCTCAAGAAAGAGCGTTTCTACGTTGGATCCATGAATTTGAAAACTATCCTCATAGCCGCAATCAGCAGCAACATTGGGCCTGTACGGCACATAATACTGTAAGTGTCGACTGTCTTTAATTTCCAACCAATTCCAATGGAATAGAATGCTATTTATACACTGTTGGGTATCAATATTCAATTCGGGGCAGTTGTAACCAGGATTTTTTCCATTTTTGATCAAACATGCACTAGATTCCCGTTTGGCTTTTTCAAGCGACTTACGGATCGACTGCGCTAGAAGCTCACTTAATTTATGCTCCGCCTCCCCAACGAACAGGCTCGCAATATTAATTTCCTTACCTGCCGCATAGTCGTAGATAGCACTATCAACGTTGATGTTGTACCGGTCTCCACCATAGACGCTCTGTGTAGTCAGAAAAAATAAAGAGCCGAAGCGCTTAACCAAACTGATAGTAGAAGCTTCTGCCGCAGCATCTTGCACAGCTTTGTCAGCTTTCAGCATTGCAATTACTTGGCTATCCTTGCTTTTCAATGCTTTCTCGGCCAAGGCATCATCCTCGGGAAACAATCCACGAATAGACGTTTCACGTAACCAAGAGCTGAATTGCGTTAGTCTGGACGATGTATTTCCAACAAAATATGGGTATCTCCATTCCTTTTCTTCTCCTTGTTTAGTCGTAATTTTTACCCCTGCTTCTTTAGCAAAAATGGGCGCCAACTCTTTTTCAACCCAAGCCAATTCACTCAATGGCGCGGCATGGCTTGCAATAGAAAGAATTACTGCCGACGAGATAAATATTCTTAGGATTTTCATGCTTCCTCAGGTTTTGGCAGCCGAGACTAGCCACAGATTCACTTGCCCTATCTTCAAAATGAGTGTCCGGAACTGGCCGTCAGAAGAACCAGCCATACGGGAATCCGTACCGCCACACATTGAATAGCTCAAAGGAACTCTCGACCCCACACATGTGCATCACTTTCGTAAGGTACACCAGAATCTGGTCACGTTCCTCAGATTCTGAAGTATCGAAAGCAGCTAATGAAGCTTTCAGTGCTCTAAGCACGGTCGAACGTTGTGGTCGCAATGGCAGTTCATCAATCAGTGACTGAATTGCCGAATCCACTACTGCCTGTGCAGCTGACCTTTGCTCCTCATTAGCTGCCCCTGGGTAGAACGTGCTGACATCTGGGTCGAACTTATGCTCCAACTGCAAAGTACGCAAGCGCTGCATAACTTCAGGTGTTACAGCTAACTTCTCATCGTTAAACCCAGTGGGCCAAACATAAAAAGTTAGCCCGTACACCCCGGTAAGTACAATCGTCATGACCGCTAAAATCGCACCTGCAAATATCTTCAAAAACAATTCCACTCCTAGTTATTAGTTCACCAAAGCCCAACGAATGGCGGCTTTTGGCCGATAAAAGTCGTACTATCGCTGGCAACAACACTATTTTCATACGTCGAGTTTTCGCGGGCTATGGCTCTTATTTCAATTGCAGTGTTTTCATCAGTTCCAGCAGCCCCCCGATATCCGGGCGTTCTTTGTTGGTCTGGGAAATATGGATGTCGAACCACAGTCCATCCACATAAGCGCTCGCCAATACGTGCGCTTGACTCACCGCTAAACCTTGCGGCTTATCGAGATAAAAGTAAGCTACCTTGAATTGACGGTCATCGGTCATCTTTATTTCTTGCGCCTCCTTGTACAGAGGATTCTTCAGCGTCTCTTTCAGACAGTCATCCGCCGACCGGCAAGGTCCCGTTTTGTCTATGTAGACCGAAAAGACAGTACGTGCCTGTTCACTGTACATCATGTAATAGGCGACCTTACCATCCGAACGTCTTTGTTCTTTGTTCAACGCCCAGTCCGCGCGCGGCATCACCAGCCCTTGCGCACCTAACGGTATCGAAAACCTGCGGTCGGTAATTGAATCGTTCACATCAGCATATACCTGCGGGGCAGCTAGCATAACTACTGCGGACAAAACATAGCGAAAAGATTTCATTACATACCTTGGTTAATTAAATGGGTGACCGTTGTAAAACCATTTTCAGCAGTTGGTGCAAGGGCAACTACTGCAGCTTTTGGCTGAACGCCGCCGTCACGATATCTGGACAGCTGTGCAATTTCGAGGTGTCGCATTTTCATGAAATAGGTCGGCCAGATACTCACACAGCTCATGGTCAGCGATGTCAGCCGGGACAACGAAGTCTGCCGGCCTACGCTTCCCTTCTGCTCCAAGGTAAAAGGCGCGCCAAGCCTCGGCTGTGCCAGTGATAGCAATAAACGAACCGAAAATGCTAAACCTAAATTCTTTCATGCGAGCCCCGATGTTGTCACTTTTCTCCGTCTGCTGGTGGCCGGATGCAGCCTAATCGGTCAGGATAGCATCTTGCCTGTCTGCAAACATCACGATTTGTCACGGCGAGGTAGAAGTCGCCTAAACGCGACGTACGTTGTTCGAACGTAGGACATTGCGTCCGACCGTCATGATTGCGCAAGCGTATTTTTTATGTGTGTTATTTTCTTTGTATGTGAATGGCTCTTACACGCAACGTGAACGGCCATTCTCGGACGCAGCCCACTGCTATCACCTGGCGGGCTGGTCAGTAATGCGACTCGGTGCGGTTGAAGGCGCAAAGGGTGACAAAGCCACCGGCAGAAAGTGGTTTAATCAGTGCGGCAGTCGGACGACTCCGTTCGCTCGTTGGGTAGGCAAAGACATACAGCGCTCCATCTACCCGTTGTGGCACCAAGTGCACATAGCGCGGCGAGATATCTGGGTAGAGCTGCTTTTGTCCGCCCGAAATCAAGGTGACGTGCGGAACACCGCGCTTGTGCCAGTCTTCGATGTCATCAATCGGATAAGTGGTGACGATTTCCTGCATCGTCATGGTGGGCGGTGCCAAGGCGATCACTGTTCCGTCGAAATAATGATTGTCGGCGTCCCAGACCATGAGACGACGGGTGACGCCTGGCATTAATTCGATCAAGCCGGAATTAGTCCGGGCATTTGCAACGTTCGTCTGATCAGTGAACGCCTCAAGGTCGATATCAAGCGGTGTCTGCCGGCCGAAATGCGGGTTGGCGAATTCCGGGTTGACCAAGCCGAGATAGGCCTCGCAGAAGCGTTGATTCGCCGCGCCCTTGGCCGTAACCGAAATATGCCCTGGAGGAGCCTTGCGGGTGGTGGCGCCGTATTCGATGCGGTCGATCGGCCTATCCATCGGATCGAGCAGCTGGCTGTTGCATTGTTGTGGCTTGCCTTCGGCAGTAGCGCAAATGGTGATGCGATTTGTCGTGATCAACACACCGTCATAGATGGGCGGATCCTTGAACGTCTCTTCATATCCAGGCATCCATATCTTGCTCGATATCACCTTGCGCTTGTTGATCCACAGGCTGAAGAAAGCGGGCGGATTGCCACCACCCTCTCCATAGCCAAAGGCCTGTCGTCTGCCGCCGCGTACCCGGATCGTGGTACCGTTGGCCAGGGTGCAATCGGTGCGATCAGACCCGGTGCTAGCCGAGAGGCCAAGGTCAAGCGCTTGTGGCAGGCGCCGATAGGTGGGGGTTGCATCGTCGCTGATCGAAAAGCGAACCAGCGCTAAATTTTCCGCCGCATTGCAGACGAGATCGACATGTTCGCTTGCTTGATCCGCCCGCGCTATGAAGGAGATAACCAGCAGTTGTATCAGTGCAAGGTAGCGCAAAGCGCGAAGCCGCATGACCATCTCACTCATAAGTCTGGCAATTCCATAAATAGTAGCCTCTACAAAATTAGTCCCGCAAATTGACAATAAACGACTGTGAACACTGAGGAAGATCCGTTCCATCCATGCATTTAGATGGCACCGATCCTATGGTCGCTTACCGTAGCTCAATCGGATCTACCATCGATTTGGAGGCACGATGGCTAGGTCCGCAAATGGCCGAAAACTGTCAAATTTTCTCAGCCGTATGGGACAGCATCACATGTGCAATCTCTGACACGTCCGTTGCTGGCCAGCCCCGGCCGAAGGCCTTCAGCATAGCATCTGGCATTTCTACAAAGCTCACGCATCTCACTTTAGGCCGAAGCCTCCCGTTGCGGACCTTCGTAATGAGCAGCAGAACAAACTTTGGCGGTCAAACTCCGTCGACGGCGGCCCCGCCTCCATGCGCGTTGTCCGCTCCAGCGTCAATGAGTGTCAGCACTCTATCAACGGCGAATTCTTCTCAAAATCAAAATAAAGTTGCCTTATGGAAAAACACGAACTATGATGGGATTATAAACAGACCTAAACAATGTCTAAAGTTGCACTAACTACAAGGAGGCCATATGTTGCTCAACGAGCCCTCTGCCGCCCAGATCCGTAAAGGACCTCCACGGCCGCAAGATGCAATGGCCCCCTTCCCGGTCTCGGCCAATTCATATGACATGACGACCGAAGACGATATCGGCGACGCGTTGACCCTCCTGGCTGCGAGCGGCGACGCGATCTCGATGTACGCGGCCGGCAGCCGGGAGGTGGTGCTCGGACGCATACTGCAGGTCGATCCCGAGTTGCCGAATTTCGTGATGGAGTTAAACGAAGGGGAGACCCTCAAGCCAGGCAACATCACCTTTGTCGCCTGGCTGCGCAGCGCGAAGCTGCAATTCCGCCTGTCCAAGCCGGAATGGACCTCGCTTCCCGGCCAGCCACAGCTGATCCCGATGATCTTCCCGGAGACCTGCGCGGTGCTGAACCGGCGCGCCTCGGAGCGCATGGAGACGCCGCTGGGCGCCAGTTTCATGGCTTCGTATGAACTGAACGGTACCCCCCATGAGTTGCCGATATACGATTTCTCGCTGGGCGGGATCGGCCTGCGTTGCTCGAAGAGCGATGCGAAGGGCTTGCTCAAGGGCCGCAAACTGCAGGAAGTGCAGCTGTATCTGGGATTGGAAACCGACATCGTCGCAGAATTGGAGGTACGCTTCACGCGCTCCATCCGCTCCTTCCTGCTGGGCGAACAGGTCCATATCGGCTGCATGTTCATCAATTTGACGCCGGAGGCGGAAGGCGAGATCAAAAGCATTATGGATCAGATAAACAATGCCCCGCGGCAGCGATGAAGCTGGACAGAGGCCGATCCGATACAATAATTGCAAGTTGGTCAAATTTCCTTGACAGCCACGCCGGCTATCTCGTACATTAAGGTCCATGACCTCGCATCTGCACCTATCCGCTTTCCTGCTGCCGTCGCCTAGCGCCCTATCGCTAGCGATGCGCCTACTAGCACGCGCTTAATTAGCCGCGTTCCAGCTGTACCCCGTGCCGGCCACAAGCCGCACATGTCTTCAAATCCCAGGAAAGTTTGCACCGATGCTCCCAGCTTCGTCCTTGTCGCTACTGCTAAAACTACCGATCGGTTGCCGAGCCTAGTATTCCGTGGCCGCGCGGCAGCCCTTCGCCACATGTAGCGCCGGCACACCGATTCGTCGGATCACGGCATCCAGCACTTCCCAAAATTTAAAGACCCAGGAGCACCCCATGATGTTGCAGAACCCAGCAGCGAAGTATCGCGCCTTCCCCCCTGTGCAATTGTCCGACCGCCAGTGGCCGAATAACGTCATTTCGAAGCCGCCGATCTGGATGAGCACCGATCTGCGCGACGGCAACCAGGCCCTGATCGAACCGATGACCGCCGAGAAAAAGCTGCGCTTCTTCGAGCTGCTCGTGAAGATCGGCCTCAAGGAAATCGAAGTGGGCTTCCCTTCCGCCTCGCAGACCGACTTCGACTTCGTGCGCAAGCTGGTCGAGGAGAACCGCATTCCTGACGACGTCACCATCATCGTGCTGACGCAGTCGCGCGATGAACTGATCCGCCGTACGGTGGAATCCTGCGTCGGCGCCAGGCGCGCCATCGTCCACTTGTATAACTCGGTGGCGCCGGTGTTCCGCAAGGTCGTCTTCGGCATGTCGCGCGAAGAGATCACCAACATCGCCACCACCGGCACCAAGCTGGTGAAGGAACTGATCAAGCAGCACCCGCAAACCGAATGGGGCTTCGAGTACACGCCGGAGTCGTTCTCCACCACCGAGCTCGATTTTTCCAAGCATATCTGCGACGCCGTCACGGCGATCTGGGAACCGACCCCGCAGAACAAGATGATCATCAACCTGCCGTCGACGGTGGAGTGCAGCACGCCCAACGTCTACGCCGACCAGATCGAATGGATGTCGCGCAAGCTGGCGCGCCGCGATTCGCTGATCATCAGCGTCCACCCGCACAATGACCGCGGCACCGCAGTGGCCTCCGCCGAGATGGCCGTGATGGCAGGCGCCGACCGCGTCGAAGGCTGCTTGTTCGGTAACGGCGAGCGCACCGGCAACGTCGACCTGGTCACGCTGGCGTTGAACCTCTACACCCAGGGCGTGCATCCTGGCCTGGACTTCTCCGACATCGACGAAGTGCGCAAGTGCGTCGAAGAGTGCAACCAGTTGCCGGTGCACCCGCGCCATCCGTACGTCGGCGACCTGGTGTTCACCGCCTTCTCCGGCTCGCACCAGGACGCGATCAAGAAAGGCTTCGCCCAGCAGAAGGAAGGCGCGCTGTGGGAGATTCCGTATTTGCCTATCGACCCGCAGGACCTGGGCCGCAGCTACGACGCAGTCATCCGCGTCAACAGCCAGTCCGGCAAGGGCGGCATGGCTTATCTGCTTGAGCAGGACTATGGCCTGGTCCTCCCGCGCCGCCTGCAGATTGAGTTCAGCCGCGCCGTGCAGGCGGTGGCCGACGCCACCGGCCTGGAGATCACCGCCGACGGCATCTACGACATCTTCAACAAGGAATACTTCGAGCAGGTTTCGCCGTACGCCTACAACTCGCACAAGATGGTGGAAGACACCAGCAGCGACGAGCCGGTGCAGATCGACATCGCCCTCACCCACCGCAAGCTGCCGATGGCACTGCAGGGCGGCGGCAACGGCCCGATCGACGCCTTCGTCGATGCGCTCGGCCTGGACATCAAGCTGATGGACTATCATGAGCACTCGATCGGCTCGGGCGCCAACGCCAAGGCGGCCTGCTACGTCGAACTGCGCCTGGCCAACGGCCCGACGCTGTTCGGTGCGGCCATCGACAGCAACATCGTCACGGCCTCGTTCAAGGCGGTGCTGAGCGCGGTCAATCGCCAGATCACGCAACAGGAAGCCGCAGCGGCGGCGGCACCGGCGGGCGCCGACGCCACCGTCTGATTCAGGACGGCGAAGTAACGAGTATCGTCCGCGACATCATGATTTCGTCGAACAGCTGACCGTCGACGATCATCGAATCCGGCTCGCGGCCGAACTCCTGGAAGCCCAATGACTCATAGAGCTCGGTCGCCGCGGCATTGCCCGCGGTGACCGACAGAGTCAGCCTTTGCACGCCCGGCATGGTCGCGGCGAATGCCAGCGCGTGCTCCATCAAGCGCCGTCCAACACCCCTGCCCCGATAAGCTTCGGCCACGTACATCGCGCGGATATAACCCTTGTGCCGGATTTTCAGCGCGGTCTCACGCCCCACCGCGACCAGGCCGACCAGTTCATCGCCATCAAAGGCGCCGAACATATTGCGGCCGGAATCGGCCGCCAGCCGCGCTTCTATCGTGGACAGCGGCGTGTCGCACTCTTCCTCGTAGCTGGAACCGAACGCGGAGGGCGACTCGCGTAACCCCGCCAGCCGCAGCGACAGGAAGGCAGCGGCATCGGCTGGAATTAAACGACGTATCAACATATACAATCCTGGCTAAGTAAACTCGAAACGATAGCCGACACCATACACCGATTGCAGGCATTCCGCGTCCGGCAACTTGCGGCGGATGTTCTTGATGTGCGAATCGACGGTGCGGTCGCCGATGTCGCGCTGGTCCTGGTGGGCGAAGTCCAGCAACTGCTGGCGGGTGTATACCCGGCTGGGATTCTCGATCAACTCGGCCAGCAGCCGGAACTCCAGCGGCGTCAGCGCGAGCGCGGCCCCGTTGTGCAGGATGCGCATGCCGGGGCGGTCGATCTGGAATGGCGAGACCGCAACGACTGGCGCCGTGCCGTTGGCTCCCCCGCTGCGGCGCAAATGCACGCGCACCCGCGCCACCACCTCGCGAGGGCTGAACGGCTTGCAGACATAATCGTCGGCGCCATTGTCCAGGCCAAGCAAGCGGTCGATCTCGTCGACGCGCGCAGTCAGCATGATAATGGGGATTTGGGAAAAGACGCGCACCTCGCGGCACACGCCGATGCCGTCCAGCTCCGGCAGCATCACGTCCAGCAGCACCAGGTCAAAGCCGCCGCCCCGGATGGCCTCGACCGCGCTGCGGCCGTCGGCCACGCTGCGGGTCTGCCAGCCTGCAGCGCCCATGTAGTCAGCCAGCAGCGCGGCGATCTTGACGTCGTCTTCAACGATGAGGATATGGGACACGGCGTCTCCTATTTTTTTAGCGGCAAGCGGACCAGCACTTTCAGTCCGCCCAATACGGATGCGGCGGCCCCGACGGTGCCTCCGTGCGCCTCCACCAGCGCCTTGCAGATCGCCAGACCCAGCCCGCTGCCGCCGCGCTCGCGCGTGCGGGCCGCATCCACCCGGTACAGGCGCTCGAAGATGCTGCCAACCACGTCGGACGGCACGCCGGGGACGCTGTCCTCGACAGTAATCTCGGCATGGCCGGCGGCGCTGGTCAAGGCGACGACCACGTGGCCACCGGCGTCGGTGTAGCGCAGGCTGTTCTCCAGCAGATTGGTGACCACCTGCTGCAGGCGTCCGGCATCGCCCGTCATCATCACGGGGGCGGCCGGCAGGCTCCAGCTCAGATCAAGGCCGCACTTCTGCGCGCGCGGCTGGTAGCGCTCCAGCGTCGGCCGCAGCAGCTCGGCCAGGTTCAGTTCATGCCAGTGGTATTGCAGATCGCCCGCATCCGCCATGGTCAGTTGGTGCAGGTCGTCGACCAGCTTGTTCAGGCGCAGCACCTCGGCATGCAGCGACTGCAGCGCGTTGGCGTCGGCCCGGCGTATGCCGTCGAGTAGCGCTTCGATTTCGCCGCGTATGACCGTCAGCGGCGTGCGCAGTTCGTGCGACACGTCGGCCAGCACCTTGCGCCGACGGCGTTCGCTCTCCTCCAGCGCCTCGGCCATGGCATTGACGTGCAGCGCCAGCTCAGCCACCTCGTCACGCGACAGCAGCGGCGCGCGGGCGCTGAATTCGCCGAGCGCCAGCCGGGCGGTGACGTCGCGCAGCGCCGCCACGGGCCGCAGCAGGTGGCGCGCCAGCCAAATCGCCGCCAGGATGGCCAGGCCGACCAGGACGGCGGACAGCAGCAGGATCGACCGCAGCTGCTCGCGCAGGAAAACGGTGGCGCTGGCGTCGGCGCCGCCGGTCTCGCGCAGCGGCATCAGGCGCATGTGGCCGACCACCACGCCATCCACCTTGATGGCGCGTTCGGCGCCGACCTTGATGTCGGGAGGTCCGATCAACTTGCCGCCCTGCGCGTCGGTGATGGAGATGCGCGAGGCGAAATCCATCGGATCGTTGCTGCGCGGCGGCGGAGCGGCGGGCCTGGGCTCGGCCTCGGCGGGCGGCGGATCCATTTCCGGCGGCGGCGGTTCGCGGCGCGGCGGCCTGGCTTGATAGGCATACGCCCCATGGTCGCCGTCGTCCGCCGGTGGCAGGCCGGCCCGGCGTGGCGGCGGTGAACGGTGCTCGCGGCGCGGACGGTGCGTGTCGCCGTCCGGCTCGAACACCTGGCTGATCGGCGTTATCCTGTTCAGTAGCTCGCCCAGCGCGCGCGGCTTCCCTCGCAGCCAATCCCAACTGCCTTCGGTGCGATAGCGGTCCTCCAGCAGCTCGCGCAACTGGTCGAAATCCTGGACCTGCAATTCATTGAGATAGGCGACGAAGCCGCGCTTCAGGTTACTGCTGGCGACCCACGCCATCGTCCCCACGCAGAGAAAGACGATAGCGGTCACCGCCAGCGCGATCTTGCGGGCGATGGTCAACCGCATGGCTGGCTCATGGTCGTCATCCCGCCATCATAACCGCCAAATGTGCAGAAAATATGGAGCTTGGCTAAAACGCCACACTACGGTCCGCCTACATTTTTCCCACACAATTGCGGTGCAATCTCGGCCCGTCATCAACAAACAGACGGAGCACACCATGTATCACCGCGTCCTGAACCTGGCTCCGGCCATCGCCTCCGCCGCCCTGCTCGCGGCCTGCGGCGGCAGCGATCCGACCGCAAACAGCACAACCGCCAGCGCCGCGCCACGCCTGGCACAGGGCGGCGCGCAAGGTGGCGCCGCCACGCTTGCCGCCGCGGTGCAGACTTCCGCGCCGCCCATCGTGCTGACGCCGGTGCCCAACGACGAAGGCGCCTCCCTCAGCTTCAGCACCGCCGGTGCGGTCGATACCGCCAATCCCTTCTTCAAACCGATGGGCAACGGCCGCTCCTGCGCCATCTGCCACCAGCCGGACAACGGATGGAGCATCGGCCCGGACAAGCTGGCCGCGCGCTTCGCCGACAGCGCCGGCACCGATCCCGTTTTCCGCCTGGTCGACGGCGCCGTCTCGCCGCTGGCCGCCACGGCCACGCTGGACCAGAAGCGCGTTGCCTACAGCATGCTGCTGACCAAGGGCCTGATCCGCGTCGGCCTGGCCATGCCCGCCGGCGCGGAATTCACGCTGGTGAAGACCGACGATCCGTACAACTACGCCAGCGCCAGGGAGCTGTCGCTGTTCCGCCGGCCGCTGCCGACCACCAATCTCAAATTCGCCAGCAGCGTGATGTGGGACAGCCGCGAAACCCCGGCCGACGCCAATTCAACCGTCTGCCTGAAGGATGTGCGCCCGGCGCAGTGCTACACCGCCGTCGACGCCGGCCTGCTGCATCAGGCCAACGACGCCGTGCGCGGCCACGCCGAAGCGGCGCAGGATTTGACGGCTGCCGAACAGCGCGCCATCGTCGACTTCGAGAAGACGCTGTTCACCGCGCAGATCAGCTCCATCGACGCCGGCAACCTGACCGAGGCCGGCGCCCTGGGCGGTCCCGCGTCGCTGGCCTCCACGGCCTTCTACTACGGCATCAACGACCTGCTGTCCGGCGATTATCAAACCGGCGCCCCGTTCAACCGCAACGTCATGACGATATTCGGGGCATGGCGCAACCTGGACCGCCCGGCTCCTCCGCCTCCACCACCGGTGCGAGGCCGCCCAGCGCCGCCACCGCCTGCCGCGCCAAGCGCGCAAAACCTGGCCCGCGCCTCGATCGCGCGCGGCGAGCAAATCTTCAATAACAAGCCGTTCAACATCACCAATGTGGCCGGCTTCAACGACGAGTTGCGCCGTCCGCTGCAACGCGGCAGCTGCGCCAGCTGCCACGACGCGCCCAACGCCGGCACGCACTCGGTCACGCGCATGTTCAACACCGGCGTATCGGACGGCGCACGCCGCACGGCCGACATGCCGCTCTACACGCTGCGCAACAACGCCACCGGCGAAACCGTGGCCACCACCGATCCCGGCGCCGCCATGCTGTCTGGTAAATGGAGAGATATCGGCAAGGTGAAGGTGCCCAGCCTGCGCGGCATCGAATCGCGCTCGCCCTACTTCCACAATGGTTCGGTGCACACCATCGAGGATATCGTGACGTTCTACGATACGCGCTTCAACATCGGCTTCACGCCGCAGGAAGCGGCCGACCTGGCCGCCTTCCTCAAGGCGCTGTGAGCTTGGCCAGCCGGATGCCCGTGAACTGCCAGCGGGCGCCGGCGGGGAAGAAATTCCGGTAGCTGGCGCGCGCGTGGCCTGCCGGCGTGGCGCACGACGAGCCGCGCAGCACGTACTGGTTCATCATGAACTTGCCGTTGTACTCGCCCAGCGCGCCCGGTGCGCTCTGGTAACCGGGATAGGCGGCATAGCTGCTGCTGGTCCATTGCCAGCAATGGCCGAACATCTGCTGCAACCCGTCGCCGTCCGCAGCATCGGCGGCGGCCGGATGCAGCGAGCCGGTCTCCACGTCCGCCTGGGCGGCGGCGAATTCCCATTCGGCCTCGGTCGGCAAACGGGCCCCGGCCCAATGCGCATAAGCATCCGCTTCGAACAACGACAAATGCGTGGCGGGCCGGTTCAGGTCCAGCGCCTGCGCGCCATGCAGCGTGAACTCCAGCCACTGGCCCTGGTCTTCCTGCTGCCAGTAGATCGGGCAGTTCAGACCCTGGCTGCGCACCCAGTCCCAGCCCTCCGCCAGCCACAAGCCGGCGTTGAAATAGCCGCCGGCGGTGATAAATTCCAGGTACTCGGCGTTCGTCACCAGCCGCGAGGCCAGTTCGAACGGCGCCACATACTGCTTGTGGCGCGGCAGTTCGTTGTCGAAGCAGAAGCCGCCGCCGCGATGGCCGATGTCCGTCAGGCCGCCCTCAAACGGCAGCCAGGCCAGCGCCGGTGCGGCCGGCGCCTGTGGCAGCGGCAGATCCATATACTCGGGCAGCAGCGCGTTTTGCGCCAGCAGGTGCTTGACGTCGGTGAGCATCAGTTCCTGATGCTGTTGTTCATGTTCCAGTCCCAGCGTGATCAGCATCGTCAGCTGCGCGCGCTGTTCGTCATCCAGATCGCTGGCGACCAGCCGGGCGATGCGCTCGTCGACATTGGCGCGGTAGGCGCGCACCTGCGACATGGCTGGCCGTGTCAGCAAGCCGCGCTGGGCGCGCGGATGCTTCTCGCCGATGCCGTTGTAATAGGAATTGAACAGCACCCGGAACGCAGGATGGAAAGGCTCGAAGCCGGCTTCCATGGGTTCCAGGATGAAGGTCTCGAAGAACCAGGTCGTATGCGCCAGGTGCCACTTGATCGGACTCGCGTCCGGCATCGACTGCGCGCCGCAGTCCTCGTCGGTCAGCGGTTCGGCCAGCGCCAGCGAGCGGCGGCGTACGGTGGCGAAACGGGATTTGATGTCTTGCGGCGGCAGGCGCATGTCCATGGTCGGCTTTCAGTCCGGGATGACCCGGGCATGGATGACGGCGAACCAGTTCGCCGGATCGGTCCACACCTGGGCGGTGGCAAAGCCGGCCCGCTCCAGCAGGCCGACAAACGATTGCCGCGTATATTTATAGCTGTCTTCCGTGTGTATCCGTTCGCCGCGCGCGAAGTGGCGCTCACCATCGTCCCAACGCACCGTCAGCGCGCTGCGCGCTTCCAGGTGCATCTCGATGCGGCTTTCCGCGGCGTTGAAGAAGGCACGGTGCTGCCACTGGCCGACATCGAAATCGGCGCCGATCAGATGGTTCAGGTGGCGCAGCATGTTCAGGTTGAAGGCCGCCGTCACGCCCAAGGCGTCGTCGTAGGCGGCGTCCAGTACCCCACTGTCCTTGATCAGGTCCACGCCGATCAGCAGGCCGCCATCGGCACCGGCGTTGGCGCGCAGGCCGCGCAGGAAGGCCGTCGCCTGCTCCGGCGAGAAATTGCCGATCGAGGAACCGGGATAGAAGAACAAGCGGCGGCTGTGGCGCACGCTGTCCGGCAGCTCGAAGCCGCTGGAAAAGTCCAGCCCCAGCGCCGTCATCTCGATGTGCGGGAAGCGCTGCTGCAAGCGGCCGACCGCTTCGGTGAGGAAATCGCGCGAGATATCCACCGGCACGTACTGCGCCGGCTGCAGCAGCGGGAACAGGCTAGCCGCCTTGGCGCAATTGCCCGCGCCCAGATCGATCATCGTGGTGCCGGTGCCGATGGCGCGCGCCATGTCGGCGCCGTGCGCGGCGAAGATGCCGGCCTCGGTGCGGGTAGGATAATATTCGGGCAGCTCGCATATCGCCTCGAACAGCTTGGAACCCAGGCCGTCGTACAGGAACTTGGGCGAAGTGTGGGCGTCGGGCGCCAGCAAACCCGCGCTGATTTCGGCGATCACCGCCGCGCTGCCGTTGGCGGGCTGCCGCTGCGGCGGCGTGTTGCTTGCGTCGGGCGAAACAACACGGATCGCCGAGGAGCGGGACATCTGCATAAGTGCTCTGCCTTTCAGAGGTGGTCATCCAGCTATGGATAACATTTTTGTTATGATAGCCGAATATCCATTTTGGGGCGCCGCACCAAAAAAAACGGTGCGGCGCTTCACATTCATAGTCACATTAGTCGCAGCAGAAGTACAAATCTTACAAAAAAAGGTCAAACCACCATGAAATTTTTCGCCATGCGTACGATCAAATCCCTGTTTGCCGCCGGCCTGATGCTGGCAGCGGCCCATTCCCAGGCCCAGTCCGCCGACCATGTGTTCCGCGTATCGGCGATTCCGGACGAGGCGCCGACCGAATTGCAGCGCAAGTTCAAGCCGCTGGGCGAGTACCTGGAAAAGAAAATCGGCATGAAGGTCGAGTTTACTCCCGTCACCGACTACGCCGCCTCGGTCGAAGCGCTGATCAACAAGAAGGTCGACATGGTCTGGTTCGGCGGCTTCACCTTCGTGCAGGCCAAGGATCGCAGCAAGAACCAGATCACGCCGCTGGTCCAGCGTGCCGAAGATGAAAAGTTCCGCTCGGTGTTCATCACCACCAACAAGGACATCAACAAGCTGGAAGACCTGAAAGGCCACACGCTGAGCTTTGGCTCGGAATCGTCGACCTCGGGCCACCTGATGCCGCGTTCGTACCTGCTGGCCGCCAAGATCAACCCGGACACCGACCTGAAACGCATCGCCTTCTCCGGCGCGCATGACGCCACCGTGGCCGCAGTTGCGGGCGGCAAGGTCGACGCCGGCGCGCTCAACATCTCGGTCTGGGAAAAACTGGTGGCCGAGAAGAAGGTCGATCCGGCCGTGGTGCGCGTGTTCTACACCACCCCGGGCTACTACGACTACAACTGGTCGGTACGCAGCGACATGAACGCCGACCTGAAGAAGAAACTGACCGACGCCTTCCTGGCGCTCGATCCGAAGAACCCGCAGGACAAGGTCATCATGGACCTGCAGCGCGCTTCGAAGTTCATTCCGACCAAGGCTGAAAACTACACCGCCATCGAAGCGGCCGCACAGAACGCGGGCCTGCTGAAAAAATAAATCGTCAATGCCGACTTACCAACTGCAAAACCTGACGGTGCGCCATCTGGGCGCATCCAGGGCCGCCGCGCTGCACGCGATCACGCTGACCGTCGAACAGGGCGAGCAACTGGCCCTGATCGGCCCGTCCGGCGCCGGCAAGACCACCTTGCTGGCGACGCTGGCCTGCGCCCACCGTCCCGCCGAAGGCGAGTTCCAGGCCTTCGGCTGCGATCCGTGGCAGCTCAGCGGCGGCGCGCGGCACAAGCTGCGCGCGCAGTTGTTCCTGGCGCCGCAAACCCCGCCGCTGCCGCCGCGCCAGCGCGTGGTGACGGCGGTGCTGGCCGCGCGCCTGCCGCAGTGGAGCCTGTGGCGCGCGCTGGTGTCGCTGTTCAAGCCCGCCGATCCGGAAGCGGCCTGGCAGGCGCTGTCGCGCTTCAACCTGGGCGACAAGCTGTATTCCCGCGTCGACCGCCTGTCCGGCGGCGAGCGCCAGCGCTGCGGCCTGGCGCGCTTGCTGCTGTCGCCGGCCAAGGCACTGCTGGTGGACGAGCCGCTGTCCGCGCTGGACCCGGTGCTGTCGGAACTGACCTTGGCCACGCTGCGCGACGAAGCACGGGCGCGCGGCGCCACACTGATCTGCAGCCTGCACCAGGTCGACCTGGCGCTGAAGCACTTCCCCCGCATCGTCGCCCTGCGCGACGGCCGCATCGAATTCGACCTGCCGCGCGACCGCGTCACGCCCGAGATGATCGCCGCGCTGTACCAGGGCGAACCGCCCGCCGCCAGCGCGCCGTCGCCGGAACATGAGGCGATGGCGGTCAAGCTGGGCGTCGGCGCATGTCTGTAATGAGCGCTACCGCCTCACCCCTTCGCGCCCATCCCGATCCGGCCTGGCGCGGCCGCGTCGCCATCACCGTGGTCTGCCTGGTCGTGCTGTGGCCGACGCTGGTGGTCACCGAATTCAAGCCGTGGATACTGTTCGACTGGCAGAGCCTGACCTCCACCGGCCGCTTCCTGGCCGACTTCCTGGTGCCGGCCCACAGTGCCGAATTCCTGGCCATGCTGCTGCGCGAAACCTGGCAGACCGTCGCCATCGCCACCGCCGGCCTGACGCTGGCCCTGCTGGGCGCGATCCCGGCCACGCTGATCATCAACGAGCAGCTGTCGATCTCGCGCCTGGGCACCGGCCGCATACGGCCGTGGGCCCGGCTGGTGCGCCAGTGCGTGCGCTGGCTGCTGGTGGCGCTGCGCAGCGTGCCCGAGCTGGTATGGGCGCTGCTGTTCGTGCGCATCATCGGCCTCGGCCCGACCGCCGGCGTGCTGGCCATCGCCCTGACCTATTGCGGCATGCTGGGCAAGGTCTACGCCGAGATCCTCGAATCGTCCGACGCCCACGCCAGCGACACGCTGCTGGCCAACGGCAGCGGGCGGCTCGCCGCGCTGCTGTACGGCGCCCTGCCGGAAGCGGCGTCCGAGTTGATGTCCTACACCGTCTACCGCTGGGAATGCGCGATCCGCGGCTCGGTGGTGATGGGCTTTGTCGGCGCCGGCGGCCTGGGCCAGCGCATGGATGAATCGATGAAAATGCTGGCTGGCGCCGAAGTATCGTCCATGTTGCTGGTATTCGTGGCGCTGGTGGCGCTGGCCGACCTGTTTTCCAAGATACTGCGGAGGCGCCTCGGATGAAGCACCAGATGCCTAAGCCGCCCGCCCGCGACTGG
Source organism: Duganella sp. LjRoot269 (assembly GCF_964254095.1). Taxonomy (NCBI): domain Bacteria; kingdom Pseudomonadati; phylum Pseudomonadota; class Betaproteobacteria; order Burkholderiales; family Oxalobacteraceae; genus Duganella; species Duganella sp. LjRoot269. Next base: position 2,636,081 of record NZ_CAXUSL020000001.1, on the reverse strand, counting down.
ACCGTGCTGTCGCTGATGGCGCTGCTCGCCGTGCTGATCGCCGCCAGCTTCGCCACGCTGCCGCTGAAGTGGCGCGAATTCTTCACCGCCGAAGCCGTCAACAGCACGATCGAGCTGCTGGCCGGCTTCGCGCCGCCCGACCTGTCGGCGCCGTTCTTGGTCAAGACCGGCTGGGCCACGATAGAGACCATGGCCATGTCTGCGCTCGGCACGCTGCTGGCGGTGATCGCCGGCCTGGCGTTCTCGCTGCCCGCCTCCGGCCGTTTCGGCAAGACGCCACGCGCGCTGATGCGCTCCGCGCTCAACGTGCTGCGCTCGATTCCCGAACTGGTGTGGGCCTCGATCCTGCTGATCGCCTCCGGCCTCGGGCCTTTCGGCGGCACGCTGGCGCTGGGCGCGCACACGGCCGGCGTATTGGGCCGCCTGTTTGCCGACTCGCTGGAAAACGCCGCGCCGCTGCCGGAACAAACGCTGCGCACCAACGGCGCCAGCGCCGGCGCGGCCTTCTTCTACGCCACCTTGCCGCAAACGCTGCCGCAGATGCTGTCCTACACGCTGTACCGCTGGGAGAACAACATCCGCGCCGCCGCCATCCTCGGCGTGGTCGGCGCCGGCGGCCTGGGACAGATGCTCAAGTACCACCTGTCGCTGTTCCAGATGCAGAAGGCCGCCACCGTCATCGCCGCCATGCTGCTGCTGGTCGCGCTGGTCGACGGCATCAGCTTCGCGCTGCGCCGCGCCTTGACGCGCTAATCCGCTAATCCTTTCCCCTCCCCGCCCCTATGCTCGAGCTGCGCAACCTGTCCAAATCCTATGCCGGCGGCCGTCCGGTGTTGTCCAAGCTGTCGTGGAACTTCAAGGCCGGCGAATTCGTCTCCATCATGGGCGATTCCGGCGTCGGCAAGTCCACGCTGCTTAATTTGATCGCCGGCCTGGATACCCCCGATGTGAGCCCGGACGCGGCGCCGGGCGAATCGCCCATCCTCATCGACGGCGTGGCCATGTCCGGCCTGGACGACGATGCCGCCACCAGGTTGCGCCGCGCGCGCATGGGTTTCATCTTCCAGGCCTTTCACGTCCTGCCGCACCTGACCCTGTTGCAGAACGTCGCCCTGCCGCTGCTGCTGAACGGCCTGCCGACCGGCCGCGCCGGCGAGATGCTGGACGCGGTCGGACTCGGCGGCCGCGGCGGCGACTTCCCCCACCAGCTGTCCGGCGGCGAAATGCAGCGGGTGGCCATCGCCCGCGCGCTGGTGCACCGGCCCGCCCTGGTGCTGGCCGACGAACCGACCGGCAATCTCGACCCCGATACCGCCCACGGCATCCTGACGTTGTTGCGCAGGGAAATCAAAGCCACCGGCGCCTGCGCGATTATGGTGACACATTCGCAAATTGCGGCCGAGATGACAGACAAAATCCTACATCTGTCCAAATCGGGCATACAAGAAACAACAATCGTCAACCCGTTTAAGCAATAAACAAGATAATTTTTTTGTTAAAGGCGCCCATTATTTTCTCAGCGTAGTATTATTAAAATCAACTTGCATGGTTATCAAGAATGTTGAGTTGCGTACCACATTCAGACCAACAATGTGGCCGCTAGCCTTGCCAGGAAACGTTTCATTTTTCTACGTTTTGAGCAAAGGAGGAGCATCATGAACGTACGGCAGAAGAAGCTGGAACTGATCGAAGCCATGAATCGCGCTCGGGCACTGGAACCATCCAGTTTTGTTCCGAACAAGCTTCTGGATACTTTGATTGAAAAAATGAACTTGAAGAACGACGCGGAATTGTGCCGAGTTCTGGAAGTACAGCCTCCCATCATCAGCAAGATCCGACACCGCAAGCTGGCCGTCGGGGCAACAATTTTGCTGCGTATGCATGAAAAGTCCGACATCAGCATACGGGAACTTAAGGATCTGTCGACCGCGTCCATGCATTGAGCAGCTTAGCTGATCTTGCCATGCCAGGCGCCGGCATGCGGTATCCGGCGCCCCTTAATGCGCACTGCGTACAGCCCAAACCCCGCTGAACGCCGCATTGCCCCTCCCTAGCACTTCTCGTATTTCCAATTCCTTGCCTTGCCTTCCGCGATCCATTCAACGGCCTGCTCGCGCCTGCGCGTGCGCGTCGCCTCGGTCTTGGCCTCGGCGATCCATTCGGCGTAGTCGCGCTTCTTGCTCGGGCTGAAGGCCTCGAAATGCTTGTGCGCTGCCGGCACTTCCCTCAGCGCGGCGGCCAGGTCGTCCGGTATCGCCAGCTCGCGCGGCTCGGCGGGCTTGGCGCGCGCCGGCGCGGCGATGCCTTCGTCGTTGAGCTTCATGGCTTTCTTGATGTAGCCGGTCAGCGCCTTCTTCGGCGGCAGGTCCTTGACCGACGCGATGCGGCCGAACTGTCCCATCGCCTCGCGGTTGGCTTCCTCGGCCATCAGCAGCTCCGCCTTCCAGAAGTTCAGCGCGCAGTGCGCCTTGAAGGAAGCCATGCTGCACATCATGCCCTTGTACATAAAGTGGGGGAAGCTCCACTTCATCGTTTCCTCGACGTCCGGGCAGGCGGCATGCACCACCGCGCGCAGATGCTCGAGGATGGGCTGGGCGAAGTCGGCGGACTTGGCGATGTAGGCGTCTACACGGGGATCGAGTGTGGGCATGACGATGCTCGGCTGGTTGTTGTGTGCATCAATATACCAAAGCCCGATGGCTTTATCAGCATTTGGTATGCGCTGGCCCGCGCGTCCGGCTTCCGCTATGCTGGCCGCACACAGACTCCCTGCCACACATATGAACATCAAACCCGCCACCGGCGCCGTTGCGCTGGCGTTTGTCGCATCAGGCCCGGCCGTCGCAGCGCCCGCAACACCGTTCCCGTTGGTGGAAGCCACCATCGCCGGCATGCACCGGGCCATGCGCGACGACGGCCTGACCTGCCGCCGGGTGGTACAAGGCTATCTGGCCCGGATCCAGGCCTATGACCTGCAAGGACCCGCGCTGCGTGCCGTCATCACGGTCAATCCGCAAGCGCTGGACGAGGCGGACCGCCAGGACGCCTTGTTCCGCAAGGACGGCTTGCAAGGGACGCTGCATTGCGTCACGCTGCTGGTCAAGGACAACGTGGACACGGCAGGCATGCCGACTACCGGCGGCGCCAGGGCCTTCGCCACCAACCGCCCGCCCGCGGACGCCGCGGTGGTGGCGCGCCTGAAGGCCGCGGGCGCCATCGTGCTGGCCAAAGCCAACCTGGACGAATTCGCCTTTACCTACCGGGGCTCGTCGTCGATGGCCGGACAGACGCTGAATCCCTACGACACCGGCATCACGCCCGGTGGCTCGTCGTCCGGCACCGCCAGCGGCGTCGCCGCCAGCATGGCAATGGCGGGCATCGGCACCGACACTGGCGGCTCCGGCCGGGTTCCAGCCGCCGTCCAGGGCTTGATCGGCATCCGCCCAAGCCTGCGCCTGCTGAACCAGGACGGCATCCTGCCGCTGGCCCACACCGAAGACACCGCCGCGCCGATCTGCCGCACCGTCGAGGACTGCGCCCTGCTGCTGCAGGCGATGCGCGGCGCGGGGTCGGACTATCGCGCCGGCCTGCGGGTCGATGGTTTGCGCGGCGCCCGCATCGGCGTGGTGCGCCAGTTGTTCCCAGCCACGTCGCCGGCCGCATCGCCGGCCCGTTTCAACGCCACGCTGGAGGAGGCGCTGACGCGCATGCGCGCCGCCGGAGCCGTCGTCGAGGACGTGCAGTTGCCGGACTTGGGCGCGATACTGGCCGAATTCAAAACCGTCAAACCCTACGAGTTCAAGGGCGACCTGGAACGCTACCTGGCGCGCTGGCCGTCGGACGCGGACGGCCACTTGCGCAGCTACCGCCAGTTGCTGGACAGCGGACGGTTCGAAGAACGCAACAAGGCGCCGCTGGCGGAATATGATGCTTTGGGCACGGAGCCGATGCGCAACCAGGACTACGTACACAACGTCACCGCCCGCTTCCCGCGCGTCCAGGCCTGCCTGACGCGCGCGCTGGAAGGCTACGACGTGCTGCTCTACCCCACCCGCGCCAACCTGAACCTGGACCAGGACGGCAAGGTCTCCAACAATCCGCAAACCAGCCGCCTCAGTTCCTGGAGCGGCTATCCCGCGCTGTCCATGCCGGTGGCGATGGTGACGCCGGAGGGCCGGGCGCCGCAGCCGGTCGGCATCGAATTGCTCGCGCGCGAGTTCGATGAAGCCACGCTGCTGCGCATCGCCTACGGCTGGCAGCAAACGGCGCAGCCGCGCCGCGCTCCCGCGCTGACGCCGGAACTGCGCTAGGAAGTCGCGATGTCCGCTCCCAGCCCGAAGTGGCTGCGGGTCTGCTTGAGGAATTCCGTGGCCAGCCGGGTCGGCGCCGCCAGCGAGGACGTGACAAACGCATAGTCGTTCTGCAACCGCGGTTCGAACGGCCGTATCGCGCTGCCAGGCCGCAAGTAGGGCCGTGCCAGCAACTCATTGACCAGGGCGACCCCGAGACCGCGTTCGGCCAGCGCGCAGGCCGAACCGACCGTATGCGTTTCCAGCCGCACGTCGGGCCGCACGCCCGCGCGCAGGAAGGCGGCTTCGATCTGGGCCCGCGACATGCGCCCCAGTCCCAGCAAAATCAGCGGATGGCCGCGCAGCAGCTGCGGCGTCAGCACATCATGGCCGCACAACGGATGATCGGCCGCCATCACGCAGGCGGTGGCGCTGCTGACCACATGCTCGGAGCGCAGGTCCGGACGGTCCACCGGCAGTTTGACGAAGCCGCAATCGGCCGCGCGCGTCGCGATCATCGCCTTCGACGTTTCGATGCTGCGCGAATCGACGGACAGCCGCACGCGCGGAAAGCGCTGCAGGAACGCCGCCACGATATCCGGCAGCACACCCTCCGAAAAACTGGGCGGCGCCACCACTTTCAGCTGACCGACCCGATAGTCGGCGATATCGCGTATCAGGCTGAAGACCCGCTCCACGCTGCCCAGCGACAGGTCGACCTCCTCATATAGCAGCAGGCCGTCCTGGGTCGGCACCAGCCGCCCGTGATCACGGAAGAACAGCTCAAAGCCGATCTGCTGTTCCAGCTGCGCCAGCAGGCGGCTGACCGCCGGCTGGCTCAAGCCCATGCGGCGCGCCGCCTCCGTCACCGAGCCAGTGCTGACGATGGCGTGAAAGCCACGCAGCGCGCGCAGGTTGATCTGGTCGGTCAGCTGCGCCATGGCGCCTCATCCGGGTATGACGGGCAGCACCACATGCGAGGGTCGCGAGCGGTCGAGGTAGAGGCGGTTGTGCGCCACCACCGGAACGCTGGCGGTGCCGGCCGGCGCGCCGGTGTTGGGGTTGGCATCGAAATGCGGGAAGTTGCTGCTGCTGATGTCGATGCGTATGCGATGCCCTGCCTCGAAGCGGTTGCTGGTCGGGTAGGCTGGAATCTGGATCTGGTAGACGACATCGGCTTCCATCGGCGTTGGGTGTTCAAAGGAGTCGCGAAAACGCATCCTCAGTATGCCATGCGCCAGGTTGATTGCACAGCCGTCCGGATAGTCCGCGCTGGGCGGATACACGTCCAGCAGCTTGATGGTGAAGTCGGTGTCGCGCGCCGACGACGATACCCACAGCTTCGCCACCACCTGCCCTGTCAACTCGACCGCCGATTCCAGCGGCGCCGTCTCGAACACCAGCACGTCCCGCCGCTGCGCCAGCGGTCCATATGGCGGCCGGGCGCCGAACACGGCCGCCGTGGTGCGCTGGTCGAAGGAGCCGGCCGCCATCACCGGCGCGCCGGAGGCGATGGCGCCGCCTATCGTCGGCACCGGATCGGCCGGGTCGTAACGGTAGCCGCGCCAGGGGGCGGACGCCGCAGGCGGTTCGGGGGCCAGCGTGCCATCGCCATGCAGATGGAAAACGGCGGCCTGCGCCTGCGGCAGCGGCCAGTCCTGCTCGTCGCGCCAGCGGCCGCCGTGATCCAGCCTGCCGTCGGCGTTCCTGCGGCCGCTGCCGCCGCCCATGACGAAGATTTTTACAGGGGCCGGCAGATAGTCCGGCGCGTTGCCGTCGCCGCGCAGGTGGCGGTCGAACCAGGCCAGCCTCAATGCCGGATAGTCCGGTGCGATATTGCCGTCCAGCGTGGCGGCGGGGCCGAAATCCACATCGCCCGCGTATGTGACCGAGCGCTGTCCATGCGTCCACGGTCCCAGCACCAGCTTGACCGGTGCCTGCTTGATGCGTGACAGGCCGGTGTAGTTTTCGATCGCCGTCAGCGAGTAGGGATCGAACCAGCTGCACAGGTGGACCATCGGCACGTCCGGCCACTGCGCGTGGTGGCCGAGCGCGTACAGTGCAGGGCCGCGCCAGTAGTCGCTGAAGGTCTCGTGCCGCCACTGCTCCAGCACGAACTGCTCGTACTCGGGCGCCGCCGTCACCGGCGAGTGGCCGGGCAGCCAGGGATTGACGGCCATCCAGTCGCGGATATCCTCGCGTTCCAGCGCTTCGCGACGGCGCGCGGATGCCTGCGTCTCCGGCGCCAGGCGGGCATGCTTGAAGGCCCAGGTCAGCTGCTTCAGTTCAAACGCGCCGCCCTGCCGTATGCCGCTGTGGAAGGCGCTGGAAAATCCGCCCGAATCGAGGAACATCGCGGCCAGCCCCGCCGGCGCGCCGGACGCCAGCGCGCTTTGCGCGTGCGCCCCGTACGACAGACCCAGCGTGCCGATGCGTCCATTGCACCACGGCTGCTGCAACAGCCAGCGCATGGTGTCGACGCCGTCCTCGCTTTCGTTGACGTACTTGGTAAAACCGCCTTCGGAGGCGTAGCGCCCCCGGCAATCCTGGATCACATAGACGTAGCCGGCGGCGGCGAACCATGCCGCCAGGTCGGGTTTGGATCGGGGCACCGGGTCGGCCGCGCTGCGGTCGCCCTGGTTGGTGCCGCGTTTGTTGTAGGGCGTGCGCTCCAGCAGCACGGCGTAAGGTCCCTGGCTTGCCGGGCCGGGGAAGTAAATGTCCGCGGCCAGGCGCACGCCGTCGCGCATGGTGATCAGCACATTCTGCTGGACCAGCGCGGCGCCGTCGAGGTGGTGGGTGGTGGTGTTGCCAGCCATGTGAGTCTCAATTCTGCATTAACGTTAATAGCCGGTCAGCACGGCGATCACCAGTGCAGCTATCGACAGCACGGTGAACAGGCCGAAGATCGGCAGCACGAAACGGAACCAGCGGCCGTAGGCGATATTGGCGGTGGCCAGATACGCCAGCAGCATGCCGGAGGTGGGCGCGAACATGTTCATCAAGCCGTTCCCCAGCAGGAAAGCCAGCACCGTGGTCTGGCCGCTGACGCCGACAGTGGCGGCAATCGGCCCCAGGATGGGAATACTGAGCGCGGCCTTGGCCGAGGTGGAGGGAATCAGCAGCGTCAGGAACATCTCGAACACCATCACCAGCGGCGCCACCACCACCGGCGGCAAATGGCCGACATGGTGCGAGGCCCAGGCGATGATGGTGTCGAGGATGCGGCCCTCGCGCAGCACCAGCTCGACGCCACGCGCCATGCCGATCAGCAGCGCGGCCAGCATCATCGAACGCATGCCGTCGACAAAAGCGTGTGCGCCTTCGCGCGGCGTCATGCCGGCGGCGACGCCGATGATGACGGCGGCGGCCACGAACAGCGACGCGAACTGCAGGTCGCGCCAGCCCATTTCGGCCGAGCCCCAGATCAGCAGCACCACCGTCGCGCCCACCGTCAGCAGCACCGCCAGGTGGCGGACCGACAACCTCGCGGCACTGGGCGCCTGCGCCTGCTGCGTGCCGCTGCGACCAAGGCGGATCACGACGCCGATGGCGATGGTCAGCATCACCACCCAGATCGCAAAGCGAAATCCGGCGCCGCTAAACACCGGCACGCCGACCACCGATTGCGCGATCAGCAGCGCCACCGGATTGGTGACCGATGCCAGGTAGCCGACCTTGGCCGCCAGCGTCAGCATGGCGAAGCCGTACATGCGGCTGCGGCCCATGCGCTCGGCCAGCGCGATGACGATGGGGATGATCAGCAGGTATTCCGAGATCAACCCGAGGAAGGTGCTGCCGGCCGAGATGGCGATCATCACCACCGGCGTGACGATGCCGACCCGGCCGCCGGTCAACGCCAGCAACCGTTCGATGCCGGCGTCCAGCGCGCCGGAAGCGCGCAGGACGCCGAACATGCCGCCCAACAGCAGTATCATCGAGATCAGCGCCGACGACTTGACCAGCCCCGCAGGTATCGTCGTGACGATGGCCGCCGGCGACACCGGCGACACCGTGGCGGGACGCTCCTCCCTGACTGCCTTGCCGCCCTCCTCGCCGCGCCTGGCCGATACCGTTGCAGGCGGCAGCAGCGCGGCGAGAGTCAGCTCCTTGGGCAGCTCCTGGTAGGTGCCCGGAACAACCGGCGCCGTCTCCGTGCCACCCTTGCGCTGATACTCGCCGGATGGCATCAGCCATGTCAGCCCCACCGCCACCGCCAGCGCGGCCAGCATCATCATCACCGGATCCAGCGCCCAGCGCCGCTGGGTACCCTCTTGTTTGCCGCCGTGGTTCATCGTGCGTCCGTTTCAGGTCGTGGTGCTTAGAACTTGCTCGATACCTTGGCGTAGAAATAGCGTCCACGCACGTCGTAGGTATAGATGTCGAAGTTGATCGGATTGTTCGCGGCCGACAGCGGCGGTTGTTTGTCCCACAGGTTGTCGATGCCGAAGGCCAGGTTCACTTTCCCGCCGGGCAGCGTGTAGCCGAGCTGCACGTCCTGGTAGGTGATCGCCGGCACGGTACCGCCATTGACCGCGTTGTTCGGCAGGTCGGCGCTGTGGCCGATGTAGCGGGCCTTCCAGGTGGCGCTGTAGTTGCTTGCCAGGTAGCGCAGCGAAGCTTGCGCCTTCACGCGCGGGAAGGTGGAGCGCGGTTGATCAGACTTGCCTGCGCGGTCGTCCACCACCACGGTGCCATCGGACTGCGGCACATACGAGCGGTACTTCTCCAGGTAGGATACGTCCAGCGCCGAGTCGATCTTGGCCGATGCGACCGGGAACACATAGCGCGCGGTGGCGTCGATGCCGGCCACTTCGATGCGCGACAGATTGACCACCGCCTGCGTCAGCTGGCGCACTTCGCCGGTCGGATTGCGCAGCACCAGGTCGCAGTAGTTGCCGGTGTTGGCGCAAGCCTGCATGATCTGCGTGCCCGTTTGCGAGGCGATGGCGTCCTTCACCTTGATCAGGAACTTGTCGGCGTTGAAGCTCAGGCCCGGCACCGAGGCTGGCGTCCATACCAGACCAAGGCTGTAGGTATCGGCGGTCTCCGGTTTCAGGTTGACGTTGCCGGCGGTGATGCCAGGTGTCAGGCCGCCGTTGAACTGACTCTGGTTGTAGCCGGCCGGTACGCCGGCGCAGCCGGGCTTGCCGGTGCCGCCGCCGTTGCACGGATCGACGGTCTGGAAGTTGGTCTGGCGCTGTCCCTGGTACAGCTCCAGGATGGACGGCGCCCGGAAGCCCTGCGAATAGGTGCCGCGCGCCAGCAGCGACGCCACCGGACGATACAGCACGCCCAGCTTGCTGGTGGCCTTGCCGCCCACCGTGGAATAGCGCGAGTAGCGCACCGCCGCGTCCAGCTCCAGCTTCTCGATACCCGGCAGGCCCGAAAGTATCGGCGCGCTCAGTTCCGCATAGGCTTCCTGCAGGCTGTAGCTGCCGCGCGTGATGTCGCGCGCCGGCGATGTGGTGGTGGCCTGCGCAGCGCCGCCCAGCAGCGGTTGCACCGTCGACGGCGCCGCGACGAAGGCGTCCGGCATGTCCTCGGCCTCCTCCTTGCGATACTCGTAGCCGGCCGCCAGGCCGAGCGAACCGCCTTGCAGCTCCATCAGCGTGCGCGTTGCGTTGACGGCGAAGTCGGTCTGGGTGGCGTTGTTGGCGTCGTGCGCGTTGTAGCGCATGTAGTCCGCCATCGCCGGCGTGATGCTACCGAACAGGTTGAGCGGCACGCAGCCCGGCGTGGCCGTGCACTTGGCCGGCGAGCCGATGCCGAGGTAGATATGGTCCAGGTTCAGCTGGTTGTTCGAATCGAAGGTGGCCCTGCTGGTGGTGCGCGACAGCGTCGCGTCCCAGTCCCAGTCGCCATAAAACTCGGTCTTGCCGTTCACGCCCAGCAGCAGGCGCGCGGTGTCGACGTTCTGGATGTTGTTACGGTTGCCCACTTCGGTCGGTACGCGCTGGATGCGGAACGCAGATCCGGAGAAGCCCAGCGCATTCGCGGCCGGCACGCCGTTGGCCGTGCCGAACGGGTTGTACTGCTGGTCGACCGGAATGGCGAAGCCGTTGCTGCCGCGGATATCGAGCGGGAACGGCGCGAACAACTGGCTCGATTCGCGCGTCGAATACATGCCCTCGACATGGGCGGTGATGTCGTCGTTCAGGCGATACGTCAGGCGGCCGAACAGGCCGGCGCGGCGGCTCGGGCCATTCGAATAGATGCCCTGGGTTTGCGTGTTGTAGTAGTCGCCGGGCAGCGCGGCGGTGTGGAAGCTGTCGTCGGCCAGCGCGCCGGCGCCCGGGGTGAGCGCGCCCTGGTTGCGGGTGATGGCGTTGGCCGCGTTCGACGCGAAACCGGCGCCGGTGCCGAAGTATTTGTTGTTCGACAGGCCGGGCAGCACGTACAGCCCCTGCGGGCTGGTGGGCGCCGCCGTCAGCGGCGACAGCGCGGCGCGGGTGGCGTCGCGGTCCGCCGTCAGAATGGGCTTGGAGTCGTTGTAGCTGGCCGAAAGGAACACCGAGCCCTTATCCAGCTTGGTGCCCCAGTTGATAAAGCCGTTGTAGTTGCGGGCGTCGCTGCGCGAACTCTCGCCGATGCGCAGGTCGGTCTCGAAGCCTTCCAGCTTGCGGCGGGTGTGGATGTTGACCACGCCGGCGATGGCGTCGGCGCCGTAGATCGCCGAGGCGCCGTCCTTCAGCACTTCGATATGGTCGATCATGCCCAGCGGGATGGAGTTCAGGTCGACGAAGTCGCGGAAGCCGCGCCCCCCGGTGGCGTTGACCCAGCGGTGGCCGTCCACCAGCACCAAGGTGCGGTTGCCGCTGCCTTCCGCGCTGCCCAGGTAGCGCAGGTTGATCGAGCTGACGCCGAACGCGGTGCCCTGCGTGCCGTTGGAATTGAGGCTGACGCCGACGTTCGGCATGGCCTGCAGCAGGTCGCCGACCGATGTCGGCGCGGCGTATTTGATGTCATCCTTGGTCAGCGTCAGCATCGGGCCGACGGTGTCGTTGTCGCGCCGGACGATGCGCGAGCCGGTGACCCGCACCACTTCCACCGGCGCCGCGTCGGCCGCCGTGCCGGCGCTCTCCGTCGCCGCCTGCTTTACCGCCTCCTGTGCCGCGGCGCCGGCGGCCGTGGAACCCAGCGCCAACATGGTCGCCGCATACAAGGACCAATTCTTATTCGAAGCCATTGCTTTCCCCATTCATTGTTCGGTTTACTATCAGATTGCTACGTTCTTGTGCACGGATCAAGAATATGAGCAAACCGGAAACCATCACAATCGTATGACGAAAATCGATGACCTTATGTTTTTTTGATATACAGGCGGGAACAGCCGTAACATTTTGTTGCACGATACACAAAAGACATACAGCAATTGAGCAAGCTTGGCATACTGTTCCATCTATACTCCGCCGATGAGGCCGACAACCATGCCGATACCATCCATGCCTACCCGTTCCCTGTCCGGTTGGGGCGCCCTGTTGCTGCTGGCCGGCTGCGCCGCGACCGGCGGGGCCGGCCCCTCCGCCGTCACGCCGGAGCAGCTGAGTGGCGCCCTGAACCGCGTCAGCTGGGGCGTCAGCCTGGGCACCTACCGGCAAGCGGAAAAAATCGGCTACGAAGCGTGGCTGGAGCAGCAGCTGCATCCCGCGCCCGCCGTGCTGCCGGCCGCCGTGCAGGCGCAGATCGACGCCATGACCATCGCCAGAAAGCCGCTGGTGCAGCTGAACCAGGACCTCGAGCAGCAGCGCAAGGACGCCGACAAGATCGCAGTCGACGACGAGAAGAAAGCCGCGCAGCAGGCCTACCAGCAGGAGATGAACCGCGTGGCCAAGGAGGCGGCCACCCGCTCGCTGCTGCGCGACCTGTACTCGCCCAACCAGTTGCAGGAGCAGATGACGTGGTTCTGGCTGAACCACTTCAACGTCCATCAGGGCAAGAGCAACCTGCGCGCGCTGGTCGGCGACTACGAGGACACGGCCTTGCGCCCGCACGCGCTGGGCAAGTTCCGCGACCTGCTGGCGGCCACGCTGCGCCATCCGGCCATGATCCGCTACCTGGACAACGAACAGAACGCCGCCAACCGCATCAACGAAAACTATGCGCGTGAACTGATGGAGCTGCACACGCTGGGCGTGGACGGCGGCTACAGCCAGCGCGACGTGCAGGAGCTGGCGCGCATCCTCACCGGCGTCGGCGTCAACCTCGGCACGGCGGCGCCCAACGTCAAGAAGGAATTGCAGGCGCAGTATGTGCGTCAGGGCCTGTTTGAATTCAACCCGAACCGCCACGACTACGGCAACAAGGAGTTCCTGGGACAGACCGTCAAGGGCCGGGGCCTGGCGGAAGTGGACGAGGCGCTGGACCGCCTGAGCCGCCATCCCGCCACGGCGCATTTCGTCAGCCGCAAGCTGGCGCTCTACTTCGTCGCGGACGAGCCGCCGCCGGCGCTGGTGGAACGCATGTCGTCCACGTTCCTGTCCAGCGATGGCGATATCGCCGCCGTGCTGCGCACCCTGTTCACGTCGGCCGAGTTCACGCAGTCGCTGGGCGGAAAATTCAAGGACCCGGTGCACTACGTGGTCTCCGCCGTGCGCCTGACCTACGACGACAAGACCATCCTCAACACCGGGCCGATGCTGTACTGGCTCACGCGCATGGCCGAACCCCTGTACGGCCGCCAGACGCCGGACGGCTATCCGCTGACGCAGTCGGGATGGGCCAGTCCGGGCCAGATGACGACCCGCTTCGAGATCGCCAAGGCCATCGGCTCCGGCAACGCCGGCCTGTTCAAGACCGAAGGCCCGCAGGCGCAGGAGCGCCCCGCCTTCCCGCAACTGGCCAACGCGCTGTACTACCAGTCGCTGCAAAAGACCATCGCCCCCGCCACGCTGAAGGTGCTGGACCAGGCCACCTCGCCGCAGGAGTGGAATACCTTCCTGCTGTCGTCGCCCGAACTGATGCACCGCTAAGGAGAAGCGCCATGAAACGCCGCACCCTGCTTCAATCGCTGGCCGCCCTGCCCGCCGCCGCACTGGCCGGCAACCTGTGGGCCGCGCCGGCCAGCAAGACGCGATTGCTGTTCGTCTTCATGCGCGGCGGCTACGACGCCACCAATCTGCTGGTGCCGATCTCCAGCCAGTACTACTACCAGGTGCGGCCCAACATCGCCGTGCCCAGGCCCAGCGCCGAGCTCAATTCCGCGCTGCCGATAGACAGCGACTGGGGCCTGCATCCGGCCCTGCGCGACAGCATCTACCCGCTGTTTACGGCGGGCCAGGCCGCCTTCGTGGCGTTCGCCGGCACCGAGGATATCTCGCGCAGCCACTTCGAAACGCAGGACAGCATCGAACTGGGCCAGCCGCTGGACCGCACGCGCGACTACCGCTCCGGCTTCCTGAACCGGCTGGCCGCGACCCTGAACGCGGACAAGGCCAGCGCCATCTCCTTCACCGACCAGCTGCCGCTGATCATGCAAGGCAGCGCGCAGCTGCCGAACATGGCGCTGCGCTCGATCGCCAAGCCCTCGGTCGACGCCCGACAGGCCAGGCTGATCGCCGCCATGTACGACGGCACGCCGCTGGCGCAGCAGGTGCGCGACGGCTTCGTGGTGCGCGAGGACGTGATGAAGGAAATGATAGGCGAGATGGACGCGGCCAACCGCAACGCCATCACCGCCAAGGGCTTCGAGCTGGAAGCGCGCCGCATCGCCAAACTGATGAAGGACAAATACAACATCGGCTTCGTCGACGTCGGCGGCTGGGACACGCACGTCGGCCAAGGCGGCGCCACCGGCTACCTGGCCGGCCGCCTCGATGAACTGGGACGCGGCCTGGCCGGCTACGCGCAGGAGATGGGGCCGGACTGGAGGGACACGGTGGTCATCGTCGTCAGCGAATTCGGCCGCACCTTCCGCGAGAACGGCAACCGCGGCACCGACCATGGCCACGGCACCGTGTACTGGGTGCTGGGCGGCGGCGTCCAGGGCGGCAAGGTGCGCGGCGAGCAGATACGGCTGGAGCAATCGACGCTGTTCCAGAACCGCGACTACCCGGTGCTCAACGAATACCGCGCCATGTTCGGCGGCCTGCTGGCGCGCATGTACGGCCTCAATGCCGGCCAGGTCGAGCAGATTTTCGGCACCAGGGGACGCGACATCGGGCTGGTATAAAACGGACTATGGCTGCGACAACCTTTGCCGCATGCGCTCCAGCGTGCGCATGAACAGTTCCGGTTCGCCAGCCGCGCGGGCCAGCACCAGCGCGCCCTGGATGCCGCCGACGATGTCCTCCGACAGCGCCCGCGCGGCAGCGGGCTCACGGCCGGCGCGCAGCAGCGCATCGGCCAGCGCATCGACCCATTCGGCGAAGTAGCCCTGCACCTTGGCGGCGAAACGGTCGCGCTCATAGCCCAGCGCGAACACGCCGACCAGGCACACCTTGCGCCCCGAGAGAAAGTAACGGCCGACCGCGACGAACATCCGCTCCACGCCCTGCGCCGGGTCCTCCGCGCGCAGCGGCTGGAACACCTGGTCGCGGAACCAGCCGTCGATCTCGGCCAGCACGGCGTCGGCCATCTCGTCCTTCCCACCGGGGAAGAAGTTGTAGATGCTGCCCTTGCCCAGCTTCGTCCCTTCCGAGATGCGGGCCAGGCTCGCGCCCTCGTAGCCGTAGGTGCGGAACACTTCCGCCAGCAGCGGAATCACGTCGCCGCGTTCGACCATTACTCTTGCCATTTTTACTTTCTTAAAAACCGAAATCGCTCAATCCCGGATGATCGGCCGGGCGCGGCGCGTTCTGATCCCAGAAGAACTTGCGCTCGGCCGCCGCGATCGGCGCTTCATTGATGCTGGCCAGGCGCAGGCGCATCAAGCCGTCGTCGTTGAATTCCCAGTTCTCGTTGCCGTAGGCGCGATACCACTGGCCGGAGTCGTCATGGTATTCGTAGGCGAAGCGGACCGCAATGCGGTTGCCCTCGAATGCCCACAATTCCTTGATCAGGCGGTACTCCTGTTCGCGCGTCCATTTGCGCGTCAGCAGGCCGACGATCTCGGCGCGGCCGGTGACGAATTCGGCGCGGTTGCGCCAGCGGCAGTCCTCGGTGTAGGCCAGTGAAACCTTCTCTGGATTGCGGGTATTCCAGCCATCTTCGGCCATGCGGACTTTTTGGATCGCGGTTTCGCGGGTGAACGGTGGCAGCGGGGGGCGGGTCATGAGAGTTCCTTTTGAGGATAAGTGAGATTGTACCGATCGGTACAATCAATATAATCCGCCGACCGCCGGGATGCAAGCGAAATTTTTACTCGATTATTAGCGGCATGCGGGCAGGCCGACCGAGACCGCCTGTCCGCTGTAGCTGACCGCGACCGCCTTGCCTTGCGGCGCGGCGCCGCAGACGATGCTGAACGTCTGCCGCGCCGGCATGCCCGGATACTGCCCCTGGCGCGCGGACAGCGTCAGCTGGCGCGTCTTGTCGTTCCATTCCAGACGCGTGGTGGCGTAGCGCCCCTGCTCGTAGCCGTAGCCGTCGCCTTCATCGTCGTACAGCTCGAAGCTGGCGTCGCGGCCGGGATAGACGCGCAGCTCGAGCGGCGCGCTGCTCGGCTCATCCGCATACTGCTTGACCGGGCCAAGCGGCACGATGCTGCCGGCGCGCGCAAACAGCGGCAAGGTCGCGATATCGGCCTTGGCGGCGATGACCTGGCCGCCCGCATGGCGCGCGCCGGTCCAGAAATCGATCCACTGCCCGCCGGCCGGCAGGTATACCGTGCGCACCGCCGCCGACGGCTGCACCACCGGATTGACCAGCAAGGCCGGGCCGAACATGTACTGGTCGGTGATCGCCAGCGCTTCGCGGTCGGCGCGGAAGTCCATCGCCAGCGGACGCATCATGCTGCCGCCACGGTGCGTCACGTCCCACGACATCGAGTAAATGTACGGCAGCAGGCGATAGCGCAGCCGGTCGTAAGACAGCAGGATCTTCTGGGTCGCGGGCGGGAACTGCCACAGTTCCTTGCCGTCCCCGGTGCCGTGGACGCGGAACATGGGATTGAACGCGCCGAACTGGTACCAGCGCGTGAACAGCTCCGCATAGGCCGGATCGCTTGGCTTGCCGCCAAAGAAGCCGCCGATGTCGGCCGACCAGTAGGGAATGCCGCTCAGGCTGAAATTCAGGCCGGCCGGAATCTGGCGCCGGAAGGTGTCCCAGTTGCCGTTGGTGTCGCCGGACCAGGTGATGGCCGCGTTGCGCTGCTGGCCGGCGTAGGCCGAACGGGTCAGGATGAAGGAACGCTTCTCCGGCACATCGCGCCGCGCGCCCTGGTACACCGCGGCGGTGTGCCACAACGGATAGGCGTTATAGACCTCGGCGCCCGGCCCCTGCGCGGTGGCCACGGACCGCATCTGGCCCCAGTCGCCGCCCAGTTCCGCCTCGCTGCCGTCGAGCCACCAGCCGTCGAAGCCGAGGCGGCCCAGGCGCTGCATGATCTGCTGCCAGTACAGGGCGCGGCCGGACTCGGAAAACGCGTCGTACCAGCGTCCCTTGCCCTCGGGGTAGACGTTGCGGTAGGTGGCCGGGTAGACCGCGCCGGCCTGATCGAGCGCGGCCAGATTGGCCAGCCCGAGGTCGAACCTGGCCCAGACCGAGATGATGGAATGAATATGGTCGGCATGCAGCGCCCGCACCATGCCGGCCGGATCGGGGAAGCGGGCCGGATCGAATTCGTGACTGCCCCAGCCGCCTTGCGGCCAATACTGCCAATCCTGCACCACCGCGTCGAACGGCACGCCCATGGCGCGGTAGCGGCGGCCGACGGCCAGCAATTCCTCCTGGGTTTGATAGCGTTCCTTCGACTGCCACAGTCCCCAGGTCCAGCGCGCCATCATGGGTGCGGCGCCGGTCAGGTCGCGGTAGCCGGCGATGACCTGGTCAAGCTCCGGGCCGAGGATGAAATGGTAGTCGATCCCCTGCCCCGCCTCAGAACGCAGCACCAGTTGCCCGCTTTGCGGCAGGCCGGCGTCGACATCGGTGACCGCGGCGTTGTTCCACAGGATGCCGTAGCCGGCCGACGACACCAGCATCGGCACGCCCACATCGCGATTGGCCTGCTGCAGCCGCACCGTGCTGCCGCGATAATCGAGCAATCCGTTCTGATGCTGGCCCAGCCCGTAGATGGCTTCTTCGCCCATGCCGAACGACTGGCTCAGCGCCCCGCCTCCGGGTGGCGGCAGCTGCGGCGCCCCGCTCTCGGCGACGACCGGCTTGCCGGCCGCATCGAGAAACGCCACCGCGCCGCTGGCCTTGTCCACTACGACCCCCAGCGCCGGCATCGACAGCTCCACCTTGGCGCCGCTGTCGTTGACCGTCCACGCAACGGTACGCGGCGGCGCGATCACCGCCGGGTTGTAGCCGCCCTGCCAGCCGGCGTCCCGCGCATAGCGCACATGGATGATGCGGTCGGACCAGGGTTCGAGCGACAGCATGCCGCTGGCCGTCTTGATGCGCAGCCCTTGGGCGAAGCGTTCGACCGACAGCACGGCGTTCCCCTGCTGCGCCATGCCGGCGGCGGACGGTTCCGCGCCGAAGGCCGGCGCGGCCGCCGAGGTGGAAAGCAGCATGGCGGCCAGCAGATGGCGGGAGATGGTTCGGTTCATGGCAAGCGGCGGCGAGTATGGACAACAGCCGATACTAGGCACTTCTCCCTGATGCGGCCAATAACTTTTTGGTGCGTTCAGATACCGCTTTGGGTATCGCTTCAGGTATCGCAGCGATCAGATCAGGTATATTCCACGCAGCCGTCCTTGCGGCAGAAGCTCACCAGCTTGACGCGCGCTTCGGCCGCGATGTCGATCGCCAGCGTGCTCGGAGCGGAGATCGTCGCCAGCATCGGGATGTTCATGCGCGCCGCCTTGCGCACCAACTCGTAGCTGGCGCGGCTGGACATGAAGACGAAGCCGCCCTGCATGTCCACGCCGTCGCGCGCCAGGTGGCCGATCAATTTGTCGAGCGCATTGTGGCGGCCGACGTCCTCGCACACGCGCAGGACGGCGCCGCCGGCATCGCACCATGCGGCGCCGTGCACGCCGCCGGTGGCGCTCATCAGCTCCTGGTGCCGGCCCAGCTCCGCCACCGCGCGGGCGATTGCCGGCGGCAGCGTGGCCGCGTCATGCAATGGCGGCGCCGTGATCGGCGGCGGCGACATGTCCAGTAATTCCAGGCTCTCGACGCCGCACACGCCGCAGCCGCTGCGGCCCGCCATCGAACGGCGCTGCTGCTTCAGTTGAACGAAATCTTCCTGGGCGATGGTGAGGTTGACCTCGAAGCTGCGCGCGTGCTCCCGCAGTTCGATGTCGAATACATCGCCGGCCTTGGCGACCAGCCCTTCGGTGAGCGCAAAGCCCAGCGCGAATGCTTCCAGCTCGCGCGGCGTGACCATCATGACGGCATGCGAAATGCCATTGACGACCAGCGCCACCGGCAGCTCCTCGGCGACGCGGTCGTTGGCGCGGCCGGCATTGTCGGACGATGTGCCGCGATGGCGCAGCACGGAGCGTTCCTGGTATCCGGTCCGGTCGGTCTCTGTATCGAACTTCATTGCAGCCCCGCAGAATAAGCACTGCGGCTTATTCTACACGGGGCGGCGGGGATCCGTCAGGCAGCCATCTGTTCGCCTGCCACGCCGTAGTGGCGGGCATAGCGGCCGTCCAGGTTGGCCAGCGGCAGCAGCAGGAACAGGTCGGCGCTTTCGAAATCAGGATCCCATGCCGGTTCGCCGCAAATCCAGGCGCCCGAACGCATGTAGCCCTTCAGCAGCGGCGGCACCTGCGGCTTTTGCGCCGCTTCCAGCTTGGAGAACGGGAACGGCAGGTGCGGCGTGACGCGGTACTCGGACGGCGCCAGGTGCTGTGCCGCCAGCGACTGGTAGACGGCGACGGCATTGTGGCCGCCATCGGCCAGGCTGATGCTGGCGCAGCCGACCAGGTAGTCGCAATTCTCGCGGCGCATGTATTCGGCCAGGCCGGACCACAGCAGCATGATGACGCTGCCGCCGCGGTAGTCGGGGTGGATGCAGGCGCGGCCCGCTTCGACCATGCGGCCGCGCAGGTTGTTCAGGCGGCCGAGGTCGAACTCGCCCTCGGAGTAGACGCGGCCCAGTTTGCGGGCGCGCGAGGCGCTCAGCAGGCGGTAGGTACCGACCACTTTCAAAGTGGCGGTATCGCGCACGATCAGGTGATCGCAGTGCTCGTCGAATTCGTCGCTGTCGAGACCATCTTCGCGGACGAGCGAACTCAGTCCCATGGTTTCGATGAACACCTTGTAGCGCAGGCGTTGAACTTCACGCAGTTCTTCCGGCGTGCTTGCCATACTGAGTACCAGCTTGCCGGACGTTGCTCGGGCGTCCGCTTGTATGATCGAGGTTTGCATGCTTCATCCTTTCTGTGGAAGACGAAGCAAGCGTAACCAGCGAATACTTCAAGAAAATGACAGCCTAATGTCATTTTCGTGACATGTTGTTTTTAAATCAGCTTTTCTTTGGACGGCCGGTCTTCAGCTGCGGCAGGCTGGTCAGCACATTTTGCAGCGTGGCAAGGTCGATCTGGCTGATCAGGGCGACGCCGATACGCAGCAATTCGCTCTTTTTGATCTCGAAACCGGCTTTCAGGCAGGCTTTCTTGACCTGGCCCAGCACCGCATATTCCTGCTCTGGCATGGTGAAGCTGTCGCGCACCAGCTTTTCCTTCTGAACCTTGACCTTGGCTTCCGGCGCGGCTGGCTTGGCTGCGGATGGCTTGGCTGCGGCCTTAGGCGCTGATTTGGCTGCGGCCTTCGAGGCGGCTTTAGGGGCTGCCTTGGGTGCTGGTTTGGCCACGGCCTTAGGTGCGGCTTTAGGAGCGGCGGCTTTAGGTGCTGCCTTGGCGGCAGCAGCTTTCGGCGCAGGTTTGGCGGCGGCCTTCACGGCTGGCTTGGCTGCGGCCTTCGGCGCTGCTGCCTTCGGTGCGGGTTTTGCGACGGCAGGCTTGGCGGTTGCGGGTTTTTCGGCGGTCTTTGCGACAGGTTTGTTCATATCTACTCCATTTTTTTCAACAATATAAACAATATATATCATTTACGCAGTTTTTGCTTGCCTCATCGCAAATGCGCCGCGACGCGAGTAAATAAAACGTCCGGATTGACCGGCTTGCGCAGGAAATCCACCGCGCCCACGCTGCGCCCCATGGCCTCGTCTTCGGCCTGGCTCTTGGCGGTCAGGAACACCACCGGAATGGCGCTGCTGCGCGGATCGGCTTTCAGCCGGCGACAGGTTTCAAAGCCATCCATGTCCGGCATCATGATATCGAGCAGTATCAGGTCCACCGGCGCCGCGGCGACGATCTGCAGCGCCGTGGCGCCGCTGGTGGCGACCTTGGTGTTGTACTTGTCCTTCAAGAGGCTGGACAACAGCGTGATGTTGTCGGGCGTATCGTCGACGATCAATACAGTGGGCAGGTTTTTATTTTTCGTGTTCATGGGTTCTCCTGGTCTCTTGCTGCTGCCGCCAGCAACTTGCCGGCGGCTTCGAATTCGTAATGCTCCATGTGGCTGGTGAGGCGGCCCATCGTCAGCGGCGGCAACAGCGTCGCCAGGGCTTCGCGCACGCTGTCGAAATAATCGAGGCTGTCGCCGCTGAACTCCGCCAGCAGCGCCCGCAGTTCCGCCAGCGCCTGGTGCGCATCCTGCCCGCCGGCGTCGGCGCGCGGCGGCAGCGGCGGGATCACCTTCATCGACAGCCCGAGCCAGCGCGTCAGCACGCTGTAGAGGCGCTGCGGATCGATAGGCTTGGTGATGTAGTCCTGCATGCCCTCCTCCAGGCACTGCGCACGCATGCCGGCCAGCGCGTTCGAGGTCACGGCCACCACCGGCAGCTCGTCGAAGCGGCTGTCCTGGCGCAGCAGGCGCACCGCCTCATGGCCGTCCATCACCGGCATGCCCAGGTCCATCAGCACCAGGTCGTAGGTGTCCGGGCCGGCCGCGTGCAGGCGGTCCAGCGCCTCGCGGCCGTTATGGACCACATCCACGCTGACGCCCTGCAGATCCAGCAGTCCGATGGTCACATCCTGGTTGACCAGGCTGTCGTCCGCCAGCAGGACGCGCGCCGCGCGGCGCGGCGACTCCTGCAGCGTCAGCTCCCCCGGCTGGGCGGGATACAGGGCCGCCTGCTTCTTCAGCGCCGATGCGTCGGACAACGCAAACTGCAAATCGAAATGGAAGGTCGAGCCCTGCTCGACTTCGCTCTGGACGTCGATATGCCCGCCCATCAGCCGCACCAGCTGCTGCGAGATCGACAGTCCCAGGCCGGTGCCGCCGTAGTGGCGGGTGGTCGAGCCGTTGGCCTGGCTGAAGGCGCGGAACAGCCGGGACTTCTGCTGCGCCGTCATGCCGATGCCGGTGTCGCGCACCGAGAAGCGCAACGTGGCTTTGCCGTCGTCGACCGCCGGCTCGCGCACCGAGCAGCGCAATTCCAGTTCGCCCTCGGCGGTGAACTTGACCGCGTTGTTGGCCAGGTTGATCAGCACCTGTCCCAGCCGCAGTGGATCGCCGACCAGGTAGGGCGGCACGTCCGGCGCCACTTCCACCAGGTAGCGCAGCTGCTTGTCGGCCGCCCGCTGCGCCGTCACGCTCGACACATTGGCCAGCACCTCCTCCAGCGCAAACGGAATCGCCTCCATTTCCAGCCGCCCCGCCTCGATCTTGGAGAAGTCCAGGATGTCGTTGATGATCCCCAGCAGCGACAAGGCCGCGCGGTGGATCTTGCTGATGTAGTCGTGCTGCTTGGGCGTCATCTCCGTGCGCAGCGCCAGGTAGGCCATGCCGATGACGGCGCTCATCGGCGTGCGGATCTCGTGGCTCATATTGGCCAGGAATTCGGATTTGGCGACGTTGGCCGCCTCCGCCATCACGTTGGCGTTGACCAGCTTTTGCTCGCGCTCGCGGCGGTCGCTGATGTCGCGGATGAAGGCGCAGAATTCGTAGCTGTCCTGCCCTTCCGACTTGACCTGCGTGATCGCCAGTTCGATCGGGAATTCCTCGCCGCTGCGGCGCAGCGCCACCACTTCGATCCGGGTGTCGAGCACGGTCCGGGTCGCGCTGCCGCCGGCCATGTAGCGCTGCATGCCGCGCCGGTGGTCGTAGCGGTAGCGCGGCGGGATGATGGTCTTGTCCAGCGCCAGGCCGATCGCCTCGTCGCGGCTCCAGCCGAAGATCCGCTCGGCCTGCGTGTTCCAGCCGACGATGCGTCCGGCCAGGTCCATGCGCACCACCGCGTCGAGCGCGGTATCGACGATGGTCTGCAGCTTGGCCTTGCTGTCGCTGACCATCTGCATGGAACCGGTCAGCTCCCGGGTACGGGCGTCGATGCGTTTTTCCAGGTCGCTGTTCAATTCGCGCAGTTCCTGTTCCGCGTCGCGCAACCGGGTCATGGTGTCGCGGAAGCGCAGCACGGCGTCGGACAGGCGCCCGACCTGGTCCTCGCGGCCGATGCCGGAGAGGTTGATGTCGGTCTCGCCGCGCGTCAGCTTTTCCAGCCCGTCCTGGATATCGGCGAACGGCCGCGCCGCGCGCCGGCCCACCACGAAGATCGACAGCACGATCCCCAGCGCCAGCAGCAGGTTGGCCGCCACCGTGTTGTAGATCTGGCGGCGCAGGTCCTGGTCCATCTGCTGGCGCGAGAACGCCAGGTCGATGGAGCCGACCGGATAACTGCGGCGCACGTCGGTGAAGTTGATGTCGCGATGCACCTTGATCGCCGCCACCGGCTCGCGCAGCGGCGACACGTAGCTGGCCAGCTCCGCGCCGTTCGGCGCCAGCACGCGCAGCACCAGCACCTCAGGCGTGGCGCCCGAGGCGTCGACCACGCTGGAGACAGCGGCGCTGTTGATGTCGAACAGCGGCCGCGCTAGCGCCTGCGATAGCACGTCGGCCAGCCGCTCGGCGCGCTCGCGCAGGTTCTGCTCGGCCTCGGTGCGCAGCGTCTTCATCACATAGGTGGTGTAGACGGCGGTCGACAGCGCCACCGCCACGAAGATGCCGAAGCCAAGGCGAAGCAGGATGTCGCGCCGCCATGCGCTGCGCAGGCGCGCCAGCGGGCCGCCCGGGATCAGCACCGGATCCAGCGCGTCAATGACGGACTCCTTCAATAGCTTCGAGCTTCCTGTAGGCGGCGCTGTTGCGGGCTTCCTCGACCGCGCGCCAGATGCGCTCGGCCAGCTGCGGCCGCGCCGCCACCATGCCGTGCGACAGGATCAGGAAGTACGGCTTCTCGATGATGGGCACCGGCAGCTGCTCGAGCTGCGGCGCCAGCGGCCCGTTCATCAGGCCATGGGCGTCGCTGCCGCCGACCGCCGCGGCGGCCACGCGGCCGGCGATCAGCTTGCGCGCCAGCTCGTCGGCCCGCTGGCTGCCCTCGTCCACCTCGATGTTCTGCGCGCGCAGCACGTCGCCGACCGAGTAGCCCAGCTGGAAGCCGACCGCGCCGTCGAGGTTGCGGAAGCTCTTGCCGTCCCAATCGACCCTGCTGCCCTTCTTGCGGATCACCACATAGCTGTCGACGTGCATGCGCTTGCCGGCGTCGATCTGCTGCCCGCCCGGATACTCGCCCAGCTCGCGCCGGTCCGGCTTGTAGCTGACGGCGAAGGCGCCGTCGACCGCGTTCGCCTTCAGCTGCGCCAGGCAGCGCTTCCATGGGATGCCTTGAAATTCGAAATGGATGTCGAGCCGCTTTTCGACCATCTTGAGCAGCTCGAAATTCAGGCCGCCCCCTTTTTCGGTACGCCAGGGCAGCACGTCCTGCTGCTCGAAGCACAGCGTGACGTTGGTGTCCCCGACCTTGTCGGCGGCGGCGGCTGGAAACGACAGGGCCAGCAGCGCATAGGCGCAGCAGCGTTTGATCCTGTCGGTCATGGGCATCTCCTCGATATTTAGCCGCTGGCGCGGATGCTGAAGTCTACACCGACTTCATCCCACTGCTCCTGTTCCTTCTCCAGCCAGTAGGACAGTGTGGGATGGTCGCTGACCCATTCGCGGCGGATTTCCAGCTCGATGCGGTTCTTCATGCGCAGGCGGATCAGCGTGAAGTCGATGTCCAGGCGCGAGTGCATGAACAGCACCGCCAGCCGCAGCGCCACCACCGCCTTGACGAAATCCGGGTCCGCCAGCGCGTCGACCACCTTGCGCAGGTTGCCCTTGTGCGCCAGGATCAGGCGGCTCATGGTCTTTTGCTCGCGCGCGGTAAAGCCGGGCAAATCCGCGTTCTCGATCATGTAGGCGGCGTGCTTGTGGTAGCCGGTGTGCGACACCACCATGCCCATTTCATGCAGCAGCGCGCTCCAGTACAGGTGGCGGGTGTACAGGTCCGACACCGGCTTGGTCTGCATGTACAGCGCCAGCGCGTCGTCGGCCACGCGGTTGGCGCGGCGTTCGTCGACGTGGAAGCGCTGCACGCAGGCCTGCACCGATTGCTCGCGGCGGTCGCGCTTGGTCGAACGCAGGTGCAGGTCCCACATCACGCCCATGCGCAGGCCGGCCTCGATCGGCTGCACCACCGGGATATCCAGCTCGCGCACCAGCCCGATCAGGATCGCCAGGCCGCCGATGATGGTGCTGGCGCGGTCCGGCCGCAGGCCGGCCATCTCGATCTTGCCGACGTGGCCGAATTCGATGAAGCGCTGTTTGAGCGCGTTCAGCGTGGCGGCGTTGACCTCGCGGCCGATGCCGTTCTTGACGATGATGTCGGCGATGGTGCGGGCGGTGCCGGACGAGCCATAGCACTGCTTCCAGAACTGTGGATGGTAAGGCGGCGCCGCATCCTCGAAATGGCTGCGCGCCGACAGGATGGCCGCCTCGAAGGACGGCGCGTCGACCCGGCCGCCGACAAAGAAGGACAGGCTTTGCTTGACCGTGCCGACGCTGAACGACTCGACCTTTTCGATCTCCTGGCCGCGCCCCAGTATCAGCTCGGTGGAGCCGCCGCCGATGTCGATCACCAGCCGGCGCTCGCCGGGCAGCGATACCGCGTTGGCCACGCCCATGTAGATCAGGCGCCCCTCCTCCTCGCCGGAGATGATCTCGATCGGGTAACCGATCGCCAGCTCGGCCTCGGGCAGGAAGGCGGCGGAATTGCGCGCCACGCGCATCGCCGACGTGGCCACCACGCGCACCGCGTCGAGGCGGTAGGCGGCCAGCACGGCGCGGAAGTTTTTCAGGCAGGCCAGCGCGTTCTGCATGGCGGCCGGCGTCAGGTTGCCTTTTTCGTCCAGCCCTGCGGCCAGGCGGATCGGCTCGCGCACGCTTTTGAGGACGCGGATGGCCTCCCCGTCATGCTTGCCGATGTGGAGGCGGAAACTGTTGGAACCTAAATCTACTGCTGCGTACATATATGGAAGCCTCTCTCGGCAAACGGCAACGAAGGCTCGCGGGTGATCAAACAGAATAAATCAAACTAAACGATTTACATAATTATAATCACGATATGCGCAGTTTGTTACGCCTTGATGACGCACCTTACGATGCCTCCATCGCGCCGGTGGCCGCCTGCGCTTCGACCACCCGGTTGCGGCCACCCCGCTTGGCCGCCTGCAGCGCCTCGTCGGCGCGCTTGAACAGGCTCACGGTGGTGTCTTCGGCGCGTATCGTGGTCACGCCCAGGCTGGCCGTCATGTTGATCACCGCCTTTTCCGCCTTCACCGGCAGCGCCGCGACGGCGTTGCGGATGCGTTCGGCCACCATCAGCGCGTCCTCCAGCGAGGTGCGCGGCAGCTGGATAGCGAACTCGGCGCCGCCCAGGCGGCCCATCATGTCGGAATCGCGCAGCTGCTTCTTGCACACGTCGACCATGGCCTTGAGCACCAGGTCGCCAACCGGATGGCCGTAGTTGTCGTTGACGCGCTTGAAGTGGTCCAGGTTCAGGATGATCAGCGAGGTGGGCATGCCGGGCCGGCGCGCCAGCGCGATCCACGGCGTCAGCGTCTGGTAGAAGCCGCGCCGGTTCGGCACGTCGGTCAGCGGATCGACCACTTCCAGCCGGGCCAGCTCGCCCTGCAGCTTTTCCCGGCCCAGCAGCAGGTAGCCGAAGGCGCCGCTGACCATCATCAGGTACAGCGCGACGATGCCGACGCCCTGGATCAGCGCCGGGCTGACCCAGCCGGCGCCTTGCGGCAGCAGCGCCGTCAGCAGGCCGCGCGCCATCACGGCCAGCGCCAGCACCAGCATCGCCAGCACCAGGTAGCGCCGCAACAGGGTGCCGGCGCTCCAGCCCCGGCCCAGCGCGGCCGCGCCGGCGATAAAGAACAGGCCGACCGCCAGCGAGGCGATGGCGATGCGCCCGGCGGCCGGCACATCCATCAGCCAGGCGCCGGTGAACAGGCCGATGGCCACGCCCAGCGCCGGCAGCAGGTAGCGGCGCCAGACGCGGCGCCCGGCCTGCTCCCACAGCGCCGAGGCGTCCAGCGCGAAGCCGGCCAGCAGCAGCGCGTTGGCGAACGGGATGGTGAGGAAATCGGGCAGCGCGCCGCGCAGGTACAGCAGCCCCCAGGCCAGCGCCTGGAACTGCTTGGCCAGCGCCCAGGTGGACTGGCCGGCCGCCGGCTGAGCGCCGCGGCGGCCCTCCTGCTCAAAAAAGAACAGCGCCGCGCACAGGCTCAGATTGCCCAGCGCCAGCGCCAGCACCAGTGTTTTTATATCCATGACCCGGGGCCGGTCAGACCTCGTGCTCGACGTTGGTGCTGCCGTCGCCCATCTTGCTGGCCCAGGCGCGGGTGAAGAAGGCCTTTTCCGCCTCGCTCGGGGCGTCGTGCCAGAACACGATCAGCGTGCCCTTGTGGTCATGCAGCTGGCTGACCTTCTCGATGAAGGATTGTTCGCCGGCCATGTCGGCCAGCGCCACCACATAGCCGTAGACGCGGGTCAGGCGCTCCAGTCGGTCCGGTTCGGTGAAGCTGTTGGTGGCGGTAAGCGTAGGGTGGTCTAAAAACATCGTTTCTGTCTCCAAGAGGGCCGCCGGAGGGGCAAGGCCTGTGCTATCGCCAATGTACCTACAAATTTTCCGTCTGTAAATGCAATGTGGCTTACGGCGCGCATGCTACTATAAATTGCCCCTGTAAATCCACATTACGAACCAACTTGACCTCATCTGCCAACCGGCCGCAAGTGCGTACGCGCGGCGACAAGCGCTCGCTGGAGTTCCAGCCGGGCATGATCCAGAGCGAAATGCGGCTGTCGCGGCCGGACGACCTGGTGCTCAGCTATGCGCGCGCGATGATGTGCTTCGTGCTGTTTCATCCCAAGCCCGAGCACATCGTCATGGTCGGCCTGGGCGGCGGCTCGCTGGCCAAGTTCTGCTACCGCTACCTGCCGCACAGCCGCATCACCGTGCTGGAACTGCGCGCCGACGTGATCGCGCTGCGCGACCAGTTCGCCATCCCGCGCGACAACGCCCGCTTCCGCATCATCGAGGCCGACGCCACCGAATACATGGCCGGGCTGGCCGGCGTGGCCGACGTGCTGCTGGTCGACGGCTTCGACGAGCAGGGCCTGCCGCCCGCGCTGGGCAGCGCCGCCTTCTACGCCGACTGCCGCCGCGCGCTGCGGCCCGGCGGCGTGATGGCGGCCAATATCTTCAGTTACGACCCGAACTACGGCCCCATGCTGCGGCGGCTGCGCCAGGCGTTCCAGGGCCGCATCTGCTGGTTCCACGGCATCGCCGGCAACAACCGCATCCTGTTCGCGGTCAAGGGCGGCCAGCCGTCGCCGGCGCTGGCCATGCAGCGCAAGGTGGCGCGCAGCCACGGCCTGGCGCTACCGCTGCTCAACAAGCTGCTGGCGCACTGGATCGTGCTCAAGCTGCGCTGGCTGGGGCCGGACTGAGCCCGCCGTCCCGGCTTATTTGCTCCGCACCGCCACCAGCTCGATCTCCACCAGCGCCTTCGGCACCACCAGCGCAGCCACCTGCACCGTGGCGCGGGCCGGCTTGTTGGGCTGCGCCGCCGTGCCGAAGAAATCCTTGTAGGCGTCGTTCATGCCGGCGAAATCGAGCTTGCCGGCGGCGTCGGCCACCAGGTAGACGCGCATCTGCACCACGTCGCCCATGCCCAGGCCCTGCTCTTTCAGCGTGGCTTCGAACTGTTTGAAGATGTCGATCGACTGCGCCTTGGTGTCGCCCTCGTAGGACTTGGCCAGCTTGCCCGACAGGTACAGCGTGTCGCCGGCCCACACGGCGTTGGCGATGCCGCTTTGCGCGGTCTGGATATGCGTGACCTTGGTCTGCGCGGCGACAGGCAGGACGAACAGGGCGGAAGCAAGCAAAGCGACTGGCAATTTCATGGCGGTCCTTTCAGGGTGGGGAAATCAGGCGCGCACGCGCGCGGCGATGTTTTCAACGGCGCGGTGGGCCGACAGCACGGCGCCCTCCTGCCACGAACTCAGATAGCCGAGGTACTCGCCGGCAAACACCATCGGGCCGTCCGGCTGCTGCAGCAGCTTGTAGACGGTGTCGAGCTGTTCCGGCTTCCATTCGGCCCAGGCGCCCAGGCTGTAAGGCACTTTGGGCCAGGCGATGTTGATGCCGCCGCGCACCATCGCGCGGTAGCCGGGATGGAACAGCTCGCCCACCGCCAGCGCCTTCTCGATGCGCTCGGCCACCGGGTAGCGGCCCATGTCGTCGCCCGGCTCGACGCCGAAGCAGTAGGAGCCGACCAGCACGCCGTCGGCCTTGCCGATGCCGTGCGACGGATAGAGGATCTGCGTGACGTCGCGGGTGGTCCACGACAGGCCGCCGTAGATGCCGTCGTCCTGCTCCCAGAAGCGGCGCGGCGCGTAG
The DNA here is from genome assembly GCF_964254095.1 of Duganella sp. LjRoot269. Lineage (NCBI taxonomy): Bacteria > Pseudomonadati > Pseudomonadota > Betaproteobacteria > Burkholderiales > Oxalobacteraceae > Duganella > Duganella sp. LjRoot269. The sequence continues at coordinate 2,606,945 of NZ_CAXUSL020000001.1, read as the reverse complement.
AACGCCGTCTTGGAGGAGGTCGCATATTCCACCCCGGCGATGGCTTGCTGGTAGTCCGGCGCGAAATCGTTGGGTATGCCGCGCAGCACCGTCAGCGGCAAGGTGCAGATGACGAAATCGCTGTCGATGGTGGTTTTTGCGCCGGTGCCGTGGTGGCAGACCACGCGCGCGCCGGCGGCGGTCTTGCGGATCTCGTCGACCACCGTGTCGTAGCGGATCAGGTGGCCGACCCGCTTGGCGAACGCCATCGGAAACTGGTCCATGCCGCCCACCGGCTGCAGCATGGTGCCGGCCTGGTCGAAGTCTTCGGCGAACTCCGCCTTGAATTGCCAGAAGTCCGCCCGCAGCAATTCGGCCAGCGGCAGCGGCTGGCGGATGGTGCCGTGCGGCGTACCGGGCGCCGGCGTGACGGCGTAGCCGCTGCGCGCCGTGCCGCGGAAACGGCCGTCGCGCTGCAGGTCGCCGAAGCCGGCGATGGCGGCCAGCAGGCGCTCGCGGTCTTCCTTGCCCAGTTCCTGCTCCAGCTGCCCGGTCGACACGGCCTTGCCCAGCATCTCGGCGAAATAGCCGTGGCCGTCCCCCAGCACCTGCTTGGCCTGCACCGGCTTGCCGCCGAAGGCGCGGTCGTCCTGCAGGTAGGCGGCGCGGTTATCGTTCATCATGATTTCCAGCGGCACGCCGAATTCGCGGCAATAGCCCAGCACCGCGCGGTGGTGGTGCGAGATCCGCGCCGGCCCCGGGTTCATGTACAGGTGCGGCGCCTTGGGCCAGCGCGCCTGCTGCGGGCCGTCGGCCTGGTCGATGCGGTCGCCGCCGCGGATGGTCCAGCTGCGGCCGCCCGGGCGGTGGCGCGCCTCGAGCACGGTGCAGGAGAAGCCGGCCTTGGCCAGCTGGTAGGCGGCCGTCATGCCGGCCACGCCGGCGCCGAGGATGGTCACGCGCTTGCCCTTGCCCAGCCCGCCGGGTAGCAGCGGCGGCCCCTTGTAGGCCAGGTCCTCGCCCCAGGCCAGGCTGGCGCAGCCCAGCGCGTCGAGGGCGGCAAACGCGGCCGCCGCGCCGCCGGTGCGGGCGACATGGTGGAGGAAACTGCGGCGCGAGACGGCATGATCATGGGGCATGGTCGGGGCTCCTGCTGGCGAAGAATTGGCAATATAGCATGTTCGCCGCCTGCCCTCCCCCGGACCGTGGCTGGCATAAGACAAGCACCGGCAAGCACTGTCGCAAAGGCATGACTTGTGACACACTTGCATAAAACTATCTTCAGAAAGCGCAGCATGCCGCTCTTCCGCAAATCTTCGCCGATTTCGCTGGCGGCGGCTCTCACGCTGGTCACCGGCATGGCGGTGACCGGGTTGCTGTTCGTGGCCGTCAGCGCGCTCGAATACGGCAAAATGGAACTGGGTTTCCAGCAGCGCGCCCAAGTGCGGGCCGCCGCCATCCGCCGCGGCCTGGACGACACGCTGGAACTGGTCACCATCCTCAACGACCTGTACACATCGTTTGGCAGCGTCAGCCGCGAGCAGTTCGCCGATTTCACGCGGCCGCTGCTGCTGCGCTACCCGTTCGTGCAGACCTTCAACTTCCACCGCGTGCTGACCGACGAGCAGGCGCGCGCCTACGAAGCCATGGTGCGCCAGGGCTTTCCCGGCTACCGCATGCACGACGCCGGCAACCGGCCGATGGCGCCGCGGCGCCAGCACGTGATCGTCGACTACCTGGAACCGCTGGACGGCAACGAGGCCGCGTTCGGGCTCGACGTGATGTCGCTGCCGATGGCCGCCACGGTCAGCCAGGCGGCGGCCGCCGGCACCACGCTGGCCACGCCGCTGATGCGGCTGGTGCAGGAGCGCGGCAACCAGAAGGGCTTCGTGCTGCTCAAGCCGGTGTACCGCCCGGGTGCGCAAACGGCCACCGCCGAGCAGCGGCGCGCGGCCTGGATCGGCAACACCGGCGCGGTGATACGCTCCACCGACCTGATCCACAAAATCCTGCAGGGCGCCGAGCTGCTGGACGACCACGAACTGGTGCTGCGGGTCTACATCGGCGACGACGTGCGCCCCGACAACCTGATTTTCAGCCAGGGCCAGGCGCCTGAACAGACGGCCGCCGCCAAGCCGCTGCAGCGCTGGTTCGCCTTCGACTACCACGACATCTACACCAGCACCTTCAGCGCGGCCGGCAAGTCCTGGCATGTGCTGGTGGCGCCGCTGCCGCGCCCTTTCCTGTCCAGCCACCTCGGTTCGCTGTCGACCCTGATCGGCGGCCTGCTGTTTTCGATGCTGACGGCGGCCTTCGTCAACTCGCTGGCGCGCCGCTCGCTGCGCGTGCAGCGGCTGGTCGACGAGCGCACCCATGCGCTACAACTGAGCAACGAGCGCTTGAACGAAGACGTCGCCGCCCGCAAGCGCACCGAGGAAGCGCTGCAGGAAAGCGAGCACCGCTTCCGCCGCCTGCTGGCGCTGTCGTCGGACTGGTACTGGGAGCAGGACCGCGACTTCCGCTTCACCAATATCTCCGGCGGCTTCTTCGACAAGGGCATGCAGGACCCGGCGGATTTTCTCGGCAAGACGCGCTGGCAGCATCACCAGGAAATGCGCGAATCGCGCTGGGGCCAGGATCATATCGCGCAGCTGCAGGCGCACCAGCCCTTCTACAACCTCGAATACATGCTGTCGGGCACCGACGGCCGGCCCCACTGGTTCAGCACCAGCGGCGAGCCGGTGTTCGACCGCGACGGCAAGTTCTGCGGCTACCAGGGCACCGGCACCGAGATCACCGAACGCAAGCTGTCGGAGCAACGCATCCACCACATCGCCCACCACGACGTGCTGACCGGCCTGCCCAACCGCGTGCTGCTGCAGGACCGCCTGATGCAGGCGGCCGCCTTCGCCAACCGCAGCGGCATCCCGCTGTGGGTGATGCTGATCGACCTCGACCGCTTCAAGTTCGTCAACGACAGCCTCGGCCACAAGGCCGGCGACCTGCTGCTCAAGACCGTGGCGCAGCGGCTGCAGGACAGCGTGCGCGAGAGCGACACCGTGGCGCGCCTGTCGGGCGACGAATTCGTCGCCATCCTGACCGAATATCCGGACGAGGCGCTGTCGCTGGACGTGACCCAGCGCATCATGCGCGCGGTGGCGCAGCCGGTGCTGTTGGAGGGCAAGGAGTTCTTCGTCACCTGCTCGATCGGCGTGGCCGTCTACGATCCGGACGGCACGCCGGCGCAGCGGCTGATCGAGCACGCCGACATCGCCATGTACCGCGCCAAGAAGCTGGGCCGCAACAACACCCAGTTCTACCAGCCGGCCATGAACGAGGAGGCGCTGGAACGGGTGCGCATCGAGACGGCGCTGCGCAGCGCGCTGGAGCGCGACGAATTCGTGCTGCACTACCAGCCGCAGGTCGACCTGGCCAGCGGCCTGGTGGTCGGCATGGAGGCGCTGATACGCTGGCAGCATCCGGAGCTGGGCATGGTGGCGCCCCACCGCTTCATCGGCCTGGCCGAGGAGACCGGGCTGATCGTGCCGATCGGCGCCTGGGTGCTGAAGACCGCCTGCGCGCAGGCCAAGGCCTGGCAGGACGCCGGGCACGGCCCGCTGCGGATCGCCGTCAACCTGTCGCCACGCCAGTTCGGCGAGCCCAAGCTGCTGGGCGCCATCACCGAGGTGCTGGAGCAGACCGGCCTGCCGCCGTCCTGCCTGGACATCGAGCTGACCGAGGGCTTGTTCATGCACGACGTGGCGCTGGCGGTGGAGCTGCTGCACAAGCTCAAGGCGCTGGGCCTGGCGCTGTCGATCGACGATTTCGGCACCGGCTATTCGAGCTTCTCTTACCTGCGCAAATTCCCCATCGACGTGCTGAAGATAGACCGCTCCTTCGTCAGCGACATCGCCGAGGGCGGCGAGGCGGCCATCGTGGTGTCGATCATCGCGCTGGCGCACAACCTGAAGCTGCGCGTGATCGCCGAGGGCGTCGAGAGCGCGGAGCAGCTGGACTACCTGCGCCGCAACGGCTGCGATGAAATCCAGGGCTACTACTTCAGCCAGCCGCTGCCGGCCGGCGACTTCGAGCAACTGCTTATCGAGGGCCGGAATCTACGGACGATGCCGGCGGCGGCGTAAGGTGAGCTATAGTGGCGCTTTTCCTCGCGAGAGTAGCCATGGACCCGTCCCACATCCACCAAGCACCGTCGGCCGGCACGCCCGCAGTCGATCACCTGCGCTTCCATCGCCCGCTCGAACACCTGTCGAAGACGTTCGGCAGCGACGTGTTCGGGCTGAAGGCGGAGGCCTTCGCTCGCTTCTTTGGCACGCCAATTTTCCTCGGCGTCCAGACCGTCATCGTCGCCATCTGGATCGCGGCCAATGTGCTGGGATACACGCGCTTCGACGTGTATCCCTTCATCCTGCTCAATCTGGCATTCAGCCTGCAGGCGGCCTACGCGGCGCCGCTGATCTTGCTCGCGCAGACACGCCAGGCGGCGCGTGACAAGGCGCATTCCGACGCCGACGCCGAGCACCGCGAGGCGATCGCCGTTGCGTCGGCCAAGCAATCCGAACAGATGCTGGAGCTGCTGCGGCAGAACACGGAACTCACGGCCATCACCAAAACCATGGCGGAGCGCATCGAGAAGCTGACGGCGGAAATGCACCACCACTTCCTGCAGGACAAAAACTAGCGCTTTTCAACTACCGGCAGCGCGCATACATCAGGGAGGCACGCGGTTCGTCGCCCAGATTCGGCAGGACGGTGTGCCGAGCCAGCTTGCCTTCGCAGGTGAACCCGGACTTCTCCAGCGTGCGGGCGGATGCCCCGTTTTCGGCGTCGCAGGTTGCCTGGATACGAAAACAGGCCGGCAGCGCCAGTGCCGCGTTACAGAGGGCGCCGATCGCTTCAGGCATCAAGCCATGGCCCCAATGCCTGCGCTGCAATACATATCCGATGTCTACCGTATGCGGAAACAATCGAGCCTCCAGCATGCCAATGGGAATATCCTCGTCATGCCGGGCCAGTATGTACGCGCGGCTGATGCCGCTGGCCCACCCGCGCATGCAGTAAGCGATAAAAGCCTCCGTCTCGGCCAGGGCGCGGTGCGGACGCCATGTCATGTAGCGCGCCACTTCGATGTCCTGCGTGTACGCCTCAAAGAAAGCCGCCGCATCGGACTGGCGCGGTTCACGCAACATCAGTCTTGGGGTCGACAATTGGTCGGGAAGAGATAAGGTCATTGAATTGCCGGCCTCCGCAGGAATGCCAACAATATGCCAAAACCGACCATCAACGAACCACTGGCGCGATTGAACCAGCGGAATCCGCTCGCGCCGCCGGCCAAGCTCTTGAGCCGAGATCCGAGAACTCCGTAGATGCTGATGGCGACCAGCTCAAGCAACAGAAAAATCACGCCCAGCATGGTGAAACTCGCCGCGTAGGCCGAGCGGTCGACAAACTGTGGAAAAAATGCGGTAAAGATCAGGATCGCCTTGGGGTTTCCCGCCGCGACAAAAAACTCCTGCTTCGCCAGTCGGCGCAGCTTGACGGACGGGATTTCAACCTCGGCCTGGCTGCGCGCCATCGCATCCGACACCTCGACCGGGGGCGAGCGGAATAATTTGATGCCGAGCCATACGAGATAAGCGGCGCCGCCAAATTTCAGCATCGTGAACAGCGTCTCCGAGGCCAGCAGCACCGCCCCCAGTCCGAAACCGGCAATCGCGATCATCGCCGCAAACGCGACCAGGCGCCCGAACGCCGCCAGCACGGCATAGCGCACGCCGTGACGCGCACCGTTGGACAGCGACAACACGTTGTTCGGTCCGAACGCCATGTTCAGCGCAAAGCAAGCCGGAAGAAAAACCCAGTAATTTTGAAAGGACATGTGATCGACCATCTTTTGCCAATTTCATAAATAGTACTTTATTGCGAAGGGCATTGTCACTATGAGTAACGCCTTAATCGGCGCTACCGCCTGAAGTCAACGTGAAGCTGACGTGAAGACAGTGTTTGAAATTTGGCTGCACAATTAATGGCATGCGGGGCAGCTACTTCGCATGATTAGAAAAAAACATAAAAAAGGAGACATTTCATGAGATTAAATCAGGAGTCTTTTTATCAGAGGCTTTTTTTGGCACTGCTCTGGCTGGGGATCTTGGGCACAGCCTTGACAGGCTTCTCGTCAACGGCCAGCGCCGCTGTTTACGAGGCAGAATCCGGTGCATTGACAGGCGGCGCAGTGGTGCAAACCGACCATTCCGGTTACACCGGCACCGGCTTTGTCGGTGGCTTCATCGATGCCAATAAAGGCAACGCGCAAACAGCCATGACGGTGAATGTCGCAACGGCCGGGTCGTACACCTTGGGGCTGCGCTATGCGAACGGTACCGGTTCAAGCAGGACCATGAGCCTGTACATCAATGGCACCAAGCTCAAGCAGACTACGCTGAATGCGACCGCTGACTGGAACAGCTGGGCGACACAAAACGAAACCGCGACGCTGAATGCCGGAAACAATACCGTCGCGTACAGATACGACACGACCGACAGCGGCAACGCCAACCTCGATAGCTTGACGGTGACTTCAGCCGGAGCCGGCCCGGCTGACCTGGTGGTTACCAGCGTGACCTGGACTCCGGTCTCGCCGCAAACCGGCAACGCCATGGCCTTCAGCGCGACCATCAAGAACCAGGGAGGCACCGCCACCCCGTCGATCAAGCATGGCGTCAACTTCACCGTGGATGGCGTCCAGGTTGCCTGGTCCGACAACTATACGTCGTCCCTGGCGGCGGGTGCGTCGGTGACCCTGACCGCCAATGGCGGACCCGCAGGCGCCACGTGGGCGGCAACAGTGGGGTCCCACACGATTCAAGCCTATGTCGACGACCAGAACCTGATCGCCGAAGCCAATGAATCGAACAATACGCTGTCGGCGCCTTTCACCGTCACCGCGCCTTTTGGCGGTGTCGACCTGGTGGTCACGAGCCTGACCTGGTCGCCGACCAACCCGCAAGCGCCTGGCGCAGTGACGTTCACGGCCGTGGTCAAGAACCAGGGCACGGCGGCGAAACCTGCGGGCGTCAAAATCGGCGTCAGCTTCACTGTCGACGGCACCCAGGTCAATTGGTCCGACACGAATACCGCATCCCTGGCAGCAGGCGCTTCCGTCACGCTGACCGCCAACAGCGGACCCTCGGGCACGGCATCCTGGGCCTCGACAGGCGGAACGCACACGGTGCAAGCCTATGTCGACGACCAGAACCTGATCACCGAAACCAACGAGACCAACAATACCTTGTCGGCCTCCCTGACTGTCGGCGCCGCGCCGGCCTTGTCTAACGGCCTGTACCGGATTCGGAACTTCTGGCAACCGACGCTCTATCTGTTCGAGGCAGGCGGCAAGGTCATGTATGGGACGCCGGCGGCCGGCGACCTGACGTCGCAATGGGCACTGGTGGATCAGGGCGGACACAAGGCGCTTTGGAACGCATCGACCGGCAACTATATCTCGATCACCGGTGTGGCAAGCTCCGCCGATTCGATGACGACGATCTATGCGGACCCGGCACCGAACAACGTCTTGTTCGACATGCCGGCGGCATCGAACTCGGGTTACTACAACATCCAGAGCGTGGCTCAGAACTCGTGGTATACGACCATCGAAGGGCAGAAGGGATTTGCCCAGAGCTACGCCATCAGCAACGCCTGGGGCAGCACGCAATGGGCCTTTGAACTGAAGGGCGCCGTTCCCGCGCGTCCAGCGGCCAAGCCCGACCTGGTTGTCACCAGCATCACCTGGAGTCCAACCTTGCCGACGGCAGGCCAGGCCGTGACCTTCAGCGCCACCATCAAAAACCGGGGACCGGGCGCCACCCCGGCCGGCACGACGAACAAGATCACGTTCGCGGTCAACGGCACCGTGTTCACCTCGGTCAGCAACTACAGCAGTTCCCTGGCCGCCGGCGCCTCGATCACCCTGGCGCAAGACACCGGTACCTGGGCGATGGCCGGATCGGCGCCAACCATCACCGCGGTGGTCGACAGCAACAACGCGATCGCCGAGTCGGACGAGGCGAACAACGCGTTCAGCACCATCCTGAGCACGGCGACCTACGGCGCCTCCATGCCGTACACCACGTACGAAGCCGAAGCGGGCAGCTACACCGGCGCCTTGGTCTCGGGCAGCCGCGCGTGGGGCCAACTGTCGTCCGAGGCATCGGGCCGGGCCGCGGTGAAACTGACCTCCGCCGGCCAATATGCGCAAATCACCACGACCGCCGCCGGACAAGGGCTGGTGTTGCGCTACTCCATCCCTGATACCGCCAATGGCGCGGCCTACAACGCCGGTCTCAGCTTGTATGTCAACGGCGTCAAGAAGACCGACCTGGTATTGACCAACAAGTACAGCTGGATCTACGGCACCTGGGGCACCGAAGGCGGCAACAAGCACTGGTCGAACAATCCAGCGGCCACGCCGGCCAATCCGCACCGCTTCTTTGACGAAGTCGCCGTTATCCTTGACGCCTCCTACCCGCCCGGAACGACGATCAAACTGATGCGGGAAACGTCGAACCTGAACTTCTCGACCACGGCCAGCGTCACGGTGGACTTCGTGGAGCTGGAACCCATCCCTGCCGCGCTGACCATGCCATCGAATTTCGTCAACATCACCGCCTACGGCGCCGTCGCCAACGACGGCATCGATGACACCACGGCCATGAACAACGCGATTGCCGCGGTCGTCGCTTCGGCTGGCGCCAAGGTCGGCGTCTGGATTCCTGCGGGCACCTTCGACTTCAACAACGGCGTCGCCGGCCCGGGCTGGAGTGGCGCGGGCACCCGTATCTACCTGCCCGCCGGGGTTTCCCTGCGGGGCACCGGGATCTGGACCAGCACGCTGCAAGGCGACTTCGCCGGCGTGTATGCCAAGGGCGGCAACAGCAATTTGTCCGACCTGAAAATCTCGGCCGACGACGTGCTGCGTGATGACGACGATGGCGTGTCGGGTGCGGAAGGCAACTTCAGCAATTCGACGATCAACAACGTGTGGTTCGAACACACCAAGGTCGGCGTGTGGACCACTCAGTCGTACAGCCAGGCCGGATTGGTCAATAATGCCACCGTCACCAACTGCCGCATCCGCGACACCTGGGCCGACGGCTTGAATCTCCACTATGGCACAAGCAACAGCACGGTCTCCAACAATGTCGTGCGCAACACGGGCGACGATGGCTTGGCCATGTGGTCGGATACGCATCTGGATACCGGCAACACGTTCCAGAACAACACGATCCAGCTGCCTGGCCTGGCCAACGGCATAGGCATCTACGGCGGCGAGAACAATGTCGTCAAGGCCAACCTGATTGTCGACATCATCGACAATGGCGGCGGCATCCAGTTCGGCACCAACTTCAGTCCGCCTTCGCTCACCGGCACGCTGGACATTTCCGGTAACAAGCTGGTGCGTGCGGGTTCGTATCACCACGACTATCTCTACAACATCGGCGCGATCTGGGAATACTGGGTTGCCAGCTCGGGCAAGATTGCCAACCCGACGATCACGCTGAGCAACAACCTCATCGAGGACAGCACGTATGCGGCGGTGTTGAGCGAGGAACCGTCGACCGGGGCTTCGGTGACACACACCGGTACCCAGATCGTCACCAGCGGCACCTACGGCGTGGAGATCCGTGCCACGGCAGTGGGCGCGGCAACCTTCAACACCACCACGGTGAGCGGCGTGCCGCAGGCGCATTTGAAAAACAACTCCAGCAGCTTCACGGTGAATGGCGTTATTCCCTGATGCACCGTTGCGGCAATGATTGAGTGGAAGTGAGAAAACTCCGGCCTGGCGCCGGAGTTTTTTTACCTCAGCTGAGTTAAACCACAGCGGTGCTGAACGAATCGGGCCGCCGCGCAAGCAGATGAGACAGCCGTTGAAGAGCCGCCTGTAAACGTCCACGGTCCTTGATGCTACCCAAAGAGATCCGAATTGCATTCACGGATCCGCCGCCAGTTGCGAATGCCTCCGCCGGCGTGACTGCGATGCCCTCGCTGCCGGCTGCACGCGCAAGCTGTGATGAGTTCCAATGCCCCGGCAACTCGAGCCATACATGCAGGCCGTCTCCGGAGCCGCTGTACCGCCCCGCCAGAATATCCCGAGCCATCCGGTTGCGCAGACGCGCCTCGTTGCGTACGCCTTCCATCAATCCGCCAGCCGAGCCGTCGAGGATCCACTGAGTGGCCAGTGCGGCCGTCAGGGGAGCGACCATCAGCGCAAATGATCTTGGCGCGACCAGGAAACGTTCGCGTTCGTGCGGATCGCGTATCAACACGAAGGCGATGGTAAGTCATCAGCAATTCATTATCGGCCATCATCAGTACTTGAGACAAACCCTGCTTCAACATGTCGTCGAAGTCCACGCCATCCGGCGGTGGCGGGGTATTCATGCTCAGGTCGAGGATGGCGGTCAAGTCGACTTTCGGCGCCGCGACATAAGTGCCTCGAGCGCCGCGGCCCTCCAACAGGTTGCGGCGCCGGGCTTCGGCGTATGCGCGCGTGATCGTCGTCAGATCGACGTCCAGCTGTGCTGCCAACCTGCGCTGCGGCGGTAGACGGTCACCCGGTTTCAGCGATCCGCCTGCCACCGCCGCCTGCAACGCATCCGCAATCTGCAGAAAACGCGGACCGCCATTGGAGGCCAATTGCGGCAGCCAGATTGGCGCCTCTTCGTCTTGTATGGCTTTCAACTGGGACATTTTGTCTCAATGTATGGATATTGCTTTCAAGTAGTATGCAGGTAATAACCTGGAATGTTCAAAATGATGGAATGGATACCTGTAGTCTTCGTTACGTTCAAGTTTCTCGTGCTCGCCACGGGCATGTACTACGCCATCAAGTGGCATTACGATCAAGGGAAGAAGGGAAAAACGGAGGAGCGGCGCGCGGTGCTGCGGGCGAGCGGCAAGGTTGCCGCTCTCTTCATGCTGTCGCTCCTGGGCCTGGGGCTCGTCACCTTCGGCCTTATCAGGATGCTCGGTATGGACTTGACCTTTCCGATACCTTAGTGCTTGGGGGAAGGCTCTGAGATTGTGACTGCACCCAGCAGGGACTCGCCAACGACATATTGCGCGCGAAGTTCTTCGAACGTATAGGACTCTTCGTACTTATAGCGAATGCAAGCGGCGTTCAACAGGCGCCAGGCACCGCGCGCCGCATTTGCCTTTGCTCCCATGTTAAAGGTGCCAATCCAGGCTAGCGAGGCGGCTCCGATAAATGCAACGACTCTGATAGATCCCGCCGGAACCGTTTCTGACCCCGTAAAGGTTGCAACAAAAAGGGAGCAAACCACACTTAGCGCCCCCAGCATTGCATACAGCCGCATGAGTCTTGCTGCCATCCGGTCCCATTGGTCGAGAGCGGCCTTGATCTCTTCAGGTATTGATCGATTTTGCAACGTGGTCATCTGGATGGCTCCTGTGTGCGGATGGTGCAGGTGATGATAGAGCGAAATTATCCTATCTGCAATGAAGACTTCCACGCGGCTCCATAGACAACAGCGCGCGCTTCACTCGACATCACTCCTGCTTGTCATCGCTGCCCGGCGCCTTGAACAGGTCCTCCAGCTCGGCGCGGCTGGTCGGCTTGCGCGCCACGCCCTTGCGGCCGCTGAATTCCTCTTCGATGTTGTCGCGGTAATAGCTCCACGCCGCGCCCGAGGTCGACAGCTTGCGCCACACCTCGGTGCCCACGCCCGAGTAATCGATCGCCGTGCCGTCGTCGAACTCGACCCGCAACTGGCGCTCGCGCGCATCGTATCCGATGGCGCGCAGCTTGCCGGCGTTGATGCGCTTCATTTCCATGATGACTCCCCCTATCGGTTCAGGCCTTGCGCGCGCCGTGCACCATCTGGCGCGCCTGCTTGCGCAGCAGCGCCTGGTCCCAGCGCTGCCGCTGTTCGTCGTTTTCCGGCACCAGCACCGGCACTTCGACCGGCTTGCGGTCCGCATCCACCGCCACCATCGTGAAATAGCAGCTGTTGGCGTGACGCACCAGGCGCTGCTGGATATTCTCGGTCACCACGCGGATGCCCACCTCCATCGACGTGCGTCCAGTGTAGTTGATCGACGCCAGGAACGTCACCAGTTCGCCCACGTGTATCGGCTGCAGGAACATCACCTGATCCACCGACAAGGTCACCACATAGCTGCCGGAATAGCGGCTGGCGCAGGCGTAGGCCACGCTGTCGAGGTATTTGAGGATGGTGCCGCCGTGCACGTTGCCGGAGAAATTGGCCATGTCCGGCGTCATCAGCACGGTCATGCTCAGTTCGTGGGCCACCCAGTTCATTGGTTTTTCCATTGCTTGCTCCCTAGTGTAGTTTGTTCCATGCTATCCGCTAAACTTGTCATCCGCAAATAGTTATCAAAAACATCTACGGATATCGTATGCTTTGCGCTTCACGCATAAAGGAGCAGCGCTCATGAAATGGAAAGTCCTGGCCGCCGGCATGATGCTGGGCATGGCCGCCACCGCACAGGCCGCCCTGACGGCCGATCAGGTCCACACCTTCACGCTGGCCAACGGCATGAAGTTCATCGTGCTGGAATCGAGCACCATCCCCAACGCCAATATGTACACGTTCTGGAAGGTCGGCTCGCGCAACGAGGCGCCCGGCATCACCGGACTGTCGCACTTCTTCGAGCACATGATGTTCAACGGCTCGAAGAACTTCGGCCCGAAGATGTTCGACCGCACGATGGAAGCCAAGGGCGGCTCCAACAACGCCTACACCAGCAACGACCTGACCGTGTACCAGGACTGGTTCCCGGCGTCGTCGCTGGAAACCATCTTCAACCTCGAGAGCGACCGCATCGCCCACCTCTCCATCGACCCGAAAATGGTCGCCAGCGAGCGCGGCGTGGTGCTGTCCGAGCGCAGCACCGGGCTGGAGAACTCCAACATGCGCGCGCTGCGCGAGGAAATCAACGGCGTGGCCTTCCAGGCGCACCCGTATTCGTGGCCGGTGATCGGCCATGAGTCCGACATCAAGGCGTGGACGCAGGAAGACCTGCAGCGCTACTTCACCACCTACTACGCGCCGAACAACGCGGTGTCGGTGATCGTCGGCGACGTCAAGACCGACGACGTGAAGAAGCTGGCCACCAGGTATTTCGGCGGCATACCGAAGCGCGCGCTGCCGCCGGCCGTGCGCACGGTGGAGCCTGAGCAGAAAGGCGAACGCCGCGTGTTCGTGGCCAAGGAATCGGCCACGTCGGCCAACCTGGCCATCGCCTACAAGATCCCGCAGGCCAACAGCCCCGATTACTACGCGCTGGAAGTGCTGCAAAGCCTGCTGGCGGACGGCAAGACCTCGCGCCTGTACAAGGCGCTGGTCGAGCAGCAGCTGGCCACGCAGGTCGGCGCGGGCAGCATGGACGGCTTCGATCCCGGCCTGCTGTACCTGTCGGCCGTGGCCACCGCCAAGACCGCACCGGCCGCGCTGGAAAAAGCGCTGCTGGCCGAGGTCGACAACGTGGTCAAGAACGGCGTGACGGCCGAAGAGCTGCAAAAGGTCAAGAACCAGAAACTGCTGAACCTGTACCGCGAACAGGAAACCATCAACGGCAAGGCCCAGCAGCTGGGCAACTACGAAGTCTTCTTCGGCGACTACAAGAAGATGTTCGACGCCCCCGCCGCCTACGAAAAGCTGACGCCGGCCGACATCCAGGCCGTCGCCGTCAAATACCTGAAAAAATCGCAGCGCACCGTCGGCGTGCTGGCCGCGAAGGAGGATTGATCACATGAGCAAACACATTATCGCCAAGACCGCCCTCGCCGCCGCGCTGGCGGCCGTCGGCGCCAGCGCCGACGCCGCCGATTTCCGCCTGCCGGCCTTCGACACCGTCACCTTGCAGAACGGCCTGACGGTCTACCTGATGGAACGCCACGAGGTGCCGCTGATCTCGGTGCGCGCCGTGGTCAAGGCCGGCGCCGTCAACGACGCCAAGCAGCCCGGCCTGTCCAACCTGACCGGCGACGCCCTGCTGCTGGGCAGCAAGCAGCACGACAAGAAATCCATCGACGAAGCCTTCGACTTCCGCGGCGCCCGCCTGGCCGGCGGCGCCGGTACCGAAGCGAGCACGGTGCAGGCCAATTTCGCCCGCGCCGACACGGCCGCGCTGCTGCCGCTGTTTGCCGAAATCGTCCAGCAGCCGAGCTTTGACGACGCTGAGCTGGCCAAGCTGCGCGAGCGCAAGGTGAACGGCCTCAAGCAGGCCAAGGAAGCGCCGCGCAACGTCGTCGGCAACTACTACCGCGCCATGCTGTTCGGGGAGAGCCCGTATGCGATACCGGCCGGCGGCACGGTCAGCAGCGTCGGCGCGCTCAAGCAGGGCGACGTACAGCGCTACTACCAGCAGTACTACCGTCCGGACAACGCCGCCATCATCGTCGTCGGCGATTTCCAGGCCGCCGAGATGCGCAAGCAGATCGAGTCGCTGTTCGGCGCTTGGCAAGCCAGCGGCCCGGCGCCGGCGGCGCAGGACAACGGCAAGGTGCATGCCGACAAGGCCCGCGTGTGGCTGGTCAACAAGCCCGACGCCATCGAGACCACCTTCCTGATCGGCGGCGCCGGCATCGCCCGCAACGATCCGGACTACGTGCCGCTGCAGGTGCTCAACACCATCGTCGGCGGCCGCTTCACGTCGTGGCTGAACGATGAGCTGCGCGTCAACTCCGGCCTGACCTACGGCGCGCGCAGCGAGTTCGCCACCTTGTCGCAGACCGGCACCTTCGCCATCTCCAGCTTCACCGCGCTGCCGAAGACGGAAGCGGCCCTGGCGCTGGCGCACAAGACGTACCAGCGCCTGTGGGACAAGGGCATCGACAAGGCCACGCTGGAATCGGCCAAGGCCTACGTCAAGGGCCAGTTCCCGCCACGCTACGAAACCGGCGAGCAGCTGGCGGGCCTGCTGGGCGACATGTACGCGTCCAAGGTCGGCCGCGAGCAGATCGACAACTTCATGAAGGACGTCGACAGCCTGACGCCGGAGCGCGCCAAGGCGCTGGTGGACAAGCACTTCCCGCGCAACAATCTGCAGACGGTGCTGGTGGGGAAAGCCGAAGCGATACGGGGCATCGCCGCCCAATACGGCGACGTGACCGAACTGCAGATCAGCGCGGACGGCTTCCAGCCCTGAGGCCGCCATGCCAGCTTTCCGCATCGCCGTTGACGATGTCGTGGTCGCCACCATCAGCACGGACGGCCATGACATCATCGCCATCCGGGTCGCCGGGCAGCGTCACTGGGAAATGCCCGCCATGTTGAGTGCGGACGGTGGAAAATATCCGAAGGATGCGCCGTCCACGCACTTGATCTGGATACCGGAACAAGCGCTGCGGATTGGCCAGCGGGTCGACATCGATATGCTGGCGGACGGGGTCACCGCTCCGCCGGGCAGGACGATTGCAGAACTGTACCCGGACGAGCCGGAGGTGGACAAGGATTACGACTTCACGCTCACCGATGAGAAGCTCGCAGAACTTGCCAAGCTCGAAGTGCTTCATCCGCGGCATGCGTTCGAGTTTCGCGGATCGGATGGCACCTGCCTGTCTGCACGGACGCAACTGGGAGACGACGGTTACAGCCTCACCGTACTGTGGGACTGGGCACGTCCAGCTCAGGCGCGCCTGATGTTAGGCAGCTCCAACCTGGCCGACGCCCGGGCGGGCATCGAGAGACAATACCACGCCAGGGAAAACCTGGCTGTCGGCGCCAGCATATCGCTGCTGGTCAAGGACGCCGGTCCGCCGCATTAACCCGGCATCTGGCCACTAGGCTGCGGCCGGGTCCATCCGGCGCAGCTGCTGCTCGACGTCGTGCATCGCGATGGGGCAGGCGTCCAGCACCAGCGCCAACTGATCCCACGCGGTGGCGTTGGCGCCCTGCTTCAGCGCGCGCTCGGCCAGCCCTGCCAGGCCGGCCAGGCGATCGGCGCCGACGGTGCCGGCCAGGCCTTTGAGCGTATGCAGCGCCTGCAGGCAGCCTTCCACATCGGCGTCGGCGGACGAGGCTTGCAGCAAGGTCACCAGCTTGGCCGCTTCCACCGCAAAACTGCGCAGGGCGATCAGGTAGACCGATTGCAGCCCGCCCATCCGCTTCAGCGCTGCAGCGCTGTTGAGGCCGGCCTCGGGCAGCGCCGCCGCGCCATTGCCGGCATCGCCGCCGTCCGTCGCGGGCGCGGCCGCCGCGCCGATGCCAAGCACATGCCGGCGTATCACCTCGATCAACTGCGCCAGATCGAACGGCTTGCCGATGTGATCGGCCATGCCGGCGTCCAGCGCGGCCACGCGGTCCGCCGCCATGGCGTTGGCCGTCATCGCGACGATGGGCGGCGCGTCCGCGCCCAGCAGTTGCTGGATCGCATAGGTGGCTTCGTAGCCGTCCATCTCCGGCATCTGGATGTCCATCAGTATCAGGTCCGGCAGCTGGCGTGAGCCAGAGACGGCGTCGATCGCCATCTGGCCGGAACTGGCCACCTCCACTTGCGCGCCGTCGTTGCCCAGCAGTTCGCTCGCCACCTGCTGGTTGGCCGGATTGTCGTCCACCAGCAGCAGCCGCAAGCCCTCCAGCCGGCGCATCGACGGCACCGCCACCGCCGCCAGCGGCGTGCGCTTTTCCATGCGCGCGTCGGCCACCGCGTCGAACAGCATCGACGCCGTCACCGGCTTGACCACGAAGCCATCGAGCACCGGCTCCATTTCCGCGTAGCGCTGCGCCAGCAGCTCGCGGTCGTGCGCGGTGACCATGACGATCAGCGGCATCTTGCCGGCCGGCGCCAGCTTGCGGATCTGGCAGCTGGTCTCCCAGCCGTCCAGCCCCGGCATGCGCCAGTCGATGAAGACGATGTCGTACGCCTGCTGCCGCTCCAGCACGGCCCCGACGGCGGCCAGCGCCTCGTAGCCGCCCTCGGCGATATCGACCTCCCAGCCGAACGAGGCGGCCATCTCGCCGAGCACGGTACGGGCGATCGGATTGTCGTCCACCACCAGGCATTTCAGGCCGCGCATCGATTCCATCGACGGCATGCCTGCCGCAAATTCAGCCAGCGGCGCCTCCGGCTGCTCCGCCGCCACGCCGAACTCGACGACGAAATCAAACAGGCTGCCCTGCCCCGGTTCGCTGGTCACGCGCAACGTGCCGCCCATCAACTGCACCAGGCGCTGGCTGATCGCCAGTCCCAGGCCAGTGCCGCCGTAGCGGCGCGCGGTCGACGCCTCGGCCTGCGAAAAACCGTCGAAGATGCGCTGGCACTGCTCGTCCGAAATGCCGATGCCGGTGTCGCGGATCGCAAACGCGACCGACATCGCGCTCTCGCTGCGCGACAGCAGTTGCGCCGACAGCACGACCTCGCCCTGCTCCGTGAACTTGATGGCGTTGCCCGCCAGGTTGAGCAGGATCTGCTGCAGCCGCAGCGCATCGCCGATCACCAGCGCCGGCAATGCCGGGTCGATGCGGAACAGCACTTCGATATTCTTGGTGCCGACGTTGGCCGACAGGATCACCGCCAGGTCGCGCCACAGCTTGTCGAGCCGGAACGGATGCGGGTCCAGCGCCAGCTTGCCCGCCTCCACCTTGGAGAAATCGAGGATGTCGTTGAGCAGCCCCAGCAAGGCGCTGGCCGCCGAATGCGCCTTGGCCGCGTAATCCTGCTGGCGTTCGCTCATCTCGGTCTGCTGCAGCAGTTGCAGCATGCCCAGCACCGCGTTCATCGGCGAGCGGATTTCATGGCTCATGTTGGCGACGAATTCCGACTTGGCGCGCCCTGCCTTGTCGGCCTCGTCCTTGGCCAGCTGCAGCGCGACGTGCGCGGAGCGCGACTCGGTATGGTCGGTGCTGCTGCCGACCCAGCCCAGTATCCTGCCGCGCTCGTCCTTGCGTGGCAAGGCGCGGTTGTCGAACACCCGCCAGCTGCCGTCTTGGCGGCGCAGGCGGCAATCGACGCGGAATTCGTCGCCGGCCGCGGCGGCGCGGCGCCACTCGGCCTGCAGCGCCGCACGGTCGTCCGGATGCAGCACCGGCGCCCAGTCGCCCGCCGCGAGCAGCTGCGCGGCGGGAACGCCGCTGAAGCGTTCCCAATGGTGGCTCATGAAGTCGATGCGCAGTTCCGGCGTCACGGTCCAGACCATCTGCGGCAAGCCCTCGGTCAGCGAGCGCCAGCGCGATTCGGACTCCGTCAGCTGGGCCAGCGAGCCTTGCAGCGCGCGGTCGGTTTCGATCAGTTGCAGCAGCGATTGGTATTGCTTCCTCAGCGCATACCACACGCCCACCAGCAGCGCGGCCGCGAACGCCACCAGCAAGCCAAGGAAGATGATCGAGTTGCGCACCTCCTTGCGCCATGGCGCCAGGAAGTCCTCGCTGGCCAGGGCCACGGCCACGAAGATCGGATAGCCGCCGACCCGCTCCACGCTGGCGGTGCGCTCCATGCCGTCGCGCGGGCTGACAGTGTTATAAGTGGCGCTGTTGCGCTTGCCGTCGAGGATGGCCTGGGTCGGCGCCGTGACCTGGACGGCGGTGCCGATTTCCACCTCCTTGATCATGGGGTAGCGGTGGATCACGCGCCGCCGGTCGTCCAGCAGGACAATCGAGCCGTGCTGGCCGACGTTGAGCGACGAGAACAATTCGGTCAGGCGCGAGCTGTTCATGTTGACGTAGGCCGTGCCGCCGAAACTGCCGTCCGGCAGCGCCAGCGGATACACCAGCGGCAGCACCCACTCGCCGCTGATGCGCGACTTGACCGGCACGCCGATGATCAGGTCGTGTTCGGTCCGGGCGCGCTGGAAAAATTCGCGCACGCTCATGTCCTGCGGATGGGCCAGGTCGATTTCTTCGCCGTAGATCACGCGGCCGGCGGCGTCGGAGCCGCGCACGGAGCGCGCGTTGGGGATGCGCTCCCGCAGCGAGCGCAGGAAGGCGCTGAACTGGGCGTCGTCGAAGCGCCCGTCGCGGTGCATGGCGGTGAATTCCTTGCCGGCGCGGCGCATGGCCAGGTCGACTTCCTCGAAATGCGAGTGCAGGAAGTTTTCCAGCGTGATGGCGAGATTGTGGGAGGTTTCGGCAGCGTTGTCGTAGTAGCGCTGCTGGCTTTGCTGCAGCACATGGGCCACGAACAGCGACACCACCAGCAGCACAGCGGCGACCGCCGCCGCCAGCATGCCGAACAGTTTCCTGAACTTCCGCAAAGTTTCGAATTTCATGGCGTTTGGCGCGCTCTCATTGCTGTTTTATAACTCTACATTACAGCAAAAAAAACCCGCCGTGTACGCCACTAGCGTCTTACAAGCCTTGACTGGCGATATCGGCCAACGATTCCCTGCCCTTGTCGCTGATGTCGAAGCCGCCCTCGGCGCGCGGCACGATGTGGGATTTCTTGCCGAGGAACATGGCGACATCGGCATCGATGGCGCTGGCCGGGTCGGCCTCGATGGCGCGCAGGCCCAGCACGCAGCGGCGCAGGAACAGCGTCTGCTCGCCCTTGTCGGTCAGCGAGATGCGGCCGTTCTTGGCGATGGTGAACAGTTTCAGGCCGGCCAGGCGCTTGGTGTTGCGTCCGACGCAGGCGCTGACGCGCTCGCCCTTGATGCCGCGCTTGACTTCATCGAGTGCGTTGTATTCGTCCTGCGTTAATTTCTCATTCTTCATTGCTATTTTTTCCATAAGAGGCTGCTGCGGCCCTCATGGTACGCGCCCGGCCGGGGGACGGCAAGAAAATGCGCCCCCGCAGCCAGAAACGATAACAATGCGCGAGAAAATAAAGTGCGTTCAGAACGCTCGGATCGCCAGCCAGATCAGGCCGATGGAGGCAAACGCCGCTACACAAATCAAGGCTTGTACACGCTTGGTGCTCAGGGCAACGCTGCGACGGCCGAGGTAGATTTTGTTGTGTAATGAATTGCCCATGATGCTCTCCGTGAACGAAAAACCGATGACATGACTAAATTATAGAAACTCTTTCTTGACGCTGGTGTGACGAAGAACACAAACATGAAAATATGTATCCCTTGAGCAACAACCATCACACTTTCTCCCTTTACAAGATCAAGTCTTGATCGGCGGCTGTTTCGGCGTCGGCTCTTCGATCGGCGCCTGGTCGGGCAGCGGCATGTTGTCCGGCGGCGGATCTTTTTCCGGCTGCGGCGGCGGCATGTCGGGTTCGGGCGTGGTGTGGGCACGGATATCGGTAGCGGCCATGGCTGTTCTCCTTGAGTTGGCAGTCAAGTGACAGATCGGGCGCAAAGCGGAATAAACAAGCGGCCGATGCGGCGCCTGCGTGCGGCAGCGCACGCAGGCTGTCGCATGGCGTCGTCTGGCTTATTTGATGCGGAAAATCACGTCCACCGTTTGCGACCAGCGCAGCGCCTGGATCGACAGGAAGTCCTTCTCCGCCGACGAGGCGTTGGTGCCGCGACGGGCGTTGTAGAAGTCGGTCGGCATCAGGCCTACGGCATTGGTCAGGTTGCGCAATTGACCGGACGAGATCGCCGTCACCGCGCCCACCTTCTTGCCAAAGCCGGCAGCCATGCCTTCGGCGCGACGTTGCGCGTCCTTGATCGCTTCGGTCGTCAGTTCCTGTTCGACCTTGACGCGGTCGGACTTGCCGAAGGTGGTCGCCAGGCGGTCGATGTTGGGCTTGCCCAGCAAGCCCTGCATGACGGCGCGCCATTTGCCCAGGTCGCGCACGACGACGTGGACGGCGCTGCGGATTTCATACTCGGGCGCGGCGTTCGGATCGGCGTTGGCGGCGGCCTTACGCATTTCCTTGCGCATGTCGCGAAAGCCCGCCTCGGCCACGCTGTCGCCGGCTTGCGTATTGCCCTGCTCGGCCAGCAGCGCCTGGATTTCCGCCACCCGCGCCTGCACCAGGGCCACGGCGGCATTGCTGTCGGGGTCGAAGGCGCTGACATCGAAGTCGATCTCGCCCATGTCCGGCATGACGAATACAAAGCCTTCGCCGACGGTGTGGATGAACGGATAATCGGGCAGGTTGGACGCCTGTACGGCCAGCGGCAGCAAAGCGATGGCGAGAACGATTTTCTTCAGCATCTATCTTCCTTGGTAAGCGAGATGCTGGAGTATCCGGTATTTTTTACAAATTAACAACTTACTTGGCCTTGTTGATTTCGCTCAGCAGCACGAACGCTTCGTGATGAATGGCCGGCTCGGCCGCCTTGAACTCCTGGCTGGCCTTGACGTAGGCCGGCTTCTTCAGCTCCAGCTTTTCCGCCGGCGTCGGCTTCGGATCTTCCGGATACAGGCGCGGCGGGCCGTTGTAGGTCTGCATCAGCACTTTCTGGCCGTAGCTGGACTGGTAGTAGCGGGTCATCTCGGCTGCCGTCTCGGTACTGAGCAGGCGCGCCACCGGCAGCGCCAGGCGGCCGTAGATTTCTTCGGCGGGCAGCTTGACCACCTTGGCCATCACGATTTCGCGCTGCGCCGGGCTTGGATACTTGCTCATGCCGGCCGTGGTGCGCAGCATTTTTTCCGCCTGCATGGCCGCCAGCATGTCGTGCGCGGCCTTCACTTGGGCGGCGTCCGGCGCGGCAGTCGGGGCGGCGGCGGCCCAAGCCGCGCTCATCAGCAAACTGGCTGCGGCCAGCATTTTTATGGTTGTCATGTCTGCTCCTTGAATGATCGTATTGAATGGTGCCTTACCGCATCATATTGCTAAACTCGCAAACATGCCCACACGAGTAGAATGACGGCTTTCCACGCACGAGAACACCATCATGTCCAGCACGCCCCTCAACGACGACGAATACGATGACCTGGACGACCTGCTGGCCGCGCTCGGGCCGCAGGCTATGGACGTTTCGAAGCTGGAAGGATTCCTGACCGCGATCGTCATCGGCCCGCGCCAGCCGCCGCAGGAGCAGTGGCTGCCGCTGGTATGGGGCGCCGATCCGGCCGGCCAGACCGACGCGGCCACCAGCCTGGTACTGCGGCACTACCAATACATGGTCGAGTGGATGGCCAAGGATCCGGACAGTTTCGAACCGATCTACGAATGCGGCGGCACCTGGACCGCCGACGCGTGGTGCGAGGGTTTCCTGGCCGGCGTGCAGCTGGATGCGGAAAGCTGGGCCCCGCTGCGGGCCAGCCAGCCGGCCTTGCTGGCGCCGTTCCAGCGCGATGACGCCAACCGCGCCGCGAAGATCGCGCCGGCGGTGATCCAGATCCACGCCTTCTGGCACAAGCCCCTGCCCAAGGCGACCAAGGTCGGCCGCAACGATCCCTGCCCTTGCGGCAGCGGCAAGAAGGCCAAGAAGTGCTGCGGTTGAAATAAACCGCGTCAGGCGGCGCGGGCCAACTCCGATTCCCGGTACGCCGGGTAGTCGGTGTAGCCGATTTCGCTGCCGCCGAAGAAGCTCGGACGGTCGTACTCGTTCAGCGGCCAGTCGTTGCGGAAGCGCTCCGGCAGGTCCGGGTTGGCGATGAAGTGGCGGCCGAAAGCCACCAGGTCGGCGTCGCCCGTTTCCAGGATCGCTTCGGCCGATTGCCGGTCGAAGCCACCGGCGGCCATGATCACGCCCCTGTAGTGCTTGCGGATCAGCTGCGCGGCCAGCGGCGCTTGGTCCTTGGTCTCGTCTTCGATATTGCCGGCGATGCGAGGCTCGATCAGGTGCAGGTAGGCCAGCTTCAGTTGCGCCAGCTGCGCCGCCACGTAGCTGAACAGCCCTTCCGGATTGGTGTCCGACATGTCGCCCCAGCTACCGCTTGGGCCAATGCGCACCGCGACCTTGTCGCTGCCCCATACCGAGATCACCGCCTTGGTGGCGTCGAGTAGGAAGCGAGCGCGGTTCTCGAACGAGCCTCCGTAGATATCGGTGCGCCTGTTGCTGCCGTCCTGCAGGAACTGGTCGAACAGATAGCCGTTGGCGGCGTGCAGTTCGACGCCGTCGAAACCAGCTTCCTTGCCGCGGATGGCGGCCAGACGGAAGCTTTCGACCAGGCCTTCGATTTCAGCAATCGTCAGCGCGCGGTTCGGCGTGTTCGGCACCCAGCCTTCGGTGGTGTAGGCGACGCCGCCGTGCGGCACTTCGGACGGACCGACCGGGATGCTGCCGGCGGGCTGCACGTCCTTGTTAGACTGGCGGCCCGCATGGTACAGCTGAAGGAAGATCTTGCCGCCCTTTGCGTGCACGGCGTCGGTCACCTGCTTCCAGCCGGCGATCTGGCTGTCGTCGTACAGGCCGGGCGCGCCCAGGTAGCCGTTTCCGTTTTCAGCGGCGATGGTGGCTTCGCCGATCAGGAAGCCACCCTTGGAGGCGCGCTGCGCATAGTATTCGGCCATCAGCGGGCCGGGCTTGGCTCCGGCTTCGGCGCGCATGCGGGTCAGCGGCGCCAGCACCACGCGGTGGGAAAAGGTGTAAGGACCGACCTTTACTTCAGACATAAGCTTGAACATGATTTTCTCGATGAATATGAAATGAACAGGAGTCCAATGTAAGGGACGGGAAACGAAAGATAAATGGCCCGGGCGTCCCAAGATATCGGACAGATTCATCTACAATCGGTACTGATCGGCTCCCGAAAAACAAGCGTCATGAGGAAGATATGGATAGCCTGAGCGGCATTTCGATGTTTGTGACCGTGGCGGAGACGCGCAGCTTCACCAAGGCCGGTACACAGCTTGGTGTGTCGTCGTCGGCCGTCGGCAAGAGCATCGCGCGGATGGAGGAACGGCTGTCGGTGCGCCTGTTCCATCGCAGCACGCGCAGCATCACGCTCACCAGCGAGGGCATGCTGTTCCTCGAACGCTGCCGGCGCATCTTGAGCGAGGTGGAGGCGGCCGAGGGCGAACTGTCCGAGATGTCGGGCGCCCCGCGCGGGCGCCTGCGCGTCAGCACGCCGCAGCTGACGGGCCTCATCATGCCGACGCTGACCGGTTTCGCGCGGCAGTATCCCGACATCGCGCTCGACATCGACCTGTCCGAACGCATGGTCGACATCATAGAGGAAGGCTTCGACGCCGTCATCCGCACCGGCACCCAGCACGATTCAAGGCTGGCCTCGCGCCGCATCGGCTCGTGCAAGCAGGTGGTGGTGGTGGCCCCCGACTACCTGAAGCGGCACGGCACGCCGGCCCATCCGCGCGAACTGGCGCGGCACGCCTGCCTGCTGCACAAGTTTCCCGCCACAGGCCGCATCGAGCGCTGGCCCTTCAACCTGGCGGCCGACGAGCCAGAGCCGGAACTGAAGGAACATATGACCTGCAGCACCATCGAGGCCGTCACCTATGCGCTGCTGCAGGGCGAAGGCATCGCCTTCCTGCCGACCTTCATCGTCGCCGAAGAATTGAAGGACGGCCACCTGATCACCATCCTGGACGACTACATGGACCAGACGGTGACGTTCTCGATGCTGTGGCCCGCCAGCCGCTATGCGTCGCCGAAGCTGCGCGCCTTCATCGACTACGTGGTCCAGCACATGCGCATCTAGCCAGGCCGGACTAAGCCTGCTTGACGAACAGCGACTGGATCTCTTCCAACGCGTCGTCGATCGAGTAGTGCAGCGCCTTGGCCAGCAGGTCGAGCAGGATCAGCGCGTTGACCGTGCCGTCGCCGCTGCTGATGGCGCGCAGGCGGTTGGCCATCGCGCCGTTGACGCTCTGCAGCTCCTTGTAGCTCGCCTTCAGGCCGGCCAGTTGCCAGTCCGGCGCCCTGCCCTGCCGGCCGATGAAATACTGGGCCAGCAGATGCATGGAGGCGGCCCGGTAGATCGTCTCTTCCTCGGTCGCGAACGGCAGATGGAAATGCGCCATCGGCTTGAGGAAGGCCGTATGGGGACAGGCGCTCTCGGCCGCCAGCAGGCCCAGCAGCGAGCCTATCGCGCGCTGGACGGTGGTGTTGGTGGTCACGCTGCGCGCAGGCGTGTCGACCCGCACCGCGACCTCGTCGTAGGAGCACAGCGGCCCCATCCTGGCGATCACCTTGACGAATTGCAGCGCCATCGGGCAGCGCGGCGTGGTGGCGCTGGAGAGCGGACAGTTGGGACACTGGCTGTGTTCCAGCCGCGTCCAGTCGGGCAAGAGCGCGTCATCGGCAACGGCTTGCGGTCCCGCCTCGATCGTTTCGGCGCGGCCGTCGGGAAAATGAAAATGGTAGCTCACAGCGGGCATGCATCCCCCTTAAGTAACATCAAGCTTCGCACATCCGTTCCACCTCCGCCAGCAGTTCTTCGTTGCCGAACGGCTTGCGCAGGATGCCATGGGCGCCCAGGGCCAGCGCTTCGCGCAGACGCTCCTCCGAGTCGGCCGAGACCACCAGCGTCCTGACCGGAGCGGACGAGCCGGCCTGGCGCAGGAAGCGCAGGACCGCCATGCCGTCCAGGCCGGGCATGCGCAAATCCAGCGTCATCACCGCCGGCTTGAAGATCGACAGCATGGCTCCGGCCTCGAAGCCGTTGGCCGCCAGCGCGGTCTCGAAACCCGCCTGGCGCAGCACGCGCTCTATCGCGTGCGCCATCGCCGGCTCGTCGTCGACGATCAGCACGCGCCTGGGCAAGGCCGGCGCCGATCCGTCCGGAATGTTGTGCTCACGCATAAACCGGCGCAATTCCTCGCCCAGCACGCGCTTGTCCCCCCTGCCCGGCAACTTATAGGCCTGCAGCAAGCCGCGGTCTATCCAACGCGATACGGTCCGGAAGTTGACCCCGCAAATACGCGCAGCCTCACCCGTGGTCAGTACCTCCGCCATCCTCGTCTCCTTTTTGCACACTGTCCGTTAAGTCCTGTTTGACAGGATAGTCAGGTTAGACTAAATTGGCAATAGTCAGTTTCCATATGGAAACTTCCAAGCAAAGAGGGAACACCATGAACACGCCGAGCACATCGCAAGCCCCATCCGCCAACTGGGCCGACAAGCAATATCTGGTGATCGACGATTGCGCCAGCATCCGCCAGCTGCTGCGCGAGAGCCTGCGCGGCATGGGCGCAAAGCACATCGACCAGGCATCGGAGGGCTGCGAGGCGCTCGCCCTGCTCGTCAACAAGCGCTACGACGTCGTCCTGTGCGACTACCACCTCGACGGCGCCAAGAACGGCCAGCAAATCCTGGAAGAGGCGCGCAGCAAGAACGCCCTCATGCCTAGTTGCATATTTATCATGGTGTCGGCCGAGAAGAGCGCCGATTCGGTGATGGGCACCGCCGAACACCAGCCCGACGCCTACCTGATCAAACCCATCACGGAAGGCATCTTGACCACCCGTTTGAACCGCATCTGGCAAAAGAAACAAGTATTCAAGAAGATCGACCTGGCCTATTTGAAAAAGGACTACGCCGGCGCCGCCCTGCTGTGCGACTTCCAGATCGCCGGCAATCCCCTGTACGAAAACGACTTGCTGCGCATGAAGGCCGGCCTGCTGCTCAAATGCGGCCAGCGCGACAAGGCCGGCGCGATCTATGAACAGGTATTGCGCGACCGCGACTTCAGCTGGGCCAAGGTCGGCCTGGCCAAGATCCGCCTGCTGGAAGGCGAATACAGCGTGGCCTGCCAGATGTTCCAGGAGGTGATCACCGAAAACCGCCTGTATCTCGACGCCTACGACCAGCTCGCCGCCGCGCACAAGCAGCTGGGGCAATCGGAGCAGGCGTGCAACGTGCTCGAACGCGCCGCCAAGATTTCACCCAATTCCGTGCACCGGCAAAAGACGCTGGGCGAAGTCTCGCTGAGACTGGGCGACGTGCCGCTGGCCGAGAAGGCCTTCCGCAAGTGCATCAGCGTGGGCGAACATTCGGTCCATAAAACGGCGGATCCCTATTTTGGCCTGGCGCGGGTGTGCGGCCTCAAGAAAGCGCCCAAGGAGGCCATGCAGATACTGGAGACCGTGCAAAGGAAGTTTTCAGGCGATGTGAGCCAGCTTCGCGCCAGGATCACCGAGGGGCTGGTGTGCCTGGACAACGGCGACGACCAGCAGGCCATCGTCATCGGCCAGGAACTGGAAGCGATGCTGGCCAGCGCCAGCGCCGCCAGCCTCCCCGACCCCAACACCTGCCTCGATATCGCGACCTTGCTGTTCGAGGTCGGCAACAAGGAGCCTGCGATCAAGCTGCTGTGCCACATTATCCAGAACAACGATGACGACAAAGCCATACGCGACGAGGTACAAAAAGTCTTCAACTACGTGCACATGGGTGACGAGGGCACTGCGCTGATCGCGGCCGCGCGCAAGGAGGTGTCCGATATCATGAACAACGGCGTGCTGCTGTGGAAGACCCACAGGCTGGATGAGGCGGTCGACTGGATGCGCGCCGCGCGGCTGAAGTTGCCCGGCAATTTACGCGTGTTGCTCAATACGGCGCAAATCCTGATCTCGCACCTGCAAAAGCACGGCTACGATGCGGCGCTGGAAGCCGAGGCGGTCAGGGTATTGGCTGAGGTGGACAAGACGGCGCCCAACCAGCGCCGGCACAACGAACTGACCGAGCAGCTGACCGCGCTGGTGCTGGACACGGCCGACCTGGAGGCGCAAGCAGCCATATCGCCCTGACCCACAGTCCGCCCGCACAAATAAAAAAGGCTCCCTTGCGGGAGCCTTTCCTATTTGTTCTGGCGGAGAGGGTGGGATTCGCCTACATCCCGCAGGCCGCCCTCGCGCGAGTACGCGCGAGTCTTCGAATCCCACACGCGAGCGGTGCTCGCTCCTCTCCGCCAGAACAAATAAAAAAGGCTCCCTTGCGGGAGCCTTTCCTATTTGTTCTGGCGGAGAGGGTGGGATTCGAACCCACGGTAGGGTCGCCCCTACGCTTGATTTCGAGTCAAGTACATTCGACCACTCTGCCACCTCTCCTGATGGTACATTTCTTTCAGCAGCGTTATGTGGCGGAGAGGGTGGGATTCGAACCCACGGTAGGGTCGCCCCTACGCTTGATTTCGAGTCAAGTACATTCGACCACTCTGCCACCTCTCCGTTTTCCCACCGGCTGCTGCGAGAAGGCAAGATTATAGCAGGCCGTTGGGAAAAGGGAAGGAGTATTTACGCCTTCAGATGCGTTAATCCGCCCATGTACGGACGCAGCACCGCCGGGATCTCCACCGAACCATCCGCCTGCTGGTAGTTTTCCAGCACGGCGACCAGCGTGCGGCCGACCGCCAGGCCAGAGCCGTTCAGGGTGTGCAGCAGTTCCGGCTTGCCCTGGGCGTTGCGGAAACGCGCCTGCATGCGGCGCGCCTGGAAGGCTTCGCAATTCGACAGCGACGAAATCTCACGGTAAGTGTTCTGCGCCGGCAGCCACACTTCCAGGTCATAAGTCTTGGTGGCGCCGAAGCCCATGTCGCCGGTGCACAGCGACATTACGCGGTACGGCAGGCCCAGGCGTTGCAGGATGGTTTCCGCATGGCCGACCATCTCGTCCAGCACCGCGTACGAGGTGTCCGGATGCACCACCTGCACCATCTCGACCTTGTCGAACTGGTGCTGGCGGATCATGCCGCGGGTGTCGCGGCCGTAGCTGCCCGCCTCCGAGCGGAAGCACGGCGTGTGCGCGGTCATCTTCAGCGGCAGCGTGTCGGCGGCAACGATCTCGTCGCGCACCAGGTTGGTCAGCGTGACTTCCGAGGTCGGGATCAGGTAGAAGTTCTCGCCCTCGCCTTCGGCGCCGCCTTTTTTCACCGAGAACAGGTCGGCTTCGAACTTCGGCAGCTGGCCGGTGCCGCGCAGCGAATCGGCGTTGACCATGTACGGCGTGTAGCATTCGGTGTAGCCGTGCTCGTCGGTGTGGGTGTTCAGCATGAACTGCGCCAGCGCGCGGTGCAGACGGGCGATGCCGCCTTTCATGACCGAGAAGCGCGAGCCGGTCAGCTTGGTCGCGACATCGAAGTCCAGGCCCAGCGGGCCACCGACATCGACGTGGTCTTTCACTTCGAATTCAAAGGCGCGCGGCGTGCCGACTTTACGCACTTCGACGTTGCCCGCTTCATCCGTCCCAACCGGGACCGATTCGTGCGGCAGGTTGGGAATCGCCTGCATGAAATCGGCCAACTTGGCCTGCACGGCGGCCAGCCCCGTTTCGTTGGCCTTGAGCTCGTCGCCCAGACCGGCCACTTCCGCCATCAGGGCGGTGGTGTCTTCGCCCTTGCCCTTCATCATACCGATCAGCTTGGACTGCGAGTTACGCTTGCCCTGCAGCTCTTCGGTGCGCGTCTGGATCGCTTTGCGTTCGGCTTCGAGGGCGTTGAACGCGTCCACATCGAGCTGAAACTTGCGGGTCGCCAGGCGCGCGGCGACGTTGGCTATGTCTTTACGGAGAAGTTGGATATCAATCATGGGAACAAATGCCGTTGTATCGAAAACGTCAATTGTACCAAGAGGATGCCACTTCCTTGCGAGTTTTGAACAGCCCGCCGGCTGGCGGAATTACAGGGCTGCTTTTTCGGCGGCGGTCAGGCGCTTGGCAGTCACGGTGACGACTTGCATCTTGGCGGTCGACACGGCGACTTTGGCGGCTGGCGCGACCGGAGCGACGGGAGCGTCGGCGGCAGTGGCGAAACTCGTGGCGGCGGCCAGTACGGTAGCGGCGACGAAGATGATTTCCATGTTTTTAGCGATGTTCATGATGTGCTCCTTCAGGTGGTTGGTTTCGGTTACTTACTAAGGCTGCTTGGTATGGTTGTACTGTACCTAAAGGCCGTATGGGCAGCCACCGGCAAGCGACGAAACGCCGGAAACGGCGTCTGAAGTGCAAAAAACGGGTGGGAAATGAAATATTCAGGCGGCGCGATGCACCAGCTCGCCCAGCGTGGCGATGGCCGCCCCCACGCGCGGGCTCCAGGCGTTGCCGCAGTTGAGGCGGATGTAATTGCCGTGCTTGCCGGAGGCGGAGAACAGCTGGCCCGGCATGAAGGCCACGCCCCGCTCTATCGCCACGTGGTGCAGCGCCAGCGCGTCCACCTGCTGCGGCAGGCTGACCCACAGCACGAAGCCGCCCTGCGGCTCGGACACCGTGCACTCGTGCGGGAAGCTGCCGCAGATGGCGTCGGACATGCGGGCGATGCGCTGCGACAGCGCGCGGCGCATCTTGCGCAGCTGGATCTCGTAGGCGCTGCCGGTCAGGAAATCCGCCAGCACGGCCTGGAAGAAGTGGCTGTTGGCGCCGCTGGACACCACCTTCAGCAAGGCGATGTCCTGCGCATAGCGCCCCGCCAGCACGTAGCCGACCCGCGCGCCGGGGCTGACCGCCTTGGAGAACGATGAGCACAGCATGACGTTGCCACTGGTGTCGTAGGCCTTGACGGGCCAGGGCCGCTGCGGCGTAAAGCACAGGTCGGTATAGACGTCGTCCTCGATCAGCGGAATGTCGTGGCGCGACAGCAGCGCAGCCAGCCGCTGCTTGTTCGCCTCCGGCATGACGCAGCCCAGTGGATTGTTGGCGTTCGGGATCAGCAGCACGGCCCGCACCAGGCCGGCGTTCAGCGCCACCTCCAGCGCGTCGATGGACGGGCCGGTCTTCGGATGGGTCGGGATCTCCAGCGCCTTCATGCCCAGCGACTCGATCAGCTGCAGCAGCACGAAATACGTGGCTGATTCGATGGCGATGGTGTCGCCGGCCCTGGCCACGGCGCGCAGGCACAGGCTGATCGCCTCGGTGCAGGAGCCGGTGACGACGATTTCGCCGGGGTCGATCCGTCCCCAGTCCAGCGCGCGGCGCTCGATCTGGCGGCTGAAATCCGGGTGGTTGGTCTCGTAGCAGCTGACCGTGCTCAGCAGGCTTTGATCGCGCCGGGCGACGGCGGCCACGGTCTTTTGCATGCGTTTCAACGGCAGCAGTTCGTCCACCGGCCACGCCGAGCCCAGCTGCACGACGCCGGGGTCCTCGTTGGCCTTCAGTATCCGCATCAGCAGGTTGTTGATGCCGACATAGGCCGGCTCCTGCAAATGCCCGGCATCGGGCATCACCGCCATCATGCGCTGGCGGTGGCGCACGTAGTAGCCGGCCTGCGGCTTGGCGTCGACCAGGCCGCGGTCCTCCATCAGCCGCAGCGCCTGCATCACGGTGCTGACCGACAGCCGCTTCTGCTGCGCCAGGTGGCGGATCGACGGCAGGCGGTCGCCCGGCGCGAACACGCGGCTGGCGATCAGGCCGCCCAGCTCGTTGGCCAGATGCTCGTACAGGTTCAGTGAGGTGGACATTTTGTTATTGTGCGCCCGCCCCGCCCTGCCGCGACAGGTACAGCGACCGCAAATTTCGACCATGACAGTTTAGCCAAAACCGCTTTGTGACGGTAACAATTTCGTTTTATTGCATCTGTTATGGTCGGCCGCCGCTGCGTATTCTGCTTGCATGATTCACCACAGCAGGAGGCAGCCATGCAACCGGAATTACTCGCAGTATCGCAGGGCCAGGCGGAATACCGCCTGACGGAAAACCATCCACTGCGGATCGCCCACGCGGCGGGCCGCTATGTCGAATGCCTGGACGGCACCGCCTGGATCACCGCCTACGGCGAAAACACCGACTTCATGCTGCGCCAGGGGCAATGCTTCGAGGTGCCCAACAACGGCCTGATGCTGATCGACGCCGCCGGCTCGGGCGTGGTGCGGGTGCGCCTGCCGGCCGACACCGAGGTGCCGCATGGATGGGCCGCCTTCAAACATAAATTCGCCACTGAACTGCACGGCTTGCTGGCTGTAGGATTTCACCTACGCAACTAATCGTGCGCCATGAAATCCTCGGACTATGTACGATACGTCAACAATACAGACACCCGAGGAGAATAGTTTGAAAACACCATTTCTGAAAATCGGCGCCATCGGCGCCCTGATGATTGCCGCAGCAGGCTGCTCGACCATGGGCGGCCCGCCGAAGGATGAGGCACCGCCACCGGCCAATCCGGCCTTTGCCGGCGAGATGGCCAAGTTCAACGCCCAGTTCCCGAACGACAAGGCGAGCAAGTACGAAGAGATCTCGATCAACTACAACAAGGCGCAGAAACTGGACGAGCGCGGCAACTGCCACGACATGTCCAAGTATCCAGTGGTAATCATCCTGACGCTGGACGCCAGCGGCAAAGTCGTAAGCAGCACCACCGACGTCGAAAACAGCAAGGCCGCGTGCTTCCGCCAGGCCTACGCCTCGGTGCAGCTGCCGGCGCCGCCGTTCGCTCCGTACGTGAAACCTATCCGCCTGCGCTAATCAATCAGGCCGCCGCGTTTTCCTCGGCGGCTTCGTCGTTGTCGGCCGGTTTTTCCAGCCATCCCATCACCAGTTGATTGAACCGCTCGGGCTGGCGCAGCATCGGCCAGTGGTCGGTGTTGAAGGCCACAACCTTGCAGCCCTCTTTTTGCGCCAGCTTGTCCGCCCATGCGTCCGAATGGAACATGAACGGTTTCCTGGCGCCGAAAATGAACAGCATCGGCACCTTGGGCACGAACGGCACCAGCGAACGGTAGGAACCGGATTCGCCAGCGGCGGCGATGTAGTATGGGAAGTTCATCTTGGCGCTGATGAATTCCTTCGGCGACGGCACACCCAGGACGCGCGCCATCGTGCGCGTCATGATGTTGCCGATCGGCCCGCCGATGGCCCAGGCCAGCGCCAGCGTGCCCTGGTAGCCGTTGACCATCAACTTTTGCGACAGCGTGCGCGAGCGCTGCACAGCCTTCGACTGCGCATCGCCGATGTCGACGCCGATGATGGCCGACACCGCTTGCTTGTTGCGCATGTAATATTCGTAGCCAAACATGCAGCCCCAGTCATGCAGCATCAGGATTACCTTCTGCTTCTGGCTGACGCTGTTGACGACGTACGAGATGAAGCGGATGGTGCCGTCCAGCGAATACGAACGGCGCGGCTTGGTGATGTCGAACCCCGGCAAGGTGAAGCGCACGCAGCGATAGCGCTGCTTGAGCTCCTCCACCTGCGCGTCCCACACGCGGTGGGTGTCGGGCCAACCGTGGATCATCACGATGGTCTCGGTGCCCTCGCCTTCAATATAGACCTCGATTCCATCGACCTTTATCACCTGCTGCATACATTCCTCGTCTAGCCAGCTTCATCAATGCTCAATGCTCCATCTTACAACATCTGCTCGCTGGAAAAGGTGTCGATCATGCCGACCACTTCCGACAATTGCTCGATCTGCGGGAAATGGCCGGCCTCCGCCACCGTCGCGAATCTTGCGCCGGGCATGCTGTCGCTGAGGCGGCGGCCATAGTCCACATCCACGATGCGGTCGCTGACGCCCCACACCACCAGCGCCGGCACCGGCATGCGCGCCAGCCGCGCCTGCAGGGTCGGATCGTGCATGAACGGCTGTCCCGCATAGACCTTCAGCGTGGCATGGTTGGCGGCCATGACGGCGGCCGCCTCCGGCGTGGCCGGCGCCAGCGAATATCGTTGCGGGTCGTGGAAGACATGCGCCGCGCGCTCGGCAGGCGGCAGCTTGACCGGATTGACGATCTCCCCGGCGATGCCGACAGCGTTGAGCAGCACAATGCCCGCCACCCGGCCCGGTTCCAGCAACGCCATCTCGGCAGCGATCCAGCCGCCGACGGAATTGCCGATGACCACCACATCCTTCAGCTCCAGCCTGGCGATCAAGTCCACGTAGGCCCGCGCCAGGTCGCCGACACTGGCCAAGCCTTCGGGCCTGGGTTCGCCATTGAAACCGGGATGCGTCGGCGTGAGCACGCGCGCCTTCGTCGCCAGGGCCGCTGCCAGCCCGGCGACGGATCCCGGTCCGGCGCCGCCATGCAGCAGCAGGAAAGCGCGCCCCTGCCCCTGGTCGCTCACCGCAACCGTCACCTTGCCATCAAGTAATTGCAAATTCATTGTGCCTCCTTGGAAAATATATAAACATATTTATATAAATATACTTACATGTCAACCGATTCTTGACAGCGGCACCCCGATATATAAATATGTTGATATGACTATTTCCCTCGAAGCCCTTGGCCTGCTGGTCAAAAAAGCCCAGCACCGCCAGCACCGCGCGCTGGAAGCGCAACTTGCTCCGCTGGGCGTGAGCCTGGTTCAATGGAACGCGCTGCGCGAGATCGACCGGAATCCCGGCAGCACCATGCACGGGCTGGCCGAGCTGACGTTCAATTCGGACCAGGCATTCGGAACGCTGGTGACCAGGCTGATGAAGATGGGATTGGTCGAGCGCCGCCCGGGCCTGGGCCGCGCCATGATACACACGCTCACGCCCGAAGGCAGCGCCAAGCTGCACCAGTGTCAGCAAGTCGTGCCCAAGGTCACCAGCCAGAATTTCGCCCCGCTGTCCGAGGCCGACCGCAAGGAGTTGTCGCGCCTGCTGACGATGCTTGTCGACAGCGAGCGGTAAGCCCTACTTGCCGGCGTCCTCGTCAAGCTTGCGCAGGAAGGCCATCTTGTCGGCGATCTTGCTTTCCAGGCCGCGCGGCACGGGCTGGTACCAGCCCGGTTCGCGCATGTCGTCGGGGAAGTAGGTTTCGCCGGCCGCATAGGCGTGCGGCTCGTCGTGGGCGTAGCGGTATTCGTGGCCGTAGCCCAGTTCCTTCATCAGCTTGGTCGGCGCGTTGCGCAGGTGGACCGGCACTTCGCGCGACTTGTCTTTCTTGACGAAGGCCATGGCCTGGTTGAAGGCGTTGTAGCCGGCGTTGCTCTTAGCCGCGATCGCCAGGTAGATCACCGCCTGCCCCAGCGCCAGCTCGCCTTCCGGCGAACCGAGGCGCTCGTAGGTGGCGGCCGCGTCGTTGGCCAGCTGCATCGCGCGCGGATCGGCCAGGCCGATGTCTTCCCACGCCATCCGCACGATGCGGCGCGACAGGTATTTGGCGTCGGCGCCGCCGTCGAGCATGCGGCACAGCCAGTAAAGCGCCGCGTCCGGATTCGAGCCGCGCACCGACTTGTGCAGCGCCGAGATCTGGTCGTAGAAGTTGTCGCCGCCCTTGTCGAAGCGGCGCGCGTTCAGCGTCAGCGCGTTCTGGATGAACTCGGCCGTGATCTTGTTGGTCTTGGCGGCGTTGGCCGCCGTGCTGGTTTGTTCCAGCAGGTTCAGCAGGCGGCGGCCGTCGCCGTCGGCATAGCCGATCAGCGTGTCGATGGCGGCGTCTTCGAATTCCAGATGCGTCAGCACCTTGGCGCGCGCCTTGTCGACCAACTGGCGCAGTTCCTCTTCGTTGAACGAATGCAGCACGTACACCTGCGAGCGCGACAGCAATGCCGAGTTGACCTCGAACGAAGGGTTCTCCGTGGTCGCGCCGATCAGCGTGACCAGGCCCGATTCGGCGTACGGCAGCAGCGCGTCCTGCTGCGACTTGTTGAAGCGGTGGATCTCGTCGACGAACAGGATGGTGTGCTTGCCCATGTCCAGGTTGTGCTGGGCCTGCTCCATCGCGGCGCGGATATCCTTGACGCCCGAGAACACGGCCGACAAGGCGATGAACTCGCACTCGTAGGCGTTGGCGGTCAGCCGCGCCAGCGTGGTCTTGCCCACGCCCGGCGGCCCCCACAGGATCATCGAATGCGGCTGGCCAGACTCAAACGCCAGGCGCAGCGGTTTGCCCGGCCCCAGCAGGTGATGCTGCCCGATGACGTCGTCCAGCGTCTTGGGCCGCAGCGCTTCGGCCAGCGGCTGGCGCGGTTCAGTGGAAAATAAATCAGCCATGGTCTTTACAATGGAAAAACGCCGCAGCGTCGCAGCTGCGGCGTCGGCGCCCGCGACTGCAGGTTCTTAATTATTGAATACGTCCGCGCCCTTCGGCATGACGAATTTAAAACTCGTCGCAGTCAGCGCAGGATTTTTCTCGATGCCCTTGAACGACAGCACCGAGGTCTGGCCGAAGGAATCCTTCAGTTCCATCGCTTCCGGCAAGCCGTTGCGCAGGCCGATGGTGATCTGCTCGAAACTGGTGTCCTTGGCTT
The DNA here is from genome assembly GCF_964254095.1 of Duganella sp. LjRoot269. NCBI lineage: Bacteria > Pseudomonadati > Pseudomonadota > Betaproteobacteria > Burkholderiales > Oxalobacteraceae > Duganella > Duganella sp. LjRoot269. Next base: position 2,571,049 of record NZ_CAXUSL020000001.1, on the reverse strand, counting down.
TCGGCACGGCCTTCAGCCATTCCAGACCCTCCTTCGTGCCGCCTTCGGACAGCGTGAAGTTCTTTTCCAGGTCGTTGCTGCCGAACAGGATCGCCGCCGGCGACGAGCCCAGCGCGTCGCCCAGCTTCTTCACGGTGACCTGGTTCAGGTCCTTGTCGAAGATGTACAGTTTGTCGCCGTCGGCCTGCAGCACCTGGTCGTAGGGCTTGACGTAGGTCCAGATGAATTTGCCCGGGCGGGCAAACACGAAGGTGCCGCTGGCCGGCGTCGACACCTTGGGCGCCTCGCCGTTGGTGTTCTTGACCTGGCGCTGCGTGAACTCGCCCTTGGCGGCCTTGGTCGAGGCGACGAACGACTTGAACTGCTCCAGCGCGCTGGCCTGGGCAAAGGCCGCGGCCAACAGGCCGGCGGTCAGCATTGCCACATTCTTGAAACGCATCATACGGTTTATCCTTTTTTATTCTGCACTGGCAGCCGGCACCAGAATGTCGCGGTTGCCGTTCGACTGCATGGCGGAGACGACTCCGCTATTTTCCATTTGTTCCAGCAAACGCGCCGCGCGGTTGTAGCCAATGCGCAGATGGCGCTGCACCAGCGAGATCGACGCCCGGCGGTTCTTCAACACCACCTGCACCGCCTGGTCGTACATCGGATCGGCCTCGCCGCCGCCCTCGCCCGCCACGGCATCGCCGCCGCCGGCTTCGCCTTCCAGCGTGCCGCCTTCGAGGATGCCTTCAATATAATTCGGCTCGCCCGTGGTCTTCAGGTGCTTGACCACGCGGTGCACCTCTTCATCCGACACGAAGGCGCCGTGCACCCGCACCGGCAAGCCCGTGCCCGGCGGCATGTACAGCATGTCGCCCATGCCGAGCAGCGTTTCCGCGCCCATCTGGTCCAGAATGGTACGGGAGTCGATCTTCGACGACACCTGGAACGCGATACGGGTCGGGATGTTGGCCTTGATCAGGCCGGTGATCACGTCCACAGATGGGCGCTGCGTCGCCAGGATCAAGTGCAAACCTGCCGCGCGCGCCTTTTGTGCGATACGGGCGATCAGCTCTTCCACCTTCTTGCCGACCACCATCATCAGGTCGGCCAGCTCGTCGATGATGATGACGATGGTCGGCAGCTTTTCCAGCGGCTCCGGCGAATCCGGCGTCAGGCTGAACGGATTCGGGATGTGTTCTTCCTTCTTCTTGGCCTCGGCGATCTTGGCGTTGTAGCCGGCCAGGTTACGCACGCCCAGCTTGGACATCAGCTTGTAGCGGCGCTCCATCTCGTTGACCGCCCAGTTCAGCGCGTGGCCGGCTTGGCGCATATCGGTCACCACCGGCGCCAGCAGGTGCGGAATGCCTTCGTACACCGACATCTCCAGCATTTTCGGATCGATCAGGATCATGCGCACGTCGGCCGGGTCGGACTTGTACAGCAGCGACAGGATGGTGGCGTTGATGCCCACCGACTTGCCCGAGCCGGTGGTACCGGCCACCAGCAAGTGCGGCATCTTGGCCAGGTCGGCCACGACGGCCTTGCCGGCGATGTCCTTGCCCAGCGCCACGGTCAGCGGCGACGGATTGTCGTTGTAGACCTTGGAACCGACGATCTCGCTCAGGCGCACGATCTGTCGCTTCGGATTCGGCAGCTCCAGCGCCATGTAGTTCTTGCCCGGAATGGTCTCGACCACGCGGATCGACGTCAGCGACAGCGAGCGCGCCAGGTCGCGCGCCAGGCCGACGATCTGGCTGCCCTTGACGCCGGTGGCCGGCTCGATCTCGTAGCGGGTCACGACCGGGCCGGGATACGCGGCCACCACCTTGGCCTCCACGCCGAAGTCCGACAGTTTCTTCTCGATCAGGCGGCTGGTGAATTCCAGCGTCTCGATGGATACGGTTTCCTGCACCTCGGCCGCCTCGTCCAGCAGGGACAGGGCCGGCAGCTGGCTGTCGCCGCTCAGGTCCTGGAACAGGTTGGCCTGGCGTTCCTTCTCCACGCGCTCGGACTTGACCACGGTGACCACCTGCGGCTCGATCTTGACCGGCGGCGCCGCCACCGGATGCTTCTCGACGTGCTTGGCGCGCTCGATGACCACCACTTCCTCGCGCTTGACGGCGGCAACCTCGCCCTGGCGACGGTCTTCGCGATACTGGTAGCGCTGCACGAACCACTCGATGATCATCTCGATGCCGCCGCCGATGCGCTCGGCCAGGGTCAGCCACGAGACATGGAAGAACAGGCTCAGGCCCAGCCCGAACAGCAGCAACAGCAGCAGGGTCGCGCCGGTGAAGCCGAAGGCCACGTGGGCCGAATGGCCGATCAGCTCGCCGAGCACGCTACCCGAGGTGCGCGGCAGTTGCATATGGCTGGTCAGGGTGCGCAGGCGTAAGAATTCGAGGCCGACACTGCCGATAAACAACAGCACGAAGCCGATCGCGCGGATCAAGGGTTCCTGCGCGTGCTCCGGATCGGGTTCCCGGGACATCACGAACTTCTGAGTCAGCCCGCGATAGCCCTGCCACACGAGACGCAACAGGCAGAACGCCCACCACCAGGCCGAAATGCCAAAGATATACAGCAACAAATCCGACAGCCAGGCACCGGCGCGCCCTCCCATATTGACGACCTTGGTTACCACCGTCTCATGCGACCAGCCGGGGTCGACCTTGCTGTACGTGGCCAAAATCAGCACGAAATACAATCCCAGCACGGCCAGCGCCAGCCAGCGCGCCTCGGACAGCAGCCGAACCAGCCGGTTTGGCAGGGGCTGGCGCTCGGTCGGGGTGCGGGTATAGGCGGACGAGGCGCCCTGAGAACTGGCTTTTGGCAGTCGTTCCTGAACTTTTTTACTGCTCATAGGTATAAAGGTGTTGCAACGTTATCGGCCAGTAAATATTCACATGCGGCTATTCTAAGGCATATGGGACGGAACAGGCCCTTCGATTCATGCCGGGCCGCTGCTTGCACTATAATCTTGTATTGCCTGCGTGAATGCAATAGCGACTGCCCTACCGCCGCCCTTGCCGTGATCGCAAATGCCCCCAAATTCGGATTAATCCAACATATTTTTAAGAAGCCTTCCATGACCACTGCTAAACACGCTCGTGTACTAATCCTCGGTTCCGGCCCAGCCGGCTACAGCGCAGCCATCTACGCGGCCCGCGCCAACCTGAAGCCGATGCTGGTGACGGGTGTCGAGCAAGGCGGCCAGCTGATGACCACCACCGACGTGGAAAACTGGCCGGCCGACCCGATGGGCGTGCAAGGCCCGGACCTGATGCAGCGCTTCCTGCAGCACGCCGAGCGTTTCAATACCGACATCGTGTTCGACCACATCCATACGGTTAAGTTGCAGGAAAAACCGATCCGCCTGATCGGCGACAGCCATGAATACACCTGCGACACGCTGATCATCTCGACCGGCGCCTCGGCGCAGTACCTGGGCCTGCCGTCGGAGCAGGCGTTCATGGGCAAGGGCGTGTCGGCCTGCGCCACCTGCGACGGCTTCTTCTATCGCGGCCAGGAAGTGGCCGTGGTCGGCGGCGGCAACACCGCCGTCGAGGAAGCGCTGTACCTGTCGAACATCGCCACCAAGGTCACGCTGATCCACCGCCGCGACAAGTTCCGCGCCGAAGCGATCCTGATCGACCGCCTGAACGCCAAGGTCGCCGAAGGCAAGATCGTCATCAAGTACAACCACACGCTGCAGGAAGTGGTGGGCAACGACAGCGGCGTCACCGGCATCAAGATCCAGTCGACCGACAACGGCGCCGTCACCGACGTGACCGTGCACGGCCTGTTCATCGCCATCGGCCACAAGCCGAACACCGGCATCTTCGAAGGCCAGCTGGACATGCACAACGGCTACATCAAGACCAAGACCGGCACCGAAGGCATGGCCACCGCCACCAGCGTGCCGGGCGTGTTTGCCGCCGGCGACGTGCAGGACCACATCTACCGCCAGGCGATCACCAGCGCCGGCACCGGCTGCATGGCCGCGCTGGACGCGCAGCGCTACCTGGAAGGCCAGGAGTAAACAGTGGGACTGAAAGACTTCGCCGACCTCAAATCCCTGAGCAAGCAGCTCAAGGAACAGGCCGAGACGCGCGCCGCCGCCGAGGCGGAGCGCGTCAAGCAGGAAAAGACGCGGGCGGCGGAAGCGAATATCTTCCAGACCAGCCTGGGCGGCGTCAAGCGCATGCCGGTGTCGGACCGCTACGTGCCGTCGCTGCCGAAGTCGGCCGCCACGGCCGCCGCGCCGGCCCGCAAGCTGACGCAGGCCGAGGACGACGCGGCCGTGCTGCGCGAGTCGCTGTCCGACCTGTTTGAAGTCGATCACTACCTGGAAGACGATCCGGCGCTGAACTACAGCGCTCCGGGCGTCGGGCCGGACGTGATGAAGAAGATGCGCAAGGGCCATTGGCCGGTGCAGGACGAGCTGGATCTGCACGGCATGAACCGCGACCAGGCGCGCGACGCGCTCGGCGCCTTCCTGACCCGCTCGGCCCAGCGCAACCACCGCTGCGTCTGCGTGATCCACGGCCGCGGCTTCGGTTCGCGCGGCCAGGAGCCGGTGCTCAAGTCGATGGTGCACAGCTGGCTGGTGCAAAAAGAGGTGGTGGCGTTCTGCCAGGCGCGCAACAACGAGGGCGGCGAAGGCGCGTTGATCGTTTTGCTGCGTGCCGCGCTGCAACCGCAACGCTATTAATTCCCAGCGAGAAACAATCCCACACGGTGACTGTTTGTCATGTTAACCTACGGACATCATCACTTTGTCCGTAAGCCTACATGAAGCACGTCCCGGTTCCGCACGTTTCCCTGATCACCGTCATCGAGATCGTGGCTATCCTGGTGGGGGCGTTTTCGGGCTTCGTCGAGGCGCGCCGCAAGAAGATGGACGTGGTGGGCGTGTTCACGGTGGCCTTCATCACCGCGTTCGGCGGCGGCACCCTGCGCGACATCCTGCTCGACCGGCGCCCGCTGTTCTGGGTCATGCACCAGGAATACGCGATCCTGATCTTCATCCTGGCGCTGGTGGCCTCGCCGCTGATGCGCACCTTGCGCCAGATCCTGTCCGAACGCCTGATCGTGATCGCCGACGCCATCGGCCTGGGCCTGTTCGCCGTGGCCGGTGTATCGCAGGCGCAGGCAGCGCACATGCCGCTGTTCATCGCCTCGATGATGGGCGTCATCACCGGCATCTTCGGCGGCGTGCTGCGCGACATCGTCTGCAACGAAGTGCCGATGGTCTTCCGCGACGGCAAACCCTACGCCATCTGCGCCTTCTTCGGCTGCTGGATGTACATCGGCCTGCAGTACACCGACGTCTCCGACGACTTCGCGCTGTGGGCCAGCGCCGCGTTCATCACCATCCTGCGGCTGGTGACGTGGAAGTTCGAGCTGCACCTGCACTACCACAAGAACTAAACAGGCAGTCTTTCCTCGGCGCGCAAGGTCAGGACCTGCACGCCGTTGTGGGTCACGGCCACCGTATGCTCGAACTGCGCGGACAACTTCCCGTCTGTCGTCACGACCGTCCAGCCGTCATCTTCGGTGTGAACGGCGCGACGCCCCTGGTTTAGCATCGGCTCGATGGTGAACACCATGCCCTCCCGCAGCACCAGTCCGGTTTGCGGCTTCCCCCAGTGCAGCACTTGCGGAGCTTCGTGCATCTCGCGACCGATGCCGTGTCCGCAATACTCCCTGACGACCGAGTAGCCGTTTCGCCGGGCGTGACGCTCGATGGCATGGCCCACATCGCCAAGCCTGGCGCCTGGGCGGACCGCTTTGATGCCCCGCCACATGGCTTCATAAGTCACCTGCACCAGCCGCCTGGCCAATGGCGACACTTCGCCGACGAAATAGGTTTTGCTGGAGTCGGCGATAAATCCGTTCTTTTCCAGCGTGATGTCGAAATTCACGATATCGCCGTTCCTCAGGATATCCGCCGGCGACGGAACGCCGTGGCAAACGACGTGGTTAGGCGAGGAGTTCAGCGCGAAGGCAAAGCCGTACTGTCCCTTGCTCGCGGGACGCGCATCGAGTTCATTGACGATGAAACTGTCGACCATGTCATTCACCTGCATGGTGGACATGCCGATCAGACTCAATTGGTCCAGGCGAGCAAATACACTCGCCAGCAGCTTGCCCGACTCCGCCATCAGCGCGATTTCTTCCGGCCGCTTGGTCATGTCAGAGCCCCCCTGACAGCCTGGGCGTCCACGCCGGCGGCCCTGAGTTCCCGCACAACGATCTCGTTGAAAGCCAGCGTAGGATTCATTTCGCACAGCATGCCGATCTTGATCCAGAAGGCGGCTTGCGCATTGATTGATCGGCAGGCCACGGAACTCGCCTTGCGTATCTGGTCGTGCAGCTCATCGTCGATGTTCACAATGCCCATATTTAATCCTATATACGAAACGTATACGAATCATATACTCATCTGGCGCAAACGCGCAAGGGGACGGAAATGCCCTCGACTATGAGAAAATTTGTTTTTTTGCATTTTAGGGGCGCCGCCATGGCTGACTACTCAGACCAGTTCACGATCACCAGCATCAGCGCACTAGAGGGTTTGTTCGACGCGCCCGCCGCCGCGTCCGTCTCCAAGGAGGTCGCGTTCATCCATCCGCATTACGGGGCGCTGATCAAGGCTTCGCCATTTTTCGTGCTGGCCACCAGCGGCCCGCATGGTCTCGATGCATCGCCGCGCGGCGATGCGCCCGGTTTCGTGGTGGTGGAAGATGAGACGACGCTGCTGATACCCGAGCGTCGCGGAAACAATCGCATCGACAGCCTGCGCAATATCGTCGAGGACCCGCGCGTCGCGTTGCTGTTCCTGATACCCGGTCATGGTGAAACCCTGCGCGTCAACGGCCGCGCAAGCATAGTGGTCGCGCCGGACTTGCTGGAACGTTTCGCGGTCGATGGCAAGACGCCGAAGTGCGTCCTGGTGGTGAAGGTTGAATCCGTGTTCTTCCAATGCGCCCGCGCCATCCTGCGTTCGCATCTTTGGGACGCCGCGTCGAGCCAGCGCGACAGCGAACTGCCGAGTGCCGGAACCATCCTTGCGGCACTCAGCGGTAACGCCATCGATGGCGCGCAATACGACAGGCAATTGCCCGAACGTCAGCGCGCCACCCTTTACTAACCCGCTCGTTAGAACGAGTACTGTGCCAACAGCGTGTAGCGCGGACCGCTCATGAAGACCTGACGGGTGAAGTCGCCCGCATGCTGCTCCATGATCTGACGCGTGTACGAGTTGGTCAGGTTGGTCGCTTCCAGTCCGACACGGAACTTGCTCGTGAAGTCATAGAAGACCGACGCGTCCACCTGACCGTACGCCGCCTGGTACAACGGCAAGCCATAGGCCTGATCGTTGTTGGTCGTCGGGATCAGGTACTTGCCCGCACCAGCGTCCGGATTGGTGTTCAGGCCGTTGTTGCCACGGCTGCCCCACTGGTTCACACCCAGCAGGTAACGCGAGCGCCAGTTGTAGGCCAGACGCAGCGACAGGCCGTTCTGCTCGTACATGAGCGCCAGGTTGATCGTGTGGCGGGACAGGCCCGGCAGCGCGGTCTTGCCGAATGGACGCGCATCGGTATCGCAACCGTTGATGCTCAGGTTGAAGTTGGAGGACGCATCGTTACCCGAGCACCATGCTTCGGCCACAGGGTCTTTCAGCGTGCGCTCGCTCGACACGTAGGTCCAGCTTGCCTGCGTGCCGACGCCACGCAGCCAATTAGGTACGAAATCGTAGTACTGCTGGTGGGCGATCTCGAAACCGCGGGCAAAGCCCTTGGCGCCATTGACCGGACCGGTGACCACGAACGTCTGCGGCTTGCCGGTGACATCCTTCGCCGTGTACGCGTAGTTCTGCGTGATGATGATGTCCTTGAGGTCCTTGTTGAAGGCCGAGAACGTCAGCGAACCGGCCTTGGCGAAGTACCACTCGGCGGTCAGGTCGATGTTGGTCGACGTGATCGGCTTCAGCATCGGGTTGCCGTCGCTGGTGCCGGTCAGGGTGGTGCCGTCGAAGCGCACCGCCGTCGTGTTGCCTGCTGCGTCCCGGGTGACCGTCTGCTGGTGCTGGGCGCTCAGCGCCGTCTGCACCTGGAGCTGGTTGAAGTCCGGACGCGACATCGACTTGGCCGCCGCAAAGCGGAATTGCAGTTCGTCGTTGGCCTTCATGCGCAGGTTCAGGCTCGGCAGCCAGTTGCCGTACGAGTTGCTGAACGACTGCGCTTCCGCGAAGCCGGCGATGTTGATCAGCTTGTCCTGGCCGCTGACGTTGACGCCGGTGCCGACGACGGGGACGGACGGCGGGGTGAACGCGACGTAGCCGCTGCCGGAACCTTGCGTCCTCACGTAGCGGATGCCGACGTTGCCGTCGACCGGATACTTGAGGTCATCCCAGCCGAAGCGCAGCTGCGTGTAGGCGGCGCGGGTCTTCTCGGTCTGCGTGTTGGTGGCGGCCGGGTCGTTGAAGGTCGCCGGCTTCCATGGATCGCAGGTCGAGCCTTTTTCGGCGCACAGCACGTCGTGGTAAGCGTGGATCTTGCTCCATTGCTCCGGGAAGCCGCGCACCGTCGCCGCGTCCGCAAACAGCATCGGCGGCAGGTTGTATTTGCCGCCGAAGAAGTTGCCGATCTGCTGCAGCGAAGCGCCGCCGGCGAAGCGCGGATCGCTCAGGCGGGCAACGCCGTTGATCTGCCAGCCTTCCATCCACGGGAAGGTGATCGCCTGCCAGTTGTAGAACTTCTGGGCCTTGTTGTTCTCGCCTTCGCGGTCGGCCATGCGGACGCCGAAGCGGATGTCGCGCAGCACCGGGTCGTCGAACGAGTACTTGACGTCGGATTTCCACGCCTTCTGGGTGGCCGTGGCGTGGTCCAGCGCTTCCTGGGTATAGGCCCAGTAGTAGTTTTTCGGGTCGGCCATGTAGGCCGCCGAACCCAGGCTGATCTGCGGAACCTTGCCGGTCATGTCCATGGTCTGGTTCGGCAGGATGAAGCCGGTCGACACGTCGGCGTCGAAGCCCTCGGTGGTCGAACGCACATGCTGGAAGTCATTGGTCCAGCTCAGCGACGGCGAGATGCGCCATTGGACGTTCAGGGCGACGTCGCGGGTGGCGGATTCGCGCGTGTTGATACGCTGCGAGCTGTTGAACGGCGAACCACCGTAGGTCGGGTTCGAGATCGTGCCGCTCTGGAACGCGCCCTTGCTGTCGAACACCGAGTTGGCGCTGGCCACCTGCTGGTACCACTTGTCTTCGGACGAGGCCACCACGTGCTCGTCCAGGTCTTCCTTGTAGCGGGTCTTGAAGTAGGTCAGCGCGGCGGTCAGGTCTTTGTTCGGCCGCCACTGGAGGGCAGCGTAGTCGCCGCGGCGGGTGCGGTCGAAGTCCTGCGAGCGATAGCCGACGCCCAGCGGTATCCATTGCGTCTTGTTGCGGTCGTAAAGGGCCGGGTTGGTGGAGTTCACGTGCGGGAAGTACGGATCGACACCCACGCCGTCCGACCGGCTGGGGCTCTTCGCATGGGCGATATCGATCAGGGCGCCGATCTCGCCGAGCCCGGTGTTCCAGCGGTTCGACAGCAGCAGCGTGCCGGTCGGGGATGGTGCGCCCTTGCGCAGCGTGGAATAGGATTCCGACACGCCGGCCGTACCCTTGAAGCCCTTGTAGTCGAACGGCATGGCGGTGCGCAGATTGACCAGGCCGGCGACAGCGCCTTCGATCTGTTCCGCGGACGGATTCTTGTAGACATCAACGCCGGCCATCAGTTCCGGCGCCACGTCGGAGAAGCCGAGCGAGCGGCCGCCACCGGCCGAGAACGCGTCGCGGCCGTTGACTTCCGAACGCACGTAAGTCAGGCCGCGCACGGACACGCCGGAGCCCTCGACCGATTGACGGTTCGGGTCGCCCGCCATGTTGCGGTCGATGGTGACGCCAGCGATACGCTGCAGCACTTCGGTGACCGAACGGTCCGGCAGCTTGCCGATGTCTTCGGCGACGATCGAATCGACGACTTCGTCGGCATTCTGCTTGAGTTTTTGTGCGGATTGCAGTGCGGCGCGCTGGCCGCTCACCACCACGACCGGTCCGGCGCTGGCGGTATCTGCCGTTTGGGCCCATGCCGGGCTGATGTGCAGCACTACAACCTGTGCGACCGCGGCGGCGATCGCCGTTTTTTGGAACTTACTCAATTTGTCTCTCCCCCATACAGGTGGTTTTTATATTTAACAACTGACACTGGTCTTTTCATAAGTACTCGTTCGAAAGTTTATGCCTCCATAAGTTTTGTAATCAGGATGAAACGCTCGCCGCAGCCTGGCTCGCGACATAGGCGCCGTGCTCCGGCATCCGCGTCACCGCCTGCGCGATCAGGTCGCGCAGTTCGGCGAAGTGGCCGTGCACCACGCGGATGTCGACGCGGTCAGCCAGCGGGTCGTAGCGCTTCGGCACCACGCCGAGGCCCATCATCATCGCCACGAACGAGGGCTCGGCGAAGCCGCCGCGATCGACGATCGCCACGCGTCCGGTCGCGCGGAACAGCTCGATCTGGTGGCGCAGCGAGTCGGGGATCGCCATGTTGGCGCAGTAGCGCCAGAATTCCGAATCGTCGCGCTTGGTCAGCTTGTAGTGCAGGATGATGAAGTCGCGCACCGATTCGTAGCGGATGCCCATGACGCGGTTGAATTCGTCGGCCAGCTCCGGCGCGCAATCGCGGTCCGGGAACAGTTCGAGCAGCTTGCCCACCGCCGTTTCGATCAGGTTGATGCTGGTCGATTCCAGCGGCTCGACGAAGCCGGCCGACAGGCCGATCGCGACCACGTTCTTGACCCAGGACTTGCGTCGCCGCCCGGTGACGAAGCGCAGCTGGCGCGGCTCGTCCAGCGCGGCGCCGTCGAGGCCGTCGAGCAGCACGCGGCGCGCCTGCTCGTCGCTGGTGAAGCCACTGCTGTACACGTGGCCGTTGCCGGTGCGATGCTGCAGCGGGATACGCCAGACCCAGCCTGCTTCCTTCGCGGTGGAGCGGGTGTAAGGGGTCAGCTGCGGGACCGAGGCGCAGGGCACGGCCAGCGCGCTGTTGCAGGGCAGGTACTCGCTCCAGTCCTCGTAGCCCGCCTTCAGCGCGCCTTCGATCAACAGGCCGCGGAAGCCCGAGCAGTCGATGAACAGGTCGCCTTCGACGCGGCGGCCGTCGCGCAGTTTCACGGCGGTGACGAAGCCGGTCTCCGGATGTTGCTCGACATCGACGATCATGCCTTCGATGCGCAGTGCGCCGCGCGCCACGGCGTAGTCGCGCAGATAGCTGGCGTACAGGCTGGCATCGAAATGGAAGCCGTAGGAATAGGCGTCGGTCATGCCGGGCGTTTCCTCATTCGGCGGGACGAACTTGCCGTGGCGCGCCATGATCGAGGGCATCGACCAGTTCTCCATATCCGGCATCTTGTCGAACGCCTGCGCCAGGCGCAGCCAGTGCTGGTGCGCGCCGAGGCCGGCCAGCGCCGGGCCGAAATCGCCAAAGCCGTGGAAGAAGCGGTTGCCGACGTGGCCCCAGTCCTTGAATTCGATGCCCAGCTTGTAGCTGGCCTGGGTCTTGCTGACAAAGTCGTCGGCATCCAGGCCCAGCGCCTCGTTGTAGACCCGGATCGTGGGCAGGGTCGCCTCGCCGACGCCGATGGTGCCGATCTCGGGCGATTCCACCAGCGTCACCTCGCAGGGCTGGGTCGGGTGGCGCGCCAGGCGCTGGGCCAGCGGGGCCGCCGTCATCCAGCCGGCGGTGCCGCCGCCCACGATGACGATCCTGCGGATCGCGTCGCCATTCAGGTCGTTGCCACTCATTTTATGACAACGTTTTCATTTTTGGTCGAACCAAGGGCGGCTTTTGCATATGCCCCGGATCCCGGGGCAAGTTGGGCCGCGGCCATAGCAATGGCCGTCTTCTGTAAAACTTTCATGTGTGTGTCTCCCGTATTTTTTTATATGTCCGGCAACTGCGTGCTGGTGATTGGAAATTAACATTAATTCGATCAACGAACAAATAATTATCGCCCAAACGTTGCTGTTTAACCGTATCAGCTAAACAAGGCTTGACAAGACAAAATCCCCGCCGAAGCGGGGATTGCTGAACTTTAGTCGGGAATTTTCCCTCCGGGCGGAACTCCATAGCGATCCGCCTGCACATTACCACTGACACCATGGGTGCGCACATCGATGGTAATTGGCAACATCTCCTTGTCCCAAGCCTCCCACTTGGCCTTCAGTTGCGCAAACACCTCGGGGTGGCGTTTGGCCAGGTTGGCGCGCTCGCGCTGGTCCTTGACCACGTCGAACAGGAATTCGTTGCCGCCGATTTTCAGGTACTTCCAATTGCCGGAACGGATGGCGCGCTGGGCGTTGGCCTTGTAGCGCCACAGCAACGTGCGCTCGTTGTCGGCCGCCTGGCCGGTCAGGACAGGCAGCAGGTTCTGGCCGTCGCTCGGGTATTGCGGATCGGGCGCGCCGCCGGCGGCGGCCAGCAGCGTCGGCAGCCAGTCCATGGAAATCGCCACCTGCTCGCTCACCTGCCCCGCCTTGACCCTGGCCGGCCAGCGCACGATGGCGGGCACGCGGATGCCGCCTTCGAGCAGCTCGGTCTTCTGCCCGGTCAGCGGCCAGGTCCTGGAGAAGCGTTCTCCGCCGTTGTCGCTGGTGAAGATGACGATGGTGTTCTGCGCCAGCCCCTTGTCTTCCAGCGCCTTCAGCACGCGGCCGATCGACGCATCCAGCGATTCGACCATGCGGCCGTAGGTGGCCAGGTCGCCGCCATCGTAGTGGAAGATGTTGTCGATGTCGCGCGAGACCGCCTCGTCGCCCGGCCCCTCCCACGGCCAGTGCGACGCCGTGTAATGCAGCGACAGCAGGAAAGGCTTGCCGGCCTGCTGCTTGTTGACGTAGTCCACGGCGCGCGCGCCCAGCAGATCGGTGTAGTAGCCGATCTGCCGCACCGGCACTTCGCCCTCGTACAAATCCTCCTTCACCTGCGGGCCGACGCCCGGCTTGTGCGTGAAGTAATCGATGGCGCCGCCGTAGTTGCCGAAGAAGCTGTCGTAGCCGCTCTTCAGCGGGCCGAAGGTCGGCAGGTAGCCCAGGTGCCACTTGCCGATCAGCGCCGTGCCGTAGCCCTGCTTCTTCAGCAGCGACGGCAGGGTCGGATGCGTGCGCGGCAGGCCGATGGTGTCGGAGGCGCCGGCGATCGGCTCTTCCAGCCCGCCGCGCAGCCGGTACTGGTAGCGGCCGGTGATCAGCGCGAAACGCGTGGCCGAGCATACGGCCGAATTGGCGTACGCCTGCGTGAAGCGGATGCCCTGCCCGGCCAGCTGGTCCAGGTGCGGCGTCTTGAAGTCGGTCTGGCCGTAGACGCCCAGGTCGGCGTGGCCCAGGTCGTCGGCCAGGATGAAGAGGATGTTCGGCTGCTCCTTGCCGGCGCCGAAGACGTTCGGCAGCGCTCCAGCCAGCGCCAGGGCCGGCAAGGTTTTCAGGACGCTGCGGCGGGTATGGTCAGTCATGCTTGGTCTCCAGTCAGAAGTCTGCGCGGGCCGTCACGCCGAGCTGGCGCGGCGTGCCGATCACGGCGTTGTAAGCGCCCGGGTTGGTGTTCCAGGTGCTGGTGTAGTACAGCTTGTCGAACACGTTCTTGGCCCAGAACGAAATGTCCCAGCGCGTCGCGCCGTTCCTGATCTTCACGCCGGCCGACAGGTTGGTCAGGCTGTACGACGGGATGCGCCCGTACTCGGATGCGTCCAGCGTGCCGTAGGTGCTGCTGCGGTAGGCGTAGTTGATGTTGCCATAGCCTTCGATGTTGGCGGCCACCGCGTGCGCGTATTGCGCGCTCAGGTTGCCGATCCAGCGCGGCGCGTTGACCAGCGCGGCGCGGCCCGACAGATCGCAGAAGGCGCCGGCTTTCTCCGGCGGGCACGGGGCGTTTTTATACTCCTTGTACTTGACGTCGTTGAACGAACCGTTGGCGCCCAGCGTGAAGCCGCGCGCCACGACCAGGCTGGTGTCCAGCTCCAGGCCCCGGCTGCGCACGTTGCCGGCGTTGGTCAGGTAGGAGGTGGCGCTGACCGGGTCGTAGGCGTTGCTCTGGTAGCCCTTGACCTCGTTCCAGAACAGGCTGGCGTTGACTTGCGCGCGGCGCTCCAGCAGGTTGCTCTTGATGCCCAGCTCGAGGTTGTTGGCCTTCTCGTTGTTGACCTTGAGCGAGGATACACCCGCCGCGCCCGGTACCGACAGATTGATGCCGCCGGATTTTTCGCCGTGCGACACGCTGCCGAACGCCAGCACGTCGGTATCGATCTTGTAGGCCAGCGTGACCAGCGCCGAAGGACTCAGGTTGTTCAGGTGGACGTCGCCGGAGTTGTAGGCGCCGTAGCGGGCGTTGCGCGAAGCCAGCGCGGCGCCGGCGACGGCGGCGCCGCCGGCGGGCGCGTCGCGCGTCACCTGGGCGATCTTGTCTTCATAGGTGGCGCGCAGGCCGCCGGTCAGGTCCCACTGCGGATCGATGTGCCAGATCGACTGGCCGAACAAGGCGTAGCTGTTGACGCGCAGGTGGCCGTTGCCGATGCTGGTGACGTTGCTCCAAGCGCCTGCGGGCGTCGCGTTGAACTTGTCGGCCAGCGGACCGTTGTAGGTGAAGCTGACGTTGTCGAGATTCTGGTAGTAGTAATACGCGCCGAGCACCGATTCCACCGGTTGGCCCAACGGCGTGGCCAGGCGCAGCTCCTGTGTGAACTGGCGGTGGCGGGCGGAGGCGCCGACGTTCAGCACCACCGGCACTTCGAGGCCGTCATCGTTATGCGGCGTGAAGTTCCAGAAACGGTAGGCGCTGATGGAGGTGAACTTGTAGTCGTTGTCCAGCTTCCAGTTGACCTCGCCGGACACGCCGCCCTGGTGCACGTCCACGTGCGAGCCGCGGTCCAGGTTGACCTCGCGCAGCGACGGATCGGTGATCGGGTGCCCGCCGACGGCGGCGGCCTGCGCCAGGAACTTGCCGCTCGGGCCGGCGTTGTAGAACACCAGCGTGCCGTTGTTGGAGTCTTCGACGTTGTAGTCGGCGATCAGGCGCGCGCTGACCTTGTTGTTCGGTTCCAGCAGCAACTGGGCGCGCACGCCTTCGCGGTCGCCGCCCTGCACCTTGTCGCCGTTGTAGACGTTGGTGATGTAGCCGCCTTCATGCGTCTTGTAGACGGCGAGGCGGCCGGCCGCCGTGTCCGAGAACGCGCCCGAAATGACAGCCTTGCCCTGCACATAGCCCTGCTCGCCGGCCGAAATCTGCGCGCTGTTCTCGCTGCGGAAAGTCGGCTGCCTGGTGGTGATGTTCAGCACGCCGGCGGTGGTGTTCTTGCCGAACAGCGTGCCCTGCGGACCGCGCAGCAGTTCCAGCTGCTGGATGTCGAGCGCATCGAACGCGGCCATGCCGGGACGGGCCAGGTAGACGTTGTCCAGGTAGACGCCGACGCTGCCTTCGAGGCCATCGCTGGCGGGATTGTTGCCGAGCCCGCGGACGGCAAAGCTCATCTGGCGGGCGTGGACGTAGTTGACGGTGGTGCTCGGCAGCAGCTGCTGCAAGTCCTGCACGCGATAGACGCGGTTGCCTTCCAGCGCGCTGCTGTCGAGCACGCTCATGGTGGTCGGCACGCTTTGCGACGTCTCGTTGCGGCGCCGCGTGGAGACGGTGACGCGGGCCACCACTTCCAGCGAGGCGTCGGCGGCGGCCGTGGTGGCGGCCTGGCCTTCGCCTTCGGCGGCTGCCGTGCTCGCGGCAGCCGCTTCCGCCTCCGTCCCCGACACGGCCGACAAGCCCACGGCTGCGGCGTTCTGCGCATACACCGGCGCCGAGGCCGCGATGATCAATCCATAAGCCGCGGCGACGGCGGCGGCCAGTTTATTCTGTTGCATGACTATTTTCCTGTGGTTGTACTGCGAATTGCGCGGGCGTGAACCGCCCCGCACGCCGGCTTGGCGGCCGGCGCGTTGATCGTCATGAGTAGGTGGCGTTTAGTTTGTGGCTACGCGGAACTTGCCCTGCTCCGGCGGGGTGACCGCCTTTTCGGAGCGTGGCGTGCCGTCAGGCACCCAGTTGTACGGCACCGGTTGGGCGCGGTACAACCAATTGCTCAGCACCGGCTTGCCCGCGCCGGCAACCGGCGTCGGCGCAAAGTACGGGCTGACGTATTCCCAGGCGATGTCGCCCTTGGATGTAACCTGGAAGATGCGGCCGTTCATGCCCTCATCGATCAGCGTATTGCCGTTCGGCAGGCGGCGCGCGCTGCTGATGAACGAGCTGTAGAAGCCCCAATCCGGCCCGTTGGAATCGCCGCCGGTGTACTCCCACACGATCTGCTTGCTGACCGGGTCGATCTCCAGCACGCGCGAGCGCGGCTGCACGCCGACGCCGACGCGCGGATAGCCCGCCTCGCCCTGGTTGTCGAACACCAGGATGTGGCCGGCGCCCGGCAGGCCCGGCTCGATCAGGTGGGCGTCATGCTGGCCGACGATCTGGTCCACCGGACGCGGCAGCACGCGCGGTCCGCGCACCTGCGCCGGATAGTCCGGCCCCAGCGACCACACCACCTTGCCGCTCTGCTTGTCAAGGATGACGATGAAATTCGCCTCGCGCGAATCGATCAGGATGTTCTCGGGATTGAAGCGCTGGTCGCCCGCGTCGAACCAGCGGTTGGGGCCCAGCACCGACATGTTATTGATGTGCAGGTAGTCGAACGGCGCGGCCTTGCCGCGCGGCGAGTAGCCGCCCTTCACCAGCTTCAGCGATTCGGGCTTGAAGCCGAATTCGTCCAGGTGGTCGGACGCCACCCACTTCCAGACGATATCGCCGCCGGGCGTGACCTCGTAGATCACGTCGTCCAGCACCTGCGGCGCGGCGAAGCCGGCCAGCGGATGCACCAGGTTGGCCAGCACCAGCGTATTGCCGTTCGGCAGACGGCGCCAGTCGTGGTGCTGCTTGGCGCTGCCGCCGGGCACTTGCGGCGAAGCCTTGCCTTCCACCGGCGCCGCATACGCATCCTGCGCGCCGCCCGCAGCGCCCCACTGCCATACCACCTTGCTGTCCCAATCCAGCTCGCCTATCGCCTGATTGCGCAGGCCGTTGCCCTCGTTGGATGTGCCGGCCGTGCTGGCCAGCTGCACCAGCACGTGGCCGCGCTTGCCGCCCGTCAGCGCCGGGTCCAGCAGCACCGGCGGAAAGCCTTCGGCGTTCCAGCGATGCACCTCGTTGCCGTTCATGTCGATCAGGTGGGTGTTCTTGTCCTGCCCGCTGAAGATGACGTAGCTGTTGTAGGCGGTGGCGGTATCGTAGCGCGTAACGCCGGTGGGATAGACGCTGGGCGCGGCGCCCAGGTTGGCGGCAACCGCCAGGAGTGATAGTGCTGCAAGCTTGGTGGTGGTGGTCATGACACGCGTTTTCAGGAGTGGACAGTGTGTCTATATTACTAATCCACCCAGAAAACTCGAACTAATATAACCAAACATCGTTATACAAAAAATGCCGGATAAACCGGCATTGTGGGGATGAGGCGCAGGCGGCGATTACACCGCCTCGGCGCCGGTCTCGCCGGTACGGATGCGTATCACCTGTTCGACGTTCTGCACGAAGATCTTGCCGTCGCCGATCTTGCCGGTACGGGCGGCCTTGATGATGGCATCCACCACCTGCTCGGCCACGCCGTCGTCGACCACCACTTCCACTTTGACTTTCGGCAGGAAGTCGACCACGTATTCGGCGCCACGATACAGCTCGGTGTGGCCCTTTTGGCGGCCGAAGCCTTTTACTTCGGTGACGGTCAGGCCGGTGACATTGACTTCAGCCAGCGCTTCACGCACTTCGTCCAATTTGAACGGCTTGATCACAGCGGTAATCTGTTTCATGACTTCTCCTTATTTAAAACCTGAATCGAAAATCTGTAGCCGGCCAACTGTGGACAGCGAGCGCACGTCTGTATTGTAATCGACGCGCACCCGCTGTCCATCAACGTCTGCGAATACCAGCTAAATCATTTAATCTTGCACCGGAATGGAGCGTAATTCTTCCAGCCATACAACGCTTTGCGCATCGCTCGGCGCGCGCCAGTCGCCGCGCGGCGACAGCGAGCCGCCCGTGCCCACCTTCGGTGCGTTCGGCACACAGCTGCGCTTGAACTGGCTGGTGCGGAAGAAGCGGTCGAGGAAGATGCCCAGGTTTTTCTTGATCGCGGCCAGGTCGTACTGGTTGCGGGCGACGTGATCGCCGTCCGGCCAGCGGCCCAGCTCCTTGTCCCTCCAGGCGCTGAGCGACAGGAAGGCCACCTTCGACGGGCGGAAGCCGAAGCGCAGCACGTAGTACAGATTGAAGTCCTGCAGCTCGTACGGGCCGATGGTGCTTTCGGTGCGCTGCTCCGGCTGGCCGTCCGCCGTGCCCGGCACCAGCTCGGGGCTGATCTCGGTGGCCAGGATATTGAGCAGCACCTGCGCGTCGTTGCGGCCGATCACGCCGGATTCGGCGACCCAGCGCACCAGGTGCGAGATCAGCGTCTTCGGCACGCTGGCGTTGACGTTGTAGTGCGACATGTGGTCGCCCACGCCGTAGGTGCACCAGCCCAGCGCCAGCTCGCTCAGGTCGCCGGTGCCGCAGACGATGGCGTTGTGGTGGTTGGCCAGGCGGAACAGGTGGTTGGTGCGCTCGCCGGCCTGGACGTTTTCAAACGTGATGTCGTACTGCGCCTGCCCTTCCGAGTACGGATGGTTCAGGTCCTTCAGCATCTGGATGCAGCTCGGGCGGATGTCGATTTCCTGCGCCGTGCAGCCGACCAGTTTCATCAGCTGGTGCGCCTGCGTCAAGGTGCGCTCGCTGGTGGCGAAGCCGGGCATGGTGTAGGCCAGGATGTTGGTGCGCGGCAGCTTGAGCTTGTCCATCACGCGCGCACACACCAGCAGCGCGTGCGTCGAATCAAGCCCGCCGGAGACGCCGATGACGATCTTCTTGATGTTGCTCGACGTCAGGCGCTGCGCCAGCGCCTGCACCTGGATGTTGTAGACCTCGTTGCAGCGCTCGTCGCGCCGGCGCGCATCGGCCGGCACGTAAGGGAAGCGCTCGACGCAGCGCTTCAGCGCCAGCGGCTGTTCGCGGTTGATGTCCAGCTCGAAGAACACGGTGCGGAATTTATTCACCTCGGCGGCATGGCGCTGCACCGATTGGGCGAAGGTGTTCATGCGCATGCGCTCGCGCGACAGGCGCTCGAGGTCGATGTCGGCAAAGGTCAGCGTGGCTTCGTCGCTGAAGCGCTTGGATTCGGCCAGCATCTCGCCGTTTTCGCAGATCACGCCCTGCCCGTCCCACGCCAGGTCGGTGGTCGACTCGCCGGTGCCGGCCGAGGTGTACAGGTAGGCCGCGATGCAGCGCGCCGATTGCTGCGACACCAGCTGGTTGCGGTAGCCGGCCTTGCCGACCAGCGCGTTCGAGGCCGACAGGTTGACCAGCACGGTGGCGCCGGCCAGCGCGGCGAACGACGACGGCGGTATCGGCACCCACACGTCTTCGCAGATCTCGACGTGGAATTTGAACAGCGGCATGTCGGCCACCTCGAACAGCAGGCCGGAGCCGAACTGCACGCGCTCGCCCAGCAGGTCGATTTCGGTGGCGACCGCATAGTCGCCGCTGCTGAACTGGCGCACGTCGTAGAACTCGCCGTAGTTGGGCAGATAGCTCTTCGGCACCACGCCCTGGATCTGGCCGTTGGCGATGACCACCGCGCAGTTGTACAGCTGGTGCTCGACGCGCAGCGGCGCGCCCACCACGATCGTCATCTTCCACTGTCCCGACGCGGCGACGATGTCGTCCAGCGCTTCGAGGCAGCCGTCCAGCAAGGCGCGCTGATGGAACAGGTCGTCGCAGGTATAGGCCGACAGGCCCAGCTCCGGGAAGGCGACCAGCGCGGCGCCTTGTTCGGCGGCCTGCGCGGCCAGCTGGATGGTCTGGGCGGCGTTGTAGGCGGGATCGGCGATGCGGCAAATCGGCGCGGCGATCGCCACGCGGGCAAAGTCGTGCGAGTACAGATTGAGGAAATTCGAGGTCATGTCTAGTCTTTCGCGTGCACTACGGACATACAAAATTGAATTATCGCATGGGGGCGGCCGCTCCGCCGTCAACAGGAATGCCTCAGATAAGCTAGACTGGCGCCAACATCAAAGGCCGGAGGCAGGCGTGTCAGAAGCAGAGTTTACGATCATCGACTCATTGGTAGGCGTGGACCCGGCGCAATGGCAGGCGCTGGCCGGCGACAATCCGACGCTGTCCCACGCCTTCCTGCACGCGCTGCACGAAACCAATTGCGCCTCGCCCCACACCGGCTGGACCCCGCGCTACCTGGTGCTGCACCGCGACGGCGCGCTGCGGGCGGCCATGCCGCTCTACCTGAAGGACCACAGCCGGGGCGAATACGTGTTCGACCACGCCTGGGCCGACGCCTTCCACCGCAACGGCATCGACTACTATCCGAAGCTGCTGTCGGCGGTGCCGTTCACGCCGGTGACCGGCAGCCGCCTGCTGGCGCACACGCAGGAAGACCGGCGGCTGCTGGCGCGCGCCGCGCTGCAGGTGGCGCGGCAGCTGAACACGTCGTCGCTGCACATCCTGTTCCCCGACGAACAGGACAGGCAGGCGCTGGCCGAGGCCGGCTTCATGCTGCGCGAAGGCGTGCAGTTCCACTGGGAGAATGCCGGCTACGCGGATTTCGACGCCTTCCTGTCCAGCATGAAAATGGAGAAGCGCAAGAAGCTGAAGCAGGACCGGCGCCGCGTGCTGGACGCCGGCATAGCCTTCGAGCACCTGGCCGGCGGCCAGATCACGGACGAGGCGCTGCGCTTCTTCTACAGCTGCTACGTCTCGACCTACGAGGCGCACTATTCCAAGCCCTACCTGAGCCTGAAGTTCTTCCAGCGCATCCTGCGCGAGCAGCCAGACAGCCTGATGATCGTGCTGGCCAAGCGTGCCGGCCAGCCGGTGGCGGCGGCGCTGAACCTGGTCGGCGGCAACATCATGTACGGGCGCTACTGGGGCACGCAGGAATTCGTCTCCGGCCTGCACTTCGAGACCTGCTACGTGCAGTCGATCGAATACTGCATCCGGCACGGCATCGCCCGTTTTGAAGGCGGCGCCCAGGGCGTGCACAAGATGTCGCGCGGGCTGGTGCCGACGCCGACCTGGTCCGCGCACTGGGTGGCGGACCGGCGCTTCGCCGACGCCATCGCCGATTTCCTGGCGCAGGAAACGGCCGCCATGGACGACTACATCGACGAGCTGGCCGAGCACGTGCCGTTCAAGGCCGCCTGCTGACAGGCCGCTTCAGTGCTGGGCGGCCGGCGCGGTGCGCCGCTCGCCGACGCGGCGCTCGGCATTCACCTGCCTGGCCGCCGACCAGGGCATGCGTCCGTACGAGCGGTACGCCAGCGCCAGATACAGCGCTCCGGCCACGATCGCGTAGGTGCCGATCAGCCAGACCAGCGCCAGCGCGCCGATGGCGGGCAGCGTCAGCAAAATCGTGCCGAACACGATGGCCGCCAGGCCGCCGGCCAACAGCAGCCAGTCGCCGCCCCGCAAATGATTGCGCAGGCGCACGGCCAGCACGATATCCAGCACGCCGGTGATCATCGCATTGACGCCGATGACGATGACCAGCACCAGCGCGGCCAAGCCGGGCCGCATGACCGCCAGCACGCCGGCAACCAGGCTCACCAGCCCGAGCAGCAGCAACAGCCACCAGTCCAGCGCATGCGGACCGGTGGCATGGCGCCGGTGCCGCACCGTGCCGGCCAGGTAGACTATCCCCGCCAGCAAGGCATACAGCGCAAAAATCGCCACCAGGCTCAGTACCGTCGGCCCGGGCATGGTCAGCGCCAGGCCGCCGAACACCAGCAGCAGCACGCCGCGCAGCGCCAGCACCCACCAGGACCGCAACACCATGGGCTTCGCATCCATATCCCCTCCTACACCGTAGCGTCTCATCTCATTCAGAGCGGCCTGGCGGGCAAAGGGTTCCGCAAACCGGTAAAATGGAAGCGTTACCTACGATTTTTACGTAGAGGAAACCCGTAGATGAAACCAGTTTGCTTCACAGCAACGTCAATCGGGCCTATACTTTGCGCCCCTTGTAGGGTTTTATCAGGACATGGCAAGCAAGCATGAATGCAGATTTTATAAGACAGCGTGAGCGGTTCAGGTCCGCCACGATGAAGCGGATCGATGTCAGCGACGAATCCTACAACAACGTCACCGAGATATTGGCCCCCATCGCCAAGCCGTTCCATGTGCGCAAGGGAGCTTATCTGCAGCGCGCCGGCGTCCCGGCGACCCAGGTGCACTGGATCAGCAGCGGCGTAGTGCGCAGCGGCTTTTTCAACCGCGACAATACGGAAATGACCTTGCGCTTTTACCGCGAAGGCGAATCGGCCACCACGCTGACCGACCTGATCAGCGGCGAGAGCGGCCAGCCCGCGGTGCAATTCCTGATTGCGGAAACGCCGGTGAACGGTTTCACGCTGGACTGGAAGCTGTCCTGCCAGCTGCGCGCGCAGCATGAAGTGATGCAGCACTATCACCTGAACATCGCCATGCACGGCTTGCAGACGCTGGCGCAGCGCGCCTACACCAACGGCGAAACCTCGGCCCACGAGCGGCTGGCGGCGTTCCGCGAAGAATATCCGGGACTGGAGGCGCGCATCTCGCAGCGCGCGGTGGCGTCCTACCTGGGCATCACGCCGCAATACATGTCGCGCCTGCGGCGCGAGGCCGAAGCGGCAGCCGCCCAGCCGGAATAAAAAATCTATGGTCACCCTCCTTTTTGCAAGCTGATTTTGTATCATGTGAGTAGGCTCGCTTAAATCTATCCGGCGTTTGGTTGGAGATGTTCTCCGCGCCACGATGAGAGTCGCGCCTGCCGGTCCTAAAAAAGCGGTCGGCCTTGCAAAGCCGATTTTTATTCCAGGGTATCCGTCAGGCCGGTGTGCCGTTCACGTCATCCAATGTCAGCAGTCGCAAAACCAGGTAGGTGTACGTTAAAACAGTGAGTCAGGGAGGCCGTCATTTCGCGATGACGGCCTCTGTCATTTCAAATTTTGTATGATGGGCCGCGATAGCCCATGCGCTACGTGCCAGTTTGTTCGCCAGGGCACAGGCCACCACGTTGGAATGGCGCCGTGTGAGCATGGAGCGCACCCATTCGGCCAGCCGTCCTCGCTGCCGCTCCAGGCGCTGCATATAGGCCCGGGCGCATTGCACCAGCAGGCGCCGCAAGTCCTTGTTGCCGCGCTTGCTGATGCCGAGCAGATTGCTCTTGCCGCCAGTGCTGTACTGGCGCGGCACCAGCCCGACGGCGGCGGCAAAATCCCGACCGCAGCGGTAGTGCTTGCCGTCGCCGACTTCAGCCGCGAGGACGCTGGCCGTGATCGGTCCGATACCGGGCACTGTCATGAGCCTCTGGCCCAGATCGTCCTCGGCCAGTTGACAATTCAATTCCTTCTCGATGTCGGCAATCTGTTCGTTGAGGTACTTGAAGTGCACTTGCAACCGCTCCAGCACCCTCATCAGCCGTGCTGGTAGGTGTTCTTGTGCCAGCACGGAAGGCAATCGTTTGATCGCTGCGTGGCCAACCGGCAGGCTGATGCCGAACTCCAGCAGAAAGCCGTGGATCTGGTTGCTTGCCTTGACCCTGTCGCGCACCAGCGATGCGCGCACGCGGTGCAACGCCGAGAGCGTTTGCTGGGATTCATTTTTCGGCGTGACGAAACGCATCGCCGGGCGGCTGGCCGCTTCGCAGATCGCCTCCGCGTCGATGAAATCGTTCTTGTTGCTCTTGACGAAGGGGCGCACGAACTGTGGCGAGATCAGTTTGGCCTCATGGCCGAAGCGCGCCAATTGCCGGGCCATGAAATGTGCTCCGGCGCACGCCTCCATGACAATCGTGCACGGAGGAAAATTGGCGAGGAACTCGATCAGTTGCTTGCGGCTGAACTTCTTGCGCAGCAGCGCTTTGCCTTGGCGGTCCTGACCGTGGACGTGAAAGCTGTGTTTGCCAAGATCGATGCCGATGAGGGTAACGGTTTCCATGATGATCTCTCCTCTAGAAATGAAAACACCCTATAAGCTTAGTAACTTATAGGGTGGAGGGTGACCATCTCATTAAGCCCCGCACGCGGGGCTTTCTCGTTGCGGCAGCGGAAATTACGCGACGCCGTTTTCCTTCTTGTACGACTCGACGCCGCTCAGGATTTCCTTCTTCGCTTCTTCAGGACCGTACCAGCCGTCGATCTTGACCCATTTGCCTTTTTCCAGGTCCTTGTAGTGCTCGAAGAAGTGCTGGATCTGGCGCAGGCGCAGTTCGTTCAGGTCTTCCGGCTTCTGCCAGTGGCTGTAGATCGACAGCACCTTGTCGACCGGCACGGCCAGCACCTTGGCGTCTTCACCGGATTCGTCGGTCATTTTCAGCACGCCGATAGGACGGCAGCGCACCACCACGCCCGGGATCAGCGGGAACGGGGTGATCACCAGCACGTCGACCGGGTCGCCGTCGTCGGACAGGGTGTTCGGCACGTAGCCGTAGTTGCATGGGTAGTGCATCGCCGTGCCCATGAAGCGATCGACGAAGATCGCGCCCGACTCTTTGTCGACTTCATACTTGATCGGATCGGCGTTCATCGGGATTTCGATGATGACGTTGAAATCGTTCGGCAGGTCGCGGCCGGAAGATACTTTATTCAAGCTCATGGGGGTTTCCTCGTAGGTGCTGGCAAATGTTTAACCGCGTAATTATAGCGAAGTACAGCCCGCTTGTGCAGCGCAGCACCCAAAATCCGGGGTCAGATCCGACATTTGGACACGAACTCTGCTGAGCGGCTGCTACAGCAGAGTTCGTGTCCAAATGTCGGATCTGACCCTAATGCCGTTAAGTTAAGGAACTAGGCCGGCCCCAGTTAGTTGTTGTAAACATGCGCGAAGGCTGTTAACCTTCGCGCCATGCTTTCCGACGTTCTCCCTTTGACCACGTGTGACTTGCCAGCTCCGGACTGGGGCCGGCTTGGGGAGCAGTTGCCCGTCGAATGGATCATGGGAGCATTGAGCTACACCGGCAAGGCGAGTATTCGGCAGCGGCGTCTGCCGGCGGAGCAGGTAGTCTGGTTGGTCATCGCGCTAGCGATCTACCGACATCACTCAGTGCGACAAGTGCTGGGTGAATTGGAACTGGCGCTACCGGATCTGAAGGACACTTGCGTCACTGATAGCGCTGTAACGCAAGCACGTCAGCGGCTGGGCGAAGAACCGTTGGCGTGGCTATTCTCAACGTCCGCGCGCCATTGGCAGATGCAAGACGCCCATCGTTCCGACTTCCACGGCCTCCAACTGCTCGCCATGGATGGGACGACCCTGAAATTAGCCGATAGCGCGGAAAACCGGGCACATTTCGATTCGCCACACTTCGCCAAGGGAGCTTTGGCCAGTTACCCCCATGCCCGCATGGTGACATTGGCTGCGCTGCGCACCCAGTTGGTCTTGGCCGCCGATTTTGGCCCCTATAGCAAAGGCGAGATGAGCTTTGCCTTGCCGTTGCTAGACGATATACCCGACCATTCGCTGACGGTCTTCGATAAAGGTTTTCTAGCCGCCGAGCTGTTGCATAAACTTCGTATGCAAGGCCAGGAGCGGCACTTCCTCGTGCCGGCCAAGGCTAATACGCAATGGCGTCTTGTGAGCGGCGACAGTGAGGATGGCATCGTCGAAATGCGCGTTTCCCCACAAGTACGCAAGCGCGTCCCCTCCATGCCCGAGCAGTGGCAAGCGCGTGCCATTGCAACGAAAGATCCGACGGGCAAACTGTGCTATTTGCTGACCTCATTGACGGATCGCCGGCGCTTCTCCGCCAAAACCGTCCGCGACTGTTATAGCGAGCGCTGGCAGATCGAAACGAGCTACCGCGAGATCAAGCAAACCATGATGGGGATGGCCCTATGCCTGCGCAGCCAAAGTGTCGCAGCAACCAGGCAGGAAATCTGGGGCATTCTTATCGCCTATAACCTCGTGCGACTAGAAATGGCGCGCACGGCCGACCAGGCAAAATGCGCTCCCAATGACGTTAGCTTTGTCTTCGCCCTCGGCATATTTCAGCTCGAGATGCTACATGCGGCCTCCGAACGGGCCTTGGGCAATCTACCAGGAACGATCAAACGGATGCGCGAGAGGATGATCCTCGAACTCAATGTCTATCGACCCGACCGGAAATTCGATCGGGTCACCAAAGCAAAACCGCAACGCTATCCTGAACGGAGGCTCAGGAAATCCTTAACTTAACGGCATTAGGATCTGACCCCGGATTTAAAGAATGGTGGCCAGCGCGCACTGGCGGTAGTGGTTGGCGGCCTCCTCCGGCTGGCCCAGCGCTTCGTGCATCTGCGCCAGCTTCAGGTGGGATTCGCGCACCATGCGCGGATCCGAGGCGTCCGACAAGGCTTGCTCCAGGTAACGCTGGGCCTTGCCCCACAGCTTTTGCTTCAGGCACAGCGAACCCAAGGTCAGCGCCAGCTCGGCGTCGGTCGGGCGCGCGTGGATCCAGTTTTCGCAGTGCTCGATCTGCATCAGCAACGCGGCCGAGCCGGCCGGCGCCGCCGCTTCGCGGTAGGCGCGCACCACGCGGTCGTCCCAGTCGGCGGCCAGCGACTCTTCCGCCACCAGGCGCGCTTCGTCATGCAGTCCGCGCGCGTTCAGCGCGGTGGCGGCGCGACAGGCGACGTAGGGCTTGATGCGGTCCGAGTTCGGCACCGTCGACCACACGCGCTGCAGCGATTCTGCGTCGTGGCCCTCGTCGGACAGCATGTCGTCGTAGGCCAGCTCGCGCAGCCGCGCCGACAAGGCCGGATGCAGCGCGCGGTGCTTGTCCAGCGAACGCACCAGGCGCAGCACTTCCGGCCAGTTCTTGGCCTGCTGCTGCGCCTTCAGCGACCATTGCAGGGCGTGGATATGGCGGGTGCCGCTGGCGTTGAGCTCGCGCACCGCTTCCAGCGCCTGCTCCGGCTGATGGTCGTCGACCAGCAACTCGGTCATCGTCATCAGACGCGCGGTCTTCATCGCGTTGTCGCCGCCGAGGCGGGCCAGCCAGTTGTCGCGGCGCTGGCTTTGACGCATGCGGTGCGCGGCGCGGGCGCCGATCAGCGCGGCCACGCCGGCGTTGTCCGGCAGCTCGGCGGCGCGCATCGCGGCTTTTTCGGCATGGCCGAAACGGCCCTCGAACAAGGCCTTCAGCGCTTCGCGCAAGCCCTTGTTGCCGTCACGCTCGCGCTTCTGCTGGCGGTAGGCGGCAACCTTGCCCGGCATCTTGACGGTGGCGCGGAAGGCGCGGATGACCAGGTACAGGAAGGCGAACAGCGCCACTTCCAACACCACGAAGAAGTTCAGCGACAAGTCGATGCGATTGGGCGGGTAGAACAGCACCACGTTGCCCGGGTTGTAACGCGCCGTCACGGCGATGCCGATCGCCGCGGCCATCAGGGCGACTATCCAGAGAAATAAACGCATGGCTATGGCTTCGCTTTGTAGTTGCGCACAGCGTTCAGGCTGTCCGACAGGGTCGGCATTTCAATCGCCAGATTGCTGCCCTGCACCTGGCGCAACAGCGCCTGCACGGTCTGCGTCGACTTGGCGCGCACGTCGAAATACTTGACCAGCGCTTCCTGCGCGGCGATCAGGTCGGCGCGGAAGGCCGCCTCGTTGCGCGACAGCAGCGCCATGCGGGCGTTCAGCAGGCGCAGCTTCAGGTTCTCGCGCAGGAAGTAGGCCTGGGTCGGCGACAGCATCAGCGCGTCTGGCGTTTCCACGCTGCGCACGCGGATCAGCTGGCGCACGTCGATCCACATCTCGCTGCTCCAGCCGCTCCAGGTGTCCTGCAGCGCCTGCAGCCACGGGCTGGTCTGCTCGACCGGCTCAGGCTTGGCGCCCTTGGCCAGCGGCTTGGCCGGCTTGAGTTTTTTCTCCGGCGGCGCCGGCAGCGTCGGCTTTTCGTCCGACAGCATCGGCAGCGTGTCGATCTGCGCGATGGCGTTGTCGAGGCGCAGCGCCACACCCACCGAATCGACGCTCGGCAGCGCCTTCAGCTTTTCCGTGTCCTTGGCGATGGCGCGGCGGATGGTGATGAATTGCGGCTTGTCCGAACGCGACAGGCTGCGGTCGGCGTTCTGCAGCGCGATCAGCGCGCCCGGCACGTTGCCGGCCAGTTGCAGTTGCTGGCTGGCGGTCGACAGCACTTGTTCGATTTCGGTCAGCGCCCACTCGTCGCGGTTCTTCGACAGGTCCTGGTACAACTGCTCCAGCGCCAGTTGCTGGCTCTGCGCTTCCTGCTGCTTGCTTTCCAGCAGGCTGACCTTGACTTGTAGTTCCTTGCTGCTCTCCTGCACCGCGCGCGCCAGGGTGCCGGTTTCGGCATTGCTGGCGTCGCCCTTTTGCAGGCGGCGCGCCATTTCCTCGCGCAGGTTGCGCACCTGATTGTGCGACGACCAGGTCTGGCCGGCCAGCAGGATCGCCAGCACGACGATGCCCACCAGCAGCGTCTGCGGCTGCTGGATGGTCTCAAGCAGGCTGGGCTCGGGCTGCGGCGGCTTGGCGGCAGGCGGGGTCTCGGGGGCGGCGCCGGTCGAGACGACGGGATCAGGTAATGTAGGCAAATCGTTCATAGGCGTGATTGTAACGCGGCCAGCAGGCGTTCGTCGCCTGATCCTGTGAGCGTCAGTCGGGAAAACCCCAAATTATTTGCCGTTTCGGCAATTCGGGCATGCGGAATGATCAAATGCTGCTGTTGCATCAATACAACGCTATTCTGCTGCGCCGCATCAGGATGTTCCTGGTCGAGCCGGACCAGCAGATCGCACAGGCCGCGCAACGCTTCGGAGCTGGTGATGATCCAGTCATTTTGCTGCGACAGCAAATGGCGCAAGGTGGCCGCCAGCTGCGGCGTCAGCCGCGGCACCGAGCGGCGGTAGGCCGGCACCACGTCGACCAGGGCACCGGCGGCGCGCAGGCCGTCGGCCATCAGTTCACGCCCGCTTTCGCCGCGCACGATCAGCACCGGCTGGCCCCGCAAGGCCTGCAGGTCCAGCGTTTGCAGCAGGTGTTCGGAATCGCTGTGGGCGCTGTCGGCCGGGCTGACGATATGCACCCGGTCCGGCGTGACGCCGTGCGCGGCCAGCGCCGCGCGGCTGCCCTCGCCCAGCACGGCCAGCGTGACGCCGTCCGGCCACTGCCGGATGTGGGCGAAGGCGGCGTCGATGGCGTTCGGCGAAACGAAGGCCACCAGCACGTAGCCTGGCACCGGCGCGGTCAGCCTGGCCAGCGCGGCCAGCAGGGCGGCCGGTTGCGGCAGGGGTTCGATTTCAAGCAGCGGCAATAATTCGACCCGGCGGCCCAGCGCGGTCACGCGGGCCGCCAGCGGCAAGGCTTGCGCCAGGGGACGGGTGATGACGACGGCGCCGGTCATCCGCAGGTCAGGCGTCTGCAGCGGGCGGCGTGGCCTGGGCCGCCAGGTCGGCCGAACGGGCGTCGGCGTCGGCCTGCGCCGCCTCGCTCAGGCACACCGACAGGATGCCGACCGCGTCCTGCGCGCGCAGCAGCTCGGCCACCTGCGCGCCCAGCGCTTCGGGATCGGCGGCCGCGCCGCGCACTTCCGCGCTGGCCATGCGGCTGCCGTCCGGCGTCGCCACCATCGCGCGCAGATGCATCTGCCCGCCTTCGACGGTGGCAAACGCCGCCAGCGGCACCTGGCAGCTGCCGCCAAACACTTTCGACACCTTGCGCTCGGCCGTGACGGCTTGCGCGGTGGCTTCGTGGTTCAGCGGCGCCAGCAGGGCCATCAGGTCGACGCCGTCGTCGCGCTCGGCGATTTCGATCGCCATCGCGCCCTGCCCGGCGGCCGGCAGGCTGCTGGCCGGATCCAGCAACACGCGGATGCGCTGCGGCAGGCCCAGGCGTATCAGGCCGGCGGCGGCCAGGATGATGGCGGCGTAGTCGCCGCGATCGAGCTTGCCCAGCCGGGTGTCGAGGTTGCCGCGCAGCGGCTTGATGACCAGGTGCGGATAGCGCGCCGCGATCAGCGACTGGCGGCGCAGGCTGCTGGTGCCGACGACGGCGCCGGCCGGCAGCTCGTCCAGCGAGGCGTAGTCGTTGGAAACGAAGGCGTCGCGCGGATCTTCGCGCTCCAGCACGGCGGCCAGCGCGAATCCTTCCGGCAACTCCATCGGCACGTCCTTCAGCGAATGCACCGCCAGGTCGGCGCGGCCCTCGGCCATCGCGACTTCAAGTTCTTTGACAAACAGCCCCTTTCCGCCTACCTTGGACAACGTGCGATCAAGAATTTGATCGCCTTTTGTCGACATTCCTACAATTTTGACATCGCACTGCGGATATAATAATGTCAAGCGAGCGCGGACATGCTCGGCCTGCCACATGGCAAGGCGGCTTTCACGCGAAGCGATTACCAACGTGGACGGGGGATTTTGTAGTAATTCCGATATTTTCAAAACCAGTTCTTTCGCTGTAGCTGACGCTAACCGGCGCAGGCCAGTAACACGCGCGTGTTTAAGATCACAAATTTTATCACGCTCACCTTCTTGCAGAACCGGGCCACAAGCCTTTGCACCGACATTTCATCCTTTGCGGCTTATCTCATGGCAAAACAATCTAGTGCAACGAACGATCAAACGGCTGAACAACCTGGCGTGGACACGAATCTCGATAAAGACGCGCCCCTCAAAGAAGACATCCGCCTGCTGGGCCGCCTGCTGGGCGACGTGCTGCGCGACCAGGAAGGCGAGGAAGTCTACGCCGTGGTCGAGACCATCCGGCAAACCGCCGTGCGCTTCCGCCGCGAGGCCGACGCCGGCGCCGCCAAGGAACTGGACGGCATGCTGAAAATCCTGACGCGCGAGCAGACCATTTCCGTGGTGCGCGCGTTCTCGTACTTCTCGCACCTGGCCAATATCGCCGAAGACCAGCACCACATCCGCCGCCGCCGCACGCACCTGCTGGCCGGCTCGAAGCCGCAGCAGGGCAGCGTCAGCTTCGCGCTGTGCAAGCTCAAGGAAGCCGGCGTCAGCCAGGAAACCGTGGGCGAGTTCTTCCAGCAGGCGCTGATTGCGCCGGTGCTGACGGCCCACCCGACCGAGGTGCAGCGCAAGTCCATCCTGGACGCCGAGCACGACATCGCCCGCCTGCTGGCCGAGCGCGACCTGCCGCTGACGCCGAAGGAACAGGCGGCCAATATGCACCTGCTGCGCGCCCGCATCGCGACCCTGTGGCAGACCCGCATGCTGCGCTACTCCAAGCTGACCGTGGCCGACGAGATTGAAAACGCCCTGTCCTACTACCGCATCACCTTCCTGCGCGAACTGCCGGGCCTGTACGACGACATCGAGACCGACATCGCCGCCCACTACGGCAACGGCGACGGCGCCACCACGCAGATCAACGCTCCCTACGTGCAGATGGGCA
Organism: Duganella sp. LjRoot269; assembly: GCF_964254095.1. Lineage (NCBI taxonomy): Bacteria > Pseudomonadati > Pseudomonadota > Betaproteobacteria > Burkholderiales > Oxalobacteraceae > Duganella > Duganella sp. LjRoot269. The sequence goes on along the minus strand of NZ_CAXUSL020000001.1, from coordinate 2,539,499 downwards.
GCTGGATCGGCGGCGACCGCGACGGCAACCCGAACGTCAACGGCGGCACCATGGAGCACGCGCTGACGCGCCAGGCCACCACCATCCTCGACTTCTACCTGGAAGAGGCGCACACGCTGGGCGCCGAACTGTCGGTGTCGACGCTGATGATCGCCTGCAGCCCCGCGTTGCAGGCGCTGGCCGACCACTCGCCGGATACCTCCGACCACCGCGCCGACGAACCGTACCGCCGCGCGCTGATCGGCATCTACGCCCGTCTGGCCAGCACCGCCCGCGCGCTGGGCGCGACCAACATCCTGCGCAAGGAAGTGGGCCACGCCGAGCCGTACGCCAACGCCGCCGAATTCTCGGCCGACCTGCAGGTGCTGGTCGATTCGCTCAACGCCAACCACGGCGCCGTGCTGGTGCAGCCGCGCCTGTCGACCTTGAAGCGCGCGGCCGACATCTTCGGCTTCCACCTGGCCTCGCTGGACATGCGCCAGTCGTCGGACATCCACGAGCGCGTGCTGGCCGAGCTGTTCGCCAAGGCCGGCGGCCAGGCGGATTACTCTTCGCTGGACGAGGACGCCAAGGTGGCGCTGCTGCTGAGCGAACTGGCGCAGCCGCGCCTGCTGTACTCGCCGTACATCGCCTACTCGGCCGAGACCGTTTCCGAACTGGGCGTGCTCAGCGCGGCGCGCCAGATCCGTGCCCGCTACGGCGAGCGCGCCATCCGCAACTACATCATCTCGCATACCGAAACCGTGTCCGACCTGCTGGAAGTGCTGCTGCTGCAAAAGGAAATGGGCCTGCTGCGCATCGCCGAACAGGAACTGGACCTGATGGTGATCCCGCTGTTCGAAACCATCCCCGACCTGCAGCGCGCGGCCGGCATCATGGAAGCCGTGATGGCCATCCCGCTGGTGAAGGCGCTGATCGCCAAGCAAGGGCAGATCCAGGAAGTCATGCTCGGCTATTCGGATTCCAACAAGGACGGCGGCTTCCTGACCTCCAACTGGGAGCTGTACAAGGCCGAGACCCACCTGGTCACCGTGTTTGAAAAGGCCGGCGTCAAGCTGCGCCTGTTCCACGGCCGCGGCGGCACCGTCGGCCGCGGCGGCGGCCCGTCGTACGAGGCGATCCTGGCGCAGCCGCACGGCACCGTCAACGGCCAGATCCGCCTGACCGAACAGGGCGAGATCATCGCGTCCAAGTTCTCCAACAAGGACATCGGTCGCCGCAACCTGGAGCTGCTGGTCGCCGCCACGCTGGAGGCCAGCCTGATGCCGCAGTCGGAAGACGGCGCGCACCAGGCCCAGCTGCGCCAGTTCGAAGCCATCATGGCCGAGATCTCCGACCGCGCCTACAAGGCCTACCGCAACCTGGTCTATGAAACCCCGGGCTTCACCGACTACTTCTTCGCCGCCACGCCGATCGCCGAGATCGCCGAACTGAATCTCGGTTCACGTCCGGCCTCGCGCAAGTCGACCAAGCGCATCGAAGACTTGCGGGCGATTCCATGGGGCTTCTCGTGGGGCCAGTGCCGCCTGCTGCTACCGGGCTGGTACGGTTTCGGCAGCGCCATCGGCGCCTGGATCAACGACGGCAAGCAGGACGAGCGCCTGGCCCAGCTGCAGGCGATGTTCCAGCACTGGCCGTTCTTCGCCACGCTGCTGTCGAACATGGACATGGTGCTGGCCAAGACCGATCTGGCGATCGCCTCGCGCTACGCCGAGCTGGTGCAGGACAAGGACTTGCGCGATCGCATCTTCAAGCGCATCACCGAAGAGCACGCGAACACGCTGGGCATCCTGCAGCGCATCACCGGCGCCACCGAGCGCCTGGCCGGCAATCCGCTGCTGGCGCGCTCGATTCAGAACCGCTTCGCCTACCTCGATCCGCTGAACCACTTGCAGGTGGAGCTGATCAAGCGCCACCGCGCGCTGTCGAGCGAGCCGGGCAAGGCGGATGAACGGGTGCACCGCGGCATCCACCTGTCGATCAACGGCGTCGCCGCTGGTCTGCGCAACACTGGCTGATATTGCCACTAAGCATCTTCTTACCCTGCAGTACTGAAAGCCCCGTTTGCCTTGCGACGTTGTAAATTGTCGCAAGGCAGCACGGGGCTTTTTTTATTTCCCAAAAGACAAGACAAAATGACAAAATTAGCATTACAATCTTAGCTAAACTACTATATTCATTGTCATGAAGACTATAATCGAGTCGCTGGGTAAGTCCGAAATTGAAACCGTGGTGGCCCAACTGCGGGCGGAGATAGGCGGCGCGCCGCTGGCGGCCGACGCCGAGCTGCAGGACATCATCACCATGATGCCGCTGGCCCTGTTCATCAAGGACGCGCAGTCGCGCTTCGTGCTGATGAACCCGGCCTGCGAAGCCATGTGGGGCGTGCGCTTCAGCGAAATGCGCGGAACCGACGGCAGCGCGCATTTCCCCGAGCAAACGCCCGGCTACATCGCCCAGGACCGCGCCGCCTTCGCCGCCCACCGCCACCTGGTCAACGAAGAACTGCTGTGGCACAAGGGACTGGGCGAAAACCGCTGGCTGCAAACCTACAAGCAGCCGACCTACGACGAGCAGGGCCGGCCACGCCTGCTGATCGCCATGTGCATCGACATCACCGAGCGCAAGCGTGCCGAGCGCACGATGGTGAACTCGATGAAGCAGTTGCGCGCGCTGTCGACCCACCAGCGCCGCGCCAAGGACAACGAACGGCGCCGCATCGCCAAGGAAGTCCACGACGACCTGGCGCAAAACCTGCTGGCGCTCAAGCTGGATGTGTCCGCCCTGCACGCCCGCACCAGCCAACAGCAACCGCTGCTGCACCGGCGCGCCGCGCAGTCGCTGGCCACGCTGGACGCCTGCATCGTCGCGGTGCGCGACCTGATCAACGAATTGCATCCCAGCACACTGGAGCTGGGCCTGTCGGCCGCCGTCGAATGGCAGTTGCAGCAGCTGGAGCGCCGTCACGGCCTGAGCTGCCGCCTGAAGGTGCTCAACGACAACGCTGCGCTGGACCAGCGCCAGACTTCCGCCATCTTCCACATCGCCCAGGCGGCGCTGGACTATGTCGGCAGCCACTCGGGCGTGCGCGAAGTGCAGGCGACGCTGAACCTGGAGCCGGCCAAGCTGTCCATCATCATCAGCGGCGACGGCCTGCCCGACCGGCGGAAGGTGTCCGGCGCGCTGGAACTGCGCGCCATCCGCGAGCGCCTGGTCGACTTCGGCGGCGAACTGGCGGTGGCCAACCTGGCCGGCGCCGGCACCGTGCTGAGCATGACCCTGCCGGTGACCTCGGTGCCCGAATAGCCCCCGCCCGGCCGCTATGTACGCTGGCGCATAGACGCCGGCCGGCATAGCCGCTGTAATCGCGGGGTTGCATTCCCACACCCGCGAGGAGCGAAACAATGAAACTGCAAGACAAAGTCTGTATCGTCACCGGCGCCGCCAGCGGCATCGGCAAGGAAATCGCGCTGGTCTACGCGCGCGAAGGCGGCAAGGTCGTGATTGCCGACCTGAACCTGGAAGCGGCGCAAGCGACCGCCAACGAATTGAAGGCCGCCGGCCACCAGGCCATGGCCATCGCCATGAACGTGGTCGACGAAGCGCAGGTCAACGCCGGCATCGCCGGCGTGATCGAGGCCTGGGGCCGGATCGACGTTCTGGTCAGCAACGCCGGCATCCAGATCATCCACCCGATCGAAGAGTTTCCTTTCGAGGACTGGAAGAAACTGCTGTCCATCCACCTGGACGGCGCCTTCCTGACCACCAAGGCTTGCCTGCCGCATATGTACAAGGCCGGCAGCGGCAGCGTGATCTACATGGGATCGGTGCACTCGAAGGAAGCGTCCAAGCTCAAGTCCGCCTATGTGACGGCCAAGCACGGGCTGATCGGGCTGGCCAAGGCCGTGTCCAAGGAAGGCGCCGAGCACGGCGTGCGCGCCAACGTGATCTGTCCGGGCTTCGTGCGTACGCCGCTGGTCGACAAGCAGATTCCCGAGCAGGCCAAGACACTGGGCATCTCCGAGGAGGACGTCATCAAGAAAGTCATGCTGGCCGATACCGTGGACGGCAAGTTCACCACGGTGGAGGACGTGGCGCAAGTGGCGCTGCTGTTCGCCAGCTTCCCGTCGAACGCGCTGACCGGACAATCGCTGGTGGTCAGCCATGGATGGTTCATGCAATAGGAGGAGATCATGAGCATGCTGACGCCGGCGGCTGAACTGGCCGCCAGAAGCAAACCCTATCCCAACGACAGCGCCGCCTACCGCGCGGCGCGCACCGCCCTGCTGGCCGAGGAAATCGAACTGCGACGCCATATCGAGCGCGTTGCAGAGCAACGGCGCGCGCTGCCTGACGGCGGCGAGGCGCCCGACTACGATTTTCTCGACGAAAACGGCAAGACGGTGAAGCTGGCCGACATGTTCGGCAAGCACGACACGCTGGTCACGTATTTCTGGATGTACGGGCCGCAACGCGAGCACCCCTGTCCGATGTGCACGGCCTTTCTCGGCGCGCTCGACACGCCGGCGCGCGATATTGCGCAGCGCGTCGCGGTGGCGGTGCTGGGCCGTTCGCCCGTGTCGCGGCAGCTGGCCTTCGCCCGCGAACGCGGCTGGCGCAACCTGGCGTTCTACCAATGCGTCGGCGACAATTTTCCACGTGATTACCGAGGCCTGGGGCCGGACGGCAGCGAATGGCCGGCGCTCGACGTCTGGGTCAAGCGCGACGGCAAGGTGCGGCACTTCTGGGCCAGCGAGCTGGGCGGCACCGAAGATCCCGGCCAGGACCCGCGCGGCGCACCCGATCCGACGCCGCTGTGGAACATCCTCGACCTGACGCCGGCCGGACGCGGGACCGACTGGTATCCCAAGCTGTCCTACTAAACCGCGGCTAGCGGCCGAAGGTCATGCGCACCAGCAGCGCGTTGAAGTCCATGTCGGGGCGGGCCAGTGTCTGCTCCGCATATCCGCCGTCGCAGGAGGACCGGGTTTCGTCGTCCGGCACCTGCGACACTTTTTCTTTCAGTCCGGAGGCAAACAGTTCAAGCACGGCGCCCACCTGCGCCTCGGCCTCCGCATCCGACAGCCTGGGCCGGGAGGTGCGGATGTTACGCTCCAGCTGCGCCTTGTACAGCTGCCGCAGGATGACCAGCGCGTCGGCGTTCCTCGCCTTCCACTGCGCCATGGATGCGGCCAGCGCGCCGGCCGAATCAGGCGCCAGCGTCCGGCATCGCTCCAGCAAAGCCGCGTGATAGGAGTCGAAGTCGATCTGCGCCAACTGGATGCCGGTCGCCACATCCATCTGCTCCGCATCGGCCAGCAGGCAGCATGCCATCAGCAGCGCAGCGATACCGGCTTTTCTCATGTCAGTCCTGATGATGTTGCGCGGCCGTGCTGACCGTCTCGATCCGCGTGCCGCCGCGCGCGAGGCCATAGATCGCCGCGCCGATCTGCTCATAGCCGGCCTCGGCCTCCGTGCGCAGTTCAACGTCGGAAATATTCTGCTCGTGCAGCAGCGTGGCCAACTCGGCGGCCGAGCCGACTTCCCTCCCCAACACCGCGTAGCTTCCCTGCTTGACCCATACCACGGTCGGCCCGGGGCCGCGGCCCTGCTTCAACTGATCGAGCAACGACGCCAACGGCGCCATGCCCGCGTCATCGGCCGGCATGGCCTTCATCGGGTAGCCGCCGACATAGGTGAACGAGGCGGGCTTGAACAGCTGGACGCCATCCTTGATTTCCAGCGGCGACCACTTGGTTTCGGGACCTTGCGTCCGCACCAGGATCGCCGCCGCGCTGACCGGCAGCGTCGGCTTGCACCATTCGCCCAGGCGGGACTTGACGCTGAGCGTTGCGCCGGGGCCGTCGCCGACATAGGTCTGCTCTACCTTGATCCTGGCCTCCTGGCAGCCGCAATCGTTGGAGAAGGTCAGCCTGGGGCCGCGCATAGCGTTCAAGCCGGGGCAGCCCGGCGCGCCCGCCGGCGTCAACGTTATCGATTCGACGCGGCCGGAAACCAGCAATTCGTCAGCCGCCACCGGCCCGACAGCGCCGGCCAGCAAAACACACATCCATAAAGACCGCTTGTCCAGGACCATGGTGATTCCCAAAAAATTAGCTGAAAGCGGCGAAATCCACCGCGACATGCACTGCAATGACAGGAGGTGTTTTACAAAAACAGGGGGAACCTCAAGCAGCATCAAGCTCATACCTGATACTCCGCTGAGGTGAGGTATGGCTGAATATTTTCCATCATTCTGGCCACGTATTGGTCCTTCTCTCCGACCGGAGCGATGTAGTGCATGGCGCTGCGTGCGGCGTCCTCGCCCGCCAGGCGCGCGACTATCCACGAGGCCAAATACACTGACGCGAGACAACCGCCGGCGGTGGCGATATTCCCTTTCGCGTGAAACGGCTGGTTCAGCACTTCGGTGCCCGCCTCAAGCACCCATGGCTTGGTTGTCAGGTCGGTACAAACTGGAGCGCCGTCAAGGATGCCGAGCTTGGCCAGAATCAGCGCGCCGGAACACTGCGCCCCCAGCAGCTGCCGCGTCGGGTCCAGCTTAAGTTGAGCCAGGAAATTCTCGTCATCCGCCAGTGCCCGGGTTTTCACGCCACTGCCGACGATGACGGCATCCGCCGCGCAAGCTTCCTCGATGGCCGATTGGGCGAGAACTGTCACGCCATTCATCGACGTGACCGAAGGACTGGGGCAGGAAATCGTCACCCGCCAGTCTTCTCTCTTCACCCGATTCAGCAAGCCCAAGGCAATAAACGAATCAAGTTCATTGAATCCGTCAAATGTCAGTATCGCGATATGCATGATTTACAGCTCCTGGCCGAACATGATGCGATGGCCGTCGATGGTGCGAATGCCGAACTCCCGCATGCCCCACGGCTTGTCCGCCAGCGCCTGGGTGAATTCCGCTCCCGCCGACTGGTACTCCGCAAACAAGGCCGTGGCGTCCGAGACCGTCACATAGCCATACCAGGAATGGTCGCCGAGCTCCGACGGTGGCATGGCGTCTGTGCACTCGCCCAGCATCACGCGGAAGCTGCCGCGTGACAAGAAGGTCCAGCCTGGCGCCGTGAAGTCGATGGCCAGGCCGAGCACCGAGGTGTAGTAGTTCGTGGATTTCTCCAGATCCAGCACCGCAAGCGTGTATCGAACGTGGGTGAAGTCTGTCATGTGGCTCTCCGTATGGCCGCGCGCGAGCGGCGTCGACGGAAACTCTACCCCATCTGCCGGCCCAACGCAAAAAGGGAGGCGCGAGGCCTCCCTTTTTGCTTGCCGCTCCGACGCTTAGTTCTGCGTCAGGAAAGTCTTCAGCTTGTCCGAGCGCGATGGCTGGCGCAGCTTGCTCATCGCCTTCGCTTCGATCTGGCGGATACGCTCGCGGGTCACGTCGAACTGCTTGCCCACTTCTTCCAGCGTGTGGTCGTTCGACATTTCCACGCCATAGCGCATGCGCAGCACCTTGGCTTCGCGCGGGGTCAGCGAATCCAGCACTTCCTTGATGACGTTGCGCATCGACGCGTGCAGCGCCGCGTCCAGCGGCGCCAGCGTGGTGTTGTCTTCGATGAAGTCGCCCAGCTGCGAATCGCCGTCCTCGCCCATCGGCGTTTCCATCGAGATCGGCTCTTTGGCGATCTTCATGATTTCGCGGACTTTGTTTTCCGGCATTTCCATCTTGAGCGCCAGGGTCGCCAGGTCCGGCTCGCTGCCGGTTTCCTGCATGATCTGGCGCGAGATGCGGTTCATCTTGTTGATGGTCTCGATCATGTGCACCGGCACGCGGATGGTGCGCGCCATGTCGGCGATCGAACGGGTGATGGCCTGACGGATCCACCAGGTCGCATAGGTCGAGAACTTGTAGCCGCGACGGTATTCGAACTTGTCCACCGCCTTCAGCAGGCCGATGTTGCCTTCCTGGATCAGGTCGAGGAACTGCAGGCCGCGGTTGATGTACTTCTTGGCGATCGAGATCACCAGACGCAGGTTGGCGACCGTCATCTCACGCTTGGCCTGGCGCGCGCGTTTCTCGCCGGCGGCCATCTGCTTGTTGATCTTGCGCAGGTCGGCCAGCGGCAGCGCCACGCGCGCCTGCAGATCGATCATTTTCTTTTGCAGCTCTTTGACCGCAGGCACGTTGCGGCCCAGGATGGCGCTGTACGGATACGCGCTGTCGACTTCGCCGTCGACCCAGTCCAGGTCGCATTCATTGCCAGGGAAAACCTTGATGAAGTGGGCGCGCGGCATGCCGCATTTGTTCACGCACAGCTCCAGCACGGCGCGCTCGATGTGGCGCACTTCTTCCATCTGCCCGCGCAGCGTGTCGCACAGCTTCTCGACCACCTTGGCGGTGAAGCGGATGCCCAGCAGCTCGGCGGAAATCGCTTCCTGCGCCGCCACGTAAGCCTTGGAGCCGTAGCCGCCGGAAGCCTTGCGCATCTTGTCGTACTGGGTCGAGATGACGTCGAACTTTTCCAGCGCGGCTTTCTTCAGCTGCGCCAGTTGCTCGGTCGAGAAGCCGGCCGCGCCGCCATTGGCGTCGCCGTCTTCTTCCTCGACTTCCTCTTCCTCTTCTTCATCGTCGTCCGACGCGGCGGCAGGCGTAGCGGCCACGGCCGGCGTGTTGTTCGCTTCGTTCAGGTCGACGAAGCCGTCGACCACTTCGTCCACCTTCAGTTCGTCGGCTTCGATCTTGCGGGCCAGCGCGACGATCTCGGCGATCGTGGTCGGGCAGGCGGAGATGGCCTGGATCATGTCCTTCAGGCCGCCTTCGATGCGCTTGGCGATCTCGATCTCGCCTTCGCGGGTCAGCAGCGCCACGGCGCCCATTTCACGCATGTACATGCGGACCGGGTCGGTGGTGCGGCCGAAGTCGGAGTCGACCGTCGACAGCGCGGTCGCGGCGGCCGCTTCCACTTCGTCGTCCGAGGTGACGGTGGCCACGCTGTCGGTCAGCAGCAGCGATTCGGCATCCGGCGCGCGCTCGTAGATGGCGATGCCCATGTCGTTGAAGGTCGCGATGATGCCTTCGATCGCTTCCGGATCGACGATGTTTTCCGGCAGCTGGTCGTTGATCTCGGCGTAGGTCAGGAAGCCGCGCTCCTTGCCCATGTTGATCAGGTTCTTGATCTGGTTGCGGCGGCGCTCCAGGTCTTCGGCCGAGCTCTTCGGATCGACGCCCAGCAGGTCGGCGGCGCCGCCCTTGGCCTTGCGCTCGCGCGCCTTGGACACGGCCTTCAGTTCGGCGCGTTCGACCGCGTTCAGTGCCGCGACCTCGTCGTTTTCCGGCGTGAATTCGGACGGCTTGCGGCCGCGGCGGCCCGGTACCTTGACGCTCGGCAGCAGGTAGCCGGAGGTGTCGATCGACGCCAGCGTGGCGGCGTCGGTCACCTGGCTGACGGCCGGGCCGGCGGTCACGATGACGACCGGCGCGGGCTCGGCCTTGGCAGCCTTGACCAGCTTGGATTTCGGCGCGGCCTTGACCACCGCGGCCGGCGCGGCGATTTCCGCCACCGCTGCGGCGGCGGCGTTGGCCGCGGCGCTCTTGCGCGTGACCTTGACCGCCTTCACCGGTGCTTCGGCCGCATCGGCCTGCACCGCCACATGCGCCTCCGCCTGGGCCGCTTCGGCCGCGGCGCTCAGGCGCGTTTTCTTTTTGACTACCGTAACTTTGCTCGCTGCCTCTTGCGCATTATCGATCACATAAGATAGAGTCGTCTTTGGCACCACCAGCGGAGCGGAGTTGCTACGCGCGGTCTTGGCGGCCTTGACGGACAACGTTAAAGTTTTCGGCGTTTTTGTCATTAAAAATCTCTCAATGCGTATCCGCCAGAAAAATACAAAATGCCATAGCCAGCGCCGACCGTCACCGGTGCGCACAGATGGAAATGTTGTAATTTAGCTGACGATTATCTGCGGAATAAAAAAAGCCCGCATCGTAACAACGGGCTTGTTTCTCTTTTCAGTGAAGAATAGGGAGAGGGCAAAGTATGCCGTATAGCGAGACATCCGGATAATTTATAGTACCCATATCCGATATCTTAAAACCATATAACAAGGGCCAGGCAACGCCAAAACACCTTGTCAGACCGTCCAAATCGCATCCTGTACCAAACTGAACCGCACCGTCCTGCAAAGGTGCGTCAAGCATTATACATGTTTTGCGGTCCGGACGCACCTCCCCCGACCATCTGACGTGCGACACCAGTGTAGCCTTTTTGGCATGCTGGTTTAAAAGGCACTGCAATCCCGTAGTGCACATGATATGCTGACGCCTCTTGCTTAAACTATGAAGTCGATGAACACTAGCCTCACCCCTCAGCCGCCGGCAATCGAGCCTGCAGCCACCGCCGCGAATTCGGCGCCTGTCGCAGCCACTGTCGCGGCCCCTGCCGCACCGACTCCGCGCAGCTTGCTGAAACAATTACAAACCCAATTCCCGGCCTTCCGCGACTTCCTGCCTTTGTCGATCGGTATCGACAAGCAGATCCTCGCCGTGATGCCTGAACTGGATCGTAAAACCATGCGCACCGCGCTAGGCATCCACACCGGTTCGCTGCGCTACCTGAAAGTGATGGAAAAAGCCAAGGTGCGCCACGACCTGGACGGCACCCCCGGCGCCGAAGTCACCGACACCCACCGCGCCCACGCGACCCAGGTGCTGCAGGACCGCTTCAAGAAAGAAGCCGAGCGCAAGAAGGCCGAACGCGAAGCCGCCGCCGCCGAGGAAGCCGCCCGCGTGCGCGCCGACAAGCTGAACCAGCTGACCGCGAAGTTCTCGCGCAAGGGCTGAGTTGGATAGCCAGCAGCGCGCGGTACCGGCGGAGGCGGAGGCCGAGCTTCCGCCCTACGTCGGCATACGCATCGCCGACGTGCAGATGGTGAGCACCGCCGAGCAGGCCAGCGCCGCGCGCATCGCCCTGCTGGCCGCCGACGCCATCGGCTTCGACACCGAATCGAAGCCCACCTTCACCAAGGGCGAGACCTCCACCGGCCCGCACCTGATCCAGTTCTCCACCGACCACCAGGCCTGGCTGTTCCAGATCGGCGCCAGCACCAGCGCGCACACGCTGGAAGTGCTGACGGCGGTGCTGGAATCCGCGTTGCCGCTGAAGATAGGCTTCGGCCTGTCCGACGACGTCAAGCGCCTGCACGCCAAGCTGGCGATACGCGCGGCCGGCGTGGTCGACCTGTCGGTGGCCCTGCGCACGCCGGGCCAGCGCAACGACCTCGGCGCCAAGACCGCCGTGGCCAAGTTCTTCGGCCAGAAGCTGCAGAAGTCCAAGAAAATCTCCACCACCAACTGGGCCCTGCCGCGCCTGAACGAAAAGCAGATCCTGTACGCGGCCGACGACGCCCAGGTGGCCTTGCGCGTCTACCGCCACTGGCTCGCCGCCGGCAACAAGCTGCCGCCGATGAAAGCCGTCAAACTGCCCCGTCCGCCAAAAACAACTTAGACAATCTGTCCTCTGTCATTCCTTGCAACTCAGGTATATCCTTGTCAGGCAGCCATCGTCCCGGCCTGCCTCAACAAGGAATGGTATGACTACTTTTTCCACCATGCGACTGTGCGCGGCCCTGGCCCTGGCCGGCTGGTGCGCGCAGTCCCAGGCCGCCGCGCCCGCCACCTTGCCCGACACGCTGGAACAGCGCGTGGCCGCCTGCGTCGCCTGCCACTCGCTGAAAGAGCGCAGCGACGCCTTCTTCCCGCGCATCGCCGGCAAGCCGGCCGGCTACCTGTACAACCAGCTGGTGAACTTCCGCGAAGGCCGCCGCCATTACCCGATGATGACCTACATGGTCGACCATCTGCCTGACGCCTATCTGCGCGAGATCGCCGAGTACTTCTCAGCACAGCATCCGCCCTACCCGCCGGCGCAGGCCGGCAGCGGCGCCAGCGCCGATGCCGCCTCGCTGGCGCGCGGCCAGGCGCTGGTGCGACAAGGTGACCCGGCCAAGAAAATCCCCGCCTGCGCGGCCTGCCACGGCGACGCGCTGACCGGCGTGGCGCCCGCCATCCCGGGTCTGATCGGCCTGCCGAGCGACTACATCAACGCCCAGTTCGGCGCGTGGAAGAACAAGGTGCGCCGCGCCGCCGCGCCGGACTGCATGGCCGACATCGCCGGCAAACTGTCCGAGGCGGACGTGGCCGCCGTGTCCGGCTGGCTCAGCAAGCAGACGCCGGACGCCGCCGCCCGCCCTGCCACCAGCATCGCCATGCCGCTGCCGCTGAACTGCGGCAGCGTGCCGGCGCAATAAGGGACGATCATGAAGAAAATTATTTATATCGTTTCCGCGCTGATACTGGGCGGCCTGTTGCTGGTCATGTTCGGCAACCGCGACGACGCCGGCCCACAGCCTACCGTCACCGCCAAGCTGGCGCCGGCCGAACAGGTCGCGCGCGGCGCCTACCTGGCCAAGGCCGGCGACTGCATGGCCTGCCACACCACGCGCGGCGGCCAGCCCTACGCCGGCGGACGCGCGCTGCAGACGCCGTTCGGCAACGTGATCTCGCCCAACATCACCTCCGACGCGGCGACCGGCATCGGCAGCTGGAGCGCCGACGATTTCTGGCGCGCGCTGCACAACGGCAAATCGAAGGACGGCCGCCTGCTGTACCCGGCCTTCCCCTACACCAACTACACCCGCATCACGCGCGACGATGCCGATGCGCTGTATGCCTATTTCAAATCGGTGCCGGCGGTCAGCCAGGCCAGCCAGCCGCACCAGCTGCGCTTCCCGTACAACCAGCAGTTCATGCTGGCCGCGTGGCGCATGCTGTACTTCAAGCCGGCCGTGTTCCGCGAGGACAGCAAGCAATCGCTGGACTGGAACCGCGGCGCCTACCTGGTGCAGGGGCTGGGACATTGCAGCGCCTGCCACAGCGCGCGCAACACGCTGGGCGCATCCGAAGGCGAAAGCCTGTCGGGCGGCCTGATACCGGTGCTGGGCTGGTATGCGCCGTCGCTCAATTCCGGCGCCGAGGCCGGCCTGGGCGAATGGCTGCAGCCGCACATCGCCGCGCTGCTGAAGACCGGCGTGTCGCCGCGCGCGACGGTGTTCGGACCGATGGCCGAAGTGGTGCAGCAAAGCCTGCAATACCTGAGCGACGACGACATCAACGCGATGGCGGTCTATCTGAAGGCGCTGCCGGGCGACGGCAAGAAATCCGACTTCGAGCGCGACAAGGGTGCCGAGGCGGTCGCCTTCCTGGCCGCCGGCGCCAAGCTGTACGACAAGCACTGTGCCGACTGTCACGGCGCCGGTGGCGGCGGCCTGCCGCCGGGCTATCCGCCGCTGGGAGGCAATCGCGCGCTGACGATGGAACAGGCGGTCAATCCGATCCGCATCGTGCTCAACGGCGGCTTCGCGCCCGGCACGGAAGGCAATCCACGCCCGTACGGCATGCCGCCGTTCGGCCATGTGCTCAACGATGTGGAAGTGGCGCAGGTGGTGTCCTACCTGCGCAGCGCCTGGGGCAACAACGCCCCGCCGGTGACCGGCACCGACGTCAATCGCTACCGCGCGATACCGCTGGATTAAACCCCGGGGTCAGTGCTACCGATGCTATGGGATGTGCAGCGCCAGGGAACTGATGGAACAGCTGTAGCCCATGCGCTGGGAGACAAAGAAAATCACCCGCCCCTCGGTCTGGGACACGGCGCTGAACGCGCTGCCGACAAAGGGCGTTCCGGAGGCCGGCTCGCCGATGGCGGTCCGTGTGGTTTTCCCTTCCGGCATGGCGGCCAGCGGCTCGATGCGGCTGACGCCTCCCAGCTTGCGCATCATCGCGTCCAGCGCGTTTTGCGTCGCCGCGGCACCGGAGCCTGGTGCGCCCGGCAAATTGAAAAACCCGCTGGCTTTGAGCGCCGTCGCAGGATCTGCCAAGGTCGACAGGAAACGCTGGGCGCATAGACCGTCAACCGGCGCCGCCTGCGCGGCACCAACTGACCAAAGCAGCAAACATGGCGCGACAAAATATTTGAACATCACTGGGACTCCGCGAAGCCGATGCGGTCGGTGGTGGCGTTGCGCGCGTCTTCCACACTGACCTTGCCGTCGGCCAGCAAGGCGCGCAGCGAGGCGTTCATCGTGTGGCAGCCGTCGCCCGGCTTGTTTTCCATCCAGCCGCGCAGCGCCGACACCTGGCCGCCGGCGATCATGTTGAGCACGTCCGGATTGGAGGTCAGGCATTCGGTGGCCAGGTAGTAGCGGTCGCCGTCGACCGACGGCAGCAGCGCCTGGCACAGCACGCCGCGCAGCGCGTGCGCCAGCGCCTGCGACTGCGCCTCGCTGTTGCCCAGCAGCCGCAGCATCTTCTGCAAGCCCAGCTCGGTCGAGCGCGCGTGTAGCGAGGCCAGCACCAGCGGGCCGGATTCGGCCAGCGCCAGCGCTTCCTGCGCCGTCTGCGCGTCGCGGATCTCGCCGATGACGATCACGTCCGGCCGTTCGCGCAGCGCGTCGAGCGCGCCCAGGTAGAAGCTCTCGACGTCGCCGTCGAAACCCACCTCGCGCTGCGTGATCACACACTGGCGCTGTGGGATCAGCGTTTCCACCGGATCTTCAATCGTGATGATGTGGCCGGAGCGGTGCTTGTTGATCTCGTCCAGCATCGCCGCGATGGTGGTGGACTTGCCCTGGCAGGTGTCGCCGATGATCAGCACCAGCCCGCTGGTCAGTTTCGCGAAGTTCTGCTCGGCCTGGCGCAGGCCCAGCTTGCCCAGCGCCATCGGCTCTTTCGGGAAGCGGCGGATCACGCAGCCCAGGCGTTTCTTGCCCTGGAAGCTGAAGCAGTTGGCGCGGATGCGCGCCGTGTGCAGGTCGACCGCGCGGTCGAAGGCGCGGTCCTGGATCCGCTCGGCCCAGTTCGGCTCGACCACCTCGAAGAATTCCTGCAGCTCCTCGCGCGTGATCGGCGAATCGGTCACCGCCACCAGCCCTTTCGGCTGGCGCAGCAACAGCGGACTGTTCTGGTGGATCAGGATGTCGCTGAAGATCAGCTTGGAATTCAGCAAATGCAGGATCTGCTCGACCAGCGTGCCGAAGACCGGGTGGTCTTCGTTTTCGATGTAGGTCAGGGTGCGAATTTGCGACGACTGGTAATTTTCCATCTGTACTCTGATCTCCGTGGGGTCGGTTGAACGCCTCGGACGATTATAAGAGAAAAATTGCAGAGTCGAAACTTTTTCAGCTGCGTACCTTCGGGTATTTGAAGCCGGTGCGCAAGTCCATGCTGAAGCGCTGCTTGCCTTCGGTCACTACCACATGGTCGGGCGGCTCTTCGCCGGCCAGCGGACGGTAAAACACCGGCAAGCCCTCGCCCTTGCGGATCAGGTCGTCGCAGCGTTCATAGACATTCGGACAGCCGGTTTCGGCCAGCAGCGCCTGCACGATGGGGATTTTCCACGCCTCGACGCCGGCCGACTGGAACTGGCAGATCAGGTAGCCCTTGACGCCGCCCCAGCTGTCGACCAGCAGGCCGGACAAGCCATCCTCGTCGCCGCGCACCACCGGCACCAGGTCGTTGGGGCCGGCCGCGCGCACGCTGGCGGCGCGCTTGGCGATGGCGGCCTTCACGCGGCGCTTGATCATCGCATGGTCGACCGGCTCGTCTTCCTTGTAGGTCCAGATGCGGGCGCAGATTTGCGACTTGGCATTGTAGGCGGCGCGGCCAATGAACTGGCGCGACGAGGTCTGCACGGTGGCGGTCGCGCCGGGCTTGTTCTTTTCCTGCGGCTTGCCCTCGACTTTTTCAATCGCGGAGGCGTAAATCCAGGGGTCGCCGGCCAGGAGGCTCTTTTCCTTGCCCTGTTTGATGGTGATGATAAGCATGTGATTCCAGTATGACGTTGTAGCCCGAATGATACCTTATGCCGCCGCCCTGCCCGCCGCCTGTTCCTTCACTCATGCATTCTGCTCCGCCAAGGCTGCAATCCGTCGCAACCGGATGTCACGCCCCGGGGGAAGTCCGTAGTATCCAATCTCAAGAGCTGTCCGAACTTATTTGAGGAGAACCACATGTCCGCAACCATCCGCCGCATCCTGAGCCCATTGTTCCTGACCGCCGGCCTGCTGGCCGTCGCCGTGCCGGCGGGCGTGGCGCAGGCCGGTCCGCTGAGCTGGCTCCACGGCGAGCGCGTGCAGGGCAGCGGCAAGGTCACCAAGTCGAACCGCGACGTGGGGCACTTCACGGCGCTGGCCACCGCCGTCAGCGGCAACGTCGAGATCCGCATCGGCAATACCGAGAGCATCAGCGTCGAGACCGACGACAATCTGCAGGCCCTGATCGAGACCGTGGTGGAAAACGGCACGCTGCGCATCCGCCCGGCCAGGAAGGATATCAACCTGGAGGCGCATGTGATGAAGATCGTCGTGCAGGCGCGCTCGCTGGACAAGATCGCGGTGGCCGGTTCCGGTTCGGTGGAGGCCGACAAGCTGCGCGGCGAGAGCCTGAGTTTCGACGTCGGCGGTTCCGGCTCGATCAGCGTGCGCAGCGTGGAAAGCGAGTCGGTGGCGATCGCGCTGGGCGGCAGCGGCAACCTGAAGGCTGGCGGCAATGCCGAGCGGCTGCAGGTGTCGATCGGCGGTTCGGGACGGGTGCAGGCGGGCCAGTTGGCGGCGCGCGACGTGACGGTGAGCATCGGCGGTTCGGGACAGGCGACAGTGTGGGCCAAGCAGACGCTGAACCTGAGCGTGGCCGGCTCGGGCGACATCGCCTACTACGGCGATCCGCAGGTGACCAAGAGCGTGATGGGCTCGGGCAGCATCAAGCGCCTGGGTGGCTCGCCGCAGTAAGCAAGTCATCGGGAGTCTGGCCCCTGGCCAACTCCCGAGTCCAGACGCTAAGCTGGACGACATCTGCAGCATTGATTTTTTCGGAAATTTTATTAGTGATAGCGATGCCCCGCGCGCTTAACACATCCTGTAAAGCAAGCCGTTGCCCTTCCTTTCTCCCCTTCTGAATGGCCTCATATTCCAAAAGGTCTTCATATTTCTTGAATCGTTTGTCAAAGAGCATAGTCGGTCCCTCCTCAAAATCCATATTAGTCTCGCTAAATTCGTCCTGCAAGGTCGTCTGCAGCCAGCGAGTCAAGCTATCCCGAGCGGGAGCCATATCCGGCTTTTTCATGCGCTCAACAAACAGGCTTAATGCTTCACGCATCTCGGCATTAGTGCGAGACCTAAGCAGGCGGAACAAAATTCCCAACACATTAGAGTCCGGCGCTATGCCGTCGCGTGGCTGGCACCATAAGTTCTGTCAGGCTACGGGAAGCACTCCAGTCGCGTCGGCCGTGGTAAAGCACGATGGGCAACACCGGCGGCAGCTTGCCATAGCGGGATAGTCGGCGCTGCGCCACCAGGTCCTGGAATAGCAACCCAACATAGACCTGCATGCGCAAGGCCATCCAGCGATCGGAGCGTGACTGGAACTCCAGCAGGATGTAGACGTAGACCCAGTCGCCGCCTATATCCGCGCGCCAGACCATGTCCTGGTGACGTTGCTTGCCGCGCTCGCTGGCATAGCTGGCGTTGACGCGCTCCAGCGCGCTCACCTGCAGCGAACGCGCCCATGCGGCCGGCATGAATCCGGCCAGCAGTTCGCGCACCATCTCGGTGTGGGCGAAGAGTTGTTTATAGAGCGTGTCGCTGCGGGATTTCACCGAAAAATTGTAGCGCCCGCTTTCATTGCCGGGTACGCTAGGCGGCGAGCTTTGCTTGGCTCGGATCAAGCAACCACCACCTCAAGGAGACGTACTTGAACGCTACCGCTTCAGCCATCCGTCGCACCTATGCGCTACCCGCGCTACTGCCCTCTCTGTTACTGGCCTGCGCCACCGCCGGCGCCGCCGATGCGCCTCCCGCCGCCGTCACCGCCGTCAAGGCCGCCCACATGCTCGACGTGCGCAGCGGTGCGCTGGTCGACAACGCGGTGGTGCTGATCAGCGGCGAACGTATCACCGCCGCCGGCAGCAAGCTGGCCATCCCGGCCGGCGCCCAGGTCATCGACCTCGGCAACAAGACCCTGCTGCCCGGCCTGATCGACATGCACACCCACCTGACCGGCGATCCGCAGGATTCCGGCTATTCCATCGTCGCCAAGTCGATCCCGCGCGTCACGCTGACCGGCGCCAAGAACGCCCGCATCACGCTGCAGGCCGGCTTCACCACCGTGCGCGACGTCGGCGCCGACGGCTATGCCGACATCGGCCTGCGCGACGCCATCAACGACGGCGACGTGCCCGGCCCGCGCATGGCCGCCTCCGGTCCGCCGCTGAGCATCACCGGCGGCCACTGCGACGACACCATGCACGCGCCCGAATACAAGATCACCGCCCTCGGCGTGGCCGACGGCGTCGACGAGGCGCTCAAGGTCACCCGCCGCAACATCAAGTACGGCGCCGACGTCATCAAGATCTGCGCCACCGGCGGCGTGCTGTCGTTCGGCGACGATCCGCGCACCTCGCAATACACATTGGAAGAATTGAAGGCCATCATCAGCGACGCCCACCGCCTCGGCCGCAAGGCCGCCGCCCACGCGCACGGCGGCGACGGCATCAAGCTGGCGGTGCTGGCCGGCGTCGATTCGATCGAGCACGGCTCCTACATCGACGACGAAGGCATCAAGCTGATGAAGGAACACAAGACCTGGCTGGTGCCGACGGTCTACCTGGGCGACTGGCTGATCGAGAACGCCGAAGCGATCAAGCTGCCCAAGCCGCTGCTGGAAAAAGCCAAGGTGACCTTGCCGATGGCGCGCCAGAACATTGCCCGCGCCATCAAGGCCGGCGTGCCGATCGCCTTCGGCACCGACGCCGCCGTGTATCCGCACGGCCTGAACGCGCGCGAGTTCGGCATCCTGGTCAAGCTCGGCATGACGCCGATCCAGGCCATCCGCGCGGCCACGCTGAACGCCAGCGAGTTGCTGGGCTGGACCGACAGGGTGGGCACGATCGAGGCGGGCAAGTTCGCCGACCTGATCGCGGTGGACGGCGAACCGCTGAAGGATGTGAAGACGCTGGAAAGCGTCCAGTGGGTGATGAAGGGCGGCGCCGTCGTCAAATAATCAGTGCTGGTGGGTGGCGGTGCCTGCAGGCGCGGGCAACACCTCCAGCACCGGCGCCGGCGCTTTCGGCCTGGCGGCGCCGTCGGCGGCAATTTCATCCCAGGCCACGCTGGTCTTGCCGCACTGCTGCACGATGCGGAAATACAGCTTGCCCGGCGTCTCGGGCAGCTTCACCTGCATGACGAATTCGTCGAAATAAGCGTCCGGCAGCGAGCCGCCTTTCCAGCTGATCTCATGCAGGTTGCCGCTGTTGGCGATGTCGATCTTCCAGCCCTGCTTGGGCATCGGCTTGGCGGCGTTGGCGCCTTCCGGCAGCGACACCGTCAGGCCGGTGGTGGCGCCGCCGTCGCAGCCGTGGCCGACGCGGAACGCCAGCTTCTGGTAGGTACCCGCCAGGCCGGTGGCCTGGTCCAGCGTGACGTGCGCCTGCGCGGCCGGCGCTATCGTGGCCATTGCCAGCGCCAGCATGGTGGAAGTCATCTTCATCACTGCCCCTTAGGTGGAGTGTAGGTCAACGGTTTGACCGGCACGTCAAGTGCGATGGTTTCGTTCTTCTTGCCCTTCTTGCGTATGACCAGCGTGACCGGCACGGTCTCGCCTTCCTTCAACTGCCGCTTCAACTCCATCAGCATCACGTGATAGCCGCCGGAGGCCAGGTTCACGCTCTGGCCGGCCGGCAGTTCCAGCGACGGCACGGCGTGCATCTTCATCATCTGGCCATCCATCTGCATCTGGTGGATTTCCGCCACGCCGGCCACGCTGGAGCGCACTTCCACCAGCTGCGCATCCTGCCTGGACTTCAGCTCCATGAACACGCCGGTCGATTTGGCGGCAGGTACGGTGGCGCGTATCCACGCGTCCTTGACCTCGACCTGGGCCAGCACCATCGGGGCGCATGCCGCCAGCAATAACGAAAGGATGAGTTTTTTCATCTTGAGATTGTATCAGCGCTCGGCCTTGAAGGTCTCGCGGCCGATCTCCACGGTATCGGTGCCGTCGTTCAGCCAGATCTGGCCGTCCTGGATGGTGCACTGCAGCTGCATGGTGCGCTGGGCCATCTTGGCCAGCTGCTCGGTGGCGTCGGCGTCCAGGTTGATCACGGTCAGGTTCTTGCAGCGCTCGACCTTGTTGGCCAGCGCCTTCCACCAGATATGGCTGGTGGCCGCATAGCTGTAGACATAGACGTGCTCCGAACGGCCGCAGGCCTTCAGGATCACCTTCTCGTCCGGCTGGCCCACTTCGATCCACAGCTGGATCGCGCCGGTCAGGTCCTTTTGCCAGATGTCCGGCTCCTCGACGTCGAACAAGCCCTTGGTGAACGTCAGCGCCTCGTTCGCGTGGATCGCGAACGCGACCAGGCGCACCATCATGCGCTCGTCGGTTTCCGACGGATGGCGCGCCAAGGTCAGCGATTGCGTTTCATAGAAGTTGCGGTCCATGTCCGCGATCTGTAAATCGGCTTTGTAGATTGTTGCTTTGAGGGCCATCTGTGAATCTCTATAGTTATTTGAAGACGACAGTCTTGTCGCCGTTCTGCAAAATGCGGTGTTCGACAAACCACTTCACCGCGCGCGCCAGCACCACGCATTCGACGTCGCGGCCGATGGCCGACAGCGTCTCGGCATCCATCGAATGGTCGACGCGCTCGACGTCCTGCTCGATGATCGGACCTTCGTCCAGGTCGCCGGTGACGAAGTGCGCGGTGGCGCCGATCAGCTTGACGCCGCGGTGGTGCGCCTGCGCATACGGCTTGGCACCCTTGAAGCTGGGCAGGAAGGAATGGTGGATATTGATCGCCTTCCCTTTCAGCGCCGTGCACAGGCCGGGCGACAAGATCTGCATGTAACGCGCCAGCACCACCAGGTCGATCTTGTGGGTGTTCATCAGCTCGATGATCTTGGTTTCCTGCGCCAGCTTGGCTTCCTGCGGCGCGCCGGTGGCCAGCGGCAGGTGGTGGAACGGAATATTGTAGCTGGCGGCCAGCTGGTAGAAGTCCATGTGGTTGGACACGATGGCCGGAATTTCCACCGGCAGCAGACCGCTCTTGTAGCGGAACAGCAGGTCGTTCAGGCAGTGGCCGATCTTCGACACCATCAGCATCACGCGGGGCTTGTAGTGGGCGTCGCGCAGCTGCCAGTCCAGCTTCATCTCGCTGCCCAGCAGGCCGAAATCGGCGCGCAGCAGGTCGTCGTTGACGTTGCGGTCTTCCAGCGCGAAATGCACGCGCATGAAGAACAGCTTCGACTCGCCGTCGCCGAACTGGGCCGAGTCGATGATGTTGCAGCCGTGATCGGCAAGGAAGCCCGATACGCGATGAACGATTCCGCGCTGGTCCAGGCAAGAGAGTGTCAAAATGTATTCGGGATTGCTCATATCTACCATCGTTATTGGTCTAACAAGGCCGGTATTGTCGCACGGCTGGGCCGTGCACGTGAAAATAGCACGATCGTGCAATTTACGGTATATTGGCCCCCACACCCCATTTCGAGGAATAAAAATGACGAACAAAGAGACTAACCTGCAATTCCGCCTGGCAGCCCGTCCGGTCGGCATGGTCAAGGACAGCGACTGGCAGCAAGTGGAAGAGCCGCTGCGCGAGTTGGCCGACGGCGAAATGCTGGTCAAGGTGCTGTACCTGTCGCTCGATCCGGCCATGCGCGGCTGGATGAACGACGCCAAATCCTATATCCGCCCGGTCGGCATCGGCGAGGTGATGCGCGCCGGCGGCATCGGCGTGGTGGTGGAATCGAAGTCGTCCCGCTTCGCAGTCGGCGACCATGTGCAGGGCGGCACCGGCGTGCAGCGCTACTGGATCGGACCGGCCGACGACAAGAGCGTCGGCTTCCGCAAGGTCGACGCCAAGCTGGCGCCGCTGCCCACCTACCTGAACACCTTGGGCATGCCGGGCTTGACGGCCTACTTCGGCCTGATCGAATCGGGCCAGCCGAAAGCCGGCGAGACGGTGGTGGTGTCCGGCGCGGCCGGCGCGGTCGGCCAGACCGTCGGCCAGGTGGCCAAGCAGCTGGGCTGCCGCGTGGTCGGCATCGCCGGCGGCAAGGAAAAATGCGACTTCGTGGTCAACCAGCTGGGCTTCGACGCCTGTATCGACTACAAGGGCGGCTCGGTCAAGGACGGTCTCAAGCAGCATTGCCCGGACGGCGTCGACGTCTACTTCGACAACGTCGGCGGCGAGATCCTCGACACGGTGCTCACCCGCATCAACATGAAGGCGCGCATCGTCATCTGCGGCGCCATCTCGCAGTACAACAACACCACGCCGGTCAAGGGTCCGGCCAACTACCTGTCGCTGCTGGTCAACCGCGCGCGCATGGAAGGCATCGTCGTGTTCGACTACGCCGACCGCTACCACCTGGGCATCGCCCAGCTGGGCCAGTGGATGAAGGAAGGCAAGATCCACAGCAAGGAAGACATCGTGCAGGGCCTGGAGAATTTCCCGCAGGCCTTGAACATGCTGTTCGAAGGCAAGAACTTCGGCAAGCTGGTGCTGCAGGTGGCCAGCGAATAAAGGGAACTTTTTGGCGTCCTCGGCGTCTATCCTTCTTTCGTCGAAGGACTACGCCAAGGACGCATCATGACTCCCCAATTTTTCACCCCCGCCGTCAAGAATCATCTCGACCTCCTCATCACGCTGTACACCGACCTGGCGCAGCGCGCGCTGGAAACCATGCAGAGCCTGAGCGAGTTGAACATGCAGCTGGCGCGCGACCTCATCGCCGAAGCCGGCGCCAACACGCAGCGCCTGATGAGCGGCAAGCTGCTCGACCCCGGCCGGCCGGCGCCGGAGAGCGGCGCGCTGCAAAGCTACCAGCGCCACCTGGCCGAAATCGTCACCCGCGCCAGCTCCAGCATGGCGCAAACGGCGGCCACCCACGGACCGGCCGTGCAGCGCGCCGCCACCGACGTTGCCCAGGAAATGATGCAGCGCGCCTCGGAGCAGGCGTCCGAGCAGATGTCCAGGTATCAAACAGCTAGCCAGACCCGCCATTGAATGTGGAACTTCCGTCAAGCTTGCATCTCTAACCATACAGAGCAGCCAAAACTGCTCGGCGAACCCTGACGGAATGTCATCACACTCATGAGGAGGTTTTATGGCCAGTAATTCAGGTAACGATCAAAGCAAGCCGAAAGGCACGGCCAAGCGCGGCTTTGCGGCGATGGACGAGGCAACCCAGCGCAGCATCGCCAGCAAGGGGGGACAGGCGGCCCACCAGAAAGGGACGGCCCATGAGTTCAACTCGGAGGAAGCCCGCCGTGCCGGCCAGAAAGGCGGCGAGGCGGTGAGCCGAGACCGTGAACACATGGCGCAGATCGGCCGCAAGGGTGGCGAAAGCCGCCAGTCCGCCGCCCGCGCCAATGCCAGCAAAGCCGCCGCCAGTGCCGGCTCCGAGCAATCAGCCAAAGGGGGCAACATGCAAGGGGGCAAGGCCGCTGAGCGCTAGGCAGGATCTGTCTAGGCCGGTATGCCGATGATGACGCTGGAAGCCTTGAACACGGCGATGACCTCGCTACCGACTTCCAGCGCCAGCGCCTCGCCGCTGTCGCGCGTGACGATGGCGGCGATCGCGCCGCCGCCCGGCAACTCGATGCTGACCTCGGTGTTCACCGCGCCCACCTGCACCCGCGTGACGGTACCGGCCAACTGGTTGCGGGCCGACAGGCGAGCCTCGCCCATCCCGGTCACGACGATCACCGACGACGCCTTGACCAGCGCAAAAGCTTCGCAGCCGACGGTCAGGCTCAGGCTGTCGCTGCTGTCTCGGGTGATGGTGGCCACGATGTGCTGGCCGCCGACGATCTCCAGCGTGATCTCGTCGTTGACGGCGCCCTCTTTCAAGGCCACGACCTTGCCGCTAAATTGATTGCGCGCGCTGGTTTTCATTTTCATCCTCTGGATCAGCAAGAAGTCGTCGGCCAGCGCATGCGACTGGCTGCTCAGGTGGGCCACGAATTTGCGGTGCTCTTCATCGACCTTGCGGAAATTTTCCACCAGCTGCGCGCCACGTTTGGTCAGCCGCGTGCCGCCGCCGCCCTTGCCGCCGGCCACGCGCTCCAGCAGCGGCTCGCCGGCCAGGTTGTTCATCGCCTCGATGGCGTCCCACGCACCCTTGTAGCTGATGCCGACCGCCTTGGCGGCGGCGGTGATCGAGCCGTGCGTGGCTATGGCAGCCAGCAACTCCACCCTGTCCTGCCCGCCCAGCTTCTGGCCGCCTATCGTCATCCAGACATTGCCCTGTAATTCCATGGTGTGCTCGTCCTCAGGCCGCTTCGTTCATATTGCTCAGGCTGCCGTGTTCCATGCGCAGCACATGCTCGCCGAAAACGCGCACGTCCTCGGGATCATGGGTGATCAGTATCATCGGTATCGCCAGCCGGCGCTGCAGGGTGTCCAGCTCGCCGCGCATGCGCTCGCGCAGGCCGGGATCGAGCGCGGCAAACGGCTCGTCCAGCAGCAGCGCCGCCGGCTCCGGCGCCAGCGCGCGCGCCAGCGCCACCCGTTGCCGCTGGCCACCGGACAATTGATGCGGCAACTGCAGCGCCACATGCTCCAGCTCGAACGCCTTCAGCCAGTAGCCGATCACCGCATCGTCGACCCGCGCCAGCGGATTGCGCCAGCCGCGCCGCAAGCCGAAGCCGATATTCTGCCGCACGTTCAGATGCGGGAACAAGGCGTAGTCCTGGAACAGATAGGCGACCTTGCGCTGCTGCGGCGCGACGTCGATGCCGCCGTGCCGGTCGAACAGGCAGCGCCGCGCGACGTCGATGCGGCCGCTGTCCGGCCGCATCAGGCCGGCCACCGCCTTCAGCAGCAGGCTCTTGCCGGCGCCGGACGGGCCGTAGATGACGATGCGCTGGCTGGCCGATTCAAACCGCGCGTTCAAATGAAACGTGCGCTCGCCGGAACGCAGGGTCTTGCGGATGTCGACTGAGATTTGCATGGTCATGCCTGCGGATTCCGGTTGGGCGTCAGTTTGTTGGCCGCGATCAGCACCGCGATGCACACCACGGACGTAATGGTCACCAGCAGGTTGGCGGTGTCGTCCTGCCCCGCCTGCACGGCTTCGTAGACGGCGATCGACAGGGTCTGCGTCTTGCCGGGGATGCTGCCGGCCACCATCAGCGTCGCGCCGAACTCGCCCATCGAGCGGGCGAAGGCCAGCAAGGTACCGCCCAGCACGCCACGCCAGGCCAACGGCAAGGTCACCCGCAGGAACACGCCGAACGGCGGGATGCCCAGCACCTGCGCGGCCTGCTCCAGCTGCGTGTCGACCGCCTCGAAGGCCGCCCGCGCGCCCTTGAGCACCAGCGGAAACGCCACCACGGCGGCGGCGATGACCGCCGCCTGCCAGGTGAAGATCAGGTTGACGCCCAGCGTCTGCTGCAGCCACGCGCCGATCACGCCGTGGCGGCCGATCACCACCAGCAGGTAGTAGCCCAGCACCGTCGGCGGCATCACCATCGGCAAGGTCAGCACGGCGTCGAGCAGCTCGCGGCCCGGGAAGCGCTTGCGCGCCAGCAGGTAGCCGAGCGCGACGCCCAGCACCAGGTCCAGCAGCGTCGCCCAGCACGCCACCTTCAGCGACAGGCGCAGCGCGATCCACGCCGGCTCGGCCAGCAGGTTGTCCAACACCTTACGGGCGGCCGAAGCCGTACTTGGCCAGGATCGCCTGGCCGGCCGACGACAGCACGTAGTCCGCGAACCGGCGGCCAGCCGCGGCTTGCGGGCCGGCGGCGATCACCGCGATCGGGTAGCTGACCGGCGTTTCGGTCGGCACCGTGGCAACCACCTTGACCTTGTCCTTCATGATGGCGGCATCGGTGGCGTAGACGAAGCCTGCATCGACTTCGCCGCGCGCCACGTAGTCCAGGCTCTGGCGCACCGAGGTGCCGTAGATGGCTTTCGGCTCGACGGCGGCCCACAGCCTGCCCTGCTCCAGCGCGTTTTTCGCATAGCGGCCGACCGGCACGCTGGCCGGATTGCCCAGCGTCACGCGGGTGACGGCGGCCTGCCGCAGGTCGGCGATGCCCTTGATCGGCAGCGCGCCGGCCAGCGGCGCGATCAGCACCAGGCTGTTGCTGGCGAAATTCCTGCGGCTGCCGGGCGCCAGCAGTTTCAGATTGTCGGCCTTGTCCATCGCATCCTGGTCGGCCGAGGCGAACACGTCCACCGGCGCGCCCTTGCTGATCTGCTGCACCAGTGGATCGGAGGCGGCGAAATTGAACTGCACCTTGTCGCCGGCATGCTCCTTCTCGAAAGCGGCGCCGATTTCCTTGAACGCGTTGGTCAGGCTGGCAGCAGCCGACACCGTGATATCGGCGGCCGACGCGGTCGCGCCCATCGCCGCCAGCGCGCCCAGTACAGCCGCCGCGCCCAGTCTCAAAGCTCGCATCGTGTTTTTTCCTTTGGTAACGAAACCGCAATATAC
Organism: Duganella sp. LjRoot269; assembly: GCF_964254095.1. NCBI lineage: Bacteria > Pseudomonadati > Pseudomonadota > Betaproteobacteria > Burkholderiales > Oxalobacteraceae > Duganella > Duganella sp. LjRoot269. The sequence goes on along the minus strand of NZ_CAXUSL020000001.1, from coordinate 2,512,979 downwards.
TCGATTATATAGCGATGGGCGAGCGCGTGTCATGCAGAGATTTTGTATACCTTCTATAATTTCAGCAATTACTGAAAATTCAAAAACAAGGAAACCATGAGCACCTCCCCGCCTCTCCCTCCACTGACGCCTCTGGCCCAGAAATTCATCCTGCATTTCGGTGAAATGGGCAGCCGCTGGGGCATCAACCGCACCGTCGGCCAGATTTACGCGCTGCTCTACGTCAGCGCGCGGCCATTGAACGCGGACGAGATCGCCGAATCGCTGTCGTTCTCGCGCTCGAATGTCTCGATGGGATTGAAGGAACTGCAATCATGGCGGCTGGTCAAACTGCTGCACCAACCGAACGACCGCCGCGAATATTTCGAACCGCCTAAGGATATCTGGGACATCTTCAAGGCGCTGCTGGAAGAACGCCGCCGCCGCGAGGTCGAGCCGACGCTGTCGATGCTGCGCGACGCGCTGCTGGAAACGCCGTCCACCGAGGCCGACCGCGTGGCCCAGGAGCGCATGCGCGAGATGTACAACCTGATCGAGCTGTCCAGCTCCTGGTTCGACGACGTGCAGCGCCTGTCGCCCGAAACGCTGGCCTCGCTGATGAAAATGGGGTCCAAGGTGAAAAAGCTGCTCGATGTCGGCGAAACCGTGCGCGACACTTTCCGATTCGGGCGTAGCGTGGAAGATGCCGCCCCCGACAAGGATAAAAAATAATGATGCTGCGCCGGCTCCATGGTTACCCGCTTGCGCTGGCCATCACGCTGGCGCTGCTGCTGAAAGCGCTGCTGCTGTTCGGGCTGTGGAAAGCCTTCTTTTCCGCGCCCCAGGCCAAGCAGATGCGGATGCCGACCGCCACGGTCGAACAGCATCTGCTCGCCCCCACTCCCCCCGTCTCCCCACCTGAAAGAAAGCCATGAGCCCGCTCGACGATGTCGTCACTTTGTCGCGGCTGCAGTTCGCCGCCACCGCGATGTATCACTTCCTGTTCGTCCCCCTCACGCTCGGCCTGTCCTGGATCCTGGTGATCATGGAATCGGTCTATGTCATGACCGGCAAGGAAATCTACAAGGACATGACCCGCTTCTGGGGCAAGCTGTTCGGCATCAACTTCGCCATGGGCGTGACCACCGGCATCACGCTGGAATTCCAGTTCGGCACCAACTGGGCCTATTACTCGCACTACGTCGGCGACATCTTCGGCACCCCGCTCGCCATCGAGGGCATGATGGCCTTCTTCCTCGAATCCACCTTTGTCGGCCTGTTCTTCTTCGGCTGGAGCAAGCTGTCGCGGGTGCAGCACCTGGGCGTGACCTTCCTGGTGGCGTTCGGCTCCAGCCTGTCGGCGCTGTGGATACTGATCGCCAACGGCTGGATGAACCACCCGGTGGGCGCCGAGTTCAACTACGAAACCATGCGCATGGAACTGACCAGCATCGTCGACGTGATCTTCAATCCGGTGGCACAGGTCAAGTTCGTGCACACGGTGGCGGCCGGTTACGTGACGGCGTCGATGTTCGTGCTCGGCATCTCCGCGCTCTACCTGCTGAAGGCGCGCGACATTCCGTTCGCGCTGCGCTCGTTCGCCATCGCGGCCGGCTTCGGCCTGGCGTCGACGCTGTCGGTGATCGTGCTGGGCGACGAATCGGGCTACACCGTCGGCGAAGTCAACAAGGTCAAGCTGGCCGCCATCGAGGCGGAATGGGAAACCCAGCCGGCGCCGGCCGGCATCACCGTGTTCGGCCTGCCCAACGAGGCCACCCAGAGCACCGATTACGCAGTCAAGATCCCCTACATGCTGGGCCTGATCGCCACCCGTTCGGTGAGCGAGGAAGTGACCGGCATCAAGCAGCTCAAGCAGAGCAACGAGGCGCGCATCCGCAACGGCATGCACGCCTACGCGGCGCTGACGCGCCTGAAATCCGGCGACAAGTCGGACGAGGCCAAGGCCGCCTTCAAGGCGCTGCGGGACGACCTCGGCTACGGCCTGCTGCTGAAGAAGTATGCGCCCAACGTGGTCGACGCCACCGAGGCGCAGATCAGGATGGCGGTCAACGATACGGTGCCCAGGGTGGCGCCGGTGTTCTGGTCCTTCCGCATCATGGTCGGCCTGGGCATCCTGTTCCTGTTCATCTTCAGCAGCGCGTTCTACTTCCTGATCCGCAAGAAGCTGGCGCCGCAGCGCTGGCTGCTGCGGCTGGCGGTGGCGGCGATCCCGCTGCCGTGGGTGGCGGCCGAGCTGGGCTGGGTGGTGGCCGAATACGGCCGCCAGCCGTGGACCATCGCCGGCATCCTGCCGACGCATCTGTCGGCGTCGAGCCTGCAGGTGGGCAGCCTGTACTTCAGCCTGGCCGGCTTCATCGGCTTCTACACGCTGCTGCTGGTGATCGAGCTGGGCCTGATGATCAAGTACGCCAGACAGGGCCCGAGCAGCCTGCACACCGGCAAGTACCACTGGGAAAACGCGCACAAGGAGCCATGATGTTATTCGACTATGAAACCTACAAGATCATCTGGTGGTGCTTCGTCGGCGTGCTGCTGATCGGCTTCGCGCTGACGGACGGCTTCGACTTCGGCATCGGCATGCTGCTGCCCTTCCTCGGCAAGAACGACACCGAGCGGCGCGTCATCATCAACACCATCGGCCCGACCTGGGAAGGCAACCAGACCTGGTTCATCGCCGCCGGCGGCTGCCTGTTCGCGGCCTGGCCGCTGGTCTACGCGGCCGCGTTTTCCGGCTTCTACATCGCGCTGATGCTGTGCCTGTTTGCGCTGTTCTTCCGCCCGGTCGGCTTCGACTATCGCAGCAAGATCGCCGATCCGCGCTGGCGCGGCACCTGGGACTGGTGCCTGTTCACCGGCGGCTTCGTGCCGCCGGTGATCTTCGGCGTCGCCTTCGGCAATCTGCTGCAGGGCGTGCCGTTCCGCTACGACGACACCATGCGCCTCGAATACACGGGCAACTTCCTCGGCCTGCTGAACCCGTTCGGCCTGCTGGCCGGCGTGCTCAGCGCCGCCATGCTGCTGATGCACGGCGCCACCTACCTGCAGCAAAAGACCGACGGCGTGATCGCCGCCCGCGCGCGCCGCGTGGCGATCGGCGCCGGCGCGCTGACCATCGTGCTGTTTGCCGCCGCCGGCGTGTGGGTCGCCACCGGCATCGCCGGCTACCGCATCAGCGCCATGCCGGACGCCAGCGCCGCCTTCATGCCGATCGCCAAGACGGTCGAGCGCGCGCACGGCGCCTGGCTGGACAACTACCGGCGCTGGCCGCTGACGCTGGCCTTCCCCGCCGCCGCCTTTGCCGGCGCCGCGCTGGCCATCGGCTTCAGCGCGCGCCGCCTGACCTTGCCGGCCTTCCTGTCCAGCGGGCTGGCGGTAAGCGGCATCATCCTGACGGCTGGCGCCGCGATGTTCCCCTTCATCATGCCGTCGTCGCTGGCGCCCGGCAGCAGCCTGACCGCGTGGGACGCGGTGGCCAGCCACAAGAGCCTGGCGGTGATGTTCTGGGTGGTCGTCGTCATGCTGCCCATCGTAGTCGGCTACACTGGCTGGGTATATCGGGTGGTGCGCGGCAAGGTCACGGAAGAGCACATCCGTGAAAACCAACACACTGCATACTGAAAGGAATCGTCATGTGGTATTTCACCTGGATCCTGGGCCTCGGCTTCGCGCTGGCGGCCGCCATCATCAACGTGCTGTGGCTGGAATCGAACTACGCCTTCGGCCAGCGCGACGAGGACACCACCCGCGCCAGCTTTGAAAACGCCCGCGCGACGGACCGCTCCGGCCAGCCATGAACGACTGGCTGCGACACGGCCCCGTCACCGACGGCATCGAGCTGGTCGAGGCATTCTTCCAGGGCGCGGCCTACGGGTCGCATCGCCATGACAGCTATGCCATCGGCCTGACCATGGCCGGCGTGCAATCGTTCCGCTACCGCTCCGCCATGCGCCACAGCCTGTCCGGGCAGGCGCTGGTGCTGCATCCGGACGAAGCCCACGACGGCCAGGCCGGCACCGAGGACGGCTTTCGCTACCGTATCGCCTACCTCGCGCCGGAGCTGCTGCAACAGGTGCTGGGCGGCGCGCCGCTGCCGTTCGTCGACGGCGGCGTGTCGTCCGACCGCCGGCTGGTACGCGCGGCGGCCGGCCTGCTGGCCAATTTCGACGCGGCGCCCGGCTCGATGGAACTGGACGACGCGCTGGTCGACATCGCCACCGCGCTGCGCCAGGCGGCCGGCCAGCGCCAGCTGCCGGGTGGCGACTTCCGCGCCGCCCACATCGCCCGCGAATACATCAACGACGCGCTGCACACCAGGCTGACGCTGGACGACCTGGCCCGGGCCAGCGGCCGCGACCGCTGGAGCCTGGCGCGCGATTTCCGCACCTTTTTCGGCGTCAGCCCGCACCGCTACGTCACCATGCGCCGGGTCGCGCTGGCCAGGCAGTCCATGCTGCGCGGCCTGTCGCTGGCCGACGCCGCCGCCATCGCCGGCTTTGCCGATCAAAGCCATCTGACGCGGCACTTCGTCGCCGCCTATGGCATCCCGCCGGCGCGCTGGCTGCGGCTGCAAGGCGCACGCACAAACGTTCAAGACGCGCCGCACACGGCGCTGTAGAGTCGGGGCTCCACCATCACCAGGAGCCACCATGACAACAAATTCTCCCGTTTCCCCCGCCGAATGCGCCGCGGCGTTGGCCGAACACTGGTCGCCGCGCGTGATTGCCGAACTGGACGACAACTATGTCAAGGTCGCCAAGGTGCACGGATCGCTGGCCTGGCACAGCCATGACAACGAGGACGAACTGTTCTTCATCCTGAAAGGCCGGCTGCGCATCGAGATGGAGCATGAGACGGTCGAGCTGTCCGAGGGCCAGGCCTACGTCGTGCCCAAGGGCGTGCGCCACAATCCGGTGGCGGAACAGGAATGCCTGATCATGCTGATCGAGAAGAAAGCCACGCTGCATACCGGCAGCGAAGTCACCGCGCGCACCAGGTCCATCGCGGAGCAGCTGAGGTAGCGCGGCCGGGATCGGGATGTCACGGATGCAGCAAGGGATAGATCACCAGCCCGACAATGGCGGCCGCGCCGACGACCACCGGCTCCTGCAGCTTTTTAAACCGCCACAGCAGCAGCACCGTGACAGCCGCGATCACGACGGTGGGCAGGTCGATGATGGAGCGCCGCGCAATGACAATCACGGAACCAGTGATGGCGCCGATCGCCGCGGCGGTGATGCCGTCGACGAAGGCCAGCACGCCCAGCAACTTGCCGTACTTTTTGAAATACGGCGCAGAGACAACGGTGAACAGGTAGCATGGAATGAAGGTAGCCAGCGCGGCCACCGACGCCCCCTGCAAGCCGGCGATCAAATATCCGATAAAGGCCACCGTGATGACGACCGGCCCAGGCGTAATCATCGCCACCGCAACCGCATCCACAAATTGCTTGTCGCTCAGCCAGTGGTGCTCGGTGACCACACCGCCATAGAGGAATGGCACGATCGCCAGGCCCGAGCCGAACACGAAAGCACCTGCCTTGGCAAAGAAAATGCCAATTTGCGTCAGCACCGACAAGTCAACTCCGGCGGCCGCAGGCAACGCGGGCAACTGCGCCAGGCCAATCGCCGGCAAGCCGCCTTTGGCGATCCATTTGGGCGGCGCGCGCAGCAGCCAGACCAGGACGCCGGCTGCGATGAACAGCCAGGCCACCTCGGATTCGGTCACCACCGTGACGATCAGCAGCAGCAGGTAGATCGCCCACAACAGCTTGTCCTTGCCGATATTTTTGGTGGTCAGCTTGCGCGCGCTCATGGCGATAATGCCGATCACCGCCGCGCCCACGCCGTAGAACACGGCCTGCATCCAGGGCAAGCCGCCATAGCGCACATAGGCCCAACCCAGAGCAACCACCATCATGAAGGACGGGATGACGAAGGCGATACCCGCCAGCGTCGCTCCCAACAGGCGGTAGTGCACATAGCCCATGTAGATGCCCAGTTGCGCCGCCAGCGGCCCCGGCGCCAGCTGGGCCAGCGCAAGGCCTTCCTTGTAGTCCGCTTCGCTGATCCAGCCGCGCTGCTCTACCAGGTCGCGGTGCATATAACCCACCAGGGCGACCGGACCACCGAAGCCCAGACTCCCCAGGCGCAGCATGTACAGCACCATTTGCCACAGGGTGTAGCCGGGGCCGGCCATCGTTGATTCTGTGCTGTTCAAGGCATACTCCTTATTTTGATTCCGCTGCGGCGGCAAAATGGGCATGCATGGCATCGAGCACAACGCTCATCGTGTCCAGCAATTGATCGTCGTCGTGCGCGCGCTCGCGGGCGCCCGCGAGCATCGCTTCAAACCCTGCCGCCTCCGGCACGAAGCCGCCGCCGACATCGAGCGCGTGCACCATCGCGCCCAGCCGCATCAGGCCCTGGTCCTGCTCCAGCGCGAAGCTGGCCAGCAATACTTCGAAGGTGACGCGGTCGCCGATGTGCGTAAAGGCGGCCTGGTCGAAGTCGAAACCCAGCGCATCGGACGGGCAATCGCCTGGTGCTTCCAGCCAGAGGAACCGCGCCTGGCGGTCGATGAAGCGGCGTATCAGCCAGGCGCTGGCGACGCGGTCGACCCACAAGCGGCGCCGGGTGGCCCATGTCCGTCCCTGGTATTGCCCAGGATCGCGCCGCGCGATATCGGCAGCGACGGCATGCGGTTCTCCTGGCGACAGCAGCGATTCGGCGGTATTGATGAAATCCATCCAGGCTGCTTCAGCGGCGGCCCCGGCCTCGTTCGGGAAATAATCAATCGCGCAGGCGGCTTCGTACTCGCGGCGTATTTTACGGACCGTGCGGTTGATCTCTTGCGGCGACTGGCCGGCCAGCAAACGGTGCGACGCCGATAGCGCTTTTACAAATTCATTCCAGGCCGCGCTGCGGTCAAAAAGTGAGCGGAACGCTTCGCCTTCGCCGGGCGAGCGGGCCTGCACCGTCAGCAGCCAGGCGCTGCCGCCCTCGCGGATGGTGTCGGCCGCGAGCTCGGCTAATTGATGTTGCTCCGCCTTGCGATCGGGCAGCAGGTAGGCGCCGTCGCGCAACGCGCCGCAGCCCAAGCTCTTTAGCGCGCGCCAGATCCGCATGCGGGCCGTGGCGCTGTCCGAAGGCAGGCTGACGATCAGTAGCAACCAGTTTATATCGGTGGCGTTCATGACCCCAGAATATCATAAGTAGTGATCAATACAATATTTGTTATGATACCTACTTATTTTTTCACTGTAGCGCCGGCGCGGGTCTCGCAGGCTAAACTACCGGTATTTATGAGATCACTCGCCATGCATAAGGGTGTTGTTTACGCGTTGTTGGCGGCCGCCTTGTTTGGCGCCAGCACGCCTTTTGCCAAGTCAATGGTCGGCCATGTGGAGCCGGTCATGTTGGCTGGCGTCCTTTACCTTGGCAGCGGCCTGGGATTGTCCTTTTTCTACCTGCTGCGCTCCGTGACGCGGCGCGCGCAGGACGAAACAGCCGGGCTGACCGCGCGCGACCTGCCCTGGCTGGCAGGCGCGATCGCCGCCGGCGGCATAGGCGGGCCGGTGCTGTTAATGTTCGGGCTGACCGTGACGCCCGCTTCATCGGCCTCGCTCCTCCTCAACATGGAGGGCGTTCTGACCTCGATGCTGGCGTGGTTCGTATTCAAGGAGAACTTCGATCGGCGCATCTTCATCGGCATGCTGTTGATCGTGCTGGCTGGAGCCCTGCTGTCGTGGGAGCAGGCTCCGACCCTTGGCGCGCCTTGGGGGCCGCTGGCCATCGTCGGCGCTTGCCTGTGCTGGGGCATAGACAACAATCTCACGCGCAAGGTGTCGGCCAGCGACGCGGTGCAGATCGCCGGTGTCAAAGGCCTGGTGGCCGGATCGGCCAACCTGGCGCTGGCCTTGCTGCTCGGGTTCCATCTTCCCCCGGCATCGACGGCGCTGATGGCGGGCGTGGTTGGCTTGAGCGGATATGGCTTGAGCCTGGTCATGTTTGTCTTGGCGTTGCGCCACCTCGGCACGGCACGCACGGGCGCGTATTTTTCCGCGGCGCCATTTGTCGGCGCGGCGGTTTCCATGGCGATGCTCGGCGATCAGCCCGGCCTGTTATTCTGGTTTGCCGCCGCGCTGATGGGCGCAGGCATCTGGCTGCACCTGACCGAAACGCACGAGCACGAACATGAGCATGAAGCGCTGGCGCACAGCCATAGCCACAGTCATGATGCGCACCACCAGCACACGCACGACTTCGAATGGGATGGCATTGATCCGCATGTGCACCCGCACCAGCATCAGCCGATGCGGCATAGTCATAAACACTATCCCGACATCCACCATCGCCACGCGCACTAGCCCGGCTGAAAGCACCGAGGTGTGGTACATTCACGCCTCGAATCTTTCCAGCCGTGCCCGACATGTCCTCCCTGAAGTATCTTAGCGCCTACTCCGAGCAAACCCAGCAGCAAGTATCGCAACTCCTGGCCCAGAACCGCCTGGGCGAAGTGCTGCTCAAGCGCTACAGCAAGGCGCACGACGTCCGCACCGACAAGGCCCTGTACCAGTACGTGCAAGAATTGAAAAATGAACATTTGCGCAATGCCGAGCCGATCAACAAGGTCGAGTACGACAGCAAGATCCACGTGATCAACCATGCGCTGGGCCTGCATACCTCGATCTCGCGCGTGCAGGGCGGCAAGCTGAAGGCCAAGCATGAAATCCGCGTGGCGACGATGTTCAAGGAAGTGCCGCAGGAATTCCTGACGATGATCGCCGTCCACGAACTGGCGCACGTGAAGGAGAAGCAGCACGACAAGGCCTTCTACAAGCTGTGCACCTACATGGAACCGAACTACCACCAGTACGAATTCGACCTGCGCCTGTACCTGACCCACCTCGACACCGGCGCGCCGCGCCTGTGGACCTGACAGCAAAGTCTTGCCGGGCGCCATTAGCGCATAGCTGAGGCCGAATGCTGTTATATTGAGCCTCTATCTCCTCCTTGCCACCGGCCTGTTCGTCATCCAGCGCTGTTCGGCGCCAATCTGCGAGCCTGCTCAGCAGTCATGTCTGCATCACCCATCACGCTGAGCTGCAGTTCCTTGGAAGGCGTCCATGCATACGACCGGATTTGGCAACGGCGGTTACGACCGTTTAGAGGGTGCGGCTGGCCACACCGAATACACACGGCAGGCCAGCCTGCTCAAGACCGGCGCCTTGCAGGATGCGATCTTCAATAGCGCCTATTTCTCCAGCATCGCCACCGACGAACGGGGCGTGATCCAGATTTTTAACGTCGGCGCCGAGCGCATGCTGGGTTATAAGGCACTGGACGTTTTGAACCGGATCACGCCGGCCGATATTTCCGATCCGCTGGAACTGATCGCGCGCGCCGCCGAACTGAGCGAGGAACTGGACACGCCGATCTCGCCAGGGTTCGATGCGCTGGTGTTCAAGGCTTCGCGCGGCATCGAGGACATCTACGAGCTGACGTACATCCGCCAGGACGGCAGCCGCTTCCCCGCCATTGTGTCGGTGACGGCGCTGCGCAACGCGGACGACGACATCATCGGCTACCTGCTGATCGGCACCGACAACACGACCCGCAAACGTTTCGAGCGTGCGCTGGAGGACAAGAACATCGAGCTGGAGCACGCCAGCCGCATGAAGTCCGAATTCCTGGCAACCATGTCGCACGAGCTGCGCACGCCCCTGAATGCCATCATCGGCTTTTCCGAAGCGCTCAAGGACGGTCTGATGGGGGAAACCTCGGCGCTCCAGCACGAATCCATCGATGATATTTTCACCAGCGGCCAGCACCTGCTGTCACTGATCAACGACATCCTCGACCTGTCCAAAGTCGAAGCCGGCATGATGGCGCTGGAACTCGAGGCGGTCGACTTGTCCAGCCTGCTGCAGAACAGCCTGACCATCGTGCGGGAAAAAGCGGCGGCCCAGCTGATCGGACTTGAACTCGACATGGGCGAAGGCCTGGGCAGAGTGCAACTGGATGTACGCAAGACCAAGCAGATCGTCTACAACCTGCTGAGCAACGCGGTCAAGTTCAGCGCCAGCGGCGGACCGGTCCGGCTTCGTGCGCGCCGCGTGCAGCGCGGCGCGGTCGGCATACTGGAAGGCGATTGGCCTACGCACCGGTTTCCCCAGGCGGACAATGAATACAATGACTTCGTTGAAATCTGCGTCAGCGACCATGGCATCGGCATTTCGCAAGACAATATGGGACGGCTGTTCCAGGCCTTCAGCCAGATCGATAGCAGCCTGGCCCGCAAGTTCGAAGGCACCGGCCTAGGCCTGGCCATGGTCAAGCAGCTGGCCGAGCTGCAAGGCGGCGCGGTGGCCGTGGCCAGCGCGGAGCGCAAGGGTTCGCGCTTCGCCGTCTGGCTGCCGTTGCGGGCGCCACCACACGCCGCCGCTCCGGCTTGACGCGGGAGACGCTCATGGCCAGGGTATTGGTGATAGAAGACAACGCGGCGAACATGAAACTGGCGTCGCTGCTGCTGCGCAATGCTCATCACAGCGTACTGTGCGCGGTGGACGCCGAAGCCGGACTGTTGGTCGCCCGCACCGAACTGCCGGACCTGATCCTGATGGATATCCAGCTGCCCGGCATGGACGGCCTGGCTGCCACCGCCATCCTCAAGCATGATCTGGTGACTGCCGGCATCCCCGTCATTGCGCTGACGGCCATGGCGATGAAGGAGGATCAGGAAAAAAGCCGCCAGGCCGGATGCGACGCCTATATCGCCAAGCCTCTGGGCTATCGCCAGCTCTACGCGATGATCGACGCCCTGCTGCCCGATGGAGGCGCACCGTGAGCCTTGCCGCCCCCACCATTCTTATCGTCGACGACGAAGCGCAGAACCGCCGCTTGCTTGCGGTACTGCTGCGCCCCGAGGGCTATCAGACCGAAAGTGTCGCCAGCGGCGAAGAGGCGCTCAGCGCGGTGGCCCACTCGGCCCCGGACCTGATCCTGCTCGACATTATGATGCCCGGCATCGACGGCTACCAGGTCGCCAGCATCCTGAAGGCCAACCCCGCCACCGCCAATATTCCCATCATCATGGTGACCGCGCATGGCGAGCGCGGTGCCCGCCTGGCGGGCTTGTCGGCGGGCGCGGAGGAATTCCTGACCAAGCCGGTCGACCGCACCGAATTGTGGCTGCGCGTACGCAACCTGTTGCGCCTGAAGGCTTTCGGCGATCTGCAGGAGCATAGTTTCGTGCTGGAGCAGCAGGTGGCGGCGCGCACGGCCGATCTGCAGCGCTTCCGCGCGGCGATGGACGCTACCGCCGACGCCATCATGCTGGTGAGCCGCGACACGATGCGCTTCATCGAGGTCAACGCCACCAGTTGCAGCATGCTTGGCTACACGCATGCCGAGATCCTGGCACTGGGACCGGTGGCGCTGGGCGCGGTCACGCGCGAGGCGCTGGAACAAGTTTACGATACGGTGATCGCCGGGCAGGTCAGCAAGACGCTGAGCGAAGCGGCATTGCATTGCAAGGACGGCTCGCTGATACAAGTCGAGGTGAGCCGCCAGGCCATGCCATCCGGCAGCGACTGGATCATCGTCAGCGTGGTGCGCGACATCACCGAACGAAAGCAGGCGCAGCAACGGCTGCAGCACCAGGCCAGCCACGACGCGCTGACCGGCCTGCCCAACCGCAGTTTTTTCTACGAGACGCTGCGCAAGACGGTCGTGCTGGCCAGTCAGCAAGACTGGAAGGTGGCGGTGATGTTCATCGACCTCGATCACTTCAAGAATGTCAACGACACCTTGGGCCATGCCATCGGCGACGAGTTGCTGATCCAGTTCAGCAATCGCTTGATGACCTGCGTGCGCATGCGCGACACCATCGGCAGACTGGGCGGCGACGAGTTCGGGGTGATCCTGGTGATGGAGCAAGGCCACCAGGGAGCGGCGCTGGTCGCCTCCAAGATCCGCGACGCGCTGCACGCGCCGTTCGACTTGCAGGGCTACGAAGTGATCATGACCGCCAGCATAGGCATCACGATCCATCCCGACGATGGCAGTGACACGGACGCCCTGATCAAGTACGCCGACACCGCCATGTATCAGGCCAAGCACGCCGGCCGCAACACTTACCGTTTCTTCACTGCGCAGATGAATATCGACGTGCTGCAGCGCCAGGACCTGGAAGGCGCGCTGCGCAAGGCCATCGAGCGTGAGGAATTCGAGCTGCACTATCAGCCCAAGGTATCGCTGAGCACCGGCGCGGTAGTCGGCCTGGAAGCGCTGCTGCGCTGGGCCCGTCCCGGCCACGGGCTGGTGCTGCCGGCGCTGTTCATCCCGGTGCTGGAAGAGAGCGGCATGATCGTCCGCGTCGGCAGCTGGGTCATCGCGGCCGCCTGCCGCCAGATCAGGGAATGGCAACTGGGCGAGGTGGGCCCGGTTCAGGTCTCGGTCAACGTTGCCGGCCGCCAGTTCATCGAAGGCGACCTGGAGGCCGATGTCATGCGCGCGCTGGCCGACAACAATCTTCCCGCCGGGCTGCTGGAACTGGAGCTGACGGAAACGTCGCTCATGATGAACACCGAGCGCACCATACACTGCCTGCAGACCCTGCGCGAGCGGGGCGTGAAGGTGTCCATCGACGATTTCGGCACCGGTTATTCCAGCCTGGCCTACCTGCGCCGCTTCCCGATCGACAAGCTGAAGATCGACATCGCCTTCATCCGCGACGTGACCAGCAATCCGGACGACGCAGCCATCGTGCAAGCCATCATCACCATGGCGCACAACCTGAACCTGGTGGTGATCGCCGAGGGTGTCGAAACGCCGGCCCAGCAAAGCTATCTGCTGCGCCACCATTGCGACCAGATCCAGGGCTACCTGGTCAGCCGCCCCCTGCCTGCCGCACTGACGGCCCAGCTGATGCTGTCGCACAAGACGCTGGAGCGGCCGACGACAGCGGACATGACGCGGCAAACCTTGCTGATCGTGGACGACGACCCCTTCATGCGGGAACTGCTGGCAACCGAACTAGGCGGCGAGCAATACCGCGTGCTGCTGGCGCAATCGGCAGCCCAAGCGTTCGAGACGCTGGCCCAGAACGACATCCAGGTCATCCTGTGCGACCAGAGCATGCCCGAAATGGAGGGCACGGTGTTCCTGGACAGGGTCAAAGCCATGTATCCGGACACCTTCAGAATTGTGTTATCGGGAGAGACCAACCTGGAGGACATGATGGCCGCCGTCAACAGGGGGACCATCGATCGTTTCTATACCAAGCCGTGGGACCACGCGGCGCTGCTGGGCAGCATACGCCAGGCCTTCCTGCACCCGCGCCTGGCTTCCGCCGCATCAAGCCTGGCCGCGGCGGAATCGCCGGCCTAGGCCTTGAGCAGCTGCAGCAGCGCTTGCGGATCGGCCGCGGACATCATCAGCGCCGCGTGCTGCGGGCGGATGAAGCCCTGCTCGCTCGCATGCCGGATGAAGCCGATCAGGCCGTCGTAGAAGCCGTCGACGTTCAGCAGGCCGACCGGCTTGCTGTGGATGCCCAGCTGCGACCAGGTCAGCATTTCAAACAATTCTTCCAGCGTGCCCATGCCGCCCGGCATGGCGATGAAGCCGTCGGCCAGGCTGGCCATCATGGCTTTGCGTTCGTGCATGTCCTTGACGATGAACTGGCGCGTCAGGCCGGTGTGGCCCACTTCGCGTTCGACCAGCGCGGTCGGAATCACGCCCGTCACCTCGCCGCCCACCCGCAGCACTTCGTCGGCGATGATGCCCATCAGTCCGACATTGCCGCCGCCGTAGACCAGCGCCAGGTTGTTGTCCACCATCGCGCGGCCCAGGGCGCGCGCCGCCTCCGCATAACGGGGCGTCACACCGGCGTTGGCGCCGCAATACACACAAATCGTCTTCGTCACTGCTGTTTTTCCTCTTCCAGTCCTCGTTTGGCGGCATCCGCGTCCAGCCGCTCCATGGCGTCGTGGACGCTGCAATGTGCCGCTTCTTCATACAGGCGCAGCGCGTCGGCCTGCTTGCGCTTGCCCTCCAGCATCACCAGCGCGCGCGCGTAGCGCATGCGGGCGATGGCCGATTGCGGCGTCAGCGCCAGCGCGGCCTCGAACTGCTTGTAGCATTCTTCCCTTTTCACGCCGTAGGTCAGGCCGCCTATCATGGCGCCGACCTTGTCGAGGATCTCGGCGTGGTACACGCCCAGCGCGATGTGCGCGTCGGAGCGCTGCGGCGACAGGCTGATCGCCGACTCCAGGCTGTTGCGCACCTTGGCGCCCAGGCCCTGGGCCAGCGCCTTGACCACCGAGATGCCGGTCGAATACTGGCCCAGCGCGTAGGCGTGCCAGTAGTAGCCGGACGAATTATCGGGCTGCTCCCGCTGCTGCCGCTCGCAGCGCTCGGCCACGCACTCGAAGGTGGCGAGCTTTTTTTGCGGGCTGCTCTCCAGGTAGTGCGCGTAAATGCAGATGGCCTTGTGCGCCACCGAGTAGCCGTTCACGCCGACGTCGAGCCCCAGCCGCGCGGCGCGTTCGAACTCGCCGGCGTGGAAGCAGATCCAGGCCTGCACCAGCGCCGGATTGCTCGGGAACGGTTCCTGGTCGCCGCCATGCAACAGCGGCCAGGCCGCTTCCAGCGTGGCCGGCGTGTACTGGTATGCGGGATCGGGATAAGGAAAGGGGTTCCACGCCATAACAGACTCCGTGAGCTTACTTCAGCTTCTTCAGATATTCTTCGGACAGTTTCTGGAACAGCAAACTGGTTTCGTTGCGCAGATACGGGCCGATCTGCGACAGCACCTGGTAGCAGCCGCGCGCCAGCGCGTCGGCCATCGATTGCTGCTCGCTGTATTTGCGCGGGTTGCGCACGTATTCGTAGGACAGCCAGTAGGTCGCCACCACCACCATATTGGTGGCCATGGCGTCGATGGCGGTGTCCGAGGCTTCCAGGGACTTTTCGCTGCGCAAGTCTTCGCACAGCTGCTTGGCCACCTTGATCTTGTGCGCCAGGATTTGCTTGAAGTGCAGCTCGAGCTTGCGGTTGCGCGACAGCAGGTCGTTCAGGTCGCGGTAGAAGAAGCGGTAGCGCCAGATCAGTTCGAACATCAGGTGCAGGTACAGCCAGACGTCCTCGATGTTCGAGCGGCGGCCGTTGGGCACGGTCAGGATGCGTTCGATCTCGGCTTCGAACTGGACGAAGATCGAATTGACGATGTCGTCCTTGTTGCGGAAGTGGTAGTACAGATTCCCCGGCGAGATATTCATCTCTTCGGCGATCACCGTGGTGGTGATATTCGGTTCGCCGAATTCATTAAACAAGCGCAATGACAGTTCAAGTATGCGTTCGCGGGTACGGCGGGGTGCTTTTTGTAGCATAGCAATGAGACCTCTGTTTATTCTCCTGCAAGCATAACACCGATGCCCCATTCTAAGAAACATCTACACGCCGCTTTGCGTGCACATGCGTGCCTGATGGCGAAAGATACGCCAAAATATCGCTAACGTCGGCTATTTTGCGGCTGTTTTGGCCTTGGCGCGCGCCGTCGGCTTGGCGGCGGGCTTTTTGGCGGCCTTGGCGGCAGGCTTGGCGGCAGGCTTCGCTGCCGGCTTGACGGCGGCCTTCTTCGGCGCCGGCTTGGGGGTGAGCGCCGCCACCTGCTTCGTCAACTCGTCGATGCGCAGGCTCAGCGCCTCGACTTCCTTGGCGGTCGGCACGCCGATCGAGCTCAGCGCCCGCAACACGCGCTCCTCGAACAACTGCATGGAGAAGAACTTGCCCTCTTCCTCCTGCGCCTTGGCGAAGGCGCTGAGGCCGGCCTGCCAGATTTCCTGCGACGACATGCGTACAACTTCAGCCGTCTGCTGGTCGTCGTTCTTCTTCAACTTCTTAGCCATTTGAACATCCCGTGGTTTTGCATTGCCGTCATTTTATTGTAGATAGCAAAACTAGAACAGGGTTTCTAATGCGGCAGGCGGGCGTTCAGAATTCGCGCGACGCCAGCGCGTCGAACTGCTCCCGGCTGGGGAAGTTCTTCAGGCGGTAGCGGGCCGGGTAGCCCTCCTCGCTGTGCGCCAGCTCATGAATGCTGGCGCGCAGATCGTCCCAGGCCACCAGCTTGGGACTGCCCTCGCCCGTCTCGCTGTCGTCGTCCGGCCGCACCAGCGCCACCAGGTCGACCTGCGGCAGCAGCGTGTCGACGCCCTCGGTCCAGACGCCGTAGCTGATCAGGCGTCCGGTATCGGTTTTCTGCACCAGCTGGCAGGTGGCGACAAAGACGTCGATGGCGTCGCGCTCGTAGGCCTTGTCCAGCAACTGCTTTTGCGAGGCGTAGTCGTCGGCCAGGTAGATTTTCTTCAGCTGCTCCAGTTGCCCCCGCACCTCCGCGTCCGCCGGCAGGTATTCCACCGCCTTGCCCTGCTCGAAGCGGTACATCAGCGCGGAAATGACGCGGCCCTCATCGCTGGCGTAGCCGCGCGACAGCGCCAGCATGGCCAGCAGCGCCGCGCTGTTGTTGGACGACGCCACCAGCAGGCGGTTACGCGTCGGCATCATGACGATGGGGTCGCCGCCGACTTCCAGCCGGAAAAACATGTCGGCCAGCAGGATGCGCGACGCCTCGTACGAATCGTCCCACGCCGCCACCAGCACGCCGGGCGCGGCCGGCACGAAGTTGGCCACCGTCATGTCGCGCAGATTGTCCAGCGCGGCGGCCAGCGCCACGTCGAACGACACGCCCCAGTCCACCAGCGCCGACGCCGACAGCGTCTGGATCGAATGCGCGCTGTCGTAGGCGAGCATCAGCACGCTGTCCGCGCTGAACGGCGCCGCGCCGTCCATGAACGACTGCGCCCCGCCCTGGCCCACCTGCGTCAGCCGCATGTATTCGATCATGGCGCGCCCGCGCAGCACCGGCCGCAGGCCGTCGCGCGCTTCGGCGAAGGTGGCCGGCAATTCCGGCGCCTGCATGCTGCGGATGTAGTGGGCCAGCACGTCGGGCCGGCGCTTGCGGTCGGCGGCGCAATAGTCGCGGTAGGCGTTGTGCAGATTGAAGATCTCGGCGCTGCCGCTGCCGCCGACCAGCCGGAATTCGTCGGCGTCAAAGCTGAGCGGTCCCGCGCGGCCGCTGTCGGCAAAGGCCTGCATGGCCAGTCGGGCAAACTTCTCTGGGGAGGGGGTCGATTTGAAAAAGTCGAAAATGCCCAAACTTACTCCTTGATGTCCGCGGTGACGGCCAGCGGCGGATGCACGACGGCCGCGCCGCCATGCACCTGGGCATGCAGGCGGAAGCCTTCGCGGATGTTCTCGCGCAGCACGGCGCCCTTCCACGGCTTGGTGTAGAAGCGGTCGATGGCGCCGTGGTTGATGGCCGCCATGATCGGCGTCAGGTCGGCATAGGCCGACAGCATGATGCGGAAGGTGTCCGGCGCCAGGTTCTTGACCCGCTCCATGAACTCGGTGCCGCTCATCAAGGGCATGCACTGGTCGCACAGGATCACCTGCACCCGGTGCTGGGCCAGGATGTCGAAGCCTTCGGCCGCCGTCTGCGCGGTCAGGATGCGGTAGCCGTCCTGCGACAGGAAATCGGTCAGCACGTCGAGCATGAAGGCGTCGTCGTCGACGATCAGCAGGGTCTGCTGGTCGACGATATTGTCGTCGGCCGGGGCCTGCAGGTAGTGGCCCGAGCGCAGCATCGCCTCGAACTCGTCCTCCGGCAGCGGCCGGCTGAAGTAATAGCCCTGCATCTCGTCGCAGCCATGGCGGCGCAGGTAGGCCAGCTGCGGCTCCTTCTCGACGCCCTCGGCGATCACTTCCAGCTTCATGCTGTGCGCCATGTTGATGATGGCCAGCACGATGGCGGCGTCGTCCGGATTGCTGGTCACTTCGCGCACGAAGGCGATGTCGATCTTCAGCTTGTCGATCGGGAAGCGCTTCAGGTAGGCCAGCGACGAATAGCCGGTGCCGAAGTCGTCGATCGAGATCTGGATGCCCAGCGCCTTCAGGTTCTGCAGCACGGTGATGGTTTCTTCGGCGTTCGACATCAGCGAGCTTTCGGTCAGCTCCAGCTCGAGCAGGTCGGGCGCGATGCCGTGCTCCTTGATCGCCTTCAGCACCTCCTCCTCCAGCCCGCCGACGAAGAACTGGATGCCGGACACGTTGACCGACAGGTGCACGGCGCCGGCGTTGGACTTGCCCCATTCGGCGATCTTGCGGCAGGCCTCGTTGAGCACCCAGGTGCCGACCCGCACGATCAGCCCGGTCTCTTCAAGAATCGGAATGAACAGCGCCGGCGACACCATGCCGTGGCCCGGCCGCTTCCAGCGTATCAGCGCCTCGGCGCCGCTGACGCGGCCGCTGGCGATGTGCACCTTGGGCTGGAAGTGCAGCACGAATTCCTCGTTGTCGATGGCGCGCCGCAGCGCGTTCTCCAGGTCCAGCCGCGCCAGCGACTGCGCGTTCATCTCGGCGGTGAAGAAGCGGAAGGCGTCGCGCCCCGCCTCCTTGGCGCGGTACATGGCGGTGTCGGCGTACTGGATCAGCGTGTCGGGATCGGTGCCGTCGTCCGGGTAGACGGCGATGCCGATGCTGGCCGTCACCGTCGCCTCGTGGCCTTTCAGGTCGAACGGCCGGCGCAGCGCCTCGCGGATCTTGTCGACCACGGCGATGGCGTTCTGCGCGCCCTCGGGCAGCATCAGGATGGCGGCGAACTCGTCGCCGCCGAAGCGGCCGATGGTGTCGCGCACCCGCAGGCAGTCGACCAGACGGCTGGAGAACTGGCGCAGCAGCTCGTCGCCGATGGTGTGGCCCAGCGTGTCGTTGACGTTCTTGAAGCGGTCGACGTCGAGGAACAGCACCGCCAGCGACCAACGGTGCTCGGCGGCCTGGCGCAGCGAATGGGTCAGCGAATCGTAGAACTGGCTGCGGTTGGGCAGGCCGGTCAGCGTGTCGAAGTGCGCCAGCTTGAGCAGGCGCTGCTCGGCCTCCTTGCGCTCGGTGATGTCGCGCGCCACCGCCACCAGGATCCAGCTCGGGCCGGAGCGCAAGGTGCGGCGCTGCACTTCCACCGCCAGCGGCGAGCCGTCCTTGCGGTGCACCAGCAGCTCGGTCATGGCGCCGCTCTGGTCGCCCGACAGCAGCTTGTCGTACAGCTCTTCCAGCTTGCTCAGATCGCTTTCGACGGACTTGTTCGGGCCGACCTTGAGGAAGTCCTCGCGCTCGTAGCCCAGCATGCGGCAGGCGGTGACGTTGACGTCGACAAAGCACATGCCGGCGCGGTCGACCAGGAAGATGGCGTCGGCGGTGGCGTCCATCGCCAGGCGGAAGCGGCGCAGGTCCTCGTCGAGCCGGATGCGGGCGTTCATGTCCAGGGTCAGCTGCGCGTGGTGGCGCTTGATTTCCTCGTACAGCAGCAGGTTTTCGTAGGCCACCGAGATCTGCGCGGCCACGGTGGCGGCGACGCGCTCGTCGACCTCGGAGAAGCCGTCGGCGCCCAGCTTGTCGACCAGGTAGAGCCAGCCGTGGGTGCGCTCGCGCGAGGCGATCGGCACGCCGAGGAAGGAGTGCACGGGCGGATGGCCGGCAGGCAGGCCGATGCTGGCCGGGTCGCCGTCGAGATCGTTGATGCGGCAGGCTTGCCGCTGTTCCAGCAAGCCGCGCAGCACGCCGGCGCGCGGCGCCTGGATGATCTGCCGGGCCGGCATGCCGGCGCCGCAGCTGGCGAAATAACTGAGCTCGGTCGCGCCGCTTTCCAGCACGCCGATGCAGGCGTATTTGGAGACGCAGATGTTCTGCGCCACGCGGCAGCCGATGTCGACCAGCGCGCCCGGGTCGCGCTCGGCGCCCAGTTCGATGCCCAGCTCGATCAGCGCGGTCAGGCGCAGGCTCACCGCCTGCAGGCTGGAGAGCGAGCTGGTCAGGCGCTGCGTCATCAGCGTCAGGTTTTCCGGCCGGTCCGCATCGGGGCCGCGGGCCAGCTGCGTGATCAGCTGGCTGCTCGATTCCAGCTCGCCCAGGTAGCCGGCCACCTGGTCGTCGATGTTGTGGAAGCGCCCCTCCTGCGGCGGCTCCGGCGAGAACGCCGGCAGCGTTTCTTCCTCGCTGGCCACGGCCAGCCCCAGCGCCTCGTTGACGGTGGCCAGTATCACTTCCGGATCGGACGGCTTGGGCAGCACCCAGCGCACGCCGCAGGATTGCGCCACCGCCATCGCCTCGCGCTCGCGGTAGGTGGCGGTGTAGAAGATCACCGGCACGTCGGCCGTGTCCGGATTGCCGTGCATGCGGGTGACGAACTCGTAGCCGTCCATGTTCGGCATCAGGATGTCGGAGATCACCAGGTCCGGCCGTTCTGCCAGCACCATCGCCAGGCCCTCGGCGCCGTTGGACGCCTCCAGCAGCCGGTGGCCGCCGTAGCCGAGCAAGGTCATCAGGAACTCGCGGTTGAGCACATGGTCGTCCACGATCAGGATGGTGGCGATGTCGTTTTTAGCCGGGGTCGACACCGCCCCGGTCAAAAAAGACTCGATCTGCGTGACGAAGGTGTCCGGCTCGACCGGCTTGCCGATGTAGCCGTCGAAGCCGGCCGCCAGCAGTTTTTCGCGGTCGCCCAGCATCGCCAGCGCGGTCACCGCCAGGGTCGGAATGTGGCGCACGGTCGGGTCCGCCTTGAGCGCGGCCACCACGCCGTAGCCGTCCAGCTTGGGCAGGTGCACGTCGCAGATGATCAGGTCGGGCACCTCGCGCAGCGCGGCCGCCACGCCGGCCTCGCCGTCGGCGGCCGACAGCGGGGTATAGCCGAATGCGCGCAACAGATACACCATCAACTCCATGTTGGTGGCATTGTCTTCTATGATCAGGATGCGTGCAGACACGTTAAGGCTCCCTCTTTCGACATCCAGCGACTTGGCGTGGATCAAGTCATCATACTAACTCGTAAATCCGTTCTGCGCGTGTGCGCCTCACCACTTACCAGGATGCATATGAGTAACCATACAGCAACAATCAACGGGAAAAATCACACAAAATCACACCTGCGCCACCGATTCGATTTCGGCCAGCGCGCAGCGCATGATGTCGGGATGGCGGCCCAGCGCGACATGGCCTATGGCGCCGAACACCAGGTTGCGCGCGCCGGGCAAATCGCTGGAATCCTGGGGCACGACAATGTTGTCATGGACAGAATAAATTGAGCTGAACATGCTACGTTGCAAATTTGCCTCAGATGCGGCCAGGCCGTCCAGCCACGCGCTGTTGACGCGCATTTGCAGCGCGTTGCTGCCGGGTCCGAAATGCGCCAGCGCGGTGCCGTGGTGCGGCGTGCCCAGCGTGATGACGCGGGCGATGCGCTGGTGGCCGTAGCGGCGCAGGTAGGCGCGCGCCACCAGCCCGCCCATGCTGTGGCCGACGATGATGACTTGCGCGCTGCCAGTCGCTTCGCACAACTGTTCGACGGCCCGCTGCACCTGCGGCGCGTAGTCGTCGATGGAAGCGCCCAGCGGCTCCAGGTCGATGCCGTAGTGGCTGATGCGCGCGCGCGTCAGCAAGGCGCTCATCGGCGTCCAGTAGCCGCTGTTGCAGGCGTAGCCATGGATCAGCAGCACCGGCAGCCCGCGCGCCTGCGGCTGCAGCCGCAGGCCCAGCGGCTTGAGCATGTAGTAGGACGAGGTCAGCATCGAGGCACTGAATTCATGCAGGAACAAGGCGGCGGCGCGGAGCGGATTGAGCGCGTGATCGGGCGGCGTGGCGCTGCCCGCGCGCGAACTCATCAGGAAGTTGTTGGCCGAGATCAGCAGCCGCACCAGCAACACGATGGCGATGCCGATGCCGGCATAGGCCAGCGCCGTCAACGGCGGGTTCAGCGGCGCCTCCCAGGCCGGCCGCCACACGTGGTGCAGCCCGGCCGCCAGCGCCAGCACGGCGCCGGCTTGCAGCGCAAGCAACAGGATAATCAGACGTTTGATCATGCCGCCATCATACCGCGCCTGTCCAGGTTTCAGGCCTTGACCGGCCGCGCCGCCGGCTTGCCGGTCAGCTGCTGCGCCAGTCCGCTGGCCAGCCGCGCCACGATGCCGTAGATCGACAGCTGCGGATTGGCGCCGATCGAGGTCGGGAACAGCGAACCGTCGTGCACCGACAGGTTGCTCAGTCCATGATAGCGGCCGTCGGCGCCGGTCACGCCCAGACGCTGGTCGTCGGACATGGCGCAGCCGCCCATCACGTGCGCCGACACCACGCGCGTGGCGAGCAGCTTGAAAGGCAGTGCGTTGATGCCGGCCCTGGCCTGCGCCCAGCTGGTGTACTTGAGCGCCGCCTCGTGCACCGGCGCGACATCCTTGGCGCCGGCGGCGAACTGGATCTCGGCCATCGTCAGCAGCGCGCGGCGCGCGCCGTCCCAGACGAAGTCGGTGATCGGGTAATCGAGCACCGGCGCGCCGTTGCCGGCCAGCGCCACGCTGCCGCCGGGCGCGTCGGCGTGGAAACCGTCGCGCAGCAGCGCCAGGATCACCTGCTTGTGCGGGAACTGCGCCATGTCGCCGGCGTGCTGGGCGCCGAAGCCGGCGGTGGTGGTGGCCAGCAGCAGCGGATGCAGCGGCGGCACTTCCAGCTTGTAGCCCATCGGGCCGTCGATCGGATCGGCATGCAGGAAGTGGTCCGAATACACCGTCTGCGGCGCGCCGGCGTAGCCGTCCACGCGCTGCTCGAAGGTGCCGGCCGAGATCACCACCGGATGCAGGAAGGTGCGCTTGCCCAGCAGGCCGTGCGGATCGGGCGCGCCGGAGCGCATCAGCAGCGCCGGCGAATTGATGGCGCCGCCGGCGACGACGAAGTGTCTGGCGCGCAGCGTGACGCGGCGGCCGGTGGTCGCCAGGCCGGCCGCGTCCAGCGCCACGCAATCGAGCTGGACCACCTTGTCGCCCTTGAGGACGAAGCGTTCGGCGCGGGCGCGCGTCAGCAAGGTGGCGCCGTTTTGCAGCGCCGACGGGATGGTCGTGACCAGCATCGACTGCTTGGCGTTGGTCGGACAACCCATGCCGCAATAGCCCAGGTTCCAGCAGCCGTTGACGTTGCGCCGTATCAGCGCGGTCGGAATGCCCAGCTTGGCCGCGCCGCGCCGCAGGATGTCGTTGTTCTCGTTGGGCGGCGCCGACCAGTCGGAAATATTCAGGCGCTGCTCCATCATGCCGAACCACGGCGCCAGCGATGCCGGCGCATAGTCCTTTAAACCATACTGTTTAGTCCAATACGCCAGCGTGATGTCCGGCGTGCGGAAGCTGCTGGTCCAGTTGACGGTGGTGCTGCCGCCGACGGTGCGGCCCTGCAGGATGTTGATGCCCTTGTCGCGCGTCTTGCGCGCGGCCGACTCCTGGTACATCTGCGGATAGGCCTCGGCCTCGCGCATGTTGAAATCCGTGGACGAGCGCAGCGCGCCCTCCTCGACGATCAGCACGCGCAGGCCGGACAGCGCCAGGATCTCGGCGGTGACGCCGCCGCCGGCGCCGCTGCCGACGATCACCACGTCGGCCTCCAGCGTGCTGTCGGCGTCGAGCCGCGAACAGTCGGTGACGCGCCAGCCGACGGCCAGCCCGGCCTGGATCGGATCGGGTATCACGCCCTTGGGCGCGGCGATGGGGATATTCGTGGCAATCATTTCAGCAGCTCCTTCAGCGGACCGGGATAGCCGATCGATTCCCACGTCGACGGATCGGCGTACCAGGGGCCGAGGATCAAATCATGCAGCGCCATGTAGCCAGTCTGCAGCAGGCCGAGGCGGTGCGTGCGCCAGCTTTGCAGGAAGGCCGCCACCTGCTGCGGATCGGCCTGCTCCCAGTTGCCGGACACGCCGGCCAGCCAGCGCCGCGCGGGCGCCAGCGCCAGCAGGCCGAACAGGTCCCGCACTTCCTTTTGCGTGGCCAGCGGCAGGCCGAGGATGGCGGCCTGGGTGCGCGCCGTGGCGGCCGTGACGGCGGCGGCGCGCGCGGCCGGCTCGGACGGCAGCACGCCGGCCAGCATCGCCGGGATGATCGCGGCCAGCACGGCTTGTGCTTCGCCGTCCAGTTTGAAGGGGGTGTCGCTGGCAGGCGGATTCGCCATGCGATAGATGGCGCCGCCGGCAGCGAGGGTAATCGCGCCGACTACGCCGATCTTCAGGAAAGATCTGCGGGTGGTCATGTCTCCGTCCGTCTGTATTTTTTTAATCCAGCTAGTGTACGTGAACGGATGGAGAACCTTGACGGCAAAAAATAGAGGGCGGCGTCTAGTAACGTTTAATGGCGCAGGCCTTAGTTCCTGGGCTTGCCGGTCATATGGCGGGCGATGCCGCGCAGGATGTTGACTTCTTCCTTCTCCAGCTGGGCGCGGGCGAACATGCGCTTGAGGCGCGGCATCAGCTTGCGCGGATTGGTGGCGTCGAGGAAGCCGATATCCACCAGCGCCTGTTCCAGGTGCTGGTACATGCCCTCGATCTGTTCCACGCTGGCCGCCTCGCCCTGGAAGCCGATCTCGTTGGCGTCGCCGGACGGCTGGCGCGCGCTCGGGGCGCCGTCCAGCGCCGCCATGCGGCATTCGTAGGCCAGCACCTGCGCCGCCTGCGACAGGTTCAGCGAGGAATAGTCCGGATTGGCTGGAATATTGATCAGCACATTACACTTCTCGACCAGCTCGTTCGGCAGCCCGAACCGCTCATTGCCGAAGATGAGCGCCGCGCGCAGCTCGGGCTGGGCCGCCAGCTGCTCCGCCATCTGGCGCGGCGTCAGCACCGGAGGCGAATATTCGCGCAGCCGGGCCGAGACGGCGGCGGCGAAGTTGATGCCGTCAAGCGCCTCGGCCATGCTGCCGACCACCCGCGCGCCTTCGAGGATATCCTGGGCGCCACTGGCGAAAGCGACCGCCTCGGGGTCCTGCAAGGCGTTGTCGAACCGCGGCGTCACCAGCACCAGGTCGCTGAAACCCATGGTTTTCATGGCCCGCGCCACGGCCCCGATATTGCCCGCGCGGCTGGTCTCGACCAGAATAAATCGCAGCTGTTTGAAAAGATTGGTGTTGATTTGAGGCAGGTTCATTTAAAATAGCGCTATTGCGCGGTATCGATACACAAATTCCCCGGGATTTTACCCTGTCGTCGCCGCTCCGCTCTTTAATTCACTCTTGTACCCTAATGTGCTGCCGGGCAGGCTCAGGCCCCCGGTGGGCGTTAGCGTTCTTTTAACGGAAAAGCTTACATGCACCCAATGCTCAACACGGCGATCAAAGCCGCCCGCCGCGCCGCCGCCGTCATCAACCGCGCTTCGTTCGACCTCGACCGCGTCATCGTCAACGAGAAAAATCACAAGGATTTCGTCACCGATGTCGACACGGCCGCCGAACAGGCCATCATCGAGGTGTTGTCCAAAGCTTATCCCGACCACGCCTTCCTGGCCGAAGAGTCGGGCGCTTCCAAGAACGCCAACGACGAGACTGAATACACCTGGATCATCGACCCGCTCGACGGCACCACCAACTTCATGCACGGCTTCCCGCAATACTCGATCTCGATCGCGCTGTCGCAGCGCGGCGTGATCACGCAGGCCGTCATCTACGATCCGGTGCGCAACGACCTGTTCACCGCCACCAAGGGCGCCGGCGCCTACCTCAACGACAAGCGCATCCGCGTCACCAAGCTCGACCGCATCGCCAACGCGCTGCTGTCGACCGGCTACGTGGCAGGCAACGCCAAGGCGCTGGACGAATACCTGAAGATGTACGGCATCATGGCCGAACGCTGCCACGGCGTGCGCCGCCCGGGCAGCGCCGCGCTGGACCTGGCCTACGTGGCCGCCGGCCGCCTCGACGGCTTCTATGAAAAAGGCCTGAAGCCCTGGGATATCGCCGCCGGTTCGCTGATGGTGACCGAGTCCGGCGGCATCGTCGGCGAGTTCAGCGGCGAGTCCGACTACCTGTACAAGGGCGACATCATCGCCGCCAGCCCGAAGATCTTCGGCCAGATGGTCGGCCTGCTGACCCCGTTCGCGGAGCAGCCCACGGCTTAATTGTTGATAGTGGAAAGTTTGTTACAAAAAAAGGGGCCCATCCGGGCCCTTTTCATTTCCTAAGTGAAACATAAAGCAAGTTAAGCTGTTATACTCAGGCTTGCGGCGCCTCTGACCAGTCCTTTAGCCGCAGTGTCATCCACTCTGATTGCCTGCGACTGGCGCTTTCAATAGCGACAGGCCTATCTTAACAAAAAGTCATCATGTCATTTTCCTCCCTCGGTTTGTCCGACGCTATCGTCCGTGCTGTAACCGAAACCGGCTACACCACGCCCACCCCTATCCAGCTGCAGGCGATCCCCGCAGTCCTGAATGGCGGAGACCTGCTGGCAGGCGCACAAACCGGCACCGGCAAGACCGCCGGCTTCACCTTGCCCATCCTGCATCGCCTGTCGACCGACGCCAACGGCGCGGCAATCACCAGCAACACCACCGCGCGTCCGATCCGCGCGCTGATCCTGACCCCGACCCGCGAACTGGCGGCCCAGGTCGAGGAAAGCGTGCGCACCTACGGCAAGTACACCAAGCTCAACTCCACCGTGATCTTCGGCGGCGTCGGCATCAACCCGCAGATCAAGCAGCTCAAGCACGGCGTCGACATCCTGGTCGCCACCCCTGGCCGCCTGCTGGACCACATGGAACAGCGCACCGTCAACCTGTCGAAGGTGGAAATCCTGATCCTCGACGAAGCCGACCGCATGCTGGACATGGGCTTCATCCGCGACATCAAGAAAGTGCTGGCGGCGCTGCCGCCGAAGCGCCAGAACCTGCTGTTCTCGGCCACCTTCTCGGACGAGATCAAGGCGCTGGCCGACGGCCTGCTGAACAAGCCGGCAATGATCGAAGTGGCGCGCCGCAACTCGGCGGTGGAAGTGATCGCCCAGCTGATCCACCCGGTCGACCGCGACAAGAAGCACCCGATGCTGGCGCACCTGATCAAGGCCAACAACTGGAACCAGGTGCTGGTGTTCACCCGCACCAAGCACGGCGCCAACAAGCTGGTTGAACAGCTGGGCGGCGACGGCATCGGCGCCATGGCCATCCACGGCAACAAGAGCCAGTCGGCGCGCACCAAGGCGCTGTCCGAGTTCAAGGACAACAAGCTGCAGGTGCTGGTCGCCACCGACATCGCCGCGCGCGGCATCGACATCGACCAGTTGCCGCACGTGGTCAACTACGACCTGCCGAACATTCCGGAAGACTATGTGCACCGCATCGGCCGCACCGGCCGCGCCGGCGCCACCGGCGAAGCCGTGTCGCTGGTCTGCGTGGACGAGCACGACATGCTGAAGGATATCGAAAAGCTGATCAAGCAAACCCTGCCGCGCGAAGTGATCCCGGGCTTCGAGCCGGATCCGAACGCCCGTCCGCAACCGGTGCAGCTGCGCAGCGGCGCGCCGGGTCATCGCAACGGCGGTGGCGGCGGTCGTAGTGGCGGCGGCGGACGCGGCAAGCCTGCCGCAGCCGGCGCCAAGACGGCCGGTGGCGGCGGCAACGGCGGCGGCAAGCCACGCGCTCCAGGCGCGCCGGCCGGCGGCCCGCGCACCGGCAACGGCGGCGCCCCGCGCTCGGCAGCCCAGCACCGCTCAGGCGGCCGCGGCCGATAAGCTGTTCCAGAAACCACCTTCGGGTGGTTTTTTTTCGTGCCTCGCCGGCATCGAATATGGATTACGATAGCAGCTCCGCAATATTTCCACCGGAGCCGCCATGCCCAAGTTCGCCGCCAACCTGTCCATGCTGTACGCCGACGCGCCCTTCCTGGACCGCTTCGCGCTGGCCCATGCATCGGGTTTCGACGCCGTCGAATTCCTCTTCCCCTACGCCTACGAAGCCGAACAGCTGCAGCAACGCCTGCGCCGCCACCAGCTCAAGCTGGTGCTGTTCAACCTGCCCTGCGGCGACTGGAACGCCGGCGACCGCGGCATGGCCTGCGACCCGCGCCGCATCGAGGAATTCCGCGCCGGCGTGCAGTCGGCGCTGGACTACGCGCGCGAACTGGACGTCACGCAGCTGCACTGCATGGCCGGCAAACTGCCGGCCGGACTGGAGCCCGAACGCGCCCGCGCCACCTACGTCGACAACCTGCGCTACGCCGCCGCCCAGCTAGCGCCGCACGGCATCAACCTGCTGATCGAGCCGATCAACTACTACGACATCCCCGGCTACTTCCTCAACCACAGCAAACAGGCGCTGGACATCATCGCCGAGACCGGCAGCCCCAACCTGTTCCTGCAGTACGACATCTATCACATGCAGCGCATGGAAGGCGAACTGAGCAATACGATCCGGGCCAACCTGCCGATGATCAAGCACATGCAGATCGCCGACACGCCGGGCCGCCACGAGCCGGGCACCGGCGAGATCAATTACCGCCACCTGTTCCGCCTCATCGACGAGATCGGCTACGACGGCTGGCTGGGCTGCGAATACAACCCAGCCGCCGGCACCGACGCCGGCCTCGGCTGGCGACAAGAACTGAACCGCTGAGCCACCGGTCTGCGCTGGCGCAACACGGAGAGATTCGCCCGCAGCAACAATACCCCTTCACGCCTGGGAGCGCCCATGAAACTGCCTCGTCTGTTCCTGATGCTCGGCCTGTTGGCCATCCTCGCCGGCTGCGCCAGCAGCACGCCACGCATGGCCGAAGTGCGCGAGTTCGCCGCGCAGTCGCCCAAGCTCAACGCCTACCACGAGCTGACCGAGCGCTACCGCAACACCTACCAGCGCGAGCAGCCCTTCCTGTCCGGCAGCGCCGATACCCGCGAACACTTGCTGGACGCCCGCCGCCAGGCCGCCTGCGACGATTTCGTCAAGCTGCAGTACGGCGTGCAGGCGTATCTGCAGGCGCTGGGCAGGCTGGCCGGCGACAGCCAGTACGACCTCGAGGACCAGGTCAAGTCGCTGAGCGGCGGCATCAAGGCCTGGCCCGATTCCGGCCTCGACGACCGCCACGTCAACGCCCTGGCCGGCATCACGCGGCTGGTCACGCGCGCCATCACCCGGCCGATGCAGGAAAACGCCGTGCAGGAGCTGATGCGCGACGGCCAGCAGCCGATGCAGGACCTATTGGACGCCATGCGCACGCTGTTGCGCTTGTACGATAAGACCAGCGACAACGAGGAGAAGATCGTGCTTGGCATGCTGGAAACGGAAATCCCCTTCCTCGATCCCAAGCGCGACCGCCTGCTGCTGGCGTTGGCCAGGTCGCAGCAACAGGAAAAGCGCAACGAATACCGCCTGATCGGCCTGCGCTCCACGCTGGCGCAGAAGAACCTGGCCGCGATCGAGCAAAGCCATCGCGCGCTGCTGAACCAGATCCCGCCGAAATAAGGAGCCGCCATGAGCAACCCACATACCCAGGCCGATATCGAAGCGCTGGCCGACAACCTGTCCGCCTGCGCCGACGCCCTGCACACCCGCCTGATGCGGGCGATCCGCCAGCAGGCCCCGGGCAGCAGCGAGCCGAAGATCACGCAGGCGGCGGCGCAGGCGCTGTTTGACAACGAGGTGACGCTGCGCCAGCGCGCCAACAGCCTGTACCTGGATGCCGCCACGCTGGCCGCAAGCGGGTTCGGCGCTGCCCAGCAGCAGATGCTCGACCTGACCGCCCGCGCCCAGGATCACATCCGCAAGATCGACCGACTGAAGGACCTGGTCGACATCACCGCCGAGCTGCTGGCGCTGGGCGCGGCGGTGGCCGCCGGCAAGCCGGAGCACATCGCCGCGCCGCTGGAAAAAATCAAGCACCACCTGGCGACGCTGAACGCGCCGCCGCCCTGATCCCGGCCGAACAAAATCGCGCCGCGCCGGTCCAATAACCTAAGGAGCGTGCGGCATGAACGGACTGGACGATGAACAATGGGCGGCCTTGCGCGGACGGCTGGAACAGGCGCGTACCGCACTGCTGAGCCAACTGGCGGATGACCTGGACCGCAACGCCGACGTGCGCGTGCCGCTGCCGCACGAGGCCGAGGCGTCGCCGGCCGACAACGCCAGCCAGCGCACCCTCAACGCCCTGGTGCTCGAAGCGGCCGAGCACACCGCGCGCCAGCTCGACATCGTGCGCCACGCGCTGGCCAAGTATGACGACGGCAGCTACGGCCTGTGCGAAAACTGCGGCGAGGAAATCGGCTACTCGCGCCTGAACGCGCGGCCGGAGGCGCGGCTGTGCATCGCCTGCCAGACCCGCCACGAACAGCGCCGCCGCTAGTGCGCCGCTGCTGGTCCTCAATCGCCGCTGGTCCACGGCTGGCTGCGGATCTTGGCCACCTGGCGCTGCGCCAGCAGCCGCCACAGCTGCAGCGCGTCGGCCTGGGCCAGCGAGGTCATGGTGCGCGGGCTGGCCAGCGCGATCTCGCAATCGCGGTCCGACCATTCGGCAAAGCGGATGTCGCCGCCGCTCGACACCTCGACTTCATACATCAAGCCGTCGTCGTAGCCAAAGCGCAGCACCGCGCTGCCGGGAGCGCCATCGGGGGCGGCCGTCTTGCCGCTGTAGACCTCGGCCAGCGCGGCCGCCATCTGGGCTTCAGAAGGCGCCGTCACATCGCGGCCGTCCGGACGAGTAAGCACTACCCACGCCTGTGCCATTGCCGCATCCCCCTATCCAAACGCGTTAGTCCGACGGGTGCTGTTTTTTTGATTGTAGCAACTATCATACCGAAAATTACTTCGGCAACAGGCATAGTCTCGAATATGCAACAACGGCAAGGACGACGGGCTCAGGCCGGCACCGGCAGCGAATTCGGATCGAAGTCGCGCCAGTCGCCGCCGACGATGTCGCCGTCGGCGCGTTCGATACCGACCGCACCGAGACGGCGCAGCACGTCCAGCGCCGCCTGCTGCTGGGCGGCATCGGCCACCGCCACCGCGATCATCATGCCCGATTTGCGCGGCGGCACCAGGTTCTCGCCGCCCGCCTCCGCTTCGCCGGCTTCCTTCATTTTCGCAAAGCTGTACAGCGAACCGACATGGGCGCCGACCAGCGCGCCGACCACCGGCCCCAGCGGACCGGTGACGGGAATGGTCGCGCTGCCGATCACGGCGCCGGCCACCGCGCCGGTGGCGCCGCCCTGCACCACGCCCTCGTCGCTTTCCTTGGCGCCCGGCGACTTGTCATGGTCGCCGCCCAGCTCGTACATATCGTGCTGTCCCGGCGGATTGACGTAGAAAGAGCTGATGCGCTCGGCCGCGAAACCGGCGGCAAGCAAGGCGATGCGCGCATCGGCGATCTGGTCCTGCAACTGCAAATGGCCTGCAATAATCGTAGTCATCGGATACTCCTTTGGTGCCAGCTATGGCGTGGGCTCCAGTGTGCCGCGCGGCGGCGGCCGATTCCGTACGCTTACGCACCTTGCGGGCGGACAATTTTAATCTTCGTGTTCAGTGCGGCCGCCTGCGCCATATATAATGATTCGCATCGGGATTTCGCATACAGCCAGCTTCCATAACGATAGGAACGCAGATGGAGACAGCAGAGCAAGCGAACGAGGTGGCACGGCACGATGCCGGCGCGGCGCTATTCCTGCCCCGCCTCGAGCAGGCGTTGCGCCGCGCCGAGCACCATGGCAACGCCGTCGCGCTGTTGTGCATCGGCATCGAGCAAGACGGTCCGCCGGCCGACGACGATCGCGCCTGGACCAACGCCGTGGCCGAGCGGCTGCAGGCCCACATGCGCGCGCACGATACGCTGGCCCAGCTGGAACCGGCGCAATTTTTCGTCATCCTCGACGACGTCGAGCGGCTGGCCGACGTCAGCCTGCGCTGCGAAGACCTGCTGGCAGCGCTGGCGCTGCCGTTCGACGGCGGCGAGCGGCGCGCCAAGGCCAGCATCGGCGTCGCCCTGTATCCGCAGGACTGCGCCGACGCCGAGGCGCTGCGGCGCTGCGCCGGCCACGCGCACCAGCTGGCCATGGCGCGCGGCGGCGGCACCTACCAGTTCCTGTCGGCCGAGATGAACCGGCGCCTGCTCGACCGCATCCACGCCGACGCCGCGCTGCGGCTGGCGCTGGCGCGCGACGAGCTGCTGCTGCTGTACCAGCCGCTGGTCGACCTGCAGAGCGGCGCCGTGGCCAGCCTGGAGGCGCTGGTGCGCTGGCAGCATCCCGAGCAGGGCCTGCTGACGGCGCACCGCTTCCTGCCGATGGCCGACGACGCCGGCCTGACGGCGGAGATCGGGCTGTGGGTGCTGCGGCGCGCCTGCCGCGACCTGCGCGCCTGGCGCGACGCCGGCCGGAGCGAGCTGAAGGTGGCGATCAACGTGGCCCCGGCCGATTTCCGCGACCCCCACTATGGCGCCGCCGTCGGCGCCATGCTCGACGAATACGGCCTGACGCCGGCCTCGCTGACGCTGGAGATCACCGAAAGCGCGCTGACCGAGGCCGGCGCCGGCTGCGACGCCGCGCTGGCCGCCTTCAAGACGCGCGGCCTGAGCCTGACGCTGGACGATTTCGGCACCGGCCATTCCTCGCTCAGCAACCTGAAACGCTTCCCGTTCGACGCGCTGAAGATCGACGCCAGCTTCATCCGCCACGTCGTCACCGACACCAGCGATGCGGCCATGTGCCAGACCGTGATCGCCATGGCCCACCACCTGGGCATGCGCGCCGTGGCCGAGGGCGTGGAAACGGAAAGCCAGTGCGAATTCCTGCGCCGCAATATGTGCGACCAGATCCAGGGCTATCTGTTCGCGCCGCCGCAAAGCGCCGCGGAAGTGAGCACGCTGCTGGCGGCCGGCCATGCGCTGGCGCCGCACCTGCTGCGCCAGCAGCAACGCCGGCGCCGCCTGCTGCTGGTCGACGACGAAGCCAATATCGTCGCCGCGCTCAAGCGCCTGCTGCGCCCCGACCACTATGAAATCTACAGCGCCAACGACGGCCAGCAGGGCCTGGACGTGCTGGCCGAGCACGCGGTCGACGTCATCGTCTCAGACCAGCGCATGCCCGGCATGCTGGGCGCCGACTTCCTGCGCAAGGCCAAGCAGCTGTACCCGGACACGATACGCATCATGCTGTCCGGCTACACCGAGCTGCAGTCGGTGACGGACGCCGTCAACGAGGGCGCGATCTACAAGTTCCTGACCAAGCCCTGGGAGGACGAGCTGCTGCGCGGCCATATCGCCGACGCCTTTCGTCTCAAGGAGATCGCCGACGACAACGAGCGGCTGCACCTCGAGGTGCGCAGCGCCAACCAGGAGTTGGCCGCCGCCAACCGCCGCATGGAACAGCTGCTGCACGAAAAGCAGCGCCAGATCAGCCGCGACGAGATCAGCCTGAACATCGCGCGCGAACTGCTGCAGCACCTGCCGCTGCCGGTGATCGGTCTCGACGACGCCGGCATGATCGCCTTTGTCAACGGCGCCGCCGAGCAGTTGTTCCGCCACAGCGGCGCGCTGCTGGGCAACGAGGCGGCCAGCGTGTTGCCGGAACTGTTTCCGCCGCCGGACCTCGGCCAAGCCGGCGCCCCCAGCCAGGCCGGCGCCCGCGATCGCCGCCACGTCGCCCGCATCGACGGTCAGCGCTACGCCGTGGTCATGTATCCGATGGGCGAGCAGTCGGCGTCGCGCGGCAGCCTGATTACACTCAGCCGTCACGAGGAGATCTTATGAACGCCACTACCGCCCACGAAATCGGATTGGACCAGGCCGCCGCCGGCATGACGCTGGCGGCGGCGCTGCTCGACGCCCATGGCGGCGTGCTGCTGCCGCGCGACGCCGCATTGACCGAGGCCACGCTGGCGTCGCTGCGCCGGCGCGGCATCGAGCGCTGCGTGGTATGGGCCGAGGCCGCGGCGGAGTCGCCGGCCGACGCGGCCGCGCGGGAGCGCGACCTGGAGCGCCAGTTGCAGCGCCTGGGCCAGCTGTTCCGCCACGGCGGCGACGATGCCCGGCCAGAACTGATGCAGCTGCTGGCCGACTACCGCAGCCGGGAGCAGCCATGACCGGCGTGGACGACGTCATCAAGCGCGTGCGCGACCTGCCGTCACTGCCGGCGGTGGTGGTCGAGCTGATGGCCAGCGTCGAGCAGGAAGACATCGACACCCACGCGCTGGCCTCCAAGATCACGCTCGACCAGGGCCTGGCGGCCAAGACGCTGCGGCTGGCCAATTCCTCGTTCTACGGCATGCCGGCCAAGGTCACCACCATCCACCAGGCCATCTCGGTGCTGGGCTTCCACAGCATCCGCACGCTGGTGACGGCGTGCTCGGTGACGGCCAGCTTCGCGCCCGGCAAGGACGCCGGCTTCGATCTCGAGGCGTTCTGGCGCCATTCGATCGGCACCGCCGTCTGCGCCCGCGTGCTGGCGCCCTACTTCAAGCTCAACCCGGATACCGCCTTCACCGCCGGCCTGCTGCACGACCTCGGCACGCTGGTGCTGGCCACCGGCTATCCCGACGAATACCGCCAGGTCGGCGCGCACCGCCAGCAGCACGACTGCCAGGCGGCCGAGGCCGAGCAGGCGGTGTTCGGCATCGACCACACGGCCGTCGGCAGCGCGCTGGCCGCGCACTGGAAATTCCCGCTGGCGATACAGCGCGCCGTGGCCGGGCATCACCAGGCCGATGCCGCCGGCGCGGCGGCGACGCCGGCCACCGTGATCTTCCTGGCCAACGTGCTGGCCCATGCGCTCGACCTGTCGGAGCAGGAGGACGACCAGGTGCCGCCGCTGCCGCTGGAGCTGTGGCGCTCGCTGACGCTGAACCAGGCCGACTGGTACGCCGTGTTCGAGCGGACCGAGCTGACCTTCCACGACATGTGCCAGGTGTTGACGCCATGAGCCTGACCCACCTGACCGGCGCCGGCGCAGCAGCCGACGACGCTCCCTACCACGCGATCGCGCTGTCGGAATTTTTCGACGGCCACCCGGTGCCCACCTTCGCCATCGACACGCGCCACGTGATCACCCACTGGAACAAGGCCTGCGAGCAGCTGCTGGGCTGGAGCAAGGTCGACATGATAGGCACCGGCAACCACTGGCAGGCCTTCTACCCGCGCCAGCGCCCGCTGCTGGCCGACCTGCTGGTGGCCGGCCGCCTCGACGAGCTCGAGCACCACTATGCGGGCAAGTGCCGGCGCTCGACGCTGATCCCCGGCGCCTGGGAGGCCGAGGACTTCTTCCCCAACATCGGCGCCAGCGGCCACTGGCTGCAGTTCACCGCGGCGCCGCTGCGCGACGGCGACGGCCGCATCGTCGGCGCCATCGAGACGCTGCGCGACGTCACCGAGCGGCGCGTGGCCGAGAACGCGCTGCGCAAGGCGCACGACAACCTCGAGCACGTGGTCGCCAAGCGCACCGCCCAGCTGGCCGAAGTGAACGCCCAGCTGCAGGAGGACATCCAGCGCCGCCACGCGGCCGACGCCGAGCTGCGCCGCCGCAACCTCGAGCTGACCGAGCTCAACGACCAGCTGCAGCGCGCCCAGCAGCAACTGGTGCAGGCCGACAAGCTGGCCTCGATCGGCCAGCTGGCGGCCGGCGTGGCGCATGAAATCAACAATCCGATCGGCTACATCTTTTCCAACTTCAGCACGCTCAACACCTACCTGGAACAGCTGTTCGCCATGCTTGACGCCTATCGCGAGGCCGAGCCCGGGCTGCCGGCCGACAGCGCCGGGCGGTTGCGCGCGCTGCGCGACGAAATCGACCTCGACTTCCTGCGCGGCGACATCCCGGCGCTGATGGCCGAATCGCGCGAGGGCATCGTGCGGGTGCGCCACATCGTCCAAGACCTGAAGGATTTCTCGCGGGTGGACGCCAACCAGGAATGGGTGTGGACCGACCTGCACCGCGGCATCGACTCGACGCTCAACATCGTCAGCAACGAAGTCAAGTACAAGGCCGACGTGGTCAAGCAATACGGCGACCTGCCCGACATCGAGTGCCTGCCGCTGCAGATCAACCAGGTGGTGATGAACCTGATCGTCAACGCCGCCCACGCCATCGGCCCCGAACGCGGCCGCATCACCGTCAGCACCGGGCGCGAGGGCGACGCCATGGTCTGGATCGACATCGCCGACAACGGCAGCGGCATCGCGCCGGAAACGCTGTCGCGCATCTTCGACCCCTTCTTCACCACCAAGGCGGTCGGCAAGGGCACGGGCTTGGGGCTGTCGCTGGCTTATGGTATCGTGCAAAAGCACAGCGGCCGCATCGAGGTCGACACCACCCCCGGCCAGGGCACACGCTTCCGCGTGCTGCTGCCGGTTTGCCATAGCGACAACCCGCCCGCCGAGGCCCACCAGGAGGCGCAGACATGAACCAGCCGGCGCTGCAAGCCATGCCCGAGATCAACAGCGGCGCCACGCTGCTGTGCGTGGACGACGAACCGAACATCCTGTCGGCGCTGCGGCGCCTGTTCCGCGCCCACGGCTACCGCGTGCTGACGGCCGAGAGCGGCGCACTGGGGCTGGAAGTGTTGGAGAAGGAGCAGGTCGACCTGGTCATCTCCGACATGCGCATGCCGGTGATGGACGGCGCGCGCTTCCTGGCCCAGGTGCGCGAGCGCTGGCCCGACACGCTGCGCCTGCTGCTGACCGGCTATTCGGACATCCAGTCGATCCAGGACGCCATCAACTGCGGCGAGATCTACCGCTACATCACCAAGCCGTGGGACGACAACGACATCCTGCTGCTGGTGCGCCACGCGCTGGAGCGGCGCCAGCTCGAGCTCGACAAGCAGCGGCTGGAAGCGCTGGCGCTGCGCCAGAACGAGGAGCTGAAGGCGCTCAACCAGAGCCTGGAAGCCAAGGTCGAGGCGCGCACGCGCCAGCTCAAGGTCGAGGCCGAGGCCACCATCGTCGCCAACGCCAAGCTCAAGAAAAACTTCATCACCACCATCAAGATCTTCTCGACCATGATCGAGCTGCGCGCCCACAACCAGCCCGGCCACGCGCGCCTGGTGGCCGACCTGGCGCGCCGCATCGGCGTGCAGCTGCAGCTCGACGCGCGCGAGGGCCAGGATTTGTTCGTCGCCGCGCTGCTGCACGACATCGGCAAGATCGGCTTCAAGGACGACATGCTGCAGACGCCGCTGACCATGCTGCACGGCGAGGCGCTGGGCCTGTTCCGCAAGCATCCGGCGCGCGCGGCGGAGCTGCTGATGCCGCTGGAGGAATTGCGCGGCAGCGCCGCCATCCTGCGCGCCCAGCTCGAGCGCTTCGACGGCAACGGTTTTCCGGACGGCCTGGCCGGGCTGGCGATCCCGCTGGGCGCGCGCATCCTGGCGCTGGCGGCCGATTACTACAACCTGCAGCAGGGCGCGATGGTGCAGCGCCACCTGCGGCCGGAAGAGGCCAAGTCGCTGATACTCGACGCCGGCGGCAAGCGCTACGATCCGCACGTGGTGGCCGCGTTCCGCCAGGTGATGGACGGCGACGCCGGCGAGAACCTGGGCGGGGTCGAGGTGCTGTCGGGCGAGCTGACGCCGGGCATGGTGCTGGCGCGCGACCTGGTCAGCCGCGACGGCCTGATGCTGCTGTCGACCGACCACGTGCTGGACGCGCGCATGATCCAGCAGGTGCAGGACTTTGAGACCAAAAGCGGCGGCCGCCTGTCGATCTGGGTGCGCAACGCCAGGGAGGCGGCGGGATGAATACGGGCACGAACACAGCTAACAGCGCGGGAGTCGGCAAGATCTTGCTGGTGGACGACGACCCCAATGTGCTGAGCGCGCTGCAGCGCGAGCTGCGCCAGCACTTCGGCGCCGACGCGCTGCAGGTCGAGGCCTTCGGCAACCCGTTCGACGCGCTCAACCGCATCTGCGTCTGCGAGTTCGACCTGGTGATCTCGGATTTCACGATGCCGGAAATGAGCGGCGGCGACCTGCTGCGCACGCTCAAGGAAGTGGCGCCCTCGACGGTGCGCATCATGCTGACCGCCTCCACCGCGTTCGACACCGCGCTGACGGCCATCAATCAGGCCGAGGTGTTCCGCTTCGTGCCCAAGCCGTGGGAGAGCGAGGAACTGGCGCAGACGGTGCGGCTGGCGCTGGCGCACCGGGCCGCGCTGCTGGCCGCGCCGACGCCGCAGGAGCTGGAGGCGCAGCGGCTGGAGGCCGAGGAGCCGGGCATCCTGGACGTGCGGCGCGACGCCGACGGCGCCATCATCCTTTGACGGCCGAAGGCGGCTGCACCGGCAGGTGCACGGTGAAGCGCGTGCCCTGCCCGACCACCGAGGCCACTTCGATGCGGCCGCCGTGGCGGTTGACGATGCCGTAGGACAGCGATAGCCCGAGTCCGGTGCCGCTGCCGACCGGCTTGGTGGTGAAGAAAGGCTCGAAGATGCGGTTCAGGTTTTCCGGCGCGATGCCGCAGCCGTTGTCGCCGACCTCGACCCAGACCCATTCGCCGCCCTCGCCGGCGGCGGTGCCGGTACGGATGGTGATGACGCCCTGCTCGCGCAGCGCATGGGCGGCGTTGACCAGCAGGTTCATGAACACCTGGTTCAGCTGCGACGCCAGGCAGGTCACCGGCGGCAACACGCCGTACTGCTTGTCGACCCGCGCCTTGTACTTGATCTCGTTGCTGACGATGTTGAGCGTGCTGTCCAGGCCGTGGTGCAGGTCGGCCACCTGCCACTCGGTTTCGCCGACGTGGGAAAAATCCTTCAGCGCCTGGACGATGTCCTTGACCCGCTTCAGGCCGTCCATCGATTCGCGCACCAGGTCGGTGACGTCCTCGCGCAGGAATTCCAGGTCGGCCTTCTTGCGCAGCGCCGCCAGCTGCGCGGCCAGCGCCGGCTGGCCGGCGGCGGCCTTGTCGTACTGGTCGATCACGTCCAGCAAGGTGACGACATAGTTCTTCAGCGAACCCATGTTGGAGTTGACGAAGCCGACCGGATTGTTGATCTCGTGCGCGATGCCGGCCGCCAGCTGGCCGATCGAGGCCATCTTCTCCGACTGCAGCAGCTGTTCATGCGCGCTGCGCAGTTCGCCGATCAGCTGCTGCTGCTCGATGCCCTTGGCCTGCAGCGCCTCCTCCATGTGCTTGCGCGCGGTGATGTCGGTCAGCGAGCCGATCACCTCCAGCGGCGCGCCGTGCTCGTCGCGTATCAGCCGCAGCGTGTCGTGCATCCACAGGTAGCTGCCGTCGTGGCTGCGGAAGCGGTATTCGTAGGCGCGCTGGCCCTCGGTGAACACCAGCGCCAGGCTGGAGAAAATGCTGGGCGCGTCATCCGGGTGGATATGGTCGAACCAGAAGTTCGGATCGGCGGTCATCTGCTCGGGCCGGTAGCCGAGCACGTGGAAGGCGTTGTTGCTGACAAAGGTCATCTTGAAGTCGCCGCTGGGCACGGTGCAATAGATGATGGCCGGGGTATTGTCGATCAAATACTGCAGGCGCACCAGCGGTGAAGCCGCCTCGGCGGGCGGTGGCGCGGACGCGCCCGGCGTATCCGACGAAAAGAATTCGAATTCTTCAAATTGCATATCGATAGCCTCGCTGCGGCGCACACCGCGGATGCGCGCAGCGCGGAGGCTGCGTTCGCGACTTTACCGATTATGCCTGAATTCCGGGGCCGCCAGTGCAAGCGCGCGCCACCGTCGTCACCAGGGCGCGCCGAAGGCGTAGTCGACGGCGGCCGGCAGCGGCTCGGGCGGCGGCGCCTCCATCCAGTCGCGCGGGTCGACGCGGTAGTATTTTTTGAATTCGGCAAACAGCTCGGCGTGGTGCGCGGCCATCTGATAGGGCTTTTCAAAGAAAGTCTCGGTGGCGACGGCGAAGAATTCGGCCGGATTGGTGGCGCCGTAGTGGTCCATCACGCTGTGCTGGCGGTACATGGCGTTGTGCCGCAGGTTGTTGAAATCGCGCGACAGTACCTCCGCCCACTCGCGATAGCTGCCCGGATTGCCGAGGTAGGGGGCGCCGTTGGCGCGGCCCGATTCGCTGTCGAGCTGATGGGCGAATTCGTGCAGCACGATGTTGTGGCCGCGGCCGGGGCCGTGCGACACATCTTCCCAGGACAGCACCACGCGGCCGTCGTCCCAGGATTCGCCCAGCATGCTCTGGTGCGCCGGCGTGATCACGCCGCCCGGCCCGACCTCGGCGCGCGGCGCCACGAAGGCGCCCGGGTAGACCAGGATGGTGTGCAGCGCCGGATACACCTTGCTGGGCCGGTTCAGCAGCAGCAGGCAGGCCTGGCCGGCGATGGTGACGGCCATTTCATCGGTCACCTCCAGCCCTTCGCAGCCGACGAACTTCTTTTGATGCAGGAATTGCACGACCAGCCGCTGCAGCTGCTGCTGCAGCTCGGGCGCCATGCGGCGATAGGCGGGAATGCTGCGCGACAGCACCGCCTGCGCCTCGGCCGGCAGGGGCCGGGCCAGGATGCGCCGCAGGCGCCAGCGTGGGTAGTAGAAAGGCAGCGCGATACCCAGCGCCGTCAGGCCGATCCAGATCAAAGCTTCCATGTGCGGCGAGTCCGTATGATGTCCAGTGCAGGCTAGGTGGGGTGCCTTATGAACATTTCAATATGCAAACAGCCGGGCATGGCCGGCTGTTTATCATACTACTGCGACTGTCGCACTGGCGGAAACGCTCAGGCCTGCTCTTCCTTCTGCTGCGATGGTGCCGAGCCGAACAGCGCGGCCACCAGCGGATCGCGCATCACCGGGCCGCGGTTGACGCGGATCGCATAGTGGGTGTCGTCGGCCAGGATGTGGAAGTGGCGGCCGCTGCCGGCCATCGCCTGTTCGCGCAGGCCCGGACGCTCCTTGCGCGGCGGCGCGCCTTCGCGCTTGGGCTGGACGATGGCGGCCAGGAAGGCGCGCACGCGGTCCGGGTCGGGGGTCAGCTGGTAGACCGCCTTGCCCAGGTAGGTGGCGGTGCCTTCGACGTAGCGGGCCAGCTCGATCACGCCGGCTTCGCGCAGGTCGCGGATGTATTTGCGGGCGCCGGACGGGGAAAACTTGAGGAACCAGGCGATTTCGTCAGCCAGCATTTCATGCAGCTGCAATTCGCCTATCAGTTTTTGCATGTTTTCGATGCGGCGCAGAGTGGCCGAGGTCGAGCGTACGCGCTCGATAGAAGCCATCGACAGCGCAGGCTTCCGGTCCAGAGGCGCAGGCGCCGGGCGCTCCACCAGCATCAGCTTGGCGGTGGTGGCCTGCATGTCCGACGAGGCTTTCATCTCGTTCTGAACCAGATGTTGAGGTTGTCTAACTGCATGCATTTGAACACTCCTTATAACAACAATTGCCGAGATTAGTGGCAGCGGATGACGTGGCGCGGTTGAAGTCGCTACAGTCTCTGCATCTGGGCTCAAGAATGCCTTTTCGCAGCGCACCAGTCTGTGCGGCAACGAACATTAGTGGCAGAACTTTGCATTAAAGGTGAGACAAGTGGCGGGGAAGTAAGTTTCACCAAGTTTCAACGAGTGTGACAAATTTGATACAGCACAAGCTTTGGTGCGCTAACGTACAGTGCGCGGGCACGATCTCCCCTACTCTTCGGTCCAACAGCGGTGCTACAACATTGCTGGCAACGAAACACCTATCAACAATCGGGAGCTAACCTGTGAATAAATCTAAGAACATCGCCATCGCCGCCGCAGCCCTCTGCGCGTCGTTCTCCGCCCTGGCTCAGGATGCGGTCATCAACCCATCGTGGTATATCCAGCCCAGCATCAACGCCATGAAGCCCGACTCGGACTTCGGCGTGGACAAGCGCGGCTACGGCGCCGGCCTCAAATTCGGCAAGGCCATCAATGAATTCTGGGACGTCCAGGCCGGCACGACCTATGCCCGTTCCCGTGAAAACGGCCAGCGCTACCAGCAGAACACGCTGGGCGTCGACGGTCTGTACATGTTCTCGCGTAAAACCTTCCGTCCATTCATCCTGGTCGGTATCGGCGCCGAGCGCGACAAGGCCAACCTGATCAATTACGCCGTGGTCAATGGCATTGAACACACCAAGACCTCGCCGTACCTGAGCGCCGGCTTCGGCTTCCAGGCCGACATCAACGAGCGCGTCGCCTTCCAGGCCGACATCCGCAACGTGCACGGCTTCATCCGTGGCAACGACTTCCCTAACAGCAAGAGCAATAACTACTATGCAACCGTCGGCCTGAACATCGCGTTCAACGCGCCGCCGCACGCGGCGCCACCTCCGCCACCGGCACCACCGCCAGCGGTCGAGCCGCCGCCACCGGCGCCCGTGACCCCGCCGCCGCCGCCGCCACCACCGGCACGCTTTGAAAAAGTGACGATGTCGGCCACCGAGCTGTTCGGCTTTGACAGCGCCAAGCTGAATCCGAACCAGCCCAAGCTGGACGACATCGCCAACGTGCTGAGCACCAACAGCAGCATCGACAACGTGGTCATCACCGGCTACGCCGACCGTCTGGGCAGCGACAAGTACAACCAGAAACTGTCCGAACGCCGCGCCAACGCGGTCAAGGACTACCTGGTCGGCAAAGGCATTGCAGCCAACCGCCTGAACGCGGTGGGCAAGGGCGAAGCCAATCCTATCGTTCAGTGCAACGATAAGAAAATGAAACGTGCGGACCTGATCAAGTGCCTGGAACCTAACCGTCGCGTCGAGGTTGAGCAGATCACCATCGAACGCCGCGTGCAATAAGCTTTGCGCACCAGCCCCGCCACTAACCTGGCGGGGCTTTTTTTTTATGCAAAATAAAAACATCGTCTCGGTACTGAGCTGTACCGTGTCCGAATGGTTTGAACACCGCGCCAGCAGCATGGGCGCGGCGTTGGCGTTTTACACGCTGTTTTCGCTGGCGCCCATCCTGGTGCTGGTGTTGGCCATCGCCGGCTGGTTCTACGGCCCGCAGGCGGCGCAGGGACAACTGTTCGCCGAACTGCGCGGCCTGGTCGGCGCGCAAGGCGCGGAGGCGATCCAGCTGGTGTTGGCCGGCGCCCGCAACAAGGAGGAAGGCCGGCTGGCGACCATGATCGCCGGCGCCCTGCTGCTGTTCGGCGCCACCAGCGTGTTTGCCGAGCTCAAGGCCAGCCTCGACGCCATCTGGCAAGTCCCTCCGCTGACGCGCGGCACCGCCTGGGACGTGATCCGCACCCGCTTGCTGTCGTTCGGCATGATCCTGGTGCTGGCCTTCCTGCTGATGGTGTCGCTGGTGGTCAGCGCGTTGCTGACCTTGCTGGAAAAGTTCTGGGGCAGCCACTGGGGCTACGCCGGCATGGTGCTGTCGGCGCTGAATTACGTCATCGGTTTCGTCGTCATCTCGGCGCTGTTCGGGGCCATCTTCAAGCTGCTGCCGCGCATCAAGCTGTCGTGGCACGACGTGACCATAGGCGCGATGGGCACGGCGGCGCTGTTCAGCCTGGGCAAGTACCTGATCGGCGCCTACATCGGCAACAGCGGCGTCACCAGCAGCTTCGGCGCCGCCGGCTCGATGATCGCGCTGCTGCTGTGGGTCTACTACTCGGCGCAGATCTTCTTCCTCGGCGCCGAATTCGCGCGCCAGTACGCGCTTCAGCTGGGCAGCTTGCGCCGCTGAGGCAGCGACCATGTGCCGGCCCGACGGCTTCGCCGCGCATCGTCATGTCTGCATGTTATATTGAAAGTATTGATACCAAACTCCGCAACAATATGTCGAAACCGATACGCGCGTTCGCCGCCGGCCTGGCGCTGAGCTTGTGCCCCACGCAGGTTCAGGCCGGATGCAGCCGTCCCATCATCGTGCCGCTGGCGCCGGTCGGCATCAGCGTGATCGTCAATGAAGACAAACTCAGCGGCATCTATCCCGAGGTGCTGCGCAAAATCAGCGCCCGCACCGGATGCCAGCTGAAGATGACGGCGGTGCCACAGGCGCGCCTGGAGGCGATGTTTGAAATGGGAACGGCGGACCTGATGCTGCCCGCCATGGGCACCGCGCACCGCGACCGCTTCGGCGAGTTCGTGCCGCTGGTCGGCGCGCGCGCGATGCTGCTGTCGGTCGACGCCAAACGGCCGGCCGTGGCCGACCTGAAGGCCTTGCTGCAGCGGCGGGAACTGCGCGTGGCGGTGGTGCGCGGCAACGACTACGGCGACGAGTATCGCGCCGCGGTGGCCGAGCTGGAGCGGCAAGGCCGGCTCTTTTACGAGACCGATCCGCTGCAGGTGGCGCGGCTGCTGGACAAGGGCATCGCCGACGTGACCATCCTCACGCCGATGAGCCTGGCGTACGAGATGAAGGAAGACCGGCGGGTGCAGCATCTGCTGGAGCGCCTGCGCATCGAGGAAATGCCCGAGCTGCCGTGGGGCTACAGCGGCGCCTATATCTCGACCAGGTCGCTGTCGCCGCAGGACCAGCGCTACCTGGCGGCCCAGCTGCGCGAAAGCTTCAAGACCGACGCGGTGTGGGCCGAGTACCGCCGCTACTATCCGGCCAACGTGGTGGCCGCCAGCAGAAGGCCGCGCTAGCGCGGGGCGCGGGACAGCCTCACTCGCCCAGCAGCTCGGCCACCACTTCCATGCCCTCGACCCGCTCGGCCACCACCTTGACGATGACGATCAGCGGCACGCCCAGCAGCAGGCCAGCGACGCCCCACAGCCAGCCCCAGAACAGCAGGCTGACGAACACGGCGGCCGCGTTCATGCGGGCGAAGCGGCCCGTCATCCAGGTCGCCACCACGGTGCCGACCAAGGTGGCGATCGCCAGCGACGTGCCCATCACCAGCACGCTCATCTGCAGCGATTCAAACTGCAGCAAGGCGACGATGCCGGTCGCCAGCATGATCAGCAAGGGGCCGAAGTAAGGCATCACATGCAGCAGCCCGGCGACGATGGCCCAGGCGCCGGCAT
Organism: Duganella sp. LjRoot269; assembly: GCF_964254095.1. Taxonomy (NCBI): domain Bacteria; kingdom Pseudomonadati; phylum Pseudomonadota; class Betaproteobacteria; order Burkholderiales; family Oxalobacteraceae; genus Duganella; species Duganella sp. LjRoot269. The sequence goes on along the minus strand of NZ_CAXUSL020000001.1, from coordinate 2,468,199 downwards.
TCTCCAGGCCGATCCAGCGCAGGGCGCCCCACATCAGCAAGGCCAGCAGGCCGTTGGTGACCAGCAGCATCAGCATGTATTTCTGGATCGACGAGTTGATGTCGTCGAGGATGTGCACGGTGATCTTCTTCTTGCTCAGCGACGGCCCAGTCAGCTTGACCAGCTTGCGCTTGAAGGTGTCGCCCGACAGCAGCAGGAAGAACACCAGGAAGATCACCATCGTCGCCTGGCTCAGAAAGCCCAGCGCGCCCAGCGAGCCGGCCCAGATCCAGTCCATGACCGGCAGGGTGCCGCTGTCGGAGGCCGGCGCGGCCCTGCGCGCGGCGCGCCGGTCCTGGGCGCCGGAGGTGGCTTGCTGCAGTTCGGTGGCGACGGCCTGGATGCGCTGTATGGCGCTGGGGCCGTTGTGCATGCGGTCAGACAGCAGCTTCGACAGCTTGTGGCTGGCGCTCGGCAGTTCTTCGACGATGGATTGGAATTCGCCCTGCACCTTGTCGATGATGACCGCCGAGCCGAACAGGATGGCGCCGGTGACCAGCGTGGCGCCGACGATGCGCGGGATGCGGATGCGCTCCAGCCAGCACACCAGTGGGCTGAGCATGTAGGTGATCAGGATGCCGAGTAACAGGGGGACGAGAAAATCGCGCGACCATTGCAGCGCATAGAGAAACGCCACGGTGGCGATGACGCCGAGCGCGAGGCCGCGGGCGTGGACATGCAGGGGAATGCGGGTGGTGTCGCCATCGGCGGCCACTGCGTTGATCGGAAGGTCGACTGGCTGCTGGCTCATGATGGCTCACAAAAAACTTCCGGCGCGGCACGCCCGACAGATCGGGCATGGCGCGCCGGCAGGTACTGCTTACTTGACGTGGAGGTCGTTCTTGACAGCGGTCACGCCTTTGACGCCGCGGGCGACTTCGGCCGCCTTGGCGATGTCTTCAGGCTGGGCCACGAAGCCGCTCAGCTGGACCGTGCCCTTGAAGGTCTCGACGTTGATCTCGGTCGATTTCAGGGTAGGCTCGTTGAAGATGCTGGCTTTGACTTTGGTGGTGATGACGGAATCGTCGACATATTCGCCGGTGCCTTCCTTGGTGGAGGTCGATGCGCAACCGGCCGTGGCCAGCAGCGATACGGTGAACAGGGCAGTAGCGATTTTATGTGCGATTTTCATGGCGATTCTCCTTGGAGTGATTAAACAGTGAGTTTGTCAGCCAGCAGTACTGCGAGGTTTCTGCTACCGATGTAGACGTTTTACGCGCCTTCCCCAGTGACATCTGTACGGTACCGTACACACAAATAAAATCACAACAGCGTGGCACATCGCGCTTGGTGCGTAAGCGCACAGACCCTCCAAAGCACGCTGTCTATTCTGAACTTACACTTTTTCGGGAGGACAATATGAAACACTCAACGACCTTGGCAGCACTGGTGATCGCCGGCACAGCGGTCCTCAGCGGCTGCGCCAGCACCAGCCAGGCACCCGCCTCGCAGGGCTATTACCCCAGCCAGGCTGACAACACCACCTACGGCACCATCGATTCGATCCAGGTAGTACAAGCCAAATCCGGCACCAGCGGCGCGGGCGCCGTCACAGGCGGCCTGGTCGGCGCCCTGCTGGGCAACCAGGTGGGCTCGGGCAGCGGCCGCACCGCCGCCACCGTGGCCGGCGCAGTCGGCGGCGCCGTGGTCGGCAACAAGGTGGAAGAAGGCCGCAACCAGCCGCACGAGCAGTACCAGATCAGCGTGCGCATGGATAACGGCGACTACCGCATCATCAACCAGGACAGTGTCTACGACCTGCGCGTGGGCAACCGCGTACGCCTGGTCGACGGCCGACTGTATCGTTATTAATCGCAGCAAGTCAGGTGCATAGGACCAGCACTTTTTTTAAAAAACTCAAAAAGGGGAATACAACATGGGTACCATCATTCTGATTATTCTGGTCCTGGCCTTGATCGGCGCGCTGCCGGCCTGGCCGCACAGCCGCAACTGGGGCTATGCGCCCAGCGGCATCACCGGCCTGATCGTCGTGATCCTGCTGATCATGCTGCTGACCGGCCGGCTGTAAGAGACAACTCAACCGGAGAACCATCATGACTCACTTCCACCGCACCGTCGTTGGCGTGATGATGGCCTGTGCCGCGATGCTGGCACAGGCGCAAAGCAAGACCACGCCGCCGGAAAACATCCAGCTGCAGAAGCAGGAAATGGCCAAGGGCGACCCCGCCCGCTGGTACCAGGACGACGCCAGCGTGAACGCACAGATGCGCACCTTGCGCAAGGAAATCGCTGCCGCGTTTGCCGAGGCGAATGTCGCCTGCAAAAAAGGCCCCGCCAGCGAACGCAATGACTGCCTGAAGGACGCCCGCTCGACCTACAAGCAGGACATGGCGAACGCCGCGCAGATCCGCGCGGAGAATCACCAGCAATAGCAGCCGCCTAGGCGGCCCGCTCCTGATCGTGCACGTTGCTCCGCGCAGGCGGCAGTTCGTGCACGACCAGCGGCGTATCTTCCGTCACAAAGCTCAGCCAGCCCGCCGCCTTCAGCGCTCGCAGCGCGTCCTGGTAGCCCTGGTCCCAGCGCCATTCAATCGAACCCTTGGAGAAATTGATGTCCTTGGCCGCCATGTTCCAGTCGCGGCCCGCGTAGGCCAGCCGCACCACGTGCAGCGTGCTGCCGACGCCCAGCTGGGCCAGGTCTTCCGCGCCCTTCTGCGTCCGAGCCTGCTCCGGCAGCTGCAGGTACAGCTCGCGCAGCTTTTGCTGCAGCTTGTGGGTGGCCACGTAGTCGTCCAGGTGGCGCTTGGACCGCGAGGCAAAGGTCACGTCTTTCTGGCGCGTCTGCACTTCGTCCAGCGTGGTCGGCTCCTCGCCGTCGGCGCTCCACAAATCGACCATGAAACACAGCGTGTCGACGTGGTCGCTGTCGTCGAGCACCGTTTCCAGCGGCGTGTTCGAATACAGGCCGCCGTCCCAGTACAGGTCGCCGTCGATGCGCACCGCAGGAAAGCCCGGCGGCAAGGCGCCGCTGGCACGGATGTGATCGGCGTGGATGGTCAGCTGGCGGTTGTCGAAGCTGCGCAGGCTGCCGCAGGTGACCTTGAGCGCGTTGACGGTCAGGCGGATGGCGTCGGGCCCGTTCAAGTAGTTGAAATCGATCAGCCGGTTCAGCGTATCGCCCAGCTCGGCGGTACTGTAAAAGCTGGCCTGCTCGGGATCGACCGCGATGCCGGCGGCGAACGGACTCAACAGGCGCGGGCGGAAGAAGCCCGGCACTCCGCGCAGCACCGTATCCCAGGTCTGCAGCAGGATGTTGGAGCGGCGTTGCGCGTCCGGCACCTGGCGCATGTCGTAGCTGTCGCGATGGGCCACGCCGTCCCAGAATTGCTTCAGCCTGGCCAGCCGCGTTTCATGCGGATTGCCGGCCAGGATGGCTGCGTTGATGGCGCCGATCGAGGTGCCGACCACCCAGTCCGGCGCCAGCCCGTGTTCATGCATCGCCTGGAACACACCGGCCTGGTAGGCACCCAGCGCACCACCGCCCTGCAGCACCAGCACGACCCGCAAGCCTGCGGGATTCAATTCAGGAACTTTGCCACTCATCAGCCTACTCCAATAAAAAAACGCCGCATCGGCGGCGTTTGGGATTAATCCGGTTCCTGCTCCGGCGCGGGTTTGCGCCGCAGCAGCCAGGCCACGCCCACGCCGGCCGCCAGCGCGATGCCCAGCGCCGGCTTGACCAGGCGCTTGCGGGCGATAAACGAACCCAGGGTCAGCGCATACGGCATCAAGGTCTTGACGTTGATGCCCTTCAGCCCGCCCGGCTGCAGCAGGCCGCCCAGGCGCGCCTGGGCCATGCCCAGCGCATGCTCGACCGCGCCGTGGAACATCGCATCGGGCTGCAGCGCGTTGCCGACCAGCGCCTTCGCGTGCACCACCTTGATCCGATACAGCTCGCCTTCGCGTATCAGCCGCTGCTTCTCGGCATTGAACTCCGCCAGTTCCGCTTCTTTGCTCATCTGCTCTCCCGGTTACAACAGCATGTCGCGGTCGGACTTGAGTTCCGCCATGGTCGCCGGCATACCCAGCTTGCCACTACGAATCATGCCGCGCGCATACACCACAAGGCCGATGGCGATCAGCAGGAACACGCCGGTCAGGATCGGCAGGATGGTCCAGCCGATCGATTGCCAGGCCAGATAGGCGATGGTCACCGTGCCGTAGGCCAGCGCGAAGCAGCAGGCCACGACGGCCAGCGCGAACACCAGCACCAGCCGCAGCAGGTGATTGCGCACCTCCCCCAGTTCCAGCGCGGCCAGCTCCAGCCGCGTCAAGAGCAGGCCGAGGCTGTTGCGGCAGATGTTGCCCAGCGACGCGATCAGCCCCGGCGGGCGGTTCATCTCATCGGACACGATGGATTACTTGCGACCGATGATCACACCGATCAGCAGGCCGACGCCGGCTGCGGCGGCGATCGAACGCCATGGGTTTTCCTTGACATACACGTCGGCCTGCTTGGCCATTTCCTTGCTGGCGGCCACGGCGCTTTGCTGCGCTTCATGAGCCTTGGCCAGTGCCGTGTCCAGCGCCCGCATGCCGCGGCCGCGCAGTTCTTCGGCCTTTTCGCCGGTCAGGGCGGTGGCGGCGGTAAACAATGCTTGCGCATCTTTAACCAGAGTTTTCACGTCGTTGTTCACGGTACTGATGTTTTGTTCCAGCATGATGAGGCTCCTGTTATGGTTGTGTGAAGTGAAAACTGTACAGCAAAATCACGAATATGCCTTAATCCAGCAAATCGCGCATATCGTCCGCGTGCTCTTCTTCGACGGCCATGATCTTGATCAACAAGTGACGCGTCGTCGGGTCCGTGTCGCCTATCCGTTCCACCATCTGCCGGTAGGACTCGATGGCGACCCGCTCGGCGATCAGATTGGCCTTGACCATCGATTGAACGTCGTCAGATGCATCATACTCGGCATGGCTACGTGCGAGCAATGTTGCCGGATTGAAATCAGGCTGGCCGTTCAACTGAATGATACGCTCAGCCAGCCAGTCCGCGTGTTCCTGTTCCTGGGTAGCGTGCTCCAGGAACTCGGCCTTGGCCGAGCCGTTGGACTTGCCGCTGACCGTGTAGTAGTGGCGCTTGTAGCGCAGGACGCACACCAGCTCGGTCGCCAGCGCGTCGTTGAGCATCTTGATGACGGCGCTGCGGTCGCCCTGGTAGCCGGCCGTGACCGGGCCGTCCTGCAGGTTGCGGGCGGCCGCGCGGATGGCTTCGGTATCGATGCCTGCCGCTGTGGTGGGATTGGATTCAGCCATGATAGTCCTTCCTTGGTGAGAAATTAGTGGCGGTTGGCGATCGGCGCGCCGTTTTGCGACAGCACGATCTCGACCCGGCGGTTCAGCTGGCGGCTGCCGGCGTCGGCATTGCTGGCGACCGGATAGGCTTCGCCGTAGCCGCGGGTGGCGATCTTGTCGGCCTTGACGCCCAGGCCGATCAGCGCGTTACGCACCGATTCGGCGCGGCGCTGCGACAGCTCCAGGTTGTGCGACGAGGTGCCGGTGCTGTCGGTAAACCCTTCGATCAGCACGGCGCTCTGAGGTTCCTGCAGCAGCACGTCGGCCATTTTCTGCGCGGTGCGCATGCCTTCGGCGCTCAGCTCCGCGCGGTCGACGTTAAACAGCACGTCGCTCAGCGTGATAACCAGGCCGCGGTCGGTTTGCTTGGCCTGCAGATCGGCCAGCTGCTGCTGCAGCGCGGCGTTCTTGGCTTGCTCGTCGCGCGCGCTGTTGGACGCGGCGTCGGCCTGCATGCGGGCGGCGTCGGCTTCAGCCTTGGCCTGGTTGGCGGCCGAGGTGGCTTCATTGGCCTGCATCTTGGCCGTGTTGGCTTCGGCGGTGCGCGCTTCCAGGCGGATCTCGTCGCGCTGGCGGCCCGAGTTGGCCACCTCAGCCTCGGCCTGTTTCTGTTTCGCGACTTCGCGCGCGGTGGCGATCTTCTGCTTGGCGATATAGGCCAGCTTGTCGATCTCGTCCAGGCTTTCCTTCTTCGCGGCGGCGGCGTTGGCGCGGTCCAGCGCGTCGGTCGCGGCCTTGAACTCCAGCGGCGCGTTGGCGGCCACCGACGGATTGCTTTGCGCGGCCATGAAGTCGCCGCGGGTTTGGTCGAGCAGGCTGGTGGTGGTCGGCGTGGTACTGCAGGCGGAGAACATGATCGCCATCGCGAACACGGTGGGGACGGCGTACAGTTGTTTCATGCGCAGTGTATTCATGACGTGCTCCTTATTGTTGGGTGGTGGTGCCGGCGCGGTTCAGTTCCTCGCGCAGGGTGCGGATGCTTTGCTGCAGCTCGTCGGCGGCGCTGGTGGCCTTGGCGGAATTGGCCTTGCTCTGCGCCAGCTGCGCGTCGGCCGAAGCCTGCGTGGCCAGGTCCTGCGCCGTCTTGTAATCCTTGGCGGCCAGCGCCTGGTTGGCGCGCATCAGTTTTTCGCGGGCCGATTGCATTTCGGCCGGGGCCAGGTCGGCGGCGCCGGCGCTGGTGGCATTGGCCACGGCGGCGCGCGATACCGCGACGTCGGCGGTGGCGGGGGTTTTCTCGCTGGCGCAGGCGCTCAGGCCCAGTACCGCGGCAATGGTGCACAAGATGGCAAGGCGGTGATGGATGATAGTACTCATTATTGTTCTCCTCAAAAATTCATTCGGTAGGATGATGTTATAAGCTCATGCCTAGCGGCCTTCAGTACGGTGCCGCACATTGAACGTGCGCTGCTCCCCGTACTTGGTACCGCAGCGTACAATCGAGGATTCAGCGCCCACCAGACATTCACATGACACCGCCACGCCTCCGCCGTACCCGTATCGCCCTTGCCGCCGCCGGCGTGCTGGTCGCCGTTCCCGTCGTCGCCGTCATCGTGTTGATGAACTACGACTGGAACCGGGCGCGCCCCTGGCTCAACGACAAGATCGGTGAAGCCATCGACCGTCCGTTCGCCATCCGCGGCGACCTGGCGCTGACGTGGCAAAGCCAGGGTCGCGGCGATGCCGACCGCAGCTGGAGCGACTACCTGCCGCTGCCGCACCTGGTGGCGCAGGACGTGCACATCGGCAATCCGGCCGGCATGCAGGCGCCGGCGGAAATGGCCGGCGTCGGCCGCTTCGCCTTCTTCATCGAACTGCTGCCGTTGCTGCAGCACCGGATCTCGATCCCGGTGCTGCGCTTCGACCAGCCGGTGGTGCTGCTGCAGCGCGACGCCGATGGCAAGAACAACTGGACCTTCAAGCCGGCCGACAAGCCGTCGCCGTGGCAACTGGATTTGCAGCGCGTGGTGTTCACCAAGGGCACGGTGCACTACATCGACGCCAAGACCCACGTCGACGCCGTCGCCGAGGTCGACACCATCAACGCCGATCCGACCTACGGCGTGTCATGGAAGGTGCGCGGCAAATGGAACGGCCAGAACATCAGCGGCGGCGGCAAGGCCGGCGCGGTGCTGTCGCTGCGGCAGCAGTCCGTGCCCTACCCGCTGGCGGCCAACCTCAACGTCGGCGGCACCAGCATCGCCGTCGAAGGCACGCTGACCAAGCCGTCCGCGCTGGCCGCGATCGACATGCGGCTCAAGATCTCCGGCCCCAGCATGGCGCGCCTGTACGGCCTGACCGGCGTGCTGCTGCCGGAAACCCCGCCGTTCGCCACCGAGGGCCACCTGACCGGCAACCTCGGCGCCCACGCCAGCCACTGGCTGTACGACCGCTTCACCGGCCGCGTCGGCAACTCCGACATCGAGGGCAGGCTGGACTTCAAGACCGGCCAGCCGCGTCCGCTGTTGACGGGCGCCGTGCAATCGAAGCTGCTGCAGTTTTCCGACCTCGGCCCGCTGATCGGCGCCGATTCCAACGCCAGCAAGCAGGCGCGCGGCGTCGAAGCGGTGCAGCCCGGCAACCGGGTGCTGCCGGTGGAGAAGTTCCGCACCGAACGCTGGACCGCGCTCGACGCCGACGTCGGCTTCAAGGCCCAGCGCATCACGCGCGACAAGGACCTGCCGATCGCCAACCTGGACACGATGATCCACATGAAGGACGGCGTGCTGTCGCTGACGCCGATGAACTTCGATGTCGCCGGCGGCCGCTTCACCTCCAACATCAAGCTCGACGGCAGCGGCAGGCTCAATCCGAACGCCATCCGCGCCGAGCTCAAGGCCAGCGCGCGCAAGCTCAAGCTCAAGCAGCTGTTCCCCCGCATCGAAGAGATGCAGGCCACGGTGGGCGAAGTCAATGCCGACCTGTCGCTGTCGGCCACCGGCAATTCCGTGGCCGGGCTGCTGGGCTCGTCCAATGGCGAGCTCAAGGGCGTGATCAACGAAGGCAGCGTCAGCAAGCTGCTGCTGGAGGAAATGGGCCTGAACATCGGCAACGTGGTGCTGACCAAGGTTATCGGCGACAAGCAGGTCAAGCTCAATTGCATGGTCACCGATTTCAGCGTGACCAACGGCCTGATGCGGTCGCGCCTGTTCGTGGTCGACACCTCGGACGCCACCATCAGCGTCGCCGGCACCGTCAACCTCGACAACGAGAAGATGGACTTGACGCTGCGCCCGGACGCCAAGGGTCTGCGCGTGATCTCGCTGCGCGCGCCGATCTATGTGCGCGGCACCTTCAAGGACCCCGACGTCAGCGTCGACAAGGGCGTGCTGGCCTTGCGCGCCGGCGGCGCGCTGGCGCTGGCGGTGATGGCGCCGGTGGCGGCCATCCTGCCGCTGGTCAATGCCGGACCGGGCGAGACCACCGGCTGCGAAGCGCTGCTGGCCCGGCAAGGGGGCAAGCCGGTGGCGCCGTCGCCGGGCCAGACGCTGCGGCAAAAACCGTCAGGCAAGGTGAAAAATTAACTTCCGCTCTGTGTGCGTTGTCGTACGGATCGTCTCCGGCTTCTTCCGTAATCTGGCCACATTGGTGCAGGCGCTACCTGCCGCGCCTTAATCAGCTAGTGAGGAGAACATCATGAAGAACATCAAGCACATCGCATCGACCGCCGCCATCCTGGCGGCCACCCTGGGCCTGAGCGCTTGCGCAGGCATGTCGAATCAGGACAAGAGCACGGCGGTCGGCGCCGGCGTTGGCGCAGTGGCGGGCTCGGTACTGACCGGCGGCAGCGCAGTGGGCACCGTCGGCGGCGCTGCAGTGGGCGGCGTGATCGGCAACCAGGTCAGCAAGCCACCACGTTAAATCCTTAAATCCGGGGTCAGATCTGACAATTGGACACGAGCTCTACCGTAGCGGTTGCTACGGTAGAGCTCGTGTCCAATTGTCAGATCTGAGGTATCCCGGATTTCCCGGACAGTTAAATAGGCACACAGAATTGTGCCTCGACTTTTACCGGTGTCTGGTACCTTAAGGTTTGGTGCAGACGCATTTGATTGTAGTACACCGCAATGTAGTCGTTGACGACCGCTGCCGCCTCAGCGCGAGTCGGAAAGATCCGGTCGTGTATCAGTTCATTCTTCAAGCTTGAAAAGAAACTCTCGGCCACGGCATTGTCGTGACAGTTTCCTTTGCGGCTCATGCTGGCCTGCAAGCCATGTCGCCCCATCAACTCTCGATAGTCGTGCGATCCATAGGCGCTGCCTTGGTCACTGTGGAAGATGAGGCCCGGTGCAGGTTTTCTTTGATCAATAGCCATCTGAAGTGCTGCGGTCGGCAACGCGACGACCGGGGCATCATGCATCGACCAGCCCACTACCCGACGCGCAAACAGATCTAAGACTACCGCCAGATGCAGGAATCCCTCTTTGGTGCGTATCATCGTCATGTCACCAACCCAGACCTGGTTCGGCAGCCCAACCTGAAAGCGACGCTGCACCAGATTGGGGGCCGGTGGCTGCGAGCGGTCCTTGGCTTGTTTGGAGTGAGCACGACGGCTGCGGTTGGATTTCACCCCGTCGAGCTTACGCAACCGGGCAATGCGGTGTTTGCCGCAACGAACGCCTTGCCCATTAAGCAGGCGCCAGGTCTTGACTGAACCCGGAATCCAGCGGTGTTCCGTGTGCACGCGAACAATCTCCTGCCGCAAGGCCATATCTTCCAAGCTATGCAAGCTCTGTGGCGCCGCCTTGTAGGCGTAATAACGGCTACGACTGATGTCTAGCGCCCGGCACAATGACTTGACGGCAAACTCGCGGCGGTAGCGGTCGATATAGGCGTACTTCACTTCGCTAGGCGAGTTAAGTACGCATCGAACTTTTTTAGGATGTCCAGTTCTTCCTCGGCCTTAGCCAACCGGCGCCGCAGTTGCGTCACTTCATCCTCCTCGTCCAAGCGTGGACGCCCCGGGATTCGGAATTTCTCATCCGGAACCAGCTGATCAAATTTCCTGGCCCATTTGTAGAGCAGGTTACGGCGAATACCTAGTTCCAGTGCCAGGTCGGTCGCAGTTTGCTCTCGTTGCCGCAACCTAACGACCGCCTGCCGCTTAAACTCATCCGAGAACACTGTGCGCAGTCTGGCTGTTTCGTTCTCCATGGCTATCCTCCCGAGGCATGCTGACCTCTGTTAGAGTGTCCATGAAACCCGGGGTTCCTCAATCTGACCCCGGATTTACAGGAACACGCTGGCCATGCCGATCGCGCCGTTGTCCTTGACCAGCTCGTAGCAGCGGCAGGACACGGCTTCCAGCCCGGCCGAATCGAGGATCTCGATATTGCCGCGGCTGTAGGTGATCAGCTTCTGGTTCTGCAGCGCGCTGGCGGCCTTGGTCACGCCGACGCGGCGCACGCCCAGCGCGTGCGCCAGGAACTCATGCGTCAGATGGAATTTTTCCGACTGCAGGCGGTCGCGCGTGATCAGCAGCGAACGCGCCAGCCGCGCCTCCAGCACGTGAAAACGGCTGCACACGGCGATCTGGATCGCCTGCGCCAGCAAGGTGTCGGTGTAGCGGTACAGCAGCCGCTGCAGCGACGCGGTGCGGCGGAACTCGGTACAGAAATCGGCGGCGGCAATGCGGCTGGCGCGGCCGGCGCGCTGCACCACCGCGCGCACCTGGGCCTGCTCGTGGCCGAGCGCCACCGACGCGCCTATCATGCCCTCCTGCCCCACCGAGCCCACCTCCAGCGTCATGCGGCCTTCGGCCACGGCCAGCAGTGAAATCAGGCTATCGACGGGAAAGTAAATATGGCGGATGGTCTGGCCCGGCTCGTACAACACGTCGCCCACTTCGATCCGTACCGTGTCGCACAAAGCCAGCAGCGTGTGCTGATCGTCCTCCGGCAGGCTGGACAGCAGGCGGTTCAGCACTTGCCTGGACGGTGCATGGTCTTCATCGGACGGAGTGGAGTGAGAGGTATGCATGGGACCAGCGTAATGGCAATGATTTGCTCTGTATGTACGCTGACGCACGGAAGCAGAACATGTCTTGAGGGAAAATCCAGATATTAATCCATCATAAAAAAGGACGCCTCATGGACACCCCAACCCACACCTCCAAACAATCGCTGCACCCTGTCATGGTCATCGCCGCCGTCGCGGTGGTGCTGTTCTGCGGCGTGGGCAGCGCCGCCATCATGGGCTGGCTGCCGACCTCCAGCGCCACCGTGCCCGGCGCCGCGCCGATGCAGGGCCAGCTGTCGTCGGTGCCGCCGCCGGAACAACAACCGCAGCGGCAGCCGCAACAGCAAGCCGGCTATGCCAGCAATCTCAACAACGCCAACAACGCAGCCCCGGCCCAGGGCCAGATGGAGGAACCGGCAGCGCAACACGCGCCCGCCGTGTGCAACAGCTGCGGCGTGGTTGAATCGGTGCGCTCGATTGAACATCGCGGCCAGGGCAGCGGCGTCGGCGCGGCCGGCGGCGCCATCCTCGGCGGCCTGCTGGGCAACCAGGTCGGCAGCGGCCATGGCCGTCAGCTGGCCACGGTGGCCGGCGCGGTCGGCGGCGCGGTGGCCGGCAACCAGGTCGAAGGCAATATGAAGACCACGCACAGCTGGGAGATCACCGTGCGCATGGACAACGGCAAGAAGCGCGTGCTGCACCAGTCGTCGCAGCCGCAATGGCGCTCGGGCGATCAGGTCAAAATCGTCAACGGCCAGTTGCGTTCTGTTTAAGTACGACAGCGTACAGAAGGACTGCAGTCGGCAGAAGATAATGAACTCGCATAACAACCTGAGGAGAGAATCATGCTGTATACCATCGCTGTAGTCTTGCTTATCCTGTGGCTGCTGGGCCTGGTCACTTCGTACACCGTAGGCGGCTTTATCCACATCCTGCTGGTAGTTGCTATCATCATGGTGCTGCTGCGCCTGATTAGCGGACGCGGCGTGTAGCGCCTCTCCGCCAGCATCTGAAGCGGCGCTCCACCCGACGGTGGCGCGCCGTTTTTTCATTTTCAGGAGATAACATGAAGCGTGTATTGATTTCGCTGGCCTTGCTGGCCGCGGCCCAGGTCCAGGCCCAAACCCCGGCGCCGACCATCAAGCCCGGCCTGTGGGAATTGAATAACAAGGTCAAGACCGGCAACGCGCAGACCGACCAGGCGATGGGCATGGCGCTCAAGCAGCTGGCCAACATGGCGCCGGAGCAGCGCGCCCAGATCGAGGCGATGATGAAGCAGAACGGCGTCTCGATGCCGCAGTCGGGCAGCGATGGCGGCATGGTGCTGACGGCGTGCGTGACGCCGGAGATGGCGGCGAAGAAGGAACTGCCGCTGAGCCAGAAAGGCAAGTGCACGTCGAAGCAGGAGCCGGTGGCGGGCGGCATGAACATCTCGTTCAGCTGCACCGATCCGGCCTCCAGCGGCCAGGGCACGATACGCTTCAACGGCGACAGCAGCTACACGATGAACATGAACGTCACCACCGCCGCCAGCGGCCAGCCGCAAAACGTCACGGTGGAATCGACCGGGCGCTGGCTCAGCGCCAGCTGCCCGGCCAAGTAACAAAGCTGATTGATTACTGGCTGTCCGAGAACGCCATGTAGCGGTCGCGCGCCAGCGTGGCGATCGGCCCCACCGGCAGGCTGCGTCCTTCGTAGCGGATGCACGGCGTGACCTTGCCGTAGTTGCCGGTGTTGAAGATCTCGACGGCGCTGTCCAGTTCCTCGGGGCGCACGGTGCGCTCTTCGACCTGCACGCCCTCCTTCGCCAGCAGCTCGATCACGCGGGCGCGCGTGATGCCGGACAGGAAGGTGCCGTTGGCCACCGGCGTCACCACGCCACCGCCCGGCGTGACCAGGAACAGGTTGGCCGACGCGAACTCGGCCACGTTGCCGGCGCTGTCGCAGACCACGGCGTTGTCGTAGCCGCGCTGCTGCGCTTCGCGGATGGCCTTGGCGGTGTTGGCGTACAAGGCAGAGGCCTTGGCGTCGGTGGGCGCCATCGAAGGCTCCGGCCGCAGCAGCCCCGACAGGCAGGCCGAGAAGCCGGTGAACGGTGGCATCGGCGCGTCGAACAGCGTCAGCGCGAACGCGCTTTTTTCCGCCACCGGGATCAGGAAGCCGTCGGTGCCGAACACCAGCGGCCGCACATACAGCTCGGCATCAGCCGGGAATTTGGCCACGCCCTCGCGCACCAGCGCTTCCATCTCATCCACGCTCAGCGGACAGGCCAGGCCGACGCGCTCGGCGGAATTGATCACACGCTGCAGATGCGGCCGCAGATCCGGCAGATGGCCGCGGATCGCGCGGGCGCCATCGAACACGGACGATCCCAGCCATACGCTGTGATCCATCGCGCCATACAGTGGGGTGTTGCCTTCGCTCCAGGCGCCGTTGAAATAGGTCAGATACATGCTCGTTCCTGATGTTAGTGAGTCAGTGGAACGGGCAATTTATCACGTTTGTTCAGAATGCATGTCGCAGGCCGATGTTGATCGCCTTGTCGCCCTGTCCGGCGCTGGTGGCGTTGCCGACCGTGTAGCCGGCGCCGTTGCGGTTCTGGATCCTGGCGAAGGCGGCGTAGAAGTCGGTGCGCTTCGACAGCGCGTAGCTGGCGCCGACGGCGATCTGGTTGGCGTCGCGGTTGGCCAGGCCGCGGTCGTCCTTGTGGATGTACGAGGCCAGCCAGGTGAGCGCGCCCCTGGGCACGGCGATGCCGACCAGCACGTCGCGGCTGTCGTTGGACGGCGTGCTTTGCACCACCGCGCCGTAGGGATTGTTCATGTCCCACGGCGAACTGCCGTCGCCCTTGCTGTGGCCGTACGCGGCGTAGCCGACGAAGCGGCCGAAATTGAAATTGGCCGCCACCAGCGTGTTGCGGGCCGACTGGTCGACCGCCGGCATGGTGCCGGTGGCGTCCAGCAGATTGTCCTTGCGCTGGTGGCTGACGCTGATGTTGGCGGCGCCGTGCGCATAGCCGATGGTGGCGCCGTACGCGCGGTTGACCCGGCTGTTGTACGGCGACTCGCCGAAGCTGTAGATCGCCGCCCCGCTCCAGCCGGCCTTGCTGCGCGGCGTCGCGTACCTGATGGTGTTGTCGTAGCGCTGGGTGGTGTAGCCGACCAGGTTGGCGGCGCTGCCGGCCATGCCGCCGTGGAAAGGGTCGGCCACGTCGGTCAGCGCTTCGTAGACCAGGTTGTACTGCCGGCCCAAGGTGACCATGCCCAGCGGGCCGTCGAGCCCGACATAGGCCTGGCGGCCGAACAGCTTGCCGTTCTGGTCGGAAGCGCCGGTATCGTTGAGTACGCCAGCCTCGAGCGTGTAGACGGCCGCCGTGCCGCCGCCCAGGTCCTCGCGACCGCGCACGCCCAGCCGCGAAGGGGAAGCGATGCCGCTGTCGACCTTGGTCCGCGTGCAGTCGCCATTGCAACCACGCTCGGACACCACGCCGGCGTCCAGCAGCCCATAGACCTGGACTGAAGACGGCGCCTGCGCCGCCGCGGTCAGGGGTGCGATGACTGCCAGCGTGAACAAGGTGGTTTTCATAATGGCACCATGGTAGGCCACAGCCGGGTCCACCTCTGTGCGTTCGACCACTTTTACACCCATATTTGCAGCTACTTGGTTTATAGTGACATTTCATCATGCGAAAGGCGGACCGCTATGCACACGCAATATGACGACAAACGGTGTTCCCCGGGAGAGGCCATCGAACTGCTGAAGGACGGCGATTTCATCATCGTGCCGTCCGGCGCCGGCGAACCGCCCACGCTGCTGCACGCGCTGTCCGAGCAGCGCACCCGTTTCCGCGACGTCAAGGTCGCGCAGATCCTGGCGATGCGCAAATACGGCTACTTCGATTGCGACACCGTCCAGCACGTGCGCCACGTGGCGCTGTTCTTCGGCGGCGCCTCCCGCTCGGCCGGACAGGCCGGCTGGGCCGACTTCATCCCCGCCTATTTCTCCGAACTGCCAAGCCTGATCGAGCGCGGCATGGTGCCGTCCGACGTGGTGTTCTCGATGGCCTCGCCGATGGACGAGCACGGCAATTTCGCGCTCAGCCTGGGCGCCGACTACACCATGGCGGCGATCCAGAAGGCGCGCGTGGTGGTGCTGGAAGTGAATCCCAACGTGCCGTACGCGCACGGCCAGTGCCACGTCCACATCTCGCAGGTGACGGCGCTGGTGGAGAGCAACGAGCCGGTGATCGAAGTCGGCCTGCCCAAGATCGGGCCGGTGCAGGAAGCCATCGCCGGCTACGTGGCGGAGATGATCGAGGACGGCTCGACCCTGCAGATCGGCTACGGCGGCATTCCCGACGCGGTGGTGATGCAGCTGACCTCCAAGCACGACCTCGGCGTCCACACCGAGATGATAGGCGACGGCATCCTCAAGCTGGTCGAATCGGGCGCCGTCAACAACAGCCGCAAGACCTATTTGTCGAACAAGATGGTGGCCACCTTCGCGCTGGGCTCGCGCAAGCTGTACGACTTCATGCACCGCAATCCGATGCTGGAAATGCACCCGGTCAATTACACCAACGATCCCTACCTGGCCGGCCAGAACAACCAGCTGGTCGCCATCAACGCCAGCCTGCAGGTCGACCTGCTGGGCCAGTGTGGATCGGAAAGCATCGCCCACCTGCCCTATTCCGGCACCGGCGGCCAGGTCGATTTCGTCCGCGCCGCCAACCGTTCGCGCGGCGGCAAGGCCTTCATCGTGCTGCCGTCGACCGCCAAGGAAGGCAGCATCTCGCGCATCGTCTGCACGCTGACGCCGGGCACCCACGTCACCACCGGCAAGAACGACGTCAACTACGTGGTGACCGAATACGGCGTGGCCCAGCTGCGCGGCAAATCCGCCCACCAGCGGGCCGAGGCGCTGATCGCCATCGCCCATCCGGACTTCCGCGCCGAGCTGCGGCAGGCAGCCAAAAAGATCTTGCTCTGCTAAGAGACGAGTTTCCTGTTGGATATTTGTATGTACGGCAGCGTACATACGAATGTCCGACAGCTGGCTATACTGCGTTGCATGATAGATATCCTCGAACGCATCGACGCACAAAGCAGCGATATCGGCCTGATGGTCGCGCTGTTCGACACGCTGCGTCCCCCACGCCCCAGCGACGGCGCGCGCGCCACCGCCAATGTGCGCACGCTGTGCCAGCTGTTGAAAGGCAACCCTGCGCACGCGCTGGCGCTGCGAAATTACGCCCGCACGCTGCTTGCCAGCCGCCGCCATGCCAGCCTGTACACCGAAATCGGCGTGCTGTCGAATGACGGCTTCTTCACCGAACTGAAGCGCCGTATCGCCTTCCGCATGCTGCCGCCGGCGCTGGGCGACGACTACCTCAGCGACGCGCTCGACCAGGTGGTCTACCGCCGCACCGACCACATCTGGATCGCCGCCGTGCCGGCCGCCGACTGGCTGGCCCTGGTCGACGTGATCGCCATGGCGCATGGCGAGGACGAGCCGGACGGCAACCTGATGCTGCCCGGCCTGCTGGAAGCGATACGCACGCTGTCCTACCGCGTGTGCGCCATCGGCCTGGAGCCGAAGCTGACCAACTTCCACACCGAGATGGAGACCTACGAGTCGCCGTTCATGGTGCAGAACTTCGAAGTCAACGCCTACCTCGACAGCTACCAGCGCATGCTGGCCGGCGAAACGGTGGCGCTGGAAGACGCCCGCCACCTGCTGGTGATGCTGGACCAGTGCGACGAGGTGATCGCCAGGATCCGCAAGAAGGCGCTGAGCCAGGGCACCAGCATCGCGCTGACCTACCTGCTGGTGGCGCTGACGCAAAGCATAGACCGCCTGCGCAAGCTGCTGTTCCTGGTCGACGTCAGCGGCGAGCTGCCGGCCGCGCCGCAGCTGGAAGCGCAGTTGCCTGTAAATCTGCTGGCCGCGACCCACGTTCCCCATCAGCAGGAAGGCCCGCCGAGTCCGCGCCGCAGCGCCGCCGTGGCGCTGGCGCAGGAACTGATCACCGCGCACAACAACAAATACATGGTGCGCGATCTGCTGGGCGACAATATCGACCTGCTGGCGCGCAACATCACCGACAACGCCAGCCACACCGGCGAGCACTACGTTGCCGACTCGCGCAAGGAATTGCGCGGCATGTTCGTGTCGTCGGCCGGCGCCGGCCTGGTGATCGGCTTCATGGCCTTGTTCAAGATACTGGCCTCGTATCTGCGCGCCGCGCCGCTGGTCGAGACCTTTTTGTTCAGCATGAACTATTCGCTGGGCTTCATGTTCATCCATTTGCTGCATTTCACCGTCGCCACCAAGCAGCCGGCGATGACCGCCTCGCGCATCGCGGCCGGCCTGCAAAGCAAGGACGGCCGCAACATCGACCTCGACAGCATGGCCGAGCTGTGCAGCAAGGTGATACGCACGCAAAACATGGCGGTGCTGGGCAACCTGGCCACCGCCATCCCGACCGCCTGGCTGATCGCCATGGCCTGGCCGTGGCTGACGGGCCACCACCTGGTGTCGCCGGACAAGGCCATGCACCTGCTGCACGATATCGATCCCATCCACGGTCCGACGCTGATCTACGCGGCCATCGCCGGCGTCTGCCTGTTCGTGGCCGGCCTGATCTCGGGCTACTACGACAACAAGGCGCTGTACACGCGCTGGGCCCGGCGCGTCGCGCAGCTGCGCGGCCTGCGCTGGCTGCTGGGGCAGGAGCGGCTGGACCGGTTGGGCGTGTACATGGAGAACAACCTGGGCGGACTGATGGGGAATTTCTTCTTCGGCATCCTGCTCGGCGTGATGCCGCTGCTGGGCTTCCTGCTGGGCATGCCGCTGGATATCCGCCACGTGACGTTCTCATCGGCCAACTTTGCGACAGCCATGGTGGGACTCGACCACAATGTCAGCTGGGAACTTGTGTTGACGTCCGTGGCTGGTTTCCTGGCCATCGGCACGGTCAACCTGCTGGTCAGTTTCGGACTGGCGCTGTGGGTGGCCCTGCGCTCGCGCCAGGTGCATTTCAAGCATGGCTGGCAACTGCTGAAGGCGCTGGGCCGCAAGTTCCGGCAGGCGCCGGTGTCGTTCTTCTTCGGCTCGGCGGAAGAAGAAGCGGCGCCGCTGGCATTATCCGACGAATCGAAAACCGCTGAAAAGGCTACAAGATGAAATCTGCACGCATGCGTTACTGGCTGCCCCTCGGCCTGATGTGCTGGGGTTTGCTGGGCGCATGCGCCTCGCTGCCGAACGTGACGGCGATGAGCGACAAGCTCGAGCCGGGCGCCGTGCCCAGCGTCAAGGGAGCCAACGGCACGCTGAGCGACGGCCGCGCCAAGGCGCTGCTGGCCAAGCGCTGGCCCAAGGCCACGTTGGACCAGCAGGCGCAGGCCGCGCTGGAGGAAGCCGCCACCGGCGTGCCCCTGATCGCCGGCAACAAGTGCACGCTGTTGTTCGACGGCCCGCAAACGATGGCCGAGATGCTCAAGGCCATCAATGCCGCGCGCAACAACATCAACCTGGAAACCTACATCTTCGACCAGGATGAACTGGGCCTGAAGTTCGCCGACGCGCTGATCGACAAGCAACAGCAAGGCGTGACGGTCAACATCATGTACGACAGCGTGGGCACGCTTGGCGTGCCGGCCGAGTTCTTCGAGCGCATGCGCAAGGCCGGCATCCACCTGATGGAATTCAACCCGGTCAATCCGGCCAAGCTGAACGGCGACAGCTGGAAGGTCAACAACCGCGACCACCGCAAGGTGCTGATCGTCGACGGCAAGATCGCTTTCACGGGCGGCATCAACATCAGCGCCACGTATGCCAAGAGCTCGCTGTTCCGCTCCAAGTCCAGGCCCACCGACAAGTCCGACGTCGGCTGGCGCGACACCCACATCAAGGTCGAAGGTCCGGCGGTGCAGGCGTTCCAGTGGCTGTACGTGCGCCAGTGGGCCACGCAGGACAAGGCCGACCTGCCGGACGCCGACTACTTCCCGCAGCCGGTGATCGCCGGCGACAAGGTGGTGCGCGTGCTGGGCAGCGACCCGGGCAGCCAGTTCGAGATCTACAAGGCCTACAGCCTGGCGTTCCAGGAAGCCAAGAAGAGCATCCACCTCACGTCCGCCTATTTCGTGCCGGACCAGCAGACGGTCGATGCGCTGAAGGCCGCGGCGCGGCGCGGCGTGGACGTGAAGATCGTGCTGCCGGGCGTGTCCGACAGCGGGCTGGTGTTCTACGCCGGCCATGGTTTCTACGACCAACTGCTGGAGAGCGGCGTGCAGATCTACCAGCTGAAGCTGGCGGTGCTGCACGCGAAGACCGCCGTCATCGACGGCAACTGGTCGACGGTGGGCTCGACCAACATCGACACCCGCAGCTTCCTGCACAACAGCGAGCTGAACGTGGTGGTGCTGGGCGACGCCTTCGGCATCGAAATGGAAAAAGCCTTCCAGGAAGACCTGCGCGACTCGACCCGCATCACGCTGGAAGACTGGCGCCACCGTCCGTGGGCCAGCCGCATGAAGGAATGGGCCGCCCGCTTGATGGACTACTGGCTCTAAAACCCCGGGGTCAGGTTACGATTCGCCGGTGAGGGACCAGACGTCGCCTTCGCGGCGGAAGCGTTCGGTGTGCACCGGCTCGTAACTGGCCGTGCCGGCGATCCAGCTGTAGCGCTCGACCTGCACCATGTCGGGCTCGACGCGGATGACGTTGAAGGAATTCGACTCGCCCCTGCCGCGCGTGGAGGTGGCGGTGCCGGCCTGCACCACCAAGGCCGCGTAGCCGCTGATCTTGTAGCGCTGCGCGCTGTTGCCGGCGTGGCTAGCGTGCAAATGCCCGGCCAGCAACAAATCCACGCCGCACTCGGCGAACGCCCGCATCGCCATCGGCGCGCGGTCGACCAGGTCGTCCTGGTCGAAGTGCTCCGGCAAATCAAACGGGTGGTGGGTGACGACGATGCGCGTCAGGTGCTGATCCACCGCACCCATGCGCTGGCGGATCTGCGCCACCTGGTCGTGGTTGATGCGCCCATCCTTGAACGTCAGCGAACGCGCGGTATTGATGCCCAGCACGGCGATCTCCTCGTCCACATATTCCGGCGCCAGGTCCAGCGTCACGTAGCGCGTGTATTTGCGCAGCGGCGTCAGGAAGCGGCTGGCGACGTTGTACAGCGGGATGTCGTGATTGCCCGGCACCACGATCTGCGGCCCCGGCAAGGTGTCGAGAAACGCCCGCGCGGCCTTGAACTCCTCGGTCTTGGCGCGCTGCGTCAGGTCGCCCGACACCACCACCACATCCGGCGCCAGCCGCGCGGTCAGCTCTTGCAGCGGCCGCAGCAAATCCTGGTCGACGCGGCCGAAATGCAGGTCGGACAAATGAACGATGGTACGCATGCTGATCTCCTCAGGCGGCCGGAACGATCACGCTCAGGGCCGACGCCCGTGAACGATAGCACAGCGGCGGCTGCATATGCGTGACCTCGCCGTCGGTGGCCACGCGCAGCCGGTGGTGCCGGGTTTCGATCACCAGCTCCGACGCCGACAGCACATCGAAGTCGCGCGCCTCCGCCAGCTTGCCGAACAGCGCATGCAGCGCGTAGCGCAGCAATCCCAGCCGGGTCGGATTCTGCGCGACATACAGGCACAGCTTGCCGCTGTCGAGCCGCTCGCGCGCGCCCATGGTCAAGCCCTGCAGGTATTCGTTGTTGCCGATGAAGACGAACGGCGTGCGGCGCAGATGCGCTTCGCCGTTGATTTTCAGCCGCACGCTCATGAACGGAAAACGCCGCAGCGCCGCAAACAGCGCATGGCCGAACGCCAGCCATTTGCCGCGTCCCAGCTTCTTCTGCTGCTGCTCGCGGTCGCGCACGATGTCGGGATACATGCCGAGGCTGGAATTGTTGAGGAAGATGCGGCCGTTGACTTCGCCGACATCGATCTGGCACGCCCTCCCCAGCACCGCATTGGCCACCGCTCCATCCAGGTCCAGCGGAATCTTCAGGTCCTTGGCGAAGTGGTTCAGCGTGCCCAGCGGCAGCACGCCCAGCCGGGTGCGGCTGCCGACCAGCACCGACGCCACCGCGTTGATCGTGCCGTCGCCGCCGCCGGCCACCACCAGCGGCGCGCCGTCGGCCACGGCTTTTTCGGCGCGGGCGATCATCTCGTCGCCGCTCCTGGCCAGCGTGATGTCCGGCGCGACGCCGTGACTGCGGAATTTTTCCTCCAGCGCGGCGGTCCAGCCGCCGCAATAGCCCAGCCCCGCGCTGGCATTAACGATCACCACTATGCTGTCCAGCGCATTCTCCTCGAAACGGTTTATAACGTTTTAGCTTCCCGCCGCCGTCGCAGCGTGGAGATGGCGGTGATGCAGACCGCCAGCCATGCCACGCTCTCGGCCATCGCCGCCAGCACGTCGCTGAGAAAATGGGCGCCCAGGTAGACGCGGCTCAATGCCACCAACAATACCATTGTTACGCAGCCGGCCGCCGTGCCCAAACGCACACTCCAGCCCGACCGCCCCATCATGGCGTAGCTGGCCAGCAAGCCATAGAACAGGGTCGCCGCCGCCGTGTGGCCGCTGGGGAAGCTGTAGGTCATCAGGCTCACCAGCGGCGTGTCGAACACCGGACGGCTGCGCTGGAACACATACTTGAACAGCACGTTCAGCAGCATCCCGCTCGGCACCGACACCAACAGCGCCAGCAGCCAGTAGCGAGCCTGCGCGCGCCAGAAATACCAGCCCGCCACCGCCACCAGCAGCACCATGCCCGCCACGCTGTGCAGCGCCGACACGCCCAGCATCAGGCTGGTGGCCGGCTCCGCCCCGTGCAGGTTGAACCAGTGGGAAATCCGCTGGTCCAGCACGACGATCGATTCCTGCCCCATCACATCCTCGGCCAGGTCGCCGAACACCGAGGCGGCCGCCACCAGCAGCGCCAGCCCCGCCGTCAGGTGCAGGCCGAATTCGCCGCCGGGTGACAGTCTTGCTTCGATGAAACGGATGAGTTTGCTGAAAATTTGGTGCTCCAGCCGGCTTTGCCGATGAAGTTAGTGGAAAAACCACGAAACAACGAATTTACTGTTTATTTACACAGTACCTGTTTATTCATACAGTAGTTATGCTATTCTGAACTCCTCGTTAAACGCTTCTCCCAAAAGGAAATGTCATGACAACAGTAAATAGCAGCTTCGCTTCCCGCTTCGGCATGGAATATATGCCTACCTCGTTCCTGGTGCGCATGGGCAAACGCGAAATGCTGGTGTGCCGCGACTTCCGCAAGCGTTACTACGCTGTGAACCCGATTATCGAGTGCGACACCGGCGTGCAGGCCGGCCATCTGGAGGTACTGCTGTGCCGCCGCTGGCTGCTGATCCTGTCGAAGGCGCACTAATGGTTGCCGGTGCCAGTTGCCCGATCCAGTCGCAAGACAGGCCGGCAGACGCTGCGACCTCGCTTGCGCTCCTCACCTGGGTTTGGCAACTGGCGAGCCGTCATCAAACAGATTCGCCTCGTACCAAAGCGTCACAAACAGAACCATCACGACCGGACCAATAAACAGTCCAACCAGGCCCAGGGTTTCCACCCCGCCGAGGATACCGAACAGTACGGCCAGGAACGGCAGCCGCGTGGCGTTGCCGATCATCCCTGGCCGTACAAAGTGATCCGCCACGAACAGCACGATGGTGCCCCATACCGCCACCGCGATCGCGGCCGGTACCGCGCCGTTGAAGGCCAGCATAGCGGCCGCGCTGACAAACGCCAGCGGCGCGCCAAATGGAATGATAGCCAGGATACCCGTCACCGCCGCCCACAGAGCGGGGGACGGGAGACCTGCGATCCCATAGCCGATGCCGATCAACACGCCTTCCGCCAAGCCCACCAGCACCAGTCCGTTGACGGTGGCGCGGATCGCGGTCGGGATTTTTTCGGCGTAGCGCGCCCAGCGCTGCTCGCTGAAACAATGGCTGCCGATGGCGGTGATCTGGCGGTTCAGCGCTTCGCCATCCTTGTAGAAGAAGAACAGGCACAGGAAGGCCAGGCCGAAGTCGACCAGCCGGTGCATGAAGCCGACGCCGGCCACCTTGATCATGTCGCGCGCCGAATGCAGGCCGTTGATTTCGCGGTCGGACAGCAAATGCGCCAGGCCGTGCGGTTGGCTCAGCGTGGCTTGCCACCAGTCGCTGATCCAATCGCCGACCAGCGGCAAGTGCGCCACGAAAGCCGGCACCGGTATGCCGTCGGTATTGGCGGTGACCAGATAGTTGGCCAGCTCCGGCGCCTGCCGCGCCGCCTGCGTGACACCCAGCAGCACCGGCACGATAAAGACGGCGGCGCAGATCAAGGTCAGCACGGCGGCGGCCAGCACATCGTGGCGGCCGAAACGGGCGCGCATGCGCTGGTACAGCGGCCACGTCGCCACGCACAGGATGCCGGCCCAGATCAGCGGCAGGAAGAAACGGTGCATGACGAAGGCCGCCAGCGCTATCAAGGTCAGGGAGAATGCCGCACTGAGTAGGTCACGCTGGGTTTCGGTCATCGGAGTATCTCCTGGTAAATATTGGGGCTATGGTAAGCGCATTTCGCGCTGCCGCAAGCGGATTGCTTGCTTTTTAATTATTTTCTAAGCCTTCTCAAGCCTTCTCACACTGCGCCCGCAGGAAGTCGCGCAATTGCAGCACCGTCGGCGTCATGTGCGCGCGGTGCATGCACAGCATGTTCAGCGGCACCGGTTCGCCCAGTATGTCCGGCAGCAGGATGTGCAGCCGTCCGCTGCGGATGTCGTCGGCCAGGTCCAGCCGCGACTTGTTGGCGATGCCCAGTCCCGCCACCGCCCAGCGCCGCACCACGTCGGCATCGTCGGCGCTGCGGTTGCCGTTGACGTGGATCGTTGTCGGCTCGGCCGCGGCATCGCGATAAAAGCTCCATCGGTCATGGATCACCTCGTCCAGCATGAAGCGCAGGCAGTTGTGGCGCAGCAGGTCTTTCAACTCGCTCACTTTGTCGTGCCGCTTGATGTACTCCGGCGACGCCACCAGCACGCGGCGGTTGTCCGGCGCCAGCGGCAAGGCGATCAGGCTGGAATCCTCCTGCCTACCGTAGCGGATGGCGATATCGACCGGCTGCCGGTACAGGTCGGACACGCGGTCGCTGATGCTGAGCTGGAAACTGACTTGCGGATACTGCGCCTGGAACTGGTCGAGCCAGGCCACCATCATATTGCGGCCCAGGTCGGACGGCAGCGATATCTTCAACATCCCGCCCAGCGTCTGCTGGCCCTGGATCAGCGCGTCGTGCCCCTCCTTCAGCAAGCGCAGCGCCTCGCGCGCGTGGCGCAGGTAGTGCTCGCCCTCCTCCGTCAGCCGCAAGGAGCGCGTGGTACGGGCGAACAAGCGCAGTCCCAGCTCGCCTTCGAGCCGCTTGACGGCGGCGCTGGCCAGTGCCGGCGATATCTCCAGCTCGCGCGCGGCGGCTGACAAGCTGCCCCGGTCCGCGGTACGCACAAAGACGTTCAAGTCATCTAGCCTCAGCAATTTTCGGCATTCCTTTGAAAGTGTTTCGGTGCGAGGCCTCTTTTTCTTCCCCGCGAATTAAATGATGATACTCCCATACCAACATTACCGGAGCCTTCCATGAAAGCCGTTGCCTACCGCAAGTCCCTTCCCATCACCGATGACGACGCGCTGATCGACATCGAACTGCCCGACCCGCAAGCCACGGGCCGCGACCTGCTGGTGGAAGTCAGGGCGATCTCGGTCAATCCGGTCGACGTCAAGATCCGCGCCAACATGGCGCCGGCCGACGGCGACGCCAAGGTCATCGGTTGGGATGCCGCCGGCGTAGTCAAGGCCGTCGGTCCCGACGTCACGCTGTTCAAGCCGGGCGATGAAGTCTGGTACGCCGGCGCGCTGATGCGGCCCGGCACCAACAGCGAATTGCACCTGGTGGACGAACGCATCGTCGGCCACAAGCCGAAGAAGCTGGACTTCGCCAAGGCCGCCGCCATGCCGCTGACCGCCATCACCGCATGGGAGCTGCTGTTCGAGCGCCTGGAAGTAAGCCGCGACAAGGGCGTGCAGGGCAAGTCACTGCTGGTGATCGGCGCGGCGGGCGGGGTCGGCTCCATCCTCGTGCAGCTGGCGCGCCAGCTGACCGGGCTGACCGTCATCGCCACCGCATCGCGTCCCGAGACCGTCGAGTGGGTCAAGGAACTGGGCGCGCATCACGTGATCGACCACGGCAAACCGCTGAACGAAGAGATCGCCCGCCTCGGCCTGCCGCCCGTCAGCTATGTCGCCAGCCTGAACCAGACCGACCACCACTGGAACGCGATAGCCGAGCTGGTCGCGCCGCAAGGCAAGGTCGCGCTGATCGACGATCCGGCCGCCATCGACGTGCGCCTGTTGAAGCGCAAGAGCGTTTCGCTGCATTGGGAATTCATGTTCACGCGCTCGATGTTCGACACGGCGGACATCCAGAAGCAGCACCACCTGCTGAACGACATGGCGCAGCTGGTGGACACCGGCGTCATCAAGACCACGCTGGCCGAGCGCTTCGGCAAGATCAACGCCGCCAACCTGAAGCGCGCGCACGCGCTGATCGAAAGCAACCGCGCCAAAGGCAAGATCGTACTGGAAGGCTTTTAAGAAGCCGCCGGCGGCGCTGCGGCCGCACTCAACGCCGCGCGCTCGCGCGCCTGCTGCGCGCGCAGCAGCGCCAACGCCCGGCTGTCGTGATCGGCCAGCTCCTGCTGCATGGTGCTGGCCGACACACACGAGGTCTCCAGGATCAGCAGGAACTGCGCCTGCCGCCGCCGCAAGCCCGGCGAGCGGTAGCCGAGCTGCTCGAACATGCGGCCGATGTCGATGCAGTAGCTGCGCAACTCCCACATCGTTTTCTTGGTGACTTCGATATCGTCGCGCATGCTGAGATCGATGTCGATGAACTCGCCATGGTCCGAAAGATTGCGTATCGCCGGCAGCCATTGCTCGAACTTGCCGGCGATGCGCTTGATGCGGACGATCTTCTGGTCCAGCATGCGGCAGTAGTGCCAGCACAGCCAGCACACCGGCAAGCGTGCCAGGAAGCGCGGCAGGCCTGCGGTGCGCAAGGTGGTTTCGAGTTTGCGGACGGCCTCGAGCAAACGGCGCGTGCTGTCGCTGGCGGGCGGAGAAGACATGATGTGCACTCCCGAGAGAATTCAGGAATACAGTAGCCGCCGCATCAAGCATGGCACTTGATGCGGCGTAAAGTCGGCGCAGATTTATCCGGCTTTGCGCAGCATGGCCTTGATGCCGCGAAGTCCCTGACGGATGCGGGCTTCGTTTTCGATCAGCGCGAAGCGCACGTACTCATCGCCGTACTCGCCAAAGCCGATGCCGGGCGACACGCACACCTTGGCCTCGGCCAGCAGCAGCTTGGAAAATTCAAGCGAGCCCAGATGGCGATACGCTTCCGGTATGCGCGCCCAGATGTACATCGACGCCTTCGGCTTGTCGACCGGCCAGCCCGCTTCGCACAAGCCCTTGTGCAGCACGTCGCGCCGGCTCTGGTAGACCTGCACGATCTCGCTGACGCAGCTCTGGTCGCCTTCCAGCGCGGCGATCGCCGCCACCTGCACCGGCGTGAAGCTGCCGTAGTCGTGATAGCTCTTGATGCGCGCCAGCGCCGCCACCAGCTCCTTGTTGCCGACCATGAAGCCGATGCGCCAGCCGGCCATGTTGTAGCTCTTCGACATGGTGAAGAATTCCACTGCGACATCGCGCGCGCCTTCCACCTGCATGATCGACGGCGCTTTCCAGCCGTCGAAGGTGATGTCGGCGTAGGCCAGGTCATGCACCACCAGGATGTTGTGCTGGCGCGCCAGCGCCACCACGCGTTCGAAGAATTCCAGTTCCACGCATTGCGCGGTCGGGTTCGACGGGAAGCCCAGGATCATCATCTTCGGCTTAGGGTAGGTCTCGCGCACCGCGCGCTCCAGCTCGTCGAAGAAATCCACGCCGGGCGTCATGCGCACCGAGCGGATATTGGCGCCGGCGATCACCGCGCCCCAGATGTGGATCGGGTAGCTGGGGTTGGGCACCAGCACGGTGTCGCCCTGGTCCAGCGTGGCCAGCATCAGGTGCGCCAGGCCTTCCTTGGAGCCGATGGTGACGATGGCCTCCGAGTCCGGATCGAACTCGACTTCGTAGCGGTTCTTGTACCACTTGGTGATCGCGCGGCGCAAGCGGGGTATGCCCTTGGAGGCCGAGTAGCCGTGCGTATCGGGACGCTTGACGGTATCGACCAGCTTGTCGACGATGTGCGACGGCGTGGCGCCATCGGGATTGCCCATCGACATATCGATGATGTCTTCGCCGCGACGGCGCGCCGCCAGCTTGAGCTCGGCGGTGACATTGAAAACGTAGGGAGGCAGGCGATCGATGCGCGAAAAGCTGCGCGGAGTTTGGGTGTCAGTCATGGATGTCTCACGTAAGCGCCCGGAACCGTCCGAGCGACGTCGATGCAATGTTGCATCGGGATCCATACTAGCCGAAGAGTTCAGCTTTTTGCAATA
This sequence comes from Duganella sp. LjRoot269, assembly GCF_964254095.1. NCBI lineage: Bacteria > Pseudomonadati > Pseudomonadota > Betaproteobacteria > Burkholderiales > Oxalobacteraceae > Duganella > Duganella sp. LjRoot269. The sequence continues at coordinate 2,440,316 of NZ_CAXUSL020000001.1, read as the reverse complement.
CCCTTTTTTATACGCTGGCTTCCTTTTCCTGTTCGCTGAACCACTCGAACAGGATCAGGCCGACGATGGAGGCGATCGGCAGGAAGCACAGCGCCACGATCACCCACAAGACTGCCGAACGGCCGAGGCGCTTGGCGGCCATGCCGATGAAGATCAGGTGCAGCACCAGGCTGACCGCGATGCCGAGGCCGGCGATGATCACCAGCGGCACCGAGTCCTTGATGTATGTATTCAGCGGCGGCAGGAAGGCCGCGACGCAGATCACCCACACCACCAGCGTGACGGCGGCGGCTGCGATCGGTTGTTGGGCGCGTGCTACTTGCATGGGTTCTCCTCCAGTAGGCAAGCATGCTGCCATGAACTGATCACAAATGCAACATGGGGCTATCTGGATGGGGGAAGCTGGATGACGATGGGAGCCGGATTCAGCGCAACGAGGTCAGCGCGGAGGCCACCACGATGCTGGCGATGGCCAGCCATTGCGTCGGCGTCAGGTGTTCGCCCAGCACCGCCATGCCGGCCAGTGCGCTCAGCGCCGGCGCACCGCTGCTGAACATGCTGAAGGTGCGCGACGACAGCGTGCGCATCGACAGCATCTCCAGCGTGTACGGCAAGGCGCTCGACATCACCGCGATCGCCAGTCCGATCAGCATGTACATCGGCGTCAACAATAACGAACCCGCATACCAGGCGCCGACCGGCACGATGAACAGCGACGCCGCCAGCATCGCCCACGCGACCGACTGCCCGCCATGCATGGCCGATACCCGCTTGCCGTAGACGATGTACAAGGCCCAGCACACCGCTGCGCCGGCCGCGTACGCCACGCCCACCGGATTGAGCTGGTCGACATGGCCATGGATCGGCAGCAGGAAATACAGGCCAACGACCGCCAGGCACACCGCCGCGAAATCGCGCGGGCGGCGCGACGACAGCACCGCCACAGTCAGCGGTCCAGCCACCTCGATCGCCACTGCGACACCCAGCGGTATCAAGCTGAAGGAGCGATAGATCAGCAGGTTCATCAGGCCGATGACGCTGCCGTAGATCGCCACGTTGACGCCCTGCCGCCACGTCAGCGGCGTGCGCCACGGACGGAAGATCAGCAGCATCAGCACCGCCGCGATGCCGACGCGATACGCCACCACGCCTTCGACGCCGATCAGCGGGAACAGGTGCTTGGCGATCGCCGCGCCGAGGTTCAGCGACAGCTGGCTGGCCAGCAGCGCAAACCCGGCCAGCAGCGCGCTGCCGCCGGCATGTTTTTTCTCTTCGATCATCTTATTTTGCCGACAGTCCCAGCTTGAGCGCGACCGGCTTGCCGGCCCCTGCGTCGGTCTTTTCCGGTGCGGCGGCGTGGGCGGCGGCGGGGTCGACACCCTCCTCCTTCAGCGCGGCCAGGATCGCGGCGGCGCGCCTGGAGCCCAGCTGCGGCAAGGCGTCCGCCGGCAGCGGCTGGTTTTGCTCCAGGCGTTCCTGCAGCTTGCCGTAGAAGGCGCTGGCGTCCGCCACCTGCGGTTCGCCCTGCACCATCTTGCCCAGGCGCTGCAGCACCGGCAGTTTCTGCTGCGCGCCCGCATCGGCGGCGCCGGCGCTTTCAGCGGCCTTCTTCTGCTTGTCCAGCTCGGCGGCGCCGAAGCGCTCGGCATACAGGTCGCGCAAGGCGCCGCGCACCTTGCGCTGGCCGATGTCCAGCGGACCGGGCTGCTCGCCCGGCGCCAGCTTGATCTCGGCACGCGTGACGATGGCGCGGCGCACGGCCTGCTCGCGCAAGGCGGCGCCATCGGCGGCCTCGCTGTACTGCCCGGGCACCGACAGTTTCAGCTGGCTCTTCTTCGCCAGGATCTGCGCCACTTGCTTGAGCTTTTCGCGCTCCGGCGGCAGCACGGTGTCGCTGCCGGCGTCGAAGTCGATCGATTCCAGCTTGTCGCCGCTGACACCGAACAGATTGCCCAGCGCGCGGAACGGCGATGTGACGATCTTGCTCATGATGTTGCCGATCGCCTTCCACACCACGGAGCCGTAGCTGAATTGTGGATCGTTCATATTGCCCGACACGGGAACACCAAGGTCGATGCGGCCGTTGCTGTCCTTCAGGATCGCCAGCGCCAGCTCCAGTGGCAGCTTGAGCGCATCCGGGCTGTCGATGCGCTCGCCCAGCGTCAGATTATCGAGCACGATCTGGTTGTTGCCTTCCAACTGGCTGTTGCGCACCTTGTATTGCAGGTCCAGCGAGATCTTGCCCTGCGCGATCTTGTAGCCGGCGAACTTCATGCTGTAGGGCGAGGCCGACACCATGTCGACGTTCTTGAAGACGACGTTGACGTCGGTGTTGTCGGCCGGGACAAACGGGTTCAGCTGGCCGCGTATGCGGGCCAGGCCGAACTCGTCGACTCGTCCGTCCAGTTCGATCTGGCTACGCGCATCGCGCTTGGACGACAGACCGGTGATCACGCCGCCCAGCTCATAAATCTTGGCGCTGAACTGCGGCCGCAAACTGAGATCGGTGAAGTCCAGCTTGGCGTTCTGGAAGCGCAGGCGGCGCACGCGCACCGGGAACGGTTCGCTGCTTGCCGCGGCGGCCGGCTTGGCCTCCGGCGCCGGCGCCGCGCCCTCCTGCTTCACCAGCAGGCGCGAGGCGTTGAAGCTGCGGTCGTTCTCGATGATCAGCGTCGCATCCGGTTCCACCACGCGCAACTCGGCGACATCCAGCAGATCCGGCGCCAGGCTGAACGCCAGCTTGTCGGCACGCACCAGTTTCCAGTGCGCGAAGCGGTCGTTGTCTTCCTCGTTCAGCGTCAGGCTGGCGACTTCGAGCGAGCCGTCGTAGCGCATCTTCGGATCGGTCTTGCCGCCGGCGCCCGTATGCAGGCGGCCCTCGCCGGAAATGTTGCCGTCGGCAATCTTCAGCTTCAGATATTTGGACAGCAAAGGCTGCACCGGCGCGATCGCCAGCTTGCTCAGCTTCAGGTCGGTATCGACGGCGCCGGTGGCCGGCACGAGCTTGCCTTTGGCGGTCAGCTGTCCGCCTTCGCGCAGACCCACATTGCCCCGGAACGCCAGCGGCTTTTTCAGGTCGGTACCGGCATCGGTCAGCGTCAGGTTGAAGTCTTGCAGGTTGGCCTTGATGCCGCTGCTGGCATCGTCATAGCGGGCGCCGAATTTGGTCAGCTCGACGCTCTTGATGCTGGCCGCCCACGGCGCTTCGGGCTTGGCGGGCGCCGGCGCGGGTGCAGCCGCCTTCGCGGATGAAGCCGCGCCCGAACCCGGCAAGCGGCTCAGGAAGATGAACTGTCCTTTCTTGTCGCGCGACAGGTCGAGCTGGCCGCCGTCGGCGTACCAGCGCCCGAACGTGGCGCGATGTCCGGCCAGGTCGATCGCGCCGTCGTCAAAGCCCAGCTGCGTCAGCTTGAACGGCGTCATCGAGCCGCTGGTCAGCGCCAGGTTGTCGACCGAGAACGCGGCATCGGCGATGTTCAGCTTGAGACCGTCGGCGGCCGTTTCCGTTTGCAGCTGCAGGCGCAGCTTCAATTTGTCGGCATTGAATTTCAGCGCCGGGCTGACGGTTTCGTCGATGCCGGCAAGCGCGATGTCGTCAAACGCGATCTGCTTGAGCTGCACCTTCCAGCTCGGCGACGGCGCCGGCTTGGCCGCCGTTGGCGCCGCCGCTGGCTTCGCCGGCACCATCAAGCCCGCCACGTCCAGTTCGCCCTTGGCATCGCGGCGCAAGGCCAGCGCGCCGCCATTCACATGCAGGCCGCCGACGACTACGCTGCGCTTCAGCAGATCCACGCCGACGTCGCTGACATCGAACAGCTTCAGCTTCACGAACGCCTCGGCGGCGCCGTCGCGCCTGATCACCAGGTCGTTCAGCGCCAGGCCGGCGCCGACCAGGCCCGCATCCAGCTTGCCGTCCTTGTAGGAAAACTTGTACGGCAGCTTGGCCGACAAGCGGCCATCCGCCACCACCACCCGCATGAACGATTTCAGATATGTCGACACACCCGGCAAGGCCACATTCTCCAGCGACAGCAAACCGCTGCCGCCGATAGGATTCAGCGCGGCCGTGCCTTTCCAGCGCAGCTTGCCGCCCAGCCCGGCATCGGCGCTCAGCGTGTAGTCGCCGTTTTCGTCCGGCAGCGTGCTCAGGTTGTTGAGCGCGAAGGCGATCGGCGCGTAGGTGTCGCTGTAGCCGGCGTGGCGGTCGTGCATGTCGACCTTGCCCTGCTCCAGCGCGAAATGCTCGACGATCAGGCGCGGCATGCCGGAATCGCTGTCGTCTTTCTTGCGTTTTTCCAGCGTCGCCATGAACTCGGCGATGTTGAACTTGCCGTCCGGGGCGATGGCCAGCTGCACGGTCGGCGCGACCACGCGGATGTCGGCAAAACTCCACGCGCGGCGCAGCACGGAGCGCCACTGCATCTCCACCTCCAGCCCGCCCACGCCGAACAGCGGCGCGCCGTTGGCCTCGGTCAGATGGAAGTCGCGGGCGACGAAGCGCAAGGTGAAAGGATTGAAGCTGACTTCACCGATGGTAGCCTTGCGCTCGAGTTCAGTCTCAACAAACTTTGGAAGCTGGCTCTTGATCACCTGCGGCAGCAACCATCCGCCTGCCAGCGCGTACACGCCCACGGCGCCCGCCACGCCTATGCCCCACCGCTTCCATCGTTTGTTCATTGCCCGCAAAACTTTTCCCCTGAAGATTTAATATTCCACAGGCAACAGTATAGCAAGCCCTTGCAGAGCTCAATTGAAGAGTGAGCAGTACTGCGTGTTGCTTTCGATATTCTGGCCCGGCGTACCGTCGGCGGCAATCACCTTGATCCAGCCGTCCGGCTTGGATGGCTTCGGCTTCTTGCCGCAATTGGTGTGCACCCAATGGATGCCGACGCCGCCATGCGTGTACAGCTGGCCGCAGGCTTCCACCCGGTCGTCGACGCGGATGCCGCTCAGCGAACCCGGCACGGTCTTCTGGTTAGGTTCGAAGCCGCTGGCAAAGACGTTGTCGATGGCGACGTCGTATTCCTTGCCATCCTGGTCGGCTTTCATGCGAATATGCGTGTGCGACAGCTCTACGCCCTTGCGGAACTGCCCGTGCGAGAACTTCGGCGCCTTGACCACCGTGCCGGTACGATAGACGCCGGCGGCGGCGCTGCACATCGCCGCTTCATCGGCGTGGGCGGCCTGCGCGGCGAACGCGGCCATCAGCAAACAACTGAGTAAAATCTGTTTCATGCAAGCTCCTTAACTGTTCGGTTCAATCATCTTACATGATCTCTATTTTTCGCTCCGTGACCTTGGCCGCGCTGCTGGTGGGCTGCGCCGCTGCTCCTCAACGCGGCCCGACCGTCGATGCCGAAATACAGCGTCTGATGACGGCGGCCAAAGTGCCCGGCCTGGCGCTGGCGGTCATCGACCACGGCCAGGTGGTCTACAGCCAGGCCTACGGTTACGCCGACGTGGCCGCCGCTAAGCCGCTGCGCACGGACACCATCATGTATGGCGCCTCGCTGACCAAGGCCGCCTTCGCCTACATGGTGATGCAGCTGGTCGATGAAAACCTGCTGTCGCTCGATGCGACGCTGCCGGCCCTGCTGAAAAAACCGCTGCCCGACTATCCCGCGTTCGCCGACCTGAAGGACGATCCGCGCTGGCAACAGCTGACGCCGCGCATGCTGCTGTCCCACACCAGCGGCCTGCTGAACTGGCGCTTCATCAACGACAACGGCAAGCTCGATTTCAAATATCCGCCCGGCAGCCGCTACGTGTATTCGGGCGAAGGCTTGCAGATCCTGCAGTTGGTGGTCGAGGAGCGCACCGGCACGCCGCTGCAAACCCTGATGCGGCAACGCGTGTTCGAGCGCTTCGGCATGCGCAACACCAGCATGGTATGGCGCGACGACTTCGCCGGCCGCGAGACCACGCACTACAGCCGCGACGGCACGGTCATCGCGCACAAGCGCCGCAGCGGCGCCCGCGCCGCCGGATCGATGGACACCACGCTCAACGACTACGCCAGCTTCATGGCCGGCGTGCTGCGCGGCGACGGCTTGTCGGCCAGGGCGCGCGCTGAAATGCTGTCGCCGCAATTGGCGATCGTCTCGCCGCAGCAGTTCCCGTCGCACTGGCCGGGCGAGACCACGGTCAACCGCGGCATAGCACTGTCGATAGGATTGGGCTGGCCGCTGTACAACTCGCCTCTGGGGCCGGCTTTCTTCAAGGAAGGTAATGACGACGGCACCAACAATTTCGCGCTCGGCTTCGTGCGTCCGCAGAGCGGCATCGTCATGCTGAGCAACAGCTCCAACGCAGAACGCATGTTCTTCCCGGCGGTTGAACATGTGTTCGGCAAGACTTGCCTGCCGTGGTTCTGGATGAGCTACATTCCCTACGACCGGCCCGAACTGGCGAGGCCGGGAGCACGCGAACATCCGGTCGTCAGCGCGGGCTGCGAAGGCTAAGGTTCCCCGGGAATCTGCCGTTAATTACAGGTATATTCCCAGCAGGAACTTTTCATCATGAGCGCCACCACCACGGCCATTCCCGCCTACCGGCCATCGGCATCAACCGAAACCACCACGGTGCGTTCGGCCATCATCAAGCAGATCGCGGTGCTGCAGAAACAGGAGGCCAAGCTGGGCGAGGAGCTGGCCAAGCTGACCGGCAACCTGAGCACCGGCCAGATCCAGCAAAAGATCGCGCTGATGCAGCAGATCCAATCGATCGAAGACCAGATCAGCGCGCTGCAAACCGCGCTGCTGCAAAAGGAAGCCGATCGTCAGGTCACCGTGACCAGCGCAAGCAACAAAGCGCCGGCGAAAGAAAGCGCCGCAGCCGAGCCGCAGAAAGAGACCGACACCATCGGCACCGTGATCGACACCGTCGCCTGACGCGCTCAGTTCGCCGGATTTTTCATCCAGTCCGCCATCAGGTCCACCACCTCTTTTTCCTGGCCGATGAAGCCGTGGTAGTGCATGGCTTCGCAAGGGTCGCCGCTCGGATTGACGCCACCGGTGACCATCACCAGTTTTTTGACGGACGCGTTTTTCAAACCCTTCATGATCCAGTCCACTTCGTGCGGCTGGGTAATCACACAGGCATCGCTGGCGTGGTGCACCACCAGCACCGGCAGCTTGAGCGCCGCCAGGTTCTGCGTCGGCACCGCGCCCTGCTTCTTGAACGCGACCACGCTGGAAGTCAGCACCAGGCCGGCGATGCCCGCATCCTGCGTACTGCCGATCGCCGCATAGGTGGCCGAGATGGTGCCGCGGCTGGTGCCCACCAGCCAGACCGGCGCCAGACTCTTGCTGCGTACAAAATCCAGCGCGGCGCGCACGTCGGCAAGATGTTTTTCGTTGACGCGGTCGCTGTAATCCAGCGCCGGCGTATCGCTGGGCAGGCCGAAGATGGCGACGTTAAAGCCGTCCGCCAGGAACAGCGCCACGCTGCGCGCGAGGAAGTTGCGGCTGGTGGGCTTGCCATCGACCACTTTGCCGTAGCCGCCATTGCCGCCGGTGAACAGGAACACGGTGGCCTTGGCGCCCTCCTGCGCTTCCCAGTAGACGCTGGTTTCAACGCCCGGACGGGTTTGCACCTTGAAGGTCTGCCCTTCCGCCTGCACCGCAACGCTGCAGACCGCCAACACGCATCCCACCACCCAACGGACCCAAACCATCATCGCGCCTCCGAGAAAAATTGTAAAAATAACACATCAATTGATTACATGGTGTATCTATTAATTTTCCGCCTGGCGTGTTTATCAACACAATCGACATAAGTATAGTGATTCATCGCTGGCGATTTGGCGCCAGCTCAACGATGAAAGATGAGAACGATGAAACTGATCTATGTTGCCGACCCCATGTGCTCCTGGTGCTACGGCTTTGGCAAGGAAATGACAGCGCTGATGGCGGCGCACCCGGAACTGCCGCTGGAAATCATCGTCGGCGGCGTGCGCGCCGGCGCGACCGATGTACTCGACAACGCGGGCAAGCAATTCCGTCTCGGCCACTGGGAGCGGGTGGAACAGAACAGCGGCCTGCCGTTCAACCGTGTAGCCTTCCTCGCGCTGGAGAACTTCGTCTACGATACGGAGCCGATCTGCCGTGCCGTCGTCACGGCGCGCCGGCTCGCGCCCGAGGCGGATTTGCTGGCCGTGTTCCGCGCGCTGCAGCGGGCTTTTTATGTCGACGGACGCGACACCACGGACGGCAGTGTGCTGGCCAGCGCCGGCGCCGCCGCGCTGATGGCGGCAGGACATGCGGTGCAGGATGAGCAGTTCTATAGCGAATGGAATTCCGCCGAAGTAGTGGCCGAGACCGCTGCCGATTTTGCCAGGGCACGGGCCTTGGGTGTACGCAGTTTCCCGGCGCTGCTGCTGGAAACGGACAAGGGAATCTTCCCGGTCAGTCCGGGATATGCCCCTTACCGCGACATCGAACAGCAGTTGGCCACACTGCTGACCCAGCATTGACCGGCGCTGGCACGGGGGCCTCCGTCCCTGCATGGCTGAAACCTATTGCGGTTTTTCTGGATTAAGCGCTCGCAAGCGCTCGGTAGCATGGGTATTCTGGGCATTGAGTGCCAGCGAACGATTGTAGTTCTGTACGGCCAAGTCATGCTCGCTCGCGGCCTCATACGCCTCGCCCAGACTATCGTACACATTGAAACTGTCCGGATACAGCCGTGTTGCCAGGCGCAGCACCGCTATCGCTTGCGCCTTCTTCCCCACGCTCAGCAAGCCATAACCCCAACTGTTCAAGTCATCTTCCGACGGCTGGGCGATGCCCAGCTGCTTTTTGAGCTGCGCCAGTGTTTCGTCCAGATTTTCAAACCCGCTCTTTTGCGTCTGTTCGCGCAAGCGATAGGCGGCATAGCCGCCGCTGACACCTCTCAATCCGGGTAAAAAATAGCTGGCGACGATATCGATCATTTGCTCAGGTGCGGCGCCGGCAAGGTTGGTCAGTATGACGACCGCCAGATCATTTTCCGGATAAACATAGAACGCGGACCGCATGCCGCCGATGCCGGCTCTCGCCCGATACGCGTTGTCGCGGATAGCGGGCCAACCCAAGGACCATGGGCCGGCCTTGCCGTCGTTGAAGTGGCCGCGCTGCCACATCTGCGTCAAACCCGCGGACGACACCAGCGTACCTTTTTGAAGCGCAATAATCCATCGGGCCAGGTCTTCCGCCGTGCTGTTGATCCCGGCCCCGGTCCTCAAAAATGCGGGAAACTCGTCGGCCACCTGCTTCAGCGTCTTGCCGTCCGCATCGAATCTGTACGAGGGCGCCTTGTCCGGAATAACGTCAAACATGTCGCCGAATCCGGTTTGCCGCATGCCCACCGCATCGAATTGCCGGGTCTGTATGAACCGCGTGAAGGGCTGGCCGCTCAGTTGATCGATGATTTTGCCGAGCAGCAGATAATTGGTCTGGTTGTAGCTATACCGTTCTCCAGGCGCGAAATCCATCGGCATGGTCTGCACCTGCCGCCATGCCGCGTCCGGACCGCCGCCAGTTGCCAGCCGCGAAGTCTGCTGGCTGATGATGTCGGGAAGGCCCGACGTATGATTCAGCAATTGGGTGATCGTCACCGCCTGCCAAGGCACCGGCAAGTCGCTGAGATACCGCGACACCGGCGCCGCCAGGTCCAGCTTCCCTTGCTCCACCAATTGCATGATCGCGACACCGGTAAAGGATTTAGTCGCGGAGTTGATGGAGAAAACACTGCGCGAGGTCACCGGTATGGAATGAGGCAATTCCGCCAAGCCGAAAGACTTCAGCATGACGATCTTGCCGCCTTTAACCACGGCAAGCTGCAAGCCCGGTATGCGCCGCTCGCGCATTTGTCCTTGCAGGTAGCGGCTGACTTGATCCTCTAGCGACTGCCCCGTCTCGGCAGCTCCGGCGGCGGCGGCCCCTCCCAGCGATGCGATAACGAAAACCGCAACACTCAAGAAGCCTTGTATCATTCTTTTCATGGAAATCCTCTTTCGCCTATGACATTTTTGTCAGCGTCGACGCGAGTGTAAATTAAGTAGAACAAAATATCTACTTAAACATCGAACAGCAGTTGAGCGGATGCTTTCTTCGCCAAGACTGCCGTTTCGTTATCGCCGGTCTCGATCGTTTTCTTCAGGAGAGTGATATGAAATACCAGGGAAGCTGCCACTGCGGTAATGTGAAGTTCGAGGCCGAAGGCGAGATCGCTTCGGCTATGTCCTGCAACTGCTCGATGTGCCAGCGCAAGGGTTCGCTGATGTGGTTCATTCCGCGCGACGCCATGCATTTGCTGACGCCGGAGGAAAACGCCAGCACCTACCTGTTCAACAAGCACCTGATCAAGCACCGCTTCTGCCCGGTCTGCGGCACGGCGCCGTACAGCGAAGGCACGGCGCCGAACGGCGACGCCATGGCCGCGATCAATATCCGCTGCATCGAGGGCATCGACCTGGAGTCCATCCCTGTCCACCACTACGACGGCCGCTCGCTGTAAATAGAAAGCAAAAAACGGGAAGCCTGCGTCGAGTGGTCCTCTGATAATCGGTCATCGATTATCAGAGGACAGACACATGACCAACATCGCCTACACCGTTCAACCGTTATCGACGGAATTCTCGTCGCGCGTCCGCGAGCAAGGCTTGGACGATCAGCAGCAAGCTGTGGAATACCATATCGCACAAGGAGGAGAGCCCTGCCGCGACGTGCTGCGCAGGGCCATGCCGGGTGAACGCCTGATATTGGCCAGCCACTGCCCCTTCCGCCGCGCCGGTCCGTATCGCGAATATGGGCCTGTGTTCATGCTGGCGGCCTCCGAAGCGCCGCCGGTGTTGACAGCATTGCCCATCACGGGAGAGATGCCCTATCTCGGCCAACAGTTTGTGCTGCGCGCCTACTCGGTGGACGAACGCATCGTCGATGCCGCAGTGGTCACGGCAGCGGATGCCGAAGCACAGCTGCAGGTTTTTCTGGCGCGGGAAGATGTCGACACAGTCTTTGTCCACTTCGCTGCCTACGGATGTTACGCGTGCCGCGTAGTCAGGCCAATCCGATCGGCTAGCTACCGCTAGACCTTCGACACCGCGCCCAGTTGTTTTGCGGATCGAGCAATGCCTTGTTAGACAACTAGCTGGATGATTATCAATTTTCAACGCAACTCAACACCTGTCAGATTTATCTGATACAGAAAAGTATATTGACAAGGAAAAAATACGATTGGCGCTTTCAGTTTGCCGTGACTAGGATGGGGTGGCATCACTAAAAAAAACACCCGGGAGACAAAATGAAAAACCAAGCTGCACCACCTGGGGCATCCTGCGCCCCGCCTCGTCTCGTTCCTGTCTTGCACCTCCTGGCAATGTCAGCGACCGCCTGACGGCGTCTGAAACCGGGAGCAATCCGTCGAAGTTCCAACAGTTCTGCTTGTTGTACTGTAGGTGCGGACATTGTGCGTTCCTTATTCGGTACGCACAGTTTCCGTTTTGGCGAGTCTCATTTCTACGTAAATTGGAGACTGTTTTTCACGCGAACTTGATAGCGTGGAGCCGATCATGTGCGTTTTCTGAGTCGATATGCACGCGGTCGGCGCCGGCCTCTCTGATGAACTTCACCCTTACGAGCAAATGAAATGGGTCTATACTTCGAGTGCTTATTTTGTTGACATTAATTTTTCGAGGTTCGAGCAATGGAAAAACTATACGAAATACTGGATTCAATTTCCAAACGCGTAAGCAATCCGCTTCTGCTCTCGTTCGGAATCTCTTGGCTAGTTACGAACTACAAGGTCATCGTCGTATTCTTGAGCAATGACGGTTACGCAAAGAAATTTTTCTATTCAGAATACGTCCTGTACCCACAAGATGGTTCCCCATCTATTAAATTGTTCTGGATACCTCTGGCTGCAGCCCTTGTCTATTTGGGTATACTGCCGATTATTTCGTTAGGAACGACCTGGCTAAATGCAACCTTTGAGAATTGGCATGAGCGCCTTCGACTACGAATTCTCAAGAAGGCGGTTTGGTCGGACGACCGCGCAGATGCGTTCAAAAAAGATACTGCAGCCCTGGTCAAAAAACTAGAGAAAGATTTGCAAGAGGCAAATACTGGAAAACTAGAAAGTAGTTTGCACACCTCCGCAGCGCTTAATAAAATCTTCAAGAATTTTCTACCACTAATTCTAAAGACCTTACCTGAAGAAGCTGCAAAATGGGAACCAATTAGGCGTCCATCAAATCAAACCGCACTCAACGTTCAAGCACAAGATGATTTCATTGTGAAATATGGAATACCTGCGGCCTGGGAGTCCATTTTTAAACCACCAGCAGATCCCCAACTGATCAATGTCTTGTCCGCCGCTCGGTCTATCAATAAAACTGAGGACGAGACCTTGCAAATACTATTCAAACTCTCTGCAATGGGTATGCTCGATCCACAATGGGTCGACAACACTATCACCTTTACGATTGCAGGTGGTTCCTGGGGCGACCTATTAAATGGCAGGGCTTGATGAGATTTATCAGCACTCCGTCCCGCATTGATACCGATCCAACCGTTGCACAAATCACGATCGATGTTGATCGAGCCTTTCCACATTACGTGATTCCCAAGGAAGAGATGGTTGGTGTAGCGACTGTACTTGTCGCCAGTGCCCCCTCCCGTACAAGTGTATTGGCACTGCCAGCGTAATCGTAGTTTGAGTGCAATTGACCGCATGCCTCTGCAAAGTTGTCCGGGTCGACATCGCGCGGGCGCGGTACGACGCCCGACAGGTGCGCCGTCAGGACGAAATCCTGCCAGACAGGCTGCACGTACTGGCCGACGAACTCGTCCGTCAGCACGGCGTAATGCACCCACTGCTCCACCAGCTCCTGACGCTGGGCTGAGTAGGTGCCGTCGTAGTCGCGCGCCAGGCTGGAGTAGCTCGCGCCAACTCCGGCCGCGACGGCGCGCAGCTGGCCACCACGGAAGGTGATCAGGTTCGGATTGGGGCGATTCGAATCGATCATGCCGATCTCTTCGCCAGGAGACAGACCAGTGATGATCATCCCTGGCGCCATGCCAAGTTCAGGTGCAGTACCGGGCGGTGTCGTCGAAGCACCTGCTACTGAGGCGTCAAGGTACATGTCCGGTCAGCCTTCCTTCTCGATGTCGCGCAGGAATGCGTCGAGCTCATCCAGGAAGGCGACGTCGACCGAGATCCTGCGGTACGCGCGCGCAGCAGTGCCGCCGCGCGTGTGAAGCAGACAGCCCAAGAACTTCTTCTGCGCCAGCGTGTTGTCCTTGTGGCGCGCCATGTGGGCCGGCATCGCCTTGCTCATCACCTTGACGTCGCGCAGCATGGTGTCGAGCTCGGTCTTGACGAACTCGTCGTTGTCGCCGTCGGTCGGCTGCCAGAGCGCCTGGTTGCGGCGCTTGTGCTCGGCGAAGTAGCCGATCGCCGCCAGCAGGATTTTCGTGTAGCCGGCACGGGCAGACTTCATGAAGTCGATGAAACGGATGTCGTCATTGCTGATGCAGGCCATGATGGCGCGCTGGAACGGCCACGGCCGCCAGTCCTGCTCCACGTATGACGATTCCTTCGACAGGTAGAAATGCTCGCGCGACCACTCCTCCAGCGTCATCGGCGGCGGTACTCCAAAGCTGCGGCCCAATGACGGCCGTTTGCTGCTTGCCGGTGGAATTCCGGTAGGCCATGCACCAGACCTTGTTCCCGCTGGGCAGCACGGCGAGCATCAGGCCGTGGCCATCGAAGAGCTTGCGTAGCTTTCCGTTATTGGGAGTGGCCTTGCGGCAGTCGGCATCGGTGAGCGTGTTGATGGCCATGGGTTCGGTCCTGTAGGTACGGTGGATGACGGTACCGCATGATACCTACAAATGAACCTACAGGCGACTGTGGGACTGCGATTTCCGAATTGGATGATTGTGCGACTCGGATGGTCAACGATTTCTCTAAGCCCTTGATTTTTATGATTTTTCGGGTGGTTAGTGCAAGCCTGGGAGGGGGTGTGTTGCAGGCACTTGGCGGAAGCGGTGAGATTCGAACTCACGAACAGTTTAACCCGTCGCCAGTTTTCAAGACTGGTGCCTTCAACCACTCGGCCACGCTTCCTAAGTGTGCGACATTATACAGATTTCACCCCGATAATGGCCGTTTTCATCACGCGGCCCTGCTGGATTGCCCCGGCGTCCAGTTTTCACGCAGCGCCTGCTCGAATTCTTCCGCTCCCAACGGACGCGAGAACAGATAGCCCTGCACCTCGTCGCAGCCCGAATTTTTCAGGAACGCCAGCTGCTCGACCGTCTCCACGCCCTCGGCGATCACCTTGTGCTTGAGCTGCTGCGCGATGCTGATGATGGTGTTGGCGATCGCGCAATCGTTGGCGTCGCTCGGGATGCCGATCGTGAACGAGCGGTCGATCTTCAAGGTGTCGATCGGGAAGCGCTTCAGATAGGACAGCGATGAATACCCGGTACCGAAATCGTCCAGCGACAAGGTCACGCCCATCGCCGTGATCAGGTCCATGATGCCGATCACGCGGTCGATGTTGTGCATCAGCGTGCTCTCGGTGATCTCCAGCTCCAGCCACGACGGCTCCAGCCCGTAGCGGTTCAGCGTGTCCAGCACCCGCCCCGGCAAGGTCGAGGTGAACTCGCGCGCCGACACGTTGACCGCCAGCCGTATCGGCGGCAATCCCACGTCCTTCCACACCTTGGCCTGCGCGCAAGCCGCCTCCAGCACCCATTCGCCGACCTGCACCACCAGTCCGGTGGCCTCGGCCAGCGGGATGAATTCGGCCGGCGGCACCAGCCCGCGCTCCGGATGGCGCCAGCGCACCAGCGCTTCGGCGCCGATGATCTTGCCGCTGGTGATGGAGAACTTCGGCTGGTAATGCAGCAGCAGTTCGCCGTTGCCCAGCGCGTGCCGCAGGCCCGATTCGATGCGCATGCGTTCCTGCATGCCCTGGTTCATGTCCTGGCTGTAGAAGGCGACGTGGTCGCCCTCGGCTCCGCCCTCCTGCTTGGCGCGGTACATGGCGATGTCGGCCAGCCGCAGCAGGGTTTCGGCGTCGCCGCCGTCCTGCGGATAGACGCTGATGCCGATGCTGCCGCCCACGCGCAGGTCGTGGCCGTCGATGAGGATGGGGGTGTTCAGCGTGGCCAGCAGTTTTTGCGCGACCATGCTGGCTTCGAAGTGCTGGCCCAGCTCGAACAGGCCGACCGCGAATTCGTCGCCGCCCAGCCGCGCCACCAGGTCCTGGTCGCGCAGCACGGCGCGGAAGCGGCGCGCCACTTCGCGCAGCAGCTCGTCGCCGATCCTGCGGCCCAGGGTGTCGTTGATCAGCTTGAAGCGGTTGAGGTCGATGAACAGCACGCAGCCGCTCAGCTTGCTGCGCTGGGCCACCGTCAGCGCCTGGTCGACCAGCTTGGTCAGCAGCGAACGGTTCGGCAGGTCGGTCAGCGCGTCGTAGTAGGCCAGGTGGTGGATGCGCTCTTCCGCCATCTTGCGCTCGGTGATGTCGGTCAGGTAGGCGATCAGGCCGATCGAGCGGTCGTTGATGTCGCACAGCGGCGACAGCGACAGGCTGGCCCAGAACACTTCGCCGGATTTCTTCTTGCGCCGCACTTCCATCAGCCGGCCGCCCTGCGCCAGGAAGGCGTCGTCGAAGCTCTCGTCCTCGTCGTCGTACAGGAACAGGATGTTGCGGCCCAGCGCTTCCACCGCGGTGTAGCCGAACAGCCGTTCGGCGCCCTTGTTCCAGCTGATGATGAAGCCGTTCATGTCCATCGTCAGCACCGACTCGTGGATGTGGTCGAGGATCTGCGCCTGGTGCTGCAGCTGCGCTTCCACCTGCACGTAGGCGTGCGTCGAGCGCTGCGCCAGCGAATGCACCTGCAGCACGCTGGCCGCCAGCGAAGCCAGGCTGGCCAGGTGCTGGCGGTCGATATCGGTGTAGTGCTGCTGGCGGCCGGAGACGACGAAGCGGCCGAAGTACTGGCCTTCGAAGACGATGTCCTGCGTCAGGCTCTGCACGGCGTCGTCGTTGGCAGCCAGCACCTCTTCCACCGGCGGATGCAGCAGCATGGCGTGGGTGTCGGCCGGCAGGAAGTCGCCCAGCGGACTGTTCATTACGCTGCGCACGATGCGTCCCATTTCCTCGTTCAATGCGGTGCCCCGCAAGCGCAGCACCGCGTCGCACAAGGCCGCGCTGTTGCTGAGGAAGTCGGAGACGGGGTGCGCGAGCATGGTTTATATATTCCTGCTCACCTGGATCGCCCAGTGGTAAGCCTGCAGTTGCGCGCCCCAATAGGTCTCGTGATCGATGCCGGCCTTGGCCAGGCCGGCGCCGTCGTGTTTTTCCACCAGGCTGAGCAGCTCGCCCAGCGGACCGCCACGGTCCAGCAGCGCCATCACCACGTCCAGGTCCAGGCTCAGCGCGGCGACGATTTCCGTCATCGGCATGCCCAGCAGCACGTCCAGCAGCGAGAACACGCCAGCCACGAAGGCCATGTCCTGCTGATCGCGGTCCCAGCCCAGCGCCTTGCTCAGCGCTTCCATGTGCGCCGCCCTCACCGCCGCCAGCGGCAGCAGCGGATTGGTCATGCCGTCGTCCTGCTGGCGCGCGTACAGCAGCAGTTGCAGCCAGCGCTGCAGCTGGCGCCGGCCCAGCACGTTGATGGCCTGGCCGAAGCTGTGGATCGGCGAACTGAGCGCGAACGCGGCCGAGTTCACCAGCTTCAATAAATGGTAGGACAGCGCCGGATCCTGCTTCAGCAGCACTTCCAGTTCGCGCGAGTCGGCGTCGCGGGCCAGCAGGCCCAGCAGCGCCAGCAGGCGCTTGCGCGAGGTGCCGTCGCCGGCGTTCATGTCGTGCGGCGGATGCATGGCGAAGTCGCCCATGAACCAGCTGAAACCGGCCGCGGCGCATTCGGCGATGCGCTGTTCGCTGCCCATGCCGGTCGCCAGGTGCGGGCCCGGCTGGCCCACCAGCGCCAGCACCGGCGGCAGGGTCAGCGATGCGTCGTAGGCCAGCGACTTGGCGCCGCACAGGGTGGCGCCCATGCCGGCCACACCGTCGACCATGATGCGGTAGCCGGCGTCGGCATAGCCGGCCAGTTTCTTTTGCACGGCCGCGTCGGCGCAGGCGTCGGCCGGCACGCGCAGGATCACGTGGCTGGCCGGCAGCGACTCCAACTGGGACAGTTCCAGCTGCAGCGGATGGGGAACGGGGAGGATGCAGTCCAGCGGCGCCAGCGCGGCATACACGTCCGGCGTCTTGAGCAGGGTCAGCGCCGCCTGGAGGGGATCGCCGGACTCGGGAGACAATTCAAAAGCCAGCGCCACCCACTCATTGTGAGCGTTGGACACCGCTTGCAGTTTCACCAGTGGAAACAGGCTGGATTCAGGCGCAGACATCAATATCTCATTGAGGGTAGTGCGCGCAATCTTAGATCACCCATTGACTTAAAGCAACCAAATACCATGTTGATAGTAACGTGATTAGCAATATGACCAGTATAGGACCAATTTACTGCGCGCGAAACATTTTCTTTTGCATAACGACAGTTACGATTACGTAACCGGCACAGGAATATAGCAGATATTGCCGAGCGAACACGCACTGTTAAAAATTGCTCACTGGTATGGCAAGTGGCTCCGGTTTTACTGGGCGTGCTGGACCGCGAACCGTATCAATTCGGCCTGCCCTTCGATGCCCAGCTTGCGCTTGATGTTGAGCCGGTGGGTTTCCACGGTGCGCACGCTGAGGTCGAGCGCGCGGGCGATCTGCTTGTTCGATTCGCCGTTGGCGATGTGGCGCAGCACCTCGTGCTCACGCGAGGTCAGCTGGTTGTCCTGGTTCTGCGGCTGGGCCAGCTGGCGGGCCAGCGCGGCGCTGTAATAGATGCCGCCGGACATGACCGTCTCGATCGCCACCACGATGTCCTTGCCCGGCGCATCCTTGAGCACATAGCCGCGCGCGCCGGCCTGGATCGCCTGCGACACGTACTCGAGCTTGTCGTGCATCGACAGGATCAGCACGGCGATGCGCGGGAACGCCTGCTTGAACTGGGCCGTCGCCTCGATGCCGTTGGTGCCGCGCATATTAATATCCATCAGCACCAGGTCGATGTCGCACTGGGCCGCCTGCTCCAGCGCCTCGGCCGCGCCGCCCGCCTCGGCCACCACCTGGAACTGCGGCATCGCCTCGAGCCGCGCGCGCAGGCCGTCGCGCACCAGCGGGTGGTCGTCGACCAGCAGGATTTTGATTGTAGCTGTCATCGTGTTCTGCTCTTTAACTGTTCTAACTGTTGTTGCCGGCAAACGCCGTGACCACCGTGCCGTCGGCCGATGACTGTATCCCGAAGCGGCCGCCGATGGCGTCCATGCGCTCCATCATATTGCGCAATCCGATTCCGCGCTGGGGATGCAGCGCGATGCCCTCGGCGTCGAAGCCGGCGCCGTCGTCGCGGATGGTCAGCGTGACGCCACCCGCCCCACCCGCGAGGCCGATCTCGATATGGCCGGCGCCGGCGTGGCGCTCGATATTGGTCAGCGCCTCCTGCGCCAGGCGGAACAGCACGGTGTTGGCGACGTCGGGCAACTCATCGGTGCTGCCGGATGCAGTGAAGTGTACCGGGGTTCCGCTGCTGAGGGTGTACTCCTGGCCCAGATGGTGCAGCGCCGCAGCCAGCCCGAGGTCGTCGAGGATGGCCGGCCGCAGGTTGTGCGAGATGCGCCGCACCTCGCCCATCACGTTGCTGAGCTGGTCCGCCGCGTGCTCGAACACCTTCTGCGCCGCCTGCAGCTGGTCCGGCTGGTCCGATGCCAGGCTGTTGTTGAGCCGAATGATGCCGGCCTCGATCTGCAGCTTGATCGACACCAGCCACTGGCTGATGCCATCGTGCAAATCGCGCGACAGCCGCGCCCGCTCCTCCTCCTGCGACTCGACCACGCGCTGGGCCAGCACCTTGAGCTTGGCGTCGGCCACGCGCAGTTCGCTGATGTTCAGCGCCAGCCCGGAACTGGCCACCGCCACCGACGCGGCGATGGCGATCGCCGCGATCCACAGCATGGTGTTGTGGATGTTGCCGGACTGCTGGACGTCGACCTGGGCCAGCGCCCGGTCGACATCGTCCAGATAGATGCCGGTGCCCATCATCCAGCCCCATTTCGGCATGGCGATCACATAGCCGAGCTTGGCGACCGGCTTGCGGGTGGACGGCTTGACCCACATGTAGCGCTCCAGCCCGCCACCCGCGCGGGCCCGCCGCAGCAGGTTCTGGATGGTTGGCTGGCCCTGCTCGTCGCGCAGCTCGAACAGGTTCTGGCCCACCAGCTCCGGCTGGCGCGGATGCATCAGCGTATTGCCCTGCATGTCGTAGAGGAAGAAATAACCGTCGTCGCCGTAGCTGAGCGAGGCCAGGATGCGCTTGGCCTCGTTCTTGGTGGCATCGTCGTCGCGGCCCGACTCGTACAGGCTGGCGATCGAGTGCGAGGCCAGCGCGACGTAGTGCTTGAGCTCGGCCTCCTTGCTGCTCAGATAGGCTTGCTGGATGGTGGCGTGCTGCTGGCGCGCCAGCAGCTCCGACTGGTGGCGGACGGCGAAGGCGATCGCGCACAGCGCCAGGATCAGCGGCGTGATCGCCAGGAAAATAACTTTTTGCCGCAGTTTCATGGCTTTGTCTCGTAATTATTCTGTAGGCGCGATTCTACGCCCCCGGCGCGGCCGCCAGCCTACGTAGTGATACCGAGCGATAGTGCGTATTGGTGCGCTTGTACGGGTTATCAGCTTGCTGAATACTGATCATAAGCTGCCAAGATGCCATCGGAGCAGCGCCTGACCACCTTGGAGGAAGCATGAAAACATCAACACATCCCCTGGCCGGCAAGCTGGGCTGGGCCGCCCTGTCGCTATGCGGCGCGGCCGCGCTGGGCGTCATCGCCCTCAAGCGTGGCGAAGCGATCAGCGCCATCTGGATCGTCATCGCCGCCGTCTGCGTCTACCTGATCGCCTACCGCTTCTACAGCCTGTTCATCGCCGACAAGGTGCTGGGCCTGGACAGCAAGCGCATGACCCCGGCCACCCGGCTGAACGACGGCCTCGACCACGTGCCGACCAACAAATATGTGCTGTTCGGCCACCACTTCGCCGCCATCGCCGGCGCCGGCCCGCTGGTCGGCCCGGTGCTGGCCGCGCAGATGGGCTACCTGCCCGGCATGCTGTGGATACTGGCCGGCGTGGTGTTTGCCGGCGCCGTGCAGGACTTCATCGTGCTGTTCATCTCGATGCGCCGCGACGGCCGCTCGCTGGGCGACCTGATCAAGTCCGAACTGGGCCAGATCCCCGGCATGATCGCGCTGCTGGGCACCTTCATGATCATGGTCATCATCCTGGCGGTGCTGGCGCTGATCGTGGTCAAGGCGCTGACCGGCTCGCCGTGGGGCAGCTTCACCGTGATGGCGACCATCCCCATCGCGCTGTTCATGGGCGTGTACACGCGCTACATCCGCGTCGGCCGCATCGGCGAGGTGTCGATCATCGGCTTCGTGCTGCTGATGGCGGCCATCTTCGGCGGCCAGCTGGTACAGGAAAACGCCGCGCTGGCGCCGATGTTCACCTTCACCGGCACCGAGCTGACCTGGATGCTGATCGGCTACGGCTTCATCGCCTCGGTGCTGCCGGTGTGGCTGCTGCTGGCGCCGCGCGACTACCTGTCGACCTTCCTCAAGATCGGCACCATCGTCGGCCTGGCGCTGGGCATCGTCGTGGTCGCGCCCTACCTGAAGATGCCGGCCATGACCAAGTTCATCGACGGCACCGGACCGGTCTGGGCCGGCTCGCTGTTCCCCTTCCTGTTCATTACCATCGCCTGCGGCGCCGTGTCCGGCTTCCACGCGCTGATCTCGTCGGGCACCACGCCGAAGATGATCGAGAATGAAAGCCATGCCCGCTTCATCGGCTACGGCGCGATGCTGATGGAATCGTTTGTCGCCATCATGGCGCTGGTGGCGGCCTCGACCATCGAGCCCGGCGTCTACTTCGCGATGAACAGCCCGGCCGCGCTGCTGGGCACCACGGCAGAGTCCGCCGCACACGCGGTGTCGCAGATGGGCTTCTACATCACGCCGGAAATGCTGACCCAGACCGCCAAGGACGTCGGCGAAGCGTCGATCATCTCGCGCGCCGGCGGCGCCCCGACCCTGGCCGTGGGCATGGCGCAGATCCTGTCGGGCGTGATCGGCGGCAAGGTCATGATGGCGTTCTGGTACCACTTCGCGATTTTGTTCGAAGCGCTGTTCATCCTGACGGCAGTGGACGCCGGCACCCGCGCCGGCCGCTTCATGCTGCAGGACTTGCTGGGCGCGTTCGTGCCTTCGATGAAGCAGACCGACAACGTGTTCGCCAACCTGACCGCGACCGGCCTGTGCGTGGCGGCCTGGGGCTACTTCCTGTACCAGGGCGTGGTCGATCCGCTGGGCGGCATCAACACCCTGTGGCCGCTGTTCGGCATCGCCAACCAGATGCTGGCGGCGATCGCGCTGATCCTCGGCACCTGCGTGCTGTTCAAGATGAAGCGCGCCAAGTACGCGTGGGTGACGATGGTGCCGACCGCGTGGTTGCTGCTGTGCACGCTGACGGCCGGCTTCCAGAAGATCTTCGACGCCAATCCCAAGGTCGGTTTCCTGGCGCACGCCGCCAAGTACCGCGCCGCGTTCGACGATGGCAAGCTGCTGGCGCCGGCCAAGTCGGTGGCGCAGATGCAGCAGGTGATCTTCAACGACTACCTGGACGCGTCGCTGGCCGGCTTCTTCGTGATCGTCGTGCTGAGCGTGCTGGTGTTCGGCATCCGCACCGTGCTGGTGGCGCGCGCCGCGTCGCAGCCGACCGCCAAGGAAAGCCCGGTGGTCTTGATCCCGACGGTGCAGTGATGTTGGGCGAAATCGCCAAGGCTGGCCGCTATCTCGGACAAAGCATGCGTCTGATGATGGGCCTGCCGGAATACGACACCTACGTCACGCACCGGGAAGCCACGCACCCGGGCGAGCCGATGATGACGTACGAGGAATTCTTCCGCGAACGCCAGGAAGCCCGCTACGGCGGAGCAGGCAAGCGCGGCGGTTGCTGCTAATAACCTGGGGACAGTTCAAACTGTCCCCGTTTTTTTTCGTTCGGCGGGAACTTTACAGCGTCCCCATGTGTCAAAACCTGTTGAGCCGCGTAGTCGGCAGTTTCCGGGAGACACATGTCACGCACGTTTTCTTATCAGCAGGCATTTGCCCGCAACATCGGCTGGGTCACGCAGGCTGAACAATCTATTCTCCAGGGCAAGCGCATCGCCATCGCCGGCATGGGTGGCGTCGGCGGCGTGCATCTGCTGACTTTGGCACGCCTGGGCGTCGGCACCTTCCACATCGCCGACTTCGACACCTTCGACATCGCCAACTTCAACCGCCAGGTCGGCGCCACCATGTCGACGCTGGGCCAGCCCAAGGTCGAAGTGCTGGCCAACATGGCGCGCGACATCAATCCGCAGCTGCACATCACGCGCTTCCCCGGCGGCGTCAACGACCACAATATGTCCGCCTTCCTCGAAGGCGTGGACTTGTACGTCGACGGCCTCGATTTCTTTGCCTTCGGCGCGCGCCAGGCCACCTTTGCCGCCTGCGCGCGGCTGCGCATACCGGCCGTCACCGCCGCGCCGCTGGGCATGGGCACGGCGGTGCTGACCTTTATGCCGGGTAAAATGACGTTCGAGGAATACTTCGGCTGGGGCGACCTGCCCGACGAGGAAAAGGCGCTGCGCTTCCTGATCGGCCTGGCGCCGGCCGGCCTGCACGGCGGCTACCTGGTCGATCCGTCCGCCATCAACCTGAAGGAGCGGCGCGGGCCGTCGACCATCATGGGCTGCGAGCTGTGCGCCGGCGCCGCCGCCACCGAGGCGCTGAAGATCCTGCTGAACCGCGGGCCGATACTGGCGGCGCCGCACGGTTATCATTTCGATGCCTATCGCAACAAGCTGGTGCGCACCTGGCGTCCCGGCGGCAACCGCCATCCGCTGCAGCGGCTGGCCATGATGCTGGTGAAGCGGCGCCGGCGCGGAGAGCAATCATGAGCAAGATGGAGCAGCACCTGGACGCCACGCTGGAACAAATCCTCGAACTGGCGCGCTGGGCGCCCAGCGGCGACAACACCCAGCCGTGGCGCTTTGAAATCCTCGACGCCCGCCGCCTGGTGGTGCACGGCCACGACACCCGCGACCATTGCGTCTACGACCTCGACGGCCATCCCAGCCAGATGTCGATCGGCGCGCTGCTGGAAACCATGGCCATCGCGGCCAGCGGCCACCAGCTGGAGATGCGCGCCACGCGCAACGAGCGCGCGCCCGACGCCCGCCCCACCATCGACGTCGAATTCGTGCCGGCGCCTGCGCTCGAGCCCGATCCGCTGGCCGACTTCATCCTGCCGCGCAGCGTGCAGCGCCGCCCGCTGAGCCGGCGTCCGCTGACGGCGCAGGAAAAAGCCGCGCTGGCTGCCGCGCTGCCGTCCGGCTACCGCGTGCACTGGCTCGAGGGACGCCAGCGCCTGGCGGCCGCGCGGCTGATGTTCCGCAACGCCAAGCTGCGCCTGACGATGCCCGAGGCCTGGCAGGTGCACAAGTCGGTCATCGAATGGAACGCCCGCTTCAGCGAGGACCGCATCCCCGACCAGGCGCTCGGCGTCGATGCCGTCACCGCCAAGCTGATGCGCTGGATCATGCAGCGCTGGCAACGCGTGGAATTCTTCAACACCTGGCTGGCCGGCACGGTGGCGCCGCGCCTGCAGATGGATTTGATCCCCGGCCTGGCCTGCGCCGCCCATTTCGTGCTGGCGGCGCCGCGCCGGCCGCAGCGCATGGACGACTACCTGGTGGCCGGGCGCGCCATGCAGCGCTTCTGGCTGACCGCCACCGCGCTGGGCCTGCAACTGCAGCCGGAACTGACGCCGCTGATCTTCGCCCGCTACGTGCGCGACGGCCGCGTCTTCTCCAGCACGCACGGTATGCAGCAGCGCGCGGCCGACCTGGCCCGGCAGGCCGCCGCGCTGGTCGGCGCGCAGGTATGGGAGGAGGCGGTGTTCATGGGCCGCATCGGCGCCGGCGAGGCGGCACAGGCGCGCTCGCTGCGGCGGCCGCTGCGCGAACTGATCGTCGGCCCGGAGCGGGGCCGCTGAGGCGCGGCTCCGTTTTTTTTATTCCTTGCTCCCCCCTCCGCCGGCGGCACGCGCCAGTACCTTCCTGAACCGCTCGCCGATGTCGTAGCTGCCGAACAGCGACGCCATCCGGCCGGCCGCCGCGCGCGCGGCCGGCTCGTCCACCAGTTCCATCACCCTGGCGCGCAGTTGCTCCTCGTTCAAGCGGTCCGAACGCAGCAAGACGCCGGCGCCCGCCGACACCACGCCGTGCATATTCAGGTACTGATCCAGGTTGCCGGCGATGCCCAGCACCGGCACTCCGGCCGCCAGCGCCTGCTGGCTGGTCGGGCTGCCGCCGTTGCAGATCACCAGCCGCGCGCGCCGCGCCGCCTCCTCGCCCGGCAAATAGTCGGCCGCGCGCGCGTTGTCCGGCAGCGGGCCGGGATCGACCTGGCCGGCGGTGGCGGCAATCACCTGCACCGGCATCGGCGCCAGCGCGCGCAGTATCTGCGGCAGCAACGCGCCCTGGCCCGAACTGCCCAGCGTCAGGTAGATGACCGGCGGCTCGGCCGCCATCGCGTCCCACCACGCCGGCAAGGGCGTCGGCGGCGACCAGGTGACCGGCCCCAGATAGGAGTGAGTGTCGGGCAAGTCGTGCGCGGGAAACATTTCCGGGATGTCCGAATACAGCACGTAGTCTGCGTCGGTGTAGATGCGGCGCAGGTCGTGACCCAGCGACGGCAGGCGGTAGCTGCGCCGCACCTGGTTCAACGGCATGCTGTGCAGCGCGAAAGCCAGCGGCTGCACCAGCCGGAACAGCGGATCCGCCAGCGCGATCGGCAACGCCCGCGCCAGCCCGATCGCCGGCACCTGGTAGTGCTGGCGCACGTACGGACTCCAGTAGGCATTGATCAGCGCCACGTACGGCACTCCGGCCCGGCGCGCGCTGACCGACAGCGACAGCCGAAAGTCGCCCACCACCACATCCGGCCGCACCGCCTGCAACACGCGCAAGTCGTCCTGCACGTACTGCTGCAAGGTGGCGGCGTCGTACACCGGCCGGCCGGCCGCCAGAGCCGCCAGGAAACGCTCGCTGGAGATGCTGTGCACCGTCCAGCTGCTCAGGTTGCTGCCCTTGAAGAACATTTCATAGCCGGCCGCGCAGGCGAAATGCACATCGTAATACCGGCGGTCCAGCGTTTGCGCCAGCGCCAACGGTCGTCCGACATGGGCGAGCGTGACCGCTTCGGCCAAAAACAGGATTTTTTTTCGTTCCATGCCCCTAGCTTGGGGGGCGTGGGAGGCTATTGTTTGAGAATCCTCAAAAGTGCGGGCCTTAGATACAGATCAACGTCGCAGGCAGGCGGAGGATATATTTTTCCTACTGGCACTTAGTGTTCTGTTTGCTGCGTCGACGATTCGGCGTTCACCGTTTGCAACCACCTAAGCAATGTTCAATTTCGAACGTTCCGGTCTGAGCCAGAAACTGACCATCATCTCGGTGCTGTCGACCGGCAGCGCGTTGATGCTGGTGTTCATCGCCTTTGCCGCGACCGCGGTGCTGAGCCGCACCGACGACGAGCGCAAGCAGCTGGCCTCGCTGGCCGGGGTGATCGGCAACAACAGCGTGGCGGCGCTGCGCAGCGCCGACCGCAGGCAGGCCGGGCAAACCCTGGCCACGCTGGGCGTGGCGGACGACATCCGGCAGGCGGCGCTGTACGACAGCGAGGGCCGGCCGCTGGCCCGCTACATGGCCGCCGGCCTGTCCCCCGCCACCGAGGCGGCGCCGCCCCTGCCTACCCCTGCTCCTGCCCCGGTTGCCGGCGCCGACGTGAGCAGCGTGCGCGGCGGCACCTGGTGGGCGCCGACGCTGCGCCTGTACCGCCCGCTGCACGGCAAGGAAGACGAGCTGATCGGCACGGTGATGATCGAGGTCGCGCAAACCCGGATGTGGCTGGACATCCTGAAGAATATGGCGGCGGCGGCCGTCGCCGCCATCCTGTCGTTCATGATGGCGCTGCTGACGGCGGCGCGCTTCCGGGGCAGCATCGCCGAACCGGTCGCCAAGCTGATCACGGCGGCCCAGCAGGTCAGCCGTGGCCAGGCCACGGCGCGCATCGTCCACCAGCGCAGCGACGAGCTGGGCGCGCTGACCGACAGCTTCAACGACATGCTGGCCCAGGTCGAGGCGCGCGACGTCGCGCTGGCCGACTACCGCGAGCAACTGGAGCGCCAGGTCGGCGTGCGCACCGAGCAGCTGGAAAAGGCCAAGAACGCAGCCGAGGCCGCCAGCCAGGCCAAGAGCGCCTTCCTCGCCACCATGAGCCATGAGATCCGCACGCCGATGAACGGCGTGCTGGGCATGACCGAGCTGCTGCTGGCCACGCGCCTGACCGAGCAGCAGCGCCACTACACCAGCATGGTCAAGCGTTCGGGCGAGCACTTGCTGGTGATCATCAACGACATCCTGGACTTCTCCAAGATCGAGGCCGGCAAGCTGACCGTCGAATACATCCATTTCAATTTCCGCGAATTGCTCGACGATATAGACAACGTCTTCTCGCCGCAGGCGCAGGTCAAGGGCATCCGGCTGGAGCTGGCGGTGTCCAACGACATCCCGATCGCCATCTGCGGCGACCCCAGCCGGCTGCGCCAGGTCATCTTCAATTTGCTGGGCAATGCCATCAAGTTCACCGAAAGCGGCAAGATCACGGTCAAGGTCGCCGTGACGCAGGAGGATGCGCAAACCGTCGGCCTGCGTTTCGAGGTGCACGACACCGGCATCGGCGTCTCCAGCGACGCCCGCGCGCGCATCTTCGACTCGTTCTCGCAGGCCGACGGCTCGACCACCCGCAAGCACGGCGGCACCGGCCTCGGCCTGGCGATCTCCAAGCAACTGGTCGAGCTGATGGGCGGCACGATCGGCGTCGATCATGCGCCAACGCAAGGATCGATATTTTGGTTTGCCGTAAATTTCGACAAGCGCCGGGTTGAAGTCGATGACCCGTCCTTCCATCACACCATCCAGGAATGCCGCGTTTTGATCGTCGATGAGAACCCCACCAGCCGGACCGAGCTGGAACAATTGCTGCGCCGCTGGCATATCGCCGGCACCAGCGCGACCGCCCACACCGCCTTGCCTGCCCTGCGCCAGGCGGCGGCCGACGGCCGGCCCTACAACGTGGCGCTGCTGGACATGGAGCTGCCGCGCACCAGCGGCCTGGCGCTGGCGGCCGCGATCCGCGCCGCCGTCGATGCCGAGCCCGATCTGCCCAGCCCACGGTTGTTGCTGTTGAGCACGGATCGCAACGCCGCCGACAGCGTGCAGCGGCGCCAGGCCGGCGTCGCCTTCCAGCTGGTCAAGCCGCCGCGCGAGTCGGACCTCTACGATTGCCTGCTGCCGCCGGCCCGCCCGGCCGACGCCGGTCCGGCGCGCGCGGCGCCGCAGCCGGACCGCAGCGGGGCGCACACCGCGCCGGCCGCGCCGCCGCTGGCCGCGCTCAGTTCCAGCCCGACGCCGGCGCCCCGTGCGCGCCGGCGCCGCAAGGTGCTGCTGGCCGAAGACAATCCGGTCAACGTCGAGGTGGCCAGCGCCATGCTCGAAGGGCTGGGACTGGACGTCAGCCGCGCCTGCAACGGCGAGGAAGCGCTGCGCTCGGTGCTGCACGGCGATTACGACCTGATCCTGATGGATTGCCAGATGCCGGTCATGGACGGCTTTGCCGCGACCAATGAGATCCGCCGCCATGAAAAGCAGCGCGGCCGCGCCCGCAGCCTGCCGATCATCGCCATCACCGCCAACGCGCTGCAGGGCGACCGCGAATCCTGCCTGGCCGCCGGCATGGACGACTACCTGAGCAAGCCGTTCACCCAGCAGGCGCTGGGACAAACCATTTCGCGCTGGATCAGCCTGCCGCGCATGCCGGCCCCGCAGGAAGCCGCCGCCACCGGCGACCTGCCCGGCGGCCAGATCAACCGGCAGGCGCTGGAAAACATCCGCGCCCTCAGCGCCGTCCATGGCGACGCGCTGCTGGAACGGGTGCTGCAAGCCTATCTCGACGACACCCCCACCCACCTGCAAACGCTGCAGCAAGCCATCGCCATCGGCAACATCAGCCAGATCCGCAAGGCCGCGCACAGTCTCAAGTCCAGCAGCGCCAACGTCGGCGCCGACGTGATGGCGCAGCGCTGCAAGGAGATGGAGCAGCTGGCGCGTCACGACACCACCGCCGGCGCCGCTGCCCTGCTGGCGGACATGGACCGTTCTTTCCAGGCCGTGCGGCAGGCGTTGGGAGCTATCCTGGAAAAGGAAATATGACATGGCAAGCTCAACCTCCCCCAAGCGCGGCCTGGTGCTGGTCGTCGACGACGATCCCGTGATGCGGCTGCTGATGCTGGAAATGCTGGCCCAGGTCGGCCTCGACGCGGTCGAGGCCGAAAACGGCGACAAGGCCGTGGCCTGCTATCAGGCGATGGCGCCGGACCTGGTGCTGCTGGACGTGGAAATGCCCGGCATGGACGGCTTTGCCGTGTGCCGCGAAATCCGCCGGCTGGAAACGCAGACGACCGTGCCCATCATCATGGTCACCGGCGGCGACGAACTGGAATCGGTGACCCAGGCCTACGAGGCCGGCGCCACCGATTTCGTCTCCAAGCCGATCAACTGGCCCATCCTGGGCCACCGCGTGCTGTACGTGCTGCGCGCCAGCGACGCCATCACCCGCCTGCGCATCGCCGACGCCCACCACCGCGCGGTGCTGGCGGCGATTCCCGACACCTTCTTCCGCATGAACAAGGACGGCTACTACCTGGACTACGAACAAGGCCACGAGGCCAGCGGCGTGTTTTCCAGCGACCACTGCGTCGGCCGTCACCTGAGCCAGGTGCTGCCGGAGGATATCGCCCGGCACATGCTGGAGCAGGTGCAGACCGTGCTCGACACGCAGCACATCCATTCGCTCGACTACGAACTGCCGATACCCGGCGCCGCGCCGCGCGTGCGCCAGGGCGAGCATGCCGCCCCCGCGCCGGTGCGGCACTTCGAGGCGCGGCTGGTGGCCACCGGCGCCGACGAGGTGCTGGGCCTGGTGCGCGACATCAGCGAGCGCAAGCGCACCGAAGAGCAGATCCGCCGCCTGGCCTATTGCGACAGCCTGACCGGCATCCCCAACCGGCAAGCCTTCCTGGAAACGCTGGAAGCCGAGCTGGTGCGGTCGCGCAAGGCCAACAAGAAGTTCGCCGTGCTGTTCATGGACCTGGACGCCTTCAAGCGCATCAACGACACCTTGGGCCACGACGTCGGCGACCACCTGCTCAAAGCCGTCTCCGAGCGCCTGCGCGAAACCACGCGCCCCAGCGACCTGGTCTCGCGCACCGAGCTCGGCGGCAACAACCTGGCGCGGCTGGGCGGCGACGAGTTCACCATCCTGATCCCGGACCTGGAGCGGGTCGAGAACGCGCTCAACGTCGCCCACCGCGTCAAGGAGGCGATGCGCCGCCCCTTCCTGCTGGGGGCGCATGAAATCTTCGTCACCGCCAGCATCGGCATTTCGCTGTATCCGGAGGACGGCGAGGATTGCAACTCGCTGCTCAAGTACGCGGACACGGCGATGTACCACGCCAAGAACTGCGGCAAGAACAACGCCAAGCTGTACAGCTCCTCGCTGACGATGCAGATCATGAGCCACGTCAAGCTGGAAGTGGGCTTGCGCAAGGCGCTGCAGAACGACGAGCTGTACCTGCTGTACCAGCCGCAGATCGACGTGCAGAGCTCGCAGATCGTCGGCGTCGAGGCGCTGGTGCGCTGGCGCCATCCGGAGCGCGGCATCATCTCGCCGACCGAGTTCATCCCGCTGGCCGAGGAAACCGGCCTGATCGTGCCGATCGGCGAATGGGTGCTGCGCACCGCATGCCGGCAGGCGATGGCGTGGCAGGCGATCGGCCAGCGGCCGGTGCGCGTCGCCGTCAACCTGTCGGCCAAGCAGTTCAAGGACGAGAACCTGACGCAGATCGTCATCTCCACGCTGCACGACACCGGCCTGCCGCCCGAGTTGCTGGAGCTGGAGCTGACCGAAGGCACGCTGATGGACGATGCCCGCGCCACCATGGTCACGCTGGAGCAATTGCGCGCCATCGGCGTGTACCTGTCGATCGACGATTTCGGCACCGGCTATTCGTCGATGAACTATCTGAAGCGCTTCGACGTGCGCGCGCTGAAGATCGACAAGAGCTTCATCAGCGGCCTGCCGCAGGATTCGGAAAACGCCGCCATCACGCGCGCCATCATCGCCATGGCTCACGGCCTGAAGATGGCGGTGGTAGCCGAAGGCGTGGAGACCGACGCCCAGCTCGTGCTGCTGGAAGAATACGGCTGCGACATGGCGCAAGGCTACTACCTTGGCCACCCGTCGCCGCCGGAGTCGATCAACATCATGCTGTCTAATCAGTGCACATTGGACGAGCCCGCAATTGGAACATGATCACTATCACCAAGCGTGGCTGGGAACACATCCTGAAATACCATTCCCGCAAGTACTCAACAAAACACCCAAAAAAGAGTACATTCAATGACGACGAAGATTTAATCCAGTTACTCAATGAAGCGGCGCTGCATCCGCCAGTCGAGAAAACCAGAAGAAATCTTGTGCGTACTCTCGATGCGGGCCTGCCATAGGAGACACAATGGCACTCGATTTTGAAGTCTTGACGGAAGATGGCTCGTCCGTCGATATCGTTTCGCTGGAAATGATTCAGCACGACGAATTGATGAATTTAGCCTCCCGTCTCAACCTGCCAAAGTTACTACGCTTCGAGGACTATTGCGAGGAAGTCGAATTGTCCCTGTCCGAACTGCCGCAGCTATCTGAGGAACTGGCAATAATCAGAAAAGCCGCTCGGTCTGGGAAAATTGCTGACTTTGCCCGCGATCTCGGCGCGTTGACTGCACTTGCGGCCAGCCGCAAACAGCCTATGATCGCGATCCCCGACTAATCTTTCCGCAACACGCGACACCGAGCTAGCGATAAAGTTCCCTGCTCAGCTTTGACGCCCGTCCCTCCGCCGCCGGCTCAGCTGTCTATGATGAATAGACCGCTGACCGATCACAGGAGTTCGTATGGACGACAAAGAACATTCCTTCCGCCTGGTGTTCGCGCCCGAGCGGCATGCCCATCGACGGCCGCTGGTGCTGCGGGCGGCAGGCGTCGCGCGCAGGGTGGACGCGCTGTTCAAGGCGATGGCACAGGATTACCTGCTGCGCGAACAGTTCGTCACCGATCCGGCGCAGGTGCTGGCCGAATATGTCGATGGCGGCCAACTGCCGGAGCAGCGCAGCTCGGTCAGCAACCAGCTGGTGTATGCGTTGCTGTCCAATCGGCGCCTGCTGCGCTGGCTGAGCGACTACGCGGGCGAAAACCGCCACCGTACTCCCAGCCGCAATGAATTCATGACCGCCTTCGGCCATGCCGTCGTCGAACATGGCGGCGACCATGTGGTGCTTGCGCTGATACGCAGCGGAATCGAAAGCGCCTCGCCGTTCGCCACCATCGGCGTCGAACAGGCGATGCTGTTCACCAGCAGCCCGATCTTCGCCAGCGGTTTCCTGGTGCCGACCGATCACCGCACGATCAACGACTCCAACAGCACGCAAAGCTTCGAGCACAGTTCGGCCACCATCGGCACCGGCCCCGGCACGCAGCACGGCACGGAAGTGCGCACCGACGGCAACGGCACCCAGACCGGCACCCATCTGGGCACCGATGACGGAACGGACGATGGTACCGACGACGGCACCGACGATGGCACCGATAGCGGCACGGACACCGGCACCAATACGGGCACCGACACCGGCACCAATACCGGCACGGATACAGGCACCGACGATGGTACGGACGATGGAACCGACGACGGCACGGACGGTGGCACCGACACCGGCACCGACGACGATTCCCGCTTCGATCCCTACCGCGGCCAGGAATACATCCGCGTCACCATCGAAGCGCTGGTGCAGTACGCGGCAACGTTGCAGGCACGCGGCATCCTCAACATCGTCGACGAGCAATTCAATGTCTCCCGCTGACACGGAAACGGCGATGCTGCGCCGGCGCGGCCACACGCTGTCCATCATGCCGACCTTCACCTGCCCGGCCGAATGCGCCGACTGCGGCACGCTCTCCAGCCCGCGCGACCGCACCCGGCTGGAGCCTGCCGTGGTCCTGGCCGCCATCGACGAAGCCAGGCATCTGAATTTCCACAACATCGTCTTCACCGGCGGCGAAGCCACGCTGGAATGGAAAACGCTGTTGCTGGGTATCCGCCGCGCCGCCGATCATGGCTTTCCCGTGCGGCTAGTCACCAACGCGCACTGGGCCACCAGCCTGGAGACCGCCCGCGCCAGGCTCGCCGAACTGATCGACGCCGGCCTGTCCGAAATCAACTACAGCACCGGCGACGAGCACGTCCGCTTCGTGCCGCTGGAGCGCGTGATCCTGGCCTGCGTGGCCGCCTGCGAACGCCGGTTCCGAACGCACGTGATGATGGAACTGAAGCAGGACCGCGGCATCACGCCGGACTTGATACTGGAGCATCCACTCATCGCCACGCTGCCGCCCGATCAGTTCGAAGCGTTGACGATATTGAGCAGCCCATGGATGCCGCTACGCCACGAAACGATTTATCAATATCCCGAAGGCGTGGCCTGCGACGTGCAGGCGGCGGCGATACGCGGCGGCTGTTCCAGCGTGCTGAAGACCTACACGCTGCAGGCGGACGGCCGCATCGGCGCCTGCTGCGGCCTGGGCCTGCGCGTCATCCCCGAGCTCAACGTTGCCGATACCGCGCAACCGCAATTCCTGCGCCGGGCCATCCTCGACGCCGAGGAAGACTTCCTGAAACTGTGGATACACCATCAGGGCCCGGCCAAGATTGTCGCCTGGGCGGCCACGCACGACCCTACGATCAGCTGGGAAGGCATGTACGCGCACCAATGCCAGATGTGCCAGCGCCTGTACCACGACGACGCCGTGCGCAAGGTCATCGCCGAGCACTGGCAGGAAATGATCGCCGACGTGCTGCAGGCGGCCTGGCTCGACAACGTGCACATCCCGGACACGCTGGGCAAACTGTCCGCTACAGCCAACGCCTAGGACCGCAAAATGACGCAGGCGCCCTCACCGCTATCCGTTGCCAAGCTGCGCCACGACGTCGCCCAGTTTTCCTATCTGCAGCGCCTGGGGGCCTTGGGAACCGAATTCACGCCCATCGTAAAGCGCTACCGTCAGATTGCCGACCAACTGGCCGCCAGCAAGATCAGCCGGCGCGAACAGCTGACATTGGCCGAGCAGATACAGATCGGCGCCGTCTACAACCGCACGGTCTACCTGCGCCCCACGCCGCGCGTCGAGCAACCGTTCTCCGGCACATGGCAAGGCGCGGAGGTGGAACAGGCGTATCAGACCCAGGCGCCGGGCATCGTCGTCATTGACGACTTCCTGTCGGCGGAGGCGCTGGAGGGATTGCGCCGCTTCTGTCTTGAGTCGACGATATGGTCGTCGCTGCGGTATTCGCACGGCCGCCTGGGCGCGCTGTATCACAACGGCTTCAACTGCCCGCTGCTGCGCCAGATCGCGCACGCGTTGCGCCGCACACTGCCGCAGCTGATCGGCGAGCGCCACCGCCTGACGCAAATGTGGGCCTACAAATATCCGCCGCTGCTGCCCGGCGACGATATCCATGCCGACTTCGCCGCCATCAACGTCAACTTCTGGCTGACGCCGGACGACGCCAACCTCGATCCCGAAAGCGGCGGCATGGTCATCTACGATGTGGAGGCGCCGCCGGATTGGGACTTCACCAGCTACAACCGGCGGCCGGACCTGATACGCCGCTATCTCGGTTCGGTCCAGGCGAGTGTCCGCTATATTCCATACCGGCAGAACCGTGCGATCATCTTCAACTCCGACCTGTTCCACGGCACCGCCGCCTGCCGCTTTCGCGACGACTACGAAAGCCGCCGCATCAACGTGACGATGCTGTACGGCCATCGCCGCAACGATGCCTTTCGCCGCCCTCCGCCGGCGCCCGAGCGAACCGCCGATGCCACCGAGCCATACGCAGCCTGGCGATCCGCCGCGTTGCGCCGTTCCCGCCGCTAGAAAAAAGGACCGCGATGAGCTCGCAGCTGGGACAAGACCATTTCGTGCTGTCGGTATTGAACGGCATGCGCGGCGGCTACTTCCTCGACTCCGGCGCGGCCGACGGCATCCGCTCCAGCAACACGCTGCTGCTCGAATCGGCGTACGGCTGGCGCGGCATCTGCATCGAACCCAACGACCGATATTTCCGGTTGCTTCAAGCGAACCGCCGTTGCATCTGCGTGCACAGCTGTCTCTACGATCAGGCGGGTGAAGTGGACTTCGTGGAAAAGGCCAACATGCTGGGCGGCATACTGCAGGAATATCCGCCGGCGATGCTACGTTATGCGCGCTCGCTGTTCGGCCCATTGAACGCCGTGCGCAAACCGGCGCGAACGATAGCCTCGATATTGAAGGAACACAAATCGCCAGCCGTCATCGACTACTGGAGCCTGGACACCGAAGGCTCGGAGCTGGCGATACTGAAAAGTTTTCCGTTCGACGAATATCGGTTACGTCTGCTGACGGTCGAGCACAACCGGCAGCCGGTGCGCGAGACCATCCAGCACCTGCTGGAAGCGCACGGCTACCGGCGCATCCACGACTTCGGCATCGACGATGGCTATCTCGGTCCAGGCGAACCGTTGCCGGGCAATTATGCGGCCTGGCGCAGCGCCGCATGGCGTCGTTAAAGCACGCCGTCCTGCTTCATGGCCGCGATGTCCTGCGCGCTGTAGCCCAGCGACTGCAACACCTCGTCGTTGTGCTGGCCCAGCGCCGGACCGATCCACTTGGTGTGGCCGGGCGTGGCCGACAGCTTGGGCGAAATCGCCGGCAGCTTGACCGGCGTGCCGTCGGCGAAGTGGTGCTGCTCGAACATCTCGCGCGCGATGAACTGCGGATCGACCATCATGTCGCGCACCGAATAGATCTTGCCGGCCGGGACATCGGCCGCCTTCAGCACCGCCAGCGCGCTGTCGATGTCGTGCGTGTCGCACCAGGCCTGGATGGCGTCGTCGATTTCCTGCGTGCGCTTGACGCGGCCGTCGTTGCGTTCCAGTTCCTTGTCGCCGGCCATGTCGATGCGGCCCATCGCCAGCATCAGCCGTTTGAAGATCGCATCGCCATTGCCGGCGATAACGATGTTCTCGCCATCCCTGGTCGTGTATGTGTTGGACGGCACGATGCCGGGTAAGGCGCCGCCGGTACGCTCGCGCACCACGCCGGCGTGGTCGAACTCCGGCACCAGCGATTCCATCAGGTTGAACACGGATTCGTACAAGGCGACGTCGACCATCTGGCCTTCGCCCTTGAGCTTGCCCCCGGTCGCGTCGCGGTGGCGCAGCGCCATCATCGCGCCGATCACGCCGTGCAGCGCCGCCACCGAATCGCCGATCGACACGCCCACCCGCACCGGCGGCCGGTCCGCATGGCCGGAGACGTAGCGCAAGCCGCCCATCGATTCGCCGATGGCGCCAAAGCCTGGCAAGTCCTTCATCGGCCCGGTCTGGCCAAAGCCCGACAGACGCACCATGATGGTGGCCGGATTGACCGCCTTCAATTGCTCGTAGCCGATGTCCCATTTTTCCAGCACGCCGGGACGGTAGTTCTCGATGATGATGTCCGCCTCCAGCGCCAGCTGGCGCGCGATGGCGCGGCCGCGGGCATGCTTCAGGTTCAGCGTCAGCGATTTCTTGTTGCGCGACTGCACCGACCACCACAGCGACGTGCCATCCTTCAGCACCCGCCATTTGCGGATCGGATCGCCGCCGTCGGGCGACTCGATCTTGATCACCTCGGCGCCGAACTCGGCCAGCATGCGCGCACAAAAAGGGCCCGCGATCAGCGTGCCCAGTTCCAGTACCTTGATGCCGGCAAGGGGGCCAGCAGGGGTTTCAGGCGGCATGCCGCCCGCCTGCTTGCGGTCCTCCCCTGCAGGGGAAAACTCCTTCCCAGAGATCTTTTCAGTCATGTCGCCCTTCGATCCAGCATCGCGCGGGCGATGGTGCCCGCGTCCACGTATTCGAGTTCGCCGCCCACCGGCACGCCGCGCGCCAGCCTGCTGACGTTCAGGCCGCGCGCCTTCAGCAGCTCGCTGATGTAGTGCGCGGTCGCCTCGCCTTCGTTGGTGAAGTTGGTGGCCAGCACCACTTCGGTGACCAGGCCGTCGGCGGCGCGCGCCACCAGTTTTTCCAGGTGAATATCCTTGGGACCGATGCCGTCCAGCGGCGACAGCCGTCCCATCAACACAAAGTACAAGCCCTTGTAGGTCAGGGTCTGTTCGATCATCAACTGGTCGGCCGGCGTCTCCACCACGCACAGCAGGCGGCGGTCGCGCTGCTCGTCGTTGCAGGTGTCGCAGACGTCTTCCTCGGTGAAAGTATTGCACAGCGCGCAGTGATGCACGGCGCTCACGGCCTGATGCAATGCGCGCGACAGCATGTCCGCGCCTTCGCGGTCATGCTGCAGCAAGTGAAACGCCATCCGCTGCGCCGACTTGGGGCCGACGCCGGGCAGACGGCGCAACGCTTCCGTCAGGAATTCCAGCGATTTGGACATGGAGTCAGGCTGACGCCGTCCTTAGAAAGGCATCTTGAAGCCGGCCGGCAGATTCATGCCGGCGGTCAGGCCGCCCAGCTTTTCAGCGGAGGTGGCTTCGGCTTTGCGCACGGCGTCGTTGAAGGCGGCGGCGACCAGGTCTTCCAGCATGTCCTTGTCGTCGGCCAGCAGCGACGGATCGATCGTGACGCGCTTGACGTCGTTCTTGCAGGTCATGACGACCTTCACCAGGCCGGCGCCGGATTGGCCTTCGACTTCGATCAGGGCCAGCGCGTCCTGCGCCTTCTTCATGTTGTCCTGCATTGCTTGCGCTTGTTTCATCAAGCCAGCCAGTTGGTTCTTCATCATGATGGATACTCCGTGTTTGGAAACGAGTTTTTGAAAATTAAGGGTGTGATCAGTTGGCGGCCGCTGCCGAAGCAGCCGGCGGCACGATCGATCCCGGAACGACCCAGGCATCGAACTCGCGGATCATGCTGTTCACAAAGGGATCGTTGGCCACCACGTCTTCGGCGGCGCGCTGGCATGCTTCGCGATGCGCTTGCGCTTCGGCGCTGGCGGTGTACCAGACGGCGCCCAGTTCGGTGTCCACGCGTACGGGGCGGCCGAAGCGTTCTGTCAGCGCGACGGTGAGCTTTTCGACGTTGCCGGGCGTGCGCCAGGTTTCGATCGGCACGCGCACCTTGAACACCACCGCGTTGCCGTCGATGGAGCAGTCGATCAGCTCGGCCTGCATCGCCAATTGCTGGGCCACGCCGCGCAACGGCAAGGCGGCGGCCACGGCCGGCCAGTTGCCATCCCAGTTCAGTTCCGGGACCGGGGTGATGACATAGGCGTGCGGGGCCTTGGCGGGGGCCGGTGCGGCGCGCGCGGGCATGACGACCGCTTGCGCCTCATCGGCATAGGACAGTGGCGCCGGCGCCTGATTGTGGGCTTGCGGCTGCGACTGCGCTGCGGGCGGCGCGTAAGCCTGCGCCGGGGCCGATTGCGCTACGGCGCTGTCGTCGGAAAATTCGGTCACCCAGGGTGGCAGGTCGTCTTCCTCATCGGCCTGCTGTTGAGCGGGCTGCGCGGCTGGGGCGACATACTGGGACGCTGGGGCCGGTGCGGCTTGCACCGGCTGTACCACGGCTTGGCGAACAGGCGCTTCCAGGACAGCCGCTTGCGCGTCGCCGCCCATGGTGGCGGCTGGCGGCATATCGTCCCACGGCGCGGGCCGCGACGGTGCGATAGCCGATGCGCTCGGCGGCGTGTACGACGCGGCAGGTGTTTGTGGTGCAGGTGCCGGAGGTGCGGCCATCGCGGGTGCGGTGTATGGTGCAGCCGACGGAGCTGGTGCGGCGGAGGCCGGTGGCGCCGAAGCGGCCGGCGCGGCGCTTGCCTGCGATGCCGAACGCGCGCCGGGCTTGGACGCAGCGCGCGCAGCTTCCAGCGCCGCATTGATCGCGGCGCGTGCGGTGCTGATCGG
Organism: Duganella sp. LjRoot269; assembly: GCF_964254095.1. NCBI lineage: Bacteria > Pseudomonadati > Pseudomonadota > Betaproteobacteria > Burkholderiales > Oxalobacteraceae > Duganella > Duganella sp. LjRoot269. The sequence goes on along the minus strand of NZ_CAXUSL020000001.1, from coordinate 2,401,987 downwards.
CGCGGCTGGTGCAGCGGCTGGCGGCGGCGCTGCGGGCGACTGTGCCGCTGGTGCTGCCGCTGGCGACGGTGGGGCGGGCGCAGCGGCAGGCTGCGGCGCGGCTTGAACTGCTGCGGCCAGCGGCGCCGCTGGAGCTGCTGCGGCCTGCGGAGCAACTGGAGCCGCGGCGTTCGCCTGCGGTGCGGCTTGCACGGCAACCGGTGCCGGCGCTTGCGGCGCAGTCACCGCAGCCGGCGCGACACTGGCAGACGGGTTTGCAGGTGCGGTGTATGCCGCAGCATCGGCCCGCGCCATCGCGGCAACAGCGCCGGCAACCACCGCCGGCGGCGTCACGCTCGCGTGGCTCGCTTGCACATGCGCGGCCGCGCGCGCAGGCGGCGCACCGGCAGCGGCGCGTGCCGATGCCATCGCCGCCTGGCGCGACATCGCCGGCGCCGCGACGGGTTGTCCTTCGGCCCCGCCTACGCCGGGCCGAAAGGCCAGCATGCGCAGCAAGGTCATCGAGAATCCGGCATATTCATCCGGCGCCAGACCCAATTCATTGCGGCCATGCACGGCGATCTGGTAATACAGCTGCACCTCTTCGGCGTCGAACGCACCGGCCAGACGGACGATATCCGCGTGCTCCGGCAAATCGTCCGGCAGCGCGGCCGGCACCGTTTGCGCCAGGGCGATCCGATGCAGCAAGGTACCCAAATCCTGCAAGGCGCCGTTATACGACAGGCTGCGTGTGGCCATCTCATCGGCCACGGCCAGCAGATCCGCGCCATCCTGCGCGGCCAGCGCATCGAGCAAGCGAATCAGGTAAGACTGGTCCAGCGCGCCCAGCATGCCCTGCACCGCATCGAGCGTCACGGCACCGGCGGCGTAGGCGATCGCCTGGTCGGTCAGCGACAGCGCGTCGCGCATCGAACCGTGCGCACCAGCGGCCAGCAGGCGCAAGGCCGGCTGTTCGAAGTTGATGCCTTCCTGACCCAGGATGTTTTCCAGATGGCCGATGATGTGCCCCGGCGGCATCTGCTTCAGATTGAACTGCAGGCAGCGCGACAGCACCGTCACCGGAATCTTTTGCGGATCGGTGGTGGCCAGGATGAACTTGACGTGCTCCGGCGGTTCCTCCAGCGTCTTCAGCATCGAGTTGAAGGCGTGGTTGGTCAGCATGTGCACCTCATCGATCATATAGACCTTGAAGCGCGCATTGCTCGGCGCGTACACCGCCTGCTCCAGCAGCTGTGCCATCTCGTCGACGCCGCGGTTGGACGCCGCATCCATCTCGATGTAATCGACAAAGCGCCCCGCGTCGATCGCCGTACACGCTTCGCACACGCCGCATGGCGTCGGCGTGATGCCGCCGGTGCCGTCCGGGCCGACGCAATTGAGCGACTTGGCCAGGATGCGCGACAAGGTGGTCTTGCCGACCCCGCGCGTTCCGGTGAACAGATAGGCATGGTGCAGGCGGCCGCTGTGCAAGGCGTGCGTCAGCGCGCGCACGACGTGCTCCTGGCCGACGAGCGTTTCGAAATTCTTGGGGCGGTATTTACGGGCGAGGACTTGATAGGACATGCTGGAATTTTACCGTAGATAGCGGGTGCCAAAGCGGCAATTGTAACAAGCCGCGACCGGATTAGGTAAGTCGGCGATCAGGCCTTACAATTTGTTTTTCTTTTAACATGACAAAAATGAAAAAATCAGCCCTCCTCCTGCCATTGTTGTTCTCCCTCACAGCCCACGCCGACGAGCGCGAATGGCTGCCATATAAGAAGCTGGTCGAAGACCTGCGCATCGACAAGTTCTACGCCCTGCCGGCCGCCGAGCGCGACAAGATCAACCTGTATATCACCGTCAAGCCGAAAAACAAGAACTACAAGCCGGCCGACGTGGTGCTGACCGTGGTCCACGGCGCCGAACGCCAGCCGCTGCCGGCGCTGTCGCCCGACTTCCGCATGACGCTGGTGCCGAATTCCAAATGGATGACCGACGATACCAAGATCATGACCAGCCTGCCGAAGGAAGAAAAGTCGCAGGTCAACTACGACGTCACCACGCCGCTGCCGGAAGGCACGCAGTGGAACTATGCGCCGGTGATGGGCAGCGTCGGCCAGATGAACCAGGCGATCAAGAAGATGGCGGGTGCGCTGAGCATGTTCGCGCCCAGCGTCAAGGTGGTGGTGTTCAAGTTCAACAAGCCGGCGCAGCTGAAGGTCGGCACGACGGTCTACAGCACCGATGCCAAAAACCAGATCAAGCTGAAGCCCGAATCGGCATGGCTGAAGGAAAATCCGCTGATGGTGGCGTCCGAGCGGCCGTTCGAGGCGGAATTGGATAGTGAGTAAATAAGGAAGCAAATAAAAAAGCTGCCCATGGCAGCTTTTTTAATATCCCGAAGGAGGCGAGCCTGATCTGCGGCACTTATGGTTAATAGCCGTGGCTGCTTCGTTCCCGACCTGACCAGGTTAGCCATGCCACAATGCGCAGGGGCCCGCCGAGGGTAATTATACCCTACAGGCCCAACTCCTGCCAAATCTGATCCACCCGTGCCTTCACTTCGGGCGCCATGGTGATCACCGTGCCCCATTCGCGGGTGGTTTCGCCCGGCCACTTGTTGGTCGCGTCGATGCCCATCTTGCTGCCCAGGCCGCTCACCGGCGAGGCGAAGTCCAGGTAATCGATCGGCGTGTTGTCGACCAGCGTGGTGTCGCGGGTCGGATCGACGCGCGTGGTGATCGCCCAGATCACCTCGTTCCAGTCGCGGATGTTGACGTCCTCGTCCACCACCACGATGAACTTGGTGTACATGAACTGGCGCAGGAAGCTCCACACCCCGAACATCACGCGCTTGGCGTGGCCGGCGTACTGCTTCTTGATCTGCACCACCGCCATGCGGTAGCTGCAGCCTTCGGCCGGCAGGTGGAAATCGGTGATTTCCGAAAACTGCTTTTGTAGCAGCGGCACGAACACCTCGTTCAGCGCCAGGCCCAGGATCGCCGGTTCGTCCGGCGGCTTGCCTGTATAAGTAGAGTGATAGATGGGATCGCGGCGCATCGTGATGCGGTCGATGGTAAACACCGGGAACGAGTCCTGCTCGTTGTAATAGCCGGTGTGATCGCCATATGGACCTTCGAGCGCGTGTTCGTAGCCGCTCGGGTGGTTTTCGTCAGGATAGATATGGCCTTCCAGCACAATCTCCGCCGACGCCGGCACGCGCAGTTCGCTGCCGATGGCCTTGACCAGCTCGGTGCGGCTGCCGCGCAGCAGGCCGGCGAACTGGTATTCCGACAGGCTGTCCGGCACCGGCGTGACCGCACCTAATATAGTAGCGGGATCGGCACCCAGCGCGACGCAGATCGGATAGGGCTTGCCCTTGCTCTGTATGGCGTGCTCGCGGAAGTCCAGCGCGCCGCCGCGATGCGCCAGCCAGCGCATGATGACCTTGTTCGGGCCCAGCACCTGCTGGCGGTAGATGCCCAGGTTCTGCCGCTTCTTATTAGGACCCTTGGTGATCACCAGGCCCCAGGTGATCAGCGGCGCGACATCGCCGGGCCAGCAATGCTGAATTGGCAATTTCGACAAATCGACATCGGCGCCCTCCCAGACGATTTCCTGGCACGGCGCGCCGCGCAGTTCCTTCGGCGCCATGTCCCACACGGCCTTCACCAGCGAGCCCATGCCCATCAAATCCTTGAAGTCCTTGGGCGGTTCCGGTTCCTTCAGCCGCGCCAGCACGTGGCCGATCTTGCGCAGCTCGCTGACGCTGTCGGCGCCCATGCCCAGCGCCACGCGGCGCTCGGTGCCAAACAGATTACCCAGCACGGGGATGCTGTGGCCGGTCGGGTTCTGGAACAGCAAAGCCGGTCCGGCGGCCCGCAAAGTGCGGTCGCAAACCTCGGTCATCTCCAAATACGGTGAAACGGGGATCAAAATGGGCTTAAGTTCGCCCATTCGTTGCAGTTGAGAAATAAAATCTCGCAGATCAGAATATTTCATCGTTTTTTAATTATTTCTTACAACGCAGCATACTGTTTAAAAAGACAGGTCAAGTAGTTGATTTTATTGGTTTTAGGCGCAATACAAGTAAAAAAGTAAGATTTAAAAGTTATAGCTTTCGATTGCGTTAGTATTGACTTGATATAAAACGGCTTCTACAATTTGCCCTACTTGAAGAGAACACGGTTCAGCGCGAACTTAGATCGCTAAACGAACCACATACATGTGTTGCTTATTCATTCACGGAGTCGGGGCTCCACATGACATTTTAAGGAGTGTTTTCAAAAGGCGTCTGCCTTACCCCCGAAAGAAGTTGTATTGCCACTGATCGAATACCACAGGGAAAGATCAGCTCAAGCAAACAATGACGGCGTCCAACGCGCGCTCCCAGCGGCGGCGGACGATGAGATATTTCTGATGCACGGCATTAGCACCCGGTTTAGCTGCGTTCAACGCTGGCAGGGACCCGCTTTTACGGACATTTCAGGGGAACTATATGATCAATCGCATCACCGGTGCAACGCAGTTTGCCCGCACCATGGCTCGCCAGCCAGCATCGTGGTTTTCCACGACTCGCGTTTCGGCAAAAGGCGTGTTAACCACCGCCCAACATACTCTGACCATTTTGGGTGTAACCGCTTTAGTAGTGATGGCAGTCCTGTTTGTCCGTCCGGACCTGGCCAAGGCATTGAGCAACAGCCTGAACCACGAACCAGAAGCAGAAGCCGTTGCCGTCGTGGCGCCGCCGCTGTCGGCCCTGATGGAAACGCCAGCCTCGGCACCGGCTCCCAGCCCGGCGCCGCTGACGGCCGAAGAAAAAGCCCTGCTGGGCACGCAGAAGCAGCAACAATGGGTTACCTCCTGGCTGTCCAAGCGTTACCGCGTAGCCGGCGACGCCGCCAACATGCTGGTGTCCACCGCCTACCTGACGGCACGCGAGATCAAACTTGATCCGCTGCTGATCCTGGCGGTGATGGCAATTGAATCGGGCCTGAATCCGTTCGCGGAAAGCCCGGTCGGCGCGCAAGGCCTGATGCAGGTGATGTCGAAAGTGCACCACGACAAATTCCAGGAAATGGGCGGCCTGCAGGCAGCGCTGAACCCGGTGGCCAACATCCGTGTCGGTTCGCTGATCCTGAAGGATTACGTGACCCGCGGTGGTTCGGTGGAAGCCGGCCTGAAGATCTACGTCGGCGCCGGAGCGTTCGAGCACGACGACGGCTACGGCTCGAAAGTGCTGGCAGAGTACCAGCGCCTGAAGCAGGTTTCGGCAGGTAAGAAAGTGCCGACCATTACCCCGATGATGGCCGCAGCGCCAGTCAAGCCGGTGCCACCGGTGGCGGCGGCTGAAAAGTCGGTCAGCGGCACCCAGATCGCCGGCCTCTAATATATATGTAGGGCAGCAACGACGAAGCCACCGCAAGGTGGCTTTTTTACGTCTGTACTCCGCCTATGGACAAGACCGGACCGAGGTCCTCCCGGTGTCCCGGAACGGATCGCGGCCGCCGCTGAAGGTGTTGGGCTCCTTGTAAATGCAGGCGGTGCCGCCGCCCGGCATGCGCCATTTGGTCACGCGTGAGCCGTCGGCCATGACCATTTCCCCGATCGCCCCGCTGCTGCCGCCCACGTAGGCGCTGCCGATGGCCGCCGCCAGCGGCGTGGTGTCGTTGACGACCGCCCTGTCGCGCTGCGTCCAGGCTTCCTTGCGCAGCTGCTTGTCGACGTTGAAGGCGCTTTTCAGCGCGCGCTGTTTCAGGTCGTCCTCAGGCTTGACCGGCAATGCGAAGGGATCGGGCGGCGCGGCCTGGGTAATGGCTTGCGGCTGCGGCGCGGCCGGAGGCGGAGGCAGCAGCGGCATCGGTGCCGGTTCGACGCTGCGGGCGTTCGTTGGCCGCACCGGCCGCATGCGCTCCGAAGACTGCGCCGTTTTCGGTCGCTCCGGTGGGAGACGCCGCATCGGCGCCAGAATATAAGTGACCGGCGCGCGGACCGCCACAGACGCCGTTAAAGGCCGCTCAGGCGCCCGCCAGCAGAGAAACGCCACGATATGCACGCCGCCGATCAGCGCCAGCCAGCCGCGCCGTCGCCAGGCCTGCGGGCCGGATGGTCGATTCAGTTCGATGATATGGCCTCTAGTTAGCTTACATTGGACATGTGCCGACCTTGGTCTTGACGCCGTCGCGGAAGGGATCTCGGCCACCGGTCAGCGCGTTCGACTCCATGTAGGCGCAGTAGGTGCCGGCGGGACCGTGGATCTTGGTCATGCGACGGCCGTCGGACAAGGTGACTTCCTCGTACGTCACCGAGCCGCCGCCGATGTAGGCGCCGCCGATCTTGGCCGCCAGCGCGGTCTGGTCGTTGGCGACGAACTTGTCGCGCGGATTCCAGGCTTCCTTGCGCAGTTGCTTGTCGACGGCGGCCGCGCTTTTCAGGGCGCGCTGCCGCAAATCCTCGTCCGGCTTGGCCGGCAAGGCGAAGGGATCGGGCGGTGGCGCTGTCTGGGTGATGGCCTGCGGCACGGTCGGATGCACCGCCGGTGCCGGCGCCGGCAACGATGACGACGCCGGCGCTTCCCGCAACCGCCTGACGGGCGCCTGTGCCGTCTTCGGCCGCTCAGGCGGCGGCTGGACAGGGGCCAGGATATAGGTGATGCCCGCCTGGGGCGCCACGGGGGCCGCCAGAGGCCGCTCAGGCGTCCGCCAGCAGAGAAACGCCACGATATGCGCGCAGCCGATCAGCGCCAGCCAGCCTCGCCGTCGCCAGGCCTGCGGGCCGGATGGTCGATTCAGTTCGATGATATCGCCTCAAGTTAGCTTAAAACCAAGCGATACTGCTGCGCCCTCCTCTGCCCGTCAAAGCAAATATAAAAAAAGCCACCGCAAGATACCTTGGGTGGCTTTTAACAGTACCGGACGCCGCTTAGCGTTTCTTATCGGCGGCGACCTCGTCGGGACGAACCTTGGCAGCCAGCTTGTCCAGCACGCCGTTGACATATTTATGGCCATCGATACCGCCGAAGGACTTGGTCAGCTCGACCGCTTCGTTGATGACGACGCGGTAAGGGATTTCCAGGTTGTTCTTCAGCTCGAACGCACCGATCAGCAGCACGGCGTGCTCGATCGGGGACAGTTCCGCCACGCCGCGGTCGACCAGCGAGGCGAAGCTTTCGCGCAGCGCCACCGAATCCTTGATCGCGCCGTACAGCAGCACAGTGAAGTGATCGCCGTCCGCCTTGTCGAAGCCGTGCGCGGCGCGGATGTTGTTCACCACGGTGGCGGCGTCTTCATTGTTCAGCAGCCACTGATACAAACCCTGCAACGCAAACTCGCGCGCGCGGTGGCGCGGCGTACGGTTCTTGCTAGGGTTGGCGTGCAAAATTTTATCTGTCATGGTTATACCTGTTCTTAAATACTTACAAAATTACTGATTACTCGTCGTCGCCGTTGTCCTGGTTCAGCTCTTCCAGGGCGATGGTCAGATTGGCCATCTCAACCGCAACGCGCGCCGCGTCGGCGCCCTTCTCGGCCATGCGCACTTCGGCCTGCTCATCGGTCTCGGTGGTCAGGATCGCGTTGGCGATAGGAATACCATAATCGAGGCCGATACGGGTGATGCCCGCGCCCGATTCGTTCGACACCAGCTCGAAGTGATAGGTTTCGCCGCGGATCACCGCGCCCAGCGCGATCAGCGCGTCGAACTGCTGCGACTCCGCCATCTTCTGCAGGATCAGCGGCACTTCCAGCGCGCCCGGCACGGTCACGTGCAGCACGTCTTCATCGGCCACGCCCAGGTGTTTCAGTTCGGCCAGGCAGGCCGACAGCAGGCCGTGGCAGACGTCTTCGTTAAAGCGGGCCTGGACGATGCCGACACGCAGGCCATCGCCGGACAAATTGGTTTCGTAGCTTCCTACAGTCATGGAGTGCCTCTTTATATGTTGGGTTGTTAGTTCGGTTTGGCCAGGTAGCCGGTCACTTCCAGGTCGAAGCCCGTCATCGACGGCATCTTGCGCGGGCTGGCCAGCAGCTGCATCTTGCAGACGCCGACTTCACGCAGGATCTGCGCGCCGATACCGTAGCTGCGCAGGTCCATGCTGGCCGCGCGGCCCTTCGGCTTGGTTTCCGGCTTGCCCAGCGCGTCGAACTGGGCGAAGAACTGCTCCGCCGTCTCTTCGCAATTGAGCAGCACGATCACGCCGCGCTCGGACGCCTTGACCGCCGCCAGCGACGACGACAGGTTCCACGAGTGGGTGGTCGCTTCCGATTCCAGGATATCCAGGATGGACACCGGCTGGTGCACGCGCACCAGGGTTTCCTTGCTCTTTTCGATGTCGCCGTGCACCAGCGCCAGGTGCGCCGAGCCGCTCGGCTTGTCGCGGAAGGCGATCATGCGGAAGTCGCCCTGCGCCGTCTTCAGCGGACGCTCGCCGATCTTCTCGACCAGCGACTCGTTGCGGCTGCGGTAGTGGATCAGGTCGGCGATGGTGCCGATCTTCAGGCCGTGTTCCTTGGCGAATTCCAGCAGGTCCGGCAGGCGCGCCATGGTGCCGTCGTCCTTCATGATCTCGCAGATCACCGAGGCCGGCGTCAGGCCGGCCATCGAGGTCAGGTCGCAACCGGCTTCGGTATGGCCGGCGCGCATCAGCACGCCGCCCTTTTGCGCCTTCAGCGGGAAGATGTGGCCCGGCTGGACGATGTCCGACGGCAGCGTGTCCTTGGCCACGGCCACCTGGATGGTCTTGGCGCGGTCGGCCGCCGAGATGCCGGTGGTCACGCCTTCGGCCGCCTCGATCGACACCGTGAAGTTGGTGCCGAAGGCGGTGCCGTTACGGGCCGACATCATCGACAGGTTCAGCTGGTCGCAGCGCTCCTCGGTCAGGGTCAGGCAGACCAGGCCACGCGCGTACTTGACCATGAAGTTGATGGCTTCAGGCGTGACGAAGTCCGCCGCAAGCACCAGGTCGCCCTCGTTTTCCCGGTCTTCCTCGTCGACCAGGATCACCATGCGGCCAGCGCGCAGTTCGGCGACGATTTCTTCGGTGCTGGAAATAGACATTTTTAATCCTTTGTAGCTGAGCTAGAACGTTTCTTAACCCGCTATTTTAAAGGATTTACGCCACCCCAACCGGAAACGCCGGTTTTTCCGCGAAAAACCGCTGCCCAACGTGGTGACAGTCCTATTCTCCTCGATAGTGCCCGGCTGCGATATCTTCCAGCAGTGTCGGATGCCGTGGTTGCCAATCCAGCAACTCGCGGGTGGCGGCGCTCGATGCGGCCGCATCCAGGCCGAAGAACATGCCGAGCCAATCAAAATGCTCGCGCGCCTGGTCCGCTGGGATTGTCGTCACCGGCGCATTGAGAAATTGGCCCAGCGCAGCAGCGATCTCCCGCGTGGCGACGCCTTCCTCGCCAACAGCGTGCAGCACGCTGCCCGCAGGAGCCTTGTCGATCGCCAGTTGAACCAGCTTGCCTGCATCCAGCCGGTTCACCGCGGACCACCGGTTCCGGCCATCGCCGATGTACGCCGACACGCCCTTCTTGCGCGCGATGCTGGCGAGCACGGAGACGAATCCATGATCGCCGCCGGCGCCGTGCACAGTCGGCGAAAAGCGCATCACCATCGCCCGAATGCCGCGCTCCACCAGACTCAGCGTGTACGCCGCATTCCCCAGGCGCGGATGCATCGAGATATTGGGCATGTCGCGTTCCGTGCCGATCCGCCCCGTAGCCAGCCCCAGCGTGCCGGAGGCGATGAGCAGCGGACCATTCGAGTCTTCCAGCACATCGGCGAACGTCTCGATGGCCGTGAGGTCCATCCGCGCGGCGGCCGCCATTTGAGAGAAGTCGTGGCTGTAGCCGAGGTGCACCACGCCCTCTGCCCGCCCGGCGGCCGCGCGCAGGCTGGCCAAGTCATCCAGGCTGCCGCGAACCACTTCGGCGCCCAGCTTGTCAACTTTGGCGGCGGCTTCATCCGATCGGGCCAGCCCAAGAACATGATGTCCTGCGGCGATCAGTTCGGTGACGGTGGCCGAGCCGATCCAGCCGGACGCACCGGTAACGAGTAAGCGCATGGGATTTCCTTTCGAAGTGATGTCATCAAGTGTCATCAGTATAGACCTATAATGTCACTTTGTGTCAACACCAGGAAAAATCATGGGGCGATGGGAACCGGATGCCGCAGGCCGCTTTCGGCAGGCGGCACTGGAATTGTTCGGTGATGTGGGATATGAGCAAACGACCGTTGCCGACATTGCCGCGCGGGCCGGGCTGACTGCGCGCACGTTCTTTCGCTACTTCGCCGACAAGCGGGAAGTACTTTTCAACGGGTCTGAGCGCCTGCAGCAGGTAATGATGGACGGGCTCGGCAACGCGCCGGCAAACGCTTCCGCGATGGAAGCTATTGCCGCCGCGTTGAACGGGACGGCCGACTTCTTCGTCGCCACGCATCGCCCGTTTTCTCGACAGCGCAGTGCGGTGATCGCCGCCAATACAGAACTTCTTGAACGCGAGCTGATGAAGCTCGCCAACCTGGCGCTGGCGCTGGCCGCAGGCTTGCGCCAGCGCGGCGTTCCCGAGCCGGATGCCAGTCTCGCAGCCGAGACGGGCATCGCAGTTTTCCGCGTGGCCTTTGGTCAGTGGGTCGACGCATCGGAACAACGCAGTTTTGGCGAAATCGTCAACGAAGCGCTGGCCCGGCTCAGGGGTCTTGCCGCGCCCGGTTGAGGTTCCCCTTTACTTACCGATGATGCTGGACACCGACACCATCCGCTCCACGTAGCGGGCGATCAAGTCGATTTCCAGGTTGACCTGCTTGCCCACTTCCAGATGCTTCAGCGTGGTCATGGCGATCGTGTGCGGGATGAGGTTGATCGAGAACTGGCAGACCAGGTCCTTGCCGCTGCCGATGTCGGTCACGCGATTCACCGTCAGCGACACGCCGTTGACGACGATCGAGCCCTTGAACGCCAGGAACCTGGCCAGGTCGTGCGGCGCTTCAATGACCAGCTCCCACGATTCGCCCACCGCCTCGAACTTACGCACCACACCCAGACCGTCCACGTGGCCGGAAACCAGGTGGCCGCCGAGACGTTCGTTCAGGGTCAGCGCCTTTTCCAGGTTCACTTCGGTCAGGGTGTCGAGGCCGACGGTGCAATTGAGGCTCTCGCGCGAGACGTCGACGCGGAAACTGGTGTCGTCCTTCTCGACCACGGTCATGCAGGCGCCGTTGATGGCGATCGAGTCGCCCAGCGCGACGTCGGCCAGCGGCAGGCCGCCGGCGTTGATGTCCAGGCGTACGCCCGCGAACGAGCCGCCTTCGAGCGGTTTGACCGATTCAATTTTGCCGATAGCGGCGACAATTCCAGTAAACATGTGAGTGCAATCTAAATTAATGAGTGAATCGTGCAAGGATACGCAAATCTTCGCCGACCTGCTTAACCTCGTGAAATTTCAACTGTTGCTTGAGCGACAGGTCGGTCAACGCCGGCAAGGCGAACATGCCCTGCCCGTCGCCGATCAGCGACGGCGCCAGATACACCAGCAACTCGTCGACGCAGCCCTCGCGTATCAGCGAGCCGTTCAGCTTGCCACCCGCCTCCACGTGCAGCTCGTTGATCTGGCGGCGGCCCAGTTCGCGCATCAGCGCGGGCAGGTCGACCTTGCCCGATGCGTTGGGCAGCATGATGATCTCGGCGCCGGCCGCGCGCAACGCCGCTTCCTTTTCCGGATTGGCCACCGCCGCCGCGATCCACGTGCCGCCGCCTTCCAATATCTTGGCGGAAAGGCTGATATCAAGCTTGCCGTCGACCACGATGCGGCGCGGCTGGCGCGGCGTTTCCACCGCGCGCACGTTCAGCTGCGGATCGTCGGCCTTGACGGTGCCGATGCCGGTCAGGATGGCGCAGGCGCGGGCGCGCCAGGCATGGCCGTCCGCGCGCGCTTCCGGGCCGGTGATCCATTGGCTGACGCCGTTGTGCAGCGCCGTCATGCCGTCCAGGCTGGCGGCGGTTTTCATGCGCACCCACGGCAGGCCACGCGTCATGCGCGAGAAAAAGCCGATGTTCAGTTCGTAGGCCTGCGCAGCCAGCAGGCCGGTGCTGGTCTCGATGCAGGCGGCGGCCAGCTTGGCCATGCCCTGCCCGGCCACCAGCGGATTCGGATCCTCCATCGCCGCCACCACGCGGCCCAGGCCGGCGCGCACCAGCGCGTCCGAACATGGCGGCGTGCGGCCATAGTGGTTGCAAGGCTCCAGCGTGACATAGGCGGTGGCGCCGCGCACATCGTGGCCGCGCGCCTGCGCATCCTTGAGCGCCTGGATTTCGGCATGGTCGCCACCGGCCTGCTGCGTCACACCGGCACCGATCACCTGGCCGTCGCGCACGATCACACAGCCGATGTGCGGGTTCGGCGACGTGGTGTACAAGCCTTTCGCGGCCCATTCCAGCGCCAGCGTCATGCCTTCGAGATCGTTGCTGATGTTCACTTTGTCCTTAGTCAGTAGCGCTGGAGCAGCTTGCGCCGTCCACCGCCGGATCGCATACGCGCACCCGGCCCAGCATATTGATCTTGATATTGCGCGTGCTGTCCCCCTGCACCAGCGACAGCGTGCCCCAGCGGGCCGCCAGGCTGTTGCCGGCGCTGCAAGCACGCCCAGCGCTATTATAGGCAAGGTAGGCCGGTGTTGCACTCGATGAAAAAACCGAGGCCACACTGATGCCTTCCGCCAGCGGACCATGCTGGAACAGCAGCAGCTCGCCCGCGTCGGGGCGACGGTTGTTGTTTTCATCGACAAATACCACCCAGCCTTCGCGCCAGGAGCTGCCGGACGGGTCCAGCGGCACCAGCAATACCTTGCCGCCGCGCGCGACGGCATGCGAGCGTGTCAAGTTGATGGCGGCGACCAGGTCGTTGACGGCGATGCGCAGTTGCTGGCGCCGCAGCACGCCGACATAGCTGGGCACCGCGACCGCCAGCAGTATGCCGGCCAACACCAGCACGATCAGTAATTCGGTAAGCGAGTAGCCGCGCCGCGACGGGCCGCTCATGGCCAGCACCGCGTGGACGGGCCGGACGCGAGCCGCAGGCCGGTGCTGGTCAGCGTCAGTTGCTGGCAATCTTCGTCGTGGAAATTGCGATCCACGACCGCGGCTCCCGGCTTGGCGACCAGTTGCACGCATTGCGAAATCAGTTCGCCATCGCAGGCCTTGCCTTCGATTTCGTAAGCGCTGGTCAGCGCGCCATTGCTGCTCCACCACTTGAACTGCCGCGCCTCCGGCTCCGTGACGCCGGCGGAGAACGCGATATAGGTATTGGTCTGCGTGAAAAAACGTTCTTCCTGCTGCATCAACTGCAGCAGCGCTGCCTGCCCCTCGGCGCGGCGCGCACGTATCACATGCTGCTGGTAGCTCGGCATCGCCTGCGCTGCCAGCACGGCCAGGATCACCAGCACAACCAACAGCTCGATCATGCTGAACGCCTTGCATCGCGCCCCGTTCATTTCAAGGCCTCATGCAGTTCGCGCCAGTTGGCCACCTCGCGCCAGCTGAGCCGGCCGGCCCGCAACTTCACCTTGACGCTGCCAACAGGCGTGGCTCCAGGTGCGGCCGGATTGATCAGGTTGTAGGTCTTGTCGATGCGGGCCTGGCCGGTTGAATCGGGTGCCGTGCGAGTGACGGACGCCAACAGCAACGACGGCGTCGCCGCATAGGCAGTCATCGGCGCGCCTATCAGCGGGTAACCGATGCTGACTGGCGACGGCATAAAAACAGCATAGCCATCGGGCAAGCCGCTCAGCGCGTTCAAGGCGTAGCTGCGGCTGCTGGAGGCGCCGCATGCACCGGTGCCGGGCAGTAGCGTGTTGAACACCACTTCGCCGCCAAGCAGCCTGCCGCTGTCGATGCTGCGCTCGCCGCTGCTGGCGGACCGCAGGAAGTCCACATACCAGCCCTTGCTGCCAGGCTCCGCCTCGCGGCCGCTGATGCCGAGCAAATCGGCCACACCTGCGCCTGCCGTCAGCACACGCTCCGTTAGTTGGCGCCGACCGGACACAGCATCCATGGGCACGGCGAGACTGTCATGGATCGCGTAGAACGACTGCGTCGAGAAACTGGCGGGCAACAGGTCTGCTCGTTCTATCAGTGCGCCGGTGCCGAACAGCACCATGTAGCCGCCGCCCGTGGCGTAGGCCAGCATCGGCTGCTGGGCGATGGGCTGGCGCTTGCCGCTCGCATCGCGGGCACTGAACAGCGGCGCCTTGCCCGCGCCTTTCCACGGCGCGGCGCCGCCAAAGTCAAAGCGCCACAGATTGCCTTGCAGGTCGCCGGCATAGGCGTAGGCCAGCGCGCCGTCGCGGTCCAGCGCCAGCACCGGCGCGCTCAGCGCGTTCGCCAACGTGGCGTCGGCGATCGGAGTGATCAGGCGGTAGTAATTGCTGTTGAGTTGCCACGGTGCGTCGCCCGCCTTGTCCAGAGCCAGCAGGAACAAGGCGCCCTTGCCGGCTGTGCTGGTGTGGCCGTCGCCGGCGTAGTTGTTCAAGCCGCTGGCGACGATGGCGAAATAGCGATAGCTGGCCACGCCGCCGCTCATACTCATGCGAACCTTCGCGATCTGCGGTGGTGTGGTGACGTTGCCCATCATGGGATCGTCGCGGTCCGTGAATTCCCACAGCGCAGTGGTGGCGTCCAGGCGTTCAGGATCGGTGACATCGAGTGCGAACACGCCTTGCGCGCCCCCGCCCATGCCTGACACCAGGACGGTGCGCCAGTTGCCGGCAATCAGTGCATCTGCCGTGCCGGCGGGGCCGTCGACGTAGGCTCGGTGGACGTAGTCTTTGCCCGGCAGCCGGTTCAGTACCGGCATCAGGGCGTCGGGCACATAGGCGTACAGCTCCTTGCCGGTGCCGGCGTCGAAAGCGTGCAGCATGCCGTCGTTGGCGCCCAGGTAGATGACTTGGCGGCGGGCTTTGTGGCGCATCCGGAAAACCTGGTAGTCGGCGCCCGGCGAAGCGCCAGCAGGCGGGCCGACGAACACCGGTGTGCCATGGACCGAGTCGCCCAGCACGCTGCCTCGGCGGCGGAACAGCGTGCCTTCGCCACTACGGTCGCCGCGCAGATAGGCAAGTCGCAATTCGCCCAGGCCATCTGCTGTCCGAACGGGCTTGGCCGCTGCTGTTGGCGGTGCTTGATTCAGCAACGCCTGCTGGGCGGCGGATAACGCGGACCACTCGAAGGGCGCGCCGCTCAGCGTACCGTCCGCCTGCACAACCGACGTGTAGATTCGCCGCTCCGCTGGCAGCGGCAACGGTGCATGCGCGGAGTCGCCGGTGAGGATGGCACCGGCGTCCCACGACGCGGTGGGCGATGCCGACAGCAAGGCGATGCGTTCAAAGTGACCGCTCCAGTCGCCGATATCCATCGTTGCCTGAAACAGATCTCCACCGCCCGCGGCCGCCACGAGCAACGTGGGACCCGCGACGCTGACGGTCGCGCTGCCCGGTGTCACCGTACGACAAGCAGCGGCAAGCGGTTCGCTGGCAATATTCAACACCGGTGGCGCGGCGCAAACGTCCATCGCCATCAGCAACCATACCGGCGCCACTTTTAAGACATGCATGACACTCCCCTCAATCCGGCTTGCTGAACACGGTTTGCAGCACTACCTCGGTCGCCGGCCTGGCGCCAAAGCCGATCGCGGTCACGCGGTAGCAATAGCTGGCCGCCGCGCCGGCCGACGCATCCTCGCCCGGCGGATGACACTCCATGCGCTCGATCACATAACGCGGCTTCTTGAACGGCAGGAAGCCCTCGCCGGTCGACATCGCGGCGCCGGTTCGCGCGCCATAAGAAAGCGTGCATTTGCCGCCGTCTTCCACGCCGGACAGATCCACCCGCTGCCAGACCGGCGCAGTACCGGGCACCGCGTCGCATGGCACCGCAGGGCCGGCCTGTATATCGCGCTCCGCATCCGCCAAGGCATCCTCCGCCGCCTGAAACGCCACGTCCCGGTCGCGCTCACCGCGCGCGGCCTTCTCGCCCAGCAAACTCATTTGCGCCGCCGACACACCCAGCAGCATCACCAGGATCAGCATCATCAAGCAGACCAGCACGGTCACACCCCGCTGCCGCCGCGCGCGCTTCATCCGCCGCTCCGGTTGCGCAACGCGACTGTCATGCCGACCACGCGCCGCGCCCGCGTGCGCTGGGCCGCCGGCAAGCTGCCTTCCATGATGCGCACGCCCTCGTCGTCGCCGTGCGCCTCGGAATACGCGGCGCCGAACAGATCGAATTGCGTCGCCACCGTGTCGGCGCGCGAGTTGCTGTCGCCGTGCAGCAGCAAGGCGACCTTGATGCTGCACACGCGCTTCCACCAGGTCTTGCGGTTCAGGTCGCGCTGGCGTTCATCCGGCGTGCCGCCGACCAGCGCCAGCGCGGCATCCAGCGCGTCGACCGTCCTGGCGTTGACGTAAGTATTGGGAATGCCGTCGGCCGCAACGTCGGTGTCCAGCCCGTACAGCACTTGAAAGGAATCGACGCCGTGCACGATCGCATCGGCGCCCCAGCCGGAGGCGCCACGGTATTTGCAGCGCAGTTCCGCTTCGCCGGCAGCATCGGCGGCGACATAGAATATGCTCCAGCCGCGCTCTGCCTCCGCGTGCGGTATGGCGACGCCAAAGCCGGCGCAGTTCAGGCTGGAGCCGTCGCCGTTGCCGCCCTCGCCCGAACCGGAGAAGCGCAACGCCAGCACGTCGCTGCCGTGCGCCACGGCCGGCAATGGCGCGGAGATGTCCGCGCTGCCCCGGCCGATGCTGCTCGCGTCCAGTCCGGCAACGGGCGCAGGCGCGTCGGCCGCCAGTTCGGCCGGCGCGGCCTTGCTGTCCCAGTTGACGTAGGCGCTTTGGCGTATGGCCTGCGCCATGATGTCCAGCGCCTGGCGGCCGTCGTCGTTGAGC
This sequence comes from Duganella sp. LjRoot269, assembly GCF_964254095.1. NCBI lineage: Bacteria > Pseudomonadati > Pseudomonadota > Betaproteobacteria > Burkholderiales > Oxalobacteraceae > Duganella > Duganella sp. LjRoot269. The sequence continues at coordinate 2,385,061 of NZ_CAXUSL020000001.1, read as the reverse complement.
CAGGAGTTTTCATTGTGGTTGCGGTAATTGCCGGCGGCCGCCAGCAGCAAACTGCCGGCCACCAAGGTGACGAGCAGGCCCAACAGCAGCGCGATGGCGAATTCGACCAGCGTCCAGCCGGCCGGGTGCGAGGGCGGCGATCGCATGAGCAGCCTCGGCGCGTTCATCGCGTCGCTCCCACCGCCAGCGCGACGCCGGGCGCGAATTCGCCGGCATCGTCCTTGCGCGGCGTGCCGTCCGGATTCTTGCCATGCCAGCCGACCTTGACCACCAGCGGCGCGCCGGCCCCGCCACCGCAGGCCCAGCGCAATTTTCCGCCCACCCACAGGCCGGCATCGCGGCACACCAGCACGCGCCCCGCCGGCAGCCGGTCGCGCACCTGCACCTTGATCTCGTACAGATCGAACGATGCCAGCTGCGCGCTATCGCAGGCGCCGCCATAGCACAGCGCCGCCGGCGCCGACGGATGAGGATCGGCCAGCGCATCGTAGTTGAGCAGCAGATAGGGATTGGCGCCATCGCCAAGGCGCATTTGATCGGCGTTGGCGCGCATGCGTTCGGCCAGGCTGGTGGCCAGCTGCGTTGCCTGCGACACCAGCACCGCCTGATGCCGCGTGCGCAGCGCCGCCAGTTGCATCGCCACGCCGCCGACGATACCAAACGCCAGCAACAGCACGGCGACCAGTATTTCCACCAGCGTAAAACCGGACAACAAAGCACGTGCGCGCACGGCACACCTCCGCAAAGTCGATCACGACTGTGCTAGAAGTTAGCAGCGCTTACTGCAGAGAGTATGAGATGTATCAAAAGTGCGCCAGCCGTAGGCCGGCGGACGATCAAGCCTTGCGTGGCTTGCGGTCCTGGCCGACTTCGGCAATCGCATCCTGGAACTCGGCCAGGTCTTCGAAGTTTTTATACACCGACGCAAAGCGGATGTAGGCGATCTTGTCCAGGCGCTTCAGTTCCTGCATCACCAGCTCGCCGATGTAGCCGGTGTCGACTTCGCGCTGTCCGCTGGTCAGCAGCTTTTCCTCAATGGACAGTATGGCCGCATCGACGGCAGGCGCCGCCACGGGCCGCTTGCGCAAGGCCAGGGTCAGGCTGCCGCGCAGCTTGGCCGCCGCATACTCGGTGCGGCTGCCGTTCTTCTTGACCACATACGGCATCACCAGTTCGATGCGCTCATACGTGGTAAATCGTTTATCACATTTACCGCAGCGCCTGCGCCGGCGTATGGAATCCCCTTCCTCGGATACACGCGTATCGAGAACCTGGGTATCGTCATGCTGGCAGAACGGACATTTCATATGGGCATGCGCCTCGGTGGTAGTGTGACGCCGGCGGTCGCCGGCGTCACGATGCTGCAATTACTTGGCGTAGACAGGGAACTTGTCAGCCAGCACCTTCACCGCCGCCTTGACGCGCTCGATGGTGGCCGCGTCGTGCGGGTTGTCCAGCACGTCGGCGATCAGGTTGCCCACTTCTTCCGCTTCCGCTTCCTTGAAGCCGCGGGTGGTCATCGCCGGCGAGCCCAGGCGGATGCCGGAAGTCACGAATGGCTTCTGCGGATCGTTAGGAATGCCGTTCTTGTTGGTGGTGATGTGCGCCGTGCCCAGGATCGCTTCCGCTTCCTTGCCGGTCAGGTTCTTCGGACGCAGGTCCACCAGCATCACGTGCGACTCGGTGCCGCCGGAAACGATGCGCAGGCCGCGCTTGATCAGGGTCTTGGCCAGCACGTCGGCGTTGATGACGACCTGTTGCTGGTAAGCCTTGAACTCGGGGGTCAGCGCTTCCTTGAACGCGACAGCCTTGCCGGCGATCACGTGCATCAGCGGGCCGCCCTGGATGCCTGGGAAGATGGCCGAGTTGATGATCTTCTCGTGCTCGGCCTTCATCAGGATGATGCCGCCGCGCGGGCCGCGCAGCGATTTGTGCGTGGTCGAGGTGACGAAGTCGGCGTGCGGCACAGGGTTAGGGTACAGGCCGGCGGCGATCAGACCGGCGTAGTGCGCCATGTCGACCATGAAGTACGCGCCCACCGCTTTGGCGACGGCGGCGAAGCGCTCGAAGTCGATCTTTTTCGAGAACGCCGAGGCGCCCGCGATGATCAGCTTGGGCTTGTGTTCCTTGGCCAGTGCTTCCATGGCGTCATAGTCGATGTCTTCCGCAGCGGTCAGGCCGTAGGAGACGACGTTGAACCATTTGCCGGACATGTTCAGCGGCATGCCGTGGGTCAGGTGGCCGCCTTCGGCCAGCGACATGCCCATGATGGTGTCGCCCGGTTTCAGCACGGCGAAGAACACGCCCTGGTTGGCCTGCGAGCCCGAGTTAGGCTGGACGTTGGCCGCTTCCGCGCCGAACAGCTGCTTGACGCGGTCGATCGCCAGTTGCTCGACGACGTCGACATACTCGCAACCGCCGTAGTAGCGCTTGCCTGGGTAGCCTTCGGCGTATTTATTGGTCAGCTGCGAACCCTGGGCTTCCATCACCGCTGGCGAGGTGTAGTTCTCCGAGGCGATCAGTTCGATGTGATCGTGCTGACGGGTGTTTTCTTTTTGAATGGCGCCGAACAGTTCCGGGTCAACGCTGGCGAGGGTGTGATCTTTTGCGAACATGAAAAACTCCAATCGATTGAGTAGCTTGTTACTGGCAGTTGGATCGAATGAGGGAAGCCGATAGCGGACAGGCAGCCTCTTCGTGCATTTCCATCGTGGGCTGCCCAGGCGAACGGCTATTGAAATCTCACGTTTCCCGGTGGATGCCCACCTTTCGCCGACAGTCGGAAAACGCACCAAATCAGGGACGTTTTGCCGATTCCTGCAGCTTTTCGCCAGTTACGTGAGACGTAATGGAAGCCCGATTGTAATTTATGCGCCAGAATTGAGCAAGGAAATGATTGCATTAAAAATAACTTTAAAGCCTTTTTCATGGCCGCCATAAGCAAAGCAGTCATTTCGGCTACAATTTTCCCCAACATTGACCACCAAGGATAGATCATGATCGTCTTCATCACGGGCGCCACCGCCGGCTTCGGCGCCGCCATGGCACGCACCTTCGTCCAGAACGGCCACAAAGTGCTGATCAGCGGCCGCCGCGAAGACCGCCTGCAGGCGCTGTCGGCCGAACTGGGCGCGGCCGCCCGCCCCCTCGTGCTGGACGTGACCGACAAGGCCTCGATCAAGGCCGCGCTCGACAGCCTGCCGGCCGAATGGCAGCAGATCGACGTGCTGATCAACAATGCCGGCCTGGCGCTGGGCGTCACGCCGGCGCACGAATCGTCGCTGGAAGACTGGGACACGATGATCGCCACCAACTGCAGCGGCCTGGTGGCGATGACGCGCGCGATCCTGCCTTCGATGGTGGCGCGCGGCAGCGGCACCGTCATCAACCTGGGCTCGGTGGCCGGCGACACGCCCTACCCGGGCGGCAACGTCTACGGTGCCACCAAGGCGTTTGTCGAACAGTTCACGCTCAACCTGCGGGCCGACCTGGTCGGCACCGGCGTGCGCGCCACCAACCTGGCCCCGGGCCTGTGCGGCGGCACCGAGTTCTCCAACGTGCGCCTGAAGGGCAACGACGCGGCGGCGGCCAAGGTCTACGAAGGCACCGAGCCGCTGACGGCCGAGGACATCGCCAACACCGCGTACTGGATCGCCACGCTGCCGCCGCACATCAACATCAACCGCATCGAGATGATGCCGACCTGCCAGGGCTACGGCCCGCTCAACATCAAGCGCAGCGTTTAATCCCTAGCGTATTTGCGGCCCCTCTTGCTTAAGAGGGGCTTAGCCGACCATTCATTCATGAATTGATTCGTAAGCGGTTGTTACAACCCTTGGCAAGTTGCCAGTAAAACGCTTTACTGTCGCAAGTGCAATTTTTTGCGCGCAAGTTGAAAAATCCGGCTAATTATCGGATTTGACGTGAATTCACCCGTCCATGCTTCAACGAAAACAACAAAATCGCGTAGAATGTTGCTCAATCTCACTAGTAGTCAAAATAACATGCCTGCAGAGTTTATCTGGAACGTACGGGTCTACTACGAAGACACCGACGCCGGCGGTATCGTCTATTACGCGAACTACCTCAAATTCTTTGAGCGCGCCCGCACTGAATGGCTGCGCGCGATCGATGTCGAACAGCACGCCTTGCTGCGGGAACACGACGTCATGTTCGTCGTCAAAAGCGTCAGCGCGGAGTATCATGCGCCTGCTAGGCTGGACGATGAACTAAAATTAACACTTGGTATCGAAAAGCTAGGCCGCGCCTCGATTGTTTTCGTGCAACAGGCGTGGTGCGGCGAACAGTTGCTGAACACGGCCAAGGTTAAAGTCGGCTGTGTCGGCTCGGACCTGAATCCGCGTGCCGTACCTCCGGCGGTTGTGGAAAAAATGCGCAACAGTGTCACCACTAAAACAGACTGATCAGACTGAAAACTACATGAACGTCACCCAAGACCTATCTTTCCTGTCCCTCATCACCAATGCGCACCTGATTGTGCAGTTGATCATGGCGCTGCTGTTCATCATCTCGCTGACCAGCTGGACCTACATCTTCAGCAAGATCTTCGCCGTGCGCTCGGCGCGCCGCCTGACGATCGAATTTGAAAAGACCTTCTGGGCCGGCGGCAACCTGCACGCGCTGCACCAGAACGCCGGCAAGGACCGCGCCAACAGCGGCCCGCTGGCGCGCATCTTCGAAGCCGGCATGGGCGAGTACATCAAGAGCAAGGCGGCCTACACCGCCAGCCGCGAAACCATGGACTTCGGCGCCGTGCTCGACGGCGCCCGCCGCGCCATGCGCGCTGCCTTCCAGCGCGAGATGGACGTGCTGGAATCGCACCTGGCCTTCCTGGCGTCGGTCGGTTCGGTGTCGCCGTACATCGGCCTGCTCGGCACCGTGTGGGGCATCATGAACGCCTTCCGCGGCCTGGCCAACGTGCAGCAGGCCACCTTGGCGGCGGTCGCCCCCGGCATTGCCGAAGCGCTGATCGCCACCGCCATCGGCCTGTTCGCGGCGATTCCGGCCGTGGTTGCCTACAACCGTTTTTCGCACGATATTGACCGCCTGGCGATCCGCTTCGAAAGCTTCGTCGAAGAGTTCTCCAATATCCTGCAGCGCCAGTCGCGTTAAGAAGGCAGACAGATCATGGCTTCCTCATTCTCCAGCAGCATGCGCGGCAGCCGCGGCCGCAAGTTCAAGTCCGAGATCAACGTCGTGCCCTACATCGACGTGATGCTGGTGCTGCTGATTATTTTCATGGTGATGCCGTCGGCTAACGACCCGAGCGTGGTCAACCTGCCCAACGCGGAAAAATCCACCAAGCCGCCTAGCGACTTCGTGCAGATCGTCATCAAGCCGAACGGCGCGCTGTCGATCGGCGTCAAGGGCAAGGGCGAGGAAGCGCCGGAGACGGCGCCCAACCGCGACGCGCTGGTCAAGAAGCTGCGCACCATCCATACCGACCATCCCGACTACCCTGTGCTGATCGCCGGCGACAAGGAAAGCAAGTACGACGACGTGATCCAGCTGATCTCGGAAGCGAAAAAGATGGGCATAACCCGCGTTGGCCTGGCCACCAAGTAAACCATAGTGCAAACGATGAAACCCGCAACGGCAGGCGGCCCTTACAGAGTGCCGCGACAAAATGAAGGCTGGCGCTCCGTGCTGCTGGCCGCGGCGATGCACGCCGTGCTGCTGCTGTTCCTGTGGGTGGGCGTGAGCTGGCAAAACAACGAGCCGACCGAAGTGCAGGCCGAGATCTGGGACATGAAGGTGCAGGAAGCCGCGCCGCCGGCCCCGCCGCAGCCCGAACCGGAGCCGGAACCCGAGCCTGCGCCAGTGGTCAAGGCCCCGCCTCCGCCGCCGGTGGAAGCGCCGCCCGTGCCGAAGGAGCCGGACATCGCGCTGGAGCGCCTGAAGCTGAAGAAAAAACTCGACGAAGAGAAAAAGCTGGAAGAAGCCAAGCAGGCCAAGCTGAAGAAGGAAGCCGACGAGAAGCTGGCCAAGCTGGAAGCGAAGAAGAAGGCCGAGAAACAGGAAAAGCAGGACGCCGAGGACAAGCTGAAGGAAGAAAAGCTGCAGGCTGAAAAGGACAAGAAGAAAGCCGCCGCCGAGAAACTGGCCAAGGAAAAAGCCGACAAGGCCGCCAAGGACAAGGCCTTCGCGGCCGAGATGAGCCGCATCACGGGCGCCGCCGCCAAGGGCACGGCAGGCACGGCGGCCGTGTCGACCGGCGGCCGCGTCGATGGCGGCTACCAGGCGGCGATCCGCGCCAAGATCAAGAGCAACCTGGTCTACGGCACGGTCGACGACACGCTGAGCGCGACCTACCAGATCACGCAGCTGCCGACCGGCGAGATCATCGGCGTGCGCAAGATGAAGAGCAGCGGCTCGGCCGCCTATGACAGCGCGATTGAAAACGCCATCGCCAAATCGTCACCACTACCCAAGAAAAAAGATGGTACGGTAGAGCGCGAATTCGTCGCCGATTTCAACATGAAGGATATGCACTGATGACCACCATGAAAAAACTGAACCAAGTGATCCTGACCGCCGGCCTGGCGCTGGCCGCCACCGGCAGCGCCTACGCCCAGATGCGGATCGAGATTTCCGGCGTCGGCAGCAACCAGATCCCGATCGCCGTGGCCGGTTTTGCCGACGAGAACGTCGCACCGCAGGAAATCTCCGCCATCATCAAGGCCGACCTGGAGCGCAGCGGCGCGTTCAAGATCATCGACGCCGGCGTCATCACCAGCATGAACAACATCGACTACAGCGGCTGGAAGGCCAAGGGCGCCGACGCGCTGGCGGTCGGCACCGTCGCCAAGCTGGCCGACGGCAACTATGAAGTGCGCTACAAGCTGCTCGACACCGTCAAGCAGAGCGAGCTGTCGCAGCTGGGCCTGTCGCCAACGCCGCAGTTCGTGCGCCTGACCGCGCACAAGATCGCCGACGACATCTACCTGAAGCTGACCGGCATCCGCGGCGCCTTCTCCACCCGCATCGCCTACGTGCGCCAGGACGGCCCGAAGAGCTTCCAGCTGATGGTGGCCGACGCCGACGGCGAAGGCGAACAGATGGCGCTGCGCTCGAACGAGCCCATCATCTCGCCATCGTGGTCGCCGGACGGCACCAAGGTCGCCTACGTGTCGTTTGAGCAGAAGAAGCCGGTGGTCTACGTGCAAAACCTGATCACCCGCGCCCGCACCGTGATCGCCAACGAAAAAGGCAGCAACTCGGCGCCGACCTGGTCGCCGGCCGGCAACAAGCTGGCCGTGTCGCTGTCCAAGGACGGCCACACGCAGATCTACACCGTCAACGCCGACGGCAGCAGCCTCAAGCGCGTCTCCAACAGCGCCGGCATCGATTCCGAAGCCCACTTCGCGCCGGACGGCAGCATCTACTTCATGAGCGACCGCAGCGGCGGCCCGCAAATCTACCGCATGAACGCCGACGGCGGCGACGCCAAGCGCATCACCTTCACCGGCAACTACAACATCAGCCCGCACGTGTCGGCCGACGGCAAGACGCTGGCCTACATCTCCCGCCGCGACGGCAACTACCAGCTGTACGCGATGGACCTGGCCAGCGGCCAGGAGCAGCGCCTGTCCGACAGCACCGACGACCTGAATCCAAGCTTTGCCCCGAACGGCAAATACATCATGTACGCCACGCAAGCCGGCGGCCGCAAGTCGCTGGCCGTGGTGTCGGTGGATGGACGTGTAAAACAACGCCTGACGACTCAGGCGGGCAACATCAAGGAGCCCACCTGGGGTCCGTTCATGCAGTAAGTTCAAGCAGCAACCTTACCTTTCACTACTAGGAGAATCAAATGCGCAAACTCAGCAGCTTAGCTTTCATCATCACCACCGCCGCCATCCTGTCCGCCTGCTCGACCCCGGTCAAAGTTGCCGAGCCTGCACCAGTGGTTGAGCGTCCAGTTGAAAAAGCGCCTGCGCCACAAGCCGACACCCGCACCGTCGCCCCGGTCGAGACCAAATCGCTGGATCCGCTGGACGATCCAAAAGGCGTGCTGGCCAACCGCAGCGTCTACTTCGACTTCGACAGCTACGTCGTGCGCGCCGACGGCAAGCCAGTGGTGGAAAACCACTCCGCTTACCTGGCCAAGAACAAAAACCGTTCGATCCTGATCCAAGGCAACACCGACGAACGCGGCGGCGCCGAATACAACCTGGCCCTGGGCCAGAAGCGCGCGGAAGCCGTACGTAAAGCCATGAGCACCCTGGGCGTGCCGGAATCGCAGATCGAAGCCGTATCGCTGGGCAAGGAAAAACCAAAAGCCACCGGTTCGAACGAAGAAGCATGGGCGCAAAACCGTCGTGCTGACATCGTCTACAAGTAATCGAAAGCACTACCCTTTTGCCGGGTCACAGGCATAATACGGGGCGGCATGCGGATAACACCGCGTCCTGCCCCGTTTCCATTTAGATTTGTGTGAAAGCGCCCGACATGATGAAACTCTCCAAATCCGGCCTGAGCGCCGCCCTGCTGGCCGCGCTGACCTGGCTGCCGCTGCAAGCCCACGCCGGTCTGTTCGACGACGACGAGGCCCGCAAGGCCCTGCTCGACCTGCGCGCCAAGGTCGAAGCCATGCGCATCGAGCTGAACGCCCGCCTGGACACCAAATCCGACAAATCCAGCACGCTGGACCTGGTCTCGCAAAACGAGGTGACGCTGCAGGAAGTGGCCAAGCTGCGCGGACAGATCGAAGTGCTGGCCAACGACATCGCCAACGCGCAAAAGCGCCAGAAAGACTTCTACGTCGACCTCGACACCCGCCTGCGCAAGCTGGAACCGCGCGAAGTGACGATCGACGGCAAGACCGCCCAGGTCGACCCGAACGAACAGCGCACCTATGAAGCGGCGATGCAGACCTTCAAGGCCGGCGACTACAAGGCGGCCGGCGCGGCGCTGCAGGAGTTCGTCCAGCGCTATCCGGGCTCGAGCTACGCGTCCAACGCGCAGTACTGGCTGGGCAACGCCTACTACGCCCAGCGCGACTGCAAGAGCGCCATCACGGCCCAGTTGCTGGTGCTGAAAAACTATCCGGACAGTCCGAAGGCGCCGGACGCGATGCTGAACATCGCCAGCTGCCAGACCGAGTTGAAGGATAAGGCCGCCAAGAAAACGCTGCAGGACTTGATCAAGACCTATCCGGACTCGACGGCGGCAGCGGCGGCCAAAGAGCGCCTGAGCGGCAAATAATTACTTGGGGGTATTTGACAGTTAGCGTGGTTACCCCCTATAATCTCGCTTCTTCGGGGGTCGTTAGCTCAGCTGGTAGAGCAGCGGACTTTTAATCCGTTGGTCGCAGGTTCGAATCCCGCACGGCCTACCACCGAAGCACCCTTGGGTCGTTAGCTCAGCTGGTAGAGCAGCGGACTTTTAATCCGTTGGTCGCAGGTTCGAATCCCGCACGGCCTACCAAGAATTATCAAGGAAGCCCACGAATTTCGGTTTGTGGGCTTTTTTGTTTCATAAACGCGGTTGCGCCAATCGATGCAATATTGTGAGAGTTTTGCGGATGGAATAGCTGCCTATAATGAAAGCTTTCAAAATAAAAGGCTTTCATGCGCCACCTATTTATCGCCATCCTGCCAGTTCTGCTGGCTGCCTGCGTCAGCGCCCCAACCATCCAAAGCGAAAAATTCAAACGCCCGCAAACCGTCGCCATCGTCGAAGGCCCGGCCTTGCGCAATGCTGCGTTGATAGGCGTAGTCGGGTATCAGTCCAACTTCCACTTCTCGTCGGCATCCGATTACTTCTTCCTGATCGATCCGAGTAAAAACCCAGCGGGCGAGCCATTTCCAACGCCCCTTGGCGGGATAGAAGCCGCCACTGTCGTGTCCACATTGGCCATGATGAAGACTGCCCCGTTCAAAAACGGAAATACCGGTGCCCAGGTTGGCACTGCTTTTCTGGTTGGCGCGCTGATCGATGCCAGCGCAGCAGATACCCAGCGCAAGGCCGAGGCCTTCCATGAGGATGTGGTGAAGCAGATGCCGAACCTCGACTTACGCTCCGAATTCTCCAGCGCGATGCAGCATGCATTGAAAGCCAAAGGCATCCAGACCATGCTGATTAAAGACAGCAGCAATGCGCCATCGCGCCTGCGTTGGCCAGTTGGCGATTTCGATCCAGAAGGGAAGTTGCTGCCAGTCGCTACCGGCGCCCTGCCGACCGTCGACGCCGACTTGCTGGTGCAATTTAGCCCTGTCGCGATCTACATGGCCCCCGGCCCACTCAACAACTACCGGGTGCGCGCAACCGTAGGCGTGGCCCTCTACAACGGCAGGACCAAGGAATTCCTGGGCCGCCAGAGCTTCCAGTTCAATCCCAACGCCTGGCAGAACGAATACACGACCTACACGCAATTGGCGAAGGACATCGACAAGGTGGTTCCCGCCGTACGCGCAGGCCTGATGTCGATGGTGCCGAGTATTGTCGATATCATCAGCAAGGAAAACAAGCCGGGCTGAATCATGCCCTCTCCATTCGAAATACCGAACGACACGCCGTGCTAACGCGGCAGAAGGAACGTCATGATGCACTGAAGATAAAAAAGCCCACGAATTTCGATTCGTGGGCTTTTTACGTTCCCTGCAGCCGATCTTATCAAGCTTCCGCCGTGGCCTTGGCCTTGCGCGGTGCGCGCGGTTTTTTTGGCTTTTCGGCGGCGACGGCTTCGCCCTTGCCTTTCACCGATTCGATCAGCGCGGCAACGTAAGTGTTGCGCGCCGTCTGGGCAATCGCTACCTGCTGCTGGAGGCGGGCCAGTTCGGCGTCCACCACTTGAATATTGGCAGCCTGCATTTTCGCGGCATCGTTCAAATTCTGGGATGCGTAAGACGTACCATTGATCGTAATGTATTGAGGCAAAGTCATTATTTTCCTTGTTGTCGAGTCCGGGCTAAAAATCCCGGTCGGCCGTCATTGTATGTCCAACCGGCACGGCCCGCAAAGGCCTACGCCGGCAACGGCCGCACGGCAACACGTTCCGCATCGAACTGGAATACCCGGCCAAGCGGAACCTCTACCCATCGGAAAAATACTGCCCCTGCAGTCAGGCTGGCGGCCCAGGCGATGAGCATGCCCATCGCCTGCGATACCGGCTCGGCAGGCACAAAGCGGGTGAACACCGCGTTCACCAGCAGGCAGACGGGGAAGTGAATCAGGAATACCGAATAGGAGATCCGCCCCAAACCGTTGACGACCGACCATGCCTTGCCGTCGGAGGCCGTCTTGACGCGGCCGCACAAGAACAGCACGCAGGCAACGATGAGAGCCAGTGCGATGCGGCTGCGGAAGTTCAGCATCAGCGCCGCGAAGGCAGGCACCAGCGTCATCACGGCCATCAGCATCACGGCGCCGGGCTTGCGGCACGAGTCGCTCGCCCACCACGCCATCATGCCCAGGCCATAGCTGCCAAAGAAGTACGGCGCCCAGTTATCCCATTCCGCATCCAGATTGAAGTACAGCAGGGAGAACGTGATACCCACCACAATCACCAGCGGCATCAGCCAGCGCTGCGTGCGCTTGCCGGCGACCAGGCCGGTCAGCCATAACGTCAGCGCCATCAGCGCATACAACTGAAAATCGATGGCGACGTACCACGCGCCGGCTGACAGAGAGTCATAGCCCAGCACGCCGTGCAGCAACAGTACATGCGCGGCCAACTGGCTCAGTGTCGCCGGGGCCGAAATCGAATCGTGCGTCATCCATGTGCGCGCCACGCCGGAAACCAGCACGGCCAGCAGCGTGGCCACCACAAACGGCGGGGCCAGCTTGGCATAGCGCCGCCAGATCGCGGCGACCGGTTCGGACAGGCCGGGATAGCCAGCCGGCGATAGCGACTTGGCAACCAGAAATCCGCTGATAACGAGGAACACCTGCACGGCGATGCGCGCGTTGTCGCCCAGCCAGTCGATCAGCGCAGGCAATATCGGCCGCACATGGTCGGACATGGGGCCGTAAAACGCCAGGTGATGTAAGACGATTAGCTGCGCCGCGCCTGCCTTCAGCAGGTTAATCAAACCAAATTGGGCCTGTACCGCCTTGTCCGTTTGGGGAATTCTCCCTGTGATTATAGTCATTCCTGTCCTTGCCATAGCACCCCAACAACATTGCCAAAAATAAAGCAAATTGCAGCGATTTTGCCGAAGGGCGTCATGATAGTCGAGGATGGCCGGTAAGTGGCGCTAGCTTGCTGGAGATCATCATGCAAGTTGCAATAAAAAAATGTTTATTATTATTGAGAATGTTGCATTAGATGCTATTATATTAGACAAACATCCGGGTGGCGCGGTCGGGCCGCTTCCAGAACGGCCCTGTCAGTCGAAGGCAAGCTCATGAATTCATCTGCCGCAGCAGTCCTGGACAGGACGGAGCTCATACCACCGTCCGCTCAGTATCAGATCCGGCGCAGCCTGGGCGAAGGCGGTTACGGTCGGGTGTATGAGGCCTGGGACAGCACGCTGTGCCGCCACGTCGCCTTGAAGCAGTTGAAAGGCGCCACGGCCGCGCTGTCGCAGCGGTTGCTGGACGAAGCGCGTCGCGCGGCGTCGTTGCGGCACGCGGCCTTCGTCAAGATTTTCTCTGTCCAGGGCGACCCGCTGTCGCCTTCCATCGTCATGGAACTGATCGATGGAGTCACGCTGACGCAGGCGGTCGCGGCGCAGCCGATGCCGGCCGGTGCGGCGCTCGATGTGGCGCGGCAGATCGCCGAAGCGATGTGCGAAGCCCATCGTCTCCATATGATTCATGGCGACATCAAACCGTCCAACCTGATGCTGGACGGATCGGGCAAGGTCCGCATCCTCGATTTCGGCCTGGCCAGCTACATCGACCCCCTCGCCACCCAGAGCACCATGGCCGACGACCAGCAAGGCACGATCGCCTACATGGCGCCCGAGCGCCTGTTGGGCAAGGGCCCGAGCGAGCGCAGCGACGTGTACGCGCTGGGCGCGGTGCTGTACGAACTGATCACCGGAGCGCGGCCGTATGCGCAGTTGCGCGGGCTAGGCCTGGCCGCCGCGCATATCCAGTCCTCGTCGGCCGCGTGGCCGTTCGGCGCGGACGCCGATCCGGCGATCGTCCGGCTGGTGCTGGCCATGACCAGTAAAGAGCCGTCCGCGCGCCTCGCATCCATGCGGGCGGTGGTCGACAGCATCGATGTGCTTCAACGCGTTTCCCTTCCGATCACGGCCACGTCCCGGCACCCGCTCCGCCTCAACTGGCGCCGCATCCTGTATGCCGGCCTGGCGGGCTTGCTGGCCTTGGGCGTGGTGCTGGCGATCCAGCTGACGCCGGCGCATCAGGTTCTCCATCCTTTTTCGGTGGCGGACCGCTTCAACGCCGGCATGGAAGCGTTGCGGTTTTCCGACCGGGACGGCAACGTCGACCTCGCCATCGGACACTTCACCGCGATTCTGGAACACCGCCCCAGGCATGCGGCAGCGGCGGCCGGCTTGTCGCTGGCCTACAGCCTGCGCTACTACAGCGACCGCAACGACGAAAGCTGGCTCAGGCTCGCCGATGCCGGCGCACTGCAGGCGCTGCGCGACGACGATCAACTGTCGCTGGCCCATGCGGCGCTGGCCTGGGTCCGGGATTATCAAGGCCAGATGGAATCCTCGCTGGAACACAGCCGCAGCGCGCTGCGGCTGGACCCGCGCAACCTCTTCGCCTTGCGCGGCGAAGCCGACCTGCTCATCCGCATGCGCCGCTACGCCGAAGCCCGGCAGGTCATCGAGCAGGCGCAGCTGCTCTATCCGAAGGAGCGCATCTTCTACGACCTGCTCGGCAAACTATGGTATTCGCAAGCGAACTACACGGCGGCGGAAACGGCGTTCCGGCGCAGCATCGCACTCGAACCGGACGCCGTCTACGCCTACGGCAACCTGAACGCGGCCCTGTTGCATCAGAATCGCGGCGACGAAGCGCTGCAGGTATTGCAGCAGGGGCTGGCCATACGTCCGAGCAGCCGGCTGTATGGCCATCTCGGCACCGCTTTGTTTACACGCGGCGATTACGAGGCGGCGGCCCAGGCTTTCCAGAACGCGGTGTCGTCCAGCAAGGGCAACCCCAACGAATACCTGAACTGGGCCAACCTGGCCGATACGCTGCGCTGGCTTCCGGGCAAACGCGACGCCTCACGCCAGGCCTACCGCCATGCCGCGGATTTGCTGGCGCCGCTGCTGACGCATGCCGCGGGCGATGTGACCTATCTGTCCCGCATGGGACTCTACCGCGCCAAACTCGGCGAACGCGAAACCGCAGCAAGCTACACCGCGCAGGCGCTGATGGCGGCGGCGGACAGCGCGGACGTGCATTTTCGCGCGGCGATCGCCTACGAAATCAGCGGAAACCGGCCGGCAGCGCTGGCCAGCCTGGTCAGGTCCAGGGCCTTGGGTTATCCGCAGAACCTGATTGAGACCGAACCCGATCTCATGGACCTCAGGCGTGAGCCTGATTATCTTGCCCTTGAAATGGAAAGAAAAAAATGACTATACGCCCCGGCATGTTGTTGGTTGTCGGCTTCGACGCCGACCAGATCAGCGATCAACTCGCCTACCAGTTTCTGAGCACAGACGGCCCGCCGCCGACGCATCCAACCGGCCTGTTCGGCGGCGAAATTCACTTCGATAAAAATTCCGTGCTGCGCCTGCAAGTGGTCGGCAGCGGCAAGCCCGGCCGCCTCCACGATTTCAAGATCGTCGACTGCACGCTGATCACCACGCCGCTGATTATCGAAGCCGGTGCGCGCGGCACGCGCTATGCCCTGCCGTCACCGTTCGTGAAATGCGACACCGCCTGTAGCAAGCTGCCGCTGGACTTCTCTTCCGCCCCGCCGGCGGCGCAGGATGACAAGACGGTCCTGATCACCCAGAACTGGCAGCATGAACTCGACGTCGGCGAGACCTACGGTCGCTGGAACATGTCCATCGTCATGACCATCGCCATCACGCGCCAGGCTGGCGCGCCGCCGCTGTTGCGCGTGTTCTCGTTCGATCCCGAAGGCCAGGTCGGTGCGGGCGGCAACCATGACGAAAACCACGTCATCTGATTAAACTGTTGGCACGCAGATGCCTGCGCAGCGGCTCGAAAGGCGTGCGCAGCGCCGCCGCACAGCGGTCGATATCCGGCGCATGGCGTTCCAGCGCCTGCCGGAGCTCTTCCATGTCGATGGCTTCAACACGCCGGATAGCGGGATGCATCTCGATCAGCTTGTACATCGACGGACGGGATACGCCCAGCTCCTGCGCCGCGCCGCTGACGCGCCAACCATTGTTGTGCATGGCCTGCAACACGGCTTCCTGGTCCACGTCCGTCAGGCGCGCCCGCCGTACCGGCGACGCATCGGCGCCGGCTTGTTCAACCTGGCGCTCGACGCTGGTTTGCGACGGCTGCGTAAAGTTGGCCAGCAGCGGCACTTCTCCGGCCTGGACCGCCAATGCCGCGCGCCGCACCACATGCGCAAGCTGACGGATATTGCCCGGCCAGCTGTCGCCACACAACTCGCGGACAAACGCGAAAGGCAGATCGATGCGCTCGCCGTGATCCTCCATCCACATCTGCAGGAAATAGCGCACCAGGATGCCGATGTCTTCCAGCCGCTCCCGCAGCGGCGGCACGCGGATGACGAAGGCTTCCATGCGCCTGCGCAAAGCCTGGTTGAAGCCGCGCGCCGCCAGGTCCTGGTCGGTCGCACAGATCAGGCGCGCATGGGTGCGCACGTCGGCGCGCGCGCCCACGGGACGGTATTCGGCGCTGTCGAGCACCCGCAACAGCATCGGCTGCACGGCCGCCGGCGTATCGCCTATCTCGTCCAGGAACAGCGTGCCGTCGCCAGCGTCGGCGAACAATCCCTGGCGGTCCGTCTGCGCGCCGGTATAAGCGCCTTTAACGGAGCCGAACAAATCGGCAGCGGCCAGCGACTCGTTCAGCGTGGCCATGTTGACCGCCACCAGCGGCGCGCGCGCGCGCGCACTGGCGCCATGGATAGACCGCGCCGCCACGTCCTTGCCGGTTCCCGTTTCGCCGAGCAGCAGCACGTGCATGCCGGTGCGGGCCACCAGGCGTATCTGGTCGCGCAAGGTCACCACCGCGCTGCTGACGCCGAGCAGGCCCGGAAAATCGTTGGCCTTGGGCAGGCGGCGTATCCAATGCATGCATACCAGCACCGTCGCGCCCAGCTCGATGACGATGCCGCGTGCGATGTCGTGGTCCGCAAAATACAAATCGCCGCGCAATTCCTCGCCGACGGTGAAACCGTCGACAACCAGCGTCATGCGGCTTTCGGGCGGCTTGATGCGTATCCCATCCGCAGCGTCGCGCGATATGCCGATCGGCGCGCGCGCGATGCAGCGATGTTCAAGCGGCGCGCCTTCCTTTCCCGGTTGGCAGAACAGCGGGAAGAACCTGCTCACCTCCATCTCCCCGGCCCCGTCCGGCCCCAGGAACTGCTGGCCGACGCGGGCCTGATCCGGATGCCACAGTATTGTCAGCCCCAGCAGTTTGCATGAACTTTCCGACGAATGTGCCAAGGGGCTGCTGAGCGTGTAATCCGCATCGTTCATGGGCGATTTCGAGGAGTATGGCGATAGCCCGATTATAGGTGTAAGCGAAGCGGATGACATGTAAATAGCGCGGATAAACATATAAACAAGCGCCGTTTATTTGCCGTTTTTGCCGCAAAACCGGCATAAACCAGGCTCAAACCGCATGGCACGCCAATTGCTGTTATGGGGAGGAAGGCTTTTGCAACGCGGGCCTTCTGAAAATAAAAACCGCCTTTTTTTTTAATTATTCAATTCTAAGGATGACATCATGAGCACGACTTACACCATCAACGTCACGAACAATTCCGGCAGCAACCAGGACTTCTTCATCTTCCAGGAACCAGCCCAATACAGCGGCGGCGCCACCCCGTACACCAACGCGCTGTACCAGGAACAGGTGGCGCCGGCGAGCGGCGGCGGCGGCGTCATGACGTTTGAGATGACGCAGCAGTTCTACGCCGGCGCGCAGGAGCAGTTCATGACGCCAGCCATCGGCGCGGTCTCGGGCGGCACCACCACCTGCCAGCCGGTCAACATCACGCCGGCCACCGGCACGATCACCAACAACGCCGTGAACTTCAGCATCGATCCGATCGCGCTGCCTGCCGCCACCTCGCTGGACACCGTGCAGAAAGGCGCGTTCCGCATCGTCGCGCCGGTCTTTGTACCTGGCGTGCAAGGCAACTACAACGTCGGCCTGGCCAGCCTGCCGAAGATTCCCGGCGCGCCGGCGATCATGTCGAGCTTCATCGTCGCCCAGCCGAACCAGTACGTCGACTGCCAGCCGATCATGAAATTCTACGTCGCCACCGGCTCCTACACCCCTGGCACCGTGGTCAACTTCACCAGCGCCTCGAACGTGTCCGTGGTCTGCGACGCGACCGACGGCTCGACCACCTTCCAGGTCAGCTACAACAGAGACGGCACCTGGTCGATCACTTCGCAACAATAATAAGGAGATATAACCATGCCAGTTATCGCCTCAGGCGCCGAGATCGAGATTCAAGGCCAGTCGCTTTCCTTGACCAACAGTTCGACCACCAAAGTCGGTGCAATCAATTTGAGCGGTGATATCAGCGCGAATATCCAGATCCCCGTCAACAGCACCAAGGTCGAACAGCTTCATGGCAACACCGCGACCATGCACAACACGGGCAGCGTGGATATTACCTACACGGTAACGCAGTAATATCGCAGCGTGGAACGCGGCGCGTTGCGCCGCGTTCCACGCCCTCCCGCTAGCGGCGGAACTTCTTCGGCTGCCGCTTGCGTGCAGCCGAGTTCTGATCCTGCAGGATCGAGTCGACCCGCTCCGAAGCCTGGCGCGACAGCTGCTGCGCCGCTTCCGTGTCGGGGAAATATTCGGGCTGGCGATACGCCAGCCACGCATAGGCCGAATACAGCCGGCACGCATCCTCCACCTCCTGCAGGTTCATGAAGTGCAGCGGGTTCTGCTCCGGCTTGATGGGCGTAATCTTCTTGGCCGCCAGCGCGGTCGCCCAATGCTCCCACGCGCGTTGCAGCGACGGCACCTTGGACGAGATCGGCACCAGCGACAACGCGAACTTTTCCGCCACCGTCAGCTCCAGCGTGTCGAGCCACGCGGCCCGCTCGAACTGGTCCTCGGTGATGCGCGGATAAAAGAAGCCGTCCGGCACGTCGATGTTGTGCACGAAGCGCTTGAGCAGCTTGGCCAGGCCGTGCTCGTTGGTCACCGACGAAATCCGGTGCAGATGCTCCAGCGTGGGCGCGACGGCAAAGCCGGTGGTCTTCAAAGGCACCGGTTTTTCCTGCAGCAGCGAGCGCATCACCTTGTGCGTCTCGTTGTCGTAGCCGGCCACCAGCCCTTCCTCATGCACGCCGAAGCGCCCCGCCCGGCCGGCGATCTGGCGCGCCAGCGCGGCCGGAATCTCTTCCTCTTCGTAGCCGTTGTACTTGACGGTGGTGGTCATGATGATGCGCGCGATCGGCATGTTCAAGCCCATCGCGATCGCATCGGTGCCGACCACCACATCGGCGGCGCCGTCGCGGAAGCGCTGTGCCTGCGCGCGCCGCACTTCCGGCGACAGATTGCCGTACACCGTGGCGACCGACAGGCCCAGCTCGGTCACCATGTCGCGCCACATCAGCACCTCGCGGCGCGAGAAGCAGATCACGGCGTCGCCGCGGCGCAGGTTGCTCATCTTGCGCACGGCCGACGCTTCCATCGACAGCGGCCCCTTGCGCTTGAGCACGTGTACTTCCAGCTCGCACTCCAGCCGCGCAGCCAGCACCTCGATCGCCCGCCGCGCTTCCGGCGCGCCGACCAGGTACACCACATGCGCCGGCGCGCCGCACACGGCGGCGGTCCAGGCGGCGCCGCGGTCGCGGTCGGACAGCATCTGGATTTCATCGACCACGGCCACATCCACCGGCGTGCGCGTGTCGAGCATCTCGACCGTGCTGGCGACATGGGTCGCGCCCGCCACCAGCCGACGCTCCTCGCCGGTCACCAGGCTGACCTTCAGCGGCTTGCCGTGCTGCTCCATGCCCTGCAGGCGTTCATAGTTTTCCAGCGCCAGCAGCCGCAACGGCGCCAGATATACGCCGCTGGGCGCCTTGGCCAGCGCTTCGATCGCCTGATGGGTCTTGCCGGAATTGGTGGGCCCCAGCAGCGCGATGAACTTGCGCTTCATGCGCCGCGCCACGTCGAACGAGGCGGGATATTCGGCCAGGTTGATGCTTTGCCGCGTGCGCTCAGCGTGCTGCTCCTCCATCTCGCGCTCGACGGCATGCTCGAGGCGCTGGCGGATGCGGTCGAACACGGTGCCGGCCGGCTCGGAGATCTGCATGTCGGCCAGCGCGCCCAGGAAGGGTTGCGCGTCGAGCCCGCAGTCGTCGCAGGCGTCGGACATTTCCGTCACGAAAGCGCTGACGAAGCCGTGCAGCTCGGCGATTACCTCGTCGCTGGCGCGCTCGCGCAGCAGCGACGAACGGGCGTCCGCATCCATCTTGCGCCATTTGGACGGTTTAGCCAGCACGCCCTGCGCCGGCACCAAGTCGTACGGCACCTTCAGGCCGCCATATTCGATAACGCCGCTGAGCCGCAGGAACACCCGGCCCTCCTGGCGTGCCAGCACGATGCCCTTGGCGGCCAGTCCGAGCCGGCGCATCAGGTCGTCGTCTTCCCCCTGGTCGCTGTCCGTGGCGGGCAAGTGGGTCGCGGGGGAGGAATTGCTCATATCTCAATACTCGGGGTGATGGCCCTGGATTTTAGCAGATCGTTACAGTTGGAGAGAAAGCATTGTCTATAGGCCACCTATAATGCTCCGCCGGGGCTGCCAGCCCCGTCCATCATTTCATCAACTAAACCTACAAAAGGAAAAAATGGGCATGGTATTCTGCCGCGGCTGCGGTAAAGAAATTCACGAAACGGCTCCTTCTTGCCCACATTGCGGCGCGCCGCAACACGTCACCGCATCCGGCGCCCCCAAATCCGACAAGGACTTCGTCGTCACCGTATTGCTGTGCTTTTTCCTTGGTTTCCTGGGTGTGCACCGCTTCTATGCCGGTAAAATCGGCACCGGCATTTTGATGCTGCTCACCTTTGGCGGTTTCGGCATCTGGGCGCTGATCGACTTCATTATCATCGTCATTGGCAACTTCACCGACAGCGACGGCCTGCGCATTACCAACCGCTAAGACGTTTTGTCTTTCTCTCCGATTTCTGGCACCATGGCCCGGTTTACACCGCCGTCGTGCCAGAAATCCCCGCCATGCCCTTCTCTATCGCCACACCCGTCCACAGCGAATTGCTGATTAAAAAAAGCCGCTTTATCGCCTGCGTCCAGCCTATGGCCGACCGGGCTGCAGCACAAAAAGTGGTGGCTGAATTATGGGAGCAACATCCAGGTGCCGCCCACGTTTGCTGGGCATTATTAGCGGGCGGTCAATCAGCCGCTGTCGATGATGGCGAGCCTAGTGGAACCGCCGGCCGGCCGATGCTCGATGTATTACGCCATCAGGATCTGGAAGGTGTATTGGCGACCGTGGTCCGTTATTTCGGCGGGGTAAAGCTCGGCGCCGGCGGCTTGGTGCGCGCCTATACCGACAGCGTGGCCCAGGCATTATTAAAAGCCGATAAAGTCGCCATTATCAAGCTGCATTACCTGACCTGCACTGCGCCTTATGCGATGGAGGGCATGGTGCGCCGGGAAATAGAATCTGCCGGCGCCCATCTCGATAATGTCGCCCATTCAGATCATGTTCAATTCGAATTCAGCCTGCCCGATAGCGCGGCGGCACAGCTGGTCCACCGATTGAATGAGGCCGGTCACGGCCGCATTCAATGGATCACTCCCGACGACGAATAAAGGCGGCGACCGGCCACATCCGCCGCTCGCCCTTCCCTAGCCATTTTTTGGTATATTCACGCCAATATTTGGCATGGTTTCACTGCCAGCGCCGGCCCAGGTCGCTTTGTGCCACAGCGTTTCAAGCGGCCCCTGCTTGTGGCTGCGCAGCCACCACACGCTGAACTGCCGCTGTAACAAGGCCAGTACCACGCCTATCGTCAAGGCAAAGCTGGCGCCGGTATATTGATACATGCCCAGACCGAATCCATAATAAATCAAGGTACCGACAACGGATTGCGTCACATAACAGGTCAGACTCATGCGGCCTAGCGGCGAGAATATTCCCAGCCAATTTCCGGAATAAGACAGCAGCGTAAATCCGGATACCAGCACCACCATAAACGCGACGTTCGACCAGGAGGTAATAATCACCAACAGCGGCCGACGGATGGCTTCGCCTATATGCCAGGTGTCCGGATTGGATTTCAGCAGGTACAGCGGGATAAATGTCAGCGCCGCAGTCAGCAGTATTTTCCGCCAAAACAACTTATTCGCGTCGGATGGAATAAACAGCTCTTTTCGCCCAGCCAGCATGCCCAGCATGAATAAAGCGGGAATCTGGAATATACGACCATTTTCCCAGCTCCAGCGGATAACACCGATCTTCCCGTTGGTTAAATTACCCCACCACACCTGGAATGCCGATCCGTGCGCCATATATTTCTCAGCGCGGCCGAAATAAGCCCAGGATGCCGGGGCCGCGAGTTTTTCATTTGGCGCAGGCAATGCCTGGAAGAATTCAATCCACGCATAAGGTTGCAGCAGCAGAAATACCGCAATCGCCAATACCACGCCGCTGCGCAGCCGCGCCACCGGTATCAGCGCCAATCCCAATACGGCATAAATACTCAGGATATCGCCGTGGTAAAACATTGAATTGAATAGGCCGAACCCCAGCAGCAACACCAGTCGCCAGGCAAAGCGGGGGCGGAAGTCTTCGCCGCGCAGTTCCCGGTTGCGATTCTGGATGTAGAACGTCATGCCGAACAGCAGCGCAAAGATCGCATAGGATTTGCCGCCGAAGAGGAAGAACAGGCTATCCCAGATTGCTTTGTCCACCGCCTGCAGCCAGGCGGGCAAACCGGTCGGGAGAAAATAGAAGTCGAAGTGCTCGATGTTATGCAGAAGCAATATCGAAGCAATGGCAAAGCCGCGCAAAGCGTCGATGACATCCAGGCGGGAGGTGTTTGTAGTCATTATGTTCCATCAACCTTGGCAGTGAATAGGAGTGCATAGTGTAGATGAAAACGATTTCAATAAACACAACTAATATCTCTCAGCCGCTGACGGCGCCGGCCACGCTACAATCGCGGCATGAATCCACTGCACATCGAAGCCTTGGAACCGGCCGGCTTCGCCGCTTTCCTTCTTTACCTCAACGACCACCTGTCCGACAACGGCCGGGACGGTACCGCCTATTTCCAGCCGCTGTCGCGCGACGACTCGCGCTTCCCTGCCGACAAGGCCGAGGCGTTCAAGACCGGCATGGCGACCGAAGTCGGGATGACGGGTTGGCGGCGAGTATGGGTGGCACGCGACGGCGAAGGCCGCATCGCCGGCCACATCGACCTGCGCGCCCATGCGGAACGCTACACCGGTCATCGCTGCCTGCTTGGCATGGGCGTGGACCGGGAGCATCGCAAACAGGGATTGGGCAACCGCTTGATTGCGCACGCGGCGCAGTGGGCACAGGAATCGGCAGGATTGGAATGGATAGATTTGCAGGTGCTGTCCGTGAACGCGCCCGCCATCAAGCTCTACGAACGCAACGGCTTCCACAAGACCGGCGAAATCGCCGCCATGTTCAACATCGACGGCCAGGATTTCGCCTACACCAGCATGAGTAAGTATTTGGCTAATGCGTGGCCAAATAGATGATTACTGCGATTGTATAGCCTACACCAAGGACAACCGCAATCGCGGTCAGCCACGTCATCAGGCGCTCACGCTGCTCGCGAACCGCGACGTATTCAAAAAACGATTCAAGTGGATTTTTCATGATGAACTCCCTCATGATCTACCGATGAGATAATGGGCTTCGGCGAAGATAAATGCAGAAACCATGGCTACCAAAATTGATAGTAGCATTATCCTCGACAGCCTCGTCCTTCATATCCGCGCTTTCATTTAGTCCATCGATTGCGCCAAGCATCACGAGGACAGCTGACATAACTATCAAAAAGACGTGGAATCCCAACCCGGTCCAAGCAAGTTCGCGCCAGTTGGAAGCGGCACTCTCCAAATACCCGGCCAACTCGTAGCAGCCCTCGGAGCTCATCGCGGTAACAATCCACAACAGCTGACCATTCTTGACTGCGTTGTAGACGACGCCACGCGCCGACTGCCGAAATGTGCGCGTCCTCCCAGCAATGGCAGCAATGCGATGGGCGCAAATATGGGCACGCCGATGTGCACAACGGCCCAAGCCAGAAACTGAAGAAGATCCATGGCCTATCCTTTCAAGGGTGTCCGGATACGGACGGTGTTGGGCGGAGACGGGCATGCGCTGCATGCGGCGGCGCCCGGCTCACTCATGCTAGGCCTTTGATTTATATGGTTTTGTCTTTATATCAACCGCGTGGCACGGGGTTTGCAATAGAGGGAGCAACGCAAACTCACTCATCGCATCCCCATGGACCAGGCGCTCAGCCCGACAATCATCTCCCGCCGCAACCGCAGGACGGCCATCGTCATCGCCGCCGCGCTCGCCACGCTGTGCGCGGCGGCCTGGGGCCTTAACCGCGTCGTCAGCCCCAGCGTCGACGCGGCCAGCGTGCTGCTGGCGGAAGTCCGCGTCGGCAATATCGCCAACACCATCAACGCTTCCGGCCTGGTGATCCCGGTCCACGAGGAACTCGTCTCCAGCCCGATCCAGACCCGCGTGTCCAGGGTCTACGCCAAGCTGGGCCAACAGGTCAAGCAAGGCGAACTGCTGCTGGAGCTGGACAACCGCACCATCATCCTCGCCATCGACGGCATCAAGGAGCAGCTGGCGCAGCAGGAAAACCGCATCCTCGCGCTGACCTTGGAAATGGAACAGAAACGCAAGCAGATCGTCAGCGCCATCGAACTGCTGGAGCTGGACCTGCAGGCGACCCGCGTCAAGCTGGGCCGCTATCAAACCCTGCGCAAGGCTGGCGGCGTATCGGCCGAGGACCTGCTGACGGCCGAACTGAACGTCAAGCGCAACGAGATCCAGCTGCGCCAGCAGCACGAGCAGATCGAGGACAGCAAGCGCGTCACCTCCTCCAGCATCGAGGGCGCGCGGCTGCAAAAGAACATCCTGCAAAAGCAGCTGCAGCAACAGGAACAGCTGCTGGCGCAAACCCAGGTGCGCGCGCCGTTCGCCGGCATGCTGACCTGGCTGCTGGCCGACGAAGGCGCCAGCCTGGCCACCGGCCAGCTGGTGGCCAAGGTGTCCGAGCTGAGCAACTACAAGGTCGAAGCCTCGCTGTCCGACTTCCACGCCCGCGCGCTCAGCGCCGGCCAGCCGGTGCGCATCGAGCAAGGCAACGTGCGGCTGGACGGCACGGTGCAGACCATCCTGCCGGAAATCCAGAACGGCACCGTCAAGCTGCTGGTCACGCTGGCGCAACCCAGCCACCCTATGCTGCGCAACAAGCTGCGGGTCGAGGTCAATATCGTCACCGAACAAAAGAGCAACGCCCTGCTGGCCGACAACGGCCCCGCCTTCAACGGCCGCGGCCCGCAAGACATCTTCGTGGTGCGCGACGGCATCGCGCGCAAGACCACACTGAACATCGGCGCCAGCGATGGCAAGTCCGTGGAAATCCTGTCCGGCGCGCGCGCCGGCGACCGCCTCATCATTTCAGACACCAGCCGCTACAAGGATCGCGACAGCATCCGCGTGGCCCAATAAGGAGAGAGCATATGATACGCCTGCAAAACATCAGCAAGACCTACCAGACCGACAAGGTCCAGACCCTGGCCCTGAAGGACATCGACCTGCACGTCGAAAAATCCGAATTCGTCTGCATCATGGGCCCCAGCGGCTGCGGCAAGAGCACCTTGCTGAACCTGATCGGCCTGCTGGACCGTCCCGGCAGCGGCGCCATCCATGTCGGCGGCGCACCGGTCGCCTCGTACAAGGACAAGCACGTGGCCAAGCTGCGCAACAGCACCTTCGGCTTCATCTTCCAGAGCTTCCACCTGATCAACGACCTGCGCGTGATCGACAACGTCGAGCTGCCGCTGCTGTACCGCGACATGTCGGCCAAGAAGCGCCAGCGACTGGCGCGCGAGGCGCTGGAAAAAGTCGGCCTCGGCGCCCGCATGGACCACTATCCGAACCAGCTGTCGGGCGGCCAGCAGCAGCGCGTGGCGATCGCCCGCGCCATCGTCGGCCAGCCGCAGGTGCTGCTGGCCGACGAACCGACCGGCAATCTCGACAGCAAAATGGGCCAGGAAGTGATGGACCTGCTGCTCAAGCTCAACAGCGAAGGCACGACCGTGGTGATGGTCACCCACGACGAGCATGAAGCCCGGCGCGCCGGCCGCATCGTGCGCGTGTTCGACGGCCAGCTGGTCGCATAAGGAGTCCGCATGTTACGAAATTATCTGCTGACCGCGTGGAAGGTCTTCATGCGCCGCAAGCTGTTCACCGCGATCAACCTGTTGTGCATCGTACTGACCCTGGTCGTGCTGCTGGTGGTCACGGCCCTGCTGCAAAACACCTTCTACCCGACCGGCGTGGAAGGCAAGAGCGACCGCTTTGTGCAGATGGTCATGCTGCAGTCGACCCACACCGGCAAGAGTTCGCGCCGCACCGGCACGCTCGGCTACAAGCTGGTCGACCGGTATCTGAAGCCGCTCAAGCACGCCGAGCTGGTGTCGGCCGCCAGTTTCCCGCAGACGGTGTCGGTGTACCAGGAAGGCCAGGTCAGCGAAGTGATGATGCGCCAGGTCGATGCCGAATACTGGAAAATCCTCGACTTCAACGTGCTGTCCGGGCGCGTGCTCAACGCCGACGACCTGCAACAGGGCCGCATGGTGGCCGTGCTCAACCAATCGACCGCGCGCAAGCTGTTTCCGGGCCAGCAGTACCTGGGCCAGAAGTTCAGCGCCGGCGGCCAGGTGTTCACCGTGGTCGGGGTGGTGGCGGACGAAATGCACGTCAACGCTTTCTCCGACATCTGGGTGCCCATCACCTCGCAGCCGTCCAGCGATTACAAGAACAACCTGTTCGGTCCCTACATGGCGATGATGATGGCGCACTCGGTGGAGGAAGTGCCGGCGCTCAAGCAGGAAATCCTGAAGGCCGCCGCCACCGTGCAGTACGACGATCCCACCATCTTCGACACTGCCAAGTTCTGGGGCGACTCCAAGCTGCAACTGTTCGCGCGCACGCTGCTGAGCGACCAGACCGAGGACGGCGGCGCCGCCAAGCTGCTGAGCGGCGTGGTGGCGGTCATGCTGTTGTTCATGGCGCTGCCGGCGCTCAACCTGATCAATCTGAACGTGGGCCGCATCATGGAGCGTAGCAGCGAGATCGGCGTGCGCAAGGCCTTTGGCGCCACCGGCCGCCAATTGGTGGCGCAACTGGTGCTGGAAAACGTGCTGCTGTGCCTGATCGGCGGCGCCATCGGCCTGCTGCTGGCCGCCGGCGTGCTGTGGTGGCTGGAAGGCTCCGGCCTGATCCCCTATCTCAAGGTCCACCTCAACCTGGCCGTGTTCGGCTACGGCCTGTTGATCACGCTGGTGTTCGGCGTGTTGTCGGGGGTGATCCCGGCCTGGAAAATGTCCCGGCTGGCGCCCGTCCACGCCCTGAAAGGAAACGCATAATGTTGCGCCACATGCTCAAATTGATCTGGAAACGCAAGTCCCGCAACATGATGCTGAGTCTGGAAATCATGCTGGCCTTCCTGGTGGTGTTCGCCATTGCCGCGTTCGGCCTGCGCTACTGGCAGCTGTATCAGCTGCCGGTCGGGCACGGCTGGCGCAACCAGTGGTCGGTCAGCATCCGCGCCGCGCAGGAACTGCCCAACGATTCCGCCGTGTTCGACAACTTCAAGCGCAGCCTGCTGACCATGCCGGAGGTGGAATCGGTGGGCTTCAGCTCCTTCTCCACCTACGAAATGTCGCGCTGGACCGAGGAATACACGCTGCCCGACGGCAGCGGCGAGCTGACCGTGGACGGCATGGGCGTGAGCGACGATTACTTCGCCACCATGGACATGACACCGGTCGCCGGCCGCTTCTTTTCCAAAATGGACGATGGCGCCGACGCCGCGCCCACCGTCATCAACCGCAAGCTGGCAGAAAAATGGTTCCCCGGCAAGGAGCCGGTCGGCCAGTTGTTCGTGGTCAGGCGCGATGGCAGGAAGGGCGACGGCCAGCGCTACCGTGTGGTCGGTGTGGTCGACCAATACCGGTCGCACGGCGAATTCATGGACCCGGTGTACTTCATGCTGCCGCGCTGGATTCCGGGCAACGGCAAGGAGGCGGCCAACACCATCGTGCTGAAGCTCCGGCCCGGCACGCCGCGCATCTTCGAGGCCAGGCTCAACGCCAAGCTCAAGCAGATTCGCAGCGACTGGAACTACGTCATCACGCCGCAGGCGGACGCCCGTAGCTCGATGCTGAAGACGCAAATGATCCCGCTGGTGATCATGGCCGTGATCGCGGCCTTCCTGCTGGTGATGGTGGCCTTCGGCCTGTTCGGCGTGCTGTGGCAGAACACCACGCAACGCGTCCCGGAAATCGGCCTGCGCCGCGCGCTGGGCGCCGACGCCGGCGCCATCTACCGGCAGATCGTCTCCGAGCAGCTGCTGCTCAGCAGCACCGCCATCGTGATCGCGCTGGTGCTGCTGGTGCAGCTGCCGCTGACCGGGGTGTTTGGCGACAGCCTGAACTGGCCGGTGTTCTTCGGCGCGCTGGCGCTATCGGCGAGCGTGATCTATCTGCTATCCTTGCTTTGTTCGCTGTATCCCGGCTGGCGCGCCGCGCGCCTGAGTCCGACCGAAGCGCTGCACTATGAATGAATAATGGACTCCACTCGCAAGCAACTCATCCTCATCATCGACGACGACAGCGCGGTACAGGTGTCGCTGGCCCTGCTGCTCAAGCAATCCGGCTTCGACACCTTGTGCTGCGACGATCCGCAGCAGGCGCTGGCCGCGCTGGCGCGGCAGCCGGCCGACCTGGTCTTGCAGGACATGAACTTCTCGCTGCAAACCAGCGGCGAGGAAGGCTTGCAGCTGCTGGCCGCCATCAAGCAGGCCCAGCCCGCGCTGCCGGTGCTGCTGATGACGGCCTGGGGCTCGATCGCGCTGGCGGTCAAGGGCGTGCAGGCCGGCGCCGCGAACTTCTTCACCAAGCCCTGGGACAACGCCCAGCTGATGGCGCTGATCCGCACCACGCTGGAGACGGCCGCGCCGGCGCCGGCCGCCTGCCCCACGCGTCAGGCGCTCGACGCGCAGTTCGATTTCAGCGGCATCGTCGGCGAGCATCCGCGCCTGCTGAAGGTGCTGTCCACCATCGGCCAGGTGGCCGCCACCAGGGCGCCGGTGCTGATACTGGGCGAGAGCGGCAGCGGCAAGGAGCTGATCGCCGACGCCATCCACCGCAACAGCCCGCGGGCCGCGCGCGCCATCGTCAAGATCAACATGGGGGCGATCACGCCGTCGCTGTTCGAGAGCGAAATGTTCGGCCACGTGCGCGGCGCCTTCACCGACGCCAAGAGCGACCGCAAGGGTCACGTCGCCACCGCGCATGAAGGCACGCTGTTCCTCGACGAGATCGGTGAACTGAACCGCTCGGACCAGGTCAAGCTGCTGCGCGTGCTGCAGGACCAGACCTACCAGGCGGTGGGCGCCAGCCGCACCGAGCGGGCCGACATCCGCGTGGTGTCGGCCACCAACCGCGAGCTGGCCGAGCTGGTGGCCAGCGGCGAGTTCCGCGAGGACTTGTTCTACCGCCTGAACCTGATCACGATACGCCTGCCGCCGCTGCGCGAGCGGCGCAGCGACATTCCGCTGCTGGCGCGGCACATCATCGGCCAGGTCTCGGCCAGCTACGGACTGGGCCCGGCCAGCATCGCTCCGGCCGCGCTGGACTGGCTCAGCGCGCAGCCATGGCCGGGCAATATCCGCCAGCTCAAGCAGACGCTGGAACGCACGCTGCTGCTGGTCGGCAGGAGCGAGTTGAAGCAGGCCGATTTCATCGCCGCCGAGCAGCACGAAAACGGCGGCGCGATCGGCGCCCCCGGCCAGCGGCTGGGCGTGGACGGCATGACCTTGGAACAGGTCGAGCGCCACATGATCGCCAAGGCGCTGGAGCAGCACCAGGGCAACATCTCGCGCGTGGCCAAGGCGCTGGGCCTGAGCCGTACGGCCCTGTACCGGCGGCTGGAACGTCACGGCCTCGGCGCCGACGCCGACCAGGCTGAAACCGGCGAATCGCGCCCATGAGCCTGCGCCGGCGCTTGTACGCCTACCTGGCCGCCGCTCACCTGCTGTTCCTCGGGTTGACGATCACGCTGTTCCGCGACGCGCCGTGGCTGATGCTGGGACTGGAAGCGGCGGTGCTCCTGAGCTTTGCCGCTGGCGTGCTGCTGATGCGCCGCGCGCTCGAACCGCTGGGCTACACCCGCCACTTCCACGACCTGCTGCAAGACCAGCACTACGCCGCGCGCCTGCAGCAAAGCGGCGACGCCGAGCTGAACGAGCTGGTTCAGCTGTTCAACACCATGCTGGGCGCGCTGTACCGGGAGCGCCTGCAGATCGGCGAACAGCAAGGCTTCCTCGACCGCCTGCTGGAAGCCACGCCGAGCGCCGTCGTCGTGTTCGACTTCGACGGCCGCATCAGCCTGCTGAACGCCAGCGCCCAGGCGCTGCTCAAGCTGGACGACGCCAAGGGCAAGCCCTTGTCCGCCTGGTTGCCGCCGCTGGCCGGCGATGCGCAGACGGCCGGCGGCAATCCCAGCCTGCTGGCGCAGCTCGACGCCCTGCCGCCCGGCGACAGCCAGCTGCTGACCGACACCGACGGACGCCGCTACCGGGGCCAGCGCGGCCACTTCTACGACCGCGGCTTCGCCCGCCATTTCCTGCTGATCGAGGAACTGACGCAGGAACTGGAAAGCTCGGAAAAAGCCACCTACGACAAGCTGATCCGCGTGCTGGCGCACGAGGTCAACAACACCGTCGCCGCCACCGGCTCGGTGCTGGACTCGCTGCTGTACTACCGCAGCCAGCTGGCCGAGCGCGACGGCGAAGACTTCAGCACCGCCATCGTCGCCGTCAAGCGCCGCAACGTCAGCCTGGGCGAGTTCATCGAACGCTTCACGCGCGTGGTGAAGATGCCGGCGCCGGAACTGCGCCCGGTCGCGGTCAAGGACTTGATGGACGACATCCTCTACCTGTACCGCGAGCCCTGCCGCAGCCGCGGCATCAGCATCGCCTGGCGGCATTGCGACGACGTGCCCGCCGTCGCCATGGACCGCCACCTGATGGAACAGGCGCTGCTCAACGTGGTGAAAAACGCGATGGAAGCGGCGGACGGCGGACCGCAGCCGGCGTCCATCGAATTCGCGCTGGGCCAGGATGGCGACGGCCTGCGCCTGTCGGTCATCGACAGCGGCAACCGCCTGGGCGACGTGCCGGCGCGCCAGCTGTTCACGCCCTTCTTCACCACCAAGAAAGGCGGCCAGGGCATAGGCCTGCTGTTTGTGCGCGAGGTGCTGAACCGCCACGGCTTCCCCTACCGCCTGGCCGCGACCGGCGACGGCAGCACCCGCTTCGATATCTGGCTGCGGCCGGCAGCCGGCGCTTAAAACTCTTCCCAGTCGCCGCTGCCGCCCGTGTCGGCCGGCACAGCGCTGAGGCGCTTCTGCGGCTTGACGGCGGCAGTCCGCACCACCGGACGCGCGGACGCGGGCAAGGACTTGACCGCTGGCGCAGGCTTGCTCGGTGCCGGCGCACTGCGCTGCTCGCGATCAACCTTGAACACGCTCACCACGCGTTCCAGGTTGGCCGCCTGCTGCTGCATCGCTTCCGCCGCGGCGGCGGCCTCCTCCACCAGCGCCGCGTTCTGCTGCGTCACCGTATCCATCTCGCTGACGGCCTGGTTGATCTGCTCGATGCCCGCGCTCTGCTCGTCGCCGGCCGAGGCGATGTCGGCCATGATGTCGGTCACGCGCTGCACGCTGGACACCACCTCGTTCATGGTCTGGCCGGCCTGCTCCACCAGCTTGCTGCCGATCTCCACCTTCTCCACCGAATTGCCGATCAGCTCCTTGATCTCCTTGGCCGCCACGGCCGAGCGCTGCGCCAGGTTGCGCACCTCGGAAGCGACCACCGCGAAGCCGCGCCCCTGTTCGCCGGCCCGCGCCGCCTCGACGGCGGCGTTCAGCGCCAGGATATTGGTCTGGAAAGCGATGCCGTCGATGACGGCGATGATGTCGACGATCTTGCGCGACGAATCGTTGATCGCGCCCATCGTATCGACCACCTGCGCCACCGCCGACGCCGACTGCGCCAATTGGTTGGCCTGGCGCGCGTTGTCGTTGTTGTGGCGCACCGCGCTGGTCAGCTCTTCCATTGACGAGGCCGTCTCCTCCAGCGAACTGGCCTGCTGTTCGGTGCGCGTCGACAAATCCTGGTTGCCGCTGGCGATCTCGGTCGACGCGGCGGCGATCGTCTCGGTGCCTGAGCGTACTTCGGTGACGATGCCGGCCAGGGCGTCGCGCATCATCTTCATCGCGTGCAGCATGCTGTGGCTGTCGTCCCCGCGGGTATCGACCACCACCGTCAGGTCGCCGGCGGCGATGCGGCCGGCGACGGCGGCCGCATAATCGGGCTCGCCGCCCAACTGGCGCAGCAGCGTGCGGCCGATGACGATGGCGGCCACGGCGCCGATCGCGATGGCGATGCCGCTCAACACCAGCATCAGCAGCCGCGCACGCTCGTAGGCGGCGCTGGCGGCGGCGGTATCGGCCAGGTTCTGTTCTTTTTGCAGCAGCGCATAGTCATCCATGGCGTCCTGCCAGCGCTGGGTGGCCGGCGCGGCCTGCTTCATCAGCAGTTCGGTGGCTTCGGCATCCTGGTTGGCCAGCGCCAGCGCCAGCACCTTGTCGGTCAGCGGCCGCGCTTCCTGCGCCGCCGCCTCGATGCGGGCCCGCAGCGCGGTGTCCTTGTCCGACGCAGGGAATTTATCCAGGGCCTCCTTCGCCTTGCCGTAGCCGGCGCGCGCGGCGGTCAGATGCGCCAGTTCGGCCTGCATATGGCCCGGCTCGGTCAGCAACACCACGGTGCGCGTCACGCGCGCCGCCACATGCACCGCCTCCGACATCTCCTGCACCAGGTCGGTCCTGGCCACGTTCGTGTTGACAATATTGTCGAGCTTGGCATGAATCGTGCTCATGTTGAACACGCCCAGCGTGGCGATGAGCACCAACAGCGTCAAGACCAAACCGAAACCAAGACTGAGACGGGTACCGACTTTCATGTTTGCGATCGTCATACGAACACTCCTGCGGTTGGAAGCCTATGTAACAAATTGTACGCCAACACTTAAGTTGGTTTTGTAAAATTTCCGAGGGTAAACATACAAAAAACCACTGAGCCGGACAGGCGGAAACCTCATATCGATATAGCCAAATATTCGACTTTAAAGGGATTTTGGCGGACTTTATATGCAGTAACACCTATAAAATAAGCGATTCCGTCACCGGCGGGTAAGACCAACGGCACGCCAAGGTGACGATCAGTGACTATTTATTTTCGTAGCGAAGGGCAGACGATGGCGATCAACGTGATTCTCAACTTGCTGGCGGCACTGGTGTTGCTGGGCCTGCTGTACGCGCTGCAGCGCCGGCACGCATCTTTTTCGGTGCGCGTATTCACCGGCATGGGGCTGGGCGTGGTGCTCGGCGCCGCGCTGCAGGCGCTCTACGGCGCCAGTTCGGCCGAGCTGAAGCTCACCGGCGACTACCTCGACATCGTCGGCTCCGGCTACGTCAAGCTGCTGCAGATGATCATCATGCCGCTGATCATGGTCTCCATCATTTCCGCCATCATCAAGCTGAAGGGCATTAACTCGCTGGGCAAGATCAGCGCGCTGACCATCGGCACGCTGATGCTCACGACGCTGGCGGCAGCCGCCATCGGCATCGCCATGGCCAAGGTGTTCCACCTGACGGCCGTCGGCCTGACCGCCTCGGCGGCCGACATCGCGCGCGGCGTCTACCTGCAAGGCAAGGTCGAGGCGGCGCAGGCGATTTCGCTGCCGAGCATGCTGCTGAGCTTCATCCCGGCCAATCCCTTCCTCGACATGACCGGCGGGCGCAAGACCTCGACCATCGCGGTGGTGATCTTCTCGGTGTTCATCGGCATCGCCGCCACCGGCATCCACGACAAGAAGCCGCAGATCTTCGCCGCGTTCGAACATTTCATCCAGGTCGCGCACGCGATCGTCATGCGCATCGTCACGCTGGTGCTGCGGCTGACGCCGTACGGCGTGTTCGCGCTGATGGCGCAGGTGGTGTCGACCTCCAGCTACGCCGACATCCTGCACCTGATCGACTTCGTGCTGGCCTCGTACAGCGCGCTGCTGCTGATGTTCCTGGTGCACCTGCTGATCGTCGGCGGCGCCGGCCTGAACCCGGCGCGCTACGCCAGGAAGATCCTGCCGGTGCTGACCTTCGCCTTCACCTCGCGCAGCAGCGCCGGCGCCATCCCGATGAGCGTGCAGACGCAGACGCTGCGCCTGGGCACGCCGGAAGGCATCGCCAATTTCGCCGCCTCGTTCGGCGCCACCATCGGCCAGAACGGTTGCGCCGGCATCTACCCGGCGATGCTGGCAGTGATGATCGCGCCGACCGTCGGCGTCGATCCGTTCACGCTGGCCTTTATCGTACCGCTGCTGGCCATCATCACCATCGGCTCGGTCGGCGTGGCCGGCGTCGGCGGCGGCGCCACGTTCGCCGCGCTGATCGTGCTGTCGTCGATGAACCTGCCGGTGGCGCTGGCCGGCCTGCTGATCTCGATCGAACCGCTGATCGACATGGGCCGCACCGCGCTCAACGTCAGCGGCTCGATCACCGCCGGCACCGTCGCCAGCCGGGTGTTGGGCGAAACCGACCTGGCCGTCTTCAACAACGACGCCGAGCTGCCCATCGACAGCGAGCGCCAGGCCGCCTGATCGAAAAAACAGGGAACCGCCGGTGGCGCGGCGGGTCTAATTTTTTCCATGTAATGAAAGGAAAAAATGATGACTACCCTCACCCTTACCTCCCGTCTTTTACTGGGCGCGGCCATGTCGGTCGCTTTGCTGGGGGGCTGCAACAAGCGCCCCGCCGACCAGCCGACGCCGAGCGTGACCAGCCCTGAGCCGGCCACGCCGGCAACCACGCCACCGGCCAACACGACGCCACCGGCCACCACGCCGGACAACACCACGCCACCGGCCACGACACCACCGCCGGCACAAAATCCGCCGCCGGCCACGAATCAATAGGCGTAAAACCGCAGGCGTAAAAAAAGGGCCCGAGGGCCCTTTGACTACATGGTTCCGGCTTAGAACTTGTAGTTGTACGAAATGCCGACCAGCGACAAATGGGTCTGGAACAGGCCGCGCGTGGTTTCGCCGTTGCCGGTGCAGGTGGTCATCAACGGATTGCAGTTGTTGGTGTAGTTGATCTTCGCATCCTTGAAGTCCAGGTAGCTGTAGGCGAAGTCGATCGACGAGCGGGAGTTGAGCTTCCAGTTGGCGCCGACCGAATACTGCATGCGGTCGCTGTCCGGCAGCGCCGGGTGGGTCAACTCGGCGCTTTGCACCGGCGATTCGTCGTAGGCCACGCCGGCACGCAGGGTCAAGGCTTCGTTGTAAGCGTAGTTGCCGCCCAGCGAAACGCGCACGGTGTTCTTCCATTGCTGGCGGATCACTTCGGCGCCTTCGGTGGTGCCAGGGAACTGGATGTCCAGGTCGCCCATACGGTTGTGGCGTGCGAAGGTCACGTCGGCCATGCCGGCGAACTTCGAATCGAACTGGTGGAACACGTTGGCCGACAGCGTCTCAGGCGTGCGCAGCGACACCAGCGCGGCCGAGTTGACCTTGTGCGACGACGCCGACAGCACGCCGTTGACGATAGGGTCGGTGGTCACTTTCGAGAAGTCCCATACGGTGCTGCCTTTCAGCTGGTGCGAGATCGACGAGCGGTAAGCCAGGCCGAAGCGGGTGTTCTGGTCCAGCGTGAACAAATAGCCCAGGTTGAAGCCCCAGCCCCAGTCCTTGGCGTCGTTCGAGCCGTGGGCGTCGCCCGCCGTGCGCAGCAGCGCAGGGTTGCCGCCCAGCGCGGCGATCTGCCTGGCCAGCAGCGCGCCTTGCGCGGCGCCGGGGCCGCTCGACAGCGCGGCGATGGTGCCCGGCACGTCAACCGCCTGGCCCAGCTCGGCCTTCATGAATTCCGCGTCGATACCGAAGCCGAAGGCGTGGTGCTCGTTCAGCTTGAACGATGCCGACGGGTTCAGCGTGACCGATTCCAGCTTGACGTCGGACAGCGCGTAGCGGCCGTTCCAGGTGCTGCCGTAGTTGATCTTGGTGCCGTACGGGACAAACAGGCCCAGGCCCACTGCCCACTGGTCGTTCAGCTTCTTGCTCAGGTACAGCGATGGCGCTGTGACCGAATCAGGCACATAGTCCTTGGCCGCGGTGCCGCCGGTCGGCTGGCCGGTGAAGTGGGTCGAGCCGGTGTCGGTGAAGGTCGAGTGCGGCAGGACGACGGTCGCGCCGCCGCTGATCTGCATGCCGTCCAGGCGCGACAGGCCGGCCGGGTTGTAGAAGATGGTCGATGGATCGTTGGCTTCGGCGGCGTTGGAATCGGCCGTGCCCTGGCCGGAGATGCTCTGCGAGCCGAAACGGTAGCCGGACGCGTTGGCGCCGGCGGACAGGGCGCTCAGCGCGGCGGCAATGATCAGGGGCAGGTATTTGTGTTGCATGGAGGTCTCGCTTTATAGGGTGGTTTTTTAGCAGAAAGGCCAGCAGCATACTACATTCGTAAAACAATTCAAAAGGCAAGTCGTTAGAGGAGGAATACTAATTAAAAACTTGAAACCGAGCACTTGCTCTGCATCCCAGAAATAAAAAAGGACCCGAAGGTCCTTTTTTACTCCTTTAAAAACAAAGGCTTAGTGCGGATCCAACGCGCCGGCCGGCGGCAGCGCCGGGCCGCCCTTGCCGGTGATCTTGCGCACCACAAACATGATGGCGCGGAACACCAAACGCACGAATACCAAGGTCAGCAGCGCTTCGACCAGGGTCATCACCAGTGCCGGCGCGGCGCTCCAGCGCACTGCGCGGCGCTGGTATTTGGCGATCGCGCGGTCCTTGCTGATCTCGATGCTGTCGTAGAAGGTCGGCACCATCAGCAGCGTCAGCAGGGTCGAGGTGATCGTGCCGCCGATGATGGCGATCGCCATCGGACGGTAGAACTCGCCGCCCTCGCCCAGCCCCAGCGCGACCGGGAACATGCCGGCGATCAGCGCGAAGGTGGTCATCAGGATCGGACGCAGACGCATGCGGCCGGCGTACATCAGCGCATCCTCGCGGCCGTAGCCCTCTTCCTCGCGCTTGCGCGCCGCGTCCAGCAGCAGGATGGCGTTCTTAGCGACCAGACCCATCAGCATGATCACCCCGATCAGACTCATCAGGTTAATCGTGCTGTTGGTCAGCAGCAGGCCGATCACCACGCCGATCAGCGACAGCGGCAGCGACAGCATCACCGCGATCGGCGCCGTAAACGAACCGAACTGCATCACCAGGATCAGGTACATCAGGCCGACGCCGGCCACCAGCGCGATGCCCATGGCGCCGAACACCTCGTTCATGTCCTTGCCGGCGCCGCCCAGGTTCAGGCCGTAGCCCGGCGGGAAGTCGATGTCCTTGACCAGCTTCATCGCGTCGCTGGTCACCTCGCCCGGCGAACGTCCCTGGACGTTGGCGCTGACCGAGATCACGCGCTTGCCATCCTTGTGCTTGATGGTGGACGGCCCCTTGCCCATGGTGACGCGGGCGATCTGATCCAGCGGCACCATCTGGTTGGTGCCGGTGACGGCGATCGGCAGGCGCTCGATGTTCTCGGAGCTGGTGCGGTCTTCCGGCGCCAGGCGCACGGCCACGTCGCGCGACTCGCCGGTCGGGTCGACCCAGTCGCCCACTTCGATGCCGGCAAACGCCACGCGCAGCGCTTGGGCGGCGTCGCCGGCGGCGATGCCCATCGAGTTGGCCAGGCCGCGGTTCAGCTCGATCTGCAGCTCGTCCTTCGGATCCATTTCAGACAGGCCGACGTCCACCGCGCCCGGCACCTTGCGCAAACGGTCCATGAAGGCGTTGGTGATCTCCATCAGCTTGCGCGAATCGGCGCCGGTGAATTCGATCTGCACCGGCTTGCGGGCGCCGTTGCTCAGGTCGTCGAGCACGGTGTACTCGGCGCCGACCAGGCCGGCCAGCTTCTCGCGCAATTCCTTGGCCACCTCGATGGCGCCGCGCTTGCGCTGGGTCTTCTTGCCGATGTCGACATAGATGCGGCCGCCGCTGAGGTTGACGTAGCTGTTGGTTTCCTTGGTCTCCTTGATCGAACGGGCGATCACGGCGGCCTTTTCCAGTTTCAGGCGCGAGTATTCCAGGCTGCTCGACGACGGCGTGCGCACGTCGATCGCGATGGTGCCCCAGTCCGAGGCCGGCACGAAGCTGGCGCCGCCGAACTTGGCTTGCAGGCCCAGCGCGGCCACGAAGGTTGCTAGCGCGATCACGGCCATCCAGCGGCGGTGGTGCAGCGCCCAGGCAATGACGTTGCCGTAGCGGTCGGCCTGGTGGTCGAACCAGTGGTTGAACTTGAGCAGCACTTTCTCGAAGCCCTTGCGCGGCGCCGTGTGGTGATCCGGCGGATCGCCCCAGAAGGCCGACAACATCGGATCCAGCGTGAACGAGATCAGCAGCGACACCGCTACCGAGCAGGTCACCGTCAGCGCGAACGGACGGAACCATTCGCCGGTGATGCCCGGCATGAAGGCCACCGGAATGAAAACGGCCATGATGGAGAAGGTGGTCGCGGCCACCGCCATGCCGATTTCAGCCGTGCCCTTCAGCGCGGCGGTGCGGCGGTCGGCGCCCAGCTGCATATGGCGCACGATGTTTTCCCGCACCACGATGGCGTCGTCGATCAGCACGCCGATCGCCAGCGACAGGCCCAGCAGGGTCATGAAGTTCAGCGTGAAGCCGCACAGCCAGACGCCGATGAAGGCGGCCAGCACCGAGGTCGGCAGGCTGAGCGCGGTGATCAGGGTCGAGCGCCACGAGTTCAGGAAGGCGTACACCACGAAGATGGTCAGGCCGGCGCCGAACACCAGCGATTCGATCACATTGTTCAGGCTGTCCTGGGCGTTTTCGCCGTCGTCCTCGGTCACTTCCAGCACGGTACCGGCTGGCAAGTCCTTCTTCATTTCCTCGACCACTTCGCGGATTTTCTTGGCCACGGTCACGGTCGACGCATCGCGCGAACGGGTGATCGAGATGCCGACGTTCGGCTTGCCGGAACGCACGCTGATGCTGTTGATTTCAGCGAAGCCGTCTTCGATGGTGGCCACCTGCGCCAGCCGCACCAGCTCGTTGCCGTTGCGCTTGACCACCACCTGCTGGAACTCTTCCGGATGCTCGATGCGGCCGACCAGGCGTATCGATTGCTCGTTCAGCTCGCCGCGCACCTTGCCCACCGGCGCGTTGGTGTTCTGGTTGCGCAGCGCGTTGACCACGTCGCCCACCGACACATTGTATTCACGCAGCTTCTCGGCCTTCAGCAGCACGCTCAGCTCGCGGCGCAGCGAGCCGTCGATGTTGACCGAGGCCACGCCGTCGATGCCGCGGAAGCGGTCGGCCAGCTTGTCCTCCGCCATGCGCGAGATGACCGCGTGGCTCTGCGTCTTGGACGACAGCGCCAGCTGCATCACCGGCTGCGCCGACGGATCGATGCGCTGCAGGATGGGTTCGCGCATCTCGGTCGGCAGCTTGTAGCGCACCGCCGCGATGGCGTTGCGGATCTCGTCCGACGCCTCGATCAGGTTCTTGGTGAAGGTGAACTTGATGAAGATGCTGGCCGAGCTTTCCGAGGCCGTGCTGTTAATTTCCGTCACGCCGGTGATCGACTGCAGCGATTTTTCCAGGCGGTTGACGATTTCGCGCTCGACCGTCTCCGGCGACGCGCCCGGATACGGAATATTGACCACGATGAAAGGCACTTCGACGTCCGGGTTCTGGTTGACGCGCAGCTTCTTCAGCGCCATCAGGCCCAGGCACATCATCGCGACGATCAGCACGATCGTGGCGATAGGCCGTTTAATACTGAAATCCGATAAGAACATGGCGGTTATCCTTTATTTTTCTGCCACGGTGGACGACGAAGCCGAGGCCACCGCTTTCGGCGTGCTCAGTTCGACCTTCTGGCCATCCTTGAAGCCCGAGCCCGGCACGCGCACCACCATGTCGCCGGTGGCCAGGCCGCTCAGCACCTGCCAGCGGCCGGTACGGTCGTCGCGCGCGCCGACGGTCAGCGGCACCTTGGCCAGCGCGCCGCCCTTGATGCGCCACACATAGTTGCTGTCGCCGGCCTGGATCAGCGCCGACGGCGGTATCATCAGCGCCGACGACGTTTCGGACTCGACGCGGCCTTCGGCGTACAGCCCGGCCACGCGCGGCTGCGCCTGCTCGGAGAAGTCCACCAGCACCTCGACCTGGCGGGTGACGGCGTTGGCGGCCGGATCGACGCGCTTGACCTTGCCGCTGAAGCTCTGGCCAGGGTAGCCGTTGACGCGGAACAACACCGGCTGGCCGACCTTGACCACGCCGATCTTGTCGGCCGACACCAGACCCTCGAAGCGCATGCTGTGCGGGTCGATCACCTTGATCAGCTCCTTGCCGACCTGGGCGGTGTCGCCGTTCGACACCTTGCGCTCGCTGACGATGCCGTCGAACGGCGCGCGCACCACGGTGCGGGTCAGTTGCTGGCGGGCCGAGACCGAACGCGAACGCGCCGCAGCCAGGTCGCTCTGGGCGTTGTTGCGGCGGATTTCCGCGTCTTCCTGGGCCTGGGTCGACACCATGCCGGAGGCCAGCAGGGTTTTCTGGCGCTCGTACATGCGCTGGGCCTGGGCCAGCGTCTGCTCGGCGGCGCGGGTGGCCTCGTCGGCCGAATTGACGCTGTCGCGGATCGAAGTCTCGTCCAGGCGCAGCAGCACGTCGCCTTTTTTGACCGGCTCGCCGTTTTCCTTCATTACCTGGATTACCACCGCGCCCACTTCGGCGCGCAGGTCGGCGCGGCGCTCCGGCTGGATCGAGCCGGTGATGACCGGACCGGACGCCAGCGCGTTCGATTCGACGGTAATCGTGTCTTCCGGCGACATCTGCAGGGTCACCAGGGGCTCTTTCTTGGCGTCCTTGTCGGCCTCTTTGCCTGCGGAAGCGGTCGCCGAAGCGCTGGCGCCGGCTTTTTCAGGCTCCTTGGAGGACTTGCCGCATGCGACCAGGGCAGAAGCGACGGCGAGAGCTAGAAGGGTTTTGCGCAACATAAAGTTCTCCGAGAAAGTGGCACGTAGGTGTTCGTAGGTGCTGGTTTTTGCTTATGAAATTTTAGCCAGACTACAGGGCGCAGAGTATCCCTGACTGTCCGGATACGGTCAATCAACATGCGACTGGACGGTAAAAAACGTGGCTGAATTGCCAAATAACGGGATGAACGGTGAAATTGGAGAATAGTCCGGGATGGCGAAAATGCCAGCGGAACCGGCGCGCCAGGACGGCACGCCGGTAAAACAGCCTCAGCCGCGGCCGAAGATGGCGTGGATGGCGTGGGCGATGGCGATGCCGGTGCACAGGCCGCCGGCGATCTCCACCAGCGTGTGGCCCATGCGCTCGCGCAGCCATTTGTGGCCACCGTCGTCCTTGGCCAGCCGGTTGATCGCCGCCGCCTGCTTGCCCACGTGCTGGCGCAGGCTGTTGGCGTCGATGACGACGATGAAGCACAGCGTCACCGCCACGCCGAAGGCCGGGTGGCCGATGCCCTCGCGCAGCGCGATCAGGGTCGCCATGCTCGACACCACGGCGCTGTGGTTGCTCGGAAAACCGCCGTTGCCGACCAGGTTGAACGCCCATTTGCGCGCCTTGACGCTATTAATCAGGAACTTGATCGGGCCGACCGTGATCCAGGTGATCAGCGGCGTGACGAGGTAAGCGATATCCATGGGCGAGTCCTTTGCATTTTTGTGGCGCAATTATCGCAGATGGCCCCACAGCGGCGGAAGCAAGTAATATAAAATCACCGCAACTCCACATTTCCATAAAAACAACGATGCAGCACTTCAGAATCTCTTTCATCGTCACCTTGGTCCTGATGGCGCTGGCCGCCTGGTGGGGCTACAGCCACGGCGGCGCCGCCGGCCTGCTGCAGGCGGTCTGGATCGCCGCCGTGCTGGGCGTGATGGAAGTGTCGCTTTCCTTCGACAACGCGGTGGTCAACGCCTCGGTGCTGCGCCACTGGAACGCGTTCTGGCAAAAACTGTTCCTGACGGTCGGCATCGTCGTGGCCGTGTTCGGCATGCGGCTGCTGTTCCCGCTGCTGATCGTCTCGCTGGCGACCGGGCTGGGCCTGATCGACGTCTGGCACATGGCCACCACCACGCCCGAGGAGTACTCGAAGCACCTGACCGGCGCCCACGCCCAGGTGGCGGCCTTCGGCGGCGCCTTCCTGCTGCTGGTGTTCCTGAACTTCCTGTTCGACGAGGAAAAAGAGCTGCACTGGCTGGGCTGGCTCGAGGAAAAGCTGGGCCAGCACGGCACCGAGGCACTGGCCGTGCTGCTGACCCTGGCGGCGGTGTTCGGCTGCGTCGGCCTGGTGCCGATGGAGGAAAAGTACACGGTGCTGGCCGCCGGCGTGATCGGCGTGGTGGTCTACCTGGCGGTCGGCTGGATCAGCAGCCTGCTGGAAGAGAAAGAACCGGACGACGACGACGACCTCACCGAAGCCGGCGTCGGCGCCGTGGTGGCGACGGTGGCGCGCGGCAGCTTCGGCGGCTTCCTCTACCTGGAAGTGCTGGACGCCTCGTTCAGCTTTGACGGCGTCATCGGCGCCTTCGCCATCACCAGCGACGTCGTCATCATCATGCTGGGCCTGGCCATCGGCGCCATGTTCGTGCGCTCGCTGACGGTGTTCCTGGTGCACAAGGGCACGCTGGACGAATACGTCTACCTCGAGCACGGCGCGCACTACGCGATCGGCATCCTGGCGCTGATCATGCTGGCCAGCGTCAAGTACCATGTGCCCGAGTGGTTCACCGGCTTGTCCGGCGTGGCCTTCATCGCGGTATCGCTGTGGTCGTCGATACGCCACAAGCGCAGGCTGGCCGCGTGATAAGATTGAAAACATTGCACCCAACCTGCGCTGACCTATGACCACATCCAAACGTGTTGTTCTGTACCTGTCCGGCCTGCTGGCCGCCGTGCTGCTGCTGTTCGCCGCCTACACCTGGGTGATGCTGCACGTCTCCTACTCGGACGGCGAGCGCGCCGGCTACCTGCAGAAATTCTCCAGCCGGGGCTGGATCTGCAAGACCTGGGAAGGCGAGATCCTGCTGACCTCGATGCCCGGCGCGATACCGGAAAAATTCGAATTCAGCGTGCGCCAGGAGGACGTGGCCAGGCAGCTGATGGACGCCACCGGCAAGCGCGTGGTGCTGACCTATGCCCAGCACAAGGGCGTGCCAAGCCAGTGCTTCGGCGAGACCGAGTACTACATCACCAAGGTCCAGATCCAGCCATGATAGTTGCCTT
This sequence comes from Duganella sp. LjRoot269, assembly GCF_964254095.1. Lineage (NCBI taxonomy): Bacteria > Pseudomonadati > Pseudomonadota > Betaproteobacteria > Burkholderiales > Oxalobacteraceae > Duganella > Duganella sp. LjRoot269. The sequence goes on along the minus strand of NZ_CAXUSL020000001.1, from coordinate 2,342,253 downwards.
GCCATCAACATGGCGCGGCGTATCAAAAGTTTCCGGTAATCTCTGCAATAACATTAAAAACCGGACCACACCATGCTAATGCACCGATATTGGCGTCCCGCCGCCATGCTGGCCACACTGCTGGCGTGCGCTGGAGCGCGCGCCCAGGACCTGTCCGCCCAAGGCGGCGCGCTCAGGGTCAGCGGCACCAACGAAAATTCGTTCGCGGTCGGCATCAACTACGCGCAGCCGGTGGGCGACTACCTCGCGCTGAGCCTTGGCTACCTGAACGAGGGCCATCCGGACAATCACCACCGCGACGGCGTGTCGGGCCAGATCTGGCTGCGATCGCACATCAGCGAACAGGGCTTGTCGTGGGGTGTGGGCGTGGGCCAGTACTATTTCTTCGACACGTCGCGGCCGCATGGCGCGCCGGGCGCGGTCTACATCAATGATCACGGCTGGGCGCCGATCTACAGCGTGCAGGCGACCTGGCATCACCCCAACCGCTGGTACACGCAGGTGCAGCTGAACCGCGTGGTGCCGAGCGGCGCCAAGGAGCCGACCACCTCGCTGCTGGTGGGCGTCGGCTACCGTTTCGACGGCGTGCGCGGCGACAAGCTGCATCTGGACGGGCCGTCGACCGACGAGACGCTGACGGTGATGGCCGGCCAGAGCATCGTCAACAGTTTTGAATCGGAGCGTTCCAGGGCGGCCACGCTGGAATACCGCCGCGCGGTGGCGCGCTATATCGACTGGACAGTCAGCTATCTGCACGAGGGAACCTCGGCCGGCACGCACCGCACCGGCGTCGCCAGCCAGTTGTGGCTGATCCGGTCGCTGAACAAGGACGTGGAACTGGGTATGGGGGTCGGTCCCTACCTGGCGTTCGAGGTGCACGACGTGCCGGGCACGCGGTCGCACAAGGCCGGCCTGGTGTCGATGGCCGGCCGCTACCACTTCACCAAGCGCGTGGTGGGCGAACTGTCGCTGAACCGCGTCGTCACCGACTATCACCGCGACGCCGACCTGCTGCTGGTCGGCCTCGGCTTCAGCTATTAAAAGACGGGGTCAGATCCGACAATTGGACACGAGCTCTGCCGTAGCGGCCGCTACGGCAGAGCTCGTGTCCAATTGTCGGATCTGACCCCGGATTGTTAGCGGGCGCGCCAGACGGCTTTGTTGGCTTCGGTTGGCGGCGCCAAACGGGCCGCTTCCTTGCGGGCGCGGGCGGCGTCCAGCGTGGCGACCACGGCGCCCTCTTCCGCTTGCACGCAGTCGCGCGCCGCGGCGTCGACCTTGGCCTGCACGGCGGCCAGCGCTTTTTGCGCGGCGGCGTGGCGGCGGGTTTCCAGTTCCAGCAGTTTCTGCTTGGCGGCGGTCATCGCGGCCGTGGTGTCGGCGACCTTGCGCTGCATCGCCGCATGCGCCTGGGCGGCTTCCACCAGCTCCTGCTGGGCGGCGGCCTTGTCGGCGACTGCCTGCGTGGCGGCCTGCTCTTCGTCGGCACGCTGACGCGCGGCGGCGGCGATATTCTTCTCGGCTTCCAGGCGGCCCGCGATCGCTTTCGATGCGCGCGCTTCGGAAGCGGTGGTCAGCCGCTGTTGCGTCAGCTTCTGGTCGATCAGCGCCAGCGATTGACGCTCGGCTTCGACAAACTCGCGCTCAGCCTGCAGCAGCGCCGCGGCGGCGGCAGCCTTGTCCTGCTCGACGCGGGCACGCTCCGCATGCACCACGCCCAGCTCGACGGCCAGGCGCGCCTGAGCCGCCAGCGCCTGCGCGGCGATGGCTTTCTGCTCGGCGTCCAGCGCGACCTGTTCGGTCATCACGCGGGCCGCTTCGGTTTCTTTTTCCGCGGCGGCGGCCAGGCGCTGCTCGGCTTCCTGCTGCTCGCGATACGCTTCGGTCTGCGCGCGCTCGGCGGCGATGCGGTGCTGCGCGGCGTCGGCGGCGTCCTGCTCGGCTTCCAGCTTTTCCTTCAGCGCGGCGATGGCTTGCTGCTCGGCGGCGGCGCGCGCCTGCTCGGCCTGCAACAGCGCTTCGGCCTGCGCGGCTTTGCGCATGGCCAATGCGTTGGCCTCATCCTGCGCTTCGACGTGCAGCGCCAGCGTGGCGATTTCTTTTTGCTCGGCGGCGTTCTGGCTGGCGGCCAGTTCGGCGGCGGCGCGCGACAAGGCGGCGCGCTCTTCGGCCAACTCGGCGGCGCGCTGCTGTTCCAGGCTGTCGGTGCGGGCCGCTTCGGCGGCGGCTTCATCGGCGGCCTGGCGCAGCTTGGCCTGCTCCAGCGCCAGCGCTTCGGCTTCCACCTTGGCGTGGGTTTTCAGTTCGGCTTCCTGCTCGGCCTGCACGCGGGCCAGCGCGACGGCGCGCAACTGGCTGTCGACTTCGATGCGCGCTTCGGTCGCGGCCAGGATGCTGGCGTCGGCGTCGCGGCGCGCCTGGGCGCTGGCGGCGGCCACCATCTCCAGCCGTTCGCGGTGGATCGCGGCGTCGCGGATTTCCTTTTCGGTTTGCAGGCGCAGGTGCAGCGATTGCGCGGCGCTGCGCTCGGATTCGGCCTTGGCCAGCGCGATCTGTTCACGTTCCTGCTCCAGGTGCGCCAGGGCGCGGGCCTCTTCCAGCGCGCGCACTTCGGCGGCGGCGCGGTTGAAGGCCGATTCCAGCGCGATCTGGTCGGCGCGCTCGCGCTGCACGGTCAGGTCCAGCGCTTCGGCTTCGGCCTGGACCAGCATCTGCGCGGTCTGGCGGGCGGCGTGGGCGTGGCGCTCGCGTTCGCGCGCCAAGGTGGCGACGCGGGCGTCGGCGGAGGCGATGCCGACCACTTCTTCCTTGGCGGCCTGCACGGCGGCGACGCGCTCCACCGCTTGCAGGCGGGCTTGTTCGGTCTGCGTCGCCAGTTCTTCTGCGGCGCGGGCGGCCTGCTCGGCCAGCTGCGACTCGGCGGCGATCTGTTCGTGGGCGCGCTTGCGGCTTTCGCTTTCGGCCTTGGCGCGCTGCTCGGCGGCCAGGCGGATTTGCGTGTCGGCTTCGACCCGGGCGCGCAGTTCGGCGGTTTCCTGTTTGACGGCGTCGAGGCGGGCCACGCTGGCCTGGGCGGCGGCGCGCAGCGACTCGAGGCGCTCGCGGTTGGCGGCGATGGCTTCTTCGGAGGCTTGCGCATTTTGCTGCGCGGCGGCGGCGGCTGCGGCGTCCATCGCGGCGCGGTCTTCGGCCAGCGCGCGGGCGCGGGCCTCGGCGTGGGCGCGGTTTTCGGCGGCGCAGGCGGCCTTGGCGTCGGCTTCGACGCGGGCGATCGCTTCCTGGATCGCCTTCATTTCCATCGCGGCGCGCGGAGTCGAGGTAGCTGCGGTCGGTTCGTCCGGATCATGCAGCGACACCATAGGGAGCAGTTTGACGTTGTCGCTGTCTTGTTTGGCCAGTTGTGCTTGCATGAGGGTTCTCGCTAGACGATATGTCCCGGCACCAACCGGGACTTCTGAGTTCTCATTATCAAGTAGCAGGCAAGCAAGCCGAACCGCAAGAAGAGGCGGAAAAACCCGCCATTTCCTTGGATGCGGCACATTCCAACGGCGTTGACGATCAGACTTACCCCTTGGAACGGCGCAGCCATTCGTCCAGGCCGATGCCACCGAGACGCGCCTCGCCCATCGGCACCAGCGAATATTGCTCGACGCGGCCGCCAAAATAACGGGCTTCGGGATCGGCCACCACCACCCGCGCATCGCCCACCGCTTTCAGATAGCGGGCAATGTATTCGTTGAACGGAGCGCGTTCCGGGCCGGCGATCTCGACGATGCCGCTGCGCGGCGCGGCCTGCGCGACATCCGCCACGATGGCCGCCACGTCGTCCGCCGCAATAGGCTGGAACAGGCCCGATGCCAGACGCACCGTATCGCCGTCCGCGGCCGCCGCGGCGATCCCGTTGAGGAATTCCATGAACTGGGTCGAGCGGATGATGGTGTAGGGGATGCCGGACGCGGCGATCAGTTTCTCCTGCGCAACCTTGGCCAGGAAGTAGCCGTTGTCCGGCATACGGTCGGTGCCGGCAATCGACAGCGCGACGTGATGCCGCACGCCCGCTTCGGCCTCGGCCGCCAGCAGGTTGCGGCTGGCGGTCTGGAAGAATTCCAGCACGGCTTGCGGCTCCCAGGATGGCGCGTTGGCAAGGTCGATCACGACCTGCGCGCCGGCCATGGCTTGCGCCAGGCCCTCGCCGGTGATGCTGTTGACACCGCTCGAGGGCGAGCCGGCGACCACCTCATGGCCGGCCTGGCGCAGAATGGATACAGTTTTCGAGCCGATCAGGCCGGTACCACCGATAACGACGATCTTCATGATGTGCCTTTCAATAGATTAACAATGCGCTCTAAGGGTCTTCCTGCCTATAAGACGGGACAGGCGGAAGACTTGTGACAGGCAAATCAGATTATTTTCATCGCGGCGGTATTTACACCGGCCGCAGCGGCGGTTCGTCCATCAGCGAAATCTGCTCTTTCAGCTCCAGGATACGGTCCTGCCAGTAGCGCTGGGTGTTAAACCACGGGAAGGCGATCGGGAAGGCAGGATCGTCCCAGCGGCGCGCCAGCCAGGCCGAATAATGGATCAGCCGCAAAGTGCGCAGCGCCTCGACCAGGTGCAGCTGGCGCGGGTTGAATTCGCAGAAATCCTCGTAGCCGGCCAGGATGTCGCTCATCTGGCGCGTCTGCTCGGCCCGCTCACCGGACAGCATCATCCACAGGTCCTGGATCGCCGGCCCCATGCGGCTGTCGTCGAAATCGACGAAATGCGGGCCGGCGTCGGTCCACAGCACGTTGCCGCCGTGGCAATCACCGTGCAGGCGCAGCTGCGGCAGTTCGCCGGCGCGCTCGTAGCTGCGGCGCACGCCGTCGAGCGCCTGTTGCGACACGCTGGCGTAAGCTTCCTTCAAATCGGCCGGAATGAACTGGTTGGCCTGCAGGTACTCGCAAGGCTCGGTGCCGAAGGTGGCGATGTCGATCGCAGGCCGCTGCAGGTAAGGCTTGATCGCGCCGACCGCGTGGATGCGCGCGATGAAGCGGCCGGTCCACTCCAGCACCGACGGATCGCTGAGCTCGGGCGCGCGGCCGCCGTGGCGGGCGAACACGGCAAACCGGAAGCCGTTGAAGTGGTGCAGCGTGGCCCGGTCCGGCCCCAGCGCCAGCGCCGGCACCACCGGGATCTCGCGCGCGGCCAGTTCCTCGGTGAAGCCGTGCTCCTCCAGGATGGCCGCGTCGCTCCAGCGCCCCGGACGGTAAAACTTGACCACCAGCGGCTTGTCGTCCTCGATGCCGACCTGGTAAACCCGGTTTTCATAGCTGTTCAGCGCCAGCAGCCGGCCGTCGCCGCGCAGGCCGATGCTGTCCAGCGCGTCGAGCACGCATTCCGGATTGAGGGCCGAATACGGATGCGGCGCCTGCTCCTGCGGGGCGTCGTGGGCGGCGGCCAGCTGGTCCAGCATGCCGGCGGCCAGCGCCGCCGCACGGGCATCGGCCGCTTCGTCGTCAGCGTCTTCGTCTAAATGATCTTGGTTCATCCCCGCATTGTACGGGGCGCGGCGTGTATACTGTCGGCTTCAATCCAAGAAAAGAGCAAGCCATGCAACTCGACCAGCCACTGAGCGAAAAAGAATTCGACGAATTAGACAATTTCCTGCTGTCCGAACGCAGCCCGGAAGATGCGATGACGATGGACATGCTGCACGGTTACCTGACCGCCATCGCCATCGGCCCGGAAACTATCATGCCGGCCGAATGGCTGAAACGCGTCTGGGGCCAGGAAGACACCGATATTCCGAAGTTCAAGAATGAAAAGGAAGAGGAACGCATCCTCCAACTGATCATGCGCTTCATGAACGAAGTGCTGGTGACGTTTGAAGTGGCGCCGAAGGAATTTGAACCGCTGTTCGTCGAGCACGAGCACGAAGGCCAGACCCTGATCGACGCCGAAGCGTGGTGCTGGGGCTTCTGGGAAGGCATGGAGCTGCGTCCCGGCTCGTGGGACGAGATCTGGGAATCGGACGTGCAGGAGCTGATGAAGCCGATCTACCTGCTGGGCGCCGACGAGATCGAGGAAGAAGAACTGCCGCTGGTCGAAGATCCGGTCAAGGCGCACAAGCTGGCGCAGGAGCTGGAGGCCAACCTGCCGTCCATCTACAAGTTCTGGGTGCCGCGCCGCAAGGCCGCCGTCACCACGATCAAGCGCGACGAGCCGAAAGTCGGCCGCAACGACGACTGCCCTTGCGGCAGCGGCAAGAAGTACAAGAAGTGCCACGGCGCCGATACGGCCGAATAAGCCGATGACGCTGTGCGGCGCGGTGCGGTCTTTGCTGCAATTGTTGCTGCCAGCGCTGCTGCTGGCGGCGACGTCCGCGTCCGCCGCCCAGCCGGCAGCGGAACTGGTCACCGACCGCACCACGCCCGCCAAACAGGCCGCCGACGCGGCCTTGCTGAAGTCCCTGGACCGCGACGCGTTCTACAACGGCAGCTACGCCGGCCCGACCGGCGCCCTCTCCTATCGCCTGCTGTCGCCGGCCAACGCCCAGCCGGGCCGGCGCTACCCGCTGGTCATCGTGCTGCACGGTTCAGGCGCCGTCGGCACCGACAACACCAGCCAGCTGGGCCAGTTGGCCATGTCCTGGGCCGCGCCGGCGATGCGCAAGCGTTTCCCGGCCTACGTCCTGGTGCCGCAATTCGCCGAGCGCAGCGCCAACTACGCGCCGTCCTCCGCCGACGGCTTGCTGGCCGCCCAGCCCGGCCCTCGCCTGCCCACACTGCTCGCCGTGGTGGAAAACCTGATGCCGCAATACGCCATCGATGCCGACCGCGTCTACGTCACCGGCTTCTCGATGGGCGCGTCCGCCGCCACCCAGGCGATGCTGCAAAACCCCGCCATGTTTGCCGCCGGCGTCGCTTTCTCCGGCATCCCGCCCGAGCGCAGCGCCGCCGCCCGCTTGAGCGGCATGCCGCTGCTGATCGTGCACGGCAACGCCGACGCCGAAAATCCCATCGAGCCCGACCGCGCCATGTTCGCCGCCCTGCGGCGCCAGCCCGGCGCCGCCCGCATCCGCTTCCTCGAATACCAGGGCATGGAACACCAGGTTCCCGCCGACATGCTGCTCTCCCCCGTCTGGCGCGACTGGCTGTTCGCCCAGCGCCGTCCGCGCTGACAATCGCATTGACAATATTTGTCAGCGGCATGCCTGACAATTTTTGTCCGGCGCCGGCAATTTTTGTCGCTACTCTCCCAAAATCAAGCACTTAGCCTGTGGCACGATTGTTGCCAGATGGCACATGTCGTCTAAAAATAAAACAGGAGAGATGCATGTCATTCTTACCAACACGCGCATGGCCCGCCGCCTGCCTGCTGACGCTGAGCGGTTCGGTCTGGGCCGCCACGGCCACGGTGGAAAGCACCGCCAGGGGTGCGGTGGCGCTGGGCAGTAAAGTATGGTTCCTCGGCAAAGTCGATGGCCAGGGCGTCTACATGAACTTCGCCGTCAATGGCGTCCCTGGCGGCAATGCCACCTACGGCAGGCTTAACTCGCAAAACGGCGAGTACGTGGCGCCGTCGGTGCTGCCGGCCAATGTGACCATCACCATCACCGGCACCACCACCAAGGATGCCAAGGTCGGCGCCAACCTGTCCGCCAGCACCACGCTGACCTTGAAGGCAGCGACCGCGCCGGCGCCGGCTCCCTCCCCAACGCCGAGCCCGGAACCCAGGCCTGCGCCGACACCAAGCCCGGCGCCTGCGCCAACGCCTGTACCTGCGCCGGCGCCGGTTCCGCCGCCCATCGGCCAGCAACCGGCGCCGGACGCCGCGCGCATCAGCGCCGTGCGCCTGCTGGAGCAAGCCACCTTCGGCGCCACGCCGGCCGACGTCGCCGCGATCAAGGCCAACGGCCAGGCCGCCTGGCTCAAGCAGCAGTTCGCCGCGCCGGCCAGCGCCATCCCTGTCACCACGGACATGAAGCTGCTGCAAAACACCTGGTACAAGAACATGGCGACCGGCCCCGACCAGCTGCGCCAGCGCATGATCTTCGCGCTATCGCAGCTGTTCGTCGTCTCCGCCGACAAGAACCCGTACGCCAACGAAATCCAGCCGTGGCTGACGACGATCTCCAACAACGCCTTCGGCAATTTCAACACGCTGCTGCGCGAGATGACGCTGAATCCGTCGATGGGCAAGTACCTCGACCTCGGCAACAGCATCACGCCGGCGCCGAACGAAAACTATGCCCGTGAAGTGATGCAGCTGTTCACCCTCGGCCCCGTGCTGCTGAACCAGGACGGCAGCGTGCAGACCGATCGCAACGGCGACCCGATCCCGACCTATGACCAGGCCCGCATCAGCGACTTCGCGCGCGCCCTGAGCGGCTGGACCTATCCCGGCAGCAGCGCCACCGGCATCAACTGGGAAAATTTCACCGGCCCGCTGCAGCCGCGCGACAAGTTCCACGACAAAGGCAGCAAGACCTTGCTGCTGGGCGCCGTCCTTCCTTCCGGCCAGACCGCCGTGCAGGACATGGATGGCGTGATGCAGAACCTGTTCCAGCATCCGAACCTGCCGCCGTTCATCGCCACGCGCCTGATCCGCGCCTTCGTCACCAGCAACCCAAGCCCGGCCTACATCACCCGCGTGGCCGACGTGTTCGCCTACGGCAGCGCCGGACGCGGCGACCTGCAGGCGACGCTGACCGCCGTGCTGACCGATCCCGAAGCGCGCCAGGACGTACCGGCCACCGTACAAGGCCACCTGAAAGATCCGATGCTGCAATCGATCGGCCTGTTCCGCACTCTGGGCGCGACGATCACCGATCCGGGCAACCTGTTCTGGGACTACTTCCTGCTCGGCCAGAAGATCACCGCCGCGCCGAGCGTGTTCAACTTCTACTCGCCGATGACGCGCCTGCCCGGCTCGCCGCAATACTACGGCCCCGAGTTCCAGCTGTACGCGCCGAGCCTGGCCGTGGCGCGCGCCAACTTCCTCTACAAGTTCATCTCCGGCGAATACAAGGGCATGGTCAACGTCGACATCGCGCCGTTCGTCGCCGTGGCCGGCGACGCCACCGCGCTGATCAACCTGGTCGACTCGACCTTGCTGGCGGGCCGCATGTCGGCCACGGCGCGCACCGCCATCGGCGGCGCCGTCAACGCCTCGGCCGACACGCGCCAGCGCGCCATCACCGCGCTCTACCTCGCCGCCATCAGCGCCGAATTCGCCGTAGCCCAATAAAAGAAGAGAGGAACAACATGAGCAAGCACTCCACCTCCCGCCGCCGCTTCCTCGGCACCGGCGCACAAACCGGCGCGCTGGGCGCGCTGTCCGCGATGGGCCTGATGGGCATCGCCGCGCCGGCCCGCGCCGCCGTCACCGACTACAAGGCGCTGGTCTGCCTGTATCTGTTCGGCGGCAACGACGGCAACAACATGATCGTGCCGCTCGACAGCACCCGCTACGCGCAATACAACGCGATACGCGGCAGTCACGGCCTGGCGCTGTCGACCGCCGCCAAGACGCTGCTGGCGCCACGCAGCGCAACCTTGCAGGCCACGGCCAATCCGGTCACGCAGGCATTCGGCTTCCACTACGGCATGCCGGAACTGGACGCGCTGTACGGCCAGGGCCAGGTCGCCGCCATCCTCAACGTCGGCAGCCTGCGCCAGCCGCTGAGCAAGGCGCAGTACCTGGCTGGCACCGCCGTGCCGTCGCAGCTGTTCTCGCATCCCGACCAGACCATCCAGAACCAGGCCGGCACGCCGTCCTCCGCCGCCACCGGCTGGGGCGGACGGCTGGTGGACGTGCTGGGCACCGGCGGCCACCTGGACGCGATCTCGGTCGGCGCCGGCGGCCTGTTTGTCGAAGGCGCCAGCACCCACGGCAATCTGCTGCCGGGCAACGGGCAACTGGACCTGGCCGGCATGAACTTCTGGCCGCAGAAGGAAGCCGACGCGCGCCGCGCCGCGCTGGTGCAGATCCTGTCGGCGCAACATCCCAACCTGATCGCCGACGCCGCCAACAAGGCGCTGCTGAACGGCATGGACCTGGTGACCAACCTGAAGGCCGCCAATACCGGCGCGCCGCTGGCGACCGTGTTCCCCGGCACCTCGCTCGGGCAGCAGCTGAAGACGGTGGCGCAGCTGATACGCATCCGCGCGCCGCAAGGGCCGGGACGGCAGGTGTACTTCGTCTCGCAAGGCGGCTTCGACACGCACGGCGGCCAGGCCTACCAGCAGTTCGACATGCTGCGCCAGGTGTCGCAGGCGCTGGCCGCGTTCCAGCTGGCGCTGGCGGAGATCCGCGCCGAGCAGCAGGTGACCAGTTTCACGATGTCCGAATTCGGCCGCACCCTGCAGCCGAACAGCGGCGGCACCGACCATGCATGGGGCAATCACCACCTGGTGGTCGGGGCGGCGGTCAAGGGCGGCGTCTACGGCCAGTTCCCCGACTTCACGCTGGGCGGCAAGGACGACGCCACCGGGCGCGGCGCGTGGATACCGCAGTTCTCCAACCAACAATACGGCGCCACCCTGGGCCGCTGGTTCGGTGCCGATGCGGACATGCTGGAAACCCAGGTCTTCAAGAACGAACTGGGCAACTTCGGACTGAAGGACCTCGGCTTCATGGGATAGGCGACGAAAAAACCGCCGGACTCGGCCGGCGTTGTCGCAGCTGCGATTTCAATTACAGCTTGATGAAATGCTCGCGGTAGTATTTCAGCTCATCGATCGATTCGATGATGTCGGCCATCGCCGTATGCTTCTGGTGCTTCTTGAAGCCGCCGACGATTTCCGGCTTCCAGCGCTTGCACAGTTCCTTGAGCGTGGAGACGTCGATGTTCCGGTAGTGGAAATAGGCTTCCAGCTTCGGCATGTAGCGCACCATGAAGCGGCGGTCCTGGCCGATGGTGTTGCCGCACATCGGCGCTTTGCCCTTTGGCACCCACAGCTTCATGAACTTGATCAGCTCCTCTTCCGCCTCGGCCTCGGTCACCGTCGACGCCTTGACGCGGTCGACCAGGCCCGAGCGGCCGTGCGTGCCCTTGTTCCAGGCGTCCATCTTGTCCAGCGTCTCGTCGCTCTGGTGGATCGCGAACACCGGGCCCTCGGCCAGCACGTTCAGGTGCATGTCGGTGACCACCACGGCCACCTCGATGATGCGGTCGGTGTCCGGCTCCAGGCCGGTCATCTCCATGTCCACCCACACCAGGTTGAACTCATTCTGGCGCGGGGCGGTCGCCGCCGGTGCGGAACCTTCAGGCAAATCAGTAGCTTGTGACATAATTCTCTCTTGGCTCGGGTGGAGCCCATTGTTTATCCGAATCCGCCATTTTCTCACAGGCATAGAATGTATTCACTCGCGTTTTCGATTTTGTTTGTTTCTTTCATCATTTTGACGCTGATCGTGCGCTTCTGGCTCGCCTCGCGCCATATCCGCCATGTGCTGGCGCACCGCAGCGCCGTGCCGGCCGAATTCGCCGAGCGCATCCCCCTGGCCGCCCACCAGAAGGCCGCCGACTACACCGTGGCCCGCACCAAGTTCGGCCTGGTCACGCTGCTGGTCAATACCGTGGTCCTGATCGGATTCACGCTGCTGGGCGGCCTGCAGTGGCTGTCGCTGGAGATTTTCAAGCTGACCGGCGCCGGCATGGTCTACCAGCTGGCCCTGCTGGCCGCGTTTGCCGCCATCTCCGGCGCCATCGACCTGCCATTCGACTATTACAAGCAGTTCGGCCTCGAGCAGCGTTTCGGTTTTAACAAGATGAGCAAGGGCCTGTTCTTCGGCGACATGGTCAAGGGCATGCTGCTGGGCGCCGCCATCGGCCTGCCGCTGGTGTGGGTGATGCTGACCCTGATGGAAAAATCGGGCAACCTGTGGTGGCTGTACGCCTGGCTGGTGTGGAGCGGCTTCCAGCTGCTGATGATGGTGCTGTTCCCGACCGTGATCGCGCCGCTGTTCAACAAGTTCACGCCGCTGGAAGACCAGTCGCTGAAAACCCGCATAGAAGGCTTGATGGCGCGCGTCGGCTTCGCCTCCAAGGGCTTGTTCGTCATGGACGGCTCCAAGCGCAGCGCCCACGGCAACGCCTACTTCTCCGGCTTCGGCGCCAACAAGCGCATCGTGTTCTTCGATACCCTGCTGTCGCGCCTGCAGCCGCAGGAAATCGAGGCGGTGCTGGCGCACGAGCTGGGCCACTTCAAGCTCAAGCACATCATCAAGCGCATCGCCATGATGTTCGCGCTGTCGCTGGGCTTCCTGGCGCTGCTGGGCTACCTGAAGAACCAGCTGTGGTTCTACACCGGCCTGGGCGTCGACCCGCTGCTACTGCCCGGCCAGGGCAACGACGCCATGGTGCTGCTGCTGTTCATGCTGACCCTGCCGGTGTTCACCTTCCTGTTCGGCCCGCTGACCTCGATCAGCTCGCGCAAGCACGAATTCGAGGCCGACGCCTTCGCCGCCCAGCACACCGACGCGCGCGACCTGGTGTCGGCGCTGGTCAAGATGTACGAGGACAACGCCTCGACCCTGACGCCGGACCCGCTGCACTCGGCCTTCTACGATACGCACCCGCCGGCGAGCGTGCGCATCCGTCACCTGCACGCGGCGGCAGCATGAGTACGCCCATCGCCACCGCCGCCGACCTGCTGAACCGCAACTGCCGTCCGGCCAGGGACGCGCTGGACGCCGCCGAAGCCGCGCGCCTGCTGGCGCTGGTGCCGGGCTGGTCGCTGGAGGATGGCAAGCTGGTCCGCACCTTCGGCTTCAACAACTACTATCGCACCATGGCCTTCGTCAACGCGCTGGCTTACCTGAGCCACGCCGAAGACCATCACCCGGAAATGACCGTGACCTATAAAACCTGCGTCGTCCGCTACGACACCCATTCGGTCAACAAAGGCCAGGGCGGGCTGTCGGACAACGACTTCATCTGCGCCGCCAAGGCCGGCGTGCTGTTCCATTCGGCGGCGGTGAAGGCATGAGCAAGCCCCAGCAGCTGACCGCCACCATCATCGCCGCCCACGGCCGCCATTACCTGGCCGAGGCCGACGGCGTCAAACTGCAGTGCGTCACGCGCGGCAAGAAGACCAACGTCGCCGTCGGCGACCTGGTGCACGTCACCCTGACCTCGGCCGACCAGGGCGTGATCGACAAGATCGCCGAACGCAAGACGCTGCTGTACCGCTCGGACCAGTACAAGTCCAAGCTGCTGGCGGCCAACCTGACGCAGCTGTTCATCGTCGTCGCCACCGAACCCGGCTTCGCCGACGACCTGGTGTCGCGCTCGCTGGTGGCGGCCGAGGCGGCCGGCATCACCGCGCGCCTGATCCTCAACAAGACCGACGTCACCGCGTCGCTGGAACGCACCCGCGAGCGCCTGCAGCCGTACGCCTCGCTGGGCTACCCGGTGCACGAGGTGTCGGCCAAGGCGCGGCCGGACGAGGCGCTGGCCATCCTCGGGCCGCTGCTGGCAGGCCAGTCGTCGATCCTGATCGGCCAGTCGGGCATGGGCAAGTCCTCGCTGATCAACCTGCTGGTGCCGGACGCCGACATCGCCGTGCGCGAGATCTCCGCCGCGCTCGACACCGGCAAGCACACCACCACCTTCACCCGGCTGTACCAGTTGCCGGAGCTGGGGCCCGGCTCGTCGATCATCGACTCGCCCGGCTTCCAGGAATTCGGCCTCTACCATTTGAGCGAGGGCATGCTGGAGCGCGCCTTCGTCGATTTCGAGCCCTACCTCGGCCATTGCAAGTACTACAACTGCCGCCACCTGATCGAGCCGCAATGCGCGATCCTGGCGGCCGTGGCCGAGGGCAAAATCGCTAAAATGCGGCATACGCTGTACGGCCAGCTGCTGCACGAATCGTCCCAGACCCTATTTTAAAAAAAACAATTGTCATAGCCTAAGCGCAATCTGCATTTGCAGACTATAATTCCTCAAGGCAATTTCCGCCCAAGGATTACCGATGGACATGTTTGCTGTCGACGACGAAGTAGCGCAATGGGAAGCGGCCCTGCTGCCCTTGCGCGGCCCGGCGCGGCTGCCGCTGCTGGTGCCGCTGGCCTGGCACCTGCGCCAGCGCGACACCGGCCGCGCCGTCGAACTGGCCAGCGAAGGCCTGCAGCTGCTGCCGGCCACCGCGCTGGGGCCCGACGAGATGCAACTGATCGCCGCGCGGCTGCAACTGGTCCACGGCGAGGCGCGCTGGCTGGCCGGCGAGCTGGACGCCGCCGCCTGCATCGTCGAACAGGCTTACCAACAACTGTGCTCGCTGGGCGACCACCAGGGCTGCGCCGACGCCCACTGGCTGCGCGCCTGGATCGCCATCGACCGCGGCGAGCACCGCCGCGGCGAGGATGAACTGGAACTGATGGCCTCGGCCGCCGGCCAGGTCGGCGACGACCAGCGCATCGCCGTGGCCGACGCCGCCAACGCCCGCTGGGCGGTGCTGCACGACCTGCCCGCCGCCGAGCGCCGCTGGGGCCAGCGCTTCGCCGCCGATCCGCAGTCGCACCACCCCGCCGTCTCGGCCTGGATCTACGACTACCACGGCCTGGCCGCCAGCCAGCACAGCGACTACGGCGGCGCCGCGCGCTACTACATCCATTGCTATGAAACGGCGCTCGAGACCGGCCAGCTGCGCGTGGCCATCACCGCCGCCATCAACATCGGCCTGAATTTCACCATCCTCAACGACCACCACTCGGCGCTGGAATGGATGCAAAGCGCGCTGGACCTGGCGCGCCCGACCGGCTGGCCGCGCAGCATCGGCGCCTGCCTGATGCACACGGCCGACACCATGCGCCGCCTGGGCCGCCTCGACGCCACCGAGGAACTGCTGCAAGAAGCGCTGCAGATCCTGACGCCGCTGTCGGGCGCGCGCAGCTACGCCAACGCGCTGTCCTACCTGGGCGACCTGGCGCTGGACAAGAACGACTACGGCGCCGCGCTGGACGCCTTCCGCCGCATGGAGCAGCGCGCCGACGCGCTGCAGCAGGCCGACTTCCAGTCGATCGCGCGGCGCGGCCAGGCCCACGCGCTGTGCTATCTGGAGCGGCCGCAGGAAGCGCTGCAGATGGCCCACCACGCCGTCGAGCTGGCGGCCGGGCAGTCCAACCTGGTCAACCACGTGGCGGCGCTGCGCGTGCTGTCCGAGATCCACCGCCGCCATCCGCTGCCGCCGCCGGCCGGCATGACCGAGCAAAACGCCACGCTGCACTACCTGCACCAGGCGCTGGAAGTGGCCTCCGGCATCAACGGCTACACGCTGCCCGGCGACCTGCACGACGCGCTGGGACGCGAGTACGCGCAGGCCGGCGACTACGCCAAGGCTTACCAGTCGGCGCAGGCCGCCGCCGCCGCGCGCGAAAAGATCCACAGCCAGGAAGCCACCAACCGCGCCATCGCCATGCAGGTGCACCACCAGACCGAGCACGCGCGCGCCGAGGGCATGCACCACCGCGAGCTGGCCGCGTCCGAGGCGCACCGCGCGGAAATCCTGCAGCAGACCAGCGCCACGCTGGAGCGCCTGTCGGCGATCGGCCAGGAGATCACCATCCACCTCGACGCCGGCGCCGTGTTCCAGGCGCTGAACCGCCACGTGCAGGCGCTGCTGGCGGCCGACACCTTCGCCATCTACCTGTGCGACGCCGGCGGCGACACCGTCAGCCGCGCCTTCGGCATCGAGAACGGCCGCGCGCTGCCGGCCAACACCATCGCCGTCGACAACCCGCGCGCCAACTCGGCCCGCTGCCTGCGCGAACGGCGCGAGATCTATGTCAAGGAGGCCGGGCCGGACGACATCTTCCTGGCGCCGGGCAGCCAGCTGATGGTCAGCGCGCTGTATGTGCCGCTGCTGGTGGGCGAACGGGCGCTGGGCGTGATGACGGTGCAGGCCAGGCACGCGCGCGCCTACGGCGAGCGCGAACGGCTGATCTTCCGCACGCTGTGCGCCTACGGCGCCATCGCGCTCGACAACGCCGACGCCTACCGCCAGCTGCAGGACGCGCAAACCCAGCTGGTGTCGCAGGAAAAGCTGGCGGCGCTGGGATCGCTGATGGCCGGCGTGGCGCACGAACTGAATACGCCGATCGGCAACAGCCTGCTGATCGCCAGCACGCTGGCGCAGAAAACCGAGGAGCTGGAGGCGCAGGTCAACGGCCCCGGGCTGCGCCGCTCGGAACTGGCCGGCTACCTGGCCGACGCCCGCAAGGCGCACGAGCTGGTGATGCGCGGCCTGACCAGCGCGGCCGACCTGGTCAACAGCTTCAAGCAGGTGGCCGTCGACCGCACCACCGAGCAGCGCCGCGTGTTCCAGCTGCAGCAGGTGTCGCACGAAGTGATCGCGACGATGATGAACCGCGTGCGCGCCGCCAACCACCGCATCGAGATCGACGTGCCGGAGCTGATCTCGATGGACAGCTATCCCGGCCCGTTCGGCCAGGTGATCGCCAATTTCATCAACAACGCGCTGCTGCACGCGTTCGGGCGCGACCGCAGCGGCACCATGTGGCTGCGCGCGGCCCTGCCGGCCGACAACCGCGTGGTCGTCACCTTCGGCGACAACGGCGGCGGCATCGCGCCCGAGCACATGTCGCGCATCTTCGATCCCTTCTTCACCACCAAGCTCGGTCAGGGCGGCAGCGGGCTGGGACTGTCGATCAGCTACAACATTGTCACTTCGCTACTGGGCGGCCATATCAGCGTCCACAGCTCGCGCGACGGCACCGTCTTTACCCTCGATCTCCCTCTGACGGCGCCCGAGCACCAGATCGCGGCGGCCACGCAGATCTACAACTGAGCACGACAACCTGTCTAGACAGCATAAACCACGGCAATTAGCCCTATCCACCGAATTGCCTTTATAATTGTTCGGCTAAGCCGGCCAGGCACCTCGCCCCAGGCCCGCTCACCTGTCAGTTGTCACTATGTCTATTCAAAAACCGATCAAGCATTACCTGCAGTTTTCCGACTTCACGCTGGCCGAATACGAGTACGTCATCGAACGCGCGCACCTGATCAAGCGAAAATTCAAGAACTACGAGATCTATCACCCGCTGATCGACCGCACGCTGGTCATGGTGTTCGAGAAGAACTCGACCCGCACCCGCCTGTCGTTCGAGGCCGGCATGCACCAGCTGGGCGGCGCGGCGATCTACCTGAACACGCGCGATTCGCAGCTGGGCCGCGGCGAGCCGGTGGAAGACGCCGGCCAGGTGATGAGCCGCATGTGCGACATCATCATGGTGCGCACCTTCGGCCAGGACATCATCGAGCGTTTCGCCGCCAATTCGCGCGTGCCGGTGATTAACGGCCTGACCAACGAACACCATCCATGCCAGGTGTTCGCCGACATCTTCACCTACTACGAGCACCGCGGCCCGATCACCGGCAAGACCGTGGCCTGGGTCGGCGACGCCAACAACATGCTGTATTCGTGGCTGCAGGCGGCCGAGGTGTTCGGCTTCCACGTCAACGTGTCGACGCCGAAGGGCTACGACATGGACATGTCGCTGGTCTCGACCGACCGCTACACCTTCTTCGAGAACCCGTCCGACGCCTGCGAGGGCGCGCACCTGGTCAACACCGACGTCTGGACCAGCATGGGCTACGAAGAGGAAAACGCCGCGCGCCTGAAGGCTTTCGACGGCTGGATCGTCGACAGCGCCAAGATGTCGCGCGCCGCGCCGGACGCGCTGTTCATGCACTGCCTGCCGGCGCACCGCGGCGAGGAAGTCTCGGCCGACGTCATCGACGGCCCGCAGTCGGTGGTCTGGGATGAAGCGGAAAACCGTTTGCACATCCAGAAGGCCCTGCTCGAATACCTGCTGATCGGCCGCATAGAAAACAACTAACCAAGCAACATACACCACCAATTGGAACTAGCATGAGCGATATTAAAAAAGTAGTCCTCGCCTACTCGGGCGGCCTCGATACCTCCGTCATCCTCAAATGGCTGCAGGATAACTACCAGTGCGAGATCGTCACCTTCACCGCCGACCTGGGCCAGGGCGAAGAGCTGGAACCGGCGCGCGCCAAGGCGATCAAGTTCGGCATCAAGCCCGAGAACATCTACATCGACGACGTGCGCGAGGAATTCGTGCGCGACTTCGTGTTCCCCATGTTCCGCGCCAACACCGTGTACGAAGGCGAATACCTGCTGGGCACCTCGATCGCGCGTCCGCTGATCGCCAAGCGCCTGATCGAGATCGCCAACGAGACCGGCGCCGACGCCATCTCGCACGGCGCCACCGGCAAGGGCAACGACCAGGTGCGCTTCGAACTGGGCGCGTACGCGCTCAAGCCGGGCGTGAAAATCATCGCCCCGTGGCGCGAATGGGATCTGCTGTCGCGCGAAAAACTGCTGAAGTACGCGGAAGACGCCGGCATCGAAATCGACATGAAGCACAAGAACGGCGGCGCACCGTACTCGATGGACGCCAACCTGCTGCACATCTCCTTCGAAGGCCGGCACCTGGAAAACCCGAGCGCCGAAGCCGAGGAAACCATGTGGCGCTGGAGCGTCAGCCCCGAGGCGGCGCCGGACCAGGCCGAGTACCTGGACATCGAATACGAAAAAGGCGACATCGTCGCGCTGAACGGCGTGCGCATGTCGCCGGCCACCGTGCTGACCGAACTCAATCGCCTGGGCGGCAAGCATGGCATCGGCCGCCTCGACCTGGTCGAGAACCGCTACGTCGGCATGAAGTCGCGCGGCTGCTACGAAACCCCTGGCGGCACCATCATGCTGAAGGCGCACCGCGCCATCGAATCGATCACGCTGGACCGCGAAGTGGCCCACCTGAAGGACGACCTGATGCCGCGCTACGCGTCGATGATCTACAACGGCTACTGGTGGGCGCCGGAGCGCGTCGCGATCCAGACCCTGATCGACCACACCCAGGCCACCGTCAACGGCTGGGTGCGCGTCAAGCTGTACAAGGGTAACGTGATCGTCGTCTCGCGCGATTCGAAGACCGACTCCCTGTTTGATATGAACATCGCCACCTTCGACGAGGACGGCGGCGCCTACAACCAGGCCGACGCCGGCGGCTTCATCAAGCTGAACGCGCTGCGCATGCGCATCGCCGCCAACGCGCGCCTGAAGCGCGGCCAGTAAGCCATATCAGGCATGACCAGCAAGGCCGCTCGATGAGCGGCCTTTTTTTTGTCCTCCACTGCGGGCGACAAAATGATACATTGCTCCCACAGTCTGATCGGAGTGGAGCGCATATGCTGGAAAACCTGAGTATCAAGACAAAACTCGCTATCGGTTTCGGCGCCATCGTCGCCATCATCCTGGTTCTGTTGACTGTCGCCTATGTCAATTTCAGCAAGCTGTCCGATGCCAGCCAATGGGACAAGCACACGCTGGAAGTGCTGCGCGAGGCGGACCGCAGTTCGATCGCTGTGCTGGAACTGCAGTCGGCGGAACGCGGCTATCTGCTCAGCGGCGACGACAAGCTGCTCGCGGCCAGCGCCGACGCCGAAGCAGACCTGGCAAGCCGTCTCGCCAAGCTGCAGGCACTCACCTCGGACAATCCGGCGCAGCAGGAACGCCTGCTCAAGTTGCAGGCACTGGTCAAGGACTGGCTCACGCAGGTCTACCACCCGCTGATCGAGAAGCGCCGGGCGCTGGGCCAAAGCGCCGGTGCGGCCGACCAGTTGGGACACGGCGCCGAACTGCGCTCCGGCTCCCGCAGCATGGCCGCCATCCGCGCCCTGATCGACGAAGCCACCGCCGAGGAAAACCGCCTGCTCGAGCTGCGTGCGCGCACCTCGTCGGCACTGCAGCACACCATGACGCTGGTACTCGGCATCGGCGGCGTGGTGTGCGTGGCGCTGGCGGTGCTGATCGGACTGGCCCTGCTGCGCGCCATCATGTACCCGGTGGGCAGCCTGATGGAAGCCGTCGGCAAGATCGCCGCAGGCCAGCAGGACGCCCGCGCGGCCGTCGTGTCGGGCGACGAGCTGGGCCAGGTGACGATGGAATTCAACCGCATGGCGCAGGCGATCCAGGACAGCCAGGCCAACGAACTGGCGGCCACCAACCTGCTCAAGTCCAAGGTCGACTCGCTGCTGGCCGTGGTCTCGAAGGCGGCCGCCGGCGACCTGACCGGCAGGATCGAGGTGGCCGGCAGCGACGCCATCGGCCAGCTGGCCCATGGCCTGGACCGCATGTTCGAGAACCTGCGCGCGCTGCTCAACAATGTGCAGAAGGCCGGCATCTCGGTCACCACCTCGGCCACCGAAATCGCCGCCTCGGCCAAGCAGCAGGAGGCCACCGGCATCGAGCAGGCGCAGACCAGCGTCGAGATCCTCAGCACCACCAAGGAAATCTCCGCCAACACGGCGCAGCTGCTCAAGACCATGGAGGACGCCACCGCCGTCGCCGACTACACCACCAGCGCCACCGCCGACGCCCAGAACAACCTCAAGCGCATGGACAGCACCATGCAGCACATGGTCTCGGCCACCGACTCGATCAACGCCAAGCTGGCCGCCTTGTCGGAGAAGGCCTCCAACATCAACAGCGTGCTGATCACCATCACCAAGGTAGCCGACCAGACCAACATCCTCTCGCTCAACGCCGCCATCGAGGCCGAGAAGGCCGGCGAGGCCGGACGCGGCTTCTCGGTGGTGGCCACCGAGATCCGCCGCCTGGCCGACCAGACCTCGGTGTCCACCTGGGACATCGAGCAGATGCTCAAGGAGATGCAGTCGGCGGTGTCGGCCAGCGTGATGGGCATGGACAAATTCTCCGAGGAGATACGCCGCAGCGTCGGCGAGGTGCGCCAGGTGACGGACCAGTTGTCCGGCGTAATGGACCAGGTGCAGAAACTGGCGCCGCAGTTCGACGCCGTGCTGCAGGGGATGCAGTCGCAGGCGGTGGGCGCGCAGCAGATTTCGGAAACCATGATACAGCTCAACGACGCCACCCAGCAGACCGTCGAGTCGCTCAAGGCCACCAGCGAGGCGGTGCACCAGCTGCAGTACGCTGCGGGCAATTTGCAAACCAGTGTCGCCAACTTTGCCGTGGCCGCCTGAGCGTGGGACAATGTTATGTGAACCGTGCCGCGTGAACCGCGGCCACTGGAGAAAAAAATGTTTAAAGACCTGAGCATCAAGAAGAGGCTGTACCTGAGTTTTGGCGCCATCCTGGCCATCATCCTGGTGCTGCTGTCGATCGCCTACAACCGGTTCAACAGCCTGTCCGACGCCAATGCCTGGGACAGGCACACGATGGATGTGCTGCAGTCCATCGACACCCTGCGCAACGACCTGCTGCAAGTACAGGTGGAGGCGCGCGGTTATTACCTGACCGGCGCGCCCGAGCGCTTTACCCGCACCCACAAGGAATTGGCGGACCTGCCCGGCTCCCTCCAGCAGCTGCAAAAACTGGCCTCCGACAACCCGGAACAGGTCGCCCGCTTCAAGAAGCTGGAAAGCATGATCGACGTATGGGCCAAGGACGTCATCGAATCGCAGCTGAAAATACGCCAGGACCTGGGGGACAAGCCCGGCGCCGCCGACGCCATGGGTCATACCGGATCGCTGGCCACCGGAAACACGGCCATCACCGATATCTACAAACTCATGACCGATGCGACCGACGACGAACGCCGGTTGCTGGCCCGGCGCACGGAGGCGTCCGCCCAATTGCAGGAAACCATGCGCCTGCTGCTGTCGGCCGGCGGCCTGGCATGTATCGTGTTGTCGGCGGTGGTGGCGTGGCTGCTGGCACGGTCGCTGCTGACGCCATTGAACAACCTGACCCACGCCGTCGGCCGCATCGCCAGCGGCGTGCAGTCGGCGCGCGCGACCGTACTGTCGGCCGATGAGCTGGGCCAGGTGACGACGGAATTCAACCGCATGGCGCAGGCGATCCAGGACAGCCAGGCCAACGAACTGGCGGCCACCAACCTGCTCAAGTCCAAGGTCGACTCGCTGCTGGCCGTGGTTTCGAAGGCGGCCGCCGGCGACCTGACCGGCAGGATCGAGGTGGCCGGCAGCGACGCCATCGGCCAGCTGGCCCATGGCCTGGACCGCATGTTCGAGAACCTGCGCGCGCTGCTCAACAATGTGCAGAAGGCCGGCATCTCGGTCACCACCTCGGCCACCGAAATCGCCGCCTCGGCCAAGCAGCAGGAGGCCACCGGCATCGAGCAGGCGCAGACCAGCGTCGAGATCCTCAGCACCACCAAGGAAATCTCCGCCAACACGGCGCAGCTGCTCAAGACCATGGAAGACGCCACCGCCGTCGCCGACTACACCACCAGCGCCACCGCCGACGCCCAGAACAACCTCAAGCGCATGGACAGCACCATGCAGCACATGGTCTCGGCCACCGACTCGATCAACGCCAAGCTGGCCGCCTTGTCGGAGAAGGCCTCCAACATCAACAGCGTGCTGATCACCATCACCAAGGTGGCCGACCAGACCAACATCCTCTCGCTCAACGCCGCCATCGAGGCCGAGAAGGCCGGCGAGGCCGGACGCGGCTTCTCGGTGGTGGCCACCGAGATCCGACGCCTGGCCGACCAGACCTCGGTGTCCACCTGGGACATCGAGCAGATGCTCAAGGAGATGCAGTCGGCGGTGTCGGCCAGCGTGATGGGCATGGACAAATTCTCCGAGGAGATACGCCGCAGCGTCGGCGAGGTGCGCCAGGTGACGGACCAGTTGTCCGGCGTGATGGACCAGGTGCAGAAACTGGCGCCGCAGTTCGACGCCGTGCTGCAGGGGATGCAGTCGCAGGCGGTGGGCGCGCAGCAGATTTCGGAAACCATGATACAGCTCAACGACGCCACCCAGCAGACCGTCGAGTCGCTCAAGGCCACCAGCGAGGCGGTGCACCAGCTGCAGTACGCGGCGGGCGGTTTGCAGACCAGCGTCGCCAACTTCGCCGTCGCGGCCTAGGCGGGCGGACGATGAAGCTGCTGATCTTCCACATCGGCGCCGACCGCTATGGCCTGCGCCTGCGCGATGTGGTGCGCGTCGTGCCGCAGCTGGAACTCAAGCATCTGCCGCTGGCGCCGGACGCCGTCGCGGGCCTGATGGATTTTCACGGCCAGTCGGTGCCGGTGATCGATCTGTGCCGCGCCAGCGGGCTGCCGGCGGCGGCCGATCATTTCGACACCCGCATCATCGTGGTGAACTATCGCCCGCCGGAAGCGCCGCAGGACAGCAGCCACCTGCTCGGCTTGCGCGCCGAGCGCGTGCTGGGCGTGCAGGACGTGGACGAGGCGCAGCTGGCCAGCAGCGGCGTGCAGGCGGCGCCCTTCCTCGGCCAAGTCGCCAGCGATGGGCGCGGCATGCTGCAGCTGGTCGAACTTGAACAACTGCTGCCGGCGTCGCTGCGCGCGCTGCTGTTCCAGCCATGACACCCGTCCAGGCCATGCTGCACGGCGCCACCGGCTTGAGCGTATCGAAGTCGGCGGCCGAACGCGCCATCCGCAGCCGCATGGAGCTGCTGGCCGCGGCCAACGAGGACGACTACCTGGAGCGGATGACGCCGGAGGAGCTGACGGCGCTGGTCGAGCTGGTGGTGGTGCCGGAATCATGGTTTTACCGCGATCCGCAGGCCTTCCAGGCGACCGCTGAATTCGTCCGCGCGCGATTGGACGCCGACGCCGGCCGCACGGTGCGCATCCTGTCCGTTCCCTGCGCCGGCGGCGAGGAACCGTACACGCTGGCGATTGTGCTGAGCGACGCAGGTATCCCGCACGGCAGCTACTTCATCGACGCGCTGGACATCAGCCCTGCCTGCGTGGCGCGCGCCACCGACGGCGTCTACGGACGCAATGCCTTCCGCAGCCAGGACCTGGGCTTCCGTGACCACCACTTCACCGGCATCGGCGACGAGGAGTACCGGATCTCCGCCGCCATCCGCAGGCAGGTGCGCTTCAGGCAGGGCAACCTGCTGGACTTCGATGTGAGCGCGCGGCGCGGCTATTACGACGTGATCTTTTGCCGCAATCTGCTGATCTACTTCGACAAGCCGACCACCAGGGCCGCGATCGCCCAGCTGGAAGCCCTGCTGACGGATGGCGGCGTGCTGTTTGCCGGCTACGCCGAGGTACCCTCGTTCTGCCAGTTCGGCTTCATGCCGCTGCAGTATCCGCAGGCATTCGGCCTGAAGAAAGAGGCGCTGCCGTCCGCACCGGCCGCAAGAGCCGCCGCCAGGCAGGCGGCCGGCGCCGCGCCGATGCGGGCTCCGCGCACGCCGCCGCCGACGACGGCCCGGCGCAGCGTCGCCCGGCCGCAGCCGGTACCGGTCCAGGCCACCTTGCCGGCGCCGGCAATCGCCATCGACCTGCTGGCCGAAGCGCGCAAGCTGGCGGACCTGGGCCAGCTGAAGCAAGCCGAAACCAGATGCCGCGACCATCTGGCGCAGGTGCCGGATTCCGCCGAAGCGTATTTCATCCTCGGCCTGGTGAACGAATTGACGAACAGGCACCAGCTCGCGGAAGACTACTGGAAGCGCTGCATCTATCTGCAACCGGATCACTACGAGGCGCTGTGCCACCTGGCCCTGCTGGCCGACAGCAACAACGACCCGGCCACCGCAACCGCGCTGAAGGCGCGCGCCGCGCGCATCTACAAACGCCAGCAGGCATCGTAAAGGCGCCCACTCATGACGACTACACTCCCTCCCATCGCCGTCGCCGACATCGACGACTGCTGGAACCGCATCGGCGTGGTCGGCGACCAAAGCTGCGAAAAGCTCAAGCAGTTCGTCCACTGCCGCAATTGCGATGTGTATGCGGCGGCGGCCCAGCGCAACCTGCAGCGCACCGTCGGCGAGGACTACAGGAAGGACTGGGCCGCGCACTTCCGCCAGGCCGCCACCGACACCGAGCTGCTCGACGCCTCCTGCCTGGTATTCCGCATCGGCCGCGAATGGCTGTCGCTGCCCACCACGATGTTCGTCTCGGTGGCGCCGACGGCCAAGCCGCACCGCCTGCCGCACCGCGCGGCGCGCGGGCTGGGGGGCATCGTCAATGTCGGCGGCACGCTGTATCCGTGCATGTCGCTGGCGGCGCTGCTGGACATCGACGAAACCCAGGGCGAGGCGGCCACCAACCGGCATACCTTTGCCCGCCTGCTGCTGACGCAATGGGAGAACCAGGCCTATGCGCTGCCGGTGGCCGACCTGCACGGCATCCTGCGCTACGCCTCCGGCACGGTGCACGCGCCGGCCGCCACCATCAACAAAGGGCTGTCGCGCTTCCTGACGGGCGTGATAGCGCACGAGGACATGCACATCGGCGTGCTCGATGCGGCGCTGATCGGCTACCAACTTGCGAGAACACTGCGATGAGCCAGGATAACGACAACCAGGGCGGAGGAGACCTGAGCCAGTTCTCCATGCTGGACCTGTTCCGCATGGAGGCGGACAGCCAGACCCAGATCCTGACGGAAGGCCTGCTGGCCATGGAGCGCATCAAGGGCGACGCCAGCGCCGTCGAATCGATGATGCGCGCGGCGCACTCGATCAAGGGCGCCGCCGCCATCGTCGGCCTGGAAGTGGTGGTGCAGCTGGCGCACGGCATGGAGGACGCCTTCATCGCCGCCCAGCATGGCAAGCTGGCGCTGACGCCGAATCGGGTGGACGTGCTGCTTGCCGGCGTCGACCTGATCCTGCAGGCGTCGCGCCTGCAGGACAGCGGCGTCGAGGCCTGGCTGGCAGCCAACGGCGGCCAGATCACGCGTACGCTCGACTCCATCGCCACCATCGCTTTCCTGCCGGAGCCGGTCAGCCAGCAGGCGGAAACGGAGCCGCCGCCGCGGACAGCCATCCCCACGCCCGTGCCCGACGATGCGCCGGCGACCGCCTCGCGCCTGCCCGCCATGAAGCATGCGCAGAACTTCGACAAGCTGCTGTCGCTGGCCAGCGAATCGCGCATCAACGCGCACCAGATGCATCCCTTCATCCAGGATATGCAGCGCTTCAAGCGCAGCCAGAGCAGCCTGTTCTCGCTGATCGAGCAGCTGCACGAGGCGATCTCCAACGGCAGCGACGCCAGTTTGAAAGAGAAATCCCTGCTGGCGCTGCAGAAGAGCCATCCGCTCAAGCAGTTCGTGCTGGAGCACATCGCCGACATCGAAGCCTACGAGCGCCGCCTGCTGGCCGTCTCGCAAGGCATGGTGGATGAAGTGCTGACGCTGCGCATGCGCCCCTTCCGCGACGGCGTGCAGGCCTTCCCGCGCATGGTGCGCGACCTCGCCCGCGGCATGGGCAAGGACGTGCGGCTACGGATCGTCGGCGAGGATACGCTGGTCGACCGCGACATCCTGGCCAGGATCGAAAGTCCGCTCAACCACATGCTGCGCAACGCCGTCGATCACGGCATGGAGCCGCCGTCCGAGCGCCTGGCCGCCGGCAAGCCGGAGAGCGGCACCATCGTGCTCGAAGCGAAACACCGCGCCGGCATGCTCAGCATCGAAATCAGCGACGACGGCCGCGGCGTGGACCTGGAAAAAATCCGCCTCCGCGTGGTCGAGCGCAAGATGGCCAGCCCGCAGATGGCGGCCTCGCTGTCGCCGGCCGAGCTGCTAGAGTTCCTGTTCCTGCCCGCCTTCAGCCTGAAGGAAAGCACCACCGAGATTTCCGGGCGCGGCGTCGGCCTGGACATCGTGCATGAAACCATACGCGCGCAAAACGGCACGGTGCGCATCGAATCCGAGCTGGGCGCGGGCTTCCGCGCCTACATCACGCTGCCGTTGACGCAATCGATCGTGCGCGCGCTGGTGACCGACGTCAAGGGCGAGGCCTACGCCGTACCCATCGTGCAGGTGGAACGCGTGATCAAGGTGCCGCAGTCGGCCATCCACACGCTGGAAAACAAGCAGTTCTTCGATTTCAACGGCGAGCATCTCGGCCTGGTGTCGGCCGCGCAGGTGCTGGAACTGGGCGAGACCGGCGCCATCAGCGACGAGCTGTCGGTGGTGGTGGTCGGCAGCGGCGCGCGTCGCTACGCGCTGGTGGTGGACGCCATACGCGGCGAGCAAAGCCTGGCGGTGCAGGCCATCGATCCGATCTTCGGCAAGATGCGCGACATCTCGTCGGCCGCCCTGCTCGACGACGGCGAGCCGGTGCTGATCCTGGACGTGCCGGACCTGCTGCTGTCGATCGACAAGCTGCTGCACGAAGGCGGGCTGCACCAGCTGGCCAAGTCCGACCAGGCCGAGCGCCGTAAGACCAAGCGCATCCTGGTGGTCGACGATTCGCTCACGGTGCGCGAGATGGAGCGCAAGCTGCTGCTCGGCCGGGGCTTCCTGGTCGATATCGCCATCGACGGCATCGACGGCTGGAACGTGGTGCGCAGCGGCGACTACGACCTGGTGATCACCGACGTCGACATGCCGCGCATGGACGGCATCGAGCTGGTCACACTGATCAAAAAGGACATTCACCTGCATAAACTGCCAGTCATGATAGTCTCTTACAAAGATCGACCGGAAGACCGCGCCCGCGGGCTGTCGGCCGGCGCCGACTATTACCTGACCAAGGGCAGTTTCCACGACGAGACGCTGCTCGACGCCGTCAACGATTTGATTGGGGACGCCCACAGATGAAGATCGCCATCGCCAACGATGTCGCCATGGCAGCCGAAGCGCTGCGGCGCGTGGTCGCCAGCACCGCCGAGCACCAGGTGCTGTGGATCGCCCGTACCGGCGTGGAAGCGGTGCGCATGTGCGCCGAGAACCGCCCGGACCTGATCCTGATGGACCTGAACATGCCGGAGATGGACGGCGTCGAGGCGACCCGCGTGATCATGGAGCAAAGCCCGTGCGCCATCCTGGTGGTGACCGGCCGGCCGCAGGACAACGTCAACCAGGTGTTCCGCGCGCTGGGCGCCGGCGCGCTGGACGTGACGGCCACGCCGGTGCTGCAAGGCCAGCCTGGCGGCGACATCGAACTGCTGGCCAAGATCCGCACCATGGACAAGCTGATACGGCACAGCGGCGGCAACCAGGCGATGCTGCCGAAAACGGCGGCCGCCAACGGCAGCGGCAATGGCGTCGTGCTCGATGCGCCGGGCGGTCCGGAGCGCGTCACGTCGCTGCTGGCGATCGGCGCGTCCACCGGCGGCCCGGTGGCGGTGTCCAAGATGCTGGCCGGCTGGAAGCCGCCGCGCGGCTGCGCCGTGGTGGTGGTGCAGCATATCGACCGCCATTTCGCCGACAACTTCGCCCGCTGGCTGGGCGAGCAGCTGGAAATGCCGGTGCGCGCCGCAGAGGAAGGCGACGAGCTGGTGGCCGGCACCGTCCTGATCGCCAAGAGCAACGACCACTTAACGCTGGATCAAAACCATCGCTTGCGTTACGATGCCAACCCGAAGGACTATGCCTACCGTCCCTCGGTCGACGTGTTTTTCCACTGTGTGGCGCAGCACTGGAAGGGCGAGGCGGTCGGCGTGCTGTTGACCGGCATGGGCCGTGACGGCGCAGAGGGCCTGCTGGCCATGCGCCGCGCCGGCCACGCCACCATCGCCCAGGACCAGGCCAGCAGCGCCGTCTACGGCATGCCGCGCGCCGCCGCCGAGCTGGAAGCGGCGCAGATGATTTTACCGCTGGCGAAGATCGGGCCGGTCTTGCGCGGCACCCTAGGCGGACGTTCCTGAACCCAGAACGCCCGCCCGATTTGCACGTCCTGCGCCAGAACGCCCGGGTTCATATTCAAAGAGAACACAGATGTCCGAAGCACTTGTAATCGCAGCCGATCCAGAACAGTCGCTGACTATTTTCAAAGTCCGCGTGCTGCTGGTGGACGATCAGCTGATCATCGTCGAGGCGGTGCGCCGCATGCTGAGCGATCAATCCGATATCGAGTTCCATTACGTGACCGACGCCACGCTGGCCTTGTCGACCGCGCTGCAGCTGCAGCCGACGGTGATCCTGCAGGACCTGGTGATGCCGTCGATCGACGGCTTCGGCGTGATCAAGCTGTATCGCGAGGAGGAGGCGCTGCGCCATGTGCCGGTGATCGTGCTGTCGGCCAAGGAGGACCCGAAACTGAAGGCGCACAGCTTCGCCACCGGCGCCAACGACTACATGGTCAAGCTGCCGGACAAGCTGGAACTGCTGGCGCGCATCCGCTACCACTCGGGCGCCCACATCAGCCGTTTGCAGCGCGACCAGGCCTTCCGCTTCCTGCGCGAGAGCCAGAAGCAGCTGGCCGACGCCAACATCGAACTGCAAAAGCTGGCCGCGCTCGACGGCCTGACCGGCATCGCCAACCGCCGCCGCTTCGACGACACCATGCGCATCGAATGGCAGCGCGGACAGCGCGACCAGAAGCCCTTGACGCTGCTGATGTGCGACGTCGACTTTTTCAAGCTGTACAACGACAGCTTCGGCCACCTGGCGGGCGATTTGTGCCTGAAAAAGGTGGCTGCCGTATTGACCGAACATTTAAAGCGCCCGGCCGACCTGGCCGCGCGCTACGGCGGCGAGGAATTCGCCATTATCCTGCCGGAGACACCACTGACCGGGGCACTGATCGTGGCCGAGTCATGCCGCCGCCACCTGGAACAGCTAGCCATCGAAAACCCGCAAGCGGACACCGAGTTCTCCACCGTCACCATGTCGATCGGCGTGGCCAGCGTGGTGCCGTCGGCGTCCTCCAGTTTCGAGGAGCTGATCCAGCAAGCCGACCAGGCGTTGTATGCCGCCAAGCGCGGCGGCCGTAACCGCGTGGTGAACGCGGCCGACATGCCTGGCATCCCCCCATCGAACCAAGGAAAAACAGCAGCATGAGTGCTCAATTTGATCAAGTCAGCGTCGTCAAGAAATCGAACATCTACTTCGACGGTAAATGCGTCTCGCACAATGTGATCTTCGCGGACGGCAGCAAGAAAAGCGTCGGCGTAATCTTCCCGTCCAGCCTGACCTTCAACACCGGCGCGCCGGAAAAGATGGAAATCATCGGCGGCATGTGCAAGGTGCGCCAGGCCGGCGCCAGCGACTGGCAGACCTACGCGGCCGGCCAGCAATTCGACGTGCCCGGCAATTCGAGCTTCGACATCGAGACCGTCGAGACAGTCGATTACGTCTGCCACTTCGGCTAAAAAACGGCGGGGTCAGTTCCGGCAATCTGCCACGCGTGGCAGATTGCCGGAACTGACCCCGCCGTTTCTGACCTCGATTCTTAGATAAACACCGGCTCCGGTTCCAGCAGCACGCCATAGCGCGCCTGCACGTCGGCCTGGATCGCCTTGGCCAGCGCCACAACGTCGGCGCCGCTCGCACCGCCGTTATTCACCAGCACCAGCGCCTGCTTCGGGTACACGCCCGCCGCGCCCAGGCTGCGCCCCTTCCATCCGCATTGATCGATCAGCCATCCGGCCGCCAGCTTCTCCGTGCCGTCCGGCTGCAGATGGTGCACCAGCGCCGGGAACCGTTCCAGCAACGCCGCGCACTGCGCGCCCGTCACCACCGGATTCTTGAAGAAGCTGCCGGCATTGCCGATCACCGCCGGATCGGGCAGCTTGCGGCGGCGGATCGCGATCACCGTGTCGGCCACCTGGCGCGCGGTCGGTTCAGCAATGCCCTGCTCCGCCACCGCCTGCGCCAGTTCCGCATAACGCAGGTTCGGCTGCCACTGCTTCGGCAGCGCAAAGGTCACGTCGAGTATGATCAGCTGACGGCCGCCGTCCTGCTTGAACACGCTGTCGCGATAGGCGAAGCGGCAGGCCGCCGCATCCATCGCGCGCGTCGTGCCGCTGGCCGGATCGAACACCGTCACGCTGTGAAACACGTCCTTGGTCTCCAGGCCGTAGGCGCCGATGTTCTGGATCGGCGCCGCACCGACGGTGCCGGGGATCAGCGACAGATTCTCCAGCCCGCCCAAGCCCTGATCCAGCGTCCACTGCACGAATTCGTGCCAGTTCTCGCCGGCTGCCGCGCGCACATAGTGGCAGCGCTCGTCCCCGCCGACGATCTCGCGGCCCAGCAATGCGATGTGCAAAACCAGCCCGTTGAAGTCGCCGGTCAGCAGCAGATTGCTGCCGCCCCCCAGCACCAGCCGCGGCGAAGCGGCCCATACGGGATCTGACAAAACGCCGAGCAACTGCTCTGTTTCCGTCACGCGCAAATACGCGCGCGCGGTCGCGGCGATGCCGAAAGTGTTGAGGGACTGCAGTGGGAACTGATGCTGGATGAGGGACTGTGGATGCATGAAGGGGAAAACCAGGAAATTTCATCGATTATAGAGCCAAACAAGTAAAAAACCACCGCCGATATGGCGGCACGGAGCCGGTTGTCCGTTAAAATGTCAGTCTTTGATGCAGCGGGTTTGACGCATGTTGCATGCCACACGAAAAGGAAATAGTTATGCCGTCGTTTGATGTAGTCTCCGAAGCCGATATGATCGAAGTGAAGAATGCCGTCGAGCAATCTCAGAAAGAAATCGCCACCCGTTTTGACTTCAAGGGTACCGGCGCCTCCGTCGAGCACAAGGAAAACGAACTGACCGTCGTCGCCGACTCCGAATTCCAGCTGCAGCAGGTGCGCGATGTGCTGACCAACAAGCTGGCCAAGCGCAAGGTCGACGTGCGCTTCCTGGAAGACGGCGACATCAAGAAGGTCGGCGGCGACAAGGTCAAGCAAGTGATCAAGATCAAGAACGGCATCGAGTCCGACGACGCCAAGAAGATCGTGCGCGTCATCAAGGACAGCAAGATGAAAGTGCAAGCCAGCATCCAGGGCGACGCCGTGCGCGTCACCGGCGCCAAGCGCGACGACCTGCAGGCGGCAATGGCCATGCTGCGCAAGGATGTTCCGGAAATGCCGTTGGAATTCAATAACTTCCGCGACTGATCCGCTGCGGCCTCCCCTCCGCGCCGGTTTTTGAGGCGTCACAATGCTGTAGTACACATGGAGTAGAATAAAACTAGCTCCATGCTGGGTACTACCGCGCGACCGCACCATGCATAGCGCCGGGCTCCGTCC
Organism: Duganella sp. LjRoot269; assembly: GCF_964254095.1. Classification (NCBI taxonomy): domain Bacteria; kingdom Pseudomonadati; phylum Pseudomonadota; class Betaproteobacteria; order Burkholderiales; family Oxalobacteraceae; genus Duganella; species Duganella sp. LjRoot269. The sequence goes on along the minus strand of NZ_CAXUSL020000001.1, from coordinate 2,310,296 downwards.
CGGCAACCACTACGGTAGTCTAAGGATAGCAATGAAACGTGTTGATGATTTCCGCCTGCGATTTGGCAAAAATGAGTATGTGCCCATCATGGTCGGCGGAATGGGTGTGGATATTTCGACTTCGGAACTGGCGCTGGAGGCGGCCCGCCTGGGCGGCATCGGCCATATCTCCGACGCGATGGTGGAAGATGTGTCGGACCGCAAGTTCGATACCAGCTTCGTCAAGGACAAGACCAAGTTCTACAAGTTCAACATCAACAACATGGACAAGTCCGTGGTGCAGTTCGACCTGGAGCGCCTGGCCGACGCGCAGCGCCGCCACATCGGCGCCACCATGGCCGCGAAGAAAGGCCCGGGCCTGATCTTCGTCAACTGCATGGAAAAGCTGACCATGAACGGCCCGCGCGAAACCCTGCGCACCCGTTTGAACGCGGCGCTGGACGCCGGCATCGACGGCATCACGCTGTCGGCCGGCCTGCACTTCGGCTCGTTCGCGCTGATGGCCGACCACCCGCGCTTCCGCGAAGCCAAGCTGGGCATCATCGTGTCGTCGGTGCGCGCGCTGCAGATCTTCCTGCGCAAGAACGCCAAGCTGGACCGCCTGCCGGACTACATCATCGTCGAAGGCCCGCTGGCCGGCGGCCACCTGGGCTTCGGCATGGACTGGGCCGAATACGACCTGATGACCATCACGCAGGAATTGCTGGACTACCTGAAGGCCGAGAACCTGGACATTCCGCTGATCGCGGCCGGCGGCATCTTCACCGGCAGCGACGCCGTGCGCTTCCTCGAAGCGGGCGCGGCGGGCGTGCAGGTGGCGACCCGCTTCACCGTCACCAACGAGTGCGGCCTGCCGGCCAAGGTCAAGCAGGAATACTTCAAGGCGTCGGAAGAAGACATCATCGTCAACGGCATCTCGCCGACCGGCTATCCGATGCGCATGCTGAAGAGCACGCCGGCGATCGGCGCCGGCATCCGTCCGGGCTGCGAATCCTACGGCTACCTGCTGGACGCGACCGGCAACTGCGCCTACATCAACTCGTACAACCGCGAAGTGGCGGCGCATCCGGACGAGAAGAACATCGTGGTGATGGACAAGACCTGTTTGTGCACCCACATGCGCAACTTCAACTGCTGGACCTGCGGCCACTACACCTACCGCCTGAAGGATACCTCGCACAAGAAAGCCAACGGCGATTACCAGCTGCTCAGCGCGGAACACGTGTTCAAGGATTACCAGTTCAGCACGGACAACCAGGTCGCCCTTCCTGAAAAAGAGGCGGAATAAGAAAAGGCGCTCAGTGAGCGCCTTTTTTACGTTTAACCCTCGGAATTGATCCTTGCGATCAACGCTCCCAGCACTTCCTCTGAGCGTTCGTTGTCGACCTGGCAGGTGCCGGCGTTCTCATGTCCCCCGCCACCGTATTCCAGCATCAGTGCGCCGATATTGGTCTTCGATGTCTTGTTCAGGATCGACTTGCCGGTGGCGAACACCGTGTTCTGATTCTTCAGACCCCACAGCACGTGAATCGAGATATTCGTCTGCGGGAACATCGCATAGATGATGAAACGGTTGCCGGCGAAGATGACCTCCTCGTTGCGCAAGTCCAGCACCACCAGGTTCTTGTGGATGGTGGCGCAACGGCGGATCTGCTCCTTGCACTTTTCGCTGTGCTCGAAGTACAGGTCCTTGCGTTCCTTCACGTCCGGCATTTCCATGATCTGCCCGATCGTGTGGTTCTTGCAGGCGTCGATCAGGTCCATCATCAGATTGTAGTTCGAGATGCGGAACTCGCGGAAGCGGCCCAGGCCGGTGCGCGCGTCCATCAGGAAGTTCAGCAGGTCCCAGCCCTCAGGATTGAGCACTTCCTGCTCGTTGAAGCGGGCCGCGTCGCCCTTGTCCACCGCCACCATCATGTCGTTCCACGACAAGGGGAAGGCCTTTTCGCCGCCGTAGTAGTCGTACACCACACGCGCGGCGGACGGCGCTTCGGGATGGATCACGTGGTTCTTGCGCTCGCCGGTATTGCGGATGGTTTCCGACAAATGGTGGTCAAACGCGATGTGGACGCCGGCGACGTACGGCAAGTTGGTCGTAATATCGTTGTCGCTGATGGCGATTTTGCCATCCTGCATGTCCTTCGGATGGACGAACAGGATTTCGTCGATCATATTCAGGTGCTTCAGCAGTACAGCGCACACCAACCCGTCGAAGTCGCTGCGTGTTACCAGACGATATTTTCTTTCTGCAGACATGAGTGCACCCCTAGTCAATTAAACATTTCACCCCGCACCCTGCCATCTGGTGCAATAGCTAATGATACAACTCAATTCTGTGCCTGCACAGCAATTGGTTCAGCGCGTTGCGTAGAGGCGATTGTCACTGCCGTACAGACGAAAAAAACCCCCACCTGCACTGAACGCGATCTTGAGCGCGTTCTGGCTGGTGGGGGTTTTTAGGTATAACTAGCCTGACGATAACCTACTTTCACACTGGTTGCAGCACTATCATCGGCGCAGAGTTGTTTCACGGTCCTGTTCGGGATGGGAAGGGGTGGGACCAACTTGCTATGGTCATCAGGCATTGACTTGTACGAGCCGCGTTCTTGTGAACGTTGCCCAGAATCTGGAATCGGTAAGTAATTAGGTAATGAAGTTGTATCAACGAACGTTCCAACGTACTTCTCATTCACCATAACCTGCCAAGGTTATAGGGACAAGCCGTACGGGCAATTAGTATCAGTTAGCTTAATGCATTACTGCACTTCCACACCTGACCTATCAACGTCCTGGTCTCGAACGACCCTTCAAAGAGCTCAAGGCTCTGGGAAATCTCATCTTAAGGCAAGTTTCCCGCTTAGATGCTTTCAGCGGTTATCTCTTCCAGACTTAGCTACCCGGCAATGCCACTGGCGTGACAACCGGTACACCAGAGGTCTGTCCACTCCGGTCCTCTCGTACTAGGAGCAGCCCCCTTCAAATTTCCAACGCCCACGGCAGATAGGGACCAAACTGTCTCACGACGTTTTAAACCCAGCTCACGTACCACTTTAAATGGCGAACAGCCATACCCTTGGGACCGGCTACAGCCCCAGGATGTGATGAGCCGACATCGAGGTGCCAAACTCCCCCGTCGATATGAACTCTTGGGAGGAATCAGCCTGTTATCCCCAGAGTACCTTTTATCCGTTGAGCGATGGCCCTTCCATACAGAACCACCGGATCACTATGTCCTACTTTCGTACCTGCTCGACTTGTCAGTCTCGCAGTTAAGCACGCTTATGCCATTGCACTATTAGCACGATGTCCGACCGTACCTAGCGTACCTTCGAACTCCTCCGTTACACTTTAGGAGGAGACCGCCCCAGTCAAACTGCCTACCATGCACTGTCCCCGATCCGGATAACGGACCAAGGTTAGAACCTCAAACAAACCAGGGTGGTATTTCAAGGTTGGCTCCACGGGAACTGGCGTCCCCGCTTCAAAGCCTCCCACCTATCCTACACAGATTGGTTCAAAGTCCAATGCAAAGCTACAGTAAAGGTTCATGGGGTCTTTCCGTCTAGCCGCGGGTAGATTGCATCATCACAAACACTTCAACTTCGCTGAGTCTCGGGAGGAGACAGTGTGGCCATCGTTACGCCATTCGTGCAGGTCGGAACTTACCCGACAAGGAATTTCGCTACCTTAGGACCGTTATAGTTACGGCCGCCGTTTACTGGGACTTCAATCAAGAGCTTGCACCCCATCATTTAATCTTCCAGCACCGGGCAGGCGTCACACCCTATACGTCCACTTTCGTGTTTGCAGAGTGCTGTGTTTTTATTAAACAGTCGCAGCCACCAGTTTATTGCAACCCGTTCACCCTTCTGGCGCAAGCCAGTCAAGCTACAAGGGCGTACCTTTTCCCGAAGTTACGGTACCAATTTGCCGAGTTCCTTCTCCCGAGTTCTCTCAAGCGCCTTAGAATACTCATCTCGCCCACCTGTGTCGGTTTGCGGTACGGTCTCGTATGACTGAAGCTTAGAGGCTTTTCTTGGAACCACTTCCGATTGCTTCAGTGCCTAAGCACCTCGTCCCAGTCCCTTGAATCCTGCGCCCGGATTTGCCTAAGCGCCTTCTATGAACCAGAAACTGCCTATTCCAACAGGCAGACAACCTTCCGCGATCCGTCCCCCCATCGCATCATACGACGGTGCAGGAATATTAACCTGCTTCCCATCAGCTACGCATCTCTGCCTCGCCTTAGGGGCCGACTCACCCTGCTCCGATGAACGTTGAACAGGAAACCTTGGGCTTACGGCGTGGGGGCTTTTCACCCCCATTATCGCTACTCATGTCAGCATTCGCACTTCTGATACCTCCAGCATCCTTTACAAGACACCTTCGCAGGCTTACAGAACGCTCTCCTACCATATCCATTACTGGATATCCGCAGCTTCGGTGACTGGCTTAGCCCCGTTACATCTTCCGCGCAGGACGACTCGATCAGTGAGCTATTACGCTTTCTTTAAATGATGGCTGCTTCTAAGCCAACATCCTGACTGTTTTAGCCTTCCCACTTCGTTTTCCACTTAGCCAATCTTTGGGACCTTAGCTGGCGGTCTGGGTTGTTTCCCTCTTGACGCCGGACGTTAGCACCCGACGTCTGTCTCCCAAGCTCGCACTCATCGGTATTCGGAGTTTGCAATGGTTTGGTAAGTCGCGATGACCCCCTAGCCATAACAGTGCTCTACCCCCGATGGTGATACTTGAGGCACTACCTAAATAGTTTTCGGAGAGAACCAGCTATTTCCAAGTTTGTTTAGCCTTTCACCCCTACCCACAGCTCATCCCCTAATTTTTCAACATTAGTGGGTTCGGACCTCCAGTGCGTGTTACCGCACCTTCATCCTGGCCATGAGTAGATCACTTGGTTTCGGGTCTACACCCAGCGACTATCGCCCTGTTCGGACTCGATTTCTCTACGGCTTCCCTATATGGTTAACCTTGCCACTGAATGTAAGTCGCTGACCCATTATACAAAAGGTACGCAGTCACGGAACAAGTCCGCTCCTACTGTTTGTATGCACACGGTTTCAGGATCTATTTCACTCCCCTCCCGGGGTTCTTTTCGCCTTTCCCTCACGGTACTGGTTCACTATCGGTCGATTACGAGTATTTAGCCTTGGAGGATGGTCCCCCCATATTCAGACAGGATTTCTCGTGTCCCGCCCTACTTGTCGCACGCTTAGTTCCACACATCGCATTTCGAATACGGGGCTATCACCCGCTATGGCTCCTATTTCCAGAGGATTCTTCTATGCGTCATGCTAAAACGTGCAGGCTCTTCCCATTTCGCTCGCCACTACTTTGGGAATCTCGGTTGATTTATTTTCCTGCAGCTACTTAGATGTTTCAGTTCGCCGCGTTCGCCTTGCATGCCTATGTATTCAGCATGCAATACCCATAAAGGGTGGGTTTCCCCATTCGGAAATCTGCGGATCAAAGCTTGTTTGCTAGCTCCCCGCAGCTTATCGCAAGCTACTACGTCCTTCATCGCCTGTAATCGCCAAGGCATCCACCATGTGCACTTATTCACTTGTCCCTATAACGTTAGCCCCTTGCGACTAAACAAAGGAGCGGTTATAGAAATAAGAAGTACTACGTTGTTGCGTTTGTTGATACATACAATCATTACCCATCGTATCCGCCTGTCGGCGAACACGATCAATAAAAATTTACTTACTTCTTCCAGATTGTTAAAGAACGTACAGCACTTGATCTCTAAAAGATCAAATCTAAAGGCTTACCCTTACATTTGAACTCTTGGTGGAGGATGACGGGATCGAACCGACGACCCCCTGCTTGCAAAGCAGGTGCTCTCCCAGCTGAGCTAATCCCCCTGAGATTTACTACAAGGCAGAAACTGGTAGGGCTGGTTGGACTCGAACCAACGACCCCCGCGTTATCAACACGGTGCTCTAACCAGCTGAGCTACAGCCCCAAATGCTGTTCTTTAATATTGACAGTCGATAAGTGTGAACGCTTGATGAGTAGTCATTGCTGACCAGTGCTACTCTAGAAAGGAGGTGATCCAGCCGCACCTTCCGATACGGCTACCTTGTTACGACTTCACCCCAGTCACGAATCCTACCGTGGTAAGCGCCCTCCTTGCGGTTAAGCTACCTACTTCTGGTAAAACCCGCTCCCATGGTGTGACGGGCGGTGTGTACAAGACCCGGGAACGTATTCACCGCGACATGCTGATCCGCGATTACTAGCGATTCCAACTTCATGCAGTCGAGTTGCAGACTACAATCCGGACTACGATACACTTTCTGGGATTAGCTCCCCCTCGCGGGTTGGCGGCCCTCTGTATGTACCATTGTATGACGTGTGAAGCCCTACCCATAAGGGCCATGAGGACTTGACGTCATCCCCACCTTCCTCCGGTTTGTCACCGGCAGTCTCATTAGAGTGCCCTTTCGTAGCAACTAATGACAAGGGTTGCGCTCGTTGCGGGACTTAACCCAACATCTCACGACACGAGCTGACGACAGCCATGCAGCACCTGTGTACTGGTTCTCTTTCGAGCACTCCTCAATCTCTCAAGGATTCCAGCCATGTCAAGGGTAGGTAAGGTTTTTCGCGTTGCATCGAATTAATCCACATCATCCACCGCTTGTGCGGGTCCCCGTCAATTCCTTTGAGTTTTAATCTTGCGACCGTACTCCCCAGGCGGTCTACTTCACGCGTTAGCTGCGTTACCAAGTCAATTAAGACCCGACAACTAGTAGACATCGTTTAGGGCGTGGACTACCAGGGTATCTAATCCTGTTTGCTCCCCACGCTTTCGTGCATGAGCGTCAGTTTTGACCCAGGGGGCTGCCTTCGCCATCGGTGTTCCTCCACATATCTACGCATTTCACTGCTACACGTGGAATTCTACCCCCCTCTGCCAAACTCTAGCCTTGCAGTCTCCATCGCCATTCCCAGGTTGAGCCCGGGGATTTCACGACAGACTTACAAAACCGCCTGCGCACGCTTTACGCCCAGTAATTCCGATTAACGCTTGCACCCTACGTATTACCGCGGCTGCTGGCACGTAGTTAGCCGGTGCTTATTCTTCAGGTACCGTCATTAGCCACCTGTATTAGAGGTAGCCGTTTCTTCCCTGACAAAAGAGCTTTACAACCCGAAGGCCTTCTTCACTCACGCGGCATTGCTGGATCAGGCTTGCGCCCATTGTCCAAAATTCCCCACTGCTGCCTCCCGTAGGAGTCTGGACCGTGTCTCAGTTCCAGTGTGGCTGGTCGTCCTCTCAGACCAGCTACTGATCGATGCCTTGGTGGGCCTTTACCCCACCAACTAGCTAATCAGATATCGGCCGCTCCAGGAGCATGAGGTCTTGCGATCCCCCACTTTCATCCTTAGATCGTATGCGGTATTAGCGTAACTTTCGCTACGTTATCCCCCACTCCAGGGTACGTTCCGATATATTACTCACCCGTTCGCCACTCGCCGCCAGGTTGCCCCGCGCTGCCGTTCGACTTGCATGTGTAAGGCATGCCGCCAGCGTTCAATCTGAGCCAGGATCAAACTCTTCAGTTTAATCTCTGTTACTTTGACACTTTCGTGTCACCAGCATTTCTGCTGGGTCGCTCACTCAAAATACTGACAGGCCACTATTTTCATAGCGCCTATTTCATTACTTCTTGTGAACATTTGATATTTTTTAAGTTTCACGAAACCCGAAGGTCTCGTGTGCACTTCCATCAAACGTCCACACTTATCGACTGTTAATTTTTAAAGAACTTTGTTTGGTACTGCTTGCTGAAGAAGCGTTGTGTTCATCAGCGAAGAGGCAAGATTATGAACTGTTTCGTATATCTCGTCAACCCTCTTTTTCCCCCGCTTCACTCTGCATTTGCACGCACCGTTTTGCGGGGAGGCGAACTATAGCAAAGGCCTGCATGAATTGGCAAGGACTTTCCTAGGCATTGTGAATGATGGCATCCACACGCTTGTGCACGTCTTCGGCGAACGCCAGGAACTCGCGCATCTCGTCCGGCTGCGTGACGTCCAGCGCATACCATTCGGCAGAACCTCCGGCCTTGCGGATCTCAGTGACCAGCGCGTGCAACTTGTTGGAGCGGCGCGCACCGAGCACCACATGATGTCCCTCGCCCGCCAACTGGCGCGCCGTTGCCGGACCGCTTCCCCGGCAGGCGCCGGCAATCAGGATAACCTTTCGATGTGTTTGTGTAGCTGCTGTCATGATGCGGTCCTTTCAAAGCAATAACACCAGACTGCATCTTACGGCCCCAGGCGAATGCTGCGAATGCACATGACTATGGACTTATTGCCTAATCCTATAGAACCGCACGACAGCGGTGGCGATGAGCGGAGGAATCATGGATCATTCCTATTCATCAGCGAATTTCGAAGGAGTCGGCGTGGAACGCATGATCGCCCTGCATCAACAACTGGCGCAAAACGAGGGTTATACCCTGACGGCACTGGACGACGTCCGCCTGACGCGCTCCAATTGCAGCACCACCAAGACCCCCGCCATGTCCGATCCCTGCATCGCCATCGTGCTGCAGGGACGCAAGCGCGCCTACTTCGGCAACGACGTGCTGCAGTTCGATGCGGACCACTATCTGGTCGTCGCCGTCCCCATGCCCTTCACCAGCACCACCGACGCCACCGAGGAAGAGCCCTTCCTTGGGTTGTCGATCCGGGTCGACCGCACCACGCTGGCTGACCTGATGTTCACCATCGATCAGACCCAGAACGACACCCCAGCCATGCCCAAGGGCATGATGACCACGCGCATGGATGAGCGACTGAGCGAAACCGTGCTGCGCCTGCTTGAAGCGCTGAGCTCGCCGCTGGAGGCGCGCGTGCTCGGACCAGGCATCGTGCGCGAAATCTGCTACCGTGTGCTGATGGGAGAACAAGGTGCGGCAATGCGCGCGGCGCTGACCAGCCAGGGCCAGTTCGGCCGCATAGCCAAGGCGCTGCGCCGCATCCACGCCGACTACGCGGCCGACATCGATGTCGGCACGCTGGCGGCCGAGGCCAGCATGAGCGTGCCGGCCTTCCATGTTCATTTCAAATCGGTGACGCAGTGCTCGCCGATCCAGTACCTGAAATCGGCCCGCCTGCACCAGGCCCGGCTGCTGATGGCGCGCAGCGACATGACGGCGCAAGCTGCGTCGGCCCAGGTGGGCTATGAAAGCCCATCGCAATTCAGCCGCGAGTTCAAGCGCTACTTCGGCCGCAGTCCCGGTGAAGAAGCCAGCGCCATGCGGCGCTACCTGGCCGTGCAGCCGGCGGAAACGGCAAGATTGCCTTAGATAACGCTGTCCGCTTTCGCTCCCGTCATCCACGCTCGCTTGATCGATATCGCCTTCCACGTATTTTGATCCGCTACGATCCGAAGGACCAATCACGAATCGGGACGCTCAATCATGTGCGGCATTTGGGGACTGATCAGCCAGGATGAAGCCGAAAGCAGGCGCGCCGCCTTAGCCGCCGCCTTCCGTTTCATCGACCGGCGCGGGCCGGACGCGCGTGGCGACCAGCAGTTCGCGTTCGGCGGCCACCACGTGCAACTGGCTCACACCCGACTGGCGATCATCGAACTCTCGGCTCTGGGGGCACAGCCGATGGCCGACGCCGGCAGCGGCTGGTGGATCGTCTTCAACGGAGAAATCTATAACTACCGCGAAATCCGCGAGGAACTCCGTAGCGCAGGGCATTCATTTGCTGGCGGCAGCGATACCGAGGTGCTGCTGCGCGCCTGGGCCGTATGGGGCACGGATGCGCTGCGCCGCTTCAACGGCATGTTCGTCTTCGCCGCCTTTAACCACCGAAGCGGCGAACTGTGGCTGGTGCGCGATCGCTTCGGCGTCAAGCCACTGCTTTGGGGCTGGCGCGCGGACGGCGCGCTGACCTTTGGCTCGTCGGCGGCTGGCGTGGCCGAACAAGTGGGCGCCGAGATCGACACCGCCTATTGCGCCCGCGGCGTGCGCTACAAGGCTTACGAAACCGCGCAATCGGGTTCATCGTTCAAGCAGGTCAAGTCGGTGCCGGCCGGTTGCTGGGTCAAGTTCCAGCTATCCGCCGAGCGCATCGACGTAAGCGAAGGGAAATGGTACTGCCTGACCACGGCGGTAGCCGCGCGGCGCGCCGCCCTGGCCTGCCTCGGCGATTCCGCACTGATGGACGAATGCCGTGCCTGCTTCGACAGCGCAGTGAGCCTCAGGTTGCGCAGCGACGTGCCGCTGGCCGTATCGCTCAGCGGCGGCCTCGACTCGACGGCGATCGCCTGCGCCACGCGGCGCCAGGTGACGCAGCTGCGGGCGTTTTCCTTCGGCTCGCCCGCCGCCCCCACGTCCGAAGGCCCGGCCACCCGCATCATGTCGCACACTGCCGGCATCGACGTCAGCTTCGTCTGGCCACGCTGGAGCAGCCGCGAACTGTGCGACATGCTTGAAACCACGATGGCCTTTCAGGAGGCGCCGTTTTCCGGCCTCAGCCCGATCGCGCAAAACGCCGTCTTCCGTGACACCAGCGCGGCCGGGTTCAAGGTGCTGCTCGGCGGCCAGGGCAGCGACGAGATTTTTGCCGGTTACCGCAAATTTATGCCGATCGCCTTGCGCGCGGCGCTGGTGGCGCGCGACCCGGAAGGCGCGCTGCGCCTGCTCTACTCGCTGGCCCTGATGCTGGTGCACGAAGCCGGACAGGCGCGCATGTATATGCAAAATCTCGCCCGCTACAATGGCAAGGGCAAGGCGTTCAGCCTGCTCGCCTGGGAGGCGGACACGCAAAACCTGTGGGGCGAATCCGATCTGTCGCTGTCCGATCGCCAGATCGCCGATATCCAGCAGTGGAGCCTGCCCACCTTGCTGCGTTACGAGGACCGCAACTCCATGGGCTATGGCGTCGAGAGTCGCCTGCCCTTCCTCGATTACCGGCTGGTCGAATTTGCGCTGGCACTGCCAGCCCGGCTCAAGATCGCCAATGGCTTTGGCAAGTGGGCCTTGCGCCACATCACCAGCGACCTGGTTCCTGACCCGATACGGCTGAACCGGAAAAAACGCGGCTTCGACGTGACCCAGGACTGGATCGCGCAGGGCCTCGGCGCCAGCCTGCGCGCGCGCATCTTCGACCATCGGACAGCCTTGGGCGGCGCACTGAAATCGGGTGCGCAGCTCGACGCGCTGCTGTCCGATGCAGCGTTGTCGCAATCGCCGGATCTGCTCGACGAAGCCTTGCTGCTGGCCTGGCTCGTCAAGCCGACGCGGACACCGGCGGTGATGCCCCCGCAAGCATCCCGGCAGGAGGCATGGACATGAGCAAAGTCTGTCACTTCTCATCCGTACATCGCGGGCTGGACATACGCATCTATCGCAAGGAATGCGTGTCGCTGGCGCGCGCCGGCCATGAGGTCCATCTGGTCATCGATGCCACCGCGGCCGAGGTTGCGGAAGCGGCTGCCGCAGGCGTCACGCTGCATCGACTGGCGGCGGCCAACGGCGGCGGGCGGGTACGGCGCATGCTGCTTCAGGCCTGGCGCACTTACAGGATCGCCAAGGAACTCGATGCCCAGATTTACCATATTCACGATCCCGAGCTGATCCCCTACGGCGTGCTGCTGGCCAGACAGGGCAAGCAGGTCATCCTCGACCTGCATGAGGATCTGAGCGCCGACATCCAATCCAAGCAATGGATTCCTCTGCCACTGCGCCATGCCATCGGCGCGGTGGCGCGCAGCGTCGAACACTTTGCGGCGCGGCGCTGTGCCGCCGTCGTCGGGGCCACGCCGTATATCGGGGCATTGTTCGAACACAGCGCCAAGCGCGTGACGGTGATTCATAACTACCCGATGGTCGGCGAATTGGCTACCGCACCCGCCGTCGCGCACAGCGCGCGCGACAGTGTCTGCTATGTGGGTGCGATCAATGAAATGCGCGGCATCCGGCAAATTATCCAGGCGCTCGACATGTCCTCCTGCAAACTGCTGCTGGCGGGACGATTCGACTCCGCCGCCCTGCGCGACGAGCTTGCGGCGTATCCGGGCTGGCGCCAAGTGGAGGAATGCGGTTTCGTCGGCCGGACGGACGTGGCAGACATCATGGCGCGCAGCTTTTGCGGCCTGGTCACCCTGCGTGCCGAGCCGAACTTTATGAACGCGCTGCCGATCAAATTGTTCGAATACATGTCGGCAGGTTTGCCGGTGATCGCCTCCGACTTTCCGCTGTGGCGCAGTATTGTCGAAGCGGCTGATTGCGGCTTGTGCGTCGATCCGGATCGGCCGGGTGAGATTGCACGCGCGATCAACTTCTTGCAGTCCAATATGGCGCTGGCGAAAAAGATGGGTGCCAACGGCAGGCGTGCCATCGAAAGCAAATACCGCTGGGATCACGAAGAAACCAGCTTGCTGGCGCTGTACCGCGAGATATCGCAAGATGCACTCGAACGGAGGCAGCTTTCAAATGAAAAAAAACCCCACCTGCACTGAACGCGATCTTGAACGCGTTCAGGCTGATGGGGGTTTTTAGGTATAACTAGCCTGACGATAACCTACTTTCACACTGGTTGCAGCACTATCATCGGCGCAGAGTTGTTTCACGGTCCTGTTCGGGATGGGAAGGGGTGGGACCAACTTGCTATGGTCATCAGGCATTGACTTGTACGAGCCGCGTTCTTGTGAACGTTGCCCAGAATCTGGAATCGGTAAGTAATTAGGTAATGAAGTTGTATCAACGAACGTTCCAACGTACTTCTCATTCACCATAACCTGCTAAGGTTATAGGGACAAGCCGTACGGGCAATTAGTATCAGTTAGCTTAATGCATTACTGCACTTCCACACCTGACCTATCAACGTCCTGGTCTCGAACGACCCTTCAAAGAGCTCAAGGCTCTGGGAAATCTCATCTTAAGGCAAGTTTCCCGCTTAGATGCTTTCAGCGGTTATCTCTTCCAGACTTAGCTACCCGGCAATGCCACTGGCGTGACAACCGGTACACCAGAGGTCTGTCCACTCCGGTCCTCTCGTACTAGGAGCAGCCCCCTTCAAATTTCCAACGCCCACGGCAGATAGGGACCAAACTGTCTCACGACGTTTTAAACCCAGCTCACGTACCACTTTAAATGGCGAACAGCCATACCCTTGGGACCGGCTACAGCCCCAGGATGTGATGAGCCGACATCGAGGTGCCAAACTCCCCCGTCGATATGAACTCTTGGGAGGAATCAGCCTGTTATCCCCAGAGTACCTTTTATCCGTTGAGCGATGGCCCTTCCATACAGAACCACCGGATCACTATGTCCTACTTTCGTACCTGCTCGACTTGTCAGTCTCGCAGTTAAGCACGCTTATGCCATTGCACTATTAGCACGATGTCCGACCGTACCTAGCGTACCTTCGAACTCCTCCGTTACACTTTAGGAGGAGACCGCCCCAGTCAAACTGCCTACCATGCACTGTCCCCGATCCGGATAACGGACCAAGGTTAGAACCTCAAACAAACCAGGGTGGTATTTCAAGGTTGGCTCCACGAGAACTGGCGTCCCCGCTTCAAAGCCTCCCACCTATCCTACACAGATTGGTTCAAAGTCCAATGCAAAGCTACAGTAAAGGTTCATGGGGTCTTTCCGTCTAGCCGCGGGTAGATTGCATCATCACAAACACTTCAACTTCGCTGAGTCTCGGGAGGAGACAGTGTGGCCATCGTTACGCCATTCGTGCAGGTCGGAACTTACCCGACAAGGAATTTCGCTACCTTAGGACCGTTATAGTTACGGCCGCCGTTTACTGGGACTTCAATCAAGAGCTTGCACCCCATCATTTAATCTTCCAGCACCGGGCAGGCGTCACACCCTATACGTCCACTTTCGTGTTTGCAGAGTGCTGTGTTTTTATTAAACAGTCGCAGCCACCAGTTTATTGCAACCCGTTCACCCTTCTGGCGCAAGCCAGTCAAGCTACAAGGGCGTACCTTTTCCCGAAGTTACGGTACCAATTTGCCGAGTTCCTTCTCCCGAGTTCTCTCAAGCGCCTTAGAATACTCATCTCGCCCACCTGTGTCGGTTTGCGGTACGGTCTCGTATGACTGAAGCTTAGAGGCTTTTCTTGGAACCACTTCCGATTGCTTCAGCACCTAAGTGCCTCGTCCCAGTCCCTTGAATTCCGCGCCCGGATTTGCCTAAGCGCCTTCTATGAACCAGAAACTGCCTATTCCAACAGGCAGACAACCTTCCGCGATCCGTCCCCCCATCGCATCATACGACGGTGCAGGAATATTAACCTGCTTCCCATCAGCTACGCATCTCTGCCTCGCCTTAGGGGCCGACTCACCCTGCTCCGATGAACGTTGAACAGGAAACCTTGGGCTTACGGCGTGGGGGCTTTTCACCCCCATTATCGCTACTCATGTCAGCATTCGCACTTCTGATACCTCCAGCATCCTTTACAAGACACCTTCGCAGGCTTACAGAACGCTCTCCTACCATATCTATTGCTAGATATCCGCAGCTTCGGTGACTGGCTTAGCCCCGTTACATCTTCCGCGCAGGACGACTCGATCAGTGAGCTATTACGCTTTCTTTAAATGATGGCTGCTTCTAAGCCAACATCCTGACTGTTTTAGCCTTCCCACTTCGTTTTCCACTTAGCCAATCTTTGGGACCTTAGCTGGCGGTCTGGGTTGTTTCCCTCTTGACGCCGGACGTTAGCACCCGACGTCTGTCTCCCAAGCTCGCACTCATCGGTATTCGGAGTTTGCAATGGTTTGGTAAGTCGCGATGACCCCCTAGCCATAACAGTGCTCTACCCCCGATGGTGATACTTGAGGCACTACCTAAATAGTTTTCGGAGAGAACCAGCTATTTCCAAGTTTGTTTAGCCTTTCACCCCTACCCACAGCTCATCCCCTAATTTTTCAACATTAGTGGGTTCGGACCTCCAGTGCGTGTTACCGCACCTTCATCCTGGCCATGAGTAGATCACTTGGTTTCGGGTCTACACCCAGCGACTATCGCCCTGTTCGGACTCGATTTCTCTACGGCTTCCCTATATGGTTAACCTTGCCACTGAATGTAAGTCGCTGACCCATTATACAAAAGGTACGCAGTCACGGAACAAGTCCGCTCCTACTGTTTGTATGCACACGGTTTCAGGATCTATTTCACTCCCCTCCCGGGGTTCTTTTCGCCTTTCCCTCACGGTACTGGTTCACTATCGGTCGATTACGAGTATTTAGCCTTGGAGGATGGTCCCCCCATATTCAGACAGGATTTCTCGTGTCCCGCCCTACTTGTCGCACGCTTAGTTCCACACATCGCATTTCGAATACGGGGCTATCACCCGCTATGGCTCCTATTTCCAGAGGATTCTTCTATGCGTCATGCTAAAACGTGCAGGCTCTTCCCATTTCGCTCGCCACTACTTTGGGAATCTCGGTTGATTTATTTTCCTGCAGCTACTTAGATGTTTCAGTTCGCCGCGTTCGCCTTGCATGCCTATGTATTCAGTATGCAATACCCATAAAGGGTGGGTTTCCCCATTCGGAAATCTGCGGATCAAAGCTTGTTTGCTAGCTCCCCGCAGCTTATCGCAAGCTACTACGTCCTTCATCGCCTGTAATCGCCAAGGCATCCACCATGTGCACTTATTCACTTGTCCCTATAACGTTAGCCCCTTGCGACTAAACAAAGGAGCGGTTATAGAAATAAGAAGTACTACGTTGTTGCGTTTGTTGATACATACAATCATTACCCATCGTATCCGCCTGTCGGCGAACACGATCAATAAAAATTTACTTACTTCTTCCAGATTGTTAAAGAACGTACAGCACTTGATCTCTAAAAGATCAAATCTAAAGGCTTACCCTTACATTTGAACTCTTGGTGGAGGATGACGGGATCGAACCGACGACCCCCTGCTTGCAAAGCAGGTGCTCTCCCAGCTGAGCTAATCCCCCTGAGATTTACTACAAGGCAGAAACTGGTAGGGCTGGTTGGACTCGAACCAACGACCCCCGCGTTATCAACACGGTGCTCTAACCAGCTGAGCTACAGCCCCAAATGCTGTTCTTTAATATTGACAGTCGATAAGTGTGAACGCTTGATGAGTAGTCATTGCTGACCAGTGCTACTCTAGAAAGGAGGTGATCCAGCCGCACCTTCCGATACGGCTACCTTGTTACGACTTCACCCCAGTCACGAATCCTACCGTGGTAAGCGCCCTCCTTGCGGTTAAGCTACCTACTTCTGGTAAAACCCGCTCCCATGGTGTGACGGGCGGTGTGTACAAGACCCGGGAACGTATTCACCGCGACATGCTGATCCGCGATTACTAGCGATTCCAACTTCATGCAGTCGAGTTGCAGACTACAATCCGGACTACGATACACTTTCTGGGATTAGCTCCCCCTCGCGGGTTGGCGGCCCTCTGTATGTACCATTGTATGACGTGTGAAGCCCTACCCATAAGGGCCATGAGGACTTGACGTCATCCCCACCTTCCTCCGGTTTGTCACCGGCAGTCTCATTAGAGTGCCCTTTCGTAGCAACTAATGACAAGGGTTGCGCTCGTTGCGGGACTTAACCCAACATCTCACGACACGAGCTGACGACAGCCATGCAGCACCTGTGTACTGGTTCTCTTTCGAGCACTCCTCAATCTCTCAAGGATTCCAGCCATGTCAAGGGTAGGTAAGGTTTTTCGCGTTGCATCGAATTAATCCACATCATCCACCGCTTGTGCGGGTCCCCGTCAATTCCTTTGAGTTTTAATCTTGCGACCGTACTCCCCAGGCGGTCTACTTCACGCGTTAGCTGCGTTACCAAGTCAATTAAGACCCGACAACTAGTAGACATCGTTTAGGGCGTGGACTACCAGGGTATCTAATCCTGTTTGCTCCCCACGCTTTCGTGCATGAGCGTCAGTTTTGACCCAGGGGGCTGCCTTCGCCATCGGTGTTCCTCCACATATCTACGCATTTCACTGCTACACGTGGAATTCTACCCCCCTCTGCCAAACTCTAGCCTTGCAGTCTCCATCGCCATTCCCAGGTTGAGCCCGGGGATTTCACGACAGACTTACAAAACCGCCTGCGCACGCTTTACGCCCAGTAATTCCGATTAACGCTTGCACCCTACGTATTACCGCGGCTGCTGGCACGTAGTTAGCCGGTGCTTATTCTTCAGGTACCGTCATTAGCCACCTGTATTAGAGGTAGCCGTTTCTTCCCTGACAAAAGAGCTTTACAACCCGAAGGCCTTCTTCACTCACGCGGCATTGCTGGATCAGGCTTGCGCCCATTGTCCAAAATTCCCCACTGCTGCCTCCCGTAGGAGTCTGGACCGTGTCTCAGTTCCAGTGTGGCTGGTCGTCCTCTCAGACCAGCTACTGATCGATGCCTTGGTGGGCCTTTACCCCACCAACTAGCTAATCAGATATCGGCCGCTCCAGGAGCATGAGGTCTTGCGATCCCCCACTTTCATCCTTAGATCGTATGCGGTATTAGCGTAACTTTCGCTACGTTATCCCCCACTCCAGGGTACGTTCCGATATATTACTCACCCGTTCGCCACTCGCCGCCAGGTTGCCCCGCGCTGCCGTTCGACTTGCATGTGTAAGGCATGCCGCCAGCGTTCAATCTGAGCCAGGATCAAACTCTTCAGTTTAATCTCTGTTACTTTGACACTTTCGTGTCACCAGCATTTCTGCTGGGTCGCTCACTCAAAATACTGACAGGCCACTATTTTCATAGCGCCTATTTCATTACTTCTTGTGAACATTTGATATTTTTTAAGTTTCACGAAACCCGAAGGTCTCGTGTGCACTTCCATCAAACGTCCACACTTATCGACTGTTAATTTTTAAAGAACTTTGTTTGGTACTGCTTGCTTACGAATCGTTTTGTTCGCAGCAGAGAAATGAGATTATGGGGGACATCGCGAATATCGTCAACCCCTCCCCTTCACTTATTTTCTGTTCCCCATCTTGTGCCGTCCACTCCGCGTTTCTTGCAGACTGTCGCAATAGCATGGCGTGCGCTGACGCTAATCAGTACAGTTGCATCATCAAAAAACTCGTTACACTTGCTTCGTACTCAAGAGTGAAAGTCTTACATGTTTCCTATGCCTAAAACGCAAGACACCCTGAAAACCGCCGGCGCCTGGCTGCACCGCGGCTTCGATACGACCGCGACCTGGGTTACCCAGCTGTCGTGGTGGAAATTCCTGGTGTTTGCGGTGCTGACGCTGATTGCCGGCTCCATCCTGCAGGACGAGTTGTTCTCATCCAACTCGGACGAGGAAGTCATCGTCAAAAAAGACAAACCGGGGAAACGCAAAAATGGCGACACCAATATATTGATCGATGACAGCGGCATCCATTTCAATCCACGCGGCAAGCTGCGCAACAAGGATGCCGACAAGACCGACAAGAGCGAAAAATCCGACTCCAGCAGCGATGACAACGGCGAAGCCCCGGTCGCGCCGGTGGCTCCACCGGCCGAAGTGGCACCGGCCGCGCCGGCCGCGCCTCCGGCCAAGGGCGCCAAGCCTGCGGCGCCAGCCGTCCCCGCCCTGCCGACGCTGCCTGGCGAAGAAGTCCACATCGACCTGCCGCCGCAAATCGGTGAGGAACTGTCGAACGCGATTGAAGAGGCCGTCGACGACGCAGCCGAGCAGAAGGTCACCCGCTACCACCGCCAAGCCTCCACCTGGTTCAAGAGCTTCGTCTCGCTGCTGGTGCTCGCGCTGTTCGGCACCAAGGCGCTGATGGGCGGCAAAAAACGCGCCGAAGCGGAAACGCTGACCGCCAACGCCGCCGTCGAACGCGAATCCATGCAGCGCCAGCTGAGCGAGGCCAAGATGCAGATGATGCAGGCCCAGGTCGAGCCCCACTTCCTGTTCAACACGCTGGCCTCGGTCGAACACCTGATCGAAACCGATCCGCCGCGCGCCTCCGCCATGCAGCGCAGCCTGATCAAATACCTGCGCGCGGTGCTGCCGCAAATGCGCGACAACGCGCTGATCACCAACCTCGGCCGCGAAGCCGACATGGTGCTGGCCTACCTGAACCTGCTGAAAATGCGCATGGAAGAACGCCTGACCGTCGATTTCGACATCCCGGACGGCCTGCGCACCGCCGCCTTCCCGCCGATGATGCTGCAATCGATGGTGGAAAACGCCATCAAGCACGGCCTCGAAGCCAAGCCGGAGGGCGGCACGCTGAAAGTGCGCGCCGACGTCGCCCACAACAAGCTGCGCGTGATCGTCACCGACAACGGCCTCGGCTTCGGCGCGGTGCCCAGCGACGGCACCGGCCTGGGGCTGATGACCATCCGCGAGCGCCTGAAACTGCTGCACGGCGACCAGGGCCAACTGCTGATCGCGGCCAACAGCCCAAGCGGCGTTATCGCAACGATCGAAGTGCCGTATCAGCTGTCCAAATAAGATAGATTGATTATTACAGCGATTCGTTGAATAATTGATTGAATAATTAACATTGCAGAACACACCCACATGCCTACAGCAATCATTGCCGACGACGAACGTTTGATGCGCGACCAACTGCGTATGCGCCTGGGCCAGGTTTGGCCCGAGCTGGAAATCATCGGCGAAGCCAAGAACGGCGACGAAGCGATCGAACTGGTCGACCAGATGAAGCCGGACTTCACCTTCCTCGACATCCGCATGCCGGGCAAGACCGGCATGGAAGCAGCCACCGTCATCGGCGCCAAGAGCCACATCGTGTTCGTCACCGCCTACGATGCCTACGCGGTGGAAGCCTTCGAGCGCGGCGCCGTCGACTACGTGCTGAAACCGCCCGAGCAGGAGCGGCTGCAGATCACCGTCGACCGTCTGAAGACCCGCCTGAGCAAGCCGGCCGCCGACGTCAACGCGAGCGTGACGGCGATGCTGTCGCAACTGGCCGAGAAGATCACCGCGCCCAAGCCGCAATACCTGCAATGGATACAGGCCAGCATCGGCCAGGACCTGCGCATGATACCGGTCGAGGAAATCCTGTTCTTCCGCTCCGACGAAAAATACACCTGCGTGCAGACCGAGCGCTACGAAGCGCTGATCCGCAAGCCGGTGCGCGACCTGGCCGAGGAGCTCGATCCGGCGCTGTTCTGGCAAATCCACCGCGCCACGCTGGTCAACGTCAACGCCATCGAAGGCGTGACGCGCGATATCCGCGGCCGCCACTTGGTCATGATCAAGGGCAAGCCGGACAAGCTGGAAGTCAGCCGCAGTTTCCTGCACCTGTTCAAGCAGATGTAATCCGAAGTCGAGTCGAAAATGCAAACGCCACAGGGCGTTTGCGTCATATCAAGCCCCTCCCCCGCGCTTGCTTTAGTGTGTGACCACGCGGTCTCCCGGCCGTATGGAGACGCGCATTATGGGCCGCACCCGATCGTTGCTATTGCTTACCGGCCTCGTTGCACTGGCCACCCGCCTGTCGTGGCGCATGGGCTGGCAATGCGCGCGCGATGCGGCCGCGCACAAGCGCAGCCGCGGCATCATCCAGCACGCCAGCGACGCCATCATCTCCACCGATGAAACCCAGCACATCCTGCAGGCCAACCCATCGGCCGCCGCCATGTTCGGCACCACCGTGCAGGCGATGGAAGGCTCGCCGCTGCATCGCTACATTCCGCGCGACCAGCGCGCCACCAGCGAGCCGAACGCCGTCCACTATTTTGGCGCCACCGGCATCCGGCTGCGCATGAAGGGCCGCCGCGCCAGCGACTACGCGGTGACCGGCCAGAAGGCCAGCGGCCAGCACTTTCCGCTGGAAGGCTCGATCTCCTCGCTAAGGGAAGACGGCCACCAGATCTACACCATCATCCTGCGCGACATTACCGAACGCAAGCAGGTGCAGGAGCAGCTGGAGCAATCGTATTCGCAGCTGCGCGAGCTGTCGGCGGCGCTGCAGACAATACGGGAAGAGGAGCGCAAGCACATCGCCCGCGAGCTGCATGACGATCTCGGCCAGCTGCTGGCGACCCTGCGCGTCGACCTGGCGCTGCTGCAGCAGCAGCACGGCAGCGACACGGCGCGCAAGCTGCAGGCCGGCATGGACGAGCTGCTGATGTCGGCCATCACGTCGCTGCGCCGCATCGCCAGCAACCTGCGGCCGCGCGCGCTCGATGAGGGAGGATTGTATTTTGCGCTGGAAAGCCTGCGCCAGGAATTCGTCTCGCGCTACGGCATCGCCTGCAAGCTGGACGCGAACGAAGAGGATTTGATACTGGACGACGCCTACAGCACGGCCATCTTCCGCATTGCGCAGGAAGCGCTGACCAACATCACCCGCCACGCGGAAGCGCGCAGCGTCGTGCTGTCGCTATACCGCACCGATTCAATGCTGCAGATTACGATACATGACGACGGCCGCGGCATCGCCGAAAAGGACATGGACAAGGCCTCGTCCTTCGGCCTGATCGGCATGCGCGAACGCGTCTGGGCGCTGCATGGCGACATCTCCATCGTCAGCGACAACGGCACGCGGATCATGATCCGCCTGCCGCTGCCTCAGGAAAGCCTCGCCTGAACCAGCTTAGAACGAGTGACGGATGCCTGCGTTGAAGGCTTTGTCGCCGGAACCAGCTTCGTTGTTGTTACCAACGGTATAGCCGGCGCCGTTCTTGTTCTTGATCTTGGCGTATGCGACGTACATGTTGGTACGCTTGGACATGGCGTACGAGTAGCCCAGCGCCCACTGGTCGGCGTCCTGGTTGTTGACGGTCTTGTCGTTCTTGCGGATGTACGAAGCCATGATGGTGCCGTTAGGTGCAACCGGCACTTGCACGCCGATCAGCAGATCGTTGCTGTCCAGGCTGGCCTTGGGAGCAACGGTGTAGCCGTAGGCGTTAGCCACTGGCAGAGCCGCGCTGTTCACGCCTTTGTCCGCGCCATAAGCGAAGTAAGCCTTAACAACCTGGAAGTCGTAGTTGATCGCGAACAGGGTGTTGCGGCCGGTGTCCTGCAGCTTGGCGGGAGTGGCGCCGACGGCAGCGGTGTCGTTGTTGCGGTTGTTGTACACCAGGCGGGCGTTCAGCGGGCCCTGGCCATACAGCAGACCGAAGCCGAACTGGCGGCCGGCGGTGGTGCTGCCAGCCTGCTCGCCCAGCGAGTACAGGCCTTCGGCGCTGAAACCTTCATACGACGGGGTGGCGTAGACGATGGCGTTGCTGGTGCGGGTGTTCGCGCCGGCGGCTGGGAACAAGTTCTTGATGCTGCCTGCGTAGCCGGCGCCGAATGGGTCGGCGACCTGGCTCATGGCGTTGTACAGCATGGTGTATTGACGACCGAGGGTCAGGGTGCCGGCTTCTTTCGATTTCAGGCCGACGAACGACTGGCGGTTGAACAGGGCGCTGTTGGTGTTGTCGAGCGAGCCGTCGTCCACTTTCAGGCCGGTTTCCAGGGTGAAGATGGCCGACAGGCCGTTGCCCAGGTCTTCGGTACCGCGGAAGCCCAGACGCGACTGGCTGCCGATGCCGCTGGTGACTTTGGTCACGGAGCCGGCAGCGCCGCCGCGCTCGCTTACGATACCTGCATCGACCAGGCCGTAGATCGTGACGTTCGATTGAGCTTGGGCTTGGGCTGCGAAACCGCCGATGATCATTGCTACCAGAGTAAGTTTTTTCACTTGATGTTCTCTACTTGAGGTTGGAAGAAATACTGCATGTAATGAATCTACGGGCGGAATCATGCCTATCAATTACTTCAACAATGTGACATTGGCCATTTGTTGTAAATCAGCATCAGAATGAAAAAAAGCCGCAGGACGCGGCTTTTCGTGAATTGGCTTGCTCGCCTGCTTACTTGAGCCGGCAGCTCAGCAGGTAGTAATACTCCAGCCGCTCGACACGGATCTGCCGCGCCGACGCCCCAAAGCGCTTGCGCAGCGTGCTGTCGGTCAGGTAGTTCTTCATCACTTCATAGCGCTGGCCATCATCGGCCGTCAGGATCTGGAAGGTATTGCCTTCCATGTCAGTACGGGCGAACACCATGCTGTTGCCATCCACATAAGTTTCGTCGATCAGCACCAGCAGCACGTCCTTGCCCAGCTTGGCGCGCAGCGTCTTCAAATACTTTTCCTGGTCCTCCCGCTTGACGTGCGACCACAGGCCGGCGGCAAACACGGCGGTGTACTGGCCTTCCAGGCCGTCCGGCAGGTTGAACGCGTCCATCACGCCGAAGGTGACGACGTCCTCGTCCAGGCCGCGCGTTTCCGCCAACGCTATCATTTCTGGCAACAAGTCGGTGGCGTGCACCGATTCGGCCACTTCGGCGATCAAATCGGTCCAGTAAGCGGTGCCGCAGGCCAGTTCCAGCACCTTGTGTCCCTGGAACAGTTCGGCGACCATTTCCTGCAGGTCATCCAGGTCGTCGAAGCGCTCTTCCTGCGCATAGACCTGGTCGTAATTGTCGGCGTTGACGGC
Organism: Duganella sp. LjRoot269; assembly: GCF_964254095.1. Taxonomy (NCBI): domain Bacteria; kingdom Pseudomonadati; phylum Pseudomonadota; class Betaproteobacteria; order Burkholderiales; family Oxalobacteraceae; genus Duganella; species Duganella sp. LjRoot269. The sequence continues at coordinate 2,286,832 of NZ_CAXUSL020000001.1, read as the reverse complement.
ATAAAATTGTGCCAACTGGTTGGTGATCATGGTATTACTTTCTAATTTTACAATTCGTAGTGCTCTTTTTCACCGCTCATGGCCTGTTCGATCAACTTGCGGTTGAGCGTGGGGGCCAGCAGTTCAATAAAGGTGTAGATATAGCTGCGCAGGTAGGCGCCCTGCTTGACCGCCACCCGCGACACGTTCATGCCGAACAGGTGGCCCACCGGAATGGCGCGCAGGTTCTTGTCGCGCTCGGAGTCAAACGCCATGCCCGCTATGATACCAATCCCCATGCCCAACTCCACATAAGTCTTGATCACGTCGGCGTCGATGGCTTCCAGCAGCACGTCCAGCTTCAGGCCGCGCAGCGAAAACGCGTGGTCTATCTTGCTGCGGCCGGCGAAGGCGCTATCGTACGTGATGATGGGGAAAGCGGCAATTTCTTCCAGCGTGACCTGCCGCGATTTCAGCAGCGGATGGTCCGGCGCCACCACCACCACGTGTTCCCATTGATAACATGGCAAGGTGATCAAACCGCTGATGCCGGCGATCGATTCGGTGGCGATGGCCAGGTCGGCCTGGTCGCGCTGGACCATTTCGGCGATCTGCTGCGGATTTCCTTGCAATAAAGATAAGCGCACCTTGGGAAACTTCAGCATGAAGGCCTGCACCACCCTGGGCAGCGTGTAGCGCGCCTGCGTGTGTGTGGTGGCGATGGTAAAGCTGCCGCTGTCCTGCGCCGCGTATTCCTTGCCGATGCGCTTGAGGCTGTCGATTTCCTGCATAATGAGCTCCACCGACTCCAGCACCAGGCGTCCCGGCTCGGTCAGGCCGCGTATCCGCTTGCCGTGGCGGGTGAAGATGTCGACGCCCAGCTCCTCCTCCAGCTCGATAATCGCCTTGGACACGCCCGGCTGCGAGGTAAACAGCGCCTTGGCGGCGTCGGTCAAATTGTAGTTCTGGCGTACTGCCTCGCGCACAAAGCGCAGCTGGTGAAGGTTCATTGCTAGTCGTGGCCCGTCATAAATTATTAGCGTCCATGCTTATGCCCAATCCTTATATAAGCAAATAAAGACTAAGTCGTATGGAATAAAGACGAAGTTTATTACTATTAGCGCTAGTTTGGGGATTCTAGCAAGCGACTATCTAGGAAGAATATGTATCAATACGACCAATACGACCATCTCATCGTGCGTGAGCGCATCGCCCAGTACCGGGACCAGGTGCGCCGCCGCCTGTCCGATGAGCTGACCGAAGCCGAATTCCTGCCGCTGCGCCTGCAAAATGGCTTATATATGCAGCGGCACGCCTACATGCTGCGCATCGCCGTGCCTTACGGCCTGCTGGCATCGAAACAAATGCGCATGTTTGCCCACATTGCCCGCAAGTACGACCGCGGCTATGGCCACTTCACCACCCGCCAGAACATCCAGTTCAACTGGATCGAGCTGGAGCAGACGCCGGACATCCTGACCGACCTGGCCTCGGTCGAGATGCACGCCATCCAGACCTCGGGCAACTGCATCCGCAACACCACCTCCGATCCGTACGCCGGCGTGGCCGCCGACGAGATCATCGATCCGCGTCCGTACGCCGAGGTGCTGCGCCAGTGGTCGACCTTCCACCCGGAATTCATCGCCCTGCCGCGTAAATTCAAGGTCGCCATCAATGGCGCCGTCGAAGACCGCGCCGCCATCGCCGTGCACGACATCGGCCTGACCGTGGTGCGCAACGACGCCGGCGAGATCGGCTTCAAGTTCATGGCCGGCGGCGGCATGGGTCGCACCCCTATCCTGGGCAGCGTGATCCGCGACTTCCTGCCATGGCAGCACCTGCTGACCTACACCGAAGCCGTGATGCGCGTCTACAACCAGTACGGCCGCCGCGACAACAAGTACAAGGCCCGCATCAAGATCCTGCTGAAAGCCATCGGCGTCGAGGAATTCACGCGCCAGGTGGAAGAGGAATGGGCGGACCTGAAGGACGGCCCTGAAACGCTGACCGTCGAAGAGATGCAGCGCGTGATCGACTACTTCCAGCCACCCGCCTACAAGCAGCTGGACGACGGCGACGTCACCGCGGCCCAGGCCGGCAACAAGGCTTTCGCCAACTGGGTCAACCGCAACGTCAAGCCGCACAAGCAGCCGGGCTACGCGGCGGTCGTGCTGTCGCTGAAGAAAACCGGCGTGCCGCCGGGCGACGCCACCGCAGGGCAGATGGACTTCATGGCCGACCTGGCCGACCGCTACAGCTTCGGCGAACTGCGCGTCACGCACGAGCAGAACATCGTGCTGGCCGACGTCGAGCAGTCGCTGTTGTTCACGCTGTGGCAGGAAGTCAAGGCGCACGGCCTGGCCACGCCGAACATCGGCCTGCTGACCGACATGATCTGCTGCCCCGGCGGCGACTTCTGCTCGCTGGCCAACGCCAAGTCGCTGCCGATCGCCGCCGCCATCGCCGAGCGCTTCGACAACATCGACTTCCAGCACGACATCGGCGAGATCGAGCTGAATATCTCCGGCTGCATCAACGCCTGCGGCCACCACCACGTCGGCAGCATCGGCGTGCTGGGCGTCGACAAGGACGGCAGCGAATGGTATCAGGTGTCGATCGGCGGCTCGCAAGGCAACAACGCCGCCATCGGCAAGATCATCGGACCGTCGTTCTCCGCGCTGCAAATGCCGGAAGTGATAGACCGCCTGCTGCAGGTCTATGTGCGCGAGCGCTATGAAGACGAATCGTTCGCCGCCTGCGCGCAGCGCCTGGGCATCGCGCCGTTCAAGGAACATGTGTACGCCACGCCGATCACCGAAAAAGGTGGCCGCCTGGTAGGAGAGGATGAATATGTCTGAAGCCGTGAAAAACCTGATCATCAAGGGCCGTGAAGTCGTCGAGGACGACTGGCAGGTGCTGCGCCTGGCCGAGCCGGTTGAGGGCGCACCCAAGCACGACCCGGCCACCGTATCCGTCCCCGAAGGCAAATTCATCGTGCCGCTGAGCCTGTGGCTGGTACAGCGCGAGCTGCTGGCCGCGCGCGCCGCCGCCGGTGGGATCGGTGTCTGGATCGCCCCGGACGAGCGTCCGGAAACGCTGAAGGACGATCTGGCCAAGCTGGCCGTGGTGGCCGTCGACTTCCCGAAATTCACCGACGGCCGCGGCTACTCGATCGCCTACAACCTGCGCACCCGCCTGGGCTGGACCGGCGAACTGCGCGCCATCGGCGACGTGCTGCGCGACCAGTTGTTCTCGATGCAGCGCGTCGGCTTCAACGCCTACGCCACGCGCCCGGACCGCAGCATCCATGACGCGCTGAAAGGCCTGTCCGATTTCTCGGAAACCTACCAGGCATCGGTGGACCAGAAAGTGCCGCTGTTCCGCCGCCACGCCCGCAATGTCGGCGTCGGCGCCGGCGCAAACAACGACGGCTACGGCATCTGACAGGAGCAACAATGAGTGACCTGAGCAAGCTGATTGCGGACACCAGCGCCACGCTGGCCCGCATCGCCAGCGAACATAGCCCGGCCGTCTTCGCCTCCAGCCTGGCGGCGGAAGACATGGTATTGACCGACCTGATCCTGAAATCCAAACTGGATATCGGCATCTTCTCGCTTGAAACCGGCCGCCTGCACAAGGAAACGCTGGCGATGGTGGACAAGGTGAAGGAGCACTACGGCTACGACATCGCGCTGTACAAGCCGCAGCCCGAAGCGGTCGACGCCTATGTCGCGCAGAACGGCCTGAACGCCTTCTACGACAGCGTCGAGATGCGCAAGGAATGCTGCCGCATCCGCAAGGTCGAGCCGCTGGGCCGCGCCCTGGCCGGCAACAAGTCCTGGGTCACCGGCCAGCGCCGCGCGCAATCGGCCACCCGCACCTCGCTGATGGTGGAGGAAGACGATCCGGCGCACTTCATGACCAAGTTCAATCCGCTGGCCGACTGGTCGGAGGAAGACGTCTGGAACTACATCCGCGACAACGGCGTGCCTTACAATGCACTGCATGACCAAGGCTATCCGTCGATCGGCTGCGAGCCGTGCACCCGCGCCATCGAGCCGGGCGAAGATGTCCGCGCCGGCCGCTGGTGGTGGGAGAATCCGGAATCGAAAGAGTGCGGCCTGCACATGGTTGACGGCAAACTGATACGCATTAAATCCGTGGCGGCGTAAGCCCCCCTCAAAAGAATAGGCTAGTCCATGAACGCTTTAGTTGAAAACAACGTGCACGTAAATTCGCGCCATCTCGACGCCCTGGAATCGGAAGCGATCCACATCATGCGCGAAGTGGCGGCCGAGTGCAGCAACCCCGCGTTGCTGTTCTCCGGCGGTAAAGACTCGGTGGTGCTGCTGCGCATCGCGGAGAAGGCTTTCCGCCCCGGCAAATTTCCCTTCCCGCTGGTGCACGTCGATACCGGCCATAACTTCGCCGAAGTGATCACCTTCCGCGACAAGCGCGTGGCCGAACTGGGCGAGCGCCTGATCGTCGGCTCGGTCGAAGACTCGATCAAGAAAGGCACCGTGCGCCTGCGCAATCCGCAGACCGATTCGCGCAACGCCGCGCAGGCGGTCACGCTGCTCGAAACCATCGCCGCCCACGGCTTCGACGCCTGCATCGGCGGCGCCCGCCGCGACGAAGAGAAGGCCCGCGCCAAGGAGCGTATCTTCTCCTTCCGCGACGAATTCGGCCAATGGGATCCGAAGTCGCAGCGCCCGGAACTGTGGGACCTGTATAACACCCGCGTCCATCCGGGCGAGAACATGCGCGTGTTCCCGATCTCGAACTGGACCGAACTCGATGTGTGGCAGTACATCGCCCGCGAAAAACTGGAACTGCCGCCGATCTACTTCGCGCACGAACGCAAGGTCATTCCGCGCAACGGCCTGCTGGTGCCGCTGACCGACCTGACGCCGGCGCGCGAAGGCGAAACCGTCGAAACGCAAGTGGTGCGCTTCCGCACCGTCGGCGACATCTCCTGCACCTGCCCCGTGTCCTCGGACGCGGCGACGGTCGATCAGATCATCGCCGAAACCGCGATCACGCAGATCACCGAACGCGGCGCCACCCGGATGGACGACCAAACCTCCGAAGCCTCGATGGAAAAACGCAAAAAAGCAGGATACTTCTGATGAACGCTCGCAACGACAACACCACTGAACAACTGACCGAACGCGGCCTGCTGCGCTTCATCACCGCCGGTTCCGTCGACGACGGCAAATCCACGCTGATCGGCCGCCTGCTGTTCGACAGCAAAGGCATCTTCGCCGACCAGCTGGACGCCATGTCGCGCTCCAAGCACAAGCGCACCGTCGGCGACGCCGTCGACCTGTCGCTGCTGACCGACGGCCTGGAAGCCGAACGCGAACAAGGCATCACCATCGACGTGGCCTACCGCTACTTCGCCACCCCCAAGCGTAAGTTCATCATCGCCGACACGCCGGGCCACGAGCAGTACACCCGCAACATGGTCACCGGCGCCTCGACCGCCGATGCCGTCATCATCCTGATCGACGTCTCGAAAGTGAAGCTGCGCGAGGACGGCGGCGTGGACCTGCTGATCCAGACCAAGCGCCACTCGACCATCGCCCACCTGCTGCAGATCGAGCATATCGTCGTCGCCGTCAACAAGATGGACCTGGTGAACTACGACCAGGCGACCTACGACCGCATCATCAAGGCCTACCGCGAGTTCGCCGGCACGCTGGGCCTGAAGGACATCACGCCGATTCCGCTGTCCGCGCTGACCGGCGACAACGTCGTCGACAAGAGCGAGAAGCTGAGCTGGTACAAGGGCCCGACCTTGATCGAGCTGCTCGAATCGCTGTCCGTGTACGACGAATCGCACAACGCGCCGTTCCGCTTCCCGGTACAGCTGGTGGCGCGCCACAACGGTCACGAAGCCAACGACTTCCGCGGCTACATGGGCCGCATCGAAGCCGGCAAGGTCTCCGTCGGCGACAAGCTGGTGGTGCAGCCGTCCGGCCAGAGCGCGACCGTCAAGGACATCGTCACGCTGGAAGGCTCGCATCAATCGGCGGTGGTGGGCCAGTCGGTCACGCTGCTGCTGAACGAATACCTGGACATCTCGCGCGGCGACCTGCTGGCCGGCGCCGCCCAGCCGGCGACCTTGCTGAAGACGCTGAAGGCCGACGTCTGCTGGATGTCCGACGAGCCGCTGGACCAGCGCCGCAAGTACTGGATCAAGCACGGCACCAAGCAGACTTCGGCCAAGATCACCGGCATCGATTCGCTGTTGGACATCAACACCCAGCAGCGCCACGCCGCCGACGGCCTGAAACTGAACGACATCGCCCGCATCGGCCTGACCGTGCAGCAGCCGCTGGCCGCCGACGCCTACGCCGACATCCGCGCGACCGGCGCCTTCATCCTGATCGACGAAGTCACGCACCAGACCGTGGCGGCGGGCATGATCCGTCTCGGCGAGTAACAGCAAGAGGAAACAGCGATGGCAACTCACGGAAAAGTCTACCTGATCGGCGCCGGCCCCGGCGCCCAGGACCTGATGACACTGCGCGGTGCGCGCCTGCTGGCGCAAGCCGACGTAGTGCTGCACGACGCGCTGGTGACCGACGAGATGCTGGAGCTGTGCCCTCAAGCCGAGAAAATCCTGGTCGGCAAACGCTGCGGCCAGCTGTCGACCGCGCAGCAGTTCATCAACAAGCAGATGATCGACAACGCCAGGAAGTTCCCGCTGGTGGTGCGCCTCAAGGGCGGCGATCCGATGCTGTTCGGCCGCGCCGACGAAGAACTGCGCGCGCTGGAGGAAGCCGGCATCGAGGTGGAAGTCGTCCCCGGCATCACCACCGCGCTGGCCGCCGCCGCCACCAGCAAACAGCCGCTGACCAAGCGCGGCGTGGCGCGCAGCGTGGCGTTCTTCACCTCCTCCACCGCGCCGGAACACGCCGGTCACGACGCCATTCCGGACACCGACACGCTGGTGCAGTACATGGGCGGCCGCGAAGCCATCGCCACGGCCGAGCGCCTGCTGGCGCATGGCCGCCGGCCGGACACGCCGGTGGTCGTCATCGAAAACGTCAGCCGCGCCGACCAGCATATCCGCCGCATGACCATCGCCACGCTGGCGCAGGGTCTGGGCGCGGCCCACGGCCCGGTGCTGGTGATGCTGGGCGACGCCATGCAGCCACGCGCGCATCAAACCGACGACGCGCAAGCCCCCCTCCCCGGCCAGCAACAACTGAGAGCCTGACCCGGCGCTTTCCGTAATAGAATGTCCGTTCACTCTCATCGAGGATGCAATGGACTCTGTTCACGAAGTGCTGGAGCGCGCCTGGAGCGCCCATTCCGAAGGCGACTTCGAACCCGCGCTGCGGGACTACATCTGGCTGTTTGACGCCACCGCCGCCAGCGACGACGCGGCGCTGCGCCTCTCCTACGTCCTCAGCGCCTGGGCCAAGCTGGCCGAGGAATACCTGCCGGCCCGCCATGCGCTGGTCCGCGCCCGCGACACCGCCAGCGAACGCCTGCTGGGCACTGTCGCCGCCGGCGACAAGACGGCGCTGTTCAACGACATCCGCGCCATCAACGACAAGCTGGGCGACCTGCAAAACACCTACCAGCTGTTCCTGCGCCTGCCCGAGGACCTCGCGCAGCAATGCGCCCGCGCGGCCCTTCCCTCGCTGATGGCCTGCGGCGACTTCGCGCTGGCGCGCCGCTTCCTGCCCGATCCGCAGCGCCATCTGGCGGAGGCCGCGGCGCATCTCGATGCCAGCGTCCAGGGCCTGGACCTGCTGACCGGCGCCGGCATGGCCGACCTGCTGGCCGAAGTTTTCAACTACAGCGCCGAACTCGCACTGGTACTGGACTTGCTGGCCGGCTGCGGCGATACTGCTGCGGCGGAAGCGGCGCGTGCACAGGCGGCGTCGCTGGTGCGGTCGGCGGAAGCGCGCGCCTGCGTCGAGGCGGAACTGGCCGCCCCCGGCGCAACGCTGGACGCCATGGTCGAACTACAAAATTCGGTGACTGAATAGTGAAAAAGAACTACGCAAAGGCCTTGCTGATCCTGGCCCTGCTGCCGGCAAGCGTGCTGGCGGCGATTCCGACCTACGATTTCAAGGTCGTCAACACCTACCCGCACGATCCGCAAGCCTTCACCGAGGGCCTGCTGTACCGCGACGGCTTCCTGTATGAGAGCACGGGCCTGAACGGCAAATCGTCGATCCGCAAGGTGAGCCTGGAAACCGGCAAGGTCCTGCAAAGCAAGGACATCCCGCCGCAGTACTTCGGCGAAGGCCTGACGGTGTGGAACGACACGCTGGTCGGCCTGACCTGGCAAACCCAGACCGGCTTCGTGTTCGACCTGAAGACCTTCGAGCTGCGCAACCAGTTCGCCTACCCCGGCGAAGGCTGGGGCCTGACGCAGAACGGCAAGGAGCTGATCATGAGCGACGGCACAGCTACGCTGCGCTTCCTCGATCCGAAAACCTTCCTCGAAGTGCGGCGCGTCAAGGTGACGGCGGACGGCATCGCGGTCGACCAGGTCAACGAACTGGAAGTGGTGGGCGACGAGATCTACGCCAACCTGTGGCACACCAACACCATCGCGCGCATCGACCCGGCCAACGGCAAGATCACCGGCTGGATCGACCTGGGCAAGCTCTATCCTGCCGCCGGCAAGGGACCGACCGGCGAAAACGTCATGAACGGCATCGCTTACGACGCCGAGAAGAAACGCCTGTTCGTCACCGGCAAGCTGTGGCCGAAGGTATACGAAATCAAGTTGGTGCCGCGCGGCGGACGATGACTTCGTCCCTAGGCGCCACCACCGGCTTTTCGATTGAATAGAAAAATGTCCTCTATCCGCATTGCGAATAGCTCGGCGATGGAAAACGCCAGCGCCAAGCTGGGCTCATAGCGTTCAGTTTCAATTGCATTCACGGACTGTCGTGACACCCCCAGGCGTGTCGCGAGGTCGCCCTGTGTCCAACCTTGCTGAGCACGGAGTTGCGGAAGAATGTTCTTCATTTTGCCTCGAACCACAACCTGAGCATCTGAACATTGAATAAACTCCAGCCGATGATATGCACCCACATCATGCTGAGTTTTGGGAAGCCTAGCAGCTCAAGAAAAAAGTAAATCATGGATAGCATCGCTACCGTAATGGCGGTGAGCGTTGCCGCTTGTAACGTCCGCTGTTTTACGTACTCATCGGATGATTGGTAGAGCCAATAGCTCACCGCAAAAATCAGCATCCCCGGCGCTATGGGTGCAATCACAAGGCAATCGCGGATATTACCTTTTGGCATAGCAATGTATGCCCAAATGGCCACGCCCAAGGCACACCAATATGCCCACTGACTCCATAAAATTGCACTTACCGCACTACGCGAAAATTTAGTGTAGGCCATCTGGACCTCCTCGTGATGTAAAGCATGCTTTACTATGACGCGAAGGAGACCGCTTGTCAAGCAAGCTTTACATGCCATGCGACCGTCCAGGTTCAGGCAATGAACAGGGCAATCAGTTCGTCGGCCACCGCGCGCACCGGCGCGGCGCGGCGCACGTCCTCGTGCATGACGATCCACAGCTTGCGCTTGACCGGGCAGGCCGGCGTGTCGATGGCGACCAGGTCGCCGCGCTGGATGGATGAGAAGTATTCGGGCAGCACCGCCACGCCGCAGCCGGCCTGCGCCGCCTGGAACAGGGCACCCAGGTCGTTGGAGCGCAGGCAGTAGCGGCGCCCGCCGCGTATCTTTTCCAGCCACTGGTGCTGCGGCGTGTCCTGCATCAGCTCATCGTAGCCGACAAACTCCCATTGCTCCGGCGTGCGCGCCTCAAGGTAGGCGGCGCTGGCATACAGGCGATAGTGCACCGTCGTCAGCTCCCGTACCGCCAGTCCCGGCGCGGTGGGACGCCTGAAGCGCAGGGCGATATCCGATTCGCGCCGCATCAGGTCCGTCTCGCGCGCCTCGCCGCGCAAGTCCAGTTCTATTCCCGGCAGGCGATGCACGGCCGCCTTCAGGCGCGGTGCCAGCAAATAGGCCGCCAACGCCGGCGGCGCGGAAACCCGCACCTTGCCGCTCAGCGCCGCCGTGACGCTGGCCGCCCGCAGCAGTCCATGCAGACCCGCCTCCATCTGGCGCGCATGCGGCACCAGCGCCTTGCCGGCGGCCGTCAGCGACCAGCCCTTGGGGAAGCGGTCGAACAGCTTTACCGCGAGCGCGGTTTCCAGTGTATCGATGCGCCGCGCCACCGTGGTGTGCTCGACGCCGGCCGAACGCGCCGCGGCGGTCAGCGTACCCGCGTCGTGCAGGGCAAGGAAGTAGCGCAGGTCGTCCCAATCAGGTTGGCTCATTGTGCAATTATGCACACATATTGCACGCTTTTTGCCAATTTCGCTCAACCGCAGAAGCAGCTATCGTGGCCGCATCGTTATCAAGGAGATTGCCATGAAACTGCTGAACCGATTATTCTGCCTCGTCATGTGGGTGCCTGCAACGCAAGCAACGGCGGCTCCTGCGCCCGACTTTCCGCTGGCCGGCACCTGGACGCTGGTCGCCGCCGACCTGATACGGCCCGACGGCGTGCGCATTCGCGATTACGGCGACGCGCCGGCCGGCCTGATGATGATCGATGCGCAGGGCCGGTACACGGTGCAGATTTACCGCTCCGACCGGCCGCGCTTTGCCAGCGGCGACAAGAAAACCGGCACGCCGGCCGAATTCGAAGCGGCCATCATGGGCTCGAGCACGCACTTCGGCACCGTGGCCATCGACAGGGAGGCACACACGCTGACCTTCAGCATCGCCACGGCGGCTTTTTCAAATTGGGAGGGAACGCAGCAGAAGCGCAGCTACGAATTGAACGGCGATGAACTCAGCTACCGCGTGCCGGCCAGGCCGGACGGCTACATACCGCTGTCAGTCTGGCGGCGTGTGCGCTGACAGCGAGGCCACGCAGTAATCGGCCAGCGCGTTGAGCACGGCCGCGTTCTCGCCGGCCGCTTCGACCACGTCGATGGTCGCCTGCGGATAATCGATGCGCAATTGCTCCACCATCAGCGGCAGGTCGCGCAGCACATGACCGCCCTGCCCCAGGAACACCGGCACCACGGTGATGCGAGTGACGCCGCCGGCGGTCAACTCGGCCACCAGTTCAGGCAGCCGTGGCGTCATCAACTCGAGGAAGGCCAGCGCCACGCGCACTTCCGGCATGCGCGGCTGGGTCAGGTCGCGCAGCCGCTCGAACGGCGCGGCCCACGCCGCGGCACGGGCGCCGTGCGCGAACAAAACCAGGGCTTGCTTGCTCATCGTTTCAACCATCTAGTGCCGCTCCACCCACCACAAGGCCCATAGCGCCAGCAGCAGGAACAATAAACTCGGTGCGATCGCCGTCATGACCGCAGGCCAGGTGCTCAGCAAGCCCAGGTGAGAGAACAGCGTGTTCACCAGCAGGAAACTGACACCGATCATGATACCAACAAAGATCTTCAGACTCACGCCGCCGCTGCGCGTGTGCAGGTAGCCGAACGGCAGCGCCAGCGCCATCAGCACGAAGATCGCCAGCGGATCGAACAGCTTCTTCCAGAACGCGATCTTGAAGCGCTCGGTTTCCTGCTTGTTCTCCTGCAGGTGGCGGGTGTAGACCGCCAGCTCATTGGCCGACATGCGGTCCGGATCGGAGCCGGCCACCGACAGGATCTTCGGCGTGACCTCTGACAGCAGGTCCTTGCTGGCGCTGTGGCGGGTTTCGATCAGGCTGGTGTCCTGGGCGAAGTTGTTGGCCAGGTTGGCCTCGCTGCCCGGCTTCAGCAGCGCCGGGTTGGTGAACAGGTTTTCCGTCACATCCTGCAGCTGCCAGTTGTTGTTGCCTTTGAAGGTGCCGGTCTTGGCCAGCGTGATCGAGCGCAGGCGGAAGTTGGTATCGAACTCATACAGCTTGACGTCGATCAGCGTGCCGTCCGGCTTCACCTGGCGCACGTTGAAGAAGCGCGAGCCGGTCACGGTGCCGCTCATGCCGTCCGACTTGACGATATCCTTGGTCCACAGGCCGGAGCGGAACTCCGACGAAATCGCCGCGCCGCGCGCGCTCAGCTTGATTTTCTCCGCCAGCGGCGCGGTGCGCGGCGCCACCAGTTCGCCGAAGATGAAGGTGATAATCACCAGCACCACGCCGATCTTGGCCAGCATCCACGCCACCATCCCGGTCGACATGCTCGACGCCCGCATGATGGTGAATTCGGAAGTGGCCGCAAACTGCGCCATCGTGTAGATGGTGCCGATCAGCGCCGCCAGCGGCATCACCTCGTACACGTGGCCGGGCAGCTGCACCAGCACGTACAGGAAGGCATACTGGATCGCGTAGCCGTTCTTGCCCACCGAAGGCAGTTCGCCGGTCAGGTCCATGAAGGCCTGCAGCGCCAGGAAGGCAACCAGCACAAAGGCAACCGCCTGCAGGATCGAGACGGCGAAATAGCGTTGCAGGATTTTCATGGCGATACGGCTTTCTTGTCTGCGGCGCGCGAGCGCTTCAGCGCCGACAGCAGCGCCAGCGGATGGTAGCGGTGGTTCAGGTTCAGGCGCCAGGCGAACAAGCCCAGCACCAGCAGCGCGACCAGCAGGTGCAGCGGCCACCACGCCATGCCGAACGTGGACTTGCCCTGCTTGACGCTGGCCTCGACCAGCTTGACCACATTGCTGTAGCTGAAGAAGACCAGCAGCGCGATAATCAGGTTGGCGGAACTGCCGGCGCGCGGATTGACAAAGCCCAGCGGAATCGCCAGCAGTATCAGCACCAGGCAGGTCATCGGCTGGGCGATGCGCCACAGGATCTCGGCCTGCGCGAAGCTGCTCTTGTCGTTCAACAGCTGCATCGTCGGCACCGCGTTGATATTGCGTTCGGCGTCCAGTTCCTGGTTCTGGTTGGTCACGCGCATGCTGTAGCTTTCAAACTCCATGGTCTGGAAATCCGACTGCCCCGGCGTGCCCTGGTAGCGGCGGCCGTTCTTCAGCACCAGATAGCGCTCGCCTTTCGGCCCGGCGTTGATGACGCCTTCGCGCGCGACGATGACGGCGGTGCCGTGTTCATCGACCGTGTTGACAAATACGTTCTGCACCACGGCCGTCTTGCCGGCCACACCTTCGACGAAGAAGATGCGGTTGGCCGACGCCGATTCCTTGAACTGGCCCGGCGAAACCTTTTGCAGGTCCTCGCGCTTTTCGAAACGCTCCACGTACTCGGAGCTTTTCTGCTGCGCCCACGGGGTGGCGACAAAGCTCAGGGCCGCCGTCACCAGCACCAGCGGCAGGCCGAAGGTCAGCACCGGTGCTATCCATCGGGTCAGGCTCAAGCCGGAAGCGAACCACACCACCATCTCGGAATCGCGATAGCTGCGCGTGACGACCATCAGCACCGAAATAAAGCTGGTGAGGATGATGATAGTTGGCAGATAATTCAAGGCTGCAAAGGCAATCAGCGCGACCACGTCACTGGAGGCGACCTTGCCGCCGGCGGCCTTGCCGAGGACACCGATCAAGGTCCAGGTAACGCTAATACTGAACAGCACCGTGAAAGTAGCGCCGGCGGCACTGGTCATTTCACGTCGTAGGGCGCGTTGAAAGATCATTCGAAAGTTATAATTCGGTAGTTAAGGGCCCATCACGGGGCCACAAGATTAAATAACAGCCTGATAAACAGGCTGGCAATTCGTACACGACACGGAGAATCAAATGGACTTTAGCATAAAAGCATTCGACACAAAAAACACCATCGCCTCGGCCAAGGCCGGCGTAGTCGCCGTCGCCGTCTTCGAGAACAAGAAGCTGTCGCAGGCCGCCAAGGCGCTGGACGGCTCCGGTGAAATCACGGCTGCGCTCAAGTCCGGCGACATTTCCGGCAAAGCCGGCACCACCCTGCTGCTGCGCGGCGTGAAGGGCGCATCGGCCGAACGCGTGCTGCTGGTCGGCATGGGCAGCGACGACGCCGTCAGCGAAAAAAGCTTCGCCAGCGGCGTGTCCGCGGCGCTCAAGGCTTTCTCGGCCCTGGGCACGAGCGACGCTATTATCGCACTGCCGATGACCGAAGTGAAAGAGCGCGATGTCAACTGGGCGATCCGCTGCGTGGTGCAAAGCGCCCATGAAGGCGTGTTCCGCACCGACGGCCAGAAATCGAAGAAGGATCCGGCGGCGAGCGGCGTGAAGAAAATCGCGCTGGCCGTGGCCAGCAACGCCGGCACCAAGCTGGCGCTGGCGCAGGCCGTGGCGATCGCCAACGGCGTCGACCTGACCAAGGAGCTGGGCAACCTGTCGGCCAACGTCTGCACCCCGACCTACCTGGCCAACACCGCGAAAAAACTGGGCAAGGACTACAAGTTCGACGTTGAAGTGCTGGACCGCAAGCAGCTGGAAGCGCTGAAGATGAACAGCTTCCTGTCCGTGACCAACGGCAGCGAGCAGCCGCCGAAGTTCATCATCATCAAGCACATGGGAGGCAAACCGAAGGATGCGCCGGTGGTATTGGTCGGCAAGGGCATCACCTTCGACACCGGCGGCATCTCGCTGAAGGCCGGCCCCGGCATGGACGAGATGAAGTACGACATGGGCGGCGCGGCGTCGGTATTGGGCACTTTCCGCGCCATCGGCGAGATGAACCTGAAATTGAACGTGATCGGCGTGATCGCCTCGTGCGAGAACATGCCTTCCGGCCGCGCCACCAAGCCGGGCGACATCGTCACGTCGATGAACGGCCTGACCATCGAGATCCTCAACACCGACGCCGAAGGCCGCCTGGTGCTGTGCGACGCGCTGACCTACGCCGAGCGCTTCAACCCGGCCGCCGTGATCGACATCGCCACGCTGACCGGCGCCTGCATCGTCGCCCTGGGCCACCACAAGAGCGGCCTGTTCACGCGCGACGACGAGGTCCACAACAAGCTGGCCGACGAAATCCTCGCCGCAGGCAAGGCTTCCAGCGACACCGCATGGCGCCTGCCGATCGGCGAGGAGTACAACGAGCAGCTGAAGTCCAATTTCGCCGACCTGGCCAACATCGGCACGCCGGGCGGCGCGTCGTGCACGGCGGCGGCGTTCCTGGAGAACTTCACCCGCAAGTACACCTGGGCCCACCTGGACATCGCCGGCACCGCCTGGAAATCGGGCGGCGCGAAAGGCGCCACCGGCCGTCCGGTACCGCTGCTGTCGAACTTCCTGATCGGCCGTAGTTAATAAAGTGTGACCCCGGCAGCCGGCGGCGGCAGCGCATCGCGCTCCGCAGCCGGGTGCATCACCACCGTCAGCGTCGACGGATAGTCGTAGCCCGCCCCCGTGTTCTTGTCGATGAAATAGCCGACACCCGCCGTCAGCACCACATTCCCCCACAGATTGCCGTTCACCTTGGGATCGACCTTCTCGTACGCCCAGGCCGTACCGTCCTTGGCGCAGTCGATGCGCAGCGCGCCGGCGCTCTTGCGCAGCGTGACGCGCGCCGGCGTCGTGACAAACCATTTGCCGACGTCGTTGTACAGCACGCAGCCGACCCCGCCGATCTCGCGATGATCGAGCACGGTTTGCACCAGCACGTTCTGTTGGGTGGATTCAGTCAGCGAAGCGCAGCCGGCCAACATGGCCAGCACGGTCAACAACGCGGTCGACGCTGCAGCGGGGCGAAAATACATGGTCTGCCTCAGGATGAGTGGGTCAGACCAGTGTAGCAGCCCGCAAGCGGTTCTATTTGCTCAATCAAGAGGCGTAAAGCGTTGCACTTTTACGCCATCAACCTCGATTACTTCGAAAAACACATCTTTCGGCCGGGCCCAGACGGAACCGTTCGCGGCGCGATAGATGATCATGGTGCTGAGATCGGATTCCAGGGTGGCCTCGCACACCAGCTCGTAGAGACCACCCTTGTAATGCTTGAAGCGCATGCGCGGTATCAGGCGTTGTGACGTACCGGCGCCTCGGCAACAGCGCGCTCTTCCGCCTGTTCCTGCTGCTTCTTCTTCAGACCCTGCACCACTTTCAGGATATCGTCCATGCCGCGCTCGCCGCCCAGCGTCGAGAAGGCATCGAGCACCTCGTTCAGCACCTGGTTACGCACCGCAGCCTCGTCCGGGTTGATCACCGGTGGGCGCTGCACGGCGGCCTTGGCTTTCTCGATGGCTGCCGCCTCCTTCTGCGCGGCGGTCTTGCGGCCGCCCGGCGTCTTGCCATGTTCCAGCGCCGCCTGCCAGATTACCCAGCGGCGTTGGGTTTCGAAGACCAGATATTCATCCGGCTTGTCTTCACGGCGGCGGACGATGTGTCCGTCCTTCTGTGCCCACGTCTCAAATGCAGTTCGCATTTTCATTCCTTTGTAAACGCGCCACGCGCAATTCACTGTTAAAACTACAAGTTATTTCCGTATAGTACCATTTATTGTCGTCTCACAACACACAAATGTACACGTACCGTTGCTATTTGTCATTGCCTATCGGAAACACAAGTTTTCCGCTCATTTACAACAGTATATTTCTCTTTTGTCGTGTTGTCTTTAGTTACAGTTATCTTTTGATAACAACGAGACACTATTGGCAATTTTTTTTTGATTTCACATATTTTGCAACATTCTAGAGCCTCGAGGCGCGCACGCGAAGAGGTTTTCCATGTTTTTTTATAAAACTCGCCAAAATTACAACCCTATGTGTTAAATCAAGATACTGTAAGATTGGGCCATGCCCAAACCGCAAGGACACTGAATCAAATGAAACTAGCCACATGGAATGTTAACTCACTCAACGTTCGGCTGACGCACGTCTTGAAATGGCTCGAGGACAGCCCCGTCGACGTGCTCTGCATCCAAGAAACAAAATTAACTGACGACAAGTTCCCCGTCGCCGCGATCGAGGCCGCGGGCTACCACGTGGTCTACAGCGGGCAAAAGACCTACAACGGCGTCGCCATCCTGTCCAAACTGCCGATCGGCGACGTGGTCAAGAACAATCCGAAATACGAAGACCCGCAGCAGCGCATCCTGGCCGCCACCATAGCCGGCGTGCGCGTGGTCTGCGCCTACGTGCCGAACGGCCAGAGCGTCGATTCCGACAAATACGAGTACAAGCTGGCCTGGCTGTCCGCCTTCCACGACTGGATCCGCGAGGAAGCTGCCGCCCATCCGCAACTGGCGGTGCTGGGCGACTACAACATCGCGCCGGAAGACCGCGACGTCCACGATCCGGCCGCCTGGGCCGGGCAGGTGTTGGTGTCCGACAAGGAACGCGCCGCCCTCACCCGCCTGCTCGACATCGGCCTGACCGATTCCTACCGCCTGTTCGAACAGCCGGAGAAGTCGTTCAGCTGGTGGGACTACCGCGCGCTGGGCTTCCGCCTGAACAAGGGCCTGCGCATCGACCACATCCTGGTGTCGCCGGCGCTGGTGTCGCGCTGCAGCGCCTGCGTGATCGACCGCGTGCCGCGCAAATGGGAACAGCCGTCCGACCACGCGCCGGTGATCGCCACCTTCGACTAAGCGGCTACAGCCGGGGCAGCAGCAGCTGGGCCGTCGCGTGCGGCACCGGCTGCGAGAACAGGTAGCCCTGCGCGTACTGGCAGCCGTCGCGCTGCAGCAGCGCATACTGCCCCTCCGTCTCCACCCCCTCCGCCACCACCGACAGCTGCAGGCTGTGCGACAGCGCGATGATGGCCGACACGATGGCGCGGTCCTCCGCGCTCTCTTCCAGTTCCTTGATGAAGGCGCGGTCGATCTTGATCTTCTTGACCGGGAAACGCTTCAGGTAGGCCAGGCTCGAATAGCCGGTGCCGAAATCGTCGATCGACAGGCGGATGCCCATGGCGTTGATCTGGCCCAGGATGTCCAGCGTCTGCTCGCCGTGCTGCATCAGCGCCGTCTCGGTGATCTCGAATTCGATCAGCGACGGATCGATGCCGGTTTCGTCGAGGATGGCGCGTATCGATTCGATCAGCCCCCGGTGCATGAACTGGCGCGGCGACAGGTTCACCGCCAGCGGCACCGGCGCCAGGCCGGCACGCAGCCACTCCATGCTCTGCCGGCAGGCCTGGCGTATCACCCATTCGCCGATCGGCACGATCAGGCCGTTCTCCTCGATGATGGGGATGAAGTGGTCCGGCAACACCAGCTGGCCGTCGCCGCGGCGCCAGCGCAGCAGCACTTCCATCGTATGCAAGCGGCGCGTGCCGATGTCCATGATGGGCTGGAAGTGCAGCTCGAATTCGTCCATCGCCAGCGCGCCGCGCAGACTGGTCTCCAGTTCGAAGTGCTGGGCCGCGGTCTGGTTCATCGCCTCTTTGAAGTACTGGTAATTGTTCCTGCCGCTGGCCTTGGCGTGATACATGGCGGCGTCGGCGTGGCGCATCAGCGTTTCGACGTCGGCGCCGTCGTCCGGATAGACGCAGATGCCGATCGACGGCGTGATGTGCAGGTTGCGCCCCTCCAGCGGGAAGCTCTCGGACAAGGCCTCGATGATCTTCTGCGCCACGTGGCTGGACTCGTCGGCCGAGCGTATGCCCGGCACCAGCACCACGAACTCGTCGCCGCCCAGCCGGGCCACGGTGTCGCTGGCGCGCACCGCGCGGCACAGGCGGCTGGCCACTTCCTTCAGCAGCTGGTCGCCCGTCATGTGGCCCAGCGAATCGTTGATGGTCTTGAAGCGGTCCAGGTCGATGAACATCACCGCCAGCTTGCGCTCGGAGCGCTGCGCCGCCAGCATCGCGCGGTCCAGCCGGTCCGACAGCAAGGCGCGGTTCGGCAGGCCGGTCAGGCTGTCGTGGTAAGCCATGTGGTGCACGCGCGCCTCGGCCTGGCGCCGCTCGACGATCTCGCCCTGCAGCAGCGCGTTGGCGCCCGCCAGTTCGGCGGTGCGCTCCAGCACCCGCACCTCCAGCTCGTCGCGCGCGCGGCTGACCGCCTCGGCCGCCTCGCGCCGCGCGGTGATGTCGTCCACCAGCCACACCGAGCGCCCGGTGGCCTGCGCCAGGTCGAACGGACGGCCCGACAGCCGCGCCCAGAACGTGCTGCCGTCCTTGCGCACCAGCTGGTACTCGGAGACGTTGACGCGGCCGGCGTGGAAGTCGCGCGCCGTCTCGGCGCGGGCCACTTCCCAGGCTTCCTTGTCGGCGTAGAAGGCTTGCACGCTCAGGTGGTTCATCTCGCCGGGGGCGTAGCCGAACAGCTCTTCCATCTTGGTGTTGCAGCGCAGGTTGTGGCCATGCTCGACCACCGAGATGCCCAGCACCGCGCTGTCGAGGATGGCCTGGTTTTCCAGCAGCGCGTTGCGCAGCGATTCCTCGGCGCGCTTTTGCTCGGTGCGGTCCTCGATGACCCAGATCGTCCCCTGCGTCGGGTCGTCCGGATTGACGACGTAGCCGATCAGCTGCGCCCACATCAAGGAGTCGTCCGCGCGGCGCATCTCCATCTCGGTCTGGAACGGCTTGCCGACCGACAGGAAGGGGTAGGCTTCGCCACCCAGCTTGTCGTAGGATTCCTGCGACGGATACAACGCGCGCCCCGGCAGGCCGAGGCCGGAATTGCCCTCGTAGCGGAACATCTCGGCGAAGCCGCGGTTGTAGCGCGTGATGATGCGGTTCTTGGTGAACAGGATGCTCATCGACGCGTTGGTCATGATCGCCTCGACTTCCATCTGCGTCTGGCGCGTGTGGGTCACGTCTTCCAGGATCCAGATGGTGCCGCCGTCGCTATGCTCGTCGTCCACCGCCTTGGCGCGCACGCGGCACCAGAACAGGCTGCCGTCCTTGCGTTTGAACTCGTATGCCTGCTTCTCGAACGGCTGGCCGGTGCCCAGCAGCGGCGCCGCCTCGCGGCCGAATTCCTCGTAATGCGCCGGCGACGGGAACACCATCGACGACGGCCGCCCGACCATCTCGTCGATGTCGTAGCCGAACATCTCGGCCATGCGCGGATTACAGCTCAGCATGACCTGCGCCTTGCTGAACAGGATGCCGACCGAGGCGTTGTCGAGGATCGCCTTCTGCTCCAGCAGCAGTTGCCGGGTCGCTTCCTCGTGCTGCTTCTGCGCGCTGCGGTCGTCGAAGATCCAGATCGTGTCCTGCTGCGTGCGGCCCGGATTGATCACGTAGCCGAAGGCATGGGCCCAGAAGGTGGTGCCGTCCTGGCGCCGCATCTCCATCTCGGCCTGGTAGGGCTTGCCGCGCGCCAGCAGGGGCCGGGCTTTCTTCACCACCGCGTCGAACGCTTCCTGCGATGGATATAGCGTCGACGTCAGCTGGCCGACGCCGTTCTCGTCGCTGAAGCCGAAGGCCTCGGCAAAGCGGTGGTTGTAGCGCAGGATGCGGTTGTCGCGCTGGAAGCCGATCGCCAGCGGCGCGCTGTCCATGATGGCCTGCATCTCCAGCAGCGCGCGGCGCAGTCTCTCTTCGTCGATGCGGTGCTCGTTGATGTCCTCGATGATCCACACCGTGCCGTCGCCGGTCTGGGCCGGGTCGATGGCGCGGCCGTACAGCCGTGCCCAGAACAGCGAGCCGTCCTTGCGCTTGAGCTGCGTCTCGGCCATGAAGGACAGGCCGCGCGACAACGGCGGCCCCGCTTCGCGGCCCAGCTGGATCAGGCTTTCCTCGTTCGGATAGGCCACCAGCGTCGAAGCGCCCTCCAGCTCATGGCGGCTGTAGCCCAGCATTTCGGCGCAGCGGATATTGCATTCCTGGATAAGGCCGTCCTTGCTGAACAAGATGCCGACTGCGGCATTTTCCAGGATGGCCTGCTGCTCCATCAGCGCCTTGCGCAACGCGCGCTGGTCGCGTTCGACGTCGCTGATATCGTGGAACACGATGGTGGCGCCCTGCACCGCCGAACCGGCCGGCAGCGGCTTGGTCCAGGCCTGCACGGACAGGTATGAGCCGCTGGCGCACGTCAGGCAGCTGTCCCAGCGCTGGCCGGCCCCGCTGGCCGCCAGGGCGGCATCCAGTTGCGCCACGCTGGCTGTACGCACGTGGCGCGCAAAAAGGTCGGCCGCCGGACGGCCGCAGGGATCGAAGCCGAGCAAGGTCACCAGCTCCGGGTTCACCGCGAGCACGATGCCCTCGGTGCTGTACGCGCAGGCAGGCACGCCGATCAACGCGATGGCGTCCGCTACGAAATCCGGATGGGTCGAAACTCGATTCATGTACACCAGGGCATCCAATGGAAGATGCCACCTCATCCATTACTTCACGGCAGCATAGTTGGCAGATGATAAACCACATTGGAGGCATTAGCCATCGCGCGCACCGAGACCTGCCCCTAAAAACGACAATGCCCGCCGAAGCGGGCACCATCCTGATCCCACCTCTTGTCAATTGTATCAGTGAGCACTGGCTCCGGCCGCGCCGATACCGGTCTCGGAGCGCATTTGCTGCGCCTCGTAGCCGGCGCGGTCGATGCGGGCGCGCGCGCTTTGATCCAGCATCGAGAACAGCCAGATGCTGACAAAGGCGGCCGGCATCGAGAAGATGGCCGGCGACGCGTAAGGGAACAGCGCGTCGGCATGGCCGAGCACATCGACCCACACCGACTTCGACACCACGGTCAGGACCACGGCGGTGAGCAGGCCGACGAAGCCGCCGACGGTGGCGCCGCGCGTGGTGCAATCCTTCCACAGCACCGACATGAACAGCACCGGGAAATTGGCCGAGGCGGCGATGGCAAACGCCAGCGAGACCATGAACGCGATGTTCTGCTTCTCGAACACGATGCCCAGCACCACGGCGACGACGCCCAGCGCGACGGTGGTCAGGCGCGACACATACAGCTCATTGGCGCTGCTGGCCTTGCCCTTCTTGATGACGGTGGCGTACAGGTCGTGCGACACCGCCGAGGCGCCCGACAGCGTCAGGCCGGCCACCACCGCCAGGATGGTGGCGAACGCCACGGCCGAGATGAAGCCGAGGAAGACGTTGCCGCCCACCGCCTTGGCCAGGTGGATGGCCGCCATGTTATTCCCGCCCAGCAGCTTGCCGGCGGCGTCCTTGAACTCGGGGTTGGTGCTTACCAAAACGATGGCACCGAAGCCGATGATGAAGGTCAGGACATAGAAGTAGGCGATCCAGCTGGTGGCCCAGAACACCGACTTGCGCGCTTCCTTGGCGCTCGGCACGGTGAAGAAGCGCATCAGGATGTGCGGCAGTCCGGCGGTGCCGAACATCAGCGCCATGCCGAACGAGATCGCCGACACCGGATCCTTGATGAAGGTGCCGGGGCCCATGATGGCGTCCTTCTTGGCATGCACCTCAACCGACTTGGCGAACAGCGCCTCCGGGCTGAAATTGAACTGTGCCAGCACCACGAAGGCCATGAACGTGGCGCCGCCGAGCAGCATGACGGCCTTGATGATCTGCACCCAGGTGGTGGCGGTCATGCCGCCGAACAGCACGTAGACCATCATCAGCGTACCGACCAGCACCACCGCGATCCAGTATTCCAGGCCGAACAGCAGCTTGATCAGCTGGCCAGCGCCGACCATCTGAGCGATCAGGTAGAACGCCACCACCACCAGCGTGCCGGAGGCGGAGAAGATGCGGATCGGCGCCTGCTTGAAGCGGTAGGCCGCCACGTCGGCGAAGGTGAAGCGCCCCAGGTTGCGCAGGCGCTCGGCCATCAGGAAGGTGATGACCGGCCAGCCGACCAGGAAGCCGATGGCATAGATCAGCCCATCGTAACCGTTGAGGAACACGGCGGCGGAGATGCCGAGGAAGGACGCGGCCGACATATAGTCGCCGGCGATGGCCAGGCCGTTCTGGAAGCCGGTGATGCCGCCGCCGGCGGTGTAGAAGTCGGCCACCGATCGGGTCTTGGCGGCAGCCCATTTGGTGACGAACAGCGTGAACACGACGAACACGCCGAACATGGTGATCGCGGTCCAGTTGACAGGTTGCTTCACCGCCTGGCCCAGGTCGGCGCCGGCCGCCAGCGCCGCGCCGCTGGCGCCCAGCAGCGTCAGCGCCGCCAGCCAGCCCAGTCTGCGTCGGACGGCGTTCATGCCCGCACCCGCTGATGAATGGCCAGT
Organism: Duganella sp. LjRoot269; assembly: GCF_964254095.1. NCBI lineage: Bacteria > Pseudomonadati > Pseudomonadota > Betaproteobacteria > Burkholderiales > Oxalobacteraceae > Duganella > Duganella sp. LjRoot269. Next base: position 2,263,848 of record NZ_CAXUSL020000001.1, on the reverse strand, counting down.
GTCAGTTCATCGAACTGCTTGTTGGCGCGCCGTACATAGATGCCCGTGATGAGCACCGTGAACACGATGACGAACAGGCCGATCGGCATGCCCCAGGTCATCACGCCCGCGCCGGTTTTCGACGCGAGCAATTCCTTGTCGAATGCGATGAGCACGATATAGCCGTAATACACCAGCATCATCACCGCCGTCAGCGCCCAACCGAAACGCGACCGTACCTTGACCAGCTGATGGTAGCTGGGATCGCCCTTGATTTTTTGAACCAGATCGTCATGCATTGTGTGTCTCCTGTAGTGGTATGTGCCCGTGTTTTTTCCGAGCTTGAATCCACAATACATGACGAGACTTACCGGCCTCTTACGCCGTCATTATTTCGATACACAGTCCTGCAGCACGTGCTGTATCTGTTGCAGCGAAGCGGGATCTTCAATCGCCGTCAGGTCGCCCGGATTGCGACCTTCGCAGACGGCCTGTATCGAGCGGCGCAACAGCTTGCCGGAGCGGGTCTTGGGCAGCTGCGGCACGAAGTACACGCGCGCCGGCCGCGCCACGGCGCCCAGCTGGTGATCGACCACGCCCAGGATCTCGCGCTCCAGCGCCGCGCGTCCCGCCTCGGTGGCGATCTGTTCGCCGTGCCTGACGATGACGAAGGCAACCGCCACCTGTCCCTTGAGCTTGTCCTCCACGCCCACCACCGCCACTTCCGACACGTTCGCATGGCTGGAGATGGACTCCTCGATTTCGCGCGTGCCGAGCCGGTGGCCGGCAACGTTGATCACGTCGTCCGTGCGGCCGAGGATGAAGTAATAGCCGTCGGCGTCGCGCACGCCCCAGTCGAAGGTCGAGTAAACCTGGCGGCCGCCGAAGGTGGACCAGTAGGTATCGACAAAGCGCCGGTCGTCGCCGTAGACGGTCTGCATGCAGCCCGGTGGCAGCGGGCCTTCGATCACCACCACGCCCTTTTCGTTGGCGCCGCATTCCTCGCCGGTGGATTCGTTGAGCAGCTTGACCTGGTAGCCGTACATCGCCACGCCGGGACTGCCGAAGCGCGTCGGCAAATCCTCGACGCCCTTGGCGATCGACAGGATGGGCCAGCCGGTTTCGGTCTGCCAGTAGTTGTCGATGACGGGCACGCCCAGTTCACCGGCGATCCATTCCGAGGTGGTCTCGTCCAGCGGCTCGCCCGCCAGGTACAACGCGCGCAGCGACGACAGGTCGTACTTGCGCATGAATTCGACCGGATGCTTGCGCAGCACGCGGATTGCCGTGGGCGCCGAGAACATGCGGGTGACCTTGTACTTTTCGACGATGCTCCACCAGATGCCGGCGTCGGGACAGACCGGCACTCCCTCGTACATGATGGTCGCCATGCCGGCGATCAGGGGACCGTAGACGATATAGGAGTGGCCCACCACCCAGCCGATATCCGAGGTGGCGAAGAAGGTCTCGCCGGCCTTGCCGCAGAAGTTGTACTTCATCGACGAGGCCAGCGCCACCGCATAGCCGCCGACGTCGCGCTGCACGCCCTTCGGCTTGCCGGTGGTGCCGGAGGTGTACAGGATGTAGGACGGCTCGTTCGATTCCAGCCAGGTCACCGGCACGCGCGCATCCAGGTGGGCGGCGCGCAGGCCGGCGTAATCCTCGTCGCGGCCGGCCACCAGTTCCATCGCCGCCAGTCCGCGGTCGACCAGCAGCACCTTGGCCGGCCTGGCGGACGACAGCGCTATCGCCTCGTCCAGCAGGTGCTTGTACGGAATGGCCTTGCCGTTGCGCGAGCCGGCGTCGGCGGAGACGATCAGCACCGGCCTGGCGTCGTCGATGCGGCTGGCCAGGCTGTTGGCGGCAAAGCCGCCGAATACCACCGAATGGATCGCGCCGATGCGCGCACAGGCCAGCATCGCGAACGCCGCCTCGGCGATCATCGGCATGTAGATCAGCACACGGTCGCCGCGGCCCACGCCCAGCGCCAGCATCACGGCGGCGCAGCGTTCCACTTCGGCCTGCAATTCGTTGAACGAATAGGTGCGCTCGGTATTGGTCTCGGTCGAGATGGCGATCAGCGCCGCCTTGTCGCCCTGCGTGGCGCACCAGCGGTCGACTGCGTTGTGGCACAAGTTGGTCCGTCCGCCGACGAACCACCTGGCGAACGGAGGGTGCGAATAATCGAGTACCTGCGTGCAGGGTGTGTCCCAGGTTATGAGCGCCGATTCGTCTTGCCAGAATTGTTCAGGCGTGACGATAGAGCGCTGATAGAAATCAGCGTATTTCATATCTCCTCCGTTGTGGGTGTAAGCCGCTTAGAACGTATTGCCGGGTATGCGTACCCAACCTTCCATCAGCACGCGCGCGCTACGGCTCATGACCGCTTTTGTTACGCTCCACTCGCCGTTCTGCCATGTCGCCTGCGCGCCGACGCGCAAGGTGCCGGACGGGTGGCCGAAGCGCACCGACTCGCGCGCGCCGCCGCCGGCTGCCAGGTTGACCAGGGTGCCCGGTATCGCCGCCGCCGTGCCGATGGCCACAGCGGCCGTGCCCATCATCGCGTGATGCAGCTTACCCATCGACATGGCGCGCACCAGCAGGTCGACGTCGGTGGTGCCGACTTCCTTGCCGCTGGAGGACGTGTACGGCGCCGGCTTGGCGACGAACGCCACCTTCGGCGTGTGCTGGCGCGTGGCCGCGTCGTCGATGTGGCGGATCAGTCCCATGCGCAGCGCGCCGTGGGCGCGTATCAGCTCGAAGCGCGCCAGCGCCTTGGGATCGCTGTTGATCGCATCCTGCAGCTCGGTGCCGGTGTAGCCGATGTCTTCGGCATTGACGAAGATGGTCGGGATGCCGGCGTTGATCATGGTCGCCTTCAGCGTGCCGACGCCGGGCACCTCCAGTTCGTCGACCAGTTGGCCGGTCGGGAACATCGAGCCTCCGGCGCCCTCTTCCTCCGCCGCCGGGTCCATGAACTCGAGCACGACTTCGGCCGCCGGGAAGGTCACGCCGTCGAGTTCGAAGTCGCCGGTCTCCTGCACCTCGCCGTCGGTCATCGGCACGTGGGCGATGATGGTCTTGCCGATATTGGCTTGCCATACACGCACCACGGCCGTGCCGTCGCGCGGAACGCGGGCCGGATCCACCAGGCCGCCGCTGATGGCGAACGCGCCGACCGCCGCCGACAGGTTGCCGCAGTTGCCGCTCCAGTCGACGAAGGCCTTGTCGATGGCGACCTGGCCGAACAGGTAGTCGACATCGTGGTCGGGCCTGGCGCTCTTGGCCAGGATCACGGTCTTGCTGGTGCTGGAGGTGGCGCCGCCCATGCCGTCGATCTGCTTGCCGTACGGGTCGGGACTGCCGATCACGCGCAGCAGCAAGGCGTCACGCGCGGCGCCAGGCTGCTGTGCCGCTTCGGGCAGGTCCTGCAGGCGGAAGAACACGCCCTTGCTGGTGCCGCCACGCATATAGGTGGCGGGGATCTTGATTTGAGGTTGATGAGCCATATCAGGCCGCCTTCACGGATTCGAGGAAGTCCTGCGCGAAACGCTGCAGCACGCCGCCGGCTTCGTAAATAGACACTTCTTCCGCCGTATCGAGGCGGCAGATCACCGGCACTTCGACACGTTCGCCGTTCTTGCGGTTGACCACCAGCGTCAGCGTCGAACGCGGCGTGCGCTCGCCGATCACGTCATAGGTCTCGGTGCCGTCCAGCGCCAGCGTCAGGCGGTTCACGCCCGGCAGGAATTCCAGCGGCAGCACCCCCATGCCGACCAGATTGGTGCGGTGGATGCGCTCGAAGCCCTCGGCCACGATCGCCTCCACGCCCGCCAGCCGCACGCCCTTGGCCGCCCAGTCGCGCGACGAACCCTGGCCGTAGTCGGCGCCGGCGATGACGATCAGCGGCTGCTTGCGCTCCATGTAGGTTTCGATGGCTTCCCACATGCGCGTGACCTTGCCTTCCGGTTCCACGCGCGCCAGCGAACCGGCTTTGACCTTGCCGTCCGCGTCGCGCACCATCTCGTTCTTCAGCGTCGGATTGGCGAAGGTGGCGCGTTGCGCGGTCAGGTGGTCGCCACGGTGGGTGGCGTAGGAATTGAAGTCCTCTTCCGGCAGGCCCATTTTCGCCAGGTACTCGCCGGCCGCGCTGTCGAGCATGATGGCGTTCGACGGCGACAGGTGGTCGGTGGTGATGTTGTCGCCCAGGACCGCCAGCGGACGCATGCCCTTCAGCGGACGCGCGCCGGCCAGCGCGCCTTCCCAATACGGCGGACGGCGGATGTAAGTGGTCTGCGGACGCCAGTCGTACAGCGGTTTGACCTTGATGCCGTCGTCCTCCTGTTTGGCGAACATCGGGATGTAGACCTTGTTGTACTGCGCAGGCTTGACGCTGGAGGCGACCAGCGCGTCGATTTCCTCGTCCGTCGGCCAGATGTCTTTCAGCGTTACCGGCTGACCATTGCTGTCGATGCCGAGGATGTCCTTCTCGATGTCGAAGCGTATCGTGCCGGCGATGGCGTAGGCCACCACCAACGGCGGCGATGCCAGGAAAGCCTGCTTGGCGTACGGGTGGATGCGGCCGTCGAAATTGCGGTTCCCCGACAGCACGGCTGTGGCATACAGGTCGCGGTCGATGACTTCCTTCTGGATGACAGGGTCGAGCGCGCCGGACATGCCGTTGCAGGTGGTGCAGGCATAGGCCACCACGCCGAAGCCCAGCTGCTCCAGCTCGGGCATCAGGCCCGCCTCTTCCAGATACAGCGTCACGGTCTTGGAGCCGGGCGCCAGCGAGCTTTTCACCCACGGCTTGCGGGTCAGCCCGCGCGCGTTGGCGTTGCGGGCCAGCAGGCCGGCGGCGATCATGTTGCGCGGGTTGTTGGTGTTGGTGCAGCTGGTGATGGCGGCGATGATGACCGCGCCGTCGGGCATCAGGCCCGGTTCATTTTCAACCACGCCGCTGATGCCGCGCGCGGCCAGTTCGGAGGTCGGCACGCGGTTGTGCGGATTGGACGGGCCGGCGATGGTGCGCACCACCGACGACAGGTCGAACTTCAGGACGCGCTCGTATTCGGCTGTTGCCAAAGCGTCGCCCCACAGGCCGGTTTCCTTCGCGTACAGCTCGACCAGCTTGACCAGTTCGTCGTCGCGGCCGGTCAGCTTCAGGTACTTGATGGTCTGCTCGTCGATGTAGAACATCGCGGCGGTGGAGCCGTATTCCGGCGCCATGTTGGAGATGGTCGCGCGGTCGCCCAGGGTCAGGTGGGCGGCGCCTTCGCCGAAGAATTCCAGGTAGGAGGACACGACCTTCTGCTTGCGCAGGAATTCGGTCAGCGCCAGCACGGTGTCGGTGGCGGTGATGCCCGGTTGCGGCTTGCCCGTCAGCTCGACGCCGATGATGTCCGGCAGGCGCATCCACGACGCGCGCCCCAGCATCACGCTCTCCGCTTCCAGCCCGCCGACGCCGATGGCGATCACGCCCAGCGCGTCGACCATCGGCGTATGCGAGTCGGTGCCGACCAGCGTGTCCGGGAAGGCCACGCCGTCCACCGCCTGGATGACGGGTGACATGCGTTCCAGGTTGATCTGGTGCAGGATGCCGTTACCCGGCGGGATCACGTCGACGTTCTTGAACGCCTTCTTGGTCCAGTTGATGAAGTCGAAGCGGTCTTCGTTGCGGCGGTCTTCGATCGCGCGGTTCTTGTCGAAGGCATCCGGATCGAAGCCGCCGCATTCGACGGCCAGCGAGTGATCGACCACCAGCTGCGTCGGCACCACGGGATTGACCAGCGCCGGATCGCCGCCTTGCAGCGCGATCGCGTCGCGCAGGCCGGCCAGGTCGACCAGCGCGGTCTGGCCGAGGATGTCGTGGCACACCACGCGCGCGGGGAACCATGGGAAGTCCAGGTCGCGCTTGCGTTCGATCAGCTGCGACAGCGAGGCGTTGAGCGTGGCCGGATCGCAGCGGCGCACCAGGTTTTCCGCCAGCACGCGCGAGGTGTACGGCAGCTTGGCCCAGGCGCCAGGCTGGATCGCATCGACGGCGGCGCGCGCGTCGAAGTAATCCAGCTTGGTGCCGGGCAGGGATTTACGGAATTGGGTATTCATTATTGACGGTCCTTGATCGGAACGAACTTCAGGTCCTCGGGACCGACGTAGTTCGCGCTTGGACGAATGATCTTGTTGTCAATGCGCTGCTCGATGATGTGCGCGGCCCAGCCGGACGTGCGCGAGATGACGAACAGCGGCGTGAACATGGCGGTCGGCACGCCCATCATGTGGTACGACACGGCCGAGAACCAGTCCAGGTTCGGGAACATCTTCTTGATGTCCCACATCACGGTTTCCAGGCGCTCGGCGATGTCGAACATCTTCATCGAGCCGGCTTCCTGCGACAGCTTGCGCGCCACTTCCTTGATCACCACGTTGCGCGGGTCGGAGATGGTGTACACCGGGTGGCCGAAGCCGATCACGACTTCCTTGTTGGCGACGCGGTTGCGGATGTCCGCTTCGGCTTCGTCGGCGTTTTCGTAGCGCTTCTGGATCTCGAAGGCGAATTCGTTGGCGCCGCCGTGCTTGGGACCGCGCAGCGCGCCGATCGCGCCGGTGATGGCGGAGTGGATGTCCGAACCGGTGCCGGCGATGACGCGGCTGGTGAAGGTGGAGGCATTGAACTCGTGTTCCGCGTACAGGATCAGCGAGGTGTGCATCGCCTGGACCCAGCTGTCGGACGGCTTCTCGCCGTGCAGAAGGTGCAGGAAGTGGCCGCCGATGGAGTCGTCGTCGGTTTCGACGTCGATGCGCTTGCCGTTGTGGCTGAAGTGGTACCAGTACAGCAGCATCGAGCCGAACGACGCCATCAGGCGGTCGGCGATGTCGCGCGCGCCCGGCACGTTGTGGTCATCCTTTTCCGGCAAGGTGCAGCCGAGCACCGACACGCCGGTGCGCATCACGTCCATCGGGTGGGCCGATGCGGGCAATGCTTCCAGCGCGGCCTTCAGCGACTGCGGCAGGCCGCGCAGCGATTTCAGCTTGGTCTTGTAGCCTTTCAGTTCGGCGGCGGTCGGCAGTTTGCCGTGCACCAGCAGGTAGGCGATTTCTTCAAACTCGCAGGTGCTGGCGACGTCGAGGATGTCGTAGCCGCGATAGTGCAGGTCGTTGCCGGTCTTGCCGACGGAGCACAGTGCCGTGTTACCGGCGGTGACGCCCGACAGGGCAACGGATTTTTTTGGTTTGAAGGTGGCTTCGGTCATTTCAGGGTCTCCTCGATTTCAATTATTTTTTCTGTGCAGCGAACAGGGCATCCAGCTTCTGCTCGAAGCTGTGGTAGTTGATGCGTTCATACAGTTCGGCACGGGTCTGCATGGTGTCGACGACGTTCTGCTGCGTGCCGTCGCGGCGGATCGCGCCGTAGACGTTTTCCGCGGCCTTGTTCATCGCGCGGAAGGCCGACAGCGGATACAGTACCAGGCCGACATCGGCGCTGCGCAACTCGTCCACGGTGAACAGCGGCGTCGAGCCGAATTCGGTGATGTTGGCCAGCACCGGCACCTTGACGGCGGCGGCGAATTTCTTGTACATGTCCAGGCTGATCATCGCTTCCGGGAAGATCATGTCGGCGCCCGCTTCAACGCAGGCGACGGCGCGTTCGATCGCGGCGTCCAGGCCTTCGACGGCCAGCGCGTCGGTGCGGGCCATGATGACGAACTGGTCGTCGGTGCGCGCATCGACGGCGGCGCTGATGCGGTCGACCATCTCCTGCTTGGTGACGATCTCCTTGCCCGGACGGTGGCCGCAGCGCTTGGCGCCGACCTGGTCTTCGATGTGCATGGCGGCGGCGCCGAACTTGATCATCGACTTGACGGTGCGCGCCACGTTGAAGGCGGAGGCGCCGAAACCGGTATCCACGTCGACCAGCAGCGGCAGGTCGCACACGTCGGTGATGCGGCGCACGTCGGTCAGCACGTCGTCCAGGTTGGAGATGCCCAGGTCTGGCAGGCCCAGCGAGCCGGCCGCGACGCCGCCGCCCGACAGGTAGATGGCCTTGAAGCCGGCGCGCTTGGCCAGCAAGGCATGGTTGGCGTTGATCGCGCCGACCACCTGCAACGGGGATTCCTCTTGAACGGCTTTGCGGAACGCGGCGCCTGCGGAGTATGAACTCATGTTGTGACCTTTCAATGTTGCGGTGAAGTTGTGCTTACTAGTGCAAAGGGCGTGCCAGAGTATCAGTCCTTATAAATCAAACACTTGCGTCAAATCGACGTTTCAGCTTCGTTTCAATATGAAACATCGAAACGAATGCGTTACAATTGAAACATGCGCCATTCCACACCCCTGCCCTTCGACGCCAACGACAAACCGGTGATCTGGACGGTTTCCGTCTCGCGCCTGTACGACCTGTTCCGCGACATCACGCTGGAATACGACGACCTGGCGACCATCGAACCGATCAATCTCGGCTTCGACGAAGCGGCGCGCCATATCCGCGAACGCATGGCCACCGAGCGCTGCGACGCGGTCATCGCCGCCGGCTCCAACGCCGCCTACCTGAAGGGCCGGTTGTCGGTGCCGGTGGTGATCGCCAAGTTCAGCGGCTTCGACGTGATGCAGGCGCTGGCGCGGGCGCGGCGCGTGTCGGACCGCATCGGCATCGTCACCTATCAGGAAAAGCTGCCGGAGCTGGCCGAGTTTTCCGGTACCTTCGGTTTCGACGTGGCGCAGCGCACCTACGCCACCGAAGAGGATGCGCGCGCGCAGATCCACGACCTGAAGGCCGCCGGCATCAAGGCCATCGTCGGCGCCGGCCTGATTACCGACCTGGCCGAGGAAGCGGGACTGACCGGCGTGTTCGTCTACTCCGCCGCCTCGATCCGCCACGCCTTCGACGACGCGCTGGAAATGGCGCGCCTGACGCAGCTGGAGTCGAACCGCAGCCGCGCGCGCGGCGCCGTGGTGGCGGACACGCTGCGCGCCAAGCATGGCATCAACGACCTGCGCGGCGATTCCGATGCGATGGAAACGCTGCGGCAGGCCGTGGTGCTGTACGCGAAATCTCCGGCGACCGTGCTGATACAAGGCGAAACCGGCAGCGGCAAGGAACTGGTGGCGCAAGCCATCCATCGCGAAAGCCCGCGCACGCTGGGACAGAACCGGCCGTTCGTGGCCGTCAATTGCGGCGCGATCGCGGAATCGCTGCTGGAATCGGAGCTGTTCGGACACGAGGAAGGCGCGTTCACCGGCGCGCGCCGCGGCGGCCACGCGGGACTGTTTGAAGCGGCCAACCGCGGCACCCTGTTCCTCGACGAGATAGGCGAGATGCCGCTGACGCTGCAAACGCGCCTGCTGCGCGTGCTGGAAGAGCGCGAGGTGGTGCGCGTCGGCGGCACGCGGCCTATCGCCGTCAACGTGCGCATCATCAGCGCCACCCACTGCGACCTGGAGCAGCGCGTGCGCGAGGGCCGCTTCCGCGCCGACCTGTTCTACCGGCTGGCCGTGCTGCGGCTGTCGCTGCCGCCGCTGCGCGCGCGGCCGGAAGATGTGATGACGCTGGCCGAGTGGTCGCTGAAGAACGCGCTGGCCTCGCTGGGCGCGCGGCCGCATCCCAACCTGCACGCGGAGATAATGGCCTGCGCCCCGCTGCTGCAGCGCTACGATTGGCCCGGCAACGTGCGCGAACTGCGCAACCTGACCGAGCGCCTGGCGCTGTTCCTGGCCGCCGAGCCGCTGCAGGCGCTGACGCCGGCCTTCGTGCTCGGCGTGGCACCGGAACTGGCCGGCCTGGGCGCCGCACAGGCTGCCGTATCTTCCTCGCTCCCCGCGCTGTCCGGACCGGCGGCGGCCGGGCGCGCGGCGGCGGCCAGCGCCACCGACGTGCTGGCCCGCTTCGGCGGCCGGCGCGACGCGGCGGCGGACTACCTCGGCATCAGCCGCACCACGCTGTGGCGCAAGCTGCGCGCCGAGGCTGGAAAATAAGCGTGCGCCGGCGACCGGCGGCCGGCGCTAGAATCGGCCCATGCCGCCACCCGAACCCAACTCGCTGAAAGAACAACTGCGCAACATCATCGAGGAAGCGCGCATGGTGCTGCCCGGCATACAGGCGCTGTTCGGCTTCCAGACCATCGCCGTGTTCAACCAGCGCTTCGACGAACTGCCCGCCGCCGTGCAGGCCACGCACCTGTTCGCACTGGCCATGGTGGTGATCTCTATCGCACTGATCATGTCACCCGCCGCATGGCACCGCATCGTCGCGCCGCACCGCGTGTCGGAAGCCATCGTCAAGCTCTCGTCCCGCATGATCAGCGCCGCGCTCGTCCCGCTGGCGTTCGGGCTGGCGCTCGACATGTTCGTCGTGGTCTACCTGGTCAGCACCTCGGTGGCGATCAGCGCCGCCGCCTGCGTGCTGGCGCTGGCCTTGCTGCTGACGCTGTGGTTCGCCCTGCCGCTTATCACGGTAAAAAAACCGCTCATCAAGTAGCCGTCGCCGGCGCGCCGGCCGACCGTTAGCATGGCTTCACTTACCCACGCTAACGGAGATCACCATGCCACGCACGCTCATCAAAAGCATCGCCACCATCGCCGCCAGCCTGACGCTGGCCTATGCCGTCGCGCCGGCCGCGGCCGCCACCACGGCCCATCCCGCCTTCAAAGTCGACGTCAGCGGCAAGGGCGCGCCCATCATCCTGATTCCCGGCCTGGCCTCCGCCGGCGAAGTGTGGAATGGCACGGTCGCGCACTATTGCGGCGCCAAGAACCAGTGCCACGTGCTGACGGTCGCCGGCTTCGCCGGCGTGCCCGCCGTCGCAGGCCCGCTGTTGCCGGCCGTCGAGCAGCAGATCAGCGACTACATCTCCGCCAACAAGCTGGATCATCCCGTCGTCATCGGCCACAGCCTCGGCGGCTTCATCGGCATGAAGCTGGCGGCGGATCATCCCGACCAGGTCGGCCGCCTGGTCATCGTCGACACTTTGCCGGCGCTGGCCGCCGTCCAGATGCCCAGCATCACCGCTGCGCAAATGAAGGAAATGGCCGCCGGCATGCGTGCCCGCATGGAAGCGCAGGACGTCGAAGCCTACCGCGCCGGCCAGCAGAAAACGCTGGCCAGCATGATCAGCAAGCAGGAAGACATCGACCGCGCGCTGGGCTGGGGCAAACTGTCCGACCGCCCTACCGTCATCAACGCCATGACCGAGATGATGAGCGACGATATGCGCCAGGACATCAGCCGCATCAAGGCGCCGACGCTGGTGCTGGGCAGCTGGATCGCCTACAAGGACTACGGCACCAAGCCGATGTTCGAGCAGATGTACAAGGCGCAGTACCAGCAGCTGGCCGGCGTCAAGGTGGAGCTGGCGGACAACGCCCGTCACTTCATCATGTACGACGATCCAACTTGGATGTATGATCGTATCGATAACTTTTTGAAATAAGCCCATCATGACCAACGACCGCCCTTGGCTCGCCCGCCTGAACTGGTACTGGGTGTTCCAGCTGGCAGGCTGGAACTTCCTGCCCCTGCTGTTGATGACCATGACGCCCGGCGACAGTCACACCGGCCGCATGGTGGCCATCTCCTTCTGGGGCGTGGCGGCGGGGCTGGTCATCTCGGACCTGTGGCACCGCCTGCTCAAGGCCCAGGTCCGCAACGGCATCCGCATCAACTGGAAGGTGATACTGGTGGCGATCCTGGTGCTCGGCACCATCCACACCGGCGTGCAGACGGTCGGCTACCTGGTGATCAAGCCGTTCGGCGAAGTACACGGCGTGGCCTGGCTGCCGGGCGCGTTGATGTTCTGGTGGGGAGTTTATCTGGTGTGGAATATCTTCTACATGGCCGTGCTGTCGCTGCGCCGCGCCAACCGTTTCGAGCAGGAGGCGTTGCGGCTGGAAATCGCCGCCAAGGACGCCGAGCTGCGCGCCCTGCAGGCGCAGGTCAATCCGCATTTTTTTTTCAACAGCATGAACAGCGTGCGCGCGCTGATTTATGAAGACCAGAACGCCGCCGCGCAAATGATCGACCAGCTGGCCAGCGTGATGCGCTACGCGCTGCAGTCCGGCCAGAACGATACCGTGCCGCTGGCCGCCGAAATCGAAGCCGTGCAGGCCTACCTGGCGATTGAAAAAATCCGCTTCGAGGAACGCATGCGGGTCAGCGTGGAAATCGGCATGGGGCTGGAGCACGTGCGCATCCCGCCGATGGCCTTGCAGACGCTGGTGGAAAACGCCGTCAAGTACGGCGTCGAGACCAGCCCGACCGGCAGCGAGATACGCATCCGCGCGCAGCGCATGGACGACGGCATGATCCACATCGAAATCGCCAACCTCGGCGCCATCCTGCCGTTCGCCAATTCGACCAAGGTAGGCCTGGTCAACACACGCAAGCGGCTGGCGCTGGCGCTGGGTGCCAACGCCAACCTGGACCTGACAGAAAACAGTGGCTGGGTACGCGCCACGCTGACTTTACCGGAGGCCGCCTGATGCGCGCTTTGCTGATCGACGACGAGCGCCTGGCACGCGCTGAACTGCGACGCCTGCTGGCGGCACATCCAGAAGTGGAAATCGTCGGCGAGGCCGTCAACGCGGCGGACGGCGTGCAGCAGATCGCCGCGCTCAAGCCCGACCTGATTTTCCTCGATGTGCAGATGCCCGGCGGCAGCGGCTTCGACATGCTGGCGGCGCTGGAGGATGCGCCGGAAGTGATCTTCACCACCGCCTTCGACCAGTACGCGTTGCAGGCGTTCGAAGTCAACGCGCTGGACTATCTGCAAAAGCCGATCCAGGCCGCGCGCATGGCCGCCGCCTTGGCGCGCTGCGCAATGCGCCACCAGCGAGCGCTGGCCTACGCGGAAGCCGGCGTGGCCGCCGTGGCGCCGACGGCGGCAAAAAAACTGTTCATCAAGGACGGTGAGCGTTGCTGGTTCGTCGGCCTGCAGGACGTGCGCCTGTTCGAATCGGACGGCAACTACACGCGCGTGTATTTCGACCAGCACAAGCCGCTGATGCTGCGGTCGCTGAACCAGCTGGAAGAGCGGCTCGACCCGCAGCGCTTCTTCCGCGCCAGCCGCCGCCACATCGTCAACCTCGACTACATCGACCAGGTCACGCCGAACGACGCCGGCGGCCTCGACCTGCTGGTACGCGACCACCTCGAAGTCGAAGTCTCCCGCCGCCGCGCCGCCCAGTTCAAGAGCCTGGCCAGCCTGTAGGCAGTCCACTGTCGAGATACTTGACACTGAGCGCCGGCCAGGCGGCTAAGTGTTTGATCATGCACGGCTATTTTTTTGGGCGCGATCTATGCATGCCGCTTCCTTGTCATTCAACCTGGACAAGGAAACGAAAATGAATACGTTACGTTCGATTTTACTGGCCGGACTAATCAGTTTGTCCACCGCCGCCACCGCCGTCCCCATCGTCATCACCTTGACAGAAACCGCCAACACTGCGGCGCTGACGCCCGCCGTCGTTCCCGGCCTGATCGACATCGCCGGAACTTGCGGCCTGTTCAGCTGCGAAGCGGTAAGCGACCAGCTGGAATTTGTCGTCCTGGCCGGCGTCATGACGGTGCGGCTCCGATCGGACTCCGATCCGGCAACGGAAAATCCGGCCGACGCGCTGGGGCTGCTGCCGTCGCCGCCAGGAACCATCGTCATCTTCGGACGCGGTTTGCTCAACGAACATGCCGTCTGGAGGCCGACGGCGGGCCTGCCCGGCTGGGAACCCGATCCCGCCGGCGGCCCTGGTCCGCGCTACATCTACGACGTCACCAGCGACTGCAGCGACGCATGCCGCTTCGTTCCGGAGCCGTCGCCGTTGATGCTGCTGCTGATTGGCGCAGCAGGCTGGCTGGGGCTGGGTCGGCGGTCTGCGGCCATGCCTAGGCGCGCAATGCGTCTGCTGGCACCATCCGCATGGCGATCCGGGTGTGACGCGTGATGGCGGCCAGGGCCACCATCAAGGTCAGCGACAGCGCGAACAGCAGCGTCCAATAGCCTATCGGCGCACGCTCGACGTAGCCGGCCAGATAGCGGTTGATCGCGATCGCCGCCGGCGGCAGGCCGATGACGGCGGCGGCCAGGGTCAGCGCGCCGATCTCCCGCACCACCAGCAGGCCAATGTCGGCGCGGCCGGCGCCGTGCAGCTTGCGCAGCACGATCTCCTTGGCGCGCCGCTGCACGGTATTGGCCGCCAATACATAGGTGCCGAAAGCGGCGATCGCCAGCGCGATGCCGGTGGCCACCGCCAGCAGCTTGGCCATGCGCGCATCCTCCGCGTAGTGGGCGGCCAGCGGATCGGCGGCGCGGAAAACCTTCGGTATCGCATCCGGGAAATAGGCTGGCCACAGCGACTGCGCCGCACGCTCGACATCGGCCGGCGCGCCGGATGCGCGCACGTTCAACACTGTCCCGGCTGTCCACAGCTCATAGGCGGTCGCGCGCGGCGGGTCGCGCAGCGTATGGAAGCGCAGCTCCGGCGCGATGCCGACGATGCGCTTGGCGATCTCCTTGTTGTCGAAGCCGGTGAACAGCACGGTCTGGCCTATCGCTTCCTCGGCATTGGCGTAACCCAGCTGACGCATGGCGACGGCGTTCAGCACCACAGGCACCTTGTCGTCGTCCTGGTCCACGCCGGACTGGAACAGGCGCCCCGCCAGCGGCGCGATGCCGTACAGTTCGAAGAAGTTAGCGCTGACCGATTTCATCTCCATTTCCGCCGCCGGGCCGCCGGGGCGCTTCAACGCGCGCGTCCAGGCCCAGTCGAGCCGGCCGACCGGATCCTCCGAGATCGCCACGCCCGCCACGCCGGGCTGTGCCTTCAGCGCGGAATAAAAGCGCCGTGCCTGCGCGCTGTCCCGCACATGCTCCGGCAGGTCGACGATCACCATCGCCGACGGATCGAAGCCGGGCGAGGCGTGCATCGCATAATCGGTCTGCCACGCGACGGCGACGGTGACGCTGGCAAAGCCCATCGCCGCGGCCACCTGCAGCACCGTCAGTGCCCGGCGCCATTGCATGCTGCCACGGGACTCGGTATCCGGCCGCCCGGCCAGCACCTGGACCGGATGCACCCGCATCGCGATCCAGGCGGGATAGACCGCCGTTGCGCATCCCAGCAACGCGCCGATGCCGAGCGCGGCCGCGATGTTCTGCGCCGAGAACAGGTTGTCGAGCCGGCGGTCGACCAGTTGCGCAAAGACGGGCAGCGCCAGCCACGCCAGCAGCAGGCCAAGCGCGGTCGCCGCCATCGCCACCAGCAGCGATTCGAGCAGGAACTGCAGCATGATCTGCGGCACGCCGGCGCCCAGCACCTTGCGCATCGCCACCTCGCGCTGGCGCCGCAGCACGCGCACCGTGCTCAGGTTGACGTAGTTGATCGCGGCCAGCATAAGGATCAACACCGCCATCGCCGCCACGCCGGCGATGACGGCCGGATTGGCGCGGTCACCCGGCAGCGAGACAAAGCTGGTCTGCATCTTGTAGTCGAAATAGGCGGCGCGCAGCGGCGACATGGCCAGCTCCACCGCCTTGCGCTTGCCCAGCCGCTCGCGCACTTCCGGCGGAAACTGGTTCATGCTCGGCGCATTGTCCACCACCTGCTGCAGGCGCCCGACGATGGCGGGAACATCGGCGCCCGGCCGCAAGCGCACCAGCATCTTGGACATCCAGCCATGCTCGCCGGTCAGCATCTCGTGCTTGATCGCGGGATCCTGGGTGACCGAGTTGACGCCAAATAGCATTTCGAACGGTATCGTCGTATTCCCCGGCGGCGTGGGCACGATGGCGCCCACCTGCACGGTCTTGCCTTCGGCCTGCATGGTACGGCCCAGCGCATCGCGGGTGCCGAACAGGCGCAGCGCGCCCGCTTCGGTAATCACGAACAGGTCGGGCCGGTCCAGCGCCGCCGCCAAGTCGCCCTGCGCCGCGCGCAAGCCGAGCATGGCGGGGAAGCCCGGCAGCACCGTCAGGCCGCGCACGGTCGACATGGCGCGGCCGATGCGCACCGTCAGCGGCTTGATTTCCTCGCGCGCGGGAATGTAGACGGTGGCGTCGGCGACGCCCGGTATTTTCAGCGCGGCCTCGCGCAGGAACATCGGCGCCACCTCCTGCAGCGGAGAACCGGGATCGACGTTGAAATGCTGCTTGACGACGTAGAGCCGGTCGACATCCATAAAGTGGGCGTTGTACGACAGCGAGTAGCGCACGAACCCAAGCAGCAGCAGGCTCGCCGCCAGGCCGACGCCCAGGCCGAACACCACCGCCAGCGTGTAGGCCGGTTCCTGGGCCAGCGTGCGCCAGCCGATGCGAAAATCTCCAAGCTTCATGTATGCCTTGTCCGTTGGGGGGAATACCCTGTGATTGCAACATCCATGCCACAAGGTCGCAGGCGCCGGAACGGCCAAGAATCAGCGCCTGCGCGACACCGG
Organism: Duganella sp. LjRoot269; assembly: GCF_964254095.1. Classification (NCBI taxonomy): domain Bacteria; kingdom Pseudomonadati; phylum Pseudomonadota; class Betaproteobacteria; order Burkholderiales; family Oxalobacteraceae; genus Duganella; species Duganella sp. LjRoot269. Next base: position 2,247,452 of record NZ_CAXUSL020000001.1, on the reverse strand, counting down.
ATGTCCGCAAACGAACGTTGTTGCTGTTCGCTTCCGAACACTATTATCGCCCCATAAAAAAAACCCGTACCGCTTGCGCGTTACGGGCTGGGAAATAAAAGTTACAGGCTACGTCAGGATCTTAGAAACGGTGGTTGTACTCCACCGTGAACTTCATGCTGCGCGGCGAGGTGTAGCCGACGAACGCACCTGGCGTACCGTAGGTCGGCGAGATGTCGCCCGACGCGGTGTTGTAGGTCTGGTCGATCTGCTGCACGGTCTGCTTGTTGAACACGTTGAACACATCGAACTTGAACGCGAAGCCTTTCAGTTGCTGAGGCTTGTAGATCACGTCCATGTCGAGGCGCACGTCCCAAGGCAGGCGGCCGGCGGTACCCTGCGGCGCAGGCACGTTGGCGCCTCCGGTACCGCAGTAGTGGTAAGCCGAACCGTAGTCGGGGAAGCCAGGATCGGCATCCTGCAGCGCTTGCGGATAGTTGCCCAGGCAAGTCTCAGGCTGGCCGGAAGCGACCAGCAGGTTGCCGCCGACCGACCACTCAGGGCTGAACTCGTAGATGCCGAAAGCCTTGATCTGATGCTTGCGATCGTTAGGCAGCAGGCCGTTCGCGTTCTCCATGATCTCGCGGTGGTCCCAGGTCTCGGTCGCGGCGACGTCGGTCTGCGCCACTGCGGACAGGGTCTGGCCTTCGGTATTGCCCTTGCTGCGGGCCAGCGTGTAGTTGACCTTGCCGTACCAGCCGTTGCGCATCGGGTGTTCGGCGAAGAAGTCCAGCGCGGCGTAGGTGCGGCTAGGCTCGGCGAAGCCCATGTCCTTGGCCGTCAGCGTGACCGGCGTCAGGTTGGTGCCGGTGCCGGCGAAGTCGACCAGGAAGTTGTTGCTGCGGCCGGGATTGATCGACGCGCAGGCGAAGCCGCCCCAGTTGCTGGTGTCGACGTTGTGCGCCGCGGCCCAGGTGTCGAACGGGCGTTGATCGCAGAAGTCGTCGATGGTCGACTGCAGCTTGCGGTAGGTACCCTTGACGCCGAAGTTCAGGTCAGGCGACCAGGCTTTTTCGAAGCCCAGGGTCAGCTCGTCCTGATAGCTGGGCTTCAGGTTCTGCGCCGCCACGGTCTGGTACAGCTTGGGCTGGCCGAACTCGTTGTCCACCGACGTCACCGGCGTGATCGCGGTCAGGCCGGTAGGCACGCCGTTGGGACCGATGCCGGTATAGGTGAAGTACTGGCGGGTCAGCGTCGAGACCGAAGCGCCGCGAATCGCGACGTGGGTCGGGATCTGGATCGAATAGCGGCCGGCGCTGCCGAACACCTTCAGCGACGAATCGCCGTTGGCATCCCATGCCGCGGACAGACGCGGATTGATCTGGTTGTTCATCGTCAGGAAGGCCTGGCCCAGGCCGTTCTTGTTCTTGTACTGCTCGTCGCGCACGCCGGCGGTCACCAGCACGTCCTTGGTGACCTGCCATTTGTCCTCGATGTACTGCGCCGCCTGGTCCGAGAACGCCGCCGTCACGTCGTTGAAGATGCGGTGGCTGACGAAGTAGCCGGCCGTGCCCGAGCCGCCGCCGGAAGCGACCGTGGTCGAATAGCCGTTCAGCGTGATCGGTGCGTTTGGCGTGGCGGTGCCGTCGTAGTTCCAGCTGGAGCCGCCGGCGGTCAGGTCGCCCGCGCCGTAGGAGGACAGCTTGTTGTTGTCGAAGCCGCCGCGGATGGTGTGCTGGCCCAGTTTGTATTCCAGGTCGAAGCGCGCCGACGTCACTTCGTCATACGACGATGGCGACGAGATGGTGCCGCCGTATGGCTGCTTGTTGATGTTATCCATCTGGAAGGCCGGGTTCTTGCCGGCCGGCGTCACCAGGATCTGCGGCAACGTGCCGTCGTAGCCGGCCAGCGAGGACACGTGGCTGGTGTGGTTGCGGCCGTACAGCGCGGTCACCGTCAGGTCGTCGGTCAGGTTGCCGGTGTACTTGACGATGTTGGTGCGCGCGCCGATGGTCGGCGTGATGTTGGCCACGCTTTCGTAGTGGGCGCTGCCGCTGACCACGCCGTTGCGCTGCAAGGTCGCGTAGTCGAAGCCGGACAGGCGCTGGTCGGTCTCAGGCTTGTCGCCGATGTGGGTCCACTCGAGGCGGTGATTGTCGCTGATATTCCAGTCGAACTTGGCGACATAGCGGGTGGTCTTGTTGTCGTTCTCCTGCCAGCCGTTCTGCAGGCTGGAGTTCGACTCGACGGTCTGCGCGACCTGGCCGGTGTCCTGCTTGGTCTGCTCGGCGGCGATGAACATGAACAGCTTGTCCTGGATGATCGGGCCGCCGACGTAGACGCCGTACTTCTTGGTGGTGTCGGTATTGAAGCGGTTGATCGCGTAGATGGTGCCGTCGGTGGCGGCGTTGGCCGGATCGCCGGTGTGGGCGTAGTACACGTCCTTCTGCTTGGAGCGCAGCGAGTTCGGCTCGATGCTGTACATCGCGCCCACTTCCCAGTTGTTGGTGCCGCTCTTGGTGGTGACGTTGACCACGCCGCCGATCGAACGGCCGAACTCGGCGCCGAAGCCGCCGGTCAACACCTGCGCCTGCGCGATCGCGCCGAACGGCAGTTCCGACGCGCCCAGCTGGGTCAGCGGATTGGTGACGGGGAAGCCGTTGATGTAGTAGGCATTTTCAGAAGCGCCGCCGCCGCCGAAGCTGGCGCCGGCCGCGTAACGCGGGTCGGCACGGGTGGTGTTCGGCGCCAGTTGCACGATGGCGTCCACGCTTTGCGCCACCGGCAGCGAGGCCAGTTCCTTGGCGGTGAAGGTGGCGCCGTTGTTGGTGCTGGACACGTCGATGCGGCTGCGGCGGCCGGTGATCTGCACCGTCTGCGTGGAGGCGGCGGCGAACGACGCTTCCACGCCGCGGCCAACCAGCACGTCGGTTTCCACCGTGTTGACGGTCTTGCCGTCCTTTTGCAGTTCGATCTTGTAGTGGCCGATCGGCATCGCGGTGGCTGTGTAGCGGCCGTCCGCGCCCGGCGCGACAGTACGCTTCAGGCCCGTATCGGTGTTGGTCATCAGGATGGAGGTGCCGGCCGGCGCTTCCACGCGGCCATAAATGTTGCCCGATGCATTGGACTGCGCCATCGCGCCCGGTACCACCACTGCGCTGACCGCCATCGTGGCGAACGCCATCGACAAGGTGCGCGCCAATACTGTCTTTCTTAACATGCTTACTCCCGATTAAATGCCGCTGTTAGAAAATGCCCTTTATATCGCCACCCGTTCTAGCGGGTTGGTCGGTAATCCATAGTCGTATAGGCAAGTTGCGAAGTAAACATTGCATAAGTAACCATTTGGATACATACCACAGTGGATAGTTACAAGCCGTCACGCTAAGTTTCTTTGCTGGAAAAAAACGGACGTAAAAAAACCCGCCACACTTTCGTGGGCGGGCTTTTTGCGAAAACCTACTGTTTATTCGACTTCGACGGTTTCCGGCGGGATCGTCGGCGCGGCGTCCGGCGGTTCCGGGAACTCCAGCTTGACCTGGTCCTTGTCGTCCAGGTCGACGGTGACCTTGCCGCCGGTGACCAGGCGGCCGAACAGCAGTTCGTCGGCCAGCGCCTTGCGGATCATGTCCTGGATCAAGCGCGCCATCGGACGCGCGCCCATCAGCGGGTCGAAACCTTTCTTCGCCAGGAACTTGCGCAGTTTCTCGCTGAAGATGGATTCGACTTTCTTCTCGTGCAGCTGCTCTTCCAGCTGCATCAGGAACTTGTCGACCACGCGCAGGATGATTTCTTCGTCCAGCGCGCGGAAGCTGATGGTCGCATCGATACGGTTGCGGAACTCCGGCGTGAACATGCGCTTGATGTCGGCCATCTCGTCGCCTGCCTGCTTGGAATTGGTGAAGCCGATCGAGGTCTTCTGCAAGCTCTCGGCGCCCGCGTTGGTGGTCATGATGATGATCACGTTGCGGAAGTCGGCCTTGCGTCCGTTGTTGTCGGTCAGCGTGCCATGGTCCATCACCTGCAGCAGGATGTTGAAAATGTCCGGATGGGCTTTTTCAATCTCGTCCAGCAGCAGCACCGCGTGCGGTTTCTTGGTGATGGCTTCGGTCAGCAGGCCGCCCTGGTCGAAACCAACGTAGCCCGGCGGCGCGCCGATCAGGCGCGACACGGCGTGACGCTCCATGTACTCGGACATGTCGAAGCGGATCAGCTCGATGCCCAGGATGAAGGCCAGCTGCTTGGCCACCTCGGTCTTGCCGACGCCGGTCGGACCGGAGAACAGGAAGGAGCCGATCGGCTTGTCGGTCTTGCCCAGGCCGGCGCGCGCCATCTTGATCGCCGAGGCCAGCGCTTCGATCGCCGGATCCTGGCCGAACACCACGTTGCGCAGGTCGCGGTCGATGGTCTGCAGCTTGCTGCGGTCGTCCTGGTTGACGGTCTGCGGTGGAATCCGCGCGATCTTGGCGATGATGTCCTCGATCTCGGTCTTGCCGATGGTTTTCTTCTGCTTGGACTTCGGCAGGATGCGTTGCGCCGCACCGGCTTCGTCGATGACGTCGATCGCCTTGTCCGGCAGGTGGCGGTCGTTGATGAAGCGGGCAGCCAGCTCGGCCGCCGTCGACAGCGCCGACGACGAATACTTGACGCCGTGGTGCTCTTCGAAGCGCGACTTCAGGCCGCGCAGGATCTGCACGGTCTGCTCGACGGTAGGCTCGTTGACGTCCACTTTCTGGAAGCGGCGGCTCAGCGCGTGATCCTTCTCGAACACGCCGCGGAACTCGGTGTAGGTGGTCGCGCCTATGCACTTCAGCTGGCCGTTGGCCAGGGCCGGCTTGAGCAGGTTGGACGCGTCCAAGGTGCCACCCGACGCCGAACCGGCGCCGATGATGGTGTGGATCTCGTCGATGAACAGGATGCCGTTCGGATTGTCCTTCAGCTGTTTCAGCACCGCCTTCAGGCGCTGCTCGAAATCGCCGCGGTACTTGGTGCCGGCCAGCAGCGCGCCCATGTCCAGCGAATACACGACGGCATTCTGCAGGATTTCAGGCACGTCGCTCTGCGTGATGCGGTAGGCCAGGCCTTCGGCGATGGCGGTCTTGCCCACGCCTGCCTCACCCACCAGCAGCGGATTGTTCTTGCGGCGGCGGCACAGGATCTGGATCACGCGGTCCACCTCGTCCTCGCGGCCGATCAGCGGATCGATCTTGCCCTCGGCGGCGGACTTGTTCAGGTTTTGCGTGAACTGGTCCAGCGGGCTTTCCTTGGTCTGGCCTTCGCCGCCCGGAGCCCCCTCCTCCACGCCTTCCGAGGCCTTGGCGGCATCGGTCTGCTGGTCCTTGCGCACGCCGTGCGAAATGAAGTTGACCACGTCCAGGCGGGTCACGCCCTGCTGGTGCAGGTAGTAGACCGCGTGCGAATCCTTCTCGCCGAAGATGGCCACCAGCACGTTGGCGCCGGTGACTTCCTTCTTGCCGTTGGAAGCGGACTGCACGTGCATGATGGCACGCTGGATCACGCGCTGGAAACCGAGCGTAGGCTGGGTGTCGACTTCGCCGGTGCCTGGCACGGTCGGCGTGTTATCGCCGATGAAATTGGTCAGGGTTTTGCGCAGGTCTTCAATGTTGACGGCGCAAGCGCGCAACACTTCGGCAGCCGAAGGATTGTCAAGCAAGGCCAGCAGCAAGTGCTCCACCGTGATGAATTCGTGCCGTGCCTGCCGAGCTTCGACAAACGCCATGTGCAAACTTACTTCTAATTCCTGCGCAATCATACTTCCTCCATCACGCACTGCAGGGGGTGCCCCGCCTTGCGCGCATGCGTTAAAACGAACTCCACTTTAGTACAGGCTATATCTTTTGAGAACACGCCGCACACTCCTTTGCCATAGCGGTGAACACTGAGCATTATCTGCGTGGCCGTTTCACGGTCTTTATTGAAATACTCCTGAATGATGGCCACCACGAACTCCATCGGGGTGTAGTCATCATTGAGCAGCGCCACCTGGTACAGCGGTGGCGGCTTTAGGGCTTGCCGCTCCAAGAGGGTTTCGGTGTCATGCTTGGTTGCCATACGCTTATATTCTAATGCTTTCGGGGTTGATGCAATGTGCATTTCACTGTGCACATCTAATTGTTTTCCATCTTACGCGTTTTCTGAACTTGACGCAGATGGCGCCCCATTCGTTAAAATCAAGAGTTGCATATCCGCCAATCAGATTGAAAGTAGCAAAATGCATACAAATCTGCTTGACTTTAGAAATTGGTCCGCTAACAATGCGTTATCGGCTTCGTGCAGAAATGTACATGTTGATAAGAAGTGAGGCGTGAGGAGGGGGCAAGAAGCTTCTTGCTTTTATGGCTCGTGTGATCCGTTTTAATTTTGAAAGTTCTTTTTATGGCAACAGGTACAGTTAAGTGGTTCAATGATTCCAAAGGTTTTGGCTTCATCACTCCAGATGACGGCGGCGAAGATTTGTTCGCTCACTTCTCCGCAATCAACATGAACGGTTTCAAGACCCTCAAAGAAGGTCAAAAAGTTCAATTCGAAGTCACGCAAGGCCCTAAAGGCAAGCAAGCTTCCAACATCCAATCCGCTTAAGTTCTTAAGCTGCAGATGTGAAAAACCTCGCGACGCGGGGTTTTTTTTCGTCCCGGCGCCGCGTCAAGTGTTGTACCCACCCTACACTAGTTGTTTCAAAATCAAACCGACCGCCGCGCACACGACGATCACCTGCGGCACCTTGCGCTGGTAACGGATCAACGCCACCGCCGCCGCCAGCGCGATCAGCGCCGACGCCCAGTCGAACCGCCCGCCGAAGCCGGCCGGCCACAACACGTGGTAAGCGAAGAACAGCGCCAGGTTGACGATGACGCCGACCACGGCCGCCGTGATGGCGGTCAGCGGCGCGGTGAAGCTCAGGTCGTCGCGGGTGGCCTCCACCAGCGGGCCGCCGGCCAGGATGAAGACGAACGACGGCAGGAAGGTGAACCAGGTGACCAGCGTGGCCGCGACGGCGCCAGCCAGCGCCAGCTGGTCCGGGCCGAACAGCGCCCCGGTGTAGCCGCCGACGAAGCCGACAAAGGCCACCACCATGATCAGCGGGCCGGGCGTGGTTTCGCCCAGCGCCAGCCCATCGATCATTTGCGTCGCGCCGAGCCAGCCGTAGTGCCCCACCGCGCCCTGGTAGACATACGGCAGCACCGCATAGGCGCCGCCAAAGGTCAGCAGCGCGGCCTTGGTGAAGAACCAGCCCATCTGCGTCAGCGTGTGCTGCCAGCCCGAGGTCAGCATCAGCACGCCCATCGGCAGCAGCCACAGCATGGCGCCGCAGCCGGCCACCAGCGCCAGCCTGCTCCAGCGGAATTGCGCGTGCGGCGGCGGCGGCGTGTCGTCGTCGATGACGGCGGCGCCATACGATGGCTGCGCGGCGCCTGCTCCGGCCTTGCCATGGCCGCCGCCGGCGCCGAACAGCTGCGGCCGGAAACGGCCGCCCAGGTAGCCGGCCAGCGCGGCGCCGGCGACGATCAGCGGGAACGGCGCCTGCAGCGCGAAGATGGCGACAAACGCGGCGCCGGCGATCGCCCACAGCCAGCTGTTGCGCAGCGCGCGCGAGCCGATGCGGTGCGCGGCCTGCAGCACGATGGCGGTCACCGCCGGCTTGATGCCGTAGAACAGCCCCGCCACCAGCGGCTGCTGGCCGTAGGCGATGTACAGCCACGACAACAGGATCAGCAACAGCAGCGACGGCAGCACGAACAGCGCGCCGGCGATGACGCCGCCGCGCGTGCGGTGCATCAGCCAGCCGATGTAGGTGGCCAGCTGCTGCGCCTCCGGCCCGGGCAGCAGCATGCAGTAGTTCAGCGCGTGCAGGAAGCGCCGCTCGGAGATCCAGCGCCGCCGCTCGACCAGCTCCTGGTGCATGATGGCGATCTGCCCGGCCGGCCCGCCAAAGCTGATCAGGCCCAGCTTAAGCCAGAACAGGAAGGCCTGCCACAAGGTCGGCGCGGCGGGGGCGGCGGTGTCACGCATGGTCTCTCCGATGAAAAAAACCCCGCACCATCGCTGGGGCGGGGCCTGGTCTGCGCAAGCGCGATTACATCTGCTCGATCATCACGTCGCCGAAGCCGGAGCACGACACCTGGGTCGCGCCTTCCATCAGGCGGGCGAAATCGTAGGTGACCTTCTTCGAGTCGATGGCTTTTTCCATGGCCTTGATGATCAGGTCGGCCGCTTCGGTCCAGCCCATATGGCGCAGCATCATTTCGGCGGACAGGATCAGCGAACCCGGGTTCACGTAGTCCTTGCCGGCGTACTTGGGCGCGGTGCCGTGGGTCGCTTCGAACATCGCCACCGAGTCCGACATGTTAGCGCCCGGCGCGATGCCGATGCCGCCCACTTGCGCGGCCAGCGCGTCGGAGATGTAGTCGCCGTTCAGGTTCAAGGTGGCGATGACGCTGTATTCCGCCGGACGCAGCAGGATCTGCTGCAGGAAGGCGTCGGCGATCGAATCCTTGATGATGATGTCGCGGCCGGTCTTAGGATTCTTCAGCTTGCACCACGGGCCGCCGTCGATCAGCTGCGCGCCGAATTCCTTCTGCGCCAGTTCGTACGCCCAGTCGCGGAAGCCGCCTTCGGTGTACTTCATGATGTTGCCCTTGTGGACTATGGTCACCGACGGCTTGTCGTTGTCGATCGCGTACTGGATCGCCTTGCGCACCAGGCGCTGCGTGCCTTCGATCGACACCGGCTTGATGCCCAGGCCCGACGTATTCGGGAAGCGGATCTTGGTGACACCCATTTCCTTGATCAGGAAGTCCATCAGCTTCTTCGCGCCTTCCGAGCCTTGCTGGTATTCGATGCCGGCGTAGATGTCTTCCGAGTTCTCGCGGAAGATCACCATGTCGGTCTTTTCCGGCTCCTTGACCGGCGAAGGCACGCCGGTGAAGTAGCGCACCGGACGCAGGCAGACGTACAGGTCCAGCTGCTGGCGCAGCGCCACGTTCAGCGAGCGGATGCCGCCGCCGACCGGCGTCGTCAGCGGGCCCTTGATCGACACCACATAATCCTTCAGCACGGTCAGGGTTTCTTCCGGCAGCCACACGTCGGGGCCGTACACGGTGGTCGATTTCTCGCCGGAGTAGATTTCCATCCAGCTGATCTTGCGCTTGCCGCCATACGATTTGGCCACGGCGGCGTCCACCACCTTGATCATCACGGGTGTGATGTCGATACCGGTACCGTCGCCCTCGATGTAGGGAATGATGGGGTTATCTGGTACATTCAGGGAAAAATCGGCGTTGACGGTGATTTTCTGGCCGTCGGCAGGTACTTTGATATGTTGATACATCGTGGTTCTCCGAAGTGGACTCTAAGTCTTCTATAAGACATAAGACAGACGTTTCACATTATGCACGAATTGGGCTTGTAAGCCTACACCAATTTCACCAGTATAGAAGCATGTCCCTGATACTCTTTAATAAACCTTTTCAAGTGCTGTGCCAGTTCTCCCCGCAGGACGACAAGGCCACGCTGGCCGACTACCTGAAGATTCCCGCCATCTACCCCGCCGGCCGCCTGGACGCCGACAGCGAAGGCTTGATGCTGCTGACCGACGATGGCAAGCTGCAGCACACCATCGCCCATCCCGACCACAAGGAAGCCAAGGTCTACCTGGTGCAGGTGGACGGCGTGCCGGACGCGGCCAGCCTGGCGAAGCTGCAGGCGCCGATCGACCTGGGCGACTTCGTCACCAAGCCGTGCAAGGCGGTGCGCATCGCCGAACCTGAATGGCTGTGGCCGCGCAACCCGCCGATCCGCCAGCGCGCCGGGCAGCCGACCAGCTGGCTGGCGATCACGCTACAGGAAGGCAAGAACCGCCAGGTGCGGCGCATGACGGCCGCCGTCGGCCTGCCGACGCTGCGGCTGGTGCGCAGCGCCATCGGCGCCATCTCGCTGGCGACGCACCCGCTGATGCCGGGCGAATGGATGGAAGTGTCGCCCAAGGATTTGTCTGGCCAGAACTAAATCTGGCAATTGAGCTAGCATTTGGGCAAGCATTGCCTATATTAAATAGGTTGGCGTATTGCCACGCGCCGGGGGAAAGCCATGCCTGCAGAAGCGACCGCGTCCTACACCGAGAGTCCATACTATCTGCAGGCCGTGGCCGCGCTGGCGCGCAGCCGACCGGTGACCGCGCACCGGGACATCTACTGTAGCAACGGCATGAAGCTGGTCGCCGGCGGCACCCGGCTCGGCGATGAGCAGTTCGAGCGGCTGGCCCAGCACAAGCTGACCGAGCCGCTGGACGGCATGCTGATCAGCGATCGGGCGATCGACGCCGCCTGCCTGGCCATCGAGGCCGGCAAGATCCTCGAGCACGACCCGGTCTATGCCCGCCTCGCCAACCGCGCCGGCGACCCGCTGGCCGTCAAGCACGGCCTGGCAGCGCTGAGGCTGCCGCCCCCGCTGCTGATGCGGCTGACCGTGATGCGCGAGCAGCGCCCCGACATCTTCGAGCACTCGCTGCGCACCAGCATGATCGCCTGCGCGCTGGCGCTGCGGCTGAAACTGGACGCCGGCGACCGCGCCACGCTGCTGCTGGCCGCGCTGTGCCACGACGTCGGCGAGATGCACACCGACCCGCTGCTGCTGGCCAGCGGCCACAACATCACCCCGGACGAGCGCCGCTTCATCCACGTCCACCCGCTGACCGGCAATGTGCTGCTCAGCTGCATCCCCGGCTTTCCGCCGGCCGCGCGGCTGGCGATCCTGCAGCACCACGAGCGACAGGACGGCAGCGGCTATCCGGCCGGGCTGCGGGCCGGGAAGATCTCGCCGCTGGCCAAGCTGCTGGCCGTGGCCGACGTGGCCGAGACGGTGATACGCCGCTTCGACCTGCCGCGGCTGGACATGCTGGCGCGCCTGCACCACAGCCGTTTCGACGCGGCCGCCGTCGACGCCCTGCGCGACCTGATCCACTCCACGCCGCAGGACGCCCACCAGATGCGGCAGGAGCGCGGGCCGGCCTTCCAGCTGGCCCACCTGGCCGAGGTGCTGCGCGCCTGGTTCGCGCTGCGCAGCGCCTTCGAGCACCAGGTGGCGCCGACGGCGCCGGAGCGTTCGCCGCTGGCCTTCCTGTTCGAGCGCATGAACTCGATCCGGCAGCTGGTGCTGCAGGCCGGCTTCGACCCCGACCACAGCGACAGCATGCTCGACATCGCCCACGACGATCCCGGCATCCTGCTGGAACTGCGCACCATGCTCGATGAAATGGAATGGCTGCAGCTGGACCTGGCCAATGAAATCGACCGCCGCTCGGCCGAGCTGCTGGGCCTGTCGCGCACGCCGCTGACCGACCTGCTGCGGCACCTGCGGCACGAGGACTGTGGCGCGCAATGCCGCAACGACGCGCCATACTTGATGCAATGCAGCAAATAAAATTTTGAAAAACAGCAGTTTTTGTGTCAACTGGAAATTTTTGAGCTGCGTTAATGAAACAGATTCATCCGAATCTTTGTTTTTTTAGCTGTTTCTCAACTGACTAAGGAACTTATCATGTCCAAGATCATCGCTGCCCTGGTTGCCTCCCTGTTTGCTGCTTCCGCTTTCGCCGCCGCCCCGTCCGCTTCGGCATCCGCCTCGGCCATGGCTTCGGCGCCGATGGCCTCCGCCTCCGCTTCGGCCGACGCTTCGGCTCCGAAAGCCAAGAAAGCTAAAAAAGCCAAGAAAGCCGCCGCTTCGGCAGAAGCCTCCGCTTCGATGCCAGCCAAATAAGTTCTGGCGACCGGACCGGGCCGGCCTTGCGCCGGCCTTTTTTACGCCCGCAAAAAAGCGGCCGCACAAGCGAAAAAACCCGCGCTGACCAGGTCAGGCGGGTTCTTGCTGTAAATCCCCGTGCGGGGAATTAAGCGGACAGTGCCTTCAGGGCAGCTGCCAGACGGCTCTTATGGCGAGCTGCCTTGTTTTTGTGGATGATCTTCTTGTCGGCGATGCTGTCGATGGTCGACACGGACGATTGGAAGATTGCGGTCGCAGCAGCTTTGTCGCCGCCCTGGATCGCCTTGCGAACTGCTTTGATAGCGGTGCGCAGGGTCGAACGCTGGGACGAATTGTGAGCGTTTTGCTTGACTGCTTGACGAGCGCGCTTACGCGCTTGTGCGGTATTTGCCATGGAATTTCCTAAAACAGGGTAAAGGTGCGTTTGCAAACATTATTGTTTGCCAAACAGGTGCGTTCAGTGCGTCTGCCGAACCATGTGAGTCAAACTACTGCCTGCCAAACATTAGTGTCTGCGTAACAGAATTCTGTACAGCCTGCGATTATAGCGATATTTTTCGACGGGAGCAACTATAATCACTGCCCATGAACTTGCTCAAAACACTCTCCGCCATCTCCAGCATGACCATGCTGTCCCGTATCACCGGATTACTGCGCGAAACCCTGATTGCACGCGCCTTCGGCGCCGGCGCCTATACCGACGCCTACATCGTCGCCTTCCGCATCCCCAACCTGCTGCGCCGGCTGTTTGCCGAGGGCGCGTTCTCGCAGGCCTTCGTGCCCATCCTGTCGGAATACAAGAACAAGCAGGGCCAGGAAGCCAGCAAGCGGCTGACCGACCACGTGGCCAATACGCTGGTGTGGTCGACGCTGATCGTCAGCGTGGTCGGCATTATAGCGTCGCCGCTGTTTATCTACCTGATCGCCAACGGCCTGGAAGAGTTCGACGCCGCCGTGTGGATGACGCGCCTGATGTTCCCTTATATTAGCTTCATGGCCTTCGTGGCGCTGGCCGGCGGCGTGCTCAACACCTGGCGCGAGTTCAAGATCCCCGCCTTCACCCCGGTGCTGCTGAATATCGCCTCCATCCTGGCCTCGCTGTTCCTGCAGCAGCACCTGGAACACCCGATCTACGCGATGGCGATCGCGGTGTTTGTCGGCGGCGTGCTGCAGGTGGCGATCCAGATCCCGGCACTGATCAAGATCGGCATGCTGCCGACGCTGTCCTGGAACCCGGCCGCCGGCCTCGGCGATCCCGGCGTGCGCCGCGTGCTCAAGAAGATGGGCCCGGCCGTGTTCGCCGTCTCGGCCGCGCAGATCAGCCTGATGATCAACACCAGCATCGCCTCGCGCCTGGCCGAGGGCAGCATTTCCTGGCTGTCCTACGCCGACCGCCTGATGGAGTTCCCGACCGCCCTGCTGGGCGTGGCGCTGGGCACGATCCTGCTGCCCAGCCTGTCCAAGGCGCAGGCCGACGGCGACCAGCAGGAATATTCGGACCTGCTCGACTGGGGCCTGCGCCTGACCTTCCTGCTGGCGCTGCCGGCGGCGGTCGGCATGGCCGTGCTGGCCGAGCCGATGATCGCCACCCTGTTCCACTACGGTAAATTCACCGCCGAGGCGGCCGCCCAGTCCACCCACCCGCTGATCGCCTACGCCGCCGGCCTGCTGGGCATCATCCTGGTCAAGACGCTGGCGCCGGCGTTCTACGCGCAGCAGGATATCCGCACGCCGGTCAAGATCGCCATCGGCGTGCTGCTGGCGACGCAGCTGATGAACTGGATCTTCGTGCCCTACCTGCAGGTGGCCGGCCTGGCGCTGTCGATCGGCATGGGCGCCTGCCTGAATGCGGGCTTCTTATATGCGGGCTTGCGCAGGCGCGGCATCCACCGGCCGAAGCCGGGCTGGACAGTGTTCTGCGTCAAGCTGGTGATCGCCTGCGGTTTGATGGGCGCGGCCGCCTGGTTCGGCGCGCGTCAAATCGATTGGCTGGGCCTGCAGCACCACGCGCTGCTGCGCGCCGCCGCGCTGCTGGCGTTGATCGGCGTGTGCGCCGGCGTCTACTTTGCCGCCCTGCTGGCGATGGGTTTCCGCCTCGCCGACTTCAAACGCATCGCGCGCTGACAAGAAACTACGGACGTAAAAAAACCCACCTGCACTGAACGCGATCGTAAACGCGTTCAGGCCGGTGGGTTTTTTTAGCGGCTAAGACTTAAGCTGCGTTCTTTGCTTTGCGACGAGCAGCGACAGCACCAACCAGTGCCAGGCCGCCCAGCATCATGCCGTAGGTTTCTGGTTCTGGAACTGGCAGAGCCGAAACGGTGGCGGTGTACTGGGTGTTCTTGATCAGAGCGGTGCCCCAGATGTGCACTTCATAAGTACCTGCGGCCAAAGCGCCCGACCAGCTCAGATTCTGCTGGTCGCCGCTGATGACTGCTGGACCGAAGGCGCCGTAGCCCACCAGTTCGCCACCAAAGTTGGAGATGGCTGCAGTGCTGGCAGCGAAGGTCTGCTGAGCACCGAACGAGGTCGCCGACGGCACGTCGATGGTGAAGAACCAGGTGTCGTTGATGACAGCGTTCTTGGCGAACTTGACCGAGAACTCGGACGAAGTGTCGTAGCCAGTCGAATCCAGGGTACCCAGATCTTTGGTTGCTGCAAACGCACTGAACGATGCTGCTGCCAGCAAAGCGCCAGCCGCGAGAGATTTCAATTTCATAAGATTTTCCTTAATCAAACGAATTGTGGCTGCGCTTGCGCCAACCACTTTGTAGGTCAATAGGAGTGCTGCTAGGACAAATAGTAGCATAAAAGTATTCATTACAATTGTAAATATTCTATTTTTTATTTCTTTTAATTAATTATTTTTATAATGTGAAACACATCACTGCATTGCACCAATCCCGTGAAAAGCCCGCGCATGATTTTGGTGAAAAAAGTGAGATTTCTTAATGCAAGTCTTGCTTTGAATCAGGGTTTTCGGGTTCTTGCGGCGGCGGAGGCGGCGGTGCCGGTAGGGGCTCTTCAGAGGGAGCGGGAGGTGTTTCAGGCGTGGGGACCAAAGTTGGCGCGGCCGGCGCCGGCGTCAAACTTGGTGCAGGCAATGGTGCAGGCATATTTTGTTGTAACGCAGGTACAGCGGGCGCAATTTGCGGCTGGGTTCCCGTCATCGTCGCGGCGCCAGGCAACTCGGACGCCATCGTGAACTTCCACTCGGAGATATGACTCTTGCCGTCAAATCCAGAATAGCGCGCCGGAAAGTTGCCGACTTTCACAGGTTTGTCATTCGACAAACTGTATACCGCCAGCACGCCGACCTTGTCGCCCAGATAAACAATGCCCCACTCCGGCTTGCCCGTCACCGGATCGACAAACAGCTTGCGCAGGTGGCGGCGGGTCCCGGGAAAACGCGGATCCTTGAGCAATTCCTTGAGCGACGGCGGCTGCGTCGGCTGCCCTTGCGGCGTCGCGTCGGCGTAACTTTTCAAGGCGTCGCTGAATGCGGCGCCGATTTCCAGCAACTCCGTTTCCGCCCTGCTGCGCTGCAATACCGAACCCAGTTTGAGCGACGTCGCAGCGACCAGGGCGATGATGGCGACCAGGATGATCAAGCTCAGATAGGTGAAGCCGCGGCTGCCGGCCAGGCGTCGCGGAATGCGCTGGAGTGTTGACGCTTCGGCCATATCACCAGTCGGAATATGGCTTGCCGCTGCGGTCGTTGCCGGGGGCCCCGCTCTTGATGTTGTAGATGCCGCCCTTGGTGGCGTCTTCCGGCGGCACCAGTACCCACGTCGCGTCGCTGTCGGTGATCGGATCGACCGGCAGCCCGCGCAGGTATTTCTTCTCCACCAGCTGCTCCAGCGTGTCCGGATAGCGGCCGGTATCGCCATAGTATTGATCGATCACCTGGCGCATATTGCGCAAGTTATCGGCCAGCACCACCTCCTTGGACTTGTCGATGCTGGGGAAATAGCGCGGCACGGCCAGCGTCAGCATCAGGGCGACGATGCCCAGCACCACCAGCAACTCGATCAGCGTGAATCCCTTGGTTTTCATGTTCACCATTTCTTGTACGGCACGCCATTCAGGCCGGTCTTGTCGCTCTGGCTGTAGACGTCGTAGACGTCCTCGCCCTCCTTCGGCTGGTCGGCTTCGCTGGCGTAGCTGCGCTTGCCCCAGGTCTGCGACTCGCTCAGCGAGGCGTCGGGATTGAACGGGTCGCGCGGCACCCGGCGCAGGAAGAATATCTTCGCATGCTTGGGGTTTTGCACGTCGGGCACGCCCTCCACCAGTTGCTCCAGCGTTTTCGGATAGCCGGTCGCCCCCAGCGACTTGGCGACGCGGCCCTGGTCGTACGCCACCTTGTAGGCGTCGATCGCCGCGCGGATCTGGTGCAGCCCCTCGCGCAGCTCCTGCTCCTGGCGGCGCTGCACCACCACGTTCGCGGTCGGGATCACCAGGGCGCTGAGCAGGCCGAGGATGGCCAGCGTCACCAGCAGCTCGATCAGCGTGAAGCCCCGCGCGCGCATCGTCATGTCCTTACTGCTGCTGCACCGGCGGCGCAGGCTCGGGCTGAGGTTCCGGCTGCACCGGCTGCGGCTGCAATCCCTGGGTCGGCGGCAGCGGCGCCGGCTGGCCCTGCGAGATCGGCATGGCTTGCACCGGCGGCGGACGCACCGGCGACGGCACGGCCGGCAGCGCGGCCGGCTGCATGCCCGGCACCGGCGGCAACTGCGCCGCCGCGCGCGGCGTCAGGTCCGGACGGCGGCGGAAGCTGGCCTCGGTGCCGGCCGAGAATTCCGACGACGACGCTTCCGGACGCTGCACGTTGCGGATCAGGTGCGGCGTGATCGACAGCACGATCTCGGTTTTCTGGTTGTCGTCGCGCTGGCTGCCGAACAGGCGGCCGATGATGGGCAGGTCGCCGGCGCCCGGTATGCGGTTGGCGGTGCCGCGCTCCTCGCTGTTGATCAGGCCAGCCAGCACCTGGTTCTCGCCGTCCTTCAGCTGCAGCAGCGTGGACGCCTGGCGCGTGCCGATCTGGTAGGCGGTGCCGCCGTTCTTGGTGGTGATGGTGTTGGTCAGGTTGCTGACCTCGAGCTGCACGCGGATCGCCACCTCGTTGTTCAGGTAGATGGTCGGCTCGACGTTCAAGGTCAGGCCGACGTCGACGTAGGTGACCGAATCGCTGGCGAAGCCGCCCACGCCGGACGACACCGTGGTGGTAATCACCGGCAGCTTGTCGCCGATGACGACCTTGGCCTTTTCCTTGTTGCGCACGCGGATGCGCGGATTGGCCAGCAGGTTGGAGTCGGTGTTGGTCTTGTTGGCGTCGATGGCCATCGACACGCCGGTGACGCCGATGGTGCGCTGGTTCAGGTTGTTCAGGTCGCGGATCGTGATGCCGGTGCCGCCGGAGGTCGACAACGGCGCCAGGCCGATGCTGGTCGGCCATTCGACGCCCAGGTTCATCAGGCTGCCCTTCTTGACTTCGAGGATCTCCACTTCCAGCATCACCTCCGCCTCCGGCGCGTCCTGCAGCGCCACCAGCTTTTCGGCCAGGCGGATCGCCTCCGGGCTGTCGCGCACGATCAGCAGGTTGAGTTTTTCATCGACCACCACGTCGCGCGATTTGAGGATGGTCTTCAGCGTGTTGGCCACCAGCTTGGCCTCGGCGTTCGCCAGGAAGAAGGTCTTGACCGTCATCTCCTGGTATTCCTTCAGCTTGGCCGCCACGTTCGGGTAGATCAGCACCGTGTTCGCGTCCATCACCTGCTGCTCCAGCTGGTTGGTCAGCAGCAGGAAGTAGATCGCCGATTCGACGGTGCTGTTCTTCAGCAGCACCGTGGTGCGCTGGTCGGTCTTGACGTCCTTGTCGAACACGAAGTTCAGGCCGGAGCGGCGCGAGATCACCTCGAACACCTGCTTCAGCGGCGCGTCGCGGAACTCGATCGAGATCGGCTGCTTGTACGATTTCGCCAGGCCCGATTCCACCGCCGGCGGCGCGGTCTTGTCCAGCGCCTCGCGCAGCATCAGGCGCGCCTTCTCGTTGCCGGGATTCTCGGTCAGCAGCGCGTTGAGCTTCTGCTTGGCCAGCTCGTATTCGCCCTTGTTGAGGTTTTGCGCGGCGGCGTCCAGCAGCTTGCTCTGGCGGCCGTCCCGCTCCAGCGCGCGCAGGCCGTTGCGGGCGCGTTCGTTCGACGGGTCCAGTCCCAGCACGCGGCGGAAGCCCTGCTCCGCCAGGTCCAGCTTGCCCTCGGCCTGCTGGCGCTCGGCCTGGTCGAGGTAGCGCAGGGTCGCGCGGTCGCGCTCCACCAGATAGGCCGAACGGAACTGGGCGTTGCCGGGATCGGCCTTCACCGCCTCCTGGTACTTCAGCAGACCGGCTTCGATCTGGTCTTTGGCGATCAGGTCGCGGCCGTCGCGGTACGCCATTTGTCCGGCACAGCCGCTCAGGGCGATCGCCAGCATGGCGGGCAGCGCGGCGCGGCGGCCCAAATTCTTCAGATGACTAGCCATCAGTCGAGGACTCCAATATTGATCTGTTGTACTTGGTTCAAAGGCAGATAGGTCACGGACATCAGCGGCGGCGCGATCCTGTCCACGCGGTAGGTGCCGTCGATGACGGTTTGATTGCGCACCACATAGGTTTTGTCGGCGCGGGACAAATACACTTCCCAGGCGCCGTCGGCGACGGCCTTGCCGATCACGACGAAGGGTATCGGCGGCGCCATCGGCGGTGGCGGCGGCACGTTCACGGCGGATTTGGGCGGCGGCGGTGGCGGCGGCGGGTTCCAGTTCTGGCCCAGGAAGACGCCCTCGCCCGAGGCGAACGTGGCCTCGCCGGATTCGCCGACCAGCATCGCGCGCGGCGTCAGGCGCAGGATCGCGACTTCGGCCTGCGGCTTGGCGTCCCTGGAGGCCCGGCTTGCAGGCACGGGAGCGGCGGCGGCAGGCGCGGACGCGCGGACGCGCGCCACCGGTTCGGCGATGTCGCCGGACGGCGAGTTATCGCCAAACAGCACCAGGCCGGCGGCGGCGACCAGCGCCACGCCCATCACGATTTGATAGGGCTTCATGGTTCGCCGTCCTTCAGGTACAGGGTAAAGCGCAGGCGCGCTTCGACGTTGGCATCGGCGATGGCGTCGCGGCGGAAAGCGATTTCGTCGAGCGAGGCAAACGGCATGTCGCGCAGGCCCTGCATGGCGAACTGCCAGATCGATTGATACGGTCCCTTCACCGGCAGGTTGATCTGGTAGGTGCTGACGCGGCTGGCCTTGTCGTAGAAGGCCTTGTACTCGCCCTGGCTCAGCGACAGATTGCTTTTCGCGGCAAGGTCGAACAGCACCTTGACCTGCTGCTCGGCGTAGCGCTTCTCGCCCAGCACCTCATAGAAGCCGGCCAGGTTCTGGTTGGCCGATGGCGGCGGCGCCGCCGTCACCAGCGCGGCCGGCGTCGGCAAAGGCTGCGCCATCAGCCGCGCCTGCGCCGCGCGATGCGGCAGCAGCCAGGCCCACGCCGCCACGCCGGCCACGCACAACACGATGGCGATGCAAGCCGGCGCCCCGATGCGGCCGAGCGCCAGCCGCGCGCGCAGCACCAGGGCCGCCAGGTTAATCCGGTTCATCGCGCTACCCATGTGGCCTCCAGCTGGAAGCGCAAGGGCCGGTTCGGGTCCTGCTCGTTGATCTCATGGCGGGTCAACATCACGCCGCTGAACAGCTCCTGCTGCTTCAGCTCCGCCACGTAGGCCACCATGTCGTCGCTGGTCTTGGTCTCGGCCGTGAGCTTGAGCACCCGCTTGCGCGGATCCGGCTCCATCGCCACCAGCGCCACGCTGCGCGGCGTGGCGGCGGCCACCGCATCCTGCAGCTCGCGCCACGGCAGGTTCAGTTGCATGATGGCGCCGTTGACGAAGGTGGCCTGCGCCTCCGGTATCGCCACCTGCGCCACCTCGACCGGCCGCGCGGAAATGGCCGCTGCGCGTTCCTGCACGTGCCGCAGCTGGTGCGCGCGCAAGCGCTGCTGCTCGACCAGCTTCCAGCCGCCGAAACCGGCGCCGGCGCACAGCAGCAAGCCGAAGCCGGCCAGCGCCAGCAACGCCGGATGGGTGTGGAACAAGCTGCGGCGCAGGCTGCGCGGCGCGAAATCGATGTTCATGCGCTTATTCGTGTGCATCATGCGAGGCTCCCGCCGCGCGCCAGCAGCACCATGGCCGACATCTCGCCGGCCGGCGCCTGCTGCGCATGGTCCAATGCCGCGCAAGCGATGCAGGCCGCGTTGGCCGGCGGCTTGCTCCATGCGGTCGGCGCGGCGCCGCATACTTGCAGCAACTCCGGCGCGGCCATGTCCAGCAGCAGCGCCTCGCGCGTCAGCGTCTGGCTCAGCCAGTATTGGTCGGCCCCCTGCGCTCCCGGCAGCGGCAGCACGCGGATGGCGCGGATGCCTTTGCCATCGGGTTCGATGGCGGCCAAGGTCAGCAGGTTGTCGTGCACCAGGCCGAACCACGCGCCCGGCTTGATGCCCCGCCGCCAGCGGTTCCAGGCGGAGACGAAATGCGGCTCGATGCCGACGACGCGCAGCTTGAATTCCTGCGCCACCAGCCGCAGCACGGCCAGCAAGGCGCGCGGCACGGCGGCGGCGAAGAACGGCTGCGTCGCGCTCCAGTCGGCGGAAATCTGCCACGCCGTCGCCGCTTCGCCATACAGCGACTGGAAGCGGAAGCCCGCCGCCGCTTCGATGTCCGCCAGACGCGCGGCGCCCGGCGGCGGCGTCACGCGCCACATGCGGGCCAGGTCGTCGGCCAGCACGATGCTGGTCGGCCAGCCGCCGACTTCCTGTTCGCCCAGCAGCGCGCGCAAGGCGTTGGCGATGGCGTCGAACGGATGCTCGCCCGACGGCGCGATCGCCTGCTCGGCCAGCACCGTGACCGGCTCGCCGGTCCAGCGGCTCACGCGCAGCAGGCTGACGCCGGAGCCGGAGACGCCGATGCGCAGGGATTGTCCGAATGATCTACGCATGCAAGGTCACCCGTTTGATTTCCGTCAGCGTGGTGCCGCCGCGCTTGACCAGTTCCAGCGCCGCCAGGCGCAGGCTGCGCGTTCCGTTCTCGTAGGCCGCCTGCTTGATCTGGCGGATCGGCCGCTTGTCGACGATCAGCTCGCGGATCTCGTCGTTCAGGGTCAGGATCTCGGCGATCGAACGACGGCCCTTGTAGCCGGTGCCGCGGCAATCGCCGCAGCCCTTGCCCTGCATGAAGCGGTAGTCGTAGACGTCGGCGCGGGCCAGGCCCACGCTGGCCAGTTCCTGATCGTCCGGCGTGTACTGCGCAGCGCAGTGCGGGCAGTTGATGCGCACCAGGCGCTGCGCCCAGATGCCGTTCAAGGCCGACACGAACGCATACGGATCGATGCCCATGTGGGTGAAGCGGCCGAACACGTCGAACACGTTGTTGGCGTGGACGGTGGTCAGCACCAGGTGGCCCGTCAGCGCCGACTGCACGGCGATTTCCGCCGTCTCGCGGTCGCGGATCTCGCCGACCATGATCTTGTCCGGGTCGTGGCGCAGGATCGAGCGCAAGCCTTTGGCGAAGGTCAGGCCCTTCTTCTCGTTGACCGGGATCTGCAGGATGCCGGGCAGCTGGTACTCGACCGGGTCTTCGATGGTGATGATCTTTTCGCGGCCGTTGTGGATCTCGGTCAGCGCGGCGTACAGCGTGGTGGTCTTGCCGGAGCCGGTCGGCCCCGTCACCAGCAGCATGCCGTAGGCTTCCTGCGCCAGCACGCGCAGGGTCGCCAGCGACGGCGCGTCGAAGCCCAGCGCCTCCAGGGTCAGCGAGCCGTAGGCTTCGATCATGGCGCGCTTGTCGAGGATACGGATCACCGCGTCCTCGCCGTGGATGCTCGGCATGATGGAGACGCGCAAATCGATCTCGCGCGAGTTGGCCTCGACGCGGAAGCTGCCGTCCTGCGGCACGCGGCGCTCGGCGATGTCCAGCTCCGCCAGCACCTTCAGGCGCGAGATGATCTGCTCGGCGACGTCGATGCCGTTGACGGCGGTGGCGTGATCGAGCACGCCGTCGACGCGGTACTTGACGGCCAGGCCGCCGGAGGTGCTCTCCAGGTGGATGTCGGAGGCGCCCGCCTTCAGCGCGTCGTACAAGGTCGAATTGACCAGCCGCACGGCGGGGCTGGCCGCTTCCGACACCGACGCGAACGACAGCACGGCGGCGGTCTTGCCGTCGCGCCGGCCCTCGCTGGCGCCGGGCAGCAGCGAATCGGTGGCGCGCGCGGATTCTTCCTGCTTCGACAGGTAGGCCTGGATGTCGGCCTGCAGCGCCAGCCGCGTTTGCAGCGGCGCGTGCGGCGTGGCGCGCGCCTGCGTGCCCAGCCAGGTCTGCAGGTCGAGATCGAAGGGATCGGCGATCACGCCGACCACCATGCCGTCGTGCCCGCGCAGCAGCACGCAGTGGCGCGCCATCGCCTGCGACAGCGGCAGCAGCTCGAAGGCCGGGGTGAAGGCCAGCATGTCCACGGTCTCCAGCACGGCCATGCCGAACGGATGCGCCAGCGCCTGCACCACCAGGCGCGGCTCCATGCCGCTCAAGGCTTCCAGCTCCTCGACCAGCGTGCGTTTCGATTGCTGGCGCAGGTGGCGCGCGCGCGCCACCATGGCGGTATCCAGCACCGGCGGGGCCTGGAGCGTCATGACATGTCTCCGGCCAGATCAAATATCGGCATATACAGCAGCACCACGATGGCGCCGACGACGAGGCCGATGGCCGCCATCAGCAAGGGTTCAAAAGTACGGGTAAAGCGTTCGATCCAGCGGCTGATTTCGCCGTCGTAGAAGGCCGCCGACTGCGTCAGCATCGGCCCCATGTCGCCGGTGCGCTCGCCCACGCGCAGCATGCGCAGCGAGATCGGCGTGGTCAGCTGGTTCGATTCGAACGCGGTCGACAGCGGCAGCCCCGCCTCGATATCGGCGCGCGCCGCCTGCAGGTTCTGGCGGATGCCGGCCGACACCATGCCCTGCACGGTGTCGATCGCATGGATGATGGTGATGCCGCCCTCGCTGAGCATGCCCAGCGTCAGGTACAGCCGCGACAGCTCATAGATGCGCACCCGCTCGCCGATGCCCGGCAGGCGGCCCAGCAGCCGCGCGAAGCCGCCGTTGCCCATCAGCTGGCGCACGCCCAGCGCCAGCGCCGCCAGCACGGCGGCGATCCCGCCCAGCAGCAGCATGGTGTGCTGACCGGCGAACTGGCCCCAGTTGAGCATCTGCTGCGACAGCCACGGCAGGTTGCGGCCGGCGCCCTGGTAGACCTCGGCGAAGCGCGGCACCACGTAGCCGATCAGGAACATGCTGACGCCGCCGCCGACCAGCAGCAGGATGCAGGGATAAATCGCCGCCGACACCAGCTTGCCGCGCACCAGGTCGATGCGCTGCTGGTAATCGATGAAACGGGACAGGGAGCGCGGCAGGTCGGAGGTGCCCTCGGCCGCCTTGACGATGCCGATGTACAGCGGCGGGAACAATTCCGGCTGCTCGGCCAGCACGGCGGAAAAGCGCTGGCCTTCGCGCAGGCCGGACAGCAGGCGTTCCAGCACGCTGCGCGTGGCCGGGCTGCTTTCCTTTTCCAGCAGCGCCTCCAGGCCCTCGACGATGCCCAGGCCGGCCGTCAGCAGCGCCAGCAGCTCCTGGCTGAACAGCACCAGCGAGAGGCCCTTGCCGCGGCGCTTGCCCCGTCGCAGGCCCAGCCCGCCGCCCGCCGGCGCGATGGCGCTGACGAACAAGCCGCGCGCCTCCACCTGACGGCGCGCGTCGGCCTCATCGCGGCCATCGATCAGCAGATGCGAGATGACCATATCGGCCGACAATGTGCGGACATCGAACTGCATGGCGAAAACTACTTTCCGTGACGGCTGGGATGATTAGCTTACTACGAGATTGTTGCCGGTTTATTGCGAGCTGATGTCGGCATCTTCGCCGGTGCCGCCGGGCTGGCCGTCGCGGCCCAGCGAAGTGATCTCGAACTCGGACTTGGTGCCCGGCGCCTTGTACTGGTATGGATGGCCCCATGGATCCGGCGGCACGCCCTTCTTCAGGTAAGGGCCGTTCCATTTGGCGCCGGCCGTGGCAGGCGCCACCAGCAGCGCGTTCAGGCCCTCGTCGGTGGTCGGATAGCGGCCCACGTCCAGGCGGTAGGTGTCGAGCGATTTTTCAAACGCTTCGATCTGCGCCTTGGTGATCGTCACTTCCGACTTGCCCAGCTGGGCGAAGTACTTGGGGCCCACATAGGCCGCCAGCAAACCGATAATAACGATGACCACCAGCAGTTCCAGCAGGGTAAAGCCGCCAGCCTTGTGAGCTGCGGTCTTACGGGAATTCTTTGCAACTTCCATCCTAACGACTCCTTAATTCGCCACGCCCTGCGGCAAGATGTCAGAGGCTACCATGCGGTTTGCATACCAGACAATCTTTTCTTGCCGTGTGCGCCTGCGGCCGCGCCAGATTGCGACGGTTTCATGCCCGTTATCGGAATAACAATCTCTCAGGCGGCTTCCGCCAGGGCCAGCGCCGGCTGTTCGAACAGGTGCAGCGCCATGCCGCGCGCGATGGCGTGGGCGCGGTTGGACACCCCCAGCAGGCGGTACAGCCGCTGCAGGTGATTCTTGACCGTCAGGCCGCTGATGCCGAGGATCAGGCCGATTTCCTCGTTGCTCTTGCCCTCGCGCACCCAGTACAGGATTTCCATCTCGCGCGCGCTGGCCGGCCGCGCCAGTGCGCCGGCGCGGGCCTGGCGCTGCTGCTGGTTGATGCGCTGCAGCGCCATGTGCAGATGCGGCAGCAGCAGTTCGAGGAAATAGGCGTGGCGCGCGCGCGGCCGGTGCGGCAGGCCGAACAGCGCGAAAAAGGTGGCGCCGCCCGGCAGGCGCTCGCTGCCGTGGAGCAGCAGGTTGTCCAGGCCCAGGTCGCGCAGCTCGCCCAGGAACGGCGCCAGCGGATGGCGCTCGGCGCCCGGCGTGGCGTCCAGCATGGCCGGCAAACCGACGCCCTGGCGGCAATGGCGCGCCAGCCGCAGCGCCAGGCCGTCGTCGCGGTTGCCCAGGCGGCCAAGCAGTCCGGCGTCCAGCACCGTGCTGTGCACGCATTCGACGTGCTGCACCTCGTCCTGCGGGCCGAACTGCAGGCACACCATGACCTGGTGCGGCAGCAGCGCCTGCAGCTGGCCCTGCGTCCACAGGAAGAACTGGCGCGCCTGCCGCACCGGCAGCGCCGCCTCGATCGCGTGCAGCAGGTACTCCTGCTCCAGCTTGCTCAAGATGACCAGCTGTTCCACGGTCAGGCCCGGGCCGCCATGCCGCCGTGCCCGCTGGCGCTGAAGCGGTAGCCGCTGCCGCGCACGGTTTCGATGCGCTGCTGGTGGCCGCTGGGCTGCAGCGCGCTGCGCAGGCGGCCGACGTGGGTGTCGACGGTGCGCTCGTCCAGGTAGACGTCGCTGCCCCACACCTGGTCGAGCAGCTGGGCGCGCGTGTGCACGCGCTCGGGATGGCTCATCAGGAAGTTCAGCAGCTTGAATTCGACCCGGCCCATGGCCAGTTCGCGGGCGCCGGCGGTCACGCGCAAGGTGTGCGGATCGAGCCGCAGGCCGGCCATCTGCACCGCGTCGGCGCCGTACCGTTGCACCTGCGACTGGCCGCGGCGCAGCAGCGCGTGCACCCGGGCCACCATCTCGCGCGGGCTGAAGGGTTTGGTCATGTAATCGTCGGCGCCGCTTTCCAGCGCCATGATCTTGTCCGGCTCGCCGCAGCGGGCGGTCACCATGATGATCGGCAGGCCGCGCGTGGACGGCTGCGCGCGCAGGCGGCGTATCAGCGACAGGCCGGACTGGCCGGGCAGGTTCCAGTCCGTCATCAGCATGTCCGGCACGCCGTCTTCGAGCATCAGCAAGGCGCTCTCGGCGTCGCACGCGCGGCTGACCGTGTGCCCGGCCATGCTCAGGTTGAGGGCTATCAGTTCCTGGATCGCAGGTTCGTCTTCAATGACAAGGATATGGGCGGGTAGCATGGCAAATCCGTGTAAAGGAAATACTATGCAATAAGCAAACTGGCATTACTAATATGATTTGTATTGAGAATTCAGATATTTTTAGTATATATCCAGTGTTTACCTGTATTACTTGCGGTTTAGAAGAGACGATCTAAAATCGTGCGCGCATAAAAAAACGACACATTGCTGTGTCGTTTTTTTTGCGCGGCTAAAACTCAGGCCTGCAGCTTGCGGCGGCGGGCCAGGCCAACCAGCGCCAGGCCGGCGCCCAGCATGGCCCAGGTCGTTGGCTCGGGCACGGCGCTGACGCTGCCGATCGTGTGATCGTGGATGTCGAGCGCCACGATGCCGGCGCCGGCGGTCGGCTGCCAGGTCAACGACAGCAGGTTGCCGAACTGATCGACATCGCCCAGCTGGGTGGCGCCGTCGGCGCCGTACAGCGCGACCGAAAACTTGGTCGGAATGGCGGCCGGCGCCGCATCCGACAGGCCGCTGAAGCTGACGTCGAAGCTGACCTTGCCGCCAAACGCCACGCTATGGAACAGGTCGTTCCACGACGTGCTATTGCCGAACAAGAAGCCTCCGGCCTGCTGCTGCACGTCGCCCGACAGCACTGCGTCGGCCGAGCTACCGAAGCCGCTCAGATTGCTGATCACGGCGCCGGCCGAAGCGACCGGCATGTTCGACGGATTGAATTGCAGGTCGATCCAGCCGGTATCGCTGAACTGGCTGGTGTCCAGCTCCACGTGCATGGTCTGGGCCGACGCCAGGCTGGTGCCGGCGGCGATGACCAGCGCCAGCAGCGCGCGGCGCACGAAAGAGAGATGAGATGCGAACATGGTGTGATCCTTAGAAAGAGCCGGTATAGATTTTGGTGGTGTAGCTGATATTGGCGCTGCCGGTGCGGCTGAAGCTCAGCGCGAACGAGGCCGTCGCGCCGGGCGCCAGCGATGCCGTGTTGACCGTGATGTACGGCGCGCCGGCATGGCTGCCGGTGGCGTTGACCAGGGTCACGCTGGCGTCCAGTCCATCGAACTCGACCTGGAACGGACCGTTCAGCGTGGTGCTGCCGGTGTTGGTGATCGAGAAGGTCGAACCGAACTTGCCGGTGGCGCGGTTCAGCACCAGGCCGGTGCCGACGGCGCGGAAGCTGCCGGTGACGTCGGTGTACGGCGCCGCCAGGTTCAGGCTGATGACCACCGGATCGTGGTCGGATGCGCGGTACGGCGCGCTGGTGTACTTGTCCTGCGGCTTGCCGTCGGTGTTGTAGTCGACCACGGTCGGCTCGTCGGCGTTGTTATGCCATTCGGCGGCGCCGGCCACCTGCGGGCTCAGCGCGGCGCTGGCCAGCGCGTGGTCCAGGTAGCCCGCTTCGCCGTTGAACACGAACGAGTACGGCATGTCGCCGCTGCCGCGCACGAAGCGCTCCAGCTGGTTGACGTAGCCGGTGGCGGTGATGGTGTTGATCGGATCTTCCATGCCGTAGGAATTGAAGTCGCCGATCAGCAGCACCTTGGCGTCGCCGGCGGCGCTGACCACCTGCGGCACGAAGGTGTTGACCAGGCGCTGCGCCTGCAGGATGCGGGTGGCGTTCCAGCAGCTCTGGCTGTCGTTGTGGTCGGCGTCCGGACCGCTGCCGCTCGGGCAGCTGCCCTTCGATTTCAGGTGGTTGACCACCAGCGAGAACTTGGCGCCGTTGGCCGCCTTGAAGGTTTGCGCCATCGGCGGACGGTTGTTGATGGCGTCGCCGTCGGTCAGCGCATTGCCGACCATGGTCAGCGCCGCCGGCTTGTAGATCATCGCCACGCGGATGGCGTCGGTGCCGGTGGTGGACGGCTTCGGTACCACGGCGTAGGTCTTGAGGCCGGTGCCCGGCGAGATCGCTTCGTTCAGCGCATCGACCAGCTTGGTCACGGTGTACTCGCCGCTGTTCTGGATTTCCATCAGGCCGAACACGTCGGCGTTGATCGCCTTCAGTTCGCCGACGATCTTGGTGGTCTGGCGGTTGAACTCGTTCAGGTTGTCGGCGCCGCGGCAATTCGACTTGGCCACCGACGAACCCAGCGAGCAGCCCTGGTTGGTGTTGCCCTCGACGTCGGTGCCGTTGGTGAAGGTGGTGAAGTAGTTCAGCACGTTGGCGCTGGCCACCTTGATGTTGCCCGGTGCCAGCACCGGCGGATCGGTGCGCGGATTGTCCTGCGAGAACACCGGCGCCACGGTCGGCTGCAGCTTGAAGCCGGCGCCGCCGCCGCCCTTGGCGCCGAAGTCGACCACGCCGGTCAGGTCGGACACCGTGTCGCCGGCGCGCAGCGAGCCGTCGGCGCCCAGGTAGGGAATGGTGGTCGGCGTGACGAAGATGCCGTCATCCAGCACGATCTGGTTGAGCGCGTTGGCGGCGGCGTGCGCCAGCGCTTCCGGGGTGCCGGCGCGATAGCGGTTGGAAGCGATTTCCAGGCGGCCCGACGACAGCGTGACTTCGCCGCGGTCGCCCAGGAATTCCAGCTGCGACACGGTCAGCGGATTGGTGAAGCGCACCAGCATGCCTTCGACCTGGCCCAGGTTCGGATGCGGCAGCTGGACGTTGGTCGGGGTGATGCTGATGCCGCCGGCCAGCTTGACGATGGCGCTGATGTTTTGCAGCTCGGTGTAGGCGTGGCCGCCGGCGACCGGCGCGTAGTCGCTGACGCTGCCGGTGATGCGGATCTTGTCGCCGACCTGCACCGTGCCGCTGTTGGCGGCGGTGGTGTAGACGAACATGCCGTCCGAGGTCAGCGGATCGCCGTCGCCGGTCTCGTCCTGGATGAAGAAGCCGGAGCCGACCTTGGCCGTGACCACGCCTTCGGTGGTCTGGATGGTGCCGGCGTACGGGCTGGTGTCGCCCTGGCCCTGGATTTGCGGAATCGTGTGGGTCAGCGTGGCCGGCGCGGCGACGCTGACGTTGATGGTGCAGCTGGTTTGCTGGGACTGGTCGTTGTCGAAGCGGATCGTCACCGGATAGGTGCTGGCCTGGACCGAGGCGGCCACGTTCAGGCTGACGGTGGCGTTGCCGCCGGCGGCCGATGCCGCCAGGAAGTTGACCAGGCTGATGCCCGGCACGGCGGCCGAGGTGATGACGGCGTTGTTGACGACGCCGTCGCTGTCGGTGGCGCTCAGGTCGGCGCTTCCGCTGATGCCAAAGGCCAGCGACAGGCTGGCCGGGCAGGTGGCGACGATAGGCGGCGCGGCCGGCACGCCGCAGGCATGCAGCGCGCTGGCGCGGTTGCGCGGGGTCGGCTCGCCGGCGCTGAAATCGGTGCCGTTGTTGTCGGCGTCGGTGCAGCCGGCGGCGGCGCGCAGCGCGGCGGTGGTGTTGCTCAGGGTTGGCGCGGCGGCGCTGCCTTCAAAGTAGCCGGCGGAGCCAAAGCCGATCAGGTCGACATAGGAGCCGGCGGCGGGCGCCGCGCCGGCCAGCGCGCTGACGTTGCCGACCAGCGCCACCTTGCCGGTGGTGCCGCTCAGCGCCAGGGTGCCGATGGTATCCGGTGCCGGCAGGCTGTCGGTGCCGCCGGTGCCGACCGCTTCCTGGACCAGGAAGTACTGGCCGGGCTGCAGCACGGTGTTGCCGGCAAGCTTGGTGACCTGCCAGCTGCTGCCGGTGGCGCTGGCGTATTGCACGCTCCAGCCGCTGATGTCGACGGCGCTGTCGCCGCGGTTGAACAGTTCGATGAAATCGTTCTTGTATTTGGCGCCGGAATTGCCGCCGCCGCCATACACCTGGCTGATGACGATGGGCGTGGCGGCCAGGGCCTGGGCCGACAGGCCCGCCATCAAGGCGGCGGCGATGATGGTGCGCCGGCCAGGGGTGGCGGCGGCCCGGGTGGCCGGTGTAGCGAAGAATTTTTTCATGAACAGTCCTGGAATGTTGGCAAATTGATTTTGAAGCTTGCAATTTGCATATTAAGGTCCGGCCATGACGCCATGATGACGCCGGCTTAGTCCGTTCAGACTAAGCCGGGGTGTGACGGTGGCGCCTCGCCAGGCCGGGACGGCTCCGACGGCGGCGCACCGCGCGGCAATAAAAAAACGGAGGCCAGGGCCCCCGTTTTGGTTTGCGGAGTTGGCCCGCTCAGGTCTTGCGCCGACGCGCCACATATCCCAGCAGGCCCAGTCCGCCCGCCAGCAACGCGTAAGTTTCTGGCTCCGGCACCGGCGTGACGGCCACAGCTCCCACATAGCTGGTCGCCTTGGCGTTCAGCACGCTGCCGCTGACCAGCAAATGATACGTGTCCGCCACCAGCGGCTGAGCCGCCACGCGCCAGGTCTGGATGCCGCCTTGATCCAATACCTTCGTGCCATCCAATGACAAGCCGGCCGAATTGACCAAGCTAAAATTGTTGAAAGTAACAGCACCGAAATCGGTGCCGTTAAATCCGGACAGCAAGGCCACCAGCGACGAAGTGCCGGTCAGCGTGAAATCGTAACGGTCGGCAAAAGTATTGCCGGCATTGCCGGCGTCGATGGTGCGGGCAAAGCTGGCGCTGCCCTGGCCCAGATCCAGCACCTGCGTAGCGTGACTGATATCGGCCGCCAGCGCCAGCGGCGCCCATCCTGCTCCGGCCAAGGCCAGCACCGCCAGCGCGGTCATAGCTTTCTTCATATGCATCCTCCCTCGGATAAGCAGCCCGGACAGGCTGCATCGTTGTACAAAACTGCACAACGATCTTATCATGGCAAAAATGATACTATTGATAGTTTCATATTATAAACTTGCCGGACGATCATACAACACATGCGGGCGCCGTGCCGGCGCCACCGCGCCAGCCCCGCCGTCATAGGGGAAACGCGGCACGTAGACGTGCCGCGCCGGCAGGGCGCCGGCGAAGTAGGACTGAACTCACAAAGATACGGGAAATCTGGAGGCGGCCCCGGCCGGTGCCGGCCGGCGGCCGCTAGTGCAGCCGGTAGGGAGCCGCCAGCGGTTCGCCGATGAACACGCCCTGTGCCGGCCAGGCGACGCTGCGCCAGTATGCTTCGATCGCGCTGGCGCCGCGCAGATAGTGCGCCAGCAGCACCGATGGCTGCGGGAATTTCTGCCAGTAGTTGCAGGGCTCGGTCACGGAGCCATAACTGGCCGTAGCGCCAGCCTCCAGCCAGCGCAGGCTGCTCATTTGCGAACTGCCCAGCAAATCGCCGCCGACGGAAGTCAGGCTGTCGGCCAACGCCCCCGGCAGGAACTGCAGCGTGTCGAGCTTGGCTACGCGCGCCATGCCGGTCTGGTAGATCATGATGTCTTTTTCGTTTTCGATGCTGTCGGCCGACAGCCGCTTGATCGTCAGCTTGCGCGACGGCACCACGCCGGCGCGCGGGAAGAATGCGGCGCGGCTGTTGCGCGCGCCCTCGCTGGTGGTCAGATAGTAGGCGCTGGCTGCCGGCGCCGCGAAGCCGCTGGCGACGCCGCGCCCGATCAGCGCCTTGGCGCCCTCGACCGAGTCGGTCGGCAGCAGCATCGACAGCCGCATGTCGTGCTCGGCTAGCGGATGAGCGCCGGTCGCGTTGAAATACGGATTAGGCTTGCTGGGGCCGCATGGTTGCGCGCAGACGGCGGCATCGAAACCCATGGTGTAAGCCGACGTGATCGAATTGCACTCGACCGCGTAAGGCGCCGTCCACACCATCAACACGGCGTCGATCTGCGGCCCCAGCTTGGCGTCGATCTGCTCCTTGAGCTGGCGGAATTGCTCGGCATCGAGCTTGCGCGGGCGGTTCGGAATGCGCACATGAACCACGTTCTCGGCCGGCACGTTGCGCGCCTGGCGGTAATATTCGCCGATCTCAACACTGTTCGGCTCGTCGTCGTTGATCACCAGCGCCAGCTGGGCCGAGCGCAGGCCGGACGGCGCGACCAGTTGGGCATGCGCCGCACCGTGCCAGCATGCCAGCGCCGCCAGCCACAAAATCATCTTTCGCAATTATGGTATCCGATCCAAAACAGTCGTGGGAAATAGTTCTGACTGTATCATAGGCGCGCACCCGCCGCGGCAAAAAAAACCGCCCGGCCAGGGCGGTCCAGCGAGCGCGGACGCCGCTCAGCTGCGTTTGTAGACGTCCTCGAAACGAACGATATCGTCCTCGCCCAGATAACTGCCGGACTGCACCTCGATCAGATGCAACGGCAGCTTGCCCGGGTTCTCCAGCCGGTGGTTCATACCGATCGGAATGTAGGTCGACTCGTTTTCGGTCAGCAGGCTGACCGTGTCGCCGCAGGTGACGCGCGCGGTGCCGCTGACGACGATCCAGTGTTCGGCCCGGTGATGGTGCATCTGCAGCGACAGCTTGCCGCCCGGGTTTACCGTGATGCGCTTGACCTGGAAGCGATCACCGATGTCTATGCCCTCATAACAGCCCCACGGACGGTAAACCTTGGTGTGATGCAGGTGCTCGGTGCGGCCTTCCTTCTTCAGATGTTCAACGATCTGCTTGACCCGCTGCACCTGGTCCTTGTGTGCGACCAGCACGGCGTCGGCGGTTTCCACCACCACCAGATCCTTGACCCCGACTACCGCTACGATGCGGCTCTCGGCGCGCACCAGCGAACCGGACACGTCGTCCAGGTAGACGTCGCCGCGGGTGGCGTTGTGGTTGGCGTCGTGTGGCTGCACGTCCCACAACGCCGTCCAGGAACCGACATCGCTCCAGCCGATATCGGCCGGCACCACGATGGCGTGACGGGTGTGCTCCATCACCGCATAGTCGATCGAGTCGGACGGACAAGCCTTGAACGCCGCCTCATCGAGACGACAAAAATCCAGGTCGCGATAGCCTTTGGCCATGGCTTCGGCGCTGGCGACGGCGATGGCCGGCGCGAATTCCTGCAATTCATTCAAATAGCTGGCGGCGCGGAACAGGAACATACCGCTATTCCAGTAGTAATTGCCAGCAGCGATGAAATCCTGCGCGGTGGCGCGGTCCGGCTTCTCGACAAAGCGGTCGACCTTGTAGCACTGCGGCGCATCGGTGGCGGCGCCGCTCTGGATGTAGCCGTAACCGGTTTCCGGACCAGTGGGCACGATGCCGAAAGTGGCCAGCGCGCCCTGCTCCACCATGACGGCCGCCTGCTCGATGGCGGCGTAAAAAGCGTCGATGTCGTTGATCACGTGGTCGGCAGGCAGCACCAGCATCACCGCATCGGCGTCGATGCCCTGCAGGAAGTGAGCGGCGGTGGCCACCGCCGGTGCGGTGTTGCGGCCCTCCGGCTCCAGCAGGATGCCGAGCGGCGCGATGCCGATGGCGCGCATCTGTTCGGCCACCAGGAAGCGGTGCTCATTGCCGCACACGATCAGCGGCGCCATCAGTTGAGGCCGGCCATGCAGGCGCAGCGAGGTTTCCTGCAGCATGGTCTGCCCGGTGACCAGCGGCAGCATCTGCTTGGGCAGCACCGCGCGCGACAATGGCCACAAACGAGTGCCGGAACCCCCGGAGAGGATGACTGGATAAATTTTCATGCGTTATTTCTCTTCTCGGATAAATTCTTCGTTGCTGTCTTCAGTACGGCGCTTGTTGCGGCGGTCACGAGCATTAGCCCAGGCATCGGGATCATATTCCGACGCGTGCTTCATGTCCCCTGCGCGGTTGACACTATAGTCTTTGAAGACAATCATTTCATCTAGGGAAACATTCGGTAACACGCGCGTGTATTCGAACAGCACGCTGCGCACCACCTTGGCGCCGGCGCAAATCCGGCTGCCATGGCCGATCCAGGTCGGACCGACGATGGTCACCTCGCGTTCGATGCAGGTGCCGGAACCGATGTAGACCGGGCCCTCTATGCGCGTGCCATTCCAGTCGATGCTGGTATTGAGTCCCACCCACAGGCCGTCGTTGATCTGCAGGCCAGGCATTTCCAGATGGGCCACTTCGCCCATCAGCACGCTCTGGCACACTTCCCAGTAGTCGCGCACGCTGCCGATGTCGATCCAGTTAAAACCACGGGTCTGCGCATAGAACGGCAAGCCGCGCTCTGCCAGCAGGGGGAACAGTTCCGAACCGATATCGAACGGGCGGTCGGCCGGGATCAGATCGATCACTTCCGGCTCAAAGATATAGATGCCGGTGCTGGCGAAGTTCGACAGGGCCTCCTCCTGGCTGGGCTTTTCCTGAAAGGAAGTGATCCGGCCATCCTTGTCGGTCACGACGACGCCATAGCTCGACACCTTGTCCCAAGGCACCTCCCGCGTCACCACCGAGGCCAGCGCGCCCTTGCGCTTATGCTCGAACAGCGCGGATTTGATGTCGAGATCGATCAACGCATCGCCGCACAGGACGATCGTCGTTTCATCGAAAAAGCCGCCGAATTGCTGGATCTTCTTCATGCCGCCGGCCGAACCGAGCGGCTCGGGCACAACCTCGCCCTGGTCGTTGGTATAGCCTTCGAACGAATACCCGATCTGGACGCCATACTGATGCCCTTCGCCGAAGTAGTCCTCGATCTTCTCGTGCAGATAGCTGACATTGACCATGATTTCCTTGACGCCGTATTTGGCCAGATGCTCGATCAGATAGGCCATGACCGGCTTGCCCAGAATAGGGATCATTGGCTTGGGCAGGTCGTACGTCAACGGCCGCACTCGGGTACCTTTGCCGGCTGCCAATATCATTGCTTTCATACTTAACGGCTCCTCATTAATGTTCCCGCCCCTCAACAGCAAGGCGCACCACGCATTGTGACCTGCTCCGGATTTCTTCGGCGCACCGGCACCGCCCTTTAACAGCCATCTTATGCCGTGCTGCAGCATTTGATATTACAGGGATTTTGATATGCAAGCTAGACAATAGGACAACGTACTGAGGCCTTTGCGTTCAGCGCGGGCCGATGGCATTGCAGCATGCAAAAGAAGGATTCCCAGACGCAATCATCTGGCGGCCCGACGGACCGTGGATGTCGTCGGCGCCTCCGCCGCCGGACGGCTGAGCCTGAGGCGCTCGTTCAACAGCTTGCCGATAGCGATACCCTTTTGTTCGACCAAACGGTAGGACAAATAGGCACACAGCAAAACAGCGCCCAGTGCCAGCGGCCCCTTGGCAATGGCAGGGACGGCCTGCATATTGCTGATTTTTCCCACGACAAACATGTGCAGCAAATACATGCTGAAGCTGATTTCGCCCAGCCACACAAGCACCCGATTTTGCAACAGTCGCCGCAAGGGGCTGCCGACGAATGAAAACGCGATCAAGCCGGTCACCGTCAAACTAAGCAGCAGCGAGTTCCAGGCGGCCATCTCCACCGGCAACGACTTCATTTGCACTTCGCGAAACCACCACGTCAGCAGCGCCATGCTGATCAGCAAGACCAACGAGACCAACGCAGCCATGCTGGGACGCCAGGCACTGCCCAACTGCGCGGGCGACCAGGTCAGCGCAAGCATGCTGCCTAACAACAAAGGCATGGCCTTCGGCAACAGGGCGATTTCATTTGAATAAATCGCTGCCGGATTTGCCACCATCACATACAACGACAAAGCAGTCGCCAGTCCCGATAGCACCAGCGCCCACCGCGACGACAGAAACCGGTCGACCAGCACCAGCACAGGAATAACAAAATAATAACGAAATTCGACGGGTATGGCCCACAGTTCCTCGCGCCCTTCGGTCAGCAGCACATGATGCAGCAAACCGGCCCCATCGATCCATCCCTTGTAATAATTGATCAGCAAGACCAGCAAAAACAAAGGATAGATGCGAAAAACCCGGCTGACAAAGTAGCTCGCCAGCGTACGCCCCACCGATGCGCTACGGCGCAGCGCAGCCTGGAGGCGATTGGTGAGCAGGAATGCACTCAAGCCGAAGAATATCCACACTCCAACTTTACCCACCGCATTATGCGGGAAGGGCAATAACGGCATGCCGGCATTGCCCATATGCGACGCCACCACAAACATCACAGCGATGCCGCGTAAGCCGTGCAGCGGAGTCCAAAAGTTGTCGATCTTAGCCACAGATAATTTCATCTTATTTGTCCTGCACGGACATACCATGCCAAATAGTAAATTTATATTTCATAATTTCAGCTTTCTTGCCTCAATTATAACCGCCGCACGTGGCAATGCATCCACCCGTGCGCGACAGCGTTGCAATGGAGACTCACGGTCTGCGGCAAACGCATTACCGGCAGCCGGCTCGTCGTCGATGCCGCACCGCAGCAAATTGATGCTACACTAAATCGTGCAACCGAGCTAACTCCGGTGACGTCGAGCGCCGTACGGCACTGCCGGGCGATGGTGGAAATGAAAAAAAATTATATAATTACAAAATTAGAAAAACACAACTTTATGGGCGTCGCATATTGCGCCAGTCCCCTTAACCCCCATGCTGCCGAGCTGCGGTATCGGCACGCGCTGGCAGACGAGAAAGTGGCCCCGAATGAACCTCGCAGATCGCTGCTCCGGCAAAGACAACAACTTCAATCTGATACGCATCCTGGCCGCGCTGGCGGTCCTGTTCACCCATAGTTTCGCGCTGAGCGGCAGCGTCGAACCCCTGCGAGACAGCTTGGGGATGACCATGGGTTCGTTCGCGGTAGACATATTCTTTATCGCCAGCGGCTTCCTGGTCACCGGCAGCCTGTTGAAACGGCAGAGCCTGATTGAGTTTTGCTGGGCACGCCTGCTGCGGATCTACCCGGCGCTGCTGGTGGCGCTGCTGCTGACGGTGCTGGTGCTGGGCCCCTTGTTTACCACGCTGCCGCTGCACCAATATTTCGCCAGCAAAGTGGTTTATATTTATCTGGTCAAGAATCTGCTTCTGGTCGCCGGCACGAATTTCATTCTGCCCGGGGTATTCGAGAACAACCCCTATCCTGGCGCTGTCAACGGCTCTCTGTGGACCATGCCATACGAGGTAAGAATGTATTTGATTCTGGCGGTGTCCTGGCTGGCCTTGCGCTTAAAACGCCAATTCCGGCTAAGGGCGATGACCTGGGCGATCCTGGCGTCGACCGTCATCGCAGGCATTGCCACGCTGGCGGAATACCTGGCGTCGGGCGCCGCCGGCCAGTTCGAACGGCTGTTTTTTATGTTTTTCTGCGGCGCATCCTACTATGTGTGCCGCGACCGGATCGAACTGAAGCGCCCGCTATTCTATGCTATGGTGGCGCTGCTGCTGGGAAGTGCGGTATGGGGGAAGCAGCCGTTTTTCGTCGTCTATACGCTCAGTTTGGCCTATTTGCTGTTCTACCTCGCCTACGTCCCCGGCGGGATGCTGCGCCGCTATAACCTGGTCGGCGATTATTCCTATGGAACCTACATCTATGCATTCCCGGTGCAGCAGGCCGTGGCCGCCCTGCTACCGGGATGTTCAGCGGGAACGATGATATTGCTGTCGGGCGCAGTCACCCTGGCATTGGCCGCACTGTCCTGGCATCTGCTTGAGCAGCGCGCCTTGGCGCTGAAAGGTCGGGCCACCAGCAGCACCCACCGTCTGCTCTGGACCTGAACCGGCCGCTTGCGCCGCGCAGTCACGCCAGGCGGGCGCGCAGTCGCTTGAGGCGGCTGCGCAGCGAGAAGAACGCCCGCACCCGCAGCCGGTGCCACGGCGACGCGCCGCCCGGCTCGTACGACAGCAGGCGCCCGCCGGCAGCCTGCAGCCGCGACGACAGACGCTTTTCCAGCAGAATCGACCCTGTCTTGCCGCGCAATACCGCGTCGGACATGTGCGGCCGGCCGGCATGGACGATCCAGCCGTCGTCGGCCGGGTCGAGCGACATCCAGCGCGCCAGATGCTGCTCCAGCGCCGCCGACGCCGGCAACCCCAGCACCAGCCGGCCCTGCACATAGCTGGGCGCGGCAAACACGGCGGGCTCGAACAGCGTGCGCTGCAACGCCGCCACGCCGGCCGCGTTGAGGTAGAACAGGTTGGAGCGGACCCAGTGGGCGAAATGCAGCTGGCACAGCGAAAACGTGGCGGGACCGGCCTCGATCTTGCCGATCAGCGCAGGCTGCGTCTCGTCGCGGCAAAGCGCCGCCTGCTGCGCCAGGCGCGCCAGGTCGTCGTCGAAGAACGGATAGTTGCGGCCGGCCGTGTCGTTGACCACCAGCAGCCCGCCCGGCGTCGGCCCCAGATGGTCCAGCGCCAGCTGATAGGCGGCGAACTCCCATTGCGCGCCTTCGTAGGGCAGCCAGTCGCAGCGCGCGGCGCCGGCCCGCCAGTCGCCCAGCGCCTGCAAGGCAGCCGGATCGAGCAGCGCGCGGTACACCACGCAGACCTGCTCGAACGCCAGCCGCCGGCGCAGCCGCCCCAGCAGCCGGACGGCCGCCTGCGCGCCGGCCTGGTCGTACAGGTACACGGCCAGCTTCATCGCGTCAGCGCCCGTCGGCACCGGCCTCCGCCAGCACCGCCGGCTGCAGCGGCACGCCCTTGCGCTCGGCCACCTGGCGGAAGATCTGCGCCAGCGTGGCGGTATAGCCATCGAGGCGGGCGAAGGCGTTCTGGTTGCCGGCCTGGACTTCAAGCGCCAGCTGCGCGCGCTGCTCGAAGCCGCGCAGGATGATGGCGGCGGCATCGGCATTATTCATCGCCTTGGCATCGGCCACCCAGCTGTATCCCAGCATCGAGAACAGGCCGTTGAACTTGCGGCTGTAGGCGATCGGCACCACCGGCACGCCCGACGAGAAGGCCGCGATGCAGGCATGCATGCGTGCGCCGGTGACGAAGTCCATGCCGGCGATAAACGATTTGGCCTCGCTCGGGCTGGCAAACTCGGGCGCCAGTTTCAGCGACGGGAATTCCTGCTTCAGCTGGGCACTGGCGATACGGTCGTCGTCGCGCGGCAAATCGTCCGAAATCACATGCGGTATCAGCCAGATCTCGTGCGCCGGATTCTTGCTCCATTCGGTCAGCAGGGTGCGCGTCAGCGCGGCATAGTCCAAGGTCAGGCCGAACTGGTTGCCGCCGGTGTAACCGCCCGAGAACAACAAGCCGGACACATTGATACCGATACGCACCTTGCCATCGTCGGCCTTGGCCGGCGCCTGGTACGGCAGGCGGAAGGCGACGTCGACCACCTCGGCCACGTTGTCGCGCAGCCCGACCTGACGCAGGTAATTGAACGACAGCGTGTCGCGCGCAAACACTTTCTGGCAGCGCTTCATCACCTGGGTCGCCATCAGGCGCGCGTACCAGCTGTCGAACGGACCGATGGTCTGCGGACTGAGGATCAGCGGCTTGCGCTTGGCCAGCACGATGACCTTGGTCAGGATGAAGGTCAGGAAACGCTTGAAGCCATAAATATCGGCGAAGCTGTCGCCCTCGCCGATATCGAGCACCAGGTCGCACTCGTTGAGCTCGGACGGGAACGTCGAGCGCCGGTACACCAGTTCGCGCAAGGCGATGGTGTTGCCGATCTTCAGGCGCGCGTCGTCCAGGCCATAGCTCGATCCGCCGCGGGTGCCAAACACCACGAAGCGCAAGGCCACGCCGGCCTGCGCCGCCGCCTCGGTGCAGATCGCCAGCTGCGACTGGCTCAGCGCGCCGACGCCCAGGTTGTCCGACGAGAACGAATGCCATAACAGGCCTATGGTCAGGGATTTGCCTTGCGGCGTCACGGCACGATTCATGCAACTTCTCCTTTTGCTCGTTTAAAAGTTCCGACGGCGTTGCGCAACCACATCGTGGGACGGGCCGTCAGCGAGGCCCGCAGCAGGCCCATATTGCGGTAGACCGGTGCCCGGCCCAGCGCCAGCCGCGCCGCCAGCACCCGGCCCAGCACGACTTTCTTGCGCATTACCTGATAGGGTTGCATTTTCGCGATCTCGGCCACGTCCAGCGGGTCCAGATGCAGCGCGCCGGCCTGGCGCGCCTGCTCTATCAGCGCCGCGCCCTTGCTGCTGCGCCCCAATACCAGGCTGCGCCCGTCGCGCTCCTCGAACGAGGGATAGCCATCCTCGCCGTACCAGGCGTCCGCGCACACGATGTCCGCGAACTCGCCGGTGCCGTCCGGACAAAT
Organism: Duganella sp. LjRoot269; assembly: GCF_964254095.1. Lineage (NCBI taxonomy): Bacteria > Pseudomonadati > Pseudomonadota > Betaproteobacteria > Burkholderiales > Oxalobacteraceae > Duganella > Duganella sp. LjRoot269. Next base: position 2,207,668 of record NZ_CAXUSL020000001.1, on the reverse strand, counting down.
CTTGCAGCGGAACTGCAGATGGCGATTGAGGATTTCGCCCCATGAGGTCGCATAATCCATCTCGGCGCTGCGGCCATCGGTGGTGACGGCGCGGGCCTTGCCGGGCCAGCCGTCGCCGCGATAGCGGAACGACAGCAGTTGTTCCCCGTCCATGCCCAGCCGCCGCACCACGGCCTCGGTGCCGCGGCGGCTGGGCACGCCGGCACACATGAACGACAGGAAGTACGGTATCTGCTGGTCGACCCGCAGGTCGTGCCGCGCCAGCGCGCGCAGCGCCGCCACATCGCACGGCTTGCCGATGAAAGCAAAGCGCTTGCCGCTCTCCAGCAGCCGCGCCAGGTCCACCAGCGGCGCCGACGGCGCGTAGCGCGAACCGGCCGACTTCAGCACATCGTCCTTGCCGGTCGACACCTGCACCTGGTTGCCCAGCGGATCGGCCGCCGGGGCCGAGTTCTGCACCACGAAGTCCACCTGCCCCGATTCGATCAGATACACCGCCAGCGCCGAGATGACGCCGCCCGAGGAACCATAGCGCCGCAGTTCGGCATCGGTCGAGTAGCCGGTCTGGCAGGTGGTCATCGGTCCCCATATCGGATGGCTGGGCGCGGCGGCATCGCGCGCCTCGTGGCGCACGGCCACGCCGGGGCAGACCGCGTCAAACAGCTGGCGCTCGGCCACGCTGATCGGGATCGTCACGTGGGGACGCAGATAGCCGGCCGCGCTCATTTGCATGCTGACCTTGTCCGGCGCACAAATGGCGGCGCACAGGCCGCACCCTGTGCATAAACCGGACTCGACAACGTTCTGGATCGGGTGTTCGCTTTTCATGTCCACAATTTTCAGAGGTTCAACTACAGTAAGAAACGCACGCGTTCAGGCCAGACGCAACACCGGCAGGAACAGCAGCATCACCAGCGCCGTCACGGCCACCATGCGGCCATTGCCATGGCCGGGTTTGGCTACGCCGCCGATATACGCCAGCAGCAGCAGCACATTTCCGCCGATCAAAGACCACAGCCAGCCGACATTGCCATAGCGTGGCACCAGCTGCAGGCACAGCAGCCCGACCACGGCCCAGTGCGCCACCGAGGCCAGCGCGCGATAGCGCTGGCCGCCTTCGACCGTCAGCACGATGCCCCAGGACGAGGCCGCCGAGCGCAGCACGAACAGCACGCCGAACCATGGCGTCAGCGCGATCAGCGGCAAAAACCTCGGGCCGAACAGGGTGTGCACCATCAGCGGCCCGCCCAGCACGAAGCCGAGGCCGCCGACGATGCCGATGCCGAGAAAGGCGCTTTGCAGCCGCCACTTCTCGCGCTGGTGCACCGCCGCCGGCCCCTGCTGGGTGGCGGCGGTGCGCGGAATAAAGACGTTCGACAGCACGGTGCCGGCCTGGGTGCCGGCCAGGAAGAAACGCATCCCGCCCTGGTGCAGGCCGACCGCCACCGGGCCGCCGAAATAATTGAGCACCACGCTGTCGACCTGGCCGAACAAGGTGCCCATGGCCATGTCCAGCGCATAGCTGCGGGTGCGCCGCACCAGCGCCCAGCCCTCGCGCCATGGCGCCACCCGGACCGGCCCCAGCACCTGGTTCAGCATATGGCGGGCGATCAGCGCCACCGCGCCGCGCGACACCAGATAGGCCAGCGCCACCACCAGCGGCGAGCCGGTGCCCCAGGCCGCCAGCGCCACCACCGCGCTGTACAGCAGCGCCGACATGGCCGCCAGGCGCGCATCGAGGTCGAAGCGGTCGCGTGCGCGAAAACCGGTACAAAAATAATCGGCAAAGCTCTCGCCGATCAGCGCCAGCAGCAGCAGCAGGAAAATCAAGGCGGGCTGGCCGCCGATGAACGGCAGCGCCAGCAGACCGCCGGCCAGCAGCGCGGCGCTGAGGATCAGCTTGGCGCTCAGCGTGAGGCCGATCAGCTGCGGCGCGGCGGCCCGGTCGCGGCCGATCTCGCGCAGCAAAAAGGTCGACAGGCCGTAATTGCTGACCACGCTCAGCAGGCCGCACACCGCCATCCAGAACATCAGCAGGCCGAATTGCTCGGGCCCCAGGCTGCGCGCCGTCACCGCCAGCGACAGCACGCCCGCCAACAGCCGCATGCCAGTCGATAAAGCCATCAGGGAAAGGTTCTTGAACAGCGCCATACACAGGTCTAAGCAGTTAGTCGGAGCGGGCGCCGTGACGCGCGCCGCAGCATTGCCACTTGTTCAAGTATAGCATTGCAGTGCAACAAAATCGCATCTTGTCATGCGGTGCGGACGCTACTTGGCGCTCGATTGCCAGCGCCACGCGTCGGCGCACATCTGCTCGACGCCGCGGCTGGCTTTCCAGCCCAGCTCACGCTCGGCCAGGCTGGCGTCGGCGTAGCACTGGGCGATGTCGCCCGGCCGCCGCGCCACGATCTGCAGTGGCACGGCGCGGCCGCTGGCCTGCTCGAAGGCGCGCACCATCTCCAGCACGCTGTTGGCGCGCCCGGTGCCCAGGTTGTAGGTGTACAGGCCGGGGTCGCTGCCGAAGCGCTGCAGCATGCGCACATGGCCCAGCGCCAGGTCCATCACGTGGATGTAGTCGCGCATGCCGGTGCCGTCGGGCGTCGCATAGTCATTGCCAAACACCGACAACTGCGCGCGCCGGCCTTCGGCCACCTGGGCAATGAAGGGCAACAGATTGTTCGGCACGCCGTTCGGGTCTTCGCCTATCAGTCCGCTTTCGTGGGCCCCCACCGGATTGAAGTAGCGCAGCAGGCCCAGTTGCCAATGCGGTTCGGCGCGCGCCAGGTCGCGCAGCACCTCCTCGACCATCAGCTTGCTGCGGCCATAGGGATTGGTGGCGGCCAGCGGGAAGTCCTCGCGGATCGGCACGCTGGCAGGATCGCCGTACACCGTCGCCGACGAGCTGAACACCAGCGTGTGCACGCCGGCCTGGGCCATCGCGGCCAGCAGCACCAGCGTGCCCTGGACGTTGTTGTCGTAGTAGCGCAGCGGCTGCGCCACCGATTCGCCGACGGCCTTCAGTCCGGCGAAATGGATCACCGCCGTGATCTGGTGGCGGGCAAAGACGGCGTCGAGTGCGGCGCGGTCGCGCGTGTCGGCCTCCACCACCACCGGCGCCCGTCCGGTGATCGTGGCCAGACGGGCGGCCACTGAAAGTTTGCTGTTGGATAAATTATCCAGCAACACCACGTCGTGGCCGTGGGCCATGAGTTCGACGCAGGTATGCGAGCCGATGTAGCCCAGACCGCCAGTCACCAGGATAGCCATAGGTGGTCCTCCCTCAGCGCGCCGGGCCGGCGGTGGCGGTGGCCACGGCCGCCGCCGCGTACGGCAGCAACAGGGTTTCATAGTCGCCCAGGATTTGCTCCCAGGTGAATTCGGCGGCGTGACGCTCCAGGCTGCCGGCGCGCATGGCGGCCAGGCGCGCGCTGTCGTCGAGAATCTGGTCGAGCTGCGCGGCGGCGCCGGCGGCGCCGCTGAAATACGCGGCCTGCGGGCCGGCCACCCAGCGGTTGAACGGGTTGTCGTGCGCCAGCACCGGATTGCCGGCGCCCAGCGCCTCGACCAGCGAGGGATTGGTGCCGCCGACCTGATGGCCGTGCACGTACAGCCGCGCATACAGGCGCAGCGCCTGCACGGCGGCCGGCTCGTACACCGCGCCGATGAACTTGACCTCGTCCGAGGCGGCCTGCTGCACCGCGCGCTGATAGGCGTGGCCGGGATCGTATTTGCCCAGCACCACCAGCGGCATGCCGCGCGGCCTGGCCGACCAGGCCTGCACCGCCTCGAGGATGGAATTCTCGGGTTCGGCGCGGGCGATCAGAATCGCATAGCGGTCCGCCTCCAGGCCATACGGCGCCAGCACGGCGGCGTCGGCCTGCGTGATGCGGTCGGCGCCGTAGGCGATGGTGGTGATCTTGTCGGCCTGCACGCGCGAGCTCAGGTGCTTCTTGATATGCGGGTGGTCGGCGATCAGGTGGTTGCCCAGCCAGGCGCCGGCCCATTCATTCAGGTAGAACCAGGTGCGCGCCACCGCGCCCCATTTCTGGCGGCGCCATTCGATGCCGTCCATATTGAACAGATTGGTCAATCCCTTGAAGCGGTACCACAGGCCGAACACCGCCGTGTTGTAACCGAGGGTCAACACCAGGCCGGGCTCGCGCGCCGAGTGCAGCGTGGCCTTCCAGTCGAACTCGATGGTGCCGGCGGCACCGCCGCGGCGCACCGGGATGTGCACCCGGCGCACATCGCGCCAGCTGTCCTCGTACACCGCGCTGCCGCCGTCGTCCTGGCAATACACGGTGACGTCCCAGCCGCGCTTGACCAGGTACAGCGCCAGGTGCTCGGCAAAGGTTTCAAAACCGCCATGGCTGGCCGGCACGCCGCGCGTACCCAGGATGCGTAGAGTTTTGGGATTCATTTAAGCGTTCACTCCGAGATCTGCATACAGTTGCAAGGTGGCCGCGACATAGCCGTCGCGATTGAAGCGTTGCTCGACCATCGCGCGCGCCGCCCGGCCGCACTGCTCCAGCGCGCTGTCGGGCATGGCCTGGACCTGGGCCAGCAGCGCCGTCAGGCTGGCCACGTCGCGGCTGGGGAAGGTCCAGCCGGTCTGGCCTGGTTCGATCATCTCGGGGATGCCGCCGATGTCGGCGCCGATCACCGGCTTGCCGAAGGCGCAGCTCTCGAGCACGCTCATCGGCGCGTTCTCGTACCATTCGGACGGCAGCACCACCGCGCGCGCCTGCTGGATCAGCGTGTGCAGCGCGGCGCCGGACTGGTAGCCCAGAAATTCGGCGGCGCCGCCCAGCTCGGCGTTCAGCGCATGCAGCTGCTCCTGGATCGGGCCGGTACCGGCGATCTTCAGCCGCACGCCGGCGGCGGCGGCGGCGCGCAGCAACGTGGCCACGCCCTTCTCCGGCGCCAGGCGGCCAAAGAACAGGAAATAGTCGCCCGCCGCGTAGTGCGGGGCGAAACGGCTGGCGTCGACATAGTTGGGAATGTAGACGAACTGCTCGCGCGGCCAGCCCCACTCAACGAATTTCTCCATGAAGAAGCGGCTCGGCACCACCACCTTGTCCAGGTAGCGGCGGTAGGTCTGCATGCGCCGCTGCAGGCCGCTCTCGACGGCGACGATGGCGCTGGCGCCCAGCGAGCCGCGCACGCAGCGGTGCCTGACGACGTTGAGCACGCTGCCATCCCTGCAGCGCTCGCAAATGCCCTCGTCGTTGAGCATCTTGTAGGCCGGGCAGGCGATCTTCAGGTCGTGCGCCGTCATCACCACCGGCACGCCGGCCTTGGCCAGCGTGGGCAGGATGGAGGGCGACAAATGGTGATAGATGCAGTGCAGATGGGCGATCGACGGCTGGTAGTCGGCCAGCAGGCGCGTCAGCTTGCGCTGCGCCTCGAACGAATACACCGCCTTGGCCGCCATGCTGATCTTGTTGGCCAGGGAATAGCTGTGGCCGAACTCGAGTTCGTCCACGAAATAGCGCGACCAGTCGCTGGGCAGATTGTTCGGGTGCTGCATGGAAAAGAAGGCATTGTCCCAACCCAACTCTTCCATCAGTGCGGCATGTTCCAGATAGACCACATCCGAGCCGCCGCGCCGATAGTGGTAATTATTGATACTCAGCAACTTCTTATTCTTCATCCCGGTTCCAACTCTCGGCAATTCATCCGAAAACGCCCCGCCGGGGCGCCACCTGCACGCCATGCGGCGTCTGCAAATGGAAAATGGCGGCTCACAACCCCTGCAGCCGTTATTATCCGACGTCAGGAATCGCAATCCGCCATGGTCCCACGTCAGTCAGGCATATCATACCTGACTCGACCGGGAATTTCGCTACGCGTTGTGTTTATTTTATTATTTAAAATTACCCATATCGTAACCGCTCTGGAACAACAGCAAGGCGTCAGCGTCCGAGGCCGAGCTCAAGCCCACCCACGCCCAATCCTTGGTCACCAGCTTCAGGCGCCCGATACCCAGGTCGCCGTTGGTCTTGTAGTTGTCCCAGCCGGCCGTCTTGGTGGTCCAATAGTCGACACCGGCGCCGATCAGATACGTGTCGGGCTTGATCTGGTTGGCGAGCTGCGCGTCAAGCAGCGCTTGCGCAGTCGTGGTGCTGGTGGTGGGCGGCAGCGCCACGCGCGCCTCCATCAGCACCACCACGCCGCAGACGGTTTTCGGATCCGGAATGGTGGCACGCCCCATCACCGGCCAGAAATGGAAGGCACCGTTTTGCGCGAAGCCGACTGTGGTCTCGGCGTCGGTCTTGACGAACAGCGCCGGCGCCACCGAGGTATTGTTGGAGAAATCGGCGCGGTACTGGCCGCCGTCCACATTGCCCTTTTGCAGCAATACCCATTTGTGCGGGCTACCGTAGCACATCAGGGTCTGGAAGTTGCGTATCTGCACCACATTGGTGCTGGCCTTGGCGCCGTTCAGATAGAACACCTGGCCCCAGCCGGTGGTGGCCAGGAAGCCGCGGGGATCATTCCACCAGTGCTTGACCGGTTTGGCGTACCAATCGTAGCCTGCGGGCACACCCATCGGATAGCCCTCATGCTTGCGGGTCCAGTCCAGTCCCATGTCCTGTAACTGCGCGTACGTCAGCGGCACGCGCGCAATGGCTCCGGCTTGCGCCGTTCCGGCCAATATCAGGCCGGCAACCAGAGCGCCAGCCATTTTACGGTATTGATGTATCAACATGTCGATTCCCTATGCGGAAGGTCAAGGCGCCGGCGCAGAAATAAAAGATCGCCATCGCCAAATAATTATTAATCAGATTCTCGGAAAAGAAATATAAAGAAATTGTCAATAACGGCACGGTCTCCCAACGGCGGCCACAAGAACGAATGATTAAAACAATGGTGGAAATAAACCCGATACACGTTATCAAACCGCATTCAAAGAGATAGCGCAAGTAATCATTGTGTGGCACTAGATGTATTTGCGACAAACGTACCGATGAACCGACTCCAAATCCAAATAACCATTGATACCAGCTACCGTCAGCCAACAACGAGAGCAAATTATTCCAATGCTTCAGCCGGAACAAAAACGACAAATCCGACGTCTTTAGCAGCAACACCAGGTCGCCATAGCTGACCGTCGCCAGCCGTATCCTGCCGCTCCACAGCAGCTTGACACTGTCGATCACCGGAATGATGCGTTTGAACACCACCGCTTCCGGAAACAACACCATCGCCAGCACCACCACCAGCACCACCGGCACCGCATAGCGCAGCGTCCGCACCTTGACCACCGTCAACGCCAGCGCCACGACCAAGGCCACCAGCACACCCAGTGTCACGAAGATCACCCCGGTCGCGAGTATCAGCGCCACATTCCGTACCGCTCGCCCGGACAGCACGTTGTACAAGGCCAGCAGGCTGACCGCATACAGCGCGGCGTTGTTGCGATTCGAGAAAATCGACACCTCGCCGCCGCCGCCCATCAGCATCTCGCGTCCGCCGCCCGCGCCGCCGCTGGCCAACCCTGTCGCCAGTTGCACCAGCCAGACCAGCACCGGCAGCAGCGCCATCAACCAGAATGCCTGGCGCACCGCCAGCCGCTCCCACAACACCACGTCCTGGCGCGCCTCGAAGGCGGTGCCGAACAGCAGGAACGCCGGCCCCATGAACATTTTCAGCAAATCCGAATAAGCCAGTTCGTCATGGTTGACCATCAGCGAACAGACGAATCCAAAGTAATACACCGCCAGCGGCAGGCCGAACTTCGGCACGGCGGTTTTCAACTTGGGCAAAAAGGCGTGGACCACGCACATGGTTAAAAAAATGCCGAATGCCATCGCATACGACAAGGCTTTTAACACGCCCGAATTCAACAGCGTGCCGGCCGATAACAGACCGACATATCCCACCACGGCCAACACGAATACCATGGTCGGGTTGTATACCCGCGGTCTCGCTTCTATTGCATTAATCATCTCTCGCCTATCCGGGCCGTTGGCGGCCCCACCTTAATTAGTCATCCATATTAAGACCGCAGCAATCTTGTCGGTCTTAATAACGCGTTGTATAAACATCGCGATGGGCGGCGCCAATATCCAGGAAGAACAGCCGGTCAGGTAAATATCGAGATTGATTCGCATCGAGAATATCATTTCCACGGTTGCGCGCAACGAAAGTTGCTCAAAAAAATTAATTTTCGTTGAGACACACCACATTTTGTGCACTGAAGCAACACTTTTGTGGTGAAAAAAGTAAGGATGTAGGCAATACGTTGCAAATTGATCACAACTGCCGGATTGGCACGGCGGCGAAGCCGCACGCTAGGCTTGCAGCAGGGTGTGGATAGCCGCGACAGTAGTTTCCCAGCGGAATTGGCTGGCCACGGCGGCGCGTCCCGCCAACCCGACCTGCCGGCGCCGCTCCGAATCTTGCGACAAGGACAGAATGGCCTGCGCGAACTGCTGCGTCGTGCGTGGCGCGGCGATGCCGTTGTGCCGATCGCGGAATTCGGCGATGCCGTTGAAGGCGGCGACGCCGCCGACCACCGGCAGCCCCGCCGCCATCGCCTCAAGCGTTTTGTTGATCAGCCCGAAGCCCTTGAACACCGGACTCAGGGCCATCATCGACTGGCCATAGACGTCGGTCAAATCCGGCACGAAACTGACGTGGGCGACACGCTGCGCCGACGCGATGGCTTGCTGCAGCGCCGGCGACGCGCCCTTGCCCACCATTAGCAGCCGGCAGTCGGCATCGCCCGCCGCCACCAGCGGCCAGACCTCCTGCACCAGCCAGTGAGCGATGGCGGCGTATTCCCCGCTCAATTCGGCCACAAACACAATCTGCCGGCTTGACGCCGCCGGCGTCAGCTCGAAGTAATCGAGCCGCACGCCATTGGGCGCCAGTTGAACCCGGCGCGCCAGCTCGGACGACACCAAGCGGCCCATCAGGTCGGCATCGGTTTGGGTTTGCAACAACAGATGTTGATAGGGCTGCAGCAGACGCGCCTCGACACGCGCCACCAGCGGCGTGCGCAGCCGGTCCAGCAGCCCTTTCAGGCGGCCCTTCCAGCCGCCGAAACTCTGGCTGCCACGGAAATAGTATTCGGCCGCGGTGCAGTCATTGAGCGCGGCAACCGCCAGCGGCACCGCCGCGACGGCAGCCAAACCGCTGCTACGCCATTTGGCCACGGCGCTCATCGGCGAGATCAGCAGCCGTTCGGCCGCCGGCAGCGTCGGCAATGCCGCAGCGGCCAGCTGATAACCGTGCTGGAACATCTCGGCGCCGCGCAACTCGTCGGCCAGGCGCCGCCACTTCGAACGGCGCCGCAGCGGGACCTGGACGATGGCGCCGAAGCGCGCCTCGTTGTCGGCCCATGCCTGCGGATCGGGCGGATGATCGGCGTCGACAAACAACACCAGCCGCAGCTGGTAATGCGCTTGCAAACCCATCAGGTAATTGTAGAACGGCAGCGTAATGCCGTTGCGTGGCGGATAAGGCAACTGGTCGGTCGCCATCAGCAGCACCGGCAGCGCGGCCTGGCCCATCTCGCGGTCCAACAAGGTCGATTCTGCGGCAGTAGCACTCATTTCAATTCGACGCAACGGTAAAGGAACCAGTCAGACGGTAGCGGTCGGCCGCCGGCATCGCCGCCAGCATGCTATTGATGAAACCGTCCTGCAAGGCATAGGAGGCAGCGGCGTCGCGGTCGATGCTGGAGACGCGCACCAGCATGCCATCGGGCACCTTGCCGGCCAGGGTATAGCTGAGACGGCGCAGCTTCTGGTCCAGTCCGGTCGTAATGGCGCGGTCGCCCAGGCGGATCCAGTAGGTCACCGGCTCGGAGCGCGCGCCGCTGACCGCCACCATGCGCTTGATCGGGATGATGCCTTCGGCGGTGCGCACCTGCGCCGGCTGCACTTCGCCGACCTCGAAACCTTGCGCCGCGTAGCACACCTCCGGCTTGTGCACCGCCATGTAATCGCTCTGGTCGCCGCCATAGGCGAGCGACAGCATCACCCGCTGCCCCTGGCTGTTGATATAGGTGCGCGCCAGCGTCTGGCCGTAGATCTTGTCCAGGCGCGCCTGCACGTCCGGGCTGACCTGCACCGGCACCAGGCTGGTGTCGATGGTCCAGTCGCCGAAGCTGGCCGGCACGATCTGCTCCAGCGTGAATTTGGCCTGCTCGTCGGCCAGCATTTCCGTCGGCACCATGATCTTGCCCAGCGCACTGCTGAGCACCATCGTCCCGCACAGCATCAAGCTGATTACCATTGGTTTTTTCATGCTACACCTTCGCTTCCCGCGGCGGGTTGTCTATGTTTTTCAGCAGCAGCGGCAGCACCGAGTCGACCGCCAGGATCAGCGACAGCGCCGTCACGAACAGGACCATGCCGGCAAACCCGTGCAGGAATCCCTGGCCGGCGGCATCGCCGAAGTAATACGTGATCAACGTCAACACCATGACCCGTATCACATTGGCGGTAAACGAGATCGGCACGATCAGGATGGCCAGCACGGTATTGCGCAGCGGCGAGACATGGCGCATCACGTGCAGGTAGAACAAGCCCAGCGCCTCCAGCGTCAGCAGGGTGTGCAGGCCGGCGCAGGCGTCGGCCACCAGCAACTGGTAGGGGCCGATCTGCAGCACGACGCCGCTGCGGGCGATCGGGTAGCCGAGCCAGAACAGGATATGCTCGGTGACATACGACACGGCCAGCTTCATCGGAATGGTCACCGCCGTCACCAGTGTTTCCGGCAGCGGTATCATGAACAGCATGAAGAACAGCGCGAAACCCAGCGCACGCCAGCCGGCCACGCCGCGCTTGAGCAACAGGATGGCCGACAGCACCCACACCACCGAACCGGCGTCGGCCAGCACCACATGCTGCGAACGTCCCAGGATATACAGCAGCGCACCGACCACCAGCAGCGGCCAGCCCCATGCCGACGGCGCCGCCGTTTCGCTGCGCCGCATCATCTCGGGCCACTCCCGGTACAGCAGCCAGACCGACAGCGCCAGGATGATGGGGCCATGCGCCTGTTCTTCATTGGCCCAGGTATCGGTGCACAGGCCGTACAGCGTGGGGAGATACATCGCCAGCATGCCGATCACGATCGGCAGCCATTCCGGCATTGCAGCCCTGATTCCCTGCCAGCGAGGCATCGTAGCGGACATGCTTAATTCGCTCATGGTAGTTAATCGTCTTAATAGTCGATCAGCACGGTACCGACCACCTCGGCGCCGCCGCGGGTCAGCTGCTCGACCATGGCCTGCAGCGCCGGCTGGCTAGTATGGTTTTTGCGGACCACCACCAGCGCGCCGCCGACACGGCGGGCGATTTCCAGCGCGTCCGAGCCCAGCGCATAAGCGGCGGCGTCGTAGAGTACCACGTCGAAATTAGCCTCGAGCTGGACATGCAGCTCCGCAAACACATTACGGCTCAGCAGCTCCTGCGGGTTCGGCGGGACCGTGCCGGCGGCCAGCACCGACAGGTCGACGAAGGACGGGATCTTCTGGATCGCGTCCAGTTGCGCCCGGCCGGCCAACATATCGGACAGCCCCTGCGGCGTCTTCAAGTCAAACACCGTGCTTTGGTGCGGCCGGCGCAAGTTGGCATCGACCAGCAGCGTGCGCTCGCCCAGCTGGGAAAACACCACGCCCAGATTGGCGGTAAACAGGCTGACGCCATCGCCCGAGTTGAGGCCGACCACGGCCAGGCCGCGGCGGCCGCGCGCGAACCAGCGCAACATCAGCTGACTGCGCACCGCGCGCAGGATTTCCACCTGGTGGCTGAAGGGCTGGTAGGCCGCCACCAGCGTGTCCGGATACTTGGCCTCGCCCGGCTGCAGATACGGATAGTCGAACTGGCGCGCCAGCACCTGCTGGATGTCGGCCTCGGTGATCAGCCCGAGGCGCTGCGCGGCTTCGCCGAAGCGGATGCCCAGCTCTTTTTGCATACGCAACACGCGTTCGGCGCTTTCCGGCGTGATCTTGCCCGATTCCAGGAGCAAACCGCCAATGCTGGTGTCGCCACGCGGTGCCGTTGGCGTCAGTGAGGTAGGGGCTGGATGATTCATGGTAAGGGGTCCTTAATTAAAACGCAGGCGACGCGGGATGACGGAATTGATCAGGCGACGCGGCTTGTTGGCGCCCCCGCTCTGCGACCAGTCGACGACGCCCAGCACCGGCAGCTGCAGCGCGTCGGCCAGATCGGCGCCGGAGCGCACGCGGCGGTCCACCAGTTCGGCCAGCACGCCGGCGCCGACGCCCAGCATGCCGCCGACGAAGACCGACAGCACGATGTTCAGCAGCACTTTCGGCGACGACGGATCGATAGGCGCGACCGCCGGGTTCAGCACGGAAATGTCGGACTGGTCGGAGGCGCCTTCGATACGCGTCTGCGAGAAGCGCTGCGAGGTCGCGTCGAAGGCGCGCTGCGCGCTTTCGACATCCTTGGCCAGCACATTCATTTCGTCGCGGGTACGGTTCAGCTCCAGCACCTTGTCTTTTTGCTGGCGCAGCGCATCGCGCACGGCGGCCTCGCGCTGGGACAGTATCTGGGCATTGTTGCTGACGCTGCGCGACATCAGGCTGGTCTGCTCACGCAGCTCGCTGCGCAGCTTTTCGACTTCGGCCAGGGTGCTCTGATACAGCGGATGGTTGCGGTCCAGGCGCTGCGACATTTCCGCCAGCTTCGACTCGGCGTTGCCGAGATTCAGCTTCAGGCTCTGGATCAGCGAGTTCTGCGCCACGTCCGGCGATTGCGCGCCATCGCTGCCCTGCGCCATGCGCTGGCGCGAGGTGGCTTCCATCATCTGCCCCTGGGCCTGCACCAGCTGGGCCGACAGGTCGTTGAGGCGGTTCGATTCGACGTCCAGGCGGTTGTCGACGCTGACCAGGCCATGCTCCTGCTGATATTTGGACAGCCGGCTTTGCGCCACTTCCAGATTGTCGCGCAGCACCTTGGTCTGTTCGCTGAAGTAGGCCGAGGCTTTGCGCATCGGCTCGACCTTGAGCTGGATGCTCAGTTTCTGGTATTCCTCGGCAAACGAGTTCGCGACCGCGGTGACGAACTGCGGATCGGCCCCCTTGAAGCTGATTTCCAGCACGCTCGACTCGCGCGCGGGCACCACTTCGACCTTCTTCAACAGCAGCTCCGCCAGCCAGTCGTTCACGGTGCCGCGGCCGCCGGTGGCCTCGTTGAACTGCTGCACCACCTGCGGGCTCTGCGCCAGCTTCAGGCTGTCGATCACCTGCAACGCCACCTTATGGCTGGTGATGATGTCGACCTGGGTCGCGGTGTAGCCGGGCATCAGCTGGCCGGGCATGGTCAGGCCGGTGACCGGATCAACGCCCTTGAAGTTGAGCAGGATGGAAGCGGTGGCCTTGTACGACTTCGGCCACAGCAGGCTGCCGACCGTCACCAGCGCGATCACCACCAGCATGGTCAACAAAATGATGCGCTTGCGGGCGCGCAGGATAAGGAGAAACTGGGATAAATTCATGGCACTCTCGCGTCGAAACACAAAATCCGCCTCCCGGGGAAGGCGGCCTTCAGCCTGGTGGCTGCTTAGAACAGGCTTTCTTTCACATAAATCACATCGTCGGTCTTGACCATGTCGTCATGCTTGGCATCGATCACCTGCAACTTGCCATCGGCGCCGCGGCGCTTGATGACCATGCCTTTTTCGGTGCCGCGCGGAGTCAGGCCGCCGCCGGTCGACAGGGCCTGCACCACGCTCATCGAACGTTCCAGGCGGAACGATCCAGGACGCTGTACCTCGCCGTAGATATAAAAGTGCGGCGCGCGTTCGACATAAATGACATCGTTGGCGGCCAGGTCCAGATCGCGCTCGAGCGAACCGCTGCGTACCATCTCGACGATATCGAGCGATTCGCGGGTGGTGGCGCCGCCGCGCTTGCGGATCAGCGTCACGCTGTCGGCACCGTCGGCGCTGATGCCGCCGGCCAGGGCCAGCAGGTCCATGACGCTGCGCTTGCCGTCGACCGGATACCGCCCGGGCCGGTTGACCTGGCCCAGCACCGACGCCAGCTGGCTCTGCGGCACAGTGACGATCAGGTTGACCTGCGCCTTGCGCAGGAAGCCGCCCGACTCCAGCAGCCCGGCGATCTTCTGTTCCGCCGCGGCCGGCGACAAACCGCCGACCTCGACCTTGCCGATCAGCGGGAACGTGATGCTGCCGCTTTCGCTGACGCGCGTTTCCAGCGCCAGGTCGGGATTGTTGTACACCGAGACCTTGACGACATCGCCGGCGCCAAGTTCGACTTCGGCAGCCAGAGCCAGCGTCGGCAATGCCGTCGCCAGCAGCACAGCACACATCCATCCTGCAATTCGTTTCATCATCACGTTCAACCTCTCAACGGTAGTTACTATAACGGGTGTTTATTTCAGGCCGGCGACACCGCGCGCCGTGGCATCGGCCGAGGCGTTGGCGTCGGCGGCCGCTGGCGCGACCGGCGCAGCAGCGGCCGGCTTGTCCTTCTGGTTCATGTATTCAATCTTGGCGGCCGCGCGCAGGCGCGCCACTTCCGCGGCGGCGGCGTCCTTGTTCTTCTTGTTCATCAAGAACTGTTCAATTTGCGGCAGGGCCTGCTCACGCGTCACCGGCGCATCCTTGACCTCGGCGATCGAGATCAGCACGCTGCGCTCGCCTTCCTTGATGATAAACAACTGCCCCTTGTTCATCGCCACCAGCTTGGCGCCCAGTTCGGGCGGCAAATCGGAGGTGGCGCGCGTCACCTGGTTGCGCGCAAAGCGCACCTTGTGACCATCCAGCCAGGCAGCCACTTCCTCGAGGCTCTTGGCCGCATCCATCGCCGCCTTGAGCTCCGCGCTCATATCCTTGCTGGCAATGACCAGTTCACGCATGTCCAGCTGCTTGCGCTGGGTAAAGAACTCCGGATGCTTGTCGAAATACTCTTCAACCTCCTTCGCCGTCGGACGAGGAATGTTGCCCACGCGCTTCTGCAAATACGCCTGGGCCACGATCATCGCCTTGGCGCGCTCTATCGACTGCACCACTTTCGGCTCGCGGTCGATCTGTTCCTTGGCGGCCTCGTTTTGCAGCAACTGGCGATCGATCAATGCTTCCAGCAATTGCTTGCCGGCCACTTCCTGCTGGGCGACCTGCACGCCGGAGCGCTGCATCTCTTCATTCAACTGCAAGACGGTGATTTCGCTGCCGTTCACGCTGGCCAGCGCCTGGCCAGCCTTCTTTTCCTTGTCGCCGCAGGCGGACAAAGTCGCCGTCGCCAGTACCAGCGCCACGCACAGCAGGCGCTGGCCGGCCAACCGCGCCGCCGGTTTATTCTGTCCAGATACTTGTAATCGCTTCAAAATGATGTCCTCAGAATTAAGTCAGCCAACCCAGTGCCGGTTGCCATCCGTGCTCATCCGCAAGAGTATGAGGCGCGCCAACACACTTGTCAATATTATAAAGATTGTTACTTGGAAATATTATTTCCGACACCCCCGCGCCGGCGCCGCACAATACCGCTGCCGGCACAACTATCGCATAAATTAGCATCAAAGCCGCTTTTCTGCGCGCCGATTGCGGCGCCGCACCATGCTCAATGTGCGTTATCGCGCTTTAGCACCACCTTGACCGTGCGGACGATGATCCACAGATCCAGCCACAGCGACCAGTTGCGCAAATAGTCGAGATCATAGCGGATGCGCGCCTCCATCTTGTCCAGCGTTTCGGTCTCGCCGCGCAAGCCATTCACCTGGGCCCAGCCGGTAATGCCGGGCTTGACCTTGTGACGCAGCATATAGCCCTTGATCAGCTTGCGGTATTGCTCGTTGTGCGCCACGGCGTGCGGACGCGGTCCCACAATGCTCATGCGTCCCTGGATCACATTCAGGAACTGCGGCAATTCATCGAGCGAGCTGCGGCGCAGGAAAGCGCCGATGCTGGTCACCCGCTGGTCGTTCTTGGTCGCCTGCACCACCGTGGCACCGTCCTCCACCACCGTCATCGAGCGGAATTTATACACCAGGATTTCTTCACCATACAGGCCGTAGCGGCGTTGCCGGAAAATCACCGGTCCCGGCGACGTCAGCTTCACCGCCAGCGCGATCATCAGCATGACAGGCAATAGCATCAGCTGGATCAGCACCGCCAGAATGATGTCGCTGGCGCGCTTGATCATGCTGTTAAACCCGGTAAACGGGCTCTCGCAGATGGCGATCACCGGCATGCCGCCGACATTGTCGAAGCGCGCCTGCATCAGGTCGAACACATAGATATCGGGCAGGAAATAGACCGACGCCGTCGTGTCCTGCAACTCGTCGAGCAGCAGGCGGATGCGTGGCTGCGCCGAGATCGGCTGGCTGATGAAAATCATCTTGATTTGATGCTCGCGCACAAATTCGGCGATATCGGCCATGCGCCCCAGCACCGGATGGCACAGGTCGGGCGGACGGCGGTCGACCGTGCGATCGTCGAAGAAGCCGCGCACCGACATGAACAGGTTGGGATTCTTGTCGATCACGCGGGCAAATTTCAGGCCGACGTCGTTGGCGCCGATGATCACCACCGAACGCACCTCGCTGCCATGCGCCGGCCCCGAGCGCAGCTTGCGCGCCGTCAAGTGGCTGGCCAGCAGCGCGAACGGCGTGGCGACAAACCAGATCAGCAGCACCCGCGGATTGTAATGGTAGGCCAAGCCGCTGACCGATCCCAGGCACACCAAGATCAGCACGGTAACGATCCAGCCGACAAACAGATCGCGTGCATAGGCCAGCATGCGGCCGCTGCGCCAGGTCCGATAGGGATCGATATGCTGGTAGATAGAGGAGGAGATAAAGAAGGAGATGATCATCAGCACCAGGGAATAGCCGTTGAACGGCACGCCGGACAGCGCTGAAAACAAATACAGCGTCGCCATGATGATCAGCGGGTCGAGCACCCGCTGAAAAAAGGAGATTAAGGGGATATCATTGACCGTCATGTTCAGACTTCACTACTAGAATTGCAGATTAGCAAAAACGGAACCGCCTTGCGAATGGAAACCGGAGGTCACCGACTGGTTCGCATTGCGCGATTCCCGGAACACGGAAAGCCCAAGTTGAATATTGCTGCGGGCCTGATAATTCAGCCCCACCCCGGCGCTGCGGGTCGAATCGCTCGAATCGGTGTTGCCCAGGCCGGGAATGCCCTGCAAGCCGCGGTAGTCGCGCTGCACCCGGCTATATTTGGCGTCGGCGCTGACCTTGGAACTGATCACCCAGCTTGCCTTCACGCTGGCGCCCTTGTTCAGGCTGTACGTCGCAATGCTGCCCTCGAACGGCACGAACTCCCGCGACAGGGAGCCGACCACGCGTAACGAAGTGCGCGGCAACCAGGTGGCCACCAGGCGTCCGGTGGTGCCGCTCGCATCGCGGGTGGTGAAGCTGTCGTGTGTCCGGCTGCCGTGCCCCAGCAGCAACTGTACCGTCGTCAAGGCGCTGAAGTGCCAGTCGACCTTGAGGCGCAGGTCATTTTCGGTATAGCCCTGATCGAGCAGCAGGCCGGCGTTCTGGATATTCGGATAATGCCCTTTGAGGCGATTGGCCTGCAGGCCGACAGAGCTGCCGCTCGACACCAGGTAGTCCAGACCCAGCTCGGTGTTGTCCTCGGTCCGATCGAGGAAGCGCTGGGAGGCGAGGTCGAATTCCGATTTATCCGAGCTGTAGCGGCCGCGTGCGCGCCAGCTGGGATGGAAACGCCAGTTCAGCTCAGCATATTCGCCGCGCTGCTTGCGCAGATTGCGCTCGGTGACATGGAAATCATTGAACGACGCCAAGGTTTCGGCGTAAGTGCCGCCCAGATTGCCATCCAGGTGCTCGCCCAGGCGCCACAGCCAGTTTGCGCTGGCATTCTTGCCGTTGTAATCAAGCTGGTCAAAACGCTGGAACGTCACCCGGCTGATCTGCGCATTGGCGGTAAACAGCTGGCGCGCTACCGGCCGCTCCAGGCTGATGCCGACGTAGGCGTTGCGCGAGGTGTCGGACTGCGCGCCGCTGGCGGCGCCGTCTGGCTGGCGAAACAAATTGTCATCATAGTTGTACGAGACACCGACAAAGGGGTGGATCGTGTCGCTCAGGGTGGCATGGGCGCTGCCGCCACACAATACGCCAGCGGCAAAGGCGAACGCCGACACGGGCGCGGCACGAAGACGGCGTATTGCCAGGGACATCGGCACGATCACGCCTTGCCGGCACACATACGATTTAGTTTGCAAAGATCTCAGCATTGTTTTTCGTCTTTAGGTCCGTCAGTGAGATAGACAACATTACCAATAATTCCAGTTCCCGGTAGTAATAATCCACACCGCAAGCACACCGTTGGTCACGCCATGCGCCAACACAGGCACCCAGAGCGACTCGCTATGCCGGTATAAATAACCATACACCAGACCAGCTACGACACCAGCAAACCACAGATTATGCTCGATACCAAACAGTATTGATGACACAATTAGCGGCTTCAGTCCCAGCGAGCGCGGCGCCAGCGCCAAGAACGCCGGCTGCTGAATCCAGCGCAACAAGAATGAGCGCCAGAACAACTCTTCCATGAGCGGCACCACCAGCGCCGCGCCGGCCACACGCGTCAGCGCCAGCGGCCAGTCGATATGGCCGTCAACGCGCGGGTCGTAGCCGGCGGAGTGCCCCAGCTGCATCCAGGCGCTATCGAGTCCGATCCACAGCACGAACACCAGCAGGCCGCCGATCACCGCCAGCAGCAGCTGGCGGACGTTAGGCCATGGCCGCCGCAGCTCGCTGTAGGCGTTGCGGTAACACCAGAGCAAGACCGCCACCAGGCCGACCTTGACCGGGTACAGCCAGCGCAGTTCCACGTAGCCGATGCGGCCCAGCACGTCGGCCACCAGCACAAATCCCATGTATAACGCGAACGGCAGCACGCGGGCTCGCGTCTCCCGGTCCCCCATCATGCCTGCCATCCTGACACGCCCGCGCCGCGCACTCTCTGCCATAGAACCATCTTTTTCACACGGTCACCGCTGTTCCGCAGGCGCCGCCGCTGCCGGGCTGAATGACCCGGGCCGCAGCCGCCGACTTAAATCAATAGCTACACAAATGACCATATTACAATATTTCAGCTCAATAAGACCAGTTTTACTTCAATTGCGCGCGCTGCTCGATCTGCTCCCATTTTTCCAACGCCTCCAGCAATTCCTCCTCGATGGCGGCGATGCGGGCATTGACGCGCTTGGCTTCAGCCGCGTTTTTCTTGTAGAAGTCCGGG
Organism: Duganella sp. LjRoot269; assembly: GCF_964254095.1. Taxonomy (NCBI): domain Bacteria; kingdom Pseudomonadati; phylum Pseudomonadota; class Betaproteobacteria; order Burkholderiales; family Oxalobacteraceae; genus Duganella; species Duganella sp. LjRoot269. The sequence goes on along the minus strand of NZ_CAXUSL020000001.1, from coordinate 2,188,420 downwards.
TCCGATAGCTGCAGATTGAGCGCGCTTTGTTCGTCCTCCAACGCCGCTATCAGCTTGGGCAATTCGTCCAGCTCGCGCTGTTCCTTGAAACTGAGTTTCTTCTGCTTGACCGCCGGTGCCGCCATGCTGCTGACGGCGGGCGCCGCCTCCGCCTTGGGTGCCGCCTTGGCAGGGACGGTCGCCGGCGTCATCGCGCGCACACGCTCCCAGTCGCTGTAACCGCCGACGAACTCGCGCCACTGCCCCGCTCCTTCGGCGACGATGACCTGGGTCACCACGTTGTCGAGGAAGGTACGGTCGTGACTGACCAGGAACACCGTGCCCTCATAGTCTTCCAACAACTCCTCCAGCAGCTCGAGCGTATCGATGTCGAGATCGTTGGTCGGCTCGTCCAGCACCAGGCAGTTGGCTGGTTTGGCGAACAGGCGCGCCAGCAGCAGGCGGTTGCGCTCGCCGCCGGACAGCGACTTGACCGGCGACCTGGCGCGCTCTGGGGCGAACAGGAAGTCGCCCAGGTAACTCATCACATGCTTGCGCTGGCCGTTGACCTCGACCCAGTCGCTGCCGGGGGCTATGGTTTCCATCAAGTTGGCTTCTTCATTCAGCTGGGCGCGCATCTGGTCGAAATATGCCACCTGCAGCTTGGTGCCCAGCTTGACGCTGCCGCTGTCGGCCGCGTCCTCGCCCAGTATCATCTTCAGCAGCGTCGTCTTGCCGGCGCCGTTGGCGCCTATCAGGCCGACCTTGTCGCCGCGCAGGATGGTGGCGCTGAAGTTGTTGACGATGACTTTATCGCCATAGGCCTTACAAACGTTTTCCATGTCGGCCACGATCTTGCCCGAACGCTCGCCGGACGAGACGTCCAACCTGACCTGTCCTTGTTGCTCGCGCCGCACGCTGCGTTGCGCGCGCAATGCCTCTAGACGGCGCACCCGGCCCTCGTCGCGCACCCGACGCGCCTTGACGCCCTTGCGTATCCACACTTCTTCCTGCGCCAGGAATTTGTCGAACTTGGCGTTTTCCACCTCCTCGATTTCCAACTGCTCAGCCTTGCGGGTCTGATAGGCGGAGAAGTTGCCTGGATATGACAGCAGCTTGCCACGATCCAGCTCGATGATGCGGGTCGCTACGTTATCCAGGAAGGAGCGGTCGTGGGTGATGAACAGGACGCTGCCCTTGTAGTCGCGCAGCAAGCCTTCCAACCACTGGATGGAGGTGAAGTCCAGATGGTTGGTCGGTTCGTCGAGCAGCAGCACGTCCGGCGCCGACACCAGCGCGCGCGCCAGCGCGACGCGCTTTTGCATCCCGCCCGAGAGCTGCTTCATCAGCATGCCGGCCCCCAGGTTCAGGCGGTCCAAGGTCGCTTCGACCTTGTTTTGCAGGCTCCAGGCGTCGGCCGCATCCAGTTTGACCTGAATGTCATGCATGCGCTCCATCACGGCGTCGTCATTGCCCTGGCCGAACTGGCCGGTCAACGCGTCGTACTCCTTCAACAAGTCCTGCAGGTCGCCCATGCCGGAGGCAACCGCGTCGAACACGCTCATTTCCGGCTCGAACACCGGCTCCTGCTCGACATAGGCGATTTTCAGGCCCTGTTGCATGACCAGCAGACCGTCGTCCAGCTTGAAGCGACCAGAAATGATTTTCAACAATGACGATTTACCGGTACCGTTGCGGCCGATCAGCCCGACGCGTTCCCCGGTTTCAAGGGAAAACTCCGCGTGATCGAGAAGCGCCACGTGACCAAATGCCAGTTGCGCAGAAGAAAGAGAAATAACAGCCATAGGAGTGTAGGTGTACAGGCGGCGCGGCGAACGATGCGGCACAGCCGGAAAATTGAAAGGAACCGTATTGTACCGGCATCCTGCTGCGCTGCACCAGAATCGCTGCGCCAACCCCGTCGGCGCCTGCCGGCCGGCTGGATTTTCAACGCTTCATCAGCTACTATCAGGCGATCGCCCCCACTGCTGCCGCCATGTACGCTGCCCGATCACCCCGCCTTCCTGCTCGCCAACGCGGCGCCGCACTGCTGTTGCTGGTGGTGGTGCTTGGCCTGGCCGCCGGCGGCATGCTGATCTCCGCATTCACCCCCCGGTCCGACGCCATTCGCGAGCGGAACTCTTTGCTTGCCTTGACAGAAGCGCATGAGGCGCTGGTGGGATTTGCCCTTCTGAACGGCCGCTTGCCGCGGCCAGCCAGCGCGACGAGCCACGGCAAGGAAATATCCGGCCAGTGCGACACGGAGGCGGCATGCACGGGATTTTTGCCCTGGGCCACGCTGGGCGTGCGCGGTACCGATAGCTGGGGTAAGCTGCTGAGATACAGCGTGACGCCCAGTTTTGCCAATGCCCGGATCCAGCCCTATACTGCGGTGGCCAACAAGACCGTGCTCGGCAGGTCCAATACCGGAGAGCTGTTCTATCGCGCCGGCCAGCGCACCTGCGCGATCGGCTCGCAATGTTCGCCGGCCGTAATATTCTCCAGTGGAAAAAACAATCTTGGGACCGGCAGCACGGGCATAGCATTGGCCAATGGAACTATTGGCAACTATGATGAACTAAGCAACAACAGCGCGGCCAATCAATTCTTGAGCCGCGCAAAAAGTGAACAAAAAGATAGTGCCGGTGGCGAGTTCGACGATATGGTGGTGTGGATGTCGTTGCAGTACCTGTTCAGACAAATGTCTGCTGCGGGCACCTTCCGCTGACAAGCTTCGGCTATAATTGCGCGCCGTCCGGCAGTTCGCCGGGTGGCCCGCGTCCTCCCCGTAGCACAATGGATAGTGCACATGCCTCCTAAGCGTGGGATACTGGTTCGATTCCAGTCGGGGGGACCATATACCTACGGCACCACCGCCGTCACCTCGATCTCCACCCTGGCCCGGTCCTCGACCAGGCCCGCCACCTGCACCGCCGTCATGGCCGGATAGTGCGCGCCGATAATCTCCCGGTAGGCGGCGCCCACTTCCTTGTAGGCGCCGACGTATTCCTTCCGGTCCAGCACATACCAGGTCATGCGCACGATGTGTTCGGGGCGGGCGTCGGCCTCGGCCAGCACCTCGACGATGTTGCGCAGCGCCTGGCGCACCTGGCCGGCGAAGTCGTCGGTGTGGAACACGCCCTGCCCGTCCCAGCCTATCATGCCGCTGACGCAGACCGTGCGGCCGCTGGCGGCCACGCCGTTCGAATAGCCACGGGGCCGCGCCCAGCCTGGCGGTTGAAGAAATTCCATCATGCTTCCTTGTGATTGAGTTCGCGCAGCAGTTCGCGCGCGATGATCAGTTGCTGTACTTCGGTGGCGCCCTCGTAGATGCGCAGCGCGCGGATCTCGCGGTACAGCCGCTCGACCGGCTGCTCGCTGACCACGCCCAGGCCGCCGAACATCTGCAGCGCGGCGTCGATCACCTGCTGCGCCGTTTCGGTGGCGGTCATCTTGGCCATCGCCGCCTCCTTGGTCACCTTGCGTCCCTGGTCACGCAGCCATGCCGCGCGATAGGTCAGCAGCGCGGCGGCGTCGACGCCGGTCGCCATCTGCGCCAGCTTCGCCTGCGTCAGCTGGAAGTCGGACAGCACCTGGCCGAACATCTGCCGTTGCGTGGCGTGCGCCAGCGCCTCGTCCAGCGCGCGCCGCGCAAAGCCCAGCGCCGCCGCGGCGACCGAGGTGCGGAACACGTCCAGCGTCGCCATCGCCACCTTGAAGCCCTGCCCCGCCTCGCCGATCCGCCTGGCGGCGGGGATGCGGCAATCGGTGAAGGTCAGGCGCGCCAGCGGATGCGGGGCGATCACCTGGATACGCTCGGCGATGTCGAAGCCCGGCGTGCCGGCATCGACGATGAAGGCGCTGATGCCGCGCGCGCCGGGCTGTTCGCCGGTGCGCGCAAACACCACGTAGAAGTCGGCGATGCCGCCGTTGGAGATCCAGGTTTTCTCGCCGTTGAGCACATAGTGGCCGCCGTCCTGCTCCAGCACCGCCGCGCACTGCATGGCGGCGACGTCGGAGCCGGCCTGCGGCTCGGACAGCGCGAACGCAGCGATCGCCTCGCCGCGCGCGACACGCGGCAGGTAGTCCGCCCGCTGGGCGTCGCTGCCGTGCAGGCTGATGGCGCCGGAGCCCAGCCCCTGCATGGCGAAGGCGAAATCGGCCAGGCCGTTGTGGCGCGCCAGCGTCTCGCGGATCAGGCAGATGGCGCGGGTGTCGATGCCGTCGACGCTGCCGCCGTACGCGCTGCCGCCGATGGCGTGGCTGAGCCATCCACCCTCGCCCAGCTGGCGCACCAGATGGCGGCAGGCGGCATCGACGTCGGCTTCGTGGTGCTGGGCGATATGCCGCGCCGCCCAGGCGTCGAGCTGCCGTTCAAGCTCCGCGTGACGCGCCTCAAAGAACGGCCACTCCAGGTAAGATTTGTCCGCCATCAGTCGCCTTCGAATTCAGGTTTTTGCTTGGCCACGAAGGCATGATAGGCGCGATGGAAATCGTTGGTCGCCATGCAGATGGCCTGCGCCTGCGCCTCCGCTTCGATGGCCTCGTCGACGCCCATGTTCCATTCCTGCTGCAGCATCTTCTTGGTCATGCCGTGGGCGAAGGTCGGGCCGTCGGCCAGGCCTTGCGCCAGCGCGCGCGCGGCGTCCAGCAGCGCCTCCGGTTCATGCAGGCTGTTGAAGAAGCCCCAGCGCTCCGCTTCCGCGCCTGACATCGAGCGCCCCGTGTACAGCAGTTCGGCGGCGCGGCCCTGGCCGATCACGCGCGGCAGCAAGGCGCAGGCGCCCATGTCGCAGCCGGCCAGGCCGACGCGGGTGAACAGGAAGGCGGTCTTGCTGCGCGCGGTGCCGAGGCGCATGTCCGACGCCAGCGACAGGATCGCGCCGGCGCCGGCGCAAATGCCGTCGACCGCGGCCACGATCGGCTGCGGACAGGCGCGGATGGCTTTCACCAGGTCGCCCGTCATGCGCGTGAAGGCCAGCAGGCCGGGCATGTCCAGCTTGGTCAGCGGACCGATGATGTCGTGCACGTCGCCGCCGGAGCAGAAGTTCTCGCCCGCGCCGGTAATGACGACGGCCTTGACGTCGTCCGCGTAGGCCAGCGCGCGGAACAGGTCGCGCAGTTCGGCATAGGAATCGAAGGTCAGCGGATTCTTGCGCTCGGGACGGTTCAGGGTCAGCGTGGCGACGCCGCCGCCGACTTCAAACAGAAAATGGCTGGCCTGGTAATCGGCCAGCGCGGCGCGGTTGCCGGGCAGTTGCTGCGCTTCGCCGGGAAGGTATCGCATGGTGTGGCTCCTTATTTTTCGTCCGACGCGTTCAGGTGCCGCTTCATCTGCGACAGCAGGTCGATCAGCTGCCCCTTGTCCGCACCCGACATGTCCTGCAGCAGTTCGGCGATCCAGCCTTCGTGCACGGCGGCCATCGTGGCGAAGGCCTTGCGGCCGGCCGGCGTCAGCTTGACGCTGTAGGCGCGGCCGTCCTTCGGATCGGGCACGCGCACCACCAGCTTTTCCTGCTCCAGCTGATCGGTGATGCCGGTGATATTGCCGCCGGTGACCATCATCCGTTTCGACAGCTCGCCCATGCGCAGCCCCTGCGGGTAGCGCTCAAGCTGCGCCATCAGGTCGAAGCGCGGCAAGGTGATGCCGAAGGTGGCGCGCAGCCGGCTGCGGATCTCGTTTTCGATCTTGACGGTGCAGGACAGCATGCGCAGCCACAGCTTGAGCGACTGGTGGTGGTCCTGCGTCAGCCGGCTGGCCAGGTCGAGCACCGGCGCCTCGCCGTCCTCGATCGGATTGTCCGGATTGTTATCGTTGTCTGAGAGTGATGACATGGTTTCTTTTCACATTACTTCGCCGCCGGCGACGGCGACGGATTGTCCATTCATGGCGGCCGATTCGGGCAGGCAGAGCCAGGCCACGGCGTTGGCCACTTCGTCGCTTTGCACCAGCCGCTTTTGCGGATTGCCGGCGGCCAGTTCGGCGCGCGCCTCGTCCTCGCTGCGACCGGTTTTGGCGACGATGTTGGCGACCGCCTCGCGCACGATGTCGGTTTCGGTATAGCCGGGGCAGACGGCGTTGACCGTCACGCCCTTGGTGGCCACTTCCAGCGCCAGCGCGCGCGTCAGGCCGATCACGCCGTGCTTGGCGGCGACATAGGCGCTGACGTAGCGATAGCCTACCAGACCTGCCGTGGAGGCGACGTTGACGATGCGGCCCCATTTCGCATCCAGCATGCCGGGCAGCGCGGCCTGGGTGCAGTGGAAGGTGCCGGTCAGGTTCACGTCCAGCATGCGCCGCCACAGCGCGGCGTCGGTCTTGCCGAACGGCGCGGGTACGGCCTGGCCGGCGTTGTTGACCAGGATATCGATGCGGCCGAAGCGGGCAACTGCCGCGGTAAAGCCGGCGCGCACGGAGTCTTCATCGGTGACGTCGATGATCTGCATGTCGACATCGCCCAGCGAGCTCATTTCCTCCATTGCGTGCGCCAGCGCCTTGGCGTCGCGGCCGGCCAGCGTGACACGCGCGCCGCGCAGCAGCAAGGCCCGCGCACAGGCGGCGCCAATTCCGCGCGCACCGCCGGTCACCAGCGCGTGCTTGCCTTCCAATGTCATGGCGATCGGATTCATCATCCCTCCAGCAATTTGGCGGCGACCTGCTGCGGGGTCAGTCCGGTGTTGGCGGCTGCCAGCTGGCGCTCGCGTTCCAGGTTGCGTTCCATCTGCTGCTTGCCCGGCAGGTACTGCTTCGGCCACGTCACCGCCGTGTAGCTTATCCGGGCCGCTTCCGCCAGCGTCCACGCAGGATTGGCCAGGTGCGGGCGCCCCACCGCGCACAGGTCCGCGCGGCCGGCGGCGATGATGCCGTTGGCATGGTCGGCCTCGAAGATCGAGCCGACGGCGATGGCGCCTATGCCCGCCTCGTTGCGAATGCGGTCCGCGAACGGCGTCTGGAACATGCGGCCGTAGACCGGCTTTTCCAGCTTGCTGACCTGGCCCGACGAACAATCGATCATGTCGGCGCCGGCCGCCTTGAACAGGCGCGCGATCCGCACCGCGTCGTCCGGCGTGATGCCGCCTTCGACCCAGTCGTGCGCGGAGATCCGCACGCTCATCGGCTTGCGCTTCGGCCAGGCGGCGCGCATCGCCGCGAACACGCGCAGCGGATAGCGGCAGCGGTTTTCAAGGCTGCCGCCATATTCGTCGCCGCGCTCGTTGGTCAGCGGCGAGATGAACGACGACAGCAGGTAACCGTGCGCGCAATGCAGCTCCAGCCAGTCGAAGCCCGCTTCGTCGGCGGCCCGTGTGGCGCGCGCGAAATCGGCTTCGATGCGGTCCATGTCAACCAGCGTCATGGCGCGCGCGGTTTGCGAAACGCCGCTCAGGTACTGCTGCGGCGACGCGCTGACCAGCGGCCAGTTGTCCTTGTCGAGGGGCTGGTCGATGCCATCCCACATGGCGCGCGTCGAACCCTTGGCGCCGGCATGGCCAAGCTGCAGGGCGATGCTGGCGTCGCTGTGCTGGTGCACGAAATCGACGATGCGCTTCCAGGCCTGCGTATGCTCGGGCGCATACATGCCCGGGCAGGCCGGCGTGATGCGCGCGTCGGCGGACACGCAGGTCATTTCGGCAAACACCATCGCCGCGCCGCCCATGGCGCGCGCGCCGAGATGGGCAAGATGGTAGTCGCCAACCGTGCCGTCGACGGCGCTGTACTGCGCCATCGGCGATACCACGATGCGGTTCTTCAGCGTGACGCCGCGCACCTTGAACGGCGTGAACATCGGCGGCGCGGCCGATGCGGACGCAGCCGACGACAGCGGCGGCAGGCCGGCCTGCTCGCGGGCGCGCTCGGCGAACCAGCGTTCGTAACCGGCCACGTAAGCCGGATCGCGCAGGCGCAGGTTCTCGTGCGACAGGCGCTGGCTGCGCGTCAGCATCGAATAGGCGAACTGCGGCGCTTCCATCGCCGTGTAGCGCTCGACGTTCTCGAACCACTCCATCGAATTGCGGGCCGCGCTTTGCAGCTTGACGACCTCGATCGCGCGCACCGCCTGGTAGCGCTCCAGCACCTTGGCCAGGTCCGCATGCTCGCCGAAGCAGCGCGCCAGTTCGATCGCATCTTCCAGCGCCAGCTTAGTGCCGGAGCCGATCGAGTAATGCGCCGAATGGGCGGCGTCGCCCATCAGCACCACCGGCACGGCGCCATTCCAGTGCACCCACTTGTCGCAGACGATGCGCGGGAACTTGATCCACATGGCGGAGCCGCGCAGGTGCGCCGAATTGGACATCAGCGCATGGCCGTCCAGCTGGTCCGCAAACAGGCGTTCGCAAAATGCGATCGCCTGTTCAGGGTTCATGTCCTCCAGCCCCGCCGCGCGCCACACCGTTTCCGGCGTCTCGATGATGAAGGTCGACGTATCGCCGTCGTACTGATAGATGTGCGCCTGGAACCAGCCATGCTCCGTCTGTTTGAACGCGAAGGTGAACGCGTCGAACTTCTTGCGCGTGCCCAGCCACACGAAGCGGCACTGGCGCGCCTCGATCTGCGGCTGATAGCTGTCGGCGTAGCGGGTGCGCGTGCGGCTGTTCAAGCCGTCCGACGCGATCACCAGGTCGGCGCCGTAGCGCGCGGCCATCTCCTGGTCGTCCGTCACCTCGGTCTCGAACACCAGCTTGACGCCCAGCTCCTCGCAGCGCCGCTGCAGGATGTTGAGCAGGTGCTTGCGGCCGATGCCGCAGAAGCCGTGGCCGCCCGAGGTCACCCTCTCGCCCTTGAAGAAGACGTCGATATCGTCCCAGTGGTTGAACGACTCCAGGATCGCGCGCGCGGTCGGCTCGTCGGCGTTGGCGAGATTGCCCAGCGTCTGGTCGGAGAACACCACGCCCCAGCCGAAGGTATCGTAGGGACGATTGCGCTCCACCACCGTGATCTGGTGGTCCGGGTTCCGCTTCTTCATCAGCAGGCTGAAATACAGGCCCGCCGGGCCGCCGCCCATGCACACGATATTCATATGGTTCTCTTCATTCATTCCGCAGCTTGAAGCGCTGCAGCTTGCCGGTTTCGGTGCGCGGCAACGCCGCCAGGAAGCGCACCGAACGCGGGTACTTGTACGGCGCGATCTGTCCCTTGACGAACTCCTGCAACTGCGCCGCCAGCTCCGGCGACGCCGCGTAGTCCGGTTTCAGCACCACGTGCGCCTCGACGATCTGCCCGCGCTCCTCGTCCGGCTTGCCGATCACGCCGCATTCGGCCACCGCCGGGTGGCGCAGCAACGCATCCTCCACTTCCGGTCCGGCGATGTTGTAGCCGGCCGAGATGATCATGTCGTCGGTGCGCGAACGATAGTAAAAATAACCGTCGGCGTCCATCTCGTAGGCGTCGCCGGTCAGGTTCCAGCCGTCGAGCACATAGTCGTTCTGGCGTTCGTCGGCCAGGTAGCGGCAGCCGGTCGGGCCTTTCACCGCCAGCCGCCCGATCACGCCCGGTCCCACCGGCCGGCCGTCGTGATCGAGGATGCAGGCCTGGTAGCCCGGCACCGGCTTGCCGGTCGCGCCGGGCCGCACCTGCTCGCCCGCCGCCGAAATAAAAATATGCAGCAGCTCGGTCGCGCCTATGCCGTCTATCATCACCAGTCCCGTGGCCTGGCGCCAGCTCTCGCGCGTGGCCAGCGGCAGCGCCTCGCCGGCGGACACGGTCTTGCGCAGGCTGGCCAGGTCGTACTTGCCGGCCAGCGGCGCCATCTGCCGGTAAAACGTCGGCGCCGTGAAGCATACCGTGGCGCGGTGTTTTTCGATCGCCTGCAGCAGCGTTTCCGGCGTCAGTTTTTCCAGCAGCACCGCTGTCGCGCCCACCCGCAGCGGGAACAGCAGCAGGCCGCCGAGGCCGAAAGTAAAGGCCAGCGGCGGCGTGCCGATGAAAACGTCGCTGCGCTGCGACGCCAGCACCGAGCGCGGGAAGCAGTCGCAGATCGCCATCACGTCGCGATGGAAATGCATGGTCCCTTTCGGCACGCCGGTGGTGCCCGAGGTGAAGCTGATCAGGCAGACATCGTCCGCCGCCGTATCGACCGCCTCGTAGCGGGACGGCTGCGCCGCCATCGATGCCTCCAGCGAACCGGCTGCATCGGCATCGGTGCAACCGAACCACAAGGTCTTTTCCCGCGCGCCGGGTGGCAAATCGGCCGCCTCCATCTCGCCGCGCAAGCCGTCGGCGCACAACACAGCGTTGACCGCGGCCTTGCCGGCGATGGCGCCCAGCTCGCGCGCGCGCAGCAGCGGCATGGTTGGCACGGCGATGCAGCCGGCCTTCAGCACCGCCAGTATGCAGGCCGCCATCATCGGATTGTTGGCGCCGCGCAGCAGCACCCGGTTGCCCGCCTCCAGGCCCATGGGGCCGCGCAGCACGTGGGCGATGCGGTCTATCCGCTCCAGCAGCTCGGTGTAGGTCCATTCCACATCGGCACCGCGAATGGCGATACGCTCGCCGGCGCCGGCGGCCAGGGCGCCGTCGAACAGCTGCGCCACGCAGTTCAGGCGCGGCGGGTATTGAAGCTCGGGCAAATCGAAGCGCAGCTCGGGCCACAGCTCCTGTGGCGGCAAATGCTCGCGCGCGAAATGGTCGGTGTAGGCACTCGCTGTCGGTCGGTTCATGGTCGCTCTGAAGTTGAAAGTCGTCGATACCCGCTGCTCACGCAGCAGATACTTTAAACCTAAACTATCTCGACTTCAAGTGCGATGCGGTAGTCAATGAGTAAACAAAGCGCAAACAGCGCGCGATCAGAGCGTCGCGCCCTGCCGCGCCAGGCCGGACTGGTGGATCACCGCGCGCACCACGTCGGCCAGGACCGCCTGCACCGCCTCGTTCGACAAATGGCCTGGTGCGAAGCTTTTCAGGCCGGTGGCGGCGCCGTCCAGGCCCAGCGTGACGCAGCCCGCATGCAGGCGGTCGATGCGCACCTGCGCCTCCTGCTGCTGGCCTTTGCCCAGCATCGCCTCCAGGTCGCCGCTGGCGGCGGTCAGCTGGTTCTGGAATCCGTTCAGGTAAACCAGCAGCCGCTCGGCGTTGATGCCCAGGCGCCGCATGGTGGTGGCGGGCTCCTCGGCCACGTGCTCGTAGCCGCTGGCCGCCTGGTCCAGGAAATTCACCAGGTGCACCCGCACCTGCTCGGCCTGGAACGGCTTGACGATGTAGCCGGCGGCGCCCAGCTGGGTCGCCTCCTGCATCGTGTCCTTGTCGGTGGCGGAGGTCACCAGCACGAACGGCATGGTGTTGATCTCCGGATGGTTTTTGACGCGCTGCAGCAATTCCATGCCGGACAGGCGCGGCATGCGCAGGTCGCAGAAGCAGATAGCGGGACGCAAGCCCTGCTCCAACTGCTCCCAGGCGTCGGCGCCATCTTCGGCCTCCACGATATCGAACTTGCCACAGCTATCGATCAAATGCATCAACACCATCCGTGAGACGACATCGTCATCCACTACCAGAACTTTCATGTGACTCCCTGTGCCTTTATAACGCCTGCTTGGTCTGACTTCGGTACGGCACTTTGTCTCGATATTACATTATAAACAGCGATCTACGTCCTGGACAGGCAAGGATTTGTGCGGGCCGCGCTCATTTTGAAACCTTAGTGCGTGCTAGTTGCCGCCGCGCGCAACAGCAGCTGACGCAGCTGCGGCATGGCCTCGGCGATGCGTTGCCAATTGCCGTGGTCGGCCTCCAGTTCCAGCTCGCCGCACAGCGCCTGCAATTCCTGCTCTTCCAGATATCCTGCGCTCCCCTTCATGCCGTGCAACAGACGGCTGGCGACTTCGCCGTCGCCCCGCTCCAGCGCCAGTTCCAGATCCGCCAGCCGCAGCGGCGCGTCCTGGTTGAAGGCGCTGCGCAGCCGGCCTTTCAAATCGCTGCCGCCGCTGTGCTGCGCCAGCCGTGCCGGCTCCAGCGCCGCCGGCGCCACGCCGAACAGCGCGTCGAGCTCCGGCGTGCCGGCCGCCGGATTGTGGCGCGGTTCCATGCGCGGCAGCTGGAGGCCGCGCTGCAGCTGGCGTTCGATCGCGCGGCTGAGCTGGAAGTGCAGCTTGTCCTCGTCGATCGGCTTGGTCAGGAAATCGTCCATGCCGGACGCCAGGTAGCGGCTGCGGTCTTCCTCGCTGGCGTTGGCGGTCAGCGCGATGATCATCAGTTCCTGGTCGCGCACCGGCGCGTCCTCCGTACCGCCGGAGCGTATCATGCGGGTGGCGCTGGCGCCGTCCATTTCCGGCATGCGGCCGTCCATCAGGATCAGGTCGTAGCGGGTCAGGGCGCAGGCCCGCACCGCCAGCGCGCCGTTGGCCGCGATGTCGACCTTGTGGCCCAGGTCTTCCAGCATCATGCGGATGATGATCTGGTTGGTCGGGAAGTCTTCCGCGCACAGCACCTTCAGCTGATGGCTGTGCGGCTCGCGCGGCACGTGCGGCACCATCGGCGGCGAAACGCCGTTCGCCAGCGGCAGCTCGAACGAGAACGTGCTGCCCTGCCCCGGCGCGCTGACGGCGTTGATCGAACCGCCCATCAGCTCGACCAGCTGGCGGCAGATCGCCAGTCCCAGGCCGGTGCCGCCGTAGCGGCGCGTGGTGGAGGCGTCGGCCTGCTCGAACTGCTGGAACAGGCGCGGAATGGCGTTCGCGTCGATGCCGATGCCGGTATCGGCCACCGTGAAGCGGATGCGGTTCAGCGCGCCCTTGTAGCCGGCGCGCGCGCGCTCGTCGTCCTCCTGCGGCACGCGCTCGACGCGCATGTTCACCGAACCATGGTCGGTGAACTTGAAGGCGTTGCCGACCAGGTTGACCAGCACCTGGCGCAGCCGCGTCGGGTCGCCCACGACGAACTGCGGCAGGCCGTCGCCGAACTCCAGGCTGAAACCGACGCTGTGCGCGGCGGCCTGCTCTTCGAACAGGCTGACCACGTTTTCCACCGCCGCCGACAGCGAAAAGTCGATGTTCTCGATGGTCAGCTTGCCCGCCTCGATCTTCGAGAAGTCCAGCAGATCGTTGATGATCGACAGCAGCGACTGCGCATTGGCCTGGCCGCGCAGGATCTGCTCGCGCGTGCTGTCGGCCAGCTTGCCGTCGCGCAGCGCGAAGTTCAGCATGCCGATCACGCCGGCCAGCGGCGTGCGCATCTCGTGGCTCATGTTGGCCAGGAACTCGGACTTCTGGCGGGTGGCGTCTTCCGCCTTGCGCTTGGCCAGGCGCAGGCGCTCGTCATTCTCCTGCAAGGCGCGGTTGGCCCGCGCCAGCTCCTCGGTGTGCAGCCGCACCTGCTTCTCCTGCTGCAGCAGCCGTTCCTGGGTCTGGCGCAGCGTCTGCAGCGCCTCTTCCAGCTGCTGGTAGGCGCGGGCGTTTTCCAGGCCGGCGGCGGCGTGCGAAGCCAGCGTCTGCAGCATGTCCATGTGCACCTGCTGGTAGCTGTTCTTCTCGGTACTCTGCACGCATAGCAGGCCGACCACCTTGTCGCTGACGACCAGCGGCGCGTACATCATCGAATGCGCCTTGGCCACCGGCACGCCGTCCTCGCGCACGCATGGCACCAGGCTGTCGAGGCCCGAATCGTCCATGTAGCTGCCGTATTCGGCAAAGAAATCGTTGATGAAGATCGGCTTGCGCTGCTCCAGGCACCACACGGCCAGCTGGTTCGGTTCATCCAGCCGGCGCTGGTACGGCAAGGTGCGCACGCCGCCTTCGATCGCGAACGGGAAGTCGATCACGCCGTCCTCCTCGCGCACGAAGCCGATGCCGAAGATCTGCGCGTTCATCAGGTGGTGCACGTGGCGGTACAGCGTGCGCATGGTGGTTTCCATGTCCAGCGTGGCGCTCATCTCGCGTCCCAGCTCGCTGAGCACCGAGATGTTGCGGTGCGCCTGCTCGACGTTTTCCTTCTGCCGCTCGACTTCCTGTTTCTGCCGCTCGGTGTCGACGCGGCGCTGCTCCGCCTCGGCGCGTTGCGCTTCCGCTTCCAGCCGGCGCTGCTCCAGCTCCTGCTTCTGCTGCTGCAGCAACAGGTTCTTCTGCTCGATCTCCGCCGTGCGCGAGCTGACCAGCTGCTCCAGCCGCTGCTGCTGGTGGTGCAGGCTGCGCACGCGCCCTTTGTACGCCACATAGCCGGCGCCCAGCGCCAGCAGGCCAAGCAGGCCGCGGAACCACCAGGTTTTCCAGAACGGCGGCTCGATGGTGATCTCCAGCGTGGCCGCGTTGTCGTTCCAGATGCCGTCCTTGTTGGCGGCCTTGACGCGGAAGGTGTACGTGCCCGGATCGAGATTGGTGTAGGTGGCGAAACGCTTGCTGGAATCGGTCACCACCCAGTCCTCGTCGAAGCCCTGCAACTGGTAGGCGAAGCGGTTGCGCTGCGGCGCGGCGTAGTGCAGCGCCGCGAACTCCAGCGAGAACACCGAGTCGGATTCCGGCAGCGTCAGCGCGCTGGTGTGCTCGATCGCCGTCTTCAGCACGTCCGGATGCTCGCCCTGGCCCGGCTTGAGCGACTTGTTGAAGATCTGGAAATCGGTGATGGCCACCGTCGGCGCCACGCTGTTCTCGCGCACTTCCGACGGCGAGAACGCGGTGATGCCGTTGAAGCCGCCGAAGTACAGCGTGCCGTCCGGCGTGCGCAGCGCGGCGCCGTCGAAGTAGGCGCCTTCGATGGTGCCGTCGGCGCCGCTGTAGTTGCGCACCAGGCCCGTTTGCGTGTTCAGGCGCGACAAGCCGCTGTTGGTGCTCAGCCAAAGGTTGCCGGCATCATCCGGCAGGATCGAGGCGATGGCGTCGTCGGCGATGCCGTCCTTGCGCAGGTAGCGGCGGAAGCGGATGGCGCCGTCGGCCGCCACCTCCATCTTGTTCAGGCCCGCCGCCGTGCCGACCCAGATCGTGCCGCGGCCGTCCTCGTACAGGTAGTGCACCTCGTCGTGACTGAGGCTGAACGGATCGGCAGGGTCGCGCCGGAAGTGGCGGAACTTGCCGGTCTTGCGGTCCAGCAGATCGAGGCCGTTGAAGGTGCCTATCCACAGCTGGCCGCGACGATCTTCCAGTATCGGCCGCACCACGTTGTCGGACAGGCTGGCGCTGTCGGACGGATCGTGGCGGAAGGTGCGCACGTCCATCGTCGCCGGATCGAGCCGGTGCAGGCCGCCGCGCGAGGCGATCCACAGCACGCCGCTACGGTCGCCGACGATGTTGCGGATGGTGTCGCTGGCCGGGTCGCCGCGCACGAAGGACAGCGCGCTGATCTTGCCGGTGGCGACGTTCAGGTGGTTGATGCCGGCGCGCCCGCCTATCCACATATTGCCGTTCTTCTCGCGCCACAGCGACGTCACCTGGTCGTCGCTCAGGCTGTTCGCGCGCAGCGGATCGTGGCGCCACACCTTGCCCTCGCCGCTGACCGGGTCGTACAGATTCAGGCCGCCACTACTGCCCAGCCACAGCTGGCCGCGCGCCTCGGCGACGATGGCGCGTACCTTGTTGTCCGACAGCGAGTTCGGCGTGTCCGGCTGGCGCACGATGCGGGCGAAGCCGCCGCTGCCCATGTCGACCCGGCTGGCGCCGTCGTTCCAGGTGCCGACCCAGAACGTGCCGACGCGGTCGCGGAACAGCGCCGAGATCTGGTTGTCGGCCACGCTGTGGTTGTCGCTGAACTGGTGGCGGTACTGCACCAGCCGGTTCTCCGGCGGCAACCAGCGGAACAGGCCATCGGCCTGCGTGCCGACCCAGACATTGGTTTCCGCGTCCACGTACAGCGTGGTGATGCTGACGTCCGGCTTCAATCCTTCGCGCAGGCCGAGGCGGCGGCGCTGCGGCTCGCTGCCCAGCAGGCGCCATTGTTCCAGTCCGCCCAATGTGCCGATCCACAGCGTTTGCGCGCTGTCGACCTGCAGCGCCAGCACCGCGTTGAACTTGCTGTCGCCGCCGGCGTCTATCGCGTAGTGCTGGAAGCGCGAAGCGCCCGGCGCCAGCATATCGAGTCCGGTGGCGGTGCCCACCCACAGCCGGCCGGCGGCGTCGCGCGCCAGCGCGTTGACCTGGTCGTTGGCCAGGCTGCCGGCATCGGCCGGATCGTGGTGCCAGCTGGTGAAGCGCGCGGTGGCCGGGTCGAAGTGATGCAGGCCGTCGGCGCTGGCCAGCCACAGGCCGCCCAAGCCATCGTCGGCGATCGCGCGCAGGTGGCGGTTGCCGTTGCCGCGCTGCGCCGATTCATGCGGCAGGAAGTGGGTGAAGGTCTTGCTGGCCGCGTCGTAGCGATCCAGGCCGCCGTCCGTGCCGACCCACAGCTGGCCGGCAGGGTCGAGATGCAGCACGCGTATCCAGTTGTCGCCCAGGCTGCGCGGATCGGAGATGGCGCTCTTGTAGGTGACGGTGCGGTAGCCGTCGAAGCGGGTCAGGCCGGCCTGGGTGCCTAGCCAGATGAAACCCTGCTTGTCCTGCGCGATGGCCAGCACCGATTCCTGCGCCAGTCCGTGCTCGACGCTGAGCTGCTCGAAGCGCAGCGTGCGCGGCGGCGCGCCGGCCCATGCGGCGGCCATGCCCAGGCCCCACAACAGCAGGACCGGCAGCAGCAAGCGGCTACAGAGACGAACTAAAAACAGCAAGGGAGCCCCGTTAATCAGATAAAACCCTGGATTCAGGATTCGAAGAAGGCCAGCACATCGTCCTTGCGCGCCTGCGTGTCGCGCTGTCCGAGCCGGATCAACTCGCAAGTATATGTCGATTCGAACAGCAGGTACGAAGCGAGTGCGGCGCCGCGCGTTTCGGTCGCTCCTATCCCGGACAGCATGGTGCGTATCGGCGCCGGCAGGCTGGCGATGTGGCGGCTGGCGATATCGTCGAGCCGCTCGGACGGCGCGATCACCAGCAGCTGCACCGGCTTGAGCGGGGTTTTCTCCAGCAGCTCCGGCGGCAGCATCGACAAGGTCTTGTTGACCCGCTCCAGCCGCTCGATGTCGACGGCCAGGCTGTCGAGGAAGATCGACGACATCGCGTGGCCGGCGATCTGCGCCAGGCTGGGATAGCGCGCCGCGCTCTTTTCGGCGGCGCTGCGGGCCGGCTCGGTCAGGCGGCCGGCGCCGACCACCAGCACCTTGGACGCGCCGAGGTGGATGGCCGGCGAGATCGGCGCCAGCTGGCGCATCGAACCGTCGCCGCAGTATTCCCGGTGGCCGCCCATGTACAGCGGTGTGGCCGGGAAGATGAACGGGATCGCCGACGACGCCAGCAGATGCTCGACGCCGATCTGGTCCTGCAGGGCCACGCGCTGCATGCGTATCCACGGCACGATGTCGGCGGCGGTCTGGTAAAAGGTCAGGTGGTTGCCGGCGGTGTAGGACGAGGCGGTGACGGCCAGCGCGTGCAGCAGGCCTTCGGACAGCACGGAGTCCAGCCGCGGCAGGTCGAGCATGCGGTGCAGCAGGCCGACCAGCGGCGTATTGTCCAGCAGCGAGGCGGGCGGCGCGGCGCGCCACTTGCGCAGCAGCCAGCCGAACGACAGCAAGGACAGCCAGCGCGCGCCGGAGCGGATCACGCCCAGCGAATCGGCGCGGTAGACCTGTTCGACCTCGATGTTCTGCCACACGTCGAGCAGCTTCTGCACGCCCTCGCCGAAGTTGTCGGCGCGGCAGGCCAGCGCGGTGGCGTTGATGGCGCCGGCCGAGGTGCCGCAGATGATGTCGAAGGGGTTGCGCGCCGGCGGCCAGCCCGCTTCCCACAGTATTTCCGAGATTGCCTGCAGCACGCCGACCTGGTAGGCGGCGCGGGCACCACCGCCCGTCAGGATCAGTCCTGTTTTCTTTTGAATTCCCATTCGACAAGATTAGCAGGGTCTGCCGGATTTGGGGAGGATTTTAGTCTCCCAGCACGATGCCTTCGCGGCGCGGATCGGCGCCGCCGAACCACTCATCCTTGCCGTTGACGGTACGGCGCTGGATGCCCTGCAGGCCTGAGTTCTGCTCGAATTCGCGCACCTGGTGGCCGCGCGCCTTCAGCTGCTCGATCACGGCCGGGCTGACGCGTCCCGCCTCCAGCTCGGTCGGGCCGTTGCGGCTGCCGAGGTTGGGCAGGCTGATGGCCTGCTGGACATTCAACTGCCAGTCCAGCGTGCCGACCAGCACCTTGGCCACGTAGTTGATGATGGCCGAGCCGCCCGGCGAACCGGTGGCCAGCACCAGCTTGTGCGTGCCCTTGTCGAACACCAGCGTCGGCGACATCGCGCTGCGCGGGCGTTTGCCGGCCTGCACGCGGTTGGCGATCGGGCCGTTTTCATCCTGAGAATCGAAGGAGAAGTCGGTCAGCTGGTTGTTGAGCATGAAGCCGTCGACCATCTGGCGCGCGCCGAAGGCGTCTTCCACCGAGGTGGTCATCGACAGGCCGCCGCCGAAGCCATCCACCGCCACCAGGTGCGAGGTGGATGGCTTGTCGATCGCGGTGTCGGCGCCCCAGGCCACCTGCATCGTGGCCGGCGTGCCGTATTTGGCCACGCCCATCGATTTTTCGCCGATCAGCGCCGCGCGCTGCGCCAGGTAGCCCTTGTCCAGCATGGCGGCGATGCCCTTGCCCGGCAGCGGCACGAAGTCGGTGTCGGCGAGATAGCGGTTGCGGTCCGCGTAGGCCAGGCGGCCCGCTTCAGTGAACAGGTGGATGCCTTCGGCCGTCAGCTGGCCGTTGACCGGCTTGTACGGGCTGATGTCCTTCACTTCGAGGATGCCCAGCATCTGCGCGATGGCGATGCCGCCGGACGACGGCGGCGGCGCGCCGCACACGGTCCAGGCCTTGTAGTCGCTGCAGACCGGCGCGCGCTCCTTGGCCTGGTAGCCGGCGATGTCGGCGGCGGTCAGCTTGCCCGGATTGGTCGGATGCGACGCCACCTTGGCCGCGATGTCGTTGGCGATGCGGCCCTTGTAGAAGGCGTCGGCGCCGCCGTCGGCGATTTCGCGCAGCGTGCGCGCCAGCTCGGGATTTTTCAGCAGGTAGCCTACCGGACGCGGCTTGCCGTCCTGGTCGAAGAAGTAGGCGCGGGCGACCGGGTCGCGGGCCAGGTATTTATCCCACGACAGCAGCGCGTTCAGGCGCGGGCTGACGTTGAAGCCATCCTCCGCCAGCTTGATGGCGGGCGCGAACAGGGCCTTCCACGGCAGCTTGCCGTGCTCCTTGTGCGCCAGCTCCAGCATGCGCAGCACGCCGGGCGCGCCGACCGAGCGGCCGCCGATGACGCCGATCTCGCGCGAGACCGCCTTGCCGTCCTTGTCCTGGAACAGGTGTTCGTCCGCCGAGGCGGGCGCGGTTTCGCGGCCGTCGTAGGATTGCACGTGTTTGCCGTCGGAGTACAGCAGGAAGGAGCCGCCGCCGATGCCGGACGATTGCGGCTCGACCAGGGTCAGCACCAGCTGGGTGGCGATGGCGGCGTCGATCGCAGCGCCGCCCTGCTTGAGCATTTGATAACCGGCTTGCGTGGCCAGCGGATTGGCCGCCGCCACCATGAATTTTTGCGAGGACTTGCCGGCTTTGGCCGTGTAGCCGGTGGCGATTTCGGGCGCCGCGTCGGCGGTGGTGCGTTGTGCGTGGGCCGGCATGTGCAGCGCGCCCAGCACGGCGAGGCTTAAAGCCAGTGTCTTCAAACGTATCATGGACTCTCCAAAATAAAAGGCGCGCGGCCTGGGCCGCGCGCCCGATCACTCTGGCATCGTACACGAAATCGTGCAGTAAGTTTTACTTCGGCTGCATGCGGATGGCGCCGTCGAGGCGGATCGATTCGCCGTTCAGCATGGCGTTCTCGATGATGCTGCGGGCCAGCTGTGCGTATTCGGACGGCTTGCCGAGGCGCGGCGGGAACGGCACCATGGCGCCCAGCGCGTCGCGCACTTCGGTCGGCATGCCCATCAACATCGGGGTTTCGAAGATGCCGGGGGCGATGGTCATCACGCGGATGGCGTTGCGCGACAGGTCGCGCGCCATCGGCAAGGTCAGGCCGACCACGGCGGCTTTCGATGCGGCGTAGGCGGCCTGGCCGATCTGGCCGTCGTAGGCGGCGACCGAGGCGGTATTGATGATGACGCCGCGTTCGCCGCTGTCGGTGGGGGCGGTCTTGCTCATGGCATCGGCGGCCAGGCGGGCCATGTTGAAGGTGCCGACCAGGTTGATGTTGATGGTGCGCTGGAATACGTCCAGCGGGTGCGGGCCTTCCTTGCCGACGGTCTTGACGGCCGGCGCCACGCCTGCGCAATTGACCAGGCCGCGCAGCGTGCCCAGCGCCGCGGCTGCGTCGATGACGGCCTTGCCGTCCGCTTCCGAGGTGACGTCGCACTTGACGAACACGCCCTTGAGTTCGGCGGCCAGCGCCTGGCCCGGCTCGACCTGCACATCGGCCAGCACGACCTTGCCGCCCTGTTCCGCGATCATGCGCGCCGTGGCGGCGCCCAGGCCCGAAGCACCGCCGGTGATGATGAATACATTGTCCTGAATTTGCATGCCCGTCCCCTGTCTTGTTGGTGTTTGACGTTTACGTAAACGTCACATCGCAATTGTAGCGAATTTTTCGGCGGCGATGAGGAAAACCTGTCAGCACTGCACTACGGCGCCGTTGCGGCTGCAGGTTTTGCCGGAGGGCATGATTACGGTGCCGGGGCCGGCCTGGTTGAGGTGGGTGCCGCTGGCGTCGTTGCAGCCGGTGGGGCCGCAGCCGTTCACCGCTTGCGGGGCGTTGGGCGGATTGAGCAGGGTTTGCAGCGACGGCGATGGCGGCATGGCCGGCATCGCCACTTGCGGCGCCTGCTTGACGACCGGCATGCGCTGGACGATCTGCGGCACCGGACGGCGCGGCATCGGCACCCGCGCCGGCGCGGTGCGGCACGGCTCCACCGCCAGGTGCTTGCCGTCCGCGCTGAGCTTGCAGACCGGCAGGCTGGCGTAATCCCGCAACTCGGACGCCGGCTTGGCGGCTGCGGGCGCCGGCGACTGGGCGGCCGCCAGCGTCGGCATTGCGCCGGGCAGCGCCAGCGACAATATCAGCAGCGCGGTGCGCGGGGTCATGGCGGCGGCACCACGGTACCGATCACCACGCGCCATGGCACCAGACAGGCGTCCACATTGGGATAGTAGCCTCTGGGATTGTCGCAGTAGTACAGCCGCCGCGTCCCCGGCCCGGCGTACACGGCCGCGTCGCCGGGCGGCAGATACCACGGCGCGCCGACATAGTAGCCCGGCGTGTAGTAATAGTAGGGATCGAGGTAGCCGTAACGCGGCCAGTACAGCGGCGCGCCGACAATGATGCCGCCGCGTACGTAACCATGGCCGCGCCCGTGATAGTAGCCGTGGCCGCCTGGTCCGCCGTGGAAATGATTATGACCGCCGCCCTGGAAATGGCCATGGCCGCCGCCCCCATGGCCATGCTGCGCCCACGCGTCAGGGCTGAGCAGCGCACCCAGCAGAAACGCCAGCGTCAGCGCCGGTTTCAACATGTTCATGGCATTCCCTCGCGTAGTGCTACACCTTCCATTATTAGCAGGTGTGGCACAGGAGGGAAGCCACTGAAACAATTCGTAACGCTTACTTGGCGGGCACCGGCTGCGCTTCCGTCGCCGGCGGTGGCGGAGGCGGAGCATCGGCCGGCGCCATCATGCCGGCCCCGGGGGCCATCATCATCGCCGGCGGCGGCATCGCCGTGTGCGCGGCGACCGGTGCCGGCACCGTTACCGCCAGCCAACCCGACGCCGGCAGCAGCGGCACCAGCAGCAGCGCGACGATGTTGATGATCTTGATCAGCGGATTGACCGCCGGACCGGCCGTGTCCTTGTACGGATCGCCGACGGTGTCGCCGGTGACCGCCGCCTTGTGCGCGTCGGAACCCTTGCCGCCGAAGTGGCCGTCCTCGATGTACTTCTTGGCGTTGTCCCAGGCGCCGCCGCCGGTGGTCATCGAGATCGCCACGAACAGGCCGGTGACGATGGTCCCCATCAGCATGCCGCCCAGCGCGGCCGCGCCCAGCAGCATGCCGACCACGATCGGCACCGCCACCGGCAGCAGCGACGGGATGATCATTTCCTTGATCGCCGACGCGGTCAGCATGTCGACCGCCTTGTCGTATTCCGGCTTGGCCGTGCCTTCCATGATGCCCTTGATGTCGCGGAACTGGCGCCGCACTTCCACCACCACGGCGCCGGCGGCGCGGCCCACGGCCTCCATCGCCATCGCGCCGAACAGGTAGGGAATCAGGCCGCCGATGATCAGGCCGACGATCACCATCGGGTTCGACAGGTCGAAGGTGATGCTTTGCCCGCGCGATTCCAGCGCGTGCGTGTAGTCGGCGAACAGCACCAGCGCGGCCAGGCCGGCCGAACCGATCGCATAGCCCTTGGTGACGGCCTTGGTGGTGTTGCCCACCGCGTCCAGCGGATCGGTGATGGCGCGCACCGATTCCGGCATGCCGGCCATTTCGGCGATGCCGCCGGCGTTGTCGGTGATCGGTCCGTAGGCGTCCAGCGCCACGACGATGCCCGCCATCGACAGCATCGACGTCGCGGCGATCGCCACGCCGTACAACTGGCCCAGCTGGTAGGACACCAGGATCGCCGCGCACACCGCCAGCACCGGATAGGCGGTCGACTTCATCGACACGCCCAGGCCGGCGATGATGTTGGTGCCGTGGCCGGTGGTCGACGCTTCGGCAATATGGCGCACCGGATGGAAATCGGTGCCGGTGTAGTACTCGGTGATGTAGACCATCAGGCCGGTCAGCACGATGCCGACCACGGTGCAGCCCATCATCTTCATGCGCATGGCTTCGTCAGGCCAGATCTGCCAGGTGACGACGGCAAAGCCGACCAGCGACAAGCCGGCCGCCCACCACAGGCCGGTGTACAGCGCCGACATGATTTTCTTGCCCGGCTTGGCCTTGACCATCGAGCAGCCGATGATGGAGGCGATGATGGACACCGCGCCCAGCAGCAGCGGATAGACGATGGCCGACGTCGGCGCCGACGTGATCAGCAAGGCGCCCAGCAGCATGGTCGCGATCAGCGTCACGACGTAGGTTTCAAACAGGTCGGCCGCCATGCCGGCGCAATCGCCGACGTTGTCGCCGACGTTATCGGCGATCACCGCCGGGTTGCGCGGATCATCCTCCGGGATGCCCGCCTCCACCTTGCCCACCAGATCGGCGCCGACGTCCGCGCCCTTGGTGAAGATACCCCCGCCCAGCCTGGCGAAGATCGAAATCAGCGATGCGCCGAAGGCCAGGCCGATCAGCGGCTTGATGACGTCGTGCGGCGTCATGTTCGGATTGGGCACGGCGGTCGAGGCCACCATGGTGAGGAACATATAGAACAGCACCACGCCCAGCAGGCCCAGGCCGACCACCAGCATGCCGGTGATCGCGCCGCCCTTGAAGGCGACGTTGAGCGCCTCGTTCATGCCCTTGGTGGCCGCCTGCGCGGTGCGCACGTTGGCGCGCACCGAGACGTTCATGCCGATGAAGCCGCAGGCGCCGGACAACACCGCGCCGATCAGGAAGCCGATCGCGGTATGCATGTCGAGTAAAACTGCAATGAGTATGAGCAGCACCACGCCGACGATGGCGATGGTGCGGTACTGGCGCACCAGGTAGGCGGCGGCGCCCTGCTGGATGGCCAGCGCGATTTCCTGCATGCGCGGATTGCCCGCGTCCTGACTGAGTATCCAGCTTCTGGACCACAAACCATAAACCACGGCGATAACGCCGCACGCAACTGCTAACCAAAGACTAGCTGCCATAGTGTCCCCTTGTTTTTATTGATCGAGCCTACAAACCACACTTCAGAAAACCAACGCCCGCCGGGTAGGCAAGCGCAGCCAACTAAACCTGCGAACTGCAAAACTTCATAAAACGGGACGGCATCCAGCCGATTTTGGGCGCAAAAAAAGCGGACACTCGGTCCGCTCTACTTTACCGCTTATTCCGCCAGCGCTGCAAACGCGCTGTCGCGAATTTGCTCCACGGGGCCGACGCCCTCAATGCGGCGGTATTTCGGCGCGCCAGGCTGGCCCGATTGTGCCCAGCTATTGTAGTAACCCAACAGCACTTCGGTCTGGTTGTGGTAGACCTCCAGACGTTTCTTGACGGTTTCCGCCTTGTCGTCGGGACGCTGCACCAGGTCTTCGCCGGTGATATCGTCCTTGCCGTCGACCTTGGGTGGATTGAACTTGATATGGTAGACGCGGCCCGAACCCGGGTGGCAGCGGCGGCCATCCATGCGTTCGATGATCGATTCGTCCGGCACGGCGATTTCCAGCACGTAGTCGACCTTGACGCCGCCATCCTTCATCGCGTCCGCCTGGGCGACGGTACGCGGGAAGCCGTCGAACAGGTAGCCGTTGGCGCAGTCCGGCTGGGCCAGGCGATCCTTGACCAGGCCGATGATGATGTCGTCCGATACCAAACCGCCCTCGTCCATCACCTTCTTGGCGGCCATGCCCAACTCCGTACCCGCCTTGATTGCAGCACGCAGCATGTCGCCGGTGGAGATTTGCGGGATGTTATATTTTTCTTTGATGAAATTAGCCTGGGTGCCCTTGCCGGCACCTGGTGCTCCTAAAAGAATAAGACGCATGAAAAATTCCTAAAAAACAGATATTGGGTGGGTTAGTTGGTATCGGATCGTACGAAACTTACCACAAAACTTTGTCTCAACGCCAATTTATGACGGTTTGTACCGTTCTTAGCTGGCTAAATCCGGGCCCAGAGAGATATTCCGTATGAATACCGCACTGTTGCTTTCGTTATATCAGCCGTAACTGACTACTGGCTGACGCGCCTTTTGATGCAAATCAATAGAATTGCCGTACGCGAACGAGGTCTTCCGGCGTATCCACTCCGGCCGCGGGGGCCGTGTCGGTCACATGGACCGCGATGGGATAACCGTGCCACAGCACGCGCAACTGCTCCAGCGCTTCGATCGATTCCAGCGGCGACACTTCCAGCGCCGGGTAGGCTTGCAGGAAGTCGTTGCGGTAGGCGTACAGTCCGATGTGACGGAGCGGCACGTAAGCGGCAGGCAGTGTGTCTTTGGACTGCGCAAAGGCGTCGCGGTTCCAGGGTATGGTCGCGCGCGAAAAATAAAGCGCCCGGCCCGCCTTGTCCAGCACCACCTTGACCACGTTGGGGTTGAAGGCGTCGGCGGCGTCGTGCAGCGGATGGGCGCAGGTGGACATCGGCACGCCGGCGTTGATGCGCGACGCGGCCGCTTGCAGCAGCGCCGGGTCGATCAGCGGCTCGTCGCCCTGCAGGTTGACGACGACCGCGTCGGCCGCCAGGTTCAGCGCGCGCGCCACCTCGGCGATGCGGTCGGTGCCGGACGGATGGTCGGAACGGGTCATGCAGACTTCGACGCCGTGCCGCTCGCAGGCGGCGCGGATGTCTTCGTGGTCGGTGGCGACGATGATGCGGGCCGCGCCGGCCTGCTGCGCGCGCTCGGCCACGCGCACCACCATGGGCTTGCCGCCCAGGTCGGCCAGCGGCTTGTTCGGCAGGCGGGTCGAGGCCAGGCGGGCCGGGATGATGACGATGAACGGGGATACTGAAGACACGAGCTTATTCCGCCTTGTCCTGCAGCGTGCGGGCCTCGTCGGCCCACATGATGGGGATGCCGTCACGGATCGGATATGCCAGGCGGTCGCCCTTGCAGATCATTTCCTGGGCTTTTTTATCGTACTCCAGGGGGCCTTTGCAGACCGGGCAAACCAGGATATCAAGCAATCGAGCGTCCACGACATTTCTCCACAATTTGGTCGGCCAGCGCGCTATCGATGCGCGCGGTGACCGGGACGACCCATAGTCGCGGGTCATCTCTGAGTTCTTCAATTTGCGCACATTTTACTGCATCCTTCTCGGTCATCAAGATCAGGTCCGCATCGAGGGCGGCAAATGGACGGTCCTGGAAGTCGTGATGATCGGGCAGAGGCAGTTCGGTGATGCGCAAGCCGGCCGCTTTCAGCATGCCGAAAAAGCGCGCGGGATTGCCGATGCCGGCCGCCGCCGCGATGCGCAGGCCGGCGCCGCTGCTCGCCAACCCGGCCAACTCGGCCAGCGTGCGGCGCACGCCGCGGTCGCGCAGCTGCTCGGCGTGGTCGCCGGCAAGGACCATCTGGATCGGCGCCGGGGCGCCACGGTGCGCGCCGACGGCGGCCGCCAGTCCGGCGTCAAGCCGCGGCGTGTTGATGACGGTGAAATCGCGGCGGCGCGAGACGGGCTCCCGCAGCGGCCCGGCCGGCAGCAGCCAGCCATTGCCGGCGCCACGGCCGTCGAACAGGATGATCTCGATATCACGCTGCAGCGCGTAATGCTGCAGGCCGTCGTCGGTCAACAGGATGTCCACCTCCGGATGCGCCGCCAAAAGCGCGCGTCCGGTCGCGGCGCGGTCGCGCCCCACCATCACCGGACAGCCGGTTCTCTGCTTGATCAGCAGCGGCTCGTCGCCCACCTGCGCCGGCGTCGATGCGGCGCCCACTTCGCGCGCGCCGTCGGCACTGCTGCCATGGCCGCGCGAAATCACGCCCGGCTTCATGCCGGCTGCCTGCAGCGCCTGCACCAGCCAGATGGTCAGCGGCGTCTTGCCGGTGCCGCCGATGTAGATATTCCCCACCACGACCACCGGCACCGGCAGCCGCGACGACTTCAGCCAGCCGGCACGGAACATGGCCGCCCGCAAGCCGCTGAGCGCGCCAAACACCAGCGACACCGGCCACAAGGCGCAGGCCAGCGGCCCGCGCCGCAGCCAGTTGCGCGTCAGCGTCGTTTCGAGCGCAGACGATTTGGAAGGAGGATGGTTTAGCAAAATTAAGGAGCCTTGGCGAACTGCGTCATTCCCGCGCAGGCGGGAATCCATAGAACATCGGCTCCGGACGTTCAGCATGGATTCCCGCCTGCGCGGGAATGACGTTCACATATTATTTTGCGGCACTGGTCTGCGCGGCGAAGGTCAGCTTTTCATAGCCCGCGATGCGCGCCGCTTCCATCACGTTGATGACCATCTGGTGCATCGCGAACTGGTCGGCGTTGACGATCACCACCGGCGACTTGCCCGCCGCGCCGCCCTTGTCGGCGGCACTCTTCATCGCCTGCGCGAAACCGGCCACGTCGTGGAACGACACCGGCTCGCCGTTGATCGTGTAGTTGCCCTTGGCGTCCACCGTCACGTTCAGTTCGAACGGCTTGTCGGTCGCCTTCTGCGCGTCGGCAGTGGGCAGCGTGATCTGCAGCTCGGTGAACTTGCTGTAGGTGGTGGTCACCATCAGGAAGATCAGGATCACCAGCAGCACGTCGATGAACGGGATCAGGTTGATCTCGGGATCCTCGCGGTGCCGGCCTTTGCGGAAATTCATGCCGGGTCCTTACTTGCGCTTGAGGTGCACGACATCGACGAACTTCACCGCCTGCTGCTCCATCTCGATGATGAAGCTGTCCACCAGCGCGCGGAAGTGGCGATAGAAGACCAAGGTCGGCATCGCGATCGCCAGGCCGAAGCCGGTGTTATACAGGGCCACCGAAATGCCGTGCGCCAGTTGCGCCGGATTGGAACCGGTGGCGTTTTGCGCGCCGAAGATCTCGATCATGCCGACCACCGTGCCGAACAGGCCCATCAGCGGCGCCAGGGTCGCGATGGTGCCCAGCGTGGTCAGGAAGCGTTCCAGCATGTGGGCCACGCCGCTGCCGGCCTCCTCGATGGACTCCTTCATCACGTCGCGCGGCGATTCGATATTGCGCAGCGCCGCCGACAGCACGACGCCCAGCGGCGAACTCTTTTCCAGCTTGTCGATGATGTCGGGGGTGATGTTGCCGCCGCGGTAGACCTGCACCACCTCGTCCAGCAGCTTCTTCGGCAGGATCTTGCTGCGGCGCAGGTAGAGCAAACGTTCGATGATCAGGGCCGTCGCAACGATCGATGCGACCAGCAACAACCAGATAGGCCAACCTGCAGCTTGTAATATGGCGAGCAAAACGAACTCCTGTCTAGATAAACACCCGAAGGCGCAATGTATCTTGTTGGGCGGCACTCGGCAAGTGTCGATTCACCCGCGCTCGCGGCCGCCATCAGGCATGGACGAATGTTGTGCCCACTTATGCCCATATTCTGTTGATAAGATTGTGAGCAAGACATGCCATGCCGCCCTACTCCCTTGATTTTAATCAGTATTCTTTCCATGCGTAAAAATCTGGCATACGGAGGGTTGGGCGCTTTTTCAGCCACCAAAAGTGGCAAAGCCAAAACTTCTGCACACTTCTGCACATAAATTGTGGATAAGACTGTTAGCAAGGAAGCCCATCGTATACAAAGCCCTTGATTTATAAGGATATTTTTTCCATGCGTAAAAAAATCGCAGTAAAAACCTTGCTTTGTTGCACTGGTATGGATGTGGACTTCTGCACACTAAATGTGGATAAGATTGTTAGCAACGCTTCCCGCATCGTGAAAGAGCCTTGATTTATAAGGGAATTTTTGCCGTGAGTAAAAATCAAGCAGACTGTGCTTTTCGACCACTTTTCATAGGAGAAATGGCGTTTTCGATAAGACTGGATGGCGCCGCTACCGATAATGTCTGCCTATCGGCAACAAGGACTGACTTCTGCACATTTTGTGTGGATAAGATTGTTAGCAAGGCCGGGCACGCTGATCAAAGTCATTGATTTATATCAGATTTATTGCCATGCGTAAAAATGAAGCAAGCGGTTTTTTATCCCCAACACCCCGCCGAAGCTGGCCGGCCTGCCTGCCGCGGGATATTCAGCGGCCAACACCGGCTGGGGGCAAGTCCGAAGTTTTGCACAAATTCTGTGGATAAAAGTGTGCGTAATGGCCCCACCTGTAACATAAGTCATTGATTTGTCACAATATACTTTCCTTGCGTAAATTTTGAGCATTACAAAATCAACAAGAAGAAAATAACTATCGCTCACCAAAGTTTCGCACATCTTTTGTGGATAACTTTGTGCGTAACCATGAGTGGCCGACGCAAAGTACTTGATCCATAAGGGTTTTTCCTCATTGCACGCAAATACGGCAGAAAAGTTTACCTTTTAAAATCAAATATTTACCTATAATACTTGCTGCTTTAGATACTCTATGACCGCTGTGTGACCGAAACAGCATAGTGTGGATAGTTTCCTTTTTTGAAATCAATGAACTTCGACGACCGCACCGATTCCGCCCCAGCCGCCGCCCCCGTGATGACCGTTACCGCGCTCAACCAGGCGGTGGCGCGGCTGCTGGAACGCTCCTTCCCCCTGACGTGGATATCCGGCGAGGTATCGAATTTCACCAAGGCCAGTTCCGGCCACTGGTACTTCACGCTCAAGGACGACGCGGCCCAGGTGCGCGCGGTGATGTTCCGCGGCCGCGCGCAATATGCCGGCTTCATTCCGCGCGAAGGCGACAAGGTCGAAGTGCGGGCGCTGGTCACCTTGTACGGCGCGCGCGGCGACTACCAGATCAATGTGGAGGCGATACGCCGCGCCGGCGTCGGCTCGCTGTTTGAAGCGTTCCAGCGGCTGAAGGAAAAGCTGGACGCGGCGGGCCTGTTCCATCCGGAGCGCAAGCGCGCCTTGCCGCTGTTCCCGCGCACCATCGGCATCGTCACCAGCCCGCAGGCGGCGGCGCTGCGCGACGTGCTGACGGCGCTGAAACGGCGCGCGGCCCATGTGAACATCGTGCTGTATCCGACACCGGTGCAGGGCCAGGGCGCGGCGCAGAAAATCGCCGCCGCCATCGACACGGCCTCGCTGCGCGACGACTGCGACGTGCTGATCGTCTGCCGGGGCGGCGGCAGCATCGAGGACCTGTGGTCGTTCAATGACGAGGATGTGGCCTACGCGGTGGCCAACTGCCGCATGCCGGTGATTTCCGGCGTCGGCCACGAAACCGATTTTACGATCTGCGATTTCGCCGCCGACCTGCGCGCCGCCACGCCGACCGCCGCGGCCGAACTGGCCGTCACGCCGCGCGCGGACTGGATGGCGTCGCTGCGCGCGGACGTGGTCGACCTGCGCCGCGCGATGCGCCGCGGCGTCGGCGACGCCGCGCAAACGCTGGATAACTACGCGCGCCGGCTGCTGAACCCCGGCGCGCAGATCAAGCAGCAGCGCCTGCGCCTGCTGGCCCTGTCCACCGCGATGATGCACGCCAACCGCCAGCCCTTGTCGCAAGCGCGCTTCCAGCTCGATCGCCTGAGCGGCCGCCTCGGCGCCCGCAAGCCGGACGTGACGGCGGCGCGTTCCGCGCTGGCGGGCCTGCAGCACCGCGCCGGCATCAGCGTGACGCGCCAGCTGGCGCAGCGCCGCGATGCGCTGACGGCGCTGTCGTCGCAGCTGGAACTGTTGAATCCACAGCGCACGCTGGAACGCGGCTACGCCATCGTCACCGACGACAAAGGCGCCATCGTGCGCGCACCGGCGCAGCTGAAGCCGCACAGCACCCTGAACCTGCGCCTGGCCGAGGGCAGCGCCCAAGTCGGCGTGGAGTCGGTGCAGCAGTCCCTGTGACAAAGCGCGCATATCGGGCGCCGGAAACTCCGCAATAAAAACCCGCAGGCAGCGACAAACCATTGAATCCGCCTGGTCGCCCCGTCAGGTCTACTTCTTGATCGCGGGTTTGCCGGCCTTGCGCGTGCAGGATGTGTTGTCCTTGCTGGAAGATCCGATGTTTTCTCCGCCGCTGGCGTCCACCCCGCCCTGCGGCCGATGGCAATCAGCCTTCGCCCCTTTGGGCGGCTTGTTGTCGAACCCAGGCTTGGAGGCCGCCTGCTGCGATCCATCATTGCCGTTCTGGGGCCCCGTGGCGGCTTCCACCTCGCCACGCGCCGCCCCCTTGGGCTGGAACGCGGTCGATCCGGCGGTGCCGGTCGGCTGGACGGCATCCTTGGTTTGCGCCTGAACTCCCGCGCCGAAGCCGCAGGCCAGGCAAAATGCAGCGAGGCCGCATGCCCGGTTGATGATTGCCGCCATGATGGTTCTCCCTCGCGATGATAGAGCAACCATTGTGTCACCCGAAGGCGAAACCGACAGTAGGATAGCGCCGCCTGCGCGGGTCGGACGTCAGCCCGCCGACAACATCGCCGACATGCCGGTCAGCACCGGATGTTTTTCGGTGATCACATAAGTCGGGATATGCGACAGATAATCCGAGAAGCGCCCCTTCTGCTCGAAGCGCGCGCGGAAGCCGGAGCGTTCGAAGAAGTCGCTCATCTGCAGCACCGTGCGGCCGCCGATGTAGATGCCGCCCTTGGCGCCCAAGGTCAGCGCGACGTTGCCGGCCACCGTCCCCAGCATCTCGCAAAACGCCACCAGCGTCTCCTCGCAGACCGGATCGAGCCGGTGCATCCCGCGCTCCATGATCTGCGACGTCGTCAAGTTCTGCGGCTCGATGTGCGCCCGCTCGGCCAGCGCGCGGTAGGTCAGCACGATGCCGATGCCCGACACCAGCCGCTCGCTCGACACATGATCGTGGTAGCGCCGCGCGTAGCGCAGGATGTCGATCTCGCGCTCGTTCATCGGCGCGAAGGTGCTGTGCCCTCCTTCGCTGTCGATGGCGATCCAGCGGTCGCCGCCGGGCACCAGGCCCGACACGCCCAGCCCAGCATCCGCGCCGACCAGGCCGATGGTGGCGCCGATGCGCGCCACGCCGCCGCCGACCTGGTGCTTGTTTTCCGGCGCCAAGTAGGGCAAGGCGCTGGCCAGCGCGGTGAAGTCGTTCACCACCACCAGCGACTTCAGGCTGAATTGCGAACACACCGCCTCGATCGAGAACGACCAGTGGTGATTGGTCATCGTCACCCAGTCGCCGTCGATGGGATTGGCGATGGCGATGCCGGCGAAGCGGGCCTGGTATCCGCCCGCCGCCACCGTGGCCGGCTGCGACAGATAGGCCACCAGCGCCGCGCCCAAGGTCGGATAGGCGGCGCACTCGGTGACCCAGATCGCGTCGATCTGGTTGGGCGCCGTCTCCAGGCCGAAACTGGCGCTGCTGCCGCCGATGTCGGCCAGCAGGCGCGGGCCGTTCGCGAGGTGCGAAAAAGATTCGCGTTTCATGTCTCTTCCTAGTCTTTCTCAGGTGTTCCGAGGTTCTTTGCTGGCGACTTGATTATATGTCACTCAAGTTATGAAAACGTTTTCAAGCATGCTTTTCATTAAATACCGTATCCGGATGAAAGTCAATGTGCCGCGATCCGACGATTTGGCGAAGACCGCCGCGATTTATGGTAATCTTTCGCCGAAAAGGTTTTCATAAATATCACCATAATTAAAACAGGAATCACCTTGGCAGACACCCCACACCCTTCCGGCCCGTCGACTTTGATGGATGTAGCCCGCCAGGCGGGCGTGTCGCCCAGTACCGTTTCACGCATCCTCAACGGCACCGCCAGGGTGTCGGACGACAAGCGCCAGGCAGTGCTGGCCGCCATCGACAAGATGAACTTCGCGCCCAACCAGATGGCGCAGGGCCTGAAAAAAGGCCGCTCGATGACCATCGGCATCGTGGTGCAGGACATTTCCTCGCCGTTCTTCGACGAAACGCTGCGCGGCGTCGACGACGGCTTGAAGGGCACCGGCTACGCCTCGGTCATCGTCAGCGGCCACTGGAACGCGGAAGAGGAAGCGGAGCGCATCCGTCTGCTGCTGGCGCGCAAGGTCGACGGCATCATCCTGCTGTCGGGCCGCATGTCGGACCAGACGGTGCTGGGCTTTTCCGGCCAGCGCCCCATCGTCTCGACCGGCCGCGCGCTGCAGACCCGCACCGCGCTGGGCTTCAAGCTCGACAACGAATACGGCGCCTACCTGGCGGTCCACCACCTGATCGAGCTGGGCCACCGCAACATCGCCTTCATTTCCGGGCCGTCCAACAATATCGACGCCGCCGAACGCCTGGCCGGCTACACGCGCGCGCTGCAGGAAGCCAATATCCCGTTCAATCCCGAGCTGATCGTCGAGGGCAACTACCACGAGGCCAGCGGCATGCTGGCCATGAACCGCCTGTTCGACACCGGCCAGCAATTTACCGGCGTGTTCGCCGCCAACGACCTGAGCGCCTATGGCGCGCGGCTGGCGCTGTACCGCAAGGGCATCCGCGTGCCGGACGACATCTCGCTGGTCGGCTTCGACGATTTGCCCGGCTCCTCGTATACGACGCCGCCTTTAACCACTATACGCCAGCCCTTGTATGACATCGGCCGCATCGCCACCCAGGCGCTGCTGCGCATCATCAACGGCGAGGAAGCGCGCGGCGAAGTGCCGCCGTTGGAGCTGATCGTGCGCGAAACCACGCGGCGCGTGCGCTGACCGGCGGCCACAACAAGTAGCCACACGGAAAGCGGGCCTTTTCTGCGCCGAAGGCCCATCCGCTTTACAATGGTGGACGTTTCGGCAAAAATCATCCCCGTTTTTTTAACATCGTCAAACCAACAAAAGGAAGAACAATGGAACATACCCTGCCACCACTGCCGTATGCAATCGACGCCCTGGCGCCGCACATCTCGCAAGAAACGCTGGAATACCACTACGGTAAGCACCATCAAACGTATGTGACCAACCTGAACAACCTGATCAAGGGCACCGAGTTCGAAAACCTGTCCCTGGAAGAGATCATCAAGAAATCGTCCGGCGGCATCTTCAACAACTCCGCCCAGGTATGGAACCACACCTTCTACTGGAACAGCCTGACCCCGAACGGCAAAGGCGCGGCAGCCGGCGCGCTGGCCGACGCGATCAACGCCAAGTGGGGTTCGTTCGACAAATTCAAGGAAGAGTTCACCAAGTCGGCAGTCGGCAACTTCGGTTCGAGCTGGACCTGGCTGGTGAAAAAAGCCGACGGCACCCTGGACATCGTCAACACCTCGAACGCGGCGACCCCGCTGACCACCGACGCCAAAGCCCTGCTGACCTGCGACCTGTGGGAACACGCCTACTACATCGACTACCGCAACGTACGTCCGAAGTATCTGGAGACCTTCTTCAAGCTGGCCAACTGGGACTTCGCAGCCGCCAACTTCGCCTGATCCCGGGCTGCGGCCTAAGCAAAAAAAAAAGGAAGCTTCTGCCTGCGGCACAAGCTTCTTTTTTTACGCCTTCATCCCACAGGAGATTCGCCCATGACCTACCACGCCTCCCCGCACCGCTACGAAGAAATGCAATTCCGCACCTGCGGACGCAGCGGCCTGAAACTGCCGCTGATGTCGCTCGGCCTGTGGCACAACTTCGGCGACACCAACACCCTCGCCTCGCAGCGCGACATGCTGCGCACCGCCTTCGACCTGGGCATCACCCACTTCGACCTGGCCAACAACTACGGCCCGCCGTACGGCTCGGCCGAGACCAATTTCGGTCATCTGTACAAGGAAGACTTCAAGCCCTACCGCGATGAGCTGATCATCTCCACCAAGGCCGGCTGGGACATGTGGCCCGGCCCCTACGGCCAGGGCGGCGGCTCGCGCAAATACGTGCTGGCCAGCCTCGATCAGAGCCTGCAGCGCATGGGGCTCGACTACGTCGACATCTTCTATTCGCACCGCTTCGACCCGGACACGCCGCTGGAGGAAACCATGGGCGCGCTGGCGCACGCGGTCCAGCAGGGCAAGGCGCTGTATGTGGGCGTGTCGTCCTATTCGGCCGAGAAAACCGCCGAAGCGGCGCGGCTGCTGCACGAGTGGAAGGTGCCGTGCCTGATCCACCAGCCGTCCTACAATATGCTGAACCGCTGGATCGAGGACGAGGGCCTGCTCGACACGCTGGGCAAGCAAGGCATAGGCTGCATCACCTTCACCGCGCTGGCGCAGGGCATCCTGAGCGACAAATACCTGAACGGCATTCCTGCGGATTCGCGCGTCAACCGTCCGGGCGGCGGCTCGCTGCAGCAGTCGCACCTGAGCGAGGCCAACCTCGAACGCGTGCGCGGCCTGAACGAAATCGCCAAGGCGCGCGGTCAGACGCTGGCCCAGATGGCGCTGGCCTGGGTGCTGCGCGATCCGCGCGTCACGTCCACGCTGATCGGCGCCAGCAGCAGCGCGCAGATCCGCGAGAACGTCGCCGCCCTGAAGAACCTGAGCTTCAGCGCGGCCGAGCTGGCGGCCATCGACGAGCAGGCCAAGGAAGGCGCGATCAACCTGTGGGCCGGTTCGTCCAGCCACAGATAAGCGGCCCTCCCGATGGATCGTTTCAACGCCATGCGCATCTTCACCCGCATCGTCGAGCTGGGCAGTTTCAGCAAGGCGGCGGACGATTTGCAGATGCCGGCGGCCACCGCCACCTACACCATCAAGCAGCTGGAGGCGCACCTGGGCGTGCGCCTGCTGCAGCGGACCACGCGCCACGTCAGCACCACGCTGGACGGTCAGGCCTACTACCAGCGCTGCGTGCGCATCCTGGCGGACGTGGAGGAAACCGAGGCCGGCTTCGGCAATAGCGGCGTGGCGCCGCGCGGCAAGCTGCGGGTGGATTTGCAGGGCACGGTGGCGCAGCATTATGTGCTGCCGCGCCTGTCGGAATTCTTCGCCCGCTATCCCCAGCTGGAACTGGAGATCGGCATGGGCGACCGCCTGGTCGACCTGGTGCGGGACGGCATCGACTGCGTGCTGCGCGTGGGAGAGCTGCGCGACTCAAGCATGGTCGGCCGCCGCGTGGCGACGCTGCAGCAGGTCACCTGCGCCAGCGCCGCCTACCTGGACCAGCGCGGCACGCCGGCCACGCTGGAAGATCTCCACGGCCACCAGGCCGTCAACTTTTACTCATCCAGCAGCGGCAAGATGTTCCCGTTCGACTTCATCGTCGACGGCGAGGAGCGCAGCGTGCAGCTGCCCGGCGTGGTTTCGGTCAGCAACGCCGAGGCGTACGTGGCCTGCTGCGCCAACGGCCTGGGCCTGGTGCAGCTGCCGCGCTACCACGTCGCCAGGCACCTGGAAAGCGGCGCCTTCCGCGAAGTGCTCGGCGCGTGGCGGCCGAAGGCGATGCCGGTGTCGGTGCTGTATCCGCACCAGCGCCAGCTGTCGCCGCGCGTGCGGGTGTTCGTCGACTGGCTTACGGACGTAATGACGGCGGCAAGCTAGTTCCTGGTAGTGCGTGACCAGTCGCGCCGTTCTTCGCGCGGCTCCGCTTCCACGTCTTCCGGAACGCTGCCGTCGTCTTCCGGCTGCACCACGTCATGAAACTCGCCGTCGACCACCGGTATCGTCTCGACATGGTCGAAGCCTATGTCGGACGGCCCCGTGGTCATCTCCACGCCGGCGCGCTCGCCGGTGCCTTCCGCATCGGTATCGCTGTCGAGGCCGATATCCGGCTCGCCCACGACATCGCTGCCGCTGTCGGAATTGTCGCTGGGCCCCAGGGCGCGCGTGCCGTGGCCGCGTCCCAGGGTTCGGTCGGTACCTACCGGAATGTTATCCGGATCCAGAGTGCTGTCAGACATGATGGACTCCTTTTCTAAAACCTGATTGGACCACCGCCGCAGCGGCCGGTCCGTGCGCCCCCTCGCATAAGGCTATCGTACCGATAGGAATTTTTTACTTTACAAATGTAATATTCATCTCTATAGTTAATGCATTGAACGAGCAAACGAGCATTAACCACCTCACCCAGGAGAACCGCCATGAGCACCACGACCAAAACCCTGATCAACGCCGCCGCCACCACCGCTTTCGCGATTGCCGCAGCCGCCATCACCGTGACCAACGCTTTCGCGCAGACCACCGCGCCGGCCGCAACCACGACCACCGCCGCCGCCACCAGCGCCGCGCAGACCGCCGTCGCCAACGGCGCGCTGGCCTCCGCCAAGACCCAGCAAGCCACCGGACTGACCCGCGCGCAAGTGCAGGCCGAGTTCCTGGAAGCCCGCAAAAACGGCACGCTGCTGGAAACCGAAGCCGACTTCGACGTCGCCCAGACCAAAAAGCACGTCGCCAAGTAACAGCTAACGGGAAACCACGTCCATGACACCGCGCCACGCCATCCGTCCGCTCGCCCTTGCATCGTGCATGCTGGCGCTGCTGGCCGGCTGCGCCGACATGGGCAAGGTCCGGCCGCAAGCGGTCGCGTTGAAACCTGCCGAGCTCAATTCCGGCAAGGCCATCGCCGCCGCCAGCAAAGACATCGCATGGCCCGAGCAGCAATGGTGGCAGGCGCTGCACGACGAACAGCTGGACAAGCTGGTAAGCGCCGCCTTGGCCGACAACCCGACGCTGCGCGCCACGCAGGCGCGTGTGCGCCAGGCCGAGGCGCTGGCCGGCGTCGCCAGGGCCGGCACGCAACCGCGCGTGGATGCCTCGGCCAGCGCCGACCGCGAACTGTATTCCGCGCACAGCACCGTGCCCGCTCCGCTGGCCGGCAACTACGCGTGGAAGAACACGGCCATGCTGTCCGGTTCCTACGACCTGGATCTGTGGGGCCGCAACCGCGACGCGCTGGCGGCCGCGCTGGACGAAGTGCACATGGCCTCGGCCGAATCGCAGATGGCGCGGCTGACGCTGACCACGGCCATCGTGCGCAGCTACATCCAGCTGTCGCTGGAGTACGCGCTGCAGGACAGCGTGGCCGAAAACCTGGCGCAGCGCCAGCGCATCCTGGACATCACGCGCAAGCGCCGGGCCGCGGGCCTGGCCAGCGAGCTGGATGTGGCCAGCATCGAAACAACGCTGCCGGCGGGACGGCGCGAGCACGAGCAGATCGGCGAGTCGATCGCGCTGCTGCGCAACCAGCTGGCGGCACTGATCGGCAAAGGACCGGGCGACGGCGATGCGATCGCCCGGCCGATGCTGGCTCTTGAGGCAGGCCGCGGACAGGGCGTGCCGGCGTCGCTGCCGGCCGAGCTGGTGGGACGCCGGCCCGACATCGCGGCGCAGCGCTGGCGCATCGAAGCGGCCAACTCGCGCATCGCCGGCGCCAAGGCGGATTTTTACCCGAACATCAACCTGGCCGCCTTCGTCGGTTTCCAGTCGCTGGGGTTCACGCACTTCCTGGACGCTAACTCGGCCATGCGCGGCGTGACGCCGGCCATCAGCCTGCCGATCTTCGACGGCGGACGACTGCGCAGTCAATTGGGTAACCAGACCGCGCTCCATGACGGCGCGGTCGAGCAGTACAACGCCGCAGTGGTGCAGGCGATGTCCGACGTTGCAAACGCAGTCGTCCGGATCGACTCGGTGCGGCAGCAGGACCTGCTGGCGCACCGCGCGCTGGACTCGGCGCGCCGCCAGCAGCAGCTGGCCGAACGGGCCTACAAGGCCGGCATGACCGACGCGCTGAACGTGATCAATGCGCAGATCACGCTATTGAATGAACAACAGCAGATGGCGCAAGTGGCTAGCAAACAACTGGATAACTACGCATTACTGATGGCCGCACTGGGCGGCGGCATAAAACTGGATTTGCCTTGACGATTAGATAGTAGAATCAATCCTTCGAAAAAAATAAGCAGAGGAGCAAGGCAATGAGCAGTTTTGAAGCGACTAAAAAGCGCCTGAAAAACATCCATGCCCGAATGCCAGAGTTCCCGGAGGACTTGATGCGCCTGTTGCGCATGACCTACCACATCCAGAAACGGATGAAGGACTTGAGCAATGCCGCGCTGCGCAAATACGATCTGGTCGACGCCAGCTACATGGTATTGGCCGTGCTGTATGGATCCGATGGCGAAACCTCGACCGCGTCCACGCTGGGTGAAGCGTGCATGGAAAAACCGGCCAACCTGACACGCGTGTGCAACGACCTGGAAACCCAGGGCCTGATCACGCGCGGCAACCGTCCGGGCGACCGTCGCTGCGTGATGATCTCGCTGACGGATGCCGGCCGCGCGCTGGCGGAGAAAGTGCTGCCGGAAGTCTGGGCTGCCACCACGCACGCCTACGACGGCTACACCGACGAAGAAGTTAAAGTACTTGAAGCGCTGCTGAAACGGCAGCTGGACAATCTCGAAGCCCTTACATAACACGACGCCATGAATTCTCCCCCAGCCGCCACCTCCAACCAGGATCACAGCGCGGCCGGGGGAGCCTTGCGCTGGCTGGCGGCGGAAACCGTCGGCTGGTTCGGCACCGAAGGCGAACGCTGGGTGTTCGTCGCCAAGGCCATGCTGGCCTCCTTCTCCGCGCTGTGGCTGGCCTTCCGCCTCGGCCTCGACGCACCCTACACCGCTCTCGCCACCACCGTCATCCTCGCGC
Organism: Duganella sp. LjRoot269; assembly: GCF_964254095.1. Classification (NCBI taxonomy): domain Bacteria; kingdom Pseudomonadati; phylum Pseudomonadota; class Betaproteobacteria; order Burkholderiales; family Oxalobacteraceae; genus Duganella; species Duganella sp. LjRoot269. The sequence goes on along the minus strand of NZ_CAXUSL020000001.1, from coordinate 2,149,261 downwards.
TGCCCAGCAGCGGCATGGTGCTGGAAAAGGCTTTCTACCGTTTTCTCGGCACGCTGGTCGGCTGCTCGGCCGCGCTGGCGCTGGTCGCGCTGTTCCCGCAATCGCCGCCGCTGCTGTTCATCGGCGTGGCGGTCTGGATCGCGCTGTGCACCGGTGGCGCCGCCATGCACCGCAACCAGCAGTCGTACAGCTTTGTGCTGGCCGGCTATACCGCCTGCATGATCGCCGTTCCCGCCATCGACGCGCCGGACCACGTGTTCACGCTGGCCATTACGCGCGTGACCGAGGTTGGCCTGGGCATCATCTGCGCAGCGGTGGTGCATGACGTGGTGTTCCCGCGCCGTCACTCGCGCACGGTGATGCGCACCGTCGAAGCGCGCTACGCCAGCTTCACCACTTTCTACACGCAGGTGCTGGAACAGCGCCTGACGCCGGCCGAAGCGGAACTGACCCACCTGAAATTCGCCGCCGACATCGCCGCGCTGGAATCAGGCCGCGCCGCTGCCTTCTTTGAAGCCGACCATCCACGCTCGCACACGCGCCAGCTGCACGCCTTCAACGCGGCGTTCATGACGGCGCTGACCACGCTCTACACGCTGCACCGCCTGCTCCACCGCGCAAGCGGCGTGCCGGCCGGCGTGCCGGTCGAACGCCAGCAACAGATCGACATCGAAACGGCGGCCGAGCTGAGGGAGCGCTTCGCCCGCGACATCGATGCCTTCAACGCGCTGTACCACGGCCTGGCGGCCGAGAAGCGCCAGCAGGTCAGCGATCCCGGCGCCTACACGCCGAAGACGCCGTCGGCCATCGTCGCCGCCAGCGGCTTCCGCGCCGGCGCCACGCTGCTGGTGACAGCAGCCGCCTGGTACTGGCTGGCCTGGCCCTTTGTCGGCAACGCCATCCTGATGGCGACTATCTTCTGCGCACTGGCCTCGTCGTCGCCGCGGCCGACGGCGCTGGTGCGGCAGGTGCTGATCGGCTTCCTGCTGGCCTCGCCGCTGGCTTTCGTCACCGAGTTCTTCCTGGTCGCGCGCGCCAACGACTTCACTACGCTGATCATCGCCGCCCTGCCCTTGTTCGCCTTCGGTGCCTACCTGATCAGCGGACCGCGCTGGGCCGGCGTGGGCATCGGCATCTGCATGTTCTGCGCCACGCTGGTGGTGCCGACGAACCTGATGCGCTACGACGTCGAAAGCTTCATCAGCAGCGAACTGTCGCTGACGATGGGCGTGGCGATGGCCTACCTGATGTTCAAGCTGATCCTGCCCGAGCACACCATGGGCCAGAAGGACCACGTGGCCGCCGCGCTGTGGCGCGAGGCGCTGGGCGCCTGCAACGCCCCGATGTACCGCCTGAAGCGGCGCTTCGACAACCGCGTGCGCGACTTGCTCAGCCAGTTGAACGCAGCCTCCGGCCCGGCGCCAGGCGAGGCGGCGCGGGCCGTGGTGCGCCAGGGCCTGACCCTGCTGGAGCTGGGCCATGCCGTCATCGAACTGCGCCAGCTGATCGGCAGCTCGCGTCCCGGACCGGTGCGCGACGCCTTGCAGGACGTGGTGCGCCAGCTTGCCGCCCACCTGCGGCAGCGCTCCGGCGCCAGCGGCCAGGCCGCGCTGCAAGCCATCCTCGATGCGGGAACCACCGTGCGCGCGGCGCTGCCCGACGCCACGGCCGAGCGGCAACTGCGCCTGCGCACGGCGCTGACCGACCTGCATTCCATCTACACCTCCCTGCTGGACCAAATCGCTGCAGGAGAACCCACAGGAGAAACATCGCATGCCGCGTGAAATCGACTTTTTCGGCGTACTGCTGCCCGGCGTACTGCCGCTGTTCCTGGCCAGCCTGGTGCTGCAGGTGGTGCTGGACAGCGCCTTGAGCCACGTCGGCGCCTACCGCCGCAGCTGGCACCCGGCGCTGGTGCGACTGTGCCTGTTCGTCTGCATCTTCAGCGCCCTGCTGGTCACGCTGTACAAATAATTCACTATCCTGAGGAACCGCCGTGAGTGCATCCAAAATCTTCCGCTTCTTCCTGACCATGCTGCTGCTGGCCGCCGCCCTGTGGATGGGCCGCTCGGCCTGGAACCACTACATGGAATCCGCCTGGACCCGCGACGGCCGCATCAAGGCCGACGTCATCAACATCAGCGCCGACGTCGCCGGTACCGTCACCGAGGTCAAGGTCCACGACAACCAGCTGGTCAAACAGGGCGACGTGCTGTTCGTGGTCGACAAGGCGCGCTACCAGAGCGCGCTGGCGCAGGCCAATGCGCAGCTGGCGTCGCAGCAGGTGGAGAAAGGCCGTCGCAGCAAGGAGGCCAGCCGCCGCGCGGGGCTGGACAACGCCATCGTCTCGGCCGAAAGCCGCGAGACGGCCGAATTCGCGGTCGGCACGGCGTCGGCCCAGTACCAGGCTGCGCTGGCGGCGCGCGGCATGGCGGAGCTGAACCTGGAGCGCACCGTGGTGCGGGCGCCGGTGACCGGCTACGTCACCAACCTGAACGTGCACGTGGGCGATTTCGCCGCCGTCGGCGCGGCCAAGCTGGCGGTGATCGACAGCGCCTCGTACTATGTGGTGGGCTATTTTGAAGAGACCAAGCTGCCGCTGCTGAAGGTGGACGATGCGGTGGAAGTGCACCTGATGAGCGGCGCCGCGCAGCTGCAAGGCCATATCGAGAGCATCGCCCACGGCATCACCGACCGCGACGCCAACACCGGCCGCGAACTGCTGGCCGACGTCAACCCGACCTTCAACTGGGTGCGCCTGGCGCAGCGGGTGCCGGTGCGCATCCACATCGACCGCCAGCCCAAGGGCATGGAACTGGTGGCCGGCACCACCTGCACGGTGGTAATCCACAGCTGAAAAAAAGCCCGCTGTTGCGGGCTTTTTGCATATTTATTTTTCGGGACTGACATGGGTCAGCGCGTACGTCACGTGCTCCCACCAGTGCTCGCGCGAGTGCACGGTGCGCAGGCATTTCTTATCCAGCTCGCCCTTGAACACCGGGTCCGCGCACTGCTTGGTCATCAGCGCGTTGCGCTGGTTCTCGGCGTTGGTCAACGCGATCACCAGCCAGACGATGAAGCCCAGCGCCAGCACGGCCAGGCTCCAGGCCACGTGATTGATATAGGCCCATTCGAACAGGCTCTCGATGACCGGCGAGGACTCCTTGTAAATCTTCATGACCTCGCCTTCGGCCGCCTTGCGTTCCTCGCTGATCTCTTTCATGACTGCTCCTTACTTCTTCCCGGCGCGTTCCTGAGCCGACTTGGCAACCAGGCTATCCATCACCGCGAACATGGCCGCGTGCGCCGCTGGAGCGGACGACAGGCCGTGGCCAGCCACCGCCGGCGAGGTCGTGTAGTGACCGTCGATCACCAGGGCAGGCGCACTGTCGATTTTATACTGGTTTGCGATCTGCACACCGCGTTTCATCTTGGTTTGGACCGCGAACGAGTTGAAAAATTCCAGATACTTGTTCTTGTCGACGCCGTTCTTGACCACGAAGTCCAGGATGGATGCGTCCGTATTCAGGCGGTTATGCTCGACGTGGATCGCGTGGAAGAACTTCTCGTGCAGGCCGTTGCCCAGCGCGTTCATCGCTTCCAGCGTGAAGAAGGCCTTGGCTTGCGCGTCCTCGCCCAGGTGCATGCGGCGGAACACGATCTTGTCGCCCTGCTTCTTGACCCAGTCCGCCAGCGGCGCGTCGAGCGCGTTGCAGTGCGGGCAGTGGTACATGAACACTTCCAGCACTTCGACCTTCTTGCCGGTGTCCGGACGGGCCGGCAGGTCCACCGTGTTGTAATCGAGGCCGTTCTTGAAGTCGGCGGCATGGGCGCCGGCGGCTGCGGCCATAAAGGCGGCGGTGGCTATCAGGGGACGCAGGAAGCTCAGGAAACGCATAACAGTCCTTCAACAGGTTAGGTGGCAAACGCCGGGAGATTACCACCTTTTTTACGCCGCGCATATTAAGAGGGGATTAAGGGGACCTCAAGGCCGCCGGCGGCGCGCCGTCTCCAGTTTTTCGCACAACACGGCGACGCCGTCGGCGATGCGCGGCGTGGCGCGCACCAGCAGTTCGCTGTCGAGCATGAACAGGTTGCCGCGCCGGACCGCCTCCATGCCCTTGTACTGCTGCCAGATATTGATGCCGGATTCGGCGTCATGCTTCTCGCCGCCGACGATCGCTTCCGGATTTGCCTGCAGCACCGCTTCCGTGCTGACCGTCGGCGCCGGCACCTTCAGCGCGGCGAACACGTTCTGGCCGCCGCAGACGCGCATCGCGTCGCTGGCGATGTGATCGCCGTTCAGCGTGAAAATCGGCTTTTCCCAGATTTGATAGAACACCCGCACCGTCGGCCGCCGCGCATAGGTGGACGACAGTCTGGCGATCTTCTGCCGGTAATCCTGCGCGGCGCTCTGCGCCAGCGCCTCGGTGCCCATCAACTGGCCCAGGCGGGTCAGGCTGGTGGCCACTTCGTCCAGCTTGTGCGGATCGCTGTAGAAGATCGGGATGCCCAGGCTTTTGAGCTGCTCCAGCTGGCGCGCGGTGTTCCCGGTCCTCCATACCACCAGCAGGTCCGGCCGCAGCGCCAGCACCCGCTCCATGTCGATCTGCGCATCGCTGCCGACCAGCGGCAGGCGCTTGGCCGCCTCCGGGTAGTCGCTGTAGTTCATCACGCCGGCCACGCGGTCGCCGCCGCCGGCCGCGAACAACAGCTCGGTGATGTGCGGCGCCATCGAGATGATGCGTTGCGCGGGCTTGGCGAGGGTGACGCTGTTGCCGGCGTCGTCCCTCACCGTGACGGCGTGCGCCGCCACCGGCAAGCACGCCAGCGCCAGCAAGGCGGCGGGAACGGAGGTGGTGGCGGCTTTCATCAGAACTCGTAGCGCGCCGAGACTTTCAGCTGGCGGCCGTCCGATGGATAGATTCCGCTCTTGCCCCTGGCATCGCAGGTGAACGCCTGCGAGTAGTAGTGCTTGTCGCTCAGGTTGGTGCCCGCCAGCGCCAGCTCCCATTGGCCGAACCTGCGTGCATAGCGCGCATCGAGCGTGGTGTAGGAAGGGATCTTGCCGGAGCAGGTGTTGTCGAAGTCCGAGCCGTAGCGCTGGCCGTCGACCCACTGTGCGCCGACGTCGGCAGTCTGGCCGCTGGCAGGGGTCCAGCTCAGGCGCGCGGTCAGCGTGTTCTCCGGCACCAGCACCATCTGCTTGCCATTGTTGGCGCCTCCGGTGAACTTGGCGTCCACGTGCTGGTAGTGCGCGTTGACGTTCCAGTCGGCGCCGATGCGCTGCTCGGCATCGACTTCGAAGCCTTCGCGGCGGGTAGGTGCCAGATTGGTGTTGGTGAAGATCGTCGGATCGTAGAAGATCTCGTTGGTCAGGTTGTGGCGGAAGACGCGGGCGGTGACCTTCTGCGCGGCGGTGGCATAGCTCGCGCCCAGTTCCAGGTCGTGCGACTGCTGCGGCTTCAGCGCTTCATTCGGCACCGGCGTCAGCGCGTTTTCATCGGAGTTGGCTACACGGTAGCTCTGGCCGGCCTTGCCGTACACGGTCAGACTGGCGACCGGCAGGTAACTGGCCTGCAGTTCCCACGCGTTCAGGCCTTGCGCCGTTTTGTAGGCGGTGGTGCCGTAGCCCAGCGGATCGCTGAAGTCCTTGTCGAAGATCTCGCGGCGCACGCCGGCCGAGACGCGGCCTTCATGGGCGGTATCGAAGCGCAGTTCGTCGCGCACGTACAGTGCTTTCGAATGCTGGGTGGCGTCGGCGGCAGAGTACGAGGCGGTGGTGGTGCGGTTCCACTCGGTCCAGTCGAAGCCGGCCACCATTTCGTTCAGCATGCCGCCGATGTCGCCCAGGCGGCGCACGCGCGGCGAGAACTGGGTCTGCTTGCTGTCGTAGGTGGTGGTCGATGGCGAGGCGCCGAAGAAGTAGGTCGAATCCACCGTCTTCTTGCGGTACGACAGGTCGGCCGCCAGGTCGTAGGCGCCGATGCGGCGCTGGGCGAAGGCGGTGAAGCGGTCGCTGTCGAGCGAACCGTTGTCATTCGGCGTCAGCGTCTGGCGCGGATTGGCGTTGAACTGCGCTTCCGTCAACGCGCCGGCGAAATGCGTGTCCTGGCGCGCGCCTTCGTAGCGGAAGCCGATGCGGCCGTTGTTGGCGAACCACTGGGCGCCGCCGCTGAAATGGGTCTGCTTGAATTCGTTGTTGTCACGGTAGTTGTCGGTGCGCTGGGTGGCCAGCGTGGCGTCGGCGGCAAAGCCGTCCCACGCCTGCGCGGCGGAGACGCGCACCTCGCCGGCGCGGAACTGGCCGCCTTCGACGAACACGCTGCCGCGGCTGGTGTTCTTGCCCGGACGCCTGGTGACGATGCTGATCACGCCGCCGGTGGCGCCGTCGCCGTACAACACGCTGGCGCCGCCGCGCGTGATTTCAATGCGCTCCACGGTGTCGATCGGGATGGCCGACAGGATGGCGTTGCTCAGTTCATTTTCCGACAGGCGCACACCATCCAGCACGATGACCATGTTCTGGCTGCTATCGGCGCCGAAGCCGCGCAGGTCGAGGCTGAAGTCCGGGCTGCCGTCCAGGCTCTGGCGGCCGTAGACGCCGCCCACCTTGCGGATCGCGGCGTTGACGTCGCTGGCGCCGGAGCGGCGGATATCGTCGGCGCTGATGATGGTGGCGCCGATCGTGGCCAGGGCAGGGTCGGCGTCGAAGCGCGAGCCGGTGACGACGACGGGCGCCAGCACCTGGGATACCTGGGCGCCGGCAACGTCTTGTGCCAGCACGGTGAGGGGGACAGCGGCGCTAAAGCAGAGGGAAACGGCGGCGGCCAGCAGGCGCGGTTGGACAGCGGTGGAATTCATGACAGATCTTTTCAAAAGAGACATCCGCCTGCGTCCCCGCAAGCCGGAAGTGCACGGAAGCCGTGCGCGTCGTGGCGGCGCACGCTTCCCCCATGTCTGGCCGATATCCGGGCTGGCGACCTTGACGTCGCGTTACCGTTGCGGGGGCAGCACACCTTGGCCGGTTCGCTGTGGAGCGGAGGCGGCCTGTGTTTCCCGTTTAACTGCGCATGTGAGCACATGGGCGAGCACCAGAACCCGGGCATTATACGCCCGCGTGCCGGATCATTAACAATTTAGATAGTATCCATCTACATTTCATGGATTGATCGCGGCGGCCGCGATGCTTATAGTGGATGTCAATGTCAAACCGGAGCAATGCCATGAGCACCCTACCAACCTACTTCCTTTCCCACGGCGGCGGCCCCTGGCCGTTCATGATGGACCAGGTCGGCCATCTGTACGGCCGGCTGGACGCATCGCTGCGCGACATCCCGCGCCAGGTCGGCGTCACGCCGAAAGCCGTGCTGGTGATCACGGCGCACTGGGAGGGCCGCGATTTCATGCTGTCGTCCTCGCCCAAGCCGCCGATGATCTACGACTACGGCGGCTTCCCGCCGCACACCTACGAGGTGCAGTACAGCGCGCCCGGCTCGCCGGAGCTGGCGGCGCAGGTGAAGGATTTGCTGGATGCCGGCGGCTTCCCGGCGCAGCTGGACGCGCAGCGCGGCTTCGACCATGGCACCTTCAGCGCGATGTATCCGGTGTATCCGGATGCCGACGTGCCGATCGTGCAGCTGTCGCTGAAGCACGGCCTCGATCCGCTGACGCACCTGCAAGTGGGTCGTTTGCTGGCGCCGCTGCGCAAGGAAGGCGTGCTGATCGTGGGCAGCGGGCTGAGTTACCACAACCTGCGCGCCTTCAACGCGCAGGGCGCGGCGGCCTCGCACGCGTTCGACGGCTGGCTGAGGGCGACGATGGCCTTGCCGCCGAAGGAGCGCAGCGCGCAGCTGCTGGAATGGGAAAAAGCCCCGGCCGCGCGCATGGCGCATCCGCGCGAAGAGCATTTGCTGCCACTGATGGTGGCGCTGGGCGCGGCCGAAGACGAAGCGGCGGCCGTGCCCTACCACGAAGACGCGTTCATGGGATCGCTGGCCGTCTCCAGCTTCCGCTTCGGCTAAACAGATCCGGGGTCAGATCCGACATTTGGACACGAGCTCTGCCGTAATCGCCATTACGGCAGAGCTCGTGTCCAAATGTCGGATCTGACCCCGGATCTTTAAGAGCCGCGCTTGCCGTTGGCGTAGGCTTCGGCCTTGGCGGCGGCGATGGCGGCTTTTTCGGCGGCCTTGACCGCCATCTCGGCTTCGTGGATCTGCAGCCGCTCCTTGCGCGTGGCCGGCGTCTCCAGCGAGATGCGGCCCAGGATGCCGCTGCGGTAGTCGCCCAGGAAGGTGTGCGAGGCCTTCTCGAAATCGAGGTCGCCGCCCTTCTGGCGGAAGCCGCGCTTGGCCGCCACGCCCTCCACCACGGCGATGCCGTCGAAGGTTTCGATCTCCTTGAAGCCGTAGCGCGCCACCAGCAGCTGCGGGTAGTGCTTCAGCAGCTCGTCGGCCAGGAACACCGCCACCTCTTCCTCGATCAGCGCGTTCGAGCCGATCGCATGGCTGGCGGCCAGCATCAGGCCGTCGCTTGGCAGCGCGATCTTCGGCCACAACATGCCCGGCGTGTCGACCAGGATGGTGTTCTTGTCCAGGTACAGCTTCTGCTGCTGCTTGGTCACCGCCGGTTCGTCGCCGACCTTGGCCACGCGCTTTTTCAGCAGCGCGTTCATCAAGGTCGACTTGCCGACGTTGGGTATCCCCATGATCATGATGCGCAGCGGCTTGGTCGGCACGCCGCGGTGCGGCGCCAGCTGTTTGGCCAGCTCGGGCACGCGGGCCACGTCGGCCGGCTTCTTGGTCGTCATCGCGAACGCGGTCACGCCCTCCTGCGCGTTGTAGTACGCCACCCAGGCCGCCGTGGCGGCCGGATCGGCCAGGTCGATCTTGTTGAGGATTTTCAGGCATGGACGCTGGCGGAACTTGCGCAGCTCCTCCACCATCGGATTGGTGCTGGCCTCGGGCAGGCGCGCGTCGACCACCTCGATCACCAGATCGGTGTTCTCCATCTGCTCCGCCGCCTTCTTCTTGGCGGCGTTCATGTGCCCCGGGTACCATTGTATCGACATGCTCTGACCTTCAAAATCGTTCTGACAATCCGCTATTTTACCCGCAGCCCCGTCCGGACTTCGGATATCATGGGTCGCTTTTCGATTTTTCTGATTATATAAACAACCATTTATCAAACCGGAGTGCTGAAGATGAGCATAGCTGCACCGTCCAACCCGAAGGAAATCACTCTTCGCGGCATTATTCTGGGCATTCTGATTACGCTGGTGTTTACGGCGGCTCAGGTCTACCTCGGCCTGAAAGTAGGTTTGACTTTCGCCACCTCGATCCCGGCGGCCGTCATCTCGATGGCGCTGCTCAGCGCCTTCAAGGATGCCACCATCCAGGAAAACAACATCGTCCAGACCATCGCCTCGGCCGCCGGCACGCTGGCGTCGGTGATCTTCGTGCTGCCAGGCCTGCTGATGGTGGGCTGGTGGGCCAAGGTGCCGTTCTGGCCGACCTTCGGCGCCTGCGCCATCGGCGGCGTGCTGGGCGTGATGTACACGATGCCGCTGCGCCGCGCGCTGGTGTCGCAGTCCGACCTGCCCTACCCTGAAGGCGTGGCCGCGGCCGAAGTGCTCAAGGTCGGCATGGCCTCGCGCGCCGGCGCCGCCGAAGGCAAGGCCGGCCTGTGGGCGGTGATCTGGGGCAGCGTGGCCTCGGCCGTCTTCGCCGCCGGCGCCGCCGTCAAGCTGATGGCCGGCGAAGTGTCGATCTACTTCCGCACCGGCGCGGGCGCCACCGGCATCGGCGCATCGAGCTCGCTGGCGCTGATCGGCGCCGGCCATCTGATGGGCATCACCGTCGGCGTCGCGATGCTGGCCGGCCTGGTCATCGCCTGGGGCATCATGGTGCCGCTGATGACGTCCCTGACGCCGGCCGCCGCAGGCGTCGACGCCGCCGGCCACGCCTTGGGCATCTGGTCCAAGGAAGTGCGCATGATGGGCGCCGGCGTGATCGGCATGGCGGCGATCATCACGCTGGCCGGCCTGGCCAAGCCCATCCTCGGCGGCCTGAAGTCGGCGATGGAGTCGTCGCGCAAGGCCAAGGCCAACGGCGGCGTGCTCGATCGCACCGAACAGGATCTGCCGATCTTCGTGGTCGGCCTGGTCACGCTGCTGTCGATGGTGCCGGCCGGCTGGCTGCTGGCGAGCTTCCTGCAAGGCGGCCCGCTGGCCTCGCTGGCCTTCCCGCTGGTGGCCGTCGGCATCGGCTACATCCTGATCGCCGGCATGTTCGCCGCCGCCGTCTGCGGCTACATGGCGGGCCTGATCGGTTCCTCCAATTCGCCGGTGTCCGGCATCGCCATCCTGACCATCCTCGGCGCCGCGCTGAGCGTGGGCATGGTCGGCCGCAGCGTCATGGGCCCGGAAGTGGCGCAGGCGCTGATCGCCTACGCGCTGTTCGTCACCACCGTGGTGCTGGCCGTCGCCGTGATCGGCAACGACAACCTGCAGGACCTGAAGACCGGCCAGCTGGTCGACGCCACGCCATGGAAGCAGCAGGTCGGCCTGCTGATCGGCGTGGTCGCCGGGTCGTGCGTGGTGCCGCCGGTGCTGGAGCTGCTCAATCACGCCAACGGCTTCGTCGGCGCGCCCAACCTCAATTCGATCTCGGACCAGCCGCTGGCCGCGCCGCAGGCGCTGCTGATCTCTACCCTGGCCAAAGGCGTCATCGGCGGCCAGCTGCGCTGGGACCTGCTGGGCTACGGCGCGCTGGTCGGCCTGCTGCTGGTGCTGACCAACTACGGCCTGAAGAAATCCAGCAACGGCAAGTACAGCCTGCCGCCGCTGGGCGTGGGCCTGGCGATCTACCTGCCGAGCGCGGTGATCACACCGGTCTGCATCGGCGCCGTGACCGGCTACCTGTTCGACCGCGCGATGGAGCACAAGGTCGGCGGCGACACCGCCAAGCGCCTGGGCGTGCTGGTGATGTCCGGCTTCATCGTCGGCGAGAGCCTGTTCAACGTCGCGCTGGCCGGGCTGATCGTGGTGTCGGGCAAGGGCGAGCCGCTGGCCATCGCCAACTCGCTGAGCGAGGCGCACACGATGATCATCGCGCTGGTCGTCGGCGTCGCCGTGGTCTGGGGCCTGTACCGCTGGTCGGCCAACAACGGCCGCGCCGTCAACGCCTGATCCGCATCCGCCAAGCACAGAAGCCGCCCGTTCCGCCGGGCGGCTTTTTTTACGTCAGAGTTCCGCCAGCGCCTTCAGGTGCGCGACCACGCTGCGGCCCAGGGCCGACAGGTTGTAGCCGCCTTCGAGGCAGCTGACGATGCGGCCCTTGGCGTACAGGCGCGCCACCTCCATCACCTGCTCGGTCATCCACGCGTAGTCGGCCTCCACCAGGCCCATGCCGCCGATGTCGTCCTCGCGGTGGGCGTCGAAGCCGGCCGAGATGAAGATCATCTCCGGCTTGAAGGCATGCAGCGCCGGCAGCCACTGCTCGGTGACGACGCGGCGCACCACGTCGCCCTTGCTGTGCGCCGGCACCGGCACGTTGACCAGGCGCTCGGTGATCGGCTCCGGCTCGCAGTAGGGATAGAACGGGTGCTGGTAGAAGCTGACCATCAGCGCGCGCGGCTCGGCGATCAGCGCTTCCTCGGTGCCGTTGCCGTGATGGACGTCGAAGTCGACCACGGCCACCCGCGCCAGCCCGCGCGCGTCGAGCGCGTGCTTGGCGGCGACGGCCACGTTGTTGAACAGGCAAAAGCCCATCGGCTCGACCGGCCGCGCGTGGTGGCCGGGCGGGCGCACCGAGCAGAAGGCGTTCTGGATCTCGCCGTCGATGACGGCGTCGGTCGCGGCCACGGCGGCACCGGCGGCGCGCTGCGCGGCCAGCCAGCTGTAGGCGTTGAGCGAGGTGTCGCCATCGATCGGATAGGTGTCGCCCGGCGCCGGCACGTTGTCGCGCACGATGGCGATGGCGTTCTGGCTATGGTTGCGCTCGAGGTCCTCGATCCGCACCAGCGGCGCCTCGCGGTGCTCGAGCAGGTCGCTGATGTGCGATCCGATCAGCTGGTCGGCAATCGCCTGCAGGCGCGCCGGCGATTCGGGGTGCCAGTCGCCCATGTCGTGGCGGGCGCAATCGGGATGGCTGTAGATGGCTGTGGTCATGGTATTTTGTACTGCGGATCAATCTGTATCCTCTGCGCAGTTTCTCGCATAGAATCCGGTAAGCGCTAATCTACCACACATACCATGTACACAAAATTGCACGCCGTCGCCAGGCAGGTTGGCCACATCATCGTCGGCAAGGACCTGCAGATCCGCCAGGCGCTCACTTGCCTGCTGGCCGGCGGCCACCTGCTGGTGGAGGACGTGCCGGGCGTGGGCAAGACCACGCTGGCCCACGCGCTGTCGCTGTCGCTGGGGCTGCGCTTCAACCGCGTGCAGTTCACCAGCGACCTGCTGCCGGCCGACGTCAACGGCATCTCCATCTACGAGCGCGAAAAGAACGGCTTCGTGTTCCATCCGGGCCCGATCTTCACCCAGGTGCTGCTGGCCGATGAAATCAACCGCGCCACGCCGAAGACCCAATCCGGCCTGCTGGAGGCGATGGAGGAGCGCCAGGTCAGCGCCGACGGCGTCACGCGCGCGCTGCCGGAGCCGTTCTTCGTCATCGCCACGCAAAACCCGACCCACCAGATCGGCACCTTTCCGCTGCCGGAATCGCAGCTGGACCGCTTCCTGATGTGCCTTTCACTGGGCTACCCGGACGCCGCCGCCGAGCGCGCGCTGCTGATGGGCGAGGACCGCCGCGTGCTGCTCAAGTCGCTGAAGCCGGCGATGACGCCGGCCGAGCTGGCCGCCGCCCAGCAGGAGCTGCGCCGCATCCACGCGTCGCCGGCGCTGATCGACTACGTGCAGGCGCTGGCCGCCGCGTCGCGCCAGAACGGCCTGTTCGCCGAGGGCATGAGCCCGCGCGCGGCCATCGCGCTGCTGCAGGCGGCGCGCGCCTGGGCCGCGCTGGAGGGCCGCGACCACGTGCTGCCGGAGGACGTGCAGGCGGTGCTGGTGCCGGTGTGCGCCCACCGTTTGCGGCCGCTGAAGTCGGCCCACGGCGTGGCGCTGGCCAGCCGCGACCTGGTGCTGCAGCTGCAAAAATCGGTGTCCGTCTAGGCAGCCATGGCCGCGCCGCTGCAAAGTCTCTACCGCAAGGCCCGCGACAAGTGGCTGTTCCAGCTGCGGGACAGCGAGCCGGGCGTGGTGACGCTGACGATGCGCCGCGTCTTCATCGTGCCGACCCGCCCCGGCCTGGCCTTCTGCGGCCTGCTGCTGGTGATGCTGATCGGCGCGCTCAACTACAACCTCGGCCTCGGCTTCGCGCTGACCTTCTTTGCCGGCGCCTGCGCGGTGGCCGACATGGTCCTGACCGCGAAGAACCTGGCCATGCTGCAGCTGGCGCCGGGCCGCGCGCAGCCGGTGTTCGCCGGCGAGGAGGCGCAGTTCGAACTGCACCTGAACAACCGCGGCAAGCGCGATCGCTACGCCGTCTGGCTGGGCTTCCAGGCCGACGGCGAGCCGCGCCAGGCGACCGACGTGCTCGCCGGCGGCAGCAGCGCGGTGCGGCTGTCGGCCGCCAGCGCGGAGCGCGGCTGGCTGGCGGCGCCGCGCGTGCGCCTGGTCACCCGCTTTCCGCTGGGCCTGTTCCGCGCGTGGAGCTACTGGCGGCCCGACCTGAAGGTGCTGGTGTATCCGGCGCCGGAGACGCCGGCGCAGCCGCTGCCGTCGAGCGGCGCGGCCAGCGCGGACGGCCACGGCACCGTGGGCCTGGATAACTTCGCCGGCATCCGCAGCTACCAGCCGGGCGATCCGATGCGGCACCTGGCCTGGCGCCAGATCGCGCGCCACGATCCGGCGCTGGGCGGGCAGCTGGTGACCAAGCATTTCGACGGCGGCGCGGTGGCCGAGCTGTGCCTCGATTTCGCCGAGCTGCCGCTGCAGATGGAGCTGGAACAAAAGCTGTCGCGCATGACGCGCTGGGTGCTGGAGGCCGAGCAGCGCGCCCTGCCCTACACCTTCCGCCTGGCGCAGCACGAATACGGCCCGGCGCTGGGCGACGCCCACCAGGCGGCCTGCCTGCGCGCGCTGGCGCTGTTCGGGCACGCCTCATGATGTCCTGGTTGCGCCATCTGCCGCGCGACAAGTCCGACACGCTGTTGCTGCTGGCGGCCGCGCTGATGGTGCTGGCGCCGCACTTCGAGCACCTGCCGGCGTGGATCACCGCCACCGTCTGCGGCACGCTGCTGTGGCGCGCCGCGCTGACCTGGCGCGGCAAGCGCATGCCGCCCTTGTGGCTGCTGCTGCCGGTGTCGATGGCGGCCATGGCCGGCGTCTGGCGCAGCTACCACACGCTGCTGGGGCGCGACGCCGGCGTGGCCATGCTGGCGCTGCTGCTGGCGTTCAAGCTGCTGGAGATGCGCGCCAAACGCGACCTGTTCGTGGTGGTGTTCCTCAGCTTCTTCGTCCTGCTGACCAACTTCTTCTATTCGCAGACGATGCTGACCGCGCTGTGCATGGGCGCCACGCTGATCGTGCTGCTGACGGCGCAGATGTCGTTCCAGTACACCGGCGCCGTGCCGCCGCTGGCCGCGCGCCTGCGCATGGCGGCCCGGATCGCCGTGCTGGCCGCGCCGCTGGCGGTGCTGATGTTCTTCGGCTTCCCGCGCATCCAGGGCCCGCTGTGGGGCCTGCCGGGCGACGCCCACACCGGCCACACCGGCATCTCCGACAGCATGGCGCCGGGCACGCTGTCGTCGCTGGCGCAATCGGAGGCGGTGGCCTTCCGCGCGCGCTTCCTCGACGACCTGCCGCCGCCCAAGCATTTGCTGTACTGGCGCAGCATCGTGCTGGGCGACTACGACGGCCGCACCTGGACCCGCGTGCCGCGCCGGCGCGGCCAGCCGCGGCAGGAGATCGCCATCGCCATGCGCGGCAAGCCGCTGCGGCTGCAGGTCACGCTGGAGCCGGGCAACACGCGCTGGCTGGCGGCGCTGGAGCTCAGCGGCCCGGAACTGAAGCTGGCCGGCTACCGCGTGCGCGATTCCGACGAGCTGGAATTCTTCACCACCGATCCGCTCACCCAGCGCGTACGCTACGAGACCACCGCCTGGACCGATTTCACCATCCAGGCCGACGACGACCCGCGGCGCATGGCGCGCTGGACCGAACTGCCGGCCGGCTTCAATCCGCGCACCTTGGCGCTGGCGCGCCAGCTGCGTCATGCCGATCCGGCGTCCGGCACGCCCCTGCCGCCGCTGCCGGCCGCCGACTCGGCCGCCCTCGCGCAGCAGCTGCTGCAGCGCTTCCACGACGGCGGCTACAGCTACACGCTGCAGCCGCCGCTGCTGGGCCGCGACGCCGTCGACGAGTTCCTGTTCAACAGCAAGGCCGGCTTCTGCGAGCACTACGCCGGCGCCTTCGTGGTGCTGATGCGCGCCATGGGCATCCCGGCGCGGGTGGTGACCGGCTACCAGGGCGGCGAACTGAATCCCGTCGACGGCTACGTCACCGTGCGCCAGTCCGACGCCCACGCCTGGGCCGAGTACTGGAGTCCCGGCCGGGGCTGGCGCCGCGTCGACCCGACGGGCGCCGTCGCCCCCGAGCGCATCGCCCAAAACCTGGCGCGCGCGCTGCCGCAGACGTCCGCCTTCGGCCTCGGCCCCTTGATCGACTTGCAAAACGATCCCGATTCGTGGCTGGCGCAACTCAGATTTAACTATGCCTCGTTGAATAATTCTTGGAATCAATGGGTCCTGGATTACAATCCAGATAGGCAGCGAAGTTTCCTTGAAGAACTAGGCGCGGCCTTCGCCAACTGGCGCAGCGCACTGGGCGCGGCGCTGGTGTGCGCCCTGCTGTACGGGCTGCGCTGGCGGCGGCAGCGGCGCCCGGCCGATCCGCTCGACGGGTTGTACGACGCCTTTTGCCGGCAGCAGGCGCGCCACGGTTATGCGCGCCGCGCGGACGAAGGGCCGCACGCTTACGCGGCGCGGCTGCGCGCGATGCCGGCCAGCGGGGAGAAACACGCGGCCATGGAACAATTTTTATCCCTGTACGGTACGCTGAAGTACAGCGCGGCAGGGGCCGAACCACGATCATCGTCGCTAACGACGCTGAAAACACTGCTACCTCTATGCCGATGAAGACTCTGATTACCGCCCTGCTGCTGGGCGCCGCCACCCTGGGCCAGGCCGCCGCCGTCGATCCCTACGGCTACAAGCTGCCGCCGAGCATGCAGCCGAAGAAGAAGCCGGCCGTGGTCAAGAAGAAGGGCCCGCCGCCGATCGACTACGTCGGCGAGTTCGTCAACTTCGGCGAGTGGAAGGACGTGCGCGCCTTCCTCGACGACGTGGCCGGCCGCGACGGCTTCGACCGCGCCGCGCTGAACACGCTGATGGGCCAGGTGCGCTACGTCGATTCGGCGGTGCAGCTGGTCAAACCGGCGCCGCCGGGCAAGCCGAAGAACTGGCAAGCCTACAGCCGGCTGATCATCGATCCGGCGCGCATCGACGGCGGCGTCAAGTTCTGGAACGACAACCGCGAGGCGCTGGAGCGGGCCGAGTCGCTGTACGGCATCCCGGCGGAAATCCTGGTCGGCATCATCGGCGTGGAAACCGTGTACGGCCGCAACACGGGCCGCTTCCGCGTCGTCGACGCGCTGACCACGCTGGCGTTCTCCTATCCGGAAGCGCCGCAGCGCAGCGAGCGCATGGCCTTCTTCCGCAGCGAGCTGGAAGCGACCCTGCTGTTCGCGCGCCAGAACGGCATCGATCCGCTGTCGCTGCGCGGCTCGTTTGCCGGCGCCATCGGCATGCCGCAGTTCATGCCCAGCAGCGTGATGAAGTATGCGGTGGACTTCGACGGCAGCGGCCAGGTCGACCTGCTCGGCTCGAGCACCGACGCCATCGGCAGCGTGGCGGCCTTCCTGGCCGGCCACGGCTGGGAGCGCGACAAGGGCGGGCCGCTGGTGTACTCGGCCAGCGTGTCGCCGAACCGCGCCTGGGAACGCATGATCAACCAGGGCCTGAGCGCCAAATACCCGGCGCAGGAGCTGGCGGCGGCCGGCGTGACCACCGCCATCCCGGTGCCGGAGCAGCAGACCTACGGCCTGGTGGACTTGCAAAACGGCGCCGAGCCGACGGAATACTGGCTGGCCAACAACAATTTCTTTGCGATCACTCAATACAACCGCAGCTATTTCTACGCGATGTCGGTGGTGGAGCTGGGCCGCGCGGTGCGGCTGGCCCGGGGCGGATTGTAAGGAAGCGTAAAGTGCCTTGTTGCGCGGCTTTGCTGCTTGTATTGTTTAGTTGACACTCGGAAATTATTTGTCCACACTTGTGATAATTGCCGGCAAAAGTCAGCGCGCTTACAACAAAATTATCTTATAATTAACTTTATCAGTTAATCAAAAGTGTGCACTCTCAGCATATCATATGAGTGGGTGTATAATTCTCACACAATGTTGCAACCGGACAACAATACCCTATGGGCAATCAGGTTTTTTTATTGCTTATGAGTATTAGATGGCGTGTTGTTGTAGAATTGTGTATATATTATGAAACTTGTTATCCCGGAATCCGTGTCCGTGTTTGAATTCGTTCCTTGGTAAGGATGAACATTAACGCAGCAAAGCGAGCTCCGAGTGTTGTACTTTGCAGGACAACTTTATCAGAAGGAAAAGACGAAATCATGACAAACCAAGTCGGCATAGATATGAACAACGATGCGGATGGCGATGATCTGCTGCAATACAATCCCAACCGCCTGCTCGATACCCTGATCGAGAACCTGCGCCTGAAAAACGACGCGGCCCTGTCGCGCGCGTTGGAAGTGGCGCCGCCGGTGATCAGCAAGATCCGCCACCACCGCCTGCCGGTCGGCGCCTCGCTGCTGATCCGCATGCACGAGGTGAGCGATCTGAGCATCCGCGACCTGCGTTACTTGATGGGCGACCGCCGCAACAAGTTCCGCATCAGCGACAAGCAGTTCAAGCCTAAAGAAGGCGAACCAGGCGGCGGCCAAGGCTGATCGAGCCGTTGTCCTGCTTGCACTCCCTCCCCCTTGCTCGGGGGGCGAGGGAAGTAATGCCTTACGCCACGCCTTAGCCGCGCCTTAAGCCGGAAATACCCCGGTCGACAGGTAGCGGTCGCCGCGGTCGCAGACGATGAACACGATGGTCGCGTTCTCCACCGTCTGCGAAATGCGCAGCGCAATCTCACAGGCGCCCGCCGCCGAAATCCCGCAGAAGATGCCTTCCTCGGCCGCCAGCCGGCGCGCCATGCGTTCGGCCGCCGCCTGCGACACCGATTCCACCTGGTCCACCCGCGAACGCTCGTAGATTTTCGGCAAATAGGCTTCCGGCCATTTGCGGATGCCGGGGATCGACGAGCCCTCCTCCGGCTCGGCGCCGATCACCTGCACCGCCGGGTTCTGCTCCTTCAGGTAGCGCGACACGCCCATGATGGTGCCGGTGGTGCCCATGGCGCTGACGAAGTGGGTGACGCGGCCTTCGGTGTCGCGCCAGATTTCCGGGCCGGTGCCCTCGTAGTGGGCGCGGGCGTTGTCGAAGTTGCCGAACTGGTCGAGGATGCGGCCCTTGCCGTCCTTCTGCAGCTGCTCGGCCATGTCGCGCGCGTACTCCATGCCGCCGGTCTTGGGCGTCAACATGATCTGCGCGCCGTAGGCGGCCATGCTCTGGCGCCGCTCGATGCTCAGGTTCTCCGGCATCAGCAGCAGCATCTTGTAGCCGCGCAATGCGGCCGCCATCGCCAGCGCGATGCCGGTGTTGCCGCTGGTGGCCTCGATCAGCGTATCGCCGGGCTTGATGTCGCCGCGCTCTTCCGCGCGCTTGAGCATCGACATGGCGGCGCGGTCCTTGACCGAGCCGGCCGGATTATTGCCTTCGAGCTTGCCGAGAATGATATTGTTGCGGGCCAGCGCATCGGCGCCGGGCAACCGGGTCAGCTGCACCAGCGGTGTGTTGCCGATCGTGTCTTCCAGAGTCTTGTAAGCCATCGTGTTCTATCTTCAGTGAATTGCGCCAAAACAGGCATTTTAATCCGAGTTGGACTTGCGCGTATTGCAAGCCCTGGCGCGGCTCCTCCGTATGGGGGAAACGGGGTGGAAGTTTTGGACTGCGAGGGCCGCATACGATAGACTTGCACCATCTCTGCAACCCCTTTCATTTTCCGGAATCGTCATGGCCACCACCTCCACGGAACTGCTCCCCGAAGAAACACCGGACGAGCCCACGCCGCGTCCCCTGATCGACGTGGAGCAACGCCGCCACCAGATTTTCCCCACGCTGAGCGCGGTCGACGTCAAGCACATGATGCGCTTCGGCCATGTGCGCCACTTCAGCGATGGCGACATGATTTTCGAAGCGGGCAAGACCAGCTTCGGCCTGATGCTGGTGCTCAAGGGCGGCATCGTCGTCAGCCGCTACGACGGACTGGGCAACACCTCCTACATCACCACCCACACGCGCGGCCAGTTCAGCGGCGAAGTGGCGCAGCTGTCGGGCCGCCCTTCGCTGGGCAACGGCGTGGCCGAGGGCGACGTCGAGGTGCTGGTGGTGCCGTCCGAATCGCTGCGCGCGCTGCTGGTGGCGCACGCCGACCTGGGCGAGCGCATCGTGCGCGCGCTGATCCTGCGCCGCGTCGGCCTGATCGAACAGAATTCCGGCGGCCCGGTGATCGTCGGCCCGCGCGGCCACGGCCGCATCCACACGCTGCAAAGCTTCCTGGCCGCCAACGGTCATCCGCACGTGGTGCTCGATCCCGAGCTCGACCAGCAGGCCGCGCAGCTGATGGCGCACTACCAGCCCAAGCCGGAAGAGCTGCCGCTGGTGGTCTGCCCGGACGGCATCGTCAAGAAAAACCCGACCGTGGTCGACATCGGCCGCTGCCTCGGCATGCTGCCCGACATCGACAGCGAAAAGATCTGGGACGTGATCGTCGTCGGCGCCGGCCCGGCCGGCCT
Organism: Duganella sp. LjRoot269; assembly: GCF_964254095.1. Classification (NCBI taxonomy): domain Bacteria; kingdom Pseudomonadati; phylum Pseudomonadota; class Betaproteobacteria; order Burkholderiales; family Oxalobacteraceae; genus Duganella; species Duganella sp. LjRoot269. The sequence continues at coordinate 2,129,217 of NZ_CAXUSL020000001.1, read as the reverse complement.
GGCGACGGCCGTGTACGCCGCATCCGAAGGCTTGTCGGTGCTGGCGCTGGAAACGCGTGCCTACGGCGGCCAGGCGGCCGCCAGCGCGCGCATCGAGAACTACCTGGGCTTCCCCACCGGCGTCTCCGGACGCGCGCTGGCCGGCCGCGCCTACGTGCAGGCGCAGAAATTCGGCGTCGAGGTGGCGATCCCGGCACCGGCCGGCCGCCTGGTCTGCGACACCTATCCGCTGCAAGTGGAAATGTGCGGCAGCCTGCAGCGGCTGAAGGCCAAGACCGTGGTGCTGTCGTGCGGCGCCCGCTATCGCCGGCCGTCGCTGGCCAACCTCAAGCAGTTCGAGGGCAAGGGCGTGTACTACTGGGCCTCGCCGATCGAGGCGCAGCTGTGCAAGACCGAGGAAATCGTGCTGGTCGGCGGCGGCAACTCGGCCGGCCAGGCCGCGGTGTTCCTGTCGGGCCACGCGTCCAAGGTGCACATGCTGATCCGCAAGGACAGCCTGGCTTCCACCATGTCCAGCTACCTGATCGAACGCATCCAGGCGACGCCGAATATCGAGCTGCACACGCACTCGGAAATCGTCGCGCTTGAAGGCGACGAGGACGGCCTGAAGCAGGTGCGCATCCGCAATTCGCAGAGCGAGCAGGAATGCGACTACGATGTCTGCCGCGTGTTCCTGTTCATCGGCGCCGATCCCAACACGGCGTGGCTCAGCGATTGCGGCGTGGACGTCGACAGCCACGGCTTCATCCGCACCGGCTTCGACGTGACCAAGGCGCAGTGCAAGGCCAACTTCGCGCACGGCGTGTATCCGAAGGAATTGCCGTCGCGGGCGGCGCTGGAGACCAGCGTGCCGGGCGTGTTCGCCATCGGCGACGTGCGCGCCACGTCCACCAAGCGGGTGGCGGCGGCGGTCGGCGAAGGCGCGGCGGTGGTGTCGCAGATCCACCAGTTCCTGGCGAACTTGCCTGCGGATAAGGTCTACAGCTAGGATAGGCATGCCCGATTCCCCTCCATGAGGGGGATCGTTCTCTTTTGGCGTTCTCTTTTTGTCTCTTCTTATCAGTTTTGAACTTCGACTTCGTTCGACTGTCTAACAAACAGTAAGAGAAGAAAAACGACAAAATCCTGAAGGAGAAAGAGCATGAACCCTCTCACGCATTCGAAACCGCAGCCCACATCGGCCATTCCTCCTGCCGCGCTCGCTGAACTGCAGGACTACCTGCGCCAGAGCGGCAGCACGTTGTCTCCCGCCGAGGCGATCTCCCACGCCATCAAACTCTGGATAGCCAGGGACCGTGACGACGCGGCGCCGATGCGCGGCTATCAGTGGAAACAACTATTCCTGCCCGATGCGACGCGTCTCCGCGTGCACATGAACAATGAATGGCATATCGCCGAAGTCAGCGGCGACGACTTGATCTACGAAGGCCGCGCCGTTTCGCCCAACCAGATGGTGCAGCAAGTGACGGGAGGTGGCCGCAATGCATGGCGCGAGCTGTGGATACGCTTCCCCGGCGAAAAGACCTGGGTCAACGCCGCCAGTCTGCGCACCCGGCAAAGCAAGCAGGCCGCCACGCCGCCGCTGTCGCCGGCCGATGCGATGGCGGCCGCCGCCAAGTCGATGAGCGTCGCACTGAGCACCGCGCTGACGCTGGTGGAACACGCCAATCACCAGGCGCAAAACACGCTGGAACGCCGCCTGCCCCGCTATCGCCGCGAGATCGACCAGATGGACGATATCCACTAAGGCATCATCATGCCCGCCCAAGACGGCGCAGCTGCGCCGCCTGATAGGCGCCGAAGGCGTCGTTGAACAGACAGCGTATCAACGGGTCGTCGACGATGTCGGCATCGGCCGGCGCGCCGCTGATGCGCATGTACATCGACGTCAGCGACTCGCCCAGCGCCAGGCCGGCATACAGCTTGGCCATCGGGATTTCGGTATGCCAGGTCGGCGCCTCCCCGTCGCCGGTCGCTGCGATGGCGTCGCCGTGGATGCGGTAGCGGAACTGGTGGACCTTGCCCGCATGGTCGTACACCGACAGCTGCCAGATGCACGGCGTGGCGAAGTAGCTGTCCGGCGGCAGCTCCATGTCCGCGTATTTTTCAGCCAGGCCGGTGCGGCAGTAGTCCAGTACCTGCGCGGTCTGCTGGTCGCCGAGCGCGGCGAAATGGCGGGCGATCTCCGAGGTCGGCGGCGGCGCGATATCGGGACGGTAGTCGTAGTCGACATCCTGCTCGCCAACGGGCAGCACCCAAGGCAGCGGCGTGGCCGGCGTCAACGCATGCGGCGTCAGTTCGAAGGAGACCGAAGGATTGAGCCGCACAACGGAGGCGCCGGGCAGCCATGCCTCCACCTCGCCGGCGAACTGGCGGTAGGTGATCGGGAACAGAGCGTGGTTGTACCAGGACCACGGCTCCTGCACGAACTGGCAGGAACTGGGGACGACGTAGCGCGGCGCCAGCGCCCGCAGCTGCTCCGGCCATTCCTCGGGCAGCACGCTGGCCGCGCGGGGATCCGGCGCTCCCGCGCGCGACGGCGCGATGACGTCGATCTCGCGCATGGTCTGGAACGGCCACAGCACCATGTCCCACGGCGCGTAAGCCTTCAGTTGCTCCAGCGTTTCCGGGTCCATCCACGAATCGACCACGTTCAGCACGTTCAGGCCGGCGGCGCGGATGTGGAACATCGAATCCACGTCCGAGTCCAGCGCCTTGCGCGGAATGACTTCGAACGCCCCCACCCGCACCGGCGCGTCGACCGCCAGCGCCTGCACATTGGTGAAGCCAAGTTGCCGTACCATGGCGAACAGCTCGTCGAACAGGCAGTACAGATAAACCGGCGTGGCGCGATCGAGCAGGTCGAGGCTCTCCATCGAGCAGTGGTCGTCGTGGAAGTGGGAGATGAACACCGCATCGGGCTTCATGCCGCGTATCCGCGCATGATCGAAGCGCACGTCCGGGAAGGCGTGGCAGTTCCTGCTGAACGGGTTCTCGAAGATCGGATCGAATGCGATCAGCGTGCCGTCGCATTCGAAGACATAGCCGGCGTGCAGGATGCGGGAGATTTTAAGCGTCATCCCGCCATGTTAGCACCGCAGCGATGACGCTGCGGTTTGCCGGCCAGCATGAGACTTACTTGGCGGGGGCGGCGGCCTTGTCGGCCTTGGCGGCGGTTTTGTCAGCCTTGGCGGCTGCCTTGTCCGCTTTGGCCGCGGCCTTGTCGGCCGGCGCCGCGGCAGGCGCGCCTTCCAGCGGCTTGCCATTCACCACCAGGCCCGCTTGCGATAGCTTGACCGCGCTTTTCTCGCCGATGCCTTTGACGCGCTTTTCAAGATCCGCCCAATCCTTGAAATCGCCTTTCTTACGCTCTTCCAGGATGGCTTTCGATTTGACCGGGCCGATGCCCTTGACCGCATCCAGCGCGGCCGCGTCGGCCTTGTTGACGTCGACTTGCGCGAAAGCGAAGCTCATGGTTGCAATCAGGGTTGCAACTGCCAGCAATAGTTTCTTGAACATGTCTCTATCTCCGTTGTGGGTGAAAAGCAAGGGCGACAATCGCGCCTTGAGTTCCCTTAACGGCCAACCTCGGCCGCGGTTGACAACGCGGCCTTTGACATGGATCAAGCGCTGAACAGCTCCTCGCGCGTGACCGTCGCCGTGCCCAGCTTGCCGACCACGATGCCGCCGGCGCGGTTGGCCGTCTGCACCGCCTCGTTCCAGCCGGCGCCCGCTCCCAGCATGCAAGCCATGGTCGCGATGACGGTGTCGCCGGCGCCCGAGACGTCGAACACCTCGCGCGCCTGCGCCGGCATGTGGAACTGCGCGCCGTCGGTGTACAAGGTCATGCCCTCTTCCGAGCGGGTCAGCAGCAGCGCGTCCAGCTTCAGCTCCGCGCGCAGCTGCTGCGCCTTGGCCGTCAGCTGTTCCTCGCTGTTCCAGCTGCCGACGATGCGCTTCATTTCCGACTTGTTCGGCGTCAGCACGGTGGCGCCGGCGTAGCGGGAAAAATCGTCGCCCTTGGGATCGACCATCACCACCTTGCCGGCCGCGCGCGCCGAGGCGATCATGTCGGCCACGTTGACCAGCGAACCCTTGGCATAGTCCGACAGCACGATCACGTCGTAATCGGCCAGCAGCGCCTTGAACTGCACCAGCTTGTCGCGCAGCACCGTGTCGGTGGGCGCCTCCTCGAAATCGATGCGCACCATCTGCTGCTGGCGCCCGATGACGCGCAGCTTGATGATGGTGGAGATGGCGTCGTCGCGCTTGAGGTAACTGTGGATGCCGCCGCCCTGCAGCAGCTGCTCCACCTCGGTCCCCGCCTCGTCGGCGCCGACCACGCCCAGCAGGCCGGCATGCGCGCCCAGCGCGGCCGCGTTGCGCGCCACGTTGGCGGCGCCGCCCAGGCGCGCCTCGCGCTTCTCGATGCGCACGATGGGCACCGGCGCTTCCGGCGAGATGCGGCTGACGTCGCCGAACCAGTAGCGGTCCAGCATGACGTCGCCGACCACCAGGATGCGCACCTGGTCCAGCGCGGGGGTTTGATACGTCGTCACGGCAGTGCTCACGGCAACCTCTTCAAGTGCGGGTCAGGATGGAACGGCCGATGCCGTGGTATTCGAAGCCCGCTTCGGCCATCACTTCCGGCTCGAACAGGTTGCGGCCGTCGAAGATGATGGCCTGCTTCAGCGCGGCCTTGATGCGGTCGAAGTCCGGGCTGCGGAAGGCCTTCCATTCGGTGACGATCACCAGCGCCTCGGCGCCGGTCAGCGTGTCCATCGGGCTGGCGGCGAAACGCACGCGCGCCATCTCCTCGGCGTTCAGGTCCAGCTCCAGCACGCGCTTGGCCTCGGCCATCGCCACCGGATCGTAGACCGCCACGGTGGCGCCGCCGTCGAGCAGCTGCTTGAGCAGCACGCGCGCCGGCGCTTCGCGCATGTCGTCGGTGTTCGGCTTGAAGGCCAGGCCCCACACGGCGAAATGCTTGCCGCGCAAATCGTCGCCGAAGCGCTTGACCACCTTCTGCCCCAGCACCAGCTTCTGCTTGTCGTTGACCGCCTCCACCGCGCGCAGGATCAGCAGGTCCTGGTTGTACTGGCGCGCCGTGCGTTCCAGCGCCTGCACGTCTTTCGGGAAGCAGGAACCACCGTAGCCGGCGCCGGCGTACAGGAAGCTGTGGCCGATGCGCGGATCGGAGCCGATGCCGTGGCGCACCGCCTCGATGTCGGCACCCACCTGGTCGGCCAGGTTGGCCAGTTCGTTCATGAACGAGATGCGGGTGGCCAGCATGGCGTTGGCCGCGTACTTGGTGAATTCGGCCGAGCGCACGTCCATCCAGAAGGTGCGCTCGTGGTTGCGGTTGAACGGCGTGTACAGCTTCTTCATCAGGCCGTGCGCCTTCTCGCCTTCCGCCGTGCTGTCGCAGCCGATGACGATGCGGTCCGGCCGCATGAAGTCTTCCACCGCCGCGCCCTCTTTGAGGAACTCCGGATTGGACACCACCGAAAAGGTCGACCCGTCGCCGCGCGCGGCCAGCTCGGCCTGCACCGCCGCCTTGACGCGGTCCGCCGTGCCCACCGGGACGGTCGACTTGTCGACGATGACCTTGAACTCGGTCATGTGGCGGCCGATGTTTTTGGCGGCGGCCAGCACGTACTGCAGGTCGGCCGAGCCGTCCTCGTCCGGCGGCGTGCCGACGGCGATGAACTGCAGGCAGCCGTGCGCCACCGAGGCGGCGACGTCGGTCGAGAACTGCAGGCGGCCGGCGGCGCGGTTGCGCGCCACCACTTCCTCCAGGCCCGGCTCGTGGATCGGGATGCCGCCGTTGTTGAGCAGGTCGATTTTCTTCTGGTCGACGTCGAGGCAGAACACGTCGTTGCCCAGTTCGGCGAGGCAGGCGCCGGTGACGAGGCCTACATAGCCGGTGCCGATAATTGTAATTTTCATGTGTATTCCGCCTTCTTGTTAGCAGCGCTGCCGCCCCGCCGTCATTCCCGCGCAAGCGGGAATCCATGCTGAGTATGGGTTCCCGCCTGCGCGGGAACGACTGCGGCGGCGCCGTATTTAATTCATGACATTCAGTTCTTCGGTGCGGCGCGGCGGGTAGGTCTCCCAGCGGCTGCATCCCGGGCACTGCCAGTAGAACTGGCGCGCCTTGAAACCGCAGTGGCTGCACTGGTAGCGCGCCAGCTTCTGCGTATAGCCGTGTACCAGGTTCTTCACCATCGACAGTTCCGGCACCAGGTTGGCCGGCGCGTCCATCAGGCGCGCCTCCAGCAGCTTGTCCAGGCCCAGCAGGGTCGGCGTGCGGCGCAGCTCGTTGCTGACCAGCTGCTTGGCCGCGTCGACGCCGTCCAGCTCCAGCACCGCCTTGTACACCACCTCGATCAGGTCGATCGACGAGGCCTGCTCCAGATAGGACTTGAGCAGGCTGACGCCTTCCTGCGGGCGGCCCACCTTGCGGTAGGCGTCCATCATGCGCTGCGCCACCAGCGCCGTGTGCGGCACGCTGATCTGCTCGACGCGGCGCCAGGTCATCAGCGCGCCCTCGACGTCGCCCTGCGCCAGCTGGGCGTCGCCGGTCAGCATGGTGGCGCGCACGTTGACGCGGTCGGCCTGCAGCGACTTCTCCAGCAGCGGCAAGGCGTCCTCCGGATGCATGTGCACCAGCGCGTCCTGCGCCAGCTCGCAGTAGAACTGGGCGATTTCCTTCTGGCGCGAGCCGGCGCCCGATTCCTGCAGGCCGATGGCCGCCTCGATCGCGCGCGGCCATTCCTTCTCGCGCTGGAAGATCTCCAGCAGCGCGCGGCGCGCCTGCACCGCGTACTGGCCGCTGACCATCGAGGTGAAGGTTTCCTCGGCGCGGTCCAGCAGGCCGGCCTTCAGGTAGTCCATGCCCAGCTCGTACTGCGCGTGCTCCTTCTGCTCCTGCGGCAGGTCGGGACGCGACAGCAGGTTCTGGTGCACGCGGATGGCCCGCTCGGTCTCGCCGCGGCGGCGGAACAGGTTGCCCAGCGCGAAGTGCATGTCGGCCGTTTCCGGGTCCAGCCGCACGATCTCGATGAAGGCGTCGATGGCCTTGTCGGGCTGCTCGTTGAGCAGGAAGTTCAGGCCCTTGAAGTAGCCGCGCGGCAGCGTGCGCGATTCGGACACCAGTTGACGAATGTCGACGCGCGCGGCGACCCAGCCCAGTCCGAAGAAGACCGGGATACCCAATAACCACCAGAGTTCGAATTCCATGCTTTGTGTTTTTTATTGTGTGTTGATGCTGTCCGGCTGCGGCTGGACATTGGGCTGCAGCGCCGAGCTTTGCAGCGTCGAGATCGTGGTCTTGTGTTTGTTCGTTTCGCGGCGGTGGCGGAACACCGTCGGCGTCAGCGCCAGCACGCCGAGGAAGGCGCCGGCCACGAAGAAGCCGAGCAGCATCAGCACCAGCGGCCCGTGCAGGTCATAGTGGAGGAAAAAGTGCAGGTCGACTTCCTGCGTATTTTTCAGGGCAAAGCCAAAAAACAGGACGAAAAGAACGAATCCAATAATCGTGGAGATGAATTTCATTGGCCAGGTTTCCTGTTCAGTATTTCTAAAAAAAAGCGGCATCCGTAGACGCCGCTTTTATTTTAACTCATCAGACGCTTCAGTCCTCGATGATCGGTTGCCCGACCATCGCGTCAACCCGCTCGCGCAATTGCTTGCCCGGCTTGAAGTGAGGCACCCGTTTTTCGGGCACCATCACTTTGTCGCCCGACTTCGGATTACGTCCGATACGCGGTGGCCGGCTGTTGAGGGCAAAGCTGCCAAAACCGCGGATCTCGATGCGCTGACCGGTCGCCAGGGCGTTGGTCATCGCATCCAGTATGGTCTTGACGGCATACTCCGCATCTTTGGCCACCAGCTGAGAATAACGCTCAGCCAGGCGGTTGATCAACTCGGACTTAGTCATCGACTAGTTCTTAGTTCTTGTTGTCGAGCTTAGCTTTCAGCAGCGCGCCCAGGCTGGTGGTGCCCGAAGCTGCGTTGCTGTCGCCAGCGATCTTCTGCATGGCTTCCGCGGTTTCAGCGCTATCTTTCGCTTTGATCGACAGCTGGATGCTGCGAGCTTTGCGGTCGATGTTGATGACCAGGGCTTCGACGGAATCGCCAACCTTCAGGTGGGTACCGGCATCTTCCACGCGGTCGCGGGAGATTTCGGATGCACGCAGATAGCCTTCGACTTCTTCGGACAGTTGGATCACGGCGCCTTTAGGCTCCACCGATTTCACGGTGCCGGTCACCAGCGCGCCCTTGTCGTTCATGGCGGCGAAGTTGTTGAACGGGTCGCCTTCCAGTTGCTTGACGCCCAGGGAAACGCGCTCGCGCTCGACGTCGATGGCCAGAACGATGGCTTCCAGTTCGTCACCTTTCTTGAAGCGACGCACGGCTTCTTCGCCGGTTTCGGTCCACGACAGGTCGGACAGGTGCACCAGGCCGTCGATGTTGCCGGCCAGGCCGATGAACACGCCGAAGTCGGTGATCGACTTGATCGCGCCACGGACTTTATCGCCCTTCTTGTGGGTCACGCCGAAGTCATCCCATGGATTCGCTTTGCACTGCTTCATGCCCAGCGAAATACGGCGACGCTCTTCGTCGATTTCCAGTACCATCACTTCAACTTCGTCGCCCAGCTGGACAACTTTGTTTGGCGCGACGTTTTTGTTGGTCCAGTCCATTTCGGAAACGTGCACCAGGCCTTCGATGCCTTGCTCGACTTCCACGAACGCGCCGTAGTCGGTCAGGTTGGTGACTTTACCGAACAGACGGGTGCCTTGTGGGTAACGACGGGACAGACCGGTCCAAGGATCGTCGCCCAGCTGCTTCACGCCCAGCGAGACACGGTTCTTCTCTTGATCGTACTTCAGGACCTTGGCGGTGATTTCCTGGCCGACGGTCAGCACTTCCGATGGGTGACGCACACGACGCCATGCCAGGTCGGTGATGTGCAGCAGGCCGTCGATACCGCCCAGATCCACGAACGCGCCGTAGTCGGTGATGTTCTTGACGACGCCGGTCACCACGGTGCCTTCTTTCAGCGTTTCCATCAGTTTCTGACGCTCTTCGCCCATCGAAGCTTCGATGACGGCGCGGCGGGACAGAACCACGTTGTTACGCTTGCGATCCAGCTTGATCACTTTGAATTCGAGGGTCTTGCCTTCGAACGGGGTGGTGTCCTTGACCGGACGGGTGTCGACCAGCGAACCCGGCAGGAAAGCGCGGATGCCGTTGGTCAGAACGGTCAGGCCGCCCTTGACTTTGCCATTGACGGTACCGACGACGATCTCGCCCGATTCCATGGCTTTTTCCAGTGCCAGCCACGACGCCAGACGCTTGGCCTTGTCGCGCGACAGGATGGTATCGCCGAAACCGTTTTCCAGCGATTCGATCGCCACGGAAACGAAGTCGCCTACTTTGACTTCCAGTTCGCCGTGGTCGTTCTTGAATTCTTCAACAGGGATGAATGCTTCCGATTTCAGGCCGGCGTTGACGATCACGAAGTTGTGATCCAGACGAACGACTTCAGCCGAGATCACTTCGCCCGAACGCATGTCTTGACGCGACAGGGATTCTTCGAAGAGGGCTGCAAAACTTTCCATATTAGACATTGTAACTTCCAGGTTACCAACAAGGCTCGCGATATGCGACTTCAGTTGGGTTAGGGTTGAAAAAACCGGGGCACTCAGAGCTTGCCCAGGCACGTACTATTTACCGACGGCCGCATACCACTGCAACACCTGATCGACCGCTGCCTCAGCGGTCATGTTCGAGGTATCAAGCACATGCGCCCCCTCTGCGGGGACCAGCGGTGCGATGGCCCGATTCGTATCCCGGTCGTCGCGCGCCTGCAAATCCATCAGTAGGTCTTCCATATTAGCAGAAAACCCCTTGTCAATCAATTGCTTATATCGACGCTCGGCCCGCGCCGCCACGGAGGCGGTCAAAAACACCTTCAACACCGCGTGCGGGAAGATCACCGAGCCCATGTCGCGCCCGTCCGCCACCACCCCCGGCGCCTTGCGGAAACCCAGCTGCAGCCCCACCAGCGCGTGGCGCACGGCGGGAAATGTTGCAATTTTTGAAGCGGTGTTGCCCACCTCTTCCGCCCGGATGGCGTCGCTGACGTTTTCGTGCGACAAGATGATGTCGCCGCCCTGGAAGCTGCACTGCAGGTGCTCGGCCAGCTTGGCCACGGCGTGCTCGTCGGCCAGGTCGGTGCCGCGGCGCAGCGCCGACAGCGCCGTCAGCCGGTACAACGCGCCCGAATCCAGGTAGTGGAAGCCGAGCTTATCGGCAACGCGATGCGCGACCGTGCCCTTGCCGGATGCGGTCGGGCCGTCGATGGTGATGACTGGAATTGGGGAAGTTGCCATTTAGTTCACTTTACTTATTTTGCACTTATTTTGCGATCGCCGCGAACGCCGCGAAATACTCCGGGAAGGTCTTGCCGACGCACTTGGGATCGTTGATGCGCATGACGTTGCCCTTGCGCGCGGCGCCGTCCAGCGACACCAGCGAGAAGCACATCGCCATGCGGTGGTCGTCGTAGGTATCGATGGTAGCAGGCGTGATGACCGCCGGCGGGGTGACCTTGATGTAGTCCGGGCCCTCCTCGACGATGGCGCCCACCTTGCGCAGCTCGGTCGCCATGGCGGCGATGCGGTCGGTTTCCTTGACGCGCCAGCTGGCGATGTTGCGCAGCGTGCTGGTGCCGTCGGCGTACAGCGCGGCCACGGCGATGGTCATGGCCGCGTCGGGAATGTGGTTGAAGTCGGCGTCGATGGCCTTCAGCACGCCGTTCGAGCGCGCCTCGATCCAGTTGTCGCCCATGGTGATCCGCACGCCCATCTGCTCCAGCGCGGCGGCGAAGCGCACGTCGCCCTGGATCGAGTCCTTGCCCACGCCCTCGACCCGCACCGGACCGCCGGCGATCGCGCCGGCCGCCAGGAAGTAGGACGCCGACGACGCGTCGCCCTCGACGTGGATGGTGCCCGGCGACTGGTAGACCTGGCCCGGCTCGATGGTGAACGACTCCCAGCCGTTCTGCTCGACCTTGACGCCGAAGCGGCGGATCAGGTTCAGCGTGATTTCGATATAGGGCTTGGAGATCAGCTCGCCGACCACGTCGATGGCGATCGCGTGCTCGCGCGCCATCAGCGGCGCCACCATCAGCAGCGCGGTCAAAAACTGGCTGGAGACGTCGCCGCGCACCGACAGGCGCCGCGCGTGGATCTTGCCCTGCTTGATGTGCAGCGGCGGGAAGCCCGGGTTGCCGGTGTATTCGACGTCGGTGCCGGCGGCGTTGAGCGCGTCGACCAGGTCGCCGATCGGGCGCTCGTGCATGCGCGGCACGCCGTGCAGCGTGTAGTCGCCGCCGATCACGGCCAGCGCGGCGGTCAGCGGACGGATCGCGGTGCCGGCGTTGCCCATGAACAGGTCGGCCGATTTGTTCGGCAGCACGCCGGCCACGCCCTTGACGTGGTGGATGGTGCCGCTGGCGGTCTTTTCCTCGGTCCACTGCACGCCCAGCGCACGCAGGGCGGCCAGCATGACGGCGGTGTCGTCCGAGGCCAGCAGGTCGACGATGGCGACGTCGCCCCGCGACAGCGCCGACAGCAGCAGGATGCGGTTGGAGATGGATTTCGAGCCCGGCAGGCGCACGGCGCCCTCTACGTGGGCGACGGTGGGGAGATCGATAAATTCGTGGGTCATGCCGTTTCCTTATGCGGCGGCCGGAGTACCGTCGCCCTCGCGAAAGCGGGGGCCCATAGAACGCAAGCTCAGTATGGATTCCCGCTTTCGCGGGAACGACGGCGCTGCGGCCTCCTGTTAATCTGCGCGGTTAAACTTCTTTCGCTTGCGACGGCGGCGCCTCGGCCGCCTCGATCGCTGTGATCCACTGGTGGCGGGCATGCTGGGCGTTGCTGTACACGCGCTCCAGCCCTGCCCCGTCGCCAGCGGCGAGACGGGCCCTCAAGCCCGTCAATTGTGCCAGATACGCATCCAGCTCCGTCAACAACGCCGACTGGTTGGCCAGGCTGATGTCGCGCCACATCTCGGGCGACGATCCGGCGATCCTTGTGAAATCGCGAAAACCGCTGGCCGCATACTGGAACAGTAAATCCGCATGCGGCTTGTTGGCGATGTCGTCCACCAGCGCATACGCCAGCAAGTGCGGCAGATGGCTGACGGCAGCAAACACCTTGTCATGCTCCTGCGGCGTCAAACGATGGATGACCGCATCGCAGGCCCGCCACGCCGCCGCCACGCGCTCGACGTCATCGGCCGCGTTTTCATCCAAGGCCGTCAGCACCACCTTCTTGCCGACGTACAGATCGTCGATGGCCGCCTCGGGACCGTTGGTCTCGCGGCCGGCGATCGGATGGCCCGGCACGAACTGGCCAATCTTGCCGCCCAGCGCGCGGCGCGCCGACGCCACCACGTCGGACTTGGTGCTGCCCGCGTCGGTGACCACGGTGCCCGGCCGCAGGTGCGGCGCGATCGCGGCCAGGATGGCCTCGGTCTGCGCCACCGGCGCGGCCAGCAGCACCAGGTCGGCACCGGCCAGCGCCTCGCTCACGCCTTGTTCGTCACCGCCGCCGATGACGTCGATGATGCCCAGCTCCCGCGCGCGCTGCAGCGAGGCCGCCGAGCGCCCCATGCCGACCACGCTGCCGACGGCGCCGGCCTTCTTCAGCGACCGCGCGAACGATCCGCCGATCAGGCCAACGCCAAAGATGACGACTTTGTTCAGCATCATTTTTACTCTGCCAGCGCCTTGGTCAGCGCGGCGATCAGCACGGCGTTCTCCTGCGGCAGGCCGATGGAGATGCGCAGCCATTCCGGCAGACCGTAGTTGCCCACCGGGCGCACGATCACGCCCTGCTTCAGCAGCGACAGGTTGACGCGGGCGCCGGCCGCCAGGTCCTTGCCGACCTTGACCAGCACGAAGTTGCCGTACGACGGCACATACTCCAGGCCCAGCTTGTCGAACGCCTCGGTGAACTGCTGGTAGCCGGCGGCGTTGTTGGCCGCGCTGCGCTTGAGGAATTCCTTGTCGTTGAGCGCCGCGATGGCCGCCGCCTGCGCCAGCGAATTGACGTTGAACGGCTGGCGGATGCGGTTCATCAGGTCCGTCAGCGCCGGCTGGGCGATGCCGAAGCCCACGCGCAAACCGGCCAGGCCGTAAGCCTTGGAGAAGGTGCGCGACACCAGCAGGTTGGGATACTTCTTGACCCACTCGGCCGATTCGAACTGGTTTTCCTCGGCCAGGAATTCGTTGTAGGCCTCGTCCAGCACCACCACCACATTGGCCGGCACCTGGTCCAGGAAGGCCTGGATGTCGGCGGCCGGGATGAAGGTGCCGGTCGGGTTGTTCGGGTTGGCGATGAACACCAGGCGCGTATCGTCCTTGATCGCCGCCAGCATCGCCGGCAGGTCGTGACCGTAGGCCTTGGCCGGCACCACGATGTGGTTGGCGCCCACGCCCTGCGTCGCCAGCGCGTACACGGCGAACGAATACTGCGAATACACGATCGACTGGCCGCGCTCGACGAACGCGTGGGCGGCGATTTCCAGGATGTCGTTGCTGCCGTTGCCCAGCGTGATCCACTCGGCCGGCACGTCGTAGCGCTTGGACAGCGCGGCTTTCAGTTCGAAGCCGTTGGCGTCCGGGTAGCGGCCCAGGTCGGCGGCGGCGGCGGTCATCGCCTGCACGGCCGATTCCGGCACGCCGAACGGATTCTCGTTGGACGCCAGCTTGACGATGGCCTCTTCGTCGAGGCCGAATTCACGCGCGACTTCCGCGATCGGTTTGCCGGCCTGGTATGGAGCGATGGCGCGGACGTACTCCGGGCCGTAATTCTTGGACATAGTCTCTCTCTGATTCTGGTTGGTTAGGTCAAACTCACGGGATAGGATCCCAGCACCTTGAAGAAGGCTGCATTGCCCTGCAGTTCATCCAGCGCCTTGGCCACGGCCTCGTCCTGCACATGGCCTTCGACGTCGACATAGAAGTAATACTCCCAGGTTCCCGTGCGCGCCGGACGCGACTCGAAGCGCGTCATCGACACATTGTGCTGGGCCAGCGAACCAAGCAGGCGGTAGATGGAGCCGGCCTTGTGCGGTGCGGCCAGCGCCAGCGACGTGCGGTCCTCGCCCGACGGGCCGGCCTGCAGGTGGCCGATCACGGCGAAGCGGGTGCGGTTGTGCGGATCGTCCTGGATGTTGGCCTTGACCGTGCCCAGGCCGTAGCGCACGCCGGCGCGTTCGCCGGCGATGGCGGCGATCGCGTGATCGTCGCGCGCCATGCGGGCCGCCTCGGCGTTCGACGACACGGCGCGGCGCTCGATGTCCGGGTAGTTGTTGTTCAGCCAGATCTGGCACTGCGCCAGCGCCTGCGCGTGGGCGCAGATGGCGGTGATGCCGTCCATGTTGCCGGTGGCGGTCAGCAGGCTGTGGCGAACCGCGATCGACACTTCGCCGCTGATGGTCAGCGGCGTATGCAGCAGCAGGTCCAGCGTGCGGCCGATGGCGCCCTCGGTCGAGTTCTCGACCGGCACCACGCCGAATTCGGCGGTGCCGGCCTCGGTGGCACGGAACACCTCGTCGATGGACGAGCAAGGCAGCACGTCGACGGCGGTGCCGAACTGCTGGTACACCGCCTGTTCGCTGTAGGTGCCGGCCGGGCCGAGGAAGGCGATGGTGACGCGCTTTTCCAGCGAACGGCAGGCGGACATGATCTCGCGCCAGATGGTCTGCAGCTCGGTATTGCCCATCGGGCCGGGATTGCGCTCGGCCACGCCGCGCAGCACCTGCGCCTCGCGTTCGGGGCGGAACACGGGAGCGTTGGTCTCGGCCTTGACGTGGCCGACTTCCTGCGCCACCTTGGCGCGGCGGTTCAACAGGTCGAGGATCTGCGCATCGATGGCGTCGATCTGTTCGCGCAGGGGTTTGAGTTTATCGTTCATGAGAGTCTATTTACCGGCGCGGCCGGCGAATTCGTTCAAGTAGTCCACGAGCGCTTGCACGCCCTCGATAGGCATCGCGTTGTAGATCGATGCGCGCATGCCGCCGACGGACTTGTGGCCCTTCAGTTGCAGCAGCCCGCGCGCCTTGGCGCCGGCCAGGAATGCCTCGTTCCGGCTCTCGTCCTTCAGGTAGAAGGGCACGTTCATGCGCGAGCGGCTGGTTTTCGCCACGCGGTTCTGGTAAAAGTCGTCCACGTCCAGCGCCGCGTACAGCAGCTCGGCCTTGGCCTTGGCGCGCTTTTCCATCTCGGCCACGCCGCCCTGCTTTTTCAGCCACTGGAACACCAGGCCGGCGATGTAGATGCCGTAGGTGGGCGGCGTGTTGTACATCGATTCGTTGTCGGCCACCAGCTTGAAGTCGAACGCCGACGGGCACACCGGCAGCGCCTTGCCCAGCAGGTCGTCGCGGACGATGACGATGGTCACGCCGGCAGGGCCGATGTTCTTCTGCGCGCCGGCGAAAATCAGCCCGTACTTCGACACGTCGACGGGGCGCGACAGGATGTGCGAGGACATGTCGGCCACCAGCAGCACGCCGTCCTGCGGCGCCGGCACGCCGGCGTCGAAGTCGTACTCGACGCCGTCGATGGTCTCGTTGGTGCACATGTGCAGGTAGGCGGCGCCCGGCGTGAGCTTCCACTCCGATTGCGGCGGCACCGACGTCATCGACGACGCGGCGATATTGACGTTGGCGTACTTGGCGGCTTCCTTGATGGACTTGCCCGACCACGAGCCGGTATGAATGAAATCGATGGTCGCTGGCTGCGGCTTGTGGCCGACGAGGTTCAGCGGGATCAGGGCGTTCTGCGACAAACCGCCGCCCTGCATGAACAAGATCTTGTAGTTGTCCGGTACTGCCAGCAGCTCGCGCAGGTCGCGCTCGGCCGCCTTGTAGATCGACATAAACTCCGGTCCGCGGTGGCTCATCTCCATGACGGACATGCCGCTGCCATGCCAGTCCAGCATTTCGGCAGCGGCTTGCGCCAGTACTTCCTTCGGCAATACGGCGGGGCCGGCGGAGAAGTTATAGATGTGAGTCACGTTGCAGTCCTTATTTGGTGGATTGTTTTTCCTGCAGCTTCTGCATCAGCGGGGTGATGCGGCGCGCGGCGACCTGCTGGCCGATCTGCATGGCTTCGGCCATCAGCTTGGGCATGGTCGACAGCATCTTGGCGCCGATCGGCGTGCGGTAGAAGGCGGTGATCTGCTTCAGCTCGTCCGCGCTGTAAGTGCGCGCGTACAGCGGCACGGTTTCGGTGAGGATGTCGTCGATCATGGCCGGGTCGTTCATCGCGCCTTGCAGCACGGCGACGGCGGCCGGCAATTCCGCTTCCATCTTGGCCAGCGCCTCTTTCTTTTGCTCCGGCGTGGTATTCGGGTTGTTCTTGATGCCAGCTTCGGCGCCGGCGCGCATGGACTGGCCGATGCTCTGCGACATCTGCTGCATCACGCCGGTCATCATGGTGCGATAGTTCATCGCATCGAACAGCTCGCGCGCGGCGGCGGTGGAGGCGGCGTCGGCCTGGGCGTACGCCGGGGCGGCGCCGACGAGGGCGAACGCGGTGATCGCGATGCTGACAATGGCTGCTATCTTCTTCATATGTTCGCCTAAAAAAATTAAAAACAAAAAAACGGGGCCAGTCTTATTGTCGCATTTATCCGCGAAATAAACCTGACCCCGCTGACCCCGGACCGCAGTCCGGGGGCGTGTTTGCTATGACTTACTCGGGTTGAGCTTCGTCTGGCTTGGCATCGGGGCCCGGTTCCAGCTCGACTTCGTCGATGTCGGTTTCAACCACGCGCTGCAGGCCGGACAGCTTGGTGCCGTCTTCGACCGCGATCAGGGTCACGCCTTGCGTGGCGCGGCCCATTTCGCGGATCTCGGACACGCGGGTGCGGATCAGCACACCGCCGGTGGTGATCAGCATGATCTCGTCGGTCGAATCGACCAGCGTCGCCGCCACCACCTTGCCGTTACGCTCGGAGGTCTGGATCGCGATCATGCCCTTGGTGCCGCGGCCGTGGCGGGTGTACTCGGTGATCGGCGTACGCTTGCCGAAGCCGTTCTCGGTCGCCGTCAGCACCGACTGCTGCTCGTTTTCCGCCACCAGCAGCGCGATCACGCGCTGGCCCTCGTCCAGGTTCATGCCGCGCACGCCGCGGGCGTTGCGGCCCATCGGACGCACGTCGTTCTCGTCGAAGCGCACCGCCTTGCCGGCGTCGGAGAACAGCATCACGTCGTGCTCGCCGTCGGTCAGCGCGGCGCCGATCAGGAAGTCGCCCTCGTCCAGGTCGACCGCGATGATGCCGGCCTTGCGTGGATTGCTGAAGTCCTTCAGCGGCGTCTTCTTCACGGTGCCCAGGCTGGTCGACATGAACACGTAGTGGTCTTCCGGGAAGGTGCGGTTGGCGCCGGACAGCGGCAGGATGACCGTGATCTTCTCGTTGTCCGCCAGCGGGAACATGTTGACGATAGGCTTGCCGCGCGAGTTGCGCGAGCCTTGCGGCACTTCCCATACCTTGAGCCAGTACATGCGGCCGCGGTTGGAGAAGCACAGGATGTAGTCGTGCGTGTTGGCGATGAACAGCTGGTCGATCCAGTCTTCCTCTTTGGTCGCCATGGCCTGCTTGCCGCGCCCGCCGCGCTTCTGCGCGCGGTACTCGCTGATCGGCTGCGCCTTCATGTAGCCGGTGTGCGACAGGGTCACCACCATGTCCTGCGGCGTGATCAGGTCTTCGGTGCCCAGGTCGGTCGCGTTGTGCTCGATGTTCGAGCGGCGCGGATCCTTCTGCGGGTCGCCGAATTCGTTGACCACGTGGGTCATCTCGTCGGTGATGATGGTGGTCACGCGTTCAGGCTTGGACAGGATGTCCAGCAGGTCGGCGATTTCGGCCATCACGTCCTTGTACTCGTTGACGATCTTGTCCTGTTCCAGGCCGGTCAGGCGTTGCAGGCGCATCTGCAAAATCTCTTGCGCCTGGTCGTCGGACAGCTTGTACATGCCGTCGGTCTGCATGCCGTAGTGCTTCGGCAGGTGCTCCGGACGGAAGGCGTCGATGCCGCCTATGGTGCCGCCTTCGCCGGTACGGGCCAGCATCTCGCGCACCAGCGACGAATCCCACGAACGTTCCATCAGGCCGGTTTTCGCGACCGGCGGCGTCGGCGCCGCCTTGATGATGGCGATGAAGTCGTCGATGTTGGCCAGCGCCACGGCCAGGCCCTCGAGCACGTGGCCGCGCTCGCGCGCCTTGCGCAGCTCGAACACGGTGCGGCGGGTGACCACTTCGCGGCGGTGCGACAGGAAGCACTGCAGCATTTCCTTCAGGTTCAGCAGGCGCGGCTGGCCGTCGACCAGCGCCACCATGTTCATGCCGAAGGTGTCCTGCA
This sequence comes from Duganella sp. LjRoot269, assembly GCF_964254095.1. Taxonomy (NCBI): domain Bacteria; kingdom Pseudomonadati; phylum Pseudomonadota; class Betaproteobacteria; order Burkholderiales; family Oxalobacteraceae; genus Duganella; species Duganella sp. LjRoot269. Next base: position 2,110,770 of record NZ_CAXUSL020000001.1, on the reverse strand, counting down.
ATTGCGTCTGCTTGTACAGGTTGTTGAGCACCACTTCCGGCACTTCGCCGCGCTTGAGCTCGATGACCACGCGCATGCCCGACTTGTCGGACTCGTCGCGGATGTCGGAAATGCCTTCGAGCTTCTTGTCGCGCACGTTTTCGGCGATGCGTTCCAGCAGCGATTTCTTGTTGACCTGGTACGGCAGCTCGTCAACGATGATGGCCGTGCGGCCGCCGTCCTTGCCGTACTCTTCGTAGTGGGTCTTGGCGCGCATCACCACGCGGCCGCGGCCGGTGCGGTAGCCGTCGCGCACGCCGGACACGCCGTAGATCGTGCCGCCGGTCGGGAAGTCCGGCGCCGGGATCAGTTCGATCAGCTCGTCGATCGAGCAGGCCGGGTTGCGCAGCACGTGCAGCGCGCCGGCGATCACTTCATGCAGGTTGTGCGGCGGAATATTGGTCGCCATGCCGACCGCGATACCCGACGAGCCGTTGATCAGCAGGTTGGGAATGCGGGTCGGCAGGACGGTCGGCTCTTTTTCCTTGCCGTCGTAGTTGGGCTGGAAGTCGACGGTTTCCTTGTCGATGTCGGCCAGCAGTTCAGCGGAAATCTTGTCCAGGCGACACTCGGTGTATCGCATCGCCGCCGCGCCGTCGCCGTCGACGGAGCCGAAGTTGCCCTGGCCGTCGACCAGCATGTAGCGCAGCGAGAAGTCCTGCGCCATACGGACCAGCGTGTCGTAAATCGACGCATCGCCGTGCGGGTGGTACTTACCCATCGTCTCGCCCACCACACGGGCGCATTTGACGTAAGGGCGGTTCCACACGTTGTTCATTTCGTGCATCGCGAAGAGGACCCGGCGGTGCACCGGCTTGAGGCCGTCTCGCACGTCCGGCAAGGCGCGGCCTACGATCACGCTCATGGCGTAATCGAGGTAGCTCTTGCGCATCTCTTCTTCGAGGGAAATAGGGATTGTTTCTTTTGCGAATTGATCCATTGGCGGGTCGACTGATCTTTGACTGTGGTTTATCTTTTATGCAATGTAGGCCGCACGTACTGCACTTCTACCCTGCCCTCCCAAATTGGACAGGCAAGCGTGCGATTTTAGCATGCGGGCAGGACGATCAGCGCAAATCCCGCGCCTGCCCCGGCATCCTCGAGCCCGCGCACGATTCACAAGCTTGTAACCCCTTGTAATATTCATGACACATTACTCAATTATTATCGATAATCACGTTGCAACAAAACAACATTTTGGTCGAAATCGAAAAGGGCGCGTGTTGCACCCTTTTTACGGCCGAAGATCGCTTGTGGCAAAATGGATTAGAAGTTAATTGCTTGTTTCGCAATCGGGAGACGGGCGCGACGCCCGTGCGTGGTAGAATTCGCCCCACGTATTACACGTCGCGCAGTTTTTCTGCGGATATCACCCCCGAAAGGAAGAAAAATATGAAAAAACTGATTTCGATGCTGGCCGTGTCGGCTGCCTTCGCTACCTCGGCTATTGCACAAACCGCGCCTACCGCTCCTCCGTATGCTCCTGTGACCCAGGACATCAAGGCAGCAACCCCTAAGAGCGCATACGTGCAGGATGCACGCGGCGTCATCGCCCGTGATCCGTTCGGCCTGTGCTGGCGTACCGGCTACTGGACCCCGGCTGATGCCGTTCCAGGTTGCGACCTGCCAATCTGCGTCGAGCCAGAAAAGCTGGAAAACGGCAAGTGCGTAGCACCGCCGCCACCACCGCCAGCCGCGCCAGCCCCTGCTCCGGCACCGGCTCCAGCACCTGCGCCAGTCCCAGTGCCTACCGCACAAAAAGTCAGCTTCGCAGCGGATGCGTTCTTCGACTTCGACAAAGCCGTTCTGAAACCAGAAGGCAAAGCGAAGCTGGACGACGTGACCTCGAAACTGGGTTCGATCAACCTGGAAGTGATCATCGCCGTCGGCCACACCGACTCCGTTGGTACCGATGAATACAACCAGAAGCTGTCGGTACGCCGCGCTGAAGCTGTCAAGGCCTACATCATCTCCAAAGGCGTTGAAGCCAACCGCGTGTACACCGAAGGCAAGGGCGAGAAACAGCCGGTTGCAGACAACAAGACTGCAGAAGGCCGCGCCAAGAACCGTCGCGTAGAAATCGAAGTCGTGGGCACCAGCAAGTAATTGCTCGTCCCGTAGGACAGAAACCCCGCCCCGGCGGGGTTTTTTTACGCCCGCTGCTTTAGAATAGCGGGATGAGTCCCGTAGCATTTATTTAGTCCTTACCAGAGCCCATGAACGCCGATCCATTAGAACTGCAAAAATTCTCCGACCTCGCGCACCGCTGGTGGGACCCGACCTCCGAGTTCCGCCCGCTGCACGAAATCAATCCGCTGCGCCTGGAATGGATCAACGCGCGCGCACCGCTGGCCGGCAAGAACGTCATCGACATCGGTTGCGGCGGCGGCATCCTCAGCGAATCGATGGCGCGCAAGGGCGCCACGGTGACCGGCATCGACCTGTCCGAGAAGGCGCTGAAGGTGGCCGACCTGCATTCGCTGGAATCGGGTGTGCAGGTGCGCTACAAGCTCATCGCCGCCGAAGAGATGGCGGCGCAGGAAGCGGGCCGCTACGATGTGGTGACCTGCATGGAAATGCTCGAGCACGTGCCGGACCCGGCCGCCATCGTGCGCGCGGCCGCCACGCTGGTCAAGCCAGGCGGCCATGTGTTCTTCTCCACGCTGAACCGCAACCCCAAGGCCTACCTGTTCGCCATCCTCGGCGCCGAATACCTGCTGCGCATGCTGCCCAAGGGCACCCACGACTACGACAAGTTCATCACGCCGTCCGAACTGTCGCAATTCATCCGCAGCGCCGGCCTTGAACTGCAAGGCTTCAAGGGCATGGGCTACAATCCGTTGACCAAGATCTATTCCCTGAACGACGACACCAGCGTCAATTACCTGGTCGCCACCACCCGTCCGCTGTAAGAACTCATCCATGACCCTACCTACTCCTCCGCGCGCCATCCTGTTCGACCTCGACGGCACGCTGGCCGATACCGCGCCCGACCTGGCCGCCGCCGTCAACCTGCTGCGCGCCGAGCGCGGCCTGGCGCCCACCGCCTATGAACTGCTGCGCCCGACCGCCTCGGCCGGCGCGCGCGGCATGATAGGCGCCGCCTTCGGGCTGAAGCCGGAGGACGAAGGCTTCGTCGAGCTGCGCGACGGCTTCTTCCACAACTACCAGGCGGCGATGGCGGTGCACAGCACGCTGTTCCCCGGCATCGTCGAGCTGCTGGCCGGCATCGAGCAGGCCGGGCTGCAATGGGGCATCGTCACCAACAAGCCGTCGCGCTTCACCGATCCGCTGCTGCCGCTGATCGGCCTGGCACACGCGGCCTGCGTGGTGTCCGGCGACACCACGGCGCACGCCAAGCCGCACCCGGCGCCGCTGCTGGAAGCGGCCGGCCGCCTCGGCCTGGCGCCGGAGCAATGCTGGTACGTCGGCGACGACCTGCGCGACATCCAGGCCGGCAAGGCCGCCGCGATGAAGACCATCGCCTGCGGCTGGGGCTATTGCGGACCGGTCGAGCCGCAGGGCTGGCAGGCCGACTATCTGTTTGATAGTCCTTTGGAATTGTTGGTACTGATGCAACACTCGTTGACGGGCAATACCGAACTGGCCGCGTAAACTTGGCGACTTAGCATTTGATACCGCTAACCGTTGTATAGACGTATCAATGGTAACGGTGTCATTTGAATCCAGGCACTAAACGGTTGTTCAGGAAACTTAACTACGTATAATCGGCGCCTGACTGCGTAGTATTACTTATTTCCTCAAGGCCACAAACTCGCTGAACGGAAAGGGAGACAGTCACCAACTATCTCAACTTTCCAATCAGGAGCATCATGAATTTTCCTGAGATGGCTGCCACGACCTCGCAGCCTTACTCCGAGCAGTTCGCTGTCTTAGCCGCCAACCTGGACGAGCCAGGCGCCCCGCAAAGCTGGATGGCCAGCGTGGCCGACGCCAAATACCACTGGTACGACCTGGTGGCCGGCTTCCCCGAAACCCCTGACATCCGCGATCCGATCGGCCGCTACCAGCGCCGCATGCAGTTCGAGCTCGAAGCGCTGGCGGAAAAACGCCACCTGTTCTTCGCCGTCACCCGTCCGCGCGTGCGCTTCGACGTCGGCGGCGCGATCCAGTGGGGTTTCTTCTCGCTGAAGCTGACGCTGCCGCTGCTGATGGGCCTGGCCGAAACCAAGGAAACCATTTCCATCGAACTCAAGGTGCCGTTCGCCGCCACCCTGAAGAAGCCGGCCGTGACGCTGACGCCGAACTTCATCACGCTGAACTGGGGCGGCCTGGTCGAAGCGTTTTCGATCCACGACATCCTGCAAACCTACGCCCACACGCTGAAGGTGCCGAGCAAGGTGGTCTACGTCGGCCAGACCCGCGACGCCGAGGCCCGCCTGTCCAAGGGCCGCCTGCCGGCGCTGCAGAAGCTGCACGCGCAAGCGGCCGGCGAGCTCGACATGCTGCTGCTGGTGCAGCAGCTGGATGTGCAGGTGACCTGCGCCGACGGCGATCCGGCCGACGCCCCGCACAACGCGCATCCGGTCGCGGCCGACGCGCTGCAGGGCGAGCGCATGGACGTCATCGAGGCGGCGCTGATCCGCTACTTCGAAGGCAGCGCCGCCAGCCGCGTGCGCAGCCAGGAAGAGCGCACGCTGCGCGCCGCCCGGCTGCAGGACGCCCAGGCCAACAGCAGCCTGGCGCAGCTGACCATCGACCTGCAGCTCGACCAGGCCAGCCACTACCGCTACCTGGGCTCCGAGCACATGGCCGCCGCCAAGCGCCACCTGCTGAGTTGCTACATCGCCGACGGCGCCGCCATGGTCGCGCCGCTGCCGTTGCCGGTGCCCGCCAAGGGCGCAAAAAATTAAAGCTCCGGAGGCCGGCGCGGATGCGCGCCGGCCTTGCCAGTGTTACATTGTGTGTAGAATTACCAGATTCCCCAGATTGCCATGTGGAAATATTCACGTGGACGTACTATACTGGGGGAATACATACGAGACACTCTGGAGCCCGCCCCATGACGAGCGATTTGCCCGACTCGATCGCTGACGACTATCCCGACCCTTCGCCGGATGAGCTGGGCGTGGGGGCGCTGTTCGCCGAAGTGCAGGAACCCTTCCACGACCTGCTGGCGCCGCCGGTGGACCACGACGACCTGCTGCCGCTGGCGCCGCGGCGCACCGCGGCGCCGCAAACCTGGACCGTCACCGTGGCCGACGCCAAGTTCCACTGGTACGACCTGGTGGCCGGCTTCCCCGAGATTCCCGACATCCGCGATCCGGTCGGCCGCCACCTGCGCCGCATGCAGTTCGACCTTGAGGCGACCACCGAAAAGCGGCTGATTTATTTCGTCGTCAACCGTCCGCGGGTGCGCTTCGACACCACGCGCAGCACCAGCTGGGGCTTCTTCTCGCTCAAGCTGACGATCCCCATCCTGCTCGGCGCCGAGGAAAAACGCGACAGCCTCACCATCGAACTCGAAGTGCCGTTTGCCGCCACGCTGAAAAAGCCCAGTGTCATCGTCACCGACCGCTTCATCACGCTGAACTGGGGCGGCTTGATCGAGGCGCTGTCGATCCACGACATCCTGCAGAACTATGAGAACACGCTGACCTTCCAGAGCAAGGTGCAGTACGTCGGCCAGACCAAGGATCCGATGGGCCGGCTGGCGCGCGCGCGCCTGGCGCCGGTGCAGAAGATCCACCGCGACAATGAAGAGTTCAACGACATGCTGCTGCTGATACAGCGCATGAACATCGAGGTGATTTCCGACGACGGCGATCCGGGCGAGCTGCCGGAGAACCAGAACCCGATAGCGGCGGACATCCTGCTGAAGGACCGCATCGACGTCATCGAATGCGCGCTGATACGCTACTTCGAAGGTCCGCAGATGCACGGCCGCAGCGACAAGGAAGCGGAAGTGCGCAGGCAGCGTCTGCGCGAGGTGCAGGCGGCCAACCACCTGGAGCACTTCCGCATCGACCTGCGGCTGGACAATCCGGGCAAGTACGAAGATCTGTTCTCGGCCCACGCGGGCGTGTCGCGCACTCACATCATCGACTGCACCATCGTCGACGGCGAGGTGCTCGTCACCCGCGTGCCGGACAAGCCGGCCAAGGGCTGATACCCGGGTTTAAAGCTTGGCCGGCTGGTACAGCTGGTCGAACAGGCCGCCGTCCGAGAAGTGCGCCTTCTGCGCCTTGGTCCAGCCGCCAGCCACTTCGTCGATGGTGAACAGCTTCACTTTCGGGAACTGGTTGGCGTACTTCTTCGCGGCCTTCTCCACCGTCGGACGATAGTAGTTCTTCGCGATGATCTCCTGCCCCGCATCGGTGTACAGGTAATCCAGGTAGGCCTGCGCCACCTTGCGGGTGCCATGCTTGTCCGCCACCTTGTCGACCACCGCCACCGGCGGTTCGGCCAGCACGCTGATCGACGGCACCACGATGTCCACCTTGTCCGGGCCAAGCTCCTTGACCGCCAGGAAGGCTTCGTTTTCCCATGCGATCAGCACATCGCCGATGCCCCGCTCGACAAAGGTCACCGTCGAGCCGCGCGCGCCGGAATCGAGCACCGGCACGTTTTTAAACAGCTTGGAGATGTAGTCCTTGGCGGTGGCCTCGCTGCCGCCCGGCTGCTTCAGCGCATAGCCCCAGGCCGCGATGTAGTTCCAGCGCGCGCCGCCGGAGGTCTTCGGATTCGGCGTGATGACCGAGATGCCCGGCTTGACCAGGTCGTTCCAGTCCTTGATGCCTTTCGGGTTGCCTTTGCGGACCAGGAACACGATGGTCGACGAATACGGCGTGCTGTTGTGCGCCAGGCGTTTCTGCCAGTTCTTGTCGAGCAGGCCGTGCTCCGCCACCTCGTCGATGTCGTAGGCCAGGCCCAGCGTGACGACGTCCGCATCGAGGCCGTCGATCACCGTGCGCGCCTGCTTGCCGGAGCCGCCATGCGACTGCTTGATGGTGACGCTGTCGCCGGTCTTGGCCTTCCACTGCCTGGAGAAGGACGCGTTGACGTCCTGGTACAGCTCGCGGGTCGGATCGTAGGACACGTTCAGCAGCGAGATATCGGCCGCATGCGCGGTCGCCGCCACCGCGCCAAGCAGCAGCGCGGAATGAATCAGTTTTTTTACAAACATCAGTAGTTCTCCTTTTGGACAAGTTGATTTTTATGCGATGCCGCCACCGGCGGCACCAGGGTAATGCTGGCAATACGCGCCGCCATCTGCTGGTCGGTCAATGGGCCGGTGCCGCTGTAGCGGTCCAGCACCAGGTAGATCACCGGCGTGATGTACAGCGTGATCACCTGCGAAAACAGCAGGCCGCCAACCACGGCAAGGCCCAGCGGCTGGCGCAGTTCGGCGCCGGCGCCCCAGCCGAAGGCCAGCGGCAAGGCGCCCATCAGCGCCGCCAGCGTGGTCATCATGATCGGCCGGAAGCGCTGGATACAGGCCGCGCGGATCGCCTCCGGCGCCGGCAGCCCCTGATTGCGCTGGGCGTCCAGCGCGAAGTCGATCATCATGATGGCGTTCTTCTTGACGATCCCGATCAGCATCAGGATGCCGATGATGGCGATCAGCGTCAGGTCCATGTCGAACAGGCGCAGCGTGATCAGCGCGCCCACCGCCGCCGACGGCAGGCCCGCCAGGATGGTCAGCGGATGGATATAGCTCTCGTACAGCACCACCAGCAGCACGTAGATCACCAGCACCGCGATGGCGATCAGCACCAGCTGGCTCGATTGGGTGTCCTGGAACACCGCCGCCTCGCCGCCGTACTTGGTGATGATGGAGGCCGGCAGCTGCACTTCCCTGCCGATCGCCGCGATGCGGTCGGTGGCGTCGCCCAGCGCGGCGCCGGGCGCCAGGTTGAACGACAGCGTGATCGCCTGCAGCTGCCCCTGGTGGTTGACGGCCGTCGGCCCGACCGTGCGCACCACGCGCGCAAAGCTGGACAACTGCACCAGCGCGCCGCCGCTGCCGCGCACGCTGACCTTGTCGAGCGCGGCGTCGAACTGGCGGTCGGCCGCTTCCATGATGACCTGGTAACTGGCGCTCGGCGCGTAGATGGTGGAGATCTGGCGGTCGCCGAAGGCCAGGTACAGCGCGCTGCGCAGGTCCGCCATCTGTACGCCCAGGCCGCTGGCCTTGTCGCGGTCGACGTCCAGTGTCGCCTGCAGGCCCTTGTTCTGGGTGTCGCTGGTGACGTCGCGGAACAGCGGATCGGCGCGCATGCCTTGCATGACCTTGTCGGCCCAGCCCTCCAGCGCGTCCGGCGTCACGCTCTGCAGCGTGTACTGGTAGCGGCTCTTGCTGGTGCGTCCGCCCAGCTGCAGGTTCTGCATCGGACTGAAATAGACCGCGATGCCGGGCACCGTGCGCGCCGCCTTGCGCAGCGAGTCCAGCGTTTCCTTCATGCCGGCCCGTTCGCCCTTCGCCTTCAGCGTCAGGATCAGCCTTCCGCTGGAGGTGCTGTTGCCGCCGCCGGGACCGCCTGCGCCGGTAAAGGACAGCACGCCCTGCACGTTGGGGTCGGCCTGCAGCGCCTTCGCCACCCTGGCCTGCAGCGCCATCAGCGCCGGCATCGACACGTCCTCCGAAGCCTCGGTGATGACGCGGATGCGGCCCAGGTCCTCCTCCGGGAAGAAGCCTTTGGGAACGGACTGGTACAGCACCGCCGTCAGCACGAAGCTGGCCAGCGCCGCCAGCAGCACCGCGTTACGGTGCCGCAGGCCCCAGTCCAGCGTGCGCTCGTAGGCACCGGTCAGCCGTGCGAAGGCGGCTTCGAAGATATTGCTTTCGGCGTGCGCCGCGTTCTCGTGGGTGAGCAGGCGGCTGGCCAGCATCGGCACCAGCGTCAGCGACACCAGCGCCGAGACCAGCACCGCCAGCGACACCACCACCGCGAATTCGTGGAACAGCAGGCCGATCACGCCCGGCATGAAGAAGATCGGGATGAACACCGCCACCAGCGACACCGAAATCGAGATGATGGTGAAGCCCATCTCCTTCGAGCCGTTCAGCGCGGCCTTCAGCGGCGGCTCGCCGCCCTCGATGTGGCGCACGATATTTTCCAGCACCACGATGGCATCGTCCACCACCAGCCCCACCGCCAGCGTGATGCCGAGCAGCGAGACGTTGTCCAGGCTATAGCCGGCCCAGTAGAACAGCACCATGGAGCCCAGCAGCGAAATCGGCAGCGTGACCGCGGGGATCAGCGTCGCCGACGCGCGGCGCAGGAACAGGAAGATCACCAGCACCACCAGCACCACGGTCAGCGCCAGCGTCAGGTTGACGTCGTGGATGGCGTCGCGGATCGACAGCGAGCTGTCGCCGCTGAGCGTCACGCTGATCGACGCCGGCAGCTGCGCCTGCAGCAGCGGCATCAGCTTGCGCACCGCGTCCACCACCTTCACCGTATTGGCATTGGGCTGCCGCTGGATCTGCAGCACCACGGAGCCTGCGCCGTTGTAGTTGGCGCTGGTGCGGACCGATTGAAAGCTGTCCTCCAGCGAGGCCACCTCCTTGAGCCGTATCGGCAAGCCGTTGCGGTTGGCGATAATCAGTTCGCCGAACTGCGCGGCCTTCATCAGGCGCGCGTCGGCCTGGATGGTCAGCGTCTGGTCCGGGCCTTCGATGATGCCCAGCGGGGAATTGGAATTGGCCGCCTTGACGGCGTTGGCCAGCTCGTCGAGCGTGATGTTGCGGGCGTTGAGTTTTTCCAGGTCGGCGCGCACGCGCATCGCGAAACGCTTCTGGCCGTTGACGTTCACCTGCGCCACGCCGTCCAGCGTGGCCAGGCTGGGCGCGATGAGGTTCTCGGCAAAGTCGTTCAATTCGGTCAGGCCCAGCGACGGCGAGTTAAGCACGATGAACAAGGTCGGGCCGTCGGCGGGATTGGTCTTGCGGTAGGACGGCAGCTCCGTCACTTCCGGCGGCAGCGAGCGCTGCGCGCGCAGCAACGCGGCCTGCACGTCCAGCGCCGCGACGTTGATGTCGATGCTGGGATCGAACTCCAGCGTCAGCGCGGTGGTGCCGGACGAGCTGCTGGAGGTGATCAGGTTCAAGCCGCCGATGGTGGCGAACTGCTTCTCCAGCGGCAGCGCCACCGACGACGCCATCGTCTCGGGACTGGCGCCAGGCAGGTCGGCGTTGACGTTGATGACCGGCGTGTTATAGCTGGGCAGCGCGGCGACCGGAATGCGGAAGCACGCCATGACGCCGGCCACGATCAGCGACAGCGACAACACGAACACCAGCGCGGGCCGGCGGATGCACAACTCGGAAATGTTCATCGCGCGCTCCCGCCGGCGTCGGCCACCAGCGCGTCCTTGCTGGCGTCTTTGCCCGCCTTGACCTTGGCGCCGGGCTTCAGATTCTGCTTGCCTTCAATGATGATCTGCTCGCCGCCGGTCAATCCCGAGACGGCGGCCTGGTTGCCGAAGGCGTGCAGCACCCGCACCTTGCGCGGCTGCGCCAGCTGATCGGCGCCGACCGCGTACACCACCGCGCCCTCGGGATGGGTCAGGATGGCCGCCAGCGGCACCACGACGGCGTCGCGAATAGTCGCCAGCGTGACGCGCGCATGCACGTACTGGCCCGGCCACAGCCGCGTATCGGTATTGTCGAATTGCGCCTTGACGCGTATGGTGCCCGCCACCGCATCGACGGAACTGTCGATGAAACTGAGCTTGCCTTGCAGCGTGCGCGCGGATGTGCCATCGCCCAGGCTTGCGCTGACCGCGACCGCGCCTGCCTTCTGCCCGGCCAGCAGCGCGGCCAGTCCACTCTCGGGTATCGTGAAGCTGACGGCGATAGGATGAATCTGCGTCACGCTGGCCAGCGGCGTGTTGGCCTGCACCAGGCTGCCCGCAAAGACATTGACCGCGCCGACGCGCCCCGCCGACGGCGCGCGTATCGTCGTGTAACTCAGATCGACCTGCGCGGAACGCAGCGCCGCCTGATCGGCCTGCAGCAGCGCGCGCTGGCTCTCAACCTGGGTTTGCAGGCTGTCCGCAGCACTGACGGAGATGAAGTTTTGCGCCGACAGATCCTGGCTGCGCTTGAACTGGCGCTCCAGGTCGGCCAGCGTGGCCTGATCGCGCAGCAGTTGCGCCTGCGCGCGGTCCAGCGCCGCGCGTTCGCTGCGGTCGTCCAGCGAGAACAGCAAGGCATCGGCCGCGACAAACTGGCCTTCCTTCACATGCACCCGCGTCAGCAGGCGGCTGACGTGGGGACGGATTTCCACCGTATTCAAAGGCACCACGGTGCCGTTGGCTTCCAGCTCGACCGGCACGTCGCGCCGCAGCGCCGGCGCCAGCCGCACGCTCGGAACGCCGCCGGCTGCCTTGGCCGATGGAGCGGCGACCGCCTGCGCAGGCTGCGGACGGCCGAGCGCGAAATAGCCGCCCGCCGCCACGCAGGCCAGCGCGGCCACCGCCACACTTGTACGCTTCGCCTTCAACCGCCCGGCTCCGTCAATACCGACAGCTTGGTCACTCCGGAGCGCTGGATATTGGCGATCACCTTGGCCACGGCGCGATACGGCACGCCCTGGTCGGCCTGCAGGCTCAGCGCCAACTCGGGATCCTTGGTCACCAGGTCCTTCAGCTCCGGTTCCAGCGCGGCCGGCTCCACTTCCCGCTTGTCGATGAAGATCTTGTTGCTGCCGTCAATACTCACCGTCACCGTCTTCGACGGATTCGCCGGAGTGGTGGTGGAAGTCTTCGGCAGGTTGATGCGCACCGCGTTGTTTAGCAGCGGCGCGGTGAGGATGAAGGTCACCAGCAGCACCAGCATCACATCCACCAGCGGCGTGATGTTGATCTCGCTGACCACGTCGCTGCTGTCTCTACCAGTCGAGAAGGCCATTATGCGTATGCTCCCTGCTGGACCGGCCGCACGGCTTGCGGCGCGGTGCGCGATGCGGGACGCGTCACGCGGAAGCCGTTCTTCTGCGCCAGGTTGACGAAGTCGGTGGCGTAGTTATCCAGCTCGGCGGCCGTCACTTTCAGCCGGCGCACGTAGAAGTTGAACGCCAGGACCGCGGGCACCGCCACCGCGATGCCGACGCCGGTGGCGATCAGCGCCTCGCCGATCGGACCGGCCACTACGTCGATGCTGGCCGAACCGCTCTTGCCGATGGCGCCCAGCGCATGAATGATGCCGAATACGGTGCCGAACAAGCCGACGAAGGGCGCGGTGCTGCCGATCGACGCCAGCACCGCCAGCCCGCTTTCCAGCGACTGGTATTCCTTCTGGATTTGCTGGCGCAGATGGCGCTCCAGCAGCTCCTGCCTGTCCCAGCTGTGTTCCAGGTCACTGCTGGCGTCGCCCGATTCGCTCACATGCAGCGCTTCGAAGCCTATGCTGGCCAGCCGCGATTTCGGACTGGCGTCGCTGGCCAACGCGCTGGCGGCGTCCAGCGTGCTGGCGCTCCAGAACTGTTTGGTAAATTGTTTATCCCGTTTTCCCAGCCGGTAGTGCTGCACGCCCTTGGCCAGTATCAACACCCAGGTAACGACGGAGAACAGCACCAGTGCGTACAGGGCGCCTTGAACGATAAGATCTAAGTAATAGGAAGACATGGAGTGCACCCTTAGTATAAAAAGTCAGGAAAGTTTGAAATTCAGTGGAACCTTGACCCAGCCGTCGATCGGCGTCTGGCCGCGCTTGGCGGGATCGAACGACCACGCCAGCACCGCCTTCACCGCAGCGTCGTCGAGTATCTTGTGACCGCTGGATTTATCGACGGCGACGTTGTCCGGTTTGCCCGAGGCCAGCACGTGGACCTTCAGCACAACCTGCCCTTGCAGGCCGCGGTCCTGCGCCAGCGCCGGATATTCCGGCGCCGGATTGCTGCGGTAGCCCGCATAGCCGCGCGGCTCGGTGATTGGCTCGGGTGCCGGCGGCGCAGGCGGCGCGGCCACTGGAGCCGGCGGTGCCGGTGTCGCCACCTGTACGGTGTTCGCGCTTGGAGGGCCGTCGTCGATCGGTGCCTGCGCCACTACCGGCACTTGCGGCGGCGCTTTGGCCGGCGCAGGCGCCACCTTGGCGACCTGCGGCTGAATCTTGGGCGGCTCGGGTGGCGGCGGTGGCGGCGGCGCAAACTCTATCGCCAGCGGTTCGGCCGCTTTCGGCGGCAGAGGTTCGATTTGACCGCCCTGGTGGAAGGCGATGATCACGCCTGCATGCAATACCACCGCAAGGCCGACCAGCGCAGCCAGGCCGCGCTTGTTGCCTTTGCCGGCAATGCCGGTACGTGGAATCGCAGCGCTGACCGGTGCAGCCGCTTCAACCGGCTGCACGCGCGGAGCGGGCCGCGCCTGCCGGCGCACCGCCGCGCGGCGCGGCGAATAATTCATACTCTCAAAAGTCAGTGCGGTCATGATGATGCCCTTTCGCTATTGTCCTTGCACATCCTTGAGCAGAAACCGTGCCCGGACTTCAAGTGACTGATTTCATTGAAAACTCTGTATTTCATCGGCCGCCAGCTGCTGCGCAGCCAACAGCCCGCGCACGACGGCTGCTTACCAGTGAACAGCGCCGCTGGCGGCGGACACCACCGCAGTGGCGGCGGCCAGCGCCAGCACCAGCGCGGCCCAACTACCCTTGATCGCGGAGGCGCCAACGCGCACCTCCTTGAATCCGGTCACCATCGGCTTGACCAGGTTATCCTTCTTGAGAACGAGGTAGACCAGGATGGCGACGATGTGCAGCGCCAGCACCCCCAGCAGCACATACGCCAATTGCTTGTGCAGGCCGGTCAGACGATTTGCCAGCCCCTCCTCCACCAGCGCGAACAGCGGGCCGGTGAACGAGATCTCGTCGTTGCCGAACAAGCCCGTGGTGGCCTGCACCGCCAGCAGCCCAAGCAGCGCAAACACCGACAGCGCGCCAAGCGGATTGTGCCCCTGCCCCTTCCAGCGGCCGCGCAGATAGGCCCGCAGCTTGCCGGCGGTCGGCGCGAAATTCACGAAGCGGGCATGCGTGGAACCGGCGAATCCCCATACCAGCCGGAAGGTCACCAGTCCCAGTATCGCCAGGCCCGCCTTGCCGTGGATTTCCATCCAGTCGCCGCCGATCTCGCCGCTGACGATGGCGACCGTCACCGCCAGCACCAGCGACCAGTGAAATATCCGCGTCGGCAGGTCCCATACCAGGATGCGTTTGCCGGCCGGTGCCGCAATCTGCGGCTGCACTTCCTCATAGGTGGCGCGCTTGTTCATGGCTGGACTCAGTTCGGGGCTGCGGCGGCAACCTGCTTGACCGGCGGCGCGATGCGGACAATCTTGCCGCCCTGCGATTCATAGTCTTCCGAGCCGGCGGCGCCGGCCACCTTGAAGCCCTTGGCGGTCAACAGGTCGCCGACGGCGCCGGCGCGATGGGCGTGGTTCGAGACGGTGACGATGACGCGGTCCTTTGGAATATAGGCCAACTGGTTTTCGACGTCCTTGGCCTGGATATTCAGGAAGACAGGGAAGCTGCCCTTGGTCGTTACTTCGTCCGGACGGCGCACGTCAATCACGACCAGCTTTTCCGGCTTGGCCAGCAGCGCGTCGACTTCAGCGCGCTCCAGTTGTTTGGTCTTGTAAGTCCAGGGTTGCGCGGCTTGCTGCGCGAATGCGGAAACGCTGGATACCAGCGCCAGTGCCAATGCTGCTATGTGGATTTTTTTCATGGTGTGTGCTTTCGAAGTGAATGAGTGAGATGGCTCATCCGCTTCGTTCGCAACTATCATGCCAAGCACCTGCGTATCGCGGAACGCCCGTATTTGCTGGCTTCCTGCAGTTTTTATCCGCAACGGCCTGGTGATGCGCCAACAGAAAATACAGCAGAGCTGTTGTGGATTCAACAGCGCCTTCAGTCGTTCCACGCGCAGTCGCTACCCCGTACGCAAGCATGCGGGCACGCCAATACTGGTGCTTAAACATATACGTTAATCGTATAAACAATTTATCCGTGATGGCACGTAACTTGCGAAATAGAGCTCAATACCACCGCCACCATCAGGAGAGCAAAGTAATGAGCAAAACGCATAACGTTTTACCGAACCACTTCCGAGCGGCGCCGTTGGCCGCAGCTGTTGTCGCCGCGCTGGGCCTGCTGGCTACGGGTTCGCTGCATGCCGCCGACGCGCCGACCATCGCTGATCTGCAGGCGGAAATCGCCCGAGTACTGGCGGAGAACGCCAAGCTGAAACAGGCGCTGGCCGCGCAGGCGCAAGGCGGTTCGGCAGCCGCCCCGGTGGCGCCGGCTGCCGAGGCTCCGGCGCCTACCCCCACCGTCGCTGCGGCCGAAGAAGAACCGCAGGCATTGGGCGCCGTCACCGTGCGCGGCAAGAAGAAGATCGAACTGCTGAAAGACGTGCCCTTGTCCGTCTCCGTAGTCAGCGGCGCGGAGCTGGATCGCGAACTGGCGCAAGACCTCAGCGCCATCACCAAGCGTAGCGCCGGCATCCAGTTCAACCAGAACAACACACGCGGCGCCTCGCTGTCGATACGCGGCCTGGGCAAGCGCTCGTTCACCGAAACGCAGGATCCGAGCGTCGGCATGGTGGTCGATGGCGTCAGCTACGGCTTGTCGCAACTGGCTAACTTCGATTTCTACGACGTCGATTCGGTCGACGTCACGCGCGGCCCGCAAGGCACGCTGGGCGGCAAGGGCGCCAGCTCCGGCGTGGTCAGCGTCAACACCAAGCGTCCGTCGTTCTACCCGAGCGCCGACTACCAGATCACCTACGGCCAACGCGACACGCTGATCGCCAAGGCCAATCTCGGCGGCCCGATCATCGACGACCTGCTGGCCTGGCGCGGCTCCTTCGTGGTCGACCGCAGCCGCGGCTACTACGTCAACAACTTCGATACCAACTACAGCCTGTATAACAAGAACCGCGTCAGCGGCCGCACCCAGTTCCTGTTCACGCCGACCGCCGACTTCAACGTCCGCGTCAGCTTCGATCTCGAGCCGCACGCGCCGCAAGTACAGAACGGCCTGACCTTCTACAAGAATCAGCCCGACCGCTTCGCCGACGGCTCGCTGACGGACCCCAGCGGCACCACCACGCGCGCCAAGCTGACCGGCTTCACCAACGCCACCGGCGTCTACACTCCGGGCCGCGCATGGTTCGCCGGACGAGATTTCAACGGCACGCCCTACACCTATGACAACAACTACATCGGCGACAACAACCTTAACTTCAACGAGAACCAGGGCCAGACCGTGCATAACAAGGGCGGCCAGATTGACCTGACCTGGAACGTCGCCAACCACACGCTCAGCTCCATCACCGCCACCCGCAAATACACCTTCGACGCGCACAACGACGAAGGCACGCCGTTCGACATCAACCGCAACGGCGGCGGCGGCGTGGATTACCAGCAGTTCAGCCAGGAGTTCAAGCTCAAGTCCAAGCCGGGCGGCGCCTTCGACTACGTGGCCGGCCTGTTCTACCTGAAGACCGACGACGACATCGCCTCCAAGACCGGCTGGGGTTCGGACGCCGGCGCGTGGTTCGCCACCGTCGGCCAGTACAACACGCTGGACCGCAACGCCGGTGCCAACCGCGGCGCGGGCCTTGCGCTGCTCAAGGACTCGCTGGACGACGCAGTGGCTAAAGGCGACACGGTGGTGCACACCAAGAGCTCGGCGATCTACGGCAACGCCACCTGGCACGCGACCGACGCGGTCAGCCTGACCGGCGGCCTGCGCCTGACGCACGAAAACCGCAACACCACCGACACGCGCTTCCTGACCGCCAACGGCGCCGGCGCGGCCCTCAATCCGGTCTCCGTGCGAGGCGTGCAGCTGGGCGGCTTCAACTCCACCGCCAGCGGCGCGCTCGCCACCGGCAACAGCTCTGCGCAACTGGCGCTGGCCGATGCTGTGGCCAACCGCTACTTCGGCGCAGCCTCGTACGGCGCCCTGACCACCGCGCAACTGGCGCAGGTGGCGGCGGCCAAGGCGCTGCGCGCAGGCCAGGTCGGGCAGCTTATCAGCGGCATCACCAGCTATTACAACGACAACCTGACCACCTCGACGCTGAGCCCAAGCTACCGCTTCAACGACAACGTCACCGGCTATACCTCGTGGCAGTATGGGGAGAAGTCCGGTTCGGCGCTCAACGTCAACGGCTTGTCGGCCAACGTGCGGCCGGAAAAGACCAACGCGTTTGAAGTCGGCCTGAAATCGAGCCTGCTGAACAACACGCTGATCGTCAACGCCGACCTGTTCCAGATGAATATCCGCGACTACCAGTCGACGGTGCGGGTGGTGGACGACTTCACCACGCAGACCAACATCGCCAACGGCCAGGCCAATCCGACCGCCTACGTGACGGCGCAGGGCAACGTGCCCAAGGCGCGCGCACGTGGCCTGGAGTTGGATGCGGTGTACTCAGGCATCCAGAACCTCAGCATCCGCGTATCCGGCGCCTACACCGATGCCCGCTACATCAGCTTCCCGCAGGCGGCCAAGCCGGACGAACTGGGCTACCTGACGGCCACCTACGTCGACCAGAGCGGCCTGACGCTGCCCGGCGTGGCCAAATGGACCGGCAACGTCGGCGCCGAGTACCGCGCGCCGGTGTGGGCGGACAGGCAGTTCCACACCAGCTTCAACACCGCCTTCACCAGCCGCTATAACAACAGCGACACGCTGTCCTCCTACGGCTACGTTCCGGGCAATGCGATAACCGACTTCGCCATCGGCCTGTCGACCAAGAGCGGCTTCGATGTCAGCCTGATCGTGAAGAACCTGACAGACAACCGCAAGCACGAGCCGGCATGGGTCAGCTATGCGCCAAATCCGTATCCGCGCTGGTACGGCCTGACCTTCAGCGGCAAGCTGTAAGTCCAACAGCGGCCTGCTGTTTATTCAACAGCAGGCCGCAGCATCTGCCCGCGCAGCAGCAGGCGCCTTCCTCGCACTCGGAAGAAATCCCAGTCAAATCAATCACATGGGCGATATGAAGGCGCTGGCCCGGTAGTTGCTATCTAAAGCTTAGAGAGCCGCATTAACACCTATCAGAAGGAGCAAGTCAGTGAACAAGCCCGCAATAAAGATACTATCGATCGCCGTGCTGCTGTGCTTTTCCGCCGTGCTGTCGGCTGCGCCGGAGGACGCCTCCAAAGCCGCAACACCGACCGCTGGAAAGGCATGGGCCTATACCACGCCAACCCAGCCGACGGTCCCCGTGGTCAAGCAGAAGGCCTGGGTGCGCACGCCGGTCGACGCCTTCGTGCTCGCCAAGCTTGAAGAGAAAGGCCTGAAGCCATCACCGGACGCCGACCGCGCCACCTTCATCCGCCGCGCGACACTGGACACCTGGGGCCTGATCCCGACGCCTGAAGAGGTTAAGGCCTTCGTCAACGACAAGTCGCCGGACGCCTATGAAAAGCTGGCCGACCGCCTGCTGTCGTCGCCGCATTACGGCGAACGCCAGGCGCGCCGCTGGCTGGACTTGGCGCGCTATGCCGACAGCGCCGGCTTCCAGAACGACACCACCCGTCCGAACAACTTCCGCTACCGCGACTACGTCATCAACAGCTTCAATGCAGACAAGCCGTTCGACCGCTTCACCCGGGAGCAGCTGGCTGGCGACGAGATCTGGCCTGACAGCCAGGAAGCGAAGATCGCCACCGGCTTCCTGGCCGGCTATCCGGACAACTCGAACTCACGCGACCTGGTGCAGCGCAAATACCAGATCGCCACCGACATGACGGACCTGGTCGGCGAGACCTTCCTCGCCGCCACCGTCGGCTGCGCGCGCTGCCACAATCACAAGGCGGACAAGGTCACCCAGAAGGAATACTTCCAGCTGCAGGCCTACTTCGCCAACACCAGCTTCGACGAAAAAGCGCCGGCCGCCAAGGGAGAGGGCGAACTGGCTTACGAGAAGCAGCAGAACGCCTACCGCGAAGCGACCAAGGATATCCGCGCGCAGCAGAAAGCCATCCTGGACACCGTGCGCGCCGTGGCCGTCAAATATCACAAGGAACGCTACCTGACCGACAGCCGCGAGGCCATCTTCAAGCCGGAAACGGAATGGAACGCGATGGACCGCTGGGTCAACTTCCGCCTGAAGTCCGTCAGCTCGGAGCAGGACGTGGTGGCCTACCTGAAGCTGACCGCAGAAGACAAGGACACGCCGGACTACAAGCCGGAAAACGTCGAGAAGTGGAAGCAATACCAGAAGCTGACCGCCGACTTGAAGAAGTTCGACAAGCTGCGTCCTGAAAAAGGCAGCCTGACGCTGACCACCGCCACCGAGCTGGGTCACCCCGACGCGCCGCCGACCTTCGTCCGCTTCGGCGGCGTGCATGAGCGGCCGACGGATGAAGTACAGCCTGCGCTGCCGGTGCTGTGGGCCGGCGCCAACGCCAAGCTGGAGATCAAGCCCACCGCCACCTCGTCAGGCCGCCGCACCGCGCTGGCCAACTGGCTGGCAAGCCCGGACAATCCTCTGACGGCGCGCGTGTTCGTCAACCGCGTCTGGAGCCAGTACTTCGCCAACGGCATCGTCGGCACCGTGGCGGACTTCGGCCGCGCCGGCCAGAAGCCTACCCACCCGGAACTGCTGGACTACCTGGCCACGGACTTCGTCAAGCAAGGCTGGAGCGTCAAGAAGCTGCACCGCGAGATCCTGCTGTCGAGCGTCTACCGCCAGTCCTCCGGCCAGCGCGACGATGTGCTGAAGGTCGACCCGGACAACAAGCTGCTGGCGGTCTATCCACGCAAGCGCCTCGAAGCCGAGGAAATCCGCGACTCGCTGCTGGCCGCATCCGGCCAGCTGGAAGACAAGATCGGCGGCCCTGCCGTATTCCCGCCGGTGCCGTCGAACTTCAACGCCGGCAATCTGTGGACGCCGTCGAAGGATCCGGCGGAGCAGAACCGCCGCAGCGTATATGTGTTCGTGCGCCGCAGCGTGCCGTATCCGCTGATGCAGAGTTTCGACCTGGCCGATCCGTCGCATGCCCATCACAAGCGCGACGTCACCACCACGCCGCTGCAAGCCCTGACGCTGTTCAACAGCGACGTGGTGTTCGGCTGGTCGCAGGCCCTGGCTGGCCGCGTGATCCGCGAAGCCGGCAAGGATGAATCGGCGCAGATCAACCGTCTGTACGAGATCCTGTTTGCCCGCGTTCCGAACAAGAACGAAAAGGCGGCGCTGAAGGACTTCCTCGACAAAGAGGAAAAAATCATCCTGGCCAAGAACGCGCAAGGCAAGTTTGAAATCGCCGTGCCGTCGGGCCTGAAAGAGAACCAGCAAGTTAATCCGGTCCGGGCGGCGGCGTTTGTCGACCTGGTTCACGCAGTCGCCAATTCCAACGACTTCGCCTACCGCTTCTAATCATTCATACAAAGGACAGCACCATGAGTATCAATTCCCGTCGCGACTTCCTGCTTAAATCCAGCCTGGGCCTCAGTGCCGGCGCCCTCACCGGCCTGCTGCCGGGCGGAGGCCTGCTGCACGCGGCCAGCGCCGCCGAGCTGGCCGATCCGCTGGCGCCGAAGCAGCCGAACTTTCCGGCCAAGGTCAAGTCCGTGATCTGGCTACACATGAACGGCGCGCCAAGCACGCTGGACCTGTTCGACTACAAGCCTGACCTGATCAAGTTGGCGGGCCAGGACGTGCCGGCCTCCTTCCTGAAAGGGATCAAGACCAGCACCCAGGGCGGCGTCGGCAAGCTGTATGCATCCAAGCGCACCTGGAAGCAGCACGGCGACAGCGGTTCGTGGTTCTCGGACCTGGTGCCGAGCATCGCCACCCAGTCCGACAAGATCGCCTTCATCAAGTCCAGCGTGACGGTCGGCGCCACGCACGACATCTCGATCCTGAAGCTGAACACCGGCGACCTGAGTCCAGGCCGTCCGTCGCTGGGCGCGTGGGTCAGCTACGCGCTGGGCTCGGCCAATCCGGACCTGCCGCCGTACGTGGTGCTCTATAACGGCAAGAGCGAGCCTAGCGCCGGTTCGGTCAACTGGAACTCCGGCTTCCTGCCGGCGGTATATCAAGGCACGGCCTTCCGTCCGGGCCCGTCGCCTATCCTGTACCTGGAACGTCCGGAGCTACGCACGGCGGCCCAGCAGCGCGCTTCGCTGGACCTGCTCAAGCGCCTCAACAACGACGGTGCGGCGCGCTACTCGGCTGATACCGAGCTGAAAGCCCGCGTACGCTCCTACGAACTGGCCGACCGCATGCAGGTGGCCGCGCCGGAAGCCGTGGACCTGACCAAGGAAAGCGACGCCACCAAGGAGCTGTATGGCCTGAACGACGAAACCAGCGCCAGCTACGGCACCACGCTGCTGCGCGCCCGCCGCCTGGTGGAACGCGGCGTGCGCTTCATCCAGGTGGTGTCCGGGGCGCCGGACGGCCAGACCGAAATCACCAGCTGGGATGCGCACAGCGAACTGGAAAAGAATCACACCGTCAACGCCCGCATGATCGACAAGCCGATCGGCGGCCTGCTGGCGGACCTGGAAGCGCGCGGCCTGCTGGAATCGACGCTGGTGGTGTGGACTTCGGAATTCGGCCGCACCTCGTATGGCCAGAGCGGCAATGGCCGCGACCACAACCCCTGGGGCTACACCCAATGGGTGGCGGGCGGCGGCGTCAAGGCCGGCACCACCTACGGCGCCACCGACGAAATCGGCCTGCAGGTTGCGGACAAGGACAAGGCGGTCGACACCTACGACCTGCATGCGACCGTGCTGCAGCTGCTGGGCCTCGACCACCTGAAAACCACTTTCCTCAACAACGGCCGATCGGAGCGTCCGACCGTCGTCTACGGAAAAGTCATCAAAGAACTGTTGGCATAAGAAAGAAAATACACATGAAAAAATACAGCATAGCCGTGATCCTCGCACTGGCCACCGCAGCGGCCCACGCTGGCGACACCAAGGTAGTCCTGACCGGCGCTGAAGAAACGCCGGCCGTCGCCACCAGCGCCAGCGGCAGCGGTACGATCTCGGTCGGCGCCGGTGCCGAGCACGCGGTCAGCGGCGGCATCACCACCAAGGAAGTGCAGGCCACCGCCGCGCACATCCACCTGGCCGCCCCGGGCAAGAGCGGTCCGCCGGTGATCACGCTGGCCAAAACCGGCGACAACACCTGGTCCGTTCCGGCCGGCGCCACGCTGAACGACGAGCAGTACGCCAGCTACCTGGCCGGCAACCTGTATATCAACGTGCACAGCGCCGACCACAAGCCAGGCGAGATTCGAGGCCAGTTGCGTCCATGAGGTCAGGTAAAGCCATTTTTGTGATTGCAGTGTCGATGCTGCTGTCGGCCGGAGTCCGGTCGGCGGAGGAGCTCAGCGTCGACCTGATGCAGACCATCGAGGACACCAACAAAAGCCTGTCTTCCAATATCGCCCTCAGTAACAAGCAAGGCGCCACCGCCGACGCGAAGGAACTGACGCAGATGTTTGCGGAGGTCGAGACATTCTTCGACCACAAGGGCGATGCGAAGAACGCGGTGGACCTGGCGAAGCAGAGCAAGGACCTGTCGTCCGAGATCGTCGGCTACGTGGCGGCCAACAATTTTGAATCGGCCACCACGGCTGCCACCACGCTGTCGCGCACCTGCCGTACCTGCCACACGTTTTACAAGAAGGAGTAGCTTATTTTCAGAGTATTGCAGACGGCGGCGAAGTTACTGACGCTGTTGCTGACGATGATGCTGTCGCCGGCCCTCGCCGCGCCGCCGGGCGATCCGGTGGCCGGCAGGGAAAAGGCCGATACCGAGCGATGCCTTGAATGCCACGGCACCGCCGGCGAAGGCCAGGGCTTCAGCAACGGCACCGACGGCAAGTTCGCCAAGCTGGGAGGCCAGTATCCGGCGTATATCGTCAAGCAGATACAGGACTTCCGCAGCGGCAAACGCAAGCACGAGTTCATGAAGATGATGGCGACCGGGATCAGCGACGCCGACCTGGCCGACATCGCCGCCTACTTCGCCACGCTGCCGGCCCTGGCCGGCACGCCACGCGCCGCCCCGGCCGCAGCGCAGGACGCCACGGCCCATCCGGTCGCGCGGCAGCTGTATGCGCAAGGCGACCCGGCGCGCAAGCTGCCCGCCTGCGTCGCCTGCCACGGTGACGGAGGCAAAGGCGTGGCCGGCGTGGCGCCGGTGATCGGCGGCCAGGGACAGCGCTACCTGGAGCAGCAACTGCAGGACTGGCGCAACGGCAGCCGCAACAACAGCGCCGGCGGCGTCATGAACCAGCTGGCGGCACCGTTGACCGACGCCGAGATCGAATCGCTGGCGCGCTACGTATCCGAGATGTAGACATCCAACCAAAACAGGAATATCAATGAAAAAACTGATCATCGCATCACTGCTGGCCGCAACGGTCGTCCTGCCGGCCAGCGCCGCGCTCAAGGAAGGCGACGCCGCACCGGCCTTCAAGGCCCAGGCTTCGCAGGCCGGCAAGGCTTTTGCCTTCTCGCTCAAGGACGCGCTGAAGAAAGGCCCGGTCGTGGTCTATTTCTATCCTTCCGCCTTCACCGGCGGCTGCAACATCCAGGCCCACACCTTCGCCGTCAATCATGACAAGTTCAGCGCCGCCGGCGCCACCGTGGTCGGCGTCTCGCTCGACAGTATCGCGCGCCTGAACGAATTCTCGGCCGATCCGAACTACTGCGCCGGCAAGTTCCCGGTCGCGGCTGACGCCAACGGCGACATCGCAAAATCGTACGATCTGGCGATCAGGGAAATCGCCGCCGGCAAGAAGGATACGCGCGGCATCGAGATCGACCACGCCGCCGCCGAACGCACCACCTTCATCGTTACGCCGGACGGCAAGATCGCCGCCACCGTGGGCGGCCTGACGCCTGAAGCCAACGTCGAGAAGGCGCTGGCGACGGTGCAGCAGTTGGCCCAGCATCCTTCCAAAAAATCCTGATGAGGCGCGGACGATGAAGAACCTCACAATCTGGAAACCGCACCTGGCCGTCGCCATCGCCGCGGGCGTGGCGCTGGTGGCAGCCGACCTCACCGCCCATGCACAGATCACCGCCGCTGCCGCGCTGACACCCGCCATCGCCGGCGTAGTGGCAGCCGGCACGCCGATACAGCTGATCAAGGAAGGCTTCACCGGCACCGAGGGCCCGGTGGTACTGCCAGACGGCAGCCTGATCTTCACCGAGACTCAGGCCAACCGCATTACCCGCATCGCCGCCGACGGCTCCACGTCCATCTTCCTCGACAACACCAACGGTTCCAATGGCCTGGGCTTCACCGCCAATGGCGACCTGTACGCGGTGCAGGTGCTGAAGCCGCGCGTCGGCATCGTCTATCCGGCCTCGCATGCGCGCACGCTGGCCGACCAGTATGAAGGCAGGCCTTTCGGCCGGCCCAACGACCTGGTGGTCGACCGCAAGGGCGGTGTCTACTTCACCGATTCCGGCGCACCACCCCGTCCTGCAGGCACGCCGGCACCGGCGGAGCAGCCGGTGGTCGCCAAACCGGCCGTGTACCACATCACGCCGTCAGGCGAACTTCAGCGCATCGCTGCCGACATCGAACGCCCGAACGGCATCCAGTTGAGCCCCGACGAGAAAGTGCTGTATGTCGCCAACACCGCCGGCGAGCACGTGCTGGCCTACGACATCGCCGCCGACGGCAGCATCGGCGCTCGCCGCAATTTCGCGAAACTGGAAGGCTGGCGCAAGACGGACACCGGCGCCAGCAGCGGCGCCGATGGATTGGCGGTCGATGCCAGCGGCAGGCTGTATGTGGCGTCCACCGCCGGCATCCAGGTGTTCTCGAACAAGGGAGAGGCGCTGGGCATCATCGCCTTGCCGAAAGCACCGCAGAACCTGGCCTTCGCCGGCCCGGACAAGAAAACCCTGTACGTCGTCGGCCGCGGCGCCGCTTACAAGATCGCCCTGCTGGCGGAAGGCTACGGCGGACGCGCCAAGTAGCGATTTTTAACCTCACGATGGAAAAACGATGAATCAACGACTCAAGAAAATCCTCGCACCATCCCTGGCGATCGCCCTGCTCGCCGGTTCCGCCAGCGTGCTGGCGCAGCAAGCGCCCAAGCCGGAGAACCTGATCAAGTGGCGCCAGTCGGCGTTCCAGATCGTGGCCTGGAACACTGGCCGCATCAAGGCGTCGGTCGAAGGCACGTACAACAAGGACGAAGTGCAGCGCGCCGCCAACGTCATCGCCGCCATCGCCAACTCGGGCCTGGGCGGACTGTTTGCGGCCGGTACCGAACAGGGCAAAGGCTGGCACGACACCAGCGCCAAGCCGGAGCTGTTCAAGGATCCGAAAAAATTCGCCGACCTGAACGCCAGCTTCGGCAAGGAAGCCGGCGAACTGGCGGCCGTGGCCGGCGGAGGCGACGTCGCCGCCATCAAAACCCAATTCGGCAAACTGCAGCGCACCTGCAAATCCTGCCATGACGACTTCAAATCCAAAGACTGAACATGACTACTTTCTTACGTAAATCAGCACTGATCTGCGGCGCCGTCACGACGCTGTGCCTGGCCACGGCGGCTTCCGCGCAAACGCCGGCGCCCGCACAGCAACCGAACACCGCGCGTTCAACCGACCCGGCCAAGCCGTTGAGCTTTTTCGTCACCAGCGAAGGTTTGGGCAAAGGCGCGGACCTGGGCGGCCTGGCCGGTGCGGATGCGCACTGTCAAAAACTGGCCGAATCGGCCGGCGCCGGCAAGCAGACCTGGCGCGCCTATCTGAGCACGCAGGCGGCCGATGGCAAGCCGGCCGTCAACGCGCGCGACCGCATCGGCAGCGGGCCGTGGTTCAACACACGCGGCGCGGCGGTGGCCAAGGATGTCGCGCACCTGCACGGCGACACGCTCGATGCGGCCCGCCTCGGCAACAACCTGACCCGCACCACCGTCTTCACCGAGAAGAACGAGCCGGTGAAGGGGGCAGGCGACAAGCCGAACGAGCATGACATCATCACCGGCTCGCAGCCGGACGGCCGTGCCTTCGCCGACGCGGCGGATCACACCTGCAAAAACTATACCAGCAGCGCTGCCGACGGTTCGGCGCAACTGGGCCACTTCGACCGCACTGGCGGCGGCAACTCGTCATGGAACGCTGCGCATCCAAGCCGCGGCTGCGGCCAGGCCAACCTGGTCGCCACCGGCGGCGCCGGCCTGCTGTACTGCTTCGCCGCGAACTGACGTCCTCCCCACGCGCCGGACGGATCCCCGATCCGCCCGGCGTTTTTGTTACAGCTTCCCGCTTACCATCAAACCCAGCCAGCGCGGCGACGAAGGCGTGACCGTGTTCCAGGTCTGCGCACTCGGCGTACGATCGTTGAACAGGTTCTTCGCGATCACGCTGAAGTCGAAGCTCTTGTCGCGCTTACCCAACCCTATCGAGAAGTCCGTGATGCTGTAGGCAGGTATCCAGCCATAGGAGGACAGGGCGATATCCGAATTGGCTCGGCTGCTGTATGAGGTATTGAAGCTGGTGTGGAACTCGTGAGCGGCAAACACCGGCACCCGATACTCGGCTCCCACGGACAGCGTGAACTTGGCGGCACCCGGCAGGTTCTGGCCGGAGACGTCGGTGTACGGCGCCGCGCCAGGGTAGCCATTCTCCGCCGGCTGCGCGGAGTTCTTGAAGTCCTTGTAGACGGCATCGTTGTAGGCGCCGGCCAGCCGCACCGCGGTGTTCGGAATACCGGTATAGGTTCCGTCAATTTCCAGCCCCTTGACCTGCACCTTGGCGACGTTGCCGGTGGCCGCGACGTAGTAGTTCTTGCCATCGTTCTGCAGTCTGGTGGTGTAGGCGTCGAACACCTGTACCGCCTGCTGGTAGTCCTTGATATTGCTGAAGAAGACATCGGCATTGAGTATCAGGGTCTTGCTCAGCAGCGCCGTCTTCAAGCCCAGCTCATAGGACTGCGTCTTCTCCGGCTTGATCGGATTCGATATGCCGTTGGTGTTTTGCGAGATGCCGGCCTTTTCGCCATACTGTACGGAGACATAGCCGGTCACCTCTTCATTGAAGCGGTAGCTCGGGCTGAGCACCAGCGAAGGCTGCGTCTTTTTGAACGGCGCCGCATCGACATCGTTCCACAACACGCCCAGGTTGGTCAGGCGCAGCGCCTTGGCCGCCGCCACCTGCGCCAGCTGGGTAGTACTCAATGCCGCATAGGTTGGCACGTTGAAGTACTTCTGCGCCACGGAGTTGGCCAGCGCGATTTGCGCCGCCGAATTGCCAGGATTGAGCTTACCGGAGGACGCCGAATCGAAGCCGCCCAGCTGCACGTTGTTGACCGCGACCGGGTTCAGTTCCGGAGCATAGCCATTGTCGGCCACCAGATTGTTCGTGATGTTGTGGCGGTCCTCGCGTGTCAGGCGCAGGCCGGTGGTTAGCGTCAACGGCTCGGACAGATGCCAGTTCGCCTGCCCGTAGATCGCCGCATTGCGGTTGTGGATGCGCTGCAGTGGCACCGTCAGCAGGCCACTGAGCGAATTCTCCAGCAGGTAGCGGCCATTGCCATCGGCGTCCAGGGCCTTGTACTGCGCGGCATTGGCAAACCAGGCGCCGGCGTCGCTGCCGAAGCCTTTGGCCGAGTCATAGGCATTGCGGCTGGTGAGCAAATAGATACCGGTCTGGTAGTCGACCAGGCCGCCCTGCGCGCTGGCCAGCCGCAGTTCGGTGCTCAGTTGCGAGAAGCGGTCCAGGTGGCCCCCGCCCTTTTTGCTGATGTCGAACGGCGTGCCCTCGTCATTGCGCACCTTGAAACGCATGTCCTTGTAGCCGGTGATGGAAGTCAGCGTGTGCGTACCCAGGCTCCAGACCAGTTCCGCGCTGGCGCCTTTGGTATCGGTCAGCGTCGGCGTCTGCGCGTCGAGGTTGACGACGCCTGTGCCCGCGCCGTTCAGATAGTTGGCCGCATAGCTGTAGTTGCCCTGCTGTGTGAACCAGCGCCGGGCCAACCGCGTTTGCGCATCGGATGTCAAGGGATTGTCGGCGCCGTTGGAATATTTGAGCGGCGTTTGCTTGTAAAAGAGTTTACCGTTGAAGGATTCGCCGGTCTGCGGTGTCAGCTCCACCGCGAGTCGCGCGCTGAAGTCGGCGCTCGGCGTCAGCAGGAACTGCACGCGGCCTGAGACGCGATCATGATTTCCGTAAGCGCTTTCGTCATCGTAGGCGTTCTTCACGTAGCCGCTGCCGCGATCGACCTCGAACGCACCGCGCCAGGCCAGCAGGTTGTCGATGACAGGGCCGCCGATGGCGCCGCGCGCGATCAGACGCTGGTTTTCGCCCAGCGTAAGGGAAAAATCGGAATCTGGGGCAAAGCTGGGACGGCGTGTATTGATGCTGATGACGCCGAGGTTGGCGCTGCGGCCGCCGGCCGTGCCCTGCGGGCCGCGACTGACCTGCACCGAATCGACATCGTAGAAATCGAAGCTGGCCAGCGGGTTATACGAATAGGCCAGGCCGTCGACGACGATGCCCACGCTGGGGTCCATCGCATCCGTCTGCGACTGCTTGCCCAGGCCGCGCAGCGACAGGCTGCTGGTGCGTGCGTTCCCAGGGTTCCACGAGACGTTGGCCGCGCGCTTGGTGATCGAATCCAGGTCGGCCGCGCCCTCGCGCTCCAGCTCCTTGCCGGAGACGACGGATGCGGATACCGGCACGCTTTGCAGTTTCTCCAACCGGCTGCGCGCACGCACAGTGACTTCGCCAAGTGCCGCAGCCTCCTCTTGCGGAGCCGCCGCAGGCGCAGGTTCGGCCACGGCCACCGGGGTAGCCTGTTGCGACGCCGGCGATCCGGTTGCGGGCCGCGCAGCCAACTCCTGCTGCGCCTGCGCGAGTGCCTGCCTGAGACGCGCCACCTCCTGCTGAAGATCTGCGACCGCCTTGTCATCGGCACCCCACGCCGGTCCCGCGCCCATCGAGGCCGCAGCAACCAATATAGCCAATGGCTTCTTATTCATAACTTGAAATTCCTACCAAAAAAGTAAAGAACCATGCAAAACGCAAGTCGCGTGCCATGTGTGGATATTCGTGCATTCCCGGGCTATCGCCACTGATGCATGCAGCTGAGCTGCTGGTTGGGCAGCAGCGTGACAACAATCGCTGCTGTCGCCGCAACAGCCGGCGTGCAAAGCAGGCCTTATACGTACAGGCGCTAAGCTAATGCGGATGTCTTACTTTGACGCCTGCCGCCGCCCACCTACAATCGGTGCACATTCACAATGAAGGAACAGCATGGCAGCGAAAGAAGTGATATTCGGCGACAGCGCCCGCAGGCGCCTGGCTTCCGGCGTCGACATCGTCGCCAACGCGGTCCGCCTGACGCTGGGCCCCAAGGGGCGCGACGTCGCGCTGGAGCGCGGCCACGCGAGTCCCGTGCTGACCAAGGACGGTGTGACCGTGGCGCGCGAGATCGACTTGGAAGATCCGCTGCAGAACATCGGCGCGCAGCTGATCAGGGAAGTGGCGGCCCGCACCGGCAACGATGCCGGCGACGGCACCACCACCGCTACGGTATTGGCACAGTCCATCGTGCGCGAAGGTCTCAAGTATGTCAGCGCTGGCTTCAGCCCGATTGAGCTGAAGCGTGGCATAGACAAGGCCGTGACAGCCATCGTGGCCGAACTTGCGGCGTCAGCCCGGCCAGTGTCGGGCAATCGCGAAATCGCGCAGGTGGCGACCGTGTCGGCCAATGCGGATGCGGTCATCGGCGGCATCATCGCCAAGGCGTTCGAGCGCGTCGGCAACGATGGCGTGATCACGGTGGAAGACGGTCCATCGCTTGAGGATGATCTGGTCATCGCTGAGGGGTTGCAGTTCAAGCGCGGCTATCTGTCGCCCTACTTCATCAGCGATGCGGAGCGCCAGGTGGCGGAGCTGGAACGGCCGCTGATACTGCTGGCGAATGTCAAAATAGCCAACGTGGGCGAACTGCTGCCATTGCTGGAGCTGGTGGTCAAGGCTGTGCGTCCGCTACTGATCGTGGCGGAGGACGTGGAGGGCGAGGCACTGGCGGGGTTGGTGGTCAATCATTCGCGCGGCCTGCTGAAGTGTGTGGCGGTCAAGGCGCCGGGGTTTGGTGAACGGCGGCGAGACAGCCTGGAGGATCTCGCCGCGCTGACAGGTGCCCGCGTGGTGTCTGCCGATTCAGGATTGACGCTGGCGCAGGTTACGCTGGCGGACCTTGGCGAAGCACGCCGCGTGGAAGTGGGCAAGGAACACACCATCGTCATCGATGGCGGCGGCACTGCCGAATCGATACAGGTACGTGCAAGCCGGATCAAGGCGCAGATCGACACCACGCCCGCCGGCTATGACCGCAACAAGCTGCAGGAACGCTTGGCTGGATTGGCAGGCGGTGTAGCGGTTATCCGGTTGGGCGCCGCCACCGAAGCAGCGCTGTCGGAGAAAAAGGCGCGGCTGGAAGACGCATTGCATGCCACCCGCGCGGCGCTGGCGGAGGGCATAGTCCCCGGCGGCGGCGTGGCCCTGCTGCGTGCGCGCCAGTCGCTGGGCGAGCTATGCGGCGCGAACGCCGATCAGGATGCGGGTATCGCCATCGTCCTGCGGGCGGTGGAGGAGCCGCTGCGGCAGATCGTCAGCAATGGCGGCGGTCAGCCAGCTGTGGTGCTTGCGCGCCTGCTGCAGGGCAGCGGAAACTTCGGCTACAACGCCGCCGACGACAGCTACGGCGACCTGCTTGAACTGGGTGTACTCGACCCGGCCAAGGTGACGCGCGTGGCGCTACAGAACGCGGCTTCGGTGGCCGGCCTGCTGCTGTCCACCGAGGCCGGCATTTATTCCATCCCGTTGCCGCCATCGGTCGACGACCATCATCATCACGAAGAAGCAGCATAACGCCGTGCCTCGGCTCAGTTCTACTGGGCCTTGGCGATATTCTCCGCGATCGACTTGCCGACATCGGAATCGGCCGGCACCAGCGCCAGTATCTTCTTCCACGGCTTGACCGCACTAGCGACGTCGCCCCGCTCAAGTGCCGCGCTGCCCGACAAAGCCAACGCCTGTATGTGGTTCGGATCGATGGCCAGCGCGCGGCCGATCAAGGCTTCCGGTTCGCCAACCAGCGTGCGGTTCAGTGTCATGCCCAGCACCACCGCGTAGTCCACCAGCAAATCCGGGTTTTGCGGCTCCAGCGCCAGCAGGTGGCGATATGCATCCGCAGCTTGGTCGAAGCGGCGCAGCGTTTCGTAGGACCGGGCCAGCATGCGCCAGCCGTCCGCATCGTCGGGCTGCTTCGCCAGCCGCTGCGCCAGGCGGGTGACCATGCTTTCGATCTGCTCCGGTCCGACCGCGCCGGCAGCGTCGGCCTGCACCGATTCCAGCGGCGGCAGCAGCCCTTTCAAATTGCCGATCCCCGCATACAGCGAGGCGGCCAGCGCAGGTACCGCAACGGCGATCAACACCAGCGGCCATCGCTGGCGTGGTGCCGGTATGCCGTCGCCGCATCCAGCCTCTCGGCGCAACAGCACCGGCAAGACGAAACCCAGGCTGCAAGCCAGCATGACCGTAGCGATCAAGATAAATCCTGTCATGTTTTCTCCTCCCGCTGTCGCAGGATGTACAGCAATGTGGCCAGCCCGGCAGCCAGCAGCAGGAACGGTCCTGTCCACAGCAGCCAGGTATTTGGTTTGAACGGCGGCCGATACAGCACGAAGTCTCCATAGCGTTGAACCATGAAATCGATCACGTCCTGCTCGGACCGTCCTTGCGCCAACTGCGTTCGCGCCTCGTTCTTCAAGTCCAGCGCCAGTTGCGCGTGCGAGTCGGCGATGGTCTGGTTCTGGCAGACCAGGCAGCGCAGCTGCTCGGCCACATGATTGACCCGCAGCTCAAGCGCGGCGTCGGCTGGCGGTGCTGCCTGCACAACGCAGCACAGCATCGCCGTGCAGAAGGCCAGTAGCTGTCGTCGAATCTCAAGCATGATTCAACTCGCGTATCAACGGCAGCAGCTTGTCGCGTATAACGTCCGACGTCAACGGGCCGGTCAACTTGAGCCGTATCTGCCCGCGTTTGTCGATGACGAACGTCTCCGGGACGCCGTACACGCCGAACTCGATGCCGGTCTTGCCATCGCCGTCGAATGCCGACACCAGATACGGATTGCCGAATTCCCGCAGCCATCTCTGGCTGTCGCCGCGCGCGTCGTTGTAGTTCAAGCCGACGACCGGCGCCGCGCCCAGTCGCGAAAACTCAAGCAGCACCGGATGCTCGGCACGGCAAGGTGCGCACCACGACGCCCACACATTCAGAACCCAGACCTTGCCATCCATGTCCTTCGATCGGAAGGTGCGGCCTGCATCCTCCACCTGCGGCAGCGCGAACGCCGGCGCGCGTTTGCCGATCAGCGGCGAAGGAATTTCCTGCGGCTTGAGCCGCAAGCCCACGCCCAGGAAGGTCAGCAGCACAAGAAATCCCCCCAAGGGCAACAGATATCGTTTCATGTTCAACTCCAGTTCAAGCGGGAACGGCGGCGGACGACGCCACCGTACGCGACCGGTGCGCCAGCCGGTAACGCCGGTCGGACGCTGCCAGCAAACCTCCGCCGGCGATAATCAGGCAACCCGCCCAGATCCAGCCGACAAACGGCTTGTACTGCATGCGTACCGCCCAGGCGCCGTCCTTGGTCGGTTCGCCCAGCGACAGGTAGATATCGCGCGAGAAGCCGCGATCGATCGCAGCTTCCGTCATCGGCATTTGCTGCACCGTGTAGTAACGCTTTTCCGGCTGCAGCAGCAATGCCTTTCCATTGGGGTTGCGTACGTCGAAGGTGGCACGCGCGGCGATGTAGTTGGGGCCATCCACCTTGTTCAGCGCTGTGAAGCTGTAGCGCCAACCGTTGCTGACGATGCTGTCGCCAACCCGCATGCTGGCGTCGGCCGACACCTCGCCGCCCTTGACCAGGGTGACGCCGACCACGAACACCGCCACGCCGGCATGGGCAGCCAGCATGCCCCAGTAGCTCAGGGGCTGCTTGGCCAGGTGGCGCCTGAGCGGCACACCCTCCACCGGCTCGGCAAGACGCTGGTACAGATGCAGCGCGTTTCCCAGCAATATCCAACCCGCCAGCATCAGGCCGCCCGCCACTGCCGGCGAGACTTTCCAGCCGAACCAAGCGGCCAAGCCAAGCAGCAATGCCGCCTGTGCGATGCGCGAGACGCGCGCCAGCACCGTCCGCAGCGAAGCGGACTTCCACTCAACGAACGGCGCGGCGGCCATCAGCAGCAGCACGGGCAGCATCAGCGGCACAAACACCGCCTCGAAGTAAGGCGCGCCGACCGATATCTTGCCAAGGTCCAGCGCATCCAGGAACAGCGGGTACAAGGTGCCCAGCAATACCGTGGCGGCCGCGGTCAGCAGCAGCACGTTGTTCAGCAACAGCAACGTCTCGCGCGAGAACAACGCGAACCTGCCGCCCAAACCCACCGACGGCGCACGCCATGCAAACAGCGTCAGCGAGCCGCCAATGACGATAGCCAGGAACACCAGGATGAACAGGCCGCGACGCGGATCGGTGGCGAAGGCATGCACCGACGTCAGCACGCCCGAACGCACCAGGAAGGTGCCGAGCAGCGACAGCGAGAACGCGACGATCGCCAGCAACACCGTCCAGTTCTTGAAGCTGCCGCGTTTTTCCGTCACGGCCAGCGAATGGATCAATGCCGTGCCGACCAACCATGGCATGAAGGAGGCGTTTTCCACCGCGTCCCAGAACCACCAGCCGCCCCAGCCCAGCTCATAGTAAGCCCAGAAGCTGCCCATGAAGATGCCCAGCGTGAGGAACGACCACGCCACCAGCGTCCATGGACGCGACCAACGTGCCCACGCCGCATCCAGTTCTCCGCTCAGCAGCGCCGCGATGGCGAACGCGAACGCCACGGAGAAGCCGACATAGCCCATGTACAGCAAGGGCGGATGGATGATCATGCCGAAATCCTGCAACAGCGGATTGAGATCGCGGCCGTCGCGCGCGGCCGGCAGAAGACGGTCGAATGGATTGGACGTGAACAGCATGAACAGCAAGAAGCCGACGCTGATCCAGGCCATCACGCCCAGCACGCGTGCCGTCATGGCTGCCGGCAGCCGTCGGCTGAACACTGCGACCGCGAGCGTCCACAGCGCAAGTATCTGCACCCACAGCAGCAGCGAGCCCTCGTGGCCGCCCCAGACGGCGGCCACGCGGAAGTGCAGCGGCAGCATGGAGTTGGAATTGGAGGCTACGTAAGCCACCGAAAAATCGTTGGCGATGAAGGACGCCAGCAGGCAGCCGAAGGCGAAGCTGACAAACACGAACTGTCCCGCCGCCGCCGGCCGCGCCAAGGCGATCCAGCGCCGGTTGCCGCGCCAGGCGCCAAGCAACGGCAGGCTGCCCTGCACCAGCGCCAGGCACAATGCCAGTATCAATGCGAAGTTGCCGAGTTCTGGAGTCATTTGTCCACCTTGGCGGTCTGGCGGCCTTTTTTCAGCGCGTAGGCGGCGTCCGGCGGCATGTAGTTTTCATCGTGCTTGGCCAGTACCTCGTCGGCGACGAAGCGGTGGTCGTCGCCCAGTTTTCCCTGTGCGACCACGCCCTTCCCTTCCTTGAATAAGTCCGGCAGGATGCCGCGATAGTGAACCGGCAGGCTGCGCACGGTGTCCGTGACGACGAAGCTGACGGTAATACCGTCGGCTTCACGTCTCAGGCTGTTCGGTTCAACCATGCCGCCCATGCGGAAGCTCTTGTTGCGCGGCGCCTCGCCGGCCAGTATCTGGCTTGGCGTAAAGAAGAACACCAGGTTCTTTTGAAACGCCGACAGGACCAGCCAGGCCGCGAGCAGCAGCGCGCCCAAGGCGGCGGCCAGCAGCGCCAGGCGTTGTTGACGGCGTGTCATACGCGCTTCCCGACCGCCTTGCGCGCGGCGCGCCAGCGCAGGATCAGCGCCGCTTGCTCGCCCACGATGGCAACCGCCACGACGGCGAACGAACCCCATACATACCTGGCGTATCCGCCCATTGCGATGAAATCGCTCCAGCTATCCCAATTCATTGCTGCTCCGTGATGTAGCGTTGTACCCATTCCGTATGCCGTTCGCGCTCCAGCACGATCGTCCTGAGCCTTTGCAGCGTGGCGGCGATGGCGTAGACCCACAGGGCCAGCGTCATGATCAGCATCCCTTGCAGCATCAGCGCCGCCATCGTTGGCGCGCTGCGCAGCGATACCGACGAGCCTTGATGCAGCGTGTTCCACCACTGGACGGAAAAATAAATCACCGGCACGTTGACCATGCCGACCAGCGCCAGCACGGCGCCTGCGCGGTCGGCGCGGCGCGGATCGCTGATCGCCGCCTGCAGCGCCATGAAGCCGATGTAGAGGAACAGCAGTATCAGTTCCGACGTCAGGCGCGCGTCCCACACCCACCATGCTCCCCATGTCGGCTTGCCCCAGAGTGCCCCGGTCCACAGCGCCAGGAAGGTGAACAGCGCGCCGGTCGGCGCCAGGGCGCTGGCCATCATTGACGACAACCTGGTGTTCAGCACCAGGCCGACGGCTGCCCAGAAGGCCATCGCCAGGTAGATCAGCATCGACAGCCATGCGGTGGGAACATGGACGAAGATGATGCGGTAGGCATCTCCCTGCTGGTGATCGGTCGGCGCCGCGAACAGGCCGATATACAGGCCGGCTATCGTCAGCAGCAGCGCGGCGGACAGCAGCCACGGTATCAGGCGGCCGGCCACCGGAAAGAAAGCCTGCGGCGCGGCGTGGCGCAGCCAGCTGCCCGCGCGCGCAGGCCCGTCGGCGGCGGGGTAAGGTGTTCGGATAGTCGGCACGGTGGTGTTCCTTTTCTATTCATTCAAGCGAAATGCGCAATGCCGAGGCGGTAGCCCACGGCGACAACGCGGCGGCGCCGGCCAGCAGGCCGCCCAGCAGCAGCAGGTTGGCTTCGGCGGCGCTGCTGCCAGCTTCCGCCACCGCCGCGCCGGCGCCGAAGATCAGCACCGGCGCGTACAGCGGCAGCACCAGCAGTGCCAGCAGCACGCCGCCGCCTCGCACATCGAGTGTCAGCGCTGCGCCGATGGCGCCCACCAGGCTTAGCGCCGGCGTGCCGACCAGCAGGCTGACTGCCAGCGATGCTGTGGCCTGCGGGCCCAGATCGAACTGCAACGCCAACACAGGCGTCAGCAATACCAGCGGCAGGCCACTGATCAGCCAGTGCGCCACCACCTTGCCGGCGACGATCAGCACCAGCGGCTCGGACGACAGCAGCATCTGCTCCAGCGTACCGTCCGCGTGATCGAGGCCGAACAGGCGATTCAGCGCCAGCGTGCTGGCCAGCAGCGCGGCCACCCACAGCACGCCCGGCCCCAGTGTGCGCAGCAGCTCCGGCTCCGGCCCCACGCCCAGCGGGAACAGCGTGCAGACGATGACGAAGAACACCAGGGTGCTCAACACGTCGGTGCGGCGGCGGAACGCCAGCAGCAAGTCGCGCCGTATCACATGACCCAGCGCGGTCAGCATGGCAGCAACTGATCGAGGTCGAACTGCTCCAGGCGGCGCGCCCGCAGCGCCTGCGCCTGGTGCGTGGTATAGACCAGCATGCCGCCGGCGGCCAGGTGCCGGTTCAGCGTGCGGCACAGCGACTGCACGGCGGCGGCGTCCAGCGCGACAAACGGTTCGTCCAGCAGCAGCAAAGGCGGCAACGGCTCGACCGCCAGCCGCGCCAGCGCGACGCGGCGGCGCTGCCCCTGCGACAAGGTCCGCGCCGGCAGGTCGGCGGCGCCGCCCAGCCCCACGCTGACCAGCGCCACCACCGCCTGCTCGCGGCTGCACGCCACGCCGGACAGGGTGCTGGCGGTGGCGACGTTCTCCCATGCCGACAAGTCGTCCTTGACGGCGCTGGCGTGGCCGCAGTAAATCAGTTGCCGGTGAAAATCCTCGCGCAGATGCTGGATAGGCTTGCCGTTCCAGCGCACCTCTCCCGCCAGCGGCCGGCCCAGGCCACACAGCAATCGCAGCAGACTGGTTTTTCCGCTGCCGTTGCCCCCCTTGAGCCACAAGGCTTCGCCGCTTTGCAGCTCAAGATTCAGATCGCTGAATAGCTGCCGCTCTCCGCGCGCGCACGCCAGCTGGTGCGCCTGCAGACGCATGGTCGCCGCCGCCATCAGTGCTGCAGCAGTTCGCCGTGGCCGCCCGCGACGGCGCCCACGGCTGCGATGTCCGCGCCGGCCTCGAAGCCGATCAGGCCGAAGCGCTTCAAATGCGTACGCAGGATGTTGCGGCTGATGCCCAGCACCCGCGCGGTCTGCACCTGGTTGCGGTTGCAGGTGTCGAACGCGGTGCGGACCAGGCCTTCTTCCAGCCGCTCGAACAGGTCCGGCTGGTCGGCGTCGATCATGCTGTTGACCAGCACCGACAGCTGCTGCTGGAAGCTGTCCGCATTCGACAGCGGCGCGGCCGCCACCGGCGCCTGGCGCGCGTGATGGTTCTGGTGGCGATGCGAGATGCCGGTCAGCTTCAAGTCTTCGGCCTGGATCTGGTTGTCGCGGCAGACGATCAGCGCAAAGTGGATGACGTTTTCCAGTTCACGGATATTGCCCGGCCATTCGTAGGACAACAACGCCAGCTTGGCGTCCGCCGACAGCGTGACGTTCTCCAGTTTCAGCTTGCCGCTGTAGACGTCGATGAAATGACGCGCCAGCGGCAGGATGTCGCCGGTGCGCTCGCTCAGCGGCGGCAGGTGCACGGTCGCCACGCCGAGGCGGTAGTACAGGTCGGAGCGGAAGCGCTCGGCCGCAATCGCCTTGTGCAGGTCGACGTTGGTGGCAGCCACCAGGCGCACGTTCAACGGAATCGGGTGACGCGCGCCCAGGCGCACCACCTGGCGCTCCTGCAGCACGCGCAGCAGCTTGACCTGCAGCGCCAGCGACAGGTCGCCGATCTCGTCGAGGAACAGCGTGCCGCCGTTGGCCGCCTCGAACCAGCCGGAACGCGCCTGCGTGGCGCCGGTGAAGGCGCCCGCCTCGTGGCCGAACAATTCGGCGTCGATCAGCGATTCGCTGAAGGCGCCGCAGTTGACGGCGACGAAGGGACCGCGACGTTCGCTCTGGTTGTGGATGTGGCGCGCGATCAGCTCCTTGCCGGTGCCGGTCTCGCCGATGATCAGGGTCGTGGCGTCGCTGCGCGCGATACGCTCCACCTGCAGCAGCAGCTCCGACGAACGCGGATCGTGAAACAACATCGCCTTGGCGCGGATCGACAAGGTCATTCCTGACTGATCGGGGAAGGTAAGTAGTTTGTCCACGGCGGTTCCCGTTGTTGATAAGAAGTCATGCCAGCGTAAGGGGATTTTTGTGCGCCGCACACGAATCATTTTGTACATCTAAATTCACATTCTGGATAAAGAAGCCCTTCTCCCTCTTGTGCACTGGTGCGGCGTGCGGCATGGACCGCGAAGAAAACGTAAAATTATTTTTATCGCAGTGTTGTATTTTTTTGCTGCGTCACGAGGTGCTGCGAAACCAACATGGGATCAACAGATAAGCAACAGCCAATCAACAGTTGTGCAACACTGTCACAAACCGGAACGCTGCCGCGTCTAACCATCATGACCGACCAAAACTCCCCCGCCGAACTGGCCACATTTGCCGCGCTGCGTCCGCGGCTGTTTTCAATCGCCTACCGCATGCTCGGCACCCGCGCCGACGCCGAGGACGTGGTGCAGGATGCCTGGCTGCGCTGGCACGGCAGCGAGAAGGAGACGGTGCAATCGGCCGAGGCGTGGCTGGTGACCATCACCACCCGGCTGGCGATAGACCGCCTGCGCTCGCGCATGGCCGAGCGCGAATCGTATGTGGGCTGGTGGCTGCCGGAACCCATCGTCGAGATGGACGAGCGCACGCCCGAGAGCAGCGCCGAAATGGCCAGCGAAGTGTCGATGGCGTTCCTGTGGGTGCTGGAGCGGCTGTCGCCGGAGGAGCGCGCGGCGTTCCTGATGCGGCAGGTGTTCGATCACGATTACGCCGATATCGCCAACATGCTGGGCAAGAGCGAATCGGCCTGCCGCCAGATGGTGCATCGCGCGCAGGAGCGCGTGCAGCGGCAGAAGCCGCGCTTCGACGTGCCGAAGGAGCAGCATCACGACCTGCTGGGTAAGTTCATGGAGGCGGCCAAACTGGGCGACCGTTCCGCGATGAAGGCGATGATGGCGGACGACGTACAACTGGTGGCCGACGGCGGCGGCAAGGTCAACTCCTTCCTGCACATCCTGCACGGCGCGGGACGGGTGGCCGGCGTGTACTGGTCGCTGGAACACCAGAATCCGACGCAGGTCGCCTACCGCCAGGCGCGCGTCAATGGCGAGCCCGGACTGGTGCGCTATGTGAACGGCAAGCTGGAGTCGGCGCAGTCTTTCCTGGTGGAGGACGGACGCATCGTTTCGATCTTCATCGTGCGCAATCCGGACAAGCTGACCGGCGTGCCGCAATTTATTTGAGTTTTTTTGCGTGGGCTGTCACAAGACGGCAAACCGCCCCGTCTTACAGGTATGGAGGGCGCAATGGTGTGCCCTCAACCTGACAGAAAGGCCTCATCATGAACCACGCTGCCCGTCTCAATTTCTTCCAACTCGCTCCTGCCAACCTGCAGGCCATGATCGCGCTGTCCGGCACCGTCAAGAAAAGTTCGCTGGGCGCGCGCCTGGTGGAGCTGATCAATCTGCGCATCTCGCAAATCAACGGCTGCGGCGTGTGCGTCGACATGCACTGGCGCGACCTGATCAAGCAGGAAGCCAATCCACGCCACGTGAACGCCATCGCCGGCTGGCGCGAAGCGCCGTTCTTCAGCGACCGCGAACGCGCCGCGCTGAACTGGGCCGAAGCGGTCAACGCGATGCCGCACCAACATCCGACCGATGCCGATTTCGCGCTGCTGAAGGAGCATTTCAGCGACAACGAAATCGCTGAAATGAGCTACGCCATCGCCGTGATCAAGGGTTGGAACACCATCAACGCCAGCCTGCGCAACCAGATCCCGGAAGTGCCGGCGCCAGGCTTCTAAAAAATACGGGCCGCCTGGGCGGCCCGTACTCACGACATCAGAACGAGTACTGCACCTACGAACTGAAGCTAATCCCGCTAAAGCAGCGGAGGCCTGACTTTAACGGCCACACCCGCGACGATCTCATAGGGCACACGCACTAACGGTCCTTCGCCCCCAAAGTCGCCGGGATTACGGGTAATAATGATCCGCCCGGATGCTTCCGCAGTCGCTCGGATAATACAATCTGGGAGCCTGAATTTAGGCGGGTGAGCGATACTGTTGCCTCGGATCGTCGTTGCACGGCGCATGATGTCGTTGTTCGGATGCACAATGCGAATGCCAGCGTCGTCAAGGAAGGCTTGAAACTGAACCTTGGCGGGCTCGTCCATCACGCATGCCACTTCCATCCAGGTGATTGAGCTGATGATCGCGTCGTCGTAGCTCAGAATCTCCAACGCTGCAGCGGCATGGCCGTTCAGGTTGTCTATCAGGATGCTGCTATCAAAAAGTGCTATCGCCATTCGGCACGCATCTCGCGTTGATAGTCGCCCCCATCTTTCGGCTTGGTCGGGTCATCCTTCCATATGCCATGCACACTCATAATGGCGGCCAAGCGTTTGGCGCGAGCGGCGCTGGGCTTTTGCGCGGTCAGCAGGTTTAGCAGCTGCAGCTTGGTCATATGTGTCGGATCGATGCTACGGGCACGTGCAGCGGAATGCAGCACCGCCATCTCGCGATCATCCAATTCCACGGTAAGTTGCTCCATGACATACCTCAAATCAGTCATCACTACAGGTAGTGTATAGCATTTGAGCGGAAGTGCCAGCGTCCGGGTCTCAGGCTGCGGCGAGCACCTTGCCGACGACCTCGCAAACACGGTCGACGTCGTCCATCGACATATCCGCATGCAGCGGCAAGGTGACGGTTTCGCGCCCGATGCGCTCGGCGTTCGGGAACTGGCCGTCGGTGTAGCCGTATTGCCGGCCGACGGTGGTCAGGTGGCAGGCTTCGTAGGACATGCCGATGCCGATACCCTGCTCCTGCAACGCGGCGCGGAAGCTCTTGCGCGTGTGGCCGAACTGCTCGTACGGAATCAGCACATTGAACATGTTCCAGCTTTGGCGCGGCTGTCCTTGCGGCGGCAGCACCACGCCGGGCAGCTGCGGAAAACGCTCGAAGTAACGCCTGGCCAGCGCCGCGCGCTGCGCAAGGAAGCGCGGCAACTGCTTTAGCTGGTGGATGCCGATCACCGCCGACACGTCGGACATGTTGAATTTGCCGGCGGCGATGGCGACATCGCGCGTGTCGTCCGGCAGACGCTGGATGCCGTGGAAGCGCAGCACGTCGACCAGTTTGGCCTCATCCTCGCTGGCGACGACGATGGCGCCGCCTTCGATGGTGGTCATGTTTTTGTTCGGATGGAAGCTGAACGTGGCGATGTCGCCGAAGCTGCCGATCGGCTGGTCCTTCCAGTACGAGCCCTGCACCAGCGCAGCGTCTTCGATCACGCGCAGCTGGTGGCGTTTGGCCAGAGCGTAGAGCGCGTCGATGTCGCCCAGGGCGCCTGGGAAGTGCGTCGGCATGATGGCCTTGGTGCGCGGCGTGATGGCTGCCTCCACCTGGGGCAGATCGATGGCGCGGGTGTGCAGGTCGCAATCGACGAACACCGGCGCGGCGCCGACCTTGACGATCATGTTCATCGCCGAGAAGAAGCTTTGCGCCGAGGTGATGACTTCATCGCCGGGACCGATGCCGCAGACCTGCAGCGCAATCTCCATCGCGCCGGTTGCCGACGTGACGACGCGTGTAGGCCGCGAACCAAAGCTCTCCGATAACGCCCGCTCAAGTTCGGCCACCTTTGGGCCGGTCGCAATCCAGTTGGAGCGCAGCACGGCGGCTACTGCCTGGATGGTGTCTTCATCGAGTTGAGGTTGGGCGAATTTGAGCATGATGTGGCCTGCGCGGCAGAACTGGGAAAACCGATTCTAGCAGCGCCAGCGAATGCCCGCTTCGCAACACCTTAATTCGTCAGGTCTGATTTGACGAAGTACTTGCGTGCATAGGTCAGCAGCTGGCCGTCGTTCGGATGATCGACGGTTTCGACACTGATCACTTTTTCCGCTGTTTCGCCATAACTCTTGGCCATGTGACGCATGAGCACGAGCTTTTCCACGCCGGGGCCGACCACCAGGATCTGCTTGGCGTCGGTGACGGCGGCGATCACTTCGTCCATGTAGGTATGGTCCGGCTCGGCACGGTGGTTGCCGGTAACGCCGGCTTTCTGATGCTGCGAGGTGGTTTTAATGACTTCCGTCATAGCGTCATCACGCGTGAAATGGATGACATGAGCTTCGGTCTGGTCGAGCCAGACGACTGCGTGTTGGAACGGCATGGGGATTTTCCTTGAGGTGGGGATGGCCGATAAGAAGGCCAGTGCGTGCAGCTTGCGCGCCTGTCCCCTGCCCGTCTGTACGAAACCGTACCCAGCTGCCATTCAATCAAAGGTTTCGGCCGGCGTCGCGCGTCTCCAGTACCTGGTCGATCAGGCCATATTCCACGCCCTGGCGGGCCGACATGTAGTTGTCGCGGTCCGAATCCTTTTCGACCTGCGCCAGCGTTTGCCCGGTGTGCTCGGCCATGATGGTGTTGAGGCGGTGACGCTGGTACAGCACTTCGCGCGCCTGGATTTCGATATCCGACGCCACGCCCTGTGACCCGCCGTGCGGCTGGTGGATCATGATGCGGGCGTTGGGCAAGGCATAGCGCTTGCCTTTCGCGCCGGCGGCGAGCAGGAAGGAACCCATGCTGGCGGCGAAGCCGGTGCACAGGGTAGATACGTCGGGCCTGATGAACTGCATCGTGTCGTAGACCGCCATGCCGGCATACACCGAGCCGCCCGGCGAATTGATGTACAGTGAAATATCCTTGTTGGGATTGTCCGATTCCAGGAACAGCAACTGCGCGACGATCAGGTTGGCCGATTGCTCGGTCACCTCGCCCACCAGGAAGATCACGCGCTCCTTCAGCAGGCACGAGTAAATGTCGAAGGCGCGCTCGCCGCGTGCGGTTTGTTCGATGACGGTGGGTACCAGCCCCAGTCCCATGGGAGAATTCGAAGTCATGATCGTCCTTTGGCGGTGGAGTTGAATCACGGAGTTGATTCACTGCCCGCTTGACGTCCGCGGCCGGGTGCCGTGTGACGCGAAAAAAATATATAGTTGGCGTGTCACATCCGGGCACCGCCAAGCGTCAAGTGGTACCACCACCGCAACAGGAGATTCAATATGCCACGCACCACCGATACCGACTGCGCCATGTTCGAGCAACTGCGCCCGCGCCTGAAGGCGAT
Organism: Duganella sp. LjRoot269; assembly: GCF_964254095.1. Taxonomy (NCBI): domain Bacteria; kingdom Pseudomonadati; phylum Pseudomonadota; class Betaproteobacteria; order Burkholderiales; family Oxalobacteraceae; genus Duganella; species Duganella sp. LjRoot269. The sequence continues at coordinate 2,067,365 of NZ_CAXUSL020000001.1, read as the reverse complement.
CAGCAGCCGCATCGTCGGCAGCGAGGCGGAGGCCGAGGATATTGTGCAGGACTGTTTTCTCAAGTGGCATGGCGCCGAACAGGGGACGCTGGCTACGCCGGCGGCGTGGCTGACCACCGTCGTGCAGCACCAGTCGATCGACCGCCTGCGCAAACGCGGCCGGGATGCGGTGGCGGCACGCGTCGCAATGGAACTGGTGCCCGATGTGCCGCCTGCATTGCCGGAGGATGAGCTGCTGCGACGCGCTGAACTGGGTGAGGCGCTGGCCCGCTTGCTGGCATGCCTGACGCCGTCCGAGCGCCTGGCGCTGGTGCTGCATGAAGTCTTCGAATGCGAACATGCCGACATTGCGGCGGCACTCGGCACGAAGACGGCCAATGCGCGGCAATACCTTGCGCGTGCGCGCCGGCGGCTGCGTGAGGAGAGGGATGAGGCCTCGTCGGACGAAAAGCTGTGCCGCGAACTGGTGCTTCGCTTCCAGGCCGCGATCAACGGCCGGGACGTACCGGCGATGGTGACGCTGCTTGCTGACGAACAGCCGATGTCCGTGCACGAAACCCCGCAGTTGCGGATCCGCGTTGGCTCATGTGCCAATGATGCGTGGTATGGCCTTGCGTTGGCAGCCTAAAGACGTCTACAAGTTCAGTTGTTCCGGCAAGATGCCCAGCGCCAACGCGATCTTTTCACGGGTCGATTTACGGAGCTTTTCGCTATTCTCCTGGACGGCGTAGGACGGCTGCGAAATCCCAAGCCTGCCGGCAACTTCCGCTTGGGTCAGCCCAAGATATTCACGCCACGCGCGGATCGGCGTAACACCGTCCTTGATGATCTTGCCGACCACGGCGTTAGGAACGTCGCGTGCCGGCACTTGCTTGGTCAGCACCAGGTAATCATTGTAGGGAATGACGGCGAACGCGGGCTGGCCATCCGGTCCGTTCAGGAACTGAATGTTAGTAGGTGCGTTCATTTCGCTTTCTCACTTGGGAGATGGTGATGATGACCGGGTTGCCGCCTTGGTCGATTTCAAAAATCACTCTGTAGTCCCCCACGCGCAAACGGTAACCAGCTACTCCTTGCAAGCGCTTGATATCCCCGACACAGCTCGGCCACAGCGCCAAAGCCTGGACTGCGTCATAGATCGCATCACGCTTCGCCTTTTCCGCAATCTTGCGAAGTTGGCGTACGGCTTGAGATTTCCAAACGATAGAGTTCACAGAATTATAGACCAAATATAGTCTTACAAAAATAAGGCTATAACGCGAATCCACTTGCGAACTTGCTCAAGCTTCCATACGGAATTAGATGATGTAAAGCAAAAAACCGCCTCCGGCGGTTTTCTAGTCGGACGAATCGGAGAGGCCTTGCGCTTGCAAGCGCAAGACCGCTCCGCAGGCGCCCCGCATGCGGGGCGAATTCCCTGCTCCGCCCCGCGTCCCGCGGTTTCGATTCCCGACCAGCGCCAGCAATAGGATTAAAAACAAAGCCCCACCAGGCTTTCGCCTGGCGGGGCTTTGTTTTTAATCCAGTGGTGGAGACGGCGGGAATCGAACCCGCGTCCGCAAGCACTCCACAGACAGTTCTACATACTTAGCACTATCATTTAATTTAACCAGTACAACACGGACGTGCACGTTTTGGACTAGCGATTCACCTTAGATTTAGCGCGGATTGAAGTGACCCCTCACAGCGCGAGTCCCTGTAAATGACTCCACAGCTTTTAACGGCCCACCCCAGGGACGAGGTGTTGTGGAGCTAACAGCAATTAAGCTGCCAGTGCGTACGAGTTATCGTTTGCAGTTAAGTTTTTTCTGGGTGTATTTACGAGGTAACCAGCCCTCGGTATGCCCTGCTCTGCTTTGCAACCCACGTCGAAGCCAGGTCGTCCCCACAGAACTTCATTTTACCGCATTTCGGGCCATGCCGTACATTCCCTTGCCCACCACGTCAAACGCCCGTCATATTTGGCCGTTATGATGGCTTCAGTTCTCACATGGAACGACCATTTAGCGCCTTGTACAGGCGGCTACTACCGGCGCCGGCGGTCGGGAAATATACCGGCACCAAATTCTCTGTCACTCACACCAGGCGGGCGTACAGCCCGCCTATGCCGAGAAGCAATGTGACCAGCAAGCCCATCAGCCAACGGAACTGGACTTCGCTGTGCCGCGTGGCCTCTTTTCTGAATTCGTCCAGCTTCATATCCAGGAATCGGTAGTTGTCCCAGGTTTGTTGTCTCGCCTCGTCCAGTTTGGCATCGAGGAGTTTGTAATTGTCCCAGGTTTGCCGCCTTGCCTCCGCCAGCTTGCCTTCAGCCAGAGCAAAGTTTTTTTCCGTCTGGTTTCTAAACTCTCGTATATTCTCCGCCGTCTGCTTTCTGGTTTCTTCAAGCTTGCCCTCGATCAGCATCAGACCATCTGCGGTCTGCTTTCTAAGCTCCTGCATGTTTTCTGCCGTCTGCTTCCTGGCTTCTTCCAGCTTGGCCTCAATCAACCGCGAATACTCGACCGCCTCGCGACGGGATTGTTCGATTTTGACCTCGGTCAGCTTGAAGTTCTCTGCAGTCTCCTTGCGCAACTCGTCTATCCGGGCGGTCACCTCCCGGCGCACTTCGTCAATGCGGGCGTTGACCTCCTTGAAGCCGGCACCCATTTCCTGTCTCATCAGAGTTAGTTCAGCGTCCATATTCCCATCCTCGGCGGCACCATTGCCTGTGTCAAGCTGAGCCAACGCTGTATTGGTCGAGTTCATCCGCACACCTTACGCCTTCAACCGCGCCATCTACTGATGCGTATCAATCGCTCTTTTGAGACAATTTGTTGCAATGCAGCACAAAATGCGCTAAATGGCTGAGAATTTTGAATTTGCCCCAGACACTGCATTAAAATGATAGTCATCACCTCCCCCGCACCGGTCCTCGATCATGCCCGACGCCGCCTCTGATACCGCTCCCAGCCCGAAGAAACGCGGGCGTCCCCAGAAAGGGGAAAGCGGCGGCCTGCGCGCGGAATTGATCGAGAAATCGGCCCAGCTGTTCCGTACCAAGGGCTATGACAACACCACCGTGCGCGACATCGCCGCCGCCGCCGGCATCCAGGCCGGCAGCTGGTTCTACCACTTCAAGACCAAGCAGGACATCCTGGCCGCCATCATGGAACAGGGCATGGAGCGCTCGCTGGCCGAGATCGAAGCCATCGCCAGCCAGACGCTGCCGCCGCGCGAGATGCTGCGCCGGCTGGTCGAGGTCCACCTGCACACCCTGCTTGCGCCCGACCACCATTTCATCGCCGTGCTGCTGTACGAATGGCGCTCGCTCGACGAGCCGGCGCGCGAGCGTCTCGTCGCGCTCAAGGACCGCTACGAGGCGGTCTGGGACCGCGCGATCGCTGCACTGCATCATTCGGGCGACTGGGCCATGCCGTCGCAGTTCGACCGCCTGCTGATCTTCGGCGCGCTGAACTGGACCGTGCAGTGGTATAAACCCGGCAACGGCGCCGACGTCAAGGAATTGGCGCAACAGGCCATGCTGTTCATCCTGCGCACGCCGGCCGCGCTTGAGGCACAATAGGGGCATCCGCAGAAATTAAGGAATGCCCATGATTTATGAAATCGCCGAGCTGTACATCAAGCCCGAATCCCACGCCGCCTTCCAGGCCGCGGTCGCCGAGGCGGTGCCGGTGTTCAAGGCCGCCACCGGCTGCCTGTCGATGCGCCTGGACCGCGACATCGAGGTGCCGGATACGTATCACTTGGTGGTCGGCTGGCAGACAGTGGACAACCACATGGTCGATTTTCGCGGCAGCCCGGGGTTCCAGACTTGGCGCGGCCTGGTCGGCAACCACTTCGCCCTGCCGCCGAAAGTCGAACATTTTGAAACCGTGGTGGCCGGCTTCTGAGCCTGCCATCGACAGCGCAGTCTCACTCCGGAGGCTATCATGACCCGCACCATCCACCGTAACTTCGAGCAGGTGACGGACGCCGAAAGCGCCCGCAGCGCCCTGCTGTCGAACGGCTTTCCCATCGCCAGCGTCAAGCTGACCAAGCACACGCCGCTGCCGCCCAACGTGGCCACCAGCACCGTCGGCAACATCCTCGACTCGCTGACGCCCGGCGGCCCGGCCGCCGCCGCCCAGGCGCGCATGCGCAGCGGCGCCATGCTGACCGTCGATATCTACGATGACGACGACCGCGAAAAGGCCGACGCCATCATGAGCGGCTTCGGCGCCCATCCGGCCTAAGCCGCCCGGCCAGCCCCGTCACCCCGCCAGCGCGGTCGGTTCGTCGTCGCCGGCCGACGCCCGCTCGCGCCGCATCCAGTCGCCGGCGTCGGCCACCGTCAGCGGACGGGCATAGAAGAAGCCCTGCAGCTCGTGGCAGCCGGCGTCGCGCGCGGCGATCGCCTGCTCCAGCGTTTCGATGCCTTCGGCCACCACCTGCAGGTTCAGCGCGGCGGCCAGCTGGCAGATCGCCGTCACCACCGCCACCGCGTCCGGCGCCGGCAGCGGATCGATCAGGCCGCGGTCGATTTTCAGGGTGCTCAGCGGCAGCTTGCGCAGCATGCTCAGCGACGAGAAGCCGGTGCCGAAATCGTCCATCGCCACGTCGATGCCCAGCCCGCTCAGGTGCTGCAGCTGCTGCTGCGTGTCGTCCAGGTTGTCGATCGCCGCGCTTTCCGTGATCTCCAAGGTCAGGCAATGCGGCGGGATGCCGGTTTCCTGCAGCGTGCGCTCGACCAGTTGCAAGAAACCGCGGTTGAGCAGCTGCACCGGCGACACGTTGACCGCCACCGGCACGCAGTGGCCGATCTCGGCGCGCCAGGCGGCGATCTGGCGGCAGGCGCGCTCCAGCAGCATCGCGCCCAGCTCGCCGATCAGGCCGGTGCGCTCGGCGATGGCGATGAACTCGACCGGGCTGACCATGCCCACGTCCGGCCGCATCCAGCGCGCCAGCGCCTCGAAGCCCAGCAGCCTGCCGCTAACGGCGTCGATCTTGGGCTGGTAGTCGAGGTAGATTTCCTGGTTCTTGATGCCCTTGCGCAGCGCCTGCTCGTTTTCCAGCGCCTTGCTCGACATCAGCTCGAAGCGCTGCTCGGCCATCGCCAGCGACGTGCCCGGCGTGCGCTTGGCCTGGTACATGGCGGCGTTGGCGGCGCGCAGCAGGCCGTCGGCGTTGCCGGCGTGGTCGGGGAACACCGCCATGCCCATCGAGGCGTCGATGTAGTATTCGCTGCCGCCCACCTTGAGCCCCTGCTCGCACGCGCTCAGCAGGCGGCCGGCGATGTCGCGCGCGTTGCTGGCGTCGGGGTCGACGATGGCGAACTCGTCGCCGCCCAGGCGCATCAGCTCGGCGCGCGCGCCCAGCGCCTGCTTGACGGCGGCGGCGAAGGCCTTGAGCACCTGGTCGCCGGCCAGCTGGCCCTGGCTCTGGTTGAACAGCTTGAAGCGGTCGATGTTGACCACCACCAGCGTGCACTGCAGCGTGCCGTCGGCCAGGTAGCAGTATTCCTTGAGCCGCTGCATCAGCACCGTGCGGTTGGGCAGGCCGGTCAGCTTGTCGTGCGTGGCCTGGTGCACCAGCGCGCGGGCGCTGGCGTTGCGCTCGGTGTCGTCGGTGATCAGGATCTGCGTGGCGGCCACGCCGTCCCACTCGACCCGCCACGCCTCGAAGCGCAGCTCCAGCTCGCGGCCGCCCGCCACTTCGCGCCGGCCTTCCCAACTGGCGATATCGAGCTGCTGCGTCTGCAACAGGCCGTGGTAGTGCTGCAGCGTGTCGTCGCTGAAGCTCTCCGGCGGCAGGTCGGCAAACACCACGTAGTTGCCCAGTCCCAGCGGCATGCCGTAGATGCCGCGCACGGCGGGATTGGCGTACAGGATGCGCTTGCCGTCGGTCACCACCACGCCCTGCACCGAATGCTCGGTCAGCAGCTGGAAGCGGGCCGCCACCTTGCCGGCGTCGCGCACCGCGCCTTCCAGCGCGGACAGGCCGAACATCACGCCGATGGCCGCGCGCAGCAAGGTGGCGACCAGGATGTTGGCGGCGATGCCCTGCTCGCCGTACAGCACCACCGGCAGCTGGCCCAGGCTCAGCAGCAACAGCATCGGCCCGACCAGCCGCTCCAGCGGCTGGTCGCGCCACAGCCAGCGCGTGGCCAGCAGGCCGAGACCGGCCAGCAGCGCCATGTTGAACAGCGGCCAGGTCAGCATGCGGTAGCCGGGCGCCAGCAGCGCGACGGCGGCGCCCAGGCCGATGGCGATGGCGGCGCCGCGCGTCAGCCGGCGGCCGGTCAGGTGCAGCACGCCGGAACTGAGGAACAGCACGTTGGGTATGGCGCCGGCCACCATCAGCGGCAGGCCGACGGCGTTGAACGGCGCCGGCGCCGAGATGCGGATCAGGTAGCCGGCCGACAGCAGCGAGGCGAACAAGGTCGACCAGCCCAGGTCGCAGGTGAAGCGCTGGGCCGGATGGCGCCGCCACACCTGCAGCAGCGCCACGCCGATGATGACGAACATGCCGAAGTTGATCAGGTACAGATAAGTCATGTCTGGCCGCCGGCCGCCTGCGCCGGATGGTGGAACACCTGGCGCAGGTAGGCCAGGAAGGTCTCGTCCTTGCACACCGTCTTGCCGGGCGAGTCCGACAGCTTGGCCACCGACTGGCCGTTGCAGCACACCAGCTTCATGACGATGTTCAGCGGCACCAGGCCGACATCGTTGGTCAGGTGGGTGCCGATGCCGAAGCCGGTCATGATGCGGTCGGCGAAGTGGCGGTACAGGCGGAACGCGGTCTGCAGGTCGAGGCCGTCGGAGAACACCAGGCGCTTGGTCTTGGCGTCGATGCGCAGCGCGGCGTAGTGCGCCAGCGCCTTTTCGCCCCACACCACGGGGTCGCCCGAATCGTGGCGCAGGCCGTCGAACAGCTTGGCGAAGTACAAGTCGAAGTCGTCGAGGAAGGCGTCCATGCCGACCACGTCGGTCAGCGCGACGCCCAGGTCGCCCCGGTATTCCTGCACCCAGGCCTCGAGCGAGGCCTTCTGGAAATCGCGCAGCCGCACGCCGAAGGCCTGGAACGATTGCATGTATTCGTGCGCCATGGTGCCGATCGGCACCAGGCCGAACTTCATCGCCAGGTAGACGTTGGAGGTGCCCTTGAAATACTCGGGCACTTCGCGCGCCAGCCGCTGTACCACCTCGTCGTGCCAGGCGCCGGAATAGCGGCGGCGGGTGCCGAAGTCGGAAAACTCGAACGGGTTGCGGCAGGCCGGCTCGGCGCCGAAGGCCTTCAGCGCGGCGATCTTGGCGCCCAGCCGCGCGCGTCCCTCGGCCAGCGCGGCGGCCGCGTCGAAGCGGCGGAAGTACAGCTCGTTGACGATGTACAGCACGTAGATTTCAAAGCCCATCACGTGCACCTGGGGGCCGCTGGCGTGGATCGCCAGGGTGTCGCCGTCGGCGCGCACGGTGATGAACTTGCGCTGGAAGCGGAACACCGTCAGGAAGTCGACGAAGTCGCTCTTGATGTAGCGCAGCGAGCGCAGGTAGCTCAACTCCTCGTCGCTGAAGCTCATCGAACACAGGTGGTCGAGTTCGCGCTCGACGTCGGCCAGCAGCTCGGCCAGCGGCCAGGCCGGCGTGTTGCGGCAGACGAATTCGTACTCGGTGTGCGAGTTCGGATGGCCGTGCAGCAGCGCCTGCCACATGGTGAACTTGTACAGGTCCGTCTCCAGCAGGCTGCGGACGATGGGCTCGGTCATTGCGCTTCCTGGGCGTTGGCCAGCAGTTCGGGCAGCACGTCGGCGGCCTGCATCAGCTGCACGCCGCGCGCCTGCATCGCACGCAGGAAGGCCTGGTACTGCGGCTCGAAGCCGGCGACCGGGCTCATGCAGTCGGTCACCAGCACCAGCTTGGACAGCGGCTGGCCGCCGAAGTTGTCGGCGATGTGCTCGACCGTGGCCTTGACGCAGTGGCTGCCGGCCTCGCCGGCGATGTAGATGCGGTCGGCCCCGGCCAGGGTGGCGATGAATTTGGTGTTGAGCTGGGTGTCGGGATCGTCGGCGTCCGGCACCTCGGCCATCACGGCGGAATAGTGCTCGGTCCACGGGTTGGAGCCCTTGGCCAGCTTGGCGACGATGCCCAGCGAGGCTTCCTCCCAGGCGCCGTAGGCGGCGCGCACGTCGTCGTGCACGTTGTTGCCCCAGGTGCCGATCTCGCAGTGCACCGGCCACACCATCAACTGGTAGCGCCCGGCCGCTTCCAGCTTGTCGAGGTAGTTCAGCGCCAGCGGCAGGGCGGCCGGATGGCGCGGCAGGTATTTTTGCGCGCGCACGTCGGCCGCGCTGATGGTGGTGTAGGGCTGCACCGGCGCGCCGTCGGCGGCGATCCAGAAGGTCGGGTGGGCGATGTCGAAGCGGTGGTGCGAGTCCAGCGTGATGCTGATGGCGCTGATGCCGGCGCGGCCGCGGTTGATCAGGCCGGCCAGCCGCAGCATGTCCTGGTGCGCGCCCGGCACCGGCAGCGCCGGCACATGGGACGCGCGGTGGCTGGCCGGCAAATCGCAAAAATCGTTTTGCGGGTCGATGACCAGCAAATGCAGATTCCGTTTCATGTAAGGCTCCATGACGATGTATGCCTTCATGATACCGTAACCATCAAAAAGCCCCGCAAGCGGGGCTTTAATTACGACAAATACTGTTGCTTACAGGCGCTAGGCATCACACGGCGATCGCGGCGATCGAGGTGCGGCTCTTGGCGATGGCGGCGGCCACCGCTTCTTCGCCCATGGCCACGCCTTCGGCGACGATGAAGGTGACGTCGGTCATGCCGAGGAAGCCCAGCACCGAGCGCAGGTAGGTGGTCACGTGGTCGTAGGCGGCGGCCGGGCCTTCGCTGTAGGCGCCGCCGCTGGCGACGAACACATAGACCTTCTTGCCGCTGACCAGGCCTTCAGGGCCGTTGGCGCCATACTTGAAGGTGCGGCCGGCGCGGGCCACGTGGTCGATCCAGGCCTTCAGGCCGGAGGTGACGGAGAAGTTGTACATCGGCGCGCCGATGACGATGGTGTCGGCGGCCAGCAGCTCGTCGACCAGCGCGTCGGAGGTCTTGATGGTGTGGGCCTGGTCGGCGTTGCGCTGCTCGGCCGGGGTGAAGTAGGCGCCCATCATCTGCTCGGTCAGGTGCGGCACGGGGTTGGCGGCCAGGTCGCGGGTGATGACGGTGCCCGACGGGTTGGCTTCCTGCCATTTTGCGACGAACTCGGCGCCCAGCTGACGCGACAGCGAGCCATTTTGACGAACACTGCTGTTGATGTGAAGTACGGTTGCCATGATGTGCTTCCTTTCAAAGAGATTGGTTGCATGCATCATAGATCGAGTTTAATATCGATGAAACGGTGTAAATTTAAATGCTACTTATCGATAATATCGATATCAAACTTTCAAGATAACCCCATCATGCGCGATCCCGGCCTCCCCTCCCTCGACCAGCTACGCGTGTTCATCGCGGTCATCGACCACGGCGGCTTCGCCCACGCGGCGCGCGCGCTGCACCGCACGCAGTCGGTCATCAGCTACACCATCGCCAACCTGGAGGAACAGCTCAACATCGAGCTGCTCGACCGCAGCAAGCGCAAGCCGGTGCTGACCGAGGCCGGCAAGGCGCTGCTGGCCGACGCCCGCGCCGTGTCGCTGAAGGTCGACGGCATGCGCGCCCGCGCCAAGGCGCTGTCGTCGGGGCTGGAGGCGGAGGTGTCGGTGGTGGTCGACGTGATGTTCTCGACCTGCAAGCTGGTGCGCATCCTGCACGCGTTCCAGAAGGAATTCCCGACCGTGTCGATGCGGCTGCGCACCGAGGCGCTGGGCGCGGTGACGCAGCTGGTGATGGAGCGCGAGTGCCATATCGGCATCAGCGGCTGGATGCCCGGCAGCCAGGACGTGGTCGAGCGCCAGAGCTGCGGCTTCGTCACGATGGTGCCGGTGGTCTCGCCCGAGCATCCGCTGGCGCAGATCGAGGGCCGGGTGCCGACCGACATCCTGCGCGAGCACATCCAGCTGGTGCTGACCGACCGCAGCACGCTGACCAAGGGCCAGGACTTCGGCGTGCTGGCCCTGCGCGACTGGCGCCTGGGCGACCTGAGCTCCAAGCACGCGCTGCTGCGCAGCGGCATCGGCTGGGGCAATATGCCGCTGGAGTTCGTGCAATGGGACCTGGACGCCGGCCGCCTGGTGCAGCTCGACATCGCCGAGGGCAATTCGTTCAGCTTCCCGCTGTACGTGATACGGCGCGGCGACGAGGAGCCGGGGCCGGCCACGCGCTGGCTGATGCAGCAATTCCTCGAGCTGGAGCAGCCTGGCGTGGCGCTGCCCAATCACGACGCCCGCCCGCAGCCGGTGCCCGGCGCGCCCAGCGTCGCCTACCACCCGCCCGGCGGGCACAAGCCGGCCGGCGCGCCGTCGGACAAGGCGGGCAAGGCGGATAAGCCGGGCAAGGCCGCGCGGCCGCGGCCGCCGATGGCCGAGCTGCAGGCCGGCGCCAGCGCGCCGTCGCCTATTTCACTCCGGCGGCGCTGAGCTTGCCGCGCAGGCGGCGGATTTCTTCCGACAAGTCGACCACCAGCGCGGCGACGTCGTCGTTGGCCTCGAAGTCGCGCTCGATCTGGCACAGCCGGCGCGCGCGCACCAGGTCGGCGCTGGTGAAGCGCCAGCCGGCCGTGCTGTCGGGCGCGTCGTCCAGCAGGATGCCGGTGCGCACCCGCTGCACCACCCAGTCCGGCTCGACGGCGCAGGCTTGCGCCAGTTCATCGAGCGTCAGCGCGGCCTCGTCGACCAGCACCGCGGTTACTATTGCCTGTCCCATCGCTCGTCCTCCATGACTTGTCCTCCATCGTTCATCCTGCCGCGCGCGGGTTGAACGCCAGCTCGCGCGCCATCGTTCGATACACTTCGCGGGCCTGTTCGGTGTTGGCCGGCGGCAGCACCACTTCCAGCAGCAGGTACAGGTCGCCGGCCTCCTTGCCGGGAATGCCGCGCCCGCGCAGGCGCAGCTTGCGCCCGCTCTGCGAGCCGGCCGGCACCGTCACGGTGACCTTGCCCGACGGCGTGCCGACCTCGATCTCGCCGCCCAGCGCCAGCTCCCACGGCGCCACCGGCACCGTTTCGTAGACGTCGCGCCCGTCGATGCGGTAGCGCGCGTTGGGGCGGAACTGGATTTCCAGATACAAGTCGCCCGGCCCGGCCGCGCCCGGCTGGCCCTGGCCGCTCAGGCGCAGCTGCTGGCCGGCCGTCACGCCCTTGGGAATGTTGACGCTGAGGTTGCGCTCGCGCGTGACGATGCGGTCGTGGGCGTCGCGTTCGGCCACCATCAGGCTGATGGTGCGGGTGGCGCCGGTGTAGCTGTCGCCCAGGTCGATGGCGATGCTGGCGTGGCTGTCCTCGCCGCGCCGCGGCGCCTGCTGGCGCCGGCGGCCGCCGCCGCCCAGGTTGGCGAACAGGTCGGCGAAGAAGTCGCTGCCCATGGCGTCGCCGCCGAAGCCGCCCGGGCCGGCGCCGGCGCCGCCATTGCCGAAGCCGCGGCCCCAGTCCGGCGGCGGGCGGAATTCCTGGCCGGCGCGGTACTGGTGGCCGCGCCCGAGCTCGTCGTAGGCGGCGCGCTTTTCGGCGTCGCCCAGCACGCCGTAGGCCTCGTTCAGCTCCTGGGTTTTCTTTTGCGCATCCGCTTCCTTGCTGACGTCCGGATGGTATTTCCGGACCAGCTTGCGGTAGGCTTTCTTGATCTCTTCCTCGGTGGCCGTCTTCGGCACGCCCAGGGTCTGGTAGTAATCCTTGTATTCCACGTCGCGCGCTCCCGTAGTTCGTCCAGCACAGTCTACCGAAAAACGCGGCGCACCGTCGTGCGCCAGCTCACTTGCGGCCGGGCTTGTCCTTGTCGGCCTGCTGGGCGTCGCGGTTCGGCTCCAGCTCGCGCACCGACGACATCATGTCGTTGAAGTTCTTCAGCTCGGCGTATTCGCCCTTTTCCAGCACCAGGCACTTGCCCTTGTAATGCTTGCTTTCGCACACTTCCCAGGTGCCGCTGTGCACCACCACGCTGGAGGTGCGGTCGTTGAAGCCCAGCTTGTCCAGGTCCGGCTCCGAGCCGTGCAGCTGCAGCGCCGGGCCGCCGAAGTGGTCGCGCGTGTACAGCGTGATATCGCCGGCCTGCGCCGCCGGGACGGCGGCGGCGCTCAGCAGGATGGTGCACAGCAGGGTCTTCATGACGGTCGTCTCCGCGGCGGGGGTGTGGCCCGAATGATAACGCATGCGCGTCAGCGCAGGCGGCGCAGCGACGAGATGCGGTCGTTCATATTGTCCAGCTGCTCGTAGCGGCCCGGCTCGAGCACGATGCAGCGGCCGCCGAAATCGGCATGCTCGCACAGCTGCCAGCGGCCTTCGTTGACGATGATGGAGCCGGTCTGGTCGTTGAAATCGTAGTCGGTCAGCGTGCGCACGACGTCGTTGTGCAGCTCGACCTTGGCGCCGCTGAAGCCGGCGTGCGAGTACAGGATGATGGGTTCACCGCGGCGGCCGTAGCCACGGTCGTCGTCGCGCCAGCCATGGCGCCCGTCGCGCTCGCCGCCGCGGTAGTCACGGTTATCGCCGCGGTTGTCACGGTCGTCGCGGCCGTCCCGGTAATCGCGGCCGCGGCCGGCAACCTCGCGCGCCGACGACACCTGGTCGTTGAAGCCTTCCAGCACCGGGTACTCGCCGCGCTCGAGGACCACGCAGCGGCCGCGGAAATCGGCGTGCTCGCACAGTTCCCAGGCGCCGGAGCGCACCACCACGCTGGAGGTGCGGTCGTTGAAGCCCAGCGGCACCAGGTCCGGCGTGGTGTTGCGCAAGGTGACCGAGGCGCCGCCGAAGTTGGCGTGGGTGTACAGGGTGATCTCGCCCGCCTGGGCGCCGGCGGCAAACAGCAGCGGGGCGGCCAGCATCAGGGCGGCGGAAGTCAGGCGGTGCAATAAGGTTTTCATTTGGAATACCGATGTTAGTTGTTGTTCAGCCATAACGTGCGGGCCGGCCGTTGCGACGACGGCCGAATTTTACTAAATTGCAAGCAATTGTAATCGAGCGCGAAATCGAACACGATGCGGCGGCGGCCTCGGCGCGGTAAAATCGCCGGCCCGACGCCACCGCCATCGTTCGCCATCCTTATGCCGCATACCATCAAACCCGCCAACATCCGCCTCGAAGCCGCCGCCCTGTGGCGCCTGGCGTGGCCGATGCTGGTCGGCCAGCTGGCCACCGTCGGCATGGGCGTGGCCGACGTGGCCATGACCGGCCACGCCAGCGCCGACGAGCTGGGCGCGGTGTCGCTGGGGGCGTCGATCTGGTCCATCATCCTGGTCACCGTCAGCGGCACCATGATGGCGATTAACAGCGTGGTCGCCCACGACGTCGGCGCCGGCGCGCTGGCGCGCGTGCCGCACGTGGTGCGCCAGTCGCTGTGGAAGGCGCTGGGCGTGGGTGTGGTGGCCATGCTCTTGGCCAACCTGGCCACGCTGCTGTTCGACCACCTGTACCTGACGCCGTACGTGCACCGGCAAGCCTCGCTGTTCGTGCACGTGATCAGCATCGGCCTGCCGCCGTACGCCGCCTGCCGCACGCTGTACGGCTACAGCACCAGCATCAACCAGACCAAGCCGATGATGGTCATCGCGCTGCTGGGCCTGGGCTTCAACATCGTCGTCAACTGGCTGCTGATCTTCGGCCACTGGGGCCTGCCGGCGCTGGGCGGGGTCGGCTGCGCGGTGGCGACCGGCCTGTGCATGTGGCTGATGCTGGGCGCCATGCTGGTGTGGATGCGCCTGGCGCCGGCCTACCGCGCCACGTGGCCGTTCACCCACTGGGAATGGCCGCACTGGCCGGAGATCCGCGCCATGCTCAAGCTGGGCCTGCCGATCGGCGTCACCTATTTCGCCGAGGTCAGCGCGTTCGGCGCGGTCAGCCTGCTGGTGGCGCGCTACGGCGTGGTGCAGATCGCCGCGCACCAGATCGCGCTGAACTTCACCTCGCTGGTGTTCATGGTGCCGCTGAGCTTTGGCATCGCGCTGATCACCCGCGTCGGCCAGTCGGTCGGCGAAGGCGATCCGCGCAAGGCGCGCTTCGTGGCCTGGGTCGGCGTGTGGATGTCGCTGGCGTTCGGCGTGCTGTCGGCGCTGTTCATCGTCGTGTTCCGCCAGCAGATCGCCGCCGCCTACACGTCGGACGCGGCGGTGCAGGCCGTGTGCGTGCGGCTGCTGCTGTTTGCCGCGCTGTTCCAGCTGTCGGACGCCACCCAGGTGGCGACCTCGTGCGCGATCCGCGGCTACAAGGTCACGCGCCAGCCGATGCAGATCCAGCTGCTGGCGTTCTGGGGCTTCGCGCTGCCGCTGGGCTGCTGGCTGGGGCTGGCGCCGCAATGGCTACCGTGGACGCCGGCCGCGCCGATGGCGGCGGCCGGCTTCTGGATCGGGCTGGTGATCGGCCTGACGGTGGCGGCCGTGCTGCTGAGCTGGGCCTTGCAGCGGCTGGCGCGCCAGCGCGTGGCGGCGGGCTAGAAACATAGCGATACATTACGCCGAAGGAAAAACGGTTTTCCATAGCGCATTCAGAATATTGCCATCTCGCCACAACCGGGCCGGTCTGGTATCGTCTTGGGTTCCGATAACCGAGAGACACTCACTCCATGCGATTTATTCTCTGCTTCCTTGCGCTGCTGGCCGGCGCCCAAGCCTCCGCCGAAAAACTGACGCTGGACCGCCTGCAGGCCGACCCGTCGCTGAGCGGCCCCGGCGTGCGTAGCCTGAAGGTGTCGCCGGACGGCGCCCGCGTGACCTTCCTGCGCGGCCGCGAAGACAACCAGTTCCAGATGGACCTGTGGGAATACAATCTGCACGACAAGTCCACCCACCGCCTGGTCGACTCCAAGACGCTGGTGCCGGACGAGAACCTGTCGGCCGCCGAGAAGGCCCGCCGCGAGCGCGAGCGCACCGCCAGCCTCAAGGGCATCCTCAGCTACAGCTGGTCGCCGGACGGCAAGCAGCTCTTGGTGCCGATCGCCGGCAACCTGTACCTGATCGACGTCAGCAAGCCCGACGCGGCGCGCATGGTCGCCTCCGGCAACGTGCTCGATCCGAAGATCTCGCCCAAAGGCCGCTACGTGTCCTTCGTGCGCGACCAGAACCTGTACATCCTCGACCTGGCCAGCGGCAAGGAAAAGCAGCTGACCAGCGACGGCGCCGGCACCGTCCACAACGGCGAGGCCGAATTCGTCGCGCAGGAAGAGATGGCGCAGACCACCGGCTACTACTGGGCGCCGGACGACTCGGCCATCGCCTACAAGCGCTACGACGAGGCGCCGGTGCCGGTGGTGCGCCGCTTTGAAATCTTCGCCGACCGCACCGACGTGGTCGAGCAGCGCTACCCGGCCGCCGGCGATCCGAACGTGCTGGTGCAGCTGAAGATCGTCTCTACCGCGACCGGCGCGACCCGCGACGTCGACCTCGGCGCCAACCAGGACATCTACCTGGTGCGCGCCGACTGGAGCGCCAGCGCCAAGGCGCTGCTGTTCCAGCGCCAGAGCCGCGACCAGAAGAAGCTGGAACTGGTGTCGGTCGATGCCGCCACCTTGGCGCAAAAGGTGCTGGTCACCGAAACGTCGCCGACCTGGGTCAGCATCTTCGACGACCTGCGCTTCCTCGGCAACGACAAGGGCTTCATCTGGTCGTCCGAGCGCAACGGCCGCAAGCACCTGTACCTGTACGACATGAGCGGCAAGCTGCTGCACCCGATCTCGCGGGGCGAATGGGGCATAGACCGCGTGCTGGCGGTGGACGAAAAAGGCGGCCGCGTGTTCGTGCAGTCGAACCGCGACGCCGTCATCGACAGCCAGACCTACGCGCTCAAGCTCGACGGCAGCACGGCCGACAAGCCGGTCCGCATCACCCAGGGCGACGGCTGGCATGACTCGTCGTTCGCGCGCAACGGCGAAGTGTTCGTCGACACGTACTCCGACCCGAGCACGCCGCCGCAGGTCAGCATCCGCCGTCCGGACGGCGCCATGATCAGCTGGCTGGAGCACAACGAACTGAACGCGTCCCACCCGTACGGCAAGTACATGGACGCCCACCTGAAGACCGAATACGGCACGCTCAAGGCCAAGGACGGCCAGACCTTGTACTACTCGATGATCAAGCCGAGCGGCTTCGACGCGTCGAAGAAATACCCGGTGTTCCTGTCGACCTACGGCGGCCCGCACTCGCAGCACGTGGCGCGCAAGTGGGGCAACTTCTTCGACCAGTACATGGCGCAGCAGGGCTTCATCGTCTGGCGCCTGGACAACCGTGGCGCGTCGCGCCGCGAACGCGCCTTCACCGACGCCAACTACCATCAGCTGGGCAAGGTCGAGGTCGAAGACCAGGTCACCGGCATCGAATGGCTGGGCAAGCAAAGCTACGTCGACGCCAAGCGCGTGGGCGTGTTCGGCTGGAGCTACGGCGGCTTCATGACCTTGCGCCTGCTGGCCGAGGCGTCGGACAAGATCGCCATGGGCGTGTCGGTGGCGCCGGTGACCGACTGGTCGCTGTACGACACCCACTACACCGAGCAGTTCATGGGCATGCCGAAAGAGAACGCGGCCGGCTATGACTACAGCGGCGTGTACTCGCACCTGGACGGCTTGAAATCGCCGCTGCTGCTGATGCACGGCATGGCCGACGACAACGTGCTGTTCACCAACACCACGCGCATGATCGACGCGCTGGTCAAGCGCAACGTGCACTTCGAGCTGATGACCTATCCGGGCGCCAAGCACGGCATCTCGGGACGCGGTCCGCAGCGCCACGTGTACGGCAACATCGAAGCCTTCTTCAAGAAAAACCTGATGCCGGAAGCGGCGAAGTAATTCGAACACGGGTAAACCAAAAACAGCCGCCTCGTTCACCGAGGCGGCTGTTTTTTTATGGGCCGCGGCAATTAGTTGCGGTTGCCTTTGGTGATGTCCTTGACGGCTTCTTTCGCGTCGCCCAGGCCTTTTTGCAGCTTGCCTTCAGCTTGCTTGTTCAGGCCCTTGGCTTGCTGCTCCGAGCTGCCGACCAGCTTGCCGGCTTCCTGCTGGATTTTGCCGCCGATGTCCTTGGCCGTACCTTTGACTTGATCCTTGTTCATGGTGAACTCCTTAGTGGGTGATGAAGCTACAGGGACACGCAGCGTTGTGCTGTGTGCATGCGTTCCACTATAGGCCGCTGCGCGCACAGCTTCTGTGCGCTCGCGAACGCAGTCCATCGATCAAGATTTCCTCCAGACACTAGCCAACCATGGCTGCTGATCGCGCGGCAACCCTGCCGGGCGATAGTAATGTTGGACAGCGATAAAACCTGCTGCGGTCAGGTAACGTTCCCATGTGTCGTAGTCGTAGTAGCTGCCGTAGCGCGGGCCGTTCCAGCCTTCGCGGTTGTCGCCGCGCGGATTGGAGCTGAACAGGACGCCGCCCGTCTTCAATGCCAAGTGCAAGTCGCACAGCACTTTCGGCAACGCCGCGCTGGGCACGTGGAACAGGGAGGCGTTGGCGTAGATGCCGTCAAAAAACCCGGCCGGCAGGTCGAGCTTGACGAAGTCCTGCTGCCAGGCCTGGCAACCGCTGTAGGCGCGCGCCATCTCGACGAATCGCGCCGAGCCGTCGACGCCGATCGCTTCGTGCCCCATGTCCTTGAACGTTTTCAGGTCGCGCCCCGGCCCGCAGCCCAGGTCCAGCAAGCGGTAAGGCGCCGGCGCGTCGATCGCATCGAGCAAGGCGGCGATGTTCTGGCTGACGTCATGGTCGATGGTGCCGGCGAAAAACTGCTCCGCGTTGCGCTCGTAGTGCTGCAGCGTGGTCTGCGTGATTTGTTCGATGTCGTCGGAATTCATGCCGCTAGTATACATACCGGGGTACCCGCACTCCACTCTCTCGTACAAACATGCTCTTTTGTATAGCTCTTTTTTGCTCTTTTCGCTTCAAATGAACTTCAGGCGGTGGACCTGGTCAACAGAGGCAGGAAGAAGCAAAAACCGTCAAAAAGAGCAAGGAGAAAGAGCATGAATGCACGAGAGGCTTGTTTGCCACCACCCGCTGCCTGTGCCCGACTGAAAGATTTTCTGCGTCGCAGCGGCAAGCGCTGACCACCGCAACTAAAACCATGGGCGACGCGTTGCACGCCGCCCTGCTATTGATCGAACACGTCGACCATCAATCGAAAACATTAATGGAACGCCGCCTGCCTAAGCACCGCCGCGAATACGACGAACTCAGCGACGATCACTGACCGTCGCCGCGCTTTACCAGACCCGCACCCGGTCCTTCGGCGCCAGATACAGCGTCTGCCCCGGCTGCACGTTGAAGGCGTTGTACCACGCATCAAGATTGCGCACGGTGGCCGTGCGCCATTTGTCCGGCGCGTGGCCGTCGGTCAGGATGGCGCGGCGCAGCGCCTCGTCGCGCTCCTTCTCGCGCCAGCTCGCCGCATAGCCGATGAAGAATTGCTGGTCCGCCTCCGGCGTCACGCGCTTGTTGGCCAGCGTCGCATGATAAGCGTCGTACGACGCCGACAGCCCGGCCAGATCCGCCAGGTTCTCGCTCAACGTCTGCTGGCCGTTGATGGCCAGGTCCGGGAACGGCTTGTACGCCGAATACTGCGCCGCCAGCGCCGCCGATGCCTGCTTGAAATGCTTGCCGTCGGCAGCCGTCCACCAGTCGCGCAGGCGCCCCTTGGAATCGAATTGCGCGCCCTGGTCGTCGAAGCTGTGGCTGATCTCGTGGCCGATGGTCGCGCCGATGCCGCCATAGTTGACGGCGTCGCCGGCACTCGGATCGAAGTACGGCGGCTGCAGGATCGCGGCCGGGAAATTGATCGCGTTCTGCATCGGCATGTTGACCGCGTTGACCAGTTGCGCCGGCATGCACCACTCGGCGCGGTCCACCGGCTGGTGCAGCTTGGCCAGTTGCTGCTGCGTGTGCAGGCGTTCGGCGCGCAGCAGGTTGCCCAGCGCGTCGCCCGGCACCACCTGCAACTGCTCATAGCTGGCCCACTTCTCCGGATAGCCTATGCCCACATACAAGGTCTTCAGCTTGGCGTGCGCCTCCTTCTTGGTGGCCGGCGCCATCCAGTCCAGCTTGTCGATGCGCAAATGGAAGGCGTCGACGATATTGCTGACCATCTGCTGCAGGCGCTGCTTGGACTCGGGCGGGAAATACTTGGCCACATAAATCTTGCCCAGCGCATCGGGCATCGCCGCGTTGACTGCGGCCAGGCTGCGTTTCCAGCGCAGCGATTGCTGCGGCGTGCCGTTCAGGGCGCGGCCGTAGAAATCGAAATGCTGGTCGGCCAGCGCCTTCGGCAAGGCCGCGCTGACCTGGTTGATGCTGTGGAAGGCCAGGAAATCCTTCCACGTTTCCAGCGGCACCGAGTTGACCAGCCTGGCCGCGCCGGCGATCGCGGTCGGATGCCAGACAATGAACTTCTTCTGCCCGCCCAACCCGGCGCTTGCGAAGAACGCGGCCCAGTCCATGCCCGGCGCCTTGCGCGCGAAATCGGCCGCGCTCCAGTTGTTGTTCGCCTTCAGCACGTCGGCCGAATCCTCGCGGTTGGCATGGGTGGCGGCGATCTTGGTTTCAAGCTCGAACACGCGCGCCGCGCGCGCCTCGGCATCGGCGATGCCGGCCAGCCTGAAGGTGGCGGCGATGTGCGCCAGGTACTTGCCGCGCAGCTCCTTCATCGACGGCGTGTCGTCCAGGTAGTAGGCCCGGTCCGGCATGCCCAGTCCGCCCTGCAGCAGATACGACGTGTAATGCGCGCTGTCCTTCAGGCCTTGCGCGATCCACAGGCCGAACAGGTTTTCGGTGAAGAAATTGGTGGCGTTGAGCGGATCGACGTCGGCCTGCAGGCTGGCTCCCAGCGCCTTGGTCAGCGCCCGCTTGTCGCCGATGGCGGCGATCTGCGCCAGCGCCGGCTGCAGCGGCGCCAGCCCCTTGGCCTCGATGCCCGCCTCGTCCATGAAGCTGGCGTAGTAGTCGGCGATTTTCTTCGCCTCGGCCGACGACGGCTCGGCCGCCAGTCCCTCGATCAACTTGACGATGCGCAGATTGGTGTCTTCGACCAGTGCCGCGCCCACGCCCCAGCTGCTGCGGTCGGCCGGGATCTCCACGCTGTTGAGCCACTCGCCGTTGACGTAATCAAAAAAATCGTCGCCCGGCAGGACCGGCGCGGCCCATGCGGCCGGCAAGGCGGCCAGCGCGCTGGACAAAACGGCGATACTGATGGCAAGGCGGCGCGCTGAAGTGGAGAGGTGCATGATTTTGTCCCGGGATTGTCAATTCCAGCGAATATATCACGACATAAAAGAGACGCCGCCATAGCAAAATTCTTTCATTCGTCCGGGGAATCGCTATATAGTTAGCCTATAGCAACGCGCTAATCACCACGGAGATAATTATGAAGCTTGAAGCCCTGTTCCAGAATCCCACTGCGTTGCCCACGGCGCCCAAGGTCGTCGAAGAACTGATCAGCAGTTTCGACAAAGCCAGCGTCTCGACCGAAGAGATCGCGAAAAAATTATCGACCGATCCGGTGCTCAGCGCCAAGCTGCTGCGCCTGGCCAACTCCGCCTACTACCATGTGTCGCGCAGCATCGGCACGGTCGAAGACGCGGTGCTGATGCTGGGCTTCGTCACCGTGCGCACCTTGGTCATCAGCTCCGGCCTGGTCAGCGGCTTCAAGACCGTGCCCGGCCTTGACCTCAAGCAATTCTGGCGCTACAGCCTGCACACCGCCGTGTGCGCCAAATGGATCGCCAAGAAAACCAAGGAAAATACCGACCTCGCCTTCACCATCGGCATGATGCACGCCATCGGCCAGCTGGTGATCCACTCGGCCATGGCCGAGCAGGCGATGGCGCTCGACAAGGTGGCCGGCCCGATGGACTCGCGCCGTCTGGACGTCGAGCAAGCCTCGTTCGGCTACACCTTCGCCGACGTCGGCGCGGAACTGGCCAAACGCTGGAAGTTCCCGCAAACCTTCTCGGAAACCATCCTGGCCTTCCCCGAGCCGCACCACAACGGCGAGCTCAACCGCCTGGCCGCCGTGGTTTCGCTGGCCGCCTGGCGCGCCCGCGTCGAGCAGGCCGGACTGAGCGACGATGAAATCGCCGCCTGCTACCCGGCCGACCTGGCCGAGGAACTGGGCCTGGACGACGACGCGCTGACCGACGAGATGCCGTCGCCGGACGAACTGAGCGCCGGCCTGGAAGAGCTGGTCAAATAAGCCAGATTAAGCAATACACAAGCAAAAGCCGCCGGTTTTCGGACCCGGCGGCTTTTTTTTGCCTTTTTTCAAAAATATTTAAAAAAGACCCTAAAGTTCCGGTTTAAGGCGACGTTAATCTGGACATGCGGTAATCCGTCTTGCCGCTTAAACGAGCCCAAGGTGCGAACATGACCGCCAGCGAAGTCCTCTCGATGTACGAAAACATTGCCGGTTTGAGCAACCAGATGGTCGCCGCCGCGCGCATCGGCGACTGGGACGGCCTGAGCGACCTGGAAGGCCAGTGCGCCAGCGAAAGCCGCGCCGTCGCCACCGGCGTGCCGGCCCTGAGCGGCGCCCCGCGCCTGCGCAAGATCGACCTGCTGAAGCAAATCCTGGCCAACGACCGCGAAATCCGCGACGTGACCGATCCATGGATGAACAAAGTGCCGGGCATGCAATAAAATGCTCCGGTGACTAGTCCTGGAATACGTTGACAGGCTAGACTAAGCAAGAATCGCCAGATTCTTGCTTTGGTTGAAACGCCCGATGCACCTCGTCGGGCGTTTTGTATTTTAGGCTGTGGTGCGGCCGTTCGTAGTTGTAGATGTCGACAGATTGTCGAATCATGCGTTTTGCTTCAGCCAAATCGAATGGCTTCTCCAGCAATAGCTCGGTCTTTAGGATTCCGTTCACTCGCTCGGCAAGGGCGTTCTGATAGCAGTCGTAGCCATCAGTCATAGAGCAGATGATGCTATTTTTTGCATGTAAGGCTTGGTAGGCACTTGCGCAATACTGGATTCCGCGGTCTGAGTGATGTATCAGTTGGTCGTTGGAGGCCCTAGAGCGAAGCGCCATCTTAAACGCCTGCGCTACTTCCTCAGTCTGCAGGGAGGCGTGGACATGCCACCCCACAATCTTTCGGGAAAATGCATCGGTGACCAGACTCAAATACGCACATCGCTGCTGAGTCGGGATATAGGTTATGTCGGCCACCCAAAGTTGTTCTGGGCGTTGCGCCTTAAAAGTGCCGGGCTGCAGCAAGTTGGGATGCTTGTAGAAGCGATGGAAGCTGTTCGTGGTCTTGTGATATGCCCGTGCCCTGGGCACGAGTAGTTGCATGCGTCTTAGGGTGCTGAACAGCGCGTCCCGCCCCAGTTTAATGCCGACCTCTATCATTGAATCACGCAGCAAATAATGCAACTTACGGCCGCCGACACGCGGCTGCCGGCACCTAATCTGCCGCACCATTTCAGCCACTTTGACATCACGAGCGTCTATCGCCTGCTCGTTTTTTATCTGCTGATAGTAGGATTGCCGACTGATCCCCATAAACCGGCAGGCCATGGCGATACTGAGATCAGCTACTCGCTTTTGTTCGATGACCCGCCGAAAGGCTTTTTTACCAACTTGACTCCGTATTCCTTACGGATGACATCAAGCATCGCTTCCAAGAGTTCAGCCTTCTGATTGGCGTCTCTGAGTTGCACCTCCAACTGCTTGATCCGCTGCTCTGGCGTGAGTGGCTCGGTTTGATTGCTCATGGCGTGACTCCTGCCTTGAATCGACCCGCTCAGCCTACTCCAATCCTGGCTTCCATGCTTACGCAACCAAGTTAAAACCGTGGAGCGGCCTTGGATACCGTAGCACCTCTGAGCCTGCTTATAGGTCAGTTCGCCCTTTTCGACTTGCCTCACTACCGACAATTTAAAAGCCAACGTGTAATCGGACTGCGTCCGTCTTTCCCTATGGTCCATGTGACACTCCTCAAAAGTGTCAACCTATTCCAGGACGGGTCACGGACGTAAAAAAAAGCGCCTTCAAGGCGCTTTTTTTACGTCCGTACGACAGCAATCAGCCGGCCAGCGCCACCCGCAGCGACAACGCGATACCCTGCGCCGCCTTGGTGATCTCGTCCAGCGACGGGAAGCTCGGCGCGATGCGGATATGGCTGTCCTTCGGATCGTTGCCATAAGGGAAAGCCGCGCCGGCCGGCGTCAGCGTGATGCCCGCCTCCTTGGCCAGCGCCACGGTGCGCTTGGCCGAACCTTCCGGCGTCACCAGGTCGATGAAGTAGCCGCCCTGCGGGCGGGTCCACGACACGCCCGGCACGTCGCCCAGGTAGTGCTCGAACTGCGCCAGCACCGCGTCGAACTTCGGCTTCAGCAGCAAACGGTGCTGTTCCATCAGCGCCTCGACCGTCGCCACATCCTTCAGCAGGCGCACGTGGCGCAGCTGGTTGATCTTGTCCGGGCCGATGCTGCGGATGCCCGCGTGCTTGGTCCACCAGGCGATATTGGCCGGCGACGCCGCCAGCGCGGCAATGCCCGAACCGGCCCAGGTCACCTTCGACGACGACGCGAACACGATCGCGCGGTCCGGATTGCCGGCCTTGGCGCAAGCGTCCAGGATATTGGCCACGGCCAGCTTCTGCTCGCCCAGGTGATGGAAGCGGTAGGCGTCGTCCCACATCAGGCGGAAGTCCGGCGCCGCGGTCTTCATCGCCGCCAGGCGCGCGACCACCTCGTCCGAATACACCACGCCGCCCGGATTGCTGTACTTCGGCACGATCCACATGCCCTTGATGCTGGCATCCTCGGCCACCAGTTTCTCGACCAGGTCCATGTCCGGGCCGGCTTCGCTCATCGGGATATTGATCATCTTGATGCCGCGCGCCTCGCAGATGGCGAAGTGGCGGTCGTAGCCCGGCACCGGGCACAGGAAGGTCACCGGCTCGCGCACCCACGGCGCATGGCCGGGCGTGCCGTTGAGCAGGCTGTAGATGATGACGTCATGCATCAGCGACAGGCTGGCGCTGCTGTCGACCACCACCTGCGCGGCCGGCACGTCCAGCAGCTTGCCGAACAGTTCGCGCGCTTCCGCCAGGCCGATGGTACCGCCGTAGTTGCGGCCATCGGTGCCGTCGGCGGCCTTGTAGCCGTCCAGCGCATCCATCAGGGCATGGGACAAATCCAGTTGCTCGGGCGCTGGCTTGCCGCGGGACATGTCCAGTTTCAGGCCGAGTTGTTTGAAAGCTTGGTATTGCTCTTGATGCTGAGATGGCAGATCTGCTGCGGTCATAAGACTCTTTCAATAGTGGGTAGACGGGGGGACGTCGAATACTATAACCCAGATCGTCGAGCCTGAATAAGAGCTTGCAGCTATATGCTTATTACGGTTGCAACATGGATTCCGGCGTCACTTCGTGCAGCGGCTGGGCTTCCTGCGCCGCGCCGCCCTCGCCGGCAGGCTTCTTCTTGCGGAATCCTTGCCAGATTTTCAACGGCCCGCTGCCGCGTTTTTTGCGCAGCAACACATAGCCGCCCACCCCCAGCAACAGCAGCAGGCCGGCGCCGGCGGCGACCATCGTCGTGGTGCCGAAGCCGCTTTCCGCCGGCTTGTCCTTTTCCTTCTTGTATTTCAGCTTGGGCAACACGCGCACCTTCTTGACCGAAGCCGCCGCCTCGGCCGACGCACCGCCTGACGCCGCCGACGCCGCCGAAGCAGCTGTCGCGGCCGATGCCGCCTTCGCCGAGGCGGCTCGCGCCACCGGCGCCGGCGCCTGCGAGGCCGAAGCCGAGGCCGCAGCCGGAGCTGGCGATGCCGGCGCCGCCACGGCCTTCCGCGCCGGCGACGTGGCCGCCCCCAGCGCGCCCTGCAGCATCTTCACCTTGCCCTCCAGCTCCACCAGCTTGCTGGACAACGCCGCGCTATGCCCGTCCAGCGCCACGCACTCCTTCGCCGTCATGCCCGACGGCGCGCACGCCGCCGGATCCGCCGGCCGCTTGACGCCCTTCGGCAGCGGCAAAGGCGGCAACGGCAACAAAGCCTGCGCCACCGTCAACGGCACCATGCCCTCCGCACGCGCCGGTTCCGCGCTGACGGCCGGTTTGGCAACCGGCGCAGGCGGCGATACCCGCCGCGAAGCAGGCGCCGGCCCGGCGGCGGCCTTCAAATCCCCCGGCTTGCCCACCTCCGACTCGTGCGCGGAAGGCAAAGGCGCCGGCCGCGCCCGCTGCGGCGCAGCCGGTACGGCCGGCACAGCGGCCACCGGCACGGCTGGCGCGGCAACAACCGGCTCCGCCACCCTGGCCGCCGGCAAGGCCACCTGCACCGGCGGAGGCGGCGGCGCCGGATTCGGATCCACCTGCAGCCATACCGTGGCCGCCCGCACATCCTGCCGGCCGGCCGCGCTCAACTCCAGGAACAAATGGACGTACTCCGCATCGATATTGCGGGTGGTGGTCACATGCAGGAACTGCCTGCCGTCGCGCCGGTAGATCGACATGTGCACCGAGCCCAGCGCCGGATTCATCGTGATGTTCGCGCCGCGAAACACATCCGGCTGCGCCAGCTTGACCTGCAAGGCCGACACCTCGTCCGGCGCCAGCTGCACCAGCTCGATATCGGCCGCCAGCGGCTGGCCGATGAAGGACCGCACGGTGACATCGCCCAGTTCGGCCGCCCGCGCCTGGGCAGCCGCCAGCAGCAGCGCGGTCGCGCCGGCAAGGATCGAGGTCAGAAAAGGTGTGCGCTGCTGCATGTCGGAGTCGCTGTGACGCGAATGTTAAAAGTGTATATCAGCTATAACGGCTGATTTTCCCCGTTTTGTAGCCCCCGGTTAATTTTTGCAGACTGCGCTACACTATATCGTCCTTGTCAAACTCACATCATTGCACCCCAGCGCAAAGGAAAAACCATGAGTACCCGAAGCGAACGTGACAGTTTTGGACCGATAGCCGTGCCCGACGAGCAGCTGTGGGGCGCGCAAACCCAGCGCTCGCTGGAACATTTCCGCATCTCCAGCGAGCGCCTGCCGCTGGAACTGATCCACGCGCTGGCCAGCGTCAAGCGCGCCGCCGCCCACGTCAACCTCGAATTGGGCCTGCTGGAAGGGCCGAAGGCGGTCGCCATCACCCAGGCCGCCGACGAAGTGCTGGCCAACCGCCACCCGACCGAGTTCCCGCTGGCGGTCTGGCAGACCGGCTCCGGCACCCAGTCCAACATGAACATGAACGAAGTGCTGGCCAACCGCGGCTCCGAGCTGATGGGCGGCGTGCGCGGCGAGCGCCGCATGCTGCACCCGAACGACGACGTCAACAAGGGCCAGTCCTCGAACGACATCTTTCCCACCGCCATCCACGTCGCCGCCGCGCAGGCGCTGGCCAACCACGTGCTGCCGTCGCTGCGCCAGCTGCGCGACAGCCTGCACGCCAAGGCCGAAGCGTTCGCCGACATCGTCAAGATCGGCCGCACCCACCTGCAGGACGCCACGCCGCTGACCCTGGGCCAGGAATTCTCCGGCTACGTCGCCCACCTGGACTTTGCCGAGCGCGCCATCAGCACCGCGCTGCCCGGCGTGCTGCAGCTGGCGGCCGGCGGCACGGCGGTCGGCACCGGCCTCAACGCGCACCCGGAGTACGCGCACCGCATCGCCGCCGAGCTCGAGCACAACCTGGCGCTGCCCTTCCGCAGCGCCGACAACAAGTTCGCCGCGCTGGCCGGCCATGACGCGCTGCTGTCCGCCCACGGCGCGCTCAAGACCTTGGCCGCCGCGCTGATGAAGATCGCCAACGACGTGCGCTGGATGGCGTCCGGCCCGCGCTCCGGCCTGGGCGAGATCACCATTCCCGAGAACGAGCCGGGCAGCTCCATCATGCCGGGCAAGGTCAACCCGACCCAATGCGAAGCGGTCACCATGCTGTGCTGCCAGGTGTTCGGCAACGACGTCGCCATCACCATGGGCGGCGCCTCGGGCAACTTCGAGCTGAACGTCTACAAGCCGATGATCGCGCACAACTTCCTGCAAAGCGCGCGGCTGCTGGCCGACGGCATGCGCAGTTTCGACGAGCATTGCGTGCACGGCATCGAGCCGAACCGGGCCCGCATCGCCGAGCTGATGGAACGCTCGCTGATGCTGGTGACGGCGCTGGCGCCGCACATCGGCTACGACAAGGCGGCGGAAATCGCCAAGAAGGCCCAGCACGAAGGCACCACCTTGAAACAGGCCGCGCTGGAGCTGGGCTACGTGAGCGCCGAGCAGTTCGAGCAGTGGATCGTGCCGCTGGACATGACACGTCCGGGCGCCAAAGGCTAGGTGGAAAGCTAGAAGCCGTAGGAGTAGCGCACGCCGGTCAGCCAGTCCGGCCGGGCGTTCGCGTCGTGGCCGGGATTGACGCGCCACATGACGGCGCCGGTCACCTTGCCCAGCCGGCCATCCTTGCCGAACATGGTGGTGTAGCCGAATTCCAGGTCGCGCTCGGTGGCCGTCGGCCGCAGGTTCAAGGTCGGCGCGCCGTAGACCGGGGCGCCGGCATCGCCGCCCTGCTGCGCCGGCCCGCTGAATTGCAGCGTGCCGCTGCGCACCTTGGCCGGGATCGAGAACGTCACCGCGAAGCGGTCGTGGTTGTTGAACAGCTCGCGCGTGGCCACGCCGACGCTGAACGCCACCGTCCGCACCGACGACACCTGCGCGATCAGGCTGTCCGGCGTGCCGATGCCCTCGGTCCGGCCGTAGGACGCCATCGCCATCAGCGAGCTGCGCGCGCTCAGCGCATAGCCCAGCGATGCCGACGTGAAGGTGGTGGTGGGGCGCACATACGAGGACAGCGTGGGCGTCTGCTGCGTGCCCAGCGCGGTGCCGTTTTCGCGCAGGATGCCGATGGTCACGATGCCGACCGCGCGGCCGATTTTCTTTTCGAACTCCGCACTGCTGAGGAAGCGCCTGCTGTGCTCGTTGAGCATCGGTCCCAGCGGATCGAGCAGCGCCAGGTTGTCCGGCAAGGCGCCGAAATGCAGCCGGGGGCCGCCGCTGAAGATGCGCGACTGGCCTTCATTGCGCGCCTGCACCTGCTCGCTGAGCGCCGACTGCCGGTCGGCCGTATCGAACAGCAAGGACGAACTGGCCCGTTTTTCAAACGCGGGCGGCAGGCTGGAAGAAGGGAAAGGGTCCGATGCGGCTGCGCCCACCACTGCTGGGAGCGGTAACAACATCCAGGCGACAAACCGACAAGACTTATTCATGATGCAACTCGCTGAGGGACAACCGTGCTGCACAAATATTCAGCAGTTAATTCAGCATAGCCTGTTTTTTTCTCGACGGCAACCTCAACCGGAACGCCGTCGGGGAGTAAACTGCGGGCCTGTCGGAATGCCGCTACACTACCGGAAAGGCGGAGCGGCGCCGATTTCACATCATAGCAACAGAGGATAAAATGCAGAAAGTAAGTTTTGAATTGAGCGGCGAATTTGTTGAGCTGAATCAGTTATTGAAGCTGGTCGGCCTGTGCGACAGCGGCGGCGGCGGCAAGATGATGGTGGCCAGCGGCACCGTCAAGGTCGACGGCAAGCAGGAGTTGCGCAAGACCGCCAAGATCCGCGCCGGCCAGCAAGTGACCGTCGGCGACATCCGCATCAGCGTCGACGCCGTGTAATTTTATCTTGCATTTGAGCAACAACGAGCTAAGCTGAAGGTAAGGGGTGGCGCGTTTGACGGCGCGCAAACCGGCGGACCGGCCCGTCGCTATATTGGGATAGCTTGTCGTGCGGCTTTTTCAACCAGTTTATTTATGAGCAGGGGAACGTCATGGACGATCCTGAACACAACTTGCCCACCCAGGAGCGTCTGCTGGACGACCTGCGGCAAGTGATCGAAAACGCCGAAGAGTTGCTGAAGAATACAGACCAGTACAATGGCTCGTTGTACCAGACCGCCCGCGCCAAGCTGGCGCAGGCGCTGCAGACCGCCACCGAAGAACTGGCGCGCTTCGAAGACATCCAGCTCGACCGCATGATCGAGCTGACCGCCGCCGCCAACCGCCTGCACCGGGACCTGACCGGCGAGGCGAAAATCCTGCGCGCCTTCAAGCCGACCTGATCAGCGACGCCGCGCCAGCCACGCATCCAGCGACACCTTCCCCGGACCAAACGCCACCAGCACCAGCAGCAGCACACCCCAGTAAAAATGATCGTTGATGGCGGCCGGACATTCAAAGCTGAACAGCTGCGGGTAGGAAATCACCGCCATCGCATTGACGAAAAACAGCGCCAGCGCCGCCGGGCGCGACACCAGTCCGACAAACAACAGCAGCGGCAGCAGCAGCTCGCCGGTGGCTCCGGCATACGCCGCCACATCCGGCGGCAGCAGCGGCACCTTGTATTCGTCGTGGAACAGCGCCAGCGTGGCGCTCCAGTCGCCGACCTTGACCATGCCGGCCTTGATGAATTGCCAGCCCACATACCAGCGCAGCACCAGGCTGATCAGTGAACCGCCCCACTCCGTCAGCGCGGCGTCGTAGCGGGACAGTTGTTGATGAATGCCGAGGATAGCTCTCATGATTCTGCTTTCAAAATTGGTTAGTCGCCGTTATGCGGCTATCCTGACAATCAAAGCGCAATCCATCCACAGCCGCAGATTGCCCGCCACGTCGTAGGCCTCGTCAAGCTCGAACGCCGCGTCCAGCGCCGCGCCGAACTCGCCGCCGGCCGCCAGCGCCGACAACGCCGCGTGGCTGGCCGCGTCGAGCGGCAGCACCTGCGTCTTCCACTGCGGCCGCGTGACCAGCCCGTGGCAAGGCAGCGCCAGCTCGGCGGGAAACTCGACGCCGCTGTCCGGCTGGTGCGCCTGCCACAGCGCGATCGTGGCCCAGTCCGACGCCAGCAGCGTGCACGCCGGGTGCAGCTGCATCCGCGCCGTTTCGATCTGTTCCGGCGACAATGCCGCCATCTGTTGCGGCGTCACCGCTTCCGCCGACGGCGCGTAGTGCGCGCGGTGCAGCGTCCATTCCAGCGTGGCCATGTCGGGCAGGTAGGGATAGTCGGCCACATGCGGGAAGTGGCGCAGGAAGGTGGCGAAGTGCGCGCCGAACCGGTTCAGGTCGCCGCTGTCGGACGGATGTGCGCGGCCATAGGCCTGCGCCAGCCCGCCAAAGAATTCCTCGCCCACCAGCTGCCGGATCACCGGATAGACGGCGGCCAGCGTCTTGTCCCAGGTGGCGGTCAGGTTGCCGCGATACAGCGCGAAGCGATGCTCGTTCTGTTCGCCCTTGAACTGCGCCAGCACCTGCGGCGTCTGCCGGGTGTCGAACAGCGCGCCGGCAAACAGCTGCTGGCTGGCCGCCAGCGCCGGGGCGTCTTCCTCCACCGCCGCATCCGCCGGTACCGCCGGCACCGCCGCCGGGCCGATGCCGTTGCCGGCGGCGTGGCGCCGATGCAGCACCCTCGCCTTTTCCGCCTCGCCCAGCAGCACTTCCAGCGCGGGTATATCGGTATCCCATTCGATCAAGGTCGGCACCGCGCCAAACCGTTGCAGCGCCGCCTCGTACAGGCGCCACACCGGCTCCGCCACCGTGTCGCCATGATGGTCGATCACCGCCTGCGGCGTCACCAGATGGCCGGCCAGATGCATCTCGCCCACCATGCCGGGTTGGATCGCGGCAAGCGCGGCCAGCGCATCCTCGCCGTGGTTGCATTGGTTGACGTACAGGTTGTTGATGTCCAGCAGCAGGCCACAGCCGGTGCGCGCCGCCAGCGCCGCCATGAACTCGGCCTCGCTCATCGAGTCCTGGTGGAAGCGCACATAGGTCGACACGTTTTCCAGCAGCAGCTGGCGCTGCAGCGTGTCCTGGACCCGGCCGACGCGGGCGCTCAGCAAGTCGAGCGCGGCGCGGTCCAGGGTCAGCGGCAACAAATCATTGAGCTGGCGGTCGCCGACGGCGCCCCAGCATAAGTGTTCGGATACCAGCACCGGCTCCACGCGCCGCACCAGGTCGCCTACCCGTTGCAGATGATGTTCGGAGAAGCCGCGCGCCGAGCCCAGTCCCAGGCCGACGCCATGCAGGCTGATCGGATAATCGCGCCGCAATTGCTGCAGCACATGCCAGTCCCAGCCGGCTTGATCGAGATAGTTTTCTGTATGAACTTCGAGCCAGGCGGCGCGCGGCCGCTGCTCGATAAACTGCCGATAATGCGGAGCCCGCAGCCCCACGCCCACACCCGGCATCTGCTCCGGTAGACGTGGCGACGTCATGGCTCCGCGACAGGCTGACGGATTACTTGGCTGGCGCGGTGGTTTTGCCGCCGGCCTTTTCGCAGGTGCCCTTGGCCACATATTTCCACTCGGCGGCGCCGTTGTCGGTTTTCGACTGGCCGGCGCAGGAATGCGCACCGTTGGCAGCGGCGCAATCGTTCTGGCCAGCCTTGGCGATGCCGTAGCACTTTTCCTTGTCATCGGCGGCGGCGGCGGAGCCGGCGCTTGCGGCGCATACGGTAACCAGGGCGGCGGCGATCAGGGCTTGACGTTTGTTCATGGTAAGTCTCCTAAGTGGAAGAAAAGGTTGAATGTGCAACGTAATCGTCTGCAACTGTACGATAGTCGGCAGGCGATGGTCCAGCCTTACAGGATTTTTTAGGTTTTTTTTCAAAAAAGGGAATCTCAACCCGAAAACAGACGCAGCGTACCAGCAATAACGCTTGTACGCATCAAACTGTTGACTGGATTCAAAACGGGAGAGAAAGCGCGGCGCAGGAATACACCAGCGCACCGCGCGCCGGGATGGAACGCGGTGAGTTGCCGCTCAGGCGGTCGTATTGATGGTATTGCCGAGATGCGAAGGCAGATTCGGCGCCGATGGCACCGGAGGAATCGCCTCGATCAGGGCAGCAGCACTGGATGCCTGGATGTCCTGGGCTTTCTTCAATACGGCAACGCCGACAGCCTGTTTGGTACCAGTGTCTGCAATAGTCGTTGCGGCTTGAGCAATACCTGAAACGTCCATGTGATTCTCCATTAAGGCGTATCCCTGATTTACGGACGTTTCGGGCGTAACTTTAGGCGTTTGGCGGACTTTTTTTCAGATGGTCGCGCAGCCAGGCCAACACCAGCGGCGGCTGGTTCAGCTCCAGCCACGCCATACCGGCCGGCAAGTCGGCCGGCGCCGGCTGGTCCGAAGCCACCGCGATCACATGCGGATCGTGCGGATACAGCGGCGGTTTGCCGGAGGCGGCGCGGTAGACTTCCAGCTTGTCGATCGGATAGGACTTGAAGCCTTCGAGCAAGGTCAGGTCGGCCGGCGCCAGGCGGTCGAGCTGTTCTTCCAGCGATGGCTCGGGCGCGCCGCGCAGCTCGCGGATGATGGAGACGCGGAACGGCGATGCTACCATCACCTCGGCCGCGCCCGCCATGCGCAAGCGCGCGCTGTCCTTGCGCGGTGGCTCCAGTTCCAGGTCGTGGTGGCTGTGCTTGATGACATTGACCTTCAAGCCTTCGGCCGCCAGCTCGGCGATGAGAAACTCCAGCAAGGTGGTCTTGCCGCTGCCCGACGTCCCGATGACCGCCAGGACCTGGCGCTTCTTTCCCTGCTCTTTCTGCATTCACGGTACCCCACAGCACGATCTTGCCGCCATTATACGCAGCAGTCGGCAACCGGAGGGCTGCGGCTTATTCTTCCTTCAGGGGTTTGAAACTTTCTCTGCGGGCACCACCGGCGCCCAGCAGCAGCAAGCCGATGCAGGCCAGCGCCGCGCCGGAACCGATTTCCCGCTGCGGCGCTTCATGCTGTTCCGCCGCATGGGCACGCGGCAGGACGAAGGCGGCCGCTATCAGCAGCGGCAACAATTTCAAGTGTTTCATGATACTTCCCTTGCATTGAGTTCAATGATGGAAAAATATCATTTTTACGTGACGACCTTGTGACACGTTCAATACGGAACGCGGTAGCGATAGCCCTTGAAATTGAACACCGCTTCCTTCGGCTGCAATTTCTCCAGCGTCAGCCCGGGCGCCACCTCCTCCCCCTCGTGACGCAAGACCTTGTCGATCAACAGCAGGCGGTCCGCGGCATTTTTCGAATAGATATAGCCGCCGACGGCGATCTGCGGAATCGAACGCTGTATCGGCTCGGGCAGGTCGCGCAAGTTCATCACCGGCTCTTCCGGCGCGGCCTTGGACGGCGGCTGGACAGCGGCGGCCGGCTGGGGACGCGGCTGCGGCGTAATCGTCGCCACCGGCGGCGGCAGCGGGACGGGCGCCGGCGCTTCGGCCCGGGTCGCCTTCAGCACCAGGTCCGGCCGGGGAGCCTTGGGCGGCAGCTTTGCCGCAGGTGCGGCGGCCTGCTGCGCAACCTCCGGCTGGCCTTGCTGCCCGGGCCGCAGCACGATCGCCAGCAACACCAGGATCACCACGCCCATGCCCAGCAGCGCCAGCATCATCGGCTTCCTGCGATTGGCGCCGGCCGCCTGTTCGGCCGTCTGCAGCGTCGGCGCATGCAAGGTCGGCGCCGTGCCCAGCTGACGTTCCGCCTGCGCCTTCTTCAGCGCTTCCAAGATATAAGACATATTATTTCCCTGCCCCGGCGGCGCTGGCCAGCAAGCGCGGCTCCTGCACGCCGCCCAGCTGATACAAGCGGATGAAAGTTTTCGGACCGGCCACGCCGTCCGCCTTGAGATGCTGCTCCGTCTGGAAATCGACCAGATGCTTGCGCAGGCCGGCGTCCAGCGGCTGGTTTTCCTGCGGCTTCTTCAATCCGTAGATTTGCGCCAGGCGCTTGGCCAGCCAGTCGACGTCGGGACCGTGGTCGCCGGTCGAGATCTCGTCGCGCCAGCTGCGCGGCGCGCGCCAGAACGTGGTGAACTCGCCATCGAAGCGCGCCGCCAGCGCATCGACGGCGATGGTCTGCGGCTTGCCGCCGGCCGCCACGATGGTCGCGCCGTGTTCGTCCAGCGCGGTCAGCAGCACGTAATTGGGCGCGGTTGGATCGTCGCGCAGCGTCAGCATGGCTGGACGGTCGAGCAGGCGCAGGTCATCGATGCCGCCCCGGGTTTGCAGGCAGCGCAGGTTCAGCCGCGCCGCCGTCGGGCAAGGCTCGCCCTCCGGCAAGGCCAGGCCCCAGATCGCCGCCAGCTGGCGCAAGGCCGCGGCGCTGCCGCCGGCAGCAGGCGCGGCCGCCGGAACAGCTGATGCGGCCGGCACCGGCGCAGGCGCAGGCGTCGCCGCCACCGGTGCCACAGCCGCCTGCGCAGACCGCACCACCGGCTTGACATCATGCGCCGCCAATTGCCACACCGCGACACTGATCGCCACGCCGCCCAGCACGCCCGCCGCCACCAGCGGCCAGCGCGCACCGGACAGCCAGCCGCCCTGCCCGCCGGCCGCCGCATCCTGCCCGGCAAACACCTCGGCCGCCGCCTTGCGCAGGATATTGCGCGTCACCTGCGGCTGGTTCTCCACGTACGCGCCCAGCAAAGCCCGGTCGCACAGCAGATTGATGCGTCGCGGCACGCCTTTGGCCAGGCCGTGCACCAGCCCCATCAGCCGGCGCGGAAACGGCGCGATCGCGCCGGCCCCGGCCACCGCCAGGCGATGCTCGATATACGCCCCTGTTTCCACCTCCGACAGCGAACCCAGGTGATAGCGCGCGATCACCCGCTGCGCCAATTGCTCCAGCTCCGGACGGGCCAGCATCGTGCGCAGCTCCGGCTGGCCGATCAGGATAATCTGCAGCAGCTTGCGCTCGCTGGTCTCCAGGTTGGTCAGCAGGCGCAACTGTTCCAGCACCTCGGCCGACAGGTTCTGCGCCTCGTCGATGATCAACACGTTGTTGCGGCCCTGCGCGTGGCTGGCCAGCAGATAGGCATTGATCGCATCCACATAGCCCTTGACGCTGACCGCGCCCGCGCCCTGCGGTGCCAGCTTGATGCCGAACTCGTCGCAGATCGACAGCAGCAACTCCTCCACCGACAGCTTGGGATTGAAGATATAGCCCAGCTTGCAGTTCTCGGGGATCTGTTCCATGAAGCAGCGGCAGACGGTGGTCTTGCCGGCGCCTATCTCCCCGGTCAGCAGCACGAAGCCGCCGCCGCTGCCAATGCCGTACAGCAGATGCGCCAGCGCCTCCCGATGGCGCTCGCTCATGAACAGATAGCGCGGATCGGGCGCGATGGAAAACGGCGATTGCTTCAGATTAAAGAAATGCGTGTACATGAAGGCCCTGGCAACGCGCTATTTCAAGCGCTGCCGCACCGGCGGTGGTTGCACGGGAGGCAAGGGCTTGAACTTGGCGCAGTAAATCTTGGATTTGGTATCGAAATACACGATGCGGCTGGCCGGCTTGGCCTCGCGCACCGGGAACGCCGAGCTGTCGATTCTCGCATAATGCACGCCGACCTGGGTGATGATGGATTGCTCCAGCACCTCAGGGGTCGCCTCGGCCACGGCGCCGACGAAAATATAGGTGCTGGTGTCGTCGCTGACCATGACTTCGGAAATCGCCGTGCCCCACAGGCTGGCGCCGCCGGTCTTGAACCAGTAGGCGCCGCCGTCGTGCTTGTAGGGCTGGCCGAAGGCCTTGCGCAGATAGTCGTAGAAATAGAGGTTGTCGGTCTGGTCGCGGCACAGCAGGCCGTTGCCGATGATGGTGCCGAACGTGGTCGGCACCGATTGCGCGCCGGCGGCGCAGCAGGCCGCCATCAGCACGGCGCACAGGGCGCCGCGCGGCATGCGCGAGAGCGGCGGCATTATAACTTTGACAGCCAGGACCGGTTGGCGCTGATGCGTGCCTTGGCCGTGGCCGGAAGGGCTTCGTAACAGCCAGGGTATTGTTTCAAGGCGCTTTCCCGAATTTCCTTCTGCAAACCGTTAATCAAAAAGATATACAACACAGAGCCGTCGTCGGTGTTTTTAGTTCCCATGTATCGAATCATATGCGCTCCTTATTTCCTGCGCAGGTGTTTCCCCGGCAACACGTCATGATTCCTCATTATGACATTCCGGGGTAAAAACACATACTGTTTCGCAGCAGTGCGCCCTCCCTGTTGGTAACGGCCGCCACACAGCGAAGTTGAATTGCAACTCAGTGCCGGTTTTTTGCAGTTGATCCCATCGTTATGCGCATCCGTCCCATTCCGCGCGCCGTCGTGGTGGTTTTGTCATATTGTTCAATCCTCGCCACTTCCCATAATCGAGATAAAAAATGAAGCAGACGATCCAATACACCGCGCTGGCCGCCGCCCTGCTGATGGCTGCCGTCGCCGTCCAGGCTGAAAACAAGGATGGCAAGGAAGACAACACCATCGGCACCGAAACGCGCACCGTGGCGCCGTTCACCAGCATCGCGCTCAGCGGCCCGTTCCGCGTGATCATCACCGCCCAGGCCGGCAACGGCATCGAACTGTCCGGTCTGCGCCGCCAGTTCGCCGACATCGAAACCTCGGTCAGCGGCGACACGCTGACGGTGCGCCAGCCGCGCCAGAAAAAAGGCTGGAACTTCAACTTCAGCTGGGGCAAGGACAGCAAGCCGCCGATGACGATACGCATCAGCGCGGCCAACCTGAAGAGCCTGCGCAACTCCGGCAGCGGCGACGTCGACCTGCAGCAATTCCAGGGCCAGCAACTGGCGCTGACCTCGGAAGGCCCGGGCGACATC
Organism: Duganella sp. LjRoot269; assembly: GCF_964254095.1. Taxonomy (NCBI): domain Bacteria; kingdom Pseudomonadati; phylum Pseudomonadota; class Betaproteobacteria; order Burkholderiales; family Oxalobacteraceae; genus Duganella; species Duganella sp. LjRoot269. Next base: position 2,030,670 of record NZ_CAXUSL020000001.1, on the reverse strand, counting down.
CACGCCAGCGGCAGCGTGCGCGACCTGACGGTGAACGCCTCGGGCAGCGGCGACGTCGACCTGCGCACCCTGAAAGCGGGCAGCCTGAACATCACCATGAACGGCCCCGGCGACGTCAACGCCAACGGCATCACGCAGGACGTCAACCTGGTGGTCAGCGGCTCGGGCGACCTCGACATCGGCGACATGCACGCCGGCAAAATCAACGCCGCCATGCACGGGCCGGGATCGGTCACGCTGCGCGGCACGGCCAAGGAAATCCGCGCCGAAGTGGCCGGTTCCGGCGATCTCGAAGCATGCTCGCTGTCGGCCGACGCCGCCAGCGCCATGCTGCACGGCCCCGGCGAAGCCTGCCTGGCCGGCAACATCAAGAAATTCGACGCCGAAGTGCACGGCTCGGGCGACCTGACGGTGCGCGGCCTGCAGGCGCCGACGGTGCGCGCCCTGCTCAGCGGTCCGGGCAATATGAACCTGTCGGGCAGCGTGGGGATGCTGAGCGCGGAAGTCAGCGGCTCGGGCGACCTCGACGCCAAGAGCCTGCAGGTGGCGCGCGCGGTCACGCGCAGCCGCGGCCCGGGCAACATCTACCTGGCCAAGGTCAGCGACGCGCTGGAAGCGGAAGTCAGCGGCTCGGGCGACCTGAGCGCCACTACCGACTGCAAGGACGTGCGGCTGAACATGCACGGCCCCGGCGAGGTCAAGCTGGACGGCAAGACCGCCAATCTGACCGCGCAGCTGAGCGGCTCCGGCAACCTGAACGCCCGCCAGCTGTGGACCAAGCAAGCCGACGTCACGGTACGCGGCCCCGGCAACGCCGTCGTCAACGTCAACGACAAGACCACCACCTACGAGCGCAACCGCCAGCATACCAACTAAACTAAAGCGGGGTCAGTTCCGGCAACCTGCCACGCGTGGCAGGTTGCCGGAACTGACCCCGCTTTTTTAATCGAAGCAGAGGCGCTTCTTGGTGGCGGCGATCAGTTTCGCGTCGTATGGATGCAGGTTCTCGATAAACAGCAGTTCCGTCTCGTCCGGCTCTTCCAGACACATCGTAATCATCATCGGACCATCTTCCATGCGGCCCAGGAAATGCTTGGGCCAGCGGTTCTTGCGGTGGGTCTTCAGCACTTCCATTCCCAGCTTGGCCAACGGCGCCTTCACGCCGGCCGCCAACGCTTCGCGCTGCCAGTCGTCCCAGTAATCACTCATCTTCTACTCTCAAAATTGCACTAAACCGCTAGTGTACTCCCTCGGCCCCTCCGCCTACCAAAACCAGACCAAAGTGGCATGCAAATGCGACACCTGACCACTTGCTGCGTTTTTATTCAATAGCCAATAAAAACAATAACTTACAAATACATTCAAAGACGACAACGCCAGTCCACTTCAATATTTTATAATACCAGTTAAATACCTGTTGACAAGCTGGTTTGCCAACCATATAGTGCCCTCAACTCTCCGGATTACCGGATATCCCAGCGACAGTTTTCTCAGATAACCATGATCGAATTTTTAATCGGCGTTGATGGCGGCGGCAGCGGCACCCGGGTACGCCTGGCCCGCACCGACGGCGTTGAATTGGCGGAAGGCGTCAGCGGACCGTCCGGCCTGCTGCACGGCATCGCCAACGCCTGGGCGTCTGTCGAGGATGCCGCCGGCATGGCCTTCCGCGCCGCCGAACTGGAATTCCCGGCCAAGGACAAGATCGCCATCGGCCTCGGCCTGGCCGGCGTGCACAACAAGCAGTGGGCGGCTGAATTCGTCGCCGCCAATCCCGGCTACGCCCGCGTGGCGCTGGAGACCGACGGCCACACCACGGTGCTGGGCGCACATCGCGGCCAGCCCGGCGCCATCATCGCGCTCGGCACCGGCAGCGTCGGCGAGATCAAGCGCGCCGACGGCAGCCACGTCGAAGTCGGCGGCTGGGGCTTCCCCGCCGGCGACGAAGCCAGCGGCGCCTGGATGGGCCTGCGCGCGGTCAACCATATACAGCAAGTGCTTGACGGCCGCCTGCCCGGCAGCGCCTTCGCCGACGACGTGGCCAACGCCTGCGGAGGCGAGCGCAACGCAATCCAGAACTGGCTCGCCAAGGCGACGCAGACCAATTACGCGCAACTGGCGCGCATCGTGCTGCAGCACGGCGAATCGAACGAGGCGGCGCGCCTGATCCTGCTCGAAGCGGGACGCGAAGTGGAAATCATGGCCAACGCGCTGGACACCACCGGCACGCTGCCGATCGCCCTGTGCGGCGGACTGGCCGCGCCGCTGCGCCCGTACATGCCGGTATCGATGTTGAAGCGGATCGTCCTGCCGCAAGGCGATTCCGCGGCAGGTGCCCTGCGGCTGATCCAACAACGCCTGAAGGAGTGAACCAGTGCTAGCCCAGTTGAGCGATTTCAAGCCGGATGCAGACAGCGATACCCCGTTATACATGCAGCTTGCGAACAAGCTGTCCGACGGGATCGCCGACGGCGGCTGGCGCGCCAACGAGGCTTTGCCGTCCGAGCGCGTGCTGTCGGAGATGCTCAACATCTCCCGCGTCACCGCCCGCAAGGCGATCGACATGCTGTGCGACCGTGGCATGCTGACCCGCAAGCGCGGTTCCGGCACCTACATCACGCCGAAACTGGAGCAGCCCTTGTCGCGCCTGACCAGCTTTTCCGAGGAGCTGCGCGAACGCGGCTTCACCGCCGGCTCGCGCTGGCTGCAGCGCGACATCGGCATCGCCTCGCCGGTCGAGCTGCTGTCGCTGGGCCTGTCACCGAACATGCCGGTGGCGCGCCTGAAGCGCCTGCGCACCGCCGACGACGTGGTGATGGCGATCGAGACGACCACCATCCCGGCGCAGTACATGTCGAACCCGCACAGCGTCACCGATTCGCTGTACGGCTACCTGGAAGCCAACGGCACCATCCCGATGCGCGCGCTGCAGCATATCCGCGCCGTCAACGCCAGCGCCGAGCAGGCGCGCCTGGCCAATATTCCTGCGGGTGCTGCGATGCTGCATATCACCCGCGTCAGTTATCTCGACAACGGCGCAGCGGTGGAACTGACCCACTCGTATTGCCGCAGTGATTATTATGAATTCGTAGCGGAGTCGCGCAGATGAGCGATGCAATCAAAGGCAATATCCTGACATCGGCGGGCTGGGTCCGCGGTGAGATCACGTTCGGTGTACGCATCGCGGCCATCCAAGGCAGCAGCGTCGACCCTTCGCAAAACGAAGACGTCTATATCCTGCCGGGGTTTATCGACCTGCACGTGCACGGCGGCGGCGGCAAGGACGTGATGGAAGGCGGCGACGCCGTCCACACCATCGCCGCCATCCATGCAAAGCACGGCACCACCAGCATGCTGGCCACCACGATGACGGCGCCGCCGGACGATATCGACCTGGCGCTGAAAGGCATCGGCGCCGCCGCCGTCAGTCGCGGCAAGGGCGAGGCGCGCGTGCTCGGCGCCCACCTCGAAGGCCCGTACATCAACTCCGGCAAGCTCGGAGCGCAGCCGCCGTTCGCGCGTTCGGCCAAGCTGGCCGACGTCGAGCGCCTGGAAACCATGGCGCCGCTCAAGCTGATCACCGTGGCACCGGAAATCGGCGGCCATCTGGAACTGGTCAAGGAACTGTCCGACGCCGGCATGCGCGTGCAGATCGGCCATACGCTGGGCACCTATGAAGACGGCGTCGCCGCGCTGAAGCAGGGCGCGCACGGCTTCACCCATCTGTTCAACGCCATGACCGGCCTGCACCACCGCGAGCCGGGCATGGTCGGCGCCGCGCTGGCCCACGCCCAGTACGCCGAATTCATTCCCGACCTGCTGCACGTGCACCCGGGCGCCATCAAGACCGCGCTGCGCTGCATACCCAACCTGTACTGCGTCACCGATTCGACCTCCGCCACCGGCATGCCGGACGGCGAGTACATGCTGGGCCGCCAGGTCGTCATGAAATGCATGGGCGGCGTACGCCTGCCCGACGGCACGCTGGCCGGCAGCACACTCACTATGGACCAGGCGCTGCGCAACCTGGTCGGACTCGGCCTCGATCTGGCGGATGCCTCGGCACGGGTCTCAACGTATGCGGCCGATTATCTCGGCTTGCAAGAGCGGGGCCGCCTGGCCCCCGGCGCCTACGCCGACTTCGTGGTGCTCGACCGTGACCTGAACCTTAAAGCCGTCTATATCGAAGGAGAATTGTTGTGACCTCAATGATGTTGAAAGAAGCCCTGTCCGCAGCTGATTGCGTAGCCCTGCAACTGGCCAGCGACGGCGATCGTTACGCGGAACTGGGCCGCAAATTGAGGAGCACTTCCTTCTCGACCGCGCTGACCATCGCGCGCGGCAGTTCGGACCATGCCTGCGCCTACGCCGCCTACCTGATCATGGCGCGCCTGGGCCGCGTGGTGGCGTCGCTGCCGATGTCGCTGGTCACGCTGAACAAATCGCCGCTGATCACCCGCGACACGCTGGCCATCTCGATCTCGCAATCGGGCCAGAGCCCGGATGTGGTCGAGCCGATCAAATACTTCCGCGACGGCGGCGCCACCACCATCGCGCTGGTCAACGACATCGATTCGCCGCTGGCCCATGCCGCCGAATTCGCGATGCCGCTGCGCGCCGGCAAAGAGCAGAGCGTGGCCGCGACCAAGAGCTTCATCACCAGCCTGGTGGCCGGTGCCCGCCTGGTCGCGCAATGGCAGAACGATCCGGAGCTGTTGGCCGGACTGGAAGCCTTGCCCGACTCGCTACGTGCAGCCGCCAAGGAAGACTGGACCTCGGCGCTGGAAGTGCTGGCCCCTGCCCGCAACATCATGGTGGTCGGTCGCGGCATCAGCTTCCCTGTGGCGCTGGAAGCCTCGCTGAAGTTCAAGGAAACCTCGGCATTGCAGGCGGAAGCCTTCAGCGGCGCGGAAATCAAGCACGGCCCGATGGCGCTGATCGAAGAAGGCTATCCGCTGGTGATCTTCGCCACCCGTGGCCCGACGCAGGCGAGCCTGCTGCAGCTGGCGACTGAAATGCGCGGCCGCGGCGCGCGCGTGCTGCTGGCCGCTCCGGCCGACGTGGCCGAACGCGACCTGACCTTGCCTGTCGCGGCAACGCCGGATCTCGATCCCATCGTGGCGATCCAGGCCTTCTACGTGATGGCGGCCCAGCTGTCGGCGGCACGCGGCATGGATCCGGACGCTCCGCGCCACCTGAGCAAAGTCACCAAGACTAACTAAGCAATGTCGCCAGCAGCCCCGCCGTCATTCCCGCGCAGGCGGCGGTGCGCCGTCGCGCAATCCATACTGAAGTGGAGCTCACGCTCAGCATGGATCCCCGCTTTCGCGGGGATGACGGCGGTGACGCTATGTATGTCCGCTGCACTCGCCTCGGAAAAAATCGAGTTCTGGACCTTCAGCATGAAGCCCAAATTCACGCCCTACTTCGAGACGCTGGTGAAGAACTACGAAGCCGGCAATCCGGGCGTGAAGGTGGAGTGGGTGGACTTCCCCTGGGACGTCATCCAGACCAAGCTGGTCACCCGCATCGTCGCCGGCACGCCGCCTGCGCTGGTCAACCTGAACGTGCCGTGGGCCGATGAATTCGCCCGTGACGGTTTGCTGACGCCGGTCGACGCCCTGCTGGCCGACGCCCGCCCGCGCTACCTCGCCAGCACGCTGGAGGACCTGACCTTCGGCGGCAAGACCTACGGCTTCCCCATGTACAGCAACGTCGCCGTCATCGCCTATAACACGCAGATCTTCAAGGCAGCCAGCATCCCCCACGCGCCGCGCGACCTGGACGAGCAGCTGCTGTTCGCCCGGCAGATCGCCGCGCGCACCGGCAAGGCCGGCCTGTGCCCAGCGCTGTCCAAGATCGACGGGCTGATGATGCAGCAAGGGCTGGCCGTCATCAGGGACGGCAAGGCCGTCTTCAACTCGCCCGCGCACATCGCGCTGATCAAAAAGCTGGCCGATACCTACAAGGCGGGTGGCCTGCTGAAGGATGCGCTGTTCGCCGAAGATAACTTCCCCGCCGCGATCGACGCCTACAAGGGAGGCCGCCTCGGCATGCTGCTGGCGCCGCCCACCGCGGTCAAGCGCATCCAGAGCGACGCCAAGGACATCTACGCCATCACCGACGTCGCGCCAGCACCGCTGGGCCCCACCGGCATCGCCGACGGCGGCTGGCTGATTCACTTTGCAGTGCCGAAGAACGTCGATGCGAAGCTGCTGCCCGCCATCGGCAAGTTCGCCCGCTACCTGACCAACGACGCCAACCAGCTGGCCTTCGCCAAGCAGGCCAGCGTCTATCCTGCGATGGCGCAGGCGGCCAACGATCCCTTCTTCATGACGGTGCCGCCGGGCGCCGGCGCGGCGGAAAAGGCCGTATCGGCGGGCGCGGTGTCGATGCCGCATTCGCATACGCTGTACGTGGCCGGCATCACCGACTACGACGAACTGCGCCGCTACCTGGTCAAGGCTGTGGAAGCCGGCGTCACCGGCAAGCAGGACGTGAAGCAAGCGCTGGACCAGGCCGTCGCGATCTGGAACAGGAAACTCGCCTCGCAGCGGAGCTATTAAGATGAGCGCAGAGCAAACCACCGTCATTCCCGCGAAAGCGGGAATCCATGCCGAACCAGCTGGCCAGCGTTCTATGGATTCCCGCATGCGCGGGAATGACGGCGCGCGCCCCGTGAACCTCGCCGCCTGGCTGTTCCTCGCCCCCGCGCTGGCGCTGCTGGCGGTGTTCTCGTTCTGGCCCGTGGCCTTCGGTTCGCTGCTGGCCTTCACCGACTACAGCCTGATACGCGAAACCCACTGGGTCGGGCTGGACAACTTCCGCTACATCTTCGACAACGAGATGTTCGTCACCGGTCTGAAAAACTCGCTGATCTTCCTGCTGATGGTGCCCTTCGTGCAGATCGGCGCGCTGAGCCTCGCGGTCCTGGTCAACAACAAGCTGCCCGGTATCCGCTACTTCCGCGCCGCCTTCTACGTCCCCGTCGTGACGACGGTGTCGGTGGTCGGCATCATGTGGGGCTTCATGTTCCACGAGCAGGGCGCGCTCAATTACGTGCTGATGACGCTGCAACTGGTCGGCGCACCGGTGGGCTGGCTGTCCAACGACAGCCTGGCGCTGTTCGCCATCATGTTCGTCACGCTGTGGCGCGGCCTGGGCTGGTACATGGTGATGTACCTCGCCGCGCTGCAAGCCGTCCCCGCCGACATGCAGGAAGCCGCCATCCTCGACGGCGCCAACCGCTGGCAGCGTTTCTGGAAGATCACCGTACCGATGCTGCGCCCGACCATCATGGTGTGCTCCATCCTGTCCGTACTGGCCGCGCTGAAGGCCTACCAGGAAGTCGACGTGCTGACGCAGGGCGGCCCGATGAACTCCACCTTCACCGGCCTGTATTACGCCTATGACCAGGGCCTCAAGCACCTGAAGCTGCCGCGTGCGCTGGCCGCCAGCTTCGTGATGTCGATCTTCTGCATCGGCATCGCCTTGCTCTGCCTGCGCTACATCAAGCCGAAACACAGATGATGAAGACCGCCCTCCACTATCTGCTGCTCTGCGCGATCGCGGTCGTCTGCGTGTTCCCGTTCTGGTGGACGCTGGTCACGGCCGTCTCCACCGAAGGCAACATCTTCGCCTTCCCGCCTACCTTCTGGCCGAACCAGCCGTCGCTGGACAACTTCATCGAAGTGTTCAATGCCATTCCGATGTGGTCCTTCTTCCGCAACTCGGTCTTCATCGCCGCCTGCACGGTGTTCTGGAAGCTGGCGCTGTGCTCGGCCGCCGCTTACCCGCTGGCGCGCATGCAGTTCAAGGGACGCAAGCTGGTGTTCGGCCTGATCCTCGCCACGCTGGTGCTGCCGTCGGAAGTCAACTTCCTGGTCAACTTCATCACGGTGACGAAACTGAGCCTGGTCGACACCTACACCGGCGTGATCCTGCCCAACGTGGTGACGGCGGTCGCCATCCTGCTGCTCAAGCAGGCCTTCGAGGAAGTGCCGCAAGACCTGATCGACGCAGCGCGCGTCGACGGCGCCTCCGAATGGACCATCTTCAGCAAGATCATGCTGCCGCTGATCGCCCCGTGGCTGGCCACGGTCGGCATCCTGACGGCGGTCGAAGCATGGAACGAATACATCTGGCCCTCGATCGTGATGAGCAAGCCGGACGAATTCCCGCTGTCGGTGGGCGTGCTGTATTTGCGCGGCACCTTCGGCAGCAGCACACGCGTGATCGCCGCCGGGACAGTGCTGACCATCCTGCCCACGCTGGCAGCCTTCTTATTTACTCAACGATTCTTCATGCGCGGCATGGACGGAGCAGTGAAATGACTACACAAAACGAACTGAGAAAAATCGCCGGCCAACTCATCATGATCCGCTTCCCCGGCACCGTGCTGGACGCGGCCACCGCCGACTTCCTGAAAGCGAACAGCATCCGCGCCGTCTGCCTGTTCCGCGGGAACATGACCGACTCCGAACAGCTGGCCAAGCTGACCGCCGACCTGCGCGCGGTGATGGGCCCCGAATCGCTGATCGGCATCGACCAGGAAGGCGGCGCCGTGGTGCGTTCGACCTGGGTGCCCGCGCCGCCGGCCGCGATGGGCCTGGGAGCCGCCAACGACACCGACCTGGCCTACCGCACCGGCGCCGCCGTCGCGCGCGCCGTCAAGGCGCTCGGCTTCAACTGGAACTTCGCGCCGGTGCTGGACCTGAACAACAATCCGCACAACCCGGTGATCGCCGAGCGCTCCTTCGGCGCCGAGCCGAAACGCGCCGCCGAACTGGCGATGTCGTGGATGGCAGGCAGCCATGCGGAAGGCGTGGCCTGCTGCGTCAAGCACTTCCCCGGCCACGGCGACACCAACGTCGATTCGCACCGCGACCTGCCGACCGTGAACAAGCCGGTCGAAGAGCTGGACCGCCTGGAACTGGCGCCGTTCCGCATGGCCTCCGGCGCCGCGCCGGCCATAATGACCGCCCACATCGTCTACCCGACGCTGGACCCGGACAATCCGGCCACGATGTCGCGCCGCATCCTCACCGGCCTGCTGCGCGACGAGTGGAAGTACAAGGGCATCGTCATCACCGACGGCATGGACATGCACGCCATCGCCGGCCGCTACGGCGTCGGCAACGCCGCCGTGCGTGCGCTGACCGCCGGCGCCGACATGGTCATGGCCCTCGGCACCACCGAAACGCAGAACGAAACCCTGGACTCCATCGCCGCCGCCATCGCATCGGGCGAGTTGACGATGGACGAAGTCAAGGCCCGCCTGAACCGGCTGGCCTCACTGGCCCTGGCCTATCCATGCAAACCGCGCTCCTACAAGGAAGACGCCGCCGACCGCGAAGTGATGGCCGAAGGCTGGCGCCGCAGCCTGACCGCCTATGGTGCACCGCGCCGTCCGGCCAAGGGCGCCAATGTGCGTCTGGTGGTGCGCCAGGACGTCGTCAGCGATGGCGTTTCCGAAGCCGGCGTGCCGGCCGAGGAAGTGGCCGCATCGCTGCGCCGACTATACGATGTCGAACTGGTGACTTTCGCCAACGCCGACACCTTCGACTGGAGCGCGCTGCCGAAAGACGGCCGCTTCACCATCCTGGCATCGACCTCGCGCCTGCGCTACGGCCAGCACGCACGCGACACCTGGCGTCCCGACCTGCACCTGGCGTTATGGAACCCGTACCAGGCGCTCGACATCCAGGCGCCCTCGCTGATGACCTACGGCTTCGCCAGGCCGGCGCTGGACGCCGTCAATGGCTGGCTGTCCGGCGAACTGGAAGCCACCGGCCACGCGCCGGTGCCAGGCTTCGCATAAAAATACACGGGGAGGACACAGCATGGACAACAAACAAAACATACGCAATCCGAAGTTCTGGGTACCCAGCCTGTACCTGGCGCAAGGCCTGCCGTTCTTCGCGGTGGCCATCGTCGCCAACCAGATGTTGAAGAGCATGGGCGTGCCCAACGACGAGCTGAATCACTGGACCGGCTTGATCGGCTTCGCATGGGTGTTCAAGCCGTTGTGGAGTCCCTTCCTGGAACTGGCCAGCAGCAAGAAGCTGGTGGTAGTCGGCTTCCAGATCCTCGGCGGCCTGTGTCTCGGCGGCGTCGCGCTGGCGCTGCACGCGCCGTTCTGGTTCGCCGCCTGCATGGCGATGCTGGCCCTGGTCGGCATCTCCGCCGCCACCCACGACATCGCGTGCGACGGCCTGTACATCACCAGCCTCGATGAAAAAGGCCAGGCGCAGTACGCCGGCTGGACCGGCACCTTCTTCAACGCCGGCAAGTTCTTCACCACCGGCGGCCTGCTGCTGCTGGCCGGCCACTTCGAGAAGACCATGGGCGTGGTACCTGCATGGACCATCTGCTTCTGCATCCTGGGCGCGATCATGATCGGCCTGGGCCTGTACAACAGCTGGGCCCTGCCGCTGGCGAAGAACGAAGTCACCGCCGACACCAACGCCGCCGCCATCGCCCGCACCTTGTGGGAAGTGATCGTCGAATTCTTCAAGAAGCCCGGCATCTGGGTCTCGATCGTGTTCATCATCCTGTTCCGCGCCGGCGAAGCGCAGGTGCAGTCGATCGGCCCGCTGTTCCTGCGCGAGGCGCGCAACCTTGGCGGCCTGGGCCTGACCACCGCCGAAGTGGGCGCCGTGTACGGCACCGTCGGCACCGTGGCCTTCGTGGTCGGCAGCATCGCCGGCGGCTACTTCACCTCGTGGCTCAGCCTCAAACGCGCCATCCTGTGGCTGATCCTCGCGGTCAACCTGCCCAACCTGGCGTTCTACCTGCTGTCCTACTTCCAGCCGACCGACCTGTCGGTGATCGGCGCCGCGCTCAGCGTCGAGATGTTCGGCTACGGCTTCGGCTTCGTCGGCCTGATCCTGTACATGATGCAGGTGGTCGCGCCGGGCAAATACCAGACCGCGCACTACGCCTTCTCCACTGGCATCATGCAGCTGGGCTTCGTGCTGTTCAAGCTGTTCAGCGGCGACATCCAGATCTCGCTGGGCTACCAGCACTTCTTCATCTGGGTCATGCTGTGCGCGATTCCGGTGGCGGTGCTGTCGCAGATCATTCCGATGACGGCGCGCCCGCAGCCGGAACAAGAGCAGCCGGCGCCGCAAGCGGCCCACGCAGGTTAATCCCATGGCCAGCGTCAGCCTCAAACAGATCGTCAAGAGCTACGACAAGACCCCGGTCATCCACGGCGTCGACCTCGATATCGCCGACGGCGAATTCATGGTCTTCGTCGGCCCGTCCGGCTGCGGCAAGTCCACGCTGCTGCGCATGATCGCCGGACTGGAATCGATCAGCGGCGGCACGCTGCACATCGGCGGCACGCTGGCCAACGACATCGCGCCCGCTCAGCGCAAGCTGGCGATGGTGTTCCAGTCGTACGCGCTGTACCCGCACATGACGGTGTATGAAAACATGGCCTTCGCGCTCAAGCTGGCCGGCCACAAGCCGGTCGAGGTGCAGGCCGCCGTCGAACGCGCCGCCGCCATCCTGCAGATCGCGCCGCTGCTCAAGCGCCGGCCGAAGGAGCTGTCCGGCGGCCAGCGCCAGCGCGTCGCCATCGGCCGCGCCATCGTGCGCAAGCCGGAGGTTTTCCTGTTCGACGAACCGTTGTCCAACCTGGACGCCAGCCTGCGCGTGCAGATGCGCGTGGAAATCAGCCGCCTGCACCAGGAGCTGAAGACCACGATGATCTACGTCACCCACGACCAGGTCGAGGCGATGACGCTGGGCCAGCGCATCGTCGTCTTCAACGGCGGCCGCATCGAGCAGGTCGGCACGCCGCACGAACTGTATAACCATCCGGCCAATTTGTTCGTGGCCGGTTTCCTCGGCACGCCGAAGATGAACTTCATCCCCGGCGAGATCGTCTCGGTATCGCGGCATGGATCGCAACAGCGTGCCGGCGTGCTGCTGCCTGGCGGCGCCATCGTCGATGTCGATATCGATGCCGCCGCCGGCCCACAGTGCGGCGACAAGGTCACGCTGGGCGTGCGCGCCGAGCATTTGTCCATCGCCGTCGAAGGTCAGGCCGACAACGTCATCGACGTCGGCGTCGGCCACGTCGAGTACCTGGGCGACCTGTCCATCGTCTACGCCACGCTGGCCGGAGTGCCCGAGATGATCGCCGTCAAACAGACCGCCGAGGCGGCTCCGCTGCATGCCGGCAGCCGCGCGCGCGTGCACCTGCCGCCCTCCCGTTGCCTGTTATTTAACGCCGGGGGCCGCGCTCTTGCGCGGGCGCAGGCACACGTTTGAAATTCGGAGTTTCGAGCGGTTTTATGTAACAATACGCAGGTTTACTCTACCGCGACGGTCTGGCGCATCCGCCGCCCGTCTAATTTGTTTGATTGAAGGATAACCATGTCCCACATTCGTCTCGCTCGCATTAGCCTGATCCTGGCCGCCATCGGCCTGAACGCCGCACCAGCCATGCTGGGCATGTCCCCGGTCTATGCCGCCGAAGCCGCCAAGCCGGCCGAACCGCCGAAAGACGCCGTGCGTCCGGAAATCTACAAGCTGATCGACCCGGCCCAGACCAAAGAACTGCTGGCAGCCAAGAACTACACCGAATTCCAGAACCGCATCAACACCGCTGCGGCGATGCCGAACATCACCCCATACGAAGCCTTCGTGCTGAATCAGATGCGCGTGCAAGTGGGCCAGGCCAGCGGCGACAATCCAGGCACCATCAAGGCGCTGAGCGAGATGATCGATTCGGGCCGCCTGAAGCCTGAAGACAAGCTGCGCTTCATCGACGCCGTCGCCGGCATCTACTACAGCAACCTGAAGGACTACGACAACGCCATCGTCTGGTTCAACCGCTACGGCACCGAGTCCGGCGACGTGAACAAGCAGCGCCAGTACATCGTCCGTTCCTACTTCCTGAAGAACGATTTCGCCACCGCGAAAACCGAAGTGCTGAAGGATATCGAAGCGGCCAAGAAAGCCGGCGTCGCGCCACCGAAGGATGAGCTGAACCTGCTGGGCAACGTCGGCATCAAGACCAAGGACACCGAGTTGTACCTGCAAGCCGTTGAAGAACTGGCCCGCTACTACCCTACCCCGGACTACTGGTTCGACCTGCTGAACCGCACCCGCGGCAAGAAGTCCTATGCGCCGCGCCTGGACCTGGACATCGCCCGCCTGAAAGCGGTCGCCACGCCGACCAAGATGGAGCCGGAAGACTACGCCGAACAGGCCGAGCTGGCCGTGCTGGGCGGCTTCTTCACCGAAGGCAAGATCGCGATGGACAAGGGCTATCCGGACGGCATCCCTGCCGGCAAGAACAAGGCCGCGCTGCAGAAGATCCGCGACAGCGCCAACAAGGGCGCCGCCGACGATGCGAAAAACATCGACAAGGGTGTTGAAGCTGCGCAGAAGTCGAAAGACGGCGTCGGCCTGGTCAACCTGGGCTACAACTACATCACCCTGGGCCAGTTCGACAAGGGTATCGACCTGATGAAGCAAGGCATCGCCAAGGGCGTGGCCAAGAATCCTGAAGACGCCAAGCTGCGCCTGGGCTACGCCCTGGCCATGGCCGGCAAGAAGGACGAATCGATCAAGATCCTGGAAACCATCAACGCCCCCGACGGTCGTGGCGACCTGGCGCGTTACTGGATCATGTACCAGAACAAGCCGCCAGTCGCTGAAGCGCCTGAAGCAGCCAAGTAAAAACAAAGCCGGCGCAAGCCGGCTTTTTACATCAGGGCCGCATCGCGGCCGACAGGGCATCCAGCATCTGGTGCCCGCCGTCGCCACTGAGCTCCCAGAACATCGCCCCGCGCAGCCCCTGCGCCTTGATGTAGCCGGCCTTCTCCTTCAGCGACGCCGGATCTTCGTACGTGATCCAGACCTGCTCCGCCGGGTTGTACAGGTACGGCACCTTGGCCGACGCATTCCAGTATCGCTGGTAGCCCTTGCCGCCCACCGTGGAGCCATCCGCCGCCAGCGTAATCACGCCCTGCTTCAGCAGATGGCTGAAGCCATACGAGTTGCCGCCGTTGGTGCCGCCGGTCGCGCTGCCGTCGCAAGGCTGGTACTGGCCGTCGCCATCGGCGCCCGCTGCGCAGCCCTTCCAGCCGTAGCCATAGAACGGCACGCCCAGCACCAGCTTGTCCGTCGCCACGCCGGCCTGCAGGTAGCGCTGCACCGAAGCGGCGGAATAGAATCCGCTGGCCGTCACCGGATCCCTGGCGTCGGCCGACAACGCCGCATGATGGCCGCTGTTTTTCTCCCATGGCATGTGAAAGTCGTAGGTCATGATGTTGATCCAGTCCAGACTCCGCGACAGCTCCTTGATCCACGCGCTGCCGCCGCCGTTTTCACTGATGTAGTTGGCGTTGCCGCCGGCGGCGATGGTGATGCTGTAATGCTTGCGGTCCTTCTTGCCGGCGCTGTCGAACGCCGCGCGCAGCTCGCGCGCCAACACGATGAAGTTCTGCTTGTCGGCCGGCCGCGCGCACACCGCGCCCGCCACGCAAGGCACGCCAGCCTCGGTCGGATACTCCCAGTCGATGTCCACGCCATCGAGCCCGAAGCGGCGCATCAGCCGCACCGACGACGCCACGAAGCTGGCCCGCGCCGCTGCCGAATCGGCTATGTTGGAAAACTGGTTCGACCAATCCCAACCGCCCACCGACACCACCACCTTGAATTTCGGATGGCGCTTCTTCAGCGCCACCAGCGCGCGCAGGTTGGCGCCGTCAGCCGCATCATCGCGGAACGCCAGCGTGCCATTGGCTCCCTGGCACGGCGCGACGTAATTCACCGAAGGTTCCGGGTTGCCATGCTTGCCGTTCCAGCAGACGTCGACGAAGGCGTACAGCGCCATCGTCAGCTTGCCGGCATCGACGTTGGCGGCGGTGACGGGGAAATCGGCAGATTTCCAGCCGGGATAGTAGCCAACCACTTCAGGCGCTGCTCCTGCTGCTGCGGCGGGCAGACTGAAGGCGCAGGCAAGCGCCGACGCCAGGGCCCATCGAGTTAAACGAGTATTCATAATTCCCTAAGGTCAGGTGGCGTTCAGTTCAGCCACAAAGTCATACATATCGCCGCGAAAGTAGGAGCGGCAAAACTCCACCGCGCGGCCATCGCGCAAAAAACCCAGCCGCTCGACGGAAAGGCCGGCATCGCCCTCCTTCGCCTGCAGCAGCATGGCCTGCTCGGCATTGAGCAGCAACGCGGAGAGGCGCTGCAAGGCACGCACCGGACGGTTGCCGGCCTTTTCCAGCGCGTCGTACATGGACACGTCCACCGCGTCCAGCGACGGCAGGCAGGACGCCACGATGGTCGCGTACTCCAGGCACATCGGCACGTCGTCCGCATAGCGCATGCGGTTGAAGCGGTAGACCGCCGCGCCGGGACTGAGCCGCAGCCGCATCGCCTCGTCCGGCGTGACGGTGCCCTCGGAACGCTTCAGCCACACGCTGCGCGGGGTTCGCCCACGCGCCCGCATGTCCTCGGAGAACGACGTCAGCTTGGCGAAGTTCTTCTCGATGCGCGTGTTGATGAAATTGCCGGAGCCGGGCCGCCGCACCAGCACGCCCTCGCCGACCAGGCCGTCGATCGCCTTGCGCACCGTGATGCGGGAGATCTCCAGGTCGGCCGCCAGCTGGCGTTCGGCCGGCAAGGCGTCCTCCGGCTTGAGCAAATGCTGTTCGATGGCCGAGCGCAGGGCCCGCTGCAGGCGCTGGTAGAGGGGTAGGTTACTGGTCTCATTGAGGTGCTGCCGGATGTGTACCAGTGGGGCCATATGATCGCGTTCCATAACGATGAAGACATCCTCTCCGTAGTTGTCGGACGATAATACCAAAAAAAGACCACAAGTCATCCAGCATTGCCAGCCCATCTTGCAAATATTTTGCGCAGTTTGGCAGAAACCCTTATAGCTACAGGCTTCTTGCCTGTTGTATATCGTCACAGGCGCGCACCATACCACCACCCAGCCGGTATTACATTGCTCTACAGCATGGAGTGTGTATGCCTTATACAACAAACAAAAAAGAATTTTAAAGTGGTAGTGATCTGGTATTAAAACACGGGTATATTGGCGTTGGATTGGTTTTGTAGGTGGTTTTGAAAAGAAGTGAAAAGAATTACACATCAACAATCAGTGGGCTCGGCGGAGCCTTCATCAACGGGAGGGAACATGTATCACAATACTAACAACACGAAAATGTCCAAACTGACGCCTATCGCGACCGCGGCTGCCATCCTGGCGCTGAGCGTTTCGATGACCGCTCAGGCACAACAAGCCGCGACCGAGAAAGAGCCGGAAGTGGTGATCGTGAGCGGCATCCGCGGCTCGCTGCAGCAATCGCTGTCGGTCAAGCGCAATGCGTCGAGCAACGTCGACGTGATCACCGCCGAAGACGTCGGCAAGATGCCGGACAAGAACGTCGCTGACTCGCTGCAGCGCGTCCCAGGCGTGAACATCTCCACCTCGGGCGCTGGCTCGGGCGGCTTCGACGAAAACGACCGCGTCTCCATGCGCGGCACCGCTCCTTCGCTGACCCAGACCCTGATCAACGGCCACGCCGTATCGTCGGGCGACTGGTTCGTGCTGGACCAGGTGGGCGGCGCAGTCGGCCGTTCGGCTTCGTACTCGCTGCTGCCTTCGGAAATCGTCGGCCAGGTCGTGGTTTACAAAGCACCGACCGCCGACCAGATCGAAGGCGGTTCGAGCGGCTCGATCGACATCCGCACCCGCCACCCGCTGGACTTCAAGGCTCCGCTGTCGATGGAGGCCAACGTGCAGGCGGTCTATTCGACGCTGGCTGAAAAAACCGATCCGCAAGTAAGCGCGTTGATCAACTGGAAAAACGAAGCAGGCACCATCGGCTTCATGGCACAGGGCTTCTCCGAGAAGCGCAGCCTGCGCCGCGACGGCCAGGAGCTGTTGCAGTGGACCCAGGTGTCGCCAACCAACGCCGCGGTCAAGACCAATCCTGACCTGGCCAACGTCTGGTTCCCGCGCCTGATCGGCTCTTCGCTGTTCCAGCAGGAGCGCAAGCGCAAGGGCGGCCTGCTCGACGTGCAATTCAAGCCTAGCCGCGACTTCAGCCTGGAAGCGACCTACTTCCGCTCGAAGATGGACGCATCGAACTACAACACCAACTACATGACCGACATGAACGGTTCGGGCATGCTGGGTTCGGGCGTCGCGCCTGATCCAGGCTACGTGGTCCGCAACGGCACGCTGGTGTCGGCATCGTTCGCCAACAAGGGCACCGCCGCCGCACCACTGCGCTACGGTATCGTCGACGACATCGTCCGCGAAGGCGCTTACGCACAGACCGAGTTCTTCGACCTGGACGGAAAATGGCGCGTTACCGATAAGCTGGTACTGACCGCCAAGGCCGGCGCCACCAAGGGCAAGGGTGTAACCCCGAGCCAGGGCGTGTTCGAAGGTGACGTCAACAACTCCGGCGCCAGCTACACGCTGAACGGCCTGGGCAGCCCGGCGACCGTCAAGTTCCCGAGCATCGACGTGACCAAATTCACCGGCACCCCGCTGGACTGGGTCTTCGGCGTATCGCCTGCGACCACCGACGACAAGGAAAGCTATGGCCAGATCGACGCGGCCTTCCAGCTGGACAGCGGCGTGTTCCGCGAAGTCAAGTTCGGTATCCGTGGCACCCACCACACCCGTTCCAACTTCGAAGTGGCGCAAGGTCCTAACTGGGCCAACACCGATGTCGGCGGCACCAGCACCAACCCGGCCTGGAACGGCACCACCTATCCAGGCAATTTCGGCCAGGACCTGGGCGGCGACTTCCCTAAAAACGTCTGGATCCTCGATCCCGCGATCCTGAACGCATGGGGCAACCTGCACTCGAACCGCGATGTCAGCCGCACCTACTACCAGGACATGTTCGACCTGACGGAAAACACCAAGGCGTTCTACGTCCAGGGTGAAATGGAAGGCGAAGGCTGGAGCGGCAACGTCGGCGTGCGTGTCGTGCGCACCGAAGGTACTTCGAACGGCTACCAGATCCTGCCGAACCAGCCAGCCGGCGAAACGCTGCCAGCGTATCCATGGGGTGGTTTCGTCAAGAAGACCGCGATCGACAACAACACCACGATCCCGCTGCCTAGCCTGAACCTGAAGTTCGACCTGCGTTCCGACGTGGTCGCTCGTCTGGGCCTGTCGCGCACCATGACCCGTCCCGACTACGGCGCATTGGGCGGCGCGGTGATCCTGACCGACGAAACCCACACCGGCAACGGCGGCAACTCGGCACTGAAACCGGTCAAGTCGAACAACCTGGACGCCAGCCTGCAATGGTACTTCGCACCACGCGCGCTGCTGTCCGCAGGTATCTTCTACATGGACCTGCACGACTACGTCGGCTACGGCACCAGCACCGGCAACTTCATCGACACCCGCGCTTCGCAGGAACAGAAGAAGCCAGTGTTCGCCAACTACACCATCACCTCGCCGATCAACGTCGGCGCCAAGGTCAAGGGTCTGGAACTGGCGGCACAGGTACCGCTGGGCATGGGCTTCGGCTTTGACGTGAACGGCACGCTGGCTGATTCGCACCTGGACTTCGGTGCCTGCCCTGCGATCCAGACGTCGACCTCGGGCGATCCGTGCGACATGCTGGGCGCTTCGAAGACCACCGCCAACGCCGGCGTGTACTTCGAAAACGACAAGTTCAACGCACGTATCGGCTACGCATGGCGTTCCTCGTTCCTGGCAGCCCAGGACCGCGGCACTCCGCTGTACCAGGATGCGTCGGGTCAGTTGTCCGCATCGTTCAACTACAACATCAGCAAGAACATCCAGCTGACGATCAGTGGCCAGAACATGAACAACCCGATCCTGAAGAACTACATCTTCAACAAGGACCAGCCGGCACGCTTCTATGCCAACGGCGCCCAGTACTACGCTGGTCTGCATATCAAGTACTAAAACGTAACCGTTTCATTGTGTAGTCTGTTCCCGCCACGGCTCTCCCGGCCCTGGCGGGTTTTTTTATGCGATCATACGTTTCATGAACCAGCCTATCGAATACCGCGACCTGGATCCGGCCCGCTTCTTCAGCGAGGTCGCCGGCAGCTACCGCCCGGCCGTCCTGCGCGGCTTCGTCAAGCACTGGCCGGCCGTGCACAAGGCGCGGCAGTCGCCGGAAGCGCTGTGCCAATATCTGATGGATTTCGACAGCGGCCACGAAGTCGACGCGGTGATGACGCCGCCGGCCGAGCGTGGACGCCTGTTCTACAAGCCGGACATGGAAGGCTTCAACTTCGTCCGCAACAAGGTGCCGGTATCGAAGGTGATCGAACAGCTGGCGCGCTACTCGCAGTTCGACGCGCCGCCGTCGGTGGCGGTGCAGAGCGCGCTGATCGACGACTGCCTGCCGCGCTTCGCGCTGGAGAATATCGCCCCCGCCCTGCCGCCGTCGGTGCGTCCGCGCATCTGGCTGGGCAATACCATCACCACGCCCGCGCACTTCGACGAATCCTACAACCTCGCTTGCGTGGTCAGCGGCGAGCGCCGCTTCACGCTGTTCCCACCCGAGCAGGTGGACAACCTGTATATCGGCCCGCTGGATTTCGCGCCGACGCCGACGCCCATCAGCATGGTCGATTTCCGCGATCCGGATTACGCAAGGCACCCGCGCTTCAGGCAGGCGCTGGACGCCGCGCTGGTGGCCGACCTGCTGCCCGGCGACGCGCTGTACATCCCGACGCTGTGGTGGCACCACGTGCAGTCGAACGGCGTCCTGAACATGATGGTGAACTACTGGTGGAAGAACGAACAGCCGGCTGCGGACGCCGGCACCACGTTCGACGCGCTGCTCGCCACGCTGAAGTCCATGAAGCACCAGCCGCCGGAAGTGCGCGCCGCATGGGGCGCGATCTTCCGGCACTATGTGTTCGATCCGGAGCAAGACCCGGGCGCCCACATTGCGGAGCACAAGCAGGGCGTGCTGCAAAACGCCCGCCCACCGCGCCGCCCCTGACGCAACGCATCTAGGCGGCTTTGTCCAGGCCGAAGATCAGCGACTGGTGCGCGGCCGCGCCGGCCATGCCGCCGTCGGCCACGGCCATCCCTACATTCCCGAACATGCGCGCCGCGTCGCCGCAGACAAACACGCCTGGCACGCTGGACGCCTTCATCGCATCGGTGCGCACGTGCGATCCGATCGCGCCTTGCTCCAGCACGCAGCCCAGCTGCTCGGCCAGCGGGCTGGCGCTGTGGGTGCGGGTCAGCACGAACAGCCCCGCCATCTCCAGCGTGCGACCGTCCTCGAGTTCGACGGCGGCATGGCCGCCGATGGCCTTGACCTGCGTGCGCTCTATCGCGACACCGCGCTCCTTCAGCGATGCCAGCTGCGCCTCGTCCGGCTCGAACGCGCCGTTGAGGAAGAACGTCACCCGCCCCCAGTCCGGCAGCATCAGCGCGTGATGGATCGACATCGGACCGGTGGCCAGCACGCCGATCGCGCCCTCCATCAATTCATAGCCATGGCAGTACGGGCAGTGGAAGGCGCTGCTGCCCCAGCGCTCGGCCAGGCCGGCGACAGGCGGCAACTCGTCGACCACGCCGGTGGCCAGCACCAGCCTCAGTGACTGGAACGTGCTGCCGTCGCTCAGCGTGACGCGAAAGCCGTGCTCCGTTCGCGCCGCCTGCTCCGCCGCGCCCTCCAGCCAGCGCACCGTCGGATACTTCATCAGCTGCGCGCGGCCGTCGGCGACGATGGCCGCCGCTTCGCGGCCATCCTGGCCAAGAAAGCCATGCGAATGCCGGGCGTACCTGTTGCGGCGCTGGCCAGCGTCGATCACCAGCACGCGGCGGCGGGCGCGCGCCAGCGGCATGGCGGCGGACAGGCCGGCGTAGCTGCCGCCGATGACGATGACGTCGAACTCAGTCGTCGGATGGGGGATGTGCATGGGAAGCTCCTTTGTGATGTGCGTATCCGTCGTTGAAGCGGGCCGACAGGTCGGCAAGCGTCACGTCCTTGAAACGTTCGATCAGCAAGGCCTCGGCCTCATCGAAGGCGCTGGCCAGCGCGTCGTTGACGGCGCGCTCCACCAGGCATTGAGGGTTCTCATCGCGGTTCCCCATCGCGAACACCGTGGGCGAACCGACCGCCTCGTAGATATCGCGCAGCGTCACCTTGCGCAGGTCGCAGGTGATGCTCCAGCCGCCGCCGTGCCCCTTGCCGGAGCCGACGTAGCCGCGCTCGCGCAGCCCAGCAAGCACGCGCCGCACCAGCACCGGGTTGGTGCCGAGGAAGCCCGCCAGCTCGTCGGAAGTGAACGGCCGCCCGGCGTGCGCCATGTGCAGCAGCACGTGCAGGATGGAAGATAGTTTGCTGTCTCGTCTCATGTAACTAATGATAGTACATAATCGGAAAGCGTGCACGCGGCACTATCGTCGCATCATGTTCAGCAGTTGCGCGCGCAGCTTGCGCGCCGCGTCCTGGTCGAACGGGGCCAGCACCCCGCGCGCGGCCGGCGGAATATGTCCGGCCTCGCCGCCATCGCTGTCGAACACGTAGTGGCGGAACAGTTCCTTCCAGGCCTGCCTCTGCTCCGGCGGCAAATCGCGCACCGTCATCAGCGCCAGCAGCAGCGCGTTCATCGGCGTGTCCATGAAGCCCGGCGACTGCCGCCACCAGTAGTTGACCAGCACATTGAAACTGTCCAGCGCCTCGATATGGTGCCACCACATGCTGGGAATGAAGACCGCGTCGCCGGCTTCCAGCTCGGCCACCTGCGCATGCTCCAGCGCGGTGGCGAATCGCGGAAACACCGCGAAATCGGGACGTGCAAAGTCGACCATGCTGATCGCCTGCCCCGCCGGCGTAAAGTCGAGCGGCCCGATATACAGATTGTCCAGCTGCGCGGGCGGGAACAGCGTGAAGCGGCGGCGGCCGGCGGCCACGCAGGCCAGGTTGTCCGGCAAGTCGTAGTGCGCCGGGATGCGCGTGCGGTTGCCGACCCAGATGCTGGCCAGCGGATCGCGCGCGCCGAAGCCGATATCGTTTTCCGCACGGAAGCCCGGCAGGCAGGTGTCGACCGTGGTCGAGCCGACATACAGCGCGGGAGGCTTGTCGTCATTCAGGTGGTCGCGCAGCGCGTCGAGCACCGTGTCGAAGCGCACCCGCGCCGTGTTGAAATTGAATCCGCTGACGTCGTCGTTGTAGAAAAAGCGCCCTTCTATCTCCGGGCCGCCGTGCATGGCGTTGACGGTGGCGTCGCGGTAGAAGCGGCGCAGGTAAGTGTCGGCCGCCTGTGCCGAAGTCCGCGCCGCGCCGACCATCGGCCAGGAAGCGGCCAGGCCGCGCAGGACAACGGGCTGGGTCGAGGTCAGTATCTCGTCCGTCAGCTGCTGCGGACCGACGCCCTCGATTTCACGGATGCGTTTAATGGCGGGCGGCATTCAGGCGGTTCTTTCGGTCCTGGTGATCTATATTGTTGAGTAAAACAGCCTTGGGCATGGGAATTAACAGTGCTTGATATGAAACAGGCCATCTTACGCCCGTTGCCGGGCAGACGGCCTGTTTCGTTAGGTTATAACCCGATTAGAACTTGTAGCGCGCACCCACCATATAGCGTGGGCCTGCCTGCGTGACATTCAAGGTCGACATTTCGGTACGGCCATGCTGACGCTGGATGGAGTCGCCCAGGTTGATCGCTTCAAGCTGGAAGCTCAAGTTCTTGTTGAGGGTATAGCCGATGCTGACGTCCACCTGGCCATACTTGTCGGTGTAGACCGGAGCGGCGCGACCGCCGCCGTCGACCGTCGACGCCAGGAACTCGCCGCGCCAGTTGTACGCCAGGCGCACCGACCACTGCTTGTCCTCGTAGATACCCACCAGGTTGGCGGAATTGCTCAAGCCCAGGATGGCGAACTGGTCGTTGACGTTGGCGTTGTCGTACTTCAGCGGCGAGTGCACATAGGTGTAGTTCGCCTGCACGCCAAAGCCGCTGCGGCCGAACATATGCTGTACGTTCAGTTCCGCGCCGTTCACGCTGGCCGACTTCTGGTTGGAGTACGTGGTGGTCAGGAAGCTCTCCAGCGGATCGGTCGGCAAGCCGGTGATGTTGCCGGCGATATTGCCGTCGGCATTCACGCCGGTCTTCTGCACGCCAGGCTGGCCGTTGAAGTTGTTGAAGATGTAGTTGCGGATGCAGCTGGTATCCGCCACGGTGCAGCCATGCGACAGCGCCGCGTTGTAGTAGGCGCCGCCGACCGGGGTGTGCAGGTTGTACAGCGGTTGCGGGACGACAGTCTGGCCGGCGTAGTTGTCCAGCCCCTTGCGGAACAGGCCCAGCGACATCAGGCTTTCCTTGTCGTAGTACCATTCCCAGGACAGGTCCAGGTTTTTCGACTTGACCGGTTTCAACGCAGGGTTGCCGGTCGACGCGGTGCCGTTGTAGGTGTTGGCGATGGTACCCAGGGTCAGGCCGCCCTGCAGCTGGTCGTAGCGTGGACGGCCGATGGTTTCGCCCGCGCTGGCGCGCAGTTTCATGTCGCTGCGGATATCGAAGTCCAGGTTGATGCTCGGCAGGACGTTGGTGTACGACGCGGTCGTGGTCGACATCGAGGTGCCGGCAAAGGTGACCGGCAGTTCATTCTGCGATACCCATACCAGCGCCGTCGCCGGCATCACCTGCGCCACCGAGGTCACTTCCGTTTTCTCAAGGCGAACGCCGAACGACGAATGGAACGGGATGGCCGTATCCCAATCGGTGTTGAAGGAGGTGTAGGCGGACGTCGATTTTTCCTTGAGCAGGCGATCGGTGTCGGCGGTGGCGAAGTTCGGCAGGTAGGCTGCCTGGTTGCCGACGGCGTTGGCCGTGGCCGCGCGCACGGCGGCGAAGTCGAAGGTGTACAGCGTGTTGTACGCGCCAGCCGTATTGCCGCCCGGGATCTTGTTGAAGTAATCGCTCAGGTTGTTGGCCTGGAACAGCGAGCCCGGATAGTCCGACGCCTTGGTCGCGCCGCTCCAGGTATTGTTCTGCACGTTCGAGAACGTGGAACGGTTCTGCGAATCGGTCAAGCCCAGGCCGAAGTTGACGCTCGATGCCTCGAACACCTGGATGGCGCCGCTCGCCTGCACCTGGTTGATCGTCGATTTTTCATAGCTGTTGTGGAACCACGAGCCGGCCGCCTGGATCGGCTGCGCCGTCAGGTTGGCGGCAGGCATGCTCAGCACCGGCAGCTTGTGGGTGAAATCGATGGTGGTGGTGCCGCGGCTGAAGCTGGCGTTGGCCAGGTCGTTCTCGGAACCGAACGGGCTGTCCGCGCCGGATTCGGCGGTCGAGTGGTGCGCATCGAACTCCAGACGCACTTTCGGCGAGTACTTCCATACGGTGTTGAAGCCGATCGACTGGTTCTTGGTCTTGGTGGCATAGTCGCCGCCGATGACCGAGATGTCCTGCGGGGTCGAATAGACTTCCGAATACACCAGCGGCGACTGCACGTGGCCGCCCGGCCAGGTGCTGGTCGAGGTTGGCGTTTGGCCGAACCAGACGCTCAACTCGTTACGCTTGGTCTGGACCTTGTTTTCCGAATAGGTCAGGTCCAGCGTGGTGGTCAGCTCCTTGACTGGACGGAACTGCAAGGCCAGCTGGCCATTGGTGCGCTGGCGCTCGATGCCGTTGACGCCGTAGCCGAAGTTCTGCGGGATCGAATACAGGTCGGTAGGACCGGGACGGTTGGTGATGTTCTGCGAACCCGGCTGGCCTGGCTGCGGCAGGGTCGAGCCGGCGGTGGTGTCCGAACCCAGATACGGCCCCTGGTAGCCGTTGGCCAGGCCGGCGCGGTTGAAGCCCGAATCGCGCACCTGGTAGCTGCCGCTCAGCGCCACGCCGAAACGGCCGTCTTCGCTGGTGTTGGTGTAGATGCCCGAGATTTCAGGCGTCACGCTGGAGCCCTGCAGCGAACCCGGCAGGTGCTTGTTGGAGGTATCGGCGACGCCCTTGATGCCGATGCTCGAGTGCATGCCAGGATTGTCGAACGGACGCGCGGTCATCACGTTGATGGTCGCGCCGATGCCGCCGGTCGGGCTGTCGGCACGGCCGGTCTTGTAGACCTGCAGCTGGGAAATCGCTTCCGACGCCAGGTTGGAGAAGTCGAACGAACGGCCGGACAGGTCGCTCAGGTCGGTGGTCGGCATCTGGCGGCCGTTCAACAGCACCAGGTTGAAATCGGGACCGAGGCCGCGCACGGTGACCTTCTGTCCTTCGCCGTTGCTGCGGTCGATCGACACGCCGGAAATGCGCTGCAGCGACTCGGCCAGGTTGGTGTCCGGGAATTTGCCGATGTCCGAAGCCACGATGCCGTCGACGATGCCGTCGGCGTTGCGCTTCAGGTTCAGCGTGGACTGCATGCTGGCGCGCAGGCCGGTGACGACGACGGTGGTTGAACTGTCTGCCGGGGTTGCGGCCGAGGTGGCTGCTTCCTGGGCATATACCGGAGCAACCAGGCCGGCGCAGGCGCTGGCAACTGCCAGGCTCATTAAGCGCTGCTTGGTGTTGGGATGGAACTTGTTAGCTTTGTGATGATGTCGCATGTCTCTTCTCTTTCCTCGTTTGAATAATCAACACCGTTACGCGTCTTGCAACAGTGTCTTGTGGCACTACAAAAAACTCTTTACGGCCGAACATGAAAACGTTTTCATAAAAGGTCGAACTGACCGCCGGGGAACTGTGCAAAACCCGGAAAACGGTTGGATGAAAGGGGTGATTGGGGCTGGGGAGGGTTGGGAACCCGGCGCGACAGGGTCTAATGCAAATGATTGCGCAACCATTTTAATTTGAAATTAAAAATGACTAACGTTTTCAAGGCGCTAGTCTTGGTTGTTTTTTGACTGTCCAACATGCTTGTCTCCTCCGGCGCATTACCGCGGTTTATTGTTTTTTGTCGCCTGCTGCCTTCTAAAGGCGCCGCGATCAATTCAGTGTAAGAGGGTTAAAAAGTCATTGTCAATCAAAAATATATTTCAATTGTTATACGCTACCATTTGCTACCAATAAGGTACCTACTTGATGACGGAAAAATAACGCTATCGTCGCGGCTGCACAGGAGCCGGACTCGGGTGGAAGAATCGGAGTACCCCAGAAGCAAACTTGCAAAGTGTGGCATTACCGCCACGGCTCTGATCGCTCGGGCTGCTTGCGTTCCCGGGGCTGGGGAGTTTACAGCGTCGGCAGGATCTTGAAGGCGCCGTCCGCCGACGCCTGGCCCGCGACATCTTCGACCACGACATTCGATACGAAGGCGGCGGGCGGACCGAGCCTGGCCCAACCGACGAGGGCATCGACCGCCTGCCCATCGCCGTCCACGCCCGCCTCCACCGAGCCATCCCGGCGATTGCGCACCCAGCCGCCCAGGCCCAGCGCGGCCGCCTTCTTGGCGAAGGCGGCGCGGTAGCCGACGCCTTGCACCCGTCCTTCAATCAGCAGTCGGATCACGATACCTCCACAGCCTTTACGGCTTCTTCGCCGGCGCCGTCGCGGCGCCAGCCCTGGCCTTGGCTTCGTCGCCCGCCACCACCACGCTCAGCTTGGCCGGATCGACGGCCTTGCGGAAGGCCGCGTTGACTTGCGCCAGCGTCGCCGCCTTCAGCTTGTCCTCGTAGTCCTTGCTCCAGCTGTAGGTGCGGCCCAGATACAGGTTGCGCGTCCAGCCGGCGGCCAGCACGTTGTCCTTCGAGCGGTTCTGCACGCGCTGCTGCAGCAGGCCGGACTTGGCGCCCGCCAGTTCGGCGGCGGTGAAGCCGTCCTTCACCGCGCGCTCCAGTTCCTGCCTGATCGCCGCCTCCAGTTTCTGCAGGTTCTGCGGCGCGGCGATGGCGTCGATGCCGAAGCTGCCGGCGCGGTCGATCTCGCCCGGCTGCAGGCCGGTGCCGCCGCCGTACGACAAACCGTCCTTCTGGCGGATGCGGTCCATCAGGCGCGATTTCAAGCCGCCGTCACCGAAGATGAAGTTGGCCAGGTCCAGCAGCGGATAGTCCGGATCGTCGATGTTCAGGTCGAGGTTCAGGCGCGCCGTGTAGAAGCCGTTTTCCTTGTCCGGCGCGTTGATGCTCTTGTGCAGCGGCGCCTTGTCCTCATTGGTGCTCTTCACCGGCGCGTAAGCCACCTTGCTGTCCCAGCCGGCGAAGCTTTCCTCTATGGTCTTGCTGATCGCGGCCTTGTCGAAATCGCCGACGATGGCCAGCTCGCCGTGATTGGCGCCGTAGTAATTACGATGGAAGGCGATCACGTCTTCCAGCTTCAGCGCCTTGACGGCGGCCAGCTGCTCGTCCACCGTCATCGGCGCGCGCACGTCGCCCTTCGGATAATGGTTGAAGTACAGGTCGACCTCGGTGCGCGCCAGCGACTGCGGCTCGTTGCGCGACGCTTCGATGCCCACCAGCCATTGCTGGCGCAGCTGCTCGAATTCCGCCGCCGGGAAGCTGGCGTCCTTCAGCACATGCGCCACCAGCCGCAACGCGGCGTCCAGGTTCGGCCCGGTGGTGTCGAAGCGATACAGGCTGCCGGAGATCTTCAGCTTGGCGAAGGCGTCGGCCAGCTGCTCGCGGCTATACTTGCTGGTGCCGCGCATCAGCATCTCGTTGGCGGCCGTCGAGACGATGGTCGTGTTGAACAGGTTCTTCTCGTCGCCCCAGTGCAGCTGCATGTCCACCGACACCGCCTCGCCGCGATTCTTCTTGGTCAGCAGCGCCACCTTCAGGCCGCCAATGGTCTTGATCTCGGTGCGGGCGTTGATGTTGGCCTGGCTCGGGTCGAACACTTCCGACGTCAGCACGCTGTCCTTGCCCTTGAAGTCCTTCATCACCTCGGCCACCGTCGTTGCCGGCGGAATCTCGGCGCGCAGCGGCGCGTCTTCCGGCACGAAGCTGCCGACCACGCGGTTGTCGCGCTTCAGATAGCGCCCGGCCGCGGCGGCCACCTGCTCCGGCGTGATGCTCGGCAGCTTGTCGCGGCCCTCGAACAGCAGGCGCCAGTCGCCCAGCGCGATCTCCTCGGACAGGCTCACGCCGACCTTCTGCGGATCGTTCAGCGACTTCTCGATGCCGTTGGCGAAGTTGCGGCGCGCCCGCTCCATCTCTTCGGCGGTCGGCGGCGTCTGCGCGAAGCCTTCGACCGTCGCGATCAGCGCATCGCGCACCGGCTCCAGCGGCTCGCCCGCCTTCACCACCGCGCCGATGAACTGCAGGCCGGGCGCATAGCCGGTCTGGCCAAAGCTGAACACCTGCGCCGCCTTGCCGGTTTCCACCAGCGCCTTGTGCAGGCGGCCGGTCGGCGTATCGCCCAGGATCTCGGACATGAAGCTCAGCGCATCGCTGTCCTGCTGCAGCGCCGACGGAATCTTGTAACCCAGCGCGATCAGCTGCATGTCGCCCTTGCGGCGCACCACGAAGCTGCGTTCGCCGTCCTGCGTCGGCTCGACCGTCCAGAACGGCGGCAGGCTGCGCTTGGGTTTCGGGATCACACCGAACGATTTGGAGATCCATGTCAGCGTCTGCGCCGGGTCGAATTTGCCGGCCACCAGCAGCACCGCGTTGTCCGGCTGGTAGTAGGTGCGGTAGAACGCCTGCAGGTTCTCGATGCGCACGTTCTCGATGTCGCTGCGGTTGCCGATGGTGGAGCGGCCGTACGCATGCCAGTCGTAGGCCACGCTCTGCATGCGCTTCATCAGCACCGAGAAGGGATCGTTCTCGCCGCTCTCGTATTCGTTGCGCACCACGGTCATCTCGGAATCGAGGTCCTTGCGCGCGATGAAGGAATGGACCATGCGGTCCGCCTCCATGTCCAGCGCCCATCTCAGGTTGTCCTGGCTGGCCTGGAACACTTCGTAGTAGTTGGTGCGGTCGTAGGACGTGGTGCCGTTGAATTCCATGCCGCGGTTGGAGAATTCCTGAGGGATGCTGCGGTTCTTGGGCGCGCCCTTGAACATCATGTGCTCCAGCAGGTGGGCCATGCCGGTCTCGCCGTAGTTCTCGTGCCGCGAGCCGACCAGGTAGGTGACGTTGACCGTCACCGTCGGCTTGGACGCATCCGGAAACAGCAGCACCTTCAATCCGTTCGGCAGCCGGTATTCGGTGATGCCTTCGACGGAAGGTCCCTTGACCACGCCCGCCGGCAAGGCCTGCGCCCAGGCGCTGCCGGTGGCGATGAAGGACAGGCCGCACAGCATCAGGCTGGCGGCGGCGGCTTGTTTCAGACGGCTGTTGTTCATGGTCCCTCGCGAAAAAAACTGAAGAACAGGCAGCATACGCCCTACCCCGCCATCGTGGGTAGACGCTTAAGCAAATTTTAATTTCAGTTTTTTTCGGGCAGGATGCAGGCGTCGACCATCTGCAGGTCGTTGTCCTTGGCGAAGGAAATCACGAAGTGGTAAGCCAGCGGTTCCAGCGCGCGCAGCTTGCCGTTGACCACCACCGACTTGACGCCGTTGACGACCGTCGGCGTGACGTAAGGAGAGAACTGCAGGTGGGAGTCGCGGCCGCCGCCATAGCCTTCCGGCTTGAAGCAGGCCATCACGCCGCACAGGCGCTCAGCCCAGTCGCTGGGACGGAACTGCCTGCCATCGCTGGTTTGGCCAAGGATGAAGAACGAGTCCTGCTGTTCTACCGGTTTTTGAACTGACTCTGCCATAGGCGGCTGCTTATGAGTAGATACTTGTTGGTAACAAGAATGCGTGGAAGACCCCGACGGGTTGCCTCGGGCGGATATCATTCTGTAAGAATCTTACGTATTATATCTTATAGAAGACCTGAATACGTAAGCCATTGATTTCAATCCATTTTCCTGCGCACTACGCCACTTTGGTGCAGAAAAATCATCTTACCGCACCACAGCAATGCCGCTATTGTACTCGCTTAGGGGGTCGCTCCGAGCCACACGGCGCCCGACAACAGCAATAACAACATCATCCACAGCAGCAGCGCGCGCCACACCAGGCCGACCGTGCTTTGCAGCGCACGGACATTGGGCTCCTCGCCCGGCAGCACCTCCGGCTCCTCGTCGCCGGCATCGACGGTGGCGGCATCCACCGGCAGCACCTTGGCGGCATTTTCCGCCGGCGTGCCCAGGCGCACGCCCATAGCGCCGCCGCCCGCCGACAGGATGATGCCGATCGCCTCGTCGGACCAGCGGTGGGCGAAATTGCGCCAGGCGTAGATAGCGTCTTCGAAGTTGCCGACCACGGCGAACGCCACGGCGGTCAGGCGCACCGGCAACCAGTCGATCCAGTAGAACGCGCGGGCGGCGAACTGGCCGAACGCCTCGTTGCGCATGTGTTCAGGCTCGTTCCAGGCGCGCGCCAGGTGTTCCGACACGCGGTACATGACGGCGCAGGCCGGGCCCAGCGGCATCAGGAACCAGAAGAACACGCCGAACACATTGCGGTGGGTGGTGATCAGCGATTTTTCCACGGCGATGCGGGCGATCTCGGACGTTTCCATGCCGACCGTGTCCTGCCTGGTCCACTCGGCCAGCAGGGCGCGCGCGGTGGCGTCGTCGCCGGCGTTCAGCGCCAGCTGGATCGAGGTGAAATAGTGGCTGTAATGACGAAAGCCGAGCGTCAGGTAGACGATCAGCACGTTCCAGGCGAAGGCCGCCAGGAACCAGTTGTAATGCTTCAGCACCCAGTAAATCAGCGCGGTCGGCACCATCAGGATCGCCATCATCAGGAACCAGCCCATGCGGCCGTGGGTCGGGTGGCCGGCGTTGAACCAGGTTTCCATCCGCAACGCCAGCCGCTTGATTTCAGCGTAGATCGGATTGTCCGCACGCAGCGGTTTCATTTGCTCGATCAGCAGCGCGCATAGAATGGAAAGAAAAGTCATTGATGGTCCTTTAAGTCGGCAGTGCCTTGATGCCCGCTACGATAGCTTAGTGTGACTATGCACGCAAGAAATGGAACAGATTGCGCAGCATGCCGGCGGTGGCGCCCCAGATGTAATAGTCGTTGTACGGCATGGCGTAGAAGGTGCGGCGCCCGCCCGGCAACTCCACCGTCAGGCGCTGGTGATTCAGGCCGTCCATCAGGAAGGCCAGCGGCACCTCGAAGATTTCCGCCACCTCGGACGGATCGGCCGCCAGCTCGAACGGCGGCGTGACCAGGCCGACCACGGGCGTGACGCAATAACCGGTGCCGGTCAGATACTTGGGCAGGGTGCCGAGGATGTCGACGTGGCGGCGCGCCAGGCCGATCTCCTCTTCCGATTCGCGCAGCGCGGTGTCGATGGCACTGCTGTCGTAGTCCTCGGCGCGGCCGCCGGGAAAGCTGATCTGGCCGGCATGATCGGTCAGGTGCGCGGTGCGCTGGGTCAGCAGCAGGGTCAGGCCGCTCTCGCGCGGCACCAGCGGGATCAGCACCGAGGCGGCGGTCGGCGGGCGCTCCGCCCTGCCCGGCAGCGCCTGCTCGCCGGTTTCCGGCGTCCACAGCGGCTGTTCGGCGAAACGGCCGCGCAGCCACGCGGGCGTCAGGCGCTCCGGCGCGACGGCGGCTTCGCCGGCGATCGATTCAATCGGCAATTGTTGCGGGTCGAACATAAGCTTGGCCAACTTGCTACCTCCAGATAAAAGAAAAGGCGCCAGCGGCGCCTCTTCCATCCAAACACAAACGCGGCTATTAAGCTGCGGTTGCTTTCGCCGCTGGGCGACGGTTTGGCAGTTTTTCCTTGATACGTGCCGATTTACCGGAACGATCACGCAGGTAGTACAGTTTAGCGCGACGTACGTCACCGCGGCGTTTCACTTCGATCGAAGCGATCAGCGGGGAGTACAGCTGGAAGGTACGCTCGACGCCTTCGCCGGACGAGATCTTGCGAACGATGAAGTTCGAGTTCAGGCCACGGTTGCGACGGGAGATGACCACGCCTTCGTATGCCTGGGCGCGCTTGCGGGTGCCTTCGACTACGTTGACGTTGACGATCACGGTATCGCCAGGGGCGAAATCAGGGATGGTCTTGCCCAGGCGAGCGATTTCTTCTTGCTCGAGTTGTTGAATCAGATTCATTTTTATGACTCCATAAACCATCATGCTGGCGCGCAATGAGTTTTAAAAAACTCGCCCAGTAGAGGATGGGGGTTAAACAAGCAGGTTTATAAGCCTGCCAAAAATCGCTCGTCGTGCTTGGTGAGCAGTCCTGCCTCACGCGCTTTGACAAGCAAATCGGGGCGCTTGCGCGCGGTCGCTTCCAGCATGCGCTGGCGGCGCCATTTCTCGATCTCTGCGTGGTTGCCGCCCATCAGCACCGGCGGCACGCCCACACCTTCATATGTTTCCGGCCGCGTGTAGTGCGGCGAATCCAGCAGGCCGTTGACGAAACTGTCTTCAATCGCCGAGGCATCCGTGTTCAGCACGCCGGGAATCTGGCGGATCACGGCATCCATCAAGGCCATCGCCGGCAGCTCGCCGCCGGACAGCACGAAATCGCCGAGGCTGATTTCCTCGTCGACGCAGCGGTCCAGCAAACGCTGGTCCACCGCCTCGTAGCGGCCGCACAGGATCACCAGACCGGGCTCCTGCTTCAGCTGCATCACGCGCTCGTGCGTCAACTGCTTGCCCTGGGGCGACATGAACACCACGCGGGGCGCGGGCAGACCGGCATCGGTCTGGCGCTGCTTCGCCGCGTTGAGCGTCGCTTCCAGGGGTTTGGCCAGCATCACCATGCCGGGGCCGCCGCCGTACGGGCGGTCATCCACGGTGCGGTGATTGTCGGTGGTGAAATCACGCGGATTCCACAACGACAAGCCACATTTATTCTGTTCAAACGCACGCCGGGTCACGCCCGACTGCGTCAGTGCGGCGAACATTTCCGGGAACAGGGTCACGACATCAAATTGCATGGCGGGCCGCCCTCAATGTTGCGCTAATAAAACTAGTAATCAAGGCCCCAGTCGACGGTGATCTTCTTTGCGGCCTTGTCTACCTTGATGACAAACGCGTCCACAAATGGAATCAGGCGCTCCTGCGCCGCTGCCTCCGGGTCAGCCTCAGGCGTCGCGGCTGGCGTAATGCGCAAGATCGACTGCGGACCGTTGCTCATCATGTCAGTCACCGTACCGAGGTGCTCACCTTGCAAATTCTCTACTTCCAGACCGATCAACTCGGTCCAGTAAAACTCGTCGTCGGACAACACCGGGAAACGACTCTTCGGTATCGACACGGCTGCGCCCTTCAGCGCTTCCGCGACATTCCGGTCGGTCACTCCCACCAGCTGCGCGACCACGTCGCCGCCATGCAGCTTGCACTGCTTGACATCGACATCGTGCAGGTTCGGCTTGTCGATCCACCAGGTTTTCACCTGCAGGAGTGCATCCGCATCTTCCGAGAAAGGACGAATCCTGACCCAGCCAGCAACGCCATAAGCACCGAAGACAAAGCCTACCTGTGCCAGATCGTCGGGGACTTGCACCCCGGATGCATTCTTATCGGTCAAACCAGCAACCAGACTTAAGCAGCTTTGTTCGAAGCTACCAGGCGAGCAACGGTCGGCGACAGTTGGGCGCCAACGGATTGCCAGTGAGCCAGACGGTCAGCGGTAATGCGCAGTGGCACTTCGCCACCGGATGCCATCGGGTTGTAGAAACCGATGCGCTCGATGAAACGGCCATCGCGACGATTGCGCGAGTCGGTTGCAACGATGTTGAAGAACGGACGCTTCTTGGCGCCTCCACGAGCTAAACGAATAACGACCATAATATTTCCAAAAAGTGTGCTAGGACGGAAAAAGCCGCAAATTATAGCGCGCTTTGCCGCGAAGCAGCAAGCGTTAATGAAATAATCGGGCAATGTTGGGGTAATCGAAGATTATCCCCCGAACCGGCGTGCGGGGCAATAGCCCTGACCATAAAAAAGGTCTGCCGGGGGCCGTATTATGACCGATACTGCATGTTTTCCGGCTATTTAAGCGACAACCATGACTGTTTTGCACCACACATCCCACAAAAACAAGACTTTGGCCGCGCTGCTGGCCTTCCTGTTCGGCGGTCTGGGCCTGCAGCGCCTGTATTTGCGCGGCCTGCGCGACCCGTGGCTGTGGGCCCACCTGGCCTCCCTGCCGGCCTGCGCGCTGGTGTCGCTGGCGGCACCAAACGCCGACGGTTTCTACAAGCTGCTGCCGCTGATGGTGTCCGGCCTGGTCGGCTTCCTCGAGGCGCTGGTGCTGGGCCTGATGTCCGACGAAAAGTGGGACGCGCGCTTCAACCCCGGCTCCGGCAAGCAATCGGACACCAACTGGCCGCTGGCCGTGGTGCTGGTGGCGGCCATGATGGTGGGCGCCGGCAGCCTGATCGCCACGATTTCACGCTTATTTGACTTGTTGTACACTGGTGGTTCCTACGGTTAACAAGGAGAACAAGACATGAACCGTTCCATGCTGGTGGCACTGGCCATCGCCGGCCTGAGCTCCACCGCCCAGGCCCAAAGCCCGAAAGAGCAATTCAACGCCGAAACCAAGCGCATCGCCACCCGCTACGCGGATGACAAGAAGCTGTGCGCCGAAGAAAGCAACTCGTCGACCCGCATGCAATGCACACGCGACGCCAAGTCCGAATACGACAAAGCCATGACCATGGCCAAGGCCCAGTACAAGGCCAGCCCGGCCAAGCCCGGCAGCTGCATGGAATGCGGCAAGGTCACCTCGATCGTGGTCAGCGACAAGGCCGGCGAAGGCAGCGCGCTGGGCGTCATCGCCGGCGGCGTTGCCGGCGCCCTGCTGGGCAACCAGGTCGGCAGCGGCCATGGCCGCCAGCTGGCGACGGTGGCCGGCGCGGCCGGCGGCGCCTATGCCGGCAAGAAGATCGAAGAGAAGGCCAAATCCACCAAGCAGTGGACCGTGCACGTGCAATACGACGACGGCAAGCAGGCCAGCTTCAACTTCGACCACGACCCGCGCATGCTGAGCGGCGACCGCGTCCGCAACGACAACGGCAACCTGGTCCGCAACTAGCGTCAAACAAACAGCCTCCGGGCTGTTTTTTTCGCCTGTGCCACAATATCTTGCTGATTCGACCACTACAGGAGACATCGTGCAAGTACCGACCTTCCCCGCCCAATGGCAAGCGCTGGTAGACCAGGCCGCCACCGCCCTGCGCACGCTTGCGCTCGATGAGGCCGCCAAGGAAAAATTCTGCAACGATCCGCTGCTGCGGCCCTATATGCACAAGGTGTCGCAGCGCTATGTTGCCGGCCGGACGGTGGCCGAAGCGCTGCAGCGCGTCGAGCACATCATCGCGCAAGGCCATGCGGCGTCGGTGGAGTACATGGGCGAAAGCGTGCGCGACGAGGCGTTTGCGATGGCCGAGACGGAGGTGTTCATGGAGCTGGTCAAGGCTGTCGGCCAGCGCAACCTGAACTGCTCGATCTCGTTCGACCTGTCGCACGTGGGCCTGACGGTGGACAAGGAACTGGGCTACCGCAACGCCCGCCGCATCGCGCTGGCAGCCGCCGAGATCAACCGCGAGGCGATGATCTCGATGGAAGCCATCGACCGCGCCGACGACATCTACCAGCTTTACGCGCGGCTGCACCAGGAAGACGGCTTGCACAACGTCGGCATCACGGTGCCGGCCAAGCGCCACCGCACGGCGCGCGACCTGCCGTCGCTGATGAAGATCCCGGGCCGCATCCGGCTGGTGAAAGGCGCGTTCCTGGAGTCGGAGGAGGTCTCATATCACCGCAACAGCCCCGAGCTGGCGGCCGCCTACCGCCGCCACGCGCGGGAGTTGCTGCTGAGCGGCCACAAGTGCTCGATCGCCACGCACGACCGCGGCATCCAGCAAGATCTCGGCGCGCTGATACTGCAAGAGCGCATCGATCCGCGCTGGTATGAATTCGAATCGCTGATCGGCCTCGGCACCGAGCAGATCGCCGACCTGAGGGCGCGCGGCTTCCCCACCCGTGAATACGCGGTGTTCGGCGACGAACACTTCCTCTACGTACTGAACCGCATCGCCGAGGAACCGGTGCGCGTGTACCAGGCCATCGTCGACGTGATGGACCGGCCGGCTTGAATTACCAGCCGCCGCCCATGTGCGGCGCGAAGCGCTGCGTCAGGAAGTCGACGAAGGCGCCGACCTTGGCCGACAGGTTCAGGCGCTGCGGGTAGACCGCAAAGATGTCGGCGGCCGGCAACGACCATTCCTCCAGCACCGGCAGCAGCCGGCCGGAACGCAGATACGGCGCCGCATCCCATTGCGAGCGCATGAGGATGCCGTAGCCTTCCAGCGCCCAGGCCAGCGCCGTCTCGCCGTCGTTGGTGCTGAGCGTGCCGCGCACCTTGACCGTCTCCTGCCGCCGGCCATTGTTCAGCTGCCAGACGCCGTAAGCCGCCTCATCCTCGCGGATCACGATGCAGTCGCGGCGCTGCAAATCGTTGGGCGTGAGCGGCGCGGCCGCCTTGTCCAGATACAGCGGCGAGGCGCACAGCAGCCGCCGGTTGGACGCGATCTTGCGCGCCGTGATGCGCGCATCCGGCAGCTCGCCGATGCGGATGCCGACATCGTAGGCCGCATCGACCAGGTTCATCGGCCGCTCCGTCATCTGCAACTGCACCTCCACTTCCGGATAGCGCCGCGCGAACGCCGCCACCGCCGGCGCGATATGCCGCCGCCCGAAGCCGAAGCTGGCGTTGACCCGCAGCAGCCCCTTCGGCTCGGCGCGGCTGCTGACCACCTTCATCTCCAGTTCCTCGATATCGGCCAGGATGCGCGCGCCGTTGCTCAGGTAGACCTCGCCCTCGTGCGTCACGCTCATGCGCCGTGTGGTGCGGTTCAGCAAGCGCACGCCCAGCCGCTGCTCCAGCGCCGCCAACCGCTTGGTGACCACCGGCGGCGTCACGCCCAGCTCGCGCGCCACCGCCGCCAGACTGCCCTGTTTGATCAGCAGGGCAAAAAACGCCAGGTCCGAGACCGCATCCATTATTAATCCTGAAGAAAGAATAGATTTAATTTTCACGAATTATATGCCTGATCTGCGGTTATACAATGCTCTGCAACCAGGAGATATCATGTTCCATCACTTTGAACAGCACACCATCGACGTCGGCGACGTCCCCATTCACTGCGTCAAGGGCGGCAGCGGCCCTGGCCTGCTGCTGCTGCACGGCCACCCGCAAACGCACGCGATCTGGCACAAGGTGGCGCCGCAACTGGCCGAGCGCTACACCGTCATCGCCGCCGACCTGCGCGGCTACGGCGACAGCGGCAAGCCGGCCGGCCTGCCCGACCACAGCAACTATTCCAAGCGCGCGATGGCCGCCGACCAGCTGCGCCTGATGCGCCATTTCGGCCACGAGCGCTTCCTGGTGCTGGCGCACGACCGCGGCGCCCGCGTCGCCTACCGCATGGCGCTCGACCATCCAGCAGCCGTCAGCCGCCTGGTCA
Source organism: Duganella sp. LjRoot269 (assembly GCF_964254095.1). NCBI lineage: Bacteria > Pseudomonadati > Pseudomonadota > Betaproteobacteria > Burkholderiales > Oxalobacteraceae > Duganella > Duganella sp. LjRoot269. The sequence continues at coordinate 1,993,275 of NZ_CAXUSL020000001.1, read as the reverse complement.
CGCTGGACATCGCACCGACGCTGGCGATGTACGAGAAAACCTCGATGGCCTTCGCCACCGCCTACTACCACTGGTTCTTCCTGATCCGTCCGGCGCCGTTCCCGGAGACGCTGATCAACTCCCATCCGGGCGACTACCTGAAGCACACCATCGGCGGCCGCAGCGCCGGCCTGGCGCCGTTCACCGACGAAGCCTACGCCGAATACCTGCGCTGCCTGCAGGACCCGGCCACCGTGCACGGCATCTGCGAGGACTACCGCGCCAGCGCCACGATCGACCTGGAACACGAACGTGCCGACCTGGCCGCCGGCCGCAAGATCGCCTGCCCGATGCTGGCCCTGTGGGGCGCGCACGGCGCGGTCGGCCAGTGCTTCGATCCGCTGGCCGAATGGCGGGCACTGGCCAGCGACGTGCGCGGCAGGGCGCTCGACTGCGGCCACTACATCCCGGAAGAAGCGCCGCAGGCGCTGCTCGACGAAGTACTGCCTTTCCTCTCCACCCAGACGCCATAGAAAGCCGCGCCATGCCATCCACCCTGTACCAGAAACTGGTCGCCTCGCACACCGTCAGCCGCATCGACGCGCAGCACGTGCTGCTGTACGCCGACCTGCACATCATGAACGAATACACCAGCCCGCAAGCCTTCACCGCGCTGCGCGCGCAGCAGCGCCGCGTGCTGCGGCCCCGGCAGCAACTGGCCGTGGTGTCGCACATCATTCCCACGCACCCGGTCGGCAACGCGCAGCGCACCATCATGGACCCGGCCTCGTCGCTGCAGGCGCGCAACCTGAAGCGCAATTGCGACGAGTTCGGCATCAGGCTGCTCGACACCACCGACGCCGACCAGGGCATCGAGCACATCGTCGCGCCCGAACACGGCCTGATCCGCCCCGGCATGGTGGTCATGTGCGGCGACAGCCATACCACCACCCACGGCGCGCTCGGTGCGCTGGGCTTCGGCGTCGGCACCTCGGAGGTCGAGCACATCCTGGCGACGCAGACGCTGGTCTACCGGCTGGCCGGCGACATGCGCATCCGCATCGACGGCGCGCTGCCGCTGGGCACCTCGGTCAAGGACCTGATCCTCCTCATCATCGGCAGCATAGGTGCCCAGGGCGCGCGCGGCTACGCGGTGGAATTCTGCGGCACCACCATCGCCACGCTGTCGGCCGAAGCGCGCATGACGATGTGCAATATGGCGGTGGAAGCCGGCGCCCGCGCCGCGCTGATCCAGCCGGACCGGATCACTTTCGACTATGTTGCCGCCCGGGCCCAGGACCTGCGCGGCGCGGCATGGGAACAAGCCATGGCCAGCTGGCGCGAACTGTATTCCGACCCGGATGCGCAGTTCGACGTCGAGCACGTGTTCGACGCGGCCGAGGTGGAACCTTACGTCACCTGGGGCACCAGTCCCGACCAGGCCATGCCCGTCACCGGCCTGCTGCCCGATCCGGCCGCGAGCGGCAACGCCCACTCGCATGACGCCATCGCCCGCGCGCTGGACTACATGGGGCTGCGGGCCGTGGCGCCGATCGAGCGCACCCCGGTCGACCGCGTCTTCATCGGTTCCTGCACCAACGGCCGCATCGAGGATTTGCGGCTGGCTGCCGCCATCGTGCGCGGACGCAGCGTCGCGCCCGCCGTGCGCGCGATGGTGGTGCCCGGCTCGGGCAGCGTGCGCCGCCAGGCCGAACAGGAAGGCCTGGCACAGGTCTTCCTCGATGCCGGTTTCGAATGGCGCCAGCCGGGCTGCTCGATGTGCCTGGCCATGAACGACGACGTGCTGGAGCCGGGCGAGCGCTGCGCCTCCACCACCAACCGCAATTTCGAGGGCCGCCAGGGCCGCGCGGGCCGCACGCACCTGATGAGCCCGGCCATGGCTGCGGCCGCCGCCATCACCGGCTACATCGCCGACGTCCGCAAACTGGGAGTACACCATGCATAAGTTAGAAGGCATCGCCGCGCCGCTGCTGATCGACAACCTCGACACCGACCAGATCATGCCCAAGCAATTCCTGCGCATCATCAACAAGGAAGGTCTGGACCAGGGCGTGCTGTACGACCTGCGCTTCGAGCCCGACGGCACGCCCAAGCCGGGGTTCGTTCTGAACCGCGCGGCATATCGGGGTGCCAATATCCTGATCGGCGGCGCCAACTTCGGCTGCGGCTCCAGCCGCGAACATGCGGTGTGGGGTATGCAGCAACTGGGGATAGAAGCGGTGATCGCCTCCAGCTTTGCTGAAATCTTTTTCGGCAACGCGCTGGCCAACCGGCTGCTGCTGATCACGCTGGCGCCGGCCCAGGTTGACGCCTTGGCTGCCGAGACGGTGGCGGTTCCGGGCAGCCACGTCACCATCGACCTTGTCGACATGAGCGTGCGTAGCGCGGGCGGCCTGGCCTTTCCGTTCACGCTGGGCCAGCGCCACAAACAAATGATCACCGAAGGCCTGGACATGGTCGGCGCGACGCTGCGGCAACTGGCCGACATCGAGGCGTTCGAGCAGCGCCACCACGCCGAGGCGCCGTGGACGCGCGTGCTGCACGCCTGATGATGCATCCAATAAAAACATGATGGAGACAACTATGAAACGCTCGCCGCTGTATACCAGGCTTTACTTCCAGGTCATTGTCGGCATCACCGCCGGGGTGTTGCTGGGATGGTTCTATCCCGACCTCGGCACGGAGATGAAGCCGCTGGGAGATTCCTTCATCAAACTGATCAAGATGATGATCGCTCCCATCATCTTTTGCACGGTGGTCACCGGTATTTCCAAGATGGGCAATCTGCGGGACGTAGGGCGAGTCGGCAGCAAGGCGCTGCTCTACTTTGAAGTGGTCACCACGCTGGCGATGATGATCGGCATGATCGTCGTGAACCTGGTGCAGCCCGGCGGCGGCATGAATATCGATGCGCATGCGCTGGACACCAAGTCGATCGCCGCCTACACCGCCATGGCCAAGCACAGCGGCACGGCCGAGTTCCTGATGAGCGTCATTCCGACCACCATCTTCGACGCCTTCACCAAGGGCGACATACTACAGGTGTTGCTGTTTGCCATACTTACCGGCGTTTCACTGACACAGTTCGGCGACAAGGTCAAACCGCTGGTCGACCTGCTGGACATGGCGGCGCACAGCCTGTTCGGCGTGATCGGCATCATCATGAAACTGGCGCCGATCGGCGCGTTCGGCGCGATGGCCTTCACGATCGGCAAGTATGGCATCGGTGCGCTGCAGCAACTTGGTTTGCTCATGCTGTGCATGTACGCAACCTGCTTCCTGTTCGTGTTCGTGGTGCTGGGATTGATCTGCCGCTACACCGGCTTTGGCATCTGGCCTTTCCTCAAATATATCCGCGATGAAGTGCTGATCGTGCTGGGCACGTCGACCAGCGAATCGGTGCTGCCGCGCATTATGGTCAAGCTGGAAAAACTGGGCTGCGCCAGACCGGTGGTGGGACTGGTGATACCGACCGGATATTCCTTCAACCTGGACGGTACCTCGATCTACCTGACCATGTCGGCTATCTTCATCGCCCAGGCCTGCAATGTGCAGCTGACCTGGGGCGAGCAACTGGGCATCCTGGGCACCCTGCTGCTGACATCGAAAGGCGCGGGGGCGGTGGTCGGCGCCGGCTTCATCACGCTGGCAGCCACGCTGGCCACGATGGGGGGCAAGATTCCGGTCGAAGGCCTGGCGCTGCTGGTCGGCATCGACCGCTTCATGGCCGAGGCGCGCTCGATCACCAATCTCATCGGCAACAGCGTGGCCACCGTCGTCATCTCGAAATGGGAAGGCGCGCTGGACATGGAGCGCATGCAGCGCGTGCTCAGCGGACAGCAGGTGCCGGACGATGAGCCGGCCCCGGCCGACGCGCCAGGCACCACCGGAGACTTGGTTCAGGCCGGCTAGTCCCGGCACGAGGCAGGCGTTGAGCGGCGATGCTACATATAGCCGGTCAGCAGCGCGCGCGCCCAGTCCGGGCGTCCGTTGCGCTGCGCCAGCTCTGCCATTGGACGGCTGTCATACGGCACCGTGATCAGGCCGCTGGTCCACGCGCCATCTATCCGCTCCACTATGGCATAGCGCGCGTCCGGCGAGCCGTTCTGGACCATGTGAAAAGTCGGATGTTCGTCATCGTAAGCCTGCAATCCGACGCTGCCGGGATTGACGATCAGCGTGCCGTTCGGCGCGCGCACGGAGCGCGGCACGTGGGTGTGGCCGCATATCACCAGCTCGGCCCGCACATCGCCCAGCCGCTGCGCCACCTCCTCCGGCGCGGCCAGCCGCACATGGGGCTGGCCGGGATCCACCGATTCCAGGAAGTATTCCAGATCGCTGCGCGGCGTGCCGTGGCACAGCAGCACCTGGTCGTTCAGCCGTTGGCAGGATTTGAGCGACGCCATCCAGGCCAGTTCACGCACGCCCAGCTGCGCCCGCGCATAGGCGTCTGAAGGCTGGCGCTGCATATTGTCCGGCGCATCGGGATCCAGCTCCAGCACTTGCCGCTCGTGATTACCGGCCAGGTGTATCCAATCCTGCGCCATCAGGAAGCGCACCGTCTCGCGCGGCAGCAGTGGCCCTGAGGCGCTGTCGCCCAGATTGACCACCAGATCCACGCCGCGCCGGTGCATATGGCCCACCACGGCTTCCAGCGCCGGCAAGTTGCCGTGTATGTCAGACAGAATCGCGATGCGCATAGGGCCTCCCGGGTGGTTCCACTTCACAGTGTAGCGCGATAGGCGTAAAAAAAGCAGCCCGAAGGCTGCTTTTCGTGAAGCGGCGAGACCGGCTTAGAACTGGTCTTCGCTCAGCGCCAGCACGCCGGCGCTGCCGTCGATGATGGCGATGCGCAAGCCCGAGGCTTGCGACAGGATGTGGTCGGCGAAGAAGCGCGCGGTGGCGATCTTGGCTTTATAGAAACCGGCGTCGCCATCGTTGGCGTCCAGCTTCTGCTGAGCGATCACGGCGGCGCGCGCCATCTGCCAGCCGCCCAGCACGATGCCGGCCAGCTTCAGGTACAGCACGCTGCCCGAAAACACGCCCTTGATGTCGCTCTTCATGTTGGCCACCACGTAATCGACCACCGCTTCCAGGTCCTTGCTGCCGGACGACAGCTGCGCCAGGATGGCCTTGAAGTCCGCGTTGTCCGACGCCGCCAGTTGCGCCTCGGTCGCGCGCACCTGGGCGATGATGCCCTTGGCCACGGCGCCGCCGTCGCGCACGGTCTTGCGGCCGACCAGGTCGTTGGCCTGGATCGCCGTCGTGCCTTCGTAGATCGTCAGGATCTTCGCATCGCGGTAGTGCTGGGCCGCGCCGGTTTCCTCGATGAAGCCCATGCCGCCGTGCACCTGCACGCCGTCGCGGGTCACGTCCTGCGACATCTCGGTCGACCAGCCCTTGATCACGGGCACCAGGTATTCGTACACCGCCAGGTTGGCCTTGCGCACCTCCGCGTCGGCGTGGCTGTGCGCCACGTCGCTGATGCCGGCGCCGACGTAGGCCAGCGCGCGCGCCGCCTCGGTCTGCGAACGCATGGACATCAGCATGCGGCGCACGTCCGGGTGATGGATAATCGATACCGGGCCGGCCGAACCGGCCAGGTCGCGCGACTGCACCCGGTCCTTGGCGAAGGCCACGGCCTTCTGGTAGGCGCGCTCGGCCAGGCCGATGCCCTGCAGGCCGACGCCGAAGCGGGCCGCGTTCATCATGATGAACATGTATTCCAGGCCGCGGTTCTCCTCGCCCACCAGCGTGCCGATGGCGCCGCCGTGGTCGCCGAATTGCAGCACAGCGGTCGGGCTGGCCTTGATGCCCAGCTTGTGCTCGATCGACACGCAATGCGCATCGTTGCGGGCGCCGACCGAACCGTCGGCGTTGACCAGGAACTTGGGCACGATGAACAGCGAGATGCCCTTCACGCCCGGCGGCGCGTCCGGCGTGCGCGCCAGCACCAGGTGGACGATGTTATCGGCGAAGTCATGCTCGCCGTAGGTGATGAAGATCTTGGTGCCGAACACCTTGTAGGTGCCGTCGCCCTGCGGCACGGCGCGGGTGCGCACGGCGGCCAGGTCGGAGCCGGCTTGCGGCTCGGTCAGGTTCATGGTGCCGGTCCACTTGCCCGACACCAGGTTTTCCAAATAGATGGCTTTCTGCTCGTCGCTGCCGGCGGTCAGCAGCGCTTCGATTGCGCCGTCCGACAGCAGCGCGCACAGCGCGAACGAGATGCTGCCGGAGTTGAGCATTTCAATGCATGGGGTCGCCAGCAGCTTCGGCAGGCCCTGGCCGCCGAATTCCACCGGGTGCTGCACGCCCTGCCAGCCGGCCTCGGCAAATGCCTTGAAGGCTTCCTTGAAGCCCTTGGAGGTGGTGACCTGGCCGTCGTGCCACCAGCTCGGTTCCTTGTCGCTCGGGTTGTTCAACGGCGCGACCACGCCGCTGACGAATTTCGCGTTCTCTTCCAGCACGGCTTCGGCGGTGTCCGGGGTCGCGTCCTCGTTGCCCGGCAGCGCGTTGACGCCGGCCAGGTCGGCCAGTTCGTTCATCACGAACAGCATGTCTTTCAGGGGTGCTTGATATGGCATCTTATGTCTCCAAGAAAAAGGCCACGGCAATCCGGCGTTCCGGATCAGCGTGGCCTGATGTGCGGTGCGCGGGCTTAGCCCAGTTCAGCAACCAGTTGCGGCACGATGTCGAACAGGTCGCCGACGATGCCGTAGTCGGCAACGGAGAAGATCGGCGCTTCAGGATCTTTGTTGATCGCCACGATGGTCTTCGAATCCTTCATGCCGGCCAGGTGCTGGATCGCGCCCGAGATGCCGACGGCGATGTACAGCGTCGGCGCGACGATCTTGCCGGTCTGGCCCACTTGCCAGTCGTTCGGCACGTAGCCGGCGTCGACGGCGGCGCGCGAGGCGCCCATGGCGGCGTTCAGCTTGTCCGCCAGCGGTTCCAGGATCTTGAACGCTTCGCCCGAGCCCATGCCGCGGCCGCCGGAAACGATGATCTTGGCGGCGGTCAGCTCAGGACGGTCCGACTTGGCCAGCTCGCGGCCGACGAAGGCCGATTTGCCGATGTCGGCAACCGCGGCGACGGTTTCGGTCGCAGCCGAACCGCCGGTGGCGGCAGCGGCGTCGAAGCCGGTCGAACGCACGGTGATGACCTTGATCTTGTCCGACGATTGCACGTAGGCGATCGCGTTGCCGGCGTAGATAGGACGCTCGAAGGTGTCCGGCGAGTCGACCTTGGTGATTTCGGAAATCTGCGCCACGTCCAGCTTGGCGGCCACGCGCGGCAGGATGTTCTTGCCGTAGGCTGTGGCCGGGGCCAGGATGTGGCTGTACGAACCGGCCAGCGCCAGCACTTGCTCGGCGATGTTCTCGGCCAGGCCGTCGGCGAAGTAAGCGGCGTCCGCCACGATGACTTTCGACACGCCGGCGATTTGCGCGGCTGCTTCGGCTGCGGCACCGGCGTTCGAGCCGGCAACCAGGACGTGCACGTCGCCACCGCACTGGGCGGCAGCGGTCACGGTGTGGAGGGTGCTGCCTTTCAGGCTAGCGTTGTCGTGTTCGGCGATAACTAATGCGACCATGGTTGTTCCTTTAGATGACTTTGGCTTCGGTGCGCAGTTTTGCGACCAGGGTGGCGACGTCCGGTACCTTGATGCCGGCCGAGCGTTTTGCAGGCTCGACGACTTTCAGGGTTTTCAGACGCGGGGTCACATCGACGCCCAGGTCTTCTGGCTTGGTCACATCCAGCGGTTTTTTCTTGGCCTTCATGATGTTCGGCAGCGTCACATAGCGCGGCTCGTTCAGGCGCAGGTCGGTGGTGACGATGGCCGGCAAGGTCAGCGCCAGCGTTTCCAGGCCGCCGTCCACTTCGCGGGTCACGGTGACCTTGCCGTCTTCCAGCACCACTTTCGACGCGAACGTCGCTTGCGGCCAGCCCAGCAGCGCAGCCAGCATCTGGCCGGTCTGGTTGGAATCGTCGTCGATCGCCTGCTTGCCCAGGATGATCAGTTGTGGCTGTTCCTTGTCCGCCAGCGCCTTGAGCAGCTTGGCCACCGCCAGCGGCTCCAGCTCGACGGCGGTTTCCACCAGGATGCCGCGGTCGGCGCCGATGGCCATGCCGGTGCGCAGGGTTTCCTGGCATTGGGTCACGCCGCACGATACGGCCACCACTTCGGTCACCTTGCCGGCTTCTTTGAGGCGCATCGCTTCTTCCAGCGCGATCTCATCGAATGGATTCATCGACATTTTGACGTTGGCGATATCGACGCCGCTGCCGTCGGACTTGACGCGCACCTTGACGTTGTAGTCGACCACGCGTTTGACGGGTACCAAGACTTTCATAGCTGTGCCTTTGGAAAAATTAAAGAATTCGGGACAAATAATGTGGGCTAGATTATATGAGAAATCCAGCCTGCACAAGAAATTTAAGCACGATCGTGCGTTTTTTAGCTAGTAGAAATCGTCTAAAAAATAAATGCTTTAGACGATATTTCTGTAGAAAAAGTAGCTAAGGGAAGACGCGGCGCTTATTTGCGCTGCATCAAAAAGACAAATTCGCGGCCAGTCTGGACATGCGACAACAGCGCATTGCCGGTTTGCTTGGCGAAAGCCTGGAAATCCCGCACGGAACCCGGGTCGGTCGCCATAATCCGCAGCACTTCGCCGCTCTGCAACTCAGACAAGGCTTTCTTGGCCTTCAGGATCGGCAGCGGACAGTTCAAACCGCGCGCATCGAGTTCCTTATGGAATTCCATGATTTCGTTTTCAAGTATCGTGTCGCTCATCAAGAACCCGCTCGTTTTGTTTAGGACTGTCGTCATACTACTCCAAAACGGGCCGCATGACGCGCTGCACCAAAATAGTTCATTGCGCGTTGCAAGTTTGCAACGCGAGCTGACGAGTATACAACAGGAATCCCCAGACGACAACGGCCCGCGCTTGACACGCGGGCCGCTTATTTACGGGCTTTTTACTGGCTTCTGAGCAACTTAGGCGCGCTCGCCCACCCATGCGGCAACACCCGCCAGAGCTGCCGGCAGGCCGCTCGGATCGGTGCCGCCGGCCTGCGCCATATCAGGGCGTCCGCCACCTTTTCCGCCCACTTGTTGTGCAACGAAGTTCACCAGCTCGCCCGCCTTGACCTTGGACGTGGCGTCCGCCGTCACGCCGGCGATCAGGCTCACCTTGCCGTCGGCAACGCTGGCCAGCACGATGGCGGCGGTCTTCAGCTTGTCCTTCAGCTTGTCCATGGTCTCGCGCAGACGGGCCACGTCGGCGCCGTCCAGCGTGGCCGCCAGCACCTTGATGCCGTTGACGTCGACCGCTTGCGCGACCAGCTCGTCGCCCTGGCCCGAAGCCAGTTTCGATTTCAGCGCGGCCAGTTCCTTTTCCAGCGCCTTGACGTGGTCCTGCACCTGGCCGATACGCGCGGTCAGTTCCTCGGGATTCGACTTCAGCGCGGCCGACGCTTCCAGCAGGCGGCGGTTCATCGATTGCACCAGCGCCAGCGCGCCTTCGCCGGTGACGGCTTCGACGCGGCGGATGCCGGCGGCCACGCCGCCTTCAGCGATGATCTTGAACAGGCCGATGTCGCCGGTGCGCTGCACGTGCACGCCGCCGCACAGCTCTTTCGAGGTGCCGATATCCAGCACGCGCACTTCGTCGCCGTACTTCTCGCCGAACAGCGCCATCGCGCCGTGCTTGACCGCGTCGTCGAAGGACATGTGCTGCGCCTTGGTCGCGTGGTTTTCCAGGATCTCCTTGTTGACCTTGGTTTCCACTTCGGCGATCTGCTCGGCCGTCAGCGGCGCGTTGTGGCTGAAGTCGAAGCGGGTCTTGTCCGGATCGACCAGCGAGCCTTTCTGCGCCACGTGCGAACCCAGCACTTCGCGCAGGGCCTTGTGCATCAGGTGGGTGGCCGAGTGGTTGCGGATGGTGCGCGCGCGCTTGGCTTGATCGACGTTGGCGCTGACCGCATCGCCCACTTTCAGCGCGCCCGACTCCAGCACGCCGTGGTGGCCGAACACGTCGGCCTGGATCTTCAGCGTGTCGCTGACGCTGAACTGCGCCGCGCCCGAGCTGATGACGCCCTGGTCGCCCACCTGGCCGCCGGATTCCGCGTAGAACGGCGTGGTGTCGAGCACCACGATGCCGGCCTGGCCAGCCTTCAGTTCCTGCACCGGCGTGCCGGCCGCGTACAGCGCGACGACCTTGCTGCTGTGCGTCAGGTTGTCATAGCCGACGAATTTGTTTTTCTCGCCCGAGTACTCGACCTTGCTGTCCTTGGTGGTCTTGCCGCCCTTGCGCGACAGTTCCTGGCTTTCCTTCAGCGCGGCGTCGTAGCCGGCCTGGTCGAACTCTATATTGCGCTCGCGGCAGATGTCGGCCGTCAGGTCCGGCGGGAAGCCGTAGGTCTCGTACAAGGTGAAGGCGGTGGCGCCGTCGATGCCCTTGCCGTCCTTGGCCAGCTGCGCTTCCAGCACTTTCATGCCGGTTTCCAGCGTCTCGCCGAAGCGCTCTTCCTCGGCCTTGAGCATCTGGGCCACGCGGTCCTTGGCTTCTTCCAGCTCCGGATAGGCGGCGCCCATCTCGATCGCCAGGTCGGCCACCAGCTTGTAGAAGAACGGCTTGGTCTGGCCCAGCTTGTGGCCGTGGCGCAGCGCGCGGCGGATGATGCGGCGCAGCACGTAGGCACGGCCTTCGCTGCCGGGAATCACGCCGTCGACGATCATGAACGCGGCGGCGCGGATGTGGTCGGCGATCACGCGCAGCGATTTGTTTTCCAGGTCGGTGGCGCCGGTTTCGCGCGCGGCGGCCTTGATCAGGTGCTGGAACAGGTCGATCTCGTAGTTCGAGTGCACGTGCTGCAGCACAGCTGCCAGGCGCTCCATGCCCATGCCGGTGTCGACGCACGGCTTCGGCAGCTTGTGCATCACGCCCGCTTCGTCGCGGTTGAACTGCATGAACACCAGGTTCCAGATTTCGATGAAGCGGTCGCCGTCTTCGTCCGGCGAGCCTGGCGGGCCGCCAGGAATGTCGGCGCCGTGGTCGTAGAAGATCTCGGTGCACGGACCGCATGGGCCGGTGTCGGCCATCTGCCAGAAGTTGTCCGACGCGTAGCGCGCGCCCTTGTTGTCGCCAATGCGGATGATGCGCTCTTTTGGCACGCCGATTTCATTGGCCCAAATGTCGTAGGCCTCGTCGTCTTCCTGGTAGACGGTGACGGTCAGCTTGTCGACCGGCAGCGCGTAGACCTTGGTCAGCAGTTCCCAGGCGTAGTTGATGGCGTCGCGCTTGAAGTAGTCGCCGAAGCTGAAGTTGCCCAGCATTTCGAAGAAGGTGTGGTGGCGCGCGGTGTAGCCGACATTTTCCAGGTCGTTGTGCTTGCCGCCGGCGCGCACGCAGCGCTGCACGGAGGTGGCGCGGGTGTACGGACGGCTGTCGGTACCGGTGAACACGTCCTTGAATTGCACCATGCCGCTGTTGGTCAGCAGCAGGGTCGGGTCGTTGCCAGGTACCAGGGAGCTGGAACGGACAATCGAATGACCCTTGGATTCAAAAAACTTGAGGAATTTGTCGCGGATTTCAGATGATTTCATGTCGTAAGCAGAGGTAGCTGGCAAATGCAAAGGGTTGATTATATATGACCACGCCGCAGGCAGGGTCTCAGGCGAAGGTGGGGCCGATCAAATCGATGCGGTCGGTGCAGAACCCGTCCACGCCCCAGGACAGGATCTCCCGGCCCCGCTGCGGATCGTTGACGGTATAGCAAAACAGGCCGTAGCCGGCCGCCTTGACCTGCGCCGCCAGCTCGCGCGTCAGGTGCTTCTGGTTGGTGTGGATGGCCACGGCGCCCAGTGCGCGCGCCTGCTCCTGCCAGCCGGCGGGGATCTTGTCCAGCAGATAGCCGCGCGGCAGCTCGGGCGCGGCGTCGCGGGCGGCCGCCAGCGCGTCGAAGCTGAATGACGACAGCAGCGGGATGGCGGCAGGGTCGCCGGCGGTGAGTTCGGCGGCATAGCTGTCGCGTGTCACTTTTGCAACCCAGGCGCCGGTTTCGCGCTCGAAACCGGCGGCCGGCTTGATTTCCACGTTCATCCAGATGCGTTGCGCCTTGCAATAATCGATGAATTGGGTGAAGAATGGTACCGGTTCATCACGGAATTGCGGGCCGAACCAGCTGCCGGCGTCCATCGCGGCCAGCTCGACGGCGTCGGTGCCCGGCACGCTGCCCCGCCCCGCCACTGTGCGGCCGAAGTCGGGGTCGTGCATCACCATGCCGATGCCGTCGCGCGACAGCATCACGTCGAACTCGACGGCGCGGAAGCCATAGGCCAGCCCGGCGCGCAGTCCGGCCACCGTGTTTTCCGGCGCCAGCGTCCCGCCGCCGCGGTGTGCAACAATTTTTGGGTAGGGCCACATGGCTATGCCTCGGAAAGGTTGTCATGACAATCATATCAACACTATCACGAATGGCGCCAGCCGTGCTGCTGCTGTGGTCAGCTCTCGCCGGTGCCGAAGCGCTGACCCAGGAACTGGTGGTCTCCCGCGCCGCCATCCTGTACGCCGGCCGGCTCGACAAACTGACGCTGGACGCCGACCCGCGCTTCAGCGAGCGCGTGCGCAACATCGCCCTGCCGCTGATCGCCCAGGCCGGGCGCGACTACCCGGACACCGCGCACTGGGCCTGGGAAATCCATACCACCGGCGACCCGGAGCAGAACGCCGACTGCATGGCCGGCGGCAAGATCCTGGTCAGCGCCGACTACGTCGGCCGGCTGGAGCTGAGCGACGCCGAACTGGCCATGCTGCTGGCCCATGAAATCGAGCACGCCGCCCTGCATCACAACCTGAAGGAATACCAGCAGGCGCTGCTGCTCGATCCGCGCTGGGCGCAGCGCCCCTACCTGGAGCTGGAACACGCGGTCGACCACGACACCGACCTGATCGACCTGCTGGCCGCCACCAATTACAGTCAGGAACAGGAAGCCGACCGCGAAGGCCTGCTGCTGGCATGGCGCGCGGGCTGGCCGGCGGCGCGGCTGGCGACCTATTTCAAGAAGGTGGCGCGCGCCAGCGACCGCCCGCGGCGCAGCAAGCCGGACTATCCGTCGCCGCTGCAGCGCTGGCAGGCCGCGCGCGAACTGGCCGGCACATTGCAAAAAAATTATGTGCAAGCGCCCGACTGAGCCACTACACTAGCGGCCTGATAGCATTACTCAAAAGGTTACACACATCATGACAGCTCCAAAAGCGCTAGGCCATATCCGCGTCCTCGACCTGAGCCGCGTGCTGGCCGGACCGTGGTGCTCGCAGAATCTGGCCGACCTCGGCGCCGACGTCATCAAGATCGAACGTCCCGGCAGCGGCGACGACACCCGCGCCTGGGGCCCGCCGTACGCCAAGGACGCCGCCGGCAACAACACCACCGAGGCGGCCTACTACCTGGCCGCCAACCGCGGCAAGCGCTCGGTCACGATCGACATCGCCAGCGCCGACGGCCAGGCGCTGATACGCGAATTGGCCAGCCACTGCGACGTGGTGCTGGAAAACTTCAAGGTCGGCCAGCTGAAACGCTACGGCCTGGACTATGAATCGCTGAAAGCCATCAAACCCGACCTGGTCTACTGCTCGGTGACCGGGTTCGGCCAGGACGGCCCGTACGCGCACCGCGCCGGCTACGACTTCCTGATCCAGGGCATGGGCGGCCTGATGTCGGTCACCGGCGAGCGCGACGATCTGCCCGGCGGCGGTCCGCAAAAGGCCGGCGTGGCGCTGACCGACCTGATGACCGGCATGTACGCCACCATCGCCATCCTGGCCGCGCTGACGCACCGCGACCGCAGCGGCGAAGGCCAGTACATCGACATGGCCTTGCTGGACGTGCAGGTGGCGATGCTGGCCAATATGGGCAGCAACTACCTCAACAGCGGCAAGCCGCCCAAGCGCTGGGGCAATGCGCACCCGAACATCGTGCCGTACCAGACCTTCCAGTGCGCCGACGGCTACATCATCGTCGCCACCGGCAACGACGGCCAGTATCAGAAGTTTGTCGAGGTGGGCGGCCGCGCCGACCTGGCCTTGCACGAGCGCTACGCCACCAATCCGCTGCGCGTGCAGAACCGCGACGAGCTGGTGCCGCTGCTGGCGGCCATGGTGCTGGCGCAGCCGCGCGATTTCTGGATCGACAAGCTGGAGGAAGTCGGCGTGCCCTGCGGCCCGATCAACAACCTCGACGACGTCTACAAGAATCCCCAAGTGCTGGCGCGCGAGCTGGTGATGGAGGTGCCGCATCCGACGGCCGGCAGCATGAAGCTGGTGCGCAGCCCGATGAAGATGTCGGCCACGCCGGCCGACAACGCGCTCGCGCCGCCGCTGCTGGGCCAGCACACCGACGAGGTCCTGCGCAACCTGCTGGGCCAAAGCGACGACGACATCGCCGCGCTGCGCGAGCAGGGAGTGCTGTAATGGAAAAGCTGATCGCCGAATTAAAACGGCTGTACCTGCTCGACGACCAGGAGTGCTTCCCCGCCGGCGAACTGACGGCGCGGATGCTGGAGCAGCACTTGAGCGGCGAGAAAACCACGTCGCTCAACCTGGTCTCGGACAACGGCCTGGTGCGCGCGCTGATCGTCGATTTCAACCGCATGGGCGACGCGCCGGCGCTGCAGCATTGGGACCGCCTGTGCGGCGTGGCCAACGCGCTGCAGGACCAGCTCGGCCTGCCCGCGCCGGCCGTCAGCATCAGCGGCGCCGGCGGCTACTCGCTGTGGATGTCGCTGGCGACGCCGGTGCCGCTCAATCAGGCGCAGCAGTTTCTGCACCTGCTGCGCAAGACCTATTTCCCCGACATACCGAACGAAGAGATCGGCCTGCGTCCCGACACCGTGACCAGCACCACCGCCGAACTGCCGCCGTGCCTGCACATGGCCAGCGGCAACTGGGCGGCGTTCATCAATCCCGGCATGGGCGCCTCGTTCGCCGACGAATCCGGATTGGAAATGATGCCGCCGTACGCCGCGCAGGCGGCGTTCCTGGAAGGCCTGCAAGGCATGACGGACAAGCAGTTCACGCACGCCATCAGCACCATGCACCCGCCGCACGGCAAGGAGCGCCCGCACAAGCCGGCCGAGCCGGCGGCGGCACCGCACGCCGCCCCAAGCGGCCTGCTGCTGAAGGACGCCACGCTGGAAGACATCATCCAGCACCTGCACTCGAAGAACATCGAGCCGACGTTCAGGCACGTCATGCCGAAGTAAGCGGCCGGCCCCCGTCCGTTACGGGCTGATGCGCATATCCCGCTTCAGCTCCATGATCTGGCTGTGCATATAGCTCACCGCGCCGCGCAGCTGCGGCGACAGTCGCGGAATGTTGAGGCATACCTGCCTGGCCCGCTCTGCCAGCCGGTCCATTTCCCGGACCAGCTTGTGCAGCCGCAGCTCGTCCCTGGAAAACACCACCTCCTGCGCGGTGTCGGAATGCCGGTCCAGGCGCTGGATGCTGTCGCGCAGTTCGCTGGGCAGGTTGGGCTCGCCGGAACAGGCTTGCGCGGCCTGCCCTATCGCTTGCTGAACCAGATGGAAACGGTGCTGGATGTCGTTCGCTTGCAGCATGATGAACTCCTCCTCGATGGATCGGGCACAGGCGTGCCAGTGCAGATTCGACCATCCGCTCCTTCCGCAGTTTCAAGCCCCCGTCCGCCTGTTTGACACAGATCAGACCGTGATCAAACTCCATCACTTGTTGCGCGCAAGCTAGTCGTGTGGCCATCGCATCTTGTGTTCTGTTAGTATTGATCCACATCGTTTCCGCCCAGCCGAATGGATATGGATCAGCAAGAATATCCCCCTCATGGTCGCGACCCCGGGCGCCAACTGGAAGCGTTGGATTGCCACGCGGACTTCGAACATTTTTTCGCCGACAGCCCCTACTTCGCCTTTGTCATGGACGAAAACGAGCAGCTGCTGGCCGTCAACCGTTATTCCATCGCGACCCTGGGGCCGACCCAGGCCGGCGCTGCCGTCGCCACGTTGTATACGACATGGGCGCTGGCGATGCTGCGCGGCGAAGCGCTGCCCGCCGTGCGCGCGCGCGGCTACTGGCGCGGCGAGCTGGAACTGCTGGACGTCGACGGCATCGGCCACATGGTGACGCAAACATTGGAATGGCGCGCAGCCACCAGCGGCCAGCAAGCGTCCCTGCTTTGCCTGGCCTACCCGCTGAACGACTACGACGTATTCGAATCCAAGCTGCGCTTCAAGCATCTGTTCGAAGAGCATCCGCAGCCGATGTGGGTGTACGATTTGGAAACGTTGCGCTTCCTGGTGGTGAACGCCGCCGCCGTCACCCACTACGGCTATACGGAGGCGGAATTCCTGCAGATGACGATCAAGGACATCCGTCCACCGGAGCAGATCGAGCGCCTCGAGCGCAACCTGGCCGCCGCCCCCGCCAAGGGCACGGAACGGGCCGGCAGCTGGATCCATCGGCGCCGCGACGGCAGCCTGATCGATGTGGAAATCTCCTCCCACTCGGTGACCGTCGCCGGCCATCTGGCCCGCTTCGTGGTGGCGCACGACATCACCGAGCAGCTGCGCATGGAGGCGGAGTTGCACGCCTCGCGCGAACTCAAGCAGCTGGTCATCAACCACATCCCGCACCAGATCTTCTGGAAGGGGCTCGACGGCGCCTACCACGGCTGCAACGCCGTGTTTGCCCGCTTCGCCGGTCTGTCCAGCACCGGCGACGTGGTCGGCAAGCGCGACGAGGACTTCCCGTGGGCGCACAACGCCGAGGCCATCCGCGCCGACGACCGCGTCATCATCGCCACCGGCCGGCCCCAGCTGAACCTGCAGGACCACATGACGCTGACCGACGGCAGCGTGCACTGGTACCTGATCAACAAGCTGCCGTTTCACGACCGCCTCGGCAACACCATCGGCGTGCTGGGCACGATCGAGGACATCAGCGAACGCAAGCAGGCCGAGCTGACGCTGCAGCTGCGCGGCCGCGCGCTCGACGCCAGCGTCAACGCCATCGTCATCACCGTCAACGGTCCGACCGGCGACCTGATCGACTACGCCAACCCCGCCTTCGCGCGCCTGTTCGGCTACCCTTGCGAGAGCGTGCTGGGCCGCAGCCTGGACATGCTGTTCGGCCAGGGCCGGCAGGACGAGCGCGACGCGCTGCACTCGGCCATGCGCTCGCGCCAGGAAGTGACGCTGCTGCTGCGCACCAGCCACCGCGACGGCACCGCGCTGTGGACCCAGCTGCACGTGGCGCCGGTGCAGGCAACCGGCGGCGAGATCGACCATCACGTCTGTGTGCTGACCGACATGACCGAAACCATCGATTACCAGGCCCAGCTGGAGCACCAGGCCAGCCACGACGCGCTGACCGGCCTGCCCAACCGCGCGCTGTTCGGCGACCGCATGGCCCAGGCCATCAGCTACGCCCAGCGCTACGGCCACGGCCTGGGCGTGGTGTTCATCGACCTCGACAACTTCAAGCTGGTCAACGACAGCATGGGCCACCTGTCCGGCGACGAGCTGCTGTGCAGCGTCGCCACGCGCCTGCGCACCTGCATTCGCGACAGCGACACCGTGGCGCGGCTGGGCGGCGATGAATTCCTGCTGCTGCTACCCGATGCCGATGCCACCGCCATCGTCGCGCTGCTGCAGCGCGTGCTGGAGGCGGTGGCCGCGCCGATCGCGCTGGGCAAGCAAGTGTTTACGGTCACCTGCAGTATCGGCGTCAGCGTCTATCCGATCGACGGCACCGAGGCGCAGCAGCTGCTCAAGCATGCGGACATCGCCATGTACCGCGCCAAGGAAGGCGGCCGCAACCAGGTCCAGTTCTACGAGCCGGCGATGCACATCCGCATCGCCGAGCGCACGCTGATCGAGGCGGAGCTGCGGCACGCGTTGCCACGCAACGAGCTGAGCCTGGAATACCAGCCCAAGGTCGACCTGCGCAGCGGCGCGGTGATCGGCATGGAGGCGCTGGTGCGCTGGCGCCATCCGACGCTGGGCATGGTGTCGCCGGCGCGCTTCATCCCGGTGGCCGAGGAGACCGGCTTGATCGTCGCCATCGGCCGCTGGGTGCTGCGCACCGCCTGCGCGCAGAACATGGCCTGGCAGACCGCCGGGCTGACGCCGCTGCGGGTGGCGGTCAACTTGTCGGCGCGCCAGTTCCGCGATCCGGCGCTGGCCAGCGAGATCCAGGCCGCGCTGACCGACAGCGGCCTCGATGCGCAATACCTGGAACTGGAGTTGACCGAGAGCCTGATGATGGACAACGTCGGCGCGGCGGTGTCCGTGGTGTCGCAACTCAAGCGGCTCGACATCGCGCTGTCGATCGACGATTTCGGCACCGGCTATTCCAGCCTGGCCTACCTCAAGCTGTTCCCCATCGACTACCTGAAGATCGACCAGTCCTTCGTGCGCGAAATGCTGACCGAGCCGAAGGTGGCGGCCATCGTGCGCTCCGTCATCGCGCTCGGCCACAGCCTCGGCTTCAAGGTCATCGCCGAAGGGGTCGAGACCGAGCCGCAGCTGGCCTATCTGCGGCGCTATCTGTGCGACGAGATACAGGGCTATTATTTCAGCCGGCCGCTGGCGCCGGACGCGTTCGCCGACCTGCTGCGGCAGGAACGCAGCCTGGCGCTGCCGAACAACGAGGAACCGCGCCAGCAGCAAACCCTGCTGCTGCTGGACGACGAGCCCAGCATCCTGGCCGCGCTGACCCGGGTGTTCCGGCTCGACGGCTACCGCGTGCTGCGCGCCAACACGGCCGAAGAGGCGTTCAACTTGCTGGCGCTGCACCAGGTGCAGGTGGTCATGAGCGACCAGCGCATGCCGGGCATGAACGGCACCGAATTCCTCAGCCGCGTCAAGAAGCTGTATCCAGGCACGATACGCATCATCCTGTCCGGCTACACCGAGCTGGAGACGGTGCTGAACGCCATCAACCGCGGCGAGATCTACCGCTTCTACACCAAGCCGTGGGACGACCAGACGCTGCGCGAAAGCATCCGCGAAGCGTTCCAATATCACCGCCTGATCCACAACAGCATGGAACAGCGGGAACAGCCCGCCGCCGGCATCGAAACCCGTTCCTGAAGCCGGCGCTGCGCTAGCCGCCGCACACCGGCAACGCCAGCGCCTGCAGCACTTCGCCCTGCGGCGTCTGCACGAAGGCGCTGACGCCCAGCCTGCCCGCCGCCGCGCCGGGCGGCAGCGCCAGCACCTGCCTGAACGACGCCGCGCCGCCCGCCAGCGGCACCGGCGCCAGCCACTCGCGCACGACAAAATCATGCCGCAGCAAGCGGCCGCTGTTTTCGCCCGCCCTGACCTGGCTGGCAACGCCGTTCTCGACCAGCGCGATGAACAGCTTGCCTTCCCGCGCCGAACCGGCCTTCACTTCCACCGGCAGGCCGCCGGCGCCGGCCGCGCCCAGCGTGATGCTGATGTCGGCCTGCGCCGCCAGCCCGTTGACGCGCCTGACCGCGTCGGCCACGCCGCGCGGCCAGCCGCGCTGCTCCTTGCCGCCGACGAAGATCTCCGGCGTGTAGATGGTGCGGGAGCCGGCCAGGTCGCTCAGCCAGCGCTGGCGGTCGGTGAAGGTCTTGCTGGAAAACGGATCTTTCCAGCCGATGTAGTTCCAGTAATCGACATGCTCGGACAGCAGCACCGCCTGCTGCGCCGTGATGCCGTCGCCGCGCAAGCCGCTGACGTACTGGTCGGCCGGCGGGCAGCTGCTGCAGCCCTCGGACGTGTACAACTCCAGCAAGGCGATGCGGTAGGCGGGACTGTGCAACGTGCAACTGGCGGCGGCCAGCGCCGGCGGAATGTTCAGCGCGGCGGCCGCGGTCAGGCTCAGGATCAGGTGTTTCACGGGTGGCTCCAGACGGTAAGCGATGCAGCTTGGTCGCGCCGCCAGCCGCAACCTTACACCCTCCCCGCCGACGCAGCCCCCTCTGCTCGACGACGGCGCGCTGGACGGCTATGCCGTGGTCCACGCAGTGCCAACATTGGGTGGCGAGCATGACGCCCGCTGGAAGGGATTGCTGCTGGCATTGTAATAACCTGTGACAAAGTTGATAACTTCCTGAATTACAAGTTATTCTTCCGGCATGACCTTGCGACGACAACACTACCTTCCCGGACTGCTCGCCACTGCGCTGCTGCACATGGCGATACTCTATGCGTTCATCCAGCGCCAGCAAGCGGCCGATGTGCCGCGCACAACGGGCCCGGAGATCCAGTGGCTGCTGCCGATGACAACGCCGCCCAGGCCGCTGGATAAGTCGCGACCTGCGATCCGGCCCCATGCCGGCCGCCCGCCTGTTACCGCAGTGCCGTCGCAATCCCGCGCGCCATCGATCCAGCAACCGGTCACCGTCGACAACCCAACGCCGGCAATGCTGCCGCCAGACGATCCGTTCGCCCAGCCCGTCACGGCCGCGCAAGCGCCGGCGACAGCTGTAGACATCCTGAGGCAAGCCAAGCTGGACTTGGGAAAAATCGACAAGGATTTGCGCGCCGCCTTCCCCGCGCGCTCGCCGTCGCCAACACCGGACAGCAAACAGGCCATGCTGGAACGCGGCATCAGTGCCGCGCATGACGCGGTCGGCCCGAAATGGTTCCAGGCTGCCCGCATCACCGAACTGACGTCGCCCGATGCCCGCGTGCGCATCTACCGCATCACCACGGGCCTAGGCAGCTACTGCATCAGCATCGACGAAGGGAAGAAAAAGTACTACCTGTGCTGATCGGCTACCGCTCCGCCGCACCCAGCGGCGCCAGGCGGCGCAGCCGCAGCGCCACCAGCATTGCCAGCGCCAGCGCCGCGCCCAGCACCATCACCACGCCCGGCCAGCCGTCGCGGCCCCACATGACGCCGGTGGCCGAGCCGACCACGCTGGAACCGAGGTAGTAGAAGAACAGGTACAGCGCCGAGGCCAGCGACTTGTTGGTGGTCGCGCGCCGCCCCACCCAGCTGCTGGCCACCGAGTGCGTGGCGAAGAAGCCGTAGGTGAACATGGCGACGCCGGCGACGATCAGCGGCAGCCAGTTTGACAAGGTCAGCAGCAGCCCGACCAGCATGATGGTCATCACCACCCACAGCACGTGGCGGCGGCCGTAGCGGTCCGCCAGCCGCCCGGCCCACACCGAACTGTAGATCCCCAGCAAATACAGGAAGGACACGGCCCCGACCAGGCTCTGGCTCAAGCCGAACGGCGCGCCCAGCAGCCGGTAGGCGATGTAGTTGTACAGGCTGACAAACGCCCCCATCAGCAGGAAGGCCAGCGCGAACAGCCACGGCAGGCCGGGATCGGACAAATGCAGCCTGAAGCCGGCCGGCAGCGAGCGCCAGCCGCCGCTGACCGGCACGAAATGGCGCGACGCCGGCAACGAACGCCAGAACTCCCACGCCGCCAGCACGCCGGCCACGCCGACCGCGGCCAGCGCCAGCCGCCACGAGAAATGGTCGCTCAGCACCGAAGTGATCACTCGCCCCGCCATGCCGCCGAACGCGCTGCCGCTGATGTACAGCCCCATCGACAACCCCAGCGAGGTCGGCTCGATCTCCTCGCCCAGGTAGGCCATGGCGATGGCCGGCATGCCGCCCAACGCCACGCCCAGCGCCGCGCGCATCAGCAGCAATTGCGGATAGCTGTGGGCGAACGCGCACAGTATCGTCAGCAGCGCCGAGATGGCCATGGCCGCCACCATCAGCGGCTTGCGGCCCAGCCGCTCCGACAGCGCGCTCGACGCCACCAGCGACACCGCCAGCGCGGCGGTCGATACCGACAGCACCATGCTGCTCTGCGCAGCGCTCAGCGCGAACTCGTGCGACAGCAAGGGCATCAGCGGCTGCACGCAATACAGCAGCGCGAAGGCGGAAAAGCCGCCGAAGAACAGCGCGCGGTTGCTGCGCTTGAACTCGGGACTGCCGACGGCAATGCGGGGCGCCGGCATGGCGGAAGCTAGGGACATGGAATGATCCGGTCAGAGGTACGATGACCTCATCATAGGATTGCACATAACTACTGTCCAATATATATTTAAGCCGTTACTCATACTTTAAAAAGATAACAACCATGGAATTGCGCCACCTGCGCTACTTTGTCGCCGTCGCCGAGGAGCTCAGCTTTACCCGCGCCGCCGAGCGCCTGCACATCGGCCAGCCGCCGCTGAGCCACCAGATCCAGCAGCTGGAAGCCGAAGTGGGCGCTCAGCTTCTCGAACGCAGCAAGCGCTGGGTGCGGCTGACGGAAGCGGGCAAGCTGTTCCTCGACGACGCCCGCCGCGTGCTGTCGCTGTCGGAACAGGCGGTGCAGACGGCGCGCCGGGCCGAGCGCGGCGAGGCCGGCGAACTGCGCGTGGGCTTCACCTTCTCCACCCCGCTGACGCCGCTGTTCGCCACCGTGGTCAACCGCTACCGCCAGCGCTATCCGGGGGTGACGCTGACCCTGCATGAAATGTCGACGCTGCGCCAGATCGACGCCATCGCCAACCGCGAGCTGGACCTGGGACTGGTGCGGCCGCCGGAGGCGGCGGTGCCCGATTCGGTCGGCATGACGGTGCTGCGGCACGACCCGCTGGTGCTGGTGCTGCCGCTGGAGCATCCGCTGGCGAAGCAGCAGGCGGTCGCCATCAGCGACCTCGAGGGACAACCGTTCGTCATGTATCCGAAGACGGCCGGCACCGGTATCTATCCGCAGATTTTCCGGCTGTGCCGCGCGGCAGGCTTCATGCCGACGGTGGCGATGGAAGCGGGCGAAGCGTCGACCATCATCGGCCTGGTGGCGGCCGGCTGCGGGATTTCGGTGCTGCCGAGTTCCTTCGACATCATCCGGATGGGCGGCGTGTGCTACCGCCCGCTGGCGGACCCGGAGGCCAACACCACGCTGCTGCTGGCGCAAAGAAAGGAAGAAGCGGCCCCGCTGGTGGCGGCCTTTGTGGCCGTGGCGCGCGAGGCCGCCGAAGCCTAGGAGTAGTCCGCGTCCAGCTCGGAACCGGCGTAGTTTTCCAGTTCCGCGAACAGCGTTTTCATCGCCGTGCGGCCCTTGATGTTCTGGATCACCGTGCAGCTCTTGCGGTAGCTGTCGATGCGCTCCAGCAGCACCGGGTGGTGCTGCACCGGCACCTTGGCCATCAGCGCCGCCCAGCCCTCTTCGTAGTCCGGCTTGGCCTTGCGCACCGCCTTGACGAAGCGCTCGAACTCCTTCTGCCCGGTGCGCGCGACGATACGGCCGCCGCCCTCGATGGCGAAGATGATGGCCAGCGCGATCACGCCTTCCGCGTTCAGGTCGGAGTCGCTGACCGGGCCTTCGCTGTTGTGACGGCGCAGCCAGCCGGCCAGCCGCACCACGGCCTGTACTTCCTTGCGCTGTTTGAGCATGATCTCGTAGCGCTCCATGCCGTTCCAGTTCTGGTTCGGATCGGTCTGGCACAGGTCGATGAACAGGTCGCGCAGCCGGCGCGCCGAGTACACCGGATCGGTATCGTACTCGCCGACCAGCGCATCCTCCGGCAGCGCCGACAGCTCCTTGATCAGGCGGAAGCCGATCTGGAACGCGTGCTCGGCGCCGTGCTCGACCAGGAAGTCCAGCGCCGCGAGGTCGCCCTCGTGCAGCAGCGCGTGGTCCAGGCCCAGCGACACGCCGCCCACCGTCAGCTGCAGCGCCTTCTGGATGCCGTCGGCGGTGCGGTCGTTGGTGAACTTCTCGGCCACCATGGCGGTGATGCCGGTCAGCTCATCGGCCAGCGCGTAGGCCGCGTCGTCGTCCGGATGGCTCGCCAGTTGCTGGATCGCGCGGGTCAGGCGCGGCAAATTTTCTACAACGATTGCTGGCAGCATGTATCAGTATTCCATCACGAGAAAATGCCGGTGCCCAGGCTGCGGCGCGAACCAGGCTTGGCGGCGCTGCGCGTGGACGGTACCTGCTTGCGCAAGCGGTACAGCAATTCCTTGGTGGAGCGCTGCAGGAAGGTCGGCTCCTCGTCCGGGTCGTCGCTGAACTCGGCGTCGGCCAGGTCGGCGCTGTGGCGGAACTCGGGGAACAGCTCGAACAGCGCGCGGTCCCAGCCGTCTTCCGACGCCTGCGCCAGCGCGATCGCCAGCGGAACCACGTCGTTGTCGGACGAGGTCTGGCCGGTCAGGTACGGGCCTTTCGAGATGATCTCGCCGGCCACTTCCAGGATTTCCTTAGGCGCCATCGAAAACAGGATGGCGAACGCGGTCGCGCCGTGGTCGGTCGCCGAGGCGGCCTGCAGCAGCTCGACGCGGCGTTCCTCGTCGTCGGTGGAAAACACCACGCCGTGGACGTGCGCGAACAGCGATTCGGCGATGCGCTCCGGATCGTCCTCGATCAGGTCGTCCGGCCAGGTGGCGGCGAAGAACGCCAGGCTGTCGGCCCAGGCCTTGGGCGGCACCAGCAGGGTCGCCAGCGACATCTTGCCGCCGTCGAAGCCGGCCATGTGCAGCGCCGTCACTTGCGGCGGAATGTTGTTGAGCACCTCCACCACCGCCAGGTCGCCGAACTGGTCGGCCGCTTCGGCGAAGGCTTGCTCGGCATGGCTCAGCGAGCCGGCCAGCACCAGCTCCGTCACTTGCTTGCTCAGCGCCGGCAGATTACTGGACTTTGTAGTTTCGTCGGACATGATTACTCTCCATCCTGATCGAACATTTGGGCGAAGTCGTCGGTGGCCTGGTGATCGTCGTCGTCGACATCGTCGCCGTCGTCGTTGGCCGACAGTTGTTCCAGCGATTGGTCGTCGTCGTCCCACTTGCGCGGATTCTTGTACAGGAACGCCGTGATGATGGCCTGGCGCGCCAGGTCCGGCAGATTGTCTTCCAGCGCCGCGTACATGCGCGCCGCCTCCTCGCCCTTGCACGAAGCCATCGCGAACACGCGCGCGGCATCGCCGAACTCGTAGTCCTCGGCCTCGGCCAGCAGGCCTTTCGGGTTGTTGAACTCGAGGTGGTCGACCAGCGCGAACGCCAGCATGTTGACGTCCTCGATGCCGCCGCCGCTGGCGTACTCGGACACCAGCGCGTCGATCATGCGCTGGTAGTTCTTGCGGTCCGGCGGATCGCCCAGGATGCCCTCGATCTGGCCTTCCAGCTCGCGCGATTGATAGGCGAACTCGGGGTGTACTTTTCTAGACATTGCTTGCTTTCTTGTTAGTGTGGCCGGCTCAGGCCGGTGGCAGCACGGTGCCATGCAGGTTGAACACCGAACGCCACAACTGGTACGCTTCCGCTTCCGCATCGATGATGATGCGGTGGTTCACGCTCTGATTGTATTCCTCGCGCTTGACCGGGTCGGACAGGATTTCGTAGGCCTTGGTGATGCTCTTGAAGCGCGCCTCCGCGCCGGGCGCCTGGTTGCGGTCCGGGTGGAAACGCATCGCCAGCGAGCGATAGACCTTCTTGATTTCGTCGTCGGTGGCGTTAGGCGCTATACCCAGCGTGTTGTAGTAATTTTCCATTTTGGAAACTCCGGGCCGTGATGCCGAACAATTAAAGACGAATTATACCTGTGCCGGGTGGCCAAACCGCCCGCGGGCCGCCGCAATGCAGCATTTCCCCTCAGCCAGCAGGAGGGATACGGTAAAATGCCCTTCACTCGAACTTTTGCAAAGCCAACTTTTCAGATGAGCAACGACAAAAACAGCCCAGCGCCCGTCCTGACCTCCAACTTCCTGCGCGCCATCGTCGAATCCGACCTGGCCGCCGGCACCCACGTCCGCCCTGGGATGCCGAGCGTGATCACCCGCTTCCCGCCCGAGCCGAACGGCTATCTGCACGTGGG
The DNA here is from genome assembly GCF_964254095.1 of Duganella sp. LjRoot269. NCBI lineage: Bacteria > Pseudomonadati > Pseudomonadota > Betaproteobacteria > Burkholderiales > Oxalobacteraceae > Duganella > Duganella sp. LjRoot269. The sequence continues at coordinate 1,967,445 of NZ_CAXUSL020000001.1, read as the reverse complement.
CCACGCCAAATCGATCTGCCTGAACTTCGGCCTGGCGCGCGACTACCAGGGCCGCTGCAACCTGCGCTTCGACGACACCAACCCGGCCAAGGAAGAGCAGGAATACGTCGACACCATCATCGACAGCGTCAAGTGGCTGGGCTTCGACTACGACTATCCAGCCGCCAACGGCGGCGTCGAGCACCACCTGCACTACGCGTCCGACTACTTCGACCAGCTGTACGCGATGGCCGAATACCTGATCGAAAAAGGCTACGCCTACGTCGACAGCCAGTCGGCGGACGATATGGCGGCCAACCGCGGCAATTTCAACACGCCGGGCAAGAACTCGCCGTTCCGCGACCGTCCGGTCGCCGAATCGCTGCAGATCTTCCGCGACATGAAGGCCGGCAAATACGCCGACGGCGAGCACATCCTGCGCGCGAAAATCAGCGAGGACGCGATGTCGTCGCCGAACATGAACATGCGCGACCCGGCCATCTACCGCATCCGCCACGCCCACCACGTGCGCACCGGCGACGCCTGGTGCATCTACCCGATGTACGACTACACGCACCCGATCTCGGACGCGCTGGAAAACATCACCCACTCGATCTGCACGCTGGAATTCCAGGACCACCGCCCGTTCTACGACTGGCTGCTGGAAACGCTGTCGGCGGGCGGCTTCTTCAAGCTGCCGGTGCCGCGCCAGTACGAATTCTCGCGCCTGAACCTGACCTATGTGATCACCAGCAAGCGCAAGCTGCGCCAGCTGGTCGACGAGAAAATCGTCGACGGCTGGGACGACCCGCGCATGCCCACCATCGTCGGCCTGCGCCGCCGCGGCTACACGCCGGAAGCGATCCAGCTGTTCTGCGAGCGCATCGGCGTGACCAAGTCCGACGGCTGGATCGACATGAGCACGCTCGAAGGCTGCCTGCGCGAAGACCTCGATCCGAAGGCGCCGCGCGCCACCGCCGTGCTGCGTCCGCTCAAGCTGATCATCGACAACTACCCTGAAGGCCTGAGCGAGGAATGCACGTCGCCGGTCCATCCGCACCATCCGGAAATGGGCGTGCGCACCTTCCCCATCACGCGTGAGCTGTGGATCGAGGAAGAGGACTTCATGGAAGTGCCGAGCAAGGGCTATTTCCGCTACTACCCGCCGATCGACGACAAGCCGGGCAGCCGCGTGCGCCTGCGCCACGGCTACGTGACCGAATGCACCGGCTACGACAAGGACGCGGACGGCAAGGTGGTGGCGGTGCACGTCAACTACTTCCCGGACTCGAAATCGGGCACGCCGGGCTCGGACAACTATAAGGTCAAGGGCAACATCCACTGGGTCTCCGCCGCCACCGCGCTGCAAGCCGAGGTGCGTCTGTACGACCGTTTGTTCACCGACGCCCAGCCTGACGCCGGCGGCAAGGACTTCATCTCGCTGCTGAACCCGAACGCCAAGGAAGTGGTCACCGCCTTCCTGGAGCCGGGCATGAGCGCGGCCCAGCCGGACCAGCGCTTCCAGTTCGAGCGCCATGGCTACTTCGTCGCCGACCGCGTCGATTCGACGCCGGGCAAGCCGGTGTTCAACCGCATCGTGACCCTGAAGGACAGCTGGGTCGCCAAGTAAAGCGATCCGGATAATACAGCGACCAAGGGCCGGCGCCCCGCATAGCAGAGGCGCCGGTTTTTTCTCGCCGGGAATTCGGTATCAAAATGTTAAGATGATGCCAAAACGCAAATTTACTTGACTCGCACCGGTAAAGTTTCCTATATTCGGCCTTCCCCCCGGTTTCAGGAGTTGCTTCAGGCACCTAACATGGCAACCTTCCTCGCTCAAAAACAGCTGTTCTCGCCGACCAAGCCGGTCTGGTGGGCCGGCGTCATGCTGTCGCTCGGCATCGGCGCGCTGTTTTATGTCGGCGTCTATCGCACCATCGAGCATGACGCCGAGGAACGTTTCCTGTACCAGTCGCGCAACGCGCAGTACAACATCACCTCGCGCATCAACGCCTACACCGACGTGCTGCGCGCCACCGCCAGTTTCTTCGACGCCAGCGACGGCGTCGACCGCGCCTCCTTTCACCGCTATGTCGGCGGCCTGAACCTGGCACGCCAGTTCCCTGCGCTCAACAACATCAACTACACCCGCTACGTCACCGACGCCGAGCGCGACGCCTTCGAGCGCAGCGCCGCCCACAGCGGCGACGGCCTGGCGCTGGGCTATCCGGATTTCTCCATCAGGCCGCCCGGCCGCCGCCCCGCCTACTCGGTGCTGACGATGATCGAACCGGTGGCGCCGTTCCGCGACCGCATCGGCATCGACATCGCCGCCCGCGAGCGCGCGGCGCGCGCCATCGCCGAGGCGCGCGACACCGGCGCGCTGATCACCTCCGGCATGCCGATCGAGAACACCAAGGACGCCCAGGGCTGGGCGCTGGCGATGCGCCTGCCGATCTACCGCAAGGACATGCCGCTGTACGACGTCGCCCAGCGCCGCGCCGCCTACACCGGTTCGGTCGGCATCGGTTTCAGCGTGCCGCGCCTGGTGCAGGCGGCGCTGGAGCAGATGCAGGTGCAGGATGTCCACCTGATGCTGTACGACGACGGCGCCATCAGTGGCACTGAAAAGACGCCGATCACGCTGCTGTACGACAACCAGGACCTGGTGCACCGCGCCGCCCGTCCGGCCGACCAGTTCACCATCAGGCTGCCGCTCGACTTCAACGGCCGCCAGTGGAACGCGCATTTCAGCTCGCCCAAGTCGGTCTGGTACAGCAACTTCGACGCCTTCCTGCCGTGGCTGTCCATGCTGTGCGGCTTTGTCGGCTCGCTGCTGTTTTACCTGCTGTTCCACACGCTGTCGTCGTCGCGGCTGCGCGCCATCAAGATGGCCAAGGCGATGACCAAGGAGCTGCGCGACAGCCAAGCCAAGCTGCAGCAGTCGCACCTCAAGCTGCGCCGGCTGGCCGCCCATGCCGACCAGATCAAGGAGCAGGAGCGCAAGCGCATCGCGCGCGAAATCCACGACGACCTGGGCCAGAACCTGCTGGTGCTGCGGATCGAAGCCGACATGCTGGCCAGCCGCACGCGGCAGGGCCACCCGCGCCTGCACGCGCGCGCGCGCAGCACGCTGAGCCAGATCGACAGCACCATCAAGAGCGTGCGCCACATCATCAACGACCTGCGGCCGACGGTGCTGGACCTGGGCCTGAGCGCGGCCGTGGAATGGCAGATCGCCCAGTTCCGCCAGCGCTCCGGCATGGTCTGCGAGCTGATCGAACACCAGAGCGACATCAGCATCGACGACCGCTGCGCCACCGCCTTCTTCCGCGTGCTGCAGGAATCGCTGAGCAACATCATCCAGCACGCGGGCGCCAGCCTGGTGCGGGTGGAACTGCGCCACACCAGCGGCATGCTCACCATGACCATCAGCGATAATGGCGTCGGCATGCGCGACAGCAACCGCAACAAGGTCGGCTCGTTCGGACTGGTCGGCATCGAAGAGCGCATCAGCCTGCTCGGCGGCCACTGCGCCATCACCGCCACGCCGAACGGCGGCACCACGGTCACCATCTCGGTGCCGGTCGACTACGTGGCGCCGCCCTCGATCGACGACATCAACGACACGGCCCGCCTGGCGGCCGACGCGACCAACTGAGACGTCGGTCATCAGGTCACCGTCAGATTAATCTGGTACAGCGAGTAGGAATTTCCTGACAAACATTGAGAAAAATCAAGGAAACGCTTCCTCGGCTGAGCAAAAATCAAGCGTACTCTGCTTTTTTCAACCCGCTTCATCCACTCAAAGGAAGTCTCCATGAATGCTATCGATGCTCTGGACCTCGAACCAATCAAAGTCAAGCTGATGCACAAGGAATCCGGCGAAGGCTGGTCGCTGGAACGCGCCAATGCCATTGAATTCGAATACCGCCGCTTTCTGTTCCTGATGAAGATGTTCCCGGCGGAACAGGCGGCGCCGCGGGTCGATGTCGACACCTTCTGGCACTACCACATCCTCGACACGATGAAATACGCGGCCGACTGCGACGCCGTGTTCGGCCAGTTCCTGCACCACTTCCCGTATATCGGCCTGCGCGGCGAGGACGACCTGGCGGCGCATGAAAGCATGGGCCTGCGCATGAAGGAATTGTACGAGGCGACGTTCGGCGAGGATTACCTGCGCCACACCGCCGGCCTGCAGACGGCCTACTCGGCCTCGCCGGCCAGCACCGCTTACTCGGCCTCGCCAGGCGCCACCGCATATTCGGCATCGCCGGCCCAGGCCGCCATGAAAACCGCGTATTCGGCCTCGCCGGCCAAGTTCGCCTACTCGGCGTCGCCGGGCCAGCTGGCCCAGTCGGTGACGGGTGCGGCACAAGCGGGCGCGGTCATCGACAAGGCGCGCCTGGCCGGCCTGTACACCGACCGCCCGCGCCTGGCGCCGGCCGCCTGACACCGTTCGCCGCACTACGGCGTCCGCGCCACAGGCAGGCGAAGCGCGCTCGCGACATGCTCAGAAAAGTGGCATACTCAGGGGATATTTACAGACGATGGGAGTACATCATGGCTGTCAATTCAGTAGCCTCCAGCACCGCCGCCGTCCAGGCGACACCGCCCGCCCGCCAGCCTGAGCCGGTCAAGACGGTGGCGGACAAACCGGTCGAGCGCGCTGCCCCGCCGGCGCCGCCCGCACCACCGCAAGTTGCCGCGGCGCCCACGGTCAACACCAGCGGCCAGCGTATCGGCACCACGATCAGCACCTCGGCCTGACCGAAGCATCGCCACCAACACAGCCGCATAAAACAACGGCGCGTTACCGCAAGGTACGCGCCGTTTTTCTTTATGCAGCCGAGGGCTTCATCAGGCCGCCATCAGTTCGCGCAGTTCGCGAATGCTGAAATCGCTGATCTCATGCATGCGGATCAGGATGGTCGCGCCGATAGGCAGCGTGTTGTGGCGGATCTTGCTGATGACCGGCGGAGCCACTTCCAGGGCGCGCGACAGGGCGGCATCGTTCTTCAGTTGCAGCTTCTCGATGATGGCGTCCAACACGCGATTCGGGTTGTAGGTCGGCGATGCGGTGATTTCTTTGATAGACATAATGTTTTTAAGTAGGTTCCGGCCGTTTTTTGGAAAAAAACGACACATGGGTAAGAAAAATTTTTAGCTCATTTACCAATGAAGCACTACAAAACACAGACATTTATGCCGGTTTTTAGTGCTTAACCGAGATAATACACGCTTACGTTAACGAACGGCTAACTCATCACACATTTATGTGAGATTTAGATAGATTTTACCCCTATTTCTTGTGCTAGGAAGTTTTTTGTTGCAAGAAAAGGTATAAATTCCGGTAAAGACTAGTTGGAACGGCTGATGCCGGCGGCGAGGAAGCACCATTCGACGGCCAGCAAGGTGGCCAGTTGCGCGATGGTGCCGGGGAGGAGGAGTGAGGAAGTGGAGGGAAAGTCAATATTGCCGTTATGGCCATGCCAGCCTAGTTGCCGGCGGATTTCTTCCGGCATCGGCGGTGGACGGCGGTCGCATTCACGCTGGTGCATGTAGGCCCGAACCTGTTCCTTGGTAGGATGGAAAGTGGCTGGCATCCGCGTGGCTCCTTCATAAGATTACTAACAATATCGTATCATGTGACGACTTGCTTGATTTGAATCAAGCGAACCTGTTACCAGTTTGTCACAAAAAGCTGACACAGAGCTTGCATTACTGTAACTTCCGCCCTCCCCTTTACCTGTTTTTACATCGCGCCCCTTAAAGCCTATGACTTACGAAGAATTCCTTGATGAAGTAACAACACTCCTGCACGAGATCTACAATCTCGACGACGCCGCCGCGATCAAGCTGGTGGTCGACGCCCAGGCCGCCGATTATTTCGTCAAGCATGACGACGTCGAGGAGATGCGCACGCCGGCCCAGGCCAAGCTGGACGCCACCGCCCTGTACGAGGCCAAGCAGAACAAGGTCCAGACCCAAAAGAAACAGCAGCAGCGCCTCAGCGCGAAGAAGAAGTAAGGCCCTTCAGGGCGTCGGCCACGGTGGCGTGGCGCAGCCGCACGCCCAGCTCGCGCTTGATGCGGCCGTTGGCCAGCCGGCGCGACTCGGACATGAACGACAGCAGCGCCGGCGTCACCACCTTCTGCAATTCCGCCCGCGGCAGGCGTGGCGGCCGCGGCAGCTGGAACGCATCGGCCACCGCATCGAAATACGCCGCCATCTTCATGTCGCTGTCGTCGACCGCGTGATATATACGGTTGGGCAAGGCGCGGAACAGCGCGCGGGCGATGATGGCCGCCAGGTCGTCCGCATGGATGTGGTTGGTGTAGACGTCGTCCGCCTCGATCAGCGCGGCCGTGCCGGCCTGCAGGCGCTTGAGCGGCAGGCGGTCGGCGGCGTAGATGCCCGGCACCCGCAGGATGGACAATTGCGCGCCGGCGCGCACCGCCCAGCGCCGCAGCACCTGTTCGGCGTCCACCCGGCGCAGCGCGCGCGGGTTGCGCGGCGCCACCGGACGGCTCTCGTCAAACAACAGTCCGCTGCAATCGCCATAGACTCCGGTGGTGCTGACATAAACCAGACGGCCGTGCTCAGGTAAAATGGCGGACAAATTACGCGTGCGGCGGTCCAGCGGCCCCTCGGCCGGCGGCGGCGCCAGGTGGACCACATGGCTGGCCAGCCCCGCCAGGCGGCGCAGGCTGGCCGGCTGGTCGAGATCGGCCACGATGGGCACGGCGCCCAGCGCGCGCAGTTCGGCGCAGCGCGATGGCTGGCTGGTGGTGGCAAACACGCGAAAGTGCGGGCGCAGCAGCGGCAACAGCCGCATGCCGACATCGCCGCAGCCGACGATCAGCAGGCGCGGCCGCTTGAATTTACGAAGATTGTGGTTTTTCATTTGAAGGATTGTATGACGTTTCAAATTACTGTACAGCCTAGCGGCCACCAATTCAGCTGCGAGGAAGACGAAACCGTCCTGGCGGCGGCCATGCGCGCCGGCATCGGCCTGCCCTACGGCTGCAAGAACGGCGCCTGCAGCTCCTGCCGCGGCAAGGTGGTGTCCGGTTCGGTCACGCACAAGCCGCACCAGGAGCGCGCGCTGACCAAGGAAGACGAGGCGGCCGGCTATTCGCTGTTCTGCTGCGCCATCGCGCACGAAGACCTGGTGATCGAAGCGCGCGAAGTGGCCGGCAGCGACGACTATCCGATCCGCAAGATGCCGTCGCGCGTGGCGACGCTGGAAAAAGTGGCGCCGGACGTCATCATCATGACCTTGCAGCTGCCCGCCAACGAAACGCTGAAATACCGCGCCGGCCAGTATATCGAATTCATGCTGCGCGACGGCAAGCGCCGCAGCTACAGCCTGGCCTCGCCGCCGGACCAGGACCAGCCGCTGAGCCTGCACATCCGCCACATGCCGGGCGGCCTGTTCACCGAACAGGTGTTCGGCACCATGAAGGAACGCGACATCCTGCGCTTCGAAGGCCCGATGGGCACCTTCTTCGTGCGCGAGGACAGCGACAAGCCGATGGTGCTGCTGGCCTCGGGCACCGGCTTCGCGCCGATCAAGGCCATCGTCGAGCACCTGCGCGCGCAGGACTCGCAGCGGCCGATGACCCTGTACTGGGGCGGCCGCCGTCCGCAGGACCTGTACATGGACGCCCTGTGCCGCCAGTGGGAAGCGATCCTGCCGAACTTCAAGTACGTGCCGGTGATCTCGGCCGCGCTGCCGGAGGATAACTGGAACGGCCGCACCGGCTTCGTGCACGCGGCCGTCATGGCCGACCTGCCGGACCTGTCGGGCCACCAGGTGTATGCCTGCGGCGCGCCCATCGTGGTGGAATCGGCCAAGCGCGATTTCGTCGCGCAGTGCCGCCTGCCGGAAGACGAGTTCTACGCGGACGCCTTCACCACGGAAGCAGATATCAACAAATAAAGCAGCAAGCATCCACCCAACCGGGAGCAGACAGGGATGCAGAGTCCCGAGGCTCTGCTCCCTGAAAGCTCAAATGTCCGACAGCATCGCCTCCGCTCCCCCCGCCAACGGCTTCAGCGTCCTGCGCCACCGTAACTTCGCCTTCTACCTTTCCGCCCGCACCCTCGGCACCCTCGCCGTCCAGATGCAAAACGTCGCCATCGGCTGGCAGGTCTATGCGATGACGCACAACCTGTTCGATCTCGGCCTGATCGGCCTGGCGCAGTTCGCGCCCTTCCTGCTGCTGATCCTGATCGCCGGCCACGCCGCCGACCGCTACGACCGCCGCAACCTGATCGCCATCGCGCTTGGCGCCCAGCTGCTGTGCGGCCTCACCCTGCTGGCCTTCACCGTCGCCGGGCTGACCGCCGTGTGGCCGGTGTTTGCCGTGCTGGTGCTGTTCGGCAGCGCGCGCGCCTTCATGGGGCCGGCCACGCAAGCCATCCTGGTCAACCTGGTGCCGCAGGAAAGCTTCAGCAAGGCCGTAGCGCTGAGCTCGTCGAGCTTCCACGTCGCCGTGATCCTCGGCCCCACCCTGGGCGGGCTGTTCTACCTGGCCGGGCCGAAAACGGTGTATATGATTTCCTCGACCTTGCTGGTGGCGTCGGTGGTGCTGATGTGCCTGGTCAAATCGGTCAAGCAGCCGAGCAACCGCGAGCCGGCCACCTGGCACACGGTGCTGGAAGGACTGCGCTTCGTCTGGTCCCGGCCGGTGGTGCTGGGCGCCATTTCGCTGGACCTGTTCGCCGTGCTGTTCGGCGGCGCCACCGCGCTGCTGCCGGCGCTGGCGCACGACGTGCTGCACATCGGCCCGTCCGGCCTGGGCATGCTGCGCACCGCGCCGGGCGCCGGCGCCGCGCTGTGCTCGATCGTGCTGGCCTTCTTCCCGCTCACGCGCCGCGTCGGCCTGTGGATGCTGGGCGGCGTGGCCGTGTTCGGCGTCGGCACGCTGGTGCTGGGCGCCACCACCAGCTTCCTCGTCGCGCTGACGGCCTTGTTCCTGATGGGCGCCGGCGACATGATCAGCGTCTACGTGCGGCACCTGCTGGTGCAGTATGAAACGCCGGACGCCATCCGCGGCCGCGTGTCGGCCGTCAACTCGGTGTTCATCGGCGCCTCCAACGAACTGGGCGAATTCGAGTCCGGCCTGACCGCCGGCTGGATGGGCCTGACGCGCGCCGTGCTGTTCGGCGGCGCCGCCACCCTGGCGGTCACGGGCGCCTGGGCGGTGCTGTTTCCGGTACTGTCGAGAATGGATCGTTTCCCGCACGAGGAAAAGAAATGAAGCTAAGCCTGCCGCTGCCCGGCATCATCCACAGCCGCCCCCACCTGAGCCTGGCGATCGCGCTGGGCGCCGTGGTGGGCCCGCTGCTGCCGCAGGACTGGCCGCTGGTGACGCGCCTGCTGACCGCCTGGAACATCGGCGTCTGGTCCTATCTGGCGATGATGGGCTGGATGATGATGCGCGCCGACCACCACGACATCAAGCGCGCCGCCTGCCGCCAGGACGAAAAGGGGCCGGTGATCCTGGCCACGCTGTCGGTGGCGGTGATGATCAGCCTGGCCGCCATCATCTCGCAACTGTCGACGCTGAAAGAGCTGCCGCCGGCCGACATGGTCTACCACTACGGCTTCGTGGTGCTGACCTTGACCGGCTCGTGGTTCATGGTCGGCACCATGTTCTGCTCGCACTACGCGCACCTGTACTACATGGAGGAAGGCGACGAAAAGCCGCTGCAATTCCCCGACCCCAACCTGACGCCGAACTACTGGGACTTCCTGTATTTCTCGTTCACGATCTCGGTCGCGGTGCAAACCTCCGACGTCAGCGTGCACAGCCGTGGCATGCGGCAGGCGGTGCTGGGGCAGTCGGTGCTGTGCTTCTTCTACAACCTGGCGATCCTCGGCCTGTCGATCAATATTGCCGCCTCGCTCATCAATGGTTAACTACTTAACGGGAACCTAAGTCGAAAAGGAGTAATATTGATCTGCAGTTCAAACAACAAGGAGCAAGCGTATGCAAATCAATATCAATGCCGACAAGACTATCGACCGCCATGCCGGTCTCGATGAACATGTACAGACTGTCGTGAGCAATGCCCTCCACCGCTTCGGCGAACAAATCACCCGCGTCGAAGTCCATTTGAGCGACAACCTGGGCCAGAAATCGGCCGACGGCGACAATCGCTGCCTGATGGAAGCCCGCGTTACCGGATACCAGCCGATCGCCGTGAGCGATCACGCCGCCACCTTGCACCAGGCCATCGGCGGTTCCGCCGACAAACTCAAGCGCGCCATCGACAGCGCGCTGGGCCGTCTGCATGACAAGGACAAGCGTCATGCCAACGACGCCGTGCCGGCCGAGGTGGCCGACGACGACGCATAAGCTTGAAAGGGCGGGAGCCGGTGCCTAACGCCGCGCCAGCTCCCGCAAATACTTCAGTCCCTGCAGCGACCGGCTGCCATACCACGACATCATTTCCCCATCGACCAGCAGCACCGGCTTGCCGATCTGTTTTTCCAGCGCGTCCGCATGCGCCTCGGTAAAGCGGTACGGTTCGCTCGACAGCAGCACGCCGTCGATGCCGGCGATCAGCTCCGCCGACCAGCGGAATTCCGGATAACGCACCTCACCCAGCGGCGGCACGCGCCAGCCGATTTCCTCCAGCATGCGCGCGATATACGTATCCTCGGAAATGCTCATCCACGGATCCTGCCAGATGCAGTACAACATGGTCTGCGGCTGCCCCTTCGGCGTCGCCTGCAACAGCGCATATTCCGCTTCGAACGCAGCGCACCACCCGACCGCCTGGCGCTCGCGGCAAAACACGCCGCCCATCAGCCGCGCCAGTTCCAGGTTGTCGCGCGGGCGCAGCGGATGGGTAACCACGATGTGCGGAACGAATTCCGCCAGCAGGTCGACGGTCGGTTTCTCGTTCTCATCGATGTTCACCACCAGGTGCGTCGGCGCCAGCTTGCGGATCTTTTCGATATTCACATCCTTGGTGCCGCCGACCTTGGGGATGCCCTGCACCACGTCATGCGGATGAATGCAGAAGCCGGTGCGCCCGACCACCTGCGCGGCCACCCCGAGATCGCACAGCAATTCGGTGATCGACGGCACCAGCGAAACGATGCGCGCCTGCGGATCGGCCTGATGCACGGTGCCGAGCGCGTCGGTATAAGCCATGGTGGTTCCCTGTGATTGCAATGCCGGTATTGAAGCATTGACGGATACATCACGCAACAACTACGTGGGTGAAATTTACACTTTGTCCCGGACAGTTCAGCTATGATTACTGTGCTTGCTTACCAGCATCCTGAAAGACGACTTTGAAACAAATCTGCACATTCGGCAACTCCAGCCACCAGATCGGCGACTTGCACCTGTTGCGCAATTCGAACGACGACACCGCCATCGCCAAGCTGCTGGCCAACTGCCCGGTCATGCGGCTCGAGGCCGGCCAGGCAGTGACCGAGGCCAAGCATGCGCGGTTGTACATCGTGCTCAGCGGCGCGCTGTCGGTCGCCACCGACACCCGCACCGGCATGGCCGACGGCACCGTCAGCAAGATCCTGCCGGGCGAGAGCGTGGGCGAGCAGTCGGTGCTGGATGAGGAAGCCAATCTGTCGAGCATCACGGCGCTGGAGCAAAGCGATGTGCTGGTGATCGAGGCCGACCTGGTGTGGCAGCTGATCGATGAATCGAATGTGCTGGCGCGCAACCTGCTGCGGCTGCTGTCCTTCCGCATCCGTGCCGCCAACGCGCAGCTGCGCCGGCGCCAGAAGCTGGGCGAGTTCTACCGCCAGTTGTCGATGATCGACGGCCTGACCGGGCTGTACAACCGCGCCTGGCTCAACGACCTGCTGCCGACGATGATCGCCACCGCCCACGGTTCGCACGCGCCGCTGGCGCTGATCATGATCGACCTCGACCACTTCAAGAAATTCAACGACAGCCACGGCCACCTGGCCGGCGACCAGGCCTTGCGGGCGGCCGCGTCGGTGCTGAGCGGCGCGTTGCGGCCCACCGATTTCGCGGTGCGCTACGGTGGCGAGGAAATGATGGTGCTGCTGCCCGACACCAGCGACAAGGTCGCGCTGGCGGTGGCCGAACGGTTGTGCGAACGCATGCAGCAGGCGATCATCTTTGCCGACATGCGCCTGCCGCTGCCGCACATCACCGCATCGTTCGGCGTGGCCACGCTGCAGCCGGAGCAGGACGAGCAGGCGCTGATCGCGGTGGCCGACGCGGCGCTGTACCGCGCCAAGGAACTGGGCCGCAACCGCGTGGCTGGAACGGCTTAGGCGGGCTTGGCGTCGGCGGTGGCGGTATCGGCCGGCTTGGCCGTGTGCGCCGCGATAAAGTCCGAATAGCCCTGCTGCACCAGGTCGTAGGTCTTGTCGATATTGCTGGCGATATCGCCGTTCAATACCTTCAAGCCCTGCAGCACGTCGCGCGCCTCCTTGAAACCCTGGTCCACGCCCTTTTTCAAGGTATTGACGAAGTTGTTCAGCGTCGTTTCCTCGTCCTGCCCGGGATTTTGCTGCTTGTACGCTTCATAAAACGCCGTCGACAGCGATACAATGCGGCTCGCGGTGCCTTCCGGCGTATTATCCTGCGACACGGCGTTCTGGATGGCGTTGTCGCCGTAGTCGCCCTTGAGCGCTTCGTTGATGCCGGTCAGCGCCGTTTTCAGCACCACCGACAACGGATCGTTGGAAGAATTTAACGATACCGTCAAGGAAGCTTGTACGATAGACACATTTAGCTGCGCCTTGGCCTTGGCGGCGACCGACATGTTGCTGTCGTCCTTGGCCTGGACCGGCGCGGAGGATGTGCCTGCCGCGCTGCCCGATGTTGCCGATACTGGTGTCGCCATGATATTGCTCCTGGTTGCATTACCTTGGAATTATCGGCAGATTGACGAATAACTGTAGCCCCCCTGACTGCGCCCTATGACAACACAGACTTTCCTCTGGCACGACTACGAGACTTTTGGCGCCCAGGCGCGCCGCGACCGCCCGGCGCAATTCGCCGCGATCCGCACCGACGCCGACCTGAACGAGGTGGGCGATCCCATCATGTTGTATTGCAAGCCTGCCAATGATTTCCTGCCGGATCCGCAATCCTGCCTGATCACCGGCATCACGCCGCAGCAATGCCTGGAATGGGGGGTGCCCGAGCACAAGTTCGCCGCCACCATCGAGCAGGCGTTTTCCAAGCCGGGCACCATCGGCGTCGGCTACAACACCATCCGTTTCGACGACGAGATCACCCGCTTCATGTTCTGGCGCAACCTGATCGACCCGTACGCGCGCGAATGGCAAAACCAGTGCGGCCGCTGGGATCTGCTGGACGTGGTGCGCATGACCTACGCGCTGCGGCCGGAAGGCATCGAATGGCCGCTGCGCGAGGACGGCAAGCCCAGCTTCAAGCTGGAGCACCTGGCCAAGGCCAACGGCCTGCTGCACGAAGCGGCGCACGATGCGCTGTCCGACGTGCGGGCCACCATCGCGCTGGCGCGGCTGATCAAGCAGAAGCAGCCGAAGCTGTTTGATTTCTGCCTGGCCCTGCACAAGAAAGACCGCGTGGCCGACGAGATCGGCATGCACCTGGCGCCCAACCTGCGCGCGCCGTTCCTGCACGTGTCCGGCATGTTCCCGGCCGAGCGCGGCTGCATCGCGCTGGTGTATCCGCTGGCCACGCATCCGACCAACAAGAACGAAATCATCGTCTGGGACTGCACCTACGACCCGAGCGAGCTGTTCACGCTGGACGCCGACACCATCCGCACCCGCATCTTCAGCCGCAGCGACGCCCTGCCCGAGGGCGTGACCCGCCTGCCGGTCAAGAGCATCCACCTGAACAAGTCGCCGATGCTGGTGGCCAACCTGAAGACGCTGTCGCCGGCCATGGCCGCCAAGTGGGGCATCGACCTGGAGCAAGGCAAGGCCTACGCCGCGCTGGCCGCCGCCGGCCGCAACATGGATGTCGAGTGGGAGCAGGTGTTCCACCGCCCGGCGGGTGAGGAGCTGGACGTGGACGAGGATTTGTACAACGGCTTCGTCGGCAAGGAAGACCGCCGGCTGCTCGATTCCCTGCGCAAGGAGACGCCGGCCAGGCTGGCGACGGCATCGCCGTCGTTCAGCGATCCGCGCCTGCTGGAATTGCTGTTCCGCTACCGCGCGCGCAACTTCCCCGAGACCTTGTCGGAAGGCGAGATGGAGCACTGGGAGCAGCACCGCGCGGCCCGCTTCTACGACGGCGCCGGCGGCGCCCGCAGCATCGACCAGTTCTTCGGCGAGATCGACCACCTGCAACAGGATGCCGACGAGCGCGCCGAGCAGATCCTGGCCGAGCTATACGACTACGTTGAGATGGTGGCGCCCGCCCACTAGGCTGTCGCGCAGCTTGGCGGCGTCGACCTCGCCCATCCAGGTCGCCACCGCCAGGCAGGCGATGCCGTTGCCGATCAGGTTGGCGATCGGGCGGCATTTCAGCAGGCGTTCGATGCTGACGATCAGCACCAGGCCCTCGGCGGAAATCGCCGGCACGGCCGCCAGCGTCGCGCCCAGCGTGACGAAGGCCGAGCCGGCGATGCCGCTCGACGCCTTCGACGTCACCATCGCCACCAGCAGCACCGTGCCATACTGCGCCAGGCTCAGCTCGACCTGCCCCGCCTGCGCCAGGAACACCAGCGCCAGCGTCAGGTAGATGCTGCTGCCGTTCAGGTTGAAGGAATAGCTGGCCGGCACGGCAACGCGCGTCACCGCCGGCGCGCAGCCGGCTTCCTCCAGCCGGGTGATCAGCCTCGGCATCGCCGCCATCGACGATGCCGTGCCCAGCACCAGTATCAACTCGTCGCCTATCCACAGCAGATACCGCCACAGGCTGAAACCGCACCAGCGCGCCACGGCACCCAGCACGATGACGACGAAAGCAAAGGTGGTCAGGTAGATCGCGCCGATCAGCTTGAGCAGCGGCGTCATCGACAGCAGGCCGTAATGGCCAACCGCGTAAGCGACCGCGCCCAGCGCGGCCAGCGGTGCCGCCTTCAGCACCAGGTTGACGGCGGCGAACAGCCAGCGACCACCGGTTTCCAATGCCCGCCCGATGCGCGCGCTACGCTCGCCCTGCCAGGCCAGCACGCTGCCGCAGACGATCCCGCCCAGCAGTAATTGCATGGTGCTGTTTTGCGCAATGCAATCGCGCAGCGTGGCCATGATGGCGCCGCCATGCGACAGTGCCGGCGCGACCGCAGCGGCATGCATGGCCGGCAGATGCACGCCGACGCCAGGTTCCAGCAACCATGCGCCCACCATGCCGGCCATCAGCGCCAGCAAGGTGCAGACTTCAAAGTAGACCAGCAAGCGCAAGCCCAATCGTCCAAGCTGGCGCAGATCGCGTAGCGAGGCGATGCCGGCCGCCACGGTGCAAAAGATCACCGGCCCCACCAGCAGCCGGATCGCATCGACAAACCACGTGCCCAGCGGACGCAGCAGCTGCGCCTCTTCGGGCGCGCAATAACCCAGCGTCATGCCGATGGCGATGGCGCACAGGATCTGCATCGACGGGTAGTACAACACGGGCTTGCTCATCGGCGCACGCTCTGGAATCGCTTCCATGTTCGCGTAAAAAAAATGACTCCGGGGGCTCCAGTAACTCATGGCCGGGAGTCGCCACGGTCCATGATAACAGGGAGTTGCCGCCAGAAACTACAACGATGCTGAGCCGCATATTCTTCCAGCGGCAACTGCACGCTGGCGCCCTGGCGGAAGGCGCGGAAGCTCTGCTGCTGTTGCAGCGACGGCCATGCGGGCTGGCCGTCCACGTCCGGCGTGCCGTTGCGGACAAAGGCGGCCCAATGCGCGATCATCTGCGCCGACAGCCGGCGCTGCGCCTCGCTCATTCTTTCGGCGTGGTGAGCGAAGGCGCCGCCCGGCCACAGGTAGGGCAGCTCGGCGGCGTGCGCGGCGCCGAACTGGAAGGCGCCCGGTTCGCCGTATGGCGCCTGGCCATCCTCGAACTGGTAGAAATAAACCGGCGCATCCTGCGCCGCGGCCTGCGCCAGCGGCAGCATGGTGCAGCCGCCGAGACCGCGCATGCCGCTGTCGGTCAGGATGGCGCTGATCTTGTACGCGTATTCGAGCGGATCGCCGGCGTGGTCGTCGCGGTAGGCGTTACCGACCGCGCCCCGCAGCGCCGGTGGCAACAAGGTGGCGAGCCAGTCCTGGTAGCGCTGTTCATCGTAGCGGAAGAAACCGGGACCGGCCATGCGGCCCTCGTCGCGATTCGCGCCGAGCAGCAGCGGCACGCGCGCCCAATGGTGGCGGGAGATTTGCGCGACGGCGTAGTCCGGCAGCAAACCCGGCCGACCTATGGCGGGGGCCGCGCCGCCGCCGGCCTGCACCAGTTGCAGCGGCGTAGCGCGGCGCATGCAAGCCATGTCGATGCCATCGCAGCCGAGGCGACGCGCCAACGCTTCGGCGCGCTGCCTGACCTCGGCGGCGGTGTCCACATCGTGCAGGCAATCGTCGCTGGAAATGATGGCGGCGCGGAACAGGCCCCGCGCCTGCGACGCCGCCAGCAGCGGGCAGATCACCGTGCCGCCGGCCGATTCGCCGGCCAGCGTGACGCGCTGCGGATCGCCGCCCAGGCCCGCGATCGAGCGCCGCACCCACTGCAACGCCAGCAGCACGTCCTGCAAGGCGTAGTTGCCGCCGTTGAAGAACCCCAGCGCGCCCAGGCGATAGTTGACGGTGACGACGACGATGTCGCCCTGCTCCGCCAACGCCGAACCGTCGTGATCATTGGCCGAGCCGCCCGTCGCGCCGCCGCCGTGCACGTAGACCAGCACGGCACGTGGCCGCTTCGACGCCGCAGCGGGGCGGTAGACGTTCAAGTACAGGCAATCCTCGCGCTCCGTGCCTGCCGCCAGCCCCACCGCGCTCTGCGGACAACGCGGAGGCAAGGCCTGCGCCGCCAGCCGGAACAGCCATGGCTCGGCGGCCAGCGGTGCAGTCCAGCGCTCCGCCGCGCCGTATGGCAGGCCGGAAAACCGCTCGACCGCGCCCTGCCGCACGCCTTCCGCCAGCCCTTGCGGCAATCGTGCCAGCGGTCCGTTGGACTGCGCCGTGGCAACCGGAGCAGCGCCGGCCAGCGCCAGCAGCACAGACGCGATCCGCGCGCCGCCCCGCAAGCTCCACCGCGACATCACTGCGTCACGGCAGGCTTGATACGGGGATAAGTGCGCGTATCGAACGGCGGCGGCACATAGGACGGCACAAAATGGCAGCCTTCGCCATAGGCCGCCCTGGCCGCCTCGCAGCGCGCCAGCAACTGCACGGGATCGGGCCGCTTGCCCTGCTCGATCCAATCCATCATCGCATGCAGCAATGCGGCGTACTGCGGCGTGGCCAGCTTGCTGTGCTCGTGCTCGTCCGTGAAGCTCTGCACCAGCAGCGGCGACGCGCCGGCCGCCGCCACCGCCTGCCGGAACACCGTCTCCGCCTCGACAAACACGGTCGGATCGTCGATCGCATGCATGGTCAGCGTCGGCACGATCAGCTTGCCGCTCAGGTCGCTGTCCTCGGCCAGCGCGCGCACGCCTTCCGGCGAGGC
Organism: Duganella sp. LjRoot269; assembly: GCF_964254095.1. Classification (NCBI taxonomy): domain Bacteria; kingdom Pseudomonadati; phylum Pseudomonadota; class Betaproteobacteria; order Burkholderiales; family Oxalobacteraceae; genus Duganella; species Duganella sp. LjRoot269. Next base: position 1,949,854 of record NZ_CAXUSL020000001.1, on the reverse strand, counting down.
GGCAAAGCGCGGCACGTCGCGGTTGAGCGCCGCGTCGTCGTCCGAACCGCGATACACCACGCCCATATTGCTGAACGGGTTCAGCCCCTTGAACTGGCGCAGCGTCAGGTCGCGGAACGTGGCCGTGGCCCAGTTCAGATGCGCGCCCAGCGTCCGCTCCGGTATGCGCGTCACCGCCAGCAGGTTGCGCAGGATGCGCTGCTGCTCCGGCGTGCGCTGCGCCGCCGGTTTCGACAGGCCCGTGCAACTGTCCAGCCGCGCCGCCACTTCCTTGCTGCTCAACGGATTCTGCGCAGCCAGTCCCTGCCACAGCGGATATGCAGGCTCGTCCGGCAACGGCAGGTTGCGGCAATAGTACTGGACCAGCGCCCGCAGATCCGCGCGGAAGTCATACGCCAGCGAACCGCCGGACAACAGGCCGCTGGTCAGGATCACGCCATCGTAGACCGGATTGCCGTCGGCGTCGCGGCCGAACAGCTCGGCGGTCTTGGCCGCCACATTGCCGCCCCACGACTGCCCATGCAGCAGCGTGCGTTTCGGCCGTCCGAACTGTTTCCAGAACAAGGCCCGCGCATGGTCGGTATCCTCGGCCGCGTCGCGCACGCCGTAGCCGGCGTGGCGATAGCTGGACCCGGTCCATGCGTACCCCTCCTGCACCATCACCGCGAAGCGCTGCAGGTCCGACACCGGCTCCGACGGCGACGGCGGCTTCAGGCTGGGTCCGCCGTGGCTGTGCACCACCAGCGTGCCGTTCCATGCCTGCGGAATGGCGGTCAGATAAAAAGCCCCATTTGCGTCCTGGCCGTTATAGCAGCGCGTCTGCGCCGGCATTTCGCGCGGACAGCTTTGCGGATGCTGCGCCTGTGCCGTGCCGGCGGCGAGGAACGCCGGCACGATGGCTAGCCAGATGGGGAGGAAAATAGGCTTCATGTCAGAAAGTCGCGCTCAGGTTGAGATAGAGGTAACGGCCGTACGGGTTGTACAGACCGCCGTTATAGCCGCCCTGCGCCAGCGGCGGCAGCTTGTCGAACAGGTTGCGCGCGCCCAGCTTGACGCGGGCTTCCTGCAGCCATGTGTCCATCGGCAGCTTGTATTGCACATAGCCGTTCCACAGCGTTTCGCCGCCTTCGCGCCAAGCCTGGCCGGCCGGCGTGAGGAAGTTGGTGTCGTAGACGGCGCTGATGTAATTGCCCGACAGCCCGACCTGCCACTCGCGCAGCTTCCACGTCAGGTTGGCGGCGACCTTCACTTCCGGATGGCCGTAGTTGCGCAGCTGGTTGTTCTCCAGGTCGCTCAAAGGCAGTGCCGCGTTCAGCTGACCGGCGGCGCGCGCGGCGATCAGGTCGCTGATGCCGCTCAGCGGCGACTTGGTGAACTTGTCGGTGTAGCCGATGTTCAGGTTGCCGTCGAAGTTGCCCAGCGTGGCCGTGCGCTTGCGCCAGTTCAGCGTCACGTCGTAGCCGCTGATGTGCTGCGGCTGCAGGTTCAGGAAGGTGTCCTTGACGTCGGTGATGTTGCCGACCGGCGTAAGGCCGGTGCCGGCGAAGGCGGCCACATCGTCGGCGTTCGGCGCGGCGCGGATGATGCGCGGATCGCCAGCGCCGCCGGTGACGCGGCTCAGGTAATCGGCCGCCGACACATTGCTCAGGCCCAGCGTGCCGACGATGCCCACCTGGTCGATGCGCCAGCGGTCCACCGTCATGGTGAAGCGGCCCAGCGAGGCGGGAATAAAGGCCGGCTGCAACACCAGGCCGACGTTCGACGTGGTCGATGTTTCCGGACCCAGTTTCGGATTGCCGGAGATGAAGTAGCGCACACCCGGCACCCGTGAGCAGTTGCTGAAGTTGGTCAGGCGGCCGGCGCGGATGTCGGCCTCGCACTTGAAGTAGTCGGTCACGCTGCTTGCGCGGCCGTAGGTGTAGTCGGCCGTGGTTTCCAGGTTGGGCGCCTTGAAGCCTTGCGAGTATGAAGCGCGGAAGCGCACGCTGTCGTTGACGTCCCACGACAGCGCCACCTTCGGCTTGGAGACGCTGCCGAAATCGCTGTAGTGCTCATAGCGTCCGGCCACCTGAAAGTTGAGCGCCTGCACCAGCGGCACATGCATCTGCTGCGAGATCGCCGGCACGGCGAACTCGACAAACGTGCCGCCCACCACGCGGCTGCCCTTGGACGACGGCGTGACGTTGACGCCGGTCGCGCTGGACGGCTGCGTCAGGCCGGTGACGGCGTCGAAGAACGGGATCGAGCCGTTGACGTGCGGATCGCGGTTATCTTCCTGCGTTTCGCGCCGCGCTTCGAAGCCGAAGGCCACGCCGACATCGCCGGCCGGCAGGCTGAACAGGTCCCGGCGGGACAGTTTCAAATCCGCCAGCAGCAGGCCGGTGCGGTCGGCGCGCTTGACGCGGATGCGGGTGGCGTCCAGCGCGGCCTTGGAGCTGGGCGTGCAGTCGCCGCCGCCGGCGCCGTTGATGCAGCTGCCGTTGAAGGGGTTGTAGGCGTCCGGCGTGGACAGGGCCAGCTGCTTGTATAGCGCATTCGAATCGACGCCGTCCGAGATGTCGGTGGCGGTGGCGACCGAGTACAGCAGGCCGGTGTCGTAGTCGAAGCCGGCCTTGGTGCCTTTCAGCGCGATCAGGTAGCGGTACTGGTAGTTCTCGACATCGACGCGGTCGGGGCCGAAGTCGTTGAAGCGGTAATTGGTGAAGGTCAGCGGCAGGCCCGAGGCCGGCACGTTGCTCAGGTTGGGCAGGCGGTTCGGATTGGTCGTGCCGTCGGTAAACTTGACCGGACCGAACGGGTTGTAATAGTTCGACGCCGGCACGCCGACCGGCACCAGGCTGGTCGGCTGCGTGGTCAGGGTCTGCGCGGTGGCGTGGTAGACGCCCAGCTCGCCGTAGACGGTGGTGACGTCGTCCAGATCGTAGTGGCCGCTGAGGAACATGTTCTGGCGCTGGATCGCCGGCGACACGGTGATCGCATCGTTGGCCGCGTTGTTGTACTTGAGGATGTTGCCGGCGCCGGTCGTGCCCTGCGCATTGCCGGCCGTGCCCAGGCACAGGTTATTGCCCAGCTGCGTGACGCAACCGGCGATATTGTTCGGCTGGATGTGGAAGGCGCCGGCCGCCGTGGTCAGCGACGTCGTGCCCTGCTTGATCGCCGACGTCACCGGACCGCTGCCGTTGAACACCGAACCGTTCATCCATGAGCTTTGGTTGCCGCGTCCGTCCGCCGTGCCGTTGCCCGCCCACGGCGTGCCCACAAACAGCGCGCGCTTGTCCTGGTCGGCGGTGAACGGCATATCGCTGGGGTTCTGGTGGCTGCGGTTGAGCACGCTCAACGACATCGACAGGTTGCCCCGGCCATCGGCGAAATTCTTGCCGCCGAAAATATTGGTATTGGTTTCCGAGCGGCTGGTGCCTTCGGCGTGGCCGTACTGGCTGCTGACGGTCAGTCCGTTGAAATCGGTTTTCATGACGGTGTTGACCACGCCGGCCACCGCGTCCGAGCCGTAGATCGCGCCGGCGCCGTCGAGCAGGATCTCCAGGCTCTGGATGCCGGACGCGGGAATCGCGCTGGAGTTGTAGGTGATCAGCGGCACGGTGTTGTTGCCGTTGCTGGTCGGGTGCGTGACCAGGCGGCGGCCGTTCAGCAGCACCAAGGTATCGCCGAGGCCGGCGCCGCGCAGGTCGATCGAGCTGACGTCGCCGCGCGCGGTGTTGCTGGTCTGCGCCTGGTTGGTCGGATTGAAAAACACGTCGCCCACCTGCGGCACCTGACGCAGCAGGTCGTCGCCGTCGACCGCGCCGGTGGCGGCGATCTCATCAGCGGTGATCACGGCGACCGGCAGCGCGGTGCTGATGCGGGCGCCCTTGATGCTGGTGCCGACCACGGTGACCTTGGTCATTTCCTCGGCCGGCTTGGCCGGTGCATTGGGTGTTTGCTGCGCCTGCGTGGACACCGCAGCCGAGCATAGTGCGACTCCCCACAGCAGCTGCCTGCGTTTTTTCTGATACGTCATTGCTATCTCCAATATTTTTTGTTGTACGCCGCGTCTGTAGCGCAGCGAAGCCATCCTAGACGGCGGTCATCCTGATGTAAAATATCTTAACTTCGCATGTTCGATACTTAATAAATATGGAGTCCTCTTGGAGCTCAGGCATTTGCGCTATTTCATCGCCGTCGCAGAGGAAGAGCATTTCACGCGCGCGGCCGAACGCCTGCAGATCCAGCAGCCGCCGCTGAGCCAGCAAATTCGCGCGCTGGAGGAAGAATTGGGATTTCCGTTGTTCCGGCGCCACCCGAAAGGCGCGGCGCTGACGCCCGGCGGCGTCGCCTTCCTGCAGGAGGCGCGCGCCATCCTGTCCAGCGTCAGCGAAGGTTCGGCGCGGGCGGCGCGGGCGGCCAGCGGCGCCGAAGGCCATCTGTCGGTGGGCTTCACCAGCTCGGCGGCGGCGCATGCGATGATTCCGCGCCTGATGCGCGCCTACCGCGCCGCCTGGCCGGCGGTGCGGCTGGACTGCCGCGAAGGCAACGCCGCCGAGCTGACCGAGGCGCTGACCGCCGGCACGCTGAACGTGGCTTTTTTACGCCAGCCGGTCAGCCGGCCGGACGGCATCGTTTTTCACACGCTGCTGGAAGAGGAAATGCTGCTGGTGCTGCCCACCGGCCATGCCGCGCTCAGCGGCCATGGCGGACGCGGCATGCCGCGCATCGCCTTGTCGGCATTGCGGGACGAACAGTTCGTGCTGGTGCGGCGCGGCGGTGCGCCGGGCATGTATGCGGATCTGGTGGCGGCCTGCGTGCGGGCCGGCTTCACGCCGAAGATCGCGGTCGAGGTGGACCGCATGCTGACCAATATCAGCTTGGTGGCGGCGGGGACCGGCGTGTCGGCGGTGCCGGCATCGATGCGCGGCTTCCACGAAGGCAGCGTGGTCTACTGCAGGATCGCCGACGGCGGCCTGGCAGCGCCGCTGACGCTGGCCTGCCGCGCCGCCGACCCGCCGCCGACCTTGGTCAATTTCCTGGCCGAGGCCGAGCGGTTGGCGGAGGTGCGGCTGAAGTACGACTGACTAAGCCCGGTGCAGGTTGATGGCGTTGCGGGTTTCCTCAGCAACGCGGCGGGCGGCTGCGGCAAAGTCCTCGCTGCTGCCCTGCGGCGCCGCGTACAGGATCGCGCGCGACGAGTTGATCATCATGCCGGTGCCGGCGGACGTCTTGCCCGACTTGACCGTGGCGGCGATGTCGCCACCCTGCGCGCCGATGCCGGGCACCAGCAGCGGCATGTCGCCGACGATGGCCCGCACCTGCGCCAGTTCTTCCGGGAAGGTGGCACCGACCACCAGCGCGCACTGGCCGTTGCCGTTCCATTTTTCCGCCACCAGGCGCGCCACGTGCTGGTACAGCGGCTTGCCGTCGACGTTGAGGAACTGCAGGTCCGAGCCGCCGGGGTTCGAGGTGCGGCACAGGATGATGACGCCGCGGTCGCTCCACTCCATGTACGGCTCCACCGAGTCCGAGCCCATGTAAGGATTGACGGTGACGGCATCGGCGCCGTAGCGGTCGTAGGCTTCGCGCGCATACTGGCGCGCGGTGGCGCCGATGTCGCCGCGCTTGGCGTCCATGATCAGCGGGATGTGCGGGTAGTTGTCGCGCACGTAGTGGCAGATTTTTTCCAGCTGGTCTTCCGCGCCCAGCGCCGCGAAGTAGGCGATCTGCGGCTTGAACGAACAGGCCAGGTCGGCCGTCGCGTCGATGATTTCGCGGCAGAAGTGATAGATGCCTTGCGCATCGTTCTGGAATTGCGCCGGCAGCCTGGCCATGTCCGGATCCAGGCCCACGCACAGCAGGGAGTCGTTGGCCGTCCATGCGGCGGATAATTTGTTGATGAAAGTCACGACGCACCCTTCTATTTTGTTGCAAACCCTCTATTGTACCGCGCCGGCATCGGGCGGTTCGCATCGGGCTGTTAAAATTTGCCCTCTCTCCATAGAAAGCGTATTCCATGAAATTATCCCAAAAAGTCGCGATCGTGACCGGCGCCACCCAGGGCATAGGCCTGGCCTGCGCCCAGCGCCTGGTGGCCGAGGGCGCCAAGGTCATGCTGGTCGACATCAAGCCGGAGGGCGCATCCGCCGCCGCCACGTTGGGCGAGCAAGCGCGCTTTTTCGCCGCCGATGTGAGCCAGAAGGCCGACGTCGACGCGCTGGTGGCCGCCACCATCGCCGAATTCGGCCGCATTGACATCCTGATCAATAACGCCGGCGTCACCCACGCCGCCGATTTCCTCGACCTCACCGAGGACGATTTCGACCGCGTGCTGCGCATCAACCTGAAGTCCATGTTCTTGTGCGGCCAGGCCGTGGCGCGGCAGATGGTCAAGCAGCAGAGCGGCTGCATCATCAATATGTCCAGCGTCAACGCCGAGCTGGCGATCCCGAACCAGGTGCCGTACGTGGTGTCGAAGGGCGCGATCAACCAGCTGACCAAGGTCATGTCGCTGAATCTGGTGTCGCACGGCATCCGCGTCAACGGCATCGGCCCCGGCACGATTCTGACCGAACTGGCCAAGCAGGCGGTGATGGCCAGCCCGGAAGCGCGCCACACCATCCTGTCGCGCACGCCGATGGGCCGCTGCGGCGAACCGGAGGAAGTGGCGTCGATCGCCGCCTTCCTGGCCAGCGACGACGCCAGCTACATGACCGGCCAAACACTTTATGTGGACGGCGGACGCCTCGCCTTGAACTACACGGTGCCGGTTAAATAGAGGCTTGCGGGGCAGTTATGCGCATTGCTGATGTCTGGTATCTGAAACGACAATTAGACACATATCTATCGCGACGGCATAATTACACCTGTCTCCACTATTCTCCTCCAAGAAAATAGTTTTAAGCCCGCTTTCACCAGCGGGCTTTTTTTTGCGCGATTTTTTGTCCACTGCCTGTCCGCTGTCATAACCGCGTCATATTCGTTCCATATACTGATTACATCTTGAGTACATGCAACCGATAGGCATGACTGAAGAAAGGTGCACCGGGGTCCCGGTGCACCACTCCCGCTTTCTTCCGCTGCATGGTATTGTCTGGTTCATGATCAAGCAATTCATCCTGACGAATTCCCACGCACGACTACGCTACTGGACCGCGATCGTCCTGTACCTGATGATACTGGTGCTGGGCTCCCTGCCCGGCGCCCGCCAGGACATCGCCCAGGTCGCTCCTGGCCTGATCCTGCATTCGGTCGCCTACGCCGGCCTGACCTTCCTGCTGTTCACCGGCGGCACCGGCAGCCTGGCGCAACGGGCCGGCAAGGCGGTACTGACCATCGCCCTGATGGGGGCGCTCGACGAATACGTGCAGAGTTTCTTCCCGTACCGCCATGGCGCCGTGTCCGACTGGCTGGTCGATTGCAACGCCGCCGTGCTGATGGCCGCCTTTATGTGGGCCCTGTGGACCCGCTTCCGCATCCAGCCGTCGCGCTGATATCGCCTGTGCAGTTCGCGGACGCACACAAGGCCAGCTCGACATCCAAACGCATCTGCTGCAACTGCTCGGCCTTGGCCACACGTACCAATTCATGCAATGAATGCGCCAACAAGTGCCGGCTGCGGGGCGTGCCGCAGGTTGCATTAATTAACTCTTCGATAATAGTATCTGTCACGTGTGTCAACATATCGATGTCCTATAAAGTGATACCCGACAATTATTGCTTGCGACTAGCAACTTTCAATTGATGTACATCAATTGGCCGTCCGTAGAGCGGGAACAAAACGGCGGCGCCGCCCTCTGACTCAAATGGGGAGCCATTTTGATTAATCGACCGGGGGAGGAACTATGAAGATGAATATGACCCAAAAAGCCATCGCCGCACTGTGCATGCTGGCCGTGGCCGGCTGTGCGGCGGATCGCAGTAGCAGCAGTAGCGACAGCGGCATGTCCAGCAGCAGTTATCCATCCAGCAGCGGCAGCACCGGCAGCATGGCCAACACCACCGGCTCCGGCGCCACCGGCACCTCCGGCAGCAGCCCGAGCACGGCCGGCAGCGGCACCGCGTCCACCGGCAGCAGCTATGGCAGCGGCGCGCAGTCCGGCACCAGCACCTCCAGCTCGGCGCAAACCTCGTACGGCGTGGTGCAGGCCATCGACCAGATGCAGCGTCAGGATGTGGGCGTCGGTGCCGTGGGCGCGGCGGCGGCGGGCGGCAGCGCCGGCTTGCCAACCGACAAGGTCTACCGCGTCACCGTGCGCATGGACGATGGCACCAGCCAGATGGTGGTGGTCGACTCCATGCCGTCGTACAAGATCGGCGACCGCGTCCGCTACAACAACGGCATGCTGAGCAGCTATCAGTAGAGCTGTTCGACCTGGTAGCCGCGCCGCTTCAGCAGTTGCGGCAGGCCGTCGTCGCCCACCAGGTGCAGCAGGCCGACGCCGACAAACGCGACCTGGTCCTGCTGCATGATGCGCTCGATATTGCTGGCCATCTCGGGATTGCGCTTGCCTAGCAGCACGCGGTTCATGAAGCCGGCCGAGATCGAGTCGCCGCTGGTGGCGGACTGCCACGCCGCGTGGATGCCCGGGGCGTCCGCGGCGCTCCAGGCGTCGATCAGGGCGGTGGATTTCTTCAGCGAGGCGCCGTCGGCCAGGTCGGCCAGGTTTTCGAGCAGGTACTGCTCCTGCTGACGTTCGTCCAGCGTGTCGAACAGGCTCAGCTGGTAATCGGCGCTTTCCAGCTGGCGAACGGTTTTATCCTGCTTTTGCGCCGCCGCCAGCAAGGCATACTCCACCGCCTGGCTGCGCTGGTAGCCATGGACTTCCATCTCCGCGCCGATCAGCAGGTTGGCGATCAACCATGGCTTGTATTGCTGAACCGATTGCAGCGACAGCCCGGCTTGAGCCAGTGCCTGCACCGTCAGCCGCAGCGTGGCCGGGCTCAGATGATTTTGCACCGTATCGCCGTCGGCGTAGCGGCCATGGCGGGCCAGCGCCAGCTGGAATGGCGCGGCCTCGCGGATGTCGAGTTCGATCACCAGCGCCTTGGAATCGAGCAAGGCGCGCGTCACCACCGGGTCCAGCGGGTCAACGCCATCCCTGCCGACATGAATGGTCCCAAACAGATAGCTGGTCTTGCCGTCGTGCGTGACCCGGTACAGCTGGCCGCGATGCGCGGCCGGCGCCATCTCGGTCAGGCCGGCGCCGAACGCCGCCTGGCATACACCAATCAACACGCTAAATAAAATGGCAATTTTCGACGGCATGAGTTTTCCCCGCGAGGGCACGGAATGCCATCGAGATAATATTTACATTGAATAAGGGATTGGTAACGCGGCTTGGGTTACTGTTTCCAATAGTAAATCAGGAAAACGCCAAAGAAAATATCTTTTTAAAGGCCGATGAAAATATCGGCAAAAGCAACACATTTAAATATCAGGCCGCCAATAAAATAACTATTAAAAGATCAAGTTATTAGCGCTTTAATACTTTAACTGATGTCATACCCACATTCTTGCCATGGGTTTCATTGATAAATGTCGTACCGGCCCGACATACCGCCCATGATCCCATTTTCCATACTCGACCTTTCCCCGATCGCCGAAGGCAGCAATCCTTCCGCATCGTTCCGCAACACGCTGGACCTGGCGCAGCACGGCGAACGCTGGGGCTACCAGCGCTACTGGCTGGCCGAGCACCACGGCATGCCCGGCATCGCCAGCGCCGCCACCGCCGTCGTCATGGCGCACGTGGCCGGCGGCACCTCGACCATCCGCGTCGGCGCCGGCGGCATCATGCTGCCGAATCACTCGCCGCTGGTGATCGCCGAACAGTTCGGCACGCTGGAAGCGCTGCATCCGGGCCGCATCGACCTCGGCCTGGGCCGCGCGCCCGGCTCGGACCAGACCACCGCCCGCGCCTTGCGCCGCACGCTGGAAACCGACGCCGACGCCTTCCCGCAGGACGTGCTGGAACTACAAGATTACATGTCCGACACGCCGCGCCAGCGCGTGCTGGCCGTGCCCGGCAAAGGCGCCAAGGTGCCGCTGTGGATACTGGGATCGAGCACCTTCGGCGCGCAGCTGGCTGCGCACCTGGGCCTGCCGTTCGCCTTCGCCTCGCACTTCGCGCCGCAGATGATGATGCAGGCGGTGTCGCTGTACCGCAGCAACTTCAAGCCGTCGGCACAGCTGGACAAGCCGTATGTGATGTTGGGCTTCAACGTCTTCGCGGCCGACACGGACGAGGAAGCCCACTTCCGCGCGACGTCGATGCAGCAAGCCTTCGTCAACCTGCGCACCGGCAAGCCGTCGCAGTTGCCGCCGCCCAAGGCCGGCTATCTGCAATCGCTGGGGCCGCAGGAGCGGGCCATGCTGGACACGGTGCTGTCCTGCGCCGCCATCGGCGCGCCGGAGACGGTCGGCCGCCAGCTGCGCGAATTCATCGAGCGCACCGGCGCCGACGAGCTGATGATCACCTCGCAGATCTTCGACCATGCGCAGCGGCTGCGCTCCTACGAAATCACCGCCGAAGTGCGGCAGTCGTAAGAAAATACCTGCGCTCAGCAGCAATTTGTTATCGCCGGTAAAATTACGGCCTGCAAATTGAAGGAGCGCCCAGTGAGCCAGTCCCACGCCCAGCAAGACATCTCCTCCGGCATGGTCTGGCTGTTCGCCACCGCGACCGGCCTGATCGTCGCCAATCTGTACTATGCGCAAACGCTGATCGGCCCGATCAGCCGGGCCACCGGCCTCGACCCCGGCGCGGCCGGCCTGATCGTCACGCTGACGCAAATCGGCTACTGCCTCGGACTGCTGTTCATCGTGCCGCTGGGCGACCTGCTGGAAAACCGCCGCCTGATCTTCATCGCCCTGCTGACCACCGCGGTGGCCCTGCTGGCGGCCTCGTTCACCAGCAGCGCCGCCCTGTTCCTGCTGGCCGCCTTCTGCATCGGCCTGGGCTCGGTGGCGGCGCAGATCGTGGTGCCGTTTGCCGCCCACATGTCGCGGCCCGAAAAGCGCGGCCAGACGGTGGGCAAGGTGATGAGCGGCCTGCTGATGGGCATCATGCTGGCGCGTCCGGTGGCTAGCCTGGTGGCCGATGCGCTGAGCTGGCATGCGATCTTCGTCATCTCCGCGCTCACCACCACCGCCTTGGCGTTCTTGCTGCGCGCCAGGCTGCCGCAGCGCCAGCCGGATTCCGGCCTGCACTACTTCGCGCTGCTGGGTTCGATGTGGCAGCTGCTCAAGACCACGCCGATACTGCGCCGCCGCGCCGCCTACCAGGCCTGCATGTTCGGCGCCTTCAGCCTGTTCTGGACCTGCGTCTCGCTGGAGCTGACCGGCCCCTACTTCCACCTGAGCCAATCGGGCGTGGCGATCTTCGCGCTGGTGGGCGTGGCGGGCGCGATTGCCTCGCCGATCGCCGGCCGCCGCGCCGACCAGGGCAAGAGCCGCTCGACGACGGCCGCCGCGCTGACCTTGGGCGCCATCGCCTTCGCGCTGCCGCTGCTGATCCATTCGACGCGCCTGGTCGACCTGGGGGTGCTGGTGCTGACCTCGATCATATTGGACATGGGCGTCTCCGCCAATCTGGTGACGGGCCAGCGGGCGATCTTCGCCTTGCCGCCGGAAATCCGCAGCCGGCTGAACGGCCTGTACATGGCGCTGTTCTTCATGGGCGGCGCGCTGGGATCATCGCTGGGCGGCTGGATGTTCGCCGCCCACGGCTGGACCGGCGTGCTGTGGACCGGCCTCGCCTTCCCATTGACCGCCCTGTGCATCTTCGCCACCGAATAATCCGTAATCCGGGGTCAGATCTGACAATTGGACACGGGCTCTACCGTAGCAGCAGCTACGGTAGAGCCCGTGTCCAATTGTCAGATCTGACCCCGGATCCAGACTCCGGATTTAATGCGACCAGAGGCGGACCTGGCCTTGCAGCGAGATGTTGCCGTTGATGTTGAAGCTGCCCAGGTTGCCGGTGACCGGCGCGTTCGGGTCGGTCTGCACGCTCAGCGATTCGAAGCCGAAGTTGGTGTAGCGTACATATCCCGGCAGGCCGATGGCGATGTAGTCGCCGCCGCCGTCGCTGCGGTTCTGCACGCCCAAGGTGACGGCAAACATGTCCACCATGCCGCGCACATTCTTGAACACGATGTAGCGGTTCTGCCCGTCGCCGTTGAAGCCCAGCGACAAGCGGCTGTCGGCCACCGCCCCCACCAGCGTCGGATCGTTCAGCGAAATGTGCGCGGCAAAGCTGATGCCGTCCTGCCCGCTCACCTGCGACAGTTCCTTGTCGTCGAGCGCCTGCAGCGTGCCGCCCCGCGCCACGCCCGCCGCCAGCATCAACAGTAAATAGAGTGCGCGCGCCATCAGTGCTTGAACTTGATATCGAGGTACTGGATCTGGATCGAGCCTATGCGCGACGATCCCAGGTCCACCGCCGGCTGCCCCGGGCTGACGAAGGAAATATTGTCGACCGCGATCCCGCCCGCCGGCGCCACGCCGCTGCCGTAGCGCGGGTCCGGCCAGTCGATGCCGATGTGCAGCCGCGGCCCCGTCTCGTCGGTCAGCGCGTTGATCACCGCCGGCTGCGAGGCCACGTTCGCCAGCATCCACGGCGTGTTGTTGAACACGCCGTTGCCGTCGACGCCGCCGATGCGCACGCCGCTGAGCACCATCGCCTCGGTCGCATCCGTGCGTCCGCGCGGCTGGAACGACAGCTGGCCGATATCCATCCGCAGCGCCGCGCCGAAGGCGATGCCATCGTTCACCTGCGGCGTCGAGAACTGCAGGCCGCCGCCGTAGAACACCATGTCCTTGACCACCACGCTGCCCTGCTCGCGCGTGACGCCGTCCGCGCCCACGCCCCAGTCGTAAGCCATCTGCCAGCGCTGGTCGGCACTGGTGTTGAGCGGGAAGGCGATGTTGATGACGTCGGCCAGCCCCGGCGCGCCGGACACGATGTCGAGTTTGTAGGGGTCGGAAAACGGCAGCGGATTGTCGCTGCGCGAGGCGCTGAATTTTTCCGCGTACAGGCTGGTGCCGGTCGGCGTGGTGTAGGTGACGCGCGCATCGCCGCTCATGGCGAAACCGCTCAAGTCGAAACTGACGCCGTCGCGCCCGCGCACCGACGACAGCGCCGCGTCGTTCAGCGGCTCCATCGCCAGCGCCGGCAAGGCCGCCAGCAACGAAGACAACAGCAACGCGCGCGCCGCGCCCATCACTTCACCTTGGGCAGGTTGGGCGGAACGATGCCGGTGGTATTCAAGGCCTGCAGCTTGTCGCGCCAGTTCAGCCAGACGCCGGCCTGCGCCGGATCCGACACCGGCGCCCCGGCCGCCGTCGGGAATTGCACGCCGTTCTTCAGCACCGACACCCAGAAGTCGCGGCTCGGGCCGCTGGCGTCGCCCGCCGTCACGCCGCCCAGCTGCGCGAACGACAGGCACGGCGCCGTGCACGAGCCGTCCCAGCGCTTTCCGCCCAGCGCATCGGTATGCGAGTCGAGCAACACGCCCGTGCCGTCGGCCGCCAGCCCGCTCACCTTCATCGAGCCGGACAGGGTGTTGATCTTCATGCCGACGTCGCCGCTGATGGCGTCGAAGCCGAAGCGCATGCCGATCACTTCACGCGCCGCGCCGTCGCCGGCGTTGCGGTACACAAATTCAAAATAGGGATTGCTGATATGCACCAGGCGCTGCGCCTCGGTGCCGTCGCTGCGGCCGAACTGCAGCAGGCCGATGTCGATGTCGGCGCCGCCGCCGTTGCGCAGCGAGTAGTTGTATTCGCCCAGCCGCATGTTGCGCAGGTTGGCGCTCAGCGTGATGTCGGCGTCCAGCGCGATCTTGCTGAAGTCGTAGCCGCCCAGACTGCTATTGGTGAGCGCGACCAGGCCCTGGCCACGCGTGTTGGACAGTTCCTCTTCGCTCAGCGGCTGCATTTGCGCCGACGCCGGTTGCGTGCCGCAGGCCAAAGCCGCGCACAGCGCCAGCGCACGCCAGGTGGTGGGGGTTCTCATGATGGCGGGAGCGGCAGCCGCGCACGCGGCCGCCGCAGCTCAGCTGATTAGTGAGCGAAGATCCACACGGTGGTGCCGCGCATGTCGATCTGGTTCATCGCTACCGAGCCGAACGACGCTGCGTTGTTGCCCATCTTGATCGCGTCGACCGACACGTTCAGGTAGTGGCCGTCCGCAACCACGGAGGCTGGGATCGCGATCTGCACGACGTCGCCGCCGGTCGCCGGGCTGTAGAAGGTGCCTGGGTTGGTCACGCCGGCGGCGCCGGCAGCGGCCAGGAAGGAGTTCTTCGACAGGATATCGATGTTGGCGGCGATCAGGCCGTTGACCTTGATGCCGTTGAACGATACCGAACCGCCACCCAGGCCGTTGGCGTCGAGCGCGTCGGTGTCGGTGTAGGTGAACGAGTTGATCTTGATGTTCAGGTTGGCCGCGATCGACACGCCATCCTGGCCGCTGACGGTGCTCAGTTCAGCGTCTTGGATTGGGGTCATGGCCGATGCCGAGAAGGCCAGGGTTGCCAGGGCTGCTGCTACTGCGGTCTTGATGAATTGCATGTGTCGTCTCCGTGATGGTTTTGGTGTGGTTTTTTTTATACTGCGGGACCATCTTATGGCCCCGCAGCTGCTATCGTCCATGACTCGTCAGGCCAAGCTACAGGCCTTGCGAGCCGCCGGCATTAGTGTGCGAAGATCCACACGGTGGTGCCGCGCATGTCGATCTGGTTCATCGCGACCGAACCGAACGACGCTGCGTTGTTGCCCATCTTGATCGCGTCGACCGACACGTTCAGGTAGTGGCCGTCCGCAACCACCGAGGCTGGAATCGCGATCTGCACGACGTCGCCGCCGGTCGCCGGGCTGTAGAAGGTGCCTGGGTTGGTCACACCGGCGGCGCCGGCGGCGGCCAGGAAGGAGTTCTTCGACAGGATGTCGATGTTGGCGGCGATCAGGCCGTTGACCTTGATGCCGTTGAACGATACCGAACCGCCACCCAGGCCGTTGGCGTCCAGTGCGTCGGTGTCGGTGTAGACGAAGGAATCGATCTTGATGTTCAGGTTTGCTGCGATCGATACGCCGTCCTGGCCGCTGACGGTGCTCAGTTCAGCATCCTGGATCGGGGTCATGGCCGATGCCGAGAAAGCCAGGGTTGCCAGGGCTGCTGCGATTGCGGTTTTAACGATTTGCATGGTGGTATCTCCGAGTTAAAGTTGGAATTTTTTGTCTGGGCTCACGACCGTCAGGCTGATCCTAGGCTCCGGGTAGGAGCCGCGGCGCGCACTGTCCGGTGCCGTGAAAATCTTAATATTTGACTATTAATTAAGTTAATCATATGAGTCGCCCCCGACACGGGTCCATCTTTTCACGCTGACTTGGAAAGCCAACGTCTTGGCCTTGAGAGCCATACAGAGTGGGGGCTGTGCCACGCAAGTGTTGTCTGCGATAGCATAAGTTCAGTCCAAAATTTCTAGAGTCACATTTCTAAAAAACTTAATGCCTGACACAGGCAAAACATGCGTTAATAAGTTACAAAAATACAAAGACGAGTTGTCGCCCTAATAAAGCACGGTCGTTCTAATCTAGAATATTGGAGACAGCATGAAACCAGCATTGGGGCGCCCGACGCCTCTGGGCGGAGCTTATTCGCGAGCTTTGCCGGCACCCTCGCTTCATCATTTTTTACGCGCGCGCTTGAGTACGCCGTCGCGCGTGCGCAGCTGCCTGAGCTCGGCAGGCTGACGCCATGCTGATGCTGTTGCTGGGCGTAGTCGCCGCCCTGATAGGCGGCGCCGGTGTCATGTCCCGACACGAACCGCAGGACCGTCCGAAGAGCCAGTTCGAGATGCCGCAAGCCATGCTGGGCGGCGGCGCCTACGTGCAATCGGTGAGCCTGGAACCGTTTTCCGAACTCAAGTACAAGCACATCGTGCGCCAGGCGTTCGACTACAGCTGCGGCTCGGCCGCGCTGGTCACCATCCTCAACTATCACCTCGGCGTGATGGTCAACGAACAGCAAGCCATGGAAGGCATGCTGGACAAGGGCGAGAAGGAAAAGATCATCGAGCGGCGCGGCTTTTCGCTGCTCGACATGAAGCGCTACGTCGGTTCGCTGGGCCTGTCCGGCGCCGGCTTCAAGGCCGAGATCAAGGACCTGAAGACGCTGGAGGAACCGGCCATCGTGCCGATCGACTACGCCGGCTCCAAGCACTTCGTGGTGCTGCGCGGCATCCGCGACGGCGTGGTCTACATCGCCGATCCGTCGGCCGGCAACATCGTGTTCTCGGTCGAGGAGTTCGCGCGCTGGTGGGACAAGAACACGCTGTTCATCATCTCGCCGGCCAAGGGCCAGCGGCCGGTGGCGCAGCTGGCGCTGACCGACCAGGAACTGGGCGTGACCGACATGGACCGCGTGACCGGCAAAGGCCAGCAGACCGGCATCAGCAACTCGGCCCAGCTGTTGCTGCGCGCCGTCAATTCGGGCGCCGCCGGCACCTGGATGCACCGCAATTAATTCCGCAGCGCCCACACTTTCTCGAGGATGACGATATGATTTTCCGTACCATGCCTGTTGCTGCAGCCATCGCAACCATCATGATGGCGCTGCCGGCCACGGCGCAACAGACCAGCACCGGCAACGCCGCCGCCACCGCGCCGGCCAGCGCCGACGCCGCGCGCGACGCGCTGGCCAAGAAGGAAGGCGAAGGCGACCAGAGCGCGCTGCTGAAGCAGACGCTGACCGCCGTCGACAAGCAATACTCGCTGATACGCCGCAACCAGCTGTCCGTCACCTACGACCTGAGCTACGCCTACGTCGGCGAGGAGCGCATCGTCACCGACCTGGCCAACGGCAGCACCACGCTGTTCAACATCGAGAACACCAGCTCGCACACGGTCACCAACACCTTCTCGGCCGACTACGGCCTGCTCGACAACCTGACCGGCAACGTCACCTTGCCGCTGATCTCGCGCTACTCGGACAACAACCTGTCGAACGGCATCTCCAACTCGCTGGGCGACCTCAGCCTGGGTGCCCGCTGGCAGCCGTTCGAGGCGCGCCGCGACACGCCCAACCTGACCGTCACCACCAATGCCCGCCTGCCGACCGGCCGCAGCCCGTTCAAGATCATCGCCGGCAGCGGCGAGGCCACCGGCAGCGGCGTCGGCGCCTTCTCGGCCGGCCTCAACGTCAACAAGATCGTCGACCCGGTCGCGCTGTTCGGCTCGCTCAACTTCACCGCCAGCCTGCCGGCCAAGCATCTGTACCAGGTCAACGGCACCCGCATCCTGACCCGCGTCCAGCCCGGCAACTCGGTCGGCTTCGGCATGGGCTTCGCGTATGCGCTGTCGTACGGCATTTCCACCACGATCTCCTTCCAGGAGGCGATCTCGGCCGGCTCGAAGCTGCGCTTTGCCGACGGCCTGGAAGCCAAGACCCATATGCAGACGTCGAGCATCCTCAACATGGGCCTGGGCTACCGCGTATCGCCCAAGACCACCGTCAACGTCTCGGTCGGCATCGGCCTGACGCCGGACTCGCCGCAGTTCACCATCGGCATGAACCTGCCGCTGAATTTCTGATATGGCCATGCACAGCAACGTCCTCATGCGGAGGCGCGCCACGGCCATGGCTGCAGCGGTTGCCGGCGCGTGTGCCGCGCTGTGTCCGCTTTCCGTCCATGCCGCGCTGACCGAAAACCTGACCACCAGTGTGGTCGCCATGTCGCTCGGCAACGCCGTGACCGCCGATCCGCCCGGCATCGCCTCGATCCACTTCAACCCGGCCGGCCTGGCGCGGCTGAGCGGCGACGGCGAGAGCATCCACAACTTCGTCGCCTCGATCCGCACCTCGGCCGCCTTCACGCCCGGACCGAACTTCGACATCGGCGGCTGGACCGAGGATCCGATCTCCAACACCCGCACCGGCCCGGTGCGCCAGGTGATGTACGTGCCCGGCTACGGCATGCCCGGCTGGCGCCTGCCGGCGGTGGCCGTGCCCGGCATCGGCATGTACTGGAACAAGGCCGGCTCGCCGTGGACCTTCGCCACCGACAGCTATATGTCGCAGGCGATGAGCCTGGACCGCACCACCGATCCCAACGATCCCGGCCAGTACCAGGGCCGGCAGGAACAGATCCAGCGGCTGGTCTACCTGTCGCCGTCGATCGGCTACAAGTATTCGGACACCCTGCGCTTCGGCGTCTCGGTGCCGATCGCCCACGCCGCCTTCGTGGTCGACACCAATATGCGCTTCCCCAATGAGCTGCTGGGTGTGTTCGGCCAATTGCAAAAAGGCTGGTGCCCGGAAAACGGCGGCAACATCATCGACGTGTTCGGCTTCGGCGTGTGCGGCGGCGGCAAGGACGGCATGGTCAGCCCGTTCAAGAAGGCCGCCAACATGCGGCTGGAACTGACGGCGCCGGTCGACCCGACCATCAACCTCGGCGTGCTGTGGGAACCGGCGCCGTGGCTGGGGCTGGGCGCGGTCTACCAGGGCGGCTCGAAGACGCACTACACCGGCACCTATGTGTTCGACACCGAGCCGATGCTGCGCAACTTCGTCAAGGGCCTGAACGCCTCGCTGCTGGGACCGATCGCCGGCGCCGTGCTGGGCTTCCCCAACTCGATTCCGGCCACGCAGCGGGGCAATATGAGCGCGATCATCCCCTTCCCCTCCCACGTGCAGCTCGGCATCAAGCTGCGGCCGGTGCATTTCGCCCAGCTGAACGTCGACGCCAGCTACGCCCGCTGGAGCGACTGGGACGCGCTGCGCTTCCAGTTCGACCAGAGCATCAAGCTGCTGGAAGTGGCACGGCTGTACGGCATCCCGGATTCGACCCGGCTGGTGATCCCGCGCGGCTACAAGAGCGTGGTCAACTTCGCCTACGGCCTGCAGCTGTATCCAATGGAGCGGCTGGCGCTGCGCTTCGGCTTCGAGCCGCGCAAGTCCTCGGTGCCGGCCGACAAGATCGACCTGCTGGCGCCGCTGCCCAACACCAAGCTGCTGAGCGCCGGCCTGAGCTTCAAGCTCAACAAGAACACCGAGATCAGCGTGACCGGCTCCTACATGACGGGCAAATTCAACACGCCGGCCAACACCGACTGCAATATGAACTGCAGCAATTTCCTGAACATCATCTACAACCCGTATGCCGGCCAGAACGTCCAGGGCGACATCCATGTGCGCTATTTCGGTTTTGAGATCAACAAGCGTTTCTGATTTTTTGAGGAGCAAAAACATGACATCGACGAATACTCTGTACAAACGCGGTTTGCTGCTGCTGGCCCTGGGCGCGGCCTGCGCCGGCGCCCAGGCGGCGACGGCGCCGGTATCGCCGGCCAAGCAGGCGCTGGTCGACCAGGTCCTCAAGCTGTGGAACCCGGACTACATCGGCCAATCGATGCTGCAAGTGCCGGTGGGCGACGCGGTGCAGCAGGCGCGCGCCATGCTGCAGGGCCGCGCCGCGCCGGAGAAGCGCGACGCCGCGATGAACGACATCGTCGGCGAAGCCAAGCAGTTCATGGCCGAGGCCACGCCGATCACCAAGGGCAGCGCCGACAAGCTGATCCCGACCACCATCGCCCCGCTGCTGGCCGAGCGCTACACCGAGGACGAGCTGAAGCAGCTGATCGCCATCCTCGAATCGCCGGTCAAGAAAAAATTCGAGGCCATGCTGCCGGAAATGCAAAAGACCCTGGGTGAAGGCGTGGCCGCCGACACCCGCTCGGTCATCGATCCCAAACTGCAAGGCCTGAAAGAAAAAATCGGCCTGCGCCTGCGCACCGCGGTCACGCCATGACTTACTCCTCCGCCCTGCATCTGGTGCGCGGCGTCAAATCGCGCCTGACCCATTCCGGCGTGGAAGCGGAAGCGCTGTTCGCGCAAGCCGGACTGGACGAAGGAGACGGCCTCGCCTGCGACGCGCTGACCCTGTCCGACAAACTGAGCCACCTGTGGGAGCTGGTGGTGGAAAAATCGGGCGATCCGCTGATCGGCCTGAAGATCTCGTCGCCGCACCGGCTCGGCTGGCTGGGCGTGATGGGCCACATCATGCTGGTGTCGCCGACGGTGCAAAGTTCGATCGAGCGCTGCCACGGCCACACCCGCGTCGGCCTGTTGCTGCCGGGCGCGCGGCGCGACGTGCCGCAGCAGCGCTACGACTTCGTCTGGTGCGTGCTGCTGCGTTCGCTGCGCTGCGCCGCCGGCCGCGACGACATCGCGCCGGTGGTGGTCGAATACACCTTTCCCGAGCCGGCCAACGCCCACGTGTACCGCGAAACCTTCGGTTGCCCGGTCAAGTTCTCGATGCCGCACAACGTCATGGAGTTTTCCGACACCGACCTGGTGATGGCGCTGCCGGCCAACCCGCCGCTGATGCCGGGCAGCGGCGAACGCGTGCTGGCCTCGCTGGCGCGCGCCGAACCGCCGACCTTCAGCGCCAAGGTGCAGGGCCTGCTGGCGAGCCTGCTGCCGAAAGGCCCGCCGCACCGCGACGACGTCGCCGCCCAGCTGATGATGAGCGAGCGCACCTTGCAGCGGCGGCTGGCCGAGGAAGGCACCAGCTTCACCAACCTGGTCGACGACACCCGGCGCGAGCTGGCGCGGCAGTCGCTCAGTTGCGGCGAGCTGTCGCTGAAGATGCTCAGTTTCCAGCTGGGCTTCTCCGAGCCGAGCGCCTTCTACCGCGCCTGCAAGCGCTGGTTCGGCATGGCCCCGTCGGACATCCAGCATCTGGCGCACCAGCCGGGACCGGAGCCGGAATCGATGAACGCCACCACGCCGCGCAAGTCGGCATAAACAACAACGAGGGAGATGGCGATGGGATGGTTATCGAATAATCAAAGCAAGTCGATGCTGGGTCAGCTGCTGGTCAAGCAGAAGCTGATTACCGAAGAACAGCTGGCCAGCGCGATCGAGCTGCAGCGCGCCACCGGCCAGCGGCTGGGCGACATTTTCGCCGAGCTGAACCTGATCTCGCAGCAGCACATCGAACAGGCGCTGCGCAAACAGCGCCGCCTGCGGATGGCGGCGGCAATCGCCACCTCGCTGCTGGCGCCGATGGAGACCTACGCGGCGCAGGCGCTGCCGTCGCTGGCGATCGGCACGCCCATCATCCTCAGCAAGGACCAGCGGGGCTTGCAGATCAGCGAGCGCTCCGGCCTGCAGGCGCTCAGCGAAGAAGAACTGGGCGAGACCTCGGCGCAAGGCCTCAGCGACGAGCTGGTGACCGCCGTCAAGCAGGCCAGGAACAACGGGCTGGAAGTGGTCGGCGACATGGCCAAGCTGGTCAATCCGATCCTGGGTTTCCTGGAGGCGGACACCAGCATGAAGAACGTCGTCTACGACCCGAGCAAGGCCTCGGCGACGATCAACAAGGACGGCTCGCTGACGCTGAGCATGCCGTCGTCGATCGGCGAGATCAACTTCAACAACATCCGCGTGAAGGGCACGGAAGGCGCCAGCTTCGGCAGCATCTCGATCAAGGGCATAGACCTGACCGGCACCACCATCACGATGGCCTTCCACCATTAAAAAAATCCGGGGTCAGATCCGACATTTGGACACTAGCTCTGCCGTAATAGCCATTACGGCAGAGCTAGTGTCCAAATGTCGGATCTGACCCTAATGCCGTTAAGTTAAGGATTTCCTGAGCCTCCGTTCAGGATAGCGTTGCGGTTTTGCTTTGGTGACCCGATCGAATTTCCGGTCGGGTCGATAGACATTGAGTTCGAGGATCATCCTCTCGCGCATCCGTTTGATCGTTCCTGGTAGATTGCCCAAGGCCCGTTCGGAGGCCGCATGTAGCATCTCGAGCTGAAATATGCCGAGGGCGAAGACAAAGCTAACGTCATTGGGAGCGCATTTTGCCTGGTCGGCCGTGCGCGCCATTTCTAGTCGCACGAGGTTATAGGCGATAAGAATGCCCCAGATTTCCTGCCTGGTTGCTGCGACACTTTGGCTGCGCAGGCATAGGGCCATCCCCATCATGGTTTGCTTGATCTCGCGGTAGCTCGTTTCGATCTGCCAGCGCTCGCTATAACAGTCGCGGACGGTTTTGGCGGAGAAGCGCCGGCGATCCGTCAATGAGGTCAGCAAATAGCACAGTTTGCCCGTCGGATCTTTCGTTGCAATGGCACGCGCTTGCCACTGCTCGGGCATGGAGGGGACGCGCTTGCGTACTTGTGGGGAAACGCGCATTTCGACGATGCCATCCTCACTGTCGCCGCTCACAAGACGCCATTGCGTATTAGCCTTGGCCGGCACGAGGAAGTGCCGCTCCTGGCCTTGCATACGAAGTTTATGCAACAGCTCGGCGGCTAGAAAACCTTTATCGAAGACCGTCAGCGAATGGTCGGGTATATCGTCTAGCAACGGCAAGGCAAAGCTCATCTCGCCTTTGCTATAGGGGCCAAAATCGGCGGCCAAGACCAACTGGGTGCGCAGCGCAGCCAATGTCACCATGCGGGCATGGGGGTAACTGGCCAAAGCTCCCTTGGCGAAGTGTGGCGAATCGAAATGTGCCCGGTTTTCCGCGCTATCGGCTAATTTCAGGGTCGTCCCATCCATGGCGAGCAGTTGGAGGCCGTGGAAGTCGGAACGATGGGCGTCTTGCATCTGCCAATGGCGCGCGGACGTTGAGAATAGCCACGCCAACGGTTCTTCGCCCAGCCGCTGACGTGCTTGCGTTACAGCGCTATCAGTGACGCAAGTGTCCTTCAGATCCGGTAGCGCCAGTTCCAATTCACCCAGCACTTGTCGCACTGAGTGATGTCGGTAGATCGCTAGCGCGATGACCAACCAGACTACCTGCTCCGCCGGCAGACGCCGCTGCCGAATACTCGCCTTGCCGGTGTAGCTCAATGCTCCCATGATCCATTCGACGGGCAACTGCTCCCCAAGCCGGCCCCAGTCCGGAGCTGGCAAGTCACACGTGGTCAAAGGGAGAACGTCGGAAAGCATGGCGCGAAGGTTAACAGCCTTCGCGCATGTTTACAACAACTAACTGGGGCCGGCCTAGTTCCTTAACTTAACGGCATTAGGGTCAGATTGAGGAACCCCGGGTTTCATGGACACTCTAACAGAGGTCAGCATGCCTCGGGAGGATAGCCATGGAGAACGAAACAGCCAGACTGCGCACAGTGTTCTCGGATGAGTTTAAGCGGCAGGCGGTCGTTAGGTTGCGGCAACGAGAGCAAACTGCGACCGACCTGGCACTGGAACTAGGTATTCGCCGTAACCTGCTCTACAAATGGGCCAGGAAATTTGATCAGCTGGTTCCGGATGAGAAATTCCGAATCCCGGGGCGTCCACGCTTGGACGAGGAGGATGAAGTGACGCAACTGCGGCGCCGGTTGGCTAAGGCCGAGGAAGAACTGGACATCCTAAAAAAGTTCGATGCGTACTTAACTCGCCTAGCGAAGTGAAGTACGCCTATATCGACCGCTACCGCCGCGAGTTTGCCGTCAAGTCATTGTGCCGGGCGCTAGACATCAGTCGTAGCCGTTATTACGCCTACAAGGCGGCGCCACAGAGCTTGCATAGCTTGGAAGATATGGCCTTGCGGCAGGAGATTGTTCGCGTGCACACGGAACACCGCTGGATTCCGGGTTCAGTCAAGACCTGGCGCCTGCTTAATGGGCAAGGCGTTCGTTGCGGCAAACACCGCATTGCCCGGTTGCGTAAGCTCGACGGGGTGAAATCCAACCGCAGCCGTCGTGCTCACTCCAAACAAGCCAAGGACCGCTCGCAGCCACCGGCCCCCAATCTGGTGCAGCGTCGCTTTCAGGTTGGGCTGCCGAACCAGGTCTGGGTTGGTGACATGACGATGATACGCACCAAAGAGGGATTCCTGCATCTGGCGGTAGTCTTAGATCTGTTTGCGCGTCGGGTAGTGGGCTGGTCGATGCATGATGCCCCGGTCGTCGCGTTGCCGACCGCAGCACTTCAGATGGCTATTGATCAAAGAAAACCTGCACCGGGCCTCATCTTCCACAGTGACCAAGGCAGCGCCTATGGATCGCACGACTATCGAGAGTTGATGGGGCGACATGGCTTGCAGGCCAGCATGAGCCGCAAAGGAAACTGTCACGACAATGCCGTGGCCGAGAGTTTCTTTTCAAGCTTGAAGAATGAACTGATACACGACCGGATCTTTCCGACTCGCGCTGAGGCGGCAGCGGTCGTCAACGACTACATTGCGGTGTACTACAATCAAATGCGTCTGCACCAAACCTTAAGGTACCAGACACCGGTAAAAGTCGAGGCACAATTCTGTGTGCCTATTTAACTGTCCGGGAAATCCGGGATACCTCAGATCCGACATTTGGACACGAACCCTGCCGTAGCAGCCGCTACGGCAGGGTTCGTGTCCAAATGTCGGATCTGACCCCGGAGTTGGTTTACTTCAAGTTGCGCGGCTTGGCGAAGGCGTCGCCGGCTTTCCATTCGGGCAGCTTGGCGCCGTCGGCGATCAGGCGGCCCAGGTTGAGCGTGTATTGCGCCGTCTGCACCATGCCCGACAGATCCCAGGCGGCATCGTACTCGTCGCTGACCTGGTGGTAGCGCTTGTCGTACGCGTCGGCCTTGGCTTTCGAACCGGCCGGATCCTTGATGTACTCGCGGCCCGATTCGATCGAGAACGCCGGCACGCCATTCTTGGCGAAGTTGAAGTGATCGCTGCGGAAGTAACCGCCCGCCAGGTCCGGTTCCGCCTCGGCGATGTGCATGCCCATTGCCTTGGCGGCCGTCTCGGCCAGCTTGCCCAACTCGGTGCGCTCGCTGCCCTGGGTGCCGATGTCGCGCGTGGCGCCGACGAAGTTCAGGCTGTCCAGGTTCAGGTTGGCGGCGGTCTTGGCCAGCGGCCACAGCGGCGAGGCGGAGTACGCGGCGCTGCCCAGCAGACCCTGCTCTTCAGCGGCCACCCACAGGAACATCTGGCTGCGTTTGGCCGGCGCGCGCACGGCTTCCTGCGCCATCGCCAGCAGGGCGGCCGAACCGGAGGCGTTGTCGACCGCGCCGTTGAAGATCGTGTCTCCACTATCCCCCTGCTTGCCCAGGTGATCCCAGTGCGCGCTGTAGATCACTACCTCATCCTTCAGCTTTGCATCCGTACCCGGCACCACGGCGGCGATGTTGAACTGCTCGACCTTGCGCACAGCCGCCTTCATCTCGCCACTCAGCCTGGCGGCCAGCGGCACCGGCTTGAAGTCCTTGCTTTCGGCGGCGGCGCGCAGCGCGCCCAGGTCCTGGCCCGCGGCCTTGAACAGCGCGCGTGCGGTATCGTCGGTCATCCAGCCCTGCAGCTCGGTGCCCAGCGTGCCCGCCGCCAGCTGGAAGCGCTCCACGCCCGACCAGCTGTTCTGGATCACGCTCCAGCCGTACGACGCGCTCGGCGTGGTGTGGATCAGCAGCACGCCGGCGGCGCCCTGGCGCTTGGCTTCCTCGAACTTGTAGGTCCAGCGGCCGTAGTAGGTCAGCCCCTTGCCGTTGAAGCGCTTCGGCTGCTCGGCGGTGGGCTGCGGGTCGTTGACCATCATGACCAGGATCTTGCCCTTGAGGTCCATGCCCTTGTAATCGTTCCACTGCTCGTCCGGCGCGGTGATGCCGTAGCCGACGAACACCAGATCCGCGTTGAAGCTGTGCGCGGCGGTCGCATCGCCGGGCGCGAACACCCAGTCCTTGCCAAAGCTGATCGGCAGCGCCTGGCCGCCCGCTTCCAGTTTCAGCGTGCTCTCGGCCGGCTGCGTCTTGACGCCGGCGATCTGCACCGACTGGCGATAACTGTCGCCATTGCCCGGCTTCAAGCCCAGCGCCAGCGCTTGCGTTTCCAGATAGGCAACGGTCAGGTCGGCGCCGCGCTGGCCGGTGCCACGGCCTTCCAGCACGTCGCTGGAAAGGAAGGCAAGGTGCGCGCGCAACGGCGCTTCCTGCACGGTGGCGGCGTTTTTCGCGGCGTGGACAGGGAATGCCAGCGCCAGGCTTATGGCCAAGGCGGAGGCAACAAAGGATGGAGTCATTTTTTGCATGATTTCCTGGATAGGTAAGGGATAGGCGCGGTCCGTTAAATTGCCGCGCGCACATTGTATGCGATCGCCGCGCTAAAATGGCGGCATGACAGACCGCTCCCCCTACATCGGCCGCTTCGCGCCCTCGCCCACCGGCCCCCTGCACATCGGCTCGCTGGTGGCGGCCATGGCCAGCTACCTGGACGCCAAGGTGCACCACGGCCAGTGGCTGGTGCGCATCGAAGACGTCGACGGCGACCGCAACGTGCCCGGCGCCGACGAGCACATCCTGGCCTCGCTGCGGCGCTGCGGCATGCAGTGGGATGGCGACGTCACCTGGCAAAGCCGCCGCACCGATTTGTACCAACAGGCTTTGCTGCAACTGGGCGACCTGGTTTATCCCTGCGGCTGCTCGCGCAAGGAAATCGCCGATTCGCAACTGAGCCTGAGCGGACGCCAGGCACAAGCGCTGATCTATCCCGGCACCTGCCGCCACGGCCTGGCCCAGGGCAAGAGCGCCCGCGCGCTGCGCCTGAAGGTGCCGCGGCAACCGCACTGCGTCGTCAGCTTCGACGACCGCTGGGCCGGTCATGTCAGCCAGGACCTGACCGACGATGTCGGCGACTTCGTCATCAAGCGGGCCGACGGTTTCTGGGCCTATCAGCTGGCGGTGGTGGTGGACGACGGCGCGCAAGGCATCACCGACATCGTGCGCGGCGCCGACCTGCTCGATTCCACCCCGCGCCAGCTGTACCTGCAGCAAGTGCTTGGCCTGCCGCGGCCGACCTATCTGCACGTGCCGGTGGTGGTCAACGAGTCCGGCGAAAAACTGTCCAAGCAGACCGGCGCGCAAGCCTTCGACAACGGCGCCGCGCCGCAACAGCTGTTGCAGGACGCCATGCTGCCGGCTGCGCGTTTCCTCGGCATGGACATCCGCGCCGGCAACATCGAGGAATTCTGGCGCGCCGCCACGCCCGCATGGGAACAGGTTTTGCGCCAAAGATAAGGTGCGCTGCGCGCGTCCTACTTCATCTACACTGAAACGATGGAAGTCGAACTCAAACTTCTGCTGTCCCCGGCAGACAACGACAAACTGCTCAAGCATCCGCTGGTGGCCGCCCACGCGCGCGCGCAGCCGCGCACCCAGCAACTGTCGGCCCGCTATTTCGATACGCCGGACCTGCACCTGATGCGCCACGGCGCCGGCCTGCGCGTGCGCAAGGCCGACGGTTCGTGGACGCAAACCATGAAGGCCGGCGGCAGCGTGCAAAGCGGCCTGCACCGTCGCAATGAATGGGAAGGCCCGGTGGACCGGCCGTGGCCGCGCCTGGGCAAGCTGCGCAAGCTGATCGGCGAAGACGGACAATGGCAGGCGCTGCTGGATTCCGCCGACCTGAAACAGCGGCTGGAACCGCTGTTCGTCGTGACGGTGGAACGCCGCGTGTGGGACCTGGACGTCGACGGCAGCCATATCGAAATGGTGCTCGACCACGGCCGCATCGAGCGCCACGGCCATCAGGTGCCGGTCAACGAGATCGAACTGGAACTCAAGGAGGGCGATCCCGCCAGCCTGTTCTCGTTCGCGCTGCAGCTGCAGGAGCAAATTCCTGTGCGCGTCAGCAACACCAACAAGGCGGAGCGGGGCTACACGCTGTGCCGGCAGACCGGCACCGTGCCCTATCGCGCCAAGCCCGTGCAGCTGGACGCCGGCGCCACCGTCTCCGACGCGCTGCAGGCCGTGCTGGGCAACTGCCTGCAACACATCCAGCGCAACGAGAACGCCGTCATCGAGGGCGACGACGCCGAGACGCTGCACCAGATGCGGGTCGGCGTGCGCCGCCTGCGCTCGGCGCTGAAGCTGTTCGACGCGGTTGCGGCGTGCCCGCCTGGGCTGCTGGAGGACATCAGCTGGCTGGGCACGCAGCTGGGTGCGGCACGCGACTGGGATGTGCTGCTGACCTCCACGCTGGGCCAGGTGCAGGCGACGCCGGGGGGCAAAGGCGGCCTGCTGGACCTGCAGGCGCTGGCGCTCGACGCCGCGCGCACGGCGCGCCAGCGCGCGGCGCAGGCGCTGCTGTCGGCACGCTACTCGCGCCTGCTGTTGGCGCTGGGCTTGTGGATGCAGCAACTGACCTCCGAGCCCGGCCTGCAAGCACCCGCCGACGATTTCGCGCAATGGACGATCCAGCGCCTGCACCAGAAATTGCTGAAGCGGGCCAAGCGGATGGACGACAGCGACGCCACGACCATCCACCGCACGCGCATCGCGGCCAAGCGCGCCCGCTACGCAATGGAATTCTTCCACACGCTGTATCGCGGCAAGGCGGTGCGCGACTATCTGAAAACCCTGTCGGCGCTGCAGGATGAACTGGGGCAGCACAATGACCTGGTCGTGGCCGACCGCATGCTGCAGGAATTGGCGGAGGCGCAGAACGGGGCGGCCGCCGGCGTCGATTTCGCGCGCGGCTACTTGCGGGCGATACATGCCCAGCGCGGTGTCGACCCTGCTGAAATACGCAGGCAGCTGCACGCGCTGCGGCAACCTCGCGCCATCTGAACGGAAGCCTTTATTTGACCGGTTGCTGCAAGGCCGGCACCAGCTTCGACGCCACCGTCCACGTCAGCTTGCCGGGGCAGCGCGCGTGCTGCACGGCGGACAGCGCGTCGTCCGCTTCAGTGTCGGCCTGCGCATACTCCTTGCTGGCCGTCACCTTGAAATGCAACACCGGATCGGCCGAGCTGGCGGTTTTCGACAGCGTCCGCAGCAGGCCGCGCGCGGCGAGAATCTTGCCGCAGCGTTCAATGCCCACGCCGTCGTCCGATTCGATCTCGATGCTGAACACCCAGCGCTCCGCGTAACCGCGCACCGCCAGGGCCGGCGTCGGACGCATCAGGTCCGAGGGCAAGGTGACGGCGCCGGCAAGCACGGCGACGCCGGACAGCAGCAGCCCGGCAAGAATTCGGCGATACATCGGCACTCCTCGTTATCCGCTAAAACCCTATGTTATCAGGATAGGGTACAAGGTAGCCACCAGCGCCAGCGCCATCACCACATTAAAGATCCGCACCGAGCGCGCGTCCTGCAGCACGCGGCGCATCGCCACGCCGAACATCGCCCAAGAACCGACGCAGAAGATGCCGATCACGCCGAACACGCCGGCCAGCAGCGCCACGTCGCCCACCTTGAAGCCGGGCGGCAGATAGGTGGTCAGCGCGCTGACCGCCATCACCCAGCCCTTGGGATTGACCCACTGGAAGGCCGCCGCGCCAAGAAAGCTCATCGGCTTGGAGATGGCGGCCTGCTCGGCGCTCATCGGCGCCGCATGGGCCAGCTTCCATGCCAGCCACAGCAGATACACCGCGCCGGCGTATTTGAGCATCACCTGCAGCATCGGCGCCTGTTCGAACACCGCGTGCAGCCCCATGCCGGTGGCGAAGATCATGAAGGTGAAGCCGCAGGATATGCCGAACAGGTGCGGCAGCGAGCGGGCAAAGCCGTAGTTCAGACCGGACGCCAATATCATCGCGTTGTTCGGTCCGGGCGTGATGGAACTGATGGCGGCAAAGGTGCACAGCGGAAACAGCAGATCGAGCGACATAAGAAATATCCGGTGATGGGCATGAATATTCATTGTAGTGAAAGCGCACGATACTGCACCAGTACACTTTTACAAACAGTTGTTAGTGGTGTACTGGTCGTTTCGCCGATACGAGCGTGCAATAGCGTTCAAGACAGGCGCGGTGCCACATGACATGATCAGCTTTTACCCCAACTGGAGCAAGCATGGAAACAGCAATCGCAACCCCGCGCTGCGTGGTGATAGTGAACAGCGACCTGGCCGCGGGTCGCGCCGCAAACGCGGCCGCCGTACTGGCCTTGACGATGGGCCAACGCCACCCGTGGCTGGTCGGCGGCGCGCTGATCGACGCCTCCGGCTTCCCGCATCCGGGCTTGATACCCATAGGAATAGCGGTGCTGGCCGCCGGCACCGGCGAGCTGGCGGCGATACGCGGCAAAGGCATCGCCGCCGGCTGCGACGTGGTCGATTTCCCCACGCAAGGCCAGCAGACGACCGACTATGCGGCGTTTCAAACCGCGGTGCTGGCGGTGCCGACGGACGATCTGTCGTATGTGGGTGTCGCGCTGCTGGGCGAGAAAAAAGCTGTCGGCAAGATCGTCGCCAACCTGGGCCTGCTGAAATAGCCGGCGCCCCTAGCGGGCGGCCTTGCCCAGCACAGCGCGCTGATACTGGCCCGGCGTGACGCCCATGAAACGGCGGAACCAGCGCGTCAGGTGGGCCTGGTCGGAAAAGCCCGACATGACGCCTGCCTCCACCAGCGCATGGCCGCGCCGGATCAGCTGTATCGCCAGCCGCACCCGGGCCTGGCGCTGATATGCATGAGGCGTCATGCCCAGCGCGCGTTCGAAGGCGCGGAACAGCTGGAACGCCGGCAGGCCGGCAGCGGCGGCGATATCCTCCAGGCTGACCTGGTCATCCAGATGCTGATCGAGGAATTCGCGCGCGCTGCGGATCGCCGCCCGCTCCGTGCCGGCGTCCGGCGGTGTCACCGCATGATGCAGGTAGCGGCCAGTCAATCCGGCAGCGAAGTTAAGGTAAGCCTGGTCGCGCAACAGCGTGGGACCCTGCTCCTGCGAACAGCGGTGCATGGTGTAGAGCGCGTCGGCCAGGCCGGCGTCGCGGATGATGGGCCCGGCCAGCGGGCGGGCATGCGCGGCATGCTCCTCGCCGGCGAGGCGGCGCAAATGCAGCATGTCGACATAGAGCGTGCGCTGCCGCCAGCCGCCGTCATCCACCGGCCAGCCGGCATGCGCTTCATCGGCATCTATGGCATACAGGTCCCCCTGCCGCGCCACGAACTCGCTGCCGCGCATGCGGATGCGGATCGCGCCATGCGTCAGCAGCGCAAAGCATGCCGTTTCATGCGTGTGCACGTCGTAGCTGAAATCCACGAAGCGCCCGCGCAACAACTCCGCCTTCAGTTCGGGCGCGTGCCAGATGGCGATGTCGCTGGAATCCTCCCGGTCTGTCACTGTTTTCCCTTGCGCTGGCGGCCCAGCAGTTTGTAAAAGCCCTCCAGCTCGCGCCGCACCAGGTCCTGGCCATTCTCGATGACGAAATCCTGGAACGACGCCGCCACCTTGGGAATGGGCTGGTCGGTCAGGTGCATGATATGCCAATCCGCCTCCACCGGGTTTTCCTGCATCGGCAGGATCGCCAGCAGGCCGGCCTCGAATTCCAGTCCGCAGGCGTGCACCGACAGGAAGCCCAGCCCCAGCCCGGCAGACACCATGCGCTTGATCGCCTCGTTGCTCGACACCTCGGAGCCGAACTCCAGCGGGTGGCCGGCGTCGCGCAGCAGACGCTCGACGGCGGTCCGGGTACCGGAGCCGCGTTCGCGCACCAGCAGGTTGGCCGCCATCACGTCGTTGAGCGTGATCTTTTTCTTCTTCATCAGCGGATGCGCGGGACTGGCGACAAACGCCATCGGGTGCCGCGCGAACTTGGCCGCGTTGGTGCGCAGCTCGCGCGGCGGCGTGCCCATGATGGCCAGCTCGATCTCGTGCCGCGCCAGCATCTGCACGATCTCGGCGCGGTTGCCTACCTGCAGTTTCAACCGCACGTCCGGACGTTCCATCGTAAACGGCACCAGCAACGGCGGCAACAAATGTTCCGCCGTGGTGACCGCGCCAATGCGCAGCGTACCGCTGGTGACGCCCTGCAGCGCGGCCAGCTCGTCGCCGGCCTGCTCCCACAGCCGCAGGATGCGCTCGGAAAATTCCACCATCACCTCGCCCGCCGCCGTCAGCTGGATGTTGCGGCCGACCTTGCGCGTCAGCGCGATGCCGGCGATCTCCTCCAATGTGCGGATTTGCAACGATACCGCGGGCTGCGTGACGTGCAGCGCGTCGGCCGCGCGCGACACGCTCTCGTGCCGCGCCACCAGCACCAGCGACTGCAGCTGGCGGAAACTCGCATGATACATAAGTCGTTCCTTATCGATTATCGAATATGTTTAATTTTTCTTTTGTTCATTCTACCTCTATATTCATAATCATCTGATATCGTTTTAAGCGAGACCGACATGAGCATCGACGTGATCTTCCTGGGCCTGGACGGCGTACTGTTCGACACCGAAGCGCTGCACCTGGCCGCGTGCAACGCGGCATTCGCCAACGCCGGGCTGTCCGTACGCTGGACCTTGCCGGCGCTGCGCAGCGCCGCCGCCACCCACGGTTACGCCCGCGCCATCGGTTCCGCCATCGCCTGCGAGCTGTTGTCGCGCGACAAGCAGCGCGTCGCCGAGCTGTTTGCCGACAAGCACCGCCAGTTCCACCAGGCGATCAGCGCCAGGCCGCCGCAAGCGCTGCCGGCCGCGCTGGCCCTGATCGACGACGCGCTCAACGCCGGCTGCAAAGTCTGCGTGCTGACCGACCTGCCCGCCCCCGCCACGTCCGCGCTGCTGGCCAACTGCTTCGGCGCCGACGTCAACAGCCTGTTCACGGTGGTGACCGGCGGCGCCAATTTCGACGGCCCGTCCGGCACCGGCCCGTATGCCCGCGCGCTGCACGCGATGGGCGTGGCGCCGCAGGACGCGATCGCCATCGACACCGCCGTACCCGGCCTGCGCGCCGCCGAGGAAGCGGGCCTGTGGACCGTCTCCGTCGCCCCTTACGGCAACGACGTCGTGCGTCCACGCCAGTTCATCACGTTCGACGCCTTGCGCGAACTGCATTCCAGTCCCTACACGCCGGACCAGCACCAGCGGGACGTGCTGGCCGCATAGCATAGACAGCAGCGGCAAGCTGCGCACAGTTTTTTACACTCGTCTGGAGGCATCATGGAAACCATCGTCATCGTAGGCGGAGGTGCGGGCGGACTCGAACTCGCCACCCGCCTTGGAGATACACTCGGCAGCGCCAAGCGCGCCCGCGTGGTGCTGGTGGACCGTTCCCACGGCCACTTCTGGAAGCCCCTGCTGCACACGGTCGCTTCCGGCAAATGCGACCCGCAAGTGGTGGAGCTGGCCTTCCCGGCGCAGGCGCTGGAGCACGACTTCGAATTCGTGCAAGGCGAAGTATTGTGCCTGGACCGCGCGCACCAGACCATCACGCTGGCGCCCCGCCACGGCAAGGGCAGCGACGGCGCCTGCCGCACCATCGCCTACGACAAGCTGGTGCTGGCACTGGGCTCGGTGACCAATTTCTACAACGTGCCCGGTGCCGCCGAACACGCGCTCACGCTCGACAGCGTGGCCGATGCCGAAGCGTTCCGCCGCCGCTTCAACGAAGCCTGCATCAAGGCCGGCGAACAGGGCACGCAGGTGGACGTGGCGATCATCGGCGGCGGCGCCACCGGCGTCGAGCTGGCGGCCGAGTTGAGCACCAGCGCCCGCGCGCTGGCAGCGTACAAGGTGCACGCGCTGGACCCGGACCGCGACATCCGCATCAGCGTCATCGAGCGCGGCCAATACCTGCTGCCACAATTGCATCCGCAGCAGTCGCAGCGCGCCGCGCGTCACCTGCGCTCGCTCGGCATCGAGGTGCTGACCGGCACCACCGTCGCCGAAGTGACGCAGGACGCCGTCATCGACGCCACCGGCGCCGTGCACCGCGCCGACCTGACCTTGTGGGCGGCCGGCGTCGAGGCGCCGCAGCTGTGCGCCACCTTCGGCCTGCAGGTCAACCACCTGAAGCAGATCGTCGTCGATGCCAGCCTGTGCTCGGCCAACGACAGCCAGATCTACGCCTTCGGCGATTGCGCCAGCTACACCTGCCCGGTCAAGGGCGCGGCGCCGCCGCGCGCCCAGGTCGCCCATCAGCAGGCGATGTTCCTGGCCGACCTGCTGACGCGCCGCAACGGCACGCCGCGACCGCACTTCCGCTACCACGACTACGGTTCGCTGGTGTCGCTCGGGCCGCAATCGGCGGTCGGCGTGCTGACCGGCGCGGTCACCGGCAAGAGCGTGCGCGTCGGCGGCGCC
This sequence comes from Duganella sp. LjRoot269, assembly GCF_964254095.1. Taxonomy (NCBI): domain Bacteria; kingdom Pseudomonadati; phylum Pseudomonadota; class Betaproteobacteria; order Burkholderiales; family Oxalobacteraceae; genus Duganella; species Duganella sp. LjRoot269. Next base: position 1,915,842 of record NZ_CAXUSL020000001.1, on the reverse strand, counting down.
GTCGCCGGCCTGCTGTACCGGCTGATGTACCAGAAGCATATGCTGTCGCTGCACGGCACGCTGCGGGTGGCGACTCAGGCTCTGGCCGACTGGCTGCGCGCACGCATCCTGCCGCCGGTGAAGCTGCACTAGGCTTGGGCATATAATGGGGTCATGAATACTCCAGACCTCACCATGCTGATGGCGGCGTACAACGCCTCGATGAACGAGAAGCTGTACGCCGCCGCGGCCAGGCTGCCGCACGCCGAGCTGGCCGCGGACCGCAAGGCCTTCTTCGGCTCCATCCTCGGCACCATGAACCACCTGCTGGCGGGCGATACCATCTGGCTCAAGCGTTTCGCCGCCCACTCGCCGAAGTTCACCGCGCTGGCGCCGATGCTGGACATGCCGCAGCCGTCCGGCCTGACGCACACCTTCGGCGACGACCTGCCGCCGCTGCACGAACACCGCCTGCGGCTGGACGCCATCATCACGCAATGGGCGGCGCAGGTGGACGCGCACGACCTGGCGCAAACCCTCGAGTACCGCAGCACCAAGGGCGACTTGTACCGCAAGCACTTGGGCAGCGTGGTGCAGCACTTCTTCAACCACCAGACCCACCACCGCGGCCAGATCACCACGCTGCTGTCGCAGGCGGGCGTCGACATCGGCGTCACCGACCTGCTGCTGTGGGTGCCGGACCTGCCGGCATGAAGATCGCCGTCTACAGCGCCCAGCCCTACGACCGCCGCTTCCTCGGCGAAGCGTGCCCGCCGGCGGCGGAAACGGTTTACTTCTCCGATCCGCTGACCCTGGACACGGTGGCGCTGGCGCAAGGTTGCGGCGCCGTCTGCGTGTTCGTCAACGACGTGCTGGATGCGCCGGTGCTGGAGGCGCTGCATGCGCTGGGCGTGCGCGCCGTGCTGCTGCGCTGCGCCGGCTTCAACAACGTCGACCTGGGCGCCGGCGCCCGCCTCGGCCTGTTCATGGCGCGGGTGCCGGCCTACGCGCCGGAAGCGGTGGCCGAACACGCGCTGGCGCTGGTGATGACGCTCAACCGTAACACGCACCGCGCCTACGCGCGCGTCCGCGAAGGCAACTTCGCGCTGGATGGCCTGCTGGGCATGACGCTGCACGGCAAGACCGTCGGCATCGTCGGCGCCGGCCAGATCGGCACGGCCGCCGCGCGCATCTTCAACGGCATGGGCTGCAAGGTGCTGGTGAGCGATCCCTCGCCGTCGCCGCAGCTGGACGGACTGGCCGCGCGCGTCGGCCTCGACGAGCTGCTGGCCGCATCGGACATCGTCTCGCTGCATTGCCCGCTGATGGACGCCACCCGCCACATGATCGACGCCGCCAGCCTGGCGCGCATGAAGCCCGGCGCGATGCTGGTCAACACCTCGCGCGGCGGCTTGATCGACACCGCCGCCGTCATCGAGGCGCTGAAGTCGCGCCACCTGGGCGCGCTGGCGATCGACGTCTACGAGCAGGAGGCCAGCCTGTTCTTCCACGACCACTCCAGCGACATCATCGCCGACGACCTGTTCCAGCGGCTGATGACCTTCCCCAATGTGCTGGTCACCGGCCACCAGGGCTTCTTCACGGTGGAGGCGATGCGCGAGATCGCCGCCGTCACCTTCGCCAACCTGGCCTGCCACCTGAACGGCAGGCCGTGCGCGAACGCCTTGCCGGTCAGCTCGTGACGGGCAAGGTCAGGATGAAGCGGGTGCCTTGACCCAGCGCACTCTCGACTTCGATCTTGCCGCGCAGGAGGCCGTAGACGATGTTGTAGACGATGTTCAGCCCCAGCCCCGAACCGCCCCGCCCCAGCTTGGTGGTGAAGAACGGATCGTAGATGCGGCTCATGTTTTCCGGCGCGATGCCGGCGCCGTTGTCGCTGACGACCACCTGCACCCGTTCGTCCTCGAGCGCGCGGGCCGACACCAAGATCTCGCCGTCGGCGCGGCCTTCGAAGGCGTGCGTCAGGCCGTTGTTGATCAGGTTGATCAACACCTGGCCGAACGGGCCGGGATAGCTGTGCATCTGTATCGTCGCCGGAATGTCCTGGCGCACCGTGATGCCGCTCTTCTTGAAGGTCGGCACCAGCACCAGCAGGATCTCGTTGGCCAGGTCGGACAGCAGGAACTCGCGGCACTGCGACGTGGTGCGGTCCACCGCCACCTGCTTGAAGCTGGACACCAGGTCGACCGCGCGATGCAGGTTGCGCAGCACGATCTCGCCGCCGCTGCCCACGTCGTCGATGTAGGCCTGCAGCGTCGAGCGCTTGATGCCCTCCTCGCTCATGCGCTTGAAGACGCGGGTCTGGTCGATCAGCGTGCTGACGGCCAGCAGGCTGTTGCCGATCGGCGTATTGAGCTCGTGCGCCACGCCGGCCACCAGCGATCCCAGCGCCGCCAGCTTCTCGCTGCGCACCAGCTCATCCTGCGCGCGCCGCAGCGTCTCCAGCGATTCAGCCAGCTCCCTGTTAGCCTCCTGCATCTGCGCCGTGCGCAGCTGCACCAGTTCCTCCAGCTTGTCGCGATACTGGATCAGCTCCACCTCGCCCTTCTTGCGGTCGGAAATATCGGTCGAGATGCCGCCCATGGCCCAGACGTTGCCTGCCTCGTCGCGCAGGCAGAATTTTTCCGAGATATAGGTGCGCAGCTCGCCCTCGGCGTTCGGCACGGCCTCCTCGTAGATGTAGGAATTCGGCGACGCCAGCGCCATGCGGTCGCCGTCGCGTATCACCGCCACCGTCCGCTCGTCGAACAGGTCGGCGTCGCGGTGGCCGATCGGGTCCACCGAACCGGCCGGCAGCACCTGGCGCAGGCGCTGGTTGACCATCAGGTAGCGCCCCTCCAGATCCTTGACATAGATCACGGCCGACGACTTGTCGGCGATGTTGGTCAACAGCGACTGGCTGACCCGTAGCGCGGCGTCGCGCGCGGCGATGGTCGCCAGCATGGTGTTGAAGGTGGCCGACAGCCGTCCCACCTCGTCGTTCGAAGCGACCGGCGCGCGCAAATCGTAGCGCTGCTCGCGCGTGACCTGGTCGGCCAGCTTCGACAGCGCCAGCAAGGGCTGCGTCACCAGCCGCCGCAAGCCGATCGCCTGCAGCATGCCGCCGATCAGCAGCGTCAGCGCCACCATCACCAGCACCAGGCCGTATTTGCTCAGGCGCTCGGTCACCGGCGGCAGCGCGTAGTCGACCTGCAGGTAGCCCACAACCTCGTGCTGGAAACGCACCGGCGCCAGCATCGACAAGCTGTCGCCGTGGAAGCTGTGGCCCGGCGCCGCCATGTCGTCCGGCCATGTGCAGCGCACGGCGCCGTTGCCGTCGCCATCGCTGCCGCTCGCGCGGCGGGAATAGCTGGCGAAGGTTTCGTGCAGCGGATCGAACAGGCAGGCGCTCTCGATGTCCGGCGTGCCGCGCAGTGCGGACAGCGTGCGGGCGGCCGCGCTGCGGTCGCCGAAATTCAGGTCCACGTCCAGGTTCACCGACACCAGCTCCATGCGGCTGGCCAGGTCCGCCACCAGCCGCGTGCGCACCACGCTGATGTCGTAGGTGACCAGCGCCGCCAGCGCCACCAGCATCGCCGCCAGCGCCGTCGCCAGCGAGACGATCAGCAGCTTGCGCTGCAGCGCCATGTCTTGCCAGCGCATCATCAGTGCGCTCATTTCGCGTCTCCGCCGACCACCCGCTCGGCCAGCGCCAGCATGCGCGGATTGAGGCTGACGCCCGAATGCTTGGCGGCAGTCAGGTTCACTTCGAAACGGATGCTGCCGTCGACCAGCATCAGGTTGATGATGCCGCCGTCGGCCAGGAACGACGACGAGTCGCCGATGGTGAGTACGGCCTGCCCGCGCAGGCGGGTCAGCCAGGCGGCCTGGCGGCTGCGCTCTCCCACGGCCAGATAGACCGCGTGGCAGGCGTCGGTTTCTTCGATGCGGCTGATGATGCGCAGCTCCAGCGGATGGCTGCCGGCGGCGCGGCTGCGCAGCTGGCGCGCCACGTCGGCCGCGCCGGCGCCGGCCATGCATACCACCAGCGGCGCGTTCGGATCGGCCAGCGCCGGAGGCGGCCAGATGGCGTAGCGGGTGAAGTTGAGGATGTAGGCGGCCTTGACCTGCTGCTCGGGGATGGCCTGTTCGGCGCTAGCGCTAACACAACCCAAGACAGCCAGCAGGCAAGCCCGCACGGCCAGCTTCCTGATTTCGGCGGCGCCCAGTCGTCTCATCGTGCACGCATCTCCTTGTAGCGCAACCCGCATGTTCGCATGGTTACAGCACGTCACGATTCTATCCGAATAGCCCGCAGCGCAAGTTTTTTTTGCGTGGCGCAAGCCGGTTGTGCGCGAAACACAACGTAGTAGGCGCGTAGTCTGCAACACCGGCGCCGGCCGCTTGTGATCGTGTCGGAATTAGGCAATACTTTGTTAAAAATCGCAGCGGAGGGATGTTCTTTTGACCGACTGTAAAGAGCAGCATCGCATGTCCGCGGCACCGCTACGCCTTCATTGGCGCCTGGCCGCATGTGTGGCCGCTTGCGCCTTGCTACCGTTGACCTGCGCGGCCGCCGACGGCGACAACAACCTGTTCGACCTCAGCCTGGACCAGCTGCGCAACGTCAAGGTGCTCACCGCCACCAAGACCGCCACCCCGCTGCACGCCACGCCGGCCGTCGTGACCCTGGTCACGGCCGACGACATCGCCCGCTACGGCTACCAGACGCTGGCCGAGGCGCTGTCCCACGTGGCCGGATTCATCGAAAGCGACGACCGCCTCAATCACAACTTCGGCGTGCGCGGCATCAACGCCGGCGCGCAGTCGGCCAGCCGCGCCATCAAGATCCTGCTGGACGGCCAGCCCATCGCCTTCCGCAGCACGCAGCAGCAGCTGATCGGACTGGAGTTCATCCCGATGAACATGGTCGAGCGCATCGAGATCGTGCGCGGGCCGGTGTCGGTGCTGTACGGCGCCGATGCGCTGCTGGGCGCGGTCAACGTCATCACCCGCCGCGACGGCACCGAACAGCGCCTCGCGCTCGGCCATGAATGGTCCGGCGGCGGCCGCGACGCCAGCGTGCTGGCCGCCAGCGGCAGCGCGCAGTTCGGCAACGGCGATACCGCCGCAGCAGCGCCGGCCTGGCTGGCCTGGGGCGTGCAGGCATCGCGGGCCGATCGCAGCGGCCTTGCGCTGCCGCGCATCTCGCCCGACTACAAGCGCTACGCCGCGCTGGGCGCGGCCCCGATCGACGATGCCGCGCCCCGCAGCGCCTACCTGCGCCTGGGCTGGAGCGGCGCGCAGGACGAGCTGCAGGCCAGCGCCTTCTGGCAAAGGCAGGACAGCGACAACGTCTTCGCCAGCCTCAATCCGCTGCTGCATCCGCCCAGCCACGTCGACCTGCAGCAGGGCTTTTTGCGCCTCAACGCCAACCACCGCTTCAACGACGAACACATGTTGCGCGCCGCCGTCAGCTACGGCGAGGGCGAACCGGGCGACGGCGACCGCGTGCAGACCGGCGCCAAGGACTATTACCTGGTGCGCGACTTCGGCTACAAGGCCGTCGACGGCGGCGTTGAATGGCTGTGGCAACCGAGCGCGCAAGCTAGCCTGCTGCTGGGCGCCGACATGCTGCGCGACCGCGAAACGCTGGAATCCTTCCAGCGCCACAGCCTCGTCGACGGCAGCATTTTCCAGCTCAGCCAGCCGTCGAGCAAGACGCTGCGCAACACCGGCCTGTATGCGCAGTGGCAGTTCCCGCTGCTCGCCCAGTGGCAGGCGATCGTCGGCGGTCGCCAGGACCGCCACTCGGTCTACGGCAAGCAGGAATCGCTGCGCGCCGGCGTGGTCGGCACGCTGCCCGGCGATTGGGGCGTGAAGCTCCTCAGCGGCACGGCGTTCCAGGCCCCGTCGGCCGAGCTGCTGTATCGCAGCGCCGTGCAGCCGGGCGACATCAAGGGCAACCCCGACCTGGCGCCGCAGAAGACGCGCACCATCGAACTGCAACTGAGCACGCCGCCGGCGCCGCACTGGAACGGCGCCCTCACCGTCTACCACACCAAGGTCAGCGACCTGGTGACGCTGGAGCAGGCCTTCTTCAACCTGGTGGCGCGCAACAGCAGCGACAGCAAGGTCAATGGCATCGAGCTGGAACTGCGCTACCAGCAGGACTGGTTCAACGCCTACGCCAACCTGAGCCGCGCCAACACCGACCGCGGCCTCAACCGCTACACGCTGGCGCCGCTGGCACAACGCAGCGAAGGCGAACTGTTCCCCACCAACAGCGCCAACTTCGGCGCCAGCGCCAGCCTGCTGGAGCAAAAGCTCCTGCTCAGCGTGGACACGCGCTACGTCGGCGCGCGGCCGGCCGCCACCGCCAACGTGCTGCTGGCAAACCAGGCATATCATTTATCCAATTACACCGATACCACGCTGAGCGCGCGCTGGAGCCTCAGCCACCGCTCCAGCATCCGCCTGCAGGTGCGCGATTTGTGGAACAGCCGGTACGTCGATCCGGGCGTGGGCGGCATCGACTATCCATCGCTGGGCCGCCGCTATGGAGTGCAATATGAATACCGCTACTAGGTCCGCGCTGGCCGCCGCGCTGGCGATGCTGGTCTCCTGCGGCGGTAGCGGCAGCGGCGGCGCCGGCGACGCCACCACGCCGCTGCCGGCCAATCCGGTCAAGGCGCTGATCGATCCGGACGCCATCAACATCGGCTCGGTGGGCTGGCGCACCTCGACCCGCGACGCCTTCCTGCTGGCGGCCAAACAGATCAACGACGCCGGCGGCGTGCTGGGCAAGCGGCTGAACGCGATCGCGCTGGTCGCGCGCGACAACGCCGAGGCGCAGGACATGGGCCAGCAGCTGCTGGACGCGGGCGTCATCGCGCTCAACGTCTCGACCTCCACCCGTGTGCTGAACCTGCTGCCGCAGGCGATGGCCAAGGGCGTGCCGATACTCACGGAATCGAGCTCCTCGCCGACGCTGACCAGCGTGGCCGACAACGACCTGGTCTACCGCATCGGCGTCTCCGACGTCGACGCCACGCCGGTGCTGGCCAGCGTCGCCTGGCAGGCCGGCAAGCGCCGCGCCGTGGTGCTGGTCAACGAGGGCGATGCCTTCGGCGCCGGCCTGGCCAGCCTGTTCTCGCCGGCCTTCCGCCAGATCGGCGGCGAGGTGGTGGCCACGGTCACGATACCTTTCGGCCTGAAAAGCGGCTTCGCCTCCTACCTGCAAAAAGTCTACGACGCCAAGCCGGACGTGATCCTGAACGGCATCCTGGCCGCCGACATCTCGGCCAATGTGCTGAACGAGGCGCTGCCGTTCCAGAGCAACGCCATGTGGCTGCTGCCCGGCACGGCGGCCGGCAACCAGACCTTCATCGACAACCTGGCCGATCCCGGCAAGATCCTCGGCGGCGCGCGCGGCGCGGCGGCCACCATCGGCGCCTACGGCAACAGCTCCTACCAGGCCTTCCGCGCCGGCTACATCGCCCAGTACGGCGCCGAGCCGCAGGACTTCACCGCGCCCACCTACGACATCGCCATGGTGATGGCGCTGGCCATCGAACGCGCCGGCCTGGTCAACAACAGCAAGCCCCCCACCGGCCTGATGGTGCGCGACAGCCTGCGCTTCGTCATGAACGCGCCGGGCGACAAGGTGAGGCCGGAAAACATCGCCGCGGCATTGACGCAGATCAAAGCCGGCAAGGACGTCGACTACGCCGGCGCCTACGCCGACATCGACTGGGACAGCCACGGCGACATCGTCGGCATGGTGCCGTTCACTGTGTTCCGGCTCGACGCGGCGGCCCGCAGTTGGGACGCCAGCCAGCAGCTGATCATCTCCATTCCCCGGTGAGCGGCATCGCTTGTGCTGAAAAAGTGATCGCTTAGATACTTTTTTAACGGTACCATCGAAGTTCCACACTTTATGGGGAAGGTCATGTCTCTCGCTTACCGCGCCAATGCCGATTTCGCCAAGCTGAATCACCCGATGCGGGTACCGCTGTCGGCGGAAATCCACTCACGCCCCTTCCTGCAGCTGCAAGCGCCGGAAAGCCTGACCCATTTCGCGCTCTATGTGCAACAGGACCAGCCATCCCAAAAAGTCCACCGCAGCACCCAGCACCAGATCCTGCAGCAGCTGTGCATGCACTACGGCGTGGCCGTGCCCAATCCGCAGGCGCGCTATTTCTTCCATGATTTCGGCCGTTTCCGCCTGAAATGGGAGTGCCACACCGAGTTCGCCACCTACACCTTCGTCGAGCGCGGCGATCCGGCCACCGGCTGCGTGGAAGCGTTCGAGCGCATGCCGCTGCAGCACGTGCCGCAGGAGTGGCTGGCCGGCCTGCACGGCAAGATCATCGTCGCCTCGCACGTGCTGCTGTGCAAGGGCGAAGCGGACGACAGCGGCGTGGTGGAAGCCATCCGCGACATGTTCCAGGGTAAATCGCTGGTCGGCAGCAGCGTCGGCAGCGGCGCCGAGGTGTGGACCGACTTCCTGATCCAGCCGGACGGCTTCAGCCGCTTTGTCGTGCGCGACCTCAATCTGCGCGAATTCCAGGCCGGCCGCCTGGTCGGGCGCCTGCTGGAGATCGAAACCTACCGTATGATGGCGCTGCTTGGCCTGCCGCAGGCCGAGGCCACCCAGCCTATGTTGAACGGCATCGAGAACGAACTGGCCGACCTGACCGCCCAGCTGGTGCAGGCCGACCAGCCGGACGGCCAGCCCGGCGAGGCGCGCGAGGAGCAGACGCTGCTGCACCGTATCACCAGCCTGGCGGCGCGGCTGGAGAAGCTGTCGGTCAACAACAGCTACCGTTTCGCCGCCTCGCAAGCGTATTTCAGCCTGGTGCAGGCGCGCATCCACGAATTGCGCGAAGTGCGCATCCCCGGCATTCCGACGCTGGCCGAATTCATGGGCCGCCGGCTGGCGCCGGCCATGCACACCTGCACCTCGGTGTCGCAGCGGCAGGAAGGGCTGGCCAAGCGTATCGCCCGCAGCAACGACCTGCTGCGCACCCGCGTCGGCATCGAGCAGGAACGGCAGAACCGCAAGATCCTGCAATCGCTGGACGCGCGCGCGGCGCAGCAGCTGCGCCTGCAACAGGCGGTGGAAGGCTTGTCGGCGGTAGCGATCTCCTACTACACGCTGGGCCTGATCGGCTATGCGGGCAAGGCCATGAAGGCCAGCAACCTGCCCGTCAATCCGGACATCCTGACCGGCATCGCGGTGCCGCTAGTCATAGGCAGCGTGTGGCTGGGCTTGCGCCGGCTGCACAAGGAGCTGACCGGTCCGGGCGGCGCGCTGGCCCGCCATGGCGCCTGACGCACGACGGCGCGCCCGGCATCAGGGAGCGACGCTGACGTCCAGCTCCTTCTTGCCGGCCCAGCGGCCGCGCAGCGCGCGGGCAGGTTCCGACCAGCTCAGCTGCAGCGTCGCGCTGACCTTCTCCCCGCTGTGCTCGTTCAGCGTCAGCTTGCCGTCGCGCTCGGCGCCATCAAGCGCGATCGGCTGGCGGAACTTATCGTAAAAATACGTCCCCTGAATGGAGCCGTCGCTCTCTTTTTTCAGCGTCATCGTGATCGCCATCGGCCCCAGGCTGCCGTGCAGCACCTGGCCGGAATAGCCGCCGCCAGCCGGCACCGCCCCCGTTCCCACCAGCAGCGCCTTGCCATACGGGCTCAGGCGCGGCGACAGCTCGGCATAGGGAATGGCCAGCCTCACGCTGTCGACATCGTCCAGCGCGCGCTCGGCATGGCTGGAGCAGCGCGGCGCACTGACGTTGTAGTTCTGCGTGGCCGCCTCCAGCTGATAGGACTGGAATGCCGCAAGCAAGGCGGCATCGGACTGGCCATCCGGCTGATTTTCCGCGTCGGCGCAATCGCTGTTGAACGCCACACGCTGCTCCAGATCGTCGATATCGTCTTTGGACGCGTTCCTTTTCTTGCGCAGCGCGTCCAACAGTGTTTTCTGCCGCGCCGCCTCGTTGCGGTAGCTTGCCAGGCGCTGCTTGTGCATCTGCCGCGCCAGATCGCGCATGCCGGTCACGCTGAACATGTCCTCCGCCTCCATCGACCGCCCGCTGGCCATGTCGAAGCTGTAGTAGGTCTGCGAGCTCTCGCAGTAGGCGGCGCAGAATTCGCTGTCGAAGGCGATGGTCAGGATGCGGCCGTCGTTGCGGCTGATCTTGAAGGATTGGGAGGTGATGCCGTCAAGGGCGATGCCGTCGGCCGCGCCCACAGACTTGCCTGCCTGCTTGGGCGCCAGCACGCCAAAGCGCGAGAGAAACAGCTTGTCGTTGATTTTCGCCGACACCAAGGGATCGCCGGCCTGCACCAGCGGCATGACGATATCGCCTGCGGGCACCGGCTTGCCATCGCCCTGCTTGCCCTGAACCGCCAGACTACGGACAACGGCGGGCGCGGCTGCCTGCGCCAGGCCGGCACAGCACAGCAGCAGCAACAAAGGAGAGAAACGCATGACCGACCCCGCTATGGTGGAAAAGCCACAGCATGTCCTGATTGCCTGGCGTGGTCAACCTTTAAGGCGCCGTCAGCTGGCCGGCTGGCTGAACCGTCCGCTGAGGAAGCTGGCGATGCGGTCCTGCGTGGCCTCCAGGTAGGGGATGTTCATGTGGTCGGAATCGGGCACGGTTTCGTCCGCATGCAGCCGGCCCAGCTTCTCGACCAGCAGGTCCGTATGCGAATGGGGCACCACGTCGTCGAAGGCGGCGCGCAGCACATAGGTCGGCGCCTTCAGCTGGTGGGCGTACTTGATCGATTCGAATTTATGCTGCAGCACGTAGTCGATCGGCAGCGCCTTGAACCTGCGCTTGGCGATGGCCAGGATCGAATCGTAAGGCGTGATCAGCACGATGGAATTGGCGTCGCGCTCCATCGCCACCTGCACCGCCACGCCGGAACCGAGGCTGCGGCCGACCACGGCGATGCGCTTCGGGTCGACGTGGTGGCGTTCGCTGAGCCAGTCGAACAGCATGCGGCCGTCCTCGACGAAATGAGTTTCGGCCGGATCGCCGTGCGAATCGCCGTAGCCGCGATAGTTCACCGCCAGCACCGCCATGCCGGGGAACAGCTTGCCCGCATCGCGCGCCACCCACGACACTTCTTCCGACCGGCCGCCGAAATATACGACGCCCGGATGCGGCCCCTTGACCGGCGGCGTCATCAGCCAGCCGGACAGCCGCGTGCCGTCCTTGGCGCGCACCACGATGGGCCGCGTGCGGTGGCCGGAGCTGTACGGCTTCAGCACCTCGCGCTTGCTGCCGATGGGATTGAACAGCAGCCGCTTCTGGCTGGCCGCCACCGCCGCCGTGAGTCCGACCCACAGCACACTGACGATGCCGGCTAGACCGGCGACTTTTTTGGAATGATTCATACCCATTACTTTACTCTTGTCCGGCCCTGTCGCGGCGCCGATTTTGACCTTGATGCGTGGTTTAGGCCACACTGCCAGTATAATGTGCGCTCCGTTTTTTCATGCCATGTAGATAATGAAACCTGCCATCGTCCTGTTGCATAGCTCCATGAGTTCCAAAGCCCAATGGGCTGACCTGACCGCGCAACTGGACGCCGGTTTCCGCTGCATCGCCGTCGATCTGCTTGGCTACGGCGCCTCGCCGTTCCCAGCCGACGTCGGCGCCGGCTACACCCACACGCTGGCCCATGAAGTGGACGCCGTCAACGCCGCCATCGCCTCGCGCCTGGAACCGGGCGAAGCCTTCCACCTGATCGGCCATTCCTACGGCGGCGCCTCGGCGCTGCACATGGCGCGCCGCATGCCCGAACGCGTGCTGTCGCTGACGCTGTTCGAGCCGGTGGCGTTCCACCTTCTGGCGGACGAGCATCCAGCGCGCGCGGAGATCGTCTCGGTGGTGGCCTGCATCAACGCCAGCGCATCGGACCGCGACGCCACCCGCATCTTCATCGACTACTGGAACCGCGCCGGCGCCTTCGACGCCGCGCCGCCGGCCGCGCAGGAGAAGATGATCGGCATGATCGCCAAGGTGCGGCTGGACTTCCAGGCGCTGCTGGGCGAGCAGGCCACGCTGGCCGACCTGTCGGCGCTGACCATGCCGTCGCTGGTGATGTCCGGCCTGAACAGCCCCGCCTCCACCCGCCTGCTGGCCGAAGCGCTGGCCGCCGCCCTGCCCGACGCCACCGCACTGCAAACGCGCGGCGGCCACATGGGACCCATCACCCACGGCGCCGTCGTCAACCCGGCCATCGTCAACTTCCTGGCCGGCGCCGAAGTCACCGCCGATTGACAAAGCCGGCTCAGGTGTGACACTGTCTGGGCTTCGCCCTCAGCCGGAGTGTCATGCCATGCGCCGTTCTGCCTTGTTGTCCGCCCTTCTCGCCACAGCCTGCGTGCAGGCGGCCGACTACAACCTGCCGGCGCGGCCGGACACCGTAGCCTGGGGCTACTACTCCGGCCAGTCCAAGCCGGTGCTGACGGTGCACAGCGGCGACACGGTGCGCATGCAGACCCTGTCCACCTGCGGCACGCCGGAACGCATGATCGCCAACGGCGTCAAGCCGCAAGACATCCCGCCCTACACCGCCGCCATCTACAACGAAGTGAAGGACAAGGGCCCGGGCGGCCACATCCTCACCGGCCCGGTGGCCATCGCCGAGGCGGAACCGGGCGATGTGCTGGAGGTGCAGATCCTCAAGGTCGACCTGGACGCCAACTTCGCCTGCAACGGCTTCGCGCTCGGCAAAGGCTTCCTGCCGATGGAGTATCCGTACAGCCGCAGCAAGATCATTCCGCTGGACCGGCAAAAGATGATCGGCCACTTCGCGCCGGGCATCGAGATTCCCCTGAAGCCATTCTTCGGCAGCATGGGCCTGGCGCCGGCCGGCGGCAAGATCGACAGCGCACCGCCGTTCGCCCACGCCGGCAACATGGACAACAAGGAGCTGGTGGCCGGCACCACGCTGTACATCCCGGTCGCAGCCAAGGGCGCGCTGTTCCAGGCCGGCGACGGCCATGCGGCGCAGGGCAACGGCGAGGTCGATATCACCGCGCTGGAGACCTATTTGAGCGGCAGCTTCCGCTTCATCGTCCACAAGGACCGTCACCTGATCTGGCCGCGCGCGGAAACGCCGACCCACTACATCTCGATGGGCTTCAGCCCCGACCTGAAAACCGCCACCGAACACGCGCTGCGCGACATGATCGACTTCCTCGTCACGGAAAAACACCTTAGCCGCGACGACGCCTACATGCTCTCCAGCGTGGCGGTGGACATGGAAATCACCCAACTGGTCGACGGCAACGTCGGCGTGCACGCCATGCTGGCCAAGAAGGTCTTCAAATGATGCGGACCACGCTGGCCATCGCGGCACTGATGCTCTCCACCGCCCATGCAGCGCCGGCGCAGGCGCCGGTCGAGGTCCACGCGCTGTACGCACCGCAAACGGTGCCGGGCAGCGACGGCACGCGCCGCCTCTACTATGAACTGGACATCGGCAACTACTACGCCGACACCGGCACGCTGAGCCTGACCGAGGTTGCCGTGTATGCCGACGGCGACGCCAAGCCCCTGGCCACCTTCAGCGGCGCCGGCCTGGCAGGCCTGCTGCGTCCCAACAAGGAACTGGAGGCCGACAACAGCCTCGCCATCAAGGGTGGCGCGCATGCGCTGATCCTGATCGCCGCGCCGCTGCCGGACGGCCGCAAGGCGCCTCAGACGCTGCGCCACAAGCTGACCTTCAAGACCGACAAGGGCGTGGTGCAAACGGCGGACGACATTCCGGTCGCCGTCGCCGCCCGGCCCGTGGTCGTGCTGGGCGCGCCGCTGCGCGGCGGCCTGTGGCTGGCCGACGAAGGCCCCGGCCACGCACAATCGCATCACTGGGGCAGCGTGATCGCACAGAACGGCCGCCTCACCATCCCGCAGCGCTATGCCATCGACTTCTTCGGCCTGGACCCGAAAGGCCACGCCGTACAGGTGCCGCTGGAAAAACTGGCGGAGAGCCGCGTCGAAGACTGGACCGGCTGGAACACCGACGTGCTGGCCGCCGCCGACGGCATCGTGCGCGACGCGCAGGACGGCGTCGCCGACCGCAAGCCCCTGTCGCCGCAGGAGGAGCCGGAAGAACTCAGTGCCCGCACGCTGTACGGCAATTTCGTCGTGCTGGAAGTGGCGCCCGGCATATTCGTGCACTACGCGCATCTGCGCCAGGGCAGCGTGCAGGTCAAGCCGGGGCAGCGCGTCAAGCGCGGCACGGTGATTGGACATCTGGGACTGACCGGCGGCGCCGGCGCGCCGCACCTGCACCTGCACGTTTCGGACAAGCCCACCTTCGCCGATTCGCAAGGCCTGCCCTTCGTGTTCGACAGCTACACGCCCGCCGGCCGCACCACGGAAAGCGACGCGATGAACAACACCTCGACGATACAGCTTGCGCCGCAAGCGCCCCGGCAGCACGGCCGCATGCCGCTGGATGGAGACATCATAGGTTTTTGACCGCGGGCGGCGACAGGTTGGCATTGCTCAGGCATTCCGCTCTCGCCCACGCGTCCCTCAGCTTCTCGCGCGTGTCCAGCAGCGACTGGCGCTGGGCGCTCAAGGCTTCCATCATCTGGTCGATCTCGCCCAGCCGCGTGTCGAAGTTCTGCATCAGACCATCCTGGAGGGCCGCGCCTTCGAGCGCCATCACGGCGCGGATCGCGTCCAGCGTGAAACCGAGATTCTGGCCAATGTGAATCAGGTGCAGCCGCTCCAGCACCGCCTCCGTATAGACACGGTAGCCATTCGCTCCCCGCACAGCCTTGGGCAGCAGCCCCTCCTGCTCGTAGAACCGGATCGCCGACGCCGCGATGCCGGAACGCTCCGCCAACTCGCCTATTTTCATATTTCGCTTGACCTTAAAGTGAACTTTAAGCTTAGGATACATCATCTCCTTTTTCAAGCACGGAATCGACATGATGTTCACTCCACTGACACTGCCGAACGGCAGCACCCTTCCCAACCGGCTGGCCAAGGCGGCGATGGAAGAAAACATGGCGGACGCGGGCCAGCTTCCCGGTCCGGCGTTAAACCGTTTATACGAAAGCTGGGCGCAAGGCGGCGTGGGCCTGATCATCACCGGCAACGTGATGATCGATGGCCGCGCGATGACCGGTCCGGGCGGCGTGGTGCTGGAGGCCGGCACGCCGCTGGCGCCGTTCCGGCAGTGGGCACAGGCGGCGCGCCGGCAAGGCGCGCAGGCGTGGATGCAGATTAACCATCCCGGCCGCCAGGTGATGGCCGACATGGGCGGCAACGCGTGGGCGCCGTCGGCGGTGGCGCTGGACATGGGCAAGCACAGTAAGCTGTTTGCGCAGCCGGTCGAGATGAGCACAGCGCAGATCGAGGAAGTCATCGCCCGCTTCGCCGCCACCGCGCACGCCGCCGAGCAGGCAGGCTTCAACGGCGTGCAGATCCACGCCGCGCATGGCTACCTGATTTCGCAATTCCTGTCGCCGTTGACCAATCGCCGCACCGATGACTGGGGCGGCAGCCTGGCCAACCGCGCGCGCCTGCTGTTGGCGGTGGTAAGTGCGGTGCGCTCGCGCGTGTCGGCCGGTTTCAGCGTGTCGGTCAAACTGAACTCGGCGGACTTCCAGCGCGGCGGCTTCTCCGAGGACGACGCGAAGCAAGTGGTCCTGCTGCTGAACGAGCTGCCGGTGGATTTGATCGAGCTGTCCGGCGGCAGCTACGAAAGCCCGGCCATGCAAGGCCGCACCGCAGACGGCCGCACGCTGGCGCGCGAAGCCTACTTCCTGGAGTTCGCCAAGGACCTGGCGGCCATCGCCCGCATGCCGGTGATGACCACCGGCGGCATCGCCCGCAAGGCCGTGGCGGAACAGGTGCTGGCCAGCGGCGTCGCCGTGGCGGGCATCGCCACCGCGCTGGCCGAAGTGCCGGACCTGCCGCTGCAATGGCGCGACGGCCGCGAGCCGGCAGCATTGCCGCCGGCAGTGGAATGGAAAGACAAAACCATGGCGTCGGTCGCCGCCATGGGCCTGGTCAAGCGCCGGCTGCGCGCCCTGGGTGACGGCGCAAGCAAAAGACGCCGCTACTCGCCGCTGTGGACCGTGATACTCGGCCAGCTGCGCACCGCCAGCCTGACCAGGCGTTATCGCGCATGGCGCGTAACGGCTGCCGGCTGATGGCCGCCGGCTAGTCGCCCACCACGATATCGATGGTGTTCTCCAGCCAGATGCCAAGGTTGGGAGTGCGGGCACGCTGGCCGGCCGGCCCCAGCTCCTCCGGCGGATGGAACTTGGTGCCGATGGGGACGATCGCGTTCAGGAACGAGATGTCACCCGGCGGAAAATCGATGTGAGTGGCCTTGGGCTCGGAGCCCGCGCCGCTCGCTTCCGTCGGTGTGAACATGCGCAACGCGATGTCGTCGCTGTGGTTGATGAAGGTTAGCGGCAGGTTCTTCGTCGCCAGCTGCGCCCAATACACCTTGTCGTGGAAGCCCTTGAATTCCGGGTAATTCCATGACAGGCCGGATACCGTGTCGTTGTAGGCTTTCTGCCAGACGTCGAATTCCACGCCCTGCGTGCGGTTCTTCCAGACGCGGTAAGGTCCCTTGCCGAGCCAGCGCATGGAGTTCACCTGCGTTTCGGGATAATCGAAGCTGACGCCCAGCGCATCGACAGGCTTGCCGCCTTCCATCTGATAAGCGTAGTTCACGCTCAACGTGCCGGACGCGTCCAGGCGCCACTTCACCTTGCGCAGGTTGCCGGTATATTCGGCCTGCACGACGACGGCGTCGCCGTCACGGCTGGCCTGGATGCTCTTCAGTACGGCCTTGCCGGCGACCAGGCGTGGGCCGTTGGTCAGCGGCGCGACGATGCCGCCCTTTTTCAGCTCCCGCAGATAACCGGTGGATTTATCGATGGCGACGCTCAGTTGGCCGGCCCGCATTACAAAGCCATCCGCCAACTCCGCGACCTCGGCCCCCGCCGACTGTGTCACGGGAGCTTGCGCCGGCAGCATGCGCTGGGCGACCTGCGCGGCGCTGGCGATCATCCACGACCACGTGTAGATCTCCCGTCCCTCGCTGTCGGCCGCCGTGAAGTACAGCGCGTCCTGTTGCGCCCAATCCTTGGGCAAGGCCATGCTGGCGTAACCACGCATGCCGGCTGCCACATCGGGCGCCTTGACGGCGCCTTGCGCCACCACCGTATGTCCGGGTTCGCGGCCGAACTTCGCCAGCTTCCAGCTCAGCTTCAACTGATTCAGGTTACGGAAATCGTAGCGGTTCTCCAGCACGATCTTGCCGTCGAACGTGGGCGGCAGGTATGACAACTCCCCCATCGGCAGATACACCGGCGACCAGATCTTCTTGATCGCAAAGAAGCTGCCCTCTTTCTCACGGTACGGCCCGAGTACGCCGTCCGGCGCCTGGTTGCCCGCCACGTCGATAGCACCGCCCTTGTCGCCGCGCACGATGCCCTCGTCGACAAACGCCCAGATAAAGCCTCCGGCGCTCAAAGGATTCGCGAGCATCGCGTTCCACCAGTCGTTCAAGCTCGCGCCCGCGCCGCCGTCGTACAGGCCATGCAGGAACTCGGTCGGCATGAACACGTCGCGGCCATGGAACAGGGAGGTCGCGCAGCAGTCGTAGCTTGGATAGTGCGCCGTGTCGATGCCGCCGAAGTTCTCCCACGGATGTATCACCGGCCGCCGCTGCGCATCCCACTTCGGATACAGCGCGTCCAGGTCGCGATTGAAGCCGCCCTCATTGCCGTTGGCCCAAAGGATGACCGAAGGATGATGCTGGTCGCGCTGTACCAGTTCCTTCACCAGCGGCGTGGCGACATCGGTGTCGTAGGATTTCTGCCAGCCGGTCAGCTCGTCGATGACATACAGGCCCAGCTCATCGGCCACGTCGAGGAAATGCGCATCCGGCGGGTAGTGCGACATGCGCACCGCGTTCATGTTCATTTCCTTCATCAGCTTCGCGTCCTGGTAGCTCAGCTCCTTGCTGGTGGTGCGGCCGGATGTCGGCCAGATCGAGTGCCGGTTCGAACCTTTCAGGCGCACCTTGCTGCCGTTGACGTACAGGCCGTCGCGCGGACGCAGCTCTATCGTGCGGAAGCCTATGACCTTGCTCACTTCATGCACCACGCGCTTCCCGCTGAGCAGCTGGAAGCGTACCTGATAGCGTTGTGGATACTCGGCCGACCACGGAATGACGTGATCGACATGGCCGTGCAGATGCGCCTGCCCTGCCACAACCTCCGCGTTGATCTCCTTGCCGAGAGCTTTGCCGTCAAGCGTCGTGACGCGGGCGGTGACTTTGCCGTCCGCTTGACCGGCCAGGAACACGTCGGCATCGAAGTCGCCGGTGTGGCGCGCATCCAGACTCACGCGTTCGATATTGTGCTGCGGCTTGGCCTCCAGCCATACCGGCCGGTAGATCCCGCTGAACAGCCAGAAATCGGCGGTACGCTCGGCGCGGTTGACCGACTCGTTGGCGGAGAAGCGATTGACCGTTACCTCCAGCTGGTTCAACTCACCGACCTTCAGCAGTTTGGAGACGTCGTAACGAAACTCATAGAATCCGCCCTGATGCACCGGTCCCGCCGGCTGGCCGTTGATCTGGACCAGCGTATCGGTCATCGCAGCGCCGAACACGATGTCGATCTGTTTTCCTTGCCAAGCCGCCGGCACATTGAATTTGTAGCGGTAGATGCCGGTCGTATCGGGCGCCGGATCCTTTTGCCAGTCGCAGTAGTAGCGGTAGGTGCCGTAGCCTTCCATCTCCCAGTTCGACGGCACCGGGATGGTCTTCCATGCACCGCTATTGCGCCCTCCGTTGACGAAGAACTCCCAATCCACGCGGTGGTCCTTGTCTGTGCCGCTCAGGTACTGTACCCGCGTCGGCTCCGCAAAAGCAAAGCTGCCGGCTGCCAGCAACAGGCAGCACAGCGCGCCGCGTATCACAGCGCGCCCCCCAGGCGTTTGCTCTCGCCGACCTTCAGGTTCAGGGGAATGACCTTGTCGCCGTAGCGCACCTTGCCGGCGCCGGATCCGGCGGTGCGGCGTATCGTGGCGGAGGTCAGCTTGCCGCCGGCCCAGGCCAGGTCGACTTCGTAGCCGCCGCGCGCCTGCAGGCCCTTGACCGAGCCGGCCGGCCACGCCGACGGCAGCGCCGGCAGCAGATGCAGTTCGCCGGTCTGCGACTGCAGCAGCATCTCGCAGATGGCGGCGACGGCGCCGAAATTGCCGTCGATCTGGAACGGAGGGTGCGCGTCGAACATGTTCGGGTAGGTGCCGCCGGCGTTGTTGTTCTCGCTGCCCTTGCTGCCCTGCTGCGCCGCGCGCGCGCCCGGCTTGGCCAGCTGGCCGCGCAGCATCTTGTAGGCATGATCGCCATCCAGCAGGCGCGCCCAGTAAGCGGTCTTCCATGCCATCGACCAACCGGTACCTGCGTCGCCGCGCCCTTCGAGCGACTTGCGCGCGGCGGCCGCCAGTTCAGGCGTCTTGACCGGAGAAATCTGGCGGCCCGGGTAAAGGCCGAACAGGTGCGAGACGTGGCGATGCGTATCGCCCGGCGTATCCAGTACCGGATCCTTCTTCTCGTCCATCCATTCCAGCAGCTGCCCCCAGCTGCCGACGCGCGGCGCGGCCAGCTTGTCGCGCATGGCTGCGATCTCGTTGCGGAAAGCCTGGTCGTCGCCCAGTGCGTCCGCCGCTTCCACGGTGTTGTTGAACAGGTCCCAGATAATCTCCTGATCATAGGTGACGCCGTCCTCGATCGGACCATGTTCCGGCGACCAGCCCAGCGGCGCCACCAGGCGGCCGTCCGGCAGCTGCTTCAGGTAGTCCTGCCAGAAGTGCACCGCTTCCTTCATCATCGGATAGGCCACGTTGCGCAGGAAGGTCTTGTCCTGCGTGTAGGCATAGTGTTCCCAGAAGTGTTGGGCATACCAGGCATTGCCGGTCTTGTTCCATACATAGCGCATGCCGCCGAAAGGATTCGACTCGGTGCGCACGGTCCAGCCGCGCACCGGCTTGCCGGCGCTGCTGACAAAAGTCTCCTCGCGCTGTACCGCTTTGCCGCTCAGGTCCGTCGGCGCCATCGGCACGGATTCGGGATGCGCGATCGCCTGCGCCGCCGTGTCGGCAACCAGCTTGCGGTACACCGGCGACACGCCCTGCACAAACGAGAAGAACGGCAACGCGTTCCCCGACAGGTTGGCCGGTTCCGCCGGCCAGTAGTTCATCTGGATGTTGATGTTGGTGTGGTAGTCCGAACTCCATGGCGGCGTCAGGCTGTTGTTCCACAATCCCTGCAGGTTGGCCGGCAGCGTATCGCGCGAGCTGGAGATCAGCAGGTAGCGGCCGAACTGGAAGAACTGCGCTTCCAGGCCGGGATCGTTGCCCTCCGCCGTGTAGGTCTCGATGCGCTGGTCTGTCGTCAGCGCCGCGCGTGCAGGTGTAGCTGCGCCGAAGTCCACGTTCATGCGGTTGAACTGCGCGCGGAAGTCCTTCTGGTGCTCCGCCAGCAGCGTCGCCCACGGACGCGCCGCCGCGCTGACTTGCGCAGTCACGAGCGGCAGCGGAGGTTCGCCCTGGAACTTCTTCGCTGCATCCAGCACGTAGCTGGTGCCCGCGCCGATGATCAGCGTAACGGCGTCGCAGTCCTTGAAGGTGATCTTGTTCCCGTCCAGCGCAATGGCGCCGCCTTCGTTCAACACTTGCACCTGGCTGGCATAGTTCATCGCATTGGGCAGCGAGCCGGTAGCGACGATGCGGTTGCCCAGCGCGTCGATCTTCGCGTCGTGCATGTCGGTCAGCTCTATCGATCCGGTGTACTGCCCGCGCTTGCTGGCGCTCAAGCGCATCGCAATCACCTGCGCCGGGTAGCTGGCGAAGGCTTCGCGCTTGAACTTAACGCCGCCATGCGTGTAGCTGACGCTGTGCAGGCTCTGGCCTATGTCCAGCCGGCGCGCGTAATCGGTGGTGGCCTGCTCGTGGCCCGGCAGATTGATGTAGACGTCGCCGAACGCCTGGTACGCGCCCAGCGCCTTGTCGTCGCCGGTCCACAACGTGATGTCGTTGAACTGGATGCGCTCGCGCGCCAACTGCCCAAAGATCATCGCGCCTATGCGGCCATTGCCGATGGGGAGCGCCTCCCGCTCCCATCCCTGCGCGGTGTCCGGGGCCGGCCTGTTGTAGCGTAGCGTCAGGTCTGCGGCCGAAGCGGTAACGGCCACCAGCGTCAAGGCGACTAGGAAGGCGGCCACATAGACCGCGGCGCGCAGGAGTCGGTTCATTTGGGCGTTATCTGGATCAGTACGACGTCGTTCACCCGCATGGCCACCTTCAGGCTGGCGGTACCGGATTTGAGGACGCGCAGGTTGCGCAGTTCCGCGCGGTCCGTGGTCTTCGCCTGCAACTGCTGCAGCTGCGCGGCGTTCAGCATCTTCGGCGATCCCATTTCCAGGTAGGCGGTATGCGCATCGTTGGCCTTGAAGCCGGTGCGCTGGATGCTGACCGCGTAGGCGCCAGGTTTGAAGCCTTTCAGCTCAAGGCTCAGCGCCTTGCCCGGGGTGGTCGGGAACACCGTGGTATAGAACGGCCGGTTGCTCTTTTCCTGCTTCGGCGTCTGGAAATCCCAGGCCAGCACCTGCACGCCGCGGCCGTCGCGCGCGACGTAGCTTTGCGCATCCGATGTTTTCAGCTCGGTATCGCCCAGCTGGTTCAGGTACTTGTACGCGAACCAGCTGGGCTTGCGCACGCCCTGCGGATTCATCAGGCCAAAGCCGCCTTCGAAGGGCGCGGTCGGCGGACCTGGTTCCTCGAACAAGTCGCTGTAGGTCCAGTAGCTCATGCCTTGCGCGAGCCCTTCGGTGGCTTTGAGCTTGCTCAGGATATAAGGCGCGCTGACATAGGAATCGTGCACCGGATCGCGCGGCGTGTAGCTGGTGCTCCACTCGGTGAAGTACAGCGGCAGGCCGGCCCTGCCGGCGTCCGTGATTTGCTGGCGCACATTGCGCACGTCGCCGACGATGGCGTCCGGCGACGGCGACAACTTGGTGTCGCTTTGGCCCTTCTCGTCAAGGAAACCGCCATCGACGCCATAGGTATGCGTGGTGATGAAATCGACCGGAGCACCGGAAGCCTTGGTATGCGCCAGGAACTCCGGCACCCAGGCCGCGCCGGCGGTCGACGGGCCACCGACCTTCAGTTCCGGATCGAAGCTCTTGATGGTGCGCGCGGTCAGGTCGTACAGGCCGAAGTAAGCCTGCTGGTCGGCCTTTTCCCAGAAGCCGTCGAGGTTAGGCTCGTTCCATACTTCGAAGTACCAGGAACGCACTTCTTCCCTGCCGTAGCGCTGCTCGATGTGGCGCACGAAGGCGTCCACCAGCGCCGCCCATTTCTGCGGATCGGGGTGGGAAGTGTTGCCCTTCCAGTAGAAGATGCTCAGGTCCGAGCTGCGCATCGCCAGCGGCGTGAAGCCCAGCTCCACAAAGGGCTTGATGCCGATCTTCAGCAGGCGGTCGTACAGATAGTCCAGCTTCGACCAGTCATACACGCCCTTGCCGTCGACTTCCTTGTACGTCCCCAGCACGTCGTGAAAAATGGCGTGGAAGCGGATGTAGCGGAATCCCAGTT
The DNA here is from genome assembly GCF_964254095.1 of Duganella sp. LjRoot269. NCBI lineage: Bacteria > Pseudomonadati > Pseudomonadota > Betaproteobacteria > Burkholderiales > Oxalobacteraceae > Duganella > Duganella sp. LjRoot269. The sequence goes on along the minus strand of NZ_CAXUSL020000001.1, from coordinate 1,893,202 downwards.
CATCCTTGGCGATCTTGAGCTGGGCCAGGCTGTCGTCGCGTATCAACGTGCCCGGATAGTCGGAGCCGACCGACAGATCGGCGAAGCGGTCGCGCGGCGCCGAAGCGCCGCCCAGATCGACGGGGATGCGGCGGACATCGGCGGCGGCGGCGGCCACCGATGTTCCCAACGCCAGCAGCAAAGGTAGTACTGTTTTCAGTTTCATGCTCAACGCTTTACGGTAATGGCCTTGCCTTCGTAGCTGACGACCTTGTCGGCCGCGTCGAAGTCATCCGAACTCGATACGCCGGCCTTGATGAAGCGCACCTTGAACTGGCGCTTGGCCACCATGCCCTTGTACTGGCCGGCGCGTTCGCCGATGGTGACGGCGCCGGTCTTGTCGTTGTAGCTCAACGGGATGCGGCTGAACTCACCGCGCTGGTAGGCGTTCGTCACGCCGTCATCCTCGTACAGGCTGAATTTGCCGTCGGCGCCGGTGTAGATATTGAGCGTGAGCGGCGCGTCCGGCTTCTCGTCCACGTACTGCGTCACAGGGCCCATCGGCAGGATCGCGCCGGCCTTTACCAGCAGCGGCATGCGGATCTCCGGCGCGTTGATCGACGCCGTGGTGCCGCCCTTGTACAGCTGGCCGGTGTAGAAGTCATACCAGTTCGCGCCCTTCGGCATGTACACGCTGCGCTCGCGCGCGCCGTAGACATACACCGGAGCGACCATCATGTTGTGGCCGAACAGGTACTGGTCCTTGATGTCCTTGACCGCCTCGTCCTGCGGGAAGTCCATCACCAGGCCGCGCATGATGGCGCCGGATTCGTAATGGATATCCGCCGCGGCCGAATAAATATAAGGCATCAGGCGATAGCGCAGCTTGTCGTACCAGACCATCGAATCGCGCATCGGCGAACCGGCCGGCGAGATTTCGTGGATCTCGCGCTTGACCACCTCGCCGTGGGAACGGAACAGCGGCGAGAACGCGCCGAACTGGAACCAGCGCAGATTCAGCTCGCGCCATTCCTTCATGTCCTCCTCGCTGCCCTTGGCGGCGCCGGTGTCGCGGTTCTCCTGCGCCGAGCCGACATCGCCGAACTGGTAGCGGGTTTCCTGCGCATAGCCGCCGATATCGTGCGTCCAGTTCGGGATGCCCGACATCGAGATGCTGACGCCAGCCGATATCTGGTCGTACAGGTTGTTCCAGCGGCTGGCCGTATCGCCGCTCCACACTGCAGCCGCGTTGCGCTGGATGCCGGCGAAGCCCGAACGCGACAGGATGAACTGGCGCGTGTCCGGCTGGTCCTTCTTCAGTCCCTGATAGAAGCCCTCCGTATGCACCAGGCTATACGGATTGAAGGTGATCTCGCCGCCGCCATACACGGTCGGTCCGACCAGTTTCTTGAAGTCGGCAGGACGGGTGTTGGACAGCACGTCCGGTTCGGTGTTGTCCATCCACCAGGCGTCGAAGCCCAGGTCCACCAGTTTCGGCTTCATCTGGCGATAGTAGATATCGCGCGCTTCCTTGGTGTACGGATCGTAGTGGCTGTTCTTGTAGCCGGGGCCTACCCAGTCGAGGGCGCCGTCTTCGACGTTCTTGGTCCACATGTGGCCCTTGGCCGCAAGTTCCTTGTAGTTGGCGGTATTCGAGTAGAACTTGCCCCAGATCGAAATCATGATGCGGGCGTTGGCCTTGTGGACTTCATCCACCATCGCTTTCGGATTCGGGAAACGGACCGGGTCGAAATCGTGCGAGCCCCACTGGTCCTGCGGCCAGTAGAACCAGTCCTGCACCATGTTATCGACCGGCCAGCCCTGCTTGCGGTATTCGCGCAGCACGCCCAGCAGCTGCTCCTGCGTTTCATAGCGCTGGCGCGACTGCCAGAAACCGTAGGCCCACTTCGGCATCATCGGCGCCTGTCCCGTCAGGTGGCGGTAGCCGGCGATGACGTTGTCGATGCTCTCGCCGTTGATGACGTAGTAGTCGATGCCCTGCGCGACTTCCGACGAGAAGGTCAGCGAGTGGCGCTCGGCGTCCGGCAACGGATCGTTATGCGTGATCGCGACCATGCCGCCGGTCGGCTTCCATTCCAGGTGCAGCTTGACCGGCTTGTTGGCCTCGAACTTGACCTCGAAATTGTGGTACCACGGGTTCCAGCCCTGGCGCCACACGTCCATCACCTGCTTGCCGTCCAGGCTCAGCGTCGCATAGTCCGACGAGTACAGCTGCATCTTGTGCACGCCCGGCTTGTCGCTGCTCAGCGTCGCATCCCAGACGACCTTCACGCCGGTGGCCTTCTTCGGATCGCCCAGCTCCTTCGGCCAGTTCTCGGCCACGTCCTTCAGATACTGGTAGGAGATGTCCTTCTCCTGGCGCGTCAGCACCAGTTTGTCATTGACGTAGTAGCGCGCCGTCAAGCCGCCCGGCTTGCCCTCGTCGTCGACCAGTTTCAGGTCGCGGCTCAGGTAACCGTAAGGCTTGGCGTTGCCGAAGCGCGAGATGGCGTTGTTGTCCCACAGGACGCCGTAGTTCTTGTCCGAGACGACGAAAGGCACGGCGATCGCCATGTTGTGCTGCATGAGCAGCACGTCCTCGCCGTTGAGGTTCATCTGATGGTTCTGGTGCTGGCCCAGGCCGTAGTAGGCGTCCTTGGTGCCGTGGTTGAAGCCTTCCTTGATGGCGAGGAAAGGCTTGCCGTCGACGTCGACCGGCGCCATGCTTTCCGAGGCCTGGCTCAGGAAGGCCTTGCCGGCCGCATTGAAGAATTGAACCTGGCCGGTCGCCAGCGACACCGCCACCGAAATCTTCTTCGCCTTCAGCGTGACCTTGTCCTTGCCCGAAGCGGCGACTTTGAAGTTACCGCTAACAGGAGCAGCCACGGTCATCAGCGATGGCGTCAGCGTCTTGCCGGCCTGGTCGAGCTTCACCACGTGGATGATGTTATCGCCCATGACTTCCAGCCGCACCTCTTTGGCGGCGCCGCTGTCGGGCTTGACCACCACGCCGGTGGCGGTTTTTTCAAACGTGCCGGCCGACGCGTGGCCGGCCATCATCACCGCCAGGCACGAAGCCGCCGGCACCATCGATTTGAATCGCATTCTTTCTCCTGTTATTTTTAGTACGTACCCATTTTGACTTTGAGAACCACCGGATTGCCGGTCAGGTTCAAGCCATAATCCGTCTGGTCGCCATTCCAGTTGCGCTCCATGATCCACTTGCCCGACGCATCGAAGTAGCCTTCCTCCACGCGCGCCAGCATCGACGGCTTGCCGTCGGCGCTGCCGAAACTCACCCGCGCGTGCTGGCCCACGACGATAAATTCATTGTCGCCGATTTGCGCGATCGAGACGCCGCCATTGGGCTGCTCGGTATTGGCCGGCATGTCCTTCACCTTGGCCAGCCATTCCGCATCGCCGAACTGCCACAGGCGGAAACTGACGGTGGCGTCCCAGTTCTTCATCTTGATCGTTTGCGGCTTGCGGTCGTCGCCCTCGGCCACGCCGTGCGTGCGGCCCTCGAACGCCCACTTGGCCCACTGCCGCTCCATCGGCCGGAACGCCGCGTAGATTTTACCGAAAGGCTCGACCATGGTCTTGTCGACGGCCTTGGAGCCGAGCGGGAAGTTGCTGTAGTCGGCGTAGTCGATGCCGAACGGCGAGAAGGCCAGCGAACCGCGGCCCAGCACCAGGTAGGCATAGCGCACGTAATTGGCGGCGTTGCTCATCTCCGGCAGCATCAGCGGATTGTCGGCGCGCTGGAAGCGGTCCAGCGTGGCGGTGAATTTGTCCGACTCGGGTCCGTAGATGTCCGGCGCGGCGATGTCGATATGCGGCGCGGCGGCCTTGTAGATATCGATGACGTCGTAGGTCGGGCCGCCGCTGGCGAAGTTGCCCTTCCACGGCATGACCGGCGATTCCAGCGGATCACGCAACGCGTTGTTGACGTACATCGGCAGGTTGTAGACGGCGCGGCCGGCCTTGGCGATTTCCTCGATATAGCTGGCGATCGAGTAGGCGTGGAAGTATTCGTCGGCGTAGTCGCCGTAGACCTGCTTCCAGGTTCCCGACGCGGCCAGCGTCGGCTTCTTGTGATCGAGCACGGCTTGCGGCACCTTCTGCTCGAACGCCGCCTGCGCCTTCGGCGCGAAATCGCGCACGAAACCGTAGGTGCCGACTTCATTCTCGACCTGCATCATGATCACGGTGCGCTGCGCCGTATCGACCTTCTTGATATGTTCCATCAGCGCGACAAAGGCCTTCTTGTCGGCCTTCATCGTTTCCTCGCTGTTCGGGGACAGGCAGTAGATCGTCTTGCCGTCCTTGTCCACCATGCGCGGGAAGCGCTTGTTATCGAACTTGACCCATTCCGGCGTGTACTGCGGGCCGGTGTTCTTCCAGGTGCCGAACCACAGCAGCACCAGGCGCATCTTGTTCTCGCGCGCCTGGGCCAGCAGGGTGTCGACATAGCTGAAATCGAACTTGCCCTCGACCGGCTCGATCTGTTCCCATGCGACCGGGATTTCGAGGGTGTTGGCGTGCATGTCCTTCAGCGCCGGCCAGACCTTCTTCAAGGCCAGCGGATAATTGCTTGAATTGTGCGCCTGGGCGCCGAACATCACAAACGGCGCGCCATCGACCATCAGGGCGTGGCGGCCATCCTTCTTCACAATCTGCGGCAAATCGGCGGCCGCCGCACCAGCTGCGGCCATCAAAAAACTCATGGAGGTAACAAGCTGGCGGGCGGTGTGCTTCATCTGGTTAAAGCCTTTCGTGATTTAGAAGTCGTAGCTCAGTTTTGCCACCACGCGACGGCCGGTCTTGAACCATGCGCGGCCCATCATACCGATATTTTGCTGCATCAGCTGCTTGTAGGTCGAGTCGGTCAGGTTCTGCGCTTCCAGACCCAGTTGCAGCTTGTCGGTGAACTTGTAGAACATCGACGCGTCGAGCTGGCCGTAAGAGTCGGACCAGGTAGGCAGGCCCCATGCGACGTTGGTCTGGCCGTAGGTCGGGCTGGCAGGATTGGTATCCAGACCGTCCGTACCCTGGGTGCCGTTGACGTTGACCGCCTGCAGCGCCTTCGAACGCCAGTTGTAAGCCAGTCGAGCCGAGATCGGGCCTTTATCGTACAGCAGCGCGAGGTTATACGTCTGGCGCGACAGGTTTTCCAGCGGCAGATCGCCGAAGGTGGTGCCGTTGGTGTCGCAGCCGTTCAGGTTCAGGTTGACGTTGTCCGCGGTGTTCCCGCCGGTGCAGTACTTCTGATACACAGGCTTGTACAGATCGCGCTTGCTGTCGACGAAGGTGAAGTTGGCTTGTACGCCCAGGCCGGACCATACGCCTGGCAGCTTGTCGAAGTACTGCTGGAAGGCCAGCTCGAAGCCGCGGGCATAACCCTTGGCGCCGTTGACCGGACCGGTGACCGTGAAGTCGTGCTGTTTGCCGGCGGTGTCAGGCAGCTGCACCACGTAGGTCTGGTTGACCACGATGTCTTTCAGGCGCTTGTTGAACACCGTCGCGGTGAACGAACCGGTAGGCGCGAAGTACCACTCCATGGTCGCGTCGAGCTGCTTGGAGGTGGTCGGACGCAGCAGCGGGTTGCCGGTGCCGGTACCGGTCAGGCTGACGCTGTTGACGGTGGTGACGCCGGTGGCGGTATTGGTCGAGGTGTTGGCCGTTTCCGACAGCGTGGTGTAACCCTGCAGCTGCGTGAAGTCCGGACGCGACAGCGCCGATGCGGCGGCGAAGCGGAACTGCAGCGTGTCGGTCGCTTTCAGGCGCAGGTTCAGGCTAGGCAGGAAGTTGTGGTAGTCGTTCTCGTAATCCTTGACCTGGGCGAACGGCAGGATGTTCGGGACCGGCACGCCAACCTGGTTGCCGCCGTTCGGCGCGGTCGAGGTGAACACCGTGTAGCCGCGCGCGCTCGAATCGGTCTTGACGTAGCGCAGGCCGATGTTGCCGTCGATCGGATACTTCAGGTTATCCCAGCCGAAGCGCAACTGGCCATACAGCGCCTTGGTCTTTTCCGACTGGTCGTTGGTGCCGGCATAGTTGTCCGCACCGAAGGTCGCTTGTTTCCACGGGGCGCAGGTGCCGGTAGGATTTTGCTCTTTGCACAGGATGTCGTGGTAGGTGTGCAGCTGCGCGTAGCTGCCCGGGAAGCCTTGCGCCAGCGAGACGTTCGGGAACACCACGGAAGGCACGGACACGCCGCCGTTGAAGAAGTTATTGAACGAGTGCAGGTTGGTATTGCCGCTGAAGCGCGGGTCGCCCAGCGACGCCAGTTTGCTGATATCCCAGCCCACCTGCCATGGCTGGGTGATGGCCGCCCAGTTGTAGCTCGGGTTGGAGTTCTGCGTCACCGCGTCGCGGTCGGTCAGGCGCACACCAAAGCGGAAGTCGCGCAGCACAGGATTATCGAAATCGTACTTGGCGTCGGTGCGCCACGCGGTTTCATTGGCCTTGCTCTGGTCCAGGTGTTCCATGGTGAACGCCCAGTAGTAGTTCTTCGGGTCGGCCAGGTAAGCGCGGTCGGCATCGGTGAACAGGATCTTCGGCACGTTGCCGCTCAGGTCCAGCGTCTCCTTCGGCATCGTGACGCCGGTGGCCACGGTGGAGTCCACGCTGCGGGTGGTGGCCTTGATGTGCTGGACGTCGGTGGTGACGGTCCAGTTGTCATGACGCCAGCGCAGGTTCCACGACAGATCGGTGGTATCGGACTTGCGGTTCGAGGTACGGGTATCGTCGCCGAAATTGATGCCGCCGTCGGTTGGATCGGTCAGGGTGCCGGTCTGCAGCGCGCCTTTGGAATTGAAGGTGGCGTCAGGCGAAACCTTGATGTTGTAGGGGCTGGACTGGGCAAAGATCGCCTGCTCGTCCCACTGCATTTCGTACTTCGACTTGAAGTAGGTCAGGGAACTGGCCCAGTCGTCCTTCTTCCATTGCAGCGCGCCGTATGCGCCTTCGCGCTTGCGGTTGAATTCCAGCGTACGCCATTGCGCGCCTTTCGGTACGTAGACGGTATTGCCCTTGGCGTCTTTCAGCGGATAGTAAGGCTCGACCTGGAAGGCGTCGGTACGGGTGCCGCTTTCCGAGTAGGCCAGGTCCAGCAAGGCGCCGATTTCACCGAGCGGGGTTTTCCAGCGGTTCGACACCAGGCCCGAAGCCGATGGCGAGGTCTTGCCCTTCTTCAGTTCCGACCAGGTGCGGTCGGCCGAGACGGAGGCCTTGAAGCCCTTGTAGTCGAACGGCATGGCGGTGCGCAGATTCACCAGGCCGCCGACGGCGCCTTCGACCTGCTCCGCCGATGGGTTCTTGTAGATGTCAACGCCGGCCACCAGTTCCGGCGGCACGTCCTCGAAGTTCAGCGAGCGGCCGCCGTTGGCGGAGAACGAATCGCGGCCGTTCAATTCGGAGCGCACATAGCTCAGGCCACGGATCGATACGCCCGAACCTTCGACCGAGAAGTGCTCCGGGTCGCCCTTGGACATCGTGCGGTCGATGGTCACGCCGACGACGCGCTGCAGCACCTCGGTCACCGAACGGTCGGGCAGCTTGCCCATATCTTCGGCGACGATCGAGTCGACGATCTCGTCGGAATTCTGTTTGATCTTCTGTGCCGACTGCAGCGCAGCGCGCTGGCCGGTCACGATCACCGCCACCGGTTCGGTCGTCGGGGCGTCGGTCTTGGCGGGCGCGGTTGCGGTTTGTGCATACACCACTGTGCCGGACATCATTGCCATCACGCCCAGCGCGATCCCGGTTTTATTGAACTGTTTCATCTACACTCTCCAGAGTTATACGAATATTTCATGGCTCGTTGGCCATTTGTTATGGGTGCTAGTTACCTGCTTGTGGTTATTCAGTAGGGAAGCGCAGGGCGAATCTGCCCGCGGGCGCGAAATGGCGCTGGTAGTCGGTCTTCATTGATCTGGTCTCGCTCGTCGTTTTTTTATCGTGATGGCGGTTCTGGCGGGGCGCCGGGCCATCCGATGCTATGAGACCATTTTGCAAGTTACCCCTCATGGCCGCAATTGCGAAATTCACCAACGCCGAGAATGATAATGGCCAAGCGTAGCGTGCATCCGACAGGGCATGCAGCATAAAGGCGCGCGGCCCGGCGATGCGGGCCGCGCGCAGGCGGGACTGGAGGATGTGGCGCGGCTTACTTGATGCCGAGTTGCGCTTTGGTGTAGAAGCCGTCGGTGACGACCAGGTCGATGTTGGCCTTGGTCAGCGCCGTCGGTTTGAGCAGCAGCGTATCGACTTGTTTAAAGCCGTTCTGATACTGGGAATTGTAGGCCGGCTTCTCGCCGCGCACCAGCTGGATGGACAGCCGGGCCGCTTCCGAGGCGATCAGCTTGAGCGGCTTGTAGACGGTCATCGTCTGCGAACCGGCGAGCACACGCTTGACGGCCGCCAGGTCGGAGTCCTGGCCGGAGACGGCCACTTTGCCGTCCAGCTTTTGCGCCGCCAGCGCCTGGATCGCGCCGCCGGCGGTGGCGTCGTTCGACGCGACCACGGCGTCGATCTTGTTGCCGTTGGCGGTCAGCGCGTTTTCGATGATGGACATCGCCTCGGACGGGCTCCAGTCCTTGACCCACTGCTTGCCGACGATCTTGATATCGCCCTTGTCGACCAGCGGCTGCAGCACCTTCAGCTGGCCTTCGCGCAGCATCTTGGCGTTGTTGTCGGTCGGCGCGCCGCCCAGCAGATAGAAATTACCCTTGGGCTTCACCGCCACCACGCCCTGCGCCTGCATCTCGCCGACCATCTTGTTATCGAAGGAGATGTAGGCGTCGATGTCCGCGTTGAGGATCAGGCGGTCGTACGAAACGACTTTGATTTTCGCCTTCTTCGCTTCGCGGATGGCGTTGTTCAGCACCGTGGCGTTGAAGGGAACGATGACCAGCACGTCCACGCCGCGCGAGATCAGGTTCTCGATCTGGGCGATCTGGCGCTGCTCGCTGGCGTCGGCCGATTGCACGAACACCTTGGCGCCCTGCTGCTCGGCGGCGGCGACGAAGTAGTCGCGGTCGCGCGCCCAGCGCTCCAGGCGCAAGTCATCGATCGAGAAGCCGATCTTTGGATTCTTGGCGTCGGCCATGGCGTTGCCGCCGGCGCACGCCATCATGACGGCGATGGCCGCCGCGCTGAGTAATTTCTTCATTGATTCCGTCTCCTGTTGGCCTGGGTCTGAGCCCCAACAGCATATTAGCTTATCCAGCTATCAAGCGCCGTACCAACCGGCGTCGACGAAATATTCGCGGCCGCTGCAGCGGCCGGCCGCATCGGAGGCCAGGAACAGGGTCAGCGCCGCCACGTCCTCCACCTCCACGCGCTGCGGCAGGCACTGGCCGGCCAGGATGCGCGCCTCCTCCTCCGGCGTATGCCACAGGGCTTCCTGGCGCGGCGTGCGCACGGCGCCGGGAATGATGCTGTTGACGCGGATGTTGTGCGGACCAAGATCGCGGGCCAGGCCGCGCGTCATGCCTTCGATGGCCGCCTTGGCCGTCATGTAGAGGGTCAGCTCCGGCAAGGCCAGGTGCCACGAGATCGAACCGAAGTTCAGGATCACGCCGCCGCCCTGCTCGCGCATGCCGGGCACCACCGCCTGGGCGCAGAAATAATGATGGCGCAGGTTGACCGCCATGCGGTTGTCCCAATAGCCCTGACTCACATTACCCACCTTGTGGCGGTCGTCGTTGGCGGCGTTGTTGATCAGGATGTCGACCGGGCCGATGTCGGCGAACACCGACGCCACCTTGTCGAGATTCGTCAGGTCGCAGCGGATGTAGCTTGGCGGCGTGGGCAGGATGGAAAGCGCGGCCTGCAGCGCGAACGATTCCTGCTCCGCGATGTCCAGGAAGTGGACGCGGGCGCCCTGGCGCGCAAACGCCTCGACGATGCCGGCGCCGATGCCGCTGCCGCCGCCGGTGACGACGACACGCTTGCCGGCCAGGCCGGGGTAAATTGCATTGATATTTTTTTCCAAGGTCTTATCTCCAGGCAAACTGCGTGGAGGATTCTGACCCGATTCACCAGTGACGGCAATTATGAAACTCACCAATCCCGATCATGATTTAGGCGACGCTGCGCAGATCCGTCACAGTCGCGCCGTCGCCTTTGGGCGCGCAGTTGAGCATCGCCCGGTCCTGGTAGGCGCGCGGCGTGCAGCCCAGCTCCCGCTTGAACACCGCGTGCATGTACTGCACCGACGTGAAGCCGCAGCTGAGCGCCACGTCGGAGATGCTGCGTTCGCCGCGCGCCAGGATATCGGTGGCGGCGTCCAGCTTGAAGCGCAGGATCACGTCGTGCACGCTGCAATCGAGCTCCTGGCGGAAGTACGACTCCAGCGACGAGCGCGAGATGCCGACATACTCGGCCACCTGGTGCGTCTTGATGCCCTGGCAGGCGTACTGGCGGATGAAGTGGCGCGCCCGCATCACGTGCGGGTGCTTCGGCGTTTCGTGGCGGGTCGAGGTCAGCACGTTGATGCCGACCGGCGGCACCAGGATGCGCGTGCCGGCCAGGCGCACGCCGTGCAGCATCTGGTCCAGCAGGTGCGCGGCGGTGCGGCCCATCTCCTGCGCGCCCTGGATCACGGAGCTGAGCGGAATGCGCGTCAGCATGCGCGCCAGCGGGTCGTTGTCGATGCCGATCAGCGACACCTGCTCCGGCACCTCGATGCCGGCCATGATGCAGGCCTGCAGCAGCTGGCGCGCGCGGGCGTCGGTGACGGCGATGATGCCGACCGGCTTCGGCAGGCTGTGCAGCCACTTGATCTGCTGCTCCACCGCCTCGTCCCACGACGGCGCGCTGGTGCCCAGGCCGCGGTAGATCTGCGGCTCCATCATGTCCTTGCGCATCAGCGTGCGGAAGGCGGTTTCGCGCTCCTGCGCCCAGCGGTTTTCCTGCGCTTCCGGCTGGCTGAACATGGCGAAATGGCGCAGCCCGGCCTCGATCAGGTGATCGTGGGCCATCTTGATCAGCTTGAAATTGTCGGTGGCGACGTAGGGGATGGAGCCGGGATAGTCGGCCTCCCTGGCGTAGGAGCCGCCGACCGCCACCACCGGAATGCGGCTGCGCTCCAGTGCGGAGGCCACGGCCGGGTCGTCGAAGTCGGCGATGATGCCGTCGCCCTGCCAATGCTCGATGCCGGGCAGGCGCAGGCGGAAGTCTTCCTCCAGGAATAAATCCCAGGATGCACGGGTGCTGCTCAGATGAGACGCGATGCCTGCAATGACTTCACGATCAAAAATCTTGTTTGCATTAAACAGCAGCGCAATCCGATGTGACTTCTTCTGCATTTTTCATCCTACCTCGGTCAGGAAAGCACTGGATATTGTGCATGCCTACGAGAAAATACAGGAATGAAAAAAACGCAATCAGCTATATGAATTTTTTATAGGAGACGTTGCGGACGGCCAACAACGATGCCCCGGCCGGCCGTGCTCATAAAGACAACACCGAAGGTATTGGCGTCGCCGACGACGAACTGGGCGTCGCCGGGGCCGCCGTATTGATGGGCGTCGTCGTTGACGCGCAGCCAGCTGGCGCCGGTGTCGGTCGAGCGGAACAGGCCGCGCACCCCGCCCACCGAGCCCCAGATGTAGACGGCCGGATAGCCGGCGCCCGGCGCGGCCTTGCCGAAGCCGACCGCCGCCGCATAGCCGACGTTGCCCAGGTTGGCGAAACTGGCGCCGGAATCGGTGGAACGGGCCAGGCCGCCATCGTACAGCGCGACCCAGACATCCCCTTCCCGGCCCGGCGCCGCGCGCACCACCTTCGAGCCATGGGCCGACGCCAGGCCGCCCGCCGGCGCGAAACTGGCGCCGCCGTCGCCGCTTACCAGCATTTTGGCGCCGCTCAGGGCGTAGAACTTGCGCGGGTTGACCGGATCGGCGACCGGACGGCCGCCGTCCAGTCCCTTGACGGCGCTCCAGCTGTCGCCGGCGTCGGCCGAGTAGTAGCTGACGGCGGATTTTGCCGGGCTGTGCACGATGACCTTGCCGTCCGCGCTGAGGGCCAGCTGGCCCTGTTTGCCTTTCAGGCTGGCGGTTTTCTTCCAGCTGACGCCCATGTCGCCGGACAGGTACATCTCGCCGCCGACCCGCGCCACCACCTTGGGATTGCCGGCGGCATAGTCCAGGCCCCAGGTGGTGCCCATGGTCGGCGTGTGGATGGGCGCGTATTGCGTGACGTCGGTATGGCGGAAGCCGTCGTAGTCGCCGATGGCCGAGATGGCCGGGCCGCCGGGTATGCTGATCATGTTCAGCGGCACGGATTCCTCCAGGCCCGCGTCCTCGAACTTCCACACCGCCGGCGCGGCGTGGATATCGGTGGACTTGAAGATGCCGTTGCCGGAAACGACCATGACGGTGTTGGTGTCGAACGGATCGAACTCGATGCTGGCGGTCCAGTGGATGAAGCTGCCGGCGATCCAGCTGACGCCGTTGGCGTCGATCCGCACGCCCTGGTCGACGATGCTTTTCCAGCTCTGGCCGCCGTCCAGCGTCTCGAAGAACTTGTCGCCCATGGTATGGGGCTGGCCGTAGTAGCTGATGGTGGAGACGATCATGCGGTCCGGGTTGCCGGGATCGACGGTGATGCCGGCATAGGCGCGGTTCAGCGGCGGCGAGATGTTGCTCCACCTGGCGGCGGCGATATCGTACTTCCACACCTGGCCCTGCTCCATGCCCTCGCCGTGCGCCACGTCGCCCCACGGGCCGGCGCCCTGCGCGTAGACCACCACCAGGCTGCCCTTCGCCAGCACCGCGCGCTGCGGCATCAACGCGGTCGGGCCGCCGGCCAGCGCGGTGAAGGTCTTGCCGGCGTCGTTGGACATATACATGTTGGCGCCGACCGAACCGTAGCGCGACACGCCGGCGAAGATGCGCGATGTTTCCCTGTCCTTGTCATTGGCCTTGCCGCCGGCGCTGGCCGGGTCGAGCACCACGAAGCTCACGCCGTTCTTGTTGGGCGTGGTGTCGACCTGCAGGGCATCCAGGTGCCGCCAGGTCAGTCCCTCGTCCACGCTCTTGAACATGCCGTTGGCGCGCGTGCCGACATACAGGATCTTGCCGTTGGCCGGATCGACCTGCAGCTTCTCGCCATTGCCGCGCCCCATGCCGTTGCCGTGTACCTTGAACTGCCCGGTCACGTCGATCTTGGTGAAGGTCTTGCCGTAGTCGCTGGATTTCAGGATCGCGCTGGCGCCGCCGTTCATGTAGGCGATGCCGGTGGACAGGTAGACCTTGGCCGGCGCCCTCGGATCGATCGCGATCGACTCCACGCCCAGCAGGCCGGTTTCCTGGTCCGATACCCAGTCCAGCAAGGGGATCCAGCGCTTGTTGGCGCCGTCCCAGCGGTAGGCGCCGCCGACGTCGGTGCGCGCGTAGATCAGGCCCTTCTCGGTCTTGCTGGTGATGATGCCCGAGACGAAGCCGCTGCCGCCGATGGCCACGTTGCCCCATGCGTAGGATTCGCCGGCGCCCATCAGCCGCTTCAGTTCCGGGGCCATCGACCGGGCCCAGATCTCGTAGCCCTTCTCGTTCGGATGCAGCAGGTCCGGCATGATGTCCTTCGACAGCGTGCCGTCCGGCGTCAGGAATTCCTTGTTGATGTTGAGGAAGAAGACATGCTGGTTGTCGGCAAAGCCCGAGATGATGCCGTTGACCTGCTCATTGATCCGGCGCAGCTCGTCGTCGGGCGTGGCGCCGCGCGGGAAGATCGCCAGCAGCAGGATCTTGGTGTCCGGCAGGCGGCGGCGCAGTTCGTCGATATTGCGCTTGATGCCGATGGCCGTGGTCTTCGGATCCTCGTGGCGATGACCGGTGTTGTTGGTGCCGAACATCAGCACCGCCACCTTCGGCGCGATGCCGTCCACTTCGCCGTGCAGCAGGCGCCACAGCACGTTCTCGGTGCGGTCGCCGCCGAAGCCCAGCGCCAGGCCGTTCATCGGCTTGTAATAGCGCTCCCACACCGGCGCGCCGCTCTTCTCCCAGCCCTCGGTGATGGAATCGCCGATGAAGACCACCTGCGCGCTCTTGCCCAGCGCCTTGGCTTCGGCCAGCTTCTTCTCGTGGCGCGGAGTCCACCAGTCGATAGACCAGGATTCGTTGAGCTTGTCCGGCGTGACCGACACCGTCTTGTAGTCGGGGCAGCTGGCGTTGGGCTTGCCGCTGGCCTGGTAGCGGATGTTGGCCACCGACACCTCGCCGGTGCCGGTGGCGTCAAGCAGGAACGGCCGCGTGATGGCGCTGAGATCGTCACCGTCGTGCACGAAGCAGCTGACCGGGAACACCACGTGCTGCCAGCCCTTGCCCTCCATCGCGCGCGCCGGGATCACGTAGGGCACGTTGCGGCTGCATTTTTCGCCGCAGCCGAGCGCGAAGCTGAGGCCCCCGTGCGACATTTCCTTGACGTTGACGTCCAGCGCCAGCACCCCGCGCGCCAGGTAGGGGCGCAGATCGACCGGCTTGTCGCCTTCCACGCCCAGGCTGGCATACCAGGAGTCCTTGAAGCTCAGGGTCAGTCCCTGGCCGGCCTTGCTCGCGACGACATGGTTGGACGGTATCGTCAGCGACGGCGGGATCACGGCGGTGTCGCCGTCGAGCCGCATGGTCGTCTCGAAGTTCGCCACCGTCACATGCCCCGAATCCAGCGGCTGGCCGGTATAGACTTTCAATTCCTGAGGCGCGGCCGCCAGCGCGGAGGTCGACAATACGGCCAGCGACGCCGCCAGGCGCCAGTTCGGGATTTTCATAGGGGAATGTCTCGCTATTTTGTTATAAGGACATTCTGCAAGCTGCCCTATGGCGCGGCAATTGCGAAATTCACCAAGGGGGGCAATGATTTCAGTCGGGCGTACGGCGCAGCGCAAGCTGGTCCGCTGCGCGTATCTTCGCATCGGGCGCCAGCACGCGGGTGATCACTTTCGGGTTGATGCCCATACCCTGCAAAAACTCCACGGCGCCGGGCGTGCCGATATCCCGCTGCACTTCCAGCGCTTGCCGCACGATGAACTCGAGCGAGTGCCAGCCCGCAGTGTCCGACGTTTGCTGCGCACGCTGGCGTCTGTCGTGAACTGGATTCATGTTGTTTCCTCGTCCGGGACTGGTGGCTGCAATTGTATGTCAGGACGAATCGCGGTGTCGCCCGCAAGAGTCCACTAGTCGCAGCCGAATCGCTCATTGATATGTCTGACGGCTTGCGCAACCCCGTCCTCGAGCGCCATCGCCCTGGCAATGGCTTCCGCCCTGGTTGTCATTTCCGGCGTGTCCTGCACCAGCCTGAGCCGGCCGGCCAACTGCCTGGCTGTCAGGCTGCGCCGTTTGCTTATCCCGCCGGCCACGCCCATGCGCTGCAATTCCCGCCCCCAGTGCTCCTGCTCGCTGATGTGTGCCACCACAACGGATGGCCTGCCGGCAAGCGTGGCCGACTGCGTTGTTCCGGCGCCGCCATGATGGACCACGGCCTGGCATCGCGGGAAGATCAAGTGGTGCGGCCCGCCCGAGACATACAGCACCTGGTCGCTGGACTCGAAGCCGCATTCGCGCCAGCCGGGACTTTGGATAATGGCGCGGCAGCCCGCCGACCTGGCCGCATCGGTAAGCAGGCGCAGCGTTTCGCTCTGGCTGGCCAGGTCGCGCGGCATCCAGCTGCCAAAGGTCATGTAGACCGGCTTCGCGCCGGCGGCCAGGAACGATGCCAGCGTCTCGGGCAAACGCCCCTCCAGTTCGATGTTGGGCATATCCAGGAAACCGCACACTTGCAGCGACGGCGGCCAGTCCGGCTGCCGCTCGCATATCTGCGGGCTGACCGCCGCCAGCGTCAGGTGCGGCGACAGCCAGACTTCCGTCACGATATCCTCCGTCGGACGCATGCCGAGGCGTTTGCGCAGCCTGTTGGGATAATGGCCGGCGGCCCGATGCAGCAGCGTCCTGGTCAGCCACCACAAGGCCCGATTGCCCAGGCGGCCCAAAGGAATCCCCAGCGGATGGTTGAACGCACTCGGGATCGCCGCATGCGACAGCAGCACGCTGACATAGGGCCGGCCGGCTTGCTCGGCCGCGATTTGCAGCGGATGCATGAAGTAGTGGCCGATCAGCAGGTCGGCGTCCGCGCATAGCTCCTGGGCCGCCGCGAACATGGCCTCTTCCGCCGGCGCAAAGCACAGCCGCAGAATTTCGGCCATTTGCGTCATCGGATTGCGCGTATTATAGGCAGTCCGGGCTATCTTTTCGGCCTCGTCCGGCGAGATAGCGGGCGATGCGATCACGCGGATTGTTACGCCGTTCCGCGAAGCGAGTCCTTCATATGCAGCGTTATCGAAACTGGTGATCAACAACGTGATTTCGTGGCCCGCTGCCTGCAGCCCTTCCGCCAGCGCGAGAAACGGCCGGACATCGCCGTGGCTCCCCCATGTCTGCATGCCTATTTTCATGACGTCTCGCGTGATTGCAACAGCGGGGATTGTAGCTTGATCACCAATATTCAGCAGACGCCGGAAGAGAATCGTAGAATAGCGTATCGACCGACTTTCAATCCAACCGAAGAACCCATGACCGACGACCACCCAGCAGCAGCCCAGCCCACCCCGCGCCGTCAGAAAGCCTATCGCGTCAAGCGCTCGACGGTCCACGGCAACGGCGTATTCGCGCAACGCGACATCGTGGCCGGCGACCGCATCATCGAATACAAGGGCCGGCAGATCTCATGGGAAGAGGCGCAGGAACGGGCCGCGCTGCGAGGCGGCCCGCACAACCACACCTTCTACTTCAGCCTGGCTGACGGCGACGTGATCGACGGCGGCGACCACGGCAACGCCGCGCGCCTGATCAACCATTCGTGCGATCCGAACTGCGAGGCGATCGAGGACGAGGGGCGCATCTACATTTACGCGCTGTGCGATATCAAGAGCGGCGAGGAGCTCAGCTATTCGTATCCGCTGATCTACGAAGGCCGCCACACGCCGGCGATCAAGCGCGCCTTCGCCTGCCGCTGCGGCGCGGCCAACTGCACCGGCACGATGCTGGCGCCCAAGCCGAGGAAAAAGAAGCAGCCGGTGGAACGCGAGAAGGAGCTGGAGCCGTTATCGATGGCGGCCAGCGTGGCAGAGGATTCGACAACTCAGGCATTGGTGGTTCCTCAAGGAGAAAAACATGCCGACCAAATACATAGACAACTATGAGATCGAGTTCTCGGCCGAGCCGCTGGAAGGCTGCAGCCAGTGGGGCGCCTACATCGCGGTGTTCGCGCCATCCAGCAATCCCATGCACCGCATAAACCTGCTGCACAAGCACCGCGTGGCGGTGGGCCAGCAACTGGCGGACGAAGCCGCCGCCCACGCCGCCGCCGAGGCTGCGGCGCCGGACATCGTCGCATCGATCAAGACCGGCAAGGCACGACGCCCTTAGCGAGCTCTTGCGGTACTTGCCCATCGGCTGATATTCTTGTCCCAATGCTACTATTGGGATGCCAGCCATGAGCCAGAAAGCCAGAGTCTCCCACCGCCACACGACACGCCATGCGGCAACGCTGACGATGATCGACGAGACCCGCCATGCCGCCAGCACGGTGGACTTGTCGCATGGCGGCGTCAGCCTGCAGACGGACTGCCAGATCAAGCTGGCGCAATACTGCGCCGTCTCGTTCCAGGTGCAACTGGGAGATGCCAGCCACAACGTGCTGGCGATGGGACAAGTGGTCTACAGCGATGCGGATGCCGAACTGGGCTTCAAGACCGGCGTGCAGTTCCTGCGCATCGACGACGCCAGCGTGGACGTCATCAACCGCTTGCTGCAAGCGTAACGGGTGAATCGCCCGCATAAGGCCCATCTTCATCGATGGACATTTTTTTAAATATTTACATAAGCACTTATATAATATGATAGCATAAACGCATGAAACAAGGACTCGGAACCCAATTGCGACACCTCATCGAACTGCTGGACGGCGCGGTCCAGCAAGCCTATGTGGACGCGGGCCTGAACTACCGGCCGCGCTACACGCCGATCATGCGCGCGCTGGTACAGCAAAAGAGCGCAACCATCGGCCAACTGGCCGAGCTGGCCGGCATCACCCAGCCGGCGGCAACGCAAACGGTGGCGCTGATGAAGAAGGAAGGCCTGCTGCTGGTCGCCGCCAGCGGCGAGGATGGCAGGCAGCGCGTGGTGCGCCTGACGCGCCAGGGCGAGGAACTGCTGCCGCATCTGCAGGCGTGCTGGCAAGCGACCAGGCACGCGGCGGACAGCCTGGATGCGGAACTGGATTTCCCCTTGTCCGAGTGCCTGGCGCAAGCCATCGCGGTGCTGGGGCAGCGCTCCTTTGGCGACCGCATCCGCAGCGCAAACAAGAAAGTACGACCAACTCCCTAAGAAAGCGGCTATGGAAAATACTCTGGACATGACAAGCAACAAACCCACCGTGGCATCGCGCGTGATGGCATACCCGCTGGTCCGCATCGTGCTCGGCCTGGTGCTGACCTTTGCGCCGGTGCCGCTGACGATGATCATCGCCTCCAAGCTGGTGGACAAGCCCCACCGCATCGCGTGGCCGCAGCTGCTGGCCGCCGTGCTGGTGTGGTTCGGCTACCGCTACTATGTGCGCCGCATCGAAAAACGCCAGCCGGCCGAGCTGGCGACGCCGGGCATGGCGCGTGAACTGGGTGCCGGCCTGCTGCTCGGCGCAGCGCTTGTGGCGATGACTTTTGCCGTGCTGGCGGCGCTGGGCGTCTACCGCTTCGACGGCGTCAACGCGGTCGGCGTCATGATGCTGCTGCCGCTGGCCGAGCTGCTGCTGGTCGGCATGGCCGAGGAGATGATGTTCCGCGGCGTGATCTTCGGCGTCACCGAGCGCTCGCTGGGCAGCAAGGCCGCCATCGTGATCTCGGCGGCGGTGTTCAGCCTGGGCCACCTGCCGAACGAAGGCGTCTCCTTGCTGGCGATGGGCGCGCTGGCCGCCTATGGCGTGCTGCAGGCCGCGCTCTACATGAAGACACGCCGCCTGTGGGTCTGCATCGGTTCCCACGTCGCATGGAACTACTGCGTCAGCGAAGTGTTCTCGTCGACCGTGTCCGGCCACGCGGCCACCGACGGCCTGCTGCGCGGCGAGCTGGTGGGCAATGCCATGCTGACCGGCGGCGCGTTCGGCGTCGAAGGTTCGCTGATCACCCTGCTGCTGATGACGGCCGCCGCCGCGTTCTGGCTGCACCGCGCCTTGCAGTCTCAACAGGCGCGCATATCGGATTGATGCAACGGAGCCGGGTGCTATGTCCGCTGGCGAACTCATCCTGATCCTACTTTATCAGCGGTATTGCGCTGATATGGTGCACGGTCCGGAGCGGGCATGATGATTACACCGATCGCATTTGAAGGCGACGGAACCCACCCACAATCTGGAGATCATCATGAATTCGAATCAAAAATCAGGCAGCACCGGCACCAGCAGCAAATCGGATGACACGTCGGCAAATCGCTCTTCGTCCGCAGGCAACGCATCGTCCAAAAATGAAGGCTCCAGCAAGCAGTCGGGTAGCGGCGGCACCCAAGGCGGCACCCACGAGCAGCATGTGGAAGCCGGCCGTCAAAGCCACAAGAACGACGACAAAAACGAAGGTTCGAGCGGCGGCTCTTCCGGCGGCAACAAGCAGTCCGGCGGCAGCGGTTCGTCGTCGAGCAAATCGCGCTAAGCACCAGACACCGGGCCGCTTGACGGCCTGAGCGATCACAAGAGCCGCAGTCGCTCCGCTTCAAGGCGGACGGCTGCGGCTCTTGTCGCTATCGGTGCGCCATCAAGTGTGCGCGGCCATTCGCATCGGATTGACGCAATACGGCCGCTCGCGATATTCGAAATAGTCGAAGTCGGCATACAAGGCGCTGCCCGCCATATCCTGGCACGCCATGCCGACAAAGGCGCCGGTAAAGTTGGGCTGGCCGGGCGCGTTGGCTTCGTCCGACAGAATGCTGGCGTCGAACTGCTGCGCCAGCCAGTGCCAGTCGCCGCCGTCCAGCCGATAGCCGAAGTACAGGCGTTCCTCGTCCACTTCCACGCGCAGCTGCACCGGCAGGCCCGGCGGCAGCGCGATCGGCGCCGTGAAGGTGTCCGTCTGCACGTGATTGGGCAGGCTGCTCATCACGCGCAAATGCTTGCCCACCACCTCGTCGTGCGTGATGTACAAGTAGTGGAACTTGGCGCCGCCGTAATAGCAGACCAGCCCCGCCTGCTGCTGGTAATGCTCGGGTTCGAATTCAACCACGGTGTACGCGCTGTAGCAATGCGCCTGCTGGCGGCGCGCCACCAGCGCCTGGCGGAACTGGCTGCCCAGGCTTTCGCGACCATACAAGCGCAGATGGCCTGGCCGCTCGGTCAGGCTGAACAACTCTTCCGGCCATGGCGTGCGCAGCCACTGGAAGGCTATCGGCAATTGCGCCGCATCGAACTCCTCGCGCGCAGGCTCGGCCTCGAAGCGGTGCTCCGGCAAGGCCGGCGCCGCGGCCTGCAACTGCGCCGTCCCTTGTCCATCGGCGGTGCGCAGCCAGCCATCCTCGCCCCACACAACCGGCTGGATGGCGGTTTCGCGCCCCAGCGTGCACGTGCCGCGATTGCGCAGCGGCCTGCCGCACAGATACACCATGTAGGTCTGGCCGTCCTGGGTTTCCACCAGGTCGGCATGGCCGGCCCGCTGCAGTTCGGCATCGGGGCGATGGCGCGAACTGAGGATGGTCTGGTCGGGGTGCAGCTCGTACGGTCCATGCAGGTCGCGCGAGCGCGCCATCGTCACGCCGTGGTTCCAGCCGGTGCCGCCCTCGGCGGTGAGCAGGTAGTAGTAGCCGTTGCGCTTGTACAGGTGCGGCGCTTCGGTCAGGCCGTGCGCCGTACCCTTGAAGATGTTTTCGCGATGGCCGATCAGCCGCCCTTCCCCCACCGAGTACTCCTGCGCCACGATGCCGGCGAAGCGGTTGCTGCCCGGACGATGGTCCCACAGCTGGTTCAGCAGATACTTGCGGCCGTCGTCGTCGTGGAACAGCGATGGATCAAAGCCGCTGCTGTTGAGATAAACCGGATCGGACCATGGCCCATCGATGGCCGGACTGGTGACCAGGTAATTATGGAAGTCGCGCAAGGAGGCGCTGCCGGTGGCGCCGCCGGTCGACGTGCGGCCATAGCGCTTGACGTCGGTGTAGATCAGCCAGAACAAGCCGTCCGCATAGCTCAGGCAAGGCGCCCACACGCCGCAGGAATCCGGCGCGCCCAGCATGTTAAGCTGGCTGGCGCGCGTGAGCGGACGGCTCAGCAGGCGCCAGTTGACCAGGTCGCGCGAATGGTGGATCTGCACGCCCGGATACCATTCAAAGGTGGACGTGGCGATGTAATAGTCGTCGCCCACCCGCACGATGGACGGGTCGGGATTGAAGCCGGGAAGGATGGGGTTTTGAATCATGATGATGTTTTCGAGAGAGGTTCACGCACCAGGCACCACAGCAGCAACGCGGCCAGCAGGTCGAGCACCGCCAGGCTGACAAAAAATGGCGTGTAGCCGACGCGCGCCATCAGCCCGCCGATCAGCAGCGAAAAAATCAGCAGACCCAGGTTGCCGAAAGTGCCGCACATGCCCGCCACGGTGGCCACCTCATTGCGCCGGAACAGGTCCGACGACATGGTGATGACGGTGACGGACAAGGTCTGGTGCGCAAAGCCGGCCAGGCTGAGCAAGGCGATCGCTGCGTAAGGGCTGTCCACGAAACCGACAAAGGCCACACCCATCATCATGCAGGCGCCAAGCGTGAACGCGCCGCGGCGGGCGTTGATCAGCCGCACGCCGCGCTTTTGCAGCGCCAGCACCACCAGCGGCCCGAACAGGCAGCCCATGTCGGCGGCCAGGAAAGGCAGCCAGGCGAACATGGCGATCTGCATCAGATCGAAATGGCGCACCGTGGTCAGGTAGAGAGGAACCCAGAACGCCAGCGTGCCCCAGGCCGGATCGGCCAGGAAGCGCGGCAAGGCGATGCCCCAGAAATTGCGCATCTTGAGGATGCTGAGTATCGACGGCCGTCCGCCATTGCCTTGCAGATGCTGCTCCTGGCCGGCGGCGATGTGCTGCGCCTCTTCGGCGGACAGGCGGCGATGGCGGGCCGGAGCGTCGTACAGCAGCAGCCAGGCCGCCACCCAGACCAGGCCCAGCGCGCCGGTGATGACGAAGGCTGACTGCCAGTTGTAATGCAGGATGGCCCACACCACCAGCGGCGGCGCCAGCATCGAGCCGAAGGACGCGCCGATATTGAAGATGCCGCCCGCCAGCCCGCGCTCCTTGGCCGGGAACCATTCGGACACCGCCTTCATGCCCGCCGGATTGGCCGATCCCTCGGCCAGGCCCAGCAGGCCGCGCAAGGCAGCCAAACCCTGCCAACTGGTGGCCATGCCGTGCGCCATGCAGATGACCGACCAGGCCGCCGCGAAAATGGCGAATCCGTATTTCAGGCCGATCACATCCAGCACGTAGCCGCACAGCGGCTGCAGCATGATCGTGCCCTGGAACGCGGCGGTGATGTACGAGTATTCCTGGGTGGTGATGTGCAGGTCAGTGAGCAGCGTGGGAGCGGACACCGCCAGCGTGCTGCGGGTCAGATAGTTGATGATCGCCCCCAGCATGATCAAACCTATCATCCACCAGCGTAGTCCTTTGATCTTGAGCGAGGGCATGTTTGCGCAACCACTTTATTATGGGATTGCAACGATAGCACAATATCCAATCGAAATGGTTGCGCAAACTTCGCGACAAGCAGGGGCCGAACTACGTGATATCCTTATCGTCAGGAACAATAACGTTATTTGCCTTAAAGCCGGGCGCCGATGCATAGGCTCCCCAAATCTTGTCCACGTATCCAGCTGTCGCGCCGCCGGCATTGCTGAGATTATTCGGATCCGGAACGCTACCGGAGTTGTACTGCCTGAGTGCCAGTTTCCAGGCGTCGTCGCTGGAATAGCCTTTTGCCGCCCATTCATCGTGATAGCCCTTCATCAGCGCCGCCCCTGCCAGGAGATTCAAGCGAGGGTCGTTCTTGATCTGGTCCCAGCTGGCGTTCTTCAGTTCAGGCGGCAACTTGTCGCGGTTGTTTTTCTGGAAGTCTTCCCATGTGGCCTGCTGTATCTGCATCAGGCCAAAGCTCTTCCCGCCATCACCCAGTGAATTGGGATTGCCGCTACTCTCGGCCATCATTTGTTGATAGAGCAGCGCTGGCGGGATGCCGGTTTTCTTGGATCCGTCCAGGATTTGCGGCCCCCATTGACCGTAACTTGAATCGCCAGACGGCGACTGCCCACCATTGACCGTAGATACCCTCATGACTTTCTCCCTCTAAATTCGTTAAGAAATGGTTGGAACTAGTGAGGGACAAGCCTACGCATGGCCGCGCAACGGCCAATCCGCGCCCTCCTGATTAGGTGAGAAAGCAGCACTGAGCAGTTCCATTCGTTATGGGGTCGGCGATGGAGAGGGACGGTTCGAAGTCTCCATGCCGCTAATTTAATCGATGTTCAGCCAGCAATCACCGTCGCGGCGGCGCCCGGCGCCGACCAAGACTCGTTCGGCAATGCGGTCCGGCACCCGGCTCTGCGCGAAATATTCTGCGGCATCAGTCGCGCCAAGCATTTCCAGGAACACGAGCCCGACGTCGATACGCTGCGCCGTCAAGCGGTCGCGCCGTCGGCACCAGGTGTGATCGATATTTGCGGGTGGCTTTTCCATTTGGAAATGATAGCCATATGCAAGTTGGTCCATTTGATGCATATCAAACTTGTTTATCATCAACGATTTTGTGACTTGCAAATATGTACACTCAGAATCAATTCTTCCCGATAACGAAAGGACTGACAATGAATACCCGCATGGCTTTGACGTCAACGTACAATCCAAGTAATCTGCTCGATACGCTAAAAAATATCCTTCATTTGAAGAACGATGCTGCCTTGTCGCGTACGCTGGAAGTCGCGCCACCGGTGATCAGCAAGATTCGTCACCATCGCTTGCCCGTCAGCGCCTCGCTCCTCATTCGCATACATGAGGCCACCGAGTTAAGCGTCGCAGACTTGCAGGCCATCATGGGGGATCGTCGAACAAAGTTCCGCCTTTCACCGGCACAAGGCCGGCCGAAGTAAGCGGACGACGTGAGCAGGCCGTCTAATTGAAGAGAGCTCTCTCATTAGAAACATCGTACTGGAGAAGCTCGCTTTTGAACCTGTCCGCCCACTTTGTTAAAAACTTCACCGTTGCCGGTGTTTCAAGATGAGTCTTCAGCGATTCCTGATCTTGCCAGCGCTGGACGAGCAGCATGCGTCCGGCGCCGACATCATCCAAGGTGACGCTGTAAAACAGGCATCCCTTTTCTGCTCTCGTGCTGACAGAAACGGCCTGAGTATCGGCGACGAACTCCTTCACATCGGATGGATTCAGGTGAAGGTGACCCATGAGAATAATCATTTTGCGTGTCCTGTTCTGCTTGATTAAATCGGCAAACCACCTCACGCGACCGTGAGCACGAGCTTGCCTTGAATATGGCCGCTCGCGGCGCGTTCATGCGCCTTGCGGGCATCGGCAAGCGGATAAGTGCTGTCGACCACGGCGCGAACCGTCCCGGCGTCGAGCAACCGCGCAAGCTCTGCGAGCTGCGGCCCGCTTGAGCGCACCTGGGTTGCCGAGACCGTGACGCTGAGCTTTTCCGCTTCCTCGACGCCGGAAAAGCCCAAGGGGAAGATCGGGAACAGCGCGCCGCCACGCTTGAGCGTGCGCAGGAAGCGGCCGGTGGTCGGGCCGCCAACCGCGTCGATGACGAGATCGATGCCGTGGACGACATCCTCGGGAGTAGCCTTTGTGTAGTCGATGAATTCATCCGCGCCGAGCTCGCGCAGCAGCGCCTCGTGTTTGCCTGACGCCACCGCGATCACGCGCGCGCCCTTCCACTTGGCCAGCTGCACCGCGAAGTGCCCCACTCCGCCAGCGGCGCCGTTGACCAGGACGGTCTTGCCCTCGAGTGGCACGGGCACATGTGTGTGCGGCTGAAGCGGGTTCGGCTCGTTGTGCCCGAGTTCTATCATGAACTGCCACGCGGTAAGCAGCGACATCGGCGCCGCGGCTGCATGCACGTGATCGATGCCGGCCGGCTTGAGCGCAACTTCCGATGCCGGCACGCTGACGTACTCAGCGTAAGCCTTGCTGTCGCCGGCAAGGCCGCTCGGAAAGCGCACCATTGAATACACTTCGTCTCCGACGGTGAAGTCCTTCACGTCATCGGCCACCGCTTCGACCACACCCGACACGTCCGTCCCCAGAATAACCGGAAAGGACACTTGCGGCCGCCACTCGGGAGGCAGCATTTCATAGCCGTCGCGCAGGTACCAGTCGGGTGGATTGATGCCGACCGCCTGAACGCGGATGAGCACTTCGCCCGGCTTCACTTCGGGACGCGGCGCATCCTCATAACGCAGAACCTCAGGGCCACCGAATTCGTGCTGCCGAATCGCCTTCATCGTGTTGATGGACATCGCTTTCTCCTTGGCTACAAATGAGCTATCATTACCGGAGCAGCGCTCCGAATATAATAGAATATACGGAGCAGTGCTCCACTTGTCAAGGAAGTCTATGCGGGCCGATGCAAAAAAAAATTATGACCACATACTCGCCGTTGCGCGCGCGGTGGTAACCGTTGACGGAGCCGACGCTTCGCTACGCGACATTGCGCGCAAGGCGGATGTCGGGCTAGGCACGCTGTATCGTCATTTCCCGACGAGAGAGGCGCTGCTCGAAACCTTGCTGCGCGCCAGCTTTGACGAGCTGACGGCCCAGGCACGCGAAGTGGAAACTGCGGGAGGAATCGATGTTGCGCTCGTGGCATGGCTGCGCGACGTTGTCGCATGCGCACGCAACTACAAAGGCGTTATCTCGGCAATGATGGCGGCCATGGAGGATGAAAACTCCGCCCTGCACGCTTCGTGCGTCACGATGCGTGCAGCCGGCACACGGCTTCTTGTGCGCGCCCAGGCCGAGGGGCTGGCGCGCACCGATATGGATGGAGAGGATTTGTTCTCGTTGGCTGCGGCGCTGGCGTGGCTGGGCGATCAGCCTTCGTCCGCGCCACGCGCGGAGCGTCTCTTCAATATCATCGCAAGCTCGATCTTGACGGAATAAGCACTCCGCTAGCCGCCAGACGGTTCGTCGCCCAGCGCGGCGGCACAGCGCTTGAGTAGTTGGCAAAGAAGCTGAGCCTCTTCAGTTGAAAGCGTAGATAGCATCTGGCGTTCCACCACGTCGGCTGCTTTCGCTCCCTCGGCGACGGCCTTTTGGCCTGCCTTCGTCAACTCGGTCATGATGACCCGGCCATGCTCCGGATGCGGGCTCCGCGTAATCAGGCCGCCGCGTTCGAGATTGACGAGGATTCCTTGCATGGTCTGCGGCGTCACGAACGCTGCGCGCGCCAACTCGGCGTTCGAGATGCGCGGATTGCCGGCGACTGCAAGCAGGACTGCGTTCTGAGGTGCCGTGATGCCGAGCCGCGCGAGTTCGGCATCCAGTCGTTGCCTCAGCCGGTGTTGCGTGATCTTCAGGTTGTAGCCGATCCAGTCGGCTCCGCTCCGAGGCACTGTTTTCGCCGTTGACATATCAGGGACCTTACATTAATATCAGGACCCTTATATTACTCAATAGGAGCTCGCATGACAACCCCAATCGGCCCAGACTTCATCGCCTTGCAAGTGCGCGACCTCTCCGCGTCCCGCAAGTTCTACATCGAGGTTTTCGGTTTCGAAGCCTCGTCGCACTGCCCTCCCGGAGCGGTCATTTTCAAGACGGAGCCTATCCCGTTCGCGCTGCGAGAGCCTCTGCGCCCACTGCCCGAAGCGGGGCCACTCGGTGTCGGCATGGCGCTCTGGCTCGCGTGCACCGACGCCGATGCGCTGCACGACCTGATTGTCGAGCGGGGCGGCGTGATCCTCAGCCCGCTCGCCGACGGTCCTTTTGGCCGCTTCTTCGTCGCTGGTGATCCCGATGGCTACGCGATCACCTTTCATACGGCGCGGAGCTGACCACACGCTTTACAAACGTCGGCTTTGCGGTGCGGATTCAGCCGGCCCCTGTCGGTTCGGTCGCGGTTCCGGTATCATTCGGCATGAACAAGATTTCTTTCAATCCATTTGTCATTGGTGTCGCTGGCGGAAGCGGCAGTGGCAAGTCAACAGTGTCCCAGCAAGTGCTGGCTTCGTTTGGCGCTGACATGGTCTCGGTCGTGATGCAGGACGATTACTACTGCGACCAAACCCACCTCACCCCAGAAGTCCGCCGCCAGCAGAATTACGACCATCCGCAGGCTTTCGACTGGCCACTGCTGGTGCAGCACGTCCAGGCCTTGCGCAACGGCGAAGCGATCGAGATGCCGGAGTACGACTTCACGATCGATAACCGTTCCAACCGGACCATTCCAGTCAAGCCGGCCCCGGTCATCGTGATCGAAGGCCTGTTTGCCTTGTATGACGCGGACTTGCGCGACATGATGTCGCTGAAGATCTTTGTCGACACCGCGTCCGACATCCGCTTCATCCGCCGCATGCAAAGGGATATTACCGAGCGCGGCCGCTCAGTGGAAAGCGTCGTCGGCCAGTATCTGGAAACCGTGCGCCCGATGCACAAGCAATTCATCGAGCCAACCAAGCGCTACGCCGATGTCATTATTCCGCATGGCGCCAATGGCCCGGCAGTCGATATGATCACCACCAAGGTGGCGAGCGTTATCGGCCAGTTGAAGCGGCCCTGATTTTATCGGCGCGAGCCGGATCGGCGAAGAGGTCATTGCGTAGCACGGTAGCGGCCGTCGCGGCCTGTCCGGTCGCGCGGCTGATCTGGTTCAGGCCGGCCACGACGTCGCCAACAGCGTACAAGCCCGGGACGTCTGTCCGCTGGTGTTCGTCGACGACGAGGTAGCCGTTCCCATTTACCCTGGCCCCCAAGCCCTGCGCGATGCCGGAGGCGACTTTCGCGCCCAACGCAGGATAAACCGCGTCGAAGGCCAACTCCCCGCCATCAGTGGCAAGAACCAGCTGGCCGTCGAGCATGCGCGCACTGGTCACCGCCCTGTCGACCACCGCGATGCCCGACCGCGACAGATCGGCCCGCTGCGCGGCGTCGAGGTCGGTCGCACCGTCCCACGCCAGGAGCGTCACGTCGTCTGCATAGCTGCGGACGAACTTCGCCTCGCGGGCACCGTGGGCGCCACGGCCGATCACCGCGACCCGCCGGCCGGTCACCTCCAGGCCGTCGCAGATTGGGCAGTAGCGGATCAGCCCGGCCGCGAGCGCGGCGTCGTGAAGGCTTTCGTCGATGGGTGGGCGCACGTCGCGTATGCCCGTGGCTATGATCACCGCCGAAGCCTCGATCATCAGGCCGTTCCCCGCACGGCATTGGAACACGTCGCCGGATCGCTCCACCGTCGCCACTTCCACAGTGGCGATCCGGGCGCCGTAACGGACCGCCTGCGTCCTGATGCGCTCGACGAGGTCGCGGCCGCTGATGCCGTCGGGGAAGCCCGGGTAGTTCCTCGTCAGCGGGATCGATGCGGCCCGTCCCGCGCCCCGGTCGATGACCTGGACGCTCAGCCGGAAGCGCGCCAGGTAGAGCGCGGCCGTCAGTCCAGCGGGACCGCCGCCGATGACGAGGCAGTCGACCCGCTGGACGTTCTCTTGTGTGCTCATCGAAGTCAGCCGATATCGACGCGCATGGCGATGTTGAAGGTGCCCGCGCCATTTTTCGCCAGACTGATCATCAGCAGGCCGAGCGATTCGAGCGTCTGCGCCATCTGCAGGCTGCCGACATCCAGCGGACGCAGCCCCAGACTGTCGAGGAAGCCCGAGACGCGTGCCTTGGCCTCGGCATCGTCACCTGCGAAGAACGCATCGAGACGCCCGCCCCGCGCGAGGACGTGGCCGAACAGGGTGTTGAATGCCTTCACGACATGCGCGCCGGCGGGGAGGCCTTTGGCCGTCTCCTGCGCACCGGAACTGCCGTTGCGGGTCGCCAGGCCGGAGAGATCGGGCGCGAACGGATTGGTGATGTCGATGATCACCTTGCCGACTAGCGTCGCCCCGAAATCGGCCACCACCGACGCCGCACTGCCATATGGCACGGCGAGGATGACGATGTCGCCCTTTGGTGCTGCGCCGTACGTCCCGATGGTCGCGCCAGCGCCAAGCTTGTCGGCAAACGCCTGCGCCTTGGACTGGTCGCGGACCATCACCTCGACTGTATGCCCGGCCTTGATGGTACGACCCGCAATTGCGGTGGCCATGCCACCCCCACCGATGATGCTGATTGTAGTGCTCATATTGTTACCTCGTAAGTTAGTCGCATGCAGGTCAGGCGACAGGAAAATAATGGCCGTTATCCATGTCGGCGAACAGGTCAGGCTGAGTGGGTTCCCAGCCCAGGACCTGCCGGGTGATGAGGTTGGACGCCGGTAGATCGAGCGTGACCAGGCTTGCCAGGAAGCCAAAGTACCCCGGCAACATCAGCACGTCCGCAGGTATGCTTACGGCCGGCACGCCCAGGCGACGGCCAATGGCCTCGGCGATGGCGCGGAACGGGATGCCCTCACTCTCGACGCCGTGCCAATATTTGCCAGCCTCGCCCTTCTCTAGCGCCAGGCGGAATAAGACGGCGAGGTCACGGGCGTGCACGGCCGGCCACAGGTTCGCGCCTTCCCCCGGGTAACCGATGACGCCCTTTTCCTTCGCCAGCCCGATCAACAATGGAAGAAAGGCGACGTCGGTCGTGCTGTGGGCGATAGTAGGAATCCGCACGATCGACGACCGCACGCCCCGCTCCGCGAGGCCGATGACGGCGAGCTCCACGGCATTACGAACCCGCAAGGTTCCCTTGTACGCATCGCCGCCGGGAAGTGACGGGTCTTCCTCGGTGGCTGGTCGGCCCAGCTTTTCCCACCCGGGCGCGCCTATGCTCCCCGACACGACCAGCGGCTTGCCGCTTCCAGCCAGCGCTTCGCCGTACGCGAGCATGATCTGGAGTTCCGCAGCGGCCACGGCGTCTATTCCGCCGGAGGGAAGCAGGTCTTGCCTGTGCGCGACATGAATGACACCGTCGGAGTCGGCCGCCGCCGCCTTGAGTCCCTCGAGGTCGGAAATATCCCCGCACCGCACCTTGGCGCCAAGTGCGGCCACCGCATCCGCGGCCTTGTCCGAGCGGGCAAGACCGGTAACTTCGTGTCCGGCCGCGACCAGCTCGGGGATGATATACGAACCGATATGGCCGGTTCCTCCAGTAACGAAAACGCGCATATTGCTATTCCTTGTAAGTGATATGAAAAAGTAGTGCTGCGGGTAGGCTCAGCCGGGAAGGCTGACGCCGATTGAAAAGTTGGTGTGCTTGATGGAGTGAGCGAGCAGCCCCAACGACAGCAGGCAAACGTGCTCCAACATCCGCGCCATCGGCAGCGGCCCGGCATCCATCGGGCGTAGCCCAAGGCTCCCGATGAACGCCGCCACGCGTGCCTTCGCCTGTGCATCGTCTCCGGCGATGAACACGTCCAACGGACGGCCCTGAAATGAACCGGCAGCCAGGATGTGAGAGAACAGGGTGTTGAACGCCTTGACGATCACCGCATCGGCGGGAGAGGCCTTGTCGATCTCCTGCGCACCGAAACTGTCGTCAGGCGTCACAAAGCTTGTGAGGTCGGCGGCGACGGGGTTGGTGATGTCGACCAGAAGCTTGCCCGCCAGCTTGTCACCGTAGTGCTTCACCACGTCCAGCACGGCGGAGTACGGAACCGCCAAGATGACGATATCGCCCGCCGGGACGGCGCCGAACATGCCAGTCGTCGCGCCGGCGCCGACCTGCTCGGCCAGCGCCCGCGCCTTGGCGGCGTCGCGACTCATCACCTCGACGCCGTGCCCGGCCTTGGCGGCAAGGCCGGCGATCGCCGCAGCCATGCCGCCTGATCCGATGATGCTGATGGTGCTCATGTAAATTTCCCTTGCTGGTGGCCGGCGCGATCCGGTGACCGCGTTCAACATGCAGGTCATGCTAGTCATTTCACTTGTAAAAAGCAAGTGAAATTCCTAAATTTTACTTGCGCCGAGCAAGTGATGTTAAAATCGGCCTATGAAAACGACGAGTAAAGATGACCTTCGGTCCCATTGCGCGGTGAACTACGGAGTCGAGATGTTCGGCGACCGGTGGTCGCTGTTGATCATTCGCGACATCGTTTTTGCCGGCAAGAAGACGTATGGCGAGTTCCTGAAATCGGAGGAGAAAATCGCGACCAACGTCCTTGCTTCCCGCCTGTCCTTTCTTGAAGGGCAAGGGATTCTGTTGAAGGCGCCCAGCCCCGACGGACGCAAGGACTTCTACACGCTGACCGAGAAGGGTCTGGACCTCATTCCCATCGTGCTCAACATCGTCCTTTGGAGCGCGCAGTACGATGCGAAATCGTACGTGCGGCCCCTCAAGGACTTCGTTGCGCGTATCAGTCAAAACCCCATGCAGGTGAGCGAAGAGGTGAAGACATTGGTCCGCAACGGCGGATGTCTATTCCCTAACGGCAAAGAATAATCAGGGCCGCGATCAGTCGAACTTGACCAGGTCCTTGAAGATCAGTTGACCCCAGCTATTTCCGCGCGCCTGCACAAGCAGTCCACCTTCCGCAAGGCCGCCCAGTTTGATCGGCGCGAAACCAAGTTTTTCCGCAAGCGCAGCAACCTCCGCCGCCGCGCCGTCATCGTCGCTCGCCAGGAACACGACTCGCCTGCCACCATTTACGGACGGATCTTGCTCAAGGACGGCAGCGACCAAATGGTTGAAGCCTTTCACCAGTCTTCCACCAGTGAAGGCCTGCGCGACGACCTTGGCGGAAGAAGGCTGTCCTCCCAGTTCCTCAGGCGGCACGCCATAGGCATTGGTCACATCGATGATGGTCTTTCCGGCCCAGGTGGGCAGCGCCTTCGCGACCTCCCTGTGCGACTCGAAACGGACAGCCAAAAAGACGATGTCCGCCTTGACGGCTTCCGCCAGTGTTTTGGGAATGATCCTGGGGCCGATCGCGGCCGCAGCGGAAGCGAAGCTTGCCGGGTCGCGCGTGGTTGCAACGGATACTTCGATGCCGCTTCGGGCAAACGCCTTGGCCAGAGCCTGGCCGAGCTTGCCGAAGCCGATAATTGCGTAGCTCATATATTTTCCTTGGGTTTGGCACGCCCTGCCGGCTCCGACTATCGAATGGAGTGACGGCAGGGCGTAGCGGGTCAGAGTTGCGCCAGGCCGCCATCGACGGCGACCTCGCTGGCGGTCATGAAGCTGCTGTCCGACGACGCGAGGAAGGCAGCAGCAGCCCCGATCTCCGACGGATCGGCCATGCGCTGGAGCGGAGTCAACGACGCGAAGAACTTCTGCCCCTCCTCGCCCAGCGCTTCCTTCGCGAGTTCGGTCGCTGTCGCCCCGGGCGACAGCACGTTGACCCGGATGCCGGTGCCCTTCAGGTCCTCCGCCCAGGTCCGCGCGAGGTTGCGCACCGCCGCCTTGCTCGCGCTGTAGGCGCTCATGCCCGGGGCGCCCGTGGTGCCCGCGCTCGATCCGGTCAGGATGATCGAACCGCCCTCGCCCATCAACGGCAGCGCCTTCTGGACTGTGAAGATCGTACCCTTCACATTGGTGTCGAAGGTTTCGTCAATGTGCTCGGCGGTGATCTTGCCGAGCGCAAGCTGGCTTCCCGCTCCGGCATTGGCGAAGACGATGTCGAGGGTTCCACGCTCGGCCTTCACCGCGGCGTAGAGTCGGTCGAGGTCGGCCTCATCGGAGACCGAGCCCTTTACCGTGCGGGCATTGGGCCCGAGCTCAGCCACAGCAGCATCGAGCGCTTCCTGCCGGCGGCCGAAGATGAACACAAAGGCGCCCTCCTCGATGAAGCGCTTTGCCGCAGCGCGGCCGATGCCGGTAGCGCCGCCGGTGATCACGGCGGTCTTTCCATTCAGTCTGGTCATGATGTGCGTCTTTCCTTGCAGTTTTAAGGAAGCAGGGATTTGCTTCCTTGACCCCAATATAGTCCCATGCTAACCTAAGGACAAGTATGCACTTTTTGGTAAGTACCCTAACAACGACGGCAATGACGACCATGACGACTCACGAAACCTGCGGTACCGGCGGCTTCTCCTGCGGGCTCGACGCCACGCTCCGCATCATCTCGGGCAAGTGGAAACCGCTGATCCTGTTTTTCCTGCGCGACGGCCCGAAGCGCTACGGCGAGCTCAAACGCCTGACCCAGGGCGTCAGCGACAAGGTGCTGATCCAGCAATTGAAGGATCTGGAGGCCGATCACGTGCTGGCGCGGAATGATTACAAGGAAGTGCCGCCTCGCGTGGACTACACGCTGACCCCGCTCGGTCGCAGCTTGGCCGAGGCGATCGTCCCGCTGTGCACCTGGGGAAACGAGCACATGGAGGAAATGGCGAGCCTGTTCGCCAAGCGCGACACTTTGCGCTATCCGGATGCCCAGACGGAGGAATGAAATGATGCACACCGATCTCGACTCGGTGCTCGCTGCGCTCAGGAGGGATGCAGGTGGTGTGTGGAAAATTGTTTTCCATCAGGGTACTTTATATCCTGATTATCCAAGCGCCCATGAAGGGTAGTTCCGGCAATCTGGCAATGGTTAGGGGAATAGTTCCTTAGGGAATTTTTGCGCTGCGCGCGGCGCCTCCGGCGCGCCACCGC
This sequence comes from Duganella sp. LjRoot269, assembly GCF_964254095.1. Classification (NCBI taxonomy): domain Bacteria; kingdom Pseudomonadati; phylum Pseudomonadota; class Betaproteobacteria; order Burkholderiales; family Oxalobacteraceae; genus Duganella; species Duganella sp. LjRoot269. The sequence goes on along the minus strand of NZ_CAXUSL020000001.1, from coordinate 1,859,457 downwards.
TTCGCGGTGGCAAACGGACGATTCGGAGAGGCTCGCCCCGGTAGGGGCGATGCCTTCGAATTCCCCACGCAAGCCCCGCAGGGGGCTTGCTTCTCTCCGCCAAGGCACAAAAACGAAAAGGCCACCCGAGGGTGGCCTTTCGCTTTTGTGTCCTTGGCGGAGAGAGGGGGATTCGAACCCCCGATAGGCTATGAACCTATACACGCTTTCCAGGCGTGCGACTTCAACCACTCATCCACCTCTCCTGCATCCTTCCCCTCTCGGAGAAGCCGCGAATTATAGCAAAGATTCCAGAGAGTACCAACATTATTTGCCTCTCCGGCCTATTGCCCGCATCTACGCGGAGCTCAAAGGCGCCGCCAAAGCAAACTCAGCATGGATTCCCGCTTTCGCGGGAATGACGTGAGTGGGTTAGACGCATGCGGGTGGTTATGACGTCTGTGCGCTGTTAGGACGCTTCCTTCAACTGCTCCAGAATCGCCGGATTCTCCAGGGTCGACACATCCTGCGTAATTACCTCGCCCTTGGCCAACACCCGCAGCAAACGCCGCATGATCTTGCCCGAACGCGTCTTCGGCAGGTTATCTCCAAACCGGATCTCCTTCGGCTTGGCGATCGGACCAATCTCCTTGGCCACCCAATTGCGCAGCTCCAGCGCCAGCTTCTTGGCCTCATCTCCAGTCGGACGCGCCTGCTTCAGCACCACGAACGCGCAGATCGACTCACCAGTCGTCTCATCCGGCTTGCCCACCACCGCGGCCTCAGCCACCAGCGGATTGGCCACCAGCGCCGACTCGATCTCCATCGTGCCCATGCGGTGACCCGACACGTTCAGCACGTCATCGATACGGCCCGTGATGGTGAAGTAACCCGTATCCTTGTTGCGGATCGCGCCGTCGCCCGCCAGGTACATCTTGCCGCCCAGCTCCTCAGGGAAGTAGCTAGCCTTGAACCGGTCCGGGTTATTCCAGATGGTACGGATCATCGAAGGCCAAGGACGCTTGACCACCAGAATACCGCCCTGCCCGTTCGGCACATCCACACCGGCCTCATCGACAATCGCGGTCATGATGCCCGGCAGCGGCAAGGTGCACGAACCCGGCACCATCGGCGTCGCGCCCGGCAGCGGCGTGATCATGTGGCCGCCGGTCTCGGTCTGCCAGAAGGTATCGACGATCGGGCACTTCTCGCCGCCCACCTGGGTGTAATACCACATCCACGCTTCCGGATTGATCGGCTCGCCGACCGTGCCCAGCAAACGCAGCGACGACAAATCGTAATTCTTCGGATGCACCTTCGGATCCACATCCGACGCCTTGATCAGCGAACGGATCGCCGTCGGCGCGGTGTAGAAGATGCTGACCTTGTGCTTGGCGATGGTCTCCCAGAAGCGGCCGGCGTTCGGGAACGTCGGGATGCCTTCGAATACCACCTGCGTCGCGCCCACCGCCGTCGGACCGTAGGCGATGTAGCTGTGGCCCGTCACCCAGCCGATGTCGGCCGTGCACCAGTACACGTCGGTCGGCTTGATGTCGAACGACCACTTCATCGTCAGCGCGGCCCACAGCAGATAGCCGCCGCTCGAATGCTGCACGCCTTTCGGGGTGCCGGTCGAGCCCGACGTGTACAGGATGAACAGCGGATGCTCGGCATCCACCCACTCCGGCTCGCACTCGGCCGATTGGCTGGCAACCAGGTCGTGCAGCCAGATGTCGCGGCCTTCCTTGAAGGCGATGTTGCCGCCGGTGCGTTTGTAGACGATCACGTCCTTGATGGTGTCGCAGCCGCCCAGCGCCAGCGCTTCGTCGACGATGGCTTTCAGCGGCAGGTGTTTGCCGCCGCGCATTTGCTCGTCGGCGGTGATCACGGCCACCGCGCCGGCGTCGATGATGCGCTCCTGCAGCGACTTGGCGGAGAAGCCGCCAAACACCACCGAGTGCGTGGCGCCGATGCGCGCACAAGCCTGCATCGCGGCCACGCCTTCAACCGACATCGACATGTAGATGATGACGCGGTCACCCTTCTTGATGCCGCGTGATTTCAAACCGTTGGCGAACTTGCAGACCTTCTCGTGCAATTCCTTGTAGCTGACGTTGACCGACTTGCCGTCGTCCGCCTCGAAGATGATCGCGGTCTTGTCGGCGTTGCCATTCTGCAGATTGCGGTCCAGGCAGTTGTACGACACGTTCAGGTGGCCGTCTTCAAACCATTTGTAGAACGGCGCGTTGTCTTCGTTCAGGGTCTTGGTGAACGGCTTTTGCCATACCAGGTTTTCCTTCGCCAGGCGCGACCAGAAGCCTTCGTAATCGGCCTCCGCCTCCGCGCACAAGGCGTTGTAGGCGTCCATGCCGGCCACGGTGGCTTGGGCTACAAACGCTGCCGGGGGTTCGAAGATGCGGGATTCCTGCGGTCCTTGTTGGGTTGTAGTGCTGCTCATGCTTGTCTCCATCCAGTGTTGTAATCGTTTGGCATTAACTTAAACTTTATCGCTTACTGAGCCCTTACAGATTGGCGGTCCCCGGCGGAGGATGTGGCGCTCTAGGCAATTTTACCAATATTTCATCGACCGTACGCAGTATCAACACGCCGATGCGATTGCTGAGCAGCACGTGTAAAATGTCGCCAGTCATAATATAAAGGAGTTCCGCCGTAATGATTGAGCCAAAACAGAAACTGCGCCCGCTGCCCGCCTTTATCTTCATGACGCGCTGGCTGCAGTTGCCGTTGTACCTGGGCTTGATCCTGGCGCAGTGCGTCTACGTATTCCATTTCTGGGTCGAGCTCAAGGACCTGATCGGCGCCGTGATGGGCAACGAAGCCTCGCTGCAGCACATCCTCGAAGCGGTCGCCGTGCACGCGCCGACGCCCGAAGCCGCGGCAGCAGCCGCCCACGCGCCGGCCAAGCTGACCGAAACCACCATCATGCTGGTCGTGCTCGGCCTGATCGACGTGGTCATGATTTCCAATCTGCTGGTCATGGTGATCATCGGCGGCTACGAGACTTTTATCTCCCGCATGAACCTGGACTCTCATCCCGATCAACCAGAGTGGCTGTCGCACGTGAACGCCTCCGTGCTGAAGACCAAGCTGGCGATGGCGATCATCGGCATTTCGTCCATCCACTTGCTGAAGACCTTCATCAATGCAGCCGTCTACGACCCGCAAACACTGATCGCACAAACCGTGATCCACGTCGTCTTCCTTTTGTCGGCCCTGGCGATCTCCTACACCGACCGCATCACCACGCTGACCCACAACGAATCCCATTAACCACGCGAGAACATCATGACCATCATAAAGCAAGAAGACCTGATCGAATCCGTTGCCGCCGCGCTCCAGTACATCAGCTACTACCACCCTGCCGACTACATCGAGCACCTGGCGCGCGCCTACGAGCACGAGCAAAGCCCTGCCGCCAAGGACGCGATCGCGCAGATCCTGACCAACTCGCGCATGTGCGCGGAAGGCAAGCGCCCGATCTGCCAGGACACCGGCATCGTCAACGTCTTCCTGAAGATCGGCATGGGCGTGCGCTTTGAAGGCTTCACCGGCACCGTCACCGACGCCGTCAACGAAGGCGTGCGCCGTGCATACAACTTCGACGACAACAAGCTGCGCGCCTCCATCGTGGCCGACCCGCACTTCGACCGCAAGAACACCAAGGACAACACGCCAGCCGTGGTCCACATGGAACTGGTCGAAGGCAACACCGTCGACGTCAAGGTCGCGGCCAAAGGCGGCGGCTCGGAAAACAAGTCCAAGATGATCATGATGAATCCATCCGATTCGCTGATCGACTGGGTGCTGAAAACCGTGCCGACCATGGGCGCCGGCTGGTGCCCGCCAGGCATGCTGGGCATCGGCATCGGCGGCACCGCCGAGAAGGCGATGCTGATGGCGAAGGAAGTGCTGATGGAAGACATCGACATGTACGAGCTGAAGCAGCGCGGCCCGCAGAACAAGCTGGAAGAACTGCGTATCGAACTGTGCGACCGCATCAACGCGCTGGGCATCGGCGCGCAAGGCCTGGGCGGCCTGACCACCGTGCTGGACGTGAAGATCATGACCTACCCGACCCACGCAGCATCCAAGCCGGTCGCGATGATCCCGAACTGCGCCGCCACCCGCCACGGCCACTTCGTGCTGGACGGCTCCGGTCCTGCCTATATGACCCCGCCTCCACTGTCGACCTGGCCTGACGTCAGCTGGGCGCCGGACACCGAGAAATCCAAGCGCGTCGATCTGAACACGCTGACCAAGGAAGAAGTGGCCTCGTGGAAGCCGGGCCAGACCCTGCTGCTGAACGGCAAAATGCTGACCGGCCGCGACGCCGCGCACAAGCGCATCCAGGACATGCTGGCCAAGGGCGAGGAACTGCCGGTCGACTTCAAGAACCGCGTGATCTACTACGTCGGCCCGGTCGATCCGGTGCGTGACGAAGTGGTGGGCCCAGCCGGCCCGACCACCGCCACCCGCATGGACAAGTTCACCGACATGATGCTGGAGAAAACCGGCCTGATCGCGATGATCGGCAAGGCCGAGCGCGGCCCGGTCGCCATCGAGTCGATCCAGAAGCACAAGTCGGCCTACCTGATGGCCGTCGGCGGTTCCGCCTACCTGGTGTCGAAGGCGATCAAGGGCGCCAAGGTGCTGGGCTTCGCGGACATGGGCATGGAAGCGATCTACGAGTTCGACGTGGTCGACATGCCGGTCACCGTGGCCGTGGACGCCGCCGGCACGTCGGTGCACAACACCGGCCCTGCGGAATGGAAAGCCCGCATCGAGCAGCTGAACGTTCCTGTCGTGACTGCCTGATGCAAACAGCCCGCTCCCCCGGCAGCCCGATCGGTGTGTTCGACTCCGGCGTGGGCGGGCTTTCGGTGCTGCGCCACATCCGCGCGCAGCTGCCGAATGAAGACCTGATCTACTTCGCCGATTCCGGCCATGCGCCGTACGGCGAAAAAACCGAACAATACGTAGTCGACCGCTCGCTGGCGATTGCCGCCTTCCTGCTGGAGCGCGGCGCCAAGGCGCTGGTGGTCGCCTGCAACACCGCCACCGTGGCCGCCATCAAGGCGGTGCGGGCGCGCTATCCGGATCTGCCGGTGGTCGGCGTCGAGCCGGGCCTGAAGCCGGCTGCGGCGGCCACGCGCAACGGCAAGGTCGGCGTGCTGGCGACGGCGCGCACCCTCAAGGGCGAGAAATTCCTGCAACTGCGCGAGCAGATCAGCGCGGCCAGCAAGGCCGAGTTCCTGCTGCAGCCTGCCGTCGGCCTGGTCGACCAGATCGAGCTGGGCGACCTGCAAACGCCGGTGATCGATTCGATGCTGGAAAAATACGTCGCCCCGCTGCTGGAGCAAGGCGCCGACACGCTGGTGCTCGGCTGCACCCACTATCCCTTCGTCCAGACCGGCATCGAACGCGTGCTGCGCGACCACGGCCGCCAGGATGTGGTCCTGATCGATACCGGTGACGCAGTCGCCCGCCAGCTGGTGCGGCTGCTGGACGCGGCCAAGCTGCTGCGCCCTGCCCCTGCCGTCGGCGAACCCGCCGCCACGCTGCGCGGCTACACCACGGCCGACGTCAGCGCCCTGGCGCCAGCCTTCGCCAGCCTGCTGGGACTGCACCCACCAGTGGAAAAGGTTGCTGTTTAAGCAAAGTAGGCTTTTTGAAGAGAAACTTTGCATTTAGATTTGCAGGATTCAAAACTGGCTTGTATAATTCGGCACCTGTCTACGAAACACTAGGCAGAGAGAAGTAAATCAGTGGTGGCTGTAGCTCAGTTGGTAGAGTCCAGGATTGTGATTCCTGTTGTCGTGGGTTCGAGCCCCATCAGCCACCCCAAAAGACACCAACAAATCAAATAGTTACAGATGTTGATTTGTTTCACACAGTGATGAAAACAGCCAGCTTATAGCTGGCTTTTTTTATTTTCGCTGCCGTAGCGCAAACCACCGTTCTCCCAAATGATTATCGTATATACGAAAAATACTTGATCAACGTATTTTTCGTATATACAATTAATCACGTGCAGATCACTTTTGACCCCGACAAAGACCGCACTAACCAACAGAAACATGGCGTTTCGTTGGCAGATGCGATCGACATCGACTGGGATACCGCGATAGAGGAACAGGACGACAGAGAGGATTACGGCGAGGACAGGTATAGAGCCTTCGGTGCCATCGGAGATAGGCTTTACTGCGTGGTATATGTAGACCGCGAAGATGGACGAAGGATTATCAGTCTACGAAAAGCAAATGCCAGAGAGGTGAAGAGTTATGTCGAAGCGAACCACTAACGAGAAAGAGGCGGCGCCAGCAGAGAGGGTACCGCAACTGGACGAGGATAGGAGGCGCGCGGTGGCGCGCAAAGCCAAAGCGCTTGCGCTCGTCATGCCTACGGAGGAAGAGGACGCCGCGATCACCAAGGCCGCCCTAGCCGACCCGGACAATCCGCCAATGACCGACGCAGAATTGGCCAAACTCAAGCCAGCGCGTCGTCCGCGCGGTCGGCCAACACTGGACGTGACCAAAGTGCCTACCAGCATCCGCTTTGACAACGTTGTACTGGACTCATTCAAGGCGCTGGGAGATGGTTGGCAGACCCGCATCAACGATGTGCTGTTGCAGTACCTGGTCGAGACACATCAGCTGAGCCACCGATTCCACGCCACGGTGCAAGCTGCCGGGAAAGAGCAAAGCAAACTGGATGAATTCCTGGTCGTGGCACGGAATGCTGTGCACGCCCAAGAAAAGGTGAAGCAACATCTGCTAGCTACCGGCCGCGAAGAGGCAGCACGCGGTGAAGTCTACACAGTGGATATGGGCAACGCCATGGTAGACAATCTGCCGATCATCATCTAACCGACATACGACCGCGTCTCAGTGCAACCTGAAAAACCGCCGTATGCTCGCCAAATAGTTGGCCTGTTGTACTTGCACTGGTTCTGGATGATCGCTGCGGATGGCGTCCAGCACCTGATTGCGGTCGCTGAGCACATGGGCGAATTCGTCAGCAAGCTCCGGACGGTCGTGCAGGATGTTTTCAAAGTTCTCCTTGTCCAGCCGATAGCACAGCGCATCGGTCCTGGCGGTGACCGTGGCGCCGCGCGGCGCGCCGGTCAGCAAGCCTATCTCGCCGAACACATCGCCGGCCTTGAGCGTGGCGCACCAGATGCGCTCCTTCCCTTCGGATTCGAACCAGACGTCGGCCTCGCCGTTGACCAGCAGATACAGCCAATGCGCCACCGCGCCCTGGCGGGTGATGATGTCGTCCTTGATAAACGGCGTGTTGCGCAGCGCCTTGGCCAGCTTGGCCAACTCCTCTTCGGTAAGACCGGAAAACAGCGCGACCTTGCTCAGTGCCTTCTTGCGGATATCCATTTCCGCCAGCAGCCGCACGCTCGAGCGCCGTTCCGAATCCGCATTCAGTCGTACGTCCATGCAAGGATGGGCCAATGAAAGATTCTGCCGCTGCAAGGCGCTGTAGAAATGGATGCGCACGGCGGAATCGGTGCCGTCGTCGTGGCCCGGATTGGTGAGCCAGTAGCGCACCGCGTACTGTATCAAGCCTTCGCGGTAGTCGGTGACGATGCATTCGGGCGGCCGCTCCGCCGAGATGTACTCGATATGCGTCTGGCGCAAGGCAGTCTGGACGGTGGCGATGACTTGCTGCGGCGGCACCCCATCCTCCACCCAGAAATTCACCCAGCGCCGGAACTCCGGCTTGCTCTCCCGGCTGTAGACGTCCACTTTCGACTTCATCAGCACGCTGTTGGGGATGACGATCAGGTTGCCGTTGTTGGTGCGCACGGCCGTGTGGCGCCAATGGACTTCCACCACCTTGCCGCGCACGTCGTCGATCTTGATCCAGTCGCCGATGCGCACGGAATTGTCGAGCTGCAGGGCCAGCCCGCCCAGGATATTGCCCAGCGTTTCCTGCATCGAAAAGGCGACCACGCCGGTGATGACCGCCGACGTGGTGACCAGTCCGCTCAAGTCCAGCCCGACCACGCGCAGCCACACCAACCCCCAGACGATATAGGTGATCACCAGCAGGATGTCTTCCATGATGCGCGGCGGGTGCATGCGCAGGGCCGGCAGCAGCGCGCGGAACGCGGTCAGGCCCAGGATGCGTATCAGCAGCAGCCCGAAGCCGAGCACGGAGGCGCTCTCGAGCAGGCTGGCGGCCTGGCGCTGGTCCATGTCCAGCATCAGCTTGGAGGACAAGCTGAGCAGCAGGCACAGGCCGCCGAACAGCAAATTATTGCGGAACATGTGCTGGCTGTCCGGATCGGAGCGGGTCAGCAGCAGTTGGATCATGCTGCTGAGGAGGACAGCGCCGACCAGACCGGCGTGCCATGGATTGATCCAGGGGCCATCAATCGTCAGCATCTTGGTTCCTCGTCCGTTGCTTGCCTGCATGTATTGTGAACTCTTCCATGCGCAATGTGAAACAACAACGGCACGCAGGCCGGACGCTTTCAGCCAAAAACAACGCTTTTTTCACTTGATGTCGCACCAAGTCGATTTACGGCGTATGCTCAAAATCAGAATTTCCTCGCAGCACTAGATTTTGCGAACTGATCACAACCCTGCCCCCGTTGTTGCATCAAGATTGAGTTTGCCGCCATCCCTGGCCTCACACTGAATTTGCGCAAATTTCACCGCAGCCCCACCCCGCTGTCGGACGTACGTCATGAGACCCTCACATTGATTCCACAAGTAACGGGCACGGCCCAGAACATATCGGGAAAAAAAATGAATATGACACTTAAAGCTCGCTTGAGCACCCTGATCGCTTTCCTTTCTCTCATTTCCATCTTCATCGGTGCGCTGGGCGTATACGGAATGAGCCAGTCCAACGATGGCCTGAAGTCCGTCTACGAGGACCGCACCATGGCGTTGGAGCAGGTCTCGCGCATAGACCGCCTCCTGGTCAGCAATCGGCTGAATTTGGCGGAGGCTCTTCGGCAAACCGACGCAGCGGCGATCAAGACAAGAACTGATCAAATTGAGAAAAACATCGCGGAGATCGTCAGCACGTGGGATAGCTACATGGCTACCACCCTCACGCCAAAGGAGAAAGAAATCGCCGACAAGTTCGCTATCGACAGGAAGAGAATGACCACCGAAAAAATGCTGCCGGCGGTCGCTGCACTGAAAGCTGGCCAGCCTGAAGCGGCGGCGCAATTATCGGCGCAGCTGCAATCGTTGATCCCTGCCGTAACGGATGGCATCAATGCCCTGCGCAAGCTGCAAGTTGACGAGGCAAGGAACGAATACGAGGGATCGAAAGAACGCTACGGCGTGATGCGCGCCATCGTTCTGGGTGCAATTGTCCTGGGCACGCTGGTCGGCGCGGCGTCCGGGGTTTTCCTGATCCGCGAGGTTTATCATCAACTCGGCGGGGAGCCGAAATACGCGTCGCAGATCGTGCGCAGCATTGCCGCCGGCGACCTGACCGTGACCGTCGACACCAGCAGCGGCGACACGCACAGCTTGTTGTTTTCAATGCAGACCATGCAGCGCAATCTGGCGCAAACGGTAGGCGAAATACGGGTCTCCACCGACGCCATCGCCACCGCCTCCAGTCAGATTGCCAGCGGCAATCTGGACCTGTCGACGCGGACCGAACAGCAAGCCAGTTCGCTGGAGGAAACCGCCTCGGCCATGGAAGAACTGACCTCGACCGTCAAGCAGAATTCGGACAACTCCCATCATGCCAACCAGCTTGCCATCTCCGCCTCCACCGTGGCGCAGCAAGGCGGCAGCATTGTGGCGCAAGTGGTCGATACGATGGGTGAGATCAATGCGTCGTCGCGGAAAATCGTCGACATCATCGCGGTCATCGACGGCATCGCGTTCCAGACCAATATCCTGGCCTTGAACGCGGCGGTGGAGGCGGCCAGGGCTGGCGAGCAAGGCCGAGGTTTCGCCGTCGTTGCCTCTGAAGTGCGCAACCTGGCGCAACGCTCCGCCGCAGCCGCCAAGGAAATCAAGACCCTGATCGGCGACTCGGTTGAAAAGGTCGAGATAGGCGCCAGACTGGTCGACCAGGCGGGGTCGGCGATGCGCACCATCGTCGACAGTGTCAAGAACGTGACCGACATCATGGAAGAAATCACGGCCGCCGGCAACGAGCAAACGGCCGGTATCGAGCAGATCAACCAGGCGATAGTCCAAATGGATGAGGTGACACAGCAAAACGCCGCATTGGTGGAACAGGCCGCCGCTGCCGCGGCATCGCTGCAAGATCAGGCCAGCTGCCTGACGGAGGTGGTCGGCGTGTTCAAGGTCGCGGCGAAAAACGCCACCCGGCCCGCCATCCCGACAAACAACCGCCGGGCTCCGGCCGCCAAGCCAAGACTTGCTTTGGCTGGGAAGCGTCCTGTCTTGACGGCATAGGCGGCCGCTGCTTTATCGGTACAGCGCAGCAAGGAAGTAGGCGCCGACGGCCAGGATGCCGCTGATGACGTACAAGCCGCCGCGTACGAAGGTGACCTGGTGGCGCAATTCGTCCACCTTCTCGCCCATCGACTTCACGTCGCTGATCAGCCGCTCGACACTGCTGGTGAGTTTGCCGATTTCCACCAGCACAAACCGAAGATCCGAGCCGTTTTCGGAATTGGTAGCCATTTTCGCCTCCCGTCGCCATCCAGCTATCATAGGCCTACTGCGAGGACTGCGCCGCTATCGTGCGGCGCACGGCTTGATATGGATCAGGTCGTGCCCTGGGTACAACGGCACTTGAAGTTACAATATTTTGCCGCCGCCTGTTGCCCACGGGAACTGGATTAACGCTACAATGATAACGTTTGCATGCGCATGCAAAGATCAGCCCACTCAGAATACTGCCATGTCCGAAGAAAAGACCCCTCTCTACGAAGTCAGCACCTACAGCAAGGACACGCCGGTCGGCCGTCCCGACACCGACGGCCGCGCCGCCGTGTTCGTGCCCACCGACCTGTACGACCTGAACAACTCCGCCGCCATCCGCAAGGGTGCCGGCATCGTCGGCTACGGCAACCCGGACGGGTCGCTCACCGTCTACTTCGAAGCCAACCGCTTCGACGACAGCAGCCTGCACAAGTGGGAAAACAAGGCCCGCAAGGCCTACGACCGCATGGTGGCCGGCGCGCCGACCGTGTCCAAGGCCAAGCTGGACTCCAAGTTTGTCGAGCAAGTCGGCATCATCGACGGCCGGGGCATCCAACTGAAGCAGCCGGAACGCCTGCAACACTGGCTGGAAGTGTCGAACGCAACGGACACCGCGCCGGAAGGCGCTATCGTCGTCTGGAAAACCAAGTAAAAGTTGGCAAAAAGATAGAGACGGGCAGTTGTCCTACATTTTGTCGGACTTTTTGCTGATGCCCGTCCGACATTTCCCGGATTATTCTGATCGCATGGTCAGTCCAATCTCAATCCGGGAGTTTGTCATGGCACGCTATCTCCATATCGCATTCGGCGCACTGTTGCTCAGCCTTGCCTGCGCATCGACCTACGAGCTGTGCTCGGAAAACGTGATGTCGCCTGTTGCCGCTGTGTATCAGCTGCGCTAAGCAACTACGCTAGAGTAGTCTTATTCCTTCAGGCCCAGCATATTCACCAGGCGGTTCAGGTCGCCCTCTTCCCGGATAATCTCGGCCATCAGCTCGGGCAGCGGCATGCGCCCCCAGTTGACGGCACGGCGCAGCAGATACGGCGTCGGACTGTGCGGTTCCACCAGGCTTAAATAATCGGCGATCGCGCCCAGCGCGGCATAGGCTTCGTCGCGGTTCTTCCAGCCGGACATCAGCGCCACCGGCGGCGCCAGCCCCTCCGCCATCCCCGACGTTTCTTCGTAGTTGCCTGTCTCTTCCTCTGTCGCCATTTCCTCACCTTTTTGCTCGGGGATCAATTGCTGCAGCACGCGTTCCACCGCCACCAGCGTCCCCTTCAGTTTAGACAGATTCGGCGCCTGCGACCCCAGTTGCAGGTCGACAAAAGCCAACATGGTTTCCAGGCAATTCAGGCAGCGCTGCATCACCTGTTGCCGGTTGGCCAGCTCGCGGCCCAGCCGCTGGTGTGCGTAAGTGATCACTTCGATCCGCGTCAGCTGCGGTTCGCCGTCATCGCCCGGTTCCATCGCGTGGCCCGCCAGTTCGCGCGCGGTCATGCGGTCCCAGTCCGACAGCGTTTGCGCCGGCGGCTTGCGGGTGGCGATCTTCAGGATCGGCATGTTCACCCGCACCGTCGTCGAGAACGACGCGTTGAGCCACTCCAGCGGCGCGATGCGGGCGTCGGCGTCGCCGTCCTGTATCACCGGATGCAACGGCTCCCAGTACTGGCGCAGCATGCGGTCGACCAGGCTCAGGCCCCGGTACAGGCCGTCGATGCCGTACTGGCGCGTCCACGATTCCAGCAGCCAGGCGGCGATCTGCAAATCCTTGGAGCGCGTCGTCAGCATGGTCTTGCAGCGCGCTTCGATCAGCGGCCAATCGGCCTTCTTCAGCGGCCGCTCCCACTGCCCCATCGGCAGGCTGGGATCGTCCTCCTCGCGCGCCAGGCGGATCTCGGTAAAGATCGGATCGTAGCGCAGCGCCGGGCCGCAAGGCATGTCCTCGGTGATGGGCTTCAGCAGCAGCTCCAGCTCCTGCTGGTTTTCCATGCTCATCAAAGAAAGCGGTATCGGCAGGCTCGGTGCGTTCATAGGGGCTATCGGGGTCGGGAAACTGGGTGTCTTGTCGTCGGAAATCAGGGAGCGCGCCTTGTCCACAAGGTTGCGCAGATTGTTCTTGATGGTCGCCATACGCCTCCGCTACGGTAGCAGCTTGCCGAGTTCGCGCGCAAAAAACTTGGCCGCCAGCGGCGACGTCAGCTTGTGCAGGTCCACCACCGTGGCGCCCGGCGGCACGTAGATCTTTTCCGACAGCGCCCGCAGCCTGCCGGTATCGAAACCTTCGTCGACCTCGTGCATGGCGATCACCACGTGGTCGGAGCCGTTGTCCAGCAAGGCCTGGAACGGATTCGGGCCGGCGTAATGCGACGGCCAGCCATCGTCTATGCACGGATGCAGGTTGTAGAAGCCCAGCCGCGGCACCTGGAACAGCCGCGCGTCGATGCGCTGGCCGAAAGTGGCGCCTATGCACAGGTCCGGCCGCCACTCTTCCTCGTACAGGCGGTAGAACTCCGGCGTCTTCACGCGGCCCTTGTAGGCGGCCAGGCCATGCGACTGCGCCAGCCGCTCGACCATCACCTCTTCCTCCGCACAGTGCGGATACGACCAGACGCGGCGCTCGCGGCTGACGAAGCCGGAGCCGACGTCGTCGGTCGCCACGCCGACCACGCGCACGCGCTGCGCCAGCGGCCCCTTCAGCAGCTCGCTCAGCACATGGAAGCCGCGATGGAAGCTGCCGAACACGGCAACACGAACCAGGGGCGGCAGCGATGACATGACCACTTCTCCGATCACCAGGCCGGTGCCTTGACCGGGAACACCGGCGGCCACACCAGCGGCGTGCGCTTGCCGGCCGCGCTGACGGTCAGCCGGATGAAGACCTTGGCGCGCGTGTCGCGGGTGGCGATCTTGCCGTCGCCGATGGCCGTCATCGGGAACTCGAACTTCAGCAACTGCGAACGCGCGCCGGTGGCAGGCGCGGCATCCGCTTCGCGGTAGGCCGACACCAGGCTGAACAGCGCCCATGGATCCTCAAAGCGGTAGCTGATGGTGCGCTCGTCCACCGACATGCCCGGATGGCCGCCCTCCGCCTTCGGTATCACCGGGCCGTCCTGCGCCACGCGCAGGGTCAGCACCACCGGCAGGCCCGGCTCCCAGCGCAGCGCCCGCGCCGGGTCGCGCTGGTGCAGCGTCTGGCTGCCGATGGTCAGCGCCCAATCGATGATCTTGTTGCCTTCGCTTTCGACGGCGGTGTTGGCGCGGAACTCCACCATCACATCCAGTCCGACCGGCTGGCCTTCCTCGGTCGGGTACAGCGGGGCCAGGAAGTCGCGCACCTTCTGCATCTGGTCGTCCACCTTGCGTACCGTGGTGGCCGCCGACGGCCGCGACGGATCGCGGTCCGACGCCAGCGCCAGCACGTGCACGCGGTCGAACAGCTTCAGCACCGAGCCGACTTCCTCGACGTCGGCCGGCACCTTGTCGCTGGCCACCTTGCCGCCGTCCGGCGTCAGCGCGCGGAACGGCGCGCGGTTGGCCAGGCCGCTGTTGAAGGCGTCGGCGAAGCGGGTCCAGGCATCCTGGTAGCCGGTCTGCATCAGCTCGCGGCAACGCGAGTACAGGCCGGCCTGCAGGCCCTGCATGCGCTCGGAGAACACGTCGGTGGCGCGGCGCTGGGCGGCGCGCGCGGACAGCTTGTCGAGGCAGTTGCCGATGTCGATGTCGGCCGCCGTGGCCAGCACGAAGTGTTCGAGCGCGGTCAGGCTGCTGGTCGGACTCTTCAGTTTGTAGCGGTTCAGATCGGCCACCGTGGCCTGCCAGCGTATCACCAGCGGATTGCCGGCCTGCGTGCCGCCCAGTTGCAGCAGCAGCCCTTCCGCATCCTTGCCGGTCGCCTCGATGAACGATTGCTGCTGCGAGACGTAGCCCGCCAGCGCGCCGGCATCGGCCGCGCCGAACGCGTCCATCAACGGGGCCTTCTCGCCGTTCCACGAGCGGAACGAGCGGTCGCGCGGCACGAACACTTCGGCGCGGGTCAGCGTTTCATCGAGCTGCTGCAGGCGCGACAGGGCGTCGCGGCTGAGCACGGCGGACAGGTTGTCGGCCACGCCGATGGCGCCGATATCCTGCAGCCACGAGCGCACCCGCAGGGCGCGCGCGCGATCGGCCTCGGCGGACGGCGCCTGCACTTCGCGCGCCGATACCAGATAGGATTGCGACAGCATGTCGCGCGCCGTCTCGCCCAGCGCGGCGTCGGCCAGGTGGGCGGCCGGCGCCTGCAGCATGGCCGGGAACTTCGGCAGGAACTCGGTCTGCACGCGCTTGCGCGAGTCGGCCAGCGCCAGCACCTGGTCCAGCCGCGCGCCATCCCAGCTGACGGTGGCGCCGGACGGCACCTCAGGCAGCCGGCTCAGGTGGTTGACCTTCATGAACGGCTGCGTCAGCAGGCCGTTCAAGGCGTCCAGCAGCACCTTGCGGTCGGCCGCGAAGGCCCAGGAGGAATTGGCTTCCGACCATTCCAGGCCGGAGCTCAAACCCTGCGCATGGCTGTCGGCCGACAGCGTCGCATCCCACGAAGAAATGAATTGCGTGAAGCCGTCGTCGACCTGCTTGCGGGCGTCGTCGGAAGCGCTCTTGCCCAGCAGCGAAACGCCTTGCACCTTCTGCAGCAGGTTGTCCCAGGCCGGGCCCAGATCCAGCGTGTTGCGGTGCATCCAGGCGCCCTTGCCCGAGACCAGGTACAGCTCCTGCGCCCGCAGCGCGGTGCGCAGCGCCTGCCAGATAGCGATGGTGGTGCTGGCTTCGGCCTTTGGATCGGCCTCGTACAACGCGGCCGAACTCTCGGCGATGGTCTGTTCGGCCTTCAGCAAGCCGTTGTTGACGTACAGCCGCTTGGCCGTGGCCTTGACGGCCAGCTTGAACGAACAGCTGGCGGCATCCTGCAGCGGCTCTATCGTCAGCGACTGCACATCCTTGGCCACCTGGCGGAACAGCCTGGCGGTGCGGTCCGGATTGCCGTTCAGTTCGGTCCCCAGCAGCACGCGCACCACCAGCGCCAGGTCGTCGCCGGAAGCCGGCCCGGAGGTGGTCGATTTCAGCCGCATCATCGCCTGCAACACCTGGTCCAGCTGTTCCATGCGCGCCACGTATTGCAGCAGCGCGGAGAATTCCGGCAAGTCCTCGATGTTCAGCGCGCTGTTCGGCATCGCCGTCATTTCGCTCCAGCGGGCCGGCAAGGTGCAGCGGCCGCCGATGATCAGGCTGCCCGAGATCGGATCGATGGGCACGCCGGTCAGCTCGCTCACGCGCGCATAGGCGGAGCGGCGCAGCGGATCGAAGGCATTGTCGGCAAAGCCTTTTTCCATGCGGTTCTGCACCCGCTGGTGCAGGTTGTCGAACCAGCGCCATGAACCCGGCATGAAGAAGGAACCCAGGTGGGCATTGCCCATCTGCTCGATGTTCAGCAGCGCCTCCATCGCGCGCTGGCGGCTTTGCGCCGGATCGATCACGTTGCGGCTGGTGGCTTGCAGGCTGGCGCGCGAATCGCGGTCCAGCTTTTGCAGGTAGACCACGACGTCGGAACTGAGGCGGTGCAGGTTGACGGTGGCAAACACCAGGCCCAGCACCCACACGACGGGCACGGCGAACGCGCTCCAGCGCGCCACCCGGCTCATGGCCGGACGGCGCATGCGGTGCACCGACGACGAGCGTACCAGTCCGGCCTCGGCAAAGATCTTGCGTTCGAAGATATCGCGCAGGAAGGCCGGCACGGCGCTGCCCTGCCCCGGCAGCATAGCCTGCGCCGGCGCGTCGGTGGCCAGCGTCGGCTCGGCCCACTCAGGCAAGGCGGCCGGCGCGGTGGTGGTCGTAGCGGCGTCGACGGCCGGCAGGCCGGCATCGGCAGGCGCATGACCGTCGCCCAGCAGCGCCGCTTCGTCGCTGCAATCGCCGGTCAGGTAGATGCCGCGCAACAGGAACGGTTCGTGGTAGGCGCTCGGCCGCATCAGTTCTTCGGCGAAGATCTTCAGGCCGGCGCGCAGGCGCTCGATCTGGTTCGGCAGCAGGAAGTACTCGCTGCTGTCGGAGCCGGACGGTTCCAGCGCGCACAGTTCGGAACAGCTGTCCGACAGCGTGCGGCCGATCTCGTTCATGGCCGTGTCCATCCACTGCGCCTGGAACGGCGCGGCCAGCTCGTGCGGCGACGACCAGCCCAGCATCGAGCGGCGCAGCGGCTCCGGCAGCGCGGCGGCGAAGCGGGAGAAGCCCGGTATCACTTCGCAGTCGGCGATGGCGATATAGATCGGGAAGCGCAACGCCAGCCGGTTCTGCGCCAGCCACAGGCGGCGGTGGATGGCCTTGGCGCGCGCGGCCAGGTCCAGCTGTCCTGCGCCCTCGGCGTCGAGGAACATGCTGGCCGGGATCGCCACGACGATGGAATCGAACGGCCGGTCCGGACGGTAGTTGCGGCACAGGCCGAGGAAATCGTCCCAGGTGTTGTTGCCGTTGGCGGCGTCCGGATCGGGCGAGCCCAGGTAGTCGGCCTGCAGCTGCACCGCCACGCCCTGGTCGAAGAAGTTCCAGTTCAGGCCCTGGGCGCCGGCAGTCAGCGTGCTGTCCGCGCTGAGCGCGCTTTGCAGGCCGGACTGCAGCAGCGGCAGTTCGCGCCCGTGGCTGCCTTCGTTGAGGATCAGCGTCCACGGCAGGCTGTAGCGTTCCGAGCGCGCCGCGATATTATTTTCAATCAGCTCCACGGCGACGCGGAACGATTGCTTGAGCGAGTCGGCGCTGATCAGGCGCGGCTGCTGGTCGGCCGGCTTGTCGGCTTTTTCCGCGCCCTTCATCGCCGCCCAGATGACGATGGCGAACAGCAGCATGACGAGCAGCGTCAGCACCAGCAAGGTGGCGATGGCCGTGTTATCTGACAAGAAATTCAACACTATGCGTCGTCCCGATTAGTTGGTCACACGGTCGTGGCGAGCGCGGCGCGCACGGGCCACGATTGCCACAGCCACAGCAGTTCCGACAAGCCCAGCAGCATCAGCAGCGCCAGCACGAACACCAGGCCGCTTCGGTTGAACTTGGGCAGGCGCCGCGCCGCCAGGTGCGACAGCGTGCTGGCGTACGCCTGCTCGGACAGCGTGCGGTCGCGCCCCTGCAGGTCGGCCGGCCGCAGATACACAAACTGGAACAGCTCGCGCCGGTACTCGGCGATCTTGTCCTGCTTCTGGCCGCGGTAACGGCCCTGGAATCCCAGCGACAGCAAATACAGGTACAGCCGGCCCAGGTTGCGGCGCGACGGCTCGCGTTCGCGCAGCAGCTGGTCCAGGTCGTCGAACACGCGCTCGCCGGCAAAGCTGGACTTGAACAGCGTGGTCTCGATCAGCACGTGGCGCCAGTAGGCGCGCCCCGCCCATTCGGTGTTCAGCAACACCTCGTCGGCCAGCGCGGCCTTGAGGAAGCGCCCCTGCACCTCTGCTTCGATGCCGGCCTTGCCCGCCACGCGGCGCGCCTCCAGCGACTGCAGCTCGATCAGCTGGCACAGCTGGCGGCTCAGCGCCTCGGCCGCCGACCTGGCCTCGCCCTCGCCGACGCGGGTGGCGGCCTGCGCCGAGCGCTGCAGCACGTCGTAGAAATCGCGGAACTGCACCGACGCCAGGTCCACGCCTTCGCTGATGCCGCCGCTCCAGGCGGCCGGTGCCGTCGATGCGTTATTGGCTGCCATCGTCATCATCCTTTAATGAACAACACGACTTCCTGCGGCCGCTGGGCCTGCAGGCTTTCGTTGGCGTTGCTGATCAGCAGAGCCTGATCGGCAACGATAAATTCGTCCGATACCTCGACGCTGAACAGCGTGTAGCCGGCGCTGGCGCGCAAGCCCAGTTCCGGCGCCGCGTCGATGCGGGTGCGCTGCGCGCCCAGCACGCGGCGGTCGGTCAGCGAAGTCCACACGGTTTGCGAGCCGATCACCGCGCCCGCCATCCACTGCGCGGCCGCGCTGTCCTGCTGGCCGCGCAGGCCGATCACCAGCCGCGAGCCGAGCCAGTCCGGCTGCATCGCCAGCGAGAACGACTGGCCGTCGTAATTGAAGGTGCAGGTCTTCCATTCCTGGCTGACCTCGGCCACCAGGTCGGTCAGCGCCTTGAGCACGGCGTCGAAGCCGGGCCAGGCATCGCCATGGTCGTAGGCCGGCGGCGTGATCGGCACGGCGCCGGGACGCAAGGTCGCCAGCGGTCCCAGTTGCGCGCACAGCGCCAGGTACAGCGGCAGCGGCTGCACGGCCGGCGCCGACAGCAGCGCTTCCAGCAGCGGCAGGTTCAGGATCAGGCTCGACAGGCGGGCCTTCTGCTCCAGCAGATTGATGCGGTCCTCGGTGCGCGACGACGGTTGCGCGGTCTGGCGCGCCAGGAACACCGCCTTGTTGCGCATGTGCGTGGCCAACTGCAGCGCGCGCTGGCGCACCGGCGACGTGGCCGGCACGTCCAGCATCGCCGGCAGGTAGGCGCCGCGGTGCACGATCTCGTTGCCCTTGTTGACGGTCATCAGTTGCATCGAGGTGTAGGCGGCCGACGGCACCGGTCCCGCCGCCAGCCCAAGGTTGACGGCCATGCGCGGCACATCGGCCGCCAGCGCCTTCGACACTTCATCCTCGACCAGCGCGCTGGCGACGCCGCGGAACATCGACGGCTGGCCCGGCTGGTGCAGCGCGCGCGTGTTGCCGACCACCAGATACACCGGCAAATCCTGCTGCGCCATCGCATCGTTCCACTGCGACAGGTCCAGCTCCAGCGACTGCCCTTGGGCCAGCGTGCTGTCGTAGGTGACGGCCATGCCGTTGGGCAGGATCGCTTCCAGCTGCAGGATGCGCAGGCGGCCGGTCGGCAGTCCAGACTCGTCGATGACGAGCTGGCGCACGCCCCAGCCGTAGGGGTTGGTCGCCATCGACTGCCAGGCCAGCAGCGCGTCGATGCGCGCACCTTCCTGCTGGAAGTGCTGCGGCGTCAACATCATCCCTTCATGCCACTGGATGCGATTGGAAAGTTGAGGTGCGGTCATTGAATGTCTTCCATATTCTTTATTGCGGCGCGCCGGGCTTGAGTTCGCTGGCGCTGAAGCCTTGTGCATTCAGCTGCACGACATAGCCGGCGTTGTTCAGCAGCAGCCGGGCGCGGTGTTCGCCGGCATTGGCGTAACCGGCAAACACCAGCGCGGCCCAGGCCTTCTGGCCATTCCATTTTTTATCGCTCAGCTTGACCGTCTGGTTCGGCACCAGTTCGTACGGATACACGGTCAGCGCTTCCGGGAAGGTGCGCTGCAGCTCGGCGCGCGTGGCGAACCATTTGGCGGCCGGCATATTGCTCAGCGAGTCGAGCATGGCGGCGTCCTTGACCAGCACCACGTCGACGGCGATCGCGCTGTTGCTGTTGGCGTCGTCGGCGGCGCGCAGGGTCAGCACCTTCCAGTCCGGCGCCACCGGTTTCGGGTCCATGCCCACCAGCGAGCGCATGGTGTTGCAACCGCTCAGCAGCGCGGCCGCAAAGGCGAACGCAAGCAGGCTGCGGCGGGTCATGGGCGCTTCCATTCGGTGGCGGGCGTAGGTTTCATCTTCAGCTGCATAAGTCGGTCTTCAAAAAGCCCTGCGCAGGCCATAGCCCATGCCGGCGCAAAACACTGTGAACAAAGCGATCAACAACAGGAACAGTACGAACAGCGCTTGCTTGCGGGTGAAGACGAGCTTGATCGTAGACGGATGCCACACCTCGGAAACTTGCTCGGTATTAATATACAGACCATCCGCTACCAAGGCAATCAACGCCGACGATATAAGAAAGGAAAGTAAATTCCGTGGTCCTTCGCACAACACTTCGACCAGCATAAACACCGGCAAAACAGCTTCCAGCGGCAGGCCCATCGAGGCCAGGACGAAGCTGCCGAGTATCACGGATTTCACTCCGGCAATACCGACCGACCACAGCGCGGCGGTCCAGGACAGCAGGCAGATCCACGCGATGTCCGCGATGGCCAGCGGATGGTTGTACAGGTTGGCGACGAAGATCGACAGCACCGCGAAGAACATCGCCTCGCCCGCCTTGATGAACACCGGCGCGATCGGCGACACCAGCTCGACCAGGCCGCGGCTGAATCCCAGCCGCACGCTCATGCCCTGGATGAAGCCCGGCACGGCGGCCACCGCCACCGGCGCGAACAGGCAGACGGTGATCGGCTCGCGCAGCGCCAGCAGCACCAGCAGCGGCGACTTCTTCAGGCGCCAGCAGATGATCGCGACCGCCGCTCCGCAGACCAGCAGCGCGGCGGTGAAGAACGCGGCCAGGAAGCCGCCCATCAGCAGGATCGCCTCGACGCCGGCGGTGGCCGTGGCGGCTGCGGACAGCACGAAGGCGGCGGCCGGCAGCAAGGTGTTGAAGCGGTTGACCAGCGATTCCAGCGCGCGGTACATGCCTTCGAAGATGCCGCTGAGCTGGGCCGAGCGATGCGCATCCTGCACCGCCACCGCCGCGCCGAAGCACAGCACGCCGATCAGCACCGACGGCAGCGAGCCGTAGGCCAGCACGCCGAAGAAATTGTCCGGCACCAGTTCGCCCACGTCCCATCCCGCCGCCGCGCCGCCGCCGGCGTCGCGCATGGTCATGCTGAACTGCGACTCGGAACGCAGCGCCAGCTTGCCCAGCGCCGCCGTCTGCCCCGCCGACATGCCCGAGCCGGCCGCCGTGATGCTGGCCACCAGCACGCCGACCACGGCGCACAGCAGCATCGCCACCAGCGCCATGCCCGCCAGCTGCGCCAGTTGGCGCGGGGAATCGGGCTCGGACGGCAGCCGCTGCAAGCCGAAGTAGACCGCCAAGATCACGAACGGAAACGCCGCCATCTGCAGCAGCGACAGATACAGCGTCGACACCGCCGCCAGCAGCCCGGCACTGTCGGGGAACAGCGTGCCCACCCAGCCGCCTAGCAGCATCGCGCCCAGCAGCGTGGCCGGATGCTGGAAGATATCCTTCAGCTGGAAGATGGCGGGTTTGACGAGGGTCTGCATGGCCGGTCCTAGAGCTTGACGGGTTCGGCGCAGATGGCCGCGACGGCGGCGCAGCTGCCGATCACGGTCACGGCGGTGCGCGCCATCGCGCAGATCGGATCGACCGCCACCAGCAGGATGAACGCGGCCTCGAACGGCAGCGAGAAATAGCTGCAGATGGTGCCGATCAGCGACACCGTCACCACGCCCGCCATACCCGACGAGGCAAAGCCCGACAGCACCGACACCAGCACCAGCACGCCCAGCTCGACCGGCGACATCGCGCGGCCGTACAGCGCGGCGATGAACAGCGTGCCGCAGGCGAAGTAGGCGACGGCGCCCACGCGCAGCAGCGAAATACTCAGCGGCACCAGCAACTCCACCCGCGCCCGCGCGAACTGCAAATGCTCGACCAGCCCGCTGACCATGGCCGGCATGCAGGTGGCGCTATTGTTGGTCGCCACGCCCAGCGCGAACGGCTCGCGCATGGCCGCCATCACGGCCGCGAACGGCACGCCGGCGCGGCGGCCGATCAAGATCATCGCCAGCGCCATCAGCAAGGTGGACACCACCAGGAACAGGATCACGAAGCCGGCCATGGCGCGGATCGGCTGCAGCCCGGTCTGCGCCACCTGGCTGGCCGCCATGCAGACCAGGATGAACGGTATCGGCAGGTTGACCCAGCGCGTCAGCGTCTGGCAGGCATGGTAGATGGTCTCCAGCGCCTGGTGCAGGCCGCTCGAGATGCGGCTCGGCACCTGCCCCGCCGCAAAGCCGAACAGCAGCGCAAACACCAGCGCCTTCAGCGTCTCGCCGTTGGCCAGCGAGGCGAAGATGTTTTGCGGGATCAGCGACTGCAGCACTTCCTTCAGGCTGGCGCGGTGCGGCGGCTCCTCCACCGTGCGCATCGCCATTTCCGTGTTGCTGCGGTCGCCGTCGGCGCTGACGATCTTGCCCAGCGCGATGCGGGTTTCGTTGGGCAGATTGCCTCCGGGGCGCACCAGCACCGAACAGGCCGTCGCCAGCACCGCCACGATCAGCGAGAACGCCACGAACACCACCACCACGCGCTTGAAGATGCGGGCGGCGCCGCCGTCGCGGTACAGGTTCTGCAGGCTGAAGATGACGGCCGAGATCATGAACGGCAGCACGATCATTTTCAGCAGGTCGACATACACCACGCCGACCACGCTCAGGTGCAGCGCCAACGCGGGGGCGGCCCAGCCCAGCACGCCGCCGGCGAGGACGCAGGCCAGCACCGTCCACGGGTTCAGGGCCCAGTGCTGGTAACGCTGCATGCTTGTTGCATCCACGTGGATTTCCTTATTTGGTCGATTTGAGCATGCTGCTCACGGTGGGCTTCTCGGCCCGTTGCGCAATCACTTCATTGACGAACGACAGCAAGGTCTGGTCGCGGATGCCGACCATGATGCTCAGCGGCGACTCCAGGTCGTTGAAGGTCACCGTGCGCAAGGTCAGCGCCAGGCTGGGATCGTTGTTCACGATCTGCATCACTTCCAGCTCGTCGCGGTAGGCCGCCACCACATCGCCCTTCTTGGCGGCCTCGACCGCCTCGGTCCAGGTCGGATAGCTGACCAGCTTGGCCTTGGGGAAGTTGCGGCGGCCGAACTCCTCCCACGACGATCCGGCGATGACGCTGATGGTGCCGGTGAAGTTGCGGATCACTTCCGGCAGCGGCCGGTCGCCGGCGACTTCGGCAAAGCGAATACGGTTGATCAGCAGCGCGTGGCCGAGGCGCATGTAGGAGTTGGAGAAATGCACCATCTGCCCTCGCTTGAGCGTGCGCGCCAGCCGGCTGATGCCCAGGTCGGCGTTGCCGACCGCGACCTGCTCGGCAACGCCATCGAAGGTCTTGGGGCTGCGGTCGAAGCGCACCGGAACGCCGAGTTCCCTGCCGATCAGCTTGGCGAGGTCGACATCGGTGCCGACCAGGTCGCCGCTTTTATTGACCGAAAAGAAAGGCGGGTTATCGGCGGCCAGCATCGAGACCACCAGCTCGCCGCGATTGACGATGCGGGCGATGTCCGGTGCCAGCTGGCGGCCGTCGGCCATCGGGACCAGCGGCGAGCGGCCGGCGTCGGCGGCCGCAGCGGTGGTGGCCGCGCGCGTGGTCTTCTGCCCGCCCTGCGCCCAGCCGGCATTGCACAGGCACAGTGCAGCCAGCAGCAGCATCAAGTTGCGCAGGCGGCTCATTGGGCGGCTTTCTGCACGGCGTTGGCGCGCTCTGTGACGGGCGCGGCGGCGGCAGCGGCGTCGTTGGCGATCTTGCCGGTGATCTGCTGGCGCGCGCGCTCGGCCGCTCGGTCGGCGGCGGCGGCGCCGGGCACAGGCTTATCCACCATGCTCTGGCCGACCTGGTAGCCCAGGGCGAACAGCAGCACCATCAGCGCCACGCCGGAAAAGAGGGCCAGGGCGATCAAGCGGGGAGTCAAGCTGAATCGGTATTCCATGATAGCGTTCGCGGTTAAGAGTTCAGGGTATGGAAACGGTGGTCTGGCCCGGCGCGTTGATGCCGATCACGCCGCCCCACATGCACATCAGTTTCGACGAATTGTTCAGCGCCGGCATATTGCCGATCAGGACGGTCGGCGAGCCCGGCACCCATGGCGCCGTGGTGGCGGGAATGCACGGCATCGGCGTCAGCACGCCCAGCGCCGCCGCCGTGGCCGCCGCCACCATCGGGTTCGCCATCGACTGGCACATGCCGAACGGCAGGATGTTCATCATCGGCTTGTTGTCCATGATGTTGGCGTCCGGCACCGCGGTCAGCACGCAGTTGGCAGGCAGCACCATCAGCGTCCCCGGCGCCACGCCGAAGGTACATTTGAGCATCGCGCCCATGCAGGTCTGTTGTCCCATCAGCTTCCCCTCACCAGCTTTTGCAGCCGGTCCAGAATTGCGGGTGTGGCCGCGACATTGTCGGTGCGCTTGCCCTTGGGGTCGAAGCGCGCGGGCGAGCCGACCGGCTTGCCGTCGCGGTAGATCACTTCTTCCATCAGTTCGCCGTCGGGCCAGTAGCGGCGCAGCGGGCCGTGCAGCAAATTGGCGCGGTAGGTGCAGGTTTGCACCACGCCGCCCTGGGCGTCGAAGTCGGTGGACTCGCCGTCCATCAGGCCGGCCTTGTAGTGCGACTTGCGCACGCGCAGGCCTTCGTAAAAGAATTCAGCCGGGCCGTGGATCTGGCCGTCGACCATGTTCAGGCGCGCGGTCAGGTGGCCGGCTTCGTCGTACGACAGCGATTGGCCGTTCGGCACGCCCGCCACCATCATCTGGCGCGCGACGCAGCGGCCGTTGACGTAGGTTTCCATCTGGCCGTGGGCGATGCCGTGCTGGAATTGCGATTGCTGCACCAGCCTGCCGTCCTGGCCGTAGACGCGCATAGTGCCGTGCATCTTGCCGGACTCGAAGTGCGTCTTCATCACGGGATCGCCCTTGTCGCCGTACTGCTCGAACGGGCCGTGCAGCACGCCGTCGCGCAGCCAGGCGCGTTGCAGCAGCTGGCCGGCGTCGCTGTGCTCCTCGATCAGTTGCGGCTCGGCCGGCGGCACTGGCTCGGCGGCTATTTGATCTTCCGGCAGTTCGGTCTCGGTCGCCATGTCAGTTCACCTTGGCCAGTGCGCCCTTGAGGGTCAGCATCGCGCCGGCCTCCACGGTCTGGGTTGCATCGGCCTTGCTGTTGATGATGGGCGCCTTGTTATCCATCTGCACCGCCGCCTGGTTGACCATCTTCATGCCGGCCTTGTTGGTCAGGTCGGTGCCGGACTGGTTGGTCAGCGTGGTGCCCGACTTGGCCGTCAGCGCCGTGCCGGCGGTGATGCCGTAGGTGGTGCCGGATTCCTCGGTCACCGCCGCGCTGGACTTGATGCTGATGTCGCCGGTGACGGTGATGGTCAGCTTGCCGTCGATGGTGAGCGCGTAGTCGCCCGTCACCTTGTGCGTGAACTTGGCGCTGTTGGTGTGGGTTTCGTCGCCCGTCACGGTCACCTCGCGGGTGCCCTTGACGTTGTGCGTTTCCTTGCCCTTCTGGACGTCGACGGTGCGGTCGCCTTCCTGCAGCGTATGGATCTCCGCGCCCTTCTTCACCGTGGTGGTCAGCGCGTTCTCGATCTCGGTCAGCATGTCCTTCTGCGCGTGCATGTACAGCTGCTCCGAATCCTTCTTGTCCTCGAAGCGCAGCTCGTTGCCGGCCGCGCCCTGCTTGGACGACCAGGTGCGCATGATGGTCTGCGTCTGGTTGGCGGGCAGCTCGGCCGGCGTGGCGTTCTCGCCGTTGTAGACGCAGCCAGTCACCAGCGGCCGCTCCGGATCACCGTTCAGATATGTGATCACCACTTCCTGTCCCACGCGCGGCAGGAACAGCGCGCCGAAGCCCTTGCCGGCCACCGACTGCGCCACGCGCATCCAGGTCGAGCTCTTGTCGTCCTTGACGCCGTCGCGGTCCCACGGGAACTGCACCTTGATGCGGCCGTACTTGTCGGTCCAGATTTCCTCGCCGCTGGGCCCCACCACCAGCGCCGTCTCGCAGCCGACCGCGCGCGGACGCGCCGTCTGCACCGGCGGGCGGAACGGCACCGTCGCCGGAAACGCCTCGAACGAATTGGTGTACATGTCGTCGCGCGCCGTGTGGTGCACGCGCCGCAGCACGAAGGCGGCATTCAGCGCGGTGACGAAATGGTCGGACAGCGTGAACTTGGTGCCGGCGCTGAACGGATAGCAGAAGCTGTCGCCGCGCAGCACCTCGGCGTTGACCTGGCTGGCTTCCACGCGCAGCTTGGCGATGGCCGTCGCCGCGCTGACGGCCAGGTGGCCGGTGGCGAATTCATACACCGCGCCGCTGCCGTCCGTGGCCGAATGCGTGCCCTCCAGCGAGGTGCTTGGATTGATGAAATCGTAGTCGTTGACGGTGGCCTTCTTCACCGCGATGGTGTTCTCGTGGGCGAAGCGCGACACCGTGTCGATCGGGTTGTTCATGCCGGTGCGCGGGAAGAAGCGCACCGCCGCCGCGCCCGTGCAGTCGGCGAAGTTGGACGACGCGTCGCCCAGCACCATCGTGTGCGCGCTGCTGGTGAAGGTGAAGAAGTAGAAGATGCCGTTCTGCTCCATCAAACGGCTGATGAAATCGAACGCCGTCTCGTCGTACTGCACGATGTAGTCCTGCGCGGTGTAGGTCTGCGTCAGCTTGTCGTCGAAGGTGATGCTGAAATCGCCCAGCACCGCCTTGATGATTTCCGCCACCGTCTTGGCCTGGTAGATCTTGCGGTCGCGCGACAGCGTCAACAGCCAGAGCATGGGCACCACTTCCGCTTCGTAGGTGGCGAAGTCCATGTCGAAGCCGCTCTGGATGAAGCGCGACACCATGCCGGTGATATAGCGCTTGGTCGCGCCTTCGACATTCATCGTCACCGTCATGGTCTTGCCGACCACGGTGGCGGCGCTCAGGCTGGTGCTGCTGGAGCGCATGTGTAGATTGAACTTGAACAGCTCCGAAATGCCTTCGCTGCCTTCGACGGCGTCGAGCAGCAGGTCGTTGTCGCCAAACGGCGACGACACGGCCAGCAGGCCGCCGGGCTGTTCGAAGCCGGTCTTCATGGTTGCCCTCGCAGCGGATGGTCGCGGAAGGTGTAGGCGAAGTGGTCATCGGCGCCCACGCTCATGTGGATCGCGGTGAACGGCTTCAGCTCCGACATGCGCTCCAGCACCAGCGACGACAGCAGCGGCAGCACCGTCTGCGTCAGGATGAAATCGATGTTGCGGGCGCCGCTGTCGACTTCCGTGCAGCGCGCGGTGACGACCTCGGTCACGCGGTCGTCCCAGGTGAATCGCGCGTTGTGGTTCTCGGCGAAGCGCGCCGCCAGCTTGGCCAGCTTGAGGTCGACGATATTGCTGATCTGCTCATCGCCCAGCGGATAGTAAGGCACCAGCACCAGCCGGCCCAGGAAGGCGGGGCTGAACTGGCGCAGCAGCGCCGGCCGCAGCTGCTCGATCAACTCGGTCGTATCCGGGCGCTTGCCGTTGGCGCAGGCCTGCGTGATGACGTCCTGCGCCGCGTTGGACGTCAGCAGGATCAGCGTGTTCTTGAAATCGATGGTGATGCCTTCGCCGTCTTCCATCGTGCCCTTGTCGAACACCTGGAAGAACAGCTCCAGCACGTCCGGGTGGGCTTTCTCCATTTCGTCCAGCAGCACCACGCAGTAGGGCCGGCGGCGCACGGCCTCGGTCAGCACGCCGCCCTTGCCGTAGCCGACGTAGCCCGGCGGCGCGCCCTTCAGGCTGGAGATCGAGTGCGCTTCCTGGAACTCCGACATGTTGATCGTGACCATATTGCGTTCGCCGCCGTACAGCATGTCGGCCAGCGCGAAGGCGGTTTCGGTCTTGCCGACGCCGCTCGGGCCGACCAGCATGAACACGCCTACCGGCTTGCTTGGATCATCCAGCTCGGCGCGGAAGGTGCGCACGCGGCGGGCGATCGCGTCCAGCGCCTGCGACTGGCCGACCACGCGGTCTTCGAGGCGCTCCTTCAGCTGCAGCACGGTGTGGATCTCGTCGGCCAGCATCTTGCCGACCGGGATGCCGGTCCAGCCGGAGATGACGCCTGCGACGATCTTCGAGTCCACGCAGACCGGCACCAGCGGTTCGTCGTCCTGTATCGCTTCCAGGCCTTTTTGCAGGCGCTGCAACTGGTCGCCGCGCGAAATGCGTTCCTCGTCGTCGAGCGCGGCGCCGTCGTCGGCCGATGCGGCGATCTCGCGGCGCAGCGCGACGATTTCGTCGACGGCGCGGCGTTCATCCGCCAGCTTGTCCTTCAAACGTGTTTGCTTGGCCAGCAGCAGCGCCAGTTGCGCATCGAGCTTGGCGATGGTCACGCCCTGGTCCTCACCGCGCGCGTGCTGCTGGCGGGCGATGCGCAGTTCTTCGGTGGCCAGCACGATCTCGTGGTCCAGCGATTCCAGCTGCGGCGGCGCGCCGGCTTGGCCGATCGACACGCGGGCGCAGGCGGTATCGAGCACGCTGATGGCCTTGTCCGGCAACTGGCGGCCGGTGATGTAGCGGTGCGACAGGCGCACGGCGTCGGTCACGGCTTCGTCGAGGATCTCGACACCGTGGTGTTGTTCCAGCGTGGCGACCATGCCGCGCAACATGCCGATGGCGGCTTCCGGCGCGGGCTCCTCCACCTTCACCACCTGGAAGCGGCGCGCCAGCGCGGGATCGCGCTCCACGTATTTCTTGTACTCGGCCCAGGTGGTGGCGGCGATGGTACGCAGTTCTCCGCGCGCCAACGCGGGCTTGAGCAGGTTGGCGGCATCGCCCTGCCCTTCGCTGCCGCCTGCGCCGATCAGCTGGTGCGCTTCGTCGATGAACAGCACGATGGGCGTGGCCGAGGCGCGCACTTCGGCGATCACCGATTTGAGGCGGTTTTCAAATTCGCCCTTGATGCCGGCGCCGGCCTGCAGCAGCGCCAGGTCCAGCGTGCGCACGACGACGTTGGCCAGCGATGGCGGCACCGCGCCCGATGCGATGCGCTGTGCGAAGCCTTCCACCACGGCGGTCTTGCCGACGCCCGCCTCGCCGGTCAGGATGGGATTGTTCTGGCGGCGGCGCAGCAGGATGTCGATGATCTGGCGGATCTCGGCGTCGCGGCCGCGTATCGGATCGATGCGGCCGGCGCGCGCCAGTGCCGTCATGTCGACCGTGTACTGGTCCAGCGACGGCGTGGCGCCACCGGCGGCCTGCGGCGTGGGCATGCTTCCCGTTGGCTGCGGGTACGGCGCGCTGGCCGGCGCACCGGTGGCGGGCGGCACGGCGGATGGCGTCGTGACCGGGCCGCCGTCCTCCGCCGATCCGGCCAGCAGCGCCGGCAGCTCCTTCTTCAACTGGTCGCGCGGAATCTTCAGCAGTTCGGGCGCGGTCTCGATCAGCATGCCGCGCAGACTGTCCACTTCCAGCATCGCCAGCAACACGGTGCCGGAGCGTATCTGCTGGCTGCCCAGCAGCATGGAGCTCAGCAGCCACGCCTCCTGGAACAGCGGCATGAAGTGCGGCGACAGCGCCGGCGTGCGGCCGTTGCCGCGCTTGAAGCCGTCCATGCTGCGTTGCAGCTGCGCCGTCACCGCGCTCTCGCCGATGCCGAAGCGCTGCAACAGCAGCACGAAGTCCGGAACTCGTTCTTCCAGCAGCGTAAACAGCAAGTGCTCCAGCTCGACGTTGTACTGCGTCTGCTTCACGCAAAGCTCGGCGGCATGACCCATCGCCCGCTTGCATTCGGGATTGAGCTTGGACAGCAGTGTGCGGATATCGATTTCCATGGCGCTCAGCCTTCCTCGTTCGACAGCAGGAAATTGGCCGGCTGGTAGCGCACCGGCGTGGCATCGTCCGCGCTTCGCGCGCTGCACAGCCAGGTGCTCAGGCCCAGACGCGGCGGCAGCGCTGCGTCGGCGCTCAGGCGCGTCTCGGGGCGAACCGCCAGGTCGAGCCGCAGCCGTACCTGGAAGTCGCGTTGCAGATGGCGTCCCACCAACCACCCCAGCAGCGAATTGTTCTTGGCACCGGGCAGCAGCGCCGCATACTGCGCCGGCTGCAGCGGCGGCGCATCGAGCGCCATGCCGGCGCCCTGGTCCCAGGCGCGCGCGCCCAGGCTTGCACCCATGCCGAGGCGGGACTGTAAGGTGGCCGGTTTGCCGGGATCGTGCAGTGTGGCGCGGTCGCACGGCGCCAGCGGATGCCAGCCGCCGACGAACTGCTTGCCCGAAAAATGCACGCCCATCCGGTCGCGCACCACGGCCAGCAGCGACACCATCGAACGCGGCGCGGCGCCTTGCAGGCCGGCGTGGCGCAGCCATGCCTGTTCGCCGTCCGGTCCGCGCACGCCCTCCGCGCGCCCCAGGCTGGCCAGCGCGTCGAGGCTGCGCACGATAGGCGCTTCGTTGATGCTGCCGGTGCTCAGCGCCATGTGGTGCTTGCGGCGGCTGCGGTACAGGAAGCCCAGCAGGCGCTGATTGAAGATGTCGAGGAAATCCAGGCCGGAATTGTCGCGCGCGCGGCGGCGGTCCATCAGCAGCTCGGTGAACGGCGTAGGCAGCGGGCCTTGCGAGCCGGCCAACGTCAGCACCGGCGACTTCAAGGTCAACGGCGGGCCTGGCTGCTTGCTGTCGTCAAGGTCGCTGATGTCGCTGGGAGCGAACGACATCTCCACCTGCGCCTTCAGCCGCAGCGCTTCGTCCATGCCGACCGAGGTGCCGACCGGCGCGCGCGCAGGTTCGCTGCGCTCCAGGATGCTGATCGCCTGGAACAGATCGAAGGCATGCGGGTCGTCCCGCAGCAGCGACATCAGATCAGACATTGCCGTCCACTCATGGCAGGCCACTGCATCCACGGTTCGCCGCCGCGCGTGACGGCCAGGCGGACGAAGGAATTAGCGGAGGTGTACAAAGCGAAAAACCGCGACAGCACGCCGGCCAGCACCAGCGGCGAAGTGCCGACAAACGCATCGGCGTCGAACTCCAGCACGATGTCGGTGCCGCGGCAGTGGCCGCGCCAGGTGTCCGTGCCCAGCCGCGCCGTGGCGACCGAGGCCACCATGCTTTTTACGCCGCGCACCTGCGCCTGGTCGCGGGCGCTGTCGCCGGCGAACAGCATCAGCATTTTGCGCAGCGTGTCGACGCCGGTGGTGCCGTCCACCAGCGAACGGTGGTTCAGCCGCAGCAGCGCCACCAGCGACCACAGGGCCTTGGCTTCCATCACCGGCGGGCGCTGCGCGCTCGGCTGGTACAGCGTGCGTATCACCGTCGACGTGGAGATGCCTTCGCCATAGAAGCGTGTGCCGGGGCCGATCTGTTCGGCCAGGCCGCGGTTGGTGCACAGCAGCTGGGCGTAGACCACCGGTTCGTCCGGCATGCTGCGCACGTCGCTGCGGTCGATAAAACTCAGGTAGACGTCGGTGCCGGTGATGCCCTTGCGCAGGCTCATCTCGCGGCGCAGCGACCAGTACACGTCAGCATCGTCCGACTCGTCGGCGGTGGATTCGGCGTAGACGCTGGGGATGATGGTCGGGCGGTCGGCGCGCGGGTCGGACGCGGTGACCGACACCACCGAATGCACCTCCATCACCGCCTCGCGCTGGTAGTCCGGCACCAGCATGTATTCGTAGTGGCGGCGGTGCAGGCGTATCGGTTCGCTGGTGACGGGGAACAGGTTCACGGCCGGCACGCAGCCCAGCAGGAAGTTGTCCGCGCTGAGCTGCGACAGCACGCGCGCGCGGCGGTTGAACACGAAGCGCACCGAGAAGCCGGTGCCGCTGCCCAGCAGGCCGCGCAAGCCCTTCAGGTCGAAGAACTGGAACTTGCGCGGGAAGGCGAAGTATTCCTGCAGCAGCGCGTAGGCCGGATGGGCGTGCGCGGGCTGGGCCAGGATGGCTTCGTTTTCTTCAAAACCCACCTCGGCCAGCGCGTTGGGGCCGAGGCGGTGCACGGCGCCGTCACCGGACACCAGCTCGATGCGTTCCAGGCCGCTGATCAGCAATTCGTGCAGCGGCATCGTCGTCATCAGGTCGCCGGACAGGTGCAGGCGCAGGCTGTCCAGTTCCAGCTCGGAGACGTCGAGGCCGGGGTCGCAGCGCAGGTCCAGGCGCAGGGTCGGCCGGTTTTCCTGCGTGTCTTCCATCTTGGCGACGGCCACCTGCAATGGCCACAGCGTGGTGTTCCACGCCACCTGGAAGCGGCAGTTCTCGCCGGTGGACGCGGTGGTGGTCAGCATGGCGCCGCGCACGACCGGCATGCCGGCCATGACCTTGCCCTGCGACGAGTCGAGCGTCATGCGCACCACCGTCATGGCCGGCACCGGCTGCGTCAGGCTCGGGCACAGGTTGTCCAGCATGGCGCCGGCGATGGTGGGGAAATCGCGGTCCAGGTCGCGGTGAACGCGGGCGGTCAGGAAGGCCACCGATTCGATCAGCCGTTCCGTGTGCGGATCGGCAGATTCGCCGCCGTTCAGCACCAGCCGCTGCGCCACCTTCGGATAGCGTTCGGCGAAGTCGGCCGACTGCGTGCGCAGATAGGATAGTTCGCGGCGGTAGTATTCAAGGATATCGTCGCTCACGGCGTGGCCTCCCGCTGGCCGGTCGTCATGCGGCCGCCTGCATTGCCGCTGAACGGGCGTCCAGGGCGACGTCGAAATTCACCCGGCACAGCTGCTGGCCGAGCATGACCACGGCGGCGATGGAGGCGCGGGCGGCGTAGGGTTTGACGGGATCGGCCAGCACTTGCACCTTCACATGCGACAGGCGCGGCTCGAACAGCGCCAAACTGCGTTCGAGCACGGTCGACCAGACGTACAGGTCCTGGTCCGATTGCGGCGACAGCGCCAGCATATCGGGCA
Organism: Duganella sp. LjRoot269; assembly: GCF_964254095.1. NCBI lineage: Bacteria > Pseudomonadati > Pseudomonadota > Betaproteobacteria > Burkholderiales > Oxalobacteraceae > Duganella > Duganella sp. LjRoot269. The sequence continues at coordinate 1,826,378 of NZ_CAXUSL020000001.1, read as the reverse complement.
GGCCATAGTCGAGGATCGTGGGATCGCCTTCCAGGAACTCCTGTATCGTCAGCGCGTTGCGTACATTGAACAGCCGCATCAGGTCCAGCTGCAGCGAGTGTTGCAAGCCGCCGCCATCGAGCAGCCTGCCATCCGGGGAAGCGTGCAGCACGCCGGTCAGCCGATCAAACAACGGAACAAGCGACGCCGTGATGGCTTTAGACATAGTTTCTTAACGATACAGAAAGACCCCCGGCACCCGCCGTCATTCCCGCGAAAGCGGGAATCCATAGAACGCCGGCTGAGCCTATAGTGTATGGATTCCCGCCTGCGCGGGAATGACGGGGCGGAGTGCCCGGACATCAATCCGCTTTCATCGTCTCCAGGTTCCAGTTCCACGTGCCGGTGCCCTTCGCGGTCGAATCCGACTGCTGCTGGGTGTAGTCGCACTTGATCTTGGTGAAGCTGATCGAGAACGAATCCGACGGAATGCCGCCGCCGCCGGAAGTGCTGATGTTCGAGATCATGGCGTTGGTCATCTCGTACTTGAAGAAGCTCATGTACTTGCCATTCTCGACGCGCCCCACGTGCAGCGTGGCGGTGCCGATCTTGGTGCCCTGGGTACAGGCCTTGTACATTTCCGTGGTCGACAGGTCGGACATTTTCGAGAACGAAATCTCGGAAAACACCGGACGGCCGGAGGTACGCTCGGTGTTCGAGGCGTCCATTTGCAGCGGCATCGAGGCGCTGTGCGAGTACGACAGCACGATCACCTTGTCGGTATAACCGGTCACCATGCAGTTGCCCTTGATGGTGGTGCCCAAATCCAAAATAAGTACGTCAGACATTGCTGGCTCCAAATTTTTATAAGCAGACCCGGGCGCCGCGATGGCGCCGGGTGTGCGGGAACTTCATTGTGTATGGCGGGGTATCAACCGGCGGCGGCCGGCAGTTCGGCCACCAGGCGGATCGACGTGGTCAGTTCTTCCATCTGGAAGTGCGGTCGCAGGAACACCGTGGCCGAGTAGGCGCCAGGTTTGCCTGGCTTCTCGGTCACGTCGACGCGGCCTTCGGCCAGCGGGAAGCGGGCCTTCTCGCCTTGCGTCGCGTTCGGGCTCAGCAGAACGTAGGAGCTCAGCCACGAGTTCAGGTAGTTCTCCACGCTTTGACGGGTCTGGAAGCTACCGACCTTGTCGCGCATGATGACCTTGATGTAGTGCGCGAAGCGCGAAGCGGCCAGCACGTACGGCAGGCGCGACGACAATGCCGCGTTGGCGTTGGCCGTGTCCAGGTTGTACAGCTTCGGCTTGTTGACGGTCTGGCCGCCGAAGAAGGCGGCAAAGTCCGAACCCTTGGAGTTGACGGCGGCGATGAAGCCCAGGTCGTTCAACTCTTTCTCACGGCGGTCGGTGATCGCCACTTCGGTCGGGCACTTCAGCACGACATCGCCTTCGTCGGTCTTGTAGGTGTGCGCGGTCATGCCCTCGATCTTGCCGCCGCCTTCCACGCCGCGGATCGCGGTGGTCCAGCTGTGCTTGGCGTAGGCGTCGGTGATGCGCAGGCCCAGCTGGTAAGCCGAGTTGGCCCACAGGTATTTGCTGTGGTCGCGGCCGTCGACGTCTTCCTCGAAGCTGAAGCTCTCAACCGGGCTGGTCTTGGCACCGTACGGCAGGCGGGCGGCGTAGCGCGGCAGCACCATCGCGATGTAGCGCGAGTCTTCCGATTCGCGGAAACCGCGCCACGAGGCCAGTTCGGCGCTCTCGAAGATCTTCGACATGTCGCGCGGCACGCCCAGTTCGGTGAACTCGGTCATGTCGAACAGCGACGGCGCGGCGGCCGTGATGAACGGCGCGTGCGCGGCGGCGGCGACCTTGGACAGGCGCTGCAGCAGGGCGATATCCTGTGGATGACGGCCGAAGTAGTAATCGCCGATCATCAGCGAATACGGGGCGCCGCCGAAGGTGCCGTACTCTTCCTCGTAGACCTTCTTGAACAGCACGCTCATGTCGTGGTCGACGGCGCTCTCCAGGTCTTTCAGCAGTTCTTTCTTCGACACGTTCAGCAGACGCAGCTTGAGCGTCGGGCCGGTCTCGGTGCCGTAGACCATGTCGTGCAGGCCGCGCCAGGAGCCTTCCAGTTTCTGGAATTCCTCGTGGTGCATGATGGCGTTCAGCTGGTCGCTGAGGATGCGGTCGATTTCGGCCACGCGCTCGTTGATCGTGGCGACCACGCCCTTGTCCGGTGCGGTTTTCATGCCTTCGTCCAGCACCTGCGAAGCGAATTGGCCCAGCAGTTTTTTAGCGTAAGCGTTTTGCGACGGATCGACCGCCATCTTGCCTTCCTGGACGATACGGTCCAGCAAGCTCAGTTCGCCGGCGGATTCCGTCGACTTGGCACCGCCTTTGGCGGATTGACTAGTAGCCATGATTTAGCTCTCTTTGGTAAACGATGAGGGGAAGCGCGAGGGGCGCGCTATCAGGATGGGGTCGCTTCCGCGTCCGCCGCCGGCGCTTCAGCGGCCGGGCCCTGGTCCTTGAGGGTTTTCAGCTCTTCCGAGTTCTGGACGATGTTTTCCAGCAACGCGTCGAGCTCATCGTTGCCATCGAGCTTGCCGAGCAGGTCGCGCAATTGCTGGCGCACTTCCAGCAGCTTGGCCAGGCGCGGCACCTGCTTGACGATGGCTTCCGGATGGAAGTGATCGAATTCGGTGAAGTTCAGTTCGACCTTGAGGTTGCCTTCACCCTTGTAGGTGTCCGGCACCGAGATGTCGAGGCGCGGGGCGATCTTGCCCATCACTTCGTTGAAGTTGTCGCGGTCGATTTCAATCAGTCGTCGGGCTTTGAGCTTGGGCGGCGGGACCAGCGGCTGACCGGACAAATCGGCCAGCAAGCCTACCACCAGAGGCAGTTCTTTCTTTTCAGTGGCGTCACCAATTTCGACGTCGTACGTGATTTGCACACGTGGCGGACGATTGCGTCCCACCCATTTTTGTAAGCTGTCTGACATTCACATCTCCACATTCTGGTGACGAGCGGCTGACGATCGACTACTAAAAAAACAGGTGGAATGGAGTCCTGGAGTGCTCTCTCGCCGCCACCACTTCGCTGCGCCGCAACGTAATTGATAGGTACAATACTTTCCAATACTCAATTGATAATAAATGTAAATTCTTCTAGGAACAAGCTTTTTTACTTTTCACCGCGTCATATTTTCGCCACGGACTTGTGATTGCTCAATGTGACATTTGCGTGACATTTCAGGTGGACGGCGGAATGCCCGGCGGGGCTGGAGGGATAGCATCTTTCAAGTCGCTCAGCGATGCGAGTGGGTCGTGAGATGGAAGCTTGGCTGCAGCGTCTTTGGCGGCGGCCAGTTTGTCGGCCAAGGTCTTGGCGGCCGAGGCCTGGTCGGCGGCGGCTTTGCTTGCGGCGGCATCCGTTGCGGCTTTGGCTGCGGCAGCAGTGGCGTCGGAGGACAGAGCGTCTGCGGCGGGAGCTGCCGTCTCGGCGCCAGACGATGTAGGCTTGGCCTCGGCAACTGCTTTAGCATCGGCACCGGCTTTTGCATCGGCGGCCTTGCCGGCTGCATCGACATTCGGGGGCGTGCCGCCAAATGCGGCTTTTGCTGCCGCCTGGTCGGCGGCTGCGGCAGCGGCTTTGGTTGCTGCTGGCGCGGCTTGAGCTGCATCTGCCGCAGCCTTGGTCGCGGCGTCGACGCCGGGGGGCGGCTTGATTCCATCAGGGATAGCCATGCCCGCTTTGCCGGCCGACGCGAGGCTATCCGGCACGGCACCAGCGGGCGATTCCAGCGTTGCATCCGCTGCAGGCGTTTTTCCGCCAGAGACGCCCTCGCCCGCTTTCGGCATCGCGTCGCCGGATTTTGTGCGCTGCGCATGCGCGGCACCTGCAGATGCTGGAGCGGCGCCGTCGGCAACAGGCGCATCGGAAGCTGTCGCACCGGCATCGGCCTCGGTGGAGGGAGCATCCGCAGAGGGTGTTGCCGCCTCAGCGCCAATCGGCGCAGGCTCAGAAACGGCCTGGCCATCAGGTTTAGTATCGACAACCGCTTTAGCATCAGCATCGGCGCTTACGCTGGCGTCCTTGTCGACATTGGCGTCCTTGTCTGCTTTGAGATCAGCATTTGCCTTGGCATCCGCGTCGGCTTTGGCATCTGTATCGGCTTTAGCGTCCGTACTGGCTTTATCATCCGCGTCCGCCTTGGCATCGGCATCCGCTTTGGCATCGCTGTCGGCTTTGGTATCCGCGGCCGGCGCATCGGCGGTGGCGGACGATGCGGACTTGGCGTCAGCGTCAGCTGTCGCACCGCCCGCATTGCCGGCGGCGGAGGCGCCGTCTGCCGCGTCGGAGTCAGAAGCTGTCGCCACATCGGCAGGTGCTGCAGCGCCGTCGGCGGTTCCTGCTGCGGTGCCAGCGGCACCGGCAGCATCGGCTGTACCTGCAGCGCCAGCGGCACCGGCTGCACTCGCGGCAGCAGCAGCGGCCTCGGTGGCGGCCTTGTCGGCGGCATCGGCATTCGAGGAGGTGCCGCCGTTCTTGACCACCTCCGCATCGACGATCGCCTCCGCCTTGATCGCCTCGGCGCGCGCCGCGTTCACCTGCGCCTGCACCGACTCAACCTGCGCCAGCGTTTGATTGATGCCCGCCTGCGCCTGATCCTTCATCGCAGTGGTCTGCGCCGTGGCATCGTCCGCCGCCGCGCCCACGTCCTTTTCGCTGGCGACGATCTGCGCCGCCAACGACTGCTCCGATTCCTTGGCCGCTTGCGCCGCCTGCTCCGCCTTGTCCGCCTCGGCCTTCACATCGGCCAGCAGCGCCTCCGTATCCGGCACATACGGCTCCATCGTCGTCTCCGACTCCTTCTGAGAATCGGCCAGCGACGACGACATCTCCTCCATCGCCCCATCCGCATCCGCCGCGACGCTGTCGGCATCCTGCTTCATGCCATCGAACGAGGCCTGCACCTGCTCCGACACCGAGCCACCCTCCGAGATCGAATCGCTGGCCTCCTGCGCGCCGGAGGCCGTGTTGTCCGCCGCCGTCTGCACCTCGCTCACGCCCTGCGACGCCTCGTCCGCCGCCGCGCGGGCACGGTCGAGCAAGTCATTGGCCGCCTGCTTCGCCTCGGATTGCCAGTCATTCACCGCATCGACCACGCTACCGGCGCTTTGCACCTGCGACTGCAACTGGGTAAACGTCCCCGCCACATCGTCGTAGAACTGCGCGAACGGCGCTATCTGCTCGCCCACTTCGCGGATCTTCAAGCTGGCGATGGCCTGCGACGCCTGGTCCACATACGACAAGGCCTGATCCGCCGCCTGCCTTACCTGCTGCTGCGCCGAACCGCTCACCGACTCCACCTTGCCTTGCGCCGTCGCCAGCGTGTCGGTCAGCTTCTGCATAGGCTGCATGGCCTGCTGCTTCACGCCCGCCAACGCGGCACTCAACTTGCCCAGGCCGTCCTGCGCCATCGCCGCCGCCTTGCCGACTTCAACCTTGCCCTGCGCCAGCACGTTCTGCAACGGCGCGCCCGCAGCCTGTATCTGCGCCTCCAGCGGCTTGAAGGTGCGGTCCAGCAGATCGTTCAACTCCTGCTGCAGGCGCCGCACCAGCGGTTCGCATTGCAGCTTGGCCAGGCACTGCTCGGCGGCCGTGCGCACCTGGTCCAGCACCTGATGTACCGCGGCCGCCGCCTTGTCGAACTGCTCCTGCATCAGCGGCGGAATCTGTTCGGCGGCGGTGGCCACCTGCTGCAGCGCCGCCTGCATCTGTTCCAGCAAACCGATCAGCGCATCGATCGCCACCTGCACTTGCGCGATGGCCTGGTCCAGCAGGGGATTCAACGAATCCACCAGCGTGATCGCCTGGTCCATCAGGCCGGTGGCCTGGTCGCCCGCCGTCTTCACCGCCGTGCGCGCGGTGGTGATGGCCGTCTTCACGCCCGGGATCATGGCCTTGATGCCCATGAACAGCGTGCGCGCCACCATCAACGCCGGCGCCTTCATCATGTAGCGCGTGCAGATTTCGATCGCGCTGGTGCACAGCGCATCGGCCTGATCGAGCTCGCTGGAGGCCGCGTCGAGCGCGCCGTTGGCCTCGGCCACGAACGGCGGGATATTGTCCTTCACCTGCGTCAGCATGGCGATCGCCTCGGCGATCATGGTGCGCACGGGGATGAAGTTGTCCGGTAGTTGGCGCAGGATGGTCTTGGCGTTTTCGGCCTCCTCGTCCAGCTCCTTCATCAGCTGCAGCACCTTGCCCACTTCGTCGCGGATGACGTCCAGCACTTCCTGCAAGGCCTGCTGAATGGCATCCACGCGCAACTCCAGCGCATCGATCGGCTCCATCGCGCGCTGGATCATGGTGTCCACTGTGTTGGCGGCGGCGGCCAACTGGTCGATGACGATATCGACCTGCGCGCGGGCGGCGGCCAACGGCTTGATGAGGATGTCGCCCAGCCTTCCCAGTTGCGCCGAGGCTTCATCGAACAGCGCATCGCAGTTGCGCGCCTCGTCGCCCAGCGCGGCGCTGGCGCTGTCCACCTGATCGATGGTCGCCTGCAACGGCGCCAGCAGCGCATTGCCTTTCTCGTTCAGCAGGTCGGATACGCCGCCTATCGTTTGCGTGGCTTGCGCGGTGGCTTGCTGCATCGCCGTTTCGAGGTCGCCGACGTTGCCGTCCAGCGTGTCACGCAATGCCTTGACCTGCGCCAGGCTGTCGTTCTGCAGCTGCTCGGCGCGCGCCAGCACGGCCTGCACAGCGGCGTTGCCGGCACCCGGTCCGCCCTGCAGCTTGCCCAGCTGCTCCAGCTGCTGCGACAGCGGCAGCAGATCGCGGCCGTACTGCTCGACCATGGCGCCGGTGCGCTTGGCCAGGTCGGCCAGCGCCTGGCCGCGTCCCGGCAGGCTGTTGAAGAAAGTCATCTGCGCGCCGAAGTCCGGCACCAGTCCGGACAATTCCGGCAGCAGGGTGCTCATGGCCTCGACCGCCTCGTTGGCCGAGTCGATGACCTTTTGCACGCCGGCCGTCTGCGCCAGCAGGCGCTGCGGAATGGCGGCGGCGTCGTTGGCCAGCTGGCGCAAGTCGCTGGCGGCCTGCTCCAGCACGCCGGTGCAGCAATCGATGATGGGCTGCGGATTCAGCAGGTCCGGTATCGCCTTCATCTGGTCGGCGACCTTTTGCATGTCCTGGTTCAGCGAAGTGGCGGTGGCCGTGACCTCGGTGGCGAAGGTCTTGCCCTGCTCGACGATGGTGTCGGCCGCCTTTTGCACCGCGTTGGCGATGTTGACCGGGCACTGCGGCAGCACTTCGATGGAGTGGTCGATGACTTTCATTTACAGGGATCCCAGCGTGGCCGTGCTGCGCGAAGTGGCGTCGCTCAGCGTTGTCTTGATCGCCGCCACCTTGGACGGCGCCGGCTCCAGCGACAGCGAGGCCGAGCCGATGGTGCCGATGGTGGCGTTGACCTGGGCCAGCGCCTGGTTCAGCTCAGGCAGCACCTCGGCGCCTTCGATGCGGATGTCCTCCAGCACCGGCAGCAGGTCCGGCACCACGGGGATTGCCGGTACCGCGCTCAGTGCCGGCAGGGCCGACAGCGCGGCGGCCGATGCGGCCGCGCCCGCGCTCGGCGGCGCCACCAGCCGGCCCGGCTGGGCCTGGCGGCTCAATTCCTCCATGACCACCACCGCGCCGCTCAGCAGACGTCCGGCCAGCGCGTGCAGCCAGCCGTCCGGGCCGGAATTGGCGGTCGCCAGCGAGGGGCCGGAGCGTTGCAGTATCCAGCGGAGTTCGGCGCGCGCGGCCGGTTCGCCCAGCCAGTAGCGCAGGTAGGTGTAGGCGTCGGCGGCGGACGAGAAGCGCCGCCGCGAACCCAGCGTGTGCTGGCCGCCCTGCCCCTGCAGCAATGCCTGTCCGATCTGGCCGCCAGATTCGTAGAAGGTGACGCGGCTGGAATGGCGCCATAAGCTGGCCAGTGGATGCAGCATGAAAGTCTTGGCAGATGTTTAAGCTGTGCAGGGTCGGACGACAATAACATGAGCAGCTTGATAACGCAAACCCACAGAAGCTGCCCAGAAGCCACATCCCGAGCCGCCGTCGTTGCATGATGAGGTCGCCTCGGGTAGCATGGAATTCGAACTGGGACCCAGAGAAAAACGACAATGTGGAATCGCGCTTTATTTAAAATACTGGGTCTGGCTGGCTTGCTGTTTCTGTCGCTGGCTGCACAGGCCGACGCCGGCAGCAGCCCGACACTGGACACCATCCGCAAGAACAAGGTCATCCGGGTCGGCGTCAAGACCGACTTCAGCCCCTACAATTCGCTCAACGCCAAGCGCGAGGTGGTCGGCTTCGAAAGCGACATCGCTGAGCTGATCGCCGACCGCCTCGGCGTCACCCTCAAGAAAGTCAGCATCACCACCGAGAACCGCTTCCAGAAGCTGGAGCTGGGCGAGGTCGACATCCTGATCTCCACCGTCGGCGACACGGCCGCGCGGCGCAAGATCGCCACCGCCATCGAGCCGGGTTATAACGAAACCAGCGTCAACGTGCTGTTCCGGCCGGGCGAGGCCGTGCCGGCGTGGAACCAGATCCGCCACGAGACCATCTGCGCGCTGCAGGGCAGTTATTTCAACAAGCCGATGAGCGAGCGCTACCTGCTCGAACTGCAAACCTACAAGACCGTGCGCGACGCCCAACTGGCGTTGCGCGACGGCCAGTGCTCCGGCTTCCTGTACGCGACGGCGGCGCTGGCCAACACCGCCCAGCTGCCCGAATGGGCCGGCTACAAGATGCCGCTGCCGAACGCGCTGATCACGCCGATGGCGATCTTCATCGCGCGCGGCGAGCAAGGCAGCGAGCTGGATCTGGCACTGGGCAATATCCTGGCCGACCTGCACCGCACCGGCTGGCTGCTGGAGGCCAACAATCGATGGGGCATCGCCTCGACCTCCTGGCTGAAGGCGCAGAAGGAACTCTGGTCGGCGCGCGACGAGCACGGGCAGTACCTGTGCGTGCGCAACAATACCGGCAACTGGATCGCCGCCTGCCGCGCCGCCGAGTACGTGTCGAGCAACGAGGTCAGCGGCGTGCAGGCGGTCGGCCTGTGGATCAAGGAACAGCTGGGCGTGGACCTGAACTTCGTCTACGACCCGTACGACCGCGCGCAATTCTTCACCGGCATCTGCTACACCATGTTGCTGATCACCTGCAGCATCGCCATCAGCATGGCGCTGGGCATCGCCGTCTCGGTCGCGGTGGACGGCCGCGACGGCTGGACTGCGCGCGTCATCCACGCCATCATGGCCTACGGCAGGCTGACGCCGCCGCTGCTGATGATGTACCTGATCTTCTTCGGCCTCGGCGGCTGGACCATGCGCGAGTTCGGCATCAAGCTGCCGGCGTTCGCCGTGGCGGCGTTCTGTTCCGGCTACTACACGGCCGGCCTGGTGATGCGCGCCTTCCTTGAGGCGGCCAACCACGTCCGCACCTATGAAGCGGGCTTCGTGCTGCACTGGCGCAACCTGGGACGCACGGCGCAATACGCCAACTGGCCGGTCAAGCAGGCGCTGATCAACCTGACCAAGCAGACCATGATCGCGTCGGCCATCGCGATCCCGGAACTGCTGAGCGCCAGCAGCCTGCTGATCGCTGAAAAAGGCAACATCTTCCTGACCATGACGGTGCTGCTGATTACCTTCTACCTGATCACCAGCCTGTGGACCAGGATCTTCAATTACCTGGAAAAGGCCTTGCTGCCGACCGTGGGGCAACCATGAACAACGAAACCCTGAGTTTCCTGCTGACGTGGACGCCCTTCCTGCTGCAGGGCTTCATGTGGAATGTGTTCATCGCCGTGTGCGCGGTGGCGCTGGGCACGCTGATGGGCGCCGGCCTGGCTTGGCTGCGGGTGAAAAAAACCGGCCCCGTCGGCACTGCGGCCGAGCAGGTCTCGACCTTCTTCCGCGGCGTGCCGACGCTGGCGCTGATCTTTTACGCCGTGTTCGTGCTGCCCAGCGAATTCGCGCTGCCTGGCACCGAGATGACGATCCATATTCCGCAGTGGGTGAAGGCGGTGATCGGCTTGTCGGCGGCGCCGCTGTCGTTCACGTCGGAGAGCCTGGTGGTGGCCTACCGTGCCTGGTCGCGCGGCGACATCGGCGCGGCCCTGCTGTTCATCCCGACCTGGATCAATGTGTTCCTGATTTCGTTTGTCGCCTCGAGCGCCTCGTCGCTGGTCGGCGTGAGCGAGCTGGTGAGCCGTTGCAACACGGTGATCGCCGCCACCGGCACCAGCGTCATGGTGCCGGTGTATATTTACTGCAGCTTTTACTTTGTCATCACGTCGCTGGTGTTCACTGCGCTGATCGGCAAATTCAAGACGTCACGCTTCATGGCCGGGGTGCACACCCGGCTCTCGCACGCCCACGCCGCACTGCGCAACTGACCTCGCCCGGAAACCGACGCCATGCCACTCACCTTCAAAGAAGAGATTGAACTGCAAGCCGCTTTCATGCACATCAAGCGTGAGCGCCGCGAGTCCCTGCAGGCGATGTTCGGCGGCACCCAGCTGCGCGCCAAGAGCCGGGTCGAAGACGCCAAGACGCTGGCCAAGGACGCCAAGGACTGCAAGAAAAAACTGGGCGCCATTCCCGGCGTGGCGGTGCCGCATTTCAGCATACCGCAGCTGAACATCGACCTGTTCAAGGGACTGGACCTGCCCGGCCTGATCGACTTCCGCATCCCGAGCGTAGGCTTGCCGAATTTCGACATCAACCTGATCCCGGACATCCACTTGGGCTCCATTCCAGGCTTCAACCTGCCCACGGTAAGGCTGAACCTGAAGGGCCTGATCAAGTTCAAGGACTTGCTGCCCGATATCTCGCTGCGCGCGCTGGTGTTCAAGATCGCGCTGAAATTCCCGGAAATAAATATCCCCTCGCTGCTGTTCGACCTGAGCAAGATACTGAGCATTGATTTCGATGTGGCGTTCCCGCGCATCCGCGACCTGTTCCCGGACTTTTTCAAGATCGACCTGAACGTCAGCCTGCCGCACCTGGCGATACCGGACATCAGCCTGCCCAACCTCAACCTGCCCAACCTGGACCTGCCCAACATCAACCTGGGCGAGATCGACTTCAGCAAGATTCACATCCCCGGTTTCGACTTCCCGACCATGCTCAAGGTGCCGGGCTTCGACAAGGTGCTGCGGCTGCTGTTCGAGCTGTTCGACAGCCTGGACATCGAGGTCATCCTGGCCGAACTGGGCGTCGAGTTCATGGCCGACTTCATCAGCTCGGCGCTGCCGCTGGTGCAGCAGGTCAAGGCCGGCGCCAAGGCGGCCAGCAACTGGGGCACGGCGGCGATGGACTGGCACAAGTCGCAGAAGACCACGGTGCAGCGCGGCTTCCTGCTGCCGGGCGACGCCCGCGACGCCTGCGACGCCGTAGCCGCGCTGCTGCGCACCAGCCGCAACGAGCATGCGGCGCTGGCGGCGATCCAGACCACCCAGCTGGCGGTGTCCACGGCCGGTCTGTTCGCCGACCTCGGCGGCGTGACCGGCCCGGCCGTGGCGGCCGCCAGCGCGATCGCCACCACCTGCCAGAAGATCATGATCATGGGCGCGCGCTACAAGGAGATGAAGAAGGTCAACCAGATCCTGAGCGCGTCGGCGATGGAAGCGCTGTCGTCGAACATCTTCCGGGTGTCGCCGCTGCTGGGCTGCTACTACCTGGCCAACAACAGCACCAGCAGCGTGCTCAACATCCTGTGCGACAACATCATCGAGGATGGCTGGATGGCGCAATGGGAACAGAACAAACGCCAGCATCTCGATCCGCTGCTGACGGAGTGCGCGCGCTTCATTTCGGAATCGCGCTACGTGCTCGATCCGGTGCGGCAGAACAAGGGGATGTTTGTCGAGAAAAGCAGCATGGACAAGCTGAAGGAAGGAATGGCCTTGTACATCAAGAAAAAGCGCGGCCTTGCGCCGGCGCACGCCAGGGTGGCGACGCACAAATACGTGGGCTGACAGCAAAGCTCGCCGCAGGCGCGGCGAGCTTTAGCAACCGGTCAGCGGCGGTGGTAGCCGCGCCCACCCCAGCCGCGTCCGCCGCAGCACCAGTGGCCGAACGAAAAGTCCAGGCCGATCGATACCGGCGGGTAGTAATAGGCCGGTGCCGGCGCGTAATAAACCGGCTGGGCGACGTAGGTGGTCGTATAGACCGGCTCGGTGGTATACACCACGCGCGACGCGCTTTGCGCCGGCAACTCTTCCGTCCACGTGCCCGACTGCACGCTGCTGCCAGCAGGCACGGTCGACACGGTATGCCACTGATACGGATCCTGCACGCGGGCGCTGGTGTAATACGGCTGCTGCACTGCGCAGCCTGTCATTGCCGCCAGGGCGGCCACTACGGCGATGATGGTTTTCATGGCGAATTCTCCTTGTTCCAGATGTTACTATATAAGGAAGTGCGGCAATGCTGGAGTCCCATTACAGCTTGTTACACCCGATGTAACAGACGAAAAAAAAGGAACCGCGCGCGGTTCCTTTTTTGTCTGCAACGCCGGGCTTACTCCCGCTGCTTAGTCCAGCTTCCAGGCGTAATCGACCTTGGTCCAGGTTTCGGCCGGGGCGCCGTCCTTGGTGCCCGGCTTGAACTTGCAGGCGCTGATGGCCTTGATCGCGGCCTTGTCCAGGTTCTTGAAACCGCTGCTCTTTTCAACCTTGGAATCGGCCACCGAGCCGTCCGGCTTGACCAGGAAGGACATCGATACCGTCCCCTGCTCTTCGTTCATCAGCGACGCTTTCGGGTATTCCGCCTTGCAGTTTTTTGCATCGAAACTGGCCGGAACTTCAGCAGCAAACGCCACTGGTGCGCTCGAAACGAGCACTGCTGCAATCACACTTAACCAACGCTTATTTGTAGACATCTGATTTCCCCAAGTGTTTTAGTATCCGGCACTTTGATGCTGATTTATTACAGCTTCCAGCTGTAATCGACTTTGGTCCAGGTCTGGGCCACGGCGCCGTCCTTGGTGCCCGGCTTGAACTTGCAGGCGCTCAGGGCCTTGATGGCGGCCTTGTCGAGGTTTTTGTAGCCGCTCGACTTGTCGACTTTCGACTCAACCACGTTACCGTCCGCAGCCACCAGGAAGGACATGGTGACGTCGCCCTGCTCTTCGTTGATCAGCGATGCCTTAGGGTATTCAGCCTTGCAATTCTTGGAGTCCAGCGATGCTGGCACTTCGCCGGCGAAAGCGGTCGAAGCGGCGGACAGGATGACGGCGGCGAATACACTGGTAGAAAACTTATTCATTATACAATTTCCAAATAATTATTATTAAAAACTGGTTAGTCGAATCCCACAGCGGACCTACGTGCCGCGCAAAAGCGCGACGGCAGACTGCGGCAAAGTTTTAGAACTCTTCCCACTCGTCGCTGCCGGCGGTGCTGGCTGCCGAGGCGACTTTCTTCGGTTTGGCTGCTGCGGCTGGCGCGGCGGCCAGTTTTTTCACAGGAGCACGGGCGGTGATCGGTTTGACCACTGCCTTGGTGGCGGCAGGCTGGTACACAGGAGCCGTAACGCGCTCCTCGCCTTCCACCAGTTTGAAGATGCTGACCACGCGCGACAGTTCGGCGGCCTGGTCTTGCAAGCTTTGTGCGGCGGCGGCGGCTTCTTCCACCAGCGCGGCGTTTTGCTGGGTCATGCTGTCCATCTCGATGATGGAGACATTGACCTGTTCGATACCAGCGCTCTGCTCCTGGCTGGCGTTGGCGATTTCGCTCATGATGTCGGTCACGCGGCGGACCGAGGCAACCACCTCGTCCATCGTCACGCCGGCCTGGCCGACCAGCTTGGTGCCGGCGCCGACTTTTTCGACCGAGTCATCGATCAGCATCTTGATTTCTTTTGCCGCACCGGCCGAACGCTGGGCCAGGTTGCGCACTTCCGACGCCACCACGGCGAAGCCGCGGCCTTGTTCGCCGGCACGTGCCGCTTCCACCGCGGCGTTCAGCGCCAGGATGTTGGTCTGGAAGGCGATGCCATCGATCACGCCGATGATGTCGACAATCTTCTTGGCCGATGCGTCGATCGAGCTCATGGTGTCGACCACTTCCGACACCACTTTGCCGCCCTTGATCGCCACGTCCGACGCGGCCGACGCCAGCTGGTTGGCTTCGCGGGCATTGTCCGCATTCTGTTTAACGGTCGAGGTCAGTTCTTCCATCGCCGACGCGGTTTTTTCCAGCGAGCTGGCCTGCATTTCGGTACGCGACGACAGGTCGATGTTGCCGGCGGCGATTTCACGCGAGGCGGTGCCGATGGTTTCGGTGCCGGAGCGGACCTGGCCCACGATATCGACCAGGCTGTTGCGCATTTCTTTCATTTCGGCCAGCAGGCTGTCCTTGTCGTTGCCGGCGGTATCGATGGCGATCGACAGGTCGCCGTTGGCGATGCTGCCGGCGATCGACGCCGTGTAGTCAGGCTCGCCGCCCAGTTGTTTCAGCAGGCCGCGGGTGATCACCACGGCGGCGGCTACCGAGATACCGACAGCCAGCAGGCCCAGCACGATCATGAAGCTGCGGGCGCTGGAGAAGCCGCTGGCGGCGTCTACTTGTACTTGTGCGTTCAGCTTGTCTTCCAGCGTGGCCAGCTGGTCGAGCGCGGCCATCCATTTTTTCTGGGCTGGACGGATTTCCTTGATCAGTACCTTGGTTGCTTCTTCGGCCTTGTTGGCCAGCCACAGTTCGGACGCCTTGGCGATGGCCGGCATGGCGATCGCTTCCTGCTCCTTGATGGTCGCCAGCAGCGCCTTTTCTTCAGGCGTGGCTTCGACCGAGAACTGCGTGCTCAGTTTGTTTTGTGCATCGGCGTACTTGCCGGCCAGTTCCTTGATGCGATTCATTTCCGGCTCCATGTCGCCGGCATCGGTCATCAGGGTCAGGATACGCAGCGACGTGATGCGGTCGCCCACGTTCGCGCGCATATCGACCACCAGGCGCGAGACGACGTTGTTCACGCTGATGACGTGGTCCAGGCGATCCTGGATTTGTGCCATGCGGAAGATGCCGACGGTCGTCACCGCCACCAGGAATAAGAGAACCAGCGCGAATCCGAGACCCAGGCGCGTTCCGACTTTCATTTTTGCTAAATTCATTTCGTCTCTTCGTAAGTGACACAGTTGATAAGAGTGCCCTGGATGGCTTCGTCTTTTGCACGGCACTATCCACTCGGCCCTTGCTGCTAGGTAATATATGTGACAGTAGCAAACAATGACTGCGAATGCAAAACTAGCGGTTCGGGGAATGCTGATGTGTCGCTTTTGAACCGCAAATACACAGAAGGAACAGCGTGGATATGTGTGTATATTAGGGAATTATAGATGCAAATTTTGCTTCAAAGCAAGCAAAACCTGCCTTAAAAATACGCAAGCGAACTTTCTGCGTGGAAATACCAACACACCCGACGATTGTTTGCCAAATAGGCTAGATCATGCTGCAATGCGCAGGTGCGAGGCGGCTTCGAGCAGCAGGCGGGCGTCGCCGGCGGCGAGTTTTTTGGAGTCGGACAGGACCTGGCGGAAAGCGCGGGCACCCGGCAGGCCTTGCATCAGCCCCAGCATGTGGCGGGTGATGGAATTGAGCTTCAAGCCGTGTCCACCGTGCTGGGCCAACTGGGCCTGAATGTAGGGAATCATTGCTTCCAGGACCTGTTCGCGGGTCTTGGGCGTGGTGGCGGCGCCATAGTAACGCTGGTCGAAGCCGGCCATCATGAACGGATTGTGATACGCCTCGCGGCCCAGCATGACGCCGTCCAGGTGCTTCAGATGCTCGTCGATTTCGGCTTCGGTCTTGATGCCACCGTTGATAATGATTTCGCAGTCAGGAAAATCGCGCTTCAATTGATAGGCGAATTCGTACTTCAGCGGCGGCACTTCACGGTTTTCCTTGGGCGACAGGCCCTTCAGGATGGCGTTGCGCGCGTGCACGATAAAGGTGGTGCAGCCGGCCTGGTTGACGGTGCCGACAAAGTCGCGCACGAAGTCGTAGCTCTCGGTCTGGTCGATGCCGATGCGGTGCTTGACGGTGACGTCGATGCTGACGGCGTCGCGCATGGCCTTGACGCAGTCGGCCACCAGCTGCGGCTCGGCCATCAGGCAGGCGCCGAACGCGCCCTTCTGCACGCGCTCGGACGGGCAGCCGCAGTTCAGGTTGATCTCGTCGTAGCCCCACTTCTCGCCCAGTTTTGCACTGGTGGCGAGGTCGGCCGGATCGCTGCCGCCCAGCTGCAGCGCCACCGGATGCTCTTCATCGCTGAAGCGCAGGTGGCGCTCGACGTCGCCGTAGACCAGCGCGCCGGTGGTGACCATTTCCGTGTACAGCCAGGTGTGACGGCTGATCTCGCGGTGGAACACGCGGCAGTGGCGGTCGGTCCAGTCCATCATCGGCGCGACAGACAGGCGGCGGCCCGGCACTGCGGGGGCCTTGGCGGTGGTCGGCAGGTTGATGATGGTCATGGCGGCAACACTCGGTATCGGTCGGGGGTCGACATTATAGCTCAGGCGGCGGGCGGCGTCCGCAGCGCCCGCAGGATGTCGCGCCAGCTAAGGATGCCGACCAGCCGGTCGGCAGCGCTGAGGATGGGAATGCACGAAATATTGTGCGCATTGAACACGTCGATGGCGTCGTCCACACTGGCGTCCTCGCGCAGCACGACGGGGCGGCGTGACATGATCTGGTGGACTTTCTTGTTCAACGTGGCCACGTCCTTGTAGGTTTCCACCGAGCTGCCGAGGTTGGGGCTGAGCGCCTTGTACAGATCGCGGTCCGAGACCACGCCCAGCAGCTCGCCTTGCTCCATCACCAGCACGTGGTGGAACTTGCCGTGATCGAAGATTTCCTTGACCAGGCTGAGACGGTCGTCCAACTCCACCGTCACCACGTTCTTGCTCATGATTTCCTTGAGTTCCATGCCCTCCTCCGCAGATGCCGATTGAAGTCCATAGGCTACAACACAAACGGCAGCGTCACCAGTCCGACCAGGTAGCGGGCCGGCTTCTTGCCGGGATTGGCGTAGCTGATGTGCAGGTCCTCGCGGATGGCCAGGCAGTCGCCCGGCTCCAGCCGCCATTGCCCGTCGCCGGCGCTGATGTCCATCACACCTTCCAGCAGCCACACCTGCTGGTAGACGTCGGACTCGCGCAGCACCTGCTCGTAGGCCACGCGCTGGCCGGGCGGGAAGATCACTTCGACCAGCTGCATCGGCGAGCGGGCCGGCGGCGACAGCTGGCGCCGCACGTAGCCGGAGGCCGGATCGGTCCACACCGCCTGCTCGGCCGCGCGCCGCAGCGGCGATGGCGCGCTCGGCGCCGCCTCCCCCGCCTCGAACAGCGAGGCCAGCGTCACGCCTAGGGCGCCGGCCAGCTTGTCCAGCACGGTGGCGGTGGCGCTGCTCTCGCCACGCTCGATCAGCGAGATATTCGACCGGCTGACGCCGCTGCGCTCGGACAAGGCCGTCAACGACAACTGCCGCGCTTCGCGCAAGGCCAGCAAACGGCTGGCAATAAGTTTGTTGATATCCATGAAATCCATTATACTGGATTTTATCATCCAATAAACTGTCACCCACCGCCACTATGCAAATCGCCTTTGAATCACCCGACCAGCCCGAGGTCATCGCCCTGATCGCCGATCTCGATGCCTACCAGCTGACCCTGTATCCACCCGAATCCGTGTACGCGCTGGACCTGGACTCGCTGATGCAGCCGCACGTCAAGTTCGCCGTCGCGCGCGACACCGAAGGCGCCATCGTCGGTTGCGGCGCCATCGTATTGACGCCGGAGTACGGCGAGATCAAGCGCATGTACGTGCAGCCGGCCCAGCGCGGCAAGGGACTGGCGCTGGGCGTGCTGTCCCTGCTGGAACAGGCTGCGCTGGACCAGGGCTGTCCGCTGCTGGTGCTGGAAACCGGCCCGGCGCAGCCGGAGGCGATCGGCCTGTACCAGCGCCACGGCTTCCAGCGCTGCGCGCCCTACGGCGGTTATCCGGACGATCCGCTCAGCGTGTTCATGGAAAAACCGCTGCCGCGCCTGTAACCAGTGGACTACGCCTTTTTCTTCTTGCGCACCACCGCCAGCTTGGGCGCCTTCGGGCCGAACATTCCGGCCACGCGTTCCAGCCGCGCGGCGCCGTCGCCGGTCAGCGTGCCGGTGGCGCCGGCCACCTGGCGCACGATGCCCAGCGCCGCCGCGCGCGCTTCCGGCTCGGCCGGCAGCAGCAGCGGCAGGTCGCGCATCGCGGCCGCCTCGTCCACCTGCAGCATCAGATACTGGTCGCGCACGATTTCCTTGAAGTGGGTGAGGCTCATTTCCTTGTCGTCCGAGGTGCGCAGACGCAACTGGCGTATGGTGGCGAAGGCGCGCTCGTCGGCGGCGCTCATTTCCGGGCTGCGGTAGATATACAGCAAGCCGCGGATGATGGCTTCGGCCACCCCGCCCTCTCCCGTCTTCAGCGCCAGCGCGGCGCGGTGCGCCACCAGCGCCGCCTCGCGCGCGATGTCGCGGCCAATGCGGCGCGGCCTGCCGCCGTCGGTGCGCAGGCCCACCAGCGCCTGCAGCACCGGCGAGCCGTAGACATTCAGGAACAACTGTTCGGTGGCGTGGTCGCGCAGGTCGCGGTAGCGGTCCAGCGCGGCGACGATCTGTTCCGACATCGCTTCCTGCATCTGCAGGAAGATATTGTCGGCCGCCACCGGGCGGCGCTCGGCGCGCACCTTGGCCGCCATCGCCGGAATGCCGTTCAGCAGCGGATTCTTGCTGGAGAAGGCCGTGTAGCGCAGGCGCAGCGGATGCAGCTCGCGCTGCCGCTCCGCGCTGCTCTCGCTGACCATGGTCTTCACCAGCGGGCTGGCGAAGGTGCGGTACAGTCCCTGGTTGATTTCCGACACGCGGGCGACGGTGGCGAAGCGGCGCTCGTCCTCGACATCGTTGCCGCCCAGCGCGCGCAGCGCATCGAGGCCGCGCCGTTCGAAGCGCATCACGTAGTCGCCGGCCGCCAGGTCGCCGGCGGCGATTTCGGCCTGCAGCATTTCCTCGTCCTTGTCGAGGAACACCGCCTCGTACAGGCCGGGCGGCATGATGTCTATCATGTCCATCGCCGCTGTGAATTCCTCGTGCTCCTTGTTGGCCACCGAGGCCGAGACGAAGATGCCCAGGTGGCCGATGTCCTCGTGCATCGAGTAGATGATGGTCTGGCCGCCCGCCACCAGCGCGGCGTCGTCCTCGTACAGGTCCAGCACCCAGCCCAGCGCCTGCTGCGGCGGCGTGATGTCGTCGCCCCACGAGCAGAACACCACGATCGGCGACTTGATGTTGCGCAGGTCGATGCGGTGGCCGGCGCTGTCGAGCAGCGCGGCGTCGCTCAGGCGGTTGCCGACGAACAGCGAGTCGGCGATGTACTGCATTTCGCCCGCGTTCAGCAGCACCGGATTGCCCCACCATTTCTCGAACTCCAGGAAGCGCGGCGCCTCGGTGTCGATCTTCGAATACGCGTTGTAGTTCTTGCTCCACAGCGTGTTCGACGGATTCATTTTCTCGAAGTTGGCGACCAGCTGCGCGCCGTCGAAAATGCCGTTGCCGAGGTCGCCTGCAAGCGAAGTCATCCATGTACCGCCAAGCACGCCGCCCAGGTAGCGCAAGGGATTCTTGCCGCGCACGCCGGCCCAGTACGACAGCGGAGCGCCGGCCAGCACCAGCGGGCCGACCAGGTCAGGATTGAGCGCGCTGGTCATCATGATCTGCCAGCCGGCCTGGCAATTGCCGATCAGCGCGGGCTTGCCATCGGCCTGAGGATGCAGTTCGGCCACCCTGGCGATGAATTGCGCCTCGGCGCGGCACACGTCCTCGATGGTCTGGCCCGGCACCGGCTGCGGCAGGAAGCCGACGAAATAACAGGGATGGCCGGCCTTCAGCACGACGCCGATTTCGCTGTCCTGCTTCATGCCGCCGATGCCGGGGCCGTGGCCGGCGCGCGGATCGAACACGATGAAGGGGCGCTTGGCGGCATCGGGGGCGACGCCGTCCGGCGGCACGATATGCAGCAGGCCGTAGTTGACCGGGCGCGCCAGGTCGCGGCCGTCGAGCACGACCTCGAACTCAAAGCTCAGCACATGCGGCGCGGTCTGCTCGGCGCGGTGGTTGCGCTCGTCGCCGCGCTGGCGCAGCACGTCCATGAACAGCACGCTGCGCTGGCAGGCGTCGATCCAGTAATCGGTCGCCTGCTGGGCCAGAAGGAAGGGATTGGCGGGCCATTGCGGCCAGCCCTGCTTGTCGTCGCTCACCGGAGTCTCCTTGATGCTGGCTATGCTGCCATGCATCAAAGTACCCCAGTGGAAATGAAAAGGCAACCGAATCCCGAGACGAAAAAAAACCCCCACCTGGCCCGGAGGCTGGTGGGGGTTTTCAGACTGCCGTCAGATCATCAGTTGAACTTGTGATCGTACTGGACAGTGAACTTGGCCGAACGTGGAGCCGTAGCCGACAGAGGCGCCTCGTAGTTGGCCGACACAGCGGTACCGCTGTTGTAGGCTTCGGTCACGTTCTGGATGGTTTGACGGTTGAACACGTTGAACACGTCGATCTTGAATGCCAGGCCCTTCAGCGACTGCGGCGAGTACACGGCGTTCAGGTCCAGACGGGTATCCCATGGCAGACGGCCCAGGGTACCGCGTGGCACCAGGACGTTCTTGCTGCGGTCGGCGCCGAAGCAGTAGAAGGTCTGGTTCGAGTAGTTCGGCGAATCGCCAGGAGCTGGAGCGCTACCGATGCAGCTGCGTGGACGGCCGGAAGCCACCAGCATGTTACCGCCGAAAGTGAACTCTTTGTTCAGCTGGTAGAAGCCGAACGCTTTCAGTTGGTGCTTGCGATCGTTAGGCAGCAGGCCATCGGCGCCTACCATCAGCTCTGGGTAATCCCATACCGAGGTAGCCGACACGTCGGTCTGGCCGTTGTCCGAGCGAACCTGGCCTTCGGTGTTACCCTTGTTTTTCGACAGGGTGTAGTTCACCTTGCCATACCAGCCGTTGCGCATTGGGTGTTCCAGGAACAGATCCAGAGCGGCGTAGGTACGGGTTGGGTCAGGGAAGCCTTGCTCAGCCTTGGTCAGGTGCACCAGGGTGTCGTTCTTGCCGCCGCCTACGAAGTCGATGTAGAAGGTGTTGTCGCGACCTGGGTTAAAGGTCTGGCAAGTGTTACCCCACAGTGGGTTGGTGATCTCGATGTTGTGCGCGGCAGCCCAACGTTCGAACGGACGAACGTCGCAGAAGTCATCGATGGTCGATTTCAGTTTCTTGTAGGTGACCTTGGCGCCGAAGTTCAGCGTTGGCGACCAGGCTTTCTCGAAACCGACAACCAACTCATCCTGGTAGGAAGGCTTCATGTCCAGCGCGGCCAAGGTCTTGACGTCCTTGTCCTGGCCGAACTCGTTGTTGCCCGACAGCGGAGCGGTCAGCTGCGAACCGATGATAGGCGAACCGTCGGCGTTGACGCCGGTGTAGGTGTAGTACTGGTCGGTAAAGGTCGAACGGCCTGCACCGCGCACGGCGATGTGGGTCGGGATCGGTACCGAGAAGCGACCGGCGCTACCGAAGATCTTCAGCGATGCATCGCCGTTGGCATCCCATGCCACGCCCAGACGCGGCGAGTAGCTCGCCTTCATGTCGAGGAAGGTGACGCCGGCGTCGTTGATGTTCTCGAAGCCTTCACGACGCAGACCGCCGGTGATCAGCACGTTCTGCGAGATCTGGAATTTGTCTTCCAGGTACTGCGCGCTCTGTTTCGAGAACGAATTGGTCACGTCCGAGAACAGGCCTTTACGCACATAGTAACCCTGGGCAGCCAGGCCGCCGTATGGGGTCAGCGCAGGCACGGTGCCGCCGGTCACGTCGAATGGCGCGCCCGGTTTGGCCGTTTTCAGGTACTCGTAGGTACCGCCACCGGCCTTGAATTCACCGGCGTTGATCGAAGCGACCTTGGTGTGATCCAGACCGCCGCGCAGCGTGTGCTTGCCCAGTTGCCATTCCAAGTCGACGCGGTAGTTCTTCACGTCGTCTTTCGAACCGTTGGCCAGCACGTTGCCGCTCTGTGGCTGCGGGTTAGGGTAGCTGACGCCGGCCGCCTGGTTGGCAGGCAAGGCGATGGTCGAGAACAGCACGGCGCTAGGATCGTAGTTCGGGAACTCGTTTTCGTGACGCGATACGGTTTGGCCCCACAGACCGGTCAGGATCAGGTCCTGGGTCAGGTTACCGGTGTACTTCAGCATGGCGGTCTTGCCGCCGTTGCTGTCGACGTCGGTGCGGGTGGCGCGCGAGGTGATGTTGTTCTTGCGGCCGGCGATGGCGTAGTCGGCTGCGGTGACCGCGCCGTTGGCACCGGTGCCGATCATGCCCGAATCCTGCACCTGCTCTTTCGGCGTATCGCCGAACGCGGTGAATTCCAGACGATGATTGTCGGTGATGTTGTAATCCAATTTCAACAGGTAGCGCGAGGTGCGGGTCTGACGATCGCGCCATGCGTTCTGGCCCAGCGAGGTCGCGGTACGGGTCAGGTTGACGAAGGATTCATCGCGGTCGCCTTCTTCGGCAGCGGCGAAGATGAACAGCTTGTCCTTGATCAGCGGACCGCCAACGTAGACGCTGGTGATCTGCTCTTCATAGGTGTTCTTGTCGCGGCTCTGACGCAGCGTGCCGTCGGTATTGACGTTGTTCGGCGCGCCGGTCTTGGAATAGTTGAAGTTCTTGTAGGTCGCGCGCAGGTTTTGCGGCTGGAAGCTGGTCATCACGCCGGCTTCCCAGGTGTTGGTACCGGACTTCGAAATGACGTTGACCACACCGCCGGTCGAACGGCCGAATTCGGCGCCGTAGGAACCGGTCAGCACTTGCGCTTCGGCGATCGCGCCGAACGGCAGCTGGGACGCGCCCAGGCCGGTCAGTGGGTTGACCACTGGGAAACCGTTGATGTAGTACGAGTTTTCCGACGCGGCACCGCCGGCGAAGGAGGCACCGCCAGCGAAACGGCTGTCGACGCGGGTGGTGTTCGGGGCCAGCTGGATGATGCCTTCGATGTTGCGGGCGATCGGCAGGGATTCCAGTTGCTTGGCGGTGAACGTGGCGCCGCTTGGGCTGGTCGACACGTCGATGGTGCGGCGCTGGCCGGACACTTGAACGGTCTGGATCTGCTGCGAAGGGAACACGACTTCGGTGCTCTTGCCCAGGGTTGCATCGGCCTCGGCGGTGCCGATGACGGCGTCGCCCTTGACCAGGGTCAGCTTGTAGCTACCGGTCGGCAGCGAGGTCGCCTGGAAGCGGCCCGATGCGTCTGGTACCAGCGTGCGGCGGACGCCGGTGGCTGGATTTTCGATGTGAACTTTCACATCCGGTCCTGGCGAGACGACGCCGAAGATGGTACCGGTCGCATTCGACTGCGCCATGGCAGGCTGGATAACGCCGGTCATGATGATAGCAGTGCCAAACGCGACTGTTAACGCGTGAGCAATAACGGTTTTTCTTAACATGTGATTTCCCAATTTCCCGATTGAAGAAGCTTGTTTGACGTCAAGTCTGTGAGTGAGCACATCTTGTCGCCACCAGCTGTGTTTTTTAATAGCCCCAACTTTTTTCCAACTACGAATCGCTTTATGGGCGATTCCCTTTAAGCTTGCTTTACGGTGAGTAAAACGAACTCAAGCATCGATAAAACCACGCGGGCCAAAATGGTGTCAATTGCAAGTGCGGAATTTTCATCAATAAAACAACATTTATCTTTCCTCTAACGCAATGGCGCATCATATTGGTGCGTGATTACCCCTATTTCGCGCATAAATATCACTGATTTGGTGCAATTTCTCTACCAAAAATAGGTGGTTGGCAGACGCGGTTTTAACTATCGGGACCGGTCACCAAATTTTATATGGTGGCCCATGATGGTGCGATTTGGGCAAAACGCAGCAGAGCGCCGCCACGGGCCGCAAAATGACAAAAAGCCGCCCAGCTTGCGCTGGACGGCTTTCACGCCTGTAAGGGCGGTTTTAAGGCTATGGAGGGCTTATGCGCCTTCGCGCGATGCCTTCTTGCGTTCGTGTTCCTTCAGGAAACGCTTGCGCAGGCGGATCGATTTCGGCGTGATCTCGACCAGTTCGTCGTCGTCGATGAATTCGACGGCGTATTCCAGCGACATCTGGATAGGCGGCACCAGGCGCACCGCTTCGTCGGTACCCGACGAACGCACGTTGGTCAGCTGCTTGCCCTTGATCGGGTTGACCACCAGGTCGTTGTCGCGCGAGTGGATGCCGATGATCATGCCTTCGTACACCGGGTCGTTGTGGACCACGAACATGCGGCCGCGATCCTGCAGCTTCCAGATCGCGTAGGCCACGGCGGCGCCGTCGTCCTGCGAGATCAGCACGCCGTTGCGGCGGCCGCCCAGCTCGCCCTTGGTGTTGTCCACCGGCGCGTATTCGTCGAACACGTGCGACATCAGGCCGGTACCACGGGTCAGGGTCATGAATTCGCCCTGGAAGCCGATCAGGCCGCGCGCCGGGATCTTGTATTCCAGGCGGACACGGCCCTTGCCGTCCGATTCCATGTTCTGCAGGTCGCCGCGGCGGCGGCCCAGTTCTTCCATCACGCCGCCCTGATTGGCTTCCTCGACGTCAACGCTCAGTTGCTCGAACGGCTCGTGGCGCACGCCGTCGACCATCTTGAACACCACGCGCGGACGCGACACGGCCAGCTCGAAGCCTTCGCGGCGCATGTTTTCGATCAAAATCGTCAGGTGCAGCTCGCCGCGGCCCGACACTTCAAAGATGGTGTCGTCGTCGGTCGGCGCCACGCGCAGCGCGACGTTGGCTTTCAGTTCGCGGTCCAGGCGGTCGCGCAGCTGGCGGCTGGTGACGAACTTGCCTTCGCGGCCGGCCAGCGGCGAGTTGTTGACCATGAAGTTCATGGTCAGGGTCGGCTCGTCGACGGTCAGCATTTCCAGCGCATCCGGGGTGTCCGGCTGGCAGATGGTCGAGCCGATGCCGATTTCCTCGATACCGTTGATCAGCACGATGTCGCCGGCGACCGCTTCGTCCACCAGCACGCGCTCCAGGCCCTTGAAGTTCAGCACCTGGTTGATGCGGCCCTTGATCGGGGTCGAGCCTGGGCCGTTGAGGACGATGACGTCCTGGCCGGCCTTGATGCGGCCGCGCGAGATACGGCCGATGCCGATCTTGCCGACGTAGGACGAGTAGTCCAGCGAGGTCACTTGCATCTGCAGCGGACCGTCCGGATTGTCGTCACGGACAGGAACGTGCTTCAGGATCGCTTCGAACAGCGGGGTCATGTCGCCTTCGCGCACTTCCGGGTCCAGGCTGGCGTAACCGTTCAGCGCCGATGCGTAGACAACCGGGAAGTCCAGCTGTTCGTCGGTGGCGCCCAGTTTGTCGAACAGTTCGAAGGTCTGGTTGATCGCCCATTCAGCGCGCGCGCCCGGACGGTCGATCTTGTTGACCACGACGATAGGCTTCAGGCCCAGCGCCAGCGCCTTGCGGGTGACGAAGCGGGTCTGCGGCATCGGGCCTTCCTGCGCATCGACCAGCAGCAGCACCGAGTCGACCATCGACAGCACGCGCTCCACTTCGCCGCCGAAGTCGGCGTGGCCAGGGGTATCGACGATGTTGATGTGGGTGCCTTCGTACTCAACCGCGCAGTTCTTCGACAGAATGGTAATGCCGCGTTCTTTTTCGAGGTCGTTCGAGTCCATCACGCGGGTTTCAACTTGCTGGTTTTCGCGGAAGGTACCGGATTGACGCAGCAGTTTGTCGACGAGGGTGGTTTTACCGTGGTCAACGTGGGCGATGATGGCGATGTTGCGAATTGCGCGTTTTGTAGTAGACATGGTCGTTATATTTGCTGAAAAACTGCGGGTGCGTACGTAACGTACGAGAGTGGCCAATTTCTGGAACCGCGTAGTATAGCATGTTGCGGTGCAACTCCCTCTGAAATCCTGAATATTTTCAAAGAGTTGCTTTATTGGCGGCTAGGGTGACGCCGGTGGCGAATTAAAGGCGATCAGGCGCTCCGGCGCCAGGATGCTGTACTCGCCGAGGATGGCGGTGCCGAGCAGCTTGCCGTCCAGGTAAACCCGGACCCTGCCCTGCCCGGCTGGCACCACGACCGCTTCCTTGCCCAGCGCCAGGCGCTGGCCGTTGAGGAAGCGTTTGGCCAGCTCGGCCGTCAAGTGCACGGCCGGAAAGCTCGACAGCAACGCATCGACCGGCGCCAGCAGGCTCAGCGGCGCTTCGTGCGCCGTCAGCTGCTCCAGGGTCAGCATGCCGTCCATGGTCAGCGCGCCGACCTGGGTGCGGCGCAGCGCGTTCAGATGGGCGCCGCAGCCGAGCGCCTCGCCGATGTCCTGGCCCAGCACGCGGATATAGGTGCCCTTGCTGCAGGTGACCGAGAGCTTCAGGAACGGCGCCTCGTAAGACACCAGCTCGAGCTTGTGGATGACCACGTTGCGCGCCTCGCGTTCCAGCGTGATGCCGGCGCGGGCGTATTCGTACAGCGGCTTGCCGTCGCGCTTGAGCGCCGAGTACATCGGCGGCACCTGCGCGATCGGGCCGCGGAAGCGCTCCAGCACGGCGTGGATCTGCTCCAGCGTGACGTCGACGGCCCGGCTGGCTATCACTTCGCCTTCGGTGTCGCCGGTGTCGGTGGTCTGGCCCAGGTGCACCGTGGTGTCGTACGATTTATCGGCTTCCAGCAGGTCCTGCGAGAACTTGGTGGCCTCGCCAAAGCACAGCGGCAGCAAGCCGGTGGCGAAGGGGTCGAGGGTGCCGGTGTGGCCGGCCTTCTTGGCGTTGAGCACGCGCTTGGCCTTGATCAGCGCATCGTTGCTGGAAAAGCCGACCGGCTTGTCGAGCAGCAGCACGCCGTCGACCAGGTCGCGGACTTTCTTGGGATGGTTTTGCTTCATCGGTGCAGCGTGCTTACTCGCCGTCCTTCTTCTCTTCGGCCGGCGCCTGGTCGTCGTCCAGCGAGCGGGTGCTGTTGGCCTGGTCGATCAGCAGCGACAATTCCATGCCGCGCGCGGTCGACGTGTCGTGCACGAAGTGCAGCATCGGCAGCGTGTGGATGTGCAGGCGCTTGCCCAGCTGGCCGCGCATGTAGCCGGCCGCGGCGCTCAGGCCGTCGACGGTGTTCTTGACCTGCTCCTTGCTGTCTTTCAGCATGGTGAAGAAGATCTTCGCGTGCGCGTAGTCCGGCGTCACTTGCACTTCGGTGATGGTGATCATGCCGACGCGCGGGTCCTTCAACTCGTAGGCGATGATTTCCGACAGGTCGCGCTGGATCTGGTCGGCCACGCGCTGACCGCGCTGTGGGATGTTTTTGCTATGTTTTGCCATGATATTCCATAAACGGCAAGTGGACGGGAGCTGATGCCCCCGTCCACTTTACCTGTTGCTGCCCTATGCGCCGGAGCTTACAGCGTACGAGCGATTTCCTGCACTTCGA
Source organism: Duganella sp. LjRoot269 (assembly GCF_964254095.1). Classification (NCBI taxonomy): domain Bacteria; kingdom Pseudomonadati; phylum Pseudomonadota; class Betaproteobacteria; order Burkholderiales; family Oxalobacteraceae; genus Duganella; species Duganella sp. LjRoot269. Next base: position 1,798,828 of record NZ_CAXUSL020000001.1, on the reverse strand, counting down.
ACACTTCCAGGGAGTCGCCCACCTGGATGTCGTTGTAGTTCTTCAGCGACAAGCCGCACTCCAGACCGGCGCGGACTTCTTTCGCGTCGTCCTTGAAGCGTTTGAGCGAGTCGATCTCGCCGGTCCACACCACGATGTTGTTGCGCAGCAGGCGTACCGAGGACGAACGCTTGACCACGCCATCGGTGACCAGGCAACCGGCGATGGCGCCGACTTTCGAGACCAGGATGACCTGGCGAATCTCGACCTGACCGATGACGGTCTCGCGTTTTTCCGGCGCCAGCATGCCCGACAACGCCGATTTGATCTCGTCGATCGCATCGTAAATGATGTTGTAGTAGCGGATGTCCACACCGTTCGACTCGGCCAGCTTGCGCGCCTGGGCGTCGGCACGGGCGTTGAAGCCGATGATGACCGCTTTCGAGGCGACCGCCAGGTTGACGTCCGATTCGGTGATGCCGCCGACCGCTGCGTGCACAACCTGTACCCGCACTTCGGAAGTCGACAGCTTCTGCAGCGAGCCAACCAGCGCTTCCTGCGAACCCTGCACGTCGGTCTTGATGATCAGCGGCAGGTTCTTGACTTCGCCTTCGGCCATCTGGTCGAACATGTTTTCCAGCTTCGCGGCTTGCTGCTTGGCCAGTTTCACGTCGCGGAACTTACCTTGACGGAACAGACCGATTTCGCGCGCCTTGCGCTCGTCCGCCATGACCATGACTTCTTCGCCGGCTTGCGGCACTTCGGTCAGGCCCTGGATCTCGACCGGGATCGATGGACCGGCTTCGTTGATCGGCTTGCCGTTTTCGTCCAGCATCGCGCGCACGCGGCCGTAGGAAGAGCCCGCCAGGATCACGTCGCCGCGCTTCAGCGTACCGGATTGCACCAGGATGGTCGCGACCGGGCCCTTGCCCTTGTCCAGACGTCCCTCGACCACCAGACCGCGCGCAGGCGCATCGATCGGGGCTTTCAGCTCCAGCACTTCGGCTTGCAGCAGCACCTGTTCCAGCAGCGCGTCGATGCCGACGCCGGTCTTGGCCGATACCGGCACGAATGGCGATTCGCCACCGTATTCTTCCGGCACCACTTGTTCGGCAACCAGTTCCTGCGTCACACGGTCCACGTTGCCGCCCGGTTTGTCGATCTTGTTGATCGCCACCACCAGCGGCACGCCGGCCGCTTTCGCGTGGGCGATCGCTTCCTTCGTCTGCGGCATCACGCCGTCGTCCGCCGCCACCACCAGGATGACGATGTCGGTTGCTTTCGCACCGCGGGCACGCATCGCCGTAAAGGCTTCGTGACCCGGCGTATCGAGGAAGGTGATCGTGCCGCGTGGCGTATCCACGTGGTAGGCGCCGATGTGCTGGGTAATGCCGCCGGCTTCGCCCGACGCCACCTTGGCGCGGCGGATGTAATCCAGCAGCGAGGTTTTACCGTGGTCGACGTGACCCATGACGGTCACCACCGGAGCGCGCGGCACCGATTCAAAGTGAGCGTGCTCACCCTGGTCGGCCAGCAGCGCTTCCGGATCGTCGATCTCGGCGGCGAAGGCCTTGTGGCCCATTTCCTCGACCAGTATCATCGCGGTTTCCTGGTCCAGCACCTGGTTGATGGTGCACATCTGGCCCAGCTTCATCAGTTGCTTGATGACTTCGGATGCCTTGACCGACATCTTGTGCGCCAGTTCGGCCACGGTGATGGTTTCCGGCACGTAGACGTCCTTGATGACGGCTTCGGTCGGCGCCTGGAAGTTGGTTTCGCGGTCATCGGCGTGCGAGCCGCGACGGCCGCCCTTGCCGCCACTGCGCCAGCCGTCACGGCCGCCGGTCGAACCGGTGTTGCCACGGCCCTTGTTGGCCGCGCCGGGTGCGCCACGTTTCTTGGCGTCGTCCTGCCAGGTCGACGAGACATTGGCCGACTTGATCGACTTCTTGTCCGCGGTGACCGGCTTCTTGTCGTCTTTCTTCTCGCCAGGCTTGGCCACGGCGCCGGTGGCAGGCTTGTGCAGCGTGCCTTCGGCAACCTTGGCCTTGACCGGCGCGGGCGCCGGTTCAGGCGCCTTGATGGCGCGGCGCGGCGCGTTCATCATGGCCTTGATCTGGGCAACCTCGTCGGCCACGGCTTTGCGTGCGCGCTCGGTGGCATCCGCTTTTTCGGCGGCTTCCTTGGCGGCGACGGCGGCCTTCTTCTTGGCTTCCTCGGCGGCGGCTTTTTTCTTTTCCTCGGCGGCGGTGTCGGCTACCGGCGCGGTGCCGGCAGCTGCGGCGGTCGCGGCGGCGGCGGCCTTGGCGGCGGCTTTCTTGGCTTCAGCGTCGGCTTCCTTCTTGGCTTCGGCTTCGGCGGCGGCGGTGGCGCGCGCTTGCGCTTCCTTCTCCGACTCCAGCTTGGCCAGGCGCTCCTGCTTCTCGCGCAGTTCCGCTTCCTGACGTGCGATCAGTTCTGCCTGCTTGCGTGCCTCTTCTTCGCGGCGTGCGACTTCAGCGGCGTCGACCACCGGGGCGGCAGGCGCCGCCGGCGCGGCGACGACCGGCTCGTCGCGCTGGACGAAGGTACGCACCTTCTTCACAGCGACCTGAATCGTGCGGGCCTTGCCATTGGCGTCGGCCTGCTTGATTTCAGTGGTTTCTTTGCGCGTCAGCGTGATCTTCTTCTTTTCGGTATCAGCCGAGGCGCCGTGGGTACGGCGCAGGTGATCGAGCAGCTTATCCTTATCATCTTTCGACAATGGATCTGACGTCGAACTTTTTTCGACGCCGGCAGAACGCAGCTGCGTCAGCAGCAAGTCTGCAGGCATCTTCAGTTCGGTGGCAAATTGGGCTACGTTGTTACTCGCCATTCAGTCCTCTTTTCTATGTGTCGCGGAGATGATAAAGATACTCAAATTAAGCCTTTGCAGATTCGGCAAGACTCCATGCCTTGGCCTGGAGGCCTTTGGCACGGTCGTCGTACTTCGAGTCAACCAACTTCATCTCATCGTCGGTCACATCTTCAAATTCACTCTTAATCAATGCTCGTGCACGGTCTGCGGACAACGCCAGGATGGCGCCGAATTCGTCGTAGGCCAGTGCAGCAAATGCTTCCACCGTCTTGATGCCAGCCAGACCCAGCTTGCCGGCGGTGACGCGGTCCATGCCTTCCAGACCGACCAGCGCCTCGTCCATGCCTTCCAGGCCTTCTTCCGAAGCGATCGCTTCGGTGACCAGGGCGTCACGGGCGCGGGTGCGCAGTTCGTTGACGGTGTCTTCGTCGAACGATTCGATTTCCAGCATTTCGGAGATCGGCACGTAGGCGATTTCTTCCAGGCTGGCAAAGCCCTCTTCCACCAGGATGTCGGCGACTTCCTGGTCGACGTCCAGTTTTTCCATGAACAGTGCGCGCACCGCCGCGGTTTCCTGGGCTGCCTTGTCGGCCGATTCCTCGGCCGTCATGATGTTGATCTTCCAGCCGGTCAGGTCGGAGGCGAGGCGCACGTTCTGGCCGGAGCGGCCGATGGCGATCGCCAGGTTTTCCTCGTCGACCACGACGTCCATCGCGTGCTTCTCTTCGTCGACCATGATCGACGAGACGTTGGCCGGAGCCAGCGCGCCGATGACGAACTGCGCCGGATCTTCGGACCACAGCACGATGTCGACGCGTTCGCCGCCCAGTTCGCCGGTCACGGCCTGCACGCGCGAACCGCGCATGCCGACGCAGGTGCCGATCGGGTCGATGCGCTTGTCGGCCGTGTAGACGGCGATCTTGGCGCGGACGCCGGCGTCGCGCGCCGCCGATTTAATTTCCAGCATGCCTTGCTCGATTTCCGGCACTTCCAGCTCGAACAGCTTCATGATGAAGTCCGGAGCGGTGCGCGACAGGATCACTTGCGGGCCGCGCATATTGCGGTCGATGCGCAGGATGAAGGCGCGGACGCGGTCGCCGATACGCAGGTTCTCTTTCGGGATCATCTGGTCGCGTGGCAGGCGGGCTTCGATCTTGCCCGACTCGACGATCGCATCGCCGCGTTCCATGCGCTTGATGGTGCCGGTCACGAGCGCGTCGCCGCGCTCCAGGAAGTCGACCAGGATCTGTTCGCGCTCGGCGTCACGCACGCGCTGCAGGACCACCTGTTTGGTGTCCTGGGCGAAGCGGCGGCCGAATTCGACGGATTCGATAGGCTCTTCGATGTGGTCGTCCACTTCGATGTCCGGAATCTGTTCCTTGGCTTCGAAGTGCAGGATTTCCTGGTCCGGCAGCTGCAGGCCGGCTTCGTCGGGCACCACGTGCCAGCGGCGGAAGGATTCGAACTCACCCGACTCGCGGTCGATCGAAACGCGAATATCCACTTCACCTTCATAGCGTTTCTTCGTGGCTTGCGCCAACGCGAATTCAAGCGCGCCGAAAACCACATCTTTATCGACGTTTTTCTCACGCGCCAGCGCGTCTACCAATAACAAAACTTCGCGACTCATGCTTTGCGTCCCTTAAAATCCACCTTTGGCACCAAGCGTGCCTTATCCACATCGGCGAGCGTAAACTCCAACAACGCCGGACCTTCATTGCTTTCAAATTCCAACGACAAATTATCGCCCCGGGGTTCTTGCAGAACGCCCTCGAACGATTTCCGGTTGTTCGTACCCGGCATTGCGGTGCGCAGTTTGACGATTGCTACGCAACCGGCAAAACGCACGAAGTCTTCCAGCTTGCGCACCGGGCGATCCAGCCCTGGCGACGAGATTTCGAGACGCTCGTAGTTCACGTTCTCGACCGTCAGCACGTGCGACAGCTGGTGGCTGACCGTGGCACAATCCTCCACGGTAATCGGGCCTTTTTCTTCGGCGTCGGCGGCGTTGAAATCGATAAAGACGCGCAGCAGTCCGCGCTCGGCCCGTTCGACATCAACCAGCTCATAGCCCAGACCCGTTACGGTCTTTTCAATTAATTCCGGCAGCTGCAAGAAATTCTCCAGATCAAGGCCTGTTTCAACATATTAAAAACAGGCCGTTCAAAACGGTTCACCAAAAAAAAAATGGGCATCTGCCCATCTTCTTGTAATACCCAGCCAGATGAAAGCATTCTCAGGGGAAGTACCCCGCGAAGAACTTTTACTAGGCTGGTTATTATAACCTTATATGATCTCCGCTGCAATGCCGCACGAGTCGGAAAAGCAGGCACGCAACAGTTCAAATAAGGCTACAAGCCTTGCAAACAGGCGCTATCGCCGGTTTGCAAGGACGGGGATTTAACCCTTGCGACGACGCGGCATGCCGTGGTCGATCGCACCGCCGCGTGGCGGCTGACCGCGGCGCGGCGCGCCGGAATTACCAAAACCGAAAGTCGTCTGCAACGGATCCGGCTGGCGCGGACCGCGGCCCGGCCCCTTGGCCGACTGGCCGCCGCCCTGACCCGCTCCACCTTGGCCGCCTTGCGGACGACCCTGCCCTTGCGGACGGCCGCCCTGGCCCTGCGGACGCGCCGGGCCTTCGCCCAGCGGACGGCCGCCGGCGTAACCGCCGATGCCCTGCGGACGACCACCCGGACGGCCCGACGTCTGCGCGCCGGCCGGACGGCCCTGGCCGTTGCCATTGCCGCCTGGACGGCCGCTGCCCTGGGCGCCGCCTGGACGACCCTGGCCGTTGCCGCCCGGACGACCCTGGCCGCCACCGAAACCGCCGCGGCCCTGGCCGCGCGGGGCCTTGGCGAACGGCATCGCGTTGTCGTTGCTGACATCGGCGCGGTTGAAGTTCGGTTCGTCGTGATCGTCCTCGTCATCGTCGTCGAAATCGCGGTCATCGCCACGGCCGCGTTGCGGACGCTTTTCCGGGCCCTTGTTCTGGGCCGGCTTGGCTTGCTGCGGGCCTTTGCCGCGCGGCGCAGGCACATCGCCCGCACCTTTCTTCTCGACGCCGTACGCCGCCATCAGGTCGCGCACGGTGTTTTCTTCCATCTCTTCCCAGCGGCCGCGTTTCAGGCTGCTTGGCAAGGTCATCGCGCCGTAGCGGGTGCGGATCAGGCGCGACACGGTCAGGCCGATCGCTTCGAACATGCGGCGCACTTCGCGGTTGCGGCCTTCGCCGATGATCACGCGGTACCACTTGTTGATGCCCTCGCCGCCGCCGTCGGCGATCTTGGAGAACTGCGCCAGGCCGTCTTCCAGCTCGACGCCGGCCAGCAGCTTCTGGCGCATGCCTTCTTCCAGCACGCCCAGCGTGCGCACCGCGTATTCGCGGTCGATGCTGTAACGCGGGTGCATCAGGCGGTTGGCCAGGTCGCCGGAGGTGGTGAACAGCAGCAGGCCTTCGGTATTGAAGTCGAGGCGGCCGATGGCCAGCCACTTGCCGGCCTTCATGGTCGGCAGGCGGTCGAACACCGATGGGCGGCCTTCCGGGTCGTCATGGCTGACGATCTCGCCGGCCGGCTTGTGGTACACCAGCACGCGCGGCGGCTTCTTGCTGACGCGGCGCTGGATCAGCTTGCCGTTGATGCGCACCGCATCGGTCGGCAGGATGCGCTGGCCGATGTGGGCCGGCTCGCCGTTGACCGACACGCGGCCGGCAACGATCAGGTCTTCCATGTCGCGGCGCGAGCCGAGGCCGGCTTCGGCCAGGACCTTGTGCAGCTTCGGCGCGTCGTCGTCCGAGGTCAGGTCGCGGCGCACGGCTTTCGGCGCCTGGCGGCCCTTGCCCGACTCTTCGCTGTCGAAGGCGTCGGAGGTGACGTAGGAGAACGCTGCGTCGGCATCGTTGGTCTTGGCGCCATTGGCGTTCTGGCCGGGACGCGGCTTGCCGTTCTTGCCCTTGCCGTTCTTGCCGTTGCGTTGGCCATCGCGCTGGCCGTCGCGCGGACCGCGCTCGTGGCGCGGCTTGCCACCGTTCGGTGCGGTGCCCTCTTCCGCCGGGGCGGCTTCGCCTTCAGCGGCAACTACAGGGGCCGGGCGCGGCATCATCGCCTCGCGGGCGGCGCGCTGTTCGCGCATCTGGCGCGGGCCGCGCGGACCGCGTGGGCCACGCTCGGCGCGCTCACCGGCTTCGGCAGGAGCGGCTTGCGCTTCGACTGCGGAGGCTGGTGCCGCGGCTGGCGCAGCGGCTGCAGCTGCCGCGGTATCGGCAACAACCGTCGCGACCGGCTTTTTGGCGCGCGGCGCCTTGGCCGGAGGTTCAGTTGCAGCTACAGCTGCGGGAGCGGCAGCGGCTTGCGGCTGGGCTTCGGCGCCGTCGGCTGCCGGAGCGGCCTTGGCGGCCGGCTTGGCGCGCGTTTTTTTCACCGGGGCCGCGGCGTCTGCGGCAGCCGGTGCGGCAACCAGGTCGGCCTCCGCCTTGGGCTTGCGCTTGGCCTTGACCGGCGCGGCGCCGGACTCGGCGGCGGCGCTCGGCGCATGCGCCTCGCTATCGGCTTCGATCTGGGCTTTGGTGCGGCGTTTAGGCTTGGCGGCCACTTCGGCCGGCGCTACGTCGTTGACTGTCTCAGGGGAATTAGGATTGTTCATTATTCATTTCTTGGTTGTGCTCAGCGTCAACCGTTAAATCTGGCGCAGGGTCGTGATTAATTGGTTCTGGGCCGGCTTCCGGGCTGGTCGACGCTGGTTCAGCTTCGACGACGGGCAACTCGCTTTGCGCGGCTTTCTCAAAGTTTTCCTGCAGGGCCGCTTCCAACGCTTCCATATCCGGACCGCCACCCTGCATATCGCTGATTTGCTGCAAAGGAGGCAGCTGGGACAGCGAATTCAAGCCCAAATCATCCAAAAACTGCTTGGTGGTGCCCAGCAAAGCCGGGCGGCCGACGACGTCGCGGTAACCGATGGCGTCTACCCAGCCCCGGTCTTCCAGCATCTTGATCGTCTGGGAATTAACGGCTACGCCGCGTATCTCTTCAATATCGCCCCGTGTCACCGGCTGGCGGTAGGCAATGATGGCCAGGGTTTCCAGCGTCGCCCGCGAGTACTTGGGCGGCCGCTCCGGGTTCATCCGGTCGAGATACAACTTCATCTCGGGGCGGCTCTGGAAGCGCCAGCCGGTCGACAGGCTGATCACCTCCACCCCCTTGCCGGCCCAATCCAGCCTTAATTCTTCGAGCAATTCCTTGATCGTATCGGAACCGACTCCGGGACCGCGCGGCCGGTCTTGATCGTCCACTTCGACAAACAGCTTTTTCAGACTGTGGATCGACAATGGCTCACGAGCGCATAGCAAGGCGGTTTCGAGGACTCTTTTAGCCTCTGCTGTATCCATAGCAATCTTGTGGTTGCATTTTCATGCAAGAAAGAAATCAATCACATTCAGTGAGGCAATGGCCAGCATCTACGACGCTGCCTGCTGGAATACTCGCTGAAGCTGTTTTTCCGACGCCCGGGCCGATGCGCGCCAGGCGGGAGAGAGGGACATGCCAGCGGCGGCCGAAGCCATCGCTTCATACATAAAACGTGCTCTGGAAGCGTGGTTTTCGGGCGAAAACATACGCGGCCAAGCTAAGACGTTTCATCCAACAAGCCGAATTGTACCTGATAAAACCGCAAAACGCGCATTTCGCGTTCTTCGAAATGTAACTTGCCTTACGCGGCAGCAAGTCTTTCTGACAAGATTGCCGAAACACCTACGAACGCCGGGTATTCCGCCGTGATCACCCAGGTCGGCACTTCGGACAGGTATTTGTTGAAACGGCCCTTGGCTTCGAAGCGGGCGCGGAAGCCGGAGCGGTCGAAACGCTCGCCCAGGCGCGGGACGATGCCGCCGCCTATATATATACCGCCCTGCGCGCCCAGCGTGATCGCGACGTTGCTGGCGATGGTGCCCAGCATGCAGCAGAACGCTTCGATGACTTCGTCGCACAGCGTGCATTCGCCGTCCAGCGCGCGGCGCGAGATTTCGGCGGCGCTCAGCTTTTCGGCCGGCATGTCGGTGTGGTCGGCCAGGGCGCGGTAGATCAGTTCGATGCCGGCGCCGGACATCAGGCGCTCGGCGGAAACGTGCTCGAATTCCTTCCAGGCGAAGCGCAGGATGGCCACTTCGGTTTCATTGGCCGGCGAGAAAGTAACGTGGCCGCCCTCGCTCAGCAGCGCGGTCCAGCCATCCTTGCCCGGGATCAGGCCGGAAACGCCGAGGCCGGTGCCGGCGCCGATCAGGCCCAGCGGGGTGCCGGCGATGGACGTGCCGCCGCCGACCTGGTGCTTCTGGGTGGCCGACAACTGCGGCAGGGAACTAGCCAGCGCGGTGAAGTCGTTGACGACGACCAGCGTGTCGAAATTGACTTCGCGGCGCAGCGCCTCGATCGAGAATTCCCAGTGGTGGTTGGTCATGCGCACCATGTCGCCGGTGACCGGATTGGCAATCGCAATCGCGCCGTTGCGGATGCCGGTGACGCCAGCCTGGGTGACGGTCGGCGAGGCCAGATAGGCAACCAGGGCGGCGGCCAAGGTTGGATATGCGGCGCAAGCCAATACTTCGATCGCCTCAATCTTGCCCGGAGCGGTTTCCAGCGCAAAGCGCGCGTTGGTGCCGCCGATGTCCGCCAGCAGACGCGGGCCACCAGGGAATGCGGTGGTCAGAAAGGGAGGCGTTTGGAGGGACTGAGCTGTCATGATAGATCGAAAATAGTTGAGGCCTAAGCTTAAAGTATTTTCACCATTCGAGGCAAGTGAAGTTTGTAGTTTTAGTACAGTTGCAGCACGTTTGCCACGCAAAATTACAATGTGGAATATTTTTTTCGTAGTATGACTACGATTTTTTACCACAACAGAAGACTGGAAGCGCTTCCAAAAACGCCTGAAAAAACGCCGCGAAAGGCGGCGTCCGGCTTACACGGAAGCGGTATTGTTTACGTTTTCGCTGACAGGCTGCGGCGTGCCGAAGGCGGCGTTCCAGGCGTCGAGGCCGCCGTGCAGCGGCTGGGCACGCTTGTAGCCCTGGCTGATCAACCCTTTCGCCACGTGGGCGGCGGTGACGTCGTTCGGGCAGCTGCAGTAGACGATGATGTAACGGCTCTTGTCCAGCGCGGCTATCTGCTCGTTCGGATCGCCGCCGTTGAACAGCAGCGCGCCGGGCACGGCCGGCTCCAGCATCTGCGCCGTCACGCTGCGCGCATCGACCAGCACCGGCTCATGCCCCTGCTCCAGCAGTTTTTTCAGGTCGGCGATCGTGATCCGCTCGATGTCCACCGACTGGTGGAAACGCTTGCGCTCCACATACTTGAACGAGACGAACAGCAACAGCAGCACGCCCAGCACGATCAACGCCGTGGTGCCCATGGTGCTGAGCACGTCCAGCACCTGGTCGACGCTGGTGTGGAAGAAGGCGCCGATGGCGATGCCGGTCCCGCTCCAGAACAGGCCGCCCAGCACGCTGAAGCCGAGGAAGGTGCCGTTGGTGGTGCCCATGGCGCCGGCCAGCGGCGGCGCGATCGTGTTGAAGCCGGGGATGAACTTGGCCACCACCAGCGCCTTCGGGCCCCAGCGGTTGAAATTGTCCTCGGTCTGGCTGACGCAGTAATCCGGCGACAACGAGATCTTGCACAGCAGCTTGAGGATGCGCTTGCCGTAATAGCGGCCGGCGCGGAACCAGAAATAATCGCTGATCAGGCAGGCGAGCAGGCTCACCGCCAGCACGGCGGGCCAGCGGGTGTCGCCGTCGACCGACAGCGCGCCGGCGACGATGAGTATCGGGAAGGCGGGAATCGGCAAGCCGATCTGCTCGACCAGCACGACCGCAAACACGATCAGTACGCCGTATTCCTGCAACAGTAAGATTAAGTTCGCCATTCGGATATCTTAACTTAAAAAACGCTTAACCGTGCCGCGGTATCGCCGCCAGCAGCGCTCGGGTGTAGGGATGCGCGGGGTTGCGGTACAGCTGGTCGGAGTCGGCCATTTCCACCACCGCGCCCTGGTGCATCACCATCACCTGGTCGGCGATGTATTTGACCACCGACAGGTCGTGCGAGATGAAAATATAGGACAGCCCGAACTCGTCCTGCAAATCCTGCAGCAGGTTCAGCACCTGTGCCTGCACCGACACGTCCAGCGCCGAGACCGATTCGTCGCAGACCAGGATCTCCGGCTTCATCGTCAGGCAGCGCGCGATGGCGATGCGCTGCCGCTGGCCGCCGGAGAACTCGTGCGGGTAGCGCTGGAAGGCAGATGCGGGCAATCCGACTTTTTCCAAGAGTAAATACGCCATCGCGGCGCGCTCGCGGTCGTCGGCGCCGATGCGGTGGATGCGCATAGGCTCGAGCAGGATCTGGCCGACCGTGAAGCGCGGGTTCAGCGAGGCATACGGATTCTGGAAAATGATCTGGATGCGCCGCTTGTAGGCCTGGAACTCGCGCGCCGGCATGCCGATCAGGTCGCGGCCCTCGAACATGGCGGTGCCGCCGGTGGCCTGGTGCAGGCGCAGCAAGGTCAGGCCGACCGTGGTCTTGCCGGAACCGGATTCCCCCACCACGCCCAGGGTCTTGCCGCGCGCCAGCGTGAACGACACGTCCTTGACCGCCTTGAACTCGCGCCTGCCGAACCAGCCTTCGCGCAGGTAGAAGCTCTTGCTCAGATTGTTCACGACCAGCACCGGCTGGTCGTCCGGGCCGCTGCCGCGCTGGCGCTCCAGCGGATGCAGCGGTGTCACGCCCTGCCCTTCGGCGATGTCGCCGCCGGCGTGGCGCTGGTGCTCGACGCCGGCCATGTAATCGGCGATCACCGGCAGGCGCCATGGCCGCGCGTCCAGCGTCGGACGGCAATGCAGCAGGGCCTTGGTGTAGGCGTCCTGCGGCCGGCTGAAAACGTCGTGGGCGGCGCCCGCCTCGCGCACTTCGCCGTGGCGCATGACGATGACCCGGTCGGCGATCTCCGCCACCAGGCCGAGGTCGTGGGTGATGAACAGCACCGCCATCGCATGGCGTTTCTGCAGGCGCGCGATCAGTTCCATGATCTGCTTCTGGATCGTGACGTCGAGCGCGGTGGTCGGCTCGTCGGCGATCAGCAGCTTGGGTTCGCAGGCGATGGCCATGGCGATCATCACCCGCTGCTGCTGGCCGCCCGACATCTGGCTGGGATAAGCGTCGATCTTGCCGGCGGGATCGGGGATGCCGACCTCATCCAGCAATTCCAGCGTGCGCCGGCGCGCCTGCGCCTCGCTCATCTTCATATGCAGACGCAGCACTTCGCCTATCTGCGCACCGACCGTGAACACCGGGTTCAGCGACGACATCGGCTCCTGGAAGATCATCGCCACATCCTTGCCGCACATGGCGCGGCGCTCGGCGCGGCTCATCGTCAGCAGTTCGCGGCCGTCGAAGCGGATGCTGCCTGCCGGGTCGATGATCGTGGTGTCCGGCGGCAGCAAGCCCATCACCGCCAGCGAACTGACCGACTTGCCGCTGCCCGATTCGCCGACCAGCGCGACGGTGCCGTTGCGCGGCACGCTGAACGACACGCCCTTAATGGCCTCCACCGTGGTGTTGCGGCCGGTGCGGAAGGCGATGCGCAGGTCGGTGATTTCCAATAGGTTTTCGCTGGTCATCATTTCACCTTGGGATCGAGGGCGTCGCGCAGGGCGTCGGTGAACAGGGAGAACGCCGTCACCAGCAAGGCCATGGCGATGGCGGCGGCGGTCAGCTGCCACCAGCGGCCGAGTATCAGCTCGTTCTGCGCCTCGTTGAGCATGCTGCCCCACGACACCACGCCGACCGGCACGCCGAAGCCGAGGAAGCTGAGGATGACCTCGGCCTTGATGAAGCCGACCACCAGGATCGACATCTGCACCAGCGCCACATGGCTGACGTTGGGGAAGATGTGCGAGAACATCTTGCGCCAGTGCGAGGCGCCGATGGCGTCGGCGGCCAGCACGTATTCGCGCGCCTTGTGCTTGATGTATTCGGCGCGGATCAGGCGGTAGGGGCCGGTCCAGCCGGTCAGGCCGAGGATCAGCACGATCGTCAGCACGCCCTTCTGCTGCAGCACGGCGGCCACGGCCAGTATCATCAGCACCGAGGGGATGGCGGTGAAGATGCTGTAGAACCAGTTGAAGAAGTCGTCCACCACGCCGCCCCAATAGCCGGACAGCGCGCCGAACAAGGTGCCCAGCCCGACCGCCAGCAAGGCCGCCACCAGGCCGACCACGATCGAGGTTTCGCCGCCCTTGATGGTTTTCTTGATGATGTCGTGGCCCCATTTGTCGCCGCCGAACGGCAGGGTCGCGCGCCTGCCGGCGCCGGCAGGCGTGGACGCCCCGGCGGCGGCGCCACGCAGCTGGGCCATGTCGCCGGCCAGCGGATCGAAGGGATTGTCCGGCAATGGTTGCGCTGGAGCCGGCGCGGACGCAACCCCGGCAACGGCGCCGACAAAACCCGGCGGCGCATAATTCACGCCAACCTCGTTCTCCCAATCCGCGGCGATCAGCCCGGTCGCCGACAGCACCAGCATCAGCAGGAACGCCGCCACCACGGACAGCGACGCCATCGCCACGCGATCCGCGCGCAAGCGCCGCCAGGCCAGCAGCCACAAGCCGGGCGATCCGGCATGCACGAGCGCCGTCATGCCAGCTTCACCCGCGGATCGACCGCCTGGTACATCAGATCGGTCAGCAGGTTGAACACCATCGTTGCCGCCGCCACATACACCGTGATCGCCTTAATCACCGGAAAATCGCTACGCTCCACCGCCAGGATCACTTCGCGCCCGATGCCCGGTATGCCGAAGAAGCGCTCCAGCAGGAAGGCCCCGATCAGCAGCGCCGGCAGGTTCGACATCACATGCGTGATGATCGGAATCGCCGCGTTGCGCAGCACGTGCACCCACATCACGCGCCGCTCGCTCAAGCCCTTGGCGCGCGCGGTGCGCACATAATCCTGCCCGGCCTCGTCGAGCACGAAGCTGCGGTACAGGCGCAAGGTCGGCGCGATCGACACCGCCAGCCCGATCAGGATCGGCAGGGTCGAATAGCGCAGCAGGTTTTCCCAGAAGCCCTGGCCCCAGCCCTGCACCGGGAACAAGCCCAGCCGGTAGGCCAGCCCGTACTGGAACACGATGATGTACACCAGGATGCTGATCGACATGCCGACCGTGCAGGCGATCATCACCACGCGGTCGGTCAGCGAGCCGCGCACGAAGGCAACGCAGAGCGCCAGCGCGATGCCCAGCACCGTCTCCAGCAAGGTCAGCGGGATCAGCACCGTCAGCGACGGTCCCAGCCGCGTGGCGATGATGTTGGACACCGGCTCGCCGGTCGCCCAGCTGAGCCCGAAATCGAAGCTGGCGATCTGCTTGATGAAGATCCACAGCTGCACGTAATACGGCTGGTCCACGCCCAGCTGGTGGCGGATGTTGGCGATGCTGTCGGCGTTGGCCATCTTGCCGGCCAGGATGTAGGCCGGATCGCCGCCGACCCAGTTAAACAGCAGGAACACCAGCAGCACCACGCCCAGCATGGTCGGCAACATTTGCCATAGGCGACGAACGATATAAGCCAGCATGCGATCTTGGTCCTTAGCGGTTGATGTCGCGAAAAGTGCCTAACAATACATGAGATAGCACAGCGCCGAAATGGCCTGCGGAAACAAGTTGTATATGGGAATCGTCCCTTTGTCGCATAAATGTAACGTTCTGTTTCGATATTAATACAGGTTCATGACATTGCTTTTGCACCAACTTGTTGCATAGCGACTACGTCCAGCCAAGATTTTCCCTATTTTTTTGATCCAAAATCAATGTTTCCCAAGATTTCCTTGCCTTGCGCACCAAATTAGAGCGTTTTTTTGCTCAAATTTAGAGCACTGTTGCCGTGAAGTTAATAATGCAATACTACTACTAAATTGCAAGTTTGTTCATTGACAGCAAATGGCGCCGGGTGATCTGATGCCCAGATGAAAAGAACGTTTGTGTTTTTTTCAACCGGCGATACAGCCGATAAAAAATATAAATCACACCCCGTGTTCATCGTTTTAAATTTGGGAGCCTAAATAATGATGGTTGAAACAGTATTGTCCCGCTCCGTACGCCTGATTTGCGCCAGTGGCCTGGCTATGGGCATGCATGCGGCAGTGGCGCAAACCGCGCCGGACGCACCGATCCAGCGCGTAGAGATCACCGGTTCGAGCATCAAGCGTATCACCGCCGAAGGCGCGCTGCCGGTCCAGACCCTGTCCAAGCTGCAGATCGAGCAGAGCGGCGCGAGCAGCGTAGCCGACCTGATCGCCACGCTGCCGTCGATGCAAGGCTTCACCACCTCGTCGATGTCGGTCAACGGCGGCGGCGCCGGCATCCAGACCGCGTCGATCCACGCCATCGGCGAGGGTTACACACTGGTGCTGCTGAACGGCCGCCGTCTGGCGCCAGCCACCTCCGGCTCCACCGTCAACCTGGCCAGCATTCCGCTGGCGGCAGTTGAGCGCGTCGAGATCCTGACCGACGGCGCCAACACGCTGTACGGTTCGGACGCGATCGCCGGCGTGGTCAACTTCATCCTGAAGAAGAACCAGACCGACCTGGTCATCGAAGGCTCGTACAACCAGCCGAAATCCACCGGCGGCTCGACCTCCAACGTGTCGATCTCCAAAGGCTGGGGCGACCTGGACAAGGACGGCTTCAACATTCTGCTGTCGGCGGCGCACGACGAAAGCAAGGCCATGTTCGCTTCCGAGCGCGACTTCTCCAAGTCGGGCGTGGTCGCCTTCTCGGACAGCGGCAAGAACTACTCGCTGTATCAGCTGAGCTCGAACTCGATTCCGGGCAACGCCACCGTCAAGTACAACAACGCCAAGGGCGTGGCCAGCAGCGCCGCGTTCGGCCCGAACTTCCTGGAAACCGGCAAGTGCAACGGCCCCAACCTGTTCAACGTCGGCAACCGCTGCCTGTTCGACTACGCCGCCACCGTGCAGGACACGCCAGGCCTGAAGCGCGACAGTGTGTTCGGCTCGCTCAACTACAAGATCAACGACAACGCCAACTTCTTCATGGAAGCCCTGGGCTCGTCGTTCAGCAACACCGCGCAATATGCACCGCCGGCGCAGCCGCTGGGCATTCCGGTCGGCAGCGCGCTGTACAAGAAATCCATCCTGCCATACCTGGCCCGCTTGGGCATCGATCCGGCATCGGTCACCAGCGTGGCGATGAACCTGCGCCTGGTGGATGCCGGCGGCCGCGCCGACGAATACAAGACCGACGCCAAGCACCTGGCCTTCGGCGTCGACGGCACGTTCAAGAACTTCGACTACCGCGCAGCGTTCACGCACTCGGAAAACACCCAGAAGGATACGGCGGCCGGCGGCTACATGAGCCTGAACGCCTTCGACGCGCTGGTCAGCAACGGCAAGTTCGATCCGTTCGCGCCGTCGGGCACCTCGAAGGACGTGCTGGCCCCGGCCGTGCTGCACAACCTGCTGAACGAGACCAAGTCGAAGATCGACGTGCTGCAGGCGAGCGCTTCGACCGAGCTGTTCAAGATGCCGGCGGGCACCGCCCAGCTGGCGGTCGGCGCCGACTACACCAAGCAGCAGTATTCGGAAGCGCCGGATGCATTCTCGCAGGGTCAGAACGTGCAGCAGCCCAACTTCACCGACGCCATCGTCGGCGGTGGCGCAGGCGCCCTGCCGATCGACGCCAGCCGCAAGAACTATGGCGCGTACGGCGAGTTGCTGCTGCCGCTGATGAAGACCATGGACCTGACCGCATCGACCCGTTACGACCATTTCGGCTCGGTCCACAACGACAAGAACTTCGACACCGCGGGCAATCTGATTGCGCCGGGCTCGCAGGGCGAAACGGCCAGCAAGGCCACCTACAAGCTGGCGCTGCGCTGGAATCCGATCGACACGTTGCTGCTGCGCGGTTCGTACGGCACCGGCTTCAAGGCTCCATCGCTGACCAACATCGTCAAGCCACTGGTGAACGGCGGCTCGTCGCAGTTCCACGCCTGCCCGATCACGTCGACCAGCGACCCACGCTTCCCATTGTGCAACCCGGGTTCGTCGGAATACACGCTGCTGACCGGCGGTAACGCCTCGACCGGCGCCGGCTCGCTGAAGCCGGAAGAGTCGAAGCAAGCCACGCTGGGCTTCCGCCTCGAGCCGGTGGCCAGCCTGTCGATCGGCTTCGACTTCTGGGACGTCAAGCTGACCAACCAGATCCAGACGCTGTCGGAAGACACCGTGTTCAACAATCCCAAGCTGTACGACAGCCTGCTGCGCAGCTACTTCGATCCGATCCAGAAGCAGAACGTGCTGGCCGCCGCGCTGACCCCGTTCAATCTGGCCAGCTCGCACTTCCAGGGTATCGACTGGGACCACACCTACAAAACGGCCACCCCGTTTGGCAAGCTGAACGTGCAGTGGACCGGCACCTTCATGACCAAGGCTGAGCAGGAAACCCCTGAAAGCGGCGTGGAGAAAAACATCGGCCGCTTCAACTCCTACTCGGACGTCACGTTCCGCTGGATCTCGAAGCTGACCGCGTCGCTGCGCACCAGCGACCGTTTCACCCATGCGCTGACGGCTAACTACCACTCGGGCTACACCGACCAGGTGTACACCGAGGACGACAGCGTCGTCCGCGTGGTCAACGCCGACGGCAGCCTGGGCGACTACGTGGCGTTCAAGCGCCAGGTGTCCTCGTACACGACCTTCGACTGGCAGAGCAAGATCGCGTTCAGCAAGCAGTTCACGCTGACCGCCGGTGTCAAGAACATTGCCGACATCGCTCCGCCGTTCACCATCCGCAATGCCGGTGGTGGTAACCAGTCCGGTTACGATGGCCGCTACACCGACCCGCTGGGTCGTCAGTTCTACCTGGTTGGTTCCTACAAGTTCTAATCAGCCCGTAGTTTTTTAATAGCCAAAAGAAAGCCCCATGTGTGCCCGAACACATGGGGCTTTTGCTTTTAGAACTTGACGTTGCCGGTGAGGTAGAACGCGCGTCCCATCGGATCGGCGTAACGGCCGTCATAGCCCAGCTGGTTGCCGCCGCCGGCGTTCTGCAGGGTCAGCGGAGGCTTGCGGTCGAACAGGTTCTTGATGCCCGCGGTCAGCGCGAAGCGGCCGAAGTCATACTTGCCCTGCCAGTCGAACGTCGTGTACGACGGCGTCCACAAGCCGGCAAACGCCACCGAGTCGCCGACGCCGCCGCCCGGCGCGACGGCGAAGATCGCCGTATCGACCGGATAGGCCTGGTCGTGATAGCCCGACTTGTAGTGCGCGGTGAGCGTGTTGGTCAGCGCGCCGTTGGTCAGACTCAGGCTCAGGTTGGTTTGCACGCGGAACACCACCGCATTGTCCGGACCGAACACGCCGAGGTCGGTATTGGCGACGCCGCCGGCCTCCGTGGTGTAGTTCTGCTTGATCATGTAGGTGCCGTTCCAGGCCGCCTTGACGTCGCCGATGGCGGTCTTGTTGCGGTAGCTGAAGTCCCAATCGACGCCGCGGTAGTTCGCCACGCCGCCGTTGATCGGCGCCAGCAGGTAGGCGATCGTGGTGTAGCCGGCAGGATCCGGATACGGATTGACGAACAGGTTTTTATACTGCTGCGGATTGGCGAAGCCCACCTGCTCCGGCGTGCCGGCCGACAGCACCTGGTTGCGGATCTGCACGTTCCACAGGTCCAGGCCCAGCGACAGGCCGCGCAGCGGTTCGATGCGGCCGCCGAAGGTCCACTGCTTGGATTTCTCCGGCTGCAGGCCGGCCGAGCCGCTCTGGCCGTTCGGGCCGATCAGCAGGTCGTACTGCGCATTGCCGACCAGGCAGCCCGGCGAACCGGAGAACGGGCAGGCATAGCTGCCGGCCGTGCTGCCGTTGAAGGTGTTGGAGCCGGCGATGTCGCTCAGGTTCGGCGCCTTGAAACCGGTGCCGTAGGCGGCGCGCACCAGCACCGTATCGACCGGGGTCCAGCGGGCGCTGACCTTGTAGGTGCCGGCACTGGACGTATTGCCCAGTTCGCCGCTGGCCAGCTGCTGCTGCACGCCGCTGGCGTCCGGTGTTGGCGAGAAGATGTAGTTGCTGTGCACCTTGTCGTAGCTGTCGTAGCGGCCGGAGACGGTCGCCTCGAACGTTTTGTGGATAGGGAACAGCACCTCGGTAAACACGCCCCAGTTGTCGCGGCGGGCGTCGAACGGCACTTGGCCGTAGGTGCCGCCGACCGGATAATCGGCCGACGCCGGCTGCGTCGAATAACCCGAATTGGCCAGGATCAGCGGGTGATAGCCGATCTGGTAATGGGTCTTCGAGTAGTCGCCGCCCAGCGAGATGATGGACGTGCCGCCCGGCAGGTTGAACAGGTCGTGCTGCGCGCCCGCGTGCAAGGTGTTGAGCTTGGACGTGGTGGTGGAGAAGTTGATCCCGTTCAGCAGCGCGCCCGCCAGCTGGTCGGCGCCGATGCCGGTGACCGGGTCGTATTTGCCGGCCGCCACCAGCGCTTCGAGCTGGTTGAAGTCGGAATAGCCGCCGGCGGCGTTGTCCTTGATCTTCGATTGCGACAGGATCAGGCTGGCGTTGTAGGCCCAGCCGTAGGCGTTGCCGTCGATGCCGGTCGAGAAGTGGCGCGCCTCGGTCACGTATTCGTCGGTGCGGCCGCCGATCAGCACCGAGCGATAGCCCAGCGTGGCGTCGTTGGTCGGGTTTTCCAGATTGTTGGCGTTCAGGTAGGGCTGCACGTATTTGGCGTACAGCGCCGGGAAGCGCGTGGTGGAGTTGACGCCCATCGGCTGCGCCGACGGCGCGTATTGCGCGTGCATGTTAAAGCTCGACAGCACCAGCTCGGCCCAGGCCTTGGTGTCGTCGTTGATCTGCCAGGTGCCTTTCAGCAGGCCGCTGTCCCGGCGCGAGCCCGGAACGTCCTCGACCGTCGCGCCGTAGTTGAAGCGGCACTGCGTGCCCAGCGGACCAGCCAGCGCGCTGCCGCAATTGCCGTTGGCGGCCAGGTAGGGATTGATCGCGTAGCCGGTGGTGTCGTCGGTGGTGCCGCGCGGACGGGCGTTGAAGGTGATGTTGGCCGGCTCGGTGTTGCCGGTGCGCTGGTCGAACCAGTACTGCTTGCCGCCGCTGTTGAACTTGAAGAACGCGCCCTGCGCCGAGAAGTCGCGCTGCAGCGCCCTGATGCGCTGCTGCTCGTCGTGGCTCAGGGTCAGCAGCACATTCCATTTGTCGGTCTCGAGGTCGCCCCAGCCCTTGGTCAGGCCGGCGCTGTTCCACTTGCCGCCGGAGGCTTTCGGCTGGCCGTAGGTGGCGTAGGCCTCGCCCTTGGTCATGTTCTTTTTCAGGATGAAGTTGACCACGCCGGCGATCGCGTCGGAGCCGTACAGCGCCGAGGCGCCGTCGCCGAGGATCTCGATGCGCTCCACCGCTTCAAGCGGGATGCTTTCGATGTTGACCGCGTAGCCGCCGCCCTGGCCGTTGCCGATCGCGCTGGGGGCCATGCGCTGGCCGTCGAGCAGCACCAGCGTGTACTTCGACGGCAGCGAGTGCAAGGCCGCCGTGGTGACGCCGGCGCCGCCGCCGTTGACCGAGCTCGACGATGGAACGAAGCCCTGCATCGACGGCAGCATCTGGATCAGGTCGGTCGCCGAGGTGGCGCCGGTCTGCTTGATGTCGGCCTGGGTCAGCACCTGCACCGGCAGCGCGCCTTCCTTGGCGATGCGCTTGATCGACGAACCGGTGATCTCGACGCGCTGGATCACCTGGTTGTCCGCGGGCGCGGGCGCATTCTGCGCCAACACCGGCATGGAGAAACTGGCCGCGACACTCCCCAGGAACATCAGTCGCAAAGAGCGTGACAATACTTTTTCTTGCATCATAAAAACCTCCCTATATTATTTTTGGCCGCAGTCGTCCAACGCCCTCTTCCAGGGAGGAAGCGGGTCGCATAAAAAACCGGATGGCTTGCGGTGCGTCTAGGAGGGTGTTCAGCGACACCACCCATGTTTTATATAAAAACATGCAACGGAATTGGGTGTCAATCGTACTGAACCTGCTTTCATGATTCTTACAACAACCTTGCCAGTCTAGCGCAAAAAGAAAGGGCCCCATGTCGCCATCGGGGCCCTTCGCGGCAAGTTATTGCTTACGGACTACGTTACTTTGAAGCAGCCTCCGCGGCCTGCGTGGCCAGCCGGCGCGCGCGCACCGACGCCGCCAGGTCCTTCAGCACCTGCACGCTGCTGTCCCAGTCGATGCAGCCGTCGGTGACCGACTGGCCGTAGGTCAGTTCCTTGCCCGGCACCAAGTCCTGGCGGCCGGCGACCAGGTGCGATTCGACCATCACGCCGACGATGCGGTTGTCGCCGCCGGCCACCTGGCGGCCGATGTCGGCGCACACCGGCACCTGGTTTTCCGGTTTCTTCGAGCTGTTGGCGTGCGAGGCGTCGATCATCAGGCGCGGCGCCAGGCCTTGGGCAGCGATCGCCTTGCAGGCTTCCTCGACGCTGGCGGCGTCGTAGTTCGGCGTCTTGCCGCCGCGCAGGATGATGTGGCAATCCTCGTTGCCGTTGGTCGACACGATGGCCGAGTGGCCGCCCTTGGTCACCGACAGGAAGTGGTGCGGCTGCGAGGCCGCCTTGATCGCCTCGACGGCGATCTTGACGTTGCCGTCGGTGCCGTTCTTGAAGCCGACCGGGCACGACAGGCCGGACGCCAGCTCGCGGTGCACCTGCGATTCGGTGGTGCGGGCGCCGATCGCGCCCCAGCTGATCAGGTCGGCGATGTACTGCGGGCTGATCACGTCCAGGTATTCGGTGCCGGCCGGCAGGCCCAGCTCGTTGATGTCGCGCAGCAGCTCGCGCGCCATGCGCAGGCCGTCGTTGATGCGGAAGCTGCTGTCCATGTACGGGTCGTTGATCATGCCCTTCCAGCCGACGGTGGTGCGCGGTTTTTCGAAGTAGACGCGCATGACGATTTCCAGGTCGCCGGCCAGTTCCTGGCGCAGCGCGACCAGGCGGCGCGCATACTCCATCGCCGCCTTCGGGTCGTGGATCGAGCATGGGCCGATGACCACCATCAGGCGGTCGTCCTGGCCGTGCAGGATGCGGTGCAGCGCGATGCGCGCGTTGGCCGCCGTCTGCTCGGCCGCTTCCGAGCAGGCAAACTCGCGAATCAGGTGGGACGGTGGCGTCAATTCCTTCATTTCGCGGATGCGTAAATCGTCGGTACGGGGCATGCTGTTCTCCAGGTGATCGAAAGGTCGGGTAAAAAATCGGGGTAAAAAAAAACCGCCTCGGGGAGGCGGTTTTCTTGGAATTTGCTGGAACTCGTTTTTTGCTTCTACGTGCACCGGCCGCTACTCCACCGCCTTTGGGTTGGAATTGCTAAAGTAAAAATAGCCGGTAAAGAAGAAGCGGGTCATGAACGGGTTTCCGTAAGTGTTTAAACGACTATAACGCCAGCTTCCAGCCTTGGCAAGTAGTTTATTGGCATAAGCTAATAAGCGGGGTCAGTTCCGGCAACCTGCCATGCATGGCAGGTTGCCGGAACCGACCCCGCCTTTTTCAGGCGGTGCCGCCGACGGTCACGCCGTCGATGCGCAGCGTCGGCTGGCCGACGCCCACCGGCACGCTCTGACCTTCCTTGCCGCACACGCCCACGCCCGGGTCCAGGCGCATGTCGTTGCCGATCATCGAGACGCGGTTCAGCACTTCCGGACCGTTGCCGATCAGGGTCGCGCCCTTGACCGGATAGGTGATCTTGCCGTCCTCGATCATGTAGGCCTCGCTGGCCGAGAACACGAACTTGCCGTTGGTGATGTCGACCTGGCCGCCGCCGAAATTGACCGCGTACAGGCCGTTCTTGACCGAGGCCAGGATCTCGGCCGGGTCCTTGTCGCCGCCCAGCATGTAGGTGTTGGTCATGCGCGGCATCGGCAGGTGGGCGAACGATTCGCGGCGGGCGTTGCCGGTCACCGGCATCTTCATCAGGCGCGCGTTCATGGTGTCCTGGATGTAGCCCTTCAGGATGCCGTCCTCGATCAGCGTGGTGCACTGGGTCGGGTTGCCTTCGTCGTCGATGTTGAGCGAACCGCGGCGGTCGGCCAGCGTGCCGTCGTCGACCACGGTGACGCCCTTGGCCGCCACGCGCTCGCCGATGCGGCCGGAGAAGGTCGACGAACCCTTGCGGTTGAAGTCGCCCTCGAGGCCGTGGCCGATCGCCTCGTGCAGCAGGATGCCGGGCCAGCCCGGTCCCAGCACGACGGTCATCGGGCCGGCCGGCGCCGGGCGCGCGTCCAGGTTGACCACCGCCGACTGCACGGCGTCGGTGGCGTACTGATCGAGCAGCGCGTCGCTGAAGTAGCCGTAGTCGTAGCGGCCGCCGCCGCCCGACGAGCCCACTTCGCGGCGGCCGTTCTGTTCGACGATGACGGTCAGCGACACCCGCACCAGCGGGCGGATGTCGGCCGCCAGCACGCCGTCGCTGCGCACCACCAGCACCACGTCGTATTCGCCGGCCAGGCTGGCCATCACCTGCACCACGCGCGGGTCCTTGGCGCGCGCCATCTTCTCGACGCGCTCGAGCAGCTTGACCTTGGCCGTCGCGTCAAGCGAGGCCAGCGGGTCGTTGGGCAGGTACAGCGAGCGGCCGCCGGTCGGCGTCATGGCGCCGGCCACCTTGATCTTGCCGGCGCCGGCGCGGGCGATGGTGCGTGTGGCTGAGGCCGCGTCCATCAGCGCCGCTTCGGAGATTTCGTCCGAGTAGGCGAAGGCGGTCTTGTCGCCGGACACGGCGCGCACGCCGACGCCCTGGTCGATCGAGAAGCTGCCGGTCTTGACGATGCCCTCTTCCAGGCTCCAGCCTTCGTTCTTGGTGAACTGGAAATACAGGTCGGCGTAGTCGACCTTGTGCGTGAACATCGCGCCCAGGGTCTTGAGCAGCTTGCCCTCGTCCAGTCCGAACGGCGTCAGCAGGATGTCGCGCGCCACGGCAAGGGTGGACAGATTCGGTTCAAATGGCTTCATGATGGTGTCTTCTAAGAGTGTGGTGCAATTTTACATGGTCCGGTGTTTCAGCGCCGGCAGGCTCTGGCGCACGCTGTCGATGAACATCAGGTCGATATCGCCGTGGACCACGCCCTCGCCCTCGGCCAGCACGGCCTTGACCGCGCCCCACGGGTCGATCAGCATGCTGTGGCCCCAGGTGCGGCGGCCGTTGACGTGGGTGCCGCCCTGCGCCGCCGCCAGCACGTAGCACTGGTTTTCGATGGCGCGCGCGCGCAGCAGGATTTCCCAGTGGGCCTGGCCGGTGGTGTAGGTGAAGGCGGCCGGCACCACGATCAGCGCCACCGGGCCCATGGCGCGGTACAGCTCGGGGAAGCGCAGGTCGTAGCAGACCGACATGCCGACCTTGCCGAACGGCGCCTCGACCACGCCGACCTGCTTGCCCGGCACGATGGTCTTCGATTCGTTGTACGACTCCGTGCCCTTGGTGAAGCCGAACAGGTGGATCTTGTCGTAGCGGCCCACGTGTTCGCCCCGCGGGTTGTAGACCAGCGTGGTGTTGACGACTTTTTCCGCATCGTCCGAGGCCAGCGGCAGGGTGCCGCCGATCAGCCAGATCTCCAGTTCCTTCGCCAGCGCGGCCATGAAGTCCTGGATCGGCCCCTGGCCCAGCGGCTCGGCCACGGCCACCTTGTCGCTGTCGCTCAGGCCCATGATGGCCCAGTATTCCGGCAGCAGCACCAGCGTGGCGCCGCTGTCGGCGGCCTGCGTGACAAGGCGGCGCGCGGTGGCGATATTGTCCGTCACGGACGGCGAGGAAATCATTTGTACTGCGGCGACTGTATTCATGGCGATCCCGTGTCAGGTTTTAGTGCATGCCCTTGGCGGCCGGCGGCTCCACTTTCGAGGCATCGAGCTTGGTGACCACCGGCGCCTTCCACGGGCCGGTCACCTGCATATGATAGGTCAGCGCCTTCATCACCGGCGCGCTGAGGAACAGCTGGGCCAGGAAGCTGCCCAGGCCGATCACCGGATTGACGGCCAGCGCATACACCAGCGGCGCCGTGCCCAGATTCACTTCCGGTATCACCACCACATGCAGATTGGTCGTTTCGTTGGCGATGTCGGCGCTGCCGTCCATCAGCACAGTTGCGGCCACGCCGTGCATTTTCAAGTTGTCGGTCTTGGCGATGCCGTGCAGGATGGAGGCGTTGGCGGTGATGCCGTCAAACGCCAGCCCCTCCGAAAACACGTCGTGGAAGTCCAGCTTCAGCAGGCGCGGCAAGGCTTGCAGGCTCAGCACGCCGAGCAGCTTGGCGGCGCCCGGATCCTGCTTCAGGAACTGGCCTTTTTCCACGTTCATCTTGATGTCGCCGGACAGGCTGGGCAGGTCCAGCGAATACGGCAGGCCCTTCCACGCGATGTCGCCGTTCAACGTGCCCTTGCCGCCCTTCAGCGTGCCGGCGAAGCCGAAGCGGTCCAGCAGCTTGCCGGCGTCGGCGATGTCGAGGTTGAAGTTCAGGCTGGTGTTGTGCACGCCGTCGCGGCTGACCCATTTGCCGGTGCCCTTCAGCTCGCCGTCCGGGTTGGCCAGCGACAGCCTGCTGACGCGCCATTCGCGCGTGCTTTGCATCTGCGCGTTGTTGGCCTGCAGTTCCAGCCGGCCCAGCTGCTTGTTGAACAGTTCGAAGCGCTCGACCACCACGTCCAGCGCCGGGATGGTGGCGGCGGCGCTCTTGCCGTCGAGCAGGTCCTGCACGTCGCTCGACGCCGATTCCGGAATCACCAGCGACGACAGGCGCGCCGTCACCTTGCCCAGGCCGGAGCCGGTCGACGGCTCGCTCCACGTCAGGTAGCCGTTGGCCTGGCTGGAATCGATGCTGGCCTGCCAGATCGTTTTCTGGCGCGACACGCCGACCACGACGTTTTCCAGCTTGCGGTCGCCGACCACCAGTTCGCTGGCGCGCGCGGCGATGGTGTCCGGCATCACGTACTGGGCGATGTCGACGCCGTCGTTTGCCGCAGCGGCGGCGGCGGCGTCGCCCTTGCCGGCGATCTCGGCGCCGAAGTCCAGCCAGTTGTCGACGTTGAGCGCGCGCAGGTTGATGTTGAAGGCCATGCCGCTGTCGGGTTCCGGCGCCGGCGCGTTGACGCCTATGCCGCCGCGCACCAGCTTCCACGGCGCCTTGCCGGTTTTCTGGCGCTGGTAGCGGGCCGAGATGCCGTTGCCGAGGCCGATGCGCATGTCGTCGCGCAGCGCGCCTGTGCTGTCCGGGTTCAGCGCGCTGGTCAGCAGGAAGCGCACCGGCATGCTGTCGGCCGCCGCCTTGTTCACCGGCGCCGGCAGGTCCACGCCCAGCCCGGCCAGGCTGGAATCGACCGCCACCACCACCTGGTGGTCGCGCACGGTGACGGTGCCGTTGTAGCGCGTGGCGCCGGAGAAGTGGCTGGACAGGCGCTGCATCGCCGGCATCGCGTAGGTCTTGCGGAACCCGTCGGCCGTCATCGTGCCGCCCAGCTTGACGACGATGGAATTGTCCTTCTGGCTGCCGCCGCTGATCGCCACAGGACCGCCGAGGAAGATGCCCGACAGCTGGTTCAGGTTGACCCCGTGCTCGTTGAATTCGATCTTGCCCTGCGACGATTGCACCGGCGGCAGGTCGTTCATCAAGGTGATGTCGTTGTTGATCAGTTGCAGCGCGCCCTGCACCTTGGCGTCGATGATGTGCGCCAGCGGCAGGCGCAGGCTCAGCGCCAGCTTGGCGTTGCCGCCGGCCTGGGTTTCGTCGGTGAAGTGCGAGATCCATTCCAGCACCGGGCTGGCGGCGACGTACTTGAGGAATTCCTGCATGGCCCCGGCGGCGTTGCCGTCGATTTCCAGCATCGAATCGTGGATCGCCAGGTTGGGGATCACCGCCTTGACGCCGGACAGCGCGACGCCGCCGGTGGTGGCCGTGTCGCCGCGGATTTCCATGCGCGCGCGGTCGAACACGAAGCTGCCCTTGATGTGCTCGGCCTGCGGCCACAGCGGCAAAGGCTTGCCGTCCTTGCCCAGCTCCTTGCCGTCGTGCAGATAATGGCCGGGCGAGTAATTTAGCTTGCCTTCGGTCAGCTTGCCGGCCACGCGGAATTCGCCGTGGGTCTTGTCGCCGGGGTTGTCGGCGTTGAACGGGAAGTGCGCCAGATCGCCGCGCAGGCGCAGCGTGACATCGTTGGCGACGCCGCCCTCAAGCGCGCCGGTCAGCCAGGCCCGCAGCTCGTGCGGCGTCTGCATCGGCAGGTAGTTGTCGATGCGGTCCAGCTGGAAGCCGTTCAGCGTGCCGGTGAAGTCGACCTTGCCCATGCCCTTGCCGGCCAGCGGCATCGTGTGCGAGCCCTGCAGCGTGCCGCTCAGTCCCTGCTGCAGGAAGTCCATGCTGTCGACCTGGAACAGCAGCTGGTTGTCCGGCTCGAAGGACCAGCGCGCCATCAGGTTCAGCTTGTCGAACGGCATCGACGGTTCGCTGAAGTAGTCCGGCATCTGCAGCACCAGCTGCTCCGAAGCCAGCGCGAAGCTGCCGCCCTTGTCGGTGGCGTCGATGCTGCCGCTCAGGTTGTCGAAACCGGGGATGGCCGGCATGCCCGCGATGGCCGGCGACTTGGCCGTCTTCGGTTGCGCCAGGCGCGGCGGCTGCGGCTTCAGCCCCAGCCCGACCAGGTCGCCCTTGAAGCGGTAGGATTGCAAGGCCGGATAAGCGCCCTGCCACTCGGCGGAGAAATTCTGCAACAGCCCGCGCGGCGCGAAATCGGCCAGCAGCTTGCGCTGGTGGTCGTTCAGCGGCAGGCGCTCGGCCAGGCCGGCCATGGTTTGCAGGTCCAGCTGGCGCGCGCGGATTTCAAAGCGCTCCGGCTTGGCGCCGGCGGCGGCCGTGTAGTGTTCGGACAGCGAGGTCGGCGCCATCACCAGGCCGTCGCTGGTGGTCAGGGTCAGGTTGCTCAGTTCGATGCTGTGGCCGCGCGCGCCGAAGCGCGGCTTGACCGCGCCCTGCTTGACCAGCGGCGCCACGGGCGACGTGTCTTCGCGGGCGGCGAGGCGGCCGGTCAGCTGGCGCAGGTCCAGCCGCGGCAATTCCTTGCCCAGCACGGCGGACACGTTGACCAGGCCGACATCGGCGGTCACGCTGGTCACGCGCGACTGGTCGATGCCGATCCAGGTCCGCAGCGAACCGCCACCGCTGTTCAGCTCAAACGGAAAATCCAGCCAGGGTTTCCACGTCGCCAGATCGGTGTTGCGGATGTCGGCATAGACCTCGCCCTTCCACATCGAGACGTTCGACACGCGGGCGCCGAAGGCAGGATGGGAGAAATCGGCGCGCAGGTCCAGCGGTGCGGCCAGCGCGGCCGGCGGCGTCGCCTTGAGCGCCAGCTGATGATGCAGCCACTGGTTGCGCAGCAGGATGTTGACGCCTTCCAGCGCCAGCGGCGGCGCCGAACGCATGCTGTCGGTCCATTGCAGCCGGCCTTCGCGGATGACGATCTCGCGCTGGGACAGCAGCCAGTCGGCGCCCTTGCCGTCGCTCGGCTTGTTCAGGTCGATGTAGATGCCGGCCACGTACAGGCGGCCGTCGGCTTCGCGGCGGACGGCGAGGTCGGGCCGGGTCAGCTCCAGCGTTTCGAAGCGCACGTCGGCCGCCACCACGCTCCACCACGACAGCGTGGCCGACACGCTCGGCAAGGTCAGCGCCTGGTTGCCCAGCGGATCGTGCAGCACGACGTCGCCCAGGAACAGGCTGGGGCGCAGGCCCTTCCACGAAGCGTAGATGCGGGAAATGGTGACCGGATTGCCCACCGCGCGGCTGGCGAGGCGCTCGATATCGCCCTTGTAGTGGTCGATATTCGGCAGCACGGCGTAGCGCAGCGTCAGGAACAGGATGGCGAAGGCGAAATACAGCAGCAGGAACAGCTTGACGGTGAAGCCGAGCACATGATGGGTGGCCAGGTTGCAGACGCGATAGGCCGCACTGAGCCGGTGCCAGCGCGCAGCCAAAGGGCCCTCGTCTGTCACAGTCTCCTCATCTTGTTTTTGCATCAATAAGCTAATAAATCAGGCCATGCGTCAAATAAATCGCTAAACTCGGTTCCAAGCTTTTATGCCTGCGCAGCAATTCTACCGCATCAGGTGGGCAAACCAGCGCCACTTAAGGCGGATTTACACGGATTACATCTCATTACAGCCTATGACCGCACCATCGATTGCTCCCACCGTTTCACGTTTTTACCAGCGCTGGCTGGCCGCCGCTCCCGACCGCGGCGGCAAGATTGATGAATTGGCGCAATTATCGCTTGCCCAGATCGATCTTGCTGACTATTTGACCAAAGAATCCCTCTCCGTGCCGGACGGCGCGCCGCCATTGCCGCTGCCGCGCGCGATGCGCCGGCTGCGCAACCTGCTGGTGTGCGGCCTGATCCGGCGCGACCTGGCCGGCAAGGCC
Source organism: Duganella sp. LjRoot269 (assembly GCF_964254095.1). Lineage (NCBI taxonomy): Bacteria > Pseudomonadati > Pseudomonadota > Betaproteobacteria > Burkholderiales > Oxalobacteraceae > Duganella > Duganella sp. LjRoot269. The sequence goes on along the minus strand of NZ_CAXUSL020000001.1, from coordinate 1,769,499 downwards.
AACCTGGCCGAGGTGGTGGAGGCGATGACGCGCTTCGCCGATTTCGCGATCCAGCAGCACCTGCGGGCGCTGACCGCGGAAATGGTGGCCGCCCACGGCACGCCGATCGGCCGCGATTCCGGCCTGCCGCAGGAGCTGATGGTGCTGGCGATGGGCAAGCAGGGCGGCGGCGAGCTGAACGTCTCGTCAGATATCGACCTGATCTTCGTCTACCCGGAGGACGGCGACACCGCCGCCACCGGGGCGGGCCAGCGCAGCCTGTCGAACCACGAATTCTTTATCCGCCTGGGCAAGAAACTGATCGCCGCTTTGGCGGAGATCACAGAAGATGGCTACACGTTCCGGGTGGATATGGCCTTGCGGCCGAACGGCGGCTCGGGCCCGCTGGCCGCCAGCCTGAGCATGGTGGAGCAGTATCTGATCGTCCAGGGCCGCGAATGGGAGCGCTATGCCTGGGTCAAGGCGCGCGCCGTCACCGGCCGCGGCGAGGATATCGCCGCGCTGGACGCCATCGTGCGGCCGTTCTGCTTCCGCCGCTACCTGGACTTCGGCGTCATCGACGCCATCCGCAATATGCACGCGCAGATCCGCGCCGAGGTCAACCGCCAGGAGCGGCTGCACCCGGACCGCAGCAACAACGTCAAGCTGGGGCGCGGCGGCATCCGCGAAATCGAGTTCCTGGCCCAGGTGTTCCAGCTGATACGCGGCGGCCGCGACGCCGCGCTGCGCGACCGCTCGACCCGCACCACGCTGCGCATCATCGCTGAAAAGGGTTTACTAAGTCACGCCATCGTCTATCAACTGCTGGCTTCCTACACCTTCCTGCGCAATCTCGAGCACCGCTTGCAATATATCGACGACGCCCAGACCCATACGCTGCCGGCCAACGACGCCGACCGCCTGCTGGTGGCGCAAATGATGGGGCTGCCAGACGTCGCCACCCTGCTGACCCAGCTGGAAGCGCACCGCCAGTTTGTCGCCGGCCAGTTCGACGAAATGTTCTCGGACAAGAGCAACGGCGGTGGCGAGAACGACATCAACCCGCAATCAAGCAATGAATGCGCCGATCCGGACAACCGCGAATCCATGGTGGCGCAGTTTGCCGCGCTCGGCTTCGACGATCCGGAAGGCGCGGCCAAGCGGCTGATCGCCACCTGGCAGGCGCCGCGCCTGCAATCGCTGCCGGAAGCCAGCCGCAACCGGCTGCTGGGTCTGGTCAACGCGGCGCTGCCGCTGATCGTCCAGGCTTCGCGCGAGTCCAGCGGCGGCAACCAGCAGGCCACCTTGGGCCGGCTGCTCGATTTCCTCGAGGCGATCGCGCGCCGCTCGGCCTACCTGTCGCTGCTGACCGAGTACCCGCACACGCTGGCGCGCGTGATCCGCATGGTGCACGCCAGCGGCTGGGCCGCGCAATTCCTCAGCCAGCACCCCATCCTGCTGGACGAATTGCTGGACGACCGGGTGCGCAACGCCGTCTTCGATCCGGTGGCGCTGGCCGCCGACCTGGAGCTGCAACTGGCCGCGGCGCCGGGCGACACCGAGCGCCAGATGGATATCCTGCGAGAAATCCACCACGCCCAGCTGTTCCACCTGCTGGCGCAGGACCTGGCCGGCGACCTGACGGTGGAAAAACTGGCCGACTACCTGTCGTCGCTGGCCGACACCATCGTCGCCGCCGCCATCAAGGCGGTATGGCAGACGGTGGCCACGCGCCACCGCGAGGTGCCGCAGTTCGCCGTCATCGCCTACGGCAAGCTGGGCGGCAAGGAACTGGGCTATGTCTCCGACCTGGACGTGATCTTCCTGTACGACGACGCCGACCAGGAAGCGCCGGCCCAGTACGCCAAACTGGCGCAGCGCTTTATTACCTGGATGACCTCGCACACCTCGGCCGGCATCCTGTTCGACATCGATACCGCGCTGCGCCCGGACGGCGCCAGCGGCATGCTGGTGTCGAGCGTGTCGGCGTTTGAAAAATACCAGAGCAACTCGGCCTGGGTGTGGGAGCACCAGGCGCTGACCCGCGCCCGATTCTGCGCCGGCGACGCCGCCATCGGCCGCCGCTTCGATGAAATCCGCGAAGCCGTGCTGCGCAAGGAACGTCCGGCCGACGGGCCGCTGAAGCAGGAAGTCATTGCAATGCGGAAACGAATGGTCGATGCCAAGCCCAACCTCAGCACGCTGTTCGACCTGAAGCAGGATCCGGGCGGCATGATCGACATCGAATTCATCGTGCAGTTTCTGGTGCTGCAGCACGCCGCGGCCTACCCGCAGCTGACTGGCAATATTGGAAATATTGCCCTTTTAAAAATGTGCGGCGAACTGGGTTTGATCGATGCCGGACTGGCCGCCAGCGTGGCCGACGCCTACCGCCAATTGCGCAAGCTGCAGCACCAATTAAGGCTGCAGGGACAGGATCTGGCGCGCGTCGATCCGGCCCTGGTATCGGCCCACGCGGCGCAGGTAACTGCCTTGTGGAACAGTATATTCGGTGACAACGTTGTCGAATAGCAACGCGCTGTTAATATTGGTGTTATCCTGAGTTAAACTTATCTGAATAAGAGCGCCCAGCGCCGTCACAGTCTTACTCAAACAGGAGAATGATATGAAAGCATTATTTGGTGCGGCGGTATTCGGATTAAGCATGTTTGCGATATCGTCATCCGCGTTGGCTGCCGACAAGGGCACAAAGGAAGAAGCGGTTGCCATGGTTAAAAAGGCCGTGGCCCTGATTAAATCGGACGGCAAGGAAAAGGCATTCGCCGCCATTTCGGATCCGTCGAATACCACCTTCCATGATCGCGACCTGTATATTTACGTGTACGACCTGAATGGCGTCGCTTTAGCTCACGGCAATAACCCTAAAATGGTCGGCAAGCCTTTAATCGGGCTCAAGGATAATGAAGGCAAGCCCATGATTAAAGAAATGGTCGACCTCGCTAAAACCAAGGGCAGCGGATGGGTGGATTTCAAATGGCCAAATCCCGTCACCAAGGCCGTCGAAGCCAAATCCGGCTATGTGGAAAAGGTCGAGGATATGCTGGTCGGCTCCGGCATTTATCAATAAAACCAGCCTGCCATCTGCGCCAGCCGGGACGATGTCCCGGCTTTTTTTCGTCCATGCCCGTGGAACATGCCAGAAACTAGCATGAAAATGCCATATTTGAGCTTGGCTTCGTGAGGAACTCTTAGTCTGACTCGTCTGTCTATCAGCGGTGGCATCCCGTTAATAAACAATAAGGAGTCGGAAATGACGCAAGCAACCATAATCACCCGCTCGGTTCGCATACTCTGCGCCGGCGGCCTGGCCCTTGGCACACAAGCCGCATATGCCCAGGAAACTGCTGAACCCATGCAGAAAGTGCTGATAACCGGCTCCCGTATTGCATCGCCGGCAGCGGAATCTCCTTCGCCATTACAGATATTAAGCTCGGCGGATATTGCCGCGTCCGGTGCAAGCAATCTGCAAGATTTATTGCAGAAGAATCCGACCATGGGCACGCCCACCGTCAGCCGCACCAATTCGAATTTCCTGACATCGAGCGGCGGCGTGTCGACTATTAATCTGCGCAACCTGGGCGATTCAAGAACGCTGGTATTGGTCAATGGCCGGCGTTTTGTTTCCGGCATGCCGGGAGAAAGCGCGGTCGACCTGAATACGATACCCACCGATTTTATCGAGCGGGTGGAACTATTAACCGGCGGCGCCTCTGCGACTTACGGCTCCGATGCGGTGGCTGGTGTGGTGAATATTATTTTGAAGAAAAACTTTAATGGCGTGCTGGTGGATGCGCAGACCGGAAAAAGCAATGAAGGGGATGATTTTAAAAAGAAACTGGCACTGACTTTCGGCACCACCAGCGCCGACGGCGCCAGCAATGTCATGGGCCATTTCGGCTATTCCAAACAGGGCGCGGTGTACTCGCGCGACCGCGATTTCTCGGCCGTCGACCAGACCTCGGCCATCACCCAGGGGCATCCCGAACTTGCCTTCGTGGCAAAAAAACCCAACTACTCCGGCTACGCGCCGCAAGGCCATTTCTTTGGCGACAGCGAGGATTTCACCTATGATGCAAATAACAATATTATCCCGTGGAATCAAAATGGCACGGCCGGCACCGGCGCCGGCGCCACCGGTTTCAACCGCTCGGCCTACCGCCTGATCGCCGTGCCGACCGAGCGCTACCTGTTCGCCACCACCGGCAACTGGGCGTTCAACGAGAACCTCAGCGCCTTCTTCGAGGGCAACTACGCGTCGACCAAGGCCGATACCAACATCGAAGCCTTCCCGCTGGGTTCGGACCAGGTCTACAAGCCCAGCGGCCAGGTGCCGGCGGCTACGCTGATCAACGGCGTGGTGGTCAAGAATCCGCTGGTGCCGCAGTATTTATATGACCGCATCAGCGACACCGACGGCGACGGCGTGCCGGACTACTTCTTCACCCGCCGCCTGTCGGAATTCGGCGCGCGCCGCGCCACCGTCGACCGCGACACCTTCCGCCTGGCCACCGGGCTGAAAGGCACGATCAAGGACTGGAGCTATGAAGCCTTCATCGCCTACGGCAAGACCAAGGAGGCGCAAAGCTCCACCGGCCAGGTCAATGTGATGAGCTTGCGCAACGCGCTGGAAGCCATCCCCGGCCCCGACGGCACGCCGGTCTGCCGCGACGTCCACGCGCGCGAGGAAGGCTGCGTCCCGATCAGCCTGTTCGGCTACAACAGCATCACGCCGGACGCGCTGAAATACGTCACCGCGCCCGGCTCGCTGACCACGGCGATCACGCAGAAACTGGCCGGCGGCTCGGTCAGCGGCGAGCTCCCGCTCGGCCTGGCCGCCGGCCGCATCGGCATCGCCGCCGGCCTCGAGTGGCGCGACGAGGATTCCAGCGCCATTCCCGATCCGCTGACCCAGTCCGGCCTGAACGCGGGCAACGCCCTGCCCCCGACCTTCGGCAGCTTCACCGTGCGCGAGGCGTTTGTCGAAACCCGGGTGCCGCTGCTGAAAGACCAGCCGTTCGCGCGCGAACTGAGCTTCCTCGGCACCGTCCGCCACGGCGACTATTCCACCGTCGGCAGCACCAACAGCTGGAATGCCGGCCTCGAATGGGGCATCACCTCGGACTTCAAGCTGCGCGGCACGCGCGCGCAATCGACGCGGGCGCCGAATATCAACGAGCTGTACCAGGCGCCCAGCCAGGATTTCCCCACCGGACTGGTCGATCCCTGCGAAGGCGTGTCGTCCGGCGGCACCAGCGCGCTGGCCGTCAATTGCCGCAATGCGCCGGGAGTTGCCGCCAATATGGCTGCACATGGCGGCATTTTCACGTTAAATCAGGCCGACCAGCAGGGCATCAGCGGCTATGACCGGGGCAATCCCAACCTCAAGGCGGAAAAAGGCCGCTCCACCACGATAGGCCTGGTGATCACGCCGCGCTCGATTCCCATGCTGAGCCGTTTCACCTTCACGGTCGACTATTTCAACATCAAGATCGCCGACGCCATCGTGCAGACCGACCGCCAGTATGCGCTGGACCAGTGCTACAACCAGAACAACCCAACCTTCTGCAGCTTCATCACGCGCCGCCCCTCCGCCGTCGGCAACCTGAGTTCTGGTTCGATCAAGTACAGCGACGTCGCGGTAAGCAACTCGGGCGGCTTCGGCACCGAGGGCGTGGACCTGACCGGATCGTGGTCGGACAAGGTCGGGCCGGGCAACCTGAGCGCCCGCCTGGCCTGGACCTGGCTGCGCGATTTATGGCAGAAGGCGACGCCGGAGGCGGAGAAGAACTTCGATGTCGGCGAGATCACGGCAGCCAACACCAATGCGCCGCGCAACCGCGCCAACCTGAACCTGGCCTACAAATGGGGGAACTTCGGCGCCACCTGGGTCGCCACCTACACCGGGCCGGTCTCGCTGGACGACCAATTCCTGAAAAGCCTGAGCATCGCGCCCGGCACGGTGGGCGTCGGTTCGCGCACCTACAACGATTTCCAGTTCACCTACGACGTGCGCAAATCGATGCAACTGTACCTGGGCCTGGACAACGCCTTCAACGCCAAGGCACCGCCCATCATCAGCGGCCTGCCCGGCGACAAGACCGGTACCGAAACCGATACCTCGACCTACGACGCCATCGGCCGCCGCTACTACCTCGGCCTGCGGGTCACGCTATAAGGGTGACAGATTTCCGGATTAGTGTTGTTTTTGCATGATTTCGATATGTAATATTGGCAATTTTTCCGATCTGCTAAATATAATCTCAGGGCGCTACACGATCTGTAACGCACACATGCCTAACGGTAATTATATAAAAAGCAAAATCGGGAGTTAGAGTGAAAAAAATTGCACTGAAACAGGGCGTCATCGCGGTCGCGTTGACGCTCGCCTCATCCCACGTGGTATTGGCACAGGACACGGATGCAGCGGGCAAGCCACTGGAAAAGGTCGTCATTACCGGTTCCAACCTGAAACGCATCGACACCGAAACGGCGACGCCGGTCCAGATCCTGCGCCGCGAGGAAATCAACCGCCTCGGCGTCAACTCGGTGCGCGACATGATCGACACCCTGACCTCGTCCAACACCAGCGCCTACGGCAGTTCGCTGTCCGACATCGGCGGCTCCAACTCCTTCGCCGGCGGCGCCTCGTCCGCCTCGCTGCGCAACCTGGGCAAGCAGTCGACGCTGATCCTGCTGAACTCGCGCCGCGTCGCGCCGTATGCGCTGGCCGACTACAACGAAGTGTTCACCAACCTCGATTCGCTGCCGCTGGACGCCATCGACCGCATCGAAGTGCTGCGCAACGGCGGCTCGGCCATCTATGGCTCCGACGCGGTGGCCGGCGTGATCAACATCATCACCCGCAGCGACTTCCAGGGCGTGCAGGTGCGCGCCAACTACCAGCAATCGGTGGCCAACGAACAGTTCAACACCAAGACCGCCAGCATCACCGGCGGCTTCGGCGACTTCAACAAGGACGGCTACAACGTGCTGGCCAACGTCGAAGTGTTCAAGCGCGGCAGCGTGATCTGGCGCGACGTGCTCGACGATATCAATCCCGCCTACGGCGCCAAATTCTCCGCCGTGGCGCCCAAGAGCGGCCTGATGTTCGGCAACCGCGGCGCCCCGTCCACCTACTCCTACCCCGGCAACCTGATCGGCCAGGGCCCGGTCGACGGCTGCACCACCATCAGCGCGGCCGGCCTGTGCGTGTACGACCGCTTTGCCCGCTTCGAAGCCATACCGAAGGCCGACCGCGTCAACGCGCTGGTGTCCGGCAAGCTGAACCTGGGCAACGGCACCGAAGGCTATGCCGAGGTGCTGTACTCGAAAACCAAGACCGAGTACATCGGCGCCGCCGGCACTTATGGTTCGGCCAACCCGGACGTCATCTGGGGCAACCCCAGCAACGGTCAAGGCAAGCTGTTCGGCTACCGCTTCCTGTCGCCGGACTCGCCGCTCAACACCACCGGCGAGCCGCTGGAGCTGCGCTACCGCTGGGCCGACGCGCCGTCCAACAACCCCAACGACAGCGACCAGTACCGCGTGCTGGCCGGCCTGCGCGGCCAGCTGTGGAACAAGTACGACTGGGATACCGCAGTCGGCGTGATGGGCAGCAAGACCAAGTCGCGCAGCTACGGCTCGATCAGCGACAGCGGCTTCAAGGCCGTGGTCGGCGACTACACCAAGACGCTGGCCGGCAATCCCGATTGCGAAGCCAACTTCCCCGGCTATTGCGAATACACGGCCGCCGATCCGAACTTCTTCAACCGCGGCTACAAGCTGGGCCAGAAGAACTCGGCCGAGGTGCTGCGCCAGCTGTTCCCGGAGCAAGGCTATGACGGCAAGATCACCCAGTACTTCATCGACGGCAAGATCACCGGCGAAGTGGGCAAGATCGGCGATCGCGCCATCGGCCTGGCGGTGGGCGGCGAAGTGCGTCACGAGAAATTCAAGATCACGCCGACCGACAATCTGCGCAATGGCGACATCATCGGCTACGGCGCGGCCATGGCGGACGCCAGCCGCTCCACCGAGGCGGTGTTCTCCGAGATCAACCTGCCGGTGACCAGCCAGCTGGAAGTGGTGGGCGCCGCCCGCGTCGACAAATTCCCCGGCTTCAAGACCCATGCGTCGCCGAAGATCGCGGCCCGCTTCGAAGCCACGCCGGCGCTGCTGTTCCGCGCCACCTATGAAGGCGGCTTCCGCGCGCCCAACCTGACCGAGAGCGCGCAGTCGAGCAAGTTCGCGTTCGACAACAGCGTCAACGATCCGAAGCGCTGCAGCCAGGCCCGCAGGCTGGCCGACGATCTGCGCGCGGCGGCCGCGGCGCTGCCGGACAGCGATCCGAACCAGGCGCTGCAACTGGCGCGCGCCGACACCGTGCAGTCGAACGAATGCTCCGGCGGCGTCGCCAGCATCGTGCGCAACAATCCGAACCTGAAGCCGGAAACCACGCACAGCGCCACCGTCGGCTTCGTGCTCGAGCCGGTCAAGGGCAGCAGCCTGTCGCTGGACTACTGGCGCATCGAGCGCAAGGATGAGATCGGCCTGAAATCGACCGCCGACCTGCTGGCGGCGGAAGCCGACCAGGCGCCGGGCGTGATCAACCGCCAGCCGCTGACGCAGGACAAGACCTTCACCGCCGCCGAGCAGGCCAAGTACGGCGTGACGGTCGGTCCGCTGGCCTCGACCTCGGGACAATTCGAAAACGTCTCGCGCACCAAGACCAGCGGCGTCGACCTGGGCGGCACGTCGCGCTTCAATACGCCATATGGCCGGCTGGACCTCGGAGCCAACGCGACCTACCTGCTGAGCCTGAAGAACTTCAGCTCGACGCTGAACAACTACGGCGACAACCTGGCGGGCCGCTACGGCTATTCGAAACTGGTGGCCAACATCAGCGCGACGCTGCAGACGGGCAAGCTCAGCAACAACCTGCGCCTGGTCTACAACAGCAAGACTTCGCTCAACACCGACTACTTCGACGACGTCTACACTTCGGCCGGCTGCACCGACCTGAGGTGGAGCGCCGACGAGTGCCAGGTGAAGGCGTACAAGCGCCTGGACTATAACGTGTCCTACAGCGGCATCAAGGACTTGACGCTGTCGCTGTACGTGCGCAACCTGACCAACCGCCGGCCGCCGCTGGATCTGCGCAACTTCGCCGACGTCGGCGGCGGCGTGATTCCGCAAAACACCGACGACGTCCAGGGACGCATCGTGCGCGTGACGGCGGAATACAAGTTCCGTTAATCGTTAATCGTTAGCCCAAAAGAAAAGCCTCCCGGCGCAAACCGGGAGGCTTTTTTTATTGCAGCGCTTGAATTACTTGGCGGTCATCAAGGCCACGGTGGTGTCCAGCATGCGGTTCGAGAAGCCCCACTCATTGTCGTACCACGACGACACCTTGACCAGGCGGCCCGACACTTTGGTCAGGGTCGAGTCGAAGTTCGACGAGGCCGGGTTGTGGTTGAAGTCGATCGACACCAGCGGTTCGGTCTGGTAGGTCAGCACTTCCTTCAGCGCGCCTTCGGCGGCGGCCTTCATCAGCGCGTTGACTTCGTCCACCGTCGTGTCGCGCTTGGCGATGAACGACAGGTCGACCAGCGACACGTTGATGGTCGGCACGCGGATCGCGAAACCGTCCAGCTTGCCGTTCAGCTCAGGCAGCACCAGGCCGACCGCGGCGGCGGCGCCGGTCTTGGTCGGGATCATGCTCATGGTGGCCGAACGGGCGCGGCGCAGGTCTTCGTGCATCACGTCGCTCAGCACCTGGTCGTTGGTGTAGGCGTGGATGGTGGTCATCAGGCCGGTCTCGACGCCGATGGCGTCGTTCAGCGGCTTGACCAGCGGCGCCAGGCAGTTGGTGGTGCACGAGGCGTTCGAGATCACGGTGTCGCTGGACTTCAGCACGTGCTGGTTGACGCCGTACACGATGGTGGCGTCCACGTCCTTGCCGCCCGGTGCCGAGATGATGACTTTCTTGGCGCCGCCCTTCAGGTGGGCCGACGCTTTTTCCTTGGTGGTGAAGAAGCCGGTGCATTCCAGCACGACGTCCACGCCCAGGTCGCCCCATGGGATTTCAGCAGGGTTGCGCTGTGCAAACACGCGGATCACGTCGCCGTTCACGATCATGTTGTCGCCGTCGACCGTGACGGTGCCGGGGAACTTGCCGTGGGCGGTGTCATAGCGGGTCAGGTGGGCGTTCGACTTGGCATCGCCCAGGTCGTTGATCGCAACGATCTGGATGTCTTGTTTCTTGCCGCCTTCGTAGAAAGCGCGCAGCACATTGCGGCCGATACGGCCGTAGCCGTTGATTGCAACTTTGATCGTCATACTTTGCTCCTAAATATAGTTAATGCAACAAGCAATTATAGATTATGCAATGACAGATTTGACTTTCGCCACGACGTTTTCCACCGTGAAGCCGAAGTGCTTGAACAGCACGCCTGCCGGGGCCGATTCACCGAAGGTATCGATGCCGACCACCGCGCCTTCCAGACCGACGTATTTGTACCAGAAATCGGTCACGCCGGCTTCGATTGCCACACGTGGCAAGCCTTTGGTCAATACGCGGGCCTTGTAGGCGGCGTCTTGACGGTCAAATACATCGGTCGACGGCATCGACACCACGCGCGCGGCGATGCCTTCGGCCGCCAGCGCGGACGCGGCGGCCTGGGCCAGTTCGATTTCCGAACCGGTGGCGATCAGGGTGACCTTGGCGTCGGCCGCGTCGGCCAGCACGTAGCCGCCGCGGGCGATGTCGGCGATCTGCTGGGCCGAACGCTCCTGGTAAGGCAGGTTCTGGCGCGAGAAGATCAAGGTCGACGGGCCATTCTTGCGCTTGACCGCCTCGCCCCACGCCACCATCGATTCGGTGGTGTCGCATGGACGCCAGTTGTCCAGGTTGGGGATCAGGCGCATCGACGAGATGTGCTCGACCGATTGGTGGGTCGGGCCGTCTTCGCCCAGGCCGATCGAGTCGTGGGTGAACACGAAGATCGAGCGCAGCTTCATCAGCGCGGCCATGCGCAGCGCGTTGCGGCTGTAGTCGGAGAAGGTCAGGAAGGTGGCGCCGAACGGGATGTGACCGCCGTGCAGCGTGATGCCGTTCATGATGGCCGACATGCCGAATTCGCGCACGCCGTAGTTGATGTGGTTGCCTGGCTTGCCGGAACGCAGCGCGACGCACTCTTTCCAGTTGGTCAGGTTGGAGCCGGTCAGGTCGGCCGAGCCGCCCAGGAATTCCGGCAGCACCGGGGCCAGCGCCTGGATCGCGTTCTGGCTGGCTTTGCGGGTGGCGATGTTTTCTTTTTTCTCGACGGTGGCGGCGATGCCGGCGGCCAGCGTGGCTTCAAACGAGGCCGGCAGGTCGCCTTGCATGCGGCGGGTCAGCTCGGCCGCTTTGGCCGGGAACTTGGCGCTGTATTCGGCGAACTTGGCGGCCCAGGCGGCTTCCTGCTTGGCGCCGGCGGCTTTCGCGTCCCACGCGCCGTACACATCGGCAGGCACTTCGAACGGCGCGGCGCTCCAGCCGATGTATTCGCGCACGGCGGCGACTTCCTTGTCGCCCAGCGCGGCGCCGTGCACCTTGTCGCCACCCTGCAGGTTGGGCGAACCCTTGCCGATGACGGTCTTGCAGCAGATCAGCGTCGGCTTGCTCGAGGTCTTGGCGGCGGCGATGGCGGCCGAGACGGCGGCGACATCGTGGCCGTCGACGGCGCGGATCACGTTCCAGCCGTAGGCTTCGAAACGGGCCGGGGTGTCGTCGGTGAACCAGCCTTCGACCTTGCCGTCGATCGAGATGCCGTTGTCGTCGTACAGCGCGATCAGCTTGTTCAGGCCCAGGGTGCCGGCCAGCGCGCACACTTCGTGCGAGATGCCCTCCATCAGGCAGCCGTCGCCGACGAAGGCGTAGGTGTAGTGGTTGACGACGTCAAAGCCCGGCTTGTTGAATTCGCTTGCCAGCAGGTACTCGGACAGCGCCATGCCGACCGCGTTGGCGATGCCCTGGCCCAGCGGGCCGGTGGTCGTTTCCACGCCCGGCGTCACGTCCACTTCCGGGTGGCCCGGGGTCTTCGAATGCATCTGGCGGAAAGACTTGATATCGTCCATCGTCACCGCGTAGCCGGACAGGTGCAGCAGCGCGTAGTGCAGCATCGAACCGTGGCCGTTGGACAGCAGGAAGCGGTCGCGGTTCACCCATTTCGGATTGGCCGGGTTGTGGCTGTAATGGCCACTCCACAGCGCAACGGCGATCTCGGCCATGCCCATCGGCATGCCTGGGTGGCCGGAGTTGGCCTTCTGGACGGCGTCCATTGCCAGCGCGCGGATCGCGTTGGCCATTTGGGTGGTGGGAAGCGTAGAAGTCATCGTAGGTCTATCACGGAAGTATGGAAACTGGATGCAAGGGGGCCTGCTGAACCCATTATTTTACCAGACGGACGCGTGCACCATTTAAAATTGCGGAACTTAAACCGACCGGATCAGCGCATGCCCCGCTTTTACATACCCCAGCCCCTGGCCATCGGCCAGCTCGTCAACCTGCCGGAAGCGCTGGCCCACCATATCCAAGTGCTGCGGCTGGCCGAGGGCGACATCGTCACGCTGTTCAACGGCGACGGCGGCGAATACAGCGCCACGCTGGGCCGCGTGGAAAAGCGCAGCGCCGGCGTCGAGATCAAGGCCCACCACCCGCGCGAGGTCGAACTGCCGTTCGCCGTGACCCTGGCCCAGGCATTGCCCGAAGGCACTAAAATGGACTGGATCATCGAGAAGGCGATCGAGCTGGGCGTGTCCGGCTTCCAGCCGCTGGCGGCGCAGCGCTGTGTGGTGCGGCTGTCGGCCGAGCGGGCGGAAAAGAAGATGGCGCACTGGCAGGGCATCATCGAATCGGCGTCCGAGCAGAGCGGGCGCAACCGCCTGGCCCAGCTGGCGCCGCTGCAGGAGTACAAGCAATGGATCACGCAGCAGGACCTGCACCGGCGCATCATCCTGACGCCGCGCGCCGAACAGTCGCTGGCGGACTGGGCGCGCCACCAGGCGCCGCAGGCGGTGACCCTGGTGATCGGCCCCGAAGGCGGCCTCAGCGACGCAGAGGAAGAGGCGGCGATCCGCCACGGCGCGCTGCCTCTGGCGATGGGCCCGCGCATCCTGCGCACCGAGACGGCGGCGCTGGCGGCCGTCAGCGCCCTGAGCGCGGCCTGGGGCGGCATGTAGACCACTCGGACGCATAAAAAAAAGTCCGCGCAACCTTGAGGCTGCGCGGGCTTTTTAACGACTGACCAGCTTAGAACTTCAGGCTGGCGCCGAAGGTCACGTAACGGCCCAGTGCATCGTAGGCGTTAGGGAAGGTGTTGCCACTATCCATGGACGTGGTCGACACGTTCGCACCAACGATAGGCGGTTTCTTGTTAGCCACGTTGTTCAGGCTCAGGTTGAAACGCAGGTTCTTGTTGAAGTTCCATACGCCCGACATGTCAACATAGTTGTACGCGCTGATGTGCGAGTAGGCCGGCAGGAAGGTGCCCGAACCCGGCTCGACATCGACCGCGCTGACATAACGCCAGTTGTAGCCGACGGCAAACGCGCCCACATTCCAGGTCGTGCGCTGGTTGAACTTGCGCTTGTACACCGGTGCGGTCGAGTTGCTGATGCTTGCGCAGGCAACCGAGTAGTAGCCGACGCAGTCACGGTTCACCGAAGTCGGCGTGCCCTGGAACAGGAAGGTCTGGACCTGGTTCAGCGCGAAGGACAGGTCGAAGTTGCCATACTTCGGATCCAGGTTCATCGCCTTGGCCTGCAGCTTGTAGTTCACGTTGAGGTCGAAGCCGCTGGTCGACTGGTTACCCGAGTTCGACAGCGGGGTCGCCACACCTTTCGAATCCGCACCATTGAAGGTACCGTTTGCCGGGTTACGACCAACCAGTGCGCACGCGTCGTTGAACGTGTACGAAGGATTGTTGGTGTAGCAGGCGTCCAGCACGTCGGTGGTGCTCAGGCTCGATACGGCCTTGTCGATCTTGATCTGGTAGTAGTCCAGCGAAACGGCCAGCTTAGGCAAAGGCTCCCACACGAAACCGATGGTCTTGGTTTTCGCTTCCTCAGGGCCCAGCTTAGGATTGCCGCCGGTCAGGTTGTTGATCTGGCCCGACGATGGCACCGGCAACGAACCCAGTTCGCTCAGCGGCACGCCGGTCAGACGGCACAGGTTCGACAGCGTGCCGGCGGTGTTGCCTTGCGCCTGGCTGACCTTGTTGCCCTGGCATGGATCGACCGCCAGGTTCGACAGACCGGTGGTCTGCGGCTGGAACAGTTCGTTCACGTTAGGCGAACGGGTGGCCTTCTGCACGTTGGCGCGGAAGCGGATCGATTTGACCGGTTCCCAGTCGCCGCCCACTTTCCAGCTACCGTAGTTCTTCTTCGTGCCGGCGGTTTCAAACTCGGTTTCGCGATAGCCCAGTTCAGCATTCAGCGCACGCACGAATGGCTTGTCCTTGACCAGCGGGATCGCCGCTTCGGCCGCGTATTCGCGCAGACGGAAGGTACCGGTACGGTCAGGCGTCGGCGCGCCGGTGCCCAGCACTTCGCTCTGGATCTGCGAGGCGGCATCCGATTGGGTGCCGGCCACAACTTTGCGCTGCTCGCCGGTGATCGCCATGGTGATCGGCAGGCCAGCCCATGGGCTGACGATCTTGTTGCCGAAGTCGCCGGAGAAGTTGACCGATGCCACGTCTTGCTGCACGTTCTGCAGCAGGATCGCGCTGGAATTGATGAACGCCAGCTGGGCCGGCGTGATGCTGCCGGCGGCGCCGAACACGTTCAGCGGCACGCAGCCGTTGGCCGGGTTGACGCAGGCGGTGGTGCTCAGCGCGTTCAGTGCCTGCTGCACTTTCGACAGCGAACCCCAGTTCACGCGGGTCTGGATCTGGTCGGCGGTGCCGCGGCTCCAGTAGGCGTCGTAGGTCCAGTCATAGGCGATGTCGCCCTTGACGCCGATGTTGTACTGCAGCGTCTTGTTGTCGAAGTTATTGTAGCGTGGGCCCAGTTCGACGAAGCGGCGGTTGACCGTCATCGGAACCTGAGTGGCGTTGCCCGCCACGCAGCTGGCTGCCGGAATGCCGCGACGTTCGCAAATCTGCTGGCGCGCTGCGTCCGGGATGTATGGGTTACCGATAGGCACGTTGAAGACGTTGCCGAAGGTGCCGGATTCCGCCAGCGTCGAGGCGACCTTGCTGGTGGTGTAGAACACCTCGGCATACACCTCGGCGTAGTCGTTGACCTTGTAGTTGGCCAGCGAGGTGGCTTGGGTGCGATCCAGGCCGGTTGCGTAGTAGTTCAGCGGGTTGGTGTTGTACTGCACCAGCGGGCTCACCAGCTTACCGGTGGTCGGGTTGATCTGCCAGTTGCCGGCCAGCGTATCGGTGCCGCCCGTGCCTTTGCTGATGGCGAAGCCGCCAGGAATGGTGGTGTTGGAGCCGGTGCCCTTGCCGGTCACCGAGCTCAGGCTGACGACGCCATAGTCGCGCGCGCCCTGGGTTACCGGATCGGCGACGGTCTTGCCGATGCTCAGCACCACGTTGCCGCGGCCGTCATCGAGATTGGCGCCCATGGTCAGGTCGGTACGTTTCTTCTTGCCGTCGTGCTGGTCGGCGGTGCCGCCGTAGGACGTGGTGACGTCGATACCGGTGAAGTTTTTCTTCAGGTTGAAGTTGACCACGCCGGCCACGGCGTCGGCGCCGTAGGCCACCGACGCGCCGCCGGTCAGCAGGTCGACGCGGCTCAGCAGCGCGATGGGAATCGAGTTGGTGTCGACCGTGCCGTTCAGGTTGAATGGCACCAGGCGGCGGCCATTGATCATGACCAGGGTGCGATTCGGGCCGAGACCGCGCAGGTCGATGGTGGCGCCACCGGCCGAACCGTTGTTGGTGCCAGGACCGATTGCCGGCACCGCCGCTGGCAGGCCTTTAAAGAATTCTTCAACCGCCACAGGCTGGGCGGACTTGACTTCCTCGGCGTTGACCGACGAAATCGGACTGGTCGAAGTGGTGCCTGGAGTCGTAATGCGGGTACCGGTGACCTGTACCGATTCGATTTTGCCACCCTGGACGGCTTCTTGCGCCAGGGCATTGTGCATCATCGCACTCATGCCCACCAGCATGCTGCCGGCGAAGACGGTGCGCAGCGTGCGCGACATCATTTTTTCTTGAATCATTGTAAAACTCCCATTATTAGACTCCTGTGAAACAGGAGAAACCCAACCGCATCCTAGATGTTCCAAAAAACAAATATCTATTCGAGGCCAGCCTGAAGGATTCTTATTACCTTTTTTGATTTTGCCTTGGAAACCTGGGGGTCTCCGGGTGCATATCGGGTATTGAATCTCGCTATATACGCCTGTCAAATAGTGAATTGCAGGCGCACTGCATGAAACCACTTGCATGCCAAAACTGTCAACCGACGGTCTGAAATGTTTCGCAAAAACAACAACGCCCAAGGACGCGAACAAAGCAAGGACTTTACGCAGGCATTTTTGCCGCATTGCAGCAATTTTCATTATGCATATGTTAATTTTCGATGTAACAACACTTTTGTTTTGTTATCATGTTAGATTATTGAATAAAATATCGATTGTAACGTCTTGCGCCAGATAATATGCTGACATCTGCAGATTGGTATTTCACCAATAATGCTGTGATGCAGCACGAAGAGTGTGTCTTTTTGTTCAATCCAGCTCACTTTTTGCGACCACTTGAGAGAAACCCACGCCACGGCGGAATGTTGCCATTTTGAAATCCCGTTGTTTTATCGCAACACCGCTAATTATTTCCATCTCGTCTATACAAGACTTTCACCCCGCCGTTATTATCTTTTGGACACCTGCATTCCATCCTTTAAATCCGGGATTTAAATAAACGGAGAATAAGAAAAAGCATGGCGTATTAACCCGGGAATTAATCGGAAGGACGGTCGCTCCAAGGTTGGCGCAGGACCGGGCGCTGCGGGTAAAATAGCGGCTGCGGCGGTCTGACGCCGCGCCGCTCTCCGCTAGCTACGGAGCCCCGCAATTTTTTGGACACAGACATCATGCTGCGATTAAACGAAGTAAAACTGCCCCTCAGCCACACCGAGGACCAGCTGCCGGCCGCCATCCTGGCGCGCCTCGACATCCCCGCCGCCGAGCTGCTCGGCTACACCGTCTTCAAGCGCAGCTACGATGCGCGCAAGAAGACCGCGATCGTGCTGATCTATGCGCTCGACGTGCAGGTCAGGGACGAGGCGGCGCTGCTCAAGCGCCTGTCGCACGATGTGCACCTGATGCCGTCGCCGGACACTTCGTATAAATTCGTCGCCAACGGCGAGCAGCTGCAGGGCCACGACCACAACCTGCGCCCGGTGGTCATCGGCACCGGCCCGTGCGGCCTGTTCGCGGCGCTGATCCTGGCGCAGATGGGCCTGCGCCCTATCATCCTCGAACGCGGCAAGCAGGTGCGCGAACGCACCGTCGACACCTTCGGCTTCTGGCGCAAGCGCGAGCTCAACCCGGAGTCGAACGTGCAATACGGCGAAGGCGGCGCCGGCACCTTCTCGGACGGCAAGCTGTACAGCCAGATCAAGGACCCGAAACACTACGGCCGCAAGGTGCTCACCGAGTTCGTCAAGGCCGGCGCGCCGGAGGAAATCATCTACGTCAGCAAGCCGCACATCGGCACCTTCCGCCTGGTCAAGATGGTCGAGCAGATGCGCGCCAACATCGAACAGATGGGCGGCGAATACCGTTTCGAGAGCAAGGTGGTCGACATCGAGATCGAACAGCTCAGTGGCAGCAACCGCGACGGCGGCCAGGTGCGCGGCGTGACGCTGGCCAGCGGCGAGAAGATCGCCACCAACCATGTGGTGCTGGCGATCGGCCACAGCGCGCGCGACACCTTCCAGATGCTGTACGAGCGCGGCGTCTACATCGAGGCCAAGCCGTTCTCGGTCGGCTTCCGCGTCGAGCACCCGCAGTCGCTGATCGACGCCTGCCGCTTCGGCCCCAACGCCGGCCACCCCATCCTGGGCGCGGCCGACTACAAGCTGGTGCACCACGCCTCCAACGGCCGCGCCGTGTACAGCTTCTGCATGTGCCCGGGCGGCACGGTGGTGGCGGCGGCGTCCGAACCGGGCCGCGTGGTCACCAACGGCATGAGCCAATATTCGCGCAACGAGCGCAACGCCAACAGCGCCATCGTGGTCAGCATTTCGCCGGAAGTCGATTACCCGGGCCATCCGCTGGCCGGCATCGAATTCCAGCGCCGGCTGGAGGAAAAGGCGTTCGAGCTGGGCGGCGGCACCTACAACGCGCCGGGCCAGCTGATGGGCGATTTCGTCGCCGGCCGCGCCTCGACCGAATTCGGCAGCGTGGTCCCCTCGTACAAGCCCGGCGTGCACCTGACCGACTTGGCGCAGATCCTGCCGGAGTTCGCCGTGACTGCGCTGCGCGAAGCCTTCCCGGCGTTCGACAAGCAAATCAAGGGCTATTTCAAGCACGACGCCGTACTGACCGGGCTGGAGACACGCACCTCGTCGCCAATCCGCATCAAGCGCCGCGACGACACGCTGCAAAGCCTGAACACGCGCGGCCTGTTCCCGGCCGGCGAAGGCGCCGGCTACGCGGGCGGCATCCTGTCTGCCGGCGTCGACGGCATCAAGGTGGCCGAAGCGGTGGCCCTGTCGATGGCCGCCGACAACGCGTAATCGTCCAAGCCCCCCCTCCCCCGCAGCCGTACCCAGCCCCGTCATTTTGCCCTACCCGACCAGCAGCGCCTCGGCGCGCTGGGCGGCCCGCGCGCGGCCGTCCCTGCTCCCAATATTAACTTTTCGTCACTCGCCGAGCCGCCCCAGCTCATATGAAAGTAGTGCAACGTTTAGATTTCATCTATCATAAATAAAGCATAAACGGCTAACAACTTTGTATTTTTGTGTAAAATAATCGTCTTTTTTTGAAAATACCGCCAAATGTGTTGTTTATTACACGCTTGTTACAGTCCAGCAATTGACCGTGCCAGCCTCAGGTGGTCTGATGACTGCCCTGAATAATCTATTGATGGATTATTCAAACTACGTGTCTTTAAATGACAAAGTAACAATTGGTACCCTCCTAGGAGTTCAAGCAATGATGATGGAAACTGTAATCTCGCGTTCGCTGCGCCTGATGTTTGCGGGCAGCGCCGCTCTGGTGCTGGCACAACCGGCATTTGCCCAAGACGCGCCTATCCAGCGCGTGGAAATCACCGGTTCGTCGGTCAAGCGCGTCGACGCTGAAACCTCGCTGCCAGTGCAAGTCGTAACCAAAGCTGACATCGCCCGTACCGGCGCCACCAGCACTGAAGAACTGCTGCAATCGATCTCGGCCTTCTCCTCGGCCGGCGGCACCACCAACGCCACCGGCGCCGGCACCTCGACCGGCGGCCTGTCGTCGATCTCGCTGCGCGGCCTGGGCTCGACCCGTACCCTGGTGCTGGTCAACGGCCGCCGCCTGGCAGCCTTCGCCGGCAGCGACGGCGCTTCCGTCAACGTCAACGTCATTCCACTGGCCGCCATCGAGCGCGTCGAAGTGCTGAAAGACGGCGCTTCCGGCGTCTACGGTAGCGATGCGGTGGCCGGCGTGGTCAACTTCATCCTGGCCAAGCAGACCGACGGCATCGAAATCACCGGCGGCTACGGCTCCCCATCGCAAAGCGGCGGCGGCCAGAACTCCAAGGCATCGATCACCGGCGGCTTCAACACCGACAAGCTGAATCTGGTTGTTTCGGGCTCCTACGAAAAAGAAAAAGCACTGTTCGGCCGCGACCGCGACTACGCGTCGACCTCGACCAAGCTGCCTTACTACAACGGCACCGCGACCGGCCTGGGCAACATCCAGGGTTCGTTCACGCCAGGCGTCGGCCCTGACGCTGGCTTCAGCTCGGGCGGCTCCGGCTACGGCAACCCGCTGGCCATCGGCGACAAGTGCGGCACCATCCGCATGGGCCTGCTGCCTAACGGCGCCAAAGGCGCACCATACTGCTACTACGACAGCGGCCCGGACGTCGGCCTGACTCCTGATCGCGAGCTGTTCAACTTCACCAGCAACCTGACTTATCAGCTGAACGCGGATCACCAGCTGTTCGGCGACGTGCTGTACTCGCAGAGCAAAGTCACCCAGACCTACCAGGCTTCGCCGGCGCGCGCCAGCTTCTTCGAGACCGACGGCGAGTTCGCCAAGCAAGGCGTGGACGCGGCACTGCTGCTGTACCCAAGCAATCCTGCTTACCAGTCGATCGCCGTGCCTTACCTGCAAAGCCAGGGCTTCACCTCGTTGATCGGCAAACCGCTGTCGATCACCTCGCGCGTGTTTGACTTCGGCCCACGCCAGAACGTCGACACCGCCAAGCAGGCACGTGTTGTCGTCGGCGCCAAGGGCACCATCGGCGCGGTCGACTACGAAGTCGCCCTGACCCACAACGAGTCCAAGCTGAACAGCGCTGTGACCACCGGCTACTTCTCGCAAGTTGCGTACGCCAAGATCATCAACAGCAGCAACTGGAATCCATGGGCTGCAGGCGGCGTGCAAACCGGCGCCCTGGCCGACCAGCTGAAATCGGCAGCGTTCAGCGGCGACTTCCTGGCCGCCAAATCGACCAGCGATTCCTTCGACGCCAAGATCACCGGCGACTTCTGGACCATCGCCGGCATCACCCCGCAATACGCGGTGGGTGCGCAATCGCGTAAAGAGAACTACACCACCAACCCTAGCGCAGCTTACCAGTCGGGCGACATCTCCGGCCTGGGCGGCTCGGTAGTGCCTATCGACCGCGACCGTACCGTGAACTCGGCCTTCGGCGAACTGAGCGTTCCGCTGACGAAGACCCTGGAAGCCAACCTGGCCGTCCGCGACGACCACTACGACGACGTCGGCAACTCGGCCAACTGGAAAGGCAATGTCCGTTGGCAGCCGACCAAGTCCTTCCTGCTGCGTGGTTCCTACGGCACCGGCTTCCGCGCACCGTCGCTGGTTGACCTGTGGACGCCGCAGACCCTGGGCACCTCGGAAACCTTCAACGACCCAGCGACCAAGCAAACCGGCCTGCAGGTGAACTCGCTGACCGGCGGCAACCCTAACCTGAAGCCAGAGAAGTCGAAGCAGTACTCGTTCGGCGCCGTATGGCAGCCGGTTTCGACCGCGAGCATCGGTGTTGACTTCTTCAACATCAACATCCGCGACATCCTGGCCACCCCGTCGGCACAGGAAGTGGTATCGCGCTTCCGCGCCGGCGACCCAGCCTACGCTGGCCTGGTGACCCTGAACGGCAACGACATCGTCAGCATCAAGCAGACGCTGGCCAACACCGGCAACGCCAACGTGCAAGGCCTGGACCTGTTCGCCAACTGGAAGGACAACTTCAGCTTCGGTAAGCTGGACGTCAACCTGAACGGTACCTACATGGATACCTTCGACCAGACCAGCCCGGGCGGCGACATCTCGCACAAGGTCGGCACCATCGTTGACGCTGCTGGCAATCCAGTCATCGGCGCGCAAAACGGCGGCGTGGTCCTGCGTTGGAAGCACCAGCTGGCAGGTACCTGGAGCAAAGGCCCATGGTCGACCACCCTGGTCCAGAACTATCGCACCGGCTACCAGGTTGGCCACGATCTGAACGACAACAAAGTGTTCATTTCGTCGGAAGCAACCTACGATGCCAACGTCACCTTCCGCGGCATCAAGAACCTGACCCTGGCGCTGGGCGTGAAGAACCTGTTCGACAAGCAGCCTGACCCGATTGGCACCGCGGTGACCAACCAGTTCCAGTCCGGCTACGACATCAACCAGTACGATCCACGTGGCCGCTTCGTCTACGTGACCGCTGGCTACAAGTTCAAGTAATCAGTCGTTCATGAAAAAAGCCCGCACGGCTCAGGCCGCGCGGGCTTTTTTTTGTCCTTTTTTTCTACAACCAACCGGCTTTCTTGAAGCGGTGGTGCAGGTACAGGCACACGCCCACCATCACGGATATCGCGAACGGATAGCCGTACTTCCACTCCAGTTCCGGCATGAACTTGAAGTTCATCCCCCACACGCCGGCAAACGCGGTGCAGATCGCAAAGATCGCCGCCCAGGCCGCCAGCCGCTTGTTCACTTCGCTCTCCTCGATCGCCACCATCGACAGGTTGACCTGGATCGCCGTCGCGATCGTGTCGCGTATCGAATCCAGCGAGGCGCTGATCCGGTGCAAATGGTCGTGCACGTCGCGGAAGTATTCCTGCGTGTCCTGGCACATGGCCGGCACGCGGCCGCCGTGCAGCCGCCCCACCGCCTCCATCAACGGCGACACCACGTGGCGCACGATGGTCACCTTGCGCTTGAGTTCATACAGGCGCTGGATGTTGTCGCGCTGCTTGCCCTGGCTGAAGATCAGCTCCTCGATTTCCTCCAGCTCCGTTTCCAGCATGTCCAGCACCGGGAAGTAGCGGTCCACCACCGCGTCCATCAGCGCGTACAGCACGAAGGCCGGGCCCAGGCGCAACATGTGCGGCTCCTTTTCCGCGCGCGCGCGCACGCCGAGGAAGCCCTGCTGGCTATTGCCGTCGCGCGCCGACAGCACGTAGTTGTCGCCGACGAAGATATCCACCTCGCCGACGGCCACCTGGCCGTCGTGGCACTCGATGGTCTTGACCACCACGAACAGCGAATCGCCGTATTCCTCGATCTTCGGCCGCTGGTGCCCGCGCCGCGCGTCTTCCACCGCCAGCTCGTGCAGGCCGAACTCCTCCTGCATGATCGACAGTTCATCCGGCTGCGCATCACGCAAGGCGACCCAGACAAAGGTCTCCGGCTTTTCCACATAGTCGCTGATTTCCTCGACCGGGATGTCCGCCAGCTTCTGCCCGTCCTGATAGGCCACACAATTAATCAGCATACGCATTCCATAAAAAAAAAGCTCCTGGCTTCGTCAGCCAAGAGCTTACCTCAAACCGGTGCAGGGGCTGGTTAAGCCGCGGTTAAATACCGCGCGGCCGGCCTGGTGTGCGACAGGTTGGGCTTGAGCGCCTTGCGCGCCTCATCCATGCGCGCGAAGTCGGCGGCGTCCGGCAGCGAGGGCAAGGTCACCAGCTCGCCCTGGTCCAGGCCGGCCAGCGCGGCGTCGACCAGGTCTTCCGGCGTCATCACGATGTCGCTCGGCAGGTGGCCGATCGAGATGCCGGCGCGGTCCCAGAACGGCGTGCCGATGGCGCCCGGCAGCACCGCCTGCACCTGCACGCCCTTTTCGCCCAGTTCGTGATGCAGCGATTGCGTCAGCGCCAGCACGAAGGCCTTGCTGCCGCCGTAGGTGCCGTTCAGCAGTTCCGGCGCCAGCGCGGCGATCGACGAGATATTGACAATGGTGCCGCCGCCGCGCGCCACCAGGCCGGGCGCCACGGCGCGGGTCAGGCGGGTCAGCGCGGTGATGTTCAGGCTGATCAAGCCATCCAGCTCTTCCGGCGTGGAATCGATCAGCGGCTTGACGGCGCCGATGCCGGCGTTGTTGACCAGCATGGCGATGCTGCTGTCGGTGGCCAGGCGCTGTTCGACGGCGCGCAGGTCGGCCGTCACGTTGAGGTCGGCGCGCAGCACGTCGACCTTGCGGCCGGTGGATGCCTCCAGCCGAGCCGCCAGCGCGGACAACTTGGCGGCGTCGCGCGCCACCAGGATCAGGTCGTAGCCGCGGCGGGCCAGACGGTCTGCGTAGACGGCGCCGATGCCGGTGGATGCGCCTGTGATCAATGCGGTTTTCATGTTGGGTCCTTTAGAGTTGAGTTGACAGGGCACAGTGTAGGGGCGCAAACTAAGGCCCATGTGACGTAGATACCTCTTTTTGGGACATCATGAAAAAATCCATAGGTTTGCTGCTGTTCCCCGGTTTCCAGATCGTCGACATGGTGGCGGTCACCGTGTTCGAAGTCGCCAACCTGATGCCGGGCGGCCCGTTCTACGAGATGACCATGCTGTCCGAGCACGGCGGGCCGGTGCTCAGTTCGGCCGGCGTGCCGGTCGGCACCGAGCGCTTCGGCGATCCCGGCTACGACACCGTCATGGTGGCCGGCACGCTGGAGCCGGCCGCGGCGTCGTCGCCGGCGCTGATCGCCTTCCTGCAGGCGGCCAGCAAGGCGTCGCGCCGCACGGCCAGCATCTGCACCGGCGCCTTCATCCTGGGCGAGGCGGGGCTGCTGGAAGGGCGGCGCGTGACCACGCACTGGGCCGGCGCGCGCGAGCTGCAGCGGCGCTACCCCAAGGCCAAGGTCGACGAGGACCGCATCTACATCGAGCACGACCACGTGTGGAGTTCGGCCGGCATGACGGCCTGCATCGACCTGGCGCTGGCGCTGGTCGAGCAGGACCTGGGCGTCGAGGTGGCGCGCGCGGTGGCGCGCAAGATGGTGGTGTACCACCGGCGCACCGGCGGGCAGTCGCAGTTCTCGGCCCTGCTGGAACTGGAGCCGAAGTCGGACCGCATCCAGAACGCGCTGACCTATGCCAAGCGCAATCTGCGCAAGGCCTTATCGGTGGACGAGCTGGCCGACGCGGCCAACCTGAGCCGCCGCCAGTTCAGCCGCGCGTTCCGGCTGGAGACCGGGCAATCGCCGGCCAAGGCGGTCGAGACACTAAGAGTGGAAGCGGCGCGGGCGATGATAGAGGATGGCAATCACGCGCTGGACGTGGTGGCGAGGGAGAGCGGCTTCGACGACCCCGAGCGGATGCGCCGGGCGTTCATCAGGACTTACGGCGTGCCGCCGCAGGCGATCAAAAGGGCATCGCGCGCGGCGGCGTAATTTTGAAGTTGCGTCAAAATGAGCGCAGCTAGGCGCGGGTGGCGGAGACAGTGCGTTAGCACGGCGAGACGCCCGCAACGACGCTGCGGTCTTTTTGACGCGACTTCAGTCGTCCTTGGCGCCGTCGATGCCCAGTTCCGCGATCTTGCGGGTGATGGTGTTGCGGCCTATGCCCAGCCGCACCGCCGCGTCGTTCTTGCGGCCGTGCGTGTGCTTGAGCGCGGTGCGTATCAGCGCCGATTCGAACTGCCGCCCCAGCACCGCCATCACTTCCTGCTGACCGCCGCTGAGCATGGTGGCGGCCTGCACTTCCAGCAGACCCAGCCATGCATCAGGCGAACCGGACAGCGCATGCATGCTGCCCATGTCCGGCGCCGGGATCGCCGTCACCGTGCCGTGGTGCTGGATCGTGCTGTAGGTTTCCGCCGGCGCCGACGCCAGTGCCGGCAAGGCGTGTCCGCCGCCGCCGCCCTGCTCCTGCGTCAGCTCCAGCGGCAAGTCCTTGACCTCGACCGTCTGCCCCGGCGCCATCACCGTGATCCAGTTGCACAGGTTTTCCAGCTGTCGCACATTGCCAGGCAAGTCCAGGCCGCTGAGGAACTGCAAGGTGGCATCGCTCATGCGCTTGGCTTCCACGCCCAGCTGCTTGGCGCTTTGCACCAGGAAGTGGCGCACCAAAATAGGGATGTCCTCGCGGCGCTCCCTCAAACTGGGCAGACGCAGGCGGATGACGTTGAGGCGGTGGTACAAGTCCTCGCGGAACAAGCCTTCGCGCACGCGCTGCTCGAGGTTCTGGTGCGTCGCCGTGATCACGCGCACATTGGCTTTCAGCGGCTGATGGCCGCCGACGCGGTAGAAGTGGCCGTCCGACAGCACGCGCAGCAAGCGCGTCTGCAAGTCAAAGGGCATGTCGCCGATTTCGTCGAGGAACAGCGTGCCGTTCTCGGCCTGCTCGAAGCGGCCGCGGCGCGTGGTCTGCGCGCCGGTGAAGGCGCCGCGCTCGTGGCCGAACAGTTCGGATTC
The DNA here is from genome assembly GCF_964254095.1 of Duganella sp. LjRoot269. NCBI lineage: Bacteria > Pseudomonadati > Pseudomonadota > Betaproteobacteria > Burkholderiales > Oxalobacteraceae > Duganella > Duganella sp. LjRoot269. The sequence continues at coordinate 1,743,645 of NZ_CAXUSL020000001.1, read as the reverse complement.
CAGCAGGTCCTTCGGGATCGCCGCCGTGTTCAGCGCGATGAACGGCTGCGCCGCGCGCGGGCTGTGCTTGTGCAGCGCGCGCGCCACCAGCTCCTTGCCCGAGCCCGATTCACCGGTGATCAGCACCGTCACATTCGATTGCGACAGGCGACCGATGGCGCGGAACACTTCCTGCATCGCCGGCGCCTGGCCCAGGATCTCCGGCGTTTCCGACGGTCCTGATTCAACGCTGGTTTCGCGCAGGCTCTCGTCCAGCGCGCGACGGATCAGCTCGACAGCCTTGTCGATGTCGAACGGTTTCGCCAGGTATTCAAAGGCGCCGCCCTGGAAGGCCGCAACGGCCGAGTCCAGGTCGGAGAAGGCGGTGATGATGATGACCGGCAGGCCCGGGAAGCGCGACTTCACCAGTTGCAGCAGGTCGAGGCCGGAGTCGCCCGGCATGCGGATGTCGGACACCAGCACTTGCGGCGTCTCGAACTCCAGTGCGGCGATCGCGTCGCGCGCATTGGCAAAACTCTTGGTGGCCAGGTTCTCCCGTGCCAGCGCTTTTTCCAGTACCCAGCGAATCGATTCGTCGTCGTCTACTATCCAGATTGGCTTCATGTGTTGTGTGTATCCCGCAATATGGATCGTCAATCAAGGGACTCGGCACCCGCCCCTGTATGCCACGGCTTATGGCAACGGCAACAGGATGCGGAAATCCGTGTATCCAGGCCGGCTCTCGCACTCGATCACCCCCATGTGCTGTTGCACGAAGGTTTGCGCAAGGGTCAATCCCAAGCCGCTGCCGCCTTCCCTGCCCGACACCAGCGGGTAGAAAATCCGGTCGCGGATCTGGGGTGCGATACCCGGTCCATTGTCAATGATATGCAAGTCTAATGCCAGCCCGTAACGGACCTTGGCCAAGGTGACCTGGCGCGCCACGCGCGTCTTGAAAACGATCTCCGCGTCGCCCGCCTCGATGCGCGCGGCCAGCGCCTGGGCCGCGTTGTGCGCGATGTTGAGCACGGTCTGGATCAGCTGTTCCTTGTCGCCCCGGAATTCGGGGATCGAGGCGTCGTAGTCGCGCAGTATCGTCAGGCCGGACGGGAACTCGGCCAGCATCAGGCTGCGCACGCGCTCCAGCACTTCGTGGATGTTGACGTCGCCGACGATGTGCGGCCGGCGGTGCGGCGCCAGCAGGCGGTCGACCAGCGTTTGCAGCCGGTCCGCTTCCTTGATGATGACCTGCGTGTACTCGCGCAGCTGGCCGGCGTGCAGCGCGGGCAGCTCCATCTCCAGCAGCTGCGCCGCGCCGCGGATGCCGCCCAGCGGGTTCTTGATCTCGTGCGCCAGGTTGCGGATCAGCTCCTTGTTGACCTGGCTCTGGTCGAGGATGCGCTCCTCGCGGTCCAGCTTCAGGTGCTGCAGGTGTTCGCGCAGCTCGATCAGGATGTGGTCAGCCGGCTCGTCCAGCGCCGACACGATGCTGTGCACGTGCAGCGGATCGCGCCCCGCCCGCTCCAGCGCCAGGTCTTGCCGCAGGTCGGCAAACTTGTGCTCGCGCGCCTGCGCGCAGATGTGCTCCAGCTCGTCAGGGTTGAGGAACTGCGCGCTGAGCTTTTGCCGCGACAGCGCCTTGAGCGAGCTCTCCAGCAGATTCTCGGCTGCCGCGTTGGCGTAGGCAATTTGGCCTTCGCCATCGAGCAGCACCACGGCGGACGCCAGCAGTTCCAGGCCGGCCAGCGCCGGCGGGCGGTTCATGGCTGCCACCGCGCGGGCGGCGATATTACTGACCAGGCTCATAATGGACTCACGGTAAATTCGCCTTCAACGGATATTCGCGATCTCACGTTTCAAGGCATCGACATTTTTTTCCGAGCGGCTGATGCTGTCGCGCAGCGCGGCCACCCGCTCCTGGTACTTGGCGTAGTTGCGCTCGTCGCCACGGCGTTCCGGCTCGCCGTTGTTGAACTCCTTGCGCAACTCCGCCAGCTTCTGCGATTCGTTTTTCAGCTCATCCTCGAGGATGCCGCGCCGGTCCGCGTCGCGCGCGCGCTGCTCGGCGCCATCGACGCGCGGAAAGTCGCCCGGCGCGATCGTCGGCAGCGACGGGCGCATGACAGGCACCTGGCGGCGCGCCGGCGCCGGCACCACGGTGCCCGGCAAGTCCATCGACTTGCAATAGCTGCCGCGATTGACGTCGGTGTATTCGATGCTGCCGTTCGGTAGCGTGCACTTGTAAATCACGCCTTGCGCGTGGACCCAGCCGCAGCCCATCAGCGCCAGCAAAATGCATCGTTTCAAACTAGTTATCATTCGTTATCCGTGGGTGGAACATTCCATCCCGAATATACAACATCCAATGAAAAACGCGGGGAAAGCTGCTGCTCGCCCCGCGTTTTTTACCGGCTACAAGCGCCTGCAACAGAGGCGCGTTGTATTACAGCGAGTAGTACATGTCGAACTCGGCAGGGTGAGTCGTCATGCGCATGCGCTGGACGTCCTGCATTTTCAGTTCGATGTAGGCGTCGATCATGGAATCGCTGAACACGCCGCCACGGGTCAGGAACTCGCGGTCTTTGTTCAGGTGATCCAGTGCCTCTTCCAGCGACGAGCACACGGTTGGGATCAGCGCGTCTTCTTCCGGCGGCAGGTGGTACAGATCTTTCGATGCTGCCTCGCCCGGGTGGATCTTGTTGGCGATACCGTCCAGACCAGCCATCAGCAGTGCTGCGAAGCACAGATAGACGTTGGCCAGTGGATCCGGGAAGCGGGTTTCGATACGGCGGCCTTTTGGATTGGCGACGTGTGGAATACGGATCGAAGCCGAACGGTTACGGGCCGAGTACGCCAGTTTGACTGGCGCTTCGAAGCCTGGAACCAGACGCTTGTACGAGTTGGTGCCTGGGTTGGTGATCGCGTTCAGCGCCTTGGCGTGCTTGATGATGCCGCCGATGTAGTACAGCGCGGTTTCCGACAGGCCGGCATAGCCGTCGCCGGCGAACAGGTTGACGCCGTCTTTCCAGATCGACTGGTGCACGTGCATGCCCGAACCGTTGTCGCCAACGATAGGCTTAGGCATGAAGGTGGCGGTCTTGCCATAGCTGTGGGCCACGTTCCAGACCACGTATTTCAGGTTCTGGGTCCAGTCGGCGCGCTCGACCAGGGTCGAGAACTTGGTGCCGATTTCGTTCTGGCCGGCGCCGGCCACTTCGTGGTGGTGCACTTCGACCGGGATGCCCAGCGATTCCAGGATCAGGCACATTTCCGAACGCATGTCCTGGAAGCTGTCGACTGGTGGCACTGGGAAGTAGCCGCCCTTGACGGTAGGACGATGGCCGCTGTTGCCGCCTTCGATTTCCTTGTCGGTCGACCACGACGCTTCGTCGGAATCGATCTTGACGAAGCAGCCGGACATGTCGATCTTCCAGCGCACGCTGTCGAAGATGAAGAACTCTGGCTCAGGGCCGAAGTAGGCGGTGTCGCCCATGCCGGACGATTTCAGGTAGGCTTCAGCGCGCTTGGCGATGGAGCGTGGATCGCGGTCGTAACCCTTGCCGTCCGACGGTTCGATCACGTCGCACTGCATGAACAGGGTGGTTTCTTCCATGAACGGGTCGATGTTCGCGGTGTTTGGATCTGGCAGCAGTATCATGTCCGATGCTTCGATGCCCTTCCAGCCGGCGATCGAGGAACCGTCGAATGCGTGACCCGATTCGAACTTGTCGATGTCGAAGTGCGACACAGGCACGGTTACGTGCTGTTCTTTACCACGGGTGTCGGCGAAACGGAAATCAACGAATTTGACTTCGTTTTCCTGGACCATTTTCAGAACTTCTGCGGCTGTCATTGCCATGCGTATCTCCTAAAGGAATGTGGGACTCGTGCGCTCTAATAAGCAGTATCCGTGCCAGCCTGAAACTCATATTAATATGCCGATAGCATCTTTGAACTTGCTGGTAAAAGAATCTAAAATCGGCCAGCAGATCGAAATGCCTATATTTGCGGCAGATCAACATAGCACCAACTCAGTGCACTTCTCAAATATTGCACCTATTTTGTGCGCATTGGGAATTTTTCTAAAAACTGCACAACTTTGGTGCGTGTGTGTATCGGGCTTGAACAGGAAGCCTATAATAAACTTAATCTTATTTCTGGAACATGACATGAGCACGATAGACGATATTCTCGCGCTGGCGCGCAGCCGCAGCAAGGACTGGCCCTATGCCGGCGCGGTCACGCCGCAGGAGGCGTATGAGCTGGTCAGTGCCGACAACGCCGTCAAGCTGGTCGATGTGCGCACCAATGCCGAGCGCGACTGGGTCGGACGGGTCACCATACCGGAAGCCCAACATGGTGCGGTGCAGTGGAGCACCTATCCGGGCGGGAATGCCAACCACGAGTTCATCGAGCAGCTGAACTCGGTGGCCCGCAAGGACCAGGTGCTGCTGTTCCTGTGCCGCTCCGGCGTCCGTTCGCGCAACGCCGCCAAGCTGGCCACCGAGCACGGCTACCAGCACTGCTACGATATCCTGGAAGGCTTCGAGGGCGACAAGGACGAGCACGGCCACCGCAAGAACGTCAACGGCTGGTGCAAGGCCGGTTTGCCGTGGACCGGAGCATAACCTTCGCCGTCATTCCCGCGAAAGCGGGAATCCATGCTGAGGCACACACGGATGCGTTCTATGGATTCCCGCCAGCGCGGGAATGACGGCGGGGTGCGGATTAGACCGGCACCGCGTCGGCCACAACGGGCGACGCTTCGCCCATCAGGAACTGGATGCGCTTGCGCACGAACTGTATGTGGCTGCGCAAGCCATACAAGCCATCGGCAAAGGACAGCGGGATCGATACCTGGTTGACCAGCTCCTCGATCTCGTTGAGGCGCTTGAGCTGCTCCTCGTAGACCTGCATGCGCGTCTCCTCCTGCGCCTCCTCCACCCTTTGCTCCACCGCGCGCAGCTGGCCGTACCAGCGGTACACGCGCGAGCGGATGCGCCACACGTACAGCGGCGGCACCACCTTGGACAGCGGCAGTATCAGCGCGCCCAGCGCCACCACCACGACCCACATGCGGTCGAAGAAATTGGCCAGCCAGAAGGTCATGTAACGCTGCAGCAGCGGCGGGCCGCTCTTGTAGAACTTGGCCGCCTCCGAATCGACCGGAATCTCGGTGTACTTGGCCGACGGGAACTGCCCCTGCTGCGAGAACCAGCCGGCGCCGCCGTGGATGCTGCTGGCCGCCTGCACGAACAAATCCACCAGCGCCGGATGCAGGTCGTCGCGCGCGACCAGCGTGGCGGTCGGCGCGATCAGGTTGTAGTCCTCGGACGGGATATCGCGGCCCAGGTCGACGATCCCCTGCGGCAGCACCACGTGGCTCAGGAACGGCAGCTTGCGCGCGTAGGCCTCGGCCTGGGTGAAGTTGAACAGCTTGATGCCCGGCGTTTGCAGCAGCATCTGGATCAGCGGCGCCTCCGGCGCGGAGGTGAACACCAGGCCGTCGATGCGGCCTTCCAGCAGCTCCACCGTGGCCGGCGTGTTGGCCAGCGAGAAGCGCTCGACTTCGCCCTTCTCGACGCCGTTCAGCTCCAGCACCTGGCGCAGCAGGCGCGGCGAGCCGGCGCCTTTCGGGCCGTAGTTGATCTTCATGCCCCTCAGCTGGCTCAACTGGGTGATGGGCTTCTTGCCCTTGGTTTCGCGCAGGAACAGCCACAGCGGCTCGACAAACAGGCTGCCCAGCGAGGTCAGGCCTTCGCGCTCGGCGGCCTCCTCGTTGGTGGAGCCGCTCTGGACGAAGGCGATGTCGACCTGGCCGGCCTTCAGCAGCTTGAGGTTTTCGCTGGAGCCGGCGGACGGCATCAGCGTCACCTTGACGCCGTGCTTGGCCAACGCGGCCGCGTATTTCTTGCCGAATTCCTCGTAGGCGCTGTTTTCCTGGCCGGTGGCCAGGCGCACCGTGCGCGGCGGCGCCGGGTCAACCAGCCAGTAGGCCAGCAGGCAGACGCCGGCGATCAGCGCAATGGTGGGGGCGGCGGCGACAAACAAGTCCCGCATCGAGAATTGCGTGAACTTGAGGATTTTGGACATGTGATGGCGCATAGGTTTCATGGGCTGATACATTGCCAACAAATGAGCAACTATGCAAGGGAATCCGGGGTCAGATCCGACATTTGGACACGAGCTCTGCCGTAACGGCCGTTACGGCAGAGCTCGTGTCCAAATGTCGGATCTGACCCCGGATTTAGATCAGCCGCCGCAGGCCTGCAGCGGCGGTTTCACGACTGCGGGCACTTCTCCCCCGGCTTTCGCGACCAACGCCACGGTGGCGGGCTTCGCCACCGGATTGGGTTCGATCAGCGGCATCAGGCTCGGCGCCAGCACCACCAGCAGCTGCACCGGCAGCGCGCTGGTGAAGTCGTAGTGCTTCGATTCCGGCCCGTGCACGTAGGCCGTCATCGAACCGAAGAAGCGCTCGCCGATATTGAACACGAACGTGGCCGACCGGTTCACATAGCGCGACTCGATCAGCCGCCCGCCGCCGCCGTACACGTCGAAGCGCTGGTCGCCGGTGCCGGTCTTGCCGCCGACCGGAATCACCTTGCCGTCCGATCCGACGAAGGCCATGCGCGCCCGCTTGGCCGTGCCGTCCGACACCACGCCGCGGATCGCATCGGCCACCACCCGCGCCACCTCGGGCGACAGCACCTGCTCATTGGCGGTCGGCTTGCCCTTGGTGACCACCGTTTCATACGGCGTGTCCTTGGCGAAGTGCAGCGAGCTGATGCGCTGGCTGCTCTTGCGCACGCCGCCGTTGACGATGATCCCCATCAGCTCGGCCAGCGCGGCCGGACGGTCTGCCGACGCGCCCAAGGTGGTCGCATACGAGGGCACCAGCGACTCGAACGGATAGCCCATCTTCTTCCACTGCTTGTGGATTTCCATGAAGCCCTCGACCTCGAGCAGCCCGGCGATGCGCTTGTCCTGCGCGTGCTTGTGGTGGGTCTTGAACAGCCACTGGTAGACCTCCTGCCGCTCCTTCTCGCTGGCCGCCGTCATCTGCGACAAGGTCGCGCCAGGGTGCAGGCGCATATAGGCCGCCATCCACAGTTCCAGCGGGTGCACGCTGGCCAGGTAGCCGCGATCGGCCAGCGACCATTTGTCGATCGAATACTGGTCGTACAGCTTGGCCACGCGCTCTTCCGGCACTTCGTTCTGCGACGGCAGGTTGTCCTTCAGGAAGGCCGCGAACTGCTCCTGGCTGGCCTGCGGATACACGGTGCGGTGGATCACCGCCAGCCGCACCGGCGTGCTGCGGATGTTGGCCAGCAGGATCTTGTCCAGTTCGCCTTCCGGCTTGCCCTTGTACTTGGCGTAGAAGCGGCCGAGGAATTCCTTGCCTTCCTTGTCGGCGAAGCGGGCCAGGTACTGCGCGCGGCGCGGATCGTCCGAGTCGGCCAGCAGCGAGGCCGACGAGCCCGGCGTCTGGAACATGTAGAACTTGGCCACGTCGCGCATCAGGCGCACGAACACCAGGTTGGTCGAATGGCGCAGCGCCTCGGTCACCGTCAGGATCTTGCCGTTGTCTTCCTTGGAGAAGTTGCCGAAGTGGTGCAGGCCGCCGCCGGTGAAGAAGCCTTCGCCGGGATTGCCCGAATACTTGCGCTCCATGGCCGCGTTCAGCATCGGCGTCAGCTCGCGCCCGCCCTTCTCGATCGGCAGCGCCTTGAAGTAGTCCAGCGCCCACAGCGACAGCTTGTCCTGCGGATCAACCGTCACCTTGCCCAGCGCGGCCGCGTCCATGCCGGCGTACTTCTTGTGCATCTGGTCCATGATGTCCAGGTAGGTCACCAGCGTGCGCAGCTTGGCGGTCGAGCCCAGGTCCAGCTTGGCGCCTTCGTTGATGTCCAGCGGCTGGTCGAAGTTGTCGGTCTGCAGGCGCAGCAGATTGTTCTGCTCACCCTTTTCCAGCAAGGTGAAGCTGTACACCACGTTGGCCGGATCGCCGTTGCCCAGCATGCCCTTGCCGGTCAGGCCGGCGGCCTTGGCCTTCTCCGGATCGCGCAGGTCGCGCAGCACCTGCGTGACGGCGGTCTGCGCCTGCGCGTCGAGCGTGCTGACCACGCTCAGGTCGAGGCGGTCCAGGTTGTACATGCGGTTGTCGCCCAGCAGGTTGGCCAGGTGGTTGCGGATCGCGTTCGACGCCTTGCGGCTGACGAAGGTCATCGCCGGCGCCGACTGCAGGCCGTTGCCGGTGGCCGGATGCAGCTTCTGCTGCAAGGCCATGTCGCGCATCGCCGGCGTGATCACGCCGTCGGTGGCGAGGATGCGCAGGTGGCTGTTGGCCAGGATTTCCAGGTCCTCGGCGCCGTCGCCCAGGTAGTAGCTGGGGCGGCGCTGCGCGATCATCAGGCTCAGCGCCTCCTTGAAGGTCAGCGCGGTTTCGGCGTCCGGGTTGTCGAGCTTGCCGGCCAGCAGGCGGTTGACGTCGGCGAACTGGCGGCCGTACCACACCCACATGCCGTCGCCGATGCCGTTCACTTCGCCGTAGCCGGGCTTGGCCGACAGCGGCACCGTGTTCAGGTAGTCGAGCACGATGCGGCGGCGCGCCTTGGTCGTGTCCGGACCGTCCTGGTAGGAGCGCAGGCTGGCCGAGACCATCTGCTGCAGCTTGTCCTTCATCGAGCCGGTGCGGCCTTCCGGCGAGTGGCGGTATTTTTCGATCTGCGTGGCCAGCGTGCTGCCGCCCGCCGCGCGATGGCCGCCGGCCACCGAGCTGACGCTCTTCTCGATCACCGCCTTGCCCAGGCGGTCCCATTCGACGGCCGGATTACGCGTCGGATACTTGGTGTCCAGCAGCTCGCGGTTCTCGATGAACAACAGGCTGTTGATCAAGGCCATCGGCGCCTGTTCGAACCTGGTGTAGATGCGTTCCGGATAGCTGGCGGCAAACAGTTCCTGCGCGCGGCAGTCGACGATGGTCAGGCCGGTCTTGGTCTTTTCGCGATAGGTGGCGAACACGCCCATGTCGGCCAGCTCGGCCATCTTCGGCGAGATGCGGACCTGCGCGCTGACCTGGTAGTCGCGCTGGCTGAGCTTGCCCAGGTAGTCCGGCAGGCCGGCGTAGCCGAGGCGCTCGTCGTACGGGCTGTCTTTCGGGAAGCGGATCGACTTGCTGGCGCCCGGCTCCATCTTGTACGTCATCTTGCCGACCAGGTCGGTGAACACGCGCGCCTGCATGCTGGAGGTACGGGTTTCCTGTACCCCCCAGTAGACGGCAAACGATACGCCGATCAGCAGCACCAGCAGGAAGGCGTTGCGCGAACGCTTGCTCTTCGGTGCCGACGGCGGTGGCGGCGCGTCCATCTGGGCATGGGCCAGATGCGCTTCGGTTTGTTCGGGAGTGGGCGCAGGCACGACATGCAGATGCCGCTTGTTGCGATAGCCAAAAGCCGCGGCGCCTGCGCGCAATTTGCGCACTGCGCGGACTACGATACGGGGCCGGCGGAAACGACGATTGCTTAACATATGATTCAAACCGGTCAGCTGTTTCAGTAAAACGTACTTGGATGCTTCCACTCCATTGCACCACATCGGAGCCGTGCCAGCGGGCGAAGACGCACAATAATTTTACTGCGCCGTTTGTTTTTCGCAAAAAAACAACGGCGTTCTCTCCGAGGGAGGAACGCCGTCTACGCCCGATTGATAACAACCAAGCACTAACTGTTGCTGAACTCTACATTGAGTTTCTTCAGTTCCGCGCACAGGTACTCGAACGCCTCGGCCGTCTGCACCGGTTCGCCCTTGACGCCCAGCTCGATATGGCGGCGCCGCCTGGCGTCGCCCACGCTCGGCAGGCTGAACACCTTCACCCGCGCGAACCGCGCTTCGATCGCCACCATCAGCGGCGTCAGCGCCGACTCGGCCGCCTCGTACACGAACACCGATTGCTCGCTGTGCGGCTCGCGGTTGAACAGGTCGGCGTAATGGTGGTCCAGCACCCACTCGATCATCGGCCACGCCATCACCGGGAAGCCCGGCACGAAATAGTGCTTGTGCAGCGCGAAGCCGGCGATGTTGTTGTACGGATTGGGGATCAGCGCCGCGCCTTCGGCAAACTCGGCCATCTTGAGGCGGTGCAGGTTCTCGGCCGAGTTCAGGTCCGCCGGCTGGCCGGCCTCCTGGCCCATCTGCAGGATGCGCTGCTGGATGTTGATCTTGCCCTGCTCGTGCATCACCAACGGCAGGCCCAGCGCGTCGGCGGCGGCCTGGCGCGTGTGGTCGTCCGGCGTGGCGCCGATGCCGCCGCAGCAGAACACGATGTCGTCGCTGGCGAAGGTGCGCTTCAAGGTGGCGGTGATGCGCTGCGGATCGTCGGCCAGGATTTCAGCCCAGCCCAGTTGCAGGCCGCGCGCCGCCAGCAGTTGCAAGACCTTGGGGAAGTGTTGATCGACGCGCCTGCCGGACAGGATTTCGTCGCCGATGATGATGAGTCCGATCGCCATGGTTTCCTTTCAGATGGTGATTTCTTTGACCTCGACCGCGTCGGCGCGCAGGCGCGCCAGCGCATCGAGGCAATAATACGCAAACCACAGGCCGGTGAAGATAAAGATCAGCACATACAGCCAGATCGAGATCGCCGCCAGGAACGGGAACAGCACCACCGCCATCACGCCGCCCAGCCAGATCGCGCCCGGCAAGGCGCCGGCCGCGCCGGAGACGATGCCGATGACCAGCAGCCGCCAGCGGTGCTCGGCCAGGATCTGGCGGCGCTCGTCGGCGCTGGCGTAGTCGGCCAGCGCATCGTAGACCATCACCCGCGTCGTCAGCCAGCCCCACAGGCAGGCCTGCACCGCCACCGCCAGCGGCGGGAAGGCGTACAGCGGCAAGGTCACGATCCACAGGCCGATGAAGATCGCCATGCCGCCCAGCGCCACGCCGGCGCTGCCCAGCAGGGTGCCGCCCTTGCGCTGCTCCAGCTGCGGATAGTGGCGGCGGCCGACGTGGCGGCCGATCAGCGGCATCGCCACCACGCCGATGAAGACCAGCGCCGTCAGTATCATCAGCGGCAGCAGCAACAGCATGGCGATCAGCGGCACGACGACGGTTTTCAAGGCGCCCAGCCCAAGCGAGCTGAGCAGACTACCGCTGCGGGCGAAGCCGTCGTGCTCGGTGAACAGCAGGTGCAGCCAGTCGACCAGCGGCTGCAGGCCCAGGTACAGCAGCACCGCCCACACGCCGACCGCCAGCAGGAACGGAACCACACTCATCGCCAGCATCCTGCCGTGCCATTGCGACAGGAAGGCGCGACCCCAGGAGCGTAATACATTTGTCATCAGACCACATCCTTGCGTGCGTATTCAACCATGCGCTTGAGCGCCAGCCAGTGCTGCGACCAGAAGCCCCTGCCGTAGTCGCGGCCCGGCGCGACCACGCCGTCGGCGCCGGTCCGCGGCAGCTGGTCGCGGATGCCGGTGGCTTCGAACCGCGGCGTGAAATTAGCGGTGCGGAAGATGATATCCCATACCGGCAGCAGCACGGCGAAATTGCAGCCGCCCAGCGTTCCCTTGCCATGCGATTCGTGGCCGACGCCGATCGCGTGGTGCAGGCGGTGGTAGCGCGGCGACACCAGCAGCCATTCGCCGACGCGGCCGAAATGGATGCGCACGTTGGCGTGCTGCAGGCTTTGCAGGATGCGCGACACCGACACCAGCATCACGTACTGCGACGGTTCGACGCCGATGCACAGTGCGATGACGCCCATGTAGACGTCGCGCAGCAGGTCGTCGAGCAGGTGGTTGCGGTTGTCGCTCCACAAATTCATGTTCTGCTGGCTGTGGTGCAGGCCGTGCAGCGCCCACCACCAGTTGAACTGGTGCGAGGCGCGGTGGTACCAGTAATCGAAGAAGTCCAGCACGACGAAATACACCAGGAAGCTGCCCAGGGGACTGATGCCTGGCCACAGCGATTCGAGGTTGAACGGCTGGAAGCTCTCGAAGCGCAGCGCGGCGGCCACGCTGTCCATCAGCGGGTCGAGCGTGAAGAAGATCAGCACCGAGAACAGGCCGACGCGGTGCAGCACCGTGTAGATGAAGTCGTTCCAGCGCGCGCGCGGGTCGTTGAACTTGTGCACCGGGATCATCGCCTCCAGCGGGCGCAGCACCAGGAACAGCAGCAACAGCTCCAGCACGCCGATCAGCAGCCACTCGGTGCCTTCGAACGCCTCCTCGATAAATTCGCCGAAGCCGAGCTGGAACACCAGCGGCTGTATCGCCGTCTCGAACAACCAGCCTTGGGCGGCGCCCAGCCAGTCGGAAAATAATTGCATCATTGGTGCTTGGAATTCGTCTTGAATGAGGCGCGATAGCCCGGGTGCTCGCGCAGCGTGGCGAAGCAATAGCCTTTTTGCTCCAGGCCGCTGATCAACGGTTCCAGGTTGGCCGGCGCCCACGCATCCTTGCGCGACCAGATGCCCATGTGGGCAAGGAAGATGTCGCCGTCCCGCAAGTCGCGCAGGGACTTTTGCAGCAATACCGCATTCGGGTAGGCGGTGCTGGAAAACTCGTCGCCGGAGAGGCCGGCCGGCGCCCAGCCGACGTGGGCGTAGCCGCAGGACTTGGCCACCTCCAGCGCATGGGGCGTGGTGCGGCCGGCCGGAGCGCGCCAGATCGGGTCCAGGTGCCGGCCGGTCAGCTCGGCGAAGCGCTGGTCGACGCGCTTGATTTCCTCGCAATACTGGTCCGGCGTGAAGGTACGGACCTTGCCGGCCTGCGCGCCGAAGCCCGGCTTGGCCAGGATGGCGCCGCCGGCGCCGTCCTTGACCAGCACGTCGTGGTCGAAGGTGTGCGAGCCGAACACATGGCCTTCGGCGACGCGGGCCTTCCAGTAGGCCGACCACGACGGGTCCAGCGAATAATCGCCCTTGACGGTTTTTTCATTGGCCAGGAAGAAGGTGGCCTTGATCTTGTGGCGGTTCAGCGTGTCGGCGATCAGCTCGGCCTGGGACTGGCTGCCGGTGTCGAAGGTCAGGTAAATCGTGCCCTTGCAGGCCGCGCGCGGCGCGGCCGACTCGGTCTTCGCGGCGGCGATGGCGGACGCCGTCGCCAGCGCCGGCTTGGCGCCGGCCGGCGACACGGTGCTTGCCGCGCCGGTGCTTGCAGCGGCGGCGGCGGCCATGCCGGCCGCCTTGGCCTCCGCCGCGCGCCGCGCCGGACCGTTGAGGTTGCGGGCATGGGCGTTGGCGGCGCGGGCCGCGTCGTTCAGTTCGCGCGCGTCGCTGTTGGCAGCCTTGGCCGGGTCGGCCGCCATGGCCGCCGGCGAAACAGCGAGCGCCAGCGCCAGCAGGGTCGGGGCGGCAGCGCTGTTCATCACATGCGCTGGGCCGAGTTGAAGAAGAACACGCCGTGCGGCGAACGCCCCACCGGTATCAGCTTGGTGACCTTGCGGGTGGCCAGGTCGATCACGGCCACTTTCTTGATCCAGCGCAGGGTGACCCACATGGTCTTGCCGTCGGCGGTGATTTCCATGCAGTCCGGGCCGCCCGGCACGTTGATCTGGCCGACGTTTTCCAGCGTCTTCTGGTCGATGATGTTGATCGAATTGGAGACCCGGTTCGACACATAGGTCAGGCGGCCGTCGCCGGCGGCGCGGAAGTTGTGCGCGCCCTGGCCGGTCTTGATGCGCTTGACGGTCTTCTGGGTTTTCCAGTCGATCACCTCGACGTAGTCGCTGCCCATGATGCCGACCAGCAGGTGTTTGTCGTCCGGCGTCATGGCGATGCCGGCCGGCAGTTTACCGACCGACATGGTCCACTTGACGGCCTGCGTGCCCAGGTCGATGGCGCTGATCTGGTCGCTGCCCTGCTGGGTGATGAACACCATGTTGCTGGCGGCGTTGAACGCCATGTGGCTGGGCAGCTTGGCCAGCGGGATGCGCTTGGCCAGGGTCAGGTTGGCGCCGTCGTACTTGTACAGGTCGACGCGGTCCAGCCGCAGCGAGTTCGACACGAACCACTTCTGGTCCGGCGAAAAGCCGATCTGGTAGGGGTCGAGGATATCCTTGATGGTGCGCTGGACCTGGCCGCTTTTCGGATCGAGGAAGATCAGTTCGTTGCCGACCGAGCTGGCGACGATCAGGGACTTGTTGTCCGGCGTGGCCATCAGGTGGTGCGGCTCCTTCCCGACCGGGAAGGTGGAGAGGTCTTTGTAGGTGTCCTGGTCCAGCAGCTGCACGGTGGCGTCACGCGAATTAAGGACCACCACCACGTTGGCCTGCGCGCTGCCGATCGCGGAGATGGCGCAGACACAGGAAAGGACGATACGGCGGAAACTGCAGAGCATGAAAAATCGCTTGAAAGAGCAAAACGTTTATTTTACGTGCAAACCGAACCGTTACGAGACAAAAGCGGACAATTATTCCCGTGCCGGGGGCCCAGCTGCGCGCCCTGCTACAATTCAGGGCTGTCTTTAACGTATCCATAGAAGGAAAATCATGACCACCATCACCACCGAATCCGGCCTGCAGTACATCGAACTGACCGTGGGCGAAGGCGCCGAAGCCAAAGCCGGTCAAAACGTCACCGTGCACTACACCGGCTGGCTGCGCAACGACGACGGCACCAAGGGCCCGAAATTTGACTCCAGCAAGGACCGCAACGATCCGTTCGAATTCGCGCTGGGCGCCGGCATGGTCATCCAGGGCTGGGACCAGGGCGTGCAAGGCATGAAGATCGGCGGCGTGCGCCAGCTGATCATCCCGGCCGAGCTGGGCTACGGCTCGCGCGGCGCCGGCGGCGTGATTCCGCCAAACGCAACCTTGATCTTCGACGTCGAACTGCTGGGCGTCTAAACGGCAGGCTTAGCGCTGCCAATTACGGCGCAGCGCTTCCAGCTCGGCCCTGGTGTCGAGCATGCCGCCGACGATGCGCTGGTCGATCGCCTCCAGCAGCGCCGTCGGCATCTCGGTGCCGGCCGCGCGGTAGGCGCCCATGGCCGGCAGCGGCCGCGCACTCTGCACCAGCACCGGTATCCGCCACTCGTCATTGGCGCGGCAGGCGATCCCCACCAGATCCTGACTCAGGCCGACCAGCGTGAAGCTGCGGCAGTAGCCGCCCTCGTTCGACAAAAAACTCAGACCGACCCGCACATCGCCTTCGGACGGCACGGCGCCGCCCATCTGCTGGCTCAAGCTCGTGGCCAGCTTGCCCTGCGCGACCAGCATGCCGTTGCGGCTGGCCACCGCGGTCGGCGCCATCGCCGGCTCGCTGAACCAGCCCGGCTGCCAATGCGCCAGGCCGAACTTGCCGGCCGCCAGGCCGAGCACCATCACCAGCGCCAGGGCGCCCCATTCCGGCCAGCCCCAATGGCGCCGCGCCGCCTTGCGCGCGGCTTGCTGCGCCGCGGCGCGGCTGGCCCGCACGTCGGCCAGCTGCACCACGTTGGGCGCGCGCCGCGCGCGCAGGCCGGACGGCGCCTGGTCGGCAAACACCTCGTCGCGCGCGGCCCGCAGGCGCGCCACCCGCCGCGCGATGCTGCCGTCGCCGCGCATGGCGGCTTCGACGGCGAGGCGGGTCGCGTCGTCCAGGTCGCCGTCGGCGTAGGCTATCAAGGTCTCGTCTGAAAAGGTCATGGTCCTGTCCTCAGTCGTCCCATCATAAACCTTTTTCAGCGCGGACGCGGGTTCGGAAAAACCGGGTATCGCCTGTAAATACAGGGGTTTTATTGCGGTGCAGCGTGGCGCGGCAGCTACTGTAAGGGCTACTTCGAACAGAAACCATTACATTTGACAATATTTATGCTAATCTGCGCGCTCTAATAACCAAGGAGGTAGTAATGAAAAAAGGCGAATTGATTGCAGAATTTGCGAAACGCACCGAGATGTCAGCTGCTGCCGCCAACGGTGCAGTGAACACTCTGATCGCCATCGTGACTGAGCGTCTGAAAAAAGGCGACACGGTCGGCATCACCGGCTTCGGCACCTTCTCCGTTGCCAAGCGTGCTGCACGCAAAGGCCGCAATCCTGCAACCGGCGAAGCGATCAAGATCGCTGCGTCGAAAACTCCTAAATTCTCGGCTGGCGCGACCCTGAAGTCGGCAGTCAACCCGACGAAAAAGAAGTAATCGCAGGAACTCCCGGCACGCGGCGTTCGCGCCGCAGTGCCAGTGCCCGCGAGGGCACCGGAAACGGCGGCGCATGCCAGGTCCACGACCTGACATGTCCGCCGTTCTGTTTTTGAGTAAGCCCTCTAGCGGTTTTTCCTGCGGCCGGGGTTATGATGGCGCATCCCCATTCTGACCCAAGGAGAAATGATGAGTTTAGAAGAGCAATTCGCGCAGGCCCAGCTCGATTCCAAGAACCTGCCCGAGCGTCCGGACAACATGACGCTGCTGAAGATTTACGCGCTGTTCAAGCAAGCCTCGGCCGGCGACGCCACCGGCGACCGTCCAGGCATGACCGACTTCGTCGGCCGCGCCAAGTTCGACGCCTGGGCCGCGCTGAAAGGCACGTCGCTGGACGAAGCCAGGCAGCAGTACATCGACCTGATCGAAGAGCTGAAGTAAAAACCCGGGGTCAGATCTGAAAATTGGACACGACCTCTGCCGTAGCAGCTGCTACGGCAGAGGTCGTGTCCAATTTTCAGATCTGACCCCGGATTTCAGGCGAAGACCTTACGCATTTTCTCGGCCACCTTGGCCTCGATCTGCGACGAGAACGCGCCGTACAGGAAGCCCAGCGCGATCTGCAACTGCGCTTCGCTCGGGCGCAGCGCCAGCGAGCCGTTGACGCCGCTGCGCTCGAAGCGCAGCACGTCGCCGTCCCAGCGGCATTCCAGTTCGAATTGTTCGGCCAGCTTGTCGGCCACCTGCTGCGCTGCCGCGCGGGCCTGCTCCGGCGCCAGGCTGTGCGCCTGGACGATGTTGATGTCAGCCATCCGGCTTCCTCTGTGAATTAAGCAAAGGCGACATGATGCCAGTTGCGCCTCAGGCGCGCCAGCCCAGCAGCGCCAGCATGGCGAAAAATCCGGCCACGTAGGCCAGCGGCACATGCCAGCCCTGGCGCAGCCAGCGCCCGACCGAGCGCGATTCCGGGTACATGCCGCTCAGCGCCACCCCGGCCGACGAGCCGAACCAGATCATCGAACCGCCGAAGCCCACCGCGTAGGCGACAAAACCCCAGTCGAAACCGCCCTGCCGCAGCGCCAGCGCCGTCAGCGGGATGTTGTCGAACACGGCCGAGACGAAACCGATGCCCAGCGCGATCGGCCACGACGCCGGCGGCAGCGCCTCGACCGGCATCATCGACGCCGACCACACCAGCGCCAGCAGGAACACGGCGCCGCGCAGCGCGCCCGGCAGTTCGCTCCAGTCGGGCCGGCGCAGCGCGGCGCTCAGCAGCAGCGCCAGCCACACCGCCGCGCCGACCAGCGGAAAGGCCGCGCCCAGCGCCGGCCAGTACAAACTCGACAACAAATTGGCGGCGATCGCCGCCAGCAGCACCAGCGCCACGATGCCCAGCCGGGTCCAGTCGACGCGGACGCCCGGCGGCGCATCCTTGACGATCGGCGACCAGGCCTGCTGCTGCAGCGCGGCCGGCACCGCGCACACGGCCAGCGCCACCACCGCCGCCACGTAGGCGTGCAGCACCTGGCCCGGCGCCACGCCGGCCAGCCACATCATGGTGGTGGTGGTGTCGCCGACCACGCTGCCGGAGCCGCCGGCGTTGGAGGCGGCGACGATGGCCGCCAGGTAGCCCACGTGCACGCAGCCGCGGAACACGCTGCGCGCCACGGTGCCGCCGATGATGGCGGCGGCGATATTGTCGAGGAAGCTGGAGGTGAGGAACACCAGCACCAGCAGCATCAGCGGCCCCTTCCAGTCGTCCGGCATGTAGTGCGGCAGGACGGCGGGCACCTGGCTCCTTTCAAAATGCCTGGCCAGCAGCGCAAAACCCAGCAGCAGGCCCAGCAGGTTGGCCAGTCCCACCCACTCGCGCCCCGCGTGCGCCAGCAGGCCCGCCATGCCGGCGCCTTCGGCAAACGGCGAGAACAACACTTTATAGACGCTGATCACCAAGGCCCCGGCCAGCGCGCTCACCATGGTGCTCACGCGGCCGAACGCCACTATGCCCAGGACGGCGGCGAACAGGAAAAATTCCAGCGGCATGGCGCTCATGCACTCTCCATTACGAATTTGCTTATATGTATTGTATATAAGCGCAATTTGTGAGAAATAGCGAATTACCTTAAAATACAGTGCTTTGCTGAGGTTAGCCGGGCCATCCCACCGCCGCCGACGCTGCAGCACACCAACATTGATAGGACTGTTATGACCCACGTTGTCACCGAATCTTGCATCAGCTGCCGTTACACGGATTGCGTCGATGTTTGCCCGGTAGATTGTTTCCGCCAAGGCCCGAACTTCCTCGCCATCGATCCCGACGAGTGCATCGACTGCGCCGTCTGCGTGGCCGAATGCCCGGTCAATGCGATTTTCGCCGAGGAAGATGTGCCGGGCGACCAGCAGCAATTCATCAAAATCAACATCGACCTGGCGCGCAACTGGCCTTCGATCACCAAGACGATCCCGCCTCTGCCGGAAGCGGATCAGTTCAAGGACGTCAAAGAAAAACTGCACCTGCTGGTACGCTAAGACCCTCCCGTCTGGCAGGCGGCACCGGGCAGCGCGTCGAGCGAGCACCAGTGTTGCCTAACCACTATTGAAATAACAGGAATCCAAGTATGAATAGCACTGTCACCCCAACTGGCGTCATCGAAGCCGATGCCGTCATCATCGGCGCCGGCCCGGTCGGCCTGTTCCAGGTCTTCGAACTGGGCCTGCTGGAAATCAAAGCCCACGTGATCGATTCGCTGGGCGCCGTGGGCGGACAGTGCGTGGAACTGTATCCGGACAAGCCGATCTACGACATCCCTGCCGTGCCGTCGTGCACCGGCCAGGAATTGACCGACAACCTGCTCAAGCAGATCGAGCCGTTCGAGCCGACCTTCCACCTGGGCCAGGAAGTGACCAAGGTCGAGCGCCGCGACGACGGCCGCTTCGACGTGGAAACCAGCGCCGGCACCCGCTT
The DNA here is from genome assembly GCF_964254095.1 of Duganella sp. LjRoot269. Lineage (NCBI taxonomy): Bacteria > Pseudomonadati > Pseudomonadota > Betaproteobacteria > Burkholderiales > Oxalobacteraceae > Duganella > Duganella sp. LjRoot269. The sequence continues at coordinate 1,724,580 of NZ_CAXUSL020000001.1, read as the reverse complement.
CATCACCAAGACCATCTTCATCGCCGCCGGCGTCGGCTCGTTCCAGGCGCGCACGCTGAAGGTCGACGGCATCGAAGTGTTCGAAGGCTCGCAGCTGCACTACAAGGTCAAGGATCCGGCCCAGTTCGAAGGCAAGAACCTGGTCATCTGCGGCGGCGGCGACTCCGCGCTGGACTGGGCGCTGAACTTCGTCGGCAAGGCCGAGTCGGTGGTGCTGCTGCACCGCCGCGAAGACTTCCGCGCCGCACCGGCCTCGGTGGCCAAGATGAAAGCGCTGTGCGACGACTACGAAATGCAGCTGATCATCGGCCAGGCCACCGGCCATGAAGTCGATGCCGACGGCAAGCTGTCGCAGCTGAAGGTCACCGGCGCCGACGGCGTCACCCGCCGCGTGCCGCTGGACATGCTGCTGGTGTTCTTCGGCCTGTCGCCGAAGCTGGGTCCGATCGCCGAATGGGGCCTGGACATCGAGCGCCGCCAGCTGAAGGTGCAAAACACCGAGAAGTTCGAGACCAACGTGCCGGGCATCTTCGCCGTGGGCGACATCAATACCTATCCGGGCAAGAAAAAACTGATCCTGTCGGGCTTCCACGAAGCAGCGCTGGCGGCCTTCGGCGCGGCGCCCTACATCTTCCCGGACAAGAAGATCCACATGCAATACACCACCACCTCGCCCAAGCTGCACAAGGTGCTCGGCGTGGAAACCCCGGTCTTCGATTAAGCACATTAGCAACTGTCCTACACAAAAGCAGCGGAAACGCTGCTTTTTTTATTGGTTCGGCAGTATTATTGTTTGACATGCAGCGCGTTGTGGATAACACGTACGCTTGCTCAGCGGTATTTTGGAATGCTTTACGTCACCAACAAATATTCTATAATTGGCTTATGATGTAAACATTGGTGCACCGCACCAAGTCTCGACCGGGAATACATATGCTCTACCAACTGCACGAAATGCAACGCTCATTCCTGACGCCCCTGATGCAATGGGCTGACGCGTCCTCCAAACTGTTCACCAACCCCGTCTCGCCGCTGGCCCACACGCCGTTCGCGCAACGGATCGCCGCCGGCTACGAACTGATGTACCGGCTGGGCAAGGATTACGAAAAACCGGCGTTTGAAATCGACAGTACCGACGTCAAGGGCGAGACTGTCGGCATCATCGAGCAGGTGGTCGTCAACAAGCCGTTCTGCCGCCTGATCCATTTCAAGAAGGACCTGGACGCCAAACAGACCAAGGCGCTGAACCAGCCGACCGTGCTGCTGGTGGCGCCGCTGTCCGGCCACCACTCGACGCTGCTGCGCGACACCGTGCGCGGCCTGCTGCACGAGCATGACGTCTTCATCACCGACTGGACCGACGCGCGCATGGTGCCGCTGTCGGAGGGCGCGTTCCACCTGGACGACTACGTCTTCTACGTGCAGGACTTCATCCGCGCGCTCGGCCCCGACGTGCACGTGATCTCCGTCTGCCAGCCCACCGTGCCGGTGCTGGCGGCGATCTCGCTGATGGCGACGGAAAAAGACCCCAAGCTGCCGAAGACCATGACCATGATGGGCGGCCCGATCGACCCGCGCCGCTCGCCGACGCAGGTCAACAACCTGGCCACCGAAAAGAAATTCTCGTGGTTTGAAAACACCGTGATCTACGCGGTGCCGCCGAACTACCCGGCCTTTGGCCGCAAGGTCTACCCCGGTTTCCTGCAGCACGCCGGCTTCATCGCGATGAACCCGGGCCGCCACGCGCAGAGCCACCGCGAGTTCTACATGCACCTGGTCGAAGGCGACGAGGAAACGGCGGAAAGCCACCGCAGGTTCTACGACGAATACAACGCCGTGCTGGACATGCCGGCCGAGTACTACCTGGACACCATCAAGACCGTGTTCCAGGACTTCGCGCTGCCCAAGGGCACGTGGAAGATCGGCGGCAAGCTGGTGCGTCCGCAGGACATCACCACGGTGGCGCTGTTCACCGTCGAAGGCGAGCTGGACGACATCTCCGGCGCCGGCCAGACCCAGGCCGCGCATGACCTGTGCAGCGGCATTCCGGCCGACATGCAGCAGGACTTCGTGGCGCCAGGCGCCGGCCACTACGGCATCTTCTCCGGCCGCCGCTGGCGCGAAATGGTGTGCCCGAAGATCACCGAGTTCATCAAGAAGCACGGCTGAGTCCAGCCCCTCCTCCCCGCCTCATCCTAAAGGGCCCATGTGTTGCATGGGCCCTTTATGTTTTTCACCAAGCGCATAATAATTTTTCGCAGATAGCGCTTCCAGCGGCATCGCGTAATCGGCGCGTCACACGGCATCCCTAGTCTGTAACGCTTTCTCACTGACTACGGATTTTTCGCCATGCATTTCGCCCCTATGCGCCCGCTCGTGCTGGCCTTCAGCGTCGCCCTCGCCCTGAGCGCCTGCGGTTCAAATTCCGAAGACCAGCCGCTGCTCATTCCGGCCGCGCCGGCCGACCAAGGCGCGGCGGAAGTGGTCGCCGTGCCGGCCGCCACCGCCTTCGTCGACACCGCCGCCACCAACCAGCGCGGCGACGCCCGCTACGCCACGCTGGCCACCAACGCCGGCGTGCGCGTGCTGGGCGGCTTCCTCGCGGTATGGAAACCGCTGACCGAGATCGTCGACGCCGGCGTGACCGCGCCGGCGGTGGACGGCTTCCCGGCCGTGACCGCCTCGACCTGGAGCGGCGTGCCCAACGACGGCAACCCGGACGGCACCATCGTCAACGCCGCCGTGCACGCGGCCAACATCGCCTACGTGGTCAACGCCACCGCCAACCGCAGCGCCGCGCAGGCCACGCAAGCCTACCTGGACGACCGCCGCGGCAAGGGCTACAGCGTCACCGACGGCCTGGGCCCGCTGACCGCCGCCTGGCGCGCGGCCGCGCAGCAGACCACCACCATCACCGCGGTCGCGGCCGACGCCACCAGCGTGCTGTACAACGACGGCGGCAACAACACCGGCGTGGGCGGCAGCGCCAACGCCGGCTTCGGCAGCGTGGTCGACCTGGTCAACCTGGTCGGCAACAACGCCTCGACCGAGCCGGCCAAGCGCTTCTACAAATACGCCCGCCCCTACCGCTGGAGCAGCGCCGTGCAAGTGCTGCCGGCGCTGGTGCCGGCCAAGAGCGCCACCCCGACCACCGACGGCGGCTTCACCAGCGGCCACTCGGCCGAGGCGACGCGCGACGCGGTGGCGATGGCCTACGCGCTGCCGGAGCGCTACCAGGAACTCATCAGCCGCGGCCTGGAGCTGGGCGAATCGCGCATCCTGGCCGGCATGCACTCGCCGCTGGACGTGCTGAGCGGCCGCATCCTCGGCCAGGCCAGCGCCGCCGCCAACCTGGCCGACGCCGCCAACGCGGCCAAGAAAGCCGCCGCCGTCGCGCAGGCCCACGCCACGCTGATGGCCGCCACCTCGACCACGGCCGACACCTTCGCCGCCTACGCGCAATCGGGCACCGTCGCCAGCGACCGCTTTGCCGACTACGCCGCCAACAAGGCCAACTACCTGCGCCGCAGCACCTACGGTTTCGCGCCGATCGGCGCCACCACCGCCGCAGCCACCGTGCCGAAGGGCGCGGAAGTGCTGCTGGAAACCCGCCAGCCCTACCTGAGCGACGCCCAGCGCCGCGTGGTGCTGAAGACCACGGCGCTGCCGTCCGGCTATCCGGTGATGGACGATCCCGAAGGCTGGGGCCGGTTGAACCTGTTCGCGGCGGCCGACGGCTACGGCGCCTTCAGCGGCAACGTGGTGCTGAGCATGGACGCGGCCAAGGGCGGCTTCAACGCGGCCGACCGCTGGCGCAACGACATCGGCGGTACCGGCAAGCTGGTCAAGCAAGGCAGCGGCACGCTCAAGCTGGCCGGCAACAACAGCTGGACCGGCGGCACCGAACTGACGGCCGGCGCGCTGCAGGGCGACTCGGCCACCGCCTTCGGCAGCGGCGACGTCTATGTCAGCGGCGGCACGCTGATCGCCAACGCGCCGGCGGCCCTGAAGCTGGCCGGCAAATACACGCAGCTGAGCGGCAGTACCACGCTGGAGCTGGACATCGGCGGCGGCGCGCAAGGCAGCATGACGGTGGCCGGCACCGCCACCATCGCCGGCGGCACGCTGCGCGTGAAGTTCGCCAACGGCTACAAGCCCAAGGCCGGCGACAGCCTGACCGTGCTGACGGCGGGCAGCCTCAAGGGCAAGTTCACCACCGTCACGGTGGACGGCTACGCCAACGTCACCCCGGTCTACAGCACCACCACGCTGTCGCTGACCATCGGCGGTTAAGCCTGGCAGAGCCCGGCAAGATATCCCCAAATATATCACGACGTGATATATTTGGGTCATGACCGCCAAATCCCCTCCCGCGCTGAGCAAGTCCGACTTCGCCGCGCTCTCCGAATTCCGTTTCCAGATGCGCCGTTTCGAGCGCTTTTCCGAAGACGTGGTGCAAGCCCACGGCATCACGCCGCTGCAGTACCTGCTGCTGCTGCACATCAAGGGCTACCCGGGCCGCGACTGGGCCACCGTGGGCGAGCTGGCCGAGCGCCTGCAGGCCAAGCACCACGGCGTGGTGGCGCTGGTCTCGCGCTGCGAGGCGATGGGCCTGGTCGAGCGCCGCAACAGCGCCATCGACCGCCGCCGCGTGGAAATCCACCTGCTGCGCGAAGGCGAAACCATCCTCGCCCAGCTGGCCGAGCAACACCGCATCGAACTGCTGTCGCTGGACGGCGTCTTCACCATCCCACGACTGCGCCATGAATAAACCCTACGACTCCCGCCGCGACTTCGACGGCAACTCCCGGCTGATCCTGATCGCCAGCATCGCCGCCGTGGTCGGCGCGCTCAGCACCGTGACCGCCGACCTGCTGCTGCACGCGATCCGCTTCTTCACCAACCTGTTCTTCTTCCAGAAGCTGTCGACCAGCTTCACCTCGCCCGCCGCCAACACGCTGGGCCTGTGGGTGATCGCGGTGCCGGTGATCGGCGGCCTGGTCATCGGCCTGATCGCGCGCTACGGCTCCGAGGCGATACGCGGCCACGGCATTCCGGAAGCGATCGAGGCGATCCTGTTCAAGAGCAGCACGATGTCGCCCAAGGTGGCCGTGCTCAAGCCGCTGGCCTCGGGCATCGCCATCGGCAGCGGCGGCCCGTTCGGCGCCGAGGGCCCGATCATCATGACCGGCGGCGCGGTCGGCTCGCTGATCGCCCAGCACTTCCACCTGAGCGGCGCCGAGCGCAAGGCGCTGCTGGTGGCGGGCGCCGTGGCCGGCATGACGGCGGTGTTCGGCACGCCGATCGCCGCGCTGCTGCTGGCGGTGGAGCTGCTGCTGTTCGAACTGCGCCCGCGCAGCCTGGCGCCGGTGGCCGTGGCCTGCGCGGTGGCCGGCTTCCTGCGTCCGCTGCTGATCGAGAGCGGCCCGCTGTTCCCGCTGCATACGGCGGTGCTGCCGCCGTCGGCGCTGCTGTCCTGCCTGGTCGGCGGCCTGCTGTGCGGCGCGCTGGCCTGGGTGCTGTCGACCGCGCTGTACCGGGTCGAGGACGGCTTCCACAAGCTGCCCGTGCACTGGATGTGGTGGCCGGCCATCGGCGGGCTGGCGGTCGGCATCGGCGGCTACCTGCAGCCGCGCGCGCTGGGCGTGGGCTACGACGTGATCGCCGACCTGCTCAACAACCATCTTGCGGCCGGCGTCATCGCCAGCGTGCTGGTGGTCAAGGCCGTGATCTGGCTGCTGGCGCTGGGCTCGGGCACGTCCGGCGGCGTGCTGGCGCCGCTGCTGATGCTGGGCGCCGGCCTGGGCGCCCTGGTCGGCCCCTACCTGCCCGGCGGCGAGCCGGCCGTGTGGCCGCTGGTGTTCATGGCCGCCACCCTGGGCGGCATGATGCGCGCGCCGGTGATGGCGGTGGTGTTCGCGTTCGAGCTGACGCACGACGTCAACGCGCTGCTGCCGGTGCTGGCCACGTCGACCGTGGCCTACGCCTTCACCGTCATCACCATGCACCGCTCCATCCTGACCGAGAAGATCGCCCGCCGCGGCCACCACATCTACCGCGAATACGGCATCGATCCGATGGAGCGCCACAGCGTGGCCGAGGTGATGACGGCGACGGCAACCAGCATCGACGCGCAGGCGCTGATCGCCGACGTGCTGGCCAGCCACTTCGGCGCGGACCAGCGCCACCGCGCCTTCCCGGTGGTGCGCGACGGTGCGCTGGTGGGCATGCTGGACCGCGCCGGCATCGAAAACAGCGCGCGCGCCGCCGGCGCCGCGCGCGTGGGCGAGCTGTTCGGCGTCAACGCGCCGATCTTCGCGCTGGCCGACGAAACCTGCCGCGCGCTGGCCACGCGGCTGGCCGTGCACCAGCTGGAGCGGCTGCCGGTGGTCAGCGACGCCCAGTCGCGCCGGCTGATCGGCATCGTCAGCCGCAGCGACTTGATCAAGCCGGCGCTGAGCCTGCACGCGGAGGAACTGGAGCGGCAGACCGTGCGCCGCGTGTGGCCGGCGAAACCGCGCGCCTGACAAGGTTTTTCGGCCCGGCCGGCGCAGATATCGGATAATGACGCTTTATTGTCAGGCTTATCGCCATCCATTCCGCCGTGCCGACCTCCAACACACTTGCCGACCGCATCGAAGACGTCCTGCCGCAGACGCAGTGCACCAAGTGCGGCTATGACGGCTGCCGTCCGTACGCCGAGGCGATCGCCGCCGGCGCGGCCGCGATCAACCAGTGCCCGCCGGGCGGCGCCGAAGGCATCGCGCGGCTGTCGTCGGTCACCGGCCACAAGGTCATTCCGCTCAATCCCGTCAACGGCCTGGAGCGCCCGCGCGCGGTGGCCTACATCGACGAATCGCTGTGCATAGGCTGCACGCTGTGCATCCAGGCGTGCCCGGTGGACGCCATTGTCGGCGCCGCCAAGCTGATGCACACCGTCGTGCCCGACCTGTGCACCGGCTGCGACCTGTGCGTCCATCCCTGCCCGGTCGACTGCATCGTCATGTACCCGGTCACCGAGACCACCGGCTGGGCCGCCTGGAGCCAGCCGGACGCCGACGCGGCCCGCGAACGCCACGACTTCCGCGCCTTCCGCCTGAAGCGCGAGAAGGACGAGAACGACGCCCGCCTGGCCGCCAAGGCCGAAGCCAAGATGAAGGCGGTGCAGGCGCTCGATCCGGCCGATGCCGCCGGCGAAGCCGAGAAGGAACGCAAGCGCGCCATCATCGCCGCCGCGATGGAACGCGCGCGACTCAAGAGAGAACAAGACGCTCAATGAATCCAGCCAAACGCTACGAAATGTTCGTGCGCTTCCGCGCCGCCAATCCCAAGCCTGAAACCGAACTTGAATACACCTCGCCGTTTGAACTGCTGATCGCCGTGCTGCTGTCGGCGCAGGCGACCGACGTCGGCGTCAACAAGGCCACGCGCAAGCTGTATCCGGTGGCGAACACGCCGCAGGCGATACTGGACCTGGGCGAAGAGGAACTGAAGACCTACATCCAGACCATAGGCCTGTACAAGACCAAGGCGAAGAACGTCATGGCGACGTGCCGGATGCTGGTGGAGCTGCACGGCGGCGAAGTGCCGCGCGACCGCGAGTCGCTGGAGGCGCTGCCCGGCGTGGGCCGCAAGACCGCCAACGTGGTGATGAACACGGCCTTCGGCGAACCGACGATGGCGGTGGACACGCACATCTTCCGCGTCTCCAACCGCACCGGCCTGGCGCCGGGCAAGAACGTGGAAATCGTCGAGCAGAAGCTGCTCAAGTTCGTGCCGAAGGAATTCCTGCACGACGCCCACCACTGGCTGATCCTGCACGGCCGCTACACCTGCAAGGCGCGCAAGCCCGAGTGCTGGAACTGCATGCAGCTCGACCTGTGCGACTACCGCTCGAAGACGCCGGCGCCGGACGGCGTTTAATCCGGGGTCAGATCCGACATTTGGACACGAGCTCTACCGTTGCGACCGCAACGGTAGAGCTCGTGTCCAAATGTCGGATCTGACCCTAATGCCGTTAAGTTAAGGAACTAGGCCGGCCCCAGTTAGTTGTTGTAAACATGCGCGAAGGCTGTTAACCTTCGCGCCATGCTTTCCGACGTTCTCCCTTTGACCACGTGTGACTTGCCAGCTCCGGACTGGGGCCGGCTTGGGGAGCAGTTGCCCGTCGAATGGATCATGGGAGCATTGAGCTACACCGGCAAGGCGAGTATTCGGCAGCGGCGTCTGCCGGCGGAGCAGGTAGTCTGGTTGGTCATCGCGCTAGCGATCTACCGACATCACTCAGTGCGACAAGTGCTGGGTGAATTGGAACTGGCGCTACCGGATCTGAAGGACACTTGCGTCACTGATAGCGCTGTAACGCAAGCACGTCAGCGGCTGGGCGAAGAACCGTTGGCGTGGCTATTCTCAACGTCCGCGCGCCATTGGCAGATGCAAGACGCCCATCGTTCCGACTTCCACGGCCTCCAACTGCTCGCCATGGATGGGACGACCCTGAAATTAGCCGATAGCGCGGAAAACCGGGCACATTTCGATTCGCCACACTTCGCCAAGGGAGCTTTGGCCAGTTACCCCCATGCCCGCATGGTGACATTGGCTGCGCTGCGCACCCAGTTGGTCTTGGCCGCCGATTTTGGCCCCTATAGCAAAGGCGAGATGAGCTTTGCCTTGCCGTTGCTAGACGATATACCCGACCATTCGCTGACGGTCTTCGATAAAGGTTTTCTAGCCGCCGAGCTGTTGCATAAACTTCGTATGCAAGGCCAGGAGCGGCACTTCCTCGTGCCGGCCAAGGCTAATACGCAATGGCGTCTTGTGAGCGGCGACAGTGAGGATGGCATCGTCGAAATGCGCGTTTCCCCACAAGTACGCAAGCGCGTCCCCTCCATGCCCGAGCAGTGGCAAGCGCGTGCCATTGCAACGAAAGATCCGACGGGCAAACTGTGCTATTTGCTGACCTCATTGACGGATCGCCGGCGCTTCTCCGCCAAAACCGTCCGCGACTGTTATAGCGAGCGCTGGCAGATCGAAACGAGCTACCGCGAGATCAAGCAAACCATGATGGGGATGGCCCTATGCCTGCGCAGCCAAAGTGTCGCAGCAACCAGGCAGGAAATCTGGGGCATTCTTATCGCCTATAACCTCGTGCGACTAGAAATGGCGCGCACGGCCGACCAGGCAAAATGCGCTCCCAATGACGTTAGCTTTGTCTTCGCCCTCGGCATATTTCAGCTCGAGATGCTACATGCGGCCTCCGAACGGGCCTTGGGCAATCTACCAGGAACGATCAAACGGATGCGCGAGAGGATGATCCTCGAACTCAATGTCTATCGACCCGACCGGAAATTCGATCGGGTCACCAAAGCAAAACCGCAACGCTATCCTGAACGGAGGCTCAGGAAATCCTTAACTTAACGGCATTAGGGTCTGACCCCGGATTTGCCCCGGATTAAACCAGCACCAGGTTGTCGCGGTGGATCAGTTCCTTGCCTTCGACGAAGCCGAGGATGGCTTCGATCTCGCTTGAGGGCTTGCGCATGATGCGGCGCGTCTCGGCGCTGGTGTAGTTCGACAGTCCGCGCGCCACCGGCTCGCCGTTCTCGCCGATGCAGGTGATGACGGCGCCGCGGCCAAATTCCCCCTTGACTTCCACCACGCCGATCGGCAGCAGCGACTTGCCGTCCTTGGTCAGCTTCTGCACCGCGCCCGCGTCCAGCACTACCCGGCCGGCCGTGTGCAGGTGGTCGGCCATCCACTGCTTGCGCGCCGTCAGGTGGCCGGTCTGCGCCGCCAGTTCGGTGCCGATGGATTCGCCGCTGGCCAGGCGCTCCAGTACATTGTCTTCGCGGCCGTAGGCGATCACCGTGTGCGCGCCCGACTTGGCGGCGCGCTTGGCCGCCAGGATCTTGGTCAGCATGCCGCCGCGACCCAGGCTGCTGCCGGCGCCGCCGGCCATCGCCTCCAGCGCCAGGTCGCCCGCGCGGCCCTGCTGGATCAGCGTCGCCGTTGGATCCTTGCGCGGATCGGCGCTGTACAGGCCTTGCTGGTCGGTCAGGATGATCAGCGCGTCGGCCTCGATCAGGTTGGCCACCAGCGCGCCCAGGGTGTCGTTGTCGCCGAACTTGATCTCGTCGGTGACGACGGTGTCGTTCTCATTGATAATCGGTACCACGCCCAGTCGCAGCAAGGTGGTCAAGGTCGAGCGGGCGTTCAGGTAGCGTTCGCGGTCGGCCAGGTCGGCGTGCGTCAGCAGCACCTGCGCGGTGCCCAGCTGGTGCGCGCGGAAGCTGGTCTCGTAAATTTGCGCCAACCCCATCTGGCCGACGGCGGCGCAGGCCTGCAGTTCGTGGATGTCGGTCGGACGCTGCTCGAAGCCGAGGCGCAGCATGCCCTCGGCGATGGCGCCGGACGACACCAGCACCACTTCCTTGCCCAAGGCCCGCAGGCCGGCGATCTGCGCGGCCCAGCGCGCGATGGCGGCGTGATCGAGGCCGCGGCCGTCGTTGGTGACCAGCGACGAACCGACCTTGATGATGATGCGGGTGGCTTTTTGTATGACGGAATTCATAGAGACGACAATTCTCAAAACAAGCGGATGAAAGGGCTCAGTGCTGTGATTTGGCGGGCGGTTTGCCCTGCTTTGCCGCTATCGACCGCCTGCCCCGCGGTGGCGGAACGGGTGCCGAAATGGAAAGGCATAATCAGCTGATAACTGATTATGCCGGTGATACGGGGGAGACGTCGAGTATTAGTCGAGTATTAATCCAGGATTTTGAAGCGCGGATCGTCCGGATCGATGGACGAGATGCCGCGCGCCTCTTCCGTCATCTGGGTTTCTTCCGCGCGCTGCTCGCTATGGCGCTTCTCTTCCAGGTGTTTCTGGATGGCGTTGACCAGTTCCTGCGTGCCGTCGTGGCTCAGCGCGGAGATCTCGAACACCGGGCCCTTGAAGCCGAACTTCTTGACGAAGTCCTTGACGCGCTTGACGCGCTCCTCTTCCGGCACCATGTCCAGCTTGTTCAACACCAGCCAGCGCGGCTTGTCGACCAGCGCCTCGTCGTACTTTTTCAGTTCGTTGACCAGCGCCTTGGCTTCCTTGACCGGATCGACGTTGGTCTCGAACGGCGCCAGGTCGACGATGTGCAGCAGCAGGCCGGTGCGCTGCAGATGGCGCAGGAACTGGTGGCCCAGACCGGCGCCTTCGGAAGCGCCTTCGATCAAGCCGGGAATGTCGGCGATCACAAAGCTCTTCTCGTGCGACACGCGGACCACGCCCAGGTTCGGGTGCAAGGTGGTGAACGGGTAGTCGGCAATTTTAGGGCGCGCGTTCGACACGGCCGAAATAAAGGTCGACTTGCCGGCGTTCGGCATGCCCAGCAGGCCGACGTCGGCCAGCACCTTCAGTTCCAGGCGGATTTCGCGGCGTTCGCCTTCCTTGCCTTCGGTCTTTTGACGCGGGGCGCGGTTGGTCGAGGTCTTGAAGTGGATGTTGCCCCAACCGCCCTCGCCGCCCTTGGCCAACAGTTCCATCTGGCCGTGTTCGGTCAGGTCGGCCAGGATTTCGCCGGAGGCGTCGTCGATGATCAGGGTGCCGACCGGCATGCGCAGGTGAATGTCGTCAGCACCCTTGCCGTAGCAATCGGCGCCGCGGCCGGGTTCGCCGTCTTTGCCGCGGTGCACCTTGGAGAAGCGGAAATCGACCAAGGTGTTGATGTTACGGTCCGCTACGGCCCAGATCGAGCCACCCTTGCCGCCGTCGCCGCCGTCAGGGCCGCCGAACGGGCGGAATTTTTCACGGCAAAACGAGGCGCAACCATTGCCGCCGTCACCACCGATCACTTCAATTTTTGCTTCGTCGATAAACTTCATGATGTACCGCCATAAAACTAAAAAGGCTCTACCGTGGGCAGAGCCTTTCGATTGAAGGCTTGCGCCTTACAGACTTGGCTCGCAGTGCGAGCCAAGTCGACCCGCATCACTACGAGCCGGGTAGCGCTATTTACGCTGGAACGACGGTAACGAATTGCTTCGAACCTTCGCCCTTGACTACGAACTTGACCTTGCCGTCCACCAGAGCGAACAGGGTGTGGTCTTTGCCCATGCCAACACCTTCGCCGGCGCGCACTGGCGTGCCGCGTTGACGAATGATGATGCCACCAGCATTGATCGATTGACCGCCATAAACCTTAACGCCCAGGCGTTTTGATTCTGAGTCACGACCATTTCGCGTTGTGCCGCCGCCTTTTTTGTGTGCCATTTAAGACTCCTTGGATACTAATTCTCGGGCAAACGGCAATTAGCCGTTGATCGATACGATTTGGATTTCGGTGTAATTTTGGCGATGGCCTTGATGCTTCTGGTAGTGCTTACGACGACGCATCTTGAAAATCTTCACTTTATCGTGACGACCGTGTGCCACAACAGTAACCAGTACCTTTGCACCCTCAACCAGGGGAGCACCAAATTTGATGCTTTCGCCTTCGCCAACGGCGAGGACCTGATCGATGGTGAGTTCGGAACCAATGTCTGCCGGTATCTGTTCTACTTTAAGTTTTTCGCCAGCGACAACTTTGTATTGTTTGCCACCGGTTTTTATGACCGCGTACATGATTTGAAACCTCATCAAATGTTAAGAAATTTTCCTCTCGGCGCCAGCGGAACTGCATGCATGGAAACCGGGGAACCGCTGATTATACATGGGATGGGATTTCACGTCAAAAACTATTCACAAATGGCCGATGGCGTGGTATGTCGGCCGGCTTGCAAGGCCGGGGTGTTATTTTTCAGGCAAACTTGTTGCTCGGAACCGGGGAGGATGCCCCTGCGGGCAAGGGCATGACGTATAATCTCGGCACCAATAGTCTACCGCACAGGTTCGCCTTGTCTGCCGCTACCCAAAACGCCACCCAAAACAACATCGCCCACACGATCGCCGCCGACATGGACGCGGTCAACACGGTGATCCGCCAGAAACTGCATTCCGAGGTCAGTCTCGTCAATCAGATCGCTGAATACATCATCAGCGCCGGCGGCAAACGCATCCGCCCGGTCCTGGTGCTGCTGGTGGCGAACGCCTATGCGTACAAGGGTACGGCGCATCACGAGCTGGCGGCCGTGGTCGAATTCATCCACACCGCCACCTTGCTGCACGACGACGTGGTCGACGAATCATCGCTGCGCCGCGGCCGCGCCACGGCCAACGCGCTGTTCGGCAACGCCGCCTCGGTGCTGGTGGGCGACTTCCTGTACTCGCGCGCCTTCCAGATGATGGTCGGCCTGAACAATATGCGCGTGATGCAGATCCTGTCGGACGCCACCAACGTCATCGCCGAAGGCGAAGTGCTGCAGTTGCTGAACATGCACGACCCGGACGTCAGCCAGGAGCGCTACCTGCAGGTGATCCGCTCCAAGACGGCCAAGCTGTTTGAAGCGGCGGCCGAGCTGGGCGCGCTGATCTCCGGCTGCAACGACACGCAGATCGAAGCGGCCGGCGAATACGGCCGTTCGCTGGGCACGGCATTCCAGCTGATCGACGACGTGCTCGACTACGCCGGCGACGCCAGCGAAATCGGCAAGAACGTCGGCGACGACCTGCGCGAAGGCAAGCCGACGCTGCCGCTGATCTACCTGATGGAAAACGGCAGCGCCGAGCAGCGCCAGCTGGTGCGCAGCTGCATCGAGCAGGGCGACGAACAACACTTCGACACCATCCTGGCCGCCATCACCAGCAGCGGCGCGCTCGACTACACGCGCCAGCAGGCCGAGACGGCCGCCAAGCGCGCCGCCGAAGCGATCGCCGACCTGCCAGACAGCATCTACAAGGAATCGCTGCTGCAGCTGGCCCACTTCTCGGTCAACCGCAACCACTAAAATCAATCCGGGGTCAGATCCGACATTTGGACACGAACTCTGCCGTAGCGGCCTCTACGGCAGAGTTCGTGTCCGAATGTCGGATCTGACCCCGGGCTTCCGGTAGCGGATGAAGGCGTTGACCGTCAGGCGCCCGCGCGCCGGATCGGCATCGAGCAGCTCCGGCGCATCGATCTGCCCCGTGTGAAAAATCGTGGCGTCGTAAAAGATCGCGCGGTTCCATGCCGCCGGCACGGTGCAGATCTTCTCGAAATAGGCGTTGGTGCCGCCAAGATAGCCCGGCTCCGCGCCGATCACCTTGCTGAACGCGCCGTTCTCCATCACCCGCGCCTGGTGCAGCAGGAAGTCGATCTCCTCCGGATGACGGCGCGGCCGGTAGAAACTGGTGCCGCCCATGCGCGCATCCCCGAACAAATACAGCACCGACGCGGTGGCGCCCTCGCCCGGCGCGCAGCTGCGGGCGTCGCGGTGGCAGATGCGCTGCTGCGGCAGCAGCTGCTCCGGCGGCAAGGTCACGATCGACATGCGCGTCGCCATGCCCATGGTCTCGCTGCCGCCGAATGCGCCCAGCAGGTGTTCGGAAAAATACGCGCCGAGCTGCGCATCGAAATCCGCCGTCATCCGCTGCTCGATACCGGGATAGCAGTTGACCGGCGCGACGGCAAACGCGGCGCGCCTGGCCACGGCGGCCTCCACCAGCTTGTGCGGCTCGCTGAGAAAATCGTCGACGACCAGGCATACGCCGCCATCGCCAAGCGAGACTTGCTGTATGACCGGGCGCGGATTGAACATTACAGCAGTTCCAGCACCAGTTCGGACGGACGGCACAGGCGCACGCCCTTGTCCGTCACCACGAACGGCCGGTTGATCAGGATGGGATGGGCGATCATCGCGTCCAGCAGCGTGTCGTCGGACAGCGACGCATCGGCCAGCCCCAGTTCCTCATACAGGTCGCCCTTGTCGCGCATCGCCGCGCGCGCGGTCAGGCCGGCCTTGGCGATCATCGCCTTCAACCCGGCGCGCGACGGCGGATTCTTCACGTAGTCGATGATCTCCGGCTCGACGCCGCTGGCGCGGATCGCCTCCAGCGTCTTGCGCGAGGTGCCGCAGGCGTTGTTGTGATAAATAGTGATAAGGCGGGTGATTGCCATGATGCTGCCCTTGAACGTATCCAAAGGCAGCATTATCGCTTAAAACTTCGCCGCCAGACTGACGCCGATGCTGCGCGGCGCCAGGCGGTAGCCCTGCACGATGGACGCCACCTGCGGGTGCTGGATCACCGTGTCCGTGTCGAAGGCGTTCTTGACGAACAGGCTGACGTTGTAGCGGTCGAACGACATGCCGGTGCTGAAGTCCGTGGTGTGGTAGGCCGGACGCTCGTAGTCGGTCTGCTCCGGATTCAACGAGCCCTTGCTGGCGCCCACCCACTGCATGCCGCCCATGACGAACGCGCTCTTGTCGCCGAACACCGCGAAGTTGTAGACCGCGTTGAACGCCGCGTTATATTTCGGCACGCCCTGGATCTGCGCCCCGGCCACCGCGCCGACGATGCCGTTCTCGATACCCTTGTCGTTCGACAGCTCGGCCTTCACGTAGCCGGCCGACGCGGTCAGGGTCAGGCCGGGCAGCGGCTTGGCCTTGATGTCGAACTCGAAGCCCTTGCTGGTGGCGTCGCCCGCGTTGGCGTTGTAGGTGTAGGCGCAGGTCGGCAGATACACGCCCTGCTGGATATTCTTCCACTTCACGTAGAACACGTCCGCGTTCACCGACACACGGTTGTTCAGGAAGCGCGACTTGCTGCCGACCTCATAGCTCCACAGGCTGTCGGACGCGTAGGTGTCCGGGCCCTTGGTCAGGCCGTTCGTCTCCAGGTCCTGGCTGCACGTGGTCGGCGGCACGTAGATGTTGTTGCCGCCCAGGCGGAAGCCCTTGGCCACGCTGGTGTAGACCGTGTTGGCCGGATCGACTTCCCACGTCAGCGCATATTTCGGCGTGAACGCCTTCGACGACGTGGCGAAGCTGCTGTTGTTGCCAGCGCCGGCCAGGTAGTTGCCGTTGCGCTGGTCCAGCGTGGTGTCGGCCTTCAGGTAGCGCGCGCCGACCGTGGCGTGCACCGCCGGCGTGAAGTAGTAATTGAGCTCGCCGAAGATCGAAGTCTGCTTTTCGCGGAAATGGAAGGCGCCTGCAAACGAGTTATCGTTCGGGAACTGGCCGGGACGGGCGTCCGGCAGCAGGTCCGGATCGGCGATATCGAAGCCGAAGCTCTTGAAGGTGTCGGTCACGCCGAAGATCGGATCGTTCTCGATGATGTTGGTGTGCTGGTTGGAGAAGTAGGTGCCGGCCAGCCAGGTCCACGGCGACACCGCCGCGTCGTACGGATGCGAGGCCAGGCGGAATTCCTGCGACACCTGGCGCACCTGGTTGTTCAGGTAGACGGCCGACGGCAGGCCGGCGATCGCGTCGATCAGTTCGGGCGGCGCCTTGCCGCCGTCGGCGGTCGACGTCAGGAAGGTCGACAGCGAATAGCTGTTGTAGGCCGAGCCGTTTTGCGTGCGGTCGAACTTGCGCTCGAAGTAGCTGGTGGCCGAGGTCAGGTCGAACGGACCCAGGTCCCAGTTGACGGTCACGCTGGGCGTCAGCAGCGTGTCCTTGGACGGCTCACGCACCTGCTTCTGCGCCTGGTAGTTCGGCAGCTCCAGGTTGAAGGCCGCGATGTCTTTCGCATCGACCTTCTGATAGTACAGCGACGGCATGATCGTCAGCGAGCGGATCGGCTTCCACTTCAGCGCGATGCGCGCCTCCTGGTCGCTGATCTTGTTGATGTCGTTGGCCAGCACGTTGCCGTCGCCGTCGACCTGCTTGATATAGCCGCCGGTATGCTGCGCCTGCACGCCGATGCGCAGCGCCAGCTCATCCGGGATCAGCGGAAAGTTGGCGACCATGTTGGCCGCATAGTTCGGGCTGCCGCCCTTGGTGTTGGACAGCTCGCCGTAAGTGGTGAATTCGCGCTCCTTCAAATCCGGCTCGTTCGGCACGAACTTGATGGTGCCGCCCATCGAGCTGGCGCCGTACAGGGTCGCCTGCGGGCCGCGCAGCACTTCGACGCGGTCGATATCGAAGAATTTCGGCTCGACCGTGCCCATGGTGTAGACGTTGCCGACCGTGATGGAGACGTCGCCCAGGTAGATGCCGACCGTGGCCGCGCCCGCCGTCGAGCTGATGCCGCGGATCTCGATATTCTCCGTGCCCGGCCCGGCGCCGCCGTTGCCGCTGGCGGCGGTGAAGGAAATGTTCGGCACCACGCGCGTCAGGTCGGTGAAGTCCTTCACGTGCTCGGCCTGCAGCTGGTTGCCGGTGACGGCGGAGATGCTCATCGCCACCTTGGCCGGATCTTCCTTACGCTTTTGCGCCGTGACCTTGACCACCTCGATCTCGTCCGACTGCGGCCTGGTTTGCGCCCGGGCCGCCTGGCCTGCCATCGTCGCCAACGCCGCAGCCACAGTGCCGTACAGTACCTTCTGCCGTATTTTCATATCCTGGGATTCTCCGAATCGGTGGGCGAATCTTGATATTTTAGCAAAAATGAATGCCGACTAGTGTCATTTTTGTTGTTTTTAGGTCATTCTTTCCCAACAACAGTTCGGAATGCGTTCTGATGTCATGAATTCAATATAGCATCTTGTACCGCTGACAAGTTTTCACCTTCCGGGTCATTCGCGGTCCATAACATTCGCTATATCTGATGACAAAATTTCACAACCACTACGAAAGTCTCAACGTCACACGAGACGCTCCCGCCGAGGTCATCCGCGCGGCTTATCGTTCGCTATCGCAAAAGCATCATCCAGATAAAAACCGTGGCAACCATGATGCCGCGCAGATGATGATACGTTTGAATACTGCCTACAGCGTGCTGTCGGATCCGGACCAGCGGGAACTCTATGACTTGCAGATGCTTGACCAGCAACTGGGTCGTGGGTCGCACTTCGACATGCCCGATGGCGAGCACAAGACCACCGTGGACGCCTGGTTCCAGCATCTGCGCAACTACGCGAAGGGCCGCGATATGCGGGTTGCCGCCATGCTGGTCGGGAGCTTGTCCATCGCACTGGCAATAGTCATGAGCATGGTCTGGAAGGAAAATCAATCGGCGTTGCGTCTCGAACGGGCGGCTGTTTATGCCGTCACCGCCGAACGGGGATCGCTGACCGAGGCAGGCTCCCCGTCCGGACTTCAAGCGCCGGATAGCGCCTCCACCAAGGTCAAGGAGGAACGGTCAAAGCCAGCCGCCGCGCACAAGGCAGCCGTCGCGCCAGCCGCTGCCACCAAGGCTACGGAATATGAGCGCCTGACCGCGATGTTAAAAAGCATGGGGTTCGGCCTGCACAAGCTGGACGTGCCGGCCCCTCCACCGGCGAAGGCGGCCGACGCGACAAGAGAGAGTGCCGCGCCGGTGCCACCGCCTCCCGTGCAAGCCGCCAAAGCAGCCGCACCGCCCGAAACGGTCCGTGTGCGTGAGGAGATCGCCAGCCCTGCGGCGGCTGATCCGGTGCGCAGCGACGCCAAGCCCCTCGCGGTGGCGAGCCTGGCCAGCGCGCCGGTGGCCGCCAGCGCGAACACGGCCAGCGCCGGCCATCCGCTGCGCACCGCAGTGTTCGCCGACGCGCGCGCTTGCACCCCGCCTCCGTATCCGATCAATGCCTACCGCAACGGCGAGAGCGGCTCGGTGCTGCTGGCCCTGCTGGTAGCCAGCGATGGCCGGGTCCTCGAATCGAAAGTGCAGAAATCGAGCGGTTCCGCTGAGCTCGACAAGGCTGCGCGCAAGGCGCTCTCGCTGTGCAAGTTCAAGCCGGCAAGCAGCGACGTCCAGGCCGAGCCGGTGTGGACCAATTTGAACTATGTGTGGACCATCGACTGACCGGGCCCGGACGCACCCGGTTGAAAAATCATCGTAAATCTGCTGTAATTACTCCAACAGTCGGGGTGTGGCTCAGCCCGGTAGAGCGCTGCGTTCGGGACGCAGAGGCCGGAGGTTCGAATCCTCTCACCCCGACCAAGCATGCCCAAGCATGCACATCCCGCGCCCAAAGTTGGTAACATTTCGTGACAACGACGCGCATTGCCCCTCGTCCTGGACAATTGGGACTAGAATCATCCCATATGAAAAAGCCCTTCACTTCCACGATCGCGCATTTCGCCGACTTGCTGATGGATGCAGTCTGCATGGTTGATGCCCAGGGCCGCTTTGTGTTTGTCAGCGCCGCCGGCGAGCGCATCTTCGGTTACACCCAGCAGGAAATGATCGGCATGGAGATGATCGACCTGGTGGCGCCGGCCGACCGGGAGCGCACGCTTGCCGCGGCGCGCTCCATCATGGACGGCCAGCCCAATTCCCGCTTTGAAAACCGCTACATCCGCAAGGACGGCCAAATCGTCCACATCATGTGGTCGGCGCGCTGGTCCGAGGCCGACCAGCTGCGCGTCGCCGTGGCGCGCGACATCACGGTCAACAAGCGGACCGAAGCCATGCAAGCCGCGCTGTATGCGATCTCCGAGGCAGCCCACGCCAGCGACGACCTGCCCGCCCTGTTCCAGCGCATCCACCAGATCATCGGCGCGCTGCTGCCGGCCCCCGTGTTTGGCGTCGCGCTGTGCGGGGAACACGGCCAGTCCTTGCAGTTCGCCTATCATGCCAGCGCCAGCGGCGCCGTGCCCCCGCAACCGCTGGCGCACCTGCTGGGAGAAGAAGTGTTGCGCAGCGGCTTGCCGGTACTGGTGACGCCGGCCACGCTGCCGTCGCTGTCGCCGGCATTGCAAGCGGCGGCCGGCCTGGCGACCGACTGCTGGATCGGTGCGCCGCTGGCCACCAGCCACGACCTGATCGGCGTGCTGCTGCTGCAAAGTGGCGGCGAACAAGGCCGGACCGGCTATACCGACCAGGACGAGGACTTGCTGATGTTCGTCTCCAATCAGGTGGCCACGGCGATCCACCGCAAGCAGCTGCATACCAGGCTGCGCCATATGGCGCAACACGACGAACTGACCCAGCTGCCCAACCGCCGCCTGTTTCACGACCGGCTGGTCATGGCCCTGGCGCGGGCGCAGCGCCACAAGGACCAGTTGTCGCTGCTGTTCATCGACCTGAACAAGTTCAAGCAGATCAACGACTACTATGGCCACGCCTGCGGCGACCTGCTGCTGCGCGAAGTGGCCCAACGCCTGAAGCGCTGCGTGCGCGAAGCCGACACCGTGGCCCGGCTTGGCGGCGACGAATTCGTCATCATTCTGGAAGAAGTGCTGGTATCCGGGGACGCGCTGCAAATCAAGGAAAAGATCCATCAGGCGCTGGCGGCGCCGGTGCTGCTGGCCGACGGCCGCAGCCTGGCCATCACGGCGAGCATCGGCGTTGCCCACTATCCGGAGCATGGCGCCGACATACAACAGCTGGTGCGCCATGCCGATCAGTCCATGTACAAAAACAAGTTGCAGAAGGAACAGGCGGACCAGGCCATGGCCGGTTTTAACGGGCTTAAGGCTGTTTAGTGGGGAAGACGACGTGACCAGACCTACCGACCTCGCCGGCCCCATGGAAATATCGCCGGCCCGCGATCTGGCTGCACTGGCTCTGCGCCCTGTTGATTGTCGGTTTGCTGTGCCTGGGCTGGTACATGATGTCGATCGAGGATGATCCCGGCAGCGGCTGGTACTTCGATCAGCACAAATCGTTCGGCCTGCTGCTGTTCGCTCTGGTGCTGATACGTGTTGTCTGGCGATCCACGCACAAGCCGCAGCCTTTGCCGGCCACCGTCCCCGCGTGGCAAAAGACTTTGGCGGGCCTGACGCAGTGGCTGCTCTACGGCTGCATGCTGGCGATGCCCATCATTGGATTCGTCGGCGCGTCGTACACCAAGCGCGGCGTGGCGCTGTTCGGCGTCAGGTTCCCGGCCTGGCTGACACCCGATCATGACGTCGCCGAACAATTCTTCGCCTTGCATTCAATCCTGGCATTTGTCCTGACGGCCCTGATCGTCCTGCATGTGGCCGCCAGCCTCAAGCACCTGTGGATGGATAAGGACCGCGTCTTTCACAGAATGTGGTTCTGAGCGGCAGCGGATACTTTCAAAAGAAGGCGTGGCAGGAGGCTATAATCGCCCCTCCTATGATCCGTTACCCGAGCTGGATGACTGAATGAAGCTGACCCTGGTGGTTTTTGACGACGTGCAGGCCCTGGATGTGGCCGGCCCGCTGGACGTCTTCGCCGAGGCGAACCTGCTGCTGCCGAAAAAAGACCATTACGTGGTCACGCTGGTCGGCGAGCGTCCGGGCAGCGTCAGGTGTTCAAGCGGATTGGAATTCAAGGTCCACTGCGCGTATCCGGATTTTCACGCCGAGAGCGACCTGCTGCTGGTGGCCGGCGGCCCGAGACTGCCGGAATATCGCCCCGCCCCAGCCTTCCTGAACTGGCTGAACCAGCGCGCGCAAGGCGCCAGCAGGTTCGGCGCCGTGTGCAACGGCGTGTTCCTGCTGGCGCACGCCGGGCTGCTGGCGGGCCGCGAGATCACCACTCATTGGGATCACGCGGAGCGGCTGTCAAAGCAGTTCCCCGATTCGACCGTCAGGCCCGACAAGATATTCGTCCGCGACGGCAATCTGTTCACTTGCGGCGGCGTCACCGCCGGCATCGACCTGTGCCTGTCGCTGGTGGCCGAGGACTGGGGCCACGAGCTTGCCGTCAAGGTGGCCAAGCGACTGATCGTCTACATCCGTCGCGACGGCGGCCAGTCGCAGTACAGCCCTTACCTGGCGGTCGGTCCGGACGAAAACTCGCTGGTCGCCAAGGTCTTGAAGTATGTCACCGACCACATCAGCGATGCGCTGACCATCGAGGACATCGCCGACGCCGTGGGCGTCAGCCGGCGCACGTTCTCACGCGCGTTCGCCAAGCATGCCCATGTGACGCCGTCGGTGTTTGTCGAGCAGCTGCGCATCGACTTCGCCCGCAAGCTGCTGGAGGAAACCGATGTGCCACTGAAGACGGTGGCGTTCCGCTGCGGCTTTCACACCGCGACGCAGATGCGGATGATTTTCTCGCGCCAGCTGAGCACCACGCCCAAGCAGTACCGGGAACGCCACCGCGCCAACGATGCCGCGCCCACACTAGGCTGACAGCAGGTGCCCCCTGGCCAGCGCATGCAACGTGCGCAAGGCCAGGATGACGATGACCACCGTCAGCAAGGCCAGCAACAGCATGGCGATCAATGCCAACCCCCTGCCGCCGACGGCGCCGGAGTACACCAGGGCGGCGTTGGACAGCGCGGCCATCGGGAAGCCTATCCCCCACCACGACGGCGAAAACGGCGCTGGCTTGGTGAGCAAGCGATAAAAGACAATCGAGAACAGGAACAGGCCGAAGTAGAACAGCAGCGCCGCGAACATGTCCACTTTGTGCACCAGATGGACATACGCCAGGAAGCCGACCGAAAACGGCGCCACCAGGATCATCTTGGAGGGACGCATGCCGGCGGCCATCGGCTCGTGGTGCACCAGCCTGGAGAAAATCAGGATGAAGAAAACCAGCGCGCTCACGCTGCCGATGCCGGCCGCCAGCAAATTGACTTCATGCGTCCATTCCGCCGTCAGCGCGCCGCCCGTCACCACGATATCGAGGCTGCCGACGCCGGCGATCAGCCAGCCCGGCATCACGCTCTTGGGATCGGCGTTGCCATTGAGCAGACGCGAAATCATGATCACGCTCAGCGCCAGCACGACCATGGTTCCGATGCTCCACACCAGCAGCTGGGCAAAATCGCTGTAGCTGCTGAGCACACTCGACAGCAACAGGATGCTGATGCCGATGGTGCCGAAGAAGCTGCCGACGACCGGATGCGCAAACTCCTTCCGGACGACATCGGGATGCTTGAACAGCTTGCGCAGATACGATCCGGCCAGCACGATGAACACCGCCACCGCCACAAGGCCGATCGCGTTCGACACGGCGACATCGGTGCCATAGGCTTTGCTGGCAAGGCGCCAGGCCAGTGCGAGGCCGGCCAGGCTCATCACCGAGCCGAACAGGCTAACGGGTAAATATTGAACAGACAGCGGTGTGCGCGGCGCAATAGCGCGGCTTGATTGGGCAGATTCCATGAGGGCTCCAGTGGGTTATGCAAACTAGTGCGTTGCATTCTGCCGGAGCAATGGCGGTCTGTGAGCGGGTCGGCGACTGCCTGACCCAAAAGCGGCTTGTGTTGTCCCGAAAAGCGCTCATCCCGGACCGCTAGGCGAGATGCTTTTGCCCGAAGCGCTTCAGTACGCCACTCCATCCATCGCGTTGCCACCACTCGGCCTTGAACTCCTGGGCCAGGCTCTCAAGCCGGTATCCGCCGGCGATCAGATCCAGCAGCCGCTGGGATTGCGTCAAACTGAGCAGGTTGTTGTCCGTTACCTCGCCGAGACGGATCAGCGCGGCATGCGCACCCGCAGTCGCCAGGCAAGCCCTGATTTCATCGGCAACAGCCAGAGAGGTCGGGGTCTCGACTTCAAAAAAGGCGTGGTTGCTTTCATTTTGCTTGGTCATGTTTTCGAGGAGTGATATGAAATATCCAACTATACGTGAGCAAAGCACCCAAAATGTACACGGATTATCACGCGTCGAAATGACAACCCGTTTTTTTACGTTAATTTAACTTACGGTTAAGCCAGCTTGAGCCGGTTGACGAACCACCTGCCGGCCGGACCGGGCGGATGGTCCTTCATGTGGATCGCATGCATGGAGAAGCCCGGCGCCTGTCCGGCGTGCATCTGCACTTCGATGCGCACCAGCTTGCCGGTGCGCAGATCCTCCTCCACCATATGCAGCGGCATGTAGCCCCAGCCCAGGCCGGCGCGCAGGAAGGCGTGCTTGGCGCCCAAGTCGGCCAGCCGCCATGTCTGCGATGACATCACGCCGAAGTTGCGGCCGGCCGTCAGGGTCGAGCGGTCGGTCAGCACCAGCTGCACATGCCGCGCGGTCTCGGCTTGCGCTATTGGTTGCCGCGCCAGCGTCAGCGCGTGGCCGGGCGCCACCACCGCCACCGCCGCCACACTGAGCAGGAATTCGGAGGCGCAGCCGGCAGGAATTTCCGGCAGCGAGCCGATGATCGCCACCCGGCAGTTGCCATCCAGCAGAGGCTGCACCACGGCGCCCAGCGCCTCGACATACAGCCGCAGCGGCGTCGCCGGGAACGCCTGGTGAAACGCCTGCACGGCGGCCGTCAGCGTCTCGATCGGGAACATCACGTCGACGGCGACCGCCAGTTCCGGTTCCAGCCCTTCGGCCAGCGTGCGCGCCTTGGCCTTGAAGGCGTCCATGCTGTTGGCGGCTTCCCTGGCCTGCTCCAGCAGCGCCCTGCCCGCCTCCGTCAGCTGTGGATAGCGCCCGGTGCGCTCGAACAACGCAAACCCCACCTGCTGCTCCAGGTTCGCCAGCGTGGTGCTGACCACCGACTGCGCCCGGCGCAGCTTGCGCCCTGCGGCGGAAAAGCTTCCTTCGTCAGCGGCGGCGATAAAGGTGCGCAGCTGGTCCATCGACATGGCGTCAAGCATGTATCTACTCCTTGGATGCTATATATCTGATTATATAGGCTTCCGAGATACATAGGCCCAGCCTAACATAGCACCATGCACTGACAAACAAGGAGCAAGCAATGAACCAAGGACAACGACAACTGGCCCACCGCACCGCCGGCAACCGGCGCGGCGGCATCACCCGGCTGGTCAGCCCCGGCGACGTCGGCCAGCTGATCAAGCCTTTCGTCTTCCTCGACCGCTTCCAGATGGAGGCCGGCCGCGGCGGCAAGATGGGCATGCATCCGCATTCGGGCATCGCCACGGTCACCGTCATCATGGACGGCGCCATCGAGTACAGCGAAACCACCGGCAGCGAAGGCGTGCTGCAGACCGGCGGCGTCGAGTGGATGGCGGCGGGCAACGGCGTCTGGCATGACGGCGGCCCGGTCGAAGGCCAGGGCGTGCATGGTTTCCAGCTGTGGCTGGCCCTGCCGGCCGAGGATGAAAACGGCCCGTCGCACAGCCAGTACCTGGCGGCGCCGCAGGTACCGCAAGACGGCCCGGTGCGCGTGATCATCGGCCGCTACGGCGATGCAGTCAGCCCGATCAAGCCGCGCGCTTCGATCAACTACCTGCACGTGAAGCTGGAAGACGGCCAACGCTGGACCTACACGCCACCCGCCGGCCATGACGTGGCCTGGGTATCGGTCGGCAACGGCGCGCTGCATGCCGCCGGCACGGTGATCGGCCGCGAAGTGGCGGTGTTTGAAGAGGGCCAGGCGGCGATCACCTTCGTCGCGGAAGGCGCGACGGAATTCGTGCTCGGATCGGCAGTCAAGCATCCCTACGATCTGGTCACGGGCTATTACTCGGTACACACCAGCGTAGCCGCGCTGGCGCAGGGCGAAAACGAAATTCAGCGCATCGGCAAGCAACTGCGCTCAGCAAATTTAATTTAATCCATCAATTGAAAGGAAATGCCATGAACACCACCAACACCACCGTCATCCCGGTCATCGGCCGTATCCTGCTGGCCACCATCTTCGTGCTCAGCGGCTTCGGCAAGCTGATGGCGCCGGCGGCAACGATAGGCTACATCGAATCGTCCGGCCTGCCGTTCGCCACGCTGGGCCTGGCCATCGCCATCGCCGTGGAACTGGGCGGCGGCCTGCTGCTGGCAGCCGGCTACAAAACCCGCCTGGTGGCCGCCGTGCTGGCCGGCTTCTCCGTCGTCACCGGCCTGGCCTTCCACCATGCGATCGGCGACCAGAACCAGATGATCCACCTGCTGAAAAACTTCGCGATGGCCGGTGGCCTGCTGCAAGTGGTGGCCTTCGGCGCCGGAGCCTACAGCATCGACAACCGCGGCACCGTCAGCACCGGCCGCAAACTGGCATAAGCCAAGGCGCAGCACTCACGCAGCCGTAAAAAGCTGCGCGCGGCTGCGCAGGCGGGGCGCGACGAAATCCAGGAAGGCGCGCAATTTCAATGGCAGCGGCGCCTGTCCTTTGTGCACCAGATTGATGGGTAACGGCGCCGACTCGAACGCCTCAAGCACGACGCGCAGCGCATCGCCGCGCAGGGCGTCCGCCACCTGATAGGACAACACGCGCACCAGTCCGACGCCCAGCATCGACGCCGCGATCGCCGCCTCCGCCGTATTGACGGCAAGCCGAGAATGCACGGGCACGGCCAACTCCGACTTGCCCGCCCCGAACACCCAGGCGCGCTTGGATGCAAGCACTTCGAAGGTGATGCACTCATGGCCGGCAAGGTCGCGCGGCTTGGCCGGCAGGCCATGCGCCGCCAGATAGGCCGGGCTGGCGCAGACCACCCGGCGCACCGCGCCCACGCCCGTCGCGACGAAGGTGCTGTCGGGCAGTTCGCCGATGCGGACCGCGACGTCGGCCGCTTCGTCCATCAGATGCACCACACGGTCCGTCAGCACCAGATTGACGTCGATCTCCGGATACTGCGCGAGAAACTCCGCCACCACCGGCACCACGTGCAGACGTCCGAACACCACGGGCGCAGTGACCACCAGCTCGCCTTTGGGCACCGCATATTCCCCCGTCGCGGCGCGCTCGGCCTCGCCGATTTCCTCGAGTATGCGCCGGCACGCGGCCACATAGGAGGCGCCGGCTTCCGTCAGCGACAGCTGCCGCGTCGTGCGGTGAAGCAAACGCGTCTTCAAACGGGATTCCAGTTCCGCCACCTTGCGGCTGACCGTCGCCAGCGGCATGCCGAGGCGGCGCGCCGCGGCCGACAGACTGCCCGCGTCAACGACAGCGACCAGGACAGACATGGATTCAAGACGGCTCATCTGACTCTATCAAATTATGGAAGGATGATTCCCGATCTTATGGGATTCTCTTTGTGTATGCAAGCACGTAAGCTGCGGCCATACATTGAAAGGAAAGCGTCATGAGCAGCCAGCCCCAGTCTATCCCCTCCGCCAGTCCGGAGACTCCCGCGATGGCGTCGCGCGGCAAGATCGTCATGATGGCGGTCATCGCCGGCGCGGTGATCACCAACGTCTATTGCACGCAGCCGATCCTGCCGCTGATCAGGGCCAGCCTGGGCGTCGACCTGGCGACGGTCGATCTGGTCGCCGGCGCGGCGCTGCTAGGTTTCGCCACCGGGCTGGCGCTGCTGCTGCCGCTGGGCGACCGTTTCGACCGGCGCAAGCTCGTGCTGGGCCAGATTGCGGTTGCTGCCGGCTTCGGTGTCGCGGCGGCGGTCTCGCCGGGCATCTGGTCGCTGGTCGCGGCGTCGTTTGGCCTGGGCATGGTCAGCTGCGTGCCGCAGCAACTGGTGCCCTTTGCCGCCGTCATGTCGCTGCCCGCCGAGCGCGGGCGTTCGGTCGGCACGGTGGTCAGCGGCATCATGGTCGGCATCCTGCTGGGCCGCACGATCAGCGGCGCGGTGGGTGCGGCCTACGGCTGGCGTGCAGTCTACGGGCTGGAAGCGGCGTTCATGGTCCCGGTCTGGATCGCCGCCGCGCTGCTGTTGCCGCGCGGCGTGCCAAGCACCGACCTGTCCTACGGCCGCTTGCTTGCCTCGCTGTGGCCGCTGGCGCGCGACCATCGTCCGATACGCGAATCGATGATGGTGCAGGCGCTGCTGTGGGCGTGCTTCAACGCTTTCTGGGTCAACCTGGCGGCGCTGCTGGCGAATGGCCCCTGGCACCTCGGCAGCGCCTGGGCCGGCGGCTTCGGCATCATCGGCGCGGCCGGCGCGTTGGCAGCCTCATTCGGCGGCCGCGCCGCCGACCGGCTGGGATCGCGCAGCGTCATCGGCGCCAGCATAGGCATCGTCACGCTGGCTTACGTGCTGCTGGCCGGGGCGGATACGTCGCTGGCCCTGCTGGTGATCGGCGTCATCGTGCTCGACATCGGCG
The DNA here is from genome assembly GCF_964254095.1 of Duganella sp. LjRoot269. NCBI lineage: Bacteria > Pseudomonadati > Pseudomonadota > Betaproteobacteria > Burkholderiales > Oxalobacteraceae > Duganella > Duganella sp. LjRoot269. The sequence continues at coordinate 1,696,760 of NZ_CAXUSL020000001.1, read as the reverse complement.
TGCAGTCCGGCCTGGTGTCGAACCAGACGCGCGCCTTCGCGGTCGATCCCAAGGCGCAGGGACGCATCAACAGCCTGTATATGACCGCGACGTTTTCCGGCGGCGCGCTAGGCGTCATCGCCAGCGGCTGGCTGATGACGCGCTTCGGCTGGCACGGCGTGGTCGCGCTGGGCATCGCGCTCGGACTGGCCGCGGCCGCCATCCACCGGTTCGGCACACCCTCAAGGAGCAAGGCATGAACATCACCACTCTCGGCCAGAACCTGGACGACTACGACGCCTTCTACGACATGCTGACCGACAGCCATCAGGACCTCAGCGACGACCAGAGCAAGATACTGAACGCCCAGCTGATCCTGCTGCTGTCGAGCCACATAGGCGACATGGCCGTGCTGCGCCAGGCATTCGCGCTGGCGCGTGTTCACGCTGAAATGACGGAAGCGCACTGAGGCTTTGCGCCACCAGGCCCCTACTTCGCCGGCTTGACGAACAAGGCCTGCAGATCGCCGTAAGGCATCGCCTTGTCGATCAGCGGGCCGGCGCTGCCGGTGGCCAGGAAACCCTTGGCCATCTCGGCGGCGACGGCCCATAGCGCCTGCGGGATGCCGGAGCCGGCGCTCAGGCGGCGCACGCCCAGCTTGTGCAATTCGTCCGCCGACGGCACACCCGGCCAGTCCATCACGTTCACCGGCAGGCCGGCGCCCGCCACCACGGCCTTGATGTCGTCGACCTTGCAGATGCCGGGCACGAACAGGCTGTTGGCCCCGGCGGCCTTGTAGATGGCGGCGCGCTTCAGCACCTCGGCGACGCGCTCCCCTTCCGGCGCCAGTCCTCTCAGATATACGTCGGTGCGAGTGTTGATGAAGATATCCTGGCCCGACTGCGACGCCAGCTTCTTGATGGCGGCGATCTTGGCGGCCAGCGCCTGCGGCGTGCCGTTGCCGTCCTCCAGGTTGATGCCGGCGACGCCGGCCTCGATCAGCCGCAGCGCGTGGCGGGCGACCACTTCCGGATCTTCCGAGTAGCCGTTTTCCAGATCCACCGTCAGCGGCACCGTCAGCACGCGCGCGATGTTGGCGGCCACGCCGAGGGCGACATCGGCCGGCATGTTGTCGCCGTCGGCGTAGCCGGCGGCCCAGGCCACGCCGGCACTGGTGGTGGCGATGGCCGGCGCGCCCAGGCTCTCGAACAGACGCGCGCTGCCGGCGTCCCAGGCGTTGGGCAGGTGTAGCAGCTTGCTGCCGTCGTGCAGTTTTTCAAATGCGGTAAAGCTTGGATTCATGTCGTCTCCTAATGGTTGGTGGTGGTTCTTGTCGCTTGCTTGTTCTTGTACATCTCGGCGTCGCCCCGCGCCAGCAGGTCGGCGATGGCGCCGCGCGCATCGGGCGGCAGTTCTACCTGGCCGACGCTGAAGCGGATGTCGTAGCCGCGCCGGTCCACCTCGTTGCGTTCGTTGATCGCGGTGCGCAGGCGCTCGACCACCAGCGCCGTTTCGTCGCGGTTGGAGTCGATCAGCAGCGCGACGAATTCGTCGCCGCCCAAGCGCGCCGGCAGGTCGCTGCTGCGCAGGACCTTGCGCAGCGTTTCTGCGAACACCTTCAGCGCCCGGTCGCCCTCGGCGTGGCCGAAGGTGTCGTTGATTTGCTTGAAGTGGTTCAGGTCGAAGAACAGCAGCGACGCCGGCTTGCTCATGCGCGTGCACAGCTGCAGCGCCTGCGGCGCCGACGCCTCGAAGCCGCGCCGGTTCAGCAGCAGCGTCAGTTCGTCGACGGTCGCCATCTGCACGGCCGCCACTTCCTGCTCCACCATCGTGGCCAGGTCGCGCAGCAGCGCCACGTCTTCGTCGCCGAAGTTGCGCGGGTCGAAGTCCACCAGGCACAAGGCCCCCAGCCGCGACCCGCCCGGCACCGCCAGCGGATAGCCGGCGTAAAAACGGATATAGGGCGCGGAAGTCACGTAGGGATTGTCGCAAAAGCGCGGGTCGGTCCGCGTGTCCGGCACCACCAGCATGCCGTCATTGACGATGGTGTGGGAACAGAACGACAGTTCGCGCGGCACCGGCGCCGAGGACTGGCCGGCGCAGGACAAGGCATACACGGCGTCCGTGTCGACCAGCGTGACCTTGGCCACCGGGACGTTGAACAGGCGCTTGGCCAGCCGCGTGAGCCGGTCGAAGCGCTCGTCCGGCGCGCTGTGAAGCAAGCCCAGCGAATGCAGGACATGGATACGCTGGGTTTCATTGGCAGGCATCTGCGGTGCTGACATGATGTTCCCTCCGGGCTGTACGTGAAATAAGCGGTCAGAAGATAAGCTGTCAAAAAAGGCTGGCTTGCGCCGTCGTCAGGCTGGTAAAACTGTCGTGCATCGGCAGCAGGATCGAATCGGCGATCGGCTGCAGCTGCTTGGTCAAATAGTGTTCGTAGTCGATGTTCGAGCGCATGACCTCCAGCGGCTCGGGGCCGCCGGTCGTCATCACGTAGCTGATCCAGCCGCCATTCTGGTAGCGCAACGGCCGGTGCTGCGCTTGATTGTACTCGTCGGCCAGGCGCGCGGCACGCACTTGTGGCGGCACGTTGACCTTGTATTCATCGAGCCGCTGGCGCAGGCGCTTGCGATACACCAGCAGCTCGTCGTAGTCCCCGGACAGCGTCTTTTGCGCATATTCGCGCACGAAGTCCTGGTAAGGCTCATCCTTGAAGATGCGCTTGAACAGCCCCTGCTGGAACTGCTGGGCCAGCGGCGTCCAGTCGCTGCGCGCCACCTCGAGGCCGCGGTAGATCACTTCCTCCTCGCCCTTGCCGTTGATGGTCAGGCCGGCGTAGCGCTTCTTGCTGCCCATCTCGGTGCCGCGTATGGTCGGCATGAAGAATTTCTGATAGTGCGTATCGAACTCGATCTCGAGGTGGCATTCCAGGCCGTGCTTTTGCTTCAGCATGGTGCGCCACCAGGTGTTGATCTTGTCGGCCAGTCCCTGCCCTATCGCCAGCGCCTCGCCGTTCTCGTACTCCTTCTTCAGCCAGATGAAGATCGAGTCGGTGTCGCCGTAGATGACGTCGTAGCCTTCCGCCTCCACCAGCTCGCGGGTCTGCTTCATCATCTGGTGGCCGCGCAGCGTGACCGAGGACACCAGGCGCGGATTGAAGAAGCGGCACTCGGTCGCGCCCAGCACGCCGCAGAAGGAATTCATCAGCAGCTTCAGGGCCTGCGACAGAGGCTCGTTTTTGGCACGCTTGGCGGCGTCGCGCTGCTTCCATATTTGCGTGGTGATCTCGGGCAGGCAGTGCCGGGTGCGCGAGAACACGGTGCCGTTGACGCCCTCCACCACGGCGGCCGGATCGTCGGCGTGCTCGCCCTCGATCAGCCCGACCGGATCGACCAGGAAGGTGCGGATGATGGACGGGTACAGGCTCTTGTAGTCGAGCACCACCACCGAGTCGTACAGGCCCGGCTTGGAGTCCATGACGAAGCCGCCGGGCGAGGCGCCGCCGGAGATGTCGCCGACATTCGGCGCGACATAGCCTTCGCGATGCATGCGCGGCAGGTAGTGGTGGCCGAAGGCGGCGATCGAGCCGCCCAGGTGGTCGGCCTGCAGCCCGGTCACGGTGGCGCGCTCGATCATGAAGGCCAGCAGGTTGGCCTTATCGAAGATGCGGGTGACCAGCTCGCAGTCCTTCAGGTTGTAGTGGGCCAGCGCCGGCTTGTCCTCGTGGAAGCGGCGCTCGATCTCCGCCATCTTGTCGTAGACGTCGCCGATGTCCTTGCCCTCGCCCAGCATCGCCTGCGACACGTTTTCAAGGCTGAAGGACGGGAACATCCACGACGCCGCCTTCAGCGCGTCGATGCCGTCCAGTACGATGCGGCCGACCACCGGCGCGAACATATAGCCCTGCTTGCCGGGATGCTCGCGCCATTCGATGGTCTTGCCTTCGCGCCCCAGCGTCAGCGGGATCTTGTGCTTGTCGGCGTTTTTCTGCAGCACGCGCAAATCGAACTGCACCACGTTCCAGCCGACCAGCACATCGGGATCGTGGCTGGCGATCCAGGCGTTGAGCTTTTCGATCAGCTGGCGCGGCGTGGCGCAGTATTCGAGATCGAAATCGATCTGCTGCGACGACTGCTGCGGCTCGCCCAGCATGTAGACCTGCCGCTGGCCGCAGCCTTCCAGCGCGATCGAATACAAGTCCTCGTAGGCGCTGGTCTCGATATCCAGCGACACCATTTTCAGTTTCGGCCGGTAATCCGGGGCGGGCTTGAGCTTGCAGTTGTGGATGGAATGCGCGCCTTCCGGGCGGCCGCCTTCGATCTGCACGCCGGCGGTGATGAAGCGCTCCATCAGGTAGCGCTCGGGCGGACGGATGTCGGCCTCGTACATCTTGATGCCGTGCTCGCGCAGGGTGCGCTCGAGCGCCGTCAGCTGCTTGTAGCGCGAGGAGTAGACGCCGATTACCGGTTGCTGCTCAAACGTCTTGAGCTCCAGTTCGCGCAGTTCGATGCCGGAGTTGGCGTCGATCAGGGCCGAGATGGCGTCACGCTGCCCGGCCTCGGCAAAGGCCACCGAGGTTTGCGCGGTCAGGCGGATTTTCTTCGGGCCGTCGTCGGTCGCCAGCCAGAATTCGAGCTCCGTCCCCTGGGCGGTGTCGCGCCAGTGGCGGGTCAGGATGAATCCTTGTTGGGGTGCGTGCGTCATGCCAGAATTATACTGTATGCGCATACAGGCCGCCCATCCTCAAAAAAAATCGCATGCCCGGGACTGCGGCATGCGATTTCAGGTACGGCTAAAGCCTGGCTGATGCTTAGTAACGCACGTCCAGCTTGACGCTGAAGAAGCGGAACACGTCGCGCGGCGGCACCCAGCTGTTGACCGTGAGCGACGGCGAGGTCGCGGTCGGGCCTTCGCGGAACGACGGGCCGCTGGCATTCGCGTTAGGAATGTAGAAGCGGTCGAACAGGTTGTTGACGCGGAAGCTCAACTGGTAGCGGCCCGACGGCTCCTTGATGCCGAAGCCCAGGTCGGTGATGCTGTAGCCGGCGTTGACCGAACGTGGATCGTTGTTGATGTTGGTCTGGTAGTCGTTCTGGTAGCGCGTGTTGAAGTTGACGAAGCCCTTGAACGGCATGCTCGGAACCAGGAACTCGTAGTTGGCGCCGATGTTCAGCTTGATCTTCGGCGTACCCGGGAACACGCTGTTGTCCAGGTTTTGCACACCGGTGGTCGAGCCGGGAGCGATCGGGAAGCAGGCCGTATTCTGGCCGGCGATCGAACCGTTGGCGGCCAGCTTGGTGGTGCCGACGGCGACGTTGGTGGCGTCGGCGTAGCACGGACCGTTGGCCCACTTCTCGATGGTCGGCAGCGTGAACGCCAGCGCCGCGTTGAAGGTCAGGTCCTTGGCCACCAGCAGATGGCTGTCGACTTCGAAGCCGTGGGTGCGGATGCGCGGGATCGAATTGAGCTGGCTGTAGATGGTCGGATCGTTCGGCAGCACGTAGGTGACGTTTTGCTGGTAGTTGAAGAATTCCGAGTTGTACACCGTCGCGGCAACCGACATGCGGTTGTTGAACAGGTTGGCCTTGGTACCGATCTCGAAGGTCTGGCTGGTCTCCGGACGCACAGGGAATGCCGCCGCCGCCTTCAGGCCGGAGGTCACGTCGTAGGCCTTGCCCTTGTAACCGGTGGCGCCCATCACGTAGACCATCAGCTCAGGCGTGACCTGCTTCTGCAGGCTGACCTTGCCGGTGTAGGCGCGGTCGGCGTTGCCGGTGCTCTGGAACTGGTCCACGCCCACGGCGCCCGGCACGAAGCTGGCGCGGTCGACCTGGTTGGTGTAGTAGTTGCGCGCATAGTGGAAGCCCGAGGTTTCCAGGTTGTCGCGCAGGCCCGCTTCCAGGGTCCAGGTCGGCACGAACTCCCACGACGCCTGGCCGAACACCGCCTTGTTGGTGTTGTAGATGTCGGTGTAGTAGTTGGTCGGGCTGGACGGCGAGGTGCCGCTGCAATTGGTCGGCGCCACGCAGTAGCCGCGGATGAAGTGGCGGTAGATTTCGTTATGCGCCGCCCACAGGCCGGCCACGTACTTGAAGTTGCCCTTGTCCGGCGAAACGTAGCGGATCTCCTGCGTCTTGGTGCGGATGTCGTAGGTGCCGAACTGGTTGTTGCCTTGCGTCAGGGCGGTCTTGCCGGCTTCGGCGATGGTCGGCACGTCGGTGAAGTCCTGGTCGCGGAAGTCGTTGGCCAGGTACTGGTCCACCGAGCTGATCGACATCAGCGTGGCGTCGTTCGGCAGCGTGTACGACACTTTCAGGCCGGTGCCGCGGTCGCTGGAGACCAGGCCGGTCGGGAAGTCGCGGCGCACGTTGCGGTTGTTCGGATCGTTGACGTCGATGCCCGCCAGTACCTTGGTGGCCGGCAGCAGCGCGTTGCCGTTGAAGTAGGCGCCGTCCAGGCCGACCGGCACGCCTTTCAGGAAGAAGCCGTTGATGGCGGTCACGCCCTTGGTGTTTTCCGAATAGTTGTAGTGCGGCGTCAGGTCGACCGACAGGTTGTCGAGCGGCGTCCACTGCAGCTTGGCCAGGAAGGTCTTGCCGCCCGAGCCGTTGACGTCGCGGCCGTCGGTCAGGTTGTGGAAGGTGCCGGCCAGGCGGGTGTTGCTGGCGGCGATGCGCATGGCGAATTGGTCGTTGATGCGGCCGCCCATCGACGCGTTCAGGCGCCATTCATTGTCGTTGGTCAGGTAGGCGCTGCCGCGGTAGGTCATCGGGCCCGACAGCGGCTTGGTGACGATGTTGATCGCGCCGGCCACGGCCGATTTGCCGAACAGCGTGCTCTGCGGGCCTTTCAGCACCTCGATGCGCGATACGTCGGCCAGGTCCTTGAAGGCCTGGAACTGGGTGGCGATGGGGATGTCGTCGATGATGACGGCAACGTCGGACTCGACGCCGATGCCGACCGAGACGGTACCGATGCCGCGCATGAAGATGGCGTTATTGGCGGCCGTGGTGCCGGAACTGATGGTCAGCGACGGCATCATGTTGACCACGTCTTCGATTTCGCGGATGTTGGTGCGCTGGATTTCCTGTTCGCTCATGACGGAAATCGCCATTGGAACGCTTTCCAATTTTTCGACGCGTTTGTTGGCGGTCACCACCACCGTTTCCAGCTCGCCCGGCTTGGCGGTCGCCTGGTCCTGCGCTTGCGCGGTCATGGCGAACAGCGCCAGTGCCAACGCGGACGCCATCGGCGTCATCTTGATGGGTTTCATGGTCGATTGTTGCTTGTAATTGTTGTCAAACACTATTGTCCCCTAATTAACAGATAAAAACTGAGGTGCAGCTGCTTTACGGTGATGTGGCTGGAAGTTAGGTAACCGTTTATTGGTACCGGTACCAGTTGTACGATGACTTAGGTTAATGCATTCCATTTTGTACGTCAATCACTTTTGGGAATGACCGCCATTCGGTTGGAAAATGACGACGGGATGCAACAGATCATAGAAAAAAACCAACTCAGGGAGCGGGCTTCGGAAACGGCGGCGGGCGCTCAGGCGCTCTCGCGCTCCATGATGGAAAAGCCGATGTCGAGGATGGAATCCTGCACCACGCGCTCCTCCGAGCGCTCGAAGATGAAGCGCGCCGCGGTGCTGCCGATCCGGGCGCCGTCGATGCGCACCGTGGTCAGCGCCGGATGCAGGTCGCGCGAAAAACTCAGGTCGCCCAGGCCGACCACGGCCAGCTGGCCCGGCACGGCGATGCCCATCGCCTGCGCCTCGGTCAGCACGCCCAACGCCACCATGTCCGAGCTGCAGAACAGCGCGTCGACGTCCGGATGGCGGGCCAGCAGCTCGCGCAGGCCGGCGCGGCCCATGCCGACGTTGGTCGGCGCCGACACCACCCAGCCCGGCACCGTGGTTTCACCAGGCATAGCCATGCCGAGCGCGACAGCGGTGTCGGAAAAGGCTTTCATGCGGCGCATGGCGCGCTGGTCGTTGGCGCTCAGCGTGGCGACCCGGCGGCGGCCCCGTCCATACAGGTAACGCGCCACGGCCTCGCCCACTTTTTCGTGGGAAAAGCCGATCAGCATGTCGATGGGATTGGGCGTCAGGTCCCAGGTTTCCACCACCGGGATGCCGGAGGTCAGCAGGCGCTGGCGGCCCTGCGGCGAGCGCATGATGCCGGTCAGCACCACGCCGTCCGGCCGGCGGCCGATGATGGTTTCCAGCAGTTCGTCCTCGCGCGAATCCTCGTAGCCGGACTGGCCCAGCATCAGCTGGTAGCCGTATCCGGCCAGCGCCGACGTCAGCGACTGCACCATCTCCAGGAACACGTTGCCGGAGATGGTGGGGATCACCGCCGCCACCAGCCGGCTCTTGCGCGAGGCCAGGCCGCCGGCCAGCATATTGGGCACGTAGCCGGTCTGCTCGACCGCCTGCCGGACCCGCAGCAGGATGGCCTCGGACACCGCGTTCGGCGTGTTGAGCGCGCGCGATGCAGTGATCGGCGCCACGCCGGCCAGCTTGGCGACATCGCGCAGCGTGGTGCCGCCGCTCTTGCGGCGGCTGCGGCGCGCCAGCGGCGGTTCCAGAGGATTGGGGTTGTTGGTATCAGTATCATCCATGAAATGATTCTAACACCGCAACATCAGTTGACTAGTGGACTGTAACGTTTAAATTGGGAGCGAAGGACGCGCAGGCGGCGCGCAGGGCAAGGCGCAAAGCGCAGCGATAGCAGGCTATCGCGAGCATTTGCAACGCAGCCATGCGCGTTGCCTGTGCGGCAGGCGCTACCGATTTAAGCGTTACAGTCCACTAGTGTGCTTTAGTTTCTGCTTTGGTTTTATAGCGCGCCAGTTCCATCTTGCCGATCTGGCTGCGGTGCACCTCGTCCGGACCGTCGGCCAGCCGCAGCGAACGCGCGCCCGCATAGGCCGAGGCCAGGAAGGGATCGGCCATGCCGCCGCCGCCCTGCACCTGGATCGCCCAGTCGATCACCTTGCAGGCCATCGCCGGCGCCGCCACCTTGATCATGGCGATCTCCTTGGCCGCCACCTTGTTGCCGACGGTGTCCATCATGTGGGCGGCGTTCAGCACCAGCAGGCGCGCCTGGTCGATCATGATGCGCGCTTCTGCGATGCGCTCCAAGGTGACACCCTGCTCCGCCACCGGCTTGCCGAAGGCGACGCGGCCCAGACTGCGCCTGCACATCTGCTCCAGCGCGCGCTCGGCCAGGCCGATCAAACGCATGCAGTGGTGAATGCGGCCAGGCCCCAGACGGCCCTGGGCGATCTCGAAGCCGCGGCCCTCGCCCAGCAGCAGGTTGGCGGCCGGCACGCGCACGTTGTCGAAGACGATTTCGGCGTGGCCGTGCGGCGCGTCGTCGAAGCCGAACACCGGCAGGTGGCGCAGCACGTTGACGCCGGGCGTGTCGCGCGGGACCAGTATCATCGACTGCTGCAGGTGGCGGTTCGGATTGTCCGGATCGCTCTTGCCCATGAAGATGAAGATCTTGCAGCGCGGGTCATTGCCGCCGGACGACCACCATTTGCGGCCGTTGATCACGTATTCGTCGCCGTCGCGCACGATGGAGCTGGCGATGTTGGTCGCGTCCGACGACGCCACGTCCGGCTCGGTCATGCCGAAGCAGGAGCGGATGCGACCGTCCAGCAAAGGCTCCAGCCATTCGCGCTGCTGCGCTTCGGTGCCGTAGCGGGTCAGCACTTCCATATTGCCGGTATCCGGCGCCGAGCAGTTGAACACCTCCGGCGCCCACACCGCGCGGCCCATGATCTCGCACAGCGACGCATATTCCAGGTTGGTCAGGCCGGCGCCATGCTGGGAGTCGGGCAGGAACAGATTCCACAGGCCCGCCTCGCGCGCCTTCAGCTTCAACTCTTCCATCACCTTGGTCGGTATCCAGGCATTGCCGGCAGCGCGGTTGGCGTCGATCTCGGCGTGGAAGCGCGCCTCGTTCGGGTAGATGTGCTGCTCCATGAAGGCGGTCAGCCTGGCCTGGAGTTGCTTTACTTTCGGGCTATAGTCGAAATCCATGAAGTGCTCCTTAACGGTACGTGACGGCGCCGGGTTGTCCCAGCCATTCGAGGTGCGCGTAGTTGTTCAGGTAACTGAGCGTGATCTGGCCGGGGCGCTGCAGCAGTTTGGTGACGGCGCAATTGGCCAGCGTCCAGGTCATCTCCATCACCTGATAGTCCTGCAATCCCAGCAGGTGTTGCATCAGCGTGGAGATCACGCCGCCGGAGGTGAACACGATGGTCGACTGGCCGCGGCTGCCGGTGTCGAGGCGCTCCAGCGCGGCCACGCAGCGGCGGCGGAATTCCGGCCAGGTTTCGCCGTAGTCGCTGTCATGCCAGCCGCTCATCCAGCGCTGCATGGCGGCGCGGAACAGATGCTCGAGCGCGCGCTGTGGCTCCACATGGCGCGCCATCATCTCCTTGAAAGCGACGGCGTCGCCGAATTCCGGGCAATGGCGCAGCAGCACCTGGTGATGGTCGAATTCGGCGAAGCCTTCGTCGGTAATCCATTCGGTATCGGCCAGCTGCGGCTTCGGCAACTCGGCCAGGCAGGTATCGGCGGTCTGGCGGTGGCGCGCCATGCCGCCGACCACCACGCGCTGGAACGACTGGCGGCCGTTGGCATACCACTGCCCCAGCAGGCGCGCCTGCTCGTAGCCCAGCGTCGACAGCTGATCGTAATTGGCGCTGCCGAACGAGGCCTGCCCGTGGCGCACCAGATAAATTTGTCCCATTTCGCTTCCGCCGTCAGATCAAAACAGCCCCCAGCTTACCGCCCGGCCTATAATTCATCAAATGAATAGTTTTAATTTGGCCCGATAAATATCATGCATATATCCAAGGTGGACCTCAACCTGTTCATCGTCTTCGAGGCTATCTACGCCGAAGGCAGCATCACGCGCGCCAGTTTGAAGATGAATCTGACGCAGCCGGCCATCAGCCATGCGCTGAACCGCTTGCGCCAGCTGTTCGACGATCCGCTGTTCGAGCGCCAGGGCCACGTGATGGTGCCGACACCGCTGGCGCGCTCCATCATCGATCCGGTGCGGCAGTCGCTGCGCGGCTTCGAGGTGACGCTGAACGGCGCCGAGCGTTTCGACGCCGCCACCAGCGGGCGCAGCTTCTCGCTGGCGCTGCGCGACGTGCTGGAAGCGAGCGTGCTGCCGCCGCTGATGGCGCGCATGGCGCAGGATGCGCCGACGGTGGGCCTGAACACGCTGCAGGTCGGGCGCCGCGAACTGGAAAGCGAACTGGCGGCCGGCACGCTGGACGCCGCCATCGACGTCATGCTGCCACTGTCGAACGAGATCCGCCGCACCTTGCTGGCGGCCGACCAGACGGTGGTGCTGGTGCGGCGGGGCCATCCGCTGGTGCAGGATGGGCAGGGAATGGATCTCGACGGCTACCTGGCGCTGGAGCACATCCAGACCAGTTCGCGCCGGCGCGGACCGGGGCTGGAGGATTTTGAACTGAGCCGGCTGGGATTGCAGCGCCGCGTGCGGCTGCGCTGCCAGCACTACTTCGCGGCCTGCCGCGTGGTCAGCCAGACCGACCTGGCGCTGACGATGCCGGAGCGGCTGGCGCGCGTGGTCAACCAGCAGTTCGGCAACCAGATCCTGCCCTTCCCGCTGCAGATGCCGTCACTCGACATCTACCTCTACTGGCACGCCAACATCGACACCGATCCCGCCGGCCAGTGGCTGCGCGAACAGATCATCGAGGCCATGCGGGCGGTGGACTAAGCTTAGAACCCAGGCGGGCGCTGGGCCGCCACGCCGGCGGCTTTTTCCAGCGCCATGCCGGCGCGGGCGATGGTGCCTTCGTCGAACAGGCGGCCGATCAGCGTAACGCCATGCGGCACCCGGCGCGGCGGCGACAGCTTGACCGTGGGATGCGACGGATCGGGCGCCCAGTCGCTGCGCGTCTCGCCGACTTCGACGAAGCCGGTGCGCAGCGTCAGCGACGGATGGCCGGTGTTGTTGGAGATGGTCAGCATCTCGTCACGCAGAGACGGCACCAGCAGCAGGTCCACTTGCGAGAAGATGCGCGCCATCTCCAACGCCACCTTGCGCCGCAGCCGGTCCGACTGCACGAAATCCACCGCCGACAGGAAGCGCGCCTCGCGGAACAGATTGGGCCAGGCATCGGGCGTCTGCTCGCGCAGCTGGTCGATGCGGCCGTCCTCCACGATCTCCTCGAACGCCGCCGCGCCTTCCGCGAACAGGATCACGTTCAGCGACTGATACGGCCAATCGGGCAGCGTTACAGGCGTCGGGATCATGCCCAGCTTCCTGGCCGATTCCAGCGCCTGCCGATCGATATCGGTGGCCGGCGCCTCGTTCATCCACGATGGGAAATAGCCTATCTTCAGGCCGCGCACCGGTGCGCCGCTGTCGAAGTCCAGCCTGGCCGGCACGCTGGCGACGTCGGACGCATCCGGTCCCGATATCGCCTGCAGCACCAGCATCGCATCCTCGACGCAGCGTGTCATTGGGCCGAGCTTGTCGAGCGACCAGCACAAGGTCATCGCGCCGCCGCGCGGCACGCGGCCATAGGTGGGACGCAACCCGGTCACGCCGCAGCGCATGCTGGGACTGACGATGCTGCCGCCGGTCTCGCTGCCGATCGAAAAGCCCACCAGCCCGGCCGCCGTCGCCGCGCCAGGACCGGCGCTGGAGCCGGACGCGCCCTCTTCCAGCAGCCACGGATTCATGGTCTGGCCGCCGAACCAGATGTCGTTCAAAGCCAGCGCGCCGAGACTGAGCTTGGCGATCAGCACCGCGCCTGCCGTAGTCAGGCGCGCGACCACGGTGGAGTCGGCGGCCGGCACGCGGTTGCGGAACGGTTCCGCGCCCCAGGTGGTGGCGATGCCGGCGGTGTCCAGCAAATCCTTGACGCCGTACGGTATGCCGTGCAGCGGGCCGCGGTATTTGCCGGCGGCGATTTCCTTGTCGGCCTGGCGCGCCTGCGCCAGCGCATGCTCGCGCGTCACGGTGATGACGCAGCGCAGCTTCGGATCGAGACGCTGGATGCGGTCCAGGTAAATCGTCGTCAGGCGCTCGGAGCTCAGCTTGCGGCTCTCGATCCAGCGCGACAGCTGGGTCACGGTGGCGAAAGCGATATCGTCGGCGCTGGCGGGCAGCGCGCCGGCATCGGCCCGGGTCCGCACAAAGCGTGCGCGCGACGGGCCAGGCGTAGCGGCGCCCAAGGCGGGATCCCATACGGTGGCGGGCGCCAGTCCGTCGGCCAGCGCGACCTTGCGCGGACCGGTGCGGCGTTCCAGCATCGATGCCATCGACGTGCGCCAGCTGGCGGCAGCCATCGCACGCTGGGCCGGCGTCATCGAGGTTTGCATCAGCTTTTCCGCCTCGGAGAAGGTGGCGGACGATACTTCCGGGCCGACGGCGGGCAAAGTGCCGAAGGTCGGCGGCGAGCCCGCAGGCGCCTCGTTTGCCACCTGCGCCTGCGCGCCGCGCGTGGCGGCCAGCGCGGCCAGAGTGGTGGATGCGTTGATCAGGAATTGTCTGCGGAATTTCATGAGCCCTCTCTATGTCGAATTATTGGCAGCCTGCGCTGCCGCCGGCAGCCAGTCCGCGTATGGCCTTGGACATCTCGGCGGCAATGCGGGCGACAGCGCGGCGGTGGCCCGCGACCAGCGCATCGTAGCCGGCGCCGACAGTTTCATTGGCGACGCTGCGGCAGGTCAGCACCTTCGTACTGCCGACCAGCCGAACGCTCCACACGGCGTCGATCAGCGCATACCGGCCCGGCGCGGATTCGAAGCGCTGCACGTTGGTGCTGATGCGGTAGACCGGCGCGCCGTCGGTGGTCGGCGTGCGGAACACGTCCACCGTTCCCAGCTCACCGGTGATCGCCAGCGACAGCGACTGGCTGATTTCCGCCGCGGGCATCGCCGACCAGCGCTCGTGTTCCAGCAGATCGACGCGCCCGGCCTCGGTGCTGACCACCATCTGGTAACGCGCCACCTGCTGCGGCACCGTCACCGTGGGCAGTTCGATGTAAAAGCCGGGCGATGCGGCCGGCTGCGCCGGCACGCCCATGCCGTTACTCAGGCTGTAAAAGTGCTCGGGCGGACTGGCGGCGCAAGCGGCCAGCAGCAGCGAGCCCGCCATGGCCAGCGCGGTTCGATAGCGCATCATTTAGGTTCTCCCTTGGTGTCTTGCTTGCTCTGCTTGCCGCGTATCAGCGACTCCGGATGCCGCTCCAGATAGTCCGTCAGCGCGTTCAGCGATTGCATCGTTTGCGTCAACTGCTGCAAGGCCTCGCGCAGGTCGGACTGCACCGGCGAATCCTTCTGCAGCAGCTGGTCGGCCGCGCCGAAAGTCTTGCGCGCCGCGCCCAGCGTATCCTTCATCTCCGGCACCACCTGCGCGTCGAGCTGCTTGAACAGCACGTTGGCGCTCTTCAGCGTATCGCGCAGGTTGTTGCCGATCTCGCCGAACGGCACCTGGTCCAGCTTGCGCGCGATGCTGGCGATCTGGGTCTGCAGCTCGTCCAGGCTGTTCGGCACCGTCGGCACCTCCAGCGGATACTGCGCCATATCGAGCTTGACCGCCGGTGCGTTGGGGAAGAAGTCCAGCGCCACGTAGAGCTGGCCGGTCAGCAGGTTGCCGGTGCGTAGCTGGCCGCGCAGGCCGCGCGAGACCATCCGCTCCAGCACCAGCGGCCCGGCGCTGCGTTCCTGCTCGCTGGCGACGCTTTCCTGGAAGCTGCGTCCCAGCCGCGCCGGATACATGTCCACCGTCACCGGCATGCGGAACGATTTCTTGACCGGATCGAACTCCACGCCGACGGAACGCACCTCGCCCAGCACGATGCCGCGGAAGTCCACCGGCGCCCCCGGCGACAAGCCGCGCAGCGACTGGTCGAAATACAGCACGGTGGTGATCGGCACGCCGTCCGGTTCGCGCAGGGCGCTGGCCTGATCGGCCGCCAGCGGGAAATCGGTGCCGGCGGGAGCCAACGCATCGGGCTTCTGGCCGCTGATGGTCTCAAAGGCGATGCCGCCAACCAGCAGCGCCGCAAGCGACTGCGTGTTGACCTTGAAACCGTTGGAGTCGAGCCGCACGTCGATGCCGCTGGCATGCCACCAGCGCGTGCTCTTGCCGACATACTGGTCATATGGTGCGCTGACAAACACGCCCATCTTGACGCCACGGCCTTTCTCGTCCAGATCGAAAGAGGTCACCTGTCCGACCTGGATGCGGCGATAGAAAATCGGCGAACCGACATCGATCGAACCGAGGCTTTCGCCGTGCAGTGTATAGCGCGTACCCTTCTCGTCCAGTGCCACCTGCGGCGGTTTTTCGAGGCCGACGAATTCGTCCTTCTTCTCCTGCGACTTGCCGGCATCGACGCCGATGTAGGCGCCGGACAGCAAGGTGCTCAGGCCGGAAACGCCGCTGGCCCCCACGCGCGGCCTGACCACCCAGAAGCGCGTGTCGGCGGCGGTGAAGCGCTTGGCCTCCTTGCTCATGTCGATGGTCACCAGCACCTTGGACAAATCCTGCGCCAGCGTGATCGAGCGCACCAGGCCGATATCGACATCCTTGAACTTGACCTTGGTCTTGCCCGGCTCCAGCCCGTCGCCGCTGCGGAAACTCACCGTCACCGTCGGCCCCTGGTCCATCACCGACTTGGCCACCAGCGCCAGGCCGATCAGCGCCGCCAGCAAGGGAATCAGCCAGACCAGCGAAGGCAGCCAGCGGCTGGCTTTCTCCACTTTCGGTTCGGGCAACGGCGGCGGGCCGCCTTCGTTTTCAGGCATGGTTCTCTCCATTTGAATCGATCGGGTCCCAGATCAGGCGCGGATCAAACTGCATTGACGCCAGCATGGTCAGCACCACCACGGCGCAAAACGCCATTGCGCCGGGACCGGCGGTAATCACGGCCAGCGACTGGAAGCGCACCAGCGCCACCGTCAGCGTGATGACGAAAATATCGAGCATCGACCAGCGGCCGACAAACTCCACGATCCGGTACAGCGTCGTGCGCTGCAAGGGCCGCCAACGCGAGCGCCGCTGCGCCGTCAACGCCAGCAGCGACAGCGCGGCCAGTTTCAGCACCGGCACCACGATGCTGGCGATGAAGATGATCGCCGCCAGCGCCGGCGAGCCGCTGGTCCAG
Source organism: Duganella sp. LjRoot269 (assembly GCF_964254095.1). Lineage (NCBI taxonomy): Bacteria > Pseudomonadati > Pseudomonadota > Betaproteobacteria > Burkholderiales > Oxalobacteraceae > Duganella > Duganella sp. LjRoot269. The sequence goes on along the minus strand of NZ_CAXUSL020000001.1, from coordinate 1,680,596 downwards.
AAGTAGACCACGCCGCTGATGATGGTGTCGTCCTCCTTGCCGAACAGCGAATGGGTGTACATCACCGGCAGCAGATTGGCGGGAATATAGAGGATGGTGGCGGCCAGCAGGAAAGCCCAGGTGCGGCCCACGCTGTCCGGACGACGCCGGTGCAGCACGGCGCCGCAGCGGGCGCAATGCTGTTTCTTCTGATTGGACTGATTCAGTTGCGCCACCAGACCGCAGCTGTGGCACGCGGCCAGCCGCGCGTGCGGCTTGTATTGAAAATCGGCTTGGGCAGGCCGTCCCGGTCCGGGCAGGTGCTCGCCGATATTCCACAGCATTTGCGGATCGAAGGACGTGACGATGGCCAGCATCAGCGTCAGCGCGCCGAACGCGAACAGGCCCGGTTGCACCATCACCTGCGCAAGGCTGGTCATCTTGACGATGGTGATCAGGATGCCGATCATCAGCACCTCGGTCATGCCCCAGCGCCGTGCCGCGCCGACCGCCCGCAGCAGCCGGTCGAAGCCGCGCGGCCGCACGCCGCTGCGCAGCGCCAGCGTCACGTACAGCAGCGCACCCAGCTCCACCGCGGGCAGCAGCACCGTGAACAGGGTCACGGCCACCGCCACCATCTGCATCTGCTCCGTCCACAGCACGCGGATCGCGCCCAGCAAGGTGGCGCTGGACGTGTAGCCGTTGACATCCAGTTCGACGATGGGACAGGCCTGGGCGATCAGGAAAGTGAAGATGGCGCCCAGCGTGATGGCCGCCATGCGGTTGACATCCGAATGGATGCCACGGTACAGGATCGAACGACAGCGCACACAGCGCGCCTTCTCGCGAGGGCGCACCGGGCCTCGGCGGTGAAGGACACCGCAGTCATGGCAACTGATCAAATCGTATCGATGCACTGGCTGGCCGTTTGGTCAATAATGACCATATCATACGACAATCAGCCTGTCTCCAAACGAAACCGGCTTACTTGATGCTGGTGGCCAGTTCCTGGAAATTCTCCGTCTTGCCCAACGCCTGCCAGGTGGCCAGCAGGTTGGCCGGCGGTGCGATCAACTTGCGGGCGGCCAGGTCGAGCCAACCGCCGGTGCTGGTGACCCGCGCCGCCAGCTTGCCGTCGGCGCGGATGATGTCGGTGCTGAGCGACCAGCGGCTGCCGTCGGCGGACAAACCCGCGACGCCCAGCGTCACGGTAATCTCTTCCAGCAGCATCACTTCCTTGAAGTAGGCGATTTCGTCCTTCATCACCACCGGGCCGATGTTCAGGCGCATGAACTCACTCATCGGAAAACCGTTCTCCGACAGGAACAGCATGCGCACGTCGCCCGCCTTGTCCAGGAAGGCGGTGTTGCGCATATGGCTGTTGAAGTCCATATCGCCCCAGCCGGCCATCATCTTTTTCTCAAACATCTCTACTCTCCAAGGAAATCCAATAGCGTGCATGCTACCACCTTGGTCGCCTTGCGCAGGTCTTCCAGCAGCAAGCGCTCGTCGGCCTTCTTGGCGTTCGATTCCGGCACCGAGCGCGGACCGGCGCCATACAGCACGGCCGGGATGCCCTGCTCGCCGTACAGGCGCGCGTCCGCGTACAGCGGCGTGCCTTGCGCCGGGATCTTCTCGCCGATCCAGGTCTGCGCATTCTGCTGCAGGCTGGCCACCAGCTTTTCAGTGCCCGGCTGTTCGCGCAACGCGTGCGACAGCAGCAGGCGCTTGATCTCCAGCGTGATGCCCGGCAGGCCCTTCACCGAATCTTCGATCAACTCGCGCACCTGCGCCTCCACCGCCACCGGATCTTCTTCCGGTATCATGCGGCGGTCCATCTTCAGCACCACCTTGCCGGGCACCACGTTGGTGTTGGTGCCGCCGTCGATGCGGCCCACCAGCATGGTCGGCGAGTCAATGCCAGGGATGTTCGATTTGATTTTTTTCAGCTCCGGCAGCTGGCCATAGATGGCGTTCAATATGTGGGTGGCGGCTTGCAGCGCATCGTGGCCGGTTTCCGGCATCGCGCCGTGGCCGGACTTGCCGTGCACCGTGATCTCCAGCTGCAGGCAGGCGTTATGCGCGGTGACGATGTTGTAGCTGAAACCTGCGGCGATGACGAAATCGGGCTTGGTCAGCTTTTGCTCCAGCAGCCAGCCCGGCCCGAGCAGGCCGCCGAATTCCTCGTCGTAGGTGAAGTGCAGCTCGACGCCGCCCTTCAGCGGTACACCGAGCGCCTCCAGCGCGCGCGTGGCGAAGATGTAGGTGGCGAAGTCGCACTTGGAGACGGCGGCGGCGCGGCCATAGATGTAGCCGTTCTCCACCACGCCGCCGTACGGCGGATAGGTCCAGTTATCGCCCGGAGGCACCACGTCGCCGTGGGCGTTCAGCGCCACGGTCGGGCCGCCGGCCGCATAGGGGCGGCGCACGATCAGGTTGGTGATGGTCTCCATGCCGTAATCGCGCACCACCTGCTCCGGTACCGCGTGCTTCTCTGCGTTCCAGCCGTAGCCCTTGACCAGGTCGGCCACCATATCCGCATGCGGCGCGTTGTTGCCTGGAGGCGTATCGGTCGGCACGCCAAGCAACTGCTGCAGCACGCGGACTTCCTCGTCAAAATGCGCATCGATCCACTGCGCCAGTTGTTCTTTTTGAGTGCTCATTATTTTTCTCTCACTTTGCGCCGGCTTCGAACCAGGCGCCAAGCTGCGCCCGTTCCGCGTCGGTGATGTTGGTCAGGTTCGCCAGCGGCATGGCTTTCAGCTGGACCGCCTGCTTGTAGATTTTTTCCGCGTTCTGGTGGATCTGCTCCGGCGTCTCCAACATCACGCCGGACGGCGCGGTCGCAAAGCCCGGCTGCGTTGGGTGCGCTGCGTGGCATGCCACGCAGCGCTGGTCGATGATGGTCTTCACCTTGGCGAATTGCGCCGCCGGATCGGCGGCCGGTGCGACCGCCACCGGGCGCGCCGGCGCGATCGCCACGGCCACGCCGGCCAGCAGCGCCACGCCGATGGCCGGATAGCGCCATTCCACGCGGCCCTTGTGGCGCAGGTTGAAGAAGTGGCGGATGAAGACGCCGGCCGCCATGATAAAGGCCAGCACCAGCCACGCGCGGTCGTTCCGGTAGGTCATCGCGTAGTGGTTGCTGATCATAATGAACAACACCGGCAGCGTGAAGTAGTTATTGTGGACGCTGCGCTGCTTGGCTTTCTGGCCATGGATAGGATCGGGCATGCGACCGGCCGACATGGCCTCGACCATCTTGCGCTGGCCGGGAATGATCAGCATCAGCACATTGCCGACCATGATGGTGCCGATCAGCGCGCCGACGTGGATATAGGCCGCGCGGCCGCTCAGCACATGGGTCAGGCCGTAGGCCGCGCCGACGATCAGCGCGAACACCACCACGCCGAACCACAGGTCGCGCTGTCCCAGCGGCGAGCGGCACAGCAGGTCGTACACGGTCCAGCCGACGACCAGCGTGCCGACGCCGATGCCGATCGCCTGCCAGCTGCCGATGTCGGCCACCGACTTGTCGATCATCATCGCCTGCGCGTTGAAGTAGTAGGCGATGGTCAGCAGCGCGATGCCGGACAGCCAGGTGGAATATGCCTCCCACTTGAACCAGTGCAGCTCCTTCGGCAGTTCCGCCGGCGCCACCAGGTATTTTTGCGGGTTGTAGAAGCCGCCGCCGTGCACGGCCCACAGTTCGCCGGACACGCCCTTCTTCGCCAGCTCCGAGCCGGGTGCCGGCGGGCGGATCGAATTATCCAGCCAGACGAAGTAGAACGAGGCGCCTATCCAGGCGATGCCGGTGATGATGTGCAGCCAGCGCACGATCAGATTGAGCCACTCAAGGCCGTACGGGATCAGATAGGCGAATGATTCCATGGATACTTTCAGGTAAAGGCTGTGGCTAATTTACAGAAGATAAACGGATTTGATTCCGGCTACATGAACATTGGAGTATATTAAACATATCCGATCCCGTATAACAAAGTACAGAAATACACGCATATGGCCGCCCTGCCGCAACACCTGGACCTGCACCTGATCCGCATTCTCTACCTGCTGCTGGTGGAGAAGAACGTCTCGCGCGTCGCCCTCAAGCTGAATCAGCCGCAGCCCTCGATTTCCGCGTCGCTGCGCAAGCTGCGCGAACTGACCGGCGATCCGCTGCTGGTGCGCGGCGCGCGCGGCATGGTGCCGACCCAGCACGGCGAGAGCCTGCTGATTCCCGCCAAGCGCATCCTCGACGACACCGAGAACCTGTTCCTGAAAAAGTCGCCGTTCGTGCCGCAGGAAGAAGCGCGCACCTTCCACATCGCCGCGCCGGATTACCTGGACAGCCAGTTCCTGCCCAACCTGGTGGCGCTGCTGCGGCGCGGTTCGCCCAACAGCCGCGTCAAGATCCACGGCCTGGGACCGGGCGTGGACTACGTGCGCCTGCTGTCGGACGGCGAGATGGACCTGGTCATCGCCAACTGGGACGAACCGCCCGAGCACCTGCACATGTCCAAGCTGTTCGAGGACCCGATCATCTGCGTGATGCGCTCCGACTGCCCGTATGCGCTGCGCACCGGCAGCGAGGACATGACGCTCAACGACTACCTGTCGCTGCCCCACGTGGCGCCGACGCAGATACTGCCCGGCTATCACGGCGTCATCGACGATTTCCTCGAACGCCAGGGCCTGCAGCGCAACGTCGCGGTGGAATCGGCCTACTTCGGCCTGATCCCCTACATGCTGACGCAGACGGACCTGGTGCTAACCACCGGCCGCCAGTTCGTCCGCTACTACGAACGCAACATGCCGCTCAAGACATTCACGGTGCCGGTCAAGTTTCCGCCGATGCGCTTCTACCAGCTGTGGCATGAACGCGTGCATCAGGCGCCGGAACACAAGTGGCTGCGCGAGCAGGTGTCCACCGCGGCCAAGGCGCTGGGGAAGTAGGCCGCCCATATAAACCGCAACGGATACCACCTATCCATGACGACACTTTCAGAATTAAACAGTTGTGACGCAGCCACCTTCATCGAGCGCCTTCGAGGTATCTACGAGCATTCGCCATGGATACCGGAACGGGCGGCGGCGCAGCGGCCGTTCGTCAATATCACGGCGCTCAAGCTGGCCTTGCAGGGCGTGGTCAGCGCCGCATCGCTGGATGAGCAACTGGGCCTGATCCGCGCGCACCCCGAGCTGGCGGGCAAGGCCGCCGTGGCCGGACAGCTGACGGCGGAATCGACCAGCGAGCAGGCCAGGTCCGGCCTGCATCTGTGCAGCGCCGAGGAATTCGCCACGCTGCATCGGCTCAACCAAGACTACAACGACAAATTCGGATTTCCCTTCATCCTCGCCGTCAAAGGTCCGGATGGACAGGGGCTGACGCGCCGCGCGATCATCGCCACTTTCACGCGCCGCCTGAAGAACCAGCGCGCCGACGAAATCGCCGAATGCCTCCGCCAGATCAAGCGCATCGCCGAGCTGCGGTTGAACGATCTGCTCGGCGTCGCGCTGGACTTCGGCCCGGCCATCATGCAGTGGTGCGAAACCCTAGGCGCATGGAGCGACGTGGACAACGGCGCGGACACGGACTTCGACCTGACCTGCGCCTACATGACGCCCGCGCACCGCAGGACCGCCGCGCAGCTGACGGACTGGATGCGCGAAGCCGGCATGGACGCGCACATCGACGCCGTCGGCAACGTGGTCGGCGTCTACCGCTCGGACGCGCCGGGAGCGAAGACGTTGATGACCGGCTCCCACTACGACACCGTGCGCAACGGCGGCAAGTACGACGGCCGCCTCGGCATTCTGCTGCCGATCGCCATCGTGCGCCATCTGCACCAGCGCGGCGAGAAGCTGCCTTTCCACTTCGAGATCGTCGGTTTCGCGGAGGAAGAAGGCGTGCGCTTCAAGAGCACTTTCCTCGGCAGTAACGCGGTAACAGGCCGCTTCGACCTGTCGCTGCTGGACCAGACCGACGCCGACGGCGTCACCATGCGCGACGCCCTGCTGGCCGCCGGCCATGATGTGACGCGTATTCCGGCCATCGCCCGCGATCCGGCCGAACTGCTCGGCTTTGTCGAAGTCCATATCGAACAAGGGCCGGTGCTGCTGGAGCGCGACCTGGCGCTGGGCGTGGTGACGGCGATCGCCGGCAGCTCGCGCTACCTGGTCGAGCTGACCGGCCTGGCCAGCCATGCCGGCACCACGCCGATGACGATGCGCAAGGACGCCGCTGCCGCGGCGGCGGAGATCGTGCTGCTGGTTGAGCGACGCTGTGGGCAAGGGGCATCGCTGGTCGGCACGGTGGGCCAATTGCAGGTACCCGGCGGCTCGGTCAACGTGATACCTGGCGCGTGCAAGCTGTCGCTGGATATCCGCGCCGCCGACGATGCGGTGCGGCTGGCGGCGGTGAAGGATGTACTGGACGGCATCGCCGCCATCTGCGCGCGGCGCCAGGTGGATTTCAGCCTGCAGCAAATCGTCGATGCCTCGGCCGCGCCCTGCGCGCCACGCTTGATGCGGCAGTTCGGCGCCGCCGTCGAACGCGCCGGCCTGCCGCGCTTCGACCTGCTGTCCGGCGCCGGCCATGATGCGATGGCGATGGCCGCCATCACCGACGTGGCGATGCTGTTCACCCGCTGCGGCAACGGCGGCATCAGCCACAATCCGCTGGAGACGATGACGGCCGACGACGCCGACATCGCCGCAAGAGTACTGCTCGATTTCCTGCGCAATTACGCCTGAGCCGCGGCGCGCCGGCGCCGCGCCAGCGCCAACGGCAGCACGCCGGCCAGCAGCAGCGCGATGCTGCCCGGTTCGGGCACCTCGCCGATCAGCGCGAACGAATTGTTGAAGGTGCCCGCGCCGACGATGTCCGTTCCCACCCGCAGCCAGTCAGGGGCCAGCGGCTCGTTGCGTATCCAGCTTTGCAGATCCGGGGCGAACGGCCCGGAACCACCCGCGATGGGACGCGGCGCGGACAGCCAGTAGAACTCCCCGCCAGTCACTTCCACCTGCGGCACGAAGAAGTAATGGTCCGCCGGCAGATCGAATGGCGTGCCGAAGTTGACGGTGATAGTGACTTCGGTGCCAGTGACCGCACCGTCGCCGCCGGTGGTCTGGTTGGGTATCGGGTTGATGCCATTGAGTACGCTGTTGGCGGCGGTGAAGGTGCCCAGCGTGGTGATGTTGAAGGTCAGGCCGCCGCCAGCGCTGTCGCGACTGTCGAAGGCCACGTCGGAAGGCGAATTGACGCGGGTCGGCACCCGGCCCGAGGGGGATTGGTCGAATCCTTGGGAAACACCCGGTAGATTTCCGCCACCACCTGGCCGATATTGGCGGCGCTGGCGCCGCCGGTCAGCAAGCCGGTGAAGGTGGCGGTGTTGATCCGCGTTTCCGAGGGCAGGATGAAATCGTCCGCCGCTTCGATTTCTATTTTTCCGCCGGCACCGGGCCGTGTCGCGCTGGCCATCAGGCCGTCCGGCGTGCCGGTGCTGAAAAAGAACGGCGCGGCCGATGCCGGCAACGCCGCCGCCATCGCGGCAAGCAGTGCGCCAAGCGCACAGCCGCGCCGGATGTTGGAATGGATGTTCATGTCGCGTCTCCCTGGTCAATGGCCAGCGGGATTGCCGTCCATTCAGGCGCGATGCACAAACTGTGCCCCGGAATACGGCCCAATGAAATCAGGGGCTTGCACTACCAGATGCCGCCGCCACGGCACCGCTTGTCAGGAAAGCCGACAGTGCCCGCCTGACGGCGTCGATCACCGGCGTCCAATCGCCAGCGCGGGATTGGCGGAACAGGCGCATCGACGGATACCACGGCGTATCGTCACGCTCCGTCATCCAGCGCCAGTCGCACCGGTAGTCGGGCAGCAGCAGCCAGCAAGGCTTGCCCAGCGCGCCGCCCAGATGGGCGACGGCAGTGTCGACGCTGATCACCAGGTCCAGATTGGCGATGACAGCCGCCGTGTCGGCAAAATCGCGCAGTTGCGGACCGATGGCGTGCAGCGTCATGCCGGCGGGCGGCGCCTCCTCTTCTCCCGCTCCTTTTTGCAGACTGACGAAATGCGCCGGCACGCCGCCCAGCGGCGCCAGGGTCAGCAACGAGGGCAGCGAGCGATCCGCGTCGTTCTCGAAGTCCGGATTGCCTTTCCATGCCAGGCCAACGCGCAAGCCCTGCCGCGGCAAAAGGCCGTGCCAATGCCTCACCAGTTCCGGCTCCGCCGCGAGATAGGGCACCGACGACGGGATGCTGGCAAGACCGGTGCCGAACAATCCCGGCAAGCGCATGGGATGCGTCCAGTAGTCCCAGCCCTCGGCCGGTACGATGCCGTCGACCGCATACACCTCATCGACGCCCGCCAGCGTCGTGAACAAGCGCCGCAACGCCGGATGGCAGACCACCGCGATCCGCGCGGCACCGCGCGCCTTCAGCAGCGCGGCGTAACGGCAAAACTGGATCATGTCGCCCTGCCCCGCTTCCAGCGCGATCACCAGCGTTTTTCCTTGCAGCGGCTCGCCGTTCCAGCGCGGACAATGGAAGGCATGGGCCAGGTCATCGAATTGCCAGCGCGCCTCCAGCAACGGCCAGCCTTCGGCAAAGCGTCCCTGGCGCAGCAGCACATAGGCCAGATTGAAGCCCGCCCGCGCATGGCCTGGGTCCAGCGACAGCGCCCGCAGATAACACTGCTCCGCCTCCCGTTCTCGCTTCACGCAAACCAGCAGAACGCCCAGCTGGCTCCACGCGGACGGCGACTCCGGCTCCAACTCGACAGCCGTGCGCATCGCCGCCTCAGAATCGCCGAAACGCCTGGTCTTCAGCAGCAGCACGCCAAGATTCTGATACAGCTGCGCGTGATCGGGCATCAGCGCTATCGCCTGCAGATAGTGGAACTCCGCTTCCGCCAGCGCGCCCTGCCGTTCCTTCAGGTAGCCAAGATTGGCGCGGGCCGCGCCGTGCAACGGCTCCAGCAGCAAGGCCTGCATGAAGCTGTCCTCCGCTCCGGCCAGGTCGCCGGCGGCCATGCGGTGATTGCCATCGAGGTAGGCTTGCTGGGGGTCTGAAAACATCAATCCGGCAGATGCGAGATGAGTGTCGCCAGCTCCGCCGCCGGCAGCGGCTTGCTGAACAAATAGCCCTGGTAGTACTGGCATCCTTCGGCGGCCACGAAGGCCAGTTGCTCCTGCGTCTCCACGCCCTCGGCCAGCACCGACATATTCAACGCCTTGCCCAGCGCGACGATGATGCGCACGATCTCCGCGCCGCTGCCTTCCTTGAAAGCGCCCCAGATGAAGGAACGGTCTATCTTCAACTGATCCAGCGGCAGCCGGTGCAGATAGGAGAGCGACGAGTAGCCGGTGCCAAAATCGTCCAGCGCGAAGCTGACGCCCGCATCGCGCAGCCGCTGCATCTTCGACACCGTGCCCTCCACGTCCTTGAGCAGCAGGCTCTCGGTGAGCTCCAGCCGCAGGTGCGACGGGTTCGCGCCCGTCTCGGCCAGCGCCGCCAGCACCTGTTCGACAAAGTCGGGGCGGTGAAACTGCGTTGCGCTGACATTGACCGCCATCTCCAGCGTCGAAGAATGCGGGTCTCGACTCCAGAGCGCCAGCTGGCGGCAGGCTTCCCGCATGACCCAGCGGCCCAGCGGCAAGATCAGGTTGGACTCCTCCGCCACCGGAATGAACTCGCACGGCGGCACCAGTCCGCGCTGCGGATGCTTCCAGCGCACCAGCGCCTCGGCGCCGACCATGCGTCCATCGACGCCCATCAGCGGCTGATAGTGGAGCATGAATTCATCATTCTGCACGGCGCGCCGCATGTCGGCTTCCAGCGTTGCGCGCGCGTTGACGCGGATTTGCATGGCGGGGTCGAACAGGGACACGGTATTGCGGCCGGCGGCCTTGGCCTGGTACATGGCCAGGTCGGCACGCTGGAGCAGGTCGTCCACACCGTTGGCTTCATGGTCGAAGACCGTGACGCCGATGCTCGGAGTGCTGTAGTGCTCCACGCCGGCGATATCGAACGGGTCGCAAAAGGCGCGGACAACATTGGCGGCAAGGCCATACGCCGCAGTCGCGACATCTTCCGGCGTATCGCCCAGGTCCTCCAGCAACACGACGAATTCATCGCCGCCAAAGCGGGCCACCGTGTCGTCGCTGCGCACCGCCGTGCTGATACGCTCGCCAGCGAGCCGCAGTAATATGTCGCCCTTGTCGTGGCCCCGGGTATCGTTGATGGTCTTGAAGTTATCCAGGTCGATGAACAGGATCGCGCCGGGCCGGGACAGCGACAGCGCATGGCCGATCCGCTCCAGCAGCAGCTGGCGATTCGGCAGTCCCGTGAGTTTGTCGTAGAAGGCCAGGTTGTGAATCTCGGCCTCGATGGCCTTGCGCTCGCTGATGTCGCGGAAGTAGATCGTCACGCCCTCTTCCGACGGATAGGCGCGTATTTCGGTCCACAGGTTGAGCGGCGCGTAGTGCTCCTCGAACGACACGACGCTGTTGGTTTCCACCGCCCGGTGATAGGCAAGGTAATAAGGCCCGCCAACCGCCTCGGGGAACACCGACCAAACGTTCTTCCCCATCACGTCGGCACGCTGCACCTGCAGCAAACGCTCGGCGTTGCCGTTCATGTAGCGGATATTCCAGCTGCCGTCGAGCATCAGCACCGCATCGGTGATACTTTCGAGGGTCGCTGTCAGGCAGGCCGTCTCCAGTGCCGCCGCGTGCGATTTTGGTGGTCCTTGCATGTTGGTAGCCGGTGCGGCGTGATGTATAGGTTGTTAGCCTATCACATTCAGGCGCCACACCGGCTGGCCGAGGCAGCAAATCAGACGATGCGCGCGCGCTCCAGCATGGCGTGCAACAGGACGTTGCAGCCGGCTTCCAGATGCTCGGATTTGGCATCCTCGATTTCATTGTGGCTGATGCCGTCCTTGCAGGGCACGAAGATCATTCCCGCCGGTGCCAGGCGGGCGGCGTAGATCGCGTCGTGACCTGCGCCGGAGACCACGTCCATCGTCGAATATCCCATCTTGGCGGTGGCGTTGCGCACCGCATCCACGCACTCCGGATGGAAGGGGCATGGCGGATAGTAGGACACGCGCTCGATCGAAATCTTCAACCCTGTCTCGACGCGGGTCTTGTCGATAAAGGCCAGCATCTCTTCGTGCATGGTGTTGAGCAGCTCGTCGTTCACGTTGCGCAGGTCGATGCTGAATTTGACTTCGCCAGGGATCACGTTGCGGCTGTTCGGGAATACCTGCACCATGCCTACCGTGCCGCGTCCATACGGCGGGTAGCGGTTGGCGATGGCCACCACTTCCTGCATGATCCTGGTCGACACCTGCAGCGCATCCTTGCGCAGGCCCATCGGCGTCGGGCCAGCGTGCGCCTCCATGCCGGTGACCACGCAGTCGTACCAGGACAGGCCCATCACCGCCGGCACCACGCCGATCACCTTGTCGGCGTCTTCAAGCACGGGGCCCTGTTCGATATGGGTTTCGAAGTAGGCGCCGATAGGATGATCGCCCGGCACCTGGTCGCCCTTGTAGCCGATGCGCGCCAGTTCCTCGCCGACGGACTTGCCCTCGGTGTCCTTGGCGGCGTAGGCCGTCTCCAGGCTGAAGGCGCCGCAAAATACGCCGGACCCCATCATCACCGGCACGAAACGCGAGCCTTCCTCGTTGGTCCAGAAGGCCACTTCAATCGGCGCCTCGGTCTTGATCTTCAGATCGTTCAGCGTGCGCACGACTTCCAGGCCCGCCAGCACGCCGTAGTTGCCGTCGAATTTGCCGCCGGTGGGCTGGGTGTCGATATGGCTGCCGGTCATCACCGGCGGCAGCGCGTTGTTGGTGCCGTCGCGGCGCATGAACACGTTGCCGATCTGGTCGATGGTGACCGACATGCCGGCGTCCTTCGCCCAGCCGACCACCAGGTCGCGGCCCTGCTTGTCCAGGTCCGTCAGCGCCAGTCGCTTGACGCCGCCCTTGGGCGTTGCGCCGATCCGGGCCAGTTCCATCAACGCCGCCCACAGGCGGTCGCCATTAATACGCATGTCGCTCATAATCAAATCTCCGTTAAATCCGTCATTCCCGCGCAGGCGGGAATCCATACTTCGCCGCCCTGGTGATGGCCTATGGATTCCCGCTTTCGCGGGAATGACGGTTGGTATGGTTAGCGCGCCGACGTCGGCTTGAATGCCGGGCGGTCGATGTGGCGGCCCGCGCCCTCCACCGCCATCAGCACGCCGCGATGGAACACGACGTTGCCGGCGGCCAGCGTGGTGCTCGGAATCCCGCGCACGGTGCGGCCTTCGAAGACGTTGAAGCCGCCCTTGGCGAACTGCGTCAGCGACGAAATGGTGCGGGTTCCTTCCGGATCCCAGACGACGATGTCGGCATCGGCGCCGACTGCGATCACGCCCTTGCGTGGATACATATTGAAAATCTGCGCGGTGTTGGTCGATGTGACCTTGACGAACTCCGACGGCGTCAACAGGCCGGTGTTGACGCCCGCGTCCCACACCACCGACATGCGATCCTCCACCCCGCCGCAACCGTTGGGGATCCTGGTGAAATCATCCTTGCCGGCGGCCTTTTGCTCGGCGCAGAAGGTACAGTGATCGGTCGCCGTGGTATGCAGGTTGCCCCCCACCAGCCCTTGCCACAACGCGGCCTGGTGGTGCTTGCTGCGGAACGGTGGGCTCATCACGTGGGCAGCCGCATATTCGAGATCGTCGCTGTGATACACGCTGTCGTCGATGACCAGGTGGCCGGCCAGCGCTTCACCGTACACGCGCTGCCCGTGGGCTCGCGCGCGGGTGATAGCTTCCAGCGATTCGGCGCAGGAGACGTGGACGATATAGACCGGCGTGTTCATCACGTTGGCAATCGCGATGGCGCGGTTTGCGGCCTCCGCCTCCACTTCCGGCGGCCGCGACAGCGGATGCGAGCTCGGTCCCGTCAAGCCGCGTTTGAGCAGATCCTGCTGCAGCTGGAATACCAGCTCGCCGTTTTCCGCATGCACGGTCGGCATCGCGCCCAGTTCCAGGCAGCGGCGGAAGCTCTTCACCAGCGTTTCATCATCGGCCATGATGGCGTTCTTGTACGCCATGAAGTGCTTGAAGCTGTTGACGCCGTGATCCCGCACCAGGATCTCCATGTCGCGGTGCACGGTCTCGTCCCACCACGTGATCGCCACGTGGAAGCTGTAATCGCCGGCGGCCTTCTTGGCCCAGCCGCGCCACTGGTGGTAGGCCTCGATCAGGTTCTGCTTCGGCGCGGGGATGACGAAGTCGATGATGGTGGTGGTGCCGCCGGCCAGCCCTGCGGCGGTACCGGTGTAGAAATCATCCTGCGTGACGGTGCCCATGAACGGCAAATTCATGTGCGTATGCGGGTCTATCCCGCCGGGCATCACGTACTGCCCGCTGGCGTCGATCACCTTGGCCGAAGGCGGGGCGTCCAGGCCTTCGCCCACGGCGATGATCTTGTCGCCGTAGCACAGCACATCGGCCTTGAAGGCGCGGTCGGCGTTGACGACGGTACCGCCGCGAATGATAGTTGACATGGACATCTCCTGAATCTTTTAGGGGTGGGCCGGCGCCCGTATCGCGGGCACGGCTTTACCCTTCATCATAACCCCATACACCAATGCCGAAATAGCGATTCCGACAAACCAGGCGTAGGTATAAATCGTCTTGAATCCGGCCCCCACGTCGGGGAAGGAAGCCGGGAATGCGGCATTGAGGAAGCCGGGTATGTTGGGCAGCACGCCGATCACGAACGCCACCAGCGCGGCCATGTTCCAGCCCTTGCCGTACGAGTACTGGCCGTCTTCGCGATACAGCTCGCCGACGTTCAACTCGGTCTTGCGCACCAGGTAGTAGTCGACAATCAGGATGCCGGCGATGGGCCCCAGCAGCGCGGAATAGCCGATCAGCCAGGTGAAGATATAGCCCTGCGTGGATTCCAGTATCTTCCAGGGCATCATCAGGATCGCGATGCCGGCCGTGATGTAGCCGCCGACCTTATACGAAATATGCTTGGGCGCCAGTGACGAGAAATCGTAGGCCGGGCCGACCAGGTTGGCGGCCAGGTTGACGGAGACGGTGTCGATCAACAGGATCACCAATGCGATCAGCACGGCGGCGCCGGTCATGCGGCTGGACAGGTCGACTGGATCCCAGATCGCCTTGCCGTACAAGACCACCGTTGCCGAAGTGACGATCACCGCCATCATCGCCAGCAGGCCCATAGGCACCGGCAAGCCGACCGACTGGCCGATGACCTGGTCGCGCTGCGATTTGGCGAAGCGGGTGAAGTCGGGAATATTCAGCGCCAGCGTGGCCCAGAAGCCGACCATCGCCGTCAGCGAAGGCCAGAACACGGACCAGAACTGGCCCGCCTTCTTGCCACCCTCGACGAACTGCGAAGGCGCCGACAGCAGGTCGCCGAAACCGCCGGCCTTGTTGTAGACCCATCCCAGCAGCACAAAGCAGATCAATATCTTCAGCGGCGCGGTGTAGGTTTCCAGCTTGCGGATCGCGTCCATGCCGTGCACGATGTACCAGAACTGGATGCCCCAGAAGGCCAGGAAGCACAGCAGCTGTCCGCCGTTGATGCCCAGGCCTGCGATTTTCTCGCCGCCGATTTCACCGCCCATCAGAACGCCCAGCAGCGTGTAGATCATCTGCCCGCCGAACCAGGTCTGGATGCCGTACCAGCCGCAGGCGACGATGGCGCGCATCAGCGCGGGCAAGCGCGCGCCCGATGTACCGAACGAAGAACGCGCCAGTACCGCGTATGGGATGCCGTACTTGGTGCCGGCGTGGCCGATCAAGAGCATCGGCAGCAGCACGATCGCGTTCGCGAAGAACACCGTGAGCACCGCCTGGTAGCCGGACATGCCGCCCTCGATCAAACTGGCGGACAGCGTGTAGGCCGGAATGCACATCACCATGCCGACCCACAGCGCGGCGAAGTGATACCAGCGCCAGGTACGCTGCGCCGCCGTGGTTGGGGCCAGGTCTTCGTTCCAGAGTTGCGTGCTGCCAGAGAGTTCTTTGCTCACGGGGCTTTCTCCAAAGGTTGATGTATCCTTCTATCGCTGCAAGTTCCGTACCCGAGATGTCTATGCCGTTTCGGTTGCCTTCACGTTTTCCGCGCGCGGGTTGCGCGGGTCCTGCGTCCAGTTCATGTATGGCTTGCCGGTATCCTGCGGCACCATCGTGATGCAGCCCTGCACCGGACAAGTGATCTCGCACAGGTTACACCCAACGCACTCTTCCTTGATGACTTCATACGTGCGCGTGCCGGTGGCGGCGTCGATCAGCTGCGCGATCGACTGGTGCGAGGTATCTTCGCATGCCACGTAACAGCGGCCGCACTTGATGCAGTCGTCCTGGTTGATCTGCGCGATCACCTGGTAGTTCATGTTCAGGTATTTCCAGTCCGTCGTATTCGGCACAGCCTTGCCGACGAATTCGCTGATACTCTTGTAGCCCTTCTCGTCCATCCAGCGCGACAGGCCGTCCTTCATCTCTTCGACGATGCGGAAGCCGTGCAGCATGGCGGCGGTGCACACCTGCACGCAGCCCGAACCCAGCGCCATGAATTCCGCCGCATCGCGCCAGTTGCCGATGCCGCCGATGCCGGAAATTGGCAGGCCCTTGGTCTGCGGATCGCGTGCGATCTCGGCCACCATGTTCAGTGCGATCGGCTTGACCGCCGAACCGCAATAGCCGCCGTGGGTGCTGGCGCCGCCGACGATGGGGAAGGCCACCATCTGGTCCAGGTCCAGGTGCGTGATCGAGTTGATGGTGTTGATCAGCGAAACCGCGTCCGCACCGCCGGCCTTGGCGGCGCGCGCCGGGGCGCGCACGTCGGTGATGTTCGGCGTCAGCTTGACGATGACCGGCAGCTTCGAGTGCGTCTTGCACCAGCGCGTGACCATCTCCACGTACTCGGGAACCTGGCCCACGGCGGCGCCCATGCCGCGCTCCGGCATGCCGTGCGGGCAGCCGAAATTGAGTTCGATGCCATCGGCGCCGGTCGCTTCCACCAGCGGCAGGATATCGGCCCACAGTTTTTCTTCGCACGGCAGCATCAGCGAGACGATGATGACGCGGTCCGGCCAGTCCTTCTTGACCTGCGTGATCTCTTCAAGGTTGATCGCCAGCGAACGGTCGGTAATCAGCTCGATGTTGTTGAAGCCGAGGACTTCGCGGTTCTTGCCGTAGTGCGCCGAATAGCGCGACGACACATTGACGGCGGCCGGATCCTCGCCCAGCGTTTTCCACACCACGCCGCCCCATCCCGCTTCGAATGCGCGCACCACGTTGTAGGCCTTGTCGGTCGGCGGCGCGGACGCCAGCCAGAACGGATTGATGGACTTGATGCCGCAGAATTCTATGCTCAGGTCAGCCATTATGCAGCCTCCTTCATACCGTTGATGTCTTGGTGAATGGCGTGCGCCGCCAGTTTTCCGTGCTGTACCGCCTGCACGGTCAGGTCCTGTCCGGGCGCCACACAATCGCCGCCGGCGTAGATACGCGGCAGGACTGTGCGGAACTGATCATCGACGTGGATTTTGTCGCCGTCGCGTTTCAGCGTTTTCGCCAGTGGATCACTGATGCTCGTTTCGTCCATGCTCTGGCCGATGGCTTTGAAGATCGCGTCGGCCGCGATCTCGAAAGTCTCACCGGTGCCAGCCAGACGGCCGTTGGTGATTGCGGTTTTCTCGAAGCGCATGCCGCGCACGCGGCCTGCTTCGTCCAGCAGCACTTGCTGCGGCTGGGCCCAGGTGCGCATGCGGACCTGGTTTTCCTTCGCAATATGTTGTTCGTGTTCGGTGGCACTCATCGCGTCGAAGCCACGGCGGTACACCAGCGTGACTTCTTCCGCGCCCAGGCGCTGGATCTGTACCGCCATGTCGATGGCGGTATTGCCGGCGCCGATGACGATGGCGCGCGCGGGCAGCGGCAGCTTGCTCAGGTCATCTGCCTGGCGCAGCGCGGCGATGTAGTCGACGGCCGCCAGCAGGCCGGGCGCGTCCTCACCGGTCAGGCCCAGCTGCTTGCTGGCGCCAAGGCCCAGGCCGAGGAACACGGCGTCGTACTGCGCGTGCAAATCCTTCAGCTGCACATTGCCGCCGAGTGCCTGGCCGTGCTTGATCTCGATGCCGCCGATTTGCAGCAGGAAGTCCACTTCCTTCTGCGCGAAGTTGTCGGTCAGCTTGTACTTGGCGATGCCGTATTCATTGAGGCCGCCGGATTTCTCCTTGGCCTCGTAGATCACCACGTCGTTGCCCAGCATCGCCAGGCGGTGCGCGCACGACAGGCCCGCAGGCCCGGCGCCGACGACGGCGATCTTCTTGCCGGTCGATGCGGCGCGCTTGAACGGGTGCTCGCTGATCGTCATGTTGTCGATGGCGTAGCGCTGCAGCAGGCCGATCTTCACCGGCTGGCCTTCCGCATCGTGATTGCGCACGCAGGCGTCCTCGCACAGGATCTCGGTTGGACAGACGCGTGAGCAGCTGCCGCCCAGGATGTTCTGCTTCAGGATGCCGACGGCCGCGCCGTTGACGTTGCCGTCGTGGATATTGCGGATGAAACTGGCGACGTCGATATCCGATGGGCAGATGCGCGTGCATGGCGCGTCGTAGCAATACAGGCAGCGCGAGCTTTCAATCGCGGCCTGGCGCGCATTGAGCGCCGGCGCCAGGTCGGTGAAGTGCTCCGCCAGCGTGGCGTTGGCTTCCTTCGGCTGGGGCATGTATTTGAGAGATTCGATCATCATACGATTTCCTGGCTAGTGCTTGGAGAACGTCATCCCCGCGAAAGCGGGGATCCATACTTCGCGTGATGCCATGCTGTGTATGGATTCCCGCCTGCGCGGGAATGACGGGAGCTTACTTCATCTGAGGGAATGCAAATTCTGCGCCAGCGCTTGCGGTGTTCGGCCAGCGCTGCATCACCGCCTTGTGGCGCGTGTAGAAACGCACGCCCTCGGGACCATACGCGTGATGGTCGCCAAACAGACTGCGCTTCCAGCCGCCGAAACTGTTGAAGGCCATCGGCACCGGCAACGGCACGTTGACACCGACCATGCCCACCTGGATCTGCCGCACGAACTCGCGCGCCACGCCGCCGTCGCGGGTGTAGATCGCCACGCCGTTGCCGTACTCGTTGCGGTTGATCAGTTCCACCGCACTACCAACGTCCGGCGAGCGCAGCATGCACAGCACGGGGCCGAAAATCTCTTCCTTGTAAATCGTCATATCCGGCGTGACATGATCGAACAAAGTGCCGCCGATGAAGAAGCCGTTCTCGCGTCCTGCCACGACATGGTTGCGCCCATCGACCACCAGTTTCGCGCCCTGCTCCACGCCTTCGCCGATCAAGCGCTCTATGCGCTGCTTGGCCGCGCTTGAAACGACAGGCCCCATTTCGGCGTCGGACGCCATGCCGTCGCGCACTTTCAGTGCGGCGGTGCGCTTTGCCAGTGCATCGACAATCTTGTCGCCGGCATCGCCGACGGCCACCACCACCGAGATCGCCATGCAGCGCTCGCCGGCGGAACCGTAGGCCGCGCCCATCAGCGCATCGACAGTCATTTCCATGTCCGCATCCGGCATCACGACCATGTGGTTCTTGGCGCCGCCCAGCGCCTGCACGCGCTTGCCCGCGGCGCAACCGCGCGAGTAGATGTATTCCGCGATCGGCGTCGAACCGACAAAGCTCACCGCCTGTACCACCGGATGATCGAGCAGCGCATCGACAGTCACCTTGTCGCCCTGGATGACGTTGAACACGCCGTCCGGCAAACCCGCTTCCTTCAACAGCCGCGCATGCAGCAGCGACGGCGACGGATCGCGCTCGGAAGGCTTAAGGATGAAGGTGTTACCGCACGCCAGCGCCACCGGGAACATCCACATCGGCACCATCACCGGGAAGTTGAACGGCGTGATGCCGGCCACCACACCCAGAGCCTGGCGCATCGACCAGGCGTCGATGCCGCGCGAGATCTGGTCGGTGAATTCGCCCTTCAGCATCTGCGGGATGCCGACCGCGAATTCCACCATCTCGATGCCGCGTGCCACTTCGCCCTGCGCATCGGCGAAGGTCTTGCCGTGTTCGCGCGTCAGCATCGCCGCGAATTCGTCGGTGTGCTGCTGGCACAGCTGCAGGTACTTGAACAGGACGCGGGCGCGCGTCAGCGGCGGCGTGGCGGACCATGCGGGGAAAGCCTTCTCCGCCGCGCGCACGGCGGCGTCGACTTCTTCCGTCGTGCCCAGCGCAACCCTGGCCACCGGCTCGCCCAGCGCCGGATTGAACACGTCCGCGTAGCGGCCGCTTTGCGTATCGACTTTGACGCCGTTGATGTAATGGGTGATGGTGTCCAGGTTGCTCATAACGTTCTCTCTAAAATTCGGATCAGCCCAGCAGGGTGTCCGCGTCCACATACGTATAGCCAAGGCCATGCGCCACCGCTTCATAGGTGACGTGGCCGAGACAGACATTCAAACCGTTCTTCAGGTGCGGATTGGCCTTCAGCGCCTTCTGCCAGCCCTTGTCGGCCAGCGCCACCGCGTGGCCTATCGTTGCGTTGTTCAGTGCGAAGGTCGACGTGCGGGCGACGGCGCCCGGCATGTTGGCCACGCAGTAGTGCACCACGCCGTCGACCACGTAGGTCGGCTTCTCGTGCGTGGTGGCGTGCGACGTTTCAAAGCAGCCGCCCTGGTCGATCGCCACGTCGACCACCACCGCGCCAGGCTTCATGCGCGCGATCATGGCCTTGGTCACCAGCTTGGGCGCGGCGGCGCCGGGCACCAGCACGCCGCCGATGACCAGGTCCGCATCAAGCACCGCTTCCTCGATCGAGTGCGCGTTCGAGAACATCGTCGAGATGCGGTTGCCGTACACCAGGTCGAGCTGGCGCAGGCGGTCGATATTCTTGTCCAAAATCGTCACGCGGGCGCCGATGCCGACCGCCATCTGCAGCGCGTTGGTGCCGACCACGCCGGCGCCGATGATGGCGATATGGCCTGGCGCCACGCCGGGCACGCCGCCCAGCAGCAGGCCCATGCCGCCCTTGGATTTTTCCAGGTGCGCGGCGCCTGCCTGGATCGACATGCGCCCCGCCACTTCGCTCATCGGCGCCAGCAGCGGCAAGCCGCCGTTCGCGCCGGTGATGGTTTCGTAGGCGATGCAAACCGCGCCGGATTCCACCAGGGCCTTGGTCTGCTCGGGGTCCGGCGCCAGGTGCAGATAGGTGTACAGGATCTGCCTTTTCCGCAGCATGGCGCATTCTTCCGGCTGCGGCTCCTTCACTTTGACGATCATCTCGGCACGGGCGAAGATCTCGCTCGCCTCCTCGACGATGGTCGCGCCGGCGCCTTCATACATCGCATCGCTCAGGCCGATGGCGACGCCGGCGTTTTTCTGCACTACCACTTGATGACCACGCAATACGAGTTCCTTGACGCTGGCCGGGGTAAGGCCGACGCGGGACTCCTGGTTTTTGATCTCTTTTGGGACGCCTACCAGCATGGTGTTCTCCTTGTCAGTCGAGGTTTTTCAGTACAGTCGTCAGCTTTCCAAAAAGTTCGTCGATATGTTTTTTCTCCAGCACCAGCGGCGGCGACAGCGCGATGATGTCGCCCGTCGTGCGTATCAGGACGCCGTCGGCAAAGGCCTGCTTGAACGCGGCGAAGGCGCGCGCGCCCGGCTTGCCGGCGATAGGCGCCAGCTCGATGCCGGCGATCAGGCCGATGGTGCGGATGTCGATCACGTGCGGCAGTCCCTTGAGCGAGTGCACCGCATCGGCCCAGTATTCGGCCATGCCGGCGGCGTGTTCGAGGATCTTCTGTTCCTTGAACACTTCCAAGGTCGCCAGCGAGGCGGCGCAGGCGACCGGGTGGCCCGAGTAGGTGTAGCCGTGGAACAGTTCGATGCCGGCCGGCGCTTCCATGAAGGCGTCGTGGATGAATTTTTTGCTGAACACCGCGCCCATCGGGATCACGCCGTTGGTCAGGCCCTTGGCGGTGGTCATCATGTCCGGTTCGACGTCGAAGTAGTCGGCCGCGAACGGCGTCGTCAGGCGGCCGAAGCCGGTGATCACTTCATCGAAGATCAGCAGGATGCCGTGCTTGGTGCACAGCTCGCGCAGGCGCTTCAGGTAGCCCTTGGGCGGAATCAGCACGCCGGTCGAACCAGCCACCGGCTCGACGATGACGGCGGCGATGGTCGACGCGTCATGCAGCGCGACGATGCGTTCCAGTTCGTCGGCCAGCTCGGTGCCGTATTCCGGTTCGCCGCGGGTGTAGGCGTTCTTCTCGAGGTTGTGCGTGTGCGGCAGGTGATCGACGCCGGGCAGCATGACGCCGTAAGGCTTGCGGTTGCCCGCGATGCCGCCGACCGAGATGCCGCCGAAGCCGACGCCGTGGTAGCCGCGCTCGCGGCCGATCAGGCGGGTGCGGCTCGCCTCGCCGCGCGCCTTGTGGTAGGCCAGCGCGATCTTCAGCGCCGTGTCCACCGCTTCGGAGCCGGAGTTGGTGTAGAACACGTGGCCGAATTTGTGATTGGTGTACTCCATCAGCTTTTCGGCCAGGTCGAAGGCGGCCGGGTGGCCCATCTGGAAGGTCGGCGCGAAATCCAGCTGGCCGACCATCTCGCGCACAGCGGCGACGATCTTCGGCTGCGCGTGGCCGCAGGGCACGCACCACAGGCCGGCGGTGCCGTCGAGGATGGAGTTGCCGTCGACATCCTTGTAGTACATCCCTTCGGCCGATACCAGCAGGCGCGGATGCGCCTTGAAGTCGCGGTTGTTGGTAAACGGCATCCAGAAGGACGCCATCGATTCAGGTCTGGACTCGTTCATGCTCATCTCCTGTGATACAGCTCAATTCAGCTTCGAGTTTGCTCGCAAACGTAAGGATTTTTTTGACGAACCGTAAAAAAATTTACCAGTTGGCAAAATGATGATGCAATAATAGACAGCGCAACAACTATGGCACAGATACACAAATATCAAAACTGTCCAACCGTACTGGCAACAAAAACACTACAGTTTTGCTTTACGCAGCAATTGGAGTCAAGGATGGACCTAGCGAATCCTGTGATCGATCAAGCCGACTGTCCGCCCGGAGCGGCCGGCTGGCCCGTGCTCGCCATAGAGCGCAGCAAGAAAGGCAGCCTGGTCGACCAGATCGTCGCCGCCATCAGCGCCATGGTGGGACGCCGGGAGTTGCGCATCGGAACCAAAATGCCCTCCGTACGGCAATTTGCGAAGTGTAATGGCATCAGCACCTTTACAGTTGTCGAATCCTATGACCGTCTGGTGACCCTGGGACTGTTGTCATCGCGCCGCGGTTCCGGCTATTTCGTGGCCCGCCAGGACGTTCCCGCAACACTGCTGCCTTCCACGCTGCAAGCCACGCCGACAGCCATCGACGCCCTCACTCCCGACCTGTATTCCGGCACCTCCGAGGCGCTGGCCGTGGGGGCCGGCTGGTTGCCGCCCGAGTGGTACGGCGAGGACACCATCCTCGACGCCGTGCGCCACGCGATGCGCATCCCGGCCAACCGCCTGCGCGGCTACGGCCACCCGCTGGGCTTCCCGTCGCTGCGCCAGCAGCTGTCGTCGACGCTGAGCGACGAGCTGTTCCCGGTCGAGCCGGAGCAGGTGCTGCTGACCCACGGCGCCACCCACGCCTTCGACCTGATCCTGCGCACGCTGACCAAGCCGGGCGACACCGTGTTCGTCGAGGATCCCGGCTACAGCAACCTGCTGTCGCTGATACGCCACCACGGCTGCGTGCCGGTCGGCATTCCGCGCGGCGAGAACGGCCTGGATTTCGACACGCTGGCCAGACAGGCGGCGCAGACCCAGCCCAAGCTCATGTTCGTCAACACGGTGCTGCAAAACCCGCTGGGCACCTCGCTCAGCGCGGCGCAGGCGCACCGCCTGCTCGGCCTGGCCGAGCAGTTCGACTTCTGGCTGGTGGAGGACGACATCTACCGCGAGCTGGCGCCGCGCGGCGAAGCCTCGCTGGCGGCGATGGACGGCCTGCGGCGCGTGATCCGCGTCGGCAGCTTCTCCAAGACCTTGTCGCCGGTGCTGCGCGTGGGCTCGATCTGCGCGTCGGCCTCGCTGATCCCCGAGCTGCTGCGGGTGAAGATGCTGGCCGGGCTGACCACCTCCGAGATCAACGAGCGCGCCGTCTACCACGCGATCACCGCGCGGCCCTACAAGCGCATGGTGGACAAGCTGGCCGCGCAGCTGGAGGCCGGTCGCGAACGCACCATCGACAGCCTGCGCAGCGCCGGCATGGAACCGCTGGCGCGGCCGCGCGGCGGCATGTTCGTCAGCGCCGGCTGGAGCGATGCGCCCACCGCCGACTGGAACGGCAAGATCATCGCCGACCAGGCGCTCAAGTCCGGCATCCTGCTGTCGCCGTGCGACTTCTTCATGCTGCGCGCACCGGAATCGATCTGGTTCCGGTTCAACGTGGCCTACACCGACCAACCTCAACTCCTGACCTTCCTGAGACTCATATGCCGACAGCAAAACTGAATGCAGAGCCAGCGCCGAAGATCAAGCGGCGCGTTCTCAACCGCGACAAGCTCGAAGCCGACATCGCCGCCGAGGCGGTGCGCGTGTTTGCCGAATGCGGCTACGAGGGCACGTCGATCGCCACCGTGGCGGAAAACGCCGGGCTGTCGAAGCAGAACCTGATGTACTACTTCCCGACCAAGCAGGCGCTGTACCAGCGCGTGCTGGACGAGGTGCTGGACGAATGGCTGGAACGCATGGAAAACCTGGCCGCCGAGGACCAGGATCCGCGCGAGGTGCTGCGCACCTACGTGCAGGCCAAGCTGAAGTTCTCGCGCGAGCAGCCGTGGGCGTCGCGCGTGTATGCGATGGAAGTGATCAGCGGCGCGCAGCTGTACGGCGAGCAGATACAGAGCCGCGTGGTGCCGCTGGTGCGCAAGGATATCGAGGTGTTCGAGAAGTGGATCAGCGAGGGCAAGATCGCGCCGATCAACGCGACCCACCTGCTGTTTGCGATCTGGGCGATGACCCAGTCCTATGCCGATTTCTCGGCGCAGATGGCGTTGGTGTTGAACCGCAAACAGCTGACGAAAAAAGACTTCGACGATGCCGAGAAGGTCATCGTCGACATGGTGCTGGCGGCGATCAGCGTGCCGCAGCCTGCTTGCGGCGGCGGGCAATAAAGCCCATCAAACCCAGGCCGGCCAGCAGCATCGCGTAACTTTCCGGTTCCGGCACAGGACTGGTAAAACCTTGTATGTTGGTCGCCTTGAAGAAGTGGTTGGCGTTGATCTGCACCGACGAGCTCCATGAATCGACGATCACATTCCCGTTGATCACGCCGCTGCCGCCGGTTACGCTGGCCTTCGGTGCCAGGATGTTGGCGGTCAGGCCGGTGTGCACGCCCAGATCGGTCGCCTGATAGAAGTTGAACAGCACGTTGTAATTCTCGAAGCCCTGGTAGCCGCCGTTGAAGCTGGCCTTGTCGCCGCTGACGTTGAAGATCAGCGTGGAGCCAGCGTTCAGGTTGCTGAAGTTGAAATAGGTGACGGAGGACAGCGACTTGGCGTCGATATCGATCACTTCGACAGCCTTCTTGCTGCCGGTGATGTTCAAGCCGCCCCACTGGACCGCCGCGCTGCCGGTGGTCGCCAGCTTCGACAGCGAGGACGAGGTGCTCTTCAGCTGGGTGCTCAGCGCGCCCAGGTTGACCGGCGCGGTACCGGTCTTGACAGGCGAGTACATGTCGACCTGCTTGGTGACGCTGGTCGTGCCGCCGACATAGGTGTCGCCGTTCTTGATCGAGCCGCTGGTGAATTTCAGGTTGCCGCCGACGATCAGCGAATAGCCGCCGAACGCATCGACGTTGTTGTAGTTGACCGAGTAATTGTTCAGCTGGACATCGCGGCCGGCCATGATCGCGCCTTCGACGTCGGCGCTGGGCGCCTTGAAGTCGGTGAACGAAAATACATTGGCGCCGCTCAGCCCCAAATCCAGCACGGCAGCCTGGGCGCCGCCCAGCGAGGCGATGGCGAGCACAACGGCGGAAACAGCACTTTTCGCGACAGCAGGCATAATGTTCCTAAAGGCAATTTAAGTTACCCCAAGGATATCACAACTTCATATTTCATTTCTGAATCACAAGTAAAAACACGCCGGCTTCGCTTTAAATGCGACGAAAAAAAATCAACGATGACCAAATGGCCATCGTTGATCCGGGGTATTGCAGCGCTGTCGGGGCCGGCTTATTGCTTGCGGCGGCGGGCGACGGCGCCCATCAGGCCCAGTCCGGCCAGCAGCATGGCGTAGGTTTCCGGTTCCGGCACCGGCGCGGTCGGGATGGTGCCGCTGAAGCTTTGCAAGTGGACTTCGCCGTACTGGTTCAGCGTCTTGGCGAACACGCCGCCTTCGACGTTGGCGCCGCCCGTATTGCTGAAACTGCCGTCCGCGACCAGCACCTGGCCGCCGAAGGTGCGGCCGACGCTGACGCTGGTGTCGTGGCCGGCAAAGTTCCAGATCAGCTTGCTGCCCAGGCTTTGCGCCTGGTTGAAGTTGGCCATCAGGTTCAGCGTGGAGTCGTTGGTGTTGAAGATTACCGTGCTGGCGTTGCTCAGGTTGAACGAAATATCCGTGGTCGTGGACGAGAAGATCTTCGTGTCGAGCGCGGTCAGGTCGAACACCAGCACGCCGTTGACGCCGCTGCCGTTCAGCGTCACCTGGTGGTCGTTGTTGCTGAAGACCACCGAGGTGCCGGCGGTCGCCTGCAACGACGACAACTGGCTCGACAGCCCGGTCATCACCGACGAGAAGTTGGTCGACGTCGATGCGGCCAGGGTGCTGTTCATGATACCGGTCGGGGCGTTGAGTACGTTGTTGTTATTGGTGCCGCTATAGCTGGCGGCATGGCCCTTGCCGTTGAAGTTGACGCTGGAGGCGCTGCCGACGATCCAGGCGTCGCCGTTGAAGCTCGAATTGCTGGCCGAGCCGCCGACATAGGTGCTGCCGCTATTGACGTTGACGCCGCTGGCGTTGCCGCCGACCACAGCGCCCAGGCCGTTCACATGCGTATTGCCGCTGTAATTGCCGCCCACGGTCAGGCCGGCGTAAGCCGAGGCCGGCGTGTCGTTGACGTGCTGTACATAATCGCCGCCGACGGCGTCGCCGCCCACGTAAGTGCGGCCGTCGACGTGCGAGGTCGAGTTCAGGTTGCCGCTGACCACCACATTGAACTGGCGCAGCATCTCGGTCGCGCTCAGCGGGGCGGCCTGGGCCGCGCTGGAAACCATGGCGACGACGGCCAGGGCAAGACGGGTACGGGTGATCATCAATCTGTCCTCAAGAAAAAGAAGGAGCGGCCTTGCGGCCACTCAACAATTACCAAATATTAATAACAATTGCAATTAGCATATCATAATTTCCTGTCAGCAGTCCATCGTAAAAGCACATTTTGATAATAATTACGCTAAGCTAGAGGGCTGTTACCTCTCGAGTATCGCCATGCCCAGCTTTGAACCATTCCAGCTGCACACTCCGCGCATGACCCTGCGCTTTGTGGAAACCGCCGACGCCGCCGCCATGTTCCGCCTGTTCTCCGATCCGGAAGCGCTGCGCCACTGGAGCAGCGCCCCCTGGCTGGACATTTCCCAGGCTGTCGACAATATCGAACAGACGCAGCGCGCCTACCTGGACGGCAGCGCGCTGCGCCTGGCCATGGCGCTGCCGGACGGCGAGGTGATCGGCACCGCCACGCTGTACGCCTTCGACCGCCGCAACCACCGCTGCGAAATCGGCTACATGCTGGCGCGGCCGCACTGGGGCCGGCGCTACATGCAGGAGGCGCTGGCGGCGCTGATCAGCCACGGCTTCGGCCCGCTGGAGCTGCATCGCATCGAAGCCGATATCCATCCCGATAACATTGCCTCCGCCCGCCTGCTGGAAAGCCTGCATTTCCAGGTCGAGGGGCATCTGCGCGAACGCTGGTTCGTCGGCGGCGAAATCTCGGGCAGCACCATCTACGGCCTGCTGCGCAGCGACTGGACCACTCATCGCGTGGAATAACCGGTTCATTCCGCCGAAACCGCCGTTGGTCGGAATCCTCTGTTGGCCATGGGAAGGCTTTGTTACAGTGATTCCATCGCAACGATTTGATGGAGACACGACATGAGCAAATTCAACAGCCAGGCGGTGGTCGATCTGCTGGAAGAAATCTTCCACGCCCTCGCGCAAACGATACGGTACGGCGTGCGCCTGGTGCAGCGCATGTCGCCGCCGGCGCTGCTGGGTGCGGCGCTGATCCTGGCCTTCATCCTGACCATCCTGCCGCTGGCGATGGTGCTGTTCGCCTTCTTCCTGCTGCTGAAGATCGCGGTCGGCGCGTGCGTGGTCGGCAGCCGCCGCCAGCGCCGCCACCAGGAGCACAAGCAATGAAGAAATCCCGGCTGGCCAAGGCCGGCTACGACAACGCCAAGAGCCTGCTCGACATCGTCCGCGAGATAGGCGAAACCGCGGTCAGCCTGTGGTGGCGTTTCTTCGACTGGCTGGCCCAGGTCGAGTGGCGCAAGCTGATGATGATCTGGCTGCTGTTGCTGATCTTCGGCCTGACGCCGTTCGGCCTGCCGAAGCAGACCGGCGCCTTCATCCTGCTGTCGTTCGGCCTGAAGGTGCTGGCCGGCGGCAAGCGCAAGGCCGAGATCGAGGCGCGCCACGCCACCAGCCACGCCGACGAGGAAGGCATGGAACGGCGCGTGGTCGAGGCGCGCATGGCCGCGCTGCAGGCCCAGGTCGAACCGCACTTCCTGTTCAACACGCTGGCCCTGATCGGCCAGCTGATCGAAACCGATCCGCCGCAGGCGGCGCGCATCCACCAGAACCTGATCGACTACCTGCGCGCCACCTTGCCGCAGATGCGCGCCAAGGGCGCCGGCACGCTGGGCCGGCAGATCGAAATGTCGCGCCTACCTGGCCATCATGCAGGCGCGCATGGGCGCGCGGCTGGCGGTGTCGATCGACGTGCCGGCCGAAATGCTGAGCGCCACCTTCCCCGTGATGATGTTGCAGATCCTGATCGAGAACGCCATCAAGCACGGCCTGGAACCCAAGATACAAGGCGGCCGCATCGACATCCGCGCCAGCGTCGACGGCCAGATGCTGCAGGTCGACGTGCTCGACGACGGCATCGGTTTCAACATCCACGCCGGCGACGGCATCGGCCTGGCCAATGTACGCGAACGCCTGCGCATCCTGTACGGCAACCGCGCGCAGCTGGTGATCGAGGCACCGCTGACGGGCGGCACCCGGGCCAGCGTGCGCATTCCGTATGCGCCGGATATTTTTGCCGGGAGCAGCAAATGAATTTCCCCGCAAGCAGCGGCCAGCGCCGCGCCACCGCGCTGATCGCCGACGACGAGCAACCGATGCGCCAGCAGCTGCGCGCGCGCCTGCTGGACGCCTGGCCGGGACTGGAGATCGTGGCCGAGGCGGCCAACGGCATCGAGGCCGTGGCGCTGGCCGGCCAGCACCAGCCGGACATCGTGTTTTTGGATATCCGCATGCCCGGCCTGTCCGGCATCGAGGCGGCGCGCATGTTGTTCAACCGCTGCCACCTGGTGTTCGTCACCGCCTACGACCAGTACGCGATCGAGGCGTTCGAGCAGGGCGCGCTGGATTATCTGCTCAAGCCGGTCGGCGGCGACCGGCTGAAGACCACCTGCGCGCGGCTGCAGACCTTGATCGGCCAGCAGCCGTCGAACATCGAACGGCAGCTGAGCCAGTTGCTGTCACACCACAGCAAGCCGGAGACCAAGCCGGAGTACCTGCGCTGGATCCAGGCGGTGGTGGGCAGCAACCTGCGCATGATCAGCACGCGCGAAGTGCTGTTCTTCCGCGCCGATGAAAAATACACGCGGGTGCAGACCGAGGGCTCGGAAGTGTTGATACGCAAGACGCTGAAGGAGCTGGCCGACGAGCTGGACCCGGACGAGTTCTGGCGCATCCACCGCTCGACCTTGGTGCGCGTGGATGCCATCGAAGAAGTCACGCGCGACCTGCGCGGACGGCAGATGGTAAAGATACGCAACTTCGCCGAGCAACTGGAAGTCAGCCGTGGCAACGCGCATTTATTTCAGC
This sequence comes from Duganella sp. LjRoot269, assembly GCF_964254095.1. Lineage (NCBI taxonomy): Bacteria > Pseudomonadati > Pseudomonadota > Betaproteobacteria > Burkholderiales > Oxalobacteraceae > Duganella > Duganella sp. LjRoot269. Next base: position 1,651,426 of record NZ_CAXUSL020000001.1, on the reverse strand, counting down.
AAATGTAAGCCCTGTCTGATCGTTATCAATATATACTTTTATTTCTCATCCGCTCGCCCCAGCCCGGCGAACGGCAGGGTGTCAAACGCGATCGAATCTGTTCCACTACCCAGGATAGGGAGAGAACAATGTCCAGCATACCCAAGCAGACTCTCTGCAACGTCATCCCCTGCATGCGCTATCGCGATGCGCCCGCCGCCATCGACTGGCTGTGCACCACCCTCGGCTTCGAAGCGACGCTGGTGGTGCCCAACGAGGACGGCACCATCGCCCACGCACAGCTCAGTTTCGGCAACAGCATGATCATGCTGGGTTCGGTGTTCGACACTGAATACGGCCGCCTGATGAAGCAGCCCGGCGAGGTCGGCGGCTTCAACACGCAAAGCACCTACCTGGTCGTCAACAACGCCGACCTGGTGTACGGCCGCGTGCTTGAATCGGGCGCGAAAATCCTGCTCGACATCAAGGATGAGGACTACGGCGGACGCGGCTTCACCTGCCGCGATCCCGAAGGCCATATCTGGAGCATCGGCACCTACGATCCGGAAGACTAAGGAGCAGACCATGGGACGTCCAGTACATTTTGAAATCCAGGCCAGCCAGCCGCAGGCGCTGATCGATTTTTACGGCTCGCTGTTCGGCTGGAATTTTCACCGCTGGGAAGGCGGCGAATACTGGCTGATCGACACCGGCGACGGCAGCAAGCCCGGCATCAACGGCGGCCTGCTGCCGCGACGCGGTGCGGTGCCGGAGCCGATGCAAAGCGTGAACGCCTTTGTCTGCACGGTCGACGTCGAACAGCTGGACGACACGCTGTCGCAAGTCGACCAGTTGAAGGCGGAAGTGGTGGTGCCGAAGATGGCGGTGCCCGGCGTCGGCTGGCTGGCCTACGCCAAGGACCCCGACGGCAACATCTTCGGCATGATGCAGGCCGATACGTCCGCAGCCTAAAGGCCGGCAAACCAGTTGTAGCCGTGCAGGTCTTCCCAGTAGCCGCTGGTGAATTGATCGGTCACGGTGATCCCGGTCAGGTGCTTGGGGTTCTTGAACCCCAGCTTGGTCGGGATACGCAGCCGCAATGGAAAACCGAATTCGTCCGGCAGGCTGGCCGAGCCGTTGAAGCTGAAGGCCAGCATGGTTTGCGGGTGCAGCGCGCTGGCCATGTCGATGCTGGTGTAGTAGCCGTCGGCGCAGCGGAAGGCGACATATTTCGCGCGCGTATTGGCGCCGACCAGGCCGAGGAAATAATGCAGCGGCACACCGGTCCACTGGCCGACCGCGCTCCAGCCTTCGATGCAGATCAGGCGGGTGATTTCCGTCAGCGGCGGCAATGATTTCAGCTGCGCCAGCGTCCAGTCGCCGGGGCTGAGCACCATGCCATCCACGGCCAGGCGCCAGCCGGCCTCGTCGATTTCCGGCACCGACGCTTCCGAATAAAACGCATTGAAGCGGAACGGCAGCGTCAGTTCGCTGCGCGGGTACAACGGCGCCAGCGTTTGCGGCGAGAACAGCGCGGCCTGCGCCGCGTCGTTGAAGCGCGATACGCCGCGCAGCGCGGCGGCAACAGTGTCGTTGTCGGTGCCCGCGCAGCCTTGCAGCAGCGCGGCGGCACCGCCGCCCAGCGCCAGCCGCAGGAAGCCACGCCGTCCAGCATCCAAGTCCTTCCTCCGTTCCTTCATCTGGTCCTCCTGTTCAACCCCAGCATCGCCAGCAGCAGACGCGGCGACGACAGCGCCAGCACCACATGGCCGGCAACAAACATGCCCAGCAGGGCCATGCAGATGAAATGCACTTCGCGGGCGCGCTGGAAGCCGCCGGCCAGTTGCGTCAGCGCTTGCAGCTGCACCGGCTTCCAGATCGCCAGGCCGGACAGGATTTCCAGCGTCAGCAGCACCAGCACGCCGAGGTAGGCGATCTTCTGCACCCGGCTGCGTTCGCCGCCGGGCTTGTGGCTTCGGCCCAGCGACAGGTACAAGTGCCGCAGGCGGCCGCTGGCGGCCAGCAGCGTCAGCGCGACGATGCCGTTGGCCGCCAGCACCCACATGCCGGCGAAATGCCACAGCAAGGCGCCGGGCAGGCTGCCGCCCAGCGTCAGCGCCGTGGGAAAATGGTCGATCCAGAACGGCGAGGCGTTGAACACCTGCCAGCCGCTGGTCAGCATCAGCAGGAACACCACGGCATTGGTCCAGTGGCACAGGCGTACCCAGAGCGGCGGGCCGCCGCCGATGTCGGTCGATGCGGTCGTCATGCGGCGGCCTCCTCTCTATGCGGCTCAGATCGGCGGCAGGAAGCCGTCGCGGCCCACCATCACAGCGTTGGCGGCGGTGGCGCCATCGGCGGCCGATGCGCCGATCACCAACACCTTGGCGCCGACGACTATCAACTCGCGCTTGCCTGGAACGAACTGGCCGTAGACGGTGTCCTTGTCCAGCACCACCTGCTGCGCCTTGCCGCCGAAGCGCATTTCCAGCTCGGTGGCGCTGGCCTTCTTGACCACCTTGGCGACGGTGGCGTTGGTCATCGTGCCGCGATCGCCGAGATCCCATGGGAAATGGCCTTCGTTCAAGCCGCGCGCCGCCTCGGGGAACACCATCACGCCCATGGCGCGCACCTTGCCCTGCGGCGCCGGCGCGGCGGCGATGCCCAGGTAGCTGTTTTCCTGGATGGCCGCCTGGCTGCTGCGCGAAACGTCCAGCACTTGCGCCTGTTCAGGCAGCTTGATGGTGGTCTTGGTGCCCTTGCGGTCGGTGACGACGAAATCACCGGCGCCAACGGCGGTGACTTCGCCGCGCAGGTGCACCGGGCGGTCGGCGGCAAAACTGGATCCGGCCAGCGCCAGCGTGGCGACGGCGATCAGGGTGGAGATGCGTTTCATGGTGCTTCCTCGTATGGTTGAAGTGAAGCCGCACTATGCGCCGCCCGGCGGCGCCGGGGAATCGGTCGAATGTCCGATGCCTGCGATGCCGCGCCGCTCGCTATAATCGGTCCATGAACCTTGATACCCCCGCCTCCGTCACCGACACCATGCACGCGCTGGCCTATATCGGCGACCTGACCATGGGCCAGCCCACCGACCACTCGCTGCGGACCGCGTGGCTGGCCTGGCGCATCGCAGAAGCGGCCGGCTGCGGCGATGCGGACTGCGCGGCCGTCCCGCAAGTCGCGTTGCTGCGCTGGTCGGGCTGCACCGCCAACGCCCCCGAATTCAGCGAGCTGCTGGGCGACGACGTCGAAGGCCGGGCGCTGATGCTGTCGCAGAAACTGGACGATCCCGCCTATGCACTGATGGGCCAACGGCTGCACGGCGACATGCAGCGGCTGGCCGAGATCCATTGCGAGGTATCCGGCGACGTCGCCCGCATGCTGAATGTATCGGACGACGTCGAACTGGCGCTGCGCTCGATCTTCTCCACGGCCGACGGCGCCAGCCCGAGCGTCTTCATCGTTGCCCTGGCCAGCGATGTGGAAGTGCTCAGCCGCGTGCAGGGGCTGGAGCGGGCCTTGTCCATCATCGTCCACAAAAGCGGGCACGCCTACCCGGCTGCGCTGGCCGCGGTGGCGGTGCGTCATGCCTCGCAGTGGCTGGAGGTGCTGGACCGCGACGAGAGCTGGCACGCCGACCTGGCGTTCGGGGCCGCCACCGGGGACATGGTGCCGCTGGAGTTGCTGGCCGACGTGATCGATCTCAAGCTGCCCTGGATGACGGGCTATTCGCGCCGGGTGGCGGAAGCGGCCCGTTGCGGCGCGCTGGCCATGGGTCTTGAAGCGGAGACCGCGCAGCGCTGCTACCGGGCCGGCCTGCTGCATGGCATCGGCCGCGCGGCGGTGCCGAACACGGTGTGGAATACCGTCGGCCGGCTGTCGGCGGCGGCGCGGGAGCAACTGCGGCTGGCGCCATACTGGACCAGTCGCTCCACGGCGCGCCTGGGCACCCTGTCGGACGCCGCCCATATCGGCTCATATGCCGCCGAGCGGCTCGACGGCAGCGGCGCGTTCAGGGCCTGCGCCGGCGCCGCCATCCCGTTCGAGGGCCTCATCGTCGCCGCTGCCACCGCATGGGTGGCGCTGCAATCTGCGCGGCCATGGCGGGCCGCGATGACTCTGGAACAGGCCCGCGCAGTGCTGGAATCGGAAGCAGCAGGCGGCCGCTTCGACGCCGGCGCGGCGCGCGCGGTCACCGGCGGCACGACGCCGGCGGCGGTTCACACCAACATCGTGTTGACGGAGCGGGAGATTGAAGTCTTCCGGGGCATCAGCCTCGGACAGACCAACAAGGAAGTGGCGCGCGCATTGGCCATCAGCCCGAGCACCGTGCGCACCCACGTTGAGAATGTGTTCCGCAAACTGGGATGCACCACGCGTGCCGCCGCCACGCTGAAGGCATCGACGCTACGGCTGTTGTAGCTCAGGACAAGGCTGCGACCAGGTCCGGGTCGGCGACCTGGGTGGGGCGGATGCGGATGACGCTGCGGTACAGCGGCGGCATGGCGGCGCACAGCGCGGCCAGTTCCGCTTCGGGCATGGCCGGCAGCACGTACTGGAACTGCGTCGGATTCTTCAGCGGCAGCGGGCCTTCCATGGTCGAGCCGTAGGCGCCCAGGTTCATGAAGCTGACCGCGCCGGCATCCGGCCCCTTGGCGAAGACGAAGGTGCCGTCCTTCGGATGGCCCAGGTAGCGGCGCACCTCGTCCTGCTGCGCCACCGTGGCACCGGCCATCAGCTTGTAGCGCAGCTGCGCGTAGGCGCGCGTGGTTTCCATGAAGGCGCTGCGGATGCCAGACTGCGTCATCCGCCCCGGCATGCACAGCAGCAGGTTGCCGAACGAATCCAGCAAGGCCACCGCATCCCCTGCCCCGCCATGTTCGCGGTCGCGCGCCATCGCCTGCTTCAGGAACGGCGCCAGGCCCACGTCCGGCTGATGCGGGGTGCAGCGGTAGGCCAGCGCGTCGGGATACAGCTGCTTCAAGGCGTGCACGATGGCGTGGTCGGGCGGCAGAGTCAATGGACACTTCAATTGCTGCTGCGGCAGATCGGTATTGAACAGCTCCATCACCTCGCCGGAGGTGGCCTCGAACACCAGTGCGCACAAGGCTTGCGTCGGTTCGGAGATGGTTTTGCCGATGAAGAAGGACTTCGGCGTGGCGCCCGAACCGGCGCGCGCGTACAGCGACGATCCGAGGATGGCCGGGTAGCTGAAGCTTGCCGCCGCCTGCTGGCGCAGCGCTTCCGGCAGCGCGTTGAAGCCGGCGCTTTCGTCGAAGTTGACGCCGGCGTTGCGGTCCGGCGCCGCCACCACCACATTGAAGCCGCCCGCCAGGATCGCGCCGCTGCACATGCAGCAGGGATCGAGCGAGGTGACGATGGTGATGTCTTCCGGCGCGGGCAGTTCGCGGCCCTTGGCGCGTTCGGCGTAATACCAGTCGATCAACTGGCGTTCGCCGTGCGCGGTCGGGTCGAAGATCAGGCCCTGCTTGATGACGTTGTTGTGCAGCGACTGCAGCACGTTGCCGTGCTGATCGAGCATCAGGCCGCCGACGCCGAAGGTGCCCTGGGTTTTTGCGGCAATGGCTTCAGCCGCCGCGATCGCGACGGCCGCCTGCACATCGATAGTCTTCTTGAAGGCCAAGGTGGCTTACTTCCTTCTCAGGTCGGCGCCGCCGAACGCGTTCGGCAGTTGCCCGGCTGCGGTGGTCTCGAAGATGTCGCCTTTGAGATTGGTCAGCAGCACCGGCAGCTCGTTGCCGCCCAATTCCAGGATCACCTGGCGGCAGGCGCCGCACGGCGCGATAGGACCGTCGGTCTCCCCGATGACCACCAACTGGTTGAAATCGCCCGGCTTGTAGCCGTGTGCGAAAGCGCTGAAGAAGGCGGTACGCTCGGCGCAGTTGCACAGGCCATAGGAAGCATTCTCCACGTTACAGCCGTGGAAGACCTTGCCGTCGTTGGTCAGCAACGCGGCGCCGACCTTGAAGTTCGAGTACGGCGTGTAAGCCTTCAGGCGCGCGGCGGCGGCTTCGGCGATCAGTTCTTGTTTGTTCATGACCGGCTCTCTTATGGACGGATCGTGCGGTAGATGACCGGATTCGCGGCCGGTGCGGCGTCGGCGATCTGGTAGGCCGCCTGGATTTCGCGCACCGCCTGCTGGGCGGCTTCCTGCGTACGCGCATGCACCATCGCCAGCGGCTGGCCGGCTTCGATCCTGTCGCCCAGGCCTGCCAGGTCGGTCAGGCCGACGGCGAAGTCGATCGGATCGGCGGCGCGGCGGCGGCCGCCGCCCAGCGACACCACGGCCAGGCCGATGTCGCGGCAGTTGGCGGTGGCGGCATAGCCGGAGACCAGCGCAGGCGCCGGCACGATGATAGGCGAGCGCTCCAGGTACTTGTCCGGATTATCCATCAGGTCGGCCGGGCCGCCCAGCGCCACCACCATGCGCGAGAAGCGCTCGGCCGCTTCGCCGCTGTCCAGCGACGCCTGCAGCTTGGCGCGCGCTTCTTCTTCGGTGGCGGCCAGCTTGCCCAGCACCAGCATCTCGGCGCACAGCGCCATCGTCACTTCGTGCAGGCGCGCAGGACGCGATTTTCCGGTCAGGTAGTCCATCGCGCCGCGCACTTCCAGCGCGTTGCCGGCGTATGGCGCCAGCGATTCGTTCATGTCGGTCAGGATGGCCGAGGTCATCATGCCGGCGCCGTTGCCGACCTTGACGATGCTGTCGGCCAGTTCCACCGATTTGTCGTAGGTCGGCATGAAGGCACCGCTGCCCACCTTGACGTCCATGGCCAGCGCATCCAGGCCCGCCGACAGCTTCTTCGACAGGATGGAGCCGGTGATCATGGCGACCGATTCCACGGTGGCGGTCACATCGCGCACGCCGTAGAAGATCTTGTCCGACGGCGCCAGTGACGAGGTCTGACCGATGATGGCGACGCCAACTTCCTTGACTACTTTGCGGAACTGCTCATTGGTCGGCACGGTGGTGTAGCCGGGGATGGAATCGAACTTGTCCAGCGTGCCGCCGGTGTGGCCCAGGCCGCGGCCGGAGATCATCGGCACGAAGCCGCCGCAGGCTGCGACCATGGGGCCGAGCAGCAGCGAGACCACGTCGCCGACGCCGCCGGTGGAGTGCTTGTCGACCACCGGGCCTGGCAGGTCCAGCGAGCGCCAGTCCAGCACTTCGCCGGAATCGCGCATGGCCAGTGTGAAGGCGACGCGTTCGTCCATGGTCATGTCGTTGAAGAAGACGGCCATCGCCAGCGCGGCGATCTGGCCTTCGGTGACGCGGTTCGAGGTGATGCCGCCGACGAAGAACTGAATCTCCTCGGCGCTCAGGACGCCGCCGTCACGCTTCTTGCGAATGATCTCTTGGGGTAAAAACATGGAATTCTCCACTTCAAATTATTGGGTATTGAAAGCACAAGGGCGGGTCCGCGGACCCGCCCGTATTACTGAGCTATTACTTAGACGCCGTAAGGAATCCAGACGTTCTTGACTTGCGACGCATGCGCCAGCACCGCGCGGCCGCCGGCTTGCGCCGTGCTGTACCAGTCGCGGCCCTTGGCCCCGCCAACCCAGGTACGCTTCAGCGATGCGGCCGACAAGCGCTCCACTTCCGCGCAACCTTCGGCCGAACCGTCGTGACGCCATACCGCGTCGATATCCGAGTGCGAAGCCAGCGTACGCGCCAGCTCGTCCGCCGAACCGGTGACGATATTGACCACGCCGTCCGGCAGGTCCGACGTGTCGAGCACCTGGTACAAATCGGTCGCCGACAGCGGATGCGCTTCCGATGGCACCACCACCACGCGGTTACCCAGCGCGATCGCAGGCGCCACCAGCGAGATGAAGCCCAGCAGCGGCGACTCGTTCGGGCAGACGATGCCGATCACGCCGACCGGCTCGTTCAGCGCAACGGTAATGCCGTGCATCGGCGGCTGGTGCGCCAGGCCGTCGTACTTGTCGGCCCACGCGGCGTAGTAGAACAGGCGCTCGATCGAAGCTTGCACTTCTTTTTCAGCGTTCTTGGTGCCGGTCATGGCGGCGATGCGGGCGGCGAACTCCTCGCCGCGCGCGGCCAGGTTTTCGGCGATGTAATACAGCACCTGCGCGCGGTTGTGCGACGTGGCTTTCGCCCAGCCGCCCGCCTTGTGCGCCGCTTCCACCGCGTTGCGGATGTCTTTGCGGTTGCCTTCGCCGACTTCGCCGATGAAGGAACCGTCGGCGCCGTGGATGGCGCGGCTGTAGGCGCCGTCAGGGCGTGCCTGTTTGCCGCCGATATACAGCTTGGCGGTGCGGTCGATGGCGAACGCGCCACCAGATACAGGAGCGGCTTTAGGCTTGGCCTTCGCCTCAACCACCGGCGCCGCAGGGCGCGCATCTTCCGACAGCGCGGTCATGTACTCGTACATGCCTTCGCGGCCGCCTTCACGACCGAAGCCGGATTCGCGGTAGCCGCCGAAGCCGCAGGCGGCGTCGAACTGGTTGGCGGTGTTAATCCACACCACACCGGATTTGATCTGCGGCGCGACATCCAGCGCCAGCGAGATGTTCTCGGTCCACACGCAGGCGGCCAGTCCATAGACGGTGTTGTTCGCCAGCTGCACGGCTTCCGGCGGGGTGCGGAAGCTCATCGCCACCAGCACAGGGCCGAAGATCTCGGCCTGCGCCACGGCGGCGGAAGTCGATGCGCCGGTGATCAGCGTCGGCGGGAACCACGAGCCGTTGGCAGGGATTTCGCACTTCGGCTGGTACACGTCGCAGCCTTCGGCGCGGGCCGATTCCACCAGGCCGGCGATGCGCTGCTGCTGCACCGGATCGACCAGCGCGCCGATGTCCATCGACTTGTCCAGCGGCGAACCGAGAGTCAGCTTGTCCATGCGGGCGCGCAGCTTGGCCAGGAATTTATCCTGCACCGATTCCTGCACCAGCAGGCGCGAACCCGCGCAGCAGACCTGGCCCTGGTTGAACCAGATCGAATCGACCAGGCCTTCAACGGCGGCATCCAGGTCGGCGTCGTCGAACACGATGAACGGCGACTTGCCGCCCAGTTCCAGCGACAGCTTCTTGCCGCTGCCCGCCGTGGCGACGCGGATCAGGCGGCCCACTTCGGTCGAACCGGTAAAGGCCAGCTTGTCGATGCCGGGATGGTTGACGATCGCTTCGCCCACGCGGCCGTCGCCGGTGACGATGTTGATCACGCCGGCCGGCACGCCGGCTTGCACGCAGATCTCGGCGAACAGCATCGCGGTCAGCGACGTGAATTCGGCCGGCTTGAAGACGATGGTGTTACCGGCGGCCATGGCCGGAGCGATTTTCCACGACAGCATCAGCAGCGGGAAATTCCACGGCACGATCTGGCCGACCACACCGACGGCGCGGTAGTCGCTGAATTCTTCGGCTTGCAGTTGTGCCCAGCCGGCGTGGTAGTAGAAGTGGCGCGCGACCAGCGGCAGGTCGATGTCGCGGGTTTCGCGGATGGTCTTGCCGTTGTCCAGCGTTTCCAGCACCGCGAACAGGCGCGCATGCTTTTGCATCAGGCGCGCCAGCGAGTACATGACCTTGGCGCGGCCGTGACCGCCCAGCGCCTGCCAGCCCGGCTGCGCGGCGCGCGCGGCTGCGACGGCACGATCGACGTCGCTGCCGGTGGCTTGCGTCAGGTCGGCCAGCTTGGCCGCATCGGCAGGGTTGGTCGAGGCGAACAGCTCGCCCGGCTCGCTCCACTGATTGTCGATGAACAGGCCGAAGGTGCGGCCGTGCTGTTCCAGCCACGCTTGCGCTTCTTTTTGGCTTTCGGGTGCTGGGCCGTATTCCATAGTGTTCAGGATCTCTTTAATTGATGGCATGACGTGTCCGTAATCTTGTAGCTGCGTTAGGGTTGCGCGTGGCGGTGAGCGGCGGAGTAGTTGCCGGTCACATAGTGCTCAAGCTGGCGTTCGATGTCGGTCAGCAGGCTCGATGCGCCGATGCGGAACAGGTGCGGCTCGAGCCACTCGTTGCCCAGTTCTTCCTTCATTAGGGTCAGATACTGCAGCGCGGCCTTGGCCGTGCCGACGCCGCCCGCAGGCTTGTAGCCGATCTTGAAGCCGGTCTGCTCGTGGTACTCGCGGATCGCGCGCACCATCGTCAGCGACACGGGGATCGTCGCATTCACCGGCTCCTTGCCGGTCGATGTCTTGATGAAGTCCGCGCCGGCCATCATGCACACCCACGACGCCTTGGCGACGTTTTCCAGCGTGACCAGTTCACCGGTCGCCAGGATGGCCTTGACGTGCGCTTCGCCGCAAGCCTTGCGGTAGGCGACCATCTCGTCGTACAGCGCCTGCCAGTTACCCGTCAAGACGTGCTGACGGGTGATGACGATATCGATCTCGGTCGCGCCCGCGGCCACCGACAGCTCGATCTCGCGCACCTTGGTTTCCATGCTGGTCAAACCGGCGGGGAAGCCGGTCGACACGGCGGCGATCGGCAAACGGCCTTGCAGCACCTGCACCGCCGGCTTGATCATCTCGTGGTAGACGCAGACGGCGCCGGTGGTCAGCTTGACGTCCTGCAGGCCCAGCGCCTCGACCAGGTCCGAACGCAGCGGACGCATGGCTTTCATGCACAGGCGCTCGACGCGGCCCGGGGTGTCGTCGCCGGACAGCGTAGTCAGGTCGATCAGGCCGATGGCCTTGACCAGCCAAGCGGCCTGGAACTCCTTCTTCACCGTGCGGCGGTTCGCCAGGCTGGCGGCGCGGCGGTCGGCCGCGCTCTTGTTGATGTGGATGTGGTTGATCCAGCCCAGGTCCAGTGGGACCGCCTCGTTGCGCTTGAAATCAATGCTCATAACAGGTTGCTTCCGTGGGAAAGTGGTTTGACGCCGAGGTGATGGGCCAGGGTCTGGCCGATGTCGGAGAAGGTTTCGGAGATCGGCAGCTGGCGCGCTTTCACGCCCGGACCGAAGAAGATCATCGGGATGTGCTCGCGCGTGTGGTCGGAGCCCGGCCAGGTCGGATCGCAGCCATGGTCGGCGGTGATGACGACCAGGTCGCCCTCTTTCAGCTTGCCGATGAACTCGGGCAGGCGCGCATCCATCTCGTGCAGCGCGTTCGAATAGCCGGTCACGTCGCGGCGGTGGCCGAAGGCCTGGTCGAAGTCGACGAAGTTCACGAACGTCAGCGACTTGTCGCCGGCTTCTTCTTCCACCTTCAGCAGCGCGTCGAACAGCGCCATGTTGTCCTTGCCCTTGACCAGGCGCGATACGCCCTGGGTCGCGAAGATGTCGCTGATCTTGCCGAGGGCGATCACTTCGCCGCCGTCGTTCTTCACGTGGTCGAGCAGCGTAGGCGCCGGTGGCGCGACCGCGTAGTCGTGACGGTTGGTGGTGCGGGTGTAGTTGCCGTTGGCGCCGGTGAAAGGACGGGCGATCACGCGGCCGATGTTGTACGGCTCGACCAGCTTGAAGGCGATCTCACACACTTCATACAGGCGCTCCAGGCCGAACGATTCCTCGTGCGCCGCGATCTGCAGCACCGAGTCGGCGGAAGTGTAGATGATCGGTTTGCCGCTGGCGACGTGCTCGTCGCCGTGCTTGTTGATGATCTCCGTGCCCGATGCGTGGCAGTCGCCGAGGAAGCCCGGCACGCCGGTCAGTTCCTGCAGCTTCTGGGTCAGCTCGGCCGGGAACGACGGCACCGTTTTCGGGAAGTAGCCCCAGTCGAATTCCACCGGCACGCCGGCGATTTCCCAATGGCCGGACTGGGTGTCCTTGCCGGTCGAGCGTTCGCGCGCGGCGCCGTAGGCGGCGGTGAATCCTTCGCGTTGTTCGAAGCCGGCGGCCCACTGGCCGCTGGCGGTATGGGCGGCGGCGGCCAGGCCCAGTTTTTCCATGGTCGGCAGCGACATCGGTTTGCCGCTCTTGGCGGCCCACTCGGCGATGTGGCCGAAGGTATTGGCGCCGACGTCGTTGTACTTCGCGGCATCGGGCGTGGCGCCCAGACCGAACGAGTCAAGCAGCAGAATAAATGCGCGTTTCATTGTGTACTCCCATCCGCTGACGCTCCGTCATTCCCGCGAAAGCGAATGACGAGCTAACAATGCAAAAGGGGCGGACCAGCCGCCCCTCGTTATCTTACGCCTGCGGCGTTTTGGCCACGTTGGCCAGGAAGCCCAGGATCACTTCAATCAGCGACTTCGCCGCGACGGCTGCGTACTTCAGGGTCTGCTCGTGCGACAGCGGGAACGGCGACAGGCCTTCTGCCAGGTTGGTGATGGCGGACACGCCGACCACCTTCAGGCCGCAGTGGCGGGCCGACACCACTTCAGGCACCACCGACATGCCGACGACATCGGCGCCCAGCGTCTTGAAGGCGCGGATTTCCGCAGGCGTTTCGAAGTTCGGACCGGCGTAGGCGATGTACACGCCTTCGTGCATCGGGACGTTCTTCTCGGCGGCCGAGGACTTCAGCAGCGCGCGCAGGTCGGCATCGTAGGCGTTGGCCATGCTGAAGAAGCGCGGGCCGAAGCGCTCGTCGTTCGGGCCCATCATCGGCGTGCCAGGCAGGAAGTTGATATGGTCGGTCAGCGCCACCAGCGAACCGGCGTCGACTTCGGTGCGCAGCGAACCGGCGGCATTGGTCACGAACAGCATCTCGCAACCCAGCAGCTTCATGGTGCGCACGGCGCTGGTCATCACGCCCAGGCCGTAGCCTTCGTAGACGTGGCCGCGGCCCTTCATGCACACCACCTGCACGCCCGACAGCGTGCCGACCACCAGTTCGCCGGCGTGGCCGTGCACGGTGGAGATCGGGAAGCCCGGCAGTTCGTTGAAGCTGATGGTGACCGCGTCGGTCATTTGTTCGGCCAGCACACCGAGGCCCGAACCAAGGATCATCGCCACGCGCGGCTTGAAGCCGGCTGGGATACGGGCGCGAATAATGTCAGCTGCCTGGAATGGGGAATTGTTAGACATGTATATCCTCTGTTTTTCTGTTGTGGCTGGGGAAGCTGACACTATGCATCATCGTCCATATGTATGGCAAATACCATTTTTCTTCATCATTTATACAAAAACCATATAAATAAGGGGTATTATAAATCAATGAAAACTGAGCCGCAGAGCGCGTTTGGCTCAGGGTTTGACTCAGAAGGAACAAAAGTTTATCATGACGGACAATTGTTTAAAAGATGCTGCCGTGACCGATTCTTCTAAAAAGGAACAGCTGTACCAGCTGATCCGCTCCAACCCCTTCATCTCCCAGCAGGACCTGGCGGTCGAACTGCGCCTGTCGCGTTCCGCCGTGGCCGGCCACATCGCCGGCCTGATACGCGAGCGTCGCCTGCTGGGCCGCGCCTACGTGCTGCCGGACCAGCGCCCCGTCATGTGCATAGGCGCCGCCAACCTGGACCGCAAGCTGCGCACCATCGCACCGATGCAGCTGGGCACCTCCAATCCCGCCACCGCCGAGGAAGTCTATGGCGGCGTGGCCCGCAACATCGCCGAGAACCTGGCGCGCCTGAACCTGCCGACCTCGCTGCTGACGGCGCTGGGCGACGACAGCGCCGGCCGCACGCTGCAGGACCACGCCGAGAGCGCCGGCATCGACACGCGCGGCAGCCTGAAGCTGCCGGAAACGGCCACCGGCACCTACACCGCCATCCTCGACGACCGCGGCGAGCTGGTGGTGGCGCTGGCAGACATGGCGCTGTACGACCGCATCACGCCCGCCTTCCTCGACAGCCGCCAGCCGCAGCGCGCCGCCGCCGCGATGACAGTGGTCGACCTGAACCTGCCGGCCGACAGCATCGCCACGCTGCTGGCCGGCGCCCGCGCCGACAAGGTGCCGCTGGTGATCGTCGCCGTGTCGCAGCCGAAGATGGCGCGCCTGCCGGCCAGCCTGGACGGCCTGCGCCTGCTGATCCTCAATCGCGGCGAACTGGAAACCCGCGCCGGACGCGCGCTGCCGACGGAGGCCGACGTGCGCGCCGCCTGCCGCGACGTGCAGGCGCAGGGCGCGCGGGATGTCATCGTCACCTGTGGCAGCCAGGGCGTGTTCCACACCAAGGGCGGCGAGCTGGTATGGCTGGCCGCGCACCAGGTCGAGGTGGTCGACGTCACCGGCGCCGGCGACGCCTTCTCGGCCGCCGTCTGCTGGTCGCTGTACCAGGGCAGCGACGACCTGACGCTGGCCTGCCGGCGCGGCCTGAAAGTCGCCGCGATGACGCTGGAAAGCCCGGACACCGTTTCCCCCCTGCTCGCCGCCGACGTACTCGACGAGATCCACGATTTCGATATGAGCGCTCCGCTCTTCCCTCTCCAAGGCTGAACACCATGCACCAATTCCTACTCTTCTCGCCGGAAGTAGCCGCCGCCCGCGCCGCCGGCAAAGCCATCGTCGCGCTGGAATCGACCATCATTTCGCACGGCATGCCGTATCCGCAAAACGTGCGGATGGCGCGCGAGGTCGAGCAGATCATCCGCGACGGCGGCGCCGTGCCGGCCACCATCGCCGTCATCGGCGGCAAGATCTGCATCGGCCTGTCGGACGAGCAGCTGGAACTGCTGGGCACCTCGCCCGACGCGATGAAGGTCAGCCGCCGCGACCTGCCCTACGTGCTGTCGCAAAACAAACTGGGCGCGACCACCGTCGCCGCCACGATGATCTGCGCCGAGCTGGCCGGCATCACCGTGTTCGTCACCGGCGGCATCGGCGGAGTGCACCGCGGCGCCGAGACCAGCTTCGACATCTCGGCCGACCTGCAGGAACTGGCGCACACCTCGGTGGCTGTGGTCTGCGCCGGCGTCAAGTCCATCCTCGACATCGGCCTGACCCTGGAATACCTGGAGACGCACGGCGTGCCGGTGATCAGCGTTGGCCAGCGCGGCTTCCCCGCCTTCTTCACGCGCGAGAGCGGCTTCAACGCCGACTTCCAGCTCGATACGCCGGCCGAGCAGGCGGCCTTCATCCACACCAAGTGGCAGCTGGGTTTGAAGGGCGGCGTGGTGGTCAGCAATCCGGTGCCGGCGGCGGAGGCGATGCCGAAGGCGGAGATCGACGCCATCACCGCGCAGGCCTTGCAGGAAGCCGCTGCGCAAGGCGTCACCGGCAAGAACGTCACGCCGTTCCTGCTGGGCCGCATCAAGCAGCTGACGGAAGGCCGCAGCCTTGCCACCAACATCGCGCTGGTGAAGAACAACGCCCGCTGCGGTGCGGCGCTGGCCGTCGCCATGCAATCGAACTAAACTCGAACCCACATCGCCCAAGACCCGCCATGTCCATCGACCTGAAACAACTAAAGTACTTTCTCGCTGTGGCCGAAGAAAAGAGTTTCAGCCGCGCGGCCGAACGACTGCATATTTCGCAGCCGCCACTGAGCCAGCAGATCATGAAGCTGGAGAGCGAGCTTGGCGTCAAGCTGTTCGCGCGCACCACCCGCACCTTCGAGCTGACGGTGGCCGGCAAGGCGCTGATGAACGAGGCGTCCGACCTGCTGGCCAAGATGCGCATGACGATCGACACCATCCGCCAGATCGACCGCGGCGAAGTGGGCCGACTGCGCGTGGGCATCGTCGGCTCGGCGATGTGGGGACCGATCCCCAGTTTGCTGGAAGAGTTCCAGACCAAGTTCCCGCGCGTGACGTGGACGCTGCACGAGCTGGGACCGACGCTGCAGTACGAGGCGCTGCGCGCCAAGCAGGTCGACGTCGGTTTCTGGCGCGAGCCCAAGCTCGACGAGGACGACCTGAAGCAGGACAACCTGCGCCAGGAACTGTGCTTCCGCGAAGACGTGTGCGTGGCCATCAACGAGCATCACCCGCTGGCCAAGCATGAATCGATAGAGCTGATGGATATCGCCGACGAGCCGATGCTGACGCTGGCGCTCGACAAGTCGTCGTTCCCGCGCTACCTGATCCAGTGCTGCGTGAAGGCCGGCTTCCAGCCGACGATCTTCCAGGAGGCGTCCGAGCCGCAAACGCTGCTGGCGATGGTCGGTGCGGGCCTGGGAGTGGCGCTGCTGCCGGAGACCACCAGCCGCATCGGCTGGCCGGGTGTGGTGTTCCTGCCGATCCGTACCAATCCGCCGTCGGCGAATTTGTACATCACCTACACCACGCTGGACGATGCGCCGGTGGTGCGGGCCTTCCTGAACATCCTGAATCCGCCGGCGCGCGCCGATTGACTTAGTGCCAGCTTAATCGGTAACTAATGGGTAACGCCGCCCGCCTCGCGCATGTCGACGTCGTGGGCGAGCGTGGTGCGGATGGCGATGCGCAGGCCTTCCACCATGTCCTCCAGCTTCATGCTGGCCGAACCCGGATGCGCGGCCGCCTGCTGCGGCAGGTACGGGATATGGATAAAACCGGCGCGCATCGTCGTGCCCCACTCGTGGGCCTGGTGCATCAAGCCGTAGAACACGTGGTTGCAGACAAAGGTGCCGGCCGACTGCGATACCGACGACGGCAGGCCCGCTTCACGCAACGCATGTACGATGGCCTTGATCGGCAGCGTGGAAAAATAAGCCGCCGGACCGCCGTTGACGATGGGCTGGTCGACGACCTGCCGCATCTGGTTGTCGGCGATCGGCGCGTCGTCGATATTGATCGCCACCCGCTCGATGGATAAATCTACGCGGCCGCCGGCCTGGCCCACCGCGATCACGATACTCGGCTGCAGCTCTTCCACCGCCTGGTGCATCACCTTGTTGGCACGCCCGAACACGCATGGCAGCTGTCGCGCGTGGACGATGAAATCGCCTTCACGCCAGCCTTGCAGGGATCTCACCGCTTCCCACGAGGGATTGATGGTCTCCTGGTTGAAGGGCTCGAAGCCCGTCAACAATATTATCTTTTCCATCTACGTTTGCTCCGATTGCATCCTGCCAGAGCATTACTCTACTCCAACTTCTTGCTTTTCACATGTTCATCAAGAAATAGAGCAGTGCAATATTAGCAAGCAGCAAAGGCAACGCGGTCGGCACCTGTATCTTCACGACGGCGTTCTTGTCGGGCAGCTCCAGCAAGGCCGCGGGCACGATGTTGAAGTTGGCGGCCATCGGCGTCATCAGCGTTCCGCAGTAGGCGCTGAACATGCCGATGGCGGCCATCACTGCGGGATTGGCGTGATACACGCCGACCAGCACCGGGATGCCGACGCCGCCCGCCATCACCGGAAAAGCCGCGAAGCCGTTGCCCATGATGACGGTGAACAGCGCCATGCCGACGCAGTACACCGCCACCGCCACCAGCCGCACATCCATGTTGATGTACGAGGTGACGACGTGCGCCACCGCCTTGCCCATGCCGGCCTCGGTGAACAGCAGGCCAAGCACCGCCAGCATATGCGGCAGCACCACGGCCCAGCCAAGATGGTCGATCAGCCGGCGCGATTCGCGCATCGCCTGCAGCGGCGTCGAGCGCGTCAGCCAGCACGCGGTGGCGACGGCGAACAGCGAACCGCAACCGAGGCTGACCAGCGTGGCGTTCTTCGGATCGAGCAGTAACACATCGCCGAGGTGTACGTCCTTCAGCAAGGTCGAGCCGATCACCGTGGTGAAGGGAATGATCAGCGCCGGTATCAGCAGGCGGTGGCCGAGGCGCTGCGCGCTGCTCTTGCGTTCCTGCGGCGTGCGGTCGCCGTAGCGGCCCAGCGCGACGCCGCCGAAGCCGGCGATCAGCGCCATCACCACCATCAGCACGCCCGCCGCCACCGGCGGCAGATAGTCGCCGGCCAGGTAGACCACCGCATACAGCACCCAGAACAGCGCGCTGGAATAGCGCTTGGGATTGTGCGGATCACGCAGCGCCATCAGCGCGACCACCAGCAGCATCACGCCGAGGACGTCGTAGAAGTACTCCAATTTGAGGATCATGCGCCCTCCTTCAGCATCGCGCGCGCGATGTGCGCGTCGAGCCGGTGCAGGCGCCAGGAATGGATGATGAACGCGGTCACCGCCGTCGGTATGCCCCACATCGCCATGTGCAGCGGATCGACTTCCAGGCCCTCGCCGCGCAGGATGGTCTGCATCAGCAGGATGGCGCCGAAGGCGACGAACACGTCCTCGCCGAAGAACAGGCCGACGTTGTCGGTGGCGGCGGACATGGCACGGATGCGGTGCCGCAGTTCCTGCGTCAGCGCCGGATAGCGCACCTCGGCGGCGCCCTCCGCCATCGGCGCGATCAGCGGACGCACCATGTTCGGATGGCCGCCGATGCTGGTCAGGCCGAAGGCCGCGCTCAACTCGCGGATCGCCAGGTAGACGATCAGCAGACGGCCGGTGGTGGCGGACTTGATGCGCGCGATCGAGGTCTGCGCATGCTCCTTCAGGCCGTAGCGCTCCAGCAGGCCGATGGCCGCCAGCGGCAGCAGCAGGATCAGCGGCAGGTTGCGGGTCTTGATGAAAGCCGCGCCCAGGGTGGCCAGCAGCTTTTCGACCGGCATGGCGGCGGCGATGCCGGTGACGGCGCAGGCGGCGATCACCACCAGCACCGGATGCGCGCGCAAGGCAAAGCCGAGAATGATGACGGCCACGCCCAGCAGCGGCCACAGGTTGACGACGGTGTGATTCAAGAGAGGCTCCCCAATGTAAAAATCCCCGCACGCCTTGCGGCAGTGCGGGGATTTTAGCGGTTATCCTGGATTAGAAGTTAACCTTGAAGGTGCCGCCCCAGGTGCGCGGCTCGTTCAACATGCCGGTCAGGTTGTCGAAGTCGATGGCGCCGATCAGGACTTGCTTGTCGGTGATGTTGCGGCCGAACAGCGCCACTTCATACTTGCCGTTGCCCCACTTGTAGCCTGCGCGTACGCCGCCTTCGGTCAGAGGCTTGGCCTTGTACTCAGGCGCCTCGTACAGGAAGAAGTTGTAGCTGCTGCGGTAGGTCCAGTCGGTGTAGGCGTAAAACTCGCCGTTGCCGATGTCCTTGCTGTACTTCAGCGTGAAGTTCAGCTGGGTCTTCGGTGCGCGCGGCAGCGGGTTGCCGTCGATCTTGGAGGTGCCGGCGAACGGGCCTGGCGCATTGGTCGGGGTGCAACCGCTGCTTGGGTTGTTGTTCACGTTACCGCAGTACTGGACGAACAGGTTCTTGTCCTTGATCTCGGTATCGTTGTAGCTGCCGCCCAGGGTCATGCTGAACTCGTCGCTCAGGTTGGCCTGGAAGTCCACCTCGACACCCTGGCCGGTCACTTTCTCAGCGTTGATCAGCTGATTCATGTTGACCGCGCCGCTGCCTGCCGTCAGCTGCTTGTCCTTGACGCGGTACTGGAACACCGAGGCGCTCAGGCGCGCGCGCTTGTCGAACAGGTCCTGCTTGATACCGGCTTCATACGACAGCGCTTTCTCGGCGCCGGCGAACGATGGCTTGTCGGTCAGGCCGTTCAGGCGGCCCTGCATCGACGGTGCGCGGTAGCCGGTGGCGACGCGGGCGAACAGGTTGGTGGTCTTGTCCAGCTCATAGGTGCCGCTCAGGTCCCAGCTCACGTTGTGCGAGGTGTTGTTGATGTTGAACGGGCCAGAGCTTGCAGGCGGTTCATAGCGCGAGGCCGAGAATTCCTTCTTGTCGCTGGTGTAGCGGATACCGCCGCGCATCTTGAACTTGTCGGTCACCGTGTAGTTCAGCGAGCCGAAGGCGGCCCACGACTTGGCGTTCTGGAACTGCTGCGCATAGGCCGCGTTCTGTGGATTGCCAGGGGTGAAGGAGTCGAAGCTGATGCTGTCGATCTGGATGCTCTCGTCGAAGAAGAACAGGCCGCCGATCCACTGCAGCGGACCCTTGTAGTTCGACTCGGCGCGGAACTCCTGCGAGAACTGCTTGTGGTTAGGCAGCACGTCGGCCGTCTCGACCGGGAACGGGATCACGCCGGGACCGCTGCCCTTGGCCGCTTGCACAGGACCGCAGAACAGCGTGCAGCCGTAGCCGCCATCGACGTCGCCGCGGCTGTAGAACTTCAGCTTTTCGTAGCCGGTGATCGAGTGCAGCGTGATGTCGTCCATGTTGTACTTCAGGCGGATGCTGCCGCCCTTGGTGCTCAGGCTCTGGTAGTTCTGGCCGTCGGTCGGGTAGGAACCGTAGTCGAAGCCGTCGACCAGGTCGTTGGTACCCTTCTTGATGATATTGGCGCGGAACAGCGTGGCGCTGCCGTGGTAGTCGCGCTCATGGTAGTTGAACAGCACGTCCAGGTCCTTGTTCGGCTTGACCAGGGCTTGCAGGCGGAAGGCGTTGTCGCCGTAGCCTTCGAAGTCCTTGGTGCCGGTGTTGGCGACCGGATTGGTGTTGTGCACGCGGTTGTCGCGGTGCTGGGTGGTGCCGGAGAAGCGCAGCGCCACGGTGTCGCTGACCGGGATGTTGAACATGCCTTCGGCGGTCTTGGACGAGTAGTTGCCCACGCCCAGGGTGACATAGCCTTCCTGTTTGAACACCGGCTTGGCGGAGTCGAACTTGATCACGCCGGCCGGGGAGTTGCGGCCGAACAGCGTGCCTTGCGGGCCGCGCAGCACTTCAACCTGGTCGACGTCGAACACAGGGAAGCCCTTCAGCATCGCGTTTTCCTGGACGATATCGTCCATCACCAGACCTACGGGCTGGGAAGCGTTCAGGTCGAAGTCGGTGTTGCCCAGGCCGCGAATGTAGAAGCGCGGGAAGGTACGGCCGTAGTCCGATTCCACGTTGACGGATGGCGAGCGGCCGGCCAGGAAGCGGATGTCGGCGGCGCCGGAAGTCAGCACGTCCAGCTTGTCGCCCTTCAGCGTGGCGATCGACATCGGCACGTCCTTGATGTTTTCCGCGCGGCGCTGCGCGGTCACGATCACGGTTTCCAGTTGGCCCTTGGTGGCGGTGTCCGGGGCGCTGGCCGCTGCGGCCTGGCCTTCGGCGGCATCCGTTGCTGCTGCGGCGGCGGCGTCGGCCGCCATTGCTGCGTGCAGCGGGAAGGCGCTTGCGACAGCCAGGGCGATCAGCGATCGCGCTGCGTAACCACTACTTTTTTTGCTCATGAGTGCTGCTCCCTATTTATTGTGTAGGCAAGTTGTAAATACCATCCGTAATCCCGTCCTCCCCCGCGCTTGGCAGCGGGACGATGTCTTTTTATTGGCAAAACTTATTGCTAAAACAGTACTAAAACTACTAGCTTCCGCATAACAATATGCAGATTGCCAACCATGCTAGCATGGAAAAAAATGACAGAAACTCACTTTTTGAGTGTTTCGATTCATATATATTTTATATAAATAGCTAAGTAAAATCGAATTTGTCGTACATATCGCCGCTGATGCATAGTAGTGGATCGCCTGAAAAAGCCGGCCTCCGAGGGCGAAAACACCCTGGCTTGCAATGAAAAAGCCGTTTTTCGGCAGGCTTGGGAGGCCGCTGCAGATTTATCCAATCAGCAGGAAATTTTTCCAAACGGACAAAAAAGCAACAATATAAAAATATTTAATTTGGCGTCGACTGTTGCGGCGGTGCGACATGCGCGGACTCTGCGGGCCCCGAGGGGCCGGCGCGGAGGCCGGCTGACGCAAACACCGCCGTCATGATGCGCTGCGTCACATACTTGGAACGGTAGATGAACAACATGCTTGAACACAGCCGCCTGCGCGCGGTGGGCGACCTGGGACAACAAATCTGGCTCGATAACCTGAGCCGCCACCTGCTCGCCTCCGGCCAGTTGGCCGAACTGATCGCCGCCGACGGCATCCAGGGCCTGACCTCGAACCCGGCCATCTTCTACAACGCCATCCGCACCGACGCCGCCTACCAGGCCGCCCTGCCGCTGCTGCGCACCGCGCTGGCGACGCCGGAAGCGCGCTTCGAGGCGCTGGTGCTGCCGGACGTGCAGCGCGCCTGCGATTTGTTCGCGCCGCTGTACCAAAACTCCGACGGCAAGGCCGGCTTCGTCAGCTTCGAAGTGGCGCCGCGGCTGGCCCACGACACCGCCGGCACCGTGGCCGACGCCAAGCGCCTGTGGGCCGTCATCGGCCGCCCCAACGCCATGATCAAGATTCCGGCCACGCCGGCCGGCATCGCCGCGCTGGAGGAAGTGATCTACGCCGGCATCAACGTCAACATGACGCTGATCTTCACCGCCAGCCAGACCCAGGCCGTGCGCGCCGCGCACCGCCGCGGCCTGGCCCGCCGCCTGCAGGACAAGCTGTCGGTGCAGCGCATCGCCAGCGTGGCCAGCGTGTTCATCAGCCGCATCGACGTTGCCGTCGACGCCCTGCTGGAGAACGCCGCCGACAGCACCGCCGTCGCCGTGCGCGGCCGCGCCGCCATGGCCGCCGCCCGCCTCGCCTATCACGACTGGAAGAACGACAGCGGGTTCGCCGTGTTCGCCGCCTTCGGCGCCACACCGCAATGGCTGCTGTGGGCCAGCACCGCGACCAAGAAGCCGTCCGAGCGCGACGTGCGCTACGTCGAGGGCCTGATCGGCGCCGGCACCATCAACACCGTGCCGGACGCCACGCTGGACGCCTTCCGCGACCACGGCGTGGCCGAGCCGACGCTGGACGGCGACGTGGAGGCCGAGCGCGCCGTGCTGGCGCAGCTGGCACACCACGGCATCGATCTGGAAACCGTGGGCAGCGAGCTGCTGGCCGCCGGTTTGCTGCAATTTGAACAAGCTTTTGACAAACTGCTGGCGCTGACCGCGTGATACGCCGATGATTAGCTGCGTATCCCCGAGGCAAACCTCTAAAAATCAGGGGTTTGCGGCGATAAAGCGGCGCCGGATTACATGTTTCGTTCAATAAAAATATACAATATCGTTCTTCCAGGAGCCTATTCATGAAACTTTCACAACTTAGTTTGACGCTTGCAGCACTCTTCATCGCTGGCAGCGCGTCCGCGGCTGACCCTAAGCTGGGCATCGTGTATGACGCAGGCGGCAAGTTCGACAAGTCGTTCAACCAGTCCGCTTTTGAAGGCGCCTCGCGCTTCAAGAAGGAAACCAACATCAATTTCATCGAGGTGCAAGCCTCCAGCGACACCCAGGCCGAACAGGTGCTGCGCGGCCTGGCCCGCAAGAACCTGGACCTGATCGCCTCGATCGGCTTCGCCCAGCAGGCGGCCGTGCAGAAGGTGGCCAAGGAATTCCCGAAAGTCCACTTCGTGCTGATCGACGGCGTGGCGCAGGGCGCCAACATCAACTCCATCACCTTCAAGGAAGAAGAAGGCTCGTACCTGGTGGGCGTGGCCGCGGCCATGGCCTCCAAATCCAAGAAGCTGGGCTTCATCGGCGGCGTCGACATCCCGCTGATCCGCACCTTCGCCTGCGGCTACGCCCAGGGCGCCAAGTCGGTCAACCCTAAAGTCGAAGTGAGCTCCAACATGGTCGGCACCACCTCCGATTCGTGGAACAACCCGGCCAAGGGCGGCGAACTGGCGCGCTCGCAATTCGACCGCGGCGTCGACGTGGTGTTCGCCGTCGCCGGCGGCTCGGGCCTGGGCACGCTGCAAACGGCCAAGGAAAAAGGCAAGCTGGGGATCGGCGTCGACTCCAACCAGAACAGCCTGTACCCGGGCACCATCCTGACCTCGATGGTCAAGCGCGTGGACAACGCCGTGTACGACTCCTTCATGCAGATGAAGGCCGGCACTTGGAAGGCCGGCGTCACCGCCAAGGGCCTGAAGGAAGGCGGCGTCGATTGGGCGCTGGACGAGAACAACCGCAAGCTGATCACGCCGGAAATCGAGAAGCGCGTCACCGGTGCCCGCAAGGACATCATCGACGGCAAGGTCAAAGTGATCGACATCCGTTCGGGCGCAGCCTGCCCGGCCTGACCCCTGTTTGAACATGAGAGCGCGCCGGCGGAGTCATGCTCCGTGCGGCGCGTTTAACGTTCCAGGCATTTACTTAACTCCGCACCGAAAACGATCCTATGCAGCCAGCAGTAGAATTTCGCGGCATCTCCAAGCATTTCGGAGCCGTCAAAGCGAACACGGACGTCAGCTTCGCCATCGCCAAGGGTTCGATCCACGGCCTGGTGGGCGAGAACGGCGCCGGCAAATCGACCCTGATGAGCATCCTGTATGGATACTACCGCGCCGACGGCGGGGAGATCCTGCTCGATGGCCAGGCGCGCCGCATCCACAACAGCCAGGAAGCCATTGCGCTCGGCATCGGCATGGTGCACCAGCACTTCATGCTGGTCGAGAACATGACCGTGCTCGATAACGTGATGCTGGGCAGCGAAGGCGGCTTCAAGCTGAAGCCGAAACGCGCCGCCGTCGAAGCGCAGCTGCGCGAGATCTGCACCCGCTACCGCCTGGACGTCGATCCGCTGGCCACCATCCACGACCTGTCGGTGGGCGCGCAGCAGCGCGTGGAGATCCTCAAGCAGATCTACCGCAGCGCCAACATCCTGATCCTCGACGAGCCGACCGCCGTCCTGACCGCGCAGGAGACCGAATCGCTGTTCGAGATCCTGCGGCTGTTCAAGGAACAGGGCAAGACCATCATCCTGATCACGCACAAGCTGCAGGAGATCCTCGACATCACCGACACCGTGACCGTGATGCGCGGCGGCCGCGTGATCGGCGCCGTGCCGACCGCCGGCACCACCAAGGAAGACCTGGCCAACATGATGGTCGGGCGTCCCATCGAGAACAACCTGCCGCGCAAACCGTACAACCCGGGCGCGCCTGTGCTGCATGTCGAGAACCTGCTGCTGCAGGACGAACAGCAGGTCAAGCTGCTGGCCGACATCGGCTTCACGCTGCGCGCCGGCGAGATCGTCGCGATTGCCGGCGTGTCAGGCAACGGCCAGAGCGAGTTGATGGAAATCCTGTCGGGCATGCGCCTGCCGACTTCCGGCAAGATCGACTTCCAGGGCAAGGCGCTGCCCTTCGCCGGCCGCTCCGACGCCGACGGCCTGCCGCGCACCTTCCGCGAACTGGGCATCGCCCACATTCCGGAAGACCGCCTGCGCGACGGCGTGATCAAGGCCTTCTCGGTCATGCACAACACCATCCTCGGCTACCAGGACAAGCTGAAAAACCGCTGGGGCCTGTTCGACTTCAAGGCCATCGCCGCGCGCTGCGCGGAGCTGATGAAGAACTTCGACGTCCGCCCGAACAACCATGATTTGCGTATCGGCCTGCTCTCCGGCGGCAACCAGCAGAAGGTGGTGATCGCGCGCGAAGTGCTGGCGCAGCCCAAGCTGATGCTGGTCGGCCAGCCGACGCGCGGCGTCGACATCGGCACCATCGAAAGCATCCATACCCAGCTGCTCGCCCTGCGCGACGCCGGCGTGGCAATCCTGCTGGTGTCCGTGGAGCTGGAGGAAGTGCGCGCGCTGGCGGACCGTATCCTGGTCATGTGCGGCGGCCGCATCACCGGCGAACTGAAAATTGAAGAATTCGACACGACCCGTATCGGCTTGCTGATGGGCGGGATGCACAAATCATGAACAACCAAGACCTGCCACGCTGGGCAACCGGCTTTGTAATGCCCGTACTGAACCTGTTGTCGGCCCTGCTGGTGGCCGCGCTGGTGATCTATCTGCTGGGCGAAAGCCCGGTCGAATCGATGGGCATCCTGATCAACAGCGCCGTCGTCAATCCGGAAGGCTTGAGCTACACGCTGTTCTACGCCTCCACCTTCATCTTCACCGGCCTGGCGGTATCGATCGCCATGCAGGCCGGCCTGTTCAACATCGGCGCCGAAGGCCAGATGTACTTCGCCGGTCTTGGCCTGACCCTGGCCATGCTGGCCTTCGACAGCTCGCTGCCGATGTGGATACTGATCCCGGTCGGCATGATCGGAGCGGCGCTGTTCGGCGCGCTGTGGGCTTTCCTGCCCGGCTACCTGCAGGCGAAACGCGGCAGCCACGTGGTGGTGACCACCATCATGTTCAACTACATCGCCGGCGCGCTGATGAACACCGTGATCGTCAAATACCTGGTGCCGGCGGGCGAGCAGAATCCGGCCAGCCGCGCCTTCAGCGCCGCCGCCGAAATGCCGCGCCTGAACCAGTGGTTCCCCATCCTCGGCGAGACGCCGCTCAACATCAGCTTCTTCCTGGCGATCATCGCGCTGGTGATTTACGGCGTGATGGTGTCGCGCTCCTCGTGGGGCTTCAAGCTGCGCGCCACCGGTTTGAACAAGCATGCGGCGCACTATGCGGGCGTCCGCATCAGCAAGATGATCATCACCGTGATGCTGATCTCCGGCGCGCTGGCCGGCCTCGGTTCGGTCAACTCCATCATGGGTTCGACCCACTACCTGTCGCTCAACTTCGTCGGCGGCGCGGGCTTCGTCGGCATCGCGATCGCGCTGATGGGACGCCAGCATCCGGTAGGGATTTTCCTGTCGGCGGTGCTGTTCGGCGCGCTGATCCAGGGCGGCTTCGACCTGTCGCTGGAAAAGCAGAACATTCCGCCCGAGACCTTCATCTTCATCCAGGGCTTGATCATCCTGTTCTGCGGCGCGATGGAAAACTTCTACGCCCCCGCCATCGCCGCCCTGCTCAAACGGAAAAAGTGAGACTGTCATGACTTTTGAAGACCTCCATATCGGCAGCATCCTGGTGTCGACCGTGCGCAATGCGCCGGTGCTGATTTTCGCCGGCATGGCCGGCTTGTTCGCCGAACGTTCGGGCGTGATCGACATCGGCCTCGAAGGCAAGATCCTGGCTTCGGCGTTCGTCTCGGCGGCAGTGGCCTTCGCCACGCAGAATCCGTGGTACGGCGTGGCCGCCGGCATGCTGGTGTCGGTGCTGCTGGCGATCTTGCAGGGCTATGTCGCCATCTCGCAGAAAGGCAACCAGCTGGTGGCCGGCATCGCGATCAACATCGCCATGAGCGGGCTGACTTTCGTGGTCGCGCAATTCTTCTTCCAGCAGGGTGGACGCACGCCAGACCTGGGCCAGGCGCGCCTGTTCGACGTGGTGCTGCCGGGCAGCGCCGCGGTTGAAGACATACCGTTCGTCGGCTGGCTGTACGCGCACCTGATCGGCGGCCACTCGGTGCTGGTGTACCTGGCGTTCGCTCTGGTGCCGCTGGTGCACTGGGTGCTGTACCACACCAGCTTCGGCCTGCGCCTGCGCGCCTGCGGCGAGAACCCGCATGCGGCCGATGCGGCCGGCGTCAGCGTCGAGCGCCAGCGCTACATCGCGATGTTGATCGCCGGCGTACTGTGCTCGTTCTCGGGCGCCTACCTGGCGATCGTGCAGAGCGGCTTCTTCCTGCGCGACATGTCGGCCGGCGCCGGCTACCTGGCGCTGACGGCGATGGTGTTCGGTAACTGGCGTCCGCTGTACACCTTCCTCGGCTGCCTGATGTTCGGTTTCTTCGGCGCGGTGCAGATCCAGATCGAGGGCGTGGACCTGCCGCTGGTCGGCCGCCTGCCAGGCTCGCTGATCCAGATGGTGCCTTATGTGGTGACGGTGATCGTGCTGGCCGGCCTGATGGCCAAGTCGGTGGCGCCGAAAGCGCTGGGTACGCCGTTCGTCAAGTCCCGTTAATCGCTCGCGCCGATCACTTCAGCGTGCGCATATAGGACAGCAGGTCGGCGACCTGCTGTTCATCCTTGATTCCCCAAAAACGCATGCTGGTCCCCGGCACCACGTCGTGCGGCGCGCGCAGGAATGCGGCCAGCGTTTTCTCGTCCCACACCAATCCCGACTTCTTCATCGCTTCCGAATACTTGTAGTCCGTGGTCGACGCCGCGTGGCGGCCGATGATGGCGTTCAGCTGCGGCCCGAAGCCGCCTTGTGCGTAAGGGCCGACCTGATGGCAGGAGGCGCAGCGCTTGAACAGCAACTCGCCGGCCTTCGGATCTCCCGTCGCACCGGCTTGGACTCCTATCAGCAACGCAAGTAAAAGATATGCTCTCATGCGCCGATGCAACTGCTTTTCGGCATAGCCTGCTCGAAGTCAATCAATCGCGTAGTGGACATTGTCGTAGGAGTTGACCATGACCGCCAAAAGTTCAAGCAGTCCGGCCAAAGGATGCTGCTCACTCTCTCCCATGATGTCCAACACACGATTCATCAAGGCCACAGTGTGATCGTATTCCTCATCATTGGTAATAGGTCGAAGCTTGGCTATACGATCAAACTCGGTCCAAGCGGACTCCAAAGCCGCCCCATCAATATTGTCAGCGATGACATTCATGTCCTAATCTTTCCTTGATGATAACTCTTGGTCCATTTATCATATTCTGCGTGGGTCAGCATCCAACGTATAAACACCGAATTACTTGAGTATTTGACGATAGTAATCAAACGATATTTGTTACCCGCAATATTAAAAATCGTAAAGGGCGATACATAATCCACACTTCCGGAAATCAGACGTAACTCACTAAAGCTATGAGGTGAGCCTGCAGCCATTCTTTGCTTCCATTGGCGAACCCCGCTTGCGGCGTCCGGATAGCGGACGCAAAACTCTTTCAACACTTTTAAAGAAACGAGGCGCATGCGCCACTGTAGGACTCTACTACTTTTGACGTTTGACGACACGCAAAGTCGATAGTCGAGCCCGCGAATTTCTAGCAAAGCAAGTGCAGCGCCGCGTATTGCAGCAGCATGATGGTCTTGCCGTCGGCGATGCGGCCATCGGCCATCATCCGCATGGCGTCGGCCATCGCCAGTTCCAGTACTTCGATGTCCTCGCCCTCTTCCGCCAAGCCGCCGCCGTTGCCGGCGCGCGATGCGGGGTCGTATTCGGCGACGAAGAAATACAGCCGCTCCGTGACCGAGCCGGGACTCATGAAGGCTTCGAACACCTTGTTCACTGCGCCGACGCGGTAGCCGGTTTCCTCTTCGACCTCGGCACGGATGCGCTCCTCGGGACTGGCCTGGTCCAGCAGGCCGGCCGCGGTTTCGATCAGGAAGCCGTCGTGGCCGTTGCCGTAGGTCGGAAAGCGGAACTGCCGCACCAGCACCACCGTGCGCCGCTCGCGGTTGTACAGCAGGATGGTGGCGCCGTGGCCGCGATCGTAGGTCTCGCGCGTCTGGCGCTGCCAGCTGCCGTCGTTGCGGCGATAGTCAAAGGTGGTCTTCTGCAGCAGGAACCAGTCGTCGGACAGGGTTTCCACTTTGTGGATGCGGATGCGGTCTTCAAGCATGGCGATACACTCCTTGGTTGCGTTTTTTTACGATATCATGCAATATCGTGCAACATCAAGATATTTCATGCATATGCTGACACGCCAACGCAAAGAACTGCTGCTCGCCCGCCTCCGGCAGGATGGGCAGATCGTCGCCAAATCCCTCAGCGAGGAACTGGGCCTGTCCGAGGACACCATCCGCCGCGACCTGCGCGAGCTGGCGGCAGAAGGACTGCTGCAGCGCGTGCACGGCGGCGCCCTGCCCCTGGCTCCGCCCCTGCCAACTTCGCCGGCCATGGGCGACTTCGCCCAGCGCCAGCAGATTTCCAGCGACGCCAAGCCCGCCATCGCCCGCGCCGCCGCCGCGATGATCGCGGACGGACAAGTCGTCTTCATCGACGGCGGCACCACCGCCGTGCAGCTGGCGCGCGCCCTGCCGCGCGAGCTGCGCTGCACGGTCGTCACGCATAGTCCCAGCGTGGCGGTCGAACTGGTTGCACATCCGCTGGTCGAGGTGATCCTGATCGGCGGCCGCCTGTTCAAGCACTCGGTGGTCGCGATGGGCCCGTCGGCGCTGGAAGCCATTACACAAATCCGCACCGACATCTACTTCATGGGCGTCTGCAGCCTGCATCCTGAAGCCGGCATCACCACCGGCGATTTCGACGAAGCCGGCATCAAGCGCGCGATCAGCGCCATGGCCCAGCGCACCGTGGTGCTGGCCTCGCCCGAAAAACTGAACACCGCCTCGCCCTACCAGATCGCACCGCTGGCGCAGGTCAGCGCCATCGTCGTCAACAGCTCCGTGCCCGAAGCCCTGCTTGCCCCTTATCGCAACATGGACATAGCCATCATCCGCGCCTAGCGCTACTTGATGGATCGCGGCAGGCCGTGACATACTCGCAGGATGAAACAGTCCTGGGGCTATCGAAAGCGCGTCTGGTTGGGAGTACTGCTGGCGGCATTGTGCCTGCACGCGGGCGCGGGGACGCATGTCGTCTATCCGCTCACCAGCGCCGACGACAGCGACAGCCGCTACGACTACGATTGGGCCGTGCTGCGCACCGCGCTCGACAAGACCGTGCCGCGCTTCGGTCCTTACGAACTGCAGCAATCGACCCATGTGATGTCGCCGCCGCGCGTGGCGCAGGAAGCGCTGCTGCCGGGTGGCCGCATCAACATCTTCGCCCGCGCCACCTCGCCCGAGCTGGAGCGGCAATTCATCCCGGTGCGCCTGCCTATCGATCGCGGCCTGCTGGGCTACCGCATGTTCCTGGTGCGCGACGCCGACCTGCCGCGCTTCGCCGCCGTGCGCACGCTGGACGATCTGCGCAAGCTGCGCGTCGGCCAGGGCAAGGACTGGATCGATGTGCCCATCCTGCGCGCGGCGGGCTTCGAAGTGGAGGAAGGCACCACCTACCGGGGCTTGTTCGCGATGCTCGACGCCGGACGTTTCGATTTTTTCTCCCGCGGCATCGACGAGGCGCGACGCGAGTTCCAGGAACGCCGCGCCAGCCATCCGCACATGGCGGTCGAACCGACGCTGCTGATGTACTACCCGCTTCCCTTGTACTTCTTCCTGCGGCGCGACGCCGAGGGCAAGCTGCTGGCGCGGCGCATCGAAGCCGGCATGGAGATGATGATCAAGGACGGCTCGCTGAACGCGATCTTCCAGAAGTACAAAGGCGAAAGCCTCAAGAACGCGGGGCTGGGCAGACGCCGCGTGCTGACACTGCCCAATCCGACGCTGACGCCGGAGACGCCGCTGTCGCGCAGCGAACTCTGGTTCAATCCCCTGACCGGCAAGTAAAGGCCACAGCCATACCCATTCCGGTATCGCAGATCGCGAAGATGTTATTGGAGACGCAAGGACAATCGGCATAAGATCGTCTCAAACAATAGATCAAGAGACAATCATGAAACGCCATCTGCTTGCGCTCGTCCTCTGCGGCGCGGCCGCCCTGTGCCACGCGCAATCCGCGCCCGTCGCCATCCATGTCGACGCCAACGCCGCCACCGGGCCGATGAAGCCCGTCTGGGCGTGGTTCGGCTACGATGAGCCCAACTACACCACCGCGCCCAACGGCCGCAAGCTGCTGGGCGATATCGCCGCGCTGTCGCCGGTGCCGGTCTACGTGCGGGCCCACAACCTGATGAGTTCCGGCGACGGTAGCTACGCGCTGAAATGGGGCTCGACCAATATGTACACCGAAGACAAGGACGGCAACCCGGTCTACGACTGGCGCATCGTCGACGCCATCTTCGATACTTACATCCAGCGCAAAATGAAGCCGCTGGCGCAGATCGGCTTCATGCCGGAGGCGCTGTCCGAACACCCGCAGCCCTACCAGCACCACTGGAAGCCGGGCACGCCGTACCAGGAGATCATGACTGGCTGGGCGTATCCGCCGAAGGACTACGCCAAATGGTC
The DNA here is from genome assembly GCF_964254095.1 of Duganella sp. LjRoot269. Lineage (NCBI taxonomy): Bacteria > Pseudomonadati > Pseudomonadota > Betaproteobacteria > Burkholderiales > Oxalobacteraceae > Duganella > Duganella sp. LjRoot269. The sequence goes on along the minus strand of NZ_CAXUSL020000001.1, from coordinate 1,619,980 downwards.
GGAGCTGATCTACCAGTGGGTCAGGCACAGCGTGGCGCGCTACGGCCAGGCCGAGGTGGAGAGCTGGTACTGGGAAGTGTGGAATGAGCCGGACGGCTGGTACCTGATCGCGCCGGACGTCAAGCGCACCTATTTCAAGATGTACGATTATGCGGCCGACGCGGTCAAGCGCGCCCTGCCGACCGCCCGCATCGGCGGCCCGCACACCGCAGCCGCCGGCCAGTTCCTCGACGACTTCATCGTCCACTGTCTGCACGAGACCAACTACGCCACCGGAAAAACCGGCAGTCCGCTGGACTTCGTGGCCTTCCACGCCAAGGGAAGCCCGACCGTGAAGGACGGCGTCGTACAGATGGGCATGGGCATCCACCTGAAACGCATACAGGACGGCTTCAACATCGTCGCCAGCCATCCGGAAATCAGGCATCTGCCGATCATCATCGGCGAATCCGACCCGGAAGGCTGCGCCGCCTGCGGCATGCAGACCAACCCGGAAAACGCCTACCGCAACGGCACGCTCTATGCCAGCTACACCGCCGCCTCCATCGCGCGCGAGTACGACATGGCCGCGCAGACTGGCGTCAATCTGCTCGGCGCGGTCAACTGGTCGTTCGAGTTCGAAGACCAGCCGTGGTTCGCGGGCTTCCGCGACCTGGCCACGAACGGCGTCAACAAGCCGGTGCTCAACGTGTTCCGCATGCTGGGCATGATGGGCGGCCAGCGCCTGAAGGTGGAAGGCGACCTGGCCTACGACGCCGCGAACATCATCGCCGGCGGCGTGCGCGGAGAGCGCACGGACATCAACGCCCTGGCCAGCAGGGACCGGCACCGGATCGCCGTGATGGTATGGAATTATCACGACGACGACCGCATCGACGACGGCACGCCGGTGGCTGTGACCATCACCGGCATACCCGGCAAGCGCGCGGTGCTGCGGCACTACCGGATCGACCAGCAGCACGGCAACTCGTATGCGTTGTGGAAGAAGATGGGGGCGCCGGCGCAGCCAAGCGGCGAGCAGATCGCCCAGCTGGTCAAGGCCAGCGAACTGGCGCAGCTGGACAAGCCAAGAACGGTGGCGCTGCGCGATCACAGCACCACCGTCACGATGCAGCTGCCGCGCCAGGCAGTCTCGCTGCTGACGCTGAGCTACTAGACCGCCGTTACTGCGGGAAGATCGCTTTCAGGATCGCGGCCAGGTGATAGCCGCCCTGGATCAGCTGCGTCTTGGCGGCGGCAGAACTGGGGACCGGATAATTGTCCGGCACCGTCAGCGACCACACGTTGTAGACCTCACCGTTCTTGCTCGTCTGCTGGGTGGCCACGCCCGGCACCACGTCGGCGTAGGCCAGCTTCGACACGGCCAGCGACTGGTCGGCCCACTCGTACGGCCAGCTGATCGGATCGCCGCTGTTCGGCCCCACCGCCGGATTGCCGGCGATGACCATCTGCGCGAACTGCTCCGGCGTGCGGGCGCCGATGCGGCGGAAGGCGTAGTTCACCACCGTGGTGTCCCAATACGAATGGAACGGACGCGTGGTCTGCGGCGCGCGCGGCGGGGTGGCCGGCTTGGCCTCCGCATCCACCGGAGCGGCCGGAATCAGCTGCGCGCTGTTGGCGCTCAGTTTGACGTCGTCCAGCAGCAGGTTGTTGCCACCGCGCGAATCGAACATCTCCACCGCATCGATCTGGCCTTTCTTCTGCGGCACGACGAAGCCGCCGTTCTTGCCGACGTAGGCGGCGCCCACGTGCAGCGGCTGCGCGATGTCGCCGGTCAGGTGGGTCAATATCAGCAGCGCCTGGCGCGGCGTGAAGTTGTGCGGGTTGCTGATCTTGTCACCCTTGCCCTGCAAGGTGGCGATGCACTGCTTCAGCGTCTGCACGATATCGTCATCGGCGGTGCCGACGTCGTGGTCGTGGTAGTGCTGGTTCTGGAATGGCACGTCGGTGTAGTGGTACTCGCTGTGCTTGGGATTGGCGGCCACGTAGGCCACCATCTCTTCACTCTGCGGTCCGCAGTAGGTGCCCTTGACGCAGTCGGCCCAGTTGGCGACCTTCTCCAGGCTTTCGCCCGGCAGCAGCAAGGCCTGCACGCGCTTCTCGGCGGGCGTGCCCTTGATCAGCTGGTCGGCGATCGCGCCGACGGCGCGGTGTCCGTCATTGCCCCAGGCATGGGCATTGAAGGAGACGAAGGCGCCGCTCAGCGCCAAAAACAATGCAAGCTTTTTCATTCCGGGCTGCCTTTCGCGGGTTTTGCGTACTTCTTGTTGATGTCCAGCGGCTGCGCATACTGCGACGCCCAGGTCTGTTCGTGCAGCGCAGCCAGGCGCTGCGCCATTTTCTCGTTGCGCATCACCACTTCCAGGTTGCGCGACAAGTCCATGTAGCCGCCGCTCCAGTTGCTGGTGCCGACCCACGCGATCTGGTTGTCGATCACCATGGTCTTGCTGTGGATGACGCGCGCGAACGGTATGAAACCGGTCGAGGCCGCCGGCAGCGTGACCACGCGGATCTCCACGTTCGGCAGCACGGCCAGGCTTTTCAGGTAGGCCTGCGCCGGCTCTTCGAGGTTCCAGTTCGACACCATCAGCTTGATCTTGACGCCGCGGTTGGCGGCGGCTCGCACCGCGTTGTCGATCACGGCGTAATAAGGGCGCGTGCCTTTCGGGCCGTAGCTCAGCGGCGCATAGTCCAGCAGTTGCACGCGCACTTCGCTTTTGGCTTCTGCCAGCAGTTGCGGCAGTCCGGCTTCGGAATCGCCGACGCCGGCCGGATTGAACTGGTTGGGGCTGGACAGCAGGAAGACGTCCTGGTGGATGTTGGCCGCTTCCTTCTTGACGTTCAGCGCCGGCGCCACCAGGCCCTGCGTGCTGAGCGCCTGCGCGCGCCAGTCCTGGTTGAACACCGCCATGATCTGGCCGACGATCTTCGCGTCGCTGATGCGCAGGCCGGTCTCGTGGATATGCTCGAACGAGCGCCAGTCGAAGTTCTGGCTGCCGACATAGGCCGTCGCGCCGTCGACCACCAGGTACTTGGCGTGCAGGATGCCGTTGCCGGTCAGCTTGTTGACATCGATGATGCGCAGTTCCAGGTTGGCGATAGCCTTCAGCTGCTCGATGGTGCTTTTCTCCGACAGGCCGACGCCCTTGGCGTCGAGCAGGAAACGGATCTTGACGCCACGCTTGCCGGCGGCCACCAGGTGCTCGACCACCTTGCTGAATACGCTGCCCTCCTTGTTCACCGCGTAGAACTGACCCAGCACGATTTCGCTTTTGGCGTTGTCGAACAATTCGCTCCATACGGTGGCCGGGTCGCGCAGGTCGGCGCTGCGCAGCGGCGTTTCGACCGGCGCGGTCTGCACCAGTTCAAAGCCCGGGATGGAGAAGTCGGCGCGCGCCGGCGCCGCCAGCGACACCAGCAGCGCGGGTACTACAACAGAAAGCAAAACTCGACGCATGATCATCCTTAAAGTGGTTGCCGCCGCTTGATGCGGCCCTGTACTTCCGCCCTGCCGGCGGGCTTGCCGTTCTGTTCGCGCTTGACCAGGTAGTCGGTCAGCGCATCGATGTCGCGGATGCTGGTCTCGGCGCGGTTGCTGCCGGAGACGAACATCGGGAAGGCGTCGCCGCCTTCGGCCAGGAAGTTGTTGACGACGATACGGTACGAGGTGTTGTCGTCCAGCGGCACGCGGTTGAGCATGATGCTGTCCTGCACCACCTTATTGCCTTCGCCGCGCCGCGGATCCCATTCGTAGCTGAAGCCTTCCGACACCTGCAGCAGGCCGCGCGTGATATCCCGGCCGCCGGTCCATTGCTGCTCCAGCAGTTCGCGGATTTGCGCGCCGCGCAGGTTCATCACCACCAGCGAATTCGTGTACGGCAGCGACGACAGCAGCTGGCCCACGCTGACGCGGTTGTCGGCGCCGGTGTCGAGGTCATGGCGCAGCGAGCCGTTATTGACGAAGGCGATCTGCGCGCCGTAGGCACGGCCCGCCGCCAAGGTGGCGTCGGTCACCAGGTCGCCCAGCGCCGATTCGCCGTCATCCTGCTTTTCGCGCGGCACGCTGGGCACGGCCAGCCTGGCGATCGGGCGAGCCAGCGCGGTGGCGCTGCGCTCGCGGATTTTTTTCAGATAGGCGTCCAACGCCGGATTCGCCGGCCAGGTGCCGGGAATCATCACTTCCTGCCTGGCGCTGACGTCGCGCAGCGTGTTGGTGCCGGTATCGACCGTCAGCTTGATGCGCGACATGACGTGGCCGCCCATGTCCGATTGCGTCACCAGGCGGCCGTCCACGCGGCACAGGTAGCCGCGGTGCGAGTGACCGCTGATCACCAGCCGGATCGCCGGATCGAGACGCTTGACCACGTCGACGATCGGTCCGCCCAGATGGGTGCAATCCTGCTGGTCGAATTTGTCGGTGGTGCGGCCGCCCTGGTGGATCAGCACCACGAACACGCCCACGCCCTGCTTGCGCAGTTCCGGCAGCTGGCGGTTGATGGCGTCGGCCTCGTCGGCGAAGTCCAGGCCGGCGATGCCGGAAGCCGGCGCCTTCTCGACGGCGTCGCGCAGCACGGCGCCGATGAAGCCGATCTTGACGCCATGCGCCTGCTCGATTTTGTAGGGCGGCAGGATGGGCTTTTTGGTCACCATGTCGATGACGTTGGCGGCCAGGTATTGGAATTTGGCGCCGCCGTAGGAGGTTTCGAATTTGCAGGCCTTGTCGGCGCGCGGCGAATTGCAGCCGCCTTTTTGCTGGCGCAGCAGTTCCAGCCGGCCGGTGTCGAATTCGTGGTTGCCCACCGAGCTGATGCGCAAGCCCAGCAGGTCCATCGCGCCGATGGTCGGCTCGTCGGCCCACATCGACGACATCGCCGGACTGGCGCCGATCAGGTCGCCGGCGCCGACCAGCAGCAGTTCCGGGTCTTGCTTGCGCCATGCCTGCAGCGCGGCGCCCAGCGTATCGATGCCGCCGGCGACGACGGTGCGCGGCGCGGCCGCATAGGCGCTGTCGATCACATACTTGGTGGCTTCGATATTGCCGTGGAAATCATTCAGCGTCACCAGCTGGACTTCCGCCATGCCGGGCGGCGCATGCCGGAACAGGCCGCAGGAAGACAGGACCAGCGCGGCGCCGCAAGCCAGCAAGGGGCCCAGCGCGTGCGCCGGCTTGGAAAACTTGTTCATGTAACCGCGTTCCAAAAATGAAAAACAGGCCCGAAGGCCTGCGAAACGACGCTCATCCGCGCCAGATCCAGCCGGCGCCGCAGCGCCAGACCGGTATATTAACGTAGAACTCAGCTTAGAAGTCGACGCGCAGAGTTGCCGACAGGAAGCGTGGAGCGCCCAGGTAGTAGAACACGGACTTCGCGGTAACGCCTGGGTAGGCGGTAGCGTTGGTCACGGACTGCGACGATGGGTTGCGGTACTGGCGGTCCAGCAGGTTCGACACGTTCAGGGTCAGCTTGGGATTCTTGAACATGCCGGCGCTGGCGAACTGGTAGCCTGCGTCGAAATCAACCGTGGTGTAGCCTGGAACCAGTTCGTCGTTGGCCAGCGTAGCTTGCTGGTTGCTGGTGACTTTGGCTTTCAGACGGGTGTACCAGTTGTTGGTCTCGTACGAAGCGGACAGGCCGCCTTTCCATTTCGGGGTCAGTGGGAACTGGTTGCCCTTGGTCGGCAGGTACACGCCCTTGGCTGCCTGCAGATCGGCCTGGATCTCGCTGCTGCTGTAACCCAGCGAAGCGTAGAACGACCAGCCGTTCACAGGGGTGTTACCCGCTTCCAGTTCGAAGCCCTTGTTGCGCACTTTGCCGACGTTGGTCAGCGTCGAGGTCTGCGAGCTAGGATCGAAGGCGGTAGCCTGGCGGTCCTTGAAGTCGCTGAAGAAGACGGTGGCCTGGGTGGTGATGGCGGTCGTCTGGTGACGGTAGCCCATGTCCAGGTTCATCGAAGTTTCGGCTTTGACATCGCCCAGCAGCGTCGGGATGTTGTTGACGATCTGCAGGTTGCCGTTGGTGGTCGAGAACACGAAGTTAGGTGGCGCCTTCATGTTCTTGGCCAGGCTGGCGAACAGCTGGTCGTCGTTGGTGATGCGATAGCGCAGGCCCAGTTGCGGCAGGACCGTCGAGTAGGTCTTGTTGTACTGGTAGGTCACGCCCGAGTTCGGCGTGGACTGGCTGTTGCCTTCGTTGGCGTAGTTGGTGAAGTCGCGCTTGATGTGCGGGGTACGCAGGCCAACGTTGACGGTCAGCTTGTCGTCGACGAAGGTGGCGGTGTCCTGGATGAAGCCCTGGAACGCGGTCGAGATCGATTTCCAGTTACGCGATTCGTACAGCGAACCGTCCGGACGGGTCACCAGGTTGTCGCGCAGCCAGATGTCGGTAGGCTCGCCGTTGTTGTCGAGCTTTTCCATCGGACCGGTTTGCTGGTGCTTCGCGCGCTCGTACCAGAAGCCCGCCAGGATCTGGTGGTTGCCCCAGTTCTGGGTCAGCGATACGGAACCGCCCGGACGCTGGGTACGGGTGATCGAGCCGCTGTACACCCAGACCTTGTCCAGGGTGTCGCCGTCGCCGTTCAGGTCGACGCCGGTGAATTTGCCGGTGGCCGGATTCAGGAAGGCATTTTCCTGTTGCAGTTTCTGCTGCACGCCGCCGGTGCCGTAGCCGTACCAGTAGTAAGGCACGATCTTGATGTCGGTGTTCTCGCCCAGGCGGAACTTGGCCGTTGCCGAGGCAATGACGTTCTCGAACGGGTTCAGCGACAACTTGTAGTAGGAGTCGGCGTTGTTCTGTGCCGGATCGCTGACTGCCTTGCCTGGGCTCGCTGGTGCGTGGCCGATGAAGGTGGTCGAGTAATCGTAGTAGTAGCCGTGCGACTTCAGGTCAGCCAGGTTGAAGCTGCTGAAGTTGTTGTTCTTGGCGTTGTTGTACAACACGGTGCCGTGGATGAAGTTGAAACGGTCCCAGTCGTAGTTGAAGCCGATGTCGACGTGCTTACGGTTAGCTTCGCCGGCGCCTTTCCATTTGTCCGACTTGGCCTGCGATACCGAGACGAAGACCTTGGCCTTGTCGTTCAGGAATCGGCCGCTGTCGTAGCGCAGATAGGTTTTGAACATGCTCAGCTGACCCAGGGTCTGGGCCACGCGGAAGCGCTGCTTGTCTTCTGGATCGCAGGTGGTGATGCCGAAGTTACCGCCGGTGGCGCCAACTTGTGGCGAGTCGACGTCGGTCGAACCCTGGGTCACGAAGGTGGTGCAGGTGTTTTCCTGGTCGACGTATTCCTGTGGGAACACAGCGAAGTTACCCGAATCGTTCACTGGAACGCCGTTGATGGTCGCGCCGATCTGGTCAGAGTTGAAGCCGCGCAGGGTCAGGCCGCCGCCGAACAGGCCGGTCGAGTCGTAGCTGTAGGTGTTCACTGCCGGCAGCAGGGCCAGAGCGTCGTAGGCGTTACCGGTAGGACGCTGTTTGGCCAGTTCCTCGGCGGTAACGGTCGAGCGTGCCTTTGGTACGTCTTCCTGCACCATCAGGCCCATACCGACTTTGCGGCCGGTAATGGTCACGGTTTCAGTGGCCGGCTTGGCGGCGTCGGCGGTTGCGTCTTGCGCGAACGCGGCGCCCATGCAGACCATCTGGCATGCCAGAGCGACCAGGCTCAGACGCAGCTTCGGATTGTGTTTCACGGCGGATTGCATTAAGGGAACTCCCAGTTTATGTAAAAAAATTTATTGTGTTTTACGATGCCTGGACCTGGCCGGGCTTGTGGCCCGCGGTCACATTCTTGACACAAAGTGCCCATGACATCACAAAATTGTAATCAGTAAATATTTCACCACCATGACAAGAAAGTCAGGTCGATCAGACTGCCACTGCTTGCCGGACTGAATGTGGTATCAACACCTTCGAAACCACAACAAAGTTGACGGTTTGGAAGCATCTTCAACAACTATGCATCAGCAAAAAATGTGTGACAAATACGATTTACTTTAGGGATTTATATGAAAGCCATATAAATGGGGCGCTGAACCGCGCTGGTTTCCACTCTATGAGCAGACAGGCATCTTTAAGGGGAGAATTATAGTAGACGGATAAAGGCTTGAAATTAATTCATGCGTAAAACGCACTAAGACGGTGCAGGCAAGTCTGTTTATGTCGCAATGCTGCCACACTCACTCTGGAGTGTGGCAAACATGGCAAGCCGCGTAAAGAACGAATTTAGATGTGTAACACCAGCGATTACGTCGTGCCAGCGCAACAGGATCAGCGCTTGGCGCCGGCGATGGCCGCCTCGAACCGGGCGAACTTGCCGTCCAAAGCTTTCAGCAAGCGCTGTTTATCGGCGTCCGCCAGGAAGGAATAGCGGATGCTGTCATATGACAGCTTTTTGACTTCGGCGTAATCGGGCTGGTAGCGCGCGGCGTACAGCACGTATTCGCCGGACAGGTTGTTGCGCGACACGCCGGCATCGTCGGTCGCCAGCACGAACGGCACGCCGTATTTGCGGTACAGCGTGACAGGGTGGGCGGCGCCCTTGATGCCGAGGATGAAGTCGTTGCTGCTGAGGTTGACCTCGACGGCGATCTGCTTGTCGTGCATTTTTTTCATGATGCCCAGCGGATCGGTCTCGTGGGCGATATCCATGCCGTGGCCGATGCGGCTGGCGCCGGCCACGTCGATCGCGTCCTTGATGTGGAAGGTCAGGCCCTCCGGCGGCACCATGCCCAGCGCCAGCTCGCCCGCATGCAGCGCCAGTTTCACGGATGGATACTTCGCTTTCAGGAATTTATACATCTGCATGTGCATCGCGTAATCGCGCATCGACACGTTGACGCTTTCCTGGCCGACGATGTTGACGCCGACGATCATCGGGCTGGCCAGCGCCAGCTTGAAGCTCGACACCATCTGCGAGAACACCTGCGACGGCGACAGGAAGCGCAGCGCGAACGGCTGGTAGCGCAGCGTGAAGTTGGCGTCGTCGATGCCGGCGCCGTTGGTCTGCACCCCCTCCAGGTAGCCGGCGATCCAGCCCTGGAAGGCGGCGTCATGGTCCAGTTTGGCCGCCCAGGCTTCCAGGTCGGCGTCGGTGACGCCGCCGCCGGTGGCCTTGCGGTCGAAGTCCAGGTCCTGCGCGATCGGCGCGATCTCGTAGATGGTCTCGATGTAGCTCAGGTTTTCCTGGATCGCACGCTGCTTCAGGCGCTGCAGGCCGTCGGCGCCGTTGGTCGACGACACCGGATTGAAGTAGGCGAAGGTGTCGAAGAACTGGCGGTCCGGCGGCGACTGCAGGCCGCTGTGGTTGTAGAAGTCCTTGTCCGACCAGCGCTGCAGCAGGTTGGCCAGCACGGTGTTGTTGTTCATGACGTCCTGGCCGGACAGGCAGGCGCGCTCGGCCAGCGGCTTGGCGGCTTCGGCGGCCGCCACGTCCGGCTTGATGTCGATGGTGTAGCTGGTCTTGTTGACGCAATAGCCCTGCTTGTCCACCCATTCCAGGTACTGCTCGGCGTACAGCGCGCCCGAATAGTGGTGATGCAGGTCGCCCCCCTTGGGCATCATGGTGAAGAACATCGTCAGCTCGGCCAGCTTGGGCTCCTTGCCCGAGACCAGCGCGGCGAAGTGGCGCCTGGTGATCTCTTCATTGCTGGCGGCCTGCGCGCCGTGCGGCATGGCACAGAACACGGCGGCGGCAATGGCGGCGGCCTTCAGGACGGCGATTTTTTTCTTCATGTGTGATCCCAATGTGAATTAATTCGTTTCGCGGGTATGGACTTTGCGGCCGGCCGAATAAGTAGCCGCCACGGCGCGGTCGTCGCCCAGCAAGGCCAGCGCAAACAGCAGCTCTTCCAGGCTCTCGCCGCGCGCGGTCCGCCGTTGCAGCAGCGGCGTCGCCTGCGGATCGAGGACGATGAAGTCCGCCTCGGCGCCGGCGGCGAAATTGCCGATCGTGCCTTCGAGCTGCATGGCGCGGGCCGCGCCCAGCGTGGCCAGGTAGAACATGCGCAAAGCCGGCAAATAACTGCCGCTCAAGCGCGCTACTTTATAGGCTTCATTCATCGTTTGCAACATCGAGAACGAGGTGCCGCCGCCCACGTCGGTGGCCAGCGACAGCGGCACGCCGGCCTGGTCGGCGCGCTCGAAGTCGAACAGGCCGCTGCCGAGGAACAGGTTGGAGGTCGGGCAGATGGCGGCGGCCGAGCGGGTTTCCGCCATGCGCAGGCGGTCCTGCTCATCGAGCCAGATGCAGTGGCCGTACATGGCGCGCGGGCGCAGCATGCCGTAGCTGTCGTAGACGTCGACGTAGCTGCGCGACTTGGGGAACAATTTGCGCACCCACGCGCATTCGGCTTCGTTTTCCGATACGTGGGTCTGGATGAAGGTGTCCGGATACGCGCGCGCCAGCTCGCCAGCCAGTTGCAGCTGTTCCTCGGTGGAGGTGGGCGCGAAGCGCGGTGTGATCGCGTACAGCGAGCGGCCGCGCTGGTGCCAGCGCTGGATCAGCGCTTCGGTGTCGCGGGCGCTGGATTCGGCGGTGTCGCGCAGGAACTCGGGGCAGTTCCGGTCCATCATCACCTTGCCCGCCACCATGCGCAGGCCGCGTGCCTCGCTCGCGGTGAAGAAGGCGTCCACCGATTGCGGATGCACGGTGCAGTAGACCATGGCGGTGGTGGTGCCGCAGCGTAGCAACTCGTCGAGGAAGAACTCGGCCACGCCGGCCGCATGAACGGGGTCCTCGAACTGGCGCTCGGTCGGAAAGGTATAGGTTTCCAGCCATGGCAGCAGGCCTTCCGACGGCGAGGCGATCATGTCGGTCTGCGGATAGTGCACATGGGTGTCGATAAATCCGGGCAGCAGCAGCTTGCCGCTGTAGTCGTGCAGCTCGGTGCCCGGCGGCAGCGCGGCGTGCAGCGTGGCATAGTCGCCGGCCGCCTGCACCTTGCCGTCGGCGACAACCAGCAGGCCGTCTTCATGCCATGCATATGACTGGTCGCTGAAGGCGGGATCGGCAAGAAAGTGCAGCAAGCTGCCACGGTAGGCTTGCAGGGTGTTTGGCATGAAAGGCCTTCCTGGTTGGGAATGCTCAGTTTAACGCGAAGCGATCAGACGCACCGGCGCGCCTTGCACGGCGGCCTGCTGCGCCTCCCACACCATCAGCAGTTGGGCGCACACGGACGTGGCGATGGCGGCGGGCAGTTTATTGGTGATGCCGGCCACGCCGATGGGGCAGACCATGGCGGCGATGCGGTCCTGCGGCAGGCCGCGCGCGGCCATGCGGCGCTCGAACTGGACGCGCTTGGTCTTCGAACCGATCAGGCCGAACCAGCCGACGTCGGCGCGGCGGAGGATGGCTTCGCTCAGGCGCTGATCGAGTGCGTGGCTATGGGTCATGACGAGGTAGCTGGCGTTTGCCGGTGCGGCAGCGACCAATGCTTCCGGCGCGTCGGTAGCTTCGACGGTGACGTTGGCGGGGATGGACTGCGGGAACATGTCATCGCGCTCGTCGATCCAGGTAACGGTGCACGGCAGCTCGCCCAGCATGCGGATGATGGCAGCGCCCACGTGGCCGGCGCCGAACAGCAGCAGATGCGCGCGCGGTGCCAGGCATGGATCGGCCAGCCAGCGACGGCCGGCGGTGTCGCGCAGGACGTGCGTGCAGCGCTGGTGGTCGATTGCCGGGAAGGCCGGGCCGAACGGGGCGGCTTCGTCCGCGCCGGCGACGATTGCACCATCGGCATCGAGCAGCAGCGAGACCGGCATGCCGTCGATGGCGCTAAGGCGCCAACTGTCCTCCCGCTGGCGTTTGCGCAGACTGGACATCACCCTGGCCAGCGCGGGGTCGATCAATTCAAAGGCCAGGTGCACGACGCCGCCGCAGCACTGGCCCAGCGTCGGACCGAGCGCGTACCGCTCCAGCCGGGCGTGGACATCCTCTCCCCTGGCGGCGCCTTTCAACATGCTGCGTCCGACATCCACCGCGCACATTTCCAGATGTCCGCCGCCGATGGTGTCGACCTGGCCATCGGCCGTCACCAGCATGCGGGCGCCGGGTTCGCGCGGGCCGGAGCCCTCGACGATGGCCACCGTCACCAGCACCGCCGGTTCCGTGATCGCAGCTGTCAGCCATTCGTTCATGATGACGTCCTCAGGCCGCGGCTTCCACCGCCGACACCGCGCGCAAGATCTCTTCGCTGGTCGCCGGTGCGTTCAGCGGCGGATTGACCCGATGTCCGCCGACAGCGGAAATCGCATCGCGTATCGCGAAGAACACCGAGAACGGCAGCAGCAGCGGCGGCTCGCCGACCGCCTTGGAACGGTGGATGCTGTCCTCCACGTTGCCGTTGTCGAACAGCCGCACGCGGAAGTCTTCCGGGCAGTCCGACACGCCGGGAATCTTGTAGGTCGACGGCGCATGCGTCATCAGCTTGCCGGCCGGATTCCACCACAATTGCTCGGTCGTCAGCCAGCCCATGCCCTGTATGAACGCGCCCTCCACCTGCCCCAGGTCGATGGCGGGATTGAGCGAACGGCCGGCATCGTACAAGGCGTCCGCGCGCAGCAGTTTCCATTCGCCGGTCAGCGTATCGACCACCACTTCCGAAACGGCGGCACCGTAGGCATAGTAGGAGAACGGGTGGCCGTTCATCGTCTTCGGATCCCAATGCAGGCCCGGCGTCGCGTAGAAGCCGTCGGACCACAGCTGCACGCGCGCCAGATAGGCCTTCTGCACCAGCTCGGGGAACGGAATCGAGTGGCCGTTGGCGTGCACCGCGTTGTCGAAGAACTGCACCGGCACGCCGTCGTCATCACCATACAGCCTGACCGCAAAGGCGGCCAGGCGTTCGCGGATCTGGCGCGCCGCGTCCTGCGCAGCCTTACCGTTCAAGTCCGCGCCGGTGGAGGCCGCCGTGGCCGAAGTGTTCGCGACCTTGCTGGTGTCGGTCGCCGTGGCGCGCACACGCTCCGCATCCAGGCCCAGTTCGTGCGCCACCACCTGCAACACCTTGGTGTTGATGCCCTGCCCCATCTCGGTGCCGCCGTGATTGACCAGCACCGAGCCGTCCACATACACGTGAACCAGCGCGCCGGCCTGGTTCAGGTGAGTGACATTGAAGGCGATGCCGAACTTGAGCGGCGTCAGCGCCAGCCCTTTCTTCAGCACGGGACTGGTCTTGTTGTACGCCTCGACAGCGGCGCGGCGCGCGCGGTAGTCGCTGCTTTGCTCCAGCTCCGCCGTCAGCGCCTCGATGACGTTGTCGACGATCTCCTGGCCATATGGCGTGATGTTGCGCTCGGTCTTGCCGTAGAAATTCAGGCGGCGGATATCGAGCGCGTCGCGGCCCAGGTTGCGGGCGATTTCGTCGACGATGTATTCGATCGCAATCGCACCCTGCGGGCCGCCGAAGCCACGGAAGGCGGTATTCGACTGCGTGTTGGTCTTGCCACAGCCGGCACGGATGTCGACGTCCGACAGGTAGTAAGTGTTATCGAAGTGGCAGACCGCGCGCGTGGCGACGGGGCCGGACAGGTCAGCCGAGAAGCCGGCGCGCAAGGTCATGTCCACCTTGGCGGCGAGGATCTTGCCGTTGTCGTCGTAGCCGACCTCGTATTCATAGAAGAAACAGTGGCGCTTCCCTGTGACGAGCATGTCGTCGTCGCGGTCCGCGCGCAGCTTGACCGGCCGGCGCAGCTTGGCCGCGGAGATAGCCGCGGACGCGGCCCACAGCGCCGATTGCGATTCCTTGCCGCCGAAACCGCCGCCCATGCGGCGGCATTCCACCAGTATTTTGTGCGAATGCACGCCCAGCGCATGCGCGACCACGTGCTGCATCTCGCTCGGGTGCTGCGTCGAACACTGCACCAGCATGCCGCTGTCTTCCTTCGGGATCGCGTAGGCGATCTGGCCCTCCAGGTAGAACTGCTCCTGGCCGCCGACGAACAACTGGCCCTTGACCACGTGCGGCGCCATGTCGAAAGCGGCTTGATAGTCGCCGCGCTTGAGGTGCATTGGCGGCAGCACATAGGAATTGGCCGCCTTGGCTTCCTGTGGCGTGAAGATCGCCGGCAGCTCGTCGTAGCCGATCACGGCGCGGCGCGCGGCGCGGCGGGCGTTGTCGTGGGTGTCGGCGACGACGATGAATATCGGCTGGCCGACATACTGCACCTCGCCCGCGCACAGGATGGGATCGTCGTGGATGATCGGGCCGCAGTCGTTGGTGCCGACAATATCCTCGGCCGTGTAGACCGCCACCACACCCGGCGAATTGCGTACCGGCGCCAGGTCCATCGCGCCGATGCGCGCGTGCGCCTTGGACGACAAGCCCAGCGCCGCATGCAGCGTGCCTTGCAGCTCGGGGATGTCGTCGGTGTAGGTGGCCTGGCCCAGCACATGCAGCTCGGCCGATTCATGCGGACGGGCGACGCCGACCGCCTTCCATGCCTGGGCGGCGAGCAGCGCGGGAGCGACTGGTTGATTCATGATGGCTCCTTTCAGGCGCGGCAGGCGAAAGCGTTGACGGCGTCGGCCGCCAGCGGCGCCTCGGCGCGGGTTTCGAACCAGAAGCGGCGCAGCAGGTTCTGCGCCGTCTGCATGCGATAGGTGCTCGATGCGCGCATGTCCGACAGCGGCGCGAAATCCTGCGCCAGCATGTCCATCGCCACGCGCAGGTTGACTTCGTTCCAGCGCAGGCCGGTCAGCGCCGCCTCGGCGCGGGCGGCCCGGCGCGGCGTGGCCGCCATGCCGCCGAAGGCGATGCGCGCGTCGACGATGTGGTCGCCATCGAGCTTGAACGCGAACGCGGCGCAGACGGCCGAGATATCCTGGTCGAAGCGCTTGGCCAGCTTGTAGGTGCGGAACTGCACGCCCGCGCGCGGCAGCGGCACGCGCACGGCGGCCACGAACTCGCCCGGCTGCATGTCCTTTTTCTGATAGTCGAGATAGAAGGCTTCCAGCGGCAATATGCGCTGGCCATTGGCGCCCTGCAGCACCACTTCGCTGCCGACGGCGATCATCCACGGCATCGAATCGCCGATCGGCGAACCGTTGGCGACGTTGCCGCCCAGGGTGCCGGCGTTACGAATCGGCAGCGAGGCGAAGCGCTGCCACATTTCGCTCAATTGCGACGGATACAGGCGGCACAAGGCTTCGTACGCGTCGTTGAGCGAGACGCCGGCGCCGATTTCCAGCATGCCGTCCGCCTCGCGCACCGACTGCAGCGCGGCGACGTGGCCCAGGTAGATGATGTCGCCCAGCTCGCGCATCTGCTTGGTGACCCACAGGCCGATGTCGGTGGAGCCGGCCAGCAGCGTGGCTTTCGGATGTTCGTTGCGCAGCGCGACCAGCTCGTCCAGCGTGCGCGGCGCGTGGAAGGACTGGCCTTGCGCCGTATAGGTGGTGCCGGCGCCTCGCTGCAAGGCGCGCAGCTGTTCGGCCAGCGCGGCGCGGTCGAAGCCGACCTTCGGCAACTCGGTCATGCGCTGCGCGGCATCGATGATCGGGCGGTAGCCGGTGCAGCGACACAGGTTGCCGGACAGGCAATCGTCGATCTCCTTGCGCTGGGCGGGCTGGCCGTCTTTGTCGAGGTACATGCCCCACAGCGACATGACGAAGCCCGGCGTGCAGAAACCGCACTGCGAGCCGTGGCATTCCACCATCGCCTGCTGCACCGGATGCAGCGCGCCGTCCGGCTGCTGCAGGTCTTCCACGGTGAACAGCGCCTTGCCGTCCAGCGTGGGCGCGAACTGGATGCAGGAATTGACCGCCTTCATTTCCAGTTCGCCGGCGGCGTTCAGGCTGCCGACCACCACGGTGCAGGCGCCGCAATCGCCCTCGGCGCAGCCTTCCTTGGTGCCGGTGCAGTGCAGGTCCTCGCGCAGGTGCTGCAGCACGGTGCGGGTTGGCGCGGCGGCGGAGATTTCCTGAACCGCGCCACGGTAGTAAAAACGAATCGGTTCGGACATCGTGGCCTCAAGCTGCGTATGGATGTGTTTTGCGCCAGTGTTCGGCGATATCGATGCGGCGCGTGATCCAGACATTATCGTGCTTTTGCACGTAGTCGAGGAAGCGCGCCAGCGCGGCGGCGCGCGCCGGGCGGCCGACGATGCGGCAGTGCAGGCCGATCGACAGCATCTTCGGCTGATTCAGGCCGTTGGGGTCGCCCTCGGCGTACAGCACATCGAATGCGTCCTTCAGGTAGTCGAAGAACTGGGTGCCGGAGTTGAAGCCCTGGGCGGCGGCGAAGCGCATGTCGTTGGTGTCCAGCGTGTACGGCACGATCAACTGCGGCGCGACGGCGGCGCGGCCTTCGGCGTCGGTGTAGTCGACCTTCTGCCAGAACGGCAGGTCGTCGCTGTAGTTGTCGGCGTCGTAGCGGAAGCCGCCGTGTTCGACCACCAGGCGCTTGGTCTGCGGCGAGTCGCGGCCGGTGTACCAGCCCTGCGGCGCGCTGCCGGTCAGGTCGCGGATGATCTCGACCGCTTCCTTCATGTGGGCGCGCTCGGTGGCCTCGTCCATGTTCTGGTAGGTGATCCAGCGCAGGCCGTGGCAGGCGATTTCGTGGCCCAGGTCCTTGAACGCGGCCACCGCGTCGGGATGGCGCTTGAGCGCCATCGCCACGCCGAAGATCGTCAGCGGCAGCTTGCGCTCCTCGAACATGCGCAGCAAACGCCACAAGCCGGCGCGCGAGCCGTACTCGTAGATCGATTCCATGCTCATGTGGCGGTTGCTGAACGAGGCCGCGCCGATGATCTCGGACAGGAATGTCTCGGAACCGGCGTCGCCGTGCAACACGTTGTTTTCGCCGCCTTCTTCGTAGTTCAGCACGAACTGCAGGGCCACGCGGGCCTTGTCGGGCCACTGGGCGTGGGGTGGTTTCGGGCCGTAACCGATCAGGTCGCGCGGGTAGTTGTCGTAAGTAGTCATTGGCGCAAGCGAGTCTATGAGGAATATATCTGCAATCATATATGCGTCGAACCATGCCGGTATATGATTTGTGCAATAGCTACTTATCACTTAAACATATAGGACTAACGGGGACTAATCATGGGCAAGCTCAGCACACACGTTTTGGATATCACAGTCGGCAAGCCTGGCGCAGGCGTCAAGGTGGCGCTGTATGCGGTGACGGCGCAAGGCCGCGAGCTGCTGAAGACCGACGTCACCAACGCCGACGGCCGCTGCGCGGTGCCGCTGCTGGAAGGCGAGACGATGAAACCGGGGAAGTATGAGCTGGTGTTCGGTGCGGGGGAATACTTCGCGGCGCGCGGCATCGACCTGCCGGAGCCGCGCTTTATCGACGAGGTGACGCTGGCGTTCGGTATCGCCAGCGCCGACCAGAACTACCACGTGCCGCTGGTCGTCTCGCCGTGGGCGTATTCGACCTATCGCGGCAGCTGATTACTTCGGCTTGCCCAGGTATTTGGCGAAGAAGGCTTCCAGCCGCTTGTAGACCTCGGTCTGGTTTTCGGTGTCGTAGAAGCCGTGGCCTTCGTAGTCCACGTAGTACCACTCCGGCGCATGGCCGGCCTTCTCCAGCGCCTCCTTCATCAGGAACGCGTGCTCCTTGGGGGCGGTTTCATCGTGTCCGCCATGGATCAGCAGCACGCCGGCCTTGATGCTGGCCGCGTGCTGCGCCGGCGAATAACGCGCCAGTTCGGCCGCATCCTCGCCGATGTAGCGGACAAAAGTACTGGACATGCGTGAGTTGCCCTTCACCTGGTCTTCCTTGTGCAGCAGCGGCAACTCGTAGATGCCGGCATAGCCTACCGCGCACTTGAACATATCCGGCTCGCGCGCGGCCAGCATCAGGGCGGCGTAGGCGCCGAAACTGCCGCCGTAGGCGCACATCCGCGTGCCGTCCACCGCCCCCTGGGCCACGGTCCATTTCACGCCATCGACCAGGTCGTCGAGTATCTTGCCGCCCCACTCGCGGTAGCCCAGCGTCTTGAAGTGCTCGCCGCGCCCGCCGGAACCGCGATAATTCACCTGCAGCACGGCATAGCCGCGGCTGGCCAGGAACTGCGCGTCGGTGTCGAAGTACCAGGTATCGAACAGGCCGTGCGGGCCACCGTGCGGCAGCAGGATCAGCGGCGGCTTGGCGCCGCTGGCCAGCTTGGGCAGGGTCAGGTAGCCCTCAAGCAGCAAGCCGTCGCGCGCCTTGAATTTGATTGGACGGCGCGGCGCCATCTGGTCCGGGTCGATGCCGCCCATAGACACATACAGCTGGTCGGCCTTGTTGGCTTTGCGGTCGTACAGATAAACCACGCCCGGATCGCGGTCGCTGTGGACAAACGCCAGCAGCTTGGAGCCGTCGTCCGTGGCGCTGACCAGATTGACGGTCGCATCGGGGAACTGGGCACTCAACGCCTGGTGCAGCGCCACGTCAGGATGCGACGGCTCCAGGTAGATCACGCGCGGACGGCCCGTGTGCGTGAACGCGGCGACCGGCAAGGTATGGCTCGATGCGTGCATCACCCGGTCGATGCTGCCGATTTCGTCTTCGGCCACCACACGGCGCTCGTCGCTGTCCAGTTTCTGGCGCACCAGCTTCGACGGACCGCCATGTTCCGAGTACCAGGCCAGGAACTCCTTGTTGTCCGCGCTGAAATCATTCGGCGACAGGCGCGAGCCAGGCTTCTCCTCGACCATCGCCCATTTGCCGGTGGCGTCGCTATAGCGCCACAGCTTGAGGTAATTCTGTTCGTCGGTGGCGATGACGAAACGGGGCTTGCCGTCGTTCTGTACGACGAAGGTGGCGTTGGCGACCGGAATGGTCGTGAGTTCCTTGCGGATGGCCGAGCGGGTATCGACGTCGTACAGCGAGCTGGCCTCGTTGCGCCAGAGGTAGGTCCCCAGCTGCACATGGTCGTTGCGGGTATCGGGGAAGTAGGCTGGAGAGGCGTAGCCCCAGTCGTTGCCGTAGCGTCCGCCCTGTTTGGAATAGGTGGTCATTTCATGGCCGTACAGATAGGCCTGGTTGGTGCCGTCGAAGTCCATCGCCAGCACCTCCCCTGTCGCGTGCGGCGCTTCGCGCGAGCCAACCTCTATGCCCTTTTCCACCACCAGGCGCGTGTTGCTGACCCACTGGTAACTCACCGGCACCGAGAACAGCGGCATGCGTATCGTGCTTTCCAGCTTCAGGTCCGGCAGGCTGTAGAAAGTCACCATCGGTATCGTGCGCTTGCCCACGGGCGTGCGCACCGTTACCGCCAGATGCTTGCCGTCGGGCGACATCTTCGGATTGAAGTACTGGTCTTCGCGCACGAAGCTCTCGATCGGTATCAGCCCGAGCGCGGCCTGGGCGTGGGCCAATGCAGGCGATATCGCGCTGATGGCTAAGGCTAACGGCAATTTCAAGCGCATGATCGACTGGCTCCGGGGAATGATATTGCCTGAAATGCTATCACGCCATACAATGTTTTCATATTGCAATATTTGGAGAGAATTCAGGCATGCGGATGCGCCATCGGCTAAGATGCGCACTATGAATGGATCCCACTCGGCGCTGACCGCGTCTTTTCTGCAACAAGCCGTGGCGCTGCATCAGCAGGGCCTGCTGGAACCGGCGCAAGCGCTGTACCGCCAGGTACTGGAACTCGACCCCGCGCAATTCGACGCCCTGCACCTGCTGGGCGTGATCGCGCGCCAGTCCGGCGATGCGCAAACGGCCATCGCACTCATCTCGCAGGCCATCGCCGTCGACGCATCGCAGGCCAAGGCCCATTGCAACCTCGGCGTCGCGCTGCTCGACGCCGGCCGTGCCGACGAAGCCTTGGCCAGCCACGACCGCGCGATCGCCCTGCAGGCAGGCTACGCGATGGCGTGGAGCAATCGCGGCAACGCCCTGCGCAAGCTGGGGCGACCGGACGAGGCGCTGCTCAGCTACCAGCGCGCGCTGGACATCCAGCCGAAGTACGCCGAAGCGCACTGCAACCGCGCCATCGTGCTGCAGGACCTGGGCCGCTACCTGGACGCGCTGGGCGCGGCGGAAAACGCGCTGCACATCCACGACCGCAACGCCGACGCCTGGTTCGCGCGCGGCAACGCGCTGCACTGCCTGCGCCTGCTGCCTGAGGCGGTGGAGAGCTTCGACCGCGCCATCCATCTGCGGCCGCGCTGGGCCGAAGCGTACAGCGGGCAAGGCGCGGCCTTGCAGCGGCTGGGCGAATTCGGCGCCGCGCTGGACAGCTACGACCGCGCGCTGGAACTCAAGCCGGATTACGCGCTGGCGCACTACCACCGCGGCAACACGCTGCGCTCGATGGGCCGCAACGACGACGCCGTCGCCGCCTACCGCGCCGCGCTGGCGCATGGCGACAATCCGGAAACCATCGCCTTCGCGCTGGCCTCGGTGGGCGCGGGCGACACACCGGCGGCGCTGCCGGCCGAATACGTGCGTTCGCTGTTCGACCAGTACGCCAACCACTTCGACCAGCACCTGGTGGAAGTGCTGGACTACCAGACGCCGGCCTACCTGGACGGCCTGATACGCCGCACCATGGGCGCCGCCGGCCTCGATACGCTGGACCTCGGCTGCGGCACCGGCCTGTGCGGCCCCTACTTGAAGGCCTACTCGCGCAGCCTGGCCGGCGTCGACCTGTCGCAGCAGATGCTGGACAAGGCGGCCATGCGCGACCTGTACGACCAGCTGGCCTGCGACGACGTCGCGACCTGGCTGGACGGCCAGCGGCAGGCCTGGGACCTGGCGGTGGCGGCCGACGTGTTCGTCTACATCGGCGACCTGGCGCCGGTATTCAACGGCGTGCGCGGCGCGCTGCGGCCCGGCGGCCACTTCTGCTTCACGGTAGAGGCCGGCGACGGCGCGGATTACGTCTTGCGTCCCTCCAACCGCTACGCCCACACGCTGCCATATATAAAGCGCCTGGCCGCCGCCCACGGCTTCGCCATCCTCGCCGCGGAACCGCTGTCGGCCCGCCAGGAAAACGGCGCCCCCATCGCCGCCCTCGCCTTGATGCTGAGGAAAGCAACATAGGCAAACTTGCATGTCAGCCGGGCTTGCCTTAGAATCCGTAGCTCTGTGGCCGCGTTTTGGGCCATGCCGTCTGGGCCGGCGCCGTGATCAGGCCGACCAGTTTCCCATGCAAGATTCTTTACGGTGACCCTTGGATACCGTGCCGTTTTGGGTGCAATTTCTTGCGCTCGCCCTCCTGATATTGTGCTCGGCCTTCTTCGCCATGGCCGAAACCGCCCTGATGGCGGCCAACCGCTATCGTTTGCGCCACATGGCCAAACGCGGCAGCCGCCGCGCCATCACCACGCTGTGGCTGCTCGACCGCACCGATAAGCTGCTGTCGCTGGTGCTGATCGCCAATACGCTGATCAACGCCATGGCCACCGCGCTGGTCACCGCCATCGCCATCCAGACCTTCGGCCACGACGACAACGTCATCACCATCTCCACCGGCGTGGTGGCCTTCCTGCTGATCGTGTTCGCCGAGATCTCGCCGAAAGTGCTGGGCGCCACCTTCCCCGAAAAAATCGCGCTGCCGACCAGCATGGTGCTGAAACCGCTGATGACCCTGGCCAAGCCGGTGATCTGGTTCGTCAACCTGTTCGTCTCCATCGTGCTCAAGGCTTTCCGCATCAAGGCCGGCGCACACGCGCACGAGGCGCGCCTGTCGCCGGAAGAGCTGCGCTCGATCGTGCTCGAGGGCGGCAACTTCATCCCGCAAAAGCACAAGAGCATCCTGCTCAACCTGTTCGACCTGGAAACCATCTCGGTCGAGGACATCATGACGCCGCGCTCGCAGATCGAGGCGCTGAACCTGGAACTGACCGTCGACGAAATCAAGCGCGAGCTGACCACCTGCTACCACAACAAGCTGCCCGTCTATGAAGGCGAGATCAACCGTATCATCGGCATCCTGCACGTGCGCAAGGCGGTGGCGCTGCTGAACCAGGAAGACGAGCTGACCGTCGAGCATTTCCGCGAACTGCTGACCACGCCCTACTTCATCCCGCAGGACACCGGCGTGTTCACCCAGCTGCAGTACTTCCAGGAGAACAAGGAGCGCCTGGGCATCATCGTCGACGAGTACGGCGAGGTGCAGGGCCTGGTCACCCTGGACGATATCATCGAGGAAATGATCGGTGAATTTACGACATCGATGCCGGGTGCCGCGCGCGCCGACACCTTCGGCTGGAACGAGCAGGGAGAATGCCTGCTGGAGGGCTCGACGGCGCTGCGCGACGTCAACAAACGCCTGGGCCTGAACTTCCCGCTGGACGGCCCGAAGACGCTGAACGGCATGCTGCTCGAGTTGTTGCAGGAAATCCCGGACGCGCCGATCAGCATCAAAATCGACCAGTGCATCATCGAAGTGGTGCAAGTCCACGACCAGGCCATCAAAGTCGTCAAATTGATACGTCCGGGTAGCAAACGCAGTCACTAATCCGCATCAATCCCGCATCAATCGCGTGGGCTTAAGCAACATTGCGGAGTACAATCGTTTCTTGGGAGCGACAAACGGCTTTACAAATATGATGCCTGAGAGCATCATTCCGTGATCCGCCCTCCTCCATCCGACGAACGCTTCTATGGCAGCAGTCCTACCCAACGCCGCGCCAGGCGCCCCGATGCCGGGGTTGGCACGCGCATTGCTGCAAGCGGGACGCCTTTCCGCCGTCCAGGCCGAGGCGTTGCAAAAAAAAGCCGTGGGCGAGAAACTGGCGTTCATCGACGTGCTGCTGGCCAGCGGCGCGATCGACTCGCGCGCGCTGGCCACCTTCTGTTCCGAAACCTTCGCCTATCCGATGATGGACGTGCAGGCGCTGAACGTCGAGGCGCTGCCGGCCAAGATCATCGACAACAAGCTGATGCAGGCGCAGCGCGTGATCGCGCTGGCCAAGCGCGGCAACAAGATGTCGGTGGCGATTTCCGATCCGACCAATATACAAGCGCTGGACCAGATCAAATTCCAGACCGAGTCGACGGTCGAACCCATCATCGTCCCGCATGACGCGCTGCTGCAGCTGCTGGCCAGGCTGAACAAGACCAGCGAGCAAAGCATCAGCGACCTGGCCGGCGACGAGGCCGACATCCAGTTCGCCGAAGAGGAAGACGCCGCGGCGGCGGCCTCGGCGGCGGCCGACGCCGGCGCCAACGACGTCGAGGACGCGCCGGTGGTGCGCTTCCTCAACAAGATGCTGATGGACGCCGTCAACATGGGCGCCTCGGACTTGCACTTCGAACCGTTCGAGAAATTCTACCGCGTGCGCTTCCGCGTCGACGGCGTGCTGATGGAGCACGCCCAGCCGCCGATCTCGATCAAGGAAAAGCTGGTGTCGCGCATCAAGGTGCTGGCCAAGCTGGACATCTCGGAAAAGCGCATCCCGCAGGACGGCCGCATGCGCCTGATCGTGTCGCCGACCAAGACCATCGACCTGCGCATCTCGACCCTGCCGACGCTGTTCGGCGAGAAGACCGTCATGCGCATCCTGGACGCGACCCAGGCCCAGATGGGCATCGACGCGCTCGGCTACGATCCGGACCAGAAGGAATTGCTGCTCGACGCCATCCAGCGCCCGTACGGCATGGTGCTGGTGACGGGCCCGACCGGCTCGGGCAAGACGGTGTCGCTGTACACCTGTTTGAACGTCATCAACAAGCCCGGCATCAACATCTCCACCGCCGAAGATCCGGCCGAGATCAACCTGCCGGGCGTGAACCAGGTCAACGTCAACGACAAGGCCGGCCTGACCTTCCCGGTGGCGCTGAAGTCCTTCCTGCGCCAGGATCCGGACATCATCATGGTCGGCGAGATCCGCGACCTGGAAACGGCCGACATCGCCATCAAGGCCGCCCAGACCGGCCACATGGTGTTCTCGACGCTGCACACCAACGACGCGCCGTCGACCCTGACGCGGCTGATGAACATGGGCGTGGCGCCGTTCAACATCGCCTCGTCGGTGATCTTGATCACCGCCCAGCGGCTGGCGCGCCGGCTGTGCACCTGCAAGCAGCCGGTGGAGATTTCGCACGACCTGCTGCTCAAGGCCGGCTTCAAGGAACACGAGCTCGACGGCAGCTGGAAGCCGTACGGCCCGGTCGGTTGCGAACGCTGCAACGGCGGCGGCTACAAGGGCCGCGTCGGCATCTACCAGATCATGCCGATCTCGCCGGCGATCGAGGCGATCATCCTGGCGCATGGCAACTCGATGGAAATCGCCGCCAAGTCGGAAGAGGAAGGCGTGAAGTCGCTGCGCCAGTCCGGCCTGGTGAAAGTGCGTAACGGTCTGACCAGCCTCGAAGAAGTGCTCGGCTGTACCAACGAATAGGAAACATACCCATGGCGACATCCGGCAACGCAGGCCACCAGGTCAAGGAATCGATTTTCGCCTGGGAGGGCAAGGACAAGAGCGGCAAGACCGTGCGCGGCGAGCTGCGCGCCGGCGGCGAGGCGGTGGTCAACGTCACCCTGCGCCGCCAGGGCATCATGGTCACCAAGGTCAAGAAAAAGGCCTACCGCAGCGGCAAGAAAATCACCGACAAGGATATCTCGCTGTTCACGCGCCAGCTGGCGACGATGATGAAGGCCGGCGTGCCGCTGCTGCAATCGTTCGACATCGTCGGCAAGGGCCACGCCAATCCGTCGGTGTCCAAGCTGGTGATGGACTTGCGCGCCGATATCGAGACCGGCACCAGCCTGAACCAGGCGTTCCGCAAGTTCCCGCTGTATTTCGATCCGCTGTTCTGCAACCTGGTCGGCGCCGGCGAACAGGCCGGCATCCTGGAAGACCTGCTGACGCGGCTGGCGATCTACAAGGAAAAGACGCTGGCCATGAAGGCCAAGATCAAGTCGGCGCTGATGTATCCGGTGTCGATCCTGGCGGTGGCCTTCATCGTCACGGCCGTGATCATGATCTGGGTGGTGCCGGCGTTCAAGGAAGTGTTCAAGAGCTTCGGCGCCAACCTGCCGGCGCCCACGCTGTTCGTGATGGCGCTGTCGGAATTCTTCGTCACCTGGTGGTACCTGATTTTCGGCGGGCTGTTCGCGGGGATCTACTTCTTCTTCCGCGCCTGGCAGCGCTCCTTGCAGATGCAGCGCTTCATGGACAAGCTGCTGCTCAAGCTGCCGGTGTTCGGCGACGTGATCCGCAAGGCCACCATCGCCCGCTGGACCCGCACGCTGGCCACCATGTTCGCCGCCGGCGTGCCGCTGGTGGAGTCGCTCGATTCGGTCGGCGGCGCGGCCGGCAACGCCGTGTACCTGGACGCCACGCGCAAGATCCAGAACGAGGTCAGCACCGGCACCAGCCTGACGGTGGCGATGCAGAACGCCGACGTGTTCCCCAACATGGTGACGCAGATGGTCGCCATCGGCGAGGAGTCCGGTTCGCTGGACGCCATGCTGGGCAAGGTGGCCGACTTCTACGAGGAAGAAGTGGACGAGGCCGTGGCCTCGCTGTCGAGCCTGATGGAGCCGGCCATCATGGTCATCCTGGGCGTGCTGATCGGCGGCCTGGTGATCGCGATGTACCTGCCGATCTTCAAGCTCGGTTCGGTGGTGTAGCCGGCGCGGGCGTTGCGGGGTCCGGCCGGCGCAGCGCCACGATCTGGTGGCGCGCCTCGGCCAGCACCTCGTCGGCCTGGTCGAGGATGGTTTCTATGGTCTCCCGCTCGGCGCTGCCGGGCGGCAGGCGGTGCGCGACGCTCTGGAAGCGCAGGATCATGCCCTGTATGCTTTGCAGCAGCGTATCGTGCAGCGCGGCCGCCGCGCGCGCGCGGTGCTCCAGCCGCCGCCGCATCCGCCGCATGCACACCAGCAGCAGCGCCGAAGGCACTGCGCAGGCCAGCAATAATAGCGGTATCAAGTAGGAAGGCAAGAGCGGCTCCGGGCCGGATGGGGCAGTTCATCACAGTGCCATAACTCGCTGGCGCGGCCCATATCTCCAACGAGGGAAGACGCGTATTGATTGCGATGGTAATCAATTTGACCTACAATCTGCCCATGCGCATCACCAAAGAAAAAGCCGAGGAAAACCGTAACGCACTGGTGCAGGCGGCCGGCCGCCTGTTCCGCGAGCGCGGCATCGACGGCGTCGGCGTGGCTGAAATCAGCAAGGAAGCGGGCCTGACCCACGGCGCGCTGTATGCGCACTTCCCGTCCAAGGAAGCGCTGGCGGCCGAAGCGCTGGGCTACGGCGTGCAGCGCGCGGCCGCGCGGCTGGGCAAGCACGCCAAGGACGGCATCCCCGACCTGGCCGAGTTCCTCGACTATTACCTGGCCCCCGCCACCCGCGACGACATGTCCGGCGGCTGCGCATTGGCGGCCTCGGCCAGCGAGATCGGCCGCCAGGACGCGGCCCTCAGCGCCCACTTCGCCGAAGGCTTCCTGCGCACCGCGACCGCGTTCGAGCGGCAGGTCGCCAAGGCCAGGCCGGAAGCCGACGCGCGCCAGACCGGACTGACGATCGCCGCCGCGATGATAGGCGGCGTGGCGGCGGCGCGCGCCGTCGCCAAGGCGGATCCGGCGCTGTCGGACGAGGTGCTGGCGGCGGTGCGCAACATCCTGGGCGAACTGGGTGGATTGCCTTGAAAAACGGCGCCGCAATGTTGCCGTAATGCTTTATTATGGGCTGGTGATTATCCTGCGGCCCTGAGCTTCTTTCCTATGCCTGAATCGACCCTGCTGTTCGCCCCCGCCGGCAACCTGGCCATCAGCCTCATCGCCGGCCTGTTCGGCCTGCTGTTCGGCAGCTTTCTCAACGTCGTGATCCACCGCCTGCCGAAGATGATGCAGCGCGAATCGGACAATTACGTCGCCTCCGAATCGGGCAAGCAATTGCCGCACACCGACCGCTACAACCTGATGGTGCCGCGCTCGGCCTGCCCGCACTGCAAGCACCAGATCACGGCGCTGGAAAACATCCCGGTGGTCAGCTACCTGGTGCTGCGCGGCCGCTGCAGCAACTGCAAGGCGCCGATCTCGGCCCGCTATCCGGCCGTCGAGGCGCTGACGGGCACGCTGAGCGCCGTGATGATCTGGCACTTCGGCAGCGGCTGGGCCGGCCTGTCGACCCTGCTGTTCCTGTATGCGCTGATCGCCATGACCTTCATCGACTTCGATACCCAGCTGCTGCCGGACGACCTGACCTACCCGTTGCTGTGGGCCGGCCTGATCATGAACATCAACGGCACCTTCGTGCCGCTGCGCGACGCCGTCATCGGCGCGGCGGCCGGCTACCTGGTGCTGTGGTCCATCTACTGGCTGTTCAAGCTGGCGACAGGCAAGGAAGGCATGGGCTATGGTGACTTCAAGCTGCTGGCCGCGCTGGGCGCGTGGATGGGCTGGACCATGCTGCCGACCATCATCCTGCTGTCGTCGGTGGTGGGCGCCATCGTCGGCATCGCGCTGATCGTGTTCGCCAAGCACGGCCGCAACAACCCGATTCCGTTCGGCCCCTACCTGGCGGCGGCCGGACTGGTCGCCATGCTGTACGGCGCGCCGATCGCCGCCTTCACGATGAGCTTTGTACCCTGACCCCGCCATGAACACGCTGCCCACGCTGCCCTTCTCCATCGGCCTGACCGGCGGCATCGGCAGCGGCAAGAGCACCGTGGCCGACATGTTCGCCGCGCGCGGCGCCAGCATCGTCGACACCGACCAGATCGCCCACAGCCTGACGGCGCGGCACGGCGCGGCGATGCCGGCCATCGTCGCCGAATTCGGCCCCGGGTTTGCCGACGCCTCCGGCGCGCTCGACCGCGCGCGCATGCGCAGCCTGGTGTTTGCCGACGCCGGCGCCAAGGCCAGGCTGGAAGCCATCCTCCATCCCCGCATCCGCGACGCCGCGCTGGCCGCGGCCGCAGCGGCCACCGGCAGCTACGTGATCTTCGCCGTGCCGCTGCTGGTCGAATCCGGTTCCTGGCGTGAGCGCGTCACGCGCATCCTTGCGGTAGACTGCCCGGAAGAAGTGCAAATTGCGCGCGTGATGGCGCGAAACAATTTGCCCGAAGCGCAGGTCCGCGCCATCATGGCGGCGCAGGCCAGCCGCCAGCAAAGGCTGGACGCGGCGGACGACGTGATTGAAAACGGCGGCGGAATCGAGGCGCTGGAGCCCCAAATCGACCGCCTGCACCATTTATATTTGGAAATGAGCTGGCATTTTCAAAAAGAACGGTAACAATACCTTCGCAACGTTTGTAATTTTGCTTCGCTTGCTTCAAAATCACGAGAATTCATCGCAAGTCCACCACACAGAGGGATGTTATTTTGATTGTCTACGAATATCCTTTCAACGAGCGCATCCGCACGTTGTTGCGACTGGAGGATCTGTACGAGAAATTCAAGTTCTTTGTGCATCAAGAACATCCCATGCAGCACCACGTCGCGCTGGCGACCATCTTCGATATGCTGGAAGTGGCCGGCCGCGCCGACCTGAAGTCCGACCTGCTGCAGGAACTGGAGCGCCAGCGCCAGAGCCTGCTGGGCTATCGCATGAATCCCAATGTACAAGCCGAAACGCTGGACGCCATCCTGGCCGAGCTGGACGGCGTCAGCAGCGCGCTGGTCGCCGCCCAGGGCAAGACCGGGCAGAACGTGCGCGACAATGAATGGCTGATGAGCATACGCGGCCGCACCATCATTCCGGGCGGCGCCTGCGAATTCGACCTGCCGTCCTACTACGCGTGGCAAAAGCGTCCGGCCGAGCAGCGCTTCAACGACATCGTCAACTGGTTCGCGCCGCTGGCGCCGCTGTTCGACGCGCTGGGCCTGGTGCTGCGCCTGCTGCGCGATTCCGGCGGCCCGGTCAAGATGATCGCCGTCGCCGGCAGCTACCAGCAGATGTTGCAGGGCAAGGTGTACCAGATGCTGCGGCTGACCCTGGACGAATCGCTGGGCGCGATCCCGGAAATTTCCGCCAACAAGTACATGTTGTGGGTGCGCTTTACCAGCCAGGGCGGCGACCTGAAACCCAAGCCGCTGGAAGATGATGTACCATTCGAGCTCACCCTCTGTAACTTCTGAAGATTGATCATGGCCACCGTAGTTGACTGCCCTACCTGCTCCGCCAAAGTGGAGTGGAAGGAAGAGAATAAGTATCGCCCGTTCTGCTCGGAACGCTGCAAACAGATAGACCTCGGCGCCTGGGCCGAGGAAAAATACACGATACCTGCCGAGCCGCCGAAGGATCCCTTCGACGAGGAATAAAACAGCGGGGTCAGTTCCGGCAATCGGACACGAGCTCGACAGCGTCGCTGTCGAGCTCGTGTCCGATTGCCGGAACTGAGGTATCCCGGATTTCCCGGACAGTTAAATAGGCACACAGAATTGTGCCTCGACTTTTACCGGTGTCTGGTACCTTAAGGTTTGGTGCAGACGCATTTGATTGTAGTACACCGCAATGTAGTCGTTGACGACCGCTGCCGCCTCAGCGCGAGTCGGAAAGATCCGGTCGTGTATCAGTTCATTCTTCAAGCTTGAAAAGAAACTCTCGGCCACGGCATTGTCGTGACAGTTTCCTTTGCGGCTCATGCTGGCCTGCAAGCCATGTCGCCCCATCAACTCTCGATAGTCGTGCGATCCATAGGCGCTGCCTTGGTCACTGTGGAAGATGAGGCCCGGTGCAGGTTTTCTTTGATCAATAGCCATCTGAAGTGCTGCGGTCGGCAACGCGACGACCGGGGCATCATGCATCGACCAGCCCACTACCCGACGCGCAAACAGATCTAAGACTACCGCCAGATGCAGGAATCCCTCTTTGGTGCGTATCATCGTCATGTCACCAACCCAGACCTGGTTCGGCAGCCCAACCTGAAAGCGACGCTGCACCAGATTGGGGGCCGGTGGCTGCGAGCGGTCCTTGGCTTGTTTGGAGTGAGCACGACGGCTGCGGTTGGATTTCACCCCGTCGAGCTTACGCAACCGGGCAATGCGGTGTTTGCCGCAACGAACGCCTTGCCCATTAAGCAGGCGCCAGGTCTTGACTGAACCCGGAATCCAGCGGTGTTCCGTGTGCACGCGAACAATCTCCTGCCGCAAGGCCATATCTTCCAAGCTATGCAAGCTCTGTGGCGCCGCCTTGTAGGCGTAATAACGGCTACGACTGATGTCTAGCGCCCGGCACAATGACTTGACGGCAAACTCGCGGCGGTAGCGGTCGATATAGGCGTACTTCACTTCGCTAGGCGAGTTAAGTACGCATCGAACTTTTTTAGGATGTCCAGTTCTTCCTCGGCCTTAGCCAACCGGCGCCGCAGTTGCGTCACTTCATCCTCCTCGTCCAAGCGTGGACGCCCCGGGATTCGGAATTTCTCATCCGGAACCAGCTGATCAAATTTCCTGGCCCATTTGTAGAGCAGGTTACGGCGAATACCTAGTTCCAGTGCCAGGTCGGTCGCAGTTTGCTCTCGTTGCCGCAACCTAACGACCGCCTGCCGCTTAAACTCATCCGAGAACACTGTGCGCAGTCTGGCTGTTTCGTTCTCCATGGCTATCCTCCCGAGGCATGCTGACCTCTGTTAGAGTGTCCATGAAACCCGGGGTTCCTCAAACTGACCCCGCTTTTCGGAACTGACCCCGCTTTTCTTAGCTGTAGCGCACCTGCTCCAGCCACTCCAGCAACGGGATCGTGGCCGGCAGCAGCGGTTCGACGCCCACCGTTCCCTGCCATGCGAACGCCTGCCCTTCCAGGCTTTGCGGTTCGCCATGCCAGTCGCGGCTGATGTAGAAATGCAGCCGCACGTGCGCGTGCGGGTACACGTACTCGACGCCGCACCACTCCTCGGCGCTGTTGATGGTCAGCCCCAGCTCCTCGACAAACTCGCGCTTGAGCGCCTGCAGTATCGTCTCGCCCGGATCGACTTTCCCGCCGGGGAACTCCCAGTAGCCGTCGTACGGTTTGCCCGCCGGGCGCTGGCCCAGCAGCACGTCGCCGTTCGGCTTGACCAGGATGCCCACCGCCACGTCGACCGGCTTGACCTTCACCTCCGCGCCGCTCATGCCTGCTTTCCGGCGTAGTCCTTGGCGAACTGCCACGCCACGCGGCCCGAGCGCGAGCCGCGCTGCAAGGCCCAGCGCAGGGCGTCGGCGCGCGCCGCCTCGATCTGCGCCTCGCTGCAGCCCAGCGACGACAGCCAGTGGCCGACGATGGCCAGGTAGTCGTCCTGCTTGAACGGGTAGAAGGTCAGCCACAGGCCGAAGCGCTCGGACAGCGAAATCTTCTCTTCCACCGTCTCGCCCGGATGCAGGTCGCCGTCCTCGTCGTGCTTGTATGTCATGTTATCCGACATCCGCTCCGGCATCAGGTGACGGCGGTTGGAGGTGGCGTAGATCAGCACATTGTCCGACTGCGCCGAGATGCTGCCGTCCAGCGCCACCTTCAACGCCTTGTAGCCGCTCTCGCCTTCCTCGAACGACAGGTCGTCGCAGAAGACGATGAAGCGCTCCGGCCGCCCGGCCACGATGTCGACGATGTCCGGCAGCTCGGCCAGGTCGGCCTTGTCCACCTCGATCAGGCGCAGGCCGTCCTTGGCGAACTGGTTCAGGCAGGCCTTGATCAGCGAGGACTTGCCGGTGCCGCGCGCGCCGGTCAGCAGCACGTTGTTGGCCGGCTTGCCCTGCACGAACTGGCGGGTGTTCTGTTCGATCTGCTCTTTCTGCGGGCCGATGTGCTGCAGGTCGTCCAGCGCGATCGGCGACACGTGGGCCACCGCTTGCAGGTAGCTGGCGCCGCCGCCGTTGCGCTTGCGCCAGCGGAAAGCGAAGCCCAGCTTCCAGTCCGGCTCGCGCGGCGCCTGCGGCAGCACCGCCTCCACGCGCGCCAGCAAGGCCTCGGCGCGCACCAGGAATTGTTCGAGAGGCGTCGCCATCTTAGGAACGGTAGTCGGCGTTGATGCTGACGTAGTCGTGCGACAGGTCGCAGGTGTAGACCGTGGCCGCCGCCGCGCCGCGCGCCAGCTTGACGCGCACCAGGATCTCGCTCTGCTTCATCACACGCTGGCCGTCCTCCTCCTTGTAGTCCGGATTGCGGCCGCCGTTCTTGGCCACCCACACGTCGTCCAGGTACATATTCAGCTTGCTGACATCCAGGTCGTCGACGCCGGCGTAGCCGATGGCGGCCAGGATGCGGCCCAGGTTGGGGTCGGAGGCGAAGAAGGCGGTCTTCACCAGCGGCGAATGGCCGATCGAATAGGCGATCTTGCGGCACTCTTCGACGCTCGCGCCCTCTTCCACGGTGATGGTGATGAACTTGGTGGCGCCTTCGCCGTCACGCACGATGGCCTGCGCCAGGAACAGCGACAGCTCGGTGACGGCGGCCGCCAGCTCGGCGTATGCCGGCGAGTCCACCGAGTCGATCACCAGCGAGCCGGCGCCGGTGGCGATCAGCATGAAGGAATCGTTGGTCGAGGTGTCGCCGTCGATGGTGATGCAGTTGAACGACTTGTCGGCCACCTGCTTGACCAGCACGTCGAGCACCGGCTGCGCGACCTTGGCGTCGAACGCCAGGTAGCCCAGCATGGTCGCCATGTTCGGCTTGATCATGCCGGCGCCCTTGCTGATGCCGCTCATGGTGACGCTGTGGCCGCCGATGGTGACGGTGCGCGAACCGGCTTTCGGCTGCGTGTCGGTGGTCATGATGGCTTCGGCGGCGTTGTACCAGTTGTCGGCCTTCAGGCCGGCGACCGCTTGCGGCAGGCCGGCGATCACCTTGGCGGCCGGCAGCGGCTCGAGGATCACGCCGGTGGAAAACGGCAGGATCTGCGACGCGTCGCAGCCCAGTTGCGCGGCCAGCGCGGCGCAGGTTTCATTGGCCAGCGACAGCCCCAGTTCGCCGGTGCCGGCGTTGGCGTTGCCGGTGTTGATCAGCAGCGCGGCGATCGGCTTGCCGCTTTCCTTGGCTGCCGCCAGGTGGGCCTTGGCGATCTGCACCGGCGCGGCGCAGAAGCGGTTCAGCGTGAACACGCCGGCCACGGTGGCTGTCGGCGCCACTTTCATCACCAGCACGTCCTTGCGGTTCGGCTTCTTGATGCCGGCTTCGGCAAAGCCGATTTCGATGCCGGCTACAGGCTTCAGGGCGGAGGCGACGGGCAGAGGGGAATTGACGGCCATATAAGTGATCTCGTGGGTGGAAAGTGGGAGCCGCTATTGTAATACCTGACGACGCAAACTGCGCAGGGGCATAGTGGACGCCGCATGGCGGCCATGATGGATGTCGTACAACCCCATGATTTCGTTGAGAAAATATTCATTTTTCAACGCAAAAACCACAGAAAATTAGAACACTCGTTCGGTTTTTAATAAATGCGGTTCGTGCCGTACGGAAATTCGTTTATCGTGAGCCCCGAAATGCCCACCCCCGCATGTCACGAGACAAAAAGACGACACGATCGTCTGCCGCAGACCACACGGACAATAAATCAAAGGATACAGACCACATGAAAAAGCAAGTTTTAGCAGCTGCCGTCTTCGCCGCCACCGCCGCTCTGCAAGCGCAGGCCGGCACCCTGGATGACGGCAACCTGAGCATCAGCGGCTTCGGCACGCTGGGCGTCGCCAAGAGCAATACCGATCAAGCGCAGTTTGCCCGCTACAACCAGGCCGAAGGCGTGGCCGACAAGGCCAAGATCGGCCTGGACTCCAACCTGGGCCTGCAGGCGACCTACAAGCTCAACGACTGGCTGTCGGGCACCGCGCAGATCCTGACCCGCAAGAACACCAGCCCGAGCTTCACCACCGACCTGACCTGGGCCTTCCTCAAGGCCCGCGTCAACGATGAAGTCAGCGTGCGCGTCGGCCGCGTCGTGCCGGCCATCTTCCTGATCTCCGACTACCAGAACGTCGGCTACGCCAACACCATGATGCGTCCGCCGATCGAGATGTACGGCCAGGCCCCGATTGAAAACGTCGACGGCGCCGACGTCAACTTCCAGCGCGCCTTCGGCGATTTCAACTTCACCACCCAGGCGTTCGCCGGCGTCAGCCGCGGCAAGCTGTTCATCCCGACCGCCGGCGGCGTCGTCGCCACCTACCGCGCGCCGGCCGTCGGCATCAGCTTCACCGGCGAATACGGCCCGTTCGTGGTGCGCGTCGGCCACGCGCAAGCTGACCTGAAGAGCAACGACCTGACCCCGATCAACAGCCTGACCGCGACGCTGACCAAGGTCGGCTTCGGCCAGCTGGCCAACGACATCGGCCTGACCGACGGCAAGAAGATCGCCTTCACCTCGCTGGGCGCGACCATGGACTGGAACAGCATCCTGGTGCAGACCGAGTACGCGCAGCGCCGCGCCAAGGAAGCCGTCTACATCCCGGACACCAACGCCTGGTACGTGCTGGCCGGCTACCGCGTCGGCAAGGTGCTGCCGTACTACGCGCACGCCGCCTACACCGACGCGGGCAGCTCGGTGACTCCGCCGGCCACCTTCCCGAAGACCGGCCCGCTGGGTTCGACCGTGTACGGCCTGCTGAAATCGGCCGAGCAATCGTCCGACCTGATCGGCGTGCGTTGGGACTTCGCCAAATCGATCGCGCTGAAGGTGCAGGTCGACCGCGTCAAGCCCAAGACCAAATCGGGTTCGCTGATCTACGTACCGGCAACCGGCATCACCAACAACGTTACCGTCGTCGGCGCCGCGCTCGACTTCGTATTCTGATCGGGAGGCACACATGAAAAAATTGATTATCGCCGCGCTGCTGTCGTCGCTGGCCGCCGCCGCCTCGGCGGAAACCGTCGTCATCGTCAGCCAGAAGA
Source organism: Duganella sp. LjRoot269 (assembly GCF_964254095.1). NCBI lineage: Bacteria > Pseudomonadati > Pseudomonadota > Betaproteobacteria > Burkholderiales > Oxalobacteraceae > Duganella > Duganella sp. LjRoot269. The sequence goes on along the minus strand of NZ_CAXUSL020000001.1, from coordinate 1,585,276 downwards.
ATCCGGCGACCCGCATGTTCTCGGAACAGGCGTCGCAATTCTTCCTCGGTAAATCCAACCTGTTCACGCCGATCGACCAGGCCGAAGGCTCCCACATCCGCGCCGAGTTCTACCAGAAAGTCGCGGAAAAGGATCCTGCACAGGTCAAGGCCCTGTGGTCCAAGCTGGTCTTCACCGGCAAGGCCACGCCGCCGAAGGAATATCCGAACAATGCCGAGGTGAAGAAAGCAGTTGCTGCCGATCCGAAGGCGATCGGTTATATTGACAAGTCGGCAGTGGACGATACCGTCAAGGTGATCCTTACCCTGCCTTAACCCCAGGCAGCCGCTTCATCCCGCCGTCCCACAGGGCGGCGGGCGCGCTCCTGGCATACCCACCGGGAGTGCATGTTTTGAGACTATCGCTGCGCGCGAAATTCCTGCTGCTGAGCGCCGTCATCCAGGCGCTGGTGGTCGGCCTGCTGATCTGGAACAGCCTGCGCCTGATGAACCACGCCGTCAGCACCAACGCCGAGCGGGTCGCGCAAGAATACGCGGTAACGCTCAACCTCTCCCTCAGCCCCTACGCCACGCGCGGCCGCCTGCCGGAACTGGCCGGCTACCTGGCCGAGATGCTGTCCGACCCGGACGACAGCTTCCTGCGCTACCTCGTCATCCTCGACCAGGACGAACAACCTATCATCGAAGTGGGCAAGCGCGCCATGCCGCTGCCCGAAATCCTCAGGCAAGGCGGAGGCACCAGCTTCAAAGGCGTGCGCACCCTCATCAGCGGCGCCACGCTGCACGCGCGCTCGCCGCTGCTGCTGCAGGATAACCGCATCGGCTCGGTCAACTTCGGCCTGACCACCAAGGACCTGAAACAGGCGCGCGACGAGGTGATGGTCCAGGGCGGACTGATTTCGCTGGTCGGCCTGGCGCTCGGGCTGGTGCTGTTCTACGCCTTCACCCACGGCATCGGGCGCCGGCTGGACGCGCTGACGGGCCAGTCGGAACAGATGGCGCTGGGCGACTACAGCAAGGCGCTGCCGGTCGAGGGCGGCGACGAGATCACCGTCTTCACCCGCGCGCTCAACACCATGAGCGCGACGCTGCGCGAGCGCATCGCCCAGCTGGAGCAGTCGCAATTGCGGCTGTCGGAATCGGAGGCGCGCTTCAAGACCCTGTTCGACATGGCGCCGCTGCCGCTGACGGTATCGGACCGCGACGGCCGCATCGTCGCCGCCAACCGGGCGCTGACGCATACCTTCGGCGCGGCCGCCACCAACCTGATCGGCAAGCGCAGCGACGAAGTGCCGTTCTGGGCCAGCGCCATCGAGCGCGAACGCATCTGGGATATGTACCGGACCGAAGGCGCCGTGCATGGCGCGGTGGCCGGCGTACTGCTGCCCGACGGCAGCGTGGGCAGCGTGGCGATCTGGTCGTCGTCGCTGACCTTGGACGGCAACCCGTCCATCATCTGGGCGCTGCTGGACCTGACCGAGGAACTCAACGCCAAGCGCGAGCTGAAGGACTTGAACGTGTCGCTGGAGAGCCGCGTGAGCGAACGCTCGGCCGCGCTGGAGCGCGCCAACGCCGACCTGAGCGCGGCGCTCGAGACCCTGCAGCGCACCCAGGACGAGCTGCTGGCGGCGGAGAAGATGGCGTCGCTGGGATCGCTGGTGGCCGGCATCGCGCACGAACTGAACACGCCGATCGGCAACAGCCTGCTGGCGTCGACCGCGCTGCGCGACCGCGTGGTGGAATTCGACCGCCACGTGGCGGCGGGCGCGCTGCGGCGCTCCGAACTGACGGCGCACCTGGACGAGGTGCGCATGGCCAGCCAGTTGATTTCCGGTTCGTTGCACAAGGCGGCGGAACTGATCTCGTCGTTCAAGCAGATCGCGGTCGACCAGACCAACGACCAGCGGCGCACGTTCGACCTGCAGGCGGCGGTGCACGACACGCTGGCCACCTACCTGCCGCGCCTGCGCCGCAGCGGTTGCGAGGCGGTGATGCAGATCGAGGAAGGGCTGGTGTTCGACTCCTATCCGGGCGCGCTGTACCAGGTCTTGAACAACCTGATCAACAACGCGCTCAACCACGCCTTCGAGGGCCGCCACGGCGGCACCATCACCGTGCGCGGCGAGACGGTCGACGAAGGCATCGTCGAGCTGATGTTCAGCGACGACGGCGCCGGCATGCCGGAGGACGTGCTGCGCAAGGTGTTCGATCCGTTCTTCACCACCAAGATGGGCCAGGGCGGCACCGGGCTGGGGATGAATATCGTCTATAACATCGTAACCGGCGTGCTGGGCGGACGCATCATCATCGATTCGGCGCCGGGCGTGGGCACGGCGGTGCGCATGCTGCTGCCGCGCGTCGCACCGCAGCGCGAGACGAAGTAAAACGCCGCCGTCTTCACGATCCCTTTCTGTTCTCCAGCCTATTTTGCCAGCAGCACGGTGCGGTTCAATACCAGTGTTGTCTGCTGTCCCGCCCCCGCCCCGGGCTGGCCCGAGCCGACACTCAGCTTGTACTGGCCGGGCATCAACTGCCGCGTGCCATCGCGCGTAACAAAGCTCAGGTCGCGCGGCGACAGACGGAAGCTGATCTGGCGGCGCTCGCCCGCCTTCAGCGTCACGCGCTGGAAACCGCGCAGCGCCAGCCGCGGCGCGCCCTCGAATGCCGGCGGCGTCAGGTACAGTTGGGCGACCTCGTCGCCGGCGCGGGTGCCGGTGTTGGCGATCTCGGTGGTGACCACCACGCCATTTTCCGGCGCGCCGCCCACCGGCGCTATCCGCAGCGGCGTATAGCTGAAGGTGGTGTAGCTCAAGCCGTCGCCGAACGAATAGACCGGCGTGCCGGCGTAATAGCGGTAGGTACGCCCCTGCATCGCGTAGTCGTCGAAGGGCGGCAGGTCGGCCAGGCCGCGGTAGAAGGTCAGCGGCAGGCGTCCGCCGGGATCGGCACGGCCCGCCAGCACGTTGGCGACCGCCAGGCCGCCGGCCTGGCCCGGATACCAGGCTTCCAGGATGGCGGCGGCATTGTCCTTCGCCCATGACAAGTCGAGCGCGCTGCCGTTCATCAGGACCACGACCAGGGGTTTGCCCAGCGCCTTGGCGCGCTCCAGCAAACGGCGCTGTTCCGCCGGCAGGTCCAGCGAGGTCTTGTCGCCGCCGGCAAAGCCGTCGATCTTCAGCGCCATCTCTTCGCCTTCCAGATCCGAAGTCAGGCCGACCACGGCGACGATGACATCGGCGTCGGCGGTGCCGGCCTTCAGGTCGGCGTCGACGTCGGTCGAGACCCGTTTCCAGTACAGGCCGGGCACGCCGCTGCCGCCCGCCTCCGCATGGAAGCGCAGCGGGTAGCGCTGGCCCTGCTCCAGCCGGACCTCATGCAGTTGCAACGGTTCCGCCCATTGCGAATAGGCCAGGGCTTCGACCGCCGGCCGGCCACCCACCGTCAGCGTCCCCTTCACGCCGGTCACGCCGAGGCGGTAGGTGCCGCTCTCCGGCGCGACCAGGTCGCCGCTCCAGACCACCATGTGGTGTTCGTCGACCTGCTTCAGCTCGAGCGCATGCGATTCCAGCCCCGGTTCGATGCGGGTGGCGGCCGGCGTGCCGTCGTACTTGCCGTCGTTGCGGTTGAAGTAGTCCGCGCGCAGGCCGGGCTGGCCGTCGGGTGTGCGCAGCGCGGCCGCCGGGACCGGATCGCCGTCGGTGACCGAGGCGCCGGCGGGCACCAGCGTCACCCGCGCCTGCGGCAGCACGCGGCGCAAGCCGTCGACCACCGACACCGGCGGCGCCGACAGCGTCGAGGAGTAATTGCCGCGCAGGACGCGGGTGGCGTCGGCCAGCGGACCGATCACCGCCAGCTTCAGGCCGGGCTTGAGCGGCAGCACGCCATCGTTCTTCAGCAGCACCAGGCTCTTGGTCGCGGCCTGCAGCGCCAGCTCCTGATGCGCCGCCGTGCCGATGGCGCTGACCGGAACGGCGCTGCCGCCGCGCGGTGCGAATCCCGCTAGGTCGCCGTTGCGATAGCGCGCCGAGAACAGGCGCACCAGCGCGCGGTCGATATCGGCGCCGCCGATCAGGCCGCGCTGCCACGCTTCGCGGTAACGCGCGCTCAAGCCCGGCACGTCGCCCAGCGTCTTGGTGTTGCACTCGTTGTCGGTGCCGGCCTTCAAGGCGACGGCCACCGCGGCGGCCGGATCCGGCGCATATTTGTGCTGCTCCGAGATATCGGTCACGGCATCGCAATCGGACACCACATAGCCCTTGAAGCCCCAGGCGCCGCGCAGGGTTTGCTTGAGCAGCAGTTCGCTGCCGCAGGCCGGCTGGCCGTCGATGCGGTTGTAGGCGCACATGATCGATCCGGCCTTGCCGTCCACGATGGCGGCGCGGAACGCGGGCAGATAGGTGTCTTCCAGGTCATGCGCGGAGACGAAGACGTCCGCGAGGTGCCGTGTCGACTCCGGCCCGCTGTGCACGGCGAAATGCTTGGGCGTGGCGATCACCTGCGGCAGGTCCGGGTTCGGGCCCTGCATGCCCTGGATGAAGGCGACACCCAGCGCCGCCGTCAGCTGCGGGTCTTCGCCATACGTCTCCTGCCCGCGCCCCCAGCGCGGATCGCGGAAGATATTGATATTCGGCGACCACGTGTCGAGGCCGGTGCCGATGCGTCCCAGGTGCCCGGTCGCGCGGCCCAGCGTGTGCAGCGCGCGGACCTCGACGCTGATCGCCGAGGCGACCTGCTGAACGAGGGGGGCGTCGAAACTGGCGGCGAGCCCGATGGGTTCCGGGAAGTTGGTGGTCGGCACCGGTCCCAGCGCGCCGTGCAGCGACTCGGTCCACCAGTTGTAGGCGGGGATACCAAGGCGCGGCAGTGCCGGCGCAACGTTCAGCAACTGGTCTATCTTTTCGTCCAGCGTCATCTGCGTCACCAGGGCGCGGGCCTGCGTTTCCGCCTGGGTCCGCACATCGGCGCCCTGGGCGGCGGCCGGAATGGCCAACGCCAGGAGCAGCGCGCAGTAGGTGGATGTCCCCGTATTTTTTTTCATGTTAGTTCCAATGTTATAGAAGTGAAAAATGGTTGCGGTACCATTTTTGCTCGTGATCCTGTCGTCCAAAGTGCAGCCATGGAAATGTAATGCGGGGATTACTGAATAACCAATAACTTTTTAACGAACAACGATATCACTATGGATATCGCAGCCGTTTGCATGCGCAAAAAAAACCCGTAAAGCCTGGACTTTACGGGTTTGTTTGCTTCACGCCAGGCTGTTCAAGCCAGCTTGCCGTGGCAGGCCTTGTACTTCTTGCCGCTGCCGCAAGGGCATGGATCGTTGCGGCCGACCTTCAGGCCCAGCTCCATCAGCTGTTCGCCGCTCAGGCCTTGCAGTTCCGGCGGCAGGCCGCTGACCTGCGCGGGCGCCAGCAGTTCCTCCGGCGCGGCGTTCGGGTTGAAGTCGGCGTGCTGGTAGTGCACGTTTTCCACGTGCGACTGCTGCATCGCCGCTTCCGCAGCGTCGATCTCTTCGCGCGACTGGATGCGTACCGTCATGATCAGCTTGACCACTTCGTTCTTGATCATGTCCAGCATCTGGCCGAACAGTTCGAACGCCTCGCGCTTGTATTCCTGTTTCGGATTCTTTTGCGCATAGCCGCGCAGGTGGATACCCTGGCGCAGGTGGTCCAGCGCGGCCAGGTGCTCGCGCCAGTGGCTGTCGACGCTCTGCAGCATGACGTTGCGCTCGAAGCCGCCGAACGATTCCTTGCCGACGATATCGATCTTCGACTGGTACAGCGCGTCGGCAGCGGCCAGCACGCGTTCCAGGATGTCGTCGTCGTTCAGGTTCTGTTCCGTTTCCAGCATGGAGCGCAGCGGCAGGTCGATCTGCCACTCCGACGCCAGCGCCGCTTCCAGGCCCTTGATGTTCCACTGTTCCTCGACCGATTCCGCCGGCACGTATTCGCGTACCAGGTCGGTGAAGGCGCCGTGGCGCAGGGACTCGATCAGCTCCGAGATGTCGGTGGTTTCCAGCAGCTCGTTGCGCTGCTGGTAGATCACTTTGCGCTGGTCGTTGGCGACGTCGTCGTATTCCAGCAGCTGCTTGCGGATGTCGAAGTTGCGTGCCTCGACCTTGCGCTGCGCCGATTCGATCGAACGCGAAACGATGCCCGCTTCGATCGGTTCGCCTTCCGGCATCTTCAGGCGGTCCATGATGGCGCGCACGCGGTCGCCCGCGAAGATGCGCAGCAGCTGGTCGTCCAGCGACAGGAAGAAGCGCGACATGCCCGGGTCGCCCTGGCGCGCCGCGCGGCCGCGCAGCTGGTTGTCCACCCGGCGCGATTCGTGACGCTCGGTGCCGACGATGTGCAGGCCGCCTGCGGCAACCACCTGCTCGTGCAGCGCCTGCCAGCCGTCGCGCAGCGCCTTGGCCTGCGCGGCCTTGTCGGCGTCGCTCAGTTCAGGATTGGCTTCGACGAACTGGATCTGCTTTTCGACGTTACCGCCCAACACGATGTCGGTACCGCGACCGGCCATGTTGGTGGCGATGGTGATCGCCTTCGGGCTGCCCGCCTGGGCGATGATTTCCGCTTCGCGGGCGTGCTGCTTGGCGTTCAGGACGTTGTGCGGCAGGCCGCCCTTGGTCAGGATGCCCGACAGCAGTTCCGAGTTTTCAATCGAGGTGGTACCGACCAGCACCGGTTGGCCGCGGTCGTAGCACTCGCGGATTTCCAGCATCATGGCGTTGTACTTCTCGGCCGAGGTCTTGTAGACCTGATCCTGGCGGTCCTTGCGCTGCGAAGGACGGTTAGGCGGGATCACCACGGTCTCGAGGCCGTAGATCTCCTGGAATTCGTAGGCTTCGGTATCGGCGGTACCGGTCATGCCGGCCAGCTTCGCATACATGCGGAAGTAGTTCTGGAAGGTGATCGAGGCCAGCGTCTGGTTCTCGTTCTGGATCTTCACGCCCTCTTTCGCTTCGACTGCCTGGTGCAGGCCGTCGGACCAGCGGCGGCCCGTCATCAGGCGGCCGGTGAATTCGTCGACGATCACCACTTCATTGTTCTGCACCACGTAGTGCTGATCCTTGAAGTACAGCGCGTGCGCGCGCAGCGCAGCGTACAGGTGGTGCACCAGCGTGATGTTGGCCGAGTCGTACAGCGAGGCGCCTTCCGGCAGCAGGCCCATCTTGGTCAGGATCGCTTCGGCCTTTTCGTGGCCGGCTTCGGTCAGCAGCACCTGGTGGGCTTTTTCGTCCTTGGTGTAGTCGCCCGGGACTTCGATCTTGCCCTTGCCGTCCGGGGTTTCCTCGCCGATCTGCTGGGTCAGCAAACGCGGCAGTTCATTGATCTTGTAGTACAGGTCGGTGTGGTTCTCGGCCTGGCCGGAGATGATCAGCGGGGTGCGCGCTTCGTCGATCAGGATCGAGTCGACTTCATCGACGATGCCGAAGTTCAGCGCGCGCTGCACGCGGTCGCGGGCCTCGAACACCATGTTGTCGCGCAGGTAGTCGAAGCCGAATTCGTTGTTGGTGCCGTAGGTGATGTCGGACGCGTAGGCCGCCTGCTTGGTGGCGTGCTCCATCTGCGACAGGTTGATGCCGGTGGTCAGGCCCAGCCAGCTGTACAGCTTGCCCATGGTTTCCGCGTCGCGCTGCGCCAGATAGTCGTTGACGGTGACGATGTGCACGCCCTTGCCCGACAGCGCGTTCAGATAGGCCGGCAGGGTCGCGGTCAGGGTCTTGCCCTCGCCGGTGCCCATTTCGGCGATCTTGCCGTAGTGCAGAACCATGCCGCCGATCAGCTGCACGTCGAAGTGGCGCATCTTGAAGACGCGCTTGCTCGCTTCGCGGCAGACGGCAAACGCTTCGGGCAGGAGCGTATCGAGCTCCTCGCCATTGGCGATGCGTTCCTTGAATGCAGGCGTTTTCGCTTGCAGCTCGGCGTCCGACAGTTTTTCCATCGCCGGCTCGAGCGCATTGATCTCGCGTACCGTTTTTTGGTATTGCTTGAGCAGCCGCTGGTTGCGGCTACCGAAAATCTGGGTCAGTAATGACATGCTTGAATTCTTGAAAAAACGCCGTTAAAAAAAGCTCTGTAGGTGAAAAACGCCTTACCGCACGGAGTTCGACTATGGCAAAAGACGGTGATTTTATCATGCGTCCGCGCCTACATTGGGTTATTGGCTTATATAACAATAGCCCAACAGTGAACAATGTCACAAAATCAAGGCATTTTAACCGGTGGTGACGTTTTTTTGCCGCTGTGATATGTTGCTGTGCATGCGCTTCAACTCTTCCAACCTGTCCATCAAACGCCGCACCGCCGTCGAGGCGACCGATTTCCTGCGCCGCGATGACAAAATGGCAGCATTGCTGCCCGCCATAGAACGCATGGCCTCGCTGCAAAAGGACTGCGCGGCGGCCCTGCCGGCCATGTTCAAGTATTGCGAAATCCTGGCGTTCGAGGATGGGCAGCTGACCTTGTCGCTGCCGAACGCGTCGCTGGCGGCCAAGCTCAAGCAGCAACTGCCCAAGCTGCAGGAGACGCTGGCCAGGCGCGGCTGGCAGGTGCACGGCGTGAAATTAAAGGTGCAGATGACCAAGCCGGCCGAGATCAAGGAGCAGATGCGCTCGTTATCGCTGTCGGATGCGGCCGTCACGGCCTTCGACGAGCTGGGCGATACGCTGGAGGCCACGCCACAGAACGCCACCCTGATCGCGGCGCTGAAGGCCATGGTGGCGCGTCGCCGCCAAACTTCTTAAGTTAGTGCCCACTCGCGCGCCATCTGGCGCAGATACGAGGGCGGAGCCACCTCGTTAGTCTCGAACGAGACGATTTCATACGCCTCCGGATGCTTCAGCAGCTCCAGCAGCAGCTGGTTGTTGAGCGCGTGGCCGGACTTGTGCGCCTCGTAGCTGGCCAGTAGCGGATGGCCGACCAGGTACAGGTCGCCGATCGCGTCGAGGATCTTGTGGCGCACGAATTCATCGTCGTAGCGCAGGCCGTCCGTATTGAGGATGCGGTACTCGTCCATCACGATGGCGTTTTCCAGCGAGCCGCCGCGCGCCAGGCCTATGCCGCGCAGCATTTCCACGTCCTGCATGAAACCGAAGGTGCGGGCGCGCGCCACGTCATGCACATAGGAGACGTCGCCGAAGTCCACATGGGCGCGCTGCTGGGTGCCGTCGACCGCCGGATGGTTGAATTCGATGAAGAAGTCCAGCTTGAAGCCGTTGTACGGGGTCAGCCGGGCCCATTTTTCCTTGTCGCCCGTGCCTTCGCGAATTTCCACCGGTTTCAGCACGCGGATGAATTTCTTGGCCGACGGCTGTTCCAGCACACCAGCCTGTTGCAATAAAAACACGAAAGACGAGGCCGAGCCGTCCATGATGGGGATTTCCTCGGCACTGACTTCGATGTACAGGTTGTCGATGCCCAGGCCGGCGCAGGCCGACATCAGGTGCTCGACGGTCGACACGCGGGCGCCGTCCTTGACCAGCACGGACGCCATGCGGGTGTCGCCCACCGCCATGGCGCTGGCCGGAAATTCCACGATGGGCGTCAGGTCGACGCGGCGGAACACGATGCCGGTGTCGGGCGCGGCCGGGCGCAGGGTCAGCTCGACCTTGGTGCCGGAGTGCAGGCCCACACCCGTGGTGCGGACCAGTTCTTTGATGGTGCGTTGTTTTAACATCCGGCGATTATAGCGAACTGTAGTTAAGGATGCTCAGCTTCGACATGCACCGCTTCGCGGCGCACCAGGTAGATGCCGCTGCCGATGATGATGGCGGCGCCCAGCAGCGTGTAACCGTCCGGCAGCGTCTGCCAGAGCAGCCAGTCGATCGCCACGCCCCAGGCCAGCGCCGAGTATTCAAACGGCGCCACCACCGAGGCCTTGCCGGAACTGAAGGCGCGGGTGATCGCCAACTGGCCGAGGAAGCCGCTCAGCGCCAGCGCCAGCAGCACCCAGCCGTCCTCGGCGCGCACCGGCACCCAGTGCTGGACCGACATCGCCAGGCCACCGGCCGCCATCAGCAGCAAATACCAGAACATCATCGACTCGTTGCTGTCGGTGCGCGCCAGCATGCGGCTGACGACGGCCGACAGCGCGTAGCACGCTGCCGAGCCCAGCAGCGCCAGCCCGCCCAGCGACAGGAAGCCCGTCCCCTCGGGACGCAGCACCACCAGCACGCCGAGCAGGCCGACCGCGATGGCCACCCACTGGCCGATGCCGACCTTCTCTTTCAATATGAATACGGACAGCGCGGTGATCAGCGACGGCGCGATGAAGAAGATCGAATACGCTTCGGCCAGCGACAGCGCCTTCAGGCCAAAGGCAAACGAGGTCAACATCGCGATGCCGAGCAGGCTGCGGAAAATATGCATGCCCCAGCGCACGCGGAAGATGCCGCGGAAAGCGCCGCGATACAGCATGTAGCCGCACAGCAGCGGCAGCGAACTGAGGGCGCGCATGGCGGTCACTTGCGTGGCGGGATAGTGGGCGGACAGCAGCTTCATGGTGGTGTCCATGAACGAGAACATGGCGACCGCGGCCAGCATCGCGTAGATGCTGCGCAGGTTTTCTGAGCGGGTGACGGAGGACAGGGGAAGCTCCTTGCAACAGGTCCGGGGAGGACCACTGGAAACGTCATCATGGCGACGTCCGGAGCCAGGACCGGCAGGCTGTGCCCGGTCGTTTCGATTATAGCAAGGGGCTACTTTCCTTGCTATTCCCGTGCTCCTCTCAGTAAAGTTTCCGGCAGCTCACTCTAAAGCCGTGACCGGCCAGCCGATATGCGCAGCGTGGCGCAGGCTGGCTTTGACGACCATGCGGTGCATGGGCGCGATGCAAAACAGGTAGACCCGCCCCAGCAGATTGTGACAATGGACCACCGTCGAGACGGTCAGCTCGCGCCCGCCGTCGGCCTCCGGCCTGCCGCTGCACAGTACCGACACGCGGAAATCGAGATGCATATCGTCCTCGCCCATCACAATCTCAGTTTCGCTGGTGCGGTAGACCTTGAAGATGCCAAGCCGCTCAGCCCTCGCATCATGGGCCAGGGTTGCCAGATGCCTGGCGGTCTTCAGACCAAAGCCGGCAACGATCACATCGCGAAGAGTGGTGAGTTTCCCTATCCATGAAGGCTGATGCGCAAAGATGAACCGGGCCAGCAGATCCGGATCACCGGAGGCGCCGGACGGCAGCCGTATGGCAAATGCGTCGGCCAGGTTGACCGACTGGTAGAGGTCGGTGATGCTGGACTGCGCGGGAAGCGCAACCGGCGTTGCAAAGCTGAGTTCGATCGGCATGTGTCAACCATAAGTGGAACGTCAGAACGATGCAGAAACTATAACATCAAATTCCTATCGTCGTTGCCAGGCCAATCAAGTCTGCGGCAGCAGCATCACCAACTTCAGATCGTGCCGCTTGGCCGGGTGCAGCGTCACTTGATTGAAGCTCAGCTCGCCCTGCAGCGGATGGCGGAAACGGCGCAGGCCGCCTTCCCGGCCGACCACGTCCTGCAAGGTCCACAGTTCGGCGAAGAATGCGCTGGCCTCTGACAGTTCGGCGATCAGCCCGGCCAGCGGCGGCTCACCGGCATGGCGGCCGATGTCCGCGCGGAATTCGGCCACCAGCCGCCGGGCGCGCTCCGGCCAGTCGACGATGAGCTCGCGTGCCGCCGCATTGCCGAACATGTAGTACAACAGATTGGGCCGGGACTGCTGCGGCTGCGACGGCAGCCAGCCGGCAAACAACCGTGCCGCCTGCGGATTCCACGCCAACGCATCCCATTGCCGGTCGAGGATGTAGGCCGGCGCGCCGATGGCCATGACGATCGCGTCCAGCGCTTCGGCCGTGCCGCCGCCGTCGTCGTGATGCGGATCGAGCCGGTCGGCCAGGCCGAACAGGTAGGCGCGCTCGGCGGGCGACAGTTGCAGCACTTCCGCCAGCCGCGCCAGCATCTTGCTGGACGCCTGCACCGCCCTGCCCTGCTCCAGCCACGTCAGCCAGGTTGGGCTCACGTCGCACAGTTGCGCCAACTCTTCGCGCCGCAGGCCGGGCGTGCGGCGCCGGCCGCCGCCGGGCAGGCCCACACTGCCCGGAGTGGTGCGCTCCCGGTGTGCACGGATGAATTCGCCGAGTTTGTTGTGCATGGTAGTCCTTATACCAGGATAAGTACTTGCCTTGTTACAGGATAAAAACACGCCTATTCTGCCCTGACTCGCACAACTTTTGGAGAAAACCATGCAACAGCAAGCCGTCGTCGCCCAGCAGTTCGGCAATACCGCCAGCGCCTACCTGACCAGCACCGTCCACTCGCAAGGGGCCGACCTGGCCGCGCTGCGCGAGCTCGCCGCCGCACTGCCGCGCCCGCCGATCGTGCTGGACCTGGGCTGCGGCGCCGGCCACGCCGGCTTCGCCGTGGCGCCGGTGGCGGAATCGGTGACGGCGTTCGACCTGTCGGCGCAAATGCTGGAAGTGGCGGCCGGCGCGGCGCGCGAGCGCGGACTGACCAACATCGCCACGCGGCAAGGCAACGTCAGCCAGCTGCCGTTTGCCGACGCCTCGTTCTGCATGGTCGTCACGCGCTTTTCCGCGCACCACTGGTTCGACGTGCCGGCCGCGCTGCGCGAGGTCAAGCGCGTGCTCAAGCCACGCGGCCTGTTCGTCGTCATCGACATCACCGCGCCGGAAAATCCGCTGCACGACACCACCTTGCAAGCGGTCGAACTGCTGCGCGACGGCTCGCACGTGCGCGACTACCGGCCATCCGAATGGTGCGCGATGCTGGCCGGCGCGGGCTTCAAATGCGAGCGCGTCAGCGACTGGAAGCTGGAGATGAAATTCGACGAATGGACCGCCCGCATGCGCACGCCGGCCGAGCGGGTGACGGCGATCCGCAGCCTGTTCGGCACCGCGCCGGAAGAGACGCTGCAATACTTCGCCGTGCAGCCCGACTGCTCGTTCTCGATCGACTCGACCTTGTTCAAGGCCAAACACGACTTCGGCGACATCTACTGAGGCGGCCCCGCGCGGGCGAACAACGCTATACTTCTCCTACGTTCAGGGAGAATGCAATGCCGCGCGATGTGCCATCGGAACCGCGCAGCTGGCTGCTGGAGCGCCGCTGCACACTGACCCAGCGTCAACTGGCGCTGGTGTTCGTGACGCTGTGCGTGCCGTCGGGGCTGGTGGCGCTGGCGTTCCTGTGGCAAGGCTATTGGTATGTATTGGTCTATGCGGTGCTGGAGCAGGCGGCGCTGGCGGCCTGCCTCAGCTACTGCGCCCGCCATCGCGGCGACTACGACCGCATCGACATTTCCCCCGCCGCCATCATGGTCGAGCAGCGCCGGGGCAGCAAGCGCAGCGAACGGCGCCTGCATCCCCCTACCACCCGCCTGCTGCCGCCAAGCGGCGACAGCGATCCCATCCATCTCGAAGACCGTGGCGAGCAGATCGAAGTGGGCCGCTTCCTGAGTTCAGCCCAGCGGCGCAAGCTGGCCGACGAGCTGTCGACATGCTTGAGCAGTCACGGCCGGCAATAAAAAACGGCGCCGCAGCGCCGTTTTGCTACCGCATCCAGCCGGACCGGCGATTAGGCCTGGGCCAGCAGGGTTTCGGCGTTCGACACTTCGAACTTGCCGCCCTGTTCGATGTTCAGCTGGGTCACGACACCGTTGTCGACCAGCATCGAGTAGCGCTGCGAGCGGGTGCCCATGCCGAACTTGCTGAAGTCGGCGTCCAGGCCCAGGGCCTTGGAGTAGGCGGCGTTGCCGTCGGCCATCATGCGGACGATGCCGGTGGCTTTCTGGTCGCGGCCCCAGGCGCCCATGACGAAGGCGTCGTTGACCGAGATGCACCAGATTTCATCGACGCCCTTGGCTTTCAGGTCGGCGGCGTGCTTGACGTAGCCTGGCACGTGCTGTGCCGAGCAGGTCGGGGTGTAGGCGCCTGGCAGGCCGAAGATCGCGATCTTCTTGCCCTTGACCAGGTCTTGTACGTTGAACGTGTTCGGGCCGAGCGAGCAGCCTTCGGTTTCGGTTTCGATGAATTCGGACAGGGTGCCTTCTGGCAGGGTGTCGCCAATCTTGATGGTCATGTATGACTCCTTTTATGAATGTTGAACGTAAAAAAGCCGCGCCTAAGCGCGGCTTTCACCGGCATAGAACGAGCAGTATGCCTTAATCGGCCTGTTTGCGCAGGAAGGCTGGAATGTCGTAGGTCTCCATGCCATTCTTCTCCATCGCGCGCACCTGTTCGGAAGCCGATTCGCGACGCCATACCGCCGGCGCCTTCATGCCGTCGAAGGCCGGCGATGCACCGCCGCCCATGCCGCCGGTCGCGCCCATCGACACGCCCGCCGAAGCGGCGCCGCCGCCCAGTGCAGCCGATGGCATCATCGGGCTGTTGTGGGTGCCGGTGCGCAGCATCTGCTGAGGAACCAGCTGCACGTGCTTCTTGGCCTTGCCCAGGCCGGTCGCCACCACGGTGACGCGGATGTTGTCGCCCATGTCGTCGTCGTAGGCGATGCCCTGGGCGATCGACGCGTCCGGCGCCGCAAACGCGCGCACGGCGGCCATGACTTCCTTGATCTCCTTACCTTTCAGGCCGCGCGAGGCGGTCACGTTGACCAGCACGCCGCGCGCGCCCGACAGGTCGACGCCGTCCAGCAGCGGCGAGGCCACGGCCTGCTCGGCGGCGATGCGCGCGCGGTCGACGCCGGACGCGGTCGCGGTGCCCATCATGGCCTTGCCCTGCTCGCCCATGATGGTCTTGACGTCGTTGAAGTCGACGTTGATGTGGCCCGGAACGTTGATGATCTCGGCGATACCGGCAACGGCGTTGTTGAGCACATCGTCGGCGTGCTGCAGCCATTCGATCAGCGATTCGTCTTCGTAGATCTCTTCCAGCTTCTCGTTCAGGATCACGATCAGCGAGTCGACGTTGGCCGACAGGGCTTCCAGGCCTTCGTCGGCGATGTCCATGCACTTCTGGCCTTCGTGCGAGAACGGCTTCGACACCACGGCCACGGTCAGCGCGCCCAGCGATTTGGCGATTTCCGCCACGATCGGCGCGGCGCCGGTGCCGGTGCCGCCGCCCATGCCGGCGGCGATGAACACCATGTGCGCGCCGCGCAGCGAGTCTTCGATGCGCTGGCGCGATTCCTCGGCCAGCTTGCGGCCGACGTCAGGCTTCATGCCGGCGCCCAGACCGGTCTCGCCGATCTGGATGATGTTGTCGGCCTTGGAGGTCGACAGCGCCTGGGCGTCGGTGTTCGCGGCGATGAATTCCACGCCGGACATGCCCTTGTTGATCATGTGTTGAACTGCGTTGCCACCTGCTCCGCCGACTCCGACGACCTTGATGACGGTACCCAAAGCTGCGTTATCGACCATATCAAACTCCATGATGTACTCCCTATCAGAATGCGGTTTTCAAGCGCCAGTCCTCATATTTTTTAGAAGAACTGGGGATTGAAAACTGCGGTTTCAATATTAAAAAAACGTCGCGTTTTACTTCAAAAATTACCGAGGAACCATTCCTTCATGCGCTGCCATACTGCCTTTACCGATCCATCCTGCCGCGTGACGATATGGCCACGCAGGTACTGCTTTTTCGCTTCCAACAACAGGCCCAGCACCGTCGCGTAGCGCGGGCTGCGCACCACGTCGGCCAGCTGGCCGCGGTAGTCCGGCGTGCCCAGGCGCGCCGGCTTGAGGAAAATGTCTTCCGCCATCTCGACCATGCCCGGCATGATCGCGGTGCCGCCGGTCAGCACGATGCCCGAGGAGAGCACGCCTTCGTAGCCGGATTCACGCACCACCTGGTGCACCATCGCGAACAGCTCCTCGACGCGCGGCTCGATCACGGCGGCCAGCGCCTGGCGCGACAGGTTGCGCGGACCGCGGTCGCCCAGGCCCGGCACTTCCAGCGTCTCGCCCGGATCGGCCAGCACCTGCTTGGCCACGCCGTAACGGATCTTGATCTCTTCCGCTTCCGAGGTCGGCGTGCGCAGCGCCATCGCGATGTCGTTGGTGATCTGGTCGCCGGCGATGGGGATCACGGCGGTGTGGCGGATCGCGCCGTCCGAGAACACGGCGACGTCGGTGGTGCCGCCGCCGATGTCGATCAGCACCACGCCCAGTTCCTTCTCGTCCGGCGTCAGCACCGCGTCGGCCGAAGCCATCGGCTGCAAAATCAGGTCCGACACTTCCAGCCCGCAGCGGCGCACGCACTTGACGATGTTCTGCACCGCGGACACGGCGCCGGTCACGATATGGACTTTGACTTCCAGCCGGATGCCGCTCATGCCGATCGGTTCGCGCACGTCTTCCTGGCTGTCGACGATGAATTCCTGCGGTACCGTATGCAACAGCTGCTGGTCGGTCGGAATGTTAACCGCCTTTGCCGTTTCGATGACGCGCGCCACGTCGGTCGCCGTCACTTCCTTGTCCTTGATCGCCACCATGCCGCTGGAATTGAAGCTGCGGATATGACTGCCCGCGATGCCGGCATAGACATTGCGGATCTTGCAGTCGGCCATCAGCTCCGCCTCTTCCAGCGCACGCTGGATCGATTCGACGGTCGCTTCGATGTTGACCACCACGCCTTTCTTCAGGCCCTTGGACTCGTGCTGGCCCAGGCCTATCACTTCGTGGCGTCCATCGCCCATCACCTCGGCCACCACGGCCACCACTTTCGAGGTGCCGATGTCGAGGCCAACGATCAGGTTTTTAGCGTCTTTAGTCATTTATCTCTGCCTACTGAATTTTTTTCTTCACTATCGGTTTTGGCTTGGTTCCCTCTGTCGGAATCTTCAATCCCGTCGCGCTCAGGGCCAGCCCGTTCTGGTACCGCATATCGATCGTGTCGATGTTCTGCAAGTGCTCCACCAGCTGCGGATAAATCCCGGTCAGGCGGTCCACCCTTTCCTTCAACGTGGTGCTGGTCTGTTCGCGCCCCAGCGCCACGCTCATGCCGTTACTCAGTTTCACCGTCCACGCATACCGGCCCGACAGCGACAGCGACTCCGGCACCAGCTTGAGCGGTGCGAACCACGCGCGCAGCTCGTCGTAACGCGACAGCACTTCCTTCTCGCTGCCGTCCGGCCCATCGAACTCCGGCAGCGTGTGGTCCTCTTCCGCCTCGGCCAGGTTGGCGGTGAACACATCGCCCTTGGTCGACAGCAGCTTGCCGTCCTCGCCCCACGTTCCCAACGCCTCATGCTCTTCCAGCGCCACGATCAACTGGTCCGGCCATTCGCGGCGTACCGTTGCGCGGCGCACCCAGGGCACCGATTCAAACGCCTGGCGCACCGCATCCAGGTTGGTCGTGAAGAAGTTGCCCTTGATGCGGCCCAGCGCGTTGCTGCGCAGCGTCAGGTGATTCACATGCTTTAACTCGTCCTGCCCTATCGTCTCGATGCGGATGGTGCGCAGGTTGAACATCGGACGCTGCGCCACCCACCACACGCCGGCCCCGATGCACGACAACAGCGCCAGCACGAAAATGGCACTGGCGGTTGCATTCAAGGCTTTTGCGTCTTGCCACATCCTGCCGCTTATCCCTTCATCTTCAAGCGCGCCGTGCGCAGGATTTCCACGCACAGGTCCTCATAGCTGATGCCTTCCGCGCGCGCGGCCATCGGCACCAGCGAATGACTGGTCATGCCAGGGGAAGTGTTCACCTCCAGCAGGAACGGCTTCTGATCGCGCTCGCGCAGCAGCACGTCGACCCGGCCCCAACCCTCGCAACCCAGCGCCAGATAGGCTTGCAGGGCGATGCGGCGCATCTCTTCGCTCAGCGCTTCCGGCAGCGCGGCGGGGCAGAAATACTTGGTGTCGTCGGTGAAGTACTTGTTCTGGTAGTCGTAATTGCCTTCCGGGGCGACGATCTCCACCACCGGCAGCGCGCGCGCGGCAGCGCCCGAGCCGAGGATGGCGACCGTGAATTCGCGGCCGGTGACGAATTCCTCGGCCAGCACCGAATCGTCCAGCGCGGCGGCGATGTCGTAGGCGGCCTTCAGTTCATCGGCGGCGTTGACCTTGGTGATGCCGATGGTCGAGCCTTCATGCGGCGGCTTGACGATCAGCGGCAGGCCCAGGTCGGCGGCCACGGCGTCCAGGTCGGAGCCGGCGTTGAGCACCGCGTAGCGCGGCGTCGGCACGCCGGCGGCCAGCCAGACGATCTTGGTGGTGATCTTGTCCATGCCCACCGAGCTGGCCATCACGCCGCTGCCGGTGTAGGGTATGCCCAGCAGTTCCAGCGCGCCCTGCAGGCTGCCGTCTTCGCCGTAGCGGCCGTGCAGCGCGATGAACACGCGGTCGAATTTTTCAGCGGCCAGTTCGGCCAGCGAGCGCTCGCCGGTGTCGAACAGGTGGGCGTCCACGCCCTTGCTTTGCAGCGCCTTCGCAACGCCGGTGCCGGACATGATCGAGACTTCGCGTTCGGCGGAACGGCCGCCGAACAGCACGCCGACCTTGCCGTATGCTTTTGCGTCAGTAGAAGTAAGGTGATTCACTTTCAGACCTTAGTGTAATTAGTCAGTTTTGCCGGGACGCCGCTGATCGAGCCTGCGCCCATGGTCATCACGACGTCGCCGTCGCGCACCACGCTCATGATGGTTTCCGGCATATCGCCGATCGCCTCCACGAAAATCGGTTCCGTCTTGCCGCGTGCGCGCAATGCGTGCGCCAGCGCGCGGCCGTCGGCGGCCACCACCGGCGCTTCGCCGGCGGCGTAGACTTCGGCCAGCACCAGCACGTCCGGCGCGCCCAGTACCTTGACGAAGTCCTCGAACAGGTCCCGCGTACGGCTGTAGCGGTGCGGCTGGAAAGCCAGCAGCAGGCGGCGGCCCGGATAGGCGGCGCGCGCGGCGGCCATCGTCACTTCCATTTCCAGCGGATGGTGGCCGAAGTCGTCGACCAGCGTAAAGGTGCCGCCGCCTGGAATGGCGACGTCGCCGTATTTGGTGAAACGGCGGCCGACGCCGGCAAAGCCGGCCAGGCCGGCCTGGGTGGCGCTGTCCTCGATGCCGATTTCGCGCGCGATGGCGATCGCCGAGCAGGCGTTCTGCACGTTGTGCAGGCCGGGCTGGTTCAGCACCACGTCCAGGTCCGGATAGCCTTCCTGGATCACGGTGAAGTGCATCTCGACGCCGACTGCGCGCGCGTTCACGGCGCGCACTTCCGCATCCTCGGCAAAGCCGTAGGTGGTCACCGGCTTGGTCACCTGCGGGATGATGGCCCGCACATGCGGATCGTCGATGCACAGCATCGCGCGGCCGTAGAACGGCAGGCGGTGCGTGAAATTCACAAAGGCCTGCTTGAGCTTCTCGAAATCATGCTCGTAGGTTTCCATGTGATCGGCGTCGATGTTGGTGATGACTTCGATCATCGGCGTCAGGTTCAGGAACGATGCATCCGATTCGTCGGCTTCCGCGACCAGGTAGTCGCCGGTACCCAGCTTGGCGTTGGCGCCGGCGGACGTCAGGCGGCCGCCGATGACGAAGGTCGGATCCAGCCCGCCCTGCGCCAGCACCGACGCCACCAGGCTGGTGGTGGTGGTTTTGCCGTGCGTGCCGGCGATGGCGATGCCGCGCTTCAGGCGCATCAATTCGCCCAGCATCACCGCGCGTGGAACGATAGGGATCTTGCGGCTGCGCGCGGCCACCACTTCAGGATTGTCCTGCTGGACGGCGGTCGAGGTGACGACGGCGTCGGCCTTGCCGATGTTCTCAGCCGCATGGCCCTGGAACACCTGCGCGCCCATGTCGGCCAGGCGTTGCGTGACGGCGTTGCTGCCCAGGTCCGAGCCGGACACGGTATAGCCCAGCGTCAGCAGCACCTCGGCGATGCCGCTCATACCGCTGCCGCCGATGCCGACGAAGTGAATATTCTGTACTTTATGTTTCATGCTAACTGTTCCAATACGGTGGCGATAGCGTCGTTGGAGTCGCGCTTGCCGACGCCCAGGGCCGCGTTGGCCATGGTCAGGCAAGCGCCGCGGGTCAGCGTTTCCAGCAGCGTCGCCACACTTTGCGCGCTCATTTCCGTCTGCGGCATATGAATCGCCGCGTTTTGTTTCGCCATCCACTTCGCGTTTTCGCGCTGGTGGCTGGTTGTCGATGCGACCAGCGGAACCAGCACGCTGGCCACGCCGGCCGCCGTCAGTTCCGACAGCGTGATCGCGCCGGCGCGGCAGATCACCACGTCGGCGGCGCTGTAGGCAGCCGCCATGTCGTCGATGAAGTCCACCACGTTCGCTTCCACACCCGCCTGCGCATACGCCGCGCGCAGGGCATCGATATTCTTCTTGCCCGACTGGTGCGTTACCACCGGACGCCGCGCGGCCGGGATCAACGCCAGCGCGGCCGGCAGGTTGTCGTTCAGCGCTTTCGCCCCGAGGCTGCCGCCCACCACCAGGATGCGCAGCGGGCCTTCACGGCCGGCGAAGCGCAGCGCAGGCATCGGCATGTCCAAAATCTCCTTGCGCACCGGGTTGCCGGTGACGACAGCCTTGCTGGCGGCCTTGCCGAAATTGGCGGGGAAGCCGAAGCACACGCGGTCCGCGAACGGCACCAGCGTCTTGTTCGACAGCAGCAGCGCCGCATCCGCATTGACCAGCACCAGCGGCACGCCGCGCACGCGCGACATCAAGCCGCCCGGTACCGTCACGTAACCGCCCATGCCCATCACCACATCCGGCTTGCGCTTGCCGATGAAGCCGAAGCAGTCGACGAACGCCTTGACCATCTTCAGCGCGCCGGCGAGGGAATGCTTGATGCCCTTGCCGCGCATGCCGGTGAAGTCGATGCTGTCCATCGCGATGCCGTGCTTCGGCACCAGATCCTGCTCCATGCCGGCGGAAGTGCCCAGCCAGCTCACTTCCCAGCCGCGCGCGCGCATGGTTTGCGCTATCGCCAGGCCGGGGAAAATATGACCGCCCGTACCGGCCGCCATAATCATCAATCGTTTCATAATCTGCCACCACGCATCAGGACCCGGTTCTCGTAGTCGATCCGGAGCAGGATCGCGAGCCCGACGCAGTTAATCACAACACCCGTGCCGCCATAGCTCATCAGCGGCAAGGTCAAGCCCTTGGTCGGCAGCAGGCCAAGGTTGACACCCATATTAATAAACGTCTGCACACCGATCCAGATGCCGATGCCCTTGGCCGTCAGGCCGGCAAAGGTCTGGTCGATGGCGATGGCCTGGCGGCCGATGTCGAAGGCGCGCTTGACGATCCAGTAGAACAGCGCGATCACCACCAGCACGCCGGCCAGGCCGAGTTCCTCGCCGATCACCGCCATGATGAAGTCGGTGTGCGCTTCCGGCAGGTAGTGCAGCTTTTCCACGCTGCCGCCCAGGCCGACGCCAAACAACTCGCCGCGCCCAAAAGCGATCAGCGAGTGCGTCAGCTGGTAAGCCTTGTTCAATGCGTTGTCCTCTTCCCACGGATTGAGGTAGGCGAAATAGCGCTCGCGGCGGAACTTCGACAGCGCGATGATCGACCCGAAGATCGCCACCAGCACCAGGCCGATGCCGCCGAACCAGACGGCGTTGATCCCGCCCAGGAACAGGATGCCCATCGCGATGCAGACGATCACGCCGAATGCGCCCAGGTCCGGCTCCAGCAGCAGCAGCAGGCCGACCACGCCGACCGCCGCGGCCATCGGCATGAAGCCCTTGGTCAGCTTGTGCATGTATTCCTGCTTGCGCACGGTGTAGTCGGCGGCGTACAGCACGGCGACCACCTTCATCAGCTCCGACGGCTGGATCTTGATCACCACCAGCGACAGCCAGCGGCGCGACCCGTTGACCACCGAGCCCAGACCGGGCACCAGCACCAGGAACAGCATCACCAGCGTACCGGCGAACAGATAAGGCGCGGCCTTCTGCAAATCGGCGATGCGGATGCGGAACACGAACAGGCCGACGACCAGCGAAACCACGATGAACATCGCCTGCCGCTGCAGGAAGTAGGTGTTCTGCCAACGGACGTAGTTGACGTATTTCGGCGAATCCGGCAGCGAGATCGAGGCCGAATACACCATCACCATCCCGAACAGCATCAGCAACAGCGTGACCCAGACCAGCGGCTGGTCGTATTCCATCATCTTCGACTGACGCGCGCGGCTGTCCATCGACATGCCTGTCGACTTTTCAGCGAAGCGGAACGGCAGCTGGAAGGCCATCAGATCTCCTGTCCTGCGTCGAGTGCGATATCGCGCACGGCGTCGATGAACACCTGGGCGCGATGCGCGTAGTTCTTGAACATGTCCATGCTGGCGCAGGCCGGCGACAGCAGCACGGCGTCGCCGGCCTGCGCCAGTTCGCTCGCGCGCTTGACGGCCAGCGGCAGGTCGGTGCCGCAGTCTTCCAGCTCGACACCGGATGGCTCCAGCGCGGTGCGCAGCAGCGGCGCGTCGCGGCCGATCAGCAGCACGGCGCGCGCATAGCGCGATACCGGCTCGGCCAGCGGCGTGAAGTCCTGGCCCTTGCCGTCGCCGCCCATGATGACCACCAGGCGCTGTTCCGCGCCGGCGAAGGCCTTGCCCAGGCCGTTCAATGCGGCCACGGTGGCGCCGACGTTGGTACCCTTGCTGTCGTCGTAGTACTCGACTTCGCTGATGGCGCCGACCAGCTCCACGCGGTGCGGCTGGCCGCGATACTCGCGCAGGCCGTGCAGCAATGGCGCCAGCGGCAGGTCGATGGCGCGGCACAGCGCCAGCGCGGCCAGCGCGTTGGATGCGTTGTGCACGCCGCGGATCTGCAACGCGTCGGCCGGCATCAGGTTCTTGACCATGCACTCGACCGGCGGTGGCGGTGGATCGTTCTTCTTGCGTTTCTTCGGTTCGCCCTCTTCCTCGGCCGGAACGGCGGTGGCCAGCCACAGCACGCCGCGCTCGTTGTTCAGGCCAAGGTCGTCGCGCAGCGTCGGCGCGTCGGTGCCGAAGGTGACATTGACGCCGGTGGCGCTGGCCATGCGCATGACGGTGGCGTCGTCGCGGTTCAGGACGCGTACCGTGTCGGCGGCGAAGATGCGGTGCTTGGCGGCGGCGTAGGACGGCATGTCGCCGTGCCAGTCCAGGTGGTCCTGGGTCACGTTCAGCACCGTGGCGGCATCCGCTTCCAGCGTGTAGGTGGTCTGCAGCTGGAAGGAGGACAATTCCAGTACCCACACTTCGGGCAACGCTTCGTTATCCATCACTTCGCGCAGCACGTCCAGCGCTGCAGGGCTGATGTTGCCGGCCACGCGCACCGTCTTGCCGGCGCGTTCGCACAGTTGGCCGACCAGCGTGGTGACCGTGGTCTTGCCGTTGGTGCCGGTGATGGCGATGACCTTGGGCGTGTAGGCGCGTTCATTTTCCAGCGCTTCCAGCGCCTGCGCGAACAATTCGATCTCGCCCCATACGGGGATGTTCGCCGCGGCGGCGGCGGGTGCGATCTCTTTCAGTTCGCGGCCGGGCGCCAGGCCGGGGCTGACGGTGACGAAGTCCACGCCATCCAGCAGCGTAGCGCCGAACGGACCGGCGATGAATTCCACGTCGGAGATCGCTTCGCGCAACGCAGGCAGGCGGTCCGGCGACTCACGGGTATCGGCAACGCGCACGCGCGCGCCGCTGCGGGCGAGCCACAGCGCCATCGCCAGACCGGATTCACCCAGTCCCAATACCAGTGCGTTTTTGCCTTCGTAAATCATCAGCGCAGCTTCAGCGTAGACAAACCAATCAGTACCAGCATCATCGTGATAATCCAGAAACGCACGACGACCTGGGTCTCTTTCCAGCCTTTTTGTTCAAAGTGGTGATGCAAGGGCGCCATCAGGAATACGCGGCGGCCGACGCCGAAGCGCTTCTTGGTGATCTTGAACCAGCCCACCTGGATAATCACGGACAGCGTTTCAGCGACGAAGATGCCGCCCATGATGAACAAGACGATTTCCTGGCGCACGATCACGGCGATGGTGCCCAGCGCGCCGCCCAGCGCCAACGCGCCGACGTCGCCCATGAATACTTGCGCAGGGTGCGTGTTAAACCACAGGAAAGCCAGACCCGCGCCGGCCAGTGCGCCGCAGAAGATAATCAGTTCGCCCGCGCCGGGAATGTGCGGAATGAACAGGTACTTCGAATACGTCGCGCTGCCCGTCAGGTAGGCGAACAGGCCCAGTGCCGAGCCGACCATAATCGTCGGCATGATCGCCAGGCCGTCCAGCCCATCGGTGAAGTTAACGGCGTTGCTGGTGCCGACGATGACACAGTAGGTCAGCGCGATGAAGCCCCACACGCCCAGCGGATAGCTGATGGTCTTGAAGAACGGGACGATCAGGTCGGCCTTCGGCGGCAGATCCATCGAGAAGCCGGACTGCACCCAGGCGAAGAACAGCTCAAACACCTTGCCCGCGTTCGGCGCGGACACCGAGAACGCCAGGTACAACGCCGCTGCCACGCCGACCAGCGACTGCCAGAAGTATTTTTCCGCCGAACGCATGCCTTCGGGATCCTGGCGCACCACCTTGCGGTAGTCGTCGACCCAGCCGACCGCGCCGAAGCCCAGCGTGACCACCAGCACAGGCCAGATCAGTCGGTTCGACAGGTCGCACCACAGCAGCGTCGACACGCCGATGGCGATCAGCAGCAGCACGCCGCCCATGGTCGGGGTGCCGTGTTTTTTCAGGTGGGTTTGCGGACCGTCGGTGCGCACGGCCTGGCCGTACTTCATGGCCGTCAGTTTGCGGATCACGGCCGGGCCGGCGCCCAGGCCGATGACCAGCGCCGTGATCGTCGCGAAGACGGCGCGGAAGGTGATGAAGTTGAAGACGCGGAGTGGTCCGAGGTCCTGCTGGAAATATTGTGCGAGCCAGAGCAGCATGATTAGTGACTTTCCTTGTTAGCTTGTTGCGATCCAATCAAATGCTGCACGACCCGTTCCATCTTCATGAAACGGGAGCCCTTGATTAATACGGTTGCATCCGGCGTTACCGCTGCATCGACAGCAGCCAGCAGATCGCCGAAGTTTTCAAAATGACGAATGGACGCGCCTTTCATGTGCGTGGCCAGCTCGCCCGTTACCAGCACCTGTTCGATGCCTTTGGTCTGCGCATATGCGCCGATTTCTTCATGAAACTCCGGACCCTGCGTGCCGACTTCGCCCATGTCGCCCAGCACCAGCACGCGCGGCGCGGCGGACTTGGACAATACGTCGATGGCGGTGCGCACCGAATCCGGGTTCGCGTTGTAGCTGTCGTCGATGACCACGGCGCCGTTGGCGGCGGCCTTCTTCTGCAGGCGGCCGCTGACGGGCGCGAAGGTGTCGAGGCCCAGCTTGATCTTGTCCAGTGCGATGCCGGCGGCGTAGGTGCAGGCGACGGCGGCCAGCGCGTTGCGCACGTTGTGCTCACCGGCTGCCTGCAGGTTGACGAAGAACTGTTCAGGCTCGCCCTCGCCTTCGCGGATGGTGACGAACATCTCGTTGCCGAAATCTCCGGCGCGGAAGGTGCAGCTCACTTCCGCGTCCTTGGTCAGGCCGAAGCGCAGCACGCGGCGGCCTGCCGACAGCTCTTCCCAGATCGGCGTGAATTCGTCGCCGTGCGGGAACACGGCCACGCCGTCCGCCGGCAGGCTGGCCAGCACGGCGCCGTTTTCGCGGGCGACCGCTTCGACGGTGTGCATGAATTCCTGGTGCTCGCGCTGGGCGTTGTTGACCATGGCGACGGTCGGCTCGGCGATGGCGCTGAGGCGGCCGATTTCGCCGGGATGGTTCATGCCCAGCTCGACGACGGCCGACTGCTGCTTCGCTTCCATGCGGAACAGCGTCAGCGGCACGCCGATTTCGTTATTCAGGTTGCCGCGCGTGGCCAGGCGGCCTTCTTCGCCATGAGCCGCCGCGAGGATGGTCGCGATCATTTCCTTGACCGTGGTTTTGCCATTGCTGCCCGTGACGCCGATGACCGGCATCGCGAACTGGCGGCGCCAGTAGTTGGCGATCTGGCCCAGCGCGGTCAGCGTGTCCGGTACGACGATGGCCGGAAGGTTCCAGCCATCAGGCAGCTCTTCGACGATGGCAGCGGCGACGCCCTGCTCCGCCACCTGCGCGAGGAACTGGTGGGCATCGAACACTTCGCCGCGCAATGCGACAAACAAATTGCCGGCCATGACGCTGCGGCTGTCCGTGGAGACGCCGTTAAACACCACTTCGCCGGCGCCAATCAGCCTGGCGCCCGCGATCGAAGGCAGAATCTGTGCGAGTGCTGCGCGCATCAATTCGTCCTCATCATGGTTAAACGTGCCGACAGCGCCAGCTGCGCGTGCTCGGCATCCGAGAATGGCAGTTTCTTGCCCTTGATTTCCTGATAGGGCTCGTGGCCTTTACCGGCCAGCAGGATCACGTCCGGCTTGCCGGCATGCTTGATCGCCGACAGGATGGCGGCGGCGCGATCGTCCAGCGCCTGCACCGTCGATGCCGGATTGTTCTGGTCCATGCCGGCCAGGATCTGCTCGATGATCGAATGCGGATCTTCGCTGCGCGGATTGTCGCTGGTGACCAGCACGTGGTCGGCGATCTGCGCGATCTTGCCCATCTGCGGGCGCTTGCCCGGATCGCGGTCGCCGCCGCAGCCGAACACGCACCACAGCTGGCCGCCGCGATCGCTGGCCACCGGACGCAGCGCGGCCAGGGTCTTCTCCAGCGCATCCGGCGTGTGGGCGTAATCGATGACGATCATCGGCGCATCCTGGCCGCCGACCTGCTGCATGCGTCCAGGCGCAGGCTGCAGCGCTTCGGCCGCTTCGATGGCGGCGCGCAGGCCGGCGCCCTTGGCCAGTATCGCGCCCATCACGCCCAGCGCGTTGCTGATGTTGAAGTTGCCGACCAAATGCGTTTTGACCAGCGCCACGCCCAGCGGGCAATCCAGATGGAATTCGGTGCCGAGGCTGCGGCTGCTGCGCATCTGGCTGGCGCGCAGCATCAGCACGCCGTCGATGTCCGGCCGCGCGGTCGTGTCGTGCAGCGTGTAGCCGATCAGCGGGATGTTACCGGCCAAAGGAGCCGGCTTGGCTTTCAGGTGATCGATGATGCGCACGCCGGCGGGATCGTCCAGGTTGACGACCGCCGTTTTCAGGCCGGGCCAGTCGAACAGCTTGACCTTGGCGGCCTCGTAGGCCTCCATCGTGCCGTGGTAGTCCAGATGGTCGCGGGTCAGGTTGGTGAACAGCGCGACGTCGAAGTGCATGCCGGCCACGCGGCCTTGTTCCAGGCCGATGGACGACACTTCGATCGCCAGCGATGCCGCGCCCTGCCCGCGCAGGTCGGCCAGCGTACGCGCCAGCAGCACCGCGTCCGGCGTGGTGTAGCCGGTGACGTCGTATTCGACTTCGCCGCGCGCGCGGAACAGGCCCACGCCCAGCGTGCCGACCACGGCGGCCGGTTCGGCGCCGCGCGACAGGGCCTGGCCCAGCCACACGGCGCTGGAGGTCTTGCCGTTGGTGCCGGTCACGCCGACGGTGAACATCGCCGCATCGGGCTGCTGGTAGAAGGCGTGCGCGATCGGACCGGCGTTCTGCTTCAGGTTATCCACGGCCAGGTGGGGCACGGTCCAGCTGTCGTTCCAGGTGAAACCGGCGGGGTCCAGCACGATCAGCGACGCGCCCTGCTCGATGGCGTTGTCGATAAAGCTGCGCCCATCGCCGGCGTCGCCGGGATAAGCGAAAAACACATCGCCCAGCTTGATGCGGCGCGAATCCGACGCCAGCTGCGCGCTCGGCGCCAGCTTGCGGATCGCGGCTGCAATAGCCATCGGGTCGAAGTCAGAAGTGGTCACATGTTCTCCTGTGCTGCATTATCAGGAATGATGATATGGGTAAGGGTTGAATCCGGCGTGATGTTCTTGGCGCGCAACGCATTGGCGGCCAGCGCGGAGAACACGGGACCGGCGACGTCGCCGCCGACGTGCACCGGGCCGCCCGGTTCGTCGATCATGACGGCGATGATGAAGCGCGGGTTCGACATCGGCGCCATGCCGACGAAGTTGCCGATGTATTTGGTCTGCGAATAGTGCCCGTTGAGGAACTTCTGTGCCGTGCCGGTCTTGCCGCCGACGCGGTAGCCCGGCACCTGCGCCTTGACGGCCGAGCCGCCCGGCTGGGTCACCATCTCCAGCATCTCGCGCATCTCGGCGGCGGTCTTGGCGCTCACCACCTGCGTGCCGTGCGGCGCCTCGCTGACCTTCTGGAACGACAGCGGAATGATGTCGCCGTCGCGGGCGTAGATCATGTAGGCGCGGGCCAGCTGGATCAGCGACACCGAGATGCCCTGGCCGAAGCTCATGTTGGCCTGCTCGATGGGGCGCCAGGATTTATAAGGACGCACGCGGCCGGCCACGGCGCCGGGGAAGCCCCACTTGGGCTGCTGGCCGAAGCCGACCTTGGTGAACATCTCCCACATCTCCTGCGGCGGCATGGCCAGCGCGATCTTGGAGGTGCCGATGTTGGACGATTTCTGGATGATGCCCTGCACGTCGATCATGTAGTGCGGATGGGTGTCGTGGATCACGTGGTCGGCGATCACCATCGAGCCGGCGCCGGTGTCGAACATGGTGTGCGGCGTGATGCGTTTTTCATCCAGCGCCAGGCCGACGGTGAACGGCTTGAGCGACGAACCCGGCTCGAAGGTGTCGGTCATGACGCGGTTGCGCAGCTGCTCGCCGGTCAGCTTGGAGCGGTCGTTCGGGTTGTAGGTGGGCCAGTTGGCCAGCGCCAGCACCTCGCCGGTGTGCACGTCCAGCACCACGGCGGCGCCGGCCTTGGCGTGGAACTTCTCGACCGACTCCTTCACCTGCGTGAAGGCGATGTACTGGATCTTGCTGTCGATCGACAGCGTCAGGTCCTTGCCGTCGTGCGGTTCGCGCACCGACTCGATGTCCTCGACGATATGGCCCAGGCGGTCCTTGATCACGCGGCGGCTGCCCGGCTGGCCGACCAGGGTTTTCTGCTGCGCCAGCTCCATCGATTCCTGGCCCACGTCCTCGACGTTGGTGAAGCCCACCACGTGGGTGGTCACTTCGCCCTGCGGGTAGAAGCGCTTGTATTCCTTGCGGGTCTGGATGCCGTCGATGCCCAGCTTGGTGATCTGGTCGGCCACGTCCTGCTCGACCTGGCGCTTCAGGTAGACGAAGCCGCGGTCGGAATCGAGCTTCTTCTGCAGGTCGGCGTTGCTCATGTCGAGCAGCCTGGCCAGCTCTTTCAATTTGGCCGGCGGCGCGTCCTGCACGTCGTCCGGGATCGCCCAGATGGCTTTGACGGGAATCGACGAGGCCAGCACCTGGCCTTCGCGGTCGGTGATCTTGCCGCGCGTGGCCGGCAGGTCCAGCGTGCGGGCGTAGCGGATCTCGCCCTGCTTCTGCAGGAACTGGGTCGACAGGCCTTGCAGCCACAGGGCGCGGCCGGCCAGGCCGGCGAAGGCGGCAAACAAGACGAACAGCACGACGCGCGAACGCCATACCGACAGGCGCACCGCCAGCACAGGGTTCTTCGAGAACGGCACGCCCCTGGAGGCGGCTACGCGCGAGGTGTTCGCATTGCTGCCGCGGCTCATTTCGATCCTTCCGGCGTCAGGTACTGCGTGCGGGCCGCGGTCAACGGGGTCATGTTCAGGTCGCGGCGGGCGATTTCCTCGATGCGCGCGTGCTTGCCCAGCGTCGACTGGTCCAGCTGCAGCTGCGCCCATTCGATGTCCAGCTGGCGCGCCTGCGACTGCGCCCGTTCCAGCTCGATGAACAGGTGGCGCGCCTGGTATTGCGCGTTAACCAGCGACAGGCCGCAAGCGACCAGCATCGCCGCCAGCACCAGGTTGATCTTGCCGCTCATGCCGCACCTTCCGCGATTGAAGGAATCGGCAGCCGGCGCGCCACGCGCATCACGGCGGAGCGGGCGCGCGGGTTGGCGTCGACCTCGGCGTCGGACGGCTTCATCTTGGCCAGCAGCTTCAGCTCCGGCTGCGGCAGGTCGACCGCGCGGATCGGCAGGCGGCGGTCGGGCTGCTCGACATTGGCCTTGGACGCGAAGAAGCGCTTGACCATGCGGTCTTCCAGCGAGTGGAAGCTGATGATGGCGATGATGCCGCCCGGCGCCAGGCTGTCGTAGGCCTGGTTCAGACCGATCTCGAGATCTTCAAGCTCTTTATTGATGAAAATCCGGATAGCCTGAAATGTGCGGGTTGCCGGATCCTTGCCCTTTTCCCGAGTCTTGACCGCGCCTGCCACGATGCCGGCAAGCTGTCGTGTGGTTGAAATTGGCTCGACTGCCCGGCGAGCAACAATCGCCTTTGCAATCTGAAAAGCAAACCGTTCTTCCCCATATTCTTTTATCACCTTTTCCAGTGTCTGTTCGGTTTCAGTGGCGATCCACTGCGCCGCCGACATGCCGCGCGTGGTGTCCATGCGCATGTCGAGCGGGCCATCGTTGCGGAAGCTGAAGCCGCGCGCGGCGTCGTCCACTTGCGGCGAGGAGATGCCCAGGTCGAGCAGGATGCCGTCCGCCTTGGGCGCGCCGCGTTCGGCCAGCGCCGCGCTCATGGTGGCGAAGCTGTCATGGACGATGGTGAAGCGCGGGTCGGCGATCTGTTCGGCGGTGGCGATGGCCTGCGGGTCCTTGTCGAAGGCGATCAGGCGCGCGTTGGCGCCCAGCCTGGACAGGATCAGGCGCGAGTGGCCGCCGCGGCCGAAGGTGCCGTCGATGTAGACGCCGTCGGCGCGCGCGCCGTCCAGCGCCAGCGCGTCGACCGCTTCGTCTAGCAGCACCGTCCGATGCTGAAATTCCGGCACCGATGTCATGGTCATCACGGAGCCTTAGAAGGAGAAATTGGCGAGTACATCGGGGGTGCCGGCATCCATCGCCTGCTGCTCTTTTTCCGCCATTTTCGCGGTATCCCAGATTTCGAAATGGGAACCCATGCCCATCATCATGACTTCGCGGTCGAGGCCGACGGCGCTGCGCAGTTCCGGCGAGATCAGGATGCGGCCGGCCGTGTCCATTTCGACGTCGACGGCGTAACCGAGGAAAATACGCTGCCAGGCGCGGGCCTGCATGGGCCAGCTGGCGATCTGTTGACGGTGTTGTTCCCACACGGGGCGGGGGAACAGCATGACGCAGCCATCGGGATGGCGGGTCAGCGTGAGGCGGCCTTCGCACTGGATCGACAGCGCGTCACGGTGCTTGGCAGGAATAGACATCCTGCCTTTGGCATCGAGATTGATTGCGGACGCGCCTTGAAACACGGGATTACCTTTTGACCTCAGTATGGTTAGCGGAGCATGAACAGCACTTTCCTTGTTTCATCTCCCCCGCCGCTAAGTCGGGTGAAATTTCCCACAAAAAGACACTTTTTCACACAGATGCCCACTTTAGAGGAAGCAAGAATAGTGGTCAAGCGCTTTCAGGCAAACGAAACAGCGATTTTATTAATGAAATTAAGGACTTAGCGCGATTCCTTGAAGCCGCATAGAAATAAAATAGTTAGCCAAATTAAGCACTTATGAAAGAGTGTGAATGTGCTACCTCATCTGTGCACATGTGTTTGGGCGCACTAAAAGGGGGAAAATGGCTTTAATAAAATAGTGAAATAAATGCATATAGTTGCAGTTCGCCAACATTGCAGTATCAAATCGACAATGTGGCGATTCGGCGCTGGGTCGGCGGAAAACAGGGTGATTTAAGGGAGGAATTGCGGGTATGTCGCGCCAAGAGCGCCGTTACGCGGAATGGGAAACCTTCAAAAAGCAGCTACAGCGATTTCTAATACTATGACCAAGGCCAATGACGTTCGCAAACTTGTCTATACAAATTTTGCAGTGCAGCACGTCGACTCACCTGCCATTATACGCCCGGGCCGAGGACACTCGATACGGAATTCAGGTCGAAAGACAGCTGACGGTGATGATCGAGCGGCCCGCGCGGGCGAGAAAAGGTGTCCCCATGGCGGCTTTATTTATCAAGGCCGACGGCGCCTTTTCAGTGCCGCAACGGCCGACCTGGCATCCCTGGCACGGCCGGCGGCGACATCATCCAAACCTTTGGAAGCCTCGTCGATCAACAGCAGATGCACCCGCCCGCGCTCAAGCTGATGATGATAATCCAGCCGCGCCGCGTCTATCAACGCAACGTAGCTCACTCCGTTCTTGGTAATAATCTTCTCAGCGCCGGCCTTGACCTCGTCCGTCAATTCAGAAAGATTGGCGCGTGCTTGCGAAGGCGGCACGATATCAGCAGCAGAAATCGCCATAACACCTCCGGATAGTACAAAATTTTGTACATGATACGCCAGTGACGGCAGCCGCTCGGCTGCTGCGTGAGCGGCCGGATAGCGGCAATCGCCGCACTGAAACCTTGCTGCCTGAATACATACACTGGGTGTCTCCCCTATGTCCCTCTAGTAAATCTACTGAAATTTTTACTGAAATCTGCTGAATTGAACTTTGCCTTACTGAGCTAGTCTAACTCAGTAGGACTCAGAGAATTTCAGTAGACCTCAGTAAGGAGAACAGCATGTTTGCTACAGTAAGCGTGAATGTCGCACCCGCCACCCTGCTCGCCCTGATGGATCGGATGCGCGAAACCGGTTCGCCCGCCGATCCGGCCGAAGCGGTTGATGCCGCGATCCGCCACTGGCTCGCGACCTCGGCAAGCGTGCCGCCGGCCGAACCGCGCGGCTACCAATGGAAAACGCTGTTCCTGCCCGAGGGCACGTGGCTGCGCATGGCTTACCGCAACGACCATGAATATGCAATCGTCGAAGGCGACCACATCATGTACAAAGGCCGCGCCGTCTCGCCCAACCAGTTTGCCAGCGCTTTCGCCGACAGCGTGCGCAACGCCTGGCAAGATATCTCGATTCGCATGCCCGGAGAAAAGAACTGGAAAAGGGCCAGCCTGCGCCGCAGGGAACTGGCCCGCGCCGCAGCCGATGCTCCCCCCTGCTCCGTTGCAAGCCCACCAGCGACGCCAGCCGCTCCTGCCGCGCGCGCTGATCTCACAAAATCAACGGCCACGATCCAGCCATTGACGCCCTCTGTGCCTCGCAACACCGGCCCCGGCCAGGGCTGGACCGAACCGGAACGCCGCAAATACCGCTTCCGGCTTGAAGATGTGGCCTTCGAGTGAGCCCTCTATGTAGCAATCCAGGCTTTTGAGCGCTCCACCGCGCGCCCCCACTGCCCCAGCAACTCAGCGCGGCGGTCGGCCGGCATGGCCGGATCGAAGCGGCGCTCGGACGACCACTGCGCGGCGATTTCTTCCTGCGTGTCCCAGAAGCCCACCGCCAGCCCGGCCAGATAGGCCGCGCCCAGCGCGGTGGTCTCCGTCACGGTCGGCCGCACCACCGGCACGCCCAGCAAATCGGCCTGGAACTGCATCAGCAGGTCGTTGCGGGCGGCGCCGCCGTCGGCGCGCACCTCGGCCAGCGGTATCGCCGCATCCTTCTGCATCGCCGCCATCAGCTCGGCGCTTTGATAGGCGATCGCCTCCAGCGCGGCGCGGGCGATGTGGGCGCGGTTGCTGCCGCGGCTCATGCCGACCAGCGTGCCGCGCGCGTACGGATCCCAGTGCGGCGCGCCCAGCCCGACAAACGCCGGCACCATGAACACGCCGCCGCTGTCGGGCACGCTGGCGGCCAGCGCCTCGACGTCGCTGGATTTCTCGATGATGCCCAGGCCGTCGCGCAGCCACTGCACCGTGGCGCCGCCCATGAACACGCTGCCTTCCAGCAGGTAGTCGGTGGCGCCGTCGATCCGCCAGCCCACCGTGGTCAGCAGCCGGTTGTGCGAGGCCACCGGATGCCGGCCCAGGTGCATCAGCATGAAGCAGCCGGTGCCGTAGGTATTCTTGACCATGCCCGGCTGGTGGCAGGCCTGGCCGAACGTGGCCGCCTGCTGGTCGCCGGCGATGCCGGCCACCGGGATCTCCGCGCCGAACAGCGCGGCCCTGGTATTGCCCACCTCCTCGCTCGACGACACCACCTGCGGCAGCATCTCTTCCGGAATGTCGAACAGCTGCAGCAGGTCGTGGTCCCAGCGCATCAGGTGTATGTTGAACAGCATCGTGCGGGCGGCATTGCTGACGTCCGTCACGTGGCGCCCGGTCAGCTTGTAGACCAGCCAGCTGTCGATGGTGCCGAACGCCAGCGCGCCGTTGCGGGCCCGCTCGCGCGCGCCCGGCACGTGGTCGAGCAGCCATTTGAGCTTGGTGGCGGAGAAATAGGCGTCCAGCTCGAGGCCGGTGATCGAAGTAATCTTTTTAGCCTTGCCGTCGGCGCGCAGCGCTTCGCAGACGTCGGCCGTGCGGCGGTCCTGCCAGACGATGGCCGGCGCGATCGGCTCGCCGCTCTTGCGGTCCCACACCACGGTGGTCTCGCGCTGGTTGGCGATGCCGATGGCGAGGATCTGGTGGCTGTCGACGTG
Organism: Duganella sp. LjRoot269; assembly: GCF_964254095.1. Lineage (NCBI taxonomy): Bacteria > Pseudomonadati > Pseudomonadota > Betaproteobacteria > Burkholderiales > Oxalobacteraceae > Duganella > Duganella sp. LjRoot269. Next base: position 1,550,834 of record NZ_CAXUSL020000001.1, on the reverse strand, counting down.
ATGGTCGTGCAGCACCTTGCGGGCCACGGTGAGCTGGCTGTTCCAGATCTCGTTCGGGTCGTGCTCGACCCAGCCGGGCTGCGGAAAATGCTGGGGAAACTCTTGCGCCGCGCTGCCGCAGATCTGCCCCTGATGGTCGAACAGGATGGCGCGCGAACTGGTGGTGCCTTGATCCAAGGCCAGTATGTATTTTTTCATCGGCAATGTCCCCGGTCGTCGCAGCGTGCGCTTCGATCCGGCGGCCGCCGCGAAATCATTGTTAGTTGAAGCAAGCCGATAGGCCGGATTTTGTTACGGCGCAGGCGAACCTGCGCTATGACAGCCATTCCTCTAGGCGCTGGATTACTCCAGCGCTCAAGCTTCCTACCCGCACGCTCCGCGAGCAGCATCATCGCGTGCCTATTTGGAATTGCACCAGGTGGAGGTTACCGCGTTTCACCGTAACTTAATACGCTCGTCTCTGTGGCCCTATTCCTCGCCTTATACCCTGGGCTTGCGCTTGCGGCTTTCAGCGGACGGCCGTTAACCGTCACCCCGCTCTGTGGAGTCCGGACCTTCCTCCCGCCAGGCATTACGCGCTGGCCAGCGGCTGTCTGGCTTGCTTCAGGCGGTATTGTACCAGTCCGGCCATCCAAATCTGAAATTTGGTGTCGCCATTAGAAAAGCCGCTGCCCCGCCCCGGCCGTAGAATGAGGCACACCGTGATGTACACCTATAATATCGATAAGGCCCGCACAATGACGCAACCATCCCGCACCGGCGGCCAGATCCTGGTCGACGCCCTGAAGATCCACGGCGTGGACACCGCTTTCGGCGTACCCGGCGAAAGCTATCTGGACGTGCTCGACGCGCTGCACGATTCCGACATCCGCTTCATCATCAACCGCCAGGAGGGTGGCGCCGCCTTCATGGCCGACGCCTACGGCAAGATGACCGGCAAGCCCGGCATCTGCTTCGTCACCCGCGGACCGGGCGCGACCAACGCCTCGATCGGCGTGCACACCGCGTTCCAGGATTCGACGCCGATGATCCTGTTCATCGGCCAGGTCGGCAACGACTTCGTCGACCGCGAAGCGTTCCAGGAAATCGACTACCGCCGCATGTACGGCCAGATGGCCAAGTGGGTGGCGCAGATCGACCGCGCCGACCGCGTGCCCGAATACATCGCCCGCGCCTTCCAGATCGCCACCAGCGGCCGTCCGGGCCCGGTGGTGCTGGCGCTGCCGGAAGACATGCTGACCGCGATGGCCGCCGTGGCCGACACGCGCGCCTACCAGCCGGTGCAAGCCTCGCCCGCCGCGTCGCAGATCGCGCAAGTGCGCAGCATGCTGGCCGGCGCGAAGAAGCCGCTGGTCCTGCTGGGCGGCGGCGGCTGGAACGCGCAAGCCTGCGCCGACCTGCAGGCCTTCGCCGAAGCCAACCACCTGCCGGTGGCCTGCGCCTTCCGCTTCCAGGACCTGCTCGACAACGCCCATCCGAACTACATCGGCGACGTCGGCATCGGCATCAACCCGAAACTGGCCGCGCGCGTGCGCGAAGCCGACGTGATCCTGGCCATCGGCCCGCGCCTGGGCGAGATGACCACCGGCGGCTACGCGCTGATCGCCGCGCCGGTGCCGGCCCAGCGCCTGATCCACGTCCACGCGGACGCCGAGGAACTGGGCAGCGTCTACCAGGCCGAGTTGATGATCAACAGCGGCATGCCGCAAATGACGGCGATGCTGGCCGCGATGGCGCCGCTCGACAGCGGCGCGTGGCAAGCCAGCGTGGCCGAAGCGCGCGCCGACCTGGCCGCGTGGCAGAAGCAGCCTCCGATCTTCCAGGACGGCGCCGCGCCGCTGGACCTGTGGCAGGTGGTGCAGCAGATCGACCAGATCGCCCCGCACGACACCATCATCACCAACGGCGCCGGCAACTACGCCACCTGGGCGCACCGCTTCCACAGCTACGGCGGCATGCGCACGCAGCTGGCGCCGACCAGCGGCGCGATGGGCTACAGCGTGCCGGCCGGCGTGGCGGCCAAGATCATCGCTCCCCGGCGCACCGTGATCACCTTTGCCGGCGACGGCGAGTACATGATGAACGGCCAGGAGCTGGCCACCGCCGTGCAGTACCGGGCGGGCGTGGTCATCATCGTGTTCAACAACGGCATGTTCGGCACCATCCGCATGCACCAGGAGCTGCACTACCCGGGCCGCGTGTCCGGCACCCAGCTGCACAACCCGGACTTCGCGGCGCTGGCCGTGGCCTACGGCGGTCATGGCGAGGTGGTCGATACGACGGCGGCATTCGGCCCGGCGCTGGAACGCGCGCTGGCCTGGGCCAACGGCAAGAACCTGCCGGCCGTGATCGAACTGCGCTACGACGGCAACCTGATCACGCCGGGCGCGACCCTGGAAACCATCCGCAAGAACGCGCAGGCGGCCAAGGCCGCGAAGTAAGCCGCCAATGGAAAAACCGCCGGCTCAGAGGCCGGCGGTCGTGGTCTTGACTGGATCGACGTACGGCGCCGGGGCCGTCTCTCCGTCTTCATCCTTCTCTTTCTTGTGCTTGGGCGCGGGACAGGCGCGGCAGGCGCCGGCCTTGCGCCCGAAATCGGTCACCAGCGACAGCCGCATCGGCACCGCCTCGTCGCCGCAATAGCCGCCGTCGAGCACCAGCGTCCTGCCGCCATCGGCCAGCTTGCCGTTGATGGTGCGCTCATCCTCGTCCGGCGGCTGCACGGTGAAATACAGCTGCTGGCCGCGCGGGTCTATCGTGACGTCGCTGGCCACCACCGGCCAGCTCAGGCCGCCGGCCGTGTATTCATACAACACCGTATCCACTTCTGAAAACCGTTGCAGCGTGATGCGCTGGCCGCCGAACTCGCCGCTGTCCGGATGGATGCACAGGTCGGAGTACACCACCATGCCGTAGCGCGGCAGGCCGCCGGGGGCGGACTTGCGCGACAGCTTGGGCGCGGCGAACACCGCGCAGGACGCCAGCAGGATGGAACCGGCCAGCACGGCACGTCGGGTAGTCATCATGTAAGGGCTTTCAGAAATGAACAACGGCTGCACCAGGCAGCCGTTGTTGATTCTAACTGATTAAATCAGATTAGAAGGAGTGACGCATGCCGACGTTGAACGCCTTGTCGCCGCTACCGACATCGGTGTTGCCACCAACGGTGTAGCTTGCGCCGTTCTTGTTCTTGATCTTGGCGTACGACACGTAGGTGCTGGTGCGCTTCGACAGAGCGTAGGAGTAACCCACTGCCCACTGGTCGGCGTCGCGGTTAGCAACTTCTTTGTCGTTCTTGCGGATCCACGAAGCCATCACGGTACCAGCGGTGTCGCCCACTGGTGCGGTCAGACCCAGCAGGGTGTCGTTGCTGTCTTGCGAAGCCACTGGTGCCACGGTGTAGCCGTATGGGTTGCTGGTGTTGGCCAGGGCGGCGCTGTTCAGGCCCTTGTCCTTGCCGAAGGCGACGTATGCCTTGACGACTTTGAAGTCGTAGTTGGCAGCGATCAGGGCGTTGTGGCCCATGCCGTTGGTTTTCACGGTGGCGGTGTCGTTGTTGCGGCTGTTGTAAGCCGCGGCAACGTTCAGAGGACCGTTGGTGTAGCCAACCGAAGCGCCGATCTGACGGTTTGCCGAAGCGTCGCCAGCGGTTTCACCGACGCTGTACGAAACCGCGCCCTGGAAGCCTTCCAGGTTAGGGGTTTTGTAGACAACGGCGTTGTCGTTGCGGGTCTGTGCGCCAGCAACTGGGAAGATGTTCTTGGCGGTACCAGCGTAGCCCAGTGCGAATGGATCGGCCACGTCGCGCAGGGTTTCGTAGTACGGGGTGTACTGACGACCCAGGGTCAGGGTGCCGGCGGTCTTCGAACCGATGCCGACGTAGGCTTCGCGGTTGAACAGCTTGTTGTTGGTGTTGTCCAGCGAGCCGTCGTCGATTTTCACGCCGGCTTCCAGTTTGAAGATGGCGCTCAGACCGCCACCCAGATCTTCGGTGCCTTTGAAGCCCAGGCGGGAAGCCGAAGCGGTGCCGCTGGCTACTTTGGTGACATTGCCAGCTGCGCCACCGCGCTCGCTAACGATACCGGCGTCGACGATACCGTAGATCGTTACGTTCGACTGTGCGAAGGCTGCGGAGCTCATTGCGCCCAGTACGGCGATGGAGATAAGGGATTTTTTCATTGCGTGTTTCCTTCAGTTGTGTTGCTGTAAAAAGGTAAAGCTAGTCTTACGCTTAAATTCGGTGCTTATCGGCGCCACCAGCAGGCGCCGTCTGTGCGTGAGGGCATACTCCCCAGCTGCCACTGTGCGGTCCCGGTAGCCGGGACGGCGTTCACATAAGTTGCGGCCGATTTAATCGACGCCGGCTTTATCGCAGTGCACAAAGGCACCGGAGGCGGCACTATACTGATGCTTTGCTTTTCTATCAAGTGTAAATGCATTCATGTTGACTGTTGTTATGCATGCCAGATGATCAAAGCGCCAGCATTTTACCGCATCGCAATATTTCTTGCCGAGCAAGCGAACTAGCCCAGTATTTCCGCACGATGAACCAGTGCAGCAGCCCGTTGTGCGGGCTGCCCTGGTAACAAATGCAAGATCTATGCATGCGCGACCACATCGTTGTCGGACCAAGTAAAAATAGCCACTTTGCTATTTCTGACGCCATTTTATACTGAAGCACCCGCGCGCCCGCCTCTACCGAATGGTAATAAGCTTACAACTCAAGACAATGTTCGGCAGTTTCCGACGGCAAAATAGCTCAGGCGCCAACTTTGCTCATAGTGATACCCCTTTATTTGTGTACTAAATTTTGTGCCGTCGGAAAAGTGTTGCGTTGCATCAGCAATTTGTAAGAAATTGCTACTTGTTGCTGTTTTGCGACAAAACCAGCGACAACTCTTGCATATTTCCATGGAATGCGCTGCGAATAGTGCAGCGTCTGCATGAATGAAATGCATACAGGCAAGCGGCATGTCGTTTCGAGAAATTCCGCCACTTGCAACACATTTTTCCCCCGTTACAAAAAATTTTGTCTATGACAAAACCGGGGGATGGGCGATAAATAGTTAATTAGTTCCCGATGTCAACTGTGTGTCGTGGACAAGGTGTTTTCCATGACTTATACAGAGTAAAACACGATGTGCATGCATTACTTTCAGGCGCGAAAGGAATGTAAAATGCAGGTCGCGTTATGCCCGCCTCACGCTAGCGCACTGTGCACCCAGACCCTGTGCCAACCCTCGCGGCTGTCAAAAACGGCGGCCGCATATGCCTGATGACAACTACAGCTTCTTCACAAACAGTTCCTAGCACGATCAGCGACGTCGAGCGCGACACCGGCGTCGCCAAGGAAACCCTGCGCGTGTGGGAGCGGCGCTACGACTTCCCCCAGCCCCTGCGCGACCCGAACGGCGAGCGCGTCTACCCCATCGAACAGGTGCAAAAGCTGCGGCTGGTCAAGCGCCTGATCGACCTCGGCTTCCGTCCCGGCAAGGTGATCCAGTACAGCGCGGACGAGCTGCAGGCGCTGACCGGCCAGGCCACCAGCAAGCTCGGCGGGCCGTCGGTGCCGCCGCCGGAGCTGCAAACCTATCTGGACCTGTGCAAGAGCCATCAGATGGAGGCGCTGCGCCGCAAGCTGTCGCAGGCGCTGCTGATGATGGGCCTGAAGAGTTTCGTCATCGAACTGGTCGCCCCGCTGACTTCGCTGATCGGCGAGGCCTGGGCCAGCGGCCAGCTGGCCACGTTCGAGGAACATCTATATACCGAGTCGCTGACGGTGGTGATGCGCAGCGCCATCTTCGCCATGCCGCAGGCCAACGCCAACAACGTCGGCGCGCCGCGCATCATGCTGACCACCTTGCCCCAGGAGCGCCACGGCCTGGGCCTGCTGATGGCCGAGGCCATGTGCGTGGCCGAAGGCGCCCACTGCATCTCGCTGGGCGTGCAGACGCCGCTGCTCGACATCGTCGAGGCGGCGCGGGTGCAGCGCGTCGACATCATCGCCCTGTCCTTCTCCGTGGCCATGAACGCGCGCCAGGCGCTGGACGGCCTGGCCGAGCTGCACTTGCGCCTGAACGGCAGCGTCGAGCTGTGGGCCGGCGGCGGCAATGCCGCGCTCAAGCGGCGCCGGCCGTCGTACGTGCGGGTCTACGCGCTGTCCGACATCAGCGCCGCCATCGCCGAATGGCGCCAGCGCAACGGTCCCGCCGCCAGCTGAAACGTTGTCATTCCGGTAGCAATCCGGGGCCGCCAGGCCGCGCTCTGGTAAAATACGCGCATTTCCCCGTGTCCGGCGCTGCCGGGCATCTGCTTGAAGCGCCCCCAACCACATATCCATGTTTAGTTTCTTCAAGAAAAAACCTGTCGCCCCGGAAGTGCCTGAGCTTAAACCCCTGGCACCGGCCCCCACCCCTACCGTTGAAACCGCCCCCGCCGCCGCCGTCGAGCCGCTGCTGCCGATCGAAGAGCCGGCGCAGAAACTGTCGTGGATGTCGCGCCTGAAGGCCGGCCTGTCCAAGACCTCGAACAACCTGTCCATCCTGTTTGTCGGCGCCAAGATCGACGACGCGCTGTACGACGAGCTGGAAGCGGCGCTGCTGATGTCCGACGCCGGCATCGACGCCACCCAGTACCTGCTGGACGCGCTCAGGCAAAAGGTCAAGGACGACAAGCTGCTGGACGCGGCCGCCGTCAAGGCCGCGCTGAAACAGCTGATGATAGACCTGCTGCTGCCGCTGCAAAAGCCGTTCGAACTGGGCCGCCATAAACCGATGGTGATGATGATTTCCGGCGTCAACGGCGCCGGCAAGACCACCACCATCGGCAAGCTGGCCAAGCACATGCAGGCCAACGGCCAGTCGGTGCTGCTGGCCGCCGGCGACACCTTCCGCGCCGCCGCCCGCGAGCAGCTGATGGTCTGGGGCCAGCGCAACAACATCACCGTCATCTCGCAGGAGTCCGGCGACCCGGCCGCCGTCTCGTTCGACGCCGTGCAGTCCGGCAAGGCCAAGGGCCTGGACGTGGTCATGATCGACACCGCCGGCCGCCTGCCGACCCAGCTGCACCTGATGGAAGAGCTGAAAAAGATCAAGCGCGTCATCGGCAAGGGCCTTGAAGGCGCACCGCACGAAACGCTGCTGGTGATCGACGGCAATACCGGGCAAAATGCGCTGGCGCAAGTCAAAGCCTTCGACGACGCCCTGCGGCTGACCGGCCTGGTGATCACCAAGCTCGACGGCACGGCCAAGGGCGGCGTGCTGGCGGCGATCGCCCGCGTGCGTCCGGTGCCCGTGTATTTCATCGGCATCGGCGAAAAGATTGAAGACCTGCAGCCGTTCGTGGCTGCCGAATTTGTCGAAGCCCTGCTTGGATAACCCTTCGGATCCTTACATGATCGAATTCCGGAACGTCTCGAAACAATATTCCCCCGATGCGACGGCGCTGCGCGACGTCACGCTCACGGTAGAAAAAGGCGAACTGGTCTTTCTCGCCGGCCCGTCCGGCGCCGGCAAATCCACGCTGCTGAAGATGATCGCGGCCATGGAGCGTCCCAGCGCCGGCCAGGTCATCGTCAACGGCCAGGACATCGCCCGCATCAAGCCGGCCGCCGTGCCTTTCCTGCGGCGCAACCTGGGCCTGATTTTCCAGCAGCAGCGCCTGCTGACCGACCGCTCCATCCTGGCCAACGTCATGCTGCCGCTGCTGGTCACCGGCGCCTCGCGCGGCCAGGCCGAGCAGCGCGCCCGCGCCGCGCTCGACAAGGTCGGCCTGCTCGAACGCGCCCATGCCCAGCCGCTGGCCCTGTCCGGCGGCGAGCAGCAGCGGGTATCGATCGCGCGCGCCATCGTCAACCGGCCGCAAGTGATCCTGGCCGACGAGCCGACCGCCAACCTGGACCGCGCCAGCGCCAACAAGGTGCTCGATGCGCTCAAGGCCTTCCACTCGGTCGGCGTGACCTGCGTGATCTCCAGCCACGACGAGCAAATGCTCGACTCGGCCGCGCGCGTCATCCACCTCAATCAAGGTCAGCTGGAGGTGGCGGCATGACGCACTGGTTCCGCCAACACCGCTACGCGCTGGCCGCCGCGCTGGTCCACCTGCGCCGTTCGCCGGGCGGCTTCCTGTTCAATATATTAGTGGTGGCGATCGCGCTGGCGCTGCCGTTCACCGGCGTCACCCTGCTCGACAATGTGCGGCCGATGTCCGAGCAGCTGTCGGTCGATCCGGAAATCAGCGTGTTCCTCAAGCAGGACACGCCGCGCGAGCAGGCCGAGGCGCTGGCCGTGCCGCTGCGCCAGACGGTCAAGGACAAGCAGGCCAAGATCATCTTCACGCCGCGCGAAAAGGCGCTGGACAACCTGAAGGACAAGAGCGGCCTGGCCGACGTGCTGACCACGCTGGGCGAGAACCCGCTGCCCGACAGCTACGTGCTCAAGCTCGACGCCTTCCGCAACGCCCAGGCCGGCGGCGACGTCGACCAGCTGGCCGAACAGATCCGCGCGCTGCCCGGCGTCGACACGGTGCAGGTGGACTCGGCCTGGGTCAAGCGCCTGGCCGCGCTGCTCAACGTGCTGCGCCTGGCCCTGCTGCTGCTGGCCGCGACCCTGGGCACGGTGGTGGTGGCGGTGATCTTCAACACCATCCGCCTGCAGGTGATGACGCAACGCGAGGAAATCCTGGTGTCCAAGCTGATCGGCGCCACCGACAGCTTCATCCACCGCCCCTTCTATTACACCGGCGCCCTGCTGGGCCTGTGCGCCGGCGGCCTGGCGCTGGGCGCGGTGTCGCTGGCGCTGCGCCCGCTGAACATCGCGATTGCCGAATTTGCAAGATTGTACGCGTCTGAGTTCCAGCTGGCGCCGCTGCCGCCGCTGGCCATGGCCGCCCTGCTGGCGCTGTCCGCCGGCCTCGGCCTGATCGGCGCGCTGCTGTCCGTGCAGCGCCATTTGTCCAAGCTCAACTGACCCCTCAACCTTTCCGTGCGTCCGCGCACGGAAACGGCTCCCGCCCCGCCCTATCATTAAGCTTGGCCTAAGCTCCAACGCGCATGCTTGATTTATCAGAAGCCATGATGCTTAAAAACGTCATAGTATTTTTACTATCAGGGCGATAAATATCTGGTGATTGGCACTCAACGAAGGAGAGTGCTAATATATGTGAACTGAAGAGCAAATGAGTTCTCTGCAGCAACAGTCACACCATCGAGCAAAGGAATGAAAATGAATATGATGTCCGCACCGACTGCATTGGTCCCCGCCACCAATAGCGCACTGGGACTCGGGTTCACTGGCAACCTGGGGAACCTGGACGCCTATATTTCGGCCGTCAACCGCCTGCCGATGCTGACCCACGCTGATGAAATCTCGCTGGCCAAGCGGCTCAAGGAAAAGAACGACCTCGGCGCCGCCCAGGAACTGGTGCTGTCGCACCTGCGCCTGGTGGTGTCGATCGCGCGCGGCTATCTGGGTTACGGCCTGCCGCACGCCGACCTGATCCAGGAAGGCAATATCGGCCTGATGAAGGCCGTCAAGCGCTTCGACCCCGACCAGGGCGTGCGCCTGGTGTCGTACGCGATGCACTGGATCAAGGCCGAGATGCACGAGTACATCCTGAAAAACTGGCGCCTGGTCAAAGTGGCGACGACGAAGGCACAGCGCAAGCTGTTCTTCAACCTGCGCAGCCACAAGACCGGCCTGGACGCGATGACGCCGGCGCAGATCGACAGCCTGGCCAAGCTGCTGGACGTCAAGCGCGAAGAAGTGATCGAGATGGAAACCCGCTTGAGCGGCCGCGACATCGCGCTGGAATCGCCGAACGACGACGAGGACGACAAATTCGCCCCGATCGCCTACCTGTCGTCCGAGGCCAGCGAGCCGACCCGCGTGCTGGAAGCCGAACAGGTGACCCGTTTGCAGTCGGAAGGCCTGGAAGAAGCGCTGGGCAAGCTGGACGCCCGTTCGCGCCGCATCGTCGAAGCCCGCTGGCTGGCCAATGACGACGGCTCCGGCGCCACGCTGCACACGCTGGCCGACGAATTCGGCGTATCGGCCGAGCGCATCCGCCAGATCGAATCGGCCGCGCTGAAGAAAATGAAGGGCTCGCTGGCCGCTTTTGTTTAAGCCAGCCGGGTAAAAAATCCCCTCCGGCCCGAACGCATGCAAGATCGCGTTCGGTGCCGCAGGGGATTTTTTTGCTTTACGCTGCCAGGCCCTTGGCCAGCAGCTCGGCGACCAGCTGGTTCATCTCCAGCTCGCGCGCCTTGGCCTGGGCATGCAGCTGCTGCACCAGGTCGCCGTTGAGCTTGACCGCGAACGGCACCAGCCCCAGTTCCTGGTCGCGCTTGCGCTGCTCGCGCTTGTCGACGACGTCGGCCACCTTGCCGAAACCGGCCGCTCCTGGGGCCGCCATCTTGCCCATCAGTTTTTTGGCGTCACTTTTCGCCATGCCGGTTTTTTTCATGAGGGATATCCTGATTGATTCAAAGCAGACATTCTACGCAGCTTGTGCCGGCCGCGCCGACTTAGTTTGAGCCAGCGCTGTCGGCGTGCAGTTCGTGCGCCGCCGGTATGATCTTTTTGTTAAGCTTGCTTCCACTTGGATGGAGGTCCACAATGAAAACCACGAATTTGCGTGCCATATTGCGTCCGATGCTGCGCCAGCTGATCGTCCTGCCCGTGCTGGTCGCCGTCATGGGCATGCTGCACGCCTGCGGCTCCGCGTCCGGCATGGGCAAGGCGGCCGCTCCCGCGGCGCAACGCTTCACCGCCACCTACGTGCTGCAGCAAGGCGGCAGCGTGACCATCGCGCAGGCCGCCACGCCAGGCCTGGCCGGCGCCACCGCCAGCGCCCCCGTCGTCAAGCTGGAACGCGTCAACGACAGCCGCTGCCGTGTCGGCGCGGTCTGCGTCTGGGCCGGCTACATCAGCTACAGCTTCACGCTGACCGGCACCGACGGCAGCACCAGCAGCTTCGTGCTGTCCGACAGCATGCCGAACGGCAAGCCCAGCGTCACGCAAAACGGCCTGACGTTCACGCTGGCCGGCGTCGAGCCGCAAGCGGTCCCGGCCAAGAATGAAGCGACGCCGGATTATCGGGTAAGCTTGAGGGTAAGCAACGCTCCCTCATCCTAACCCGACCCAGCGACCACATGACAACGATACGCCGTCCCGCCCGCACCGTCCTCGTTTCTTCCATCATCCTCACGCTGGTCCTGCCGCCGGCCGCCTTCGCCAAGACGCCGGTGGCCACCGGCACCGGCGGCGCCGTCGCCACCATCAGCGAACCGGCGTCGAAAGCCGCGCTGGCCATTCTCAACAAGGGCGGCAACGCCATCGACGCGGCGGTTGCGGCGGCGGCCACGCTGGGCGTGACCGATCCGTTCAGCTGCGGCATCGGCGGCGGCGGCTTCATGGTCATCTACCTGGCCAAGGACAAGCGCGTCATCACCATCGACCACCGCGAAACGGCGCCGGCCAGCTTCACGCCGACGGTGTTCCAGGAAAACGGCAAGGAGATGAACTTCGAGCAGGTGGTCGCCAGCGGCATGTCGGTCGGCGTGCCCGGCGCGGTGCGCGGCTGGCACGAGGCGCTGGACCGCTACGGCTCGATGTCGTTCAAGCAGGTGCTGGCGCCGGCGATCGCCGTCGCCACCGACGGCTTCAAGGTCAACGAGAATTTCTCCCACCTGGTGGAGATGAGCCGCGACAAATTCAGCATGTTCCCCGATACCGCCGCGCTGTACCTGAAGGACGGCAAAGCCATCGCGCCCGGCGCCACGCTGCGCAATCCCGGCATGGCCAAGGCCTACCGCGAAATCGCGGCCGGCGGCGTCAAGGTCTTCTACGAAGGCAAGATCGGTCGCGCGGTGGTCGATACCGTCAACCAGCCGAAAGTGGCGGCCGGCGTGCGCGTACGCTCCGGCAGCATGACGATGGCCGACCTGGCCAACTACGAAGTGCGCCTGCGCCAGCCTGTGCACAGCACCTATCGCGGCTACGACTTGTACGGCATGCCGTTGCCGAGCAGCGGCGGCGTTGCCGTGGCCGAAGCGCTGAACATCCTCGAGGGCTACGACCTCAAGTCCATGCCGCGCGAAAAAGCCGAGCACCTGTACATGGAAGCGAGCCGACTGGCCTTCGCCGACCGCAACGCCTACCTGGCCGACCCGGAATACGTCGAGGCGCCGGTGGCCGGTCTGCTGAACAAGGATTACGCCGCGCGCCGCCGTGAACTGATCAATCCGGCCCAGGCCAGCGTGCAGGCCCCGGCCGGCGACCCGTATCCATTCCAGAACGACGTCAGCGTGCCGCTGCGTCCCAACGCCAACAAGCTGCTGGCCGAAGGCGCGCACACCACCCACCTGACGGTGTCGGACAAGGACGGCAATATCGTCTCCTATACCTACACCATCGAATCGTGGGGCGGCAGCGGCATCACCGTGCCGGGCTATGGCTTCCTGCTGAATAACGAGATGACGGACTTCGATTTCTCCGGCCCGCATCCGAACGTGCCGGAAGCGGGCAAGCGCCCGCGCAGCAGCATGTCGCCGACCTTGGCATTCAAGGACGGCAAGCCGGCGTTCTCGGTCGGCAGCCCTGGCGGCGCCACCATCATCACCACCGTGCTGCAGACGATCTTCAACTACGTCGACCTCGGCATGTCGATGCCGGACGCCGTCAACGCGCCGCGCCTGTCCGAACGCAACGGCATGGCGACCGATGTGGAACCGGGCTTCGCCGGCACCCCGCAAGCGCTGGCGCTGGAGAAGAGCGGCCAGCACTGGAGCAAGACGCCGGAGGAAATCGGCGCCGCCAACGCGCTGGTGTTCAACCCCGACGGCACCGTCACCGCCGTCAGCGAAGGCCACCGCCATGGCGTCGGCAGCGCGCTGGTGCAGAAGTCAGCGCACTAGGCTGAATAACGGTATGCGGGCGTTGGGCGAGCGGCGGTAAGTCCAGTTCAACGCCTTCAGCATCGCCGCCCCAGGGTCGACGGCGATCGCCGACATCAGCGACTCCATGGCGCCGGTGGCGATCGCACAGGCCAGCGCATTGCCAGGGCAGGCGTGGATGCCATGGCCGAAACCGAACTCGCGGCCCTTGCCCAGCGGATCGCGGCTGGCGGCGGCCAGCACCAGCAGGATTGTTTGGCCGGCCTTCAACTGCGCGCCGCCGATCTCGCAATCCCGCGCGACGAAGCGGCGCGTGTTCTGCACCGGCGGATCGAAACGGCTCACCACCCGCACCAGCGCTGCGGCGTCTTCCGGACCGCTGCGTTCTTCCTCCGGCTGGCGCGCCAGCGCCAGCACGCTGTTGCCGACCAGGCCAGCCGTGGCTTCATACGTCTGCGACAGCAGGCCGACCAGATTGGCCAGCAAGGCGTGCGATTCGTTCCACCCCACCGCCTCTGCCTCCGCAATCACCAGCGACAGCAAGCTGCCCTCCGAGGCAGCCGTTGCGCCGCGCATCAGCGTCTTGAAGCTCTCCAGCAGCGCCTGCGCCGCCATGTGGGCGCGCTCGATTTGCGAAGCGTCGCTGAACGGTGACAGGCAGGCCACAAACTCGCCCATCCATGCCGCCACCGCAGGCAGCTGGCTGTCCGCAAAGCCGATCAGGCTGGCCATGGCCAACACCGGCACCTCGAACATCCACGACGCCAGGCCATCATCACGCCACAGCTCAGCGCCTATCCGCGCCGCGCGCCGCCGGGCCTCATCGGTGCCGACACCGGCCAGCGCCCGCTGCAATGCCAGCTTGGGCTGCGTGTGCCGCTCGCCATCATTCATGCGCACCAGCGCGCCGAACACCTGGCCCGCCGCGCCGCCAGCAATCGCCGCCGGCACCGGCTCGGCCAGCGGCCGCACGCGGCAATCCGGGTGCTGCATCACCGCTGTCACGCCGGCGGCGCTGGCGGCGATCCACAAGCCGAGGCCGTCGTCGAAATGCAGCCCTTGCCGCGCGGCGAGGCTGTCGTAATATGGATAGGGATCGGGATGCGTGACCGCGTCCAGCGCGTTTCGGGGAGGAGTGTGAGAGGTCATCATGTGGATAGAATGCCAGCAATTTCACCGCGATAGTTAGGCCGGCGCCGAAGCAAGGCCGTTGCTAAGCTATGTTTAAGGATACAACGTCAACATGCCGCTACGGTATCGCTCACAAGGGAGATGAAATGAAAAACTGGATGCGCGCCAACAAGGGCTTCTTGCTGTTCCTGATGCTGTTCGGGATCTTCCGCACCGCTGTCGCCGACTGGAATCCTATCCCGTCCGCCTCGATGCACCCCAACCTGCTTGAAGGCGACGTGGTCTTCGTCAACCGCCTGGCCTACAACGTCAAGGTGCCGCTGACCGACATCGTCATCGGCACCACCGGCGAGCCGCAGCGCGGCGACATCGTCACCTTCTCGTCGCCCACCACCGGCATCCGCCTGATCAAGCGCGTGATCGCCTTGCCGGGCGACCGCGTCGAGATGCGCAACGAGCAGCTGATCATCAACGGCGAGCAGGCCGGCTACGCGGCGCTGGGCCACGGCACCGAAACCATCAAGGGCGTGGGCGACCTGGCCGCCGTGCGCGTGCGCGAATCGCTGGGCCAGGCCCAAGGCACCGGGCATCCTATCCAGCTGCTGCCGCAGTTGCAGGCGCGCCGCAATTTCGAGCCGGTCACCGTGCCGCCCGGCCAGTACATGATGTTGGGCGATAACCGCGACAACAGCGAAGACTCGCGCTACATCGGCCTGGTGCCGCGCGCGCTGCTGATCGGCCGCGCCGAGCGCGTGCTGGCCTCGGCCGACATCACCGGCAACTGGCATCCGCGCACCGAACGCTTCGGAATGAGCCTGTATCCCTCCCCGTGATGCAGCCCTTCGCGCCATGGCGATGTTATGATAGCTAGATAATTTCATAACATTGCCGAGGCCGTCATGGTGGCGGCGCGAGGGTTAACATGATCGAATTCCAGGGACTGTCCAAGATCTATGGCGGCTTCAGCGCCGTCAAACCGCTGACGCTGACCGTCAAACGCGGCGAAGTGTTCGGCTTCCTCGGCCCCAACGGCGCCGGCAAAACCACCACCATCCGCATGATGATGGGCATCCTGGTGCCCAGCGCCGGCCACGTGCTGATCGACGGCCTCGATTGCCACGCCGAGCCGGCGGAGGTCAAGCGCCGCGTGGGCTACCTGCCCGACACGCCGATCTTCTACGACTACCTGCGCGGCCGCGAGATCCTGCAATTCGTCGCCGAGATGCACGGCTTCGAGCGCGCCGAGGCGGCCCGCCGCGGCGCCAGCCTGCTGGCCGAGTTCGGCCTCGAGGAAGCGGCCGAGGACTACGCCGTCAACTACTCGCTGGGCATGAAGAAGCGCCTCGGCCTGGCCTGCGCGCTGATCCACGACCCGGCGGTGCTGATCCTCGATGAACCGATCAACGGCCTCGATCCGCGCGCCTCGCGCGACGTGCAGGAGCGCCTGCTGGCGGCGGCCGCGCGCGGGGTCACCATCTTCGTCTCCACCCACCTGCTGGACATGGCGGAAAAGCTGTGCGACCGCGTCGGCATCATCCACCACGGCCAGCTGGCGGCCACCGGCACGCTCGACGAAATCCGCGCAGAGGCTTCGGCCAGCGGCTCGCTGGAAGACGTGTTCCTGAAGATCACCGACGAAGCGGCGGCGGAGAGCGCCGAATGACGCAGCAAACAGCACAGCCGCCGACGCAGGCACGCGCCATCTGGCTGATGACAAAAATGCGCCTGACCCGCCAGCGCAATACGGTGGCCAATAACCTGTTCCGCAAATTCCGCAAGAAGAAGGCGCGCGACGGCATCGCCGGCAAAAAGAGTGGTCTGTGGGTGCTGACCTTGCTGATGGTGCTGTTCATGTCGTTCTCCTTCCTCAGCCTGTCGCGCAACGTGGTGCTCAACATGCAGTGCCACCTGGTGGCCGACAGCGCCTGCAACCAGGTCGACCAGCACGGCGCCCGCCAGGGCAATCTTGAAGCGTCCGCCGTCGAACTGCACAAGGCCCCGTTCGAGCCCGAGCTGGCCGGCGGCCTGACGATGGTGGTCACGCTGCTGTTCGGCATCGCCGTCCTGCTCCCGCTGGGCAGCAAGGAGCTGGCGCAACCCGACTGGGACATGGAATGGCTGGTGACCATGCCGGTCGAACGCTCGACGCTGTTGTGGGGACGGCTGCTGGAGCGCAGCGCCGCCAACTTCAGCGGCATGTTCGCGCTGTTGCCGCCACTGGCCATGATCGCCTGGTATTCGAACCTGGCCTGGTTCGCGCCGCTGGCGGCGCTGCTGGCGGCGCTCATGCTGCTGCCGCTGGCCGCCTTGCTGCATACGCTGGCCGACACCGGATTGCGTATGTGGCTGCCGGCCTCGCAGCTGCGCAACCTGCAGGCCGTCACCGGTTTGTTCAGCATGCCGCTGATCTACTTCGTCATGGCGCTCGGCATGCCCGGCGCCAGCGGCTTTGTGATGGACTGGGCGCGCGCCTTCCCGGCATGGGCCGGCTGGACGCCGCCGGGGCTGGTGCTGCAAGCGATGCAGGCGCCCGACTGGGGCCGGGCCGTGCACATCATCGCGATGCTGCTGGCGCAGACCGCGGTGCTGCTGTGGGCCGGGGTAGCGCTGATGCGCTACCAGCTGCGCAATGGCGTCGTCAATTCAGGTTCAAGGGAGAGCGTGCGGCGCAAGCTGCCGGCTGCCTCCAGCGGCAACCTGCGCAGCCGGCTGTCCAACGCGCTGTCGCCGATCAAGCGCCGCGAGCTGCGGCTGCTGAGCCGCGACCGCAACTTCCTGGTGCAAACGCTGCTGCTGCCGGTGGTGATCGTCGTCAGCCAGATGGTCTTCAACGGCAAGCTCAATAGCCTGGCGGAGCTGGGCCAGCACCACACCACCGCCGCCGCCATCGCCTTCGGCATCGGCGTCTACGTGCTGATGCTGTCGGCCTTCCAGACGCTGAACAACGAAGGCCAGGTACTGTGGCTGCTGTACACCGTGCCGCGCTCGATCGAGAGCGTGTTGAAGGAAAAAGCCCAGCTGTGGGGCGTGCTGACCATGGTCTATCCACTGGTCGTCATCGGCATCAGCGCCTGGTACACCACGCAGTTCGACTGGACCATGCTGGTGCTGCTGCTGATCGTCTTCGCCGGCATTCCGATCTACTCGATGATCGCCGTCTCGCTGGGCGTGTTCGCCTGCGATCCGCAGGCGGTCGACGTCCGTTCCCGCGTGCGGCCGACCTACATCTATCTCTACATGCTGCTGGCCAGCTTCTACACCTGGTCGATCTACAGCAGCGTGTGGTCGCAAAAGCTGGTGGTGATGGTGCTGATCGCATCGATGGCGCTGGCCTTGTGGCAGAAGGCGCGCGACGCCCTGCCCTATCTGCTCGATCCGGCCGCAGCTCCGCCGCCGCGCGTATCGACCTCCGACGGGCTGATCGCCGCCACCGCCTTCTTCATCCTGCAGGGCATCGTCGTGCTGGTGATCGCGCGGGACCCGAAGGCCATCGATCCGAAATCCATGACCATCGCCTTCGCCGCGGCCGGCGCGCTGGTATATGCGCTGATGCGCTTCAGCTACTGGCGCAGCAAGGCGGCCGGCGTGCCGGCCATCCTGCGCGGCGGCGATGTCGCGCAATCGCTGCGCCATGGCGCGCTGGCGGCCGGCGTGGCGTGTATCGCCGGCGTGGGCTACCTGGCCGCGCTGCACCACTCGGCGCTGTGGGCGGACGTCGCCCGGCAGACCGCGGCATCGACAGGCGGCCGTGGCTGGATCATGCTGCTGGCCGTGGTGGTCGCGCCGTTGTGCGAGGAATTCATCTTTCGTGGCCTGATCTACGGCGGCCTGCGGCGCTCGATATCCGCGCCGCGCGCCATGATGATGAGCGCAGCGGTCTTCGCCGTGGTCCATCCGCCGCTGTCGATGCTGCCGGTATTCGTTCTGGGCCTGTGCACCGCGTGGACCTACGAGCGCAGCAAAAGCCTGCTGGCGCCCATGCTGGTCCACGCCTCATACAACGCGGTCATTCTCGGTTCGCAGCTCTGGCTATTACCTTGATCTCGAAATCGAAACCGTACAACCAGGTGACGCCGACAGCGGTAACGGTAGGATGCGGCGCATCGCCCCAGAACTCGCCGACGACGGACCAGATGCGCTCGAACCTCGTCGCCGGATCGACCATGAACACGGTGACGTCGACGACATCCTCGAAACTGCCGCCCGCCGCAGCCAGGATCGCGTTCAGATTCTCGAATGCCTGGCGCACCTGGGCTTCCAGCTCTGGCTCCGGCGAGCCGTCGGGCAGGCTGCCGACCTGCCCCGACACGAACAGAAAGCCATTGGACCGGATCGCCGGCGAATAACGGTTGCGTTCATACAGCGCCTGGCGGCCGGCGGGAAAAACTACGTCGCGTACAGACATGACTAACTCCTACAGTGATGGGATACCGAGACTGTAGAAAAATCCCGCCGAACGATAAACAGGCAAGACGTACAATGACTGTTTGGCGATCCCAAACAATCGAACCCGAAAACCCATGGACAGATTCGACACGCTGCAGGCGTTTGCCCGTGTAGTGGAAGCAGGCAGCTTCACCAAGGCGGCGCAAACGCTCAATATGAGCAAGACCACGGTGTCGCAGCTGGTGCAGCAACTGGAGGCGCGCCTGCGCGTCAAACTGCTGAACCGCACCACGCGGCAGGTCAAGCTTACGCCGGAAGGCGCGGCCTACTACGAGCGCGTGGTGCGCCTGCTGGGCGACCTGGAAGATGCGGACCATGCGCTGGCCGGCGATCTCGCCGCACCGCGCGGACGCCTGCGCATCGATGTTCCCAGCCCGTTCGCGCGACTGATACTGATGCCGGCGCTGCCGGAGTTCCACCGGCGCTATCCGGAGATCCAGGTCATCATGGGCGTGAGCGACCGCAATGTCGATGTCATTGGCGAGAACGTCGACTGCGTGCTGCGCGGCGGGGAAATCACCGTGCCGTCGCTGGTGGCGCGCCGCGTCGCGAACTTGCGGCTAGGCGCATACGCCGCGCCGGCCTACCTGCGCGGCGCGGGAACGCCGGCGCATCCCCGCGACCTGGAGCAGGCGCCGCATCACATCGTCGGCTTCCTGCGTTCCAGCAGCGGCACCATCGCGACCGCACGCATCAGGCGCCACCGCAACGGCGCGGAAGAATCGCTGGAATTGAAAGGCCGCTATGTGGTCGCGGCCGACGACGGCAACGCCTGCCTGGCGGCGGGACTGGCCGGCATGGGCGTGCTCTGGCTGCCGCGCTACATGGCGGCGCCGCACGTGGCGGCAGGCGAACTGGCCACCCTGTTCGAGGACTGGCGGCTCGATCCCATGCCTTTATACCTCGCCTATCCGCAGAACCGCCACCTCAGCGCCAAGCTGCGCGTGTTCATCGGGTGGATAGACGAGCTGGTGGCCGCCACTCAGTCCTTGTAGCGCATTTCCGCCAGCGCGAAGCCGCCACCGTGATAGGTGACGGCGGCGTTCGGCCCGGGATAGGCGCCGGTGGCCGGGAATTTGGCCGCGAACTGCGCCGAGCTGTCCTTCGCGTTGAAGCCCAGATGCGAGGCCTTGCTGTTGTCCCACCACTTGGACTGGTTGTCCGAGACGCCGAACAGGATCGTAAAGCCCACGCGCGGGGCAAACAGCGAGCAGCGCAGCGCCTCGACCAGATCGTCGTAGCTGAGCCACGTCACCATCATGCGCGGATCGACCGGCTCCGGGAACGACGAGCCGATGCGCAGGCAAACCGTCTCCAGACCGGTGCGGTCGAAGTAGTAGCTCGCCAGCTGCTCGCCGAAGCATTTGCTGACGCCGTAGAAGCTGTCCGGGCGCGTGCGGGCGTCCGCGTCGATGTAGTCGGTGTTGCGGTAGAAGCCGACGGTGTGGTTCGAGCTGGCGAAGATGATGCGCTTGACGCCGTGCTTGTGCGCGGCCTCATACAGGTTGGCCGTGCCGACGATATTGGCCGAGACGATATTCTCGAACACGTTCTCGGTCGAGATGCCGCCGAAATGCAGCACCGCATCCACGTCTTCGAGCAACTTCATCACGGCCGGCTTGTCGGCCAGGTCGCACTGGATGATTTCCTCGCCTTCGCGGGCCTCGCCCATGTCGGCGATATCGGACAACACCACCACATCCGCCCAGGGCTTGATGCGGTCGCGCAGGATTTTACCCAGGCCGCCGGCGGCGCCGGTCAGCAGCAATCGTTTGAATGGTTTGGTCATTTTCAGGTCTCGTGTCTATTCTCGTGTTTTCAGGTCACCGGGGCCGGGTTGAACAGCACCAGTGCGTTATGCAGCTTCCATTTTTCCGCCCAGGTACGGCGTCCGCTGGCGACATCCAGCAACAGCTGGAACATCTCCCAGCCGACGTCCGCGATGGTGGCCTCGCCGCTGGCGATGCGGCCGGCGTTGATGTCCATCAGATCGTGCCAGCGGGCGGCCAGCTCGTTGCGGGTGGCGACTTTAATCACCGGCACTTCGGCCAGGCCGTACGGCGTGCCACGGCCGGTGGTAAAGACGTGCAGGTTCATGCCGGCAGCCACCTGCAGCGTGCCGCAAATGAAATCGCTGGCGGGCGTGGCGGCGTAGATCAAACCCTTTTGCGTCAGCTTCTCGCCCGGCGACAGCACGCCCGAGATCGCACTGCTGCCTGACTTGACGATGGAGCCCATCGCCTTCTCCACGATGTTGGACAGGCCGCCCTTCTTGTTGCCGGGCGTGGTGTTGGCGCTGCGGTCGACGCCGCCGCGCTTCAGGTAATTGTCGTACCACTCCATCTCGCGGATCATCGCTTCGGCCACTTCCGGTGTGGCGGCGCGCGAGGTCAGCTGGTCGATGCCGTCGCGGACTTCGGTCACCTCGGAAAACAACACGGTGGCCCCCGCGCGCACCAGCAGGTCGGTGGCAAAGCCCACGGCCGGGTTGGCGGTCACGCCGGAGAAGGCGTCGCTGCCGCCGCACTGCACGCCGACCACCAGCTCGGACGCCGGCACGGTCTCGCGCCGGCGCTTGTCCAGCGCGGCCAGGTTGATCTCGGCCTGCTTCACGATCGAATCGATCATCGACATGAAGCCGACATGCTGCGCATCCTGCAGGCAGACCAGCGCCGGATCGGCGCCGCCGCCGTTCTGGATCGGGATCGAACCCTTGGGGAACAAACGCGTCGGCTGCAGCTTTTCGCAACCGAGGCTGACCACCATGGCCTGGCCGCCGAAGTTCGGGTTCAGGCTGATATTGCGCAGCGTGCGGATCGGCACCATCGCGCCCGGCGCGTCGATCGCCACGCCGCAGCCGTAGGTGTGCTCCAGGCCGACGACGTCGTCGACGTTCGGATACTTCGGCAGCAGTTCGTCCTTGATGCGCTTGACCGCGACTTCCACCACGCCCGCCACGCACTGCACGGTGGTGGTGATGGCCAGGATGTTGCGCGTGCCGACGCTGCCGTCCGGATTGCGGAAGCCCTCGAAGGTGTAGCCCTCCAGCGGCTCGGCCGGCGGCGGCTTGACCGTGGCGATCGGCAGGTTGACCAGTTCGCGCGCGGCGGGCATGTCCACATTCTGTTCGTTGACCCAGCTGCCGGCGGCGATGTCGCGCGCCGCGTAGCCGATGGTGACGTTATAGCGCTTGATCGGGTCGCCCTTGGCCAGGCTGCTCAGCGCGACCTTGTGTCCCTGCGGGATCGCCTCCAGCAGCGCCAGGCCGCTGGCGAAGACGGCGCCGGCGGACAGGCCGCCGTCGTTGACGACAATCGCGACGTTATCGTTGTCGTGCATGAGGATGTAGCGCGGCGTACCTGCGCTCGTCGGTGTCGTCATCTGAATTCCTTTTCCGGGCCCAGGTCCCGGCGAACGTTGTTTTTGCGTTGTTTTTTAGTGCTGCAAAGTGGTCAGGCCAGTTGGTTCGTGGCCGGCCGGCCGCTGGTTGTGGCCTTGACGCCACAGCCTGAGAACCGCATTATTCCGGGGCTTCTCCCCTGAAAAAACCGGTCGTCATACGGCTGCTTGATGATTTTAGTATGACAGCTAAAAATTAATTTGGCTAGTCCACATTGCATATTTGGTCTGACCACCTTAGAATGGCCTGACCAGATGGCAAGACAATGCCACTAACGAGATGAGACAAATGTTGAAAAAATCTTCCGCTCCAGCCGACGGCAACACCCACGAACCGCGCTTGTACCGCGTGGTGGCCGACCGCATCCAGGAGCTGATCCAGAACGAAAACATCGCCGCCGGCGAACGCCTGCCGTCCGAGCGCGACCTGGCCGCCAAGCTCAGTGTCAGCCGCGCCTCGCTGCGCGAAGCGCTGATCGCGCTGGAACTGGGCGGCGTGATCGAAGTACGCGGCGGCTCCGGCGTCTATGTCAGCGACGTGCCCGAGCCGGTCGCCGCCGACCTGCCGGAAGCGGGTGCCGGGCCGTTTGAAGTGCTGTCCGCGCGCCGCCTGATCGAATCCGAAATCGCCGCCATCGCCGCGCGCGTCGCCACCGACAGCGCCATCGACGCCATCCTCAAGGCGGTGGTCGAGATGGAACAGAACCACGCCAACTATTCAAGCAACGAACAGGCCGACCGCAACTTCCACATCGCCATCGCGCGCGCCACCGGCAACAGCGCGCTGGTCGGGTCGCTGAACTACCTGTGGGACCAGCGCGGCCGCCTGTGGCACAAGCTCAAGGAGCACTTCCAGACCGAGGAGCTGCGCCAGGAGACACTGAAGGATCACCGCCGCATCCTGGAGGCCATTGCCGCCCACGATCCGGCCGCGGCGCGCAAAGCCATGCGCGCCCACCTCGAACGCGTGACCCGCACCTTCTCGCGCGGATGAAGCATCGGCAGTAGCCGCAGCAATAGCAGTAACAGCAGCAATACCGCAGGACCGGCCTCGATGCCGGTCCGCGAACAAAGTAATCAAGTTATCGACCGGTTTGCGACCTCGGCCTGCCATCGCGCAGCAGCCCTCGTCTCAACGGCACGGAGTACGCGAGGTGCTCCAATCACGTCCAGTGCACATTCAGCACGACGCATAACTTTATTCAAAAAACGAAGGAGACAAGCATGAACAAGTCCGATCACTCGGTCCAAAAACGTTCCGCCCAACCCCGGCTGCTGTTGTCGGCCATTACCGTGGCTGTGCTGACGCTGGCCAACCAGGCTGCCGCACAGCAGTCCGGCGAGGCGATGACCCGCGTCGAGGTGACCGGTTCGAGCATCAAGCGCCTGGCGACCGAGGCATCGCTGCCGGTCAGCACCGTCAAGGCCGAAGACTTCATCAAACAAGGTATCACCACGCTGGCCGACGTCATGATGTCGCTGCCGCAATCGGCATCGCTGGCGCCGTCGAACGCCGGCTCCGGCACCAACATCAACCTGCGCGGCCTGGGCGTCAACCGCACGCTGGTGCTGCTGAACGGCCGCCGCATGGCCAACGAGGCGATCGCCGACGGCTATGCCAACCTGGACGTGATTCCAATGAGCGCCCTGTCCCGCGTTGAGATCCTGCGCGACGGTGCTTCGTCGATCTACGGTTCCGACGCGATCGGCGGCGTGGTCAACTTCATCACCAAGACTTCGTACGAAGGCCTGTCGTTGACCGGCCAAGAAGTGCAGCCTGAAAAGAACGGCGGCGGCGACGAGCAGCGCGCCAGCATCACCTGGGGCAAGGGCAACCTGGAACGCGACGGCTGGAGCGTCTACGGCACCATCGACGCCCACCAGCGCACCCGCCTGGCCGCCAGGGACCGCGCCGACCTGAGCTCCGCCGCCCTGCTGACCAGCATCGGCCGTCCGCCTACGCTGGGCACCGGCGGCAACGCGACGCCTGCAAACTTCACCACCTCCACCAACAAGACCGCGCAGAACCCGTACGCCGCAAGCGGCTGCCTGGCTCCTTATTCGATCGTCGGCCAGAAGGGCACTTGCGTCCTTGATGCCAACGAATACGGCACCGCGCTGTACGCCAACCAGCAAGTGACGTTCTACGCCCGCGCCGCCAAGAAGCTGAGTGAAGACCACGTCGTCACCGTCGACTACTCGCGCGGCGAGGAATTCATCCTCGGCACCAAGAACCCGACCAATGCGCTGGCCGTCAGCGGCGTCAGCGCCACGCTGCCATCGACCAGCAAATGGTATCCGGGCAAAGCCGGCGGCGTGCCTGCCGTGGCTGGCCTGAACAACGCACCGCTGACCCTGACCTGGGCCGTGGCCGACCTCGGCCTGGCCACCACCAAGGACGTCCAGCTGAACCAGCGCTTCTCGGTCAGCGACGAGGGCACGCTGGCGGGCTGGGACTACAAGGCCGGCCTGGTGGTCGGCATCTCGAACCGCGACAACTACTACTACTCCGGCTACGTCAAGGGCCAGGGCCTGCTGGACGGCCTGAAGAGCGGCGCCCTGAATCCGTTCGGCCTGCAGGACGCAGACGGCAAGGCCTACCTGGACACCATCAAGGTGGACGGCGCCAAGAACCGCACCTCGAAGAGCACCTTCACCGGCGTCGACCTGACCGCCAGCCGCTCGCTGATGGAACTGGAAGGCGGCTCGCTGGCGCTGGCGCTGGGTGCAGACTTCCACCGCGACACCACCGAAGACACCAAGCTGCCGATCAGCGGCGAAGTCACCTACGCCAGCGCCGTGCCGTCGCACGGTGAAGGCAACCGCAACGTCGCCGCGCTGTTCGCCGAGCTGAATGTGCCGATCACCAAAACGCTGGAGCTGAACGCCGCCGTGCGCGACGACCATTTCAGCGACTTCGGCAACACCATCAATCCCAAGGTCAGCTTCCGCTACGAACCGACCAAGCAGCTGATGTTCCGCGGTTCGGCCAACACCGGCTTCCGCGCACCGACGCTGTTCGACCGCTACGGCTACCGCCTGCCGGGCGCCACCGGCCTGACCGCCGCCAAGTGGGACGATCCGGTCCTGTGCCCGGGCGGCACCCCAGGAGTGGCCGGCACCGGCAAGGCGCTGCCGGGCTATGTCGCTTCGACAGTCTGCAACACCACGCTGCCCAAGCAGACCGGCTCCAACCCCGACCTGGTGCCGGAAAAATCGAAGGGCTTCACGCTGGGTACCGTGTTCGAGCCGACCAAGTCGTCGATGGTGTCGATCGACTACTGGAACATCAAGATGACCGACATGCTGGCGAACTTGCCGGAGCAGGTCTACTTCCTCGATCCGGTGAAGTATGCGTCGTACTTCGTGCGCAACGCCGACGGGACGATCAACTACATCAAGAACACCACGATGAACCTGGGCGGCCAGAAAGCGGCCGGTGTCGACGTCTCGGCTTCGTACGCCTTCCCGCGCACCGACTACGGCGACTTCAAGGCATCGATCGACGGCACCTACCTGACCCAGTTCGACAATCAGCTGGACAAGGGCAGCCCGTACGTATCGAACGTCGGCCAGTTCGGCTTGGCCAGCAACGGCACCACCAGCAGCCTGCCTATCATCACCTTCCGCTGGAAGCACACGCTGAAGCTGAACTGGGCCAAGGGCAACTGGAACATGCAGATGACCCAGAACTACAACTCCAAGTACACCGACCAGAACCTGGTGGCGCAGCAGTACTGGCGCAACATCAACTCGTACAAGGTATGGAACTGGACCACGACTTACAACGGCTTCAAGAACATCCAGATCACCGGCGGCATCACCAATCTGTTCAACGTGAATCCTCCAGTGACCAACAGCAGCCTGTATAGCTTCGGTTACCTGAGCAGCGCCGCCAGCCCGATCGGCCGCGCCTACAACGTCCGTGCAACCTACACCTTCTATTGAGAGAGCAGATGCATAACGACGAACAGAAACGCGAAGGCCTCGGCCGCCGCCGCTTCCTGCAGGCCCTGTCGGCTGCGGGCCTGACCGGCGCCGCCGGCCCGGCGGCGATGGCGGCCACGGCGAAAGCATCCGATCCGTGGAAGGAGGCGCAGGCGATCATCGACCGCGTCAGCAAGCCGCTGAAGTTCCGCGACGAGGATTTCACCATCACCGCTTTCGGCGCGGCTCCCTGCCAGACCAAAGCGGTGACGGCATGGACTTCGTTCACCGAGTCGGACACGCTGCAAACCCCGGTCTCCGGCTCGCATGACTGCTACCCTGCCATCGCCGCGGCCATCGCCGCCTGCCACAAGGCCGGCGGCGGCCGCGTGGTGATCCCTGCCGGCAGCTGGTACTGCGCCGGCCCGGTGGTGCTGCTGTCGAACGTGAACGTGCACCTGAAGGCGGGTGCCCACGTCTACTTCAGCAACAACCCGGCCGACTACGCAAAGTACGGCGCCTACGACTGCGGTAAGAACGGCAAGCTGTCGATCACGCGCTGGGAGGGCAACGACTGCCTGAACTTCTCATCGATGATCTACGCCCACGGCCAGGACAACATCGCCCTGACCGGCGAGGACAACAGCGCCATCCTGGACGGCCAGGCCGGCGTCGCCTTCGACGGCGATCCGGATTGCTGGTGGTCGTACAAGGGCCGAGAGAAACCGAATTGGGCCGGCGACATCGCCGCCGGCGCCGGCAACTACGTCAAGCACACCAAGGGCAAGACCGAAGTGCACGTCAATCCGGCCAATCCGACCTCGCTGCGCGAAGTCGCGCCGCACCTGAGCGAAGCGGAAGCCCTGTTCATCCAGGGCCCGAACGACAAGTGGCGCACCGACTCCTACTATCTGCGTTCGCTGGCGGAAGCCCGGGTGCCGGTGGAGAAGCGCATCTTCGGCCTCGGTCACTACCTGCGTCCGCACATGGTGCAGTTCATCAGCTGCACCAACGTGCTGTTCGAAGGCTACCAGACCACCAACACGCCGTTCTGGCAGCACAACCCGGTCAACTGCCACAATATGCACGTGAAGAAGATCTATGCCAACAGCATGGGTCCGAACAGCGACGGCTTCGACCCGGAGTCGTGTACCAACGTGCTGATCGAGGACTGCCACTTCAACACCGGCGACGACTGCATCGCGATCGACTCGGGCAAGGGCCCGGACATCCAGTTCGGACCCGCCAAGAACATCGTGATCCAGAACTGCAAGATGCAGAGCGGCCACGGGGCTTTGACGCTGGGCAGCATCATGTCCGGCGGGATCGAGAACATCTACGCGCAGAACCTGGTGTTCGAGAACAGCAACTGGAAGACCGATCCGCTGAACATCGCGATCCGCCTGAAGACCAACATGAGCCGCGGCGGCTATCTGCGCAATATGCATGTGCGGAACGTGCACATCCCGAACGGTATCCGCACCACGCCGGCGTTCTACTCGTCGCTGCCAGGCTCGCTGATACCGAACAAGTCGGTGGCGACATCGGCGGGCGGCATCATCACCATCGATTGCGGCTACGATCCGATCAACGACAACGTGCGGATACGTCCGCCCAGTGTCAGCCATGTACGGATCTCGAACGTGACCTGTGCCAATGTCGAGACCAAGGATGGCAAGTTCTCCTGCTACCAGGCGATCGTGATCCTGGGGCCGGTGGCGTCGGACTACAACGGCCCGGGCAAGCCGGTGGTGCTGCCGGTGTCCGACATCGAAGTCAGCGACTGCGACCTGGGCACGCCGGTCAACGCCGACAAACCGCTGTATCTCTATAACGTCAAGGGTCTGAAGCTGAAGAACGTCAAGATAGCCGGCAAGGCTGTCAACAAGAGTTTCTCCGCCTGAGTCCAGGCGCCGGACCGCGACGCGGCCGGCGCCTTTTTTTTATCCCGGATATCATCATGAACTTCCAGAGCCTCACCATTGCCGCCGCCTTGACACTGGCCGGCGCGGCCGGTCGCGCCGCCGACATGCCTGCACCCGCGCCGGCCAAGCCGATCCGCGTGATCCTCGTCGGCGATTCGACGATGGCCAACACCAGCGGCTACGGCGACGCCTTCTGCGGCCGCATCAACCGCGCCAATACCTGCATCAACCTCGCCAAGGGCGGCCGCAGTTCCGGCAGCTTCCGCGCCGAAGGCCGCTGGGATGAAGTCGAGGGCCTGCTGCGCGGCGCCGCCGCCTATCGCGCCACCTACGTGCTGATCCAGTTCGGCCATAACGACCAGCCGGGAAAACCGGGCCGCTCGACCGACCTGAAAACAGAATTCCCCGTCAACATGACCCGCTACGTGCAGGAAGTGAAGGCTCTCGGCGGCGTACCGGTACTGGTCACGCCGCTGACCCGCCGCAGCTTCACCAACAAGGTCCTGGAAAACAATCTGTTGCCGTGGGTGGAAGTTATCCGCGCCACCGCCGCCGCGCAGCACGTCGCGCTGCTGGACCTGAACGCCGAAAGCTACGCCGCCGTGCAAGCCATGGGCGAGGATGAAGCCGATACGCTGGCCATGGCGCCGCGTCCCGACAAGGCCACCGAAGCGTCGCTGGTGGCAGGCAAGGTGGAAGTCGCCGGCGCCGCCAAATCCGCCTTCGACCGCACGCACCTGGGCACCAAAGGCGCCGCCTACTTCTCGCGCATGGTGATGGAAGAGATGAAGCGCACCTTGCCGGAAACGGCCGGCCAGTTCAAACCGGAAAGCGAGCAATAATGCGTGGCCTGCGCTTGGTAGCCACGGCCGCCACCATGCTCACAGCGGCGGCCATGGCACCTGTGCGCGCGCAGGACACGCGCACCGTCGCGGAACCAGTCGCCCCGCCATCATGCGCAGTGCTGACTGCCACTACCGACACTCCCGGCAAAGACGACACCGCCCGCATTCAATCTGCCATCGACAAATGTGCCATCGGTCAGGCCGTACGGCTATCGGCCAACAACGAGAAACAGAATTTCGTCGCCGGCCCGCTGACGCTGCGCAGCGGCGTCAGCCTGCTGGTCGACGCCGGTGTGACGCTGTACGCCAGCACCAATCCAAAGCTGTTCGATCGCGGCGCAGGCACCTGCGGCACCGTCGACAAGCTGGGCAAAGGCTGCAAGCCCTTCATCACCGCCGAGCAGACCAAGGGCAGCGGCATCTTTGGCGCGGGCGTGATCGATGGCCAGGGCGGCCATGTGGTCGACGGCGTCACGGAATCGTGGTGGCAGCTGGCTCGCCGCGCGCAGAAGGAAGACGCACGCCAGAACGTGCCGCGCCTGATCGAAGTCACCAGTTCGCAGGACTTCACGCTGCACAAGATCACGCTGCGCAATTCGCCCAACTTCCATGTCACGCTGAACAAGGTGGATGGCTTTACCGCCTGGGACATGCGCATCGACACGCCGGCCACCGCGCGCAACACCGACGGCATCGATCCTATCTCGTCGCGCAACATCACCATCGCCCACAGCCATATCCGGACAGGGGACGACAACGTCGCCATCAAGGCCGGCAACAACGGACCGACGGAGAACATCTCCATCCTGCACAACCACTTCTACAGCGGCCACGGCATGTCGATCGGCAGCGAGACGAATGGCGGCGTGCGCCGCGTGCTGGTGGATGACCTGAGCATGGACGGCACCACGTCCGGCCTGCGCATCAAGAGCGACGTCTCGCGCGGCGGCGTGGTCGACCAGACCATCTATCGCAATGTCTGCCTGCGGGATGTCAAGGCTCCGATCGACATCAGCACCCGCTACAACCCGCGCGCGGAAGGCAACCAGGTTCCGGTCTATGGCAACATCGAGTTCGACCGCGTGCACGCCATCACGCCGGGCCGCATCATCATGCAAGGTTACGACGAACAGCATCCGCTGCAGGCGACGCTGCGTGACGTCGGCATC
Source organism: Duganella sp. LjRoot269 (assembly GCF_964254095.1). Lineage (NCBI taxonomy): Bacteria > Pseudomonadati > Pseudomonadota > Betaproteobacteria > Burkholderiales > Oxalobacteraceae > Duganella > Duganella sp. LjRoot269. The sequence goes on along the minus strand of NZ_CAXUSL020000001.1, from coordinate 1,521,100 downwards.
GCCGGCAAAGCCGACCGCAAGATCGAATTCGCCCGGCTGACCGGCGACGCGACGGCGACTTCGCAAGCTTTCTGCGATGGCCGTTTCCCCGTCTACCCTGTGCAGGCCACCAATCGCCCACAGCTCAGCATCGAGCAAGCCAGGCAATTCTCTTACGCCGAAGTGCTGAAATACGTCGGCGCCGCCGGTAGTGAGACCACCGATCCGTGGGATCCGCTGTCCGATCCGCTGGCAAAAGGCGCGGCCTTCACGCCTGACTACATCGTCGACAAGTCTGCCGCCGCCGACGGCATCAAGCTGTTCAACACCGTACAGGAAGCCGTCAACCGCGCGCTCGCCGACAGCAAGGATCATCCTGCCAAACGCCTGTACATGCTGCTGAAGCCGGGAACTTATCAGGAGCTGGTCTACATCCCGGCATCGGCGCCGCCGATCACCATGTACGGAGAAGGCAAGGACTCTGCCGTCACCAGGATCACCGCGAAGCTGGACGCCTCCAACACCGGCGCCGCCTATGCCGCCCAATACGGCGCGCAGTTCGCCAAGGCGCCCGTTGACGTGCAGGCGATGTACGCAAGCATCAAGGACCGCGCGCAGATCGGCACCTTCGGCACCGCCACTGTCTGGGTGCGGAACGACGGCTTCCAGGCGCGCAACCTGACTTTCGAAAACGGCTACAACAAGGACAGCGGCAATGCCCGCGCCGAGGAACTCCCCAACATCAACAACGTGCACCATCAAGCGCTCGCCCTGCAAGTGGACGGCGCCGACAAGTCGCAGTTCGAAAATATCCGCCTGATCGGTTTCCAGGACACGCTGTACCTCAAATCGCCGCAGACCGGCAGCACCTCGCGCAGCTTCTTCAATAGGTCCTACATCGAAGGCGACGTCGATTTCATCTTCGGCGACAGCACCGCCTACTTCCACCAGACCGAAATCAAATCGCTGGGTGACCGCGGCCTGTCCTACGCCGCCGCGCCGGATACCCATGTCAGGACGCGCTACGGCTTCGTCTTCGACAACTGCCGCTTCACGCACGACGGTTCCGCCAACGCCAAGGCCGGAACCTTCTATCTGCTGCGCCAGTGGTTCCACAGTTCCCGGTGCACGCCATACAGCAAGGTGCCTGTGGACGGCTACTCCTGCACATACGGCCCGGCCAATGGCTATCAGGCACCGAAGGGGACGATCGCCAAGGTCTCGCTGGAAGCAGTCGGCAAAATGGTTGTGCTCAATTCCCGCATCGGCTCACACATCAATCGCACGCGCCCCTGGTCCGACTGGAACAAGGAAGGCACGCTGGCCTTTCGTCCGGCCCAATACAACTCCGACGACCACTGGAACAATCTGATCAAGGCCGGCATCGATCCCGTCAAGGATCTCGGCTACACAAGCAAACCCTCGCCAGCGGATATCTACCTCGGTGAATTCAACAATTCGGACGAATAAGGAAACCAGCATGACTATCAACACCCAGCGCCGCAACCTGATGAAGGCCTTGCCGGCCGCGGGCCTGTCGTTCGGCATCCCCGCCGTAGCCGCCACCGCGCCCGATCCATGGCTGCAGGCGCAAGCCATCATCGACCATGTCTCCCGGCCGACGAACTTCCGCAAGCAGGATTTCGTCATCACCGCATACGGCGCGCAGACCTGCAAGCTGTCCAAGGTCAAGGCCTGGATCTCGTTCGAAGAACAGGACACGGTGGATACGCCTGCCGCCGGTTCGCCGGATTGCTACCCGGCCTTCGCCGCCGCCATCAAGGCCTGCAGCGAAGCGGGCGGCGGCCGCGTGCTGGTCCCCTCCGGGAACTGGTACTGCGCCGGTCCCATCGTCATGCTGTCGAACGTGAACCTGCACCTGAGCGCGGGCGCGCAGATCTACTTCAGCAACAACCCGCTGGACTACGCCAAGTATGGCGACATCGATTGCGGGAAGAACGGCAAACTCTCGATCTCGCGCTGGCAGAGCAACGACTGCCTGAATTTCTCGTCGATGATCTACGCCTACGGCCAGGACAACATCGCGCTGACCGGCGACGACTGGACCAGCATCCTGAACGGCCAGGGCGGCGTGCCCTTCAACGAAGCCGGCGACTGCTGGTGGACCTGGAAAGGCAAGTTGAAGACCCTGAACGCCGTGGCGCAAGGCTCCACGCCGAACTACAAGGCCGGCAAAATGTCGGAGAACACCGAGAACCCGTTGAACGCCGCGTCGCTGTCCACCGTCGCGCCGCTGCTGACCGAGGCGGAACGCCTGCTGATACAAGGCGAAGGCCAGCGCTGGCGCGCGGACGGCCAGTATCTGCCGGCGCTGTCTGAAGCGGGCGTGCCGCTGTCCAGGCGTGTGTTCGGCATCGGCCACTACCTGCGTCCGCCGATGATCCAGCTGATCGGCTGCACCAACGTGCTGCTGCAGGGCTACCACGTCACGCACACGCCATTCTGGCAGCACCACCCTGTCCACTGCCGCAACATCGTCATCCGAAAGGTCCATTGCGAAAGCCTTGGACCGAACAGCGACGGCTTCGACCCGGAAGCCTGCGACCACGTGCTGATCGACGGCTGCACCTTTGACACCGGCGACGACTGCATCGCCATCAAGGCCGGCAAGGATCTGGACACGCAATACGGTCCTTCGCAAAACATCGTGATCCAGAACTGCACCATGCAGAGCGGCCATGGCGCCGTCACGCTGGGCAGCGAGATGGCCGGCGGCATCCAGAACGTGTTTGCGCAGAAGCTGGTTTTCCAGAACATCAACTGGGCCACCAACCCGCTGAACACCGCCATCCGCTTGAAGACCAACATGAATCGCGGCGGCTACCTGCGCAATTTCTACGTGCGCGACATCTCGATTCCCAACGGCGTGCAGACCAGCCCTTCGTTCTATGCGTCGCTGCCTGGATCGCCGATCCAGTCGAAGACCGTGGCCACGGCGGCCGGCGCCATCGTCACCTTCGATTGCGACTACACGCCGATCAGCGACAACGTCCGCACGCGGCCGCCGGTGGTGAGCAACGTGCATATCTCGAACGTCAAGGTGGGCAATGTGAAGACCAAGGATGGCAAGTCCGCGTCGTGCTATCAGGCGATAGTGATACTCGGCCCGGTGGCGTCCGACTACAACGGCCCGCAACCCACGCCCGCCGTTGTGCCGGTGACGGACGTGACCATCACCGATTGCGATTTCGGCACGCCTGTCAACACCGCGCAGCCCTGGTTCCTGTACAACGTCAAGGGACTGATGCTGAAGAACGTCACCATCGGTGGCAAAGTGCACAACGCCACGCTGTCGGTGTAAACTGCCCGAATTATTCCAAGAGGCCCGCCATGCGTCCATTGCTCATACTGTTGCTGTTGTCCGCCGCCGCCGTGCAGGCCGCGCCTGTCGAAGCTTTGAAGCCGATGGCTTTCCTGGCCGGGCATTGCTGGAAGGGTGATCTGATCGAAGGCAAGCAAAGCGATGAGCATTGCTTCCAGTGGATTTACGATAGCCAGGCGCTGCGCGACGTGCATACCGTGCGCACTCCGGGTAAGCCTGACTACGTGGGCGAGACGACCTACTATTACGACTCACAGGCGAAGGAAGTGGCGTTCCTCTACATCGAAAACCTCGGCGGCTACAGCCGGGGCACGGTGGTGCCAACCGCCACCGGCTTCGAATTCCCCGCCACGCAATACGTCGGCGGCGGGCAAGCCCTGACCTACCGCGTCCGCTGGACGCTTAAAGGTCCCGACGCTTACGAAGCCTTCAGCGAGATGATCATCAAGGATAAATGGATCACCCAGTTCAAAGTAGTCTTGAAGAAGCAGTGATCACTTTTTGGTGCCGTTAGAAAAGTAAAACGAGATCACCAGCGTCGCCATCGGCAGCGCGCCGATTTTGATGATTTCGGTCAGTGCGGCTAACGCCTTATTGTCCGGGTAGCAGTACCGTTCGTTTGACGCAGACCAAACGAACAGGCCTTCGCTCGGGCGTTACGCGGAAGTAGTCGCCGACGCGGATCACGTCGGGATCGGTAGCCAGCAAAGCCGCAAACAAAAAGGGCAGACACCGTTGCAGCATCTGCCCCCGCATTACGCAGCGAACGGCGTTTCCGCCACGCCTTTGACGCCAGGCCGCAGCAGCACGACCGAACCGCCCCACTCCGCATCCTCCGGCTTGCCGGAGACGATGGACGTGACCATCAGCGTGTCGAGATCCTTGCCGCCGAAGGCGCACATGGCGGGCTTCAGCATCGGTACCTCGACGCGGCGATCCAGCTTGCCGTCCGGCGTGAAGCGCAGCACGACGCCGCCGTCGTTACCGCAGATCCAATAGCAGCCGTCGCTGTCAATCGCGGCGCCGTCGGGACGGCCCACATAGGTCGACAGATCGGCAAACACCCGCTTGTGCGACGGCACGCCGTCGTCGATGTCGTAGTCGAACTCCCACACCATGCGGCGCGCCGGATGCGAATCCGACAGGTACATGGTGCGGCCGTCCGGCGAAAACGCCAAGCCGTTCTGGGTGATCAGCTCCGACACCACCGGCGCAGAAATGCCGCGCGCATCATAGCGATACAACTCGCCGACCGCGCGCGCGGCCGACATGTCCATGAACATGGTGCCGCTCCAGAAGCGGCCCTGGCGATCGCAGCGGCCGTCGTTGAAGCGCATGCCCGCGCCCAGGCCGGCCACCGGCGCCGCCAGCCTGGTCTGGACGGCGGCTTCCGCCTCGCCCAGCTCCAGGCTGAAGATGCCGGTCTCCATGCCCGCGATCAAACCGCCGTTCGACTTGGCAGCGACGCACGCGACCATCTCGGTGGTGGTCCAGAAGCGCGCCGCGCCGGTGGCGCCGTCCAGCCGCCACACGCGCTTGGCGGGAATATCGACCCAGTACCAGGCCGATTCCGCCGCGCTCCAGGTCGGGCTTTCTCCCACCGTGCAAGCAACGCCGCTTACGCGTTCCACGCCAGATCCCCGTTGACGACGCGCGGGATGTTTTGCGGGTTCTCGTCGGTCAGCGATTCAGGCAGCAGGTACGAAGGCACGTCCTGGTAGCAGACAGGGCGCAGGAAGCGGTCGATGGCCGAAGCGCCGACCGACGTCGAACGGCTGTCCGAGGTCGATGGGTACGGGCCGCCGTGCACCATCGCGTGCGACACTTCCACGCCGGTACCGAAACCGTTGAACAGGATGCGGCCGACTTTACGTTCCAGCACAGGCATCAGGCGCGCGGCCAGTTCGCGGTCGGCGGCGGTGGCGTGTACGGCTGCGGTCAGCTGGCCTTCGACGTGTTCGGCCACGGCCAGCATTTGCGCTTCATCGTCGCACACCACCAGCAGCGAGGTAGGTCCGAAGATCTCGCCTTCCAGCGCAGGATCGGTCAGGAAGGTGTGCGCGTCGACCTGGTACAGGAAGGCTTGCGCGCCGCATGGCAGCGCGTCGGAAGCCTGGCCGGCGGCGGCCTGCTTGACACCGCTGACGCCTGCCAGCGTTTGCACGCCGGTGACGTAGGCCTTGTGTATGCCCGGGGTCAGCATGGTGGCTGCGCCCTTTGCGCCCAAGGTGCCGGCGGCGGCGTCGACGAAGGCTTGCAGCTTGTCGCTTTTGAGGCCGATCAGCAGGCCCGGGTTGGTGCAGAACTGGCCGGCGCCCAGGGTCAGCGAATCGGCGAACGCCTGCGGCAGCCTGGCGTTGTCCAGCGCGCCCGGCAGCAGGAACACGGGATTGATCGAGCTCATTTCGGCGTACACAGGGATAGGCTCCTTGCGTGCGGCCGCGGTTTTCATCAGCGCCACGCCACCGTTGCGCGAACCGGTGAAGCCCACAGCCTTGATGGCCGGATGGCTGACCAGGTTCTGGCCGATGGTCTGGCCGGAGCCGATCAGCATCGAGAACACGCCTTCAGGCATATTGCACTCGGCGGCGGCCTTGGCCACGGCCTTGCCCACCAGTTCCGAGGTGCCCAGGTGAGCCGAGTGGGCTTTCACCACGACCGGGCAACCGGCGGCCAGCGCCGACGCGGTATCGCCGCCGGCCACCGAGAACGCCAGCGGGAAGTTCGATGCGCCGAACACGGCGACCGGACCCAGGCCGATCTTGCGCAGGCGCAGATCGCTGCGCGGTGGGGTGCGTTCCGGCAGCGCGCTGTCCAGCGTGGCCGACTGGAAGCGGCCGTCGCGCACGACTTTGGCGAACAAGCGCAGTTGATTGCAGGTGCGGCCGCGCTCACCTTCGAGGCGGGCTTGCGGCAGGCCGGTTTCCTGCATCGCGCGCTCGATCAGCGCCGGACCCAGGTCCATGATGCGGTCGGCGATGGTTTCCAGGAACTTGGCGCGCACTTCCAGGCTGGTGGCGCGGTAGGCGTCGAAGGCAGCGTCGGCCAGTTCGCAGGCGCGCTGCAGGTCGGCGGCGCCGGCCAGGCCGAAGGCCGGCTCGATTTCCACGTTGCGCGACGGGTCGATCGCCTTCATCGAACCCTCTTTGCCCAGAACCGCGCTGCGGCCAATAATCATTTCGCCAGTAATTTGCATAACCACTCCTTAGATGTGTGAAAAGCGCGGACGAGCCGCGCTTGTTTTAAAGCTGAAAAACCTTTGCTGATTACTGAGCGCCCTGCTTGAGCATCAGCTTATGCAGCATGTCGCATTCTTCCGCGGTCAGATCGGTCAGCGGTGCGCGCACCGGACCCGCATCGTGGCCCGCCAGGCGCGCGCCGGCCTTGACGATGCTGACTGCGTAACCTGCCTTGCGGTTGCGGATCTCCAGGTAAGGAAGGAAGAATTCATCCAGCATGCGGTTTTGTTCGGCGTGATTATCCGAGGCCACCGCGCGATAGAAGTCCATCGCCAGCTTAGGCATGAAGTTAAACACCGCCGACGAGTATACCGGGGTTCCCAAAGCCTTGTAAGCGGCCGCATAAACTTCCGCAGTGGGCAGGCCGCCCAGGTAGCTGAAGCGGTCGCCCATCTTGCGCCAGATCGAGACCATCAGCTCGATATCGCCGACGCCGTCCTTGAAACCGATCAGGTTAGGGCAACGGTCGGCCAGCTTGGCCAGCGAGTCAGGCGTCAGGCGGCAGTTGGCGCGATTGTAGACCACTACGCCCAGCTTGGTCGCCTTGCAGACCTCGGCCACGTGTTCGATCAGGCCGTCCTGGCTTGCTTCGGTCAGGTAGTGCGGCAGCAGCAGCAGGCCCTGGGCGCCAACGCGCTCGGCTTCCTTGGCGTAGGCGGCGGCCACGCGGGTCGGACCGCCGACGCCGGCCAGGATAGGCACCTGACCGGCGCAGGTGTCGACCGCGGTCTTGATGATGTCGGTGTATTCGTTGGCCGTCAGCGAGAAGAACTCACCCGTGCCGCCGGCGGCGAACAGCGCGCTGGCGCCGTACGGTGCCAGCCATTCCAGGCGCTCGATATAGGTCGACTTGCGGAAGTTGCCTTCTGCGTCGAAGTCGGTTACCGGGAACGACAGCAGGCCAGAGGACAGGATTTTTTTGAGTTCATTCGGTTGCATAAGGTCTCCAAGTATCGACGTCTGAGCTATGTGGATGGGAACTTCGGCGGCATACTCGCCACCTGTTGTATGACATCGTACAACCATATCCGTTTGTGAGCAAGCAATTTAGCAAAAACTGCCGAATCGCCCGCCAGTCGTTGCTTTTTTTACGCCGGCTCGCCGGCGGCGATGCCCTCTTGCGCGCGGCGCAGGCGCTCGCGGCTGTTGCTCAGATGGGTGCGCATGGCGGCACGGGCCGCCTCCGCATCCTTGCGCAGGATGGCGTTGTAGATATCGTCGTGCTCGCGGTTGACGCGCTCCAGGTACACGGCCGGGTCGTCATGCGCCAGCTGTGCCGAGTTGACGCGGGCGCGCGGGATGATGGCGTTGCCCAGGTCGCTGAGGATGTCGACGAAATAACGGTTGCCGGTGGCCTGCGCGATCAGCAGGTGGAAGGCCACGTCCGACTCGACCGATCCCGGACGGTTCTGCGAATTCTGGATGCGCCGCAATACCGCGCCCATTTCCTGCACCTGCTCTTCGCTGCGGCGGGTGGCCGCCAGCCAGGCCGCCTCGGTCTCCAGGCTGATGCGCAGTTCCAGGATCGCCAGCACGTCGCCGATGGTGCGGATGGTGTCGGACGAAATCCGCAGGTTGGCCGGCTGCGGCTCCAGCACGAAGGTGCCGATGCCGTGGCGGGTCTGCACCAGCCCGGCCGCCTGCAGGTGGGAGATCGCCTCGCGCACCACCGTGCGGCTGACGCCGTGCATCTCCATGATCACCGATTCGGTCGGCAGCTTTTCGCCCGGCTTCAGCGTGCCGGCCTGGATGCTGTTGGTGAAGGCCTCAACCACGCCCTGGGCGAGATTGCGGTGCTTCTTCTTCGGCACGAGGACGGTGGGAGCGGACATGGCGGCTGCGGTCTGGTTCATGGTTATTCACTGTTGTATGACGACTATAAGCATACACGCTTCCTGCGTGTCGCACGAAGCGCATATTGCCAGAGTTTTGACGAAAATTGTGCCTTAGACACTATTTTGACCACAATTAGTGGGTATGGACTAGTTCTACCGGCGCTCAGGCCAGCAGCGCGGCGCTCATCGATGCGGCCTCGTCGGCCGACTCGAGCACGATCTGCTGCAGCGCGGCGTTGTCGCTGAAGAAGCCGGCCAGGCTGGCGTGCTCCGTTGTCGGCGCCAACGGCGAGGCGACCGGCGCCAGCCGCTTGGCGATCAGCAGCGTGTCGCGCAGACCCAGCGGCGGCGGCGTCAGCGTGGCGCCGCGCAGCGACACGATGGCCTGGCTGACCGGATCGGGGATGGCCATCTTGCGCATCACCTCGCGACAGATGATTTCCTGCGCGGCGCCGGCCCAGTCGTCGGGATCGTCCAGCAAGCCCGGGATCTCGTCGGCGCGCGACAGCAGGTAAAAGCCCCCTGCCTCGTGCACGATGCCGGCGAACATCGCGGTATCGGGATCGGTGTTGGTCAGCCTGCGGGCGATCACATGGGCCAGCGCGGCCACATGGGCCGAATGGCGCCACAGCTGCTCGGCCTGGGCGCGCAGCGCGGCGTCGCGGATGGGGCTGCCGAACTGGCGCACCACCATCGCCGCCGCCATCGTGTACAGGTTGCGGAAGCCGACCCGCTGCACCGCCGAGCGCACGCTGGTCACCGGCGCGCCGCTGCGGTTGAACACCACGGCATTGGCCAGCGCCACGGTGCGCGCCGCCAGCAGCGGCTCGCCCAGCACCTTGCGGATCACGTCTTCGGTTTCGCAATCGGGATCGGACACCGCCATCTGCAGCCGCAATGCGGCATTGACGCTGGTTGGAAAGACCAGTTCCCCGCGCGAAGCTTGGGCAACGATATCGGCATAGTCTCTTAGTTTTTCCATAGCAACATTATAGCGCCATATACCGCTAACCAGCGCTTCCCTTCGCAACATGGGCGCCGGCGGCCGGCGCCAGCCGCAAAGCGTCGGCCAGACCCAACAGGCTGACCAGCGCCACCAGCAGGAAAGCGAGCCGGTAGTCGATGGCCGGCCAGTCGGCGATGCCGAACGCCTGCGCGCTCCAGTGGCCCAGCCGCACGCCGGTCGCCCCCAGCGCGATGCCCAGCCCCAGCGCGACCTGGAAGGCGGTGCTGAACAAGGTGTTGGCCGCCGCCATGCGCTGCTGCGGCACGTCGGCGAAGGCGATGGTGTTGAGGGCGCTGAACTGCATCGAGCGCGTCAGGCCGCCAGCGTACAGCACGGCGCCGATGATCCACACCGGCGTGGACGGCGTCAGCAAGGCGCACGCGGCCAGCGTGGCGACGTTGGCCAGGCCGTTCACCAGGATCACCGGCTTGAAGCCGAAGCGGCGCAGGATGGGCGTGGTGGCGGGCTTCATCATCAGGTTGCCGGCAAAGACGGCGATCACCAGCAGGCCGGAATGGAAGGCGTCCAGCCCGAAGCCCAGCTGGAACATCAGCGGCAGCAGGAACGGCACCGCGCCGATCGCCATACGGAACAGCGAGCCGCCGACGATGGTGATGGCGAACGTGGGAATCGCGAACGAACCGAGGTCGATCAGCGGATGCGCGGCCCGGCGCAAATGCCAGCCCAGCGCGGCCAGCAGCGCGGCGCCGGCGGCGATGCAGGCGCCCGCCTCCAGCCAGTCCGGCCGCAGGCTGCCCGCCACCTCCGCGCCCCAGGTCAGCAGCAGCAGCGCGCTGGCGCTGAGCAGGAAGCCGGGCCAGTCGAACGGCCGCCGCGCCGCCGCGCGCTGGTCGGGCACCAGCCACCAGGCCAGCGCCAGCGCGATCACGCCCAGCGGCAGGTTCAGGTAAAAAATCCAGCGCCACGAGGCATAGCTGGTGATGAAGCCGCCCACCGGCGGGCCGAGCACCGGCGCCACCAGCGCCGGCCAGGTCAGCGTGGCGATGACGGCGATCAGGCGTTCCTTGGGCGTGTTGTTGAGCACCACGAGGCGCCCGACCGGCACCATCATCGCGCCGCCCGCGCCTTGCAGCACGCGCAGCCAGACGAACTCGCTCAGGCCGTCGGCCATGCCGCACAAAACGGAGGCCAGCGTGAAGATCGCCAGCGCTGCGGCAAACACGCGCCGCGCGCCGAAGCGTTCGGCCACCCAGCCGCTGATCGGGATGAACACGCCCAGCGTCAGCAGGTAGGCGCTGACGCCGATGTTCAGCGCCAGAGGCGCCACGCCGAATGTCCTGGCGATGTCCGGCACGGCCGTGGTGATCACGGTGCCGTCCAGGTTCTCCATAAAGAAGGCGCCGGCCACCAGCAAGGCTATCCATTTGCTGGCGGTCGGCGCCGGGGTGTTGCTTGTCATGTCCGGCCCTGGCTGCGTTCGCGTCGATGCGCTATTGTAGCGCCGGAGCGAACGACGTTGGCGGACAGCGGTCGGCCGGACGGCGGTTACAGGTGCGCTGCGATCTGCGGCAGCAGCTCGTCGAAAGTGCGGCCCTTGCCGTTTTCGCCGAGGGCGTGCATCTTCCATTCGCCGTTGTGGCGATACAGCTTGGCCATGATCTGCGCCGAGTGCGGCCCCTGCACCGACAGGTTGAAGCGCGCCACTTCCTTGCCGTTGACCGCGTCGACCAGGCGGCAATAGGCGTTCTCCACTTGCGCGAAAGTCTGGCCGGTGAAGCTGTTCACCGTGAACACCAGGCTCTTGATCGACGACGGCACGGCGCCCAGGTCGACGTTGATCTGTTCATCGTCGCCGTCGCCGGCGCCGGTGCGGTTGTCGCCGGTGTGCTGGATGCTGCCATCCTTGCTCTTCAACTGGCGGAACCAGATCACGTCGACCGGCGCGCCGGACTCGTTGAACATCACGCACGAGGCGTCCAGGTCGACCGCCTCGGTCTTGGCGCCGAAGCCCAGGAAGCCCTTGCTCTTGATGGCGTCCCAACCGAGGCCCATCGTCACGCGGCCCAACGCGCCGCCGGCTTCCTTTTCCAGAGATATCTTCTGGCCCTTGCTTAAACTGACTGTCATGGTTGACTCCTATGTTGATTTACTGCGTGCCGCCGCGCTGCGCCCAGGCCTGGAACGCCGCGCCGTTGCGCGAACAGATCAGGATTTTTCCTTGTCCGGAAAAGCGCAGCACCATGCCTTCGCCGCTGGTCTGGCTATTGACCAGATTGCTCAGAAAGCCGCTGCTGCCGCCCGTGGTGACCGAGATTTCATAGCGCAGCGCGCTGTCCCATGCCACCACGTGCGAGTTATCGATGATCACGTCGCGCCCCGGCGTCACGTCCAGTTGCGACATCGAGCCGAAGCCCGACACCGCCACCTGGCCGACGCCGGCCGTCTCGGTGATGAAAAAGCCGCCGCTCTGCGCGAACAGCGCATTGCCCAGGCTTTGGGTACGCACCTTCAGCTCGACGCTGGAGGTGGCTGCGACGAAGGCGCCGTCGCTCAGCATGTACTGCTGCTGGCCGACGTCCAATATCTGCATCGCTCCGGGCAGGCGCGGCGCCAGCAGGCAATCGCCTTCGCCGCGCACCGCCTCGATATGCTGCTGGAAGAAGGACTCGCCGTTGGCGAAGCGGCGCATGATGGCCGCGCCGATGCCGCCGGTGACCTTGCCCTTCAAATCGAGCGCCGCTTCCATCATCACCATCGCATCGGACTCGCAGTAGATTTTTTCACCGTGAGCCAGCGAGACGTGCAGGAATGGGTCGATATCGCCGGTGATCGAAAACTTGGGCATGATTGAGTCCTTTCTTCTGACTTTAAATTAAACGCTTACGCCGAACGACGAAGCCAGTGGGCCCAGGCCGCCCTTGAAACCCTGGCCGACGGCCTTGAACTTCCAATCGCCGCCGTTGCGGTACACCTCGCCGAACACCATCGCCGATTCGGTCGAACCGTCTTCCGACAGGTCGTAGCGGGCGATCTCGCCGTTGCCGGCGGCGTTGACGCAGCGGATGAAAGCCTTCTGCACCATGCCGAAGTTCTGGCGGCGTTCGTCGCCTTCGTGGATCGTCGCGCAGATGGCGATGCGCTCCACGTTGGCCGGCACCTTGGTCAGGTCGATGGTGACGGTTTCGTCGTCGCCGTCGCCGGCGCCGGTGCGGTTGTCGCCGGAGTGCGTGACCGACTGGTCCGACGATTTCAGGTTGTTGTAGAAGATGAAGTCATTGTCGGCGCGAACCTTGCCGTCCACTTTCAGCAGGAAGGCCGAGCCGTCCAGGTCGAAGTCCTTGCCGTCGGTGCTGCGTACGTCCCAGCCCAGGCCGACCACGATTTTCGACAGGCCGGGAGCTTCCTTGCTCAGATTGACGTTGCCGCCTTTTTGCAGACTGATTGCCATGATGTGATACTCCTAAAAAGAGAACCGGACCTTATTTACACTTGGTACTGCAGGCGGCGGGCCGTGTCCGTAATTGACGGCCCGCCGGATTCTTGAAAACGTTATGCTGCGATGGCGACGGCGGCTTCCTGCTTGCGGCGGTGGCGTACCGAAGACCACAGCGAGGCGCCGATGAAGGCCACACCAATCAGGCCGGTGAACAGTTCCGGGATGTGGTACTTCATACTTGCCAGCATGATCGCGGCCAGGATACCGATCGCATAGTGCGCGCCGTGCTCCAGGAAGACGAATTCATCGAGCGTGCCCTTCTTCACCAGGTACACCGTCAGCGAGCGGACGAACATCGCGCCGATGGCCAGGCCCAGCATGATGATCACGACGTCGGTGGTGATGGCGAACGCGCCGATCACGCCGTCGAAGCTGAACGAAGCATCCAGCACTTCCAGGTACAGGAAGCCGCCGATACCGCCCTTCTTGACCAGGTCACCGACGTTGCTGCCCTCTTCTTCCTTCTCCAGCAGGTTGCTGATCGCATCGACGCCGACGTAGATCAGGATGCCCCACAGGCCGGACACCAGCACCACCAGCTTGTGCGCTTCGCCTACCAGGCCCATGGAGCCCAGCAGGACGCCCAGCGCAATCATTACCGAGATCGAGGACACCTTGCCCAGCGAGCCGAGTTTCTTCTCGACGTTGCCCAGCCAGTGCACTTCTTTCTCGTCATCGAGCAGGAAGTTCAGGAACACCAGCAGCAGGAACATGCCGCCGAATGCCGCCACTTCCGAATGGTGATTCGTCAGGTGCATCGAATACGTCTTGGGATCGTTCAGCGCCAGGTGCCACACGTCCATGATGCCGATGTCCGCGGCCACCGCCACGATCACCAGCGGGAACAGCAAGCGCATGCCGAACACCGCGATGATGATGCCGACGCCGAGGAACAGTTTCTGCCAGTAGTCGTCCCAGGTCTTCAGCACGGAAGCGTTGACCACCGCGTTGTCGAACGACAGCGATACCTCCATCGCGGCCAGGATCGCGGCGATGCCCACGGCGGACAAGGCGCCGCCCCATCCCGATAGTTCGTAGCCCCACCAGCCCGCTGCGGCCAGGCACAGGAACGTGACGAGGAATGACACTTTGAAGTGTTTCATTCTTTTCTCTCTTGGTTATGAATCGATGGGATGCAGTGTAGAGAACAAACGACTTTTTAAAAATAGAAGATAATTGAAGTATTCCTTCGTAAAAATAGAAGATCATGAAAACCAGCGGATTGAATTTCCGCCACCTGTATTTTTTCTGGATGGTGGCCAAGGAGGGCGGCGTGACGCGCGCGGCCGAGCGGCTGGGGCTGGCCGTGCAGACCATCAGCATGCAGCTGGCGTCGCTGGAGCAATCGATAGGCAAGCAGCTGCTGGAGCCGCAGGGACGGCGGTTGGTGCCGACCGAGGCCGGCAAGCTGGCGCTCATCTATTGCGACCAGATCTTCCTGCTGGGCGACCAGTTGCAGGATGCGCTGGACGAGGCGGAGGCGGGCAAGATGCGGCTGACGGTCGGCATTTCCGATTCGCTGCCCAAGCTGATCGCCTTCCGCCTGCTGCAAGCGACGCAGCAGATGGACCAGCAGGTGCGGCTGGTGTGCATGGAGGATGAATTTGAAAACCTGCTGGCCGACTTGGCGCTGGGCAAGCTCGACGTGGTGCTGACCGACCGCGCCGTGCGCGCCGGCGGCAGCCTGAAGGTGTTCAGCCACCTGCTGGGCGAGAGCGACATGAAGCTGTTCGGCGTTCCCAGGCTGGCGCGCAAATACCGGCGCAACTTCCCGGCCAGCCTGCATGGCGCGCCGCTGCTGCTGCCGACCCGCAACAACGCGCTGCGCGGCCGCATCGACGCCTGGTTCGTGCAGCACGAGGTGCGGCCGGACATCGTCGGCGAGTTTGAAGACAATGCGATGCTGAACACCTTCGGCCGCAACGGGCTGGGCCTGTTCTTCGCGCCGTCGGCGCTGGCGCAGGACATCGAGGATCAGTTCGGCGCGGTGTTGGTGGGCGACGCCCCGGAACTACGGGAACAGTTCTTCGCCATCTCCAGCGCCCGCAAGATCACCCACCCGGCGATCGAGGCCATCCTCAGCGCGGTGCACAGCGGCCCGTTCGCCATCGCCGAATAAGGCAGTCACAGGCTGGCCAGCAGCCGGGTCATGTCTTCCTTGCAGATTGCCAGCAGCTTCTTGGCGGCGGCGAGTTGGTCCAGGTGCGGTTGCATGGCATCGGCCTGCGCCGGGTCGAACGAGGGCAGGAACTGCTCTTCGATGGTGGCCAGCAGGGTGAATTTGTCGACCAGCGCGTTGAAGTTGGCCAGCACGGCGTCTTCCACCTGCAGCGCGGCCAGCCTGGCCTGGGCGGCGGCGGCCAGTTTGCGGTAGCTGTCCGGCGTTTCCGGCCAGCGCAAGGCCTGGCCGCCTATCTGCGCCAGCAACCACGAATATTCGGTCTGCGCCCGGCTGAATCCATAGATGAACTGCCCGACGCTCTCGTAATATCCCTCGCTCATTTGGTGGCCTTTTTTGTCTTTTTAACCATGCCGCCAACTATACTGGAATCCCAGGCCCCAATTTACGCACATTCTTGCGTCGGCGGCGTTTTTTGCGCTGCGCTGCCGCACAGTCGTTTAAGATGCATGTTTTAACTACCCGAATCGCCGCTCGGCCCCTATGCAAAACCTCATGCTTGTCGTGCTCGCCGTCTTCCTGGTCGCGCTCAATGGATTCTTCGTGGCGGCCGAATTCGGCATCGTCACGCTGCGCAAGACGCGCGTACGCGCCATTGCCAAGACGCAGGGACTCAAGGGCCGCATCCTGGGCAAGGTGCACGGCGAGCTGGACGCCTACCTGTCCGCCTGCCAGCTGGGCATCACGCTGGCCTCGCTGGGCCTGGGCTGGGTCGGCGAACCGGCCTTCGCCAGCCTGCTGGAACCGCTGCTGACGGCCATCGGCGTCACCGCGCCGGAAATCGTCCACGGCATCGCCTTCGTGTTCGCCTTCTGCGTGATCTCCTTCCTCCACATCGTGGTCGGCGAGCTGGCGCCGAAGTCGCTTGCAATCCGCATGCCGGAGGTGATCGGCCTGTGGAGCGCGCTGCCGCTGTACGGCTTTTACTGGACCATGTACCCCTTCATCTGGGTGCTGAACGAGAGCGCCAACATGGTGCTCAAGCTGGCCGGCCTGTCCGGCAAGGGCAGCCACGACAGCCACTATTCGGTCGACGAACTGAAGCTGATCCTGCGCACCAGCCAGCCGGGCGAAAAGTTCAACAAG
Source organism: Duganella sp. LjRoot269 (assembly GCF_964254095.1). Taxonomy (NCBI): domain Bacteria; kingdom Pseudomonadati; phylum Pseudomonadota; class Betaproteobacteria; order Burkholderiales; family Oxalobacteraceae; genus Duganella; species Duganella sp. LjRoot269. Next base: position 1,504,976 of record NZ_CAXUSL020000001.1, on the reverse strand, counting down.
GATGAGCGCAACATCCTGGCCCACTCGCTCGATTTCAGCGACCTGGCCGTATCCGACCTGATGCGTCCGATTAACGAGGTGATCGGCCTGTACGCCAACCGCCCGCTGAACGACAACCTGCAAACCATGCTGCGCAACCGCTTCAGCCGCTATCCCTACTACGACAAGGATGGCGAGACGGTGCTCGGCGTGGTGCACCTGAAGGACCTGTTCTTCGCCCAGCAGTCGGGCAAGCCGGTGACCGACCTGGTGCCCTTCCTGCGGCCGGTGGAGACGATCTCGGCCCGCACGCCGGCGCTGGAGCAGTTCCGCCGCTTCCGCGACGGCGCACCGCATTTCGCGCTGATCGGCGAGAAGGGCAAGCGTCCGCTGGGCTTCATCACGCTGGACAACCTGCTGGGCGCGATGGTCGGCGAGATCCACGACGAGTTCCGCCTCAACGAGAACGACTGGCTCAAGCAGCCCGACGGCACGCTGGTCGGCAAGGCCAGCCTGCCGATCTTCTCGCTCGAGCGCACACTGGGCATCGACATCGAAAACGAGGAGCTCGGGCTGGAAGAGGTAGAATCGGTGGGCGGCCTGATTATGCTGAAACTGGGCGATATCCCGAAACAGGGCCAGCGCATCAGTTTCCGCGGTTTCGACATCGTCGCCAAGAAAATGAACGGCCCGCGTATCCTGCTGGTCAAGGTCATCCCGAAGGATGACACCGAGGACAACGCCGACCTGGATTAACCCGGTAGGAGGCACTGTGCTGAGGCGTTCGATCCTGTGCTGTACCCTGCTCTGCCTTGCCGGCGCGCCAGGCGCGGCGCCGGCCGGCGAATGCGGGCATCTGCGTGTCTCCTTCTACGAGGACGGCGCATTGTTCTACCGGGCTCCCGACGGCAGCTGGACCGGCATCGACAAGGACGTGGTCGACGAACTGGCGCGCCGGCTGGGTTGCACGATCGAAGCCAGCGTCGATTCGCGCGTGCGCATCTGGGCCGGCTTTAACGCCGGCACCATCGATATGTCGGTGTCCGCCATCCCGCTGCCCGAGCGGGAAAAAATCGGCCCCATCATCCCCTACATGATCGGACGCAATTACGTCCTGCTGCACAAGGACCTGAGCGCGCGCGTCACCAGCATGGAAAGCTTCCTCGCCGATCCACATTACAAGATCGCGGTGGTCAAGAGCTACAAGCACGGCAAGGCTTACGAGGCGTGGCTGGCGCAGCTGCGCGCCCAGGGCCGCGTGTTCGAGACGGCCGATCATCTTTCCATGCTGCGCCTGTTCAAGCTGGGGCGCGTGCAGGCCGTCATGGCGACGCCGACCACCTGGTATCCGCTGGTGAAACAGGAGCAGCTGGCCGGCACCTACAGCGTCATGGACTGGCGGCCCAAGGACAACATCGTCTCCGGACTGATCCTGTCGCGTCGGCGCATCGACGAAGCCACGGCGGCCCGCTTCAGCCAGGCGGTGCGGGCAATGCGCGACGACGGCACGCTGAGACGCATCTTCACCCGCCACACCGACGCCGAGCGTGCCGCGCAGATGGTCAATTTCTAGGTGCCCTTGGTCCAGTTTTGCAGCAGGCCCAGGCCCACCGCCAGCAAGGTCGGGCCGATGAACAGACCGACAAAGCCGAACGCCAGCACGCCGCCCATCACGCCCAGCAAGACCAGGATGAACGGCAGACTGCTGCCGCGGCTGATCAGCATGGGCTTGACCACGTTGTCGACGCCGCTGATCAGGAACATGCCCCACACCAGCATGAAGATGCCCCAGCCGGTACGGCCTTCGTTGAACAGCCAGATCGCCGCGCCGCCCCAGATCAGCGGCGGTCCGACCGGCACCAGCGAGAACAGGAAGGTCGCCACCGACATCAGCGCGACGGCCGGCACGCCGGCGATCAGGAAGCCGATGGCGGCCACGCCGGCCTGCGCCAGCGCGGTGCCGAGCAGGCCGTACATCACGCCGCGCACGGTGCGGCTGACGGTATCGGCCACGGCCACGCTTTGCGCGCCGATCAGTTTATCCATGCCGGTGGCCAGCGCCGCCAGCATGGCGTGGCCGTCGCGGTACAGGAAGAAGCTGACGAACACCGCCAGGCTGACCTGCGCCACGCCGCTGCCCAGCACCATGCCGCCGCCCAGCAGGAAGCGGCGCGCCGGCTCCAGCAGGTTCTTGGCGACGTTCAGCAATTCCTCGCGGCTGCCCAGCAACTTGCGCAGATAGGTGTCGGCAGCTTCGCCGAGCACCGGAATATCCTTCAGCCACGACGGCGGCACCAAGGTGCCACTATCGATGCCGGCCTTGATCTGGTCGTAGAAATCGGAGGCGTTGTCGGCCACGTTCCAGGTCACCAGCGCCAGCGGCAGGATGATCAGCAGGGTCAGGCCCAGGCTCATGGTGGCGGCGGCCAGCGCGCGGCGCTGCTTGCATCTGGCCAGCAGGCGCTCGTACAAGGGCCAGCTGGAGATGGTGATGGCGGTGGCGAACAGGATCGCGGCCAGGAACGGCCGCAGCACGGTCAGGCAGCCGATCACCAGCAGGACGACGGCCGCGAGGCGGGTATAGGGTTGGAAGCGCTGTCGCATGCGCCCCGCCTCAGGAGGACAGGGACAACAACTGCTTCACGTCATGCACCAGCGGCGCCGGGCCCTGCCCGCTGCGCACCAGCAGGCGGATCTTGCCCTGCTTGTCGAACACATAGCTGGCGGCGGTGTGGTCCATCGAATAGCTGCCCGGCGTCTTGCCCTCCACCTTGGCGTAGAACACCTTGAAATCCTTGCCGACGGCGGCGGTCTGCTCGGGCGTGCCGTACAGGCCGAGGAAACGCTTGTCGAAGGCCGGCACGTATTGCGCCAGCAGTTCGCGCGTGTCGCGCTCCGGGTCGACGGTGACGAACAGCACCTGCACCTGTTCGGCCTGCGGGCCCAGCTCCTTCATCACGGCCGACATCTCGGCCATCGTGGTCGGGCAAACGTCCGGGCACTGGGTATAGCCGAAGAACATGATGACGACCTTGCCCCTGAAATCGGCCATGGTGCGCGGCTTGCCGTGATGGTCGGTCAGCGCGAAGTCCTTGGCGAAGGCGGCGCCGGTCAGGTCGGTGTTCTTGAATTCCAGCCGGGGCGCTGGCTTCTCGCCGCAGGCGGCCAGCAATACGGACAGGGCCACCAGGGCCAGGGCGAGGAGTTTTTTCATCAGATCTTGAAGTAGTGGTCCACCAGCAGCGCTGCGAACAGCAGCGACAGGTAGATGATCGACCAGGTGAAGGCCTTGCGGGCCACCAAGTCGGTGTAGTGGCGGTAGATTTTCCACGCGTGGCGCAGGAACACGGCGTTCAGCACGATGGCGCAGGCCAGGTAAATCAGGCCGCTCATGTGCACCACGTACGGCAGCAAGGTGGTGGCGGCCAGCGCGATCGAATACAGCCAGACGTGGAACTGCGTGAACTGCATGCCGTGCGTGACGGGCAGCATCGGCAGGCCGGATTTGGCGTAGTCGTCGCGGCGATACAGGGCCAGCGCCCAGAAGTGCGGCGGGGTCCAGACGAAGATGATCATCACCAGCAGCCAGGCCTGCATCGGCACGTCGTTGGCGACGGCGGCCCAGCCCAGTGCCGGCGGCATCGCGCCGGACAGGCCGCCGATGACGATGTTCTGCGGCGTGGCCGGCTTCAATATCATGGTGTAGATGATGGCGTAGCCGACGAAGGTGACGAAGGTCAGCCACATCGTCAACGGGTTCACCAGCGAGTACAGGATCCACATGCCGGCGCCGCCGATGACGGCGGCGAAGACCACGGTCTGCGTGACGGTGATGTCGCCCAGCGCCATCGGGCGGCGGGCGGTGCGCGCCATGCGGGCGTCGATTTCGCGCTCGGCCAGGCAGTTGACGGCAAACGCGGCGCCGGCCAGCAGCCAGATGCCCGCCGTGGCGGCGATCAGCACGTGCCAGTCCGGCATGCCGTCGGTGGCCAGGAACATGCCGATCACGGCACAGAATACGGCCAGCTGCGTCACGCGGGGCTTGGTCAGCGCCCAGTACTGTGAAGCGCGGCTGGCGGGTTTGGAGATGGTTTGAGTGGTCATTGGCGTTGCTTGGTGAACTGGGCTTGCCCGAAACCGGCGCCTGAGGCTGCCTTTTTGGCAAGGTCGTACTGGTACTTAGCCTTGTAGTTTAACATGGTAAGCAGCAGGACCAGCATCGCCGCCCCGGCGTTGTGCAGCACCGCGATGGCCAGCGGGAAGCTGAGGAAGATGGTGGCGATGCCGCTGGCGATCTGCACCGCCAGCGTGATGGCGATATTGCGCGCGGTGCGGTGCAGCGCCGCGTGCTCCCACGCGCGCCAGGCCGTGTAGCCGGCCACCAGCGCGACGATGAAGCCGAAATTGCGGTGCACCCAGTGGATCGCCGTCAGCGCGGCAAACGGCAGGTAGTGGCCGGCCGCGGTCTTGCCCAGCTCGCGCCACAGGGTGAAGCCGTGTTCGAAGTCCATGTCCGGCACCAGCTTGCCGCCGCACAGAGGGAAATCGGTGCAGGCCAGCGTGGCGTAGTTGGTGCTGGTCCAGCCACCCAGCGCCAGCTGCACCAGCAGCAGCGCGGCCGAGGCGCCGGCCAGCAGGCGGATGTTGCGCATCGCCGGCGGCGAGGCCGTCACCGTGCGCACCGGCGAGATCAGCTGGTTCTGGCGGCCGCCGTACCAGGCCAGCAGCGCCAGCAGGCCCATGCCCAGCAGCAGGTGGGTGGTGACGATCACCGGCTGCAGCTTCAGCGTGACGGTCCAGGCGCCGAACGCGCCCTGCAGGCAGACAAAGCCGAACAGCAGCGCCGGCAGCCACGGCGCATATTCCGGCCGTGTGCCTTTCGACTTGCGCCACTGATAAATGGATTGCGCCAGCATCGCCACGATCAGCACACCGATCGTCATCGCCAGGTAGCGGTGGATCATCTCGATCCAGGCCTTGACCACGGTCACCGGGCCGGTCGGCAGCAGCGCTTCGGCCGCCGTGATCTGCTCATGCGCGAGGAAGGGATTGGCGGCGCCGTAGCAGCCCGGCCAGTCCGGGCAGCCGAGGCCGGAATCGGTCAGCCGCGTGAAGGCGCCGAACACGATCAGGTCGAAGGTCAGGAACACGCTGACCCAGACCAGCTTGCGGTATTTGTTGGCGTCGGACGAGGTCCACACCAGCGACAGCGGCAGCAGCGCGACCAGCAGCGCGGTCACGGCCATTTGGGCGATGGTGGTCGAGTGCATAGCCGGTCAGCCTATCGCCGAAGCCTTCAGCAGCTTGCTGATGTCCTTGTGGACCTTCTTCACCTTCTCGGTGTCGCTGGAGACGGCCCCTTTCGGGAAGCGCATCATCAGGTTGCCCAGCGGGTCGATCAGGTAGACGTGGTCGGACGCGCGGTCGCCGGCGCCTGGCTCCAGCGGCAGCCACTTGTCGATCACGGCGGCCGGCGCGCGCAGCATGCGGGTGCCGTCGTTGACGCGCATCAGCAGCGTGTCGAGCGGCTGGTCGTCGGTGATCATCCACACCCGCTCGATGCGCTCCATCTCCTTGCCCTGCATGGTGCGCAGCTGGCGCATCGCGAACAGCTGGTCCTGGCAATCCTGCTGGCAGTCGGACGGGCCGACCTTCAGCATGATCCATTTGCCCTTGTAGTTCTCCAGCGTGGCGGGCTTGCCGTCCAGCGTGGTGCTGGCCATGGCCGGGATCGGATGCTCGCGCGGGTCGATCAGCGCGCCGAAGTTGGTCACCCCGCCCTTGGGCTTGATGACGTAATAAGTAAGGTAGGAGCCGACCAGCGGCGCGGCGCAGACGGCCAGCACCAGCAACAGCTTCCAACGCCCACGGCTTTGATTACTTTTGTTTTCCACGTCTGAATCCGTTCACTACAAAGAAGATAACCGCCATCGCCGACAGTGCGTACCACTGGAAGGCGTAGCCCTGATGTTTTTCCACGCCCAGCGACGGCGCCGGCCAGCCGCGCACCATCCGCACATCGTCGCCGGCCGGCTTGGCCGGGCTCGTCTGCAGGACCACGAAAGGCTGCATGGTCAGGCCACTGTCCTTGGCCACCTGCAGCGGATCGGCGTTCTGCACGATGGCTTTCGGCGTCAATACCGGTGTCTTGCCCAACTCCATCACGTGACCGGCATCCAGCCGCGCCGTGCCTTCCAGCGTGACGGTGCCGGCCGGCGTGGCGTAGACCGGTAGTTTGGCGCGGTCGGCCGCGTCGCGCGGCAGCCAGCCGCGCGCCACCAGCACGTGCATGTTCGATCCCGCAATTTTAAACGGCATCAGCAGATAAAAACCCGAGCGGCCGTCCGACGGACGGTTGTCCAGGTACAGCGGCCAGTCGGCGACAAATTCGCCGGTGACGGACACGCGGCGGAACTCCACCGCCTCGGCCGCCAGCGGCGCGCCGTCGAGCAACATCGGCGCGCTGGCGTTGCCCTGCGCCAGCTTGGCCTGCAGCACGATCTTTTGCGCCGCGCGGCGCTGCTGCCAGTTGCCCAGCTGTATGCCGAGCGTGACCACCAGCACGGTCGCCACGAAAGGGATCAGTTTAAAACGGAACGCAATACCCATTACAATGGAACCCCAATCAAACCATCTACCGGTCCTGCCATGAAAATTGCTGTCGCCATCGCGTTTATCCTGATCATCGGCAGCCTGGCTTCCGCCTTCTTCTTCCTGATGCGCGACAAGGGCAAAAGCAACAACACCGTGCGCGCGCTGGCGGTGCGGGTCGGATTGTCGATCGCCCTGTTCGCCGCGCTGCTGATCGCGCACAAGCTCGGTTACATCCAGCCGACCGGCATCCGCGGCTAACTCAGTTGCTAAAAAAAATAGCCGCATCCGGGACGGTCCCGCATGCGGCTTTTTCTTCAGCGCCGCAGCAACATCGCTGCGGCATTATATCGTTGTTACAGCCAGTAGACGACGACGTACAGGCCGAGCCAGACGACGTCGACAAAGTGCCAGTACCAGGCCGCGCCTTCGAAGGCGAAGTGATGGTCCGCCGTAAAGTGGCCGCGCAGCACGCGCACCAGCACCACCGACAACATGATCGCGCCCATCGTCACGTGGAAGCCGTGGAAACCGGTCAGCATGAAGAAGGTCGAGCCGTAGATGCCCGAGGTCAGCTTCAGGTTCAGTTCGGTGTAAGCGTGGTGATACTCAAAGGCCTGGAAGCCCATGAAGATCGCGCCCAGGGCGATGGTGGCGAATAGCCAGAACGCCGTCTGCGCACGGTGGCCGGCGCGCAGCGCGTGGTGCGAGATGGTCAGCGTCAGGCCCGAGGTCAGCAGCAACGCGGTGTTGATGGTCGGGATAGGGAACGGACCCATGGTCTTGAATTCCTGCACGGTGCCGGCAGGACCGACGTTACCCCAGTGCGCGGCGAAGTCAGGCCAGATGAACTTGTGGTCCAGGTCGCCCAGCCAAGGCATGGTGATCGTGCGGGCATAGAACAGCGCGCCGAAGAAGGCGCCGAAGAACATCACCTCCGAGAAGATGAACCAGGCCATCGACCAGCGGTAGGAGTGGTCGACGCGCTGGCCGTACTGGCCGCTCTCGGATTCCTTGATGGCCTCGCCGAACCAGAAATACAGCACGGCGATAATCGATGCCAGGCCAATATAGTTCACGACTGGGCCCCACGAAGCATCATTGACCCAGGCCGAAGCGCCGATCATGGTGGTCAGCAGGGACATGCCTGCCAGCAGCGGCCATTTGGATGGACCAGGCACGAAATAGTACGGTGCCGCGGCGTTATGTGAACTCATCTTCATCTCCCTAAATCAACTTTATTCGAGAATGCTACGTTTTACTTTAAAACTACAAACTTGACGATCGTGATCAGCAGTCCGATAAAGCAGGCCACGCCGATCAATGCCGCGATGATGATGTGCACCGGATTCAATTTCGCCGAATCGGTGTCGAAATCGCTCTTGCGGCGCAGGCCGAAAAACGACCAGAACACCGCCTTCATCGAATACATGAACGACGCCTGTTTCTTTTCCTCTTGCATGGCGCTCACCTTTACTTGGATGCGGTCTTGTCCAGACCGCCCACCTCAAAGAAGGTGTACGACAGCGTAATCGTCTTCACGTCCCTCGGCAGCGCCGGATCGATGAAGAACACCACCGGCATCTGCCGCGCCTCGTGGGGTTTCAAGCTCTGCTGCTTGAAGCAGAAGCACTCGACCTTCTTGAAGTGCGGCATCGCGCTTTGCGGTGCGTAGCTCGGTATCGCCTGCGCGCTGACTTCGCGGTTCTGGGTGTTGACCACCTCGTACATCACCGTCGCCAGCTCGCCCGGATGCACGGTCATGCTGTGCGTCACCGGACGGAAACGCCACGGACCTTGCGCATTGCCGTCAAACTCGATCGTCACGTCGCGCGTCTTGTCGACCTGCGTGTTCGTGTCGGCGCTGACCGTGCCGTCCTTCTGCGTCAGCACGTTGATGCCCAGCGCTTCGCAGATCTGGCGGTAGAACGGGTTCAGCGCGTACGCAAACCCGAACATCAGCACCGCCACCACGATCAGCTTGCCCAGCAGCGTGCGGTTCAGCCCGCCGGTTTCCTTGTCCGACTGTTGGTCATCTTTCACGTCGTCAGCTCAGCCACATCCGTTTTACGAACACGGACAGGAAAAAGAACAGTGCCACGCCGGCCAACAGCAGGCCGGTCCTTGCGTTATTCGGCTTCTTCTGTTCGCCCATGATTACTTGAACTGCGGTGGCGTTTCAAAGGTGTGGAACGGTGCTGGCGAAGGCACAGTCCATTCCAGGCCTTCGGCGCCGTCCCATGGCTTCGCCTCGGCTTTCTTGCCGCCGCGGATGGTCGGCAGGATCACGAAGAACAGGAAGAAGACTTGCGACAGGCCGAAACCGAAGGCGCCGATGGAGGCGATCATGTTGAAGTCCGTGAACTGCGCCGAGTAGTCGGCGTAGCGGCGCGGCATCCCTGCCAGACCCAGGAAGTGCATCGGGAAGAAGGTGACGTTGAACGTGATCAGCGACAGCCAGAAGTGGGTCTTGCCCATGGTTTCGTTGTACATGTGGCCGGTCCATTTCGGCGACCAGTAGTAGAAGCCTGCGAACAGCGCGAACAGCGAACCGGCCACCAGCACGTAGTGGAAGTGCGCCACCACGTAGTAGGTGTCCTGCAGCTGGATGTCGATCGGGGTCACGGCCAGGATCAGGCCGGTGAAGCCGCCGATGGTGAACACGAAGATGAAGCCCACGGCGAACAGCATCGGGGTTTCGAAGGTCATCGAACCCTTCCACATCGTGGCGATCCAGTTGAACACTTTAACGCCGGTCGGCACCGCGATCAGCATGGTCGCGTACATGAAGAACAGCTGCGAGGTCACCGGCATGCCGGTGGTGAACATGTGGTGGGCCCAGACGATGAACGACAGGATGGCGATCGACGCGGTGGCGTACACCATCGAAGCGTAGCCGAACAGCTGTTTGCGGGCGAAGGCCGGCAGGATCTGCGAGACGATGCCGAACGCCGGCAGAATCATGATGTAGACCTCCGGGTGGCCGAAGAACCAGAAGATGTGCTGGTACATGACCGGGTCGCCGCCGCCGGCGGCGTTAAAGAACGAGGTGCCGAAGTGGCGGTCGGTCAGCGTCATGGTGATCGCGCCTGCCAGGACCGGCATCACGGCGATCAGCAGGTAGGCGGTGATCAGCCAGGTCCAGCAGAACATCGGCATTTTCATCAGCGTCATGCCGGGAGCGCGCATGTTCAGGATGGTGACGATGATGTTGATCGAACCCATGATCGACGAGGCGCCCATCAGGTGCATCGCGAAAATCGCCATGTCCATGCCCGGGCCCATCTGGGTCGACAGCGGGGCGTACAGCGTCCAGCCGGCCGCGGTGGCGCCGCCAGGGACCAGGAACGAGGTCGCCAGCAGGATCGCCGCAGGTGGCAGCAGCCAGAACGAGAAGTTGTTCATGCGGGCGAAGGCCATGTCCGACGCGCCGATCTGCAGCGGGATCATCCAGTTGGCGAAGCCGACGAAGGCCGGCATGATCGCGCCGAACACCATCACCAGGCCGTGCATGGTGGTCAGCTGGTTGAAGAACTCAGGCTGGAAGAACTGCAGGCCCGGCTTGAACAGCTCGGTGCGGATCATCAGTGCCAGCACGCCGCCCGAGAGCAGCATGATGAACGAGAACCACAGGTACAGCGTACCGATGTCTTTGTGATTGGTGGCAAACAACCAGCGCGACAAACCATGGGGATGGTCGTGAGCGTGATCGTGATCGTGTGCGTGATCCAAGGTGCTAGTGCTCATTTGTAACGCTCCTGATTACTTACGTGCAGCCACAACTTCGGCTGGTTGAACGATGTTTTCGGCGGCCTTGTTCGACCAGCTATTACGGGTGTAGGTGATGACAGCCGCGATATCCGTATCCGACAGTTGCTTCCAAGCCGGCATTTCGGCGGAGAATTTGCCGCTCTTCTTGCCGTGCAGCAGAACGTTGATCTGTTCAGCCTTGGGACCGTTGACCACTTCCGAGCCGTCCAGCGGTGCGAACGCGCCAGGCACGCCCTTGCCGTTGGCCTGGTGGCAGACCACGCAGTTGGCGCCGTAGACTTTTTCGCCCTTGGTTTTCAGCTCGTCGATGGTCCAGGTCTTGTTTGGATCGTCGGCCAGCGCGGCCATTTCTTTTTTCTTGCCATCGACCCAGGTCTTGTACTCGGCGTCGGTGACGACCTTGACCACGATAGGCATGAAGGCGTGTTCCTTGCCGCACAGCTCGGAGCAGTAGCCGCGATAGGTGCCGGTGTGTTCCGCCTTGAACCAGGTGTCGCGCACGAAACCGGGAATCGCATCCTGCTTGACGCCGAAGGCCGGGATCGACCACGAGTGGATCACGTCGTTGGCGGTGGTGACCATGCGGATTTTCTTGTTGACCGGAACCACGACTTCGTTGTCGACTTCCATCAGGTAGTTGTCGCCGCGCTTCTCGGTCGGCTCGAAGCCGGGCGAGCCCACTTGCGCGCGCGGGGTCGACAGGTTGGACAGGAAGGAGATGCCTTCGCCGTCGCCTTTCAGGTAGTCGTAACCCCATTTCCACTGCATGCCGGTCACTTTGATGGTGATGTCGGCGTTGGAGGTGTCTTTCATGCCGACCACGGTGCGGGTCGCAGGCAATGCCATGCCGATAACGATCAGGAACGGCACCACGGTCCAGGCGATCTCGACCGCGGTGGATTCATGGAAGGTGGCTGGCTTGTGACCCAGCGACTTGCGGTGCTTGAAGATGGAGTAGAACATCACGCCGAACACGCCGACGAAGATGACCAGGCAGACCAGCATCATCCAGGTGTGCAGGCTGTAGATTTCGGACGCGATCTGGGTCGCTGGAGGCTGCAGGTTCAGTTCCCCTGCCACCGGGCCGCCGGTACCGCCGGTTGCCGCAGCGTAGGTACCCGTCGCGGTCGCCGCCGTGTCAGCCGCCCACGCTGGGATACTTGCCGCCATTACCGACAGCCCGAGCATCAACGATTGAAGTCGCTTCGCATGTTTCATGTTTTCCCCAACCACCCAAGAAATTAAAATATTTTTTTAACGACTCCGGATTTCGGTGAACTGAACCGGCGCCGCTCCTTAAACAACTTCAGGCCCCATGCCAGTCCCGTCTGAAAAAATCTTCATGACGCGACCCCGGCGGGACCTTGCGGCCTTTCACCTCGTCCCCAGATACTGCCCTGTGACAACGCAAAAGCCTGATTCTGCTTAATTCAAATGCTCGTTCGTGCTCGTTTCTGCCCGCATGCACCTCAGGTCGCTGGTTTATAGCTGGCGACGTGACATGCTGGCAAAATTAGTCAATGATTATATATAACAACAACGTCCCACATCAAGAAATAATCCAATCCGCAACTATGGCATAGCCCGGGGAACCACACTGTAACCGCAAACCCGCTACTGGCGCGGCTTTCGTGGTAAGTCAAAGCGGATGATCGCCTCGCCTTTGGACGTCATCCGGGGCGCCGGACGGAAGGCGTGGCCATAAATCACCTCGAAAGTCAGGCCCAGCTTGCCATCCGGCCGGCGGCCGCGCTCCAGCGCGTCCAGCATGCGGCGCCATGCCTGCCGGCCCATCAAGCCCCGCCGCAGCGTGCCCAGCGGATTGCCGCCCAGCGCGCGCACGTCGGCCAGCAGGGCTTGCGGCGTGTCGTAGGTGACGGTGATCACTTCCATGTCCAGCACCGGTGTCGAAAAGCCAACTTCCACCAACTGGTCGCCAAAATCGTGCATATCCACGAAAGGCAGCGTGTGCTGGGCCAGGTCGGCCTCGGCAAAGGCAGCCCTCAGCTCGCGGAAAGTGTCCGGCCCGAAGCAGGAAAACATCAGCAGGCTGTTCACCCGCAGCACGCGGCGCCACTCGGCGAACACGCGGTCCGGCTGCGGATGCCAGTGCAGGGCCAGGTTGGACCAGACCAGGTCGACCGAGTTCGGCCCCAGCGGCAGATCGGCGAAATCGCCGCAGACCAGGTCCACGCCTGTCTTGGCCGGCAACAATTTGCTCAACAACTGGTTCAGCGAGGATTGTTTCGCAACCGGCCCCTGCGCCGCAAGCACCATCGCCTCGGCGGCGTCGATACCGAGTATTTGCGCTGCGGGATAAGATTTCTGCAACAGTGGCAGATCGGCACCGGCGCCGCAGCCGGCGTCGAGCACGCGCTGCGGTGCAATTTTGATCAGTTCCAGGCGGTCGAACATGCGCGACGATATTTCCCGGCGCAGGAAATCGGAGGACTGGATGCGTTCGGGACGGCCGAACAGGGCGCGCACGCGCTCCTGGTCGATCGGCGCGCTTAATTTGGGGGGATTTGCGGGGACTTGCATGGTCGATAAGCGTGTAATGCGATAATGCGGCAGTGTACATGGTTGAAGGCAAAAGCGTGATCGAGCTCCCGACTCACCATACGATACGCCGGCTGCTGGGCCGCGCCAGCGGCGGCTTGCTGCGCGCGCTGCTGCCGCTGTCCTGTTCGCTGTGCGCCGCCGACAGCGACGACCTGCTCTGCCCCGGATGCGCTGCCCAATTTTTCGGCAGCGATGCCGCCGTCCCGCGCTGCCCGTGCTGTGCCAATCCGCTGCCGGCGGGCGCGGACAAGCAGCTGTGCGGCGCCTGCCGCAGCCACCGGCCGGCCTTCGACGTCACGCTGGTCGCGGCCGATTACGCGATGCCGATCGACCAGTTGGTGCTGCAGCTGAAATTCGGCCACCGCCTCGCGTTGGCGACGCTGTTCGCCCGCCTGCTGCGCGACGCCGTCCTGCAGCAACCCGGCTTTGCGCTGCCCGCGCTGCTGTGCCCGGTCCCACTCGGCCCCCGCCGGCTGGCCGAACGCGGCTACAATCAGGCCTTGGAAATCGCCAGGCCGCTGGCGCGCAGCCTGGGCGTCGTGCTGCACCCGCGCCTGGCCGTGCGCATGCGCGACACGACGGCCCAGAGCAGTGTCGCCCCCGACCAGCGCCAGCAGAATATCGCCGGCGCCTTCGCCATACCGGACGCGGCCCTGGTGGCGGGCCGCCACATCGGCCTCGTCGACGACGTCATGACCAGCGGCCGCACCTTGAACGAACTGGCGGCAACATTGAAGCGCCACGGCGCCGCGCGCGTGAGCAACCTGGTGTTTGCCCGCACGCCGCCCCATTGAACCGATAGAGGAGAATCACCTTGTTTCACGTCGTACTAGTCCAGCCGGAAATTCCGCCCAACACCGGCAACGTCATCCGCCTGTGCGCCAACACCGGCGCCCAGCTGCACCTGATCGAGCCGCTGGGCTTCCCGCTGGAGGACTCCAAGCTCAAGCGTGCTGGACTGGATTACCACGAGTACGCCCAGATGAAAGTGCACAAGGATTGGCCAGCCTTCCTGGCCGAGGTGCAGCCCGATCCGGCCCGCATGTACGCGATGACCACGCACGGGTCCTCGCCGTTCGCCAACGCCAGCTTCCAGCCCGGCGACGTGTTCGTGTTCGGCTCCGAAACGCGCGGCCTCGACCCGGCCTTCCGCGAAACCTTCCCGCCAGCCCAGCGCATCCGCCTGCCGATGCGCCCCGACAACCGCAGCCTGAACCTGTCGAACACGGTTGCCGTGGTGGTGTTCGAAGCCTGGCGCCAGAACGGCTACGCCGGCGGCGCCTGATACGCCGCAGCGGGCCGCCGCTCGGCGTGCAGCCATACCGACCATGCAACACCGGCCACCAGCAGCACGATCGCCAGCCATTCCAGCGGATGCGGCGCCCGGCGCTGGTAGAGATAACCGTACAGCAGCCCGAACAGCACCTCGAACAGCAGCAGCTGGCCGGACAAGGTCACCGGCACGCGGCGGCTGGCGATGTTCCACAACTGGTTGCCGATCACCGACGCCGCCGTCGCCACCAGGGTAATCACCAGCCAGAAATGCAGCCAGTCGCGCGGCGGGGCGTCGGCCTTGGACGTCATCAGCCAGAGCACCGGCGCCAGCAAAAGTGCGACGAGCCCGCTGCTGATGCCGTACAGCCCCGACCACTCGGCGCTGCTGAAGCGAGGGTTGCGCTTCAGGAAGCGTGCGTTGTCGACCGCATACCAGGTCCAGCAGACCAGCGCGCCGAACGCGCACAGCATGCCCGCGGCCAGCGTGGGCCATGCGGCGACGCCCTCGCCCCGCGAAAGCACTTCGACGTTGATGCACACCATGCCGGCCACCACCAGCAGCAGCGGCCACGCCAGCACGCGCAAAGACACCGCGCCATGATCGCGCCGCCCGAGCAAGGTGACGCTCAGCGGCAGCAAGCCGATCACCAGCGAAGCACCGGCGACGCCGGCCAGCTGTACGCCGCAAGAGAGCAGCAGGTAATAGACGATATTGCCGGCCAGCGCGTGGCGCAGCAGGACCAGATAGTCGGACGGCATCAGCCGCCGCAGCAGTCCCGCCAGGCGCGGCGCCAGCAGTACCAGCATGATCAGCCCGTAGGCCAGGTAGCGCCCCAGCGCCAGTTCCAGCGGCGAAAAGTCCGCCAGCCACTTCGGCAGCACGAAGATCGTGCCCCACATCGCCCCGGCCGCCAGGCCGCACAACACGCCATACCACATACCGCCTCCTGTCATCGAAGCGGTGATTGTCGGCGCGGACTGCCGGGAAGGATTGTGCAGGGCTAGCGGATTTTTGTCTGATCCTGCCGTTCGCGCTTGCGATAGGCCAGCGGCGTGACATCCAGTGCGCGGCGCATCGCATGGGTCAGCGCGCTCTGGTCGGCGTAGCCGGCCGCCATCGCCAACTGGGCGATAGGCAGATCGGTTTCCGCCAACTGGCGACACACCCAGCGCAGGCGCATGTCGGTCAGCCAGGCCAGCGGCGTGGTCTGCAGCTCATCGCGGAACACGCGGTGCAGGCTGCTGACGCTCATATGCGCGGCCCCGGCCATCGTCTCGGTGCTCCACGGCTGGCCGGGATGTGCCTCGATGCGGCTCAACGCGGCCAGCAGGCGTGAAGCCGGCCGGATCTCCTGTTGCGCCAGCGACTCCAGCAGCAGCGGTGTCCAGTTGGCCAGCAAGGCCGGGCTGGCGCCGGATTGCGCGCGCATCAGCGCGATGAAGTCGATCAGCTTGGCCGCCGGCGCGCTGATTGGCGCATACGGCCGCTCGGCCAGCCGTCCGGCGGTTTCCTCGGGCACGGCCGCCAGGTCGAAGTCCAGTATCAGCGATTGATTCGGTTCGCGGGAGAATTGCGTATGGACCAGGCCCGGCTCGATGAACGCCGCGCGCAGCGGATGCGCGATGCCGCCGGCGCCGTCGATGTCCAGGGTCAGCTTGCCCTTCAGCGGCAGCACCAGCTGGGCGAAGCTGTGCACGCCCGCCGACGGTACGGCATCGTAGCTGCGGAGATCGATTTCGGTAGGCATGGTGCCGTCAGTTTAGCACCTCCGCTGTCAACGGAAATACAGCATGCGGGTGAAGAAGGTGTAGCCGGACTCCAGCCACATCAGCCAGGCCAGCACCAGCAGGCAGGCGGGCGGCGCCAGGATGGCGTACATCAGCGCCGCGCGCTCCCAGCGCAGGTGCATGAACACCGCCACGATCAGCCCGGCCTTGGCTATCATCAGCAGCAGGATCAGCGTCCAGCGCAGATAGCTTTCGACGTGGAAGAAATCGACCAGGTAGGAAAACGTGCTGAGCACGAACAGCAGCAGCCACACCTTTAGGTACAGGCCGATCGGATGCGTGGTCGATTCCATGGCGCCCCCTACCAAAGATAAAACAGCGCAAAGATGAACACCCAGACCAGGTCGACGAAGTGCCAGTACAGGCCGGCGATTTCGACGATCTCGTATTTTTCATAATGGCCGCGCCGCACCCGCGCCGCGATGATGCTCAGGTAAATCACGCCGGCCGTCACGTGCAGGCCGTGGAAGCCGGTGATCATGAAGAAGCAGGCGCCGAACTGCGCCGCGCCGTCCGGATTGGCCCAGGGCCGCACGCCCTCGCCGATCAGCTTGCTCCACTCAAACGCCTGCATGCAGACAAAGGTCGCGCCCAGCGCGGCGGTCAGCAGCATCAGCCGGGAGCACATCGCCCGCTCGCCCCGGTAGGCGTAGTTGACCGCCATCGCCATCGTGCCGCTGCTGGTGATCAGCACGAACGTCATGATGGCGATCAGTATCAGCGGCAGCTGTGTGCCGCCTATCGTCAGCGAAAACACCTCGCTGGGATTGGGCCAGGCCGCCGTGGTCGAGATGCGCACCGACATATAGCCGGTCAGGAAACTGCCGAAGATGAAGGTGTCGCTGAGCAGGAAGATCCACATCATCGCCTTGCCCCACGGCACACGAAACGCCTCCCGATCACCCGACCAGTCCGCCACCATGCCTTGCCAGCCTGCCGTCTTGTCGCTCATGGCGCGCCTCCGCAAATCTGCTGCACCAGTTCCGGCGTCAGCCAGAACAACAGCGCGAACATGACCAGCCACAATCCCAGCAGGAAATGCCAGTAGCGCGCGCACAGCTGTATCGTCGCCACCCTGCCCGCCGCCCACGTGGCGGCAACCAGGCCGCCGATCACGTGCAGGCCGTGCAGTCCGGTGATCAGGTAAAAGAAACTGTTGGCCGGATTGCCGTCCAACGCGAAGTTGGCCGCCATCATGGCTTGCCACGCCCATAGCTGCGAGGCCAGGAAGGCCAGTGAACACAGACACGCCAAGCCATAGGCACGCCACGACACCGCCGTCTTGCCGCCGTCCGCCGCGCGCCACGCGCGCTGCCACGCGGCGCTGGCCAGCGCCAGCAATGCCGTGCTGAGCCACAGTTGCCACGGCACGAACGGCAGCGGCCGCCAATCCGGCAGCCCCATGCGCATCACATAGGCCGCGCTGAACAGGAAGAACAGCATGGCGATCACGCCCATCAGCAGCCACAGGCCGGTGCGCCGGGCGGCGGTGCCGGCATGCCCGGTCACCAGGTAAAGACTGGAATTCATGGCGTGCTTTCCTCCTCGGACAGCTTGGCCGCGGCGCCCGCCGGCCGCCGCCGTGCCTCTTCGTCAGGCCCCTGGTTTTGCGGCAGGTAGTCGCTGTCGCCGTCCTGCCGGCCGTAGTCGTACGCGCCGCGATACACGACCGGCAGCTGCTCGCCCCAGTTACCGTGCACCGGCGGCGTTTGCGGGGTTTGCCACTCGAGGCTGGCGGCGCGCCACGGATTGCCGCCGGCCGCACGCCCGTGCACCGCGCTCCAGCACAGGTTCAGCAGGAACAACAGCTGCGTCGCACCGACCACCAGCGCGACGATGGTGATGAACGCGTTCAGCGTCTGCGCAGATTCCGGAATGAACGAATAATTTTCATACGCGTAGTAGCGGCGCGGCATGCCGAGCAAGCCCAGGTAGTGCATCGGGAAGAAGATCAGGTAGGCGCCGATGAAGGTCACCCAGAAATGCACGCGGCCCAGCATGACGTCGTACATGCGCCCGCTGACCTTGGGAAACCAGTGATACAAACCGCCGAACACCGCCAGCACCGGCGACACACCCATCACCATGTGGAAGTGCGCGACCACGAAGTAGGTGTTGGACAGCGGGATATCCACGCTCACGTTGCCAAGGAACAGCCCGGTCAGCCCGCCGATGACAAAGGTGCTGATGAAGCCAACGGCAAACAGCATCGGCACCGTCAGGTGTATGTCGCCGCGCCACAAGGTCAACGTCCAGTTGTAGACCTTGAGCGCGGTCGGCACCGCGATGATCAGCGTGGTGGTGGCGAAGAAGAAGCCGAACAGCGGATGCATGCCGCTCACATACATGTGGTGCGCCCACACCACGAAGCTGAGTCCGCCGATGACGATGATCGCCCACACCATCATCTTGTAGCCGAAGATCTGCTTGCGCGCATGCACGCTGATCAGATCGGAAATAATGCCGAACACCGGCAGCGCCACGATGTACACCTCGGGATGGCCGAAGAACCAGAACAGGTGCTGGAACAGCAACGGACTGCCGCCCTGGTGCGGCAGGTGCTGGCCCATCGACACCACGGCCGGCATGAAGAAACTGGTGCCCAGCGCCTTGTCGAACAGCATCATCACGCCGCTGACGAACAGCGCGGGAAAGGCGAACAGCGCCAGGATGGTGGCGGTAAAGATGCCCCATACCGTCAGCGGCATGCGCATCAGGGTCATGCCCTGGGTGCGCGCCTGCAGCACCGTGGTGACGTAGTTCAGCCCGCCCATCGTGGCCGCCGCGATGAACACCAGCAGCGACACCAGCATGACGACGATGCCCCACTCCGTGCCCGGCGTGCCCGGCAGGATGGCTTGCGGCGGATACAGCGTCCAGCCGGCGCCGGTGGGACCGCCCGGCACAAAAAAGCTGCTCGCCAGTATCAGCACCGCCAGCAGGTAGAACCAGTAGCTCAGCATGTTCAGGAAGGGAAACACCATGTCGCGCGCGCCGACCATCAGCGGGATCAGGTAGTTGCCGAAGCCGCCCAGGAACAGCGCCGTCAGCAGGTACACCACCATGATCATGCCGTGCATGGTCATGAACTGGTAGTAGCGGCTGGCGTCGATGAAGGCGAACTTGCCGGGAAAGCCCAGCTGCAGCCGCATCAGGTCGGACAGCACCAGCCCCACCATGCCGATCGCCAGCGCCGTGATGGTGTACTGGATCGCGATCACCTTGTGGTCCTGGCTCCACACATAGCGCGTCCAGAAACTCTGGGGATGCCCGCCGCCGTAGCTCATCGTCGCCTCCTACTGCTTGATGGTCTTGATGTAGTCGACCAGTTGCCCAACCTCGGCCGGACTCAGCTGCTGAGCCGGCATGATGGGCTGATAGCCCTTGACGACGCGCGCGGCCGGATTGGTGATCGATTCCCGCAGATACGTCTCGTCCACGTGCACAGAGGCGCCGTCGTTCATGGTTTCGTTTTTGCCGAACAGGCCCTTCCACGTCGGCCCCACGCCGGGATTGCCGTCCACGCTGTGGCAGGCCGCGCAGCCGCGCGACTGCGCCAGCAGCCGGCCCTGTTTGCCGGGCTCGTCGCCGCCGGCCGACACCGCCGACATCCGCGCGGTAAACGTCGGCTGCGCCTCCAGCCAGGCCTGGTAGGCCGGGCCGTCGTCGACCACCACGTAGCTGCGCATGTTGAAATGGCCGATGCCGCACAGCTGCGCGCACATCACCTCGAACTTGCCGGTCCGCGAAGGCGTGAACCAGAACGACGTCACCATGCCCGGCACCATGTTCATGCGGGTGCGGAATTCCGGCACATAGAAATCGTGCAGCACATCCTGCGCGCGCAGCAGCACGCGCACCGGCCGGCCGACAGGAATATGCACTTCCTGTCCCTCGACCAGCAGGTCGTCCTGGCCGCTGGGATCGGCCGGATTCAGGCCATAGGGATTGCTGTTGTTGATGAAGCGCACGTCGGTACTGCCCAGCTTGCCGTCCTTGCCGGGCAGGCGGTAGTGCCACTGCCACTGCTGGCCCAGCACTTCAAACACCATCGCATGGGCCGGCGGATCGATCAGCTTGGCGTACACCGACAAGCCCGGCGCCAGCATCGCGATGATGCCCACCGTGGTGGCGCCGACCAGCCACCACTCCAGTTTTGTACTGCCATGCGCGGCGGCCGCGCGCACGCCGTCCTGATGCTTGAACGTCACCAGCGCATACGCCACGAACAGGTGGATGACGACGAACAGCAGGCCGGTGATGGCGAAGGTCAGCAGCAGCGCGTCATCCATCTGCTGCCAGTTCGACGCGATCGGCGTCAGCCACCACGGACTCATGTAATGAAATTCCAGGGCGCCAACTACGATCAGTATCAATACGAGAGCTAACGCCATGGCCTCTTCCTGAAGCTAGCGCGGCCGGCTCGGCCGTTCCAGCTTGAGATAAATGAAGGCTGCGGCCATGCCGAAAATGACATGGGCAATGGCCGTCGGCCACCCTCGCAGCGCTACGAACCATGTATAGACCGCGGCCATGCCATAAAAGTTCAGCGCGTAGAGCAGCAATCCGAACACGGCGCCGGCGGCCAGCGCCAGGCCCATGCTGGAATCAAGACGGAACGGCGCGATGATGGCGGCCAGCACGACGCCGAACGCCACGCCCAGCGAGTAGTGCACCAGCAGCGCGGCGACGGTGACGCCGAGACTGTAGCCGCTGCCTTGCAGCGCGTCCCAGCCCATCACCAGCGCGGCGATCATGTGGGTCGCCAGCCAGGGATCGTCGCGGCCGGTCGCGGCCAGCCAGATCGGCTCGAGCAGCATCAGCACGCCGCCGGCGCCGAAGCCCGCCACCGCAGCGGCGGCCCAGTCCGGCAGGCGCGCCTGCCAATGATGTGATTGCAGATGCAGTTCCATGATGTCTCCTCTCCGGATACCTGTGCGGCATTCAGTCTAGGAGTTTTTTCAGGACCTGTCAGCCCGCGCACGACTCGAAAACGACAGCCATAAAGCGAGCGCGCCGGCGCCAAGCAGACTCGTGCAGACGGTGCTGGCGGCCACCAGCGCGGCCGGGTTGCGCAAGCCCAGCAGGTCGGCCGCGAACGCCAGCGACACTGTCGCGATCAGCTGGGCCGGGCAGAGGAAGCGCAGCTGGCGAAAGGCGCGCGCGTCGCCGCGCCGCCAGAACTTGAGCGCGACGGCAAACGCGGGCCCCCACAGCACGCCGAGAAAAACCAGCGCGGCAAAGGCGGAGAGCAGGATGCGCATGAAGAACTTAAGGACGCTGGGCGCGCACCTTGGTCA
Source organism: Duganella sp. LjRoot269 (assembly GCF_964254095.1). Taxonomy (NCBI): domain Bacteria; kingdom Pseudomonadati; phylum Pseudomonadota; class Betaproteobacteria; order Burkholderiales; family Oxalobacteraceae; genus Duganella; species Duganella sp. LjRoot269. Next base: position 1,483,710 of record NZ_CAXUSL020000001.1, on the reverse strand, counting down.
GCAGCTTGGTGGTCGAGCGGTCATGCTCGAAATCGATGGCGATGGCCTGGCCGCCGTAGGCCAGCACGGCCTGGCCTTCCGGGATCGCGTCCATCTGGTAGTCGCCGCCCTTGGCGTAGATTTCCGGACGCGCCTGCTGCACCACTTCCAGCGCGGTGTCCTCGTCGAAATCGACCACCAGGCTGACCGACTCCAGCGCGGCCAGCACCGCCATGCGGTCGGCGCAGGTGTTGAGCGGACGATCGTCGCCCTTGCCCAGCCGCTTGACGGAGGCGTCGGTGTTGGCCGCCACCACCAGCGAGGCGCCCAGCGCGCGCGCCTGCGCCAGGTAGGTCACATGGCCGCGGTGCAGGATATCGAACACGCCGTTGGTCAGCACCACCGGCTTGGGCAGCGCGGCCACGCGGGCGGCCAGTTGTTCACGGGTGCAGAGCTTGGTTTCAAATTGAGGCATCAGGTTTCTTTTCTACTTGGATTCTTCTTCGTCCGGCTCTTCGTCGATCTGCATGCTGAGCGAGTCGGCGCCGGCGGACGGACTGTTGTCGCCGGGTTCCTTGCGGTCGCCGCGCAGCTTGATCTGCAGGCGCAGGCCGTTGGCCGAGTCGGCGTTGCGGATCGCCTCTTCGTAAGCGATGTAGCCCTTATTATAAAGTTCGTACAGCGCCTGGTCGAAGGTGCACATGCCCAGCTCGCGCGACTTGTGCATGATTTCCTTGATCGCCTGGAAGTTCCCCTTGAAGATCATCTCGGCGATGGTCGGCGTGTTGAGCAGGATTTCAATGGCGGCCTTGCGGCCCTTGCCGTCCTCGGTGCGCACCAGCCGCTGCGACACGATGGCGCGCAGGTTGGACGACAGGTCCATCAGCAGCTGGTTGCGCCGCTCTTCCGGGAAGAAGTTGATGATGCGGTCCATGGTCTGGTTGGAGTTGTTCGCATGCAGCGTGCCCAGGCACAGGTGGCCGGTCTCGGCAAACGCGATCGCGTGCTCCATGGTCTCGGTGTCGCGAATCTCGCCGATCAGGATCACGTCCGGCGCCTGGCGCAGCGTGTTCTTCAGCGCGTTGTGCCACGACAGCGTGTCGACGCCCACCTCGCGGTGCGTGATCAGGCAGCCCTTGTTCTTGTGCACGTACTCGACCGGATCCTCCACCGTGATGATGTGGCCGGCCGAATTGGCGTTGCGGTAGTCGATCATCGCCGCCAGCGTGGTGGACTTGCCGGAGCCGGTGCCGCCGACCACCAGCACCAGCCCGCGCTTGGTCATGATGACTTCCTTCAGCACCTCGGGCAGGTCCAGCTTTTCGAAATTCGGTATTTCCGATGCGATGGTCCGTATCACCATCGCCACGTTCTGCTGCTGCACGAAGACGTTGACGCGGAAGCGGCAGACGTCCGGCAGCGAAATGGCAAAGTTGCATTCCAGCTCAGCCTCGAACTCGCGCTTCTGCTTGTCGTTCATGATCGACAGGGCCAGCGCGCGGGTCACGGAGCCGGTCAGCTTCTGCTGGCTCAGCGGCTTCATCGCCCCCTGCGACTTCATGCTGGGAGGGAAATCCGCAGAAATGAACAAATCCGAACCGCCGGTGTGGTGCATCACCTTCAGCAGCTTGTGCAGGTAGGCCTGCGCCTCTTCAGGACCAAATGTGGAGGACATACTTGCCTTTCGATGGTTACGCCGCATTATATCGGCAGCATTCCGCTACAATAGCTTTTCTAATTATTGCATCCCAGCATCGCCTGTGTTCAAATACATTTCATGACACTGACCGAACTGAAATACATCGTTGCTGTTGCACGAGCGAAACACTTCGGACACGCGGCCGAAGCTTGCTATGTTGCACAGCCTACGCTTTCGGTCGCCATCAAGAAACTGGAAGATGAACTGGGCGTGGTCCTGTTTGAACGGGGCGGCGCCGAAATCTCCGTCACCCCGCTGGGCGCGCAAATCGTCGCCCAGGCCGAGCGCGTGCTGGAACAGACCGCCGCCATCAAGGAACTCGCCAAGCAGAACAAGGATCCGCTGGCCGGACCGCTGCGCCTGGGCGTGATCTACACCATCGGCCCCTACCTGCTGCCGCCGCTGGTCAAGGGCATGATAGACAAAGTGCCGCAGATGCCGCTGATCCTGCAGGAGAACTTCACCGTGCGCCTGCTGGAAATGCTGCGCCAGGGCGAACTGGACGCGGCCATCATGGCGCTGCCGCTGCCGGAGCACGGCATGGCGCTGCAGGCGCTGTACGACGAGCCGTTCGTGGTCGCGATGCCGGCCCAGCATCCGTGGACCAAGCGCAAGAGCATCCCCGCCGACGACCTCAAGACCGAAAACATGCTGCTGCTTGGTAACGGACACTGCTTCCGCGACCAGGTACTGGAAGTATGTCCCGAGATGGCCCGTTTCTCTGCGCCCGGCAACGGCATGCAGCGCACCTTCGAGGGCTCCTCGCTGGAAACCATCCGTCACATGGTCGCCAGCGGCATCGGCCTGACCGTGCTGCCGCGCGCCTCGGTGCCGGACATGGACAGCGACGACGGCATGCTGCGCTTCCGTCCCTTCGACCTGCCGGAGCCGTCGCGCCGGGTGGTCATCGTGTGGCGCAAAAGCTTCACCCGCAAGTCCGCCATCGACGCCGTGTGCGAAGTGGTCGCCGCCTGCAACCTGCCCGGCGTCACCCCGCTCAGCGCCGGATGACGGCGCCGCCGCACCGGCGGGCGCGGGATTTGCGATAATCCCATCTTTCCCTACGAACGACGTCATCCATGAACAAGCTGGAGCTGTATTTCCGCCTCGTGCGGCTGGACAAACCTATCGGCACGCTGCTGCTGCTGTGGCCGACGCTGTGCGCGCTGTGGCTGGCCTCCAACGGTAAGCCGGACTGGACCGTCGTCGGCATCTTCGCGCTCGGCACGCTGCTGATGCGCTCGGCCGGCTGCGCGATGAACGACTACGCCGACCAGGATATCGACAAGTTCGTCAAGCGCACCGCGCAGCGGCCGATCACCAGCGGTCGCGTCAGCGGCAAGGAAGCGCTGGCGATCGCCGCCACGCTGGCCCTGCTGTCGTTCTGCCTGATCCTGGCGCTGAACGCGCTGACCAAGCAGTTGTCGGTGGCCGCCGTCATCATCGCCGGCACCTATCCTTACTTCAAGCGTTTCTTCGCCATCCCGCAAGCCTACCTGGGCATCGCCTTCGGCTTCGGCATCCCGATGGCGTTTGCCGCGCTGCAGGGCACGGTGCCGGTGGTGGCCTGGGTGCTGTTGCTGGGCAACGTGTTCTGGGCCGTGGCCTACGACACCGAGTACGCGATGGTCGACCGCGACGACGACCTGAAGATCGGCATCAAGACCTCGGCCATCACCTTCGGCCGCTACGACGTGGCGGCGGTGATGCTGTGCTACGCCGTGCATCTGGGCTTGCTGCTGGCGTGCGGCTGGCAGTTGGGTATGGGCGTTTGGTTTGCCGGCGGCGTGGCGGTGGCGGCCGGCATCGCCTGCTATCACTACACGCTGATACGCGGCCGCGAACGAGATCGCTGCTTCTACGCCTTCCGCCACAACAACTGGCTGGGCGCGGCGGTGTTCGCCGGCGTGGCGCTCGACTACGCGCTGCGATAGCACGATGGCAGGCTTGCACGATTGAGCCACCGCAAGACGGCGCGGGCCCCGCTGTCTACACTGATTATCCCCAGCCACCAGCCACCTAGACGAGGTCATCATGGATCAGACTCAACAGAACGGTAAAGCCATCTCCGACAGCCAGGCCGCCAGCAACACAGCGCGCGACAAGCTGATGGACGAATTGAAAAGCACCATCGGCGAAGCGGAGAAATGGCTGCAGGACACCGCCGGCCAGGCAAGCGCCGTCGCCTCCGAAGCCCGCGCCCGTTTCGACGACTCGCTGCGCACCGCCAGGGCCGACCTGCGCAAGCTGGAGGACAGCGTCATCGCCCGCGGCCGCGGCGCGGCCGAATCGGCCAACGTCTACGTGCATGACAACCCATGGAAAGCCGTCACCCTCGGCGCCACGATAGGCGTCATCTTCGGGCTGCTGATCGCCAGGAAGTAAATCGCGCTAAATCATGATCCTGGTTGATTCCAGACAGTCAGCTGAAGCGGCGGGTTATTGGCACTCTCGCAATGGCCACTGCATACCAGCCTCCACACGGGCACCATGCAGCTTAAGCACCGACTTCGGCGCCGCCATCAGCCATGCTTTCGCCAGCAGCACCGCCACACCGTCGCGGTGCGCCTGCGGCAGGCGCAGCAGGACCCACGGATGTTCGCGGTAATGGTCTGTGCTGTAGTAGGTTTCCGGCGCTATCGTCAGCAGGCGTTCGCGCTCTTCCCACGTGGCGCGCACCGCGACCGACTCGCCATCCTCCTTCAGCCGCGCCATCAGCTTGCCTTTGACCTTCAGCGCCGGCGTGCCATACGAAGTCGACTCTTCCACCGCGGGAAGCGCCAGGCCGACAGCTTTGAAAGCAGCGTAATCCATGTCACCCGAACGAGCTGCACCAGCCGCCGGCCGCCACCAGCTTGCCGGCGAAGATGGGACAGCCGCCCATGCCGTTCGGGCCATCCTCGTAGATCTGGCATTTGCTGCATTGGTCGCCGGGTTTGAATTCCGGGAATTTGTGCCGGTCCACCTTGCCGGCGTCAATCAAGTAGTTGAACTCTTTCGCCTGCGGCTCGTCCTCCTTGAGCGCCACGCGGTCGTCGGCCCACGCCATGCAGCCCAGCGTCGCGGCGGCCAGGCCGGCGCAGGTGTTGAGAATAAATATTCGGCGATTCGTCATCTTTTTCCTTTCCGTCGCTGCCGCGCCACATGGCGCGACAAGGGCCATGATACGCCGTTGCGGCCGAAAACATGCTGCTATACTCAACGTTGCCAGGCACGCTACATTGACCAATAAAAAAATCAGGGGACAACATGTACAAGGCTATACGCGCAGTCGCACTTTGCGGTTCCATCGGCGTGTTGTTGGGCGCCTGCAGCAAGTCCGAAGCACCGGTGTCCGCCGAAACGGCCAGCGCTGACGCGGCCTTCCAGAAAAAACTGCAAGAGCAATTGCTGGACGCCAAGCCCGGCAGCGTGGTCGAGATCCCCGCCGGCACCTACCGACTGACCAGCGGCCTGACCCTGCGCGGCAACGGCGTGACGATACGCGGCGCCGGCATGGACAAGACCATCCTCTCGTTCAAGGGCCAGATCACCGGGCCGGAAGGCATGCTGGTCTACGCCAGCAACTTCACCATCGAAGGCCTGACCATCGAGGATTCCAAGGGCGACGGCCTGAAGATCAATGACGGCGACAACATCACCATCCGCAAGGTCAAGGTGCAATGGACCGGCGGCTCCAAGGTCAGCAACGGCGCCTACGGCATCTACCCGGTCAAGACCAGAAACGTGCTGATCGAGGACTGCGTGGCGATCGCCGCGTCCGACGCCGGCATCTACGTCGGCCAGTCCAACGGCGTGGTCGTGCGCCGTTCGCGCGCCGAGCAGAACGTGGCCGGCATCGAGATCGAGAACACCATCAACGCCGACGTCTACGACAACGTCGCCACCAACAACACCGGCGGCATCCTGGTGTTCAACATGCCCAACCTGTCGCAGCCGGGCCATAGCACCCGCGTGTACAAGAACAAGGTCGAGAAGAACAACCTGGGCAACTTCGCCGCGCGCGGCACGGCGGTGGCCAGCGTGCCGGCCGGTTCCGGCATCGTCATCAACTCCAATTCGAAAGTGGAAATCTTCGACAACGACGTCACCGACAACCAGACCGCCAACGTCATCATCTCCAGCTACCACTCGACCGGCTACTACACTGAAAAAGGCGTGGCCGCCGGCTACGACCCGTATCCCAAGGCGATCTACGTGTACGGCAACCGCTTCAAGGGCGGCGGCGACTCGCCCGACGGCCTCGACCTGAAGGCGCTGAAGATCGCCATGTACGGCTTGAGCGGCCACCTGCCCGACGTGCTGTGGGACGGCTACGTGGACACCAAGCTGATGGTCAAGGGCGTGCTGCCGGCCGACCAGCGCATCTGCATCCAGGACGGCGTGGACGTGCTCAACGCCGACGGCCCGAACAAGTACAAAAACCCGAGCAAGGACACCGCGCCGTACCGCTGCGAACTGGCCAAGCTGCCGCCGGTGACCATTACCCAGCTCGCCGCGCAATCATGATGGGAGCAAGCGTAGTGCGCCCGCTGCTGCTGGCGATGGCGGCGTGCGCACTGTCGGCATGCACGCAGAACCAGCAGCCGGTCAGCTTCATCGCCGAAGGCAATCCGGCCAAACTGAGCGACTGGCATCTGATGGCCGTCGCCGGCGGCCGCCTGAACCTGAACACCGGCGTCGTGCCCTACGACCTGAACACGCCGCTGTTCACCGACTATGCGCAAAAGCTGCGCACCGTGTGGATGCCGAAGGGACTGAGCGCCGTCTACAACGCCGACACCACGTTCGAGTTCCCGGTCGGCACCATCATCAGCAAGACCTTTTATTATCCGAAGGCGTCCGGCCCGGCCAAGGCGGTGCTGGCGACCTACGACACCAGCAAGAACGGCGGCGACAAGCTGGACCTGGCCAATGTGCGCCTGATCGAAACCCGGCTGCTGGTGCGCCGCGCCGACGGCTGGATCGCCCTGCCCTACGTGTGGAATCCCGAGCAGACCGAGGCCGTGCTGTCGCGCACCGGCGACCAGGTGCCGCTGGAAGTGGTGCACGAGGACCGGAGCCGCAAGCGGCTGACCTATGTGGTGCCGAACGTGAACCAGTGCGCGTCCTGCCACGTGGCGGACGTCAAGTCGCGCCAGTTCCAACCCATCGGACCGAAGGCGCGGCACATGAACCGCAGCTACAGTCACGACGGCGTGAGCGTCAACCAGCTCGACTACCTGGCGCGCATCGGCTACCTGAGCGGCGTGCCGGCCAACGCGGCGACGGCCGCGCCGCACAACGCCAACTGGCGCGATCCGGCGCAAACGCTGGACGCGCGCGCCCGCGCCTACCTGGACATCAACTGCGCCCACTGCCACAACGACAAGGGCGCGGCCAACACCACGGCGCTGCATCTGAACATCGGCGCACCGGCCGACCTGCACCTGGGATTGTGCAAGCCGCCGGTGGCGGCGGGCGCCGGCACCGGCGGCCACGGCTACGGCATCGCGCCCGGCAAGCCGGACGAGTCGATCATGGTCTACCGGCTCAGTTCCGCCGAAACCGGCATCATGATGCCGGAGCTGGGACGCGGCTCGGTCCACAAGGAAGGCGTGGCGCTGATACGCGCATGGATCGCGGCGATGAAGCAGGGCTGCGACAGCAAGAACTAGCTGGCCGCGCCCAGTTCGTCGCCCATCTCCTTGCCGCGGTGGGCCGCGGCCTTCATGGCCTTGATGATGGCGGCCTTGACGCCGCTCTCCTCCATGCTGGTCAGCGCCGCATAGGTGGTGCCGCCCTTCGAGGTGACCCGTTCGCGCAGCAGCGACACCGGCTCGCTCGAGCGGATCGCCAATTGCGAGGCGCCGCCGAAGGTGGCCAGCGCCAGCTGCTTGCCCTGCTCCTCGCTCAAGCCCATTTCCACCGCGGCCTGCTGCATCGCCTCGATAAAGTAGAACACATAGGCCGGGCCGCTGCCGGAAACCGCCGTCACCGCATCGATCTGCGCCTCGTCGTCCAGCCACACGGTGGGGCCGACGGCGCGCAGGATGTCGTCCGCCATCTTCTTCTGTTCCGCGCTGACCCCGGCCGTCGCCGCCATGCCGGTGATGCCCATGCCGATCAGCGCCGGCGTGTTCGGCATGCAGCGCACGATGGCGCCGTAGCCGCCCAGCCAGCGCGACAGGTCGGCGCCGCGGATGCCGGCCGCGATCGACACGATCAGCGGCTGCCTGGCCGGCGAGATCAGCGGCGCCAATTGCGCCGCCACTTCGCGCATGCTTTGCGGCTTCACCGCCAGCACGATCACGTCGGCCGCCGACACGGCGCCGTCCGCGCCGGCGGCGGTGGTCACGCCGAACTGCGCGTGCAGCCGCGCCAGCGCTTCCGCGTTCGGGTCGGCCACGTGGATGTTGGCGCCGGCCGTCAGTTTGTTCGCCAGTCCGGCGATCAGGGCGGAGGCCATGTTGCCGCCGCCGATAAATGCTATTTTCATCGTCATGCCTTGTTGTATTGTCGTGATCCAAAAATGGCGCTGCCGACGCGCACGATGGTGGCGCCCTCGACGATCGCCGCGCGCATGTCGGCCGACATGCCCATCGACAGCGTATCGAGCGCCAGGCCGTCGGCGCGCAACTGCTCGTACAGCGCCCGCAGCTGCGCGAACGCCGCGCGCTGCTGTTCAAAGTCCTCGGCCGGCTCGGGGATCGCCATCAGGCCGCGTAACGTCAGATTCGGCAGCGCCGCGACCTTGTGGGCCAGCGCCGCCAGTTCGTCCGGGGCGACGCCGCTCTTGCTGGCCTCGCCGCTGATATTCACCTGCAGGCAGATCTGCAGCGGCGCCATGCCGGCCGGCCGCTGCTCGGACAGCCTCTGCGCGATCTTCTCGCGTTCGACCGTGTGCACCCAGGCGAAGTTCTCGGCGATGGGGCGGGTCTTGTTGCTCTGGATCGGTCCGATGAAATGCCATTCCAGCGCCGGCGCGCCGGCCGCCTGCAGCGCCTTGATCTTGTCCAGTCCCTCCTGCAGGTAATTCTCGCCGAACGCGCGCTGGCCCGCGCCCACCGCCTCCAGCACCGCCTCCGGGCCGAAGGTCTTGGACACGGCCAGCAGGCGCACCGACTGAGGCGGCCGGCCAACATCTTGGGCTGTGGCAACAATAGTCGAGGTGATTGCTTGCAAGTTCTGGGGGATCAGGGACATAATCATCGGGTAAAAAATCGTTATTAAGCTGTACATCAGACTGCACATCACCAACGTCAGGCACAGGGATTATAAATGGACATCTCCGAACTTCTCGCATTCTCCGTCAAGAACAAGGCTTCGGACTTGCACCTGTCAGCCGGCCTGCCGCCGATGATACGGGTACACGGCGACGTGCGCCGCATCAACCTGCCGCCGCTGGAGCACAAGGACGTGCACGGCATGATTTATGACATCATGAACGACGGCCAGCGCAAGGCCTACGAAGAAATGCTGGAATGCGACTTTTCGTTCGCGATTCCGGGGCTGGCGCGCTTCCGCGTCAACGCCTACAACCAGGAACGGGGCGCGTCGGCGGTGCTGCGGACGATTCCGTCGAAGATCCTGAGCCTGGAGGAACTGAACGCGCCGAAGATCTTCGCCGATTTCGCCCTGAAACCGCGCGGCCTGGTGCTGGTGACGGGACCGACCGGCTCCGGCAAGTCGACCACCCTGGCGGCGATGGTCAACCACCTCAACGAAAACGAATACGGCCACATTCTGACGATCGAAGACCCGATCGAGTTCGTGCACGAATCGAAGAAATGCCTGATCAACCAGCGCGAGGTGGGGCCGCACACGCTGTCGTTCAACAACGCGCTGCGCTCGGCGCTGCGGGAAGACCCGGACGCGATCCTGGTGGGCGAGCTGCGCGACCTGGAAACCATCCGCCTGGCGCTATCGGCGGCGGAGACGGGCCACCTGGTGTTCGGCACCCTGCACACCTCGTCGGCCGCCAAGACCATCGACCGTATCGTCGACGTGTTCCCGGCCGATGAAAAGGAAATGGTGAGGGCGATGCTGTCCGAATCGCTGCAGGCGGTGATCTCGCAGACGCTGCTGAAGACCAAGGACGGCAGCGGCCGTGTGGCGGCGCACGAGATCATGGTGGCCACGCCGGCGATCCGCAACCTGATCCGCGAAGCGAAGATCGCGCAGATGTACTCGGCGATCCAGACCGGCAGCAACGTCGGCATGCAGACCCTGGACCAGAACCTGACGGACCTGGTGCGCCGCAACGTCATCAGCGCCGCCGCCGCCCGCAATGCCGCCAAGACGCCGGACAACTTCCCCGGCTAAAACCTGGGGTCAGATCCGACATTTGGACACGAGCTCTGCCGTAGCGGCCGCTACGGCAGAGCGCGTGTCCAAATGTCGGATCTGACCCCGACTTAAAGGACACATCATGGAACGCGACCAGGCATCCAAATTCATGTTCGACTTGCTGCGCTTGATGACCAGCAAGAAGGGCTCGGACCTCTTCATCACCGCCGGCTTCCCGCCGGCCATCAAGATCGACGGCAAGATGACGCCGGTGTCGTCGCAGGTCCTGACCTCCGCCCACACCATGGACCTGGCCCGCTCCATCATGAACGACAAGCAGACCGCCTCGTTCGAGCTGACCAAGGAGGCCAACTTCGCCATCAGCCCCGGCGACCTGGGCCGCTTCCGCGTGTCGGCGTTTGTGCAGATGAGCTCGGTCGGCATGGTGTTGCGGACCATCACCAGCGAAATCCCCAAGCTCGAGGACCTCGGCCTGCCCGACGTGCTCAAGGACGTCGTCATGTCCAAGCGCGGCCTGGTGGTCATGGTCGGCGCCACCGGCTCCGGCAAGTCGACCACCTTGGCGGCCATGGTCGGCTACCGCAACGAGAACAGCTACGGCCACATCATCACCATCGAGGATCCGGTCGAGTACGTCCACCCGCACAAGAACTGCATCATGACCCAGCGCGAGGTCGGCGTCGACACCGACGACTGGGAAATCGCGCTGAAGAACACGCTGCGCCAGGCGCCGGACGTGATCCAGATCGGCGAGATCCGCGACCGCCAGACCATGGACCACGCGATCGCCTTCGCCGAAACCGGCCACCTGTGCCTGGCCACCCTGCACGCCAACAGCGCCAACCAGGCGCTGGACCGCATCATCAACTTCTTCCCCGAGGAGCGCCGCCAGCAGCTGCTGATGGACCTGTCGCTGAACCTGAAGGGCATGATTTCCCAGCGCCTGATCCCGAAGAAGGAAGCCAAGGGCCGCGCCGTGGCGATCGAGATCCTGCTCAATTCGCCGCTGATCTCGGACCTGATCTTCAAGGGCGAAGTCCACGAAATCAAGGAGCTGATGAAGAAGTCGCGCGAACTGGGCATGCAGACCTTCGACCAGTCGCTGTTCGACCTGCACGAGGCGGACCTGATCACCTACGAGGACGCGCTGCGCAACGCCGACTCCGTCAACGACCTGCGACTGGCTATCAAGCTGGAAGGCAAGGCCGCCAAGAACCGCGACCTGTCGGCCGGCACCGAACATCTGGGACTCGTCTAAGGAAGCACCGTGAGCACACTCTACGACATCACCGCCGACAGCCTGGCCGGCACCCCGGTCGACCTGGGCCGGTACAAGGGCCAGGTCCTGCTGATCGTCAACACCGCCAGCAACTGCGGCTTCACGCCGCAATACAAGGGGCTGGAGGCGGTCTACCAGCAGTTCAAGGACAAGGGCGTGACGGTGCTGGGCTTCCCCTGCAACCAGTTCGGCGCCCAGGAGCCGGGCCAGGCCGACGAGATCGGCGCCTTCTGCGAAAAGAACTACGGCGTCACCTTCCCGCTGTTCGCCAAGATCGACGTCAACGGCGACCACGCCCACCCGCTGTTCCAGAAGCTCAAGAAGGACGCGCCCGGCATCCTCGGTACCGAGGCGATCAAATGGAACTTCACCAAGTTCCTGATCCGCAAGGACGGCACCGTCTACGACCGCTACGCTCCGTCCACCAAGCCGGAAGACCTGATTGCCGACATCGAAAAGCTGTTGGCCGAATAAGCTTGGTCAGGAAAGTTGTAAAATACTGAAAACGTTTTCCAAAAAACGTGCTTTGGGTTAACTTTTCGGTAATAATGGCTGTTGGTCATTTCCAATCGAATCAGTCGCCTATGTCGTTGTTTGGAAAAATACTTTCGCAATGGATGCGGATGGGGATGTATTCCCGTTTGTTCCTGCCCATCTTCGTCATCATTGCCGTGGTGGTGGGCCTGCGATACACCTTGCTGTTCCAGTCGGAAACGGAATACGCCAATGCCCGCTATCAAAAAGACGCGGGAGAACTGGGCGTTTACCTGCACAAGGCCCTGCTGCCGGCGCTGACCACGCCGGACCGCGCCGCCCTCGACAACATCCTGTCCGGCGCCCTGCTGCTGGAGGCCGACCTGGTCTCGGCGCGGCTGGACTACGCCGGCGGCCATCTCGAGGCGCTGCGCAGCGCGCGGCCGGCGCCGTCGTTCCCCAGCTGGTTCCACGACCTGCACGGGCTGGCGCCGATCGACCGCACCATCTACATCGGCAACGCCATGCTGGTGCTGGCCTTCGAACCGACGCTGCCGCTGGAACAGGTCTGGCGCACGCTGCGCCAGCAGGCCGTCATCTCCACGGTCAACATCGCCATCATCTACACGCTGCTGGGCATCATCTTGTTCGCCAACAAGCGCATGCTCAAGCGTGTGACCGACACCACCACCCGCTTCCAGCACGGCGACCACAGCGTGCGCCTGCCGGTCAGCGGCACGCTCGAGGCGCGCACGGTGGCCATCACCTTCAACAACATGGCGCAGCGCGTGCAGGCGCTGGTGTACAAGCTGCAGCAAAGCCAGTCCGAGCTGAGCCGGCAATTGGAACAGACGCTGCGGGCGCAGGCGCAGCTGCAGGCAGAGAAGGACCGCATCGAAGTGACGCTGGCGTCGATCGGCGACGCCGTCATCACCACCGACCTGATGGGCAAGGTCGCCACCATCAACGACGTGGCGCAGCAGCTGACCGGCTGGTCCGAGTCGCGCGCGCGCGGCATGGAGCTGCATCAGGTGTTCGTCTTGGAGAACAACTTCGGCCAGCACTCGCTGCTCAAATCGATGGCGGCGATCTACGCCGGCGGCGAAGTCGTCAAGGTCGGCAACCAGAGCCTGCGCAACCGCCTCGGCCAGAGTTTCACCGTCGAATACACGGCCAACGCGATCCGCGCCGCGCTTGGCGAGGTGCAGGGTTCGGTGCTGGTGTTCCGCGACGTGACGGAGCGCCGCCAGCTGATGCAGCAGATCTCCTGGCAAAGCAATCACGACATCCTGACCGGACTGCCGAACCGCGCCGCGCTGGCGGCCCGCTTCGAGCAGGAAGTGGCCCGCGCGCGCGACCAGGACTACCTGCTGGCCGTGTGCCTGTTCGACCTCGATCACTTCCAGCACGTGAACCAGACGCTGGGCCAAACCGTCGGCGACGAGATCCTCAAGCAGGCCGCCAGCCGCCTGCACGACTTTGCCGGCCAGCGTCATTACGTGGCGCGCCTGGGCGGCGATGAATTCGTGCTGCTGCTGCCCGAACTGGAAGACCGCGCCGGCGTCGAGCGGGCGATGGAGCGGCTGATGGCGGCGCTGTCGCGCGACTATGTGTGCGAAGGCCAGGCGGTCAGCATGTCGGCCAGCGCCGGCATCGCCGTCTACACCGGCAACGAGATCAGCGCAGACAGCCTGCTGCGCCATGCCGACCAGGCGCTGTACCAGGCCAAGATCACGGGCCGCAACCGCTATCATTTCTTCGACGCCGACCTGGACGAACAGGTCCGCACCCATCACAACCGCCGCACCGAGGTCCGCGCCGCGCTGCGCGCCGGCGAACTGCGGCTGTACTACCAACCCAAGCTGGACATGCGCAAGGGCCGCATCGTCGGCATGGAGGCGCTGCTGCGCTGGCAGCATCCGCAGCGCGGCATCGTCGGCCCGATGGACTTCCTGCCCATCGTCGAGCACAGCGACGTGATCGTCGACATCGGCGAATGGGTGCTGCGCGAAGCCCTGCGCCAGCTGCTGGTCTGGCGCGAGTCCAACCCCGACTGGGTCATCAGCGTCAACATCGCCGCGCGCCATTTCCAGCGTTCCGACTTCGTGGGGCAGCTGACGGCGATCCTGGCCGAGTTCCCGCAAGTGCCGCCGCACATGCTGGAGCTGGAGATACTTGAGTCGTCGGCGCTGAGCGACATCAGCCACGTGCGCCGCATCATGCTCGAGTGCCAGACGCTGGGCATCAGCTTCGCGCTGGACGATTTCGGCACCGGTTACTCGTCGATGTCCTACCTGAAGCGCCTGCCGGCGGACGTGCTGAAGATCGACCAGAGCTTCGTGCGCAACATGCTGGTGGACCGCGACGATCTGCACCTGGTCAGCGCCGTCATCGGCCTGGCCAGGTCCTTCGGCCTGGGCGTGATCGCCGAGGGGGTCGAGACCATCGAGCACGGCGCCATGCTGATGCGGCTGGGCTGCGACCTGGTGCAGGGCTACGGCATCGCCCGGCCGATGCCGGCGGACGATGTGCTGCCCTGGGTCGCCAGCTTCGACCAGGCCAAGGTGTGGCAGGCGGCAGCCCAGCTGCCGCCTATCCTCAACCTGCACAGCGAACCGGCCGCCAGCACGTCGCAGATGCCCTTGTTCGTGCAGGGTTAGGCTATAGGCTAGACGGCGGCGCGCCGTTCGCTCATGCGCCGCTCGCTGAGCGAGCTGGGGCCGATCGCCTCGCCTATCCCTTCGGCCGTCTGCACGCCGCGCACCGTCCGGCGCTTGGCATACCAGTCGCGGATGATCTGGCCGGCCGTCTCGCGCGCGCCCAGCCCGAACGCCAGGCCCGCCGCCAGCGCCACCGCGCCGACCAGCGCCACAAACAGCGCGTCGACAAACATGGTCGCGATGCCGAGCTGGCCGATCGCCACGATCACGCCGAAGCCGAGCACCAGGCCACTGGCCACCTTGCCCAGCAGGTCGGCGTTGCGCAAATCGCTTTCCGTGGCGGCGCCGCGCACCAGCTTGCCCAGCGAGTTGGCCGCCAGCCCGGCGATTACCAGGATCACCACCGCCACCACCACGTTCGGCAGCCACAGCAGCACCTGCCGCAGCACTTCCGACACCGCCGGCAGTCCCAGCGCATCGAAAGCGACCACCAGCGCGATCAGCCGCACGAACCACTTGACCACGGCACCCACCACGCCGGCCGAATCCATCGGCATGCCCATGTTGTGGAAGAAGCCGGCCAGGCCGGCACGCTGTGCCAGGTCATTGAATTTAACGGAGCGCAGCAGGACCATTATGGCTTTCGCCAGCGCGGCCGCGATCAGCCAGCCGACGATGAGTATGACCGCAAATCCGATCAGTTTCGGGATTGCCTGAAACAGCATGGCCATGGCGGCGGACAGCGATGTCATCAAGGCCGTTCCCCACTCGGTGATTTGATTTTGCATGATTCCTCCAGTTGGTTCGATTGATCGCATGGAGGCAGGCCGCACCGCCGCCGTTGCCTCCCCACCCCTGTGAGGCAATCGGCGACGGTCAAAGTTCCTGATTTACGCTGCGCCTTTGACGGGCGCCAAAAAACTAAGTCAGCGCGCGGTCGATCAGCTCGATCCAGTGCGTCACCGGCGTCTGCGTGCCCGACTGCAGGTGCGCGCTACAGCCGACGTTGGCCGAGACGATGGTGGCGGCGCCGGTATCGGCCAGGTTGGCCAGCTTGCGGTCGCGCAGCTGCAGCGACAGCTCCGGCTGCAGCAGCGAATAGGTGCCGGCCGAGCCGCAGCACAGATGGCTGTCGGCACACAATACGACGTCGACGCCGACCGCGCGCAGCACGCCCTCGACCTTGCCGCGTATCTGCTGGCCATGCTGCAGCGTGCACGGCGGATGGTAGGCGACGCGTCCGCCGGCGCCGTTGCCGTTACTGTTGCCGGTGCCTGCGCGGCGCTTCAATTCCTCTTCGAATTCGGGCATGACCTCGCTCAGGTCGCGCGTCAACGCGGCAATGCGCTGCGCCTTGTCGGCGTAGGCGCTGTCGTGCGCCAGCAGGTGGCCGTATTCCTTGACCGTGACGCCGCAGCCGGAGGCCGTCATCACAATCGCCTCGACCGCGCCGTCCCGCACATACGGCCACCAGGCATCGACGTTGCGTCGCATGTCGTCCAGCGCCGCTTGCTGGTCATTCAGGTGATGGCGCAGCGCGCCGCAGCAGCCGGCCTTGGGCGCCACCATCAGTTGCACGCCCAGCGCATCCAGTACACGCGCGGTGGCGGCGTTGATGTTGGGCGCCATCGCCGGCTGCGCGCAGCCTTCCAGCACCAGCATCTTGCGCGCGTGTTCGCGCGTCGGCCAGGCGCCGGCGCCCTGCATCGTCGGAATCTTGTCCTGCAGCGCAGGCGACAGCAGCGGACGGAAAATCTGTCCCGCGCGCAGGGCCGCCGTGAACACCGCCTTGCGCGGCAAGGCTTGCTTCAGCACCAGCCGCTTCATGCGCTCGATGAACGGGCGCTCGACGCGCTCCTCCACCACCTTGCGCCCGATGTCGATCAGGCGCCCGTACTTGACGCCGGACGGACAGGTGGTTTCGCAGTTGCGGCAGGTCAGGCAGCGGTCCAGGTGGGTTTGGGTCTTGACCGTGACCGGCGCGCCTTCCAGCACCTGCTTGATCAGGTAGATGCGTCCGCGCGGACCGTCCAGCTCATCGCCCAGCAGCTGGTAGGTCGGGCAGGTGGCGGTGCAGAAGCCGCAGTGGACGCAGGCGCGCAGGATGGCGTCGGCCTCTTCGCCTTCGCGGGTGTTCTTGATGAAATCGGCGAGATTGGTTTGCATAGGCGTGGTCAGTACATGCGGCCGGGGTTGAAGATCCCTGCAGGATCGAAGGATTGCTTCAGCCGTTCGTGGATTTTCGCCACGGCCGGCGCCAGCGGATGGAATACGCCGACGCTCTTGTCCGCGCCGTGGAACAGCGTGGCATGGCCGCCGGCGGCCGCCACGGCGCCGCGGATGCCGGCCGCCTGTGCGGCGTCGCATTCGTCCATCCTCAGCCAGCGCTGCGCCCCGCCCCACTCGATCAGCTGTTCGCCGCGCAGGATGATGGCGCTGGCCGCCGATGGCAGCGACAGGCGCCACAATGCGCCGTCGCTGGCGCCGCTGCTAAAATATGCATGCGATTGATCGCGCAGCGCGGCCCAGAACGCCGGGCCGTCGTCAAGCGCCTGGCCGCCAAGCTTGCGCAGCGCCGCGTCCACCGCCGCCTCCGCGCCGGACAGGCGCAGCGACAGCACGTCCCGGTGCCAGCAGCTCGCGGATATCGGCAGCGGCTGGCCGGCCCATTCGTTCAGCCGGCGCAGCGCGTCGATCTCGCTCATCTCGAAGCACAGGCTGGCCTCGCGCACCGGCACCGGCAGCACCTTGAGCGACACCTCCAGTATCAGGCCCAGCGTGCCCAGCGACCCTGCCAGCAAACGCGAGACATCGTAGCCGGCCACGTTCTTCATCACCTGGCCGCCGAAGCGCAGCGCCTCACCGTGGCCGTCCATCAGCACCGCGCCCAGCACGAAGTCGCGCACCGCTCCGGCGCTGGCGCGGCGCGGGCCTGACAGCGCGCTGGCCACCACGCCGCCGATGGTCGATTCCGCGCCGAGACGCGGCGGCTCGAAGGCCAGCATCTGGTTGTGCTGCGCCAGCAGCGCCTCGATTTCCGCCAGCGGCGTGCCGCAGCGCGCGGTGATCACCAGTTCCGTCGGCTCGTAGGCGACGATGCCGGCGTACGCGCGCGTATCGAATACTTCGCCTTGCAGCGACTGGCCGTACCAGTCCTTGGTGCCGCCGCCGCGCAGGCGCAATGGTTGGCCGGCCGCCGTCGCGGCGCGTATGCGCACGCTGAAGTCTTGGGCGATGGAGTGCATATCGGTGGTCAGGTTGTTCGTCATGCTGCTCCGTTCAGTAACGCGGCAAATGGGAGAACGGCAGCATGCCGCCGCTGACGCGCATCTTGCCGAATTCGGCACAGCGGTTCAGCGTGGGAATGGCCTTGTCGGGATTGAGCAGCCCCGCCGTATCGAAGGCGCGCTTCACCGAGAAGAACGCTTCCAGCTCGGCCGGCGCAAACTGCGCGCACATGGAATTGATCTTCTCGATGCCCACGCCATGCTCGCCGGTGATGGTGCCGCCCACTTCCACGCACAGCGCCAGGATCTCGGCGCCGAACGCCTCGGCGCGCTCGAACTCGTCGGGAATGTTCGCGTTGAACAGTATCAGCGGATGCAGGTTGCCGTCCCCCGCGTGGAACACGTTGGCGCAGCGCAGGCCGTATTTGGTCTCCATCTGCGCGATCCCCTCCAGCACCTGGCCCAGGCGCTTGCGCGGGATGGTGCCGTCCATGCAGTAGTAGTCGGGCGAGATGCGGCCGGCCGCCGGGAAGGCGTTCTTGCGGCCCGACCAGAACTTCAAGCGCTCCGCCTCCGATTGCGACACCGCGATCGCGCTGGCGCCGGCCGTGTT
The DNA here is from genome assembly GCF_964254095.1 of Duganella sp. LjRoot269. Lineage (NCBI taxonomy): Bacteria > Pseudomonadati > Pseudomonadota > Betaproteobacteria > Burkholderiales > Oxalobacteraceae > Duganella > Duganella sp. LjRoot269. The sequence continues at coordinate 1,465,490 of NZ_CAXUSL020000001.1, read as the reverse complement.
GAGCACCGCCGACATGCGGGCGATTTCCTCTTCCACCTCCTCGACGGTGCCATCGGCCTCGCACAGCAGGATGGCGGCGGCGTCGGTATCGTAGCCGGCCTTGACGAACGGTTCGACCATGCGCGACGAGGTCTGGTCCATCATCTCCAGCCCGGCCGGGATGATGCCGGCGGCGATCAGCGCGGCCACCGCGTGGCAGCCCGCCACCACTTCGTCGAACGACGCCATGATCACGCGCGCGGTGGCCGGCTTGGGCACCAGCTTGACCGTCACTTCGGTGACGATGCCCAGCATGCCCTCGGAGCCGATGAACACCGACAGCAGGTCCAGTCCCGGCGCGTCGAGCGCCTCGCTGCCCAGCTCCACCACGTCGCCGTCGATGGTGACCACGCGCACGCGCAGCACGTTGTGCACGGTCAGCCCGTATTTGAGGCAATGTACGCCGCCCGAGTTCTCCGCCACGTTGCCGCCGATGGTGCAGGCGATCTGCGACGACGGATCGGGCGCGTAGTACAGGCCGTGCTGTGCCGCCGCTTCCGAGATCGCCAGGTTGCGCACGCCGGGTTGCACCACGGCGCTGCGGGAGTAGGCGTCCATGCGCACGATGCGGTTCAGGCGCGCGGTCGACAGCACCACGCCGTCGGCGATCGGCATCGCGCCGCCGGACAGGCCGGTGCCGGCGCCGCGCGGCACGATGGGCACGTTCAGCTCGCGGCACACCTTCAGCACCGCGACGATCTGCGCCTCGGTATCGGGCAGCACCACGATCATCGGCAGCTGGCGGTAGGCGGCCAGGCCATCGCATTCGTAGGGGCGGGTATCCTCGGGATCGGACAGCACGCAGCGCTCCGGCAGCGCCTCGCGCAGGGCCTCGGCAACCTGTAGTCGGCGCGCGGTGACGGTGGCGGGAGCGGCGGGGGCAGTGTTCATGGAGGGCGTTTTTGGGCGGCGTATGGTCGAGAGTCGATTGTAAGCACAAAACCCGGCGCCGCCTAATACAGGCTGTTGTGCATAGCACCACAGCGCCTGCGGCGACGGCTCTTACGTTAAAATGTCGTTAATACAAGAATTTTTTGAGGCTGTACAATAATTTTTTACCGTAGAAAAATAAAACCCATGCTGTTCTCCACTCCCGGTCACAACCACATCCGCTACCTGTGCATCGTGCTGCAGATCGTGCTGCAGGTCTTCCTGGTGGTCCAGGTATCGTTCTTCATTCTCGCCTGGATGGTCCCCATGCCGTTCGAGCTGCTGTGGTGGGTGATGCAGGTTCTGCCAGACGGCATGAGCGTGGCCGACATGCAGCGGCTGTCTTCGCTGTATCGGCTGCTGGGCGTACTCATCGGCCTGCTGCCGCTGAGCTTTCTGGTGTTCGGCGTGATCCGGCTGCGGCAGACGCTGCGCGAATTGCAGCGCGGCGCCATCTTCGCCACCCGCACCATCGGCTACATGCGGGCGTTTGCCGGCGCAGTGTTCGCGTCGGTCACGCTGTCGAGTCTGGAACCGGCGCTGCGCGCCATCGTGTTCAACCTGGTTTCCAACACCCGCGCCTTCCGCATCGGCTTCGACGTCACCTCCAACGAGGTGCTGTTGCTGCTGGTGTGCGGGCTGTTCTACCTGATCGCCGCCATCATGCACGAAGGCCGCCGCCTGGGCGAAGAAAACGAAGGCTTCATCTGATGACCATCATCGTCAACCTGGATGTGATGCTGGCCAAGCGCAAGATCAAGTCGAAGGAGCTGGCGGCCTTCATCGGCATCACCGAACAGAACCTGTCGCTGCTCAAGTCCGGCAAGGTGCGCGGCATCCGTTTCACCACGCTCAACAAGATCTGCGAGCGGCTGGCCTGCCAGCCGTCCGACATCCTCGAATGGCGCCCGGACGAAGGCGCCCCAGCCGACGACGCCGGCGGCGACGACTTCTAAACTTCCCCTTCCACCTGGCCTGCACGCCGCCGATGCGCTCTTGCGCAGGCGGCGGCGCGCCCCTCGCATTCGATATAACAAAAAAACAACGCTTAAAAATATCGTAAAACAATAACAAATTACTGATTGACACAAAAATATGATCGATTTACTATTTATTCCAGCTGAACCGGGAACTATGCTGCAGTGTCGATCTCACAGCTACCTTGATAACCACCCACATGGAGTTTTAAATGGAAAACATCGAAATCACCCAAGTAGAATTCGTCGTCGAAGAACTGGAAGCCCGCTTCGAAATGGAAGCCGTGCCTAGCGTTCCAGCACCGGACTGGACCTACACCTGCTCGGTGTCCGACAAGTAATACCGAGCTGGAAACGGGAGTCGCACGCCTCGCTCCCGTTTCTCTTCCCGCATCGTCCATCCCTCCCCATTCCGCACTCCCCCATGGCCGCCATACCCACGCTCAAAGAAGGCATCCGGATCTCGCCGTACCGCGAAGCGGGCGCCGCACAACGCTTCCTGCTGGAGCTGGACAACCGCCATTTCCTGATTACCGCCAAGTCGCGCGCACTGATCGAAGCGCTGCTGACGGCGCCGGCCACGCCCGACCAGCTGGAGCGCCAATACCTGCAACGCAGCGGCGCCGCGCTGCCGGCCGACGAACTGATCGCGCTGGCCGCCGCCACGCTGCCCGCCGCGCTGTTCAGCGACGCCGCCCCGGCCGCGCGCGGCAATCCCTTCACCATCAGCATCGACTTGCTGTCGCCGTGGTACGCCGGCCTGCTGACCGGCCGCCTGGCGTGGCTGTTCAAGCCGTCGCTGGCATGGAGCCTGGTGGCCATCTTCGCCGTGCTGCACGGCTGCGTGCTGCCGGCCGCCATGCACGCCGCCCACGAGGGCTGGAGCGGCAGCGGCGGCACGCGCCTGGTGGCCCTGCTGCTGCTGAGCGGACTGATCCACGAGCTGGGCCACACGACGGCCTGCCGCTATTTCAATTGCCCGCACGGCGCCATCGGCTTCGGCCTGTACGTGATCTTTCCCGCCTGGTACGCCGACGTCAGCAAGGCCTGGCGCCTGCAGCGCCGGCAACGCGCGGTGGTCGATCTGGGCGGCGTGTATTTCCAGGCGCTGATGCTGATCGGCGTCGACCTGTATGCGCTGGCCAGCGGCAGCCCCGACGCGCTCAAGCTGATCTGGCTGGTCACCTTCACCATGCTGTTCACGCTCAACCCCGTGTTCAAGTTCGACGGCTATTGGCTGCTGTCCGACCTCAGCGGCCTGCACAACCTGCACCGCCAGGTGCGCCAGGCCAGCGCCGAAATGCTGATGCCGCTGTTCGGCCGCGCCAGGCCCGGCGCGCGTTCGCCGGTGCTGTACGCCTACGGCCTGCTGAGCGGCGCCTACATGCTGTATTTCGCCAGCTTCCTGGTGACCGAAGTGCGGCGGCTGGCCCGGACGCTGCCGGACGCGCTGGCCGACAGCCTGCAACAGCTGGGCGCGGCCGCCGGCGCGGCCCGGCTGGCGGACGCCGGCTGGTCCGCGTGGCGCCTGCTGGGCGATCTGCTGTGGCCACTGGTGATCGTCTCGGCCTGCGTCATGCTCGCCATGAAAACGCTGCGCGCGCTGGCGGGGCTGCGCAGCGCCGTCGTGCACGCCCGATTCGCCGCCTGACACCGCCACGGAGACGCCGCCATGTTCCTTCGCTTCCCCCACCTCGCCGCCCTGTTGCGCCGGCCGCCGGCAGCCTCCTATGCGGCGCGCCTGCAGCACCAGCGCGCCGAGGCCAACACCACCCGCCTCGCCGCCAAGGGCTTGCAACATGCGCTGGCCCTGGGCAACGACGAGGCGATGCGCGTCGCCGGCGCCGCGCAGGCGGCCTACCGCCAGCTGTGCGCGCAGAGCTCGCCCGGCAGCGCGCCGCAGGCGCTGCTGCGCACGCTGAGCGACCGCCTGGCACAACACTCCTGCCTGCTGGCCCTGCCGTACAGCCTGCCCGGACTGCGGCTGCTGCGCCAGCTGGCCGCGTCCGGCCTGCGCATCGTCGTCGTCACCACGCCGGTGGTGGAGCAGGTGCTGGCCGAGATCGGACTGCCCGCCGACAGGCTGGCCAGCGTCGGCACCAACCATGTGGTGCGGATGATCAAGGCCGGCACGCCGCAGCCGACGCTGTACATCTCCTTCCCGGAGCTGCACGCCGGCAGCGACGGCACCCGCACCTGGGTCAGCTTTAACGGCATGCGCCACGCCGTGTCGCTGCTGGAACCCTTGCTGTGTTGCCTGGGGCTGGAGGCGCTGTACACGCTGACTCCGGCCGAAGAGCCCGAACTGACGATATTGCGGCTGACGCCGCTGAAGCCGCGCGACGCCAGCCTGACCATCAGCTCCGTCACCAGCTGGCTGACGCTGCATCTGCAAGCGGCCGCCAGCGCGCTGCCGGCGCAGACGCTGTCCTGGTCCCAGTTGTACCGCGCCAGCGCGCCCTACCTGCAAGTCGAACGCGACGACCAGCTCAAGCAGCTGAACGCCTACATCGACGCCTGGCACCGCCACGGCAACGGCCTGGACGGCGGCGCCTGCGCGGCGGCGCGCGCACGCCTGGCCGCCTGGGCCGCCCAACCTGTCGCGCCCGCGCACCACGGCGCCGGCCTGCCGTCGCGAGGATAACCATGCCGTCAATGACCGAACTGCTGCTGCACCTGCGCCTGCGCCTGGCGCGCGCGCAATTGGAACTGTCCAGCCTGGTCGAGCGCGACGGCCGCCGCCAGTTCGCGCAGGCCGTCGGCATCGCGCTACCCGAACTGTCCGCAGCCGAGCTGGACCGCCTATACTTGCGCTACCGCCTGTCGATGCGCAATTTCCACCTGATCAAAACCCACCTGGCCGGGCTGGATGCGGCGCGGCTTGAATCGTTCGTCGCGCGCCATGTGCGCATCGAGGGTGGCGTCTGCCTCGATCAGCTCAAGCGGGACGACAAGCCGGTCATCTTCGTCACGCCGCACTACGGCACCTTCCAGCTCGGCTGCCTGAAGCTGATCCAGGAAATCGGCCGCCACAAGACCGTCAACGCGTTCTACAACCCGCCGTCGGTCAGCAGCAGTTCCAGCGGTTTCGAGGAACTGTTCCAGCGCCTGGGCTATGGCTTCAACGCGCTGTTCAACGACGACAGCGCCGTGCTCAAGGCCTTGCGCGTGCTGCGCCGGGGCGAAGCGCTGACCATGATGCCGGACGTGTTCGACATCAGCGGCCATTCGCTGTACGTGCCGTTCTTTAACAGGCTGGTACCGGCGATGGCCGGCACCAGCCTGTTCGCGCTGAAGAGCAACGCCACCGTCATCGTCGGCCACAGCTGCCCCGGCGATGGGCTGGACACGACGGTACGGCTGGGTACGCCGTTGGCGGTGCAGCGCAGCGGCGACCTCGATGCCGACATCGCCGCGTTGACCGCCGCCATTTTCCGCGAGATCGAGGCGCAGATACGGCGCGCGCCGCAGCACTGGGTGTATTTGCCGGGCAGCGGCGAACTGCTGCAGCGGCGGCTGCGCGTGGACAACGGCTCGCCGCAGCAATGGCTGGAGCAACTGCGGTCGGCCGCGCCGGCCTTCAGCAATGCGATCCCTGAATTCCCCCAACTGTTGCAGGACCTGGCGCCACCGGCCCTGGCCGCAATGCAATGATCAACCGGAGAAGCCTGATGATCCACCCGATCCCGGCCGCGCTGTTGGCCTGCCTGTGCCTGAGCGCGGGCGCCGCCGAACGCGAACTGGCCGACTACCAGACACTGCTGAAAATCACCCACCTGGACAAGGTGTACGAGTTTCCCGCCGAGCAGCGCGACAAGCTGGTCATCCGCGGCAACATGAAGCCGCGCAACGCCACCATCCGGCCCGAGGAAGTGCGCCTGTTCCTCGTCGACGGCGGCGAGACCACGCGCCTGCCCGTCAGCGCCGACGGCGGCTTCGACCTGAAGTCCGATCCGCGCTGGCTCAAGGCCAACCCGATGATCTACACCAGCCTGGCGGCCGACGAGAAGTCGGCGTTTTCCTTCAGCGCCCGGCCGACGCTGCCCGACGGACTGCGCTTCAGCTACGCCAGCCTGATGACCAGCGTGCGCCAGATGAACGCCATGATGCGCGCCGGCGCCGGACCGATGCGCTTCTTCATGCCGACCTTCAGCGGCGTCGAGCTGCAGTTCCCCGCCACCGCCGCGCCGACGCTGGAGCTGCAGACCCGCGACGGCGTGCGCCAGTTGCGCGCCGACGCGCAATCGCGCATCCGGCTCAAGCTGGACGAAGCGCTGCTGGCCGCCAATGCGCAAATCCTGCTGTCGGCACGTCCGCTGGCGGCCGACTTCCTGACCGACTGAGGCCGCGCACGCCATGCAACGGTCGACCGCCACGGCAGGGATCAGACACTGGCTCAAACACCGCGGCCTGCGGGCGCTGCGCTCGCCGCTGGCGCGCATCGCGCTGGCCTGGTGCGTCGTGAGCCTGCCCGCGTTCGGGCTGGCCTCCCTGCTGAGACAGGATGCGTCACCGTTGTCCCAGCTGCTGCGTCCGCTACTGGTGACGGCGCTGTCGCTGGCCGCCTACTGCGGCTATGTACGCCTAGTCGAACGGCGCCGTCCGGGCGAGCTGGCGGTGGCGGGCGCCTGGACCGAAAGCGGCGCCGGACTGCTGATCGGTGCGCTGGCGTTCGGCCTGGTGATGACGATACTGGCCGCCTCCGGCGCCTACCAGGTCGAAGGCCACAACCGCTGGGCCGAGCTGGCGCTGAACGTGCCGCGCTTCGTACAGGGCGCGGTGACCGAGGAGATTTTGTTTCGCGCCATCCTGTTCCGCATCCTGGAGCAGCGCTTCGGCAGCAGCGCCGCGCTGCTGGCGTCGGCGCTGCTGTTCGGCGCGCTCCATCTGAGCAATCCGGCCGCCACCCTGTTCAACGCTGCCGCGATTGCCATCGAAGCGGGTTTGATGCTGGCGGCCGCCTACATGCTGACCGGCCGGCTGTGGCTGTGCATCGCCATCCATTTCGCCTGGAATTTCGTGCAGGGACCGGTGTGCTCGGTGGCCGTGTCCGGCTATGCCCAGCAGGGCTTCCTGATCGGCAGGCTGGATGGGCCGGACTGGCTGACGGGCGGCAGCTTCGGCGCCGAAGCCTCGCTGGCCGCCGTGGCGGTGTGCACCGTGTCGGGACTGGTGTTGCTGACACTAGCGCGCGACGCCGGCCGCTTCGTGCCCGCCGGCAGGCGATAAGAAACACCGCAGCCGTCCGGGCTGCTCAGGGCCGCCGAAAACTGATCTAGAGTAGGCATAGCAACAATGAAGGAAATCGCATGGACCTCGCACTTTACGGCGTACCGACAATGACCGACCACATCGAGCAGAAACTGGCCCAGGTCAAGGAAGTCATTTTCGAGCAGATCGAAGCGCTGCCGGTGGCAATTGAATGGAGTTGCCCGACGCAGGAAGACTACTAAGCAGCACTTTTCGTTTAACTCCCGATGCTTTGCAAAGGCGCCCAAACGCCTTTGCTTTTTTTATGCAAAAATCCCGCACGATCATGGCATTGGCCAACATGCTGCGGCTGGGCATTCCGCGCCCCGCCGCCTATGCCCACATCCGCAAATGGCGCCGCTACCAGCAAAGCCTGCTGGCCAACGAACGCATGGACGCGCGCTACCGCCACCGAGGTCGAGTTCCGGACGCCAGCGTCTCGACGCTGTATATGTCCTGCCACTACGGCAGCTACCCGGTCCTGGTCAAGGCGCTGGCCGACGCATCGCCGGCGCGCAAGGTCTATTGCTGCATGAGCACGCAAAGCGACGAGCATGCGCAGATGTTGAACCGGCTGGCGCACCGGCACGGCTTCAGTATCCAGTTCATCCTCGGCGGCTTTCCACTGATTAAAGGCATACGCCGCGCGCAAGCCGAGCGGGCGCCGATTTTCGTGCTGATCGACCGTCCTTGGGGGAGCGGCTCGCCGGCAGACACCAGCCACGCCTTCCTCGATGGGAACATCCTGGCCAAACCCGCGCTGTTCACGCTGGCCGAGCGCATGCAACTGCCGCATCGCCTGCTGTTCGCCGATCCCGCGCCGGATGGCTGCGTGATCACCGATCTCGGCCCGTTGTCCCAGCGGGACTGCCTGCGCGCGCTGGAGCAGCGCGTGGCCGCACATCCCTACTACTTCGACCGCATGTTCGACCTGCACAAGTTTTTCTGGAACGAACGACGGCACGACGCCTATCTGTTGTTCAAGGTGGAGGCCGGCCGCTACATCCTCGACGTCGACCGCCAGCGCAGTTTCGAGTTACCGGAACCGCTATACCGGCAGCTGGCGCAGGCCCGGCGCCGGCACGGCAATTTCGACGGAGTCGACGAACTGGCGCTCACCGGCCAGAGCGCAATATTCGGCCTGCGCCACCCGCGGCACGCCTGGTAGCGCAAAAACTGCTGACACGGCGGGCCGCCTTGGCGTATGCTTCGAACCCATCAGACAATCAGCTTATTCGGAGCGGCAGATGGCATACAATTTTGAGCAGGCTTGGCTACTGGCGCTGGAAGAGCGTCTTGGCGTGACGGCGCAGATCGCCGAAGTGGCGCTGGCAAACCGTCCGCGCATGCTGGTCTATTATTTCCCGGATTTCCCGGCGCAGGGCATGCTGACGGCGGTGACGGCCGGGCTGTCCAACGCCAACCACCCGAGCTGGGTCAACGGCCGGCCGGAACTGAGCTTCACGCTGAAAACCACCGACAGCGGCTGGGGCAGCGCGGCCGCCTATATCGCGCAGTCATTCTACGGCGACAGCCCGTTCCACTACCAGGCTTCGTTCAAGCTCGACGCGCCGATGTCCAAGGACAGCGCGATGAACGCCTGCTTCGTCTACAAGCCGCAGTTCATGAGCGACGAGCAGATCACCTTCGAGCTGCCCGACCGCACCATCCACCTGGCCGGCCTGTTTCCGATGTACGATGAGGAAGTCAGCATGTACGAAACCGTCGGCCTGCTGGAGTTCTGGAACACCCCGGGCTTCGATTGCTACGACCCGCGCCGCGCCAGCCTGGCGGCCAAATAACTACTGAGGAATCAAACATGGGCAACCGACTCTCCAAAATCGCCACCCGCACCGGCGACGGCGGCACCACCGGTCTGGGCGACGGCAGCCGCACCGACAAGGACAGCGTGCGTATCCACTCGATCGGCGAGGTGGACGAACTCAATTCGCACATCGGCCTGCTGCTGTGCGACGACATGCCGGCCGACCTGCGCGAAGAGCTGGTGACGATCCAGCACGACCTGTTCGACCTGGGCGGCGAGTTGTGCATCCCCGGCTACCAGATGATCACCGAGGCGCACGTCGAGCGCCTGGACACGCTGCTGGCCAAGTACAACGCCACCTTGCCGGCGCTGACGGAGTTCATCCTGCCGGCCGGCTCGCGCGCGGCCTCGCAGGCGCACATATGCCGCACCGTGTGCCGCCGCGCCGAACGCGCCATCGTCACGCTGGGCAAGACCGAGACCATCCACGAGCATCCGCGCCAGTATGTGAATCGCCTGTCGGATCTGATGTTTGTGCTGTCGCGCGTGTTGAACCGCTACGCCGGCGGCAGCGACGTGCTGTGGCAGCACGAGCGCAAGCGCGGCTAAGACACTACGGTTTGAACAACTGCTCCATCCCCTTCGCCATGCTGAGGCGCGAGGCGCTGGCCGGATAAGCGCCGGCCACCAGCGCCGCCTGGTCGCCCATGGCCAGCTTGCGATAGAAGCTGACCATCTCGCCGGCCGGCCAGCCGGCGCGATGCGCCAGCACCATGCCCAGTTGATCGGCCTCGGATTCCTGCAGGCTTGAAAGTTTGGACAGCCGTATCTGCAGCGACAGGTCGCTGTCCAGGCGCTCCATCACCACCTCCAGCGGCGGCATCGGCTGACGGTTCAGGAATAGCGCTTCCGACAAGGTTTCTCGATGATGCTCGGCCACCGCGTGGGCGACTTCGTGTCCCAGTAACGTGGCCAGCTCGCCGTCGCTCAGCGCCAGCTGGCGCACGAAGGCGCTGCCGACCAGGATCTTGCCGCCCGCCATGCAGATGGCGTCGACTTCCGGATCGCTGGTGGTATGGAACTCCCACTGCCATGCCGCCGCTTCCGGCTTGAGCGCCACGGCGGCCCGTATCAAGCCGGCGCCTATGGTCTGCAAGCGCGCCAGCAAGGCGCGGTCGTCGTCCAGGCGCCCGGAAGCCGCCAGTTCGACCACGCGATCGATATAACGGTCCTCCACCTTGCTGGCCACCTCCTCGGCGCTGAAAATCAGCTCCTGCGCCCGGCCTGATTCCGGCACCTGCGCACCGGCGCCGGCGTGCGCCAAACATGCGGCCATCAAGCCGACGACGATCAGTTTCATCATGCCTCCCCGGCGCGATCTGATATAAACGGTTTATATCAATATACGCCATGCTCCGCCGGGGACAAGGACTTACGTCAATTGTGTTGCGTAACCGGGAAGGTGAGCGATCTCAGCCGCAAGATGGTCGAGCAGCAGGCGCGCGCGCAGCGGCTGGTAGCGGCGCGACGGCGACAGCAGATGCAGCGGCTGAGGCCGCCCTTGCCATTCCGGCAGCACGCGCACCAGCGTGCCGCTGCCGAGCAGGTCTTGCACCAGCCACAGCGGGCACAAGCCGATGCCGCCGCCGGCCACCAGGCTTTCGCGGATCGCCAGTGCGCTGTTGACGCGGTAACGGCCGTGCGTGTGGACGGTTTCCACTTGTTCGCCGCGCTGCAGCGTGAGCAGATCGCCGTCGGCCAGCCAGGCGAAACGGATGTAGTCGAAGCGCGCCAGATCCCGCGGCTGCAGCGGTTCGCCATGCGCGCGCAGGTACTCTGGCGCCGCCACCAGTTGCCGCGGCGACACCCCGGCCAGCCGCGCCACCGCGTCGGGCGGCAGCTCATGCCCTTGGCGCACGGCAATGTCGACGCCATCCTTGACCAGGTCGACCATCCGGTCGTCGAGTATCAGCTCGATCTCGACCTGCGGGTAGCGCGCCATGAACGGCGCCAGCAAGGCGTTCAGGCGGAACTGCCCGAACGCGGAGGGCGCGTTGACCCGCACCAGCCCTGCCGGCGTGTCGGTCTGGCCGCGCGCATCGGCCACCGCTTCCTGATACGCGGCCAGCACGCCCAGCGCGCGCTGGTAGAAGCGGCTGCCTTGCGGCGTCGGCTGCAGGCTGGTGGTGCTGCGTTCCAGCAGGCGCACGCCCAGTTCGCGTTCCAGCGCGGCCATCAGCTTGCTGACGGTGGGCTGGCTCGTGCCCTCCTCGCGCGCCACGGCGGACAAACTGCCCAGCTCGACGGCCCGCACAAAACAACGCAGTGAACGGATGGTATCCATGGCACCCTCATTCCATATTTGAATAAAGTATAGTCAGTTTTGCCGCCTTCCGCGCAATTCAGGAATAACCTATCGTGAGCTTCTCACTTTTCAGGAGCGCATCATGAACAAATTCCTCGCCGCTGCCGTGCTGGCGGCATCACTCACCGCGCCGCTGCATGCGGCGGAAAACTGGGTCGCCAGCTGGCAGGCCAGCCCGCACGCCGCCTGGCGCAGCGGTGATTTTGTGCTGCCGACCGGCATCCCCGACAGCCTGGCGCAGCAAACCGTGCGCGAAACGGCGCGCATCAGCGTGGGCGGCCGGCGCGTGCGCATCGTGCTGTCCAACCGCTACGGCAGCCAGCCGCTGGTGGTCGGCGAGGCGCATGTGGCGCGCGCCGCCGGGGCGGGCGGCGGCATCGCGCCGGGTACCGATCAGGTGCTGACCTTCGGCGGCCAGCGCGGCACCGTCATTCCCGCCGGCGCGCCCGCAGTCAGCGACGCGCTGGAGATGCCATTGGCGGCATTGGAAAAACTGGCCGTCAGCGTCTACCTGCCGCAGAAAACGCCGCTGGCCACCTTCCATTGGGGCGCGCAGCAGACCGGCCATATCGCCGCCGGCAACGTCGCCTCAGCCGCCGCACTGCCCGGTGCGACGCCGCTGCACGGCCGCGCCCTGCTGGCGGGGATCTGGGTCGATGCGGAGATGCCTGCGCGCGCGGTGGTCGCATTCGGCGACTCCATCACCGACGGCAATGGCTCGACGCCCGACAGCGACCGGCGCTGGCCCGACCAACTTGCGGGACGCCTCGGCGCCGGCGGCGTGGCGGTGGTCAATGCAGGCATCTCCGGCGCGCGCCTGCTGGGCGACCGCATGGGCGCCAATGCCGCCGCGCGCTTCGAGCAGGACGTGCTGGCGCAGCCGGGCGTGCATACGGCGGTGGTGCTAATGGGGATTAACGATATCGGCTGGCCGCAAAGCGCGTTCGCGCCGCAGGAGGCGCCGATGACGGCGGCGCGCATGATCGCCGCGTACCGGCAGCTGATCGCGCAGGCGCACGCGCGCGGCGTGCGCATCGTCGGCGGCACGCTGCTGCCGTTCGAAGGCGCGCTGCAAGACACGCCCTTCAACGCCTACTACACGCCCGCCAAGGACGCGGTGCGCGGCGAGGTCAATCGGTGGATCAGGGAAAGCGGGGAGTTTGACGAGGTGGCCGATTTCGACGCGCTGCTGCGCGACCCGGACCACCCGTCGCGCATGCAGCCGCGCTACGACAGCGGCGACCACCTGCATCCCGGCGATGCCGGATATGCGGCGATCGCCCGCAGCATCAGCCGTTATTGACGACCAGGCGCGGCTCGCCGCCTGCAAAGCGCTGTTTGATCGAGGCGGTGATGCCGGCTGCGTCCAGGCCCACGCTGCTCAGCAGCTTGGCCGGGTCGCCGTGGTCGATGAACTTGTCCGGCAGGCCCAGCATCAGCAGCGGCTTGACGATGCCTTCGGCGGCCATCGCCTCGGCAACCGCCGAACCGGCGCCGCCCATGATGGATCCCTCTTCCACCGTCACCAGGTAATCATGGTCGGCCGCCAGCTTCTTGACCAGCTCGACATCCAGCGGCTTGACGAAGCGCATGTTGGCGACCGTGGCGTCCAGCGCATCGCCGGCGGCGACCGACGGTGCGACCATCGAGCCGAACGCCAGGATCGCGATCTTCTGGCCCTTGCGCTTGATTTCGCCCTTGCCGATTTCCAGCGTGGTCAACTCCGGCTTGATCGCCGCGCCGATGCCGGCACCGCGCGGATAGCGGATCGCCGCCGGACCGTTGTACTGGTAGCCGGTGGTCAGCATCTGGCGGCATTCGTTTTCGTCCGACGCCGCCATCACCACCATGTTCGGGATGCAGCGCAGGTAGGCCATGTCGTAGTTGCCGGCGTGGGTGGCGCCGTCGGCGCCGACCAGGCCCGCGCGGTCCAGCGCGAACGTCACGTCCAGGTTTTGCAGCGCCACGTCGTGGATCAGCTGGTCGTAGCCGCGCTGCAGGAAGGTGGAGTAGATCGCCACCACCGGCTTCAGGTTCTCGCAGGCCAGGCCGGCGCCGAAGGTCACCGCGTGCTGCTCGGCGATGCCGACGTCGAAGTAGCGGTCCGGATATTCCTGCTCGAAGCGCACCATGCCCGAACCTTCGCGCATCGCCGGCGTGATGCCGACCAGCTTCTTGTCGGCGGCGGCCATGTCGCACAGCCAGTTGCCGAATACTTCGGTGTAGGTGATCTTGCCCGGCGCGGCGGCCGGCTTGATGCCCTCGGCCGGATTGAATTTCGGCGTGCCGTGGTACAGGATAGGCTCGGCCTCGGCCAGCTTGTAGCCCTGGCCCTTTTTGGTCACCACGTGCAGGAACTGCGGCCCCTTGAGCTGCTTGATGTTCTGCAGCGTGGGGATCAGCGATTCCAGGTCGTGGCCGTCGATGGGGCCGATGTAGTTGAAGCCGAACTCCTCGAACATCGTGGCCGGAACCACCATGCCCTTCGCGTGTTCTTCCAGCCGCTTGGCCAGTTCCAGCACGGGGCCGGGCAGCACCGACTTGCCGACGTTCTTGGCGGCGGCGTAGAACTGTCCCGACATCAGGCGCGCCAGATAGCGGTTCAAGGCGCCGACCGGCGGCGAGATCGACATGTCGTTGTCGTTCAGGATCACCAGCAGGTTCAGATCTTCCTGCACGCCGGCGTTGTTCAGCGCCTCAAACGCCATGCCGGCGGTCATCGAGCCGTCGCCGATGACGGCGATGGCGTGGCGGTGCTCGCCCTTGATCTTGGCCGCCTGCGCCATGCCCAGCGCAGCCGAGATCGAGGTCGACGAGTGGGCCGTGCCGAAGGTGTCGTATTCGCTTTCGTCGCGCTTGGGGAAGCCGGAGATGCCGTTCAGCTGGCGCAAGGTGTGCATGCGGTCGCGGCGGCCGGTCAGGATCTTGTGCGAATAGGTCTGGTGGCCGACGTCCCAGACGATGCGGTCGTGCGGCGTGTTGAACACGTAGTGCAGCGCCACCGTCAGCTCGACGGTGCCGAGGTTGGACGACAGGTGGCCGCCGGTCTTCGACACGGAATCGAGCAGGTAGCTGCGCAGTTCGTGCGCCAGCGGCGTCAGCTGGGTGCGCGTCAGCTTGCGCACGTCGGCTGGGGTATGTATGTTTTCGAGCAAGTTCATTTATGCCTTCCGCTGCACGATCAAATCCGCGAGTTCGCGTAACCGCAGAGCTTTTTCTCCAAACGGCGCGAGCGCTGCGTGCGCGTCGAGCCGCAATTTTTCCGCCAGCGCGCGCGACGGCTCCAGACCCAGGATCGAGACGTAGGTCGGCTTGTTGTCGGCGGCGTCCTTGCCGGCGGTCTTGCCCAATGTGGCCGAATCGGCCGTCGCGTCGAGCACGTCGTCCACCACCTGGAACGCCAGGCCGATGGCGCGCGCATACACGTTCAGCGCGGCGAGTTCATTGTCGTCCAAATCCTTGCCGGCCAGCGCGCCCAATACCACCGAGGCGCGCAGCAAGGCGCCCGTCTTCAGTTGGTGCATCTGCTCCAGCTGCTCCAATGTCAGGCTGAGGCCGACGCTGTCCAGGTCGATCGCCTGGCCGCCGCACATGCCGGCCGAGCCGGAGGCGTGCGCCAGCAGGCGCAGCATCGCCACCTGGCGCGCGGCGGGAATGCTGGCCGCTTCCGACAGCACCAGGAAGGCCTGCGACTGCAGCGCGTCGCCGACCAGCAGCGCGGCCGCCTCGTCGTAAGCCACGTGCACCGTCGGCTTGCCGCGGCGCAGTTCGTCGTCGTCCATGCAAGGCATGTCGTCGTGCACCAGCGAGTAGGCGTGGATCATTTCGACCGCCGCCGCCGCGCGGCTCAGCGTGGCCGCGTCGGCGCCGAACAGCGCGCCGGCCGCATACACCAGCAGCGGACGCACGCGCTTGCCGCCGCCCAACAGCGCATAGCGCATGGCCGCGTGCAGCTTGGTCGGCACCGCCGTGGCGGCGGGAAGAAAACCGGATAAATCGTTTTCGGATGCCGCCTGGACGGTCTTCATCCAATCGTCGAAGGCGCCGCTCATTGTTCGGCCTCGCCGGCTTCCGCGAACGGCTTGAGCATGTCGCCGTCCAGCACCTTGACCTGGGATTCCACTTTTTCCAGCTGGGCGGCGCAGAACTTCACCAGCTCGGAACCGCGCGCATAGGCGGCCACCGAGGCTTCCAGCGGCAGCTGTCCTGCCTCCATTTGCGCAACCAGCTGGGCCAGCTCCGCCATCGCTTCTTCGAACGAGACGGGGACGGCGGCGGTCGCGTCGGCAGTTAATTTCTTAGACATAGTCACTCAGGTTTCAAGGCAAAAACACGTGCCAGCGCAGTGTAGCCCGTTATTTTAGAACAAACCACCTCATCCGGTGGAACTATAGCCTCCCGCTGGCGGGGCAATCCATGGATTTTATCGCAATCGTCGCCATATGCCGTACCAGCATGCAATTTTCACAAGATTTTGCACGAAAAACGAGCACAGCAGTCCGCTGGAGAGGGGTAAAAGGCGGTATAATCTCCGGTTCTGTCCGAAATACCATTTTCAACAACTTTGAATTCAGGTCTTTACGGATTCTGTCTCTTCTTGGTTTGATGTATATATTAAGGGGGGTTGGGATGTCCGATCTGGGTACCCACGCCAAGCTGGCGCGTCCACACGCGCAACTTCCGGTTGACGTCTACTTTGACGAAGCGCTACTGCAGCGTGAAATGCAGCAATTATTCCAGTCCGGTCCGCGCTACGTCGGGCACGAACTGATGGTGCCGAACGTCGGCGACTTCGCGACCCTCGTTTCCGAAAACGAAGGGCGTATGCTGGTGCGCAACGCAAACGGGCTGGAGCTGCTATCCAACGTCTGCCGCCACCGCCAGGCGCTGATGTTCAACGGCCGTGGCAACGCCAACAACATCGTCTGCCCGCTGCACCGCTGGACCTACGACCTCAAGGGCGAACTGATCGGCGCACCGCACTTCCCGGAAACGCCCTGCCTGAACCTGCCGAAGACCAGGCTGCAAAGCTGGAACGGCCTGCTGTTCGAGCAGAACGGCTACAACGTCATGGAAAAGCTCAATGAGCTGTCGGTGACCAGGGACCTGGATTTCTCCGGCTATATGTTCGACCACGTCGAAGTGCAGACCTGCAATTACAACTGGAAGACCTTCATTGAAGTCTACCTGGAGGACTACCACGTCGAGCCCTTCCATCCGGGCCTCGGCGGCTTCGTCAGCTGCGACGACTTGCGCTGGGAATTCGGCCAGGACTACAGCGTGCAGACGGTGGGCGTCAACCGCGGCCTGCAGAAATCCGGCTCGGAGATCTACAAGCGCTGGCAGGAGCAGGTGCTCAAGTTCCGTGGCGGCGAACCGCCGCCGTACGGCGCGATCTGGCTGACCTTGTATCCGAACATCATGGTCGAATGGTATCCGCACGTGCTGATCGTCTCGACCCTGTGGCCGGACGGCCCGCAGCGCACCAAGAACGTGGTCGAGTTCTACTACCCCGAGGAGATCGTGCTGTTCGAGCGCGAGTTCATCGAGGCCGAGCGCGCGGCCTACATGGAAACCTGCGCCGAGGACGACGAGATCGCCCTGCGCATGGATGCCGGCCGCAAGATCCTGATGCAGCGCGGCACCAGCGACGCCGGCCCCTACCAGTCGCCGATGGAAGACGGCATGCAGCACTTCCACGAGTGGTATCGAGCCAATATCGACTTATAGGATTTTCGATGCAATCACTTTGGATGTTGTTTGCCAGTTTCATGTTCGCCGCGATGGGGGTGTGCGTGAAGCTGGCCTCGCAAGAGTTTTCAACCTCCGAACTGGTTGTGTATCGCGGAATAGTCGGCATCATCGTGCTGGCCGTCGCGATCCGCGCCCAAGGCGGATCGTTCCGCACCACCATGCCGTATGCCCACCTGTGGCGCGGCGTGGTCGGCGTGGTGTCGCTGTGGCTGTGGTTCTATTCGATCGGCAAGCTGCCGCTGGCCACCGCCATGACGCTCAACTACATGGCGCCGATCTGGATCGCCGTCTGGCTGTTCGCGATGGGTTGGTGGCATGCCAAGAACCAGGTCAGGTGGCCGCTGCTGGCGGCGGTGGCGATGAGCTTTGTCGGCGTCACCCTGCTGCTGCAGCCGGCCTTCCAGGCCAACTTGCTGGCTCCCGCCCTGCTCGCGCTGTCTTCCAGCGTGCTGTCGGCGATGGCCTATCTGCAGGTGCGCAAGTTGGGCCTGGCCGGCGAGCCGGAGAACCGCGTGGTGTTCTATTTCGCCATCATGAACCTGGTCGCCGGTGTCGCCGGCAATTACGTGTTCGCCGGCGCCGGCGGCGCCGTGTGGCACTCGATCGCCAGCGTGCACGGCGCCTTGCTGATGCTGGGCATCGGCATTTGCGCCACCAGCGCGCAGATCGCGATGACGCGCGCCTATCGCCTCGGCAACACGCTGGTGGTGGCCAACCTGCAATACACCGGCATCGTGTTTTCCAGCGTCTGGGGCGTGCTGGTGTTCGGCGACGTGTTCAGCTGGCACAGCTGGCTGGGCATCTCCATCATCCTGCTGTCCGGCGTGGCCGCAACGTTCTACAATACGCGCAACACCGAACGCGGTAAGGCGATAGCCAGTACCGACCCGATAGCCAGCGAAGTATAAGGAGCACGCATGCACACCACCCTGATCAGCGCCGCCGACCTGTCCCAGCATCTGACCGATGACAACTGGGTGATCCTCGATTGCCGCCACGACTTGATGAATCCGAACGCGGGCCGCGACGGCTTTGCCATCGGCCACATCCAGGGTGCGCAGTTCGCCAACCTCGATACCGACCTGGCGGGCGCCAAGACCGGCCCGGACGGCAAGTTCCGCGGCCGCCATCCGCTGCCGGCGCGCTCCGCGCTGATCGAGACGCTGCGCGGCTGGGGCATCAGCGACGATACGCAAGTGGTGGCCTACGACGCGCACGGCGGCATGTTCGCCGCGCGCCTGTGGTGGCTGTTGCGCTGGGTCGGCCATCCGGCGGTGGCGGTGCTGGACGGCGGCCTGGCCGCGTGGCAGTCGCAGGGGCTGGGCATGGTGACGCTGGCCCAGCGCCGCACGCCGGGCACCATCAGCGACAAGCCGTCGCTGGTGAAGACGGTGTCGGTGGACGAGGTGGTGGCCAATCTGGCCACGCAGGAACGTACGGTGGTCGACGCGCGCGCGGCCGACCGCTATCGCGGCGAGAACGAGACCATCGATCCGGTCGGCGGCCATATTCCGGGCGCCAAGAACCGCTTCTTCAAGGATAACCTGGGCGCCGACGGCCGCTTCAAGGACGCCGCGCAGCTGAAAGAGGAATTCGCCCCGCTGTTCGCCAGCGCGCCGCAAGCGATCATGCAATGCGGCTCGGGCGCGACGGCCTGCCACAACCTGCTGGCCCTGGAAGTAGCCGGCCTGCCCGGCGCCGCGCTGTATCCCGGCTCCTGGAGCGAATGGTGCGCCGATCCCGCCCGCCCGGTGGCGACCGGAGCCTAAAGTACTTTTACGCGGACCTGCCGAACCCACCGCGTCACGGTTATACCGCCCTTTCCCAAGCGGTATTCAATCGCGTGACCAGTCTTGGGAATAGGAAATCGGCGCCAACCGGCAGTCTACCCGGCGCGCCGCTTCCGCTTTGCATGACGGTCCAATAAACTTCTTATATGCGCCATTACTTCTTCGTTAGGAAGGGTCATGCCCGCTGCGATTTCGGCCTCCGCCTCCAGATCTGCCTGAATACCCTCTTCGACGTCATCGAAGCCGTAGAGCCAGACATCAGGCCACAGGTACTCGGCGGTCACTTCGGCCAACTCCGCCAAGCGTTCAAGACGGGCACGGTCGGCGGTGGAGAGGGCCGCTAGCGCTTCAGCTTGCTTTTTTTGTCTGGAGTTCATCCAGCTATGATACTCCCGGCCGCGCCCGCGGCAAGCGCGGGGGATTGAGCGGCCACAAGCCTTAGTGGCCGTGCGTCAGGAACAGGACGATGGCGACACCGGCGGCGATCAGCAGCACTTGCGGCACTGATTCGCGCATCGTCGCGCGGCGCTGCATTTGCGGCATCAGGTCGCTGACGGCGATGTAGATGAAACCCGACGACGCGAACACCAGCACGTACGGTATCAGGCTGCTGGCGCGGTCCAGCGTGTAGTAGCCGAGCAGCCCGCCGACGATCGCCATCAGGCTGCACAGCAGGTTGTAGACATAGGCGCGCGTGCGCGAAAAGCCGGCGTTCAGCAGCACGATGAAGTCGCCGATCTCCTGCGGAATCTCGTGGGCGATGATGGCCAGCCCCGTCACCAGGCCCAGCTCCGGATTGGCCAGGAAGGCCGCCGCGATCAGGATGCCGTCGGTGAAGTTGTGCATGCCGTCGCCGACCAGAATCATCCAGCCGGCCTTGCCCGCCTCGTGCTTGTCGTGGCCGTGATGGTGGTGGTGGCCGTCGCCCTCGTGATGGTGCGAATGGCGCAGGATCGCCAGCTTCTCCAGCAGGAAGAACGCCAGCAGCCCGCCCAGCAGCGTGGCGAACAGGCTGCGCGCGCTGGCCTGCGACTCGAACGCCTCCGGCAAGGCGTGCAGCAGCGACGTCGACAACATGATGCCCACCGACAGGCTGACCATACGCTCCACCACCTTCGACAGCAGCGTAAACGAGAACACGGCGGCAGCACTGATGCTGACGACGCCGGCGACCGTGGTGGCCAGTAATATGGAGATAAGGACAGGATCGATGTTATAGCCTCTGGTAGCAGGAGCCGTGCCGCTGCGAGCGGGCCGGGGGCGTTATTTTACCGCCCAGCCCGGTTTTATGCTTACTTTGGCTAAAATTTGATCAGGACACGCCGTTTTGCTTGAACCAGGCCAGCGTGCGGCCCCAGCCATCCTTGGCGTCCGCCTCGACGTAGCTCGGACGATAATCCGCATTGAACGCATGGCCGGAGTTCGGATAGATGACGAAGGTCGACTTGTTCGGTCCCTTGGCCAGCGCGGCCTTCATCACCGTGATCGATTCCTGCGTGATGCCGGTGTCCTTCAGGCCGTACAGGCCCAGCACCGGCACCGTCAGAGTGCCAGCGATATCGACCGGATGCCTGGGAAAGTTGGCGTTGGTCTCCCCGATCAGCCGGCCGTACCAGGCCACGCCGGCCTTCAGCGACGGATTGTGCGCGGCGTACAGCCAGGTGATGCGGCCGCCCCAGCAGAAGCCGGTGATGGCGATCTTGTCCGGATTGCCGCCGTTGGCCTTGGCCCAGGCCACCACCGCGTCGAGGTCGGTCATCACTTGCGCGTCCGGCGTCTTGGAGATGATGTCGCGCTGCAGGTCGGCGATCGAGGCCACCTTCTGCGGATCGCCCTGGCGCACGAACAGGTCCGGCGCCAGCGCCAGGTAGCCCAGCTTGGCAAAGCGGCGTGCGACGTCGGCGATGTGCTCGTGCACGCCGAAGATTTCCGAGACCACCAGCACCACCGGCAGATTGCTCTTGCCTTCCGGCTGGGCGCGGTACACCGGCACGGTCTGGCCGTTGACGGTGATGGTGATGGTGCCGGCGGTCAGGCCGACGGTATCGATGTGGATGACGTTCTGCGCCACCACCGGCATCGCGGCGGCGGCGAAGCCGGTGCCCAGCGCCACCTTCAGGAAGTCGCGGCGGTCGACGCCGTCCGACAGGCTGGTTTTGGCCAGCAAACTCTCTGCATCACGTTTCAAATCATCCATGCGATTCCTCCTTGATTAGTGTGCGGAAGCACAACTTAATGTGCTTCATCCCAGTTCTTACCAACGCCAACCTCTGCGATCAGCGGCACCTTCAATTCAGCCACGCCGGCCATCAGTTCCGGCAGCTTCTGCTTGACCAGTTCCAGCTCGGCATCCGGCACTTCAAGCACCAGTTCATCGTGCACCTGCATGATCATCTTGGTCTGCAGCTTGTCTTTTTCCAGCCAGTCCTGCACCGCCACCATGGCCAGCTTGATCAGGTCGGCCGCCGTGCCCTGCATCGGCGCGTTGATCGCCGCGCGTTCGGCGCCCTGGCGGCGCGGGCCGTTCGGCGAATTGATCTCCGGCAGCCACAGGCGGCGGCCGAACACCGTCTCCACGTAGCCGCGCGCCTTCGCCTGCAGGCGCGTGTCGTCCATGTACTGCTTGACGCCCGAGAAGCGCGCGAAATAGCGGTCGATATAGCTTTGCGCGGCGCCGCGCTCGATGCCCAGGTTGCCGGCCAGGCCGAACGCGCTCATGCCGTAGATCAGGCCGAAGTTGATCACCTTGGCGTAGCGGCGCTGCTCGCTGGTCACCTCTTCCGGCCCCACGCCGAAGATCTCGGCGGCGGTGGCGCGGTGGATGTCCACGCCTTCGGCGAAGGCGCGCAGCATGTTCTCGTCCTCCGAGATGTGCGCCATGATGCGCAGCTCGATCTGCGAATAGTCGGCCGACACGATATGGCTGCCCGGCGGCGCGATGAACGCCTCGCGGATGCGGCGGCCTTCCTTGGTGCGGATCGGGATGTTCTGCAGGTTCGGGTCGTTGGATGCCAGGCGTCCCGTCACCGCCACCGCCTGCGCGTAGTTGGTGTGCACGCGGCCGGTGTCCTGGTTGATGCCCTTCGGCAGCTTGTCGGTGTAGGTCGACTTCAGCTTGGACAGGCTGCGGTATTCCAGCAGCACTTTCGGCAGCGGGTAATCCTCGGCCAGCTTTTGCAGCACTTCCTCGTCGGTGGACGGCGCGCCGCTCGGGGTCTTCTTCACCACCGGCAGCTTCAGCTTCTCGAAGAAGATCTCGCCGATCTGCTTCGGCGAGCCGAGGTTGAACGGCTGCTCGGCCAGCTCATGCGCCTTGGCTTCCAGCTCGACGATGCGCGCACCCAGCTCGGCCGATTGAATGTTCAGCAGCTCGGCGTCGATGTGCACGCCGTTGCGTTCTATCTTCTGCAGCACCACGGCGGTCGGCAGTTCGATATTGCGGTAGATGAAGGCCAGCTTGGCGTCGTTTTCCACCTCGCCTATCATCGCCAGGTGCAGGCGCAGCGTGATGTCGGCGTCTTCCGCCGCGTAGTCGGTGGCGCGGCCGATTTCCACCTTGTCGAAGGTGATCATGCTGGCGCCCTTGCCGCACACGTCAGAGAACGGGATCGTCGTGTGGTTCAGGTGGCGCAGCGCCAGGCTGTCCATGTCGTGCGTGCGGTGCGATTCGAACACATAGGATTCGAGCAGCGTGTCGTGATGGATGCCCTGCAGCTTGACGCCGTGATTGGCGAAGATGTGGCTGTCGTATTTCAGGTTCTGGCCGACCTTGAGCTTGCTCTCGTCTTCCAGCCACGGCTTGAGTTTTTCCAGCACATGCTCGCGCGACAGCTGCTCCGGCACGCCCTGGTAGGTGTGCGCCACCGGAATGTAGCAGGCCACGCCCGGCTCCACCGACAGCGAAATGCCGACCATCTGCGCCGTCATCGGCTCCAGCGACGTGGTCTCGGTATCGACGGCGGTCAGCTTGGCCGCGCCGATCAGGGCGATCCACTTGTCGAGCTGCTCGTCGGTCAGCACGGTTTCGTAGTTGGTGGCGACTTTCGGCGCCTCGCCAAACATGTCCAGGTTGGCGGAAACGGCGCCGCCGGCCGCAGGTTCGGCACCGGCTGCGGCCTTGCCTACCGGCGCCTGCGGCGTCGTCGCGCCCAGCTCGCGCAGCAGCGTCTTGAAACCGTACTTGCTGAAGAAGGCCAGCAGCGTTTCCTGGTCCTCGCCGCGCGCCACCAGCGATTCGCTGATCGACATCATGTGGCCCGACAGGTCGCAGTCCAGCTTGACGGTGATCAGCTCGCGGCCCTTGGGCAGCCATTCCAGCGCGCTGCGCAAGTTCTCGCCGACCGCGCCGCTGATCTTTTCCGCGTTGGCGATCACGCCGTCCAGCGAGTCATAGGCGGTCAGCCACTTGAGCGCCGTCTTCGGCCCGCACTTGGACACGCCCGGCACGTTGTCGACGGTATCGCCGATCAGGGTCAGGTAATCGATGATGCGGTTGGGCGGCACGCCGAACTTGGCCAGCACGCCCGCCTCGTCCATCTTCTCGTTGGTCATGGTGTTGATCAGCATGACTTGCGGATTGACCAGCTGCGCCAGGTCCTTGTCGCCGGTCGACACCACCACGTTCATGCCGGCCTTGGCGGCCTGCACCGACAAGGTGCCGATGACGTCGTCCGCCTCCACGCCGTCGACCATCAGGACGGGCCAGCCCATGGCCTTGACCGCCTCGTGGATGGGCTCGATCTGCAGGCGCAGGTCGTCCGGCATCGAGGCGCGGGTGGCCTTGTATTCCGGATACATATCGTCGCGGAAGGTCTTGCCCTTGGCGTCGAACACGCAGGCGATGTAGGCGGCGGGATAGTCGGCGCGCAGGCGGCGCAGCATGTTGACCATGCCGTGCATGGCGCCGGTCGGATGGCCGTCGGGGCTGCGCAGGTCGGGCAGCGCATGGAAGGCACGGTACAGGTAGCTGGAACCGTCAACTAACAACAGGGTATTTTGCATAGGGACTAGATAAGGGTGAGGTGCGCCGTCAACAATGGCGGCTTTGCCACGAATGGCGCATTATCGCAGGTTTTCGGCGCCGTCCGGCAGGCGCCAGAGTTTCAATAATGACAATTTCGTGTTGCGCAAACCAGGAGCTTGCGCCTTTTAAAACAGCGAAGCGTGTCAGTTTGTTACAATGGATCATACATAAAAATTCCATGGCTATTCACACCCTCTAAGGCGATCCATCATGATGCGCACCTCCACCCTCCTGCCGGCCCTGCTGCTGACTCTGGTCACCCACGCGGCGTTGGCGCAGTCCACTCCCAGCCAGGCGCCGCCGAAACTGGAAAAGATAGAGGAAGTGGCGGACGACCCGATCACGGTCACGGCCAAGCAGACCCAGGAACACCAGATCTCCGAGAAGCGCGACAACAGCGGCAACGTCGTCGAAGCCACCGTCAAAAGCGGTCCGAGCACGTATAAACTGAAGCCGAACCACCCCGCCGGCACGGCCCTGCCCGGCGACGCCTTGGGCGGCGCCAACCGCGGCGCGCAATGGACGGTGATGGAGTTCGACATCGGCAAGAAGAAGAAAAAGACCACGGAAGAAGACGGTTCGGCGGACACCGCCGCGCCGCCAGCCGTGAAATAAAACAATAACGCAGGCGCCCGCCATGGCGGGCATCCTCAGCTAACCTCATCAGATTTTCACATGGCAGTGTTTACCCCGGTCTCCCTGGACGATATCGCCCAGTGGATCAAGCAATTCCCCCTCGGCTCGGCGTTGGCGCTCAAAGGCATCAGCTCCGGCATCGAAAACAGCAATTTCTTCCTGACGACGGAGCGCGGCGAGTTCGTGCTGACGATCTTCGAGAACCTGTCCTTCGAACAATTGCCGTTCTATCTCAAGCTGATGCACCACCTGGCCGACCGCGGCGTGCTGGTGCCGGCGCCGGTCGCCAACGACCAGGGCGAGCTGATCGTCGCCCTGCACGGCAAGCCGGCGTCCATCGTCAGCAAGCTCGAGGGCAGTTCGCAAATGGATCCGAAACCGGTGCATTGCGCCGCCGTCGGCGCCATGCTGGCGCGCATGCATATCGCCGGCCTGGACTACGAACTGCAGCAACCCAACCTGCGCGGCCTGGACTGGTGGAACGAAACCACGCCGCAAGTGCTGCCCTTCCTGTCGGACAGCAATGCCCACCTGCTGAAGGCTGAGATGCATTTCCAGGAAGCCTTTGCCGGCTGCCACACCTACCGCCAGTTGCAGGTGGGTCCGGTGCACGCCGACCTGTTCCGCAACAACGTCATGTTCGACGGCGAACGCCTGACCGGCTTCTTTGATTTCTATTTCGCCGGCTGCGACACCTGGCTGTTCGACGTCGCCGTCACCGTCAACGACTGGTGCATAGCCCTCGACACCGGCGTGCTCGACACGGCCCGCGTGCGCGCCCTGCTGGACGCCTACCACGCCGTGCGGCCGTTCACCGACGCCGAGCAAACCGCGTGGCAGCCGATGCTGCGCGCGGCGGCGCTGCGCTTCTGGCTGTCGCGCCTGTACGACTTCCACCTGCCGCGCGAGGCCGAGATGCTGACGCCGCACGATCCGACCCACTTCGAGCGCATCCTGCGCGAACGCATCGCCACGCCGGCGCCGGGGCTGCGCGGATGAGCAAGCTTCCCGCACGCGCAGGCTGGCACTGGGTCAAACAAGGCATGCAGGTATTCCGCAGGCAGCCGGGCGCGCTGATGGCGCTGTTCTTCTGCTGCATGTTCCTGTCGCTGTTTTCGCTGCTGATCCCGCTGATCGGCGGCATGGCGCCCATCCTGCTGGCGCCGATGTTCAGCGTGGCGCTGCTGCAGGCCTGCGCCGACATCGACGACGGCAAGCGCGCCATGCCCAACCTGGTGCTCAGCGGTTTCCGCAAGCCGGCGCGCCGGCCGCTGCTGGGCCTGGGGGTGCTGTACCTGCTGGTGATGCTGCTGTCGCTGACGGTGCTGAGCCTGATGGACGGCGGCGTGCTGGTGCAGATGGCCACCCGCCAGATCGAGATGGACCAGAAGCTGCTGGAGGATTCGCGCAGCGCGCTGTTCGTCTCGTCCGGCGTCTACATGGCCGGCTGGATGCTGACCTGCCTGGCCGCGCCGCTGATCTACTGGCAGAAAATGACGCTGGCCAAGGCGCTGTTCTTCAGCGTGGTCACCGTATGCCGCGACATCAAGGCCTTCCTCGCGGTGGCGATCGTGCTGTTCCTGATGTTCCAGGTCTGCACCGCGATCCCGGTGCTGCTGTTCGACTCGCCGCAGCTGGAAGTGGCCTCCATCTTCACCATCTTCCTGATGATGATCGTGCTGATGCACTGCACGCTGTATGCCAGCTACCGCCAGATCTTCGGTGCGCCGCCGCAGGCCGAAGCCGCGGCGGTCAAGCTGGACCAGCAAGATTAAGCTTTAACGCCCCATCCGTTCCAGCTTGGCGATGCTCAGGTCCAGCACCTTCATGCCGTGGCTGCCGAAGTTGATCTGGGCGCGCGCATTGCTGCCGCTGCCCTCGATGTTGACGATCACGCCTTCGCCAAACTTGCCGTGGGCGACCGATTCGCCGATGCGCCAGCCGGCGCCGGGCGCCTTCTGCGCGATCTTCTGCGCGATGGCATTGTCTGAACCGACCAGCGGCGTTTCGTCCCAGGCCGACTTCTTGTTGGCGAACCAGTGCGACTGCACTTTCGGCGACAGCCACTTCAACGACTCTTCCGGCAACTCGTCGAAGAAGCGCGACTTCATGTTGTAGCGGGTCTGTCCATGCAGCATGCGCGTCTGCGCAAAGCACATGTACAGGCGCTGGCGCGCGCGCGTGATCGCCACGTACATCAGGCGGCGCTCTTCCTCCACGCCGTCATGCTCGCGCGAGCTGCTCTCGTGCGGGAACAGGCCCTCTTCCAGTCCGGTGATGAAGACGTTGTTGAACTCCAGTCCCTTGGCCGAGTGCACCGTCATCATCTGCACGGCTTCCTGGCCGGCGGTGGCCTGGTTGTCGCCCGCCTCCAGCGACGCGTGCGACAGGAAGGCCGACAACGGCGACATCACGGTCGCCAGCGGCGCATCGGCGTCGAGGATCTCGAAGCCATCCTCGTTGACGATCGGCGCGCCGGACTGGGCTTGCGCCTGCGGGCCCAGGTGCGCGGGCGCGCCCTGGCCGAAGCCTTCTTCCGAGACGAACTGCGTGGCCGCGCTGACCATCTGCTCCAGGTTCTCTATGCGGTCGGCCCCTTCTTTTTCAGTCTGGTAGTGGGCCAGCAGGCCGGAAGCCTCCAGCACCACGCGCACCAGTTCCGGCAAGGCCATCTGCTGCGTCTCGAAGCGCGCGCCCTCGATCAGCTTGACGAAGCCGCCCAGCGACGAGCCGGCCTTGCCCGCCACATAAGGCACGGCGGCGTACAGCGAAATGCGGTGCTGGTCGGCGGCCGCCTGCAGCGCTTCGATCGAGCGCAGGCCGATGCCGCGCGTCGGGAAATTCACCACCCGCAGGAAGGCCGAATCGTTGTGCGGGTTGTCCATCAGCTGCAGGTAGGCGATCGCATGCTTGACCTCGGCGCGCTGGAAGTAGCGCAGGCCGCCATAGACGTGGTACGGAATGCCGGCCGAGAACAGCGCATGCTCGATCACGCGCGACTGCGCGTTGGAGCGGTACAGCACGGCGATCTCGCTGCGGGCGGCGCCGTCGGCGATCAGGTTCTTGGTTTCCTCGATGATCCACTGCGCCTCGGCCAGGTCCGAGCTGGCCTCGTAGACGCGCACCGGCTCGCCGTGGCCGGCGTCGGTGCGCAGGTTCTTGCCCAGGCGCTTGCTGTTGTTGGCGATCAGCACGTTGGCGGCATCGAGGATGTGGCCGTGCGAGCGGTAATTCTGCTCCAGCTTGATCAGGTTCTTGACGTGGAACTCGCGTTCGAACGCGCTCATGTTGCCCACGTTGGCGCCGCGGAAGGCGTAGATGCTCTGGTCGTCGTCGCCGACGGCAAACAGCGCGCCGCCGCCGTCGCGCTCGCCGTGGCCGGCCAGCAGCTTGAGCCACTTGTATTGCAGGTCGTTGGTGTCCTGGAACTCGTCGACCAGGATGTGCTTGAAGCGCTGCTGGTAGTGTTCGCGCAGCGGCTGGTTGCGGCTGAGCAGCTCGTAGGTGCGCAGCAGCAGCTCGGCGAAATCGACCACGCCTTCGCGCTGGCATTGATCGTCGTACATCTGGTACAGCTCGACCTTCTTGCGCTCGTCGGCGTTGTAGGGATCGATCTTGTCGGCGCGCAGGCCCTGGTCCTTGGCGTTGTTGATGAAGTACATCACCTCTTTCGGCGGAAACTTCTCATCGTCGACGTTGTTGGCCTTGATCAGGCGCTTGATGGCGGACAGCTGGTCTTGCGAATCGAGGATCTGGAAGGTCTGCGGCAGCGCGGCGTCGCGGTGGTGGGTGCGCAGCAGGCGGTTGCACAGGCCGTGAAAGGTGCCGATCCACATGCCGCGTGTATTAATCGGCAACATCGCCGACAAACGCGTCATCATCTCCTTCGCCGCCTTGTTGGTGAAGGTCACGGCGAGCAGGCCTGACGGCGACACCTGCCCGGTCTGGATCAGCCAGGCGATGCGGGTGGTCAGTACGCGGGTTTTGCCGGAGCCGGCGCCCGCCAGGATCAGGGCGCTTTGTGCCGGCAGGGTCACGGCGGCGAGTTGTTCGTCGTTGAGGTTGTGAAGAAGATTTTGCATCCCGTGATTATACCGGGACTCACCTCAACGACGCGCTTCAAGCCGACGGTACGGGCACCGCTTTGCCGTTTTTCTGGGCTTCACGTATCAGTTCCCTGGTCGTACGCTCGGCTTCGCGGCTGGCCTTGGCCTGCTCGCGGCCCAGTTCGCCCATCTGCCGGCCCAGTTCCACCATCGGCCGGTTTTGCTCGGCCATCTTGCGGCTCATTTCCTGCACCGGCACGTGCGCCTGGGCGATCTTTGCCGCCTGCGCGGAGATCTCGGCCTGGTATTGCGCTATCTGCTTGCCCAGCGGTTCCATTTCGGCGCGCAGCTGGTCCTGCCTGGCGCGGTAGGCGCGCATTTTCTCAGGAGTGGGATCGCCTTCTATTTCGCGCGCGGCCTGCTCCATCTTGCGGCCGACAGTTTCCTGCTGGCGCACCACGCGCTCCAGCTGGCGGTGCTGGCGTTCCAGCTCGCGCTCGGGTCCGCTGGCGGTCTCGCGGGAGACGGCTTCCATCTGCGCGCCTATCGCTTCCATCGCCTTGCCCTGCACTTCCATTTTCTTGCCCTGCTCTTCCATCTGTTTGCCGATGAGGTTGGCCGGCCCCCAGGCCTCGTTGACCTTGGCGAGCGTGACGGGATCCTGGATCACATAGGTTTTGTCGCCGTCGCGGAACCAGACGAAATCGCCCTTCATGGATTGGCGCATGCCGTCGACGCGGGCCAGGTCGCGCCTGTCGGCGGAGACGGTCATGCGGTCACGGTCGGCCTGCACCAGCGCGTAGGCGAAGTCGGCATCGTTGCGATTCATCGTCAGGCGGTCGAATTTGAAAGAGCGCACGCCGTTCGGACCGGTCTGGACCCGCAGGTCGGACGCAGCAATTGCAGGAACCGGTGGCAATGGGGGAATTTCCACGGCCCGCATCGCCGGCACTGCCGGCACTGCCGGGATGGCGGGAATGGCCGGAATGGCTGGAATAGCAGGAACCGGTGGCACTACATGGATCGCCATACGTGCTGCGGGTGCGGCAGGTGCGGCCGGCGCAGCTGGGGCTGCCGGAGCTGCCGGAGCTACTGGGGCTGCCTTGGCGGCGGGCGCGGCCTTGGCGACCGGCGCCGGCTTGGCGACCGGGTACGGCTCCGGCGCCGGCGCTGGCTCGGGAGCTGGCACCGGCTCGGGTGCGGGCGCAGGGGCAGGGGCAGGAGCCACCGCGCTTTGCGGCTCGGCCATGGCGGCAGCCGGCGGCGCGGCATGGGCGTAGAACACGGCGCCGGCGGCGAACAAACCCATCAAGGGCAAAGCCATCTTCCAGCTGACCGGTTCAACATCGGGACGCAGCAGGCGTTTGATACGAGACATGAGATTTCCTCCGTGAGCCGCGTGGGCAAGTTGTGTGGTATCGAACTGGAAACGATCCAGTTCCGACAGGGCTTGCGCCAGCCGTTGCGGCTGGCCGAGCATGCCTACCGCCAGGTCGTCGGCGATTTGTTCCCGCTCGATCCGTATCCTGCGTGACAAGGCCCAAACACTAGGGTGATAGAACAGCACGATTTCTATCGCGCTTTGAATCAGGTTGACCAGGTAGTCGTGCCGCTTGATGTGCGCCAGTTCATGCGCCAGCAGCGCTTCGAGCAAATCGGGCGGCATGCCGCTGACCAGCGCCGTCGGCACCAGCACGATCGGACGCCAGCAGCCGGCGGTGATCGGGCTGTCGAGCAGGTCGGCCACGCCCAGCCTGACGTGCTGCGGAATCTCGAAGCGGCGCGCCAGCTCGGACAAGCGGCGCTGCCAGTAATGATTGACGGTGTATTCGTCGGGACGGGTGCGCTCGGCCACCCATTTCAGGCCCACCGCCAGCCGCAGCGACATCAGCGCCGCGCCGGCCAGCCACAGGCCGACCACCCACGGCAGCTGGCGGCGCAACATGGTTTCCCACGCCGACAAGGTATCGTCGCTGAACAGGGTCGGCACGATGGCGGCGGCGCCAAGTCCGGCGCCGGCCGTGCCATCGGCATCGACCAGCACGCTCAGCATGTGGACCGCGCTGTCGCCGCGGTTGGCGTCGGCCAGGTGCATGAAGATGCTGGCCAGCGGCAGCGCCGCGCACAACAGCATGCCGGCGCAGGCCACCGCATACCGGGTCTGCGGACGGGCGCCGCGCAGCGCATACATCGCCAGCGCAACGCCCCAGCCGATCAGCAGGCCTTGCCAGATGAAATGCAGCAGTGCCCAGCCTACTGCGGGCACCAGGGCCGGCAGGACGCTATTCATAAGCGCCTGCCTGCCGTGAAATCGTCACCATGCGTATTGCTTCCATGCCGCACTCCCAGTTGATGGATGTAGAATAAATTATCTAGATGACGATGTCTAGAACTTTTTTTCTACATGCGGCCAACGGTGTTTAACGTGCGCGCTTGGCGCTGATGGTCACGACCGGCATCTTGACGCCGTCCACCACGGCCACCTTCACCGAGCCGGGATCGATTGCGGGTGCGGTGCGCACTTCGGCGCTGGCGTAGCCGGTGGCGCACAGGATGACTGCGCTGGCTACAAAGATGACTTCCATGTTTTTCAGTACGTTCATGATGTTTCTCCTTCAGTGGTGGGCCTTGCTTCCATGACTCCACTGTAGACAAACACCCCGCCGAGCGCCTGCGGATTGCGACGGAATGCAGCTTTGACGGAGCAAAGCGCATCCCGCCGCGACGGACGTCAGTAAATGACCACCGAACGGATCGATTCGCCGCTCTTCATCAGGTCGAAGCCTTCATTGATGCGCTCCAGCGGCAGACGGTGGGTGATCAGGTCGTCGATATTGAGCTTGCCTTCCATGTACCAGTCGACGATCTTCGGCACGTCGGTGCGGCCGCGCGCGCCGCCGAAGGCCGAACCCTTCCACACGCGCCCCGTCACCAGCTGGAACGGACGGGTGGAAATCTCCTGCCCCGCCGCCGCCACGCCGATGATGATCGACTGGCCCCAGCCCTTGTGGCAGCACTCCAGCGCCTGGCGCATGGTGGTGGTGTTGCCGATGCACTCGAAGCTGTAGTCGGCGCCGCCGTCGGTCAGCTGGATGATCGCGTCGACCACGTTGTCCACCTCCTTGGGATTGATGAAGTGGGTCATGCCGAACTTGCGCGCCATCTCCTGGCGGGCCGGGTTGATGTCGACGCCGATGATCTTGTCGGCGCCCACCATTTTGGCCGCCTGGATCACGTTCAGGCCGATACCGCCCAGGCCGAACACGACGACGTTGGCGCCCGCCTCCACCTTGGCCGTGAACAGCACGGCGCCGACGCCGGTGGTCACGCCGCAGCCGATGTAGCAGACTTTATCGAACGGCGCGTCCTCGCGGATCTTGGCCAGCGCGATTTCCGGCACCACGATGTAGTTGGAGAAGGTCGACGTGCCCATGTAGTGATAGATCGGCTTGCCGTCGATGGAGAAGCGGCTGGTCGCATCCGGCATCAGGCCGCGGCCCTGGGTCGAGCGGATCGACTGGCACAGGTTGGTCTTTTGCGACAGGCAGAACTTGCATTGGCGGCATTCCGGCGTGTACAGCGGAATGACGTGGTCGTCCTTCTTCAGCGACTTGACGCCGGGGCCGACGTCGACCACCACGCCCGCGCCCTCATGGCCCAGGATGGCCGGAAAGATGCCTTCCGGATCGGCGCCCGACAGCGTGTAGTAATCGGTGTGGCAGATGCCGGTGGCCTTGATTTCCACCAGCACCTCGCCCTCGCGCGGACCGCCCAGTTCCACTTCCTCGATCGTCAGCGGTTTGCCCGCCTGCCATGCAATGGCTGCTTTGGTTTTCATTGTTCGTCCTGTGGCTGCGTTGTTCGGGATGCCGGAACGGGCGTGCCGTTCCGGTGATCCGCCATGATAGCAAGCCGGGGACGATCTGTGGTGCGGGGACTATTGCGGCTCGACCGGCATCGCCTGGCCGATGCCGAGCAGGTCGGACACCGTGCGCCACAGCTGGCGCGGCGAAGTCCACGGCTTGGGCAGGAAGGCGCTGCCGACGGTGTGGCGTTCCGGGTGGCGCGCCGAATACAGCAGCACCCGGGCGTCGCCCTGGCGCATGCGCACCGTCGACAGCAGGTCGGCGCCGTCGCCGTCCGGCAGGTCGGGATCGATCACCACCAGCGCGAACTGCTCCAGCTCCAGCAGCCGCTGCGCGGCCGCGAAGGTCGCCGCGTGGGTGACGTGGGTTTCCGGCACAAGCAAGGTCGACAGCACCAGCGCGGCGTCGGCGTCGCCGTCCACATGCAGCACGCGCGGCGCCGTCGCAAAGATGGAAAAGCCGATGGCAGCACCGCCCTCCTGGTCGTTGAAGGGCCGGTAGGTGTCCTGGGAAATATCGTTGGTCATGGGTGTCTCCGCACACAAAGCTGATAGAAATGCGATGCCCGGCTACTGGGTAAGACTGGGAATCGCAGACGATCGGCGGAGTTGGGCCGAGGGAATCAAGACGGGCGCAGGGAACAGGCGGCCGGTGAGGCGGCAGGCGCAGGTTGGAGGCCCTGCCGCGTAGTACTACGTATAGTGTATCTGAAAAATTCCCGAAGGCAAGAAAATGCTTGCCTTCAGGCACAGATGTTTACTTTTTGAGACGCTGGTTGAAGGCGGCGTGCAGGCTGTTCAGTGTTTCCTCGGCCGACAGCAGCTGGTCGGCCACCTCGTTGACCTTGCGCCGGTTGGAGCGGGCGTGGTCGCGCAGCACCTCGAAGGCGGTGTTGCGGTCGGTCTGGAATTTGCACATCAGCAAGCCGACGGCCAGGCTGGTCTCGCGGCCGGCGGCCAGCGCCGCGTTCAGGTTCAGCTCGGTGCGCCGCAGCTGGCGGATTTCGTCGGCGCGGGCCAGGCCGGCGGCAAAGGCCGGCATCAGATGCTTCTCGTCGACCGGCTTGACCAGGAAGCCGACCGCGCCATAGGAGGCGGCCTGCTTGCCGGCGTCGGCGTCGCCGCGGCCGGACAGGAACATGAAAGGCACCGAACTGGTCGCGTGCAGCTGCTTGGCCAGCTCCAGGCCGTTCATGCCGGGCATGTGAATGTCCAGCAAGGCCAGGTCGGGCTCGCGCTGGGCGATCGCCTGCAGGGCCTGCTCGGCGGACGACGCTTTCAGGATGTCGTAGCCGGCGTGGCCGAGCACCTCGCCGAGGAAGTCGAGCAGCAGTTGATCGTCGTCGACGATGAGTATCAAACGCTTCGGGCTGGTAGGTACATTCATGTGGCGGCAACCTTGGGCTTAAGCTAACGCTCCAATTATACGGCCGAAAACCACCCGTGACGCGAACGTTTTATTGCATTTTGTACAGCGCCAGGAAGCGGCCGACGGCGGCGGCCACGCTGTCGGCCTGGTACACGCTGCTGATGGCGGCCACCATGTTGGCGCCCCTGTCCACCAGCGGCGCGGCGTTTTTCGGCGTCATGCCGCCGATGACGACGGTCGGCACGGCGATCGCCTCGCGCGCCTGGTCGAGGATCTCCAACTTGGTAGTCACCGCGTATTTCTTCACGCGCGACGGGTAGAAGCCGCCGAACGCCACATAGCTGGCGCCGGCCGCCTGCGCATCCAGCGCGCGCGGCATGTCGCCGTAGCAGGAGGCGCCGATGATCTTGCCGGAGCCGAGCCGGGCGCGGACCTGCGCGACTTCGGCGTCGGTGCCGCCGAGGTGGACGCCGTCGGCATCGATCTGCTCGCACAGCTCGACGAAATCGTTGACGATGAACGGCACGCCGTAACGCAGGCACAGCGCCAGCAGCGCCGTGGCCTGCGCCAGGCGCAGTTCGGGGCCGGCTTCCTTGTGGCGGTATTGCAGCATCGCAATGCCGTCGCGGCCGGCGGCCAGCGCCTGTTCGCTCAGGTCCAGCAGGCGGTCGGTGTCGTCCCAGTTGGGGGTGACCAGGTAAAGTCCTTGCATGATGCCCTCTCAGGTTAGGGGTGAGCGCAGCGGAATGCGCTGGCCGGCGGCCACCGCGTAGGCGTCGCGCAGCGCGCCGTGGGTGTATTGCTGGGCCAGCGACAGCGCGCCGGCGGTCGGCGCGCCCAGCGCCAGCTGGCCGGCGATGGCCGACGCCAGCGTGCAGCCGCTGCCGTGGAAGCCGCCGTCCAGGCGCGGCCAGCGCCATTCGCGTTCGGCATCGCCGGCGCGCACGGCGCCGTGGGACGGGCCGAACCAGCGGTTGACCACTTCGTCGCCGTCGGCATGGCCGCCGGTGATCAGCACATGGCGGCAGCCGCGCGCCAGCAGCGCCTGCGCCTGGGCGGCCGGCTGGGCTTCGCCCGTCAGCGCCTGCGCTTCCGGCCCGTTCGGCGTCAGCACCGTCGCCAGCGCCAGCAGCGGCGCCAGTGCCTTCACGGCGTCATCGCGCGACAGCAGGTCGCCATGGCCGCTGGCCAGCACCGGATCCAGCACCACCGGCAGGTCTGGCTGGCGGCCGCGCAAGTGCACGATCACCTCGGCGATCGCCAGCGCATTGGCCGCGCTACCGGGGATGCCGATCTTCACCGCGCCGATGGCCATCTTCTCGACCAGCGTCCACGCCTGGCGCAGCACCATGCCGCTGTCGACCGGCTGCACGCCGTGGACGCGGTCATTGTCCTGCACCGTCAGCGCGGTGACGACGGTGAGCGCATGCGCGCCCTGCCCGGCGACGGCCTGCAGGTCCGCCGCGATGCCGGCGCCGCCGGACGGATCCATCCCGGCGAACACCAGCACGCAAGGCCGCTTGTCCGCAGCCTGCAGCGTCGCGCTCACGACAGCCGGCCGGCCATCGGCGACGACGGCGAGGCCGCGAACTTGCGCGGAATGCGGCCGGCCAGGTAGGCCTCGCGGCCCGCCTGCACCGCCAGCTTCATGGCGCGCGCCATGCGCACCGGATCCCGCGCGCCGGCGATGGCGGTGTTCATCAGCACGCCGTCGCAGCCCAGCTCCATCGCGATGGCGGCGTCGGACGCGGTGCCGACGCCGGCGTCGACCAGCACCGGCACCTTGGACTGCTCGATGATCAGCGACAGGTTCCAAGGATTCAAAATGCCCATGCCGGAACCGATCAAAGAGGCCAACGGCATCACCGCCACGCAGCCGATGTCCTCGAGGATCTTGGCCTGGATCGGATCGTCGCTGCAGTAGACCATGACGTCGAAGCCATCCTTGACCAGCGCCTCGGCGGCGATCAGCGTTTCCGGCATGTGCGGGAACAGCGTCTTCTCGTCGCCCAGCACTTCGAGCTTGACCAGCTTGTGGCCGTTCAACAGCTCGCGCGCCATCTGCAGCGTGTAGATGGCGTCCTTGGCGGTGTAGCAGCCGGCCGTGTTGGGCAGGATGGTGTATTGCGACGGCGGCAGCACGTCCAGCAGGCTGGGCGCCTTCGGATCCTGGCCGATGTTGACGCGGCGGATCGCCACGGTGATGATTTCCGCTTCGGCGGCGTCGGTCGCCTCGCGGGTTTGCGGCAGGTCCTTGTACTTGCCGCTGCCGACCAGCAGCCGCGATGTGTAGCTCTTGCCTGCGATAGTCAATACGTCTTGATTGCTCATGTCCGTTCCTTATTCAAGTTCCTTGCCGATCAACCGCCGCCGATGGCGCGCACGATGTCGACCTTGTCCTGCGGCTGCAGCTCGCGCTGCGGCCACTGCTGGCGCGGCACCACCGAGCGGTTGACCGCCAGCGCCAGCGCCTGCCCCGTCAACGACAGCGCATCGACCAGTTGATCCAGCGTCTGCCTCGGCGGCACCGCGTGCGGCGCGCCGTTGAGTTCAATCTCGATCATGCCGGCCTCACAGCTTGCGATACAGCTCGGCGCCGCTCTTGATGAACTCCACCGCCTTGACCTGCATGCCCTGCTGCAGCGCCGCGCCGTCGGACATGCCGTTGGCCGCCGCGTACTCGCGCACTTCCTGCGTGATCTTCATCGAGCAGAAATGCGGACCGCACATCGAGCAGAAGTGCGCCACCTTGGCCGAATCCTTGGGCAGGGTCTCGTCGTGGAACTCGCGCGCCTTGTCCGGATCGAGGCCGATGTTGAACTGGTCGTCCCAGCGGAATTCGAAGCGCGCCTTGGACAGCGCGTTGTCGCGGATCTGCGCGCCCGGATGGCCCTTGGCCAGATCGGCCGCATGGGCGGCGATCTTGTAGGTGATGATGCCGTCCTTGACGTCGTTCTTGTCGGGCAGGCCCAGATGCTCCTTCGGCGTGACGTAGCACAGCATCGCCGTGCCGTACCAGCCGATCTGCGCGGCGCCGATGCCGGAGGTGATGTGGTCGTAGCCGGGCGCGATGTCGGTGGTCAAAGGCCCCAGCGTGTAGAACGGCGCTTCGTGGCACTGCTCCAGCTGCAGGTCCATGTTCTCTTTAATGAGCTGCATCGGCACGTGGCCGGGGCCTTCGATCATCACCTGCACGTCGTGCTTCCAGGCGATCTGGGTCAGCTCGCCCAGGGTTTTCAGTTCGCCCAGTTGCGCCTCGTCGTTGGCGTCGTAGATCGAGCCGGGACGCAGGCCATCGCCCAGCGAGAACGACACGTCGTAGGCCTTCATGATCTGGCAGATCTCTTCGAAGTGCGTGTACAGGAACGATTCCTTGTGATGCGCCAGGCACCACTTGGCCATGATCGAACCGCCGCGCGAGACGATGCCGGTCAGGCGCTTGGCCGTCATCGGCACGTAGCGCAGCAGCACGCCGGCATGGATGGTGAAGTAGTCGACGCCCTGCTCCGCCTGCTCGATCAGCGTGTCGCGGTAGATTTCCCAGGTCAGGTCCTCGGCCTTGCCGTTGACCTTTTCCAGCGCCTGGTAGATCGGCACGGTGCCGATAGGTACCGGGCTGTTGCGGATGATCCATTCGCGCGTTTCGTGGATATGCTTGCCGGTGGACAGGTCCATGACGTTGTCGCCGCCCCAGCGGATGGCCCAGGTCATCTTCTCCACTTCCTCGCCGATCGACGAGGTGACGGCCGAGTTGCCGATGTTGGCGTTGATCTTGACCAGGAAGTTGCGGCCGATGATCATCGGCTCGATTTCCGGGTGGTTGATGTTGGCCGGGATGATGGCGCGGCCGCGGGCGATTTCCTCGCGCACGAATTCCGGCGTGATCTCGGCCGGGATGCTGGCGCCGAACGACTGGCCCGGATGCTGGCGGCCCATCAGGTCGGCCAGGCGCTGGCCCATCGGGCCGGACGTCTTCAGGCTCTCCAGGTATTCCTTGCGGCGCAGGTTTTCGCGGATGGCGACGAACTCCATCTCCGGCGTGATGATGCCCTGGCGGGCGTAGTGCATCTGCGTGACGTTCTTGCCCTCGCGCGCGCGGCGCGGCTTGCGGTGCAGGTTGAAGCGCAGCTCAGCCAGCGCCGGATCGGCCAGGCGCGCCTGGCCATATTCGGAGGTCGGTCCGTCCAGCTCCTCGGTGTCGTTGCGCTCCAGTATCCACGGCAGGCGCGGCGTCGACGCCAGGCCGGAACGGATGTCGATCACCGCGTCGGGATCGGTGTACGGGCCGGAGGTATCGTAGACGTAGATCGGCGGATTGGCCTCGAAGCCGAACGATGCCGGCGTGTCGGACTGGGTGATTTCGCGCATCGGCACGCGGATGTCGGGACGGCTGCCTTGAACGTAGACCTTGCGGGAATTGGGTAAAGGCTTGATGGCTGCCTCGTCCACCGTGGCGGTGGCGGAGAGGAATTTGGCGTTGGCGTTCATTTGGCTCCTTTGTTAGCTACAGGAGCCAGCAAAGGAGGTTGGACTTGCCCATCACGGATACGGCGATGTGTGGCGGCGATGTCCTAAGCTTCCCTTCGCTGGCATTATCCAGATCAGGTTCGGAGGGTATTTCTCACCCGCGCCTCGCTGTGCGATTTGCAGGACCCCTAGCGTTTGCCACCTTGCGGCAGCGCGACGATTATAACCTTGCCTTGGGAATTACAACAACCGATTCTTCCTCGGTACAGAAAATACCCTGCGTGCGGACTCAAGCGAGCCGAGGTGTAACAAATGTAAGAGGCGCGCGCTATGTTCGGCATCGCACATAAAAGTTTCTAGAAAGAACTCACACTATCCGCACAGCGACACCGTCGTCGCCACAACAA
Organism: Duganella sp. LjRoot269; assembly: GCF_964254095.1. NCBI lineage: Bacteria > Pseudomonadati > Pseudomonadota > Betaproteobacteria > Burkholderiales > Oxalobacteraceae > Duganella > Duganella sp. LjRoot269. The sequence goes on along the minus strand of NZ_CAXUSL020000001.1, from coordinate 1,426,807 downwards.
GCGCCAGACGCGCGATTATCGGGAGACCCATCATGAAACCAGCACGCCCATCCATCTATCTTGCCGCCGCCGCGGCCGTGTCCCTGTCCGGCCTGAGTGCCTGCGGCGGCGGTGGCGGCAGCAGCGGCGATACCGCCCCCCCAGTCACCATGGGCACGCTGGCCGTGTCGATGACGGACGCGCCGTCTTGCGGCTTCGATGCCATCAACGTCACGGTCAACAAGGTACGCGTCAACCAGAGCAGCTCGGCCAGCGACACCGATGCCGGCTGGACCGACATCACACTGAACCCGGCCCGCAAGATCAACCTGCTGACCCTGACCAACGGCACGCTGGAGGCGCTGGGACAAACCGCGCTGACCGCCGGCCACTACACGCAGCTGCGGCTGGTGCTCGACCCGAACACGAGCAACGGACTGGCCAACTCAGTCGTCGTCAGCGGCAGCACCACCGAGCAATCGCTGGATACGCCGAGCGCGGTGCAAAGCGGCATCAAGCTGATCAACGCCTTCGATGTCGCCGCAGGCCAGCGCGTCGACCTGGTGCTGGACTTCGACGCCTGCAAATCCATCGTCACCAAGGGCAACGGCAAGTACGCGCTGAAACCGGTGGTGAAGGTGATCCCGACCACGCTGAACGGCATCGGCGGCTTCGTCTCGACCGCGCTGCTGGCCAGCCACGTGATGGTGTCGGCGCAGCAGAGCGGCGCCATCGTCAGCGCCACCACGCCCAATCCCACCACCGGCGAGTTCGCGCTCAGCCGCCTGCCGCTGGGCAATTACGACGTGGTGGTCACGGCCGACAGCCGCGCCGCCGCCGTGGTCGGCACAGTGCCGGTGACCAGCACCTCGGCCACGGTCGCCATCAGCACCGCCGCCGCGCCGATCACGCTGCCGGCCACCGCCACCGGCAGCATCGGCGGCACCGTCACGCTGACGCCGGCCAGCAGCACCGCCACCGCCTACGTCGCCGCCAAGCAGAGCTTCGTGGCCGGGCCGACGGTCACGATCAAATACCAGGGCGCCGACCTGGCCAGCGGCAGCTACACGCTGAGCGGCCTGCCGGTCGGCGCGCCGCAGTACGCGGTGTACAGCGCCACGCTGCCGCTGCAATTCGCCAGCGCCGCCACCGTACTGCCGGGCGCGGGCAAATACATGGTCGAGGCCTCCGCCGAGGGCTACACCACGGCCAGCCTGCCGCTGGTCGACATCTCGCTGCTCAATCAAAGCAACGTCAACTTCAGCCTGAAGCCATAAGCGCCGGGAGGCGAACCGGGCTTGCCCTTCTACCGGAAGGGCAAGCCCAGCAACCTGATCAATTGGCGGTCGCCGGGATATTGCTCGCGGTCCGCCACGCCCAGCCGCTCCGGCGCCGCGCCCGGCAAGCGGAAGGTGCCGAACAGCTGGTCCCAGATCGAGACGGTGGCGCCATAGTTCCCTGCCTCATCCAGGTTGGCGCCGTGATGAAAACGGTGCAGCTCGGTGCCGATCAACAAGCGGTTGAACCATCCCGCCCTGGCATCGACGTTGAAGTGCGACACCAGCCCCTGGAAGCCATTGAACGCCGAGGCGGCGAACACGGCCGCCGGCGAAAAGCCGAACAGGATGGCCGGTAGCATCAGCAGAACGCGGACGTAGGCGCTGTTGATGGGATGACCCACCACATGCATGAACACGTACACCTCGCCAGGCAGATGGTGGATCGCATGGGTCTTCCACAGCCAGCGGCCCAGCCAGCCCCGCCCTTCATGGCTGTAGCGATGCAGCCAGTACCAGAGAAAATCCGACATCAGCACCGCGCAGACCGCTTCCACCTGCCAGGGCAGCGCGCTGTGATGAAGCGGTAGCCCCGCGTGACGACCGGCCAGCCAGGTCACGGCCTGCGTGGTCGCGGCAATCGTCGCGCCGTTGACGACCAGCATCGGCAAATCGCGCCGCAGGAACGATGCCCGGGTCATGTTCCACTCGCTGCGCATCGGCGCGAGTCGCTCCAGGGCCACCATGGTGGCGATCAGGGTCAGCAGATAAACCGGATAGGCTTGGCCAAGCGGCCCGAGCCGGCCGCCGACCGCGGCGTGGATGAAAACCAGCGTGGCGGCCAGGGCGAGCGGATAAAACAGATAGCACCGCCAGTTCGGGCGGGACGCGGCGAAAGGCCGCACGGGCACAAGGGGATCGGACATGGACTACACTCCTGGAATGGACACGTGTTCATGATCGCCCACGGTTCTTCGCCGCGACAGCGCGAAGGCCGGGGCGGTGTCCGTTAGCAGACATCCACCCGCTTTATGTCCAGGAACGCCATGACCGACAGCACACCAGCACCGGACCGTCGCGTCCTCAAAACCAAGGCAGCACTGCGCGACGCGATGCTGGACTTGATGGCTCTGCGTGGCTGGGACGAGCTGACCATTCAGGAGATTTGCGACCATGCCAACGTGGGCCGCTCGACCTTCTACGTGCACTATCAGAGCAAGGAGGACCTGCTGTCCGAAGGCCTGAACGAGTTGCGCGACATGATCGCCGCGCAGGGGGCGGACACGGAACATGCCGGCTGCCACTTTCTGGCCGGCCTGCTGAGCCACATGGCACAACAGCGCGACGTGTTCAGGGCCGCCATCGGGCGCCGCAGCGGGCACGGCGTGGCGCGCCGCTTCCGGCACATGGTGTTCCAGCTGGTGGTGATCGAACTCAAACGGCGACGGCACCCGGCCGCCGCGCATCCATGGGTGGCCATGTTCGTGGCTGGCGGCATCGTCGAGGCGATGGCGTGGTGGGTGGACGCGCCCGAGCCGCCGTCGATCGACGACATGCGGCGCGAGCTCGACGAACTGGCCCTGGCCGCGCTGGGGGGCGCAGCCGCGGGTTCAATCCTTGAATGAAGGCGGGCGCTTGCTCATGCCGGACATCATGGCCTCCTGCAGGTCGGCCGACATCAGCATGGCCGCGTTCCAGGTGGCGTTGTAGTTCAGGCCATCGGCCACCGTGTGGTCGCGGGCGTAGGTGATCATTTCCTTCACGCCGCGGATGGCCAGCGGCGCCTTGGCGGCAATGTCGGCGGCGATGGCGCGCACGCCGTCGCGCAAGGCTTCCGGCGAGTCGAACACACGGTTGACCAGGCGGATGTCCTTCGCCTCGGCGGCATCGACCTTGCGCGCCGTGTAGGCCAGCTCGCGCGCCATGCCGTCGCCGATCAGCTTGGGCAGGCGCTGCAGCGTGCCGATGTCGGCCGTCATGCCGATGTCGATTTCCTTGATGGTGAACCAGGCATCGGCCGAGCAGTAGCGCATGTCGGCGCAGCAGATCAGGTCGATGCCGCCGCCGACGCAGGCGCCGTGCACGGCCGCCAGCACCGGCTTGCGGCAGCGCTCCAGGCTGGTCAGCGTATCCTGCAGGTCGAGGATCACGCGGCGCAGGTTCTCGCGCGTGCGGCCGTCGCAGTCGTCGCGGATCTGCGCGCCCAGGCCCATCATCATCTGCAGGTCGATGCCGGCGGTGAAGCCCTTGCCCTCTCCTTCCAGAATCGCCACTCGGATCTCCGGCGTCGCATCGATGTACTGGAAGGCGCTGCGGATATCGTTCCACATCGCCAGGTTCATCGCGTTCATCTTCTCCGGGCGGTTCAGGCGCACGGTGGCGATATGGTCTTCGACGCCGACGGTCACGGTTTCAAAACTGGGCATTGCTGTCTCCTTTGAATGATGGCGAAAGCATACTCCAGATGCGGCGGCCGGCACAGCATCGCCGGCCGCCGTCGCCCCTATTGCGGGAGGTAGGTCAAGGTCAGCGTGTAGCTCGACGCCGCATAGCCGTTCAGCAGCACATAGGCGTTGCCGTTGGCGGCGTACGACACGGTGCAGCTCTCGGTGCTGCTCGGACCGTCGGACTTGCAATCGTAGCTGCTGGTGGTCGCCGCGCCGGCCTTGCGCACGTACAGGTCGGTGTCGCCGGTGCCGCTGAGCGCCGCCTTGAAGCTGCCGCCGGCGGCCACCAGGTAAGGACCGTAGGCGCGGGTCTGGCCCTTGGCCAGGCTGCCGGTGAAGGTCTCGGTGCGCTCGGCCGGCGGCGTCACGCCGGCGCCGTCGCTGCCCAGCTCCACCGCGTAGGCCAGCGCCATGCGCGCGAACTTGAGCGCGTGGTCGGCCTGGTTGCCGCTGTTGGCGTAGGTGTCGTTGGCGGTATGGATGTAGGGATCGTCCTCGCCCATCGCCGCCTCGAACGGCATCGACGACCAGTAGCCGGCCGAGGTCCACGACGCATGGTCGGAACAGGCGTAGCCGCACTTGTCGTAGCCGATCTTCAGCGTCGGCAGGTAGGTCGTGATCAGGTTGGCGACGAAGGTGTTCTGCGCGTTGTCGGTGTAGTCGGTGTACAGGTAGATGTCGTTGACCGAGCCCTTGTAGTTGGTCATGTCGAGCTGCATCACGCCGACCACGTTGACGTTGTTGGCCTTGTGGTTCTGGGCGATGTCCTGCGAGCCGCGCAGGCCGACTTCCTCGGCGGCGTAGCCGATCATCTTGATGGTGCGGCGTGGCTTGTAGCCGCTGGCGATCATCACCCGCAGCATCTCGGTCATGCTGGCGATGCCGGAGGCGTCGTCGTCGGCGCCGGGCGCCTTCGTGGTCTCGCTGGTGCCGGCCTGGTTGATCGAATCGAGGTGGCCGCCCAGCACCACCACTTCGTTCGGGTTGTCGGTGCCGGTGATGGTCAGGATCACCGACTTTTGCGGGTAGGCCGAGTGGGTGTACTGGGTCACGGCGATGTCGCTGCGGCCGGCCGCCATCGTGGTCCAGCGCTGCTTGAGCCAGTTCGACGCGTTGACGCCGTTGTTGGTCGTGTAGTAGCGGTTGGCGTAGGACGACATGTCGATGATGGTCTGGCCGATGTTGCTTGCTTGCATCTGGGCCAGCATGGGATTGACCACGCTTTGCTGGTCGATCGCATACGACGGCCGCGCCGCGGCCAGGCCCGCCAGCGTGGTGCGGGTCTTGGACGGCGTCAGCGCGGCGATGCCGGCCGCCTCGCTGGCGTGGAACATGAAGCCGCCGCAGCGGTGCAGTTCGCGGTGCACGGCGGCCGACAGCGCCAGCATCTGCCGCTCGTCGACTTCGACCAGATGGATTTTCTCCTGTCCGGCCAGGGTGGCGCGGCTTTCGCGGGCCACCGCCTGCGGCGCCGCCTTCTGCAATTGCGCATACGCGGCGTCGCCGACGCTGATCCAGACCTTGTTGGACTGGGCCAGCGCGGAAGCCGATGCGCCGGCGAATAAGCCTGCGATCAGCACAGCAATGAGTCGTGTGGTCATTTCCGTCTCCGTGTTATCAAAAAATTATTGGGATCGGAAACGGTATGCTTTTGGCGGCCACGAGTCAAAAATCTTGCAAAATTCGACAATGTGACGGGAAATGTCCGGAGTTTAACAAACGCCGATGCGCGCATGGCTTGCCGCGTCATCTATAATGGCTGTTTTCGCAAACGCATTTCTAAAATAAATCAGCCAAATCATGGAATTAGCCAAGTCTTTCGAGCCTGCCGACATTGAACAATTCTGGCGTACCGAGTGGGAACAGCGCGGTTACTACACCGCCACCCTCGACGCCGGCAAACCTTCTTTCAGCATCCAGCTGCCGCCGCCGAACGTGACCGGCACCCTGCACATGGGCCATGCATTCAACCAGACCATCATGGACGGCCTGACCCGCTACCATCGCATGCTGGGGCATAACACCGCCTGGATCCCGGGCACCGACCACGCCGGCATCGCCACGCAGATCGTCGTCGAGCGCCAGCTGGACGCGCAGAAAATCTCGCGCCACGACCTGGGCCGCGAGAAGTTCGTGGAAAAAGTCTGGGAGTGGAAAGAGAAATCCGGCTCCACCATCACCGGCCAGATGCGCCGCCTGGGCGCCTCGCCGGACTGGAAGCGCGAATACTTCACGATGGACGAGCCGCGCTCGAAAGTCGTCACCGACGTCTTCGTCCGCCTGCACGAGCAGGGCCTGATCTACCGCGGCAAGCGCCTGGTCAACTGGGACCCGGTGCTGGGCACCGCCGTCTCCGACCTGGAAGTGGTGTCGGAAGAGGAAGACGGCTCGATGTGGTACATCAAGTACCCGCTGGCCGACGGCAGCGGTTCGCTGACCGTGGCCACCACCCGTCCCGAGACGATGCTGGGCGACGTCGCCGTGGCGGTCGATCCCACCGACGAGCGCTACCTGTCGCTGGTCGGCAAGATGCTGAAGCTGCCGCTGTCGGACCGCGAAATCCCGATCATCGCCGACTCGTATGTCGACAAGGAGTTCGGCACCGGCTGCGTCAAGATCACCCCTGCGCACGACTTCAACGACTACGCCGTCGGCCAGCGCCACAACCTGGCGATGCCGTCTATCCTGACCCTGGACGCCAAGATCGCCGACGACGCGCCGGCAGCCTACCGTGGCATGGACCGCTTCGTTGCGCGCAAGCAGATCGTCGCCGACCTGGAAGCGCAAGGCCTGCTGGAACAGGTCAAGCCGCACAAGCTGATGGTGCCGCGCGGCGACCGCACGGGCGTGGTCATCGAGCCGATGCTGACCGACCAGTGGTTCGTCGCCATGAGCAAGCCGGCGCCGGAAGGCACTTTCTTCCCGGGCAAGTCGATCGCCGAGACCGCGCTGGACAAGGTCGCCAGCGGCGAGATCAAGTTCGTGCCGGAAAACTGGAGCACCACCTACAACCAGTGGCTCAACAACATCCAGGACTGGTGCATCTCGCGCCAGCTGTGGTGGGGCCACCAGATCCCGGCATGGTACGACGACGCCGGCAACATCTTCGTCGCCAAGACCGAAGCCGAAGCGATCGCGCAAGCGGCCGCCAAGGGCAGCACCGGCCCGCTGCGCCGCGACAACGACGTGCTCGACACCTGGTTCTCGTCCGCGCTGGTGCCGTTCTCGACCCTGGGCTGGCCGGAAGAAACGCCCGACATCAAGGCCTTCCTGCCATCGTCGGTGCTGGTGACCGGCTTCGACATCATCTTCTTCTGGGTGGCGCGCATGGTCATGATGACCGCGCACTTCACCGGCCAGGTGCCGTTCAAGACCGTGTACGTGCACGGCCTGGTGCGCGACTCGCAGGGCCAGAAGATGTCCAAGTCCAAGGGCAACACGCTGGACCCGATCGACCTGATCGACGGCATCGGCATCGACGCGCTGGTGGAAAAACGCACCACCGGCCTGATGAATCCGAAAGCGGCCGAGAAGATCGCCAAGGCCACGCGCAAGGAATTCCCGGAAGGCATCGCCGCCTACGGTACCGACGCGGTGCGCTTCACGATGGCCTCGTACGCCTCGCTGGGCCGCAACATCAACTTCGACCTGGGCCGCGCCGAAGGCTATCGCAACTTCTGCAACAAGCTGTGGAACGCCACCCGCTTCGTGCTGATGAACACCGAAGGCAAGGATTGCTCCGCGAATGAGGCGGACCTGTCGAACGCCGACAAGTGGATCATCTCGCTGCTGCAGAAGGCCGAGCTGGACGTGGCCAAGGGCTTCGAGGACTACCGCTTCGACAACATCGCCTCGACCATCTACAAATTCGTCTGGGACGAGTACTGCGACTGGTACCTGGAAGTGGCCAAGGTGCAGGTACAGAGCGGCACCGAAGGCCAGCAACGCGCCACCCGCCACACCTTGCTGCGCGTGCTGGAAGTGGTGCTGCGCCTGGCGCATCCGGTCATTCCGTTCGTCACCGAGGCGCTGTGGCAAGCCGTCGCGCCGCTGGCCGGCAAGACGGGCGACTCGATCATGATGCAGCCGTACCCGATCGCCAACACCGCCAACATCAATGAATCGGCCGAAGCCTGGATGCAGCAGCTGAAGTCGCTGACCGACGCCACCCGCAACCTGCGTGGCGAAATGCAGCTGGCGCCGTCGCTGCGCGTGCCGCTGATCGTCGAGCCGGGCAATGCGGCCGACAAGGCGGCGATGGAATTGTTCGCGCCGTACATCCAGTCGCTGGGCAAGCTGGCCGAGGTGCAGATCGTCGACGCGCTGCCGGAATCGCCGGCCGCCGTGTCCATCGTCGGCACGACCAAGCTGATGCTGAAGGTGGAGATCGACGTCAAGGCCGAGCGCGAGCGCCTTGCCAAGGAGATCGCCCGCGTCGAAGGCGAGATCAACAAGGCCAACGGCAAGCTGTCGAACGAAAGCTTCGTCGCCCGCGCGCCAGCCGAAGTGGTGGCGCAAGAGAAGGAACGCGTTGCCAACTTCTCCGCCACGCTGGACAAGATGCGCGAGCAGTTCGCCAAGCTGCCAGCCGCCTGACAAGTTCCGCTGCAAAGCAAAAGCCGCCCGGCGCAAGCCGCGCGGCTTTTTTTTGGCTAGCGGTCGATACGGGTCGTCATCAGGATCGACGTCGTGGTCCGCTCCACCCCATCCAGCGCACCGATCCGGTCGACCACGCCATCCAGCTCCTCCACCGAACCGGCTTCAACGCCGGCGATGAAATCGTAGATCCCATTCACCGAATGCAGCGTGCGCACATGGGCAATCCGGCGCAGCGCGCTTTCTATGCCGGGCGTCAGTTTCGGCATGGCCGTGATCATCACCAGCGCGCGTACCAGTCCCGCGCGATAGTCCGCGCTGGTGCGCACCGTATAACCGATCACAACACCTGAACGCTGCAGGCGGTCGATGCGGCTTTGCACCGTCGTGCGCGACAGCCCCAGCTTGCGTGCCAGCTCGGTCGTCGCGGCGCGCGCGTTTTCGCGCAATAGGGCCAGCAGTTGCTGATCGATGTCGTCCATTTTTTCCTTTTGCCGATACCTTCGTCATTTTGCTCAGTATTTTCATGCAATTCGTCGGCCTGTGCAATGCAATTTGCCGACGCCGTCCGCACAATGGAATCCCTGTGTTTTTGGAGAGATTTGATGCGCGACGTGATCATTATCGGCGGCGGCCACAACGGCCTTGTATGTGCTCACTATCTGGCAAAAGCCGGCCTGAAGGTCACCGTGCTGGAGCGGCGCCCCGTGGTCGGCGGCGCGGCGGTGACCGAGGAATTCCACCCGGGATTTCGCAATTCGGTGGCCGCGTACACGGTGTCGCTGCTCAATCCCAAGGTGATCCACGACATGGAACTTGCCAGGCACGGATTGCAGGTCGTCGAGCGCCCGCTATCGAACTTCCTTCCGCTGGATGACGGCCGCTACCTGAAGATCGGCCCCGGCAAGACCGCCGCCGAAGTGGCGAAATTCTCCCGACGCGACGCCGACCGCCTGCAAGCGTATGGCGAACATCTGGAGGCCGCGGCCGAACTGCTGCGCGACACGGTGCTGCAGACGCCGCCCAACCTGGTCCAGGGCAACTGGCTCAGCGCCCTGCCCGAACTGATCAAGGCCGGCAGCCTGGGCAACCGCATGCGCAAGCTGCCGCTCGCCACCCAGCGCGAACTGCTCGACCTGTTCACCAAATCGGCCGGCGACTACCTGGACGGCTGGTTCGAAAGCGCGCCGATCAAGGCCGCCTACGGCTTCGACAGCATCGTCGGCAACTACGCCAGTCCGTACACGCCGGGCTCCGCCTATGTGCTGCTGCATCATGTGTTCGGCGAGGTGAACGGGAAAAAAGGCGCCTGGGGCCATGCCATCGGCGGCATGGGCGCCATCACGCAGGCGATGGCCAGGTCGACCGAGGCGCTCGGGGTCGAGATCCGCGCCGGCTGCGGCGTGCGGGAGGTGCTGCTGGATAAGGGCAGCGCGGTCGGCGTCGTCACCTCGAAAGGCGAGCGGCTCGATGCGCGGGTGGTGGTGTCCAACCTTAATCCGCGCCTGCTGTACACGACGCTGGTCGACGCGGCCGCCCTGCCCGGCGATTTCCTGCGCCGCATGGAGGGCTGGCGCTGCGGCTCGGGCACCTTCCGCATGAACGTCGCGCTGTCGGAGCTGCCGGACTTCAGCTGCCTGCCCGGCAAGACGATGGCCGAGCATCACGGCAGCGGCATCATCATCGCGCCCAGCCTCGGCTACATGGAGCGCGCCTACCATGACGCCCGCGCGCTCGGCTGGGCGCGCAAGCCGATCGTCGAAGTGCTGATTCCTTCCACGCTGGACCCCACGCTGGCGCCGTCCGGCCAACATGTCGCCAGCCTGTTCTGCCAGCACGTCGCGCCGCAGTTGCCCGACGGCGCCAGCTGGGACGAGCATCGCGACACCGTCGCCGACCTGATGATAGACACCGTCAACGCCTACGCCCCCAATTTCAAGGGCTCGGTGCTGGGCCGGCAGATCATGAGCCCGCTCGACCTGGAGCGCACCTTCGGGCTGGTCGGCGGCGACATCTTCCACGGCGCACTGGGACTGGACCAGCTGTTCTCTGCGCGACCGATGCTGGGCCATGCGGACTATCGCGGCCCGATCGCCGGACTGTACACCTGCGGCGCCGGCACCCATCCCGGCGGCGGCGTGACCGGAGCGCCGGGGCACAACGCCGCGCACGAAGTGCTGCGCGACTTCAAGTTGAAGAAGTATGCGTGATTATTCTGCCAGCAGCGCGGCGTAGCGTTCGATGTCGACGTTGCCGCCGCTGATGATCACGCCGATCCGCTTGCCTTGCAACTTGTCCTTCATCGCCCGCGCGGCGGCGAAGCCCAGGCAACCGGTCGGCTCCACCACCATCTTCATGCGCGCCGCGAAGAAGCGCATCTCGGCGCGCAACTGCTCGTCGCTCACCGTCAGGATATCGTCCACGTCGCGCTGGATGATCGGGAAGGTCAGGTTGCCCAGGTGCTGAGTCTGCGCGCCGTCCGCGATGGTCTTCGGCGTGTCGATATGCACGATGCGGCCGCTGCGGAACGACTGCTGGCCGTCGTTGCCCGCTTCCGGCTCCACGCCATAGATTTTGGTCGACGGCGAAATCGCCCGCGTCGCCAACGCCGAGCCGCTCAGCAGGCCGCCACCGCCCAGGCAAACGAACAGCGCATCCAGGTGCCCGACTTCCTCCAGCAATTCCTTGGCCGCCGTGCCCTGCCCCGCGATCACGTCCGGATGGTCGTACGGCGGGATCAGGGTCAGGCCATGCTTCTGCGCCAGGTCGCGGCCGATCTGTTCGCGGTCCTCGGTGTAGCGGTCGTAGGTCACCACTTGCGCGCCATAGCCGCGCGTGGCGGCGATCTTCGACGCCGGCGCATCGAGCGGCATGACGATGGTGGCCGGAATGCCCATCAGCCTGGCCGACAGCGCGATCGCCTGCGCGTGATTGCCCGACGAGAAGGCCACCACGCCGGCCTTGCGCTGCGCCGCGTCGAACTTCGCCAGCGCGTTGTAGCCGCCGCGGAATTTGAACGCGCCCATGCGCTGCAGGTTCTCGCACTTGAAGAACACTTCGGCGCCCAGTTCCTCGTTGGCGGTGCGCGAGGTGGCCACCGGCGTGCGGTGCGCGTGGCCGGCGATGCGTTCCGACGCGGCGACCACATCGGCGTAAGTTGGCAGTTTCAGTTCGCTCATGATGCTCCTATGGATGAATTAGCGCGCGTCGTTGTAGACGGTCGCGCGGGATACGTTGAGGTAGGCGGCCACGATCTCCATCGCGCGCCGCACGTCGCTCAGGCCGGCGTCTTTCAGTTCGCGCATCAGGGCCTTGCGCTCGTCGGCCTTCAGCGCGCGCGGCGTCGAGCCCAGGCGCGCCGCGAACTGGTCGATGCGGATGCGGATGGCATCGGCGCCGGTCGGCTCCATCGTCTCGCTGACGGCCGCTTCCGCGTTGACGCTGCTGAATTGCGTCAGCAAGGTGTTCAGGCTGCGGAACACGGTCAGGTCCACATTCATGCACAGCGCGGCGATGTAGCGGCCCTCGCTGTCCTTGATGCCGACCGACGTGCTTTTCGCCAGCCGGCCGTCGGGAAAGGTGTTCGGATAGTTGGCGATCACCTGTGCGAATTCGGGATCGGCGATGCGCGCCAGCCCCAGCTTGGTGGCCGGCGCGCCGATGCTGCGCCCGGACATATTGTTGTGGATCGCCAGTATCGTGTGCTTGGGATCGAGCAGGTCGTGCAGCACCACTTCGCAGAACGGCGCCAGCGTCTGGCCCAGTCCATCGGCGACCTGCTTCATCTGTTCCAGCAGATTTTTCTGTTCGGCTGTCTTTTTCATTTGCACATATTATCTTATTTTAGACAATAAGTGTAATTTCGGCGATGTAGGATGGCGGCGCCGCATGCTGTAGGAGCGCCGCTTTTGGCCGCGTGCCGCTGCGCCGCCAGGCGTTTGCTGACATATCATCCTCTCAGCACGACTCTATCCGAGGCAGATATGCATGTGGTCGACGTGACGATGTTCTATGGCGGTGGCGGCGGCGGCATCACCACCTACCTCGACGCCAAGGCGCGCTGGCTGGCGGGCCGGGCGGACATGCGCCATACCATTGCCAGCCCCAACCTGCCGCCACACGCCGGCGCGGTCGCCCAGGCCGGCCCGCCGCACACGGTGGCGCTTCCCGGCATCGCGCTGCCCGGCTTGCACGGCTACCGCATGCCGCGCTCGGCGGAAGCGGTCACGCGGGTGTTGCTGCGGCTGCAGCCGGACCTGATCGAAACCGGCGACGCAGGTCCCTGCGGCTGGGCCGCGGTGCAAGCGGCGCGGCGGCTCGGCGTGCCGCTGGTCGGCTTCTATCATTCGGACCTGCCGCAACTGGTGCGCAAGCGCTTCGGCAGCGCCGCCGGGCGGATGGCGCAGCAATACGTGCGCCGGCTGTACCGCCATTGCGACCTGCTGCTGGCACCCAGCGCGGCCATGGTGCGGCGCCTGGCCACGCTCGGCCTGCATGCGCACCAGCAGCCGCTGGGCATCGACACCGTGATCTTCCATCCGCAACGCGCGCACGGCAACCTGCGCGCCGACCTCGGGTTGCCGGCGTCGGCCCGGCTGCTGGTGTACGCCGGCCGCTTCAACAGTACCAAAAAGCTCGACCTGCTGGATGCCGCCGTCAGGCGACTCGGCGCGCCCTACCATTTGCTGATGGTCGGCGGACGCGCGCCGCGCCGCAGCGGGCCGGTGTCGGTGCTGCCGTTCCAGACCAACCCGCGGGCGCTGGCGCGGCTGCTGGCAGGCTGCGACGCGCTGGTGCACGCCGGCGACAGCGAGACCTTCGGCCTGATCGTGCTCGAGGCGATGGCCTGCGGCCTGCCGGCCGTGGTCACCAGCGCCGGCGGCATCGGGGAACTGGTCGCTCCCGGCACCGGCGTGGTGGTCAAGCCGAACAGCGCGAGCAGTCTGGCGGAAGGCATCGCCGCGCTGTACGCCGGGGACCTGGCCTGCATGGGCGAGCGCGCCCGCCGCACGGCGTGCACGCACTACGACTGGAACCGGGTGCTGCCGCATCTGCTGGACCACTACCATGCCCTGCGCGGGCCGGGCAGCGCCAGTGTCGGCCGCTGAGCAGCCCATCCGGCGCGCGTTGTGCGTGTCGATCCATGACGTGGCGCCAGCCACGTGGCCGGACTGCCTGCGCCTGTGGCAGGCGTTGCGCGCGGTGGCGGATATTCCATTGACCTGGCTGGTGGTGCCGTGCTATCACGGCCGGCGCAGCGACCCGCTGTGCGGCGCGCGGGAATACGAGACGGCCATCGAGCAGGTGCTGGCGCAGGGCCATGAACTGGCGCTGCATGGGTACACCCACCTGGACCGGGGCTCGCCGCCGCGCAACCTGTCCGAGGCGTATTGGCGGCGCCTGTTCACGCAAGGCGAAGGCGAGTTCGCGGCGCTGAGCACGCAGCAGGCACAGCGCCGGCTGGCGCTGGGCATGGCCTATTTTTCCCGGCGCCGCTGGCCGCTGCATGGCTTCGTGGCGCCGGCCTGGCTGCTGAGCGACGGCGCCTGGGCCGCGCTGCGCGACAGCGGCTTGCTCTACACCACCACGCTGCGGCATTTTCATCTGCTGCGCGCGCGGCCGCTGGCGCTGCCCGCGACCAGCCTGATGTACTCGACCCGCAACGCCGCCGGCCGGCTCCTGTCGCGCATCGCGGTGTCGGCAGCGACGCGTCAGGCGCCGGCGCAGCTGGTGCGGTTCAGCCTGCACCCGCGCGACGCCCACCATCCGGCGCTGCTGCGCCACATGCAGCGCACGATGGCCTCGCTGCTGGCAACTCACGAGCCGCTGACCAAGGCAGACTTCGCCAACCAGGCCATTTTCGACGGCGGACTCTAATCGATCAGGCGGCTGCGCTCACGCGTCCGCCAGTTCGTATAATGAAAGTCCAAACCAAAAACAAACCCGGAGACCCCTCATGAAATTCCTCGCACTGATCATCACTGCGGCACTATCCATCGCCCCGGCCTTTGCCGACGACAGCTCGCCTGTCGGCCTGTGGAAAAACATCGACGACGTCAGCGGCAAGCCGAAGGCGCTGATCCGCATCACCGAAGGCAACGGCGTTCTGCAAGGCAAGATCGAACAGCTGTTCCGCGCCCCCGGCGAAGACCAGAATCCCAAGTGCGAGAAGTGTGACGACGCGCGCAAGAACCAGCCCATCGTCGGCATGGTCATCATGAACGGCCTGAAGAAGGATGGCGACGAATACGCCGGCGGCGAAATCCTCGACCCCGACAACGGCAAGGTCTACCGCAGCAAGATGCACCTGACCGACGGCGGCAAGAAACTCAGCGTGCGCGGCTACATCGGCGTGCCGATGCTGGGCCGCTCGCAAGTGTGGCTGCGCCAGGAATAAGCCGCCCCCCACTCTCCTGCGCCGCGCGTTCTGCGCGGCGCCGAACTCCTCTGATGTTTATTTTCCACAAAGTTTCCTAGCCTTAAAGCGCTATGCGCGCAAGCGCACATACCGGCGCCGGCGGGCATGACATCGTGAACCACTTGCCTTTCGCCAACAGCGAAGGCGGCTAGTTGGTCCACTGATTTCAGTACAAAAGGAAACATCATGAATGTCCTGCAGAGATACACCAAGACACTGTTCTATTCCGTCGGCTTCCTCGCCGCCACCTTGCTGGCAGGCTGCGGCGGCGGCGACCAGGGGCGCGATCCTATCCTCGGCGTGCCCGGCGCGACGCTGGTTTCGCTGGCCGTCACGCCCTTGGCCCCTAGCATCGCCCTCGGCACCACCCAGCAGTTCAGCGCCAGCGCAACCTTGAGCGACGGCTCCACACAGCCGGTAACCGCCACCTGGACCTCGGCCACGCCGGCCGTCGCCACCATCGGCGGCGCTACCGGACTGGCCACCAGCGTCAGCCCCGGCACCGCCATCATCAGCGCAGCCTACGGCGGCAAGACCGCGTCGGCCACGCTGACCGTCACGCCGGCCGTGCTGGTGTCCGTCACCGTCGCGCCGCAAAACCCGACCGTGCAGATTGCCGCCAGCCGTCAACTGACCGTCCTCGGCACCTATTCCGACGCCACCACCAAGGACCTGACCGGCAGCTCGACCTTCGTGTCGGCAACGCCAACCAGCGCCACCGTCAGCAACGGCGGCCTGGTCACCGGCGCCGCCCTCGGCACCTCGGTGGTCACCGCCACCAGCGGCGGCAAGAGCGCGGCCACCACCATCACCGTGCCTGGCGTAGCGCTGACCAGCATCGCCGTGACACCGCAAAACCCTAGCGTGCAGATCGGCGCCACGCGCCAGTTGGCCGTCATCGGCACCTATTCGGATGCGTCCACGCAGGACCTGACCGCCAGCTCGAGCTTCGCATCGGCAACGCCTGGCAGCGCCACCGTCAGCACCGGCGGCCTGGTCACCGGCGCCGCATCGGGCAGCTCGGTCATCACCGCCACCATCAACGGCAAGAACGCGGCCACCACCGTCACCGTGCCTGCCGTGACGCTGTCCAGCATCGCCGTTACGCCACTGACCTCCACCGTCGTGGCCGGCGGCCAGCAGCAATTCGTCGCCACCGCGACCTATTCGGATAACACCACCGCGTTTGTCACCAGCGGCGCCGCATGGACTTCGAACAGCCCGCTGATCGGCACCGTGGCCTCCACCGGCGTCGCCACCGGCGTCGCTGTCGGCACCGCCACCATCACCGCCACTGTCGGCACCAAATCGGGCAGCGCCGCGCTGACCGTTGCCGCCGTCGCGCCTCCAACGCCGCCAGTCTCGCTGTCGGTACCGCTGGGTAGCGCCGCCAATTTCGCCGTACTGGCAGGCACCTCGCTGACCAACAACTCCGGCGGCACCACGCTGATTACCGGCAACGTCGGCGCGCCGTCGCAAACCACCGACCCGACGCTGGCCGCCGGCTACACCAACTACAAGTCCGGCGCCATCCTGTCCGGCGCCATGGCCGATCTGCAAACCGCCATCAGCAACGCAAACGGCCGTACCTGCGACGTCAGCTTTGCCGGCGACATCGACCTCGGCGGCCTGACCCTGGCACCTGGCGTCTACTGCTACGCCGGCGCCATCAACATCACCGGCACGCTGACGCTGAACGGTCCCGGCGTCTACATCTTCCGCACTGCGCTGACGCTCAACTCGACCGCCAACGCGATCGTCGCCCTGAGCAACGGCGCCACCGCAGGCGATGTGAGCTGGGTGCCGGTTGGTCCGACCACCCTGGGCGCCAATGGCGTCTTCAAAGGCACGATCCTCGGCCAGTCGGCTGCGATCACGGTGGGCGACAACACCACGCTGCTCAACGGCCGTGTGCTGACCGCCGCCGCCGTCACGCTGCGCAACAACCAGATCGCCAAATAAACGCTCATCTATCGGGACATCATCATGACCATCGCCAAAAAAATCGGAACCCTGAGCGCGCTCGCCTGCGCCATGCTCACCATCCAGCTCGCGCAAGCGGAAGAGCCCTTTATCAATCCGGAATGGGCCAACAGCGCCTGGTACCTGGGCGCGGGCGTCGGCCGCTCGCGCGCCACCATCGACGAGCAGCGCCTGACGGACAGCCTGAAAGCCAACGGCGCCACGGTCACGGCGTTCAGCAAGGATGAGCGCGACACAGGCTACAAGCTGTTCGTCGGCAAGCAGCTGAACCGCTACCTGGCGCTGGAACTGGGCTACTTCGACCTGGGCAAATTCAGCTTCAACTCGACCACGTCCGGCAACGGCGTGTTCAACGGCGAGGCCGGCTTCAAGGGCGCCAACCTGGACTTGCTGGGACAGTTTCCGTTCACCGAACGGCTGTCGCTGCTGGGCCGGGTCGGCATGAACTACGCCAAGACCAGCACCCACTTCACCGGCAACCGCCTGATGGCGGTGACCGGTCCCGATCATAGCGAGCGCAAGCTCAACGCCAAGGCCGGCCTGGGCCTGGAGTACAAGCTGAGCGAAGCCCTGGCCGTGCGCGGCGAGATGGAACGTTATCGCGTCAACGACGCCGTCGGCAATCGCGGCGACGTCGACCTGCTGTCGGTCAGCCTGGTCTACAAGCTGGGCCGACCTGCGCACAGCGCGCCGGCCTATGTGCCGCCGCCGGCTGCGGAACCAGCGCCGCCGCCGGTGGTAGCGCCGGCCCCGCCTCCGCCGCCGCCAAAAGCACCGGAGCCGACATCGGAAAAAGTCTCGTTCGCCGCCGAAGCGTTGTTTGATTTCGACAAGTCGGTCGTCAAGCAGGACGGCAAGGCCGCGCTGGACGATCTGCTGCTCAAGCTGCAAGGCATGAACACCGAAGTGATGGTCACCGTCGGCCATACCGACTCGGTGGGCTCGGACGACTACAACCAGAAACTGTCGCTGCGCCGCGCCGAAGCGGTCAAGGCTTATCTGGTGTCCAAAGGCATGGACGCCGCGCGCATCTACACCGAAGGCAAGGGCGAGACCCAGCCGATGGCCGACAACAAGACGGCTGAAGGCCGCGCCAAAAACCGCCGCGTGACGGTCGAGGTGGTCGGCACGCGCACGGTCAAAAAATAAGCCGGAAGGCGGCTACTGCTGGATGCCCTTGCCTGTGGCGGTCCAGTAGATGCCGCCCATCAGGTGTCCCAGGTATTGCGGGTCGCGGTACATCTCTCCGTTGTGTCCCAACGAAGTGATGAACACGCGGCCCTTTTCGTATGTGTGGTACCACGCCACAGGGTGATCCTTGCCCATGCCGTGCGTCACCTGGCCCGGCCAGATCTTGGTCGGATCGTAGGTGCTTTCGTCGACATTCAGCACGGGATGGATCTTGATGTCACACGGATTGTCGAACACATACCATTCATCGCTCCAGACCCAGCGCGACGGCAAGCCGTAGGTCGCCGGGAATTTCCTGTCTACCACCTCGGCCACGCCGGTCTGCAGCATCGGGTGGTTGCCGACGCGGCGGCCGATCAGTTTTTCAAACCATGGCCAGGTATTGGGCGGAATGATCAGCGCGCGGTGCACCAGCATGGCGTTGCCGCCGTTGCGCATGTAGTCCTCGAATTTCTTGCGGCGCGGCTCGCTCAGTTCCTCGCCCGGCGTATTGAGGAACATGATGGCGGCGTACTGACTCAAGTCGCCGTCGAACACTTCCGGCTTGTTGGTGTAGGTCAGCTCGAAGGCATGCAGCTTGGCCAGCGTCTCCAGGCTGTCGCGCGCGATCGGGATGTACTCGTAGTGATACTTGCCCGGCATCGCCAGCACCAGCAGCTTGTACTGGTTGTCCGCATGAACCGAAGGGGCAAGCAGCAGCCCGGCGCACAGCGCCATCACTATTTTCCTCATGGCAGTCCTCATAAAAAAAGATAGCGCTAACATCTCATGGCGCATGGCAGTTGTAAAGCACTATCCACGACTTCCCGGTCCGCCACATCGGCGCCGGTCGGCAGCTGCATTACGTTTAGCTCACACAATATGATAAGGTGATTATCATATGAGTTACATGCGAGAGTGATAAAATGCACGCTCAAATAGGAGAAATATGGCAAAGTCAGCCAATAAGGCAACATCGGCACGCATGCGAAAAAAGGTCAGCAGGAACGTCAGCTCCGCGATCGCGCACGTCCACGCATCGTTCAACAATACGATCATCACGATTACGGATCTGCAAGGGAATGCGCTTTCCTGGGCAACCTCCGGCAGCGCCGGATTCAAGGGGTCGCGTAAATCGACCGCGTTCGCAGCACAGGTTGCTGCCGACGCCGCCGGAAAACTTGCTGTGGAGTTTGGCGTTCACAGTCTGCAAGTGCGCATCCAAGGTCCGGGACCTGGTCGTGAGTCGGCGGTACGCGCTTTGAACAGCCTCGGCATAAGGATCCTCGAGGTCCAGGATGTAACCCCCATGCCGCATAATGGCTGCCGCCCGCCAAAACGCCGTCGCATCTAGATATCGTTAAAGCGTTTGCCGTCAAAGCAGCACGTGACGTACTTCCCTGAAATACGTAAATATTTCTTGCTCGATTGCAGGGGAAATCATTTCCGTCGGCCGCCTGTGGTTGGGACACATGAGTTGCGGCGTGGTACCGAACAAACGGCAAATCAAGGGACGCTCGGCATACACCTCACATCCTCCACTGCCGAGATAGGGGCAACTCCAAGCGGCGAGCGCGGCTTCATGCTCCGCCGCGCTCTTTACCGGCAGCCTGGCGATCTCCACGGTGGAAATGCGTACAGGCCCGCAGCAATCATGGCAGCCCGGAACGCACTCGAACTCCGGTATCCTGCTGCGGAAGAATTTGATTTTCTGACTATGTCCACCCATACCCTAGACCGTTTCAACGAAGATCGACGCCTGGCTCGGCAAGGCAATCCGCCTGCGCCGATCGCGGAGTCCGGGGTGAATCCCGGTCCGGCAGCGCCGGCATCAAGGATTTATTTTTTTTGCGGTGGCAATCCGAGTGTATTTTTCGTACTGTAATGAACGTCATGCTGTTCAAGGTACTCGCGCATCAGTCGACGCAGGACCTGGGACGGCGTCAGATCCTGGGCCGCGCACAACTCCTCAAATGCCTTCTTCTTGGCAGGGTCGAGCAAAATAGTCATGCGGGCAGATTTGGTTTCCATTGGTCTAGATGAGAATGAGTAGTCAATTATAATTTGATTATAATTGAATTCCCTGAAAACGCTGAAAAACTATGATGCTTCTTCTTCGACTTGCTTCTTGCCAATTCGACTTTTGGTACTATAGTCGATACCAAAACTCTCCATATAGTCCCGCATAAGCTGGCGCAATACTTGTGAAGGTGTCAAATCCTGACTCGCGCACAGCCGTTCAAACGCTTGTTTCTTCACCGGGTCGACCAGCACGGTCATCCGCGCCGTTTTGCTTTCCATGATCATGTCCTAAGCTGCTGAAAATGCCGACATTATAATTGAATTAGCATTGCATTCCCCCAAATGCCCATTCGAATGATGGCGGCAAGGGCCTTGCCCGGGCAACACCGGCAGCCTGAAATCCAGGCCCTGAACAATCCTTGAACATCGAATGCCCAGTCGATCAATAGGGCATAAAGGCCGCGCCAACATCATAGTCGGCGATCGCATCAAATTCCGCGTCACTCTTGTCGTGAGCGGTTTTCAGCCTGTCGACAAAGTCTCCTAACGCGAGGCCATGCCGGAGGTCAAGTTGTTCAGCACGCTTTACCAGCGTCGGGCGATGCGTCATCTGGCCCACATCTTTCGTTGCAAGGATGATGCGATTGATGCACCCGGACGGATCGCCCCACCACAACCTCGGCCCAAAGACTTTCCGCAAGCGCGTCATCACAGGCATTAAATCATCAGTCGTACCAAATACATTCGACACAAGGACGCCATCCAGGTCCAGCACCTCGCTGCAGCGTCGATAGAAAATTTCGGTGCTGAGTTTGGGCGCCAGGCCATCCGCCACGAAACCATCATGCAAAATGACATCGACAGTATGTTGCATGCCGAACAGATAGTCCTCGGCATCGGCATGAATGATTTGGAAGCGTTCATCATCCTCAGGCAGCATGAATTGCCGCCTGAGCGCAATGACGTGCTGATCCAATTCCAGCACGGTTATGCGCGTCGCATATAAGTGGCGATAGCAGAACTTGGCCAACGAGCCGCCGCCCAAACCTATCATTAAAATATGGCGGGGTGCCGGTTTCGTCAGCAAAAAAGCCATCATGGCCCGCGTATAGCTCAACAACAATTCATCAGGTGCGGCAATGCACATGGCGCTTTGAATATAGCGCCCGTCGAAATGCAGCGTACGCATGCCGCCATGATCGAACGCGAAGGGCTTGCCTTGACTGTAGGCCAGCCGGTCCGCAAAACGATGGGAATGCATCGCGTAATCATCGTCCAAGTTCAACATTTGCTTCCAGCCACCACGAGAAATCCTCTGCAGTCCACCTGCGACGCCTTACCGGACGGAAATGTCTGCCATCCAAACCCTGACGTGCCCGCCACCTGCCAGGCCGGGGAGCATACGCAGAAAAGCATCATTTTACACCACTTTAATGATACATACATTATCATGCTATGGTAATGTATACCAACGAGCCGTCTCTCTCCCGCGCCGCGCAGACAACCGGTCAGAAAGCTGGGTCGTCAGGACCGGTAGCCCAGTTTTGACATCAATGCAGCATAAAAAACGTTTAGATAAAAATGAAAATAACTGAAAACTGCCCCACAGCTCCCAGCAGTGCCCAATGCCTCAGGTACCGGGAGACGGAGAGCGTTTGGCAAGTCAGGCCCCTTACCGTCAGGGAGTACGGCAAGCGAATGCTAAAGACGAGTTGTGAATATCTCTGCGAAGAACGCCGATGCAAAATCGTCGGTTCAATCAGCTGATTCCAGACACATGCATTCATTGACCGCAGTGCCAGTTTATGAATGCCAAGCTTGGCGCATTGACTGGAAAATCGAAACACGCACAGTATCAATTCCCATTGACAGCGACCGTAAAAATTAACCACGTCTTGAAAAATGTTATACCGACAAACGCGACAATCCTGTTCATCGCCTTTTTTTGAGTTACAGGTCAACGCCATTCTCAAGAGATTTGTGGTTCGGTCTCTTTTAGTTTCCCCCTCGCCACGTTTAATACGAAGTTTGGGATTTTATATTACCTCCACTTTGCTCACCGAAAAACTTCCGCCCCGCCATGACTGCGTGATGATGCTTTTGGGGAAACTATCGGATTTACTTCTTCTCTCGCTCTCCGATAAACCAATTCTTCACAAGAAACAAAGTTCACTGGCGCTGATGTTCGACGCTTTTTCAATTCAGAGCGAAATGAATCTGGACGAACCGGATGATCTGGTTTTGGCTTACACACAATCCATGATGGGCTTTCTTTTATTTAAACGAAATCCAAATAAAATCGGCATGATAGGCTTGGGCGGAGGTTCTTTGGCAAAATTTTGCTATCGCCATCTCCCCGAGTCCGCCATTGCGGTCGCGGAGATTGACCGACAGGTGATTGATTTGCGCGACCAATTCTTCGTCCCGGAAGATGATGAGCGATTTAATGTGGCTTGCATGGATGGCGCAGAATTCGTCCGACACGCGGACGCAGAATTTGATGTATTGCTAGTTGATGGCTTTGATAACAACGGCCAACCGCCCCAACTATGTAGCCAACAATTTTATCAGGACTGCTATAAGGCTTTGACCCCAAATGGCGTGATGGTGGTCAATCTGCTTGGCGGCGATTTGTGGCAGACAAATATTTATATAAATCGCATGCGGAATAGTTTTGGTGGTTCGGTCATTATGATCAATGCGCTGGACTCCTTAAATATGATCGCCTTCGCGGCCAAAGGCGACGCGATGAATCTGGACAGGGAAATACTGCAAAGACGAATGATGCGGTTGACGATGTTGCACCCGGTAATACTACGTGCGACGGCTCAACGCATCCTGGCTGCACAGAAGGCAATCAATGTCCGCCGAAAAAATATTTTGGTTGGGTAGCTTGGATTGAAAATTACGCGCCTCTACATCTTGCGGCCATCGAGATCGTGCGCAGTCAACTGCGGCTGGCGGCCTCGCGCTGGATCTTGCTGATGTGACGGTCCAGGCTGTTGGCGAAGGCCTGGCGGTCGCCCTGGCTGAAGGCGGCCGGGCCGCCGGTGTCGACGCCGCTGCCACGCAGTTCGTCCATGAAGGCGCGCATCGTCAGCATCTGCGCGATGTTGTCGTTGGTGTAGAACTCGCCGCGCGGGTTGAGCGCGTAGCCGCCCTTCTTCAGCACGTCCGACGCCAGCGGGATGTCGCCGGTGACGACCAGGTCGCCCGGCGCCAGCAGGCGCACGATTTCCTGGTCCGCCACATCGGCACCGGACGGCACCTGCACCGAGCGGATAAAGCGCGACGGCGGCACCCGCAGCAGCTGGTTGGCCACCAGCGTGACCTGCATCTGCGTGCGGTCGGCCACGCGGTAGAGGATGTCCTTGATGACCGCCGGGCAGGCGTCGGCGTCGACCCAGATCTGCATCACAGGTCCCACAGTTCGCCATTGGGATTGGTGCGCGGCGCGGCGACGCCGAAGTGCGTGTAGGCGGCCGGGGTGGCGACGCGGCCGCGCGGCGTGCGCTGCAAAAAGCCTTGCTGGATCAAATAGGGTTCCAGCACGTCCTCGATGGTGTCGGCCGCTTCGCCGATGGCGGCCGCCAGGTTGCCGATGCCGACCGGGCCGCCGCCAAACTTGAACAGCACCGCTTCGAGCAGCTTGCGGTCCATGACGTCGAAGCCGACGGTGTCGACGTCGAGCATGACCAGCGCGGCGTCGGCGGTGGCCTTGGTGATGTCGCCGTTGCTCTTGACTTCGGCGTAGTCGCGCACGCGGCGCAGCAGGCGGTTGGCGATACGCGGCGTGCCGCGCGCGCGGCGGGCGATTTCCACCGCGCCGTCCGGGGCGATGTTGGCCTTCAGCAGCGCGGCGCTGCGGGTGACGATCTTGGTCAGTTCCTCGGTATTGTAGAACTCCAGCCGGGCCACAATGCCGAAGCGGTCGCGCAACGGGTTGGTCAGCATGCCGGCGCGCGTGGTGGCGCCCACCAGCGTGAACGGCTGCAGGTCCAGCTTGACGGAACGGGCCGCCGGGCCTTCGCCGATCATGATGTCGATCTGGTAGTCTTCCAGCGCCGGGTACAGGATTTCCTCGACCACCGGCGACAGGCGGTGGATTTCGTCGATGAACAGGACGTCGTTCGCTTCCAGGTTGGTCAGGATGGCGGCCAGGTCGCCCGGACGCTCCAGCACCGGGCCGGAAGTCTGGCGCAGGTTGACGCCCATCTCGCGCGCGATGATGTTGGCCAGCGTGGTCTTGCCCAGGCCCGGCGGGCCGAACAGCAGCGTGTGATCAAGCGCTTCCTTGCGGTTGCGGGCGGCGGCGATGAAGATTTCCAGCTGGTCGCGGATCTTGGACTGCCCGACATATTCATCGAGATGCTTGGGGCGCAAGGCGCGCTCGATCGCCTCCTCGTTCGGCGACGAAGGCGCCGCGTCGATGATGCGCTGTTCGGTGAAGCTGTCGGTCTGGATGCTCATGTTGTATCAATTAACCCTTGGATAGCGCTTTCAGCGCTTGCTTGATGCCGTCCGACACGCCGCTGCCGGCGGGCACGGTCTTCAGCGCCAGCAGGGCTTCCTTGTCGGAGTAGCCCAGCGCCAGCAGCGCGTTCAGGATATCAGATTGCGAGTCCGGCACGGCATGGCCGCCGCCGGCGCCGATGTCCGCGCCCAGCTTGCCCTTCAGTTCCAGCAGCAGGCGCTCGGCGGTCTTCTTGCCGATGCCGGGCACCTTGATCAGGCGGCCCGACTCCTGCAACGTCACCGCCTGCGCCAGGTCGGAGATCGACATGCCCGACAGGATCGACAGCGCGGTGCGCGCGCCGACGCCGGTGATCTTGATCAGTTGGCGGAACACGGCGCGCTCCTCGGCGTTGCCGAAGCCGAACAGCAGATGCGCGTCCTCGCGGATTGCCTGGTGCGTGAACAGCACCACTTTTTCGCCCACGCCGGGCAGGTTGTAGAAAGTGCTCATCGGCACATCGACTTCATAGCCGACGCCACCGCAGTCCACCAGCAGTTGCGGCGGATTTTTTTCAAGCAAAGTACCGGAGAGACGACCGATCATCGTGTTGTAGCCTATAAAAAAGAGGGATTAACCGACCAGGCGGCCGTTTTTCATGCGCAAGCCAGCCAGCGGACCGCGGGCGGCCGTCGTCGTGCCCCTGCCGGCGCCGGCGATCAGGGTCAGCGTTTCGCGGCTGTGGGCGTGGCAGATGGCGATGCCCAGCGCGTCGGCGGCGTCGGTGCCGGGCAGGCCGGGCAGCGACAGCAGCCGCGCCACCATGTCCTGCACCTGCGCCTTGACCGCGCGGCCGGTGCCCACCACCGCCTGCTTGACCTGGGTCGGCGAATATTCGGCCACGCTCAGCTGCGCCGACACCAGCGCGCAGATGGCCGCGCCACGCGCCTGGCCCAGCAGCAGGGTCGACTGCGGATTGACGTTGACGAACACCTGCTCGATGGCCGAGCAGTCGGGGTTGTAGAGCCGGGCCACTTCGGCCACGCCGTCCAGGATCACCTTCAGCCGCGCCGGCAGGTCGCCCTCGCCGCTCTTGATGGTGCCGGAGGCGATGTAGCGCAGCTTCGCACCCTGCTTGTGGATGACGCCAAAGCCGGTCGTGCGCAAGCCTGGGTCGATGCCGAGAATAATCATTGATGGATTGTATGCAGTAAAGAAAAAGCCCGCAAGCTTGCGGGCTTCTGAATAGTGAGGTTGCTGCAAAATGGGCGCAGCGAGGCGCGACGTCGAAGACAGTGCGAATGCACGGCGAGACGGCGCAACGAAGCTGCGGCCGTTTTGCAGCGACCGATTAGTGGCGGAAGTGACGGGTGCCGGTGTAGAGCATCACCACGCCGCGCTCGTCGGCCGCGTCGATCACTTCCTGGTCGCGCATCGAGCCGCCCGGATGGATCACGCAGGTCGCGCCGGCGTCCACCACCACGTCCAGGCCGTCGCGGAACGGGAAGAAGGCGTCCGACGCCACCACCGAACCGGCCAGCGACAGGCCGGCGTTCTGCGCCTTGATCGAGGCGATGCGGGCCGAGTCGATGCGGCTCATCTGGCCGGCGCCCACGCCCAGGGTCATGTTGTTGCCGCAGAAGACGATCGCGTTGGACTTGACGTACTTGGCCACGCGCCAGGCGAACATCAGATCCTGCAGCTGCTGCGGCGTAGGCTGCAGCTTGGACACCACTTTCAAATCGGCGATCAGCACGTTCTTGGAATCGGCCGACTGCACCAGCAAACCGCCGCCGACGCGCTTGAAGTCCATCGCATTGACGCCGTTGCCCAGCGGGATTTCCAGCAAACGCACGTTCTGCTTGGCCGACAGGATCTGCTTGGCTTCAGCCGAGAACGTCGGGGCGATCAGCACTTCGACGAACAGCTTGGCCAGTTCGGTCGCGGCAGCCGCGTCCACTTCCACGTTGAAGGCGATGATGCCGCCAAAAGCCGAGGTCGGATCGGTCTGCAGCGCGCGCTTGTAGGCCTCGACGGCATTGGCGCCCAGCGCCACGCCGCAAGGATTGGCGTGCTTGACGATCACGCAGGCGGCGCTGCGGTCGAAGCCGCCCATGCTCTTCACGCATTCCCACGCGGCATCGGCGTCGGCGATGTTGTTGAACGACAGTTCCTTACCCTGCAGCTGTTTGTAGTTGGCCAGCGCGCCTTCGGTCTTGACGATGTCGCGGTAGAACGCGGCCGACTGGTGCGGGTTCTCGCCGTAGCGCATGTCCTGCACTTTTTCAAACGCCACGTTCAGCGTTTTCGGATAGGCGTTGCGGCTGGCGTGGGCGCGGGTGGCGTCCAGGCTGGTCAGGTAGTTGGCGATGGCGCCGTCGTACTGCGCGGTGTGCGCGTAGACCTTGGTGGCCAGCGTGAAGCGGGTGTCGTAGCTGACGTAGCCGGGGGCGTTGTCGGTGGTCTTCATTTCCGCCAGCACCACGCCGTAGTCCGACGGGTCGCAGATGACAACCACGTCCTTGTGGTTCTTGGCGGCGGAACGCAGCATGGCCGGGCCGCCGATGTCGATGTTCTCGATCGCGTCTTCCAGCGTGCAGGTGTCCTTGGCGACGGTGGCCTGGAACGGGTACAGGTTGACCACGACCATGTCGATGGTCGGAATGTTGTGCTCTTCCAGCTTGGCCACGTGCTCGGGGAAGTCGCGGCGGGCCAGGATGCCGCCATGAACCTTCGGATGCAGCGTCTTGACGCGGCCATCCAGCATCTCCGGGAAACCGGTGTAGTCGGCAACTTCGGTCACTGCCACGCCGTTGTCGGCCAGCAGTTTGGCGGTGCCGCCGGTCGACAGGATGTTGACGCCCATGGCGGACAGCGCGCGGGCGAAGTCCAGCACACCGGTTTTGTCGGATACGGAGATGAGAGCTTGTTTAATCATGGCTATGAGAGGCTAGGTGGTTGAATATTCTGTATGTCGAGGCCGGCCAACAGCGGCCGTCCCCAGCCGCTCATGCCGGAAAAACGCGCGCTGTTTACAGCAGGCCGTGTTCTTGCAGTTTTTTGCGCAGCGTGTTGCGGTTGATGCCCAGCATCTGCGCGGCGTGCGACTGGTTGCCGTCGGCACGCGTCATGACTACTTCCAGTATCGGCTTTTCGACGGTCAGCACGACCATGTCGTAGATGTTCGATGCCTGCTGCTCGCCCAGGTCGTTGAAGTAATCTTCAAGGCTCTTCTGGACTACTTCCTGGATACTTTCTTTGCTCATTTTATGTCGTTCGCTCATTAAATCTGTTGACGCTGGTAAATCAACCCGGGGCTTGTGACCCTGGCGCTTACCCTTTTGATCTGACTTTTTTAGTGCTCTCTACACCGTCTCAGGCGGCTTGCAGTTCTTCCGCGAGGCGGTATTGTAACCGCTCGCCGTGACTCCACTGGGATTCGAAAAATTGATCAACGGCAATCAGCTGTTCTTCAGTGGATTCCAGCAGGTTCATTTTCTGACGGAATTCCTCGCCGCCGGCAAGGTCGCGCACGTACCAGCCGATGTGCTTGCGTGCGGTGCGCACGCCCAGGTAGTCGCCGTAAAAGGCGTAGTGGGCGCGCAGGTGTTCGTCCATCAACGCGCGCACCTCGTCGACGTACGGCGCCGGCAGATGGGTGCCGGTGCG
The DNA here is from genome assembly GCF_964254095.1 of Duganella sp. LjRoot269. Lineage (NCBI taxonomy): Bacteria > Pseudomonadati > Pseudomonadota > Betaproteobacteria > Burkholderiales > Oxalobacteraceae > Duganella > Duganella sp. LjRoot269. Next base: position 1,398,793 of record NZ_CAXUSL020000001.1, on the reverse strand, counting down.
CAGGTAATGGTCGATCTCGCGGAAGATCCACGGCCGGCCTTGCGCGGCGCGGCCGACCATGACGGCGTCGGCGCCCGTGTAGTCCAGGACAAACTTGGCTTTTTCCGGCGACGTGATGTCGCCGTTGGCCACCACCGGAATGGCCACCGAGCGCTTGACCGCCGCGATGGTGTCATACTCGGCGTCGCCGGTGTAGCCGTCGGCGCGGGTGCGGCCGTGCAGCGTCAGCATGGCGATGCCGGCGTCTTCCGCGATGCGCGCGATGTTCAGCGCGTTTTTATGGGATCGATTCCAGCCGGTGCGGAATTTCAACGTGACGGGAACGTCGACAGCGCCCACCACCGCATCGAGGATTTGCCTGACCAGCGCTTCGTCCTGCAGCAGCGCCGAGCCGCACCAGGCGTTGCACACTTTCTTGACCGGGCAGCCCATGTTGATATCGATGATCTGGGCGCCGCGCTCGACGTTGAAACGGGCGCAATCGGCCAGGTCCTGCGGGTCGGCGCCGGCGATCTGCACCGCTTTCGGCTCCATCTCGCCGGTGTGGTCGGTACGGCGCGAGCTTTTCTCGGTCGCCCACAAGCGCGGGTTCGAGGCCGCCATTTCCGACACCGCATAGCCCGCTCCCAGCTGTTTGCACAGCTGGCGGAATGGACGATCCGTGACGCCAGCCATGGGGGCGACGAAAACGTTGTTGCGCAGTAAATGAGGGCCGATTTGCACTGGCGATACCTGAACGGGAAGAAGGAACCCTCTATTTTAACCGAAGGGCTGCTCAAATAATAAGCACTATTTTTTATGAATCCGGCAAATGTGCAGCCTTGCCGTTATGAGTGACTATTTCCGTGCATAAATTTTCAGCGCGGTCGTCAGACTATATCGTCCAGGGCAGCCAGGCTCAGATGTTCGACTTCGCCCCAGCTGTCGAGCGACAATTTGCCGTCCGCCCAGCTGAAGCGGTTGATGCTGGCGTTCTTGACCTGGAAGTCGCGCGGGCTGTCCAGCGACATGCCGACGGCTTCGCGGTAGGCGCACTCCAGCACGCCGCCGTGGGCGACGATGGCGATGGTGCGGCCCGGATGGCGCGCCGCCCAGCCGGCGATGCCGGCGGTAGAGCGCTGGTAGAACTGGCGAAAGCTTTCCGCCTCGCGCGCGCCCGGCGGCATCACGGCATCGATATCGCGGGCTTGCCACAATGCGTACTCGGCCGGGTATTCGCGTTCGATGTCGGCATACAGCATGCCTTCGAACACGCCGTAGCAGCGCTCGCGCAACTGGGGATCGGTTTGCAGGCTCAGGCCATCGTAGTGGCCGGCCGCGGCCTGCGCGGTTTGCATCGCCCGCTGCAGGTCGCTGGACACCAGCACGTCGAGCTGCTCGCCGGCCAATGCCTGCGCCAGCGCCTCGGCCTGGCGTTCGCCTTCTTCATTGAGCGGGATGTCGGTGTGGCCCTGCAGGCGGCGCACGGCGTTCCAGGCCGTCTCGCCATGGCGGATCAGCAAAATGGTGGTGTTCTTCATGCAGTCTTTTTTCTCGACCGCCGCGCCAGCGCGGACAGTACCGGATTCAGGGTGTAGCTGCCGATCAGCTGGGCTTCGTCGATGATATGGCCGTGTATGGCGTTGAGCACGTCGACGCAGGTGAAGCGCCCTTCCAGCTCCAGCCGAGGAACGTCCAGCGCATAGATGCGGAAAACATAGTGGTGCACACGCTCATCGTTAAACGGCGGACAGGGGCCATCATACCCGTAATAGTCGCCGGCCATCGCCGGGTCGGCCGAAAACCATCCGCTGTAGTCGTTGATGCCCTGGCGCAGCCGCATGCCGTCCAATACGAATTCCGGCCCCGGCTTGCCGCGCGCGGTCACGCCGTCCGCCATGGCGCCCTCGGCAATGGACAACAGGCCGGCCGGGATATCGATCACGCTCCAGTGGAAGAAGTCGCCGCGCGGCAAGCCGGCGGCCAGCGTGCAATCGGCGCGGTTGACGTTGCTGGCATCCTGCGGCGCGTCGCCGTCTATGCACAGCAGGACCAGCGATTCCGTGCCGGCCGGCACATCGCGCCAGGCCAGGTGGGGATTGCGGTTGGCGGACAAACCGACCTGCCCGCCCGCATCCAGCGCGGCGAAGGCGTAGTCCGCGGGAATGGCGTCGCCATTGCGAAAACTGTCGCTCGAAAGTTTCATGTCCGTCTCCCCGCTATTTAGCGTTAGTTTGCAGCCAAAACGTCACCGGGCCGTCGTTGGTCAGCGAGACTTTCATGTCCGCGCCAAATTGGCCGGTTTGCACCACCGCATGCTTGAGGCGCGCCTGTTCGACAAAATAATTGAACAGGCGCAGGCCGTCGGCCGGCGCGGCGGCCGGCGTGAACGACGGACGCGTACCCGAGTTGGTATCGGCCGCCAGCGTGAACTGCGGCACCAGCAGCAAGCCGCCGGCCACGTCGGTGACGCTGCGGTTCATCTTGCCGGCCTCGTCCGCAAACACCCGGTAGCCCAGCAGCTTGGTCAGCAAGGCATCGGCCTCCCTCTCGGTGTCGTTGCGCTCGGCGCATACCAGCACCATCAAACCGGCGTCGATGGCGCCGACGGTAGCGCCGTCGACCACCACGCTGGCGCTGCTGACGCGCTGCAACAGCCCTATCATGCGGTCAGCGTCACGCGCGCGAACTTGCGCTTGCCCACTTGCAGCACAAAGGTGCCGGCATCGATCTTGACCGCCTTGTCGCTGATCACGGTGCCGTCGATGCGCACGCCGCCCTGGTCTATCATGCGGCCGGCCTCGGACACCGACGCGCACAGGCCCGCCGACTTCAGCAGTTGCTGGATGCCGGCCGGCGCGCCCGGCAGCGTGATTTCCGCCACATCGTCCGGGATGCCGCCCTTGGAGCGGTTGACGAAATCGTTCAGCGCCTCTTCGGCGGCGGCCTGCGAGTGGAAGCGGGCGACGATTTCCTGCGCCAGCGCCACCTTGGCGTCGCGCGGATTGGCGCCGCCGTCCACGGTCGCCTTCAGCGCGGCCAGGTCGGCGATCGAGCGGAACGACAGCAGCTCGTAATACTTCCACATCATCACGTCGGAAATGCTCATGATCTTGGCGAACATGGTGTTGGCCGGTTCGGTGATGCCGATGTAATTGTTCTTCGACTTGGACATCTTGTCGACGCCGTCCAGGCCTTCCAGCAGCGGCATCGTCAAAATGCACTGCGGCTCCTGGTCATAATCCTTCTGCAGCTCGCGGCCAACAAGCAAGTTAAATTTCTGGTCTGTTCCACCTAGCTCAAGGTCTGCCTTCAAAGCGACCGAATCGTAGCCTTGCATCAACGGATAGAGGAACTCATGGACGGCAATCGGTGTCCCATTCTTGAAGCGTTTGCTGAAATCGTCGCGTTCCATCATGCGCGCAACGGTGTAGTGCGAGGCCAGCTTGATCAGGCCGCGCGCGCCCAGCGGGTCGCACCACTCGGAGTTGTAGCGGATTTCGGTCCTGGCCGGATCCAGCACCAGCGAGGCTTGCTTGAAATAGGTCATGGCGTTTTGCTCGACCTGCTCGCGCGTCAGCGGCGGACGGGTGGCGTTGCGGCCGGACGGATCGCCGATCATGGAGGTGAAATCGCCGATCAGGAAAATCACCTGGTGGCCCAGGTCTTGCAGCTGGCGCATCTTGTTCAATACAACGGTGTGGCCAAGGTGCAGGTCGGGTGCGGTAGGATCCAGGCCCAGCTTGATGCGCAGCGGTACGCCGCTTTGCTCCGAGCGCGCCAGTTTCTGGGCGAACTCGCTTTCAATCAGCAACTCGTCGACACCGCGTTTGGTGATGGCGAGAGCCTCCAGGACGCTGTCGGTCAGCGGCAATGCTTTAGAGGGGGCCGGCGGTGTCGAAACAGTGGTAGTCATAATTTTTTGCGGTATTTTTCAGAAAAAGGTAGGCAGCCTCAGGAGTTTGATATAATCCTCGATCCATCAATCTTGCCGTACGAAAACGAACTTAAACAATAATTAGAAGAAATAAAACGTTCCTGAATAGTTCAAGCGGCAAATTTTAACTGATTGCATGAACCAAATACATAAATTCACGAGCTCACGCTTGTTCAATCTGCTAGGTTCTACGCGCAAGGCGCGCATCGTCAGCGCGTCTGCATTGTTTCTTGCAGTATGTGCGTTTGGTGCGGCCGGCGTAGCTCCGCTCGCCCCGGATGCTTCCGATTTGCCAGTCAAGTCGGTGCAGGAATCGGTGGCGCTGCCAGACCTCAGCTCGCAAATCAGCGCGCTGGAACAGCAATCCTCCAACGAACATTTCGTCCACGAAGAAAAGATCCGCGCCGGCGATACGCTGGCCGCATTGCTGAATCGTTTGGGTGTGGACGATGAGGCGGCCGAGAACTTTATCAAAAAAGATAAAGTCGCGAAAGGCGTCATGCAGCTGAAGACGGGCAAGCGCGTCCAGGCGCAGACCGACGACGAGGGCAACCTGCAATGGCTGCGCGCGGTGGTCGTCGACGGCAAGGACAATCCGGTCAAGAACATCAAGATCAGCCGCAAGGGCGACAACTTTGTCGCCGAGGAAGAAGCGGCCAAGCTGGAACGCCGCGTGGAAATGCACGCGCGCACCATCAGCTCGACCTTGTATGCGGCAACCGATTCGAGCGAAGACGGCACCAAGCTGCCGGACTCTATCGTCAAGCAGATCGTCGAGATGTTCTCGACCAGCATCGACTTTCGCGGCGACCTGAAACGGGGCGACCATTTTAATGTGGTGTACGAAACGTTCTGGCAGGATGGCGAGTTTGTGCGAGCGGGCCGCATCCTGGCCGGCGAGTTCACCAACAAGGGCACGACGTATCAGTCGGTCTGGTTCGAAGATCCACAAAGCAAGCAGGGCGGCGGCTACTACAGCTTCGACGGCAAAGCCCTCAAGAAAGCCTTCCTCAAATCCCCGGTTGAATTCTCCCGTATCTCTTCTGGCTTCGCGATGCGCGTGCATCCGATTTCGGGCCAGTGGAAAGCCCACAAAGGCATCGATTTCCCTGCACCGACCGGCACGCCGATCCGCGCTTCGGGCGACGGCGTCATCGATTTCGCCGGCACCCAGAACGGCTACGGCAATTTCGTCATGATCAAGCACTGGGCCAATTACACCACCGCCTACGCACACATGAGCCGCTTCGCGCCTGGCATCAAAAAAGGCAGCAAGGTCAGCCAGGGTGACGTGATCGGCTACGTCGGCACCACCGGCTGGTCGACCGGCGCGCACCTGCACTACGAGTTCCGCGTCGGCGGCGAAGCCAGGGACCCAAGCACCATGAACGTGCAAGCCCAGGCTCCGTTGACAGCGGCGGAAATGTCGCGCTTCAAAGCCTACGCTTCGGACATGTCGCACCGCTTCGCGCTGCTGCAACCGGGCGGCTCCGGCGGCACACGCGTCGCGGCGAAATAAACGCAACGTAAGACTTATCAAGACAGGTCGCTTCGGCGGCCTGTTTTTTTATGATGATGCGCCGCCGGGTTCGCTTCTTCCGTGCGACAACGCACGCAAGCTCAGGCAAAATACGTTTTTGAGCAATGGGGGGCTGCGATGGCGTTGTATATCGGTTTAATGTCCGGCACCAGCCTGGACGGCGTGGACGGCGCACTGGCGCAATTTGACGGCAACGCCATCAGCACGCTGGGCGCGGCCTACATCCCCTTCCCTCCCGCGTTGCGCGCCGAGCTGATGGCGCTGCAGGCGGCCGGACCCAACGAGATCGAACGCGAGGCATTGGCCGCCAACCAGTTGGCGCGGTTCTACGCCGATTGTGTGCAGGCATTGCTGGCCGAAGCCAGGCTGCAACCCAAGGATGTGCGCGCGGTGGCGGTCCATGGCCAGACCATCCGCCATCGCCCCGAGCTGGGCTTCACGCGCCAGACCAACAACCCCGCCCTGCTGGCCGAGCTGTGCGGCATCGACGTGATTGCCGACTTCCGCAGCCGCGACATCGCCGCCGGCGGCCAGGGCGCGCCGCTGGTGCCTGCCTTTCACCAAGCCTTGTTCGGCAAGGCCGGGCAGACGCGGGTGGTCGCCAACATCGGCGGCATCTCGAATATCAGCGTGCTGGCCGACGGCCACGTGACCGGTTTCGACACCGGCCCCGGCAACGTGCTGATGGATGCCTGGATAGGCCGCCACCAAGGCAAGGAATACGATCAGGACGGCGCCTGGGCGGCCAGCGGCAAGGAAATCCCGGGATTGCTGGCGAGCATGCTGGCGGAGCCGTATTTCGCGCTGCCGGCCCCCAAGAGCACCGGGCGCGACCTGTTCCATGCCGACTGGCTGGACAGGCAGCTGGCGGCGTTCCCGACCGCAGCGCCGGAAGACGTGCAGTGCACGCTGACCAGGCTGACCGCGCTGACGCTGGCGCAGGCGATACGGGCCTATGGCGGCGGCGCGGACGCGGTATATGTCTGCGGTGGCGGCGCCTACAACGGCGTGCTGATGAGCGAATTGGGCGCCGCGCTGGGCAAGCAGGTGCTGGTGGCGTCGACCCAGGCGCTGGGCGTGGCGCCCAACCGCGTGGAGGCGCTGGCGTTCGCCTGGCTGGGATACCGCTTCAGCGAGCGGCTGGCGGGCAACCTGCCGAGCGTAACGGGCGCCAGCGGCGACCGCGTGCTGGGCGCGCTATACCCCCGCTGAAAAAACAACGGCGGAGCAACCGAAGTTGTCCGCCGTGGTGTCCGCGTTGTGCGGAGTGAAACTTATACCGAGAACGACGATCCGCAGCCGCAGGTCGAGGTCGCGGTTGGATTCTTGATCACGAATTGCGCGCCTTCCAGGTCGTCCTTGTAGTCGATTTCCGCGCCGACCAGGTACTGGTAGCTCATCGAATCGATCAACAGCTGAACGCCGTTCTTGACCATGGTGGTGTCGTCTTCGTTGACGATTTCGTCAAACGTGAAGCCGTACTGGAAGCCGGAGCAGCCGCCACCCTGCACGAATACGCGCAGTTTCAGGTCTGGATTACCCTCTTCCTCGATCAGTTGGGCGACCTTTTCGGCCGCGCTATCGGTGAAGATGATAGGCGACGGGATTACATCTAGCGATTCGGCGACAGCATTCATTTCAGACTCCTACGTGAAAACATTTGGCCCATTATAGACCCTTGGCGTAAATTATGCTCCGGAGACCACCAAAAGGGGTTCCACGCCGGAACTGTCGCGATGGGTCAATTGCCCCAGCACCTGTGCGCCGCCGTGCATTTCCAAAACTTTGTAGCATACATCCCCAATGATGCGGGCTTTGGGCTGGATTTCAAGCAAGGCGGTGCTGATTACGCTGCCCTTGATCTCGCCATTGACCACCAGATGGTCGCAGCGCACCTCGCCCTCGATCCGGGCGTTCTCGCCAATCACCAGGTAGCTGGCATGGCCGGCCTCGGCAACCACATTGCCGAATACCTTGCCATCGATGCGCATGCCGCCGCGAAACAACAGATTACCGTCTACGCGGGTGGTGGCGCCGATCAGGCTGTCCATATCGGTCATGTGTGGCTTTCTGATTACAAAGTTGGGCGGAAATCCTTAATCTACTATCCCCTTCCGGCCACACTTTGATTTACGGCAGCAGCGCGATCTGCATCAGGCCGGTTGTCTCTTCCAGGCCAAACATCAAATTCATGCACTGCACAGCCTGGCCGGACGCGCCCTTGACCAGGTTGTCCTGCACCACCAGCACGATCACGGTGTTGCCGTTGTCCGGACGATGCAGCGCCAGGCGCAGCACGTTGGAACCGCGGGTGGAACGGGTTTCCGGATGCGAACCGAACGGCATCACATCGACGAACGGCGAATCTTTGTATTGCTCTTCGAACAAGGTTTGCAGCTGTTCATTGCTCACGTCCCGGGTCAGGCGGCCGTACAGGGTCGAGTGCATGCCGCGTATCATCGGCACCAGGTGCGGCGTGAAGACCAGGCCGACCTTGTCGGACGTGAACTTCTGCAGCTGGGCCGAGGTTTCCGGCGTGTGGCGGTGGCCGGCCACGCCGTAAGCCTTGAAGTTGTCGCTGGATTCGGAAAACAGTGTGCCGATCTCGGCCTTGCGGCCGGCGCCGGACACGCCGGATTTGCAGTCGGCGATCAGTCCGCCGGCGTCGATCAGGCCGGCCTTCAGCAGCGGATAGTAGCCCAGCTGCATGGTGGTCGGGTAGCAACCCGGATTGGCGACCAGGCGCGCGCCCTTGATGGCGTCGCGGTTCAGTTCGGCCAGGCCGTAGGCGGCCTCTTCCAGCAGATCCGGGCAGGTGTGCTCGATCTTGTACCATTTTTCAAAGACGGCCTTGTCCTTGATGCGGAAATCCGCCGCCAGGTCGATCACCTTGACGCCGGCCTTCAGCAACTCGGGCGCCTGCGCCATGGCCACGCCGTGCGGGGTGGCGAAGAACACCACGTCGCACAGGCTCAGGTCGGCCTTGTCCGGCGACGAAAAGGCGATGTCCACGCGGCCGCGCAGCGAAGGGAACATATCGGCAACCGGCAAGCCATCTTCCTTGCGCGACGTAATTGCCGTCAGCTGCACATCAGGGTGGACTGCCAACAGTCGCAGCAATTCCACTCCGGTGTATCCGGTGCCGCCGACGATGCCAACTTTGATCATGTTCTTTCCTTGAATGAGGTAATGCGTGGAGAAATGGCTGCCATTTTATCAGTCATAGGCTACAGGCGTATTACGTCTGAAAAACCCTTGACCAAATAGCAAAAAAGCCGCCCGGCACAAGGCCGGCGGCTTTTTTGAGGATGCGCCGCAAGCAGCGCACCACAGCGTAAAAATTAACGCTTCGAGAATTGCTTTGCGCGACGTGCTTTGCGCAGACCAACTTTTTTACGTTCAACTTCACGTGCATCGCGGGTAACGAAGCCGGCGCGTGCCAGATCGCCCTTCAGCGCTGCATCGTAGTCGATCAGGGCGCGGGTGATGCCGTGACGCACAGCACCTGCCTGGCCGGACTCGCCGCCGCCGTGAACGTTGACTTTGATGTCAAAACGCTCAACGTTGCCGGTCAGTTCCAGTGGTTGACGAATAACCATCAGGCCGGTTTCGCGGGAGAAGTACTCAGCCGCTGGCTTGCCGTTAACGATGATTTGGCCAGTGCCAACTTTGATAAACACACGAGCTACTGCACTCTTGCGACGGCCGGTGCCGTAATTGTAGTTACCGATCATGTCAGTTCCTTAGATTTCGAGTGCTTTAGGTTGCTGAGCAGCGTGCGGGTGCGAACCTTCAGCGTACACTTTCAGCTTCTTGATCATTGCGTAGCCCAGTGGGCCCTTCGGCAGCATGCCCTTGACGGCTTTTTCCAGAGCACGGCCTGGGAAACGCTGTTGCATTTTCAGGAAGTTGGTCTCATAGATGCCACCTGGGTAGCCCGAGTGACGGTAGTAGGTCTTCTCGGTTGCTTTGGTGCCGGTCACGCGCAGTTTGCCTGCGTTGATGATGACGATGAAATCGCCGGTATCGACGTGAGGAGTAAATTCTGGCTTGTGTTTGCCGCGCAGTCGGAGTGCCACTTCGCTGGCAACACGTCCGAGGACTTTGTCCGTCGCGTCAATCACGAACCAATCGCGCTGGACTTCGTGGCCCTTAGCGGAAAAAGTTTTCATGTTGACTTCCTAAATAATAAAACACGCTCAAATGGTGGTTCCGCCATTGCTTCAGCGGACTCGGCCTTCTTATTTACTTTCCTGAGCGAACGGAAAGCCGACAAGTATAAGCGGGAACCACCACCCGAGTCAAGCCGCAATTGGCTCGGAAGCCGCCTCCGCCGCGCCATAGCGGAAAACATTGACCACATTGAAAGTCGTGTCCGGCACGTACAGCCGCCCCTTGTCGGCGTAGATGAAGTACGGCATCCACACGCCGCCGGCGTCCGGATATTTCTTGAACACGGAGATGCCGGTCTCGTAGGTCAGCGTTTTTTCGCCGATGCGGAACACTTTCAGCGCCCGGTTGACCAGGTCGTTGACGATGAGGCGGTCGCCGTCGATGCAGACGCTGGCCGGCAGCATGAACTTTTCGTAGTCGACATCGACATCATCGCAATAGCCGAGAGTGCCGTAGCTCCACAGGCTGTTGCCTTCCCGGTCGAACACGCGCACGCAGTTGTTGAACTGGTCGCAGACGAACAGCCGGTCCTGGTCGTCGATGGCGATGTCGCACGGCGTGAAGTCGTTGTCTGACTCCCAGCGGAAGTTCTTGCGGAAGGCGACATAGCCGGTCGGCTGGATCTGCCACATCGAGATGCGATTGTTCAGCGAATCGGCGATATAGATCTCGCCCCGGCTGTTGACGGCGATGCCCTGCGGCGCCTTCAGCGTGCCCTCGCCGCCTATGCCCTCGCGGCCGAACGGCACGCCGTAGTTGATCAGGTAGCCGGCCGGGTTGAACTGGTACATGGCCACCGTGCACATATTGAAGTTGGTGACGAAGACGATCGGCGTGCCGGGGCATATCTGCCCCAGCGGCGGGGTGTGCGGGTAATACACATCCATCGCCAGGTCGCCCGGCACGAAGAAGCCGCGCATCATGTCCTGCAGCTGGTGGTAGGGATCGCTCTCCGTATTAAATGTTTTCATGCACCAGTTGCCGGAATCGATGTTCAGCGAGGTGCCGACCATGCGCGCCAGCGGATCGATGCCGGTGGCGGTCAGGAACTGGTCGTACCAGTACTTGTAGACGCTGGTGGTGACGCTGGCCCACTGGTCGAACCAGCTGCCGGCCACCGCTTCGCGCGGCACGGTGCGGCGCTCGCGCTTGAAGCCGATCACCGACGTCATGCAGTTGAACTGCGACGTCTCGCGCAGGCGGTTCTGGTCGTCGCGCCGGTGGCCGACCGATTCGATCAGCAGCGCATCCTCCTCGCCCTTGATGCGCGGGATGCGCACCTTGATGACGCTGGACGCGAACGGCTCGCTGATGAAATACACGTCCGGCTCGCCGTCCGCCGCGCAGATCTGGTACGGCCCGACGAACACCACGTCCTCCAGCGCGCCGTAGACGAAGTCGGAGACCGAATGCACCGGTTCTATCGAGTGGTTCCACAACGGCAGCAGGCCGCTGACCACGGTGACCTGCTCGCCTTCCAGGTTGTAGATGGCGATGGCGTTCTCGATATGGCCCGGCACGAACACGCGGTCGCCGATCACGCACACCGAGCGCATCACGTTGAACTTGCCGATACCGGTGGGCTTGCCGTGCTGGTGCAGCATCACCGTGTCGTGCGGCGCCTGCACCACCTCGTCGACGATGGGCCAGTCGGTGCTGATCTTCAGGATTTCGTAATGGCCGGTGTTGGCGATGTACAGGTTGCCGTTGCTGTCGCTGGCGATCCCTTGCGGCCACAACAGCTCGTGCGTGACCCCCGGACCGCCGACGTGGCGGAACTGGCTGACGTACTCGCCCTTCAGCGTGAACTTGACCACGCGGCTGGCCAGGTCGTCGGCCGTGTGGAAGAACTCGTCGCAGACATAGATGTAGTCGAAGCCGTCGCGCTCGCGCACCACGGTGACGCCGTTGGGGTCGGACAGCGGCAGGTAATCCTTGTCGCCCTCGCCGAAGGCGAAATCGAACCAAACCTCGTGCTCGTCGTAAGCGAAGGCGACCACGCGGCCATGCCCCATGTCGGTGCAAAACATGATTTGATAGGTGGGATGCGGACACACATGGAAGGGCATCAGCAGGCGCGGCGCGTCCGGCGTTGCCTCGCCTGGGCCTTCGATCACGTGCAGCAAGGTCGACAGGTCGGCGGAAAACACCAGCAGGCGGCTGTTGCCGGTATCGCACACCCAGAGCCGGCCGTAACTATCGGCATGCACGCCAACCGGGGAGTTCAGCGTGAAATCGTCGGCCAGCGGACCGGTGGGCGTAGTGCCCGGCACAGTCAGTTCACCGTAAGAGCAAAGGTATTTGAGGTCCTGAGTCATCGAAACGCTCCTTGATGTATGTCAAGAAATTATCAGGTCTATGCGGCGGCGCAGCAAGAGAAAAATCCTCATGCAAGCCACTCCCGTCGGAGTCCTTTACAATATGCGCAACGATATCCAATGGAGAATACGATGGAATGCAAAGTCAGCTGGAATGGCCCGTCGGGCATGAGTTTCTTGGCCCAGACCGGTTCCGGCCACATGGTCAACATGGATGGCGCGCCGGAAGGCGGCGGCCACAACCTGGCGCCGCGCCCGATGGAAATGGTCCTGCTCGGCACCGGCGGCTGCACGGCCTATGACGTGGTGCTGATTTTGAAGAAGGGCCGCGCCGACATCCGCGGCTGCGAGTGCACCTTGAAAGCCGACCGCGCCGACACCGACCCGAAGGTGTTCACCAAGATCAACTTCCACTTCACCGTGACCGGCAAGGACTTGAAGCCGGAGGCCGTCGAGCGCGCGATCACGCTGTCGCACGACAAATACTGCTCGGCATCCATCATGCTGGCCAAGACCGCCGAGATCACCCACTCGTTTGAAATTATTGATGTAGCTTAAATGTAGTAGGCGGTGCTGGTCATCACCTTGCCCATCACCGCCATCACCGCCTGCACCGGGGCCGGCGTCTGCGCGGCGCCCAGTTGCTGCGCCGCGGCGCCGTGCGCAATCTCATCTATCCGCATCTGATCGACAATCGCGCGCGACTTGGCGTCCTGCGGCGGCAGCTTGTCCAGATGGCGTTCCAAATGCGCCTCGACCTGGCGTTCCGTCTCCACCACAAAGCCGAGGCTGCGCGCATCGCCCAGCACGGCCGCTGCCGTGCCCAGCGCGTACGCGCCCGCATAGAACAGCGGATTCAGCACGCTGGTATGCGAATTCAGCTCGGCCAGGCGCTGCGCGGTCCACGCCAGGTGGTCCTCCTCTTCGCGGCTCGAATGCTCGAACTGCTGGCGGATCGCATCGGTGCGGGCAAAGCGCGCCTGCGCGTTGTACAAGGCTTGCGCGCACACTTCGCCCACGTGGTTGACCCGCATCAGGCCGGCGCTATGGCGTTGTTCGGCCTCGCTCAGCTCGCCATCGGCCGCGTGCAGCGCCGGCGTCGGCCTCGACGCCGAGGCAACGCCTGCAACCACGCGCAGCGCCTTGTCGACGCCGGTGATGAAACGGTCAAGCGGAGTGTGATGATGTGCGGCCATGAGCAAACCTGGATAGTTCAAAACACTCATTATAAAGGCGGCCGCCCTAGTTTGCGTCGGCCTCTTCGCGCAGCTGCCGCTGCCGCTCGATGTAGTCGGCCACCGGGCCGCGCACGTCGATTTTGGAAATATCCTTGGCCACGCTCAGGTTCAGGCCCAGCAGGAAGGGGATGTTCTCGACCGGCACTTCGGTGCAATGCTCGGCAAACGCCTTCAGGAAGCGTTTGGACTCGACCACCTTCACCACCTTCTCGCCGCTCATGTATTGCAGGATGCTGGTGATGCTGTGGCCCTTGCCGATGGTGTGATAAATGAATTGGTTGAACTTCCGGTCCAGCTTGGGAAAGTCCAGCGTTTCCTTGGTCATCAGGCCGGACAGGTAATATAAGCCCAGCGCCACGCGGAAGAAGCCGGTGGACTCGCTGCGGTCCACGCCGCAATGGGTGACCGCCAGAATTTTTTCCTGCAATTGAGGGTTCATTTTTTGCTGTTCTCCCGAATACGACTATAGCAAGACATTGAATCAGCTGGTTGCTTGCGTATGAGAATTTTTACATGCTACTCTTGAAATCTTTTTAATGAGGGCAGCGGAATGATCGAGGTAAGTGGCCTGGCCAAACGCTTTCGCCTGCCGTCCCGTGGCGGCAAGCCCGCGCAGGCGCGCGATCCGCGCGACCACGACGGCTGGTTCCATGCGGTGCGCGACGTCAGCTTCCGCTGCGCGCCGGGAGAGGTGCTGGGCCTGCTCGGCCCCAACGGCGCCGGCAAGACCACGACCCTGCGCCTGCTGTCCACGGCGCTGAAACCCGATGCCGGCAGCATACACGCCAACGGCGTCGACCTGCTGCACGATCCGCTGGTGGCGCGCCAGCACATCGGCTTCCTGTCCGGCAGCACCGGCCTGTACGGCCGCCTGACCGCGCGCGAAAACGTCGAATACTTCGGCCGCCTGCACGGCATGGGCCCGCAGCACCTGAAGCGCCGCTGCGACGAACTGTTCGACCTGCTGCAGATGCACGAGTTCGGCAACAAGCGCGCCGACCAGCTGTCGACCGGCATGAAACAGAAGTGCTCGATCGCCCGCACCGTGGTGCATGAACCACAGATCGTCATCCTCGACGAGCCGACCACCGGCCTGGACGTGATGGCGGCCAAGATCCTGCTCGACTTTATCGCCAGCTACAAGGCGCTGCGCGTGCCGCTGATCTTCTCCACCCACCACCTGCATGAAGTGGAAAAGCTGTGCGACCGCGTCTGCATCATCAACCACGGCAAGACCGCCTTCCACGGCACGGTCGACGAGCTGCGCCACCTCGGCGGCAGCGCCGACCTGTACGACGCGTTTGTCGACGTCATCACCCGGGAAGCCTGAGCCATGTGGACCATCTACCTGAAGGAACTGCTGGAACTGGCGCGCGACCGCAAGACCTTCTTCTTCACCGTGTTCATCCCGGTGTTCGCGATGCCGCTGATCTTCACCGGCTTCGGTTTCCTGTCGTCAAGCATGTTCAAGCACGCCAGCCAGGCCGAGATGACGTACTCGATCTTCGGCAAGGAAAACGCGCCGCGGCTGGTCGAGCGCTTCGCCAAGGAAAAAGGCTTCCGCGAAGTGCCGCTGGCCGGCCCGGACGACATCAAGGCCGCGATCGGCGACGACCGCATCAAGTTCGCGCTGGTCATTCCTGCCGGCTTCGAGCAGACGCTGTCCAACCACCAGCAGGGCGTGATCGCGCTGCACTACAACAGCGCCGTCACCGTCGACCTGACGCGCAAGCGCGTGATGTCGGTGATCGGCGGCCAGAACCGCATGCTGCGCGAGCAGGCGCTGTCCGCGCTCAACCTCAACAAGGAGCAGCTGCGCTTCGCGCTCGACCCGATCACGCTGGAAGACCATTCCACCGCCGACAAGCGCGAGCAGATGGGCGCGATGATAGGCGGCATGCTGCCCTACATCCTGCTGATGGTGTGCCTGATGTCGGCCATGTATCCGGCGATCGACACCGGCGCCGGCGAGAAGGAGCGCGGCACGCTGGAAACCCTGCTGCTGGCGCCGGTCTCGCGCAGCGCCATCGTGCTGGCCAAGTTTCTGATGCTGTTCACCATCGGTCTGACCTCGGCGCTGCTGATGATAGGCAGCATGGGCGTGCTGCTGTTCTTCTTCGGCCCGATGATAGGCGGCGACCTGGTGCAGATGGTGCGCGCCATCGGCGTGCTCGACCTGGCCATGGTGGCGCTGATGCTGGTGCCGACCGCCGCCATCTTCGCCGCCATCCTGCTGTCGATCTCGGTCTACGCCAAAAGCTACAAGGAAGCGGCCGGGCTGATCTCGCCGCTGATCATCGTCACCATCCTGCCGACCTTGGTGGCGCTGCTGCCCGGCGTGGAACTGGACTGGAAATGGGCTATGGTGCCGCTGACCAATGTCTCGCTGGCGATGAAGGAACTTGTCAAAGGCACCATGGACTACAGCATGTTCTGGGTGATCCTCCTGTCCACCACGGTAACCGCCGGCGCGCTGCTGGCCCTGTGCCGCTGGTGGTTCAACCGCGAGCAGGTTTTATTTAGGAATTGAACAAGTTGTCTATTCAACTACTAAAAAGCGGCCGCCGCCCATTCCCCCGATTTCGCACTCTGGCGCGCGGTTTTTGCCGCCCATCGCAATGGCGCCCCATCTGCAAGGCAATTTCAATACAATGCCATCATATGAAAAGTGACTGGCCGTGGGGAAATACCGGCCGGGCACTGGCGATCCTTCAGGAGTAAGTATGGAATTACGCATCAGCAACTTGTCTAAAACCTACGGCAATGGCGTCGTGGCGCTGGACAATATCTCGCTCACCATCCCCGCCGGGATGTTCGGACTGCTGGGCCCCAACGGCGCCGGCAAGTCCACGCTGATGCGCACGCTGGCCACCCTGCAGGAATGCGATTCCGGCTCGGTGTTCCTGGACGACATCGACGTGCTCGACGAAAAAGACGAAGTGCGCCGCCTGCTGGGCTACCTGCCGCAGGACTTCGGTGTCTATCCGAAAGTGACCGCCTACGAACTGCTGGACCATTTCGCCGTCCTCAAGGGCCTGTCCAACCGCAACCGCCGGCGCGAAGTGGTCGACGGCCTGCTGCAGCAAACCAATCTGTTCGACGTGCGCAACCAGCGCCTGGGCGGCTTTTCCGGCGGCATGCGCCAGCGCTTCGGCATCGCCCAGGCGCTGCTGGGCGATCCCAAGCTGATCATCGTCGACGAGCCGACCGCCGGCCTCGACCCGCAGGAACGGGTGCGCTTCCACAACCTGCTGTCCGACATCGGCGAAGACAAGACCGTGATCCTGTCGACCCACATCGTCAGCGACGTGGCCGACCTGTGCGCCAACATGGCCATCATCAACAAGGGCCACCTGCTGCTGTGCGGCCCGACCCAGGAACTGATCCACGAGGTCAGCGACAAGATCTGGGCCCGCTTCATCGACAAGCGCGACCTGCCGTCGTTCCAGTTGCGCCATCCGGTCATCTCGTCGCGCCTGCTGTCGGGCCGCACGCTGATCCATGTCTACAGCGAGAACGATCCGGGCGACGGCTTCGAAGAAGCCATCGGCGACCTTGAGGATGTCTACTTCGCCACCATCGCCGGCCGCCACAGCGCCGCGGCCACCTGCGACTGAGGCGGCGACCATGTTTGCCATCGCTCTCTTTGAAGCGCGACAGCGCCTCAAGCTGCTGTCCACCTGGGTGTATTTCGCCGGCTTCCTGGCGCTGTCGCTGCTGTGGATGATGGCCGCCGGCGGCTTCTTCAAGGGCGCCTCGGTCACCTTCGGCAGCCAGCTGATCGACTCGCCGCGCTCGCTGATGTTCACCACCAGCTTCCTCGGCTCGCTGGGCGTGGTGGTCATCGCCGCCATGATGGGCCGCTCGGTGCAGCAGGATTTCGAGTACGACATGCAGCACTTCTTCTTCAGCGCGCCGATCAAGAAACACCAGTACATGTTCGGCCGCTTCCTCGGCGCCTACCTGACGCTGGCCGTCATCTTCACCAGCATCCTGCTGGGCGCCTGGCTGGGCAGCTACATCCCCGGCATCGATCCCGAGCGGCTGGGACAGCCCGGCGCGGCCGGCTACCTGATTCCCTACCTGATCGTCATCCTGCCCAACATCTTCATCTTCGGCGCCGTGTTCTTCATCCTGGCCGCGCTGACACGGCGCATGCTGCCGGTCTACATCTCCAGCGTGGTCATGCTGATCGGCTACATCGTCGCCCCCGGCCTGGCGCGCGACCTCGACTACAAGACGCTGGCCGCGCTGATCGACCCGTTCGGCACCACCGCCGTGATCCGCGTGACCGAGTACTGGCCCATCATCGAGCGCAACACCCGCATGTTCTATCCGGAAGGCGTGTACCTGCTGAACCGCGTGCTGTGGTGCTCGTTCGCGCTGGCCGGCCTGCTGGTCGGCTACTGGCGCTTCCACTTCATCGCCACCATCGACAGCGGCCACGGCAGCACCAGCCGCGGCGAAGGCGAAACGCCGCTGCACCTGTCGGCGGCCTCGACCAACACGCAGGAAAAGCCGGACTTCAAGTCGCGCAGCCTGGCCGCGCTGCTGTTGCAGATGAGCTGGCTGAACCTGCGCGAAACCACCAAGAACATCTATTTCGTCGTCATCGTGCTGGCCGGCGTGCTGATGATGTTCGCCAGTTCGCTGGACATGGGCTCGATGTTCGGCACCACCACCTACCCAGTCACCTACCTGGTGCTGGAATCGGTGAGCGAAACCTTCGCGCTGTTCATGCTGGTCATCACCACCTTCTACGCCGGCGAGCTGGTGTGGCGCGAGCGCGAGGCGCGCATGGGGCAGATGCTGGACGCGCTGCCGGTGCCGAGCTGGCTGCCGATGCTGTCCAAGCTGTTCGCGCTGATCGGCCTGCAGGTGCTGCTGATGGCGATCGTCATGCTGAGCGGCATGGCGATCCAGATCGTCAAGGGCTATTTCATCCTCGAACCCGGCCTGTACCTGTACCACCTGTTCCTGCTGCAGCTGCCGCAGTACGCGCTGGTGGCGGTGCTGGCGATCGCCATGCAGGTGCTGATCAACCAGAAATACCTCGCCTACTTCGCGATGATCGTCTACTACCTGGCCACGATCACGCTGGGCACGATGGGCGTCGACGATCCTATGCTCATCTACGGCAACAGCCCCAGCTTCATCTATTCCGCGATGAACGGCTATGGCCACTTTCTGGCGCGCGAGCGCTGGTTCGAGGCCTACTGGGGCGGCACGGCGCTGCTGCTGGTGGTGTTGTCGCTGCTGTTCTGGTCGCGCGGCACCGACGACGGCTGGCGCCAGCGCCTGCAACTGGCGCGCCATGCGCTGACGCTGCCGGTGCTGGCCACGATCGCGGCCGGGCTGCTGATCTTTGCCGGCGCAGGCGGAGTGCTTTACTACAACATGCACATCGTCAACTGCTACAAATCGCCCTATCAAAAAGATGCCGAGCGCGCCGACTACGAACGCAAGTACAAGAAGTTCGCCGTCGTGCCGCAACCGCGCATCACCGATGTCAAGCTGGACGTGGCGATCGTGCCGGACAAACGCAGCCTGGTCGTCAAGGGACGCTACCTGCTCGAGAACAAGACCGCGCAGCCGGTCAGCGACGTGATGATCCACCAGGACAGCACCACCACCCACTACAAGGTGCGCTTCAGCCAGGACGTGCGGCCGGGCATCAACGATGAACAGCTGGGCTTCTACAGCTACAAGCTGGCCAAGCCGCTGGCGCCGGGCGAGAAACTGACGCTGGACTTCGACATCGCCTACACGCCGAACGGCATCCTCGGCATCGGCCAGGACACGCCGGTGGTCGCCAACGGCACCTTCTTCAACAACAGCGTGCTGCCGCACATCGGCTACATGCAGGCGGCGGAACTGAGCGACGCGCGCGACCGCAAGAAACACAAGCTGCCGGCGCGCGAGCGCATGCTGCCGCGCGACGATCCGGCCGGCCTGGTCAACAACATCGTCAGCAGCGACGCCGACTGGATCAACTTCGACGCCACCATCAGCACCAGCGCCGACCAGGTGGCGATCGCACCGGGCACGCTGGTCAAGGAATGGAGCAGGCAGGGGCGGCACTACTATCACTACAAGATGGACCAGCCCATCCTGAACTTCTATGCGTTCCAGTCGGCACGCTACCTGGTCAAGCGCGACTGGTGGCAGGATGTAGGCATCGAGCTGTACTATCATCCGGGCCACGAATACAACCTGGACCGCATGGACAAGGGCATCAAGGAATCGCTGGACTACTACACCAGGAACTTCGGACCCTACCAGCACAAGCTGGTGCGCATCGTCGAGTTCCCGCGCTACGCCGCGTTTGCGCAATCGTTCCCGAGCACGATCCCGTATTCGGAATCGATAGGATTCATCGCCAAGGTCAACGACAAGAATCCGAAGGACATCGACTATCCGTTCTACGTCACCGCGCACGAAGTGGCGCACCAGTGGTGGGGGCATCAACTGGTCGGCGGCAACACGCGCGGCGGCAGCGTGCTGAGCGAAACCCTGGCCGAATACTCGGCGCTGATGGTGATGAAAAAGAGCTTCGGCGCCGACAAGATGCGCCGCTTCCTGCACTACGACCTGGACCAGTACCTGATGGGCCGCGCCATGGAACGCAAGAAGGAATTGCCGCTGGCGGAGAATGAAAACCAGAACTACATCCAGTACCGCAAGGGCAGCCTGGCGATGTACCAGTTGCAGGACATCGTCGGCGAAGCCAAGGTCAACAGCGCGCTGAAGGACATGCTGGCGCAATCCGGCCGCAAGAGCGGGCCGTACCCGAGCGTGACGGTGCTGGTGGACGCGCTGCGCAAGATCGTGCCGCCGGACCAGGCCTACCTGATCGACGACCTGTTCAACCAGATCGTGCTGTATGAAAACCACGCGGTATCGGCCAGCGCGCGCAAGCTGGCGGACGGCCGCTACGAAGTGACGTTCGCGGTGAGCGCCGCCAAGGTGCACGCCACCGACCAGGGCGTGGAAAAGGATACGGCGCTGAAGGACTGGATCGACATCGGCATCGACGACAAGGACGGCAACAGCCTGTACCGCGAACGCAAGCTCATCGAGCGCAAAGACAATCTGTACACGGTGATCGTCAGCGGCCGTCCGGCCAAGGCCGGCATCGACCCCGACAACAAGCTGATCGACCGCAAGCCCGACGACAACCTGATCAACGTCGAACTGCAAGCCCAATAACCCCCGGGGTCGGCACTGACCCCGGTTTTATTTTTAGACGCTGAGTTGCAGGCGGGCGGTGGCTGGGCGGCGGCCGGTGTCGGCTGCCGTGCGGCGCGCGCTTGGGGCGGCGCTCAGTTTGAACACGGCCACCACCTGCGCCAGCGCGTCGGCCTGGTCGTGCAGCGAGGCTGCCGCGGCGGCGGCTTCTTCCACCAGCGCGGCGTTCTGCTGCGTGACCTGGTCCATCTGGCCGATCGCCTGGTTGACCTGTTCGATGCCGGAACTCTGCTCCAGGCTGGCCGTCGTGATCTCGCCCATGATGTCGGTCACGCGCTGGATGCTGTCCACCACTTCGCTCATCGTCATGCCCGCCTGCGTCACCAGCATGCTGCCGGCGTCGACTTTTTCCAGCGAATCGTCGATCAGCGTCTTGATCTCTTTGGCCGCCGTCGCGCTGCGTTGCGCCAGGCTGCGCACTTCGGTCGCCACCACCGCGAAACCGCGGCCCTGCTCGCCGGCGCGGGCCGCTTCCACCGCCGCGTTCAGCGCAAGGATGTTGGTCTGGAAGGCGATGCCGTCGATGACGCCGATGATGTCGACGATCTTGCGCGCCGAGACGTTGATCGCGTCCATGGTTTCGACCACGTCCGCCACCACGCCGCCGCCGCGCTGCGCCACTTCCGTTGCCTTGACCGCCAGCTGATTGGCCTGGCGCGCGTTGTCGGCGTTCTGCTTGACGGTCGACGTCAGTTCCTCCATCGACGACGCGGTCTCTTCCAGGCTCGACGCCTGCTCTTCGGTACGGCCCGACAGGTCCAGGTTGCCGGCGGCGATCTGGCTCGATGCGCTGGAAATGCCTTCGGTGCCGCTGCGTACTTCCGCGACGATGCCGATCAAGCCGTCGTTCATCATGCGCAGCGCTTCCAGCAGGCGGCCGGTCTCATCCTTGCTGGTCGCGGCGATATGGCTGGTCAGGTCCTTGTTGGCCACGGCGACGGCGATTTCCACCGCCTGGTTCAGCGGCACCGTGATGCCGCGCGTCAAACGCCAGGCGCAGACGACGCCCAGCGCCAGCACCACCAGGCCGAACGCGATCATGAACTGGCGGCTGCGCTGGTACAGCGTTTCAATCGCCACCGCGTTGTCGTCGATGCTCTTGCGCTGCAGTTCCAGCAGGCCGCGCAGCGATTCCAGGTAAGCCTTGCCGTCGGGAGTGAAGCGCTGGTCCAGCAGCTCGGCGGCCTCCTCCAGCTTGCCGTCCTTCTTCAGCGCGACGATGCCGTCGCGCGAAGCCAGATAGCGCTTGCGGTTGGCCTTCATTTCCTCGAACAGCGATTTCTCCTTCTCGCTCTCGAGCAATGGCTCGACTTTCTTTTGCAGGCCGTTGACCTCGGCGGTGGAGGCGGCCGTCTCTTCGGCAAAGAACGGTCCCAGCGACGGGTCGCTGCTCTTGGAGATCGCCGACGTGCGGCGCACGCTGGTGTGGATCAGGCGATACCAGTCGCTGATCATGCGTTCCTTGGCCAGCGGCTGCTGCATCATGTCGCGGGTGGCTTCCGCCACGGTCTGCATGTGGCCGATGCCGATCACGGTCATCAGCGTCATCAACGCCAATACCAAGCCAAAGCCCGCGGCAAGGCGCGTGCCGATTTTCAAATTTTTCATGATAGAGATTGCCGGCTAAGGCAATGTTGGAAATACGACTACAACGATGGAAACTGCGATCGGGCGAGAGGATATAGTTGCCCTGAAGAACCGCTAGTGTACCACGGCAATTATTTTATTGCTGAAGTATGACTAGGCTGTGACGTCCAGCGAGCTGACCAGCCCGGCGTTGAAGGAGTCGGCGATGACGGTGCCGGCCAGATTGGGATTGGCCTTCAGCAGGTCGGCCCAGTTAGCCGATGCCTGTGCGGAAAGTCCGCTGACGGTGCCGGCGCCGGTATAAACGCCGGACGCCGATGGCGACGATGCCAAAGAGGAAAGAATCCCCTGGTCCAACGCCTGCTGGGCAGTGGCCGAAGTGTCGACGTTGCTGCCCTGCTCAGGCACGCTGATCGGTTCGGTGGTTTGTCCCGCCTGCTGCAGCGCATCCAGCAAGCCCGACGGCGTGTACACCGAGGCACCGGTGCTCCCGCCCAGCGAGGCCACCACCGCCGACTGCGCCGACAGGCTGACCGCCTCGGACGACAAGGCCCCCGCCGCCACACCGGACACGGTGGGAACGTAAGGCTGGTACGCCGGGCTGGCGCTGACGGAGTTGAGGGCGACGGTCATGGTGCTTTCACTATAGTGGTTGGGTCCGCATGGCGCAAGCGCAAAAAAACCGGGCGGTTTGGAGGCGCCCGGCTTTCTTAAAACTTCGGCAATCAGATTTTGGCGGCGTCGTGGTCGCGCTGGACCTTGTCGGCATGGCGCTCCACCTTCTCCTCATGGCGCGCCAGCTGCTCGTGATGCTTGTCGGCACTGCGGCGGGCGATCACTTTTTCGTCGTGCTTGATGACCTGCTTCTGCACCTTGATATCGTGCTGCTCGGCCCGGCGCGCCTGATCCAGCTGCTGCGCGCCGGCGATGTCGCCCTTCTTGATGTCGGCGTGCTCGGCACGGGCCAGCGCGTTGCGTTCGCCGCGCTCCGCCTGCAGTTGCTGCTTGCCGGCGGCGACCTGGCCTTGCTTGGCGGCGATCACCGCGTTGTCACGCTTGATCTGGCGGGTGTCCTGGTGTACTTCCTTGCTGTCCTGGCGAATCTGAGCGTTGTCCTGGCGGACTTGCGCCACTGGATTGGTTTGCGCGAAGGCTGCTGCACTGATCATGGAAAGCATGCCGGCGATCATCAGGGATTTGGTTTTCATGATGGAGTTCCTTTTCTAGTGGTTTGCAGATCGCTGCTCATCAGCGTCTTGAGCAATTAACGCGGCCGCCATGCAAGGCGGTGACCACATTCCAGTAAGAAAAGTTACCAGGTGTATCCGGCCAAGGCGGCAGCCAGCTCGCGCTGCCAGGCGCCGGCCTTGACGTGATTCCACACCAGCGCCACCTGCTCCACGCATTCGAACGCGCAATCGGTGACGTGGATGCGGCGCAGTTCCGGATCGGCCAGCGCGAAGTCCGGCAGATAGGCCAGCGCCTGGCCGGATTTGACCAGCGTCAGCAGCAATTGCAGGTCGTCGGTCCAGTAGCGGATCTTGCGCGGCAGCTGATCGTCGCGCCAGCCGTCGGAGCGGGCGCCGCGTTGCACGCCACAAAACAGCGATCGCGAAGGACAAGCAAAATCATGCTCCAGCACCTGCGCCGAGGTGGCCTCGTCCACCGCCAGCGGATGCCGCCGCCCCGCCACCAGATGCAGGGTCACGCTGCCCAGCGGCGTGACCTGCCATTCGTCCGACCAATGCTCGCCACGGCCTTCGATCACGTCGCCGGTGACGATGGCGGCGTTGATGTCGCCGCGCGCCAGCGCCGCCAGCGCTTCATCCTCGAACATCGCCTGCATGCGCAGGCTGCCCTCCGGATAGGCCTGCAAGGCCTGCGACAACATCTGCCCGTGACGCCACAGCAAAATCGCCGGCCCGCCGATGCGGCTGTCGACCGTGGCCTGCTCGCCCATCAAATCGGCCCTGGCCTGGTCGGCCAGCGCCAGCAGCGTCTGCGCGCGCGACAGCAGCAACTGGCCGCTGTCGTTCAGCACCAGCTGCTTGCCGCTGCGGTCGAACAAGGGCTTGCCCAGGCTGTCCTCCAGCCGCTTCAAGGCCTTGGACACGGCCGACGGCGTCAAATGCATCTCCAACGCAGCCGCGCCCAGCGACGGCCGGCGGGCGGCGCTGACAAACACACGCAGGTCAGAAAGATTCATGATGTCCAAACAGGATACAAAAAGTGAATTTAAGTTGCTTTACGCGATACGAATAGCATCTTACCATCAGCAGCATGACGACCCTCACCCAAAAACAATGGATCTACCGCCGGCAGCCTGTCGGCCAGATCACCGCCGAGCACTACGAGCTCGTTGAACAACCACTGTCCACCACGCTCGGCGACGGAGAAGTGCTGATTGAAGCGCGCTGGTTCAGCGTCGATCCGTACATGCGCATCGGCCAGTCGACCAAGCCGACCTACGACACCGATCCGCATCCGCTCGACACCGCGCAACAGGGCGGCGTGGTGGCGCAGGTGCTGGCCTCGAACGCGCCCGGCTTTGCCGCCGGTGACTGGGTGCAGAGCTATACCGGCTGGCAAACCCATGCGCGTGTGCACGCAAGCGGACTGAAACGCATCGATCCCGACCTGGCACCGGTCACCACTGCGCTGGGCGTGCTTGGCATGCCGGGCCGCACCGCCTGGTTCGGACTGACCGAATCGGGCAAGCCGCATGCGGGCGAAGTAGTGGTGGTCTCCGGCGCGGCCGGCGCGGTCGGATCGCTGGTGGTGCAGTTCGCCAAGCGCCACGGCGCCCGCGTGCTGGGCATCGCCGGCGGCCAAGCCAAGTGCGACTGGCTGCGCGACACACTGGGTGCGGACTGGACCATCGACTACAAGGCCTGGAACGATGCCGACGCGCTGGGCGCGGAAATCAAGCGCCTGACCGGTGGCGTCGACGTGTATTTCGATAACGTCGGCGGCATGGTAACCGATGCCATCATCCCCATCATCAACCGCCGCGCGCGCATCGTCGTCTGCGGCCAGATCAGCCAGTACAGCGGCGGGCTGGAGACGCCGGAACTGGGGCCGCGCCTGCTGCATCACATGCTGTACCAGCGCGCCACGATCCAGGGCATGCTGGCGCGCGACTACCTGCACCGCATGGACGAGATGGTCCGCATCGTCGCGCCGTGGGTGAAGGCGGGCGAGATCGTGTTCGAGGAAACGGTGATCGACGGCTTCGAGCAATTGCCGTCGGCGCTGAATTCGCTGTTCACCGGCGAGCACCGCGGCAAGCTGCTGGTGAAGGCATGAGGGCCGTCGCCGTAACGCTGGCGCTGGCCCTGGCGTCCGGCAGCGCTGCCGCCGCCGACGCCACCTACGGCGAGCACGGCATGGCGCTGTTTGGCGGCAAGCAAGGGCTGTATGCATCGCACCTGCCGATGTTCCATGCGCCGCACGACTACCAGGTGATCCTGCAGGTGCACGTCGCCGATGCAGCCACCGACGCCGCGCTGCGCAAGCGTCTCGACGGCAAGACCGCGCTGTGGACCATCGCGCCGGAGAAGTTCGAGCTGTCGCGGCTGGCGCCGTCGGCAGCTGTGCCGCTGCGGCAGTTCAAGGCGGATCTGGTGAAGGGACACTTTGAGCAAGGCGGCGCAACGCAGTTCGCCGCCGCCACCGTCGTGGTCGACAAGGTGCTGATGTTCCGCCAGTTGTCGCCGGCGCAGAAGACCAGCGCCGACGCCAGCTACGTGCAGATCGGCAGCGGCAATCAGCGCTACCTGGTCAAGCGGATCGACAGCCGGCCGGACTTCGACCACATCGTTGCCTACACCGCGGCAAGCGGCGCATCGACGGCGGCCATCACGCTGCGCAAGCAAGCGCTGCAGCAGCCGGACGCTCAAGCATTGGCCGCAGCACTGCATGTGCCCGCCGGCGCGATTCGTGGTACGGTGTATTTTTATACCGAGGACTTGAAGTGACATGGTTCCAGCAGAATACGAAGGCTTGTGGCGCCGCAAGGGCATCTGGCGCAGCAACGGCAGCAGCGACCTGACCACGCAGGTGTGGTGGTTCCAGGCCGCGCGCTATCACATCGACCTGCGCATTCCCGTCGGCCGCGCCGGCATCAGCGGCTTTGCCGGCGAAACGGTGGTGGACGGCGACCGCTGCGAATGGCGCCCCGCCATCGCCTGCCCCGCGATCAGCGCCGACCTCGACGCCGGCTGGATGCGTTTCGACGACGCCGACCACATCCACGAGGCGGGCCTCGACCACAGCTACGAAGAGGACTGGTACCGGGAACCCACCGGTGCCATGCATGGCGTGCGCCTCGAAGACCCCGACAGCGATGAGCTGGCCTACCTGCTCATCGGCGAGCGCTGGATGGCATGGGCCCGCGGCAGCCCGAGCGGCGCCTGCGAGATCACCATCTACCACCATGACCAGCAATGGCAGGCAGTCGCGTCAACTCTTGATGCGGCGCCGTCCCTGACGACGCCGACCTTGCAACAAGCGCTACAATGGAACTCCGGCGACATGGTGATGCCGGCGCTGGCGCCTGGCCGAGCATGGCGAGTCAGCTCAAGATAAATCATGACCCTACGCTGCGCTATCCTGGCTTTCGGCTTTCTCTTCAGCACTGCGGCGGCGAGCGCCGATTCCGCATCGTCCAAACTGATCGACCAGATGCAGGGCGTGTACAAACACCGCTTTGCCAATGCTGTGTACGTGGGAGAGGGCAAACCCGACGAGCCCTATCAATCCGAGGACATCGTCGAAATCGTCCGTTACGACGATCAGCGCATCTATTTCCGCGCCGAGCTGCAGTTCTATAACGGGCACACGTGCAGCATCAGCGGCATCGCCAAATACGACCAGGGGCATTTCGTTTATCGCGACCCGCAAGCGCCACTGCCGGGCGAAGCGCCCTGCACGATGTCGATCAGCACCAACGCCGGCCAGCTCAGCCTCACAGACCGGATCAACGGCAGCGCCAGCTGTCATCCCGGCCACTGCGGCGCGCGCGGCAGTTTGTCCGATTACACGATCCCCACCAGCGCCAAACGCAATATCCGCTACATGGACCGCCTCAAGGCATCGACCGAATACAAGCAGGCCGTTGACGAGTTAAGCACCAAATAGCCGAGAGCCATTCATGCAGATTTCAGACATCCCCTTCGGCACCACCGACTGGCGCTCCATCGAGCCCACCGAGCATCCGGGCGCAACCGGCACCGCCTACTGGCGCACGCAAAAGTTCGGCGCGATCCGCGTTCGCATGGTCGAGTACACGCCAGGCTACCTGGCAGATCACTGGTGCGTCAAAGGCCACATCCTGTTCTGCCTGGAAGGCGAACTGCACACCGAACTGGAAGACGGCCGCAGCTACACACTGACGCCCGGCACCAGCTACCAGGTAGCCGACAACGCCGAGCCGCACCGATCCTCAACAACGATCGGCGCCAAGTTGTTTATCGTTGATTGAGCTGGTGGAGTGATGAGTTGCATCAGCTCAGGGTTTAATCCAGTAACCAGGTTTTTTGCGGTCATGCGCGATAGCAAAAATAACAAACTCGGCGGCTTCTTCACGATACACCACCGTAAATGGAAAGCCCTTTACTTTAACCTTTCGCGTGCCTGCGGGTCCTGGTGCGCCCCCTGAGGGAAACTTTCGGAGGACGTTGAAGGCGGCTTGAACAGCCAGTCGAAAATTGCGGCCGGCCCCAGGTCGCTGCATTTCGTAATACTCAGTCTCGTGCAGCAATTCAGCACGGGCCTCTGCTCGAAGGCGGAGACGTTTCTGACTCAAGGTGCGATGCGTGCAGCATCTCTCATTACGTCATCCACCTCAAAGAGCTCGCCATCGCCTTGTTCATGGGAAGCAACTCGACGTTCAATTTCTGCTACCCAAGCGGCGTCCACATCAACCAAAGCATCCTCACGTAAAGACTCGAGCAGCAAAGTAAGCAGGCGCAGCCGTTCATGAGCGGGAAGCGCACGACCTTGCGCGGCAAGTTCTGCAACACGATCGACCATGGTCGCTCCTGAGATGGATAAGAGAGTAACTGCAGTATATCTGGAAATGAAAACGAGACCGTCGACAACGCCGAGCAGCACCGCTCGTCAACCAAAACTGGGGCCAAGCTGTTTATCGTCGATTGCGCTGGCGGAGCGGTCGAGTTGCATCAACTCCGGCCGGGCCGGCAAATCTGATGGAAGTTTGAAGCTCCATGCCAAGCCGACGCAGCGCATCATGCATAGTACCCACCAGCCGGGATCCCATTCTCCGGCGTGCAAGCCCAATTTGGCCGAACCCGGAAATGCGTGATGATTGTTATGCCAGCACTCGCCCATCGTCAACAGAGAAGTCAGGCGAATATTGTGCCCTTGCACTGCGGCGCCGCGTACTTCGTAATGCATTTCGCCGTGATTGTGAGCGAAGTAGCCGATCAACCAATGGCCAAACACGCCGGCCGTCACTCGCGCACATGTGCCGAAGAACACGAATGACCAGCCACCCCAACAAAACAGCAACATAGCGACCGGCAACTGCTGCAGCATCCAGGTGCGTTCCAGGAATCGATAGAAGCGGTCTTCCGCGATGCGCGGCTCAATGTGGACTTGCGGCTCGTCGGTCAGGTGCAATTCGCAATTCAGCTGCCACCAGGCGTCTAACCATGCCGTTCGTCCGTGGCGCAGATAGTCATGGCATTCCGGCAGACGCTGTGCGTAGTCGCGCAATTCATGCTGTCGCAGCAGGCCCAGAGGCCCGGCCAATCCAACCTGCACGCCAAGATAGACCAGCAAATATTCCAGCCACTTCGGACACTGGTAGCTATCGTGTATCAACTTGCGATGGCTGCCCAGCGAGTGGCCAAACAATAGTACGACTGCGGTGGATATCAGGAATAGCACCAGGCTGGCTAGCGTAAATGTCGTGTACCCACCGATGATCGCGGCAGCGGCCATGCCGAGAAACCATAGCGACTTCAGCGGCGCATAGCGCACTTCACCGATCACGACACTGTCTGCGGCGGCAGCCCGGACACGATGTTGCTCGATACTGGAAAACGCGTGCGACATACTGCTACTCCTTTCACGAGAGTACCGATCAAGTAGCTTTCTTTTTCTTGCTCAATGTCCTGGACTCACGCTTCAGCGGTCCACCGACGGGACAAACCTCCAATGCATATCCAGTCAACGTGTTCACCAGGCTGTCAGCGTTCAATTTGTACAGCACGAATTGTCCCTTGCGCTCGCTAGTGACGAGACCAGCGTTTTCCAGTATCGAAAGATGACGCGAGATCGCCGGGGCACTCATTTCGAAGCGGGTCGCCAATTCGGAAGTCGATAGTTCAAGTTCCGACAAGTAGGCCAGGATTTGCCTGCGAGGTCTGGAGGCCAACGCCTCGAATACACGGTCAAGCTCCATTGATTCACCTATTAACGAATAAGTTAATATTTAAATCCTATTTCGGCGCAATGTCCACTTCTTTCGACAAGATCAATATCATCTCTACGTTTTATCCAAGATTGAGAGCAGCGAGGAGCGCGTAAAGGCGGAGGGAACACTTACACAGGACGAGGTCAAGCGGCGCCTTGGCAAACGGCTAGTAGCTGCTGAAGGGGCACGATAAAAAACGGGACCATCAAGGTCCCGTTTTCATTGGTGCAGCTGAGGATTACTCGGCGGTTGCGGCGGCTTTTTTCGGCGCCGCTTTTTTGGCTGGCGCTTTCTTGGCTGCCGGCTTTTTCACCGCCGCGGCCTTGACCGGCGCGGCTTTCTTGGCCGGGGCTTTCTTGGCGCTCGACTTTTCAGCCGAGCCAGCTCCCGCCGCATCGTCTGCGCCGTCGTCCGCTACCGCCGCCTTGCCCTTGGCGGGCGCTTTGGCCTTGCGTTCCTCGAACTCGAAGCTGATCTTGCCGTCCTTGCCCTTCACCAGGAAGGCCTTGAACGGACGGCGCGTGCGTTGCGAAACAAAGCCCGGCAGCAGATCGGTCTTGCCGTCGTTGAGCAGCTTGGCCATCTGCTCGGGCAGGATCTCCTGCTGCAGGATGATGCGGCCGCTGCGGAAGTCGCACGTCTTCGGCTTGGCGACGCTATTCTCGCACACATACGCCAGGCCCATCTCGTACACGCCGCCGGCGCATTTCGGGCACGGCCCCAGCGCGGTCTGGCCGGTGAAGTCGACCGGTTCCGCATCCTCCGAATCGTCGTTCTGGCCGAAGTCGAACTCCAGCTTGAAGTTCTTGATCTCTTCGTCGCGCACGATGCGCAGGATGGCCGCGAACGGACGTCCCATCTTCGAGCGGAAACCTTGCAGCGGGCCGATGGTGCGGTCCTTCAGCAACTGCTCGACTTCCTCGATCTCGAACTGGCGGCTGCCCGGCGTCTTGCTCATCGAGAAGTCGCACTTGGTGCAGGCGAAGCGGCGATAGTTTTCCTTGACCACGCTGTTGCAGTTCGGGCAAGGCGTGCGCAGCGTGTGGTAGTCGCCGGGAATCGTATCGTTGTCGTATTCCTTGGCGCGCTTGACGATGATCTGCGTCATCTGGGCGATTTCACGCATGAACTCGTCACGCGAGATCTTGCCCTTCTCCATCTGCGACAGCTTGTATTCCCACTCGCCGGTCAGTTCCGGTGCGGTCAGTTCGTTGACGCCCAGGCCGCGCAGCAAGGTCATCAGCTGGAACGCCTTCGCGGTCGGCATCAGTTCGCGGCCTTCGCGCAGCAGGTAGCGCTCGGTCAGCAGACCCTCGATGGTGGCGGCGCGCGTGGCCGGCGTGCCCAGGCCCTTGCCGGCCATCGCATCGCGCAGCTCGTCGTCCTCGACCAGCTTGCCGGCGCCTTCCATGGCCGACAGCAGCGTCGCCTCGGTGTAGCGTGCGGGCGGCTTGGTGACCAGGCCGTTGGCGTTGACCTGGTCGGTCAGCACCTTCTCGCCCTTGGCGACCGGCACCAGATTGCCGTTGGCGTTGCCTTCCTTGTCGTCGTCGGTCGACGCTTCCTTGCCGTAGATCGCCAGCCAGCCCGGATTGGTCATGACCTTGCCTTCAGTCTTGAACTGATGGCCCATCACTTCGGTGTAGCGGGTGGTGACCTGGAACTCGGCAGGCGGGAAGAACACGGCCATGAAGCGGCGCGTGACCAGGTCGTACAGCTTCTGTTCCGGCTCGGACAGGTTCTTCGGCGCGATCGTGGTCGGGATGATCGCGAAGTGATCCGAGATCTTGGTGTTGTCGAAGATGCGCTTGTTCGGCTTGACCCACTTCTTGTCCAGGATCTGCTTGGCGAACTGGTGGTAGTTCGGGTTTTCCTTGACCACGTCCAGCGCCTGCAGCACGGTCGGAATGTAGTCTTCCGGCAGGTGGCGCGAATCGGTACGCGGGTAGGTCAGCACCTTGTGCTTTTCGTACAGCGCCTGGGCCAGGCCCAGCGTGTTCTTGGCCGAGAAGCCGAAGCGCGAGTTGGCTTCGCGCTGCAGGCTGGTCAGGTCGAACAGCGCCGGCGCCATCGACGTGGTCGGCTTGGCTTCCTCGGTGACCACGCCCTGCTTGCCGCGGCAAGCCATGGCGATGGTGTCGGCCGCGGCCTTGCTCCACAGGCGCTCGGCGCGCTTCTCCGGATCGGTCTCGTCCTTCTTGAACTTGGTGTCCAGCCAGCGGCCTTCGTAGATGCCGGCCGCGCAGACGAATTCGGCGCGCACTTCCCAGAAGTCGCGGGGGACGAATTTCTTGATCTTCTCTTCGCGCTCGACCACGATCGACAAGGTCGGCGTCTGCACGCGGCCCACGGTGGTCAGGTAGAAGCCGCCCTCTTTCGAGTTGAACGCGGTCATCGCGCGGGTGCCGTTGATGCCGATCAGCCAGTCCGCTTCCGAGCGGCAGCGGGCAGCGTCGGCCAGCGGCATCATGTCTTCGTCGCTGCGCAGGTGGGTGAAGCCTTCGCGGATCGCGCCGGGCGTCATCGATTGCAGCCACAGGCGCTTGACCGGCTGCTTGGCCTTGGCGTTCTGCGCGATCAGGCGGAAAATCAGTTCCCCTTCGCGCCCCGCGTCACATGCGTTGATCAGGGTGGTGACGTCTTTGCGTTTGATCAGCTTGTTGAGCACCTTGAGCCGCGACTCGGTCTTGGCGATCGGATTGAGCGCGAAGTACGGCGGGATCATCGGCAGGTGGGCGAAGCTCCATTTGCCGCGCTTGACGTCGTGTTCTTCCGGTACGGCAATTTCCAGCAGGTGACCGACGGCGGAGGACAGCACGTACTCGTCGGATTCAAAGTACTCATCGTGCTTGGTAAAGCCGCCAAGCGTCTTCGCGATGTCGTTCGCGACAGAAGGCTTCTCGGCGATGATGAGGGTTTTGGTCATATTTTGTATCTCGTTTTTTAACACTTTGGATGGGTGCAGCATGCGCATCATACATGGATCGCGTCGCAGTCTGCACTTTTGCGTCGCCGATGGCAAGCCCGGCGCGTGACAGTCTTGTCAAAGCGCCAATGATAAGCGGGTTGCCGGCCAGACTGCAAGCAAACAGCGCCATACTGGGTAGCGGCGCCGGTGAATGTTGTTTAATTTATTGCCCGGAAGGAAATCCAAGGCAGGCTGCACGTATATATTAGTGCAGCAGGCGTGGCGCCTGGTCCTCGTCGGAGCCGAACAGGTCGTCGAACATCAGCGCGTCCGGCTCCTTGCCTTGGCTCCAGAGCAACATCAGGACGATGACCTTGAGCTTGCCCAGCGAAACCGGCGCCTCTTCCAGCGCCAGCGCCCGTTCGATGACGATTTCGCGTTGCAATGGCGACAACACCTTGGCCGATTCCAGGAACTGGATGAAGCCGATCGCGGCAGAACCGAGCACGTCCTGCTCTTCGTCCACGTAGAAACGGGTGCCGGTGGAGGCCGCCGTCAGCGTTTGCTCGACCCCGGCCATCGCGGTCAGGTCGGTCAGCCAGACCAATGCCTCGGAAATCTCTACATCGTCAAAACCGACAGCCGACAGTTTCTTGGCCAATGCCGCCGGTTCAGGGCAGGCATCGGGACGGTAATACGTCTCGTAGAGGTAAACAAGGATGTCGAACATGGCTCTACTCTATCAGCTAAAACAGATGCCGCACAAGTGCTGCACAGAACGCCTTATCTTTCAGCAACTTGGACGCTGTCATGCGCGCAAGCGCTGGAACATACCGCCGGGCAAACGCTCGATCAGGCCCGCCAGTTCCAGCGCCAGCAACTGGCCCTGCAGGTCGGCGGCGGCCTGTCCCAGGCGCAGCGCCAGCAGGTCGGCCGGGGCCGGATCGTCGCCCATCGCCTCCAGCACGCGGTCGACAAAGCTGTCGTCCAGCGGCGGCCGCGCGCCGCCGGCGCCGGGCGCCAGCAATTGCAGGTCGGTCAGGATGTCGGCCGCCGTTTCCACCAGCTTGGCGCCGTCCTCGCGTATCAGGATGTGGCAGCCCTTGGACAAGGTGGCGTGGATGGAGCCGGGAATCGCATACAACGCCTTGCCCTGGTCCACCGCCAGCCGCGCCGTGATCAGCGAGCCGGACTTCGCGGCCGCCTCCACCACCAGCACGCCGCGCGCCAGCCCGCTGATGACGCGGTTGCGGCGGGGGAAGTTGTCGCGCAGCGGCGGCGTGCCCAGCGCGTACTCGCTAACGATGCAACCCTGCTCGGCGATGCGGCGCGCCAGCTCGTCGTGACGGGCCGGGTAAATGCGGTCGGGGCCGGTGCCGATGACGGCGATGGTGCTGCCCGGACCGTTCAAGCCGCCCGCGTGGGCCGCCGCGTCGATGCCCAGCGCCAAACCGGAAACGATGGTCAGGCCGGCGTCGGACAGCGCCTCGGCCATGCGCGCGGCGTTCAGCATGCCCTGCACGCTGGCATTGCGCGCGCCGACCACGGCCAGCGACGGCCGCGCCAGCAGCCCGGCATTGCCCTTGACGTAAAGCATCAGCGGCGCGGCGGCGACATGGCGCAGCGATTCGGGATAGCCTGGATGGTCCAAGGTCAGCAGCAGGTTGCCGGGTTGTTGCTGCCAAGCCAGCGTGGCCTCGACCAGCGCAGCCAGTTCGGCGGGCGGCTGCAGCAGCGCGTCGGCCTGGTCGCGCTTGACCTCCTCCAGCAGCGTGTCGCGCTCGGCGCCAAAGATCGCCTCCGGCGTGGCGAAGCGCTCCAGCAGCCGGTGCGCCGTCAGCAGGCCGACGCCGGCCGTCATCTGCAGGCGCAGCCAGCCGGTCAGCGCCGGCGCGCTGACTGGTTGGAACTCGGCGGTGGGGGTATCCGTGGCTTGCACGGCGCGGGTCACTCCGGCGACTTGGCGACGTCGCCCACTTCCACCGGCGCCGACACCTGCATGATCAAGCCGTAGGAAATATGCTTAAACACGCGGAAGATAAACAAGCTGCCCACTTCCTCATCCGGCAGCTTGACCTGCTGTTCGCGCATGCCCAGCCAGCTCTTCTTGGCGGTGCCGTCGCTCACAGTCTTCCCCGCATGGTACAGCTGCAGCACGGAGCCGATGTCGAGTCCGTCAAGCTTTCCGCGATTAATGCTGACTACCTGGTTCTGGCCGGCGTGCGTCACGCCGCCGTAGATCGCCACCACCCGCGAATTGACCTTCAGCTCAGGCGGATGCGGCACATAGTTCTGCATCGGCATCGGCGGAATCGCGCGCAGCTGGTCGCCCTTGCCCATTTCCTCCTTGGCGCTGGCGACGATGAAGGTGTGCACGTCGCTGCCGCTGCCCGGCTTGGCTTCGGTCTGCAGCTTCAGCGTGCCCAGGTAAAACGCCTCGTAGCCGATGACCTGCTTGGTGACCGGATCCTTCAACGGGGTGCCGGGACGGAACACCTGGAACGAGGTGTTGCCCTTCAGGTCGCCGCGCACATAGGCTTTGTCGTCCTTGCCCAGGAACACATGGCTTTCCTGCGTGGCCACCACGCGCGGTGCGCCGGCCAGTTCGTCGTTTTCGATGATCAGCGGCTGCGTCAGGAACGGCTCGATGACGCCGGCCGGAATCGACGTCACCGCGTCCTTGCCCAGGCCCTCGGTGCGCAGTTGCGGCTTGAGCCGCAGGTTGGACGCGCCGCCGGCGCCGTCGATGGTCGCCTCGATCTTGTTGCCCAGCCGCAGGCGGCCGGCGGTGCGGTCGAACCAGATGATCTGGCCCGGATAGATCCAGTGCGGGTTGGCGATCTCGTCGCGGTTCATGCCCCAGACGGTCGGCCAGCACCATGGACGCTCGAGGAATTTACCGGAAATGTCCCACAGCGTATCGCCCTTGACCACCAGGTGCTGGTCCGGCGCGTCGGCGCGGAATTCACATTTCAGTGGTTCCGCCGAGGCCGCCGTCAGACCGGAAAAAAGCGCCGCCAATACTAAGCGGGTGCCGACTGTGCTAAAATTTTTCATTAGTAGATCCGGTAAATGCGCCATACATTGCGCAGGCACACGATAGCAAGAAGGTGAAAAGGCTTGCTAAATTGAATCAAATTCTGCCCATAAAACCCTGAACTAGCAAGAGAAACCGCGCAATGGTACCCGGCGCGGATGTTGCATTTTTGATGGGGAAAACCGCCGCGGCGACCTCCGGTCCACCGCGCGCGTTATCAAGGCAATCACTTAGTTATCAACACAGTTACAGCACATGGCTATCTTAAATATTTTGCGTTACCCCGACCCACGCCTGCACAAGGTCGCCAAGCCGGTCACCGTCTTCGACGAGCGGCTGGAAAAGCTGGTCGCCGACATGGCCGAAACCATGTACGAAGCGCCCGGCATCGGCCTGGCCGCGTCGCAGGTCGACGTGCATGAGCAGCTGGTCGTCATCGACATCTCCGAAACCAAGGACGCGCTGGTCGCCTACATCAATCCGGAAATCATCTGGGCCAGCGAAGAGAAGCAGATCTACGACGAAGGCTGCCTGTCGGTGCCCGGTATCTACGACGGCGTCGAACGCCACGCCCAGGTCAAGGTCCGCGCGCTGGACGTCAAGGGCCAGCCTTTCGAAGTGGAAGCCGACGGCCTGCTGGCGGTCTGCATCCAGCACGAGATGGATCACCTGCTGGGCAAGGTGTTTGTCGAATACCTGTCGCCGCTGAAGCGCAACCGCATCAAGAGCAAGCTGGTCAAGGAAGAGCGCGGCATGGCGCGCGAAGCCCAGTTGCGCGCGCAAGGCCGCCGCTTCTGATTTCCATCATTCAGCATCACCGGGGAACCGCATGAAAGTCATCTTTGCCGGCACGCCGGAATTTGCCGCCGTGGCCCTGCAGTCCCTGCATGAGGCCGGCTTTGAAATTCCGCTGGTGCTGACCCAGCCCGACCGTCCGGCGGGACGCGGCATGCATCTGCAGCCGTCCGCCGTCAAGCAATACGCGGTCGTGCA
The DNA here is from genome assembly GCF_964254095.1 of Duganella sp. LjRoot269. Lineage (NCBI taxonomy): Bacteria > Pseudomonadati > Pseudomonadota > Betaproteobacteria > Burkholderiales > Oxalobacteraceae > Duganella > Duganella sp. LjRoot269. The sequence continues at coordinate 1,362,394 of NZ_CAXUSL020000001.1, read as the reverse complement.
CGGCATCGAAGTGCTGCAGCCGCTGTCGCTGCGCACCGACAGCAAGGACCCGGTGCGCGCCGAGCAGGCGCTGGCCGCGCACGCGCGCCTGCTGTCGACGCCGTACGACGTCATGGTGGTGGCCGCCTACGGCCTGATCCTGCCGCGCAGCACGCTCGACATCAAGCCCTGCCTCAACATCCACGGTTCGCTGCTGCCGCGCTGGCGCGGCGCCGCGCCCATCCACCGCGCGATCGAGGCGGGCGACCGCGAGACCGGCATCACCATCATGGAAATGGAAGAAGGCCTGGACACCGGCCCGATGCTGCTGATCGAGCGCATCGCCATCGGCGACCAGGACACCACCGGCATGGTGCACGACAAGCTGGCCGCGCTCGGCGGCAAGATGATCGTCGAGGCGCTCAACAAGATGAGGCACGGCCAGCTGGAAGCCGTGCCGCAGCCCGAGGCCGGTGTCAGCTACGCCGCCAAGATCAGCAAGGAAGAAGCGGCGCTGGACTTCACCCTACCGGCCGTCGAGATCGGTCGCAAGATCCGCGCCTTCAATCCCTTCCCCGGCGCGCACGCGTCGGTCAACGGCGTCAACGTCAAGCTGTGGGGCGCCGAACTGCTGGAAGCCGACAGCAAGGCGCCGGCCGGCCAGGTGTTGGCAGCCGACGCGCAGCACGGCATCGTCGTGTCCTGCGGCAGCGGCTCGCTGCGCCTGACGGAACTGCAAAAGCCGGGCGGCAAGCGCTTGCCGGCGGCCGAGTTCATCAAAGGCTTCCCGCTTGAAGGCTTGACCTTCGCCTGACAACTCAGCCCGCAGCCTTGCGTGCTTCGGCGCGTATCCAGTCGGCGACGATGACGGCGTCCGCGCCGGCGTCGCGCCGCGTCAGCAGCCAGTAGGCGTAATCGCTGGCGGCCGGCGGCAAGCCGCTGGCCAGCGCCAGCTTGCCCTGCTCCAGCAAAGGCCGCACCAGTTCCAGCCGTCCCAGCGCGACACCCTGCCCGGCCAGCGCAGCCTGCACCACCTGATCGTACTGATTGAAACGCAGCATGCCTTGGGGCTTGACCTTCCCTGCACCGGCGCCGCGCAGCCAGGCAGCCCATTGCAGCCAAGGACGCGATACGTCGTCAAACTCAAGCAACACCTGCCTGCGCAACTGCGCCGGATCTTCAATCGCGGCCACGGCCAACGCGGGATGCGCCACCGGCACCAGCGCTTCGCCGAACAGCCGCAGCGCGCCTTGCGGCGCCTCCTCCGGCCGGCAATAACGCAGCGATAAATCGACCTGCTCGCGTTCCAGATCGACGAAGCGGTTGTTGGCGGCCACCCGCACGTCGATGTCCGGCGCCGCCTGCTGGAACGCGTTCAGGCGCGGCAATATCCACAAGGCCGTCACGCCGATGCTGGCGCTGATGGTGACCGGCTGCCGCGTATCGGCGGGGCGCAGGCTGGCTACCACGTCGCCCAATTGCTCCAGCATCGCATCCGCGCTGCGGAACAGCCGCCGGCCCTCGCCGGTGAACTCGATGGAGCGGTGCCCGCGCACCAGCAGCCGGTAGCCCAGCGACGATTCCAGCGCCTGTATCTGGCGGCTGAGCGCCGACTGCGTCAGGCACATGTCTTGTGCCGCGAGCGTGATACTCATGCGGCGGCCGACTGCGACAAAGCTGCGCAGCAGGTCCAGCGGCGGAAGATCCAAAAGGCGGTTAGGCATAGTATGACTGTATCACGCATGCACAACAGGAATGTGAATGCGGCGAATATACCGTTTGAGCGGCGAGGCGGAATCGGATTCAATGAGGCTTTCAGGGAGACCGACATGACTCATCACACCACCGCCGCGCTGGAGTTCCTGCAGCCGACATCCGAGCGCCCATACACCTATATGTACCCGCCGCCCGACGGCCGGTCGTGGCAGAACGCCGCCTACGAATCCGTGGCGGTGGCGATACGCGACGCGCGCGCGGACGGCGGCTTGTCCATCGACCGCGAAGGCTACGAGCTGCGCGAGGCGCCCACCGCGGTGCGCGACTTCCTCGACAAGGACCAGGTGGTACGCCTCTACTATCCCGAAGTGGCGGAGCTTGCGCTCGCAGTCTCCGGCGCCAGCCTGGCCTTTGTGTTCGACCATCTGGTGCGCAAGCGCACGCCTGGTTCGCCGCAGGCGTTCGGCCGCGTCGAAGGCCAGCGCCCCGGCGCGGCGGGACGCGTGCACTGCGATTTCACGCCGGCGTCGGCGCACCGCAGGCTGCTGCAGGAGTTGGGCGACAAGGCGGCAGGCGTTCGGCGCTACGCCATCGTGAACCTGTGGCGTTCGATCCGCCATCCGGTGTTCGATGCGCCGCTGGCCGTGTGCGACGCGCGCAGCGTGTCGTCCGACGATCTGGTCGCCAGCGATATCTTCTACCCCGAGCGCACCGGAGAAATTTACCAGGCCATGCACAATCCCGCGCAATCATGGGCATACTTCCATGCGATGACGCGCGAGGAGGTGCTGATCTTCAAGCAGTACGATACCGAAATGGCGGGCCATACGCCCCATGCCGCTTTTGAGCACCCGGAAACACCGACGGGCGCGCCGCTACGTGAAAGCATTGAAATCCGCTGTCTGCTGATCTATCAAGGAGATGCAAAATGAAAATTGAATTCTGGTTCGACTTCGCCAGCAACTACAGCTACCTGAGCGTGATGCGCATCCGCAGCCTGGCGCCGGACGGCGTGGCCTGGCGCCCCTTCCTGCTTGGCCCGATCTTCAAGGAAGCGGGCTGGAACAACTCGCCCTTCGTTCTGCAGAAGGACAAAGGCGCCTACGTCTGGCAGGACATGCCACGCCAGTGCGCCAAGTACGGCTTGCCTTGGCGGCAGCCGACCGAGTTCCCGCGCAACTCGCTGCTGGCGGCGCGCGTGGCCATCCTGTGCGAAGAACAGCCATGGATGCAGGATTTCTGCGAGCGTGTAATGCTCGCCAATTTTTCCGAAGACCGCGACATCGGCAGCGCGGAAGTCATGACGGACATCCTGACCTCGCTGGGCCAGGACGCCGCAGCCATCCTGCAGGAAGCGCAGAGCGACGCCAACAAGGCCAGGCTGCGCACGCGCACCGAGCAGGCCAAGGCGCTGCATATCTTCGGCGCGCCGACCTTCATGGTGGACGGCGCCATGTTCTGGGGGAACGACCGGCTGGACGACGCGGTGGCGATGGCGATGCGCTAGTCCACTAGTCGCGCAGCGAGATCACACGATCGCCGTCGCCCGGCTTGCAGCCTGCGGCGATCGGCGTCCAGCCTCGGTGGATGACGATCTGCCGCTCGTCGTGGCACAGCTCGACACGCTCGCTGCCTGGGAAGCGCTGGTGCACAAAGGCCTCGACAGTCGAGGGCAGACTGATCTTCAGTTTCATCGCCCAGCGGTCGTCATCGGGATGGTCGTCCAGATGCAGCAGCGGCACGAAGTGCGAGACCAGCATCAGGAAGCGGGAATCGACGTCGACCGGTTCCGGCGCATAGCGCTCGTCGCGCAGCCAGCGCTGGGCGCGTTCGCGCAGGTCGTCGCCATCCGCCAGGTCGCCCCAGCCGGCGGCCAGCATTTCCATGACCCACTGGTTGCAGTTCTGGTAGCGGGTGCTGAAGGCATAGGCACTGGCGCTGTACTGCGCGGCCAGCAGGTGCAGCACGCGCGGGGTGTCGAGCAAGGCCGGACGCAGCTGCGCGATGGCCTGCGGCGGCAGCCGCACGATGGAGATGTAGCCCAGCGCGGGATCGTCGGTGCCGAGCGCGAAGCCGGCCAGTCCCTGGTCGAATATCCGTGGACGATGCTCGTCGCAGGCATAGTAAAGCTGTCGCGCGGACCAGGCGCCGGCTTCCGAACGCCAGGCCAGCGCGGCGTGCGAGTAGCGGATGCCGAAGCGCGACAGGTCGAGTCCCGAGCGGCTGACCAGCGCCAGCCCATCGTCGACGCCGGCCAGTTCCTCGCGCAGCACGGCGGCAAAGCGCAGCAAGCGGTCTTGTTCGGACGCGGTCAGCGCCTGGCTGCGGTCGCAAAAACGTGAAGCACCGGAGGAACCGCCGGCCTGCGCGGCGCCGGCCGTGCACAGCGCGGCGCAGGCCAGCGTGGCCAGCGCCAGCGCGCGGGCCAGCTTCAAATGCCGAGTGGGCGCGAGGCCAGCTCGCCGTACCACTCATCGGCCAGCACGAGGTAGAACGGCTGATGCGTGTCGCCGCGGCCGAACTCGATGCCGTAGACGCGGTTCTGCGCATACATCGCATCGCCGACGGCAAGTTGCTGCTTGTCGAAGGTGGTCTGCGGCAGATCCAGCACGACGCGCTGCTGCGGATCGCCGGTCTCCATGGTCACACGGGTACGGCCGGCGCGGTCGGGCGTGGCGGCGATCTGGATGATGCGGTACTCGCCGTCGGCGACGCGGCGGTTGTCGCCTTTCGAGCTGTTGCTCGAACCGTTGAGCGAATCGGAAATACTGCCGCTGGACGCGGAACCCGCGCTGGAGGCCGACGAAACGAAACTGTCGGCGTTGGCATTCAAAGCCAAACCCAGCGCGCCGACCGCGCAGATCAGGCGTATGGATTGAGAAATCTTCATCGATACTTCCTTAATTTTGCAAATAAGGAAGTATAAGTTAAATCACGGAGCTGGCAGGCGAACGATGCGGCCGGCATGTCAGACGATTTGGACAAACCCGGCACATATCTGCGATTCGCGCGGCAGCACCAGCTTGCTGCTGCGCACCTGCCGGTTCCAGTCGTGGTTGGCGCGCTCCTTGTCGGCGCAGTAGTAGTTGCGGCCGTGATCCAGATGCAGGCTCACCAGCGTATGCCGCGCCCGCACGCCGCGTACGCCGATATGGTTCAGCCGCAAGCCCATGTTCAGGTCGCCGCCGCCATACGCCATCTGCTCGTCGAAACCGCCGACGGCCAGCACGTCCTTGCGCCAGGCGCAGCTGTTGGAGCCGCTGAAGGCGTCGCGCTGGGTCAGCACGTCCAGCGTCCGCGCCAGCAGCCGGTTGCGCGTCAGCCGCGACGCGCTCTTGCGAAAGCCGGGTATCGCACGCAGATAGCCATAGCTGAACAGGCTTTGGTCGCGCACCGCCGCCAGCAGGTTGTTGCGCAGGTGGTAGGCCTCGGGAATGCTGATGTGGCTGCCGCCGGATAAAAAGATCCCGCGCCGCATCAGCCGCACGTAGTTCTCGACATAGTCGTCGCGCGGAATGCAGTCGCCGTCGGTGAACAGCAACAGGTCGCCGCAGGCCGCCAGGATGGCGCGGTTGAGCGCGCGGTACTTGCCAAAGCCGCGCTGCTCCTGCGTCTGGTGCAGCAGCGGTAATTGCCAGCCCTCGGCCTGCACGGCGGCGATGGCGGCGCCGATCGCCGGGTCCACGCCGTCCTGGGCGACGATGATCTGGTCCGGCCTGTGCGTTTGCCTGGCATAGCCGGTGAGCACGCATTCCAGCTCGCGCCCCTTGCAGTGCGCGGAAATAATGACGGTGATTTTCATCGTAGCGCAATCGACATGAAGGAGGCTTCATTCTGTCGACGCGACGTTGCTGGCGAATTGCGCAATGTTGCACTTGGTATCGCTCTGTTTCCCCGGTAAATCCATGCAAAACCAAGTAAGGACAAGTAGCAAACAAGTAACAAAACGGCAGATTGTTGCTGCGACGCAGCGGTTGGCTGAAGCTTATTCCGCGATGCCGTATAATTTTAGACCGCCGACCATCGTTGGCGCCGCTCGCCCACGACCACAGAAAGTATTAGATGAATAACAACGTGTCCCGCCCCGTGATGTCCAAGACCGATGCCCAGCTGCGCGAGATCCTCGCCCGCCGCATCATGATTCTCGACGGCGCGATGGGCACCATCATCCAGCAGTACAAGCTGGATGAAACCGCGTACCGCGGCGGCCCGGCGGGCCGGTTCATCGACTTCGCCGCCCCCGCTGGTTCCGGCGCGCGCGAGCTGTTCGTCAAGGGTAACAACGAGCTGCTGACGCTGACCCAGCCGCAAGTGATCCAGGAAATCCACGAGCGCTACCTGGCCGCCGGCGCCGATCTGATCGAAACCAACACCTTCGGCGCCACCACCATCGCGCAGGACGACTATCACATGGCCCACCTGGCCTATGAGATGAACGTGCAAGCGGCCAAGCTGGCGCGCGCCGCCTGCGACAAGTACAGCAGCGCCGACAAGCCGCGCTTCGTCGCCGGCGCCCTCGGCCCGACGCCGAAGACCGCCTCGATCTCGCCCGACGTCAACGACCCGGCCGCGCGCAACATCACCTTCGACCAGCTGGTCGATGCCTACCACCAGCAAACCAAGGGGCTGGTCGAAGGCGGCGTCGACGTGCTGCTGGTCGAAACCATCTTCGACACGCTCAACTGCAAGGCCGCGCTGTTCGCGATCGACAAATTCTACGAAGAGAACCCGGGCCTGCCGCGCCTGCCGCTGATGATCTCCGGCACCGTCACCGACGCCTCGGGCCGCATCCTGTCCGGCCAGACCGTTCCAGCCTTCTGGAATTCCGTGCGCCACGCCAAGCCGCTGACCATCGGCCTCAATTGCGCGCTGGGCGCGGCGCTGATGCGTCCCTATGCCGAAGAGCTGTCGCAGATCGCCGACACCTACGTCTGCATCTACCCGAACGCCGGCCTGCCCAACCCGATGAGCGACACCGGCTTCGACGAGCTGCCGGCCGACACCTCGGCGCTGCTGCGCGAATTCGCCGACGCCGGCTTCATCAACGTGGCCGGCGGCTGCTGCGGCACCACGCCGGACCACATCAAGGCCATAGCCTCGATGCTGGCCAAGACCGCGCCGCGCACCGTGCCGGTCGTGCCGGTGGCGCAGCGCCTGTCGGGCCTGGAACCGTTCACCATCGACGACAGCTCGCTGTTCGTCAACGTCGGCGAGCGCACCAACGTCACCGGCTCGAAAGCGTTCGCGCGCATGATCCTCAACGAGCAGTACGACGAGGCGCTGAGCGTGGCGCGCCAGCAGGTGGAAAACGGCGCCCAGGTCATCGACATCAACATGGACGAGGCGATGCTCGATTCGCTGGCGGCGATGACCCGCTTCCTCAACCTGATCGCCTCCGAACCGGACATCTCGCGCGTGCCGATCATGATCGACTCGTCCAAATGGTCGGTGATCGAAGCGGGCCTGAAGTGCGTGCAGGGCAAGTCCATCGTCAATTCGATCTCGATGAAGGAAGGCGAGGAGGAATTCATCCGCCAGGCCAAGCTGTGCCGCAGCTACGGCGCCGCCGTCATCGTCATGGCCTTCGATGAAAAAGGCCAGGCCGACACCTTCGAGCGCAAGATCGAAATCTGCGAGCGGGCCTACAAGCTGCTGGTCAACACCGTCGGCTTCCCGCCGGAAGACATCATCTTCGACCCGAACATCTTCGCCATCGCCACCGGCATCGAAGAGCACAACAACTACGCGGTGGACTTCATCAACGCCACCCGCTGGATCAAGGAAAACCTGCCGCACGCGAAAATCTCGGGCGGCGTCTCCAACGTGTCGTTCTCCTTCCGCGGCAACGACCCGGCGCGCGAGGCGATCCACACCGTGTTCCTGTACCACGCGATCAAGGCCGGCATGACCATGGGTATCGTCAACGCCGGCATGGTCGGCGTCTACGACGACTTGCCGGCCGAGCTGCGCGAGCGCGTCGAGGACGTGGTGCTGAACCGCCGCGACGACGCCACCGAACGCATGATCGACATCGCCGGCACCTTGAAGGCCGGCGCCGGCAAGCAGGATGCGCAGAACCTGGAATGGCGCAACGGCCCGGTCGAGAAGCGCCTGGCGCACGCGCTGGTGCACGGCATCACCCAGTTCATCACCGACGACACCGAAGAGATGCGCCAGCAGGTGCTGGCCGCCAACGGCCGTCCCATCCACGTGATCGAAGGCCCGCTGATGGACGGCATGAACATCGTCGGCGACCTGTTCGGCCAGGGCAAGATGTTCCTGCCGCAGGTGGTCAAGTCGGCGCGCGTGATGAAGCAGGCCGTGGCCCACCTGATTCCCTACATCGAGGAAGAAAAGCTGGCCGAGGAAAAGCGCACCGGCATCGTCGCCAAGCCCAAGGGCAAGATCGTCATCGCCACCGTCAAGGGCGACGTGCACGACATCGGCAAGAACATCGTCTCGGTGGTCCTGCAATGTAATAACTTCGAAGTGGTCAACATGGGCGTGATGGTGCCCTGCTCCGAGATCCTGGCCCGCGCCAAGCTGGAAAACGCCGACATCATCGGCCTGTCCGGCCTGATCACGCCGTCGCTGGAAGAGATGGCCCACGTGGCCAAGGAAATGCAGCGCGACGAGCACTTCCGCATGCTGAAGATCCCGCTGCTGATCGGCGGCGCCACCACCAGCCGCGCCCACACCGCCGTCAAGATCGCCCACAACTACGAAGGCCCGGTGGTCTACGTGCCGGACGCGTCGCGCTCGGTGTCGGTGGCGCAGTCGCTGCTGACGCCGGAGAGCCGCGAGCAGTACATCGAGGAGATTTCGCAGGACTACATCCGCATCCGCGAGCAGCACGCCAACAAGAAGGCGCTGCCGATGCTGTCGCTGAAGGACGCGCGCGCCAACAAGATGGTGGTGCCGTTCGACGGCGCCGGCGCGCCGGTCAAGCCGAAGTTCATCGGCCGCCGCGAGTTCAAGAACGTCGACCTGGCGACCATCGCGCGCTACATCGACTGGGGCCCGTTCTTCCAGACCTGGGACCTGGCCGGCCCGTTCCCCGCCATCCTGACCGATGAAGTGGTCGGCGAGGCTGCCACCAAGGTGTTCGAGGAAGGCCAGGCGCTGCTGAAGAAGCTGATCGACGGCCGCTGGCTGAGCGCCAACGGCGTCATCGCCCTGCTGCCGGCCAACACGGTCAACGACGACGACATCGAGATCTACACCGACGACACCCGCGCCACCGTGGACTTCACCTACTACGGCCTGCGCCAGCAGGGCGTCAAGCCGGTGGTGGACGGCGTGCAGCGTCCTAACCAGTGCCTGGCCGATTTCATCGCGCCCAAGGCGTCGGGCGTCAAGGACTACATCGGCATGTTCGCCGTCACCGCCGGCTTGGGCATCGAGAAGTACGAGAAGCGCTTCGAGGACGCGCACGACGACTACTCGTCCATCATGCTCAAGTCGCTGGCCGACCGCCTGGCCGAGGCGTTCGCCGAATACATGCACGAGCGCGTGCGCACCGACCTGTGGGGCTATGCCACCGGCGAGACGCTGAGCAACGACGACATGATCGCGGAGAAGTACGTCGGCATCCGTCCGGCGCCGGGCTACCCCGCCTGCCCCGAGCACACCGTCAAGCGCGACATGTTCAAGACCCTGCAGGCCGGCGAGATCGGCATGGAGCTGACGGAATCGTTTGCCATGTATCCGGGCGCCGCCGTGTCGGGCTTCTACTTCGCGCACCCGGAATCGAAGTACTTCGTGGTCGGCAAGATCGGCGAAGACCAGCTGGCCGACATGGCAGAACGCCGCAAGGTGGACAAGGCTGAACTGGAGCGCTGGCTGGCGCCGAATCTGTCTTAACTAAGTTGTCTTGATCTAGAGCGCGGCCATCACCACGGTGGCCGGCGTGTTCACCTGCGGCGCCGCCGGCGCCAGCAGCGTGGACCCGGGCGGCAGGCTTTGCTTCAACAGCTTCAAGGCCTCCGCCGTCAGCGCCACGAAGGCGTTCTGGTGCTCCATCAGCTGGCGCGTCATCCACTGCCAGCCCTCTTCCGTTTCGCACAGCCATACCATGCCGTCGGGGAAGCCGTCGGGGATCGCCGCCAGCGGCGCCTTGACCACGATGCGGCTTTGCGGCCCCCACAAATAGTCGGGCGGCGGCTCGCGGTGCCAGCCGTAGCCATTCTTTTCAGCGTAGGTGTGGTTGTGGCGGAAGGTCAGGTCGACCACTTCCCGCTCGCCGACCAGGTCGTCGGCCGATTCGATCCAGCAGTGATAGGCGCCGCCGGCAGGATTGGAAAAGGCGTCGTTGTCCATCATGCGCATCAGCCGGCCGGCGCCGCAATCGACCGCGGCCAGGCCCGCCACCGGCCGGTAGACCCGGTCCAGCACGATGCTGATCAGATTCGAACCAACGATGGCGTACACGTGGCACAGCGAACAATATTGTTCAGGATAGTGCTGGCGGATGACCTGATTGACGCACTGCGCGATCAGGGACCTGACGGATAACGCCATCGAAAAAGCTCACGAAACGGTTTGTATCCTTATGTAACGGATTGTTTTGCGGAAACTTTAACGGCGGAAGCGCCACAGCGCCAGCGAACCGAACACCGCCGCAAAGCCCAGCTGCACGGCGATCGGCTTGAGCGCGCCTTCCAGGCCGAGGCCGCGCCAGGTGACGGCGTCGAAGCCGTCGATGGCCCAGCGCGTCGGCACCACCAGCGTGACCTGCTGCACCCACTCCGGGAAGATGAACGACGGCACCCAGGCGCCGCCCAGCATCACCATGATCAGTGTGGCGAACACGGCGATGCCGCGCGCCGCTTCCGGCGTCTTGCCGAAGGCGGCGATCAGCAGGCCGAAGGCCGCCGTCATCAGCGAGAAGCTCAGGGCGATGCCGAGGAAGCCGCCGATGCTGCTGATCTCGACCTTGAAGATCAGCACGGCGCAGGCAAACATCGCGCACATCAACCCCAACGCGATCATGGCGCCGGAGATGGCGCGCCCGGCCAGCACCGTCGTCATCGAGATCGGCGCCGCCAGCAGGCGGTTCCAGATGCCCATGCGGCGCGCCAGCAAAATGCCGATGCCCATGTCGATGCCCATGAACAGGATGAACTGCACGCCCATGCCGGCGAACGAGTGCGCATAGCCGTTGTACTTGGGGCCGCTGCTGAGCGGCTGGTCCTGCGTGGTGTAGGGCATGCTCATGCCGACCGGAGCGGTTTCCGGCGCCGGCTTGCCGCCAGCCTTGGCGGCGGCTTCCTTCTCGGCCTCGGTGGCGGCGCGCTGGTCCTGGAATTTTTTCAGGCTGACGAGGAACTCGCTGATCTGGGCCTTGTCCGGATCGCTGGCGCCGCTGGCCTGCAGTTCGGCCAGCTGCCGTTCCGTGGTCTTGTTGCCCTTCGGGCTCATGACGGCGGCGCTGGTCACCTGCATCACCTGCTGCGTCAGCAAGCCCTTCACCATCGCCAGCATCGTCGATTGCGAAGGATCGTAGTAGACCGGGATTTCCGGCTTGTCGCGGCCGCTGAACAGGGCGTCGCCGGCGCGCTCGCCAAAGCCGTCGGGGATCACCACCGCCACCGCCAGCTTGCCCTCGCGCACCCGGGCCCTGGCCTCGGCGTCGCTCAGCTCGACGACCTTCAGCGAGCTGTCTCCTTTCAGGCCGGCGGCGATTTTCTTGCCGCTGTCGGACTGGTCCAGCTGCACCAGGCCGACCTCGATCTTGCTGGTCTTGGCCTCCGAGCCGCCACCGAACAGCGAGCCGAAGAAGGCCGCCAGGATCACGGGCATCAGCAGGTGCAGCATCAGCGCGCGCTTGTCGTTGATATACAGGATCAGGTCTTTGCGGACCAGTGCGATCAAAGCAGTCATGGTGTTCCTATCAGTCGCGCAGGCTGCGGCCGGTCAGGTTGAGGAAGATGTTTTCCAGCGAAGTCTTGGCGGTGGCGAAGTGCAGCAGCGGCCCCTGTCCGGCGAGCCAGGCCAGCACCGCCGGCGCGCGCGCGGCGTCGGCCAGGCCGATGTCCAGCGCATGGCCTTCGCACTGCACGCCGGTCACGCCCGGTTGCGCCTTGACGCCGTCCAGCAGCGCGGCCGACGGTTCGGCGGCCAGCTCGGCGCGCAGCGCGGCCTGTGCCGGCAGGCGCTGGTACAGGGCGGCCGGGGTTTCGTCGGCCAGCACCTTGCCGTGGTCGATGATGACGATGTGGTCGGCCAGCCGCTCGACTTCCTCCATGTAGTGGCTGGTGTAGATCAGCGAGCGGCCCTGCGCCTTCAGCGCTTCCAGCGTGTCGAAGATGGCGTTGCGGCTTTGCGGGTCGACGCCGACGGTCGGCTCGTCGAGGATCAGCAGCTGCGGATCGTGCAGCAGCGCGGCGGCGATGTTGAGGCGGCGCTTCATGCCGCCGGAAAAGGTGGCCGGCTTGTCGTTGGCGCGGTCGGCCAGGTTGACCAGCGCCAGCGCCTGCTCACAGCGCTGCTTCAGCAACGCGCCCTTCAGGCCGTACAGCGCGCCGAACAGCTTGAGGTTTTCCAGCGACGTCAGGTCGTCGTACAGCGCCAGGTCCTGCGGCACGAAACCGATCTTGCGCTTGGCGCCGCTGACGCCCAGCGTAATGGTCTCGCCATCCATCGTGATGCCGCCGCTGTCGGCCTGCAGCAGGCCGCAGATCATGCCCACCGTGGTGGACTTGCCGGCGCCGTTGGGGCCGATCAGGCCGACGGTCTGGCCCTGATGCACCTTGAACGAGACGCCGTCGACCGCCTTGCGCGCGCCATACGATTTGGATACCTGATCCACGCTGAGTAAAACAGAGGCCATAGAGCTGTCCCGTCGAGTGTTATCACAAGGGCACGAGCATAACGTTGCAATAATTAAATGGCAAGCCGCGATGAACTTTTCACCACACCCGCGGCCTAAGAATGAACGCCGCCATCCGGCGGCCTGTCTTTGGGAGGCGCATATGGCAACTAATCCATCCGTCAAACGCTGGCAAGACCAGCTGATCCTGTTGCTGGGGCTGTGGTTCTTCATCACGCCCTGGGTATTCGGCTATCCGATTCCGTCCACGCAGGCCTGGACCGCCTTCATTTCCGGCGCGGTGATGGCGATACTGGCGGCATTCGACCTGTACAAGACCTACTTCTGGGCCGTGGTGCTCAACCTGCTGGTGGGGATCTGGGTGGCGGTATCGCCGTGGGTGCTGCGCATCGCCGACAACCGCGAGCTGATGTGGAACTCGGTGGTGGTCGGCATCGCGGTGGTGGTGCTGGCGCTGTGGGAAATGCGCACCGATCCCGAACTGGTCAAGCACTGGCCAGGCGCCGGCCACGCGACTTGAACGGCGCGTGACCTGCAGTTCGTGGTGCGTTACAAGGCGTAGCGCACCACGTTGTCGCTCCATTCGAAGGCGGCCATTTCCAGCTCCACCAGTTCGTCGGTGGACATGGCGAGATCGCGCAGCGTTGGAATGATGTGGTCGTCCATCTCTTCGATGCGTTCGATGCACTCGGCCAGCTTGAGCAGGTCGCCAAAGAAACCACCGCGGTACAGCAGCGCTTCCGACACTTCCTCGTTGACCGGTATCTGGGCCAGGATCTCCGACATCGGTATGCCGAACAACGTATCCATCAGCGACATGATGCCGACCGTGAAAGCGATATCGGCCACGCCCCGATGGCTGGGCCGCAGCTTGCCGGCCAACAGTTCCAGCAGGCGGCCGCGGGTGGTGGCCAGCATCAGCAGCGGCGTCATGCTGTGGCCGCGCTTGCTCGGTTCGGCGTACAGCATGATCTGCAGCCAGCGCTGCAGCTGGCGGCGGCCCAGTATCGTCACCGCCTGGCTCAGCGAATCGATGCGCTGGCGGGCGCCGACGGCCGGCGTGTTCACCAGCCGCAGCAGGTTCAGCGCCAGCGACACGTCACGCTTGATGGCGCGCTCGATGTCCTGGTTGTCCGCTTCCGAGGTGACCAGGGTCATCAGCTCCATCACCGCCAGCTGCGACGGCGACAGCTTCTTGCCGCTCATGATGACCGGCTTGGCGAAGTAATAGCCCTGGAAGTAATCGAAGCCCAGGTCCAGGCAATTCTTGAATTCCTCGCGCGTCTCGACCTTCTCGGCCACCAGCTTTTTCTTATCCTGGCGGAAGCGCGGCGCCAGCTTCATCAGCGTCGACAGCGGGATGTTGCGCATGTCCATCTTGACGTAGTCGACCAGCGGCAGCAGCTCGGCGACCTTGCCGGTATCGCCGGTCACGTCGTCCAGCGCGAAGCTGAAACCATGGCCCACCAGCTCCTGCATGCGGGTCAGGATTTGCGGCGTCGCCTGCATCGTATTGACGATCTCCAGCACCACTTTCTCGCGCGGCAGGAAGGAAAAGATGTCGGTCATCAGCACGCTGGCATCGACATTGACGAAACCCAGCGCGTCGCCGATGGTTTTTTCCATCCCCAGCTGCGAGGCATGGGCGATCACTGCCGCGGTCGCGGTCAGTTCGTTGGTGACGTTGGCCGGGCCGACCGGAGCGTTGCGGAAAAGCAACTCATAACCAAACAGCGCCTGGTTGCGATCCAGGATGGGTTGGCGGCCCAGATAGAATTCGCGCACGCGCAGGCTGCGGGAACCGGCATCTTGTTGGGAGAGATCGATCATTGCTAGTCAGTCCAAGGCATGGGGCTGATATTTCGCCATACTAATATTTTGACAGTATTGCGGCTGGCTGTCTGGATAATTTATATCAATCTGCCGCTTGAGGAATACCGTCGATAAACACTTTCAGTTCACCGGCGGTAAAAGCCGTCCATTGTTCGTTGGTCGTCAGCGGCTGGGTGACGATGATGGCGACCCGGTCGTTGGGCGTCGTCACTTGCGAGAAATCGACGCTGACATCCTCGTCGGACAGCTTGGCGGTATCGAAGGGATACTGGCGCACCAGGTAAAACAGGTGGGTCGAGCAATGGGCGAACAACTCGCCGCCGGACGACAGCAGCATGTTGAAGGTGCCGTAGGCGGCGATTTCACCGGCCAGCCCGGCCAGCGCGGCGCGCAAGGTGGCCAGCGGCGGGCGCCGCTCGCCGAAGCGGGCGCGCAACTGCTGCAAAATATAGCAGAACGCCTGTTCGCTGTCGGTGGTGCCGACCGGGCGGTAGGCGCCGTTCAGCAGCGGCGCGAACGCCTTCAGGTCGCCGTTGTGGGCGAACACCCAGTACTGCCCCCACAGCTCGCGCACGAAGGGATGGCAATTCTCCAGCGCCACCTGGCCTTGCGTGGCCTTGCGGATGTGGGCGATGACGTTCTTGGATTTGATCGGATAGCGCTTGATCAGCTCGGCGATCGGCGAGGCGATGGCGGCCTGGTGGTCGACGAAATGGCGTACGCCGGCGCCCTCGAAAAAGGCGATGCCCCAGCCGTCGTGGTGGGTGTCGGTCTGGCCGCCGCGCATGGCGAAGCCGGTAAAGCTGAACACAATGTCGGTGGGGACATTGCAATTCATTCCTAGAAGTTGGCACATGGCGTGATTATAACGCCATGTGCCGCCTGCGATCTCAGTGCAGGGCCACCGGATGGCTCATCAACTCATCGTAACTGCCTAAAAATTCATCAATCTCCGCCATCGTCGGCTCGCCGGCGATCAGCTCGTTGACGTCGCGGCGGAAGTTCTGTGCCAGGATGCCGTTGATGAAAATCTCCCGTTTGCCGCCCTTGTCGACGATTTCATAGCCGCCGAAACGCAAGGCATCCAGATTCCGGTCAGCGCCGAATTCGACCACGCTGTACTGTTCGCTGTTGTAGATGAGGTTCATTTTGCTTCCTTTCTCCAGGGGGCGAGACACTCTTCGGTTCCGCCTTCAGCACAGAAATGGGGCCGAAAGCAGACGATTCAAGTCCTACAAGGCCCGATCGGCAGGCTGGGTCTAGGCCGCGATATCGGATTGCAAATCCAGCAACTCGCCGTAGGGCGCCTCGGACAGCCAGGAACGCAGCAGTTCCAGGTGCTCGGCCGTTGCCAGACTGATATACAGCCGCGCGGGAGGTTGGCGCAGCACGCGATTCAATGTTACTCGCAAAACGAGATTGCCGCTGCAATGAAGACAGCCGGGGGCAATACGCAACACTTGCGGAACAGGATCGAGCCGGACGGGACCGTCGGCAGGGTCGAAGGCCAGTGCCGAACCGCCGTCCGACAAGCCCTCCAGGATGATGACGCTGGCCACTCCCGTCGTCAGGAGGGCGGCAATGGCGTTTTCGCGCTCGCCGGCGCGAGAGCCCGTAACCAGCCAGGTCGGCACCGGCGCCCGCTTGGGGGCAGCGCCGGGGACCATGGGTCCGGTCACGGACTCAGGCGCCCTTTTTTGCCAGCTTGCCCGGCTCCACGCCCAATTGCTTGAGCTTGCGGTACAAGTGGGTGCGTTCCAGGCCGGTTTTCTCGGCCACGCGCGTCATGCTGCCGCCTTCGCGGCCCAGGTGGTGCTCGAAGTACATGCGCTCGAAGGCGTCGCGCGCCTCGCGCAGCGGCAGGTCGAACGACAGGTTGAACATGTGGTTGTCGCTGCCGGCGACGGTGGCGCCGCCGCGCACGGTGATCGACGCGGCCGGAGCCTGCGTGAAGCTGACATTGGCCACCTCCTCCGGCTGGGCCACCGCCGGACGCGGCGCCAGCGCCGGCGCGCGCACCGTTTCCTGGGCCCGCGTCAAGCCTTGCTGGACCGCCTTCAGCAGTTTTTGCAGCGCGATCGGCTTTTCCAGGAAATTGAGCGCGCCGATGCGGGTCGCCTCGACCGCCGTATCGATCGTCGCGTGGCCGGACATCATGATCACCGGCATGGTCAGCAAACCGTCGCGCTGCCATTCCTTGAGCAAGGTGACGCCGTCCGTATCCGGCATCCAGATATCGAGCAGCACCAGGTCCGGCGCGCCGCCGGCACGCGCCTCGCGCGCCTGCTGGGCGTTTTCCGCCAGTTGTATTGCGTGTCCCTCGTCGCTCAAGATTTCCGAGAGCAACTCGCGGATACCCATTTCATCGTCCACTACCAGAATGTTTGCCATCTTCCCTTGCCTTCCTCATTTCGCCGTCATATGTGCGGCAATGATTTTTTTAGTCATTGAAACTAGGTATTTTGCGTCGCCGGTGCTAACTTTAACAGCAAAATCAATACCGACGCGCCACTTCTATCGACATGGTTCTGGATATCGATCCGTCCCCCATGTTCATCGATAATTTTTTTCACCATCGCCAGGCCCAGGCCGGTGCCGCGCGCCTTCGACGTGACATACGGTTCGAACGCCCGCGCCAGGATCTTCGGTGCGAATCCGGGGCCGTTGTCGGAGATCGCCAGGCGCACCGCCGTGCGCGTGCTGCCGTCCGCGCCCTGATAATGAATGGCTTCGCTGATCACGTCAATGTGCGGTTGCGGCGCGCCGGCCGGCAGCTCGGCCATCGCGTCCTGAGAATTCTGCAGCAGGTTGTGGATCACCTGGCGCAGCTGGGTGGCGTCGCCCATCACCAGCGGCAGGCCGGGCGCCAGCTGCGGGTGGATGATGTCGTCGCCCTCGCCGCTCAGGTACAGGTGCAGGATTTCCTCGACCAGCGCGTTCAGGTCCAGCGGTTGCAGCACGGCCGGCGGCGTCTTGGCGTAGTCGCGGAAGTCGTCGACCATGCGCTTCATCGCCGCCACCTGGTTGACGATGGTGGCTGTGCCGCGGTTGAGCAGCTCCTCGTCGGCCGGCGCCAGCTTGCCTTCGAGCTTCATCTGCAGGCGTTCGGCCGACAGCTGGATCGGCGTCAGCGGGTTCTTGATCTCGTGCGCCAGCCGCCGCGCGACTTCGCCCCAGGCGATCGAGCGCTGGGCCGAGATGACGTCGGAAATATCGTCGAACACCACCAGGTAGCCGCTGCCGCCGCCCTCGACCGGCAGGCGCGAGCCGCGCGTCAGCAAGGTCAGGTCGTTGTCGTCCAGGCTGGCGCTGCGGCGCGGCACCTCGATCTGGCGCTGCCAGTGCAGCCGCTGCAGGTTGCGCCCGGCCGCCGATTGCGCGCTCTGCGCGGCGAACGCGGCCACGATGGCGCCGCCGAACTCCTGCAAGCCTTCGATCTCGTCGAGCTTCTGCCCTATCATCGTCACGCCGGCCTGCTGCAGGATGCGCTCGACCGAGTCGTTGCAGCTGATCAGGTGGAATTCGTGGTCCAGCACCATCACGCCGGCCGACATATTGGCCAGCACCGATTCCAGGTGGGCTTTCGCGTTTTGCAGCGCCGCCCGGTTGCGCTCGACGGCGCTGCGCGCGTCCGACAGCTGGCGCGTCATGGTGTTGAACGACTGCGTCAGCGTGCCCAGCTCGTCCGAGGTGGCGACGATGGGCCGCGGCGACAGGTCGCCCTCGGCCACCGCGCGCGTGCCCTCGGCCAGCAGCAGCAGCGGCTGGGCCAGGTCGCTGGCGATCAGGAAGGCGCTGGCGATGGCGCCGAACACGGCCAGCAGCAGGGTCAGGGTCAGGGTGACGATGTACATCTTGCGCAGGCCGACGCGGGCCACGAAGCGCTCCTTGTAGTCGGAATAGGCGCTGCGGATGGTTTCGCCGTCGGCGGCCAGCTGGGCCGGCGCCAGCTGGATCAGCTGCAGGTAGCGCGGCGCCAGGTGGGTGCCGTTGTCCTGCACCCGGTCCGGGATCGCCATCACCACCCGCAGGCGCAGCTGGTTGGCGTTGTCCTGCTGGTTGACCGGTGCATCGATCAGATTGCTGCGCAGCTCGTTGCCGCCCTCGGGCGCGCCGTAGCTGTCGCCGCTCTTGGCCTTGTCCATCATTTCGCGGGTCGGCAGGTCGGCCGACAGGTTGCCGCTGCGGCTGGCGCGGGCGCTGACGACCAGGCCGCCCTCGGCATCGACGATGATGGCGTTCTGCATGCCCGCCTGTTCCTTGACCAGGCCGGCCAGGGTGGCGCGCTCGGTGCCGTAGGGTTGCTCGGCCAGTTGCTGGACGGTCTTTTGGGCGATCACGGTCAGGTCGCCCAACGCCGCGTCCAGGCCGGCGCGGCTCAGGTTGATGCCCGATTCCAGCGCCTGCTCGACCGGCACGTTGAACCAGGATTCGATCGACCGGGAAACAAACATCACCGACACCAGGAAGATCACCAGGCCCGGCAGCACGCCGATGGCGGCAAACAGCAGTACCAGCCGGGCCATCAGCTTGGAGCCGAACTTGCCGCTCTTGTAGCGGGCATACAGGCGGAACAGCGACACCGCCACCAGCAGCAGCAAGGCGCCGGCCACAGCCGCGTTCAGGCCCAGCAGCCAGGCGTAGTAGCGGTCGAAAAAGCCGGAATTGGCCGACGCGGACGCCAGCAGGAACAGCAGGATACTGACAATGGCGCCGCCGACGACGGAAAAATACCGCAGGGCCGTGCTCACTACTCCGCCTTATACGGGAAGTTTTTCTTGTCCGACGCCAGACGCCATTCGCTGCTGTTGAGGGCGTTGACCTTGAGCGGCTTGGACACGTAGTTGGGGTCCAGCCCCATGCTGAGCTTGACGTTATAGGTTTCGCCGACCTTGAGCGCGCCGCGCGGCGCCACCACCCAGCGGTTCGGGTTGCGTATCGTCTCCAGCGCCTCTTCCAGCGACGACCAGTAGTTGAGCTTGACGCCGCCGCTGACGCTGACGCTGTACCTGCGGGTCAGCACGTTGTAGCCCAGTATCAGGGTCTGGCGCTTGACGATGGCCTTCTCGTCGAACCAGTACCAGCGCGGACGGGTGAATTCGATCTCGGTGGTGAAGTACAGCGACACGCCGTAGCCCAGCGCGTCCTCCATGTCCTTGGTCAGTTCGAAGCCGTACTTGGCGTTGAGCCGGTAGCCCTCGTCGCTGGCCTCGACCAGCGCCCGGCGGATCTCGACGCCATCGGCGGCGCTTGCCGCCTGCGGCAGCAGGCATGCCAGTATCAGCAGCAGTTGTCCGATCAGGAGGCGAAAAAATCGTCGTGTCACGTGTGGGCCGGTGCTCAATGGTTGCGTCGGTTGCGTCGTACTCGGGAATATACAGGCAAAACGGTTACGCATTTTTCTGGAACAGCGCGTAGAACAAACCATCGTGATCCTGCCCGGAGCCGCCGGCGGGGAGCAACTGACCGGGCGCATCGAGCCGCACAGCCTGATTACGTACAGCAAAAGCGGCCGCCTGCGCCTCGGATTCCTGCGGCCACACGGAACATGTCACGAATAGCAATTTACCACCCGGGGCAAGCATCTGCCAAAGATTGTCGAGGATTTTGGACGAAAGTGTTGCAAGTTGGAGCGTGTCGCCCTTGCGCCGCAGCCAGCGGATATCCGGGTGGCGGCGCACGATGCCGGAAGCCGTGCACGGCACGTCGGCCAGGATGCGGTCGAACGGTTTGCCGTCCCACCAGCCGGCGCTTTGGGCGTCGGCGGCGCGCAGCGTGGCCTGCAGTTGCAGCCGCTCGAGGTTTTCGCCCACGCGCGCCAGGCGCTTGGCGTCGGCGTCCAGCGCGGTGACGCTGGCGTCGGCCAGCTCCAATATATGGCAGGTCTTGCCGCCCGGCGCGGCGCAGGCGTCGAGCACGCGCATGCCGTCCCGGACATCGAGCAGCGGCGCGGCCAGCTGGGCGCCGGCGTCCTGCACCGAGACCGCGCCGTCGGCAAAGCCCGGTATCAAGGTCACGCCGACCGGCTTGGCCAGCCGCACGGCGAACGGGCCGATCTGTTCGGCGGCCATGCCGGCCGCGTCCAGGGTGGCCAGGTATTGTTCCATCGTGGTCTTGCGCACGTTGATGCGCAAGGTCAGCGGCGGCGCGGTGTTGCCGGTCGCCAGCAGGCCCTGCCAGTCCTGCGGCCAGGCGGCCTTGGCCGCGTCGATCCACCATTGCGGGTAGTTCCACTTGGCCAGCGGCTGCAGCAGCGCGGTCTCCAGCAGCGCCTTGCGCTCGCGCAGCAGGCGGCGCAGCACGGCGTTGACCATGCCCTTGGCGCGGGCGGTGTCCGGATGGGCGTCGGCCGCCGTCACGGTCTGGTCCACCACGGTGAATTCCTCGTACGGCGGCACCTCGTCCAGCGCGGTGATCAGCGCCAGCGCGCAGGCCAGCAGCGCCGCCACCAGCGGTTCCGGGGCCTTCGGCGCCATCAGGCCGATCAGGGTTTCGCTCTGGCCCAGCTGGCGCATGCAGCGGTAGGCGATGTCCTGCATCGCGCCGCGCGCCTGCGGCGTGGCGTCGCCCTTGGCCCAGACCTGGGCCAGCGCCTGCGGCAGATTGGTGCCGGTACGGACCTGGGCCACCGTCTGGGCGGCGCCGATCAGGCTATAGGCCAGCGAATCGGGCTTGAGGCCGGTCTGGAAGCTGGTCTGCAGCGACGGTTTCAGGTCGCGCGCATGGCTGGCGCGCAGCTTGGGCGCTGCAGCCTTTGCGGGGGACTTTAAGGAGAGCGTCGGGCGCTGCTTGTTCATATGCTAATTCCAGGTATTGCCGGCGGGCGTGATCGCGCAGTATACAGCAGTGCATATGACAAGGGCATGAAGCGAAGTGTAACGGTACATATATGCCGGCCGGGCCGGCCCCGGCGTCAGTCCGTCGTCACCAGCTCATGGAGGACGCCGTCACGGAAATAGATGATCTCGCAGCTGGCTTCGCCGAAGCACAGGCCGATCGCCTCGTTGGCGATGGCCTGCGGCGGGCAATCGCCACCGTCGTGGCACACGGGCCGGTAGCTGCCCGGCCGGACCAGGGACAAGTTGGGCGGATTGGCCCGGGCATCGCTGAAGGTCTTGACCACGCCCGCCGCCTTGCCTCCCGCCGCCGAAACCACGGCCAGGCCGTATGCCTCCCCGCCGCCGTGCCGCACCAGCACGGCGACATCGGTGCTGCCCGGCTGCCGGAACGCCCCCGACAGCGTCGCCCCGCCCTGCAACGGCGTCCACCCCGGGGGCAGCGGGCCGGAGACGGCGTCGCCGGCATGCGCCTGGGCCGAGGCCAGCAGGGCGGCCGCCAGTACCACGTGCTTGAATCCAGACATGAGGTGCTCCGTTTGGTGGTGGATGTGCGCAAATCATATTTTCAAATCCGCGCCATGGCAACGAATGCGGCGTTACACTTTTGTAATGCGACGGAAGAAAGGCGCCGTTGACTTCAGCCAGCTTTCTTGCTTCACGCGTCCGGCGTGCCCACGCACCATCTTGGCAAACCAGTATAATTACCGCTGTTTGGCCGGCGCCCGCCGCCGGCCATTTTCGCTTTCGGATACATTTTTAGCGCGGCCCGGCCGCCAGACTGCTCATGCTCGCCCAACAAAAACAAGATATCACCGCCCTGTTCCAGGCCGCCCTCGCACCCATCCTGGCCGGTACCGACGTCACTGCCAACGTGGTTCTGGAGCGGCCGCGCGATCCTTCGCATGGCGACGTGGCCTGCAACATCGCCATGCAACTGGCCAAGCAGCTGAAAATGAACCCGCGCGAACTGGCCACCAAGGTGGTCGACGCGCTGCTGGCCAACCCGGCCGGCAAGGGCCTGGTGGAATCGGCCGACATCGCCGGCCCGGGCTTCATCAACCTGCGCGTCACCGCCGCCTCCAAGCAGGCCGTGGTCAAGGCCGTGCTGGCGCAAGGCGCGTCCTACGGCGCCTCGGCGGCCGGCGCCGGCAAGAGGGTCATCATCGAATTCGTCTCGGCCAACCCGACCGGCCCGCTGCACGTGGGCCACGGCCGCCAGGCCGCGCTGGGCGACGCGCTGTCGTCGCTGTTCGGCTCCCAGGGCTACGATGTGACCCGCGAGTTCTACTACAACGACGCCGGCGTGCAGATCCAGACGCTGGCCAACTCGGTGCAGGCGCGCCTGCGCGGCTACAAGCCGGGCGACGCCCAGTGGCCCGAATCGGCCTACAACGGCGACTACATCGCCGACATCGCCGCCGACTTCATGGCGAAGAAAACCGTGTCGGCCTCGGACGGCTCGCCGGCCACCGCCTCGGGCGACGTCGAGGACATCGAATCGATCCGCCACTTCGCCGTGACCTACCTGCGCAACGAGCAGGACATCGACCTGCAGGCCTTCGGCGTCAAGTTCGACAACTACTACCTCGAATCGTCGCTGTACGCCGACGGCAAGGTCGATGCGGCCGTGGACATGCTCAACAAGTCCGGCAAGACCTACGAGGAAGAAGGCGCGCTGTGGCTCAAGACCGAAGACTACGGCGACGACAAGAACCGCGTGATGCGCAAGAAGGACGGCACCTACACCTACTTCGTGCCGGACGTCGCCTACCACATCGTCAAGTTCCAGCGCGGCTACACCCAGGCCATCAACGTCCAGGGTTCGGACCACCACGGCACCATCGCCCGCGTGCGCGCCGGCCTGCAGGCGGTCAACGTCGGCATCCCGCAAGGCTATCCGGACTACGTGCTGCACAAGATGGTCACCGTGATGAAGGGTGGCGAGGAAGTCAAGATCTCCAAGCGCGCCGGCTCCTACGTGACCGTGCGCGACCTGATTGAATGGTCGGGCGGCGGCGACATCGAAAAAGGCCGCGACGCGGTGCGCTTCTTCCTCATCTCGCGCAAGGCCGACACCGAGTTCGTGTTCGACGTCGACGTCGCGCTGAAGACCTCGGACGAGAATCCGGTGTATTACGTGCAGTACGCCCATGCGCGCATCTGCCGCATGCTGGAGCAGTGGACCGGCGCCGAGGCCGACCTGGCCAACGTCGACCTGTCGCCGCTGACCGCGCCGACCGAGGCGACGCTGCTGGCCACGCTGGCCGCCTACCCGGAAACGCTGGCGCGCGCGCAGGCCGAACTGGGCCCGCACCAGATCGCGTTCTACCTGCGCGACCTGGCCGCCAACCTGCACAGCTTCTACTTCGCCGAACGCGTGCTGGTCGACGACGAGGCGCTCAAGGCGGCCCGTATCGCGCTGATGGTCGCCACCCGCCAGGTGCTGCGCAACGGCCTGGCGCTGATCGGCGTCTCCGCGCCCAATAAAATGTAATTGCGAAGGACATCCCGCACAATGAATTTCCGCTCCAGCTTTAACCCGCGTTCGCGTCAGCAAGGCAACACCATCATCGGCATCGTGATCGGCCTGGTCATCGGCCTGACGATCGCCGTCGTCGTGGCTTTGGTGATCAACAAGGGCTCGACGCCGTTCACCGACAAGGGACGCAGCAGCAAGGCGACGGAACCGACTGCGGGACAGGCCGCCGATCCGAACAAGCCGATGTACGGCAACAAGGACGCGGCGCGCGAAGCGGCAAAGGATTTTGCCAAGGACACGCCGAAGGCGCCGGCGGGCGATCCGCTGCAGGCGGTGGTGGACAAGATCCAGGGCACGACGGCCGCAGCTCCTGCGCCGGCAGAAAAGCCTAAAGCGGCACCGCCTGCGACGGCAGCCGTGCCGGCAGCCGCCAACGTCGCGCCGGTGCCCGCCAAGGCGGCTCCGGCCGCCGCTGCGGACAGCGGCGACGACAAATTCATCTACTACCTGCAGGCCGGCGCCTTCCGTGAAATCGCCGATGCCGAAAGCGCCCGCGCCAAGCTGGCCCTGCTGGGCTTCGAGGCCAACGTCTCGGACCGCGCCACCGACACCGGTGTACTGCACCGCGTGCGTCTGGGCCCGTTCAACCAGGTCGAGGCGATGAACAAGGTACGCAGCAAGTTGTCCGAAAACGGCGTCGACGTCGCAGTCGTGCGCAATCAAAAATAAGCCAGGAGTCTCAAGATGCGATTGATGAAATTCGTAGTTGGCGCGCTGA
Organism: Duganella sp. LjRoot269; assembly: GCF_964254095.1. Lineage (NCBI taxonomy): Bacteria > Pseudomonadati > Pseudomonadota > Betaproteobacteria > Burkholderiales > Oxalobacteraceae > Duganella > Duganella sp. LjRoot269. Next base: position 1,337,939 of record NZ_CAXUSL020000001.1, on the reverse strand, counting down.
TGATGAGCGCTGTGGCACTGTCGTCCGCCTCCCCCGCCGATCCAAAAAACGGCGTCGAGTACAAGACGCTGGCGGCGCCGCAGCCGGTCGACACCGGCAAGAAAGTGGAAGTGCTGGAGTTCTTCGACTACGCCTGCCCGCACTGCTTCGCCTTCGATCCGTCGCTGACCGCATGGGTCAAGAAACAGGGCGACGCCATCGTCTTCAAGCGCATGCACATCTCGCGCAGCGGCACAGACCTGCCGCAGGAAAAGATGTTCTTCACGCTGAGCGCCATGGGCCTGCTGAACGACGCCATGCACAGCAAGATCTTCAACGAGATGCACGTCAACCGCAACCGCATGAACCGTGACGAGCTGGTATTCGATTTCATCGCCAAGCAGGGCATCGACAAGCAGAAGTTCATCGACACCTATCGCGGATTCGGCGTGGCCGGCAGCGTGCGCAAGTCGATCTCGATGATGGACGCCTACGGCGTCGACTCGTGGCCGATGATCGCCATCGACGGCAAGTACGTCACCTCGCCGACCATGGCCAACGAGGGCTCCAAGTCCGCCAACACCGAAGCGGAACTGCACGCCGAAGGCCTGCAGGTGATGGACATCCTGGTCGCGAAAGCGAAAGCGGAAAAGAAATAAGCATGCCTGACCACGGCGCCGGCCCACAGCGGGTCTTCATCACCGGCGCCTCGAGCGGCTTGGGCGCGGCCCTCGCCGCCGAATACGCGGCGCAGGGCGCCACGCTCGGCCTGCTGGCCCGCCGCGGCGAAATGCTGGACCAGCTGATCGCCACCCTCCCCAATTCCGAACGCCACCGCGCCTACGCTGTCGACGTGCGCGACCACGCCGCCATCGCGGCCGCCGCGCAAGCCTTCCTCGCCTACGCGGGCGGCGTCGACGTGGTGATCGCCAACGCCGGCATCTCGGTCGGCACGCTGACCGAGTTCGCCGAGGACATCGCCGTGTTCGAAGCGGTGATCGCAACCAACGTGGTCGCCACCGCCGCCACCTTCGCGCCCTTCATCGCCGCGATGCGGACGCAGCGCGCGCCGACGCGCCTGGTCGGCATCGGCAGCGTGGCGGGCATACGCGGCCTGCCCGGCGCCGAAGCGTACAGCGCCTCCAAGGCGGCGGTGATCAGCTACTGCGAATCGCTGCGGCTGGAGATGAAACCCTACGGCATCAAGGTGGTGACGCTCTGCCCCGGCTACATCGACACGCCGATGACCAGGGTGAATCCCTACCCGATGCCGTTCCTGATGGCGCCGGAAAAATTCGCCGCCCGGGCCGTGCGCGCCATTGCCGCCGGCAGCAGCTACAAGGTGATCCCGTGGCAGATGGGGGTCGTCGCCAAGGTGCTGAGGGCGCTGCCGAATGCGGTCTACGATTTCGCCTTCGGCAAGGCGCCGCACAAGCCGCGCACATCCGCCGCTGTTGAAACTGCCGCCCCGCCCGGACCGGCCACGCCGCCATGACCATGACCATGTCCGCCGCCGCCATCAACGCCGCCTGTGCGACGAGCGCGTCGCACGTGGCGATTGAACTCGTCGAGGAAACCGGCTCCACCAACGCCGACCTGCTGGTCCGCCTCGACGGCTTGCGCGGTCCGACCTTGCGCATCGCCGGCAACCAGACCGCGGGCCGCGGCCGCGCCGGCCGCAGCTGGCTGTCCGCGCCGGGCGCCGCGCTGATGTTCTCGCTGGCCTGGCGCTTCAAGGGCCCGCTGCAAAGGATGTCCGGCCTGCCGATGGCGGTCGGCGTGGCGCTGGCGGAAACCATCGCCTCGCTCGGCGTGCCGGTGCAGATCAAATGGCCGAACGACCTGCTGCGCGATGGTAAAAAACTGGCCGGGATCCTGGTCGAAACCCAGCCGTCCCGCCACGACAGCGGCATCTGGGCGGTGATCGGCGTCGGCATCAACCTGGTCATGCCGGACGAACTGGAAGCCGCCATCGGCCGCGAGGTCGCCGCCGCGCCGTGGCTGGCCAAGATGGACCGCAACCAGCTGATGGCCGCCCTGCTCAGCCGCCTGGCCGCCGTGCTGGACGAATTCGACGACACCGGCTTCGCGCCCTTTGCCGAGCGCTGGAACCAACTACATGCATGGCAAGGCCGGGAAGTCGTCATCCTCGACAACGGCAAGGTGCTGCAACAGGGCCGCGCCGCCGGCGTCGACGCCATCGGCCGCCTGATGCTCGATACGCAACAGGGCCGCGCCGAGGTGCTGTCCGGCGATGTATCGCTACGCTTATCTTCTACTATCGGACTATCATGATTTTACTGATCGACGCCGGCAATACCCGCGTCAAATGGGCGCTGGCCGAACCGGGCACGGAGCTGGGCGCATGGGTCGCCCACGGCGCCGTCATGCACGCCGACCTGCTGCACCTTGAACTGCACCTGAGCGAAGCGGTCGGCGATCGCGGCGTGGACCGCATCATCATCGCCAACGTGGCCGGCGGCGCGCTGCGCGTACAGCTGGAATACGTGCTGCAGCGGACCTTCCCCGCCATGCTGCTGCCCGAATACGCGATCGACTGGTTTGCCTCGCTGCCGTCGCTGGCCGGCGTGACCAACGGCTACCGCAATCCAGGACAGCTGGGCTGCGACCGTTTCGCCGCCGCCATCGCCGGCCACGCGCTGGCGCCGGGGCACGATATCGTCGTCGCCAACTGCGGCACAGCCACCACCATCGATGCCGTCACCGGCGACGGCATGTTCCTCGGCGGGATGATCCTGCCGGGCCTGGGCCTGATGGCCAGTTCGCTGGCGCGCAACACCGCGCAGTTGCCGCAAATCGCGCAAGACGGTAAGCTGGCCGACGGATTCGCCGACAATACCGACGACGCCATCCTGAGCGGCTGCCTGGCCGCGCAGAGCGGCGCCATCGAGCACGCGTTCGCGCTGCACGGGGCCAGCGAGTGCATCATCTCCGGTGGCGCCGCGCCGTATATTGCGCCGATGCTGAAAGTGCCGTACCGTGTGGTCGAGAATATCGTGTTGATCGGATTGCATGCTGCCGCCGGCAGCGCCGGGTAAGACACCGAAGGAAGCTTGTGCTGAAATTTATTTTCTGGTCGCTGGTTGCCATCAATGCCGCGCTGTTCGCGTACGGCAGGGGCTATCTCGGCCATTTCAGCGGCAACGAGCGCGAGCCGCAACGCCTGCTCAACCAGCTCAACGCCGGCAAGCTGGCCATCGTCTCGGCGGAAAAGGCCAACAGCGCATCCGCCGCGACTGCCGCAGCGGCCAGCGCCGCCGCCAGCGCCGCCGCCAAGGACGCGCCGGAAGCGCAGGCCTGCCTGGAGATCGGCAGCTTCCTGATCGCCGACGCGCGCCGTTTTGAAACCCAGCTGGCGCCGCTGAACCTGGGCGACCGCCAGTCGCGCCACAACCTGCCGGGCACGGAAGTATCGAGCTATATCGTGCATATGCCGCCGCAGGGCAGCAAGGAAGGCGCCGACAAGAAGGCCGCCGAACTGCGCGCGCTGGGCGTCACCAATTACTTCATCATGTCCGACAATTCGCCGCTGCGCTGGGCGATCTCGCTGGGCGTGTTCAAGACGGAAAGCGCCGCGCAGAACCAGCTGGCGGCGTTGATGAAACAGGGCGTGCGCACCGCGCGCATCACGCCGCGCATGAGCGGCAGCAAGCTGCTGGCCTTCCAGTTCCGCGACGTCGACGGTGCGCTGAAGGCCAAACTGGAACAGATCCGCGGCGGATTCCCGAACACGGAAACCCACGCCTGCAAATAGACTCTAGCGCTGGACCACGATCGGTTTCAGGCTCAGTGACGACGGCAGTCCTTGCGCCGCCTGCAGCGCTTCCTGGCGCGTGCTGAACGGCCCGGTGAACAGGCGGTGCACCGAGCCGCTCTGCACTACCTCCAATCCATTCAAGCCGCTGCCGGCCAGCTTGTTGCGTATCGCATCGGCGTTCTCGGCGCGCGAATAGGCGCCCAGCTGCAGGTAGAAGCCGCCCTTGGCGCTGCCGCCGCTGCTGGCGGCCAGCACATTTTCGTCCACCGGCGCGCGGTCGGCCAGCATCAATGCTTCGATTGCCGGCGCGGCGGCCGGCTGCCCGCTGGTCGTTGCGGTTGCCGGCACGGCCTTCGGCGTCAACACCAGCGGCTGGGTCAACGACATCGACGGCGTCAGCATCAACGGCGAGCCGGAGCCGTTGTTGCCCAAGCCGCCGCCGGATGCCTGCCGCGACGGCGATTGCGATTGCAGGCGTGGCGACACCGTGCCCGATACGCCGGCGCGCGTGGCAAGCATGCGGTCCACCTCATCCGGCAGGATGCGTTCGATCTGCAGTTCGTGGCTGCCCTTGCCCAGCAAGCCCAGTTTCAACGCCGCCGTGTACGACACGTCGATCGCGCGGTTGGCGTGGAACGGGCCGCGATCGTTGATGCGCACGACGACCACGGCGCCGCTCACCAGGTTGGTCAGGCGCGCATAGGATGGAATCGGCAGCGTCGGATGTGCGGCCGTCATCTTGTACATGTCGTAGATTTCTCCGGACGAAGTGCGCTGGCCATGGAATTTCTTACCGTACCAGCTGCCCACGCCGATCTGCGTGAACGGCTGGTTGTCGGTGATCGGCGTGTAGGTCTTGCCGAAGACTACGTACGGACGATTGGAGCGCGGCAGCAGCGGATCGTTGCGCACGTCGGCGTCCGGCACGTCGGCCAGGTTGGGCGGCGGCGCGTCGCCCGGACCATCGTCCTGGTAATAGCCGCCGCGCCCCGAGTTGGCGGGCGGCAGCTCGGGCAGGCCGGAGGAAGGCTTGGTGGTGGACGGCGACTTGATCACCGGCCCGCCGGTGCGCGGCGTCTTGGAAACCGGTTCGTTGACGGTCGGCGCGGTGCCGCAGCCGGCCAGCGCCAGCATCGCCAGCGCGGCGAAGCAAAACAGGATACGGCTTCGGTTTATACGCATGATGTTACGCACGATGTTATGCATAATGTCGTCCTCATGGTTTTTTCCGCACTGGCGCGGCCGGAGCGGCCGGCACCGGTGCGGCGGGAGTCGCGGGCGCCGGCGTAGGCGTAGGCGTAGGCGCAGCAGGCTGCGTCGGCGCCTGCCGCTCGAACTCGGCGGCCGCCGCCTGCTCTTCCAGCGTCAGCCCTTCGACCGGCAGCACCGTCTCCGCGTCTTCCTTGGGCACCTTGGTGGTGTCCTTCTCCGCCGGGCGCTTGCCCAGCAGGTAGTAGTCCAGCGCCTTGCGCGCGATCGGCGCCGCTTCCGCGCCGCCCTTGCCGGCGTTTTCCACCACCAGCGCGATCGCGATCCGCGGCTTGTCGGCCGGCGCGAACGCTGTGAACAGGGCATTGTCGCGCAGGCGCTCGGCCAGCTTCGCGGCGTTGTACTTCTCGCCGGATTTGATGGTGATCACTTGCGCGGTGCCGGTCTTGCCACCCACGGTGTAGCCCGCGCCGCTGAAGGCGCGGAATCCGGTGCCGCCGGCCTCGGTGGTCACGCCGACCATTGCGTTCTTGATAAAATCGATATTCTCCTGCTTCAGCGGAATGCGATAGCTTTCCCTCGGCACCGTCAGCTGTCGCGCGCGCGTGGCGCTGTCTTCGACGATCTTGACCAGGTGCGGTTTCATCACCACGCCGTCGTTGGCCAGGTTGGCCACCGCGTGCGCGATCTGCAGCGGCGTGTAGGCGTTGTAGCCCGAGCCGTTGCTGACCGAAATGGTATCACCACCCACCCACTTTCCTGCCGCACCCTTGAAACGCTTGCGCTTCCAGTCCTGCGACGGCAGCACGCCGGTCTTCTCGTTTTCCAGGTCGATGCCGGTCTGCTGGCCGAAACCGAAAGGCTTCATGAAATCGTGGATGGCGTCGATGCCCATGTCGTGGCCCAGCGCGTAGTAATAGGTATTGCAGGACACGATGATGGACTTGCGCATGTCGACCGAACCATGGCCGCCGACCACGTCGTCGTTGAACTTGTGGCCGCCGAGGTAGTAGTAGCCGGGATCGGAGGTGACGTCGCCGGGCCGGCGCTTGCCCAGCTCCAGCGCGGCCAGCGCCATGAAGGGCTTGAAGGTGGAACCCGGCGCATAGGTGCCGGACAGCGGACGGTTGACCATCGGCCGGTCCAGCGAGGTATTGAGCTCGTTCCAGCTTTGCGCGTCGATGCCGTCGACGAACAGGTTGGGATCGTAGCCGGGACGCGAAACATAGGCCAGGATATCGCCGGTCGAAGGCTCGATCGCCACCAGCGCGCCGCGCCGCTCGCCGAACGCCTCCTCGACCACCTTCTGCAGTTCGATGTCGATCGACAGGATCAGGTTACTGCCCGCCACCGCCGGCGTGCGCGACAGCGTGCGGATCGCCGCGCCGCCCGCCGTTTTCTCCACTTCCTCGTAGCCGGTTACGCCGTGCAGCTGCTTCTCGTAGCTTTTCTCCAGCCCTTCCTTGCCGATATGATCGGTGCCCCGGTAGTTGGCCGCATCGTCGGTATCCTCGATGGCCTTGGCCTCGGAGCGGCTGACGCGGCCGATGAAGCCGATCACGTGCGACGCGGTTTCGCCCAGCGGATACTGGCGGAACAGGCGCGCCTGCACCTCGACACCGGGGAAGCGGAAGCGCTGCGCAGAGAAGCGCGCCACCTCCTCGTCGGTCAGGCGGGTGCGCAGCGGCACGCTCTCGAAGCCCTTGGAATCTTCCAGCAGCTTCTTGAAGCGCTTGCGGTCCTTGGTCTCTACCGTCACCAGCTCGGACAGGGCGTCGATGGTTTCGTCCAGCGTGTTGGTCAGCTTGGCCGGGGTGATCTCCAGCGTGAAGGCCGAGTAATTGCGCGCCAGGACCACGCCGTTGCGGTCCAAAATCAGGCCGCGGTTCGGCACCACAGGCACGATGGCGATGCGGTTCTCCTCCGCCTTGACGGCGAAGTCGCTGTGCTTGATCACCTGCAGCCAGATGAAGCGCGCCAGCAGCAGGCCGAAACAGACAAACACCAACGCCCCCAGCACGTTGACGCGGGTGCGGAATTCGCTCAGTTCGCGTTCGGTATCCTTAATCTCCATCATGCCGTCGCGCCCCATGCCGGCATGGCGGCGCCACTGCGGATGCCGCGGCTGTGGCGTTGTATGCTCATCAGGATGCCGCCGCCCAGCCCCAGCGTCATCAGCGCGGTGCCGCCGTAGCTCATGAACGGCAGCGGCACGCCGACCACCGGCACGATGCCGCTGACCATGCCCATGTTGACGAAGGCGTAGGTGAAGTAAATCATCGTGATGGCGCCGGCCAGCAGGCGGGTGAAGAAGGTCGGCGCGTTCACCGCGATCTTCAGGCCGCGCGCGATCAGCAGCAGGTACAACACCAGCAGCACCAGGTTGCCGGTCAGGCCGAATTCCTCCGAGAAGACGGCGAAGATGAAGTCGGTGGTGCGCTCGGGGATGAACTCCAAATGCGCCTGCGTGCCATGGGTCCAGCCCTTGCCGCCGACGCCGCCCGAGCCGATGGCGATCATCGACTGGATGATGTGGAAGCCCTTGCCCAGCGGGTCGTGATAGGGATCGATCAGCGTCAGCACGCGGTCGCGCTGGTAGTCATGCATCACGGCCCACAGCAGCGGCAGTCCGGCGCAGACTGCGGCGCCCAGCGCCGCCATCGCCTTCCACGACAGGCCGCCGAGGAAGATCACGCAGGCGCCGGCGGCCACCACCAGCATCGCCGTGCCGAGGTCCGGCTGGCGCGCGATCAGCCCGACGGGGATCGCCAGCAGCAGCGCGGCGACGGCATACGACTGCCAGCGCAATTGCCCCTGCTGGCCCTGGAAGTACCACGCCAGCATCAGCGGCATGGCGATCTTCATGAATTCGGAAGGCTGGATCTGGAACCCCACGTTCAGCCAGCGCCGCGAACCGCCCTTGACGACACCGAACAGCGCCACCCCGAGCAGCAGGATCACGCCCAGCGTGTAGGCCGGCACGGCGAGCCGCATCATCGCCTGCGGCGACATGTTCGCCACCGCCCACATCACCAGGAAGGCCATGCAGATATTGCGCAGCTGGTCCGTCACCTTGCCCGGAATGGCGATGCCGGCCGAGTACAGCGTGACCAGCCCGACCGACAGCAGCATCAGCATGATGACGGCCAACTGGGCATCGAACACCATCACATGGAGCCGCGCGCGCTGCCACAGCGAGCGGCCGTCCTGGATGCGCATCAGGTCTGCACCAGCTTGCGGTGGCGCTGAATGCTCATCAGGATGCCGGCGCCCAGGCCCAGCGTCAGCAGCGCGGTGCCGCCGTAGCTCATGAACGGCAACGGCACGCCAACCACCGGCAGGATGCCGCTGACCATGCCCATGTTGACGAAGGCGTAGGTGAAGTAAATCATCGTGATGGCGCCCGCCAGCAGGCGGGTGAAGAAGGTCGGCGCGTTGCCGGCGATGACCAGGCCGCGGCCGATCAGCAGCAGGTACAGCACCATCAGCACCAGGTTGCCGGTCAGGCCGAATTCTTCAGAGAACACGGCGAAGATGAAGTCGGTGGTGCGCTCGGGGATGAACTCCAGGTGCGCCTGCGTGCCGTGGGTCCAGCCCTTGCCGGTGATGCCGCCCGAACCGACCGCGATGGTCGACTGGATGATGTGGAAGCCTTTGCCCAGCGGGTCCGAGGTGGGGTCGATCAGCGTCATCACGCGTTCGCGCTGGTAATCGTGCATCACCGACCAGATCACCGGCAGGCTGGCGGCGCCGGCGACGAACAGCACCATCAGCGCCTTCCAGGCCAGGCCGGCCAGGAAGATCACGCAGAAGCCGGCGGCCACCACCAGCAGCGCGGTGCCGAGGTCCGGCTGCTTGACGATCAGGCCGACGGGAATCGCCAGCAGCACGGCGGCGATCACATAGTGCTGCCAGCGCAGCTGGCCGGCGCGCTGCTGGAAGAACCACGCCAGCATCAGCGGCATGGCGATCTTCATGAATTCGGACGGCTGGATATCGACGCCGACGTGCAGCCAGCGCCGCGCACCGAGTTTGATGGTGCCGAACAGCGCCACGCCCACCAGCAACGCCACCGCCACCACATAGGCCGGCACCGCGATCCGCATCATCATCTGCGGCGTGACGTTGGCCACGACCCACATCACGATGAAGGCCAGTACGATATTGCGCAGCTGGTCTTCCACCTTGCCGGGTATGCCGATACCGGCCGAGTACAAGGTGACCAGGCCGACCGACAACAGCGCCATGATGATCAGCGCGAGCGGTATGTCGAAGACGGCAAAGTACGGTCGAAGGCGGCGCCACAGGGAACGCCTTTCGTTGATGCGCATGCTGATCCTTTATTCCTTGTTGCCCGGCGTTTCGGCGCCCGGCTTCTTGTCGTCAGGGACGCCCTGCTCGGCCTGGATGTCCTGCACCGAACGCAGTTCCGCGTCCTCTTTCGGCACGCGCGTGGTTTCTTTTTCGTTCGGGCGCTTGCCCAGCAGGTAGTAGTCGAGCGCCTTGCGCACGATGGGCGCGGCCACGCCGGCGCCGAAGCCGCCGTTTTCCACCACCACCGCGATCGCGATGCGCGGCTTGTCGGCCGGCGCGAAGGCGGTGTAGAGCGCGTTGTCGCGCAGGCGCTCGGCGATCAGGTTGGCGTTGTACTTCTCGTTCTTCTTGATCGCCACCAGCTGCGCGGTGCCGGTCTTGCCGCCCGAGGTGTAGCCGGCGCCGGCGAACGCGCGCGCCGCCGTACCGCCGGTGGTCACGCCGACCATGGCGTTCTTGATGACGTCGATGTTTTCCTGCTTGAGCGCGATGCGATAGCTTTCCTTGGGCACCGTCAGCTTGCGCGCGCGGGAGACGCTGTCCTCGATGATCTTGACCAGGTGCGGCTTCATCACGATGCCGTTGTTGGCCAGGTTCGACACCGCGTGCGCCATCTGCAGCGGCGTGTAGTTGTTGTAGCCGTTGCCGATGGCGATGGAAATGGTGTCGCCGCCTACCCACTTCTGCGCGGCGGGATTTTTCTTGAAGCGGTTGCGCTTCCATTCCTTCGACGGCAGCACGCCCTGCTTCTCGTGTTCCAGGTCGATGCCGGTGATCTGGCCGAAGCCGAACGGCTTCATGAAATCGCTGATGGCGTCGATGCCCAGCTCGTTGCCGAGGATGTAGTAGTAGGTGTCGCAGGATTCGACGATGGACTTGTACATGTCCACCGTGCCGTGGCCGCCCGGCTTATCGTCGCGGAACTTGTGGCCGCCCAGCGTGAACGAACCCGGATCGAAAATCGTCTGGCCCGGCGTACGCTTGCCCGACTCCAGCGCGGCTAGCGCCATGAAGGGCTTGAAGGTAGAGCCGGGCGGATAGGTGCCGGACAACGGCCGGTTCACCATCGGCTTGTCCAGCGAGGTATTGAGCTCGTTCCAGCTTTGCGCGTCGATGCCGTCGACGAACAGGTTGGGGTCGTAGCCGGGACGCGAGACGTAGGCCAGGATGTCGCCCGTCTCCGGCTCGATCGCCACCAGTGCGCCGCGCCATTCGCCGAAGGCTTCCTCGATGACCTTCTGCAGCTCGATGTCGATCGACAGTATCAGGTTGTTGCCCGGCGTGGCGGCGGTGCGCGACAGCGTGCGGATGGCGCGCCCGCCGGCCGACTTCTCCACTTCCTCGTAGCCGGTGATGCCGTGCAGCTGTTTCTCGTAGCTCTTTTCCAGGCCTTCCTTGCCGATATGATCGGTGCCGTTGTAGTTGGCGGCGTCCTCGGTGTCGGCGATGGCCTTGGCCTCGCTCTGGTTGATGCGGCCGATGAAGCCGATCACATGCGATGCGATCTCGCCCAGTGGATACTGGCGGAACAGGCGCGCCTGCACCTCCACGCCGGGAAAGCGGAAGCGTTGCGCGGAAAAGCGCGCCACTTCCTCGTCGGTCAGGCGGGTGCGCAGCGGCACGCTCTCGAAGCCCTTGGATTCCTCCAGCAGCTTCTTGAAGCGCTTGCGGTCCTTGAGCTCGACGGTGATGAGCTTGGACAGCTCGTCGATGGTTTCGTCCAGCGTGGCGCTCAGTTTGGACGGCGTGATCTCCAGCGTGAAGGCCGAGTAGTTGCGCGCCAGGACCACGCCGTTGCGGTCCAGGATCAGGCCCCGATTCGGCTCGATCGGCACGATGGCGATGCGGTTTTCCTCGGCCTGGGCGACGTAATCGCTATGCTTGTAGACCTGCAGCCAGATGAAGCGCGCCAGCAGCGCGCCGAAACACGCGAACACCACCACGCCCAGCACCGTCAGGCGCAGGCGGAACTGCTGCAGTTCGCGCTGGTTGTCCTTGAGCTCAGTCATACCCCTGCCCCGGCGTCAGATCGGCCGCGTGTGGTCGCGGTCGACCGCGCGCCGCTGCGGGGCAAGCAGCAGCCAGGTGGCCAGCGGCCACAGGGCCACGGCGATGGCGCTTTCGATGAAGTAGAACCAGCCAGGGAATTTGCCGGAGACGAAGAAGCGCACCAGCAGCTGCACCGACTGCGCCATCACCAGCAGCGGGAATACATGCATCGCCTGCGTCAGCAGCGGGAACCACAGCACGCGACGGTGCAGCATGATCGCGAAGTAGGACAGCAGCGTGTAGGCCAGCGCGTTCTCGCCCAGCAGCGTGGAATCGTGGACGTCCATCAGCAGGCCGAGGAAGAAGGCGGTGCCGATGCCGACCTTGCGCGGCTGGTGCACCCCCCAGAACACCAGCACCAGCGCCACGAAATCCGGCACGCCGATGAAGTTCCCCCAGGGGAGCAGGTTCAGTAAGAATGCGCAGAACAGGCTGAACGCGATGAACAGCGGACTGACCGGCAGCAGGATATAGTGCGGACGATTCATCGTGCCGGCTCCTTCGGTTTGGCGGCTGCGGGCGCGGGCTGGACGTTGGTCGCGGCCGGCGCGGCGGCAGGTGTCGTTGTTGGCGCCGCCGCGGGCGCCGTTGCAGGTGCGGTCGCGTCGGCGGCCGGCGCCGGCTTGGGCGCGGGCGGCGGCATCACCGGCATCAGGCCGGGCGCCGCGTTGTTCGCGGGCGCGGCGGCGGGAGCCGGTGCCGGATCGACGCCCTCTTTCGGCGCCTCCTTGATCGGCGCCATCTTGTTGTTGTGCTTCTTGAGCGCGCGCTGCTCCTCCTCAGGCGGACGCGGAGGCATGTCCGGCGCCGACATCAGTATCAGCAGCTGCGTGTTGTTCGAGATGCCGCCCAGCGGCTGGCAGACCACACCGCCGAACGAGCCGGCCGCGCTGTTCTCCACCTGCGTCACGCGCGCCACCGCCAGGCCGGCGGGATAGACGCCGTCCAGGCCCGAGGTGACGACGATGTCGCCGACCTGGATGTCCGCGTTCGGCGCCGTGAAGCGCAGCTCCAGCGCGCCGGACTTGCCGCGGCCGAAGGCCACGCTGCGCAAGCCGTTGCGCAGCAACTGCACCGGCACCGCCTGCTCCTTGTCGGTCAGCAGCGTCACTTCGGAGGTGAACGGGAATACCCGCGTGACCTGTCCGACCACGCCCTGGTTGTCGATCACCGGCAGGCCGAGCGAGACGCCCTGCTGGGTGCCGCGGTCGAGGATGATCTTGCGGCTGTTGGCGTCGCGCGCGTCGTACAGGATTTCAGCCAGCATCGACTTGACGGGCAAATGCTCGCGCGCGTCCATCAGCTTGCGCAGCTGGCCGTTTTCCGCGGACTGGAGCTGCGCCTGCTGCAACACCAGCGCGCCGGCGATCTGCTGGCGTTTGAGCTCGCGCACCTGCTTTTCCAGCGAGGACAGCGTGGAGAAATAATCGCCGACGCCGTAGATGGCGTCGCGCGGCAGCAAGGCTGCCATTTGCAGCGGATACAGCACGGTACCCGCGACCTGGCGCACGGTATTCAAGGTGCGCATGCGTGAATCGACCAGCAGCAGTGCAATCGATATGCACGCGAACACCGTCATCTTGACCCGGGCGGAGGCGCCTTGCTTGAAAAGTGGCGGAGGACTGTATTCCATGACTTCCAATAATCCGGCGCTCGCGCGCCAACGAGTGTCAGCTCAGCACTAAGCATCGGGGCCGCTGATTCGCGGCCCCGTCTTTGTCAGATCATTCGTAGGAGAAGATCGAGCCCAGTTGGTCCATCCGCTCCAGCGCCATGCCGGAGCCGCGCACCACGCATGTGAGCGGATCTTCCGCCACCAGCACCGGCAAGCCGGTTTCCTCCATCAGCAGACGATCCAGGTCGCGCAACAGCGCGCCGCCGCCCGTCAGCATCATGCCTTTTTCCGCAATGTCGGCGCCCAGTTCCGGCGGCGTCTGTTCCAGCGCGTTCTTCACGGCCGAAACGATGTTGTTGAGCGGGTCGGTCAGCGCTTCGAGGATCTCGTTGGACGAAATCGTGAACGAGCGCGGGATGCCTTCGGACAGGTTGCGGCCCTTGACTTCCATTTCCTTCACTTCCGAACCCGGGAAGGCCGAACCGATGGCCTTCTTGATCGCCTCGGCGGTCTGCTCGCCGATCAGCATGCCGTAGTTGCGGCGGATGTAGTTGACGATCGCCTCGTCGAACTTGTCGCCGCCGACGCGCACCGAGCCTTTATAGACCATGCCGCCCAGCGAGATGATGCCCACCTCGGTGGTGCCGCCGCCGATGTCGACCACCATCGAGCCGGTGGCATCGGAGACCGGCAGGCCGGCGCCGATCGCCGCCGCCATCGGCTCTTCGATCAGGTAGACCTGCGAGGCGCCGGCGCCGAGCGCCGATTCGCGGATCGCGCGGCGCTCGACCTGGGTCGAGCCGCACGGCACGCAGATGATGATGCGCGGCGAAGGACGGAAGAATTTGGAGTCGTGCACCATGCGGATGAACTGCTTGAGCATCTGCTCGGTGACGGTGAAGTCGGCGATCACGCCGTCTTTCATCGGGCGGATCGCCTCGATGTTGCCTGGGACCTTGCCCAGCATCTGTTTCGCTTCTTTACCGACTGCCTGGATCGTCTTCTTGCCGTTAGGGCCGCCTTCCTGGCGGATCGCGACAACCGAAGGTTCGTCAAGAACGATGCCCTGGCCGCGTACGTAAATCAGAGTGTTGGCCGTGCCCAAGTCGATGGCCAGATCGGTGGAAATATACCTGCGTAAAAAACCAAACATGTGTGTCCTGTGGCGCTACTGGTGTGCGCGTAAGCCGTTAGAAAGAAATCCTGTCGTGACGCGGCGGCAGCAATGATTCAGCGCCGTCAACGCATCAACCCGCCATTCTACCTTATAATTTGAATGCGATTTGCCGAAAATCCAGCCAAAAGTGTATCGGTTGAGGTCGCAAGTTAGCCGGAAATCATCAACTTTTGCCAGCGAATAGGCAGAATATCCAGTTTTTTATCATTACAACAACTAAACCTAGCGCGGCCCGTCCGCGCCATCCGCCATGTCCCTGACCCTATCCGACGTAACCCGCATCGCCAAACTGGCCCAACTTGAGATGAGCGAGCAGCAAAGCGCCACGGCGCTGGACCAGCTGAATGGCATTTTTGCGCTGGCCGAACAGATGCAGGCGGTCGACACCGACGGCGTCGCCCCGCTGAGCCATCCGCTGGCGGCGCACATGAACAACATCGCCCTGCGCCTGCGCGAAGACGCGGCCACCGAAGCGAACCGCCGCGAAGACTACCAGGCCGTCGCGCCCAAGACCCAGGACGGCTTGTACCTGGTGCCGAAAGTGATCGAATAAGGACCGCCTGTCCTGAATCCTTCCCGATCACCGAATCTGAATTGAAACGCCATGCACACCAAAACCATTAAAGAGCTGTCCGCGCTACTGCAAAGCAAAGCCATCACCGCCACCGAGCTGGCGACGCACTTCCTCGACCGTATCGAAAAGAGCGACCTGAACGCCTTCCTGCACGTGGACCGCGCGCTGACCCTGGCGCAGGCCGCCGAGGCGGACGCCCGCATCGCCGCCGGCACCGCCACGCCGCTGACCGGCGTGCCGATCGCCCACAAGGACATCTTCGTCACCCGCGACTGGCGCTCGACCGCCGGCTCGAAAATGCTGGCCAACTACGTCAGCCCGTTCGACGCCACCGTGGTGGAGAAATTCCGCGCGGCCGGCATGGTCACCTTGGGCAAACTCAATTGCGACGAATTCGCGATGGGCTCGGCCAATGAAAACTCGGCCTTCGGCCCGGTCAGGAATCCATGGGATAAAAGCGCCGTGCCCGGCGGCTCGTCGGGCGGTTCCGCCGCCGCCATCGCCGCGCGCCTGTCGCCGGCCGTCACCGGCACCGACACCGGCGGCTCGATCCGCCAGCCGGCCGCGTTCTGCGGCATCACCGGCATCAAGCCGACCTACGGCCGCGTGTCGCGCTTCGGCATGATCGCCTTCGCCTCGTCGCTGGACCAGGGCGGCCCGATGGCGCAAACCGCCGAAGACTGCGCGCTGCTGCTGAACGCGATGGCCGGCTTCGACGAGCGCGATTCGACTTCGCTGACGCCTGAAATGGGCGGCATCGACGAAGACTACACGCGCGAACTGGGCCAGCCGCTGACGGGCCTGCGCATCGGCGTGCCGAAGGAGTACTTCGGCGAAGGCCTGTCCGCCGATGTCGAGCAAGCCGTGCGCGCCGCGCTGGCCAAGTACGTCGAGATGGGCGCGACCTTGGTGGACATTTCGCTGCCGAACACCGCGCTGTCGATCCCGGCCTACTACATGATCGCGCCGGCCGAAGCCTCGTCCAACCTGTCGCGCTTCGACGGCGTGCGCTACGGCCACCGCGCCGCGGAATACAAGGACCTGTCGGACATGTACCGCAAGACCCGCGCCGAAGGCTTCGGCGCCGAGGTCAAGCGCCGCATCATGGTTGGCACCTATGTGCTGTGCCACGGCTACTACGACGCCTACTACCTGAAGGCGCAAAAGATCCGCCGCCTGATCGCGCAGGATTTCGAAGCGGTGCTGAACGGCCCGAACGCCGTCTGCGACGTCATCATGGGACCGGTCGCGCCGACCGTGGCCTGGGACCTGGGCGACAAGTCCGACGACCCGGTCGCCGCCTACCTGGCCGACATCTACACGCTGTCGACCAGCCTGGCCGGCCTGCCCGGCATGTCGATCCCGGTCGGCTTCGGCAACAAGAATCGTCCGGTGGGCCTGCAGATCATCGGCAAGCACTTTGGTGAAGCCAAGCTGCTCAACGTCGCCCACCAGTACCAGCTGGCGACCGACTGGCACACCCGCGCTCCGGCCGGCATCTAACCCACAGAACAAATAGCGAGAATCATATGGAATGGGAAGTCGTCATCGGTCTTGAGAACCACGTGCAGCTCACGACCGAATCTAAAATTTTCAGCGGATCGCCGATCAAGTTCGGCGCCGAACCGAACACCCAGGCCAGCCCCGTGGACCTGGCGCTGCCCGGCGTGCTGCCGGTGATGAACAAGCAGGCGGTGGACCGCGCGATCCGCTTTGGCCTGGCCGTGGGCGCGAAGATCGCGCCGGCGTCCATCTTCGCCCGCAAGAACTACTTCTATCCGGACCTGCCCAAGGGCTACCAGATCAGCCAGTTCGAAGACCCGGTGGTCATCGGCGGCTCGCTGACGTTCGGCTTCGAGAAGGATGGCGAATTCGTCACCAAGACCGTCAACCTGACGCGCGCCCATCTGGAAGAAGACGCTGGCAAATCGCTGCACGAAGACTATGCCGGCATGAGCGGCATCGACTTGAACCGCGCCGGCACGCCGCTGCTGGAGATCGTCTCCGAGCCGGAAATCCGCAGCGCCGCCGAAGCGGTGGCCTATGCCAAGGCGCTGCACTCGCTGGTGATGTGGCTGGGCGTCTGCGACGGCAACATGCAGGAAGGCTCGTTCCGCTGCGACGTCAATGTCTCCGTGCGACCGAAGGGCCAGAAGGAATTCGGCACCCGCTGCGAGATCAAGAACCTGAACTCGTTCCGCTTCATCGAGGAAGCCGTGCACGTCGAAGTGCGCCGCCAGATCGAACTGATCGAAGACGGCGGCAAGGTGGTGCAGGCGACCCGCCTGTACGATCCGGACCGCAAGGAAACGCGCGAAATGCGCAGCAAGGAAGACGCGCAGGACTACCGCTACTTCCCCGACCCGGACCTGCCACCGCTGGTCATTTCCGACGAGTGGATCGCGAAGGTCAAAGCCTCGATGCCGGAACTGCCGGCCGCGATGCGCGCACGCTTCGTCAGCGAATACGCGCTGCCGGAATATGACTCGCTGGTGCTGACCGCGTCGAAGGCGATGGCGACCTACTTCGTCGCCGTGGTGGAAAAGGCCGGCAAGGAAAACGCCAAGGCCGCCGCCAACTGGCTGATGGGCGACGTCTCGTCGACCCTGAACCGCGAAGGCGTCGATCTGGATCAGTCGCCGGTATCGGCGGCCCAGCTGGCGGCGCTGCTGAAGCGCATCGCCGACGGCACGATTTCCAACAAGGCGGCGAAAGAAGTCTTCGCCGGCATGTGGGAAGCCAAGTCGAGCGACGAGAACCTGGTGGACACCATCATCGAAGCCAAGGGCCTGAAGCAGATCTCCGACACCGGCGCGCTGGAAGCGATCGTCAACGACGTCATCGCCGCCAACGAAAAATCGGTGGAGCAGTACCGCGCGGGCAAAGAGGCGGCGCTCAACTCGCTGATCGGCCAGGCGATGAAGGCCTCGCGCGGCAAGGCCAACCCGGCGCAGCTGACCGAGCTGCTGAAGGCCAAGCTGGCCGGCTAAGAAAAAAAGGACGCTACGGCGTCCTTTTTTTTCGACGAACCAAACATCTCCCTGACGCCAATGAACCGATATCTCTATGCAACAGCTTCTTGATGTATTGGCCCCTGAATACGGTTCCAGATAGGGGTATGGGCATCACCGAAAACGATGCTCTTGATGCCGCCAGAAAGCGGGATATCGATATCGAATGCGCCGCTCAAGCCGGGCCGGGTCAGCGCCATCACGACCCGTACCTGCATTACGCTTTCGGCTCTATGCAGGTCCACCCGTTCGACTACCATGGCACTATGAAATAGCAGTCCCTTGATGCTGCAGAATGCACTGCCGTCCTTTTCAATTTGCCCCAAAGAAAGGAATCTGACATCCTGCACTTCAGCAATTTTTTCCTCTTTCATACGACCTCCTTCCACAATCATTGTAGGCCCGAAATCCTAGCTTTGCTGCGGCTTTTTTCTCGTGCTTGACCCGTCCTGGAATAGGTTGACACTTTTGAGGAGTGTCACATGGACCATAGGGAAAGCCGGACGCAGTCCGATTACACGTTGGCTTTTAAACTGTCGGTAGCGAGGCAAGTCGAAAAGGGCGAACTGACCTACAAGCAAGCTCAGAGGTGCTACGGTATCCAAGGCCGCTCCACGGTTTTAACTTGGTTGCGTAAGCATGGAAGCCAGGATTGGAGTAGGCTGGGAGCATTTCCCCAAGCCCCATATGTGACAGGCATGCCGTCAACTGGACAATACTCTATCCAGCTATGTCCAAGAAATTGGTCAACGCCTGTATTCGAAAAAATTTTCAGTATCCCAGCCATACTAACAATTTACGTGGCCTGGTCTGCCGGACTTTAAGCGCCATCAATGGGAGTTTTGAGGCCGTGACAAAGCGCGTGTTTTTGTCGCCGGCAAAACTGCTATGCTGCTGGTCCGGCCACCACATGAGACAACACCGCAATGACCGACACGAGAATACGCCTGGCAGTTCCCGAGGATGCAGCCGCCATCGCCGCGATGGCGGTGGCGCTGACGGAGGAAATATCCGGGCGCCTGGGCGTGAAGACCTTTAACCTGGAACCGCAGAAGACCGCCAGCTTGTGCCATATGCTGCTGCGCGAGGAAAAATACCTCGCGCTGGTGGCGATCGCGGAAGACCAGGCGATCGGCTTTGTCGGCATCTCCGAAGGCCGCGCCTTGTACGCCGAGGGCGCGCTGGCGACGATGCAGGAATTCTATGTCGCCCCGCCGTTCCGTGCCAACGGCGTCGGCACCCTGCTGCTCAACGCGGCCGCCGAGCTGGCGCGCAAGCGCCGCTGGAACCGGCTGGAAGTCTGCACGCCGCCGCTGCCGGAGTTCGACCGCAGCTTGACTTTCTACGAACGCCACGGCTTCGAGATCACCGGCGGCCGCAAACTCAAACGCCTGTTCACATCCACCGAGTAGATCATGCGGATTCTTGCCTGCATTCTGCCCCTCTTCATGCTTGGCGCCTGCGGTGAGGAGGCACTGCTGCAAAAATTCTCATCGCCGGAGATACAGGCAACAGCAATCGCCTACCTCGACCAGTTGCGCGCGCATGACTTCACCTCCATCGAAAAAGCCGCAGACCCGTCCATCAGCAACGCGGAACTCCATGGCGAACTGGAAAAGATGGCGGCGCTGCTGCCGGCCAAGATGCCGACATCTGTCAAACTGGTGGGGTCGCAGACAATGCGCGCAGATGGCGCAACGACGGTCAACTCAACCTTTGAATACAACTTCGATGGCACATGGATGATCGCCAGCGTCGCGGTTCGCGAGAAGAACGGGGTCAGCACGATCGCGGGAATGAGTGTGTATCCGCTGCGGCAATCGCTGGAATCGTTGAACCGATTTACGCTGTCAGGCAAGAGCGCGATTCAATACACGGTTCTCGCGGCATCGCTCATCGCGGTGCTCGTAACGTTGTACGCGCTGGTGGCCTGTATCCGCACCAGACTCTCGGGCCGGAAATGGCCATGGATCCTGTTCATCCTGGCGGGATTTGGAAAAATCGCGGTCAATTGGACCACCGGCGCCTGGGAGATGGCGCCGCTCACCGTTCAGCTTTTCAGCGCGTCGGCGGCGGCGCAAATCTACGGTCCCTGGATAGTGTCTGCCTCGATTCCCGTCGGCGCCATTTGCTTCCTGCTGCGTCGGGAAAAACTGCGCGTCCCGGCTGGCTGAGTACTTGCAGGCGCCTTGCCATCAGCTCGCTGGAAGGCATCGTGGCGGACCTCAACGACGCAGTCCAATCGCCGTAGTAGTACTCTCTACTCCAGCAGCGCCGCGATGGCCAGCGGCGTGCTGCTGGTGACGACCTGCCCACCATCCGGCTGCATGCTGAATCGGTAGGCGAAGATACGGAAGCCGATCACGACGTCGCCGCTGAACGCCGGCCCCTCTTTGGCCGCCAGCGCCACCGCCGCCCCATCTGCGCCCTGGTATCGAACCGTCGCCGCATCGTTCCTCGGATACGAAAACTGCACCCCGGCGCAGCTCTTGCCTGCCGCCTCGCCCGAGTAGCGCAGATACGCCAGCAACTGGTCGCAGGCGGTGTGCAAATCCGCCACGGCATAGACGCCGTCCGGCCGCGTCACGATCGACACCCAAGCGCCGGACTTCAATTGGCCCGCCTTGCGGTTCAGCGTCAGCTCCGCGTTGTCGTCATAGGCGGCCTTGGAGAACGGGAACACGGCACGGCCCAAGGCATCCAGCGTCAAGGCCGTTTGCGTGCTCCTGCCCTTGAGCGTCAGCCGCAATCCCTCCATGGGCACGCTCTTGTCGCGCGGACGAATGCGGAAGTGGTTCTGCAGGAACTGCTTGGGCTTGCCGTACTTCTCAAACCAGATCATCTGCCGGTACGCCGTGCGGTAGTCGATCCAGTCCGACTCCTCCTGCGCGCAGGCGAGCGATGGCAGCAAGGCAAGGCTGAGCAGGAGGAGCCTGAGCATATGGCGCTTAAAACCGGTACGCCAGTCCGCTGGACCAGGTGATGAAGTTGCGGCGCTCGACGATGGGACTTCCGGCAGGCGTCGTGCCCAGGCGCGTGCCCGTCACGGAGCTGTTGATCAGCCACTTGCTGCTCAACTCCCAGTTCCAGTTGACGCCCGCGCTCATCGCCATCACTCCTCCGGAGGGCCGATAATCGCGCACGCCGCCGCTGGCGGTGCTCACTTCATACAGTTCGCGCGCCACCGGGTCGCTGGCCAACGACACCCCGGCCGACAGCGACACCGTATGATGTGGCGCCAGCGACGACCAGCTCTTCTGCATACCAAGCTGCCCCTTGAAGCCGTGCGCACTGGTGTCGTAGACCGCACTGGAAAGGATGCGCGCGTTATCGCCCAGGTAGTAGTTATAAAAGCCGCCCACGTCCGGCGATCCCTTGACCGGATGCGTGCCGCGCAGGCGGCGGCTTTCGCCCGGATCGCGCGAATTACTGTCGACCAGCAGAGGACCATATTCGACGCCGGCGGTTTCCGACAGATGCATGCCCGCCACGCCGGTGGCCGACACGAAGATGCCATTGCTCCACTGGACCTGCAGCAGCGGCCGCAGCGACACCGGCCGGTCCTCGCCTGCAGCCACCGCGGTCCGCGTGGCGACGCCTATCCCCACATACATGTCCCGGCTCCCGTCGGGCATCATCAGCCCGGCGGTGTTCTCGGCCAGCGCCGGTCCGCATGCGGCCAGCAGGAAAAATAACGGGGATAGCTTGTTCATGTATTCCTTAAAAGCCGAAGCGCAGGCCCAGCGCGAATCGATCCATCGTCGAGGTCAAGCCTTCGTGTTTCAGTTTGTCCGTATGTTCCAGTTCCAGCTGCACCGCAACGTCCTTGCCCACCAGGTAGGATGCCCCCACGCTCAGGTACGCGCCGGTCTGGCGCGTCGTGGCGCCGGCCGGCGCATCCTTGCCGCTGATGTCCAGCACCATGCACCCCTGCGCCACGCCGACCTTGGCGAACAGCGACCAGTCCTCGTTCAGCTGCCAGGCTCCCCTGGCAGCCAGGTAGGCGGCGCTGTTGCGGGCCTTCAGCTGGTAGCCGGGAGCGAGATCGAAGCTGGTCGAACCGATGCTGCCGCGATAGCCGCCCTCCAGCGCCCAATTCTGCGACAACACATAGCCTGCAAACAACCCGGCCGGCGTGGCCTTGCTGCCTGCGTCGCGTTCCGTGGTGGCGCCGTTGTCGGTGAACTTGATATGGCCGTTCGCCGACGGACTCAGATTGGCGCCGATGTAAAAGTCTTCGGCCTGCGCCAGCGGGCTTGCGAAGAGAATGGCGATAGCAGTACACAAAAATTTGTTCATGTTCAGATTCCGGGTTGAAGTAGGAGCCTCCAATGTAAAGAGCCCCGCCTTCGAAATCCGCCTCGATCTGTCGCTGAATTGTCCTCAATTTGTAGGCGTCATTTGTATAAAAAGTGTACGAATCTGTACCGGATTGTCGAAATTGCCACTTCCACTCCGCACTCCACTACAATACCGCTCAAATTGGAGGCCCGATGCAGCGTGTGATGCTGGTGGAAGACGATGCGCGGCTCGCCGCGCTGGTCAAGGAATACCTGGACGAATTCGACTACGAGGTCGACGTGGTGACTCGCGGCGACCTCGCGCTGGAGCGCTTCCGCGCCACCCGGCCGGACATGGTGATCCTCGACCTGACGCTGCCCGGCGTCGACGGCCTGGTGGTGTGCCGCCAGCTACGCCAGCTCAGCGCCGTGCCCATCCTGATCCTGACGGCGCGCGAAGACAGCTTCGACGAAGTCTCCGGCCTCGAACAGGGCGCGGACGACTACGTCAACAAACCGATCCAGCCACGCGTGCTGCTGGCCCGCCTGCGCGCGCTGCAACGGCGCGGCGCGGCTGCGACAGGCAGCGACATCGTCATCGGCCAGTTGCGCATCTCGCGCGAGAACCGCGCCGTCTTCTGGCGCGGGCAGGAGGTGGCGATGAACAGCACGGAATTCAAACTGTTCCTGATCCTGGCCGACGCCTCGGGCAAGGTCATGTCGCGCAACGACATCCTGGTGCGGATGCGCGGCATCGAATTCGACGGCCTCGATCGCAGCATCGACAACTGCATCTCGCGCCTGCGCCGCAAATTCAACGACGGCGGCCCGGAGCGCATCAAGACCGTATGGGGCGAAGGCTACCTGTTCAGTCCTTCGGCCTGGGAATGAACCGGCTTTTCCGGCATTTCGCAGTACTGGTGCTGCTGGCCATCACGCTGGCCAGCGGCGTCATTTACTTCACCTTCAGCCGCTTGTTCGGCGACCCGCTGGAGCAGATCGCGCGCCGCCAGTCCGCCGGCCAGATCTTCCTGTTGGAGCAGTACATCGACAAGGCGCCCGCCGACGAATGGCTGCCGCGCCTGAACAAGGTGCGTGAAGTGTCCGAGGCCACGCTGGAGCTGCAGCCCTTGCAGGCCACGCTGTCCGCGCTGCCTGCCGACAAACGCGCCCCGCTGCTGCAGGGCGCGGTGGTGATGGACGTCGGCGGCAAGGCGTTCTACCGCCGGGTCGACACCAACGGCGCGCGCTACATCGGCAGCGACGGCGATGTGATCCACGCGCAGAATCTGCCCATCGATATCGGCCAGGCGCTGGGCATGGAGGCGATACGCTTCGGCGTGATCGCGCTGTTCCTGCTGGTGCCGATAGGATGGTGGACGCGCGCGCATGGACGCGGCCTGGCGGCGCTGTCGCGCGTGGCCGATGATTTCGGCCAGGGCAACCTGACGGCGCGGGCGCAGGTCAGGCCGGCATCGAGCATCGCACCGCTGGCGGGCCGCATCAACGAAATGGCCGAGCGCATAGGCTTGCTGCTGGAGGCGCGCAAGCATCTGCTGCATTCGGTATCGCACGAGCTACGCACGCCGATAGCGCGACTGGAGTTCGGCATGGAGCTGCTGCGCGATCGGCATGCGATCGACAACCCGGATATGCGGCGCCGCATCGACGCGATGGACGTGGATATCGACGAGCTCAAGTCGCTGGTCAACGAGCTGCTCGACCTGACGCAGCTCGATCATGCGCAGGCGATGCCACGTCAGCCGTTCGCGCTGGCGCCGCTGCTGCAAGCCTGCATGCCGGCGCCGGAATCCGCTGCGCAATTCAGCGCCAGCATCGCCGGCGACCTGGGCGAACTGCATGGCGACGCCCGGCTGCTGGCGCGCGCCATCAACAACCTGCTTGGCAACGCCGCCAAGTACGCCGTTTGCAGTATCGTCCTATCCGCCGCCCGCGATGAAGACCGTATCCACATCATCATCGAAGACGACGGCCCCGGCGTCCCTGCCGCTGAGCGCGAGCGCGTGTTCGAGCCCTTCTACCGCCTGGCCCGCGAACAGGATCATGCCGCCGCCGGCCATGGCCTGGGCCTGGCGATCGCCGCCAGGGCCATCGCGCTGCACGGCGGCTCCATCGCCATCGACGACTCGCCACTGGGCGGCGCCCGCTTCACCATCACAATCTAGACATAGATGTCTACATTGCACAACGCCTTACAGCAGGCCTGCAAATTAAAGTATACATTTTTGTCTAGACAGACTAATCTACAAATACTTTAGCAAGCCGACAAGAGAACGCCATGACCATTCCGAAACCGACCGCCGCCGAACTCGATCTGCTGCAAGCCCTGTGGCCGCTCGGCTCGGCCACCGCCAAGCAGGTGCACGAAGCCATGCTGGAAGAGAAGCCGGACCTGGCCTACGGCACCGTGCTGCGGCTGATGCAGATCATGCACACCAAGGGCATCCTGATCCGCGACGAGAGCCAGCGCTCGCACATCTATGCGCCGGCGCAGGCGCAGGACGCGCTGCAGACCAACCTGCTGAAGGATCTGATGCAGAAGGCCTTCGCCGGATCGGCCAAGGCGCTGGTGCTGGCGGCGCTGCGCTCGGGCATCTCCAAAAAGGAGCGCGAGGAGATCGAGAAGATACTCAAGGAAGAAAAGAAATGAGCGCCTTCATCTTCGCCCTCGGGCTGACGCTGGTGCACTTCCTGTGGCAAGGCTTGCTGCTGGGCTGCGCCACCGCCGTCGCGCTGACGCTGCTGCGTAACAGCCGCGCCGAATACCGCTACCTGGCCGCCTGCTCGGCGCTGCTGGCCTGCCTGTGCTGGCCGGCCATCGAACTGTATCGTCGCCTGAACGGCGACGCCGCCGGCGGCATCATCGATATCAACGTGATCCATCTCGCCGCGCAAACCATCGTCGGCGACGGCACGCCGTTCGACCTGCGCGACTCGGTGCGTGACATCGTCAGCCTGTGGGCGCTGTGCGCCGCCGTGCTGGCGCTGCGCATGATCCTCGGCCTGCTGTGGATAAACCACGCCGCGGAGCAATGCGACTGCCGGCACCGCGACCAGCAACTGCGCTGGGAAGCCAGCCTGCGGCGCCTGGCCGCGCGCTTCGGCGTGACACGCGCCATACGGCTGCGCATCGTCGACGGCATCGCCAGCCCGATCACCGCCGGCTGGTGGCGCCCGGTGGTGCTGCTGCCGGCGGCTCTGGTGGCCGGCATGCCGCCCGATTTGCTGGAGGCGCTGCTGGCGCACGAAATGGCGCACATCCAGCGCCACGATTACCTGGTCAACCTGCTGCAGAACGTGATCGAAACGCTGCTGTTCTACCACCCGGCCGTCTGGTGGATCTCGAACCGCATCCGCATCGAACGCGAACTGATTGCAGACGATTTCGCAGCAAGGCAGCTCGGCGAACCGCGGCGTCTGGCGCTTGCACTCTCAGAACTGGAGCGACTCCAGTTCTCCACTCACCACCTGGCCCAAGCGGCCAATGGAGGAAATTTGATGGACCGTATTCAACGACTGTGCCGCCCTGCCCCGCAGGCCCTGAACTGGAAGGCCGCGATTCCGATGCTGGGATTGGCGCTGGCCTGCATGTCGATCTACGCCGAGGCCACGGCCGCCGACAAGGCCTCGGCGAAGAGGGTGCAAGCCATGGCCGACTTCGAGCACTGCGCCAAGCCGGCCTGGCCTGAAGGCGCGATCGCCAGGCAGGAAAGCGGTGCCGTGACGCTGGGCTTCCTGGTCGGCGCCGACGGCACGCTGAAAGATTCGAAGGTCAAGAAATCCAGCGGCCACGCCGATCTGGACGAGGCGGCGCGCAGCGGCATCTTCAAATGCAAGTTCAAGCCGGCCACTCAGGCCGGCAAGCCGGTCCAGTCATGGATGCAGATGCAGTACGTCTGGGTGCTGGAGTAAACAGGAAAGGCGCCCGGCCGGCGGCGAAGGTCAGGCCGGGCGCAGCGCCATCCAGTCCAGGATGTCGGCAAAGATCTGCTCGCGATTGAGCTCGTTGAAATTCTCGTGATAGTTTTGCGGATGCCGCTGATACGTCAGCAGCGCCGCCGGCACCGACTTCAGCATCGCCTGCGCCGCGTCGGCATCTGCCAGCTTGTCGTCGCCTGCCACCACGGCGAAAAGCGGATGCTTCCATGCCGGCATGCGCGCCGCCAGTCCCTGCTGGGCCGCCGTCAGCGCATTGCCGAAGCGGACCGTGATTTCGGTGGCACGGATGCCGTCGCGTTCATCGTCATGATGGCGGGCGGTGATGACGCTGTCGTGCGTCAGCATATCGGTCAGCGGCGCCAGCGGCACCTTCATGCGCGGCGCCAGAGCGCCCAGCACGCCGGCCAGCGCCAGCAGCACCGGCGACACCTTGATCGCGTTGACGTAGTACGGCGACGACAGGACGAAGCCCTTGATGGCGGCGTCGCCGGCAAAGTGCCCCAGGCCCAGGTGGGTGGCGATCAGCGCGCCCATCGAATGGCCCATGACATAGATCGGCACGCCGGGATACTGCTGCTTGACCCAAGCCAGGAAGGCCACGCTGTCGTCGAGGAAGACGTGGAAGCCGGGGACGTCGACCCGGCGCGCGTCCTGGTGGCCGCACAGGTCGTAGGCCACGGTGGCGATGCCGTGGCTGCGGAAATACAGCGCCGGCGTGACGTAGTCGCCCGCATGCGCCATGCCGCCGTGGATCGCCAGGATCACCGCGCGCGGGGCTGCGCCCTGCGGTTCCCAGATGTGGACGCGGCGCTCGGCCTGTGGGCCGGCGCGGAAGCTGGCCAGACGGTCTTCGGAAAAGCGCATCAGGCGGTGATGCTGAGCGTGATGCCCATGCCGGTCAGCAGCGTCAGGTCGGCCAGCGTGAAGTCCAGACTGGGCGTGGCCTCGCCGCGCTCGGTGGTGAACGAGATGCGCAGCTCGGCGGCCACGTCGGAACGCTCGAAATGGATGCCGCGCGCCTGGCATTCGGCCAGGTAGTGACGGATCTGCTTGAGCAGCGCATCCGGATCCATGTCGGTGCCGACGGCCACGTAAAAGCCGGAATCGATGCGAACGCGCCCGTCCGGCTTCACGTCGCCCTTTTTCCAATCGCTGTCCGGCTCGGTCGGCAGACCGTCGCGTATATCGTCCAGTCCCTCGTCGTCGCCGTGCACCTTCAGTGTTGCGATGTTCATGGATTAGCCTTTTTTGTCTCCGGGTACCTCAAAGAAGGTTACACCATAGAAATATCAAAGTCTAGCAATATAGCTTTTTATGCAATTCCGTAGCGGGTGCGATACGCGGCCACCGCGTCCTTGTACTGTAGCAGTTGCGGATCGGCGCCGGCGCCGTTCAGATAGCTGAACAGGTCGTCCAGGTTGCCGATCGAAATCACCGGGATGTTGTAGGTCTTGGCCACTTCCTGCACCGCCGAATTGGGCGACAGCGCGCCGTCCTTGCCGGAGCGTTCCATGCGGTCCAGCGCGATCAGCACGGCGCACGGTTCGGCGCCGGCGGCGCGTATCATGTCCACCGATTCGCGCACCGAGGTGCCGGCCGAGATCACGTCGTCGATGATGACCACCTTGCCCTGCAGCTTGGCGCCGACGATGGTGCCGCCTTCGCCGTGGTCCTTGGCTTCCTTGCGGTTGAAGGCGAACGAGGTGTTGCGGCCCTTGCCCGCCAGCGCCACTGCCGTGGCCGACGCCAGGGTGATGCCCTTGTAGGCCGGGCCGAACAGCATGTCGAACTCGACGCCGGAATCGAGCAGCGTTTGCGCGTAGAACTGCGCCAGCTGCGCCAGCGTGGCGCCGTCATGGAACAGGCCGGCGTTGAAGAAGTACGGCGACTGGCGGCCGGCCTTGGTGGTGAACTCGCCGAAGCGCAAGACACCGGTCTGGACCGAAAACGCGATAAATTCCTGGCGCAGGTTATTCACTGAATTAGTCATGTTGGCTCATTTCTTTAAAGTGCCGGTATTTTAACGCTACACTAACGCATTCCAAAATTTACGCCGCTCCCTTATGCCAAAAATCATCTCCGCCAACCTGAACGGCATCCGCTCCGCCTCGACCAAGGGCTTTTTCAAATGGATGGCCACGCAGGACGCCGATTTCGTCTGCGTCCAGGAATTGAAGGCGCAAGCGCCGGACATGACGCCGGAATTCCTCAACCCGGGCGGCTATCACGGCCACTTCCACTATGCCGAGAAAAAAGGCTATTCCGGCACCGGCGTCTACAGCAAGATCGAACCGGACCGCGTGGTCATCGGCTTCGGCGCGCCGGAGTTCGACGCCGAGGGCCGCTATGTGCGTTGCGATTTCGGCAACCTGACGGTGATCTCGGTGTACTGCCCGTCCGGTTCGTCCGGCCCGGAGCGCCAGGAAGCCAAGTTCCGCTTCATGGACCTGTTCATGCCGCACCTGCAGCAGTTGCACGCCGAGGGCCGCGAAGTGGTCATCTGCGGCGACTGGAACATCGCCCACAAGGAAATCGACCTGAAGAACTGGAAGGGCAACAAGAAGAATTCCGGCTTCCTGCCCGAGGAACGCGAGTGGATGACCCGCGTCTTCGACGAAGTCGGCTTTGTCGACGTGCACCGCGGCCTCGACCCGCGCGAAGAGCAGTACACCTGGTGGAGCAACCGCGGCCAGGCCTATGCCAAGAACGTGGGCTGGCGCATCGATTACCACGTCGCCACCCCGGGCATCGCCGCCAAGGCCACCAGCGTGGCCATCTACAAGGATGAAAAATTCTCCGATCACGCGCCGCTGACCATCATCTACGGATGATTTGTTGTAGGCAAACAAAAAAACTGCGGCGATAGGAATTTCCTAAAGGTAAATAGGCATGTTTCCTTGTTATCATACAGGTTGCGCCTATTTACCAAAGAAATGCCATGCCCTCTTCCCCTACGCCGACCCTGCTTTCCGTCACCGCCACCGGTAACAACACGATCACCTTGCATTTCAGCGAGGCGATGGCGGCCGGCGAAGGCAATCTCATTATCAGCGGCGGCCACAGCCAGACGTACATGACCAAGGATGGGCTGGCCACCCGCATCGTCGGCGCCAGCGATACGCGGCCGGTATCGGCCAGCGACAGCCAGGTCAGCTACAGCGGCACCGATGTGGTCATCACCTTGAGCACGGCGCTCAAGGAGGGCCTGACCTACAGCGTCACGATGGGCAATAACGTGCTGCGCACGGTAGCCAGCGACATCGGCTTCCACAGCATCAGTTCCACCAGCCAGTTCTTCTTCACCACCACCGCCACGGCGCACAGCGCGCCGAGCGCGACGGTGGATGCGGCGATCCATTTCACCGACAGCGGCGCCAGCAGCACCGATTTCGTCACCAGCTGGGACGCGCAGGTCGTCACCGGCACCTATACCGGCACGCTGGGCACCAACGATTTCGTCCAGGTTTCGCTGGACAACGGCGCCAGCTGGCACAAGGCCAGCGCCAGCGGCAACACCTGGAGCTACAGCGGCAGCATCGACACCGCCAACCTGGGCAGCGGCCAGGATTCGACCTTCACCAGCAAGATTCTGGCGCGCGTCGGCAATACCTACACGCTCAATAGCGGCACCGTCAGCCAGGCCTATACCTACGACCACCAGGTGCCGAGCGCGCCGTCGAGCAGCAATTTCACGCTGTCGAGCGACAGCGGCACCAGCAGCAGCGACCACATCACCAATGTGGCCAGCCAGACCATTGCCGGCACCATTGCCGGCCTGTCGGGCAGCGGACAGACCGTGCAGATTTCGATGAGCAATGGCGATACCTGGGACAACGCCACCGTCAGCGGCAATAACTGGAGCGCCGCCGTGACGCTGAACCAGATCGGCAAGGTGCTGGTGCGCGTGGTCGATTTGGCCGGCAACACGTCGGCGTCGTCCACCCACTTCTACGATTACGATACCGGCGTGTCGCTAAGCGGTCACGCGCTGACGCTGCTCAGCGACTTCGACACCGGCACCTCCCATACCGACCTGATCACCAAGACCTTGTCCCATGTCACGCTGGCGGTGACCGGCGTGACCGGCCTGAACATCGGCGACCGGATCGAACTCGTCGACACCAACCACGGCTCGACCGTGGTCGGCTACTACACGATCCAGAGCACCGACCTGGATGGGTACGGGGTATTGGGCACCTCCATCGGCAAGATGCATAACGGCGGCGGCGACATCCAGTTCCAGAACATCACGCCGGACAACCTGGCCGACGGCGTTCACGTGCTGGCCGCGCGCGTCACGGATGTAGCCGGCAACGTGAGCACTGCACTTAGCGACACGCTGAGCGTGACCATCGACACCAGCGTGGCCTCGATGGCCAGCGTAACGCCGGAGCTGGCCCACACCTCCACCGACGACACCGGCATCTCCAGCACCGACAACCTGACCAATAACGCCTCGCCGGCCGTCAGCGCCCATCTGAGCACGATCGACGGCCTGGTGGCGGGCGACGTCATCAAGCTACTGGACGGCAACACGGTGGTGGGCAGCCACACCATCCTGGCCGGTGAGCTCGACGGCAGCGGCCACATTTCCGCCGCGTCCACCGACATCGAATTGACGAACTCTCTCGAAGGCGACGGCGCCCACTCGCTGACGCTGCGGGTCGATGACATCGCCGGCAACACCGGCATCGTCAGCGCCACGCCGCTGGTCGTCACGCTGGACCGGATCGCGCCCGAGATCGACATTGCCCATACCACGCCCGATACGTCGGCGGACGCGTCCCTCACCGACCTGGTCATGGTGTTCGGCGAACAGGTGTACATCAGCAGTGGCGCCACCGTCACGCTGCACAGTGCCGCGCAAACCCCGGATGTCGAGATCCCCATTTCAGCCGCCGACCTCACTGAAAACGGCACCAAGCTGACCATCCACCTGCCGGTAACACTGGACGCGTCAACCCACTATACGGTCGAGATGAACGGCACCATCGGCGATGCGGCCGGCAACTATAGCGTGACCGGCGACAACTTGCTGTTCGAGTTCACCACCAACGACCCGCCACCGCCGGTGGTGCCGGTGGCGCCGTACATCGTCCCCGCCACGGTCTTCACCAGCAGCAGCACCTCTTTCAGCGGCAGCTTCTATAGCGAGGACAGCAGCAACAAGATGCAAGTCTCGTTCGACGGCACGTCGTGGCACGACGCCGTCCAGACTCCGATCGGCGGCAACTTCTACACCTGGGGCTACGAAGGCGCCCTGACCACCCATAATCTGCAGGCGCGTATCGTCGACAACGGCGGCACTGCGCTGCCTTATCTCAACTACGGCAACTCGGTGCTGCACTTCGGTTCCAGCGACAACGACACCATCACCGACACCGCAAGCAACGCCATCGTCTACAGCGGCCTGGGCAGCGATACTGTGACGGTCGGCAACTCCGCCCACGTCACCACCGGCGGCGACCACACCACCATTGTGGCCGGCGACAATGCCACGGTGGTCGCCGGCGGCACCTTCACCGGCGTCACGGTCGGCAGCAACGCAACCGTCGCGCTGGCAGGCAGCGGCAGCACGGTACAAGCCACCGGCGACGGCATGCTGCTGGCGATTGCCGACGGCGGCAGCCACTCGATCATCCTGTCCAGCCTGAATGTGCAGGGCATCGCCGCGGGCAACGGCAGCGAAACGCTCAACCTCACCTTCAACAACACCACGTTTACGCTGGACTCGCTGCACACGACGCATGCGATGACCGGCATCGACATCATCAACATGATGGGCACGTCCGACACCATCACCGTCGACGGTATCACCGACGTTACCGGCCAGGGCGTCAACGCGCTGTACATCGCCGGCGACGCCTCCACCACGGTGACGGTCAACCTCGCGCACTGGACCAAGGATGCCTCGCCGACCGGCGGCTACGACGTCTACCATGCGGTCGACAACAGCGCCGTGACGCTGCTGGTCGGCATCAACATCGGTCAGACCGCCTGACCTGTCATCAGCGCTACAGACTGCGGCGGCTGCTGAATTCGCGGCGCTCGCCGCTGAGGGGGTCGGTGAAGGCGATGCGGCGCGCCAGCAGCTTGAGCGGCTGCGACACGTCGTCCTGCTTGCACGGCAGCGCCACCGGATAGAATGCATCGTTGACGATGGGGATGCCCAGCGACGCCAGGTGCAGCCGCAGCTGGTGCTTGCGGCCGGTGTGCGGCTGCAGCCGGTACAAGGTGCAGTCGGCGCGGTGCTCGATGACGTCGATCAGGGTTTCGGAATTGGGCTCGCCCGGCTCTTCCTTCATGATGAAGAACTTGTCGCCGTCGATCATGCGGCTGCGGTAGGTGAACGGAAAGTCGCGGCCGTGCAGGCGCGGCGCCAGCGCTTCGTACTCTTTCTCGATCACGCGTTTCTGGAACATCGACTGATAGGCGCCGCGGCTGTCCTGGCGGCGTGAAAAGATCACCACGCCGGCCGTCTCGCGGTCCAGCCGGTGGATGGGCGTCAGCTCTTCCTCGCCCAGCTTTTTCTTCAGCCGCACCAGCAGGGTCTCGTGCAGGAAGCGGCCGGTAGGTATCATCGGCAGGAAGTGCGGCTTGTCGACCACCACCAGATGCTCGTCCATGAACAGCACCTCCTCCTCGAACGGGATCGGCGTCTCCGCATCGAGCTCGCGGTAGTAGAAGATGCGCATGCCGCGCTTGTAGGCGCTGTGCGGCGCCAGCGGGTTGCCGTCGCCATCCACCACGTCGCTGCGGGCCATGCGTTCGCGCCACGACGCTTCCGTCACATCGGGATAGTAAGCGACCAGGAAGGTCAGCAGGTCCGGCCACTGCCCTTCCGGCAGCCACAGGTAGCTGGGCGCGACACCGTCGCGCATGGGCAGCGGCGCCTTGGCCATTATGAGCGTGGCAGCGCCAGCGAGTGGTACGGCGGCAGATTATTCGGATCCAGTCCCTTGACACGGGCAAACACCGGCAGCACCAGATGCATGTTCGCGTTCATGTCGTCGATGCGCTTGCTGCCGCTGGGGTGGGTCGACAGGAAGGGCAGCGGCTGGCTCTTGTTCACCGCGCTCATCTTCTGCCACAGCGCCACGCCGGCGCGCGGATCGAAGCCGGCCCGCGCCGCCAGGTCCAGGCCGACCAGGTCGGCCTCGCTTTCGTCGCCGCGCGAGTAGCTCAGCGCGGCGGTCTTGGCGACGCCGCCGGCCACCGCGTCACCCAGGCGCGGGTCGACGCCGAAATAGGCCGAGCCCAGCGCGCCGGCGATGCGCGCGCCGATCGATGTGATGGCGTTCTTGCCGGCCTGCTCGCGCGCATGCTCGCGCAAGGCGTGGGCGATCTCGTGGCCCATGACCATCGCCACTTCGTCGTCGGTCAGATTGAGCTTGGTCAGGATGCCGTTGAAAAAGGCGATGCGGCCGCCCGGCATGCAGAAGGCGTTCACCGTCGGCGAGTTGAGCAGGTTGACTTCCCACTTCCAGTTGGCCGCGTCCGGATTCCAGCGCGCGGTGAACGGGATCAGCCGCTTGGCGATGGCGCGCAGGCGTATCAGTTGCGGATTGCGCTCGGTGGCGACGGCGTCTTTCTGGTGGGCCTGGGCCAGCATCTGGTCGTACTGCAGCTTGGACTGCTGGTCGAACTGGCGGGCGTCGCCGCCGATGCCGCGCAGGCGCGACATGCTGGTGACCGGGATGCCGTCGTTCTGCGCATGGACAGACAACCCGGGCACCGCGCCGGCCAGGCACACCAGCGCCAGCAAGGCGCTCTTCAATTTAAGCTTTTTCATTTCCACTGTTCCATGGTGCGATTTTCGGCAGCATCATCATCGCAGGAAAAGCGAGGATGAAGCACACGATAAAGAACCAGAACCACCCGGTTTCGGCCACAATATAACCCACCGAGGAGTTGATGAATGTGCGCGGGACCGCCGCCAGGCTGGAAAACAATGCATATTGCGTGGCCGTGTAGCGCGGGTCGGTGGCGCGCGACATGAAGGCCACCAGCGCCGCCGCGCCCAGCCCCAGGCTGGCAAAGGCTTCGAAGCCGAACACGGCGCTCAGCAGCAGCGGATCCGGCCCGGTCCTGGCCAGCCACGCGAAACCGAGGATGGCGATCGCCTGCAGCACGCCGAACACCCACAGCGCGCGGTTGATGCCCAGCTTGATCATCCAGATGCCGCCGACGGCGCCCCCCGCCAGCGCCGCCCACCAGCCGGTGGCGTTGGCGGCCAGGCCGATCTGCTTGGTGGTGAAGCCGATATCGAGGAAGAACTTGGTCGACAGCGCTGTGGCCATGCTGTCGCCGATTTTGTAGAGCAGCACGAAGCCGATGATCAGCAAGGCCTGGTTCCAGCCGTCGCGCAGCACGAACTCGCGGAACGGCAGCACCACGGCCTCCTGCAGGTTCTTGGGCGGCGCGCCATACACGGCGGGTTCCTTCGACAGCAAGGTGCAGATGAAACCCGGCAGCATGAAGGCGGCGACGATCCAGAACACCGCCTGCCACGGCATGCTGTCCGCCAGTACCAGCCCCAGCGCGCTGGGGATCAGGCTGGCGGCCTTGTAGGCGTTGACGACGATGGCCGCGCCCAGGCCCTGCTCGTTCTCGACCAGGATCTCGCGGCGGTAGGCGTCGATCACCACGTCCTGGCTGGCCGACAGGAAGGCGATCAGGAACACGAAGCCGGCGATCAGGCTCAGTTCGAGTTTCGGGTCCAGCATGCCGAGGCCGCCGATGACGAGGAACAGCGCCAGCTGCGTCAGCGCCATCCAGCCGCGCCGCCGGCCCAGCGGGCCGATGCTGTAGCGGTCCATGAACGGCGCCCACAGGAACTTGAAGGTGTAGGGGAAGGTCACCAGCGCGAACAGGCCCAGCGCCTTGACGTCCAGTCCGGACTTGGCCAGCCATGCCTGCATCAGGTAGATCAGCGTGTACAGCGGCAGCCCGGAGCTGAAGCCCAGGAACAGGATCGATATCGTGCGGCCGTTGACATAGGTGCGCCAGCCGCGCGCCGTGGCCTCCACGCCGGCCATCAGTGGTCCGCCTTTTTGCGCAGGCGGAACACGGCCAGGTCGCCGCGCAGGTTGGGCAGGAACGATACGCGGTGGCCTTCGGCCAGCGCCACGCATTCGATCACGTCCAGCCCGCATTCGACGGCCAGGTCGCGGAAGTCGGTGATGGTGGCGCAGCGCACGTTGGGTGTGTCGTACCATTCGTACGGCAGCGATTCCGACACCGGCATGCGGCCCTTCAGCAGGGCCACGCGGTGCGGCCAGTAGGCGAAGTTGGGGAAGGAGACGATGGCTTCCTTGCCGACGCGGACGATGTCGCGCAACAGCGGCTCGACGTGCTTCATCATCTGCAGCGACGACAGGCACAGCACCGTGTCGAAGCTGTTGTCGCCGAAGATGGCCAGGCCTTTTTCCATGTCCTGCTGGATCACGCGCACGCCGCGCCTGGTGGAGTCCAGCACCTTGTCGTCGGCGATTTCGATGCCGTAGCCGCTGCACCGCTTGTCGCTCTGCAGGTAGTCCATCATCACGCCGTCGCCGCAGCCGACGTCCAGCACATGGGCATTCTCCGGCACCCAGTGGGCGATGAAGGCCAGGTCCGGCCGGGCGGTGCTTAATTCATTGAAGTTCATGCCACATCCTTTATTTCATTCCACACCTGGCCGTAGTAGGCGCGCACCATGTTCATGTAGCGTTCGTCCTCCAGCAGGAAAGCGTCGTGGCCGTGCGGCGCGTCGATTTCGGCATAGGTCACCTGGCGGCGGTTGCTGATCAGCGCCTGCACGATCTCCTGGCTGCGCTCCGGCGAGAAGCGCCAGTCCGTCGTGAAGGAGGCCAGGAAGAACTTGGCCCTGGTGCCGGCCAGCGTCTTGGCCAGGTCGCCGCCGTGCTTGCGCGCCGGGTCGAAATAGTCGAGCGCCTTGGTGATCAGCAGGTAGGTGTTGGCGTCGAAGTATTCGCTGAACTTGTCGCCCTGGTAGCGCAGGTAGGATTCGATCTCGAAGTCCACGCCGAAGCCGAACTTGTAGTCGCCCGCCTCGGCCGCATCGCGCAACTTGCGGCCGAATTTCTCGGCCATGTCGTCGTCGGACAGATAGGTGATGTGGCCGACCATGCGCGCCACGCGCAGGCCGTTTTTCGGCACCACGCCGTGTTCGTAGAAGTCGCCGCCGTGGTAATCCGGATCGGACAGGATGGCCTGGCGCGCGACGTCGTTGAAGGCGATGTTCTGCGCCGACAGCTTGGGCGTCGAGGCGATCACCACGCAGTGGCGCAAACGGTCGGGGTACATGATGGACCAGGCCAGCGCCTGCATGCCGCCCAGCGAACCGCCCATGACGGCGGCGAACTGGCTGATGCCCAGTTGATCAGCCAGGCGCGCCTGCGCCGCCACCCAGTCTTCCACCGTGACGACCGGGAAGGCCGCGCCGTAAGGCTTGCCGGTGGCCGGATTGACGTGCATCGGGCCGGTCGAGCCGAAGCACGAGCCGAGGTTGTTGACGCCGATGACGAAGAACTTGTCGGTGTCCAGCGGCTTGCCGGGACCGACCATATTGTCCCACCAGCCCAGGCTTTTCGGCTTGCCCTCATATTCGCCGGCCACGTGGTGCGAGGCGTTGAGCGCGTGGCACACCAGCACCGCGTTCGATTTGTCGGCGTTGAGCGTGCCGTAGGTCTCGTACATCAACATGTAGTTGTGCAGCGAAGCGCCGCTCTGCAGCGGCAGCGGCTGCGCAAAATGCATGGTTTGCGGGGTAACGTATCCTAAGGATGACATGTGGTTTATTGGTTTTTTAGGTCGGCCCCACGGGCCATCTATCAAGGCGGAGCCGCGAGGATGGGCTCCGCCGGCTTACATCAATTGCAATTGTTCGACCGCGTCTGCAATCACATTGGGTTCCATCGAGCGCATGATCTTGCGGGTTTGCGGCATGATGCGCGCAAGGTCGCTGTTCAGGATTTCCTGCTTGACCGACAGCAGCTGCGCCGGGTGCATCGAAAATTCGCGCAACCCCATGCCGAGCAGCAGGCGGGTGAGCTTGACATCGCCCGCCATTTCGCCGCACACAGCCACGTCGATGCCGGCTTTATGCCCGGCCGCAATCGTCATCGAGATCAATTGCAGCACAGCCGGATGCAGCGGATTGTAAAGGTGTGCGACCTCATAATCAACCCGGTCGATCGCCAGCGTGTACTGGATCAGATCGTTGGTGCCGATGGACAGGAAGTCCATCCGCTTGACGAACATCGGCAGCGCCAGCGCGGCGGCCGGAATCTCGATCATGGCGCCGACGTCGACGTTCTCGTCGAACTTGACGTTCTGCTCGCGCAGCTCGGCCTTGGCCTGGGCGATCATCGCCAGCGACTGGTCGATCTCGAAGGCGTGCGCCAGCATCGGGATCAGGATGCGCACCTTGCCGAACGCCGACGCGCGCAGGATGGCGCGCAGCTGCGTCAGGAAGATCTGCGGCTCGGCCAGGCAGTAGCGGATCGCCCGCAAGCCCAGCGCCGGATTGAGCGCCGTGTGCTCGCTCTGGTCGAGCGGCTTGTCGGCACCGATGTCGAGCGTGCGTATCGTCACCGGGCGGCCCTTCATCGCCACCACGGCCTTCTTGTACTGTTCGAACTGCTCGTCCTCGGACGGGATCTTGCTGTTGCGGCCCATGAACAGGAACTCGGAGCGGAACAGGCCGACGCCGTTGGCGCCCGCCTCCATCGCGGCCGGGCAATCGTCCGGCAGTTCGATGTTGGCCAGCAGCGTGATCTCGGTGCCGTCCTTGGTGATGGCCGGCGTCTTCTTCAGCTTCTGCAGCTTCTTGCGCGCGCGGGCGGCGGCGCCCTGGCGTTCGCGGTACTGCTCCAGCACCAGCGCGCTCGGATTGGCGATGACCACGCCGGCGTCGCCGTCGATGATCAGCCAGTCGTCCTGCTCAATCAGGGTCGAGGCGCCGGACATGCCGACGGCCGCCGGGATATCCAGGCTGCGCGCGACGATGGCCGTGTGCGAGTTCTGCCCGCCGACGTCGGTGACGAAACCGATGAAGGAGCGGTCGCGGAACTGCAGCATGTCGGCCGGCGAGATGTCGTGGGCGACGATGATCATCTGCGCCTGGAATTCGTCCTCGCCACCGGCGGCCGGCAGGATCTGCTCGGTGCCCATCAACACCTTCAGCACGCGCTCGGCGACCTGCTGGATGTCGGCCTTGCGCTCGCGCAGGTAGGGGTCCTCGATCTCGTCGAATTGCGCGGACAGCTCGTCGATCTGCGTCAGCAGCGCCCATTCGGCGTTGTAGTGGCGGGTGCGGATGATGTCGAGCGGCGCCTCCGAGATCATCGGGTCCGACAGGATCAGCGCGTGGACGTCGATGAAGGCGCCCAGTTCGGTCGGCGCATCCTTCGGCAGCTCGTTCCACAGCGTCTGCAGTTCCTTGTGCACCTGGGCCAGCGCCTGCTGCAGGCGCGCGACTTCGCCCTCGACCTGCTCTTCGGCCACCAGGTAGTGCTTGACGTCCAGCGCCGCCGGCGCCAGCTTGTGCGCGCGACCGATGGCGATCCCCCGCGAAACGGGAATGCCATGCAAGGTGAAGGAGGCCATAGGCGGACCTGTCGGGGTACGGGGGCGGCTGCGTTCCGCGGGCATTACTCGCCTTCGCCGAACTTGTCGTTGACCAGCGCCGTCAGCGCGGCGATGCAATCGCCTTCATCGGCGCCGTCCGCTTCCAGCGTGACCTTGGCGCCCTTGCCGGCGGCCAGCATCATCACGCCCATGATGGATTTGGCGTTGATGCGGCGCGCGTTGCGGGTCAGCCAGACGTCGCTCTGAAATTTTGCTGCCAGTTGGGTGAATTTTGCGGAGGCACGCGCATGCAAACCAAGCTTGTTGATAATCTCAAGTTCTTGTTGAATCATTTTTCTTTTGTCTCAATCAGAAATGCGCACTGCAAGAAATAATTCCAAAGTCAGGATTGCCCGACCCGGATTCGGTTATCGACGCGCACCGCCCCACTTTGCGCGCCGGCCAGGGCCATCTCCACCACCACGTCCAGCGTGTCGCGGCGGTAGGTGATGGCACGCAGCAGCATCGGCAAACTGATGCCGGCGATCACCTCCACCCGCCCGGCATCCGCCAGACGGTCACAGCAATTGGCGGGCGTACCGCCTTTGACGTCGGTAATCACCAACACGCCATCGCCGGCGTCGAGACGTTTGATCGCCGCCGCCGCCAGCGCCTGGACTTCGCCGAGGTCCTGGTCGGCGACCACGTCGATCGCCTCCAGCCGCTCGGTCGGACCACGGAACACATGGGCGCAGGCGGCAATGAAGGCCTGTCCCAGTGGTGCGTGCGTCATAAGCAGTATGCCAACCATATTCTTAAACCGCCAGTGAGCGCGGACGTTTTTTCACGGCGTCCGGCGCTATTGTTAATTTTTTAGTCTTGCGCCACAGCCGCTTCGACCGCGTCGATGAACATCGCGGCCACCGGGAAGCCCGTTTGCTGGGTGATTTCCTGGAAACAGGTTGGGCTGGTGACGTTCACTTCCGTTAGGAAATCACCAATAACATCTAATCCTACCAGCAACAAGCCACGGGCCGCCAGTACCGGGCCCAGGGCATTGGCAATTTCATAGTCGCGCTCGGTCAGCGGTTGTGCCACGCCGATGCCGCCGGCCGCCAGGTTGCCGCGCACCTCGCCGTTTTGCGGGATGCGCGCCAGCGAGAATGGTACCGGCTTGCCGCCGATGACCAGAATGCGCTTGTCGCCCTTGGCAATCTCCGGGATAAACCGCTGCACCATGATGGTGCGGGCGCCATTGTCGGTCAGCGTTTCAATGATGGCGCCCAGGTTCATGCCGTCGATCGTCACGCGGAAGATGCCGGTGCCGCCCATGCCGTCGAGCGGCTTGAGGATGACGTCGCCGTGATGCTGCTGGAAGGCGCGGATGCGCGCCTCGTCGGAGGTCACCAAGGTCGGCGAGGTGAATTGGCTGAACTGGCCGATGGTCAGCTTTTCATTGTGGTCGCGGATCGCGGACGGCTTGTTGAACACTTTCGCGCCCTGCTTCTCGGCCATCTCCAGCAGGTAGGTGCCGTAGATGTACTCCATGTCGAACGGCGGATCCTTGCGCTGGATGATGGCGTCGAACTCGCCCAGGTTGGTTTCGTGCGCCGGCGCGGCGCGGTACCAGTCGTGGGAATCGCCGGTCAGCGTGATCTGGGCGGCATTGGCGGTGACCACGCCGTTTTCCAGCGCCATGTCCTTTTGCTCGAAGGCATACACGGTGTGGCCGCGCTTGGCCGCCTCCACCATCATGGCGTAGGTCGAATCCTTGTAGGTCTTGAAACTGGCCAAGGGGTCGGCGAGGAAAGCTATTTTCATGGGCGCATCCATTCTGGGTAATGCCTGATTTTAGCCGAGTTTCGCCTGCGGCACCGGCGGGCGGACCAGTCGGCCTGCCCGGCGCGGAGGCTTAGTAGACTTCCGGATTCGGATCGGTGCGTTCCATTTCCAGCGACGCCG
Organism: Duganella sp. LjRoot269; assembly: GCF_964254095.1. NCBI lineage: Bacteria > Pseudomonadati > Pseudomonadota > Betaproteobacteria > Burkholderiales > Oxalobacteraceae > Duganella > Duganella sp. LjRoot269. Next base: position 1,297,458 of record NZ_CAXUSL020000001.1, on the reverse strand, counting down.
CCAGCAGCGCCAGCCGCGCCACCACGCCGTACACATAGAAACGGTTGGGCGCCGCCGTGCCCGGCTTGGCCTTCAGGTCCGGCACCGCGTGCTGCTGGGCGAACGCCAGCGGCACGTACTGCGAACCGGGCGCGTTCAGGTTCTGGTCGATGCCCTTTTCCGCGTGCACGCGGTAGAAGCCGCCGACCACGTAGCGATCTATCATGTAGACCACCGGTTCGGCCACCGCGTCCTTGATGCTCTCGAACGTGGGCACGCCCTCCTGGATGATGAAGTCGGTCACTTCCCTGCCATCCTTGATGACGATCATCTTGTCGCGCTGGGCCTGGCTCAAGTCCTTGATTTCACTGGAATCCTTGATGGTCAGGATGCTGGTGCCGTAGGTCCCTGCGTCCGGCTTGACGATGACGAACGGCTTCTGGTCCTTGATGCCGTATTCCTTGTACTTTTTCTTGATCTTCGACAGCAGCGCGTCGACGTTGGCGGCCAGGCAGTCGTAGCCCTCGCCGGTGCGGAAGTTGACGGCGTCGCACTTGGCGTGGAACGGGTTGAGCATCCACGGATCGACGCCGATCAGCTTGCCGAACTTCTTGACCACCTCGTCGTAGGCGTTCATGTGGTTGCTCTTGCGGCGGATCGCCCAGCCGGCATGCAGCGGCGGCAGCAGGCTCTGCTCATGGATGTTCTGCAGAATGTCGGGGATGCCGGCCGACAGGTCGTTGTTCAGCAGGATTGTGCACGGATCGAAATCCTTCAGCCCCACGCGGCGGCCGTTGGCCGACCGCACCAGCGGCTCGACCACCAGCATGTTGCCATCAGGCAAAGCCAGCGGCGTCGGCTGGGTGACTTCCGGCGACAGCGAACCGAGGCGTACGTGCAGCCCGGTCTGGCGGAAGATCTGCATCAGCCGCGCGACGTTTTGCAGGTAGGACGGATGGCGCTCGTGGATTTCCGGGATCAGCAACAGGTTGCGCGCGTCCGGGCAATACTTGTCGATGGCAGCCATGGCCGCCTGTACCGACAATGGCAGCATTTCCGTCGCCAGGTGGTTGAAACCGCCCGGGAACAGGTTGGTGTCGACCGGCGCCAGCTTGTAGCCGGCGTTGCGCATATCGACCGAGCAATAGAATGGCGGCGTGTGCTCCTGCCACTCCAGCCTGAACCAGCGCTCGATGGCCGGCGTGGCGGCCAGGATTTTCTCTTCAAGATCGAGCAGCGGTCCGGTCAGGGCCGTGACGAGATGGGGAACCATGTTTACTTCCTTAGCTATTACCGTGCAGATAGCCCAAATCGGGGCGAAAACCGTATTTTAAAGGCAGGAAATGAAAAAAGCGCCTCTTTTGGAGGCGCTTTTCGTTGACCCGCCGAAACGGGTCGATGCAACATTATTAATTAAGCACAGGATTAAGCGTGATACGCGGACTCGCCATGGCTGGTGATGTCCAGGCCTTCGCGCTCTTCTTCTTCCGGAACGCGCAGGCCGATGACGATGTCAACCAGCTTGTAGGCGATCAGCGACACGATGCCCGACCACAGGATCGTGGTGCCGATCGCGGTGGCTTGCGTGGTCACCTGGCTGGCGATCGAGTAAGGATCGGCCGACATTTTGTTGGTGACGTAGTCGAAGATGCCTTGACCGCCCAGCGATGGCGAAGCGAACACGCCGGTCAGCAATGCACCCAGGATACCGCCCACGCCGTGCACGCCGAACACGTCCAGCGAGTCGTCGGCGCCCAGCAGGCGTTTCAGGCCGTTCACACCCCACAGGCAGATCACGCCAGCCAGCAGGCCGATGATCAGCGCGCCCATCGGACCGACGAAACCGCAAGCCGGGGTAATCGCGACCAGGCCGGCAACGGCGCCCGAAGCGGCACCCAGCATCGATGGCTTGCCTTTGAAGATCCACTCGCCCAGCAGCCAGGACATGGTGGCGGCGGCGGTGGCCAGCAGCGTGTTGACGAAGGCCAGGGCAGCGATGTCGCCAGCTTCCAGTGCCGAACCGGCGTTGAAACCGAACCAGCCGACCCACAGCAGCGAAGCGCCGATCATGGTCATGGTCAGCGAGTGCGGAGCCATCGATTCACGGCCGTAGCCGACGCGTTTGCCCATCATGTAGGCGCCAACCAGGCCGGCGACTGCGGCGTTGATGTGAACCACGGTACCGCCGGCGAAGTCCAGCGCACCTTTTTGGAACAGGAAGCCGGCTTTCGCGCCTTCGGTGGCGGCGGTGGCGGCATCCTTGATCGCGTCAGGACCGGTCCAGAACCAGACCATGTGGGCGACTGGCAGGTAAGCGAAGGTGAACCACAGTACGACGAAGGCCAGTACGGCGGTGAACTTGGCGCGTTCGGCGAAGGAACCGACGATCAGGCCGCAGGTGATGGCGGCGAACGTGGCCTGGAACACGACGTAGACGAATTCAGGAATCACGACGCCTTTGCTGAAGGTGGCGGCGGTCGAGAACGTGGCCTTGGCCGGATCCCAGATGCCGTTCAGGAAGGCACGGTCGAATTTACCGATGAAGGCATTGCCTTCGGTGAACGCCAGCGAGTAGCCGTAGACGCACCACAGCACGATGATCAGCGCGAAGATGGTGAACACTTGCAGCAGGATCGACAGCATGTTCTTGGAACGGACGAGGCCGCCGTAGAACAGCGCCAGGCCGGGAATCGACATCATGATGACGAGGATGGTCGACACCATCATCCACGAGGTGTCGCCCTTGTTCGGGACAGGTGCGGGTGCGGCGGCGGCTTCGGCCGGAGCGGCCGGAGCGGCGGCGGCCGGCGCCGGAGCGGCGGCAGCTGGCGCGGCGGCCGGTGCCGAAGCTTCAGGCGCCGACGCGGCAGCGGCGGCTGGTGCGGACGCGGCCGGTGCCGACGCTGCCGGCTTGGCATCCTCGGCATGGACCGGAGCAGCCAGCGCAAACAGGATGGAAACCCCAGCTAGCAACGTTGTTATAGTTTTCTTCATCAATCTTCCCCTTAAAGAGCTTCGTTGCCGGTTTCACCGGTACGAATGCGGATCACTTGTTCCAGGTTGTACACGAAGATCTTGCCGTCACCGATTTTGCCGGTGCGGGCAGCGCCTTCGATCGCTTCGATAGCCTGTTCGACGATGGAATCGTCCACCGCCGCTTCGATCTTGGTCTTCGGCAGGAAGTCCACCACATACTCCGCACCGCGATACAGCTCGGTGTGGCCTTTTTGGCGACCGAAGCCTTTTACCTCGGTGACCGTAATGCCTTGCACGTTGATCGCCGACAGGGCCTCGCGGACCTCGTCGAGCTTGAACGGCTTGATAATGGCGGTAATCATTTTCATGCTGGCCTCGCTTAGAAGGTTTTGGAAATGGACAGGACAGCACCCGTTTTTGCCAGGTTCTTCCCATCCGGTCCGACGTAGGCTTTCGTGTCGGCATAGACCGCCGCCAATGCCACCGTCACTACGCCGAAATCTTTGGTCACGCCCAGCTTGTAGTCGGTATAGCTGGAGGCGCCGTTGTGTTTTACGTTCTGGTGACCCGCGTGCACGTTCAGGATGTAGCCGTCGGTCAACTCGAAGTTGCCGGAAGCGTCGACGTAGCCACTGTTCTTGCTGTCGGCAAAGCCGAACAGGTTGGTCGTCGATTGCGAGTATTTGAGCGAGACCGGACCATAGGAGATCTGGCCGTACAATTCGAAAGTATTGGCGCTAGGGTGCAGGCCGTTCGATGGGTAGTAGTAGTACAGGCCACCGACGTCGTACGAGACGTCCTTGACGATCTCGCCGCGCTTGCCGGCGTACAGATCCCATTCGACATCGCCGTCGCCGCCTGCGTCCTTGGTCCACTTGATGGTGGACAACCAGGTACCGGCATACAGGCCGGTCGGATTATTGGTATAGTCCGCGCCGCCCTGCAGAGCAGGTTTCAGACGGGTTTGCGATACGCCGCGATAGCGGTAGTCGCTGACAATGGCCGCGTTAAAGCTGACTTCATTGTCGGGTTTCGCTTCCGGCGCGGGTGTCGCGTCTTCGGCGTGCGCCATGCCGGCGCTCAGGGATGCGAATGCTAACGTCAACGCTGCAAGGGTTACGTTCAGGGTAAAGTTCTTAGTCAAGCTTTTCATTGTATTTTTCCTTGTGTAGTGTGAACTTAGTTAGCAGTTGCGGTTTAAAATCCTTGTAAAGCGAAGCGGTGAACAGCATCATTAGCTTCTTTAGCAGAATGCGTGCCAGCTAATGTTGCCGAGGTGATAGCGGCTGCATCAGCAACTACAACGGGGCGTTTCCGACAAAAGTGGGAGTTGGGCGGCCTGCGGCGGCAAAAATCACGAATTTCGCACCACTTTAAGGCCGACATGCACCGCAATGGTGCGACGCATGGGCGACTAGATCAAGGAATATTATGGATATGAACACTTTTTTTAACGACTTGCAGACCAAGATCAGTCAAGCCATCGAAAACTCACCAGCAAAGGACATCGAGAAAAACGTGAAGTCCATGATGACGCAGGGTTTTTCCAAGCTGGATCTGGTCACGCGCGAGGAATTCGACGTCCAGACGCAAGTGCTGGCCAAGACCCGCGCCAAGCTGGAAGCGCTGGAAACCCGTTTGGCCGAGCTGGAAGCCAAGGCGGCAGGTCAATAAAATAGCGGAATAAGTAAGCGAAATGCGGCCGGCGCCCGCCCGTTTGGGCTAGCGCAAGGCGGGACGGCGGGCTTGGGCTACGCTGGCGGCTGGTTATCACTGGTCGGTCTGCCATCCCATGAGCCTAGCCGTACTCAAGAGCCGCGCCCTGGCGGGCATGGAGGCGCAGGAAGTCAGCGTCGAAGTGCACCTGGCCAACGGGCTGCCAGCCTTCACCATCGTCGGGCTCGCCGACACCGAGGTCAAGGAAGCCAAGGACCGCGTCCGCGCCGCCATCCAGAACGGCGGCTTTGAGTTTCCCGCACAACGCATCACCGTCAACCTGGCCCCGGCCGATTTGCCGAAGGAATCGGGGCGCTTCGATTTGCCGATCGCGCTGGGCATCCTGGCCGCGTCAAGGCAGATTCCGTCCGCCCGCTTGCACCAATATGAATTCGCCGGAGAGCTGTCGCTGTCCGGCGAGCTGCGGCCGATACGCGGTGCGCTGGCGATGTCGCTGGCGACCCGGCGCAACGGCGGCCGGCTGGCCTTCATCCTGCCGATGGCCAACGCCGACGAAGCCGCGCTGGTGGCCGACGCCTCCATCTACCCGGCGCAATCGCTGCTGCAAGTGTGCGGCCACTTCGGCGCCAAGTCCGCCGACGCCATGCTGTCGCGGCATGAGCCGGTGCAACTGGTGACGCAGCCGGACTATCCGGACTTTGCCGACGTCAAGGGTCAGCTGATGGTCAAGCGGGCGCTGGAGGTGGCGGCGGCCGGCAATCACAGCATCTTGCTGGTCGGGCCGCCGGGCGCCGGCAAGACCATGCTGGCCGCCCGCTTCGTCGGCCTGTTGCCGGCCATGACCGACGAGGAAGCGCTGGAGGCGGCAGCCGTGCAATCGCTGACGGGCAGCTTCCGCATCGAGCACTGGAAGCGCCGGCCGTTCAGGTCGCCTCATCACACCAGTTCCGGCGTCGCCCTGGTTGGCGGCGGCAGCGTGCCGCGCCCCGGCGAGATTTCGCTGGCGCACCGCGGCGTGCTGTTCCTCGACGAACTGCCGGAATTTGACCGTCGGGTGCTGGACGTGCTGCGCCAGCCGATGGAATCCGGCCGCATCACGATTTCGCGCGCCGCCCGGCAGGCCGAGTTCCCCGCGCACTTCCAGCTGATCGCCGCCATGAATCCCTGCCCTTGCGGCTATTCGGGCCATATCAGCGGCGTCTGCAACTGCTCGCCGGACCTGATCCGGCGCTATCAAAGCCGCGTGTCCGGCCCGCTGCTGGACCGCATCGACATGCAGATGGAAGTGGCCGCCGTCAATCCAGAGGTGCTCAGCGCCGACGCCGATGGCGAACCGACCACCGTCATCGCCGCGCGCGTGCAGGCAGCCGCCGATATCCAACTCGAACGCCAAGGCAAGCGCAACCAGTACCTGACCACGCGCGAGATCGATCATTTCTGCAAGCCCGACAAGCCCGGCAAGGCACACCTGAAACAGGCGATGGAACACTTCCAATGGTCGGGCCGCGCCTACCACCGCATCCTGCGCGTGGCGCGCACGATCGCCGACCTCAAGCAGGCCGAACGCATCTCCCAACCGCATGTCGCCGAAGCGATCCAGTACCGCCGGGCGCTGCGCGACCGCTGAAGTATCCCCGTGCTGGCTGCCCGTGCTTAATTCTGCCGATGAGGCCGCTTATCGTCACCTCTTCGTTAGCCTTGCTGATATATTGCTCGCTGCTCATTTAATCAGCCGGGAATTCAATGACACGCCTGCCCCTCTACCTCGCCGCCAGCGCCCTGCTGGCCGGCTGCGCCACCAGCCAGGTGCCGCTGACCGATTTCACCGCCAACTCCGGCAGCCCGCGCGCGCCCGAGCAACTGGCGGTCACCTTCGACAAGGCCGACCTGGCGCTGCGCGTCGATCCCGCCACCCAAAGCATCAGCGGCGACGCCGCGCTGACCTTCACCGCCACCGCGCCGCTGACCCGCATCGCCGTCGAACTGGACCGCAACCTGCCGGTCGATTTCGCCAGCGTGGATGGCGTCGCGCTGGCACCGTCGGCGATCAGCAATCCGGACGGCCGCCTGTACCTGACCCTGCCCACAACGCTGGCGGCCGGCGCCGTCACCACGGTGCGCATCCGCTATCACGGCATCCCCCATGTGGCCAGCCACGCGCCGTGGGACGGCGCCTTCATGTGGAGCAAGACCGAAGACGGCCAGCCATGGATCACGACCACCGTCGAAGGCGAAGGCTGCGACCTGTTCTGGCCCTGCATCGACCATCCGCAAGGCAAGCCCAAGCTGATCGACCTGCACATCAGCGTGCCGGCGCCGCTGGTGGTGGCCGGCAACGGCGTCGCGCTCGGCATGGATGAAAAAGACGGCTGGCGCACCTACAACTGGCGCGCGAAAAATCCCAGCACCTACGGCGTCGCGCTGAACATCGGCCCGTACGAAATGCTGTCCGGCGAGTACGACAGCCGCTACGGCAACAAGATTCCGCTGCGCATGTGGTACCTGAAAGGCCACGATAAAAAAGCCCAGGGCCTGTTCGCCGAGTTCGCGCCGATGCTGACCTTCTTCGAAAGCCGCATCGGTCCCTACCCGTTCGGCGACGAAAAGATGGGCGTGGTCGAGACCCCGCACCTGGGCATGGAACACCAGACCATCAACGCCTACGGCAACGGCTACGTCAAATCGCCCTACGGCTACGACTGGCTGCTGCATCACGAGCTGTCGCACGAGTGGTTCGGCAACCAGATGACCAACGCCGACTGGGACGACATGTGGCTGCACGAAGGCTTCGGCAGCTACATGCAGCCGCTGTACCTGGAATACCTGCGCGGCGAGATGGACTTCCAGGCAGAGCTGTTCAACCAGCGCAAGTCCCTGCGCAACAAAGTGCCTGTGGTCAGCGGCAAATCGATGCGCATCGAGGACGTCTACGAGGACGAGCGCGGCGGCCCGGGCAACGACATCTATACTAAAGGTTCGCTGATCCTGCACACGCTGCGCAACCTGATCGGCGACGACGCCTTCTTCCGCGCCACGCGCCGCATGGTGTACGGCACCGACACGCCGGCGCCGGGCAACTTCCAGCCGCGCTACAGCAGCACCAGGGAATTCATCGCCATCGCCAACGAGGTCAGCGGCCGCGACCTGGGCTGGTTTTTCGACGCCTACCTGTACCACGCGGCCTTGCCGGAACTGGTGGAGGAACGCAGCGGCAACCAGCTCAAGCTGAGCTGGAAACTGAAGGATGGCGGCGCCTTCCCGATGCCGCTCGAAGTGCGCGTCAACAACCGCATCGAGAAGCTGGCGATGACCGACGGCAAAGGCGAACTGACGCTGCCGCCGCAGGCACTGGTCACCATCGACCCGAATTCGCGCGTGCTGCGCCAGCTGGCCCATATCGACGAATGGAAACTGCAGGAAGAAGCCCGCAAGAAAAAAGAAAAGGCCGGGAAATGAAGAAAATATCCCTATCGCTGATGCTGGCGGCCGCGCTGTGCGCCTGCAGCCCGCAATACGACTGGCGCGACTACCGCAGCAACGACGCGCCCTACGCGGTGCTGTTCCCCGGCAAGCCGGCCAGCCAGACCCGCGCCATCCAACTGGACGGCATGGACGTCAGCATGACGATGACGGCCGCCGAAGTGAACGGCGTCGTGTTCGCGGTCGGCAGCGCGCAGCTGGCGGATGCGGCCAAGGGACCGGCCGCCATCGAGGCCATGAAAACCGCGCTGGTCAACAATATCGGCGCCACCGTCACCAGCAACAAGTCCTCTGTTGACGGCAAGCAATCCACGCTCGAAGTTGAGGCAAAGGGCAGCCAGAATGGTGAAGCGATGCGCCTGATTGGACGTTTTATTGCCAAGGACAAAAGGATTTACCAGGTCATCGTCATGGGCCGCGATAAAAACATCGTGCAGGACGAGGTGGAAACTTACCTGAGTTCATTCAAATTGAACTGAAACGGTGGCGCTGGCTTAAAAGATGCTTAATCTGACGTGCGCTAGCGCTCATACAGATGAGCGGCTCTATTGTAAAGTTGTACCCATGGCCTAATGTCTAAGCTAACGGCCTGCCGCTCAGGCAAGAAGCGGTGCACCGTGGTATCGTTCAACTACAAGACTAAGAAAGCACTCTATGTTAATTGCGTTCAAATCCCCATCCAGTCCGGAAGTCCTGATGTACCAGGAACATGCGCAACGCATCCTGGACCTGCTCCACAAAAATCCGACGCGCGGTGTGATCACGGCGGCGGAAGCGGCCCAGGCTTTGTCGGTGCTCGAACACGAGGTTGCCGAGAGCAAGCTGCATCCGGAAAATGACGTCGAACACGACGCGCATGCCCACGAAAAGGAAGAAGGCGAAACGGTGGAGCACGCCGTATTGCAACGCGTCGGCTTTGCCGCCCGTGCCTATCCGCTGCTGGAGATGTTGCGCGCCGCGAAACAGGAAAACGAAAGCATCATCTGGGGCGTTTGACCCCGCCTTCCCGTCAATCTCCCGCCAGCGACGCCTTGAGCGGGAGATCTATCGTAAAGCGCGTGCCCACGCCCACCGCGCTGTCCACGCGAATGCTGCCATCGAGCAGCGAGGTCACGATGTTGTACGTGATGCTCAGCCCCAGTCCGTTGCCCCCCTGTCCCAGCTTGGTCGTGAAGAAGGGATCGAAAATGCGCGCCTGGTGTTCGATCTCGATGCCCTTGCCGTCGTCCTGGAACACAATCCGCACCTGATCCGTGCCCAGCCGCACCGCCCACATCTTGATCGTGCCGCCGCTGCGGCCGTCAAACGCATGCAGCAGCGCATTGTTGATCAGGTTGATGATGACCTGGCCGTATGGCCCTGGGAAACTGTCCATCTGTATATCGTCCGGCATTTCCAGCTCGACCTGATGCCCGGCCTTGCGGATCTGGTTCTTCATCGTCGTGACGATTTCCTGGCTGGCCTGGTGCAGGTCGAAATGGCGCCGCTTGGCGCTGGCCTGATCCACCGCCACCTGCTTGAAACTGTTGACCAGTTCGGCCGCGTTGCGCAGGCTGCGCATCAGCAGCGTCGACGCCTCGCGCGCCGCGTCGATGAAAGCCTGCAGGTCCGAGCGCCGCATCTGGTTCCGGTTGTTGCGGTTGTCGATCTCTATCGTCTTGTCCTCCAGCGTGCTGGCGATCACCAGGCTGTTGCCGATCGGCGTGTTCAGCTCATGCGCCACGCCGGCCACCAGCGAGCCGAGCGCGGCCAGCTTTTCGCGCTCCACCAGTTGCTGCTGGGCGTCCCGCAGTTGCCGGTACGAATCGGCATTGGCAAACGCCACCGCCACGTACGAGGCCAGCGTGGTCAGCATGTCCAGATCGATGCGCTGATAGGCATGCGCGCGATAGCTGTGCACGGTGATCACGCCGCGCACCTGGCCGGTGACCGAGATCGGCACATAGATCAGCGAGCGCGGTTCGGTCGGCAGCGAACCGTCCTCCAGCGTGCCCATGTCGTCGGCGCCGGATACCAGGTCCAGGCTCTCGATGTAGCGCCCATACTCTTGCTCCAGATCGTTGATGAACACTTCCTGCGCATTGGTGATGCACCACACGGCCAGCTGGTTGGGTTCGCGCATGCTGCGCGTGTACGGCGTATAGCGCTTGCCCTGCTCCATCGCGAACGGATATTCGATCAGCTCCTGCTCGGGCCGGTAAATGCCGATGCCGAACACGCTGGCGTCCATCAGCGCATGCACCTGCTGGTACAGCATCGACATGATGGCTTCGCTGTCGAGGTTGGCGGTGATGCGCCGGCCGATGTCGGACAGCAGCGAAATGTTGCGGTGCGCCAGCTCCACGCTTTCCTTCTGCCGCTCGACCTCCTGCTTTTGCCGCTCTATCGATTCCTTTTGCTGCACCAGCTCGCGCGTGCGGCTGCCGACCTCCGCTTCCAGCACGTGCTTTTGCCGCACCAGCATGTTGATGCGGAAGCGTATCAGCAGATAGGCGCCGCCCATCGCCAGGCTCAGCCCGAGCATACGGAACCACCAGGATTTCCAGAACGGCGGCGCGATGATGACCTCCATCGCCACCGCATCGGAACTCCAGACGCCGTCCTTGTTGGCGGCGCGCACGCGGAACACGTAGCGGCCCGGGTCGAGATTGGTGTAAGTGGCGAAACGCTTGCCGGCGTCGGCCGTCACCCATTGCGGATCGAAGCCTTCGAGCTGATAGGCAAAACGGTTACGTTGCGGGTCGGCGTAATGCAGGCCGGCGAACTCAAACGAAAACACCGCGTCGAGATAACTCAGGTGCAGCGACTTGGCCTCGTAAATCGGTCCCTTGGCCAGCACGTCGGTACGCAGCGCATCGCTGAGGATGGACTGGTTGAAGATGGAAAAATCGGTGATCGATACCGGCGGCGCGTGGGGGTTGTCGTGGATGTGCGACGGCTGGAACGCGGTCACGCCGGCCAGTCCGCCGAAGTACAGCGTGCCGTCCGCCGCCTTGTAGCCGGAGCCGATGAAATAGGAACCGTCGATCAGGCCGTCGCGCGAGGTGTATTCCTTGAACACGCCGGTATCCGGATTGAACATGGACAAGCCCGCCGTGCTGCTGATCCACAAACGTCCCTGCCGGTCGGGGAGGATGGCGCCGACCGGATCGGGCGCGCGGCCGTTGCGGCTGGGATAAAAGCGGAAGCGCAATTCGTCGTCGGCGCCGCGCTCGCCCATGCACAAGCCGGCCGCCGTGCCTATCCACAGGCGGCCCTTGTCGTCTTCGTACAGGTAGTGCACGCGCTTGTGGCTCAGGCTGTCCGCCCGGCGTGGATCGTGGCGGTAATGGCGGAACTTGCCGGTGGTGGCGTCGAAGCGGTCCAGGCCGTTCTCGGTGCCCAGCCACAGCACACCGGCGTGGTCTTCCAGCAAGGCGTAGATACGGCCGTCCAGGCTGTCGGCATTGTTCGTCTCGTGGCGCCAGGTGGTGATCGCGCCGGAATGTTGATCGATGTGGTGCAGGCCGGCGCGCGACGCCACCCAGATCTCGCCGGCATGATCGACCAGCACGCGCTGAATCGACAGCGACGCCGGATCGGCATCGAGCGCGGTCCGCGTGAACTTGCCGCTGGACGGATCGCGCCATCCCAGTCCGGTGGTGCTGCCGACCCACAGCCGGCCCTGCCGGTCTGTGTCGAGCGCCAATATCTGGTCGCCGGGCAGGCTGGCCGGATCGCCCTCGTCATGATGCCAGGTCTTGCTTTCAGCTCTGTCCAAGTCCAGCAGCGTCAGGCCGTCGCCGGTACCCAGCCACAGCTTGTTGCCGCCGGCGCCGCCGATGATGCGCACCTTGTTATTGCTGATGCTGGGCAGCACACCTGGATATTCGGTGTAGCGTTCGAAGCCGCCGCTGGCCAGGTCCACCCAATCGACGCCGCTGTACCAGTTGCCGACCCATAGGGTGCCGGTACGGTCCTGGTACAGGGCGCTGATCTGGTTGTCGCCGATGCCGTGGCGGTCCTGGCTGTTGCGGCGGTAGTGGTAAAAATGCCTGGAGACGGGATCGCGCCGCGTCAAGCCGTCGGCAAAGGTGCCAGCCCACAGCACGCCGTCGCTGTCATGCAGCAGTACCACGATGCGCTGGCCGGACAAGTCTTCGTCCGGCGCCAGCGCGATGCGCTCCGCCTCTGCGCCGTTCAGGCGCCATGCCTGCAAACCGCTCTGGGTACCGGCCCACAACACGCCGTCCGCGCCTATCGACAGCGACAGGATGCTGTTGGACAGTGCGGCGCCGGCCTGCGGCGACAGATGCCTGAATTTCGAACTACCGGCCGCCAGCACTTCCAGGCCGCTGGCGGTACCGATCCACAGATTGCCGGGTTTGTCGCGCACCAGCGCAGTCACGCGATCGTCGCCTATGCTGTCGGCGTCGGCCTCCGCATGTCGCAACGTTTGCACTTGCCCGGTAGGGATGTCGAAGCGCTGCAGGCCCTCGCTGGTCACCAGCCACAAGCCCCGCTTGCCGTCGCCGACGATGCCGGTCACCGTCAGGCCTCCGTTCTTGTTGATCTGGTGCACGAAGGATTGGGTGGCGGGATCGTAGCGGTCCAGGCCGCCTTTACTGCCGACCCACAGCGTGCCGCCGGCGTCCTCGTACAGCGCGTGCACGTAATTGTCGAGCAGGCTGCGGGGATTGGACGGATCGTTCTTGAACACCGTCATCCGGTAACCGTCGTAACGGTTCAAGCCGGCCTGGGTGGCCAGCCACATGTAGCCGTGGCGGTCCTGCAGAACAAAGGTGACGGATTCCTGCGTCAGTCCCTGTTCGACGCCGAGATGTTCAAATCGCAGGCTGAGCGGCGCGGCCTGTACAACGGAAAAAAGCCCCAACAGGAGCAGGAAAAAGAGGCGAACGGAGCGTGTTGCAATACCTGGCATAAGGTTGCTTCCGGGATATCGCCCCATTCTCGCACAACTTCAAAAATCTAAACAAAAAAAACCCCCACCTGCACTGAACGCGATCTTGAGCGCGTTCAGGCTGGTGAGGGTTTTCTCATAATAACTAGCCTGACGATAACCTACTTTCACACTGGTTGCAGCACTATCATCGGCGCAGAGTTGTTTCACGGTCCTGTTCGGGATGGGAAGGGGTGGGACCAACTTGCTATGGTCATCAGGCATTGACTTGTACGAGCCGCGTTCTTGTGAACGTTGCCCAGAATCTGGAATCGGTAAGTAATTAGGTAATGAAGTTGTATCAACGAACGTTCCAACGTACTTCTCATTCACCATAACCTGCTAAGGTTATAGGGACAAGCCGTACGGGCAATTAGTATCAGTTAGCTTAATGCATTACTGCACTTCCACACCTGACCTATCAACGTCCTGGTCTCGAACGACCCTTCAAAGAGCTCAAGGCTCTGGGAAATCTCATCTTAAGGCAAGTTTCCCGCTTAGATGCTTTCAGCGGTTATCTCTTCCAGACTTAGCTACCCGGCAATGCCACTGGCGTGACAACCGGTACACCAGAGGTCTGTCCACTCCGGTCCTCTCGTACTAGGAGCAGCCCCCTTCAAATTTCCAACGCCCACGGCAGATAGGGACCAAACTGTCTCACGACGTTTTAAACCCAGCTCACGTACCACTTTAAATGGCGAACAGCCATACCCTTGGGACCGGCTACAGCCCCAGGATGTGATGAGCCGACATCGAGGTGCCAAACTCCCCCGTCGATATGAACTCTTGGGAGGAATCAGCCTGTTATCCCCAGAGTACCTTTTATCCGTTGAGCGATGGCCCTTCCATACAGAACCACCGGATCACTATGTCCTACTTTCGTACCTGCTCGACTTGTCAGTCTCGCAGTTAAGCACGCTTATGCCATTGCACTATTAGCACGATGTCCGACCGTACCTAGCGTACCTTCGAACTCCTCCGTTACACTTTAGGAGGAGACCGCCCCAGTCAAACTGCCTACCATGCACTGTCCCCGATCCGGATAACGGACCAAGGTTAGAACCTCAAACAAACCAGGGTGGTATTTCAAGGTTGGCTCCACGAGAACTGGCGTCCCCGCTTCAAAGCCTCCCACCTATCCTACACAGATTGGTTCAAAGTCCAATGCAAAGCTACAGTAAAGGTTCATGGGGTCTTTCCGTCTAGCCGCGGGTAGATTGCATCATCACAAACACTTCAACTTCGCTGAGTCTCGGGAGGAGACAGTGTGGCCATCGTTACGCCATTCGTGCAGGTCGGAACTTACCCGACAAGGAATTTCGCTACCTTAGGACCGTTATAGTTACGGCCGCCGTTTACTGGGACTTCAATCAAGAGCTTGCACCCCATCATTTAATCTTCCAGCACCGGGCAGGCGTCACACCCTATACGTCCACTTTCGTGTTTGCAGAGTGCTGTGTTTTTATTAAACAGTCGCAGCCACCAGTTTATTGCAACCCGTTCACCCTTCTGGCGCAAGCCAGTCAAGCTACAAGGGCGTACCTTTTCCCGAAGTTACGGTACCAATTTGCCGAGTTCCTTCTCCCGAGTTCTCTCAAGCGCCTTAGAATACTCATCTCGCCCACCTGTGTCGGTTTGCGGTACGGTCTCGTATGACTGAAGCTTAGAGGCTTTTCTTGGAACCACTTCCGATTGCTTCAGTGCCTAAGCACCTCGTCCCAGTCCCTTGAATCCCGCGCCCGGATTTGCCTAAGCGCCTTCTATGAACCAGAAACTGCCTATTCCAACAGGCAGACAACCTTCCGCGATCCGTCCCCCCATCGCATCATACGACGGTGCAGGAATATTAACCTGCTTCCCATCAGCTACGCATCTCTGCCTCGCCTTAGGGGCCGACTCACCCTGCTCCGATGAACGTTGAACAGGAAACCTTGGGCTTACGGCGTGGGGGCTTTTCACCCCCATTATCGCTACTCATGTCAGCATTCGCACTTCTGATACCTCCAGCATCCTTTACAAGACACCTTCGCAGGCTTACAGAACGCTCTCCTACCATATCTATTGCTAGATATCCGCAGCTTCGGTGACTGGCTTAGCCCCGTTACATCTTCCGCGCAGGACGACTCGATCAGTGAGCTATTACGCTTTCTTTAAATGATGGCTGCTTCTAAGCCAACATCCTGACTGTTTTAGCCTTCCCACTTCGTTTTCCACTTAGCCAATCTTTGGGACCTTAGCTGGCGGTCTGGGTTGTTTCCCTCTTGACGCCGGACGTTAGCACCCGACGTCTGTCTCCCAAGCTCGCACTCATCGGTATTCGGAGTTTGCAATGGTTTGGTAAGTCGCGATGACCCCCTAGCCATAACAGTGCTCTACCCCCGATGGTGATACTTGAGGCACTACCTAAATAGTTTTCGGAGAGAACCAGCTATTTCCAAGTTTGTTTAGCCTTTCACCCCTACCCACAGCTCATCCCCTAATTTTTCAACATTAGTGGGTTCGGACCTCCAGTGCGTGTTACCGCACCTTCATCCTGGCCATGAGTAGATCACTTGGTTTCGGGTCTACACCCAGCGACTATCGCCCTGTTCGGACTCGATTTCTCTACGGCTTCCCTATATGGTTAACCTTGCCACTGAATGTAAGTCGCTGACCCATTATACAAAAGGTACGCAGTCACGGAACAAGTCCGCTCCTACTGTTTGTATGCACACGGTTTCAGGATCTATTTCACTCCCCTCCCGGGGTTCTTTTCGCCTTTCCCTCACGGTACTGGTTCACTATCGGTCGATTACGAGTATTTAGCCTTGGAGGATGGTCCCCCCATATTCAGACAGGATTTCTCGTGTCCCGCCCTACTTGTCGCACGCTTAGTTCCACACATCGCATTTCGAATACGGGGCTATCACCCGCTATGGCTCCTATTTCCAGAGGATTCTTCTATGCGTCATGCTAAAACGTGCAGGCTCTTCCCATTTCGCTCGCCACTACTTTGGGAATCTCGGTTGATTTATTTTCCTGCAGCTACTTAGATGTTTCAGTTCGCCGCGTTCGCCTTGCATGCCTATGTATTCAGTATGCAATACCCATAAAGGGTGGGTTTCCCCATTCGGAAATCTGCGGATCAAAGCTTGTTTGCTAGCTCCCCGCAGCTTATCGCAAGCTACTACGTCCTTCATCGCCTGTAATCGCCAAGGCATCCACCATGTGCACTTATTCACTTGTCCCTATAACGTTAGCCCCTTGCGACTAAACAAAGGAGCGGTTATAGAAATAAGAAGTACTACGTTGTTGCGTTTGTTGATACATACAATCATTACCCATCGTATCCGCCTGTCGGCGAACACGATCAATAAAAATTTACTTACTTCTTCCAGATTGTTAAAGAACGTACAGCACTTGATCTCTAAAAGATCAAATCTAAAGGCTTACCCTTACATTTGAACTCTTGGTGGAGGATGACGGGATCGAACCGACGACCCCCTGCTTGCAAAGCAGGTGCTCTCCCAGCTGAGCTAATCCCCCTGAGATTTACTACAAGGCAGAAACTGGTAGGGCTGGTTGGACTCGAACCAACGACCCCCGCGTTATCAACACGGTGCTCTAACCAGCTGAGCTACAGCCCCAAATGCTGTTCTTTAATATTGACAGTCGATAAGTGTGAACGCTTGATGAGTAGTCATTGCTGACCAGTGCTACTCTAGAAAGGAGGTGATCCAGCCGCACCTTCCGATACGGCTACCTTGTTACGACTTCACCCCAGTCACGAATCCTACCGTGGTAAGCGCCCTCCTTGCGGTTAAGCTACCTACTTCTGGTAAAACCCGCTCCCATGGTGTGACGGGCGGTGTGTACAAGACCCGGGAACGTATTCACCGCGACATGCTGATCCGCGATTACTAGCGATTCCAACTTCATGCAGTCGAGTTGCAGACTACAATCCGGACTACGATACACTTTCTGGGATTAGCTCCCCCTCGCGGGTTGGCGGCCCTCTGTATGTACCATTGTATGACGTGTGAAGCCCTACCCATAAGGGCCATGAGGACTTGACGTCATCCCCACCTTCCTCCGGTTTGTCACCGGCAGTCTCATTAGAGTGCCCTTTCGTAGCAACTAATGACAAGGGTTGCGCTCGTTGCGGGACTTAACCCAACATCTCACGACACGAGCTGACGACAGCCATGCAGCACCTGTGTACTGGTTCTCTTTCGAGCACTCCTCAATCTCTCAAGGATTCCAGCCATGTCAAGGGTAGGTAAGGTTTTTCGCGTTGCATCGAATTAATCCACATCATCCACCGCTTGTGCGGGTCCCCGTCAATTCCTTTGAGTTTTAATCTTGCGACCGTACTCCCCAGGCGGTCTACTTCACGCGTTAGCTGCGTTACCAAGTCAATTAAGACCCGACAACTAGTAGACATCGTTTAGGGCGTGGACTACCAGGGTATCTAATCCTGTTTGCTCCCCACGCTTTCGTGCATGAGCGTCAGTTTTGACCCAGGGGGCTGCCTTCGCCATCGGTGTTCCTCCACATATCTACGCATTTCACTGCTACACGTGGAATTCTACCCCCCTCTGCCAAACTCTAGCCTTGCAGTCTCCATCGCCATTCCCAGGTTGAGCCCGGGGATTTCACGACAGACTTACAAAACCGCCTGCGCACGCTTTACGCCCAGTAATTCCGATTAACGCTTGCACCCTACGTATTACCGCGGCTGCTGGCACGTAGTTAGCCGGTGCTTATTCTTCAGGTACCGTCATTAGCCACCTGTATTAGAGGCAGCCGTTTCTTCCCTGACAAAAGAGCTTTACAACCCGAAGGCCTTCTTCACTCACGCGGCATTGCTGGATCAGGCTTGCGCCCATTGTCCAAAATTCCCCACTGCTGCCTCCCGTAGGAGTCTGGACCGTGTCTCAGTTCCAGTGTGGCTGGTCGTCCTCTCAGACCAGCTACTGATCGATGCCTTGGTGGGCCTTTACCCCACCAACTAGCTAATCAGATATCGGCCGCTCCAGGAGCATGAGGTCTTGCGATCCCCCACTTTCATCCTTAGATCGTATGCGGTATTAGCGTAACTTTCGCTACGTTATCCCCCACTCCAGGGTACGTTCCGATATATTACTCACCCGTTCGCCACTCGCCGCCAGGTTGCCCCGCGCTGCCGTTCGACTTGCATGTGTAAGGCATGCCGCCAGCGTTCAATCTGAGCCAGGATCAAACTCTTCAGTTTAATCTCTGTTACTTTGCCATTTTCATGGCACCGTCATTGCTGACGGGTCGCTCACTCAAAATACTGACAGGCCACTATTTTCATAGCGCCTACTTCATTACTTCTTGTGAACATTTGATATTTTTTAAGTTTCACGAAACCCGAAGGCTTCGTGTGCACTTCCATCAAACGTCCACACTTATCGACTGTTAATTTTTAAAGAACTTGTTCGGTACTGCCTGCTGAAGAAGCGTTGTGTCCGTCAGCGAAGAAGAAAGAGTATGAAGCGTTTAGATCGTTTCGTCAACCCCTTCTACATTCTCGTTTTACTCGGCATTTACATGCCCTGCTCTGCGAGGGGGCGAACTATAGCAAAGTCCTGATCGAACTGCCAAGATTTATTTTCGCTGGCACCGCGTTTGCTTATAAACCGTACAGCAACGGTATAGCATCAAGCTTTTGCTCACATTCTGCACAGGTGCTACATTATGGAACACCCTTGCAGGGAAAACAGAGCCGATAACGGCCGCCGGAGACATAGAGACCATTATGGAACGCCAGACTGCTCCAAATCTGAACAGCCCGCCTGCAAGCGAGTCGTGGGCCGACAACATGCCCATTATTATAGAAACGTCACATCAGCGATCGCAGGAATATGGATTGCGCCCCGAGTCGCCGCCGGAATATGCCCCGTTGGCGCGCAACGACCTGTCGCTACTGATAGAACAGAACCGCCTGCTGCATGCGCACGCCATTCCGGCGATGGAGACGCTATACCAGCAAATCGTCAACACGCACAATATGGTGATCCTGACCGACGCCCAGGGCGTGATCGTCCACTCGCTGGGCGACGACGATTTCCTGGAAAAGGCCAGCCGCGTTGCCCTGCAACCCGGCGTCGCCTGGTCTGAGCAGAGCCGCGGCACCAATGCCATCGGCACCGCCATCGCCGAACGTACGCCGGCGATAGTCCACGCGGACCAGCATTACCTCGCAGCCAACCATTTCCTCACCTGCTCGGCCGCGCCCATCGCCGACCACCTGGGTAACGTGATCGGCGTGCTTGATGTCTCCGGCGACAAGCGCAGCTATCACAAGCACACCATGGCGCTGGTACGCATGTCCGCGCTGATGATCGAAAACCAGCTGTTCTCAGCCACCTTTGAAGACGCCATCACGCTGCACTTCCACACGCGGCCGGAGTTTATCGGCACGCTGATGGAGGGCATTGCCTCCTTCAGTCCGGGCGGACGCTTCCTGGCTGCCAACCGCAACGGCCTGTTCCAGCTTGGACTGCCGTTCGCCGCGCTGCAATCGCACACGTTCAGTTCCTTGTTCGGCTTGCCGGTATCCGCGCTGTACGATCACTACCGCACTGCGGCGCCCGGCCTGCTAAACCTGTGCATGCATAACGGCGTACGCGTGTACGGCCGCGCGCAACTGCGCCTGACCAACAACGTCTTCCAGCAATCGCTGTCGACGGAGCGCACGGCACAGCCGGTGCTGGCTGCCGTCGCCGCCAATCAGGCTGCCGCCCAGGCGCGTCGCCTGTCCGGCCTGCGCTACCTGCGCACCGGTGATCAGCAACTGGAACTGGTGATTGAAAAAGTCACCCGCGTGCTGGGACGCGACATCCCCATCATGATCATGGGCGAGACGGGAACCGGCAAGGAACTGCTGGCGCAGGCGATCCACAACGACTCGCCGCGCGCGATGAGCCCTTTCGTGGCGGTGAACTGTGCCTCGATTCCGGAGACGCTGATCGAATCCGAATTGTTCGGCTACGAGGACGGCGCCTTCACCGGCGCACGCAAGAAAGGCGCCGTCGGCAAGATCCTGCAAGCCAACGGCGGCACACTGTTCCTCGACGAAATCGGCGACATGCCTTTCAGCCTGCAGGCGCGCCTTCTGCGCGTGCTGCAGGAACGCATGGTCACGCCGCTGGGCAGCGACAAATCCATACCGGTCAACGTCGAACTGATTTGCGCCACCAACCACAATCTGCGCGACCGCATCGCCAAGGGGCTGTTCCGCGAGGACCTTTACTATCGCCTCAACGGCCTGGTGGTCAAGCTGCCGCCGCTGCGCGAACGCACCGACCTTGAGCCGGTGGTCAAGAAAATCCTGGCGACGGAATCCAACAACGGCCGTTATCACGTCTCCGACGAAATCCTGAGCCTGTTCCGCCGACACCGCTGGCCCGGCAACTTCCGCCAGCTGACCAACCTGCTGCGTACCGCCATCGTGATGGCCGGCGACGAACACGAGATCGGCCTGCGGCACATGCCCGACGACTTCCTCGACGATATCGAACAAACGCAGACAAGCGACTGCGGGCCGGGCGACAGCGCCAGCACCGCGCGCATGGTCGCCAGCGGCGCCAACCTGGAAGAGATGGAACAATCGGTCATCCTCAAGTCGCTGGAGGCGCATGGCGGCAACGTCTCGGCGACCGCACGCGCGCTCGGCGTTTCGCGCAATACGATCTATCGCAAGGTGCCCAGTCTGAAGTAGCGGAGCGCGCATCGCCGCCTCAGGCTTCGGAAGGGAATCCGGCCGAGCGCCGTTCCCGCCCCTGCTTATCGATCACCATCAGATCCACCGCTGGCAGCCGCGCAGCCAAAGCGTGCGCCCGCTCCCACCCCATCACCATGAAAGCGGTCGATAAACCGTCCGCCAACAGGGAGGTTGGCGCCAGCACAGTCACACTGGCCAGTTCGTCCGGCGAGTCGCCCAGCGACGGATCGAAGATATGGTGGTGCCGGTAATCCGGCGTAAACGTGGACTCGTAGTCCCCGGACGTAGCGACGCTGCAGCCCTGTGCATATAGCGTGGCGGCCAGCGCATCGGCGTCGCGCGGGTCGCGTATGCCCAGTATCCACGGCCGGCGCCTCGGCTTCCGCCCGCGCGCGACGAATTCTCCGGTGTCGAGCAGCGCATCGCGCACGCCGTGCGCCTGCACCGCCGCCAGCGCCTGGTCGGCGGCATAGCCTTGCGCCAGGCCGTTCAAGGTCAACGCCATGTCCGGCTTGCGGAACCTGACGATATCCTTGTCGAACTCGAGCTGCCGCCAGTCGACCAGCGCCTGCGCGCGCCGGCGCTCCGCATCACGCGGCAGTCCACCGCGTGCCGCCGCGTGCGAATAAAGCCGCCACAAGGGCTGCACCGTCACATCGAAGGCGCCGCCGCTCATCCCGGACAGCGCGGCCGCCTGTGCCAGCACCTCCAGCAAGCGCGGATCGGGATGCGCCAGCGCGCCATCGCGATTGAGCTGGTACACCTGGCTGTCGGAGCGATAGATGCTCATCAGCCGGTCGATCTGCTGGGCCGCGCGCAAGCCATCCTCAATCGCGCGTGCCGCGAGCCCGGCGTCGGCATGCACCACTGAAATCGAAATGGTGGTGCCGAAGGCCAGCCCCGCGCCGTGGTGCAGTGTCTCCCCGCCCGGCCATATGCAACCGGTCACGCCAGCAATCGATCCGACGGCGCTGGCGATAAAGGTACGTCGTTTCATGGACTGCTCCTTGCGGCGGCTTGAATTGAAATGGTGCGATGGCGCTTGAGCTCCAGTATGCGCAGAGCGCACTGCTCATCGCTTGCATAAATCACGACGCAGTCCATGCACTGGAAGCACTCTTCATAATCCACCTTTCCCGATGGCGCGATCGCCTGGTAGTCGCAGCGGTGGCGGCAGGTTTGGCAAGGCGCGCCGCATTCGGCATGGCGCGGTATCCAATCCAGCACGCGGAATCTGCCCATCAGTGCCAGTGACGCGCCAAAGGGACACAGATAACGGCAAAAGAATTTGTAGACGCAGCAGCCAGCCAGCAGCAGACCAATCGCATATGCGACATAAGGCCAGCTTCGCACGAAGTTGAGCGTAATGACGGTCTTGAACGGCTCCAGCTCCACCAGCTTGTCCGTGAGTTCGCTGGAAAAGAAAGCGCTGGCGACGATGCCCGTCAGCGCCACATATTTGATGCGTTTGAGCCGTGCATCCAATCTTGACCTGATGCGCAACTGAGGTATGCGCATCCACCGTGCCAGCTTGCCCGTCAGCTCCTGCAGCGCGCCGAAGGGACACAGCCAGCCGCAAAAAGTGCCGCGCCCCCACAGCAGCAACGACACAGCCACAAAGGCCCACAGGCCAACCGTCATCGGATCGAACAGCAGGAACTCCAGGCTGCGCTGCGCCATCAATGCCTGGATCACGCCGGTGACGTTGACGATGGAAAGCTGCCCCTGCGCGTAGTAGCCTATGAAGCAGGCCGTGAATATCAGGTAAGCGCGACGGAACCAGTCGAAGCGCGCGGCGTGGGCAGTCAAGCGTTTCTGCATCGCCAGCGCGGCGCCTAGTACCAGCAGGCCAGCCGCCAGCGCGGCCAGTTCCCAGCGCCGGCCACGCCAGATGCTGGTCCAGGACGTGCCGCTGCCCTCGGACGCGATCAGCAGTTCGGCCGGCAGTTGATAGCGCATCGTCAGCTCGCGAGTGATGCGTTCCGGGTAGACGATGCCCTTGTTGCGAGTGATGGGCAGTGCCAGCTCTAACGGCGAACCGGGGTCCAGGCCGGCCTGGCTGATCACACGGAAGATGGTCACACTGTCGGCCGCCAGCGGCGCGGCCAGCTTCACGTCCAGATCCAGGTCGCGCATATCGATGGGCAGCTTGTCCTGCCGCAGCAGGAGACGGTCCGGCACGCTGCCGCGCACGAAATCGTCGCCGGTCACGCTGTAGCGACCGGACGACATGATGATCAGCGCATGGTCGCCCTCCTCCAGGCGCCCTTGCAGCTTACCCCAGCCGGATGGCGTCAGCAGGTTGCGCCCTATCGACGGTACCGATACGCAGGCCACGTACACATCGATAAAGCTATCTTCCGGATGCGCCAACGCCTCCCTATCGAGGCCGCTGCCGGCGCTGCCGGCAAACAGCTGCTCGACCTCGCGATTGCTGACACGCAAGCGTTGAACCAGTCCTTCGCGCAGCATCCGCGCCAGGTCCATCGGCTCGTACACATCCTGGCGCACGCGCGCGATCTGGTCCGGATCGCGACCGCCGCCAAAGCCCAGCTTCTTGCGCGCGACCTTGAGCGCCGCCGCCAGCACGCTCTGATTAATGATGCGCACCGAGGCCGTGGCTTTGGACACGCCGTCGATGTAGGCATGCGCGGCATCCGGATGACGGGCACGCCGACCGCCGGTCTCGATGCTGATATTCTGCTTCAGCGACAAATCCTTGTATTGTTTGACAAACTGGTACAGCGGCGCCTCGCCCAGGCCATCGAGAAACACCGGCTCGTGGTGCGACAGCACCTCGACCCCGATAAAACCTCCCTTGGGATCGATGGCCACCAGCAAATTGAGCGGCACGCCCGAGAAGCCAGGGATGGGCGCCAGATCGATCGACTCGAAAGCATATCCCGCCAGCTCGGTGGCCGTGGCGTTCTGCCGGAACAGCGGCCACGCAGGCAGCTCGACGTCGCGCTCGCCCACCATCATCGGCGCCGGAAAGCGTCGCGTGATCTCGGCTCGCGTCAGCACGCCGGCCTGCGCCGGCGTGGCGCCGAGCACCAGCGCCAGCAGGCCGGCGAGCAGGCAAAGGATGCCGGCAAGCGCGCGCCAACGGGCCGCGCGCCTATGGTTCAACGTCTCATTCATCAGAAGAAGATGATGCCGCCCAACGAGCCGCCGTTCATCTTGCCTTCGCCACCGGCGAAGCCTTTGGAACGGGTCTGGCCGATCTCACCGACCAGCGTGATCGCGTTCGTCAGCGAGTAGTACAGGCCACAGGTCAGGTTGGCATTGGACTTCAAGCCACCCGTGCCGGCGGTGTTGTCGTCGTTGCGGCTGATGCCGTAGCTCAGGCCCACCTTGACTTTGTCGGCTGGTTTGTAGGTGGCCTGCACAAAATAGGCCTTGGACTTGGTATCGCCCTGGTCGGCATCGGACAAGATGCCCAGTCCTTTTCCTCCCTGGAAGTTGGCCAGCACGCCGACCGGTCCGGCCTGATATGACGCCCCCACTTCCACGCCCGACATCGTGAAGTCCTTCACGCCCGGCGCGGTGGCGCTGAATTTCTGCGACTTGGCGCCCAGCCAACCCTTGAAGCCGTCGGCGGCGTAACTGATCTGCGCCTGGAACTGCGGGCTGGTTTTTGACGAGTACACCGGAGCGGCCACGATAGGTGTGTCCGCGACCGGGCTGACCAGCGCCGCATCAAAGCCTATGCCCGACGCCGACTTCGGTGCGCTGTAGGCGATCTGGCCATAGTAGCCCACATAGCTGTAGCCGGCGCCGATATGGCCCAGCGTGACGCGGCCGCGCTGCGTGGCCTGTACCGGCGCACCAGCGCCGATCAGGGTCATGTCGGAGAAGATCGGGCCGGCACCGAAGATGCCGTTGTCGCGCCCCAGCTTGATGGTGCCCATCTGCGCATTCCCGAACGTGAAGTAGGCCTGGCGCACATCCACACCGCTGTTGGCGGCGATGGCGCTGTCGGTGGCGGTGGCGTTGTAGATGCCGATCAGCGCCTTGACGTCGTAGTCCCCTTGCTTCGACGAGGCCGATGTCACCAGCCCGTTGGGCAGCAGGCCATTGCCGATGGTCGTACGGTTGTTCTCGCCGCCGCAACCCAGGCCTTTGCCGCCCAGCGCCAGCCCGCCGACCGCGTCCCCGCCGCAAGAGACCTGCGTGTAGTAGGCGTTGACGATGCCGCCCAGCGATACGTTCCAGTCGCCGGCCTTGAAATCGACCGCTTGCGCACCTTGCGCACCCACCACGGCCAGTGCACCCAGCATGAATATTTTCTTCATTTTTATCTCCCATTATTGTTTGTGTACATCGAGTGATGTACTGCTCCTATGGCAATTTGCGTGCCCAGGTATCGCCAGAGGAGAAGCGCGCCTTGCGGGAAAAGGCCTTGTGCTGAATCGGATCAATCGCAGCGTTGCACTGTTCAGAATTTGATCGAAAAAAAAGGCGGCCGAAGCCGCCCAAAGGTTACAGGAGACAGTTCTATTTGGAAGACAGCTTGAACACCCACACCGAGCCGCCCTGCTCCAGGAAGTTGACCTTCTTCGCCACTTCGCCCCCCCACAGAGGCACCGCGCCGCCCCAGCCGGAAACGACTGCGACGTACTGCGTATCGCCATCCTGCCAGGTGACCGGCGGAGCCACCACGCCGGAGCCGGTCTGGAACTTCCACAGCTCCTTGCCCGACTTGGCGTCCAGCGCTTTCAGATAGCCTTCCGGCGTACCGTAGAACACCAGGCCACCGGCGGTGGTCATCACGCCACCCCACAGCGGCGCATTGTTCTTGACCTCCCAGACGATCTTGCCGGACTTCGGATCGACGGCGCGCAACGCGCCGATATAGTCGTCAAACAGCGGCCGGATGGTGAAGCCCGCGCCCAGATAAGCACCGCCCTTTTTGTAGCTGATCGGCTCATTCCAGATATCCATGCCCCACTCGTTGGCCGGCACATAGAACAAACCAGTCTGCTGGCTGTACGCCATCGGCATCTGATTCTTCGCGCCGAGGAAGGCCGGTGCCGCGAACACGGTGCTGCCCTTCTTGCCCTCTTCGCCCTTGGTCGGATCGCTCGGGCGGTTGGCGGCAACGAAGTTCGGACGCCCGGTCTTGAGATCGATGCCCGATGCCCAGGTGATCTTCTTCACGAACGGGAAGGCGTTCTGCAGCTTGCCGCTGTTCGCGTCGATCACGTAGAAGAAGCCGTTGCGGTCGGCCTTGCCGCCATAGCGCTTGCCGTCCATGTCGAAGGTGACGAATTCGTTGGCGCCGTCGAAGTCCCACGAATCGTTGGGCGTGTTCTGATAGGCCCATTTGATCTGGCCGGTCTTCACGTCCAGCGCGACGGTCGAAGAAGAATAGAGATTGTCGCCCGGCCGCAGGTGGCTGTTCCATGGCGCCGGATTGCCGGTGCCGAAGTAAGCCAGGCCGGTCTTGGCGTCGTAGGTGCCGCCCATCCAGGTCGACGCGCCGCCGGTCTTCCACAGATCGCCCGGCCAGCTCTTGTTGAGCGTACCGGAGATGCCGTTCTCGGTGGCCTTGCCGTCCTTGTCGTAGCGGTAGCCCATGTGGCCTTCGACGGTCGGCCGGGTCCACAGCAATTCGCCGGTCAGCGGATTGCGCGCTTCCACCCGGCCGACGATGCCGAACTCGCCACCGGACACGCCGGTCAGCAGCACGCCGTCGGCGATCAGCGGCGCCGCCGTCATCGAATAGCCGGCCGCGTAGTCGTCGACCTTTTCCTTCCAGACGATCTTGCCGGTATCCTGGTCCAGCGCCACCAGCTGCGCATCGAGCGTGCCGAAGATGACCAGGTTGCCGTACAGCGCCGCGCCGCGGTTGACCACGTCGCAGCAAGGCATGATGCCGTCCGGCAGACGATGTTCATACTTCCACAGCTTGGCGCCGGTTTTCAGATCGACCGCAAAGATGCGCGAATACGACGCGGTGACGAACATCTTGCCCTTGTAGATCAGCGGTTGCGACTCCTGGCCGCGCTGCTTCTCGCCGCCGAATGAGAACGACCACGCCGGCACCAGCTTGCCGACGGTCTTGGTGTTCACCTGGGTCAGCGGCGAATAGCGCTGGCCTTCCGAGCCTATGCCGAAGGACAGCACGCTGTCGGTGCTGCTGGCTGCGTTCTTGAGCATGGCCGTGGTGACGTCGGCCGCCTGTGCCAGCGACAGGATCGAAATCCCCGCCAGCGATGCGATGACTTTTTTATGCACAATCTTCTCCAATTATTATGGTTTTGGTTTTTGCTTCGGTGTGTTGCTATGCCGGCGGATGTAACAGCGCCAGCTCCTCGTCGCTGAACAGGCGCGAGCGGGTCAGGAAGCGCCTGCCCGTGCCGTTATCGAGCGAGAACATGCCGCCGTTCCCCACGACGACGTCGATGATCAGCTGGGTGTGCTCCCAGTACTCGAACTGCTCGCGCCCCATGTAGAACGGCGTCCCGTCCAGATTGCCGAGGTAGACGTCGGTGTCGCTGACGTCGAACTCCCCCGCCGGGTAGCACATCGGCGCGCTGCCGTCGCAGCAGCCGCCGGACTGGAAGAACATCAACGGCCCATGCCGGCGGCGCAGGGCGGCGATCATGTCGAGCGCCGCCGGAGTTGCCGTGACGCGGGCGATGACGTGGTTCATGATCAGAAGAAGCCCAGCGCGTTCGGGCTGTAGCTGACCAGCAGGTTCTTGGTCTGCTGGTAGTGGTCCAGCATCATCTTGTGGTTCTCGCGCCCGATGCCCGACTGCTTGTAGCCGCCGAACGCGGCGTGGGCCGGATACAGGTGGTAGCAATTGGTCCAGACGCGGCCGGCCTGGATGGCGCGACCGACACGGAAGGCACGCGAGCCGTCGCGCGTCCACAGGCCGGCGCCCAGGCCGTACAAGGTGTCGTTGGCGATGCGCAGCGCATCCGCTTCGTCCTTGAAGGTGGTCACCGACACCACCGGTCCGAAGATCTCCTCCTGGAAGATGCGCATCGAGTTATCGCCCTTGAACACCGTCGGACGCACGTAGTAGCCGTCCTTCATGTCGCCACCCTGGACGTTGCGCCCGCCGCCCGCCAGCAGCTGTGCGCCTTCCTGCTTGCCGATGTCGATGTACGACAGGATCTTTTCCAGCTGCTCCTGCGAGGCCTGCGCGCCCAGCATGGTGCTGGCGTCCAGCGGATTGCCCTGCTTGATCGCCGCCACGCGGGCCAGCGCACGCTCGATGAATTTTTCGTAGATCGATTCCTGGATCAGCACGCGCGAGGGGCAGGTGCACACCTCGCCCTGGTTCAGCGCGAACATGGCGAAGCCTTCGAGGCATTTGTCGAAGAAGGCGTCGTCGGCGTCCATCACATCCTCGAAGAAGATGTTCGGCGATTTTCCGCCCAGTTCCAGCGTGACGGGAATCAGGTTCTGTGCGGCGTACTGCATGATCAGGCGCCCGGTTCCGGTCTCGCCGGTGAAGGCGATCTTGGCGATGCGCTTGTTGGACGCCAGCGGCTTGCCGGCCTCCAGGCCGTAGCCATTCACCACATTCAGCACGCCCGGCGGCAGCAGGTCGCCGATCACTTCCAGCAGTACCATGATCGAGGCGGGCGTCTGCTCGGCGGGCTTGAGCACCACGCAGTTACCGGCAGCCAGCGCGGGCGCCAGCTTCCACACCGCCATCAGGATGGGGAAGTTCCACGGAATGATCTGGCCGACCACGCCGAGCGGCTCGTGGAAATGGTAGGCATAGGTTTCGGCGTCGATCTGTGCCACCGAGCCTTCCTGGGCCCGGATGCAGCCGGCGAAGTAGCGGAAATGGTCGATCGCCAGCGGAATGTCGGCAGCGGTGGTTTCGCGGATAGGCTTGCCGTTGTCGATGGTTTCGGCGGTGGCGATCAGCGCCAGGTTGGCTTCCATGCGGTCGGCGATCTTGTTGAGGATGTTGGCGCGCTCGGTCTGCGAGGTCTTGCCCCAGGCGTCCTTGGCGGCGTGGGCGGCATCCAGCGCCAGCTCGACATCCTCGGCGGTGGAACGCGCCACTTCGCAGAATACCTGGCCGGTGATCGGCGTGACGTTGCCGAAGTATTCGCCCTTGACCGGCGCGACGAACTTGCCGCCGATGTAGTTGTCATAGCGTTGTTTGAATGGATTGGCAACGCCCAGTTTGCTGATGTCTGCGAGATTCATGTCGTCCTCTTTCTGCTGTGGTTATGAGGCCGCTGTAAAGCGTAGCGGCGGTGGGTACTGCGCCCTCTCCTTTTCGCAAGCACCGTGCCAGCACCGCTCATACAGGGGAATACCGTGCGGCGAGGGTGCTACGGCCTGTCGCGGCCGCGTGACAACTGTTCATCTTTGGAACAGTTGTGTGCCGATGGAGCAGCGGGATCAGCGGATCACCACACCCCAAGGCAGCTCGCCGACGGC
Organism: Duganella sp. LjRoot269; assembly: GCF_964254095.1. Lineage (NCBI taxonomy): Bacteria > Pseudomonadati > Pseudomonadota > Betaproteobacteria > Burkholderiales > Oxalobacteraceae > Duganella > Duganella sp. LjRoot269. Next base: position 1,268,260 of record NZ_CAXUSL020000001.1, on the reverse strand, counting down.
AATGTCCGGCTGCTTGACGGCGCCGGCCGTATCGATGACGGAAACACTGTTCGAGCGGCCGTTGGCCACGTACAACCTGGCGCCGTCCGGCGTCAACGCCATGTTCCAGGGCCGCTTGCCGACGGCGACGGTGGCCACTACGGCATTGGTGGCGGTGTCGATCGCCATCACGCTGCCGTCGATACCGTTCGAGACGTAGACCAGGCGGCCGTTCGGATGCACCGCTATGCCGTTGGCGTTCCTGCCGGCGGGGATGCGCGCCACCGCCGTCAAGGTCGCCATATCGACCACATACACGGCGTTGGCCAGCTCGCAAGCCACATAGGCGCGGGCGCCGTCCGGACTGAAACCCATGCCGCGCGGGCGCATGCCGACGGCGGCGGAGCCGCTCTGGCGCCGTGCAGCGACATCGATCACGTCGACCTGCTCCGCCTCCTCGGCGCTGACCAGCAGCCAGCGTCCGTCCGGGCTGAACACGGCGTGCTCGGGATTCTTGCCCCGCACAGGAATATCGGCCAGCACCTCGCCGCTGCGGGCGTCGATCAGCGTGACGCTATTGCTTTCCTCGACCGCCACGGCGACATAGCGGCCGTCCGCCGACGCGCCCACGCCCTCCGGCGACTTGCCCAGTGCAATGCTGCGCACGACGGCGCCGCTGGCGGTGTCGATCACCAGCAGCGCGTTGCTGACGGCATCGGTCACGAACAAGCGCGTGCCCGCCGGATCGGCGGCGATACCGCGCGGCCGCCTGCCGGCGGCAATCTGGCGCAGCACTTTATCGGTGGACGTATCGATCACGCTGACGGTTCCTGATTTTTCATTCGGCACGTAGGCTAGAGGCGCGGCCCATGCCGGGCCGGCCAGCAGGAGGAGCAAAGATAGAAGGATGCGGGAGCTGTTCATGGAGTCGCCTTTCAGAAAATACCCATACCATTGCAATCGCCATGCCACGCATAAAAACCGGATGGCAGGTATATTGCTTACTGGTCCGATATAACACTGACCAAAACGGAGACAACATGAAGCAATCCCTTTTCCCCTTGAATGCGGTGGCGGCGCTGTTCGCCCTTGGCAGCGGCGCCGTGGCCGCCGAGGAAGCCGGCGTTCCGCCTGACGTGGTGGTGGTCAGCGCCACCCGCGTAGGCCACACCGTGTTCGACATGCCCGCCGCGATCGACGTGATCGACGCCGCGCGGATCCGCGACGGCCAGGCGCGCGTCAACGCCAGCGAGGCGTTGGCGGCGGTGCCCGGCCTGGTGGCACAAAACCGCCAGAACTATGCCCAGGACCTACAGATATCCTCACGCGGCTTCGGTGCCCGCTCGGCGTTCGGGGTGCGCGGCGTGCGGCTGATCGCCGACGGCATCCCGGCCAGCATGCCGGATGGCCAAGGCCAGGCCGCCACCTTCAATCTCGACATGGCCGAACGCATCGAGGTATTGCGCGGGCCGTTTTCCGCCATCTACGGCAACCACTCCGGCGGTGTGATCCAGCTGTTCACACGCGAGGGCGAAGGCGCGCCATCGGTTGAAACCACGCTCACGGCAGGCAGCTATGGCAGCCGCAAGGCCGACCTGAACGCCCAAGGCAAGCAGGCCGGCGTCGGCTATGTGCTGGACGCCTCGCGCTTCGAGACCGACGGCTACCGCGCACACAGCGCCGCCACCCGCGACCAAGCCTACGCCAAACTGACGCTGGCGCCGGTGGAAGGCGCCACCTTGGCCATCGTCGCCAATGCGCTGCGCCAGGATGACACCCAGGACGCGCTGGGCGTCACTTGGGCCACCTACCAGCGTGATCCGCGCGCCGGCGAGATCGACACCACCGACACGCAAACGCCGAAACGCACGCTGGCAGACCGCTACAACACCCGCAAGAGCATCGACCATCAGCAGATCGGCGCCAGCTGGGAGCAGCGATTCGGCGAAGACCGTATGCGCGTCACCGCTTACGGCGGCAATCGCGGCGTGATCCAGTACCAGGCGTTCTCCAAGGCCTTCCAGGCGCCCGCCACACACTCCGGCGGCGTAGTCGATTTTGACCGCGATTTCTACGGCACGGACCTGAACTGGCTGCACGTCGGCCAACTGGCGGGCGGCAAGCTCAGTACCACCGTCGGTGTTGAGTACGGCCGCTCCAGCGACGCGCGCAAAGGCTATGAAAACTTCATCGGCACACAGTTCGGTGTCAAGGGCGCGCTGCGGCGCGACGAGAACGATAAAGTGACCAACCTCGATCCTTACGTACAAGCCGAGTGGGAAGCCGGCGCGTGGATGCTGAGTGCGGGCCTGCGCCACAGCAGCGTGAAGATTTCCGTTGACGACCACTTCCTCGGCAATGGCAACGACAGCGGCAGCCTCGATTACAGCCACACCACACCGGTACTGGGATTGCTGTACAAGCTGACGCCAGGGCTGAACGTGTACGCCAGCGCCGCACGCGGCTTCGAGACGCCGACGCTCAATGAGTTGTTCTACTCAGGCACCGGCGGCGGCTTCAACTTCCGTCTGCAACCGGCGCAAAGCACCCACCTGGAAGCCGGCATCAAGGCTCGCCTGGGCGAGCAGACACGCGTCAACGCTGCGGTGTTCCAGGTCCGTACCCGCGACGAACTGGTGGTCGACAGCAGCAGCGGCGGCCGCACCAGCTACCGCAACGCCGGCCGCACGCTGCGTCAGGGGATGGAGTTGTCGCTCGACAGCTCCTGGCACTATGGCCTGAGCACGCGCATGGCGCTGACGAGCCTGCGCGCCGTCTACGACCGGGGCTTCGGCACGGTGCTGGAAGGCAGCCGCCTGCCGGGCGTGCCGAATGCGAACGCCTACGGCGAACTGGCTTGGAAAGACGGCGCGGATCGTTTCGGCGCGGCGCTGGAGGCGGTCGCCAGCAGCAGGATCTATGCGGAAGACGCCAACGCCGACAAACCGGCGCCTGGCTATGGCGTGCTCAATGCGCGCGTCAACGCCGGCCAGCAATGGCAGGGCTGGCGCTTCAAGCAATTCGTGCGTTGGAACAATCTGCTGGACAAGCAGTACGTCGGTTCGCTGATCGTCGGCGACACCAACAAGCGCTATTACGAAGCAGCGCCTGGGCGCAATTGGCTGCTGGGCGCGAGCGCCCAGTATCAATTCTAAACGGTTCTAGAAGCGATAACGCAGTCCGGCCGCCACCGAACGTGGCGCGCCGGGTGCGACAAAGCGAGCTTGATCCGCCTCGCCGCCAGGCTGCAGCAGCGCGCCGCTTGGGAACATGTCGGTCGCGACCGCGCCAAAGCTTTCGTAGCGCCGGTTGGCCAGGTTGGTCACGCGCGCGTACCATTCCCATTTCGGCGCGGGCTGGTAGCTGGCGTGCACGCCAAGTAACGCATGTCCGCGTATGCGCCAGTCTGTCCCTTGCGGCGCGGCCTTGCCGTCCTCATTGCCCTGGGTGCTCATGTCCGACACCGCCATGATGTCCGCGCCCAGCGTCAACGCCGGCGCCGGACTCCACTCCACACCCAGCTTGAAGGTATGGCGAGGCAGTCCCGCCAAACGGGTGCCGGGCGTGACGTGGACATTGCGAACGCCGGTAAACAGGTCGCCTTCCGCATCGTAGGCCGCATCCAGATAGCTGTAGCTCAGACGCGCGTACCATGGACCGAAACGACGGCTGGCGCTCACGTCGGCGCCCTGATGGCGCGTACGCTCGAAGTTGGAAAAATAGCCCTGCTGCGCCAACGCAGCGCTGCGGAACAGGATATCGTCATGATTCACGGTGCGGTAAACCGACACCGCCGCCGTGTCGCCGCGCGCGCCCTGCCAGCGACCGCCGGCTTCCGCGGTGCGCGACACCACCTGTTTCAAATAGGGATCCGATTGCAGGCCGACAGGCAGGCGACATGGCTGCGCAGGATCGGCGCAACCGAGTTCGATCACCGTCGGTACCCGGTTGCTCTGCGACAGATTGGCGAACAGCGTCCAACCGGCACCCATGCCACGCGCAACACCGATGGCGGGATTGAGCTTGCGGTAGCTGAAGGTCTCGCGCGGCTGCGGCGCCTCGTCACGGCGCAACTGGTTGCTGACGCTGGCATGGTTGTAGCGCGCCGACGCGGTCAACCAGGTGCTGCTCGCCACGATCCAGGTATCGGCCGCGTACAGGCCGGCCGCGCGTGAACGGCCGTCGACAGATGATCCAGCCTGGCGCTCCTGGCCGGCATCCATGATGACCGAACGGTCGGCGGCAAAGCCGGCTTCCTGATCATACTGCGCAAAATCCACGCTGCTGCGGTCGAAGCTCAGGCCCATCACCAACTGGTGGGCGCCCGCGTTCCTGCTGAAGTGGGTGCTGAAGCCCTGGCTGTTCTGCCGGGTCTCGGTGATATTGTAGGAAGCGGGATACCGGCTTTCGCCTTCAACGTAGTTGTCGCTGATGTCGCCGTTGACGGTACTGCGGCGGCTGTTGCGCGCGTACAGGGACATTGCCAGCTCGGTGTCTTCGTCAAAGCGGTGCGTCATGCCGAGAACAATCTGGTGCAGGCGGTTGCGTGTCTCGTCGGGCGAGGTATAGACGGCGCGGCGGTTCTCCTGATACAGGCCATCAGGCAGCAGGCCGTTTCCTATCAGCCGGCTGCGGGCTGCCAGCAGGGCTATGCTCCAGTCGTTGTCGCCCGCGACGCCCGCCAACTTACCGTAGATATTCCCCAGCCGGCCATCGGATTGGTCGCGCCAGCCCTTGTCATTGAAGGCCGTGCCGGCGATGAAAACGTTCCAGCGTTCGCCGCTGTCGTATCCGTAGGCCAGGTCCGCGCGGCGCTGGCCATTGCTGGTGGCCGATATGCCGGCATCCAGGCCAGGATGGCTCCTGCCGGATTTACTGGTCAGTACCAGCGCACCGCCCAATGTATTGAGTCCATACAGCGGGTTCGACCCCGGCGCCAGCATCACGCTGCCGACCGCCGCCTCCGGCAGCATGTCCCAGTTGACGACATCGCCGAACGGTTCGTTGACGCGTACGCCGTCAAGATAAACCGAGATGCCTTGCGATGCGCCCAGCACCGGCGACGCGCGGAAGCCGCGATAGGTGATGTCGTTCTGGAACGGGCTGCCGGAGATCTCGTTGACGTTCACGCCGGTCAGACTGCGCGCCATGAATTCGCCGATATTCTGGCCGGCGGATGCGCCCACCTGGTGTGCATTCGCCGTCTGCACCTGATAGGGCAATTGGTTCCGGTCCACACCCAGCCCAGGCAACGGCGCGACACCGACGATATCCACCGACAGCATGGAGCTTGCCGGGTAGGCCGGCGACGCCCCCTCGGCCGCCATCGCCCCGCCCCACGCAAGCAGTATCCCGCTCGCGACAGCGCAGCGGCGCGTCATGGTGTCTGCTCATGCACGCCATATTTGGCAAATATGGCTTTCAACTCGCCGCTTGCCTTCATTTCGTTGACGGCGGCCTGCAGGAGTTTCGCCACGTCCTGGTCATCCTTGCGTACCGCCATGCCGACTGCCCAACCGGCGCGAGGCAGACGCTGGAAAGCGACTTCATTCAAGGGGAAGGCCGCATCGTCGCGAAACACCGCATCGATTTCCGAGCGGTTGGCCAGCACGGCGTCGAGCTGTCCGGCCTTCAGCTGCTCCAGCGCTTCGGCCGCTGTGTCGAAGATACGCACCTTGTCGCGAAAGCGCCCGTTCCCCTCGCCCAGCAGCACCATCGCCGCGATGGAGACCTTTTCAACGCCTATCGTCTTGCCGGCCAGCGCGTCGATGCCGTCGAAGGTCGGCATGCTGCTCGCGCTGCGCACCAGCCGCACGGTCTCGACGTGGTAGGGCGCGAAGATGGTGACCTTGGCGTTCTCGTTCATCAGTTGCGGCTCGACCGGCACATGCAACATCACGTCGGCCGGGCCGTAACCCAGATAGTGGCCTTTCCATACCATGTTGCGCAGATCATCACCGAGGTTTTCGCCGGCGGGAAAAGGCAGCAGGCTCAGTTTGAGCCCCAGTTTGGCGGCCAGCGCCTGCGCCACATCCACATCGATGCCGGCGCTGCGATCTGAAAACGGCGCGAACTGGTCGTAGACCGCCACCTTGAGCGATCCCGATTGCCTTATCTTGTCCCAGTCCGCATGTGCGGGAGCGGCGGCGCCCATCAGCGCGACGACGAGCGGAATCAGCGCGGCGGCGCGCAGTCGAATACTCGGCATGATCTGCTCCTCGCTTATTTGGCGTCGTCGCGGCGGGCTTCCAGGTAGGTCTTGATGGCCCACATGGCCTCCTGGTTGAACACGCCCTCAAACGGTGGCATGTAGACGGCGCCATTACGCACTTTGCCGTGCCGGATCGAGGTCAGATAGTAGTTGTCGGTCTCCTTGTAGCAGGCCTTCTTCTTGTTCTCGTTCTTGACGTCGGTGCAATCGCGGTCCAGCTGGCGCAGATCGGGTGCGATGCCGCCGGTGACCGCTTCCAGGCCATGGCAGCGCGCGCAGTTCTGGTTGTAGGCCGACGAACCGATCTTCAACGCCAGCTTGTTGCCGCGATAGGGATTCTGTTCCAGCCACTTGTCGCCGAGCGGCGTCAGGCCGGTGGTGTCCACCGCTTGCGGCACCACGTTGCCGTGAGCGGTGGCATACAGGGAAGTCGTGGCCGCCGCGGCGATGACGGTCACGATGGCGAGAATGCGGAATGGATGTTGCATGATGTCTCCTTGCTGTTTTAATGAATGCGTTTTACCGAGGTACACACTCATTGAGCAAATGCCATGCCACGCGTCCGCCGCCTTGATCCATTACATAATTGCTCCAATTTGGCACAGGTGTCACAGCCGGATGTTCAACGCATGCTGACGGTCTGGCGTTTCCAGGCCGGGTCCTGCCAGCGATAGAACAGACTCAGTGATGATGGTTTATCCGCAGACTTGAGCGTGGCCAGCGTGTTGACCTCCACCAGCTCGAAGCTGCGTTTGAACTTGCCGTCAACACGGGCTTCGCGCGCCGCCAGCATGTTCTGCGTACCTGGCACCCAACCGGCGAATTCGGCGTAACCCAGATCGGGGTCGGCGGCGGCGGGCGGCAGCACATCGACCAGCCAGCCCGCGCTGGTCTGGTGGAACAGCCACATCTCACGCCAGCCATCCATCGGCTGTACCGCCAACGCCAGCGCCGTACCCTGCGCATTGGCGCGTGCCGATGCCGCCCACACAACGCCATAGCTGCAGCGGCGCGCCAGCGGATGCTGCTGATCGTGCTTGCCGTCCACCAGAGCGACGCAGGTTTCTCCTGGCTGGCCAGCAGAGGTGATCACGCGCAGGCCGGTCGGAGCCGAGGCAGACACCAGCGCCGGGGCGGTTTCCGCCGCCCAGCGTATGCTGCCGACCCGCGCGCCGGCGTCGGCATAGGCGCCGGCATCGTCTTCCGTCAGCTCGGCTGGTTCAACCAGCCCCAGTTCGTCCAGCGCACGCTGCGCTGGCTGCGCCGACGGTTCGCCCTTGCGCGCCCGCGCAAACGCCACTGACGACCACACAGCGGCGCGTCTCATATGCAGGCGGTTTTTCACGTGCGCCGGCAACTCCTTCAAGTCCACGCGATCCAGCACGTCGGCACGCCAGTCGTCGAGCGCCGCCCGCGCACCGGGTCCCAACGCCGGATCGACGCATTCCTGGCGAGTCAATCCCAGCGCCGCCGTTGCGCGTTGCCGCGGTTCCGATTGCATCGCCAGCACGCGGCGGAATGCCTCGCCGTCGTAGCACAGCTGCATGCGTCCTTCGCGCTCGAAGCTGCGGATGCCGATGCCGTCGTTGGCCACAACTTCCAGGTGTGCGGCGATCGTGACGTCGCCTTGCTTGCCCTGTTTGGACGAGGCGCGCCGCGCCAGCCGGTCGGCCATACTGCCCAGCGCATCGAACGGTTCGGCAGTGATGGCCGCCGCCGGCGCGGCCTTCAAGTACGCCGCCGCGTAACCGATACCCAGGGATTCCGCGCCCGGCGTGTCGCGCAGAAAGCGCACCACCGACAGCAGTTCCGGCGCATCGGCCGGCGCCAGCGACACCTTGCGCACTTGCGAGGCACGGATGTAACCAGCCCGTTCGCGGCGATGGTCGTAGACCTGCAGGAAGTCCTGCTTCTCGCCGCGAATCTCCAGGCTGTCCCCCTGCCACAGGACGGCCTGCTGTTGCGCCGTGTCCTTGGGCGAGGCGCGCAGCGCGGCCTGATCCTGCGTAACGATAGCCAGTACAACGGCAGCTGCAATGATCGTCATGATTATTGAACCTCCTTCTTGCCCAGCAACGCCGAACCGATAAAGCTGCCATCCGTTGGCGACGGAGCGATGATGACCGATACCTTGTCCGACAATTTGTCAGCCATGGTTTTCTGGATCAGCAACGGATTGCGGGTAATCAGCTCACCTTCGCGCGCCATCTGCTCGGCCGCCACCTTGCCGATGGTCTCCTGGCGATACGCCTCCGCATCGGCCAGCTTGCGGCGCGAGTTGGCCTCGCCGGTCGCCTCGATCACGCGTGCCTCGGCATTGCCCTCGGATGTCTTGATGCGCGCGGTCTTCTCGGCCTCCGCCTCCAGCTTGCGCTGCTCGATCTGCTTCTGCTTGAACGGCAGAACATGCGCCATCGCCTGCTCCTGCGCCCTCGCCGCGATGATCTGCTCATTGCCCGCCGCTTCGGCCGCCTTCTCGCGGCGGATCTTGTCGGCGTCCGCCTCCAGCGCCGTCTGTTTCACCTGCTTCTCCTTCAGCTCCAGCGTATAGCGCATCTTCTCGGTTTCCAGTTCTTCCGCCAGCAGTTTCTCCATTCCCGCCTGGTACTCCTCCGGCAGCGTGATCTTGCCGATGGTGATGCCGCGCAGCGTGATGCCGTCGGCCGCCAGCTTGGGTTTGAGCTCCGCCTCGATCGCCTGCTGGATCTCCGCCCGTTTGGACGAAAAAATCTCGCGCACCGTGTAGCGGGTGAACACCTTGTAGATCACACCCTGCACCGCAGGTTCGACGATGGCGCCGTTGATATCGGGCGGCAGCGACTGCGCCATGCCGGCCACGCGGCCGGGATCAAGCGCATAACGCACCGACAAGTCCACACCCAGCGCCAAACCCTCGACCGACTGGAACGGCGCCTTGTCGCTGCGGTTCGGGCGGTAGACCTGGTCCAGCAGCGACACCTGGCGCAGCGCATGCACGCCGGGGAACATGAAGACCGCGCCATCGCGCACGGTGGTGGTGGAACCCGTCAGCTGGTTGATACGGATGCCCACATTGCCGGGTTCCAGCCTGGCCAGCGGCGGATGTGTCGCCAGCCCGTAGGCGACGCCGCCGGCCGCGCACACGGCCAGCAACAGCGCGCCGCTACGGCGGAATCCGTTGGCCGCGGCGCCGGCGATTCCGCCGGCGCCACTCAAGGTATTCCGTACCGCCTGCACCAACCGTTTGATCCGCTCTGCCATCGTATTCACCTTTTCATCGTCGTTGAGTTCAGGGCCTATCCCTGAGACGCATGGTGCGCCGGATGATGCGGAAGTATCAACGCCGCCGCCGTCCAGGTATCCTCCGCCGCTGTGAAGAAATCCTCACAGCGGATTTGTGACTTTTCCGATAAAACCATGGATACTCACTCCATACACAGCAAGCGGAGCACAGCATGGCCAAAGTCGCCGTCATCGAGGACGATCTGCCTACCAGTAATCAACTAAGGGCCTGGATCGAGTCTGCACGTCCGGGCATCGTCGTCGACCAATGGTTCAGCCGCGACGACGCGGAAGCGGCCATCGCCCGCGAGCGCTACGACCTGGTGGTACTCGATATCGAACTCGGTCGCGAACGCCATGCGGGCGTGGCCATCATCAACGCCATCAACAAGCGCCATACCACCCCGGTGCTGGTGGTGTCGGCGATGCCGGCCACTATTTACCGCAGCATCATGAAGGCGCTGGATGCCTGGGACTACCTGCAGAAAGCCACCTTCGAGGAGGCCGATTTCGTCGAAACCTTCCTCGAGATCCTGCGCAGCAGCAAACAGGCGGAGGCTCCGGCAGCCAGCGCCGATGAACTGAGCATGGACCCGCTGCGCCAGCGCACGCCCACCTGGCGCGGCCACCGCATCAACCTGCCGCTGACCGCGCAACGCATTCTGGCGGCGCTGTTCGCGCGGCGCGGCCAGGTGGTGTCTTACGACGAACTGTTCGATGTGGTGAAAAGCGGGCGTAATCGCGACAACATCCGCAAGCACGTCAGTACCATCCGCGACGCCTTCCGCGAGATCGATCCTGACTTCGCCTGCATCGAGAACATCCCCATGCGCGGCTTCCGCTGGGCCGACGCGGAAAGCCGCTGACCATGAACTGGCGCCGGCTCAGCCTCGTCCCGTATCGCCTGCGGCTGCTGCTGCGCGCCGCATTCGTGTTCCTGATGGCGGCCACAGTGGGCCTGGCGCTGTCCGTTGTACAGCAGGAGAAGCAGCTCAGTTACAAGAACTATCAAAGCAGCTTCCAGAAGACCCGCGTGCAGGTGGCTGCGACGCTGCGCCACCCGACCGGCCAGCTGGCGCTGCTCAATCCCCAGCCTGTGGGCAAAGGCGGCACCCTCCATCCACTGCTACTGCCCTTCGCCGCGCTCGACTTCGACGATCTGCAAAAAGTGCAGCAGGCGGTGGCGATGTCCGGCTGCCTTGCGCAGTACGGCAACAACAGCTCGCTCTGCGTCGGCATCGGCAACAATCCCTGGGCCGGCGGCTTTATCTATGTTGCCGGCACTTTCGACGGCGCCAGGCTGGTGCCGCATGTGCGCGGCGACCAGGTGGTGGACCAGGCGCACCGCGTCAGAGTCAAGGTCGCCCTGCGCGGCCAGAGCTACGAATGGATCGCTCCGTTCGAGGAAAGCGCCGAACCACAAACGCCGGCACATCGGTTCGGCGGCATGCGCGGACGCCTGACCGGCTTTGCTGCGGCCGACGTGGCGCGGGCCAAGGCACCGGCGGTCAAGGACTTCCGCGGCTGGATCTGGCAGAACCCGCGCTGCACCGACCAAGCCGCCGCCGATGACGACGCAGCCTGTACACGCAGCGCCTTCTTCTCACTGCGCCTTCCCGTAGGCGTGCTGCAGGACGCGCTGTTCGAAAAACGCCGCCCCGTCTGGCCGCCGGAAGATCTGGGCCGCATCGACGTGAGCATCGCAGTGCTGCCTCCTGGAGACGGCGCGCCGCTGCTGGACAGCGGCTCCGGACCTGGCACGCCGGCTTTTTCGCTGGCGGACCTGAAGCCGATGCTGCTGCCGGGTGAGAGCCTGCAGATTCGCCGCCTCACCGACGATGGCGCGCCCGGGACAACGCTGCCGCTGCTGGTCGGCGCCGTCGATCCCGAGGACCAGTCCTGGCATTTCGTAACGACGCTGATCCGCCACCTGCCGGTGGACGCCTACGATGTCCCGCTTGAGGCAAAGGAGGTGATCGCCACGCCGGCCGGCAGCTATGAAGTGCTGCTCAAGGGCGACGTCCGCAGCGTCAGCAAGAGCCTGAGCGTGGTGGCCAGCCGGCTGGTGTGGTTTGTCGGCGCGATGCTGGCGGCGCTGATGCTGGCTTGGCTGGTGATCGAGATCGGCATCATCCGCCGCATCAAGGTGCTGATCAAACGGGCGGACGATGTGGGCGAGCGGGTGAAGGCGGCGCGCGGTTTTTCCGAAACCGATCTGGCCGACCTGCGCGGCGAGGATGAGCTGGGCGTGCTGGCCACCGGCCTGCACGATCTGCTGCGCCGCGTTCGCGAAGACGTCGAACGCGAGAACATCCGCGCGGAGCAGGAGCGCGACATGTGGCACGCGGTCGGCCACGAGATCATGTCGCCGCTGCAGTCGTTGATGGTCCTGCACGGCAGCCCGGACGATCAGAGCCACCGCTACATCAACCGCATGCAGCAGGCGATCCGCGTGCTGTACGGGCGCGCTTCGCCCAGCGAAGCGTTCCAGTCATCGGAACTGCAGGTGACCGAGATCGACCTGACTGCCTTCCTGCAAAACGTCGCCGCCAATGCTTCGTGCGTGGGGATAGACAACGTGGTCTTCCTGGGCGAGGCCGAGCCGTTGACCGCGCGCGCGGATGAATATTCACTGGAGGATGTGGTGACCCATGTATTGCGGAACGCCGAGCGCTATCGCCTGGCAGGCAGCGCGATCACGATCACGCTGGAGGGCAGCGCCACCGGCGCGACGATCACGATCCGCAACCTGGGTCCGCAAATCGCGCAGGACATGATCGGCAAGATCTTCGAATACGGCGTGTCGGATCAGGCGGAATCGGGCGCCGACGGCAATCGCGGCCAGGGCTTGTTTGTCGCGCGGACCTATATGGCCAAGATGGGTGGTACCATCGTCGCACAGAACCTGGCCGACGGTGTCAGCTTCATCCTCAGCCTGCAACGCGGCGCCTAACGATAGCCTCAACGCCATGCCATCATCCTCGACCGAACAATTTGACACCGTCGTCGTCGGCAGCGGGCCGGGCGGAGCGAGTGTCGCGCTTGAACTGGCGCGTCGCGGCCTGCGTGTACTGATACTTGAACAAGGCAGTGCCGCCCCGCTCCGGGGAACGTTGTCGCAGATGGCCGGCATTGCAGCGGTGCCGGGAAAAGGCGCGTTTCTACATCGCGACGCCTCGCTGCTGGTCAGCGGCATCGCGGCGGGTGGCACCTCAACCATTAACTTCGCCACGGCGGCACCGCCACCTCTTGAGACGTTCGCGGCCCACGGCATCGATCTGGCTCCGGCGCTGGCATCGTTACGCGCGGAGCTGCCGATGGGCCCCTTGCCGGACACCCTGATCGGCCCCATGGCGCAACGCATCCAGCAGGGTGCGCTGGCGCAGCAGCTGGGCTGGCGCAAACTCGATAAATTGATACGGCCGCAGTCCTGCCGCACCGGGTGCTGGCGGTGCGTCTATGGCTGCCCGTTCGGCGCCAAGTGGACGGCGCGCGATTTTCTCGACGAGGCAATACAGCTCGGCGCGACGCTGATCGATCAAGCCACAGTAGACAGCGTCATTGTGGAGAACCGCCGTGCGGTCGGCGTGCGTTATCGCCGCGATGGCGCATTACATCAGGCACTGGGAAAAAACATCGTACTGGCCGCCGGCGGCATCGGCAGTCCACGCCTGCTGCACCGCTCCGGTTTGCACGCCGCAATCAGCCCCTTCTTCAGCGATCCCGTGATCGCCGTGATGGGGCAAGTGGACGACATCGACGGCGGCGCCGAGGTGCCAATGGCGGCCGGCCTATATCTGCAGGAGGAAGGCATCGCGCTGGCCGATATGACGCTGCCGAAGCCGATGTACCAGGCCTTTGCCACCCAGGTCGGACGTGTGGATCGCTTGATGGCGCATGCGAAAACGCTGACCGTCATGGTCAAGATTCGCGACGACATCGGCGGCGGCGTCGGCCCGCACTGGGTCGATAAAACGCTGACGGCAGCCGACAGGCGCAAACTGGCGACCGGCGTGGATATGGCGCGCGGCATCTTGCGCGCGGCCGGTGCGAAGAAGATATTCAAGAGCTGGCACTTCGCCGCCCACCCAGGCGGCAGCGTGCGGATCGGCGAAGGCGTGGATCATACGCTGCGGACCAGCACCGCGAACCTCTACGTCTGCGACGCATCGGTGATCCCGCAACCGTGGGGACTGCCGCCAACATTGACGTTGCTGTGCCTGGGCAGACGGCTGGGACAATATCTCTGAACGAGAAATAGCCCACGGCCACACCAGTTGAGGAATCAGAAAAATTGCCTTAAAAATAATTGTGCGCTAGTATGCAAGCGGCGTGGCATTGACAATTAATCAAGTGCCGTGCTCTTCGATCCCTTTTTATCAGGAACACTATGCGACATATTCTCACCACCCTGGCCTTGCTGGCCGCAGCCCCGTCGTTCGCCGCTCCCGGCTTTGAGCCGGGCGTGTACGTGGACGTGAACGGCGGCCGTGCGTCGGTCTCGTCGAAATACGCCGACAGCAACAACGACATCTCGCTGGGCGCCGCGACCGGCTACCAGTTCACGCCCAACCTGGGATTCGAAGTCTATACCCGCAGCCTGAGCGTCAATCCCTTCCGCGGCTTCCTGGCGGAACCCGGGTATTACCCGGACTCGCACTATGGCATCGCGCTGATGGGCACTATGCCGCTCGACGACCATTTCAGCTTCACCGGCCGCGCCGGTGTGGGCCGCACCACGATGAAGCCGACCCGCACGACCATGGAAGACCGCACGGACACCGATCCCATTGTCGGTTTCGGCGTGCGCTACGCATTCAACCGCCACTGGTCAATCAATCTCGAAGGCAGCTACCTGACCAAGAGCGAGGTATCATTGCTGACCTTTGGTGGCCGCTACCAGTTCTGACACCACCGCCCTCCAGCGGCGCATCGACAATTATCGCTGGCGGCGATACCGGATTTTTCACGCCCATTCGTCTTAACCAGTATCGCCAATCATTTACCCAGACAATGTCCGCTGATCTCGACGACTGGTTTGTGCGCGAAGTGCTGCCGCTGGAGGCAGCACTGACGCGCTTCCTGCGCCGCCATCGCCAGGCGGGGGACGATGTCGCCGACCTGCTGCAGGAAGTCTACGTCCGGCTCTACGAATCGGCCGCGCGGCGCCGGCCGGACCTGGTGCAGCCTTTCGTCTTCGCCACAGCGCGTCATTTGCTGATCGACCTGGCGCGGCGCGCGCAGATCGTTTCCATCGAAGCCTATGCGGATCTGGAGACGCTGGACCTGTCGAGCGACGATCTGACGCCCGAACGCCACGCCAGCGGCCATCAGGAACTGCGGCTGCTGCAGGCGGCGCTGGACCAGCTGCCGCTGCGCTGCGGTGAAGTGGTCCGGCTCAGGAAGATAGACGGCATGTCGCAGCGCGAAGTGGCGCAGCACATGGGCATCGCTGAAGATACCGTGGAAAAGCAGATTGCAAAAGGCATGCGCGCGCTGGCCGATGCGCTGCTGCTGAAGGGAGTAGTTGTCAATATGTCGAAACTGGCTACAAAAATACTTGGCAAGAACGGACCGCAAGGCGGCTCCACATGATGGGCGCCGCCGACATCGAGGCCCAGGCCGCGGACTGGCTGGCGCGTCGCGATGGCGAGCACTGGTCGGCGCAGCAGCAGCAGGCGCTGGACGCGTGGATCAATGAAGCCACCGCGCACCGCATCGCCTACTTGCGGCTGGAGAGCGTATGGCGCCGCGCCGACCGCCTGGGCAGCCTGCGCGCACCGGACCAGGCCGCCGTGCCTGCGCCGCTGTTCCGCGCGGTGCGCCCGCGCGCGTGGCGCCTCGCGGCCGGCGTGGCGCTGCTGGCCGGCGCCGCATGGCTCATGACCGCTTCCGGCTTGCTGGACCGGCCGGCCCGCTACGACACCGCGCTGGGCCAAAGCACATCCCTGGCGCTGGCGGACGGCACCCGCATCACGCTTAACACCAATACGCGGCTGCGCGCGCAACTGGCGACGGCGCGCCGCACCGTCTGGCTCGACAAGGGCGAGGCCTATTTTGAAGTGGCGCACGACGCCAGCCGCCCCTTCGTGGTGGAAGCGGGCACGCGCCGCATCACTGTGCTGGGTACCAAATTCTCTGTGCGTCGCGACGTCGGCGGTCAGGTGCAGGTCGTCGTGGCGGATGGCCGCGTGCAGGTCAGCCCGGCCGAAGGCGCCGCCGCACCGGCCGTCATCACCCGCAACGATAGCCTGGTTGCCGCCGGCGATGCGGTCGCCGTCAGCCACAACACGGAGCAGCAGATCGCCAGCCGGCTAGGCTGGCGCCAGGGCCGGCTGGTCCTGGACCAGATGACGCTTGCCCAGGCAACACAGGAATTCAACCGTTATAACCACAGGCAGCTGATCGTCAGCGATCCTTCCGTGGCGCAGATCCGCATCGGCGGCAGCTTCAACGTCGACAACATCGACGGTTTCGCGCGACTGCTACAGCAAGGCATGGGACTGAAGATCGATACCGACGGCGATAACATCAAAATACATCGCTGAGGCATGCCGGATTGACGAGCGCCGTTCGTCTCAGTAAGTGAGCAGCATTCAATCACTTCCAAGGGGAACAAAAATGGTTCGTCATAAACTGGCAAGCGCTGTAAGCGTGCTGGCGTTCTGCCTGGCGGCGCAGGCGCAAACGCGCGACATTCATATCGCCGCCGGCGATCTGAAGACGGCGCTCGACGCATGGAGCGCGCAGTCCGGCGTACAGGTACTGTACAGCGTCAACGATATCCAGGGCATCTCGACCAAGGGTGCGGCCGGCACATTGTCGCCGGACGAAGCGCTTGCCATCCTGCTGGCCAACAGCGGCCTGCAGGTCCGGCACGATGGCGCCAGCGCCGTCGTTATTTTTCGCGGCGCGTCCGCAGTCTCCTCCGAGCAGCCCGCCGACGCCCTGGCCACCGTCACTGTCACCGCGCAAAAGCGCAGCCAGACCGCCCAGAGCGTCCCCATCTCCATGACCACGCTGTCGGCCCGGATGCTGGATGCGAACCGCGTGCAAAGCCTGCAGGACGTCGCGCGCCTGACGCCAGGGCTGCTGGTGTCGGCCTTCAGCCAGAACAGCCCAACCATCGCCATCCGCGGCATCAACAACACGTTTTCGCAGATTGGCGTCAGCAAGCCGGTGGCGGTGGTCGTGGACGATGTTTTCATTCCGCGCAACAGCGCGGCCAGTTTCGAGCTGTTCGATCTGGACAGCATCACTGTGCTGAAAGGCCCTCAAGGCACGCTGTTCGGCCGCAACGTCACCGGCGGCGCCATCGTCATCGCCACCCGGCCGCCGCCGCTGGACGACCGCGTGATCGAAACGCAGCTCACGTTTGGCAAGCTAGGCGAGCGCCAGTTCAATGGCCTGGTCAGCACGCCGCTGAGCGATACCGCCGCCATCAAATTCTCCACTGCGCTACGCGATCGCGATGGCTATGGAAGCGATCGTCTCACGGGGCGGCAGCAGGACGACATCCACAGCCGCAACTACCGCACTCAACTGCTGCTGAAACCGGACAGCCGTATCGAGGCCTCCTTCAGCGCCGACTACAGCGAGGACTGGAACGGCGGCCGCACGCTGTCCTCGGACGCACAGGGCAGTGACGGCAATGTGCGCACTTCGGAGCTGGGTGTGCCACAAGGCTTTGGCCGCACGATCTCCGGCACGTCGGCCAAGATCAACTGGAAGCTCGATGCCGGCGACATCACCGCCATCAGCGCCTATCGCAAATCGCGCTCCAGCGAAGACTATTCCGGTGTCGGCGCCAATTTCATTTTCCTCGGCAGCGGCAGCCAGAGCGTGGTGCGCGACGCCGACGACATCGCCACCTTCTCGCAGGAGGTCCGCTACGCCAGTCCGAAGTGGAGCTTCGGCGACTTCGTCACCGGCATCTACTACATGAATGAAGACGGAACCCGTCAATTAAACACACGCGGCCTGGCAGCCAAGACCGGCACATTGGCCGGCTCCACATTGGCGGACCAGAAAGTCGATACCACCAGCTATGCGGCCTTCGCCGACGGCGTGGTGCATTTGCCTGCGACGGTGGACCTGACCGCAGGCCTGCGATACACGCGTGACGCCAAGACCGCCAGTCTTACCCGCACTGACTTCCTGCGCCCCACCGCCACTTTCAGCACCGGCGACGTCGACGCCAGTTGGAGCGAATTGACGCCGCGCGTGGTGTTGAGCTGGCAGCCGCGAGCGAACCTGATGACCTATGCCAGCGCCACGCGCGGCTTTACCGCCGGCGGCTTTAACGGCGACGCGGCGACGGCGCCCATCTTCAGAACCCCTTTCAGTCCCGAGAAAGTCACCAGCTATGAAGGCGGTGTGAAATCGCAATGGCTGAACAACCGCCTGCGCGTGAACCTGTCCGTCTACAAGATGGAATACAAGGACAAGCAGGAATTGGTCAACAACTCGCTGACCGGCATCCTCACCATCGTCAATGCCGCAAAGGCCAGCGTCAAAGGGGGCGAGCTGGAGCTGGCCTACAAGCCGGTGAGCTGGCTGGATCTGTCGAGCGGCTACAGCCGGCTCAATGGCGTGTACGACAGCTTTGTCGTCGGCACCGTCAACAACACCGGCAATCCGCTCTCTTCGGCTCCGCGCAAGCAGTTCTCGGCGGCCGCCAGCATCAATGTGCCGCTCGATGCGATGGGCTATCTGACCGGCGCTGCCAACTACGCCTGGCGCGACACCTACAACACTGGCGCAGCCAACGATCCCAACCTGCAAATACCCGGCTATGGCCTGGCCAACATAAGCGTGGGATTTGAATCGCCGGACCGCAGCTGGAAGGTGACCGCGTGGGTCAAGAACGTCAACGACACCCGCTACATCCTGACCCGCTCGACGCAAGTGGTGCGCGCCGAATACGACGGCGAACCGCGCACCTTCGGCTTGACGCTCGGTGCGAAATTCTGAGATGGGGTCACGATGAGCCAACAAATCGACAGACGCCATTTCATGCTGGGCATGCTGGCCGCGCCGCTGGCGCTGACGGCGGCCGCGGCGCCAGAGGGCATCGCGGTGCCGCAGGCCGCCATGCGCCTGCCGCCTTGGGCGCCGGGCTGTCTCGACATCCATCACATCGCCACCGGACGAGGCAATGCGACCTTTGTACTGATGCCGGACGGTACCAGCTTGCTGATCGATGCCGGCTCCACCAACGACACACTGGACGTGTCCGCGGCGCCGAAGCCGAATGCTGACCGTCGTCCAGGCGAATGGATAGGCCGCTATGTGCGGCGCCATCTGCGTGCGGCTGACCGTGACGCGCTGGACTATCTACTGGTCACGCATATGCATCCGGACCATCTGGGCGATGTGGACGATGCGTCTCCGCCTTCAACGCAAGGACCGTATCAACTATCCGGCGTGACCGACGTCGCGGAGATGCTGCCGATCGGCGTGCTGGTGGATCGCGGCTTCCCATCCTATGATTTTCCGTCGGCGCCCAGTGGCCGATACGCGTCCAACTATCTGGCCTTCGTGCGGTCGCGAATGCAGCATGGCCAAGCGGTGGAACGGATACGCGCCGGCAGCGACAAGCAGCTGGTATTGCGCGGACATCACGCCCCGGGATCGCCGACGCCCTTCAGCATTCGCAATATCGCCGCCAATGGCGAGGTGTGGGACGGCCATGGCGATCGAACAAGGTCGATGTTCCCGCCACTGGAGAAGCTGGCGGGATCGGACTATCCAAATGAAAACGTCTGCTCGATCGCGCTGCGGCTTAGCTTGGGAAAGTTTTCATATTTCACCGCCGGCGACCTGACCAGCTATACCTACGACGGCGATATGCCGTGGCGCGATGTACTGACAGCAGCCGCGCGCGCAGCCGGTCCGGCCAGCGTGGCCACCGCAGATCATCACGGAATGTTCGATGGATTGAGCGGCGACGTGGTGCGCGCATTGCGGCCGCAGGCATGGGTGATACCGAGCTGGCATATCGCGCATCCCGACATGCTGCAATTGGAACGCATGTTCAGCGAACGCTTGTACCCGGGGCCGCGAGAAGTGTATGCGACGTCATTGATGCGCGAGAACTATCTGGCGAACAAACGCCTGGCCAGCAAGATGCGCAGCAGCGATGGTCATGTGGTGATACGCGTGGCCCCCGATGGCGCGGCGTTTTCGATCTTCGTCACCGACAACAGCGATGAAAATGATACGATCAAGCTGATCAGCAAACACATCGCATAGACGAAAAAAAGCCCCAACCAGATCTTCTGGAAGGGGCTTTTTAGTATAACTAGCCTGACGATAACCTACTTTCACACTGGTTGCAGCACTATCATCGGCGCAGAGTTGTTTCACGGTCCTGTTCGGGATGGGAAGGGGTGGGACCAACTTGCTATGGTCATCAGGCATTGACTTGTACGAGCCGCGTTCTTGTGAACGTTGCCCAGAATCTGGAATCGGTAAGTAATTAGGTAATGAAGTTGTATCAACGAACGTTCCAACGTACTTCTCATTCACCATAACCTGCCAAGGTTATAGGGACAAGCCGTACGGGCAATTAGTATCAGTTAGCTTAATGCATTACTGCACTTCCACACCTGACCTATCAACGTCCTGGTCTCGAACGACCCTTCAAAGAGCTCAAGGCTCTGGGAAATCTCATCTTAAGGCAAGTTTCCCGCTTAGATGCTTTCAGCGGTTATCTCTTCCAGACTTAGCTACCCGGCAATGCCACTGGCGTGACAACCGGTACACCAGAGGTCTGTCCACTCCGGTCCTCTCGTACTAGGAGCAGCCCCCTTCAAATTTCCAACGCCCACGGCAGATAGGGACCAAACTGTCTCACGACGTTTTAAACCCAGCTCACGTACCACTTTAAATGGCGAACAGCCATACCCTTGGGACCGGCTACAGCCCCAGGATGTGATGAGCCGACATCGAGGTGCCAAACTCCCCCGTCGATATGAACTCTTGGGAGGAATCAGCCTGTTATCCCCAGAGTACCTTTTATCCGTTGAGCGATGGCCCTTCCATACAGAACCACCGGATCACTATGTCCTACTTTCGTACCTGCTCGACTTGTCAGTCTCGCAGTTAAGCACGCTTATGCCATTGCACTATTAGCACGATGTCCGACCGTACCTAGCGTACCTTCGAACTCCTCCGTTACACTTTAGGAGGAGACCGCCCCAGTCAAACTGCCTACCATGCACTGTCCCCGATCCGGATAACGGACCAAGGTTAGAACCTCAAACAAACCAGGGTGGTATTTCAAGGTTGGCTCCACGGGAACTGGCGTCCCCGCTTCAAAGCCTCCCACCTATCCTACACAGATTGGTTCAAAGTCCAATGCAAAGCTACAGTAAAGGTTCATGGGGTCTTTCCGTCTAGCCGCGGGTAGATTGCATCATCACAAACACTTCAACTTCGCTGAGTCTCGGGAGGAGACAGTGTGGCCATCGTTACGCCATTCGTGCAGGTCGGAACTTACCCGACAAGGAATTTCGCTACCTTAGGACCGTTATAGTTACGGCCGCCGTTTACTGGGACTTCAATCAAGAGCTTGCACCCCATCATTTAATCTTCCAGCACCGGGCAGGCGTCACACCCTATACGTCCACTTTCGTGTTTGCAGAGTGCTGTGTTTTTATTAAACAGTCGCAGCCACCAGTTTATTGCAACCCGTTCACCCTTCTGGCGCAAGCCAGTCAAGCTACAAGGGCGTACCTTTTCCCGAAGTTACGGTACCAATTTGCCGAGTTCCTTCTCCCGAGTTCTCTCAAGCGCCTTAGAATACTCATCTCGCCCACCTGTGTCGGTTTGCGGTACGGTCTCGTATGACTGAAGCTTAGAGGCTTTTCTTGGAACCACTTCCGATTGCTTCAGTGCCTAAGCACCTCGTCCCAGTCCCTTGAATCCTGCGCCCGGATTTGCCTAAGCGCCTTCTATGAACCAGAAACTGCCTATTCCAACAGGCAGACAACCTTCCGCGATCCGTCCCCCCATCGCATCATACGACGGTGCAGGAATATTAACCTGCTTCCCATCAGCTACGCATCTCTGCCTCGCCTTAGGGGCCGACTCACCCTGCTCCGATGAACGTTGAACAGGAAACCTTGGGCTTACGGCGTGGGGGCTTTTCACCCCCATTATCGCTACTCATGTCAGCATTCGCACTTCTGATACCTCCAGCATCCTTTACAAGACACCTTCGCAGGCTT
This sequence comes from Duganella sp. LjRoot269, assembly GCF_964254095.1. Taxonomy (NCBI): domain Bacteria; kingdom Pseudomonadati; phylum Pseudomonadota; class Betaproteobacteria; order Burkholderiales; family Oxalobacteraceae; genus Duganella; species Duganella sp. LjRoot269. The sequence goes on along the minus strand of NZ_CAXUSL020000001.1, from coordinate 1,246,576 downwards.
ACAGAACGCTCTCCTACCATATCCATTACTGGATATCCGCAGCTTCGGTGACTGGCTTAGCCCCGTTACATCTTCCGCGCAGGACGACTCGATCAGTGAGCTATTACGCTTTCTTTAAATGATGGCTGCTTCTAAGCCAACATCCTGACTGTTTTAGCCTTCCCACTTCGTTTTCCACTTAGCCAATCTTTGGGACCTTAGCTGGCGGTCTGGGTTGTTTCCCTCTTGACGCCGGACGTTAGCACCCGACGTCTGTCTCCCAAGCTCGCACTCATCGGTATTCGGAGTTTGCAATGGTTTGGTAAGTCGCGATGACCCCCTAGCCATAACAGTGCTCTACCCCCGATGGTGATACTTGAGGCACTACCTAAATAGTTTTCGGAGAGAACCAGCTATTTCCAAGTTTGTTTAGCCTTTCACCCCTACCCACAGCTCATCCCCTAATTTTTCAACATTAGTGGGTTCGGACCTCCAGTGCGTGTTACCGCACCTTCATCCTGGCCATGAGTAGATCACTTGGTTTCGGGTCTACACCCAGCGACTATCGCCCTGTTCGGACTCGATTTCTCTACGGCTTCCCTATATGGTTAACCTTGCCACTGAATGTAAGTCGCTGACCCATTATACAAAAGGTACGCAGTCACGGAACAAGTCCGCTCCTACTGTTTGTATGCACACGGTTTCAGGATCTATTTCACTCCCCTCCCGGGGTTCTTTTCGCCTTTCCCTCACGGTACTGGTTCACTATCGGTCGATTACGAGTATTTAGCCTTGGAGGATGGTCCCCCCATATTCAGACAGGATTTCTCGTGTCCCGCCCTACTTGTCGCACGCTTAGTTCCACACATCGCATTTCGAATACGGGGCTATCACCCGCTATGGCTCCTATTTCCAGAGGATTCTTCTATGCGTCATGCTAAAACGTGCAGGCTCTTCCCATTTCGCTCGCCACTACTTTGGGAATCTCGGTTGATTTATTTTCCTGCAGCTACTTAGATGTTTCAGTTCGCCGCGTTCGCCTTGCATACCTATGTATTCAGTATGCAATACCCATAAAGGGTGGGTTTCCCCATTCGGAAATCTGCGGATCAAAGCTTGTTTGCTAGCTCCCCGCAGCTTATCGCAAGCTACTACGTCCTTCATCGCCTGTAATCGCCAAGGCATCCACCATGTGCACTTATTCACTTGTCCCTATAACGTTAGCCCCTTGCGACTAAACAAAGGAGCGGTTATAGAAATAAGAAGTACTACGTTGTTGCGTTTGTTGATACATACAATCATTACCCATCGTATCCGCCTGTCGGCGAACACGATCAATAAAAATTTACTTACTTCTTCCAGATTGTTAAAGAACGTACAGCACTTGATCTCTAAAAGATCAAATCTAAAGGCTTACCCTTACATTTGAACTCTTGGTGGAGGATGACGGGATCGAACCGACGACCCCCTGCTTGCAAAGCAGGTGCTCTCCCAGCTGAGCTAATCCCCCTGAGATTTACTACAAGGCAGAAACTGGTAGGGCTGGTTGGACTCGAACCAACGACCCCCGCGTTATCAACACGGTGCTCTAACCAGCTGAGCTACAGCCCCAAATGCTGTTCTTTAATATTGACAGTCGATAAGTGTGAACGCTTGATGAGTAGTCATTGCTGACCAGTGCTACTCTAGAAAGGAGGTGATCCAGCCGCACCTTCCGATACGGCTACCTTGTTACGACTTCACCCCAGTCACGAATCCTACCGTGGTAAGCGCCCTCCTTACGGTTAAGCTACCTACTTCTGGTAAAACCCGCTCCCATGGTGTGACGGGCGGTGTGTACAAGACCCGGGAACGTATTCACCGCGACATGCTGATCCGCGATTACTAGCGATTCCAACTTCATGCAGTCGAGTTGCAGACTACAATCCGGACTACGATACACTTTCTGGGATTAGCTCCCCCTCGCGGGTTGGCGGCCCTCTGTATGTACCATTGTATGACGTGTGAAGCCCTACCCATAAGGGCCATGAGGACTTGACGTCATCCCCACCTTCCTCCGGTTTGTCACCGGCAGTCTCATTAGAGTGCCCTTTCGTAGCAACTAATGACAAGGGTTGCGCTCGTTGCGGGACTTAACCCAACATCTCACGACACGAGCTGACGACAGCCATGCAGCACCTGTGTACTGGTTCTCTTTCGAGCACTCCTCAATCTCTCAAGGATTCCAGCCATGTCAAGGGTAGGTAAGGTTTTTCGCGTTGCATCGAATTAATCCACATCATCCACCGCTTGTGCGGGTCCCCGTCAATTCCTTTGAGTTTTAATCTTGCGACCGTACTCCCCAGGCGGTCTACTTCACGCGTTAGCTGCGTTACCAAGTCAATTAAGACCCGACAACTAGTAGACATCGTTTAGGGCGTGGACTACCAGGGTATCTAATCCTGTTTGCTCCCCACGCTTTCGTGCATGAGCGTCAGTTTTGACCCAGGGGGCTGCCTTCGCCATCGGTGTTCCTCCACATATCTACGCATTTCACTGCTACACGTGGAATTCTACCCCCCTCTGCCAAACTCTAGCCTTGCAGTCTCCATCGCCATTCCCAGGTTGAGCCCGGGGATTTCACGACAGACTTACAAAACCGCCTGCGCACGCTTTACGCCCAGTAATTCCGATTAACGCTTGCACCCTACGTATTACCGCGGCTGCTGGCACGTAGTTAGCCGGTGCTTATTCTTCAGGTACCGTCATTAGCCACCTGTATTAGAGGTAGCCGTTTCTTCCCTGACAAAAGAGCTTTACAACCCGAAGGCCTTCTTCACTCACGCGGCATTGCTGGATCAGGCTTGCGCCCATTGTCCAAAATTCCCCACTGCTGCCTCCCGTAGGAGTCTGGACCGTGTCTCAGTTCCAGTGTGGCTGGTCGTCCTCTCAGACCAGCTACTGATCGATGCCTTGGTGGGCCTTTACCCCACCAACTAGCTAATCAGATATCGGCCGCTCCAGGAGCATGAGGTCTTGCGATCCCCCACTTTCATCCTTAGATCGTATGCGGTATTAGCGTAACTTTCGCTACGTTATCCCCCACTCCAGGGTACGTTCCGATATATTACTCACCCGTTCGCCACTCGCCGCCAGGTTGCCCCGCGCTGCCGTTCGACTTGCATGTGTAAGGCATGCCGCCAGCGTTCAATCTGAGCCAGGATCAAACTCTTCAGTTTAATCTCTGTTACTTTGACACTTTCGTGTCACCAGCATTTCTGCTGGGTCGCTCACTCAAAATACTGACAGGCCACTATTTTCATAGCGCCTATTTCATTACTTCTTGTGAACATTTGATATTTTTTAAGTTTCACGAAACCCGAAGGTCTCGTGTGCACTTCCATCAAACGTCCACACTTATCGACTGTTAATTTTTAAAGAACTTTGTTTGGTACTGCTTGCTGAAGAAGCGTTGTGTTCATCAGCGAAGAGGCAAGATTATGAAGCGTTTCGAATGTTTCGTCAAGCACTACATTTTCTTCTCTTTTCCCGCAACACTCAGCATTTGCATGCACCGTTTCGCGGGGAGGCGAACTATAGCAAGAGCCGCCGCCGCTGGCAAGGGTAAAATAGCGATTCTACCGATTTATAAGTCGCCCCATGTTCATTCCAACCATCCCTACTATCAATAACGAGGCGCTGGCGGCCCTGCTGGACAAGGCCATCAACAATAAAACCAAACCGCTGGGCAGCCTGGGCGTACTGGAGTCGCTGGCCAAACAAATCGGGCTTATACAGAACACACGCGAACTCGCGATCACGCGGCCAGCCATTCTGGTATTCGCCGCCGATCACGGCGTGGTGGCGGAAGGCATATCCGCCTATCCGCAAGACGTGACCTGGCAAATGGTGGAGAACTTCCTAGCGCGCGGCGCCGCCATCAACGTCTTCGCGACGCAGAACAACTGCGAACTGCACGTCATCGACGCCGGCGTCAATCATGACTTCGGCCCGCGCGACGGCCTGACCGACCGCAAGCTCGCCCCCGGCACCAGGAACTTCGCCCACCAGCCGGCGATGAGCCGCGACACCTGCGACGCCGCACTGGCCGCCGGCATGGCATTGGTCGCGGAACTCGATGGCAATGTCGTCGGCTTCGGCGAAATGGGCATTGGTAACACCACCGCCGCCGCCGCGCTGATGCACAAGCTGACCGGCGTCCCGGTAGCGCAATGCGTGGGCGCCGGCACAGGCCTGTCCGCCGACGGCGTACTGCGCAAGCAGCACGTCATTGAGGCGGCAGTCGCCAGACACGCCGCAGCGGTGGAACCGCTGGATGTCCTGTCCACCTTCGGCGGACTGGAAATCGCGATGATGGCCGGCGCCATGCTGAAGGCTGCGGAAATGCGCAAGGTGCTGCTGATCGACGGCTTCATCGTCACCAGTGCGCTGCTGGTCGCCGCGCGCCTGCAGCCAGCGATCCTGGACTACTGTGTGTTCTCGCACTGTTCGGACGAAAGCGGACATCAACAGATGCTGGCCGCGTTGGGCGCCAAGCCGCTGTTGAACCTGGGCCTGCGCCTGGGCGAAGGCACCGGCTGTGCGCTGGCGCTGCCGCTGCTGCATGCATCGGTCAACTTCGTGAACCAGATGGCCACGTTCGAGTCGGCCCACGTCAGCGAAAAGTCCGAGTAAGCACCGTGCATCAACTACGCCTGTTCTTCACCGCGCTACAGTTCTTTACCCGCCTGCCGATTCCCGGCTGGGTGGGCTTCGATCCGGCGTGGTTGAACCAGGCATCGCGCTACTTTCCCGCTGTCGGCGCGGTCGTCGCCGCCATCACTGCCGGCGTGTACGCGCTGGCGGCCTTGGTCTTTCCCTCGCCGGTCGCGGTGCTGCTGTCCACCGCCGCAGGCATCTATGCCACCGGCGCCTTTCACGAGGACGGCTTCGCCGATACGTGCGACGGCTTCGGCGGCGGCATGACGCCGGAGCGTGTGCTGGAGATCATGAGAGACTCGCGCATCGGTGCCTATGGTGCCATCGGCGCCATCTGCCTGCTCGGCCTGAAGTGCGTCACGCTGGCCAGCCTGCCGCCTCTGACCGCCATCGCCGCGTTATTTGTCGCCCATCCTCTGTCCCGGCTGATGGCCACGTCGCTGATCTGGCGCCTGGACTACGCGCGCGCCGAAGGCAAGGCGAAGCCGTTGGCGCAAAAGATGAACAACGGCGAATTCACCATCGCCGCCACTACTGCCGTCATCCCCGCGCTGGCGATGATCGCCCTGGGTTGGCTGACCTGGCATGCGCTAGCCGTCGGCATCATCGCCGCCACCATCGCCACCATCTGGCTGGCCCGCAAATTTATCCGCCGCATCGCCGGCTACACCGGCGACTCTCTCGGCGCCGTGCAGCAGGTCACCGAGGTGACGTTCTACCTGTGCGCGCTGGCCAGCATGCACCACGGCGCACTGCCTTGGTAACGCGATGCGGCTGATACTGGTCCGCCACCCTCAGCCGCTGGTTGCCGCTGGCATCTGTTATGGCCGCACCGATCTCGCCGTGGCCGACGACCAGATGGCGCAAACCCTGGAGGCACTGTCGGCCGCCCTGCCGCGCGGCCTGACGCTGTATTCCAGTTCCTTGCGGCGCTGCGCCAGCCTTGCCGCGCAACTGGCGCCGCAACTGCACTCCCCTGCGGCGATTATCGATGCGCGCATCGTGGAGATCGACTTCGGCAGCTGGGAAATGCAACCATGGGACAACATCCCCCGTGCCGATATCGATGCATGGGCCAGGGATCTGGTTCACTACCGCCCAGGCGGCGGTGAAAGCGTGCTGCAGATGGCCGAGCGCATCGCCACCTTCCATGCGGACCTCCAGCGCCGGCAGCGCGACGCCATCATCATCTGCCACGCCGGTGCGATGCGCCTGCTGGCAGCCTGCCACGCCGGCCTGTCGCCGGCGGAAATGGCGCTGCAGGCCGCCCAACGCCCGCATCAAATCGGCTACGGCGCCACGCTCGTCCTCGATCGCTAAACCGTCGCCCCATGACCGGTGCAGCACAAACCCGTATAATGGCCGGGTTTTGGTGCTCGCGCGTCCGTCCGGATGCGCAGTTAAACGGGAAACACGAAGCCGATAGTCCAGTCGATAACGGCCCACGTGTGCTGCCCCCGCAACGGTAAGCAAGTGTCGCAAGTCACGCGCGACAAACCTCCTCTGACAACCACTGTGCTCCGCATGGGAAGGTGAGGCGGTCTAACTTGCCAGCCCGGATACCGGCCAAATCAGGTGGAAGTGAGCGAACGGGATGTGCGCAAACGGATCGGGCCGGCCTTCGTGGCACGGCTCCGTGCGGCGCATTGCCCAGTTTTCCGCTTCTGTTCAATCTGGCCTACGGGGACGTCGGCCGGTTGCTCTTAACAGAAATTACATCATGACCCTTCGTATCTCCCGTCCTGCCGCCCTGACGTCGCTGGCGTTCGCCCTGGCGACCGCCTATGCCCACGCCGAACCCGTGGCTGGCACCGTGCTGGTCACCGCCACACGCAGCCCGCAGGCACTGGCCGACGTCATCAGCGACAGCGTGACCATCGGCGCCGGGCAAATCGCCCAATCCGGCGCAGGTTCCATTCTCGACCTGCTGCAGCGCCAGCGCGGCATCGAAGTCGCCCGTAACGGTGGCTCCGGCACCAACTCCACCGTGTTCATTCGCGGCGCCAACAGCAACCAGAACATCGTACTGGTCGACGGCGTGCGTATCGGCTCGTCCACCACGGGCGCCGCCAACTGGAGCGCCGTTCCGCTGACCGCCATCGACCACATCGAAATCGTTTATGGTCCACTGAGTTCCCTGTATGGCGCCGACGCCATCGGCGGCGTGATCCAGATCTTCACCAAGAAGGGCAAGGGCGCGCCGGCGCTGACGGCCTTCGCCGGCTACGGCACCGACAACACCCGCGAGGGCGACGCTACCATCTCCGGCGCGACCGGCGGCGACCATAGCGTCGGCTACGCCGTCAGCGTCGGCAAGGAAAAGTCGGACGGTTTCTCGGCCACCCGCCCGGGCAGCAGCTCGTACAACGCCGACAAGGATGGCTACGACCGCGAAAACGCCTCTGGCCAATTCAGCATGCGCCTGGCCGAAGGCCACCAAGCCGGCGTGCTCTTCATGCACAGCAAACTCGATTCGCAATACGACAACGGTTCCTCGGCCTACGATGTCCGCTCGAACGCAAAGCTCGAGAATGCTGCCGTCTACAGCAAGAACCAGATACTGCCAGCCTGGCAAAGCCTGTTGCAGTATTCGCAGACCAAGGACGAAGGCGCCACCTACAGCAGCGCCGCAGCCTCGGGCTATTCGCAGATCAACACCAAGCAGACCGACTTCTCGTGGCAGAACGACGTGCAGATCGGCGCCGACGTGCTGCAACTGCTGTACGACCACCGCAAGGAAGAGGTACAGAGCAACGGTTCCGCGCTGCTGAACCGCGACCGCGTCACCAACTCCTACGCCGTCTCGTACAACGCGCGCCGCAGCGCCAATCTGCTGAACGCCGGCATCCGCCGCGACAACTCGGTCTACGGTTCGAAAAACACCGGCTCGCTGGGCTACGGTTACGCCTTCACCCAGCAGCTGCGTGCTACCGCCAGCTACGGCACCAGCTTCCGCGCACCGACCTACAACGAGTTGTACTACCCGCAGTTCGGCAATCCGAATAACAAGCCGGAACAGGGCAAGAACGCGGAAGTCGGCCTGCACTACGATAGCGGCATGACCGCACTTGGCGCCAGCTACTATCACAACCGCCTGACCGACCTGCTGGTCAACACCAACCCATGCCCGTTCGGCTCCAAGGATTACCCGTTCGGCTGCGCCTACAACGTCAACCACGCGCTGCTGGAAGGCCTGACGCTGTCCGCCAGCCAGAAGCTGGGCAGTTTCAACTTCAGCGCCAACGCCGACTTGCAGGATCCGAAGGACGAGACCACCAACAAGCGCCTGCAGCGCCGCGCCAAAAAGCATGGCAACCTGGCGGCCGAGTACAGCACAGGCACCGTCAACGCCGGCGTGGAGGTCGAGCTGTCCGGCGATCGTTACGACGATGCGGCCAACAAGAACCGCCTGGGCGGCTATGGCCTGGTCAACCTGTACGCAAGCTATCGCTTCAACAGCGACTGGTCAGCGCTGGTCCGCTGGAATAACGTAGGCGACAAACGCTACGACCTGGCGCGCAACTACGCCACGCCTATGGGCAAGGTATTTGCCGGCATCCGCTACGGTTACAAGTAAGCGTATTGGTGTAATCTGCCGGACGTGGATCCCTTCCCCGTCCGGCAGCTTTTTTCGAAAGCAGTGCATGCATTCTTTCTCCCGTAATCTGAGACAGCGCGCCACCATCACCCTGACCGGGCTGGTGCTGTTCGCCTTCGCCAGTCTGATCTTCTCCGGCATGACCGGTTCGGTCTCGATTCCGCTTTCCGATATTCCCGCAGCAGTCGGTGAACTGCTGCATGGCCAGGCCCAAACGCTGGCCGCCACCCTGCTCGATCTACGCCTGAGCCGGGCAATAACCGCTTTCGTCACCGGCGCCGCCCTGTCGCTGGCCGGCGTGATGATGCAGGCGCTGTTGCGCAATCCGTTAGCCGATCCCTATGTGCTAGGCATTTCGGCCGGTGCCTCCGTCGGCGCGCTGGCCGCGCTGCTGTTCGGCTGCGCCATCTGGATGGTCGACGCCTCGGCCTTCGGCGGCGCGGTCGCCATCTCGATGATGCTGTACCTGCTGGCCCGGCGCGACCTGCGCGGCGGCGCGGCGGCCGAAGGCGGCACCGCCCTGTTGCTGCTGACCGGCGTGATCCTGTCTTCCGCCTGCATGGCGATGGTGACGCTGATGTTGTCGATCGCGCCGGAAAGCCGCCTGCGCAGCATGGTGTTCTGGATGATCGGCGACCTGGCCGGCGCACCGATGCGCGCGCTGCCCTGGATCGTGCTGGCCGGCGGCCTGGTATTCGCATTGCGCAGCGCCCGCTCGATGAACGTGATGGCACTGCATGCGGAAGCCGCCGCCACGCTGGGCATCCGCGTCGGCGCCTTGCGCAAGGGGCTGTTCTTCGTTTCCGGCCTGCTGACCGCCAGCGCGGTCACCAGCGCCGGCAGCGTAGGTTTCGTCGGCCTGATCGTGCCGCATGCCTGCCGTTTCGCCGTCGGCCCCGACCATCGCGCACTGATTCCGGCTGCGGCACTGGCCGGCGGCACCTTCCTGCTGCTGGCGGACACACTGGCACGCACCATCATCGCGCCGCAGCAGCTGCCGGTGGGAGTGCTCACGGCGCTGATCGGGGCGCCGGTTTTCCTGTATCAATTGCACCGGCTGCGTAAATAAGATGATCAGCACCCACAACCTCTCCCTCAAAATCGGCCAGCGCCAGCTGGTCGCAGATCTGAACTGGCGCGTGCAGGAAGGCGAATGCTGGAGCGTCATCGGCCGCAACGGCGCCGGCAAGAGCACTTTGCTGCGTACGCTGGCGGGCTTGCGCGATCCCGATGGCGGTCATGTGGCGATCGGTGGACGTCCATTGAACGAATGGCCGCTGGCCGAACTGGCGCGCCAGCGCGCCTTTCTGGCGCAAAGCCGCAGCGACGCCTTCGCATACAGCGTCATCGAAACCGTGCTGTCGGCGCGTCACCCCTATCACGACAACCGCTACTGGGAAGGCAGCGACGACCACGCCATCGCATTGAAGTCGCTGGAAGCGATGGAAGTGGCCGACCTGGCCGAGCGCGACGTGCGCACGCTGTCCGGCGGCGAGCGCCAACGGGTTGCCATCGCGGCGATGCTGGCGCAGGACACGCCGCTGCTGCTGCTCGACGAACCGGCCAACGCGCTGGACCTGGCACACCAGGTCAGCGTCATGAGCCTGTTGGCGCGCCTGTGCCGCGAACAAGGCAAGACCGCCGTCATGATCGGCCACGATTTGACGCTGGCTCACAGCGTCTCCACCCACGCGCTGCTGCTGATGGGTGACGGCCGCTGGCTGGCCGGCACTACCGCCGAGGTGATGAAGGCCGATATCCTCGGCGACTACCTGGGCCATCCAATCGACATCATCCAGCACGGCAAGCGCAGCATCTTCATCCCTATCGAGGAATCCGCATGAGCGAACAGAATACCGACGAGATCAATGCATTGAACGAGCGCCACCGCGTGCGCATGGAACGCAAGAAGGCCATCATCGACGCCAAGATCGCTGCCGCCGACAAACAGATCGGCATCATCATCGTCAACACCGGCAACGGCAAGGGCAAGAGCTCCAGCGGTTTCGGCATGGTGATCCGCGCCATGGGCCACGGCATGAAGGTCGGCGTCGTGCAGTTCATCAAAGGCGCGATGCAGACCGGCGAAGAACTGTTCCTGCGCCGCTTCCCCGAGGAGGTCAGCTTCCACTCGATGGGAGAAGGCTATACCTGGGAAACCCAAAACCGCGAACGCGACATCGAGAAAGCGCAGCTGGCATGGGAACAGGCCAGGCGCTTCCTGGCCGATCCTGAAATCGGCCTGGTGGTGTTCGATGAACTGAACATCGCCCTGAAGTACCGCTATCTGGATGTGGAAACCATCATCAACGATTTGCTGGCCCGCCCGGCGATGCAGCACGTCGTCATCACCGGACGCGGTGCACCGCCGGAGCTGATCGCCATCGCCGACACGGTGACCGAGATGGAAGTCGTCAAGCACGCCTTCAAGGCGGGCATAGGCGCTCAGGCCGGGACCGAGTGGTAATGACTGCGCACCTTGAAGTGAAAGCGCTGCTGGTGGCTGCCGTGGCTTCCGGTCAAGGCAAGACCACCGTGACGGCGGCGCTGGCGCGCAAGCTGGTGAAACAGGGTAAGCGGGTGCGCGTGTTCAAGTGCGGTCCGGATTTCATCGATCCGATGCTGCTCGAACGCGCCAGCGGTGCGCCGGTGCGTTCGCTGGATTTGTGGATGGTGGGCCGTGAGCTGTGCCGCAGCCAGCTGGCGCAAGCGGCCGTCGAAGCGGACGTGATCCTGATCGAAGGCGTAATGGGCCTGTACGACGGCACGCCGTCGTCCGCCGACCTGTCGCGCGAGTTCGGCGTGCCGGTGATGGTGGTGATCGATGCTTCCGCGATGGCGCAGACCGCCGGCGCGCTGGTACACGGCCTGCGCGACTACGGTCCGGTCGAAATGGCCGGCGTCATCGCCAACCGCGTCGCCAGCGAAGGCCACGCCAGGATGGTGGCGGCCTCGCTGCGCGACATTCCCTTGTTTGCCACCCTGCCCCGGCAGGCAAAATCGCTGCCGGAGCGGCATCTCGGCCTCGTGCTGCCGGGTGAGGTGAGCGACATCGACGATCTGCTCGACAGCCTGGCCGACCAGCTGGTGTTCGACGAAGCGGCCTGGAACAGCCTGCGCCCGGTGCGCATCGAGATCCCCGACGCGGCAGCCATGGTACAGGCGCCGCTGCTCGCCAGCCTCACCATTGCCGTCGCGCGCGATCCCGCTTTCATGTTCCTGTACCCGGCCAACCTGGACACGTTGCGCCAGCTCGGCGCAACGCTGGCATTCTTCTCGCCGTTGGCCGACGAAGCGATACCAGTCGAAGCAGGCGCGGTCTATCTTCCCGGAGGCTACCCGGAGCTGCATGCCCAGGCTTTGTCGCAGGCGGCCGCATGGCAGGCTTCGATCCGAACCGCCCATGCGGCAGGCGTGCCTATCGTCGCCGAATGTGGCGGCATGATGGCGCTGGCCGATACACTCGCTGATCAATCCGGCGCGGTATGGCCGATGGCCGGGCTGCTACAGGGCGCGGTGGCGATGGAGCCGCGTCTCGCCGGCCTCGGTTCACAAGGACTGCCTACCGCACAAGGCGTACTGCGTGGCCACACCTTCCATTACTCGAAACTGGAAACGGTGCTGGAGCCAGCCGCGCACACGATCAAGCATCCGTCCGCCGTACCGGGTGAAGCCTGGTATCGCGTAGGCTCGCTGGCGGCTTCGTATTTTCACGCCTACTTCCCATCCAACCCCGCGGCGGTAGCCGCTTTGTTTTCAAGGAGTGAACCATGACACGTACTTTGATACTAGGCGGCGCACGTTCCGGCAAAAGCGCGTACGCCGAGCGGCTGGCCATCGATTCGGGCAAGGAAGTGGTCTATGTTGCCACCGCCACCGCCGGCGACGCTGAAATGGCAGCTCGCATTGCGCATCACCGCAATACCCGCCCGGCGGAATGGACCACGGTCGAAGAACCGCTGGCACTGGGCAACCAGCTGCTGCGCTGGTCCTCGCCCGATCGCCTGATACTGGTGGACTGCCTGACGCTGTGGCTCAGCAATCTGCTGTTCAGCAGCGGCGAGGAATATCCGGAAGTCGGCGAGATCGTCTTGCCGGCGCTGTTCCACGAACAGCAGGACATGTTGGCCAGCGCGCTGACCAAGTGCGCCAGCGACGTGGTACTGGTGTCGAATGAAGTCGGTCTGGGCATCATGCCGATGGGCGCGGTGTCGCGCTGCTTCATGGACGAACAAGGGCGCCTGAACCAGGCCATGGCTGCGATCTGCGACCGCGCGGTGTTCGTCGCCGCCGGCCTGCCGCTGTCGTTAAAAGGCGCGCCGTGCTGACAGGCTTGAGCTTTGCCGCCATCGCCTTGCTGATGGTGGCGGGCGTGGCGCTGGACCTGCTGCTGGGCGAAGCCCGGCGCTGGCATCCGCTGGTCGGCTTCGGCAACCTGGCGATCGCGCTGGAACGTCGCCTCAACCGAGGCACGCTGAGATTCTGGCGTGGCGCGCTGGCATGGACACTGGCCGTGCTGCCGCTGACCGCCATCGCCGCGTTGCCGCTCTGGCTGCCGGCATGGCTGCCATGGGCCGCGCACGCCATCATGCTGTATTTCTGCCTCGGCCTGCGCAGCCTGCGTGACCACAACCTGCCTATCGCCGACGCGCTGTCGCGCAACGATCTTCCAAACGCCCGTCTGCTGACGGCCCGCATCGTCAGCCGCGACACCACCGGCGCCAGCGAAATCGAACTGACCAAGGCCAGTGCCGAATCCCTGCTCGAAAACGGCAACGACGCCGTCTTCGGCACACTGTTCTGGTTTATCGTCGCCGGCGGTCCCGGTGCCGTCCTGTTCCGCATGGCGAACACGCTGGACGCGATGTGGGGCTACCGCACCGCGCGCCTGCTGCAGTTCGGCTGTACCGCCGCCCGCGTCGACGACGCACTCAATTACATTCCGGCGCGACTGACCGCGTTTTCCTACGTAATGCTGGCTCCCGGCCTGCAAGCCAAGCTGCGTGCGTGGCGGTGCTGGCGCGCGCAAGCCCCGGCATGGAGCAGCCCGAACGCGGGTCCCGTGATGTCCAGCGGTGCCGGTGCCCTTGGCGTGCAGCTGGGCGGTCCCGCCATCTATCATGGTGAGGTCGAACACCGTCCACCGCTGGGCGTGGGCGAACCGGCCACCGGCGCCGACATCAGCCGCGCATGGCAGCTGGTCGTGCGCACAACGGCACTATGGCTGGCCCTCGCCTGCGCCGTCGCAGCAGTCGTCGAGGTTTTCCATGCTTGAACACGGCGGCAACCTGCGCGACGCCATGCTGCGCTTCGGCCGCGACGATTGGCTCGACCTTTCCACCGGCATCAATCCGCACTGGTATCCAGCGCCCGCCTTGCCAGGCAATGCGTGGCATCGCCTGCCGGAAGCCGATCCCGAGCTGGCGCTGGCTGCGGCGGACTACTACGGCGCGCCGCAAATGCTGCCGGTAGCCGGTACGCAAGCGGCCATCCAGGCGCTGCCGCGCCTGCGCAAGCCGTCGCGCGTGACTGTCGCCGCGCCGTCGTACGCCGAGCACGCGCATCACTGGAGCGAGCATGGACACACGCTGACGCAAACGCCGTACGATGAACTCGATGCGGCGGTGGCGCACAGCGACGTCATGGTGGTCTGCAATCCCAACAATCCGACCGGCGCCAGCGTGCCCGCCGCGCAGCTGCTGGAATGGGCCGGGCAACTGGCGGCCCGGGGCGGCTGGCTGGTGGTCGACGAGGCTTTTGGCGACACTGCGCAAGAGAACAGCGTCGCGGCGCATAGCGGACGTCCGGGACTGATCGTCTTGCGTTCGGTCGGAAAATTTTTTGGCCTGGCAGGCATCCGGCTGGGCTTCGTCGCCGCGCATCCAGATCTGCTGCACGCGCTGGCTGACCTGCTGGGTCCCTGGACCATCAGCGGCCCGGCCCAGCACATCGCCCTCGCCGCCTTGCGCGACCAACAGTGGCAAGCCGACACGCGCGATCAACTACTGGCCGGAGGCAAACGGCTGCGTCGACTGCTGGCGGCGCACGGCATTCAATCCAATGGCACCGCGCTGTTCCAGTGGTGGAGCGAGCCGCGCGCCGAAACATTCTGGCAGCACATGGCCGAACGCGGCATCTGGGTGCGGCTGTTCAAGCGGGCGGCACGCGGCATCCGGCTAGGCCTGCCGCCGGACGACAATGGATGGCGGCGGCTGGAGACGGCGCTACAAGAATGGACCAACAAGGAACCCACATGAACAAACCGACGACCAAACTGCTGGCAACCCTGGCAGTCCTGGCAACGGCCGCCACGGCCAGCGCCGCCATCACAGTGCGCGACGACGACGGCAACGTCGTCACGTTGCAAAAACCCGCGCAGCGCGTCCTGGCCCTGGCGCCACACGTGACGGAACTGCTGTTCGCGGCCGGCGGCGGCGACAAGATCGTCGCCACCGTCACCTATAGCGACTTCCCCGAAGCGGCCAAGAAGCTGCCGCGCGTCGGCGACAACCGCCAGGTCGACATGGAGCGCGTGATCGCATTGAAGCCGGACCTGATCGTCGTCTGGCTGCACGGCAGCTCCGAGCGTCAGATCGAAACCATGCGCACATTGGGTATCCCGATGTTCCACAGCGAGCCGCAAAAACTCGACGGCATCGCCGACAGCCTGCTGCGCCTCGGCCAGTTGATGGGCACCGAAAGTGTCGCGCAGCCGGCCGCCGCGGAGATCCGCCAGCAGTTCGCGGCGCTGGCCAAACAGTACGGCAACCGCCCGCCGGTGCGCTTGTTTTACCAGGTCTGGGACAAGCCGCTGTACACGCTGAACGGTAAATCCATCGTCAGCGATGCGATGCGCCTGTGCGGCGGCGTCAACATCTTCTCCGACCTGAAAGTGACGGCGCCCGTGGTCAGCAACGAAGCCGTGCTGCAGGCCGACCCGGAAGCGATCTTCGGCACCAGCGAAAAGAATTACGGCGGCGTCAATCTGTGGCGTAGCTACACCACCATGACGGCGGTCCGCAACGACAACCTGTTCACGCTGAACGGCGAACTGCTGAACCGCGCCGGCCCGCGCATGGTCGCAGGTACCGTCGCCCTGTGCGAAAAACTCGAGCTGGCGCGCCAGCACCGCAAGAACTGATATGAGCTTCCCTTACTCGACCCTGATGGTACAGGGCACCACCTCCGACGCCGGCAAGAGTACCATCGTTGCAGCCCTGTGCCGGCTGGTCAGGCGCCAGGGCGTGCGCGTCGCACCGTTCAAGCCGCAGAATATGGCGCTAAACAGCGCCGTCACGGCCGACGGCGGCGAGATCGGCCGCGCACAGGCGCTGCAAGCCATCGCCGCCGGCATCGCTCCGCACACCGACATGAATCCGGTCTTGCTCAAGCCATCCAGCGACATCGGCGCCCAGGTCATCATCCACGGCAAGGTGCGCGCCGAAATGAACGCGCGCGACTACCACCAATACAAGACCATCGCCATGCAGGCGGTGCTGGAATCGCACGAACGCCTGCTGAAGCAATACGACTGCGTCATCGTCGAAGGCGCGGGCAGTCCGGCCGAGATCAACCTGCGCGACCGCGACATCGCCAACATGGGCTTCGCCGAAAAAGTCGACTGCCCGGTGATACTGGTGGCGGACATAGACCGCGGCGGCGTGTTCGCCCATATCGTCGGCACCTTATCCTGCCTGTCCGAGAGCGAACGTGCCCGCACCATCGGCTTCGTCATCAACCGCTTCCGCGGCGACATCAAGCTGCTGGAGCCGGGACTCGAATGGCTGGAACAGCAAACCGGTAAGCCGGTGCTGGCGGTGCTGCCCTACCTGCACGGCCTGTTCCTCGATGCGGAGGATGCCGTGCAACCGGTGCAAGCCACGCGTGGCGCCTTCCGCGTCGTGGTGCCCAGCCTGCCGCGCATGAGCAACCACACCGACTTCGACGCATTGCGCGCCCACCCTGACGTCGATCTGCGTTTTGTGCGCCAGGGCGAAGCAATCCCCGCCGCCGACCTGATCATCCTCCCCGGCAGCAAGAATACGCGCGGTGACCTTGATTGGCTGCGTGCGCAAGGTTGGCCGGAACAGATAGCGCGCCACCTGCGCTATGGCGGCAAAGTGATCGGCGTCTGCGGCGGCTTCCAGATGCTGGGCCGCAGCGTCACCGACCCGATGGGCATCGAAGGCAAGGCAGGCGACTCTACCGCCCTCGGCCTGCTCGACATGAGCACCGAGATGACGGCCGAAAAACGCCTGGTGCAAGTACGAGGCGTGTGCGCCTTCGACGACAGCAGGGCCGGCGTCAGCGGCTACGAAATCCATATGGGCACCTCGACCGGCAGCGCGCTCGACACCCCGGCCTTTATCATCGACGGCCGTCCCGAGGGCGCCCGCTCGGCGGACGGCCAGATCCTCGGCACCTATCTGCACGGCCTGTTCGACACACCGGAGGCCAGCAGCGCACTGCTGCGCTGGGCCGGCCTGCATTCGGAGCACACAGTGGACACCAGCGCGCTGCGCGAAGCCAGCCTGGATCGCATCGCCGACGCCGCCCAACCGTTGCTGGATGCGTTGATCACACTACGAAAACCAGGAGCCACCCCATGAGCACCGCAACCAATCCGTACGCCTTTTCACAGCCGGAAATCGACGGCGTCTACCGCGCCATCCGCGAGCGCCGCGACGTACGCCATTTCAAACCGGGACCGCTGGAGGTGGGCCAGCTTAAGCGCTTCATCGCCGCAGCGCATAACGGCCCCAGCGTGGGCTTGATGCAGCCGTGGCGCTTCATCCGCATCACGCAGCCGGAATTGCGTGCGCAGATCCACCGGCACGTCAATGAAGAACGCATCAAGACCGCCGAGGCGCTGGGCAAGCGCGCGGAGGAATTCATGCAGCTCAAGGTGGAAGGCATACTGGCCTGTGCGGAAGTGCTGGTGGTCGGACTGGTCGACAAACGCGACGGATACATCTTCGGCCGCCGCACCATGCCGGAAATGGATCTGGCCTCCGCCTCGTGCGCGCTGCAGAACTTCTGGTTGGCCGCACGGGCGGAAGGCATAGGCGTAGGTTGGGTTTCCATGTTCGATCCGCAGCGGCTGCGCGATATCTGCGGCATGCCGGAGGGAAGCCAGCCGATCGCAGTACTGTGCGTCGGGCACGTGGACGAGTTCTACACCGCGCCGATGCTGGAGCTGGAAAAATGGGACCAGCGCCGTCCGCTCAGCGATATCCTGTTTGAGGACCTCTGGGACAATCCTGCCGGCGAAGGTTAGACCGCATCAGGCGCCGGCGCATTCCTCGATCCTGCGGTTGCCCGGGCCCGGCAGCACGCGCAGGCTGCGCTCCGTGGCCGCCGTGAATTCGTGCTTGAACACCGTGTCTACAAAGCGCCAGTCGCAGCGCACCTGCTCATGGCTGGCGGTGACGATCATGTATCCACGCTTGCTGGTCTGCGCGTAATACAGCGGTTCGATCAAGTCGACCATCATATTGGCTACATCCTCGGGATCACGGTCCGGGTACGCGCCCTCCATTCCCGGCGACGATACCGACGCGGTCGCGAACTCCACGCCCACCTGGCGGCCTTGCGCATCGTGCAGGTCGCTGGCCCAGGCGTTGTGGGTGTCGCCGGCCAGCACCACCATGTTCTTGCGGTGGCGCTGCATCATCGAGAACACCAGTTCGCGGTCGTTCTGGTAACCGTCCCAGGAATCCATATAGCAGGGCAAGGTCGGCGCGGACAGCCATTTCGTCTCCTTGCCGCTGACGCAGGAAGGATCGGCGGCGGCGCGCTTCTTCAGCGCCGAGTAGTCGGTGCAACTGCATTCGCCCATCGCCACGGCGGTCGGATATTCCATGCGCGCCATCAGCACCTGCTGGCCCAGCATCTGCCAGCGCGCGCTGGAGTTCTTCACCTGCTGTTCCAGCCATTCCATTTGCGTGGCGCCCATCATCTGCCGGCGCGGCGAACAGACGTCATGCTTGTACTTCTCCACGTCGAAGCGTTTGTGCTCATCGTAATAGGACGACATCATCAGCTGCTGGTCGCGGCCGATCAAGCGCGTATCGAGCATGTGCAGCGATACCACGCCACCGAAATCGAACGAGCGGTAGATCTTTTCCGGCGACGACGCATCGGGCGCGCGGATCGGCATCCACTCGTGGTAGGCCGTCATCGCCGCCAGCTTGCGCAGCGTGAACGGTCCGTATTCGCTGGCCTTGTGCTCGGCCGAACCGTCGCGCCAGGTATCGTCGGCAAATTCGTGATCGTCCCACACCGCGATGAACGGCATCGCCGCGTGCACCGCCTGCAGATCCGGATCCGTGCGGTATTGGGCGTAGCGGCGACGGTAGTCGTCCAGCCGCAGCAACAGTTCGCGCGGCTCCGACACCCGGCCCAGCGCCTCGGCGTTGCCGCAAGCGTAGCCGGTGCTTTCGTATTCGTAGATGTAGTCGCCGATGTGCAGCGCAGCGTCGATATCGTCCTGGCGCGCGGCGTCGGCATAGACGTTGAAGTAGCCGGATGGGTAGTTCGAGCAGGAGAACACCGCCAGCCGGACCTGGCGCGCATCGGCGCGCGGCAGCGTCTTGGTACGGCCGACGTCCGACTTCACCGTATCGACCGCAAACTGGTAGTAGTACACATGGCCGGGCAGCAGGCCGGCGGCATCCACCTTGACCGTGTAGTCCTTCTGCATCGATGTGGTCGAACTGCCGTGGGCCACCACCATCTGCATGGCCGGATCGGTCGCAATCTGCCAGCGCACGGCGATGTCGCCTTCCTGTTCGTTGCGGCGCGGCGTGACGCGGGTCCAGAGAATGACGCGGTCGGTTAGCGGGTCGCCGCTGGCCACGCCATGATCGAAGCCGACGGCGGCGCCATCGCCGATGCCGGCGGCGGTGCTGCTGCAGCCGCCCAAACCAGCGCCGGCGCCCACGCCCAGCAAGGCGGTGGATGCCATCTGGCGGATAAACCCGCGACGACCAGGGAACAGCGGTTTGGCGTCCATATCATCTCCATCGACCGTTTCGATGAGCGCAACTTACGCCCGATTCATGACGACGATATGACCGTCCGGTTTCTTTTGTGTGACAATCGAGGCCATGAACACTAACGCCGCCAAGAGCTACCTGCCCTGGGTAGTCGCCACAGCCCTGTTTATGGAGCAGCTAGACTCCACCATCGTCAATACGGCGATCCCCAGCATGGCGGCCAGCCTGCAGGTCACGCCGCTGAGCCTGAAGGCCGTGGTCACCAGCTACATCCTCAGCCTGGCCGTGTCGATACCGATCAGCGGCTGGATGGCGGACCGCTTCGGTACCCGCCGTGTCTTCATGAGCGCCGTCGCGATATTCACTGTGGCGTCCGTGCTGTGTGGCCTGTCGGTCAACTCGCCGATGCTGGTGGCGGCGCGGCTGCTGCAGGGCCTTGGCGCGGCGATGATGATGCCGGTCGGGCGCTTGACCATCGTGCGCACCTTCCCCAAATCGGAACTGCTGGCGGCGATGAACTTCGTGATCATCCCGGCGCTGATCGGCCCCTTGCTCGGCCCTACGGTCGGCGGCTTGATCGTGCACTGGCTGACGTGGCGGGATATTTTTTTCGTCAACGTACCGGTCGGCCTGGTGGCGATCTTCCTGGCAAACCGCTACATGCCCGACTATCGCAGCGAAAGCCAGCGGCCGCTGGACCTGATCGGTCTTGTCTTGTTCGGCACCGGCATAGCGTTGCTGTCATGGCTGCTGGAGATATTCGGCGAGCACCGGCTGGATATCACCTCGGCCTCGGTACTGCTGCTGATCGCCTGCAGCCTGCTGGCGGCCTATGGATGGCACGCCAGGACGGAGCCGTTCCCCTTGCTGCGGCTGGCGTTGTTCAAGATCCGTACTTTCCGCGTATCGGTGGTTGGCGGGTTCATCACCCGGCTCGGCGTCGGCGGTTTGCCGTTCCTGCTGCCGCTGCTGTACCAGTTGGGGCTCGGTTTGCCGGCATGGCAATCGGGCTTGTTGATGATGCCTTCCGCCGCCGCAGCGATGGGCATGAAATTCATTTCGGTGCGGGTGCTGGCAAAGTTCGGCTACCGCCAGGTCCTCACCGTCAACACGGTGCTGATCGGCCTGACCATCAGCATGTACACATTCGTCCAGCAAGGCACGCCGCTGTATGTGATCGTGATGATCAGCCTGTGCCTGGGCTTCTTTAACTCGCTGCAGTTCTCCAGCATGAACAGCATTGCCTATGCCGACGTCGATGGAGCCGATTCCAGCATGGCCAGTACCATGGCCAGCTCGATGCAACAACTGTCGATGAGCTTTGGCCTGGCCGCTGGTTCGCTGGTGACCGGCTGGTTCCTGGGCGACCTGCCTCAATCCAACCGCATCGCGCTGACCGGCGCCCTGCATCACGCCTTTATTGCGCTGGCCGTGCTCACCATCCTGTCATCGCTGACCTTCTGGTCGCTGCGCAAGGAGGATGGCGAGAGTATCAGCAGGGGCAGTCCGGCTTAGCGGCCGCCCTGCTTGCGGCGACGCGCGATGGCGGCCACCATGGCCAGGCCGGCGAACAGCATTGCGTACGTCGCTGGTTCCGGCACGGCGGCCACGCCGGTGTAGGCGCCGTCGAAGCTATAGCGCGCCGCCAGTCCGTCAATACGCGTGGCGCCGACCAGCATCAGGAAGTTGGCGTCATGAGTCACATCGCCCAGCAGGCGGAAGGCATAGGCACCCGATGCCGCTTCGGTGAACGACAAGGTCTTGCCGTTGACGACCGCGCCGAGGCCATTGAAGGTCAGCGAAGAGGAACCGAGCATCACCGACGAGTCGTCCGTCAGCGACAGGCTGGCGAAAGTCTGGCCATTCGCGCCGCCGGCATTGGTCAACTGCAGCACACCACCATTCAATATCAGCGCACTATTGGCGGAGAGCCGGTTCGCGCCATCCAGCGTCAGCACGCCGCCGCTGATCTGCGTGGCGCCGATGTAGGTACTCACGCCCGACAATGCGACATTGCCGCTCTTGATCTCCACGTTGCTGAAGTTCGAGATCGAACCTGCATACGAGAAGCTGTTGCCGGCGCCTGGATTGACCACCATGGTATTGCCGCCACTACTTCCGCCACTGATGCTGCCGACGACGCTGCCGCCGGTGATGGTCAGGCTGTTTTGGCCGCTGCCCATCTCAATCGCCTTGCCGCTGCTGGCGCCGTTGATGATGCCGCCGTTGACGATGACAGTGTTGTCGGCGCCGGTCTTGATGGCCGCGTTGACGGTACCGCCGCCAACGATGCTGGCGCCGGCGTTGTTATTAATGGTGACGACGAAACCGCTCCTGGCGCCCACCGCCACAATGCCCGAATCGCTCTGGCCGCGTATCACGCCGCCGCTCTGGTTGGTGATGGTCGCGTGGCCATACAAGCCTTCGCGCAGGCCGCCCGAACCGGCGATGTCGTTGCCGGCCAGCGTGATGCCGCGCCCGACGGCATTGCCGTTCCCGGCCGAGACCAGACCTTCGATGGTGCCGGAGTTGATGATAGTGCCGCCGCCAACGCTGATGCCTTCGCTGTACGCCAGACCATCGGCAGGCGCGCTGAAGGCGTTGATCGAGCGGATGATGCCGGTGTTGGTGACGTTGGCGATGCCGTCGATATCCAGGCCGTCGCCGTCGCCTGTTACGCCGTTGCCGCTGACAAGGCCATGATTGACGACGGTGGCGATCTGCTTGTTATTGAAGCCATCGAGATTGACGCCCGAGCCGTTCATGCCGCGGATAATGCCGCCGGCGCTGTTTGTGATGCTCATGGTGAAGTTGGCCGAGGCGTCGCTCTGGCCGCCGGTGATGCCGTGGCGCGCACCTTCGACCAGCCCGGTGATGCCGTTGACGATGGTGGCGCCGCTGTTTGTTTGCGCGTCGATGCCGTCGCTGCTGCTGCCGGTGCTGGTCAGCGACAAGATGGTGCCGCTGTTGTTCACGACGCCGCCAACACCGGTACGCACCGCGTCAGCCTCGCCGGCCTTCAGCAAGCCGCCGGCATAGTTGTTGACGATGTTCGTACCGGAGGTCATGGCGCTGAAGTCTACGGCCTGCGCGCCGCCGGCACTGGCGTTCAGTGAGATCATCGAGCCATAATTATTCAGCGTGACGCCGGCGTTTGCCTTGTTCATCTGGATCACGTCCGCGTCGGCTGCCTGCATCAGCGCGGTGGCGTTGGTGGAGCTGCCGTTGTTGATGGTCAGGCCGGTGACGCCGGTGTTATCGCGGATCACGCGGCCGGTGCCGGTCTGCTTGATCGTGCCCTGGTTGTCCAGCGTCGCATTGCTGCCGGTGATGGTGACGGCGACCTTGTCGGTGGCGACCGTCAGCGTGCCTGCCGCAGTGATCGTGCCGGACTGGCCGGCCGCCAGCGTTTGCGCCTTGGTATTGGCGTTGCTGATGGTGCCGGGGAAATCGACGGCCGATGCGGCACCCACGCTGAGCGGCAATGCTGCCGCCATCAGCAGGAATTGAACGGCGGATGAAGATTTCGGCAGCGTGATCGGCATGATTTGTCCCGTTTATTGTGTAAGCAAACTTTCAATATCCCATAAAATTATGACAAGGCCATGACGGTGTGGCATCGATGCACATACGCCGTTCATGACCTGTGCGGCGGTGAAGCAAGCTGCTATGCTGCCGCGCTGCCGTCTTTCATACCAAGGGATTCTTCATGCAAAAATTAGCCGCATATGCAACGGCGACAACAACACTGGCCACGGCCGTCATCGCCGTTGCAGTGTGCTTCATCGCGTTTGGCGGCCGCAAGGCGCCGGTATTCAGCACGCCGTATCAGGCGGTCGCGCTGATGAACGGGCAGCTGTTCTATGGGCGCGCGGAGGAAGGCAGCGGCGAGTATCTGTCGCTGCGCGATGTGTTTTACATTCAGGGCCGGCAGGATCCGGAAACCAAGGCGGTAACCAGTGTGCTGATCAAGCGCGGCGGCGAAGCCCATGGGCCGGACCACATGCTGATCAACCGCCAGCAGGTGCTGTTGATCGAACCCGTGAAGGCCGATTCGCAGATCGGCAAACTGATCGCGGAGCAGAACGCCGCAGCGAAATAAAAAAGGCGGGCCGCCTGGCCCGCCTCACTCATCAAAATGCTGTCAGCGCCTTGGTGAACTTGATCAGCCACAAGCGGCTTGGACGCTCGCGATCCTCGCCGCGTGCAACGCGGATCGTGTTCGCGGCATTGCAACCGGCGGCGGCGCTGGTGATGATGGAACCGGCCGCATCGACATTGCACTTGGTGACATCGGCGTCGTCCACCACCACGCCAGCCGGCGTAAAGATCCTGGTTTTCATGCCGAAGTCGTTGTCATTGGCCAGTGCCAGCGTATTGCCATCGACGATGGTCAGGCCTTCGGCTTTCTCTGCCAGCCAGCCGATCGCGTTCAGATCGAGCAGCAGCGTTTTCTTCAGCGTCACCACCGATTTCCAATCCGCGCCATTCACGGCAGCGCCGCTCATGCTGCTCTTTTCCAGGTCGGAGGTCTTGACGTTGTAGGCCGCCGCTGCGATATCCGTCGCCGCGCCGATCTCCACCAGCATCAGCTTGTTGAAAACTTTGCCGGCGGGGTTGGCGCCCTGTTCGATCACGATGAATTTGCCGTTGCCCAGTGCGACCAGATCGCCCAGCTTGGCGTTGCCGGTGCGGCCGTCCTGGTAGTCGGCGGCGTCGAGTGGATACGCGTACATCTTGCCCGAGGCGCCAGTGGTCGGATCGAATTCAATCCAGCGCGTGAAGCGTGCAAAGCGCTCGATCGCTTCACTCTTGCCGGTCACCGAATAGGTCGCGTTGCCGTCGGTCAGAGGGCTTTGCAGGAAGCCGTGCAGCTTGTCGGTACTGGTATCCAGCGTCAGGCCTTCCATGCCGCGATTGGCGCGGCGCTTCAGGAAGATGTCCGGCAGGCCGCTGCCTGGTGCGTACTTATTGAGGATGATGCCGGTGGACGGATCGAGCTTGATGATAAACGGACCGTATTCGTCGGAGATCCACAGCACGTTGCGCTTCTTGTCGACCACGATGGCTTCGGTATCGAGGCCGTTGGCATCAAAGGTGGCCTTGCTGTTGGCGTCGTACTTCATCGCATCCAGCACCGGCAGTTCGGCCGAGTTGCCGATGGCGCCAGGCGGGATGGCCAGGCCGGAAGTCTTCACTGTGGCCGATGCCTTGATCGGCGTCGACGTAGTGAGCACCGCGCCGGATTTGCCGACGGTGATCACGCCGAACGACGGCGTGAAGCTCGGCGACGGGAATATCTTGGCGCCAGTGACGCCGCTGCCGCTCAACGACGGCAGGTTCGGGCCGTCGCCGTTCGGACCGCGGTCAGTCAGGCCATAGAACTCCAGGTCGCCGTTAGCGTTGGTGCCTTTGAAGGCGATGGAGGAACCGTAGGACGGCAGGAAGCCCAGCGGGAAATCTTCCTTGACCTTGGCGTTGCTGCCTTCGTACGGCACGTAGTAGCTGGCGGCAGCCTGCATCTGATAGCGCGTCACGCTGACGGCGACGGCACCCAGTGGCGTGGTCTGCGTGAAGGATTCGCTGACCGGCGTGCCGACCTTGGAGGCCAAGGTATCTTCGAAGTGTTCGCGGACCAGCGCGCGGCGGCTGTCATCGACGGTGCGGCTGGCGTACCTGGCGCCGGCGGCGGTCAGGTTGGCGCTCATGGCGGTGTTGAAGGCGGCGGCATCCAGAGTGAAGTCGGCGCTCTTCGACGCCAGTGCAGTTTTCACATCGGCGGCCAGCTTGATGCCGTTCGACGGATCACTGTCTTCATCCAGCAGCTGCAAGGCCAACAGGCGGTTGACGACTTTCGTGTCCTTGACGTCGGTAACGCCGGCCAGCTGCAACGGCGTGATGGTGGCGGCGCAAGCGGCGCTGCCCAGCGCAACGCCGCCGATGCTGAAGGCGACGGTATCGCCGGCGTAGCAAGTAAACTCTCCCTTTGCGGAAGTCGTGGCTTTCGCGGCGGTGCCGGCGACATAGTCCAGGTTTTCCACCGCGCCATCCAGGAACACACCGGTCATCGGTGTCTTGGCGGGCGCCGCAGTATCACTGCCGCCACATCCTGCCAGGACGGAGAACACCGCGAGCGATAACAAGGAGAAGTTTTTCATGTAGCTGGCCTCAGTTGAAAAAGAGACAAGCTTAGCTACACTACGTTACATGGATGTGACAGACGAAAAAAACCCCCAACCAGATCTTCTGGAAGGGGCTTTTTAGTATAACTAGCCTGACGATAACCTACTTTCACACTGGTTGCAGCACTATCATCGGCGCAGAGTTGTTTCACGGTCCTGTTCGGGATGGGAAGGGGTGGGACCAACTTGCTATGGTCATCAGGCATTGACTTGTACGAGCCGCGTTCTTGTGAACGTTGCCCAGAATCTGGAATCGGTAAGTAATTAGGTAATGAAGTTGTATCAACGAACGTTCCAACGTACTTCTCATTCACCATAACCTGCTAAGGTTATAGGGACAAGCCGTACGGGCAATTAGTATCAGTTAGCTTAATGCATTACTGCACTTCCACACCTGACCTATCAACGTCCTGGTCTCGAACGACCCTTCAAAGAGCTCAAGGCTCTGGGAAATCTCATCTTAAGGCAAGTTTCCCGCTTAGATGCTTTCAGCGGTTATCTCTTCCAGACTTAGCTACCCGGCAATGCCACTGGCGTGACAACCGGTACACCAGAGGTCTGTCCACTCCGGTCCTCTCGTACTAGGAGCAGCCCCCTTCAAATTTCCAACGCCCACGGCAGATAGGGACCAAACTGTCTCACGACGTTTTAAACCCAGCTCACGTACCACTTTAAATGGCGAACAGCCATACCCTTGGGACCGGCTACAGCCCCAGGATGTGATGAGCCGACATCGAGGTGCCAAACTCCCCCGTCGATATGAACTCTTGGGAGGAATCAGCCTGTTATCCCCAGAGTACCTTTTATCCGTTGAGCGATGGCCCTTCCATACAGAACCACCGGATCACTATGTCCTACTTTCGTACCTGCTCGACTTGTCAGTCTCGCAGTTAAGCACGCTTATGCCATTGCACTATTAGCACGATGTCCGACCGTACCTAGCGTACCTTCGAACTCCTCCGTTACACTTTAGGAGGAGACCGCCCCAGTCAAACTGCCTACCATGCACTGTCCCCGATCCGGATAACGGACCAAGGTTAGAACCTCAAACAAACCAGGGTGGTATTTCAAGGTTGGCTCCACGAGAACTGGCGTCCCCGCTTCAAAGCCTCCCACCTATCCTACACAGATTGGTTCAAAGTCCAATGCAAAGCTACAGTAAAGGTTCATGGGGTCTTTCCGTCTAGCCGCGGGTAGATTGCATCATCACAAACACTTCAACTTCGCTGAGTCTCGGGAGGAGACAGTGTGGCCATCGTTACGCCATTCGTGCAGGTCGGAACTTACCCGACAAGGAATTTCGCTACCTTAGGACCGTTATAGTTACGGCCGCCGTTTACTGGGACTTCAATCAAGAGCTTGCACCCCATCATTTAATCTTCCAGCACCGGGCAGGCGTCACACCCTATACGTCCACTTTCGTGTTTGCAGAGTGCTGTGTTTTTATTAAACAGTCGCAGCCACCAGTTTATTGCAACCCGTTCACCCTTCTGGCGCAAGCCAGTCAAGCTACAAGGGCGTACCTTTTCCCGAAGTTACGGTACCAATTTGCCGAGTTCCTTCTCCCGAGTTCTCTCAAGCGCCTTAGAATACTCATCTCGCCCACCTGTGTCGGTTTGCGGTACGGTCTCGTATGACTGAAGCTTAGAGGCTTTTCTTGGAACCACTTCCGATTGCTTCAGCACCTAAGTGCCTCGTCCCAGTCCCTTGAATTCCGCGCCCGGATTTGCCTAAGCGCCTTCTATGAACCAGAAACTGCCTATTCCAACAGGCAGACAACCTTCCGCGATCCGTCCCCCCATCGCATCATACGACGGTGCAGGAATATTAACCTGCTTCCCATCAGCTACGCATCTCTGCCTCGCCTTAGGGGCCGACTCACCCTGCTCCGATGAACGTTGAACAGGAAACCTTGGGCTTACGGCGTGGGGGCTTTTCACCCCCATTATCGCTACTCATGTCAGCATTCGCACTTCTGATACCTCCAGCATCCTTTACAAGACACCTTCGCAGGCTTACAGAACGCTCTCCTACCATATCTATTGCTAGATATCCGCAGCTTCGGTGACTGGCTTAGCCCCGTTACATCTTCCGCGCAGGACGACTCGATCAGTGAGCTATTACGCTTTCTTTAAATGATGGCTGCTTCTAAGCCAACATCCTGACTGTTTTAGCCTTCCCACTTCGTTTTCCACTTAGCCAATCTTTGGGACCTTAGCTGGCGGTCTGGGTTGTTTCCCTCTTGACGCCGGACGTTAGCACCCGACGTCTGTCTCCCAAGCTCGCACTCATCGGTATTCGGAGTTTGCAATGGTTTGGTAAGTCGCGATGACCCCCTAGCCATAACAGTGCTCTACCCCCGATGGTGATACTTGAGGCACTACCTAAATAGTTTTCGGAGAGAACCAGCTATTTCCAAGTTTGTTTAGCCTTTCACCCCTACCCACAGCTCATCCCCTAATTTTTCAACATTAGTGGGTTCGGACCTCCAGTGCGTGTTACCGCACCTTCATCCTGGCCATGAGTAGATCACTTGGTTTCGGGTCTACACCCAGCGACTATCGCCCTGTTCGGACTCGATTTCTCTACGGCTTCCCTATATGGTTAACCTTGCCACTGAATGTAAGTCGCTGACCCATTATACAAAAGGTACGCAGTCACGGAACAAGTCCGCTCCTACTGTTTGTATGCACACGGTTTCAGGATCTATTTCACTCCCCTCCCGGGGTTCTTTTCGCCTTTCCCTCACGGTACTGGTTCACTATCGGTCGATTACGAGTATTTAGCCTTGGAGGATGGTCCCCCCATATTCAGACAGGATTTCTCGTGTCCCGCCCTACTTGTCGCACGCTTAGTTCCACACATCGCATTTCGAATACGGGGCTATCACCCGCTATGGCTCCTATTTCCAGAGGATTCTTCTATGCGTCATGCTAAAACGTGCAGGCTCTTCCCATTTCGCTCGCCACTACTTTGGGAATCTCGGTTGATTTATTTTCCTGCAGCTACTTAGATGTTTCAGTTCGCCGCGTTCGCCTTGCATACCTATGTATTCAGTATGCAATACCCATAAAGGGTGGGTTTCCCCATTCGGAAATCTGCGGATCAAAGCTTGTTTGCTAGCTCCCCGCAGCTTATCGCAAGCTACTACGTCCTTCATCGCCTGTAATCGCCAAGGCATCCACCATGTGCACTTATTCACTTGTCCCTATAACGTTAGCCCCTTGCGACTAAACAAAGGAGCGGTTATAGAAATAAGAAGTACTACGTTGTTGCGTTTGTTGATACATACAATCATTACCCATCGTATCCGCCTGTCGGCGAACACGATCAATAAAAATTTACTTACTTCTTCCAGATTGTTAAAGAACGTACAGCACTTGATCTCTAAAAGATCAAATCTAAAGGCTTACCCTTACATTTGAACTCTTGGTGGAGGATGACGGGATCGAACCGACGACCCCCTGCTTGCAAAGCAGGTGCTCTCCCAGCTGAGCTAATCCCCCTGAGATTTACTACAAGGCAGAAACTGGTAGGGCTGGTTGGACTCGAACCAACGACCCCCGCGTTATCAACACGGTGCTCTAACCAGCTGAGCTACAGCCCCAAATGCTGTTCTTTAATATTGACAGTCGATAAGTGTGAACGCTTGTTGGAGAGTGCTACTCTAGAAAGGAGGTGATCCAGCCGCACCTTCCGATACGGCTACCTTGTTACGACTTCACCCCAGTCACGAATCCTACCGTGGTAAGCGCCCTCCTTACGGTTAAGCTACCTACTTCTGGTAAAACCCGCTCCCATGGTGTGACGGGCGGTGTGTACAAGACCCGGGAACGTATTCACCGCGACATGCTGATCCGCGATTACTAGCGATTCCAACTTCATGCAGTCGAGTTGCAGACTACAATCCGGACTACGATACACTTTCTGGGATTAGCTCCCCCTCGCGGGTTGGCGGCCCTCTGTATGTACCATTGTATGACGTGTGAAGCCCTACCCATAAGGGCCATGAGGACTTGACGTCATCCCCACCTTCCTCCGGTTTGTCACCGGCAGTCTCATTAGAGTGCCCTTTCGTAGCAACTAATGACAAGGGTTGCGCTCGTTGCGGGACTTAACCCAACATCTCACGACACGAGCTGACGACAGCCATGCAGCACCTGTGTACTGGTTCTCTTTCGAGCACTCCTCAATCTCTCAAGGATTCCAGCCATGTCAAGGGTAGGTAAGGTTTTTCGCGTTGCATCGAATTAATCCACATCATCCACCGCTTGTGCGGGTCCCCGTCAATTCCTTTGAGTTTTAATCTTGCGACCGTACTCCCCAGGCGGTCTACTTCACGCGTTAGCTGCGTTACCAAGTCAATTAAGACCCGACAACTAGTAGACATCGTTTAGGGCGTGGACTACCAGGGTATCTAATCCTGTTTGCTCCCCACGCTTTCGTGCATGAGCGTCAGTTTTGACCCAGGGGGCTGCCTTCGCCATCGGTGTTCCTCCACATATCTACGCATTTCACTGCTACACGTGGAATTCTACCCCCCTCTGCCAAACTCTAGCCTTGCAGTCTCCATCGCCATTCCCAGGTTGAGCCCGGGGATTTCACGACAGACTTACAAAACCGCCTGCGCACGCTTTACGCCCAGTAATTCCGATTAACGCTTGCACCCTACGTATTACCGCGGCTGCTGGCACGTAGTTAGCCGGTGCTTATTCTTCAGGTACCGTCATTAGCCACCTGTATTAGAGGCAGCCGTTTCTTCCCTGACAAAAGAGCTTTACAACCCGAAGGCCTTCTTCACTCACGCGGCATTGCTGGATCAGGCTTGCGCCCATTGTCCAAAATTCCCCACTGCTGCCTCCCGTAGGAGTCTGGACCGTGTCTCAGTTCCAGTGTGGCTGGTCGTCCTCTCAGACCAGCTACTGATCGATGCCTTGGTGGGCCTTTACCCCACCAACTAGCTAATCAGATATCGGCCGCTCCAGGAGCATGAGGTCTTGCGATCCCCCACTTTCATCCTTAGATCGTATGCGGTATTAGCGTAACTTTCGCTACGTTATCCCCCACTCCAGGGTACGTTCCGATATATTACTCACCCGTTCGCCACTCGCCGCCAGGTTGCCCCGCGCTGCCGTTCGACTTGCATGTGTAAGGCATGCCGCCAGCGTTCAATCTGAGCCAGGATCAAACTCTTCAGTTTAATCTCTGTTACTTTGACACTTTCGTGTCACCAGCATTTCTGCTGGGTCGCTCACTCAAAATACTGACAGGCCACTACTTTCGTAGCGCCTATTTCATTACTTCTTGTGAACATTTGATATTTTTTAAGTTTCACAAAACCCGAAGGCTTCGTGTGCACTTCCATCAAACGTCCACACTTATCGACTGTTAATTTTTAAAGAACTTGTTCGGTACTGCTTGCTGCTTATCGACAAAGCGTTGTGTTTGTCAGCAACAGAGAAGCGAGATTATGAAGTGTTTCTTTTCTCTCGTCAACCCCTCGTTTTACGTCACATTCTTATGTGTTGTTCTGCGAGGGGCCGAATCATATCAAAGACCTTCGAAGTTTGGCAAGCGCTTTTCAAGGAAGGCATGCATGCCCTCTTTTTGAGCTGGCGTGCCGAACGCTGCCTGGAACAAACGGCGCTCGTAGGTGACGCCTTCCGTCAGCGTGGTTTCAAACGCGCGGTTGACGGCATCCTTGATCATCATCGCGACCGAGGTCGGCATCGAGGCGATCTGTTTGGCCGCGGTCAGCACTTCTTCGATCAGCTTGTCCGCAGGGACTACGCGCGAAACCAGGCCGATGCGCTCGGCTTCGGCCGCGTCGATGGTGCGCGCCGTCAGCAGCAGATCCATGGCCTTGGCCTTGCCGATGGTGCGCGGCAGGCGCTGCGTGCCGCCGGCGCCAGGCGTGACGCCAACCTTGATTTCCGGCTGGCCGAACTTGGCGTTGTCAGCCGCGATCAGGAAGTCGCACATCATCGCCAATTCGCAGCCGCCGCCCAGCGCATAGCCGGCCACGGCGCCGACCACCGGCTTGCGGATGCGCAGGATGTGCTCCCAGTTGCGCGTAATGTAGTTGTCGCGGTAAGTGTCCTGGTAGGTGTAGTCCGCCATGGCCGCGATGTCGGCGCCGGCGGCGAAGGCTTTCTCGCTGCCGGTCAGCACGATGCAGCCGATGGCTGGATCGGCGTCGAACTTATATAAAGCATCGCCCAGCTCGTTCATCATACGGTCGTTCAGCGCGTTCAGCGCCTTCGGCCGGTTCAAACGGATCAGGGCGACTTTGTCGTGCACTTCGACGATCAGATCTTCATATTGCATAGGTGTCTCCTTCACGGTGAAATATTCCTCGAGGATTGTAGCGCCTAACTCCCGCGCTGGTATGATTGAAGCTCGGCAACCTGCTTTAAAGAGCTTCCTATTTTTACCGCCTTTCGCCACTACCTGAAGGACAAGCTGAGCGGCGACGACCTGCTGCGCAACAGCGACTTCATGCGCTACTGGTTCAGCGCCACCCTCAACGGCTTCGGCAGCTACATCAGCGCGCTGGCTCTACCGCTGTGCTCGGTTTTGCTGCTGCACGCCACGCCGGCGCAGATGGGCGTGCTCGGCGCGTGCCAGGCGATTCCGTTCGCGCTGCTGGCCTTGCCGGCCGGCGTCCTTCTCGACCGCAACCGCAAACTGCCGGTGCTGTTGGCCAGCAAGGCCGTCCTGGCTGTCACCTTGGCCAGCATACCGGCCGCCTGGTGGCTGGGCGTGCTGTCGATCCACTGGATGTATGCGGTGTCGTTCGTCATCGGCGCTTGTTCGGTGCTGGGCGGCGGCGCCGAACAGATCTTCCTGACCAACCTGATCGGGCGCGACCGCCTGACCGATGCGCAGTCCAAGTTCGCCGCCACCGATTCGGCCTCGCGCCTGCTGGCGCCTGGCGTCGCCGGCGTGCTGATCCAGTGGCTGACCGCGCCGTTCGCGGTGCTGCTGAATGCCTTCGGCTTCGTAATCTCCATCCTGTTGCTGCGCAATCTGAAGGCCAACGATCCGAAGCCGCCGCCGTCGAACAAGCATCCGCTGCGCGACATCCACGACGGCCTGCTGTTCATCTGGGGCCAGCCGCTACTGCGCACGCTGGCCTGGGGCGCCGGCGTCTGGCACATGCTGTTCTACGGATTCACGGCGCTCAACGTGCTGTTCTGCACGCGCGAACTGGGTATGACGGCAGGCATGCTGGGCGCGGCGCAGATGGTGGGCGGTATAGGCGTGCTGCTGAGCTCCCTGATGCTGAAGCCATTGAATGCCCGCTTCGGTCCCGGTGTGACCATGCTGATCGGCATAGGCTTGACCGCGTTTGCGTTTGCCGCGATGCCGGTGGTGCCGGCAAATCTGTTCGGCAGTCCGAACGCCAGCGCGGTCGCCGCCGGCGGTTTGTCGCTGTTCATGGATTGCGGCGTGATGCTGTTCTTCATGCCCTACATGACACTGCGCCAGAAGGTCACGCCGGATGAGTATCTGGGCCGCATGGTGTCGACGATGCGCTTCCTGACGGTGGCGACGGCGCCGCTCGGCGCGCTGGCCGCCGGCTACATCGGCGAGCATTTCAGCATCCGCACCGGCATGGCCTGCGTGGCGGCCGGCGGCATCCTGCTGACGATCAGCATGGCGATGTCGTCGTCCATGCGCGGCAGCCAGCCGGCGGTGGCGCCGGCAGCCACCTAACGTGCGCCGGGCATCCGCCTAAAACATTAGGCTGGTTGCCATATCCATTCTTGGGAGCGCGCCATGTTCAAGTCCATTTTGCTGCCGACGGACGGTTCGGACCTGTCGGACAAGGCAACCGCCACGGCGGTGCGGTTCGCCAGGCTCAATCAGGCGAAGATCGTCGCTATCACGGTGATACAGCCGTTGCCGTTTTCGTCGATGGGCGACAGCGGCGCGGTGATCGATTCCGGCCAGTTCGCCACCCAGATGCAGGACGCCGCGCGCCGGCATATCGAAAAGGTGGCCGCAGCCGCGCTGGCAGCTGATATTCCGTTCGAAGGAGTGATAACGATGTCGCCCAGCCCCTACGAGGAAATCGTCGAGGCGGCGAAGAAGCATGGCTGCGACATCATCATGATGGCGTCGCACGGACGCACGGGCCTGAACCGGCTGTTCCTGGGCAGCGAGACGCAGAAGGTGCTCGCACATACCACGCTGCCCGTGATGGTGCTTCGCTAGTTGACCTGCTTGGGCAGCAGCACCCAGACGCTGCCCCGCTGCTTCATGCGGCCGGCGTTTTCCGATGCTTCCGTGCCGAAGCCGAAGAAGTAATCGACCCGGATCGCGCCGCGGATCGCGCCGCCGGTATCCTGCGCCATGACCAGCCGCTGCAGCGGAATGTCGCTGTTCGGCATGGTGGTCGCCAGGAACACCGGGGCGCCCAGCGGCAACTGCGACGCATCGATGGCCACCGAGCGCGCAGGCGTCAGCGGCACGCCCAGCGAACCTTTCGGACCGACCTTCGGATCCGGCAGGCGCTCTTCGCGGAAGAACACATAGCTCGGATTTGCATTGAACAGCTCCTGCATGCGCGTCGGGTGGCCGGCGATCCAGGCCTTGATGCCCTGCGCCGACGCCTGCTCCACGGTCAACTCGCCCTTCTCCACCAGGTACTTGCCGATTGATTTATACGGATGGCCGTTCTGGTCCGCGTACGCCACGCGCACGGTTTCCTGGGTATCGGTCAGCTGCACCCGTCCCGAGCCCTGCACCTGCAGGAAGAACGACTCGACCGGATCGTCGACCCACAGCAGCTCCTTGCCGGGGAAGTCGGCCTTCTCGATGTCGGCGCGGGTCGCATAAGGCACCACCTTCTTGCCCACCAGCTTGCCCCGCAGGCGCATGCCCTTCAGTTCCGGATACACGCTGGCCAGATCGATGGTGACCATATCGTCCGGCACCTTGAACAGCGGCGTCTGATACGGACCGCCCTTCTTGCGGGCGCCGCGCAGCAGCGGCTCGTAATAGCCGGTGATCAGGCCGTCGGTCGCGCCGTCCGGCGCCACCACTTGGTTGGGCACCATGAAGGCTTCGAAGAAGGTGCGGATCGCCTGCTCGTCGCCCGCGTTGACGGTGCGGGCGATGGTGCAGGACTCCTTCCAGTTCGGTTGCTTGACCAGCACCGAGCACGAGGACATGAAGGCCGGCCACGCGGCGCGCACATCATCCTTGTCCCAGCCGGGCAGCGCGGCGAAGGTGGTCGGCACCAGTTGCAGCGCGGTCGGCTTGACCGGTTCGGGCGTCGGCTGGGCTGGGGGCACGACGGGCGGCACCGGTACGGCGGGCGGCACGGGCGGCACCGGCTTCTCCGGCGGCAGCGGCGTGGTGGTACAGGCGGCCAGCGAAAGCGCCACGACGGCCAGCGGAACGAGTAGACTACGGCGTGTTAATGACATAAGGATAGCTATGTGGGTATTGATGATAGAAGCATGCGTGGCGTTTTTCCTGCTGGTGTTTATCGTCTGGTGGACTATGTACCAGGGCAAGGGCAAGACCAAAAAGCTGCCCCCGCCGGAGAACGAACAGGAATAATCAGTGCAGCGTGCGCGGCAGCGACAGCACGAACTCCGGGATCTTCGCTTCGAACTGATGGCCGTCCTCGGCCACGCAGAAGTATTCACCGACCATCGAGCCCTGCTGGGTTTGCAGCGCCGTGCCGCTGGTGTATTCGAAATGCTCGCCGGGTTGCAGCAGCGGCTGGTGGCCGACCACGCCCAGGCCGCGCACTTCTTCCACATGGTTGTTGGCGTCGGTGATGACCCAGTGGCGTGAGATCAGCTGTGCAGCCACCGTGCCGGTGTTCTTGATCGTGATCGAGTAGGTGAAAACGAAGTTGGTGCGCTCCGGGTCCGACTGATCTGGCAGGTACTGGGTTCTGACCGACACAGTAAATTCGTAAGTGGCCATCAAAATTCCTTAGTAAAATCGCAATCGCATCTTGCAAGCTTGGCGATTGTATATCGTCAGACGCTCATTGCACCGCAAATCCGCACTCTATGCAAGGACGGCGCGGCTGAAAACGGGGGTAAAACGGTCGCGGTCGCGCCGGGCAGCGTAAAATAGCGCATCTTTTTTATTGCAGCCCACCGCCATGACCACATTCCGCATCGCTCCCAGCATCCTGTCCGCCGATTTCGCCCGCCTGGGTGAAGAGGTCCGCAACGTCGTCGCCTCCGGCGCGGACATCATTCACTTTGACGTGATGGACAACCATTATGTTCCGAACCTGACCATCGGGCCGCTGGTCTGCGAAGCGATCCGCCCGCACGTGCAAGTGCCGATCGACGTCCACCTGATGGTCAAGCCGGTCGACCGCATCATTCCGGACTTCGCCAAGGCCGGCGCCAACATCATCAC
The DNA here is from genome assembly GCF_964254095.1 of Duganella sp. LjRoot269. Taxonomy (NCBI): domain Bacteria; kingdom Pseudomonadati; phylum Pseudomonadota; class Betaproteobacteria; order Burkholderiales; family Oxalobacteraceae; genus Duganella; species Duganella sp. LjRoot269. Next base: position 1,210,724 of record NZ_CAXUSL020000001.1, on the reverse strand, counting down.
CTTCCACCCGGAAGCGTCGGACCATATCGACCGCTCGCTGCAGCTGATCCGCGACCACGGCTGCAAGGCCGGCCTGGTGTTCAATCCGGCCACGCCGCTGAGCTACCTGGAGCACGTGATGGACAAGATCGACATGATCCTGATCATGTCCGTCAACCCGGGCTTCGGCGGCCAGTCCTTCATTCCGCAGGCGCTGAAGAAAATCGCCGAGGCACGCCGCCTGATCAACGAATCCGGCCGCGACATCCTGCTGGAAGTGGACGGCGGCATCAAGATCGACAACATCGCCGCCGCCGCGGCCGCGGGCGCGGACACCTTCGTGGCCGGCTCCGCCATCTTCGGCAAGCCGGACTACAAGGCCGTCATCGACGCCATGCGCGCCCAGCTGGCGACGGTAGCGTAATGAGCGTGCTGGCAGGCGTGCGCGCCGCAATCATCGACCTCGACGGCACCATGCTGGACACGATGCCCGACTTTTACGTCGCGATCAACGGCATGCTGGCGGAACTCGGCCTGAAACCGGTCGCGCAAGAGCAGATCGCGCTGATGGTCGGCAAGGGCTCCGAAAACCTGATCCGCTCCGTGCTGGCGCTGGATCTGGACGGCGCCGGCGTCGCAGCCCGCTTCGAGGCGGCGATGGACGCCTACCAGCGCCACTACCTGAGCATCAACGGCAACCACAGCGCCCTGTATCCCGGCGTGATCGAAGGCCTGACGGCGATGAAGGCACAGGGCCTGCGCCTGGCCTGTGTAACCAACAAGCCGATATCCTTCACCACGCCGCTGCTCAAGCTGAAGGGGCTGGACGGCTTTTTCGAGGTGGTTTACGGCGGCGATTCGCTGCCGCGCAAGAAGCCCGATCCCCTGCCGCTGCAGACGGTGTGTGCCGATTTCGGCCTCAAGCCGGCGCAAGTGGTGGCCATCGGCGACTCTTCGAACGACGCGCAGGCCGCACGGGCGGCGGGTTGCCCGGTGCTGACGGTGCCTTACGGTTACAATCACGGAGAGGCTATACACAAAACCGATTCCGATGGTATAGTAGCCACGCTGCTCGATGCCGCTATTTTGATCCGTTCACATAATTAACCGTTAGCTGAACTACTCTGACCGAAATGTCTTTCACCAAAAAACACAATGTCAACCAAACCGGCTCGATTGAGGCCTGGCTTTGGCGACGCTGGCAATCCTGGCAAAACTGAGCCGAACTGATTGCTGTCGTCCGTGCGCACGCACCCGACAGGTTTTTTGACAAACCACCGCCAAATCCACAACCACATCCCTGGCGGCATGGAGAGAAGACATGACCGAATTCGAATTCAAATCGTTGGCCAACGATGGCTACAACCGCATCCCGCTGATCGCGGAAGCCTTTGCCGACCTCGAAACCCCGCTCACGCTGTACCTGAAACTGGCCCAGAGCCAGAACGCCGGCAAGAACACCTTCCTGCTTGAGTCGGTGGTCGGCGGCGAGCGTTTCGGCCGCTTCTCCTTCATCGGCCTGCCGGCGACGACCGTGCTGCGCAACTTCGGCACGCGCACCGAGATCGTCAAGAACGGCGCCGTGATCGAGACGCACGAAGGCAATCCGCTGGAATTCATCGAGGCTTACCAGAAGCGCTTCAAGGTCGCGCTGCGTCCGGGCATGCCGCGCTTCTGCGGCGGCCTGGCCGGCTACTTCGGCTACGACTCGGTGCGCCACATCGAAAAAACGCTGGCCAACACCCAGCCCAAGGACGACCTGGGCCTGCCCGACATCCAGCTGATGGTGACCGAGGAACTGGCCGTCATCGACAACCTCTCCGGCAAGCTGTACCTGATCGTCTACGCCGACACCACGCAGCCGGAATCGTATTCCAAAGCGCGCCAGCGCCTGAAAGACCTGCGTGTGATGCTGCGCCGCGGCGTCGACGCGCCAGTGACGAGCAGCTCGGTGCGCACCGAAACCATCCGCGACTTCCCCAAGGACGAATACCTGAAGGCCGTCGCCAAGGCCCACGAATACGTGATGGCCGGCGACTTGATGCAGGTGCAGATCGGCCAGCGCATCCGCAAGCCGTACGTCGATTCGCCGCTGACCTTGTACCGCGCGCTGCGTTCGTTGAACCCGTCGCCATATATGTACTTCTACAATTTCGGCGACATGCAGATCGTCGGCGCGTCGCCGGAGATTTTGGTGCGCAACGAGACGCTGCCGGACGGCGAGAAGAAAGTCACGCTGCGCCCTATCGCCGGCACCCGTCCGCGCGGCGCCACGCCGGAACGCGACGCCGAACTGGCCAAGGAACTGCTGGCCGATCCGAAGGAGATCGCCGAACACGTGATGCTGATCGACCTGGCGCGCAATGACCTGGGCCGCATCTCCGAGATCGGCAGCGTCAGCGTCACCGACCGCCTGGTCATCGAAAAATACTCGCATGTGCAGCACATCGTCTCCAACGTCGAGGGCAAGCTGAAAGACGGCCTGTCCAACCTGGACGTGCTGCGCGCGACCTTCCCCGCCGGCACGCTGACCGGCGCGCCGAAAGTGCGGGCGATGGAAGTGATCGACGAACTGGAAATCAGCAAGCGCGGCATCTACGGCGGCGCCTGCGGCTACCTCTCCTTCGGCGGCGAAATGGACGTGGCGATCGCCATCCGCACCGGTGTAATCAAGGACGGCATGCTGTACGTGCAGGCCGCCGCCGGCATCGTCGCCGATTCGATACCGGAGATGGAATGGCAGGAAACTGAAAACAAGGCGCGCGCTGTACTGCGCGCCGCCGAACAAGTGCAAGATGGCCTGGATGGGGAGTTCTGAGATGCTGCTGATGATCGACAATTACGACTCCTTCACCTACAACATCGTGCAGTACTTCGGCGAGCTGGGTGAGGATGTACGCGTGTACCGCAACGATGAAATCACGATTGCGGAAATCGAAGCGCTGAACCCGGACCACATCTGCATTTCGCCGGGTCCGAAAGATCCGTCGCAGGCGGGCATTTCCATCGAGGTGCTCAAGCACTTCGCCGGCAAGAAGCCGATCCTGGGCGTGTGCCTCGGCCACCAGGCCATCGGCGAAGCGTTCGGCGGCAAAGTGATCCGCGCCAAGCAGGTCATGCACGGCAAAACTTCTTTAATCGCGCATACGGGCGTGGGCGTCTTCAAGGACCTGCCCTCCCCCTTCACGGTGATCCGTTATCACTCTCTGGCTATCGAGCGCAGCTCGCTGCCATCCTGCCTCGAAGTGACGGCATGGACCGACGACGGTGAAATCATGGGCGTGCGCCACAAGGATTACGACATCGAGGGCGTGCAGTTCCACCCCGAGTCGATCCTGTCGGAACACGGTCACGCACTGTTGAAGAACTTCCTGGTCCGCTAAAGACGCCGGCGTGCTTGCCGCGCGCCTCCTTTAGCTGCGATCCGCGTCCAAATTGAAGAAGGAATTGCCATGCCTATCACCCATCAAGAAGCACTGCTGCGCTGCATCGAGCACCGCGAGATTTTCCACGACGAGATGCTGCACCTGTTCCGCCAGATTATGTCCGGCGAAATGTCGCCGACCATGATCGCGGCCCTGACCATGGGCCTGCGCGTGAAAAAGGAAACCATCGGCGAGATCGCCGCCGCCGCGCAGGTGATGCGCGAGTTCTCCACCAAGGTGCCGATGGCCGACACCACCGGCCTGCTCGACATCGTCGGCACCGGCGGCGACGGCGCGCATACGTTCAACATCTCCACCGCGTCGATGTTTGTCGCCGCCGCCGCTGGCGCGCGCGTGGCCAAGCACGGCGGGCGCAGCGTGTCGTCCTCGTCCGGCTCGGCCGACGTGATCGAATCGCTGGGCGCCAACATCAACCTGAAACCCGAGCAGATCGCGCAATCGATCGCGCAGACCGGCATCGGCTTCATGTTCGCGCCCAACCACCACGCTGCGATGAAGCATGCGGCGCCGGTGCGCCGCGAACTGGGCGTGCGCACCATCTTCAACATCCTGGGACCGCTGACCAATCCGGCCGGCGCGCCGAATATCCTGATGGGCGTATTCCACGCCGACTTGGTGGGCATCCAGGTGCGCGTGCTGCAGCGACTCGGCGCGCAGCATGCCATCGTGGTCTATGGCCGCGACAATATGGACGAAGTCTCGCTGGGCGCGGGCACCATGGTCGGCGAACTGATTAACGGCGAAATCCGCGAATACGAAATCCATCCGGAAGACTTCGGCCTGCAGATGATCGCCAGCCGCAACCTGAAGGTGGCCGATTCGACCGAATCGAAAGCCAAGATGATGGAAGCGCTGCGCGGCGAACCCGGCGCGGCTTTCGATATCGTCGCGCTCAACGCCGGCACCGCGCTGTATGCGGCAGGCGTGGCAAGTTCGATCGAGGACGGCCTGGCGCGTGCGCGCAAGGCCATCGCATCCGGCGACGCGCTGCGCAAGGTCGAGCAGTTCGTGCAGGTCACGCAAAGCCTCGGCGGCGCGAACTAAGGGGCCATCATGTTCGGCATCCACGACCTGACGCTGTTCATTATCTCCGGGCTGCTGCTGAATATCATGCCGGGTCCGGATTCGCTGCTGATCATGACGCGCAGCGCCACGCAGGGCTGGCGCGCCGGCTCGGCGGCGGCGCTGGGCATAGGCGCCGGCACCATGATCCATATCTTCGCCGCGGCGCTGGGTTTGTCGGCGCTGCTGGCGACGTCGGCTGCCGCATTCACCGCCGTCAAATGGATAGGCGCGGCGTATATCGTGTACGTCGGCATCGGCATGCTGCGCGCCAGACTACGCAGCGATGCGGACGATATGGATGATGCGGCGGCTCAGGCCGTGGCGGCGCGCGCCGCGCAGCCGCTGGCTTATCGTAAAATCTTCTTCCAGGGCTTTCTCACCAACGTGCTGAACCCGAAAGTGGCTTTGTTCTTCCTGGCGTTCGTGCCGCAGTTTATTTCGGCTGAATCCACCAGCAAGCCGCTGGCGTTCATCGTCCTGGGCTGCATTTTCAATTTCAACGGTATGTTGTGGTGTAATGGCCTGGCCGTTTTCACCGCCTTTGCCAGCGCGCGCCTGAAGGTCAAGCCGCTGGTGGCGCTATGGCTAAACCGCGTGACGGGCGGCCTGTTCCTGGCACTCGGCCTGCGTTTGGCGCTGGCGGAACAACATTAATCTTAGGTTTATCATGTCCGACATCCTGAACAAAATCCTCGCAGTCAAAGCCGACGAAGTCGCCGCCGCTAAAAAATACCGCGGCTTCGCCAGCCTGCGCGCCGACGTCGAAGGCAACGCCGAGCTGCGCGCCGGCCTGCGCGGCTTCGAGGCCAGCCTCCGGGCCAAGATCGCCGCCGGCCATGCCGGCGTGATCACCGAAGTGAAAAAGGCCTCGCCGTCGAAAGGCGTGCTGCGTGCCGACTTCCGCCCGGCCGACATCGCCGCCAGCTATCAGGCCAACGGCGCCGCATGCCTGTCGGTACTGACGGACGAGCAGTTCTTCCAGGGCTCGACCGCCTACCTGCAGCAGGCGCGCGCCGCCTGCGCGATTCCGGTGCTGCGCAAGGACTTCATGATCGACGTCTACCAGATCTACGAAGCCCGCGCGATGGGCGCGGACGCGATCCTGCTGATCGTCTCGGCGCTGGACCACGGATTGATGGCGGAAATGGAAGCCTGCGCCCACGAACTGGGCATGGGCGTGCTGGTGGAAACCCACGACGGCGACGAGCTGACCGCCGCGCTGCGCCTGAAAACCGACTTGCTCGGCATCAACAACCGCAATTTGCGTACATTCGAGGTGTCGCTGGAGAATACTCTGGGCCTGCTGGACCGGATTCCGGCCGACAAACTGGTCATTACCGAGTCCGGCATCATGGTGCAGGAAGACGTCAAACGCATGCGCGAGGCAAATGTGCATGCCTTCCTGGTCGGCGAAGCGTTCATGCGGGCGCCGGATCCGGGCGCCGAGCTGGCTCGTTTGTTTAACTAAGCCCTTACTGCCTGCTTGGGCGGCGGGCCCTCGGCCGCGATCTCGATACGGTCGCGGCCCAACTCCTTGGCGCTATACAGCGCCTTGTCCGCCCGCATCAAAATCCCATCCAGGTTCTCGTCGGCACTTGCCTGGCAAGCAATACCTATGCTGACTGTGTAGGCAGGCAGCCCCTGCCCGTGCGGCTCGCGCAAGGCCGTCTGGATCCGTTCCGCGATATGGCGCGCCCGGTCCAAGCCTGTATTCGGCAACAACACGATAAACTCCTCGCCGCCAAAACGGGCCACATGGTCCGACACGCGCAAGGCTTTGCCGATAACCTCGGCGACGTCGATCAGTACGCGGTCGCCGGTCGCGTGGCCATAACGGTCGTTAATCTTCTTAAAATAATCCAGATCGATGCTCAGCATCGTCATCGCAGTGGATTCGCGCAGCATCAGCGCATGCTCCTTGGCGTAAATATCGGCGAAACCGCGACGATTTAATACCTGCGTCAATGGATCCAAAGTCGAGCGGCGTTCCAGGATGGTTTGCAAACGGCGGGTAGCGACCGCCATAAAGCCTACGGCCAGCAGCAATATCATGAAATGCGCGGTGGCGAGATAAATACTCTGGAACGGACCGACTGTCAGCAAAGTGGCATGCTCACTACCCATATAGAGCGCCAATATACCGCGCGTCAGCACGACCACCGATTGCAGAAACATCAATGCGCCAAAGAATTTACTGGAAAAATGTGGCTCGCCAAAGCGGTATATCAATACAACCTGACAGGCATAGAATATAAAGCAGAGGAAAGAAAAGACCGCAACCCGGGCGGCAAAGTTCGGTTCAACAATCAACCAATAGCCGACACCCAGCATCGCCAGCGCCCAGATCAGATGAAACAACCACCACGACGGACGCTGCCCATATAGTTTCTGCGTACCGATCAGCGTTAAACCCAGTGCCCACATCAACACTGAATTCGCACAAATCAAAGGCAATGTATTTCCTAATATACCGCCACGCAGGCTAAAGCATACCGAGCCGACCGCCAATAACAGCAATCCACCAGCCCATTGTTTCAGGCCTTTAATCTCTTTAGGAAAACTTAAATGGGCGGAATAAAGCACAACGCTCATTGCACCGGCCATCAGCGTCGCCATCAGGATAATAGTAGTGGGATCAAGCAGTATCACGTGCGGAACTATCCTCTTAGGCTAAAGCGTCAGGCCAAATTCTAAACCAGAACTACGCCCAGGCGGAAAATTATCCCCGCGACAACGCAAAAACCAGCCAGACATGCCAGAACCCGGCATTTACACGCCAAAATTTGGCATGCATAGTGCAAAAAAATCCGGGGTCAGATCTGACATTCGGACAGGAGCTCAACCGTACAGCTATCTACGGTTCAGCTTGTGTCCGAATGTCAGATCTGACCCCGGATTGGAATTGCTTATCAGGCGGCGCTGGGGCGTATTGGGCCGGTGGATTTTTTGCCGGCGGGGTCTAATGACAGCGTAATGCCAGGCACACGCTCGCCTTGCAAGGTCATATTGAACGTCATTAATTCGTCACGGCGGAATGCGTGTACTTCAACGGTCGATCCAATGCCGTAACGGGAAAGCAGCGTTTCCAGATTGGTGGCATTGACGCGCAAGCCGTCTATGGCGACTAATATATCGCCAGCTGATAAGCCGGCTTGATGGGCGGCGCCATTTTCGTGCACGGCCGATAATTTGCAATCATTGCCATCTTTACCGAGATTTGCATCCAGGCTGGGTTTTGAAGATTTTCGCTCATCGCTGTATTTAATGCCGAATGGAGCCAGCATTTTAGCCAGGGGCAGATCCTCGGTTCCACGGATATATTTATCGAAGAATGGCTTGAAACGGCCACCGCTTATTTCATCAAATATAACTTCAACTTCTGCTGGAGTAACTCCCCGGCCTGCGCCGTTATAAAAATCGCGGCCGTAACGCTGCCACAAAGTACGCATCACATCATCCAGCGATTTCTTGCCACCGGTTTTGGCGCGTATGCTCAAATCCAGCGCCAAACCGATCAGCGAACCCTTGGTGTAATAACTGATGATGGCATTCGGCGCATTTTCATCCTGGCGATAATATTTGCCCCAGGCGTCGAAACTCGAATCCGCCACGCTTTGCTTGGTCCTCCCGCTGCCGCGCAACACGCTGCCTATGGTTTTACCCAGAAGTTTGAAATACGCCGGCTCCGCGATCACGCCGGCACGGACCAGCATCAAATCGTCGTAATAACTGGTGAAGCCTTCAAACAACCACAGCAGCGGCGAGTAATTCTCGACTTGCAGATTGTAGGGTGCGAACGCCGCCGGCTTGATGCGCTTAACATTCCACGTGTGGAAGTATTCGTGGCTGCATAAGCCCAGGTATTGCAGGTAGCCGTCTGTTATCTCTTTACTATTGGATGCCGTGCTCGGCAAGTCGGCGCGGGCGCAGATCAGCGCGGTCGAGGCGCGATGCTCGAGGCCGCCATATCCATCGCCGACGGCCAGCGTCATGAACACATAGCGGTCCATCGGCGCTTTCCTGGCCTTCGGTTCGAAGAAGGCGATCTGGGTTTCGCAGATCTTTTTCAGGTCGGCGCTCAGGCGCGCCAGGTCCAGATTCGGCACCCGGCCGCTGATAACGATGTCGTGCGGCACGCCATGCGCCTTGAACGTGGCCAGCGCGAAATCGCCCTGCTCCACCGGGTGGTCGATCAATTCGTCGTAGTTGGCGGCGATATAGGTGCCAAAACCATAACGTTTCGCCTTCAGTTCCGGCAGCGAGGTCGCCACGCGCCAGGTCTTGGCCGCCTCGCCGTCCGGACGCTGGATGTCCACCACGTGCGGCTGGTCTTCCTGCCCCAGCACGCGCAGGAACACGCTGGTGCCATTGTAAAACGCATGGTTCTGGTCCAGGTGTGCGGCGCGCACCGACAAATCCCAGGCGTAGACTTCATAGTGCAACGTCAGCGATGCCGCGTGATCCTTCAGCGGCGCTGCCTGCCAGGAATGCTTGTCCAGCTTGGCCAGCGCCACCGGCTCGCCGTTGGATTCGGCGCGGATGCGCACGATGTTGCGCGAAAATTCGCGAATCATGTAGCTGCCCGGGATCCAGGCCGGCAGCGCGAAAACCTGGCCGCCTGCGGCCGGCGCGTCCACCGTCAGCGTGACGTGGAACAGGTGGGCAGCCAGATCGTGGCCGACGATGCTGTACGCGATCGCCGGAGTGCTCTTGTTCGATTTCTTCATCAAATGTCCTGTTTACAGATCGCCCGGCGTATCGATATCGCGCACCACGCCGATATCGTCGACGTCCAGTTCGCTCACCGCGTGGGTCTTAAGTATAGCGCGTGCGCCCTGGTCGCCTTCCAGCGCCAGCAGCAACGGCAGGTGATAACTACTGAAGGCGACCGGATTGCCGCGCCGCCCTTGATACACGGGCGCCGCGATGCGCGCGCCCCGTTCGATCGTCGCGGCCAGTGCGCGGATGGTCTCCGGCTGCACATGGGGCATGTCACCCAGGGCGATCACCCAGCCTTCCGCGCCCTTGGTGCAGTCGACCGCCGTCACCAGCGATTCGGCCATGCCCAGGTCGGCGTCGGCGCAGACGCGCACTTCGCATCCCAACGCGCCCAATAGCGCGGCCACCTTGTCGTCGCCGGGGCGGACCACGGCCAGCACGCGCGGCAGCGCGGCCAGCATATTCCTCGCGCTGGCGGCGACGACGGCGTCGCCGCTCTCCAACGCTTGCAGCAATTTGTTTTGTACGCCGGACGGGTCGAACCGCTTACCCCGCCCGGCTGCCAGCAATATACCTACTAATGCCATCCGGCTCAGGCGCTGGCCAGATCGAACGGCAGCTTGCGCAAACGCTTGCCGGTCAATTTGAACAACGCGTTGGCGAAGGCCGGCGCCAGCGGCGGCAAGCCGGGTTCGCCCATGCCGGTCGGCGCGTCGTTCGACGGCACGATGTGCACATCGATGACCGGCATGTCGGTCATGCGCGCCACCGTGTAGTCGCTGAAGTTCTGCTGCTCGACCACGCCGTTCTTCAGCGTGATGGCGGCGCCCGGCAGGGTCATGCCCAGGCCCATCAGCGCCGCGCCCTGGATCTGCGCCTCGATCGTCAGCGGATTGACCGGCTGGTTGCAATGCACGCCCGCCGTCACCTTGTGCAGCTTTGGAACGCCCTTGTCCACCGACGCCACCACCACATAGGCGATCACCGTGTTGAACGCTTCGTGCACCGCCACGCCGTAAGCCTGGCCTTTAGGCAAAGCCTTCTTGCCGTAACCGGACTTGGCGACCGCCAGATCCAGCGCGGCGGCGTGACGTTTGCCCTTCTCGCCCATCAGCTTCTTGCGGTAGGCCACCGGATCCATCTTGGCCACATGGGCGGCTTCGTCGATCAGCGTCTCCATCACGAACGCGGTGTGGGTGGAGCCCACGGAACGCCACCACAGCACCGGCACGTTGGCCTTGACGCTATGCGCCGTCAGGTTCATCGGCACTGCGTAAGGCTCGCCCATGCCTTCGACCATCGTCGAGTCAATGCCGTCCTTGATCATCATCGGCTCGAACGGCGTGCCGGTGATGATGGACTGGCCGACGATGACGTGATCCCACGCCACCATCTCGCCCTTGGCGTCAAAGCCGATCTCGGCGCGGTGCACGTGCGACGGACGGTAGTAGCCGCCCTTGATGTCGTCCTCGCGGCTCCAGATCACCTTGATCGGATCCTTCTTGCCGGTGGCCTGCCACACCTTGGCGATGTTGACCGCTTCGACCAGATAGTCGGAAGTCGGCACGGCGCGGCGGCCGAAGCCACCGCCGGCCATCATCGTATTCAGCACCACCTGTTCCGGTTTCAGGCCGGCGGTGGCGGCGATGGCGCCCTGGTCCATCGTCTGGAACTGCGAACCGGCCCATACGGTGCAACCGTCGGAGCGCAGATCGACCACGCAGTTCAGCGGTTCCATCGGCGCGTGCGCCAGGTACGGGAATTCATACACGGCGGAGATTTTCTTCGCCGCGCCGGCCAGCTTCGAGGTATCGGCCTTGCGCACAGGCAGGCCCGGTTTGGCAGCCAGCGCCTTGTACTCGGCCAGCTGCTTGTCGCTGCTGACCTTTTCCAGGCCGCTGGTATCCCAGTCGATGAGCAACGCTTCGCGGCCCATCTTGGCCGGCCAGTAGCCGTCGGCCACCACCACCACGCCGCTGCCGCCGCGATCGGTTTTCACCTCCAGCACTTCGATCACGCCCTTGATGGCCTTGGCCTTCGACGCATCGAACTTGGCGACCTTGGCGCCGAACACGGGCGGCCGCGCCACCACGGCGACCTTGCTGTTTGGCGCCTTGAAGTCCATGCCGAACTGCTGCCTGCCGGTCGATTTCAGTTTCGCGTCGAGGCGCTTCATCGGTTTGCCGATGAAGTTGAAATCCTTCGGATCCTTCAGCTTCACGGTGGCCGGAACCTGCTGCTTCATGGCCGCATCGGCCATCGCGCCATACGTGGCCTTCTGGCCGGCGGGGCCGATCAGCGTGCCCTTGGACGTCTTGACCTGGTCCGGCGCCACCTTCCACTGCTCGGCCGCCGCCGCGATCAGCATCGCGCGCGCCTTGGCGCCGATCTCGCGGTACTGGATATACGAGTGGGCGATGCTGCCCGAACCGCCGGTGATCTGAATGCCGAACGCCGGGTCTTTATATTGATCGCCAGCCGGCGCCAAAGCACCGTTCACCTTCGACCAGTCTGCGTCCAGCTCCTCGGCGATCAGCATCGGCAACGAGGTTTGCACGCCCTGGCCGAATTCCAGCCGGTTGACCTGCACGGTGACGGTGTTGTCCGGCGCGATATGCAGGAAGGCGTTCGGCTCGTAGACCTTGGCCGGAGGCTGCTGCGCATTGGCGAAGCGGCCGGCGCCCGGCATGAAGAAGCCCAGCACCAGACCGCCGCCGGCAACCGCGCCGGCCTTCATGAAGCCGCGGCGCGACATGCCGCCTGCGGCTGCGGCGCCCAGCGTCGCCATCGATTCCTGGTTGATCCATTCGATACGCATGGCGGTCTCCCTTAAGCGATGGTTTTGGCGGCGTCTTTGATGGCGGCGCGTATGCGCTGGTACGTGCCACATCGACAGATGTTCCCGCTCATGGCGTTGTCGATGTCGGCATCGGACGGCGCCTTGTTCGTGCGCAGCAGCGCGGTCGCGCTCATGATCTGGCCGCTCTGGCAGTAGCCGCACTGCGGCACGTCCATCTTGACCCATGCGGCCTGCACCGCCTGGCCGACCTTGTCGGTTTCCATTGCTTCGATGGTGGTGATCTTCTGCCCAACGGCCGCCGAAATCGGCGTGATGCACGAACGGATAGGCTGGCCGCCAAGGTGCACGGTGCAGGCGCCGCACAGCGCCGCGCCGCAACCGAACTTGGTGCCGGTCATGTTCAGGTTATCGCGCAAGGCCCACAGGATGGGCGTCGATGGATCGGCGTCAACCTGCGTGTCTTTACCGTTGATGTTCAAAGTGATCATTCAATCCTCCTGTAGTCCCTGCGTTTTTGACGTTGCTGCTTGATTTACTGCTTGATCTTGGTCAGCTTCTCTTCCAGCGACTTGGTGTCGATCGCGCCGGGAACGCGGCTGCCATCGGCGAAGAAGATAGCCGGCGTGCCGGACACGCCCAGCTTGTGGCCCAGTTCCAGCACCACGTCGTTCGGCGCGTCGCAGGAGGCCTTGGCCACCGGCGCGGCCTTGCCGCTGACCATCCAGTCTTCCCACGCCTTGCTGCGGTCCGGTGCGCACCAGATGTTTTTCGATTTGGTGAACGAGTCTTCGGCCAGGATGTTGTACATGAAGGTGTAGACCGTGATGTTGTCGGTTTCCTTCAGCGTGGTCTGGCGGAAGCGCTTGCAGTAGCCGCAGTTCGGATCCTCGAACACCGCGATCACGCGCTTGCCGTCGCCCTTGACGGTCTTGATGGCCTTGTCCAGCGGCAGGTCGGAGAACTTGATCTTGCTGATCTCGTCGACGCGTTCCTTGGTCAGGTCGGTGCTGGTGGTCAGGTTGAAGATGTGGCCGGAGAACAGATAGGTCGCGGTCTTGTCGGTGTACAGGATCTCATTGCCGATACGGACTTCATACAAGCCGCTGTATGGCGTCTCCCGCACCGATTCGACCTTGACGTTCGATCCCAGTCGCGGCTCGACCAGCTTCTTGATCGACTCCGTGGTCGGCGGCGTTTCGGCGCCCACGCAGGACGCCATCAGCGCCGACAACAACAACAAAACGATCTTACTCTTTCTCATGACATCTCCGGTGACGACTGACAGTGCTCTCATTTGCCCATGGCGTGGGAAATCAAACGGCGCTTCAGCACAGGTAATTTATCCAGCAAGTTTAATCCGAAATTACGAACCACGCGCAGCGGCTCCATGTCCGCCCCGAACAGGCGCGCCAGGCCGTCGGTGGTCAGTTGCATCAGCAGCACGTCTTCCTTGCGCGCGCGCTCGTAGCGTGCCAGCACGCGGCTGTCGCCGATGCCGCGCTGGGGTTCGCGTTCGCTCAATGTCTTGACCAGTTGCGCCACGTCGGCGAAGCCCAGGTTCATGCCGTGGCCGGCCAGCGGATGGACCACATGGGCGGCGTCGCCGACCAGCGCCACGCGCGGCGCGCTCATCGCGTGCGGGCGTATCAGCCGCAGGGGGAAGTCGCGTACCAGCTCCGGCTGCAGCGGCGTCAGCGCGCCCAGTTTGGCCGATGCGTAGACGGCCAGCCGGTGGGCGATCTGCTGCGCCGACTCGGCGCGCAGCGTGTCGGCCAGCGCTTCCGGCGCCGACCACACCAGCGATACCTGGTTGCCCGGCAGCGGCAGCAGCGCGACGATGCCCTGGGCGCCGGTGAACCATTGATAGGCGGCGCCATGGTGCGGCAGTTCGCAGGCGAAGTTGGAGACCACGGCGCGCTGGTTGTAGCTGCGGTAATCGAGGCCGATGTCGCACTGGCCGCGCACCCAGGACTGGGCGCCGTCGGCGCCGACCACCAGCGCGGCCTTGATGCTGGAGCCGTCGTCCAGGTGCACGGCGGCGCTGTCGTCGCTCCGCAGCAGGCCGGTGGCGCGGCCCTCGACCACGCGCACGTTCTGCGCGAACTTGAGGGCGGCGTCGAGCGCCTGCCCCAGGTTGCGGTCTTCCATGATCCAGGCCAGCGTGCCGGTGTGGGCGCCGTAGGCGTCGAAGGCCAGGCCGCCGGCATGCTCGCCGTCGCCGTGGACGATCATCGCGTCGACCGGCGCCACGCGCGCTTGATCCAGCGCATTCCACACCTTCAGCGACGACAGCAGATGATGGGCGGTATGGTTCAGCGCGTAGACCCGCGCATCCCAGCCGGGATCGGCCGCCGGCGCCGCCGGACGGGACGGCGGCCCCAGCAAAGTCACGCTCAGGCCGGCCTGGGCCAGGCCCAGCGCGGCGGTCTTGGCAATCGCGCCATTGCCGACAATACAAATATCACTCTCTATGACGCGCAGCGCAGCGGGGGAGGATGGCTTATTCATCCGGCCATTATAACGGTTGTGAGAAATAGAAATCGGCCCTTGCAATTTCGCTCGGGCCTGCTATAATTCTGCTCCTTGGCCTGGTAGCTCAGTTGGTAGAGCAGAGGATTGAAAATCCTTGTGTCGGTGGTTCGATTCCGCCCCGGGCCACCAAGAACACTAAATTAGCCACCTTCGGGTGGCTTTTTTGTTTTCCTTGTCCGACGCGTTCCCCCTCCTACCGCAGCACTACCAGCTTGATTTTTTTGCCGGCCCGGTAGGTCGAAACGGTCAGGGCACCGTCACGGATATCGCCGTTGGCGTCGAAGCGGATGGTCCCGGTCAGGCCGGGATACTGGATTTGGCGCAGCACCGGCAGGTATTTGGCCGGATCCGTGGAGCCGGCTTGTCGCATGGCTGCCGCCACCGTCATCGTGGCGTCGTAGGCGTACGGGGCGTAGGTCTGGATGTCGCTGTGGAAGCGCGCGTGGAAGCGGGCCACGAAATCGCTGACGTCTTTTTTGTGAGCAGCGTCGATGCCGCCGGCTTCGGCGCAATAGACCGCATCGTCACGCATGCCGCCGCCCGCCAGCGCGGGCAGCGCTTCGGTGCAGATGCCGTCGCCGCCCATGAAACGCGGCTCCATGCCCAACGCCTTCATCTGACGCAGAATGCCGCCGGCGGTGGCATCCATACCGCCAAAGAACACCAGATCCGGCTTCTTCGCGCGGATGGCGGTCAGGATGGCGGTGAAGTCGCTGGCCTTGGCCGTGGTGAATTCGCGGCCGACGATTTTCAGGCCGGGTATGCGCGCCTGGGCGCTCTTGATGAATTCATCGGCCACGCCCTGCCCATAGGCCGAGCGGTCGTCGATTACGGCGATCCTGCGCGCGCCCAGTTGCTCCACCGCGTAGCGGCCCAGCGAGCTGCCCAGCATATTGTCGTTGGCCACCACGCGCAACGCGCCGGCGAATTTCTGCCGGGTGTACGCAGGGGCGGTGGCGGAAGGCGTAATCTGCGGAATGCCTGCGGCGTCGTAGATACGCGAAGCGGGCACCGTGGTGCCGGAATTGGCGTGGCCGATGACCGCCTTCACACCCGAATCGACCAATTTCTGCGCCACGGCGGTGCCCTGTTTCGGATCAGCCGCATCATCCTCGCTCTGCATTCTGAAGACCACTTTTGCGCCGCCGATGGTGGCGCCGCGCGCATTCAAGTCCTCCAGCGCCAGCGTCACGCCATTCTCCATCGCCTTGCCCAGATGCGCGATCTCGCCTGACAGCGGCCCCGCCACGCCGATCTTCACCACTTCCTGCGCCATCACGGCGCAGTTCCATAGTCCACAAGCCAGAAGAGGAAGAATGCGCGTCATTGCTGCTCCAGATGATGGGTAATCCACGCATTCTAGCAACGAATGCGCTATGTCAGTAAGCCGGCAACGGCGCCGCTATCCGCAGACGAACGGCGAAGGTTGGCGGTTTGTTTTGACGGATAATATGCCCTTATTTTAAGCGTGAGGATAGGATGACCCAGAGTCCCCTGCTACTGCGGCGGTTGTTGCGCGCGAAAGATAGAATGGACGGCGCGCCCCACGAGGAGTGGCCCGTCCACCGGCTGGCGCAGGTGAGCGCGGTCTCGCCGGCGTACTTCGCGCGCGAGTTCAAGAAGGCGTTCGGCCTGCCCCCACATCGCTACCTGCTTACCCGCCGCATCGAGCGCGCCGCGGCGCTGCTGCGCGACACCGACCTGCCTGTTACACAAATCGCGCTCCAAACCGGCTGGACCAGTCTCGGCACCTTCGGCCGCATTTTCCGCGACATCACCGGCTGCAGTCCGGGTGAGCTCCGCGAGCGCGATCGGTCGGCTCCGCATCCGGGACAGCAGATTCCCGAGTGCGTCATGCGCGACGCCCAACGGCCCGATCTCAAGATCGCAGTTTTGGAGAAGCGGCGCATCCAGGCTGCTGGCACACTGGAACTCCAATCTAAGGAGGATATATGACTCAAGGTATCAATATGGTCGGTCTGTACGTGCGTGATCAGGACGAGGCGCTTGCGTTTTACGTCGACAAACTGGGGTTCGTCGTCCACACCGACGTTCGCAACGGCGACTATCGCTGGCTGACGGTGCAGCACGCGGACCAGCCCTCGTTCCAGCTCGGCCTGTTCCGCCCCGGCCCGCCAGTACATGACGCGGCAACCGCCCAGACCCTGAACGAGCTCGTAGCGAAAGGCGCCATGCCGCCACTGGTGCTGGTCGTGGACAACTGCCGTGCCGCCCACGAGCGCCTGAGCAAGCGCGGGGTTGAGTTCACGCAGGAACCCACGGATCGCTACGGCACTGTGGATGCCGGTTTTCGGGATCCTTCCGGCAACGGATGGAAGATGATCGAGGCCGCGGCCAAGCCGCAATAGGCATCGGCGCCCATCCGCCATTTTTCGAAGTGCCTGTGCTTGCGTGAGTGCGCGTCGCCTCCCTATCATGGAGGGGTATGCACCCACGTGGAGATGCGCGATGAATACTTTGACGGATGGGAAATTCAACGAACTGCAAGCCTCGCTCAGAGGCAAACTATTCCAGCCCAACGATGCGGGCTATGACCAAGCCCGCGCGGTCTGGAACGCGATGATCGACCGGCGCCCGGCCATCATCGTGCGCTGCGCCGGCACGGCGGACGTACGCGCCTCAGTGGCCTTCGCGCGCGACCATGGACTAACCCTTGCCGTGCGCGGCGGTGGACACAATATCGCCGGCAGCGCCCTGTGCGACGACGGCCTGGTGATCGACCTGTCGGACATGAAATCGGTCCAGGTCGATCCGGACCAGCGCCGCGCCTATGTCGAAGGCGGGGCCACGCTGCACGACTTCGACCACGAGGCGCAGGCATACGGCCTGGCCACGCCGCTGGGCATCAACTCCACCACCGGCGTCGCGGGGCTGACGCTCGGCGGCGGCTTCGGCTGGCTCAGCCGGACGCTGGGCCTGGCGGCCGACAACCTGCTGTCGGCCGACCTGATCGCAGCCGACGGCCGCCGCCTGCATGCCAGCGCAACGGAAAATCCCGACCTGTTCTGGGCCATACGCGGCGGCGGCAACTTCGGCGTGGTCACGCGCTTCGAATTCCAGCTGCACCCGGTGGGGCCGGAAATCACCGCCGGGCTGATCGTCTTCCCGTTCGCCGAAGCCAAACAGGTGCTGACGCAGTACCGCGATTTCGTCAACGTCATGCCTGACGACCTGACAGTGTGGGCGGTGTTGCGCAAGGCGCCGCCGCTGCCCTTCCTGCCGCCGGAAGTGCACGGACAGGACGTGCTGGCACTGCCCGTCTTCTCGCCGCTGAAGCTCGACGCCGTGCAGCAATCAATCGACCGAGTCCGCAGCTTCGGCCTGCCACTGGGCATGCATGTCGGCGCCGCGCCCTACGCCGCCTGGCAACAGACCTTCGATCCGATGCTGACGCCGGGCGCGCGCAACTACTGGAAATCGCATAATTTCACGCAGCTCAGCGACGAAGCCATCGACACCGTCATCCGCTACGCCGGCAACTTGCCGACGCCGCAGTGCGAGATCTTCCTCGGGCTGCTGGGCGCGCGGGCGGCGGCGCCGTCGCCGCAGGACACGGCATATCCGCACCGGGACGCGCTCTACGTGATGAACGTGCACACGCGCTGGGACAGCCCGGCGGAAGATGCCCGCTGCATTGCCTGGGCACGCGAATTCTTCAGCGCCTCGGCGCCGCACGCGACCGGCAGCGTGTACGTCAATTTCCTGACCCAGGACGAGAGCGATCGCACCGCCGACGCCTATGGCGCGAACTATCAGCGGCTGGCGCAGATCAAGATGAAATACGACCCGGACAATGTGTTCCGCAATAACCAGAACATCCATCCTGCCGCATAGGCCAGCAATGGTGGTGCCGGGCAGGCAAGCAGCCCGGCTCCGCCTCAATGCGCCCCCCCCCCGCCCTCGCGCGGTTATTACGCCGCCACCTCAGAAACTGAAACTCCGTTTCACATCGCGCAATCGGGCCTGAAAAACTCCCGGCCCGGCCATCTCATTTTTTGAAAATTCGTTTCATATTGCAATATTTAATAACTAAGCCTTTGAAAATTAAAGAATAAATTTAAGTTATATGTCTTATATAAGACCTTGATGCAGTGCACCAGAATGGCCTACTATTTAGTCATGCGGTTGCGGCCGGACGGGGCCGCGCACTCGACGATTTTTCCAAACTTGTTTTATTCTTTAGGAGATACACATGTCCCAATATCAAGACGACATCAAGGCAGTTGCCGGTTTGAAAGAGCAACAAGCCGCCGCCTGGAACGCCATCAATCCCGAGTCTGCCGCCCGCATGCGCGCCCAGAACAAGTTCAAGACCGGTCTGGACATCGCCAAGTACACCGCCAAGATCATGCGCGCCGACATGGCCGCCTACGACGCCGACCCGTCCAAGTACACCCAGTCGCTGGGTTGCTGGCACGGTTTCATCGGCCAGCAGAAGATGATCTCGATTAAGAAGCACTTCAACAGCACCGACCGCCGCTACCTCTACCTGTCGGGCTGGATGGTTGCCGCGCTGCGTTCCGAGTTCGGCCCGCTGCCTGACCAGTCGATGCATGAAAAAACCGCCGTCTCGGCGCTGATCAAGGAGCTCTACACCTTCCTGCGCCAGGCCGACGCGCGCGAGCTGGGCGGCCTGTTCCGCCAGCTGGACGCCGCCGAAGGTCCGGCCAAGGCAGCCATCCAGGCGCAGATCGACAACCACGTGACCCACGTCGTGCCCATCATCGCCGACATCGACGCCGGCTTCGGCAACGCCGAAGCGACCTACCTGCTGGCCAAGCAGTTCATCGAAGCGGGCGCCTGCTGCATCCAGGTCGAAAACCAGGTGTCCGACGAGAAGCAATGCGGTCACCAGGACGGCAAGGTCACCGTGCCGCATGAAGACTTCCTGGCCAAGATCCGCGCCATCCGCTACGCCTTCCTGGAACTGGGCGTGGACGACGGCATCATCGTCGCCCGCACCGACTCGCTGGGCGCCGGCCTGACCAAGCAGATCGCCGTGACCAACGAGCCGGGCGACCTGGGCGACCAGTACAACTCCTTCCTCGATTGCGAAGAAGTGTCGGCCGACGCGCTGGGCAACGGCGACGTCGTCATCAAGCGCGAAGGCAAGCTGCTGCGTCCCAAGCGCCTGCCGAGCAACCTGTTCCAGTTCCGCGCCGGCACCGGCGAAGCGCGCTGCGTGCTCGACTCCATCACCTCGCTGCAGAACGGCGCCGACCTGTTGTGGATCGAAACCGAAAAACCGCATATCGCCCAGATCGGCGGCATGGTCAGCGAAATCCGCAAGGTGATCCCGAACGCCAAGCTGGTGTACAACAACAGCCCGTCGTTCAACTGGACGCTGAACTTCCGTCAGCAGGTGTACGACGCGATGAAGGCCGAGGGCAAGGATGTGTCGTCCTACGAGCGCAGCCAGCTGATGAGCGTGGAATACGACCAGAGCGAACTGGCGATCACCGCCGACGAGAAGATCCGCACCTTCCAGGCCGACGCGGCCCGCGAAGCCGGCATCTTCCATCACCTGATCACGCTGCCGACCTACCACACCGCCGCGCTGTCGACCGACAACCTGGCCAAGGAATACTTCGGCGACCAGGGCATGCTGGGCTACGTGGCCGGCGTGCAGCGCAAGGAAATCCGCCAGGGCATCGCCTGCGTCAAGCACCAGAACATGTCCGGCTCGGACATCGGCGACGACCACAAGGACTACTTCAGCGGCGAAGCGGCACTGAAGGCGGCCGGCAAAGACAACACCATGAACCAGTTCTGATCGCTGGTGCCTCGGTAAAAAGCTCGCTGCGGCGAGCTTTTTTTATGAGGGCGATTTTCTCCAATACAGCGCCCGCCACGCCGCGTATCGTCAGCTCCGGTCCATACTTATCGGAGACGCGCACTTATGAGCATCCTGTTTTCCATGGCGGCCTTCGCCTTGGCTTCATCGATTTCCCCCGGTCCTGTCAACATCGTCGCCCTCGGCAGCGGCGCGCAGCACGGCTTTCGCGCCAGCATGCGCCATGTCACCGGCGCCACCGTCGGCTTCACGCTGCTGTTGCTGTTGACCGGCCTCGGCCTGCACGAATTGCTGGCGCGGCTGCCGGTCCTGACGCGGACCATACAGCTGGCCGGCGTGGCCTTCCTGCTGTTCATGGCGTGGAAGCTGGCGCGCGACGACGGCAGGCTCGACCTTGCCGCCGGCGGCAGGGGGCCGTCCCTGATGGCCGGGGCCGCCATGCAATGGCTCAATCCCAAGGCCTGGGTGGCGTCCGTGGCCGGCATGGGCGCGTTTGCCGCCGACGGCGACGCCGTGCTGGTCTGGCAGTTCGCCGCGCTGTATTTCGTGGTCTGCTATGTGTCGATCGCCAGCTGGGCCTATGCCGGCACGTTCCTGCGCAGCCGCTTGAGCGATGCTTCGGGGATGCGGCTGTTTAACCGCTCGATGGCGTTCCTGCTGGCCGTCAGCGCCGTCTACCTCTTGCTCAGCGGCGATACTGGCCAGGCGTCGCCGCCAGCAACTGCTTGAAGATGCGCTGGAAATGCGCCTGGTCGGAAAACCCGGTTTCCAGCGCGACATCGGCGATGGCGGCGCCGTTCCTGAGCAAGCCGCGCGCCAACTGGATGCGCCGGTTCAACAGATAGGCGTGCGGCGTCATGCCGTAGCGCTGCTTGAAGGCGCGGATCAGATAGGACGGCGACAAATCGGCGGCGGCGCAGATGTCCTCCAGCCTCAGCGCGCCGCCGCAGTTGTCGCTGATGTAGTCGGCCGCGCGCTCGAGCTTGCGGTTCGCTTCGCGCTCGACGACGGCGGCCGGATCAAGGCAGGACTGCACCTGCCCGAAGAACTCCACCGCCGCGCACTGCCGCGGCAGCGGCTCCGGCCCGCCGCTGGTCAGCACGTCATAGAGCCGGTTGAGTCCCATATACAGCGCCGGCGACGTGCTCAGGGTGGCGGCAAAGGGATGGAAATCGCGGCTGGCGCTGAATCCCCACTCGTGCTGCAGACGGCCGAACCAGGCGCGATCGACGTGCAGCATGCGGTACGACCATGGCTCGTCGGCAAGCGGATTGCAGGCGTGGACGTCGCCCGGATTCATCAGGACCAGGGTGCGGGCGCCGACCCGCTGGCGCGAGGCCCGGTTGATGTAGTCGGTGCGTCCGCCGCTGATCGCGCCGATCGAAAACGTCTCGTGCGCATGCCGGGCGTAGCAAACCTTCCGCCCATCGGCTATGGCCCGCGCCTCGATGAAGGGCAGGCTGGCGTCCCGCCAGAAGCGGGGGCCGGAAGGGTGGTTGGGATCGCGCATCGCCCAAGGATACCCCATCTCCGAAAAAACATAGGCAAGCGCATCGATCTGCGCTATCGTGGATATTTTCAAAAAGACAACCATGGTGCACATGAAAGCCCTCTTGCGAACCCTGGCGCTGATCGCGTGCGCCGCCCTGCCGCTGGCCGCCGCCGCAGCCGAGGCTCCGACGCCGATCCCGATCGCCACCTTCTTCAAGAAGTCCGCCACCACCGGCGCGGCACTCTCGCCCAACGGCCGCTTTGTCGCCGTGCGCAAGCTGTCGCCGCAAGGCCGCACGATGCTGACGGTGGTCGACGTGGCGGCCAGCAAATCCAAGGCGATCGCCAACTTCACCAACGCCGACATCGACATATTTTACTGGCTCAGCGACCAGCGCCTGGCGTTCTCGCTGGTCAACGTCGACCACGGCGGCGACGACGGCAAGCCCGGCCTGTATTCGGTCGACCGCGACGGCAAGAACCGCAGCTTCCTGTCGCAGACCATCGTGCGCAAGCGCTCGTTCTCCGAAAGCGACCTGGTCGACCACCGCTACCAATCGGAAATCACCGTCCACGGCTTCCCGCCAACGAAAGGCGATGAAATGGTGGTGGTCGAAGTCCGGGACGGCGAGCATACGCTGAAGCGCCTCAGCACCGTCAACGGCCGCACCTTCCCGATGCGGGCCCCGCGCGGCACCTACGGCTGGCTGCTCGATGTCGACGGCAACACCCGCATCGCCACCGCCCTGCGCGGCGACCGCGTCAACACCTACTACCTGGACCGGGACGACTGGCGCCAGATCGACAGCCGGGAACAGAAGGCCGAGTCCAGCTTCAATCCGCTGCTGTACCTCGATGGCGCCGTCTACGTCCGCTCCCGCAACGGCCTGGACGAGGCCGCCGTCTACCGTTACGATCTGGCCACGAATGCCATCGTGCCCCAGCCGCTGATCAGCGCGCCAGGCTTCGACACCGACGGCTACTTCATCGTCAGCGACAAGAAAATGCTGGGCTTTCGCTTCACCACCGATGCCGATGCCACCGTCTGGTTCGACCCGTGGATGAAGGCGGTCCAGCAGGAGGTCGACCAGCTGCTGCCCGGCATGGTCAACAACATCTCGCACGGCCGCAGCAGCGAAACGCCGTATGTGGTGATCGACACCTATTCGGACATCCAGAACCACGCCTACATCCTCTACAACACCGAAACCAAACACCAAACCTTGCTCGGCGAAACCACGCCCGACATCGACACCGACAAGATGGCCCACATGTCGATGGTGCGTTACAAGGCGCGCGACGGCCTGCGGATTCCGGTTTTCCTGACCTTGCCGAACGCCGGTGCGCAGAAAAACCTGCCGACCGTGGTGCTGGTCGGCGCCCGGCCGGGCCACCGTAGCGGCATCTGGCAGTGGAACGCCGAGGTGCAGTTCCTGGCCTCGCGCGGCTACGCGGTGCTGCAGCCGGAACCGCGCGGCGTCGACGGCTTCGGCCGCGCGCACATCCTGGCGGGCGTCAAGCAGGCCGGGCGCGCGGTGCAGGACGACATCGCCGACGCCGTCAAATGGGCGGTGGCCGAGGGCCACACCGATCCGGCACGGGTGTGCATCGCCGGCACCGGCTACGGCGGCTATGCCGCCATGATGGGCTTGTTGAGGGATCCGGACATCTTCCGGTGCGGCATCAGCTGGTCCGGCCTGACCACCTATCAGGACAATCCGGACGACGCCAGGCTGAAGGACATCAAGCGGCCGTTGCTGCTGGCCTACGGCACCGACGACGAGGCGGTCAAGTACGATACCGGTCTGGCCTTCTACAAGGCGCTCAAGGCCGGCAACCCGCAGGCCGAATGGCTGGAATACACGTCCACCGTAGACGACTGGAAGACGCAGAAAAACCGCATCGACCTGTGGCGGCGGATTGAAGACTTCCTGGGCAGGCAGATCGGCGCCAAATAGCCAGGCGACCTGCGCCGACCTGCCGGAGCGCCTTATTCGCTGACTTCGACGGTTCTGCCGTTCAACGGCTGCACCGGACGCGCGTTCATCTTGTAGAGCTTGTGGAAAGCGGCGATCTGCTGCGGCGACAGCTCGACCGGCTGCTTCAGTACTTGCCAGCGCACGCCGTCGCTGCACGGCGGCGTCGTCAGCGAACCCATGAACTTGAAGTAGGCATGGTTGGCGGGCAACACGTCGGCCGGGTTGAAGCTGGCCAGCCGGGTCGGATGTCCCTCTGCCGGCAAGGCGGCAAACACCGGCGCCAGGGTATTGTTCTCGTGGCCCTCCTTGAACAGTACGGCAACCACCGACAGCTTGCCATCGGCGCTCTTGTGGACGAAATGGGCCACCATCGGATAATTGACGCCGTTGATCTTCTCTTCGCTCGGCGTGTGGAAGTGGAACTGCAGCAGCTGCGCGACGTCGTCGCCGGCCTTCAGCGCATTGCCGGCTGGCAGATTCACCTGCACCGTGTGGCCGTTGTTGATCACCTCGGCGCCGGCGGCGGCGTAGTTGAACTCCAGCGCGCTCAACGACGCCTTCCTGGCGTTGCGCTCCTCGATATCGATCGGCGACTGCTCCTTGCTCAGCTTGCACGCGGAGTTGGCTTGATCGAGATCGGCCCAGTGCGCCGGATCGCCGTGGCCTTCGTACGCCCAATGCGGCGCCGCGGCGTGGTCCTGCGCGCGGGCGATGCCCATGGCCGATATCAGCATGGCCAGCATAATCGTTGCTTTCATTATCTCTCCTGATTTTTTTGAAGTTCAATATCGATGGTCGCTGGTTGTGGGCGACGAGTGCTGGCAGCATTGCCGGGCGGAGCCATGCGGGACTCTCGGGGGATGGGAGAGGGTTTGGCCAAGCCTGAGTATTGCCCAGGTATTGTAGATTATGTGGCCTGTCGGCAACAGTAGGGAAATTCTTATTTTGGGGTGATCAAGGCGGCGCCGATCCGGCATCCGACGTAAAAACCACATTTGCGTTCAACCCCACCGTCCCTCCCCCGGCCATGCGGTTGCTCAAGGTCAGGGCGGCGCCGAACACCTCGGCGATCTCGGCGCAGATCGCCAGGCCCAGGCCGAAACCGCTGCTGGCCTGCGACGAGCCGAACGGCTCGAAGCGGTGGACGTCGGCGCCTTCCGCCAGGCCGGGACCGCTGTCCCACACGCAGACCATGGTGCGGCCGGCGTCGGTGCCGATGCGGATGCCCAGCGCCCCGCCGCTCGGGGTGTGGCGGATGGCGTTGTCGAGCAGGTTGGACAGCAGCTCGCCCAGCATCCAGCGGTTGGCGTCGACGCGCAGCTCCTCGGCGGCGTCCAGTTCGAAGTTCAGTCCCTTGTCGGAGATCAGCGGCGACAGCGCCACCGTCACCTCGCGCGCAACGGCCGCCAGGTTGCAGGACTCGTGTCCGCCCCGGCCGCGCATCTGCCCCACCTTGGCCAGCGACAGCAACTGGTTGGCCAGGTTGGTGGCGCGCTCGACGGTGCCCACCATTTCACGGATGATGACTTCGGCCGGCGCATCGCCGCGCAGTCCGGACTGCAGCTGCACCTTGAGCACCGCCAGCGGCGTGCGCAGCTGATGCGAGGCGTTGGCGACGAACTTCTGCTGCACCTCGAGCAGGTTGCGCAGCCGGCCCATCAGCTGGTTCAGCGCGGCCACCACCGACTGCAGCTCGAACGGCGCGCGCGGGGCGCTCAGCGGCGACAAGTCCTCTTCCCGGCGCTGCTCGAGCTGCAGCCGCAGCGACTCGAGCGGACGCAGCGCGCGCATCACCACCAGCATCGTCAAGCCCGCCACGAACGCCAGCAGCAGCAGCTGGCGCCAGACGGTGCCCCACAGGATGGCCTGCACCGCCGATTCGCGGAACGACAGCGGCTCGGCGATCTGGATCACGGCGCCGTCGTTGGGCAGGCCGGAATTGACGGGCTGGAAAATCGCCGCGATGCGCACCGGCGCCGTGCCGTACATGCCCTCGTACACCTTCAGCAGCGTCGGCGCCGGATGCGGCCCCGGCCGTCCCTGCGCGCCCGGCGCGTACGACGGCAGGTCGAGATCGCCGGCGATGACGCGGCCGCGCAGGTCGCTGACCTTGTACATCATGCGGGTCGAAAAGCCGGCCTCGTACACTTCCAGCGTGGCGAAGGACACGCTCACATGCATCTGCTGCTGCTCCACCCGGATCTGGTCGCCGACCGAGTACGCGGTGGTCACCAGCATGCGGTCATAAGCGGAATTGACGGCGTTGAGCGCGTTGTAGTACAGGCTGATCGAGCCGAACACGATGTACAGCGCCAGCGGGCCGAGGATGCCCAGCAGCAGATAGCGGCGCAGCGAATGGGCCGGCAGCAGGCGCCGCAGCGCCTGCCTCATGGCTTGGCCGCGCCGCCCTGCGGGCGCAGCAGATAACCGAGGCCGCGCAAGGTCATGATCTCGGTATTGGTGGCGGTGAGCTTCTTGCGCAGCCGGTGGATGATCACCTCGATCACCTCCAGCTTGGCGTCCTCCTGGCCGGGGAACACCAGCTGCCCCAGCCGTTCCTTGGTCACCGCGTGACCCGGCCGCGCCATCAGCGCGCGCAGCAGCAGCTGCTCGCGCGGCGACAGTTCCAGCGCCTCGTCGTGGACATAGAACGCGCCGGTGCTGCGCTCGTAGCGCAGGTGGCCGCATTTCTGCAGGCTTTCGTCGGCGCCGCTTTTGCGCCGCAGCAGCGCGCGGATGCGGGCGTCCAGCTCCTCCAGGTCGAACGGCTTGGCCAGGTAATCGTCGGCGCCGGCGTTCAGCCCGGCGACCCGGTCGCCCACCGCGCCGCGCGCCGTCAGCACGATGACCGGGGTGGCGATGCCCTGGTCGCGGATGCGCTGCAGGATGTGCAGGCCGTCGAGGCCGGGCAGGCTCAGGTCGAGGATCACCAGGTCGTTGTTGCCGTCGCGGATCAGGCGCAGCGCGGTGGTGCCGTCATAGCAGGGCGTGACGGCGAAGCCGCGCCGCTCCAGCGCGCGCAGCAGCGCGGCGGACATGTCGGCGTCGTCTTCTACGAGAAGTAAATGCATGGTCGGTAGCGCTGAGTTTCGGGGATATCCCTTTATACAGGCGAATGCCCGGGTGCGCCACAAAATGGCGCGGCGGCCGCCCGCTTGAAAGCAAACTGAAAGGGACGTGAAAGGCGGGTGCAAGAAAGCGGGGATTTTCGGGGTCCGGCGATTAGGATTTCCGAAAAAAGCGAACTAGACTGCGCCACATCGGGATCCCAAACCGGTCCCCCGATGTTCATCCGGCAGCCGCATTCCAGCCCTGGCGAGCGACCGGCACATAAAAAAACGCGGCGCTGCAAGCGTCGCACGAAGGAGACACCATGCACCAGAACACCAAGGCCGCCGTGTGCGCGGCCATCGCCGCACTGGCCGTCAGCGCCGGCGCCCAGGCCCAGTCCACCACCACCGTGTACGGCATCGCCGACGCCCAGTTCGAGCGGGTCGAAACCAGCGGCAGCACCACTCCGACCCAGGACAAGCCGGCCAGGTACCGCCTCAGCAACGTCAGCTCGGAGCTGGGCGTCAAGGCCTCGATGCCGCTGGGCGACGGCATGACCGGCCTGGCCCAGTACACCACCGGCATCAACGTCGACAACGCCAGCGGCAACACCAGCGCCGGCATGTTCGGCAACGCCAAGGACAGTTTTGTCGGCCTGGCGATCGACAACGTCGGCACCTTCAAGCTGGGCCGCATGACGGCGGCCGCGCGCTGGAACAGCGGCACCGCCGACTTCTCGCCGATGGGCGCCGGCCTGCAGGACGACCAGGGCATGCTGTCGGGCGCCAGCGGCCAGACCGGCCTGGCCACGCCGTTCAACATCCGCCTGGACAATGTGCTGGCGTTTGAATCGGCGCGCTTTGCCGGCCTGTCGGCGCGCGCCTACTTCAGCGCCAACGAGAACAAGAGCGCGGCCAGCACCGCCAACGGCGTCGCCCTCGACGACAAGAGCTACAGCCTGGGCCTGCAGTACGTCAACGGC
Source organism: Duganella sp. LjRoot269 (assembly GCF_964254095.1). Lineage (NCBI taxonomy): Bacteria > Pseudomonadati > Pseudomonadota > Betaproteobacteria > Burkholderiales > Oxalobacteraceae > Duganella > Duganella sp. LjRoot269. The sequence continues at coordinate 1,182,865 of NZ_CAXUSL020000001.1, read as the reverse complement.
CCGTTCGACCTGCGCCTGTCGCAGGAGCAGCGCAACGACAAGGGCACGCTGAACGCCTCGACCGACCACAGCACCCGCGACCGCGACTTCCGCTTCGGCCTGCGCTACGCGCTGAGCGCCGACACCACCCTCGCGCTCGGCTACGACCGCATGGAATTCACCGACGCCAACGCCACCGGCGCCGCCAAGACCAGCCTGAAGAAAACCGGCTGGGTGCTGGGCGCCAAGCACAACTTCGGCAAGCACGCCGTGTACGGCGGCTACGGCCAGGGCAGCGACATCCGCTGCAGCCTGGCCAGCGGCGCGGCCTGCAACGGCGCCGACACCGGCGCCAGCAACTGGGCGCTGACCTACAACTACAACTTCAACAAGCAGATGATGCTCGAGGCCTTCGTCACCCAGGTGCGCAACAAGGCGCGCGGCAAGTACGACTTCGACTCGGGCGGCGTCGGCCCGGCCGCCGGCGCCAAGGCCACCGGCTCGGGCATCGGCCTGCGCTACGCCTTCTAACCCCGCCACAGGAGACAACATGACTATCCATCGATGGCCGGCCGCCTGCGCGCTGGCCTTCCTGGCCGCGCCCGCCATGGCGGCCGACCAGGGCACGATCAACGTGATTTGCGGCGTCCAGGCCGAATGGTGCAACCTGGTGCAGACCACCTTTTCCCGTACCACCGGCATCAAGGTCAACATGGTGCAAAAAGGCGCCGGCGAGGCGCTGGCCCAGCTGACCGCCGAGGCGGCCAACCCGAAGACCGACCTCTGGTTCGGCGGCACCGGCGACCCGCACCTGCAGGCGGCCGAGAAGGACCTGACGCTGGGCTACCAGTCGCCCAACATCAACCTGCTGCGCGAGTGGGCGGCGGCGCAGGCCAAGCAGGCCGGCTACAAGACGGTCGGCATCTATTCCGGTCCGCTCGGCTTCGCCTACAACACCGAGCTGCTGGCCAAGAAGAAACTCAAGGCGCCGCTGTGCTGGGCCGACCTGGTCGATCCGCGCTACAAGGGCGAGATCCAGATGGCCAACCCGAACTCGTCCGGGACCGCCTACCTGGTCATCGCCACGCTGGTGCAGCTGACCGGCGAGGAAAAGGCGTTTGAATACCTGAAGGGCCTGCACAAGAACATCAGCCAGTATCCGCGCTCGGGCACCGGGCCGCTGAAGAATGTGTCGCACGGCGAAAACACCATCTCGATCAGCTTTGTGCACGACGTGCCGGGCGAGGTGTTGCAGGGCTTCCCGGTCAAGTCGGTCACGCCGTGCGAGGGCACCGGCTACGAGATCGGTTCGATGTCGATCGTCAAGGGCGCGCGCAACCTGGCCAACGCCAAGAAGTTCTACGACTGGGCGCTGACCGCCCCGGCGCAGGAGCTGGGCGCGGCGGCCAAGCAGTTCCAGCTGCCGTCCAACAAGGACGCCAAGGTCGATCCACGCGTGCCGGACATCAAGCGCATCAAGCTGATCAACTACGACTTCGAGAAATACGGCAAGGCTTCCGAGCGCAAGCGTCTGCTTGAGCGCTGGGAAAAGGAAGTCAACGCCAACTAGCGAGCGGCCGCCGCCGGCGGCCCGCCTGGTTCCACCCTTTGCGTGTCCCGCGCCGGCCTCGACAGCCGGCGCGCGCTGCGACACGCCCGGAAGATAGACATGAACAAGAAAACACTCTTACGCGCCGGCGCCGGCGCCTGGATCTGGCTGGCGCTGTGCGCGGCGCTGCTGCTGCCGTGGTACGCGCTGCCCGACGGCTTCGACTGGCTGCGCGACGCCGGCCACATGGCCGGGCAGGCCGACACCGCCAGCGCCTGGTACCAGGCCGCGCGCTACCAGCGCGCCTGGCTGTGGGCGCCGCTGGCGGCGCTGGCGTTGTGCGCGCTGGCCCTGCGCGGCAACAACCGCCGGCGCCAGGGCATGGGCCTGGCCGCCGCCGCCACGCTCGGCCTGCTGGTGCTGCTGGCCGGCGGCTTCCTGGTCGGCGCCGGCGGCTGGACCCTGCCGGCCGCCGTCAGCGCCGCGCTGCCGCCGGCGGCCGGACAGGCCGGTTTCGGCTGGGGCGCGCTGGTGCTGCTGGTGGCGCTGGTCATGCTGCTGGCCAACGGCGTGGCGCGGCTGGGCTACTTCCGCGGCGACGTCTTCGTCGCCTGCGCCGTGCTGTTCTGCGCCGCGCTGCTGATGCTGTTCATCGCGCTGCCGGTGCTGACCATGCTGGCGGGCGCGCTGTTCGGCGAGGACGGCGCGCTGAACCTGCCGATGGCGGCCGAGCGCATCTTCAACACCCGCATCTGGGGCCTGGGCTGCCTGGGCGCCGGCCGCGCCTGCGGCGTGGCGTGGAACACGCTGTTCCTGGCGCTGGCCACCGCGGCAGGCACCACCGTGCTGGGCGCGCTGCTGGCCTTGCTGACCGAGCGCGCGCTGGTGCGCGCCCGGCCGCTGGCGCAGATGCTGGCCACGCTGCCCATCGTCACGCCGCCGTTCGTGGTCGGCCTGGGCCTGATCCTGCTGTTCGGCCGCGCCGGCCTGGTCAACGAGGCCTTGCAGCAGCTGTTCGGCATCGAGCCGTCGCGCTGGTTCTACAGCGCCAAAGGGGTGTGGCTGGCGCAGATGGTGGCCTTCACCCCGATCGCCTATCTGATGATGCGCAGCGTGGTGCAGGCGGTCGCGCCGACGCTGGAAGAGGCGGCGCAGACCCTGCGCGCGGCGCCAATGAAGGCCTTCCTCAGCATCACGCTGCCGCTGCTGCTGCCGGGCCTGACCAACGCCTTCCTGGTCGGCTTCATCGAATCGATGGCCGACTTCGGCAACCCGATCGTCGTCGGCGGCAACTTCGCCGTGCTGTCGACCGAGATCTTCTTCGCCATCGTCGGCGCCCAGCTGGACCAGGGCAAGGCGGCCGCGCTGGCGCTGATCCTGACCGGCTTCGCGCTGGGCGTGTTCGCGCTGCAGCGCCGCGTGCTGGGCAAGGGCAGCTACACCAGCATGTCGGGCAAGGGCGACAACGGCATCCCGCCGCGGCTGCCCGCCCCCGTGCGCAGGCTGGCCATGGGCCTGGCGCTGCCGTGGCTGGCGCTGACCATCGTGATCTACCTGTTTGCCTTCGCCGGCGGCTTCATCCGCACCTGGGGCCGCGACTACAGCCTGACGCTGCAGCATTTCGGCACCGCCTTCGGCCTGGCCTGGGAACATGGCCCGGTGCTGACCGGCGCCGCCTGGGACTCGCTGTGGACCACGCTGCGGCTGGCCGGCGGCGCCGCGCCGCTGACCGCGATGGTCGGCCTGCTGATCGCCTACCTGATCGCCCGCGTCAAGTTCCGCGGCCGCGACACGTTCGAATTCTCGGCCATGCTGGCCTTCGCCATCCCCGGCACGGTGCTGGGCGTGGCCTACGTGATGCGCTTCAACGTGCCGCCGTTCGAGCTGACCGGCAGCGGCCTGATCATCATGCTGTGCTTCATCTTCCGCAACCTGCCGGTCAGCATACGCGCCGGCGCGGCCGCCTTCAAGCAGATCGACGCCAGCCTCGACGAAGCCTCCTCGATGCTGGGCGCCTCGACGCTGACGTCGCTGCGGCGGGTGATCCTGCCGCTGCTGCGGCCGGCGCTGGTGGCCTCGCTGGTGTATTCCTTCGTGCGCGCCATGACCACCGTGTCGTCGGTGATCTTCCTGGTCAGCGCGGAACACGAGCTGGCCACCACCTTCATCATCGGCCGCGTCGGCAACGGCGACTACGGCGTCGCGCTGGCCTACTGCACCGTGCTGACGCTGCTGATGCTGGCCGCCATCGGCCTGATCCAGCTGCTGGTGGGCGAGCGCAAGCTGGGCCGCCGCGCCATCGCCCCGCAGGCGGCGCGCGCCTGAGCGCCGCCCCCGCCCCACCCTTACGGAGTACACCATGAAAAACGGCATCGAATTCAAAGGCATCACCAAGCGCTACACCGACCAGGGCCAGTTGGCCGTCAAGGGCATCGACTTCTGCGTGCCGCAGGGCACGCTGACCACGCTGCTGGGCCCTTCCGGCTGCGGCAAGACCACCACGCTGCGCATGATCGCCGGGCTGGAAAGCCCCAGCAGCGGCGCCATCCTCATCGACGGCGTCGACGTCACCACGCTGTCGGCGGCGCAGCGCAACGTCAGCCTGGTGTTCCAGAGCTATGCGCTGTTTCCGCACATGACCATCCTCGACAACGTGCGCTACGGCCTGACGGTGGCCGGCGTCGGCCGCGACGAGGCGGCGCGGCGCGCCGAGGCCGCGCTGGCCACGGTCGGCCTGGGCGGCTTCGGCGCGCGCTGGCCGGGCGAGCTGTCCGGCGGCCAGCAGCAGCGCGTGGCGCTGGCGCGGGCGCTGGTGCTCGAGCCGGCCGTGCTGCTGTTCGACGAACCGCTGTCCAACCTCGACGCCCGCCTGCGGCGCCAGATGCGCGACGAGATCCGCGCGCTGCAGCAACGCCTCAAGCTGACGGTGGCGTACGTGACCCACGACCAGAGCGAGGCGCTGGCGGTGTCGGACCAGATCATCGTCATGCGCGACGGCATGATCGCCCAGGCCGGCACGCCGGCCGACCTGTACGAGCGGCCCAACAGCGAATTCGTGGCCGGCTTCATGGGCGAGGCGCTGCTGCTGCCGGCGCAGGCGCGCAGCGACAGCAGCGTCTGGCTCGGTCCGCTGGCGCTGCCGGCGCGGCGGCAGCCTGCGCCCGGCGCGCCGGGCCCGGTGAAGGTGGCGGTGCGGCCGGAGGCCTGGCAGGTCGGCGACCGCGGCGAGCACCCGCTGGCCGGCACCGTCGTCAAGTCGACCTACCTGGGCGGCATCTACGAATACACCATCGATACCGAGATCGGCGAACTGTTCGTGGTCTGTCCGCGCATGGCGCGGCCGCGCGCCCCGGCCGAGACCATCAGCCTGTCGTTGCACGAGACCGGTGTGTCGGTTCTGATCGCATAACGCCGCGCGGCGGCTGAGGAGCATTCCATGGTCTCTCTTTCCCTGTCCAAAGGCAGCATCGGCGCCCGGCTGGCGCTCGGCTTCGGCCTGGTGCTGCTGCTGGCCAGCGCGCTGCTGGCGCTCGGCCTGTGGCGCATCAGCGCGCTCAACGCCGACGCCGAGCACATCGTCACCGAGCGCGTCGGCGGCCTGCGCCAGGCGCTGGAGATGCGCGAGGCCGGCGCCGCCATCGCGCTGGCGCTGCGCCAGGTGGCCGCCCCCACCGACGCCTCCGAGGGCGAGCGCGCCGCCGTCCAGCTCGACGCCGCCCTGGCCCGCTATGCCAGCTCCGAAACCGCGCTGCGCCACGGCGGCGGCGACGCCACCGTCATCCGCGCCGTCACCGCCAGCCGCGCCGCCGTGACGCCGGCCATCGCCGAGATCCGCCGGCTGGTCGCCGACGGCAACTACTTCGACGCCGCGGCCCGCCTCAAGGGCGGCTACGCGCCGCTGCATCTGCGCTGGATGGCCGCGCTGGAAAGCCTGACCACCGCCGAGCAGGACGCCATGCACGACACCCATACCGCGTTCCGCGACAGCTACCGGCTCACGCGCGCCGCCATGCTGGTGACCGGCCTGCTGACCATCGCCGCCGGCGCCTGCCTGGCGCTCCACATCACGCGCACCATCACCGTGCCGCTGCGCCACGCCAACCGCATCGCCGACACCATCGCCAGCGGCGACCTGACCGCCGTCATCGCCGCCGGCGGCAACGACGAGGCCGGCAAACTGATCGCCGCGCTCAAGATCATGCAGGCCAACCTGGCCGACGCGCTCGGACAGATCAAGCGCGGCAGCGCGGCCATCTCGCTGGCGGTCGACGACATCGCCGACGGCAACGCCGAGCTGTCGACGCGCACCGAATCGCAGGCCGGTTCGCTGCGGCAGACGGCGGCGTCGATGCAGGTGCTGACCGAGACCGTGCGCCAGAACGCCCACAACGCCGCGCTGGCCAACACCCTGGGCGCGGCCGCCGCCGACGCCGCGCAGCGCGGCGGCCAGGTGGTCGGCCAGGTGGTGGCGACGATGGGGGCGATCCGCAGCGGCTCGAACAAAATCGTCGACATCATCGGCGTGATCAACAGCATCGCGTTCCAGACCAACATCCTGGCGCTGAACGCGGCGGTCGAGGCGGCCCGCGCCGGCGAGGGCGGGCGCGGTTTCGCGGTGGTCGCGGCCGAGGTGCGCAACCTGGCCCAGCGCTCGGCCGGCGCCGCCACGGAAATCCGCGCGCTGATCACCGCGTCGGTGGCGCAGATCGACGCCGGCGGCACCCTGGTCGACGCCGCCGGCGCCACCATCGCCGACATGGTGGCGTCGGTGCGCAAGGTGGCGCTGCTGGTGGGCGAGATCACGGCGGCCGGCCGCGAACAGAGCGCCGGCATCGAGGAGCTCAACCAGGCGATCGCGGCGATGGACGCGATGACGCGCAAAAACGCCGCGATGGTCGAACAGGCCAGCGACGCCGCCGCCACCCTGCGCCTGCAGTCGGCCGGACTGGCGCGGGTGGTGGCGCGCTTCGAGGCCGGCGACGCCGGACAGCGGCAGCTGGTCGCCGCCCCGGGCCGTACCGCGAAGTCCCTGTAGGCGGTTGGAGAAAAGTCATGCGTAGCAACCTGCCCGTCACCGGCGCCCAATACCTGCTGCGGGAGACGGAAAACCTGGGGTCGAGAACCGACCTGCGGGGATATATCACCTTTGTCAACAGCGACTTCGTCCGCGTCAGCGGTTTTTCCGAGGAAGAACTGCTGGGCGCGCCGCACAACATCGTGCGCCATCCGGACATGCCGGCCGTCGCGTTTGCGGATCTGTGGCGCGCCATCAGGCACGACCGCACCTGGACCGGCATGCTCAAGAACCGCCGCAAGAACGGTGACTACTACTGGGTCGAAGCGAGCGCCGCGCCGTTGTTAAAGGACGGCAAAGTCGTCGGTTACACCGCGATGCTGGCCATGCCCGCGCCGGAACGGGTGGCCCGGGCCGAACAAGCCTACCGTGCCATCCTGGACGGCAATTCCCGGCTCAGCATCCGCGACGGCGTGGTGGTCAAACAAGGCGTCTTCAGCCGTTTCATCACCGCCCTGTAGGCCAGGGCGGTGACAGGCGCTGCGATCCGCGCTTACGGCACCGGATTGCCGTCGGCGTCGATCTTGCGCACTTCGCCGAGGTTGAGTTCGCGCACGCCGGCTTCCACCTTGCTCAGGTCGCCCACCACCATCCAGGTCAGCTTGCCCGGCACGATGGTGCGCGCGGCCAGCGCGTTGGCCTGCTCTGGCGTCATCGACAACACCGTCTGGGTGAAGGTGTTGTAGTAGTTTTCCGGCAGCTTGTACTGCACGATCGCGCTGTAGGCGCCGGCCAGCTGGCCCGCGGTTTCAAACGAACCCGGCAGGTTCAGCGTTTCGTTGGTCTGCGCGTTGACCACCTCGTCGGCCGTGATCGGCCGGGCGCCGGCGATGCCGCCATATTCCTTCACCAGCTCCTGCAGCGCTTCGCGCGTCTTGTCGGTCTGCACCGGCGAGCTGCTGAGGTACAGGCGCTGGCCCACCGCCGCCGGCAGGCTGCTGCGCACGCCGTACGACCAGTGCTTGTCTTCGCGCAGGTTCATATTGATGCGCGAGCTGAACACGCCGCCGAAGATGTTGTTGACCACCTGCAGCTGCACCGCGTCCGGCGCGTTGCGCGGCGGCGCCAGCTGGACGCCGTAGATCACGCTTTGCAGCGCGCCCGGCTTGTCCATCAGGTAGACCACCGGCTTGTCCGGCGGCGCCACCTGCGCCACGTTTTTCTTCGGCACGTCGCCGGCCTTCCAGCCGCCGAAAGCCTTCTCCAGCAAAGGTGTGATCTCCGCCAGCGTGGTGTCGCCCACCACCAGCAGCGTGGCGTTGTTCGGCTTGAACCAGGTCTGGTGATACTTGACCAGGTCGCCGCGGCCGATGCGGGCCACGGCCGCCTCGGTGCCGGAGCCGGTCAGCGGCAGCGCGTAGGCGTGGCCCTTGCCGTAGATCAGCGCCGGCATCACGCGCAGCGCCATCGATTGCGGGTTGGATTTCTCGCGCTGGATCGCCGCCAGCTGGTCCTTCTTCAGACGGTCCAGCTCGTTCTGCGCGTAAGCCGGATGCAGCAGCACGTCGGCATACACGTCCAGCGCCTTCGGCAGCGTGGCCTTCAGCGCGTTGAGCTGGACAAAGGCGCCGTCCAGGTTGCTGTAGCTGCTGAAGTTGGCGCCCAGCGATTCGAACTCCTCGCTAATCTTCAGCGCGCCGCGGGTCGGCGTGCCCTCCTCCAGCATGCGCAGCGATAGGCCGGCCAGACCGGGCAGGTCCTGCGAATCGGAGGCATAGCCGGCATCGACCATCATCGACAGGTTGACGATGGGCGCGGCATGGCGCTCGGCCAGCACCACTTTCAGGCCGTTCGACAGCGTGGCCTTTTGCATCGGCGGCAGGTTCAGCGATTCCGGCTTGCCCAGCGCCGGTTCCTTGCTGCGGTCCAGCTTGCCGTTGGCGGCCAGGTTGGCCGGGAACGGCTGCACTTCCAGCACATAGTCGCCGTCGGCCAGCCACTCGTTCATGGCCTGCTTGATCTGCGCCGGCGTGGCCGCCTTGATCGCCTTCAGGTAATCCTTGTAGCAATCGGGATTGCCGGTGTAGGTGGTGCAGGACGCCAGCAGGTCGCTCTTGCCGCCGAAGCCGCCCACGCGCTCGACGATGCGGGTGAAGCGCGCCAGGATCGCGGTCTTGGCGATTTCCAGCTCGGCCGCGCTGGGGCCGGACTTCATCAGCGCGCGCAATTCCTCGTCGGCGCCGCGTTCCATCTTCGCCACGTCGGCGCCTGGGCGCGCGGTCAAGGTCAGGTCGAACTGGCCGGCGATCTCCGATGAATCGTTGCTGGCGGTCGCGGTGGTGGCCAGCTGGTCCTTGTAGACCAGGCGCTTGTACAGGCGCGAAGTCTTGCCGCCGCCCAGCACGTAGGCGCCCAGGTCCAGCAGCGGTTCGGTGGCGGTGCTCGAACCGGGCACGTTCCACACGCGGTAGATGCGCGCCTGCGGTACGCGGTCCTGCACGGTGCCGCGATGGGTGCCGGTGCGCTTGGCGATCCACGCCTCATGCTTCGCCAGCGGCGGGCCGGGCGGAATCTCGCCGTAGTATTTCTCGACCTTCTCGCGTGCCTGCTCGGGCGTGATGTCGCCGGCGATCACCAGCGTCGTGTTGTTCGGGCCGTAGTTGGTCTTGAACCATTCCTGCACGTCGCTCATCGAGGCCGCGTCCAGGTCCTTCATCGAACCGATCACCGTCCACGAATATGGGTGGCCGGCCGGCCAGGTGTTTTCCGTCAGCAGCTGATACGCCACGCCGTACGGCTGGTTCTCGCCCTGGCGTTTTTCGTTCTGCACCACGCCGCGCTGCAGGTCCAGCTTCTTCTGGTCCAGCACGCCGAGCAGGTGGCCCATGCGGTCGCTCTCGGCGAACAGCGCATAGTCCAGCATCGAGGTCGGCACGTTCTCGAAATAGTTGGTGCGGTCCTGGTTGGTGGTGCCGTTCAGGTTGTTGGCGCCGATGCGCTCCATCGCCGGCAGGTAGACCTTGTCGAAGTTTTCGCTGCCGCTGAACATCAGGTGTTCGAACAGGTGGGCGAAGCCGGTCTTGCCGGCCTTCTCGTTCTTGGAACCGACGTGGTACCAGGTGTTGATCGCGACCACCGGCGTCTTGTGGTCCTCGTGCACCAGCACCGTCAGGCCGTTCTTCAGCACGAACTTGGTGTACGGGATGTCGGGGATGGCGATGTCGGCGGCATGCGGGGCGCCGGCTGATAACAGTGCAATGGATGCCGCCAGGATGGTGCGGCGAAGAGACATAGTCATGCGCGTAGCTCCTTGATAGTGAACCTGCAAAAAAAAGACGCGCCGGCTTTACAGCGGGCGCGTCTCATTCTATTGCTTTTTAAGCAAATAGCAAAAGCTTTTACCTGGTGCGGCGCGACGAGCTTGCGTCACGCACGGCGCGGAACTCGGCGTCCGCCGCCCAGTTCGGCCAGTCCTTCGATTCAGCCAGGTCGCGGCCCAGCGAGTACAGCATGCCGAGGTCGTGCGCCATGCCGGTGAACGGCCATTGCGCGCTCCACTCGTCGGACGGCTGGTGGTAGTTGTTGCTGTTGTAGTCCTCTTCCGCCTTGCGGCCGGCCGCCAGGCCGCCGTCGACCCAGTCGTCGCCGGAGCCGAAGGAGATCGCCGGCACGCCGCGCTTGGCCAGCGGGAAGTGGTCGGAACGGAAGAAGTGGCCCGCTTCCGGTTTCGGATCGGGCGCGTAGGCCAGGTCGAACTGCTTGGCCTTGGCCACCAGCTGGTCCAGCAGATCGAGCTTGGCGCTGCCGGAGATGGTGAAGTTGCGCGCCGGGCCGTACGGGCTCAGCGCATCCATATTGATCATGCCGGCCGTTTCGGCCAGCGGATACAGTGGATTGGCGGCGTAGTACTCGGAGCCGAGCAAGCCCTTCTCTTCTGCGGTGACCGCCAGGAACAGCACGCTGCGTGCCGGTGCCGGCGCCTTGCCGTAGGCGCGCGCCAGTTCCAGCAGCGCGGCGATGCCGGTGGCGTTGTCGACCGCGCCGTTGTAGATCTTGTCGCCCTTGGCGTCCGGCTGGCCGATGCCCAGGTGGTCCCAGTGCGCGCTGTACATCACGGTCTGGCCGGGCTGGCTGGCGCCGACGATGCGGCCGGCGACGTTCTTCGACACGATGGTCTGCGCGTCGACCGCATAGCTGGCCGACAGGGTCACGGCCTTCAGCTGCACCGGCTTGAAGTTGCGGGTTTGCGCCAGCTTCTTCAGCGCCTCGAAATCCTGGCCGCCGCGCTTGAACAGGTCGACCGCGAGGTCGCGCTGTATCCACGCCTCCATCGGCGCGTGCGCCATGCCCGGCTGCTTGCGGACGATGTCGTACATGACGTTGGTGTTGGAGTTCTTGACCGTCGGCCAGCCGTAGGAAGCCGGCGCGGTTTCGTGGACGATGATGGTGCCCAGCGCGCCGCGGCGCGCCATCTCCTCGTACTTGTAGGTCCAGCGGCCGTAGTAGGTCATGGCCTTGCCGCCGAAGTCGCCGACGCCGGTCTCGAAGTCGGGATCGTTGATCAGCACCACCGCCAGCTTGCCCTTCAGGTCGAAGCCCTTGAAGTCGTCCCACTTGCGCTCGGGCGCGTTGACGCCGTAGCCGACGAACACCAGCGGCGCGTTGCGGAAGTCGACGTGCCTGCTGCCGTTCATCGCGGCGCGCACGGCCATGTCATCGCCCTGCTTCAGTTCCTGGCTGGTGTTGCCGTCGCTGACGGTCAGCTTGACCGGGCCCTTGATCTCGAAGCGGCCCAGCGGTACGTCCTGGGTCCAGCTGCGCTGGGTCTTCTGGCCTTTGAGCAAATCGCCGCCCGGTTGCAGGCCGGCGGCCTTGAACTGCTCGATGAGGTAGTTGACGGTTTTGGTTTCGCCGGCCGTATTCGGGCCGCGGCCCTCGTATTCATCCGACGACAGCACTTTGACATCTTGCGACAAACGCTTGGCATCGAACTCCGGCCCGCTGGCTGCCTGCGCGGTGGCGGCTGCTATCAGCGAACAAATGAGCATGGTGTTTTTCAAATCAAGTCTCCATAATTATTTTTAAACTGCCCGGCAATACTGACATGAAATCAACTAACCGGCAATCAACATAAAGCGACAACCGTACTCGCCCCATGGTGGTGCAGCGCACGGTAGACACCGCTGCCGCAGCGCACAATGAAATCCACACAATACGCCGGAGGCCGTCATGCCAGAAGGTCCATCGATAGTGATACTGCGCGAACAGGCCGCCGGCTTCGAAGGCCGCACCATCGTGCGCGCCAGCGGCAACAGCAAGGCGGTCGACTACGCCGCGCTGGAAGGCCAGCCGATCGTGGCGCTGCGTACCTGGGGCAAGCATTTCCTGATCCAGTTGCCTGATCTGGCGCTGCGCATCCATCTGATGATGTTCGGCAGCTACCGCATCAACGAGCGCAAGGAGACGGCGCCGCGCCTGAGCCTGGGCTTCGACGACGGCGAGGAGTTGAATTTCTACGCCTGCTCGGTCAAGCCGGTGGCGCAGGACCTGGACAGCGAGTACGACTGGCGCGGCGACGTGATGAACGATGCCTGGGATCCGAAGCTGGCGCTGGCCAAGCTGCGCGCGGCGCCGGACACGCTGGTGTGCGATGCGCTGCTGGACCAGGCCATCTTCGCCGGCGTCGGCAACATCATCAAGAACGAGGTGCTGTTCCGCATCCGCGTGCATCCGCTGTCGACGGTGGGCGCGCTGCCCGCCGCCAAGCTGCGCGAACTGGTGGCGCAGGCGCGCGTATACAGTTTCGATTTCCTCGCATGGAAGAAAGCCTATGTGCTGAAGCAGCACTGGCTGGCGCACACGAAAAAAATCTGTCCGCGCTGCGACCTCCCCTTTCACAAGGGACACCTGGGCAAGACCCACCGCCGCAGCTTTTTCTGCGCCAGCTGCCAGCGGCAATATCCGCAGCCGCTTACACCAGCCCGGTCAGATAGTAGACCGCGATCACAAAGAACACCGCCGTTGTTTTGATCAGCGTGATGGCGAAAATCTCCTTGTAGGATTCGCGGTGCGTCAGGCCGGTGACGGCCAGCAGCGTGATCACGGCGCCGTTGTGCGGCAAGGTGTCCATGCCGCCGCTGGCCATCGCCACCACCCGGTGCAGCACGTCCAGCGGGATGTTGGCCGCCTGCGCCCCCTTGATGAAGGCGTCCGACATCGCCGCCAGCGCGATGCTCATGCCGCCCGAGGCCGAGCCGGTGATGCCGGCCAGCGAGCTGACCGACACCGCCGCGTTGACCAGCGGATTGGGCACGCTGCGCAGCGCGTCGCTGACCATCAGGAAGCCCGGCAGCGAAGCGATGACGCCGCCGAAGCCGTATTCCGAAGCGGTGTTCATCGCCGCCAGCAGGGCGCCGCCGACGGCGGCCTTGGTGCCCTCGGCGAACCTGCTGCGGACGCGGCCAAACGCGGTCGCCACCACCAGCAGGATGCCCAGCAGCAGCGCGCCCTCCACCGCCCAGATGCCGACCACCGCCTTGATCGGCAAGGTGACCGGAGCGTGCAGGCCGGGCAAGGCGTCCGCCGTCAGCGCGTACGATTCGCCGTACCAGCCGGGGATCAGCTTGGTCAGCGTGAAGTTGGCCACGCCGACCAGCACCAGCGGCGCCAGCGACAGCAGCGGATGCGGCAGGCCGGCGGTGTCGGCGCGCGGCTGGTCCTTGTCCACGCTGGCGCCGTAGCCTTCGCCGGTGGCCATCGCCGCACGGCGGCGCCATTCCAGGAACGACAGGCCGACCACGATGATGAACAGCGAGCCGATGGTGCCCAGCCACGGCGCGGCCCAGCCGGTGGTCTTGAAGAAGGTGGTCGGGATGATGTTCTGGATCTGCGGCGTGCCCGGCAGCGAATCCATGGTGAACGAAAACGCCCCCAGCGCGATCGCGCCCGGCATCAGGCGCTTGGGGATATTGCTCTGGCGGTAAAGCTCGGCCGCGAACGGATACACGGCAAACACCACCACGAACAGCGACACGCCGCCGTAGGTCAGCAAGGCGCAGACAGTGACGATCACCGCGTTGGCGCGCGAGCGGCCGATGTACTTGATCGCCGCGACCACGATGGATTCCGAGAAGCCGGACAATTCGATCAGCTTGCCGAACACCGCGCCCAGCAGGAACACCGGGAAATACAGCTTGATGAAGCCGACCATCTTGTCCATGAAGATGCCGCTGAACACCGGCGCCACGGCGCCCGGATCGGTCAGCAGCACGGCGCCCAGCGCGGCCACGGGAGCAAACAGGATCACGCTGTAGCCGCGATACGCGGCCAGCATCAGGAATATCAGTGCGGCAAGCACGATCAGGAAGGACATGCGGACTCCGGGCGGCGTTGTTTTGGTTGGCGCATATTGTAGAGTCAAACGCCGGCGCTCGCTGCACGGCTGCGATATGCCATTAGAATGGTTGCAACCTATCACTTTTGAGAAGGACCACGCATGCGCCTGACCACTCCGCTGTTGATCCTGCTGCCCGTCAGTCTGGCCTGCCTCGGCGCGCAAGCGCAGGAGGTCGTCCGCATCGGCAGCGCCTCGCCGGTCTCCGGTCCCAGCGCTCACCTCGGCAAGGATACCGAGAACGGCGCCCGCATGGCGGTGGAAGACCTGAACGCCGCCGGCTTCACCATCGCCGGCAAGAAGGTGCAGCTGGTGCTGGTGGCGGAGGACGACGGCGGCGATCCCAAGCAGGGCACGGCGGTGGCGCAACAGCTGGTCGACGCCGGCGTGGCCGGCGTGGTCGGCCACCTCAATTCCGGCACCACCGTGCCCGCCTCGCGCATCTACAACGCCGCCGGCATTCCACAGATTACGCCATCGGCCACCACGCCGCAGTACACGCACCAGGGTTTCAAGGGCGCGTTCCGGCTGGTGGCCAGCGACAGCAAGGTCGGCGCCGCGCTGGGCCGCTACGCGGTCACCACGCTCAAGGCCCAGCGCATCGCCGTCATCGACGACCGCACCGCCTTCGGCCAAGGCCTGGCGGACGAGTTCATCCGCGGCGTCAAGGCGGCGGGCGGCGCCGACGTGGTCAGCCGCCAGTACACCAACGACCGCGCCACCGACTTCAACGCCATCCTCACCCAGATCAAGGGCCGCCAGCCGGACGTGGTGTTCTACGGCGGCATGGACGCGGTGGCCGGGCCGCTGCTCAAGCAGATGAAGTCGCTCGGCATCAACGCCCGCTTCATGGGCGGCGACGGCATTTGCTCCGAGCGGCTGGGCGAGCTGTCGGCCGGCGCCTCGGGCGACAACCTCGTCACCTGCGCCGTGGCCGGCGGCGTCACGGGGGCGCAGGAAAAAGGCTATGCCGACTTCGTCGCCCGCTATCAGCAGCGCTACAAGCTGACCTTGCAAACCTACGCGCCCTACGCCTACGACGCCGTGATGGTGCTGGCCACGGCGATGCGCAACGCCGGTTCGGCCGACCCGCGGCGCTACCTGCCGGAACTGGCCAAGGTACGCTACCGGGGCGTGACCGGCGACATCGCCTTCGACGCCAACGGCGACCTGGCCGACGCGGCCATGACCATCTACACCTATCGCGGCGGCCGCAAGACCAAGCTCGACGTGGTGCGCTGACGCCGCCGGCCGGTGTTGCGCCTGCGGCGGTGCAGCATTGACCTGGCCTGACGAGGCTGCGATACTGAATTATCGCAGCCTCCGCCTGATGCCATGTCCGAACTCAAAGCCTCGCTCAAATGCGGCGGCAAGTTCTCGCTGAACTGGAACTATCTCAACGCAATCGCCAACGGCGTGTCGGCGATCGACCTGGGGGCGCTGGCCTTGCGCAATCTGCACGACGCCCGCCAGTTCGTGCGCGAATACGGCTTCGACCTCGACCAGCCGGCCGCGCCGGTGCTGATACGACGCGCCCATCGCGAGGCGGTCGATTTCATCTTGTGCACCTTCCTCACGCCCGAGCAGGCGGAGCTGATCCCGGCCGAGGTCAGCCATCCGGACGACCCGCTGCACTTGCTGGTGTACGCCTCGCTGCGCGTGCAGCACGTCGACGCGCGGCGCATGTGGTCGTGCGCGGTGCTGAAGGTCATGCACGGCATCTTCTACATCGACAACAACCTCAAGCTGCGCCACTTCCACGCCATCCGCGCCCAGGTGTTCGGCACGCTCGACGAAGTGATAAGGCACGACGGCGAGCGCCACTACCTGACCGACGGCGAAATGTGCCTGCCGATGCTGCACTACGACCGCAAGGACAACAAGGGCCGCAACAGCATCCTGCTCAAGCTGCTGCAAAAAGCCGCCTACCTGGCCGCCGACATCTTCGACCATCTCGGCGTGCGGCTGGTGTTCGCCACCCGCTTCGAATGCCTGCTGGCCTTGCGCACGCTGCAGCGCGCCCACCTGCTGTCGGTCACCAACGTCGATGCCGAGCGCACCCGCAACACGCTGCTGGACCTGGAGGCGGCCAAGCAGGTGTTCAACAAATACCGCGCCCAGCTCGAGCACAGCGGCGAAGACTATCCGGTGGAGCTGCTGCGCACCATGGACGCCGAACTGGCCGAGCTGGCGCAGCCGCAGACCCGGTGCGACAACCCGCACAGCGGCAGCGGCTTCAACAGCATTCAGGTCACGGTGCGCAAGATGATCCACGTGCAGCAGCTCGATGCCGGCCCGGAGCAGGACTACGACGTCGGCTTCTTCTTCGAGTATGAGATCCAACTGATGGACGAGGCCAGCTACCAGCGCAGCCTGACCGGCCCGGCCAGCCACGACGCCTACAAGAAACGCCAGGTCGACACCGCGCGCACCCGCGTGCTCGGCCGCGACCTGATACGCTGGATCGACGGCCAGGTTGCAAACTAGACAACTTGCCGCAATCCCTATACTATGGCGCCCTCTTGAAAAAGGACGCCATGCTACTCATCCGCACTCCCCTACTGATCGCCGGCATTGCCGGCTTGCTTTCCGCTTGCGGCGGCGGCTCCGCCGGAACCGCCGGTCCGTCCATGCCAGCGCCGGACGCCACGCCCAAGGTCGATCTTCAGCCCGCCATGGGCGACTTCTATTCCTACAAGGAAGTCTATGTGAACACTTCGCCGGGCAACACCGCGCCGCCGGCGCCGCTGCTGTGGTATGTCGACATCCCGACGTCCGTCAACGGCGACGGCACATGGTCGGAGACCAGCACCAACGACGATGCCTATATACGGCGCGCCACGAGCATACTCAGGGCCGACGGCAGCACAAGCAGCCTCATCAACGGCGCCTGCACCACGACGTACGCATCCCCCACCGCCACCAGCCTGAAAGACCTCGCCGTCGGCGTCAGCTGGACCACGGCGCTGGCGCCCGCTCCGACCTACTCGGCGGGATGCACGCCCAGCACCTATCCCACCGCAGGCACGCGACACGGCGAAGTCGTCGCCGAGGAAACGCTGACGGTTGCCGCAGGCACCTTCAAGACGCTCAAGGTTGTCTCCAGCGCGAGCACCAGCTATGCGAGCGGAAACAAGACGGCGACTGAGTCCACCATTTGGCGGGACAGCGTCACACGCCGCGTCGTCAAGGAAAATTACAGCAGCACGTCGACGACGGCGCAGGGCAAAGTCAGCTCCTACACCGCCGCGATAGAACTGCAAGGCTATGCGGACGCCAAGCGCGGACGCCAGAGCCTGAATGTCGAGCGCTTCGCCGGTCCGTGGTCCGGTTCGTACTCCGGCTCGTACAGCGGCAGCTGCTCCGGGCAGATCTCCACTGCCGGCGTGCTGGATGCGGCCTGCGGCGGCGGCCAGTTCAGCATCCACGGCAGCGTCGACGCGCGCGGCCAGGTAACATTCTCGCTGAGCTCTGGCGGCGTGTCCGGCCCCGTATTCAGCGGCAGTTTCGAATCGCCGCTGACCATCAACGGCACGTGGAGCGCCGGCGCCGGCGTTTCCGGCAACTGGACCTTGAACCACCTGTAAAACAGTGCGCCATTAAAACGGCGCCGGCTCTACCATGTGTTTTTCGGACAGGGAGAGCAACGATGCGCGCGTTGTTGTGCACCGGGCTGCTGGCCGCCGCGCTGTGCGGCGGCGCGGCGTTCGGCCAGGAGCCGCCGCCCCAGCGGGTGACGGTGACGGCCACCCGCGATCCGGTCGACAAGTCCTACCGCAAGATGATCGCCGGCATGGACCGCTACCAGCGCGAGCGCGCGCTGGCGCCGCAGTCCACGCTGCGCTTCGAGCTGCTGCCGCGCCTGCCCACCACGCGGCTCGACGGCATCACCCTGCGCGTGGTCGGCGACACGCTGTCGCTGCCGGTGGCGGTGGCGCCCGATCACACCTTCACGCTGGAGCGCAACGCCCAGGCGCTGGAGCAGGACGCCGCACTGGTGGCCAGCAGCAAGACCAGCACGCTGACCTGGCGTGCGCAGGTGCGCAGCCCGAACGTACCGGCCGGCATGCGGCGGCTGGGCGACCTGCGGCTCGAATGCCGCGTCGGCGTCGAAGCCGGCCTGCTGTCGAACAACGCCAAACTGTTTGCCTGGCTGGGCGAACTGTTCACCGACGCCGACCGCGTCTGCAACGCGCCAGACGGCAACTACCTGTTCTTCAGCGAACGGCCGCTGTTCGGCGTCACGCTGCATGACGGCGCGCGCAGCGAGATGCTGCCGTTCGACCGGCTGTATGCGGGCGGCACGCAAACGCCGGACACCCTGCCCTACTGCGACTGCCAGGTACTGCTGGACCGCAGCTACTATGCGCCGGTGTGGGACCGCGGCTGGTCCGACGATACGCTGCTCGAATTCGACTACATGGACGATCCGCCCGGCGCCGCCGACACCGCCGTCGCCCCCGGGCTGCGCGGCATGGAACAGATGCGCGCGGCGCTGGGTCCGGCCACCGTGCAGCGCTTCGACAGCGGCTATCAGGTGTGGCGCTACCGCTACCCGTCGGCCGTCCGGCGCGATCCGCCGGGGTACGCCGACTTCGTCATCCTGTTCGGAGCGGACGGCGTCGCCCGCAAGGCCCGCTTGAGCGAACGCTTGTAAAGCCGGCCGCATAGGATCATCATGGCTTGATGAAAACCTATCCCCACTTTCTCCGTCTGGCGGGCGCCGGCCTGATGCTGCTGGTTGCAGCCGCCTGCAACAGCGCGCCGCCGGCCGTCCAAGGCAGCGAAGGCAGTGCCGCGCTATGGCAGCGCATCCAGTCCGCCAATGCCGTCAACAGCTGCGAGCGCGATAGTCAATGCCACAGCATGGGTGTCGGCGCCAAGGCCTGCGGCGGGCCGGAAAGCTACCTGGCCTGGTCGGACAACAACGCCGA
Source organism: Duganella sp. LjRoot269 (assembly GCF_964254095.1). NCBI lineage: Bacteria > Pseudomonadati > Pseudomonadota > Betaproteobacteria > Burkholderiales > Oxalobacteraceae > Duganella > Duganella sp. LjRoot269. Next base: position 1,163,996 of record NZ_CAXUSL020000001.1, on the reverse strand, counting down.
CGCCGCCAAGCTGAAACAGCTGATCGAACAGCACGCGGCAGCACGCCGCGACGAAGACGCGCGCGCCGGCCTGATGTCCACCTGCCAAGTGACGCCGGATCCCGGCGCCACCTGCCGCGCCGGCCGCTGTGAACTCAGGACGCCGCAGCCCGTCCAGCCTGGCGGCGGCACCAGCCAGCAATAGAAAAAGCCCCGCAGCAAACAGCCTGCGGGGCCTTCTTCCTACAGCCGGAACAATCAGTCAGCCAGCACTGGCTTGCTGCGTGCGCTCTGGAACAGCGGCAACGGATCGGTGGTGTCGACATCGATCACCGTCGTGCCCTGCTTGACGCCGCCGATCAGGTAGTTCACCACGCCGACGTGACGCTTGCCCACCGGCAGGCCGGACCAGCTCATGCCCACCGAAGCGGTACCGCCGATGGTGGCCGCGCCTGGCATCAGCACCTTGAAGTTGCCGCCGGTCGAAGTAGGCTGCACCACCCAGCTCGACAGTGCATAAGTTGCCTGGCCGCCCACCGGCGCATAACCGATCACGCACACCTTGTAGTCGCCCGCCGCCGGCGCCAGCAGCTGCACCGCCTCGTTGGCGGTCGATCCGCCGCTGCTGCCGACCGCGGTCGTACCCTTGACCACGACCAGGTCGAGGTCGGAGTGGCCGTTGCCGGTCGTGTCGGCGTCGAACAGCGCGAAGCGCGCCATCAGCGTGCCGGCCGGGATGGTCACCGTATGCACGTTGACGCCGGTTGCGCCGCCCGCCGCGCACTGGCTGGTGGTGTTGGCCGCCGTGTTGGCCTGGCCGACGACACGCGATTCCTGGACCGCTGGAATCAGGCCGCCCTTGACGCTGCTCATGCTGCCGGCGAAACCGGTGCCCACGGTCAGGATCTTGCTGCCGGTGGTCGCTTCGCTATACACCGACGCTGCCGCCGCCAGCGCGCTGCCGCGCACGGTCAGCGGGCTGCGCACCGTGTGCACGCCGTCGGTCCATACCAGCTTGCCGTAGACCCAGGTGTCGATCGGCGCGTTGGTGCGCGTGATCTTGACCGTGAAGGTGCCCTTGGCGCCCGCGCCCAGCACCAGCGTTGCCGGCTGCACGTCGACCGTGTAGCCCGGCACCGAAGCGGCGGCGTTGTAGGTCGCGCTGGTGGCGCCGACGTTGGTGACGGTGCGGGTCAGCGTCATCGAGCCGAGGACGTTGCCGGCCGTCAGCGAAGCCAGGTTCAGGTTCTGCGCGGTGATCGGTCCGCCGGCCGCCGAGCATTGCGCCGCCGTGTAGACCAGGTTCTGGCCGCACAGGAAGCGCACGTAGTCGACCGGCGCGATGTCGTACACCAGGCCGGGATCGGCCGCCGAGGTCGGCGCGATATGGCCGGCGCCCTGGCCCCATGGCAGGGTGCCGGTGGTCCTGGCGGTGGCGTCCCAGGCCATGGCGCCGTTCTGGCCATCGGCGAAGGTGTCGGTCGCGGTGGTCATCAGCGCCGACTTGATGGCGGCCGGGGTCCAGTCCGGATGACGCTGCTTCAGCAACGCGGCGATGCCCGCCACGTGGGGCGACGCCATCGAGGTGCCGGTGTAGAACGCCCAGTTGACCGATGGCGCCACGCCGCCGGCGGCTACGGCATTGCGCTGGTCGCGGGTCAGGTCGGCGGACACGGCGGCCAGGATGTCGGTGCCGGGCGCGGTCAGGTCGGGCTTGAGGATGTTGGCGTTGGCCACGTTCGGGCCGCGCGACGACGAGCCGTTCATGATCGGCGCCTTGACGGTGGCGTCCAGCGCGGCGTGCAGGTTGCCCAGCGAGCCGGTGGCGCCGGCCGGATTGGCGGCGATGTAGTTCTTGACCACCGCGCCGTCTTCCTTGGTGATGTGGATCGTCGAGATCGAGTGCGCCTGGTTCAGGATGGTGGTGGCGCCGCCCTCCACGTTGGCGATGATCACGCCGACCGCGCCGGCGGTCTTGCCGTTCGCGCTCTTGTTGACCAGCACGTTGTTGCCGCGGTCGCAGACCAGGATCTTGCCCGACACCTTGGCCGGATCGAGCAGGGCGGGCTGGCCGTCGGCCGCGCCGAAGCAGCGGCTCAGATTGATGTCGGCCGGATCGACGCCGGCCAGGCCGGCGTCCTTGGCCAGGATCAGCGGCGCCGACGGCGTGTTGGCGTTGCCCGAAGCGCCGCTGACGGTGGCGCCGCTGCCCAGCACGGCGTCGGCCAGGTAGATGCGGTTATGGGTCGAGTTGCCGACCGTGGTCAGCCACGGGCTGATGTGGGAGGCCGGCGCCGGCGCGGTCGAGGTCGGGCCGGAGTTGCCGGCCGAAGCGGCGACGAACACGCCGGCCGCCGCCGCGCCCAGGAAGGCTTGCTCGGTCGCTTCGTTGAAGGTGCCGCCGCCGGAGCTCGGGCCGATCGAGAAGTTGATGACGTTGACGCCGTCCTTGACCGCCTGGTTGATCGCCGAGACGCTGTTGGACGTGGCGCAGCCGTTCTTGGCGGTGGCGCCGTCGGTCCAGCACACCTTGTAGGCGGCGATGCGCGCGCGCGGCGCCATGCCGGTGATCTTGCCCAGGTTGACGCCGCCGGTGGTCACCGTCACGCCGTTGTTGCCGCCGGCGGTGCTGGCGGTATGGTCGCCGTGGCCGCCCGACCCTTCGGTGCCGGCCACCGAGTCGCGCGCCGACAGGAACTCGGTCCAGTGCAGCGTCTGCGACGGCGCCTTGTAGTAGCGCGCGCCGATCAGCTTGTTGTTGCAGTTGTTGGCGCCGAAGCCTTCGCCGATGTCGCAGCTGCCCTTCCAGCTGGCCGGCGGCGCATCGTAGACGCGGGTCGCGCCGCTGTGGCTGGGGTTGCCGTTGTCGTCGACGCGGTCGGCAAAGCTCGGCTGCTCAGGCCAGATGCCGCCGTCGACGATGCCGATGATCATGTTCTCGCCGGACGCGCCCTTGCCGCCCAGCTGTTCCCACAGGCCGCCGGCCTTGTCGAGGCCGAGGAAGCTCGGGGTGTAGCTGGTGTCGAGCTCCATCATCGAGTCGGCGGTGATGGCGGCCACGCCGCTGTTCTTTTTCAGCGCGCGCACTTCATCGTCGGTCAGCATCGCGGCAAAGCCGTTGAACACCACGTCGTACTTGTGGGTGATCTCGGCGGCGCTGATGGTGTTGATGACGTCGTTCTGCTTGGCATCCAGGTAGGTGAGGTAGGCCTGCACGTCGGCGGCGTCGACATCGAGGCGCTGGCCTTGCGGCGGCATGGTGGCGGCCAGGCCGGCCACCTGGCCGGTGTAGGTGGCGACCGGCTTGTCGGTCAGCTGCACGATGTACGAATGGCGCTCGGCGTCGGCGAAGGCCGAACTGGCAACCGTCGCCAGCAGCATCAGGACTGCGGAGGAAATAGGACGAAGTTTCATGTATGGTCTCGTGCTCAGGCGTTGATCGAAGCGGCTTTTTTTGCGCGGCGGCGCGACAGCAGGCTGATGACGGCCAGACCCAGGCCCATCATGGCGTAGGTTTCCGGTTCCGGCACGGCGGCCAGGTTCAGATTGTCGATGCTGAACTGCGCCTGGTTGCCGGCCGGGTTGACGCAGCTGGCGCCATCGAACAGGCAGGCGCCGATGGTCACGCTGCTGAAGACGGTGTTGCCGAAGTCATGGCTCAGTGCGGCGCCGAGGAAGGGCGACTGGCCGCCGCTCAGCGCGGGGAAATCGTAGTTGAAGGAAACGCTGCCGCCGCCCACTTTTTGCCCGACCACCGTCATCTGGCCGTAGGAATAGCCGGCCAGGCCGCCGACCGGCGCCAGGAAGGCGTAGTCCACGCTGTTCAGGCGAAACGCCTGGTTGTCGGCGCGGGTCACCTTCAGGCTGCCGTCGTTGACGCCCAGGTAAAAATAGCTGCCGTTGCCACTTGGGCAGGCCGCAATCGCACACAGATAGGGATCGCTGCCGTTGCCGATGGCGCCGGCGAAGCCGGGGTTGAGCGGATCGCCTGCCGGGGTATCGATCACCGTCATGTTGTAGCCGGCTTCGCTGAAGGTCTCGGTGCCGTTGTAGATGGCCGAGCCTATCGTTTCAAAGTTGATGGTGTCCGCCATGGCCGGTGCGGCGCCCATCAGCGCCAACGCGCCGAACGTAGCGGCGCCGATCGTTTTCAGTTGCGTGAAATGGTTCATTCTCTTGCCTTGTGGTTTGGTTAAGCCATGGCCCGCCCGGTCTGTGCGCCAGCTGGTACCCGTTTCTACTTTTAAAAAGTAACAATTAATATATCAAACGAGCACCGCAGCAATGCTGAAATGCTAAGCTTAATTGTTTTCTTATGTTTCAATAAAACCAAACAAAATACGGATTGCGCTATGTAAGCGAGGTCATCCATCAGTCACAAAATCATGTTAATTTGGGCATATTTGTGTTGTTATTTCACAAAAAACAGCAAAGATACTGAAAATTTGCATCACATTGATATAGCCGATAAAAATTAGCCATCTTCCGCTAAATACCTGCTTAAGTCCGACTTCATGCGGCTATCGAGCGACAACCGGAGGGGGTAAAAAAAAAGCCAGCCGGCCGGCTGGCTTTCGAGGTCTAACGACCGGCAATTAAAATACTGTCATCGCTTTCTTAATGGCAACACAGCGTTCATCTTCCTGATGAGTTACCAAAAGGGAACGTTTTGTACCAGCAGACAAATCTTTCAATTTAACAATTGTCGCTTGCAAACGCTGGACGCTGGCCGGCGTGCACGCGGCCGGTATCATCGAGGTGGCGTAGCTGCGCATAAAGACCGGGCCGGCATCCTTGTCGACCTGGCCCAGCGTGGCCAGGCGCTGATTGGCGCTCAGCTCGTTCAAGGCGCCCTGCTCGGCAGGATACATGCTGCTCATGGCCGTGCGGATCTTGGAGAACGGCAGCTTGGTCTTCAGGTCGGCGATCGTCGCCAGCCATTCGGCCTTGACCTTGGCGTCCGGCTGGGCCACGGTGGCGGCCAGCGCGGCCGACTGGCCGCTGTCGGACTTGTCGCGCTCCTGCTCTGCCGCCAGCAAGGCCGCCGCGCCCGGATAGGCGTAGCGGTTCAGGTGGCCGACGATTTCCCAGCGCACGTCCTGGCTGACGTTCAGTCCCTCCACCACCAGCTTGCCGCTGAGGATGTCGGCCATCTGCTGCAACGCGGCCGGGCTGCTGGCCACGCCCATGAACAGCGAGAACCAGCGGCGCTGGAAGTTCTTGTCGCCGCTGGACGCCTGCATGGCGGCAAACGCCATCTGCTCCAGCTGCGCGCCGACCTGCGCGTTGTAGGCCGCGGCGGACGGTCCCATCAGGTCCAGGTAATGCTTGGACGCGCGGATCTTGCCGACGATGTCGCCCAACAAGGTGTAGTCCTTCTCGGCCGGCGCATTGGCCAGCGCGGTCTTGAGGAAGTCGTTGAGCGGCAGTTTGGCGTCGCGCACGCTGTCCCACAGGCTTTGCCAGAGCATCGATCGCAGCAGCGGATCGTCCACCTTGCTCAGGCTGGCCTGCGCGGTGGCGAACGACTTCTTGTCCAGCTGCACCTGGGCATAGCCCCAGTCCTGATAGTTCGGATACACCAGGTCCGGACAGGCGGCGCCCTTCAGTTCCGGCACGGCGGTGCTGGCGCCCTGGTAGGTGACGGCCACGTTCTTGCTCAACGCAAGACCCTGCGCGCCCAGGTTGAACAGGCCGATCTGCACGCGCTGCTCGCGCAAGGTCGGCATGGCCTTGGTCGGCGCCGCCTGGCGCAGCTTGAAGGCGCTGATCTTGCCGCCGGCGCAGCTGAACTCGGCCGCGATGGTGTTGACGCCAGGCTCGTACAGCCACTGCTTGGTCCAGCCGCTCAGGTCGCGGTGCGCGGCCTCCCCCAGGCTGCCGATGAAGTCGTCCAGCCTGGCGTTCTGGTACGAGTACTTGACCAGGTAGTTGTGCACGCCCTGGCGGAACACTTCCTCGCCCAGCAGATGGCGCAGCTGCTTCAGGGTCGACGCGCCCTTGGAATAGGTGATGGCGTCGATATTGTCGAAGGCGTTGGCGGTCGACGGCACCGGCGTCTCGATCGCGTGCGTGGTCACGCGCTGGTCCTGCACGTAGGCGCCCTGCTTGGCGCCCGAATAGAAGCCCTGCCAGGCGTTGCTGAACTCGGTCGATTCGGCGGTCGCCAGGGTGCCCATGAAGGAGGCGAAGGATTCGTTGAGCCACAGGCCGTTCCACCATTTCATCGTCACCAGGTCGCCGAACCACTGGTGGGCCATCTCGTGCATGATGACGCCGGCCAGGCTCTGCTTCTGCGCCGCCGTCATTTCTTCCTTGTACAGGAAGCCGCGCTCGGCGAAGGTGATGGCGCCGGCGTTTTCCATCGCGCCGTACAGGAAGTCCGGCACCAGCAGCTGGTCGTATTTTTCGAACTGGTAAGGCACGCCGAAGTAGTTGTCGAAGAAGGCCAGGCCCTGCTTGGTGTACTTGAACCAGTCCTGCGGCGACACCTGCGCCGCCACCGACTGGCGCGCAAACAGGCGCATCGGGTACTTGCCGCTGCTGTCTTCCCACACCTTGTACGGACCGGCGTGCATCGAGAAGTTATAGGTGCTCAGCTTCTTGGTGCGCGGGAAGGTCCAGCGACGGGTAGCGCCGATCTCCTGGATGCCGGTCTCGCGCTTGGTCGACGACACCACCCAGTCGCCCGGCGTGGTGACGGTGACTTCGTACGTGCCCTTCAGGTCCGGCTGGTCGAACAGCGGGAACATCTGGTGCGCGGCGGCCGGCTCGAAGTGCGAATAGGTGTAGACGCGGCCGTCGACCGGGTCGACCATGCGGTGCAAGCCTTCGCCGTTGGTGCTGTGCGGGCGCTGGTAGGCGATGGTGACGCGGTTGCGGCCGGCCTTCAGGTCGGCCGGGGCGATGGTGATGAACCACTGGTTGTATTGCGGCGCGACGACCTTGCCGTTGACCGTCATGCTGGCGATGGTCGCCTTGTCGAGGTCGATGGTCAGCGGCTGGCTGGCGTCGCTCAGGTCGAAGTCCAGTGTGGTGGTGCCGGAGAAGGTCTCCTTGCCGGTCAGTACAAACTCCAGCGTGTAGTCGACATTGGCCACGCGCGCCGAGCGGGCGGCGGCGTCGGCTTGCGACAGGAAGGCGTTTTCGGCGCGCGTGGAGGTGCCAGCGGCGGCTGTAGCGGCGGCCGGCGCGGCCTGGGCGGTGCTGCAGGCCAGCGCGACGGCGGCAACGATCAATGTTTTTTTCATGTTCTGTCCTTGAATGCGGCAACGCCCGCGTCGTCGCGGGCGTTGTATCGTTAAACTGGTTTTATTTTTTCAGGTAGGTATCGAGCCAGTCGATCACCGTGTGGTGCCACAGCACCGAGTTGGCCGGCTTCAGCACCCAGTGGTTCTCGTCCGGGAACACCATCAGCTTGCTCGGCACGCCACGGCGCTGCAGCGCGGTGAAGGTGCCCAGGCCTTGCGCGGTCGGGATGCGGAAGTCCATGTCGCCCTGCACCACCAGCATCGGCGTTTTCCAGTTCTTCACCTTCAGCGCCGGATTGAACTTCTCGTGCAGTTCCGGCACGTCGTAGTAGGCGCCGCCGTTTTCCCATTCGGTGAACCAGATTTCCTCGGTGGCGTAGGCCATGCCGCGCGTGTCGAACACGCCGTCGTGGTTGACGATGCACTTGAAGCCGTCGGACCAGTTGCCCTCGATCCAGTTCATCATGAAGCCGCCGTACGACGCACCCAGCGCGCAGCTGCGCTCGCGGTCCAGCCACGGGAATTTCTGCACCGCGGCCGCCAGGCCTTTTTGCAAGTCTTCCAGCGGCTTGCCGCCCCAGTCGCCGCTGATCGAGTCGGTGAACTTCTGGCCGTAGCCGGTCGAACCGTGGAAGTCGATGAACACGGTGGCATAGCCGGCGCCGGCATACACCTGCGGATTCCAGCGGTAACTCCACGAGTTGCCGAAGCTGCCCTGCGGGCCGCCGTGCACCAGGAAGGCGATCGGATACTTGACGCCGGGCTGCGCGTTCCACGGCTTCATCACGTGGCCGTAGACGGTCTCGCCGTTGGCGCCGGTGAAGGAGAACTGCTCGTACTCGCCGAACTTGACGTCGGCCAGCGCGGCCGCGTTCAGCGTGGTCAGCTGCGCCGCCTTGTCAGCCGTGCCGCCGAGCTTGAACTTGTACAGCTGCGCGCCGGACGACAGGTTGGCCTGCGCCATGACAACCGTGTCGCGCGCGACGTCGAAGGCGCTGACATAGCCGTTGCCGGTCAGCGGCGCCACTTTGCCGCTGGCGGCGTCGATGGCGAACAGGCGGTGCTGGCCGACGTCGTCGGCCGTGGCCAGCAAGGTCTTGCTGTCGGGCGTCCAGCGGTAGTCGGCGATCGAGCGGTCCCAGCCGTCTGCCACGGTGCGCTTCTTGCCGCTGGCGACGTCGACCAGCACCAGGTGGAAGCGGTCGGCCTCGAAGGTCGGCTTGTCCATGGCCAGGTAGGCCAGCGTCTTGCCATCCGGCGAGTAGATCGCTTTCGTGTCCCAGGCCTGGTTGTCGGCGGTCAGGTTCTTGGGCGCGCCGCCGTCGGCCGGCACGGTGTAGACGTCGAAGTTGGTCGACCACGCCTCGGTCTTGCCGGCGATGCGGGCCGAGAACGCGACGGTCTTGCCGTCCGGGCTGAAGTGGTATTCGTCGTGGTCGCCGAACGGCTTGGACGGCACGTCGCCGTCAAGCATGCCGGACAGGCTGACCGGCTGCGCGCTGACCTTGCCGGTGGCGTCGATCGGCGCCGAGTACAGCACGTTGGTGCGGCCATCGGCCCAGGTGTCCCAGTGGCGCACGAACAGCTTGTCGTAGATCTTGCCGCTGGCCTTGTTCTTGCCCTGCGCATCGAGGCGGGCCTTGCTGCAAGCCAGGTCGGCGCAGTCGCGGAACACGGCCACGCTCAGCGCCAGCCGGTCGCCCTGCGGCGACAGGCGGAAGTTCTCGACATCCAGCGCCAGGTCGGTGACCTTGGCCGCTTCGCCGCCGGCCAGCGGCAGGCGCCACACCTGCTGCGAGCCCGAGCGGGCCGACAGGAAGTAGACGGCATCGCCGGCCGGCGACCATTCCGGATCGCTGCTGCTGGCGTCGGCCTGGGTCAGGCGCACCGGCGCCGCCTTGGGCGCGCGCAAGTCCAGCATCCACAGCTGGGTGTTGCCCCGGTTCTTGTCCATATTGGTCGAGCGCACGGTGTACACCACGCGGGCGGCGTCCGGCGACAGCACCGGGCTGCCGACGCGCTCCATCCTGACCATGTCTTCTACAGTGAAGCCGCGCGGCGCGGCAATTGCGCTGGACGCCGCGACGGCGGTGCCGAGCAGCAGCAGAGGTAATCTCATTCGGTGATCTCCGACGTTTATAAGAAATGGCCGGCTCGTGGCCGGCTGTCGGACATCATACCAAGAGTGCAGTGCAGCAAGCAAAACTGTTACTTTATGCTACTTGGGCTACTTGCCGCCGCGTGCCTGCCTGATCGCATCCCAGTACGCCTCGACCTGCGCCTGGTTCTTTTGATAAAACGCCTTGTTGACGATCAGATACATCGGCGTGACGATGAAGGGGCGCGGCAGCATCTCGATCTGGCCCCGGTACTTGTCGGCGATCAGCGTCTCGCCCTCGCCCTGCTGGGTCACGACGGCCGCCACGCGGTTTTGCGCCAGCATGGCAAACACCTGTTCCGGACTGCCGCCGCTGTCGTCGATGACGACGTTAAGCTGGCGCAGCAGCGCCACGTGCAGCAAGCCCGGCTGGGTGCCGACCGGCTGCCGTCCCAGGCCGTGGAAGCGGCGGCCGTCCCACTCCACCGTGCCGCCCTGGCGGCGCGACACCGAGAAGTTCAGCTCGCCGACGGCGCGGCTGGTGTCCGGCTGCGAGCCGGCCATCGGGAAGGCACTGTACGAGGTCCGGTCTTCGATGAAGGCGGCCAGCATGGCGTCCACCTGGCCGGTGCGCAGCTGCTCCATGCAGTCGAAGCGCGGCTTGACCACGTTTTGTATCAGCACCGGCTGCAGCCTGGAGGCGCGGCGCAACAGCTCCTGCGCCTGGCCGCTGCCGTCCGGCAAGGTCATCGGCGGGAATGGATGATCGAAGATGCACATCTTCAGCGTCAGCGGCGCGCCGAGAGCGGGCGCGGACAACGACAACCCCAGCAACAATGACAGCAGCAGGCGGCGCATGGATTCCCTCACTTGGTGACCGGTTCATGGTGGCGGATCGCGAAGGCCGCGATATGCGCCGGGTAGTAATGCTGAAACCATTTCCACAACGTGCCCTGCGCCGCCTGCCTCAGCAGCTGGTGCAGCTGCGCCTGGTCGGCCTTGCTCAGCGAGCGGCGCGACACATAAATGCCGCTGTCGGTCGGCGGCAAGCCGTCCAGCGCCGAGAACCGCACCTGGCCGGCAAAGCCCGCCATCTCCGGATCCTCGTTCAGCGAGGTCAGAAATATCGTCGGCGCGACAACGGTAAAGTCGGCCCGCCCCGCCTTCATCATGCGCGCCACCATCAGCGGCGCCGCCGCATACGACACGCGGCGCTGCGCCTCCAGCTGCTCCATCAGCGCGTTGTACTCGTTGCCGAACACATAGCTGCGCACCGCCACGCCGCGCCAGTCCGGGTGCGCCAGCAGTTCGGCCACGCTGGCCGCGCGTACCGGGCCGTTCTTGTTGCTGATCAGCGCCATCTTCAGCTTCATCATCGGCACGAAGTCGGCCTGGCTGTCGCGCTCGTCGCTGCGCGAGGCCGGCAACAGCAGGTCGGCCTCGCCGGACTGCAAAAACATATACGAAATGCGCGCCCGCGGAATCACCGGGAAGGCAAACTCGCAGCCGGCTTTCTTGCCCAGTTCCCGCAACGCGTCCGGAAACACGCCAGACACCTTGCCGCCGTCGATGATGACGCTGAAGCCGGTCGGCGCCACCGGCACCACTATGGTCCGGGAACAGCCCGCCCACGCCGGCGCAGCGGACAGCAGCATAGCTAAACCGGCAAGAATGAACAAACGGGGAAACAAGCGGACTCCGGATCGACTGCGGAGTTTCTATTCTAGCCCAACTGCAACTGTAACTAGCGCCGGCTGCCTGGATCGGTCGGCATCGTGAAACGCTTCTGGTCCAGCAACTCCTTGGCATCGACCGTCTGCACGTCCGGATTGGCCGAACAATCGCGGCGCGTGATCGAGCTGCCGGTCGGCGCGTCGGCGTTGCGATTGCACTTGGCCGTTTTCGCCGTCGCCGGAGCCTCCGGCGCCGCCTCAGGGGTCGACGCGCAGCCCGCCAGCAGCGCCAGGGAAATCCAGATACCGGTTGATGCCATTGCCTTCATTACACAATCCTCTTAACCATAAGTAAAAAACTATCGGTATGCTATCACTTCCATAGGAAAAAAGCCTTTGACTTTTTTAAGACGACCAGTCATATTACGCACATGCCTAAACCTAACGTCAAAGAGCAAATCGTTACCACCAGCCTGAACCTGCTGCACAGCAAAGGATTCAATGCGACCAGTGTGCAAGACATCACGGAAGCGGCCGGTGTACCGAAGGGCTCGTTCTACAACCACTTCGCCAGCAAGGAAGCGCTGGGGATCGAAGTGTTGCAGCGTTATGCCAGCGTGGCCGGGGAGCACCTCGCGGTGCTGGACGATACGGCGCTGGAACCCAAGGCCAGGCTGGCACGGTATTTCGGCTTGCTGATCGAAGCCAACGCCGTCAACGACTATAACTGCGGCTGCCTGCTGGGCAACTTCAGTTCGGAATTGTCGAACCAGATCCCGGCGATCCGCACGGCGCTCAGGGATTCCTACGACGAATGGAGCGCCAGGCTGGCGGTGCTGATCGCCGAGGCGCAGCGCGGCGGCAGCGTCAGCACGGCACAGCCGGCGCTGGAACTGGCCAACTTCATCATCGACGCATGGCAGGGCGCCGTGCTGCATGCGAAGGCGGCCAAGAGCCGGGCGCCGCTGGAGCGTTTCCTGGTCATGACGCTGGACCGGATTTTGATGTAGTTTGAGGTAACTCAGGCAGTACCGTTTTTTTTCGCTGTTTTTTAAGATGACCGGTCATATTTATATTTTTAACCACACCAAAGGAACTATCATGAACTTCAAAGATGCCGTCGTACTCGTCACCGGTGCCAACCGCGGCCTGGGCAAAGCCCTGGCGCAAGCCGCCCTCAACGCCGGCGCGCGCAAGGTCTATGCCGGCGCCCGCAATCCCGCCGCCGTCACCCTGCCGGGCGTGACGCCGATCAAGCTGGACGTCACCAGCGAGGCCGACATCAAGGCCGCCGTGCAAGCCATCCCCGACCTGACCATCCTGATCAACAACGCCGGCATCTCCTCCGGCGGCGGCGTGACGTCGCCTGAGGCCATCGCCACCGCCCGCCTGGAGCTGGAAGCCAACTTCTTCGGCCCGCTGGCCCTGAGCAACGCCTTCGCCCCGACGCTGAAGCGCAACGGCGGCGGCGCCATCGTCAACATCCTGTCCGCGCTGAGCTGGATCAGCCTGCCGAGCACCGGCACCTACAGCGTGTCGAAAGCGGCCGCCTGGGCGCTGACCAACGGCCTGCGCGGCGAGCTGTTCGCGCAAAACACGCAAGTGCTGGGCGCGCACATGGGCTATATGGACACCGACATGACCGCCGGCATCGATGCGCCGAAAGCGGCGCCGGCCGACGTCGCGCAGGCCATCGTCACCGCGCTGGAGGCGGGCGAGTCCGAAGTGCTGGCCGATGACACGGCGCGTCAAGTCAAGGCAGGCTTCGGCTTGCCCCGCAGCGCCTATCTGGGCGCGCCGCTGGGCGCCTGATTTCGCCGCAACGCAGCATAGAGCCGCGGCGAAAAATCGCCGCGGCTGATACAAATTATTTTTGATCGCCGTAATAAATCACGTATTTTCGCGCGCAAAAAAGGTGCATAATTTCCTACTCAGACAGGAAGAGTACGCACGATCACGACCGGCTTGACGTGCATACAACTCGTTTTCCCCGCCGGTAATCTTCGCTATGTTATTGACACACCAGCAGATGTGAACAATTGTAAATCGACGTGGAATGAGCCCGCCTCGGGGCTAAGGTAACACTCCTCACCTCGGGCGTGTCCACCATCCGACGTTGCCGCGCAGCCGAAGTCAGACGAAATACGGGAAACGTTATGCTTACTGCCACCTATGTCTTGTTGACACTATCTATCGAACAGAAGAAGGAACGCCACTTCATCTCGCGGCTGCTGCAGTACGTGCAGTCGATCGCCCGCCGTCCGCAGGAAATCGATCCTGTGTTCATCGAATCCCAGCTCAAGGAATTGACCAGCTTTGCCGAGGCGCGCCACCAGCGCAAGGTCGAGGCCTGCCTGATGCCGGCCGTGCGCGCGGCCGACAGCAATTGCGCCGCGCTGATGAACGATATGGAATCGCTGAGCAAGCTGGGCGGCGCGATGCTCAACGCGGTGCACAAATGCCTGCGCCGCGCGATGCGCCGCAGCGCCTCGCAGGGCAAGTTCCTGTGCCGCACCGTCGATCTGTATTGCCAGAACCTGCTCAAGCGGCTGGACAAGGAAGAGCAGGAACTGCTGCCGCTGGCGCAGAAGGTCATCTCCAGCGAGGAGTGGTTCGAGATCGGCAGCATGTTCCTGGCGCAGGAAGAAGACGATGCCGCCAGCCAGCCGGAACTGCGTCCGCGTCGCACCCGCATCTATTCCAGCGGCGCCGCCGCCTGAAGTCCCCTGTTGTATTGAGCGGCGCCAAGCGCCGGGAGCTTGCCTAAGCTTTTAGGTGCGGCTAATATCGGCAACATGCAGACCGATTCCGCCATCGCATCCACCGCGCCGGCAGCCGCACCATGAGCGCGGGCGCCAAGCTGCTGCATCTGCGCGGCGCCGCCGGCATGGACGCCATCTATCGCAAGATCAGCTGGCACCTGCTGCCCTTGCTGATGCTGGGCTATGCGCTGGCATGGCTGGACCGCGTCAACATCGGCTACGCGCAATCGCAGATGCGGCACAGCCTCGGCTTCGGCGACCAGGCCGCCGCCTGGGGCGCCGGCCTGTTCTTCCTCGGCTACTGCCTGTTCCAGCTGCCCTGCAATCTGCTGCTGCAAAAAATCGGCGCACGCAAAATGCTGCCGCGCCTGTTGCTGTGCTGGGGCCTGGCTTCGGCCGCCGCCGCCTTCGTCCGCACGCCCTTCCAGTTCTACGCGCTGCGCTTTGTGGTCGGCGTGTTCGAAGCCGGCTTCTTCCCCGGCGTGATCTACTATCTGAGCTGCTGGTACCCGGCCGCGCGGCGCGCCCGCGTGTACGCCATCTTCGCCACCGCCGCGTTGATCGCCGCGGCCGCCGCCGCGCCGCTGTCCGGCTACACGCTGCAGGCGCTGCACGGCCAGGGCGGCCTGCAGGGCTGGCAATGGCTGCTGCTGACGCAAGGCTTGCCCGCCGCGCTGTTGGGCGTGGCGGTCTGGCTGTGTCTCGACGAGCAGCCGGACGACGCGGACTGGCTGTCGCCGTTCGAACAGCAGATGGTGGAACAGGACCTTGAACGCGACGAGGCGCAGCATGGCGCCGCGGCGCGGGATGCCGATGCCGGCCCCGCCGCGATCAGCTGGACATTGGCGCGCGATCCGGCCATCGCCCTGCTGGCCGTATCCAATCTATTGCTGATCGGCGCAGGCTACGCGCTGGCCGCGCTGGCGCCGGACCTGCTGCGGCGCTGGGGTGCCGACGGCGCCGACATCCAGCCGGCCTGGCTGGCCGTGCTGCCGTATGCGGCCGGCGTGGTCGGCATGGTCGCCATCGGCCACGACTCGGACCACCGCCACGAACGGCGCGGCCACTTCGTCGCCTGCATGGTGCTGGCCGCCGGCGGGCTGGGACTGGCGATCGCCGCCAACGACGGCCTGGCATGGTCGCTGGCCGGGCTGTCGCTGGCGGTGCTGGGCGTCGCCTCGGCCGCGCCGCTGCTGTTGGCGATACTGGCCGGCCTGCTGCCGCGCCGCCACGCGGCGATCGGCGTCGCGCTGATCGGCACCGCCGGCGGCGCCGGTGGCGCCTTCGGTCCCGCGCTCGGCGCGCGCCTGCTGAACTGGGGCGGCAGCGCCGTCATGCTGGCGGCGCTGATCGGCGTCTGCCTGACGGCCGGCGTGATGCTGCTGCTGGCGCTGCGCCTGTCGCCGCACCGCAGCGGCCCGGACGCCAAGCATGGCACTTCCGACAAGATGGCCCGCAACTGAGGCTTGGGCTAGAATCTTGGACGCGCCGCGATCCGGCGCTCCCGTTCACCCAACCTCAAAGCGAACCTACCAATGCGTTTTGTCCTGCCCCTGTTAGCCGCCACACTGGCCGGCTCCCTTGCCGCCAGCGCCGGCGCCACTCCCTCCCCGATCACGCTGGACCAGGCCATGGCCAATCCCGACTGGATCGGCAACCCGGTCGAAGCGGCATGGTGGGGCTGGGACAGCCGCCAGGTCTACTTCAAGCAAAAGCGCGCCGGCTCGCCACTGCGCGACACCTTCCAGATCGCCACACCGTACGCAGCGAAGAAGGTGGACGACAAGCGGCTGGCCAACCTGGACAGCGCCGATCCGGTCTACAACCGCGACCGCACGCGCGCCATCCTGCTGCGCAACGGCGACCTGTTCGAGCGCGACCTGAAGACCGGCGCGCTGACGCAGATCCTGCGCGGCACCACGCCGGCGGCCGATCCGCAATATGCCGCCGACGGCGCCCACGTGCAGTTCCGCGTCGCCAGCGACTGGTTCAGCTGGAGCCGCGGCGAGCGCCTGGTGTCGCCGGTCGCGCTGCTGCGCACCGCCAAGGATCCCGACGCCGCACCGGACGCCGACACCCGCCGCGACCTGCAACTGCGCCTGATGTCCACGCTGGCGCGGTTGAAGGAAGAGAAGGACGCCACGCGCGACCGCCGCAACGAAGAGCGCGGCGCCGACGCCACCCGCGCGCCGCTGCCGGTCTACCTGGGCGACAAAGTCACCATCGACGCCAGCTCGCTGTCGCCGGACGGCCGCTACCTGCTGGTGGTCACCAGCGCCAAGGACGGCGACAAGCGCCGCATCGGCAAGCTGGCCAAGTACGTCACCGAATCGGGCTACGAGGAAACCGACGACCAGCGCAAGCGCGTCAGCGATACCGGCCCGCAGGCGCAGCAACTGAAACTGGTTGAACTGGCGACCCGCAAGGTGACCGAGCTGTCGTTCGACACCCTGCCCGGCATCAACGTCGATCCGCTGGCCGAGCTGCGCGCCGCGCACAAGCTCGATCCGCTCAAAGGCAACCGCGGCATCCGCTTCGAGTCCCGCGAGGAGTCGATCCACTGGACCGCCAACGGCGCCCAAGTGGCGGTGATGGCGCAGGCGATCGACAACAAGGACCGCTGGATCGCCACCGTCGACCTGGCGGCAGCCAGGCTGAAACCGGTGCACCGCCTGAGCGATGCCGCATGGGTCAACAATCGCGGCAACGATTTCGGCTGGCAGCCGGACAACAGCACGCTGTGGTACCAGTCGGAAGAAAGCGGCTACGCCCATTTGTACACGATGACGGCCGACGGCAAGTCGCGCGCGCTGACCTCCGGCAAATGGGAAACCAGCGCCATCGAATGGAACGCCGACGGCAGCACCGCCTACTTCCTGTGCAATCCCAAGCTGCCGGGCACCTATGAAGTCTGCTCGGCCTCGGCCAAGGACGGCGCGCTGCGCGAGCTGACGTCGCTGGGCGGCGTAGAAAGCTTCGCGCTGTCGCCGGATGGCCGCAAGCTGCTGGTGCGCTACTCGGCCGCCTACATGCCGACGCAGATCGCCACCGTCGCCAGCAGCGGCGGCGCCGCCACCCAGCTAACCGACACCCGTACCGCCGACTACAAGGCGCGCGAATGGGTCGCGCCGCAAATCGTCGCCGTACCGTCGACGCACGGCGCCGATCCGGTCTGGGCCAAGCTGTACCGCCCGGCCACCTTGGAAGCGGGCAAGAAATATCCGGTGGTGATGTTCGTGCACGGCGCAGGCTACCTGCAGAACACCACCAAGCGCTATCCGGTCTACTTCCGCGAGCAGATGTTCCACAACCTGCTGGTGGAAAAAGGCTACATCGTGCTGGACATGGACTACCGCGCCTCGCTTGGCTATGGCCGCGACTGGCGCACGGCGATCTACCGCCAGATGGGCCATCCGGAACTGGAAGACTACATCGACGGCTTGAACTGGCTGATCGCCAACCACCAGGGCGACGCCAAAAACGTCGGCATCTACGGCGGCAGCTACGGCGGCTTCATGACCTTCATGGCGATGCTGCGCGCACCGGAACAGTTCAAGTCCGGCGCCGCGCTGCGTCCCGTCACCGACTGGACCACCTACAACCACGAGTACACCGCCAACATCCTGAACACGCCGGACCTGGACCCGGACGCGTACAAGGTGTCGTCGCCGATCGAATACGCCGACAAGCTGCAGGGTAACCTGCTGATCGCCCATGGCATGATCGACGACAACGTGTTCTTCCAGGATTCCGTGCGCATGGCCCAGCGCTTCATCGAACTGAAGAAGGACAACTGGGAACTGGCGCCGTATCCGATGGAGCGTCACGGCTTCGTCCACCCGGAGAGCTGGTACGATGAATACCGCCGCATCTACCAACTGTTCGAACGCACGTTGAAACAATAAAAGGAGACGCATGAAAAAGCTTGCCGCCTTGCTGCCGTTGGCAGCCCTGTTGTACGGGCCGCTCGCGGTCCACGCCGAGAACAGCACCGTGAAGCACCCGGCCTGGAGCCGCAGCTCCAACATCTACGAAGTCAATCTTCGCCAGTACAGCAAGGAAGGCACGCTGAACGCCTTCAGCGCCGCGCTGCCGCGCCTGAAGGCGATGGGCGTGGACATCATCTGGCTGATGCCGATCCACCCGATCGGCCAGCAGAACCACAAGGGCACGCTGGGCAGCTACTACGCGGTCAAGGACTACACCGCCGTCAACCCGGACTACGGCACCATGGACGACCTGCGCAAGATGGTCAAGCAGGCGCACGCGCTGGGCATGCACGTGATACTGGACTGGATCGGCAACCACACCGCCTGGGACAACCCGTGGGCCACCCAGCATCCGGACTGGTACAAGAAAAACGACAAGGGCGAAATCTATTCCGTCACCTTCAAGAACGAAGCGGGTGGAACCGAGGAATGGACCGACGTCATCGGCCTCGACTACGGCAACAAGGCGCTGTGGAAGGGCATGACCGACGCCATGGCCTACTGGGTGCGCGAAGCGGGCATCGACGGCTTCCGCTGCGACGCCGCCGGCCTGGTGCCGACCGAGTTCTGGAACCAGGCGCGCGCGCAGCTGGACAAGATCAAGCCGGTGTTCATGCTGGCCGAATGGAACGAACCGGCGCTGCACGAGAAGGCCTTCGATGCCAGCTACGACTGGCCGCTCAACGAGATCATGAAAAAAATCGGCAAGGGCCAGGCCGGCGCGGCCGAACTGAAAGCCTTCGTGGCCAATCCGCCGAAGCCCTACCCGCGCGACGCCTACCGTCTGCAGTTCACCAACAACCACGACATCAATTCGTGGCAGGGTTCCGACAAGGACCTGTACGGCCCGGCCTACGGCGCGATGGCGGTGCTGAGCTACACGCTGCCCGGCATGCCGCTGATCTACAGCGGCCAGGAATCGCGGCTGGAGAAAAAGCTGGAGTTCTTCGAAAAAGATCCCATCGACTGGAAGACCTATGAGCTGGAAGGCTTCTACGCCGG
This sequence comes from Duganella sp. LjRoot269, assembly GCF_964254095.1. Taxonomy (NCBI): domain Bacteria; kingdom Pseudomonadati; phylum Pseudomonadota; class Betaproteobacteria; order Burkholderiales; family Oxalobacteraceae; genus Duganella; species Duganella sp. LjRoot269. The sequence goes on along the minus strand of NZ_CAXUSL020000001.1, from coordinate 1,145,243 downwards.
CCTGAATCAGCTGAAGAAGGAGAACGCCGCGCTGTGGAACGGCGCCAGCGGCGCGCCGGTGCAGGTGCTCGACGTCGGCAACGACCAGCTGTTCGCCTTCAAGCGCCAGCAGGGCAACAACAACGTGCGCGTGATCGTCAACCCGACCGGCACGCTGCAGAAATACAAGCTGGCCGGCGACGAAGGCCAGGGCGTGCTGAAACCCTGGCGCTGGCGCATCATCGTGTCTGAATAACCCCGGGGTTATTCCGTGGCCAGGCGCTTGCCGAGGCGGTACAGGTACTCCTGGCCGTCGTACAGCGACTTGACGCGGATGTGTTCATTCAGGCCGTGCGCGCCGCTGCCTTCCGGGCCGTGGAACATGCCGCTGATGCCGTAGGTCCAGATGCCGGCGCTGTTCAGGAAGCGGCCGTCGGTGCCACCGGTCGACATCGTCGGAATCACCGGCACGCCCGGCCACATGTCGTTGCTGATTTCCTCGACCGCCTTCATCAGCGCCGGCGTCAGCGGCGGCATCGGGCTGGCCACGCCTTCGCCGATGCGGGTGATCTTGATCTGGTCGTCGGCCACCACGCGCTGCAAGGTCGCCTGCACCTCCTCGATCGGCTCGCCCGGCAGGATGCGGCAGTTGACGGTGGCGCGCGCCCGCTGCGGCAAGGCGTTGTCGGCATGGCCGGCGTTGACCTGGGTCGCCACGCAGGTGGTGCGCACGGTGGAGTTGTGCGAAGGACTCAGCGTGTACAGGCGCTCCAGCGCCGCCTCGTCCGGCGGATTGTTGAGGATGGCCTTCATGTCGGCCGCCACCTGGCCTTTTTCGATGGTCGACATCTTCTCGTAGAAGGCGCGCGTGACGTCCGACAGCTTGAACGGGAATGCGAACTTGCCCAGGCGCGACAGGCCGTCCGCCAGGTGGTAGATGGCGTTGTCGCGGTACGGCGCCGAGCTGTGGCCGCCCGGATTGGTGACTTCCAGCTGGAAGCTCTGGTAGACCTTCTCGCCGGCCTGGATGCCGTGGCGTACCGGCTTGCCTTCCTTGTCCAGCAGGCCGCCGCCGCCTTCGTTCAGCGTGATCTCGGCGTCAATCAGGGCGCGGTGGTGGTTGAACAGGTATTCGACGCCGTCGAACTTGGTCGGCACCATCTCTTCGTCGCAGGTCAGCGCCATGACGACGTCGCGCTTGGGCGCCAGCTTTTCCTTTTTATAGCGGATCATGTTGGCGACGAACGAGGCGGCCATGGCCTTGTCGTCCGACGAGCCGCGCGCGTAGAACATGCCGTCTTCCTCGACCAGCTTGAACGGATCGCGCAGCCAGTCCTCGCGGTTGGCCTCCACCACGTCGATGTGGGCCAGCAGCAGCAAGGGCTTCTTGCTGCCGTCGCCCTTGATGCGGGCGACCAGGTTACCCTTTTTCGGCCCGCCGGGCGGCACGATCAGGTGCAGGTCGGCGTCCTTGAAGCCGGCGTCCTTGAGGCGCTTGGCCATCTTGTTGGCGGCCACGGTGCACGAGCCGATCGAATTGGTGGTGTTGGTTTCCACCAGCTCCTGATAAATCTCGCGCATCTGTTTTTGCACCGGCGTCAGCTCGGCGCCATGTACCACGCCAGTGAACGCCAGCCCCGCCAACAACCAAGTCGCCTGTTTCATGTTGTCCCTGTCGAATGAGATAGCCGAAACGACCAAATTTATACCTCGACATTATTGCTGTCAATAAAAGTCGCAACTGGCCCTTGTCAAACCCCAGGGGCCGTCTGCTATAATTGCGGCCCTTGGCCTGGTAGCTCAGTTGGTAGAGCAGAGGATTGAAAATCCTTGTGTCGGTGGTTCGATTCCGCCCCGGGCCACCAAGAACATACCTCACGCAACGCCCACTCATGCAAGTGGGCGTTGTCGTTTGTGGGTTCCGTAGTCCTGACTCCGAGTCAGCGGACGCTCGTTTGCCGATTCCGATCGCACTTGACTAACGCAAAACCATCGCTAATATGTCAATATGGCTTTATTTGCAATATCAACTGGAGAGCATTGATGCGATTCCGACTTGTGCTTGCGTTGTTTACGACCTTGGCGGTGACGGATCTGTCGTCCGCTCGTGCGGCCCCTTCGGATGACGATTTGGCGATACAGCAAGTCGAAAGTCGTTGGCAGGACGCCTGGAACCGCCACGATATGACGGCGCTTTCCAGCCTCTTCACCGATGACGCCGATTTTGTTCAGGTCAATGGCCGGAGATGGATCGGACCTGCCGAGATCAAGAAAAACCATGCGCTAGTCCACGAAATGATGTTCAAGGATAGCGTGTGGACTAACCTGAAATTGGATATACGCTTTCTAAAGCCGGACGTCGCCGTTGCCCACCAGACGTGGGGGCTGCGCGGTGATAAAAATCCGGACGGCACGCCGCGCACGCCTCGCGAAGGTTTGTTTACCCAGGTATTTGTCAAGCGCGACGGTCATTGGCTTATCTCCGCTGCCCATAACACGAATATCGCTGTTGTTCCTGGGAGTCCCGTAGCAGGCGCCCCGCCACCAAAATAAAAATCCATGCGTCGCATAGGTCCGCTCCGTCTGAACCTTCTGCATGACAAACTTTTCGGTCAACGCCCCAAGCCCGCCCTCGCTTGACTTCCTTTTGCGGAGTATTAGGCTATCTGAATCGACTACCGCGACATGACCATCCGCGACCGTCGTCGGCTAGCCGACAACATCGGGAGGCTTACATGAGCACGCAGGAAAACAAGCAAGTGGTGATGGAGGGCTATCAACACTACAAAAACGGCGATATCCAGCAACTGCTGGACCGCTATCACGAGGACGCCGAGTGGGTCACTCCGGAATCCGAGTTGATACCATTCTCCGGCAACTTCCATGGCAGGTCGGGCATTGCGCAGTTCTTCGCCAAACTCGGCGCCGCCTTGCAAACCATCAGGTTTGAACCCACACAATTCATTGCCGACGGCGACAAGGTCGTGGTCATCGGCGAGGGTAGTTGGCAGGCCAAGCCAACCGGCCGCGAATATGACAGTCCCTGGGTTCACGTATTCTCTTTGCGAGACGGCAAAGTGGCCCGGTTCGAGGCGTTCTACGACACGGCGGCAAGCGAAAGAGCGTTCCAGCCCGGCCAAGCGGGCCAGCAATCAACCGCTGCCGAAATGCATCATTAATGGCCCCAAAACGCCAACCCACGCAACGCAGGTTGGCGTTTTCGTTTGCGGATCTCCCCACCATCCACTATGTACGGAAACGAACGGTTCGCCTCGGCATTAGAGCGCATGCTGCAAACCTACCACCAACGCCTGCCCCGCCGTATCGTCCATGACGTGGCGGCCACGGCCACTTGGCCATAGTCTCATTCCCTCACACCGCCCTGCGAAACTCGCGCCCGACGCCGTCGAGCCGTTCCGCACACGGCGGCGCAGTCTCTCCCAAAGGATTCATCATGAAACACGCCCTGATCTTGCTCGCGCTTACCTCCACCTTCGCCCTGACCGCCTGCCAGCGCGAAACGCCGCCACCAGTGGTGCAAGTGGTCGCTGGTCCCGCCGGCGCGCCTGGCGCTACCGGTGCGACTGGCGCCACGGGTGCCGAGGCTCGTCCCGGCGCTACCGGCGCCACGGGTGCCACCGGCGATAGCGGCGCACCAGGCTTCGACGGCGCCAAAGGTGCCACCGGCACCACAGGAGCCGATGGCGCCAAGGGCGAAGCTGGTGCCACCGGCTACGACGGCGCCAAGGGCGACACCGGGGCCAAAGGTAAAGCCGGCGAAACCGTGATCGTTGTTCCACAGCGCTAATCCGCAGGGCCGGGCGGCTCACCAGAAAATCACGCGCTCCTCTGGAGCCAGATACATCTTGTCGCCCGGTTTGACGTCGAAGGCCTCGTAAAAGCCCGGATGGTTTTTCAGGCTGCCGTTGACGCGGAACTCGGCCGGCGAATGCGGGTCCGATTTGACCTGCGCGATCAGGGCCGCGTCGCGCGCCTTGCCGCGCCGTGCCTGGGCCAGTCCCATGAACAGCCGCTGCTCGGCGCTGAAACCGTCGATCACCGGACCGGGCTTGCCGTTCAACGAGATCTTGTAGGCGCGGGTGGCCATGATGGCGCCGGCGTTGTCGGCGATGTTTTCGCCCAAGGTCAGCTCGCCGTTCAGCGTGTAGCCGGGTACCGGGCTGTAAGCGCCGTATTGGGCCACCAGCACCTTGCCGCGCGCGGCAAATTTTTCCCCGTCTTCCTTGGTCCACCAATTGCGCAAGTTGCCGTCGCCGTCGAACTGCGCGCCCTGGTCGTCAAACGCGTGGCTGATCTCGTGGCCGATCGAAATACCGACCGCGCCGTAGTTGATCGCCGGCTCCGCATCCGGATCGTACAGCGGATATTGCAGGCGCGCGGCCGGGAACACCACCTCGTTCATCTCCGGATTGTAATAAGCGTTCACGGTCTGCGGCGTCATGCCCCACTCCTTGCGGTCGACCGGCTTGCCCAACTTGTTCACTTCGAATTCATGACTGAATTCGCGCGCCCGCAGCACATTGCCGACCAGGTCGTCGCGCGCGATGGCGAGCCTGGAATAGTCGCGCCACTGGTCCGGATAGCCGACCTTCACGCTGATCTTGGCCAGCTTGATCTGCGCCTGGCGCTTGGTTTCCTTGCTCATCCAGTCGAGCGTCTCGATGCCCTCCTTGAACGCGGCCAGGAAATTGCCGACCATGGCTTCCACCTGCTGCTTGCGCTCGGCCGGGAAGTACTGCTTCACATAGGCCTTGCCGACCACTTCGCCCAGCGAGCGGTTGACCTCGGCGATGGCGCGCTTTTGCAGTGGGCGGTTGACCTTGGCGCCGGACAGCACGCCGCCGCGGAAGGCGAAGCTCTCGTCGACAAACGCCTGCGACAGATACGGCGCATAGGCGCTGACGAGGCGGAATTCAAAATAAGTCTTCCACACCGGCAGCGGCGTCTGCGCGATCAGCTTGTCCAGGCCGGCCAGGTAGCTGGGCTGGCTGACGATCAGCTTATCGACCTTGCCGGCCACGCCGGCGTCCTTCAGCAAAGGCGTCCAGTCGAAGCCGGGCATCAGCGCTTTCAACTGGGCCAGCGACAGCTTGTTGTAGGCCTTGACGGGATCGCGGTTTTCCACCGCCGTCCACTGGATCCGCGCGATGTCGGTTTCCAGCGCGACGACCTGTGCAGCTTCGGCCGCCGCCTGAGCGTGGCCGGCCAGCGCCAGCATCTTCTCCACGTGCACCTGGTACTTGGCGCGGATGTCGGCCAGGCGCGCGTCCTTGTCGGACAGGTAGTAGTCGCGGTTGGGCATGCCCAGGCCGGATTGCGCGATGTCGGCCACGTACCGGGTCGAGTCCTTGTTGTCCTGATGGATGCTCATGTCGATCGGCGCGCCGGCGCCGATGCGCAGCATATGCGCCATCTGCACGGCGATGCCCTGCTTGTCGCCGATGGCGGCGATGCGCGCCAGTTCGCCCTTCAGCGGCGCCAGGCCCTGGGCGTTGCGGCGCGCCTCATCCATGAAGCTGGCATAGAAGTCACCGATTTTCTGCGCATCCGAACCCGGCGCGCGCTTCTTGTCCTGCTCCGACTGTTCGATGATGGTGCGCACCTGGTTTTCCACGGTTTCCTGGGCGATGTTGAAGGCACCCCAGCTGGCGCGATCGGCCGGAATGTCCACGTCCTTGAGCCATTTTCCTTGCGAATAACGGAAAAAATCATCCTGCGCGCGTACCGTCTGGTCGACGTTGGCGACATCGACGCCGGACTGCGGTCCTGCCGCGCCCACCGCCGTGCAAAACAGACCCATGATAAGGGCGCTGTATATCGTGCGTTTCATTGTTGTGCTCCAGGGAATTAGTTACAGGCAGCAGTGTGCCGCAGGACCCGGCAGAAACCCGGCCCGCCGCCGCAAGGCCTGATTACCACATCAGGTCGTCGGGGATCTGGAACGCAGCGTAGGGATCGTCTTCCTCCACCACGCTGCTGCTCTTGTTGACCCGCACCACCAGCGCCGGATCGCGCTCGGCGATCTTATCGGCGATCACGCGCGGCACCAGCTCGGCCACGCCGTTCAGCACCACGATCACCAGCCGGCCCGCCACCAGGTGCTCGCGCACGGCGGCCGACACGAACATGCGCTCGATCTTGCTGCCGTGCGTGTAGTTGTAGGCGATGTCGCCATTGTTGCCCTTGCTCTGGCGGTTCTGCTGCACCATCTGCGCGATCTGCGCGACGATGGCTTTCTGCTGCGCCGCCGCGTCGCGCTGGGCGTTCAGTTCCCGGTTGCGTTCGGCCAGCTTGCGCTGTGCCTCCTGGGCGGCAAGCTTGGCCTCGTCGACGCTTTGCGTGCCGGTGCGGCGCTCTTCCTTCTTCTGCTTGCTCTTTTCCTGGTTGGCCACCTTGACCTTGTTCTTGGCGACCAGGCCGGCTTTCAATAATTGTTCTTGTAACGAGACCATACGAGCTGCTCCATGATTAATCGGTGATGCTATTTCGGTTGGCGTACCCAGCCGCCTTGCTGCGCCGCCCGTTCGCCCTCGGCGTCCAGTGCCGGACCGCTGATGCGGGCGTCGATGGCGTCAAGCACGGCGGCCGGCGTGGCGCTGCCGGCTTGCCGGTATTCGCCGGCCGCGCCCTGGGGCGCCTCGGCCATCACCGGCAGTGTCCATTGCCCGCCCTGGCGGCACGCGAGACCCGCCGCAGCCCCTATTGTAAAGCTACGGCACAGCGTACCGTCTTTCGCCGCAAAACTGACGCCGATTTTGACGCCGGCGCCGCCCGCCGCGCCGGAGGCCAGCTGGCTGGACAAGGCGTCCGCCAGCGCGCCCCTGGCGACCAGCGCGCCGTCGACGGCCGCGATGGCGGACTGCGGCTGCCCTGCGGATCCGCCACCGCCCAGCAGCAGGCTGCCGGCCAGCACGCCGATCGCCAGCGACGCGGCCATGCCACCCCACTGCGCCCACGACCAGCCACGGGCCGGTGCAACGGCGGCCGGTACAACAGCGGCCGGTACCTGACGCGCGGCGCGCGCCGCGTCCAGGTCCGCCACCTTGGCCGGCATGGCGGCGGCCGACAGCCGGGCCGGCACCGGCTCATCCAGCACCGGGGCAAACGCGGCAAACACGTCCGTCCGCAACGCCTGATGCCGGGCCACCCGGGCCGCCACCTCCGGATCGCCGCGCATGGCGCTCTCCACCTCGGCGCGCGCCGCGGGTTCCAGCTCGCCGTCGGCATACGCCATCAGGGTTTCATCGGAAAAGCTCATTTCACTGTCCTCGCTTGATCGGATAATAGTTCCTGCAACGCCGCGCGGGCGCGCACCAGCCGGCTGGTCAGCGTTCCCATCGGGATCTCCAGCACCTCGGCCGCTTCCTTGTACGGCAGGCCGTCCACCAGCACCAGCGCGATCACCATCCGGTGCTCGTCCGACAGCATGCTGACGGCCTTCTCTATCGCCATGCGCTGCTGCTGCGCTTCGGCAAAGCCGTCGCCGACATGCTCGCCCGCCTCTTCCGGCGCGAACAGCGCGTCGCGCCGTATGCGCGAACGCACCTCGTCGATCCAGGCGTTCTTCATGATGCGGAACATCCAGCTGTCGAGCCGGGTGCCGGGCTCCCATTGCGCACTGCGGCCCAGCCCGCGCTCGACCGCGATCTGCACCAGGTCGTCGGCATCGTCGCGGTTGTAAACAATGCTGCGGGCGAACCGGCGCAGGCGCGGCAGCAGTGCGGCAATCTCGTTGTTGATGGCGTTAGCGGTCATGGATACCAGGTAAACGACGGGGAGATGGATTTTAATCCCTGTCCCGTACGTTTACGTTTCAGAAACTCCGATTCCTTATACTATCTCATCATGCCGATCAGACCCATAACCACTGCCGTAGCCCTGGCTTGCGCACTGGCTGCTTCCAGCGCCAGCGCTCAGCTGCGCTTGCCTCAATTGCAAGTGCCGCAACTGCAGCTGCCGCAGTTGCAGGATCCCTTGGGCAGCGGCCTGGTGCGCGACAGCCGGCGCCTGCTGGACCGCACCGATGCCGGCGACTTGCGCAGCCTGCGCCTGAAGCAGGTCGATGAGCTGCTAAAGCGGCACCGCGATGTGCTGGAACCCGATCCGCGCGGCGAGCCCGTGGTGCGCCGCGAAATCCTGGCATGGTCGCCCAGCCCCCAAGGACTGGCGGCCATGCGCGCGGCCGGACCGGTGGCGGACGGCGGCGCCGAAGGCATGCTGGTATTGCGCCTGCCGGCCGATGCGGACATGGCCGCCACGCTGGAGCGCCTGCGCAAGGCCGATCCCGACGGCGCCTACGACTACAACCATATCTACACCGGCAGCGGCGCGGCCCAGCCAGGACCGGGGCAGCAGGCGCCCGCTCCTGCCAAGGCCGACTCGAAGGAAGGCGCGCCGCGCATCGGGCTGGTCGACAGCGGCATCGAGCGCGGACACGAGGTCTTCAACGACGCCGCCATCGTGCCGTGGGGCTGCGACGACGGCCCCCATCCAAGCGCGCACGGCACGGCGGTGGCGGCGCTGATGGTCGGCCGCTCGCCGCGCTTCCACGGCGCCGCGCCGCAGGCGACGCTGTACGCGGCCGACATCTACTGCGGCAGCGACAACGGCACCGGCGGCTCGGCGGCGCGCATCGCGGCGGCGCTGGGCTGGCTGGCGCGCGAACAGGTCGCCGTGATCAATCTCAGCCTGGTCGGGCCGCCCAACCAGATCCTCGAACGGGTGGTGCGCGGCATGGTGGAGCGCGGGCACCTGCTGGTGGCCGCCGTCGGCAACGACGGGCCGGCGGCGCCGCCGCTGTACCCAGCCAGTTATCCGGGCGTGGTCGGCGTCAGCGCAGTCGACAAGCAGGGACGGCCGCTGCCGGAGGCGGCGCGCGGTCCGCAGGTGATGTTCGCGGCGCCCGGCAGCCAGATGGTCAGCGCCGCCATCGGCACGCCGCCCTACCGCATGGTGCGCGGCACCTCGTTTGCCGCGCCGCTGGTGGCGGCCTTGCTGGCCGATGCGCTGGGCCGGCCTTCGCCGCAGGCGGCCAGGCAGGCGATCGCCAGGCTGGCCAGGACCGCCACCGGCGCGCCGGCGGGCGCCATCAGCAATGAGATCGGCTACGGCGTGCTGGGGACGGCGTTGCGCACCGATCCTTCGGCCTTCCGATAATTTTTAAAAATATTTTCATCGCGATGGATTAAACCGTCGAGCCCGCACGTTTTCCTTGTAACAGCCGCAGATTGTCTGCGGCGCTTACAAGGAGAATCATCATGAAGAACGTCACCATCGCCAAACAGTTGATCATCGCAATGTCCATCGGCATGGCCTGCTCGGCCCACGCCCAATTGCTGGGCCGGGGCGGCGCCGTCGGCGGCATGATAGGCGGCTCCGGCGGCATCGGCGGCCAGTTGAACGGCGTGACTTCCTTCGCCGGCCGCGGCGACGTGCTGGACCGTACGCGTTCGGCCACCGGCGCCATCCACACCGACGAGCTGCGCAAGCCTGCCAGCGACAAGCCGGCTGCCAGCAACGTGACGCCGACGGCGGCACCGTCCGCCAGCAACAGCGCCGCGCCGGCCAGCCCGGGCCCACTGCAGGCGCTGACCGCCGGCGGCAACGGTAGCGGCAATGGCAATGCGCAGGGCGCCGTCGGCATCGACAGCGGCAACAGCGCCGGCCTGGCCAGCAGCCTGACGCAAGGCGCACGCGGCACCGCGCAACCGCTGCGCGACGGCGCGACGGCGCAGGCCGACAGCACCCGCAACTATGCAAAAACCAGCACGGCGACGGCAAAGACCGCCGCCAAGGGCAGCAAGCACGGGGTGGTCGATAGCCTGCGCGGCGCCGGCGACGCGGCGGCCGGCGCGCAACCGTCGGCCAACGCCAGCGGCACCGCCAATGGTTCGGCGAACGGCACGGCAAACGGCTCGACCGGCAGCGCGGCCAAGCCTTCCACCAACGGCGGCAACGCGATGTAAGCACGCAAAAAAAATCGGCTGGCACAAGGCCAGCCGATTTTTCTGCTGCAACTACCCGATGAAGCTTAGAAGCGATAGTTCAGCGATGCGGCGAAGGTGCGGCCCAGCTGGCTGAACTGCGAACCGTCGTAGGTCACCATCGAGTAGCGGCCGTTGAAGGTCACCAGGTTGCTCTGGATTTGCGCCGGAGTCAGCTGATAGGTTGGATCGATCGCCTTGCTGTCCAGGATGGCCTGGCCTTTCGAGTTCAGCGCATTGAAGTGCCAGCTCGGCGTGACGTTGAACATGTTGTTGACGTTGAACGACAGCGTCATGCTCGGGGTCAGGTTGTAGTTGACAGCGAAGTCGGTGACCGTCTTGGTCTTGAACGCCACTTCCAGGTTCTCATCCATGCCGGCGTTGCGGAAATGGGTAGGACCGAAGACGGTGTTGTTCAGCGACAGGTTCAGCTGCTTGTAATCCCAGTCCGCGCCGATGATGGTCTTGAACTTGGGACGCGAGGTGAACATCAGCGCCTCGGTGGTCGGATTCAGCACCGACTGGCCGGCGGCGGCGATCAGGGCCGGGTTGTTGACGGCGCCGTCACGCTCGTTTTTCAGCGAGTAGTTGCCGGACAGGTTCAAGGTCAGCTTGCCGTCGGCCAGCGGAATGTTCTTGCGCGAGGCGACGTAGTCGATACCTTCGGTACGGCTGGTCAGCGCGTTGACGAAGAAGCTGGCCGAGACGATGCCGTATTTGTTCAGCTGCACATCCAGCGGATTGGTGGCGACGCCGGTCGGCTTGATCTCGGTGCTCAGGACGATACGGTCCTTGACCTTGATGTTGTAGTAGTCGAGCGTGATGCTGGTGTTGTTGTCCGGCTTGAAGCCCAGGCCCAGCGTGATGTTGTTCGACTTTTCAGCCTTCAGCTTGGGCACTTGCAGCGCCGCGGCGGCATCGGACACGTTGTTGACCAGGCCGGACACCTGGATCGCGCCGCCCGCCACGAAGGAGTACTGCGCCTTCTGCGTGTAGATCTGCGCCAGCGATGGCGCGCGGAAGCCGGTCGATGCCGAGCCGCGCAGCGTGAACTGCTCGTTGATCTTGTAGCGGGTCGAGGTTTTCCAGACGAAGGCGCTGCCGAAGTCGGTGTACTTCTCGTAGCGGCCGGTGGCGTCCACCAGGAAGGCCGGGGAGATGTCCCAGGTCGCGCCGGCATAGGCGCCGTAGTTCGAACGCGACGACGGGAACGAGTTCTGCGGCGAATTGCCGGCGTACGAATCGGCGCCGCTGCCGTAGTAGGACGCGAAGTCGCCGGCGATGGTTTCATAGTTCTCGTGGCGCAGCTCGGTACCGGCGTAGAAGTTGACGTCCTTGGTCAGCTGCTTGGAGATGTCGCCGTTCAGCACCCAGTGGTAGAACTCGACGCCGCCCGCATCGAAGCGGGTAGGCGACGGCGTCTTGATCTTGCCGGCCAGGTAGTCGTCCTGCATGCCGCGGTTGACCGAGTTGCTCACTTCGTAGTTTTGCTTGTTGCCGCCGTAGGTCAGGCTGACGTCGGCGTTCCAGTCGCCCAGCATGAACTTGGTGCCGCCGGTGGCGTTGTAGTCGTCCAGCGTGCCGACGAAGGTCGGCACATAGCCGACGTACGGCGAACCGGCCGGGTGCAGCAGGCCGTAGTCGGTCGGACGCCAGTATGGGGTACGGTAGTTGGCGAAGCTGTTGACCTTCTTGTTGATGTAGGCGGCGTTGCCGTACAGGCTGGTGGTGTCGCTGAGGTCATAGCGGGTGTTGACTTCGGCCTTGACCGCGCGGGTGGCCGGCGAGCCGTTGATGTTGCCGGCGTCCGGATGGGCGGTCAGGAAGGGCTGCACCTGGGTGGCCAGGTCGGCGCCGAAGTCGCCGGCCTCGCCCTTGGCGTCCACTTTGCCCGGACGGTTGGACAGGTTGATCTTGGACACGTCCACCGTGTAGTTGACGAAGCCGCGGTCGCCCAGCGCCAGGCCCTGGTTCAGGCTCAGGCCGCCCATCTTGCCGTCGCTCTCGTGGGTGATGCCGCCGCGCGCGGTGATCGAGCCGCCTTCGGCGTTGTCCTTCAGGATGATGTTGACCACGCCGGCGATCGCGTCGGAGCCGTACTGGGCCGATGCGCCGTCGCGCAGCACTTCGATGCGCTTGATCGCGTCGGGCGGAATCGCGGAAATGTCGGCGCCGCTTTCGCCGCGGCCTGGGGAAGTCTGGGTGTAGATCAGCGCGCTGGAGTTCTTGCGCTTGCCGTTAATCAGGATCAGCACGCGGCTCGGACCCATGTTGCGGATCTCGTAAGGATCGAGCAGCGAGGTGGCGTCGTTGACCGGGGTCTGCACGGTGTTGAACGACGGCACGCGGAACTGCAGCGCCTTGTCGAGCGTGGCCTGGCCGGTCTTGCTCAACTCGCGCGCGCCGATGATATCGATAGGTACCGGGGTGTCGACCAGCGTGCGCTGGGCGCCGCGGCTACCGGTGGAAACAATCACGACTTTCTGGATGTCGTCAGGCGTGGCGTCCGCCGCGGCAGTGGTGGCAGCAGGCTGCGCAGCTGCGGTTTGGGCGGCGTCCTGTGCCTGGGCCAGCAGGTAAGGACTTGCAGACAACAACAAGGCTGCAAAGGGAAAGTTCTTCTTCATCATCATCTCGCTCTATCTCTTTTGTTTTATCGATGGTTTTGTGTGTCTGTGTGGCTTGGTATTGCAAGGAATGAATGTATAGACATCATTGTTGGGCGTCTATTGTTTCCAGCAAAGTCGCGAGTGAAACCAGATTCATGCTGCAAATTAACAACTACCTGTCGTGTTTAGATGTCAATCTTGCATTATTTCTGCGAATATCCTCCTGCGCTCCGCACATCACATCACGCCGAGGACCTCATGATTCGCTATGTTTTACCCGCCATCCTCCTGGCCGCCGCCCTGCCGGCACAGGCCCAGTCTCCCGACACCACGCCGCTGATCGAGCGCGCGAAAATCTTCGGCAACCCCAGCAAGTCCGGCGGCAGGCTCAGCCCGGACGGCAAGTGGCTGTCCTGGATCGCGCCGCGCGACGGCGTGCTCAACGTCTGGGTGGCGCCGGCCAGCGATCCGTCGCAAGCCAAGCCGCTGACCGAGGAAAAATCCCGGCCGATCCGCACCAGCTTCTGGTCGCCCGATTCCAAGGTGCTGATGTTCATCCAGGACAAGGGCGGCGACGAGAATTTCCTGCTGTACGGCGTCGACGTCGCCAGCGGCAAGCAGACCAACTACACGCCGTTTGAAAAAACCCGCGTGAAGATGGTCAAGATCAGCACCAAGATCAAGGACCGCATCCTCATCGGCATCAACAACCGCGATCCGAAATGGCACGACGTCCACAGCCTGGACCTGGCCACGGGCAAGCTGACGCTGGTGCAGCAGAACGACGGCTACGGCGGTTTCCTGGCCGACGACATGCTCAACCTGCGTCTGGCCGAGAAGCCGCGCGGCGACGGCGGCAGCTCGTTTTACCGCGTGGCCGACGGCAAGGTCGAGGCCAAGCCCGTCGTCGAGGTCGGCCTGGACGATTCGCAGACCACCGGTCCGCGCGGCTTCACCACCGACGGCAAGACGCTGTACTGGATCGATTCGCGCGGGCGCGACACGGCGGCGCTGATGGCGCAGGATGTGGCCAGCGGCAAGTTCACCATGGTGGCGCAGGACAAGCGCGCCGACATCACCGACGGCCTGTTCGACACCCGCACCGGCAAGGTGCAGGCCTACGAGGCCGAGTATCTGCAGCACGAATACCTGCCGCTGTCGGCCGACCTGAAAGCCGACCTGGCCTTCCTGAAGAAAAACATCAAGGGCCAGTTCTACATCGGCTCGCGCACCGACGCCGACGACAAGTGGCTGGTGTCGGTCGACCAGGTCAGCGCGCCGGCCTCGACCTGGCTGTACGAGCGCAAGTCCAAGCGCCTGACCCGGCTGTACGTCGTCCGTCCGGAGCTGGAAGGCGCGCCGCTGGCGCAGATGTATCCGCAGGAAATCAAGAGCCGCGACGGCCTGACGCTGGTGTCCTACCTGACCCTGCCGAAATCGGTCAACGCGGCCGGCACCGGCAAGCCCTCGCAGCCGGTGCCGATGGTGCTGCTGGTGCACGGCGGCCCGTGGGCGCGCGACAGCTACGGCTACAACGGCTACCACCAGTGGCTGGCCAACCGCGGCTACGCGGTGCTGTCGGTGAACTACCGCGGCTCGACCGGCTTCGGCAAGGGCTTCATCTCGGCCGGCGACCTGCAATGGGGCCGCAAGATGCATGACGATTTGCTGGACGCGGTGCAATGGGCGGTCAAGAACGGCATCACCACCAGCGACAAGGTCGCCATCATGGGCGGCTCCTACGGCGGCTACGCGACGCTGGCCGGCATGGCGTTCACGCCGACCACCTTTGCCTGCGGCGTCGACATCGTCGGCCCGTCCAACCTGTTCACCCTGCTGCAGACCATCCCACCGTACTGGGAAGCGGGCAAGCAGCAGTTCTACAAGCGCATGGGCGACCCGACCACCGACGAGGGCAAGGCGCTGCTGAAGGAACGCTCGCCGCTGAACTTCGCCGAAAACATCCAGCGTCCGCTGCTGATCGGCCAGGGCGCCAACGATCCGCGCGTCAACGTCAAGGAGTCGGACCAGATCGTCGCGGCGATGGCGGCCAAGAACATCCCGGTCACCTACGTGCTGTTCCCGGACGAAGGCCACGGCTTCGCGCGCCCGGTCAACAACATCGCCTTCAACGCGGTGACGGAAAACTTCCTGGGCAAATGCCTGGGCGGCCGCGCCGAGCCGATCGGCGGCGCGGTCAAGGCGTCGACCGCGCAGATCAAGCATGGCGCCGAGTTCGCGCCGGGCCTGCAGGAAGCGATACAGTAAGGCTCAGGCCTTGCGGCTGCGGCGCGCCGGTTTGGCGCCGGCAGCCGTGGCTGAGGCTGGAGCTGGGATGGCCGCCAGCGACGCGCGCAGCGTCATCGTCACCGGGTAGCCGCGCGTGACGGGGCGCTGCAGGTCGTAGCAGCGGTTCAGCAGCGCATTGATGCCGTTCTGCGTCATCTCGCGCCACGGCATGTGCACCGTGGTCAGGCGCGGCGCCGAGAACTCGGCGCTGGGCGTGTCGTCGTAGCCGATCACCGACAATTCATGCGGCACACGGATGCCGGCCTCCTGCAGATAGGACAGCGCGCCGGCCGCCATCTCGTCGTTGGCGCAGAAGATCGCCGTCACCGGCGTCTTCGATTCGATCAATTCCTTGGCCGCCGACCAGCCGCCCGCCGGCGAGAAATCGCGCTCGGTCACCCACAGTTTTTCCACCTCGACGCCGGCGCCGCGCAACTCTTCCATGAAGGCATCCACCCGCACCACGTTGTCGGGCAAGCTGGCCGGGCCGGAGACCACGGCGATCTGGCGGTGGCCGTGGTCGAGCAAGGCGCGCGCGGCCATCTTGCCGCCCAAGGTGTGATCAACCGTGAAGCAGCGGTCGGCGATGCTGTCGAAGCTGTGGTTCAGCACCACCATGCTGGTCTGCTTGGGGTTGAGCGCGGCGATGTCCTCTTCCTGCAGCACGTTGGTCATCAGGATCAGGCCGTCGCAGCCGCGCTCGATCAGGAAGTCGATGCCCTCGATCGCCTGCTGGCGCGCGCCGCCGAGCCCGGCGCCGAAGGCCACCACCATGTGCAGGCCGGCCATGCGCAACTCGTTGTCGATGATCTGCAGGATGGGCGTGTAGAAGGTGCCGCTGAGCACCGGGATGTAGACACCTATCATCTGGCTGGAGCCGGACAGCAGGCTGCGCGCCGCGTGCGACGGGCGGAAGCCCAGCTGCTCGATGGCCGCCTTGACCCGCGCCAGCGTGGCCGGCGACACCGATCCCCTGCCGCTGACAACGCGCGAGGCGGTGCCCAGTCCTACGCCCGCGAGGCGGGCTACGTCTTTGATGGTGGCCACGATAGCGTCACTTTTTCTTTTTAACGTAGGTCATGATATTGAGGAAGGTGTCGGTCCAGTATAGCTTGCGGTTGTCCGCCAGGTACTTGACCAGCTCCTCGTGCGCGGCCGCCGACGTGGTCAGGTAGTCGCCGCCGACGCCGTGGAAGGTGAAGTTGATCATCGTGCCGCGCTCGGCCGCCTGCTTGACCAGCGCGATCAGCTCCTGCCCGCTGAGGCCGACCGGCGCCATCACCGCCACCGCGTACGGATCGAGCGCCGCCATCGACGGCACCACCGCGTCGCCGCCGCCGGCCTTGACCGCCACGAAGGCCGGCGCCACCAGCGGCAGGTAGTTGACGCCGTTCGCCATCAGTTCGCCGCACGGCGCCGTGTAGGTCCGTTCGCGCCTGCCGTCGATGGCGAACAGCATGGTGTTGGCGGTCAGGATCTGGTCCTTCATCTGCTCGGCGCTGGTGGTGTCCAGGTCGCGGTGTTTCTGCACCCACTCGTGGCCGGGCGCCGACAGCGAGCACTGGTGGAACATGCTGTGGTTGCCCAACTCATGCCCGTGCCTGGCCGCCGCGCGCCAGGCCGCCATGCGCTGGCCGACGGCGGGATTGGACAGCTGCAGATAGAACGTCGCCTTCAGGCCGTACTTGTCCAGCGTCGGTATCGCGTGGTCCAGCTGGGAATCGAGGGCGTCGTCATAGGCCAGGCTGACGGCCGCCCTGGCGCCGTGCGGCCACGGATAGGCATCGGCGTGGGCGTCGGCGGCCGGCGCCGCGTTTTGCGCCAGCAAAAAAGCCGCGGCCAGTGCGATCGAGCGTGTGATGTGCATGAAAAGTGTCTCTTTTTGGAAACGTTCCCACATGGTGCACGGGTTGATTTCCCCTGTCAACGAAAAACCGCTGCGCTTGCGCTGTGGTTTATGTGGCATTGCAAATTGACTTTGAAATTCGTTCGGTGCTATATTTGCCACACCAAATGGAAACCTTTCCAAAAACCAGGGGCACAGAGAATGATGAGACAGGCGGCGTTGATGACGGCGGTGGTATTGCTCTGCGCATGCGGCGGCGGCGGCTCGTCCGCGACCGCGCAGGTCGCCGTCGCACCGGCCACGCCCACCGCGCCCTCGTCCGCCCTGCCCGCCGGCGGCAAGCCGGCCGGCTGGAACCTGGCCTGGTCCGACGAGTTCGACGTCGACGGCCTGCCCGACGCCGCCAAATGGGACTACGACACCGCCAACAACAAGGCCGGCTGGTTCAACCACGAACTGCAGTACTACGCGCGCGGCCGGCTGGAAAACAGCCGCGTCAGCGGCGGCAAGCTGATCATCGCCGCGCGCAAGGAAGCGCTGGCCACGATGGCCGACTACGGCGGCCAGCAATACACGTCGGCGCGCCTGGTCACGCGCGGCAAGGCCAGCTGGACCTACGCCTTCATCGAGGTGCGCGCCAAGCTGCCGTGCGGCCTGGGCACCTGGCCGGCCATCTGGATGCTGGGCACCAAGGGCGGCTGGCCGGTCGACGGCGAGATCGACATCATGGAGCACGTCGGCCACAAGCCGGCCGAGATCCTCGGCAGCATCTACACCGGCGCGCAAAACTGGCCGAAGGGCACGCCCAACACCGCCGCCACCACGGTGGCCGACGCCTGCGGCGCCTTCCACAACTACCAGCTGACGTGGAGCGCCGAGCGCGTGGTGGTCGGCGTGGACGACAGGAACTACATTCAGTTGCTCAATCCAAAAGATGGCGACTATCAGAAATGGCCGTTCAGCAGCCCGCAGTATCTGCTGCTGAACCTGGCCATCGGCGGCGACCTGGGGGGCGTGGTCGACGACGCCGGTTTGCCGCAGCAAATGGAAGTGGAGTACGTCAGGGTTTACCAGCCTTGAGCGATTTTTTTACAACACCAGCAGCACGGTTTTACCCGATGGCATGGCCGTATCACACCAGACCAGCGGACTTCGATTGACAATTTTGGGGCTCAATCTTAATATTCGACAAATCATCATGGAAACGTTTCCATAGCGATCTCGGTAGTGGCAAGCGAGCTGTTCATAAAAACACAGGAGATAACATGCATTATCCAAAGACACGACAGAAATTAATGAGCCTGGCCGTCGCCAGCGCCTGCGCCGCGGCCGCCCCGGCCATGGCGCAGGAAGCGCCGGTCAAGGCGGCCGACGCGGCGCCGGAAGTCCAGAGCGTGGTGGTGACCGGCCTGCGCGCCAGTCTGTTCTCGTCGATGAACCTGAAGCGCAATTCCGACGGTATCGTCGACGGGATCGTGGCCGAGGACATCGGCAAGTTCCCCGACACCAACCTGGCCGAATCGCTGCAGCGCATCTCCGGCGTGTCGATCGACCGCTCCATCGGCGAAGGCTCGAAGATCACCGTGCGCGGCGTCGGTCCCGACTTCAACCTGGTGCTGCTGAACGGCCGCCAGATGCCGACCTCCAACCTGGGCGACCTGAACGGCCGCGCCTTCGACTTCGCCAACCTGGCGTCGGAAGCGATCTCGCAGCTGCAGGTCTACAAGACCAGCCGCGCCGAAGCGCCGACCGGCGGCATCGGCGCCACCGTCAACGTGATGACGGCGCGTCCGTTCGACCGTCCCGGCATGCACGCGAGCATAGGCGCCAAGGGCGTGTACGACACCTCGAACGACAACCTGCCGCACGACGTCCAGGCCAGCAGCTCGGCCTCGCCGGAACTGTCGGGCATCTACTCGAACACCTTCGCCGACAACAAGTTCGGCGTGTCGATCTCGGGCAGCTACCAGGAACGCAACCTGGGCTACAACACCGCGTCCGTGGGCAACGGCTGGCGCGGCCCGTTCCGCGGCGATGAAAACAACTGGGGCACGATTCCCCAGCCGGGCAGCGCGGGCGCGGCCAACATCACCAACCGCCCCGGCCCGACCGACATCTACTCGGTGCCGCAAAACCTGAACTACAACTTCAACGGCGTCAAGCGCCAGCGCACCAACGCCCAGCTGACCTTGCAGTACAAGCCGGTCGACACGCTGGTCACCACGCTGGACTACACCTATTCCGAGAACAAGATCCAGACCAAGCGCAACGACGTGTCGGCCTGGTTCAACTTCGGCGATTCGAAGAGCTCGTGGACCAAGGGTCCCGTGTCCAGCCCGCTGGTGTACACCGAGCTTATCCCTGGCGGCAACAGCGACATCGCCATGGGCGCAGCCGACTTCGCCACCAAGACGCAGAACAAGTCGCTCGGCTTCAACGCCGTGTGGAAGCCGACCAAGGACCTGCGCTTCGAGCTCGACACCCACCACTCGACTGCCGAATCGATGGCCGACAGCCCCTTCGGCTCGAGCAACACCCTCGGCACCGCCAGCTTCAGCCGCGGCGACACGACGGCCGACTTCACCCACGACTTCCCGGTGCTGAGCATCGTCGGCGCCGACTTCACCAAGGCCGGCCAGCAGGTGACCGGTTCGGTGTTTACCAACGGCTACATGAAGGGCCAGGTCGACCAGACCCAGGTCAAGGGCGCGTGGAAGGTGCTGGAGGACTCCGAACTGAAGTTCGGCGCCACCGCGACCAAGGTCGACAACCGCTCGGCGTTCTCGAACCAGCAGCGCGACACCTGGGGCGGCGCCACCAAGCCGTCGGACTACCCAAGCAGCGTCTGGCATCCGGAGACCGTGCGCCAGTACTTCGACAAGATCGACGGCAGCAACAGCCCTAACCTGTTCAACCAGTTCTACACCTTCAACTTCGCCCAGGTGCGCCAGCTGGCGGCCACCGCGTCCGGCCTGCCGGCGCTGTACCTGCCGAAGACCACCTTCGACAACGATGCCCGCACCGAAGAGAAATCCAAGGCCGCGTTCATCCAGTTCAACACCGACTGGGACACCAAGTTCCCGATCCGCACCGCGATCGGCGGCCGCTACGAAACCACCGACGTGGTCTCGACCGCGCTGGTGCCGGCCGCCGTCGACATCCGCTGGGTGTCGCAGAACGAGTTGCCGATCACCTTCGGCGATCCGACCTTCACCACGCTGACCGGCAAGTACCACCACTTCCTGCCGAGCTTTGACTCCGACATCGAGCTGAGCCAGGAGCAAAAGCTGCGCTTCAGCTACGGCGAAACCATCGGCCGTCCGCGCTACGACCAGATCCAGGGCGGCACCACGCTCAACTCGCTGGTGCGCACCAACGGCGGCACCGGCAACCAGGGCAACCCGGCGCTGAAACCGGTCAAGTCGAAGAACATCGACCTGTCCTACGAGTGGTACTACGGCAAGCAGAACTTCTTCTCGGTCGGCTACTTCAAGAAGAACCTGGAGAATTACGCCGGCCAGTCGATGATCAACGCGACGCCGTTCAACCTGCACACGCCGGTCGGCGGCACGTTCTGGAACGAGGCGCTGGCCAAAGGCTGCGGCAACGCGGACACCACCTGCATCCGCAACTACATCTTCCGCAACCACAACGGCGCGCCGGGTGTGACGCGCGGCGCGGACGATCCGTCGGGCAACGCCACCGGCACCATCGTCGGCCAGCCAGGCGATCCGGTGGCCAACTTCCAGATCACCTCCTTCTCCAACCAGAAGAAGGCCAGCCTGAACGGCGTCGAGCTGAACCTGCAGCACATGTTCGGCAACAGCGGCTTCGGCGTGTCGACCAACTACACCTACGTGCACTCGGGCCTGAAGTATGACAACGCCAAGATCGGCGAGCAGTTCGCGCTGGTCGGCCTGTCGAACTCGTCCAACGTGGTCGGCATCTACGAAGACAAGAAGTGGACCGCGCGCCTGGCCTACAACTGGCGCGGCGAGTTCCTGTCGTCGACCTTCGACGGCGCCGGCCCCAACCCGCAGTATGTCGAGGCGTACGGGCAGGTCGACGTCAGCGTGGGCTACAACTACAACGACAAGCTGAGCTTCCAGCTCGAGGGCATCAACGTGGGCAACTCGATCACCCGCGTCCATGGCCGTACCCAGCAGTCGGTGGACTCGGTCACGCAAGCCGGTCCGCGCTACATGATCGGCGCCCGCTACAAGTTCTGATCGACCTCCGTAGCCATGAAAAGACCGCTGCCCGTCAGCGGTCTTTTCAGTTAGACTTCAGGCAATCTCATCACCAACTCAGATAACAATATGGTCCGACGCATCGTGATTGTGGGGGGCGGGTCGGCCGGCTGGCTGACGGCCGGCCTGATCGCGGCCGAGCACCAGGGTTCCGCGCTGCAGGTCACCCTGATCGAATCGCCCGACATACCGCCCATCGGCGTGGGCGAAGGCACCTGGCCCAGCATGCGCGACACGCTGCGCCGCATCGGCGTGTCCGAATCGGACTTCTTCCGCGAGTGCGACGCCTCGTTCAAGCAGGGCTCGCGCTTCAACCGCTGGGTGGACGGAGCGGACCACGACTACTATTTCCACCCCTTCGTGTTGCCGCAGGGCTATGGCGAAGTCAACCTGCCCGAACAGTGGCAGGCGCAGCATCCGCAGGTCCCGTTTGCCGACCTGGTCAGCTTCCAGCCGCACCTGTGCGTCAACGGCCGCGCGCCCAAGCAGGTGGTGACGCCGGAATTCTCGTCGGTGGCCAACTACGGCTACCACCTCGACGCCGGCAAGTTCGGCCTGTTCCTGCGCAAGCACTGCCTGGAAAAGCTGGGCGTGGTGTTCGTGGCGGACAACGTCACCGGCGTCAATGCGCACGACAACGGCGACATCGCCTCGCTGCGGACGGCGGCCCACGGCGCGCTCGAAGGCGACCTGTTCATCGACTGCACCGGCATGCAGTCGCTGCTGCTGGGCCAGCACTACCAGGTGCCGCTGATTTCGCAGCGGCATGTGCTGTACAACGACTCGGCGCTGGCGGTGCAAATCCCCTACCCCGGCGACGACACCCCGATCGCGTCGCAGACCTCGTCGACCGCGCAGAGCGCCGGCTGGATCTGGGACATCGGCCTGCCGACCCGGCGCGGCACCGGCCACGTGTATTCGAGCGCCCACATCAGCGACGACCAGGCCGAGGCCGAGCTGCGCCGCTACATCGTCGACACCGGCGGCCCGGCCGACATCCCGCAGCCGCGCAAGCTCAGCTTCAATCCCGGCTACCGCGCCGAGTTCTGGCACCGCAACTGCGTAGCCATCGGCCTGTCGGCCGGCTTCATCGAGCCGCTGGAGGCGTCGGCGCTGGCACTGGTGGAAATGTCGGCCGCCATGGTCAGCGACGACCTGCCGGCCACGCGCGAGGCGATGGCCATCGTGGCCAGGCGCTTCAACGAAGCCTTCACCTACCGCTGGGAGCGGGTGATCGACTTCCTCAAGCTGCATTACGTGCTGAGCCGGCGCCGCGACAGCGCCTACTGGCGCGACAACACGGAGACGGTGCCCGAGCGCCTGGCCGAGCTGCTGACCCTGTGGCGTCACCGCGCGCCGTCGCGCAGCGACTTCTACCGCATCGAGGAAGTGTTCCCGTCGGCCAGCTACCAGTACGTGTTGTACGGCATGGGCTTCCGCAGCGAATTCGGCGCCGCGAAACCGGGCCAGGCGGCGATGGCGGACAGCTATTTCCGGGAAGCTGCTACATTAACGCATAAAATGATGGGTGCGCTACCATCGAACCGCGCGCTGATCGACCATATCAAGCGTCACGGCTTGCAAAAAATATAACCAGAGACATAGAGAGACAGTATGACCAACACCGTTTTGCTGAACAATATCGACCACCAGAATCTGCGCGTCATCACCAAGCGCGGCGCCGAGTACGGCGACAGCCTGATGTCGTCCGTCACCTTCCCGTCGGAATTCCGCGACGTGCAGGCCTGCTACCCCATCGTCTTTCGCAAGACCGCCGACGGCCTCGGCTTCGAGCCGATCGCGCTGTTCGGCTTCCAGGAGGGGGAAAACCTGTTCCTCCACGGCGACCGCTGGGATGCGCCCTACCTGCCGATGCTGGTCGAGCGCCAGCCCTTCCTGATCGGCGTCGGCGGCGAGGAGCTGATGGTGCACATCGACCTCGACAACCCGCGCGTCAGCCAGGACGAGGGCCGCGAAGTGTTCAAGCCGCACGGCGGCAACACCGATTTCCTGGAAAACATCAACTCGATGCTGTTCGCCATCCACCAGGGCCTGCAGGGCACGCCGCTGCTGCTGGCCGCGCTGCTCGAGCACGAGCTGCTGGAAAGCTTCGTCCTCGACATCGAGCTCAACGACGGCTCGCAGAACCGCCTGGTCGGCTTCTACACCATCAACGAGGACAAGCTGGCGGCGCTGGGCGGCGACGCCATCGCCAGCCTGCACCAGGCCGGCCTGCTGCAGGCGATCTACCTGGTGATCGCCTCGCTGTCGAATTTCCGCGCCCTCATCGACCGCAAGAACGCCGCCCATGCCTGATGTTATGCCCATCCGCGAGGTCCACGGCCTGGGCGCCAACGACCTGAGCGACGAGATCCTGACCGCGACCCAGCCGCTGGTGCTACGCGGCCTGGCCGCCGGCTGGCCGATGGTGCGCGCCGCGCTGGCCTCCGACCGCGAGGGCGACGCCTACCTGCGCAGCCACTACCGCGACGCCACCGTGGGCGCCATGCTGGGCGCGCCGGAAGCGGGCGGCCGCTTCTTCTACAACGACGACCTGAGCGGCTTCAACTTCCAGCCCGTGTACGCCAAGCTGAACGGCGTGCTGGACGAGATCGAGGCCAAGGCGGCGATGGCCACGCCGCCCACCGTGTATGTCGGCTCGACCTCGATCGACACCTGCCTGCCGGGCTTTCGCGAGCACAACGACCTCAACCTCGGCGGGCGCGACGCGCTGGCCAGCATCTGGATCGGCAACCGCACCCGCATCGCCGCCCACTACGACCTGCCGGACAATATCGCCGTGGTGGCGGCCGGCCACCGCCGCTTCACGCTGTTCCCACCCGAACAGCTGAAGAACCTGTACATCGGCCCGCTGGACTTCACCCCGGCCGGCCAGGCCATCAGCCTGGTGGACATGGTCGCCCCCGACTTCGGCAAACATCCCCGCTACGCGGAGGCGCTGCGCCACGCGCAGAGCGCCGAGCTCGGGCCGGGCGACGCCATCTTCATCCCCAGCATGTGGTGGCACCACATCGAGGCGCTCGATGCGTTCAACGTGCTGATCAACTACTGGTGGCGCCAGTCGCCCGACTACATGGACACGCCGACCAACGCGCTGATGATGGCCTTCCTGACCATGCGCGACCTGCCGGCCGCGCAGCGCAAGGCGTGGCAGGAGATTTTCCGCCATTACATCTTCGAAGCCGACGACGACACGGCGGCCCATATCCCGCCGGCCGCGCGCAGCGTGCTGTCGCCGCTGAGCGCGGACGGCGCGCGCGGCCTGCGCGCCCAGCTGCTGAAAAAAATGAACCGCTAATCAAGGAACCAATCCATGCGTGACCCGAACAATCGCCAACCCGTGCGCCGCGTCGTCATCTGCGGCGGCGGCACCGCCGGCTGGATGGCCGCCGCCGGCATCTCCAAGGTGCTGGGCAAGCTGCTCGACATCAAACTGATCGAATCCGACGAGATCGGCACGGTCGGCGTCGGCGAGGCCACCATCCCGACCTTGATGAACTTCCACAACCTGCTTGAACTCAACGAGCAGGAATTCATGGCCGAGACCCAGGCCACCTTCAAGCTGGGCATCGGCTTCGAAAGCTGGCGCGACGTCAAGCAGGACTATATCCACTCCTTCGGCACCACCGGCACCGACCACTGGACGGCCGGCTTCCAGCATTTCTGGCACAAGGGCGTCGAGCGCGGCCTGGCCGGCGACTACGGCGACTACTGCCTGGAGCTGAAGGCCTCGCTGGAAAGCCGCTTTGCCCACCTGCCCAACCAGGGCATGAACTACGCCTACCACCTCGATGCCGGCCGCTACGCCAAATACCTGCGCCGCTTCAGCGAACCGAAGGGCGTGCAGCGCATCGAAGGCAAGATCGTGCGCTACACCAGGCACGCGGACAGCGGCGACGTGCGCTCGGTGGTGCTGGAATCGGGCCAGGAAATCGAAGGCGACCTGTTCATCGACTGCACCGGCTTCCGCGGCATGCTGATCGGCGAGGCCATGGAAGAGCCGCTGGAGGACTGGTCGCACTGGCTGTTCTGCGACCGCGCCATCGCCGTGCAGACCGAGTCGGTGGGCGACGCCATACCGCTGACGCGCTCGATGGCGCACCAGGCCGGCTGGCAGTGGCGCATTCCGCTACAACACCGCGTGGGCAACGGCATCGTGTATTCCAGCCGCTACCTCGACGACGAGACGGCCATGAAGCAGTTGCTGGGCAACGTGGCCGGCAAGACCCTGATCACGCCGCGCGTGATCAAGTTCAAGCCTTGCCAGCGCCGCCAGACGTGGAAGGGCAACGTGGTGGCCGTCGGCCTGGCCAGCGGCTTCCTGGAGCCGATCGAGTCGACCAGCATCCACCTGATCCAGCGCGCCGTGATCCGGCTGATGCAGACCTTCCCGGCCGACGGCATCAGCCAGCACGACATCGACGAGTTCAACAACCAGTGCAACAGCGAGATCGACCACATCCGCGACTTCATCATCCTGCACTACCACGTCAACAACCGCACCGACTCGCAGTTCTGGATCGACGCGCGCGAGATGAGCATCCCGGCCTCGCTGCAGCACCGCATCGACCTGTTCCGCGAGACGGGCCGCGTGTTCCGCATCTCGAACGAGCTGTTCGCGGAGAACTCGTGGATCCAGGTGATGCTGGGCCAGGGCATCATGCCGCGCACCCACCACCAGACCGCCGACCTGATGAGCGACCAGGAGCTCAAGGGCTTCCTCGGCAGCATCAAGTCCGCCGTCGACCGCACGGTGGTGCAGCTGCCGACCCACGAAGCCTACGTGCAGCGCTATTGCGGGCGCTCAGAAGGCAAGGCCGCCTGACCGCTCGCAACACCAGCGGCAAGAGCAAAACGCCACCTCCGGGTGGCGTTTTTTTTGCCTGTGCACGCCACGCAACACCCGATTGAAATATTTGTCTTTGCGCTATTTTTTAAGTAGTAATATTACAAACCCATCCATCCCGCAGAGGATAGGAGGTTAATACCTATAAAACACAGGAGACGAGCATGGAATTACGCTGTAGTTTAGTTTCACACCTGAAAGTCATGGCTGCCGCCGGCATGCTGGCGGCCCTCGCCGCCTGCGGCGGCGGCGACACCCAGGGCGGCGCCGCGGCACCGGCCGCCAAACTGCTCGGCGGCCGCGTCGTCATGGCCGCGGCCACCCCGGTCGCCGCCGGCAACATCCGCATGCACTACCACCGCGCCCAGAACGACGCCAGCCAGTGGGGCGTGTATTCGTGGGACGGGCCGGTCAATCCGAGCCCGGCCTGGATCAGCGGCCGCTTCATGATGACCCAGAGCGACGACTTCGGCGGCTACGTCGACATCCCCGTCGACACGGCCAAGTCGGCGATCTGGTTCCTGGTCACCGACGGCAGCGGCAACAAGAATTGCGGCAACGACCAGTCGGCCGGCTTCAACGCCAACATCGGCAGCGCCGGCCAGGAAGTGTGGATGCTGGAAGCGGACTGCACCGTCTACAGCACGCAGCCGGCCCTCACCTTCGGCAACCTGAACAACGCCAGCGCGCACTGGCTGGCCGCCGACACGCTGGCCTGGCCGGGCGTGCCCGCCGGCGGCGCCAGCTACACGCTGTACTACGCCGCCAACGGCGGCCTCGGCTCCGGTGTGGCCGGCGTCAGCGGCGCCGACGGCAGCATCGCGCTGACCGCCGCCGCCCTGCCGGCCGCGCTGCGGCAAAAGTATCCGCACCTGGCCGGCGCCACCGCGCTGACCATGTCCGCCGCGGACGCGGCCGGCATCGCGGCCAAGGCCAGCGGCCAGTTCGCCGTGGCCCAGTTCGACGCGGCCGGCAAGCTGCTGCAGGTGACGTCGCTGCAGATGAGCGGCATGCTCGACAGCGTGTTTGCCGGCGCCGCCGCCAGCACCACGCTGGGCGTCAGCTTCGAGCGCAACGGCGCGCCGACCTTCCGCGTGTGGGCGCCCACCGCCAAGTCCGTCAGCCTCAACCTGTATCCGGACGCCACCAGCGCCAGCACCGTCACCCGCGCGATGACCCGCAACGCCGCCAGCGGCGTGTGGAGCTACACCGCGCCGGACGCGAGCTGGGTCAACCGCTACTACTACACCTACAACGTGCAGGTGCTGTCGCGCTGGGCCGGCAACACGCTGGTGAGCAACACGGTGACCGATCCCTATTCGCTGAGCCTGAACGCTAACAGCCAGCGCAGCTTCGTCGCCAACCTCGACAGCCGCGCGCTGAAGCCGGACGGCTGGGACCACCATTCGGTGCCGCGCCTCGACAGCCCGACCGACATCGCCCTGTACGAACTGCACATCCGCGATTTCAGCGTCGGCGACGCCACCGTGCCGGCCGCGCACCGCGGCAAATACCTGGCCTTCACCGACGGGCGCTCGAACGGCATGCGCCATCTGCGCGCCATGCAGCAGTCCGGCCTGACCCACGTCCACCTGCTGCCGACCTTCGACATCGCCAGCGTCAACGAGGCCGGCTGCGCCACGCCGGTGATCCCCAACGCCGCCGCCAACGCGCCCGACCAGCAGGCGGCGGTGGAAGCGGCGCGCGGCACCGACTGCTTCAACTGGGGCTACGATCCGGTGCACTACACGGCGCCGGAGGGCAGCTACTCGTCCAACGCCAACGACGGCGCGGTGCGCGTGCGCGAGTTTCGCGCCATGGTGCAGGGCCTGCATGAACAAGGCCTGCGCGTGACGATGGACGTGGTCTACAACCACACCAGCGCCTCGCAGCAGGGACCGCTGTCGGTGCTGGACAAGATCGTGCCGACCTACTACTACCGCCTCAACGCGGGCGGCGGCATCACCAACGACAGCTGCTGCGCCGACACTGCGGCGGAGAACGCCATGATGGCCAAGCTGATGATCGATTCCGTCAGCACCTGGGCGCGCGACTACCAGGTCGACAGCTTCCGCTTCGACATCATGGGCTTCACGCCGCTGGCGGTGATGAAGCAGCTGCAGGCTGCCGTCAACAAGGCGGCCGGCCGCGACATCTACCTGTACGGCGAAGCGTGGAACTTCGGCGCCGTCGGCAACGACGCCCGCTTCGTGCAGGCGCGCCAGGCCAATATGTACGGCAGCGGCATCGGCTCCTTCAACGACCGCCTGCGCGACACCATACGCGGCGGCGGCTGCTGCGACAGCGGCGCGGCCTTGATCAGCCAGCAGGGCTTCATCAACGGCGCGTTCTACGATCCGAACGCGCAATCGACGCAGACGAAGGACGACCTGCTGCGCCTGGGCGACCTGGTCAAGGTGGGGCTGTCCGGCACCCTGCGCGACTACAGCTTCACCGACCGCACCGGCACCTTGCGCAAGAACTCGGAGATCGATTACTTTGGCCAGCAGGCCGGCTTCACCGCCCAGCCTTCGGAGACCATCAACTACATCGAGGCGCACGACAACCAGACCTTGTTCGACCTGAACGCCTACAAGCTGCCGCAGGCGACCAGCCTGGCCGACCGCGTGCGCGTGCAGAACCTGGGCGCGGCGATCAACGTGCTGGCGCAGGGGATACCGTTCATCCACGCCGGCCAGGAAATCCTGCGCTCGAAGTCGATGGACCGCGACAGCTACGACGCCGGCGACTGGTTCAACAAGCTCGATTACAGCTACCAGTCGAACAATTTCGGCGTCGGCCTGCCGCTGGCGGCGGTCAACCAGGACAACTGGCCGCTGATGTCGCCGATTTTGGCCAACGCGCTGATCAAGCCGGACAGCGCCGCCATCGTCAGCGCGCGCGACACCATGAACGACCTGCTGGCGATCCGCCAGGACAGCTCGCTGTTCCGCCTGCGCACGGCGAAGGACGTGTCGGATCGGCTGCGCTTCCACAACACCGGGCCGCAGCAGGTGCCTGGCCTGATCGTCATGAGCATCGACGGCCAGCATCCGCAGCACTACGCCGGCGCGAAATACAAGTCGGTGGTCGCGCTGTTCAACGTCGACAAGGTGGCCAAGACGATCGCCGTGCCTGAACTGGCGGGCCGCAAGCTGAAGGTGCACAAAATCCAGCGCAAGTCCGGCAGCGACACGCTGGCCCGCACCGCCACCTACGCCAGCGCCACCGGCAGCTTCACGATCCCGCCGCGCACGACGGTCGTATTCGTCGAGAAAGGCTCGCACGAGGACGACGACTAAAGCAAAAAAACGCCAGCCCGAGGGCTGGCGTTTTTCACTGGGCAGTCACTCTCAGGTTCCGATGGCACCACGTATGCTATCGCTGGTCAATGCAGCACCGAGCAAGGCCTTGCTGGATATCGAACCGCTCGCCCCTATTGTCGTTATGCCCGGCACCGTGTAGCTGGAAGTGGCGAGCGCCTCCAGATCCAGCAGTTGCGTGTCGGATGGTTGAGTGATCGAGCTGGGCAAGGCAAACGGTACGTTGGAGACCGTGTTGCCATGCAAATCCAGCACGGGCAACGCACTTCCGTCATAGGTTCCAATGAGGAAGACCGCCTGACGGCCAGAGAAGCCGCCTGCCCGGATCACATTGCCTCGAGCCTTTAATGCATAGCGTGGATCGGCTACGTCGATACGCCACGCAATGACGCCGTCGGAAGAGCTGGCCGCACCGGGCGATGCATAGGTATTGCGGCCCGTTTGCGAATAAATGGTATTGCCATCGAAAACGAGATTGGTCGTCTTCGCATTGCCCTGGTCAGTCACCATCAAGGCGCGGTCGCAATGCAGCAGATTGCCGACAAAGCTGTTGGACTTTCCACTGTTATCCTGCAGCGCGGTACGGCAGTTGATGACGATGTTATTCTGAATCAGACATTTGTCGCTGTTGATCTCGCAGTAAATGCCGGCGCCGTCATAAGGGTGATCGCCGATGCCGTTTGCATAGGTGTCGACAAAATTGCGCCGCACGACGGTACCGTTGATGGCCGCCGAGGTAGTAGGCCGCTCCTGGAGATAGACCGCGCCGGCGGACGTGCAGCACTTGCCGCCATCGACGAACCAATTATCTTCAATCACGCAATCGCGGGAATTGTTCCCGAGTTGTACGCCAGCCGTTGCATAGTGCTGCAACGAGCAATCATGGACATTCACCTGCACGGTATAAGCGTGGTTGTCGGCGTAGGTTCCCATCAGGCCGGTCACGTTCACGCCGTGGCAGTTGCGCAGTTCGAAGCCGGTGATGTTCGAGCCGATGACGTCATACGAACCGATCGACACCAGATGGGGAGTCTCCTCGAAATCGATGTTCTCAATCGTGACGTAGGAGCCGCAACGCAGCATGAGCAAGCAGCCGAAATCGTCGCCGGCGATCGTGACGCCGTTGTAGTAGGTGGTAGGATTCACGCCCTCTGGCGCGTAGATGTAAATACGGTGATTGACCTGGTCGGAGACATAGCGGTAAGGCGCGGTCAGCGCCGCGTAGTCCTGGTTATAGGTATAGGAGACGCCCCAGCTGTCGTCATTGAAACGCACATAGGCGTAGTTGAACTTGCGGCCATGTGGGTGAGCAAAGTACCAGGCGGCGCGGCTGGCATCCCATACCCAGTCGGTGGCGGCCGGCTTGAACCGGTAGCGGATCTTGGGCAAGGTGTCGGGAACCCCGCCAGGATCGTAGTTGGTCAAATAAATGCGCGAAGACGCCGTGCCATTCACGTTTCGGAAGACTACGGCATCCGTCAATTCAAACACGGACCCGTTCGCCAGTGCGATGACGGCGCCGGGATTCAAGGTCTTGGAAGCCGCCATGGACAGGGTCTTTAGGGCGGACGCCATCGTGGTGCCGGCCCACTTGTCGTCGCCATGAATCGCATCGACATAGATCGTCGGTGCGGGTGCCACCGGTCGGGTTGTCGGCCGCAATGGCGCCTGCAGTTGCCAGTATTGTGCGGGAGTGAGGCCGCCGGAACTCTGTGCGTAAACCTGCGGAAAACGCGCCATCAGTGCGGATAAAACGGAGAATTTGAGTACGTCCCTGCGGGAAGTCATATGTGCTCCAGAATAAAGGGGGAGCCTCATTCTACACACTTGCCAAATAATAATTTTATTTTAGTAACGAAAAGACTCTTCATCTTTGACAAAGAATGGCCGGCCGTTGCCAAGTCAGCGGCATTCGGGTCAGCGCCGCCATCGTCAGCGCCCGCGGCACCATGAACGACCTGCTGGCGATCCGCCAGGACAGTTCGCCGTGCCTGAACTGGCGGGGGGGATACGCATGGGGATAGTCGCTACAAGTGCGTGTGGTAAACGGCCTCCATCCGCCCTTTTTTCTTCCCATTTCCCTTCTTTCTCCTCTCTTTTTGAACTTCCTCCGAAATTGGAGGGCTAAAGAGAGGACGAGAGAAGAAAAGAGAGGAGAAACGCGTATGTTTACCACAGTGAGTGTGCAGCTTCCTACCGATACCCTGCTCCGCCTCGTCGAGCGCCGGAAGAAGATTCCGCTACCGCGCGAAGACATCGCATTCTGATTTTCGATACCTCGCCGTAACTTGCCGGCCCTTGATAAAGAATGGCCGGCCGTTGCCAAGTCAGTTATAGTAATCATGTGGCAAGCAGCCATGCCGCGCCTACCGTCATTCGACTTCCGAGGAATTGAAAATGAAAAAACTGTTCGTTGCCAGTCTGATCCTGTCCCTGAGTGGCGCCGTGTTTGCCGCCGAGCCGACCGCCCAGCAGAGCAAGATGAAAACCTGTAATGCCGACGCCACCGGCAAGAAAGGCGATGAGCGCAAAGCCTTCATGAAGGAATGCCTGAGCGCCAAGGCCGAAGCACCGGCGCCGAAGGTGACCCAGCAGGAGAAGATGAAAAAATGTAATGCCGACGCCACCGGCAAAAAAGGCGATGAGCGCAAGGCCTTCATGAAGGAATGCCTGAGCAACAAATAAGTACCAGCCGCCGCCGCCAACGCCATCCCTGTGATGGCGTTTTTTATTGGCGTCGAGTATTTCCCATGGCACATTAATTGCTTTAAATATATTCTTTGTGATTAACTCAAGGTGATGATTCCTAACCAAGAAGCCAGCTCGGACGTCTTCCTACCCCATATGTCCGATGTTGCCCGTTGCGAGCTGTCGCTGCGGGAATTGAATCAGATGTGGAGACTTATCGAGTCCTCCGCGAAGATGAACTGCCCCGCCGAAGCCCGCCTGCTGCTGCCGGCCATGGTGGCCACCCGCACCGGATTCGCGCACCTGGAACGTGCACTGGTGGCCAATCTGGTGCAGGAAAAGGTGCGCCACGTGCTGGCCAACCTGGGCACCCAGGCGCGCTACGCGATCGACATCCTGGTGCGCAACCTGTACGAGCGCACCGCCGATGTCGGCTTTCTCGCCACCGACGTCGACCTGTGCCGCTTTGTCGCCGGCCTCGATGGCGACCAGGCCCAGGCCAGCCAACGCCTGTCCAGCTATCGCGACAAGTACACCGTCTACGACCAGATCCTGCTGCTGGACCTGGAAGGCCGCGTGCTGGTGCAGGCCGATCCCGCGATTCCGGTCGCTCGCAGCCACGACCCGCTGCTGGCGCAGACGCTGGAGGCGCCCGGCTACGTCGAAACCTTCCGCGCCACCGATCTGCGTCCCGGCAAGCCGCGCGCGCTGGTGTATTCGCACCGCATGCTGCACCCGGAAACCGGCGAGCCTGCCGGCGTGCTGTGCCTGTGCTTCAATTTCGAGCAGGAGATGGAGGCCATCTTCGACGCCTACCGCGATCCCTCGCAGCGCGCCAACATGCTGCTGCTCGACGCGCAGGACCGCGTCATCGCCAGCGCCGATCCCCTGTGGATACCGGCCGGCGTCAAGGTCCCGACCAATGAGCAAGGCGCGCCGCGGCCGCTGATGTTCGGCGGCCGCGAATACCTGGTGCGCACCTTCGGCTCCGCCGGCTACCAGGGCTATCCCGGCCCGGCCGGCTGGAAAGGCCAGCTGATGATACCGCTGGAGCTGGCGTTCCACAGCCACGGCGGCAACGCGCTGGCCGACGTGCCGCCGCAGCTGATCCAGGGCCTGCTGTCGCATGCCGAGAGTTTCAGCCCCACGCTGCACGAGCTGATGAGCGCCGTCACGCGTACCACCCGCACCATCGAGCGCATCGTCTGGAACGGCAAGGTCACCAGCGCCGCCAGCGGCGGCGATGGCGGCGGCGCCGGCAAACTCAATACGGTGCTGGACCAGATCACCGAAACCGGCGAACGCAGCGACGAACTGTTCTCGCATTCGATCCAGGACCT
Source organism: Duganella sp. LjRoot269 (assembly GCF_964254095.1). Taxonomy (NCBI): domain Bacteria; kingdom Pseudomonadati; phylum Pseudomonadota; class Betaproteobacteria; order Burkholderiales; family Oxalobacteraceae; genus Duganella; species Duganella sp. LjRoot269. Next base: position 1,112,048 of record NZ_CAXUSL020000001.1, on the reverse strand, counting down.
GTACCAGACCGTGCTCTCCGCCAGCCTGAGCGAGGCGGAACTGACCTCGCAGCTGCTGGTCGACATGCTGGACCGTAACTTGTACGAGCGCGCCAATGACTGCCGCTGGTGGGCCTTGACGGCGCAGCTGCGGCGCGGCCTGGCGCAGCCGTCGGCGGCGCAGACCGCCGCCATGGGCCAGGTGCTGGCCTACATCAACAGCCTGTACACCGTGTATGCGCGGCTGTTCGTCTACGACCGCAACGGCCGCATCGTCGCCAGCACCGGCAGCCAGGACGCCATTGGCACCGTCATCGACGGCGCCACGCTGGGCCGCGTGTGCGCGCTGCGCGGCGAACTGGATCACTATCCGCAGCCGTTCGCGCCGTCGGCGCTGTATGGCGGCGAACCGGCCTTCGTCTACCACGCGGCGATCCGCCATCCGGACCAGCCGGCGACAGTGGTCGGCGGCATCGGCATCGTGTTCGACACCGGGCCGGAGCTGCACAATATGTTGCTCAGCGGCGTGGCGGCGCGCGCCAACATGCAAGCCTTCTTCGTCACGCCCGGCGGCCGCGTGCTGGCCGGCAGCGACCCGGCCTGCGCGCCGGGCAGCCAGCTCGATCTCGATCCGTCGCTGTTGGCGGCGGCCGACGCCAACGCCGGCGCCAGCGTCTCGCGCATCATGGCACACAACGGCCAGTACGTGATCGCCGCCTGCACCCGGGCGGCGGGCTACCGCGAATTCCGCGCCGCCGACGGCGTCGAGGAACCGGTGCTGGCGGTGCTGCTGGAATCGTTCGGCCCGGTGCGCGACGGCCAGCAGGCCGCGCCCGCGGCGCGCATCGAGCGCCGCGGCGACACCGGCCCGGACTTCGCCATCTTCTATGCCGGCGGCACGCTGATGGCGCTGGCGGCCGCGCGGATACAGGAGGCGGTGCCGTTCGCCAGGGTGCAGCGGACCAGCAGCGGCGGCCATCCGGCCCGCATCGGCATGCTCGATGTGCCGCTGGCCGGCGGCGAAAAGCACTTTGTCTGGGTGTTCGACCTGGCGCTGCTGGTCAGCGGCCGGCCCGGCGCCGTCACCGGCAACAGCCAGGTGATGCTGGCGCGCCTGGGCGGCAGCACCATCGGCCTGATGGTCGACGATCTGCATTCGGTGCAGCGCTTCGACGAAGCAGACATGACCGGATCGCCGCTGGGCTCGGGCGACGCCTCGCTGGCGCCGCGCCTGATCAAGGCCAACCAGGGCGACCTGCTGATACAGGAGATCGATATCGAGCGCCTGTTCGCGCGCCTGCGGACAGGCGCGCAGGCCGGCTAGCTAGGCGGTGGCGCCGGCGGCATGCCGCTGCTGGCGCTGCTGCCGGCGGTACAGCAGCAGCGTGGCGCACAGGCCGCAGACGGCGGCAAATGTCAGCCACCAGCCGGGCGCGCTCTTGTCGCCGGTATATTCGATCAGGCCGGTGGCGATGGCCGGCGTGAAGCCGCCGAATACCGCCGTCGCCAGGCTGTAGGCCAGCGAGAAGCCGACCGTGCGCACCTCCACCGGCATCACCTCGGTCAGCGCCACCACCATCGCGCCGTTGTAGCTGGCGTACAGGAAGGACAGCCACAGTTCCACGCCCAGCATGCGGCCGAAGCTGGGCGACTGCACCAGCCAGTGCAGCGCCGGATAGGCGGTGAAGATGGCCAGCACGGTAAAGCAGATCAGCAGCGGACGGCGGCCGACGCGGTCCGACAGCGAGCCCATCACTGGCAGCCAGAAGAAGTTGGAGAGGCCGACGAACAAGGTCACCATCAGCGCGTCGCTGGTGCTCAGGTGCAGCACGTTCTTGCCGAAGGTCGGCGTGTAGACGGTGATCAGGTAGAACGACACGGTGGTCATCGCCACCAGCATCATGCCGGAGATGACCAGCGCCCAGTTGTTGAGCATGGACTGGAAGATCTCCTTCAGTTCCGGCCGGTGCTTGCGCGCCTTGAATTCCTCGGTCTCCTGCAGCGAGCGGCGGATCACGAACAGCACCGGCACGATCAGGCAGCCGACGAAGAACGGGATGCGCCAGCCCCAGGCGCCCACCTCGGCCGGCGACAGCCACTGGTTCAGCGCGTAGCCCAGCGCGGCGGCGGCGACGATGGCCACCTGCTGGCTGGCCGACTGCCAGCTGACGTAGAAGCCCTTGCGTCCCGGCGTGGCCATCTCGGCCAGGTACACCGACACGCCGCCCAGCTCGACGCCCGCCGAAAAGCCCTGCAGCAGGCGGCCGGTCAGCACCAGCGCCGGCGCCAGGTAGCCGATGCTGGCGAAGCCGGGCACGCAGGCGATCAGCAGGGTGCCCAGCGCCATCAGCGCCAGGGTGACGATCAGCCCCTGGCGGCGGCCGACGCGGTCGACGTAGGCGCCGAGGATGATCGCGCCCAGCGGCCGCATCAAGAAGCCGGCGCCGAAGGTCATGAAGGTCATCATCAGCGAGGCCACTTCGTCGCCGCTGGGGAAGAAGGCCTTGGCGATGGCGTTGGCGTAAAAGCCGAACAGGAAGAAGTCGAACATCTCCATGAAGTTGCCGCTGACGACGCGGAACACGGTGCTGAAGCGGGACTGGCGGGGCTGGCTGGCGGTGGTCATGATCAACTCTGCGGAGAAAACAGTGCGTCGATGATACGCCGCTTTCCTTTCATTTGCCCTTCAGCGAGAACGTAGCCCCCGCGCAACACAACCCCGGATTTTTGCAGTTCGTCGCAAACTTGTCGGCAGCCGCGGCCAAGTTCAGTAAAATCAATCTTGTCAAATTTGATAACTCAACAAGGAATCGCCATGCGCCGTACCGTTGCCGCCACACTGACCGCCACCCTGTTTGCGCTGAGCGCTCCAGCGCTGGCCGCCGAATCGACCCGCGCCGTGCCGTCGTTCATCGCCGTCAACGCCAAGGGCGCCTTCGCCATGACGGTGGAAGTGGGCAAGACGCAGTCGGTGCTCGTCAGCGGCGACGACAAGTTCGTCGGCTCGCTGAAGACCGAGGTGGTCGACAACGAACTGCTGATCACCATGCCGGAGAAGATCAACCACTCCAGCAAGAGCGATCCGCGCATCACCATCACGGTGCCGTCGCTGAGCCGGGTCAAGGTCGAGGGCGCCGGCGAGACCATCATCAACAACGTCAAGACCGACCGCCTCGACATCGGCTACCTGGGCGCCGGCCATCTGGTCGCCAACGGCAAGGTCAAGTACCTGCGCATCAACGCCAAGGGCGTCGGCGAGGTCGATACCAAGTCGCTAGTTGCCGAGCGGGTCGACGTCAACTTCGAGGGCGTGGGCCACGTCAGCGTGCACGCCACCGACCTGCTGAACGCGGTGGCCAAGGGCATGGGCGAGCTCGACTACTACGGCCATCCGAAGACCGTCAACAAGTCCGTGGCCGGCATCGGCAGCGTCAACGCCAAGGACTAAACTGCCCTGCTGACACAGCCTGCGATTGCGGTTACTATCAGATAAACAACAGATAGCAACCAACCGCAACGCACTCCGGAGGCTGCAACGGTGGCTGTGCCGAACGACATCGCGCACTGGCGCGCGCAAATCTTTGCGAAGCTGCTGCTGGTGGTGTTCCTGCTCGGATCAGCCACCGCCATTCCCAGCGTGCTGCTGGCCGCCAGCGAGGGCCTGTGGTCGATCGTCGTCATCGACATCGTCGCGCTGGCCTGGCTGGCCGCCATCTGGCGCCTGCGGCGCATCGCCTACACCGTCCGCGTCGTCAACTTCCTGGCCGTCGCCTTCATCGTCGGCATCGCCCTGCTGCTCAAGGTCGGGCCGGTCAGCCAGATCTACCTGATGGCCATCCCGGTGCTGGCCGCGCTGCTGCTGGGCCTGCGCCCCGCGCTGTGGACGCTGGCGCTCACCGGGCTGGCGGTGCTGGTGCTGGGCTTCGAGGAAAACTCCACGCTGCACATCGCCGGCATGCCCGACCACGGCTTCCTCAAGGCCGCCATCATCACGCTCAACTTCCTGTTCATGACCTCGGTGCTGACCCTGTCCTGCGCCGTGCTGCTGCAGCACCTGGCGCGCTCGCTCGATGAATTGAGCAACACCGCCGGCGCGCTGGAACGGCGACAGGCGCAGTTGTCGGCGCTGAACGCCGAGCTGCGCCTGACCTCGGCCGCCGTCTCGCGCCTGAACGACATGGTGATGATCGCCGAGGTGGGCCGCGACGACGACACCGCCGCCGGCGAGCAGCACATCATCTTCGTCAACGAAGCCTTCGAGCGCCGCACCGGCTACCGCCGCGACGAGGTGCTCGGCTGCAGCCTGCGCATGCTGCGCGGGCCGGACACCGAAGCGGAGGCGGTCGCGCGCATCGAGCGGGCCATGGCGCGCAGCGAGACGGTGCGCGCCGAGCTGCTGAACTACACCAAGGGCGGCGAGCCGTACTGGGTGGAGACGGAGCTGGTGCCGTTCGCCGGCGAGGGCGGCGTCAACACGCACTGGGTGGCGGTCGAGCGCGACATCACCGAGCGCAAGAAATCGCAGGACGACATCCACCGCCTGGCCTTCTTCGACGTGCTGACCGGCCTGCCCAACCGCCGCCTGCTGATGGACCGCATCGACAAGCTGCTGGCCAGCTCCGAGCGCGGCGCCACCTTCAGCGCCGTGATGTTCATCGACCTGGACCGCTTCAAGACCATCAACGACGCGCGCGGCCATGCCACCGGCGACGCCCTGCTGCGCAACGCGGCGGTGCGCCTGGACCAGCTGATGCGCAAGGCCGACACCGTGGCCCGCATCGGCGGCGACGAATTCGTCGTGCTGCTGGCCCACCTGTCGGACGACCTGCCCGGCGCCACCCGCGCGGCGCGGGCCGTGGCTGAAAAAATCCGCGCCGCCATCGGCCGCGAATTCGAGATCGAAGGCCAGTGCTACAACTCCACCGCCAGCATCGGCGTGACCATGCTGCCGAAAAGCGGCCCGCAGTTTCCAGCCCAAACCGCGCACGACCTGCTGCGCGAGGCCGACACCGCGATGTACCGCGCCAAGTCGGAAGGCCGCAACGGCATCGCCTTCTTCGAGACCGCGATGCAGGCCGAAGTCGAACGGCGGCTGACCATGGAGCGCGACCTGGCGGCGGCGCTGGCGGCCGGCGGGCTGCAGATGCACGTGCAGGCCCAGGTCGACCGCGACGGCCGCGCCGTCGGCGGCGAGCTGCTGATGCGCTGGCAGCGGGCCGGCGGCGTCATGGTGCCGCCCAGTGTGTTCATCCCGGTGGCCGAGGAGTCGGGGCTGATCGTCGAACTGGGCGCGTGGGCGCTGCGCCAGGCCTGCGAGGCGGTGCTGGCGCTGCAGCGGGCCGGCCTGGCGATGCCGCTGTCGGTCAACGTCAGCCCGACGCAGTTCCGCCAAGCCGATTTCGTCGAGCTGGTGCAGCGCACGCTGGCCGAGACGGGCGTGCCGGCGGAGCTGCTGGTGCTGGAGGTGACCGAGGGCCTGCTGATCGACAAGATGGACGACACCGTCGCCCGCATGCACCGGCTGGCGGCGCTCGGCCTGCGCTTTTCCATCGACGATTTCGGCACCGGCTATTCCAGCCTGGCCTACCTGAAAAAAATGCCGCTGTATGAGCTGAAGATAGACCGCAGCTTCATCATGGACACGCCCGAAGACGCCAACAGCCGCGCGCTGGTGCAGTCCATCCTGGCGATGGCCGGCCACCTGGGCCTGCGGGTGGTGGCCGAGGGCGTGGAGACGCAGGCCCAGGCCGACTTCCTGATCGCCCACGCCTGCAACTGCATGCAGGGCTATCTGTACGCGCGGCCGATGCCGCTGGCGGCGCTGATCGAACGATTGCAAGGCAACACGGCCGTGGCTGCCGCATAAGCCACTCACCACCACCACTCACTCATGGGGGAGTCAGCAAATGAAACTGAGCGTAGTACAAAAAATGACCGCACTGGGCGGCGCAGCGCTGGCCGGCATCGCGCTGCTGGCGGGCCTGAGCCAGTACCAGATGAACGAAGTCTACGAGGCCGCCAATTTCTCGACCGTCAATACGGTGCCCAGCCTGGTGGTGCTCGACAAGCTGCGCGACAGCTTCCTGCGCATGCGCGTCCGCGTCAGCCAGCACGTGCTCAACACCGACGAAAAGAAACTGGCGGAAATCGACGGCCAGGTCGCCGACATGCGCAAGGGCGTCGACGAGAACCTGAAAAAATACGAGGCGCTGCTGGCCGACGACAAGGACAAGGCGATCCTGGCGCGCGAGAGGGAATCCTGGGCCAAGGTGCAGCCGCAGATCGAGGCGGTGCTGGTGGAGTCGCGCCTCAACCACAACGACAAGGCGCGCGTGCTGCTCGAGCAGGCGCGCCCGGAAATCCAGCTGATGCAGGCGGCCATCGACAGCCACTTCGACTACAACGTCGACCTGGGCAAACAGGGCGCCGACGCGGCGGTGGCGCTGAAGCAGAAGGCGATGCGCAGCTCCATCATCATCTCGGTCTGCACGCTGGTGGTGGTGGCGCTGATCGCCGTGTTCATCACGCGCGTGCTACTGCGCCAGCTGGGCGGCGAACCGGATTACGCTGCCGATATCGTCAACCGCGTGGCCTCCGGCGACCTGACGGTGCAGGTGCGCATCAAGCAGGGCGACACCAGCAGCCTGCTGGCGGCGATGAACACCATGGTCGGCAACCTGTCGCGCGTGGTCAGCGAGGTCAATGACGGCGCCGAGGCGCTGGCCAGCGCCTCGGAGGAAGTCAGCGCCACCGCGCAGTCGCTGTCGCAGGGCGCCAGCGAGCAGGCGGCGGCGGCCGAGGAATCGAGCGCCGCCATCGAGCAGATGTCGGCCTCGATCGCGCAGAACACGGAGAACGCCAAGGTCACCGACGGCATGGCCGGCAAGGCCGCGCAGGAAGCGGGCGAAGGCGGCGAGGCGGTGCGCTCGACGGTGGTGGCGATGCGCGAGATCGCCAAGAAGATCGGCATCATCGACGACATCGCCTACCAGACCAACCTGCTGGCGCTGAACGCGGCGATCGAGGCGGCGCGCGCCGGCGAGCATGGCAAGGGCTTCGCGGTGGTGGCGGCCGAGGTGCGCAAGCTGGCCGAGCGCAGCCAGGTGGCGGCGCAGGAGATCGAGCAGGTGGCCAGCGGCAGCGTCAACCTGGCCGAGAAGGCCGGCGCGCTGCTCGACACCATGCTGCCGAACATCAAGCGCACGTCGGACCTGGTGCAGGAGATCACGGCCGCGTCGGAGGAGCAGTCCACCGGCGCGGGCCAGATCAATTCCGCCATGAGCCAGTTGAGCCAGACCACCCAGATGAACGCCTCCAGCTCCGAACAGCTGGCCGCCACCGCCGAGGAGATGAGCGGCCAGGCCGAACAGCTACAGAGCTCGATGTCCTTCTTCAAGGTGCGCTGACGTGGCCACGTAGGCCGGCGCGTCGAAGCGGCGCGTGATGCGCCGGTACTCGAAGGTGAAGCCCGGCCACAGCGCGCTGTTCCTGCCGCCGCTGGCGAGATACCAGCTGCGGCAGCCGGAGGCCCACGCCGTGCCCTTGAAGCGCGCCTGCAGCCGCTGGTTGTATTGGCGGCACACGTCGTCGCGCACCTCCAGCGCGCGCCAGCCCGCGCGCCGCCGCGCCAGCACCGCCTCGACGGCGTAGCGCGCGCCCGATTCGATCATGTAGATCATCGAGTTGTGGCCCAGCCCCGTATTGGGGCCGGCGATCATGTACATATTGGGGAAGCCTGGCACGGTGGCGCCCCTGTAGGCGGCCAGCCCGCCGCGCGCGGCGTCGGCCAGCAGCGCGCCGCCGCGCCCGCGCACCGCCACCGCGCCCAGCGCATGCTCGACATCGAAACCGGTGGCGAAGATGATGGCGTCCACGGCGCGCTCGACGCCGTCGGCGCCGACGATGCCGCGCGGCCGCACCGCGGCGATGCCGCAGGTGTGCAGGCCGACGTTGGCCCGCGCCAGCGCCGGATAGTAGTCGTTCGACAGCAGCATGCGCTTGCAGCCCGGCCTGTAGGACGGCGCCAGCCTGGCGCGCAGCGCCGCGTCGTGCGGCAATTGCCTGCGCAGGTGGCGGCGTCCCAGCCGCGCCGCCACGCCGGCCAGCCACGACGGTCCGGCAAAGACCAGGTAGCGCGACTCGTACCGCACATAGGTCAGCAGGCGATACAGCTTGCGCAGCGGCGGCAGGCGCCGCAGCAGCCAGCGCTCGGCGGCCGTGATGGCGCGGTCGGGGCGCGGCAACACCCATGGCGCGGTGCGCTGGTACAGGTCCAGCTGCGCCACCAGCGGCGCGATCTCCGGCACGAACTGGATCGCGCTGGCGCCGGTGCCGATCACCGCCACCCGCTTGCCGCGCAGGTCGTAGCCATGGTCCCACCGCGCCGAGTGAAACACCTTGCCGGCAAAGCTGTCCAGGCCCGGCAGGGCCGGCAGCGCGGCGCGCGACAGGCCGCCGGTGGCCAGCACCAGGTTGCGCGCGCTCAGTTCTCCGTGCGCGGTGCGCAGGCGCCAGCGGCCGCGCGCCTCGTCGTAGTCGGCCGCCAGCAGGCCGTGGCCCAGCCGCAAATGCGGCGCCAGACGGTAGCGGCGGACGATGTCTTCCGCATAGGCCAGCAGCTCCGGCTGGCGCGGAAACTTGCGCGACCAGTCGGCGTTCTGCGCGAACGAGAAGGAATACAGATGGCTGGGGATGTCGCAGGCGGCGCCCGGGTAGCTGTTGACGCGCCAGGTGCCGCCGAACTCGGCGTTCTGCTCGAGGATGACGAAGTCGGCGATGCCCCGCTCCCTGAGCTTGATGCCCATGCAGAGGCCGGCGTAGCCGCTGCCGACTATCGCCACTTCGACGTCGGCGCCGTGGTCCGATTGATCGCTGTCCATCGGCCCACTTTACAAGCCGGGCCCTCCAGCGTCAACCGGCCGGGTTTATTGCATCACGCTGACCCGCTTGCCGCTGACGCTGCGCTGCGACGGGTTGCCGTACACGGTGACGTGGCCGGAGCCGGTGCTGTCGGCCACCAGCGACTGGCTGACCGTGGCCGACACGCTGCCCGAGCCGTGGGTGCTCAGTTCCGCGCTCTGGCTGGTCAGGCCGGCCAGGTCGGCGCTGCCCGAGCCGTACAGGCGCACGTTCATGGTCCGCACGTTGCCGCTGGCGTTGACGCCGCCGGAGCCGTGCAGGTCCAGGCTCAGCGAGTCGCCGCGCAGCCGGCCCAGGTCCAGCCGGCCGGAGCCGTTCAGGCTGGCGACGGCCGAACCGATTTCCAGGCCGGCCGCGTTGACGCTGCCGGAACCGTTCAGGCGCGCCTCCAGCTGGCTGACCGCGCCGGCCAGCTGCACCTGGCGCGAGCCGTTCTGGCTCAGGTTCAGCGCGCCGCCATTCAGGCCGCTGACCGCCAGCCGCCCGGAACCGTTGGAGCTGATCTGGCGCAGCTGCGGCGTGGTGTAGATCACCCGCAGCGGATTGCTGGAGCGGATGTTGCCCTCGACCCACACCCGCAGCGTGCCGCCGCTGGCGTCGGTCTTCAGCATCGGCAGCAGGTTGCTGTCGCCCTCGACCTGCAGCGACGGGGCGGAACCGACGCGCACTTCGACCTGCATCGGGCCGTTGATGTCGAGGCCGTCCGTGTTGCCGGCCTCGCGGCGCTCCACGGCGGCGACGCCGTTGCCCTCGACGGCGTTGCCGCCCCACGAGGTGTAGCGCGCGTTGCCGTTGCCATCGTCCGGGACGACGATGACGGCGCAGCCGGCGAGCGTGGCGATGGCGAAGGCGGAGGTGACGGCGATGGCGATAGCGGTGCGCATGATGGGAGGTCCCCGAAGTTATAGTGGGGCCACTGTAGCCGCCGGCGCCGGCGTACGCCGGGCCGATGCGACAAACGGCAGAAAAAGGGGGATGAAACGTCGAATCAGCGGTGCTACCATAGCGTCCATGACGACCTCTGCCCGCCCCGACAGCCTGACCGAATTGCGCGAACTGACCCGCCAGTTCTCCCGCGACCGCGACTGGGAGCAATTCCATACACCGAAGAACCTGGCGATGGCGCTGTCGGTGGAGGTGGCCGAGCTGGCCGAGCACTTCCAGTGGCTGCAGACCGGCGCCGACGCCGAACTGGACGACGCCAAACGCACAGGCATCCGCCACGAGCTGGCGGACGTGCTGCTGTACCTGGTGCAGCTGGCCGACAAGACCGGCGTCGACCTGCGCGCCGCCGCGCTGGAAAAGATGGCGCTCAACGCGGCCAAGTACCCGGCCGCGCAGGTGCGCGGCGACGCCCGCAAATACACCGAATACTAAGTTCCAGCCAGGTTCTGGCGCGGCGCCATCCCCAGCGCCTTGCGGATCTCCGCCGACACGATGGCCCACGACGGCGACGTCGCCGCCACCTCGTCGTAGTGGCTGCCGCCCGGCAGCAGTACCACTTCCGCCGCGTCGCCGGCCGCCCGCGCGCGGCGCGCGTAGTCGTGGCCCGCCCGCGGCGGCGAGACGGTATCGAACTCGCCGTGGATCAGCACCGTGCGCACGCCCGACGGCAGCATCTCCATCGGCGAGGTGTCGGCAAAGACGTCGGGCCGCGCGGCGCTCGGCGTGCCGGCCAGCTGCACCATGTCGCGGTCGCAGCTGGTCTTGATCAGCCGTTCCTCGTTGCGCAGGTCGGCCAGGCCGCCCAGGCTGATCACCACCGGCACCGGCAGCGGATCGGCCACGTACAGCGGGCTGGCGCGCGGCAGGCGCGCGCGCGACGCCGCCCATTGCGCCAGGTGGCCGCCGGCCGAATGGCCGACCAGCGCCACCCGCCGCAGGTCAAGCCGGTGCGCCGGCGCCACCGCGCGCAGGCGGTCCATCGCCGTGGCGACGTCGTGATACATGCCCGGATAGCCGCCGCCCGCTTCGTCGAAGCGGCGGTATTCGACGTTCCATACCGCGATGCCCTGCCTGATCAAATCGCCGGCCATGTTGCGCATCTGCGTGATGCCGCCGAACTCCCTGGTCCAGCAGCCGCCGTGGATGATCACCGCGACCGGGAACGGGCCGTCGCCGGCCGGCTGGAACAGCTCCGCAAACTGCGACGGCGCCGCGCCGTAGGCCACGTGCAGGCTGGGTGCGGGGCCGGTCAGCGCCAGGTAGTCCTGCAGGGTCATCGGCGCCGCCGAGGCCGCGCCCACGCCGCCGGCGACGGCCGCCGCCATCAGGCTCCCGCCCATTTTTTTCAGCATATTTTGTGCTCTCCCATGAAGCTGGTCGAACCAGACCGGCCAGAGACGAATGCTACACGCAAAGACCGGATCAAGACAAACGCCGAAAAAAAAGGCCATCCCGCAGGATGGCCTTGGCGCCGGGCCGCTACAGGCTTAGAACTTGTAGTTGGCGCGGGCGTAGTAGTAGCCGCCGTTGATGCCGAACGGCGAGAACGAAGGCAGTATCGTCACCGCCGCGTTGTCGCCGGCCGCGCGCTGGTCGGCCAGCAGCGCCGGGTTCACGCCGTTCGGATACTGGTTGAACAGGTTGTTGGCGCCGACCGCCAGCGACCATGCGGGACTGATCTTGTAACCCACTTCCAGGTCGGTGATGGCCCTGGCCGAGATCTCGGTCTTGTGATAGACCGAGCCGTCCTCGCTGCCGTACTCCGACGACTTGCCGTAGATCGCCTCGCGCAGGTTGACGGTCCAGTTGCCGATCTTCCACAGCGCGCCCAGGTTGACGCGCACTTTGGGCGACGCGGTTTCCAGGTCCGAGATCGCGGTCTTGTCGAGCAGCGTCTGCGGCAGCAGCTGGGTCGGCGCCTGGTTGATCTTGGTCACCTCAACCTTGTTGTAGTTGGCCGCGATGCTCCAGTCCACCTTGCCGGCGGTGCCGTAGTTCTCGTTCAGCGTGGTGACGAATTCGAAGCCGCGGCTGCGGGTGTCGACCGCGTTGGAGAAGATGTTGATGCCGGTCTGGCTGACGGCGCTGTCGAGCACATTGCCGTTGGCCTTGATCGCCGCCACCACGGCCGGCGAATTGGTGCCGCCGCCCGAGCCGTACAGCGCGCCGGAGCCGACGATGCGGTCGCGGATCTTGATCTGGTAGGCGTCGAAGGTGATGGCCAGGTTGCTGGCCGGGTTCAGCACCAGGCCCAGGCTGAAGTTGGTCGAACGCTCGGGCTTCAGGCCGTCCACGCCGACCAGCTTGGCGCCGGCCGAATTCGGCGCCAGCTGCACGAAGGCGGTGGTCGGACCGACGTTGGTGGCCGAGTAGTATTCCTCGGCCAGGGTCGGCGCGCGGAAGCCGTTGGAGAAGGTGCCGCGCACCGCCGCCGCCGGCGTGATGTCGTAGCGGGTGGTCAGCTTGCCGACCTTGGCGTTGCCGAAGTCGCTGAAGTGCTCGTAGCGCGCGGCGAAGTCCAGCGTCAGGTCGGTGATCGGGTTGCCGGCCAGGTCGATGTAGGCCGCCTCGTTGGTGCGGCGGTGGCTGCCGGCGTCGGTCAGCGAGAAGCCCGGATACGACTGCGAGCCTTCCTTGTAGCGCGAGGCAGGGTCGCCCGCTTCGATCTCGTACTTGTCGATGCGGTGCTCGATACCGCCGGCCACGTTCAGCGGCTTGGCCCAGCCGACGTTGAACTCGCGGCTGGCTTCGAGGGTCGTGGTCAGCTGGCTGGCGATGAAGGCGCCGGCGCTGAACACGGTCGGCGAGGCGCCGGTGTCGTTGAACAGCGAGACGTTGCCCGAGTCGGCCACGCCGATCTTGCTGGTGTCCTTGCCGTAGGTAGTGCTCAGGTCCATATTCCAGCCGCCGACCAGGCCCTTGATGCCGGCCGTCAGCGCGTAGTCGTCCTGCTTCATGGTTTCCTTCGGCGAGAAGCCGGTCGGATAGATCTTGGGCAGGCGGTTCGGCAGGCGGTAGTTCTCGTAGGCGCGCGCTTCCTTGCGGCCGTAGGTGGCGATCGCGTACAGCTGGCTGTCAGGCGTGAGGTCGTAGCCGAAGTTCGCCGCCAGCACGTTCAGGTGGTATTGCGCGTCGCCCGAGATGTGGTTGACGTGCGGGTAGCCCGGCTCCTGGAACATGCCCGGGTAGGCCGCCATGTTGGCCGGATTGACGACGCGCGGGTCGATGCCGCCACGGTCGCTGTAGCCGTGGTATTTCGATTCGGCGGTCAGGCTCAGGAAGGCGTCCTTGAACGGCTCGACGCCGACGTTGGCCGAGGCGTCGCCGGTACGGCCGCCGCCGTCGACGTAGCCGCCGCCGGTGGCGCTGGCGGTGCCGCCGTGGTTGTTCGACTTCAGGATGATGTTGATCACGCCGGCGATGGCGTCGGAGCCGTACTGGGCGGCCGCGCCGTCCTGCAGCACCTCGATGTGGTCGATCGCCGATACCGGAATGTAGTTCAGGTCGGCCGCTGCGCCGCCCTGGTATGGTCCGCCCAGCACGGCCAGGTTGGCGGTGCCGTGGCGGCGTTTGCCGTTGATCAGCACCAGCGTGTTGTTCGGGCTCAGGCCGCGCAGGCGGGCCGACAAGGTCAGGTTGGCGGTGTCGCCGCCGAAGGCTTGCGCCGTGAACGACGGCAGGTTCTGCGCCAGCGCCTGGATCAGGTCCGGCTGGCCGGTGCGCTGCAGCGAGGCGGCATCGAGTACCTGGATCGGCGAGGCGCTGTTCTCCACCTTGATGCCGCTGGAACGGGTGCCGGTGACGATCACCGCGCCGGCCGAGGTGGCGTTGGCGGCATCGGCCGGGACGGCAGCATCATCGGCGGCGGCGTTGGCGGCGAACGCGGCGCCGAACGACAGGGTGGACAGCACGGCTGCGACGCCGATCTTGAGTGTGGCCTTATGCATATTTAATCCCCATTGAATAAAAAAGAAAGTAAGACCTGTATCCCCGGATGACCTGGATATCCGGTTATTTTTTGGCGGCGACCACTTCGATCTCGACCAGCCAGCCCGGGTTGCTCAGCGCCGCCACCTGCACCACGGCGCGCGCCGGCAGGTTGGGCTGGTTGGCCTGGGCGCCGAAATACTGCGTGTACGCTTCCATGAAGCCCTTGGTGTCGGCCTTGCCGCCCTTGGCCGGATCGCCGACCAGGAACACGCTCATCTTCACCACGTCGGACATCTCCAGCTTCATGCCCTCGAGGACTTCCTTGATCTTCTTGAGCACCGACTCCGACTGGGTCTTGGTGTCGCCGAAGGCGGCCAGCGAATCCGGGGCGGCGCTCTTGTCGACGATGGCCGGCACCTGGCCGCTGACGAAGTGGATGGTGGCGGTCGACGGCACGCTGACGGCCAGCGCGATCGGGAAATCGGAGCCGGGGATCTTGTGGCGCACGATGTCGGCGGCGGCTTTGGGCGCGGCCTTCGGCGCGGCGCCGGCGCCGGTGGACAACAGGCCCAACGCGGCCGGGATCAACAGGGTTGCGAGTGCTTTTTTCATGTGGTGTGCTCTTTCAGTGTTTGTTGGATACCTGACCGTTGCTGAACGGCTCGACCTGCAGCGTGGCGCGCAGCGCCGCCACTTCCGCCTCGGTCAGCGGGCCCGCCTTGTTGCCCCAGCCGCTGCGCACGAAGCTCAGGACGGTGGCGATGTCGGCGTCGCTCAGGCTGTCGCTGAAATCGGGCATGCCGCCCCGCCCTTTCAGCAGCACGGTGGCGACGTCGGTGCTTTTCCCCTGCACGAACTTGTTCCCCGCCAGCGCCGGGAAGGCGCCGGGTATGCCCTTGCCGGTGGCCTGGTGGCAGGCCGCGCAGTTTTTCAGGAACAGCGCCTTGCCGTCCGCAGCGCCCGCGTCCTGCGCGCGCGACGGCGCCGTGGCGGCCGCCGCCAGCAGCGCCACGACGGCCATCGCGGCCTTGATCAGCACTTCCTTCATGCGCTGGCCCTTTCATGGATCTTGGCGATCTGCTGCCACGCCGATTCGATGGCGCCGGCCTGCCAGCCGGTCAGATAGCTCAGGTGTTCGCCGGCCAGCAGCACGCGGCCCTCGCCTTCGAGCAGCGTCGGATAGGCGGCGGCGCGGGTCTTCTCGGTCCATTCGGCCCAGCCACCCAGGTTGTACTGCACGCGGTGCCAGGCCACCGAGAACGAAGTCTCGAAGCTGTCGGTGTACTGCGGGAAGATCTTCTGTCCGGCCGCCAGCGCGAACGCGGCGCGCTCCTTCGGTGACAGCGCGCTGATCTCGATCGCCTGCGTCTGGTACTGGTAGTAACCGAGCAGCACGCCCTTCTTCTTCTGGAAGCCGTAGGACGGCATCGAGATCGTGTTGATGCCTTTCAGGTCGGTCAGCACGTGGCCGCCGTAGATATGCTCGTCCTCCTCCCAGAAGCGGCGCTTCATCTGCAGGCCGATCTTGCCGACCGGCGCGTAGGCCACCGTGGCCACGGCCTTCTTGAACTTGTCCGAGAAGTCGGTGTCGATCTGGCGCAGCACCGACAGCGGCATCGCGCACAGGCAGTAATCGGCGCTGATGCTGGCGACCTTGCCGGTGCCGGTGTCCTTGAAGGTGACGGTGACGCCCTTGTCGTTCTGGCGGATGGTCTGCACTTCCGACTTGTAGCGGATGTTCTTGCCGACGCGCTTTTCAAACGCCTTGGCGATGGAGTCCATGCCGCCGACCGGCTGGAACATGGTGTTCTGCATCGGGAAGTCCTGCACCGCGCTGTAGACGTTGCCCAGCTTGGACGCCAGCAGGTCCTTGAAGCCCAGCGGATCGGACAGCGTGCCCGGGCCGGGCGAAGTGCCGGCGCCCGGATTGACGGCGAAGCCGCGGCCGGTGCGGCCCTTGTACTGCAGGTCGGCGCCGGCCAGCTGGCCTTCGTGCGCCAGGTAGTCCAGCAGCAGGCGCTTGTCGTCGGCCGTCAGTTCCTGGTCCAGCTGGTTGTTCTTGACCGACTTGGCCAGCAGCTCGGAGACGTGGCCGCGCATGTCGGCCTTGATCTCCTTGATGCGCATGCGCTTGCCGGCGAAGGGGCCGGCGTTTTCCGAGTAGACGAAGGAATGGTCGTTATCGTTGACCATCACCTCCAGCGGCACCTCGAACAGGCGCGTGTAGTGCAGCGTGGACTGGTGGTGCAGCGGGATGCGCCATGGGCCGTGGTTGATGTAGTGGCCGTCGTCGAATTCGCAGGTTTGTTTTTCGCCACCGAGCTCGGTCAGGCTGAAGCCCTTGCGCGCGGTCTGGCAACGGCCGCCGGCGAAGGCGCGCGCCTCGAGGATCTGGCACTGGTAGCCCAGCTTGCCCAGCTCGAAGGCGGCGGTCATGCCGGCCAGGCCGGCGCCCAGTATCAGCACCTTCTTGCCTTTGCCGCTGCCGCTCAGCTCCGGCGGCGCGGACGCCGTCGAGCCTATGCCCATGCCCCATGCGTTCATGGTATTGAGCAGCAATCCCGTGCCGCCGACCGCCGCGGCGCGATATAGGAAATCCCTTCGCGTGAATGAACTAAACGATTTAAACGGTTTTACTGTTTTACTGTCCATCTGCTTCCTCACCAGTCTGCTGAAAGATCCTTGGGCGACTTGCGTCCCCATAGTTCCTGTCTAGCAAGTGGCGTGCCACGAAGTCACAACAAAATAAACAGTGTTCGTAACCACGGGAAGCCTTATGGCATAAGGCTCGGCGACATCAAACAATGTTTGTTCGGCGATGGCGAAAACATTGTTCTTTGCTCCAACGGGGCGCTTCCGGCGACAAACTTTATTTGTGCCGCATGGACTTTATTTTCGGTGTGGCGGTCGCGCGCGCCAAGCGCGGCGCGGGCCGGTTGGAAACGGCTCCACCCTGCCGCACCAGCAAGTGGCACGCACCGGCATGTCGCAAAGTGGTCTGCACGGCGCTGGATCGCGCCGTTGGCTATCAAGCTATGGAATCAGTTAGCGAAGCTGGCGAAAGCCTGCGTAGTGGTACGTAGCGGCGTGTTGGCCGAGGTGGCGGGATTGGCGACGGTGCGTGGCAGGCGGGCGATTTCCGCCGCCGACAGCTGCTGGTGCGCGGCGCTGCCGTCGGCCAGGTGGCAGGCGTGGAACTGCATCGGCGCGTTCGGGTCCAGCAAATAAACCATGTCCATGTTGGACGGATCGTAGGCGACGCGCACGCTCCACTGCCCGCGCAGGCGCGCGCGCTCGAACCAGCGTTCGTTGATGGCGCGGGCGCAGGTGTAAATACTATCGAACAGATGGATGCCGTCGCCGGCGACGTCGGCTTGCGCCACCGGCATCAGGCTGCAGCGTATCAGGTGCTCGGGATAGGTCCGCAGGCTGCCGCCGCGATGGGCCACGCCCCAGTCCCACAGCTGGCGCGGCGTGGCGCCGCCGGCATGCGCCAGTTGCTGCCGGTTGTTGTAGTACAGGATGCAGTCGACCACGATGCGGGTGAACTGCTGCAGGTCGAGCACGCCGTCCAGGCGGCACGGCAGTCCGTCGGCGTGCGGCGCCACCAGGCGGAAGCGCTTTTCCAGCACGGCCTTCCAGTCGTCCGGGCCGTGGTCGACGGTCACGCAGCGCAGGTTGAAGTTGTTCAGCAGCGCATCGCGCTCGGCGTCGCCGGTCAGCGCGCTGTTGGCGAACAGCGTCTCGGGCAGGTGGCGGCATGGCCACTGCGCCGCCTCGATGCGGCGGCCCAGCTGCTGGCTGTAGCGCTGCTTGTCGGCGCCGCAGTTGGCCAGCGCCAGCATCGCGTGCTGCCAGTTGGCCTGGCCCATGCCGATGTAGACGCCGGTGACCATGCGGCTGTATGAGTCGAGCGCCAGGTAGACCAGCGGCCGGCCGATGGCCTGGTGGCGGTCGGCGCGCGAGACCAGTTGCACCTCGGCGCGCACCGCATCGAGGTAGAAGCCGGCACCGGGACGGCCGCCGGCCGGCAGCGAGGCGAAGCGCGCGGACGCGGCATCGGGAACATTTGCGGCGGCGACGGCGGTTGCGGTGGCGGCGGTGTTGGCGGTTGCGGCGGCGTTGCGGCGCACCACTTCGGGCGGGCGGTCGTCGTCGTGATCGAGCCAGTAGTTGAACTGGCCGAAGGTCGGCAGCACGGCGTCCTGGCTGCCCGCCACCGTCAGCACGCGGCCGCTGTCGGCGTCGATATGGCGCTCGATGAAGAAGTCGGCCAGCATCTGCTGGTAGGCGCCCAGCCGCGAGAACTTGTCGTGGCCGGCCGCGTAATGCGCGGTGGCGACGCGGAAGGTGCGGCGGATTTCCTCGTCGGCGTTCAGGCCCGGGCCCGCGTCGGCGCCGCTCTTGCGCGGGCGCCCCCGCTTGACGCCGGCCGAAGCCTGGCGCACCTTGCCGCGCCCGCCGGAGTTGCCGTAGTCGGGCAGCAGCGCGTTGGGCGTCTGCCCGCGCTGCCAGTAGCGGCGCAGGTAGCGGTAGATGGTCGGGTGCGACACGCCGTGCGCCTCGGTGGCCTGGGCGATCAGCTGGCCGCGCTGGCGTGCCTCGTAGATGCCCGGCTCCAGCGCCACCAGCGGTTCGACGATCGCCCACGCGCGGGCGCGCAGTTGCAGGTGTTTGGCCGGCAGCAGCTCCTGGCTGACGACCATCAGGTAAGGGTCGGCCGGCAACACGCTGGCGTGGCCGGCACGAATGTCGGCATGCAGCACCGACAGCTGGATCAACTCGACGTCGGCCGAGCGGGCCGCCACGTCAAATACATAGGCGTGGCTTTGCTCGGGAGCGATCCACAGGATGCGGACGGTGCGCGGAGACGGATGCGTGTACTGCAGCAGGTCGTTCCGCAACAGCATCAGCGGTCCTTGTCAGAGAAGGAGGCAACGTTAAACGGCCGCGTATCGATGAAGATCGAATGCAGGCCGACCTGGTCTTGCTCGCGCAAGACTTGCGGCTTGATGGCGTCGACAAAAGTAGTCCACAATTTCCTGAATTGAGTCATTTCAATACTCCCATGCTAAACGACGTGTCTCAGGTGGAGGCATCTCAAGGGATGCCTTTTATAACGATTGGGCTATCAGCCATGCAATAAGCGGGCCAGGCATGCCGGCGCGGCGGCGGCGCTATGGGAGCGCGGTGGACAGGCCGTGAGCGGATTGGTGTACGAGCAATATTTAAGGCTCGCCAAGCTTTGTTTTGGTGCAACGCAGCACCGTGCTCGTGCACTGCGCGGACGTGAAAACGGGGCCTTGCGGCCCCGTCGTGTTTAGTATTTCTTGCCGGCTGGCTTGGACTTGAACTTGTCCTTCTGCCCCGGCGCCGGCTTCTTCGGCGGCGTGGACTTGCCCGACTCGGGCGGCATGCGCTCGGCATGGCTGATCTTCAGCTGCGCGCCGCCGACCCACACCTTGCCCAGGTGCTTGAACAGCTCGGGCGGCATGCCGTCCGGCAGTTCCAGCATGCTGTAGGTGTCGAAGATCTCGATGCGGCCGATGTGCTTGGCTTCCAGGCCCGCCTCGTTGGCGATGGCGCCGACGATGTTGGACGGCGTGGCCGCATGGTTGCTGCCCACTTCGATGCGGAAGGCGCTCATCGGCAAGGCGATCTTGCCCGGCTTTTCCTTTTTCTTCTTTGGCGCGGCCTCGTCCAGCTCGGCGCTGTCGACGCGGGCGGCCTTGGCCAGCGGCGAAGGGGCCGGCGCCGCCGGGGCGGCGGATGCGGCGGGCGCGGCCGACGGGGCGCTCCGGACCGGGGCCGGACGGGCCGCCGGAGCCGGGGCCGGCGCCGCGGCGCCATCACCGCTGTCGCGGCTGATGCGCAGCTGCTGGCCGGCCACCTTGATGCCTGCCAGGTGCTCCAGCACGTCGCCGCTCAGGTCGTCCGGCATGTCGAGCACGCTGTAGTCGTCGTAGATCTCGATGCGGCCGATGTTCTTGGAGTCGATGCCGCCCTCGTTGGCGATGGCGCCGACGATGTTGCCCGGCTTGACGCCGTGCTGGTAGCCCACTTCGATGCGGAAGGTCTGCATGCCGGCGTCCGGCGCGCGCACGATGCGTTCCTTTTTCGGGAAACGCTCGCTGCGGTCGGCACGCTCCGGACGCTCGCCGCGCTCGAATCGGTCGCCCCGGTCGCCACGGTCCTGGCTGCCATGGCGTTCGAAGCCGACCTGGTGGCCCGGACGCTCGTCCCAGGTGGCGGCGGCGGTCTGCTGCTTCTTGTCGAGCAGCAGCGGCACGTCGCCGCGCGCCATCTTGGCCAGCGCGGCGGCGATCTCGATCGCCGGGATGTTCTGTTCGCGCTCGAAGTCCTCGATCAGCGACTGGAACTGTTCCAGCTCGCCCTGGGCCAGCGTTTCGCTGATCTGCGACTTGAACTTGGCGATGCGCACGTCGTTGACGGCCTGGATGGTCGGCAGCTCCAGCATGCCGATCGGCTGGCGGGTGGCGCGTTCGATCGACTTGAGCAGGTTCTTCTCGCGCGGCGTGATGAACAGGATCGCCTCGCCGCTGCGGCCGGCGCGGCCGGTGCGGCCGATGCGGTGGGTGTAGCTTTCCGGATCGTGCGGCACGTCGTAGTTGACCACGTGGCTGATGCGCTCCACGTCCAGGCCGCGCGCGGCGACGTCGGTCGCCACCAGGATGTCGATCTTGCCGTCCTTGAGCTGCTGGATGGTGCGTTCGCGCTGCGCCTGCTGGATGTCGCCGTTGATGGCGGCGGCCGAGAAGCCGCGCGCCTGCAGCTTGCTCGCCAGTTCCTCGGTACCGAGCTTGGTGCGCGAGAAGATGATCATGCCGTCGAAGTTCTCCGCCTCCAGGATGCGGGTCAGCGCGTCGAGCTTGTGCATGCCCGACACCAGCCAGTAGCGCTGGCGGATGTTCTCGGCGGTGCCGGTCTTGGCGGCGACGGTGATTTCCTTCGGATTGCGCAGATAGGTGTTGGCGATGCGGCGGATCGCCGACGGCATCGTCGCCGAGAACAGCGCGGTCTGGCGCGACTCCGGCGTCTCCTGCAGGATGCGCTCGACGTCGTCGATGAAGCCCATGCGCAGCATCTCGTCGGCTTCGTCCAGCACCAGCGTCTTCAGCTTGGACAGGTCGAGCGAACCCTTGTCCAGGTGGTCGATGACGCGGCCCGGGGTGCCGACCACGACGTGCACGCCGCGGCGCAGCGCCGACAGCTGCGGGCCGTAGCTCTGGCCACCGTAGATCGGCAGCACGTGGAAGCCGGGGATGTGGGCGGCATAGGTCTGGAACGCCTCGGCGACCTGGATCGCCAGTTCACGGGTGGGCGCCAGCACCAGCGCCTGCGGCGTGGTCTGTTTGATATCGATGCGCGACAGGATGGGCAGCGCGAAGGCGGCGGTCTTGCCGGTGCCGGTCTGGGCCTGGCCCAGCACGTCCTGGTTGTCCAGCAGCGAAGGGATGGTCGCGGCCTGGATCGGCGACGGCGACTCGTAGCCGACCTCTTTCAGGGCCTTGATCAACGGCGCACTGAGGTTCAGGTCGGAAAAAAGGGCGATGGGGGATACGGGATTTGCAGACATGGCGTCACTCACAAGTATGTTCGAATCGCCTAATTGCGAAAGAAATTTGTGCGTAGTTTACTCTCTCTGGCCGGTTCGGGACCTTTTTTGCTTAAAACCGCCTGTTTAGACGCCAAAGCGCGACGTTCGCAAATGGCCTATATTGGCGGCTTCCCCTGTTCCGGAGCGATTCCACCATGCGCAATCTGTTCATCCTCGCCGCCGCCCTCGCCGGCCCGGCGTCGGCCGCAACCTACGGTCCCGAACTGCAGGGCTTCGACTATCCCTATCCGCTGCGGCACTACAGCTTCAGCTCACAGGGGCAGCAGCTGCAGATGGCCTACATGGACGTGGCGCCGTCCGGCGCGGCCAACGGCAAGACCGCCGTTCTCCTGCACGGCAAGAATTTTTGCGGCGCCACCTGGGAGCAAAGCATCGCCGCCCTGAGCGCGGCCGGCTACCGCGTGGTGGCGCCCGACCAGATCGGCTTTTGCGCGTCCACCAAGCCGGAACGCTATCAATACAGCTTCCAGCAGCTGGCCGCCAATACCGAGGCGCTGCTGCGTCACCTCGGCGTGTCACGCGCGGCGCTGGTGGCCCACTCCACCGGCGGCATGATCGCCACCCGCTATGCGCTGATGTACCCGGACAGCGTGTCGCGGCTGGTGCTGGTCAATCCCATCGGGCTGGAAGACTGGAAGGCGCTCGGCGTGCCGTCGCGCGGCGTCGATCAGTGGTATGAGCGGGAGTTGAAGCTGTCGGCCGACAGCGTGCGCGCCTATGAGAAGTCGACCTACTACGTCAACCGCTGGAAGCCGGAGTACGAACGCTGGGTCGACATGCTGGCCGGCCTGAACGCGGGACCGGGCCACAAGCAGGTGGCGTGGAATTCGGCGCTGATCTACGACATGATCTTCACCCAGCCGGTGGTCTACGAATTCCCGCTGCTCAAGGTGCCGACCACGTTGATGATAGGCGATGCCGACACCACCGCCATCGGCAGCGACATCGCACCGCCGGCGGTCAAGGCGCGGATCGGCCGTTACGACGTGCTGGGAAAGCAGGTCGTCAAGCAGATCCCGCAAGCCACGCTGGTGGAATTCCACGGCCTGGGCCACGCCCCGCAGATGGAAGACCCGGCCGCCTTCCACCGCGCCCTGCTCGAAGAGCTGGCCAAATAAAAAAAGAGACAGGTTGGACCCTGTCTCTTTTCTTGCGCCGCCCAGGCCCTGAGGGTCCGGGGCGGCACGTCATGCACTGGCGGGGGCCAGAACTAACGTCCAAATTACTTGCTGGCTGCAGGCGTCGAAGCTGCTGGTGCTGCCGGTGCCGAAGCTGCCGGTGCGCTGGCGGCTTTTGCAGCCTTGGCCTTCTTGTGATGCACTTTCTTGGCTGGTGCGCTCGCTGCCGGTGCCGATGCGGCTGGAGCCGGGGTCGATGCGGCGACGCTGGCGGAAGCCGAAGCGGCTGGAGCTTGAGCGAATGCGGCGCCTGCGAACAGGGTGGCGATCAGGGTGGCGATGACTTTTTTCATGATTCAGTTCCTTGGTATTGGTTTATATGGTTTAGCTAATTAATGCTTCGACTTACTTTGCTGCGACGGTGACTTTGCTGTCCGCCTTGGCGACCGGTGCCGGCACCGCGGCTTTGTGTTCTTTTGCCTTGTGATGGACTTTGGTTTTTTCAGTCTTGACTTCCGCTTTGGCCTCGGCCTTCACTTCGGGCTTGACTTCGGTTTTCGCTTCGACTTTGGCCACGGCTGGCTTGACTTCAGGAGCGGCGGCGGTGGCGGCGACTGGCGCTTGTGCGAATGCTGCGGTAGCGAACAGGCCGGCGATCAGGGAAGCGATAATTTTGGTCATGATGTATTTCCTTTTTCTAGTTTCGGCATCGGGACAATCCCGTGTCGCATGAGCAAAAAACGCGGCCCGCCTGCGCTGAGTTGACCGGCATTACAACCTCTTACCGACTCTTACACTCGCTTACAACTGACCTCAATGCGGACCTCAGCGCGGCTTGACGTCGTCCTTGAGCGCCGCCAGCGCCATCCTCTCCACCAGGCCCGGCGCGATCAGCTTCATCCAGCGTCCCAGTTTGCCCTTGGCCGACATCACCACTTCGCGCTTGCGGCCCTCCATGCCGGCCAAGATCAGCGCCGCGCACTGCTCCACCGGCATCGCCTTGTCCTCTTTCAGGCTGCTGCTGCCCAGCGCCCCGCCGGCGGCGTTGAAGCCGCGATGGCGGATCTGCGTCGCCACCACGCCCGGATACGCCAGCGTCACGCTCACGCCCGCCGCTTTGAGTTCCGCCCGCAGCGCCTCGAAAAAGCCACCCATGGCGAACTTGGTGGCGCTGTAGGCGGTGCGCCCCGGCACCCCGACCAGCCCCGCCAGCGACGACACCGCGACGATGGCGCCGCGCGACTGCTTCAGATAAGGCAGCGCCGCGTGCGTGCACCACACGCTGCCCCACAGGTTGATCGTCATCAGTTCCTGGTACCACGCCAGGTCCGCGACCTCCTCGAACAGCGCATGCGCCGAGCGGCCGGCGTTGTTGACCAGCGCGTCGATGCGGCCGTAGCGCGCCACGCAGGCCTCCACCAGCGCCGCGCACTGCGCCTGCACCGCGACATCGGTCGGCACCACCAGGGTCTGGGCGCCGGCCGCCATGCATTCCGCAGAAACCTGCTCCAGCGTGGATCGATTGCGCGCCGCCAGCACCAGCGCCACGCCCGCGCCGTGGCGCCGCGCCAGCTGCCGCGACATCTCCGCGCCGATGCCGTCCGAACCGCCGGTGATGATGATGACCTTCATATGTCTCCCTGATTGTGTTGAACTACCGTGTAAGATAACCGGCTTCAGCATCGAATCACATCTTTTCGGAGTCAACATGCGTCTTCCCTTGTTCGCCATCGCCGCCACCCTCGCCCTGCAAGCGAGCGCCCAGCAAGCCCCCAAAGTGACGGAAGCGCCGCTGCGCGCCCACTTATCCTTCCTGGCGGACGACCTGTTCGAAGGCCGCGGCACCGGACAGCGCGGCGGCGACCTCGCGGTGCGCTATCTGGAGACCCAGGCCGCCATCATCGGCCTCAAGCCGCTGGCCGGCGGCGGCTACCGCCTGCCGGTGAAGATCGAGGGCACAAAGCTGCTGGAACGCAGCTTCGTGCGCTTCGACGCCGCCGGCGGCAAGAGCACGACGCCGAAGAACGGCAGCGAGATCGTCTTCGGCACCGCCGGCGGCAAGACCGACGTCGCCATCGACGCGCCACTGGTGTTCGTCGGCTACGGCGTCATCGCGCCCGAGGAAAAATGGGACGACTACAAGGGCCTCGACATGAAGGGCAAGATCCTGGTCATGATGGTCAACGACCCGCAGCCCACCGCCGAGGAACCGAACCGCTTCGCCGGCAAGGCCTACACCTACTACGGCCGCTGGCTGTACAAATATGAGGAGGCGGTGCGCCAGGGCGCCGCCGGCGTGCTGCTGATCCACACCACGCCGTCCGCCTCCTATCCGTGGAGCGTGCCGGCCAATGGCTTCAGCCACGAGCGCTTCCACCTGGCCGGCGGCGGCAATCCGGTCGAAGGCTGGCTGCAGGAAGACACCGCCCGCGCGCTGTTCGCCGCCGGCGGCCATGACCTGGACGCGCTGCGCGCCAGCGCCGAACGGCGCGACTTCAAGCCGGTCGACCTGAAAACCACGGTGCACGCCGAAGTGCACAGCGCGATCCGCCAGATCGAGCAGTTCAACGTGGCCGGCATCGTGCCCGGCAGCGACGCCAAGCTGAAGGAGCAGGCCGTGGTCTACTCGGCCCACTGGGACCACCTGGGCATCGACGAAGGCACGCGCCGCGACGACAAGACCGACCACACCTGGAACGGCGCCATCGACAACGCCTCCGGCGCCGCCGCGCTGCTGGCGATGGCGGCCGAAGCGGTCAAGCATCCGGCCAAACGCACCCAGGTCTTCCTGTGGCCGGCCGCCGAGGAACAGGGCCTGCTGGGCAGCGCCGCCTACGTGCAGAACCCGGCCTGGCCGCTGGCCCGGACCTCGGCCGACCTCAACCTCGACAGCATGAACTTCGTCGGCCTGACCAGCGACATCGGCGTCGCCGGCGCCGAGCGCAGCAGCCTGTATGAGGCGGCCGGCACGGTGGCCAGGCAGATGGGCCTGAAGCTGGCGCCAGCCATTCCCGACCTGTCCGGCGCCTACTTCCGCGCCGACCACTTCAACTTCGCCCGCGCCGGCGTGCCGGCGTTCAACGTCGGCTCGGCGGTGTTCTCCGGCGACGGCCACTTCAGCTTCGTCAAGGATCCGGTCAAATCGGCCGCGCGGCTGGTCGCCTTCAAGCAGGACTACCACCAGGTCACCGACGAATACCACGCCGACTGGGACCTGTCGGGTATGGTGCAGCAGGCGCAGTTCACGCTCAACCTGGGCTACGCGGTGGCCAACGCGCCGGCGATGCAGACCTGGAAGGCGGGCGACGCCTTCGGCAAGGTCAAGCGCTAACCCTGAGCAGGCGCATCGTCGTCGGATATATGCCACACGGCAACGCCCGGGAAACGCCTATAATTCAGGCAGGAATTTTCCGGTGTGAGCGGTGTGGGATATGAAACTCAAATTCGCGTGGCTTGTTCTTTCGACCATGTTGCTAGGAGGCCTGGCGCAGGCCGCCACGCTCGACTTCAATGGCGGCGCCGTGGCCGGCTGCACGTACAACAGCCCGACCAGCACCTATACCTGCAGCGCGCTGCTGCTGCCCGTCTATAACGACAGCGTGGCCATCGCCAGCGGGTATACCGTGGTGGTCAACTCGGCGGTGAGCCTGGCCTACAACCAAAGCCTGCAGATGAGCGGCAGCGCCAGGCTGCAAACTTCCGGCAGCAACAACCTGGACCTGTCGCAGATCAACCCCAGCCTGCTCAACGCCACCGGCAGCCTGGCGGCGGGCGGCAACTTTCTGCTGGGCTCCGGCACCTTCGGCGGCGCCGTCAGCGCCAACGGCCAGGCCAGCGTGGCCACCGGCGGCGCCATCACCGGCAGCGTAACCGCGGCCTCGCTGCAGACCGGCTCCTCGGTCAACATCGGCGGCACGGTGGGCGTCAGTGGCACCATCGACCTCGGTTCCAGCACCACGATAACGGGCGCCGTCAGCGGCGCCTCGATCAGCACCAACTCCAACGTCAACATCGGGGCGCTGACGGTCGGCGGCACCGTCAACCTGGGATCGGGCAACACCATCAACGGCCCGGTGGCCGGCAGCAGCATCAGCACCAACGCCAACGTGGTCATCACCGGTTCGGTCAGCGTCAGCGGCCTGGCCAACCTCGGCTCGGGCAACCAGATCGGCGGCAGCCTGAGCGCCGGCTCGGTGCAAACCAATTCGGGCACGCGCGTCGGCGCCGGCATCACCTCGGCCGGCATCGTCGACCTCGGCTCCGGCGCGACCGTGGTCGGCAGCATCAGCGGCACCACCATCACCAGCAACTCGTCGCTCAGCGTCACAGGCAACGTCAACGCCAGCAACTCCTTCACGCTCCCGTCCGGCAGCAGCGTGACCGGCAACATCACCGCGCCGACGGTGACGCTGAATCCGGCAGGCTCCACCGTCAAGGGCGATATCGTCGCCTCCAGTTCGCTCGAAGTCGGCAGCGGCAGCACCATCACCGGCAACATCTCTGGCGGCTCGCTGACCCTGCACTCGGCCAACGTGACCGTCAACGGCAACGCCACCTTCACCGGCGACGTCGACATCGGCTCCCAAGGCACCATCAACGGCGACCTGTCGGCCCGCGACGTCACCACTCACGCGTCGGGCGACTACATCAGCGGCAACGCCGCGGTCAATTCGATTTATCTGGACCACGGCGCCACCGTCGGCAAGACCATCACCTGCACCGGCGCCGGCGCCAGCAACTGCAGTTGCGTGACCAAGCCCAGCTCGTACAACTACAACCCCACCTGCGGCGCCGCCACGCCCAGCGGTCCCGACCACTTCCAGATCACCCACAACGGCACCGCGTTGACCTGCCAGCCGCAGACGGTCACCGTCACCGCCTGCGCCAACAGCGCGTGCACCGCGCCGCACTACAGCGCAGCGACCCAGGTCACGATGTCGCCGGGCGGCCAGGTGGCGACCATCAGCGGCAGCGGCACGGCCAGCGTGCAGCAGTTCACGGCCGGCAACGCCACGCTGTCGGCCAGCGCTGCCGGCGTGGCCAGCGCCAGCACCTGCGTCAATGCCGCCGCCAACAATACTTCGTGCACGATGGCCTTCAGCACCCAGGGCCTGACCGTGTCGGTGCCCGACCATCTATCGATGGCCAGCGGCGTCAATATGGTGGTGCAGGCGCTGCAGGCGCAGGGCAACAACCCCAGTTGCGTACCGCTGCTCAGCAACGTCACCGTGCCGGTCGCCTTCGGCTGCGGCTACACGGACCCCTCCAACGCCGCCGCGACGCCGGTGCAGATCCAGAACCAGAGTGGCAGCTACACCAGCGTGGCCTGCGGTGCCGCCACCAGCAACGTCACGCTGCACTTCGATGTCAGCGGCAGCGTCAGCACCGGCTTCCAGTACCCGGAGGTGGGCAAAGTCGGTCTGACGGCCAGCTACACCGGCACCAGCGCCCCCAACACTGGCTTCACCGCCACCGGCAGCACCTCGTTCACTGCGGCGCCGGCCCGGATCAAGATCACCGTGCTGCGGGTGAATAACACGCCGGTGATGGGACCGGGCATGTTCGCCAACGCCAGCGCGCCGTTCACCGTCACGCTGTCGGCGGTCAATACGCCAGGCAATGTCACCACCAACTTCGGCAAGGAAAGCACGCCGGAAAACTTCAAACCCACCTCGTCCATCCCCGCCACCAATCCGTACGGCGCCATCACCAGCGGCCTGTTCGGGCCGATCTCCAACGGTGTGTCCACCAGCGTCAGCGGCGCCACCGGCCAGTGGAGCTACAGCGACGTCGGCTACATCACGATTTCATCAGCGCTGACGAACGTCACCTCCAACTACATGGGCAACCCGGCGGCCGGCTTCAACACCCAGGGGACGCTGCAGGTGGGCCGCTTCATCCCCGATCACTTCGACGTACTGCTGCCGCCCAAGGCGGTTGCGCCGGCCGCGCCGGTGTGGGGCGAACTGCCATCCAGCCAGAATACCGGCGTGACCATGAAATGCTCGCAGGCAGGCGGCATGAACAACCCCTGCCCGGCGCCGTACGACGTCAGCGGCAGCTTCATCTACTCGAAGCAGCCGTTCTACGTGCTGATCAAGGCCTACAACGGCGCGGCCACGCCGGCGCTGACGCAAAACTACAGCAGCGCTCCGCCGTCGCCGGCCACCGCGTTTGCGAAAGCCATCACGCTGTCCGCCTGGACCGCGGCCGGCGGCAGCACCGCATGGCCGGCCGGCACCCTGGTCAATGCCAATACCGCCCCTCCCCCCCCGACCACCCCCGTCACCTTCGACAAGGGCGTCGGCATGGTGCTTGCCGCCAGCCTGCCCAACCTCGCCTTCACCAGCACGCCGACAGCGCCCAGCCTGGTCTACGTGCGCGCGATCGACGCCGACCTGGTCACGTCGGCACGCAGCAGTCCGGCCACGTCGACGGAAATCCCGCTGACGGTGGTCAGCGGCCGCATGCAGCTTGGCAACAACTACGGTTCCGAAACGTCCAGCATGCCGATGGCTGTGCAGTCGCAGTACTATTCGGCCGCAGCCGGCGCCTACGTGTTCAACGCCGCCTATACGGCCGACGCGCAGGGCATCGGCGCCAGTCCCGGCATCACCTTCACCAATTGCAAGAACGGCCAAGGCGTGGCGATCGCCTGCCCGGCGTTTACGGTCAAAAGCCCAGGCAGCCTGACTTTCAACAATGGCAAGGCCAGCTTCCTGATGGCCGCCCCCAACACGGCCGTCTCGACCGACGTGACGCTGAATCCCGCCAGCTGGTCCAACCTGTATCTGCCCGCCGTCCCCGGCCGCGCGACCTTCGGCGTCTACCGTTCCGGCCCGGTGATCTACACCCGCGAAGTGCACAACTGAGCTCCGCTGCAGCGCCGCGCAAAACGGAGTACGATGGCCGCTTTCTAAACCTGCGGTCAGTGCCGACATTGGCACACGAGTTCGTGCGCCAATGTCGGCACTGACCCCGCATTAAGGGAACACCATGGAAACCAACACCCAGTGGATCGATATCGCCGTCGCCGACGGCAGCTTCGGCGCCTACGTGTCGCTGCCGCGCGGCGGCAAGGGCCCCGGCATCGTGCTGTTGCAGGAGATTTTCGGCGTCAACCAGCATATCCGCAACGTGGCCGACCAGTACGCGGCCGACGGCTATGTGGTGATCGCTCCCGACCTGTTCTGGCGCAACGGCGCGCGCATCGAACTGGGCTATGACGACGCGGGCTGGAAGCGCGCCGTCGAACTGATGAACGCCACCGACTTCGCGCTGGCGCAAACCGACATCGCCGCCACCGTCAAGACGCTGCGCGCGCTCGACGGCGTGGAAGGCAAGATCGCCTCGATCGGCTACTGCTTCGGCGGCCGCCTGTCCTACCACACGGCCGCCAACGGCCTGGTCGACGCGGCCGTGTGCTACTACGGCGGCGGCATCCAGAACGCGCTGGAACGCGCCGGCCAGATCAAGGTGCCGATGCTGATGCACTTCGGCAGCGCCGACAGCCATATCCCGCTGACGGCCGTGACCAGCATCGCCGAACGCTTCGACGACAACGACCAGGTCGAGATCCACGTCTACGCCGACGCCGAACACGGCTTCAACTGCAACCACCGTTCGTCCTACAACCAGCGCGCCGCCGCCCAGGCGCACGGCAACACGCTGCTGTTCCTCGGCGAACAACTCTGACAACCGACACAAAGGCAGGCGCCATGGCACGCTTAAAGCTGGACTTCCCCGAAGATCAATATTACTTTTCCACGCAGCTGACCGTGCGCGTCACCGACATCAACGGCGCCAACCACCTGGGCAACGACTCGATGATCTCGATGATCTCCGAGGCGCGCGCCCGCTTCCTGTTCGAGTTCGGCGTGCAGGACAGCGGCGCCGACACGGGCGGCGTCGGCATCATCGTCACCGACCTGGCCACCACCTACAAGACCGAGGCGCATGCGCGCGACCAGCTGCTGTTCGAGGTCGGCGTGATGGACTTCAACCAGTACGGCGGCGACATCACCTTCCGCATCACCCGCCCGCGCGACGGCAAGCTGGTGGCGATGGCCAAGTCCGGCTTTGTCTTCTTCAACTACAAGACCAGCCAGGTGACGCCGATGGCGCCCGAGTTCCTGGCCAAGTTCCCCAAGGTGAACCGCCTCGACTGATCAGCTGATCAGCGGGCGGCCACCTTCGGCACGATGTTCTTGTCGAACCATTCGTCCAGCATCTGCTTCTCGTAGCGCAGCGGGTCGCCGTCCGAATAGCGGTTGATGCGCTGCTGGTACATCATGTTGGAGATGTGCTCGTCGCCGCTGCGCAGCACCTGGCCGTTCTGCTCCAGCGTATAGCGCAGATGGATGTGCGGCCAGTCGGCGCCGCCGTTCATCACGCGGATATCGTCGCCCGTGCGGCGCGGCCACAGCCGTCCGGCCAGGTCGATATCGAGGATCTCGACTTTCAGGTTCTGCCCGGCGGGCAGCTTCTTGTTGAGCGTCGCGAAATAGTCGCTGAAATCCTTCAGCGTGCGGTCGCGGTCGATGCTGTTGCGCGGCACGTCGGCAAACTCCTCCGGCTTGACAAAGGTGACGCTCACGTCGGCCCAGGCGGCGGCGCTGGCCAGCAGCACGGCAGCCGCCAGCATGGATTTGGTCATGGATCGCATTTGCTGCTCCTTCACAGTTGATGCTGACAATATAGACCTTTTCGCCGCCACTGGCCCGGGTGGAATAAGTTTGTTACCAAAGTTACCCCGCCACGCTCACGCCGCCGCTTTGTATCCTTTTGTATCGCCAAGTATCGCTTTGTCACGCCCCTGTCATACCAAATAGTTAAGCTTGCGGCCGTCGAGGTGCAGCCACCGCCTCGCATGATGCCGCGGCCGCGCGGCACATGGAACGGCCACAACTACAACAGGATTTATCATGACCGAGTCTCTCGATCTGTCCCGCCGCAGCATCCTCAAATTCTTGTCCGCCGGTCCCTTGCTGCCGCTGGCCGGCGGCAGCGCCACCGCCACCCTGCTGGCCGCCTGCGGTGGCGGCGACACCGCCGCCGCCGCGCCGCAGCTGATGTCCGTGACCTTCTCCGGCATGGCCGCGCCGACCCTGGCCGACGCCGCCAAGATGGCCACCACCACGGTCGGCTCGACCCTGAACGCCACCTATTCGGACGGCAAGACCCAGCCCTACCAGCTGGCCTACCAGACCTTCTTCGTCACCGGCGCCCTGGTCGCCAACGGCAGCGGCGGCACCATCCTGGCCGGCGGCTACTACGACATCAACAACAAGCCCATCGTCGACAAGACCGACGCCGGCCAGCGCCAATTCTTCTCCGACTGCCCGGACGGCACCTCGCTGCTGAAGCTGGCCGCGCCCACCGTCGCCGGCGTCAAGGGCAACACCGTGTTCGCCGTGGTGCAGTTCGAATACACCACCCGCAACGTCAAGGGCGACTCGATGTACGGCATGCTGCCGTCGCCGATCGCGGTGCTGACGCTGGACCAGGACAAGACCACCGGCGCGCTGTCGCTGGTCAAGTACCACAACGTCAACACCAGCGGCGTCAACGGCCTGTGGATCACCTGCGGCGCCAGCCGCTCGCCGTGGAACACCCACCTGTCGAGCGAGGAATACGAGCCGGACGCGACCGCCATCGCCAGCAACACCCAGTTCGCCAATTTCAGCACCAACCTGTACGGCGACGCCGCCAAGGCCAACCCCTACCACTACGGCCACATGCCGGAGATCACCGTCAACCCGGACGGCACCGGCAGCATCAAGAAGCACTACTGCATGGGCCGCATCTCGCACGAGCTGGTGCAGGTGATGCCGGACGAGCGCACCGCGCTGATGGGCGACGACGCCACCAACGGCGGCCTGTTCATGTTCGTCGCCGACAAGGCGCAGGACCTGTCCAGCGGCACCTTGTACGTCGCCAAGTGGAACCAGAAGAGCGCCGACAACGGCGGCTCGGCCACGCTGTCGTGGATCAAGCTGGGCAGCGCCACCAGCGCCGAGATCAAGGCCCTGGCCGACACGCTGAAGGCGGCCGACATCCTCAGCGTCAAGACCGCCGACCCGGCCGACGCCACCTACACCAGGATCCCGTTCAGCGGCAAGACCAACTGGGTCAAGATCGTGCCGGGCAAGGAAAAGGCGGCCGCCTTCCTCGAGACCCACCGCTACGCCGCGCTCAAGGGCGGCAGCATGGGCTTCACCAAGATGGAAGGCACGACGGTCAACGCCAAGGACAAGATCGCCTACTCGGCGATGAGCTACATCCAGGCCGCGATGACCAACGGTTCCGGCGGCATCTCGGTCAAGGGCCCGAACGCCGGCGTGGTCTACGCGCTGAACCTGAAGGCCGGCCAGGTGGACGACAGCGGCGCCGCCATCAACAGCGAATGGGTGCCGGTCGACATGGCCGCCGTGCCGGCGCTGGTGGGCGAGGACCTGGCCAAGGCCGACGCGCTGGGCAACCTGGCCAATCCGGACAAGATCGCCAATCCGGACAACATCAAGTTCTCGGAAAAGCTGCGCACGCTGTTCATCGGCGAAGACAGCGGCCTGCACGTCAACAACTTCCTGTGGGCCTACAACGTCGACACCAAGACGCTGACCCGTTTGCTGTCGACGCCGTCGGGCGCCGAATCGACCGGCCTGCACGCGGTGGACGACATTAACGGCTTCGCCTACATCATGAGCAACTTCCAGCACCCGGGCGACTGGGACGCGGCGCTGCACGCCAAGGTGCAGGCGACGCTGGATCCGCTGATCAAGGCCAACTACCGCGACCGCTTCGGCGCCGCCGTCGGCTACCTGACCGGCTTCCCGACGCTGAGCTAAGCGGCCCGTCCGCACCGGCCCGCCGCGCGCTCACGCGCCCGGCGGGCTTTTTTGCGTCCAGTGTTCCAGCTTGGCCGCAAGCAGCTGTTCGTCCGGCAGCAGCATCTGGTATTCGGCGGCGATAATCTTGTTAGGCAGGCCGTCCAGCGCATAGCGCGCCTCGGCCGCGCCCTTGGCCGCGCACAGGATCAGGCCGACGGGTGGATTTTCGCCGGGTTTGGTCCAATGCTCACGGGCATAGTTCAGATACAGATGCATCTGGCCGGCATCGGCGGCCTCGAACTTGCCGGTCTTCAGTTCGATGACAACGAGACATCGCAGACGGCGGTGAAAAAACAGCAGGTCTATACGGAACCAGGTATCGTCGAGCCGGAGACGGCGCTGGCGGCCGACAAAGGCAAAGTCATCGCCCAGCTCCAGTAGAAAATCAGCCATGTGCTGGATCAGCGCCTCCTCCAGATCGGACTCGGAGTACTCATCTTTCAAATCCAGGAATTCCAGTACAAAAGGGTCTTTGACCGCCTCTTCCGGTGTCGGCATCGGCGGCGCGTGCTTGCTTGCCTTGCGCCAGCATCTTGGTTTTATCCCGGGAAAGTGCGGTCCGTTCATAAAACTGGCTGTTGACCTGACGGTCTAACTGACGAACGGACCAACCGCCGCGCAGCGCCTCGGTTTCATAAAATAGGCGGGCATTCGGATTTTTGACAGACAACAGCCGTACGTAAGCAGACCATGGCAACCGCAATTCTCCAGACACTGTCTGGTGAATTTCCGGCCAGTACAAATAAAACTTACGCATCTGCAGTAAATTCTGCATGCTGAAGCCACGTCCAAAGCGCTTGCTCAAGTCTACGCCGAGGCGTTCAATCAGCTCCTCGCCATATGCGGCGCGTTCAGCTCCGCCCTGCTCGAACTTCACGATGCGCCGGCCTATTTCCCAATAGGCCGCAGTCATGACGGAATTGACGCTACGCGCGGCGGCCCGGCGCGAGGATTCCAGCAGCTCGACAATTTGCGCGTGTATGTCGGCATAGTTGGCGCTCAGCATTTTGGAGCCTCTCGCAGCATGAGAATAACCAAATCCTAGCGCCGGCTAACTGCAGACTTATAGAGCAAGCTCAAACGAACCCTATGTCTACGACAAAAACAAGCTGTTGTCCGCCGGGGCAAAATATTTT
This sequence comes from Duganella sp. LjRoot269, assembly GCF_964254095.1. Lineage (NCBI taxonomy): Bacteria > Pseudomonadati > Pseudomonadota > Betaproteobacteria > Burkholderiales > Oxalobacteraceae > Duganella > Duganella sp. LjRoot269. The sequence continues at coordinate 1,077,493 of NZ_CAXUSL020000001.1, read as the reverse complement.
GCCAAGAGATAGCAATATTGCCAAAAACGAAGTATTGTTTCGGTTGCACATGGCGTTACAGAAGACTAACGCTGCGCCGTCGCGCAATGGTGCGACGTACAATAGGTTCAGCCCGGTTGGCGTGGGAAGTGTTGTGCAGAGCAACAGGTATTTTTATTGCCTGTTGTTAATAACTGTGGGTCGGACTACAATCGAAAAAAATCATACAGTAGTGCCATTTTGCGGAACTCGCCCTTATGTCTTTCTTGTCTTCTGCTACACCCAAGCTAGCCCCTTGGAAAGTCCTGTTGGTCGATGACGAACCGGACATTCATGACATCACCAAGCTGACGCTGAGCCGCTTCCGCCTCGATGGCCGCGCGCTGAGCTTCGTGCACGCCTACAGCGGCGCCGAGGCCAAGGAAGTGCTGGCGCGCGAGGCCGATGTCGCGCTGGTGTTCCTCGACGTGGTGATGGAAAAGGAAGACAGCGGCCTCGAAGTGGCGCGCTGGATGCGCGAAGACCTCGACAACCAGTTCACCCGCATCGTGCTGCGCACCGGCCAGCCCGGCCAGGCGCCGGAAGAACGCGTGATCGTCAACTACGACATCAACGACTACAAGGAAAAGACCGAGCTCGACCGCACCAAGCTGTTCACCACCACCTTCGCCGCGCTGCGCGCCTACCGCGACATCATGAAAGTCGAGGAAGCCCGTCGCCAGCAGCTGAACTACCGCGAAGGCCTGGAGCGCGTGATCGCCGCCTCGGCCCATATTTTCCAGCAGCGCAACCTGAAGGACTTCGCCAACGGCCTGCTGCAGCAGGTGGTCGCGCTGCTGCGCCTCGAGCACAGCATGCTGCTGCGCCTGCGCGGCGCCACCGCCATCAGCGGCGAAAACGAGTACGAAATCCTGGCCCAGATCGGCGACGAGGACGGCTCGCTGCTGAGTCCAGACGTGCTGGCCCAGCTCGACGTCGCCAAGAGCAACAAGATCTCGCGCGTCGAAGGCGACACCTACATCGGCTACTTCCCCAACAACAGCGGCAAGGCGTCGCTGCTGGTGCTCAAGGGCGTGGAGGAAATCTCCGAGATCGACACCAAGCTCTTGGAAGTGTTCTGCTCCGGCGTCGCCATCGCCTTCGACAACATCCTGCTGACCCAGGAGATCACCGACACCCAGGCCGAGCTGATCCTGCGCCTCGGCGACGTGGTCGAGTCGCGCTCGAACGAGGCGGGCAACCACGTGCGCCGCATGTCCGAGGTGTGTTACCTGCTGGCCCAGGCGTCCGGCATGCCGGACGACGAAACGGCCGTGCTGCGCCACGCCGCGCCGATGCACGACATCGGCAAGATCGCCACGCCGGACGCGGTGCTGCTCAAGCCGGGCAAGCTCGACGCGGCCGAATGGGAAATCATGAAGCAGCACCCGGCGGTGGGCCTGTCCATCCTCGACGGCTCGCAGCGCCCCATTCTGAAGGCGGCCGCCGTGATCGCCCACCAGCACCATGAAAAATTCGACGGCAGCGGCTACCCGCAGGGGCTCAAGGGCCACGACATCCACCTGTACGCGCGCATCGTCGCCGTGGCCGACGTGTTCGACGCGCTGATGCACAAGCGTTGCTACAAGGAAGCCTGGCCGATCGACAAGGTGGTCGAGCACCTGCAGGAAGTGGCCGGCCATCACCTCGACCCGGTCTATGTCGACCTGCTGGTGCAGAACATCGACCGCGCCGTCGCCATCAACGAGCGCTTCCCCGACTGATTATTTGCGCTTGATCTTGGGGAAGCGCAGCTTGTAGTGCAGCCCCATGCCCGGCGCGCTGACCACCTTGACGGTGCCGCCCAGCGCGCCCGTCACCAGGTTGTACAGGATGTGCGCGCCCAGCCCGCTGCCGCCCGTGCCGCGCTTGGTGGTGAAGAAGGGGTCGAACAGCTGCGCCAGCGTGCTGTTGTCCATGCCGGCGCCGTCGTCGCTGTAGTCGAAGTCGACGAAGTCGCCGTCGACCTTGCCGGTGATCCTGATCTTGCCCGACTGCCCCTCCTCGAAGCCGTGCACCAGCGAGTTGACCACCATGTTGGTGACGATCTGCGACACCGCGCCGGGGAAGCTGGCCATCTCGATATTGGCCGGGCAGTCGATCTCCACCACCACCGGCTTGCCCTTCAGCTTGGGCTGCAGCGACAGCAGCACCTCGTCCAGGTACTTGCGCAGGTTGAAGCTGCGGATGTCGTCGGACGACTGGTCCACCGCCACCTGCTTGAAGCTGCGCACCAGCGCCGCCGCCCGCTGCGTGTTGGTGGTCATGATGCGCAGCGACTGGTCGATGATGTCGAAGAACTGGTTCAGGCCGTCCTCGTCCAGCGTGCCGGCGGCCATGTCCTCGCGCGTCAGCTTCAGCTCTTCCACCAGGTGGCTGGTGGCCGTCACGCAGATGCCCAGCGGCGTGTTGATCTCGTGCGCCACGCCGGCCACCAGCCGGCCCAGCGAGGCCAGCTTTTCCTGGCGCACCAGCTCGCCCTGCGCATCCTTCAGCGACGTCAGCGCATTCTCCAGCGCCGCGTTCTGTTCTTCCAGCGCGTCCTTGGCACGGCGGATCTCGCTCTCGGCGCGCATGCGCGCGATCGCCACCGCCACGTGGCTGGCCATGAAGGCCAGGATGTCGAGGTCGGCCTGGGTGTAGATCACCGAGTCGTCATAGCTCTGCACGATGATCACGCCGTAGGCCGTGTCGCCCAGCAGCATCGGCGCGCCCATCCAGCTGGCGATGTCGACGCTGCCCAGCGGGTGCTCCAGCTCGCCGCTGGCGATCAGCGCGTTCAACGCGCCGCGGTCCAGCAGCATGGCCTGCTTGCGCTGCAGGATGTAGGAGGACATGCCGATGCCGAAATCGAAACGCTTGACCGGCGCCTGGGCATCCTTTTCATCGACAAAATACGGCACGCTGATTTCCCGGGTATCCGGGTGGTATAGCGCCATCAGGAAGTTCTGCGCCGGCACCAGCTCGCTGATGATCTGGTGCAGCCGCATGTTCAGGCGGCTGCCGCCGGTGGCGGTGGCCGACAGGTTGGCCAGCTCGTACAGCGCGCGCTGGATGTTCTCGGCGCGGCGCCGCTCGGCCACCTCGTGCTGCAGCTGGCTGGTGCGTTCGGCCACCGCGCGCTCCAGCCGGTCCATGCTCTGCAGGCCCTGCAGCGCGCTCGAGACCTGGGTGGCGATCAGCGCGAACAGCGCCTGGTCTTCCTCGCTGAAGGTGTGCTGCTTGTCGTAGCTCTGGATCACGATGGCGCCCAGCGCCTGGTGGTTCTGGTCCAGCAGCGGGCAGCCCATCCAGTGCTCGGCGATGGTGCCGATGCCGAAGGCGGCGTTGTGTTCCCGCCTGGAGACGTGTTCGGCCGCCGTCATCACCATGTTCTCGCGGCTCAGGATCACCGCCGCCGTCGGCGATTCGCCCGGCACCAGCTCGAACAGCTCGTCGCGGCTGGGCGGCTCGTCGACCTCGTCGACGAAATACACGAAGCGCACCATGTTGACGGCGCCGTCGCGGTCGCTCAGCGCCACAAAGAAATTGGCCGCATACATGATGCGGCCCAGCGCCGCATGCACGGCCTGCAGGAATTCGCTGATATCGGTGCAGCTGCTGGATTTCCGCCCGATTTCAAGCAGCATCGTTTGGACGGCTTCCAGGCGGGTGAGGCGACTTTCCATCGGGTTTCCTATGTAGGGTTCATGCACATGGGAAATACTATCAGGTCGGGCCCGGTCTGCACAAAAAAAAACAGCCAGGCCGTCCGGACGGCCTGGCTGTTTTCTTGAGCGCGGACGCTTAAGCGGTGTCGCCTGACTTGCGCTGACGACGGGCCGCCACCACGCCCAGCAGGCCCAGGCCGCCCAGCAGCATGCCGTAGGTTTCAGGTTCCGGCACGGCCGTCACGGTGGCGCTGCCGGTGTAGGCGCCGGCGGCTTTCGACAGCACGGTGCCGGTTACTTGCAGATAGTAGCTGCCTGCGCTCAGCGTATTCGAGCTCAGCTCCCATTGATCGGTTTTACCGGTCGACAACTGGGTGCCTTTCAGCACCAGGCCGTCCGCGTTGAACAGGCTCAGATCCAGGATGTCAAAGCCGTTCTTGGCGTTGCCGGAGGACGAAAAGGTGTCGGCGAAGAGGGTGCTGCCGGCAGCGAGGTTGAAGGTGTAGCGGTCGGAAAAACTGTTGCCGGCGTTGTTGCCGGTAATCTGGTGACCGAAGAAATCGGAACCGCCGCTCAGATCGAGCACGGCGCTAGGATTGCTGACATCGGCAGCCATCGCACCTTGCGATAACAGCGCCGCGCCGGCCATTACGATTGCACCAGCCAGGTTTTTTACTTGTCGCATAGAGATTCTCCTTAAATAACAGAAAGTGCGGCATGAAAGTCACCGCACAGGAGATCAAAATGTAGCAGGCACATCGATTTGGAACGGCCGCGCACGATAGGATGTTACATCCTCTTACACGTTTATTTAACGAAATCTTAATTCTAGTAAATAGAAAATGATGTAGGAAATTAGGGTTTTTTATAACTATTTTCTATCCAAGCCGAGGCGGTAGCCGGGCTCAGCTTGAACGTCGGCACCACCCGCACCTGCGCCAGTTGCTCGCCGTACTGATCGAACGCGCTCAGTTTGGCGTAGGGGTCGTCCTCGTCCGGCACGATGTCCAGCGTGACCTTGACCTGGCCGTCGTCGGTGCTGATGAACAGGTTCTTGTGCAGTTGGGCATGCAGCTGCTGTTCGTGGCGGCGCAACACTTCATTGGCGGTCTTGACCAGCGTGTTGAAGGCATTGACGTCCAGCGGCTTGGGATTTTTCTTGTCGCGGCCCATGGTCCACGGACCGACCAGCGCCGGCTCCGGCTCGCCATCCTTGATCATCGCCACCGCCCAGCCCTCGTCGTCCTCGTTCTTGATCACGCGCGCGGTCCAGCCATTGCCCTGCCAGACGCGGTCTTGCTGGATCGGTGCGTCGTCGTCCTGCTGCTGATCCGGATCGGGGTAGTGATTACTCATGCTTATGGCTCGTGTCGAAATATGGGTGGGGGTGAAATAATAAGCGCCACGCTGGTTAACAACAATAGAAAGTCGTCAATGAAGCGCAATCTCGTCCCGATCCTGGTCCTGGTCCCCTCCGTGCTGGCGACGGCCGGCCCTGCCCATGCGCAAGGCGGCGACGTGCAGGTATATGGCCGCCTCAACCTCGGCCTCGAGAGCATGCACAGCACGGCCGACGCCAGGGGCCAGGCCGTCAGCATGGTGCGCGAAAGCAACTACCGCTCGGTGCTGGGCTTTCGCGGCAGCGAGGACCTGGGCGGCGGCCTGAAGGCCATCTTCCAGATCGAAGGCACGCTGTCGCCGGACACCGGCGCCGGCAGCCCGGCCGCGCGCGACACCCGCGTCGGCCTCGAAGGCGCGGCCGGCACGCTGTTCGCCGGCAACTGGGTCACGCCGTACAACGGCGCCACCGCCGGCCTCGACCCGTATTACCCGACCACGGCCGGCTACATGAGCATCATGGGCAACGGCTCGGCCTCCACCAGCGACAACGTCAGCGACACCTCGTCCTTCGACCGCCGCCAGCAGAACAGCGTGCATTATTGGTCGCCGCAGTGGCATGGCCTGCAGTTGCGCCTGGCCCACGGCTTGAACGAGGAACGTCCAGCCGGCGGCGCCAGGCCTGCGCTGACGTCGGCGGCGGCGGTCTGGGAGCGGGGTCCGTGGTATGCCGCCGCGGCATACGAGCGCCACCACGACTACCAGGGCAGGGGCGGCAACGACAGCGGCGCCAAGATCGCGGCGGCCTACCGCTTCGGCGACACCCGGGTGGCGCTGATCGGCGAACGGCTCAAGTATGAAACCGCGGCCGGCACGCTGGAGCGCAACGCGGCGTATATTGCCGTCACCCACCAGATCGGCCCGCACGGCCTGCGCCTGGGCGTGGCGCGCGCAGGCGACGGCACCGGCAGCGCGCCGGACGGGCAAAAGGTCGGCTTCATCCGCAAGGGCGAGGACACCGGCGCCACCCATTACACGGCCGGCTACGACTACGCCCTGTCCCGGCGCAGCAGCCTGTTCCTGTTCTACACCCGGCTGGCGAACCAGCGCAACGGCAGCTATGACTTTGCCATCAACGGACTGACGGTCAGCCCGGGCGCCACCGTCCGCGGACTGGCGCTGGGCATGCGCCACGCCTTCTGAGCGGCCAGCACAAAAACCCGCGGGCGCGGTTTTTTGTGCAACCAGGACCGTGGTCTTAACAGGTCATGCAAGGCGGCCGTTCGGCGATCGGCGGCCGCAGCGGCGTGATGCGCGGATCGATGGCCGGTTCCGGCATCTGATAACTGAATGGCGTAATGATGATAGGCGGAATCGTCGGCGGTGCCGATGGCGGGCCCTTGGGTCCCCCGCCGGAAAGGTGCTGGACGCTACGCTGGCGCCTCGTACGGTTGCAAACCGAGGATATCGATTGACCCTCGCTCAATTCTAGCCAAGCCATGTTAAAGCCCTCCCTGCGCAAGTCAGGTTATCAGTATAGGCAGGGATAACTTTAAATCAAGGAACATTCGTCCCTCATCCCGCTCGTCGCCGCTGGATGTCGTTCCATCCCGCAAATTTGCCGGTCTGTCGCAATCCGCTGGCTGGCGCCGGGGCGCCCCGGTACAGTTCAACCATGCCAAACGGCAAACGAACAAAAAACGAATAAACCACCGACGAGGTCAGCCATGAACAGCAAAGCAAAAAAACTGGTTTTCGCAGCCTTTATCCTCCTGCTGGCCGTGGCCGCCTGGCAGTCCATCCTGGGTGACGGCATGCACGTCAACATCGACGGCGACGAGATCGACGGCCCGCTGGGCGCCCTGCTCGGCATCGTGTTCGCCGGCGGCGGCGTGCTGATCGCGGCGGTGGCCGTCACCTGCGCGGCGGTGTTTGTCGGCGTGCTGTTTGCCGGCCTCGGCATCCTGATGGTCAGCGCCCTGGTGCTGGGCGCCGTGGTGCTGCTGGCGGCAATGTCGCCACTGATGCTGCCGCTGCTGATCCCGGTCGGCATCTACTGGATCTTCGCCGGCCGCTCCCGCAAACAACGCCAGCGCGCCATGATGGAACACGCCGTCTGAACCGGCATCACGCATAGCACCACCGTTTCAATCGGAAGCGGCCGGGACCTGAACTCCCGGCCGATCCGCCTCTTGCTCCATCAGTTCCACCCGGTTGCGGCCGCCATGCTTGGCGCAGTACAGGGCCTGGTCGGCCCGCACCAGCGCCGCGTCGCCGCTCGCATCCTTCCCCGCCACCACCGCGATGCCGATGCTGACAGTGACGGTCACCGTCCGCCCGGCGTCGCCGTCGAGCCGCATCGGCGTCGCGGCCACGCGCTGGCGCAGCCGCTCGGCATACACCGCAGCATCGTCCAATCCCGTGCCCGGCAATAAAATCGCGAATTCCTCGCCGCCGATGCGGCCCGGCATGTCGATCTTGCGCTGGCCTTCGCGCATCAGTTCGGCCAGCTGGCGCAGCACGGCGTCGCCGGCCGCATGGCCGTGCTCGTCGTTGATGCGCTTGAAATGGTCGACGTCGAGCAGCAGCACCGCCGCGCAGCCGCCGATGTCGCGCCGCAGCCGGTCCTGCTCGTCGGCCAGCCGCCGCATGAACTCGCGCCGGTTCGGCAGGCCGGTGAGGAAGTCGGTGGTGGCCAGCACCCGCAGCTCGTCGTCCATGCGCCGCCGCTCGGTGATGTCCAGGGTCGAGACGATGACGAAATCCAGGCTGTGCGTATGGCCCGGCATCACCAGCAGGGTCAGCTGGTTGAGGCGGGCCACGCCGTCGAGCCGCTCGAAGCTGCCCTCGCAGGCGAAGAAATGCTGGCCCTGGGCCAGCGCGGCCAGCGCCATGGCAAAGCTGGGCATGGCGCTGGCGTCGAAATTCTGTGCCAGGCTCAGCTGCGAGATATCCTTGCGCCCCGGCGCCGCGCCGACCTGCTGCAGCGCGGCGGCGTTGACGTCGAGGATGCGCACCAGCGCGGCCAGCTGCCGCAGCTGGCTGACGTTGGCCTGCAGGTAGCGGCCGATGTCGTCCACGCCGGACAAGGTCAGCTCCGCCAGCGCCGCCCGCACGGCCGACCAGTCCTGCTCCCACAGCGCCACCGGCGCGTGGTCGTACAGGCTGCGGAAGCGGGCCTCGCCGGCGCGCAGCGCGACGGCCGCCTGGGCCTGCTCGATGGCGATGCCGGCCAGCCGCGCCGCCTGCTCGATCAGCGCGATATTGGCCAGGCTGGGCACGCGGGCGTCGCGGTGGTAGATGGCGAACGTGCCCAGCACGCTGCCGTTGGCGCTGAAGATGGGATCGGACCAGCACGACCCCAGCCGCGCCTGCAGCGCCAGGTCGCGGTACTCGATCCAGCTGGGCGCGGCGCGGATGTCTTCGATGACCACGCGGCTGCGGGTCAGCACCGCCTCGCCGCAGGCGCCCTTGCCGTCGCGGATAGAACGTCCGTGCACGGCGGCGTTGAAGAAGGCCGGCAGGCTGGGCGCCGCGCCGACCAGCAGCCGCTCGCCGGTCTCGTCGAGCAACAGGATGCTGCACAACATTTCCTCGTTGTCCGCCTCGACGCCCAGCACCACGCTCTCGAGGATGGTTTGCAGCGGCGCGCCGGTGGCCAGCAGCTCGAGCACGTGGCGCCGGGTCTGCTCGCGCTGCTCGGCCTGGGTGCGCTCGGTGATGTCGCGGAACGACCAGATGCGCGCCGGCTCACTGCCCAGCTGCAGGCCGCGCGTGTGCTGCTCGATGACGCGGCCGTCCTTCAGCTGCAGCAACTCGTGCCGGGACTCCAGCGGCGTGCCGCGCTGCAGCCCCGGCAAGGTGTGCTGCGGCGTGTCCAGCGGCAGGCCCTGGCCCGGGTGCAGCATCTGCCGCGCCATGTGCTCCATCAGCACGGCGCCGTCGCTTTGCCAGTCCAGGTGCTCGGGCAGGTTCCACAATTCGCGAAAGCGCCGGTTGGCGTTCAGCACCGAGCCCTTCAGGTTGTCCACCAGGATGCCGTCGATGGTCGAGTCCAGTATGCTGCGCAGCATCGCCTGGCTGCGCTGGGCGCCGTCGGCCAGCACCAGCAAGGTGGCCTGGCCCTCCCGCAGTTCGCCGGCCAGCACCTCGGCGCGGGCCAGCGCGCTGCGGGCCCGCACGCGGCCGCGTGCCAGCAGCCAGGTCAGGCCGGCCAGCAGCAGGCTGAGCGACACACCGGCCGCGGTGATCTGCAGCGCCTTGTCGCGCACCGCCACCGCGCCCGGCACGGCCGTCGCCCGCAGCGTCCAGCGGTGGCCGGCAATGCTGAACTGCTGCCGGCTGCTGCGCCGGCCGGCCGCGCCGCCCGGATGACTGTCGTACATCAGCGCCTGCGGCGCGGTGCCAGCCCCGTCGAAGATTTCCACGTGCAGCGCGGCGGCGCGCGGTCCGCCCAGTCCGGCCATCAGGTCGCCGACACGGAACGGCGCATAAACCCAGCCGTCGATGGCGGCGCGGCGCTCGGCCAGCGTGCCGGTTTGCTGCCGGTGGCGGTACAGCGGCAGCACCATCAGGAAGCCCGCCTGCGCCGGCTCGGCCGTCTCCTGCACCAGCCGTATCCTGCCGCTGACGGCGGGCCGGCCGGAATCGCGCGCCTGCTCCAGCGCGGCGCGGCGCACCGGCTCCGAGGCCGGGTCGAAACCGAAGGCGCGCCGGTTGTTCTCGTCGAACGGTTCGAGGTAGACGATGGGCGCGTACCACTCGCGGATGCCCTCGGGTTGCACGCGGTAATCGGGATAGCCGCCGAGCCGGATTTTCTGCTCGTGCGCGGCGCGGCGCGCCTGCGGCACCAGCGCCATGTAGCCGATACCGTGGATGCCGGGGAAATGCTGGTTCAGCTCCTGCCCGGCCAGGTAGGTGGGGAACTCCTCGCGCTCGACCTCGCTGGAACTGGCGAACAGCCCCTGCACGCCGTACAGCACCTGCAGATAGGTTTGCAGGCGCTGGTCGAGGTTGTTGACCAGTTCGCGCGTGCGGCTGTCGAAGTCGGCCTGCGCATCCTGCTCGGCGTCCTGCTGCGCGCCCTGCCACAGCATGCCGGTCGCGCTCAGGCAGCCGGCCAGCACCAGCACCGGCAGGACGCCCGGCGTGAGCATTTCCTGCAGCAGCCGGCGCAGCCGTGCCTGGGCGGCGGGAGCCATCTACACCTCGGTGCCCGCGAACTGGCGGTAGCCGCGCGCGCGCAGGGCGCAGGCCGGGCAGGTGCCGCAGCCGTAGCCCCAGTCGTGCAGCGCGCCGCGCTCGCCCAGGTAGCAGGTGTGGGTGCCGTCGCGGATCAGGTCGACCAGCGCCTGGCCGCCCAGTTCCTGCGCCAGTTCCCAGGTCTGTTTTTTGTCGCGCCACATCAGCGGCGTTTCCAGCTTCATGCGCGTGTCCATGCCCAGGTTGAGCGCCACCTGCAGCGCCTTCATGGTGTCGTCGCGGCAGTCCGGATAGCCGGAGAAATCGGTCTCGCACATGCCGCCGACCAGCACCGTCAGGCCGCGCCGGTAGGCCACGGTGGCGGCCACCGTCATGAACAGCAGGTTGCGGCCGGGGACGAAGGTGTTCGGCAGGCCGTTGGCCTGGGTTTCGATGGCGATGTCGTGGGTCATCGCCGTCTGCGAGATTTTCGAGATCAGGGACAGGTCGATCATGTGGTCATCGCCCAGCCTGGCGTTCCACTCGGGCGAGTGCGCGCGCAGGCGCTCGATGACGGTCGGACGCACGGTGAGCTCGACGGCGTGGCGCTGGCCGTAGTCGAAGCCGATGGTTTCGACACGGGCGTAGTGCTTCAGTGCCCAGGCCAGGCAGGTGGTGGAATCTTGTCCACCGCTAAACAGGACCAGAGCGGAATCGGTAGGCAGCATTACTCTTCTTTCTTGCAACGTTATAAGTACGCCATCTTTTGAAGCATTCCGGTAACATGACAGCTAGCGTACACCCTGATGGAGTCTCATGTTACCGGCATCGCCAGCAAATATATTGGCAGGATCACGAATTTTGGCACAAGTTGTGGCAAAAGTATCCGGCGGCCTCGTTGCGGCGGTAGCCCTGGCCGGCCTGACTCTGCCCGTGGCGGCCGAGGAGCTGAAGTACGACGTCCGCATCGACGCCCCCGGCCCGCTGCGCGAACTGCTGGAGCAGAATCTCGACCTGGTGCGCTTTCGCGGCAACGCGCGCATGGACCGCGAACAGCTGCAACGGCTGGTGCGGGTGGCGCCGGAGCAGGTCAAGACGCTGGTGTCCACCGACGGCTACTACTCGCCGGTGGTGAGCGCGCGGCTGGAGCGCAAGGGTGAGAACGACACCCCCACCGTGCAAATCAGCGTGCAGCCGGGCGAGCCGGTCCGGGTCGGCGAGATCGACCTGGTGCTGCAGGGCTTTGCGCCGGTGCCCGGGCTGGCCGCCGACAAGCAGTTCGACACCCAGGCGCTGAAGGCCGGATGGACGCTGAAAAAAGGCATGGTGTTCCGCCAGGTCGACTGGGAACAGGCCAAGCGCGGCCTGCTGCGCCAGGTGGTGCAGACGCGCTACCCGCGCGCGCAGCTGACCGAAAGCCTGGCGACGGTCGATCCGGAAAACCATCTGGCGGCGCTGCGCGTGGTGCTCGACAGCGGCCCGGAGCTGCGCTTCGGCGAATTGCGCATCGAAGGCTTGAAGCGCTACCCGCCGGCCATCGTCAGCAACCTGAATCAAATCCATCCCGGCGACTACTACAGCGAAGCGGCGCTGCAGTCCTACCAGTCGCGCCTGCAGGACACCGGCTACTTCAGCAGCGTCGAAGTGAGCGCCGACACCAGCGCGATCCTCAACGAGCAGCTCGATGCGGCCGGCGCCACGCCGGCGCAAAACGCCGGATCGGCGATGGCGCCCCTGCCGCTGCTGGTGCGCGTGACCGAGAACAAACGCAAGAACGTCAGCGCAGGCCTGGGTTTCAGCACCAACACCGGCAACCGCGCATCGCTGACCTATGACGACCTGTCGGTGTTCGGACTGCGCATGAAAAGCGCGCTGACGCTGGAGACCAAGAAGCAGACGGCGCGCAGCGACTTCTACTTCCCCACCACGGCGGACGACTACAACGACAGCGTCGGCGCGTCGTTCGAGCGCAGCGACATTTCCGGCGAGGTGACCAGCGTGGCCAGCGTGGCGGGCAAGCGCGCCTGGGGCACGCCGCTGCTCGAACGCAGCCTGACGCTGGAGCTGCTGACCGAAACCAAGACCGTCGACGGCCTCCCTTCGACCACCAGCAAGAGCTTGCCGCTGACGTACGGCGTCACCTGGCGCAAGCTGGACAACCTGCTGTTCCCGACCAAGGGCTACGCGCTCAACGCGCAGCTGGGCGGCGCGCTGCTGCCCATCCTGACCGACGAAGCGTTCGTGCGCGGCTACGCGCGCGCCGTGTGGTACCGGCCGCTGGGCGTGAGCACCAACCTGATACTGCGCGGCGAACTCGGCGCGCTGGCCTCGCGCGACAAGAACGGCGTGCCGGCGGTGTACCTGTTCCGCGCCGGCGGCGACCAGTCGGTGCGCGGCTACGCCTACCAGGAGTTGGGCGTGCACGAAGGCGACGCCATCACCGGCGGACGCTATTTGGCCACCGCCAGCGCCGAGTTCCAGTACTGGTTCAAGCCGTCATACGGCGCCGCGGTGTTCTACGACGCCGGCAACGCGGGCGACACGTTCAGCGCGCTGCATCCGAAGTCGGGCTACGGCGTCGGCGGGCGCTGGAAGAGTCCCGTGGGACCGATCAACGTGGACGTCGCCTACGGCCACGCGGTGAAAAAATATCGCTTGCACTTCTCACTTGGATTTACCTTCTGATGGCTGACAATAACGACAAGCCGGCAGCCGAAGCCACCGCCGCGCCGCGCCGCCGCTGGCCGCGCCGCGTGCTGATTTCGCTGGCCGTGCTGGTGGCGCTGCTGGCCGGCGCCTTCTGGCTGCTGGGCCGCGAATCGACCCTGCAGCAGCTGGTGCAGCGCATCGCCAACGCCAGCGGCGGGCAGGTGTCGGTGAGCGGCGTCAGTGGCTCGCTGTACCACCGCATGCATATCGGCCGGCTGGTATATCGCAGCAAGGACAGCGTCGTCACGGCCGACAACATCGACATCAACTGGTCGCCGCTGCAGTATTTTTCCGAAGGCCTGGCGATCAGCGAACTGCACGTCGCGGCGCTGACGGTGCAAAGCCTCGGCCCCTCCGAGCCGGCCAAGATGCCCGAATCGCTGGCCGCGCCGTTGCGCCTCAACGTCTCCGACGCGCGGCTCGACAAGCTGATGCTGACCGGCGCGACCGGCAGCAACGTGATCGAGCGCCTGCGCTTCAAGCTGTCCGGCGACAAGAGCGGCTGGCACCTGCAGGACGCCAGCGCCTCCACCGCGTTCGGCATCGCGACCGCCGACCTCACCATCGGCGCCGACAAGCCGTTTGCCCTCAAGGGGCGGGGTCAGTTCCGGCATTCTGACACGAGCTCGTGTCAGAATGCCGGAACTGACCCCGCCCCTTGTGCTAATGTCGGCACTGACCCCGGGGTGGGGGCTGCGCAGCTGACGCTGGAGGCCGGCGGCAACCTGGCGCTGCTGACCCTGAAGGCGCAGGGTTCGGCCGGCGCGGCAAGCGGCGGCGGCACGCTGGCGCTGGCGCCGTTCGATCCCATCATCCTGCGCGCCATCGACCTCACCGGCCGCGACCTCGATCCGGCCGGCTTCAACACCGGCTGGCCGCAGGCGAAGTTCAGCCTCAAGCTCAGTGCCGCGATCGCGCCCGACCAGAAGCTCTCCGGCCAGTTCGCCCTGCTGAACCAGGACAAGGCCGCGCCCATCGACCAGCACGGCCTGCCGCTGCAAACCTTCAGCGGCAAGCTGGCCGGCACGCTGACCGCCTCCGTGCTGGAAAACGTGCTGCTGGACCTCGGCCCGGCGGGCCGCTTCACCGGCGGCGGCAACGTGCAGCGCAGCGGCCCTGAGGCCGGCATCGACGCGGCGCAATTCAAGCTGCACACCGACCGCCTTGACCTGAAGAACATCCACAGCGGCATCAACAAAACCAGCGTCGCCGGCGACATCGTCCTCGCCAGCACGCCCACCAAACAAAGCCTGATCGCCAACCTGGCCCAGGACGGCCTGCGCCTCGACGTGCAGGCGACGCTGGCCGACGCGCTGCTGCAATTGCATCAGGTACGCCTGCTGGCGAAGAAAGGCAGCATCACCGCCACCGGCCAGGCCAGCCTGAAAGACAAGCAGGAATTCAGCGCCAAACTGCGCGCGGACCACTTCGATCCATCCGCGCTGAGCCCCGGCCTTCCAATCGCCGACCTGAATGCCGACATCAACGCCAGCGGCCACATCGCCCCGGCATGGCAGGTGGCGGCGAACTTCGAATTAAAGACCAGCAAACTGTTCGGCCAGGCGCTGTCCGGCAACGGCAAACTGAATGCCGACGCACAGCACCTCAGCGGCGTCGACGCGCATCTGGCGCTGGCGCAAAACACCGCCGACATCAGCGGCAGCTTCGGCGCCGCTGGCGAACAGCTGCGCTGGAAAGTCGACGCCCGCCAGTTGTCGGCCGCGATGAGCGATCTGCAGGGCGCCGTCAGCGCCAGCGGCACCATCGCCGGCACGATGGCGGCGCCTCGCGCCAACTTCGAAGCGGACGCCAAGGGCTTGGCGCTGGCTTCCGCCAAACACCCTGCGGCCGATAGCCTGATCCATGCGGCGGGCGACGTCGCGCTGGCCGGCCCGAAGAAAACACCCGAGTTGAAAATAAATGGCACCATACAGCGCCTGAATCCAGCGGCATTCGGCACGGCGCAGGCAGGAGCCGTCAACGCCACCTTTGCCGCGAACGCCAGCCTGGCCGCCGACTGGCGCGCTGGCCTCGACCTGAGCCTGCAGCCGTCCACCTTCGCCAACTCACCGTTGTCGGGCTATGCGAAATTCAACGCCGCCAAGGGCAGCATCAGCAACGCCGATATCGATCTGCGGCTGGCGTCCAACAGCCTGCAAGCCAAGGGCAGCTTCGGCAGCGCGCTGGACAAGCTGGAATGGAAGCTCAACGCGCCGCAGCTGGCCGCGCTGGGTCCGCAGTTCGCCGGCGTGTTGCGCGCGAACGGCACGCTGTCCGGCACCAGCGCCAAGCCGGCGCTTGCGCTCACGCTGGACGGAACCAACCTGCGTACACCGGGGCAGCAGCAGATCGGCACGATACGCGGCAGCGCCACGCTGGGCAGCACCATCGCGGCACCGGCCACCACCACCACGGCCGCACCTGCCCTGGCCGCAGGCGGCACGAATGCCCGGGGCGCGGCGCCGCGCGGCACAGCCAATGCCGACGTCATGGCCGACGTGCCGCTGGTCAGCGACATCGAAATCACCCGCTACGTCTCGCCGTCGCTGACGCTCGACAAGGCGCGCCTGCAAACCAGCGGTACCCGCAGCGGCCACACGCTGCAAGTTGGCGCCAGCAACGCCGACTTCGACGCCGTCATGCGCGTCAAAGGCGGCTGGGCCAACGACAGCTGGACCGGCACCATCGACACGCTGCAAAACCGTGGCCGCTTCGCCCTGACGCTGGCCGCGCCGGCGCCGCTGAAACTGAGCGCCCCCGCCGGCAGCGGCGTGGCCGGCCTGCTGCATCCGGAGCAGATCGCACTGGGCGGCGCCACCATCAAGCTCCCGGACGGCAGCATCCGCATCGACTATCTCGAGAAAACCGGCCCCGCCTGGCGCAGCAAGGGCCTGGCCGCAGGCGTGCCCGTCAACTACCTGGCCCAGCTCTCCGACGCCTGGCGCGAAAACGTCCGCAGCACAATGACCATCGGCGCCGAGTGGGGCCTGACCCTGCAGGCGGCCGGCAAGACCACGCCGCCCGTCCTCGGCGGC
Organism: Duganella sp. LjRoot269; assembly: GCF_964254095.1. Classification (NCBI taxonomy): domain Bacteria; kingdom Pseudomonadati; phylum Pseudomonadota; class Betaproteobacteria; order Burkholderiales; family Oxalobacteraceae; genus Duganella; species Duganella sp. LjRoot269. The sequence goes on along the minus strand of NZ_CAXUSL020000001.1, from coordinate 1,061,562 downwards.
ATGCTGCACGTTTACCGCGAGCAGGGCGACCTGACCATCACCGGCGCCGACCTGCCGCAGCCGCTCGGCCTGCGCACGCTGGACGGCCGCGTCGACGTCAACGACGGCACGCTGCGGCTGCAGCTGAACCTCGACGGCACCCGCGCCGGCCAGGCCCGCATCGACGGCACCGCGCAGCTGCACGACGGACGCCTGGACGAGAGCAGCGCCATCACACTGAGCGGCAACGCCAACATGGGATCACTGGCCTGGCTGGCGCCACTGGCCGGCCAACCCGGCCTGGAAATCGACGGTACGCTGAAACTGGCCGTTACCGGCAACGGCACCATCGGCGCGCCGCAACTGAACGGCGACATCACCGGCGACAAGCTGGTGGTGAACTGGGTCGACCAGGGCATCAAGCTGCGCAACGGCCAGCTGCAGGCACGCCTGAGCGGCGACCAGTTGCAGCTGCAAAAACTGGCCTTCGACGGCGCCGAAGGTCACGCCCAGGCCGACGGCTGGATACGCTACGCCGGCAACGAGGCGACCATGAACCTGAAACTCAGCGCCGACAAACTGGAAGTGCTGGCGCGCCCCGACCGGATCCTGGTCCTCAGCGGACAAAGCACGCTGACGCGCGACGCCAAGCGCTTCCAGCTGGACGGAAAGTTCCGCGCCGACCGCGCCATCATCGAGCTGGCCGGCGAAAACACGCCCACTCTCAGCGACGACGTGGTCATCGTCGGCAAGGGCGCAGCGCCGGTCAAGGCCGCGCAAGGGCAGCCGCTGAGCATCGACCTGGAGGCGGACCTCGGCGACAACTTCAACCTCAAGGGCAAAGGGCTGGACGCGCAACTAGCCGGCACGCTGCGCATCCGCGTGGCCGACCGCCGTCCGCCGCGCGTCAACGGCAGCATCCGCGTGGTCAACGGCACCTATGCGGCGTATGGACAAAAGCTGGCGATCGAGCGCGGCGTGATCAGCTTCTCCGGCGCCTACGACAATCCCGGCCTGAACATCCTCGCCGTGCGGCGCGGTCCGGAAGGCGAAGCAATCAGCGAGACCAATGTGGAAGCCGGCGTGGAAGTGCGCGGCACGGCGCTGGCGCCGGTAGCCAAGCTGGTGTCGACGCCGGCCGTGTCGGACAGCGACAAGCTGGCGTGGCTGGTGCTGGGCCACGGCATCGACAGCACCGGCGGCAACGACATGGCGCTGCTCAGCGCCGCGGCGGGCGCGCTGTTCGGCGGCGGCCAGGGCAAGCTGGCCAACGCACTGGGCGTGGACGAGCTGGGCGTGGGCCAGGCGGCCGGCACCACGGCGGGCGGCGCCGCGACCGGCTTGCAGACGACGGTGGTCACGGTCGGCAAGCGGCTGTCGTCGCGCGCCTACCTGAGCTTCGAACAGGGCGCGGGCACGGCGACCAGCCTGGTCAAGCTCAAATACAAGCTGAACCCGCGCATCACGCTGCAGTTCCAGACCGGCACCAACAACGCGCTGGACGTGCTCTATACCTGGGCTTTCGACTAACTCGGATTGTGGTCCGGTACCGGGTCATCCTGCGGAACGGGATGCGGAACGGCCGGCGGCGTCGGGTCGTCCGCAGGGACGGGATCGGGGGCGCGGTGAGAGGTGGCATTCATGGTCAACACTCCGGGAGGTGGCTCGTCAACCATTCTACGCCGTTACAAAATTAAGCAAAAAACAGTTGTAAGGTTTCGTCATCGGTCTCAGACCAAGCTGCAATTCCTTGCGCGAGGGGTTGCCTCTTAACCCAACCTGAGATCGATATGACCACCAAACCATCTACCGGCATGGCGCTGCGCCTTGCCCTGGCAAGCGCATTGGCGCTGGCCACTCCCGCGCTGTTTGCATCCGACCTGACCGTCAGCGTCACCAACCTGACGCGCGGCACCTGGTTCACGCCTTTGCTGGTCAGTGCCCATCCGGCCAGCTTCAAGGCATTCACCGAAGGCACGGCCGCCAGCGCGCAGATACAGAGCGTGGCCGAGGCAGGCGACACCACCGGCGTGCAGGCCCTGCTGCCGAGCGGCGCGGCCAAGGTGATCAATCCGAACGGCGGTCCGCTGAAGCCCGGCGGCAGCGTCACCAGCGCCGTGTTCCAGGGCGGCGCCGGCACCGCCAACACGCAGCTGACCATCCTCGCCATGCTGGTACCGACCAACGACGGCTTCATGAGCCTGAACGCGATCGACATCCCGACGGCACCGGGCACCTATACCTACAACGTCTCCGCCTATGACGCGGGCACCGAAGCCAATGACGAAAAGGCTGCGGCGGCGGGCGGCGTCAACCAGCCGGGCATGATCTTCCCGGCCTTCCTGAACGACGCAAGCGGCAAGCTGGCAGCCAACATCAACACCGGCGCCACCGGCTTTACCAACGCCACCAAGGAAGGCTTCGTGCACATCCACCGCGGCATCGTCGGCAGTGTGCCGGGCGGCCCGAGCGCCCTGGACAACACCGTCTACCGCTGGCTCAATCCAGTGGCCCGCGTTGTGCTGACCGTGAAATAAGGGGGCGACATGACGCATTCTTCACAACTCCGCGCGCCGCTGGCGGCGCTGGCGGCGGCGCTGCTTCTGGCGGCCTGCAGCGGCGGCTCTTCGATGCCGGAACCGGACATCAAACCGCCGCCGCCCGTGGTCGTCGCACCGACCACCGCCATCTATGAAGTCACGCTGGTCAACCTGACGGCGGGACAGCCGCTGTCGCCGATGGTGGCGGTGGCGCATAACGACGGCTTCAGCGTCTTCAATGTCGGCGAAGCGGCCAGCGTCGCGCTGGAGCACCTGGCGGAAGCTGGCGAATCCGCGCCGCTGGCGGCGTTGGCGAACGACTCCAAGTCGGTGTATGCGGCGGCGGTCGCCGCCGGCGGGCCGCTGGTGCCGGGCGCAGACAACAAGGCGACCGTGACGCTGACGGTGCCGGCGGCCAGCCTGCCGACGCTGCGCCTGTCGATGGCCAGCATGCTGGGCAACACCAACGACGGCTTTGCGGGCCTGGCCGGCCAGTCGCTGGCGGCGCTCGACGTGGGCGCGTCCACCACCGTGCGGCTGCTGAGCTATGACGCCGGCACCGAACGCAACACGGAGAGCGCAGACACCGTGCCTGGTCCGGCCACGGCCAACTCCGGCGGCAAGCGCGAAGGCTTCAACGCGACGCGGGACGACGTGATCAACACGGTGCACCTGCATCCGGGCGTGGTCAGCAAGGATGACGGATTGCCGACATCGGCGCTGACGCAGGCGCAGCGCTGGGACAATCCGGTGGCGCTGCTGACCATCAAGCGTACGCAGTAAACCCTTCAGCTGCTACGTCGCCTTCGCGTGGCGGACGTATTTGTCCAGCCACGCGTTGGTCTCGTACAGCATGTGCAGGATCGATTCGCGCGCGCGGTAGGCGTGCGATTCGTTCGGCAGCATCACCAGCCGCGCGGTGCCGCCCAGGCCTTTGATGGCCTGGAACATGCGCTCGCTTTGCAGCGGGAAGGTGCCGGAGTTGCTGTCCTCGGCGCCGTGGATCAGCAGCATCGCATCCTTGATCTTGTCGGCGTTATTAAACGGCGACATCGCCTGGTACACCTCCGGTGCCTGCCAGAACGGCCGCTCCTCGGACTGGAAGCCGAACGGCGTCAGCGTGCGGTTGTAGGCGCCGCTGCGCGCGATCCCGGCGCGGAACAAGCGCGTATGCGCCAGCAGGTTGCCGGTCATGAAAGCGCCGTACGAGTGGCCGCCGATGGCGATGCGGTGGCGATCGGCCACGCCGCGCCGCACCACCTCGTCCACCGCCGCCTGCGCGTCCGCCACCAGTTGCGACAAATAGGTATCGTTGGGTTCATCGTCGCCGCTGCCGATGATCGGGAACGAGGGGTTGTCCAGCACCGCATACCCCATCGCCAAAAAGGCCGCCGGCCCCCAGTAGCTGACCGCGTTGAAACGGTACGGCGAACCGGTGGTCTGGCTGGCCGCGCCGGCCGATTTGAATTCCTGCGGATAGGCCCACATCAGCAGTGGCAGCGGACCGTCGCGCGCCGGGTCATACCCCGGCGGCAGCATCAGCGTGGCCGTCAGTTCGACGCCGTCGTTGCGCGGATAGCGGATCTGCTCCTTGCCGACATCTTTCAGCTGCGGCGTCGGATGCGGATAGTTGGTCAGCGCCGTCAACTGCTTGTGTTCCGGCTTGCTCAGGTCGCGCAGATAATAGTTCGGCCGCTCGGTCGGCGATTCGCGCGTCGTCAGCAGCAACGTGCCCTCGTCGTTCAGCACCGCCGCGACGTTTTCAAAATACGGCGCGGCGCTCTGGAACAGGCGCACCTTCTGCCTGGTGGTCAGGCTCAGGCGGTCGATGAACGGCCGGTCGCCTTCCGGCGTGGCGCCGGCGCCGTCCAGCAGCACCGTCGTATCGGGACCGATCAACAGGCGCGGGAAGCCGCAGGCGTCGGCCCGCATCACCGGCGAACCGGGGCTGCTGTAGCGGTCCTCGTACGAGCCGGCATAAATCAACTCCGGCGGCGCCGACAGGTGATCGGGCTGTATCATCCACTGCTTGTAGTCGCGCGTCTTGTGCCAACGCTCGTTGATCAGCGCGACATCGCTGCGTCCCCAGGCGATGCCGGCGTAGCGCATCGTCAGCCGCGCCAGCACCAGCGGCGGTTCGTGGAACGGCGCCGCATGCATGTAAACCAGGTCGCGGATATGGTCGATCACCGGACGCGCGGGATCGCCGCCATCCTGCGCCTCGGTCCACACCAGCGTGGCCGGCGCGTCGGCGCGCCACGACACATGGCGCACGCCTTCGGACACCGCGTCGTTCCCCGGCGGCAGGCCCTCCTCCAGCGGCAGCGTCGCCACCGTGTGCAGCAGCTGTCCGTTCAAATCGCGCACATCGATACGCTCGCCGAAACTGGACGCGGGCACGATGTAGGAATACGGCCGCGTGATGCTTTGCGTGAGCAGGTACTCTCCGCCCGGCGCGATCGAGGTGCGCGAGTATTGGCCCGGCACACCGATCGGGCGCGCCTTGCCGTGCAGGTCCAGCAGCACCATCTGCACCGTCACGTAGTATTCGAACAGGCGCGCGTCGGCCTCGTTCTTCAGCAGGTCCTGATAGGTGCGCAGCTGTCGCATGCTGCCACCGGGCTCGCTGTCCTGCTGGATCGGGCCGAACGGAACGCCGTCCGATTGCGGCGGCTTGCCGATGCCGGCCGGACGCCAGTGCACCAGCAGCCCGCTGCCGTCTGGCAGCCAGTTGAAGCCGCGCGTCAGCACCGCCGACAGGGGCTGCGACGACAGCCGCGTGGCCTTGCGCGCCGCGATATCGACCAGCCACAACTCCACCGCGCCGCGTTCGCCCTTGTACGCCACGTGCGAGAACGCCAGGTGGCGCTGGTCGGGCGACCAGCTCAGGTCCGCCAGCCGCAGCGCGCGCGGCAGGCCGCGGATGCGGCTTTCCTTCTGCGTGGCGATATCGAGCAGGCTCAGGTCCGTGCCGAATGAAAAACGGGAAGAGGAACAGGTGCGCGGATTGATGCGCAGGCCGGCCAGTTTCAGCTCCGGCTGCGCCACTTCGGCGATGCCCGGCAGCGGCGGCGTCTGCACCACGGCGGCGAGGTTGCGTTGGGGGCTGAGGCTCAGCGCCGGCGCGCGCGGCGCGTCGACGATTTCCAGCAAGGCGGCGGGAGGCAGCCGGTAACCGCCCTCCAGTGCGCCGGCTTGCGGCGAGGCAGCCATCAGGCCGAGATTGAGGGGCAGCATCGGTAACGGTTTGTTCATGGAATTCCTTTCGGTCCAGAAGCGGGGCTGCTGCGGTTCAGTTTGCTTATGCTATCCCTGATTGTCAATCACTGCCGCTTATCTGGTGACAATCTGTAACGCTGGCGTACAATCGCTGTTCCTGAAATCACGCTGTACGGAATCGCTTATGGAAATGACTACTATCACCCTGTTGCTGCTGGTGCCGCTGGCCATCTGGCGCATCTACACGCGCCTGAAGCGGCTGATGGGCCGCACCAGGTCCGAACTGTGGCGCCACTACTTCGCCGCCGTGGTGATGTCCGGGGTGCTGGGGGTGCTGGCAGCGACGCTGCTGGGCAAGTGGGATGCCTTTGCCGCACTGGTGGTCGGCGGCGTCGTCGGCGCCGCGCTGGGCTACCGCAACATGCAGCTGACGCGCCTGGAAAACACGCCGGAGGGTTTCTTCTACACGCCGAACCGCCGTCTCGGCCTGCTGGTGGCGATGCTGTTCATCAGCCGCCTGATCTACCGCCTGTTCGAGGCTTACCTGCACATGCACGACCATCTGCCGATGGACCCGGATTTCGTCGGCAATCCGCTGACGGCTGTGCTGTTTGGCCTGCTGGCCGGCTTCTACGCCTGCTACGGCGTGCTGCTGATACGCTGGCGCCGTGCCACCAAGCCGGTGCCGCGCCCTATCGACATCTTCGACATCAAATAAGCGCCGCATTTTTAGCGACAGTGCTACTGTAATCGTGTTGTGCGCGGGATATTTGGTGGTATGCTGAATGTATCCGCAAGGCAATTATTTGCACTGTTATGAATACGTCCATATACGATAAGACCGCAAAAGGCAGGGAGGAGATCGCGACGCGCAAGTATCAGCTTGCGCCGCGCCTGCGTACCTTGCTGGTGTTGGTCGACGGCCATCGGTCGGAAGAGGAACTGCTGCGCAACGTGGCGGGGCTGGGACTGACCGCCAGCGCCATGACCGAGCTGCTGGACGGGGAATTCATCGTGCTGTCGACCAGCTACGCGTCGCTGGCGCCGGTGCCGGAAGTGCCGGCGGAGCCGGAGGCTCCTGCGGCGGTGCCCTCACCTGCCACCACACCCGGGCCGCAGCTTCCCAGCGCCGCGCATATAGAGCAATTCCGTTCACTTTATGATTTCTACAACAAGACCATCAAGAGCACGATAGGCCTGCGCGGCTTCACGCTGCAGCTCAAGGTGGAGAAGGCCAGCTCGGTCGAGGATTTCCGCGAGCTGCGTATGCCCTACCTGGAAGCGGTACAGAAAGCCAAGGGCAACTTCACCGCCGCCTCGCTCGCCGAGCAGCTCGATCAGCTGCTCGACGGTCCGTCCGCTCAGGCTTAAGCCACTTTCGCCACTTCGACAGGCCGGCGCTGCAGCACGAAGATAGGCGCCGCCCACTCCGTATCCTTCTTCTTTTTACTCGTGATGAGCGTCAGTTCCGAAGGATCGTAGACGTCGGTGTTGTGCGTCAGCGGCGTCGTCATCAGGTACTGGGCGTCGGTGTTCTTCAGGAACTCGCCGACCAGCTGGATGTTGCGGATATCCAGGTGGGCGAACGGTTCGTCGATGAACACGAAGCCGCCGGAACCGTCTTCCGACTTCAACAGGCCAATCAGCAGCACCAGCGACTTCATCACCTGCTGGCCGCCGGACGCTTCGCCGTCGTTCATGCCGATGATGCCCTTGCCGTCGAACTTGAAGCGCACGTGCAGGCCAGCCTGCGACAGCTGCGTATCGTCGTTCTCCAGCCGCACCGGATCCGAGTGCACCTCGATGCCGGCCAGCTCGCCCAGCTCCTTGATGTTCTTGGAGTAGGTCTTGATGGTGTAGCGCAGCCGCTCGATGTAGGCGCCGCGCGCATTGCCGGTCGCCTCGATCGCGCGGTTGTTCTGGTAGCGGCGCTCCTCGGTCTCGGACTGGCGGCCGTGCAGCTGCTCGTTCAGGCGCTGGTACTGGTCGATGACGGTGGCGTCCAGTTCCCAGTCGCTGCGCGCCAGGCTGGCTTCCAGCGCATGGATGCGCAGCACCACCTGGTGCGAGTTCTGGTGCTCGCTGACCAGGCGCGCGCGGCGGTCCGGACGGCGCCAGCTTTTCGGCAGGTGGCGCCAGGTCTTGCGCAGCGCCAGCAAGGCGCGCGCGTGATCGGAACGCTGCTCGATCTGGCGCTTGTTGTTCAGGCGCAGGCCGGCTTCCGATTCGGACAGCGCGAAGCGCGCGTTCTGCCACGTCGTGTCGGCGCGCGTGCGCGTGACGACGGCGTTCTTGATCAGCGATTGCAGCTCGCCCAGGCGGGTGCCGACTTCGTTGCGCTCTTCCTTCAACGGCACGGCGTTGCGTGCCGTTTCGTCGAATTCCTCCTGGCGCGCGGCCAGCTCCTTGGCCGCGTCAACGCCGGCCAGGCGCGTCTTCAGCGAACTGATCTCCGAGGCCAGCTTCGATACGATCAAGGTCAGCGCATCTTCCTGCGCCTCCAGCGCCGGCAGCGACTTCTGGATCGCTTCCATACGCTGCGTGCGGCCGGCGGAACCGAAGCGGTAGCGCGACGCTTCGACGAACAGCGAGCGGCCGCCGCGGCGTTCGCGGTGATAGGCTTCCGGCGTGATCCACTCGTCGTGGCTGCCGAGCTTTGCGCCGGCGTCGACGTTGTCCACGCGGGTGATGCGCGACAGCTGCTCCACCAGCCAGGACGGCACCTTGGCCGAGAACTTCACCACCGACATCAGCGTGTTGTCCTTGACCGTAGGCGCGTGCACCAGGTCCGGCACGATGAAGTGGCGATAGCGCTCCTTCTCCGCCAGGCGATACGCGGCCGAAGCGTCGGACGATTTATCCAGCAGCACCACCGAGGCATAGCCGCCAAGGACGCCTTCGATCGCGCCCTGCCAGCGCGCATCGGTCACTTCGACGATATCGGACAGCATGGCGTGGCCGATGCCGGCGTCGTTCAGCGCGCGGCGCATGCCGCGTTGCGCTTCCGGTTCCGGCATCGCGGTCTTGCCCTGCAGCGCGGCGATGGTCGATAGTTCGCCCGCGATCTTCGAAGCGATGGCGTCGCGCGACTGGCGCTGGCGGGCCAGTTCGATTTCTTTTTCCTGCAGCTGCTGCGCCACTTCGGCCAGGTCGGCGCCGGAGTCGGCGGCCAGCTTCTGCAGGCGCACCTTCTGTTCCAGCAGGCTGTCCAACGGCTTCAGCTTGCCGTTGATCTGGTTCAAACGGCTTTGCAGCGCGGTCGATTCCTGCTCCAGCACCGTTTCGTGCTGCTGCGCCTCGGTCAGCGCCTTCGCCTGCGCGGCCAGCGCGTTGCGCTTGTCGGTCAGCTGCTGGTCGGCCTGCATCAGCGGCTTGCGCGCGTCGCGCAGCTGGCGGCTGACGTTGCCGTGCTTCTCGCGCGCTTCGTGGTACTCCAGCGTCGGCAGCACTTCCTCCTGCAGGTTGCGGCGCTCCTTGTTCAGGTCTTCCCACTGGTGGTAATTGGCCACGCGCAGACGCAAGCCTTCCAGGTTGGTCTTGGAAGCTTCCAGTTCGGTTTCAAAGCGTTTCAGTTCGACTTCGGTGTCGCGCTGGTGGCGCTTGGCCTCGTCGTACGCATCCAGCACCTCCTTGTCGCCGAAGACCTGGAACACCAGGTCCAGCAACTGGCGCGGCGCGTATTCGCACAGCTTGTCGGTCTCGCCCTGCTCGAGCGCCAGCACTTTCGCCATCGCCGGCGACAGGCCGGCGTTGGCGAGGCGCTTGCGGTAGTTCTCGACACCGAGCCAGTCGTTGCCGGCATCGCCGATGTCTTCGATCTGCACGTTCCCCGGGCGCATGAGGTACTGGCGCTTCCAGTCGCCGCCGTTCTTCTGGATCTGGCAGAACAGCGTGACCTCGTCGTCGCTGAAGAAGCCGGAGCTGCGGAACGGGCGGTTCGACAACTGCTTGCCGACGTTCTTGTTGTCGACCACGGCGCGCAGCCAGGCGGTCTGCTGGCCGCTGTGGCGTGCGTAGTGCTTGTAGGTGCGGCCCATCGAGCAATCGAGGCCGAACAACGTGCGCAGCGCGTCGAGCAAGGTGGTCTTGCCGGAGCCGTTCTGGCCCGCGATGGTGATGATCTTGGCGTCCAGCGGGATGTTCTTGATGCGCTGCCAGTAATCCCAGTGGACCAGTTCTAGTGATTTGATGTGAAACATGGCTTAGTCCTCGGCTGGATGTTCGGGGCCGCCGGCGGCGGTGCCGGTGTCGGCCACGTCGGGCATGGCGTCGACCGGCGGATCGAACGCCGGTATGGCGTCGCTCTCGCTGTCTTCGATGCCGGCGGATGCCGTCGCTTCATCGTCGTTGGCGGCGATGGGCGGCGAGCTGCGCGGCACCGGGATGATCTGCGCCGGCGAGCGCTTGAACACGTCGGCCAGCGCGCCGTTGATGATGCGCTCTTTCAGCTGGTCGGTATCCATCATCAGGTCCAGCAGCGGGCCTTCGACGATGATGTCGCCGCGGCGCTCGATGAAGCCCAGCTTGGCCAGGATGCCGAGGTTCATGTCCAGCCGCGTCTTCTTGCCCAGCTTGTCGCCGAAGTCGGCCAGCAGCGCCTTGTAGGCGATGCCGATCGACGTGTCCTCGGCGCGCGGCAGCGGCTTCTCGACGCCGAACATGTCGTTCTGGTCGTCCGACGCGTGCTGGTGGGTTTCCTGGCGTTCCCGCTTGGGCAGGATGATCTGCGCCCACAGCACGACCAGCAGGGCCACGCCGTCGCGCGACAGGCCGAAGTTATTGTTTTGCCAGACGTCGCGCGCGCCGAAGATCTTCGGCTCGATGGCGCGCGTCAACGCCAGGGTCACATGGTCGGCGTAGACGTTGTCGAGCAGTTTGAGGCCGGTGGCCAGCAGGCGCGCGTCGACCTCGGCGCGGAACAATTCGTCCGACAGCACGCGCTTGACCAGCTTGTCGTCGCGGCGCAGGGTTTGATGCGTCAACAGGCGCGCGATCAGGATTTGGGAATCGTCATTCATCGGACTTGTCGCCTTCCGGATTCAGAATAAGTGAGAGGGAGGCTAACGACATCGCTGCCACGTGCAGGTCGGGCAGCTGGACCATTTCGTCGCTCGGCATGAACTTCACCGGCAGGCGCGCCAGTTCGGCGGTGGCGCCCTGCAGGCGCGCTTCGTCGGCGTCGCCCAGCAGCGGCAGCAGCGAGGCGCGGTACGAGGCCACGGCGAAGGTCGCCGGCAGCAGCGAATCCTGCACCGGGATCGATTTCGGCGCCTCCTCGGCGATGCTGGGGAAGTTGCCCAGCGCGGCGAAGTCGGACAGGCGGGCCAGCCAGTCGTCCAGCTCCTGCTGCATCTGCGGGCCTTCGCTGATGGTGGTCGGCGCGTCGGTGCCGGTGGGCAGGCCGCCGGCGACGGCGGAGACCGCGCGGTCGGACAGCAGCTCGGTCTCGGCCACGTCGATCATCTCGGCCGGCGTGATGAACAGCGGCACCACCGGCTGGTCGATGGCGCCTTCGGCCAGCGACGCCAGGTCTTCGTGCAGCAGCAGCCAGCGCTTGATGTCGGTGGTCGACAGGCCGGACTGGCCCAGGTGCACGCGCTGGCGCTCGATCTGGTTCAGCGCGCGCGAGAACATGCCCTGCATGTTGAGCAGCGCCGATTGCGCGCGGCCGATCGCCTGCGCGGCACGGTGGGTGGCGCTGTCGGCGTTTTCATCGGAGGTGATCGCGCGCAGAATCTCCGAGCCCTTCTCGACCCAGTCGCAGGCCATGTGCCACTTCGCCTGCGACGCGCGCAGGCGGAACTCGGAACCGGAGGCGATGGCGTCGGAGAACTCCTCGGTCAGGTCGACCAAGCGGCCCAGCAGGTGGTTCAGCTGGTCGACGGTGACGCCGCCCATGACCTGGGCGCCGGCCACCTGCGACAGCAGGAAGCCCATGTCGGCTTCGTCTTCCTCTTTGCCCAGCGTCAGCAGACCGTCGATGGCCGACAGCACGTTGCGCGCCATCGGCGTGACGCGGTACACGGCTTGCTGCGCGTCCCACGCCAGCAGCTGGTTCGAGCGCAGGCGCATCAGCACCGTTTCCAGCGACTCGGGCAGCAGGTAGGCCAGGCGGGTGTTGATGTCGGCGCGCGAAAAGGTGGACGAGGCGGTGTCCGCCGCCAGCTCGCGCAGCACCAGCAGGCGCACCAGGACGCCGTCGAAGCCGCCGTGGAACAGCGCCGTGAACACCTGCAGCAGGGGCTGGGCGCGTTTCAGGTGGTAGACCTGCTCGATCTCGTCGGCCGAAATATTCGGCTGGAAGTGCGCCTGCAGGCTGTCTTGCTGCTGTTGCTGATCCAGCGCCGGCTCCGGCGCGGGCTCACTTGTCATAGGTTCTATCATTCTTTGCCATAAAACAGCGGGGGTCAGGTCCAGATCCGGGGGCAGATCCGACTTTTGGACACGAGCTCTGCTGTAGCGGCCGCTACAGCAGAGCTCGTGTCCAAAAGTCGGATCTGACCCCGGATCTGGACCTGACCCCGGATTTGGGTTGCTCAACGCGATTACAATTATTGCAACAAAGCATTATCATCGCGGGGGCGTCAGTATAGCAGGCGGCTACTTCTTCACGACCTTTTCCAGTGTCTGGTCGACAAAGTCGCCGTCACTGTCGTTGAAGCGTACGCGGACCGGGTACCAGTCCATGGACGGCGCCAGCCACAGGTCGACCTGCTGGCCTTCCTTGTCCGGCGGCGGCGCCTTGACCAGGTGGACGGCCTGCACCTCGCCGGTGCCGATCTGCACCGCCTCGGTCTTGACCACCTTGAAGGTCCACGGCTCCGCGTCGCGGCGGCCGGCGACGAAGTACTGCCATTCGCTGCCCGGCTTGAACTTGTCCGGCGTGGCGCGCGCCTGGGCCGCCAGCTGCCACTGGGCGCTGGAGCGATCCTGCTCGCCGCCCTTGATCGGGTAACTGACGTCGCTCTCGGTGAAGGTGATGGTCTTGGCGTCGCGCTTGAACGACGTCGTGTACGGCTCCTTGCGGAAGCGCTTCTCGTAGAACGTGGCCGGCGCCAGGCCGAAATCGTCGATCGCGCCTTCGCTGCGGTTTTCCACCACCTTGCCGAAGATCGCGGCGCGGCTCTCGGTGACGATCGAGTACTTGCCCTCGCCCGCGCGCCACTGCACGCTGGCCTGGCCGTTGAGCGACAGCCCGCTCTGCTTGATCTTCAGCGAGTAGCTCAGGTCGGCCGACGGCGGCATGCTGGTCGGACGCTTGACGCTCGGGTGGTCGCCCGGCGCGTCGGCCGCTTGCGCGGCGCCCGCCAGCAGCACGGTGGCGCCCAGCAGGCCAAGGATAATAGAGGTTCGCATGCGTTTCACTTTCCAGGTTCGGTCTTGATGATCTTGGTGACGGTCTGCGTGGTCAGCGCGCCGCTCGCTTCGGTATTACGGAATTGGATCGGGTACCAGTTCAGCCCCGGCGCCAGCCAGATGTCGAACCGCGACGAATAACTGCCGGGACGCGGCGGCCGGCTCAGGTGCCAGGTCACGATCTTGCCCATCCTGGTGTCCAGCTCTTCCTCGCCGACCAGCTGGAAGCGGAAAATCGTCGCCTCCTTGTCCTCGCCGACTTGTATCTCGATATCGCTGCGGAACTGGTTGACGTCGGCCCGGCCGATGCCGCCCAGCTGGAACGGCACCGTGGTCTTGTCCTGCGCGCCCGCCAGCAGCGGGTAGCTGCGCTCGGACGCGGAAAACGTGATGGTGCCGGCGTCGCGGTTGAAATGGGTCGCGGTTTCGGCGCGGCGCGCGCGCTTTTCCGTGGCCGTGTCCGGGGAGATGCCGTAGTCGTCGATCGTGCCGCGGCTGCGCGCGACCAGCAAATTCAGGCGCGTGACCAGCAGGCTGATGCCCGCCTCGGCCGAGGCTTCGTACTTGCTGCCGTCAGTATGCCACGTCATGCCGGCGGAGCCCGTCCAGTTGGTGCCGTCGGCATCGACCCGCGCCACGTCCATCTCGAAACGCGCGGACGGCGGCAGATTGACCTTGTAGCGGCGCGCGCTCCTGGGCTCCTCCTCGGCCGCCGCGACCGGCGCGGCCGGCTTGGCCGCTTCCGCGTCGGCCGCCGGCGGCGCCGCGGTTTGCGCCTGCGCGGCGCCGGACTGGTTGGCGCCGGCGTCCGGCGTGGCGGCAACCTCTCCCGCCGCCGGGGTTGATGCGCCGGCATCCGCCGCAGCCGCGCTGCTGGCGGCCGGAGCCGGCTCTTCCGGCTGGTCCAGCACCGGTTCGGGTTCGGGCCTGGGTTTCGGCTTGCGCGGCGGCTTGGCGGCGGGCGGCAAGGGTTGCACCTCGGCCGACGGCGGCGTGTCGACATGCTTGGGCAAGGTCAGCCGCAATTGCGCCGTCATCAGCGACGGCTGCGGCATCGGCCGCGCCGCCTCGTTGCCGAGCCGGTTGTCCACCCAGTCGATCGCCACATAATGCAGCGCCACCGTTGCTGCGCATAAAATCAACAGGCGGCGGCGGTGGAATAGATGGGTGAATAAGCTCATGGCCGCTAGTTTAACGCTTTCGGCCGCGATACGCGGCGGATCAGAAATGTTGTCAAAATCTTTTGAATGCCATCGCGTTATCTGCTACGCTGAACGCTATTCCCACAGGAGACTTTTCATGGCCAATACGCAAATGCCGAACATACCGGGCGCCGGTGTGATGAACGATACGCTGGACTTCGTCAAGAGCCTGTGGGGCACCATGAGCGTGCCCGGCCTGACTGCGCCGACGCTGTCGGTCGAAGAACTGGACAAGAAGATCAACGACCTGAAGGCCGTCGAGACCTGGCTGAACCTGAACATGAGCATGCTGCGCGGTACCATCCAGGCGCTGGAGGTGCAGCGCGGAACCATCGCCACGCTCAAATCGGTCGGCGCCAGCCTGGCGGCGGCGGTCAACCAGCCGACCGGCAACGACAAGTCGATCTTCGACGCCAATCCATACGCCTCGGCCTTCTTCCACCACGCCCGCGAGGCCGACAAGGAAAAGACCGCGACGCCGGCAACGCCCGCACCGGCGCCGGAAGCCAAGCCGGAAGCCACCGCCCCGGCCGACAAGCCGGGCGCCGATGCGGCGGCCGCGCAGATGGCCAATCCGGCTGTCTGGTGGAATATGCTGCAGGATCAGTTCAAGCAGGCCGTATCGACGGCCATGGCGTCCGAATCGATGATGGCCAGCGCCGCGGCGCGCGCCACCGACACCGCCGCCAAGTTCGCGGCGGCGGCCACCGCGCCGGTCAAGGCCAAGCCGGCCGCCGAAGCAGCCAAGCCGGCGGAGAAAAAAGCACCGGTCAAGCGGCCGCCCGCCAAGGCCAAGCCGGCGGCGGCGGACAAGTAACAGCCGGGCGGGAACGCCGAACCTAAGCCAGGCGCTGGATGCGGATCGCGTCGATCAGGCCATCCGCCTGGCGCTGCACTTTTTCGATATCGATCAGGCCCTCTTCTTCGAGCAGCTTTGCGCTGTCGTGGGCGGCCTGAAAACTGTCCAGGGTATCCCCTTTGGCGGCGACCGGCCGTATCCAGGCCACGCTGCCCACTTTCATCTTCACGTACACTTCCTTGGCGATATCGCGCATATTTTTGTGCCCTTTATTTGCCCTCAATATTGACAGCGAATCAAGGCGCGGACAGAGCCGCGCCGCGATCCAGTGTAATCATTTGCCGATCCGGAAACAAGTTCGCTGTTGCGTCCATCCGTCACGCTGCGCACTCATTCCGGCACGGCGCCGTTGGCCGCTTCGTACTCGCTGGCCGCCGCCGCCGCCACCACGCCGGACACCGGCGCCAGCATCGCCAGCTGCTCCATCAGCTGGGCGAAACGCTGCTGCCCCGGCGCGATCGCGTCGACATGCATCAGCACACCGATGGCCTCCTCGGCCAGCTCGCGCACATAGCCGGTCTGCTGCAATTGGGAGATCAGTATCTGCGCCGAATTGAAGAGAATGCGCATATTGTGCGGCAGCGCCTTGCGCGCCACGCGCATCCACTCGACCGCCTCGACCAGCTTGCCGCTTTTCCACAGCAGCACGCCCTTGTTCATCATGTCGGACGCTTCCTTGCGCGCCGACTTGATCAGCTCCATGCCCTCGTCGCCCATGCGCGCCTTGTCGAAGATCTTCTGCACATCGTCCAACAGCGGCGTGTTGTCATGGTTGTTGCGGGTCACGTACACCAGCAGCCCGACCGGCGCTTCCTTGACGCCGACGGCGAACATCAGGCTCGCCATGTCGAGACAGGTGTCGGTGTCCGGCCGCGGTTTGTTCTCATCGGCCAGCAAGGCTTCCAGCTCGTCGCCGGCCTTGCGCGCGCGGCGATAGTCGCCGCTTTCGTGATACACCAGCCCTTCGGTGATCTTGGCGCGCAGCGTGACCTGGTCGCCGCCGAACTGGTGGACCGCCGCGTTCAGCAGGCGGATGGCTTCCTTGATGTCGTTCTTCTGCCCGCACACGCGCGCCAGGCCGAAAAATGCGTCGACCGTTTTCAGCACCGAGTACTCGCCCATCTCTATGCATTTGCGGAAGGCCTTTTCCGCCACCGGGATGTTGCCCAGCTTGAGCGCCGTCTGTCCCAGCGCACGCTGGCGCGGCACTGAGTTCGGCGACAGCTTGGCCGCCTTCTCCAGCACGTCGAACGCTTCCTCGGTCTTGCCCTGCAGCTGGAACGACTGCGCCAGCTGGTCGAAGGCGTCGATGTAAAAGCGGTTGTCGGTGATCACCGACTGGAACATCTGCCGCGCCGATTCCAGCTCGCCGTTGTTCATGCGGATCTTGGCCAGGCCGCAGCGCGCCCAGTTGTAATCGCGGTCGTCGAGCACCTTTTCGTAGACCGCGCGGGCCTGTTCCGGCTCGCCGCTTTTCAGCAGCAAGGTCGCCTTCATGCGCAGCAGGTCGACGGCGTGCAGCGGATAGTGGACGATCTGTTCTTCGCACAGCTTGGCCGCGCGCAGGTAGTCCTTGTCGGCAAAGGCCTGGTCGATTTCGCTGAAGATCTGCTTCTTGTTCCACGCGCGGTTCAAGCGCGTCAGCAGCACGCCTTCGGTGATCGGCTTGATGATGTAGGCATCCGGCTGGTGCTCGGCCGCGCCCATCACCGACTCGACGCTCTTTTCGGCGGAGACCATCAGCCATACGCTGCTCGGCATCATCAGGTTGCGGATGCGCGCCTCCTCCAGCACCTGCTGGCCGTTCTTGCCGTCGCCGAGGTTGTAATCGCACAGCACAACGTCGTAGCGGGTCTTCGACAGCAGCATCATCGCCTCGCCGCCGCTGGCCGCCTGGTCGATATGCTTGGCGCCGAGATTGCGCAGCGATTCGCGCAGCAGCTGGCGGATGCCGACGAAGTCGTCGATCAGCAGATAGCGCTTCTCCGCCCAATCGACGCCGCCGGTGGCCGCATGCTCGACGACGCTCATGGAAGCCGCAGCACGAAGCAGCCGCCACCCAGCGCGCCGCCGTTTTCCAGCGCGATGCTGCCGCCGCGCTGGCGGTGCTTGTGCATCTTCGCCACTTCGCTGGAGAAGTAGAGACCGAGGCCGCTGCTGTTGCTGATGAAATTGACGCCGCTGCGCCGGTTGCCCATCGCGCTGACACCCGCTTCGAGCAGGGACGGCGGGAAGCCGCCGCCGTTGTCCTCCACCCGCAGTTCGAGGTAGTCGCCGTCGATGCGGACCGCCAGGCGGATGCGGTCGCGCGTGTAGCGGATCGCGTTGTTGATGGCGTGGACCAGCACACCGATGATCAGGTCTTCGTCCAGCGTCCAGATGGCGTCCGGCGGGAAATCGAGATCGAGCGCGATGCCGCGCGACTGCAGCAGGATGCGCGCCTGCCCCGCCACCTGCTGCACCAATTCGCTGATGCTTTGAGCGGCCGGGTCGAACGGGTAACCGGGCTTGCCGACGTCCTTGTACAGCGCCAGCAGCTGGATCAGGTTGTCGTTGAGGCGCTTGGTTTGATACAGCATCTGCGCCAGCTGGTCGTAATCGGGCGGCTCGGGAACGGCGGCGGGTTGGCCCGCGCCGGCCAGCAAGTTCTCCAGCGTGCCACTGAGGACGCTGATGGAATTTTTCATGTCGTGCACAGTCGATGCCAGGAACATGAACAGCTCCGGCGATCCTTCATGGTGCTGCGCATCGTCTTCATCCATCGTTCGGCTCTCCGTGGACGGCATTGGTATGGTGTTCGGATTATATCCTGTCGGACATGACAGCGCCAACGCAAGGATGCCTGCGCGTTTGCGCGAACGCAACGACTCTATTGGCTGCGGCGACGCTGTTTGAGCAGGAAGCGGCCGGGATCGAGCGCCTCGACCAGCGTGGCCTCCAGCGGCGGCGGCGCGTTTTCCAGTTGCGCGACCAGCAGTTCGGCCATCAACGGCGCCCAGATCAGGCCACGCGACGCATAGCCCAGCAGGCAATGCAGGCCGGGATGGCGCGGCACGTCGCGCAGGCGTTCAAGGCGGCCGGCGGAAGGGTAATCGGGCAGCGCGCCCGCCAGCGGCAGGCGGTCCGGCGCGGCGCAGCGGAAGCCGACGCGGCCCGCCAGCGGCGCACTGGCCGCCAGCGCGGCCACGGCGTCGCCGGGCACGATCTCCGCGAGACGGGTGATGTTTTCCAGTTGGCTGGTGGCGCGCAAGGATGGATCGCCGTCGTTGTCGTAGGTGGCGCCGGCGCAGACGATGCCGTTCGCCGGTGGCGTGACATAGGCTTCGCGGCAGACCACCAGCGACAATTGCGGTGCGTCCTGCGCCGCAAGGTGGGTGACCTGGCCGCGCAGCGCGGCCAGCGGCAGTTCGGCGGCCTGCGCCACGTTGACGGCGCCGGTGCCGTTGGCCAGCACCACCGTCGGCGCTTGCGCCAGCAGTTCGCCATCGCGCCCGCGCACCTGCCATTCGCCATCGACGCGCCGCAGGTCCAGCGCCTCGGCGCAGAACACGCGGAACAAATGGTCGCCACATGCCAGCAACATCGCCTCGCACAACGATGACGGACGCACCCATCCTCCCAGTTCGAACAGCCAGCCGCCGTCGGGCGTCGCGGCGCCCAGCAGTTCGCCGGCCGCGCCGGCATCCAGCCAGCGCGCGTACTCCGGCGGGTAGTTCCAGGCTTCGACTACCTCCCGCTGGACCTTGGCATGCGCGGCGTCGCGCGCCAGCTGCAGCACGCCGCAACGCTGGCCGTCGAACGCAGCGCCGACGCCGCCCAGCCGCTGCCACTCGCGCAGGGCGAACAGATAGGCGGCGCGGCTCAGCCGCGTGGGGATGTTGTCGTCCTTCGACAGCAGCGGCATGAAGATGCCGGCCAAATTGCCGGACGCCTCCTGCGCCGGTTCCGCGTGCCGTTCGATCAGCGTGACTTGCCAGCCGTTCGCGCACAGGCGCTGGCAAGCGGAGGAGCCGGCCAGTCCGGCGCCGATCACGATGGCGCGGCGTACCGGTTCCGGCGGCGCGGCTGGCTGCGGCCTGCGGCTTTGGTAGACGGCGCCGACATCGTGCGTGCCTTCGATGGTCTGGCAGCTAAAGCCTGCCGCGGTCAATGCCCACACCAGCGCTTCGTCCGGCGCCTCGGCGCGCAGGCTCGCGCCCTGCACCGCCAGCTTCGCCAGGCCGCGCGCCAGAGCCGTCGCACTCGGCGCGGGCATCGCCGCGACGTGGAACGCATCGACGCGCGCATCTATCTGCGGCAGCACCGCGTCCAACGCGCCGGCCAGCAGGTCCAGCGTCACGCGGCCATCGTCGAGCAGGATGCGGTGTAAGCCCGGCACATTCAGCGGCCACAAGGAGCGCAGCTGCGCATCGGCTATCTGCGCCGCCGGCGGCACTTGAGCCACCACCGCCACGTAATGCAGTTTACTTTGCAGGCCGCCCTTCTGCGCGCGCTCCCGCCATGCCGCCATGAAGCGCTCGCCGAGTCCGAAATCGGTATCGAGCACCACCCGGCGAGTCCGCTGTGTCATTACTTGCGCGCCCTGCAGAAGCAGGCCGGATCGTGATCGTTCACCATGCCGATGCCCTGCATGTAGGCGTAGATAATCGTCGAGCCGACAAACTTGAATCCCAGCTTGGCCAGGTCCTTGGAGATGCGGTCCGACAGCTCCGTCTTCGCCGGACGCGGACCCTTGCCATTGACCAGCGGTTTGCCTGCCACGTATGCCCACAGCCACTGGTCTAGCGTCGTTCCGCTGTCGCGCAGGCGAAGGTAGGCCTGGGCATTGGTGATCGCCGCCGCCACCTTCAGGCGGTTGCGCACGATGCCGGCATTGGCCAGCAGCTCGGCCACCTTGTCCGCATCGTAGGCGGCGATTTTTTCGGCGTCCCACTGGTCGAAGGCGGCGCGGTAGTTCTCGCGCTTGTTGAGTATCGTCTCCCAGCTCAGGCCGGCCTGCGCGCCTTCCAGGTTCAGCATCTCGAACAAACGGCGCTCGTCGTGGCAAGGCACGCCCCATTCCTTGTCGTGGTATTCAAGATAAAGGGGATTGGCCGGATTGGCCCAGCTGCAGCGCGTCTTGGTCATGGCGTAGGGTGCGAGGGGATGAGCCGACAGTATATCAAGTAAAAGCGCAAGCAAAACGCAAGCAAAGGGTTATCATATGGGCCATCTCATCGAAGGAGCGGAATATGCAATTCGAAGCACAGGTGGAGTGGAACCGCAACGGGCAGGATTTTCACGGGCAGCGCTACAGTCGCGCGCACGCCTGGCATTTCGACGGTGGCGCCACGGTGCCCGCCTCCTCCTCGCCGCTGTCCGTGCCGCTGCCGATGTCCGACGCCGCCGCCGTCGATCCCGAGGAAGCGCTGGTGGCCGCCGCATCCAGCTGCCATATGCTGTTCTTCCTGTCGATCGCGGCCAAGCGGGGCCACACGGTCGATGCGTATCGCGACAACGCCATCGGCCTGCTGGGTAAAAACGCCCAAGGGAAAATGGCGATGACGCGCATCACGCTGCGCCCGGCGATCACCTTCGCCGGCACGGCGCCGCCTGGTGCGGAAGAGTTGGAGGCGATCCACCACGAGGCGCACGACAAGTGCTACATCGCCAATACGCTCAATTGTGACGTGGTGGTGGAAGCGCCTTAGGTTTCCAGATCGCTCGACAGGCCGACGCGGCGACGCTCGCCGTCCAGTACCAGCGGCCCGGTCAAATTGCTTACCAGCCGCACCTCGCCGTCCGTCAGCGCCTGGTCCAGCTGTCGCATCAGGCGCGGGAAGATGCCGTCCGGCCGCGAGGCCTCGGTGCTGTACAAGGCCGCCCAGGCATTGCGGCCGGAACGCTTGGCGATGTACAGGCCCTGATCGGCCAGTTCCACCACCTGCGACCAGGACAGCAGGCGCGGTTGCTCCGGCATGAACGGGAAGCAGGCAAAGCCGATCGAACAGGTCTTGGCCAGGCGGCCGCCGTCCGGCAGGTCGAAGTCGCGGTCCGCCACCGCGCGGCGCATGCGCTCGGCCACCGCCCGCGCCTCGTCGCGATGCGTGGCGCGCGCCAGCACCAGGAATTCCTCGCCGCCCCAGCGGATGACGTAGTCCGATTCGCGGAACACCTCGCGCAGGCGCTCCTGCATCTGCACCAGGATCGCATCGCCGGCCGCGTGGCCGTAGCGGTCATTCACTTCCTTGAAGTGGTCCAGGTCAACCATGAAGAACACCAGGTCGTTGGCCGCCTGCAGATCGCATTCGGTCAGCTCGCGGTGCTGGCCGGCGTCGTAGCCGCGCAGGCTCATGGCGACATCGGCGTCGACATTCTGCAGGAAGAAGCGGCGGTTGCGCAGGCCCGTCAGCTGGTCGGTCAGGCTGACCTCCTCCAGCGCCTTGTAGGCCCGCTCCAGTTCCAGGTTCTTTTCCAGCAGCTGTTCCTGCGTCGTGCTCAGCGTCTTCAGCGTCGCCGCCACCTGGCGGTAGGCGCTGGCGTTGTCGAGCGCGATCGCACCGTAGGCGCACAGCGTGCGGAAGATCAGCCGTTCGCGTTCGCCGTAGGCGCCCGCCCGCAGCGACTGCACCGTCATCACGCCCAGCACGCGGTCGCCCACGCGCAGCGGCGCAAACAGCAGGCTCAGAGTCTGCAGCGTGCCGGGGATCAGGTTCGGCGTGACATCCTCCTCGCCCAGCTCCACCAGGATCTCGCGGCGCTCGCGCACGCAGCGCGCCGAATTGGCGTTCGGATCCGACAGCGGCACGCGCACCGCGGGCAGCGGCCTGCCCACCTCGACGCCGAAGGCGCAGGCCAGCCACTCGCCACCGGGCTCCAGCAGGAAGATCGAGAAGTGGGTGGCGTCGAGCAGGCCGTGCACGTGGCGGTCCAGCGCACGGAACACCGCCGCCGCATCCAGGTGCGCGGTGATCTCCTGGCCGATCGCGCTCAGATGCTCCAGCGTGGCGCTGGTCTGCTGTAGCACTGCGGCGCGCTGCGCCTCGGCGGCGGCCAGCTGGCGGTGATGCTCGCCCTCCGTCTGCGCGCGCTCGGTCTGGTATTGCACCTGCATCGCGATGGCGCGGTTGGTGGCCTGCTGGCTGTGCGTCAAATCGCGCGAGGCGCTGGCCTGCAGCGAGATCGCATAGGCGCGTTCGAAATCGCCGATGGCGGCATGCTCGCGCGCGGTCGCGTCGAGCAGCGATCCCGGCACCGTGTAGCCTTCGATGGTGGCGGCGATTTCCAGCGCCAGCTGCAGGTAATGCAGCATCGGGTTGGCGGCCTTCATGTCGGCCGGCGCCGGCAGCCGGTGGCGCGCATGGATGTCGGCCAACACGCTGAGCGCGGCGATCTGGCTGGAGGCGTCGGCATGCTCGCGCGCCAGCGTCAGCGCGCCTTGCGCAGCCGCCAGCGCCTCGGCGGGACGCGCAAGGTGCGACAGCGCGTGTGCCTGGCCGCGACGCGCGCTGCTCTGGAAATCGCTCTGGCCCAGCGCATCGCCGCGCGAGGCCAGGCGGGTGAAGCTGTCCAGCGCCGCCGCGTGGTTGCCCAGGTCCAGCGCCAGGTCGCCCTGGTATTCCAGCGCCACCGCGTAGGCGCGCGAACCTGACAACGGCGCCAGCGTCGCCAGCGCTTCGCGCAGCAGCGATTGCGCCGCTTCGCGCTGGCCCAGCTGGCGCAGCGTTTCGGCGGTCTGCATCAGGCACATGCCGATGCTCAGCGGCCAGCCGGTGGGGCGCGCCAGATCGAGGCCGCGCTGCATCCAGTCCAGCGCCGCTTCATGCGCGTTCAGGCTGGTGAAGCCGTTGCCGATGTTGGTGGCGACGATGACCGCGCGGCGTATCTGCCCCGTCGCCAGCGCGGTTTCAAAACTGAGCATCAGGTGGCCGATGGCGCGGCCGTACTCGCTGCGCTGGAACGCGCAGGTGCCGAAGAAGTCACTGATCCAGCCGGCGGCGATGGGCGCCACGCCGTCCAGGCCGGCGCTGAAGCGGCCGCTCCAGCGTTGCTGCGCAAGCTGCCAGTCGCCGAAGGTGTCGCAGATGCCGGCGGCGGCGTCGATGACGTCGACGCGCACCGGATCGGCGCCGGCGCGCGCGGCGGCGGCCGCCCGTTCCAGCCAGCCGTCGCCGGTGGAGCTGGCGCCGCGATCGTTGGCGATCCAGGCCAGCACCCAGCAGGCGTCGGCGCGGCCCAGGCTGGACTCCTCCGGCAGCACGGCGGCGGCTTGGTCACACAGCGCCAGCGCCTGTTCGGCCTGGTACTGGGCGGAGTCAAGCTGGCCGTTGAGCCATTCGGATTCGGCGGAGATCAGCAGCAGTCGGGCGCGGCTCAGCGTCACGTGCGACGGCGGCAGCAGGTCCAGCAGCGGAACAATCTCTGCGGAAAGGGCTTGCGCGCGCTCCGGGTCGCGCTGGCGGTTGTGCCAGGCGAGCGCCGTCAACAGCCGCAGGCGGGGCAAGCCTTGCGCTTCCGACAACTCCTCCTGCCACTGCGCCAGCTCTTCATCGAGCGCAAACATATCCACCAAATGACTTCCTTTTCCTGTGGGCCGCAGCCCATTGCCTGGGCGCATATAACGCCATAGCCGGCATTATTCCACAGTTTACGGACGGCACTATTCCTCCCTTCCAAGTCCCTGAAATCAAAGAGAATTTAGTTCCACACGGAAATTATCTTGCTGGAAGAAATATCCGGCGCTACTGTTTGGAGTTGCCGCCGGCCGCCATTGCTTGCACGGTTTGCAAGTGCTGGTCGACGGTCGGCTGCAGCTTGGCGGCCAGCGCCTTGACGTCAGGATCGCTGGCTTTCTTTTGCGCGCTGGCGACCAGCTTGTGCGCCTCGTTGTGGTCGCGCACGCCGGCATTGGCCAGGTAGGCCTTGTCGAAGGCCGTGCCGCTCAGGCCGTTGAGCTTGTCGGCCATTTTCTTGTGCCTGGCGTCCGGCTCGGTCGGCAGCGTGACGTTCTTGCTGCGCGCCACGTCCTGCACCGCTTGCAGGCCCTTGGTGTGATCGTCCACCATCTGCTGGGCGAAGGTCTTGACCTCCTGCGACGACGCTTTTTCCAGTGCGATCTTGCCGGCCGCGATCTCGGCCATATTGGCCTGCGCCAGCTGTGCGAGTATGTGCTGATCGCCCTTGTTCAGCGTTTGGGCGTAGGATGACGTCATTGCCGCAGCGGCCAGGCTGGCGGTGATGATGCGATGGAGTTTATTCATGTTGTTCCCCTCTCAAGATGAACTGATCGGAGATTTATTTTACGGTCGCGGGAATATACGGGCCGTCCCTTACGTATACGCAATTGCAACGTCCGCAGTTCACTCAACCATACCAAGGAAAACGCCATGAAAACCATGATACGCCTGACCTCCCTCCTCGCCGCCGCGCTGCTGGCCGGCGCCGCCCATGCCGACGACGTCATGAAAAAGGACGGCGTGCTGGTCAACAGTGCCGGCATGACCGTCTACACCTTCGACAAGGACAGCGCCGGCAAGAGCGCCTGCAACGGTCCGTGCAGCGAGAACTGGCCAGCCGTGGCACCGTCCGCCAGCGTGGCCCCGCCGTATTCGGTGATCACCCGTGACGACGGCGCCAAGCAGCTGGCCTACAACGGCAAGCCGCTGTACACGTTCAAGAAGGACGTCAAGCCGGGCGACCGCAACGGCGACAACTTCAAGGACATCTGGCACGTCGTCAAGGACTAAGCCCATCCATGTCGCTGCAAGACGACGGCGAGCGCCTGGTCGCCTGTATCCCGCGCCTGCGCCGCTACGCGCGGGCGCTGCTGGGCGGCCGCGCCGACGCCGACGACCTGGTGCAGGACACCATCGAACGCGGCTGGGACAAGCTGTCCTCGTGGCGGCGCGGCAGCGACATGCGCGCCTGGCTGTTCGGCATCATGCACAACCTGCATGTGGACAGCCAGCGCCGCCCGGCGCTGGCCACCGAAGCGCTCGATGACGACCTGCCGTTGGCCGGCGTCGATGGCGCCGCCGGCCGCCTCGCCCTGCGCGACATGGACCGGGCGCTGCAACAATTGCCGCCCGAACAGCGCGACGTGCTGCTGCTGGTGGCGCTGGAAGAATTGAGTTACGACGAAGTGGCCGCCGCGCTGGATATTCCGCTGGGCACCGTGATGTCGCGCCTGTCCCGTGCGCGCGAAAGGCTGCGCCTGATTATGGCGGGCCAGCCCCTGCCCTCTCCGCTAAAGGTCGTCAAATGAACGCCACCGTAACCGAAGCCGAACTGCAAGCCTGGGTCGATGGCCGCCTGCCGCCGGCGCGCGCCGGCGCGGTCGATACCTATCTGGAACTGCATCCGGCCGAAGCGGCCCGGCTGCAAGCCTACCGCGAACAAAACGCCGCACTGCGCGCGGTCTTCAACCCGCTGCTGGACGAGCCGGTGCCGGCGGCGATGACGGCGCGCCCGCCAGGCCGGGGCCCAGGCCCAGCCCCAGCGTGGCCGCTGCCGCTGCGCGCCGCCGCGATGCTGGCGCTGACGCTGGCCGGCGGCGGCGCCGGCTGGCTGCTGCACGGCGCCGCCGACCAGGCCGCGCTGCAGGCGCTGTCGGCCGACAATGCGCCGAACGCGGCCGCCAGCCTGGCCGCGCTGCCGCGCCGCGCCGCGCTGGCCCACGTGGTCTACACGCCGGAAGTGCGGCACCCGGTCGAAGTGGGCGCCGACCAGCAGGCGCACCTGGTGGCCTGGCTGTCGAAACGCCTGGGCGCGCCGCTGAAACCGCCGCAACTGGCGGCGCAGGGCTATGAGCTGGAAGGGGGACGTTTGCTGCCCGGTCAGAGCGGGCCGGTGGCGCAATTCATGTACCGCGACGCCGGCGGCGCGCGCCTGACGCTGTATGTATCGACGGAACAAACGCACAACCGGGAAACCGGCTTCCGCTTTGCACAGGAAGGCCAGGTCGGCGTGTTCTACTGGATAGACGGGCAGTTCGGCTATGCCCTGTCCGGCAACCTGGACAAGGCGGCGCTGGCCAAGGTGGCCAACGCCGTCTACTCCCAGCTGGAACCGGCGTTGTAGCGTGTCAGGAAGCGTGCTTGCTGATTTCGATCAGGCGCGTGCGCATCACGTCGGTGGCGGCAGGTCCCGGCGCGAACATATAGTCCTCGTCGTTGATGGCCAGGCCGCTGTTGGCGTCGACCAGCACCTGGTCGGCCGGTTTGCCGGTTTCGCGGCTGACCACCAGCAGGCTGGCGCCTTCCGGTGCCAGGTGGTCGTTGCCCCAAGCGATGAAGGCCAGCAGCACCGGCTTGAAATCGCGGCCGGACTTGGTCAGCACATATTCGTAGCGCGGCGGACGGGTGCTGTACAGGCGGCGCTCCATCAGGCCGCCTTCGACCAGCCCGGCCAGGCGGCGGGTCAGCATGTTCGGCGCGATCTTCAGGCTCTTTTCAAATTCGTCGAAACGCGACAGGCCATAAAAGGCGTCGCGCAGGATCAGGATGCTCCACCACTCACCCACCTTGCCCAGGCTGCGTGCGATGGGGCAGGACATGCGACCAAAATCGGTATGTTTCATTTTTTGACTCCTCTGTTCCAGATTAGCAAACAAAAATTGCATTTTGCACAATAGGATTGATTCTTCTACGATTTTCCGGGTCGGCGGGCGCCGCCCTGAACAGTCGATTTCATTATTAACGATCCAGGAAACACGTGCTTTTGCCACAGGCGGCTACGGTTTTGCTAGCGTAGAAATCTATGAAAAATATTTTGAGGATAGGCAAAATTTGCAACAACCATGCAAGCCGAGCTCTACAGGAGAAAACTATCAAAAAATTTTAAAAGATAGGCATAATACGCAACAGGGCGTGACAAAACCTTATCAACCATGTATCAGGGCCGGCCATGCAAAATGCCAGCGACAGCCAACAGCGCAAGATCCTCATCGTGGACGATTCCGCGTTCGAACAGCGGGTGCTGGTCGACCTGCTGAGCGAATTGCCGTATCGCGTGTCGGTCGCCTTCAACGGCCTGCAGGGCTACCAGCTGGCGCTGGCCGATCAGCCCGACCTGATCCTGCTCGATGTGCGCATGCCCAATATGGACGGCTACACCGCCTGCCGGCTGCTCAAGGCCAATCCCGTCACCGAACATATCCCCATCATCTTCCTCAGCGGCGCCGATGCCGACGAGGAGCGCATCATGGGCTTGTCGATAGGCGGCGTCGATTTCGTATCCAAGCCGTTTTCATCGGGGGAACTGGCGGCGCGCATCCAGGTGCACCTGAACCTGGCGCGCCGCGCCAGCCAGGCGCAGTCGCAGGCACAGGCACACTCGCCCGCTCAGCCGGCGGCCGCCGGCACCCCGGACGCCGAACCGGACGCGGTCATCGTCAACGCCGCCAAGCGCCTGATCGCCGACAACCTGGCGTCGCTGCCCGGCCTGGCCGAGATCGCCCGCAACGTCGGCACCTACCGCGAAAAATTGTCGCAGGTCTTCCGCGAGCAAACCGGCATGACGGTGTTCGCCTACATCCGCGAGGCGCGCATACGGCGCGGCGAGGAGCTGCTGAGGGAAACCGACATCGACGTGCAGGATATCGCGCTGCTGATCGGCTTCAACAACGCCGGCAACTTCGCCACCGCCTTCCGCGAGCGCATGGGCATCACGCCCAGCGCCTTCCGCCAGGCCAACCAGCTGCGCAAGACGCCGCAGGGCTGACGCCGAGAGTCAGCGCAGGCGGAACACGCTGACCACGCCGGCCAGGCTGGCGGCCTGGTCCTGAAGCGCGCCGGCGGCCGCCGCCGCTTGCTCGACCAGCGCGGCGTTCTGCTGCGTCACCTCGTCCATCTGCACGATGGCCTTGTTGACTTCCTCGATGCCGGTGCTCTGCTCGCTGCTGGCGGAGGAGATTTCCGCCACCACGTCGCTGACCCGCTGCACGCTGGCCACCACGGCCGCCATCGTGCTGCCGGCTTGCTGCACCAGCGCCGTGCCGCTGTCGACCTGCACTACCGAATCGTCGATCAGCGCCTTGATTTCCTTGGCCGCCGCCGCGCTGCGCTGGGCCAGGTTGCGCACCTCGGTGGCCACCACGGCGAAGCCGCGTCCCTGTTCGCCGGCGCGCGCCGCCTCGACCGCCGCGTTCAGCGCCAGGATGTTGGTCTGGAACGCGATGCCGTCGATGACGCTGATGATGTCGACGATCTTGCGCGACGACGCGCTGATCGATTCCATCGTCGCGATCACCTCGCCCACCACCTTGCCGCCGTCGGCGGCGGTGCCGGACGCCGATTGCGCCAGCTGGTTGGCCTGGCGCGCGTTGTCGGCGTTCTGCTTGACGGTGCTGGTCAGTTCCTCCATCGCCGACGCGGTTTCCTCCAGCGAACTGGCCTGGCCTTCGGTGCGGCTGGACAGGTCCAGGTTGCCGCTGGCGATTTCCGCCGACGCCGTGGCGATGGTGTCGGTGCCGCTGCGCACCTGGCCCACCACCCGCAGCAGGCTGTCGTTCATGGCCTTGAGCGCGTCCATCAGCTGGCCGGTTTCATCCCTGGCATGGCTGACGATGTGGCCGGTCAGGTCGCCGTCGGCGACGCGCTGGGCGATCGTCACCGCCTCTTCCAGCGGCGTCGAGACGATGCGCGCCACCGCCGTCGCCAGCACCATGCTGACCACGATCAGCACCGCCAGCGTGCCGAGGATCAGCCTGCGCGACATCGCGTAGGTGTCGCCGGCGGAGCGGTCGGCGCCGGCGCTGCCATCGTCGTTGATCTTGATCAGCGCGTCGAGCTGCTCGTTGGCCTGGCGGAACAGCTTGTTGGAGCCGCCGCGGAACAGCGCGCGCGCCTCATCCTTCTTGCCTTCGCGCGACAGCGCGGTCAGCTTGCCGCTGGTGGCGAGGTAGTCGTCGAGCGACTTCTGCAGCTCGCCGTAGATGCGCTTTTCCTCCGGCTCCGACACCAGCGCCGCGTACGCGGCCTGCTGCTTGCGCAGCGTCTCGAGCCGGGTCGCCATCGACTTGTCGGTGGCCGTCATTTCGCTGTCTTCCGCCAGCAGGATGTGGGTCGCCTCGGAGATGCGGTAGCGCGACATCGACGCCTGCATCTGTCCCAGGTAGCGCACCGCCGGCAGCCAGTTGGTGGCGATGTCGGTGGACGCCTGGTTGACCTTGGCCAGCTGCCCCAGCGAGAACAGGCCCAGGAAACAGGTCAGCGCAATGACCAGCGCGAACGCCAGTATCAGCTTCCTGCCGATTTTCAGGTCATAGAACCATTGCATGATGTCTCCTTTGTCATTTGGCGGCGCCAGAACAACCACGAGACCAGCGCATTGAGCCAATAAGCCGCATACAGCACGGCGGTCAGATACAGCCCCCGGCTGGCGTACAGCGGCACCGAGATGGTATTCACCAGCAGCCAGAACGGCCAGGTTTCCAGCCGCCGCCCCATCAGCAGCAGTTGGGCCACGATGCTGAACATCAGCACGGCGGAATCGATGAAGGGGGCGTAGGCGTTGGTGTAAGCCTGCAGCATCAGGCCGTAGACGACGGTGGCGGCCAGGCCGACGGCGACCATCCAGCCCAGCGCGCCCAGCCGCGCGCGGCTGATCGGCAGCGCGGAACCGGCGTCGCCGCGCACCCAGCGCAGCCAGCCGATCAGGCAGGTGACGATGAAGAACAGCTGCAGCGCGACGTCGGCGTACAGGTTGACGCCGTAGAACAGCGCGGCAAACATCGAGCAGCCCACCACGCCCAGCCACCACGAGTGCACATTGTTGCGCCCCGCCAGCACGATGGAAACCGTCATGACGACATTGGCGGCGATTTCCAGGGCAGAGGTCAACGGTATCCTTGCGTTAGTTGCGGCAGTCCGGCGGCAGCACGCGTGCGGGAATTTCCTCGCTGCCACATTGCCAGACGACACGCTTATTCTCGTCCACTCTTGGCGTGAAAGCAATAGCCTTGCCGCGGTAGCCGGGATCGGCCGGGAACACGCGCACCATGCCGTTGCCGGCGTCGACGGTGGCCTCCTGCACCACGTGGCTGGGGTCGTCCATCGCATAGCCGGCCTGCGCCAGCGTGGCCGGGCCGCGGCCGTTGGCGTAGAAGTAGCGCTCCACCGCCGCCGTCGCGCCGTGGCCGACCGCCACCACCTGGGCCATGCGGGCGCGCGCCGTGTAGTCGCTGTAGGCGGGAATCGCCACGGCGGCCAGCACGCCGGCCAGCGCCACCACGCCGATCAGCGAGCCGAGGCCGCCGACGCCCAGGCGCGGCACGAACAGCGCCAGCACATAGGCCAGGCCGTGGCGGCCGGGTTGCTCGACTTCGCTACCGGCGGCCAGGCCCTTGACCACGGCCATGCGCTTGACCAGCCACGGGTAGTCGCCGACCAGCTCATGGAACGACATCCAGAAGCCGGACGACTCGCGCGCCTGCGCCGCGTAGCCCGCCGTGCTCAGCTGGCGCCAGCGCTTGCCGCCGGCGGCCAGCGCCGCCAGCCCGACCTGCGCGCTTTTCAAATCGTCGCAGGCGTGGAAGCCGTGGCGGTCGCAGGTGTATTCGCGGGCGCGCGCATAGGCCGCGCCCAGCAGCGGCACCAGCGAAGCCGGCGCCAGCAGCGCCGACCAGCGCAGGTGGTTGCGCTTGATGTGGCCGATCTCGTGGCCGATGTAGAAATTGATCGCGTCCGGCTTGTCCTCCAGCGCATCGACCACGTCCGAGTACAGCACGATGTAGTGATTGCCGAGGAAGCGCGTGGCGAAGGCGTTGAACAGCCCGCCCATCTGCAGCAGGTAGGCCTCCGGCGCCTGCTCCAGCCCGAGGCGCTGGCAGCAGGTGACGATGCGCTGCTGCAGGTCGGGAAACTGCTGCGGCGTGATGCGCACCGCCGTGCCGCGCAGATAGGACACCAGTGCCGACTGGGCGAAACACCAGGCGATGAAAAACAGCAGCAGCCACACCAGCGCCATGCCCATGGTTCCCAGCAGCAGCCCGGCCCAGATCAGCACGGACACGCCCAGCATGATCGCAAACAGCGTTTTTTCGTTCTTGTAAACCAGTTCCATACCGTCCTCGTGCCAGACAAAAGTTTCCACGAGGCTATTTTAATGGTTTATTTAAGAAATATACAACTATTTTTGATAACTTCAACCAATCTGGTTGTCCAGCACGGTTTGCAGTTCGGCGATATTGACGGGTTTGACGAGATGGGCATCGAAGCCGGCCGCGCGGCTGCGCGACTTGTCGTGCTCCTGGCCGTAGCCGGACAGCGCGATCAGCTTCAGCGCCGCGCCGTCCGGCAGGCCGCGCAGATGGCCGGCCAGTTCGAAGCCGTCCATGCCGGGCAAGCCGATGTCGAGGATGGCCACCTGCGGCATGGCGCCGCCGGCGGCGACGATGGCGTGGGCCGGATCGTAGGCCACCGTCGCGCTGTAGCCCAGCGCGCCCAGCAGGTCGCCGAGCGAATCGGCGGCGTCCTGGTTGTCGTCCACCACCAGCACGCTGGCGCCATGGCCGGCCATGGTTTCCGGCGCCGCCGCGGCCGGCGTTTCGGCCTCGGCCACCACCGACCCGGGCAAGGTCAAGGTGAAGGTGCTGCCGCGTCCTTCGCCGGCGCTGTAGGCGCTGACCTCGCCGCCATGCATCTGCACCAGGTTGCGCACCAGCGCCAGGCCGATACCCAGCCCGCCCTTGGCGCGGTCCAGCTGGCGGTTGCCCTGCACGAACAGGTCGAAGATGTGCGGCAGCAAGGTCGGCGCTATGCCGTTGCCGTCGTCGGTCACCTGGATCTGCAGGCAGTCGCCCTTGATGCGGGTCGACAGCGTGATGTGGCCGCCGGCCGGCGTGTAGCGCGCGGCGTTGCTCAGCAGGTTGGACACCACCTGCGCCAGCCGCGCCGGATCGCCATGCCAGCGCGCGGTGGGCAGGTCGACCAGCAACTGGTGCTGCTTCTGCTCCAGCAGCGGGCTGGTCATTTCGATCGCCTTGTTCAGCACGTCCGCCAGCGCCACGGTTTCCTTGCGCAGCTCGACCTTGCCGCTGGCGATGCGCGACACGTCCAGCAAATCGTCGACCAGCCGCACCAGGTGGTCGACCTGGCGCTGGATCACGGCCTGCTCGTTGGCGCTGCCGGTGTCGCGCAGCTTCATCAGCTTGAGCGCGGTGACGATGGGTGCCAGCGGATTGCGCAGCTCGTGGCCCAGCATCGCCAGGAATTCATCCTTGATGCGCGAGGACATGTTCAGGTCGATGTTCAGGCGCTCGCTCTCCGCCATCGCCTGCGCCAGCGCGCGGTCGCTTTCCAGCCGGCTCAGCGTGGCGCACACGGCGGCCGTGATCTGTTCCAGGAACTGGCGATAGTTGTGGTCCAGCGGCAGCCGCGGCGACAGCCGGAACACCAGCGCCAGGTCGTCGCACAGTTGCAGCTCGGCGCTGCGGATGACCAGCGTGCCGTCGCCCTGCTCGACCGGCGGGTCGCCGTGGTACAGCTCGACGCCGTGCAGGTCGGCCGCATTGTCGGCCACGCACTGCGCGATGCTGGCGAGGACGTCCTGTTCGCTGCGGCAGTTGAGCAGGCTGCGCGCCAGCATGTCGAGCCCGTGGCGGCGGCGCTCGGCCAGCACCTGCGACGTGGTTTCGGTGCACACCACCAGCACCCCGCCGACGCGGTCGTGCTCGTCGAACACCGGCGTGTAGGTGTAGCTCCAGTAGACATCCTCGATGCGGCCGTTGCGCCAGATCGGCACCAGATTGTCGGCATACCACTGCGATTCGCCGCCGTTGCGCACGCAGTCGATCTGCGGGCCGATGATGGGCCAGGTCTCCGGCCAGCACTCGCGGCCGGGCTGGCCCAGCGCGGCCGGATGCTTGCCTGCGCCGAAGCACGGCACGTAGGCGTCGTTATACACCTGCACCAGCTGCTCGCCCCACCACAGGAACATCGGATGCACCGAGTGCAGGACGATGCCGACGCTGGTGCGCAGCGAGGCCGGCCAACCGGCGATCGGTCCCAGCGCCGTGTCTTCCCACGCATGGGCCTGCACCATGTCGCGCATGGGCGTGCCGCCGCCGATGAAGCGCCAGGCCGGCTCGGCTACCGCGGATGAGGTGGAAACAGGTAATGCAGACATAAGGCGCCCAGATTCAGAAAGTGAAAGTGTAACAACTGTATTGTCTGACGGCGCACAATAGCGATCTATTTCCTCGACGGCGATGCCTTGCTCACTTCAATCTCCCAGTCGACACCGGAGCCCACATGGTGCTTGGCGGCGAAATTGCCCTGGCTGATGGCCACGGCGACATCCATCAGGCTGTTCATATAGACCAGCGGCTTGCCGGCCGCCACGCCACCGAAGGTGTTTTCATACGGCGCCACCACGCTGGCCACCTGCTTGCCGCCGTGCAGGATGCGCACCCGCACCTTGTCGTGCAGCGCGATCTGCAGCTCGTCGAACAGCGACTTGGGGATATTGGTCCAGACGTTGCCGTACTTTTCATCAAGCACCGGCACGATGCCGCGCGCCACCCCGCCCTTGCGCACGGGTTGCTGGTAAGGGATCTTCACCACCGAAGCGCTCGGCAGCAGCGGGCCGACCTGGTCGTAGCGGATCGCGCCGGACGCCAGCCGCGCGCCGACATAGGCATACACGTCGCGGCCGTGGAAGGTGTAGGACTCGCCCGAGCCCGGCAGGCGGTTGACGGTCTCGTCGATCTCGCGCAGCTCGGCCACGCCGTCGCGCTCGGCGATCAGCGTGAACAGGCCGTTGTCGGGGCCGACGAAGTAGCGGCCTTCCGTGGTTTTCAACACCACCGACTTGCGGCTGGTGCCCACGCCCGGATCGACCACCGCCACGAACACGCTGCCCTTGGGCCAATAGTTGGCGGTCTGGTACAGGCGGTAGGCGCCGAGCCAGATGTCGTAGTCCGGTATCTGGTGCGTCAGGTCGGACACGGTCAGCGTCGGATCGACGCCGTAGGCCACGCCGTGCATGGCCGACACCGCGCCGTCCGAGGTGCCGAAGTCGGTCAGCAGCACCAGCGCCGAGCCGGCCTGCGACGGCAGCGGCGCCAGCATGGCGGCACTCAGGCTGGCCAGCGCCAGCAAGCGGGAGAGGTGAAAGCGGAATGGAAGCATGTCGGTCCTTATAGGTGGTGGGTGGGCAGGCAAAGGTGCGCTTGACATTCCCGTCACATCTGGCAAATTGTAGCCAAAGACCAAGAAGGGGTATCTCCATGCAAGCGCGTCACGTGTTATCCGTCATGGCGTTGACGCATGCAATTGTCATACCAGCCTGGGCCGCCACGGCGGAATCCTGCCAGCTGAAGCTGGCGATGGAACAATGGCCGCCTTATCTTTACAGCAAACCCAACTCGCCGCCCGCCGGCCTGGACTGGGAACTGGCGCAAGCCATTGTGAAGGAAGCGGGCTGCACGCTGCAGCTGCTGCCCGAGTTGCCGACCGCGCGCCGGCAACGCCAGTTCGAACAAGGCGGCATCGACCTGCTGCTGGCGGCCTCGGACACGGCCGAGCGCCGCAAGTACGCGCGCTTCAGCATCGCTTACCGCTATGAAACCGTCAGTGTGTTCGTCCCTACCGGCAAGCTGGCCGGCTACCGGGGCATCGGCAGTCTCGATGCGCTGGCGCGCAACAAGCTGTCATTGCTGGCGCCCAAGATGGGCTGGTATGGCAAGGCCTACGCGCGTGTGCAGCCCGAGCTGGCGCAATCGGGACTGCTGAGCACCTTTCTCAGCTTTCAGCAAGGCGTGCGCATGCTCGAGGCCGGCCGCGCCGACCTGATCCTCGGCGACACCGCCGCGCTGCGCCACGAAGCCAGGGAGCAAGGCCTCGCCATCAGCGCGCTGCCGTTCACCGTGCTGCGCGCGCCGGTGCACCTGATGCTGAATAAAGACAGCACCACGCAGGCACAGTTGGAGTTGCTGAACGGCGCCATCCAGCGCCTCGAGCGACAAGGCGTGCTCAGCGAGATACGCGGACGCTACGGCGAATCCTGATCAGTGCTCTTTCCAGTTGTCGAGATTGTGCGGCTCGGCCAGCGGCGCGCCGTTGCGCCGGGCACGGAAGCGGGCCGACGCCTCATACACGGCGCGCCGCACCCGCATGATGGAGCCGAGCGGGCGATGTGCGGCCAGGCAGTGCCATGGGCTGAACTGCATGCCGTCGTCGACCAGCACCGACAGGCCGTGGGTCCAGCCGGCCTGCGGCGGCGTCGTGATGCGCGCCACAGCGATCCAGGGACTGGTCCATTCCACCGAAGCGTCTTCGATCGGCATCGTTTGCAGATCGGTGCACAGTTGCACCCTTAACTCCCATTCGGCGCCGTGCACGGTGCAAAAGTCCACCACCGCCGCGCGCAGGCCGTTGGGCTTGTGCTCCAGGTCGACTTCCTTGTCCCGCAGCGCCAGCAGTTCCGGCGACGCCGGCGCCAGCGACAGCTTGGCCATGTAGCGGCCGTACAGCACCGGCACCTGAGTGAAGAAGGTCTCGCCGAGGATGTGGGTTTCCGCTTGGCCGCCCAGTCCCTTGAGCGTGCCGCTCTCGCCGCCCACGGCTTCCAGCGCCTTTTCGGTGCCGCGCAAAGCGGCCGACAACGCCTCCTTCAGCGCCGGCGCCTTGTCGGTGGTGGCGGCCAGCAGCTTGACGCTGCCAAGGAATTTTTTTGCGGTCGGCGCCAGGAACACCGGGCCGTTGACCATGACGAAATCCTGCGTGACATCGGCCCCGCCGCCGGGCAGGCGTTCGCCCGGCACGCCGATGACCTTGATGGCCATGCCGCGCGGCGTGGAGACTTTGTCGTCCAGCATATCGCCCGGCGTGGTCGACAGCCGCATCACCACCGGCCACTCGCCGCCGGCGTTGCCGAACAAGCCCTGCGCATAGTCGGGAGGCAGGTTGTCCAGCACGCGCAACCGGCCGCGCAGCAGGCCGTGGCTCTTGGCGTGCACGCCGCGATGGGCGTGGCCGGTGTCCTTGCGCACGGTGTCGGCAATGTAGTGCATCTGCTCCTGCAGACCGGCGATCGTGCCGGCCTCGTCGTCCTCCTCGATTTCGTAGGACGGGTCGTAAGGCAAGGGCTGGTTCAAATGACGGGTAGGAAAGTCCACGGATATGCTCCTGGCTATTCGCGTTTGGGTTCGTGCTTCGGATCGTGATGCGCCGCTTCACGGCTTGGCGGCTCCTGCCCAGGCTGCGGATGAGGCTGGCCATGCGCCTGTTCGTGCTGCTGAGGAGCTGGTTGAGGATGAGGTTGGGTGTGCTCATGCGGAGGCGGCGCCGGCTGCGGTCGCGGCTGGGCATGCGCCAGCTCCTGCGGCCGCGGCGCTGGCTGCGGTTGCTGATGCGGTTGCTCATGCGGCGGCATCGGTTGCGGACGTGGCTGGGCATGCGCCAGCTCCTGCGGCTTCGGCGCCGTTTGTGGTTGCGATTGCTGATGCGGTTGCTCATGCGGCGGCATCGGTTGTGGACGTGGCTGGGCGTGCGCAAGTTCCTGCGGCTTCGGCGCCGTTTGCGGTTGCTCATGAGGCGGCATCGGTTGTGGGCGCGGCTGTGCGTGCGCCAATTCCTGCGGCCTCGGCGTCGGCTGCGGCTGCGGCTGGGCGCGGGCCATCTCCGGCGGCCTCGGCGTCGGCTGGGGTTGTGGGTGCGCCTGATCGCGCGGCGCCGGCTGGGCGCCAGGCTGCGGCCGGCTCGGATCCCGGTGCGCGGCGATCTGGGGAGCCGGCGGCCCGGCATGGGCAGGAACAGGCATCGGCGCCGCGGGATGGTCCGCCTTGACCAGATGAACCCGCGGCGCCACCGCTGCCGGCGCCGTCCTGGCCACCGCTTGCCGTGCCAGAAGAGCCGGCGCAGGGCGCGGGCCCTCGTGCGTTCCAGGCGCAGGCCGTTGCGGCCTTGCCGGGGCCGACGTCGCCAACGGCGCAGCAGCCAGCTGCTGCGGCGAAACGTACATCGCGTGCCCGCGCACCGGCTGCGACTGCGCAAACGCCGCCGCAGGCACCGCCGTTACCGCCTGC
This sequence comes from Duganella sp. LjRoot269, assembly GCF_964254095.1. Taxonomy (NCBI): domain Bacteria; kingdom Pseudomonadati; phylum Pseudomonadota; class Betaproteobacteria; order Burkholderiales; family Oxalobacteraceae; genus Duganella; species Duganella sp. LjRoot269. The sequence continues at coordinate 1,024,401 of NZ_CAXUSL020000001.1, read as the reverse complement.
CGGTTCACATAGCGGATGTTATTGACCTGAACGTTGTTGTAGACATTGGTGATCTGCGTCTGGTTGACCACCGTGTTGCTGACATTGATATTGGTGACATAGCGCGGGCTGGCGCGGTACGACGGCCGATAGACCTCGCGCGGTCCCAGCGGAAACCACGCCACGCCATGATCGCGCGAGCGCTCGTCGAGCAGCAGATTGGCGCCGCCGACAAACACCACCAGCGCCGGCGCGTACACCGGCCGTTGCGCCACTGGCCCGGGCAGCCAACCCCAGCCAGCCGGCGTCTGCGCCCAGCGTCCGTAGTGCGTGACCGCGAAACCCCACGGCGCATCGTCGACCCAGGTCCAGCCCCAGGGATCGACCCAAGCCCAATGGCCGTCGCGGTACGGCGCCCAGTCCGACGCCACATGGGCAGGCATCCATACATTGCCGTAGCCCGGCACGTCGCGCCAGTTGCCGTTGTCATCCAGATCTTCGTAGCCGACCACGTCGCTGGAAACATAGCGCACCGACGCGGGATGGTCGAGCCGGCGGTCGCGCTGCGCTGCCCATTGGTCGAACTCGTCGGCCGGCGGCGGCTGGGTCACGCTGAAATCCGTCAGATTGGTGCCGCCGAAGCGGTAGGACTGGCCGGGATCGATGAGATAGGCATTGCCCTCGCCATAGGCCTCGCCCTGGCCGTCGATCACCGACACCTGGGTGGCATTGCCCGAGGCATCCACGTCGAGGCGGTAGTGGCCGGGCTTGCGGATATTGAACGCCAGATTCGGCGTATCGATCTCCAGCACCTCGTCCGGCCGCATCTGGCGCACGCGCAGGTTCAGGCGCCCCTGCGACAGTTGCAGCTGCGTGGTCCGGTCATCGACATTGAGCAGCGTGACCAGCGTATTGGCGCCCATGCGCACGTTGGCCGGGCCGGCCTGCACTTCGTCGCGCGCGCCGTCGGCGGCCCAGACGCGGTCGCCCGCCACCAGCGGACGGTTGATGCCGGCCGCCTGCCAGTCATCGCGGCCAACCGGCGAAAGGCTGACGGGGCCGGAGCTGTAAGCCAGCCGCGCCACACGGGAAGGCGGGTCGGCCAGCACGGCGCCGCTGTAGAGCAACGACGCCCCGGCCAGCGCCACAACGATACGGAATGGATACGACATGGGTAGACTCGCCAGAAATATTCGGTGAGTCAACATACCCCGTTGCGCCCGGGCAGACCGTGCGATTACGCACAAATAACCTCCCTAACCGAGGCGGCGGCAGAAATCGGCGGTGATGTCGTCAGTCGGGAAACATGCTTCGATATGCAATTCATCGAGCGTGACGTCGCGCGGGGTACCAAAAGTGGTGATCGTCGAGAAAAAGCTGATCTGCACACCGTCGCGCCGGAACGCGGTGGTCAGGATGGGCGCCGGCGCGGTGGCCAGGTCGCGCTGCCGCCAGTGGGTGGGCACGCCGGGATAGGCCAACATGTCATCGAGCAACTGTCTGGCCTTCGTGTCGGAAGGCACGGCCGCCACTTCGTTGTGCAGGTGGCGCAGCAGGCTGCCGGCGACATCTTCCCAGTTGTCGATGGCCGGCCGCAAATCGTCGGGATCGAAAATCTGGTGCAACATATTGCCGTGTTTGCTGTCGTGGCCGCCGAGCATGAAGCGGTTGAGCTTGCGGGCGGCCTGGTTCGCCATCAGCACATCCCAGTGCCGGTTCAGCAAAAACGCCGGATATGGCTCCTGCTGCGCCAGCATGGCTTCGATCGCAAAGCGCATCTGCGCCAGCTTGGGCGTATCGATGGAGGTTTCCGGGTACATCGGCGCAAATCCGCCGGCGATGAACAGATTGTTGCGCTCGCGCAGCGGCACCGCCAGCGACTCCGTCAGCCGGGCAATCATTTCGCGGCTGGGCTTGGACTTGCCGTTTTCCACGTAGCTGAGATGCCTGGACGAAATATCCGTCCGCAGCGCCAGGTCGAGCTGGCTCAGGCGGCGGCTCAGCCGCCATTCGCGCAGCAGGCCGCCTATGTGTGCTGTATTTTCCATGAGAGCATTCTAATCACGTTTGCGACACACAACCATAACCTCCGAGGTTATCAATCCTGGAAATGGCGCGTAATTGATTGCCAGCATCCGTTGCGCGATGCTGGCGTTTTCAATCCGACAGGACTACACCATGAAACGCAGGACATTTATCGCACTGCCGGCGGCGATGGCCGCCGTCGCTCTGGCCGGCGCGGCGGAACCGCACGCCATGCCCGCCCCCATCGACGCCGCGCGGTTCCACGCTATGCGCAAGTTCGCCACCACGCGCTTCGGACGCATCGCCTACGTGGAACAAGGTCAGGGACAAGCCGCACTGTTTCTGCATGGCTTCCCGCTGAACAGCTTCCAATGGCGCGGCGCGCTGGAGCGGCTGAGTCCATGGCGCCGCTGCATCGCGCCGGACTTCCTGGCGCTCGGCTACACCGAGGTGGCGGCTGGCCAGGATGTTGGACCGGATGCGCAGGTCGCCATGCTGGTCGCTCTGCTCGATACACTGGGCGTCGCACAGGTCGACCTGGTTGCCAACGACAGCGGCGGCGCGGTGGCGCAACTCTTGTTGACGCGCCACCCGCAGCGAATCCGCTCCCTGCTGCTGACCAACTGCGACTCGGAGATCGACTGCCCGCCAGCCGCCCTGAAGCCCGTGATCGATATGGCGCATGACGGCACGTTTGCCGACCGCTGGCTGGCCGCATGGGTCAAGGACAAGCCGCTGGCGCGGTCCAGGGAAGGCTTGGGTGGCCAATGCTACGGCAATCCGGCCAATCCGAGCGACGAGGCGATCGATTGCTACCTGGGGCCTTTGGTGGCGTCGCAACGGAGGAAGGACCTGGTGCACGCCTACGCTCTGGCACTCGAACGCAACGTGCTGGCGGGTGTCGCCGGCGGCTTGCGCAATTCCACCGTGCCCACGCGCATCCTGTGGGGCGCTGACGACACGATCTTTGCCCCGCCAGGCGGGCGCTATCTCGACGGATTGTTCGGCAATTCGAAGGGCTTGCGAATGATCGCGGGCAGCAAACTGTTCTGGCCGGAAGAACGCCCCGAGATCATCGCCGGCGAAGCGCTCAAGCTGTGGGGCATCAGCTAGCGCGTTATTCGAAGCCAAAGCTGAGACTGGAGAAGACGGTTTCAAAGTCGGTGTCGCTGCCGCGCGGCCGCGCCCTGGTCCAGATGACGTTCAGCATCCAGCGGCCGGATTGGGGCATGCCGAAGTCAGCGCGGCCACGGCTGTCGCTGACGCGAGTTTCGAACGGCTCGGCGTCATGGTCAAGATTGGTCAATTTGACGGTGGCGCCGGCCAGCGGCTTGCCGAAGTACAGCACGACAATCGGCAAGCGCCCGGACCGCGGCTGTGCGTGAGGATTCATCTCCGGCACGATTTCCAGCGGTAACCCTACCGGCGACGTCACGCGGCCGCCGGCATCCGCCCCCACCTGCACGATGACCTTGGCGCAGCGGCTGTAATTCTCCGAGCCCTCCGCGTTGAGGCTTTTATTCCGTTGCCGCTCCTCCAGCGCCGGCGTCAGCCCCTCAACCCGCAAATAGTCGTTGAAGCGCAGCGCCGGCAAATGGCTCTGCGCCTTGCTATCCGTCTCCAGCAGCAGTACATGGGTGCCCGCCTGCTTGAACGTCAGCATGCCGTCGTCGGTAGCGCCGCCCGCGTGCAATGAAGGTCGCAGGTCGGTGACACCGCCGTCGATGCCGATGTCGGAAAAGCGGCTTATGCGCCGCAACGGAATCTGCGAGCGCTGGCGAAACGGGCCATGGCCAACCTGCAAGGTCATCGGCGTCGACGCACCGGGAGAAATTTTGAAGTGCTCCGGTTGCAGCCAGAAGTCGTGCGCCTGGGCAGGCATGCAAAGCGAAACAACAAATCCGACGATGCCACGTAGTTTGTTCATATCAAAACCTAACCTAATCGAGATGGTCGGGCATGTAGCCCGGACTGACGGGAAGATATGCCAGCGATATGGTGAGCAAGGCGACGGCAGCCAGCCATCCCGCCAGGATTTTCACCAGCACGGGAGCGCGGTTGCCGATCAGCAGTCCGGCAGGAAAAATCAGCAGCACGGCGATGGCTGCCACGTACGGCGACGTCATCGAAGCACCGGCACAAAACCCGGCTGCGACAGACAAAGCCAGCTGCAAGCGGGCAAGCAGCGGCAGATGTAAACTGAGGGCCAGCGCGATGATGCAATACCAGCCGGCTTGCCGGGCCAGTGCCGGCGGCAAGGGCATCATCGCGGCCAGCGACATGGCCAGCACAAAACCGGCATAGGCTTTCAACCGCCCGGCGACCGGGTTGGCCGACAACGCCAGGCCCGAAGCGCCCGCCAGCAAAACAACTGCATAGCTCTCCCCTGTCATGAAATCACCGCCCGCACCAACAAGCACCCACCCACGATCACAATCGCGGCGCCGCAACCCCGTATCATCCGCAGGCCTGCGGCGTTATCCTTCAACATGCCCAGCGCGATGCCGGATAAATGCACCAGCCCGGTCGCGAAGACAAAGCCGATGCTGTAGCCGACAGGATCCGCCGCCGACGGCAATTCCTGCCCGTGCGCATAGCCGTGAAATATGGCGAATACCGCGACAATCAAACACGCCTCCCGGGCGGGCAAGCGCAAGGCGCCGGCCACGCACACGCCCAGCATCAGCAGCGATGCTGCAATGCCGATTTCAACCGGCGGCAGCCACACGCCAAACATGCCCAGCATGGCCCCGCACACCATCATCGCCGGGAAAATCATCGGCAACAGATAGACCATCGGCCGCCCAAGAAAAGCGCCCCATAATCCCACCGCCGCCATCGCCAGCAGGTGGTCGAGTCCGTTCCATGGATGCGCGAATCCGGCGGCAAGGCCTCCTGCAAGCCCCGTTCCGCTGTGCGCGAATGCCGGGATCGGCAGCAGGCATGCCCAAATGGCCGCGCGCCTCAGGCTGCGGGAGTTCAATATTTCTCCCTCTGGCCGGGCGCGGCGAGGAATGGAAACACATCGTCCGAATGGCGCAGCTCGTCGTGCGTGACGCCGTCATCCACACCTCGCGTAGTTCCGTTCACTAGCAGCGAGCGGTATTCGTTGACCGCGTTGTAGTTGGGTGTGCGTCCGCCACAGTCGCCGTGCCATTTTTCCTGCCGGCCCAGGTGGGCCAGCTCGACGGCAAACAGCTGCGTGCAGCTGTGCGATTCCGTATTGACCCACAAGCGGTCGTCGGCAAGCAGCGCCGCCAGCGCACGATAGCGTTCCGATGGCGACGCCGCTTTCTCGATCAACCACTGGTTGCCGCATGCGCCATCGAAGCTGTCATACAAGGCAAGTCCCTTGCCGATCTCCGCGGTGAACTCCGCCGAGGTCGACGGCGTGGCGGCGTTGTACCGCTCCTTCAACACATCGCTGATGTCGTCTGTTGCGATGGTCCCAAGCAAGGCGTTGCCGGTCAGCGGCCGGCCGGCGCGGTCGATCTGGCGGCCGCCTTGCCGCGTCGCGGCCCATACGGCGAGCAGCTTGCCGCCCTTGGCTACCAGCGGCAGGTCAATGGAGACCACGATCGACGCCGGCGTCCAGCCCTTGAGGAAATTGGTGGCCGGACCGCCATCGGTATGCCGCCACTGCTCCAGCAGGATGTCCGACTGCTCCTGTGTCAGCAAAGGACAACCCGCGGCATCCATCGCCGTGCCACGCTGCAAGGCATCGAAGACCACCGAATATGCCGCCCGGGTCCCTTTGACGTTGTTGAAAAAGGGATCGTCACGCAATCCGGCAAACACGCGGAAATGGTGCTTGGCGCTGTCGAGGCCGACGGGCTGGCTGGCGTCGCCTTGCGCGCTGTCGTCGTTGCCGGCGCGGCAGCTGGTGATGCCGGCAGACGGGAAGTTGCACCGGACCGTGGTGGTGTGCGCCGTCTTGCCGAAGGTCTTGCCGCTATCGATGTGGAACACGTAGTCGGTCTTGTCGGAAAAGCTGTGGCCGACGATGGTCATGACCAGGTTGAGACGGCGGCCATCGGTCGAGGTCCATGCATACAGGTCGCCGATATCGGTGCGCGGATCGGCGATCACGCTGGGCGTGTCGAGGTGGTCGGAGGCCATGCAAGCCAAAGGCGCCAGCAAAGCCAGCGAAAGAATGAAGCGCAGCATTTGAGTTTCCTGGGTAGTGAGCAGATGACTCACTATCGCCGAAGGCATTATCTGCCGCTGTCGAAATCTTTAGTGAATTTGCGGTACGCGGAAGGCGAGCGGCCATAGGCCTGGCGGAAGCTGGCGCTGAAGTGGCTGTGGCTGGAAAAGCCGAGGTCGAAGCTCATCGCCGACAAGTCGTCGTACTGATCGATGACCGACAGCGCCCGCGCCAGGCGCAGCTGCAGTTGATAGCGGTACAACGGAATGCCCTCGACCTGCTGAAAAACCTGCGTCAGGTAGACCGGCGAGCCACCGGTCTCGGCGGCGATCTCGGTCAACGTCCAGCGCCGCGCCACGTCGCCGGCCAGCGTCAACTTGACGCGCTCGACCAGACGCCTGCGCCCGACGGTGGCACCGGCAGGCGTCTCAGCCGGGCGGCCCAAGGCACGGCGCAACAATGCCAGCACCAGCGTTTCGGCCTCCAACGGTTCGGCCGCGCCGTGGCGAAGCTGGGCGGCCAGCATTTGCGTCTGGGAATCGATGCGCTGTTGCTGACGCAAGAAAGCGCTGCCGCCACCCGCTTGCAGCATCGATGCCGGTGCAAGCTCGCGCAACGTGGCGGGATCGACGGAAATGGACAGGCAGGCATCGCCGCCCTCGACCGGATGGCTGATACGGTATTCCTGCTGCTCGTTGAAGAACAAGACCTGGTTGCCGTCGGCCACGGTGACGTCCTGCCCTACGCTGCGTACATACACGCCGCGATAGGGAAACACGATGTGCGTCGACTGCGCGCATTCCAGCTCGTCTTCATGCCGGCATCCGCCAGCGCAGCGCACGTCGCTGACGGTGAGCGCAGGTGTGCCAAGCAAACGATCGACCTGTATCGTGGACATCACGGCTCCGTAGGGAAAGGTCCTTCATTTTATGACGAAGGGGTCAGCGTATCCATTACCTCCGAGGTTATGCCGCCTCCAACTCCAGGACGGCATATTCAGCCGGCGGCCAACTCGACCAGCCGCGACAGGAACAGCTTGAGCACCGGCGAAGTGTTGGCCCTGCTGTAACCGACCGCCAGGGCGATGGTCGGGACGTCGCCGGCCATCCAGCGCTTCAGCATGATATTCGCGGTATCCCTATAATGAACGCTGCGTTCGGCCTGTCGGCCGGCGCCGCACTACTCAAGGAAAGGCATTCCGACATGACTACCCAACGTACCGTGAAGATTCCCGGGCCAGATCACCCCATCACCATCGAAGCGACGCCGGGCCGTGTGCGCGTCGTCGTTGCCGGCAAGGTGGTGGCGGACAGCACCCACGCGCTGACGCTGCGCGAAGCGACATACCCGGCGGTGCAATATGTGCCGCGTGCCGATGTCGATATGAGCCAGCTGCAACGCAGCGAGCACACGACGTACTGTCCGTACAAGGGCGAATGCAGCTATTACAGCATTCCGTCCGGCGGAGAGCGCACGCTCAACGCCGTCTGGACTTACGAGGCGCCCTACGAGGCGGTTGCCGCCATCGGCGGCCACCTGGCCTTCTATCCCGACCGCGTCGACGAGATCCTCATCGACGGCTAAGGTTCCGTCGGGGCCGACAGATGCAGACGCAGGCGGCGATCCAGGCCCAGCGCCTTGATATCGGCGCCGAACGCCTCGTCCATCAGGCGTGCCTTGAGTCCCGTGGCTTCGGCTTCTCTCAAAGCCCGCTCGATGATGGGCCGATAACTGGCGGCCGAAGATGCCAGATAGAAACCAAAGTCGCCTGGATAATCCAGTAACAGGCGCGGCTCCACCGCCAATTCTGGATGTCCACGCGCCTCGTCCAATACCTCGATGACACCGCGCGGCAGATAGTCGACGTGCCGGGTTCCCGCATCCACCATCGCATAAATCGTGGTCCATGGCGCGGCATGCTCATACAGCGGCAAGCCCGCCGCCTTCCATACTTTCGCATCGCCCCAGCCGGCGCCGAACCCGGCGATCAGCCCGGTACGCTTCAAGTCGCCCACTGACTGGACGCGGGCAAAGACTGCGGCATCGGCTCGACGGATCAATAACACACGCTGGCCGATCAAGCCATTGGTCAGTGCGCTACGCACGGGAACGAGCTGTTTATTGCTGTCCTTATCCTTCGTGCGCATGCCGTAGAACAGATTGATGTCGCCGTTACCCAGCATCCACCACATGCGGCGGGCGGGAATGTCCTTCACGTAGTGGAGATGGTAGGGCTGATGAATCAAGCGCAACGACTCTTCCAGCAGGCGGATGAAGTAGTCGGCATGCCCATCTGACACCATCGCGATGCGTAACTCAAGCGGCGCGACCTCGGATGCATGCGTCGGCGACGATGCGGATGGCCCCTTCTCCGCTTTTCCGAACGCAGGAAACGACACCAACAGCATGCAAACGAAAAAACGGATGAACCGCAGCGTGGAAGACATTTTCGCGACGCCAGAGAAAGGTCGGGTTTGTAGCCTACCACAGGCTCGGCGGTTCCTAGGCGAACTTGGTGAAGTCCGGCTTGCGCTTTTCGAAGAAGGCGGTGAAGGCTTCCTTGGCTTCCGGTGCGGCCAGCATGGCGCCGAAGAATTTGTTTTCGGCGGCGATGGCTTCCGTGACCGGTCCCTTGCGGGCGGCCTTCATCAGCTGCTTGGTGGCGCGGATCGAGCTGGCCGGCAGGGCCACCAGCTTGGCGGCCTGGCCCTCGGCAAACGCGCGCAGTTCGGCGGCCGGCACGATCTTCGATACCAGGCCCATCTCCAGCGCTTCCTGCGCCAGGAAGGCCTCGCCCAGCATCAGCTTCTCGGCGGCGCGCGGGTAGCCGGCGATTTGCGTCAGCAAAACGCTCGATGCGAATTCAGGGCACAGCCCCAGCTGCACGAACGGCATCGAGAACTTGGCATTGTCGGCCGCGTAGACCAGGTCGCAATGCATCAGCAGCGTGGTGCCGATGCCGACCGCCGCGCCGGCCACGGCCGCCACCACCGGCTTGGTCGAGCCGCTCAGCGCCATCATGAACTTGTAGACCGAGCGCTCTTCGATGCCCGAGCCGTCGGCCGGACGCGAAGTTTTCATGAAGTCCTCCAGGTCGTTGCCGGCGGTGAAAATTTCCGGCTTGCCGACGATCAGGATCGCGCGCACGGCGGCATCCTGCTCCGCTTCGTTGATGGCGTCGGCCATGCTCTGGTACATCGCCGAGGTGATCGCATTCTTGCGTTCCGGGCGGTTGAATTCCAGCGTCAGCACGCCGTTGGTCTTGCTGCTCAAAATATCCATGTGATCTCCAAATGATTAAAGGGCGCCGTGGTTGAACCGCAGCGCCCTTCTTGATGATTCCGTGTTCAGTCTTTACACACGTTCAATGATGCCCGCGGCGCCCATACCTGCGCCTACGCACATGGTGACCATGCCGTACTTCAGGTTGTTGCGGCGCAGTGCGTGCACCACGGTCGCGGCGCGGATCGCGCCGGTCGCGCCCAGCGGGTGACCCAGGGCGATCGCGCCGCCCATTGGATTGACCTTGGCTGGATCCAGGCCCAGGTCGCCGATGACGGCCAGCGCCTGTGCGGCGAACGCTTCGTTCAGCTCGATCCAGTCCAACTGGTCCTGGGTGATGCCGGCGGCCTTGCACGCATCCGGGATCGCGAACTTGGGACCGATGCCCATGATTTCCGGCGGCACGCCCTTGACGGCGAACGACGAGAACTTGGCCAGCGGGGTCAGGTTGTGCTCGCGCAGGAACTTCTCGGACACGACCAGCAGCGCGCCGGCGCCGTCGGACATCTGCGAGCTGTTGGCGGCGGTCACGGAACCCTTGGCGGCGAACACAGGCTTCAGCTTGGACAGCGACTCCACGGTCGAATCGGCGCGCGCGCCTTCGTCGGTGTCGACGGTGCGGGTCTTGATCTTGATTTCGCCGGTCGCCAGGTCAGGCGTGCGCGTGATGATCTCGACCGGGGTGGTCTCGTCCTTGAAGAAACCGGCCTGCTGCGCGGCGATGGCGCGGCGGTGCGATTCGACGGCGAACGCGTCCTGCGCTTCGCGCGACACTTTCCATTGGGTCGCCACTTTTTCAGCGGTCAGGCCCATGCCGTATGCCATGCCGACGTTGTCGTCGGTGAACATGTTCAGGTTCATCGATGGGTGGTGACCCATCATCGGCACCATCGACATCGATTCGACGCCGCCGGCGATCATCGCATCGGCTTCGCCGACGCGGATGCGGTCGGCCGCCATGGCCAGCGCGGTGATGCCCGATGCGCAGTAGCGGTTGATGGTCACGCCGCCGATGGTCTTAGGCAGGCCGGCCAGCAGCACCGATTGACGGGCGACGTTGAAGCCCTGTTCCGCTTCCGGGAACGAGCAGCCGATGATGGCGTCGGTGATCAGCGCCGGGTCCAGGCCAGGCGCCTGCGCCAGTGCCGATTGCAGCACGCGCACCAGCAGGTCGTCCGGGCGGGTCTTGTTGAACATGCCGCGCGGCGCCTTGCCGATCGGGGTGCGGGTGGCGGAGACGATGTATGCGTCTTGAATTTGTTTGCTCATTTTGTGCTTTCAATAGTTTTGATCGAGGGCTTACGTGCGCTTCTCGGATAAATACCAATCCACTTGAACCTGTGCGGCCAGCGTGCCGGCGGCGTCGAAGATGTCGACTTCCACCGGGAACGCCACCTTGCCTTGCTCTTTCAGCTCGGCTTTCAGCGCGGCCAGATCGCCAGGGACGCGGCCTTCGGCGCGCGTGGCGCCCTTGGCTACTTTCTGGTACTGGATGCGCGATTCCTTGGCGACTGGGCGCAAGCCCAGGATCAGATCCGCAAAGCCGCCCGCCATGGCCGCGCCGGAGGCCGTTTCGGCCAGCGTGAACAAGGCCCCGGCGTGCTGCGTGCCCAGGTGGTTATTGAGCTTCGGGTCTTCCGGCATCGACACTTTTGAAGTGCCGCTGCCGATCTCGTCGATCCTGATCCCCAGCAAACGCACGAAGGGCAAGGTGTCCATCATCTGTTGCTTGATACGGTCATACACCATGCTTGGCCTCACGCGCAGTAGAACTTTAAAAACCAGTTTCAGGATCGACATGCCGATTAGTTGCGGACTGGCTTACCGGTCTGCATCATGCCCATGATGCGTTCCTGGGTCTTCGGATGGTTCAGCAGTTCCAGGAAGGCTTTACGCTCCATGTCCAGGAACCACTGCTCGTTCACGAACAAACCCTGGTCGATATCGCCGCCCGACACGATCTCGGCGATCATCTCGCCCAGCTTGAAGTCGTGCGCGGAGATGAAGCCGCCGTCGCGCATGTTGACCAGCTGCGCCTTGATGGTGCCGTAGCCGTAGCGGCCGGTCACCTGCACAGGGGTCTTCAGCGGCGGACGATAGCCCTTGTCGAACATCGCGCGCGCTTCGACCTTGGCCACGTGCAGCAGCTCGTATGGGTTGAACACGATGACGTCGTCTTCCTTCAGGTAGCCCATCGCCTGCGCTTCCAGTGCCGACTTCGACACGTTGGCGGTGGCGGCGTTGGTGAAGCCGGTTTTCAGGAATTGCAGGATGTCGTTGCCCTTGGCTTCCTTGAACGCGCGCACTGCCGCTTCCTTCAGGCCGCCGCCAGCAGGGATCAGGCCCACGCCCACTTCCACCAGGCCGATGTACGATTCGATCGAGGCCACGCGCTTCGACGCGTGCAGCGCCATTTCGCAGCCGCCGCCCAGCGCCAGGCCGGCAACAGCCGCCACCACCGGCACGTTCGAGTATTTCATCGCCATGAAGGTGTCTTGCAGTTCGCGGATGATCGGGTCGACCGCCTTGGCGCCACCCTGCATGAACGCAGGCAGTGCCGATTGCAGGTCGGCGCCGGCCGAGAACGCGCCGCCGTCGGCCGCGTCCGCGCTCCAGATCACCAGGCCCTTGAAGTTTTTCTCGGCTTCGGCCAGTGCTTTGCGGAAGCCGGCGATCACGCCAGGGCTGATGACATGCATCTTGGTTTTCAGCGAGATCACCAGGACGTCGTCGCCCGAGTGCCACAGGCGGACGTCGTCGTCTTCGTGCACGGTGGTGCCGGCGGTGCGGCCGTCGATGGCGCCCGAACCCAAGACCGGTGCGCGGAACTGCTGGCGGTCGTAGACCGACAGGGTCGAACGCGGCACGAACGATTTCGATACTGCCGACCACGAACCTTCGGCGGTGTGCACGCCGCCTTTTTCAGCGACCGGACCTTCGAACACCCAGGCCGGCAGCGGCGCGCTGCACAGCGCCTGGCCGGCATCGATGTCTTCCTTGACCCAGGTTGCGACTTGCGACCAGCCTGCGGCCTGCCACGTTTCAAACGGGCCGACGTTCCAGCCGAAGCCCCAGCGCATGGCGAAGTCGATGTCGCGCGCGTTGTCGGCCACGGTGTCCAGGTGGATCGCGATGTAGTGGAAAGCATCGCGGAAGATCGCCCACAGGAACTGGCCTTGCGGGTTGGTCGATTCGCGCAGCGCCTTCATCTTCTTGACCGGATCCTTTTCCTTCAGGATGCGGGCGATGATGTCGGCGGCCTTGCCGCCGCCGGCGACGTATTCACCGGTGGCGAAGTCCAGGCGCTGGATTTCCTTGCCAACTTTTTTGTAGAAGCCGGCGCCGCTCTTCTGGCCCAGCGCGCCTTTTTCCACCAAGCCCGCCAGCACGGCTGGGGTCTTGTAGACGGCGGCGAACGGATCGTTCGGCAGGTAGTCCTGCATGGTCTTGATCACATGGCCCATGGTGTCCAGGCCGACCACGTCCGCGGTGCGGAAGGTGCCCGACTTGGCGCGCCCCAGCTTGGCGCCAGTCAGGTCGTCGACCACGTCGACGGACAGGCCGAACTTCTCGGCTTCGTGCACGATCGCCAGGATGCCGAACACGCCGACGCGGTTGGCGATGAAGTTAGGCGTGTCTTTTGCGCGGACCACGCCCTTGCCCAGCGTGGTGGTCAGGAAGCCTTCCAGCTGGTCGGAAATTTCCGGCTTGGTGAACTCGGTCGGGATGATCTCGACCAGGTGCATATAGCGCGGCGGGTTGAAGAAGTGCACGCCGCAGTAGCGCGATTTCAGGTCGGCGTCGAAGCCTTCGGACAGCTTGGTGATCGACAGGCCCGAGGTGTTCGAGGCGAAGATCGCGTTGGCGCCGATGTGGGGAGCGACCTTCTTGTACAGGTCGTGCTTCCAGTCCATGCGCTCGGCGATGGCTTCGATGATCAGGTCGCACTCGGCCAGCTTGGCCAGGTCGTCCTCGTAGTTGGCCACTTCGATCAGCGCGGCGTGGTCCTTGTTGCCCAGCGGTGCAGGCGACAGTTTTTTCAGGTTCTCGATGGCGCGCAGGACGATGCCGTTCTTCGGGCCTTCCTTTGCTGGCAAATCGAACAGGACGACCGGCACTTTGGCGTTGACGCAGTGGGCGGCGATTTGCGCGCCCATCACGCCGGCGCCCAGCACGGCTACTTTTTTAACGATGAAATTGGTCATGTCGTTTCCTCTAGGTTCTTAGAACAGGTCGGCGTCGAGTGCCATCAGGTTGGCGGAGCCCGAACGTGCCTGGCGAATCAGGGTTGCAGTTTCCGGCTGCAGGCGGGCGAAGTAGAAGCGCGCCGTGGCCAGTTTGGCTTTGTAGAAATTGTCGCCGCTGTCTTCCTTGGCCAGGGCGATTTTCGCCATCTGTGCGAAGAAGTAGCTGTACACCATGTGGCCGACCACGCGCAGGTAAGGTACGCATGCCGCGCCCACTTCGTCCGGATTCTGGAAGGCTTTCATGCCGATTTCCATGGTCAGCTTGGTGACCTTGTCGCCCAGGTCGCCCAGCGGGGTGACGAATTCGCTCATCGCTTCGTCGGTGCCGTTGTCTTCCACGAAAGCCTTGATCTTCTCGCCGAACTTGCGCAGTTTAGCGCCGTTGTCGCCGAGGATTTTGCGGCCCAACAAGTCCAGCGACTGGATGGTGTTGGTGCCTTCGTAGATCAGGTTGATGCGGGCGTCGCGCACGTACTGCTCCATGCCCCATTCGGAGATGTAGCCGTGGCCGCCGAACACTTGCATCGCTTCCGAGGTGGCGATCCAGGCGTTGTCGGTGATGAAGGCCTTGACGATAGGGGTCAGCAGCGCGACTTCGTCGGCCGCTTCCTTGCGCACGTCTTCGTCAGGGTGGTGCAGTTCACGGTCGATCTGCAGCGCGACATACGAGGTGAAGGCGCGCGCGCCTTCGGCGTAGGCCTTGCCGGTCAACAGCATGCGGCGCACGTCCGGGTGCACGATGATCGGATCGGCTGGCTTGTCCGGTGCCTTCACGCCCGACAGCGAACGCATCTGGATGCGGTCCTTGGCGTAGATCAGCGCGTTCTGGTAGGCGATCTCGGTCAGGCCCAGCGATTGCATGCCCACGCCCAGGCGGGCCGCGTTCATGAACACGAACATGGCGTTCAGGCCCTTGTTCGGCTGGCCGATGATCCAGCCCTTGGCACCGTCCAGGTTCATCTGGCAGGTCGAGTTGCCGTGGATGCCCATCTTCTCTTCGATGGCGCCGCAGGTGATCGGGTTGCGTTCGCCGACCGAGCCGTCTTCCTTCGGCAGGTATTTAGGCACCAGGAACAGCGAGATGCCTTTCGAGCCTTCCGGCGCGTCCGGCACGCGGGCCAGCACCAGGTGCAGGATGTTTTCCGACATGTCGTGTTCGCCGGCCGAGATGAAGATCTTGTTGCCGGTGATCAGCCAGGAGCCGTCGGCCTGCGGCAGCGCTTTCGAGCGCAGCATGCCCAGGTCGGTGCCGCAGTGCGGTTCGGTCAGGCACATGGTGCCGGTCCACTCGCCGGACACCAGCTTCGGCAGGTAGACTTCCTTCTGGTGGTCGGTGCCGTGTTCCTTCAGGCACTCGTAGGCGCCGTGCGACAGGCCGGGGTACATGGTCCAGGCCTGGTTGGCCGAGTTCAGCATTTCGTAGAACGAGTTGTTCAGCACCACAGGCAGGCCCTGGCCGCCGTATTGCGGATCGCAGGCCAGCGCGGCCCAGCCGCCGTCGACGTACTGCTTGTACGCTTCCTTGAAGCCTTTCGGAGTGGTCACGGTATGGGTCGCGGCGTCGTGCTTGCAGCCTTCGCGGTCGCCCGAGTGGTTCAGCGGGAACAGCACTTCGGCGGTGAACTTGCCGCCCTCTTCCAGCACCTGGTTGATGATGTCGGCATCGACTTCGGCGTAGTCCGGCAATGCCTTCAGCTCTTCGCCCACGTTCAGGAATTCGTGCAGAACGAATTGCATATCCCGGATTGGCGCGACGTATTGACCCATGATTTTCTCCTGATGACTACAACTATTGGTTTAGTTTGGTTTGACTTAATTAGTGCTGCGCAACCACCGCTGCCGGCGATTGCGGATTGCGATACGTTTCAATCAAGCGCTCGAAGCCTTTGCCCGCCCGCTCCAGGCTGCCCGGGATGCGCAGGAAGCGCGCATCGTGGTGCAGTGCCAGGATCAGGCCGTACATCTCGTACACCAGCTGCTGCGGGTCGGTGTCCGCCTTCAGGTCGCCGCATTCGACGGCCTGCTTCACGCAGCGCAGCAACGCGCCCTGCCAGGCGCCGACCATCGCCATCAGCTCTTCGCGGATCGGGCCCGGGCGGTCGTCATACTCGACGGCGCCGCTGATGTAGATGCAGCCGGAGGCCACTTCCACGCTGACCCGCTTGACCCAGCGCGCGAACATCGATTTGAGACGCTGGATGCCGCGCGGCTCTTTGACGCTGGGGAAGAAGACTTCCTGCTCGAAGCGGTGGTGGTACAGCTTGAGTACTTCCAACTGCAAATCCTCGCGCGATCCGAAGTGCGCAAACACGCCGGACTTGCTCATGTTCATCTTATCCGCGAGCAATCCGATGGTCAGGCCTTCCAGACCGTCCCGGCTGGCCATATCCAGCGCCACGTCGAGGATTGCGGCGCGTGTCAGTTCACCTTTGCGCATAAATTTAGTTGAGGTATTAATAAGATTTCATCCCAAAGTAAAATTTAATCATGGAGAAAAGAGCATTTTGCTCCAGTTAAATTTACTCCGTGTAAAAAGAATTGCGAACGCTCGTACTATTATCCACCGAGGGGTAAATGTCAAACAGTACCGTTAGAGGTGACGTTCTATTATGTTGACGCAACATGGCTGTTGCCGCCGGGGGACAACGGGCGGCAACAGCGGGGCGAGGGAGGGATGTTACGGCAGGGGGCGCAGGCGGATGGACAACGGTGCCCGCAGGCGGGCGGCATAGGCGGCGACCCGTCGCTGCCAGGCGGCGGCATCGGGCACCTCGCCGGACCAGCTGGCGATGGCGCCCACGTAGTAGCGCAGCGGCTGGCCCGGACGCACCGGCGCCAGGATCAGCTCGTTGGTGGCGTCGGCGGCATAGGCCGGCTCGCCGGCCGGCAGCACGATGGCCACGCCGAAGTCGCCGGCGCTGCGCTGGGTCACCCACTGGGTCAGCGCGCGCGCCGCCGGCAGCGGCGTGGCGGCCACCGTCGGCTGCTGGGGCGCGTAGGCGGGCGTCTTGTTGAGGCCGATGGCGGCGGTCAGCTGCGCCGGCCCGCTGAAGCTGAAGGTGCTGTCGATCTGGTCGAAATCGTGCCCGGCGTCGACCGTGAAGCGCTTCACTTCCGACACGCTGGCGCCGGCCGCGTCCCAGGCGTCGTAGCGGAGCTCGAAGATGGCGCGGATCGGCCCGTTGGCGATGACCTTCCAGCTGGCGTAGTTGCGGCTGGTGTGCAGCAGCTTCCCATCCCAGATGCCGGTGCCGCCGGCGCCGCGCGTGGTGCCGACGCCGTACATGTCCAGGCCCTCGCCCTCGTCCTTGTGATAATGGTCGTGGCCCTTGTTGTACCAGCGGTCGACGACGGGATAGCGCACCCGCTTGAACCAGATGTCGAGCCCGCTGGTCACCAGCACCTCCTTGCCGCTGCCCTGGGCATCCGGCGCGGCCAGCGCCTGGCCATAGGTGCGGTGGGCGATGCGGTCGTTTTCCCACGCGAAATCGTCCAGCCGTTCCGGCACGTAGCGGGCAAAGGCCTGCACCGGGAACGGCGGCGCCACCGCCTCGCTCTTCTCCACCGTGAAACTGGCGCTGTGCTCGCCGGCGGCAAAGTCGTGCTGGAAGATCAGCTCGCCGTATGCGATGCCCTTGCCCTGCGGGTCCTTGGCCTCCGGCGCCACATTGGTCACCTGGTAGGGCAGGCTGCGGCCGGCCGCGTCGCGGACCGTCAGGTGTTGCAGCAATGCGCCCTGCAGGGCCTGATTGACGTCCCTCCACGGCACCGCGATGGTTTCGGCCGGCCGCGCCGCGTCGAGCTCGTGGCTGGCCGTGACCACCAGCCGTTCCGCCGCGCCGGCGGAAGCGCCGGCCAAGGCCAGCAGCAGTGCGTAGCGTGGGCGCATGTCAGTATTTCACCGGATAGTCCTTGGGGAACTGGCGGCCCGAGTAGGCCAGCTTCTGGGTCCAGTCCTGCGCCGGCGCGGTCCAGTAGGGATCGTTCTCCGGCAAGCCCAGCGACAGGAAGCCTTCGGACGCGATGTACATGCTGCCGTTGTTGGAATACCAGTCGCCCAGCTCGGGATGGTGGCCGACGAAGCCGATGGTGAGGAAGCCGTCGCGCGTGAAGTTGCTGGGCGCCGACCATACGGCCTGGTGCGCCGCGTGCAGCGCCGCCCTCACCTGCCCGGCCGGCAGGCTGGCCGGCAGCTGCTTGCGCCAGGCCAGCAGGCCCAGCGGCTGGAACACGGCGGTGCGGTAGGTCAGCGAGCGGCCGATGGGCGGATAGGTGCCGGTCGGCGAGATGAAGCGCTCCAGGTGCTCGCTGTAGCGCTGGGTGCGCTTGAGCGCCTGCGCCAGCAGCTCTTCCGAATTGCCGCCCCAGAAAGGCGTCTTGGCCCGCGCCAGCACTTCCAGGATCTCCACCAGCATCGGATAGATCACGTACGAGTTGTAGTAATCGAAGTGGAAGGCGTCGCCGTCCTTGATCCAGCCGTCGCCGGCATACCACTCGTTGATCTTGCGGACCGCCAGGCTGATGCGCATCTGGTCGTACTGCTCGCCGATCGACATCAGCCAGGCCTCGTTCATCGCGGCGAACAAGATCCAGTTGGTGTAAGGCGGATCGACCCGGCGCAAGCTCTTGATCTCGGTAATGATGCGCTGTTTGGTGGCGCTGTCCAGCGGCACCCACAGCGCCTTGGGTGCCCGCATCAGGGCATTGGTGAAATACGCCGAGTCGACCAGCGCCTGCTCCGGCCCCTTCCACAGCAGATAGTCCGGGTTCTTCGGATCGACGCTGTTGGCATAGCTTTGCAGCGCCAGCTGCTGAAGGCGCTTGCGGGTCTTGCCCTCGGCCGTGCCGTCTTCCGGCAGCGCCAGCCACGGCGCGGCGCCGGCGATCAGGCGGCCGAAGCATTCGAGGTAGGTCACGCCCTGGTCGCGGCCGTCCCAGGTCGGGCTGAGTTCGACCGGGAAATTCTTCTTCAGCTTGCCTTGGGCCATGTTCGACAGCACCGGCTCGGCCATCTTTTGCAGCAGGCCGGCCATGTAGGCGCGCTCGCCGCCGGCGGCCAGCGGCGCGCTGTCGGCGGCGCTGGCGCCGGCGGAGGCCATCAGGCCGGTGGCGGCGGATCCGGCAAGCACCGCCTGCATGAAGTTGCGACGTTCCATAGTGTCTCCGATGTTGATTTATTTTTGATCGAGCAAGCGTACCAGTTCCGCCGACGCCAGCAGGAAAGCGCCGACGCCGAAATCGGCGGTGGAATCCTGGTCCACCACCTGGCCCGGGATCGCGCGGTCGCCGATGGGCTGGACATAGCCGACGCGGCCGTCCGGCTGCAAGGCCACCTTGCTCAGGTAATGCCAGCTCTTGCGCACCACCGGCAGGAACTCGTCGCGCGCCAGCACGCCGTGATTGATGCCCCACAGGTAGCCGTAGGTGAAGAAGGCGGTGCCGCTGGTCTCCGGCCCCGGCGCGTGCAGCGGATCGAGCAGGCTGCGGGTCCAGTAGCCTTCCGGCTGCTGGGCGCGTTTCAGCGCCTGTGCCATGTCCCGGAACCGGGCCATGTATTGCGCGCGGTGCGGATCGTCGGCCGGCAGCTCGTCCAGCACCCGCGCCAGCGCGGCAAACACCCAGCCGTCGCCGCGCGACCAGAAATCCTTCTTGCCGTTGACGCTGGCGTGCGCGGGATAGACATACTTGGCGTCGCGGTAGTACAGCTGCTCGGCCGGGTCGTACATGATGCTGTTGGCGTACTCGAAATACTGGTGCAGCTTGTCCAGGTAGCGGCGGTCGCCGGTGATGCCGTACAGCTTGGTCATCACCGGCATCACCATGTACAGGCCGTCGGACCACCACCAGTAATCGTTGCGCGGCGTGCTCATCTCGTATTCCATCACCTCGCGGGCGCGGGCGATCTTGCGCGGATCCGGCGCCAGCTTGTACAGGTCGGCGTAGGTCTGGAAGCAGATCTGCCAGTCGCCGAACAGCACGTGCTCGTCGGTCTCGCCATAGGTGTGCTGCCAGCGCTCCTTGTCCGTCGAGCGCGCGCCCATCCACTGGTTGTGCGCGGCCCAGGCTTCGGAATAGCGCAGGTACGCCTGGTTGTGCGTGACCTGGTAGGCCGCCATATTTCCCGTGTGGTAGGCCGCCACGTGCCAGAACGACCACTGCTGCGCCGGCGTGGTGCGCTGCCAATGGCCGTTGACCTGGTCGATGATGGCGACCACCTCCGCCCGGCTGCCGCCGATGGCCGCGCCGTCCCCTGCCCGGGTGGCGCAGCCGCCCAGCGTAAAGGCCAGCAGCAGCAAAAATCCTTGCGCGTATTTTTTGAAATTCATGGGACCGTTTGAAAAAAGGGCCGAAGGCGGGGCGGCCTTCGGCATAAACACCCGGGACCCGTCAAGCGGTCCCGGCCTGGAGTGCACTGCCAACAAAAACACTAGGGCTTCCACTGCCACACTTGCACCGGCGACGACACGCCGGCGGACGTGCCCTCGCCGTCCAGCTGCCGCACGTCCTGCACGAACAGGTGCAGCTCGCCGCGGCGCCGCCACAATTCGGTGTCGAACGACGGCTCCCACGCGCCCACCGGCGCCTCGCCCAGGTCGCGCACGGTCCAGCGCGGCCGGCGCAGATCGGCGATGCTGGCCACCGAGACCTTGTTGCCACGCTCGGCATCGCGGAACACCAGCAGGGCCGCGTGGCCATCCACCATGACCTGCGGCCGCGCAATCGGAATCGCCTTGGTGCCCAGGCCGGCAAGCGAAAACGGCGTGCGGCGGAAATCCAGGTCCAGCTGGCGCCAGGCGCCGCCGTCGCGATACAGCAGGTGGTACTGCGGCACCGCCGAGCCGGCCGCGCGCCAGTAGCTGGCGATCACCGGCTCGCCGTCGGCACCGGCCGCCATCGAGGTCTGGTTGATCAGCTCGCTGCTCTGCGGAATGCGCGCCGCGTACTCGGCGCTGTCCGCCGTGATCGGCAGCGTGTAGCGCTCGCCGCCGCTGCGTTCCCACGTCAGGCCGCCGTCGCGCGAGCGGGCGTAGGCCATGTCGTGGTTGCTGGCCACGTCCGGCGATTCGCGCCACACCCACGACAGGTGGATGGTGCCGGCGCGGTCGACAAACGCCTGCCAGTAGGCGCTGCGCCGCCCTTCCCCGCCGATCAGGTTGCTGTGCAGCCGGGTCCAGCTGGCGCTGGCCACGTCGTAACGGTTCATCACCAGGTTGCCGTGGCCGGAACCGCCGTCACGGTAGAGGAACAGCAGGCCGCCGTCCGGGCAGCGGAAGAACTCGGGATAGCTGACCGAGGCCTCGTCCCGGCCCAGCATCGCTGTTTCCGGCGTCAACTCCAGCGCGCCGGGGCGGATGCCGCGCGCATAGCGCAGGCGCTGGTTGTGCGCGTCCCACGCCAGGTGCAGATAGCCCGCGCCGTCGGCCATGATGCTGATGCTGTTGTGCGCGTCCGCCGCGTTGCCGCGATACGGCGTGCGCCGCAGCGTCCAGCGTGCCGTGCCCAGCTTGCGCTTGCCCAGCACCACCATCGCATCCTTGTCGTAGAAGGCGATGTACTGCGTGTCGCCGTCCGATACCAGCGAGTTCTTGCGGAACACCACGGCGTTGACCGAGTTGTTGGCCCAGCCCGGCGCGACGTCGACCACGCGCGCGGGGCCGGCCGCGCCGGCCGCCTGCGACGCGATGGCCAGGCAGGCCAACAACATCAGGCGCTTAGAACTTGCCACGCAGTCCAACCTTGATGGTGCGGCCGTCGTACTTGGCATAGTCCATGCGCGTCTTCTTGCCGCTGCCATACTTGCCGCTGACGTCCTCGAAGTAGTCGTAGGCCAGCGTATTGGACAGGTTCAAGGCATCGATGCGCAGTTCCAGCTGCTCGCTGATCTTGTAGCTGGCGTTGGCGTCCAGGTAGCCGCGGCCGGCGTGCCAGCGGATCAGGTCGTCGCCGGTGTTGCGCGGGCTGTCCGGATGCAGCGAGCGGTCCTTGTAGTTGTAGGACATGCGCAGCGCCAGCGGGCCGTTCTCGTAGTAGACCGTGGTGCTGTAGGCAAACTTGGGCACGGAATTGACATTCATGTCCTTGCCCGCGTTGCTGATCCACGGCACGCTGTTGAACGGATTGATGTGGGTGTAGCTGGCCAGCGCGCCCAGGCCCTTGAACGGTTCCGGCAGGAAGGTGAACGCCTGCTGGTAGGCCAGCTCGAAGCCCTTCAAGGTCTGCTCGCCGGCATTGGTGTAGCTGCGCAGGGTCATCGGCAGGTTCGGATCGACGTGGCCGCTGGCGTCGTAGAAGATCGCCCCCAGCGCCGTGTCCGGCAGGCCCAGCTTGCCGAAGGTGGTGTTGGTGGTGTTGGCCACGGTGGCGTCGGTCAGCTCCTTCTTGAACACGGCGCCCGACAGCAGGCTGCCCGGGGCGAAATACCATTCCAGGCTGGTGTCCAGGTTCTTCGACTGCTGCGGCTTCAGGCCGGGATTGCCGGAGGTGGCCGAGTTATCGAAGGGATTCGGTATCGTGGTCTGCGCGGCGATGATGGCCAGCGACGCGCGGCTGACCGTCTTGCCCCACGACGCGCGCCACATCAGGGCATCGGTCAGGTCGAAGGCGCCGCTGAGCGCCGGCAGCACATTGCTGTAGGTGCCCTTTTCGTGATTCGGCGCATAGACCAGGCTGGCGCCCTGCTGCTTGAAGTTGTCGATCTCGGTCTCGGTGCGCGAGTAGCGCACGCCGGCGTTCAGGCGCAGCTCGTGGCCGCCCACCTCGCCCTTGAAGTCGGACTGGACGAAGCCGGTGGTGACTTTTTCCGCCGCCGTGAAGCTTTGCGCCGGCGTGAACGCCGACGCCGGATTGAAGGCCAGCGGATCGAAGGTCGAGTAGGTCGAGGCGCGCGTGAACGTGCCGAACGCGTGCGGCCAGCCCGGGCCCATGTCGAGGTTGTCGATCGGCAGCGTGGTGGTCATGATGCCGCGCATGCCGGTGTTGCCCAGCGAATTCAGCTTGGCCGTCGCCTGGGTGGTGCCGTTGCGCTTGTTGATGCCCTTGGTGGTTTCCACGTACACGGTGCCGGCCTTCAGGTGGCCGGTCCAGTCGCCGGGCAGCTGGTAGTCCCAGTCGGCGACCAGGCGGCCCTGCTTGCCGTGGTCGGTTTCCTTGGTCCAGGTGGTGCCGATGCCGAAGCCCTGGTAGTTGTTCACGTCGGTATAGCTGGTGGTGGAGGAGACCGATGGATAGACATGGTCGGCCCCGTAGTCGATGGTCGAGTCGACGCCGAAGATCTGGCCCGACAAGGTGTCCTGGTAGCTGAGCGCGGTGCTGTTGTTGCCGCTGACCTGGCCGGTCAACACCAGTTCCTTGGTGGCGGCCCAGCGGCCGTTCAACGACATGTAGCCGAACTTGGTTTCGTCTTCGCTGTAGGTCACGCCGCTGCTGTACGAGGTGTTGCCGAAGGTACCGGTCAACAGATTGGACGCCGGATCGATGTGCACGTTCAGCGGCACGAAACCGCTGTGACCGGTCTGGCCGGCCGGCGCGGCGCGGTTGGTGGTCTTGCTGTTGCGCACCAGGATGCCCATGTACATTTCATCGCGGGTGTTCTTCAGCTGCGATCCCAGCACGTCCAGGCTGATGTTGACGTCACCGTTCTTGTACTGCAGCGAGGACACCAGGCCGTCGCGGGTGCGGTCGTTGGCCGAACCGTAGAAGCGGTAGATGCGCGGCAGCAGCGCGTTGTCGATCTGGTCGCGGGTGTAGCCGCCCAGGTTGGCGCGCGGGTCGTCATAATCCAGCTGCACGGCGAAGGTGCCCTTGACCGGGCTCTGGCTGCCGCGCGTCGAGCTGTTGTAGCCGCCGGTCGCCTCGAAGCCGGAGCGGTTGTTGACGCTGGCCGAGTGCGAGCCACCCACCAGGAAACCCCAGTTGCCCCAGGTGTTGGAAAACAGCGCGAAGCCCATCGGATCGGCGTGCTTGGACATGGTGTTGTACTGCTCGGAAATCGCGTAGCGGATGGTGCGCTTGGGATTGTCGAACGGGCGCGGGGTTTGCAGGTCGACCACGCCGCCGATGCCGCCTTCGCTCAGCTCGGCCAGCGGCGACTTGTAGAAGTCGACGCGGCCAAACAGTTCCGACGCGAACACGTCGTAGTTGAAGCCGCGCGCGGCGCTGCCGATGGTGCTGGTCGAGGTGGTGTTGACCGGCGCGCCGTTGAGCGTGGTCACCGAGTATTCGGTCGGCAGGCCGCGGATCGAAATGCGCTGGCCCTCGCCCGAGCTGTCGTCGCGGTTGAGGATGATGCCGGGCACCCGCTGCAGCGATTCGGCGATGTTCGCCTCGGGGAATTTGCCGATGTCCTCGGCCACGATGGAGTCGCGCACGCCGATGGCCTGCTGTTTCAGGTTCAAGGCTTTTTGCAGGCTGGAGCGGAAGCCGGTGACCACCACCGTGGTCGGCTCGGCGGCGCCGTCGGCCGGCGCTGGCGCGGCCGGCGGCGGCGTCTCCTGCGCGGCGGCGTTCGCCCCGTAGGCGGCAGCCAGAGCCAGCGGCAGCAGAGTGGCGAGTAGTTTCTTACGCATTATTTCCCCCGTTGTTGTATGCAACAATCTAAAAGTTCACTGTGTAGTTTTTTTCACGCCACGCCGGTGTCTCCTGAAAAGCGTGCCGCGCTGCTGCTGCCTGATTTTTTGGCATATCGCATGTGGTCACGTTACCACCCATTGAACTCATCGTACAACTTAATTTTTCAGCACTGCCCGTGAAATGCACGTATCTATTTGATTTTTATCAGAAATAAATTTGATGGAAGAGCAATTAAGGATGTGGTATCGTGACCACATCCTGATCTCCAGCAACTCATTCGCACACATGGCAAAATCGAGCAAACTCAGTGAAGTGGCGAAAATCGCCGGGGTCTCGCCCATCACCGCCTCGCGCGCGATCCGCGGCACCGGCTACGTGTCCGAGGCGGCGCGCACGCGCGTGATGGCGGCGGCGGCGCAGCTGAACTACACGCCCGACATGCTGGCGCGCCGCATGCGCGGCGATAAAAGCAAGCTGATCGGCGTGTTCGTCAACAACTATGGCTCGCTGGTGCTGCATGAAATCACCAAGGCCATCAGCGACGAGGCGCGGCGCCAGGGCTACGACATCCTGCTGTTCAACGCCGAGCGCTTCGACCTGCCCAGCCGCACGGAAACCTGCGCCATGCTGAGCCAGCTGTGCGCCGGCCTGGTGCTGCTGTTGCCCAACGCGGCCGACGGCTACCTGGCGGTGGTCGAGCGCCAGAGCCTGCCCTGCGTGTTTGTCGGCTTCGACGCGCGTCCGGTCAACCTGCCGGTGGTGGTGGTGGAAAACCGCGCCGGCGCCCGCACGGCGGTCGAGCACCTGCTGTCGCTGGGCCACCGCCGCATCGCCTTCATCGGCGGCACGGCCGGCACCGGCCAGGGCGCCGAGCGCCTCAAGGGCTACCACGACGCGCTGCGGGCGGCCGGCGTGACGGCCGATCCGGCGCTGGCGGTGGACGGCAATTTCTCGCAGACGGGCGGCTATGCCGCGGCCGAAAAACTGCTGTCGCTGGACACCCCGCCCACCGCCATCTTCGCCGCCAACGATGAAACCGGCTTCGGCGCCATCGACGCCATCCACAGCCGGGGCTTGAAGGTGCCGGACGATATCTCGGTGATCGGCTTCGACGACATCTCGACCTCCAGCTTTGTCCATCCGCCGCTGACCACGATGCGCCAGCCCAACGCCGACATGGCGGCGCGCGCCGTCAACGAATTGCTGGCGCAGATACAGGGCGGCGAGAAGCAGGCCCAGCGCATCGGTTTCCCGATGAACCTGGTGCTGCGCAGTTCCACCGGGCCGCTGCGCCGGCCGGACTGATGGACAGCGACGGCGCCATGGCCGGCCCCCGCCCCGTCGGCCAGCGCGCTGCCTGGGGCCTGGCCTCGGCCGGCCTGCTGGCGGTGCTGTTCTGGCTGCTGGTGGGCGACCTGGCGATCTCGATCCGCGAACGGGCCGCGCTGCCCAGCGGGCTGGAACTGCTGCGCCGCAACGGCGCCTCCGACACCACCACCTCGCTGCTGATGTCGACCGTGCCGGCGCTGCTGAGCGTGCTGCTGGTGCCCTTGCTCGGCTACCACTCGGACCGCCTGCGCAGCCGCTGGGGCCGGCGCCGGCCCTTCCTGCTGGCGGTGGCGCCGGTGGGCTGCGCCGCCATGCTGGGCCTGGCCTGCTCGCCGGCGCTGGGCGCGCTGGCCGACGCCGCGCTGGGCGCGCTGTCGCCGGGACGCCGCCTGTGCAACCTGGCCGCCTTCAGCCTGTTCTGGACCATCTTCGAATGCGCCGGCATCAGCGCCGCGTCGCTGTTCACCGGCCTGGTCAACGACGTCGTGCCGCAGGGACTGCTGGGACGCTTTTACGCCGCCTTCCGCATCGTCGGGCTCAGCGTCGGCATCGCCTTCAACACCTGGGTGTTCGCGCTGACCGACCACTACCTGAGCGAGATCCTGCTGGCCATCGGCGTCGTGTTCGGCCTGGCGCTGCTGCTGGTGTGCCTGATGGTCAAGGAGCCGGCCTGCGGCGCGCAGGACGACGGCCGGCGCGCCGGCGGCTGGCGCGCGCTGGCCGTGCCGCGCGCCCACGTGCTGGCCTGCTTCGCCCACCGCCCCTTCCTGTGGGCGGTGGCGGCCTTCATGCTGGCCAGCGTCACCTTCAATCCCTTCAATACGTTTTACCAGTACTACGCCCACCTGTCCGGCATCCCGAAGGCGACGCTGGGCACGCTGACGGCCTACGGCTATGCCGTCTCCATCGCGTCCGCGTTCGGCATCGGCTGGCTGGTCGACCATTACGGCGCGCTGCGCGTGTCCAGCCTGATCATGGGGGTGTACTGCGCGGCGGCCGCGATCGGCTACCTGAGCCTGGGCAACCCGGCCTGCTTCCCGTGGTTTTACCTGGCCCATGTGGTGGTGTCCGGCGCCTGGTTCACGGCGGCGGCATCGATGCCGATGGCGCTGTTCCCCAGGGCCCAGTTCGTGCAATACAACTCGACCAAGGATTTGATGGTTGTGCTGGGCAATATCCTGGTCAGCGGCGTGCAGGGGCCGGTGCTCGACCTGTCCGGCCACGACTATCGGCTGACGCTGCTCAGCGGCGCCCTGTTCGCGCTGCTGTGCGTGCTGTGCCTGGCCCGCCTGCAGGCGCGACCGATGCCTGTCTAGTCGTAATCGCCGGCCTTGCCCAGCTGGCGCCGGTCGCGCTTGGTGGGACGGCCCTTGAAGTCCGCGCTCGGTTCGCGGAACATGCGGCGGTTCTCGGCCACGGCGGCGCGCCGGGCGACGCTGAGGTCGGTTTCTTCGTACAGGTTGCGCGCGATCGGCGCGGCGGCGCGCACGTCCGACAGGTTCATCACGTCGACCTCCCAGCGGTCCGAGCCGTTGTCGATGTCCAGCTGGTCGCCGACGCGCACCGCGCGCGCCGGCTTGACCTTGTCGCCGCCCAGCCTGACCTTGCCGCTGTCGACGGCCTCGGTGGCCAGCGAACGGGTTTTAAAGAAGCGCGCGGCCCACAACCACTTGTCCAGTCTGACACTATCGCTCAAGCGTACTTCCCCACGGCAAAGACACGCATCAGCATCTTGTAGCAGAAAAAGGCTATCTCGTAGCCGATGCGGCGGAAGCGGCCGACGTGTTCGAAATCGGCGTAATGGATTTCCACGCCGTCGGCGATCGCCGCCTCGATATGCCGGCGCAGGCTTTGCGCAAAGGCGGCGTCCTTGATCACGACATTCGCTTCCTGGTTCAAAAACAGGCTCAAGCCGTCCACATTGCTCGAGCCCACGGTGGCCCAGTCGTCGTCGATGACGGCAACCTTCGCATGCAACTGGGTCTTGTGATATTCCACCACTTTGACGCCGGCCGCAAGCAGCTTCGGATAGAAGGAATGCGCGACCGCATCCTGCAGCCAGATTTCGCCGACGCCGATCAGCAGCGTGACCTCGACGCCGCGCTCGGCGGCGGCGGCCAGCGCGTGGCGGAAGCGCGCGCCCGGCGCGAAATACGGATTGGCCAGCAGCACGCTCTTGCGCGCCCGGCCCAGCGCCTGCAGATAGGCGCGCTGTATGGTCCGGCGGTTGCGCAGGTTGTCGCGCACCACGAAGCCGGCCTGGACCATGTTCTGCGTGGCGCGCTTGTTGACCTTGCGCATGTCGCGGTACAGGCCGATCCGCTTCATGATGCCCAGCTTGCCCATCCGGCGCCATTGCGTCTGCGCCTCCAGCTGGATCGCCCCCACCAGCGGGCCGCGCACCTGCACCGCGAAATCCCAGCGCGGCGCCGACAGGCTGATCGCGTGGTTGTAGTCGCAGTACATGTCGTCGTTGATGTTGATGCCGCCGACGAAGGCGATCTCGCGGTCGACCACGCAGATCTTGCGGTGGGTGCGCGTGACGCCGCGCCTGAACCAGGGATTGAACACGCGGTGCTCGACGCCCGCCGCCACCAGCTTCTCGTGCATGCTGTTGACCTGGCGGCGGCCGGTGCCCCACCAGTCGGTAATCATGCGCACCTGCACGCCGCGCTGGGCGGCGCCGGTCAGCGCAGCCTGCACCGCGAGTCCGGTGGCGTCGCCGGCAAAGATATAGGTCTCGAAATATACCTCGTAGCGGGCGGCGTCGATGGCGGCTATCAGCGCGGGAAAGAAGTCGGTGCCCGTGTGCAGGAGCGTGACTTCGTTATCGGCAAGGAAATTGACTGTGCGCATAACTGGATTCTAACCCCGGGCGACGAGATCAGGCGCTCCCGTGGAAACAAGTCTATAATAAATTGCAACCCTATTGTGAGGGCTAACGCTCGGAGCGCTATGCATGGGAGCACGATTGCTGACCCGTAGTCTGTCGATGATGCTGCTGGCGTCCTGGCTGCAGGCCGCGGCGGCCGAGCCTCCGGCGGCTTGCGCCAAGGTGGTGGTGTCCGCCGATCCCGACTATCCCCCGCTGCACTGGTACGACGGCAAGGAGTTGCGCGGCCCCAGCGTCGAGCTGGCCGCGCGCGTCCTGGCCGATCTGCAAATCCCCTACGAAGTGCGCTATGTCGGCCCATGGAAACGCGTGCTGGCCAATGCCGCGGTCGGCAAGGTCGACCTGGTGGCGACCCTGAAGATCCAGCCCGAACGCGAACGCTACCTGGACTTCGTGCGCACGCCGGCGTTTCCGAATCCTGTGGCGGTGTTCGTGCAGCGCCAGCGCGCCTTCATCTTCAACAACTGGCAGGACCTGGCCAGCCACAAGGGCGGCATCGCGCTGGGCAATACCTTCGGCCAGGCGTTCTCGGAGTTTGCCGCCAGCCATTTGCAGCTGGAGGAATCGGGCACCGCCGACACCAATTTCCGCAAGCTGGCCCTGGGCCGCATCGACTATTTCATCAGCGGCCTGTTCACCGGCGAAGCATGGCTGGCGCGCCATCGCCAGGGCGAGCAGTTCATGGCGATGCGGCCCTTCCTGGCCGAGGACAAGAATTACTACGCCTTCGCCAAAACCAGCCCCTGCGTCAAGTATCTCGACGCGTTTGAAGCACGGCTCAAGGAGCTGGTGGCCAACAAGACCAACATCGCCATGCTCAACGTCAGCCTGCAGACCCTGGACGTCAAGCTCGACAGCGCAACGCTGAGCCGCAAATAACTCAGGCCAGCGTCAGGTTGGCGACGATGGGGGCGTGATCGGACAGCTTGGCCCACAGGCTGCCGTGCATCACCTCCGCCGCGTCGACCTTGAAGCCGCGCACGTAGATGCGGTCCAGGCGGAAGAACGGCAAGGCCGCCGGGAAGGTGCGGGCCGGGTTGACGCTGGATTTGCGGCGCAGCGTGCGCACGATCTCGTCCAGCGTGGAGTTGGAGCCGATCTGGTCGAAGGCCTCGACCACGCCCAGCGCGTTGCGCAGTTCGCCGCCCAGGGTGTTGCGCCAGTCGTTGAAATCGCCGGCGATGATGACCGGTTCGCCGTTCGGCGCCGACTCGCGCACGGCCGAGATCAGCGCCTGGGTCTGGCGCCGGCGGCCGGCCTCGAACAGGCCGAGGTGGACCACAAAGCAGTGCACGGCGCCGTGCGGCGTATTCAGCGCGCAGTGCAGGATGCCGCGCTGTTCGTAGGCGTGGTCGGACACATCGTGGTTGGCCTGGTTGGCGATCGGATAGGCGCTCAGCAGAGCGTTGCCGTGATGGCCGTGGTCGTAGATCGCGTTCATGCCGTAGGCGCTATGCGCATGGCGCGACTCGCCGGCAAAATATTCATGCTGCGCCGCAGCGGGCCAATGCTTGTGGCCCAGATGTTCGGCCCCGTATTTGGCGGCTTTCAAGTCGTGCTTGCCCTGCACCTCTTGCAAAAAAACCACATCGGCATCGAACAGGCCGATGGCCTGCTTCAGCGCCAGCACCCGAGGCTCGGCGCGGATTGCTGACACGCCCTTGTGGATATTGTAGGTGGCTACGCGAATTTTCATGGGGCTATTCTAACCCCGAGTCCGCAATCAGCTCCACACGGTAACATCAGCGGATATCAAGCGTGGGCCCATCCATGCTCGACGGTGCCGATGCCGACCAGCACCACCTCCGGCGCGCCGGACTGGGTACCGCCCGACATCGACGCGACCGTCTGCATCACCGTGCTCTCGTAGCTGAGCAGGCTGGTGCTCTGGCTGACTCCGTCGAGCAAGGCCCGCGCGACCGACGCGGCGGCGTCGCCCGCATAGCTGCTCTGTTCCTTCGGCGTGTCGAGCAGCGCGGTGAAGTTGGCGGCCACGGTCAGCCTGTTAAGCACCAGCGCGCCATCGAGCAGCCCTTGGGCGGTGGTATTGCCCTCCGCGCCGGCCATGATGTTGAGCGCGGCGACGCCACGCGCCAGCCCCGCGTCCAGCGCGCCGGCCCAGAAATTCAAGCCCTCCGTATCCGGTACACGGCTCAGCAGGTGCGCATAGATCGCGGTGACGAAATCCTTGTTGGTACCGTGATACAGCGCGGCCGACTCCACGCTGTTGCCGAAGCTGTCCACCAGCGCCTTGACGGTGGCGTTGGTGCTGTAGGCGTCGGCGAAGGCCTGCGTGGTGGTCGGCGTGGCGGCGGCCACCAGCTGGTTGACCATCGCGTTCAGGCCGCCGCTATCGGCCGGACGGCCGAAATACGCCACGTAGAATTTCTGCGCCATCGCCACATATTTGGCCTGCACCGGATCGTCGGCCACACTGGCCAGGCTCAGCGACATCGTGCCATCCGCAAAACTCAGGCGTTCGATATTGCTCAGGGTGTCGCTCTGACCGGGGTCGGTGCGCGACGTCACCGTATAGCCACCGCTGACGGCCGCCAGCGTATAGGTGCTGAAGTTGCCCGTGTAGGCCGCGGTATCGGTGCCGGTGCCGCCGTCGATGACGTTGTGGCCGCCATTGCCCTGCAGGCGGTTGCTGCTGCTGTTGCCGATCAGCGTATCGTCGCCGCTGCCGCCGGTGGCGTTTTCAATCACCGCGCCGTAGGCGATCGCCAGGTCGTTGGTGCCGTCGTAGGTGCCGACCGGCGGCGGCGTCTGCCAATTGATGCCGGCGCCGGTGTCGGACGGAATATGAATGGACGAATAATGCCCCTGCTGCAGGTCGATCAGCGAGCCGGCGGTGAAATTGGCGATCGAAATGGTATCGATGCCGCCGGCGTCCCAGATGGTACTGATGAACGGCGTGGCGGGATCAAAGGTATAGGTGTCGTTAGCGGTGTGGTAGGTCGTGTTCGCGCCGTACAGGTATTGCATCACCGCGATGTCGTACAGCATCGGCGTGCTCGGCACCACGTCGTAGGACTTCCACGATGCCGAGCTACCGCTTTGCGTGACGTCGACGAACAGGCTGCGCGGCGCGTCGTCGTAGGCCATCACCGAGTACTGGCGGTTGGCGTGCGCTGCATCCAGCACCGCGCCGTCTTCGAACGGATGCTTCAGGCCCAGCGCATGGCCCAGCTCATGGATCAGGGACATGTAATTGTACGAGCCGACCGACCAGTCACTGCTGCTGGCGCCCGAGGAAGTGGTGCTGATCCACACATCGCCGCCGGACGGATAACTGCTATTCGGATAGCTGGCCCAGCCCCAGGCGGCGCCGCCGTCGCTGGTGTTTTGCGTGGCCGAGGTCCAGGCGAAGCGGATGTCGCCGACCGTGGTGGCGGTGTCGACCACTTTTACCGGCGTGATGTTGGCCACGTTGGCCCAAGACTGCAAGGCGGCCGTCGCGGCGGCCTGCTGTACCGCGTTCAGTCCGTAGTGCTGGCTGGCGGTGGGTTCGCCCAGATCGGAATAGCTGCCGCCGCCAGGCCCGCTGAAGACCGCCGAGGCGCCGCCGGCAAACGGGAAGCTGTAGGTGATGGTGATGCCGCTGCCGGCGACGCCGCCCCATTTGGTGCCGGCCAGCAAAGCATCGATGCTCAGCGTGCCGGTATCGTTTACCTGCGTGGTGGGACTGGACGTGGTGGGGCTGCTCATACCGGTTCTCCTGGATCAGGCCACCAAGCGGGCCTATCCATCGATTCTATTCAAAAAAGTTGCCGATGAACAGGAAACTCGCAGCCTGAGCACCTAGCGGGCGTGCGCATATTGCCTTAGTTGCAATATGGCTTCGGCGTTGGAGAACGAAAAGCATTTGTCGGCCGCTTCCAGGTAGGGCAGCCAGATGTGGTTCAGGTGCTCGCGCGGGGCAAGGGTGATGGCGATGTCGCGCGGCACCTCGACGCTGAAGACGTGCTCGGTATTTTCCGTCACGCCCGGCGCGTAGCGGTGGCGCCAGACCGGATAGATCGTGTAGATGTTGGACAAGTGCCAGTCGCGCAGCACGATGCGCTCGCCGTCCGCGACGATGCCGGTTTCCTCGAACAACTCGCGCGCGGCCGTTTCCAGCAAGGGTTCGTCGACCGCGTCCAGCGAGCCGGTCACCGACTGCCAATAGCCGGGCCGGTCGGCGCGCTCGATCAGCAGCACTTGCAAATCGGCCGTGTGGATCACCACCAGCACCGAGACAGGGATCTTGTAGGGCTTCATAGTTCTGGTAAAAGAAAAGGCGCCGAAGCGCCCTTTCCATTGCAATAATCAGCTGGCCACTTTTGGCTCGGCCGTACGCAGGCGGATATGCAGTTCTTTCAACTGCTTCTCGTCCACTTCCGACGGCGCCTGGGTCAGCAGATCCTGGGCACGCTGGGTTTTCGGGAAGGCGATCACGTCGCGGATCGAATCGGACTTGGTCATCAGGGTCACGATACGGTCCAGGCCGAATGCCAGGCCGCCGTGCGGCGGCGCGCCGTACTGCAGCGCGTCGAGCAGGAAGCCGAACTTCAGGCGGGCTTCGTCGGCGTCGATCTTCAGCGCGCGGAACACTTTCGACTGCACTTCCTCCCGGTGGATACGGATCGAGCCGCCGCCCAGTTCCCAGCCGTTCAGCACCATGTCGTAGGCCTTGGCGATGCAGGCGCCCGGATTGCTTTCCAGCCAGTCTTCATGGCCGTCCTTCGGCGCGGTGAACGGATGGTGGGTCGCGGTCCAGCGGTCCGACTCTTCGTCGTATTCGAACATCGGGAAGTCGATCACCCACAGCGGCGCCCAGACGTCGTCGAACAGGCCGGCTTTCTTGCCGAATTCCGAGTGGCCGATCTTCACGCGCAGCGCGCCGATCGCGTCGTTGACCACCTTGGCCTTGTCGGCGCCGAAGAAGATCAGGTCGCCGTCTTCGGCGCCGGTCAGTTCCAGCACCTTGGCCAGGGCCGCGTCGTGCAGGTTCTTGACGATAGGCGATTGCAGGCCGTCGCGGCCCTTGGCCTTCTCGTTGACCTTGATGTAGGCCAGGCCGCGCGCGCCGTAGATGGCGACGAACTGGGTGTAGGCGTCGATTTCCGAACGTGGCATGTCGCCGCCCTTCGGCACGCGCAGGCCCACCACACGGCCGTTAGGCAGGTTGGCGGCGCCGGAGAACACCTTGAAGTCGACGTCCTTCATCACTTCGGTCAGGTCGGTGAACTCCAGCTTGACGCGCATGTCCGGCTTGTCCGAACCGTATTTGCCCATCGCCTCGGCGAAGTCCATCACCGGGAACGGGTTAGGCAGCTCGACGTTCATGGTGTTGCGGAACACCTTGCGGATCATGTCCTCGAACAGGTCGCGGATTTCCTGTTCGGTCAGGAACGAGGTTTCGCAGTCGATCTGGGTGAATTCCGGCTGGCGGTCGGCGCGCAGGTCTTCGTCGCGGAAGCACTTGGTGATCTGGTAGTAGCGGTCGAAGTTGGCCACCATCAGCAGCTGCTTGAACAGCTGCGGCGATTGCGGCAGCGCGAAGAAGTTGCCGGCGTTGACGCGCGACGGCACCAGGTAGTCGCGCGCGCCTTCCGGGGTCGACTTGGTCAGCATCGGGGTTTCGATGTCGATGAAGCCCAGGTCGTCGAGGTACTTGCGCACTTCCATCGTGACCTTGTAGCGCAGACGCAGGTTGTTCTGCATCTGCGGACGGCGCAGGTCCAGCACGCGGTGGGTCAGGCGGGTGGTTTCCGACAGGTTGTCGTCGTCCAGCTGGAACGGCACGGCCACGGAAGGGTTCAGCACTTCCAGCTGCGAGCAGACCACTTCGATCTTGCCGGACTTCAGGTTGGCGTTGACGGTGCCCGCCAGGCGATCCTTGACCACGCCGGTCACGCGCAGGCAGAACTCGTTGCGCACGGCTTCGGCGGCCTTGAACACTTCAGCCTGTTCCGGATTGCAAACGATCTGCACCAGGCCTTCGCGGTCGCGCAGGTCGATGAAGATCACGCCACCGTGGTCGCGGCGACGATGTACCCAGCCGCACAGGCTGACGGTTTGGCCAAGCAGCGCTTCAGTGGTGAGGCCGCAGTAGTGAGTACGCATTGAGGACATGTTTATTTCTCGGTTCAGGTTAGTGTTACTCAGTTGATCTTAATTTATTTGCTCGCGATTTCGATCGGGCGCGGCGCGTCTTCCGGCGCCACCACTCCCATCGACACGATGTACTTCAGGGCCGCATCGACGCTCATGTCGAGTTCGACCACATCCTTGCGCGCCAACATCAGGAAAAAGCCCGAGGTCGGATTCGGCGTCGTCGGCACGTACACGCTGACGTAGTCGCCCACCAGGTGGTTCTTGACGTCGCCGCCCGGCACGCCGGTCAGGAAGGCGATGGTGTACGAGTTCTGGTGCGGATACGGGATCAGCACGGCCTTGCGGAAGGCGTTGCCCGAGGACGAGAACAGCGTGTCCGACACCTGCTTGACGCTGGAATACAGCGAGCTGACGACCGGGATGCGCGTCAGCAGCTTTTCCCACAGCTTGACCACGTAGTTGCCGACCAGGTTGTTGGTCAGCAAGCCGGTCAGGAACACGATCAGCACGGTCAGCAAGGTGCCCAGGCCGGGAATATCGAAGCCGATCAGCGTGCGCGGCTGCCAGCGTTCCGGCACGAACAGCAGGGACTGGTCCATGGTGCTGATCACCAGGTTCAGCACCCAGGCGGTTATCGCCAGGGGCACCAGGATCAGCAAGCCGGTAATGAAATATTTACGCATCGATTACTCTTAGGGTGGGTGTGGCGGCGGTGCTTCAGTCGGCGCAATTCAGTCGGCGCATTTCAGTCCGATTTCGTGCCGGTGCCGGCGGCCGGCGCGGGGGCCGCAGCCGGCGCGTCCGTCTTGGCGCCGGTCGCGGTGCCGGTCGCCGGTGGCGTGCCGCCGCGGAAATCGGTCACATACCAGCCCGAGCCCTTCAACTGGAAGCCTGCAGCGGTCAGTTGTTTCTTAAACGACTCCTTGCCGCACTCTGGGCAAACAGTCAGCTGCGGGTCGGAAATCTTCTGCAAGACATCCTTGGCAAAACCACATGCCTCGCAGCGGTAAGCGTAGATCGGCATCTATTACTCCGCAAAAATCATCAAAACCCTGAATTATAAAGCTTTTTCCTGCCGGCTTGCCTGTTTCCTGTGGCTAAGCACCGATTTCCGCGCCCGAACCGCCGTCAAACAAGCTCGTCACTGACATCGCGCTTGTGCGACCGGCCGCACATACATCGGCAGCGGAACTCTTTATAACGGTCATACAACCTGTCAAGGAGGAGCTCAACATGATCAAGAAACTATTGCTTGCAGCCGCCATCGCGGCTTCCGCCGGTACCGTCACGCTGCCGGCGTCGGCCGCCGTCATCGTGGTCCAGACCGCGCCACCGCCGCTGCGCCATGAAGTGGTGCCGCCGCCCCGTCACGGCTATGTCTGGGCGCCAGGCTACTGGGACTGGCGCCACAATCGCCACGTCTGGGTCAAGGGTACCTGGGTGCGCGAGCGCCGCGGCTATGTCTACCACCAGCCGGCCTGGGAAGAGCGCAACGGCCGCTGGGAAATGACCCGCGGCAGCTGGGCCCGTGGCGACCGCGACCATGACGGCGTGCCGAACGGCGTCGACAACCATCCCAACAATCCGCGCCGCGATTAAGCGCTAGCGCCGACGCCAGACCATCCAGCGCTCCTTGCCGGCGAACACCGGTATCGAGTCGCTGACGGCGTCGTCGGCGATGCAGTCGAAATCCGCCCGCAGCAAAGCATCGAGCTCGCCGCGGGCGATGCCGAACGGCGGCCCCCTGCGGCCATCGTCGAAGAAGAAATAGCCGGCCAGCAGCGCGCCCGGAGCCAGCAATTGCGCCCACCGCGCCGCCACCTGCGGCCGCATCGCCGGCGGCAGCGCGCACAGGAAGGCGCGCTCATAAATCAGCTGCAATGGCCGCTCCGGCTGCCATTTAAAGAAGTCCGCCTCGACCACGCGCGCAGCGTGCCGGCCGGCTGCCGCCTTGCCCACCGCCACGGCGGACGGCGAGAAATCGATCGCCACCGCATCCCATCCCGCATCGGCCAGCAAGGCCAGCTCGTAGGCCGCGCCGCAGCCCGGTATCAAGGTGGTCAGCGGCGCGCTGGCGGCGGCAAAATCGCGCAAGGCTTGCGGCGCGCCGCCCCGGTCCCACGGCGTAAAGTTGCGCTCGAAGCGCTCGTCCCAGAACGCCGGCGACATCGGATCGCGCTGCTGGAAATCTGCCATGGCCTAGCCCAGATGATGCCAGCGCAGGTACAGCTGGAAACCCAATACCCCCAGGCCGAAGGCGCCGGCGAAATAAATCACAAAGCTCAGCAGGCGATTGGTGCGCTGCTGTTCGTGGATCAGCACTTTCATCAGCTCGGCATTGTCGGACGGCTTCTCGCCCTGCTGCTCCAGCGCGCGGTGCAGCAGGCGCGGCAGTTGCGGGATGATGTGGGTGTAGCGCGGCGCCTCGGCCTTCAGGCGCTGCCACATGCCCTGCCAGCCGACCTGTTCGGCCATCCAGTTTTCCAGGTAGGGCTTGGCGGTCTTCCACAGGTCCAGGTCCGGATCCAGCTGGCGGCCCAGGCCCTCGATATTGAGCAGCGTCTTTTGCAGCAGCACCAATTGAGGCTGCACTTCGACGTTGAAGCGGCGCGAGGTCTGGAACAGGCGCAGCAGTATCTGGCCGAAGGAGATGTCCTTCAGCGGACGGTCGAAGATCGGCTCGCAGCAGGCGCGCACGGCGGACTCCAGCTCGTCGACGCGGGTTTCCTTCGGCGCCCAGCCGGACTCGATGTGCGCCTCGGCCACGCGCTTGTAGTCGCGGCGGAAGAAGGCCAGGAAGTTCTGCGACAGGTAATCCTTGTCGAAGTCGTTGAGCGTGCCGACGATGCCGAAATCCAGCGCGATGTAGCGGCCGAAGGTCTCCGGCTCGATCGATACCAGGATGTTCCCCGGATGCATATCCGCATGGAAGAAGCCGTCGCGGAACACCTGCGTGAAGAAGATCTCGACGCCGTCGCTGGACAGCTTTTTCAAGTCCACGCCGGCCGCCTCCAGCCGGTCGATCTGCGACACTGGTATGCCGTGCATGCGCTCCATCACGATCACGCTGTTGGAGCAGTAATCCCAGTACATTTCCGGCACCAGCAGCAGCTTGGATTCGGCGAAGTTGCGGCGCAGCTGGCTGGCGTTGGCCGCCTCGCGCATCAGGTCCAGTTCGTCGTGCAGGTACTTGTCGAACTCGGCGACCACTTCGCGCGGCTTGAGGCGCTTGCTGTCGGCCCACACGCGGCCTATCCACTCGGCGGCGATGTGCATCAGCGCCACGTCCTCGTCGATGGATTTCTTCATGCCCGGACGCAGCACCTTGACCGCCACCTGCTTGCCGTCCCGCAGCGTGGCGAAATGCACCTGCGCGATCGACGCCGACGCCACCGGCGTGCGCTCGAAGGTGGCAAATAATTGATCTGGATGCGCCCCCAGCGATTTGCGGATCTGCGCGATCGCCAGGTCGGAGTCGAACGGCGGCACGCGATCCTGCAGGCGCGACAGCTCTTCCACCAGGTCCAGCGGAATCAGGTCGCGCCGGGTCGACAGCACCTGGCCGAACTTGACGAAGATCGGCCCCAGTTCCTCCAGCGCCATGCGCAGGCGCACGCCGCGCGGCGCCGACAGGTCGCGCCAGAAGATCACCGTGTCGATCAGCTTGGCGATGCGCGGCTTCTTCAGGCCGGACATGGCGATTTCATCGAGGCCGTAACGCACCGATACCCGCAGGATTTTCAGCAGGCGTAAGAATTTCAACATCATTGGGAGTCCAGTTTTTGTACCAATTTTTGTTCCAGTCTGGCCAAGCGCTTGGCGGCGCGCTCGACGTCGTCGCGCAGGCGCACCACGTCGGCCGAGAATTCCTCCACCGCCTGCGGACGGATCAGCACCGGCTGTTCATCGAGCAGGAATTCGGCCACGTTCTCGGCCAGCTTGCGGTGGCCGGTCTTGACCGCCTCGAACGCGGCGCGGGCGCCGGACACGGCGCGCACGGCGGCGATCGGGCCCACCAGTTTTTCCAGGTCGTATTCGGCTTCCCAGCGCAGCGACTTGCTCAAGTTGGAAATCGCGTTGGCGAATTCGGCGTCGCCCTCGATCTGCACGTAGGAAAACGCCCGCTCGCGGTTTTGCGCGATCAGCGGCAGGTCGGACAGCTTGACGCGGATGGTGACGCGGGCCGGCTCATCGGCCGGCGCCGCCGCCAGCATGCCGTCGGCCGTCACCAGCAGGCGCAGCACGGCGGCGCCGGTGTCGATGGCGGCGACCTTGCCGGCGTGGCGCAGCAGCTCCTGGCGCGCCCACGGCTCTTGCGCCAGCAGGTGGTTGATGGCGGCGCTGACCGGCGCGGCGGCGGAAAACTTGCTTAGGTTCGGTGAAATCATTCTTGAGCCGTTCAAAACAAAACCGCCCGGAAATACGGGCGGTCTTGATCTTACCAGTTTGCCGGGCGGGCCGGCGGTTATGCGAGCTGTTGAATACCGGCCAGCATCCAGCCGGTGGCGCCGGAAACCGGCTTCGACAGGTTCCACACTTCGTTGAACGGCTCGGCCAGCGCGTCCGGCGCCGGCTTGATGCTGCCGGTGAACTTGACGCTCGCCAGGTACTCGCTGCCGCTGGTCTCGATGCCCAGCAGCTCGGCGTCGATGGCGACGACGTCGGTGTAGTCCTTTTGCGCGCCGCGCTCGGTGATCTGCATCTTCAGCTCGGCAAACACCTCAGGCGTGGTGAATTCGCGGATATCGGCCACGTCGCCCTTGTCCCAGGCCGCCTGCAGGCGGATGAAATTGGACTTGGCCACGCGCAGGAACGACGGCGCGTCGAAATCGGCAGGCACGCCCCACGGGGTGTGCGCCACCGGCGCGGCGACTTGCGGTACCGGCTCGGGCTGCAGGCGCGAGCCGATTTCCGGCGTGGCGCCGCCTTGCGGCGGCATCGCATACACGTTCTGGCTGCCGCCGAACGCCGCCGCGGGCGTTTGCTGCTTGCCGCGGAACAGGCGCACGATGAAGAACACCACGCCGGCCAGCAGCGCCAACATGATCAGCGAGCCGAAGATGCCGCCCATCGCGCCACCCAGGCCAAAGTGCGAGAACAAGGCGCCCAGGCCCAGGCCCAGCAGCGCGCCGCCCAGGATGCCTTTCCATGGGCTGGCCGGCTTGGGCGGGATCGCGGCCGGCGGCGTGCCGGGAGCCGGCGCCGGAGCGGCCTGGCGCGGCGCCTGCTGCGGCGCGGCGGCCGGCGGCATGCGGCTGACGTTTTGCGACTGGCGTCCGATCGAACGGCCGCCGCCCATCGGACGGGCGGTCGCCTCGGCCAGCATGGACAGTGCGGACACGGCCAGCAAGGCGCCGATCAGGATTTTCTTGATGTTCATGGTGCTCCTATGACTACAGTTTGATACCGGTGTGTAAAGCGGCCACACCTGCCGTCAGGTTGTAATACGTTACGCGTTCCAGGCCCGCCGCTTCCATCATGGTCTTCAGCGTTTCCTGGTCCGGATGCATGCGGATCGACTCGGCCAGGTAGCGGTAGCTTTCGGCGTCGTTGGCGATCTTCTGGCCCATCCACGGCAGGATCTTGAACGAATAGAAGTCGTAAGGCTTCTGCAGCGGCTCGGCCACTTTCGAGAATTCCAGCACCAGCAGCTTGCCGCCCGGCTTCAGCACACGGCGCATTTCCGCCAGCGCCTGGTCCTTGTGGGTCATGTTGCGCAGGCCGAAGGCGACGCTGACGCGGTCGAAGTAATTGTCCGGGAATGGCAGCTTTTCGGCGTCGCACAACAAGGTGGGGGTCAACAGGCCGCGATTCAAGAGGCGGTCGCGGCCGACGCGCAGCATCGATTCGTTGATGTCGGTGAGCCAGACTTCGCCGGTCGGGCCGGCTTGCTTGGCGAACACCTTGGCCAGGTCGCCGGTGCCGCCGGCGATGTCCAGGCACTTGAAGCCGGGGCGCACGGCCGCGTTGGCGATGGTGAAGGTCTTCCACAGGCGGTGCAGGCCGGCCGACATGACGTCGTTCATGATGTCGTACTTGGCGGCGACAGAATGGAAAACCTTGGCGACTTCGCGGACTTTGTCGTCTTCCGCGACGGTTTTGTAACCGAAGTGAGTGGTATTGGTCATGGTAGGCAGGCCTGTTAGTTTGCCTGCATTATACAAGACGCTACCGTGCCTTTATGCGGGCACGTTTGATGCTGCCGCCAGCCTGGCCGCCTAAGCCGAACACGACTTAGTGCTTGTGGCCGCAGCCTTTGTGGTTGTGCGAACCGGGGCCGGTCAGCGTGACGCCGGTTTCGCGGCCGCTGTCGCCATCGAAGCCGGAGGCGTGCAGGCGGTCCATGTAATTGGCCCACAAGGCTTCTTTTTCATTGCCCAGCTTGTACAGGTAATCCCAGGTGTACAGCCCCGTGTTGTGGCCGTCCGTGAAGGTCGGCTGCACGGCGTAGTTGCCGACCGGGTCCATCGCCGCGATGCCCACTTCGCGCTTGCCCACTTGCAGCACTTCCTGTCCTTCCCCGTGCCCCTTCACCTCCGCCGACGGCGAATACACGCGCAGCAGTTCGAACGGGATGGAAAACGAGGCGCCATCGTCAAACTCGATGTCCAGCACCTTGGACTTGTTGTGGACGGTCAGGCCGGTCGGTTGCTTGCTCATGTTTATGTTTTCAGACGTTCGATAATGGCGGCATGCAAGGCCGGCAGCAAGGCGCGGCGCACGGCCAGCACCTCCGGCGACGACGCACGCAGCGCCACCGCCCACGTCGGGTTCGGGAAATGCGCGTCGTCCGCGTAGCGCGGTATCACGTGCCAGTGCACATGCGGCGTCATATTACCAAAACTGGCCAGGTTGATTTTTTCCGGCGCCATCACGGCGCGCTGCGCGGATTCCACCGCCCACACCACGTCCATCACGCGGCTGCGTTCGGCCGCCGACAAGTCCGTCATTTCCTTGACGTGGGCATGCCACACCACGCGCGTAAAGCCCGGATACTCCGCCTCGTCCACGGCGACCACCGACAATTGATGGTCGCCCCAGATCAGCGCCGGACCAGGCGCCTCAAGCAGCGTGCACAGATCGCAGGCCATTACACCAGCACCCGCTCG
Organism: Duganella sp. LjRoot269; assembly: GCF_964254095.1. Taxonomy (NCBI): domain Bacteria; kingdom Pseudomonadati; phylum Pseudomonadota; class Betaproteobacteria; order Burkholderiales; family Oxalobacteraceae; genus Duganella; species Duganella sp. LjRoot269. The sequence continues at coordinate 982,719 of NZ_CAXUSL020000001.1, read as the reverse complement.
ATGCCGCCGTCGTTGGCGCGCTTGACGTAGTCCGGCATCCAGTTCTCGCCCAGCAGGTGCTTGGCGATCTCGACCACGATGTAGTCGGCCGTGGTGCCGGCATCCTCGCTGTAGCGCGACACGCCGCCCAGGCAGGACGGGCAGCTGGTGAGGATTTTCACCTCGCCGGTGAAACCGTCGGCGCGCAGCTTGTCGGCGCCCTTGATCATTTCCTCTTCCTTGCGGAAGCGCACCTGCGTGGCGATGTCCGGACGCGACACCTGCAGCGTGCCGGAATCGCCGCAGCAGCGGTCGTTCTTCTCGATCTTGACGTTGTCCACCGTCGAGATCAGCGCGTTGATGGTCTTGCCCGACTCCTGCAGCTTCATCGGATTGTGGCAAGGCTCGTGGTACATATAGCGCGTGCCGTTGACGCCTTCCAGCTTGACCTGCTTTTCCAGCAGGTATTCATGGATGTCCATGATGCGGCAGCCCGGGAAGATCTTGTCGAACTCGTAGGTCGCCAGCTGGTCGTAGCAGGTGCCGCACGACACCAGCACGGTCTTGATGTCCAGGTAGTTGAGCGTGTTGGCCATGCGGTGGAACAGCACGCGGTTGTCCGTCATCATCTTCTCGGCCTTGTCGAACTCGCCGTTGCCGCGCTGTGGATAGCCGCAGCACAGGTAGCCGGGCGGCAGCACGGTCTGCACGCCGACTTCCCACAGCATGGCCTGCGTGGCCAGGCCCACTTGCGAGAACAAACGCTCCGAGCCGCAGCCGGGGAAGTAGAACACCGCTTCCGTATCGGCGTTGGTGGTCTGCGGATTGCGGATGATGGGGATGACCTTGTCGTCCTCGATATCGAGCAGCGCGCGCGCCGATTTCTTCGGCAGGTTGCCCGGCATTTTCTTGTTGATGAAGTGAATCACCTGCTCGCGCACCTTGGGCTTGCCCACGGTCGGCGGCGGCGCCTTGGTCTGCTTCTTGGCGAATTTCTTCAGCACGTCGTGGCCCAGGCGCTGGGCCTTGAAGCCCCAGTTGGACATCACCTGCCGGGTGGCGTTGATGGTGGTCGGGTCGGTCGCGTTCAGGAAGAACATGGTGGCCGACAGCGCCGGCTTGAAGCTCTTCTTGTCCATCTTGCGCAGCAGGTTGCGCATGTTCATCGACACCTCGCCGAAGTCGATATTGACCGGGCATGGAGTGACGCATTTATGGCAGACCGTGCAGTGATCGGCCACGTCCTCGAATTCTTCCCAGTGCTTGATCGAGATGCCGCGGCGGGTCTGCTCTTCGTACAGGAAGGCTTCGATCAGCGACGAGGTCGCCAGGATCTTGTCGCGCGGCGAGTACAGCAGGTTGGCGCGCGGGACATGCGTAGAGCAGACAGGCTTGCACTTGCCGCAACGCAGGCAGTCCTTGACGCTGTTGGCGATCTCGCCGATATCGCTTTGCTGCATGATCAGCGATTCGTGGCCCATCAGGCCGAACGACGGCGTATAGGCGTTGGACAAGTCCGCTTCCATGCCGGCCAGGTTCAGCAGCTTGCCCTTGTTGAAGCGGCCTTCCGGATCGACGCGCAGCTTGTAGTCGCGGAACGGGCCGATTTCTTCCTCGGTCAGGAATTCCAGCTTGGTGATGCCGATGCCGTGCTCGCCCGAAATGACGCCGTTGAGCGAACGGGCCAGCTTCATGATGCGCGCGACGGCCTGGTGCGCCAGCTGCAGCATCTCGTAATGGTCCGAATTGACCGGCAGGTTGGTGTGCACGTTGCCGTCGCCGGCGTGCATGTGCAGCGCCACGAACACGCGGCCGCGCAGCACGCGCTTGTGGATGGCGATGGCCTCGTCGAGGATCAGCTTGTAGGCGGCGCCGTTGAAGATCTGGCGCAGCTGGGCGCGGATTTCCTGCTTCCACGTGACGCGAATGGTGCGGTCCTGCACCACGTCAAACAGCGTCGCGTCGGCCTGCGTTTTCAGGCGTTCTTCGAACACCGGCAGCAGCCGCTCCATTCCCAGCGCGGCCAGTTCGCCAGTGACGGCAGCCAGCGGTTTGTCCAGTCCTGCCAGCAGATAGGTCCAGCGCGCCTCGACCTGCGCCAGCAGCGCTTGCGCCTGCTCCACGCGGTCGCCCAGCATTTCCTCGTCGCCCACGGCATCGTCGGCGTCGTCGCTCTTGCCGACCGGCAGATTGCCGGCGGCGAAGAACTGCTGCAACTCGTCGGTCAGCTGCAGCTTGTTCTTGATCGACAGCTCGATGTTGATGCGCTCGATGCCGTCGGTGTATTCGCCCATGCGGTTAAGCGGGATCACCACGTCTTCGTTGATCTTGAAGGCGTTGGTGTGCTTGGCGATGGCGGCGGTGCGGGCGCGGTCCAGCCAGAATTTCTTGCGCGCCTCGGCGCTGACGGCCACGAAGCCTTCGCCGACGCGGGTATTGGCGATGCGCACCACTTCCGACGCGGCCAGCGCGACCGCGTTTTCGTCGTCGCCGACGATGTCGCCGAACAGCGCCATCTTCGGCAACACGCCGCGCTTCGACTTGGTGGCGTAGCCGACCGCGCGCAGGTAGCGCTCGTCCAGGTGTTCCAGGCCGGCCAGGCGCAGCGAGCTGAATTGCTCGCCCTTGGCCGGCAGGCCGTCCAGGTAATCCTTGATCTCGACGATCGATGGAATCGCGTCGCGCGCCTGGCCGAAGAACTCCAGGCAGACGGTGCGCGCGAACTTCGGCATCTTGTGCAGGATCCAGCGGCCCGAGGTGATCAGGCCGTCGCAGCCCTCTTTCTGGATGCCCGGCAGGCCGGCCAGGAATTTGTCGGTGACGTCCTTGCCCAGGCCTTCCTTGCGGAACTTGCGGCCTTCGATTTCCAGGATCTCGGTCTTGAACGGATCGCCCTTGGCCTCGCCGCGCGCGGTCGGATGGGTCCATTCCAGCTTGAAGCGGGCCAGCGGCGTGTCGTGGATCTTCGACAGATTGTGGTCCAGGCGCGTCACTTCCAGCCAGTCGCCGTTCGGATCGACCATGCGCCATGAAGCCAGGTTATCCAGCGCGGTGCCCCACAGCACGGCCTTCTTGCCGCCCGCGTTCATCGCGATGTTGCCGCCGATGCAGGAAGCGTGGGCAGAGGTCGGATCGACCGCGAACACAAAGCCGGCCTTCTCGGCCGCTTCGGAAACCTTGTTGGTGATGACGCCGGCGCCGGTGTAGATGGTCGCGTATTCGCGGTCCAGGCCCGGCAGCACTTTCATTTCCACCGCGCCCATGTTGAGCAGCTTCTCGGTGTTGATGACGGCCGACATCGGCGTCAGCGGAATGGCGCCGCCGGTGTAGCCGGTGCCGCCGCCGCGCGGGATGATGGTCAGCCCCAGTTCGATGCAGCCCTTGACCAGGCCGGCCATTTCCTCTTCGGTGTCGGGCGTCAGCACGACGAACGGATATTCGACGCGCCAGTCGGTGGCGTCGGTCACGTGCGAGATGCGCTTCATGCCGTCGAAGCAGATGTTGTGCTTGTCGGTATAGCGGCCCAGTACCTTGTAGGTGCGCTTGCGCAGGTCGTAAGTCTGCTTGAATTCTTCGCCGAAATCGGCCACGGCCTTGCCGGCAGCGCGCAGCAGCTTGACCACGTTGGCGCTGCGCTGGCGCTGCGCCTCGTCGTCCGCGCCGTTGCCCACGCCTGCGCCGGTGTCGTCGACGGTCAGGCGGCGCTTGTCCACCTCGGCCAGGCGGTGATGCAGCGCGGCGATCAGTTCCTGGCGGCGTTTCGGGTTGTCCAGCAGGTCGTCCTGCAGGTAGGGATTGCGGCGTACCGCCCAGATATCGCCCAGCACTTCATACAGCATGCGGGCCGAACGGCCGGTCTGGCGCGCGCCGCGCAATGCATCAAGCAAGCTCCACGATTCCTCGCCCAGCAGCCGGATGACGATCTCGCGATCGGAAAACGACGTGTAGTTGTAAGGAATTTCACGAAGGCGCGTCGCCTCCGGACCGTGGGGCGTTTCCGCCATCAAAGCTTGGATTTGTGCAGGGGCATTCATTGTGCGATTGGACTTGTAGACTGAACCCGGGAGGGCCATTCTAGCGTATTGCGGCGCACCACGCCGGAACAGCCTTAGGCCGCCAAGGGGCTATCGGTAACGCTCGCACCCACCAGAAATTCGAAAATCTTCCGACTTAGTGGCATATAAGGGGGAATACCAATTATAAAACTGAATGAAATTTAAGCGGAGGCGCTTCTGGCAATATGATAGATTGCACCAAATTAGCCCAGCATTTGGCCGATCCGGTGCCATACGCCGTCCGGCACGTACAACAGCAGCGTGGTCATGGTCAGGTAGCGCAGCAGTTTTCCGACCGCCATATAGGCGATGCTGGGCCAGAACGGCAGCCTGAGCCAGCCGCCCAAGGTGCACAGCGGATCGCCGATGCCGGGCAGCCAGGCCAGCAGCATGGTCTTGGCGCCGTAGCGCTCCAGCCAGTGGAACCAGCGGCTCTTGCGCTCCTTGGCGAAGGTTTGCTTGGCCTGGTAGCCCATCCAGTAGTCGACGGCGCCGCCCAGCGTGTTGCCGACGGTGGCGACGCCGATGGCGCTCCAGAAGACGGCGGGATTGGCCTTGATCACCGCGAACACGGCCGGTTCTGAGCCCAGCGGCAGCAAGGTGGCGGAGATGAAACTGATGATAAAGACCGAAGTCAGGCCCACTTCCGGCGCCGCCAATACGTGCAGCAGCCAGGCAATTGCAGATTCGATCATCGGTTTCTTTGAGCGGGAGGAAAGGTGTCCATTATAATGAAGCACACACCGCACGCTTGAACAGTCCGGTCGCGCGCCCATCCGCGCGCGGCCGCGCCCCTGCTCCACCCGGTCACCCGCCGGATAGTTAGCATCGAACGAGAATCCGGGGGCGGAAAAGCGGGGTCAGTTCCGGCAATCTGCCACGTGTGGCAGATTGCCGGAACTGACCCCGCTTTTCCCCCCCGGGTTTGAGCCCTGGAATCACTTTGTTTGCAGACTATGACTATCGACTATCTGAAGAAAACCTTGACCGCGCGCGTCTACGACGTCGCTACTGAAACCCCGCTGGAACTCGCGCCGACGCTGTCGCAGCGTTTCGAGAACCGAATTTATTTCAAGCGCGAGGACATGCAGAGCGTGTTCAGCTTCAAGATTCGTGGCGCCTACAACAAGATGGCCCACCTGAGCGAAGCCCAGCGCAAGCGCGGCGTGATCTGCGCCTCGGCCGGCAATCACGCCCAGGGCGTGGCGCTGTCGGCTGCGCGCATGGGTTGCCGCGCCGTCATCGTGATGCCGACCACCACCCCGCAAGTGAAGGTGGAGGCGGTCAAGGCGCGCGGCGGCGCCGAAGTCGAAGTCGTGCTGCACGGCGAATCCTATACCGATGCCTACAACCACGCGCTGATGCTGGAGCAGGAGCAGAAGCTGACCTTCGTGCACCCGTTCGACGACCCGGACGTCATCGCCGGCCAGGGCACCATCGGCATGGAAATCCTGCGCCAGCATTCCGGCCCTATCCACGCCATCTTCGTGCCGATCGGCGGCGGCGGCCTGATTTCCGGCATCGCCGCGTATGTCAAGCAGATCCGCCCGGACATCAAGATCATCGGCGTGCAAAGCCTTGATTCGGACGCCATGGCGCGCAGCGTCAAGGCCGGCGAGCGCGTCACCCTGTCCGACGTCGGCCTGTTCGCCGACGGCACCGCGGTGCGCCTGGTGGGTGAGGAAACCTTCCGCCTGGTGCAGCAGTACGTGGACGACATCATCCTGGTCGACACCGACGCCATCAGCGCGGCGATCAAGGATGTGTTCAGCGATACGCGCTCGATCCTGGAGCCGTCCGGCGCGCTGGCCGTGGCCGGCGCCAAGGCCTACGTGGAGCGCGCAGCGCTGACCAAGGATCCGATCCGGAACGAAACGCTGATCACCATCTGCAGCGGCGCCAACATGAACTTCGACCGCCTGCGCTTCGTCGCCGAGCGCGCCGAGCTGGGCGAGGCGCGCGAGGCGGTGTTCGCCGTCACGCTGCCGGAACAACGCGGCAGCTTCAAGCGCTTCTGCGCGCTGGTCGGCCCGCGCAACGTGACCGAGTTCAACTACCGCATCAGCGACAAGGACGAGGCCCACGTGTTTGTCGGCGTGCAGATCGCCGACCGCGGCGAATCGAGCGCGCTGGCGCGCACCTTCGAGCAGAACGAGTTCCGGACGCTGGACCTGACGCACGACGAGCTGGCCAAGGCGCACATCCGCCACCTGGTCGGCGGCAAGAGCACGCTGGCCAAGGACGAGCTGCTGTACCGCTTCGAGTTCCCCGAGCGTCCGGGCGCGCTGATGCGCTTCCTGAACTCGATGGCGCCGAACTGGAACATCTCGCTGTGCCACTACCGCAGCCAGGGCGGCGACGTCGGCCGCATCCTGATCGGCCTGCAGGTGCCGTCCGAGGAAATGGGCCAGTTCGCGCAGTTCCTGACCACGCTGGGCTACCGCTACTGGGACGAGAGCGCCAATCCCGTGTACAAGCTGTTCCTGGGCTAAACGCAGCACGACGGCATGGTTTGCGCTACCATGCCGTCCTTCACCGAAACACCATGATCGCCATGACCAACTCCGTCGACCTGTCCCCGCTGGGAAAAACCTCCGCCTACCGCACCGATTACGCGCCGGAACTGCTGTTCCCGATCGCGCGCCAGGGCAAGCGCGACGAGCTGGGCCTGACCGGCACGCTGCCGTTCTTCGGCGTCGACATCTGGAACGCCTACGAGATTTCGTGGCTGAACCAGCGCGGCAAGCCACAGGTGGCGATCGCCCGCATCACCGTGCCGGCCGATTCGCCCAACATCATCGAATCGAAATCCTTCAAGCTGTACCTGAACTCGTTCAACCAGACCCGCCTCGACAGCGTGGTCGCGCTGAAGACGCTGCTGCAGCAGGACTTGTCGAACGGCTTCGGCGCCACGGTGCACATTTCAATCACGCAGCCGGAAGAATTCGGCATGGTGGAGATGGGCGAACTGGACGGCCTGCTGCTGGACCGCCTCGACATCGAAGTCGACCACTACAGCCCGACGCCGGACATCCTCAAGGCCGCCCTCGACGAAGAGCCGGTCGAGGAAAAGCTGATCTCGCATCTGCTCAAATCGAACTGCCTGGTCACCGGCCAGCCGGACTGGGCCAGCGTGCAGATCCACTACGCCGGTCCGCAGATCGACCAGGAAAGCCTGCTCAAATACCTGATCGGCTTCCGCGAGCACAACGAATTCCACGAGCAGTGCGTCGAGCGCATCTTCACCGACATCCTGCGCCAGTGCCAGCCGCAGCAGCTGGCCGTGTACGCCCGCTACACCCGCCGCGGCGGCCTCGACATCAATCCGTGGCGCAGCAACTTCAGCACCGCACAGAAACCACCCAATCTTCGTGGCGCACGTCAATAAAGCCCTCTTTTTCTTCGATCAAACCGGAAAAATCAGGCGTATGATGTGCATATGGCGTGCAGAGTTGCGTCATACGGCCACAACGGCCTGAAAACGCGCAAAAATCGGAAATTTGCCCCAGACCCTGGCAAAAAACCGGCGTTTTCCGAGATTTCTATTCAGAAATAGCGATTCCTTTCTTTGATGCATTTCAAGTCCAGCCCGCGCGTCGGCTGGCGGACATAAACGCAATGACAGGCGCGAGCGATTTCATGTTACATGGCGCAGAAACAAGCCTATAATTCTGCTCGCATGCCACCTTTGTGCGTTGCAACATTTTATGTCGTGTTATGAACAACCTTAGCAAAATACTCTCACTTGAAAATGTCTTGCTCGACCTGGAAGTTTCCAGCAAGAAGCGCGCTTTCGAGCAAGCCGGCCTGATTTTTGAAAACAACTGCGGCATCGCCCGCTCCACCGTCTCGGACAACCTGTTCGCGCGCGAGCGCCTCGGTTCGACCGGACTGGGCCACGGGGTGGCGGTTCCGCACGGCCGCATCAAGGGCATGAAGAGCCTGAAGTCGCCGCTGGCGGCGTTTGTGCGCCTGGCCGAGCCGATTCCGTTCGAGTCGCCCGACGGCAAGCCGGTCAACCTGCTGTTCTTCCTGCTGATCCCCGACCACGTCACCCAGCAGCACCTGGAAATCCTGTCGGAGATCGCCGAAATGTTCTCCGACGACGCCTTCCGCACCGCGCTGAGCACGGACACGGAACCGAAGTCGGTACACTCGCGCATCATCAACTGGATGCCCAGCCTGCAAGCAGCCGGGTGAGATAGGTTAAACTAAGGTCTAGTCCAACCTATTCCTTAAAGACACCCATGCTGCAAACTCCGCTGACGATACAAAGGCTTTACGACGACAATCGCGAAAGTTTGCAGCTAGGCTGGTTCGCCGGCTTCCCCGGCGGCGAACGCCTGATCTCCGGCGACGTCGCTTCGGCCGCCGACCAGGTCGGCCACCTGAACACCATCCACCCGGGCCGCATCCAGGTCTTCGGGCACCAGGAAATCAATTACTACCAGCGTTTGAAATCGCTGACGCGCGCCCACGTCATCGGCGAGCTGATCGCCGGCGGCCCGCCGGCGCTGATCATCGCGCAGGGCCTGGAAACGCCGCCCGACATCCTCGCCATCTGCGACGAAAAAAACATCCCGCTGTTCTCGACGCCGTTGCCGGCCGCACAGGTGATCGACTTCCTGCGCGTCTACCTGTCGAAGAAACTGGCGCAACGCATCATCATGCACGGCGTGTTCATGGACGTGCTGGGCGTGGGCGTGCTGATCACCGGCGACTCCGGCCTCGGCAAGAGCGAGCTGGGCCTGGAGCTGATTTCGCGCTCGCACGGCCTGGTGGCCGACGATGCGGTGGAGTTCTCGCGCATCGCGCCGAACATGATCGAGGGCCGCTGCCCCGCCCTGCTGCAGAACCTGCTGGAAGTGCGCGGGCTGGGCCTGCTGGACATCAAGGCCATCTTCGGCGAGACCGCCGTGCGCCGCAAGATGCGCCTGAAGCTGATCGTGCACCTGGTGCGGCGCGGCGCGGCCGACGAGGAAGTGGAGCGCCTGCCGTTCCAGTTCCCGACCGAGGACGTGCTGGGCCTGCCGATCCGCAAGGTGGTGATCCCGGTGGCGGCCGGCCGCAACATCGCGGTGCTACTGGAGGCCGCCGTGCGCAATACCATCCTGCAATTGCGCGGCATCGACACGCTGCAGGAATTCATGGAACGGCAACGCCAAGCAATGAGCGGAGATTGAAATGCAGCAAAGATTGAATGTTGCTAAGGAGTTGCGCCATGCATGGCGCAACCGTTCCGCAGGCGCGGAGCTGCGCTCCACGAATTCCCCGCTCCACCAACGCCAAGCCATGAGCGGAGACTGAGCATGCGCATCGTACTCATCACCGGCATTTCGGGCTCCGGCAAATCCGTCGCCCTCAACGTCCTGGAAGACACGGGACACTATTGCGTCGACAACCTGCCGCCCGCCCTGCTGTCCCACCTGGTGACCACGCTGGCAGAGGAAGGCCTGCAGGCGCTGGCCGTGGCCGTCGACGCCCGCAGCGCCGAGTCGCTGGCTTCGCTGCCGGCCGACGTCAAGCGGCTGCGCGAGGAAGGCCACGACGTCAAGGTCATGTTCCTGACCGCCAACACGCACTCGCTGGTGGCGCGGTTTTCGGAAACGCGGCGTAGCCATCCGCTGTCGCACGAACTGCGGCCGGGACAGAACCCCGCCGCGCGCCGCACGCTGATCGAATGCATCCTGGAAGAGCGCGAGCGGCTGTCGCATATCGAGCAGCTGGGTCACGTGATCGACACGTCGGAACTGAGCGCCAACAAGCTGCGCACCTGGGTCAAGGACCTGGTGGCGGCGGAACGCGCGCCGTTGACGCTGTTCTTCGAATCGTTCGCCTTCAAGCTGGGCGTACCGATGGACGCGGATTTCGTGTTCGACGTGCGGGCGCTGCCGAATCCCTATTACGACCTGACGCTGCGCCCGCTGACGGGACGCGACGCGCCGGTGATCGAGTTCCTCGACGCGCAGCCGAGCGCGCTGGAAATGATGAGCGACATCCGCGCCTTCGTGGAAAAGTGGCTGCCGTCCTTCAAGACCGACAACCGCAGCTACCTGACGGTGGCGCTGGGCTGCACCGGCGGCCAGCACCGCTCGGTCTACATGGCGGAAAAACTGGCCGCCTACTTCCACGCCACGGAGCGCGTGGTGCTGCGCCACCGCGAGCAGTAACAAACCAGGGCCAGCAAAAATATCATCGGCTCCAGTGCACCACTTCGATGGTGTGGCCGTCGGGGTCCTTGATCATGGTGCCGAAATACCGGTCGTTGATGTCGGGCCGCAGGCCCGGCTCGCGCAGCGCCATCGCGCCCAGGCTCATGGCGGCATGGAAGAATTCCCGCGCGGCCTGCCGGCTCGGTGCGGACACCGCCAGGTGCGCGCGGTCGCCGGCCAGCACGCCGTCGCCGCTGGACGGATACAGGCAGAAACTCCACGCGCCGTCGGCGCCGTAGATCACTTGCGTGGCGTCCTGGTGCTGCAAGCTGTAGCCCAGCGGGTTGAAGCAGGCGGTGTAAAAGGCGGTCGCGCGCGCGAGCTCGCGCGTGCCGATGGAAACGTGGTCGATCATGATGGCATTCCTGTGTAGATGGAAGGCACATCTTACCGAGCGGCCGTGAGACAAAATCGCATTCTTGCCCCTTGCGGTGCACGAATTATTCAATTTTCACAGCGGCACCTTGGTCTCGAACTTGGCGCAGTTCATGGCCAGCAAGCTCTTGTAGTTGCTGACGTTGTTGTTCGACGTGAAAACGCGCCGCGTGAACGCCTGGAACGATTCCATCGACGCCGCCGTGACCACCAGCATGAAGTCGAATTCGCCGGCCACTTCGTAGCAGGCCATGACGTCGGACTCTTCGCGCATCAGCGACTCGAACATCTTCAGCAGCGCGGTATTTTGCTGCTCCAGCTGCACCGTGACAAACGCCGTCAGCGGACGGCCGACCCGCACGCGGTCGACCAGCGCCACATCCTTGACCAGGACGCCGCTGGCGCGCAGCTGGGCGATGCGGCGCTGGCAGGTGGCGGCGGAGGCGTGTACCAGCTCGGCAAGACGGCGCAGCGGTATCGTCGCGTCGTCCTGCAACAGGTTCAGTATCTGGATGTCGATACGGTCCAGTTGGACGGACATCGGCGCCTAGTCCAGGTGGCGCAGCGGGTGCGCGTAATCCGGCCACACAGGCTGGAAGAAGCGCTGCACCATTTCTTCGGTTACTTCTTCGAGCGACGACGGCTTCCACTGCGGCGCGTTGTCCTTGTCGATGACGAGGGCGCGCACGCCTTCGATCACTTCGCCGTCCTCGAAGTTGTGGCGCACCAGCGTGCGTTCCATGCGCAGGCAGTCGGCCACGCTTGAAGCGGCGCCGCGCTTCAGCAGCTCGTGCGTGACGCACATCATCAGCGGCGAACGGGTAACCATGATCTCCAGCGTTTTCTGCGCGAAGGCGCTGTCGTCCGTCTTGAGCGAGGCGACGATGGCCGGCACCGAGCCGGCGCCGAAGTGGCGGTCGATGGCGGCGCGCTCGGCCTCCAGCTTGCCCTCGGCCGGCCTGTAGGGGGCGGCGAAGGCGGCGATCGCCTCCGGCAGTTCCGCGCCCGCGGTCGACTCCAGGATCGCCTCCAGCACCTCCATGTCGGCCACGGCCGCGTAGTGGTCGGCCAGGCCGGCGTACAGCGCGTCGGCCGCGCCTATCGTCACGCCGGTCAGGCCGAGATAGTAGCCCAGCTTGCCCGGCGCGCGCGGCAGGAAGTAACTGCCGCCCACGTCAGGGAACAGGCCGATGTTCACTTCCGGCATCGCCATCCGCGTGCGCTCGGTGACGATGCGCACGCGGCAGTCCGGGCCGCCCTGCGAGACGCCCATGCCGCCGCCCATGACCACGCCGTCCATCAGCGCGATGTAGGGCTTGGGATAAAAATGAATCAGGTGGTTGAGCGCGTATTCCTCGCTGAAGAAATCCTCCAGCAGCGCGCTGCCGCCCTGCGGCGAGCCACGGCCGACGTCGTAGAAGAAGCGGATGTCGCCGCCGGCGCAGAACGCCTTTTCGCTGCTGCTGCGGATGACCACGGCGGCCACCGAAGTGTCGTCGCGCCATGCCAGCAGCGCCTGCGTGATGTCGCGCACCATCGCCAGCGACAGCGAGTTCAGGGCCTTGGGCCGGTCCAGCGTGATGGTGCCGGTGCCGTTGCCGACGCTGGTGTGGACGTATTCGCTCATGAGTAAAAAGGGCTGAAGGAAAAGCCCTATTCTACTGCGACTTCGGCGCCGCCAGATGTTCGAGCGGATTGGGCAGATTGAGGTCGCCGCCCAGGCGCGGCTGCCATTGCTTCTTCGCCGGCACCTCCTGCGGCTTGCCTTCGTGGCGGCCGTAGATGGTGGTCACGTCGAGCACGCCGACGCGCTCCTGCTCGAAGCCGGTGGCCTTGGCGATGCCCGACGGATCTGCCGACGCCGCAACGGTGAACTTGACGATCTGGTCCAGCTTGGGATCATGCAGGTCCAGGATCGATGCGATCATCACCAACGGCACGGTGGCGTACACCTGGTAGTGCAGCGCCTTGGCCGCGCGCTCCATCTCGGCCGGCAGCGAACCGTCGGCCGCCATCTGCCCCATCGCGTGGTCGAACACCTTGCGGCCCCAGCCCAGGTAGCGCTGGTCGCCCGTCACGCCGCCGACCGCGGTGACGGCCAGGCCTTCCCAGTAGTAGTGGTTGTTGCGGCCGCCCTTCTTCGCATCGGAGTGCGCCATCGTGGCGTCGGCCAGCGTCTTGAGCCAGCCTTCGATGGCCTGCTGCTGCGCGGCGCCGGCGGCCGGCTTCAGGCGCGCATAGCTGAGCGCCATGCCGCCCAGCGTCCACTTGCGCACGTAGTAGGCCTGCTCGCTGGACAGCTTGCCCAGCATGGCCTTCTGCCCGGCCCAGCTGGCCAGCCAGGTCAGCGCGCAGGCGCCGTCGGCCGCGTTGGCCTTGGGGTCGAGCTGGTAGGCGGTGGCGCCCTTCGCCACCTCGGCCAGGAAGTCTTCGATCGGCTTGGTGTTGGCGATGTTGCGCGCCCGTAGCACCGGATCGATGACGGAATGGTGCGCGTCCGAGTAGTAGCTGTTGGCGTCGATGTCGATGCGGGCCGGCGGCGGGGCTTCGCACGCCAGCGCCGCGCCGGTGGCGAGCAGGCCAAGCAATGACGTGCTGGCAATCAGGTGAGATTTCATGGGAGGGCTCATCAAGTTAAACGTTTAACTATCTTACCTCAAAAAAGGGCGCCGATGCGCCCTTAGTCGAGTGGTGCCGGGGCCGTTGTTATAGGGCGGCGGCAGCGGGTTCGTAGCTATCCGGGAGATGCTTGATCGCATCGTGGCCGTGCTCTTGGACCTTGGCTTTGTATTTCATGACCTGCCGATCCAGCTTGTCGATCAGCGTATCGATGGCGGCGTACAGGTCCTGGGACAGGCTTTCCACGTAGACGGTTTTACCCGACATGCGCAGGTTGATTTCAGCCTTCTGGCGTTTCTCTTTCTCTTTAAGGTTATCTACAGTCAGAATGACAGCAATATCAATCACTTGATCAAAGTGGCGTGTGACGCGTTCGAGCTTGTTCTGCACGTATTCACGGATGGCCGAGGTCACTTCGAGATGATGTCCACTGATGGTGAGATTCATACACACTCCTAAAGATGATGTCGCTTCTTACGGTTAGTGCGTGGCCCATTACTACCGGGCGCGCAGGAACCAAGTAACTACAAAGACTTGCGGAGACTGACTGGCGGGATTTTCAACGCTTCGCGATATTTGGCAACAGTTCGTCGCGCAATCACCATGCCTTGTTCTCCCAGCATGTCCGCAATCTTACTGTCGGATAAAGGATTTTTCGGGTCTTCTGCTCCTGTCAATTGCACGATGAGTGCGCGTATCGCCGTCGAACTTGCTTCCCCTCCCGCTTCGGTGGCGACATGGCTACCAAAGAAATATTTCAACTCAAACATGCCGTGCGGGGTCAGCATGTATTTTTGAGTTGTTACCCGAGAAATAGTACTCTCGTGTAAACCCAGTGTATCAGCAATTTCGCGAAGCACAAGGGGGCGCATGGCAACCGCGCCGTGCGAGAAAAAGTTCTTTTGTCTTTCTACTATCGCCTGGGCGACGCGCAGGATGGTGTCGAAACGCTGGCGCATATTCTTGATCAGCCACTTGGCTTCCTGCAGCTGCGCGCCCATCGCGCCCTCGCCTTTTCCCTGCTTGAGCAGGTTGGCGTACATGGCGTTGACGCGCAGGCGCGGCATGACGTCGTTGTTCAGGCTGACCTGCCAGCCGGTGCGCGATTTCTTGACGATGACGTCCGGCACCACGTAGTCGGACACGTCCGACGCGAACGCCGAACCGGGGTGCGGATTGCACTGGCGGATCACGGTCTGCGCCTCGCGCAAATCCTCGTCGTCGCACAGCAGCGCTTTTTTCAGCTTGTTGAAATCGCGCTGGGCAAACCACGTCAGATGGTTTTCCACGATGGCCAGCGCCATGCGCCGCGTCACCATCGGCACGCCCGGCAAGCGCTTGATTTGCAGCGCCAGGCACTCGGAGGCGTTGCGCGCGCCCACGCCCATCGGATCAAAGCTCTGCAGCAGCGACAAGGCGGTCTGCAGTTCGTCGATGTCCAGTTCCAGCTCCTCCGGCAGGCGGGCGTGGATGTCCTCCAGCGATTCCTCCAGGTAGCCGTTTTCGTCGAGCGCGTCGATGATCAGCTCGACCAGCGCGCGGTCGCGCATTTCCAGCACCGTCACGCGCATCTGTTCCATCAGGTGCTCGCGCAGCGTGCAGTGGTTGGCTTCGAGCTGCGGGCGCGCGTCCTCGTCGTCGGGCGCCTTGCTGCGGCCGGCGTCGCTCCAGTCGACGTCGGCGTCGCTGCTGGTGCTTTCGGTGTCGGCGGCAGGGCCGTCGTAGTTGTCGGCGTCGGCGGCCGGCGCTTCCTGCGCGTTGGGCGGGCCTTCCGGCGGCGCGTCGCCGACCGGGGCCTGCTGGCTGATGGCGCCGTCCGACAGCAGCCGCAGCGAGCGGTCCAGCGGGTCGTCGAGACGCTCCAGCAGCGGGTTATCGGTCAGCAGCTGTTCGAGTTCCTGGTGCAGCTCCAGCGTGGACAACTGCAGCAGCCGGATCGACTGCTGCAGCTGAGGTGTCAGCGCGAGGTGCTGCGACGTGCGCAGTTGCAATGACTGTTTCATGGGGTAAGGCTACATCCTGAAGTGTTCACCCAGGTACACGCGACGCACCGACTCATTGGCGATGATGTCGTCTGGCCGGCCTGAAGCCAATACCGTGCCCTGGTTGATGATATACGCGCGGTCGCAGATGCCCAGCGTCTCGCGCACATTGTGATCGGTAATGAGGACGCCGATGCCGCGTTCCTTGAGGAAGCGCACGATGCGCTGGATCTCAATGACGGCGATCGGGTCGACCCCGGCGAATGGTTCGTCGAGCAGCACGAAGCGCGGATTGGTGGCCAGCGCGCGCGCGATCTCGACCCGGCGGCGTTCGCCGCCCGACAGCGACAGCGCCTGGTTTTCGCGCAACTTTTCGATCTGCAAATCGGCCAGCAGGGTATTGAGCCGTTCATCAATTGCAGCCTTGGATAAAGGCTTGCCGTCCACTTTCTGGATTTCGAGGACGGCGCGGATATTTTCTTCCACGGTCAGCTTGCGGAACACCGACGCCTCCTGCGGCAGGTAGGACAGCCCCAGCGACGCGCGGCGGTGGATCGGCAGGCTGGAGATGTCGGTGCCGCTGATGTCGATGGTGCCGGCGTCCGACGGCACCAGGCCGACGATCATGTAGAACGAGGTGGTCTTGCCGGCGCCGTTGGGGCCCAGCAGGCCGACCACTTCGCCGCACTCGACCTGCAGCGAAACGTCGTGCACGACCTGGCGCTTGCCGTAAGTCTTTTGCAGGCCTTTGACGATCAGGGTGCTACCGCAGGATGGTTCCATTTATTTCCCCGGCGTAGGCGTGGTGGCGGAGGCGGCGGGAGCCGAGGCTGCAGGCGGACGGATCGTCGGCTGGATCACCATGGTGCCGCGGCCTGCACCCGGTTTGCTGACGCCAGAGACGTTGTTCTTGACATCGAAATGTTCGGTGCGGCTGTCATAGGAAATGAATTCGCTGTCGACTTCACTGGCCAGGCGACCGCCCTCCAGTTGGCGTACCTTGGCCTTGGCGAACAGCTTTACCAGGTCGGTCTTGTCGCTGTACTCGATGCGTTCGGCTTCGCCCTCAATCCACTGGTCGCCAGCGCCGTCGCGCTTCTGGCGGAAGGTGGACAGCGTGCCAGGCGTGCTGGTCAGCACGACAAAGTTATAGCCTTCCGGATCGGTCGTCACGACCGCCTTTGGCGATTTCATCAGCAAGGTGCCGCGGGTCAGCACGACGTTGCCGATCAGCGTCTTGATTTGCTTGACGTCGTCGATCTGCAGATCGTCGTAATCGATCTTGGTCGGTTTGTTGGCGTCGGCTTTTTCCGCATGGGCCGCGCCAGCCGCCATCAGCAGCATCGCGGCCGTCAGGATCAGTTTTTTCATCATCATTCCATTCTTCATCATTGGTTCTTTCAATGGCCGCGCGGCGGCACGGTCAGTTGCCCGCGTCCGCCCAGTTGCACCTGGCGGGTGGCGTTGTTGGCCTTCATGCCGACGCCGTTGGCCGTCGCGTTGCCCATTTCCAGCGCGACCGGCGCCGTGGTTTCCATTCTTTCCTCGTCCGGGAACACGGTCAGCGCCGGGGTCGTCATGCGCATCGCCTGCGCTTGCGGCGTGGCCGGGCGCACGACGTCCACATTACCATTGAGCTGGACCCGCGTATTGCCCTGGTCGACATGCGCGGTATCGGCATGGATATTCATCGGCGGCTGGTTGCCCGCCAGGCTGTGCACGTAAGGCTTGTCGATGTCGGAAGCGTCGTCGACCGGACGGTGGGTCAGCTTGTCGCCGGAAATGATGTAGGCCGGCTGGCCCGCCTTGTTCATGCGTACGAGGCTGAAGCGGTCGATGATGTAGTCCGGCTCGTTGCGGTGCTGGTCGGCCTGTGCTTCCTGGCCGGCCTGATTGACCACCTGCACCAGCCAGAAGCTGCCGACGGCGACAAACACGCCGACGACCATGATGACGGTCAGCTGCCAGCGGTGGGCTGTTCTTTTACGCATGACTGATCCCCGTCAAACCAGGAACTGCGCCATCACGCGCTCGTAGCTGCCCTGCGCGTGCAGCAGCAGTTCGCACACTTCGCGCACGGCGCCGCGGCCGCCGGCGGCGACGGTGGTGTGGTGCGCGCGCTCGAGCACTTCGGCGCGGCCGTTCGGCACGGCGACGGCGAAACCGACGCGCGTCAAGATCGGCAGGTCGACCACGTCGTCGCCGATGAAGCCGACCTGCTCGGCGGTGAGGCCGGTCTTTTCCAGCAGCGCGTTGAACGGCGTCAGCTTGTCGTGGCCGCCCTGGTGCAGGTGGGCGATGCCGAGGTCGGCGGCGCGCTTGATCACCTGCGGCGACGTGCGCGCGCTGATGATGGCGGTCTGCACGCCGGCTTCCTGCAGCAGCTTGATGCCCAGGCCGTCGTGCACGTTGAAGGTCTTCAGCGCCTCGCCCTCGGCACCGTAGTGCAGGCTGCCGTCGGTCAGCACGCCGTCGACGTCGAAGATCATCAGCTTGACGCGGGCGGCCCGTTCGACATACGTGAATTCAGTCATCAGATCACCTTGGCGCGGGTCAGGTCGTGGATGTGCAGCGCGCCGACCAGCTTGCCGTCGGCGTCGGTCACCAGCATCTGGTTGATGCGGTACTGCTCCATCACGGCGACCGCGTCGACGGCCAGTTTTTCCGGCGAGATCGAGCGCGGGTTGGCGTGCATCACGTCGCGGATGATGACCTTGCTGAAGTCCTGGACCTTCTCGATCATGCGGCGCAGATCGCCGTCGGTGAACACGCCGACCGGCTTGCCGTCGGCGTCGACGATGGCGGTCATGCCCATGCCCTTCTGCGTGATTTCCAGCAGCGCGTCGGTCAGCTTGACGTCGGCGGTCACCTGCGGCACGGCGTCGCCGCTGCGCATGACGTCGCGCACGTGGGTCAGCAGGCGGCGGCCCAGCGCGCCGCCCGGGTGCGAGCGGGCGAAATCCTCTTCCTTGAAGCCGCGCAGGTCCAGCAGCGCGACGGCGATGGCGTCGCCTAGCGCCAAGGTGACGGTGGTCGACGTGGTCGGCGCCAGGTTCATCGGGCAGGCTTCCTTGGCCACGGCCACGTTCAGGTGGACGTCGGCGATGTCGGCCAGGCTGGAGCCCGGCTTGCCGGTCATCGCGATGACCTTGCTGCCCATGCGCTTGACCACCGGCAGGATGGTCATCAGCTCGGCGCTTTCGCCGGAATACGAGATGGCGATGAAGGCGTCGTCGGCGGTGACCATGCCGAGGTCGCCGTGGGCCGCTTCGGCCGGATGCACGAACAGCGCCGGCGTGCCGGTCGAGGCCAGCGTGGCGGCGATCTTGCGGCCGATATGGCCGGACTTGCCGATGCCTGACACGACCACGCGGCCCTTGCAGTTCAGCAGCAGGGAAATTGCCTGAACGACACTATCGTCGGTCTCCAGACGGGCATTCAGGGCGGCGATCGCCTCCGCTTCGTTTTGCAGCGTATCGCGGGCCAGGCGCAGCGCGTGGGCGGCCATTTTTGCGTCAAAAGCTTTCAGCATTGTTTTTTCATGGGTTACACTCATGCCCAAGTATAGCCGAATTGAGAAAGCAAAAAACTTGCCAGTCACAACATAACCCCCGCATCGGCCCACAAACAACGAAATTATATTTTTTTACTGGCTATGTTGACATGACGTTTACGCCGCTGGAATTAACGCTGATCCTGCTGGGAAGCGCGGTGCTCGGCGTCGTCGCTTTCCGCATGCTGCACCTGCCGCCCATGCTCGGCTACCTGGCCGTCGGCATCCTGATCGGCCCGCACGCGCTGGGCCTGGCCGAATCAAGCGAGGCGACCCACTCGCTGGCCGAATTCGGCGTGGTGTTCCTGATGTTCTCCATCGGGCTGGAATTCTCCCTGCCCAAATTACTGGCCATGCGCAGCATCGTGTTCGGGCTGGGCATGGCGCAGGTGGGGCTGACCATCGTCGCGACCATGGTGTTCGGCTGGGCCCTCGCCACCCAGCTGCCGGCCGACATCCATATCGGCTGGCAGGCCGCGTTTGCGCTGGGCGGCGCGCTGGCGATGTCGTCGACGGCCATCGTGTCAAAAATGCTGACAGAGCGGCTGGAGCTGGAAAGCGAGCACGGCCGCAAGATCATCGGCATCCTGCTGTTCCAGGATCTGGCCGTGGTGCCGCTGCTGATCTTGATCCCCTCGCTGGGCCAGCGGCCGGACGCGCTGGTCGAGACGCTGGCCTGGGCCGGCGTCAAGGCCGTCATCGTGCTGGCGCTGCTGCTGTTCTTCGGCCAGAAGCTGGTGCGCACCTGGTTCACCATCGTGGTCAAGCGGCGCTCGCAGGAACTGTTCATGCTGAACCTGCTGCTGATCACCTTGGGCGCGGCCTGGATCACCGAGCGCGCCGGCCTGTCGCTCGCGCTGGGCGCCTTCGTGGCCGGCATGCTGATTTCCGAAACCGAATTCAAGCACCAGGTGGAAGAGGACATCAAGCCCTTCCGCGACGTGCTGCTGGGGCTGTTCTTCATCACCATCGGCATGCTGCTCAACGTCCACCTGGTGCTGGAAAACTGGTGGCTGGTGCTGGTGCTGCTGGCCGGCCCGGTGCTGCTGAAGTTCGCGCTGATCGCCGGCCTGGCCAAGCTGTTCGGCGCCTCGGACGGCGTGTCGATGCGCACCGGCCTGGCGCTGGCGCAGGCGGGCGAGTTCGGCTTCGTTCTGCTGAACCTGGCGGGCGGCATCAACCTGATGGACCCGTTCATCATCCAGGTGGTGCTGGCGTCGATGGTGCTGTCGATGCTGGTGGCGCCGTTCATCATCTCCAAGTCGGACCAGATCGTCATGAAGGTGTCGGCCAACGAATGGATGATGCAGTCGCTGGCGCTGACCAAGATCGCCAGCCGCACCATGTCCACCAACAAGCACGTGATCGTGTGCGGCTTCGGCCGCAGCGGCCAGAACCTGGCCACCATGCTGAGCGAAGAGAAGATCGACTACCACGCGCTGGACCTGGACCCGGAGCGGGTACAGGAAGCGCAGAGCGCGGGCCGGCAGGTGTCGTACGGCGACGCGGCGCGGCGCGAAAGCCTGGTGGCCGCCGGCATCTACCGTGCCAGCGCGGTGGTGATCACCTACGCCAGCACGCCGTCGGCGCTGAAGGTGCTGCACCTGGTGCATGAACTGGCGCCGACGCTGCCGGTGATCGTGCGCTCGCACGACGATACCGACCTCGACATGCTGAAGGCGGCCGGCGCGGCCGAAGTGGTGCCGGAACTGATGGAAGGCAGCCTGATGCTGGCCTCGCACGCGCTGGTGATGCTGGGCGTGCCGCTGCGGCGCGTGGTGCACCGGGTGCAGGCGGCGCGCGAGGAGCGCTACGCCTCGCTGCGCGGCTACTTCCACGGCGCCAGCGACGCCGGCGAGGAGGCCGATCTGGAGCGGCTGCATTCGGTGACCCTGAACGGCAGTGCGTCCGGCGTCGGCAAGCCGCTGGGCGAGATCGACGTCAGCGGCGCCGGCGCCGAGGTGAGCAGCATCCGCCGCGGCAAGGGCCGGCTCGATGTCAGTCCGGAGATCGTGCTGGAAGCGGGTGACGTGGTGGTGCTGCGCGGCGGCGCCGACGCGGTCCACCGCGCCGAGCAACGTCTGCTGCGTTAAAGACGGGGTCAGATCCAAAAAATGGACACGAGCTCTACCGTAGCGGTCGCTACGGTAGAGCTCGTGTCCATTTTTTGGATCTGACCCCGGATTATTGTTCGCGGCGGCTGACCACGCGGTTGCGGCCGGATTCCTTGGCCACGTACAGCAGCGTGTCCGCCTCGGCCACCCAGGCGCGGGCGACCGCGGCCGGATCACCTTCCGCTTCGCCGGCGTCCAGGCAGGCCACGCCGATCGATACCGTCACCGACAACTGCAGCTCCTGCGACAGCGCGATCATGCTGCCGGCCACGCTGGCGCGGATGCGCTCGGCGACAAAGGCGGCCGCTTCCAGATTGGCGTCGATCAGCAGCACGACGAATTCCTCGCCGCCGAAACGCGCCAGCGCGTCGGACGTGCGCAGTTCGTTCTTGATGCGGTTGGCCACTTCGCGCAGCACGTCGTCGCCGCCGCCGTGGCCGACCGTGTCGTTGACGCGCTTGAAGTGGTCGATGTCGATGTACATGAACGAGATCGGATAGGACTGGCGCCGCGCGCGGGCGATCTCCTCCAGCAGGCGGCGGTCGATATAGCGGCGGTTGTAGACGCCGGTCAGCGAATCGGTCAGCCCGATGTACTTGAGCATCTCGTTGCTGATGACGTTTTCCAGGCAGATGGCGATGATCGACGCCATGTGCTCGATGAAGTCGGTGCCCAGGCTGGGCGTGAAGCGGGTCGGGTCGCAGCTGCCCAGGTTCAGGCTGCCGATGATGCGCTTGTTGCGCAGCAGCGGCACCAGCGCCACGCTTTGCAGGCCGGCCGGCGCGTTCGGGAACGGCGTGGCGTGGCGCTGCCGGTCGTACATGCCCAGCACGGGCTTGGGCGTCGGCGTGTAGGCGTTGCGCTGGCTCAGGTCGAAGCCCAGGTTGTCCAGTTCTTCAACGAAAATCAAGTCGGGGAAATCTTCGAACACCACGTCCAGCTTGCCCATCACGGTACGGATGTCGGCGTCTTCGTCAAGCAAGGTCAGGGTCACGCTGTCCAGTTCGGAAATAACCGGAAGTACACGAAAGATGGTGCCGATCAGTTCGGGAAAATTGCCGGCGCCGACGATCTCCAGGTCGAACGCCTGGTGCCGGGTCATGATCGAGTGGTTGCGCTCGGCCTGTTCGAGCAGGTAGGCCATGCGCGCCCGCAGGGCCTGGTTTTCGGCCGCCAGGTCCGTCGCGCGCGCGGCGTGATCGGTCTGGGGCGTGAACTTGCCGGTTGCAGTTTGCGTCATATAGGCCCTTACTCGTCACCTGGTTTCATATCAGTTGCCACATTACGCCAAGTTTTGCCACTTGGGAATGCCGGTGTGCGTTAAAAGGCCAGTGTAACCACGATTTCCTGTCCGACGCGCACGCGTTGGCCTTCGCCGGCAATCAGGATGCTGTTCATGCCGAAACACAAGGCGCCGTCGACTTCCGGCTTGGCCCGGTAGCTTTGCATGATGTCCAGCGGATCGGGACCGAATTCGCCGGTGGCCTGGTTCACCGACGGCATCGGGCAACGCGGGCAGGGCTTGACCGGTTTCAGCAGGGCATCGCCGAGCTGGAACGATTCGGCATAGTCTTCCTCGAAGGCTTCGATGCCGTCGATCACCAGGTTGGGACGGAAGCGGTTCATCGGGATCGCCTCGCGGCCGGCCGCGCGCAGCTTGCCGTTCAGGTCGTCCAGCGAGGCGGTGCCGGCCACCAGCATAGGATAGCCGTCCGAGAACATGGTGGTGGCGGCCACTCCGTTGGTCCATTTGCCGCTGACGGCGCGCTCGGCCTTGGCGTGGAAGCGCGCCAGCCGGCACGGCACGCCGATGGCCTTGGTGAACCATTCGGCGGTCAGGTCGTCGCAGTCGTAGGCCAGCACGGTATCGTCCCAGACTTGGGTGGTGAGGGTGGGCGCGCTGTCGGGATCCGGCAGGCCGAGCGGGATTTCCAGCCGCAGCATGCCGGGCGCGCGCAGCTCCAGCGTGGCGCCTTTCAAGGTCGGCGCGATCAGCGCCATGCGCGGATGTTCGCGCTGGGTCAGGCAGACGCCGGCGGCATCCACCACCATCCACTCGCGGTCGTAGATCTGTTCAGTCATCAGACCGGTGGTGGTCAGCGTGGCTTCCTGCAGCGGCATGCCGCCGCAGGACTTGATCGGATACAGCGTGATGTCGGAAAGAATGGGCATGCTCAGCACCTTGCAAGGCGGCCGGGCCGCCGGTTAGTCAGATGAAAACATTGTCATTATACGATTGAGAACGGCGTTGAGCGCGGCGGCTTGCCGCCGCCGCGCCCTCCCCGGCTTACTCTTCCGGGGTCGCCTTGGCCTTCGCTGGACGCGGGGTACGCGCGGCCGGCTTGCGGGCCGGCTTGGCGGCGGCCTTGGCCTTGGCTGGCTTGGCTGTCGCCTCGGCCGGGCTGGCGCCGGCATCGACGGGAGCCGGAGCCGGTGCAGCTTCCACCGGAGCCGGGGCTGGCGCCGCAGCAGCCGGCTGTTCGCCGGAGCCGTTGCCGCCCTTGGCCTGCCTGGTGTTTTCCGTCTTAGGCTTGGCCGCTGTTTTCAGCTTGCGTGCAGGCGGCTTGGCGCCGCTTTTCTTCTTGGCCGGCGCGGGCTCGGCTGCGACCGGTTCGGCCGCGACAGGCAGTTCGATAGCTGCTTCCAGCACTACCGGCGCCTCCGCGACCGCAGCGGCAGGCGCAACATTGCCGCCCTGCCCGTCCTGGCGATTGCCACGGCCGCCGCGATTGCCGCGACCACGGCCACGACCACCGCGCTCGCCCTCGCCTGCCGGCGCCGCTGCCGGTAATTCGGCAGCCTCCGGCTGTCCGGCCAACTGCTCCGGTTCGACATAATTGTGTTCCGCGTCGATTTCAATCGCCGACGGCTCATCCGATTCCTGCGGCGCGCGGGCCTGCTGCGCCAGCCGCTCGGCTTGGCGTTCGGCAAAGCGCTCGGCGGCGGTACGGCCGCGGCCGCGGCTGCGGCGCGATTCGGGCTTGCCGCCTTCCTGCGCCTCCACCGTCATGCCGTCGGCGCCGGACGCGTCGGCCGACGAACCGCCGGCGGTCGGCACGCCGCTGCCGCGATACACATAGGCGCCGGACTTGTCGTCACGGCCGAATTCCAGCAGCCCGCGCGCCTTGCATTCCTCGATCAGGTTGCCGAAAGTGCGGAAGCCGTAATAGGATTCGCTGAAATCCGGCTTGCGGCGCTTGATCGCCTCCTTCAGCACGGAAGCCCAGATCTTGCCGCTGTCGCCGCGCTCCAGCACCAGCGCCTCGAAGGTGTTGACGGCGATTTCCACCGCCTGGTTGCGGCGCTTGTCCATCTCGTCGCGGCGGGCGCGTTCCTCTTCCGGCGAGCGCTTGACCGCCGGCTTGGTCTCGTTGCTGGCCTCGCGCTTGGCGCGGCGGCTCTCGCGCACCAGGTCGTCGTAGAAAATGAATTCATCGCAGTTGGCCACCAGCAAGTCGGAGGTCGACTGCTTGACGCCGACGCCGATCACCTTCTTGGCGTTCTCGCGCAGCTTGGACACCAGCGGCGAGAAATCGGAATCGCCGGAAATGATGACGAAGGTGTCGACGTGGGACTTGGTGTAGCACAAGTCCAGCGCATCGACGACCATGCGGATGTCGGCCGAGTTCTTGCCGGACTGGCGCACGTGGGGGATCTCGATCAGCTCGAAGTTGGCCTCGTGCATCGGCGCCTTGAAGGCCTTGTAGCGGTCCCAGTCGCAATACGCCTTCTTGACCACGATGCTGCCCTTCAGCAGCAAACGCTCCAGCACCGGCTTGATGTCGAACTTGTCGTAGTTGGCGTCGCGCACACCGAGCGCCACGTTTTCGAAATCGCAGAACAGCGCCATGCTGACGTTATCGTTGGAAGAAGCCATGAGGAGTATTTTTTCTAGTGAAGGGTGGGACGGGTGAGGGAGGCAGACGCGCGGTCCGGCGCTCCGGCAATCCGGCGATTATACCCAACAAAGGCTGCCTACCGGCATAGCTTGCGTGTGGCGTCCATCTGCCGGACCAGACCGGGCGCCACCAGCGGGCAGGTTCCCAGCCGGGTTTGCCAGTCCCGGTCGGCGATCAGCAGGTCCAGCTGGGCATCCAGGAAGGCCCGCAGCGCCGGCTGGCCCGGCGCCATGAACAGCGAGCGTTCGAACACCGTCCGTGGCTTGGCGGCGACATAAGCCCAGTCGTCCATGTCGGGAAATTCGCGCTTGAAGTAGGGAAAGGAACTGGCCTGCAGGAAGGCCACTTGCACGCGCTGCAGCTTGAGCTTGAGCAGGTTCTGGAATTCGCCATTGGCGTCGTCGCGCGTCAGCTTGCCGGCCTTGAGCATGGCGTCCAGGTCGGGGTAGCTGAAACCGAGCACGCTGCCGACGCGGCGCCCTTCCAGCGAGCGGTCGTTCTCGTAGGTTATCGGCTCGCTGCGCAACGACACCACCTGGTTGGCATCGACCATGTAGGGGCGGGTCCAGCTTTGCCGGGGATGGACGGTCTCGCCGAACCATGCCGGATTGGCCCAGGCCACCACGCCGCGCCAGTGCGGCTGCGCGATCAGCGCGTCGAGCCGGCGCCTTGGCAGTTGTGTGGGGACGAACAGGTAGCGGCCTTGCGAGCGCTGGCTCAGCCATGCTGCCAGCTTGTCGGTCAGGGAATCGGCGCCGACGGCGAACGGCGGGTCGACATAGTAGGTGTACAGCGGGACCTTCTCCGCCGCGAGGCCGGCCTGCGCCCACAACATCAGGAATCCGGCCAGCCAGGTCTTCGCCAATCGCCCTACCATCATGATGTGTCCAGTCCGGCTTGATGCATGAGGAAACCTCATACTAGCAGGTCGATTGCGACGTCATATATCGCACCGGGCATATGCACATGTATCCGGCGGTCAATAATAGTCGTCTTCAAGCTGATGCCGCAGCGCCAGCACAGTCACCGTCTGCCCGTCTTCAATTTCGAATAACGCGACGTAGCCGGATGCGCCACATGGGATGATCAACTCACGTATGAAAGGGTTGTCCGCAGCCGCCTTGCGGTAGCTGAAAGGCGACAACTCCAAACCCCGGATGGCATGCTTGATGGCGTTCAGTGCCTGTTCCGCAAGCGCCCAATCGTTCTCGTCGCGTTGCAGAATGAATTCATACAACCGGACCAGATCCGACTCCGCATGTTGCGTGAAGCGAACGGAAAAGGTCACTTGCCGGCCTTGGCCTTTGCCAGCATCTGCTCAAGCCGGCCCAGCACCGCCTCGGAGCTGACGTAAGCCCCACTGCGAGCCGCCTCGTCCCGCGAGACCAGGCCACGCTCAAGGAATTCGCGTTGCCGCTGGCGACGCCCGATATTGTCGCGTATCGACTGCTCGACAAAGCTCGAAATCGTTTCGCCTTCCTGCAGGCTGTCCTCGGCCGCCTGCCGCAGTTCGGGATCGACGCGTAGAGATGGAAATGTTGCGGTTTTCATAGTTGGACCTGTGCGTTGCATTTACAACGCATTCTGCAGCGCCAGGCCAGAATAGGCAATAAAAAAGCCGCGAATTTCGCGGCTTTCGGTTAGACGTTGAACAGGAAGTTCAGCACGTCCCCATCCTTGACCACGTATTCCTTGCCTTCGGCGCGCATCTTGCCCACTTCCTTGGCGCCGGCCTCGCCCTTGTACTGGATGTAGTCGTCGTAGGCGATGGTTTGCGCGCGGATGAAGCCGCGTTCGAAGTCGGTGTGGATCACGCCGGCCGCCTGCGGCGCGGTGTCGCCGATGTGGATGGTCCAGGCGCGCACTTCCTTGACGCCGGCGGTGAAGTAGGTCTGCAGGCCCAGCAGCTTGTAGGCGGCGCGGATCAGGCGGTCCAGGCCTGGCTCTTCCATGCCCATGTCGGTCAGGAAGGCGGTCTTGTCGGCGTCGTCCAGATCGGCGATTTCCGCTTCGATCGAGGCGCAGATGGCGACGATGGGCGCGTTCTGGGTGGCGGCGTAGGCGGTCAGCTGGTCCAGCAGCGGGTTGTCCTTGAAGCCGGTGTCGGACACGTTGGCCACGTACATGGCCGGCTTGGCGGTGATCAGGCACAGCGGCTTGATCAGCGCCATTTCGTCGGCGTCCAGGCCCATCGCACGCACCGGCTTGGCTTCGTTCAGGTGCGGCACGATGCGCTCCATGATGGCCAGCAGCTTGGCGGCGTCCTTGTCGCCCGAACGGGCTTTCTTGTTTTCGCGGTGGATGGCTTTTTCCACAGTGCCCAGGTCGGCCAGCGCCAGCTCGGTCTGGATCACTTCGATGTCGTCCAGCGGGCTGACCTTGCCGGCCACGTGGATCACGTTGTCGTCCTCGAAACAGCGCACCACGTTGACGATGGCGTCGGTTTCGCGGATGTGCGACAGGAACTGGTTGCCCAGGCCCTCGCCCTGTGACGCGCCCGCCACCAGGCCGGCGATGTCGACGAATTCCACGATGGCGTTGACCATGCGCTCGGGCTTGACGATCTCGGCCAGCGCGCCCATGCGCGGATCCGGCACTTCGACCACGCCGACGTTGGGTTCGATGGTGCAGAACGGATAGTTCTCGGCCGGAATGCCGGCCTTGGTCAGGGCGTTGAAGAGGGTGGACTTGCCGACGTTAGGCAGGCCGACGATGCCGCATTGGAGACTCATGAAAAACCTTTAATTATCAATTGCGCCGGCGAGCGGCTCGTGAAAAACGGCCAGCGAGGGGCGTTTTCGGGATATTCGGGCTGAATAACAGCGTTCAAGGGTCAATTGTACCCCCGCTGCCGCCACTGTTCAAAAAAACCGGGCGCGCCGCCGCGTCGAAGCTTCGCAGCACATTATTTGAAGCAAGCTCGACTGTTGTAAATTTTAATTTTTTTTCAAACAACTGAGTAATGTTAACACAACAAAAATTAACCTTTATGCTACTCTTTCCAAACGTCAATTTCTGACTACGGCGGGGTGGCCGATCCCAACCCAAACAAAATCGACCCGGCCTACAAGAGCACGGGTACAGAGAAATACCGCTTAGGGAGAGAAATAAATTGAAAAAGTCCTTAGTCCTTAAACTGGGCGCCGCCGCGGTTGCCGCCGCGATGACCATGCCAGCGATGTCTGCCAATATTGTCCTGATCGACAGCTCCGGCAGCTTCGCCTCCACCCCACAGGGCGCGCAGGCGCTGTTCGCCTTCCAGAAAGCTGCCAATTACTGGAACCAGACGCTGACCAACAACGCCACGATCAATATCGATATCAGCTTCGCGGCACTGGGCACCGGCATCCTCGGCAGCACCGGCAGCAACTCGAACGTGGTGTCCGTAGCCGACGTCTATCACGGCCTGCAGACCACCGGCAACAGCGCGCTCGACGCGACCGCCGTGGCCCACCTGCCGACGCTGGCCAACGGCACCGACCTGGCCATGCGCGTCAACGCCTACAAGAACGCGGCAACCCAGAGCGGCATCGACACCACGCTGGCAAGCCGTATTTCGAATGGCAGCAACGGCATCAACCAATACCTGGACGTCAACACCTCGGTGCTGAAAGCCATGGGCATGGGTGTCGACTATACCGGCAGCTACGCGGCCCATCACGCCGACGCCAGCATCACCTTCAGCTCCAACTTCGCCTTCGACTTCAACCCGACCGATGGCATCGCCACCGGCAAATACGATTTCACCGCCGTTGCCGTGCATGAAATCGGCCACGCGCTGGGCTTCGTCAGCGGCTCCGACACGTTCGACCTGCTGGGCGGCAAAGGCCCATACGCTTCGGCCTTCAACGCCGGCGCCTTCGGCACCACCAATATCGACGAGTTCGCCATCGGCAGCACGCTCGACCTGTTCCGCTATGGTTCCGGCGTGGAAGCCAACGGCACCCGCTACCTGAACTGGGGCGCCAACAAGACCGCGTTCTTCTCGATCGACGGCGGCGCCAGCGTGTTCAACTTGCCAGACAACAACCAGGAAGCCGCGTTCTTCTCGACCGGTGCCTACAACGGCGACGGCAACCAGACTTCGCACTGGGCCGACAACAAGGCCGTGCTGGACCTGGGAGGCCAATGCTTCCTGAGCACCCGCTCGGTCGGCGTGATGGATCCGACCATCGCCGCCTGCTCCGGCGGTTCGGTGACCCAGAACGACCTGGCCGCGTTTGACGCCATGGGCTGGAACCTGAACCAGAACATCCTGGCCAATCCGACCTACAACAAAACCACCGCTCAAATCTACGCGATGGACGGCCTGGCGCAAGCCGTTCCGGAACCGGAGACCTACGCCATGCTGCTGGCCGGCCTGGGCCTGACCGGCTTCGCCGCGCGCCGCCGCAAGGCCAAGCAAGGTTGATGTAACTCAGTAGTCCATGATGGATACAGGGGCGGACGGCCGGCAAGGCGTCCGCCCCTGTTGCGTCCAGCGCCAGAGATGCTAGACTGCTTGGCGCTATCCACTACCCATCGAGGACAACGTATGCCCCATTCCCGCCGCCCGCGCGCCGCGCTGACCACCGCCACCCTGATTGCGACGTTACTGATGGGGGCCGGCATGGCGCCGCCGGCGCTGGCGGCCACGGCCAACACGCAGGTGCGGGCCGGCGCGGCGCAAAAGCAACTGGCCAAACTGGCGGCGGCCTTCCACACCGCGCGCTGCAAGTTCGACCCGCTGCTGTTCGCCACCGCCAACGGCGACAGCCGCTACGACGACCAGATCGGCCTGAGCATTTCGCCCAAGGTGCGGGCGGCCCAGTTCGCGCTGTACCGCGGCATGCAGAAGCAGCTGATGGCGGTGCGCCGCGACCAGCTGGGCAACCAGGACCAGCTGACCTATGACCTGCTGTCCTACGAGTTGAACAACGCGATGCAGCTGGAATCCTTCCCCGAGCATCTGCTGCCGCTGAATCATTTCGACAATGTGATCACCACGCTGGCCAACTACGCCGACGGCACCGGTTCGCAACCGCTGGGCACGGTCAAGCAGTACCAGGCCTACCTTAGCCGGCTGAACCAGTTGCCGGGCTGGATCGACCAGGCCATCGCCAACATGAGGGACGGCATGCGCGCCGGCGTGGTGCAGCCGAAGGCGATCACGGTGGCGATGCTGCCGCAGTTCCAGAACCTGCGCAGCGCGACGCCGGAAGCCAGCGTCTACTATTCGCCGGTGACGCGCTTCCCGGCCGGCTTCTCGGCCGCCGACCAGCAGAAGCTGACGGCCGCCTACCTGAAGACGGTCGACGGCAAGATCGCGCCGGCGCTGAACCGCCTGGTCAGCTTCCTGGAAAACGAATATCTGCCGGCCAGCCGCGCCAGCACCGGCTGGAGCGCGCTGCCGAACGGCGCCGCCTGGTACGCGGCCCGCATCAAGGACAGCACCAACCTGCCGCTGACGCCGGACGCGGTGCATGAGCTGGGCCTGAAGGAAGTGGCGCGCATCCAGCAGCAGCTGGCCGCACTCGGTCCCAAGCTGGGCTACGAGGGTCCGGAAAAGCAGTTGCCGCAATGGGTAGGCGCGCAGGACAAGTTCAGGATCTTCACCAGCGACGAACAGGTGCTGCAAGCCTACCGCGACATCTACGCGCAGGTGCAGACCAAGCTGCCGACCTATTTCAGCCTGATCCCGAAAGCCAAGCTGGAGCTGCACCTGGAGCCGGAACTGACGCGCGCCACCGCGTCCGACCACTACACGCCGTCGGCGGCGGACGGCTCGCATCCGGGCGTGTTCTGGCCGGTGGTGAACGACCCGAAAAAATACAGCCGGGTCGACATGGTCAGCCTGTTCCTGCACGAAGGCGTGCCGGGCCACCACCTGCACGCGGCGCTGCTGAAAGAGCTGGACCTGCCGGACTTCCGCAAGTTCAGCACCGAGAACCCGAACAGCGCGGCCTACACCGAAGGCTGGGCGCTGTACTCGGAAACGCTGGGCCGCGAGATGGGCTTGTATGAAGATCCGGTGGCCTACTACGGCCACCTGAACGCGGAAATGCTGCGCGCCGCGCGGCTGGTGGTCGACACCGGCATGCACGCCAAGGGCTGGAGCCGCGAGCAGGCGATCGCCTACCTGGCCGACACGCTGGGCTGGCCGGAAGCGCGCGCCAAAAACCAGATCGAGCGCTACATGGTATGGCCGGCGCAGGCGCTGAGCTACAAGATCGGCTCGTTGAAGATCCTGGAACTGCGGGCGCGCGCGCAGCAGGCGCTGGGCGATAAGTTCAGCTACCAGAAATTCCACGAAGTGGTGATCGGCGACGGCACCTTGCCGCTGCCTATCCTGGAAGCCCGCGTCGACCGCTGGATCGCCGCCAGCAAATAAAAACCCGGGGTCAGATCCTAATGCCGTTAAGTTAAGGAACTAGGCCGGCCCCAGTTAGTTGTTGTAAACATGCGCGAAGGCTGTTAACCTTCGCGCCATGCTTTCCGACGTTCTCCCTTTGACCACGTGTGACTTGCCAGCTCCGGACTGGGGCCGGCTTGGGGAGCAGTTGCCCGTCGAATGGATCATGGGAGCATTGAGCTACACCGGCAAGGCGAGTATTCGGCAGCGGCGTCTGCCGGCGGAGCAGGTAGTCTGGTTGGTCATCGCGCTAGCGATCTACCGACATCACTCAGTGCGACAAGTGCTGGGTGAATTGGAACTGGCGCTACCGGATCTGAAGGACACTTGCGTCACTGATAGCGCTGTAACGCAAGCACGTCAGCGGCTGGGCGAAGAACCGTTGGCGTGGCTATTCTCAACGTCCGCGCGCCATTGGCAGATGCAAGACGCCCATCGTTCCGACTTCCACGGCCTCCAACTGCTCGCCATGGATGGGACGACCCTGAAATTAGCCGATAGCGCGGAAAACCGGGCACATTTCGATTCGCCACACTTCGCCAAGGGAGCTTTGGCCAGTTACCCCCATGCCCGCATGGTGACATTGGCTGCGCTGCGCACCCAGTTGGTCTTGGCCGCCGATTTTGGCCCCTATAGCAAAGGCGAGATGAGCTTTGCCTTGCCGTTGCTAGACGATATACCCGACCATTCGCTGACGGTCTTCGATAAAGGTTTTCTAGCCGCCGAGCTGTTGCATAAACTTCGTATGCAAGGCCAGGAGCGGCACTTCCTCGTGCCGGCCAAGGCTAATACGCAATGGCGTCTTGTGAGCGGCGACAGTGAGGATGGCATCGTCGAAATGCGCGTTTCCCCACAAGTACGCAAGCGCGTCCCCTCCATGCCCGAGCAGTGGCAAGCGCGTGCCATTGCAACGAAAGATCCGACGGGCAAACTGTGCTATTTGCTGACCTCATTGACGGATCGCCGGCGCTTCTCCGCCAAAACCGTCCGCGACTGTTATAGCGAGCGCTGGCAGATCGAAACGAGCTACCGCGAGATCAAGCAAACCATGATGGGGATGGCCCTATGCCTGCGCAGCCAAAGTGTCGCAGCAACCAGGCAGGAAATCTGGGGCATTCTTATCGCCTATAACCTCGTGCGACTAGAAATGGCGCGCACGGCCGACCAGGCAAAATGCGCTCCCAATGACGTTAGCTTTGTCTTCGCCCTCGGCATATTTCAGCTCGAGATGCTACATGCGGCCTCCGAACGGGCCTTGGGCAATCTACCAGGAACGATCAAACGGATGCGCGAGAGGATGATCCTCGAACTCAATGTCTATCGACCCGACCGGAAATTCGATCGGGTCACCAAAGCAAAACCGCAACGCTATCCTGAACGGAGGCTCAGGAAATCCTTAACTTAACGGCATTAGGATCTGACCCCGGATTTATTTGGGCAGCACGTTCAAGACCGCCAAGGTCATCGCCTGGGCGGCGGTCTTGATCGACGGTTCGGGCACCGGCGCGTAGTACGGCGAATGGTTGAAGGCAAGCGGCTTGCCGCCCGGCCTGGCCGCCTCGGCCACCGCCTTCGGATCGTAGACGCCGGTGAAAAAGAACATCCCCGGCACGCCCTCGTTGACGAATTGCGAGAAGTCCTCGCTGGCCGTCATCGCCGGCATGCGGGCGACGTTGGCGTCGCCGAAGGCTTGCTTCAGCACGCCTTCGGTGCGGGTGACCAGCGCGTCGCTGTTTTCAATCGCGGCGCCGCCGCTGATCAGCTCCACGTCCGGCGCCGGCGCGTCGGCCATCGCGGCCGAGGCGTTGGCGATGCGGCGCACGCCGGCCAGCAGCTTGGCCCGTACCTCCGGGCTGTACGAACGTATCGTGCCGCGCACGCGCACCGTGTCCGGGATGATGTTGCCGACCGTGCCGCCGTTGATCGCGCCTATCGTCACCACGCCGAACTCCTTCGGATCCTTCTCGCGGCTGACCACCGTCTGCACCTCCACCACGAAGCGGGCGGCGATGGCGATCGGGTCGAGCGCCTTGTCCGGCGCCGAGCCGTGGCCGCCGCGGCCCTTGAAGGTGATTTCTATCGCGTCCGAGTTCGACGACACCGCGCCGCTGTTGTAGCCGATGGTGCCGTAGGCCAGCGGCCAGCTGTGCAGCGCGAACGCGTAGTCCGGCTTGCCGAAGCGCTTGAACAGGCCGTCGGCCAGCATGGCCTTGGCCCCGCTGACGGTCTCCTCGGCCGGCTGGCCGATGAACATCAGGGTGCCCTTCCATTGCGCCTTCATCGCCACCAGCGCGCGCGCGGCGCCCAGCCAGGCGGTCATGTGGACGTCGTGGCCGCAGCTGTGGGCCACCATCGTGTCCTTGCCGTCCAGCAGCGCGTGCGCCTTGCTTGAATACGCGAAGCCGGACTTTTCCTCCATCGGCAGGCCGTCCATCTCGGTACGCACCAGCACCGTCGGGCCGGCGCCGTTCTTGTAGATGGCGACGATGCCGGTCTTGCCGACCTTCTCGGTCACCTCGAAGCCGATCGCGCGCATCTCGGCGGCCAGCCTGGCGGCCGTGCGCTGCTCCTGGAAGGCGATCTCGGGATGCGCGTGCAAGTCCTTGTAGATCGCGTCGAGCTGGGGATACATGCCATTGATCTGGCTGGAGACGGCGGCGCCTTGCTGCGCCTGGGCCGCTTGCGCCAGCAGCAACGCGGCGATCGGGAGGAGCTTCATCGATGGTCCTTGGGCTGGAGTGGGGATGGCTCCAGCATACCACCGGCGCTTCAGGCCGTATGCAACTCCATCGTGGCGGCGTCGAACTTGCCTTCGACGATCTGCGGCATCACCAGCAGCGACTTGGCTATCGCCTGCTCGATCAGCTCCTGGTCTTCGCGGCGCGGACGGTGCAGCACGAAGTCCGCCACCTGCTGCTGCAGGCTGAGCGTGCGCGGGTGGCCGATGCCGAGCCGCAGCCGCCAGTAATCCTGCGTGCCGAGCGCGGCGGTGATGTCCTTCAGGCCGTTGTGGCCGCCGGACGAGCCGCCCTTCTTCAGGCGCACGGTGCCGGGCATCAGGTCCAGCTCGTCGTGCACGACCAGCACCTCGTCCGGCGCGATCTTGAAGAAGCGGCACAGCCCGCCGACCGACTGGCCGGAGCGGTTCATATACGTCTGCGGTTCCAGCAGATACACTTCCTGGCCGGCGACGGAGGCCCGGGCCATCAGCGCGTTGTACTTGGTCTCGCGCTGCAGGCGCGCGCCGACGTCGTTGGCGAGATTGTCCACCAGCCAGAAGCCGGCGTTGTGGCGGGTTTGTTCGTATTCGGGGCCGGGGTTGCCGAGGCCGACGATGAGACGTATGGGCATGGTGTGCTTATGGTAAAAAAGCCCGCCAGGCATGGCCGGCGGGCTTCTTGCATCAACCGCCCGAGGGCGGTGTCAGTGATTACTTCTTGGCTTTGGCGGCTGGCTTGGCTTCAGCTGCAGGAGCAGCTTCGGTTGCAGCAGCTTCAGCAGCCACGTGACCAGCTGGTACCGAAGCGGTAGCGATGGTCAGGTTGGCGCCGTGGGTGATTGCGGTCACGCCGGCTGGCAGGGTCAGTTCACCGATGTGCAGCGAGTGGCCGACGTCGATGTTCGACAGGTCAACGGTGATGAACTCTGGCAGATCTTTCGGCAGGCACGAAACTTCGATTTCGTTGGCTACGTGGCTGATGGTGGCGCCGTGCAGCTTGACTGCCGGGGACACATCGGCGTTAGCGAAGTGCAGAGCCACTTTCATGTGCACTTTTTTCGAAGCGTCAACGCGCTGGAAGTCAGCGTGCAGAACCAGTTGCTTGTATGCGTGGACTTGGAAGTCGCGCAGCAGCACTTGCTGGGTCTTGCCGTCGATTTCCAGATCCAGGATCGACGAGTGGAAGGCTTCTTTTTTCAGCGCGTGGTACAGCGCGTTGTGATCCAGCGAGATGGTCACTGGCGCTTCGGTACCGCCGTAGATGATGCCTGGGGTTTGGCCCGAATTGCGCAGGCGGCGGCTCGCTCCGGAACCTTGCAATTCGCGTTTGAATGCAACAACTTTCATGTGATACTCCAAAAATAACAGGGCTCGCGCCCCGTGTTATGAGGCCCCCGCGACCAGGGTGCCTCGAAAATGAGCTGACTGCGCTCATGAAACCGGGAAGTACAACGGCGCGACAAGCGTTTTTGCTTGTCGCGCCGCCTCAAAAACTGGCTAAACCGTTTATCTCAGTCGATAAACAGGGAGATCACCGAGTCGCCCTTGATGATGCGTTTGAACGTCTCGGCCAGCAGCGGCGCGCAGGTCAGCTGGCGGATCTTGCCGCAAGCCTTGGCCGCGTCGGACAACGGAATGGTGTCGGTCACGACCAGCTCGTCCAGCGACGAATTGGTGATGCGCTCGATCGCCGGGCCGGACAGCACAGGGTGCGTGCAATACGCGATCACTTTCTGTGCGCCGCGCTCTTTCAGCACTTCGGCCGCCTTGACCAGCGTGCCTGCGGTGTCGACCATGTCGTCCATGATCACGCAGTTGCGGCCTTCGACTTCACCGATGATGTTCATCACTTCGGACACGTTGGCCTTCGGACGACGCTTGTCGATGATGGCCAGGTCGCAGCCCAAGCGTTTTGCCAGGGCGCGCGCGCGGACCACGCCGCCGACGTCCGGCGACACCACCAGCAGGTCCTGGTAGTTCTTCTTCTGCAGGTCGCCCAGCAGAATTGGCGAAGCGTAAATATTGTCAACCGGGATATCGAAGAAGCCCTGGATCTGGTCCGCGTGCAGATCCATGATCAGGACGCGCTCGACGCCGGCTTTTTCCAGCATATTGGCCACCACCTTGGCCGAGATCGCGACGCGCGCCGAACGCGGACGGCGGTCTTGGCGGGCATAGCCAAAGTAAGGAATCGCAGCGGTGATACGGCCAGCGGACGCGCGCTTCAGCGCATCGACCATCAGGATCAGTTCCATCAGGCTGTCGTTGGTTGGTGCGCAAGTCGATTGCAGGACGAAGACGTCTTTGCCGCGGACGTTTTCGTTAATTTCGACCATCACTTCGCCGTCCGAGAATTTCGAGACGTTTGCCTTGCCGAGAGGGATGCCGAGATTTTTTGCGACTCCTTCTGCCAACGCAGGATTAGCGTTGCCGGTAAAAACCATCAGGTTTTCGTAAGCCATGGGAGTCCCAGAGATAGTCTTAGAAATTTTTGAAGGATCGCCAGCGAAAGCCGCGTGGCGCTGTACTAGTAGTATCTTAGTAGAATGACTCGCTCTGGGCGGAGCCATCTTTGCTTTACCTGGCCGGAGACTTGCGCCTCGACGGATCCAGATACAAACGAATGGCAGGGGAACAAGGATTCGAACCTTGGTATGCTGGAATCAAAATCCAGTGCCTTAACCAGCTTGGCGATTCCCCTACGCAACTGACTGCTTGTCGTTACTGGCCGGTATTTTACAGCCATTTTCACGCTAAGCCAAATTTTTTTGTGCCTTTTTATGCCCTACAGCGCCGCGATGATCGGGTGGCGTTCCAGCGCTTTGGCCTTCCACGCTTTCCACTTTGCCGGCACTTTTTCAAGCACCGCATCCGCTTCAGCCTCGGTTGCCACCGCACTAAACACGCAAGCACCGGAGCCAGTCATCCTGGCATCACCGTAAGCCCCCAGCCATTCTATCGCCTCTGCCACCGGCGGGAACAACCTGGTTGCTACCTGCTGCAAGTCATTCTTTCCAAACCCTGTCAATCCGTTTCGATTTTCGAGGTGGCTGGAAAAGTCCGTTATTATGACGGGGGGAGTATCCCTTGTCAAATATTCCGAGCAAAAAATTGCCGCGGTCGGCACCGCCACGCCCGGTTCGATGACGACATACCAACAATCCGGCGCCTGAACCGGCCGCATGGCCTCCCCCACCCCTTCGGCAAAGGCGGTTTCGCCAAAGATGAAGAACGGGATGTCGGCGCCCAGCGGCAGGCCCAGCGCCATCAGTTCCTGCCGGTCCAGGCCGGCGTTCCACAGCTTGTTCAAGGCCATCAGCGTGGTGGCCGCGTCGGACGAACCGCCGCCCAGGCCGCCGCCCATGGGCAGGATCTTGTCGATGGCGATGTCCACGCCGCGCGGCAAGGCGCCCTGGCGGCGCAGCACCTCGGCCTGCAGCAGCCTGGCGGCGCGGATGATCAGGTCGCTCTCTTCCGGCACGCCCGGCAGGTCGGTCACGCGGCGCAGGGCCGTGTCGTCGCGCAGCGTGAAATGCAGCGTGTCGCCGTGGTCGATCAGCTGGAATACGGTCTGCAGCAGGTGGTAGCCGTCGGCGCGGCGGCCGTTCACGTGCAGGAACAGGTTGAGCTTGGCCGGAGCCGGGCAGTTTTTCAGTTCAGTCATGCCGGCATTTTACTGTGCGACCGGATCGATGACGATGCGGATCGCCATCTCATCGACCTGCTGGCCCAGCGCGATGCGCGTGACGTCGATGCGCTTCGGCTGCGGGATGGCCGCTGCGTCATCTTGCCATGACACGTAGTCGAGCTTCCAGCCGTCGCGCGTGACGACGCTGTCGTTGGCCGGCGTGGCGACGAAGCGCTTGCCGTCCACGGCGGTGGCGTAGCCTTGCAGCCAGTCACGCAGGCCCGATACGGGCAAGGTCCAGCCCAGCGTCTGCGTGGTCAGGCTGTCGAGGTCGGGCGCGGTGCGCGCTTCCTTGCCGCTTTGCTTCAAGGTGGCCGACGACGGCGTGACGTTGATGACGGCCACTGTCTGGCCGGTCGGCGAGATCAGGCTGACGTCGGTATTGGCCTTGCTTTGCTGCCAAGTGAACTTGCCGCTCAGCGATTCACGCTTGCCGTCCCGGCTGTAGTTGATGGCGATGCGGCCCGCCAGGTCGATGCTGTCGCGGTACGGCGCGACTGCGGCGCTGGAGCGCGGCGCGGAGGTGGTGGCGCAGCCGGCCAGTGCGCCCAACGCGGCGGCGAATATCAGAGAGGATGGTCGTATCATAGGCTTTGGTTGAGGCGCGCCAGCGTGCTTTTCAGCGCGTCGTTTTTCGGGTCCTTGCTCTGGGCTTCCTGCCACATCTGCTGCGCGCCGTTCTTGTCGCCTTTGACGAACAGCACCTCACCCAGGTGCACGGCGATTTCCGGATCGCTGCGCAGGGCGTAGGCGCGGCGCAGCAAGGCTTCCGCCTCGCTCAGGTTGCCCATGCGGTACTGCACCCAGCCCATGCTGTCCATGATGAAGGGATCGCCCGGCGCCATCTTCATCGCCTTGTCGATCAAGGCATAGGCTTCCGGCAGGCGCTCGTTGCGCTCGGCCAGCGAGTAGCCCAGCGCGTTGTAGGCGTGCTGATTGTCGGGCGCGGCGATCATCACCTGGCGCAGCGCTTTTTCCATCAGTTCCAGCTGGCCCAGTTTCTCGGCGATCAGCGCGAAGTCGTACAGCAGGTCGGGATTGTCCGGATAGCGCTTGACGGCGTTTTCCAGCACGGTATAGGCGGCACGGTTGTCGCCGGCGTCGCGCAGGATCTGGGCGTCGGCCTGGAACACCTGCGCCTGGTCGGCCGGCTCGGACGGCTTCAGCTCGGCCAGCTGCTTGCGGGCCTCGTCGACATTGCCCTTGCGCGCGGTCAGCGACGCCATCTTCATGCGCGCGGCCAGGAAGATCTTTTCATCGCTGCCGTCGACGCGCTCCAGCCAGTTGTAGGCCGCGTCCAGGTCGCCGCGCTGCTCGGCGATCTGCGACAGTATCATCAGCACCTTGGACGGATCGCGCTCATCGCCGGGATGGTCGGCCAGCACGTTGACGAATTGCGTGAAGTATTTCTCGGCCGACGGCACATCGTTGGTCTGCATCGCCATCACGCCCAGCGCGTACAAGGTGGCCAGGTTGTCCGGCTGGTCTTTCAGCAGGGTCAGGAATTCCTTGCGGGCCGGATCGTACTGCTTGGCGTCGACCAGGATGCGGGCGTAGGCCGCGCGCACCTCGCGCGAGTTCGGATATTTTTCCAGGAAGGCGGACAGCGTCTTCATCGCGCTGTCGATGTCGCCGGATACCTGCGCCGTGGTCAGGATCGCCAGTTCCGAATCGGGCTTGATGGCCAGCGCCTTTTCCGCCTCGGTGCGGGCGCGCTCGTTGTCGCCCAGCGCAAACGCGCCCTGCGCCAGGATCAGATGGCTTTCCAGCGTGTCGCCGTAGGGCGCCAGCACGCGCTGTTCGAGCGCGAACGCGGCCGGCTTGTCCTTGGCGCGCAGCAGGAACTGCTGCATCTGGAACATCGCCAGCGGACGGCCAGCCACCGGCGCGGCCTTCAGGCGGTCGGTAAAAATCTGCTCCGCTTCGCTGAGGTCGTCGTTGACGACGGCGAAGCCGAGGAAGTATTGGGTGGCCTCGTCCGAATCCGGCGCCAGGCTGCGCCACAGGCGGATCGCCGCCAGCGCTTCCCCGCCCTGCTTGGCGGCCAGCGCCATTTCGGCGGCGCGGCGCGCCAGGCGCGGGTCGCGGGTCTGCTGCGCCAGCGCCATCATGGTGATGTAGGAACCCTGCCATTTGCCCTGCTTGAATTCCAGTTCGGCCTTGGTGATGCGGAACAGCAGATCGCCGGTCAATTCGGTGTTGGGCAGCGCTTCCTCGGCAGGCGCCGGGGCGGCGGCAACGCCATCCTCGGCCGGCGCGGCGCTGTCCGGCGCGGCCGCAGGGGCCTGGCCGGGTGTCGCGGCGGACTCGGCCTGTTTTTGCGGCGCCACGGCGCACGCCGACAGCAAGGCAGAGAGGGTTACAATGGCGAAAGCGTTTTTCAAGGGAAGATCCTGGCAAGTCGGCAAAAGGTACAGCGTCAGTCGGATTTTACGCCCATCACATCGATTGCGTCTTTTGACTAGTGTAACCAAATATTCCGCCTCAGCCAGACTGTGCCATCTCATAATTTCGACTGCCTGCCTCTCAGATGCCAGAATTACCAGAAGTTGAAGTGACGCGCCGCGGCGTAGCGCCCCATATCGAAGGCCGTACCGTGGAGACGGTGGTGATGCGCCGCGACGGCCTGCGCTGGCCGTTTCCGCCGCAGCTGCGGCAGCTGCTGGCCGGACGGCAGGTGCTGCGGACCGGGCGGCGCGGCAAATACTTGCTGATACATTTCGAGCACGGCACGCTGATCGTCCACCTCGGCATGTCGGGCCACCTGCGGGTGATGGACAGCGGCATCGAGCCGGAAAAACATGATCATTTTGATCTCGTCGTGCAGGCTCCCCAAGGATTGCAGGTGCTGCGCATGAAGGATCCGCGCCGCTTCGGCGCCGTGCTGTGGCACGACGACGCCGACGGCTTGCTGGAGCATCACGTGCTGCTGCGCGGGCTGGGCGTGGAACCTCTGGAACCGGGCTTTTCCGGCAAATTGCTGTACGATCAGACGCGCCAGCGCAGCGCGGCCGTCAAGCTGGTGCTGCTGGCCGGCGATATCGTTGTCGGCGTAGGCAATATTTATGCTTCGGAAAGCCTGTTCCGCGCCGGCATCAATCCGAAGACGCCGGCCAGGCGCATCAGCCTGGCGCGCTATGAAAAGCTGGCGCAGGCGGTGCGCGAGATCCTGGCCGAGGCCATTGTCCAGGGCGGCAGCACCTTGCGCGATTTTATTAGCGTCAACGGGCAATCCGGGTATTTCCAGCAGACTTATTTCGTCTATGATCGTGCTGGCGTGCCCTGCAAGGTGTGCGCGGCGCCGATACGGCAGATCAAGCAGGGGCAGCGGTCCACGTTCTACTGTGTGAATTGCCAAAAATAAGGGCAGACATGATGGTCAGGGATTTCGAGCAATACAGCGCGTGGCGGCAGGGTGTCGTCACCGCGTTAAAAAATTATCAATCCTGGGTGGCCGAGGCGTCCCTGACCGACGCCGCCACCGACCAGCGCATCGTGCGCACGCTGGCGCGGCTGGCCGACGACAAGTTGTCGGTGGCGTTTGTCGCCGAATTCTCGCGCGGCAAATCCGAGCTGATCAACGCCATCTTCTTTGCCGACTACGGCCAGCGCATCCTGCCGTCCGCCGCCGGCCGCACCACCATGTGCCCGACCGAGCTGATGTACGATCCCAGCATGGCGCCGTCGATACGTTTGCTGCCCATCGAGACCCGCGCCGACCACCTGTCCACCAGCGACTACCGCGACCAGCCGGCCGCGTGGACCGTGCTGCCGCTGAACCTGGACGCCGCCGACGAGATGCACGAAGTGTTCAAGCAGGTCAGCATGACGCGCCACGTGCCGGTCGAGGAAGCCAAGCGCTACGGCCTGTACGACGAGGACGATCCCGACATGCCGGTCACCTTGGACGACCAGGGCATGGTGGAGATTTCGCTGTGGCGCCATGCGCTGATCAACTTCCCGCACCCGCTGCTGAAGCAGGGGCTGGTGATCCTCGACACGCCGGGCCTGAACGCCATCGGCACCGAGCCCGAGCTAACGCTGAACCTGATTCCGAACGCGCACGCGGTGCTGTTCATCCTGGCCGCCGACACCGGCGTGACCAAGAGCGACATCGAAGTCTGGCGCAACCACATCGGCGCCGGCGCCGGCCGCCTGGTGGTGCTGAACAAGATCGACAGCATGTGGGACGAGCTGCGCAGCGAAGCCGAGGTCAACGTCGAGATCGAGCGCCAGCAGGCCAACGTCGCCCACGTGCTGGCGCTGGAGCCGCGCCAGGTGTTTCCCGTGTCGGCGCAAAAGGCGCTGGTGGCCAAGATCACGCAGGACCGCGCGCTGCTCGAGCGCAGCCGCTTGCAGACGCTGGAAAGCGCGCTGTTCAACGAGCTGATCCCGGCCAAGAAGGAAATCGTCCGCAAGCAGCTGAGCGAGGAGCTGCAGGCGCTCAGCGCGGCGCAACTGGGCCTGGTCAACGCGCGCGTGCGCGGCATCGTCGAGCAATTGCATGAGCTGAAGAGCTTGCGCGGCAAGAACCAGAGCGTGATCGCGCACATGATGCGCCGCATCGACGTCGAGAAAAAGGAATTCGACGCCAGCCTGTTCAAGCTGCAGGCCACGCGCGCCGTGTTCACCCGCCTGTCCACCGAGCTGTACACCAGCATGGGCATGGACATCGTGCGCGACGACATCGACCAGGTGCGCGAGGAAATGCAGCGCAGCCGCTTCTTCACCGGCGTGCGCGAGGCGGTGCGCAACTACTTCGAGCGCATCCGCGCCAACCTCGACGCGGCCGAGAGCAAGACCGTGGAGATCGCCGAGATGATGGGCGTGATGTACCGCCGCTTCTCCAACGAGCACGGGCTGACGCTGGCGCTGCCGATGCCGTTTTCGCTGGAACGCTACCGCGAGGAGATCGTCGCCATCGAGGCGATCTACTACAAGCAGTTCGGCACGGCGACCTTGCTGACCACCAGCCGGGTGGTGCTGATGGAGAAGTTTTTCGACACCATCGCCTCGCGCGTGCGCGGCTGCTTCAAGTCGGCCAACAACGACGCCGAGGCGTGGTTGAAGGTGATCATGGCGCCGCTGGAGGCGCAGATCCGCCAGCACAAGGACCAGTTGAAGCACCGGCTGGCGTCGATCCAGCGCATCCACGATGCGACCGACAGCCTGGAGCAGAAAATCGACGCGTTTGAAAGCAGCCAGCAGGAGCTGGACGCGCAGAAGGCGCGGCTCAATGAACTGGCGGGCAATATCAGCATCGCCATCAATGCGGAATTCGTGGCGCTGGACGCCGCGGCTTAATCTAGGAAAAGAATGAAGGTTGTAGCAGTGGAGAATTTTGCGGATCCCAGCTTTTCGGCGGATCTGATCGGCTGGCAAAAAGTGCATGGACGCCATGTGCTGCCCTGGCAAAACACGCGCGACGCGTATCTGATCTGGCTGTCGGAAATCATGCTGCAGCAGACGCAGGTGTCGGCGGTGCTGGGCTATTACGCGCGCTTCCTGGAGCGCTTCCCCACCTTGCGCGACCTGGCGGCGGCGCCGGTCGAGGATGTGATGGCGCAGTGGAGCGGCCTGGGCTACTACACGCGGGCGCGCAACCTGCACAAGTGCGCGCAGCGCGTGGTGGCCGAATACGGCGGCGTGTTCCCGTCCGATCCGGCCTTGCTGGCGGAGTTGCCCGGCATAGGCCGCTCGACGGCGGCGGCGATCTCGGCGTTTTCCAGCGGCACGCGGGCGGCCATCATGGACGGCAACGTCAAGCGCGTGTTTGCCCGTGTGTTCGGCATCGACAGCTATCCCGGCGAGCGCAAGACCGAGGAAATGATGTGGCGCCGCGCCGAGGCGCTGTTGCCGGAGCAAGGCATCGAATCGTACACGCAGGGTTTGATGGACATGGGCGCCACCCTGTGCACGCGCAGCAGCCCGTCGTGCGAACGCTGCCCGATGCAACCGCGCTGCGTGGCCTACGCCAGCAACCGCACCAAGGACCTGCCGGTGCGCAAGCCGAAGAAAAGCAGCCCGGAAAAACATGCGGTGATGCTGGCGATTATCGACGGCGGCCAGGTGCTGCTGGAACAGCGTCCGCCAAGCGGCATCTGGGGCGGCTTGCTGTCGCTGCCGGAACTGGACGGCCACCTGCTGGCCGAGGACGACGGCGTGCCGGCGGCCGATGACGATGCGCTGATGTCAGCGGTGGGCAAGTTCGGCGAGATGGAATCGCATGAGCGGCTGTCAACGGTGACGCATGTGTTCACGCACTACAAGCTGCACATGGCGCCGTATCGCGTCACCTTGGCGCGCCGGCTGGCGATGACCGCCGAATCCGGCCACGTCTGGTACGAGGCCGCGCGCATCGCCGACGCCCCGCTGCCGGCGCCGATCAAGAAGCTGCTATTGGAATTGCTCGGCGACAGCAAGGCCGCGCAGCAGAGAATGTTTTAAGACCAGACCTTGACGACGGCGACCACCACGCCGGACACAGTGATGATGGTGGCCAGGGACCAGCGCATCATGCGGTTTTCCAGCTCGGACACTTGCAACCTGAGCGCAGCGATTTCACTGCTCAGCTTGCCGTCCAGCGCAGCGATGTCAACGCTCAGCTTGCCGTCCATCGCA
This sequence comes from Duganella sp. LjRoot269, assembly GCF_964254095.1. Taxonomy (NCBI): domain Bacteria; kingdom Pseudomonadati; phylum Pseudomonadota; class Betaproteobacteria; order Burkholderiales; family Oxalobacteraceae; genus Duganella; species Duganella sp. LjRoot269. Next base: position 938,512 of record NZ_CAXUSL020000001.1, on the reverse strand, counting down.
GCGATCTTTCCGCTGAGCTTGTTGTCCAAGGTGGCCAGATCTTCCTTCGTCACGTAGTTGGATTGGATAACGGCCACCCGCGCATCCAGCTTGGCCAGATCTTCCTTGGTGGCGTATTGCGAGCGTGCAACCGATGCCTCGGCCGCGAGCGATGCCACCTCGACCTCAACCGAGGTCAGGCGACGATCCAGTTGTGTGATTTGCTCGTCCATCCCTCATCATGATCCGATGAGGGCGCATGCTCAATAGAACACGATTGAGCCGGCTCAAAGTTCGTCGAGCGAGAACAGGCGGCGGTGTTCGCGGATGGCGTAGCGGTCGGTCATGCCGGCGATGTAGTCGGCGATCTTGCGCGCCTGCTTGCCGACGTCGCCCGATTTGTCCTGATAGTCCGGCGGCAGCAGCACCGGCTCGGCCATGAAGGCGCCGTACAGCTCGCGCACGATGCGGCTGGCTTTCACGCGCATGCGGTTGACCTTGTAATGGCGGTACAGGTTCTCGCGCAGGAAGCGCTTGAGCTCGGTCGCATCCTTGCGCATGGCATCGGAGAAGCGTATCAGCGGCGGCGCCGCGCGCACCTCGTCTATGCTCTTCGGCGCGGCGTCGGCCAGCAAGGCGCTGGAGGTGACGATCAGGTCGTCCGCCAGCGCGGTGATCAGGCGGCGCAGCGTTTCGTAGATCGCGCGGCGGCCGGACAGGCCCGGGAACGTCTGCTGCACGTCGTGCCACAGCCGGGCAAAGAATTCCACCTGCTCCAGCTGCTCGATGGTGATCAGGCCGGAGCGCAGGCCGTCGTCGATGTCGTGGCTGTTGTAGGCGATCTCGTCGGCCAGATTGGTCAGCTGCGCCTCCAGCGACGGCTGCGTGCGGTCGATGAAGCGCTGGGCGACCGGCCCCAGCAGGCGCGCATTGTTCAGCGAGCAGTGCTTGAGGATGCCCTCGCGGGTTTCGAACATCAGGTTCAGGCCGTCGTACGCGCCGTAATGCTCTTCCAGCTCGTCCACCACCCGCAGGCTTTGCAGGTTGTGCTCGAAGCCGCCATGGTCCTTCATGCATTCGTTCAGCACGTCCTGGCCCACGTGGCCGAACGGCGTATGGCCCAGGTCGTGCGCCAGCGAAATGGCTTCCACCAGGTCCTCGTTCAGCCGCAGGTTGCGCGCCAGCGAACGGCCGACCTGCGCCACCTCCAGGCTGTGCGTCAGCCGGGTGCGGAACAGGTCGCCTTCGTGGTTGAGGAACACCTGGGTCTTGTATTCCAGCCGGCGGAAGGCCGACGAATGGATGATGCGGTCGCGGTCGCGCTGGAACTGGCTGCGCGAGGCGTGCGCCGTTTCAGGAAAGCGGCGCCCCGCTCCGCCCGCCGAATGGGCCGCGTAAGGGGCGAGGAATTCGTCGGGCAGCATGGCGGAGGATCCGATCAAACGCAGGCTGCCAGCGTGGCCAGCAGCAGTTCCCGCGACGCGTTGGTGATGCTAGGCGCGCCCAGCGGCTTGAGCAGGATGAACTTGATGGCGCCGCCCTCGTTCTTCTTGTCGACTTCCATCAGCTCCAGCCAGCGCTCGGCGCCCAGGTCCGGCGCCTTGACCGGCAGGCCGGCCGCCGCCACCAGCGCGCGCATGCGCGCCACGGTGGCTGCGTCGACCAGGCCCATGCGATGGGACAGGTCGGCCGCCATCACCATGCCGCAGCCGACGGCTTCGCCGTGCAGCCAGGCGCCGTAGCCGAGGCCGTTCTCGATCGCGTGGCCGAAGGTGTGGCCGAAGTTCAGGATGGCGCGCAGGCCGCCTTCGCGCTCGTCCTGGCGCACCACGTCGGCCTTGATCTCGCAGGAACGGGCGATGGCGTAGGCCAGCGCGCCCTTGTCGCGCGCCATCAGCCTGGCCATGTTGGCTTCGATCCAGTCGAAGAAGGCGGCGTCGATGATGGCGCCGTGCTTGATCACCTCGGCCAGGCCGGCCGACAGTTCGCGCGCCGGCAGGGTTTCCAGGGTCGACGTATCGGCGATCACCGCGCGCGGCTGGTAGAACGCGCCTATCATGTTCTTGCCCAGCGGGTGGTTGATGCCGGTCTTGCCGCCCACCGAGGAATCGACCTGCGACAGCAGGGTGGTCGGCACCTGGATGAAATCGATGCCGCGCATATAGCTGGCGGCGGCGTAGCCGGTCACGTCGCCGATGACGCCGCCGCCCAGCGCGATCAGCGTGGTCTTGCGGTCGGCCTTGTTGGCCAGCAGCGTGTCGAAGATCTGCATCAGGCTGGACCAGTTCTTGAACTCTTCGCCGTCCGGCAGCACGATGGACATCACGTCCTTGCCGGCGCCGCGCAGGCCCGCCTCGACGCGCGCCAGGTACAGCGGCGCGATGGTGGTGTTGGTGATGATGGCGACCTTGCCGCCGTTGACGTGACGCGCCAGCAGCGCGCCGTCGTTGAGCAGCGCGGGGCCGATGGAGATGGGATAGCTGCGCTCGCCCAGCTCGACATTTAACAGGATGGTGGATTCTTCGTTCATCGATGGTTCGGCTTGTGTGACGCAGTTGGGCGAGGCCTCGCAGGCCCTCGTTTCCAGCTGGGTCAAAATGGTTTGGACCATCGATTGTACGTTAGGTCGGCCGGTATCGATTACTACATCGGCAATTTCCATGTACAAAGGATCACGCACGGCCATCAATTCTTCGAGTTTTTTGCGCGGATCGGCCGTTTGCAGCAGCGGCCGGTTCTTGTCGTGCGCGGTGCGCTGCAGGATGCTGTGGACCGTGGCGCGCAGGTAGATCACGGTGCCGCGCGACTTGAGGAAGGCGCGGCTGTCGGCGTTGAGGACGGCGCCGCCGCCGGTGGCCAGCACCAGGTCCTGCTGGCCGGTCAGCTCGCGGATGACGTCCGCCTCGCGCCGGCGGAAACTCTGTTCCCCTTCAATTTCGAAGATCCACGGGATCGAGGCGCCGGTGCGGGCCTCGATCTCGTGGTCTGAATCGATGAAACGCAATCCCAGCTTGCGGGCCAGGATGCGGCCGATGGTGGTTTTTCCTGCCCCCATCAGGCCGACTAGAAACACATTAGGCATGAAAAATCCGGGTTAATTCGGGTTGCTACATGAGGTTGAGGTCCCATAGGGGCTGGTGACGCCTGGCGGCGATACGGCCTGGATCGCATAATCGCCCGACAAACCCGGCAAGTGTACCAGACCGACGTAACCCGGCTCGGTGCCGCTGGCCTGGCCGCGCACGGTCAGGTTGACATCGAGCCAATAGGCGCGGTCTTTCGGATACACCAGCGAGACCACTGCCCGGCCCTGGGCATCGGTAGTGACGTTGGTGCTGACCGAGACCGGAATGCCCGGATCGAGCACGCCGTTGCCGTTGGCATCTTCGCCGCTGTCGAGGATGCCGTCGTGGTTGCCGTCCTCGTTGGCGCATTGGGCGCTGCGCACCGGTGCCCACGGCCCCAGCGGCAGGGTGTACTGCATGATGCCCTTGTAGTACGAGGTCGGCAGCACCGAAGCGGTCAGTTTGACGCTGGGCACGGCGTTACCGGCCGCGTCGGTCACCACCACCGCGTAGTCGAGCTGGTACAGCGCGCTGGATGGCATGGACACCGTATTGCCGGTGCCTGCGCTGATGAACAGCGATTTCTGTGCCACTGTCAGGCTGGCCACTGCGCTGGCGCCGGAGCCCTCCCGGATCTGAGCCTGGATCTTGACGCCGTCCTTTGCCGACGGATTCGTGCCGGCGATGAAGCTGACCGTGGCGGCGCCATCGGCGCCGGTGAGCACCAGGGCGGGCTGGGTCAGCACGCCACCGCTCGGATCGGACACGATCGAGAACGCCACCTGCGCGTTCTTGACCACGTTGTTCTGCGCGGTGCCGTCGCGCACGACGGCACGCACGGTGGCCTGCTGGGTGGTGCTGCCGGACGTGTTGACGCCGATAACGGCCGGATCGGCCTGCACGTTGATGGTGGCGATGTTGGTCAGCGGGGCGACGAATTCCAGGTCCGTCTGCGTGGTCAGGTTGCTGGCGTTGGCCGTAATGGTGGCCACGCCCGGACCGCTGGCGTTGACATAGGCGGTGGCGGCGCCACCCACCAGCGGCAGCGTGCCGACCAGCGGCGAGGTACACACCGAATTGGCGTAGACCACGCCGCGCGAGCTGCTGATGGTGACGTTGCCGCTCGGGCCGCCAGTCACGGCCACCTGCTGGCAGCCGCCGATGTAGGCCGAATTGATGACATTGCCGCCGGCATCAAGCACCTTGACGGCGAAGGTCGACGAGTTGATCGCGATGCCGGCTGTGGTGGTTTCACCGGCTGCCTTGACGGTGATCACGTCGGCCGTGCCGCCGCTGGCGGCATAGGTCAGCACCAGCTGGCCGGCCGAATTGGTGATAGCCGAGCCGCCGCCCTTGACGGTCAGCGAGTTGGCGTTGGAGCCGTATATCACCGGCTTGCCGATCAGTGCATTGCCGGCCGAATCGACCAGCTTGACGGTGACGTCGGCGCTGGCGCCCACGTTGATGGTCGGCTGGGCGTTGATGGTCAGCTTGTTGCCGGCAACGTTGACGATGGTGGTCACCGGCGTGGCGCCGGGAACGGTGGCGGTGATCTTGATCGCGCGCGAGGTCGGGTCGCCGCCGGTGCTCAGCTTCTCGGTGACGATGCCCTGGGCGTTGGAGATGCGGCTGGTCAGCGACAGGCTGCCCGAGTCGGCCTTCAGGTCGACCGTCACGCCCTGCATCACGGTGTTGTTGGAATCGCGCACCAGCGCCACCACGTTGACGTCATTGCCGACGGCCGAGGCCAGCGTGCCCGAATCAGTGGTCAGCGACAGCGTCGGCACGGCGTTGATCACGTCGATCTTGATGTCGGTCGATTTGACGCTGCCGACACTGGCGCTGAGGGTGATGGTGCGCAGCGAGGTGTCGCCCTTGACGCTGAGTTTTTCAACCACCTTGCCGGAACTGTCGGTCACACGGTTGGTGCTGCTGACGGTGCCCGAGCTGGCGTTGAAGCTCACGGTCTCGTTGGCCAGCGCGTTGCCGCCGCTGTCCTTGACGATGGCCGTCAGCGTCACCTCGGTCCCGTCCAGACCCGACGAGGCGATGGTGGCGGCGCTGGACGTCAGCACCACGGTGGCGACCTTGGAAGGCGTCACCCCGTTGCTGTTGGTGCCAGGCGATCCGCCGCCGCCGCCGCAAGCGGCCAGCAGGCTGGAACAGGCCAGCGCGGCCAGCCATCCGGTAATTTTTTTCATGGTGCTTCTTTCCATAGTGGTCATAGAGTTACCTGCGATTCAGTTGCTTAGCGCGTCGACAGCCGATCGGCGACGATCTTCGGCGTGATAAAGACCAGCAATTCTGTCTTGTCGTTGGTGCGGCTGTTGCTGCGGAACAGGTAGCCCAGCACCGGCACGTCGCCCAGCAGCGGCACCTTGTCGGTGGTGTTGCGCTCGGTCTGCTGGTAGATCCCGCCCAGCACCACGGTGCCGCCGTTCTCCACCATGACCTGGGTCTTGACGTGTTTGGTGTCGATGGCGAAACCGGCCCGGGTTTCCTGGCCGACGCTGTCCTTGTTGACGTCGACGTCGATGACGACGTTGCCGTCCGGCGTGATCTGCGGCGTCACTTCCAGCCGCAGGTTGGCCTTGCGGAACACGATCGAGGTGGCGCCGCTGCTGGTGGCCACCTGGTAGGGCAGTTCGATGCCCTGCTCGATCAGCGCGATGGCCTTGTCGGCCGTGATCACGCGCGGGCTGGAGATGATCTTGCCGGTGCCGTCCGCTTCCAGCGCCGACAGTTCCAGGTTCAGGAAGCGGTTGGCGGCCGACGAGAACAGGCTGACCGCCAGGCTGCCGGCGTTGGCGCCGTTGATCGATGCCGCCGGCAGGTTGATGAACTGGGTGTTGTTGTAGCTGTTGTCGGTGACCTTGACCTGGCCGGTGGCTTCGCCGACGCCGGTCAGGTTGCCGCCGATGCCGATGCGGGTGTTGCCGTTGCCGATCTGGTAGCCGGCGTCGCCGCCGCGTATCGTGCGCATGTCGGCAAAGCCCAGCTTGGCGCCGAGGTTGCGGGTGAAGGTGTCGCTGGCCTCGACGATGCGCGCCTCGATCAGCACCTGCTTGGAGGCGATGTCGGTCTTGGCGATCAGCTTGCGGATATCGTCAAGCTTGGAAGGGATGTCGGTGACGAACAGCTGGTTGGTGCGCGGCTCGATGATGGCGCTGCCGCGCTTGGACAGGATGCGGTTCTTGCCGTCGGCGCCGCCGCCCTCGAGGCCGAACACGGTCTTGAAGGCGTCGGCCTTCTGGTAGTTCAGCTGGAAGATCTCGGACTTCAGCGGCTCAAGGTCGGCGATCTGGGCGCGCTGCTCCAGCTCCAGCTTTTCCTTGGTCAGCAATTCCTCTTTCGGCGCGATCCACAGCACCGAGCCGTTCTTGCGCATGTCCAGGCCCTTGGCCTGCAGCACCACGTCCAGCGCCTGGTCCCACGGCACTTCCTTCAGGCGCAAGGTCAGGTTGCCGCTGACGCTGTCGCTGGTGATGATGTTCAGTCCGGAAATGTCGGCGATCGCCTGCAGCGCCGCCCGCACTTCGACGTTCTGGAAATTGAACGACAGCTTCTCGCCGCGGTAGCCCTGGGTGCCCTGGGTCAGCTTGTTCGGGTCTTCCTTGATCGGCTTGACGTCGATCACCAGCTGGGTGTCGCTCTGGTAGACGGTCTGTTCCCACAGGCCGCGCGCCTCGATCGTCATGCGCGTGTTGTCGCCCTGCGGCACGGTGGTGACCAGCGACACCGGGGTGCCGAAGTCGCCCACGTCGAGCCGGCGGCGCAGGCTCTCCGGCACGCCCGTCTTGAGGAAATCGACCACCACGCCGTTCGGCGTCTGGCGCACGTCGACCGCCACCTGGCTGTTGGGCAGGTCGACCACGACCCGGCCTTCGCCGTTGGCGCCGCGGCGGAAATCCATGTCGCGCAGCAGTTGACGGCCGGCCGGCGCCGGCGTGGCGGCGACCGGCAGGCCGCGCGAGTCGACCGCCGTGGCCAGGCCGCCGGAACCGTCGATGGTCAGGATCACCGAGTTGCCGTCGATGGCGGTGGCATAGTTCAGGCTGCGCTTCAGGTTGAACACCAGGCGCGAGCGCTCGCCGGCCTGCACCACGTTGACGCTGCGCAGGTCGCCCAGCGCCAGGTCTTGCGCGCTCTTGCCGGTGCCGTTGGAGGTGGCGCCGAAGTCCAGCGCGATGCGCGGCGGATTGGTGATGGCGAAGCCGATCGGCAGCTTGTCCGGCGCGTTCTTCAGCGCGATCTTGACGATGACGTTGGCGCCCTGCTGGTTGGCGCTGATCGATTCGATGGCGTTGCCGGCCGCAGCGGGCGTGGCGGCGGCTGTTTGAGCGTGGGCGGTGCCGGCCAGCTGGCTGGCCAGCGCCAGCGCCATCAAGGCGCACGTCAAGGCCCGCGCAGGCGCCCGGGTGGCGGCCGCCAGTGCGCGCCGGGGCATGTTGTGAGCGGTCATTTGGTGTTCTCCTTGCTTTCCTGCAGTTCCAACTTCGACATGCGTTCGACCCAGTCGCCGGTCGCATCCTGTACGATTTCCTTGATGCTGACAGCGTCATCGCCGATGCTGGTGATGAGGCCGAAATTCTGGCCTATGTGCTGGCCCACGACCACATGGTGCACCGAGCGGTCGATCTGCAGCACCGCGTAGAACACGCCGCGCTGCTGCATGGTGCCGACCATCTTGATGGTGTCGAGCGGATAGCTCTCCAGCAGTTCCTTGCGCCGGTCCATGTCGGGCCGGATGCCGCTGCCGCCCTTGGCCGAGGCCTTGGCCAGCTCGGCCAGCAGCTTGTTCGGGTTGAAGGGGTCGACCGCGTCGTTCGGCACGTAGGCGAAGGGGATGAAGGTCTTCGGCTCGGCCAGTGGCGGCACCGCCACCTTGGCCTGCGAGTCGACCTGCTTCATCCAGGTGCGCACTTCCTGCACGTCGCTGTCGCCGCAGCCGGACAGCAGCAGAAGCGGTAATAGAAGCGGCAACAACGGCGCCATGGGCGGGATCAGTATCTTCATGATTTTTTCGCCGCCTTCTTCTTGTCGGCAGCGGCCTTGCGCTGGGCGCTGACCTCTTCCGGATCGAGGTAGCGGAAGGTCTTGGCCACCGCCTCCAGGGTCAGTACGCCGTCCTTGCCGGTGTTCAGGGTCATGTTGTTGAGCGTGACGATGCGCGGCAGGTTGGCCATGTCGCCGGCGAAGGCGCCGATGTCGTGGTAGCTGCCGGTGACGCGGATGTCGATCGGCAATTCGGCGTAGTAATCCTTGACCACCACCTGCGCCGGCTTGAACAGCTCGAACTGCAGGCCGCGGCCGGAACCGGCCTGGTTGATGTCGGTCAGCAGCGCGGCCATCTCGGCCTTGCTCGGCAGCTGCTTCTGCAGGCGGTCGACATACTGGTCGACCTGGACTTTCTGCGCCCGCAGCGCCTCCAGGTTGACCGCCTGCGCGGTCTTGATCTTGTATTCGTCGCGCAGTTTCAGTTCCGCCTGGGCACCGGCGTCCTGCTCCTCGAACTGCGACTGCCAGTAGAAGAAATAACCGAGGCCGACCACCACCGCCATCACGCCGATGCTGCACAACACGCGCGGCGCGACCGGCCATTGGCCCGGGTGGCGGTCGCCGAGGTTGCGGAACTGGTCGGCCAGCTGGGCCGCCATCAGGTTCAAATTGAGATTCTTTGCCATGGCGCCGCTCCTAGCTCTTGGCCGGCGGCAGGCCGGTTGCCGTGTGGACGCCAGCACCCGGCGCGGCGGGCGGTTTGCCCTTGGCGCCATCGGCGGGAAGGTCCTTGTCGCGCGGACGCTTGATGTTGACCGCCATGCTGAACTCGACCACCTTCTTGGCGGTCTTGCCCTGGCCGAGGCCGGTTGAGTGCACTTCGATCAGGTCCGGCCGCTCCAGCCACGGCGACACACCGGCCAGGTTGCGCAGGAATTCGGACACCCGCTCCTGCGACTGCGCATAGCCGAGCAGCGACACCTTCTGGCCCTCCTGCTTGAAACCTTTCAGGTAGACCCCGGGCGGGGTCTGCTTGACCAGCTCATCCATCAGGTAGACCGGCTGGTTGCGGTCGCCCTGCAAGTCTTCCACCGCCTGCTGGCGCGCCTTCAACGCTTCGATTTCCTGCTTCAGCGTGGCGATCTCGGCGATCTTCGTGTCGAGCCCGGTGATGGCGGTCTTGATGACCTGGTTGCGTTCATTCTGGATCGAGATCGCGCGGGCGTTGTAGCCGCCGACCAGCAGCACCACGCCGACGCCGACGATGGCGCCCAGCGCCAGCAGCGCGAAGAAGGCGGCCTTCTTTTGCTTGCGCTTTTCCTCGCGGTGCGGCAGCAGGTTAATTCTGATCATCAGCCGAACCTCCGCAAGGCCAGGCCGCAGGCGACCAGGTAAGCCGGCGCGTCGCTGCGCAGTTGCGATTCGCGCACCGAGGGCGCCAGCTGCATGCCCTTGAACGGCGAGATGACGGCGCTGGAGATCTTGGTGCGGCTGGCCACCAGTTCCAGCAGGCCGGGCAGCAGCGCGCAGCCGCCGGCCAGGAACAGCTGGTCGACCTTGGTGTACGGCGTGGACGTGTAGAAGAACTGGATCGCGCGCGTGACTTCCAGCGCGGCGCTTTCCAGGAACGGCGCCAGCAGGTCGGCGGCGTAGTTGTCGGGCAGGTCGCCGGACTTCTTGCGCGACTCGGCCTCGTCGAAGGCCATGCCGTAGGAGCGGACGATGTCCTGGGTCAGCGCGTTGCCGCCGAACGGCTGCTCGCGCTCGTAGACGGTGACGCCGTCCAGCATGACGGAAATATGGGTGACCTGGGCGCCGACCTGGAACAGCGCCACCACCTGGCCGGCGCCCGCCTCGGGCAACTGGGCGGTGACGCGGTCGAGCGCGGCGCGGGCGGCGTAGGATTCGATGTCCATCACGGTGGCCTTCAGGCCGGACGCTTCGGCGATGGCGACGCGGTCCTCGACTTTTTCGCGGCGCGAGGCGGCCAGCATGACCTCGATGTCTTCCGGCGAATTGGCGGCCGGGCCGATGACGTCGAAGTCCAGGCTGACCTCGTCGAGCGCGAACGGGATGTACTGGCTGGCCTCGGATTCGACCTGCACTTCCAGCTGGTCTTCCGACATGCCGGCCGGCAGGATGATTTTCTTGGTGATCACGGAAGCGGGCGGCATGCCCAGCGCGGCGTGCTTGGCGCGGGTGCCGCTTTTCTTCCACACCCGGCGCACCGCCTCGACCACCTGGTCCATGTTCTCGATATTGCCGTCGACCACGGCGCCGCGCGGCAGCGGCTCGGAGGCGTAGCGCTCGAGGCGGATGTCGCCCTTGCTCTGCGTCAATTCCACCAGCCGCACGCTGGACGTGCTGATGTCGATCCCGACCAGCGGCGGATTGCCCTGTCCCAGCAGCGTCTGGATATCGATCATACGAGCCCCCCGGCGCCATGGCTGACGCCAGCACCGCAGTGCCGCCGGATGACGCTTGGAACTGTTTGCATATAGGAACTCGTTTGAAAACCAGCGTTTAGACTGCTTATATAAGACCGTACATTAAATCGTGCCTATATAAGTGTAAAGGTATTTCTATTGTGCACAATTGCCGTGGTGTGAGGGTTTCGCCACACTTTATTGCGCTGCTGTTAGGCCTAAAGCAACTCAGTTGTTTTGTTACTCACGGGGAAATATTCCTGTCATCCGGCAGCGCGCGCCGTGGGGGTGACCGCTCGCTTATAATGCGTCGCATACATAACAGCTAGATCAACAGAAAGATCGCATGGCCACTTCCAATTCGGCACCTCCACCATCGAACCCGCCCCAGAGCGCCGGCAACAGCAAAGCACCGTCGCGTTTCTTCCTGCTGGCCGGCCTGTCCGTGGTCGGCCTCGGACTGGTGGCGCTGCTGCTGGTGGTGTTCGGCCTGGCGATGGCCTACCCCAACCTGCCCGAACTCGACACGCTGACCGACTACCGGCCCAAGATGCCGCTGCGTATCTTCTCGGCCGATAACGTCCTCATCGGCGAATTCGGCGAGGAGCGGCGCAACCTGGTGCGCATCAAGGACATCCCCGACGTGATGAAAAAGGCCGTGCTGGCGATCGAGGACGACCGCTTCTACGAGCACGGCGGCGTCGACTACACCGGCATCCTGCGCGCGGCCGTGCACAACGCCACCGGCGGCGCCAAGCAGGGAGCCTCGACCATCACCCAGCAGGTGGCCCGCAACTTCTTCCTGTCGAGCGAGCAGACGCTCAAGCGCAAGGCCTACGAGGTGCTGCTGGCGTGGAAGATCGAGAAGAACCTGTCCAAGGACCAGATCCTCGAGGTCTATATGAACCAGATCTACCTGGGCCAGCGCGCCTACGGCTTCTCGTCGGCCGCACAGATCTATTTCGGCAAGAATCTGAAAGACATTAGCGTGGCCGAGGCGGCCATGCTGGCCGGCCTGCCGAAGGCGCCGTCGGCCTACAACCCGGTGGTCAACCCCAAGCGCGCGCGCACCCGCCAGCAATACATCCTGCAGCGCATGCACGACCTCGGCTACATCACCGACAAGCAGTACGAGGCGGCCAAGGCCGAGCAGCTCAAGGTCAAGACCGACAGCAGCGAGTTCGGCGTGCACGCCGAGTACGTGGCCGAGATGGCGCGCCAGCTGGTCTACGAGCAATTCAAGGAAGACACCTACACGCGCGGCCTGAACGTGTTCACGACGATCACCAAGGCCGACCAGGACGCCGCCTACCTGGCGCTGCGCAAGGGCGTGATGGACTACGAGAAGCGCCACGCCTACCGCGGCCCGGAGGCGTATATCGACATTCCGCAGAACAAGGAAGAGGCGGACGACGCCATCGAGACCGAGCTGGCCGACCATCCGGACAGCGACGACATCATCGCCGCCATGGTGCTGTCGGCCACGCCGCAGCTGATCACCGCCGTCACCGCCACCGGCGAGGAAATCAAGATCGCCGGCCCGGGGCTGGAGATGGGCCGCTCGTGGCTGTCCGACAAGGCCGCGCCGAACAAGCGCATCCGCCGCGGCGCGGTGATCCGTGTCATGCAGGAGGGCAAGGACTGGCTGGTGACGCAATTGCCGGAAATCGAATCGGCCTTCGTTGCGGCCGATACGCATGACGGCGCGATCAAGGCCATGGTCGGCGGCTTCGACTACAACCGCAGCAAGTTCAACCACGTGACCCAGGCCTGGCGCCAGCCGGGCTCGTCGTTCAAGCCCTTCATCTACTCGGCCTCGCTGGAGCGCGGCCTGTCGCCGGCCACCATCATCAACGACGCGCCGATCTCGTTCGACGCCGGCCAGACCGGCGGCCAGGCGTGGGAGCCGAAGAACTACGACGGCAAGTACGAAGGTCCGATGACCATGCGCAAGGGCCTGACCAAGTCCAAGAACATGATCTCGATCCGCATCCTGCACAAGATCGGCGCCAAGTACGGCCAGGAATACACCACCCGCTTCGGTTTCGACGCCGACAAGAACCCGCCCTACCTGACCCTGGCGCTGGGCGCGGGCAACGTGACGCCGCTGCAGATGGCCGGCGCCTACTCGGTGTTCGCCAACGGCGGCTACAAGGTCAGTCCTTACCTGATTTCCAAGGTGACCGACGCCGACGGCAAGATCCTGTCGCAGGCCAATCCGGACAAGGCCGGCGACGAGAAGAACCGCGTCATCGACGAGCGCAACGCCTTCCTGATGGACAGCATGCTGAAGGACGTGGTGCGCTTCGGCACGGCGACCAAGGCGCTGGTGCTCAAGCGTCCCGACCTGTCGGGCAAGACCGGCACCACCAACGACTCGATCGACGCCTGGTTCGCCGGCTACCAGCCGCACCTGGTGGGGATCGCGTGGATAGGCTACGACCAGCCCAAGAACCTGGGCAACAAGGAAACCGGCGGCGGCCTGGCGCTGCCGATCTGGATCGGCTACATGCAGAAGGCGCTGAAGAATATCCCGATCGAGGAACGGGCGGTGCCGGACGGCGTGATGCTGGTGGGCGACGAGTACTACTACGCGGAGAACCCGCCGGGCACCGGCGTCCACAACATCGACGGCGCCACCCACGGCACGCCGGCGGAGGAAAAGGCCAAGGACGCGGTCAAAAACGAGCTATTTTAAAGATGAAAAGGGTCCGGTGCCGAATGAACTGACCCTTGTTCTCTATCGATGCGATGGTTTATTTGGCACCGGCTACGTACCAGGCTTTGATAGTGTCGCGTTCAGCATCCGTCATGCCGGTGGCATTCCCCAATGGCATGCCGCGGGTGACCACCACCTGGTTGTAGATATCCTGCGCAATGGCGTGCACCACCGTATCGTTGCTCAGATTGACGCCGGCCTGAATGTTACCGCCGGAATGGCAGCTGATGCAGCGGGAATTCAAGATGGAGCGGATGGTGGCGTAGCTGGGCGCGGCAGGCTGGGCGTTGGCGACCAGCGTGGCAATTGCAGCATCGATATTGGGGCCAAAGCCGCTAACGTCGGTATTTGCGTTGACTGACGCCAGCAGACTGCGGGCGGTGGCGGCCGCCTGGGCGCCGGCGTAGGCCGAGCTCTCCGTCGGCGTATCCAGATCGGTGGTGAAAGTGGCGCCGACCGAGACCCGGTTGCGTATCAACTGAGCATCTTGCAGGCCCTGTGTCGTCTGATTGACCAGAGCGCCAGCCATGATGGACAACGACGCGTTGGCGCGTGTTAGTCCGCCCCCGTTAATCGCCCCCACCCAGAAGGTCTGCCCGCCCGAATCCGGCGTACGGCTCAGCAGGTTGTTGTAGATGGCGATGACGAAAGCGGTGTTGTCGCCGCCGTACAGCGCATTGGATTCGTCGCTGTTGCCGAAGGAGTCTACCAACGCGCGGATGGACGAGTTTTCGCCGTAGGCGGTGTTTAACCCCTGGATATCCGTGGGCGCGCTCAGCTGCGACAGCTGCGTCGCAAAGTTCGATAAGCCGGTCGGATCAGCCGGGCGGCCAAAGTAGGAGATGTACAGCTGCTGTACCAGTTGGTAATACTCCGCTGGCGCGTGCGGCTGGCTGTCGCCGGTCACCGTTCTGCCCCCCATGGTCTTGGCTTGAGGCGGCTGCGGCGTGGAACTGTTGTAATCGCCGCCACCGCAGGCCGCCAGAGCCAGCGCCGCTGCGGCGGACAGAATGAAGCTGAAGGAAATTTTCATGGCCACTCCGGTTGGTTGATGGCCCGTTAATACCTGCGCGCGAGGAGAAGGTTCAATGCCTCATCCGAGCCGCAAGCGAATCCCCCATTGAGTACCCCATCCGCTGTTCTGTTCCCGGACGAAATCTAATTTACTGCTCAAGCGCCACCGGGCTGCCACCTTGGGCGCTGACCATCTCCGACAGCGCGGCAAACAATTCGCTGCCGTCGCGGGTGTTGAGCCACTTGCCGTCCTTCTGCTTGTAGTGGTAGCCGCCCGAGCGGGACGCCACCCACAGCTCCTGCATCGCGGCCTGGCTGTTGACGATGATCTTGGAACCGTTGTCGATAAACTCGATTTCCAGCACATTGCCGCTGCGGCTGCACTCGACGTCGAGCATGTCCTCGTCGTTCAAATCGTCCAGTTTGGCCTCGATGGCGCTGAGGGTGGCCTCGGCCTGCGCCAGGAATTCTGATTCGCCCATGCTACACTCCAATATCTACACTTAATCCATGATTTTATCGTGAAGTCCTCTTTCCGTTTATTTATCGGCACAGCGACCCTGTGCCTGACCGTCTTGCTGAGCGCCTGCGGCCAACCCGGCCCGCTGTATCTGCCCAAGATTCCTCCGGCCAAGCCTGCCAAGAGCACCGAAGCTGCCCCGGCACCGTCCACTCCCCCAGCACCACAACAATAATTTTCCTTATGTCGCAATTTTCTTATCAAAACGGCGTGCTGCACGCCGAGGGCGCGTCGCTGAGCGCCATCGCCGAGCAGTTCGGCACGCCGACCTATGTGTACTCCAAGGCCGCGCTGCTGGCCAATTTCGCCTCCTACGCCGACGCCTGCGCCGGCCGCGACGCGCTGGTCTGCTATGCGATGAAGGCCAATTCCAACCTGGCCATCCTCGACCTGCTGGCGCGCCAGGGCGCCGGTTTCGACATCGTCTCCGGCGGCGAGCTGCTGCGCGTGCTGGCGGCCGGCGGCGATCCGCGCAAGGTGATCTTCTCCGGCGTCGGCAAGAGCGTCGACGAAATGCGCCTGGCGCTGTCGCACGACATCCTGTGCTTCAACGTCGAATCGATCCCCGAGCTGCACCGCTTGAATGAAGTGGCCGGTTCCATGGGCAAGACCGCGCGCGTATCGCTGCGCGTCAACCCGAACGTGGACGCCAAGACCCACCCGTACATCGCCACCGGCCTGAAGGCCAACAAATTCGGCGTGGCCTTCGACGACGCGCTCGACACCTACCGCACCGCCGCCAAGCTGCCGCACCTGGAAGTGGCCGGCATCGACTGCCACATCGGCTCGCAGCTGCTGGACGACGCGCCGCTGCTGGAGGCGCTGGACCGCCTGATCGAGCTGATCGACAAGCTGGGTTCGGAAGGCATAGCCCTGCACCACCTGGACATCGGCGGCGGCATCGGCATCAACTACGGCGAAGCGGGCGAAGCGGCGCCGGTGCCGGTGGGCGACTACCTGGGCCGCCTGTTCGCCCGGATCGACGCCTGGCGCGCCGAACGTCACGACGGCAAGCCGATCAAGGTGATCTTCGAGCCGGGCCGCTCCATCGTCGGCGACACCGGCGTGCTGCTGACCAAGGTGGAGTTCATCAAGCACGGCGAGGAAAAGAATTTCTGCGTGGTCGATGCGGCGATGAACGACATGGCGCGTCCGGCCCTGTACCAGGCGTGGATGGACATGCAGCCCGTGGTGCAGGGCAAGTCCGGCGCGCTGACCTATGACGTGGTGGGACCGATCTGCGAATCGGGCGACTGGCTGGCGCGCGACCGCGAACTGGCGGTGGAAGCCGGCGACCTGCTGGTGATGCACAGCGCAGGCGCCTATGGCATGACGATGGCGTCGAACTACAACACGCGCGGCCGCGCGGCCGAGATCATCGTCGACGGCGACGTCTGCCACGTGGTGCGCCAGCGCGAGAATCCGGCCGACCTGTGCGCGCTGGAATCGCTGATCAAATAAAGCGCGGCGGCGGCGCGTAGATTTTCGACAACAGCGGATTGGTCAGGATGAAACAGCGGTTGGAACTGGTTTTCAACTGCTGGATTTCCTTCTGGAAGTGGCGCGCGGTCAACTCATCCAGCGATCCATCCCGCTTGATCGCCGCCATTCCCGCTTCCAGCCGTTGCGCCAGCCTGGGCTCGCTGGCGCTGACGTAGAACATGGCGGGCAGCGGGTAGTACAGCACCAGATCCGGCACCAGGGCCAGTTCGCTCGCCAGTTGCGCGTGCCGCTCGAGCAGGGAACTCGCCTCGACCACACTGATCGGCAGGTAATCGAAGCGCTTGGTCAGCAGCATGTCCAGCAAGGTCGCCAGATTGCCGCTGTCCTCCACTTGATAGCCGTTGTGGCGCAGCACCGTGGCATCCACCCAGCCGCGGCCCAGCCCCGCCATCAACTTCTTGAGCTGCGCCTCGTTGGCGATCGCCTTGAATTTCGCCAGGTCTTCCCTGCGTACGATCAGCCTTCGATAGCCCAGCAAACCGCCCAAGATGGGTGTGTTGATCAGGTAGTTGCGTTCCTGCGGATCACCGGCCTCCAGGTCTCGCCATGGGCCCACATGGACGTTGAGGTGCTTGCCCTCATGGACTTCCCGCCGTACGCGGAAGGTACTCAGGCTATCCAGCACCCGCACCACCGAAAACGGGCCGAACGATGACACGGTCTTCTCCAGCGCCAGCGTCAGCACGGCGACCTGGTAGTCGTCGCGCTTGGGCGTCTTGCCCCAATCCCAATAGCGGTAGGCCATGACGCCGGGCTCCGCGCGCACGCCCCGGGCATGCAGCGCCAGCGCGACCAACGCCAGCAACGCCTGACGGCGCGGCGCCCTGGCGGACGATTCGGTTGTACGGGACAGCTTGGAGAGGAACGGCATAGGTAGAAAGTTTAACACCACCAAGATCGCCGCCGCCACATCTCATGTGCTGGAGGTCATTTCGCGACGGCCTTGTTGCGCGCCCAATAGACGCGCATCAGCAGCAGCGAAGCGAGGATCACGCCGAAGATGATCGGCTGCGTGAAGTTGTGCTTGCCCGCCTTCATCCACCAGAAGTGCAGGATGGCCAGCGGCGCGATCACGTAGACCAGGCGGTGCAGCCATTGCCAGCGCTTGCCGCCCAGCCGCTTGACCATGGCGTTGGTGCTGGTCGCCGCCAGCGGTATCAGCAGCACGAAGGCGGTGAAGCCCACCGTGATGAAGGGTCGCTTCAGCACATCCTTCCACATCTCCTGCAAGTCGAAGAAGTGATCGAACCACAGGAAGGTCATGAAGTGCAGCAGGCCGTAGAAGAACATGTACAGCCCCAGCATGCGGCGCAGCTTGATCAGCCAGTTCCACTTGAGCAGCCGGCGCAGCGGCGTCACCGCCAGCGTGAAGCACAGGAAGTACAAGGTCCAGTCGCCGGTGCCGCGGGTGATGAATTCCAGCGGCTCGACCAGTTGCCCGGTCAGCGTCAGGTACACCATGCGCGCCAGCGGCACCAGCGCCAGCAGGAAGATGGCGGCCTTGATCAGGCCGGCCTGCCGCGCCGAAGGATTGAACGCCATCGCTTAGAAGAACTTCTTCAGGTCCATGCCGGCATACAGCGGCGCCACGTCGGCATAGCCGTTGAACATCAGCGTCTTGCGCTTGCGGGCCAGGAAGCCGTCCTCGCCGATGCGGCGCTCGGACGCCTGCGACCAGCGCGGGTGGTCGACGTCCGGATTGACGTTCGAATAGAAGCCGTACTCGCTCGACGCCGACAGGTTCCACGAGGTGCGCGGCTGGTCCTTCACGAAACGGATCTTGACGATGGACTTGGCCGACTTGAAGCCGTATTTCCACGGCAGCACCATGCGCACCGGCGCGCCGTTCTGGTTGGCCAGGGTCTCGCCATACATGCCCAGGGTCAGCAGCGCCAGCGGGTGATTGGCCTCGTCGATGCGCAAGCCTTCGGTGTACGGCCACTGCAGCACGCGGCTGCCGACGCCGGGCATCTGCTTCTTGTCGGCCAGCGTGACGAACTCGACGTACTTGGCGTTGCCGGTCGGCTCGACCTTCTTGATGATCTCGGAGAACGAATAGCCTATCCACGGGATGACCATCGACCAGCCTTCGACGCAGCGCAGGCGGTAGACGCGCTCCTCCAGCGGCGCCAGCTTCAGCAGCGCGTCGATGTCCAAGGTCATCGGCTTCTTGACTTCGCCTTCGATGGTCACCGTCCACGGACGGGTCTTCAGGCTGCCCGCGTACATGGCCGGCTCGCTCTTGTCGGTGCCGAACTCGTAGTAGTTGTTGTAGCTGGTGGCGTCCTTGTAGGGCGTCTGCTTGTCCAGCGCCGAATAGGCGGGATTGAGCCTGGCGGCCAGCTTGGGATTGCTGCCCTGGGCAAAGGCTTCGCGGCCGGCCATTTCCAGCAGCGCGCCGGCGGAGAGGCCGCCGACGGCCAGCTGTTTCATGAACGTGCGGCGCGATTCATACGCTTCGCGCGGCGTGATTTCTGATGAAAACGGCAACTCGATGCCGTTGGGGCTACGCTTGATCAGCATGCTGACTCCAAAGATTGTGCAAGATTGGGACTTGGTCGTCCCATCAGGCTAAACCTTACACCAATCTCCGGAAGTCGTTGATTACATTGCGATTACAATTTTCCGTACGAGTGCAGGCCGGACAGGAACATGTTGACGCCCAGGAAAGCGAAGGTCGTCACCAGCAGGCCCACCAGCGCCCACCAGGCCGCCGGACGGCCGCGCAGGCCGGTCATCAGGCGCATGTGCAGCCAGGCCGCGTAGTTGAGCCAGACGATCAGCGCCCAGGTTTCCTTCGGGTCCCACGACCAGTAGCCGCCCCACGCCTCGGCCGCCCACAGCGCGCCCAGGATGGTGGCGATGGTGAAGAAGGCGAAGCCGGCCGAGATGGCCTTGTACATGACGTCGTCCAGCACTTCTTCCGACGGCAGGCGATCGACCAGGTAGCCCGAGGTCTTCAGCAGGTAGGCCGCCGAGACCATGGCCGCCAGCGCGAAGTTGCCGTAGCCGATGAAGTTGGCCGGCACGTGGATCTTCATCCACCAGCTTTGCAGCGCCGGCAGCAGCGGCTGGATGTCGGCCGCGTCGCGCGACGTGGTGTACCAGAACAGGAAGCCGATCGCGGCGGTGATGACCAGGGTGACAAACGAGCCCAGCTGGCGGGTGGCGTAGCGCTGCTCGAAGTACAGGTAGAACATCGCGGTGATCAGCGAGAACAGGATGAACACTTCATACAGGTTGGATACCGGGATGTGGCCGACGTCGGCGCCGATCAGGTAGGACTCGTACCAGCGCACCATCATGCCGGTCAGGCCCAGCACCACGGCGGCCCAGCACAGCTTGGAGCCGATGCTGGAGGCGGCGGCCGAGCGGGTGGCCAGGCCTATCCAGTAGAACAGGGTGGCCAGGCAGAACATCACGCTCATCCACAGGATCGCGGACTGGCTCGACAGCATCATGCGCAGCCAGAACTTCTTGGTGCCCATGTCCAGCTGGCCGGCGTACATGGAGATCGCCCACAGCGACAGCAGCGCCACCAGCGGCATCAGCCAGCGCACCGGCTTCCAGTGCCAGCCCAGCGCGGCGAAGGTCGGCGCGGCGGCCAGCAGGATGCCCTTCTCGTAGATGTCCATATAGCTGCCGTAGCGGCTCAGGCCGAACAGCGAGCCGGCCAGCAGCGCCAGCGCGAACACCCAGTCGATCGCGGTCAGGCGCTTGAAATAGCCGGGCGCCTGGGTGTAGGTTTGGGTCGATTGCGTCAGTTCCATCATTTATCTCCTTGGCTGCCACGGCTTACGCCGATTGCGGCAGCTTCTCTTTCAAAGTCTCAAACTCGCGTTCGAAGTCCAGCGTCTTGCGCTGGGTGCTCATGGCCATCAGCGCCTCGGAGCCGTCGCCCCCGTCCTTGATCCAGACCCACAGGCGGCGCTCGCGGATGTAGAACATCGAGAATACACCCAGCACCAGGAATACACAGCCGAGATAGACCACGTTCTTGCCCGGCGAACGCGTCACCTGGAACACCGAGGCCTTGATTTCGGTAAAGTCGTCCAGCTGCAGGTAGACCGGCGCGCCGTAGAAGAACACGTCCGACAGCGCGTTGGTGGCCAGCTGCAGGAAGCGCGCATGGTTTTCGTCGGGGCTGGCCGGCGGCAGGCCGTCCTTCTCGCGCGCGGCCTGCCACAGGTCCCACAGGCTGCCGTTCAAGATCTTCATGAAGACGTCGGCGGCCTTCTCCTGCTCCGCGGCGGGTATCTTTTCCAGGAACTGCGAGATGGCGACAAAGCCGGCCGCCTTGTCGTTGCCGGCAAAGATGGTCAGGCTCTTGTCGGCCGACGCCTGCAGCTGCTGGCGCAGCACGTCCGAGTTGCCGGACTGCGGCGTGGCGCGCTCGGCATAGCGCTTGGCGGCGGCGGCGCGCAGGGCCGGGTCGCCCAGCGCGGCGCGCAGGCGCATCCATTCGGTGACGCTGTGGGCGTCGTCGGCCGGGATGCGCAGGAAGCTGAACTGGTCGGCCGGATTGGCGCGCATGCCTGCCAGGAACACGGTGGCGCCGTCGATGGTCACCGGCTGCATATAGTTCTGGTATTCGCGCGCCTGGCCGGTCTTGTCGCGCAGCTTGTACTGCACGCTCGGACCGACGTTTTTCAAATCCTTGTTGTGGGCGTTCTTGCCGGCCGAGCCGGTGTGCTTGTCGAGCTGCTCCGCCAGGCTCTGGCCCTTGGCGACCGAGCGCGGATCCTGCGACGCGCCGATGTTTTCCACGTTGAAGGGACGGAAGCCCGACCATTCCACCGTGTAGGCGTCGCCCATCGGCGTGCTGCCGCCCACTTCGCCGGCGATGGCGAACTTGGTGGTCTGCGTGCCCTGCATCGGGAAGCCGGTCAACTTGAGCTTGCTGCCGCCATCCTCAAAGCTGGACTGGTAGATCGCCAGGCCCTTGTACAGCAGGGGCTTGTTGACCTCGATGACGGACTTGACCACCTCGCCGGCGGCGTGGTCGCGCACTTCCACCTCGCTGGCGAACAGTTTGGGCATGCCGGTGCTGTAGAAGTCGATGTTGAATTTTTTCAGGTTGATGGTGAACGGCAGGTCCTGGATCAGCACGCCATCGGGACGGGCGATGGTGGCCGTGTCGCTGGACGAGCCTTCCGGGATCATCGTGTTGCCGCGGAAGGTGGGATTGGCCAGGCCGAGGCGGTGCTGGGCCGGGATCGCCGAGATCAGGCCGCTGCCGGTGAACGGCACCTTGCCGAAGAACCACTCCTGCATGCGGATCGGCATGTCCGAATCAAGCAGGCCGCCGATGCAGATGATGACGATGGCCGAGTGCGCGAAGATGTAGCCGAACTTGTTGGCCGCGCCCTGCTTGGCCGCCACCAGCGTGCCGTGGCCCTTGTCGACCAGCTTGACCTTGTAGCCGGCGTCGGCCAGCCGGGCCGCCGTCTGCTGCGCCAGCGCCGCGCGCGCCAGCGGCGAGCGCCACTGCATCTTGTGGTGGAAGTTCAGCAGCGAGTTCTCGCGCACGTTCTCGCGCCAGCTGCGCATGTCCTTCATCATCTTGGGCGCGTTGCGCAGGATGCACAGCGAGGTCGATGTCACCAGCGCGGTCATCAGCAGCAGGAACCACCAGGCCGAATACACCGCGTACAGGCCGATCTTGCTGAACACTTCGAACCAGAACGGCCCGAACTGGTTGATGTAGTTGTTGGTCGCCTCGTTCTGCTTCATCACGGTGCCGATGATGGCGGCGATGGCGATCATCGCCAGCAGCGCGATGGCGAAGCGCATCGAGGATATCAGTTCGACGATTTCGCCGACGATGGGACGGCGGGTCTTGAGTTCGATGCCGGTGGTGCTGGGGCTGCTGCTCATACTGGAACTATCTCAAAAAGGGGACGCTGCGGGCAGCATACCAACAAAAAGGGCAGCCCGCTTACGCTGCCGCCCTCTATGCACTATCAGCCGCACCATAACACCGTGGCGCGGGAAGCTGGCTTACTTCAAGCCGGCGACGTAATCGGCCACCGCTTTCATTTCTTCATCCGACATGCGCTTGGCGATGGTGCTCATCTGCGCGCTGTTCTTGCGGCCGCCCGACTTGAACAGGCCCAGCTGGGCTACCGTGTAATCCTGGTGCTGGCCGCCGATGCGCGGATATTGCACAGGGATGCCGGCACCGGCCGCGCCGTGGCAGCTGGCGCAGGCTGGCACGTTCTTCTCGGCGATGCCGCCGCGATAGATCTTCTTGCCCAGTTCAACCGTGTCCTTGTTCTTCGCCGCACCCGGCTTTTGCGCCTGGGTGGCCAGCCAGGCCGAGATGTTGTGCTTTTCCTCGTCCGTCAGCATCTTCGCGTACGTCGTCATCACCGGTTGATTCCGGTCGGCGGTGGTAAAGTTCACCAGTTCCTTGTAAATATAGCCTTCGTGCTGGCCGGCCAGTTTCGGATTGACGCTGATCGTCGAATTGCCGCCGGCGCCGTGGCAGGATACACAGGCAGGCAGGCCGCGTGCGTTGTCGCCGGTTTCAAACAGGGAGCCGCCCTTGGCCGCATCGACCTTGGGCGCCGCTGCTTCGGCGTGGGCCGGTTTCGCTTCCTCGGCTGCGGATGCGGTGCCCGCAACGGCCAACAGAGCTACCAACAGGGATTTTACAAACGGTGAAAACGCACGATTCATTCAAGCACCCTCAAAAAAGTTTGTCGAAACTTTGCCGCACGCATCGAGGTGGAGGCGATGGCAACACTTCGTAACCACTCATTGTACAATAGCTTTCCAGCATATTTGCTCCCTTTTGTTGCATTTTTCCCCATCCCATGTCCAAACTCTGGCAAGCCCGCTTCTTTACGACCGTTAACCAATTGCGCGATCTGCCCGACACCACGGTGCCTGAAATCGCCTTTGCAGGTCGCTCCAACGCCGGCAAATCGACCGCCATCAACATCCTGTGCAACCAGAAAGGGCTGGCGTTCGCCTCCAAGACCCCTGGCCGCACGCAGCACATCAACTACTTCTCGATCGGCGGCGCGCACGTCGCGCAGCACCGCAAGGACCCGACCATCGTCGAGGAAATCGAATGCCTGCTGGTCGACTTGCCGGGCTACGGCTACGCGGAAGTGTCCGGCTCTGCCAAGCTGCACTGGCAGCGCCTGCTGGGCGACTACGTGCAGCGCCGCGAGCAGCTGGCCGCGCTGATCCTGATCATGGACTCGCGCCGCCCGTTCACCGAACTCGATATCCAGATGCTGGAATGGTTCGCCCCGACCGGCAAGCCGATCCATTGCATTCTGACCAAGGTTGATAAACTGAACCGCAACGAATCGGTCAACGTGCTGCGCCAGGCCAAGGCCAAGCTGGACAGCTACGTCGACGAGGATGGCGAAGGCTTCCCGTTCACCGTGCAGCTGTTCTCGGCGCTCAAGCGCGTCGGCATCGACGAGGCCAACGACAAGATCCTGGAGCTGGCCGGCATCACCGACGACGAGGCGGCCGCCGCGGTCGAGCTGATCGAGATGGAAGACGACGACGAGCCCGACACCGCGCCGGACCAGGACAAGTAATCTTTTAGCAAGGAAGACCAGGCATGCACAACCCGCACGTTTCCGCACAATTTCCCGGCATCCGCATGCGCCGCATGCGCCGCGATCCCTTCTCGCGCGCGCTGATGCGCGAGCACCACGTCACCGCGTCGGACTTGATCTACCCGGTGTTCATCCTCGAAGGCACGCACCAGCGCGAGCCGGTGCTGTCGATGCCCGGCGTCGAGCGGGTGTCGGTGGACCTGCTGCTGAAGGTGGCCGAGGAATGCGTGGCGCTGGGCATCCCGGTGCTGGCGCTGTTCCCGGTCATCGACGCCATGAAGAAGACGCCGGACGGCATCGAGGCGACCAATCCCGACGGCCTGGTGCCGCGCGCGGTGCGCACGCTGAAGCAGGCCTTCCCCGACCTCGGCATCCTGACCGACGTCGCGCTGGATCCGTACACCAGCCACGGCCAGGATGGCCTGATCGACGACAACGGCTACGTCATCAACGACCTCACCACCGACATGCTGATCCGCCAGGCGCTGTGCCAGGCCGAGGCCGGCGTCGACGTGGTGGCGCCGTCGGACATGATGGACGGGCGCATCGGCGCGATCCGCGCCGCGCTGGAAGCCGGCGGCCACATCCACACGCGCATCATGGCGTACTCGGCCAAGTACGCATCGGCGTTCTACGGCCCGTTCCGCGACGCGGTCGGCTCGGCCAAGAACCTGGGCAAGGGCGACAAGAACACCTACCAGATGGACCCGGCCAACAGCGACGAGGCGTTGCGCGAAGTGGGCCTGGACCTGGCCGAGGGCGCCGACATGGTGATGGTCAAGCCGGGCATGCCCTACCTGGATATCGTGCGCCGCGTGAAGGACGAATTCAAGGTGCCGACCTTCGCCTACCAGGTCAGCGGCGAATACGCGATGATCAAGGCGGCCGCGCAAAACGGCTGGCTGGACCACGACAAGGTGATGATGGAAGCGATGCTGTCGTTCAAGCGCGCCGGCGCCGACGGCGTGCTGACCTACTTCGCACTTGATATCGCCAGGCTGCTGAAATAATGAAAAAGCCGGGCTAGCCCGGCTTTTTTTATCTCGACGCGCCCCGCGTGTACTCGGGGAACATTTCCTTGAGCAAGAAGGCGATCAGGTCCTTCTCGTCTTCCTTGCGCGCGCTCATGATGACCACTTTGCCGAGGCGGCGCGATTCCCACGGGAAATCGCCCTGCTTTTCCTTGCGGATCACCTTGATCATTTCCTTGACCACGGCCGTCTCGATGTCCGGCTCGGCGCCCTGCTCCACGTGCACCTGCTGCGTCCAGTTGCGCTTGAAGTTGGTGTTCCAGCCGCGGAACTTGACGTCCGCGCTGTGGTAGCTCTTGTCCACCGAGAAGATGCCGCCCGTGTCGTCCTTGTCGGCGCCGCCGGAACGGCCCTGCGCGCCGGCGATGTTGGCCTTGGCGATGCGGGTGGCGCGTTCGTTCTCGGTCTCGGTCGGCGCCGGCGGCGCCGGCTGCGGATTGTTGGCCTCGCGCGCGGCGCGGCGCTTGGCGATCATTTCCGACATGTCCGCCTCGGGCGGCGGCGTCATCGTCGCCTGCACCGGCGGCACATAGGTTTCCAGCTTCGGCCGGATCGCCGCCGGCGCCTCCTTGCTGACCACCTGCTTGCGCGGCGGCGGCGGCTTGCTGGCCTTGGCCACCTCGGTCTTCTTCGGCTGCGGCTTGTTCGGCGCCTTGTCCGGCAGCGGCGCGATATACACCATCACGCCGCCCTTGGGCGGGGCCGAATGCTTGCGCTCGGGCGCCGGCGACAGGAAGTAGTACAGCACGCCCAGCAAGTGCAGCGCGATGGAAATACCGATGCCGACCCGGCGCGACTGCGACTTGCGATCCCAATCGGCGTACCTCGCCCCCGGCTCAGGCAAGCGCTGGCCGCACGTTTCGCAATATTCGGAATTTGCAGAAAGTATGTGGGAATCGTGGTGCAAAATAGCAAACCTTGGGTGGGAACGAAGTCGACAAAAATGCGGCCATAGTGCCAGAGTCCCGCGATTTTGGGAACTGCTGAACAAGGCCATGATAGCGCGCCGGACGGCAACGCGTACGCTCCAGGGTATATACCGGGAGTAGCTTACAAGTTCCGCGTCTTGATGGGTGTTACCGTATGTATCAGCCATCTCACGAAATCGGCTGCGGCAAGGCCGTGGCCGACGCGGCGGCGGCGCGGTGGCGCGCGCCGCGGCGGGGCGCCTCCTCCATCTGGCCAAACATCGCGTTTACGCAGCGATCCGCGTCTAAAACCTGGCGCGAACGCAGCTGCGGCCGGGGCAAGGCATGGGTGTAGTAGTGCGCGCCCTCCACCGGATAGCCCAGCGCCCAGATGCCGGCGGCGGCCTTGCCACGGGCATCGACCGGCCGGCAGTCGGGGTCGATTTCGATGCCGCCCGGGTGGAAGACGCCGTTGTAATAGGGCCGCACCAGCCCTCTTTTGAGAATATTACGGATAAGTAAGGATTCGTCGGTTTCGGGAAAAAAGCCGTCCAGGCGGGCAATTACCAGCACATCGACCGGGTGTTTGACGGTGCAGCCGCCGAATTTGGTGCCCAGCACAAAGGTCGAATCATATTCGTCGATGTCGATGGTGCTGTTGGGGCCGGAAACGATGGTGACCACGCCGGCGTCCAGCAGCGCCAGCAATTCCTGGTTGCGCCGCAGCGGCGGGCCGAAGGCGGCGCGGTTGATGGCCGGATGGTAGACGTTGAGGAACTTGCGGTGCGAGGTCGGCGTCAGGCCGCCGTGCTCGATCGCCGCCTGCAGCGTGGCGCGCACGTCGCGCAGCACGTCGGTGGCGGCCTTGACCGCGCTGCCGACATTGCCCAGCCGCGCCTCGGCCAGGTCGGCGCGCAGCCAGCCGGTGAAAAAGTGGCGGAAGTCGTCCAGCGTGGCGAACTGGCGCTCGCGCAGCGGGAACAGCAGCTCGTCGATCAGCGCCTCGTCCTGCGCACTGGGCACGAAGGCGGCGGGATCGGGCACGGCGCCGTCCGGCGCGGCCAGCGCCAGCGTGGCGCGGTAGACCCAGGCCATTTCCCGCTTGAGCAGCGGCAGCAGTTCGCGGTCGAAATCGAGCTGGCGGCTGCCCCGGCCGGACAGCGCCATGCGCCGCAGCGCGTCCACCGCGTCGGGGGTGAAATAGTGCGGCTGGTGGCGGCCGTCCAGCCCCTTCTGGTTGACGCCGCGCGCAGCGTACGGCAGGCAGTTGCGGGAACATAGCGTCAGCTGCGGTTCGCGGCCGGAGCGGCGGTACAGCAAGCCCTGCTCGCCCTGCGCGAAAACGCCGCCCCGCCCCGTCGTCAGCTCGGCGATGACGTCGTGCGCGCTCAGGCCCAGCCCCTGGATCGCCACGCGGGCACCGGCGGCGATGCGCTCCAGCTTGTCCAGCGGATAAACATGGCGCACGAAGCCCAGCCGGCTGTTGTAGCGCGCGTGATCCTGGGCGAACTTGCCCAGCCAGGCGTCCAGGTCGCTGGGCAGGTTGCGGCCGTGGCCGGTCGTCAGGAAGACGAAATCGCTGTAGACCATGAAGCCGCTGTCGAGCTCGATGGCGCAGCGGCCGTCCGGCTGCTGCCACAGGTCGGCGGCGCGCAGGCGGTGGTGCGTCAGCGTGGTGCTGGCCGGCAGCGCGGCGGCAATCTGCTGGTAGGCCCAGGCCAGGTATTCGCCCAGCAGGCTGCGCGGCAGGTAGTCGGCTTCGGTGATGTCGGCGCCGCCGTGGTCGCCGAGGCGGTAGAAACGCTCGCCGACGCGGCGGTAGCCGGCCTGGCGCGCCCACGCGGTCAGCGACGGCGTCGCGCATACCGGCGCGTGGCGCACGGCGCCGGCGGCGGGAAACAGCGTGACCTGGCTGGCGATGGTGTTGATCAGCAGATGCTGGGGCTGGCGCATGCCGTGCACGCCCGGGCCGCATTCGCCGGGTTCGACCAGGATGATGTCGAGCGGCAGCTGGCGGCTGCCGGCGATGGCGGCGATGCGCTCAAATACGCTGAGCCCGCGCGGGCCCATACCGATGATGGTGACACTGTAACGCTTCATCTGCGACCGCCCTTTCATCATAGCCAACTTGCCTATGATAAAGAGGCGGTCTCCCGCTCAGCTTGTCACCGCTCAATGCTTGACGGTGTTCACCGCTTTCAGTGGCACGGCGTGCACACCTTCCGGCACCGGCGGCGCGGCGTCGTCGGCGAGCTCGTCGTCGCCCATCGGACCGCTGCCGCTGTACTTGTCGAGGAACAGGTAGATCACCGGGGTGATGTACAAGGTGATCACTTGCGAGAAGATCAGGCCGCCGACCACCGCCAGGCCCAGCGGCTGGCGCAGCTCGGCGCCGGCGCCCAGGCCCAGCGCGATCGGCAAGGCGCCCATCAGCGCGGCCATGGTGGTCATCATGATCGGGCGGAAGCGCAGCACGCAGGCTTCGCGGATCGCCTCGGCCGGCGTGCGGCCCTCGTTGCGCTGCACGTGCAGCGCGAAGTCGATCATCATGATGGCGTTCTTCTTGACGATGCCGATCAGCATCAGGATGCCGATGATGGCGATCATCGTCAGGTCCAGGTTGAACAGGCGCAGGGTCAGCAAGGCGCCCACGGCGGCCGACGGCAGGCCGGCCAGGATGGTCAGCGGGTGGATATAGCTTTCATACAGCACGCCCAGCAGCACGTAGATGACGCCCAGCGCGGCGATGATCAGGATCAGCTGGCTGCTCTGCGAGCTCTGGAACACGGCCGCGTCGCCGCCGTAGTTGGTGATGATGGACGCCGGCAGATGCATGTCCGCGCCCATCTTGTCGATCTTGGCGGTGGCCGTGCCCAGCGGCACGTCCGGCGCCAGGTTGAACGACAGCGTGATCGCCTGCAACTGGCCCTGGTGGTTGACGGCGGTCGGGCCGATGGTGCGCTCGACGCTGGCAAAACTGGACAGCTGCACCAGCTGGCCGGTCTTGTTGCGCACCGAAATCTTGGTCAGCGCGCTGTCGAACTGGCGGTCGGCGTCGGCCGCCTCCATGATCACGTAGTAGCTGGCGGCCGGCGAGTAGATGGTCGACACCTGGCGCTCGCCGAAGGCCAGGTACAGCGCCGTGCGGATATCGCCGATGGCCACGCCCAGGTTGTTGGCCTTGTCGCGGTCTATCTTCAGCGACGCCTGCAGGCCCTTGTTCTGCGAATCGCTGGTGACGTCGCGGAAGTCCGGATCGGCGCGCAGGCGGTCCAGGTATTTCTCTGCCCATTCGTTCAGCGCGCCGGGGCTGACCGACTGCAGCGTGTACTGGTAGCGGCTCTTGGACTGGCGTCCGCCCAGCTGCAGATTCTGCACCGGGCTCAGGTAGACGGAAATGCCGGCGACCTTTCTGGTGGCCTGGCGCAGGCTGTCGAGCACCTGCGGCATCTTGTCGCGCTGGTTGCGCGGCTTGAGCACCAGGAACATGCGGCCGCTGTTGCCGCCGCCGGTGAACGAGGTCACGTCCTGCACGTTGGGGTCGGCCTTGATGACGGCCGCCACGCGGTCCTGCAGCGCCAGCATGGCCGAGGTCGAGATATCCTCGGATGCCTCGGTGCTGACGCGGATCTGGCCCAGGTCCTCCTCCGGGAAGAAGCCTTTCGGGATCGTGATGTACAGCACGGCGGTCAGCGCGAAGGTGCCCACCGCGGCGGCCAGCACGACATAGCGGTGGTGCAGCGCGATGTCCAGCGTGCGCACGTAGCCGTTGCGCAGCGCGGTGAAGCCGGTCTCGAACCAGCGGCCGATGAAGCCGCCCTTGTCGTGTTCCGGATCGATGGCGTCGGCCGGCAGCAGCCGGCTGGCCAGCATCGGCACCAGCATCAGCGACACCGCCGCCGACACCAGCACCGACAGCGCCACCACCACGGCGAATTCGTGGAACATCAGGCCGATCACGCCCGGCATGAAGAAGATGGGAATGAACACGGCCACCAGCGACACCGAGATCGAGATGATGGTGAAGCCCATTTCCCTGGCGCCCACCAGCGAGGCTTGCAAAGGCTTCTTGCCCAGTTCGATATGGCGCACGATGTTTTCCAGCACCACGATCGCGTCGTCGACCACCAGGCCCACCGCCAGCGTGATGCCGAGCAGCGAAACGTTGTCCAGGCTGTAACCGAAGGCGTACAGCAGGGCCAGCGCGCCCAGCAGCGAGATCGGCATCGTGATGGCCGGGATGAAGGTGGCGGCGGCGCGGCGCAGGAACAGGAAGATCACCAGCACCACCAGCGCGATGGTCAGCAGCAAGGTCAGGTTGACGTCGTGGATCGCTTCGCGGATCGACACCGAGCGGTCGTTGACCAGGTTGATGTTGATCGACGCCGGCAGCTGCGCCTTGAAGCGCGGCAGCAGGCGGCGCACGCCGTCGACCACCTGCACGGTGTTGGCGTCCGGCTGGCGCTGCACCAGCAGCACGATGGAGCGCTCGCCGTTGTAGCTGCCGTAGCTCTTGACCGACTGGAAGCTGTCCTGCACGTCGGCCACGTCCTTCAGCCGCACCGGCTCGCCGTTGCGCATGGCGATGATCAGCTCGGCGAATTCGGACGCCTTCATCATCTGGGCATTGCCCTGGATGGTCAGCGTCTGGCTCGGGCCGTCAAGCACGCCGAGCGGCGTGTTGGCGTTGGCCGACTTGATCGCCTGCTGCAGCTCGTCGAGCGTCATGTTGCGGGCGTTCATCAGCTCGGACTTGGCGCGCACGCGCACGGCAAAGCGCTTCTGGCCGTTGACCGTCACCTGCGCCACGCCCGGCAGCGTCGACAGCGACGGCGCGATCAGGTTCTCGGCGTAGTCGTTCAGCTCGGACAAGGTCAGCGACGGCGAATTCATCGTCATGAACAGCACCGGCGCGTCGGCCGGGTTGACCTTGCGGTAGGACGGCAGGTCCGTCATCTCGACCGGCAGCTGGCGCTGCGCGCGCAGCAGCGCGGCCTGCACGTCGACCGCCGCTTCGTTGACGTTGATGCTGGGATCGAACTCCAGCGTCAGCGAGGAATTGCCCAGCGTGTTGGTCGAGGTGATCATCGCCAGGCCGGCGATGGTGGAGAACTGCTTTTCCAGCGGCAGCGCGACGGACGAGGCCATCGTGTCCGGCGAGGCGCCCGGCAGGTCGGCCGAGACGTTGATGACCGGGGTGTTGTAGCTCGGCAGCGCGGCGACCGGAATGTAGAAGTAGGCCAGCACGCCGGCCAATATCAGGCTCAGCGACAGCAGCACCACCATCACCGGCCGGCGGATGCATAGTTCTGAAAGGTTCATTGCTTAGCCCTTCTCTTTCGCGCCGTCGGCCGGCTTGTCGGCCGACGCGACGCGCACCTTGCCGCCCGGCCGCAGGTTCTGCTTGCCGTCGACGATGACTTTCTCGCTGCCGCTCAGGCCCGATACGGCGGCGTTGTCGCCAAACGCGTACAGCCGCTTGATGTTGACCACCTTGGCGGACTGGTCGGCATCGACCGCGTACACGAATGTACCTCGGCTATTGCTAATGATAGCGTTTTGCGGGATCACCGTTGCATCTTTCAGCACATGGGAGATCAGCCGGGTGTTGACGTATTGGCCGGGCCACAGGTTGGTGTCCTTGTTGTCGAACTGGGCCTTGACGCGGATCACGCCGGCCACCGGGTCGACGGTGTTGTCGATGAAGCTCAGCGCGCCGGTGATTTCCTTGTCGGAGCTGCCCAGCGCGACCTTGACCGTGACCGGTCCTTGATGCTGCGCCTGCAGCAAGCCGGCCAGCGCCGATTCCGGCAGGGTGAAGGCGACGGTGATCGGGTCCAGCTGGGTGATGGTGGTCAGCGACGTCGCCAGCTGCACCAGGCTGCCCGGGTAGACGTTGATGGCGCCGACGCGGCCCGTCATCGGCGCGCGGATGCTGGTGTAGCTGGCGTCCACGCCGACCGAGCGGGCGGCGGCGATGTCGGACTGTAGCAGCGCGCGCGCCGAATCGACCTGGCTCTTGAGCGTGTCGACCGCGCCCTGGGCGATGAAGTTCTTCGACAGCAGCTCCATCGAGCGCTTGTACTGGCGCTCGTAGTCGGCCAGCGCGGCGCGGTCGCGCTCGACCTGGGCCTGGGCCTTGTCGACGTTGGCGCGCTCGCTGCGGTCGTCCAGCGTGAACATCAGCTCGCCCGATTTGACGAACTGGCCTTCCTTGATATGGACCCTGGAAATGGTGCTGGTGGTTTGCGGATGCAGGTCGACGGTGCTGATCGGGGTCACGGTGCCGTTGGCCTGCAGCACGACCGGCACATCCTGGCGGCTGGGCGCGATCACGCTGACGGTGGTCGGGCCTTGTGGGCCGCTGCCGTTCAGGGGCTTGGCGCCGGCTTGCTGCTCGCCCGAACCGTGGGTCGTGTACCAGATGCCGCCGCCGATAACGGCGATGGCGCCGGCCAGGATTGCTAAGGAAGATTTTTTCATTTTTTGAACCAGGTTTTACCGTCGTAAAATATTGCCGCCGTGCATAAGGCGGAATATTGTCGCATAGTATTTGTTGGAAAAACCGCGCGGCGACAGCCGCCGGACGGTTTTTTTCTGCGCGGGGGCTGGGCGCAGCGGTGTGGGAACGGCGGTGGTCCCGTCAGGAGCCGGCGTAGTATTCCGGAACGATCAGAGTGACTTCCAGTCCACCGTCCGCATGGTTGGACAGCATGACGTTGGCGCCGTGCTGCTCGGCGATATTGCGGGCGATGGTCAGCCCCAGGCCGGTGCCGCCGGATTCGCGCGAGCGCGAGGTTTCGATGCGGTAGAACGGTTCGAACACGCGCGCCATCTGGTCCTGGTCGATGCCGGGACCGCCGTCGCGGATGCGGATGCGGGCGGCGCCGACCATGCGCTCGACCGTCACGTTGGCGTAATGTCCATATTTCACCGCGTTGTCGATCAGGTTGACCAGGCAGCGGCGGATCGCCAGCGGACGTCCCATCAACGCCATCGCCGCCCTGCCGCGCAGCTCGACCTGCTGGCCGCCGTCGGTGGCGTCGCTGCACACACTGTCGAGCAGCGAATCGAGGTCCAGCGCCTGCATGGTTTCGGTGGTGTCCATGCTGCGCGCCAGGTCCAGGCCTTCCTTGACCATCTGCTGCATCGCCGACAGGTCGTCGATCAGGCGCTGCTGCAATTCCGCGTCGCCGACTTTTTCCAGCCGCAGGCGCAGGCGGGTCAGCGGGGTTTGCAGGTCGTGCGTGATCGCCGCCAGCATTTGCGTGCGCTGCATGATGTGCTGGCGGATGCGCGCCTGCATGGCGTTGAAGGCGGCGCTGGCCTGGCGGATTTCCGCCGCGCCGCTCAGCACCACCGGCGGGTGGTTGATGTCGTTGCCCAGGTCCTTGGCGGCCTGCGCCAGCAGCTTCAGCGGACGCACCGTCATGCGCGTGACCAGGTAGGCCAGCGCGGTAATGCTGATGAGGAAAGGCAGCATGGTCAGCAGTTCGCTGTGGGCCGACGGCGGCGGCGAGCGCGGCGGCAGCACGGACAGCTTCAGCACCTGGCCGTCGTGCAGCCGCACGTTCATGGTTTCGCAGGTGCCGCGCCACTGGCTGGGCGCGAACATATTGGGGGACTGGCGCGGCAGGTCGCAGGCGGCCGGATGCTCGACCAGCGGGCCCAGCTTGAAGCCATCGCCCAGGCGCTGCTGCAAGGTGGCGGAAAATTCGGTCTGCGGCAACGCGGTGGCGCTCGGCACGTCGCTGCGCTCCAGGCGCACCGTGCCGCGATTGGCCATGCGCAGGTAGGTCGGGCGCGACGCTTCCGGCAGCACGTCCGCCGTGGTGATCAATTGTTCGGCCCGCTCCAGCGCATGGAAATCGCGGTAGCGTTCCAGCGCGCGCGTGCGTTCGCCGACGGCCAGCCACTGGGTCAGCGCCGCCGAGGCGACGATACCGAGCAGCAGGATCAGGAACACGCGCCCGGTCATTGATCCGAAAAAGGCTTTCACGCTAGCGGCTCCACGGTCACTTGTCCGGCCAGCACGTAGCCGCCGTTGCGCACGGTCTTGATGATTTGCGGCAGGCGCGCGTCCTCGCCCAGCTTCTGCCGCAGGCGGCTGATCTGGATGTCGATCGAGCGGTCGAACGGATCGGCGTCGCGGCCCTGCGTCAGGTTCAGCAGCTGGTCGCGGTTGAGCACGCGGTTCGGATGCTCGAGGAAGACCTTGAGCAGGCGGAACTCGGCGCCCGACAGCATGATGACGATGCCGTCCGGATTGAGCAGGTGGCGCGCGGTCAGGTCCAGGGTCCAGCCGGAAAAGCGCATTTGCTGCGCCTTGTCGGTGCCGCTGCCGGACGGCATGGCGTTACTGCGGCGCAGCACGCTGCGGATGCGCGCCAGCAGCTCGCGCGGCTCGAACGGCTTCGGCAGGTAGTCGTCGGCGCCCATCTCGAGGCCGAGGATGCGGTCCAGCGGTTCGTTGCGGGCGGTCAGCATGATCACCGGCAGCGTCGAGTGGGCGCGCAGCTTGCGGCACAAGGTCAGGCCGTCGTCGCCCGGCAGGTTCAGGTCGAGCACGACCAGGTCGGGGCGGGCTTCGTCGAGCAGCTTCCACATGGCGATGCCGTCGGCGGCGCACAGGGCGCGGTAACCGTTAGATTCGAGGTAATCTGCCAGCAGGGTGCGGATGTCGCGGTCGTCGTCGACGATCAAGATAGTAGATGTGGGTTCCATATGCTAATTATCCCCAGTTCGGCCCCGTGTGACCAATCACCAATTGTATCGTCTTGTATATGACCATAGGGTCGAAACATATGGATACAAAAACTTCGGGCCGCGAAACTTGGCGGCAACCTAGCGCTGCCAACATGGGTTCAAGCGCGGTGACCAACGCACCGCGATACCTAACTTTCAATGATAAAGGAACGACCATGAACGTCTTACGCAAAAGCATACTGATCGGTTTTACCGTACTGGGTATGGCCGCCGCACAGGCACAGGATACGACGCCGCCGGCCGGCCGTCACGGCGCCGTCGTCAGCAAGGAGCAGATGCAGGCCAAGATGGCGGAAATGTTCGCCAAGCGCCAGGCCAAGCTGCACGACCTGCTGAAGCTGACCGCGCAACAGGAATCGGCCTGGGCGACCTACCAGGCGGCGATCAAGCCGGCCGCCACCGGCGCGGCTGACCACACATCGTTCGCCACCTTGTCGGCGCCTGATCGCCTGAGCAAGATGATCGAGATGGCCAAGCAGCACGAAGCGAAGATGGAGGCGACGCTGCCGGCGCTGACCGCGTTCTACGGCCAGCTGACCACCGAGCAGAAAGCCATCTTCGACGACAATACGATGGGCGGCAAGCATGGCGGTTTCCACGGCCATCGCGGCGGCTGGGGCGGCCACCGCGGCTGAGCCTAGTTCAGGCGGGACAGGGACGCGGTGAACTTCGCCGCGTCCTGGAAGCCGATGACGCGGGCGCCGTCGATTTCCTTGCCGGCCTTGTCGAACAGGATGATGCCCGGCGGGCCGAACAGGCCGAAGCGCTTCAGCATGGCCTTGTCGTCGGCATCGTTGGCGGTCACGTCCACTTGCAGCAGCATGGTGTTGGCCAGCCTGGCGCGCACTTGCGGATCGACGAAGGTCAGCTTTTCCATCTCCTTGCAGGACACGCACCAGTCCGCGTAGAAGTCCAGGATCGCGGTCTTGCCGCCGGTTTGCGCCAGCACGGCGTCGAGCTGCTGCACGGTCTTGACGCGCTGGAAGGCCAGCGGCGCCTCATGCTTGCCGCCGGCCAGGTGGGCCAGCGGCGCCAGCGGATCGCGGCCGCCGCTGACCACGCCGATCAGCTGCATCAGGCCCAGCACGGCGACGATCACGCCCACCGACTTGGCCACCCACTTACCCGAATTCATCAGCAGATACATGCCGTAGCCGACGAACAGCGCGGCCCAGCCCAGCATCTGCACCGCCGCCGGCAGCACCGGCGCCACCAGCCACCAGCCCATCGCCAGCATCAGCACGCCGAAGAAGCGCTTGACGGCGTCCATCCACATGCCGGCGCGCGGCAGCAAGGCGCCGGCCGAGACGCCGACCAGCATCAGCGGCACGCTCATGCCGACAGCCATCGCGAACAGCGCGGCGCCGCCGATGACGACGTCGCGGCTCTGGCTGATGTAGACCAGCGCGGCGGCCAGCGGCGCGGCCACGCACGGGCCGACGATCAGCGCGGAAATGGCGCCCATCACGAACACGCCGGCCAGCTTGCCGGAAGATTGACGGTTCGACACGGTGCTCAGCTTGGACTGCAGCGCGGCCGGAACCTGCAGCTCGTAGAAGCCGAACATCGACAGCGACAGGATAGCCATCAACACGCCGAAGCTGCCCAGCACCCACGGATTTTGCAGCGCGGCGGCCAGGCCCTCGCCCGCCAGTCCGGCAGCCACGCCGAGCGCGGTGTAGACGATGGCCATGCCCAGCGAGTAGGTGACCGACAGCAGCAAGCCCCGGCCACGGCTGCTGCTGGCGCCTTCGCCGACGATGATCGAGGACAGGATGGGCACCATCGGCAACACGCACGGGGTGAACGACAGGCCCAGGCCCAGCAGCGCGAACAGCGGCAGGATGACCAGCAGCTTGCCGCCTTTCAGGGCCGCTTCCAGGCGGCCGGATTCGGTGGCCGGGACGACGGCTGCGGCAACCGGCGGAGCTGGCGGCGGGATGACGGCGACCTTGGGCGTCGGGATGGCGACGATGGTGACGCCCGGCGTGACGGCGGCGGGCTTGCCTTCGCCGGTGGCGGCGGCCGGAGCGGACGATGCGCCCGCTGCGGCGGCACCGGCTGAGGGCGACGCGGTCGCAACCGCAACAGCTGCAGGCAGCGGCATGCTGCCGCTGCCCACCAGCTGTATCTTGTAATCCTGCGGCGCGTAGCACAGGCCCTTGTCCGAGCAGCCCTGGCCGGTGGCCAGCAGCGTGAACGCGCCGGCGGCATCGACCGGCATCGTCATGGTGACGGTCTTGCGATAGGTCTCGACGTTCTTGCCGAAGGTTTCATCGAAGTGCACGGTGCCGGCCGGGATGGCCAGCGCGCCCAGCTTGGCGCCGTCCGCCTTGAACTTGAAGCGCTCGCGGTACATATAGTAGCCGTCGGCGATCTGAAAGCTGACCGACAGCGTATGGCCGTCGACCATCTGCGCCGAGAATTTGAAGGCCGCATCCGGCTCCAGGAAACCGTCATCGGCCAGCGCGGGACGAGCCAGCAACAGGGCGATCAGCGACAGCAGCGGGGCGAACAGACGGGCGAAACGGAGCATGAGTTTTCTTTCGACGAAACGAGCACCAGCATAGTACACCGGGGCTGCTTTTCCCGCCTGAGGCGGGGCTTAATCCCTTCTTAATCCCTGCAACGTCTCCGGTTTTTGTGCGAAACTCAACACTTTCCCGCTCAGGAGCAACAGATGACCAACACCCGCCCCCTGCTGTTTTCCGTCCTGGCGCTGGCCGTGGCGTCGGCCAGCGCGCAAGCCCCCGTCAAGGCCCTGAGCGCGATCTCGGCGCCGGAGATCTTCGCTCACATCACGACGCTGGCGTCGGACGACTTCGAGGGCCGCGCGCCGGGCTCCCCGGGCGAAGCGAAGACGGTCGCCTACATCGAGCAGCAATTCAAGAAGCTGGGCCTGAAGCCGGGCAACCCCAACGGCAGCTGGATACAGGCCGTGCCGATGCGCGGCCTGACGCCGACGCCAACCTTCAGCTACCAGGTCGGCGGCAAGACGGTGGCGTTGAATTTCCCGGAAGACTATGTTGCCCATTCGACCAGCCAGCCGACCAGCGTCAACGTCGCCAATTCCGAGATCGTGTTTGTCGGCTACGGCGTGCAGGCGCCGGAATATGGCTGGGATGACTACAAGGGCGTCGACGTGCGCGGCAAGACCATCCTGATGCTGATTAACGACCCGGCCGTTCCCGATCCGAAGGACCCGTCGAAACTGGATCCGTCCATGTTCAAGGGTAACGCCATGACCTACTATGGACGCTGGACCTACAAGTACGAGATCGCCGCCAG
The DNA here is from genome assembly GCF_964254095.1 of Duganella sp. LjRoot269. NCBI lineage: Bacteria > Pseudomonadati > Pseudomonadota > Betaproteobacteria > Burkholderiales > Oxalobacteraceae > Duganella > Duganella sp. LjRoot269. The sequence continues at coordinate 900,712 of NZ_CAXUSL020000001.1, read as the reverse complement.
GCTGGGCGCGGCGGCCGCCATCATCATCCACGAGACCAAGCCGGCCGCCTATCCGTGGGACGTGGTGCGCAGCGGCGGCAACGCCGAGCAGTTCAGCCTGTTGCGCGACGGCGCCGATCCGGACGCGCCGACGGTGCCGGGCTGGATCCAGCTGGCCAAGGCCAGGGAGCTGATGGCAGCCGCCGGCTACGACTTCGACACGCTGAAAGCCCAGGCGCTGACCCGGGACTTCCGTCCCGTCAGCCTGAAGGCCACGGCGGACTTCAAGGTGGACAACACCGCGCGCACCGTCAACTCGAACAACGTGGTGGCGATGATACCCGGCAGCGATCCCAAGCTGAAGCATGAATACGTGATCTACAGCGCCCACTGGGACCACCTGGGCATCGACGAGCGGCTGCCGGGCGAGCGCAGCAAGCAGATCTATCACGGCGCGCTGGACAACGCCTCCGGCATCGCCGCGCTGCTGGAGATCGCCAAGGCCTACAAGGCGCTGCCGAAGGCGCCCAAGCGCTCCATCCTGTTCGTGGCGACCACGGCCGAGGAACGCGGCCTGCTGGGCGCGAAATACTACGCCAGCCATCCGCTGTATCCGCTGAAGCAGACGGTGGCCAACATCAATATCGACGGCATCAACGCCTGGGGCAAGACGGCGCAGATCGAGAACGTGACGTCGGGCCATTCAAGCATCGACGGCCTGCTGGAGAAATATGCGAAGACGCAGGGCCGGCTGATGGAGAAGGATAGCCGGCCGGAGCTGGGCAGTTTCTACCGCGCCGACCAGCTGGAGTTCGCGCGCGTGGGCGTGCCGGTGCTGTACACCAAGGCCCGCAGCCGCTACCTGGACAAGCCGGACAGCTATGCGCACGAGGTGGTCGACAGCTATGTCGCGCACGACTACCACCAGGTGACCGACAACGTCCGCAACAACTGGGACTTCAGCGGCGCGGTGCAGGATATCCAGCTGCTGTTCCAGGTCGGCCTCGACATCGCGCAGGGCACCACGCCGGAATGGAGCGCCGGCTCGGAGTTCAAGGCGGCCGGCGACCAGCGCCTCAAATAAAAAAAAGCCAGACTGAGCCTGGCTTTCTTCCAACGTTGCTGCAACTGCGAAGATTACTCTTCCGCGGTTGGGGCGCTGTCGATGTCGGTGACTTCTGGACGGTCCATCAGCTCAACATAAGCCATTGGAGCGTTGTCGCCAACACGGAAACCCATTTTCAGGATGCGCAGGTAGCCGCCGTTGCGGTTTGCGTAGCGTGGGCCCAGTTCTGCGAACAGCTTCAGAACCATTTCACGATCGCGCAGGCGGGAGAATGCCAGACGCTTGTTAGCCAGGGTGTCGGTCTTGCCCATGGTCAGGATAGGCTCAACTACGCGGCGCAGCTCTTTAGCTTTTGGCAGCGTGGTTTTGATGGCTTCATGACGCAGCAGGGAAACGGTCATGTTGCGCAGCATAGCCAGACGGTGGGACGAGGTACGATTCAGTTTACGGAGGCCGTGACGGTGACGCATGGTACTTCCTTTCAGGTGTTTAAATCCGAGTTCTTCGATCGCTCACGTTTGACGGGGAGCGCGGACCGGTTCTAGGGATATACGCCCGGCACAACATGCGCCGGGCGGGTACTACAAAATGCAAATCAGTTGGTAACAGGACCGAACATCGCTGCGCGATGTCCGGCACTGTCACCCAATTTGTTATTTTTCCAGGCCTGCAGGCGGCCAGTTTTCCAGCTTCATGCCCAGGGTCAGGCCGCGGGAAGCCAGCACTTCCTTGATTTCGTTCAGGGACTTGCGGCCCAGGTTCGGCGTCTTCAGCAGTTCGTTTTCCGAACGCTGGATCAGGTCGCCGATGTAGTAGATGTTTTCCGCTTTCAGGCAGTTGGCCGAACGGACGGTCAGCTCCAGGTCGTCCACCGGACGCAGCAGGATAGGATCGACCAGCGGTGCGCGCGATGGGGCTTCGGCAGCGGCTTCGGTGCCTTCCAGGGCGGCGAACACGTTCAGTTGATCGACCAGCACGCGGGCCGATTGACGGATCGCTTCTTCCGGCGAAATCACGCCGTTGGTTTCGATGTTGATGATCAGCTTGTCCAAGTCGGTACGCTGTTCCACGCGAGCGGACTCGACGAAGTAGGAAACGCGGCGAACCGGCGAGAACGATGCATCCAGAATGATGCGGCCGATGGTCTTGTTGGTGTCTTCGGACAGGCGGCGTACGTTACCCGGCACATAGCCACGGCCTTTTTCGACTTTGATCTGCATGTCCAGTTTGCCGCCGGCGGTCAGGTGAGCGATCACGTGGTCCGGATTGATCAGTTCCACGTCGTGTGGCAGATCGATGTCCGAAGCCAGGATGGCGCCTTCGCCTTCCTTTTTCAGGGTCAGGGTGACGGAGTCGCGGTTGTGGACTTTGAAGACCACGCCCTTCAGGTTCAGCAGCAGGTCAACGACGTCTTCCTGCACGCCGTCGAGCGACGAGTATTCGTGTACAACGCCCGCGATCGTCACTTCGGTCGGCGCGTAGCCCACCATCGACGACAGCAGCACGCGACGCAGCGCATTACCCAATGTATGGCCATAGCCGCGTTCGAACGGCTCCATCACTACTTTAGCGTGGCCGGCGCCCAGCGCCTCTACATCGATAATACGTGGCTTCAACAGACTGTTTTGCATGTAAATGTCCTTTTCAATACCCTCGGCGCGTTAGGCCGATAAGGCTGATGGCATTAGTGAAAACGCCCACTCGAGCGAGTGGGCGGGTTTTGGTGCTGCTAGACTACAGATTAACGCGAGTACAGTTCGACGATCAGCGATTCGTTGACGTCGTTGGCGATCTCGTTGCGCTCTGGCAGGGACTTGAAGGTGCCTTCCATTTTCTTGGAGTCGACCGACACCCAAGCTGGCATGCCGACTTGTTCAGCCAGCGACAGCGCTTCAACGATACGCACTTGCTTTTTCGACTTTTCGCGGACAGCGATGACGTCGCCGACTTTGACCACGTACGAAGCGATGTTCACAACCTGGCCGTTCACGGTGAAGGCTTTGTGCGATACCAGCTGACGCGCTTCAGCGCGGGTCGAGCCGAAGCCCATGCGGTATGCGACGTTGTCCAGGCGGGTTTCCAGCAGCTTCAGCAGGGTTTCGCCGGTGTTGCCCTTGCGGCGGTCGGCTTCTGCGAAGTAGCGACGGAACTGACGTTCCAGCACGCCGTACATACGCTTGACTTTTTGCTTTTCGCGCAGCTGGTTGCCGTAGTCCGAGGTGCGGGCACCCGACTTGACGCCGTGCTGGCCTGGTTTGACGTCAAGTTTGCACTTGCTGTCCAGCGAGCGACGTGCGCTCTTCAGGAACAGGTCAGTACCTTCACGACGGGAGAGTTTTGCTTTAGGTCCGATATAACGTGCCACGATGCTTCCTTTTTTTAAATGATGACGCCCCAGCTGTGCCAGCACAGTTAGGCGCTAGTCCTGACCTCACGGGCCGGACGTGGCTAAAGTCTGCCGGCATATCAGCCAGACAGACGACAATAGCCGGGCAGTATAACCGTTTCCGGTCATCTGCTCCAGCGATTTTTTTTAACAGCGGGAAGGAGGCGAAGCGAACTTCGCCGCCGACCGGACTATTAGATACGACGACGTTTTGGAGGACGGCAGCCGTTGTGCGGCACTGGGGTAACGTCCTGGATCTCGGTGATCTTGATGCCCAGGTTGTTCAGTGCGCGCACTGCGGATTCGCGACCAGGACCAGGGCCCTTGATGCGCACTTCCAGGTTCTTCACGCCGCACTCAACCGCGACTTTACCAGCTGCTTCAGCCGCAACCTGCGCTGCGAACGGGGTCGATTTACGCGAACCCTTGAAGCCAGCACCACCGGAGGTTGCCCACGACAGCGCATTGCCCTGACGGTCGGTGATGGTAATGATGGTGTTGTTGAAGGAAGCGTGAACGTGCGCGATACCTTCGGCAACGTTCTTCTTGACCTTCTTGCGTACGCGCGCTGCTGCTGCGCTGCTTTGTTGCTTAGCCATGTGATTTCCCTAGATTATTTCTTGAGCGATTGAGCGGCTTTGCGCGGGCCCTTGCGGGTACGTGCATTGGTGCGGGTGCGCTGACCGCGGACCGGCAGGCCCTTACGGTGACGCATGCCGCGGTAGCAACCCAGATCCATCAAACGCTTGATGTTCATGGACAGTTCGCGGCGCAGATCGCCTTCGACGATGAATTTAGCTACTTCATCGCGCAGCTTTTCCAGTTCGCTGTCGTCCAGATCCTTGACCTTTTTATTGGTCGCGATACCCGTTGCGGCGCAGATGAACTTTGCGCGTGGACGGCCTACACCGTAGATGGCCGTCAGGCCGATAACGGTGTGCTGATGATTGGGGATATTAACCCCTGCAATACGTGCCATTCGTTATTCCTCGATAAATAACGGTTATTAACCTTGACGCTGCTTGTGACGTGGTTCGACGCAGATTACGCGAACAACGCCCTTGCGCTTGATGATCTTGCAGTTGCGGCAGATCCGCTTGACTGAGGCGTTAACTTTCATTTTGCTCTCTCTTCTTGGTTCGATTATCTATAGTTACTTGGTCCGGAACACGATGCGTGCGCGGCTCAGATCGTAAGGTGTCAGCTCTACCGTCACCTTGTCGCCAGGAAGAATGCGGATATAGTTCATCCGCATTTTACCCGAAATATGCCCGAGCACCACGTGTCCGTTTTCCAGCTTTACTCGAAATGTTGCATTCGGGAGATTCTCAAGAATCTCGCCCTGCATCTGTATGACGTCGTCTTTTGCCATTCGGTATGTTTACCGCGCTTATCGCGTCGGAATTCCGCCCTTGAAATTTGCTTTGCGCAGCAGCGATTCATATTGCTGCGACATCACGTAGTTTTGTACCTGCGCCATGAAGTCCATGGTCACAACTACAATAATCAACAGAGAGGTGCCGCCAAAATAAAACGGTACCTTCCACTCGGCTTGCATGAATTCCGGCAACAAACACACCAAAGTGATGTAGATGGCGCCAGCCAGTGTCAAACGTGTCAGGATCTTGTCGATGTAACGGGCAGTCTGCTCACCGGGACGTATCCCTGGCACAAAGGCCCCGCTCTTCTTCAAGTTATCCGCTGTTTCCTTGCTGTTGAAGACCAGCGCTGTATAGAAGAAACAGAAAAACACGATCGCAATGGCGTACAACAGTGCGTGGATGGGCTCGCCTGGCCCCATCGATGCTGCCAAATCTTTCAGGAACCGGACCGCCGGGTTGGCCGTGTCGGCGCCCGTCGTAAACCAGCCCACGATCGTTGCCGGGAACAAGATAATCGACGAAGCGAAGATCGGTGGGATCACGCCGGCCATGTTCAATTTCAATGGCAGGTGCGACGTTTGTCCACCGTAAATCTTGTTACCCACCTGGCGTTTCGCATAGTTCACCAGAATCTTGCGTTGGCCACGTTCGACAAACACCACGAAGAACGTCACCGCCACAACCAGGATCATGATGATGATCGCGGACAAGGCACCGATCGAACCGTTGCTCACCGACGAGGCCAGGCCTCCCAGCGCGCCCGGCAGGCCGGCGGCGATACCCGCGAAGATGATGATCGAGATGCCGTTACCGAGACCGCGCTCGGTAATCTGCTCGCCCAACCACATCACGAACATGGTTCCGGTCAACAGCGTCACGACCGTCACGAAACGGAATGCAAAGCCTGGATCCAGCACCAGGCCAGCTTGCGACTCCAGTGCGACTGCAATGCCGAACGCCTGGAACGACGCCAGCACCACCGTGAAATACCGGGTGTACTGGGTGATCTTGCGACGGCCTGCTTCGCCTTCTTTTTTGAGCGCTTCCATCTGCGGCGAGACGATCGACACCAGCTGCATGATGATCGAGGCCGAGATGTAAGGCGTGATACCCAGCGCAAAGACTGTGAAGCGCGCGAGAGCGCCACCGCTGAACATGTTCAACATGCCCAGGATGCCACCCTCTTGCGACTTGAACAGCGCGGCCAATTGTACCGGATCGATCCCGGGAACCGGGATGTGAGCGCCGATACGATAAACCACCAATGCGCCAAGCAAGAACCAGAGCCGGCCCCAAGGGAAACCAGCTGCTGCACTTTTAGCTAATTGTGGGTTAGTCGCCAATTTTCGCTCCGATCAAGCTGTTAGCGGTCAACTCAGGCTACCGAGCCGCCGGCTGCTTCGATGGCGGCTTTCGCGCCAGCGGTCACTTTCAGGCCTTTGAGGTTCACCGCTTTGGTGATCTCGCCGGACAGAATGACGCGCACGTCGCGTGCCAGCACGCTCAGTACGCCAGCTTGCTTCAGCACCAGGATGTCGACATCGCCGACAGCCAGCTTGTTCAGGTCGGACAGGCGCACTTCAGCTTTGAAGGTGGCGTTGAGCGACTTGAAACCGCGCTTAGGCAGACGGCGTTGCAGAGGCATCTGACCGCCTTCGAAACCGACTTTGTGGAAGCCGCCCGAACGCGATTTTTGACCCTTGTGACCACGGCCCGAGGTTTTACCCAGACCGGAGCCGATACCGCGGCCGACGCGACGCTTGTAGTGCTTAGCGCCATCGGCTGGTTGTATGGTATTCAGTTCCATGATTTCTCCGTGTGTAAGCCCGGGGGCTTACGCAACTACTTTAACGAGGTACGAGACTTTGTTGATCATGCCGCGCACGGATGGGGTGTCTTGCAGCTCGGAGACCGAGTTGACGCGACGCAGGCCCAGACCGCGGACGGTGGCACGGTGATCTTCACGCGTGCCGATCAAGCCCTTGACCAATTGTACTTTGACGGTTTTAGTTGTCATGTCGTTCACCTTAGCCCAGGATCTCTTCTACCGACTTGCCGCGTTTCGCAGCAATTTCAGCAGGAGTACTCATTTTTGCCAGACCATCCAGCGTGGCGCGCACCAGGTTGTAAGGGTTGCTCGAGCCGGTGGATTTCGCCACGACGTCGGTCACGCCCATTACTTCGAAGATTGCGCGCATTGCGCCGCCGGCGATGACGCCGGTACCTGGTTTCGCAGGCGACATCATCACTTTCGATGCGCCGTGACGGCCGGTAACGGTGTGCTGCAGGGTGCCGTTCTTCAGGGAGACCTTGATCAGGTTGCGACGGGCTTCTTCCATTGCCTTCTGCACACCAACCGGTACTTCCTTCGACTTGCCCTTGCCCATGCCGATGCGGCCATCGCCGTCACCAACCACGGTCAGCGCGGCGAAACCCATGATACGACCACCCTTGACCACTTTGGTCACGCGGTTGATCGCGATCATTTTTTCGCGCATGCCGTCATCCGGCTTGTCGCTTGCCATTTTTGCTTGCATTTTTGCCATGATCGTTCCTTAGAACTTCAGACCGGCTTCGCGCGCGGCTTCTGCCAGCGCCTTCACACGGCCGTGGTAACGGAAACCGGAGCGGTCGAACGCGACTTCGGTAATCCCTGCTTTCAGTGCTTTCTCTGCGACGCGCTTGCCGACGATCGCGGCAGCAGCAGCGTTGCCGCCCTTGCCCGATTTGCCAGCCAGTTCGTTGCGCACTTCGACTTCTGCCGTGGAGGCCGATACCAGTACTTTGGCATCCGGCGAGATCAGGTTCGCGTAGATATGCAGGTTAGTGCGGTGTACCGACAGGCGGTTCACTTTCTGTTGCGCGATCTTGATCCGGGTTTGGCGTCCGCGGCGCAGACGTGATTCTTTCTTGTCCATCGTCAGCCCCTAGTTACTTCTTCTTGGTTTCTTTAATCTTAACCACTTCGTCCGCATAACGGACGCCCTTGCCCTTGTAAGGCTCAGGGGAGCGGTAAGCGCGAACTTCAGCAGCCACTTGGCCCACTTGCTGACGGTCGATCCCTTTGATGATGATCTCCGTCGGCGTTGCGGTAGCGCAGGTGACGCCGGTTGGCATGGCGTGCACGACAGGGTGCGAGAAGCCCAGCGACAGATTCAGCTTGTCGCCTTGCGCTTGCGCCTTGTAACCCACACCGACCAGGTTCAGCTTTTTCTCGAAACCCTTGGTCACGCCAACAACCATGTTGTTGACCAGTGCGCGCAGCGTACCGGACATGGCATTGGCTTCGCGGCTGTCATTAGCGGCGACGAAGCTCAGGGTTCCTGCGTTGTTTTCCACCTTTACCTGGCCGTTCAGGGCCTGGGTCAAGACGCCCAGCGGGCCCTTGACGGTGATCGCTTGCGCGGAGATGGCGACATCAGCGCCAGCTGGCACAGCGATTGGCATTTTAGCTACACGAGACATGTCTAACTCCTTATGCGACGTAGCAAATAACTTCGCCGCCGACACCGGTAGCGCGTGCTTTGCGGTCAGTCATGACGCCTTGCGGAGTCGACACGATCGCCACACCCAAGCCATTCATCACAGTAGGGATCTCGTCTTTGCCCTTGTAGACGCGCAGGCCCGGACGGGACACGCGCTCAAGGCGCTCAATGACGGGACGGCCAACATAATACTTCAAACCGATTTTCAGTTCCGCCTTGCCACCAGCTTCGGCTACGGCGAAATCTTCAATGTAACCCTCGTCCTTGAGGACGTTGGCAATCGCAATTTTAACTTTCGACGATGGCATGGCCACGGTCGTCTTTTGCACGCCTTGGGCGTTACGAATGCGGGTCAGCATATCGGCGATAGGATCGCTCATACTCATTGCATATTCTCCTATTACCAGCTTGCTTTAGTCATACCCGGGATCTCACCACGCATGGCGAATTCACGGAGCTTGATACGGCCCAGACCGAATTTACGGAAAGTGCCGCGTGGACGACCGGTGACGGCGCAGCGGTTACGCTGGCGAGTCGGTGCCGAGTTACGTGGCAGCGCTTGCAGCTTCAGGCGCGCTTCGTAACGTTCTTCTTCCGACTTCGACTGGTCATCAATGATGGCCTTCAGCGAGGCGCGCTTGGCGGCAAACTTGTTTGCCAGGTCGACGCGTTTCTGCTCACGGTTAATCAGTGCGAGTTTTGCCATGATCTTCTTAGTTCCTGAACGGGAATTTAAAGGCGGCGAGCAGAGCTTTCGCTTCGTCGTCGGTCTTGGCGGTGGTGGTGATCGAAATGTTCATACCACGCAGCGCATCGATCTTGTCGTACTCGATTTCCGGGAAGATGATCTGCTCTTTCACGCCGATGTTGTAGTTACCACGGCCATCGAACGAGCGGCCATTGACACCACGGAAATCGCGCACGCGCGGCAGGGCCACGGTGATGAAGCGATCGAGGAACTCGTACATGCGAGCGCCGCGCAGGGTGACCATGGTACCGATCGGGTAGCCTTCACGGATCTTGAAACCCGCGATAGCTTTGCGCGACTTGGTCGTCACCGGCTTCTGGCCGGCGATCTTGGTCAGGTCGCCGACAGCGTGCTCGAGGACTTTCTTGTCCGCGATGGCCTCACCAACACCCATGTTCAGGGTGATCTTGGTCAGACGTGGAACTTCCATCACCGACTTGTAACCGAATTTCGCGGTCAGGTCGGCGACGACTTTTTCTTTATAGAATTCTTGGAGACGTGCCATGATTTCTTAAGCCTTCACTACTTCGCCGGACGATTTGAAGACGCGGACTTTTTTGCCATCCACTTCCTTGAAACCGACACGGTCTGCCTTGCCAGTCGCTGCATTGAACAATGCAACGTTGGACACGTGAATCGGCATAGTCTTATCGACGATACCACCTTGTACGCCAGTCATTGGGTTAGGCTTGGTCGCTTTTTTGGCGACGTTGATGCCTTCAACCACGACATGCTCAGCATCGATACGCTGCTGAACGACGCCACGCTTGCCCTTGTCTTTCCCGGTCAGAACGATGACTTCGTCGTTTTTACGAATCTTATCCATTACGACTCCTTACAGGACTTCCGGTGCCAGGGACACGATCTTCATGAACTTTTCAGTGCGCAGCTCGCGCGTCACTGGTCCAAAAATACGGGTACCGATCGGTTCCAGCTTGGCGTTCAGCAGAACGGCAGCGTTGCCGTCGAACTTCACCAGGGAACCGTCTTGGCGGCGAACACCTTTAGCGGTGCGCACTACCACGGCGTTATAAATTTCACCTTTTTTGACACGACCGCGTGGCGCAGCAACCTTAACGGTTACCTTGATCACGTCGCCGATGCCAGCATAACGGCGCTTGGAGCCGCCCAATACCTTGATGCACATAACTTCTTTGGCACCGGTATTGTCAGCCACTTCGAGCCGGCTTTCAGTTTGAATCATAGTATTCTCTTTCCCAACTTAAGCCGAAGAATCCACACAATGCGGACCCGCGGTCAGTCTTGGTCCCGCCAGAGTGCCCTGCTGGGCCCACTGTTTGGGTGCTTGACCTTCGTACTGCACTGACCGCACGGTTCTGCGTCTGTGGCCAGACACTTTGCGGCGTTACATGAACGAAGCCCGCAAGTATTACATACAACTCGCGGGCTTGCAAGAACTAATTGAAGCGCCCCCGCTGTTGCCACGGGGGCGTGCACTTCAATTAAACGATTTGTGCGGCTTGCACCACACGGGTCACGGTCCATGCCTTCGTTTTGGAGATCGGACGACCTTCCACGATTTCCACCGTGTCACCGGCTTTCACCTGGTTGGTCTCGTCGTGCGCGTGGTACTTGTTCGAGCGCACGATGATCTTGCCGTACAAAGGATGTTTCACGTGACGTTCGATCAGAACGGTAACGGTCTTGTCCATCTTGTCGGACACCACCTTACCGATCAGCGTGCGCTTGAGCGGCTTGTTCACTGTTTCGGTCATTTGGCTTCCTTGGTGTTCATTACCGTTTTTACACGTGCGATATCGCGACGTACCTTCTTGAGCTGCGAAGTATTGCTCAGCTGTTGCGTAGCGATTTGCATACGCAGGCCGAATTGTGCCTTCAACAGGTCATTCAGCTCTTTTTGCAGAGCTACCTGGTCTTTGCCGCGGAGTTCAGATGCTTTCATATTTCACTCCTGTTATTGGCCGACTTGGCGGATCACGAACGTGGTCGCCAGTGGCAGTTTGGCAGCGGCCAGGCGGAATGCTTCGCGCGCCAGTTCTTCTGCGACGCCATCCATTTCGTACAGGACTTTGCCTGGACGGATTTCAGCGACGTAGTACTCCGGATTACCTTTACCGTTACCCATACGGACTTCGGCAGGCTTGTTCGAGATCGGTTTGTCCGGGAACACGCGAATCCAGATACGGCCGCCACGTTTGATGTGACGGGTCATGGCGCGACGTGCTGCCTCGATCTGGCGTGCCGTGATACGACCACGGGCAACGGCTTTCAGACCGAACTCGCCGAACGACACCGAAGTGCCGGCGGTGTGCGAAATGCCGGTGTTACGGCCTTTCTGCTCTTTACGATACTTTCTGCGTGCTGGTTGCAGCATGATTATTCTCCTGCTTTCTCGGCCGGCTTGGCGGCGCTGCGCACACGGGCTGCACCTGGAGCGGCTGGTTTCGCACCGGCGCCGGCACCGGCTGGGCGCGGACGGCCAGCTGGTTTGCCGTCGTCACGACGTGGGCCACGTGGCTTCTTCTCGTCTGGCGGGGTATCGATGACTGGTGCGTCGCCGTTAGGCGCGCGGTCACCCTTGTATACCCAGACCTTGACGCCGATGATGCCGTAGGTGGTCGAAGCTTCGCTGGTGCCGTAGTCGATATCGGCGCGCAGGGTGTGCAGTGGCACACGGCCTTCGCGATACCACTCTTTACGAGCGATTTCGATACCGTTCAGACGACCCGACGACATGATCTTGATGCCCAGGGCACCCAGACGCATGGCGTTTTGCATCGCACGCTTCATCGCGCGGCGGAACATGATGCGCTTTTCCAGCTGCTGGGCGATCGAATCGGCGATCAGCTGCGAGTCGATTTCCGGCTTGCGGATTTCTTCGATGTTCACGTGGACAGGCACGCCCATGATCTTGGTCAGCGCCGACTTCAGTACTTCGATGTCTTCGCCTTTTTTACCAATGACCACGCCCGGACGCGAGCTGTAGATCGTGAAGCGCGCGTTCTTGGCAGGACGCTCGATGACGATGCGGCCGACCGAAGCGTTCTTCAGCTTGGTCTTCAGGTAAGCGCGTGCTTTCAAGTCTTCGTTGAGCATCGAGGCAAAGTTGCTGTTGCCCGCGTACCAACGCGACGCCCAGTTACGGGTAACCGACAGGCGGAAGCCGGTTGGGTGAATTTTTTGACCCATTTTTAGCTCCTTAGTTGCCGACGGTCACGTAAATGTGACACGATTGTTTCGAGATACGATCGCCCCGGCCTTTAGCGCGTGCAGTGAAGCGCTTCAGGATCGGGCCCTTTTCGACGTAGATCGTTTTCACGAACAGTTCGTCGATGTCCGCGCCGTCATTGTGCTCGGCGTTGGCGATAGCCGACTCCAGCACTTTCTTGATGATGGTCGCGCCCTTTTTTGGGCTGAATTGCAGAATGTTGAGTGCAGCGTCAACTTTCTTGCCGCGGATCTGGTCGGCCACGAGGCGACCTTTTTGATCCGACAAGCGCACACCCTTGAGGATAGCTTTGGTTTCCATTATTTCTTCGCCTTCTTGTCAGCGGCATGGCCCTTGAACGTGCGGGTCAGCGCGAATTCACCGAGCTTGTGACCAACCATGTTCTCGGAGACGTACACCGGCACGTGCAGCTTGCCATTGTGGACGGCGATCGTCAGGCCGATGAAGTCAGGCATGATGGTCGAACGACGGGACCAGGTTTTGATTGGCTTTTTGTCTTTGGCTGCTTGTGCGGCTTCGACTTTTTTCACCAGGTGGGCGTCACAGAACGGCCCTTTTTTCAATGAACGAGTCATGTGCTACCCCTTATTTCTTGCCGCGGCGCGAGACGATCATGGAAGAAGTGCGCTTGTTGCTGCGGGTCTTCTTACCCTTCGTCTGTTGGCCCCAAGGCGACACTGGATGACGACCAGCTGCAGTTTTACCTTCACCACCACCGTGCGGGTGATCGACCGGGTTCATGACCACACCGCGAACGGTAGGACGAACACCGCGCCAGCGCATCGCACCGGCCTTACCGATTTTACGCAGGCTGTGTTCGGCATTGCCGACTTCACCCACGGTTGCACGGCACTCGATGTGCACGCGACGCACTTCACCCGAGCGCAGGCGCACTTGAGCGTAGGTACCTTCGCGGGCCATCAGGACCACGCCGGCGCCGGCGGTACGGGCCATCTGGGCACCCTTACCTGGCAGCATTTCGACGCAGTGCATGACGGTACCGACTGGGATGTTGCGGATCGGCAGGCAGTTGCCCGACTTGATCGGCGCTTCCGAACCGTTCATCACGGTGTCGCCAACGCTCATGCCTTTGGTGGCGATGATGTATTGACGCTCGCCGTCGGCGTAGCACAGCAGGGCGATATTCGCGGTGCGGTTAGGATCGTATTCGATACGTTCCACTTTCGCAGGAATGCCATCCTTCTGACGCTTGAAGTCGATCAGGCGATAGTGCTGCTTATGACCACCGCCGATGTGGCGGGTGGTGATATGGCCGTTGTTGTTACGACCAGCAGTTTTCGATTTTTTCTCAACCAGGGCTGCGAACGGACGACCTTTGTACAGGTCCGGGTTCACAACTTTCACCATGCCGCGACGGCCTGGGGAGGTTGGCTTCATCTTAACGAGTGCCATTATTTAGCCTCCTCGGAGAAATTGATTTCCTGGCCAGGTTTCAGGCACACGAAAGCACGCTTGGTATGGTTGCGGCGGCCGGTGTGGGCACCGGAACGCTTCTGCTTACCTTCGCGGTTGACGGTCTGCACCGATTCCACTTCCACTTTGAACAGCAGTTCAACAGCGGCTTTGATTTCTGGCTTGGTCGCGTCGGTGGTTACACGGAACACGATCTGTTCGTTCTTTTCCGCGACCATGGTGGCCTTTTCGGAAATGACCGGAGCCAGCAGCACCTTCATCAGGCGCTCTTCGCTAAATTTCAATGCGCTCATGCCAGCATCTCCTCAATCTTAGCCAGTGCAGCTTTGGTGACCAGGATCTTCTTGTAGAACACCAGGGACATTGGATCTGCGTGACGTGGTTCAACAACCAGTACGTTAGGCAGGTTACGCGATGCCAGTTCCAGGTTTTCGTTGGCGACGTCGGTGATGATCAGAACCGAGTCAAAGCCCATGCCGGTCAGCTTTTGCGACAGCAGCTTGGTCTTTGGCGCTTCGATCGTCAGGTCTTCGATGATCGTCAGGCGATCTTCGCGGGCCAGCTGGGACAGGATCGAGCAGATACCTGCGCGATACATCTTCTTGTTCACTTTGTGGGTGAAGTTCTCGTCAGGCGAGTTCGGGAAGATGCGACCACCGCCGCGCCACAGTGGCGACGACGACATACCAGCACGAGCGCGGCCGGTACCTTTTTGGCGCCATGGCTTCTTGGTCGTGTGGTGGACTTCTTCACGGTCTTTTTGTTTACGGTTGCCGCTGCGAGCATTGGCTTGGTAAGCAACGACGACTTGGTGGATCAGGGCTTCGTTGTAGTCACGGCCGAAAATGGTGTCGGCGGCAGCTACGTTAGAGGCGGCTTGACCTTGAGCGTTCAAGAGCTTGAGTTCCATCGTTTAAGCTCCCTTCTTTGCTTTAACTTTGACAGCAGGCGATACAACGACCTGGCCGTTTTTCGCGCCTGGGATCGCGCCTTTGACCAGCAGCAGCTGACGGTCGGCATCGATACGGGCGATTTCGAGGTTCTGCACAGTGCGGGTGACGTCACCGAGGTGACCGGTCATGCGCTTACCTGGGAACACGCGGCCTGGATCTTGCGCCATACCGATGGAACCTGGAACATTGTGCGAACGGGAGTTACCGTGGGTAGCACGGCCCGAAGCAAAGTGGTGACGCTTGATGGTACCGGCATAGCCTTTACCGATCGTGACACCTTGAACGTCGATCTTTTGACCGACTTCGAACAGGGAAGCGGCAACGACATCGCCAGCTTTCAGTTCGGCAGCTTTGGTAGCGTCGACGCGGAACTCTTTCAACAGAGTACCGGCTTCAACACCAGCTTTAGCGTGGTGACCAGCAACAGCCTTCGTTACGCGGGAAGCGCGACGTTGACCGAATGCGACCTGAACAGCGGAATAACCGTCAGTTTCAGGAGTTTTGATTTGCGCAACACGGTTGTTCGATACGTCCAACACGGTGACTGGGATCGAATCCCCGTCATCGGTGAAGATGCGCATCATACCAACCTTGCGACCGAGAAGGCCAAGGCTCATTTTTTCTCCAATTCCCACCTACGATTGGGCGGGGATATGTTGAACTACTAAAATTAGTACGGATCAATAAAAAGGCGTATCCATACCGAAGCCGGCTAGTGTAGCGTGAAAAGACACTTGACGCAACAACTTAATACGAGGTATGTCGGGTTTACGCGGCTTTATTTGCCGGCTGCTCACGCCGGGGCCAAACCACGGCCCCATGCGGCCTGCGCTCAATGTTCGGGGACGTGGATGCTGGCCTTGATGTGCTTCAGGTGGGCCACGATGGTAAAGGTCATCACCACCAGCAGCGACCAGGAGCTCCACTTGCCGACATGGACGGCCGACCAGGCGCCCAGCTGGTTCGGATAGCGCCACACACTCCAGAACGTGCTGATGTTTTCCGCCAGCCAGATGAAGAAGCCGATCAGCACGAAGGCCAGCAGCATCGGCATCCGGCGGTCGCGGTCCAGCGGCCGGAAGATCACGGTGGCGCGCGCGTACAGCCCCAGCGCGCAGGCCGCCACGTACCAGCGGTAATCGCCGATGTAGTGATGGGTAAAGAAATTGGCGTAGATGAGCAACGCGATCAGCACCGCCATCCAGTACGGCGGATGATGACGGATGCGCACGTCGAGCAGGCGCCAGGCCTGGATGATGTAGCTGCCGACGGCCGCGTACATAAAGCCGGAGAACAACGGCACGCCGAACAGCTTGGTGTAAGCGAAGTCCGGGTAGCTCCACGACTGAATGGAGCCGGACACCTTGAACACCTCCAGCGCAAAGCCGATCACGTGGAACAGGCAAACCGCCTTCAGCTCGTCCAGCGTTTCCAGCCCGGTCCACACCATCCACGCCTGGATCAGCAGCGCGACGATCAGCAGCGCGTCATAGCGTGGCAAGCCCGCGATGCCGGCGCGCGGAACCAGAAGCACGGCGGCAAAGAACAGCGCCACGAACAGGCAGGCGCGCGCTTCCTTGATGCCGAAATACAGAAACTCCAGCGCGAACCGCGCCCCACCCCGCAATCCGTGGCGGCGGGAGCCGTCCATGAGGCGGGCGTCAAAGGTGGCCAGCATGGCGGCTCCTGAGCATGGAAAGATTTTCTTCGGTAATGGCCAAACAAAAAAGGCCAGGCTGGTCCGCGAATGCGGACTGGCCCGGCCCTTCAGCACTGGCGGCGGAGGCGAACTCCGCCGGCCGGCCTAATAATGATTACTGCAGTTTGATTTCGACGTCAACGCCAGCTGGCAGGTCCAGCTTCATCAGTGCGTCAACGGTCTTGTCGGTTGGGTCGACGATGTCCATCAGGCGCTGGTGGGTACGGATCTCGAACTGGTCGCGCGAGGTCTTGTTGACGTGTGGCGAACGCAGAACGTCGAAACGCTGGATGCGGGTTGGCAGTGGGACTGGGCCCTTGACAACGGCGCCGGTGCGCTTAGCGGTGTCAACGATTTCCAGTGCGGACTGGTCGATCAGCTTGTAGTCGAAAGCTTTCAGACGGATACGGATTTTCTGGTTTGGTGCGGACATGATGATTCCTTAAAAGAGCGAACTGGCAACTTTGTAGCGCCAGCAATGTTTAAAAGAACGAGGTATTACAGGAAAGGCCGACATGGTATCACACCATGCCGGCCTTGTTCCAACCAGGCTTAAAAATTAAGCGATGATTTTAGCTACAACGCCTGCGCCAACGGTACGGCCGCCTTCGCGGATTGCGAAGCGCAGACCTTCTTCCATCGCGATCGGGTTGATCAGCTTGACGGTGATCGACACGTTGTCGCCTGGCATAACCATTTCTTTGTCCGCTGGCAGTTCGATCGAACCGGTCACGTCAGTCGTACGGAAGTAGAACTGTGGACGATAGTTGTTGAAGAACGGGGTGTGACGGCCGCCTTCGTCTTTCGACAGGACATAGATCTCGCCGGTGAAGTGGTTGTGCGGCTTGATCGAACCTGGCTTGGCCAGAACCTGGCCACGCTCCACGTCTTCACGCTTGGTGCCGCGCAGCAGCAGACCGACGTTGTCGCCGGCTTGACCCTGGTCCAGCAGCTTGCGGAACATTTCCACGCCGGTGCAAGTGGTCTTGACGGTATCTTTGATGCCGACGATTTCGATCTCTTCGCCGACCTTGATGATGCCGCGCTCGATACGACCGGTCACAACGGTACCGCGACCCGAGATCGAGAACACGTCTTCCACTGGCATCAGGAAGGCGCCGTCCACTGCGCGCTCTGGCGTAGGGATGTACGAATCCAGCGCATCGGCCAGACGCATGATCGAGTCAACGCCCATTTCGCCTTCTTTGCCGTCCAGCGCCATACGGGCCGAACCTTTGATGATAGGCACGTCGTCGCCTGGGAATTCGTATTTCGACAGCAATTCACGAACTTCCATTTCGACCAGTTCCAGCAGTTCCGCGTCGTCGACCAGGTCGCACTTGTTCAGGAACACGATGATGTATGGAACGCCAACCTGACGGGCCAGCAGGATGTGCTCGCGGGTCTGTGGCATAGGGCCGTCGGCTGCGGAGCAAACCAGGATCGCGCCGTCCATCTGCGCTGCGCCGGTGATCATGTTCTTGATGTAGTCGGCGTGGCCTGGGCAGTCAACGTGAGCGTAGTGACGGCCGGCGGTTTCGTACTCGACGTGCGCGGTGTTGATGGTGATGCCGCGTGCTTTTTCTTCTGGAGCAGCATCGATCTGGTCGTATGCTTTAGCTTCGCCGCCGAATTTCTTCGACAGAACGGTCGCGATAGCAGCGGTCAGGGTGGTCTTGCCGTGGTCGACGTGGCCGATGGTGCCGACGTTGACGTGCGGCTTGGTCCGTTCGAATTTCTCTTTTGCCATTTTATTCTTCCTTAGAACAATGTTTTAAATATGCGGGCGGAGGATCTCCCCGCCCGCAAAAATACAAAAATTACTTAGCTTTAGCGGTAACGATCGCGTCGATAACGTGCTTAGGCGCTTCCGAGTAGTGCTTGAATTCCATCGTGTAGGTAGCACGACCTTGCGTTGCGGAACGCAGGGTGGTCGAGTAACCGAACATTTCCGACAGAGGCACTTCAGCTTTGATGATCTTGCCACCGCCGCCTGGGATCTCGTCCATGCCCTGCACCATGCCGCGGCGGGACGACAGGTCGCCCATCACGGTACCGGCGTAGTCTTCCGGCGTTTCCACTTCCACAGCCATCATCGGCTCCAGGATGACCGGGTTGGCTTTACGGCAGCCTTCCTTGAATGCCATCGAAGCGGCCATCTGGAACGCGTTTTCGTTCGAGTCCACATCGTGGTACGAACCGAAGAACAGCGTGACCTTGACGTCGACCACTGGGTAGCCGGCCAGAACGCCGGTGTTCAGGGTGCCGCGCACGCCTTTTTCCACCGCAGGGATGTATTCGCGAGGAACGGTACCGCCCTTGATCGCGTCAACGAATTCGAAGCCCTTGCCTGGTTCTTGCGGTTCGATCTTCAGTACCACGTGACCGTATTGACCACGACCGCCCGACTGCTTGACGAACTTGCCTTCGGATTCTTCGCAGGTCTTGCGGATCGTTTCGCGGTAGGCAACCTGTGGCTTGCCGACGGTCGCTTCGACGCCGAATTCGCGCTTCATGCGGTCAACGATAATTTCCAGGTGCAGCTCGCCCATACCACCGATGATGGTCTGGCCCGACTCTTCGTCGGTCTTGACGCGGAACGAAGGATCTTCCTGAGCCAGACGGTTCAGTGCCAGACCCATTTTTTCCTGGTCAGCCTTGGTCTTCGGTTCCACGGCCTGCTGGATCACCGGCTCTGGGAAGATCATTTTTTCCAGGGTGATGATCGACGATGGATCGCACAGGGTTTCGCCGGTGGTCACGTCTTTCAGACCCACTGCGGCGGCGATGTCGCCGGCGCGCACTTCTTTGATCTCTTCGCGCTGGTTGGCGTGCATCTGCAGAATACGACCCAGGCGCTCTTTACGGCCTTTGACCGAGTTGTACACGGTGTCGCCCGAGTTGATGGCGCCCGAGTACACGCGGAAGAAGGCCAGCTGGCCGACGAACGGGTCGGTCATGATCTTGAACGCCAGCGCCGAGAACTTCTCGTCGTCCGCAGGACGGCGGGTGGTCGGCTGGTCGTCTTCGTCCGTGCCGGCGACGTCTTCGATGTCCAGCGGCGAAGGCAGGAACTCGATGACCGCGTCCAGCATGGCCTGTACGCCCTTGTTCTTGAAAGCGGTACCGCACATCATCGGCACGATTTCCGAAGCGATGGTGCGTTCGCGCAGCGCTTTCTTGATCTCGGCTTCGGACAGGTCGCCCTCTTCCAGGTACTTGTTCATCAGTTCTTCGGACGCTTCAGCAGCGACTTCGACCATCTTCTCGCGCCACTCGGCGGCCGATTCGGCCAGCTCCGCAGGGATATCGACGTAGTCGAACTTCATGCCTTGCGACGCGTCGTCCCACAGGATCGCCTTCATCTTGACCAGATCGATCACGCCCTTGAAGTTTTCTTCAGCGCCGATAGGGATCTGGATCAGGACCGGGTTAGCCTTCAGGCGAGCGCGCATCTGCTCGTAGACCTTGAAGAAGTTGGCGCCGGTACGGTCCATCTTGTTGACGAAGGCCAGACGCGGCACTTTGTACTTGTTGGCCTGACGCCATACGGTTTCCGACTGCGGCTGCACGCCGCCGACTGCGCAGTAAACCATGCAAGCGCCATCGAGCACGCGCATCGAGCGTTCAACTTCAATGGTGAAGTCAACGTGGCCCGGGGTGTCGATGATGTTGATGTGGTGTTCTGGGAAGTTGTTGGCCATACCTTTCCAGAAGCAGGTCGTCGCTGCCGAGGTAATGGTAATGCCGCGCTCTTGTTCCTGCTCCATCCAGTCCATGGTGGCGGCGCCATCGTGAACTTCACCGATCTTGTGGTTCACGCCCGTGTAGAACAGAACGCGTTCGGTGGTGGTGGTCTTACCTGCATCGATGTGAGCGGAGATACCGATATTGCGGTAGCGCTCGATGGGGGTCTTGCGGGCCATAATTATTCCTAAATCTTTGAATGGACAAAACCGAGCGCCATTTTTGCTGACAAAAATGAGCCCGGCCTCGAACAACAGATAACAACCAGATCCCCAAGGACCTGGCCGATTTTATTAGAAGCGGAAGTGCGAGAACGCCTTGTTCGCTTCAGCCATACGGTGGACTTCGTCACGCTTCTTCATCGCACCGCCGCGGCCTTCAGCCGCTTCCATCAGCTCACCGCCGAGGCGTTGTGGCATGGATTTTTCGCTGCGCTTGTTGGCAGCTTCACGCAGCCAGCGCATGGACAGAGCCATACGACGCACTGGGCGCACTTCGACCGGCACCTGGTAGTTTGCACCACCGACGCGACGGGATTTAACTTCAACCAGCGGCTTGGCGTTGTTGATCGCGGTAGCGAACACTTCCAGCGGGTCTTTGCCGGATTTAGCGGCGATGTGCTCGAAGGCACCGTAGATGATGTTTTCTGCGACCGATTTTTTACCGGACAGCATCAGAACGTTCACGAACTTGGCGACATCCGTGTTACCGAATTTTGGATCCGGCAGAATTTCGCGCTTGGGTACTTCACGACGACGTGGCATATCAATTCCTTTCAATCTTCAGTTGAGGTGCGCAGATATGGGATTCGCACTCTCGCGGAGGGCCATCATAGCCATCCACTTACTCGACCACTACGGTCGATTACATTCACTTAGCTAGCTGCCACTGAGCGAAAACTTTTATTGCAGATTACTTCTTGGCTTGCTTGGCGCGCTTGGTACCGTACTTCGAGCGAGCTTGCTTACGGTCTTTAACGCCCTGGGTATCCAGTGCACCGCGAACCATGTGGTAACGAACACCCGGCAAGTCTTTTACACGACCGCCGCGCAGCAGAACCACGCTGTGCTCTTGCAGGTTGTGGCCTTCACCGCCGATGTACGAAATGACTTCGAAACCGTTGGTCAGACGCACTTTGGCGACTTTACGCAAAGCCGAGTTAGGCTTCTTAGGAGTGGTGGTGTACACACGGGTGCAAACACCACGCTTTTGCGGGCTGTTTTCCAGCGCCGGCGATTTGCTTTTCACGGTCAGAGCGACACGTGGATTGCGAATCAGTTGATTGATGGTTGGCATCGTTCTAAACCCAACTAAATTACAACGTTGATAACCCGGACGGATGTCCGGGGACTAAAACCTAGTCCCAATTGATTTCACGACGGAGGCGCAAACAGCCACTCGCAAGGAGCGGCCTGAAACAGCGTATACGATGTGCAGAATAAATTGAGAACTCGCGAGTATAGACGTGGTCGAAGCGCCAGTCAATCTATTTCGCGGCAGCATGCGGCCGGGACGGCCTGTAAAAACTCGCTGCAAGGTCAAGAAACACTTGATAATAGCAGACAATATCATTGTCTCCGTTTCTATGCGATCCCTGTTGCGCCCCGCCCCCCTGTTCGTCCTCGCAAGCTATCTGCTGCTGTCGCTGGTGCCCTGCGTGCCAATCTTGCTGGGAAGGCAAGTGCCGGGTCTGGCGCATATATTGGCGGTCGAACTGCTGGCCTGGGCCGCGGTGTGGGGCGTGCTGCAGCGCCCGGCCTGGTTCCACTGGCTGCTGATCCCCGCCTTCCTCGCGCTGCCGACCGAACTCTACCTGTTCATGTACTACGGCCAGGGCATCTCCACCCACCACCTGGGCATCATCGCCGAGACCAGCCCGCGGGAGGCGCTGGAATTCCTCGGCCGCAAAGTCTGGCTGATGGGGCTGGTGATGCTGCTGGTGGTGGCCTGGTGGATCGCCGTGCAGGTGGCGGCGCGGCGCAGCCCGATGCTGGCCTGGCGCGGCAAGAGCCGCTGGAGCGTGCTGCTTATATTGGTGGCGCTGGCCGGGCTGTGGACCTACGGCTGGGAATTCGGCGTGCGCGCCAGGCCGGCGATCAAAGCGGCGGCGGCCAAGGCCGCCAGCGCCAAGCCGGCCGGTTCGGCGTTGGGCTCGGCCATCGGATCCGCGCTGAGTTCGGCGCTCAGCCATGTGGGCATCACCGCCCCGGCATCGGCCAGCGATGACGCCTCCGACGAGGAGGAAGAGGAGGACGCCGAAGAGGACAGCGCGCCCGAGCACGCCGCCATCCCCGGCGCCGGCCGCAGCGGCTGGAAGTGGTCGCCTATGCCGTGGTGGGCCCGCTCGCCGCTGGGCTTCGACGACTTCGCCTCGTCGTGGCCGTTCGGCCTGGCCGCGCGCGGCGTCGACTTCTACAAGGAGCGCGAATACCTGGCCGACCTGGGCCGGCGCAGCAGCAGCTTCACCTTCAAGGCGCACCAGCCGGAAAAGAACGACAGGCCGGAAGTCGTCATCATGGTGATCGGCGAATCGTCTCGCTACGACCGCTGGGGCGTCAACGGCTACGAGCGCGACACCAACCCGCTGCTGAAGAAGGAGGCCAACCTGGTCACGCTGCCGGACGTCATCACGGCGGTGTCGGCGACGCGGCTGTCGGTGCCGGTGATCATCTCGCGCAAGCCGGCAACGCAGAGCCTGAAGGATGGCTTCTCGGAAAAATCCTTCCTGACCGCCTACAAGGAAGCCGGCTTCAAGACCTGGTGGCTGTCGAACCAGATCTCGTTCGGCCAGTTCGACACGCCGGTGTCGGTGTTCGCCAAGGAGGCCGACGTGATCCAGTTCATGAACCTGGGCGGCTTCACCAACAACTCCAACTTCGACCAGATCCTGCTCGAGCCGCTGCAGCACGCGATCGCCGATCCATCGCCGAAAAAGCTGATCGTGCTGCACACCCTGGGCAACCACTGGAACTACAGCCAGCGCTATCCGAAGGAATTCGACAAATGGCAGCCGTCGCTGTTCGGCGTCGACAAACCGGTCTACACCGACACCAAGATCAAGCCGCAGCTCAACAACAGCTACGACAACTCCATCCTGTACACCGACTGGTTCCTGTCGCAGGTGATCGGCCAGTTGAAGGGCACGCAGCAGCTGGCGGCTATGGTCTACGTGGCCGACCACGGCCAGACGCTGTACGACAACAGCTGCAACCTCGCTTTCCACGGCCACAACACGCAGTACGAATTCCACGTGCCGGCGCTGGTCTGGTACTCGGACGAATACAAGGACCGCTATCCGGAGAAAGTGAAGCAGCTGATGCGCCACCGCAAGGCGCGGCTGGCCACGGAAAACATCTTCCACACACTGCTGGACCTGGGCGACATCGAGTACCCCGACGAGCGGCTGGAATGGAGCTTCATCAACAAGCAGTTCAAACAGCACAAGCGCTACGTCGACAGCTACGGCTGGAGCAACTACGACAACGCCAGCTTCAAGGGCGACTGCCGCGAGGTGATCGACAAGGGCAAGCCGCTCAAGCAGGAGAAATAATCGGGGATCAGGCCGGCTTGTGCACCATCAGCCAGTAGACGATCAGCAACGCGCCGAATGCGGGGAAGCCCAAGGCGATCCAGATTTTTTCATAGCGCCAGTAGCGCGCCGGCAGCGGCTCGCCGGCCAGCGCGGCATGCGCCGCCATGTCGCGCATTTTCAATTGCAGCCAGACCACCGGCAGCCAGCAGATGCCCGCCAGCGCATACAGCGCCACCGACCAGACGATCCACCGGGATGTGAACGGGAAGCCGGCAAGATGGATCATCCACAAGCCCGACAGCGGCTGGATGATGATGGCCGGCGTGGTGAACCACCAGTCGGCCCTGGCCACCAGCCGCGTCACCACCGCCATCGCCTGCACGTTGCCGCTGCGGTTGGCGAAGAACATGTAGAACGCCGTGCCGAAGCCGGTGCCGAACATCAGCGTGGCCGACAGGATGTGCAGCCATTTGATCGCCAGGTAGTCCATTATCTGCTCGCTCTCCACATCAGCAACATCAACGCCAGCAAGGGCAGGTTCTTGCTCAGGGGCCCAAACGGATGCAGCCAGAAGCCGGGCAGGCACACGCTCATGATCGCCGTGTAGCCGCCCACCAGCGCCAGCTGCAGCGCCCACACCCAGCGGCGCGGATACAGCAACAACAGCACGCCGACCGCCGCGTCGGCCAGGCTGGCGGCCAGCAGCATCGGCTGCTGCGCACCCGCGGGCACGCCGCATGCCGCCAGCCACGCCATGCTGTCCGCGCGCGGCCAGCCGAACCAGGACACGTAGGCGGTGATCAGCCACAGCAAGGCCATCGCCACCGTCACCAGCGGCGCGCCCCAGGCCCAGGTGGCGGCGATGCGCTGGTCGGGGCGAGCAAACCGCACAGGGTCGCGCAGCGGACGGCCCAGCAGCGCGGCGGCCGGTCCGGCGTCGGCGGTATTGCCGCCATCGGCGCTTTGCTCCAGCATCAGCAGCGATTCCGGTGTCAGCGCGCTGGAGGGAATCATGCCGGCGACGCGGGCGACCACGCGCGCGAGCGGCATCGGCAAATCCAGCACCAGCGCCGGCGCGGCCTGCATGCCGCTGCGCAGCGCGCCGAGGTAACCGGCCATCGTCGTCGCGCGCGGCCCCACCACCGCCAGCTCGCGCGGCACGCCGCCCTCCGCCAGCACCAGCCTGACCAACACCGCCGCCAGGTCGTCGACATGGATCGCCTGTACCTTGGCGCCGTGCGCCATCGGCATCATCAGCACCGGCAAGGTCGCCAGCATGCGGAACATCACGCTGCTGGCGCCATCCTCGCCATACACCAGCGACGGCCGGATGATGGTGACGCTGAGCCGGCGCGCCAGCAGGTCGGCTTCGGCCGCGCCCTTGCTGCGCCAGTAGCCGGTGGCGGCGTCCGGATGGCTGCCCAGCGCGGACACCTGCACCACGCGACGCACGCCGAGGCGCTCGCAGGCCGCGAACACGGCCACCGGCGCGGCGCGGTGCAGACGATCGAAATCGCCGTCGCGCGCTTCGCGGATAATGCCGACGCAGTTGACCACCGCATCCACGCCGGACAGCAGCGGCAGCCAGTCGCTCTCGCTGGTCATGCGGCCGAAATCGACCTCGATCCAGTCCTGCGCACGCTCGTCCGCCGGACGGCGGCGGCTGGCGCCGACCACGTCGCAGCCCGCCGCGCGCAAGGCACGCAAGGCGTGGCTGCCGATCAGCCCCGTCGCCCCAAGTATCAGCACTTTCATACCGTCTCCGTCTGTTATTTCTGTAAACACAGAAATTAATACTCAAAAAAATACAGCTTTTAATCCCCGCCCAGCAGCCGGGCCACCTTGCCGCCCATCTTCAGGAAGCGCTGCATGGTGGCCGGCGGCAGGTGCTTGTAGTCGCCGTAGGTCGCGGTCAGCATTTCGAGGAAGTCCAGCACCTGCTCCATCTTGACCTTGGTGGCCTGCTCCAGCGCCGGATCGCCCTCGGCTTCCAGCGCGCACTCGCGCAGCACGGTCAGCGTCGGATCGATCTCGCGCTTCTTGCGCTCCTCGACGATGACGCGGAAGATCTCCCATACATCCTGCAGCGCGACGAAGTGGTCGCGGCGGTCGCCGGCCATATGCGTGATGCGCACCAGGCCCCAGCTTTGCAATTCCTTCAGGCTGTTGCTGACGTTGGAGCGCGCCACGTTCAGCGTGTCGGCGATTTCCTCGGCCGGCAGCGGGCGGTTCGACAGGAACAGCAGCGCGTGGATCTGCGCCACCGTGCGGTTGACACCCCAGCGCGTGCCCATCTCTCCCCAATGCAGGATATATTTCTGGATGGTCGGTGCGAGCGTCATGGGAATTCCTTAATTTCTGTCGTTACAGAAATAATAGAACTCCCAGCGCCGGAAGTCAAAGACTATTTCGGACGTCTTCGCAATCGGCCGGATGCGCCATGTAGTCGCTCAGCCAGTCGAACACGCGGTTGGCCTTGGCCGAGATGGCGTCGTCGAAGCCTCGGGTCCCGAGCAAGGCGATGCCGTTGGTCTCGCGCAGCACGCCGGGCGACAGCTGCAGGCGTCCGTCCACGCGGCTGACGCACCACGGCGCCAGCCGGTCTTCCAGCAGCGGCGCCAGCACCAGGTTGTGCGACGACACGATCACCGTGCCGCGCTCGGCCAGCGTGTGCAGCACCGCCGTCGCCGCCGATATCGATTCGAGGTGGTTGGTGCCGCGGAAAATCTCGTCGATGATGAACACCGCCGGTCCGCGCGCGGCCAGCGCCAGCAGCTCCTGCGCGCGGCGCAGTTCGGCGATGTAAAGACTCTCGCCGCCTTCCAGCGTGTCCTCGCCCTGCATGCTCGAATACACGGGCAGCATGGTCGCCGTGGCCGTGTCGGCATAGCAGAAGCCGAACGCGCGGGCGACGATCAGGTTCAGGCCGACCGTGCGCAGCAAGGTGCTCTTGCCGATGCCGTTCTGGCCGGAGATGAAGGCGCCCCGCTCGCGCGGCGCGAACGACAGCGGCGCCGCCTCCGCCAGCAGCGGATGCACAACCAGCGTCAACGCGACGCTGTCGCCGCGCTCGGCCCAGCAATAACGCGGCGTACCGGCAAGGTGCCGCGCCAGCGCCAGATCGGCCTCCAGCGCCGCGACGCGCGCAAAGCTGGAGCGCAGGAAGTCCGCCTGCGCGCGCACCACCTCCCGGCTGTTGAAGTAGTGACGGATATTCAGCAGCCAAAGCCAGTTGCCGTATTCACGCATGCCGGCCATGCCGGTCAGCGGCGAACGCGCCAGGCTTCGGTTGATCTTGCCGGCACGGGCCGCGTCTTCGCTGAAGGCCGCCGTCGTCGGCAAGCCGGATTCGGCCAGCAGCGTATGGGCGCGCAGCATCTGCTGCAGCGTCTCCAGTATGCGGCACCATTCTTCGGCCGCTTCGTGAAACCGCACCTGCACCAGCGACAGCGCCAGCCATAATCCCAGCGCGACGCCCCACAGCGGCATGAAACCGGTCACCAGCGCCAGCGCCACCGACAGCAGGAAGGCCACCGGCATCCAGGGCAGCAAAGCGGTCCAGCGCGGGGCGGCCGCCATGGCGCGGCCGAACAGGGTGGCGCTGATCTCGCGATCGCTGCGGCGCAGGCCGACGCAGGCCGCCTGCAGCTGCAGCCGTTGTCCGGCATCCCCGGCCAGTGTCCGCACGCGGGCGGCGGACGGGGCGCCATCCTGCCCCGCCTGCAAGCGGCGATGCAGCTCCTGCTGGCCGAAGATGCTGGTCTCGCGCGCCAGATGGGCGCTGTACTGCGGCAGCAGCATATCGCTCCAGGTCTGCGCATCGATCGCGCCGGCCTCGCCGTGCAGCGTGCGCTGGTACAGCGCGACATCGCTGGGGACAAACGGGTAATCGGCTATCGCCGCGTCATCGGCGGCAGGCAAAAGGAAGCGGGACAAACGGGAGATCAAGGTCATGGCGGGCCAAATCAACGGGACACCCCGGCATATGGCCCCGGATATCAAACTATCAAGTCCGGACGGACGCGCAGCGGACAAGGCGGACACCCATCGGACAGCGGACAGCCGCATCAATTTCCTTTTAAATCAGCGACTTAAGAAGTGGCACGCTTCCTGCATAAAGTTGCCTGTCTTTTCACACTACCCAGCCAACCATGATACGTGACACCTCTAATCAAGACGCCGTCATCGCCCCGCCCAAAGGGCAGGCAACCCGACGCCGCCTCGTCATCGCCGCCGGCGCCGTCGCTTTGCTGGCAGCGGCCTATGGCCTGGTGCACACATGGCGCGGCAGCGACCACTCGGTCAACATCTCGCGCCTGCGCATCGCCGAAGTGGGACGCGGCACCTTGATACGCGACGCCGCCGTCAACGGCCGCATCGTCGCCGCCATCAGCCCGACGCTGTATTCGGCCTCGCCCGCCACCGTGACTCTGAAGGCGGCCGCCGGCGACACCGTCAAGAAAGGCGACGTGCTCGCCGTGCTGGAATCGCCCGACCTGACCGACGCGCTCAAGCGCGAGCAATCGAGCTACCTGCAGCTGGAAGCGGAAGTGGCGCGCCAGCAGATCCTGGCCCGCAAACAAAAGCTGCTGGCCCGGCGCGACGCCGACACCGCCGAAATCGACCGCCTGTCCGCGCTGCGCACGCTGGAGCGCTACAACGCCGTGTCCAACGAAGGCATCATCGCCAAGATCGAATACCAGAAAGCCAAGGACGCGCTGAACTCGGCCGAGATCCGCGCCAAGCACGCCGGCCAGGCGGCCGAGCTGGAAAGCGACAACGTCGCGCTGGAGCTGAAGACCAAGATCAATGAGCTGGACCGCCAGCGCCTGTCGCTGGCCAACGCCCAGCGCCGCGTCGACGAGCTGACCGTGCGCGCGCCGGTCGACGGCTTCATCGGCACGCTGTCGGTGGCCAACCGCAGCGTGGTGCCGGCCAATACGCCTTTGATGACCCTGGTCGACCTGTCGCGCCTCGAAGTCGAGCTGGAAGTGCCGGAGACCTATGTGTCCGACATCGGCCTGGGCATGAACGCGGAAGTGAACTTCGGCACCGGCACCGCCACCGCCAAGCTGTCGGCGCTGTCGCCGGAAGTGGTGAAGAACCAGGTGCTGGCGCGCGTGCGCTTCGCCGGCCAGCAGCCGCCCGGCCTGCGCCAGAACCAGCGCGTCACCGCGCGCCTGCTGATCGACGAAAAACCCAACACGCTGATGATCCAGCGCGGCCCGTTCGTGGAATCCGAAGGCGGCCGCTTCGCTTACGTAGTACGGGACGGCATCGCCATCCGCACCCCGATCAAGATGGGCGCCACCAGCGTCTCCGCGGTGGAGATCCTGAGCGGTCTGAAACAGGGCGACAAGGTCGTCATCTCCGGTACCGAAACGTTCGAGAACGCCGAGCGCGTCTCGATCAACCAATAATCCAACGTACATCCCAAGCAAAGAGGCCCTCCATGCTGCGCATGCAAAACCTGAGCAAAGTCTATCGTACCCACATGATCGAAACCCACGCGCTGCGCGGCTTCGAGATCAACGTCAAGCAGGGCGAGTTCGTCACCGTGACCGGCCCTTCCGGCTCCGGCAAGACCAGCTTCCTCAACATCGCCGGCCTGCTTGAAGAATTCACCGACGGCGAGTACATCCTCGACGGCATCAACGTCAAGGGCATGGACGACAACGCCCGCTCGCGCCTGCGCAATGAAAAGCTGGGCTTCATCTTCCAGGGCTTCAACCTGATTCCCGACCTGTCGCTGTTCGACAACGTCGACGTGCCGCTGCGCTATCGCGGCTTCAACGCGGCCGAGCGCAAGGAGCGCATCGAGGACGCCTTGTCCAAGGTCGGCCTGGCCTCGCGCATGAAGCACTACCCGGCCGAACTGTCCGGTGGCCAGCAGCAGCGCGTGGCGATCGCGCGCGCGCTGGCGGGTTCGCCGAAACTGCTGCTGGCCGACGAACCGACCGGCAACCTCGATACGCAAATGGCGCGCGGCGTGATGGAGCTGCTGGAAGAGATCAACGCCCAGGGCACGACGATCCTGATGGTGACCCACGATCCGGAACTGGCGGTGCGCTCGCAGCGCAACGTCCACATCATCGACGGCCAGGTGTCGGACCTGGTGCGCAAGGCGCCTTCCTTGTTCGACGCCAACGCCCACGCCGCCGACGGCAAATCCCATGTCGCTTAAGGAGCGCAGCATGTTCCAATACTACTTCCTGCTGGGCCTGCGCAGCCTGCGTCGCAACCCGGCCCTGACCGCGCTGATGGTGCTGACCCTGGCCGTCGGCGTGGCCGCCAGCGTGGCGACGCTGACCATCCTGCACGTGATGTCCGGCGACCCGATCCCGGACAAGAGCGCGCGCCTGTTCGTGCCGCTGGTCGACAACGGCCCGACCGAAGGCTACAAGCCGGGCGACGAGCCGAACGACCGCCAGCTCAGCTACCGCGACGCGGTCAACCTGATGAACAGCAAGATCGGCGAGCGCCGCACCGCGATCTACGGCATCGGCGTGCCGGTCGAGCCGCAGCGCAAGGACATCGGCGTGTTCACCGCGCGCGGCCTGGCGCCGTACGGCGATTTCTTCAACATGTTCGAGGCGCCCTTCCTGCACGGCCAGGGCTGGAGCCCGGCCGACGACAAGGCCGGCGCCGACGTCGTCGTGTTGAGCCGCAAGCTGTCCGAAAAACTGTACGGCGACACCGATCCGGTGGGCCAGCGCATGACCCTGGCCGGCATGCAGTACCAGATCGTCGGCGTGCTCGACACCTGGAACGTGGTGCCGCGCTTCCATCGCATCATCGGCAGCAACGACGGCGCCTTCAGCGAGGAAGATGAACTGTTCATCCCCTTCACCAGCGCCATCCGCCACGAAATGCAGCGCAACGGCAGCACCAGCTGCTCCGTCGACGTCGGCCCCGGCTTCCAGGCCTTCATTGATTCCGAGTGCACCTGGATCCAGGGCTGGATCGAGATGCGCAGCAGCGCCGACCGCGGCGAGCTGCAAAGCTTCCTCGACAGCTACGCCATCGAACAGCGCAAGCTGGGCCGCCTGAAACGCAACGCGGCCAACAAGCTGTACGACGTGCGCGAATGGCTGGACTACATGAAGGTGGTCGGCAACGACAACAAGCTGTCGGCCTGGCTGGCGTTCGGCTTCCTCGTCCTGTGCCTGGTCAACACCATCGGCCTGCTGCTGGCCAAGTTCTCGGTGCGCGCCGCCGAAGTGGGCATCCGCCGCGCGCTGGGCGCCTCGCGCCGCGAGATCTTCAACCAATTCCTGATCGAGACCACGGTGGTCGGCCTGGTCGGCGGCTTCCTGGGACTGGTGCTGGCCTTCGGCGCGCTGGCGCTGATCGCGATGCAGTCGAAGGCGCTGACGGTGGTCGCCCACATGGACTGGATCATGCTGCTGACGACCTTCGCGATGGCCGTGCTGTCGGCCGTGCTGGCCGGCCTGCTGCCGACCTGGCGCGCCTGCCAGGTCACGCCGGCGCTGCAACTCAAATCACAATAAGGGAGCCGCACCATGGAAATCCGCCCTATCCTCTCCGCGCTGCTGCGCAATAAAACCGGCCCGATACTGGTCGCCGTGCAGGTCGCGCTGAGCCTGGCGATCCTGGCCAACGCGCTGCACATCGTGCAGGTGCGCCAGGCCGTGTCGGCCCGCACCAGCGGCATCGCCAACGAGCAGGACGTGTTCGCCCTGCAGATCCGCCACCTGAAGAACGGCGGCCACCAGGACCAACTGGCGGTGCAGTATCGCGAAACCGCGCTGCTGCGCGCCGTGCCCGGCGTGATGTCGGTCGCCGGCACCTCGCAGATGCCGCTGTCCCGCTCGGGCAACTACACCGGCCTGGCGGTCGACCGCAAGCAGGTCAAATCGACCGCGCAATCGACCACCTACTTCGGCGCCGATTCGCTGGTCAAGACCTGGGGCCTGCAGGTGGTCGAGGGACGCGATTTCATGCCCAACGAGATCCCGGAAATCGACCAGAACACCAGCGACGAATTCCCCAAGGTGATCATGATCACCCGTAAGCTGGGCGAAAAAATGTGGCCGGGACAGAGCAGCTTCGTCGGCAAGACCATCTACTTCGGCACCGGCGAAAAGGCCAAGGACGCGCGCATAGTCGGCGTGGTCGAAAAACTGCAGACGCCGGGCGCCCAGATCGACGAAACCGGCGAGTTCTCGTCGCTGGTGCCGGTGCGCCTGACCGGCGACGACGCCGACAACTACACGCTGCGCGCCGAACCTGGCCAGCTGGACCGCGTGATCAAGGAAGCCGAGGCGGCGGTGCGCGCGGCCTCGCCGACGCCGGTGGTCATCCGGACCCGCAGCATGAACGAAATGCGCACCAACCGCTACCGCGCCGACAACGCGCTGGCGTGGATGCTGGTGACGGTCAGCGTGCTGCTGCTGTTGATCACCTCGAGCGGCATCGTCGGCATGGCCAGCCTGTGGGTCACGCAGCGGCGCAAGCAGATCGGCGTGCGCCGCGCCCTGGGCGCGCGCCGGGTCGACATCCTGCGCTACTTCGTCACCGAGAACATCATGATCACCAGCGTCGGCGTGGCGGCCGGCGTGCTGCTGGCGCTGGGCCTGAACCAGCTGCTGGTCAGCCAGCTGGAAATGGCGCGCCTGCCGGCCGGCTACCTGCTGGCCGGCGCCGGCGTGTTCTGGGCGCTGGGCATCGCCGCCGTGTACGGCCCGGCATGGCGCGCCGCCACCATCTCGCCGGCGACTGCCACCCGCAGCGCCTGACACCATGTTTGCAGCACCCGGCATGCCGCGACAATGTTATGCTTGCGGCATGCCTACCGTACTGATTATTGACGACAACTCCGCCGTCGCCATCGCCCTCGAAGTGCTGTTTTCGCTGCACGACATCGACGCGCTGCGCGCCGCCTCGCCCGAGGCCGGCCTGGCGCTGCTCGAGCGCCACAACGTGGACCTGGTGATCCAGGACATGAACTTCAGCGCCGACACCACTTCCGGCGAGGAGGGCACGACTCTGTTCCGCGCCATCCGTGAGCGGCACCCGGACCTGCCGGTGATCCTGCTGACCGCCTGGACCCACCTGGACGCGGCGGTCGACCTGGTCAAGGCCGGCGCCGCCGACTACCTGGCCAAGCCGTGGGACGACAACCGCCTGATCGCCACCGTCAACAACCTGATCGAGCTGGGCCAGGCCAAGCGCGCCTTGCAGCAGCGCCTGCAGACCGAGCTGCGCCAGCGCCGCGAGCTGGAACGCGGCTACGACCTGCGCGGCATGGTGTGGCAGGATCCGGCCACCGAGCGCGTGGTGCACCTGGCCTGCCAGGTGGCGCGCGCCGACGTCCCGGTGCTGATCTCCGGCCCCAACGGCACCGGCAAGGAACGCATCGCCGAAATCATCCAGGCCAATTCCTCGGTGCGCGACGGTCCCTTCGTCGTGCTCAACTGCGGCGCGCTGCCGGCCGAGCTGATCGAGGCCGAGCTGTTCGGCGCCGACGCCGGCGCCTACACCGGCGCCTCCAAGGCGCGCGAAGGCAAGTTCGAGGCGGCCGACGGCGGCACGCTGTTCCTCGACGAGATCGGCAACCTGCCGCTGGCCGGACAAATGAAACTGCTGCGGGTGCTGGAAACGGGCCGCTTCGAACGGCTGGGCTCCAACCGCGAGCGCCAGGTCAAGGTGCGCGTGGTCAGCGCCACCAACGCCGACCTGCAGGCGATGATACGGGCCGGCAGCTTCCGCGAAGACCTGTTCTACCGCCTCAACGTGATCGAGCTGCGGCTGCCGCCGCTGGCCGGCCGTCCGGCCGACATCCTGCCGCTGGCGCGCCACTTCCTCGGCGCCGGCAAAGAATTGCACCCGTCGGCGCAGGCGGCGCTGCTGGCGCATCCGTGGCCCGGCAATGTGCGCGAGCTGAAAAACATCATGGCGCGCGCCGGCTTGCTGGCCTCCGGCGACGTCATCAAGGTCGGCGACCTCGGCCTGCCGGCGGCCGCTGCCATCGCCATGGAGGACGGCGTGCGCGAACCGGACCGCGACGCCATCGGCCTGGCGCTGAGCCGCGCCGGCGGCGTGGTGGCGCAGGCGGCGGCCGAGCTGGGCCTGTCGCGCCAGGCGCTGTACCGGCGCATGGAACGGCTGGGCATCGCCCGCTCCTGATGGACCAGCACAACGCCTCGGCGCGCGGCAAGGGCACGCGGCTTTCGCTGCTGACGCGCTGGACGGCGATGGTCGGCACCCTGCTGACGGTCGGCATCCTGATCGCGCTGACCCTGACCCACTTCTTCCCCGACCATCCCGGCATGGTGCTGGCGGTGTGCCTGCTGTGCGTGCTGCCGATCTCCATCATCACCATCCGCGCGCAGCTGGAATACATGCTGTCGCTGTTCCGCGCGCTGACCGGCACCGTCACCAGCTACAAGGACGGCGATTTCTCGTTCAGCCTGCATTGGCCGCAAAACGACGAGCTCAGCGACCTGGTGGCCGCCCACAACGCGCTGGGCAACGTGCTGCGCCAGCAGCGGCTGGACCTGGTGCAGCGCGAACTGCTGCTCGACACCATGGTGCAGAACACGCCGGTGGCGATGCTGCTGGTGAACGAGGCCGGTCCCATCGTCTACGCCAACATCGCCGCGCGCCAGCTGCTCAACCAGGGCCGCAAGCTGGAGGGCCACCGGCTGGACGACGTGCTCAGCCACGCCGCGCCGGCGCTGGTGGAGGCGATGGCGCGCGGCGGCGACGGCCTGTTCACCACCAAGGAAGCCGGCGGCGGCGACAAAGAAGCGATCGACGAGGAAGAGGTGTACCACCTGGCGCGGCGCAGCTTCAACCTCAACGGCCGCAAGCACGAGCTGCTGCTGCTGCGCCAGCTGACCATGGAGCTGCGCCGGCAGGAAGTGCAGACCTGGAAAAAAGTCATCCGCGTGATCAGCCATGAACTGAACAATTCCCTGGCGCCGCTGACCTCGCTGGCCCACTCCGGCGCCGAGCTGGTGCGGCGCGGCCAGACCGAGCGGCTGCCGCAAATCCTCGCCACCATCGAGGAACGCACGCGCCACCTGGAAAGCTTTATCCTCGGCTACGCCCGCTTCGCCAAGCTGCCGACGCCGAGGCTCGAGCTGCACACCTGGCCGGAGTTCCTGGCGCAGCTGTCGGCGCAGGTGGACTTCACGGTCAGCGGCGAGCCGCCGGCCGAAGCCTGCGCCTTCGATCCGTCCCAGCTGGAGCAGGCGCTGCTGAACCTGCTGAAGAACGCCCACGAATCCGGCTCGCCGGCCGGCGACGTCAGCCTGGAAGTACGGCGGCTGCATGGCGCGGTGCGCATCGACGTCCAGGACCGCGGTCCCGGCATGAGCGACACGGTGCTGACCAACGCGCTGGTGCCTTTCTATTCCACCAAGCGCAGCGGCACCGGCCTGGGTCTGGCGCTGGCACGCGAAATCGCCGAGGCGCACGGCGGCCGCATCACGCTGGCCAACCGCGACGGCGGCGGCCTGACCGTGACCTTGATCTTGCCGGTGTCGTCCGCCAACAACTAAGTCGCCTTGCATTAAGAGAAATGAATTTTAGAATTTATGCAAGGAAATTGAATTTTGGCAATTCCAGTACTGCTCAGCCCGTTCGATAGTATTTAGTTATTATACTTAGCTACATGATAAGGAAATAGCAAATGGACACCCAACGACCGAAAAGGTACTTTAGGTCTTCTTTTGGGGAAAACTATGAAATTAAAATCAATATTATTCGCGGCCATGCTGGCCGCAGGGTCGCTCGGCGCAGCGCATGCGGCCACGGACAACTGGACGGCACCGGTGGTGGCGCTCAACGGTGGGCCGATGGAATGGTCGATCGACTTCGGCCACACGCACACGGTGACGGGAACCTTCACCGATACTTACACGTTCACTTACTCCGGCCTGCCCAGCACCGCTTACGGCTTCTTCCTCAACATCAAGAATCCGGTCGGCGACATCAACTTCAACTGGGCCAAGCTGGACGGCACGACGATTCCGGCTGCCAACTTCGGTCCGCTGTCGGGTTCCGCCTTCTTCAACGTACCGGTTTCCGGCACAATCGAACTGCTCATCAAGGGCAAGACCCTCGACGCACCGGCTTCGTACAGCGGTACGCTGAGCGTGCTGACGGCCGTGCCGGAGCCTGCCACCTACGGCACGATGCTGGGTGGCCTGGCGCTGCTGGGCGTGGCCGCGCGCCGCCGCAAGCAATCCTGACCGCTCCGGCGCTCACCCTGAAAAGACGCTGCGGCGTCTTTTTTTTTCGCCGGCTGGTAAACTGGCGCCATGTCCGCAAAAACTCCAACCCGCTACGACCAGCCCGGCCACCCTCCCGCCACCATCACCGAATACCAGGGCGTGCGCAGCCTGCACCTCGGCACCTCCTGGGTGCAGGGCGCGATGCGCATCGCCAAGCCCGACAACATCGAGCTCGAATACGTGCAGATGATGATGATGTGGCTGCTCTTCAACGACAACCCGAAGCACGTCGTCCAGCTCGGCCTGGGCAGCGCCGCGCTGACCAAATTCTGCTACCGCCGCCTGCCCGGCGCGCGCGTCACGGCCGTCGAGCTCAATCCCAACGTGATCGCCATGTGCCGCGCGCAGTTCGGGCTGCCGTCCGACGACGAGCGCCTGAGCGTGCGGGAAATGAACGCCATGGATTTCGTGCTCGATCCGGTCAACCGCAACACGGTCGACGTGCTGCAGGTGGACCTGTACGACGAGGAGGCGCGCGGCCCGGTGCTGGACTCGCCCGAGTTCTACCAGGCCTGCTTCGACTGCCTGCGCGACGGCGGCATCATGACCACCAACGTGTTCGGCGATTTTTCCAACTACGACAAGAACCTGCAGGCGATGGAACTGGTGTTCGACGCCGTGGTCTGGCTGCCGGAGGTGCACGACGCCAACATCGTCGTGATCGCGTTCAAGCAGTCGCCGGTGCTGGACTTCAGCGTGCTGTACGAGCGCGCCGGCGCCATCAAGAAAAGCCTGAACCTGCCGGCCAAGGCCTGGGTCAACGGCCTCAAGGGCTGGATGCTGGACCAGCAATAAACTGGCCATAGTGATGCGTGCGCACCACACTTTTGCACCCTTATGCAGCAAGATTGATACCGACGGTTGGTCAGATTACGGTACATTCGGATACAAAGCACGCAATATTATCAAATGTGCATAAAACGCAACAAAATGGTGCAAGCCGCGTTGTAGCTCTTCAAGCCCGCAAGCTAGTATTTTCTCCACGGCGCCATCTGCAGCCGTAAAACAATGAGAGAGAAAATATGACAAGAGCACCGCAATTCAAACCTACCCTGCTGGCCAGCGCGATCCTGCTGCTGGCGGCCGGCCAGGGCCGGGCGCAATCGGGCGCCGACGCCGCATCCGCCGCCAGGCCCGAAGAACAAACCGTCGTGGTGCTGGGCTCGCGCTCGGTCGCCAAGACCGCGCTGGACACTTCCGCGCCGGTCGGCCTGATCAGCCTGAAGGACATGCAAACCGCCGGCCCGCTGGAGCTGGGCAAACTGCTGCAAACGCTGGACCCGTCGTTCAACTTCTCGTCCACCTTCATCAGCGACGGCACCGACAGCATCCGCCCGGCGACGCTGCGCTCGCTCGGCCCAGACCAGGTGCTGGTGCTGATCAACGGCAAGCGCCGCCACCAGCAGGCGCTGGTCAACGTGCAGCAAACCATCGGCCGCGGCTCGGCGGGCACCGACATCAACGCCATTCCGCTGGCCGCGATCCACCACATCGAAGTGCTGCGCGACGGCGCCGCCGCCCAATACGGCTCGGACGCCATCGCCGGCGTGATCAACATCGTGCTCAAGTCGAACGTCAACGAAACATCGCTCAGCGGCAGCCTGGGCACCACCTCCGAAGGCGACGGCGACCTCTATTCGGGCAGCGCCAACACCGGCTTCGCGCTGGGCCAGGACGGCGGCTTCCTCAACCTCACCCTCGAAGCCCGCAAGCGCGGCGAGACCAACCGCGCCGGTCCCGATTCGCTGCGCGTCAACCCGCCGCGCGTGACCCAGCACATCGGCGACAGCAACACCAAGGATGTCTACCTGTGGTGGAACGCCGCGCTGCCGATCGACAAGGCCAGCGAGTTCTACGCCTTCGGCGGCCTGTCCAAGCGCAAGAGCGATTCCTTCGGCTTCTTCCGCTCGGCC
Source organism: Duganella sp. LjRoot269 (assembly GCF_964254095.1). Classification (NCBI taxonomy): domain Bacteria; kingdom Pseudomonadati; phylum Pseudomonadota; class Betaproteobacteria; order Burkholderiales; family Oxalobacteraceae; genus Duganella; species Duganella sp. LjRoot269. Next base: position 862,914 of record NZ_CAXUSL020000001.1, on the reverse strand, counting down.
GGCGACGACCGCACCGTGCCGTCGGTGTACCCGAACGGCTTCCTGCCGGCCATCCACACCGACATCAAGGACGCCTCGTTCGCCTTCGGCTACCGCCGCGACCTGGCCAACGACTGGAAGGCCGACATCAGCATCAACCAGGGCAACAGCGAACTGGGCTTCCACGAATCGAACAGCCTCAACACCAGCTACTGGTACGAGCCCAAGCCCGGCGGCGGCATCTACGCCGAATCGCCGCGCGAAGCCGACACCGGCAAGCTGAAGTTCTCGCAAACCACCTTCAACGCCGACATCAAGGGGCCGGTCAAGTTCGGCGACGGCAGCATCTTCCTGGCCACCGGCTTCGAGTACCGCGCCGACAACTACCAGATCATCGCCGGCGATCCGGTCTCCTACCAGTACGGCCGCACCAACAACCCGGCCATCGCGATCACCACGCCGAGCGGCGCCACCGCCGGCGCGGGCATCCAGGGCTTCCCCGGCTACACGCCGGCCACCGCCGTCGATTCAGGCCGCCACAACATCGCGCTGTTCCTGGACGCCGAACACAAGCCGGTCGACACGCTGACCCTGGGCGGCGCCGTGCGCTATGAAAAATACTCGGACTTCGGCAGCACCGTCACCGGCAAGCTGAGCGCCCGCTTCGACCCGACCAAGCAGATCGGCTTCCGCGGCAGCCTGTCCACCGGCTTCCGCGCGCCGAGCGTGCAGCAGGAGTTCTACAGCTCCGTGTCGACCAACCTGAATAACGGCGTGCTGACCGAGACGCTGACCGCGCGCCAGGGCAGCGCCGTGACCCAGGCCTTCGGCATCGCGCCGCTGAAGGAAGAAACCTCGACCAGCGGCAGCATCGGCACCGTGATCCGTCCGGCCAGGAACATGTCGCTGACGGCCGACCTGTACGAGATCAAGATCAAGGACCGCATCGTCTTCTCCAGCGAGATCGCACCGGAAGCCGGCGGCGGCCCGATCGCCAACATCCTCAAGCCGCTGGGCGTGGGCCAGGCGCAGTTCTTCACCAACGCCGTCGACACCCGCACCCGCGGCCTCGACATCGTGGCCGAGCACACCAGCAAGTTCGCCGCGTCGACCTTGGTGCTGTCGGGTCAGCTGGGCTTCAACAAGACCGAGGTGACCAAGCGCCACTCGACGTCGACGGTGCTGAGCGGCGAGAAACTGTTCGACAAGTCGCAGGTGACGCTGATCGAACACGGCCAGCCGCGCAAGCACCATGTGGTGGCCGCCGACTACACGATGGGCGCATGGAACCTGAACACCCGCGCCAACTACTACGGCGAGGTTGAAGCGGAAAACTTCAGCCCGTTGCAGAAGTGGGATGCGCGCTGGCTGGTCGATGCGTCGGTACGCTATGCGTTCAGCAAGCGCACCTTCCTCAGCGTGGGCGTGAACAATATGTTCAACCAGCTGCCGTCGGAATGGACCAACGGCGGCGACTTCCCGAAACTGGGCTTCACCCGTTGCTGGGAAACATGCCCGATCGGCGTCAACGGCCGCTCGATGTACATCCGCGCCGATACGGCGTTCTAAGCGGCCCGTCGTTTAGGGTTTGAGCGGTTGGCGGCATAGGCCGCAAGGTGCACGATCGCCGCCAACTGTTGGACCAGCCCTTCCATCCGCTCGGCCGGCACCTGTGCGTAGCCGAGCATCAGTCCCTTCCACCCGGACTCCCCTTGCGTATCGTGCCTGCTCAGGGCATTGACCACGATGCCGTGTTCCAGCGCTTGCGCGGCGACCGCCACGTCATCGATGGCCGCGTCGTCGAAGCGCAGCGCCAGATGCATGCCGGCCGAACCGCCATGCACCTTCGCCACCGATCCCAGATGTCTTTCCAGCGCCGCCACCAGCGCGTCGCGCCGCTGCCGGTACAGGCGCCGCATGCGCCGCAGATGCAGCGCGAACTGGCCGCTGCGCAGGAACTCCGCCAGTGCCAGCTGCTCGGCCACGCGTCCGCGTGCCGACGACTGCGCGCGCATCAGCGCGAACGGCTCGGCCAGCGCCGGCGGCACCACCACGAAACCGATCCGCAGCGACGGGAACATGGTCTTGCTGAAGGTGCCGAGATAGATCACCGGCGCATCCGGCGCCAATCCCTGCATGGCCGGCAACGGCGGGCCGTCGTGGCGGAATTCGCTGTCGTAGTCGTCCTCGACGATCAGAGCGCCCGCACCGCGCGCCGCCTCGATCAGCGCCAGCCGGCGGCGCAAACTGAGCACGCTGCCGGTCGGGTATTGGTGCGACGGCGTGGTGTAGATCAGACGCGGCGGACGCAATAGCCAGTCGTCCGGCCTGGGGGCGATGCCGTCATCGTCGACATCGATGCCGGCGACATTGAGCCCGCCCGCGCGCGACGCGGCCAGCGCCCCGCCGTAGCCGGGATTCTCGATCCAGATAGTGTCACCCTGGTCGGCAAAGGCCTGCACGCAGACAGTCAGGCTGCTCTGGGTGCCGTCGGTGATGAACACTTGCGCGGCGTCGCATACCACGCCGCGCGCGGCACGCAGGTGGTCGGCGATGGCTTCGCGCAGCAGCGGCTCACCGGCCGGATCGCCGTAGTTCAGCTGCGCCACAGTCATGCCGCGCAACGCGCGCTCCAGCATGCGGCGCCATAGCGTCAGCGGAAAGTGCTCAAGCGCCGGCACACCGGGAACAAAGGCGCCCATCATCTCGGCCGGTCCCGGCAAGGACCTGAGCGCACGGGCGCGCTGCGACAGGCCGGCCTGCGGCGGCTTCGACGTATGCCCGCCTGCGGTCGCAGCTTCGGCCGGCCCATCGGCCGGCTTGTGATCCGGCGCCAGCGCCGCGACCACGGTGCCGCGCCGGTCGGTGGTCACGTAGCCCTCGCTGGCCAGTTGCTCATAGGCGTACAGCACGGTGTTGCGCGCCAGTCCCAATTCCTCGGCCAGCACGCGCGACGCGGCCAGCCGGGTACCGGCAGCCAGCGTGCCGCTACGGATCGCGTTGCGCAGGCATTCGTGCAGCAACCGCTGGCGCGGCCAGCCGCGATGGGCGTTTTGCGCGGCATAGCCGTCGATCAGCAGCGTGAAATCCATTCGTGGCTCCATAAAATTAACGATTACTGGATCTGTTTAAGGAGCCAGCATCCCATTATATTGTCATTTCAACCTTTTTGGATGGAGATCATGACCGAACCAGCAACCCCAGCCGCACCGAGCGCACGCACCCGCATGCGCCGCGTCTCAACCAACGCGCACTACGACACCGCAACGCTGCATGCGATCATCGACGACGCTTACCTGTGCCACATCGCCTTCACCGACGACCATGGATCGCACTGCATTCCCACCGCCTGCTGGCGTGAGGACGGACACCTGTACATCCATGGCTCCAACGGCAGCCGCATGCTCAAGCGCCTGACCGAAAGCGAGACCTGCGTGACGATCACGCACCTGGACGGACTGGTGATGGCGCGTTCGGCTTTCAGCCATTCGATGAACTACCGGTCGGCGATGATCTATGGGCGTTTCGAGGTGGTAACCGACGAGGCCGAGCGCCATCGCACGATGGAAGCGTTCATGGAGAAGCTGGCGCCAGGCAGGCAGGCGGAGGTACGTCCCGGTTCGGACAAGGAATACGCGGCCACAACGATCATGCGCATCGCGCTCGACGAAGCGGCCTGCAAGGTGCGCTCCGGCGGCCCGACCGATGATGAGGAAGACCTGAGCTGGCCGGCGTGGGCGGGCGTGCTGCCGTTCGCCCGCGTGCCGATGAAGCCTGTCGTCGATCCGGCCTGCACCATCGACGCGCCGGCCTACGTCATCGGATGGCAGAAGTGGTAAGGGCGGGCTGACCGCAATAAGCGCTACGTCTTGCGCTGCTCGCGCCACCACAGGCCGAGCATGCAAAGCGCGAACAGCGCGCCAAATGGCGCCACCGGCAGCGGACGGCTGCTGCCGGTGGCGCCGTTCTTCGTGGTGGTGCCTGGCGAGCGAGCGGCATAAAGCGCAGTGGCATCGCGCCGCAGCGCCTTCTGCCACGCCGGCCAGTCGCCGCGCGCGTAGACATACTCGGCCCCCGCCTCCGCCATGCCAGCCGCCTTGAATGCCAGCCATCCCGCCTTCTGCGGCCACATCGCCGCACACACAGCGTCCGCCTTGTCCGCGCGCGCCTGCAATTGAAGTTCCGCCGCACCGGCTACGCCAATCATCGTCCCCGGCTTCACGCCCTGCGCGCACACTTCGCTGCGCAAACCCGGTAGCGGCATCGGATCGGTCATCTGCCAGCCCGCCTTTTGTACACTGGCCAGCGCTATACTATCCATCGCCCCCTGCCACCACAGGGCCAGCGCCTGCGGCGAACTGATCGCATATTTGTGCCAGTCCGACACGCCGATCCATACTATGCGCCCTTGCTGCACATCGCGCTGCCAGAGCCACGGCTGCTTCTTGCCATCGCGCGCCAGCACCGACCATGGTCCTCCGGCACGATCATCAGGATTCAAGCCGGCCGGCGGCATCGCCAACGACGCACCGGCAACGCTGAACTGCCGCGTGTCTTCTTTCTCGGTGGTTGGCGACTGCGGGTGCAAGCGCAAGTCGAACTGACGCTGCCACAACGACGCGTCGGCCGCATTGCCGCCCATGACCACCAGCGGCACGCCCTGCCGCACCTGTGCCAGCAGCGTATCGCGTGCCGGCGGATTCAAATGCTCCACGTAAGCCGCATCCACGACGACTGCGTTTGGCGCGGTCAACGGCACACGCGCCGTTTCGCTGCGCGCCACCGCCTTGCCCAGCGTGACGCTCCAGTCCAGGATCGCGCCGCCATCGGCCAGCAGCTGATTCAGCGCCCGCGCATCGAATGACGGCGCATCGAAGCGGCCCTGTATCTGCAAAGGCAGCGCCTCCTTCACCTGCAGGGGAATCGGCCCCTGGGCGATCACGGCGCCGGCGGTGTCCAGCAAACGCGCCTGCAATACCATGGCCTCCGCCACCGGCGGCAGCCACTGCACGCTCAACTGCGACGCGGCGGCGGTCGTCGAAGATTCCGCCAGCACCTGCTTGTTTTCCGCCAGCAGCTGCAAGCGCCAGCCGGCCTGCGCCTGCGAGCGGCGCACCGACAGCGTAAAAATCCGGCCCAGCGACATCGAACGCGGGAAATCCAGCCACAACAAATCGGCGGCGGCAGGCTTCCACTGCAAAGGCCGCGCAGGCAGATCGCGCCACTCCGCCTCGCGCAAGCCATCGCCAACGAGCGAAATGCTTTGCGCGCGCGGAATGGCCAGCCAGTCCGCCTCGCTGATTCCGCCAGACGCATTGGCGGTCACCGTCAGAGTGTTCTCGCCAGCTTCCAGCAAGCGTATGTCCGCCAACGCCACCGCCAGCGATGCGCCGGCCACCGCAGCCAGCGCCACATCGATCCATTGATGGCTGCGGGCGTACAGCATGGCGGCACTCACGACGCCAACAGCCAGCGCAGTCAATGGCAAGGCAACCGCCGCCAGATCCATCGACGAATTCACTGCGATACTCATTTCGACTGCTCCTTGCCACTCCAGGCCTGACGGAACGGCGTATCCGTCGAAGGGCGCGCCTGCAGCAGCACCGGCGCATCCGTCAGCGTGCCGCGCAGCCAGGCGCGCAGCTCACCGCGACAGACGGCGCAGCCATCCTGCACATCCTGCACCGCGCGCTGGGCGCTCAGCTTCTGTTCCTGGTCGCCGATGCGCGCGGCGATGGTCTCGCGCGCCGCCTTGCTCCACAATGCGGGCAGCGCGCCGTCCTGCGCCAGCGCCTGCACCAGTTCGCGCACTTCGGCCGGCACCGTATCGCCGGCGGCGCCCTGCTCGCGCTTGTAACTCAGCACGCCGACGATATCGCCGCTCATGCGCTTCTCTTCCTTCAGCGCCGGTGGAACGAAAGCAGTACGATGCAGGTAGATACGTTCGGCCGCCTGCAATTCCTTGATCGCATCCAGCGCCTTGTACTCCGGCGGCAGTGCGGACTTGGGTTCGACGGCGCGCAGCGATTTCTCCGCATCCCACATCGCCGACAGCGCGCGTTTCAATACGGCCTTGGTCTTCGGATCGAAGATGGTGGCATTGTCTTCCTGGTCGTGCGCGTGGCCGAATTCCTTCATGACGGCGATCTCGCCGCCGCCCGCCATGCCGCCGCCGTGGTGCTCTTCGCCTTCGTGTTCATGCTCGTCGCCGAACAGGCTCGATTCCTCGCCGAGGAACTGGCCGTAGCGCAGCCGCAACTTGGCCTGGTCGGAAGCGATGCCTTCGCTGCGCGAACGTAACGTGGCGGCCGGCATGTTCGGATTGGCCTTCATGTCGGCGACCAGCTGTTCGGTGTCGATGATGATCTGGCGCTGGCTGCGCAGGTTTTCCGGTTTGACCATCGACGGCAGTGCAGTCGAATCCAGGCTCTCCGTTTCCGGCGCCGGCAGGCGCAGGGTGTAGGTCGGGGATTGCGTAGTGTGCGGATTGTCCGGCGCGTTGTCGGTGGCGCGAACGAAGAAGTACAACTCGTCGCCCGGCTCCATGCCGAGTTCCGCCAGTGTCCACTGTTTCTTCCAGTTGCGCGTCTTCGGATCGGACGACTGCGGCAACGGCACTTCGCGGTCGCTGAAGCGGATGTTCTCGCCGCTGCCGCGCGCCAACGTCATGTGCAGGCTGGCGCGCGCGATGGCGTAGTCGTCGCGTGCCATGACGGACAGCTGCACAGTCTTGGTTTCCTTCGGCAGGATGTGTATCAATTCGGTCGGTTCGATGATCGTGACTTGCGGTGCCTGGTCAGGCGTGACGCGGATGTTATAGCGTGAGCCCCCTTTGCCGCGCGCGCGCCAGAACAGCGATTCTTTCACGCGCTGCGATGCGCAGGCTTCGGTAACGGGGAGCGTCTGTCCGTCGCCCAGTTCCACCACCGGTTGCGCGCCACGCGGGTTACGCACGCACCAGCGCACTTCGGAGAATTGCGGCACCTGGATGTCGCGGGCTGCGGTGTCGAACGACTTGACGTCGGTGTAAGCCGGCGGCGTAACGCGCAGATAAATTTCACCATCGACGATCGGCTTGTTGGCCGGGGCGCTCGTAACCGGTGCGGAGGCGGATTGCTTGCCGTGGTAGCCCCAGGCGACGCCAGCCGCCGCAAGGCTGAGCAGAACGGGCAGGATGCCGATGCGCACGCGGCTGCGGGCGATGCCGCGATAGTCGCCTTCGCCCAGAACAGCAGCAAGGCGGGTTTGCAGTCGCTGTTGCTGGAGTTTGGCGATGGATGTGTTGGCGTCGGCCGCCAGCAACATGCTGCTGTCTTCCAGCGCGGGGATGGCGGCGTTCAGCCACGATGTCCATTCGGCGTCGACACGCCGGCGCCAGCGGTAAATGTCGGCGGCGAGCCAGATGGCCCACAGCGCGACCGCCGTCAGGACGATCGGGCGCGCGACCGGGAGCAAGGCCGCGGCGATGACCAGCGGTGCCACGGCGGCAAGCCATTGCGGGGCACGGCGACGCAGGACGGCGGACCACAGCCGGCTGCGCAAATGCTTAGTTTCGCCGTGCATGGGTCAGTATCCGTTCTAATGCAAAAAGCGCGAGCAGGGCGAGAGCGAGCCAGGTTGCTGGCTTTGCGTCGGTGATGGCCGGCAGCGGGCTGCGGGCGGCGCCGAAGGTTTGCGACGGCGTCGGGTAGGCTGGCGCGGGAGATGCGGCCAGCAGTTGCCAGGCGTCGTAGATGGCGCGCGCGGTGTCGGCATCGCGCGCGGGCCAGGCGTCCGAGACCCACAGGCGGCCGCGAGGCGAGTCGGCGTATTTCAGCGCGATGCCGTTGATGACCAGCGTCGAGGCCTTTGCCAATTCGGGGAAGGCGGCAGCTGCCGGGGCGGCGATCCACCAGTGTGGGGCGCGCCAGTTGGCTGGCGGCGCGTCCGGGGAATCCCAGACAATCAGCTCTGTGTTGACGTCCGGCTCGGAGGCCATGACGTAACGGCTGGCGCCAGTGCCGGCGCTGTCGAAGGCGGTGAACAGCGAGCGCCATGTGGCAGCGCGCTCCGCAACGGCGGTCAGCGCAACGCGATGCTGGACCGGCGCGGCGGCAGCGACGGGCGACAACTTGGTGCGCAGTTCAACTTGATGGCTGAATTGCGGCACGCGGGCCGGCATCGCTATCTGGTCGGCGCGGGCGACGACCAGCAGGCGCGCACTGGGGCGCCAGTCGCGTTCGTGCTCACGCAACCATTGCAGGCCATGCGAACCTTGCTGACCAGTGGCCGGCAGCTCAATGCGCTGCGCCGCGTTCATGCCGGCAGCGGTGATCTGCTGTTCCGTCCACGCCTTGTCGGCGCCGGAATCAACCAGCACGGTATCGCCGCGCCACGGGAAGATGATGGCCGCCAGCCAGGCGATCAGCGCCACCAGCATCAGGCAGCGCACCAGCAACAGCATGCGATCCCGCCACTGCCACACCCGCAGCTGCTCGGGTGCGGCGGAAGGGAGGAAGCGCGCGGTAGCCAAAGGCTCGGCTTTCAGCCGTTGGCGCTTCTGCCGATGCCACCAGATCGGCAGCAGCAAAACCGGCAGCGCCAGCCACCAGAACGGATAGGAACTCAACATCATTTTGCCCGCGCCCCCGCCAACTGCAGCCAGCTGCGCAGCACCGCATGCAGCGGCTGCTCGATGCGCGCCTCGTAGTGGACGATATTGTTTTGACGGCAGCTGGCCGACACGCCATCGAAGTGTGCGCGGCTTTGCTGCTTGTAGCTCTCGCGGTCGGCGTTGCTCAAGCGATGCAAGCCGTCGCTTTGTTCGGGATCGCGGTAGGCCCTGCCGGATTTGAAGCTGGCATCCACCTCCGCCTGTGTGCGCAAGGTCAGCAATCGAACGTCATGCCGCAGGCTGCGCAGGCGCACCAGCGCTTCGCTCAACGGCGACGGCCAGTCGAGGAAGTCGCTGGCGGCGAAGATCAGACTTGGCGAACGCGCGAAATGCAGATTCGCCCGCAGCACCTCGGCATTCGGCAAACTGCCTTCCGGCTTGGCCTTGGACAGCTGCGCCAGCACCCGTTGAAGCTGGCGCGGCCCGCGCGAGGCTTGCGTGAATTCGACTTTTCCGCCGCCGCATATCACCAGGCCGAACGCATCGCCCTGCCGCTGCGCGATGGCAGCCACGCAGGCCAGCACGGTGCGGGCGAACCAGAGTTTATCGACACCGTTGATTTCGCGGCTGGGCTCCGCCATCGACGCGCTGGCGTCCAGCCACAGCCAGGTGGCGACGTGGCTGTCGCGCTCCGCCTCGCGGACGAAATAGCGGTCGGCGCGCGCCAGCAGCTTCCAGTCGACGCGGCGCCACTCGTCGCCCGGCGCGTAGGCCCGGTATTCGGAGAACTCCACGCCGGCGCCGCGCTCGCGCCCCGCATGCAAGCCATGGCCCAGCCCTGCCAGCACGTGACGGATGACCAGCTCCAGATCCTTGGTCTGGGCCATCATCGCCGTCATGGCGGCCGTCGCCGAACCTGGCGCGGACGATGTCGAAGTCGCTTGCATAACAGCTTAGTCGGGACGGATATGCTCGCGCAGCGCCAGCAGGATGTCGGCGATCGCGACACCGTCCGCCTCGGCCTCGAAATTGCGGATCACGCGATGCGCCAGCACAGGCAGCAGCATCTCGGCGATGTCCTCGCGCGTGACGGCCAGCCGTCCGTGCATCAACGCGCGCGCCTTGGAAGCCAGCACCAGCGCCTGTCCGGCGCGCGGACCGGCGCCCCAGCCCACATGCTTCTTCACCGCCGGCACCGTCGTCAGCGCCGGACGCGTGGCGCGCACCAGCCGCGTCGCGTAGGCCAGCAGATGATCGCCGATCTCGATGTCGCGCACCAGCTGCTGCAGCCGCAGCAGGGTCGCCACGTCCATCACCGGCTCCGCATCTTTCAAGCCGGTGTGCGTGGTGGCGGAGACCATCGCGATCTCTTCCTCCTCGGTCGGATACACCACGTCGATGCGCAGCAGGAAGCGGTCCAGCTGCGCCTCCGGCAGCGGATAGGTGCCGGCCTGCTCGATCGGGTTCTGCGTCGCCAGCACGAAGAACGGCTTGGGCAGCTTGTGCGTCTGACCGGCGAAGGTCACGCTGCGCTCCTGCATCGCCTCCAGCAGCGCCGACTGGGTTTTAGGCGGCGCGCGGTTGATCTCGTCGGCCAGCAGCACCTGCGTGAACACCGGCCCTTGCTGGAAGCGGAATTCGCGCTTGCGCGTCGCATGGTCCTCTTCCAGGATCTCGGTGCCGACGATATCCGACGGCATCAGGTCCGGCGTGAACTGCACCCGATGGAAGTCCATGTCGGTCGCCTGCGACAGCGACTTCACCAGCAGCGTCTTGCCCAGTCCCGGAACCCCCTCCACCAGCGCATGGCCGCCGGCCAGCAGGCAGATGATCAGCGAATCGATCACGTTTTCCTGGCCGATGATCACGCGGGACATGCTCTTCTTCAGCGCCGCCACCTTGGCGCTCAGCGCGCCGATTTCATTTTCGCTCCAGGCGATTGCACTATCCAAGATCAAGCTCCCAACGCATATTGAATGATATTGACCGCAAAGCGGGTGTTGTCGACCACCAGCCACCGCTTGTTGCGGAAGTCGTAGTCCCACTCGCAGCCGTAGTCCTTGTTGCTGTACAAGAGCCGCACGCGGCCGCCGACTTCCACCGCCTTCAGGTAGTCGTGCACCAGGTCGTCGCCCCAGCCGTTCAGCTCGACGCTGGTGTTCGGCGGGCCGTCGAAATGGAAGAAGCTCGAATACACCGGATGGTTGTTCGGGATCTTGTGCAGCGCCTTGGGCCCGAAGATGCGGGCGATCTCCGCCTCGAACGATTTCGAGAACAGGCCGTCGATATCGTGATTGCAGTCGTCGACGAACAGGAAGCCGCCGCCCTTGATATAGCGCTCCAGGTTCTTACGCTCCGCAGGCGTGAATTGCACCAGCTTGTGGCCGGCGAAATAGCAGAACGGCGCCTCCAGCATCTTCGGATCGGACAGCGCGACGATGCGCTCGACGGGATCAACCCGCAAGGTCGTGTATTCGACCAGCGAGTTGAGCACGTTGCTGGGCATGCGGATATCGACGTCCCAGTCGCCCGACTCGTAGGTCAGGCGGGTGAAATAAAAATCGTAGTTGGCCACGCCGCTCCCTGTTCCCTTTGCCCCGCCCCTTAAACCGCGTCCGACAGCGACGTGAAGTTAAAGTCGCGCACCTTCATCGGCGGTATCAGCATCTGGAAGCGCACTTCGTCGCCGCCGATCACCACCGGCTTGCCCAGTTCATCGATATTGTTCAGCATCGACACCGGGCTTTCGTTGAAGCGGAAGTTCTTGATCGGATGCTTGATCTTGCCGTTCTCGATGTAGAAGGTGCCGTCGCGGGTCAGGCCGGTCAGCAGCAGCGATTGCGGATCGACCATGCGGATGTACCAGGTGCGGGTGACCAGCACGCCCTTCTTGGTCGAGGCGATCAGCTCTTCGGTGGACTTGCCCCCGCCCGCCATGATCATGTTGCCGTGACGGCCTGCTGCGCGCTTGCCCTGCTTCTCGGCCCAGTAGCGGGTGTAGTCCAGCGATTCGATCTTGCCGCCCTTGATCACGTCGGTGCGCTCGCGCGCCAGCATCGAAGCGCCGTCCCAGGCCAGCACCGGCACGTCCGGATTCCACGGATCGGCCCAGACGTTGACCTGCTCGTCGAACAGCTTCTCGCCAAGGCGGTTGCCGCCGCCCTTCTTCGACAGGAAGCTGCGGCCCTCGTCGGCCTGGCGCGCATCGAAGGCGCCAAACATGCGGCCGATGATTTCCGACGTCGCCGCCGGCTCCAGGATCACGGTGTAGCGGCCCGGCTCCAGCGCCTTGGCCTCGACCGACTTCAACGCCTTCTCGATGGCGATCTCGGACGCTTCGCGCGCATCGAATTTCTTCGCATCGTTGGCCGAGCGCGTGGCCCAGCCGGAACCGCGTCCATCCTCGGTGCGGGTGGTGACGGTGAAACCCAGATTGCTCAAGGTCTGGTAGCCGAACACGCCGTTCGAGTTGGCGATGGTTTCAAAGCCGGTGGTGTCGCTGAAGAAGCCTGCTGCGACAAGGCCCTGCTTCTTGCAGGCGTTGATGCTGACGGCGGCCACTTCGGCGCGGTAGTCCGGATCGATGGCGGCGGTGGCGTCGCTGTAGGTATTGGACAGCTTGTATTCCTGCTTCTTGATCGCCGGCTGGAACTCCGGATTCTCCGGCGCCAGGCGCGCCACGTCTTCGGCGCGGCGCACGGCCTTTTCCAGCGACTTGTCGTCGAACTCATTGATCGACGCGGTGCCCTGGCGCTTGCCGAAGGCGACGCTGACGGACAGCTGCGTGTTCTCGATCAAGCCGGCGGTCGACACCGCGTTGCGCGCATAGCGGATATTGCCGTTGCGGCTGCCGCTGATCTGCACACGGCACTCGTCGGCCTTGGACAGCGACATGATCTTGTCGCAAATGCGTTTTGCTTCTTCCTGGTTCAGCATCTTCATTGTTTATCCTATCTTGCGAGCGGTGTTGATCACGTTGATGCCGTTAAAGCGGGTGGTCGGCGAGCCGTGCGACACGGCGCTGACCTGGCTGGGCTGTCCCTTGCCATCGAAGAAGGAGCCGCCCATGCGCCAGTCGCGGTCATCGCACAGCGCCGTGCAGGCGTTCCAGAATTCCTGCGTGTTCGACTGGTAGGCCACGTCTTCCAGCTGATTGGCGATCTTGCCGTTCTTGATCTCGAAGTACAGCTGGCCCCCGAACTGGAAGTTGTAGCGCTGCTGGTCGATCGAGTACGAGCCGCGGCCGAGGATATAGATGCCCTTCTTGACATCCTTGACCATGTCGTCCGGCGTCAGCGGCTTCTTGCCCGCTTCCAGCGACACGTTCGGCATGCGCTGGAACTGCACGCTGCTCCAGCTGTCCGCGTACGAGCAGCCGTGCGACTCCTTCTCGCCGATGATGTGCGCCTGGTCGCGCGTGGCCTGGTAGTTGACCAGGATGCCGTTGCGGATCAGGTCCCAGCGCTTCGATGCCACGCCTTCGTCGTCGTAGCCCACGCAGCCCAGCGATCCCGGCGTGGTCTTATCGGCGACGATGTTGACCAGCTCCGAACCGTAGTTGAATTTCTTGCTCTGCCATTTATCCAGCGTGGCGAAACTGGTGCCGGCGTAGTTGGCCTCGTAGCCCAGCACGCGATCCAGCTCGGTGGCGTGGCCTACCGATTCGTGGATGGTCAGGAACAGGTGTTCCGGCGACAGCACCAGGTCGTACTTGCCTGGCTCGACGGTTTTTGCCGTCAGCTTTTCCTTGGCCTGGCGGCCGGCCGCGCGCGCGTCCTCGATCAAATCGTAGGCGCCCTTGTACAGCGTGGTCACGCCGCCGGCGGCCTTGACCTTGTTGGCGGGCTTGGCGTCGAAGAATTCATAGCCCATGCTGGCCGGCGACGACAGGCCGTCGCGCGTGCGGAAGCGGTTGCTGGCCTTGTCGACCGCGGTGGCGGTCAGCGGCGCCCACAGGCGGTGGATGTCCTGGTCGATGTAGGAGCCGTCGGTGGAGGCAAAGTACTTCTGCTGGTTGACCTGGAACAGATTGGACGACATGAAACTGGCGCCCGCCTCCATGCCGGCCTTGTTGGCGGCGATCAGCATCTCGGCTTTTTCCTTGATCGGCACGGTGCGCCAATCCTTCTTGAACGGCGTGGCCCAGGCCACCACGCCGACACCCTTGACGGGAGCAAGCTGCACCGGTTCGGTCTGCAGTTTGGCATTGGCGCGGGCGATGGCGACGGCCTGCTGCGCGGCGGCGGCCACCGAGTCCAAGGTCATGACGTTGGTCGAGCAGAAGCCGTAGGCGCCGCCGGCGATCACGCGCACGCCGACGCCGGACGATTCGGTGTTGACGATGTTTTCCACGTTCAGGTCGCGCGTGGTGATGAACTGGTTCATGTAGCGGCCGATGCGCACGTCGCAGTAGCTGGCGCCGGCCTTGGTGGCCGCGTTCATCGCGGCGTCGGCCAGGGACTTCTTGAACTGCACCGCCATGGGATTCATCAGCTCTTCAGCTGCGATGGCGTTGCCGAATACCGGTATCAGCAAGCTGCCGCCGGCGGCCGCGCTTACCTTCAGAAATGAACGTCGTTCCACTTGCGTCTCCTGAAATACAGCAGGCCTTTGCGCCGTCATTCCCGCGCAGGCGGGAATCCATACTTCGCCGGCCAGGAGGCTCAGCATGGGTTCCCGCCTGCGCGGGAACGACGGGGGTTACTTTACACCGCGTCTGACAGCGACGTGAAGTTAAAGTCGCGCACCCGCATCGCCGGGATCAGCAGCTGGTACTGCGACTCGTCGCCCGACAGGATCTCCGGCTTGCCCAGTTCCTCGATGTTGTTCAACATCGTCACCGGGCTTTCGTTGAAGCGGAAGTTCTTGATCGGATGCTTGATCTTGCCGTTCTCGATGTAGAACGTGCCGTCGCGGGTCAGGCCGGTTAGCAGCACCGATTGCGGATCGACCATGCGGATGTACCAGGTGCGGGTGACCAGCACGCCCTTCTTGGTATTGGCGATCAGCTCCTCGGTCGACTTGTTGGTGCCGGCCATGATGATGTTGCCCGGCGAGCCGATGGCGCGCTTGCCCTGCTTCTTGGCCCAGTACATCGAGTAGTCCAGGTTGGCGATCTTGCCGCCCTTGATGATGTCCTGGCGTTCGCGCGCCAGCATGTTTTGCGCATCCCACGGCAGCACGGCGACGTCCTTGTCCCACGGGTCGGTCCAGACGTTGACCTGCTCGTCGAACAGCTTCTCGCCCATGCGGTTGCCGCCGCCCTTCTTCGACAGGAAGCTGCGGCCCTCGTCGGCCTGGCGCGCGTCGAAGCCGTTGAACATATAGGCCAGGACGTCCGAGGTCGCCGCCGGCTCCAGGATCACGGTGTAGCGGCCCGGTTCCAGCGCCTTGGCGTCCACCGAGCGCAGCGCTTTTTCAATCGCCACGTTGGACGCTTCGCGCGGGTCGAACTTGCTGACGTCGCCGACGCTGCGCTTGGCCCAGCCGGAACCGCGGCCGTCTTCGGTGCGCACGGTGACGGTGAAGTCCAGGCCCGTGTCGCGCTGGAAGCCGAACACGCCGTTCGAGTTGGCGATGGCGGTGAACTGCGAGCTGTCGGTGAAGAAGCCCGCCGCCACCAGCTTGTTCTTTTTGCTGTTCTCGATGCTGTAGGCCGCCACCTGCGCGCGGAATTCAGGATCGATGTCGGCGGTCTTCTGCGAGAAGGTGTCGCTGGCCTTGTATTCCTGCTTGGTCGGCGTCGGCATGAACTCCGGGTTTTCCGGCGCCAGGCGCGCCAGGTCCTCGGCGCGGCGCACGGCCTTTTCCAGCGACTTGTCGTCAAACTCGTTGATGGTGGCGACGCCCTGCTTCTTGCCGAAGGCGACCGACACCGCCAGCTGCATGTCCTCGATCAGGCCGGCGGTCGACACGGCGTTGCGCGCATAGCGGATATTGCCCTTGCGGCTGCCGGTGATGTTCACTTCGCACTGATCGCCCTTGGAATAGGACAGCACCTTGTCGCAGATACGTTTTGCTTCTTCTTGACTCAAATTCTTCATCTCGTGGTCTCCAGGGCTTAGGCGATCTTGCGCGCGGTGTTGATGACGTTGATGCCGTTGAAGCGCGTCGTCGAAGCGCCGTGCGATACCACGGACACTTGCGGCGGCTGGCCTTTGCCGTCAAAGAAGGAACCGCCCATGCGCCAATCGCGCTCGTCGCAGATGCCGACGCAGGCATTCCAGAACTCCTGGGTGTTCGACTGATAGGCCACGTCTTCCAGCATGGCGCCGATCTTGCCGTTCTTGATTTCGTAGAACAGCTGGCCGCCGAACTGGAAGTTGTAGCGCTGCTGGTCGATCGAGAAGGAGCCGTCGCCGACGATGTAGATGCCCTTCTTGACGTCCTTGACCATTTCGTCCGGCGTCATCTTCTTCTTGCCCGCCTGCAGCGAGACGTTGGGCATGCGCTGGAACTGCACGTTGGCCCAGTTGTCCGCGTACGAGCAGCCGTGCGATTCCTTCTCGCCGATGATGTGCGCCTGGTCGCGCGTGGCCTGGTAGTTGACCAGGATGCCGTCCTTGATGATGTCCCAGCGCTTGCACTTGACACCCTCGTCGTCGTAGCCGACGTTGGCCAGCGAACCCGGGGTGGTCTTGTCGGCGACGATGTTGACCAGGTCGGAGCCGTACTTGAACTTCTTGCTCTGCCATTTGTCCAGCGTGGCGAAGCTGGTGCCGGCGTAGTTGGCCTCGTAGCCCAGCACGCGATCGAGTTCGGTCGGGTGGCCGACCGATTCGTGGATGGTCAGCCACAGGTGTTCCGGCGACAGCACCAGGTCGTACTTGCCCGGCTCGACCGACTTGGCGGTCAGCTTTTGCTTGGCCTGCTTGCCGGCCGCGCGCGCATCCTCGATCAGGTCGTAGGACTTGGTGTACAGCGTGGTCACGCCGCCGGCGGCCTTGATCTTGTGCTCGGGGCGGGCGTCGAGGTATTCATAGCCCATGCCGACCGGCGACGACAGGCCCTGGCGCGAGCGGAACTTGTTGGTCTTCTGGTCGACGGCGGTGGCGAACACCGGCATCCACAAGCGGTGCACGTCCTGGTCGATGTAGGAGCCGTCGGTGGAGGCGAAGTACTTCTGCTGGTTGACCTGGAACAGCAGCGATTGCATGAAGCTGGCGCCGCCTTCCATGCCGGCCTTGTTGGCGGCGATCAGCAGTTCGGCCTTCTCCTTGATGGCGACGGTGCGCCAGTCCTTGACGATGGGCGTGGCCCACGCCACTTCGCCGACGCCCTTGACCGGCGCCAGGATCACCGGCTCGGTCTGCAGCTTGGCGTTGGCCTTGGCGATGGCGACCGCCTGGCGCGCGGCGCCGGCCACGCCGTCCGGCGTCATGTCGTTGGTGGCGGCAAAGCCGTAGGCGCCGCCGGCGATCACGCGCACGCCGACACCGGCCGATTCCGTGTTGGTGACGTTCTCAACGTTCAGGTCGCGGGTGGTGATGAACTGGTTCAGGTAGCGGCCCACGCGCACGTCGCAATAGGAGGCGCCGGCCTGGGTCGCCGCCGTCATCGCGGTATCGGCCAGCATTTTCTTGAACTGCAGGGCGACCGGCTTCAACAACTCTTCCGCCGCGATCGCGCGGCCGAAGGCGGGCAGCAGCATCGTGCCCAGCGCCAGACTACTCACATTGAGGAATGCACGTCGTTCCATAGTATCTCCAACAGGATTGCGGGCCAGCCGCCCGAAGAGGCAATAAGAGCAAAATACGTGCCACCGAAATCATTATGCAAGTGACTGATATGCAAGACCAAAGCGGAGCGAAACGGATCGAAGTGTCCGCTCATCTGTCCGGCAAGTGTCCGCAAAGTGTCCGGCAGGTGTCCGCAGCCAATTAGCTTGACCTCCCTGCAAGCTTGACAGATGATCCGGCAGGGCGACCGTCCCCGCGTCGCCCCGAGCCCACGAACCTTCAGGAGACTTTGCATGAAACGAACCATACTGGCCGCCCTGGCTACCACCATGCTGCTTGGCGCCGGCGCCGCTGTCGCCGCCGAAGACGCCGCGCTGAAGGCCGCCATCGCCGCGCCGTCGCGCACGCCGGCCAACGTCGCGCGCGACGTCTACCGCCATCCGTACGAGACGCTGGCCTTCTTCGGCATCAAGCCGACCATGACGGTGGTGGAGCTGGCGCCGGGCGGCGGCTGGTACACCGAGATCCTGGCGCCCTACCTGCGCGACCACGGCAAGCTGATCACCGGCGGCAACGACCTGGCCTCGCCCGACGCCAACGAGCGCAAGGCGGCCGAGCGCTTCATGGCGCGCCTGAACGCCAATCCGGCCGTCTACAACAAGGTGGCGCTGGGCGTGTTCTCGCCGCCGCGCAAGTACGAGTTCGCGCCGGCCGGCAGCGTCGACATGGTGGTCACCTTCCGCAACGTCCACAACTGGATGGAAACCGGGCCCGACAATATGAAGACGCTGTTCGCCAGCCTCTACACCAGCCTGAAGCAGGGCGGCATACTCGGCGTGGAAGAGCACCGCCTGCCGGCAGGCAAAACCCAGGACGCCGACGCCAGCTCCGGCTACATGCACGAGAAATACGTGATCGGCCTGGCCGAAGCGGCCGGCTTCAAGCTGGCGGCCAAGTCGGAAATCAACGCCAATCCCAAGGACAACGCCGACCACAAGGGCGGCGTGTGGGCGCTGCCGCCGACCTACGCCAACAAGGATGAAGACCGCGCCAAATACCAGGCCATCGGCGAGAGCGACCGCATGACGCTCAAGTTCGTCAAGCCTTGATGCCGCAAATTTTTTGCTGAAGTCAGTCACTAGTTAATATCCTGTCGATAGGGCCGGTCCTACACTCAGGCATTTATTTCCAACTGGAAATTAGCCTTTGAAGGAAACCATGCTACGCAATCTCAGCATCCGCGCCCGTTTGATTTTTGTTCTCGCCTTGCTGTCGCTGCAGCTTGTCGCCATCGGCGTCTACGGCCTGTCTGGCATGGCGCAGGTCAACGCTTCGCTGAAGACCGTGTACGACGACCGCCTGGTCGCGCTGGGCCAGCTCGACCAAGTGGCGCGCTCGCTGGTGCGGGCGCAATTGCAGATCGCGCTGGCCGCCAAGGCCGGCGCGCCGCCGCAGCTGGCGGCGATCCGCGAGACGCTGCAGCGCGAGCGCGACAACTGGACCGCCTACGCGGCCACCTACCTGACGCCGCGCGAAAAGGAACTGGCCGCGCTGTTCGTGGCGCGCCGCGCCGCTTTCGAGACGCAGGCCATCGCCACCACGCTGGCGGCGCTGGAGCACGGCCAGCCGGAACTGGCCGACCAGCTGGTGCGCGGCACCATGCTGCCCATGTACGACAGCCTGCGCGCGCCGCTCAACGACCTGATCGCGCTGCAGCTCGACGTCGCCAAGGCCGAGTATCAGCAATCGCAGGACAACTACGGCGTGCGGCGCGCGCTGGCCACCGGCGTCATCGCGCTCGGCCTGCTGCTCGCGGGCGGCATCGGCTGGTGGCTGGTGCGCGCCATCACGCGGCCGCTGGCGCACGCCGTCAGCGTGGCGCGCAGCGTCGCCGCCGGCGACCTGACCCGCGACATCGCCGTGCGCAGCAACGACGAAACCGGCCAGCTGCTGCAGGCGCTGCGCACCATGAACCAGGACCTGGTGGGCATCGTCGGCCAGGTGCGCAGCGGCACCGACAGCATCGCCACCGCGTCCAGCCAGATCGCAGCCGGCAACCTGGACCTGTCCGCGCGCACCGAGCAGCAGGCCGCCTCGCTGGAGGAAACCGCCTCCTCGATGGAACAGCTGACCGCCACCGTGCGGCAAAACGCCGACAACGCGCGCCGCGCCAACGAACTGGCGGCATCCGCGTCGGACGTGGCGGCGCAGGGCGGCGGCGTGGTCGGCCAGGTGGTCAGCACCATGGACGACATCAAGCACAGCTCCGACAGGATCGTCGACATCATCGGTGTCATCGACGGCATCGCGTTCCAGACCAATATCCTGGCGCTGAACGCGGCGGTCGAGGCGGCGCGCGCCGGCGAGCAGGGACGCGGCTTTGCCGTGGTGGCCACCGAGGTGCGCAGCCTGGCCCAGCGCAGCGCCGACGCGGCGCGCCAGGTCAAGGCGCTGATCGGCGATTCGCTGGAGAAGGTCGATGCCGGCAGCCGCCTGGTGCGGCAGGCCGGCGCCACCATGTCCGACATCGTCGCCAGCGTGGAGCGCGTCAGCGGCATCATGGCCGAGATCAGCGACGCCAGCCGCGAACAGACGCTGGGCATCGACCAGATCAACCAGGCCGTCGCGCAAATGGATGAAGTCACGCAGCAGAACGCCGCGCTGGTGGAGGAGGCGGCCGCCGCCGCGCAATCGCTGCAGGAGCAGGCCGCCAGCCTGCTCGGCACCGTCAGCGTGTTCCAGCTGACGCCGGCCGCGCAGGCGCCGCGGCAGGGGCTGCGGCCGGGCTTGCATCAAGTCGCCCTGCTCGCCTAGCGCCCCGCCGCCAGCCTAGAACCGGGTGAACTTGGTCTCGTCCGGCGAACCGTCGGCGACCAGGCCGAGGTTGCGCGGGCGGGCGGCGCGCGCCGAGGCGACGCCCGGCCGCAGCATCGTCGGACGCGTCGAGCGCGTGCCGCGCGGGGCCTCGTCGACCGCGTACTGCTTGAACACCGCCATCAGGGCGCCCAGCTGCTCGGCCTGGGCGCTCATCTCTTCCGACGTCGCGGCCAGTTCCTCCGAGCTGGCCGCGTTGAGCTGCGTGGTCTCGCTCAGCTGGATCACCGCGCTGTTGATCTGCCGTACGCCGGAACTCTGCTCCTCCGACGCCGCCGTGATTTCCTGCACCAGGTCCGACGTCTTGCGGATGTTGGGCACCAGCGCGTCGAACATCTGGCCGGCCTGCTCGGCCAGCTCCACGCTGTCCGACGCCACCTTGCTGATTTCCTGCGCCGCCACCTGGCTGCGTTCGGCCAGCTTGCGCACCTCGGCCGCCACCACCGCGAAGCCCTTGCCGTGTTCATGCGCGCGCGCCGCCTCGATCGCCGCGTTCAGCGCCAGCAAATTGGTTTGATAGGCGATGTCGTCGATGATGCTGATCTTGCTGGCGATCTGCTTCATCGCCGCCGCCGTCGCCTTCACCACCTCGCCGCCGCGCGTCGCGTCCACCGCCGCCTGGGTGGCGATGCCGTCGGTGACCTTGGCGTTTTCCGTATTCTGCGCGATCGACGCCGTCATCTGCTCGATCGAGGCGCTGGTTTCCTCGACGCCGGCGGCCTGCTCGCTGGACGCCTGCGACAGCGACTGCGCGGTGGCGCTGACTTCCTGCGAGGCGCCGGCCAGGCTGGCGACCACCGACTGCACCTCGCGCACGATGCCCGACAGGCTGCGCGCCAGCCACACCGCCAGCACGCAGCCGAGGATGGCGATGCAGACGTCGACCGCCAATATCATCTGCTTGGCGGAGTTGGTCACCTCGGTCATCGCCGTCGATTCAGCCTGGGTTTCGCTGGCGTTGACCTTGAGCAGTTTGCGGAAGGCGCTAGCGATGGCTTCGTCGGCGCCCTTGATCGACTTGTCCATCTCCACCGGGGTCATCCCCTTCTCGTGCATGGCCTCCAGCTGGGTCATGCTGTCGCCATAGGCCTTGGTGCTCACCGCCACCTCGTTCAACAGCGCCTGCTCCTCGGCGGTGACGCTGCCGGCGCTCTTGTAACCGGCCATATGCTGCTCGATGGTGGCCAGGTCGGCGCGGAACTTGCTGTTGTAGTCGCCGCCGCGCAGGATGTAATTCTTGAAGTGGTGCACCGCCAGGCCTTGCGCCGTCACGCCTTCCAGCACGGCGTTCTTGCGCGCCAGGGTCACGGTCTCGAACTCGTTCCAGTGCTCGTGCAGAGAAGTCAGCTTGGCGAAGGCTATTACGCCCAGCAATATCACCAGCAATACGATGCCGCCAAAACCGGCATGCAGCCGGGTTTCCATTTTCATCTGCTTGAACATGAGGGGTTTCTCCGAGGTAACGTGTAGCCACTAGCCATTGTGAACCAATCCGCAGCACCAAATCTAACCAATACTCACGCTGTGGCGTACGATCCACGCCACACGCGCCGGGACTCAGAACTTGATGAAGTTCATCTCGCCCGGATCGCTCATTTCGGCCATGCGGCGGCTGCCGGCCATGGCGCCGGCTTTCGGCGTGGCCCGCGGCGCCATGCGCACCGGCGCCACCGCGCGCACGCTGCGTGACACACCGGCAAGCTTGAAGAAGGACATCGCCTGCTGCAGCTGCTCGGCCTGGCCGCTCATCTCCTCGGCGGTGGCGGCCAGCTCCTCCGAACTCGACGCGTTCTGCTGCGTGGTCTGGCTCAGCTGCGTGACCGCCGAATTGATCTGGCCGACGCCGGCCGACTGCTCTTCCGACGCCGCCGTGATCTCCTGCACCAGGTTGGAGGTGCGGCGGATGTTGGGCACCATCTCGTCCAGCAGCCGGCCCGCTTTCTCGGCCAGCTCCACGCTGCTCGACGCCACCTGCTCGATTTCCTGCGCCGCCACCTGGCTGCGCTCGGCCAGCTTGCGCACCTCGGCCGCCACCACCGCGAAGCCCTTGCCGTGCTCGCCCGCGCGCGCCGCCTCGATCGCCGCGTTCAGCGCCAGCAGGTTGGTCTGGTAGGCGATGTCGTCGATGATGCTGATCTTCTTGGCGATCTGCTGCATCGCCGCCACCGTCGAGCGCACCGCCTCGCCGCCCTCGGCCGCCTCCAGCGCCGCCTTGCTGGCGATGCCGTCGGTGACCTTGGCGTTCTCGGTGTTCTGCGAAATCGACGCCGTCATCTGCTCGACCGAGGCGCTGGTCTGCTCGGTGCCGGCGGCCTGCTCGCTGGCCGCCTGCGACAGCGACTGCGCCGTCGCGCTGACCTCTTCCGAAGCGCTGGCCAGCGACTCGGCGCCGTTGTTCACTTCCTGCACCACGTGCGACAGCTTCTCGATCATGCCCTTCATCGCCGCCAGCAGGCTGGTGCTGTCGCCGGACTTCAGTTCGACGTCGGCGCTCAGGTCGCCGTCGGCCACCTGGCGCACGATCCGGGCCGCATAGCCCGGATCGCCGCCCAGCTGGCGCATGATGCCGCTCAGGATCAGCAGGCCGATCGCCACCAGCAGCGCCAGCGCCACGCCGGACGCCACATACATGCTGGTCAGCGCGCTGGACGACGCCGCATCCGCCTCCTGCACGGAGTCGTCGCCGTATTTGACGTTCAACTCGACCAGCTTGTCGAGACTGGCCTCGACCTCGCGGAAGACGGGGCGGTTGTCGGCCTGGTTGCGGTGCAGCTCAACGAACAGCTCCTTGCGCCGTGCCAGATCGGCGCCGCGGATCTGGCTCAGCAGGCCGCCGAACTCCGCGTCCTTCAGGCGCCAGGCGTCCCACTGCTTGACAAAGGTCTTCCACAGCGCGGCTTCATCGGTGCTCTGCGGCAGCGGCTCGTAGACTTTCCAGGCGCTGTCGATCTCGGCGAAGATCTCGGTGCGACGCTTGATCTGCTGCGCGATTTCCGCCGTATCTTCGGGATAGGCGGCGACCACCTCGGCCGCGCGGTTGGCCGAGCGGATGCCGGTCTTGCCCTCGTTGATCGCCATCAGCGCCTTCACCGAAGGCATGCGGTTCTTGCCGATTTCGGCCAGCATCTCGCTTTCTTTTTTCAGCCCCTGGAAAGCGATCGCCATCACCATCAACAACGCCAGCACGGAGATCGCGATCAGCGTCAGGATCTTGGTCCTGACGGTTATCTGTGCAAACATATCAGTCTCCTGAAGAGTGGCGCTATGAATTCTGTGGCAAGGCCCCGCCGGCCGACAGCGCGGCGATCTCGCTGGCCGATACCACGTGCTGCACGTTCAGCAGCAGCACGAAGCGGCCGTTGACCTTGCCTATGCCCTGCAGCAGCTCGGCGCGCACTTGGGCGCCGAAGCTGGGCGCCGGCTCGACATCGGCGGCCGGAATATCCAGCACCGCGTTGACGGCGTCGACCAGGATGCCGATCACGAAGGGGCCGTCGTCGCTGTCCACTTCGACCACGATGATGCAGGTGCGCTTGCCGATCGGCGACGGCGCCCGTTCCAGCCGCCGCGCCAGATCCAGCACCGGCACCGCCGTGCCGCGCAGGTTGATCACGCCGCTGATACAGGCCGGCATCTGCGGCACCGGCGTGACACCGGCGTACTCGAGTATCTCGCGCACCGCCAGGATGCCGATGGCGAACATGTCCGGTCCCAGCATGAAGCTGAGATATTGCGCTGGACCCGCCGCCAGTTGCCGCGGCTCCGCTACGCTCAAGGTATTCATGCCGGCCTCGCTTAGAATTTAGTGAAATTGCTTTCGTCTGGATCGCTCATTTCCGCCATGCGGCGGTTGCCGGCCGTGGCGCCGGCTTTCGGCTTGGCCCGTGCCACGCGCACCGGCGCCACCGCGCGCACGCTGCGCGTGCTGGCGCCATAGCCGGCCAGCTTGAAGAAGGACATGGTCTGCTGCAGCTGCTCGGCCTGGCCGCTCATCTCCTCGGCGGTGGCGGCCAGCTCCTCCGAACTCGACGCGTTCTGCTGCGTGGTCTGGCTCAGCTGCGTGACGGCCGAATTGATCTGGCCGACGCCGGCCGACTGCTCTTCCGACGCCGCCGTGATCTCCTGCACCAGGTTGGAGGTGCGGCGGATGTTGGGCACCATCTCGTCCAGCAGCCGGCCCGCCTTCTCGGCCAGCTCCACGCTGCTCGACGCCACCTGCTCGATTTCCTGCGCCGCCACCTGGCTGCGCTCGGCCAGCTTGCGCACCTCGGCCGCCACCACCGCGAAGCCCTTGCCATGCTCGCCCGCGCGCGCCGCCTCGATCGCCGCGTTCAGCGCCAGCAGGTTGGTCTGGTAGGCGATGTCGTCGATGATGCTGATCTTCTTGGCGATCTGCTGCATCGCCGCCACCGTCGAACGCACCGCCTCGCCGCCCTCGGCCGCCTCCAGCGCCGCCTTGCTGGCGATACCGTCGGTGACCTTGGCGTTCTCCGTGTTCTGCGAAATCGACGCCGTCATCTGCTCGACCGAGGCGCTGGTCTGCTCGGTGCCGGCGGCCTGCTCGCTGGCCGCCTGCGACAGCGACTGCGCGGTGGCGCTGACCTCTTCCGAAGCGCTGGCCAGCGCCTCGGCGCCGTTGTTCACTTCCTGCACCACGTGCGACAGCTTCTCGATCATGCCCTTCATCGCCGCCAGCAGGCTGGTGCTGTCGCCGGACTTCAGCTCGACGTCGGCGCTCAAATCGCCGTCGGCCACCTGGCGCACGATCTCGGCGGCGTAGCTCGGGTCGCCGCCCAGCTGGCGCAGGATGCCCGTCAATATCAACAAGCCCAGCGAAACCAGCAGCGCCAGCGAAATGGCGGACGCCGTGTACATCTGGGTCTGGGCGCGCGACGACGCGATCTCGGCCTCCTTGACCGAGTCGTTGCCGACGTCGACGTTGATCTGCACCAGCTTGCCCAGGCTGTTCTCAATCGCGTGGAAGGCGTCGCGGTTGGCCAGCAGCACCTTGTGCAGCTCGACGAATTCCTCCTTGCGCTTGTCCTTGTCGGTACGTATCAGTTTCGACAGCTGATCGGTGAACATGGTGTTCTTCTGCTTCCAGTCGTCCCACTCCTTGATGAACTGCTTCCACACCTTTTCTTCCTCGACCGTCTGCGGCAGCGGCTCGTAGATTTTCCAGGCTTTCTCGAACTGCGCCATGATCTCGCCCTGCCGCTTCAGCTCATGCGGCAGCTCGTCGGCCTGGTCGGGATAGTTGGCCAGCGCATCGACGGCGCGCGCCGACGAGCGCAGCGCCGTCTTGGCCTCGTTCATCGCCATCAGCGCCTGCACCGACGGCAGGCGCACCACGCCTATCTCGCGCAGCATCTCGCCTTCCTTTTTCAAACCCATGAAGGAAATGATCACCACCACCAGCAGTGCCAGCACTGCGACGCCCAGCAGCGTCAAAATCTTGGTCCTGACTGTAATCGTTGCAAACATAATAGCTCTCCAGTTAGGCCGTTTTTTTAGATATATTTAATCAGGACGCGATGCCGCGCCCTGGCCCTGCTCGTCCACCGCCAGCGCCCGCAAGCGGCGCCGGTCCTGCCTCATCCACCCGACCAGATCCTCCGCCGGCATCGGCCTGGCCAGCAGATAGCCCTGCGCCATGTCGCAGCCCAGCTCGCGCAGCAGCTTCCAGTCCTCGATCGTCTCCACCCCCTCCGCCACGGTGGCCACGCCCAGGCTCTGGCCCAGGTCCAGCGCGCTCTTCAACACCACGTGGCGGTTGGCCCGCTGCGACGCGCCGTTGACGAAGGCGCGGTCGATCTTCAGTTCGGTGAACGGGCAACGCGCGAACTGCTGCATCGACGAATAGCCGATGCCGAAATCGTCCATCGCCAGGCCGAAGCCCATCAGCCGCAGGCGGCCCATATTGGTCAGCGCCTGCGACAGCTGGCGCATCACGCTGGTCTCGGTGACTTCCCACACCAGCGTGGCCGGCTTCACCGAGGAGGCCATCACCAGCGCCGTCAGCCGGTCGATGAAGCTGCGCTCGGCCAGGTTGTCGGCCGACAGGTTGATCGACACCGTCAGCGGCGGCAGGCCGTGCCGCTGCCATTCCTCCAGCTGCGCCAGCACCTGGCCGACCATCGCCAGCGTGAAGTCCTCCATCAGCGGCGTGCCTTCCAGCGCATCGATGAAATGCGCCGGCGCCAGCAGGCCGCGCACCGGATGGCGCCAGCGCGCCAGCGCTTCCATGCCCTTCAGCTGGCCGCTCTGCATGGCGATCTTGGGCTGGTAGTAAGGCAGGAATTCGCCGCGCGCCAGCGCCTGCGCCAGTTCGTCGAGCAGCGGCTGATCCGGCTGCGCGCAGGCCGGCTTGGCGGCCACCGCACGCCCGGCGCGCTCCAGCAACTGCGTCAGCGCGTCCAGCTGCACCGGCTTGAGCAAGGTGCCCAGCAGGTCCAGGCAGGCATCGTCAAAGCTCATGTTCTCGATGATCTCCAGCAGCCGCGGATCGCGCGCGCTGACCACGATCAGGTTTTGCGCCAGCCGACGGTCGCGCAGCTGGCAGGTCAGCTCGATGCCGTCCATGCCCGGCATTTCGAGGTCGGTCAGCACCAGGAACATCGGCTCGCCGTCCTGCCGCTCCAGCATCTGCAAGGCTTCGTTGCCGTCGCCCGCCTCCAGGATGTCGCCGAAGCCGAGCTGGCGCAGCAGGCCGACCAGGTAGCCGCGCTGCACCGCGCTGTCCTCCACCACCAGCACGCGCTGGCCGGCCCAGGCCCGGGCGGCGGCGGTCTCGTTGACGGTGGCGGTTTGTGTCGGCATGGTGCGCGCTGGTTCCATATGCGGTAAAAGGTCAGTAGCCGAGCTGCTGCAGGATTTCACGGTAGATCGCGTTCAGCGGCACCGACTTCTCCACGCCGCCGCGCTTGACCGCTTCCTTCGGCATGCCGTACACCACGCAGCTGGCCTCGTCCTGCGCCACGGTGCGCGCGCCGGCCTTGAACATCTCCAGCATGCCGGCCGCGCCGTCGTCGCCCATGCCGGTCATGATCACGCCCAGCGCGTTGGCGCCGGCCGCGCGCGCCGCCGAGCGGAACAGCACGTCGACCGACGGCCGGTGGCGGTTGACCAGCGGGCCGTCGACCACCTCGACGAAATACTGGGCGCCGGTGCGGCGCAGCAGCATATGCTTGCCGCCCGGCGCGATCAGCACCTGGCCTTGCAGCACGCGGTCGTTGTTGGCGGCTTCCTTGACGCGCACCTCGCACACGCTGTCGAGGCGGGCGGCAAAGGCGGCGGTGAATTTTTCCGGCATGTGCTGCACCACCACGATACCGGGCGACACGCGCGGCAGCGACGTCAGCACCTCTTCCAGCGCCTGGGTGCCGCCGGTGGAGGTGCCGATCGCCACCACGCGCTCGGTGGTGGCGGTCATCGGCTTGTGGTCGGACGGCGGCAGCACGGCGTCGGCATTGAGCTTGGGCGCCGGCACCGGCGGCGGACGGTTGACCAGCTTGCCGACGTGGGCGCCGGCGGCGGCGCGCACCGCCGACACCAATTCGTCGGCGCTGTCGTGCAGGAACTGCTTCAGGTCCAGCCGCGGCTTGGTGATGATGGCCACCGCTCCGGCGCTGAGCGCCTCGACCGAGGTTTGCGCGCCCTTCTCGGTCAGCGTCGAGCAGATCACCACCGGCGTCGGATGCTCGGCCATGATCTTGCGCAGGAAGGTGATGCCGTCCATCTTCGGCATCTCGACGTCGAGCACGATCACGTCCGGCCACTGGACCTTCATGCGCTCGATCGCCAGCAGCGGATTGGCCACCGCGTGGGTGACGGTGATGCCGGCCGCCGCGTTGAGCAGGCCGCTCAGCACCTGCCGCACCACGGCCGAGTCGTCGACGATCATGACCTTGATTCCACTCATGCCTTTTCCTTGGTCTTGCGGGGCGCCGCCGTATCGGGCGCCACCTGGCGGCTCAACACTTCGCCGCTGCGGATGGTGAAAATCAACTGGCGGTGTCCTTCGCCGAACAGGCTTTCGGACACCGCCTGGATGCCGTGCTGCTGCAACAGGCTGCGCGCGTAGTCGCCGTTCTGCATGCCGATGTCGCGCACCTTGGCGTTGCGCGGGAACATGGCGGCGCCGCCGAAAATCTTGCCCTGGCACTGGATCGGCGGCGCGCCGTGCTGCGCCATCCCGTCCAGCATCAGCGCCATGGCGTCGGCGCCGTAGATGCCGGGCTTGTCGTGGGCCTTCCTGCGGCCGGTGCCGGGCAGCAGGAAATGCGACATCGCGCCGATGCGCAGGGCCGGATGCCACAAGGTGATCGACACGCAGGAGCCAAGCAGCGTGCGCACGCGGTAGCGCTGGTCGCCGACGAAGAAATCGCCGGGCATCAGGAAGATATCGATCAGCTTGGAATCGGCCATGGTCAGCGTCGCCGTCATGGTTTGCGATAGATGGAGGGCGCCACCGCAAGCAGGGTATCGTTGATGTCGTTGAGCGTCTCGGAATGGCCGATCAGGAAGTAGCCGCCGGGCCGCAGCTGCGCCAGCAGCCGCGCCACCACCTGGCGCTTGGTCTCCAGGTTAAAGTAGATCATCACGTTGCGCAGGAAGATCACGTCGAAGCTGCCGATCTTGGGCAGCGGCTCGTTCAGGTTCAGGTGGCGGAACTGCACGCGCTGGCGCAGCGGGCGCTCGATCAGCATGGTGCCGGCCTCGCAGCCCTGGCCCTTGAGGCAGAAGCGCTTCAGGTAGGCCGGCGGCATCTGGCTGGCGCGCTCCATCGGATAGTGGCCGCTGCGGGCGCGCTCCAGCACCCGGGTGCTGATGTCGGTGCCCAGCACCTCCCAGGCGGCGTCGCCCAACACGTCGGCCATCACCATGGCGATGCTGTACGGTTCCTCGCCGCTGGAACTGGCGGCGCTCCACACGCGCAGGGTCTGCTTCTTGTCGCGCGCCTCGGTGGCCAGGTCGCGCAGCAGCGCGAAGTGCTTGGGCTCGCGGAAAAAATAGGTTTCGTTGGTGGTCAGCAGGTCGACCGCCACCTGCAGCTCGGCCGGCTGCGTGCGGCTTTCCAGCAGCCGCAGATAGTCGCCATAGCTGTTGAGCTGATAGTGGGCCAGCCGCTTGGCCAGCCGGCCGCTGACCAGCGCCTGCTTGCCGTTGGCCATGAAGATACCCGCCGCATCGTAGATGAAGCGCTGGAACTGCATGAATTCGCGGTCGGTGATGGCGGTGACGGGCATGGGCTGCTTTGCTTCGATGGTCAGTTGCTGCGGGCGGCGACGGTGTCGCGCGCCATTTCCACGATTTCCTCGTTCGACAGCACGTGTTCGATGTCGAGCAGGATCACGAACTTTCCGTTGAATTTGCCGATGCCGGCGATGAAGTCGGGCCGGATGCGGGTGCCGAACGACGGCGCCGGCTCGATGTCGCCGGCGGCGATTTCCACCACCGCGTTGACCGCGTCGACCAGCATGCCCAGCACCTGCTTGCACTCGCCGTCGCCGCTGTCGACTTCGACGATGACGATGCAGCTGCGCTTGCCGATGACGCTGGGACTGCGGCCGAAGCGCGCCGACAGGTCCATCACCGGCACCACGGCGCCGCGCAGGTTGATCACGCCGCGCACGCAGTCCGGCATCATCGGCACGGTCGCCAGGCTGCCGTACTCGATGATCTCCTTGATGTGCAGGATGCCGACCGCGTACTGGTCCTCGCCCAGCATGAAGGTCAGGAACTGGCTGGGCAGCGCGGCGCCGCTCTGCAGCGCGACGATGGCGCTGCTCCCGTAAGTCACGACATTGTTGACGGCGTTGTTGACGGCGGTATTCATGGTTTCCTCTTTCAGGCTAGGCGGCCAGCGCCACGGCGGCGCCCTTGCCGCTGACGGCCTGCATCAGCGCCGACACGTCCAGGATCAGCGCCACTTCGCCGCTACCCAGGATGGTCGAGCCGCTGATGCATTTGACTTCGCTGAACATCGGGCTGAGCGGCTTGATGACGGTCTGGAATTCGCCCAGCAGCGTATCGACCACCAGCCCGGCGCGCTGGTTGCCCAGCTTGAGCACGACGATGCTCTCGCGCCGCGTGGCGGCGCCGTCGATGCGGAACAGCTCGCGCAGACGCACGAACGGCAGCACCTGGCCTCGCAGGTTGCAATAGTCCTGGCCCGGCTCGGTGGCGTACTCGATGCACTCCTCGATCATGTCGAGCGGGATCACGAACACCGACGATCCCACCTGCACCAGGAAGCCGTCGATGATGGCCAGCGTCAGCGGCAGGCGCACGGTGACGGTGGTGCCGGCGCCTTCCTTGCTGCTGACGTCGACGCTGCCGCGCAGCGCGGTGATGTTGCGCTTGACCACGTCCATGCCGACGCCGCGTCCGGACAGGTTGGTGATCTTCTCGGCGGTGGAGAAGCCGGCCTCGAAGATCAGGTTGTAGATCTCGCTGTCGGTCAGCTTGCGGTCGGCGTCCACCAGCCCGCGCTCGACGGCCTTGGCCAGGATCTTTTCCTTGCGCAGGCCGCCGCCGTCGTCGCTGACTTCGATGACGATGCTGCCCGATTCATGGAAGGCGTTGAGCTTGATCATGCCCTTGGCAGACTTGCCGTTGGCCACGCGCACGTCGGCCGGCTCGATGCCGTGGTCCATGGCGTTGCGCACCAGGTGCATCAGCGGATCGCCGATCTTCTCCACCACGGTCTTGTCCAGTTCCGAATCCTCGCCGTCGACGATCAGGCCGATGTCCTTGCCCAGCTCGCGCGCGACGTCGTGCACCACGCGCTGGAAGCGGTTGAAGGTGGCGCCTATCTTCACCATACGCAGCTCGAGCGCGGCGTCGCGCACGTCCTCCACCAGCCCGGTCAGGGTCGAGGTGCATTCGAGCAGCTCGGCGTTCTGGATATGCTGGCCTATCATGCTGGCGCGCGCGCCGGCGATGATCAACTCGCCGACCAGGTCGATCAGCCGGTCCAACTTGTCGGAATCGACGCGGATCGAGCGGCTCTCCTGCGCCTTCTGTTCGCTGACCTGCTTCTGCTTGGCCAGCGCCGCCTCCACCACCACCGGCGGTACGTTGCCGGCGCCGACCAGGATGCTGCCCAGCTGCTGCTGCGGCTCGTCGGCCGGGCGCTCCCCGGTCGACTGCTGGTGCAGCGCCCCCTCCAGCTCGAACGCGGTCACGCTGCCGCAGCGCACCAGGATCTCGCCCAGGCGCGCGGCCTGTTCCGGCAAGGCGCGGATCAGGTCGACGTAGTGCGACACCTTGCTGTGCGGCGGGATGATGCGGATCTCGCAATCGTCCTGCACGAACTCGAACACGCCGGCGATGGCGTCGCGGTCGGCCGTGCTGTCGAAGGCGATTTCGAAGCCGAGGTAGCACAGCTCCGCGTCCATCTCGTCGGCGGGCGGCAGCGCATCGGGCACGGTGGCGATGCCGACCACGCGGCCGAGCTTGGCCAGGTAGCGCAGGAAGGCGATCGGGTCCATGCCGTTCTGCAGCACGCCGCGGCCGAAGCGCAGCGAGATGTGCCAGTAGTCGCTGTCGCCGCCGTGCTGGGCGATGCGCTCGACGCCCGGCTCGGCCTGCACCGCCAGCGGCGCCGACGCTGCACCTGCGGCTGTGCCGGCGGCGTCCGCGCCGCCTTCCATGTGGCGGCGCAGCTGCTGCAGCAGCATCTCGCCTTCGGGCGCGGTGTCCGGATCGGCCTCCAGCTGGCCGGCGGCCAGCGCGTCCGTCATGCCGGACAGGTAGTCGCAGCACGACAGCAGCAGCACGATCATTTCATCGTTGAGCACCACGCGGCCGTCGCGCACTTCGTCGAGCAGGCTCTCGACCACGTGGGTGAAGGCGACGATGTGATCGAGGCTGAACAAGCCGGCCGAACCCTTGATGGTGTGGGCGGCGCGGAAGATGGCGTTGATCGCCTCGCTCTGGTCGCCCGCAAGGTCGACGTTGAGCAGCGCGTTTTCCATTTCCTCGAGCAGTTCGCGGCTTTCCGTGATAAATGTCTGTAGCGCTTCGTCCAGGTTCATGGCGTGGCCTCGCAGGTCAGTCGTGTATCAGCAGGGCGTCGCCGAAGAACGCGCCCAGGTCCAGCATTTCGAATATCTCGACCACGGCCGGGCTGTGGTGCAGCAGGCGCAGTTCGCGCTTGTCGGCGTTGGCGGTCTGCTTGGCCAGCATCAGCACCTGCAGGCCGGCGGTATCGAGTTCGGTGATGCCGGCCAGGTCGATCTCCAGCACGCGCGACTTGCGCAGCGCTTCCAGCACCACGACTCTGAGGTCGGCGGCGCGGTAGATCGTCATCTCGCCGTCGATGGCAATGCGGGTGACGTCCTGCGGTGATTGGTCCGGCATCGCGGCCTCCGTTCAGTCGTTCGGTCGTTCGGTTTAGGGCAGCACCAGCTTGGCGACGGCGCCGAGCAGCACCTCGGGCTTGAACGGCTTGACCACCCAGGCCTTGGCGCCGGCAGCCTTGCCCTCTTCCTTCTTGCTCTCCTGCGATTCCGTGGTCAGCATGATGACCGGCGTGAAGCGGTAGTTGGGCAGGGCCTTGAATTCCTTGACGAAGGTGATGCCGTCCATATTCGGCATGTTGACGTCGCACACCACCAGATGGATTTTCTGGCCGGTGCATTTGGACAGCGCGTCGACGCCGTCGCGGCCCTCGATCACGTCGTAGCCGGCGCCCTTGAGCGCGATGCCGACCACCTGGCGCAGGGATGCGGAATCGTCGACCACCATAATGGTTTTTGCCATGGTTTAGCTATCCTCAGAAGAAAGTGATTTCATCGGCCGCGGCGGCGACCGGGGTGGCGTGGCGCGAGCCGGTGTGGATCGCATGCTCCTCCGCCATCGCATAGGTTTTTTGCAGTTCGTGCAGCAGCGGCTGCGGGTCGAGCGGCTCCAGCACCTGGTCGGCGTGGTAGCGGTCGCGGTTGTCGCGCAGCAGCGCCGGCAGCAGCTCCATGTTTTCGCGCACGTGCGCCATCACCTGGCTGACGCGGTCCTGGAACTGCAGCTGCACCAGCGCCTCGCCGACCTCGCCCTGAATGCCGACGCTCTGCTGCTTGAGCAGGTCGGACGACTGCACCAGCTCGTCGGTCATACGGCGGAAGTCCTGCAGCACCGTATCGATCATGCCTTCGGCCGACTGCATCGACTTGTCTTCCTGCTCGCTGGACTGTTCGGCCGCCTGGCTGGCGGCCAGGATGGCGCTGCTGATCAGGCCGACGCGGTTGGAGATGTTGCGGCCGGTCTCGGCCGAGCGGCTCGACAGGTTGCGCACTTCCTGCGCCACCACCGCGAAGCCGCGGCCGGCGGGGCCGGCGCGCGCCGCCTCGATGGCCGCGTTCAGCGCCAGCAGATTGGTTTGCGCGGCGATGCTGGCCACGCCTTCGGCCATGTCGCGCAATTCGCGCGTGAAGCTTTCGAGGTCCTTGATCTTGGCCAGCATGGCCTGCTTGGAAGCCATCGCCGATTTCATCGACACCACCACCGAGCCGAGCTGGGTTTCGCTGCGCGCGAACACCTCGGTCATCGCCGGGCCGCCCTGGCCGCCGCCGTGGCTGGACACATGGACCGCGTTGTCGAGCTTGTCGACGATGCTGGAGAAACGCCCTGCCAGGTCGGCCACCGCTTCCTCCATCTGGGTGCGCGAGTTTTCGATGTGGCGGCACCAGATCGGCAGCACGGCGTCGCCGAACTGCTCGCGTCCGGCCAGGTAGCTGTCTATCATCTGCTGCTCGCCGCCGCCCATGCCGGCCGCGCCCGACGCGCGCGCGCACCACGCGGCGGCGGCCAGCAGCAACGCCGACCACAACAGCGTGTACCAGCCCCAGGTGCTCCAGCCGGCAACCACGGTCCCCAGCGCGCCCGCGCCGGCCAGGCCGAAGGGCATCAATATCCTGCTATCCATACCCGCATTATTCTTCACTGGACGCCACCCCACTATCATCTCGCAAGGCGCATGTGCGGCCTTGTGGAAGTCCAACTGTATCCCAGAAATAAAGCCTGCGCCACAATGTGGCCGACAATCAATTGTATTGTGGAGTTTTAAGCCACAGCACCTCAAATTGCTTCAAAAGAAAAATAAAGTAAAGTTAAGATAGATGCTTGCATGATGGATGTTGCTTGCTACTGTTGTAGCAGCACCACCGCAGCAAGCCAGCGCGGCATTGCCTTACTTTCGACCTTACTCACTATCACGCTGGAACCTTCTATGCCTCTGCCGAATATCGATCTCTCGCTGCCGTTGCTGGTGGTGGACGACAATCAACAAATGCGCTCCGTGGTCAAAGGCATCCTCGCCGATCTCGGCTTCGCCAACGTGTTCCTGGCCGGCAGCGGCGAAGAAGCTTGCCGCATCCTCAACGAGCGGCCGATCGCCGCCGTCATTTCGGACCTCGACATGCCGGGCATGAACGGCCTGCAATTGCTGCGCTGGGTACGCAGCACGCTGGCCGACAAGGAGCTGCCGTTCATGCTGCTGCCCGGCGAAGCCAACCGCGAAGGCTTGCTGGCGGCGACGCCGCCGCCAAACGCGCGGCCATGCGCCGCGCCGCCGCGTCCGCCGCCACGCCGGCGCCGGCGCCGCTGATCGGCATGGAACGCCCGCTGGAGGAACGGCTGCGCGAAGCGACCGTGCTGGTGGTCGACGACATCGCCACCAACATCAAGGTCATCGCCGGCATGCTGGCCGAGGACGGCTACGGCGTCAAGGTGGCGATCTCCGGCAAGAAGGCGCTGGAGATCATTCCCGTGCACCGGCCGGACCTGATCCTGCTCGACATCATGATGCCGGAAATGGACGGCTTCGAAGTGTGCCGCCGCCTCAAGGCCGATCCCGCCACCGCCGACATCCCGGTGATCTTCCTGACGGCCAAGGACCAGACCGGGGACATCGTCGGCGGCCTCGAACTGGGCGCGGTCGACTACGTCACCAAGCCGGTCGATCCGGCCATCCTGAAGGCGCGCCTGCGCACGCACCTGCGGCTGGCCGGCATGATGGCCGACCTGAAGCGGCAGAACTCGGCCGTGGCCGACAACGCCCAGCTGCGCGAGGAAGTCGAGCGCCTGAGCCGCTACGACCTGAGCGCGCCGCTGGCCGAGGTGATCGCCGCCGGCGAACAGCTGCTGGCCGATCCCGCGCTGACCGCGGCGCCGGCCCGGCGCGACACGCTGCAGCGGCTGGACGAGGCGGCGCACCGCGCGCTGCGGCTGGCCAGCCTGTCGCTCGAACTGTGCCGCATCGAACAGGGCGTGTGCCAGCCGGGCAGCGAGCCGCTGGCGCTGAACGCGATGCTGGCGCGCGCCGCCGCCACCGCCCGCACCCATCCGGTGATGCTGCCGCCGGCGCCGGTGACGGTGCTGGCCGACCGCACGCTGTGCCAGACGCTGTTCGAACACCTGGCGCTGAACGCGGCGGCCCATACGCCGGCGGGCACCTCCATCGTGCTGGGCGCCGCGCTGGAAGACGGTTGCTGGACGCTGTCGCTGGAATATGCCGGCGTGCTGCCGGCCGCGCAGCGCGCCTGCCTGCAGGGCCCGGCCCAGCGTCCGGCCGGCGACAACGCGCTGCCGATGTACGCGGCGCGCCTGCTGGCGCAGGTGCAGGGCGGCGCGCTGAGCGCGCAGGACGACAGCGCCCGCACCCGTTTGCTGCTGCGCCTGCCGGCCGCGTGAAAATTCCGCGCTCGACTTTTTGCTCCGTCCCGGGTAGATTGACAACGTTGCAAATACATTATGCAAACTGGCTCATTCTATCGAAGGAAAAACATGAAACAATATGGCGCGGAATTTTTTGGAACATTTTGGCTGGTGCTCGGCGGTTGCGGCAGTGCCGTGCTGGCGGCGGCCTTTCCCGGTGTCGGCATCGGCCTGCTGGGCGTATCGCTGGCCTTCGGCCTGACGGTGTTGACGATGGCCTACGCCATCGGCCACATCTCCGGCTGCCACCTGAATCCTGCGGTGTCGATCGGCCTGTGGGCCGGCGGCCGCTTCCCCGCCAATAAGCTGCTGCCCTACATCGTCGCGCAGGTACTGGGCGGCATCGCCGCCGGCGGCGTGCTGTTCGTCATCGCCAGCGGCAAGGCCGGTTTCGACGTCATGGGCGGCTTCGCCTCCAACGGCTACGGCGCGCATTCGCCGGGCGGCTACTCGCTGCTGGCGGCGCTGGTGACCGAGGTGGTGATGACCATGATGTTCCTGCTGATTATCCTCGGCGCCACCGACGAGCGCGCGCCCAAGGGCTTCGCGCCGCTGCCGATCGGTCTGGGCCTGACCCTGATCCACCTGATCAGCATTCCGGTCACCAACACCTCGGTCAACCCGGCGCGCAGCACCGGCGTGGCGCTGTACGTGGGCGACTGGGCGGTCAGCCAGCTGTGGCTGTTCTGGGTCGCGCCGATCGCCGGCGCGCTGCTGGGCGCGGCGATCTACCGCTTCATCGGCACGCCGGAAAAAGCCTAAACATTACCGCCTGAGCGTTACGGCCTGAGCGTTACAGCTGCCCCTCAGGCCAGCATGGCGCGCGCGCCGCCGCGCGCCGGCATCGCCGGCCGCCGCGGCGCGGCGTCGCCCAGCTTGAAGATGCTGACGGCGTCGGCCAGCTTGGCGGCCTGTTCCTGCATCGCATCGGCCGCCGCCGCGGCCTGCTCCACCAGCGCCGCGTTCTGCTGCGTCACGTGATCCATCTGCGTGATCGAGTTGTTGATCTGCTCGATGCCGTTGGTCTGCTCGCTGCTGGCGTTGCTGATCTCGGCCATGATGTGCGTGACGCGGGCTATGCTGGCCACCACCTCCTCCATCGTGCTGCCGGCCCGGCCCACCAGCCGCGTGCCGGTCGCCACCTTGGTCACCGAATCGTCGATCAGCGCCTTGATCTCCTTGGCCGCGCTGGCCGAGCGCTGCGCCAGGTTGCGCACCTCGGTCGCCACCACGGCAAAGCCGCGCCCCTGCTCGCCGGCGCGCGCCGCCTCGACCGCCGCGTTCAGCGCCAGGATGTTGGTCTGGAACGCGATGCCGTCGATGACGCCGATGATGTCGACGATCTTCTTCGACGAGGCGTCGATCGACGCCATGGTCTGCACCACGTCCGACACCTCGGCGCCGCCGCGCGCGGCCACCTCCGACGCCGACGCCGCCAGCTGGTTGGCCTGGCGCGCGTTCTCGGCGTTCTGCTTGACGGTGGACGTCAGCTGCTCCATCGACGACGCCGTCTCTTCCAGCGAACTGGCCTGCTGCTCGGTGCGCGACGACAGGTCCAGGTTGCCGGCGGCGATCTGCGACGACGCGGTGGCGATGGTGTCGGTGCCGCTGCGCACGTCGCTGACGATCTGCACCAGGCCGCTGGACATGCGGTGCAGCGCCTGCAGCAGCTTGCCCGGCTCGTCCTGGTTGTAGCCGGTCGTCGCATGGTTGCTGTGATCGACCAGGTCGCCGCAGGCCACGCACTCGGCCAGCGCCACCGCCTCGTTGATCGGCCGCGTGATGCCGGCCGTCAGCCACCACGCGAACGCCACGCTGAAGGCCACCACCAGCGCCGCCATCAGCACCAGCAGGTTGCGGCTGTTCCTGGCCACCTCGTCGATGCGGGCGGCGGCGCTGTCGATTTCCTTGCGCTGGTGGTCCAGCATTTTCTGCAGCATGGTCTCGTAGACCTTGGAGGCCGGCAAGTAAGCGCTTTCCAGCAGGCGGCTGGCCTCGTCGGCGTCGCCGCCGGCCTTGGCCTTCATCACGCCGTCGCGCGAAGCCACATAGTTCTTGCGGGTGCTGACCAGGTCCGCCATCAGCGCCTTGTCGCCGTCGTTGGCGAGCTCTTCGATTTTCTTGATCAGGCCCTGGGCGTAGGCGGTGGAGACCTTGGCGTCCTCGGCGAAGAAGGTGGCCAGCGCCGGATCGGCGCTCTTGGCCACCGCCGTGGTGCGGCGGATGCCGGCAAACACCACACGGTACCAGTCGGCGATCAGGCGCTCCTTGGCCAGCGGCGCCTCCATCATGGCGCGGGTGGATTCAGCGACGCCTTGCAGGCGGTAGATGCCGACACAGGTGTTCAATATCAGAATCGCAAGGATGACAGCAAAGCCAAGGGACAGTCGGCGTCCGATACTGAGGTCGCTGATTTTCATGTGAGTCTCCCGAATTGTAGGCCGGTCGCGCGCCGCCGGCTGCGCTGGTGCTGTCTTATGGTAACGCCAAAATCCAGCCCCGCTCAACCTCTTTCAATTGCTTTAAGCTTGAAATATATTTGCGTTTTTAGTTCCAATCCGCAACGAAAATTGTCCCTTCCGCTGAGAAAACGTTTACACTCCCGGATATTATGTACGGCCATTTACATGCCGGGATTTCACAGCAAACCAAAAAAAATGAATCAGGCATTCTTAGAACATAGAGCAAAATACCGGGAAATCATCGCCGAACGCTACAAGGTGACGACTGAAATGTACGATGAGGTGACGCGCCAGCTGGCGCCGCTGGCGGTGCCGGTGAGTCTGCGCAAGGGTGAATTTTTACAACGCATCGGCACGGTGGCGCAGAACGTCCACTGGCTGCACAGCGGCGTCGCCCGCACCGGCTTCATCACCGAGACCGGCAACGAAGTCACGCTGCAGTTCCTCACCGACGGCCAGCCGGCCGCCGCCCACGACGACCTGTTGCGCGCGCGCGAGGAAAAGCCCGCGCTCAATTTCGTCGTCGCCGAGACGGCCGTGCACGGCTACCGCCTGGACTGGCTGGAACTCAGCAAGCTGGCCGACAGCAGCCATGTGTTGCGCGACTACTACCTGAAGGTGTCCGAGCGCGGCATCATCGAGCAGGGCCGGCGCCTGTACCTGAACGCCTCGCCGGCGCAGGGTCGGCTGAACGCCTTCCGCCGCCAGTACCCGGGGCTGGAGCAGCGCATCTCGCAGAAAGTGGTGGCATCGTTCCTCGGCATCACGCCGCAGTACATGTCGCAGTTGCTGCGCAACGACAACGCATCGAAGCCGGAATAAAAAAAGAGCCTTGCGGCTCTTTTCGGTTTACTTCTTCACTTATTTCTTCATGCCCGTGATCTTGTTCTTGTCGTCGACGAACACGACTTTCGGCTTGTAGTCCTTCGCCTGGTCCTCGGTCATCGGCGCGTAGGTGCAGATGATCAGCAGGTCGCCCAGCTGCGCGCGGCGCGCGGCGGCGCCGTTCAGCGAAATCTCGCCGGTGCCGCGCAGGCCGGGAATGGCGTAGGTGGAGAAGCGCTCGCCGTTGTTCACGTTGTAGAGCTCGATTTTTTCGTTGACCCAGATATCCGCCGCTTCCAGCAGATCCACGTCGATACCGCAGGAACCTTCGTAGTGCAAGTCCGCCTGGGTGACCGTCACCCGATGCAACTTGGACCGCAGCATCACTCTTTGCATAGACATCTTCTTCATCCTTCGATTAGTAAACATTCAAGCTTTGCATTCAGGCCAGCATGGCTCCCCGACGCGCGGGCGACATGCTACCACATGGGCTGATACGCAACCACGCCGGCGCCGCTTTGTGGCATATTGCTAAGTAGCAAATCGGAAGGTGGACCGCAACATGAGACTAACCCGGTTATTCGGCGTCGCCGGTGCGGTGCTCGCGCTGCTGGTGTGCGGCATGCTGGGCCGGCTGCTGTGGGGCGAATGGCAACACTACAGCGCCACCGACAGCGGCCGCCATACGCTGCGACTGATGCGGCACTCGATGGTCGCCGCCGAAAAACTCTCCTCCGAACGGGGCCCGGTGAACGGCGTCCTGGGCGACCGCGCACCGGCCGACCCGGCGCGGCGCGAAGGCTTGCTGCGCGCCCGCGCCGCCACCGACCAGGCACTGGCCGAACTGCAGCAGGCATTGGCCGGCGGCGCCCGCACCAGCGTGCTGGCGCCGCTGTACGAAGCGCTGCGCGCGGCCCGCCTGACGGTGGACCGGCTGGCCGCGCTGCCGCCGGCCGAACGCACGCCGGAGCGCCTGACGGCCGCCGTCGACGCCATGTTCGGGCTGGTGCCGCTGGCGCTGGACACGGTGACCGGCTACACGCGCGCCTCCGAGGACATCTATCCGCGCATCGCCCGCATCCTGATGAAGGTGCGCTTCGCCGTCGAGCTGCGCGAATACGCCGGGCGCCTGGGGTCGGCGCTGACGGTGCCGCTGGCGCGCAGGCAGCCGCTGACCGAGGCGGACCGCCGGCAGCTGCAGTTCCTGCGCGGCCGCATCGAGCAGTTGCGCCAGCTGATCAAGATGCCGAGCAGCGACGCCGACCACGACCCGCGCGTGCTGGCGGCGGTGGCGCGCATGGACATGGTGTACTTCGGCCCCGGCCAGCAGCTGGTGGCCGGCGTCGAACAGGCCAGCCGCGAGGGCCAGGGCTACGACATGGACACGGCGCAGTTCGCGCGCCGCTACGTGCCCAGCATGGCGCCCATCCTGGCGCTGCGCGACGTGCTGCTGGAGCAGGCGCAGGAGCAGGCGCGGCAAGATTACGACGCGGCCCGCCGGGAACTGATGCTGGCCCTGCTGATCGGCGCGGCGATCCTGCTGTCGCTGGCATTGCTGCTGCTGATCGTACGGCGGCGCGTGGCGGTGCCGCTGCTGCACGCCACCGCCGCTGCGGTCCGGCTGGGCAACGGCGACTACACGCTCGACACCCTGGCCCATCGCGGCGCGGACCGCGCCGACGAAATCGGCGACATGCTGCGCGCGCTGTCGACGCTGCGCGCCAACAGCATGGAGCGCCAGCGGCTGGAGCAGGAACGGGGACATCTGATCGAGGAGCTGAGGGTGAGCGCGGACACCGACTA
The DNA here is from genome assembly GCF_964254095.1 of Duganella sp. LjRoot269. NCBI lineage: Bacteria > Pseudomonadati > Pseudomonadota > Betaproteobacteria > Burkholderiales > Oxalobacteraceae > Duganella > Duganella sp. LjRoot269. The sequence goes on along the minus strand of NZ_CAXUSL020000001.1, from coordinate 821,983 downwards.
CCTGACCGGCATCCTCAACCGCCGCGCCTTCACCGCGGCCGGCAACCAGCGCTTGCGCGGCGCCTGCGGCCGCAACGAAGCGCTGGCGGTGATCCTGTTCGATATCGATCACTTCAAGTCGGTCAACGACAGCTACGGCCACGACGCCGGCGACCAGGTGCTGATACGCATCGCCGGCGTGGTGCGCACCCTCCTGCGCGACGGCGAGATCGTGGCGCGCTACGGCGGCGAGGAGTTCGTGGTGATGCCGTCGCACTGCGGCATGGACTCGGCGCGGGCGCTGGCGGAGCGCCTGCGCGAGGCGATCGCCGGCGAGCCGCTGACGCTGGCCGACGGCCACATTCTGCGCGTGACGGCCAGCTTCGGCGTGGCGGTGGCACACGGTCCGTACGCGGCGCTGGACGACCTGTTCCACGCGGCCGACCTGGCGCTGTACCGCGCCAAGAGCGGTGGCCGCAACCGCGTGGAAGTGCAGGCCTGAGCTGGATTACTTCTTCTTGGCCTCGGCCTTGACCGGCGTGAAGGTGAGGTCGCGGAAGTCGTAGCTGAAATCGGTCTCGGTCGACACCGGCGCCATCTTCATGCGCTCGATGCTGCCGTCCGGGTTCAGCGCGAAGCTGACGTAGGCGTCGGCGTTGAAGTTGCGTTCCTTCCAGCGCACGATGAAGGTGTCGTGCTGGAAGTGCTCCAGTTCCCCGACCAGGTCCGGCGTGCGGGCAAAGCTCATGACGTGCTTCTTGCCCTCGGCGCGGATGCTGATCTTGCCGTACCAGGCGTCTTCATACTCGCCATCGTAGGAAGCCAGCGGCAGCGACGGCGACGACTTCGCCGCGCGCGCCGACACTTCCTTGCCCTGCCGTTCCAGCTCCTCCTTGTGCATCGCCGCTTCCTGCTCGGCGTACAGCGAGATCCAGTCGCTGGCCGGCACGTTCAGGTACTGGTCCAGGATGCGCCAGTACAGCGACGCCATCACCGGGCTGTTCTCGGCGTTGGTCAGGATGGCGATGCCGAGTTTTTCCTCGGGCACCATCAGCACCGTCGAATAAAAGCCCTGCAGCGCGCCGCCGTGCATGGCGATCTTGCGGCCCTTGTAGTCGCGCAGGCTGAAGCCCAGGCCATAGGCCGCGAAGTTGGGTTTGGTGGCGGCCAGCGCCGGCTTCGGATCGCGGATGCGCATCGGCGTCTGCTCCGACCACATTTCGTTCAGCTGTTTTGTGCTGAGCAGCTGCTTGCCGTCTTCCAGCTTGCCGCCGCCCAGCAGCATGTTCATCCAGCGCGCGATGTCTTCGGCGCTGGTGTTGATGCCCACCGCGCCGACCGCGTTCTCCACCGGCATCGGCTTGACCACGGCGTTCCTGTCGTTGATCTTGCTGTGCGGCGCCGAGTAGTTGGACGAGGCCAGCATCTGCGCCACGCTGGTGGTGGTGCCGTTCATGCCCAGCGGCGCCAGGATGCGGTCGTGGATGGTTTCGCCCCAGCTCTTGCCGGATTTTTCCGCGACGATCTTGCCGGCGACGATGTAGAGCAAGTTGTCGTAGGCGTAGCTGTTGCGGAAGCTGGTGGCCGGCTTCACGTAGCGCAACCGGGCGATGATTTCGTCGGTGCTGAAATTGGTGGTCGGCCACCACAGCAGGTCGCCCGCGCCCAGGCCAAGGCCGCTGCGGTGCGTCAGCAGGTCGCGCACCGTCATCTGGCCGGTGACGTAGGAGTCGAACATCTGGAAGCCCGGCAGGTGCTTGGTGACCGGATCGTCCCAGCCGATCTTGCCCTCGTCGACCAGCATCGCCAACGCGGCGGAGGTGAAGGCCTTGGAGTTGGAGGCGATCTCGAACTGTGTCTTGCCGTCGACCGGCGCGGTCGCGCCGCGCTGACGCACGCCGTAGCCCTTGGCGGCAACCACCTTGCCGTCCTTGACGATGGCGATGGCCACACCGGGAATGTCGAAGGTCTTCAGCGCGCGCTCGACGTCGGCGTCGAGGTTGAAGACTGGCGCAGCGGCGGTCGCCGGCGCTGCCGGTACCGCCGGCGCATCGGCCGCCAGCGCCACGTTGGAGAAAGCCAGCAGCAGCGCGGCGGAAACGAAGGTATGGGAAAACTTGGTCATCATTTTTTGAATTGTTTATCGACGGAGCCCTGCGTCACAGGGTGGTAGTGTTCACGCGCCTTGGCGTAGATGGATTTGGCCCACTCCTTGTCGGACGGGTTTTTCAGCAGCGCGGTATACAGCGGCACGACGAACTTCTGGCGGCCCACGCTCATCAGGAAGGCGCTCAGCGGTTCGCGCACATCGTAGCCGGCCTTGATCGAGGCCAGGTAGAAGCGGTAGGCGATTTCATTGTTGCCGCTCTTGCCCAGCGCGTAAGCCTGGTCCAGCTCTTTCAGCTGGGTGGCGTTGGCCTTGCCGTCGATATCGTTCAGGAAGTGCATCCACTCCAGCGCGATCCAGTGCTTGCCGTTCAATTCGGCGGTCGGCAGTTCGCCCTTCAGCCATGCGCTGCGCTGCGCGTCCAGCGCGGCCAGGCGCGGCGAGGCGGCGTGCTTGGCGCTGGCCGGGATGCCGGGACCGTACAGCCACTCGTCCAGCTCCGCCGGCGACATCACTTCCGGATGCGCGTCCAGCAGGTTCTTCTTCAGGTAGACGACGAATTCGTCGGTGGTGGCGGACTGGAACGCGTGCTGGTCGAACCAGCCGCGCAGGAATGGATCGAAGACGTCGCGGCCGGCGCGCTGTTCCAGCGTGCGCAGCAGCCAGGCGCCTTTCGGATAGACCAGGCCACCGTCGGTGTAGGTGGCGGAGCTGGTGTCCGGATCGCGCGTGACCAGCGCCTGCTTGGCCGGCGGGATGGACGGCAGCGAAGCCATCGCTTCTTCCTGCTCGACCTGCAGGTTCATCTCCGCCACTTCCTCGCCGTACAGCTTCTCGACGATGCGGGTGGTGACGTAGGTGGTGAAGCCTTCGTTCAGCCAGAAGTGCTTCCACGACGCGTTGGTGACCAGGTTGCCGGACCACGAGTGCGCCAGTTCATGCGCGATCAGGTCGACCAGGCTGCGGTCGCCGGCGATCATGGTCGGCGTGAGGAAGGTCAGGCGCGGGTTTTCCATGCCGCCGATCGGGAACGACGGCGGCAGCACGATCATGTCGTAGCGCTCCCACCGGTACGGGCCGTACAGGCCTTCGGCGGCGCTGATCATTTTTTCGGTGTCGGCCAGCTCCCAGGCGGCGGTCTCGATGCGCGGCGCTTCCGCGTACACGGCGGAACGCGGGCCGAGGTTGCGCACTTCCAGCTCGCCGATGGCGATCGCCAGCAGGTACGATGGAATCGGCTGCGCCATCTTGAATTTCCAGCCGCCGTTGCCGGTGGCCTTCTGGTCGTTCTCGGCGCTCATCACCACGCGCATGCCGGCCGGCGCCTCGATGCGGGCGCTGTAGGTGAAGCGCACCGCCGGCGTGTCCTGCACCGGCGCCCACGAGCGGGCGTTGATTTCCTCGGACTGGCTGAACATGAACGGCAGCTTGCCGGACATGGTCTGCTGCGGCGACATCCACTGCAGCGCGGCGGCCGACGGCGCGGTGCGGTAGTAGACGCGCACCTTCTTCGGCTGGAACGGCACCGAGATGCGCAGCGCGCGGCCCTTTTCCGCATCCAGCTTGTCGAGCATGAAGGAGGCGGGACTCCAGCGGCCGTTCGGGTTCTGCACCTGCACCTTGGAGATGTTCAGTTCATTGGTGTCCAGCACCAGCGTGCGGGCCGCCTTGTCGATCCAGTCCAGCGTCAGCTCGGCGTAGCCGCCCAGCGTCTTGTGGCCGAAATCGGCCTTCAGGTCCAGATACAGGTCGCTGGTGCGCACCTGGTCGTAGCGGGCGTAGCTCAGCGGATCGGCGTGGGCAGATTGGGCCGCCAGCGCCGCCAGTGCGGATAGCACGAGCGCGGACATGGTCTTCTTGATGGGCATGGTGTTCTTTTCAATGAGTTGCACAAGCGCGAAGCAGAATAGCATAGCCATGTATCGGGCATGTGTACAGCCTGTCGGCCATGGTATGATGGCGGCCGTAAGTGGGGAGTAGTCGGCTTGCGCCGCCCGGTGCAAGAACCTGTGTCAACATAATCGGTCCGCAGACCGTGGTGCAGGTGGTTGAAAAACTTGACGAGACCATGATCGAGGTGCGGCCATGATGGGCCGGAGTCGCGCCTGGATCATTGGTTAATCGTTTCCGGCCCGCGTACTACACACACTCCCATGGAAGCTTTCTTCGTCTCTACCGGCATCGTCGCCCTCGCTGAAATCGGCGATAAAACCCAGCTGCTCGCCTTCGTCCTGGCTGCAAAGTTCCGCCGTCCGCTGCCCATCATCGCCGCGATTTTTGTCGCCACCATCGCCAACCATGCGTTTGCCGCCGCCGTCGGCAGCTGGATCACCGGCCTGCTCGGCCCCGACATCCTGCGCTGGGTGCTGGGCGTATCCTTCCTGGCGATGGCCGCGTGGACGCTGGTGCCGGACAAGATCGACGATGACGACGTGCCGCTGGCGAAGTACGGCGTGTTCCTGACCACGCTGATCGCGTTCTTCGCGGCCGAGATGGGGGACAAGACGCAGGTCGCCACGGTGGCGCTGGCGGCCCGCTATCACAGCCTGGTGGCCGTGGTCTGCGGCACCACCTTGGGCATGATGCTGGCCAACGTGCCGGCGGTCTACCTGGGCGACAGGATCGCCGGCCGCGTGTCGCTCAAACTGGTGCACGGCATCGCCGCCGCCGTGTTTGCGGTGCTGGGCGTGGCCACGCTGCTGGGCGCGGGCGCCGGCCTGGGCGCCTGATCGTCAAGACCTTTTTACGCCACTCTGTTAGCTTGCGCACCGATTTATCAAAATTGTCATTGTATTATACTTGCCAATCAATTATTTTCTTGAGGCGGTACATGTCATTGATGAGCAAGTCGGCAGCGCTGCTGCTGTGCGCCACCATCTTCACCGTTGAGGCCCAGCCGATCGAGGTCGAGACACAGGAGGCGACGCAGGCCGAAACCTTCACCAAGGCGGCCCGGCCGCCGGCCACGGATCCGACGCAAGTTGGGGACCGGGGCGGCGTCAAACCGCAAAATCCCGCGGCGGCCAAGGTGGAACCGGCTCCGGTACCGGAGCCGGCGCATTACAAGCTGATACTGCTCGGCATAGCCATCCTGCTGCTGTTCGCGCGGCGCGACGCCCCGCGCGACGAGCCATGGACCAAGTGAGTTTCAGCTGATTACCAGACGTTACTGCGCAAGCAGGCTGACGTCGTCGACAATGAAGGCCGTCGATACCGTCGATCCTTCCACGCCTTCAAAGTAGATGCGCACTGTCTGGCCCTTGTAGGCCGACAGGTCGAAACTCTTCTGCACGTAAGTGCTGCCCTTGTTCAGATTCGAGTAGGTCGCCAGCGTCGCCAGCACGGCGTTGGCGCTGCTGCGCACCTGCACCTTCAGCGTATCGTAGGCGGTGGTGGTCGTGGTTTCACTGGAATCCACTTTCAGCCAGAACGACAGCGTGGCGCTGGTGGCGGACGACGGAATCGTCACGGTCTGGTACAGCGTGTCGGTGTGGGCGCTGCCGTAACCGTCCAGCCAGGCCTTGTAGCTGCCAGCATGCGCCGCCTGTCCTGAATCCGACGTGATCACGCCGGACGTCGCCGTCCAAGATGCAGCGCCCGATTCAAAGCCGCCGTTGGCGATCAGCTGCGTTGGAGTCGGGGTCGGTGTTGGAGTCGGCGTTGGCGTTGGCGTTGGCGTTGGCGTTGGCGTTGGCGTTGGCGTCGGCGTTGGTGTTGGAGTCGGGGTAGGTGTTGGCGTTGGGGTAGGCGTCGGCGTGCCGCCCGTCGTCTGCGTCACCCAGATCGGCGCCGACCACAGGATATTGCCGTCGTTCTGCGTCACCTTGGCGTAGTAGAAATGCTCTCCGACAGCCGGCGTGACGGTGGTGCTGGCGGTTGCCGACAGCTGCGTCACCGTGCCGTTGCGGCCCGGTACGCCCTCGTACATCTTCACCGTCGATACCGTCTTGCCGCTGCTGCTGGCGAAGTTGGCCACCAGCGCCAGGCTGCCGCTGTTGGTGAAGCGTTCGCCCATCACGTGGCCATTGGCGGTCAGGATCAGCTGCGAGGTCTTGTCCATCGTGGCGTACACGCGGCGCGCCTTGATGGCTGCGATCATGCTGGCCGACGACAGCGTGGTGCCGGTCGGGATCAACACGCCGGTGCGGTTGGTGTACGACGCGCCCCAGTTGGCGCAATGGTTGTCCTGGTCGGTCGAGAAGGCCACGTGATAGCCCGCCTCCAGCGCCTTGTTGCAGGCGCCTTCGTAGGTGCTGCGGCTGGTTTCGGTCTCGCTGGTGTTGGTCGAGAAGGCGGAGGTGTTGAGCACTTCGCACAACGCCATCGCCTGGTCGCCGTCGGCCGTGTAGCCCAGCGCCGTGCCGTTGACGATGAACTGGCCCGACGATTCCGGATGGTTGAACTGGCCCACCCAGCCGCGCTGGCGCATCAGCGTGTACAGGCCGGCGTAGTCGTTCTTGGCGGTGAGCGTGTCGGCGATCAGCTGGCCGCTGCTGTTGCTCTCCCAGCCCAGCAACTCGGTGGTGTTGAAGATGTTCATATGGCCGCCGTTGTTGATGACGCCCCACTCCAGGCCATACATCCCGAGGAAGCCGGGGTTCGCGCTGTTGTAGCTGGCGGCGGCGCTCAGGCCGGACTGGAACAACGCCTTGGCCACGGCCGGATCGGCGGAGGCGTTGGTGCTGTCGGAGCCGTCGTACATGTGGTTATGCTCGGAGGCCATCAGGAAATCGAGGCCCTTGCCCTTGGCGTAGGCATAGGCGTCGGCCGGGCCGAGCGCCGCGCTTTGCGGATTCTGCGCGCCGGTGCAGCTGGACAGCGCGCCACCGCCGTCGCTGTGGTTGGTCTGGCTGTGCAGGTTGCCCAGGTAGACGGTGTATGGCAGCGACGCGGTGGCGGCGACGGCGCCCTGCACCACGCGGCCGTCGGTGCGCGCGGCGCGTGCGCGCGTGGCGGAAGTCGGCAAGGCCTTGAAGGCGGGCATGGCCTGCGCGGGCGCCTGGCCCACCGAGATGTCCCAGCTTTGTTCGATGGCCTCGTCGCCGGTGACGGCGCGCATGCGCGCCTGGTAGACGCCGTCGGTCAGGATCAGGCCTTCGGCGCGGCCGTCCCAGGCGATGCTGACATCGACCGGCTTGCCGCTGATGCCCTGCACGCCCTGCCACCGCTGCACCACGACGCCGTCCGGGCTGACCAGCTCAAGGTGCCAGTTGACGTCCTGCTCGCGCTCGAGCAGCGGGAAATCGAAGACCAGCTTGAAGGTGCGGGCTTCCGGCCGGTCCTGGTCGGCGCCGTCGGCGGTGAACGGCGCGTACAGCGTGGCCTCGAATTCATGGTGGTCGGCCTTGGACGCCTGGACCGCGCCAATGACGCCGGAAGACAAGAGCAACGTCATCGCGAGCCGGGACAGCATCTTAGATTTGTTCATTCTTTTTTCTCTCTCTATGCGGTTGGGGATCCAAAATTCTGGCAACTATGCATGACAAGAGGATGACGAACCAATTCGAATTTTCTTGGCTATTCAGATGTCTTTCAAATAAATGCGCTGACGCCCGGGAAGCGCGCCGCAACCGCACAAAAGATTATCTTCCGTGCTGTTGCGACAATGTTGAAAATGTCCAGAATGGGACACTTTGTTAAGAATCGGACTTCGCCGGCATCAGCAGTTCGACCTGATGGACGCTGGGAGTGTCGTACAGCTCGACCATCATGCCTGGCTGCCGTATGCCGTCCACCGTCATCTCCGGCACGATGGCCTGTGCCGACTTGACGACGTTGATCACGTACGACGCGGCGCCGTGGCGATAGGTCAGCGAGAAGCGGTCCCACTCCGCCGGCATGCGCGGCGCCAGCGCCAGATGGTTGGCGGTGCGCGTGACGCCCAGCAGCGACTCCAGTATCAGCCGGTACATCCAGCCGGACGAGCCGGTGTACCAGCTCCAGCCGCCCCGTCCCACGTGCGGCGCCACCGCATACACGTCCGCCGTCACCACGTAAGGCTCGACCTTGTATTTCGCCGTCCCCTCGGCCGTCGCGCCGTGCATGACCGGATTGATCATGCGCGCCAATTCCCACGCGCGTTCCGTGTCGCCCATGCGGGCGAACGCCATCGCGGTCCAGATCGCGGCGTGCGTGTACTGGCCGCCGTTTTCGCGCACGCCCGGCACGTAGCCTCTGATGTAGCCGGGGTTCGGCCCGGCCTTGTCGAACGGCGGATCGAGCAGCTGAATGATGCCTGAATCGCGCCGCACCAGCCGCTGGTTGACCTGCTCCATCGCGCCGCGCACGCGCACCGGATCGGCGGCGCCGGACAGCACGCCCCAGCTCTGCGAAATCGAATCGATCTGGCATTCCTCGTTGGTGTGCGAACCGAGCGGCGTGCCGTCGTCGAAGTAGGCGCGGCGATACCACTGGCCGTCCCACGCATTGAGCTCGACGTTGGCGGCCAGCTTCTTCGCTTCGCTGCGGCACTCGGTGGCGAAATCCACGTCGCTTACCAGGTCGGCCACTTCGGCAAAACGCTGCAGCACCTCGCACAGGAAGAACGCCAGCCACACGCTCTCGCCCCGGCCATGCTCGCCGACCTTGTCCATGCCGTCGTTCCAGTCGCAGGAGCCGATCAGCGGCAGGCCGTGCTGGCCGAAGCGCAAGCCGTTGCGGATGGCGCGCACGCAGTGGTCGTACAGCGTGCCGCTCTGGCTCGAGCGGCTCGGCAGGTCGTAGTAGGAATCCTCTTCCGGCTTGACGGCGCGCCCTTCCAGGTAAGGCAGCGATTCGTCCAGCACACTGGCGTCGCCGGTGCCGATGACGTAGCGCCAGGCCCCCAGCGGCAGCCACAGGTAGTCGTCGGAACAATGCGTGCGCACGCCCCGGTCCGACGGCGGATGCCACCAGTGCTGCACGTCGCCCTCGATGAACTGGTGCGCGGCGCACAGCAGCAACTGGTCGCGCAGCAGCTTCGGTTGCGTATGGATGGTGGCCATGGCGTCCTGCAGCTGGTCGCGGAAGCCGAATGCGCCGCCGGACTGGTAGTAGCCGCTGCGGGCCCAGATGCGGCAGGCGATGGTTTGATACATCAGCCAGCCGTTGGCGAGGACGTCCAGCTCGGGCTCCGGCGTCTCGATGCGCACCGCGCCCAGCGTCTGCTCCCAGTGCGCGTGCACGGCGGCCAGCGCCTCGTGCGCGGCGTCGGCGCCGCGGTGTTTCTGTACCAGGCTGCTGGCGTCGGCGTTGCGGCGGCCGCCCACGCCCAGCACGAACACGATCTCGCGCTCCTGGCCCGGCAGCAGGTCGAACGGCACCTGGATCGCGGCGCAGGCGTCCAGGCCGGCGCCGACCTTGCCGGACAGGCGCTGGCGCCGCAGCGCCACCGGCGCGGCCAGCGTGCCGTTACGGCCGAGGAATTCGCCGCGGTCGCCGGTGTAGCTGCGCAGCGTGGCGTCGCAATTGAAGAAGGCGACACGGCCGGTGAACTCGGTGTTGTAGGCGTTCTTGGCGAACAGCGCGCCGCTGACCGGATCGGCCTCGGTGACGATGTGCATGCCCGACTTGGAGCGCATGTCGCCCAGCACCCACTCGACATAGCCGGTGGCCGACAGACGGCGCGCCACCAGCGAATCGTTGCGCACCTTGAGCACCGTGTACTTGATCGGCGCGTCGATGGCGACGAAGGTGGTCATCTCGCTGGTGATGCCGGCCTCGGTGTGCTCGAACACGCTGTAGCCGAAGCCGTGGCGCGTGACATAGATGCCGTTGCCGCGCGCCGGCAGCGCCGTCGGCGACCAGTACTGGCCGCTCTGCTCATCGCGCAGGTAGAACGCCTCGCCGCTGGCGTCGCTGACCGGATCGTTGTGCCACGGCGTCAGGCGGAACTCGTGGGCATTCTCGTGCCAGGTGTAGGCCTGGCCGCTTTCCGAGATGACGCTGCCGAACAGCGGGTTGGCCAGCACGTTGGACCACGGCGCCGGCGTGCGCTGCTCCTCGCTGGTGGTGATGACGTATTCGCGGCCGTCCGAAGAGAAGCCGCCGATGCCGTTTTCCAGCATCAGCCCGCGCGCCGGATGGGTGACCGGGCCGGCGTCCGCGTACTCGCCGCGGTTGTCCGTCAGCAGCGGCGGCATGCGCAGCGCCGGCGGGCCGGGACGCTTGATCTGCTCGGCCAGCGTGCCGCGGCTGTCGCTGAGGATGGCGCGCGCCACCGATTGCAGCAGCACGCGGTCCTCGTTGGCGATCTGGTCGGCCAGGCGCACGAAGATGCCGCCCGGGCGGTCGATCGCCTGGGCGTCGATGCCGGAGGCGATCAGGCCCATGATCTGTTCATGCAGCAGCTGACGGTAGCCCGACTGGTCTTCGTACCAGATCACCAGGTCGACCACCAGGCCCTTCAGGCGCCAGTAGGCGTGCGCCTGCACCATCTGGCGCGCCAGCTCGATGTTGGCCGGGTCCTTGATCTGCAGCAGCACGATCGGCAGGTCGCCGGAAATCGCATACGCCCACAGGCCGGACTGGCCGCGCTGGTTCTTGATCAGGGTGGCGGCATCGGCGCGCAGCGCGGCGTTCGGATAGATGACCGAATTGGCCAGGCGGCCGTACAGCTGGGCGTCCGCCTCGCTGGCGTTGAGCTGCCGCAGCACGACCTGGCTGTGGGTCCACGCCAGTTCGAACACGCGGTCGGCCAGGTGGCGGTCCTGGTATTTGTCGATCAGGTGCAGCGCGGCCTCGCGCTGCTCGGTCATGCCGGTGACGATGTCGACGATGGCCGTCTGGTCGGGCTTGAGCGTGATGGTGTAGCGGATCGCCACCACCGGATCGAGCACCGAGCCTTCGCCGCCGCTCAGTTCGCCCTCGCTCAGCATGGCGCTGGGCGCGGCCTGGGTGTTGCCGCGGCCGATGAAGCGCGAACGGTCGGTTTCGAACGAGACGTCCGTCACCGGCGCGTCGTGCACCATCATCGAATGCATCAGCCACGGCATGGCGTCGGAGTCGCCGCGCGGCCGGCGCGTGCACAGGATGGCGTTTTCGTCGCGCAGGATCTCGGTCTGCACGAACAGCTTGCTGAAGGCCGGGTGCGCGGCATCGGCGGCGGCGGGTGCCATCACCACTTCGGCGAAACTGGTCACCTCGATGGTGCGCACGCGGTCGGACTTGTTGGTGATGCGGGTGCGGCGCAGCTCGATGTCGTCTTCCGGCGAGACCACGATTTCCGTGTACAGGTCGATGTTGCGGTCGGAGCGGCGGAACTCGGCGCGGCCTTCGGAGAAGATCACTTCGTATTTGCGCGGCTCGGCCAGCGTGGGCTGGTAGGTGGTGGACCAGAAGCGGCCGTCGTCCATGTCGCGCACGTAGCAGAAGTTGCCCCAGTTGTCGCGGGTGCTGTCTTCGCGCCAGCGGGTGACCGCCAGGTCCTTCCAGCGGCTGTAGCTGCCGCCGGCGTTGGTGACCATGACGTGATAACGGCCGTTCGACAGCAGCTGGGTTTCCGGCACCGGCGTGCTGTGCTGGGTCAGGATGCGCATCGGCATGGCCTGTTCCGGCGCGGTGGCGCGGATGGCCGCCATCTCGGTGGTGTTGGAGTAGAAGGCGCCCACCTGCGGGCTGCGCTCCTGCAGCACCAGCAGGGTCGATTGCAGCAGCGGGTCGGACTCGAAGCGGCGCTGCATCGGCCGGTCGTGCAGCAGGTAGCTCAGCGCCAGCAGGCCCATGCCCTGGTGGTGGACCATGAACGAGCGGATGATGGCCGCGCTCTGGCCGCGCGGCAGGCGCGAGGCCGTGTAGTCGACCGCCTCGAAGAAGCCGTAGCGGCCCATGTAGCCCAGGCCCGCCATCTTCTGCAGGTTGAGGCAGGCCGCTTCCGGCTGCACCATCAGGCCCAGCATGGTGGCGTAGGGCGCGATGACCAGGTCGTCGGCCAGGCCGCGCTTGAGGCCCAGGCCCGGCACGCCGAAGGCGCGGTACTGGTAATTGAGGCTGGCGTCGACCGTGTTGTAGCCCGACTCCGAGATCCCCCACGGCACGCTGCGGCGCTTGCCGTAGTCGATCTGCGCGTCGATCACCGCGTTGTAGGTCTGGTCGAGCAGCGTGCTCGGATAGTTCGGCATCACCAGCAGCGGCATCAGGTACTCGAACATCGAGCCGCTCCAGGACAGCAGCACCGGCTTGCCGGCGACGATGCACAGCTGGCGGCCCAGCGCGAACCAGTGCTCCTGCGGCAGCTGTCCCTGGGCGATGGCGACGAAACTGGCCAGCCGCACTTCGGACGCCAGCAGGTCGTAGTAGCTGGCATCGAGCCGGCGCTCGCTGACGTTGTAGCCGATGGCCAGCAGGTTGGTGGTGGCGTTGTACAGGAAGCCATATTCCATCAGGGCGTAGGCGCCGCTGCGCTGCCCCAGCTCGGCCAGCGCGCGCATGCGTTCGTGCGCGGCGACGGCGCCCTGCTCGCACAGTCCGGCCAGCTGCAGCCGGCGTTCGAGTTCGGCCGGAGCCAGGTCGGTGACCGGTACGGCGGCCGAGCTGGCGGCCATGGCGGCCAGCTCGCGCAGCGTCGGCACGCGCGTCATGCTGGTGTCGAACACGGTATCCGGCGGCAGGCCGGCCCACGGTGTCAGCACGGCCAGTTCGGCCAGCGCGGCGCGGCATTGGCGGACCAGCGCGGCGGCCCACATGGCGGCGGCCTCGCCCTGCCCTTCGGCCTGCGGCTGGTAGTGGTCGGCGGCATCGGCGACGCGGTTCAGCCAGCCGTGCAGCTGCTGCAGGTTGGCCGTGTCCGGCGCCGGCGTCAACGCCGCCAGCAGCGCCTTGATGTCGCGCGGATCGGCGCCATGTCCTGATCCATTCGCGGCATCCTGCTCGGCGTAGACCGGATTCGACGGCGAGGTGCCGGCGGCGGTGGCGCCCACGCTGGTTGCCGGGTGCGCGGCGGGTGCCTGCGCCGGCGTGGTGCCGGCCAGCGTTTCTTCCAGCACGCGGCAGGTGGCGACGATGCCGTCGACGATCTGCGGTCCCAGCACCGGCTGGTCGTACAGGCCGGTCAGGCCGGCCTGCAAGGTCAGCAGATGGCCGGCCAGGTTGCCGCTGTCGACCGTGGAGATGTACACGGGGTGCAGCGGTTTCAGCGTCTGGGTGTCGTACCAGTTGTAGAAGTGGCCCTGGTGGCGCTCCAGCTTGTCCATGGTCTCCAGCGTGGCGGCGGTGCGCTCCATCATCTGGCCGACGGTGATGTAGCCGAAGTCGCTGGCGCTCAGGTTGGCCAGCAGCGCCATGCCGATATTGGTCGGCGAGGTGCGGTGCGCGATCACCAGCGCCGGATGCTCCTGCATGTTATCCGGCGGCAGCCAGTTGTCCTCCGGCCCGACGAAGCGGTCGAAATAAGCCCAGGTGCGGCGCGCCAGCTTGTTCAGGAACTGGTGCTGTTCCGGCGTCAGCTGCGCCGTCTTGCGCACGATCGGGCGGCTGATCCAGTCCGCCACCGCCGGCGCGACGAGCCACGCCAGCAGGAACAGCGCGGCCGGCGGCAGGCTGGTCGGCCGCCATCCCAGCAGGGCGCCGCCGACGAACAGCGCCAGCACCGGCGAGGCCCACATGGTGCGCCAGGTGCCGGCGTCGGCGTGGGCCAGGTTGGAGGCGCGCCATTCGAGCAGGCGCTTGCGCGACACCAGCATGCGCCAGGTGCTGCGCAGGATCGCGTCGAGGCTGAAGTAGGCCTCGTACGGCAGGAACACCAGCATCAGGATGGCGTGCGAGAACTGCAGGCCGCTGCGGCGCATCGAGGCGCGCACGTGCTGGCTCCACAGCGTGTCGCGCGGGCGGCGGAACAGGTCGTGCAGCGCGCTTACCAGCGGCGGCACGAAGATCACGGCCAGCACGGCGCCGGTCCACAGCCACGGGTCGGGCAGCCAGCGCCACGCGGTGATCAGCGACAGCACCAGCGCCGGCGCGGTCAGGCTGCGGCGCAGGTTGTCGAACAGCTTCCAGCGCGACAGCAGCGACAGCGGATTGCGCTCGCGCTTGCGGTTCGCTCCCGGCACGCGTCCCAGCAGCCATGACACCAGCTGCCAGTCGCCGCGGATCCAACGCTGGCGGCGGCTGACGTCGTCGCTGTAGCGGGCCGGGTATTCCTCGTACAACTGGGCGTCGCTCAGCAGGCCGGCGCGCAGGTAGCAGCCCTCCAGCAGGTCGTGGCTGAGGATCTGGTTCTCCGGCAGGCGCTGTCCCAGCACCTGCTCGAACACGTCGACGTCGTAGATGCCCTTGCCGATGAAGGAGCCTTCGTAGAACACGTCCTGGTAGACGTCGGACACGGTGCGGGTGTAGGGATCGATGCCGGGTTCGCCGCCGCACAGTTTTTCGTAGCGCGAGGCGTTCTCGCTCGGCAGCGCCACCGTCACGCGCGGTTGCAGGATGCCGTAGCCTTCGACCACGCGCCCGCGCGCGGCGTCGATGCGCGGCTGGTTCAGCGGATGGCGCATGGTGGCGATGAACTGCGCCGCCGCGTCGCGCGGCAGCTGGGTGTCGGTGTCGAGGGTGATGACGTACTTGATGCTTTCCAGTTCGCTGGTGTCGCCGACGACGACGCTGAACTTGTCGCGCGCGCCGCCGCGCAGGAAGCGGTTCAGGTCCTGCAGCTTGCCGCGCTTGCGTTCATAGCCCATCCACACGCCCTCCTGCGGATTCCACAGGCGCGGGCGGTGCAGCAGCAGGAACGGCGAGGCCGGCTCGCCGTTAGGATGGGTGGCGTACTTGCGGTTCAGGTTGCCGATGCAGCGATGCATCTGTTCCACCAGCGCGGCGTCGGTGGGCAGCGTCTCGGACGGCGCGTCGGCGAAGTCGGTCAGCAGGCAGAACATCAGGTTCGGATCGCGGTTGGCGAGGAAGCGCACTTCCATCTGTTCGCACAGGTCCTGGATATTCTCCTTGCTGAAGGCCAGCGTCGGCACCACCACCATGGCGCGGGCGTCGGTCGGCACGCCGTCCTTGAAGTCCATGCGCGGCAAGGGGTGGGGCCGGGTGACCAGCGTGGCCACCCAGTTCACCAGGTTCAGCGCCAGCTGGCTGCTGCCCAGCAACACCAGCACGGCCAGGATCGCGATCACCGCGCCGTGGACGCCGTCGTGCACGGCCCGTTCCAGCAGCAGCGAGGTCGATACCAGCGCGATGGCGGAGATCGCGCCCAGGTAGGAAGTCAGCGGCGAGGCGCGCGAGGTTTGCTGCAGGGCCTCCAGCCAGGGACGGCGCATGCCGGCCTGTTTTTCCAGCGCGGCCAGGCCGCCGCCGATCAGGTAGAAGCCGACGTGGCCATGGCGCACGTTGCCGCCCTGGTAATTGGCCTGCGCCAGCTGCAA
Organism: Duganella sp. LjRoot269; assembly: GCF_964254095.1. NCBI lineage: Bacteria > Pseudomonadati > Pseudomonadota > Betaproteobacteria > Burkholderiales > Oxalobacteraceae > Duganella > Duganella sp. LjRoot269. The sequence continues at coordinate 806,560 of NZ_CAXUSL020000001.1, read as the reverse complement.
GGCTTGCTGCGCCACCTCGGCTTCCGAATATTTCGAACGCTTGGCGATTTTCTCGATCGCGTGGCGGTACTGGTCGCGCGTGGCGAACTCCATGCCGCCGTAGACGCCGGCCGGATCCTCGCGCAGGGTCTGCTCGACCACGCTCATGGTCTCGACGAACTCCTGCCAGTCCATGGTGCCGAGGAAGCGCAGGCTGCCGATGCTGTTGGCGATCGACACCTGTTCGGCCGCCTGCTGCTGGATCTCCAGCTGGATCTGCTGTTCGATGGTCTGGCCCGATTCGGCCAGGCGGTGCGTGATCCACGACAGCGCCAGGGTCAGCGCCGGGCTCTGTCCCTGCAGCCGGCGCGCCAGTTCGGCCACGAAGGCGCTGGTGATCGGCGGATTGGAGCGGGCCATGTCGGCCACCATCAGGATCAGGCCGCTGGGATTGCGGTCGGCGACGTCGGTCATCTGGTCGGCCCAGCTGTTGGCCAGGTCGCGGTGGATGCGGTTGTCGGCCACGCGGGCGGCCACGCGGCGCAGGTTCTCGATCAATGCCAGCCGCAGCATGATGGGGATCGCCCACAGCTCGCCCAGCTTCAGGCTGGCCACCTCCTGGTAGGCGTCGACGAAGCGGCACAGCGATTCGGGATCGACGCGGCCGTCGCCGTGGGAGATGATTTCCAGCGCGATCTTGTAGACGCGCGGCGTGCCCTCCGGCGCGCCGCGGCCCAGGCGCGGCAGCTCCTTGCTGTAGTCCTTAGGCAGGTGGCGGCGGGCGATGCGGATCTGGTCTTCGATCAGGTAGAAATTGTCCAGCAGCCATTCCGATGCCGGCGTGATCTGGCGGCCGGCCTTGACGGCGCCGGTCAGCTCGTCGCAGGTGGCGTTGATGACGGCGGCGTTTTCCGCCAGCCGCGACAACAGGCGATCGCGCCCGCCACGCTTGCTCAGCTCGTGGTGCATGGCCAGCGTCTTGCCGTGCGCAGCCATCTGCGCCGCGCTGAACAACTCGGCACGCAACGGCAAGTCTTCGTCGTCTTCGTCCGATAGCAGCGAGCCGGAGGGGGATTCGCGGAACCCGAGTGTCATCTCGGGCAGGAGGGGGGTGGGTTGGTTCAAAGCTGGTACCTCGCTTAAATCTGCGAATGGGAAATTATCTGTCAAGGCATCGTACGGGGGCGCACGGCAGGCGACTGTACGCTGACGTACATATGGGACGGCATGGCGGGAACTATCTTTTTTTGCATGTAAATTGATTAACTTTTTCTTAGCCTGTATGCTGATCCGACCCACATATTTTTATGAAGGAATGAAATGACACGCATGCAGAATGGAATACTGGCAGCCTGTTGGCTGGCCTTGGCGTCCAGCCTGGCTTACACGTCGCCGGCCCGGGCGACGGACTATTACGTCGACAACGTCAGCGGTTCGGACGGAAACGCCGGCACGTCCACGGCAGCCCCGTGGGCAAGCCTGCGCAAGGTCAACGGCGCCGCGCTGCTGCCCGGCGATACCATCTCGTTCAAGCGCGGAGGAATGTGGCGGGGCGAGCTGGTCACCAAGGGCGGCACGCAAAGCGGCGGCGCGGTGACCTACGGGGCCTATGGAACGGGAGCCAAGCCTCGCCTGCTGGGCTCCGCATCGTTGAGCAACACTGCCGACTGGATACAGACGAGCACGAATATCTGGACGTCCCAGGTGGCGCCGGTAGGTGCGCAGTTGCTGACCAATCCGAACTTCGACGATCCGACCTGGCCTAAGGGATGGGCGATATCAAGCAGCATCGCTACGATCACCCTGGAAAATAACGATGTTTTCCCAGCCAGTTCGATTTCCGCGCCGAATCCCCACAGCCTGAAACTCAGCATGAGCGGCACCAGTACAAAAGCCGCGGACATCAATCTCTACACTAACGTGTTCCCGGTGGCGAGCGGCGTCTGCTACAAGCTCTCTTTTGCCGCCAGGGCCACCACGCCGCTCTCCATCGCCTGGGACAACATCAAGATGCTGCAGAGTATCAGCAACGCATCGGTGGCTGACCAGCTGGACTTCAACAATGTCAGTATCGGAACCAGTTGGGCACAGCACGAGCTGTATTTCAGGGGCAAGGCAACGGACAGCAGCGTACGGGTTTTCTTTTTCCTGGGCACATCGGCGATAAAAGATGAAACGCTGTATATCGATTCCGCCAGCGTTACCGGCTGTGACGAGCAAAAACGTCTCGTGGCAGAGGTCGGCAACCTGATTTTTGATGACGAGCAGTCGGTCGCCCCCCGGGTGTGGAACGAAGCCGACTTGATCGCTGACGACCAGTACTGGTACGACCCGGTCAACAAGCTAGTCAAGCTGTACTCCATGCAGAACCCCGCCTCCGCCCATACCAGCATAGAAGCGGCAATGAAGCGCAACCTGGTGACCATCGCCAATCAGACCGACGTTGCAGTCCGCGACCTCGACTTGCGCTACGGCGCCTTGCACGGCGTACAGACCAACACCGTCCAGCGGGTGCTGCTCGACAGCCTGGATGTCGCCCACATCGGAGGCGCGCAGTGGCAAGACCAGACACGTCTGGGCAACGGCATCGAGTTGTGGGATGGCGCGATCGATGTGCTCGTCCAGAACAACCGCGTGTCGCAGGCATTCGATACCGCTTTCACCTCGCAGGGAACGGGCATTACCAACGTCGTCTCCAACGTACAGTTCCTCAACAACCTGGCGGTGAGTTCCGAGCAGTGCTTCGAACTGTGGAACCGTCCAACTCAGGTCGGCCAGGCCAGCACCACCGGTTTGACGTTTGCGCACAATACCTGCCTCAACGCCGGCACTGGATGGAGCCATGTTCAACGGCCGGTCCAGGACGGCAGCGACTTGTTGCTGTTCCCAGCCACCGCCCCGATGCGCGAGATACACATGACCAATAATGTTTTCTACGGAGCGGTGAATAATTTCATGCACCTGAACACAAACTGGGACGGGTATCAGCAAATCGACTTAGGTGGAAATTGCTACTACCCGGCGGCCGGCGCATTTTTACTGAGGGCTGGGAATGAATACGGCGCCACCAACTATACGACTGCCGCCGGCGTGGTATCGGTGTTGCCCGGCGCGGCGACGTCCATGTATGTAGATCCGCAACTGGCGGCAGGGCCATCCGGCGTGCTGGTGCCAAATGCATCTGGCGCCTGCGCAGGTAAAGGCTACGTTCCGCCGTCCATTTAAGAGCACAAAAAAAGGGCCGCTTGCGCGGCCCTGTAAAGGAAGAAAAACGAAACTTGAATGAGCGGCCTATGCGGCCAGCGGCAGCGGCGCCAGCGCCAGTCCTCCGACCAGGCTGTAGGCATGGGGATGGCCGAGACGGCGCAGGAACTGGGCGGCTTTCAAGCTGCGATTGCCGCTGCGGCAAAAGAACACCAGCGGCGCCGGCTCGCCGCGCAGCCACTCGCTGGCGTGCTCGGCCAGACGGCTCAGCGGCACGCTGCGGACCACGCTCCCCGCCGCGCCCGGTGCGATGGCGCCGGCGGCAAACTCATACGGTTCGCGCACGTCGATCAGCATGGCGTCGGGATGGGCGTGCAGGAAAGCATTTAGCGCGGCGCTGTCGAGCTGCGCATCGGCGGCCAGGCCGGCCTGGGGCGGGGCCGCCATGCTGAGGCAGAATTGATTGTGTTCGTCGCGCGTCGGGCACAGCAGGGTCTGCGCGGCGCTGACCGCGCGCAGCGCTTCCTGCGCCGGCCGCGCGCTGAAGGCGAAGCGCACCGCGCCGGCAGGCAGGCGCGCGCCATCGGCGGCGCCCAGCAGGTAGTTGCGCAATTCGCCGCCGGCTCCGCCGGACACGCTGGCCAGCACTTGCGCGCCGAGTTTGATCGCGCCGACCAGCGCGCCGTCGTCCAGCGCGACAGTGGCGGCGTGCGCCGGCCAGCCATACACGTCCGTTTCGGCATGGCTGTCGAAGTGGCGGCCCAGCACGTCGATCAGCATGGCGCGGCCCGCGTTGGGCAAGGTGCTGACGATGGCCTGCACCTGGTAGTTCTGGCAGCGCACATACGATTCGATGCGGGCGCTCATTTCGGGCAGCGGGTCGATGACGATGCAGCTGCGGCTGGCGGCGTCCAGCACCATCCAGCTGCAGGCGCCCTCCACGCCCAGCTGCAGCAGGCCGTCATGCGGCACGGCGGTGCGCTCGGACGGGATCAGGCAGCTGGCGCGCAGCGCGGCGCCGCAGCGCTCGATGCGGGCGCAGGCGTCGGTGATGGTGGCCTCGTCGACCAGCGGGCCGAAGGACATGCGGATCGCGCCGGCGCTGCGCCACAGCGGCGCGTGCATCGCGTCGAGCACGTAGCTGGGCGCGGCCTTGGCGGCCGAGCAGGCGCTGCCGGAGCTGACGCGCACCTGGGCCGCGTCGAACACATCCATCAGTTCGCGGCTGGCCAGGCCGGGCACGGAAAAGTTCAGCGTGGTCGGCAGCGATTTGTCGAAGGGATTGTTGAACACCACGCCGGGCAAGGCCGCGCGCAGGCTGTCGGCCAGGCGGGCGCGGAAGCCTTCCAGTTGCTCGTGGCCGCGGAAGGTGTCGCCGCGTTCCAGCGCGGCCAGCACCACGCCCAGCGCGGCGATGCCGGCCATGTTCTCGGTGCCGGAGCGCTGTCCGCCCTCCTGGCCCCCCCCCATGATCAGCGGCGTGAACGGCGCGCCGGCGCGCACGTACAGCATGCCGATGCCTTTCGGCGCGTACAGCTTGTGGCCGGAGAACGGCGCGTAATCGATGCGGGTCGACTGCAGGTCGAGGTCCAGCTTGCCCAGCGCCTGCACGCAATCGACCAGCCAGTAGGCGGCGGTGCCGGTCTCGGCCAGCACGACCTCGATGCCGGCCAGGTCGGTGACGACGCCGGTTTCATTGTTGGCGGCCATGGTGCACACCAGCGCCGCCCGCGGCGCCACGTCGCGCAGCAGCGCCAGGTCGTGCGCGCCGTGCTGGTCGACCGGCAGTTTGTACAGCTCCAGGTTCAGGCCCAGCAGGCGGTTCCAGTGCGCCAGGCTTTCCGGCACGGCCTTGTGCTCGGTGGCGCCGTAGACCAGCAGGCTGCCGATGGCCTCGCCGCCCGCCTGGCGCTCGCGCAACGCGACCAGCGCCGACAGCACCGAGGTCTGGATGCCTTCGGTGGCGCCGCTGTTGAACATCAGGCGGCCGTCGCCGACGCCCAGCAGGCGCACCGCGCAGGCGCGCGCCTGGTCGAGCAGGGCCTTGGCCTTGAGGCCGGTGGCGTGGCTGCTGCTGGGGTTGCCGAAGCGCTGCCCCATGGCGTCGGCCGCGGCGGCGATGGCGGCCGGCAGGACGGAGGTGGTGGCGTTGCCGTCAAGGTAGATTTCGGTAGTCATGTCGGTGCTGAGCTGTTGGAACAGGCTGCTAAATAATCGGTATACATAGCTTACCCATTCGAACGAAAATATATGTACTAAAATACTCTTCATGCGCACGCCATGTAGCATATTCATACCCAATTTCACGAATTAAGAGAATGAATCAACTTGACCGCTACGATTACGCCATCCTCTCCGCCCTGCAAGGGGACGGCACGCTCTCGATCGCCCAGCTCAGCGAGAAGGTCGGCCTGTCCAGCACGCCCTGCTGGAAACGCGTGCGCCGGCTGGAGGAGGAAGGCTATATCGAGAGCCGCGTGGCCATCGTCAACCGCCGCAAAGTGGGCTTGCCGGTGACGGTGTTCGTCAGCGTGCGCACCAGCCAGCACGATGAAAAGTGGCTGGCGCGCTTTGCCGCCGCCGTCATCGCGTTGCCGGAAGTGCAGGAATTTCACCGCATGAGCGGCGACATCGACTATCTTTTGAAGGTGGTTACGAGCGATATCGAAGGATATGACCGCTTTTACAAGAAACTGATCAAGGCCGCGCAGCTCACCGGCGTGTCGTCGGCGTTCTCGATGGAGCAGATCAAGATCACCACCGCCCTTCCGCTTGAGCTTGTTTCGCACCAATAAGGGGCAGACATGGGGTAATATTTGTCCCATTTCAAATACCTGATTTAACCCATGCGCGCATTGCTAGCTCCCTGGCTGCCCAGCCCCAGCACCGCCAGCCGCCGCGAACAGTTGCGCGCCGCCGGCGGCGCCCTGTTCGGCCTGCTGCTGACCGCCCTGATCGGGCTATACCTGTTCCCCGGCGGTTCCATCTTCCTGGTGGCGCCGATAGGCGCGTCCTCGGTGCTGCTGTTCGCGCTGCCCGCCAGTCCGCTGGCGCAGCCGTGGTCTGCCATCGGCGGCAACGTCGTCAGCGGGCTGATGGGCGTGATCTGCATGCGCTGCTTCGGCGAGGTGCTGCCCGTGCCGCTGCTGTGCGCGCTGGCCGCCAGCACGGCGATCGCCGCGATGTTCGCGCTGCGCTGCCTGCATCCGCCCGGCGGCGCGGTGGCGCTGACCGCCGTGATCGGCGGCCCGGCCATCCACGCGGCCGGCTTCGCTTTCCCGCTGGTGACCGTGCTGGCCGACACCACGCTGCTGGCCGTCATGGCCATCCTCTACAACAACCTGACCGGGCGCCGCTATCCCCATGCGCAGCAAGGCGCGCATCCGAATCCGCACGCGACCCGGGACGCCGTGCCGACCGTGCGGCTGGGCTTCAAGCCCGAGGACCTGGACGCGGTGCTGCAGCAGTACAACCAGGTGCTGGACATCAGCCGCGACGACCTGGAGTCGCTGTTCATGCAGACCGAGCAGCGCGCCTACCAGCGCCGCTTCGGCATCATCGCCTGCGCCGACATCATGTCGCGCGATATCGTCAACGCCGAGTTCGGCACGCCGCTGGAAGAAGCCTGGCAGCTGATGCGCCTGCACCGCGTGGCCGCGCTGCCGGTGCTGAACCGGGCGCGGCGCGTGATCGGCATCGTCACGCAAACCGATTTCCTCGAGCATGGCGGACTGGACGACTATCGCGGCATCCGCCAGCAACTGCAGCGCTTCCTGCGCAAGACCGGCGTCACCCACACGGAAAAAGCCGAAGTGGTCGGCCAGATCATGACCCAGCATCCGACCACCGCGCGGCTGGACACGCCCATCGTCGACCTGGTGCCGCTGATGGCGGACTCGGGTTTCCACCACATCCCCATCGTCGACGAGGAGCAGCGGTTCGCCGGCCTCATCACGCAATCGGACCTGGTGGCGGCGCTGTACGAAAGCCGCTTCGCCGAGGCGGCGGCCTGATACAAATTTTTTCCCGGTCCGGCGGCGCTATCCCTTATGCTTAGCGCCGCTTGATTCACTATCGACCAGGAAACAGTTATGAAGCATCAACTTCGTCTCGCCGCGCTGGCTACCGCCGTCGCGCTGGCATTTGCCCCCGTTGCCAACAGCAACGCCGCCGATGCGCCCGCCGCGCCGCACGCCAGCCCCGCGCCCGTGCACAAGGCCTTGCTGGCCATCGCCGACCAGTATTACGACGCCAGCGCCCGCTTCGAACCCATCGGCGCCACCGAGAACGGCGACAACCGTTTCGACGACCAGCTCGGCATGAGCATCGCGCCGGCCAAGCGCGCGCAGCAATTCAAGCTGTACCGCCAGTTCGCCGCCCGCCTGAAGACGATCAAGCGCGAGCAGCTCGACAGCGCGGACCGCATCAATTACGACATCCTCAGCTACGAGCTGCACGGCCTGCTGGCGATGGAGCGCTTCCCCGAGCACCTGCTGCCGATCAACCAGATGGACAGCGTGCCGGTCACCCTGGCCAACTACGCCGGCGGCGAGGCGTCGCAGCCGATCGGCACGGTCAAGCAATACCAGGCTTACCTGAGCCGCGTGGCGCAGCTGCCGGCCTGGATAGACCAGGCCATCGCCAATATGCGCGAAGGCATGAAGAAAGGCATCACCGAGCCGAAAGCCATCATGGAATCGGGCCTGCCGCAATTCAAGAAGCTGGTCAGCGACACGCCGGAAAGCAATATCTTCTACACGCCGATCACCAAGCTGCCGGCCGCCTTCTCCGACGCCGACAAGCAGCGCCTGACAGCGGCCTACCGCAAGACCATCGCCGACAAGGTGATGCCGGCGCTGGCGCGCCTGGCGAACTTCCTGGAAACGGAATACGTGCCGGCCTGCCGCACCACGACCGGCCTCGGCGCGCTGCCGGACGGCGCCGCCTGGTACCAGGCCCGTGTCGCCAACGCGACGACAACCTCGCTGAAACCGGATGAAATCCACGCGATCGGCCTCAGGGAAGTCGCGCGCATCCAGGGCCAGTTCGAACTGCTCGGTCCCAAGCTGGGCTACAACGGCCCGGCCGCCGGCTTGCCGGTGTGGGTGGCGGCGCAGCCGAAGTTCTACCCGTTCAAGACTGAAGATGAAGTGCAGGCGGTGTACCGCAAGCTCAACGACGTGCTCGACACCAAGCTGCCGCTGATGTTCACGCTGCAGCCGAAAGCCCAGCTGGACCTGCGCCTGGAGCCCGAGCTGAGCCGAGCGACGGCTTCGGACCACTACACCGCGCCGGCCGGCGACGGTTCGCGTCCGGGCGTGTTCTGGTCGGTGGTCAACGATCCGACCAAGTACGGCAGCCCCGGCATGACCACGCTGTTCCTGCACGAAGGCAAGCCGGGCCACCACTTCCACATCGCGCTGATGCAGGAATTGAATCTGCCTAACTTCCGTAAATACGGCGGCAACAATGCCTACACCGAGGGCTGGGCGCTGTATGCGGAAACGCTGGGCAAGGAAATGGGCTTGTTTGAAGATCCGGCACAGTATTTCGGCCACCTGAACGACGAGCTGCTGCGCGCCACCCGCCTGGTAGTGGACACCGGCATGCACGCCCAGGGCTGGACCCGCGAGCAAAGCATCCAGTACATGCACGACACGCTGGGCTACGACGCGGTGGCCAAGAGCGAAACCGAACGCTACATGGCGTGGCCGGGCCAGGCGCTGGGCTACAAGATCGGTTCGCTGAAGATCGTCGAGCTGCGTCAGCGCGCCGCCGCGGCGCTGGGCGACAAGTTCAGCCTGCCGAAGTTCCACGCGGTGGTGCTGGGCGACGGCACGCTGCCGCTGGCGCTGCTGGAGGAAAAAGTCGATCGCTGGATCGCGGCGCAAAAGTAATTGCCGGGAAAGTGACGACGCCCGCTTGCGGCGTCGTCAACGCGCTTTTCCATTTACTTGGCATAACGCTTGATACGGGCAATCACCCGTTCAGGCAAGGCCGTGATCTGTTTGGCATGATTGGCGAAGACGATCTGCTGACGCCCGACGGAGACCGCCTTGCCATCCGCATAAAAACGGAATTCCAGCCAAAATGAGCACTTCTTTATGTCAAAAGTATTCATCTCGCAGCTGATATCCTGGAACGGGAAGGTTTCCTGCAAATAGTCCTGTTCCGCATGTTTGGTGATGAATACCCCTTCCTTTTGCAGCATGTCGCGTGAAATACACTCGAAAAACCACTCTTCCCGGCAAATCCCCTGCCATTCGAAGTAACGCGCAAAGTAGGTATTGCCGTAGGCATTCGAGTCCTTCAGGTAGACCGTCAGGGTGTGGATAAAGCTCAGCCTGGCGTTGGCGGCGACAGCAGCGTTGATTTCGGACATTTCGACTTCGGTAGCGCGCAGCAACATGAGTATTCCCCTTTAAAAATGAAGCGCCGCGGCCGGCCGACCGCATGCGATCACTTAAAACGGGTTTGCGTGATGCATGTTTGATCTAGCGCAAACTATTGTTCAATAGACAAGCGAACTATATCAACACGCGCAATACTTCGGGCTACCATCCAAAGCCCGTTGGAAAGAGCACATGCATTCCCTCCTGCCCGCCGTGGTTTCCCTGCTATTCCTTTGCTACGGCGCCTACGTGCTGCATTCGCGCGGGGTAAGCCGCATCAGCCTGACCTTTTTCCTGTTGTGTACAACCACCTTTTGCTGGCAGTTCACCTGGGCAGTGCTGTTCCAGATCCACGACGAACACGAGGCTATGTCGCTGGCGAAGATGGGGTATCTGCTGATCCTGTTCCTGCCGACCACGCTGTACCACTTCATCGCCGAATTGACGGCGCAGCGCAGCGAGGGGCGCTGGGTGGAGCTGTCCTATCTGCTGGCCGGCCTGCTGGGCGTGATCCTGTTGAGCACGAACTACCTGATTTCCGGCCTCTATCCCTATTTCTTCGGTTTTTACCCCAAGGCCGGCCCGCTGCACCCGCTGCACCTGGCACAGACCGGGATCGTCGTCAGCCGCGGCCTGTGGCTGCTCTACAGGCGCCAGCGGATGGCGGTATCGACCGAAAGGACCCGGCTGCGCTATTGCCTGGTCAGCATGCTGATCTATTTCTTCGCCTCGGTCGATTATTTGTGCAATTACGGCATACAGTTCTATCCGCCGGGCGTGCTGTTCGTGGCGGCCAGCCTCGGCCTGATCGCCCAGGCCATGGTCCGGCACAACCTGCTGGCGGACCCGATGGAGGTGGCGGCCACCATCGCCCACGAAATGCGCACGCCGCTGGCGACCATACGCAACCAGTCGCGGGTGCTGGCCAAGTGCCTGCCGGAGCTGTTGGCCGGCTACCAGATGGCGGTCGAGCACCAGCACATCGACCAGCGGCTGCAGCCGGCGCAGCTGCAATACCTGGGCAAGCTGACCCAGCACATCGATGCCGAAATCAGCCGCTCCAATTTCATCGTCGACATGATGCTGGCCTCGGCGCGCGCCGGCACGCTGAACCGCAGCGATTTCGCCCATCACTCGATCAAAAAATGCGTGGAGGAGGCGCTGGCCTGTTATCCGTTCGAGAGCTCGATGCGCGATAAAGTGGTGGTGAAGGCGGCCGAGGACTTTACCTTTTTCGGCTCGGATGTATTGCTGGTCTATGTTTTATACAATCTCTTTAAAAACTCGCTGCATGCGATCAAATCCGCAGGACGGGGTGAAGTCGAGATTGCTTTCTTTACGAACGGGAATAGCAAGCAATTGCTGGTGACGGATACCGGCGCGGGTATTCCGGATGATGTATTGCCGCATGTATTCGAGCCGTTTTATAGCACCCGGCATAATGGCGGCGGCACCGGCATGGGATTGGCATTCTGCCAGCGTGTCATTACCGCTTTTGGCGGCAGGATTCATTGCGAATCCCAGGCGGGTCGATATACGCGCTTTTCTTTATTATTCCCGCAAAAAGACACGACGCCGATGTGGGCCGCCGCCGAGCTGATGGATTAATTCACGGCCACGTCTTCGCCGCTGATTTTCTCAAGATCGTTTTCATCGCCCAATACATAAATCTTTTGCTCGCGCAGCACTTGCAGAATAAACGGCTGTTGTTCGCGCAGGCGGCGCTTGAAGTCGGGAATGGAGTACAGGTTGGGATTAATCTTGCGGCGTAATAAACGCTCGGCGACCGGCAACCTGGATAATAATTCGCCGTAGCTGGTGTTATCGCCGATCAGCATTAATTCCACCGGCGTATCCATGCCCTCGTGTTCCTTGGCGGTGGCGCCATAAACAAATGCCACATTCAATACGTGTTGCAACGGCGCCAGCGCCGAATTCAACACGCTGACCAGTCCGAAGGTTTTCTTGACCAGGTTGCTTAATTCCCCGAACACGATGCATTCCTTGTTGGGCTTGAACCGGCGTACATTGCCGATCCGCTCGGACACGATGACGCCCGACTCATGCAGCCGTTTGAGCTCCCGTTGAGCCGATGCGCTGCCCAAACCGGTCAGGCGCATGATCTCGTTCAAGTGGAAGCCTTGATTGACACGTACAAAGAGCAAGCCCAGCAGCTTTTGCTGGGCAGGGGTAAAGAGTGCTTGAGCGATCATGAGCCAAATCTTAGCATGAACGAACTGCTGTCTGGCATGTTTAACATGGGTTTTGCAGGCCAGCTTGCATCGGACCAGGCTGCGGGCGGACTTGGCGGTTGCAGGCCAGCAAATCACGCTAGACGAGACCCGTCCATATTGGATATGCGTACAGATAAACGGAGGTTACGATAAAGCCGAAACTGCTCGAGCGAACCACAATGGGCCAGGCTCAGCGTGGATGAAAAGCATGCATATGCCATTTAAGGCTAAGAGTATGCGATATATTAAATCTTTTAGAGCCCGGCGAAAGCCGTCGACAGATGAGATTAAACTATTCAGCAATACCTGGCGAAGTTATTAATCGCGAATGCAAATAAAAAAACGGCACCCGAAGGTGCCGTTTTTATTTGCGGGACTAAAAGCTGAATTACGCTTCGCCGTCGTGCGGAGTAACCGTTTCGGTCGTTTCCACATCGCCGCCGGACATCGAGGCTTTTTCCGCCAGCAGCAGGGCTTGACGCTCTTCCACTTCCCACGCTTCTTTTTCTTTGCGTGCGCGGTGGAATGCCAGACCCGTACCGCCTGGAATCAGGCGACCAACGATGACGTTTTCTTTCAGACCGCGCAGACCATCGCGCTTGCCCATGATTGCGGCTTCGGTCAGAACGCGGGTAGTTTCCTGGAACGATGCGGCCGAGATAAACGAATCGGTCGACAGCGATGCCTTGGTAATACCCAGCAATACGTTTTCGTAGGTGGCAGGCAGTTTGCCTTCCGCGGTAACGCGATCGTTTTCGTCCAGCAGTTCCGAACGCTCAATCTGCTCGCCAACGATATAGTTGGTGTCGCCGGCATTAACGATCTGAACACGACGCAGCATCTGACGCACAATCACTTCGATGTGCTTGTCGTTAATCTTCACGCCCTGCAGACGGTACACGTCCTGCACTTCGTCAACGATGTAGCGAGCCAGCGCTTCGATACCCAGCAGGCGCAGGATGTCTTGTGGATCGGCAGGACCGTCCACGATCATCTCGCCCTTGTTCACCACCTGGCCGTCGTGCACCAGCACTTGCTTGTCCTTGGTAATCAGGAACTCGTGCTTGTTGCCGTCCATGTCGGTGATTTCCAGACGCTGCTTGCCCTTGGTTTCTTTACCGAATGCAACAGTACCGGTAACTTCCGCCAGCATGCCCGCGTCTTTCGGCGAACGTGCTTCGAACAGCTCGGCAACGCGCGGCAGACCACCGGTAATATCGCGGGTTTTCTGCGATTCGGTCGGGATACGTGCCAGCACTTCACCAACCGACACCGACTGGCCATCTTTCACCATGATCAGCGCGCCGACCTGGAAGCCGATCGCCACGGCGTGTTCGGTGCCCGCGATCTTCACTTCTTGGCCTTCTTCGTTCAGCAGCTTGACCTGCGGACGCATGGTCTTGGTCAGCGAACCACGGCGTTTCGCATCGATGACCACCAGGGTCGACAGACCGGTGACTTCGTCGACCTGACGGGCAACGGTCACGCCTTCTTCCACATTCTCGAAACGCACGGTACCGGCGTATTCGGTAATGATCGGACGGGTCAGCGGATCCCAGGTTGCCAGCGCGGTACCGGCCTTGATCACCAGACCGTCCTTGACGATCAGGGTCGCGCCGTACGGCACCTTGTGACGCTCGCGCTCACGGCCGTGGTCGTCGGTGATCAGCACTTCGCCCGAACGGGAAATGACGATTTGCGCGCCCTTGCCGTTGGTAACGTAACGCATGGTCGAGGTGAAACGGATGGTACCGTTCGACTTCGCTTCCACCGACGATGCCACTGCCGCACGCGACGCCGCACCACCGATGTGGAAGGTACGCATGGTCAGCTGGGTACCAGGTTCACCGATCGACTGCGCAGCGACCACACCGACGGCTTCGCCGGCGTTGACCAGCATGCCGCGGCCCAGATCGCGACCGTAGCACTTGGCGCACAGGCCGAAGCGCGTGTCGCAAGTCAGCGGAGTGCGAACCTTGACTTCGTCGATCGACAGACGCTCGATCTCTTCGACCATGTCTTCGTCCATCAGCGTGCCGGCTTCGTACAGCGTAGCCTGGGTTTCCGGATTGACGACGTCGTTGACCACCACGCGGCCGAGGATACGGTCGCGCAGCGCTTCGATAACCTCACCACCCTCGACCATCGCCTTCATCAGCGTGCCGTTGGTCGTGCCGCAATCATCTTCGATGACGACCAGATCCTGGGTCACGTCGACCAGACGACGGGTCAGGTAACCCGAGTTCGCGGTTTTCAGTGCCGTATCGGCCAGACCTTTACGAGCGCCGTGGGTCGAGATGAAGTACTGCAACACGTTCAGGCCTTCGCGGAAGTTCGCGGTAATCGGCGTTTCGATAATCGAACCGTCCGGTTTCGCCATCAGACCACGCATACCTGCCAGCTGGCGAATCTGCGCCGCGGAACCGCGGGCGCCCGAGTCGGCCATCATGTAAATCGCGTTGAAGGATTCCTGGGTGGACTTGGTGCCGTCACGCTTGATGACGTCTTCCACTTTCAGCTGGTCCATCATGGCCTTGCCGACTTCATCGGAGGTCTTGCCCCAGATGTCGACCACTTTGTTGTAACGCTCGCCGGCGGTCACCAGACCCGAAGCGTACTGCTGCTCGATCTGTTTGACTTCGGACTCTGCAGCCGAAATCAGGGTGACTTTTTGAGGCGGTACCAGCATGTCGTCCACGCAGATCGAAATACCGGCGCGGGTCGCCAGGCGGAAGCCCGACTGCATCAGCTGGTCGGCAAACACCACCGTCGCGCGCAAGCCGCACTTACGGAAGGACGTGTTGATCAGCTTGGAAATCTCTTTCTTCTTCAGCGCGCGGTTCAGCACGGAGAATGGCAGGCCTTTCGGCAGGATTTCCGACAGGATGGCGCGGCCGACCGTGGTCTCGTAGCGGGTCACGGTGCGGACGAATTCGCCCGTCACTGGATCCTTGGGATTCTCAACGATACGCACGGTGATGCGGGTGGTCAGTTCCACTTCCTTGTTGTCGTAGGCACGAATGACTTCCGACACGTCAGGGAACAGCATGCCTTCGTTTTTCGCATTGATCGCTTCGCGGGTCGCGTAGTACAGACCCAGCACGATATCCTGCGAAGGAACGATCGACGGCTCGCCGTTCGACGGGAACAGGATGTTGTTCGAAGCCAGCATCAAGGTGCGGGCTTCCATCTGTGCTTCGATCGACAGCGGAACGTGGACAGCCATCTGGTCACCGTCGAAGTCGGCGTTGAATGCCGCGCAGACGAGTGGGTGCAGCTGGATGGCCTTGCCTTCGATCAGGACCGGCTCGAAAGCCTGGATACCCAGACGGTGCAGCGTAGGCGCACGGTTCAGCATGATCGGGTGTTCGCGGATCACGTCTTCCAGGATGTCCCAGACGACCGGTTCCTGGATCTCGACCAGCTTCTTGGCGGCCTTGATCGTGGTAGCCAGGCCCATCAGTTCCAGCTTGTTGAAGATGAACGGCTTGAACAGTTCCAGCGCCATCAGCTTCGGCAGGCCGCACTGGTGCAGTTTCAGCTGCGGACCCACCACGATGACCGAACGGCCCGAGTAGTCGACGCGCTTGCCCAGCAAGTTCTGACGGAAACGGCCGCCCTTACCCTTGATCATCTCAGCCAGCGATTTCAGCGGACGCTTGTTGGCGCCGGTCATCGCTTTGCCGCGACGGCCGTTGTCCAGCAGCGAATCGACCGCTTCTTGCAGCATGCGCTTTTCGTTGCGCGTGATGATCTCTGGAGCGCGCAGCTCCATCAGGCGTTTCAGGCGGTTGTTACGGTTGATCACGCGGCGATACAGATCGTTCAGATCCGAGGTCGCGAAGCGGCCACCGTCCAGCGGCACCAGCGGACGCAGTTCCGGCGGCAGCACCGGCAGCACTTCCATGATCATCCACTCAGGCTTGATGCCCGAGCGCTGGAACGCTTCCAGCACTTTCAGGCGCTTGGCGTATTTCTTGATCTTGGCTTCGGACTTCGATTCCTTCAGTTCCACGCGCAGGGTCTCGGCATCGCGGTGAATGTCGATCGAGCGCAGCAGTTCGCGGATACCTTCAGCGCCCATGAAGGCGGTGAAGTCGTCGCCGTACTCTTCGTACTTGGCGGCGTAGTCGTCTTCCGACATGATCTGGCACTTCTTCAGCGGGGTCATGCCTGGATCGGTCACGACGTATGCTTCGAAGTACAGCACGCGTTCGATGTCCCGCAGCGTCATGTCCAGCACCATGCCCAGACGGGATGGCAGCGACTTCAGGAACCAGATGTGCGCGGTCGGCGACGCCAGCTCGATGTGGCCCATGCGCTCGCGGCGCACCTTGGCCAGCGTGACTTCAACGCCGCACTTTTCGCAGATGACGCCGCGGTGCTTCAGGCGCTTGTACTTGCCGCACAGGCATTCGTAGTCCTTGATCGGGCCAAAGATCTTGGCGCAGAACAGACCGTCGCGCTCAGGCTTGAAGGTACGATAGTTGATGGTTTCCGGCTTTTTAACTTCGCCGTAGGACCACGAACGGATTTTTTCAGGCGAAGCGAGACCGATTTTGATCGCGTCAAAAGTCTCGTTCGTCTGTACTTGCTTGAATAGATCGAGCAGTGCTTTCATGTATCACTCCAGGTAGTGATGAATTCTTTAAACTGCCCCGCCGGCGAAGGCCGGCGGGGCCCGTGCGATGTTTTAGTTGCGTTCCAGGTCGATATCGATACCCAGGGAACGGATCTCTTTCACCAGCACGTTGAACGATTCAGGCATACCGGCGTCGATCACGTGGTCGCCTTTGACCAGGTTTTCATACACTTTGGTACGGCCGTTCACGTCATCCGACTTAACGGTCAACATTTCTTGCAGCACATACGATGCGCCGTATGCTTCCAGTGCCCACACCTCCATCTCACCGAAGCGCTGGCCGCCGAACTGGGCTTTACCGCCCAGTGGCTGCTGCGTTACCAGCGAGTATGGACCGGTCGAACGCGCGTGCATCTTGTCGTCGACCAAGTGGTGCAGTTTCAGCATGTGCATCACGCCGACGGTAACCTTGCGCTCGAACGCTTCGCCGGTGCGGCCGTCGTACATCGTGACCTGATTCTTCGACGGGGTCATGCCCAGCTTGGCGGCGATGTCGTCCGGATACGCCAGGTCCAGCATGCGGCGGATTTCCGATTCGTGCGCGCCGTCGAACACCGGAGTAGCGAACGGAACACCCTTCTTCAGGTTGTTCGCCAGCTTCATGATCTCTTCGTCGTCGAACTGGTCCAGGTCTTCCGGACGGCCGTTCTCGTTGTAGACGGTGGTCAGGAACTTGCGCATCTCTTCGACCTTGATCTGCTGCTGCAGCATCTCGCCGATACGGATACCCAGGCCCTTGGCGGCCCAACCCAGGTGGGTCTCGAGTATCTGACCCACGTTCATACGGGAAGGAACGCCCAGCGGGTTCAGCACCACGTCGGCCGGCGTACCGTCGGCCATGTATGGCATGTCTTCCACCGGCACGATACGGGAAACCACACCCTTGTTACCGTGGCGACCCGCCATCTTGTCGCCCGACTGCAGGCGGCGCTTGACGGCCAGATACACTTTGACCATCTTCTGCACGCCAGGTTGCAGCTCGTCGCCCTGGGTCAGTTTCTTGCGCTTCTCTTCGAAGGCCAGGTCGAACTGGTGGCGCTTCTCGTTGATCGATTCCTTGATCGCTTCCAGCGCGGTAGCAGCGGCGTCGTCCGCAGGGCGGATGTCGAACCAGTGGTACTTGTCCAGATCGGCCAGGTATTCCTTGGTGATCTTGGCGCCCTTGGCCAGCTTCTTCGGACCGCCGTTGACCACTTGGCCGATCAGCATTTTTTCCAGACGCTGGAAGGCATCGCCCTCCACAATACGCATCTGGTCGTTCAGGTCCAGGCGGAAACGCTTCAGTTCATCGTCGATGATCTGTTGCGCGCGCTTGTCGCGAACGATGCCTTCACGGGTGAAGACTTGCACGTCGATGACGGTGCCGATCATGCCCGATGGCACGCGCAGCGAGGTGTCCTTGACGTCCGATGCCTTCTCGCCGAAGATCGCGCGCAGCAGCTTCTCTTCCGGGGTCAGCTGGGTTTCGCCTTTAGGCGTGACCTTGCCGACCAGGGTGTCGCCCGCTTGCACTTCCGCGCCGATGTAGACGATACCGGACTCATCCAGACGAGCCAGCTGGTTCTCAGCCAGGTTCGAGATGTCGCGGGTGATTTCTTCCGCGCCCAGCTTGGTATCGCGCGCAACAACGCTCAGCTCTTCGATGTGAATCGAGGTGTAGCGGTCGTCCTTGACGACGTTTTCCGAGATCAGGATCGAATCTTCGAAGTTCAGACCATTCCATGGCATGAAGGCCACGGTCATGTTCTGGCCCAGAGCCAGCTCGCCCAGGTCGGTCGATGCGCCGTCGGCGATCACGTCGCGCTTGGCCACGCGGTCGCCCACCTTGACGATAGGACGCTGGTTGATGTTGGTGTTCTGGTTCGAACGGGTGTACTTGATCAGGTTGTAGATGTCGACGCCGACTTCGCCGGCGGTGGCTTCGTCATCGTTGACGCGGATCACGACACGGCCCGCGTCGATGTAGTCGACGATACCGCCGCGCAATGCCTGCACGGTGGTGCCCGAGTCGACTGCCACGGTGCGTTCGATGCCGGTACCGACCAGTGCTTTTTCAGGGCGCAGGCAAGGAACCGCCTGGCGCTGCATGTTGGCACCCATCAATGCGCGGTTCGCATCATCGTGTTCGAGGAACGGAATCAGCGATGCCGCCACGGAAACGATCTGGCCAGGCGCCACGTCCATGTACTGGATGCGCTCCGGGGATACCAGGATGGTTTCGCCGGCTTCACGGGCCGATACCAGCTCATCGCTCAGCGTGCCTTCATCGCTGATGGTCGCATTCGCCTGGGCGATGATGTAGCGGCCTTCTTCGATGGCGGACAGGTAGTCGATCTGGTCGGTGATCTTGGAGCCCTCGACCTTGCGGTATGGGGTTTCCAGGAAGCCGTATTCGTTCAGGCGGGCGTACAGCGCCAGCGAGTTGATCAGGCCGATGTTCGGGCCTTCAGGCGTTTCGATCGGGCACACGCGGCCGTAGTGGGTCGGGTGCACGTCGCGCACCTCGAAGCCGGCGCGTTCGCGGGTCAGACCGCCAGGTCCCAGGGCCGATACACGGCGTTTGTGCGTGATTTCCGACAGCGGGTTGGTCTGGTCCATAAACTGCGACAGCTGCGACGAACCGAAGAACTCGCGGATTGCGGCCGAAATCGGCTTCGAGTTGATCAGGTCGTGCGGCATCAGGTTGTCGGCTTCTGCCTGACCCAGACGCTCTTTCACGGCGCGCTCAACGCGCACCAGGCCGGCGCGGAACTGGTTCTCGGCCAGTTCGCCGACGCAACGCACGCGGCGGTTACCCAGGTGATCGATATCGTCGACTTCGCCGCGGCCATTGCGCAGTTCCACCAGGATCTTGATCACGGCCAGCACGTCTTCGTTCGACAGCGTCATGGCGCCGGTCAGTTCGTCGCGGCCGATGCGGCGGTTGAACTTCATGCGGCCGACGGCCGACAGGTCGTAGCGGTCGGCGCTGTAGAACAGGCCGTTGAACAGCGCTTCGACGGAGTCTTCCGTTGGCGGTTCGCCAGGACGCATCATGCGGTAGATCGCGACGCGGGCGGCCATCTGGTCGGCGGTGTCGTCGATGCGCAGGGTTTGCGAAATATAGGCGCCCTGGTCCAGGTCGTTGGTGTACAGGGTCTGGATTTCGGAGATATTGGCTTCGCGCAGGCGGCCCAACACGTCTTCGGTCAGCTCGTCGTTGGCGGACGCGACGACTTCGCCGGTCTCAGGATCGACGATGTTCTTGGCCAGCACGCGGCCCAGCAGGTAGTCTTCCGGCACGGAGATGTGCTTGATGCCGTTCGATTCGATGTCGCGCACGTGCTTGGCGTTGATGCGCTTGTCCTTCAGGACCAGCGTCTTGCCTTCCTTGTTGACGATGTCGAAACGCGCGACTTCGCCACGCAGGCGCTCGGCGACGAATTCCATTTCCGCGCCTTCGGAGCGCAGGTTGAAATTGTCGAACACGAAGAAGTTCGCCAGGATCTGCTCGTGCGACATGCCGATCGCCTTCAGCAGTATCGTCACCGGCATCTTGCGGCGGCGGTCGACGCGGAAGAACAGGATGTCTTTCGGGTCGAACTCGAAGTCCAGCCACGAACCGCGGTAAGGAATGATACGCGCGGAGAACAGCAGTTTGCCCGACGAGTGGGTCTTGCCGCGGTCGTGCTCAAAGAACACGCCAGGGGAGCGATGCAGCTGAGAAACGATAACGCGCTCGGTACCGTTGATGACGAACGAACCGGTGGTGGTCATCAGGGGCAGTTCGCCCATGTAGACTTCCTGTTCCTTCATCTCCTTGACGACCGGCTTGGTCGGCGATTCCTTGTCCAGGATCACCAGGCGCACCTTGGCGCGCAGCGGCGACGCGAACGTCAGGCCACGCAGTTGGCATTCCTTGACGTCGAAGGCGGGATCGCCCAGAACGTACGACAGGAATTCGAGACGCGCAAAACCATTGTGCGAAACGATAGGGAAAATCGAGGTAAAGGCCGACTGCAGGCCGTCGTTCTTGCGTGTCGACGCTGCTACGTCTTCTTGCAAGAAACTATGGTAGGACTCGAGCTGGGTAGCCAGCAGGAACGGAACGTGGTGAACGTTGGCGCGCTTCGCGAATGATTTGCGAATGCGTTTCTTCTCAGTAAATGAGTAGTGCATGGACACTCCGTGAGTGACAGAAAGGATAAAAAATTCAGGTTTTGCCAGTGCACTATTAGCCACTTCAGCAACAAGATCGGCTGCATGTCACACAGACGAAACCTGAAACTTCTACCATTTCCAGCTGATGATATAAAAACTGCTTCAAACTGCGGCGTTGGACAAACGCTACAAATACGACGAGGACGACAAAGGAGCCAAAGCCGGATTTCCTCCCTTTCGAAAGGAAATCCGCAGCTTTGGCTCGTGGCGCTAGCTAGCCGCCGTACAACTTGATTACTTCAGGTCGGCCTTGGCGCCAGCTTCTTCCAGCTTTTTCTTAGCGGCTTCAGCGTCAGCTTTCGACAGGGCTTCTTTAACGGTCTTAGGAGCGCCATCAACCACGTCTTTGGCTTCTTTCAGGCCCAGACCGGTGATTTCGCGAACTGCTTTAATAACGCCAACTTTGTTTGCGCCGACTTCGGTCAGAACAACGTTGAACTCGGTTTGCTCTTCAGCAACCGCTGCAGCAGCGCCGCCAGCTGCTGGAGCAGCCATTGCAGCGGCCGAAACGCCGAATTTTTCTTCGAATGCTTTGACCAGTTCGTTCAGGTCCATTACGGACATTTCGCTAACTGCGTTCAGGATGTCGTCTTTGCTAATTGCCATTTGAAACTCCAATAATTTTTTGATTCGTTAATACATCAGATTGGTACTTGAGAAAAAAACCGGCTGCGGCAATTAAGCCGCGGCTGGGGCTTCTTCCGCTGCAGCTGCAGCAGGAGCGCCTTCGGATTTTTTCGCTGCCAGAGCAGCCAGACCACGTGCAAAGCCCGACACCGGAGCCAGCATAACGCCCAACAACTGCGAAATGAGGACTTCACGGCTAGGAATGCTCGCCAACGCTGCAACAGCTGCTTTATCCAGCTGCTTGCCTGCGTAGTTGCCTGCGGTGATGACCAGTTTGTCGTTGGTTTTAGCGAAGTCAGCGATGACTTTAGCTGCTGCAACGGCATCGTCCGAGATCGAGTAGATCAACGGACCGGTCATGCTGTCTGCCAGGCTGGCGAACTGCGTGCCTTCGACGGAGCGACGTGCGAGGGTGTTTTTCAACACTCGCAGGTACACGCCTTGAGCGCGCGCTTTGGCACGAAGTTGCGTCAAGTGAGCAACCTGGATGCCACGATATTCGGCCACGACGATAGTTTGCGCAGTTGCTACTTTTGCGGAAACTTCGGCGACGACGGCCTTTTTGTCATTCAGATTGAGACCCACGGTCAACCTCCTTAAATGATGACGGGCAACTGCCTGCCATCGGTTCGAACAACGGCGTCCGAGGTTTAGGAGTCCAATGGACTACGAAACTTGATCGGGTACACCATCTGCGTTGGGTGAAAAATTCAATTAACCCGGCGCCTGCCTGATGCGCTGAGCCCAACGGTCTTTGATTGTTGGCTGCCGCTGCCGAAGCAACGACAACCATCCCAAAGAACTGCCCCAGGCTTTTCAGCCCAAGGACTTAATACGGTAAAACTTAAGCAGCCAGGGTAGCCTGGTCGACACGGACGCCAGCGCCCATGGTCGACGACAGCGATACCTTGCGCAGGTATACACCCTTGCTGGTGGCTGGCTTGGCTTTGTTCAGTGCGTCGATCAGGGCAACCAGGTTGCTCTTCAGATCTGCGTCAGCGAACGACTTGCGGCCGATGGTCGCGTGGATGATACCGGCTTTGTCGGTACGGTACTGAACCTGGCCGGCTTTCGCGTTTTTCACGGCGGTAGCGACGTCAGGGGTAACGGTGCCGACTTTCGGGTTAGGCATCAGGCCGCGCGGGCCCAGGATCTGACCCAGGGTACCAACGATACGCATGGTGTCTGGCGAAGCGATGACGATGTCGAAAGGCATGTCGCCGGCTTTGACGCGCTCGGCCAGGTCTTCCATACCGACTACGTCGGCGCCGGCGGCTTTAGCCTGCTCGGCTTTTTCGCCCGAAGCGAACACAGCAACGCGAACGGTCTTGCCGGTGCCGGCTGGCAGCACGACGGAACCGCGAACGACCTGGTCCGACTTCTTAGGATCCACACCCAGCTGTACCGACACGTCGATCGATTCATTGAACTTGGCGGTGGCCAGTTCCTTGATCAGAGCGACAGCGTTGTCGAATGCGTAGGTTTTGGTGCTATCAACTTTGGCTTTGATAGCTTTAGCGCGTTTGGACAGTTTTGCCATGATTACAGACCTTCCACCGTGATGCCCATCGAACGTGCGGAACCAGCGATGGTGCGTACAGCAGCATCCATGTCGGCAGCGGTCAGATCTGGGGTTTTCAATTTAGCGATTTCTTCAGCTTGAGCGCGGGTCAGCTTACCGACTTTGTCGGTATGTGGCTTCGGCGAACCTTTGGTGACGCCCGAGTGCTTCTTGATCAGGTAGGTCGCTGGAGGGGTCTTCATCACGAAGGTGAAGGACTTGTCAGCGAACGCGGTGATCACGACTGGAATCGGCATGCCTGGTTCCATACCTTGGGTCTGCGCGTTGAACGCTTTGCAGAATTCCATGATGTTCAGACCGCGTTGACCCAGAGCTGGACCGATCGGTGGGGATGGGTTTGCTTTACCAGCTGGCACTTGCAGCTTGATAAAACCAATGATTTTCTTTGCCATGATGGCTCCTATCTTGGATATGAGTAGTAGCGCCCCACCATGCGTGTTCTGCAGGGCAGGGCTCCTCTTGCGCCAGATTTGCGGTGGTTTTCACACCGTCGCCCGTTCTGGCGAACGGTGCTGCTTATACTTTTTCGACCTGGCCGAACTCAAGTTCCACCGGAGTGGCGCGACCGAAGATGGTAACCGACACGCGCACTTTGGATTTCTCGTAGTTGACTTCTTCGACATTGCCGTTGAAATCGGTGAACGGGCCATCCTTGATGCGGACTTGCTCGCCCACTTCGTACAGCACTTTCGGCCGCGGCTTCTCGACACCCTCTTGCATCTGCTGCATGATCTTGTCGATCTCGCGCGCTGGAATCGGGGTCGGCTTGTTCGATTTGCCGCCGATGAAGCCGGTCACCTTGTTGGTGTTTTTCACCAAGTGCCACGTTTCGTCGGTCATTTCCATCTCAACCAGCACATAACCTGGGAAGAAACGACGCTCGGTGACGGACTTTTGGCCGTTGCGGACTTCGACCACTTCTTCGGTCGGCACCAGGATCTGGCCAAACTGCTCTTGCATGCCGGCGCGCTCGACGCGCTCCATCAGGGCACGCTGGACACTTTTTTCCATGCCGGAATACGCATGTACAACGTACCAGCGCTTGTTGCTCACCGGTACGCTGATTGGCGCTGCGCCAGCATCTTGCGGCTGATCGTCACCCGGCCCGGGGACGCCCGCCGCGCCATCTTGCACATTTTCGCTCATTATTTTCGTATACCCAGAATGACGTCGTACAACAGGAACTCAAGTGTCTTATCCGTGCCCCACAGGAACAACGCCATCACCAGCACAAAGGCAAACACGATGCCAGTGATCTGGGTAGCTTCGCGACGGGTAGGCCAAACGACCTTTTTCGTTTCGCGTACGGCTTCTTTGGCGAAATTCAGGAATTCACGGCCAGTCGTCGAGGTCCACAAGAGCAGAACGGCAAAAGCCAAACCAGCTACAAGTGCGCCTGCGCGTACGAGAGCTGGTTTGTCTGACAGGTAATAAAACCCGACCACACCTGCGATTGCAACGGCTATTGCCAGAGCAACCTTAATCTTGTCATTCGACGTGCTGACGGTCTGCACGGATTGATTTGACATTTATATTTACTTTCGGTGCCCTGCACCTGAAAACGGTGGCAGGGACGGAGGGCATCGAACCCCCAACCTTCGGTTTTGGAGACCGACGCTCTGCCAATTGAGCTACGTCCCTACGTAAAACTACAAAGGATAACGATTATACCACCAGAGACGCCCCTGGTGGTACGACCACTATTCCTTAGGCGATGATTTTCGCCACAACACCTGCGCCAACGGTACGGCCGCCTTCGCGGATTGCGAAGCGCAGACCTTCTTCCATCGCGATCGGGTTGATCAGCTTGACGGTGATCGACACGTTGTCGCCTGGCATAACCATTTCTTTGTCCGCTGGCAGTTCGATCGAACCGGTCACGTCAGTCGTACGGAAGTAGAACTGTGGACGATAGTTGTTGAAGAACGGGGTGTGACGGCCGCCTTCGTCTTTCGACAGGACATAGATCTCGCCGGTGAAGTGGTTGTGCGGCTTGATCGAACCTGGCTTGGCCAGAACCTGGCCACGCTCCACGTCTTCACGCTTGGTGCCGCGCAGCAGCAGACCGACGTTGTCGCCGGCTTGACCCTGGTCCAGCAGCTTGCGGAACATTTCCACGCCGGTGCAAGTGGTCTTGACGGTATCTTTGATGCCGACGATTTCGATCTCTTCGCCGACCTTGATGATGCCGCGCTCGATACGACCGGTCACAACGGTACCGCGACCCGAGATCGAGAACACGTCTTCCACTGGCATCAGGAAGGCGCCGTCCACTGCGCGCTCTGGCGTAGGGATGTACGAATCCAGCGCATCGGCCAGACGCATGATCGAGTCAACGCCCATTTCGCCTTCTTTGCCGTCCAGCGCCATACGGGCCGAACCTTTGATGATAGGCACGTCGTCGCCTGGGAATTCGTATTTCGACAGCAATTCACGAACTTCCATTTCGACCAGTTCCAGCAGTTCCGCGTCGTCGACCAGGTCGCACTTGTTCAGGAACACGATGATGTATGGAACGCCAACCTGACGGGCCAGCAGGATGTGCTCGCGGGTCTGCGGCATAGGGCCGTCGGCTGCGGAGCAAACCAGGATCGCGCCGTCCATCTGCGCTGCGCCGGTGATCATGTTCTTGATGTAGTCGGCGTGACCTGGGCAGTCAACGTGAGCGTAGTGACGGCCGGCGGTTTCGTACTCGACGTGCGCGGTGTTGATGGTGATGCCGCGTGCTTTTTCTTCTGGAGCAGCATCGATCTGGTCGTATGCTTTAGCTTCGCCGCCGAATTTCTTCGACAGAACAGTTGCGATCGCAGCGGTCAGGGTGGTCTTGCCGTGGTCGACGTGGCCGATGGTGCCGACGTTAACGTGCGGCTTGGTCCGCTCGAATTTCTCTTTTGCCATTTTAGACTCCTAACGATTTGGTGTGATTGCCTGGGCTCGCGCCCGACTGTCTTGATGATGCTGCGTATGTACTTATATATGCTGCGGTGCTGCGGATACTGCGAATTCTGGTGCCCTTGACGTGGATTGAACACGTGGCCTCTCCCTTACCAAGGGAGTGCTCTACCACTGAGCTACAAGGGCTTATTGGGTACTGCTCACGATGCCCTGCTTGCGCATCTGCATTGCAACAACACTGGAGCGGGTGAAGGGAATCGAACCCTCGTCGTAAGCTTGGAAGGCTTCTGCTCTACCATTGAGCTACACCCGCGAGGATTGTTCAATTCTTCACTTCTATCACTGCACCACTCAGTCTTCCTGCAACAACTTGGTGGAGGGGGCTGGATTCGAACCAGCGTACTCGAAAGAACAGATTTACAGTCTGTCGCCTTTAACCACTCGGCCACCCCTCCGCGAGGAACCGCAGAGTATGAAGCAATTACCTTGACCTGTCAACCCCGCCTTACGCTTTTACTGCGTTTTTTCGCGCTGGAAGGATGAACCGTCTGCTTCGGGGCGAGATTTTAACTGCACCTCCTGCAAATGTGCAAGTGTTGTTTTTATGTTGAACGAATTCCTATACAATCGGCTGACCATTGTGACATCTGGAGCCCCGCAGTTGAACAATCGTAGCGGTAGTCTGCGCAGCCTGGTGCTGGCGAACCTGGGCCTGCTGGCCCTTTATTTCGGTACCGGCCGCCTCGGTCTGCTGCTGGCGTTGCCGCCCGGTTATGCTTCCCCCATCTTCTTGCCGGCCGGCATCGCGCTGGCCTGCTGCGTGACCGGCGGCGCCCGCCTGTTGCCGGCCGTCACGCTGGGCGCGCTGGCGATCAACCTGGTCTACCCCGCCCTCAGCCCCACCGGCATCACCTCCGCCGCGCTGCTGGGCGCGCTCGGCGCCGCCGTCGGCGCCACCCTGCAGGCATGGCTGGGCAGCGGCCTGTTCCGCCGCTACATCGATCCCGGCATCGGCTCCGGCCGCGACGTGGTGCGCTTCATCCTGCTGGCCTGCACGGTCACCGTGGTCTGCAGCAGCATCGCGCTGGGCGGCATGGTGCTGGTCGGCATCCTGCGCTGGGACACCGTGATCTTCGACTGGCTGGCCTGGTGGATGGGCGACACCATCGGCATCCTGCTGGCCGCGCCGCTGACGTGGATCGTCATCGGCCGCCCACGCGCGCTGTGGTCGCGCCGGCGCCTGCTGGTCGGCCTGCCGCTGCTGCTGTCGGCGGCCGCCTTCATCGCCATCTACCTGCAGGCCGACCGCTGGGAAAACAGCCAGCAGCTGCAAACCTTCCGCCTCAAGGCGCAGCAGACCGGCGACCTGCTGCAGGCCCAGTTCAGCGAACACGAACGCTTCGTCTACGCGATGGCCAAGGCCCTCAACGATCCGCGCCGCACGCTCAGCGCGGACGACTTCAGCAACCTGGCGCACGGCTACCTGGACCAGCGCCCCGAGCTGCTGTCGATGGCCTGGCTGACGCCGGTGGCCGGCAACGAGCGCGGCGCGTTCGAGGCCTGGGCCCGCGTCCACGTCGCGCCCGACTACGCGATCCGCCAGCGCGACGACGCCGACGCCCTGCGCGTGGCGCCGCCGCGCCGGCGCTATTTCGTCTCCACCTTTGTCGAACCGGCCCCGGCCCGCGCCTACCTGGGGCTGGACTTCCTGTCCGAGGACAGCCGCCGCGCCGCGCTGGAGCGCGCCATCCAGTCCGGCCAGCCCACCGCCACCGCGCCGCTGCAGCTGGCGCGCACGCTGAACGGCCCCGGCTTGCTGTTGATGCAAACTGTCTATCCGAACAACAACCGCCACCAGGCCATCGGCTCGCTGCTGATCTCGATGCAGTTCGGCGCCTTCCTCGACCAGGCGCTGAAGCGCTCCGAGTTCGGCCACTTCCTGCTGCGCTTCGAGGACATGGACGACGACGGCCCGCGCCGCGTGGTGCGCGACAACCTGCGGCGCGCGGTCGAGCCGGACGACTTCCAGCGCCAGCTGCACTTCGGCGGCCGCATCTACGAACTGACCTTGGCGCCGACGCCGCAATACCTGCAGCAGCAGCGCGGCTGGCAAAGCTGGACCGTGCTGACCTGCGGCCTGCTGCTGACCGGTTTGCTGGGCACCCTGATGATGCTGATCAGCGGCGAGCGCGCGCGCATCCAGGCCCAGGTCAAGGACAGCACCTCGCGCCTGCGCGAGCGCGAGGCCAGGCTGCAGGCGATCCTGAACAAGGCGGCCGACGCCATCCTCACCATCGACGGCGACGGCGTGCTGATGTCGGCCAACGCCGCCGCCGGCCGCCTGTTCGGCTACGCGCCGGAAAACATGATCAAGCTGCGGCTGGACCGCCTGCTGCCGGTCGGCGTCGGCGACGCCGCCGGCCTCGACGCGGCCGGCCTGCTGCGCATGATCGCCTGCGGCGTCACCCATGAATACGAGCTGCCCGGCTGGCGCAGCGACGGTAGCGAGTTCCCGCTGGCGATGTCGGTCAGCGAGGTGGAGCTGCCCGACGAGCACCTGTTCGTCGCCATCCTGCACGACCTGACCGAGCAACAGCTGGCGCAGGAACGCATCCACCGCCTGGCCCACCACGACACGCTGACCGGCCTCGATAACCGGCTGTCGCTGAACCTGCGGCTGGACCAGCTGCTGGCGCAGACGCGCCGCGCCAACGGCAGCGCCGCCGTGCTGTTCATCGACCTCGACCACTTCAAGAAAATCAACGACACCCACGGCCACCAGACCGGCGACCTGCTGCTGGCGGCGGTGGCCCAGCGCCTGCGGGAGCTGATGCGCGAAGTCGACATCATCGCCCGCCTCGGCGGCGACGAATTCATCGTCGTCACCTCCGGCCCGGTCACGCCGGACGAGGCGTCCAACATCGCCGTGCGCATCGTCGATTCGCTGAGCGCGCCGTACCAGCTGCAAGGCAAGGCCGTGCACAGCGGCGCCAGCGTCGGCGTCGCCATGTTCCCGTCCGACGGCGATGACGGCAGCACCCTGCTGCGCCACGCCGACACCGCGATGTACGCGGCCAAGAGCCAGGGCCGCGGCAACTTCCAGTTCTTCTCGGCCGCGATGAACACCGCCACCCACGAGCGCCTGCTGCTGGAGAACCGCCTGTGGCAGGCGCTGGAGCAAAACGAATTCGAGCTGTACCTGCAGCCGCAGGTCGAACTGGCCACGCAGCGCATCATCGGCGCCGAGGCGCTGCTGCGCTGGCACCATCCGGAGCTGGGCATGGTGGGGCCGGACCGCTTCATCCCGATCGCCGAGGAATCGGGCCTGATCCTGCCGCTGGGCGACTGGGTGCTGCAGCGCGCCAGCGGGCTGCTGGCGTCGTGGCGCACGCCGGAGCTGGCCCACCTGCGGCTGGCGGTCAACCTGTCGGCGCGCCAGTGCCACGGCCCCGGCCTGCTGCCGCACCTGGACCGGCTGATCGCCAGCCACGGCATCGCGCCGTCGCTGCTGGAACTGGAGATCACCGAATCGGCCGCGATGCAGGATCCGGAACGCAGCCGCGCGCTGCTGGTCGAGCTGCGTTCGCGCGGCATCAAGGTGGCGATCGACGATTTCGGCACCGGCTATTCGTCGCTGAGCTACCTGAAGCTGTTCGAGATCGACCGCATCAAGATCGACCGCGGCTTCGTCAAGGATATCGAGAGCGACCCGAACGACGCGGTGATCGTCGCCGCCACCATCGCGCTGGCCCATTCGCTGGGCCTGGGCGTGGTGGCCGAGGGCGTGGAGACCGAGGCGCAGCGCGACTTCCTGCGCTCCAAGCAGTGCGACGAGGCGCAGGGCTACCTGTTCGCGCGGCCGATGCCGGTGGCCCAGTTCGAGGCGATGGTGCGCAGCGCGGCTTCGGCCGCCGCGGCGGCCGAGGCCAGCGTCACGCCGGCGTAAGCGCCACCAGCACCTGCCCCTTGAGCGCGCGGATCAGCGAGGTCTCGTCGGGCGGCACGCCTTCCGCCGCCGGCAGCGCGCGGTCGGCGTAGAACAGGCCGAGCTGCACCCCGTTCACCACCAGCGGCAGCACGATGAAGCTGCGCGCGTCGGGCAGCAGCTTGCGGTGCCATTCCGGCAGCAGCGCGCGGATCTTCGGCGCGCTGGCGTCGGCGATCATCAGGTCGGCGTTGTTCTCCATCGCCAGGTGGAACAGGCTGCCGTCGCTGGACACCGGGAACACGAAGCCCGCCTGCAGCTCCGCGTGGCGCTCGCCGAACGCCACGCGCGCCCGGTACTGGCCGCTGCGCACGTCCTTCAGGCACACCGCGGCGAAGCGGAAGCCCATGCCGCGGTACAGCGTCTCCAGCACCGCCTGGATGATGTCGTTGACCTTGCCGTGGCCGCCGGCGCGCATCTGCGTCACCTCCTGCACGCCGGCCAGCAGCAGGTCGCGCGCGTTGTACGGCTTGCCGCTGGGGTGGGCGCCCTGCTGCGGCTCGGCCGCGCCCATCGCCGCCTGCGCCAGCACGCTGGGCAGGCCCGCGCCGGGTTCGTCGGGGTCGGCCTGCCCGCCCATCTGCAAACTCTCCAGCAGCCCGTCCATGTCGCGCGCCACGGTGCTGAACAGCAGCGCCAGCCGGTCGGGGTCGAGGTTCAGCGCCGCGCCGTAGCGCTGCGCCAGCGCCCTGCCCTCGTCGCCGTCGGCCGGCAGGCGCCGCGCCAGCAGCCGCGCCGTGTCCATGCTGAACGAGACCACCTGGCGCATCCACTCCTGGCGGCTGGCGGCCGGCTTCTGCGCGCCCGGCGGCAGCGGCGCCAGCGAGCGCACGATCACGTCGGGGATCTTCCATTCGTTGAGGATGGCGGCCGACAGGCTGTCGTAGCTGCAGCCCAGCACCTGCAGCGCGGCCTGCGCCTGCGTCAGCTTGCCGGCCGCCGTCAGCAGCGCGATCTCGCGGAACAGCGCGTGCTCGTGCGAGGCCACCACCAGCGCGCCGATGTTCTTGAACAGGGCGCCGATCGCCGCCTCCTCGGCGCCCTGGTAGACGCTGAGCCGCGCCATTTCGCGGCCGACCAGGCTGGCGCACAGCGCCGCCTCCAGCTCGACCCGCACGCTGTGCGCGTGGCGGCTGTTGGCCAGCGTGTCGACCAGCAGCATGGCCATCGCCGTGGTCTTGACGTTGTCGAAGCCGAGCAGGGAGATCGCGCGCGAGATGGTGGTGACGGCGGTGCCGCCGGCGGCGCGGTAGGTCGGCGTGTTGGCCAGCCGCAGCACCTTCTGCGTCAGCGCCACGTCCGACAGCACGTAGTAGGCCAGGCTCTGCGTGCCCTGGTCGTCGGAATCGGCCAGCTGCACCACGCGCGCCACCGACGCGCCCAGCGCAAACATGCCTTCGTCGCCGCTGAGTTTCTTCAGCAGCGCGCCGCGCACCGGCCGCAGTTCGCCGTCATGGGGGGCGGTGGTGGTTGGCATGGCATGATTCGATCTGGCTTAGTCCGGCGTGTGGCCGATGGTCGGGTCGCGCTCGATCAGGTCCAGCAGCGCGGCGACGACCTCGGGATCGAACTGCTTGCCGGCGCGGTCCTTAATGTAGGTCATCACTTCGGTGTGCGGCCACGGCTCCTTGTACGGACGCTCGTGCAGCAGCGAGTCGAACACATCGACCACCGCGACGATGCGCGCCGAGATCGGAATCGCGCGCCCCGCCAGCTGGTTCGGATAGCCGTTGCCGTCGAAGTGCTCGTGGTGGCCGCCGGCGATTTCCGCGCCGTAGGTCAGGTAGCTGACGCCGTCGACCATGTGGGCGGCGCGCTCCAGGATCGACTTGCCGACCGCCGCGTGGGTCTGCATCTCGGCCCGCTCTTCCGGCGTATGCGGTCCCGGCTTGAGCAGGATGTGGTCCGGCGTGGCGACCTTGCCCACGTCGTGCAGGATGCTGGCCAGGCCTATCATCTCCAGCAGCTGCGGCGTGATCTCGTCGGCATAGACGCCGCGCTCGGCCAGCCGGTTGGCCAGCGACGACGACAGCATCTGCACCCGGCGCACATGGCCGCCGGTGCCGCTGTCGCGGAACTCGGCCAGGTCGGCCAGCGCCACCACGGTGGCCTCCTGCGCCTTGCGCAGCTGGCCGAACATGTACAGGTTGTCGAACGCGGCGGCGATGCGCTGGCAGAACACTTCCAGCAGGTCGCGCTGGATCTGCGCCAGCGGCCATGGCGGCGTGACGGAAATGGCCACCTCGCGGTTTTCCTGCGTGTGGATGAACAGCACGTTGGCCGGGTGGTCGAACTGGCTCTTTTTCTCGGCGAAGGCCTTGGCGATGGTCGGCCACAGCGGGTGCCCGGTCGGCATCAGTTCCGACTCGTTGAGCTGGGCGTAGCCGCCGGTGGCCGCCACCACGGTGGTGACGCCGGTGTCGCCCTGCATCAGACACAGCACGCCGTCCGAGCCGACGTCGAGGATCGCGCTGACCTGGTTCAGCACGCCGGAGGCGAATTCGCGCAGCGAGTGGATCTGGTACAGGTTGGTGGCGCCGGCCAGGATCTTGCCCAGGCCGATGCGGCTGCGCTCGAGCATGTTCAGGCTTTCGTACGCGCGCAGCGCCGAGATCACCGTGGTGAACAGCTTCTGCGTGGTCAGCTCGGTCTTGGCCTTGTAGTCGTTGATGTCGTATTCGATGATCACGCGCTGCTCGGGCGCCTGGCCCGGCTGGCCGGTGCGCAGCACCACCCGCACGATAGGATTATGCAGTTCCTCGCGGATGCGGCGCGCCAGGATCAGGCCGGCGTCGTCGGTCTCCATCACCACGTCCAGCAGCACCAGCGCGATGTCCGGCGTGTCGCGCAGGATGTCGTAGGCTTCGCGGCCGCTGTAGGCCGAGAACAGTTCCAGCTCGCGGCCCTTGAAGCTGACATTGCGCAGCGCCAGGCGGGTGACGGCGTGGACGTCGACGTCGTCGTCGACGATCAGCACCCGCCATAAACGCTGATCCGGGGCGCCCAGACCGGCGACCGGAAGCTCTTCTTCGTCTTCGTCGATCAGCCAGTTGTCGTCTGCGGCGGTGGAATCGGTCATACGGTCTCCTGGTGGGGCGCTAGGCTAATCTTAAGCCTAGCATAATCAGATTCCCCCCCTGTGACAACCCCCATCGGAAACGATAGCAACAGAGGTGCGCGTTTTTACAATACGCGACTTTTCCAGGCTCGTCATCGCCTGCCGACTCTGATACTCTTGATACGCCATTTGTAAGGATCGCGGCGCCGCGGACGACTGATGCAGGCAACGCGGGGATCAACATTTCAAGGACAATAACAGGGAGCGTTCGTCATGCAAGAAAATGCCTCGGATATCGCCGGCAGGGAGTTCCTGGCCTTCACCCTCGGCTCCGAAGAATACGGCATCGATATCCTCAAGGTGCAGGAGATCCGCGGCTACGAAGCGGTGACCCGCATCGCCAACGCGCCGGAGTTCATCAAGGGCGTGATCAACCTGCGCGGCATCATCATCCCGGTGGTCGACATGCGCATCAAGTTCAACCTCGGCGCGCCGGTGTACGACCAGTTCACCGTCGTCATCATCCTCAACATCAACGGCCGCGTGGTCGGCATGGTGGTCGATTCGGTTTCCGACGTCACCACCTTGACGCCGGAGCAGGTCAAGCCGGCGCCGGAGATGGGCACCGCCTTCAGTTCCGACTACATGATCGGGCTGGGCACCATCGACGAACGCATGCTCATCCTGGTCAACATCGACAAGCTGATGTCCAGCGAAGAGATGGGCCTGATGGATGTCGCCGCCACCTGAACCACACCTCAACTAGGCAATCATGAACCTGACCGACTACAAGATAAAAACCCGTCTCAGCGCCGGCTTCGGCCTGATGGTCCTGCTGATGCTGATCATGATCGCGACGGCGATCGGCCGCTTCGGCTCCATCAGCAGCAGCACCAAGGGCATCGTCGAACGCGACTGGCCCAGCGCCTCGGCGGCCTCCGTCATCGACAGCGCCGCGCGCGAGGACGCGCGCCGCGTGCTGGCCCTGTTCGTCGTCACCGACAAGGCGCTGCGCGCCAAGAGCTACGAGCGGATCGACCAGGACAAGAAGACCATCGACGCCGCGCTGGCGGCACTGGCCACGCTGACCGACACGCCGGAGGAAAAGGCGCTGCTGGCGAAAATCCAGGCCGCGCGCGCCGCCTACAGCGTGTCGTTCCTGAAGGTGGCCGACATGGTCGAGGCGGACGACAGGGACAAGGCCGCCGAGCTGATGAACAAGGAAACCTTCCCCGACCTGGACGCGCTGCTGGAACTGACCAGCGCCATGGTCAAGCAGCAGAAGGCCGACATCGAGGACGGCGGCAAGGTCGCCACCGGCCACATCGATTTTTCGCGCAACATGATGATCGTCATGGGCGTGGTCGCGCTGATCGCCTCGGCCGCCCTGGCGCTGTGGATCACCGCCTCGATCACCGGCCCGCTGGAGGAGGCGGTCGACATCGCCAAGTCGGTCGCCGCCGGCGACCTGACCACCCGCATCGAGGTGCACTCGCAGGACGAGACCGGCGAGCTGCTGACCGCGCTCAAGCACATGAACGACAGCCTGGCTTCCACCGTGCACGAAGTGCGGCGCAGCACCAGCACCATCAGCCAGGCCTCGGGCGAGATCGCCACCGGCAACATGGACCTGTCCGGCCGCACCGAATCGCAGGCCAGCTCGCTGGAGGAAACCGCCTCGTCGATGGAACAGCTGACGTCGACCGTCAAGCAGAACGCCGACAACGCGCGCCAGGCCAACCAGCTCGTGATCTCGGCGTCGTCGGTGGCCACGCGCGGCGGCGAGCTGGTGGCGCAGGTGGTCGACACCATGGGGTCGATCAAGGCCAGCTCCAGCAAGATCGTCGACATCATCGGCGTCATCGACGGCATCGCCTTCCAGACCAACATCCTGGCGCTCAACGCCGCCGTTGAAGCGGCGCGCGCCGGCGAACAGGGACGCGGCTTCGCGGTGGTGGCGTCCGAGGTGCGCAGCCTGGCGCAGCGCTCGGCCACGGCGGCCAAGGAGATCAAGGTGCTGATCGACGATTCGGTGGAAAAGGTCGACGGCGGCAGCGCGGTGGTCGACGAGGCCGGCCAGACCATGGGCCTGATCGTCACGTCGGTACAGCAGGTGGCCGACATCATGGCGGAGATCACCTCGGCCAGCAACGAGCAAAGCCTGGGCATCGAGCAGGTCAACGAAGCGATTTCGCAGATGGACGAGATGACGCAGCAGAACGCCGCGCTGGTCGAGCAGGCCGCCGCCGCCGCGCAAAGCATGCAGGACGAGGCGGCCACGCTGTCGGCCTCGGTCAGCGTCTTCAAACTGAGCGGCGGCCCGGCCGTGGCCGCGCCGCGTCCGGCGGTAAAGGCGGCGCCGGCCAAGGCCGCCGCGCCGCGGCTGACGGCGGCCAAGGCTGCGGCAAAACCAGCCGCGACACCAGCGGCAAAACCAGCGGCCAGGCCGGCAGCCAAGCCGAAGGAAGAACTGGACGGGGGCTGGGAAGAGTTTTGAAGACCCGGTTCTGAAGACTTAGTTGTTGACCGGCGGCGCCGCCACCACTTCCGCGCCGGCGGCCGCCGTCCGGCTCGATTGCGGTCCGGCCGGCGCGCAGCCGCTCTGGTTGGCGCCGATATCGAGGTTCTGGTAGCGGATTTCGTATTTGCCGTTGGCCAGCTTGTCCACCACCAGCTTGTCGTGCGCCTGCACGTAGGCGTAGCGCACATTGGCGTGGCGCTCGGTGTCGTAGACCTTGATGAACACCGACGAGGCATTGCCGGCGTTGTCCAGCGTCAGCTGCATGTCCTCGCCCCGGTTGCTGACCGGGAAGCCGGTCATGTAGCCGGACTGCGTCGGCCACGGCTCGCCGTTCGGCGCGACCAGGGTCTGCGCTTCGGCGTCGCAATCGGCGCCGGCGCTCGGCAATATCACCTGCGACAAGGCCAGCACCTTGATCGGCGCCGGCTTGGCGCCGTTCGCTTCCGGATAATACGGCCGCGTCGTCGCCCAGGCCTCGCGCAGCTCGCTCTTGGCGTCAGGCTTGACGGCGCGCACCTCGGGCTTGGCCGCGGCGTCGTCGTCCTTGCCGGCCTTGCCGCCCCAGGCCGCCGCCAGCGCGGACGACAGCAGGTGCTGATCGGAAACCATGGTCGCGCCGCCGGCCCAGCCCAGCGCCAGGCAGGCCGCCAGGCTGCCCCACAGCCGCCAGCCGCCGAGGCGCCGGGTGTGCTGCACCTCGCTGACATGCTCCGGGCCCCAGGCGCGTTCGGGCGCGTCGTGGCGATGCTTGTCGCCGCCGCGGCCATCCTCGTGGCGGGTGCTCTCCAGCCACTCGATCTCCCACTCCTCGGCGGCGATCCACTCGTCGTGTTCCTTGCGGCGCTGGGCGTCGGACAGGGTGTCGTAGGCGCTGTTGAGAATAGCCATGATGCGCGCAGCCTTCTCATCCCCCGGATTTTTGTCCGGGTGGTATTTTTGGCTGAGCGCCTTGTAGGCGGCACGTATGACTTCCTGCGGCGCCATGCGCGACACCTTCAGGTTGTCATAGTGTGTGTGTATCTTTCCCATCATTCCTAATTGTTTGCCGGCGAGCGCGCGTCATTCATCATATCCGATCTCGCGCCCGCCAACCCGGCGAACTGCTGCGGAAAACGCTTGCTATTCTGCCTATTGTGCCATTCTATCTACAAACGGTGGGTACGGTCGTGGGCTGTAATGGCGTCCGGCAAGATGACGTTCTTGCCGATCACCAATACCTTGAACAGCTCGCCCATCTCGGCCGGCGACAGCAGTTTTTGCAGCGCGCCGGCCTGCGGCAGGTAGGCCATGGTGTCGGACGGGTCGGTGCGCAGCAGCAGCTCGCCGGCGCCGGCGCCGATCAGGAAGCCGGCCTGGTTCATATAGCCCAGCACCTCGACGCCGGCCTCCTGCGCCGCCAGCGCCATCGCGGTGAAATCGACGTGGGCGGTGATGTCCTGCAGGCCGGGGTAATAAAACGGGTCGGCGTGCGCATGGTGGCGGTAGTGGCACATCAGCGTGCCGGCCGCGCGCTGGCCGAAATAATATTCGTGCGCCGGGAAGCCGTAGTCGAACAGCATGGCGGCGTTGGCGCGGCCGTTGCGCAGCATGCGCGCAAGCGTCGCCATGAAGCCGCAGGCCACGCCGTGCACTTCGGTCACGTAACCGACCGGCAGGCTGTCATGTTCGGCGATCTGCAGCGCGATCTGCGCCTGCAGCTCCTCGCCGGCCGGCGCCTCCAGGTAGGCGAAGCGGCCGTCGCGCACCGTCACGCGCAGCTCCTGCCAGCCGTCCGGGTGCTTGGTGACCAGGTGGACCGGCATCGCGTCGAGCACCTCGTTGCCGACCACCACGCCGTCGAAGGCGTCCGGGAACTCGTCCAGCCACACCACCTGTGGAAAGCCGCGCAGCTTTTCCTGCTGGCGCACGCGCAGCTCGCCCGACAGCTCGACGATGAAATAGCGCTCGACGTGCACGCCGGCGACGGCCATCTCGCTCAGGATGTCGAACGCCAGCTTGCCGGTGCCGGCGCCGAATTCGAGGATGTTCGGCGCGCTTTGGGCGATAATAGCGGCTGCGACCTGTGCCAGGGCGGCGCCGAACAGCGGCGTGAGCTCGGGAGCGGTTGTAAAATCGCCATCTTTGCCCAGTTTGGCGGAGCCGCCGCTGTAGTAGCCCAGGTCGGGGGCGTACAGCGCCAGTTCCATATAGCGGGCGAAGGAGATGGCACCGTCGTTGCGCTCGATTTCGGCGGCGATCAGGTGCTGCAGGGCGTGGGACGCGGCCAGCGCGTCACTGGAAGGTACGGGTAGGGACATAACCGGCATTGTAGCGAATCGGCGCGCGTCGCCGCCAGAACCACTCATTTTGGACAGCATGACCACAGCACAGGACAATTCATCCGGGGCCGGAACCGCCCTCGTCACCGGCGCCGGGCGCCGCATCGGCCGCGCCATCGCACTCGGCCTGGCGCGCGCCGGCTGGGACGTGGCGGTGCACTACCGGGCCTCGGAGGCGGAGGCGCGCCAGGTGGCGGCGGAGATCGCCGCGCTGGGCCGGCGCGCCGTCGCGCTGCAATGCGACCTGTCCGACGAGGACGCAGTGCGCGCGCTGCTGCCGCGCGCCGTGGCCGCGCTGGGGCCTGTGGGCTGCGTGGTCAACAACGCCTCGCTGTTCGACTACGACAACGCCGCCGACTTCACCGCCGCCCGGCTGGACGCCCACATGCGCGCCAATGTCGCCGCGCCGGTGCTGCTGGCGCAGGCGCTGCACGCGGCCACGCCGGCCGGCGCGCAAACCGTCGTCATCAACCTGCTCGACCAAAAACTGTACAATCTCAATCCTGATTTTTTGTCGTACACCCTGTCCAAGGCGGCCCTGCACACCGCCACCACGATGCTGGCGCAGCAGCTGGCGCCGACGGTGCGGGTGGTCGGCATCGCGCCCGGCATCACGATGGTGTCCGGCGACCAGACCGAAGCCGGCTTCGCCCAAGCGCACCGGCAAACCCCGCTGGGCCGCTCCAGCACCCCGGAAGATATCGCCGACAGCGTGGTCTACGCCGCCACGGCGCGCGCGCTGACCGGCACCACGCTGCTGGTCGACGGCGGCCAGCACCTGATGGCGCTGCCGCGCGACGTGATGTTTTTGGCCAAATAAATTTAAAATCGAAAGAAGGTTATCCATGCTGTCCGCCCTGATTCACCCGCAACTGAACGACTGCCGCCGCCTGTTCCTGCGCAACTACGAAGTGTTGATCAACATCGGCGTCTACGAGTTCGAGAAAAAGGGCGAGCAGCGTCTGCTGATCAACGTCGACCTGTATATCCCGCTGGCCGTCTCCACCCCGGTCAAGGACCAGCTGGAGGAAGTGGTGGACTACGACTTCATGCGCGACACCATCGCCAAGCTGATGGCGCGCGGCCACGTGCATCTGCAGGAAAGCCTGTGCGACGACATCGTGCACGCCATGCTGGAACACCCGCGCGTGCGCGCGGCCCGCGTGTCGACCATGAAGCCGGACGTGTATCCCGACTGCGAAGGCGTGGGCGTGGAAGTATTCAAAATCAAGGAAAACGTATGAACGCAGTACTGGACAACGTAGCGGCCGCGGCGATCGACAAGCCGGCCGGCAAGTCGGCCGAAAAAATCGCGCTGGAAAACAACAAGCTGCACAAGCGCCTGTGCCGCCTGGTCGGCCAGGCCATCGGCGACTTCAAC
Organism: Duganella sp. LjRoot269; assembly: GCF_964254095.1. Lineage (NCBI taxonomy): Bacteria > Pseudomonadati > Pseudomonadota > Betaproteobacteria > Burkholderiales > Oxalobacteraceae > Duganella > Duganella sp. LjRoot269. The sequence goes on along the minus strand of NZ_CAXUSL020000001.1, from coordinate 767,542 downwards.
ATGATCGAGCAGGGCGACAAGGTCATGGTCTGCCTGTCGGGCGGCAAGGACAGCTACGCGCTGCTGGACATCCTGATGACGCTGCGCGAGCGCGCGCCGATCGACTTCGAGATCGTCGCCGTCAACCTGGACCAGAAGCAGCCCAACTTCCCCGACCACATCCTGCCGGCCTACCTGAAGCAACTGGGCATCCCGTTCCACATCGAGAACCAGGACACCTACAGCATCGTCAAGCGCCTGATCCCGGAAGGCAAAACCACCTGCTCGCTGTGCTCGCGCCTGCGCCGCGGCATCCTGTACCGCGTGGCCGATGAACTGGGCTGCAACAAGATCGCGCTGGGCCACCACCGCGACGACATCCTCGAGACCTTCTTCCTGAATATGTTCTTCGGCGGGAAGCTCAAGGGCATGCCGGCCAAGCTGGTGTCGGACGACGGCAAGCACATGGTGATCCGCCCGATGGCCTACGTGAAGGAAGAAGACACCGAGCGCTACGCCGAAGTCAAAGGCTTCCCCATCATCCCGTGCGACCTGTGCGGCTCGCAGGAAAACCTGCAGCGCAAGCAGATCAAGGGCCTGATGCGCGAGTGGGAGAAGAAGCATCCGGGCCGCGTCGAGAACATCTTCTCGGCATTGTCGACGGTGGTGCCGTCGCACCTGATGGACCGCGACCTGTTCGGCTTCAAGGACATCAAGGCCGACGGCCAGGCCAACCCGCTGGGCGACATCGCCTTCGACGAGGAGCCATGCTCGACGCCGGCTACCGTGCCCGGCATCATCCCGCTGCAACAAGGCTGACCAGGCCTTACAACACAAAACGGGCCGAGGCCCGTTTTTTTTGCTTGGTTTTTGATTAGTACTTCTGCGCGGTGCGCATCACCGGGTAGAGGTTGAAGCGCTCATCCCATGACGCATGGCGGCGGGCGAAGAATTCCAGCCGCTTGGCGGGGCTCTTGTTGAACTCCGCGTCGCTGTCCAGCTTTTTCTGGAACTCGGCGCGCAGGGCCGGGTCGGCTTCCAGCTGTTCGCGCGCGACGTCCTCGGCCACGTACTCCTCCATGTATTCCTTGCGCTCGAAGGCGTTGTTGAACTCGCCCCAGGCCAGCAGCGAATCGGCGCCGCGCGGCTCCAGCATCGCCATCACCAGGCGCGCCTTCGGCTGCGCGATCGGCACGAACAGCGCGCCCTTGGCCAGGCTGCGGCGCTCGCGCGCCCAGTCGCCTTCCACCGCCAGCGACTGGTGGCCTTCGAACGACTGCGCGCCGAATTTGGTCTTGGTCGCACGGAAGGTTTCGACTTCGGCCGACATCTGGTCCGACGCCACCACCTTGAAGCCGATGCCGTGCTGCGCCAGCTTGGCGCCTACCCATGCGGCATCGGCCGCAGGCACCAGGTAGCCCCCTTGCGGTGCGGCGATCTTCAGGTCAGGCACAACTTCGTCGCGCAGCGGCACGGTCCACATCTGCGGCTTGCTCTCGTCGTAGTGCGTCATCAGGCCGCCCGACACTTCCGAGTAGCCGCGCGCGTATTCATAGCCGGGGAACTGGATGGTCTTGACGTTGAAGGTGGTGCGGTAGCTGATCGGGACCTCGGCGCCGGCCATGGCGGCGGCGCGCGCGTCCGCTTCCTGCGTCAGTTTCTGCCATTCCTTGCCGTGCGCGGCCACCTGCGACAGCAACGAGACGATGGTGTTGCGGGTGATGCGCACGCGGGTCGGATAGTCCTTCCACGAGTGGGTCTCGACCAGCATCGCGAAGCGGTTACGCAGCGGGAAGTAGCCGGTGGAGAAGCGCGGCGTCGCCATGCTGTCGACGAAGCCGGAAGCCGGATCGTCGTCCTTGTCGAACGAAATGTAGTACGGCTTGGGATCGGAACCCTGCGACTTCAGGTCCGCCATGACGGCGTTCTGCAGCGCCGCGCCGGCGGTCTTCAGCGCCTCGTCGCCGCCGTGCACCGGCTCCACCTGGATCGAGACGTCGGGCTGGAACTTGGCGCCGTCGGTCACGTGCAGGTCGATGTAGGCCAGCGGATCCCAGGCGTTCACCAGCGCCAGCATGGCCTGCATTTCCGGCGCGTCGGCCTTGACGTAGTCGCGGTTCAGGTTGTAGTTCTGCGCCGTGGTGCGCCAGCCCATTTCCACCGGGCCGCGCTGGTTCGGACGGTTCCACTTGCCGAAGCGTTCGTGGCCGTCGACGTTGAACACCGGGACGAACAACAGCACCTGCTTGTCCAATGCGCCCGGCGCCGCCTTGTTTTCCAGCGCCTCGCGCACGGCCAGGAAGCCGGCGTCCTTGCCGTCGATTTCGCCGGCGTGGATGCCGCCCTGTATCAGCATGACCGGGATGCCGCGTTTCTTCGCCTGCTCGGCGGTCAGCGCGCCGGTGCGGGTAACCGCCATCGCCAGCATGGTCCGTCCTTCCGGCGTGCGGCCGAAGCTGAAGCAGCGCACCTGCTTCGGATACGCCTTCTGGAAGCGCGCGCACAGGTCGGCGACTTCGTCATAGCGGCCGGTGTTCTGGAAGCCGGAGCGTTCGGAGATCGTACTCAGTGGGGAGGCAGGAGCGGCGGCGAAGGCGCCGGCGGTGGTGGTGGCAAAGGCAAGCAGTATGGCGGAACGAATCATGGACGGGCTTCCAGCAAGGGTTGAGAGGCCGATGCCTGCACCGGCATCGGAGACCTTGAAAATTATAGTCGGCTTTGTGCGTCAGCGATCGCGGATCGAAATTTCCTTCGCTTCCGGCCGCACCAGCAGCATGCCGCCGGAGATCTGGCGGCTGCGCAGCGCGACCGCCGGGCAGGCTCCGGTGGCGCGATAACTCAGGGCCGCCGCCAGCACGCCTTCGGCCGGATCGCCCAGCGCATGCGCGAGGTCGTCGTCGGCGCGGCAGGTCGGCGCGAAGCCGTCCGCGTAGTCGCCGAAACCCTTGTTGTTCACGCCCTGGAACTGGATGGCGAAATAGGTGGTGCCGCAATTGTCGGCCGGCGTGAAGGCGTACGGCTTGCCGCAAGTCTCGCCGCCGACCAGGTTGACCTCGATATCGACTCCGCGCAGGCTGTTGATCACCGACTCGCTCGCCGAACACGTACCCGGCGTGGTCAGGACGGTCACCCGCTTCAGGCCAAGGTACGGCAGCGCTGTGCCATTCTTGACCGTCGCCGCTGATTTGTAGCCGGCCGCCGTGGCCTGGAAATACTGGGGCGGTTGCACCTTGGTTTTATCGTTGTACACCGGCTGCTCGAACACCTTGCCGGTGGTAGGTTGCGGCCCGGCGATCATGTAGGCCAGTTCGGCGGCGATGGTGAGATAGCCGCCGCCGTTGTAGCGCATGTCCAGCACCAGGTCGGCGATGCCAGCCTGCTTCAGCATCGTGAATGCGCCAAACAACTGCCCCTCCGCCACCGCATTGTGTTCGTTGAACAGCAGGTAGCCGACCTTGCCGGTCGGCGTGTCGAGCAGCTTGACGTTTTGTACCGGCGGTTTTACCACTTGCACCGACGTCATCGCGGCGCTGATCTGGACGCCGGCGCGGTTCAATATGAACTGGTGCGTTTCGCCGGCCTTGACCGGGAACAGTCCGGCGTTGAGGGCCGCTACGCCGGCGACGCTGGTATCGGCTATGGCCACGCCATCGACCGATACCAGGCCGTCGCCGCGCCGCAGGCCAGCCGCGGCACCGGGCGAATCCGGGTGCACCATCGTCAGCGTCCAGGTGCGCGGCGCCGCCGGATCCGCGTTGCGGACCCAGGTCAGGCCGTATCCCAGTTCGGTGCCGGCATTGGACAGCGCTTCCCACGCGGGCGTCGGATAGGTGAAGTGGAAGCGATCCTTGAGGCGGCCGGACGCGGTGACCGCCGGTGTTTTCAGCACAGCGAAATAGTCCACCGCGCGGCTGTAATCCTCCAACCGCAGATCGGCTGGAATCTCCTTGTACCAGAGATAGGTGGCGTCGAAGAAGGAGCGCAGCCATTTCATTTCGTCGTGCAGCGTGCCCTGCGTCTCGCTGCTGCCTGGCAGCGGATGCTCGCAATGCGACTTCAACGAGAACCATTCCGGTGGATTATTGGGATCGATGACGGGTGGCCCGACCGGTGGCGTAACTGGCGGAGTGACTGGCGGCGTCACCGGCGGCTCGACAGGCGGTTCCACGGGTGGCGTGACCGGCGGCGTCACAGGGGGCGTGACGGGTTGCTCCGGGGCTCCCGGCGCAATCGGATGAGAATCTCCGCCGCAGCCGCTCAAGGCGGTCGACAGGATCGCAAAGGCGACAAGGGCGGGATGCATTTTCATCGCTGAATTATAGTGGGTGCACCGCCGTTTCATGCTTTATTGCAATGTCTTTTACAATTTTCAAGTTTGCAAGTCCGGATCGTCGCGGAACAGGCCCGCCAGCCAGTCGGCGAACACGCGCAGACGCGGCGACGCCATGCGGCCCTGCGGATACACCAGCGAGATCGGCATCGGCGCCGGCAGCGTTGCGCCCAGCACCTCGACCAGCGCGCCGCTGGCCAGGTGGTCGCGCACCTGGTAGCGCGCCGCCTGGATCAGGCCCATGCCCTGCAGGGCGCAGATGATATAGGCCTCCGGGTCGGTGACGGCGATCGCGCCGCGGATATCGGCAATGACGACACGGCCGTCGACCATGTAGTCCCAGTCGAACGGCCGGCCGGTGCGGCCAGAAAAATGCATGATGCCGCGATGCGCGCGCAGGTCGTCCGGCGTTTGCGGCACGCCGTGGCGCGCCAGGTAGTCCGGCGCGGCGCAAGTCAGGAAGCGCATGCTGCCCAGGCGCCGCGCGACCAGCGCCGAATCCTGCAGCTCGCCCACGCGCAGCGTGCAGTCCAGTCCCTCCTGCGTCACGTCGGCCAGGCGTTCGGTCAGGCTGACGACCAGGTCGATATCGGGATACTCGCGGCAGAAGCCGGCGATGTGCGGCATCACCAGCAGGCGGCCGACGGCGCCCGGCAGTTCGACCCGCAGCCGTCCCCTGGGCCGGCTGGCCGCCTGGCCGCGAAACGTGTCCTCGGCCGCTTCCACCGCCTGCAGGATGTCCAGGCATTTCTGGAAGTAGTCGGCGCCGTCCGGCGTCAGCGACAGCCGGCGCGTGGTCCGCTGCAGCAGCTGGACGCCCAGGAAGGCTTCCAGGTTTTTCATCGTGGCCGTCAGCGCGGCGCGCGGCAGGTCCAGCGTCTCGGCCGCCTTGGTGAAGCTGTTCGCCTCCACAATGCGGACGAAAGTCTGCATGGCTTTCAATCTGTCCATTGTTCACATAATGTGAAAAGTATAGGACCATTATGCCCTAATTATCTTTGCTCCGCTTTTGCCTAGAATTTGCTCATCCCATCCCACTTGAGGAATCAACATGAGCAATACCGCAAAAGACGACATCAGCCCAGGCATGGTGCTGCTGCTGGCCGCGGCGACGGGGCTGATCGTCGCCAATTTGTACTACGCGCAAACGCTGGTCGGGCCGATCAGCGCCGCCACCGGCTTGTCGGCCCAGGCGGCCGGCCTGATCGTCACGCTGACCCAGATCGGCTACACCCTCGGCCTGCTGTTCGTGGTGCCGCTGGGCGACCTGCTGGAAAACCGCCGCCTGATCGTCGGCGGCCTGCTGTTCACGTCCGCCATGCTGGTGCTGGCCGCGTTCAGCACCAGCGCCTGGATGTTCCTGGCCGCCGCGCTGGGCATCGGCCTGGGCTCCGTTGCGGCGCAGATCATCGTGCCGTTCGCGGCGCATCTGTCGAAGGAGGCCACGCGCGGCCACACGGTCGGCAAAGTGGTCAGCGGCCTGCTGCTGGGAATCATGCTGGCCCGCCCCGCCGCCAGCCTGATCGCCGACTGGTCCAACTGGCACGTGGTGTTCGGCGGCGCCGCCGTGGTCGTGCTGGCGGTGGCGCTGGTGCTGCGCGCCAAGCTGCCGGTGCGCATGCCGGCGTCGAAGATCTCGTATCCCGCGCTGATGGCCTCCCTCTGGCACCTGTTCCTGCGCACGCCGCTGCTGCGCCGCCGCGCCGCCTATCACGCCGGCCTGTTCGGCTCCTTCAGCCTGTTCTGGACCGTTACGCCGCTGATGCTGGCCGGACCGCAGTTCCACCTGTCGCAAACCGGCATCGCGATCTTCGCGCTGGTCGGCATGGCCGGCGCGGTGGCGTCGCCCATCGCCGGCCGCCTGGCCGACGCCGGCCACACGCTGATGGCCACCGCCGCCGCGCTGGCGCTGGGCGTGGCCGGCTTCGCCTTGCCGCTGGTGGCGCCGCAGGTTCCGGAGCTGCGCCACGTCGCGCTGGGCATCCTGGTGATCGCGTCCATCGTGCTGGACATGGGCGTGGCGGCCAACCTGGTGCTGGGCCAGCGCGCCATCTTCTCGCTGGGCGCGGAAGTGCGCAGCCGCCTGAACGGCGTGTACTTCGCGCTGTTCTTCGCCGGCGGCGCGCTCGGCTCCGCGCTGGGCGGCTGGATGTTCGCGACGCACGGCTGGCACGCCGCGCTGCTGACCGGCATGGCCTTCAACGGCGCAGCCCTGCTCTACTGGCTGACGGAATACGCCGGCCGCACAGCTGCGCTGCGCACGCCGGCGTGAGGCAGGAGCGGCTCACACCGAGCCGACCTCGCCGCCGTCCATCCGCACCGCGGCGCCGGTCATCCAGCGGGCGGCCGGCGATACCAGGAAGGCGATCAAATCCCCCACTTCTTCCGGCTGCCCGAGACGGCTGATGCCCGCCTCGGCGGCGTAGCGCAGCATGCCGTCTTCCATCGTCAGGCCGCGCGCTTGCGCGTATTTGACCAGCATCGCCCGGCGCCTGTCGGTGAGCACCGGCCCCGGAAGCACGCTGTTGACCTGCACGCCGTCGACGACGCCGCGCTCGGAAAATGCCTTGGCCAGCGCGTTGACCGCGGCATTGACGGTGCCCACCGCGGCCATTGCCGCTTTGGGCGCCAGCGCCGTGGCGCCGGAGGTCAGCACCACCGCGCCGCGCGACTGCTTCAGCGCGTCCCACGCCGCGATGGTGAGGCGGCGCGCGCCGTGGAGTTTCAGCGCCAGTCCGTCGTCCCATTCCTCGTCGCTCATCGAGAACAGGTCGGCCGGCGCCACCGCCCCGGCCACGTTGACCAGCGCGTCGACGCGACCGAAACGCTCCAGCGTGCGGGCGACGACGCGCCGCGCGGCCTCCGGTTCGCGCAGATCCCCGCTCAACACCAGCGCTTCCGCGCCGGCCTCGCGGATGCGCGCCGCCGTTTCCGCCAGCGACTCGGCGCTGCGGGCGACGATCGCCACCTGCGCGAAGTCGCGCGCCAGGCGTATCGCCGCGGCCCGTCCTATGCCCCGGCTGGCGCCGGTGACGATCACGGTGGCGGCGCTCATGCGCACGCCTCGGCGACGGCCAGCGTGTCGATGTACTGGCGGAAGCTGGCGATGCGGCCATCGACCACCGTCCATGCGTGGGCGTAGCGCGCCTCGGCGCTTTTCCCGGTGGCGCCGTGCACGCCGTTGAACACGCCCAGCGACACCACGGCGGCGCCCTGCGCGATGAATTCGGTCGGCACGAAAGCCACCTCGCGCCACTCCTTCATCATCGGCATCAGCACGCCTTCGGCGACTTTTTGCGGGCCGCGCCCTTCCGCCTTGTATTGCCACATCGTGGTCCACTCGATGTCGTCGGCCATCAGGGCCAGCGCGCGCGGCGCCTGTTCAGCCGCCAGCGCCGCATAAAAGTCGCGAATGATTTCAATATTGTCTTTCATGGTGTGGCCTCCGTTTATTTGGTCAGGAATTCGATGATCGCGGCGCCGATCTCGCCGGCATGGGTCTCCAGCGCGAAGTGGCCGGTGTCGAAGAAGCGGATATCGACATTGGGCACATCGCGCGCAAACGCCTGGGCGCCGGCCGGCAGGAAGAACGGATCGTTCTTGCCCCATACCGCCAGCAGGGCCGGCTGGTGCGCGCGCAGGTAATCGTGGAAGGCGGGATACAGCGCGACATTGCTTGCATAGTCCAGGAACAGGTCCAGCTGCACCTCGTCCGCTCCTGGGCGGGCCAGGTAGTGGTCATCGAGCGCCATGCCGTCCGGCGAAACAAGCGATGGATCGGCCACCCCGTGGGTGTACTGGAACACGGTGGTCTGCGGCGTCAGCATGGCGCGCAGGGCGTTGCGGTTCTCCGCGCTGGGGTCGCGCCAGTACGCCTGAATCGGATTCCAGCCTGCACTCAGTCCCTCCTCATAGGCGTTGCCGTTCTGCGAAATGATGGCGCCGATCCGCTCCGGATGTTTCATCGCCAGGCGCCAGCCGACCGGCGCGCCGTAGTCGAACACGTACATCGCAAAACGCGTCAGTCCCACTTTTTCGGTAAAGCGGTCGATCACGCCGGCCAGCGCGTCGAAGGTGTAGTGGAAGGCGTCGCGGCCCGGCAGGTCCGTGCGGCCGAAACCCGGCAGGTCCGGCGCCACCACGCGGAAGTGCGGCGACAACAGCGGAATCAGATCGCGGAACATGTGGCTGGAGCTGGGGAAGCCGTGCAGCAGAAGAATGGCGGGCGCATCGGCCGGACCGGCTTCGCGATAAAAAACGTTCAGGCCGTCGATGTCGACGGTGCGGTTGTGGACTGGATTCATGGTTGGCTCCTTAAATTTAGTAACCCATTAAAATACTAAATACAGGTTACTATCGCCAAAAGTAACTTGTCAATCGCTTTTTATCAGGTTATATTTGAGCCATAGAACGCACTTTGGGAAAACTGGAATGACGAACACCCGCCCTGCCGCCATGTTCCTGGCCGATGCGCCTGGTCTCGATTTTTTGAATTCAGTCGCCAAGCCCACCGGCAAGCAGGTCGAATGGCTGGCGAACGGAGAAGATTTGCTGTCGTGGCTGGAGCAGGCGCGCTTGCTGCCGCCAGAGACGGCGGCGTGGATGCGCGCCAATGCCGCGCCGGCCGAACTGGATCGGGTGGCCTCGCAGGCGCGCGAGTTGCGCGAATGGTTTCGCGAGTTTGTGTACCGCCACAAGGGCGGCATGCTGGCCAAAAGCGCGCTGCTGGAACTGGCGCCGCTGAACGCCTTGCTGGAGAAGGACGAGACCTATCGCCTCATCGGCATACGCGAAGATGCGCCGTCCGGCGGCGAGACGGCAGACGAACCGGTGTCCGGCCTGGCCAGGACGACGATGCGCCGGTGGCGCTCACCGGCGACGCTGCTGGCGCCGATCGCCGATGCGATGGCGGACCTGGTCTGCTCCGCCGATTTCACGCAAGTGAAAAAGTGCGAGTCGGCCACCTGCACGCTGCTGTTCCACGACCGCACCCAGGGCCACGCGCGCCGCTGGTGCAGCATGGCGATCTGCGGCAACCGCGCCAAGCAGGCGGCGTATCGCGCCCGCATGAAACAGCAAGCCGCATAAGAACTGCGCGGGGTCTTTTTTGTGGTCTAATCTTCTGAGACGCTTGGCACGGCCCGGCATTTTTCAAGTTTCTCAAGGAGAGTCTGATGACCACACCCATCGCGGCCGGCCCCAAATGGGGCATGGCGATCGACCTTGAGCGCTGCATCGGCTGCCATGCCTGTTCGGTGGCGTGCAAGGTGGAGAACTCGGTCTCGCTCGGCCACTTCCGCACCAAGGTGTACTACTACGATTACGCCGCGGTCAATCCCTACAACCATCAGCCGACAACCCGGCGCGCCTTCCTGCCGACGCTGTGCATGCAGTGCGAGGACGCGCCCTGCCTCAAGGCGTGTCCAAACGATGCGATCGCGCGCGGCGCCGACGGGATCGTCCGCATCGACGACGCCGCCTGCGACCGCAGCCGCGACTGCATCAAGGCCTGCCCCTACGGCGCCATCCACATCGATCCGGTCGCCGAAGTGGCCGACAAGTGCGACTTCTGTTCGCACCGGCTGGCGGCCGACATGGCGCCGGCCTGCGTCGAAGCGTGCCCGGCCGACGTGTTCGCGTTTGGCGACTTGAACGATCCGGCCAGCAAGATCAACCAGTTCCACGCCGTACACCGCCAGCAGGTGGCGGCGCTCAAGCCGGAGGAAAACACCCGGCCGCTGGTGCAGTACCGCGGCCTGGGCGGCGTGGTGCCGCGCGCGATGGAGCACAAGGTGCCCAAGGGCCGCAGCCACGATCCGTTCTCGTACGAGATCGACACCTGGGACCAGCTGAAGCCGGCGTTCTCGCCGGCGCCGCCGGCGGCCGGCAAACCCCGGGGAGTATGAACATGGACCGTCGAGGATTTATCCGGAGCGGCATCGGCTCGATGGCCGGCCTGGGCCTGGGAGAGACCATCCTGCTGACGCCGAACGCCGCCGGCGCGCTGAACTACCGGCCGCTGGCCGACGGCGCCCGGCGCAAGGTCAAGAACGACTACCGCACCGCCCGGCGCACGACCAGCGTGTGCCTGAACTGCTCGACCGTCTGCGGCATCGAAGCCTTCGTGCAGGACAACAAGGTCATCAAGATCCGCGGCAATCCGCTCGATCCTAACATGGGCAGCTACATGACCTGCGCCAAGGGGCAGTCGGGACCGACCATCAACGACTATCCGGAACGGCTGCTTTACCCACTCAAGCGCGCCGGTGCGCGCGGCGCCGGCCTTTGGCAGCGCATCAGCTGGGAACAGGCGTACAACGAGGTGGCCGAACGCATCAAGGCCAGCATCGCCAGCGGCCATCCGGAACGGGTCGCGCTGCACCAGGGCCGGTCCCGCATCGACGCCGAGATCAACCGCTTCCTCAGCGCGATCGGCACGCCGGTCCAGCTGAACCACCGGGCGCTGTGCTCGTCCAACAAGCGCGCGGCCAACTACGTCTCGCTCGGCGAGACCGACTGGGAATCGATCGACGCCGAGCGTTGCCGCTACTTCCTCAATTTCGGCGCCAACTTCTACGAGGCGCATCAAGGCGGCCTGCATCTGGTGAGCCGGGTGGTCAAGGCCCGCTTCGACCACGGCGCCAAGCTGGTGACGTTCGACGTGCGCCTGTCCAACACCGCCGGCCGCAGCGACGAATGGCATCAACCGTTTCCCGGCACCGACGGTGCGGTGGCGCTGGCGATGGCGCACGTGATCGTGCGCGAGAACGAGATCGATCACGAGTTCATCGCCAACTTCGTCCAGCCCGGACTGGCCACCATCCGCGACTGGCTGGCGCCGTGCACGCCGGCGTGGGCGGCGGGGCTGTCGGGCATCGCGGCGCGCGACATCGAGCGCCTGGCGCTGGAGTTCGCGCGCAAGCGGCCGGCGGTGGCGGCCTTCACCAACCGCGGCGCCGGCGCCCACTACAACGGCTTCAACGCGGAGCGGGCGGTCATCATGCTCAATGCGCTGGTCGGCTCGATCGCCCGGCCTGGCGGCTACTGCTACGGCCTGGAGGAAAAGCTGTCGATCAGCCGCTATCCACAACCGCTGCCGCTGCCGCCGGCGTCGAAGATCCGCACCGATCTGGAGGATCCGCCCGAGTGGCCGCTGGCCAACCGCTGGCAGAAGATGAAGGTCGGACAGGTAGTGTACGATTATCTGCGCCAGGGGCGCGCCAAATTGGACGTCTACCTCAGCTACACGCTGGCGTCGCCGATGACCTGGCCCGAAGGCCGCAGCACCACGGTCGAGGTGCTGCTCGACGAGAAGCTGATCCCGTTCCACGCCTGCTCCGATGTCGTGTACTCCGAAATGGCCCATTACGCCGACCTGATCCTGCCGGACGCCAGCTACCTCGAACGCTGGGGCATGGACATCCGCAACAACATGGAGCTGCAGCATTTCGTCACGCTGCGCCAGCCGGTCGTGACGCCGCCGGGCGAGGCGCGCAGTTTCGCCGACGTGCTGTTCGAGATCGGCCGCCGGCTCGCTCCCGAGCAGGCGAAATACTTCCAGTTCGGCAGCCACGAAGACTTCGTGCGCGTCCAGTGCTCCAAACTGCCCGCCACCGGGCCGGACGGACGACAGTTCAAGGACGGCTTCGAGTACATGAAGCACTACGGCGTGTACGTGGACCGTTCGCAGCCCAAGCCCTACGATGTGTTCCAGAAGCCGCTGAGCGCCCAGCAGCTTGACGGCAGCCGCGTCGACGCCGCCAGCGGCGTGATCTACCGCACCGGGGACAAGGGCAAGGAGAGCGCGATCGGACTGTCGGCCGGCGGCAAGGCGGTGCGCGGGTTCGCCACGCCGTCGCGCAAGTTTGAAGTGCATGCGCCGGAGGTCGCGCTGGTGGCCGGCACGCTGGGCATTGCGGACGACGGCATGCCCACCTTCGCGCAAGTGCCGTGGCACCGTGATTTGCCGAAGGACCGCTTCATCCTCACCACCTTCAAGTGGAACGTCCATACCCAGGGCCGCACCGCATCGCAGAAATACCTGAGCGAGATCGTGCACGACAACCCGATGTGGATCAACGCGGCCACCGCGAAAAAGCTCGGCCTGAAGAACGGCGACCTGGTCGAGCTGACGACCTACCGGCCGCGATCCGGGGCGGCCAGCCAGCCAGCGCAGCAGGCCTATCGCGGCACAGGGGAAAAAATCGGCTCGGCCCAGCTGCGGGTATTCGTCACGCGCGGCATCCATCCACGCGTGGTGGCGGTATCGAACTCGCTGGGCTGGATCAGCGGCGGCCGCGCAGCCGAAGGGCGCAGCGGACGACGGGTGGAGGTGGCGGCGCATGGCATCGCTCCCGATGCGGCCAAGGCATTCGGCCCCGCGCCGGAGCCGGACGACCTCAATGCGGGAGTCTGGTGGGACAAGAAAAACGGCGGACGCGGCAACGGCGTCAATATCAACGCTTTGCTGCCGATTAACCCGCAACCGCTGGTGGGCATGCAAGCCTGGTTCGACACTGTATGTTCCCTGCGCAAGGTGTGACGCGCGGCGGATAAGAAAACGGCCCCGCGAGGGGCCGTTTTCAGTCGACAGCGATGCGTGTTACGCGGCGTGCGTGTGGCTGTCGGCCGGCGCCGGCGTGGCCGGCTTGCCGAAGGCCGCCAGCAGCGTGGCTTCCTTCGCCTTGGCCGCCTTGAAGTGACGCTCCTTGACGTGGCCGTAGCCGCGGATGTCTTCAGGGATGCTGGCGATGGCCACCGCCTGCGCCAGGTTCTCCGCCGTCAGCTTCGGCAGCAGCGACGACACGGTCTGGCGGTATTCGCCGATCAGCGCGCGTTCCATCTTGCGCTCCGCCGTGTAGCCGAAGATATCCAGCGCGCTGCCGCGCAGGCCCTTGAATTTCGCCAGCACGCCGAACGCCTTCATCATCCACGGACCGAATTCCTGCTTGATCAGCTGGCCCTTGGAATCATGCTTGGCCAGCAGCGGCGGCGCCAGGTGGAACTTCAGCTTGATGTCGCCTTCGAACATGCCGGCGATCTTCTGCTGGAATGCGCCGTCCGTGTACAGGCGGGCGACTTCATACTCGTCCTTGTACGCCATCAGCTTGTAGTAGTAGCGCGCCACGGCTTCGCTCAGGCGGGTGCCCTTGCCCAGCCTGGCCTCTTCCGCGCGGACCTGGTCGACAAACGATTTATACTGTTTAGCATAATTCGCGTCCTGGTAGGCGGTCAGCAGCTCGACGCGCCGGCTGACGATGTCGTCGAGCGTCTGGATGCGCTTGAACTCGATCACTTTCGCGGGCGTGGTCAGCTTGGTGACCGAGCCCAGATCGTGGGCGGCGGTACGGCCCCAGTTGAAGGCGGACTTGTTGAAGCCCACCGACACGCCGTTCAGCTCGATCGCCTTGACGATCGACGCTTCGCTCAGCGGCACATGGCCTTTCTGGAAGGCGTAACCCAGCATGAACATATTGGTGGCGATCGAGTCGCCCATCAGCGCGGTGGCGATCTGGCCGGCATCGACGAAGTCCACCAGCTCGTTGCCGCAGGCGCGCACGATCTCGCCGCGCGAACTGGCGTCAGGGAACTGCCAGTCCGGATTCTTGACGAAGGCTGCGGTCGACGAACCGGTCGAGTTGATCATCGCATGCGTACGGCCCTCGCCCATGCGGGACAAGGCGTCGCGCGAGGCGGTGACGATCAGGTCGCAGCCGATCACCAGGTCGGCGCTGCCGGTGCCGACGCGGGTCGAGTGCAGGTCGGCCTGCTTGTCGGCCAGGCGCACGTGCGACATCACCGGACCGCCCTTCTGGGCCAGGCCGCTCATGTCCAGCACGATGGCGCCCTTGCCTTCGACGTGCGCCGCCACGGCCAGGATCTGGCCGACGGTGACCACGCCGGTGCCGCCGATGCCGGTGATCAGGATGCCGTAAGGCGTCTCGGTCGACGGCAGCGTCGGCATCGGCAGGACCGCTTGCGGGCCTTCGCCGACGGCGGCCTTCTTCGGCTTCTTCAGCGCGCCGCCTTCCACCGTCACGAAGCTCGGGCAGAAACCGGTGGTGCACGAGAAGTCCTTGTTGCAGGACGACTGGTTGATCTGGCGCTTGCGGCCCAGGTCCGTTTCCAGCGGCTCCACCGACAGGCAGTTCGACTGCACGGAGCAGTCGCCGCAGCCTTCGCAGACGGCTTCGTTGATGACGGCGCGTTTCGCCGGATCAGGATACTCGTTGCGTTTCCGGCGGCGGCGCTTCTCGGAGGCGCAGGTCTGGTCGTAGATCATCGCCGACACGCCCGGCTTGTCGCGCAGCTCGCGCTGCACGTCCATCAACTCGCTGCGGTGGCGCACGGTGACGCCTTCGGCCCACTTGTAGTCGGACGGGTATTTTTCCGGCTCGTCGGTGACGACGATGATAGGACCCACGCCTTCGGCCGCGATCTGGCGCGAGATCATGCCCGGATCGAGCGGACCGTCGAAGGTCTGGCCGCCGGTCATCGCGACCGCGTCGTTGAACAGGATCTTGTAGGTGATGTTGACCTTGGCCGCCACCGCCGCGCGGATCGCCAGGATCCCGGAGTGGAAGTAGGTGCCGTCGCCCAGGTTGGTGAACACGTGCTTCTCGTTGGTGAACGGCGCCTGGCCTACCCAGGTGACGCCCTCGGCGCCCATGTGGGTGAAGGTCGAGGTCTCGCGGTCCATCCACAGCACCATGTAGTGGCAGCCGATGCCGGCCAGCGCGCGCGAGCCTTCCGGCACCTTGGTCGACGAGTTGTGCGGACAGCCGGAGCAGAAGTACGGCGTGCGGTCGGTGTCCGGGTTGGACTTGGTCGGCAGCGTCTTCAGCGCCAGCTCTTTCGCCTCGAGGAAGGCGACGCGCTCCTGCACCCGCTTGGCCACCGGATGGCCGGCGCAGTAGTGGGCGATGCGCGAGGCGATGGCGCGGGCGATCTGCGCCGGGTTCAGTTCATAGGTGGCCGGCAGCAGCCAGTCGCCGTGGCCGGTCTTGCCCTTGTTGCTCCACTCGCCGGTGTCGTCGAACTTGCCGACCACGCGCGGGCGTTCGCCGTCCGGCAGGTTGTACAGTTCTTCCTTCAGCGCGTACTCGAGGATCTGGCGCTTTTCCTCCACCACCAGGATCTCGTCCAGGCCCTTGGCGAATTCGTGCACGCCGTCCGCTTCCAGCGGCCAGGTCATGCCGATCTTGTACAGGCGGATGCCGATGTCGGCGGCGGCCTGCTCGTCGATGCCCAGGTCGGCCAGCGCCTGGCGCGTGTCCAGGTAGGATTTGCCGGCGGTGATGATGCCGATCTTCGGCTTCGGGCTGTCCCAGATGATTTTATTGAGCTTGTTCGCGCGGCAGTAGGCCAGCGCGGCGTACCACTTGTAGCTGTTCATCCGCACTTCCATATCGAGCACGGTGTCCGGCCAGCGGATATTCAGGCCGCCGGCCGGCAGCTCGAAGTCGGTCGGCAGGTTGATCTGCACGCGGTCCGGGTCGAAGTCCACCACCGCGCCGGATTCGATGATGTCGGTCACGCACTTCATCGACACCCACAGGCCGGTGTAGCGGCTCATGGCCCAGGCGTGCAGGCCGTAGTCGATGTATTCCTGCACCGACGACGGGTACAGCACCGGAATGCCGCAGGCGTTGAGGATGTGGTCCGACTGGTGCGCGGTGGACGAGGACTTGGCGGCGTGGTCGTCGCCGGCCAATACCAGCACGCCGCCGTGCTTGGCGGAGCCGGCGTTGTTGGCGTGCTTGAACACGTCGCCGCAGCGGTCGACGCCGGGGCCCTTGCCGTACCACATGGAGAAGACGCCGTCGTATTTGGCGTCCTTGAACAGATTGGTTTGCTGCGTGCCCCAGACGGCGGTCGCGGCCAGGTCCTCGTTCATCCCGGGATGGAACTTGACGTGGTGCGCGTCGAGATACTTCTTGGCCTTCATGGCCGTCATGTCGACGCTGGTGACCGGCGAGCCGCGATAGCCGGTGATGTAGCCGGCGGTGTTCAGGCCGGCCTTGACGTCGCGCTCGCGCTGCATCATCGGCAGGCGGATCAGCGCCTGCGTGCCGGTCATGAAGGCGCGGCCGCGTTCCAGCGTCCACTTGTCGTCCAGGGAAATTTCGTCCGAGGGTGTGCCCGGCTCCAGCTGCGTACCCTTATGAGGTGCGTTCATTGCGTCTCCAATATTCTCAAAGTGCTACGCGCGACAGGGCCGGATAGGCTCTGCCGCGCACTGGCCGCCGCACCGTTCTTTGCGGTGTTGGCGGCGGTTTTCTAAACTATATTCCTTATGCTGGCGTCTTGCTTGGATCCTGCAACACGCCGCGCTTGATCTGGTCCAGTTCGATGGATTCGAACAACGCGCGGAAGTTGCCCTCGCCGAAGCCCTGGTCGCCCTTGCGCTGGATGATCTCGAAGAAGATCGGACCGATGACGTTCTGGCTGAAGATCTGCAGCAGCAGTTCGCGTTCGTTCTCGCTGCTGTGGCCGTCGATCAGGATGCGCAGGCGGCGCAGGTCTTCCAGGCGCTCGCCGTGGTTCGGCAGGCGGCGGTTAACCAGCTCGTAGTAGGTCTCGATGGTGTCCTGGAAGGCGATGCCGGTGCCCTTCATGCCTTCGACCGACGAATAGATGTCGTCGGTGCCCAGCGCGATGTGCTGGATGCCTTCGCCGTGGTATTCGTCCAGGTATTCGGCGATCTGCGACTTGTCGTCCGACGATTCGTTGATCGGGATGCGCACCTTGCCGCACGGCGAAGTCATGGCCTTCGACTTCAGGCCGGTCAGCTTGCCTTCGATGTCGAAATAGCGCACTTCGCGGAAGTTGAACATCTTCTCGTAGAAGTCCGCCCATTCCTTCATGCGGCCGCGATGGACGTTGTTGGTCAGGTGGTCGATGTAGGTCAGGCCGTGGCCGACCGGATTGGCTTCCGCGCCGGGGATGGCGACGAAGTCGACGTCGTAGATGCTGATGTCGCCGATCGAGCCCTTCTCGCCGCCGTTCTTGCCGTGCCAGCGGTCGACCAGGTAGATCAGCGAATCGCCCACGCCCTTGATGGCGGGGATGTTCAGCTCCATCGGGCCGGTCTTGTTGTCGAAGCCCCAGGCGCCCATGTCCAGCGCGCGCTTGTAGGCGGCGGCGGAATCCTGCACGCGGATCGCGATGGCGCAGACGGACGGGCCGTGATGGCGGGCGAAGCGCTGGGCGAAGGAGTCCTGCTCGGCGTTGATGATGAAGTTGATGCCGCCCTGGCGATACAGGGTCACATCCTTATGGCGGTGGCGGGCGATCGCGGTAAAACCCATTTTCTCGAACAGCGCACCCAACGCTTTTGGGTCCGGCGCGGCGTATTCGACAAACTCAAAACCATCGGTACCCATCGGGTTGTCCCAAGGCGTAAATTGCATGCGAGTCTCCTTATGAATTAGCGCACAGTATAGTCCCGCTTCACCAGCATTAAATTGCAAACAATTCCCACGGACGGCCATTTTGAGCAATAATATTGCCTGAACCGGGAATTTATGAGGCATTTATGACCAAGATTGCGCTGGACAAAACCGACCGTAAGATTTTGTCAATATTACAGGCCGATGGGCGGCTGTCGAACCAGGATGTGGCGGAGTTGGTGGCCTTGTCGCCGTCGCCTTGCCTGCGCCGCATCAAGCGGCTGGAAGAGGCCGGCGTGATCCGCCAGTACGTGGCATTGCTGGACCCGGACAAGATCGGCCTGGGGCTGCTGGCCTATGTCAACGTGCGGCTGGAGAAGCACAGCGACGCGGCGGCGCACAGCAACGCGCGCGCGCTGGGCGCGGCCAACGCGCCGGCGTCGCCGCGCGCCGATTTCGCGGTGTCGGTGGAGCAGTGGCCGGAAGTGGTGGCCTGCTACGCGATGACCGGCGAGATGGACTACCTGCTGCGGGTGCACGTCGAGGACATGGACCACTTCTCGCGCTTCATGATGGCGACGCTGCTGCGCCACCCCGCCGTGCTGGACGTGAAATCCTCGTTCGCCCTGCAACGCATCAAGGACACCACGGCGCTGCCGCTGGTTTAAGAAGTGAGATGGCGGCCCAGGTGCTGCAGGAAGGGATCGGCCGCCAGGAAGCCGATGATGCGGCTGTTGGGAATTTCCTTGCCGCCGTTGAACAGGATGATGCCCGGAGGGCCGAACAGGCCGAAGCGCTTCATCAGCGCCTTGTCGTCGGCGCTGTTGGCGGTGACGTCGACCTGGATCAGGCGTACCTGTTTCAGCTTGCCGCTGACGGCCGGCTGCGAGAACGTGAAGCGCTCCATCTCCTTGCACGACACGCACCAGTCGGCGTAGAAGTCCAGCATCACCGGCGTGGTGCTGGTGGCCAGCACCTGATCCAGCTCGGCCACCGTCTTGATGCGGCTGAATTTGATCTCGCCCTCGGTGCCCGACGCCGGGCTTTCCGAACGGGCCAGGCCCAGGTGGCCCAGCGGCTGCAGCACGTCGCGGCCGGCGCTGGCGGCGCCGGTCAGCTCGAACAGGCCGACCAGCAGCGCGGCCAGGCCCAGCGTCTTGCCGGCATAGGTGCGCAGGCCGGCGCCTTTCGGTATCGCTTCGAACACGTGCAGGAACATCGCGCACAGCAGCGCGAACAGCCCCCACAGCGCCATCGCCACCGTGACCGGGAACACCGGCGTGACCATCCAGATGGCGACGGCGATCAGCAGCAGGCCGAAGATCTTTTTAACGCCGTTCATCCAGGCGCCGGCGCGCGGCAGCAGGCTGCCGGCCGAGATCCCCGTCAGCAGCAGCGGCACGCTCATGCCGACCGCCATCGAGAACAGCGCCCAGCCGCCGGTCCAGACGTTGCGCGTCTGGCTGATGTAGAGCAGCGCGCCGGCCAGCGGGCCGGCCACGCACGGGCCGACGATCAGCGCCGATAACGCGCCCATCACGAACACGCCGGCGAAGCGTCCGCCGCCCATGCTGCCGCTGGTTTCGCTCAGGCGGCTCTGCAGGGCGCTCGGCAGCTGCAACTGGTAAACGTCGAACATCGACAGCGCCAGGCCGACCAGCAGCGCGCCAAAGGTCAGCAGCACCCACGGCTTTTGCAGCGCTCCGGCCAGGCCTTCGCCGGCAAGGCCGGCGCCCACGCCGAGCGAGGTGTAGACCAGCGCCATGCCGAGGCAATAAGCCAGCGCCAGCGAGAAACCGCGGCCGCGCGATACCGTGCCCTCGCCGACGATGATCGAGGAGAGAATGGGCACCATCGGCAGCACGCATGGCGTGAACGACAGCAGCAGGCCGAACACCAGGAAGGCCAGGCCGATGCGCCAGGCGCTGCCGCTTTGCAGTGTGCGCTGCGCCAGCGAGCTGTCGTCCTCGGGCGCGGCCGCGCCGGCGGCGGGTGCCGATACCGGTGCCGGTGTCGCTGCTGGTGTCGTTGCCTGTGCCGCTGCCGGCGCCGCCGGCGATGAAGCGGCGGCCGGCGCATCGACCGCCGTCAGCGCGCCCGGCGCCGCCGGGTCCACACGATAACTCTGCGTCGCCGGCGAATAGCACAACCCCGCATCCGCGCAGCCCTGATAGCCGACTTGCAGCGTGAACGCCGCCTTCGCCGCGACCGGCAGGTTGACCACCAGGCTGTCCTGGTAAGTCTCCATCTCCTGGTTGAAGTTGGTGTCGAACTTGCGCAGCCCCGCGGGCAGCGCCGGCGCGCTCACCTCGGACCCGGCCGACTTGAAGCTCAAACGGTCCCGGTACAGGTGATACCCCCTGGCGATCGCCCACGTCAACCGCACCGTGTGCGCGTCGACCAGCTCACCCTTCAGCTGGAATGCCTGGTCCGGCTCCAGGAAATCGTCCGCCCTCGCCGCGCCGGCCATCAACGCGAACAAGGCCACCAACAGCGCCAACAGCCGTACTCTTAAATTCCGCATGCTCATAAAATCCACCATGATCAAATATCCTTGAACAGCATCTGCCCCTGGTCGTCCACAGCCAGATACCCCATTTCAGACGCATTCAAAAAATCCACTCCATCCCGCTGCTTCAACATCGTGATGGTCGAACAGCTGCCGGCCGCAATCGCCATCGGCGCCAGCACGCTGACCGAGCGCCAGTAGCACACCGGCATGCCGTCGCGCGGGTCGAGGATGTGGCAATAGCGCCGCCCGTCGATCTCGAAGAAACGCTCGTAGTCGCCGCTGGTCGCTAGCGCGCCGCTGCTGATCGGGATGCTGGCGATCACGCCATCTGGATCGCGCGGGTCCTGGATGCCGATGCTCCACGGGCGTCCATCCAGGTCGGGCCCGATGAAGCGCATGTCGCCGCCGAGGTTCACGTAGCCGTGCCTGACGCCGGCATCGGCCAGCAACGCCGCCGCGCGGTCCGCCGCATACTCCTTGCCGAAGCCGCCGAAATCGATTTCCATGCCGGCCTGCCGCAGACGCACGTCCTGTCCGCCGCACTCCACCTTGGACCAGCCGACCAGCGCCAGCAAAGGCTGCAGCACCCGGGCCGCCGGCACTTTCGGCTGGCGAAAATCCCAGGCCCGCCGCAGCACGCCGGAGGTGATGTCGAACAGCCCGTCGCTGGCGCCGTGCAAGGCCGCCGCGTAGTTCATCAGCGACATGGTCTCGTCGTCGCAATGCACCGCCTCGCCGCCCGCCGCCGCGTTGATGCGCGAGACGATGCTGTCCGGCCGATAGCGCGAATACTTGGTTTCGATACGCCGCACCTCGGCAATGGCCTGCTGCGCCAGGCGCTCGGCCGCCTGTGCATCGGGTGCGCCGATGCGCAGCTCGCAGCGGCTCGCCATTGCGTCAAACGTGGTGCGGTGTATCGCCTCTACCATTGCCGGTTGATCCCTATCTGTATCGTCTGCGCGCGGAACGCGTCCAGTCCCGGGCTGCCTTCATGGAACAGGCGCCAGCTGCCGCGCTGCTGGTAGGCCGACACCTTGACGTCGACCGACCACAGTTTGTCCAGCTGCTTGCTGACCTTGAGCGCCAGCGTCACCGCGCCGAAGCCGGACAGGCGCTGGTCGGCGGACATGTAGCCGCTGCCGTTATACCCCGGCGGGAACGGCGCGCCGAGACGCGTATCGTAGACCGGATCATAATAGAAGCTGGCCGCGCTCTGCGTGTACAGGCGTACTTCCGGCGTCACGGTCCAGCCGTCCGACAGCGGCTGCACATACTCCTCGCCCAGCGTATGCCCGCGCACGCCGAAGCTGTCGCGATAGTAGCGGTACGACAGCCTGCTGGTGCCGCCGGTCGACGCCAGATGATGATTCCAGCGCGCCAGCAAGGTGCTCTCGTCGCGGCTGCGCGGACGGTTGTCCAGCGACTTGTACGGATCGGAGAAATATCCTTCCCCCGCGCTGTGCGTCAGCGTCAGCTGGGCGATATCGTTCGTCGTCAGCACCTGGGTGACGCCCAGCAGCACATTGGTGGTGCGCTTCTTTTCGTTGCTGACGATACGGTTGACCGGATCGATGCGGTCGTCGGCATGGCCGACACCGACGGTCCAGGTGGTGTTCTTGTTCTCGCTTTCGTAGCTGCCCTGCAGCGACAAGGCGCGCGACACATAATCATGCTCGGTAGAGTAGGCCGCGCCCACGGTCACGCTGCCACGCTCGAAGTAGCGGGTGACGGAGGCATCGCCGGCCGTGCGGTGGTCCTGCATGTGCGACGCGCCGGAGATGGCCGTGTGATACCGCGGCGAGGCGCCCGACACGTCGTCCGACACCAGCGATGCACCGATGCTCCACACGCCGGCGACCGGCGCCACGATCGCCACCGACGGCGAATGCACGCTGATCCGGTCCAGCCCGGACTGGCTGTCCTTGTAGTCCAGGTAACCCAGCGAGATGCTGCCGTTGGCCGGCGGCGTCTCGGCGTGCGCCTGCACGCCGGGCAGCATCAGCGCGGCCACCATGATGGAGGCGGCCAGGCTGTGGTTGGAATCTTTTTCAGTCATGGTGTTCCCTTAATTGCAGCCACAGCCGCCGCCGCCCACACCGGCGCCGCCGGCGGACGCCTCGCGGCTGGTGTAGATATGCTCGTCGAAGCGGTTGAACAGGTGGCTGTCGCCGAAGGTCATTTCGGAACGCGCCAGCGTGCCCTTTTCCCACGGCTGCACATTGCCGAGCGAGGCGCAGCCGGACAGGCCGGCCGCCAGGACGATCAACAGTATCGCCTTCATTTGACGGCTCCCAGCGCGGTCTGGATTTTTGCTTCAAGGTCGGCACGGTCGGCTTCGCGGAAACCCGAGTGCTCCAGCAGCACCTTGCCGTCAGGGCCGATCAACACGCTGCTCGGCATGCCCTTGATGCCGTAGTTGCGCGGGGTTGCGCCCTGCGGATCGAAGACGATGCTGAAGCGCGCCGGTGTCGTCGCCAGGAACTGGCGCGCGTCGGCGCTGTTGGCGTCGAGGTTGATGCCGACGATCTGCAGGCCCTTGGCGCCATACTTCGCCTGCATCTCGTTCATCCAGGGGAAAGACTGGCGGCACGGTCCGCACCACGAGGCCCAGAAGTCCACGTACACCAGCTTGCCCTGCAGCTTGGCCAGCTTCACCGCGCCCTCCATGCCCTGCAGGTCGAACTGCGGTGCGGCAGCGCCCTTGTCCAGCGCGAAGGAAGAGGAAGCAGCCAGCGCCGCGGCAAACAGCAATGCGATTGATTTTGTGTTCATTTCAGGCTCCAGTGATTTTTCTGTTTGACCAAAGGCCGGCGGCGGCGCCAGCCGATGACGACCAGCGCCACCACCACCAGCACGACCATCATGGGATCGGTAACGTCGGCCGCCATCGAGCAGCCGCCTCCGCCGCGATTCGACGGTGTGCCGCTGGGTGCGGCGGCGGTGCCTTGGCCGTTCAGCGCGATGGTCCAGCTGCTGCCGGCAACGTTCGACTGGATCGCCACGCTGCCGCTGCTGGTGCCTGCATTGAGCGGAGTGTAACGCACCAGCAGGTCGCAGGACGCGCCCGGCGCCAGCGTCAGCGGGAAGGCTGCGCAGCCGGTGCTGTCGGACACGGCGGCGAACGGGCCGGTGTAGGCGGCGCCGGCCAGCGTGAGCGCGGCGGCGCCGCTGTTGGTCAGCGTAAAGCGCCGCGTCGGCGCCGTGCCGCCTATGACCACCGCGCCGAAGTCAAAGCTTTGCGGAGCGATGGTCAGCGACGGTGTGCCGCCGGCGACGGCGACACCGCTGCCGTTCAGCGCCAGGTGGAACTGGGCGCCGCTGTCGGTCACCAGCAGCAGATCCGCGCTGCGCGTACCCGCTGCAACCGGCTTGAACGCCGTGGTGACGGTGCAGCTGGCGCCCGGCGCGACCGCGCCATTGGCCGCGCAAGTGCCGCCGACGACGAAGTCGCCCGGCTGGTTGCCGCCCAGAGTCAACGTCGATATGGTCAGCGCGGCGCTGCCGCTGTTGCTCAGCGTGGTCGTGTGGACGGCTGCGCTGCTGCCGACTTGCGTATCGGCGAAGGCCACCGGGCCGGTTTCGGACAGCGCCGGCGTGCCGGTCGCCTGTTTGGTGCCGGTGCCGCTGATGCCCACTTGCAGCGCCGGCGCATTGGAAGTCACCGCCAGCGCGCCGCTGGCGGCGCCTTCGGCCGTCGGCGCGAAGCGCACCGGCACCGCGCAGCTGGCGCCCACGGCAAGGCTGACGCCGCAATCGCCGGCGCCGAGATTGAAGCCGGCATTGCCGGTCAGCCCGATCTTGGTGAAGCCGATGGCGACGTTGCCGGTATTGGCCAGCGTGACCGTTTGGGTCGCCGCCGCGGCGCCTATGGTCTGCGCGCCGAAGGCAATTGCCGATGGCGTCGCGGTCAGCGCCGGCGCCGGCGTCGTGGCGCTGCCGGACACGCCCAGCGTGGCATTGCCATTCGAGGCATTGGAGGCCAGCGTCAGGCTGGCGGTGAAGGCACCGGCCGTCACCGGCAATGCCTGCAGCGTCACCGTGCAGCTGGCGCCCGCAGGCAAGGCTGCCGGCGCGCCGACGGCGCAAGAGCCGCCAAGCGTGATGATGCCGGCGTTGGCGCCGCCCAGCGCGATGGAGGAGAACGTCAGCGCGGCCTGGCCGCTGTTGCTGACCGTGACAGTCGACACCGTCGACGGCGACCCGGTCAGCAGCGTGCCGAAATTGACGCTGGCGGCCGACAGCGCGATGGTCGCCTGCGGCGTGCTGTTGCCGGTGCCGCTGAGGGCGACGCTGCTGCTGCCGCCGGCGGCGTTGTGGGTGATGGTCAGCGAAGCCGCGCGCGCGCCTGCGGCGGTCGGCTTGAAGCTGGCCTGCACGGTGCAGCTGCCGCCTGCCGCGATGGCCGCGCCGTTGGCGCAGCTGCCGCCTGCCAGCAGGAAGTCGCCCGCCGCGGCGCCACCGATGGCGATGGTGCCGATATTGAGCGCGGCGTTGCCGGTGTTGCTCAGGGTGGCCGCCAGCGGGCCGGCGGTCTGGCCGATGCCGGTGCCGCTGAAGGTCAGGCTGGACGGAGCCAGCGAAGCCGCCGGTGCGGCCACCACGTTCGGATTGCCGATGAAGGCCGCCAGGTCGGCCAGTTCCGCCGCGCTGAATTTGCCGTTGAACAGGCTGCCCATGCCGCCCACGTTGGCGGCGAAGGCGTTGGAGATGACCGAAGGCTGGTTGGCCGCCGCCAGTATGCCGTTGACGTTACTGGCCGGCGAGGCGCCGTGGCAGGATGCGCAGCTGGCGCCGCCGGAAACCGGTCCGTTCAGATAAAGACTCTTGCCGTTCAAGGCATCGGCCGCCATGGCCTGCCCCGACAGACCCGCCAGGGTGGCCACCATCGCCAGCAGCACCGCCGCCCACCGTATTCGAATACCCCATGCCATGCCGTTCTCCTGAAGATTGATCTATAAGCCGCAGACAGAGATCGCAAAGGCATTCATGCCGCTATGGACCAGCGCGCACCAGTGCCAGCTGCGGGTGCGTTGGTACAACAGCGCCAGCGCCAGGCCCGGCGCCAGCACCGCCAGCGCCTGCTGCCAGCCGGCGCCCAGGTGCAGCAGGCCGAAAACCGCCGTCGACGCCAGCACCGGCGCGGCTTGCGGAACGTGCATGCCGCCATCCGCCACCTGCCGCATCATCCATTCCTGCAGGCCGGCGCGCACCACGCACTCCTCCAGCGCAGGCGCCAGCAACAGCAGGCGCACACAGGCGCCAAAGTCCGGGGCCTGCAGCTGCGCGCTGCATAAGTGTGAGATCAAGGTCATGGATTTGCCGCCGATTACGTATCTTGTCGGACCGTTCATTCCCGGTCCGGCGGCAAAGGTTCTAGCGGCAGGAGATTTATTTGCGACCGGTAAGGCGGTCGAACCACTTGGCGGCGATGCGCTTGTTGGCTTTGAGGGTGTAGTCCAGCGTGGCGAACTGCTCGTCCAGCGCTTCCTGCAGCATGCTGGCCGGATTGGCCGGCGGCAGTTTGAGATAGGCATCGGCCTCGCCGTGGTCGCGATGGATTTCCATCCCGGCCTTTTTGGCGATGTGCATCATCGTCTTGTTGGACGACAGGCAGTGCATATACAGCGTGTCGACGTCGTTGTTGCGGCAGTGGATGGCGGCGCGCTCGAACAGCCTGGAGCCGATGCCCATGCCGCGCGCCGATTTGCTGACCGACACCCCGAACTCCGCCACCCGCTCCTTCTCGGTGACGGCGCTCCTGGATTCATCGCGCGGCGCGAACGCCAGGTGGCCCACCGCCACCAGCTTGAACATGCGGTTGTACACGCCGAACACCATGTCGCGCGAGAAATCGATGCGGTTGACGTAGTTCTCGACCTGCTCGTCCGGCAGCACGGTGCCGAAGCGCAGCAGGCGGTCGCCGCTCTCCAGGCCGAGGAAGTGCTTGACCATGCGCCGCCGGTCGCGCTCGTGCAGCTCCTTGACGAGCACCGTCGGACGACGCTTGTCGTCTTTGTGCTTGCCCCAGCGGCGCAGCGGATTTTGGAACAGATCGATCGAGTTCATACTTGCCAAATAATTATGGTGCAGTGCAACATACGATCAATTGTACCCTTCTTTATCCGTCCGTGCCGGGAGCGTCGGAGGCCGGCAGCGCCGCCTTCACGGCGCTGACCCGGGCGTTGTGCACCAGTTCGGGGATGCGCTGCGGCGCCGCGGCGCTGGCCTGGGCGATCTCGCCGGCGTTGACGCCGCGCGCCGCCGCCATGGCGTTCTCCAGCCACGCCTTCTGCGGAAACGGCGCGTCGCGATAGCTGGCCTGCGGGCCGATGCGGCCGCGCGAGTCGCACTCGGTCGCCAGCAGCATCTGCACAAAGCGCGCGGGCTTGCGGAAGGCGTCGCAGCGCTCGAGCAGCTTGACGATGGTGTTGGCGCGCAGCTGCAGGGCGCGGCCGACGTTGCCGTGCTCGCGCGCCGTCATCACGGCCAGGTCGCGGCACTCGGTCGGCACCTTCAGGCGCTTGCACACCTGCTCGACCAGCTTGACGCCCATGCCCTCGTGGCCATGGTGGGCCGGCCAGCTTCCGGACGGCGTGACGCCCTTGCCCAGGTCGTGCATCAGGCAGGCGAAGCGCGTCGGCAGCTCCAGCCCCGCCTCCGCCGCGCAATCGATCACCTGCAGCATGTGCAGGCCGGTGTCGATCTCGGGATGCCATTTCTCCGGCTGCGGCACACCCCACAGCACGTCCAGCTCCGGCAGGATGCGCGCCAGCGCGCCGCAGTCGCGCAGCACCTCCAGCATGCGCGACGGCCTGGCTTCCATCAGGCCGCGCGCCAGTTCCTGCCACACGCGCTCCGGCACCAGCGCGTCGACCTCGCCCTGCTCCACCATCCGCTTCATCAGCGCGTTGGTTTCGGGGGCGACGCGGAAATCGCTGAAGCGCGAGGCGAAACGCGCCACGCGCAAAATGCGCACCGGGTCTTCGGCAAAGGCGTCGGACACGTGGCGGAAGATGCGCGCCTCGATATCGCGCCGGCCGCCGTAGGGGTCGGTCAGCGTGCCGTCGCCGGCGCGGGCGATGGCGTTGATGGTCAGGTCGCGCCGTACCAGGTCGTCTTCCAGCGTGACGTCGGGCGAAGTATGGAACACGAAGCCCTTGTAGCCGGGCGCCGTCTTGCGCTCGGTGCGGGCCAGCGCGTATTCCTCCTGCGTGTCCGGATGCAGGAACACCGGGAAGTCCTTGCCGACCGGGCGAAAGCCCTTGGCCAGCATGTCGTCCGGCGTGGCGCCGACGACGACGTGATCGTGGTCCTTGACCGGCAGCCCAAGCAGCTCATCGCGAACGGCGCCGCCGACGACATATATCTGCATCGCTTAATCCGGCATCTCGGCGTCGTGCCTGGGCGCCGTTTCGGTTTCGGCCAGCGCCTCGGCGACCCAGCGGGCCACGGCGGGATGGGCCTGCACGCGCTGGCAGTAGGCGTCCAGCGCCGGCGCCAGCGCCACGCCGTAGGTTTTAAAGCGCATCACCACCGGCGCGTAGTAGGCGTCGGCGATCGAGAAGTCGCCGAACAGGAACTGGTGGTGGCCGAAGCGCGACAGGCATTCTTCCCAGATTTCGCTGATGCGGCCGATGTCGGCCTGGGTGCCGTTGGTGCGGCCCTTGCCCGGATAGCTGGCGCGGATATTCATCGACATCGAGTTGCGCAGGTCGGAAAAGCCGCCGTGCATCTCGGCGCAGATCGAGCGCGCCATCGCGCGCGCGGCCACATCCTGCGGCCACATGTGCAGTTCCTGGAATTGCTCGGCCAGGTATTCGCAGATCGCCAGGCTGTCCCAGATCGTCATCTCGCCGGCCAGCAGCACCGGCACGCGGCCGCTGGCCGAGTAGCCGCAGATGCGGTTGGCGGTGTCGGGCTGGTCCAGCAGCACGCGCACTTCCTGGAACGGTATGCCGAAGGCGGTCATCGCCACCCATGGCCGCATCGACCAGGACGAATAGTTCTTGTTGCCGATGACGAGCGTCAGGCCCGGTTCGCGCGCGGCGGCCAGGGATTGCGACAGGCTGGGATCAAGTTGAGTGCTCTGCATGATGCGTCCGTAGTGGTTGGTGTTCTTTAGCGCGAACCGAAGCTCGATTCCTGCTGTTCCTGTTCGGTGTAGCCCTTCGGCGCGACGTTGCCCAGGCGCGCCTTCAGCGATTGCGGCCGCCCTTCAAACAGCGCCGCGTAGTAGGTCGTGTTCGACATCACGTTCTTGACGTAGGTGCGGGTTTCGACATACGGGATCGATTCGATGAAGACCGCGCTGTCCATCGGTTTGGTCAGGGTCGAGCGCCATGAGCGCAGGCGGCCCGGCCCGGCGTTGTAGGCGGCGGTGGCCAGCACCTGCGAGCCGTCCATGTTCCCCAGCACCATGTTGAGGTAGTTCGCCCCCAGCAGGATGTTGGTGCGCACGTCGCTCAGCATGTTCTGCGCGAAGTCGGCCAGGCCGATTTTCTTGGCGACCCAGCGGCCGGTGGACGGCATCACCTGCATCAGGCCCGAGGCGCCGACGTTCGACTGCGCGTCCATGATGAAGCGCGATTCCTGGCGTATCAGGCCGTAGACCCAGGCCTTGTCCAGGCCCAGCGTCTGCGTGGTCGGATGCATGATGTCGATGTGCGGCGACGGGAAGCGCTGCGTGTAGTCGACCTGGATGCGGGTGCGGTCCGAGGTGTTGACCATGCGGTCGAGGATATTGTTCTGGCGCGCGAATTCGGCGGTGGCCAGGTGTTCGCGTTCGCTCAGGCCGCGCAGGCCCCAGTTCCATTCGCGCGTGCCTTCGAAGCGCAGCCGCATGCTGAAGAACTTGAGCGCGCGCTGGAAGTTCGGATTGGCGGCGATGGGAGCGATCTCGTTTGCTCCGATCGGCAAGCCAGGCAGCGGGATCGTCACCAGCTTGCCGGTTTCCTCCAGCGCCAGCTGGCCGTAGAAGTTGGACTGGTCGGCAATGCTGTGGAACAGCTGCAGCGCCTCTCCCGTCGGCTGGCCGGCATTGGACTGCGCCATCAGCGCGCGGCCCAGCCAGTACACCCAGGCCGGATCGCTGCGCAGCGCCGACGGCATGGCGCGGATGTTCTTCTCCACCTGCCGCCAGTCGCCGTTGCGCAGCGCGATGCGGGTCTTCCACTGGATCTGGTCGATCGACAGCGCGGCGCCGTTCGATTTCCGCCAGTACTCGGTGGTCTCCGGCGACAGCGAATACGACGACTGCAGCGCGATCGCCGCCCACGCTTCCTGCTGCTCCTGCGCCGTCATTTTCGGCGCGGCCTTGTCCAGCGCCAGCACCGCCAGCCTGCTGCTGGTCTTGGCCATGCGGCCGATGGCGACGATGTAGATCTCGTGATCGGTGCGGCCGCTGCCGGCGCCCTTGGTCAGCGCGATGGCCGGCAGGTCGACCGCCTGCACCGCCTTCTTCTCGTTCCCGCCAAGCAGCGCGGCGATGCGGCGCGCCTGGCCGGTGGCGTTGTATTCGCCGGACAGGCGCAGCTGCGCATACAGGTCGTCGACGCCGAACTGGCCGGCCTGGTACAAGGTGGCGATCAGGCCGGCGCACGGTTCGCCGTAGCCGTTGGGCGCGGTCAGCAGCTCGCGCGCCTCGCCGGCCACCTTCTGCCCCTTGAGGGCGCGCGACTGCAGCGCGTAGCATTTGACCTGGGTGTCGTCGTTCAGCACGAACAGCGGCAGCTGCTCGTCGAAGGTGGCCCAGTCGCGCTTGCGGCCCAGCTCCAGCAGCCAGTCGTTGCGCAGGCGGTCGACGATGGCCTGGCCTTCGTAGCGCTTCATGAAATCGCGGATTTCGGCGCCTGAAGCATCCTTCAGGCGCGGTTTCAGCCGATAATAATCGACATAGGATGGGATCGAATAATCGGTCAGGCGGGCGGCGTAGAAATCGGCCTTGGCGGCATCGTCCTGGCGCACCGCGTCGCGCAGCAGCAGGAAGGAGTCGTCCGCCCTGCGGCCGTCATCGCCAAGGTCGTCGGCATGGGCAAAAGCGCTGAGGGCCACAGTCATGACCACGGCGACGGCGCCGGCAATCCATTTCGAAGCGGAAATCAATGTGCAACTCTCTAAAGTCTTTAATATCTGAACCATGACCAGCGACCCTAGAATACCACGCAGCGCGACCGAACCACCAGCCCCGGCCACCATGGCCAAGGCCGATTTGCGCAAGCGCCTGCTGGCCGCGCGGCGCGCGCTGGACGCGGCCACGCGGGCCGCGTGGGACCATGCGATCGGCGCGCAGGTGGTGGCGTGGTGGCGCGCCGCGCAGCCGGCCGCGCTGGGGGTCTACTGGCCGCTGCGCGACGAGCCGGACCTGCATGCGGCCTATGCCGAGCTGGCCCGCCTGGGCGCCAGGCTGCTGCTGCCGGTGGTGGTGGAAAAACATGCGGCGCTGGAGTTTGCCGAATGGCGCATCGGCGAGACGATGGTCAAGGATGCGATGGGGGTGGCGGTGCCGGCCGATCTGCGGCTGCAGGCGGCGTATCCGCCGGCGCTGCTGGTGCCCTGCCTGGGTTTTAATCCGCAAGGCTATCGGCTGGGGTATGGCGGCGGGTTTTACGACCGCACCTTGGCGCGGGAGCCGCGCCCGCAGACGGTGGGCATCGCCTACCGGTGCCTGCAGGTGCGGTTCGACAGCGACGGCCACGACGTGGCGCTGGACCGCATCGTGACCGAGACTGAATAAACCCGCTTACACCAGCCGCTGCCACAGCGCGGTGGTCGCGGCGGCCTGGTTCATGCTGTAGAAATGCAGGCCCGGCGCGCCGCCGGCCAGCAGCCGCTCGCACAGCTGCGTCACCACGTCGAGGCCGAAGGCCTTGATCGACGCGCTGTCGTCGCCGAAGCTGGCCAGCTTCAAACGCACCCAGCGCGGGATCTCGGCGCCGCACATGTCGGAGAAGCGCATCAGCTGCGTGTAGTTCGTGATCGGCATGATGCCGGCCACAATGGGCACGTCCAGGCCCAGCTTGCGGGTCTGGTCGACGAACTGGAAATAGGCGTCGGCGTTGTAGAAGTACTGCGTGATGGCGGCGTTGGCGCCGGCCTTCACCTTGCGCTCGAAGGCCAGCAAGTCGTCCTGCGGCGACTTGGCCTGCGGGTGCACTTCCGGATAGGCCGCCACTTCGATGTGGAACCACTCGCCGGTCTCCTGACGGATGAACTCCACCAGCTCGTTCGCGTAACGGAACTCGCCTGCCGCGCCGTAGCCGCTCGGCAGGTCGCCGCGCAGCGCGACGATGCGCTTGATGTTGTGCGACTTGAAATCGGTGAGGATCTCGCGGATCGATTCGCGCGTGCCGCCGACGCAGGACAGGTGCGGCGCGGCGTCTTCACCGGCGGCGAGGATTTCCACCACGGTGTCGAGCGTGCCGCGCTGCGTGCTGCCGCCGGCGCCGAACGTCACGGAGAAGTATTTGGGCTTCAGCTCGGACAGCTTGGCGCGCGTGACGCGCAGCTTTTCCGCGCCTTCCGCCGTCTTCGGCGGAAAGAATTCGATACTGAAATTATGATTAGCCATCTGAGTTCTTCAAAAGTAAGGTAGACAGAGCCCAGGAAATCACGCTGTACAACAGTGCGCCACCGATGGCCGACACGAAGCTGTCGACGTGGAAGCCGTCCACCCATTGGGCGACCAGCCAGAACATGAAGCCGTTGATGATGAAAATGAACAGGCCCAGCGACACCAGGGTCACGGGCAGCGTCAGCAACAGCAGCACGGGGCGGATCAGCGTATTTACCAGGCCCAGTACAAGAGCCGCGACGAGGGCTGCGCCTATGCTTGTGACATCGACGGAATGCATCAGGTAGGGAACTGCCAGCAAGGCAATTGCATTGATTAACCAGGTAAGGACCAAACGCATAGTTAAGACTCGCTGCAAAGTGGCACGGCGTCATTCCCGCGCAAGCGGGAATGACGGAGGTTTTAATAACGATAGTGGTCAGGCTTGTACGGACCTTGCTGCGACACGCCGATGTAGGCCGCCTGCTCTTCGGTCAGCACGGTCAGTTGCGCGTTGAGCTTTTTCAGCTGCAGGCGCGCGACTTTCTCGTCCAGGTGCTTCGGCAGCACGTACACGCCGACCGGATACTTGTCGGTGTTGGCGTACAGCTCGATCTGGGCGATGGTCTGGTTCGCGAACGACGAGCTCATCACGTACGACGGATGGCCGGTGCCGCAACCCAGGTTGACCAGTCGGCCTTCGGCCAGCAGGATGATGCGTTTGCCCGACGGGAAGATCACGTGGTCGACTTGCGGCTTGATGTTGTCCCAGGTGTACTTCTTCAGCGCGGCGACGTCGATCTCGTTGTCGAAGTGGCCGATGTTGCAGACGATGGCCTGGTCCTTCATGGCCAGCATGTGCTTCTCGGTCAGGATGTGATAGTTGCCGGTGCAGGTGACGAAGATGTCGCCGTGCTCGGCGGCGTAGTCCATGGTCACGACGCGGTAGCCTTCCATCGCCGCCTGCAGCGCGCAGATCGGATCGATTTCGGTGACCCACACTTGCGCCGACAGCGCGCGCATCGCCTGCGCCGAGCCCTTGCCGACGTCGCCGTAGCCGGCGATGACGGCGACCTTGCCGGCGATCATCACGTCGGTGGCGCGCTTGATGCCGTCGACCAGCGATTCGCGGCAGCCGTACAGGTTGTCGAACTTGGACTTGGTGACGGAGTCGTTGACGTTGATGGCCGGGAAGGCCAGCTTGCCTTCCTTGTGCATCTGGTACAGGCGGTGCACGCCGGTGGTGGTTTCCTCGGTCACGCCCAGGATCTGCGGCAGGCGCTTGGAGTACCACGACGGGTCGATCGCCAGGTGCGCCTTGATGGCGTTGAACAGGCAGATTTCTTCTTCGGAACCTGGCGCGGCCAGCACCGAAATATCCTTCTCGGCGCGGGCGCCCAGGTGCAGCAGCAAGGTGGCGTCGCCGCCGTCGTCCAGGATCATGTTCGAGTAGACGGCGTTGCCCGATGCGTCGGCCGGCCATTCGAAGATGCGGTGGGTGTAGTCCCAGTACTCGTCCAGGGTTTCGCCCTTGATGGCGAACACCGGCGTGCCGGCGGCGGCGATGGCGGCGGCGGCGTGGTCCTGGGTCGAGTAGATGTTGCACGAGGCCCAGCGGACCTTGGCGCCCAGCGCTTCCAGCGTCTGGATCAGCACGGCGGTCTGGATGGTCATGTGCAGCGAACCGGTGATGCGCGCGCCCTTGAGCGGCTGCGATGCGGCGAATTCCTCGCGGATGGCCATCAGGCCAGGCATTTCGGTTTCGGCAATCTTGATTTCTTTGTCGCCCCAGGGCGCCAGGGAGATGTCGGCGACCAGGTAGTCTTGTGTGGATTTGAGTACGGCGTTCATCACGCCCTCCTTTCATGTGTTGAAAAAAGTAACGTGAGCGCAGTTGCAGATTCCGAGCCTGGCGAATTCGTGATTCGTCGCAACGCTCCTCGGAAGGCGCATTTTAGCAAAAAAAAACGCCCCGCAGGGCGTTTTTACTGTACCGGCCGGATTACTTCAGGCCGGCGGCGGCGCGCAGGGCCGCGGCCTTGTCGGTGCGCTCCCAGCTGAACTCCGGCTCTTCGCGGCCGAAGTGGCCGTAGGCGGCGGTCTTGGCGTAGATCGGACGCAGCAGGTCCAGCATCTGCACGATGCCTTTCGGGCGCAGGTCGAAATGCTCCATCACCAGCGCGGCGATTTTCTCGTCAGGAATCACGCCCGTGCCTTCGGTGTAGACGGTGATGTTGATCGGACGCGCCACGCCGATCGCGTAGCTGACCTGCACCTGGCACTGGCGCGCCAGGCCGGCGGCCACCACGTTCTTGGCCACGTAACGCGCGGCGTAGGCCGCCGAACGGTCCACTTTCGTAGGATCCTTGCCCGAGAACGCGCCGCCGCCGTGCGGGCTGGCGCCGCCGTAGGTGTCGACGATGATCTTGCGGCCGGTCAGGCCGCAATCGCCCTGAGGACCGCCGATGACGAAGCGGCCGGTCGGGTTGACCAGGTACTTGGTGTTGACCAGCCACTCGCGCGGCAGCACCTGCTTGATGATGTCCTCGATCACCGCTTCTTCAATCTGCTTGTGCTGCATTTCCGGCGCGTGCTGGGTCGACAGCACGACGGTGTCGACCGACACCGGACGGCCGTTGACGTAACGCAGCGTGACTTGCGACTTGGCGTCCGGACGCAGCCATGGCAGGCGACCATCCTTGCGCAGCTGCGACTGGCGCTCGACCAGGCGGTGCGCGTAGTGGATCGCGGCCGGCATCAGCTCGGCGGTTTCGTCGCAGGCATAGCCGAACATCAGGCCCTGGTCGCCGGCGCCCTGGTCCAGGTCGATGCCGGCGCCTTCGTCCACGCCCTGGGCGATGTCCGGCGATTGCTTGTCGTAGGCCACCAGCACGGCGCAACCTTTGTAGTCGATGCCGTATTCGGTGTTGTCGTAGCCGATGCGCTTGATGGTTTCGCGCGCGACTTGAATATAATCCACGTTGGCGTGGGTGGTGATTTCACCTGCCAGCACCACCAGGCCGGTGTTGCACAAGGTTTCCGCGGCAACGCGGGCTTTGGGGTCCTGGGTCAGGATCGCATCCAGAATGGCGTCGGAGATCTGGTCGGCGACCTTGTCCGGATGGCCTTCGGAGACGGATTCCGAGGTGAAGAGATAATCGTTTGACATCGCAAGCTCCTGATACTGGTTAAATATGTTTGTCGCCAACCAATACGGCTTGCGACGCTTTAGCGATATTTATATTCCGCCACGCAAGTTGTCTGTTAACTCAGCGGATACTGCATACGTGGTATTTTACGCTTCTTAAAAAATTTTGGCATAGCAACAGAAGCCAGAGTCACCCTCAAATAGACAAATCATCTTCATGCTTGTTCCCATTTTTCGTTTTCTTTCATTTTTCCCATTGCCGTTTCTGCACGCAA
Source organism: Duganella sp. LjRoot269 (assembly GCF_964254095.1). Taxonomy (NCBI): domain Bacteria; kingdom Pseudomonadati; phylum Pseudomonadota; class Betaproteobacteria; order Burkholderiales; family Oxalobacteraceae; genus Duganella; species Duganella sp. LjRoot269. The sequence continues at coordinate 732,359 of NZ_CAXUSL020000001.1, read as the reverse complement.
TGGGGGCCGCGCTTGGCTGGCTGGTCTACCTGAGTTCGCCTTCCTACCGCCGCCGCATGCGCGACAATCTGGCGCTGGCCGGCTATACGCAACACCTGTCGGCGGCGATCGCCGAGGCCGGCAAGAGCATCGTCGAACTGCCTTTCATCTGGTGCGCCGATCCGCAACGCGTGTCGCGCCATGCCACCGACGAGAACTGGAACATCGTCCAAGCCGAGCTGGACGCCGGACGCGGCATTGTGTTCCTGACGCCGCACCTGGGCTGTTTTGAAATCGTCGCGCAGGAAATCGCGCTGCGCACCGAACTGATGGTGATGTACCGCCCGCCTAAAAAAGCGGCATTGAAACCGCTGATCGAAGGCGCCCGCGCGCGCGACAATCTGTTGCTGGCGCCGGCCAATATGTCCGGCGTGCGCATGCTGGCCAAGTGCCTCAAGAAAGGCAAGCCGATCGGCCTGCTGCCGGACCAGGTGCCGCAGGAAGGCGAAGGCGTGTGGGCCAAGTTCTTCGGCCGCGACGCCTACACCATGACCCTGCCCGCCAAGCTGGCGCAACTGGGCGACGCCACCGTCATCGTCACCTACGCCGAGCGCCTGCCTGGCGGACGCGGCTACGTGATCCGCTTCGTGCCCTTCGACGGCACGCTGGACGGCAGCGCCGCCGAGCAGGCCCAGGCCATCAACGGCGCCATGGAACGCCTGATCGCCCGCAGCCCGGCGCAGTATTTCTGGAGCTACAACCGCTACAAGGTACCGGCCGGCATCGCCGCGCCCACCGCGGCAAACGCGGGAGAACAGCCATGAAGCTGCTGCTGGGGATCATGTGGCTGCTGCACTGGCTGCCCTTGCCGGTGCTGGGCCGCTTTGGCGACCTGGTCGGCAGCCTGCTGTTCGTGGCGATGCGCTCGCGCCGCCACATCACGCTGACCAATCTGCGTCTGTGCATGCCGGAGCTGACCGAAGCGCAGCGGGTCGACATCGCCCACCGCCACTTCCAGGCGTATTCGCGCAGCGTGTGGGAGCGCGGCATCCTGTGGTGGGCTTCCGAGGAGCGCCTGAACCGCCTGATCAAGGTCGAGCCGGGTCCGGTGCCGGTCGAGGAGATGAGCTCGAAGCCGACCATCCTGCTGTGCCCGCACTTCGTCTGCCTGGACGTGGCCGGCGCCTCGATCGCGATGGTGGCCAGCGCCTCGTCGATGTATGTGCAGCAAAAGAACGCCACCTTCGACCGGGTGCTGCGCGCCGGCCGCGCCCGCTTCAAGCCGGTCAAGCTGTTCACGCGCCAGGACGGCATCAAGCCCATCCTGCGCGCGCTGCGCGACAAGCTGCCCTACTTCATGCTGCCGGACATGGACTTCGGCGACAAGGATGCCGAGTTCGTGCCCTTCTTCGGCATCGAGGCGGCCACCTTGACCGCCACCGCCCGCATCGCCGCCACCACCGGCGCCCAGGTGATGCCGGTGATCGCCACCTTCCTGCCCGATTACCAGGGCTGGCGTGTGAAATTCTATCCAGTGTGGGACAATTACCCTGGTCCCGATATGGTCGCCGCCACCCGCCGCATGAACGAGTTCATCGAAGAGCGCGTGCGCGAGGCGCCGGCCGAGTATTTCTGGACCCACAAGCGGTTCAAGACCCGGCCGTCTGGCGAACCGTCCCTGTACAGCAAACAATAAAAGCGCAGATGAAACTCAAATTCACCAAAATGCACGGCGCCGGCAATGATTTCGTCGTCATCGACGGCATCAACCAGGCCATCGCCTTCACGCCGGCGCAGTGGAAGCTGCTGGGCGACCGCCGCTTCGGCGTCGGCGCCGACCAGATCCTGCTGGTGGAAAAGCCGACCCAGCCCGGCTGCGATTTCCGCTACCGCATCTTCAACGCCGACGGCGGCGAAGTCGAGCAGTGCGGCAACGGTTCGCGCGCCTTCGTCAAGTTCGTGTCGGAAAAAGGCTTGACCGACCAGCGCAGCATCACGGTGGAAACCAAGGCCGGCGTGATCGCCCCGCGGCTGGAGCTGGACGGCAGCATCACGGTGGACATGGGCGCGCCGGTGCTCGAGCCGGCGCGCGTGCCGTTCGACGCCGAAGGCTTGCACGGCGAGCGGCAGGCTGAGGACACGTTGTGGCCGCTGGTGCTGGAACTGGGCGGCGCGCGCGAAAAGATCCTGATCTCGGTGGTATCGATGGGCAATCCGCACGCGGTGCAGATCGTCGACGACGTCGACACGGCGCCGGTGGAATTGACCGGTCCGCTGATCGAGCACCATGCGCGCTTCCCGAACCGCGTCAACGCCGGCTTCATGCAGATTCTCGACCGCAACCACGTCAGGCTGCGGGTGTTCGAGCGCGGCGTCGGCGAAACGCTGGCCTGCGGCACCGGCGCCTGCGCGGCCGCCGTGGCCGGCATCCGCCGCGGCTTGCTGGACAGCCCGGTGCGCATCGATGCGCGCGGCGGCCAGCTGTCGATCAGCTGGGACGGCCCGGGCCAGCCGGTGTGGCTGACCGGCCCCGCGGTGACGGTGTTCGAAGGCGAGATAGAAATCTAAAACGGCGTTAAAGCGGCGTCAGGCGGCCAACCGGTCGTCGCCGGCGGCGACTCCGGCTGCGGCCGGCGCCCAGGTCTTCAGGCGGTACAGGCGCTGGCGGTAATTGCCTTCCAGCCCATCGGGTCCGCTGTCGACACTCTCGAACAGGCGCACGATGCGGTCCAGCGCCTGCCGCTCGCGCGCCGTGCGCAGCAAGATCAGCCGCCGCTTGCTGCGTCCATAGCTGGCGCGGATATCCACCACCAGGCAATGGCCCTGGTCGGCCGCCTTCACATCCAGTAACAACGCTTCAGCCCGGCTCAGGCCGAACAGCTCGGCCAGTTCCAGGCGGGCCGCCAGCAGCGGCTGGCTTTCCAGCGCCTCGCGCGTCAGGCCGGCCAGGATCGCGCCGGTCCACTCCGCTTCCTTGGGCTCGGCCGCGACGCGCAGCAGCGCCGCCTCCGCTTCGCAACAGCCCTGGGTGGCGGCTTTCTGCAGCCAGTAGGCGGCGCGCACGTCGCTGTATTCGTCGGTGCGGCGGTTGCGCCACGCGTACATGCCGCATTCCAGCTGCGCGCCCTTGTGCCCCATGTCGGCCGCGCGCTCCAGGTAGCCCTGCGCCTCGGCCACGCTGCGCTGCGAAAATTCCGGCTTCAGGTAGATCCGCGACAGCGCGTACCAGGCGTCGGCCAGGCCCTGCTCGCCGGCCAGCGTCAGCCAGCGTATTGCCCGTTTGAAATTGACGGCGGTGATGCCGTTGGCTTGCCGCCTGCCCTCGCCGTCCATGCGCGCAAACCACAGCCCCAACGCCAGTTGCGCGGCGCGGTCGCCGCCGTGCGCGGCCAGTTCGCGGCAATGCCGCAGTTCGGCCTCGTGGTCCGGCAAACCGTCCAGCAACTCGGCGCAGCGGACCAGCAGCGTCTGTTGCACCGGCTCGGGCTGCCAGTCGGTCAGGCGGGCCGCTTCGGCATCGAGCGGCGCCTCGGCCAGCAGGGCGCGCACCAGCGGCAACGCGCGTTGTAAAAATGCCTCACGATCGCCGTTCCAGCTTTGTTCCAGCACCGCGTATTGGGCGGCGGCCAGGCCGCCGTCGGCCGCCCGCGCCAGCCATTGCTGACGTGCATTGCCGCGACTGGCCGGCAGCACGCGCGCGCCTTGGCGCGCCGGCACCGGCGCCTGCGTCGCGGGAACCGGCGGTTGCGCGCCGGATTGATGGGCCAGCAGCCACTGCGCCTCGGTCGAACCGGAGCGGGCGGCCGATTCCAGCGCCTGCAGCGCCTTGTCGCGTAAATGCAACGATTCCGCCGGCCGCGCCTGATTTAGCACAAGTTGGGCCAGCACCAGGCCGGCCTGCTCGATGCCGGCATCGTAGGCGCGGTCGTACCACGACAGCACCGACGGCAGACAATGCTGCGCATGCTCGAACGGCACGTGACTGCCGATCAACATCCAGGCCTCATCCTGTTCCTGCAGCGCGGCGCGGTTCAGCCAGTGCAGGGCGGTTGGCAGGCTCAACGGTAGGCTGGCGCCGCCGAACAGATAGAGCTTGCCCAGCGCCAGCTGGCACACCGCGTCTCCCGCGCGGGCGCCCCGGATAATGCCTAACTCTTCTCGATTTGCCATCGTCTCACTATTAGTCCGTTTCATGGTAGCGGGCGGCGCATGTGCGCCGCCCGCGCAAGCTGGTGACGACCGGTTATAGCTATGAGTGTAGCGTGCGATCCGCGCCACACCCTAGACAATATGCGGATCGGTTTGATTTGGCACAACGGCGGCCACCCGTTTCCGCCTGTAGGCTAGAGCTAATTTGATGCCCGAATGAAAGGAAATAATGGTCAAACAGGGGCCAATGGCCTACGAATTAAGCGTTTCAAAAATACAACAAGAAGGCGGATTTCTTTGGCTTTCGACCAAAACAAGCGGTCATAATCAACCATTCCAGCGCTTTTGACCCGGCGAGACATTAAGGTTCTTACCAACCAAGGGTCGTCATGCGGCCTGACAGCTTCAGAAATTTGCACGTTCACTCATAAAGGAATAACTCAAATGAAAAAATCTTTAGTGGCTTTGGCACTCATGGGCGTATTTGCTGGCGCATACGCGCAATCGTCCGTGACCATCTATGGCACTGTAGATGCAGGTCTGTCCAAGCGCACCGGCACCACCGTCGCCGTTGGCAAACGTGACAACAACAAACTGGGTTTCCGCGGCGTCGAAGACCTGGGCAGCGGCCTGAAAGCCATCTTCCAACTGGAGATCCGCTACGAGCCGGACACCGGCACCATTGAAAACACGTCGGGCGCCAACAGCCGTCCACTGTTCCAGGGCCAGAGCCGCGTCGGCCTGCAGGGCGACTTCGGTACCGTCCGCCTGGGCCGCGGCCTGACCGCCTTCCAGGAAACCAGCACCGCCTTCGAACCATGGAGCGGCATGCCAGCCGTCGCCGGCTACCAGACCGACCTGCAAGTGGCCGGCTACACCAGCGATCCGCTGAGCCCGGTCGGTAACTCGGCCAACCGCTTCTCGAACGCCATCTTCTATAACACCCCGGTCATCGCCGGCATCTTCCAGATCAACGCCACCGTTGCCACCAAGGATGCACTGGGCAACGCCGCGATCGTCGGCAAGGGCACCGCCGCCGCGCCGCAATACCCGGCCAACACCACGCTGAACACCGCGCCGTACTCGCTGACCGCCACCGCCAACAACGGTCCGTTCGCCGCCTACATCGCCTACGAAAAGAACGCGGTGGAAACCAAGCTGTGGTCGATCGGCGCTTCGCTGAAGCCTATCAACGATCTGAAGCTGATGGCTTCCTACCAGGCACAAGACCAGTCCAACAGCGTGCTGATCAATCCTAAGACCAAGGCCTGGCTGATCGGCGCCAACTACACCGTTGGTGCTGGCCTGATCCGCGCCGGCTACGGCCAGAAGACCCCGGACAACGTCCTGGCAAATCCAGCCATCGCCAAGACCAAGCAGGCGTCGATCGGCTACGACTACAACCTGTCGGCCCGCACCTATCTGTATGTTGATGCCTCGAACAAGAAGGCAGCAACCACGCTGAATTTCTACAGCGTCGGTATCCACCACAACTTCTAAGTCGCGCAGTCGGCAAGAACTGCCGGCGATAGTGTTGGGGAATGACGGACATGGGCAACCATGTCCGTTTTTTTTCGTTTAGAATGACCTTGCCTCTCAACACACGTAGATAAAGTAACTCAATGACTGCCCCCCTGGATTCCACCCTCGTCGCACAATACCTGACCGATCACCCGCATTTCTTCGAAGAGCATGCCGATTTGCTGGGCGAAATCAAACTGGCCAGCCCGCTGACGGGACGCGCCGTGTCGCTGCAGGAGCGCCAGATGGAAGTGATGCGCGACAAGTACAAGGCGCTGGAACTGCGCATGAGCAACCTGATGCGCCTGGCGGCCGAGAACGAAGCCATCGCCAACAAATTTCACGGCTGGACCAAGATCCTGCTGGAAGCGGAAGATGTCGGCTCCATGCCGCACGCCGTGGTCAGCGGCCTGAAGTCCAGCTTCGACGTGCCGCAGGTCACGCTGCGCATCTGGGAAACCGCCCCCGACTATGCCGGCGAATGGTTCGTCAACGGCGTGTCGGAAGACGCCCGCATCTTCGCCAACAGCCTGATGGCGCCGTACTGCGGCACCAACAAGGATTTCGAAGCGGTGCGCTGGCTGGAAGACGCGTCCGGCATCACGTCCACCGTCATCATTCCGCTGCGCAAGCCGGGCAACAAGAACGCCTTCGGCCTGCTGATCCTGGGCTCGGCCGATCCGGCGCGCTTCACCTCGCTGATGGCCACCGACTTCCTGGTCCACATCGGCGAAACCACCAGCACCGCGCTGGCCTGGTTGCTGGCCTGAACGACACCATGAGCGCCGAACCAGACAGCAAGCTGGCCTGGATCGACGCTTACCTGGCCCAGCTGCGCGACCAGCGCCAGCTGTCGCCGCACACCGTGGCCGCCTATGCGCGCGATCTGCAGGAATTGGCCGAGTTGTCGGCCGGCCAGGATTGGCCGCAGCTCGACCATTTCGCCATCCGCCGGCTGACCGCCAAACTGCACTCGCGCCAGCTCGATCCCCGTTCGATCGCCCGCAAGCTGTCCAGCTGGCGCGGCTTTTTCGAATGGCTGAGCGGCCAGATCACCCTATCCTCCAACCCGGTGCAGGGCGTGCGCGCACCCAAGCAGGCCAGGACGCTGCCGCGCGCGCTGTCGGTCGACGACGCCGTGCGGCTGGTGGCGCCGTCCACGCCGCACGCCGGCGCCGCCCCCGAGGCGGCCGGGCTGTGCAACCGCGCCATGTTCGAACTGTTGTATTCCAGCGGCCTGCGGGTATCCGAGCTGGCCGGACTGGACTTGACCGCCGGCAAGGGCGCGCTGGGCTGGGTGGCGCTGGAAAACCACGAAGTCGTCGTCACCGGCAAGGGCAACAAGCAGCGCATCGTGCCGGTCGGCCAGGCGGCGATGGACGCGCTGGCGGCCTGGATCGCCGTGCGGCCGGCGCCGGCCGACGGCGGCAACGCGCTATTCCTCAGCAGCCGCGGCACCCGGGTCTCGCCGCGGGTGATACAGCAGCGCCTGCAGGCCCACGGCGTGGCCAGCGGCGCTCCGGTGCACGTGCATCCGCACATGCTGCGCCATTCGTTCGCCTCGCACGTGCTGCAGTCGTCGGGCGACTTGCGGGCGGTGCAGGAAATGCTGGGCCATTCCAGCATCAGCTCGACCCAGGTCTACACGGCGCTGGATTTCCAGCACCTGGCCGAGGTGTACGACAAGGCGCACCCCCGAGCCAAAATCAAATAGGCGGTACTGATACGCCTCAAACGGGCGATTTGCTAGCATCCGCCAAATTCCGGCATAATCGGCCGATTGCATTTTTGCATTTGATCCCCATCTAGGGTATCCCCATAGACCAGACTGGCACGTACCATGGCACTGATACCGACCACCATCCTCACCGGCTTCCTCGGCGCCGGCAAGACCACGCTGCTGAACCGCATCCTGCAGGAGCAGCACGGCATGCGCATCGCCGTCATCGAGAACGAGTTCGGGCAGGAAAACATCGACAACGAAATCCTGGTCCAGGATAGCGGCGAACAAATCGTGGAAATGAACAACGGCTGCATCTGCTGCACCGTGCGCGGCGACCTGATCGTCGCCCTGAGCGGCCTGGCGCAGAAGCGCGCGGCCGGCGAACTGCAGTTCGACCGCGTCGTCATCGAGACCACCGGCCTCGCCAATCCCGGCCCGGTGGCGCAGACTTTCTTCGTCGACGAAGAAGTGGGCACTCACTACATGCTGGACGCCGTGGTCACCGTGGTCGACGCCCGCCATGCGATGGACCAGCTGGACCAGCACGATGAAGCCCAGCGCCAGGTCGGTTTCGCCGACAAGATGCTGCTGTCCAAGACCGACCTGGTCAGCGCCGAAGACGTCGCGACCCTGACCGCCCGCCTCAAGCGCATCAACCCGCGCGCGCCGATCAGCAAGGCCGATTTCGGCCGCGCGCCGCTGTCCGAGGTGCTGGACCTGAAGGGCTTCAACCTGAACGACAAACTGGAGCTCGATCCGGACTTCCTGGAAACAGAACAGGCCCATGACGACGATCACGTGCATGATGAGCACTGCGGCCACGATCACGCCCATGGGCACGATCATGCGCACGGCCATAACCACCACCATGCCCACCACAGCGACGATATCGCGGCTTTTGTGTTCAAAAGCACACGCCCGTTCGATACCGCCAAGCTGGACGAGTTCCTCGGCGGCCTGGTGAATGTCTATGGTCCTCGCATGCTGCGCTACAAAGGCGTATTGTTGATGAAAGACGCCGACCGCAAGGTGGTGTTCCAGGGCGTGCACCAGATTATGGGCAGCGACCTGGGCGCCAAATGGGGAGAAAACGACGTTCGTGGCAGCAAAATGGTGTTTATCGGCAAAAATCTGCCGAAAGATATCTTTATTAGTGGTTTGGAACAATGTCTGGTATAAACTATCCGGGTTTTGTGGGGATAGCTAAAAAGCTACAAAACCCGGGCTGATTAATGTGAAAACTCTGTCGTATCGAAGGTAAGCGAAGTTATGACCAAAACTAATAAATCGACCCCCGCCGCCGCCGACCGCATCCTGACCGAAGAAGAAATTCTGAAGATGGATGAAAAGGATTATATGAATCCGGCGCAAATGGCCTTTTTCAAAGCGAAGCTGCAAGCGCTGGAGAAAGAGCTGTTGAAAAACGCAGGCGAAACTACCGAACACCTGCGCGAAACCGTGCTCGTGCCGGACCCGGCCGACCGCGCAACCATCGAAGAGGAACACGCGCTGGAACTGCGCACCCGCGACCGCGAGCGCAAGCTGCTCAAGAAGGTCCAGCAATCGATCGTCGCCATCGACGGCGGCGACTACGGCTGGTGCGAGGAAACCGGCGAACCGATCGGCATTCCACGCCTGATCGCCCGCCCTACCGCGACGCTGTCGCTGGAAGCGCAGCAGCGCCGCGAACTGAAGCAGAAACTGTACGGCGATTAATTCGCCTCGACTTTAAAAAAAGCACGCCGGCCGCGTGCTTTTTTTTACGGCAGCTAACGAGGATCAGCGTGGGACTGTTCTCCATCTTCAAGAAGACCGACGCCGCAAGCGCCGCGGCGACGGTGCAGCCGTCCGACGACGACGAGGCCGCGCGCCTGGCGGCCAACAGCGAAACCGAGCGCCAGCTGCAGCAGGCGCGCCAGCGCGAGATCGCCCGCGCCACCGCGATGAAGATCGACGCCATCGAATCGGCGATGACCTTCGACATCTTCAACGAACCGGAACCGGCCTGGGGCAGCCAGCGCAACCGCCCGCCCAAACAACGCGCCGCCACCGCCGGCGGCCCCGACACCCAGGCCCTGGCCGACATCCCCACCACGCTGCTGCTGCGCGACGAAGACTTGCCGCAACTGGCGGTGGCCGCCGAGACCGCGCCGGTGGTCGAGGAAATCGCCATCCTGTACGCCAACGGCCAGGGCGCCGTGGCCGAGCAGCTGCTGAGCGCGGCGGTGAGCGAGGCCGGCGGCGACCGCACCGTCTGGTGGATGCTGTTCGACCTGTACCAGGTGCAGGGCCAGCAGGAACGCTTCGACAACCTGTCGATCGACTACGCCAGCACCTTCGAAACCTCGCCGCCGTCGTGGAACGCGCCGGCCGTGCTGGCCGCCGCCTCGCCGGAATGGGCCGGCGTGACGCCGACCGAATCGTTTGCCGGCGTGCTGGACGCTCACATCGACCCGCAGCTGGAGCGGCTGCGCCAGCTGTCCGCCGACAACCCGGTGCTGCGGCTGGAATTCGGCCGCGTCACCGCGATCGAGCCGGGCGGCTGCGCGCTGCTGCTCGACACCTTGCGCCAGCTGCAGGCCAGGCAGCGCGAGCTGATCCTGGTGGCGGCGCCGGCGCTGGTCGGCCTGCTGCGCGCCAACATCGCCGTCGGCCGCCGCGACGACACCGAGGCGCCGTGGCTGCTGTTGCTGGAGCTGCTGCAGCTGCTGAACCGCGAAAAGGAATTCGAGCAGATCGGCATGGACTACTGCGTCACCTTCGAAGTGTCGCCGCCCTCGTTCGTGGCGCCGCACAAGGTGGCGACGGCCCCGGTCCAGCACGTTTCCGCCTCGCCGGACCGCTTCATGCTGCCGCCGCAGGTGGAACACCAGCTCGGCCCTTTACTCCCGGCGATACAGCACTATGCTGATCAGTACCAGACGCTGGTGTTCGACTGCTCGCGGCTGACGCGCATCGACTATGCCTGCGCCAACCAGGCCCACGCCTGCCTGCTGGCGCTGCACCAGCAGGGCAAGAAAATCGAATTCCGCGACGTCAACCACCTGGTCACCGCTTTGCTGAGGTTGCTGGGCTACGCCGACATCGCCCGGATTTATCCGCATAAGTACTGAACTTGCAATCCTAGTTTCCAGCCCCACTTTTCAGTCTTGAAGCAGTCCGCGTCATTACTTTGAGGTAACTATGGAACAATTTCACGGCACCACCATCCTGTGCGTGCGTCGCGGCAAGGAAGTCACGCTGGGCGGCGACGGCCAGGTCACGCTGGGCAACATCGTCATGAAGGGCACGGCCCGCAAGGTGCGCAAGGTGTACCAGGGCAAGGTGCTGGTCGGCTTCGCCGGCGGCACCGCCGACGCCTTCACCCTGCTCGACCGTTTCGAAGGCAAGCTGGAAAAACACCAGGGCAACCTGCTGCGCGCCTCGGTCGAGCTGGCCAAGGACTGGCGCACCGACCGCGTGCTGCGCCGGCTGGAGGCGATGCTGCTGGTGGCCGACACCGAATCGACGCTGGTGATCACCGGCAACGGTGACGTGCTGGAGCCGGAGGACGGCATCGGCGCGATCGGCTCGGGTGGCACCTACGCGCAATCGGCGGCCAAGGCGCTGGTGGAAAACACGGAACTGTCGCCGGCGGAAATCGTCAAAAAATCACTGACCATCGCTGGCCAATTGTGCATCTACACCAATCTGAATCACATCATTGAAACTCTGGATCCAGCATGAACATGACTCCGCAGGAAATCGTCGGCGAGCTCGACAAACACGTGGTCGGCCAGGGCAAGGCCAAGAAGGCGGTCGCCATCGCGCTGCGCAACCGCTGGCGGCGTCAGCAAGTGGAAGAGCCGCTGCGCCACGAAATCACGCCGAAGAACATCTTGATGATAGGCCCGACCGGCGTCGGCAAGACCGAGATCGCGCGCCGCCTGGCCAAGCTGGCCGACGCGCCCTTCATCAAGATCGAGGCCACCAAGTTCACCGAGGTCGGCTATGTCGGCCGCGACGTCGACACCATCATCCGCGACCTGATCGACATCGGCGTCAAGCAGACCCGCTCGGCCGAGATGGCCAAGGTGCGCGCGCGCGCCGAGGACGCCGCCGAAGACCGCGTGCTCGACATCCTGCTGCCGCCGGCGCGCGACTTCGGCTTCCACCAGGGCACCGCGGCGGACGCGCCGAAGGAAGGCAAGGATGGCGACAGCACGCGCCAGACCTTCCGCAAGCGCCTGCGCCAGGGCGAGCTGGACGACAAGGAAATCGAGATCGAGCTGGCCGAGAGCGGCCCGCAGATGGAAATCATGGCGCCGCCCGGCATGGAGGAAATGACCGAGCAGATCAAGTCCATGTTCTCCGGCATCGGCGGCAACCGCAGGAAGGCGCGCAAGGTCAAGATCAAGGAAGCGATGAAGGTGCTGCTCGACGAGGAGGCCGCCAAGCTGGTCAACGACGACGAGATGAAGCAGAAGGCGATCCAGAACGTCGAGCAGAACGGCATCGTGTTCCTCGACGAAATCGACAAGATCGCCTCGCGCTCGGAAGTGGGCGGGGCCGACGTCTCGCGCGCCGGCGTGCAGCGCGACCTGCTGCCGCTGGTCGAAGGCACCACCGTCAACACCAAGTACGGCATGATCAAGACCGACCACATCCTGTTCATCGCGTCCGGCGCCTTCCACCTGGCCAAGCCGTCGGACCTGATCCCGGAGCTGCAGGGCCGCTTCCCCATCCGCGTCGAACTGGAATCGCTGTCGATCGCCGATTTCGAGCGTATCCTGACCAGCACCGACGCCTGCCTGACCAAGCAGTACGAGGCGTTGCTGGCGACCGAGAACGTCAAGATCGAGTTCACGCCGGAAGGCATCACGCGGCTGGCGGAAATCGCCTACTCGGTCAACGAGCGCACCGAGAACATCGGCGCGCGCCGCCTGTACACGGTGATGGAAAAGCTGCTGGAGGAACTGTCGTTCACGGCCAGCGAAGACAGCGGCAAGGTCATCGCCATCGACGCTGCGTATGTGAACGCGCGGCTCGATGCGCTGGCGGTCAACGAAGACCTGTCGCGCTATGTGCTGTAACCAAGTGTTGTAAAGGAGTTTGGCGATGGCAAACAAGGCACTGTCGACCCGCCAGAAGATGACGATACGGGTGGAACCGTCGCAGAAGCCGCCGCGCAATCCGGTCGCGGTGGCGGCCAAGGCGCGCGCCGGCGGCGCCGGCCCGCACGCCAAGCCGCAATCGACGGGCCGGCAGGCGGCCAAGCGCCTGCTGGCCAGGATCAACCTGAAGCCGGATCCGGAAGAGCGGTAGCCGTCAGCGGGCGCCGGTGGTGGCGCCCGCGCTCGGGTTAATTCGTCAGAAGTTGTAGCCGACGCCGAACGAGACCATGTCGACGTGGGTTTTGTCGTTGGCGCCCAGCTTGACCGGCGTGCGGCGCCAGTCGACGTTCACCGACCAATTCTTGTCCACCGCGTAGGACAGCCCCAGGCCGTAAGTCAGGCCGAAACGGTTGTGGCGCACGCTGCCCGCCGCGCCGTAGTTGTTCAGCGTGAAGGCGTCCGCGTACTGGACGCTGCTGCGCGCCATGCTCAAGCCTGCCCTGCTGACCAGCGACAGCCTGTCGCTCAGCTTCAGCCGCGATGCGTAGTCCAGCGCCAGTCCATACACCTTGCTTTTGGCCGGCAGATGACCGCCATCCGGCGACGACTGCACCACGCTGCGGACATTGCCGAATTCAAAAGTGCTCAGCTCCACCGAGTTGCTGTTGTCCTTGCCGAATACGACGTTCGAACCGAAGGTGTAGCCCCCATAAAGCCGGCCGCTGCGGCCGGCGATGTCGTCGCAGCCTATGCCATTCCAGCATTCCAGTTTGTACTTGGTGTGGATGCCGAGGTCGGCGCCCACGTAGTAAGGGGACAACTCCTCGGCGCCGGCGCAGCTGCCGGCGGCCAGGGCCACACCGATCAATGCGCCGCACAGACTTTTGAATATTGGGGACATGGTTTTCCTTGGGGATGAGTGAACGTGGCGCAGTGTCCCCCACTTCGGCGCGATGTACTACCTGATTATTCCAAGCCGTGCTTTTCACGCTGGCGGGTACCGTGTTACGATACCTTTTGTTTTTTTACCAAGGCAAGCCATGAGTTCACCGGAATTGCTGCTGCAAGTGCTGCGGACCCAGATGCGGGCCGCCGGCGTCACCTACAAAATGCTGGCCGGGCGCATCGCGATGAGCGAATCGAGCGTCAAGCGCATGTTCGGCCAGCAGGACATGTCGCTGTCGCGCCTGGCGCAGATCTGCAAGGCGGCCGGCGTGGCGATGGAGGACGTGCTGCGCGGCGCCGCCGACGCCACGCCTCAGGCCGACGCGCTGACCCTGACGCAGGAAAAAGCCCTGCTGGCGCAACCGCACCTGCTGCTGATGGCGATCTGCTGCCTGGGCCACTGGACCATGGAACAGGTGCTGGAAACCTACCAGCTGAGCGAGCCGGAATGCATCATGCTGCTGGCCGAGCTGGACCGCCTGGGCGTGATCGAACTGAAGCCGCTGAACCGCTACCGGCTGCGCGTGTCGAACGCCTTCCGCTGGCTGCCGGACGGCCCGGTGCAGCAATTCTTCCGCGAGCACGCGGTGGCCGACTACTTTAACGGCAGCTTCGACGGCGCCGGCGAAACGCTGCTGTGCCTGCCGGCGCGGCTGTCGCTGCCCAGCGCCGAGGAACTGGTCGGCCGCATCCAGCAGCTGGCCGGCGAACTGGCGCGGCTGCACCAGGGCGACCGCAAGCTGGCGCCGCACGAACGCGACGGCTTCACCCTGCTGGTCGGCTTCCGCTCGTGGGAATTCGCCGCCTTCACGGCGCTGCGCCGGGCGCAGACGCCGCCGGCAAAAGCTACCAGATAGGCCCGAGGAACAGATAGGCGCTGCTGTTGCCGCCCTTGGTGGTGCCGGCGCCGAAGTACAGCGGGCCGAAGCGGGTATCGACCGCGACGAAGCCGCTGGCCGCCTGGTGCAGCGAACCCCAGCGCAGCGGATCCTTGGGCCCGTAGGCGCCGCCCGCCTCCAGCGAAAAGCCCAGCCGCACGTCGCCGCCCAGCGCGGCCGGCATCGCGCCTATGCTGCGCGCCATCACCACCCGGCCCAGCACGATGCGGCTGCCGATGATGGATTCCGGCGGCGAGCCGGACAGGCGCAGGAAGCCGCCCAGCGTGTTGTTCCCGGCGGCGGCGCCCTGGCTGCGCGCCCACTCGGCATACACGTGTCCCGCCCAGCGGTCGACGTGGAAGGCCTGCAGCCCCTGCACGCTCTGGCGCGTCGGCACCGCGCCGGCCTCGCCGCTGTGCAGCACGCGCTGCCACTCCAGGTCGAACAGGGTGCCGCGCGTCGGGAAGGCCACCGTATCGAGGCTGTCGACATCGAACGACAGCGTCTGCACCGTGTGGATCTCGCTCGCCTCGGTGCGCACTTCCGGGATGGTCTGGTGAGCGCTCTGCTTTTCCCGCGAGACGCGGTAGCGCAGGTCGCCCCAGTGTCCCAGCTGGCGGCCCAGCGACACGCTGCCCGACTGGTAGTTGTAGCCATAGCGCGCCTGCTTGAAGCCCGACGCGTTGAAAAGATCGACGGAGGCCGAACCGTATTCCAGCTCCGGCGCCACGTACCACTGCGACCCGGCGCCCAGCGGCTGCCAGAACTGCGTGCCCAGCACCCGCTCGGTACCGACACGGCCGACGGTGCGCAGCTCCGCGCCCCAGTCGTTCAGCGACGACAGCACATGCATCACCTTCAGTTCGAAGGAATTGTTCTCGCTGAAGTCGCTGGTCAGCTCCAGGCCCACGCGCAGGCGGCTGCGCGCCCAATCGGCCTCGGTCGGCTTGATCAGCACGCTGCGGCCGTCCTTGTCGTCGCGGATCTCGGTCTCCACGCGCGCCAGGTCGCCCCGTCCGAACAGCTCGTTGCCGGCGCGCTGAGCCTCTTCGCTGGTGACCATCTGCCCCACCTTCAGGCCGGACTGCACCGCCAGCGCCTCCGGATTGATGCGGCCGCTGGGCGCCACCTCCAGCTTGACCAGCTTGACCGGCTGGTCGATCGGCACCGGCGCCGACAGGCGCCGCACCTCGTACGACGCATACAGCGCTTCCGGCAAGGCCAGCTTGACCAGCTGCTCGCTCATCGAACGCACCGCCGCCTCGCCGGCTTTCATCGCGCGGTCGTAGCGGCCGAAATCGAGGAAGCCGATGCCGCCCAGGTCCGGCGCCAGCAGGATGTCGTTGGGGCGCAGCTCCTTGAGCGAGCGCTGGACGTTCTGCTCGGTCAGGATCTGCAGCATCTGCTGCGCCACGCTGACCGCGCTGACCAATTCCTTTTCCTGCGCCAGCGGCGTGCCGACGTTGACGGCGATGATGATGTCGGCGCCCATTTCGCGCGCCACGTCCACCGGCAGGTTGCGTACCAGGCCGCCGTCCACCAGCAGGCGCTGGTTGACGCGCACCGGCGCAAACACGCCCGGCACCGCCAGCGACGCGCGCATCGCCAGGAACAGCGGGGTGTCGTTCAGTTCCACCAGCTCGCCCGTCACCAGGTCGGAGGCGACGGAGCGGAACGGCAGCTGCAACTGGTTGACCGGCTTGTCGCGCGCGCCGTGCGGCAGCACGCGGCTCAGCGCCAGTTCCAGCGCCTCGTTGCCGGCGGCGGCCGGCGGCAGCGAGACGCCATCGAGCGTGGCGCCGAATTCGATCCGCGACGGCAGCAGCAGGTCCTCCTCGCGGCGGCGGTACACCAGCTCGTCGCGCGGCGGACGGTCCGCCACCACGGCGTTCCAGTCGGTGCGGCGCACCAGCTGCTCGAGCTGGTCGACCGAGCTGCCGGCGGCATAGGCGCCGCCGACCACCGCGCCCATGCTGGTGCCGACCACGAAGTCGACCGGCACCCGCAGTTCCTGCAAGGCGCGCAGCACGCCGATGTGGGCGAAGCCGCGCGCGCCGCCGCCGGACAGCACCAGCGCCACCTTCGGCCGCGCCTTGATTGCTGCGTCGGGCGCAACGGAGGTGGCGGTTTGTGCGCCTGCGGGACCGCAAAACGCGGCCGCCAAGAAAAAGCCGCAGCAAACTGCTGCGGCCAGGGTACGGGTGATAGCTATACGAGCCATACGGTTTCCTGTCATTGTCGGTCGGGGCCGGGGGAGACGGTGGTGGACGATACGCTGGAGCGCGGCGGCGGTTGCTGCGAGGTGCCGGGCATCGGCTGCGTGCTCGGCGTCGGCACCGGCGGCGCGATTTGCGGCAGCGGCGGCTGGTTCGGCCCCGGCAGCAGCGATTGCTGCGGCGGCACGCCGGTCTGCTGCGGCGCCATGCCCGGCGTGCTGCCGACGCCGGCGTCGCTGGCCAGTTCGATGCGCTTGATCGCGCCGCCTTCGGACAGCAGCACGTATTTCGGATGGACTTCCTTGACCGTCACGCCCGGCACCACTTCGCGGCCGACACCCAGCGCCAGCGGCGGCTGGCCGTCGACCACGATGATGGCGGCGCTGTCGTTGCCGCGCGCGGCCACCACGCCCCTGAGCTGGTAGTTGCTGACGGCGGCGACGGTGATCTGGCCGCCGAACAGGCCCTTGGCCGCCTCGATGTTCAGCGGCGCGGCGGCCTGCACCGGCGGCGCGGCGATCGCGCGCTGCTGCGGCTTGAACAACTGCAGTCCCCAATAGGCCAGCGATGCCGACAGCAGCACCACGGCGAGTACGGTTACGAACAAGGGCAAACGCTTCATAATTTCCTTCTAGTTCTTCTGTCAGCGGACCAGTTGATTGATTTCGATGATAGGCATCAGCACGGCCAGCACGATCAGCAGCACCACCACGCCCATCGCCAGGATCAGCGCCGGTTCCAGCAGGCCGGCGATGGTCAGCGTGCGGCGTTCCAGGTCCGCTTCCTGCGCGGCGGCGGCGCGGTCCAGCATGGCCGGCAGCTCGCCGGTGATCTCGCCGGCGCGTATCATGTGGATCAGCATCGGCGGAAAGTGCTTTTGCGCCGACAGCGAACGCGCCAGGCTGACGCCTTCGCGCACGGCGTCGCTGGCCTCTTCCACCAGCTCCTGCATGGCGACGTTGGACAGCGTGTCGCGGCTGGTCTCCAGCGCGCGCAGGATGGGCACGCCGGAACCGGTGGTGATCGCCAGCGTGCTGGCGAAGCGCGCCGTGTTCAGGCTGCGCTCGAACTTGCCGTACAGCGGCGCGGTCAGCAGCCAGGTGTGCCAGCGCCGCTTCAGCGCGGGATTTTGCAGGGCCCGGCGCCACATGAACCAGGCGCCGACCAGCGCGATCGCCACCACGATGCCGTAGCTGCGCACGAAGTCCGAGACGGCCAGCATGATGACGGTCAGGATGGGCAGCTTCTGCTTGGTGTTGGCGAACACCGAGACGATCTGCGGCACCACATAAGTCAGCAGGAAGATCACGATGGAGAACGCCACCACCGTGACGATGGCCGGATAGGTGAACGCCAGCCGCACCTTCTGGATCAGCGCGTTGCGCCGCTCGATGTAGTCGGCAAGGCGCGACAGCACGCGCGACAGCTGGCCGATCTGTTCGCCGGAAGCGACCAGCGCGCGGTAGATCTCGGCGAAGTCGCGCGGATGGCGGCCCAGCACATCGGACAGCGAGGCGCCGCCTATCACTTCCGAGCGGATCGAGGCGATCAGGTCGCGCATGTACGGGCGTTCGGCCTGCTCCAGCAAGGCGGTGAAGGCCTGCTCCAGCGGCAGGCCCGCCTCCAGCAGGCTGGCCAGCTGGCGCGTGAACAAAGCCAGCTCGGTGGCGGACAGGCGCTCGCCGAAGCCGCGGCTCTTGGCCACGCCGGCGGCGTCCACCTGCGCGGCGATGGCGTCGACCTTCAGCGGCACCAGCCCCTGCGTGCGCAGCTCGGAACGGGCCGAGCGCGCGCTGTCGGCATTGAGCACGCCTTTTTTGGTGGCGCCGCCGGCATCGACGGCTTCATAACGGAATGCGGGCATCGTCGTTCGCCTAGTCTTTGGTCACGCGCAGCAGTTCGGCCTGCGTGGTGATGCCGGCGGCCAGCCAGCGCTCGCCGTCCTCGCGCATGGTCTGCATGCCGTCGGCCAGCGCCGCCGTCTTCACTTCCGCCTCCGAGGCGCGGTTGTGGATCTGCGCGCGGATCTGCTCCGTGGTCTGCAGGAATTCGTACACGCCGACACGGCCCTGGTAGCCGGTATGGCCGCAATGCTCGCAGCCCACCGCGTGCCACTGCTGGCCGTCAAAGGTCTTGCAGCTACCGCACAGCTTGCGCACCAGGCGCTGCGCCAGCACGCCGAGCAGCGACGACGACAGCAGGAACGGTTCGATGCCCATGTCCAGCAGACGGGTGACGGCGGCGGCGGCGTCGTTGGTGTGCAAGGTCGCCAGCACCAGGTGGCCGGTCAGCGAGGCCTGCACCGCGATCTGCGCGGTTTCCAGGTCGCGGATCTCGCCGATCATGATGACGTCCGGGTCCTGGCGCAGGATCGCGCGCAGCGCCTTGGCAAAGGTCATGTCGATGCGCGGGTTGACCTGGGTCTGGCCGACGCCGTTCAAGTCGTACTCGATCGGGTCTTCCACCGTCATGATGTTGGTGGTGGCCGCGTTCAGCAGCGACAGCGCGGCATACAGCGTGGTGGTCTTGCCGGAGCCGGTCGGGCCGGTCACCAGCACGATGCCGTGCGGCTGGTTGATCAGCGCGTCGAACTTGGGCAGCATCTGCTCGCTCATGCCCAGGTGGTTCAAGTCCAGTCGTCCCGCTTCCTTGTCCAGCAAGCGCAGCACGGCGCGTTCGCCGTGACCGGTCGGCAGCGTCGAGACGCGCACGTCGACCGGCTTGCCGCCGATGCGCAGCGTGATGCGGCCGTCCTGCGGCAGGCGCTTTTCGGCGATGTCCAGCTGCGCCATGATCTTGATACGCGAGATCAGCGATCCGTGGATGGCCTTGCGCGGACGGACGATGTCGCGCAGAGAGCCGTCGACGCGGAAGCGCACCACCGAGGTCTGTTCGAACGGCTCGATGTGGATGTCCGAGGCGCTGTCGCGCAGCGCCTGGGTCAGCAGTGCGTTGATCATGCGGATCACCGGCGCGTCGTCGGACGATTCCAGCAGGTCCTCGATAGCCGGCACGTCCTGCAGCAGCTTGGTCAGGTCCAGGTCGGCGTCGAACTCCTCGGCCACCATCGAGGCGTTGCCGCCCGAGCTGGCGTAGGCCGCGGCGATGGCCGTCTCGAGGTCGGCGCGCGTCATGTTTTTCAGCTGGACGCGGCCGAAGCGGCGCGACACTTCGGCGATCGCCGCCGGCGCCGTGGCGCCGCACACCATCACGTCGACCGTATTCTCGGCCTGGTCGCTCTGCTGCGCCAGCACCACGAAGTCGCGGGCGAAGGCATAGGGAAGAAGGTTGCTCATCTCAGTTGCTCATCACTGCTGCGGCTTGACCGGCTCGGCCAACCCTGGCGTCTTGCCCGGCACCGGCGCCGGCGGAATCGGCCGCGCCACCGTGCCGCCCGACAGCTGGCCGTTGACCACCGTCGGCAGCTGCGGCTGGCCCAGGTCGCGCACCAGGATGTTGTCCGGCGGCTGGATGCCATCCTGCTGGCCGCGCATGTAGTCGTAGCGGTCGGTCGCCAGCGAGGTGCTCTGCTCCTTGTTGCGGATCACCACCGGGCGCAGGAACACCATCAGGTTGGTCTTCTTGCGGCTGCGGGTCTGGTACTTGAACAGGTTGCCCAGTATCGGAATGTCGCCCAGGCCGCGCACCTTTTCCACGCCGTCGCCTTCGGTGTCTTCGATCAGGCCGCCCAGCACGATGATCTGGCCGTCGTCGGCGATGACGTTGTTCTCGATCACCCGCGTGTTCAGCGTGATGCCGGCGGTCGCCGCCAGCGACGATTTGTCGACGCTGGAGGTCTCGTGGTAGATCGCCATCTTGATCGTGCCGCCTTCGGAAATCTGCGGACGCACCTTCAGCGTCAGCCCCACGTCCTTGCGGTCGATGGTCTGGAACGGATTGCTGTTGGTGCCGGACGTGGTGGTGAACTGGCCGGTCAGGATAGGCACGTTCTGGCCGACGCGGATAGTCGCCAGTTCGTTGTCGAGGGTGATCATGTTCGGCGTCGACAGGATGTTGGCGTTGCCGTCGGTTTCCAGCGAGTGCGCCAGCGCGCCCAGGCCCAGGCCGCCGGCGACCTGCTTGAACACGCCGATCGACAGGCCGGAGCCGGGCAGCGTCGGCGCGGTGGTGGTGGTGCCGCTGGATGCGCCCAGCAGCCCGGTGGCCAGCGTGCCGATATTGTTGTTGGTGCCGGAGGCGTAGGACTGCAGGCCGCCCACGCGATACGTGCTGTTGGCGTTGCCGGTGGCGCCGACCCACTGCACGCCGAATTCCGAGGCCTTGTCGGACGTGACTTCGACGATCAGCGATTCGATGTAGACCTGCGCGCGGCGCACGTCCAGCTGGTCGATCACGGCGCGCAGGTTGCGGTACACCGATTCGGGCGCGGTGATGATCAGCGTGTTGGTGGTGGCGTCGGCCTGGATGAAGCCGGCCGAACCGCCGCCGCCCTGCTGCTGCGAATTGGAGCCGGTCAGCAGCGGATTGCTCGGGCCGCCGCCGGCGCCGGCGCCGCTGCTGCCCGACAGGCCGCCCTGTCCACCGGTGTTGCTGCTTTGGCCGCCGAGGCCGCCCTGGCCCTGCTGGCCGGTGGCGCCGGCGGCGGTGCCGATGGTGCTGGCGGACGAGCTGTCGCCGGACATCACGGAGCGCAGCGTCTGCGCCAGCTTGGCCGCTTCGGCGTTCTTCAGGTAGACCACGTGCACGTTGCCCAGTTCCTGGGTCGGCTGGTCCAGCTTGGAGATCAGCGACTTGGCCAGGTTGGAGCGCGCCGCCGACGGCGCGCGCAGCACCAGCGAGTTGGTGCGCGGATCGGCCAGCACGCTGACCTTGCTGGCGTCGCCGCCGCCGGCACCGGCGCCGGAGTCCATCAGCTTGTTGACCATCGTCGCCAGGTCGCTGGCGATGGCGTAGCGCACCGGGATCACGTCGACGTCGGCCACGGCCGGCATGTCGAGCGCGGCGACGATTTTCGCCAGCCGCTTCAGGTTGTCGGCATAGTCGGTGACGACCACGCTGTTGTTGCCCGGGTTGGCGTTGATGGTGTTGTTCGGCGAGATCAGCGGCCGCAACACGGTGACCACGTTGGCGGCCGATTCGTAATTCAGGTGGAAGATCTGGCTGATGATCTGGTCGCCCTTGATCGCGGTCGGCGCCGAGCCCACCTGGGTCGGCCCGGACTGCAGCTTGGCGTCCGCTTCCGGCACCACCTTGGCGTAGCCGTCGCCGCTGACGACGGCGTAGCCTTGCAGGCGCAGCGCGGAGGTCAGCAGGCTGAAGGCTTGCGACTTGGTCACCGGTTTTTCCGACACCACCGTCAGCGTGCCCTTGACGCGCGGGTCGATGACGAAGGTGATGTTGGTGTAGTGGCCGACGGCCTTGATCACCGATTCGATGTCGGCGCCGACAAAGTTCAGCGCGGCGTCATCGGCCGCGGCCAGCGCCGGTACCGGCAGCAGGAAAGCCGTGGCGGGCACGACGCCCATGGCGCAACACAGCATCGCACCCGCGCTCAGGCGGCGCAGCGCGGGAAGATTGGTTTTGTTCACGGACTGTTTTTTCATTATCTGAGCTTTTATCAATGGAACTCTAATGCGATGACGTTGCGATCACTACCCGGTTTGCGCTGGCCCAGCAGATTCAACAGATTGGCCAGCTGCTCTTCGTATCCTTTTGCTGCCTCGGCCTGCCCGGAAAACTGCAGGCGGCCGTTGTTCAAATTGCCGGAGCCGCTCAGCAACAACGGCCCCTTGACGGAATTCAGCGTCAGCGCAGCAGCCTGGCCGTGCCAGTCCAGCGCCAGCGCATAACTGCCCAGCGGCCGGATCGCCGACAGGCGCGAGCCCATGTCGGTCATCTCCAGCGTGGTGCGGCCGTTGATGGCGACCTGACGGTCCGTCAGCACCAGCTCCAGCGCGGTCCACGACAGGCGCATGACGCCGCTGGGCGCCAGCGTATTCAGCGGCGCCCCCAGGCCGGCCAGGCCTTCCGCCGGCAGCAGCAGCGCCGACGGGCTCAATTGCCATTGCGACCAGCTGCCCTTGAACGTCACCGGCTGCGCCAGCGCCTCGCTGTTCTCCAGCTGCAGGTCGACCATGCCGACCAGCGCCAGCGGCGAGATCTTCCAGCTGAAGCGTCCAGGCAGCAGCGGCGTGACCGGGCTGTTGCCGCTGGCCGCGCCGCCGATAAAGGCCGAGCCGCGCCACAGCGTACCTTGCGCATCCCCCAGCGTCAAACGGCCGCCTGAACGCTGCTCGACCAGCGCCCCCAGCCATGCTGCCGGAAAGAACACCGCCAGCGTCAGCGCCACCGTCAGCGCGACGGTCAGCAACCATAGCACGGCGCGCTTCATGGACGGCCTTTTTGCATCATCGGCCGCCCGCGTTCTGGTGCAGCGTCAGCGTGGCGTTGACCATGCCGGCCGTGTCCTGGGCGACGAAGTTCGCGTCCTGCACCGTGATCCGGCTTTCGCTGCGGATCGCGTCCAGCCAGGTGATGACGGCGGCGAACGGCGCGCCGTTCAGCTGCACCTTGGCGTATTCGCCGGTGATGGCCACCGATTGCGGCACCAGGCCGCGCGCGCTCATGCCGGACTTGAGCGACTCGCCCGTCATCGGCGCTGGCGCGATGGTGTTCTGGCCCCGCAGCGAGGCCGCCTCCAGCGCCAGCGACTGCAGCTCCGCCGCCTGCTGGCGCAGTTCCGGCAATTCCTTGCGCAGCTTGGTGCGGCCGTCCAGCGCCGGCGAAATCAGCAGCGAATAAAACAGCGCCAGCCCCAGCACGGCGCCGCCGACGCCGAGGAAGCGGCGTTCCTGCTCGGTGCGTTCCATCCAGAAGGCGGCCGCGCGGCCGCGGTACTCTTGCAGTGCTTGTGCCGGTGTGCTCATGATTTTCCTCCGCCTGTGCTGGTACCGGTGGCCGGGCGTATCTGCCAGGTGCCGGGATTGGCTTCCGACAGGTCCAGCTTGCGCGCGGCCAGCGCGGAACGCAGCTGGGCCATGGCGCCGCCGTCGACGGTGTTCGGCTTGACCTTGACCTGCAGCGCGCGCTCGCGGTACTCCAGCGTGGCGATGATGTCCTTGCGCGGCAGCACGCTCAGCGCTTCGCCGAAGGCGGCGCTCAGCGCGGTGAATTCATCGGCGCCGGGCTGGCCGCCGTCGGCCTTGGCCAGCGAGATATTCTTGCGCATCTGCGCCGCCGGATCGAGGATCACCGCCTCCTTCGGATAGGCGGCCTTGAAGGTTTGCAGCATGGCCACGCGCACGGCGTCGGCCTCGCGCTTGAGGCGCAGCCATTCGACGTTCAGGCCGACCACGTTGACCGCCAGCGCCAGCGCGGCGATGCGCAGCGGCCAGCGCCAGCGCTGCCAGCGGCGCGCCGAGGTGCCGCTGGCGCCCAGCGCCGGCGCCAGGTCCAGCCCGGCGCTGCGCGAGGCGGCGACCCAGTGCGCCCAGTGGTCTTCCATCAAAGTGACGCCGTGGCCCGATTCGGCCTCCGCCACCAGCGGCGCGAACTGCGTCATCTGCGCCGGCGCCAGGTACAGCGTGACCGGTTCGTCGCCGGCCAGCGCGCGCAGCGTTTGCAGCGCCGCCTGCGGCTGCGCCGGCAGGGTCAGGCCCAGGCCCATGGTCTGCGACTGGCGCATGATCAGTTCGAAGCCGGCGTCGCCGGTGGTCAGCGCGGCCGACACGGAGCCCGGCTGGAACGGCAGGCACAGTTGCGCCGGCACCGCAGAGATGCTGTGCGCGCCCTGCGCCTGCAGGGCCTTGACCAGCACCTCCAGCCAGCTGCGCTGCACCACCGCCACCGTGCGCGCGCCTTCGGCGTCGGCCGGGCCGGCTGCCAGCACGCAGTCGGCCGGATCGCCCAGCACCTGCTCTTCCACCAGCGCCGGCAAGGCGGCCTTCAGGCGCGCGGCCGACAGCGGCGGCACCACGACACGCAGCAAGGTCACGTCGGAGGCCGCCAGCAGCAGCGTGACGCGGCGCGCCGACGCCACCAGGTCGCCCAGGTTGCCCAGCGGCGAAGCGCCTTGCTGCAGCAGGTTGCCGCCGTCGCCGACCAGCGCGTACGGGCAGGTCTGCGCCGCGCCGCTGTCGACGCTGGCCTTGGCCGGATAGCGTATCAATAATGTAGTCAAAGGGTCTCGCTTTCGTTCACGCTCTTATCCATACCGCTTTTATCCATACCATTAATTTTCCCGTATCCACGCCACCGATGTCACGCCGTTGCCGGCGCGTGACAGCAAGGCCTGGGTATCCAGCGCCGCCCGGTCCAGCCGCACCTTGCTATACGCCAGGAAATAACTGCTCTTCACATCGAACGGCACTTCCGGCCGCAAACTGGCCGCCGTCAGCTGCGGCAGGTTGGTGAAGCCCGCCGGGTTCAAAAAATAGATGCGCTTGCGATTATTCACTATTGCCGCCGCGTCCGATAGGGACAGTTTGTCGACCAGCGCCGCCAGCAACTCGGCCGGGGCGGTATTCACGTTCACCGGCGTCGGCGCTGCCGACGGCAGGATGATGATGAAATCGCGCAGGCGCTCGATCGCCTGCGGCGCAAAACCGCTCACCGCCAGCAGATCCTCCACCCGCACCAGCTCCATCGGCTGCGGCCCGCTGGCGCTCTGCTGCGGCTGCGGCGCGCCCGGCACCGCCGCCTGCCCCAGCACCGCCTGCGAACCGGCCACCTGGCTGGCCACCGCCTGTGCCAGGTTGGAATCGAGCTGCAGATTGACCAGCAGCCGCTTGAACACCTCCATCTGCTTCTGGTCGACCTGCTTTTGCGTGGCCAGGTTGGCAAGATTGTAACGCGACTGGGCGTCGATCATCTTGCCCGACAGCGTGGCGTTGAAATTTTCCGCTTCGGCGCGTTCGCGCTCGATGTAGTCGTCCAGCCGCGTCTCTTCCAGCGGCGTGGCCCAGATGCCGTTGAGCTGCGTCAGATTGGGCGAATCGAGAAAGTCCTGGTACAGCACCAGCCGGCTCAGGTCGAGCGCGCCGCGCAGGATCCAGCGGGTCTGCAGCTGCAGCCGCTGGTTCTCCATCGAGCGCACCTGCACCTGCTGCTGCCAGAACAGGCTGGCGACGATGGTCACCGCCAGCGTGGTCAGCAGCAGCGCCGTGATGACGGCCACGCCGCGCTGGCGCCGCAGCTTCATAGCGCCCCCAGCAGGAAGGATTTAACCATCGGTATCTGCTGGCCTTCTACCGCCAGCGACACTTCCATGCCGGACGGGTTGTTGGTGGCGGTCGAGACCGAGGCGGCGGCGGTCCAGCCGCTGGCCATCCAGTAGCGCATCGTCATGCCCTGCACGCCCGATTGCAGCGCCACGCCGGGCACGGTGTCGGCGTCGCTGACGGCGGCCTGCCACAGCGCGTCGAGCTGCTGCAGGTCGCGCGTGGCGATCGATTCGCGCCGCGTCAGCACGCCGTCGCGCACGCGGTAGGCCACTACTTCCAGCCTGGACGGCTCGTTCTCGGCCAGCACCAGGCGCACCATCGTGATGCGGTTGTTCTCGGCCTGCAGATAGGCGCGGCCGTGCAGCAGCGTCGATGTGGCCAGGTTTTCGCAATCGTTCTGCAGCTGCGCGAAGGCCAGCTGCATGCCGCGGGTCTGTTCCATCTGCGCCGTCAGCGCGCCGCGCGAGCGGATGATGCCGTCGAGGCCGCGCCAGCCCAGCACGGCGACGATGGCCAGGATCGAGATCGCCACCAGCAGCTCGACCAGCGTGAAACCCTTGGTCTTCATTGGTTCAGCACCAGTTGCACCAGCTTGATGATGCGCCGCTCCGGCACGGCCTGGTCGTACACGCTGACCTCGACCCGGCGGAAGCGCGGGTTGGGACTGGCGATGACCTCCTCCTCGCACATCAGCTTCATGTCGCCTTGCGGGCATTCGTAGGTCTGCTTGCCGACCGCCGGGAACTGCTTCGACAGCCGCAGCGCCACCAGCCGGTTCTCGGCCGACCAGGTGGCCATCATCGCGCCGCGCAGGCCGTCGCTGTTTTGCGTCAGGCTGCCGACCGCGCGCAGCGAGGCGCCCAGCGCGGTGCCGACGATGACCAGCGCCACCAGCACTTCGAGCAAGGTGAATCCGGCTTGTTTGCTTTGTCTGATAGGCCGCATGCTAGTCCACCGTGAAATGGCCGATGCCGTCGGCGCGGATGACGACGCTGGCGCCGCCGCCGGTCATGGTCAGCACAAAGGGCTTGTCGACCGGCTCGCGGCCGAAGACGATGCGCAGGTTCGCGTCCGGCACGTTGGGCGGCGGGTCCAGCATCAGCGTGACCGGGCCGTGCTTGAATTCGCGCTCGCGCAGCAGATCGTCCTGCACCGCCAGGTCCCACTGCTTGTCGTTGCGGATCAGGAAGCGGTAGCCATCCGGCCCGGCCTCGAAGGCGATCTGCCGGTTGCGCACGATGGCCTCGTCGCGCGCCAGCTGCAGCAGCAGGGCGATGCGCTGCGCATCCTGCTGCATCGACTGCTTCTGGCCCGGCAGCGCGTTCAGCGACACCAGCCCCAGCGTGATGCCCAGGATGACCATCACCACCAGCAGCTCGATCAGCGTGAAGCCACGCTCGCGGGCGGCGCCCATGTCCGGCTATCCTTGTACGCGGTCGGCGATCAGTTTTCCCACGAGCCGATGTCGGCATCGTCGCCGGTGCCGCCCGGCGCGCCGTCGGCGCCGTAGGAGAACACGTCGACCTCGCCCTTCACGCCCGGCGACAGGAACTGGTATGGGTTGCCCCAAGGGTCCTTCGGCATTTTTTCCAGATAGCCGCCGGTCTTCCAGCCGTTGGCCGCCGGACCGGTGGTCGGCTTGGTCAGCAGCGCCTGCAGGCCCTGCTCGGTGGTCGGATAGCGCTGGTTGTCCAGCTTGTACAGTTTCAGCGCCTGCATCACGGTCGCGATATCGACCTTGGCGGCCGCCACCTTGGATTCGCCGGTGCGGCTCAACAGCTTGGGCACGACCAGCGCGGCCAGCACGCCCATGATGACCACCACCACCATGATTTCAATCAGCGTAAAACCACGCGCGGCACGACGGGAAACGGAGTAATTTTTCATAAATTGATAACAGATTGAAGTGAGAGCAGAGTATAAGCCACGATTTATGCGCCGGTGTGCTTAAACCGCGCTTAATTTTGGGGCTTCTTTACCTAACCTTGCCCGATGGCCGCCTCAGTCGCGCCTGAGGGCCGCGCAGACCGGGCAATCGACGTTGCGGCCGACGGCGATGCTGGTCCATTCCATGTGCAGGCCGTCGAGCATCATCAGGCGGCCGGCCAGCGAGCTGCCGACGCCCATCAGCAACTTCAGCGCTTCGGCCGCCTGCGTCGCGCCGACCACGCCGACCAGCGGCGCGAACACGCCCATGGTGGAACAGGCCACGTCCTCGAACTGCTGGTCCTGCGGGAACAGGCAGGAATAGCAGGGCTGGCCGCCGCGCGGATCGAACACGCTGACCTGGCCGTCGAAGCGGATCACGGCGCCGGACACCAGCGGCTTGCCCAGCGCGACGCAGGCGCGGTTGACGGCATGGCGGGTGGCGAAGTTGTCGGTGCAATCGAGCACCACGTCGGCCTGCGCCACCAGTTCGGCCAGGCGGGCGTCGTCCACGCGCTCGTTCAGCGCGGTGATGGCGATCTCGGGATTGATCTGCCGCAGCGTGGTGCGCGCCGACTCGGCCTTCGAGTGGCCGACGCGGTCGGTGGTGTGGGCGATCTGGCGCTGCAGGTTGGTCAGGTCGACGGTGTCGTTGTCGACCAGCGTGATGTGGCCGACGCCGGCCGAGGCCAGGTACATCGCGGCGGGCGAACCGAGGCCGCCGGCACCGATCACCAGCGCATGCGCGGCCAGCAGCTTTTGCTGGCCTTCGATGCCGATTTCGTCGAGCAGGATGTGGCGCGAATAGCGCAGCAGTTGCGAGTCGTTCATGGTTCTCGTCGCGGCGGCGCGGTGGCCGTTATTGCGTCACCGGCTGTTTCAAGGCCGGCTTTTTTTCGCTGGCCTTGGGTTTGGTGTCGGGCTTGGTCACGGCGGGTTTCGGATCGGTCTTGCTGTCCGACTTGATCTCGCCGACTTCGCCGCCGCCAGCCGCCGGCGTGGCCTCGGCTTTCGACAGCTTGACCGGCAAGCCTTTGAAGTGGTTGATCGCCTGCGCCAGCTGGAAGTCGTCCTTCGAACCGAATTCCACCGGCTTGGCTTTCTTGGCCAGCGCCGACAGCCGCTGGTCATCTTCCAGCTCGTCGCGCTGCGCGCTCAGGGCCTTCTTGACGGCGCCGTCGGCTTCCGGATCCTTGTCGTTGCCCAGGTGCTTTTGCAGATCGGCTTCGCGCACGCGCAGGCTGTTCAAGCCGTCGCCGTCGGCGGTTTCGTCGACCATCAGGTCGGGCACGATGCCGCGCGCCTGGATCGAACGGTTGTGCGGCGTGTAGTAGCGCGCGGTGGTCAGCTTGACGGCGGTGTCGGCGGTGAGCTGGCGCAGCGTCTGCACCGAGCCCTTGCCGAAGGTCTGCGTGCCCATGATGGTGGCGCGCTTGTAGTCCTGCAGCGCGCCGGCGACGATTTCCGATGCCGACGCCGAACCGGCGTTGACCAGCACCACCATCGGCACATCCTTCAGCGCGGCCGGCAGCTTGGCCAGCGGATCGTTCTTGCCGCGCACCGAGTAGAACTCGCTGCGGCCGTAGAAGGTCTGCTTGGAGTCGAGCAGCTGGCCGTTGGTCGAGACGATCACCGAATCCTTGGGCAGGAAGGCGGCCGAGACGCCGATCGCGCCCGGCACCACGCCGCCCGGATCGTTGCGCAGGTCGAGCACCAGGCCCTTGATGTGCGGGTCCTGCGCGTATAGCGCGGCGATCTTCTTGGCCATGTCTTCGACGGTCGGCTCCTGGAACTGCGAGATGCGCAGCCACGCGTAGCCCGGCTCGACGATCTTGGCCTTGACGCTCTGGACGCGGATTTCCTCGCGCAGGATGGACAGGATGATGGGCTTGTCCTCGTCCTTGCGGCTGATGGTGACGGTGACCTTGGAGTGCGGCTCGCCGCGCATCTTCTTGACGCTTTCGTCGAGCGACATGCCCTTGATCGGCGTGCCGTCGATGCGGGTGATCAGGTCGCCGGTCTTGATGCCGGCCTTGAAGGCGGGCGAATCCTCGATCGGCGAGACGACCTTGATGTAGCCGTCTTCCATGCCGACTTCGACGCCGATGCCGACGAACTTGCCGGCCACGGTCTCGCGCATTTCGCGGAAGGCTTTTTTATCCAGGTAGACCGAATGCGGATCGAGCGAGGCGACCATGCCGGAAATGGCTTCCGTCAGCAGCTTCTTGTCGTCGACGTTTTCAACGTAGTCGGACTTGATCAGGCCGAACACGTCGGACAGCTGCCGCAGTTCCTCCAGCGGCAGCGGCGAGCCGGTGACTTTTTGCGCGATGGCGGAAAACTGCAAGGAGGCGGCGACACCGGCCACCATACCGAGGCCGATCAGGCCGATGCTCTTGACTTTGTTGCCCATGTTTTTCCGCGAACCTTAAAACTTGATCCAGCCAGCCGGATCGAATGCCGTGCCCTGATGGCGAAGTTCAAAGTATAGCCCCGATTCCTCGTTGCCGCCGCTGTTACCCGCGCTGGCGATCGGGTCGCCGGCCTTGACGATGTCGCCGGCCCGTTTCAGCAGCGCCTGGTTATTGCCGTAAATACTCATGTACTGGCCGCCGTGGTCGACGATGATCAGGTTGCCGAAGCCGCGCAGCCATTCGGCAAACACCACCCGGCCGGCGGCCACGGCGCGCACGTCCGAACCCTCGGCGGCGCGGATGAAGACGCCCTTCCAGCTCGGGCCGTCGCCGCGCTTGGTGCCGAACTTGGCGGCGACCTTGCCGGTGACGGGCGCGCGCAGCTGGCCTTTCTGGGCGGCGAAGGCGCCGGCCGGTGCGGCCGGCGCCAGGGCGATGTCTGCCGGCGCGGCCGGTTTTTCGTCGCGCGGGGCCGGCGCGGGGGCGGACTTCGGCGCCTCCTCCGGCTTTTGCTGCGCCACTTTCGGTTCGTCGGCGTCGATCGCGTCGGACTTGGCCGGCTGCGGTTGCTGCGGCTTGATCGTGCCGGACTTGGCGCCGTTGGCCTTGGCCAGGCGCTGGCGCTCAGCTTCGGCGGCGGCCTTGGCCCTGGCCTGGGCGCGCGCCTCGGCTTCGGCCTTGGCTTTGGCCTCGGCGCGGGCGGCGGCCAGTTGTTCCTGGCGCTTCTTCTCGGCGGCGGCGGCGATCGCCTGCTCCTCGATCAGCTTGGCCAGCTTGTCGACCAGACCGGCCATGCGCTTTTCGTCGCGCTCGACGTTGCCGGCTTCCTTGCGCTGGGCCACCAGTTTTTTCGACAGCGAGGCCAGCAGCTCGGCGCGACGGCCTTTTTCCTGCTCCAGCTTGGCTTTCTGCTGCAGTTCTTCCTCGGCGATTTCCTGCAGCTCGTCCTTGGCGTTCTGCGCCGCGGCCTGGTTGACCTCGACCGCCTTCAGGTTGGCGCGCAGCGAATCGAGCAGGCGCGCCTGGGCCTGCGACACATAGGCCATCATCTGCAGGTCGCGGTTGATGCGGTTCGGGTTGTCCCCGGACAGCAGCAGTTTGATGCGGTCTTCATTGCCGGCGACATATTGATCGCGCAGCAGCTTGGCCAGCTGCTGCTTTTGCTGGGCGACCGTGGCCGCCAGCCGGTCGTGCTCGGCCGACAGCTGCTGCAGCCGGGTGTTGGTGTCGCCCTGCTCCTGCGCCAGGTCGCGCAGCGAACGGTTGGCGTCCGAAATCGCCTGTTCGGACTCGGCCAGCGTGTCGGCCGCGTCGTCCTTGGCGCTTTCGGTCTTGCCGATGTCCTTCTTGAGCGCGCTGAGCTTTTGCTGCAAGCCGGCGCGCTCGGCCTCGGCCGCCGCTTTCTGCTTGCTGCGCTCGGTGGTCTTGCCGAACTGGGCGGCGTGTGCCGGCCCGCCCAACGCGGCCATCAACATCAACGTGACGCTTGCGCCACGCCATTTCCGGAATGAAGAATGCGACAACTACTTGGCCTTGCCCTGGTTGGCGACGGCGGCCTGGGCGGCGGCGATCGCGTCGGCGTCGCCGAGGTAGTAGTGACGGATCGGTTTCAGGTTCTCGTCCAGTTCGTACACCAGCGGCTGGCCGTTCGGGATGTTGAGGCCGACGATGTCGTTGTCGCTGATGCCGTCGAGCATCTTGATCAGCGCGCGCAGGCTGTTGCCGTGGGCCGAGATGATGATTTTCTTGCCGGCGCGGATGGCCGGGGCGATTTCCTCGTCCCACGCCGGCATCACGCGGGCCACGGTGTCCTTCAGGCATTCGGTCAGCGGGATCTGCGCCTTGTCCAGGCCGGCGTAGCGCGGGTCGTTGTACGAGGCGCGGTCGTCGTTGGCGTCCAGCGGCGGCGGCGGCGTGTCGTAGCTGCGGCGCCATACCAGCACCTGCTCGTCGCCGTACTTGGCGGCGGTTTCGCCCTTGTCCAGGCCCTGCAGCGCGCCGTAGTGACGCTCGTTCAGGCGCCAGTCGTTCTTGATCGGCAGGTACATCATGTCCATCTCGTCCAGCGCCAGCCACAGCGTGCGCACGGCGCGCTTGAGCACCGAGGTGTAGGCCAGGTCGAAGGTGTAACCTGACTCTTTCAGCACCTTGCCGGCCGCCTTGGCTTCGCTGATGCCCTTCGCGGTCAGGTCCACGTCGGTCCAGCCGGTGAAGCGATTCGAAAGATTCCAGGTGGATTCGCCATGGCGCATGAATACGATTTTATACATGTGAACTATCTTCAAAAAGGAGTGAACGGGACTAAAAACCGGTGTTGCGAGAACTCTTGCAGCTTCTATTTTATAATGCGCGGATTGACTTAAACCATTGGAACCCTGTGAAATTCTTCATTGACAATATTTTCATCATCGCCATCGTCGTGTTGTCGGGCGGCGCCCTGCTGTGGCCGGTACTGACCCAGCGCGGCAAACGCGCCAGCGCGCAAGAGGTGACGCTGTTGATTAACCGCGGCAAAGCCACCATTGTAGACGTACGCGACGCCAAGGAATTCGCCGCTGGTCACTTGCCGGAAGCCAAGAATATTCCACTGGGCGACTTGTCCACCCGCATCGGCGAACTGGACAAGTTCAAGAGCAAGAGCATCATCGTGGTCTGCCAGAGTGGCGCGCGTGCTTCGTCGGCCGCTGCTAAACTGGCCAAGGCCGGCTTCGCCGACGTGGTCAACCTGGACGGCGGCATTGCCGCATGGCAAAAAGCCGGCCTGCCGTTGGCTAAATAACAGGGAGAATGCCTGATGACTGCCCGTGTAATCATGTACACCACCGCCGTTTGCCCATACTGCGTGCGCGCCGAGCGCCTGCTTGAAGCCAAGGGCGTGACCGGCCTGGAAAAGATCCGCGTCGACCTGGACCCGGAACAGCGCATGTTGATGATGCAAAAGACCGGCCGCCGCACCGTGCCGCAAATCTATATCGGCGACACCCATGTCGGCGGTTTCGATGATTTGTATGCGCTGGATCAAGCCGGTGGCCTGTCACCCTTGTTAAATGGCTAACGAACCCCAAATACAACGTGAGGGTGGTGGAAATCCTTGGAAACCATAATGGTTTTGATACAATTGCCCTCGCGTTTGATTTGAGCCTATTTAAAGCAAACTTATTTGAGCGGCCCGTGCCGCTCGTTTTCACTATAACGAAAGCGTTCCATGTCTGACGAAAACCTGCAACCAGTATTCCAAATCCAACGCGTCTACCTGAAAGACATGTCGCTGGAACAACCGAATTCCCCAGCAATCTTCCTGGAACAGGAAGCGCCAACCATCGAAGTAGCGCTGGACGTAGGCGCCGAGCCGCTGGCCGATGGCGTGTTCGAATCGACCGTCACCATCACCGTGACCGCCAAAGTCAAAGACAAAGTCGCATTCCTGGTTGAAGGCAAGCAAGCCGGCATCTTCGAAGCCCGCAATATCCCTGCCGATCAACTGGATCCGCTGCTGGGTATCGGCTGCCCGAACATCGTCTACCCTTACCTGCGCGCCAACATCGCCGACGTGATCACCCGTGCCGGTTTCCCACCAGTGCACCTGGCCGAGATCAACTTCGAAGTGTTCTACCAGCAGCGCATGCAAGCGATCGCTGACGCGGCAGCCGCCGCACCAGCCGCCGCCGACGGTGCCACCACGCACTAAGTTGTAGCAAGCAATACCCTGGCTGCCGGACGCCATGTCCGGCAGCTGCATCACCCGACATGCGTTTGCGCTGTCCCCCTGCAAGGTAATTCCATGACTCTTCCCCGTTTGATCGCAGGTCTGACCATGATGCTGGCAGCAGCCGGCAGCCACGCGTTCGACTTCAAGACGGTGGGCTCCGCACCGGTCATCCTGTACGACGCTCCATCGACCAAGGGCGGCAAGCTGTTTGTCGTGCCGCGCGGCGCGCCACTGGAAGTGGTGCTGGCCTACGGCGACTGGCTGAAAGTGCGCGACGTCAACGGCGAACTGGCGTGGACCGAGGCCAAGGGCCTGACCGCCAAGCGCAACGTCATCATCCGCACGCCCAACCTGAAGATCCGCGCCACGCCGGACGACAGCGCCGCCGCCGTGTTCACCGCCGACAAGGGCGTGCTGCTGGAAGTGACCGAAGCGGCGGCCGGCGGCTGGCTCAAGGTGCGTCATCGCGACGGCCTGGTCGGCTACGTCAAGAATTCCGAAGTCTGGGGCATATAATTGCCGTAGCAGTGCCATCCGGCACTGAATGAGGTCCCATGCAAGAACATCAAAACAAACCCGCGGCAGCAGTCCGCAAGGTGGCCGTGCTGGGCGCGGGCGCCTGGGGTACCGCTGTCGCCATGGCCTTGGCCCAGCGTCACGACGTGCTGCTGTGGGGCCGCAACGGCGCCGCCCTGCAGGAAATGGGCCGCGTCCGCGAAAACACCGAATACCTGCCCGGCTATCCATTCCCGCCCGGCCTGAACGTGGCCGTCGGTTTCGACGCCGCGCTGGCCCATGTGGCCGCTCCGGACAACCTGCTGATCGCGGCCTGCCCTGTGGCGGGACTGCGGCCGCTGCTGGAATCGCTCAAGGGGCGGACCATCCCCAACGTGGTGTGGCTGTGCAAGGGTTTCGAATACGGCACCGGCCTGCTGCCGCACCAGATCGTGCGCGAAGTGCTGGGGCCCGGCGTGGCGGGTGGCGCCTTGTCCGGCCCGTCGTTCGCGCAGGAAGTGGCGCGCGGCCTGCCGTGCGCATTGACGATCGCCTCGAGCTCTGCGGCGCTGCGCGACTGCGTGGTGGCGACGGTTCACGGCGGTAATTTGCGCGTGTATTCCAGCGAAGACCTGGTCGGCGTGGAAGTGGGCGGCGCGGTGAAGAACGTGCTGGCCATCGCCACCGGCGTGGCCGACGGACTGGGGCTGGGCCTGAACGCCCGCGCCGCGCTGATCACGCGCGGGCTGGCGGAAATCACCCGGCTAGGTACCACCTTGGGCGGCCAGACCGAAACCTTCATGGGCCTGACCGGCATGGGCGATCTGATCCTGACCTGCACCGGCGATTTGTCGCGCAACCGCCGCGTCGGCCTCGGGCTGGCGCAGGGCAAGGCGCTGGACACCATCGTGCAGGAGTTGGGCCATGTGGCCGAAGGCGTGCCGTGCTCGAAGGCGGTGCGCGAGCTGGCGGCCAACCTGGGCGTCGACATGCCGATCACCAACGCGGTGGCCGGCGTGCTGTTCGACGGCGACCAGCCGCAAGCGATGGTGGCGCGCCTGCTGTCGCGCGACCCGCGCGATGAAAAAGTGAAGCGCTAAGTTAAGCTAAGCCAAGTTAAACTTACTCTTCCTCTCCCACTTCTTCTTTGGCTTCCCGCATCCACTGGACCAGCGGGAAGGCATCCTTGAGGCCGGCGGCCAGCGTCGGCACCAGCAGTTCCGGCTTGTTCAGCGGCAGGTCGATCTCAGTCCAGACGAAGAAACTCTTCAGCTTGATGTACTCGATGTGCTGGTGCTCGGGGTCGAAACCTTTCGGCGGCCGCATCAGCTTGCCTTCGTTCTGGATGTCGCCGTAGGTCGCTTTCAGCTTCTTGTTCTTCAACACCTTGCTGAAGCCGGCCGCGTCGTCGACCATGTGCTGGCGCAGCGCCTTCAGCCGCGACGCCGGCGGCATGTATTCGCCGGCGCCGAACAGCATGCGACCGGAGCCGTCGATCTGCATGTAGTAAGTCGGCCCGCCCGCCTTGCTCGGGCGGCGCATGTCGTTCGGCGCCACCGCCGCCGAAAAGCGCGTCTTGTACGGGCTCTTGTCATGCGCGAAGCGGACGTCGCGGTTGATGCGGAACATCGCCTTCTTCGGATTGCTGAACTTGACGGCCGGATCGAACTTGCCCAGTTCGGCGATCATCTCCGTCACCACTTGCAGGAATTCTTCGCGCAGGATGTCGTAGCGCGGTTTGTTCATGATGAACCATGGACGGTTGTTGTTGTCCGCCAGTTCTTTGAGGAATTGAGTCAGGTCGCGCAGATGCATTCAGTAATCCTTATTTGGCGCCGGCCGGTCGCTTGCCGACCGTGATGTCCAGCGTGGTCTCGCGGCTCTTGCGCAAGACCCGCATTTTAGCTTTTCCGCCCGGAACGAGTTGGGCGATGACGTTGAGCATGTCGTTGGTGTCGGTGACCGGCTTGTCGTCCACCGACAGCAGGATGTCTCCCGGCTTCATGCCGCCCTTGTCGGCCGGGCCGTTGCGCACCACGCCGGCGATGATGGCGCCGCTCTGGCGCGTCAGCCCGAAGCTGGTGGCCAGCTCCGGCGTGATCTCCTGCGTCTCGACGCCGATCCAGCCGCGCACCACGTGGCCCGACTTGATGATGGCCTCCATCACCGACTTGGCGGTCGACACCGGGATCGCGAAGCCGATGCCGACCGAGCCGCCGGTCTGCGAATAGATCGCCGAGTTGATGCCGAGCAGGTTGCCGTTGGCGTCCACCAGCGCGCCGCCGGAATTGCCGAAGTTGATGGCGGCGTCGGTCTGGATGAAATTCTCGAAATGGTTGATGTGCAGGTTGTTGCGCCCCAGCGCGGAGATGATGCCCATCGTCACCGTCTGGCCGACGCCGAACGGATTGCCGATCGCCAGCACCACGTCGCCGACCTGCGCCTGCTCGGCCTGGCCCAGCACGATCACCGGCAGCTTTTCCAGCGAGATCTTGATCACCGCCAGGTCGGTCTCCGGATCGGTGCCGACCAGCTTGGCGCCGGCCTTGCGGCCGTCGGCCAGCACCACCTCGATCTCGTCGGCCGCCTCGACCACGTGGTTGTTGGTCAGGATGTAGCCTTCGCCGGAGACGATGACGCCCGAACCCAGGCTGGACTCTTCGTCGTCGTTCTCGCCGTCATGGTCGCGGTCGCCGAAGAATTTCTTGAAGAAGGGATCGCGCAGCAGCGGATGCTTGCCGCGCTTGGGTGTCTTGGTGGTGATGATGTTGACCACGGCCGGCATCGCCCGCGCCGCCGCCGCGCGGTAGGAGCCACCCGCCGAGGCCGGCGCCTTGCCGGGCGCCGCTTCCAGCATCACGGCCGGATGGTCGGCGTTGCCCATCTGCTGCAGGCGCACCGGCGCGCGCCGCTCCGGCCCCACGGCCGCGTAGACAAAATACAGTGCCAGTACGACGGTCACCGTTTGCGCAAACAATAACCAGAGTCGTCGCATAGCTTCCTACCCGCCGTCCGCTGGACGGCGTCCTTGTTTATTTCTTCAGGGAGTCGCGGATTTCGCGCAGCAGCACGATATCCTCCGGCGTCGGCGGCGGTGGCGCCGCCGCTTCGGCCGCCGCATCCGCCTTGGTGCTCAGCGTGCGCGCCTTGTTCATCAGGCGCACCATCTGGAAGATGACAAACGCCAGGATCACAAAGTTCAACAGGATAGTAGCAAAATTACCGTACGCCCATACCGCGCCCAGTTTTTTCGCCTCGACCAGGCTCAGGTTCGCGGCCTGGCCGTTCAGCGGAAGATAGTAGTTGGCGAAGTCCAGCCCGCCGAACAGCTTGCCGATCGGCGGCATGATGATGTCGGCCACCAGCGAATCGACGATCTTGCCGAAGGCGCCGCCGATGATCACACCAACCGCGAGGTCGACCACATTGCCCTTCATCGCGAATTCTTTAAATTCCTGCATCATTGACATTTTCTTATCCCCGCTGTGTGGTCAATTGTGAACAAAACCGCGTCTGGATCATACTATTTTTTCAATTAGATTCCAAACACGCTTGCCCTTTGCGCACCGGCAACGCAAATTACGCTATAAATTTGTCTTGCATCAATATTACGGGTGAAAAGTCCGCCAGTAGGGGGCGGCCCCGGCAGATTTCAAGCCCAAAACGGTGCGGAAAACCGCCCAATTGGGATTGCGGCAACGTTTTTGCTTTAATTCGTATCACGCTTACCTTATAATTTAAGGTTGCTAGAAGCTATATTCGTGCT
The DNA here is from genome assembly GCF_964254095.1 of Duganella sp. LjRoot269. Lineage (NCBI taxonomy): Bacteria > Pseudomonadati > Pseudomonadota > Betaproteobacteria > Burkholderiales > Oxalobacteraceae > Duganella > Duganella sp. LjRoot269. The sequence continues at coordinate 694,363 of NZ_CAXUSL020000001.1, read as the reverse complement.
TCAACAAGTTTTCAGATTTCAGGTTTTGTTCGCGGTTTTCAGATTTTGTTCGCACTTTGACTGATTGGGGTTTGTATGAGTATCGAAAAGCAGGTCGATTCCGGCCGACGCGGATTGCTCGTCGCTACAGGCGCGGCGGGTGGTGTAGTGGGTCTGGCAACCGCCGGGGCACTGGTAAGCACGTTCCAGCCGTCCGAGCGCGCAAAAGCCGCCGGCGCACCGGTGGAAGTGGATATTTCTACCCTCAACCCGGGCGAAATGAAAACCGTGGAATGGCGCGGCAAGCCGGTCTGGATCATCAAGCGCACCCCTGAAATGGTGGCATCGCTGAAGAAGACCGACGGCAAAGTGGCCGACGCCGACTCCAAGCGCAACCCGGAAGAATTCACCCCTGAGTACGCCCGCAACGAATGGCGCTCGCGCAAACCTGAAATCCTGATCGCCGTCGGCATCTGCACCCACCTGGGCTGCTCGCCATCGTCGAAATTCACCCCGGGCCCGCAGCCATCGCTGCCGGACGACTGGGAAGGCGGCTTCCTGTGCCCATGCCACGGCTCGACCTTCGACATGGCCGGCCGCGTGTTCAAGAACAAGCCTGCGCCGGACAATCTGCAAGTGCCGCGTCATATGTATCTGAGCGACACCAAGCTGGTCATTGGTAAAGACGAGAAAGGCGAGGCGTAAATCATGGCGGCTTTCAAAGAGACAAAATTCCCGGCCGATGCACCGGCCGCACAAAAAGCACTGGGCTGGGTCGACGACCGTTTCCCGCTGACGAAGCTGTGGAATGACCAATGGGGCAAGTACTACGCTCCGAAAAACTTCAATTTCTGGTACATCTTCGGCTCGCTGGCCATGCTGGTGCTGGTGCTGCAGATCGTCACCGGCATCTTCCTGACCATGCACTACAAGCCGGACGCCAACCTGGCCTTCGGTTCGGTCGAATACATCATGCGCGAAGTGCCGTGGGGCTGGCTGGTGCGTTATATGCACTCGACCGGCGCGTCGGCCTTCTTCATCATCGTCTACCTGCACATGACGCGCGGCCTGCTGTACGGCTCGTACCGCAAGCCACGCGAGCTGATCTGGCTGTTCGGTTTCGCCATCTTCCTGTGCCTGATGGCCGAAGCCTTCTTCGGCTACCTGCTGCCATGGGGCCAGATGTCGTACTGGGGCGCACAAGTGATCGTCAACCTGTTCGGCGCGATTCCGCTGATCGGCCCTGACCTGTCGCTGTGGATCCGCGGCGACTACGTCGTCTCCGACGCCACCCTGAACCGCTTCTTCGCCTTCCACGTGATCGCGATCCCGCTGGTGCTGCTGGGCCTGGTGGCCGCCCACCTGATCGCGCTGCACGAAGTCGGCTCGAGCAATCCGGACGGCATCGAAGTGAAGGAAAACCTGGGCGCCGACGGCCACCCGGTCGACTCCATCCCGTCGCACCCTTACTACACCGTGCACGACCTGTTCGGCGTGTCCGTGTTCCTGCTGATCTTCAGCACCGTCGTGTTCTTCGCGCCGGAAATGGGCGGCTACTTCCTGGAGTACAACAACTTCCTGCCGGGCGACTCGCTGAAGACCCCGCTGCACATCGCGCCGACCTGGTACTTCACCGCGTTCTACTCGGTGCTGCGCGCCACCACCGCCGACTTCATGTGGGTGCTGATGTTCTTCGTCGCCGCCTACGTGGTGTTCGTGTGGCTGAAGTCGCGCCTGTCGAGCTTGGTCAAGACCGCCATCGCCGTCATCGCGCTGGTCGCCATCATCGGCATGCTGCCGCAGGTGCTGGACGCCAAGTTCTGGGGCGTGGTGTTCTTCGGTTCGTCGGTGGTGATCCTGGCCTTCCTGCCTTGGCTGGACAAGTCGCCGGTCAAGTCGATCCGCTACCGCCCAAGCTGGCACAAGTATGTGTACGGCGTGTTCTTCTTCTGCTTCCTGGCATTGGGCTACCTCGGTACCCTGCCGCCGACCGAAGGCCGCACGCTGTTCTCGCAAGTATGCACCCTGCTTTACTTTAGCTTCTTCCTGTTCATGCCTTGGTGGAGCGCCATGGGCACGTTCAAGAAGGTTCCTGACCGCGTAGTGTTCCACGCGCACTGATCGACTCGGCTAAAGTACACAAAGGACATTACATGAATTTTTCTAAAAAACTGCTCGCCATCCTGGCACTGCTGCCGGGCCTGGCCCTGGCCAACGAAGGCGGCGTCGCGCTCGACAAGGCACCGGACCGCTCGAACGACATGGCCGCGCTGCAGCATGGCGCCAAGCTGTTCGTCAACTACTGCCTGAACTGCCACAACGCGTCGTCGATGCGCTACAACCGCCTGCGCGACCTGGGCCTGACGGAAGAGCAAATCAAGGCCAACCTGCTGTTCACCGGCGACAAGGTCGGCGAAATGATGACCACCACCATGAATCCGAAAGATGCGAAAGCATGGTTCGGCGTGGTGCCGCCCGACCTGTCGGTGATCTCGCGCGCGAAAGCGTCGGGCGCCGGCAGCGGCGGCGACTACCTGTACACCTACCTGCGCACCTTCTACAAGGACGACACCCGCCCGACCGGCTGGAACAACCTGGTGGTCAACAATGTGGCGATGCCGCACGTGTTGTGGGAACTGCAGGGCGTGCAGAAGGTCAAGATGGAAGAAGTGGCCGATCCGCACGAGGAAGGCAAGAAGACCCACCAGTTCGCCGGCTTCGAGCAAGTCACGCCGGGCAAACTGAGCAAGCTGGAATATGACACTGCGGTGGCCGACCTGGTCGGTTACATGGAGTGGATGGCGGAACCTGCAGCGCAGACCCGCAAAAAATTGGGCGTGGCCGTGGTCTTGTTCATGGCGATGTTCGCTTTCCTGGCATGGCGCCTGAACGCGTCGTTCTGGAAAGAAGTTAAATAATCGAGAGCGCCGGCTGGCCGGCGCTTGTTTTGCGATGCCCGCGCTGGCGGGCGATCGATCCGGGGTGATCCGTTCGCGGCGTCACCCCCTTTGTTCTTCTAAGGAACTATAAAAATGATGGTTCTCTACTCGGGTACAACCTGCCCATTTTCGCAACGCTGCCGTCTGGTCCTGTTTGAAAAAGGCATGGACTTTGAGGTGCGCGACGTCGACCTGTTCAACAAGCCGGAAGACATCTCGACCATGAATCCGTATGGTCAGGTGCCTATCCTGGTCGAACGTGAATTGATCCTGTACGAATCGAACATCATCAACGAGTACATCGACGAGCGCTTCCCGCATCCGCAGCTGATGCCGGCCGATCCGTTGATGCGCGCGCGTGCGCGCCTGATGCTGTTCAACTTCGAGAAGGAATTGTTTGTGCACGTGCACGTGCTCGAAAGCGAACGCGCCAAGAGCAACGACAAGAGCCACGACAAGGCCCGCGCCGAAATCCGCGACCGCCTGACCACGCTCGCGCCGCTGTTCCTGAAGAACAAGTACATGCTGGGCGACGAGTTCTCGATGCTGGACGTGGCGGTCGCGCCGCTGCTGTGGCGTCTGGATCACTACGGCATCGAACTGTCGAAGACCGCCGCGCCGCTGATGAAGTACGCCGAGCGCATCTTCTCGCGCCCTGCCTATATCGAAGCGCTGACGCCGTCGGAAAAGGTCATGCGCCGTTAATTGCGGAGCAGGCCGTTTTACTTGAAGTCCATCGGCGCGTTTGCCGGCCTTAGCGGGCGGCGCGCCGTGTTTTACTGCAGTCTGGAATACCATGTCTGAAATCTCAACCAAGCCCTACATGCTGCGCGCCATTTATGAGTGGTGCACCGATAGCGGCTACACGCCCTACCTCGCCGTCAAGGTCGACGCCTCGACCACGGTGCCGATGGAGTATGTGAAAAAGGGCGAAATCGTCCTTAACATCAGCTTCGGCGCCACCTCGGGCCTGAAGATGGACAACGACAGCATCCGCTTCCACGCCCGCTTCGGCGGCGTCTCGCGCGAGATCTACGTGCCGGTCAACAATGTGATGGCGATCTACGCCAACGAGAACGGCCAGGGCATGGCGTTCGAGCCGCAACTGGGCTTTGCCGAGCCGGTTCCGGACGAGGAAATCAGCGCGCCGGCGCCGGTGCTGGCGGCGGTTCCCGCAGCCGCGCCACCTGCCGCGGCGGAGGTCAAAACCGAGGTGCCAAGCGCCCCGGACGACGATACCGACCCGCCCAAAAAGGGCGGCCGCCCCACCCTTACGCGAATTAAATAGCGTATAATTCGCCCCGTACAAGTTTCGCCGACTTAGCTCATTTGGTAGAGCAGTTGATTTGTAATCATCAGGTGGCCAGTTCGAAACCGGCAGTCGGCACCAGCAATATCCCGAAAGCCCAGCCCTCACCGGCTGGGCTTTTTGCTTTTGAGCTGGCCCCTCAGCCTTTGCGCACCCGCAGAGCCCTTCTGCGATTTCAGCCATAGCATGTTCAATCATGGCCGATAAAAAGATCATCGATGAGGTCCACAAGATTTCCGACAGGCGCGGAAATGGTCTGGTACGCCGTGAGGTCTGGGTTGACGGAAAAGGACAGGTAACGCGTTACAACCTAGCGTATATTAATCATGATCTGTACCAGCGAGATAACGGCAGAGTGATTGGCTACGACAATGCTCATGGAGTCCACCATCGGCACCATATGGGTGTTGTCGAACCGGTGCCATTCACAAGTCTCGACGACATCGAAAAGCGCTTCCAGCAAGACTGGCGTACGCTGTTGGAGAAAAAATGAACACCGTAACCATCAATATCGCAGATGAGAATGAGTTCTTCCGGCGCGGAAGGGAACTTGCCCAGCTAGCGGATCTGCAAAAAGCAATCCCAGCCGAAAGCATGATCAGCTTCGAGGACCCTGCTGAATTGCTCAAGTTGCTGATCGACCCGTACCTGACTCTGTTTCGCGCAATCAAAGAGCAACCTGATTCGATTACCGCCCTTGCGGAACGTCTTGGCCGCGACGTTGACTCGGTAAAACATGATGTAGGCGAACTGGAAAAGGTCGGGATCGTCCGCATGGAGTCGCAAGTGGTTCGTCTGACAGCAGAGCAGTTCAAGCTCGAAGCCGTGCTGGCCTGAGCCAAAAACCAACGTTGAATATGCAGAAATATTCCGCCCGCTCGGGCGGCCACGGGAGCGGCGCTGCGCTACACTAGCCCATCGACACCTACCCCGAGGAACCGAGACATGACACGCAAAACCGCCGCCGATTTTGATCCGGAAGTATTGAAGCTGTTCGACCAGTATGTGCATGGCGGCATCACCCGCCGCGACTTCCTGTCATCGGCGGCGCGCTATGCGGTCGGCGGCGCGACCGCCGCCAGCCTGCTCGGTGCGCTGAGCCCGAGCTTTGCCGCTCCCATCGTCACCGCCGACGACCGCCGCATCAAGACCCGCTACGTTGAGCTGCCTTCGTCGCAAGGCAACGGTACGGTGCGCGGTTACCTGGTCTCGCCGGCCGACGCCAAGGGCAAGCTGCCGCTGGTGCTCGTGGTGCATGAAAACCGCGGCCTCAATCCGCATATCGAAGACATCGCCCGCCGCCTGGCTCTGGACGGCTTCATCGCCTTCGCGCCCGACGCTTTGTTCACACTGGGCGGCTATCCCGGTGACGAGGATAAGGCGCGCGCCCTGTTCGGCAAGCTGGACCAGGCGAAGACGCGCGCCGACTTTGTCGCCGCCGCGCGCTGGCTGCAGCAACAGCCGGAAGGCAACGGCAAGCTGGGCGTGGTCGGTTTCTGCTTCGGCGGCGGCATCGCCAATTACCTGGCGACGCAATTGCCGGAACTGGCGGCCGCCGTGCCGTTCTACGGTTCACAGCCGCCGGCGGCCGAAGTGGCGAATATCAAGGCGCACCTGCTGATCAACGACGCCGGCAACGACGAACGCATCCGCGCCGGCTGGCCCGCCTACGAGCAGGCCTTGAAGGCGGCCGGCGTGAACTACCAGTACCACGTCTACCCCGGCGTGGAGCACGGCTTCAACAACGACACCACGCCGCGCTTCGATGCCGCCGCCGCCAAGCTGGCATGGCAGCGCACGACGGAGTTCTTCCACGCGCGGCTGGGCTAGGGCTTATTCATATCTGGAAACCAGGCGCTGCCACTCGGGATCGTCCTTGAGTTTGCGGATGACAGGGGCGATCTTTTCGTAGACCGCCGCCTTTGAATGGGGCACCAGAAAGCGCCGCTCGGTTGGGCTGGAAGGCAGTCCATACAGCTGGAGTTTGTCTTCGCGAATCCCGTGCACCTTCATGTAGTAGCGCACGACCGATTCGGCTGCGGCAACGCTGTCCACCCGTCCCAGCTGCAATTTTTCCAGGCTTTTATCGTCGCTGGGAGCGTCGCTGCGGATCAGACCCTGCCGGCGTATCCATGATTCCAGATCGGGATAGCTGTAGCCCAGCACCATGCCGACCGAACGCCCTGCCAGCGCACCGGGCTTGGCCTGGCTGTATGCCTGTCCCGCCGGTAACACCACCACGTAGCGGTCCAGCGCGAACGGCGTGGTCCACAGGTATTTTTTCTGCGCGGCGTCGTCGAACCAGCGCGGCATCATGCCGATGACGATGCCGTTCAGCTCGCCGTTTTCCACTTTCAGCTGCAGCCGTTTGCGCGGCAGGTATTCCAGCCTGAAGCTCAGCCCGCCTGGTGCGTGCCGGTTTAAATATTGGATCAGGTCGGGATAAATGCCCTGGTCGTCGGAAACCACCAGCGGCGCCACCCTGGCGCTGGTATAGACGGTGACGACCTCGGCCAGCGCAGCTCCGGGGAGCACGCTAGCGCACAGCATCATCAGCACCGCCGGCAGCTTGTTCATACTTGCAATATAGCATGGACAATTTCCCATTGCGCCGGCGGCCCTTTCTGCATTTAGGACTTGGCGAACGCCAAGAAATCAGCGTTGAACTTGTCCTTGTGGGTGTCGGTCAGGCCGTGCGGCGCACCCGGGTAGACGATCAGCTTGGCGTGCTTGACGATGGCGGCCGAGGCCTTGCCGGCGGCGTCGATCGGCACGATCTGGTCGTCGTCGCCGTGGATGATCAGCGTCGGCTTGTCGAATTTTTTCAGGTCGTCGCGGAAGTCGGTTTCCGAGAACGCCTTGATCGAGTCGTAGGTGTTCTTGTGGCCGGCCTGCATGCCCTGCGCATACCACGCCTGGATGATGCCCTGCGACGGCTTGGCGCCCGGACGGTTGTAGCCATAGAACGGACCGGAGGCGATGTCCAGGTACAGCTGCGCACGGTTGGCGACCGAACCGGCGCGGATGCCGTCGAACACTTCGATCGGCAGGCCGCCCGGGTTGGTGGCGGTCTTGAGCATCAGCGGCGGCACGGCGGAGATCAGGCCCAGCTTGGCGATGCGCTTGGTGCCGTGGCGGCCCACGTAGCGCGCCACCTCGCCGCCGCCGGTCGAGAAGCCGGCCAGGATGATGTTCTTCAGGTCCAGCGCCTCGATCAGCTGCGCCAGGTCGTCGGCGTAGTGGTCCATGTCGTTGCCCTCCCACGGCTGGCTGGAGCGGCCGTGGCCGCGGCGGTCATGGATGATGACGCGGAAGCCGTTGTTGGCCAAATGGAATGCCGCCGATTCCCAGCTGTCGGCGTTCAGCGGCCAGCCATGGCTCAGCACCACCGGCTGGCCGGTCTTCGGACCCCAGTCTTTGTAGTAGATCTCGACGCCGTCGCGAGTGGTGATGGTGCTGCCCGTCTTGCTGACCGCGCCGCCGTGAACCACCGGGGCGGCTTGCGCATTGCCGCCTGCAAATGCGGCGAGCGGAACGGCTACGGCGGCGACTGCGGCACCGGCGCCACCGAACAGGGCGGAACGGCGGGAGGTATTCACTGCTTGGTCTTGGGTATCTTTGCTCATGACGGGCTCCATTTTAGTAGGTAGTTATTTAATAGCGAACTATGTTTTATGCGGTTTTGGGAGCGGTTTGCGCTGTCCATGTGCTCAATATATATCGCGCACTATTCAATAGCAAGCAATTTTTTGAAATATCTCTCGGCCACGCGGCTTTACACCGCTAATCCGCATTCTGGTCCCCGCTTTTTGCAGTTCGTCACATGCCGGTGGCTGGCCGGATAGCCCTTGTCTATAGTTCACTCAACGCAAGACAAAACGCAGTGAACCACACAACCCAAGGAGCTCAAAATGAACATCGCAAAAAACATGGAAGCCATCTTCGTAGCCGCAATCGTCGTCATCAGCGCTACCTCGTTCGCCACCGCCGCAGTGCCTGCAACCCACGCAGCGCCTGCCGCCGTGAAAGCCGACGCCGCCAAGATGCAAGTGGTGACGATCACCGCCAAGCGCCTGACCGCAGCTGAAAAAGCAGCACTGTAATTCACCGACAACGACGGAGCGCACGATGAAAAAATATCTGAAGGCTGCGATGCTGGCCACGATCCTGAGCAGCGGCGCCGGAGCTGGTTCCGCGCTGGCTGCCGATGTGGTCAGCGAAAACCGCGGCGTCGATGCGCGTGCCGTCAACATCGACCTCGATGGCGTCATCAGCCTCAAGGTCAAGCAAGGACCAGTCGCGTCGCTGACTCTATACGGAGAGGCTGACGCGCTGAAAAAAGTGACGGTGGAGCAGACGGGTGACACCCTGCACATCGGCACAAGCAAGATGCGCAGCTTCAGCTTCGGCAACAACAAGGAGCTGCGCGCGGAACTGACGCTGCCGAACCTGCGACAGCTGGTATCGGGCGGCGTCGGGGCCACCGAGGTAAGCGGTTTTAGCGGCGACAATCTGCGCCTGGCGCTAGAAGGCGCCGGCGCGGTGAAAGTCAGTGCGCAGTACCGCAACGTGGATGTGAAGCTCGGCGGCGTCGGCAGCATGACGGTCAACGCCGGCAGCAGCGACAACGTCGACCTGCATCTGCACGGCGCCGGCCATATCGAAATGACGGGCCAGACCAGGCAGCTGCACGCCAGCCTTGGCGGCGTCGGCGGCCTCGATGCACAGCAGTTGCGCGCCGATGTGGTGGACGTCAACATGTCGGGACTGGGCAGCGCATCGGTGTTTGCGAAGAACAGCGCCACGCTGAAATTAACCGGCCTGGGTTCGGCCACCGTGTATGGCAATCCGACCAATCGCAATGCCAGCGCCCGCGGCTTGGGCAGCGTCAGCTGGCAGTAATGAACGCGGCGTGAGCCGCAGCAGGAAACACATGGGTGTGTTTTTACCGTCCGGGAGGAGGCCACTCCACCCGGACGGTTTTTTTATTTCAGGTACGGTGCCTGCACAACGTCGCGTCCAAGCACGATGCGCATGTCGGCATAGACGGATTTATCGCTTCTCGCGTGTAGCGGCAAACCTAGTCGCCGCGACAGCGCTTGCGCCGGCAGCTGTTGGTCGCCCTGGTATTCGATGCGGCTGATCGGCACGCCGAAATTCTTCACATTGGTCAGCCGCGTGGTTTTGATTCCTTCCGCTTTCAGGATGCGCGCCAGCCGGGCGGCAGCGCCGGCGATGCCGTTGCCGTTGCTGATCTCCAGCCGCAGTCCGGTATTTCCCGGCGCCGGCGCCGGCGTCTGCGTCGCTGCTCCGACACGCATTACCTGCACCAGCGCCGCTCCCAGTTGCCGGATTTCCGTGCGCGACATGGCCGTATCGGCCGCCTCCGGTGGCGTTTCCGCTTTGTGCTCCTTCAGCAACGCATAGTCGCGCCGGATGTCGTGCGTGCGCAGCGTGGAGGCTTGCTGGTACATCGTCGCGGCGCGCTCGCGCTGTCCATCCGCTTCCAGCGCGGCGGCCAGCCGCTCCCATCTGGCCGCATCGAGCGGCGCCTGCAGGCAGGCTTGTTCGAGCGCGGTGATATCTGTTCCCGGCGCCGCCGTGGCTACCGGCGGTGCGGTGGACAAGCCGCTGCATGCCATCAGCAGCGCGCCGGCACATGCGGCGCCCAGTGTTCGTTTCATTGTCGCCTCCTAGTGCGTGAACATGGATGGCAGCACCATGTGATAAATCTGTATTCCGGCAGGCCCGATCAGCACCAGCATCAACGTCGGGAAGATGCAGAAGATCAGCGGGAACAGCAGCTTCAGCGCGATCTTGGCGGCAGCCTCCTCCGCCAGCACGCTGCGCTTGCTGCGTAAATTATCCGAATGAATGCGCAGGGATTCGCCCATGCTGGTACCGAAGCGCTCCGACTGGATCAGCATCGCCACCAGCGTATCGACATCCTCCACGCCGCTGCGCAAGGCCAGGTTGCGCAAGGCCTTCTCCTTGCTGAAGCCGGCCCGCATTTCCATCAGCACCAGCTGGAGTTCCTGCGCCAGCGCCACGCTCTTGATGTGGATTTCACCGGCCACCTTGGCCAGTGCGCGTTCCAGGCTCAGGCCCGTCTCGACGCATACGGTCAGCAGATCCAGCGCATCGGGAAAGGTCTCGAATATTTCGCGGCAGCGGCTGGTGGCCCGGCGCGACAACAGCGCGTTCGGCAGGTAGTAGCCTATGCACGCCGTCAACAGCAACAGATACCTCATCGTCTTTTGCACTTCGCTGTCCGCCAGCGTTGCGCAGGCCAGCGCCAACAGGGCGGGAAGGCCCAGCGCCAGCAAGGTCTTGGCGGCAAAGTAAAGCGATGGCGCCGACGCGCTGCGCCAGCCGGCGTTCATGAAACGGGTACGCAGCGGCGAACGCTCCCAGCCCTCCTCCGGCAGCGACATGCGCGTGAACGGCTGCGCCGCGTGCGCGACTTTTTCCACCCAGCCGCCAGGGAGCGGCTGTGCCGGTTGCGCAGGGCCGATAAAATCATTCAGCCGCTCACGGACAGGCACCGCCGAAAAACTCAACAGCGCCACCAGCACCACGCCCACCACGACGGCGAAGACAATGATGAGAAAAATAATCTGCCGACCATCCATGCCGTCCTCCCTCAGACCCGTATGCGTATCAGCTTGCGCATCCATAGCACGCCGGCTGCCGCCATCGCGCCGGCGTACCACATCAGGCGAATGCCGACCGGATCGGTCCACAGCACGCGCACATAGGCTGGATTGGCCACCACCATCAACCCCATCACGCCCAGCGGAAGCAGTCCCAGTATCCATGCCGACATGCGGCCTTCGGCGGACATCACCCGCACCTGGGCCAGCAACCGGAGCCGGGCACGTATCAAGCGGCTGATATTGCCGAGGACCTCGGCCAGGTTGCCGCCGGACTCGCGCTGGATCAGCACCGCGATCACCAGGTAGCGCAGGTCCGTCAGCGGCACGCGCAAGGCCAGGTTGTGCAGGGCTTCGTTCATCGGTACGCCGTAGTTGATTTCCTCGTAGGCGAATTTGAATTCGCCGGCGATTGGATCCGGCATCTCCTCGCCGACCATTTGCAGCACGTTGGCGAAGGAATGGCCGGCGCGCAGCGCGCGGCCGATGAAGTCCGCCGCCTCCGGCAATTGCTCCTCCAGCTTGAGCAGGCGCGCGTGGCGCGTGCGCATCAACAGCATCGACGGCAACATCAGCGCCAGCACCGGCGTCGCCATGGCCGCCAGCGCCGGCATGCCCAGCATCGCCGGCAGCATCAGGCCGACGGCCAGCATCGCCAGCGAACTGCAGAGGAACTGCGACACGGTCCAGCGCACGCCTGCCTGCAGCAACAGCCGGTCCAGCGCGGCCAGTCGCGTGAATCGTCGCAGCAGCTTCTCCAGCCGGGGATTGCGGTTGTAGGCACGCTGCTTCAGGATGTCGATCCGCTCGGCGCCGCCTTCGCCGCGCGCCGCCATCAGCCGCAGGCGCTTTGAAATGCGCCGCGCCGCGCTGCCGTGCGAACCCGACCACCACAGCCAGGCGCCTTCTATCATCAGGATCACGGCGGCGAACAGCAGGACCGCAAACGCGGAGAAGACTGTATCCATGGCCGCTACTCGTAGATCTTGTCGGGATCGAACACGGAATCCGGCACCGCCACGCCGAACATGCGCAAGCGGTCGGCAAAGCGCGGCCGCACGCCGGTGGCCGAGAAGCGCCCCTGTACCTTGCCGCCGGCGTCCACGCCCTTTTGCTCGTAGCGGAAGATTTCGTGCATGGCGATCACCTCCCCTTCCATGCCGGTGACTTCCTGCAGGCTGACCAGCTTGCGGGTGCCGTCGGTCAACCGCGAGACCTGCATCACCACCGTCACGGCGGAGCATATCTGCTGTCGCGTGGCGCGCGGCGTCAGGTTCACGCCGGCCATGCCGACCATGTTCTCCAGCCGCGACAAGGCATCGCGCGGCGTGTTCGAGTGGATGGTGGCCAGCGAGCCTTCGTGGCCGGTGTTCATCGCCTGCAGCATGTCCAGCGCTTCCGGTCCGCGCACCTCGCCGAGGATGATGCGGTCGGGCCGCATCCGCAAGGCGTTGCGCACCAGCGAGCGCTGGTTGACTTCCCCCTTGCCCTCGATATTCGGCGGCCGCGTTTCCAGCCGCACCACGTGGGGCTGGCGCATTTGCAGTTCGGCCGCATCCTCGATGGTGACGATGCGCTCGGCCGCGGGAATGAAGCCGGACAGCACGTTCAGCATGGTCGTCTTGCCGCTGCCGGTGCCGCCGGAGATCAGGATGTTGATCTTGGCCTGGCCCAGCGCCTTCAGCACTTCCATCATCGGCGGCGTCAGGCTGCGGTAGTCCAGCAGGTTCTCCACCGTCAGCGGATTGACCGCGAAGCGCCGTATCGACAGGATAGGGCCGTCGATCGCCAGCGGCGGAATGATAGCGTTCACGCGCGAACCGTCCGGCAACCGCGCATCGACCATCGGACTAGATTCGTCCACCCGCCGGCCCACGCGCGAGACGATCTTCTCGATGATCTTCATCAGGTGCGCGTTGTCGTTGAAGGTGACGCCGGTCAGCTCCAGCCTGCCGGAGCGTTCGACGTAGACCTTGCCATAGGTGTTGACCAGGATGTCCGACACGCCCGGATCTGCCAGCAGCGGCTCCAACGGCCCGAAGCCCAGCATCTCGTGCTGGATGTCCAGCACCAGGTTGTGGCGCTCGTGCTGGTTCAGTACGATGCGCTCCTCCTCGATGATGCGCTGGACCAGCAGCGCCAGCTCGTGCTTGAACTGCTCCGGCGTCAACCGCTTCAGGCGTTCCAGGTCGATGCGGTCCAGTATCGTCTGGTGCATGCTCTTCTTCAGTTCCTGATAGGCCGCAGCGGCCAGGCCGGGCGGACCGTTGATGCCTTGGCGGCTGTCGTCGCTGGAAGCCAGGCGTTCGCGCAAGCTCATATCGTTCTCCGATGCGTGGTTTTGTCGTGCCTACTCGTTGCCTATTCGTTGTCGTTGCGGCCGAACAGCCGGTCGAACAGCCCTTTGCTTTCGGAGACGCGGCGCGCCGTCACCAGTTCCACCAGCTCCGCCAGGCTGCGCGCCACCGCGCTGCTGCGCGACAGCTGCAGCACTGGTATGCCCTGGTTCACCGAGTCCGTCGCCGACAGGTAGTCGTTCGGCACCGTGTGCACCACCTCCGCGCCCAGCGCCTGCTCCAGGTCCATCAGCCGCAGCTTGCCGCCCTTTTCGTAGCGGTTGACGATCAGGCGCGTGCGCTCGCTCGGATAGCCCAGCGAGCGGAAGATATCCAGCAGCCGGCGGCCGTCGCGGATATCCGGCAGCGCCAGTTGTAGCACCGGGTAGATGGTGTCTGCCTGGTCCAGCGCGCGCAGCGAGATGGCGTCGATCTGGCGGCCGACGTCGAGCACGATGTAGTCGTAGTGCTGGCGCGCCACGCGCAGGATGGTGTCCATGTGCTCGGGCTTCATGTCGACCGCATGATTCGGATCGTCCGCCGCCGCCAGCACGCCGAAGTTCGACGCCACATGCACCAGGCAGGAATCGAGGAAGGAACCGTCCATGCGGCTGATCTGCGCACAGATGTCGGACAGCGTCATCGCCGGCTTCTGGTCAGACACGTACAGCGTGGCATCGCCGAACTGGCCGTGCAGGTCGATCAGCAGCACCTTCTTGTCGGCCAGCGCGGCCAGCGCGTAGCCGAAGTTGGTCGACAAAAAAGTCGCGCCGCTGCCGCCTTTGCAGGAGATGAAGGCCAGCACTTTGCCATCGCGCATATGGCTGACACCGGCCGCCACCTCGATGCGGTCCATCGCCTCGTGGAAGGCGCGGTGCACCAGCGGCAGCGGCAACACCTCGCGCATGCCGGCGCGCATGGCGCGTATCAGAAGGTCCTGCTGCGGTTCGCGCGTCAGCAGCATGAAGGAGGCCGCGGGATAGAGCTTGCCCAGGCGGTCCACCAGTTCCGCCTCCTCTTCCGCGACGTCGCTGGCATCGAAGATCACCAGTTCAGGAAGTTCCGGCAGCGGGCGCTCCACCGCGTCGCGCAGGCCGTTGCGCGACGCTACCAGCTGCACGCCGGGCATGCGCGCCGATCCCTGTGCGGCGACTTCGGCATGCAGCAGGCTGTCCCTGCTGATCATCAGTGCTTTCATGATCGCTCCTCACTTTGCGCCGCTGACGCCGATGGTGAACGATGGCGGCTGCGCCGCCGCTTCGCTGCTGGCCTTTTGATAGCGTTCATATGCGGCGCGCGCGGCGTGGCCGTCCATGCCGGCCACCGGATCGAGATTGCGCGCCGCCTCCGGCTCGATGATTTGCCGCGCCAACGTCACGCGCGCGCTTTCGCCGAAGTGCCGGTCCCATTGCGGCGTGGAGGAAGGCGGCTGTAACGCGCAGGCGGTCAACATGCACGCCGCTGGCAAGCTGAATAGGTATCGCATGATCGTTTCCTGTCTATTTGTGTTCGGTGGCCTGGGCCGGCGGCCCTTCCATCCGGCCGCCGATGAAAAGTTCGGTGCGGCTTGGCGTGGTGACGCTGTCGGTCGGCAGCTTGTAGTCGGCCTGCAGCGGCTTCACCAGGTGCGGTGTGACGACGAACAGCAGTTCGGTGCGGTCCTGCTGGAAGTCCGTGCTGCGGAACAGCGCGCCCAATACCGGCAGTTCGCCCAGCACCGGCAGGCCGTGGATATTGGTGGTCTGGTTATTCTTTATCAGCCCACCGATGGCAAAGCTTTGACCATCGAACAGCTCCACCGTGGTGGCCGCGCGCCTGGTCGTGATCAGAGGTAGAACCGAGGTGCCCGAGAAACCGGCCGCCGAGATGCCTATGCCCTCGCGCGACAGTTCCGACACTTCCGGCGCCACGCGCAGATTGATGCGGCCGCCGGCCAGCACGGTCGGCGTGAAGCGCAGGCCGACGCCGAACTCTTTCTCGTCCAGCGTGACCTTGTTGTTGTCCTGTGCGACCGGAACGAAGATCTTTCCGCCCGCAAGGAAGCTGCCTTCCTGGCCGCTGATCGCCATCACCGTCGGCTCGGCCAGGATGCGGATCATGCCGTCCTGCTTGTCGGCGGCGATGCCGGCATGGTTGCCGCCGGCCTTGCCGATATTGAGCAAGCCTTTCAGCGTGCCGCTTAAAAAATTCGACGTCAGCGTGCTGCTCCAGCTGCCGCCGCCGAAATTCACCGTCAGGCCGGCTTCAAGCTTGTCCAGCAGGGTCTTGGAGACTTCGGCGATTTTCACCTCCAGCATCACCTGCTGCGGCGCGCTGATGTTGAGGAAGTTGACGATGCGCGTGTTGCCGGCTCCCGCACTTGGCACCGCCGCGCCGCCGGTGCTTTTGTCGCCCTTGGCCGCCTCCAGCGCCTGCGCCGGACGGCGCACAAAGGCGGCCGCCAGCTCCAGCACGCGCGCGGCGGTTTGCGCATCGTCCACCATGCCGCTGATGACCAGCGTATCGCCGGCGGCACTGACGCGGATGTCCTTCTGCTCCGGCATCAGCGCCGCCAGCGACGCCTGCAGCGCGCCGGGATCGATGCCGACCACCACCTCGATCACGTTGCACATGCCGCTGCGGCCCTGCACGATCATATTGCTGGTGCCGATATCGACGCCGACCAGGTACAGCGTGTCCGGCGCCACCAGCATCGCCTGCAGCACGGCCGGATTGCCGACGCTGCGCGCCTGCACCGCTTCCGGCATGCGCATCAGCGTGGACTTCCCCAACTGCAGCGTCATATTGCCCGGCGTCGCCGCCTGGCCGCTGCAGCGCAAGCTTGCGCCATCGGCGCCGGCCGCGGCCTGCGTCCCCGCGGAAGCGGCCTGGGTGCCGGCAGCCATCGCCAGCAGCAGCACTGTGCATAGTTGAGTATTCATGGTCCACTCACAGGCATTCCTGCGTGCGCTGAACGCCGGCGATCACGCCGATGCAGGCACGTGATCGCGGGGCGGCTTGCGCCAGCTGGGGGGGCGGCTTGACGGCCACGGGGGCCGCCGCCACCTGCACGACCGGTTCGGGCCGGACCGGCGCCATACCGAGCAGGCTGGTCTTGGTTGCGCCGCCGGTCACACCGGGGCGCGGATCGACCTGGTTGCGCAGCACCAGCGACAGGGTCCCGACGCTGCGCGCGAGATCGATATTTTCAGCCTGCGCCGGCATCACCTCCAGCGTGACGGCGTTGACCACGCGCGGCTTGGTCTCGTCGCGGCCCACTTCCTGCGCCACCGCCAGCACCAGTATCCGTTCCAGCACGATCTTTGATATCACATTCTCGTTGCCGCCCGCCGCCGATTGGGTGTTGACGATGATGTCGACGAAATTACCCGGCAGCGCGAAGCCGGCCACGCCCACCACGTCGTTGACGCGCACCGTGATCGCGCGCTTGCCCTCGGTGATCAGTGCCGACAGGCCGCCCAGCGTGCCGGCCGGCGCCAGCTTGGCCTCGCTCAGCGGTTCGTCGCGCAGCACGCTGGTTTTCAGCACGCGGCCCACCAGCTTGGAGGCGTCGCGCAGCGCGCCGCGCGGCAGGTTGTCGGCCGGCCAGTCCAGCGGCTTGAGCATCTCCGGCGTCAGGCGTTGGCCGAGGTTGACGTCCACCGCCGCGACGATGATCTTGTTGGCCGACGTCGGCGACTGCCGCAGCAGCCAGCGCGAGGCCATCACCACCGCCGCCAGTCCGAGCACGATGGCCAGCGCCATCATCAACAGTGCGCGCTTGTTATTCATAGGATGTGCTGCTGCAGATGGTCGATGGCGTCGGCGCTGTCGTCAACGCCGGGCGGCAGCGGTTCGGCGGTCGCGAACATGCTGGTCCAGGCCTGGTCCAGCGCGGCGACGGTCAGCCGCGCCGGCTCGCCGAGGAAGCCGGCGAAATCGGCGACGCGGCCGATGATCTCGCGCGGGTAGCAGGCCAGCAGCGGCAAGCCGCTGCCCGCATGCAGGTCGTCGACCAGGTAGCGCAGCGCGGCATCGTCGAACGCCACGCCGGCGGTCAGGCACTGCTGGCGAAACAAGGTGCGATAGCTGGCGGGGCCCAGCGGCCCGACCGGAATCTTGTAGCCGACGCGGCGCAGCGCCGGCGCGTCGAACAGCGCTTCCGGCGGCAGGCTGGCGACGAACACCAGCTGCAAGCGGCACGGCACGCTGAAGTGGTAGCCGCCCACCAGCGACAACTGGCTGCGCTCCAGCTCCCGCGCCTGCGAGAAGCGGTTCAGCAGATCGGTGGCGGCCATGCGCTGGCGCCCCAGGTCGTCGACGATCAGCATGCCGTTGTTGGCCTTCAGTTGCGGCGGCGAACGATAGCAGCCGCTATGGCTGTCCGGCTGCAGATCCAGCGTGTCCACGCTCAGGTCCGCGTCCAGCGCCACCACGGGCCGCTGGCACAACAGCCAGCGCGGATCGCTGCTGCGCTGATCCTGCAGCTGGCGCAACTGGCGCAAATGCTGCGGCGACGGCGCGCGGTGCAGCAGCGCGTCGTATACCTGCACAATCTCCTGCCCCACCGCCAGCGCATGCGGCACCGCGATCACTCCCTGCAGCAGCGTGCCGAGGCGGCGCGCCAGCATCGACTTGCCGCTGCCCGACGGCCCATGCAGCAGCACCGTGCGGCCGGCGTGCATGGCCGCGCCCAGCATGCGCTGTACGGCGGGACTGAGAAAATCGTCGGCGAATTCTGCCGCCAGTTCGTCGGCGCAGGGTAGCGGCGCATGGCCGGCCTGGCGTTCCACCATGGCGCGGTAGGCTTCCAGCGTCACCGGCGCCGGCCCGATGTAGGGACAGCGATCCAGCCAGGCGCTGGCGCGCTGCTTGCCGCCCGCCGTCAGCTGGTACTGCACGTCGATGTCGGATTCGCCGCGCCACGCCACCTCCACCAGGTGCTCGGCGACCATGAATTCCAGCGCCTCGCGCAGCACGTTGATCGACAGGTGCAGGCGCGTGGTCAGCACCGGCAGGTGGCTTTTGCCGCCGATGAAAATGGCCTTGGCGATCAGCTCGACGACCAGCTGCAGCGGCAGGCCGGTCTCGCGCACCGATTTCGGCTGCGGCGGCAGCACGCCGGCGGCGTCGGCATCGGTGGCGGGGGGAAACGATTCGACGGCTAGCATGAGCATCTCCAGCGAAGAAATTACGTTGAGGAATCAAGTTTATCGGGCCATGCTTTGGGGACATTGACGCGAAGCAAATACGCGGCGGGGCGGCGCTCAGCGATGCGCCAGCGCCACAACCACCATCGTCGCCAGCGCCACCGCCAGGCCGTAAGGCACGCCGCCGATGCTGGCGCCCGGCGCCAGCGGCACCGGTTGCAGCGGCACGCCCAGGCTGCGCAGCAGCAACGGCTTGCCGATCTGCACGAGATTGCGCCAGCCGTCGCGCCGGCGGCCGCTGCACAGCAACATCAGCAAGGCCATCACGCCGCCGATGATGTAGGCCAGCACGGCGACCCGCAGCGCGTCGGCGGGACCGGCAAAGGCGCCGACCATGGCCATCAGCTTGACGTCGCCGGCGGCCATGCCGCGCAACAGGTACAGCGGCAGAAATAAAAAAAAGCCGGCCAAGGTGCCGGCCAGCCATTGCGATGCGGGCGCCCACGGCTGCCCGCTCAGCATGTGCAGGAGCAACGCCAGCAGCAGCCCGCTCAGGATCAGCACGTTGGGAATCTTGCGCATGGCCAGATCGGTCACGGCCGCTTGCGCGACCAGGCAGATCAGGATCACTTCGATGGCGTTCAGCATGGCGGCTCTCCGGAGTAGGCTTTCCAGCCCGCTTGCGGCTGGAAAGCCTGGACGATGTCTACGCGAGCTTGGCCGCGATGGCGGTGAAAGCCGTCTGCAGCGCCGTCGTCAGCGTGCCGAAGATCGCCACCACCGCCGTCACCATCGTTGCCGCGATCAGGCCGTATTCAATGGCTGTGATCCCCTCCTCGTCGTGCGCGAACACCTTTGCAGCTGCAATAAGCGAGTTCATGATTTACTCCCAAGTTGAGTCCATAAAAATACCCCTGGCGCGGGCGGCCGGCCTTCCATGCCGCCGTTGCCGCGCCATTGGGTTCACTATACGGATCGCAGTGTTGTGGGAGTTGACGTGAGACAAGTTTTCCGTGTGGAATTATTTTCAAGCTATGGAGGAAAATATGCGTCCCGGACACACATCACGGCTGGCTTATGTCAAACTGCATCAGAATTCGGCCCGGTACGCTGGGGCAAGCCGCCAGCTGTCGGAAAAAGGTTGCATTCAGTTGCAAGGAAAGTTCTTTTTCGCACACATGAATTGCCTAGATTGCAAAAAGCTATTATCCTGCTTAGCTGTTCTTTGGAAAGGCCTCGTGTTGCAGTTCACAGTGCGCCTGACTATCAAAGATATTGGCTTGATAGGCGTGAACAAAACGTGGCAAGGCGCAATGGTTGTGTGATTATTTTCCAGAGAAGAAAATGGATTCCCTACTGAAACACATGGTGGACATGACCGGCCACCGCGATCACACGATGCTCGACATCTCCGTGATCTCGGCGGTGCAGGAGCTTGCCCACGCCAGTCAGGCCCGCGTGCTGACGCTGGCCACAGTGAGGGGCAAGATTTTTGTCCGGCCGCGTGCCGTCATCAACGCCGGCGAAGCCGCGCGCATGGTCGACACCACGGACCTGCACAATCCCGGCGAGCCGATCGAGAACACGCCGGCGCTCGCCAAATGCATCGCCGACCACGAATCGGGCGCCGACGTCGCCAACGAGGCCGGCGAGCATACGCTGTGGCTGCCGATCTGGCTCGGCGACAAGGCCGACACCTGCCTGGAAATCGTCAACCCGACGCCGTACACCAGCGACACCATCCATATCATCGGCGGCATCGTCAGCGTCTACCGCAACTTCCAGAACCTGCTGGACTACAGCGAACGCGATTCGCTGACCGGCCTGCTCAACCGCAAGACCTTCGACGACCAGCTGGCCAAGATGCTGGCCGCGTCCACCGAACAGGACGCGCTCACGCTGCCGGGCGAGCCCGAGCGCCGGGCCCACCACGACCAGGAAAAGCAATGGCTGGCGGTGGTCGATGTCGACCATTTCAAGCATGTTAACGACCGTTTCGGCCATTTGTACGGCGATGAGGTGTTGATCCTGATCGCCAACCTGCTGACCTCGTCGTTCCGCGCGCAAGACCGCGTGTTCCGTTTCGGCGGCGAGGAATTCGTCGTGCTGCTGCGCTCCACCACGCTGGACCACGCCAAGAAGATCATCGACCGCTTCCGCGTCAACGTGGCGTCGCATGATTTCCCGCAGGTGGGCAAGGTGACGGTGAGTGTGGGCTTCGTCAGCATCAGCGCGCTGGAAGCGCCGGTGATCATCCTGGGACACGCCGACCAGGCGCTGTACTA
Source organism: Duganella sp. LjRoot269 (assembly GCF_964254095.1). Lineage (NCBI taxonomy): Bacteria > Pseudomonadati > Pseudomonadota > Betaproteobacteria > Burkholderiales > Oxalobacteraceae > Duganella > Duganella sp. LjRoot269. The sequence continues at coordinate 673,733 of NZ_CAXUSL020000001.1, read as the reverse complement.
CGCCAAGAGCCACGGCCGCAACCTGGCCTGCCACTACGACGAACTGGTAGACGGCGGCCTGCTGCAGACCATCGCCTCCAACGATACCGCCGAATTCTTCTGACTATTAAGCTGTTTCAAGCTGAGCGCGGCGAGGAGCCGCAACGAAGCAGCGGTCAGCTTGAAGCGGCTTAAGCCAGGGTCAGGAAGCGCATCGGGTCTACGTTCCACTTGCCCGGCGATTCGTGGCCGACGATCTTGTCGCCGCCGCCAAAGCCCAGTCCGCGCGACAAATCGACGGTTTCCGGCTTGATGTAGAGATTTTTCTTGGTGTTGAAGAAAACATTGACCTTGGGCGCCAGCAGATTGGTTTCGTGTGGCTCAATCACCACACCCAGGCGCCCCGACTCCAGCATCACCATCGTGCCGACCGGATAAATGCCGACGCAACGCATGAATTCCTGGGCAAACTGCGGGTTGAAGTGGAACTTGCTCCACTCGTAAATCTTGCGCAGCGCCGCCGCCGCCGACATGCCCTTGTGATAGCAGCGGTCGGCCGTGATCGCATCATAAACATCGACGATCGCCGCCATCTGCGCCAGCTCGCTGATCTCGTCGGCGGCCTGCTTGTTCGGATAGCCGCTGCCGTCGCGGCGTTCGTGGTGATGCAGCGTGATATCGAGCGGAATCGGTCCGATCTCCGGCGATTGCAGCAGGATCTTGTACCCATCTTCGGGATGGCGCTTGATGATCGCGAATTCCTCGTCCGTCAGCGGGCCCGGTTTGTTCAGCACCGCATCCGGCACCAGCGCCTTGCCGGTATCGTGCAGCAGGCCCCCCAGGCCGGCCTGATGGGTGGTTTCGGCATCGATGCCGCGCGAGCGGCAGAAGGCAACCAGCAGCGTACAGACGCTAACGGAGTGCAAAAAGGTGTAATCGTCCTTGTTCTTGATCCGCAGCAGCCCCACCAGCGCGCCCGGATTGCGCAGGATGGATTCGGTAATGTTCTGCACCACCGGCTGCACATGGTCCAGTTCGATGGCCTTGCCGAGGCGGGCGTCCTGCATCACCGTGCGCACCAGCGTCGACGCCTGGTGGCGGATCTGCACCGCCCGTTTCATCTCCTCGCCCAGCGACACACGGGTGACCACCGGCGTCTTGGCGGCGATCTCGACGATTTCGCGTTCGGTTGCCGCTTGCGCCTCCGCCAAGGTGGGCGCATCCTGCACGTCCAGGCCTTTGGAACTGTCTATGACAACGTCGTGGATGCCGGCGTGCACAATCTTGCGGATTTCGTCTTCGCTGGACAGCAGGAACCGGTTGCGGACAAATGGATGGGTCATCCAGTCGCAGCTCAGATCATGTATGTACATGCCCACTTTCAGCTGGGAGGAGTCGACTTTCTTTAGCATACAGTACCCACAAAATGAGAGGCTGAACTGGACAGCGGAAGGGCTGACTTTAGTATAACAAATAGTTTCCTATCGGGATTAAATTTACAAGTGCTACCATCTGTTTGTCCACGCTAACAATGTCACATTTATATGGAATTACGCCAACTTCGTTACTTTGTTGCCATAGTCGACCACGGCTCGCTGTCGCGCGCCGCGCTGGTGCTGCATGTTGCACAACCGGCACTGACGCAACAGTTGCGACAGCTGGAAGAGGAGCTGGGCGTGCAGCTGCTGCACCGCTCCGCCCAGGGCGTGCTCAGCACCGATGCGGGCAAGATTTTTTATGAGCATGCTCAAGCCATCCTCAAGCAGGTGGCCGACGCACGCTCGGCTGTCGCGCAATCGACCGAGCGGCCCAGCGGCAGCGTCACGCTGGGGCTGCCGCACAGCATCTCCGGCGCGCTGGCCCTGCCGCTGCTGACGGCCGCGCGCGCCCAATATCCGGAAATCACGCTGCAGCTGACCGAGGAGCTGACCGGCAACCTCAGCGAGCAGCTGAAATCGGGCCGGGTCAACCTGGCGGTGCTGTTCGACGACGGTCAACTGGCCCAGTTCGCCAACACCCCGCTGGTGGAGGAAGAACTGCGCTTCATCTGCCGCGCGGACGCGCCTTATGCGCAAGGTGAGCAAGCACTCACACTGGCACAGGCCTTGCAGACCACGTTGATCCTGCCCGGCCTGCAGCACGGCGTACGGCCGCGCATCGAAAGCGTGGCGCGCGAAGCCGGGCTAACTCTGAGTAACGTCATCGAGATCAATTCCATCGCCATCCTCAAATCCGCCATCCTGGCCGGCATGGGCGCCACCATTCTGCCGTCGGCGCCGGTGCTGGACGAGCTCGAACGCGGCGCCATGCGCGCCCACCGCATTCACAGCCCGTCGATTTCGCGCACCGTGGTGCTGTGCGCATCCAAGAATATTCCGCTGACCAACGCCGCGGCGGCCGTCAGCCGGCTGGTGCAGCATGTCAGCCGCCAGCTATGTGCCGGCAACACCTGGCCGGGTGCGACCGTCATCGCCTGAGCCATCACTTTTTCTTATACCCCCATCGGCAATCCGTATTTCCGTATACGTCAAGCAGCGCCCATACTTGCTACAAAGCGGATTTTTTAAGCCTAAAATATCTGTATTGCCGCTAACCATGCGGCCCATGGCCTGATCCTGGCGCGCCTACCCGGCGCCACCAAGTTTGGGCGCGATCTGACACAAAAAAACGGAGACACCACCATGCCCGATACCACGGCACACGGCCCTGCAACGTCCGCAGGCGACGACATCCCTTCCCGCCTGACCAGCGTAAGCCTCGACGACAAATACACCGCCACCGGGGGCGACATTTTCCTGTCCGGCATCCAGGCGCTGGTGCGCCTGCCGATGATGCAGCGCGTGCGCGACCAGGCCGATGGCCTGAACACGGCCGGCTTCATTTCCGGCTATCGCGGCTCGCCGCTGGGCGGCCTGGATGAAAACCTGTGGAAGGCCAAGCCGCACCTGGAAGCGCATCACGTGCAGTTCGTGCCGGGCGTGAACGAGGATCTGGCGGCGACCGCCGTCTGGGGCTCGCAGCAGGTCGACCTGATCGGCGAGGCCAAGTACGACGGCGTGTTCGCCATGTGGTACGGCAAGGGCCCGGGCGTGGACCGCTGTGGCGACGTGTTCAAGCACATGAACCACGCCGGCACCTCGAAACACGGCGGCGTGCTGCTGGTCGCGGGCGACGACCACGGCGCCTATTCGTCGACGCTGCCGCACCAGTCGGACCATTTGTTCTCGGCCTCGATGATCCCGGTGCTGTACCCATGCAACGTGCAGGAATACCTGGACCTGGGCATCCACGGCTGGGCCATGTCGCGCTTCTCCGGCTGCACGGTGGCGTTCAAGGCGCTGGCGGACACGGTCGAGTCGTCGGCCTCCGTCGACGCCGATCCGTTCCGCGTCGAAGTCAAGATCCCGCACGATTTCGTCATGCCGGAAGGCGGCCTGAATGCGCGTTTGTCCAGCATCCCGCTGGGCCAGCAGGCGCGCAACCAGGAAGCGCTGATGCAGGACTACAAAATCTACGCCGCGCTGGCCTATGCGCGCGAGAACAGACTGAATCACACCACCATCACCAGCCCGAACGCCAAGCTGGGCATCATCGCCTCCGGCAAATCCTACCTGGACGTGCTGGAAGCGCTGGAGGAACTGGGCATCGACGAGAAGATGGCGGCCGAGGTGGGCCTGCGCCTGTTCAAGGTCGCGATGCCATGGCCGCTGGAACCGGACAGCGTGCGCGAATTCGCTCAGGGTCTGGACGAGATTTTGGTGGTCGAGGAAAAGCGCCAGATCGTCGAATACCAACTGAAGGAACAGCTGTACAACTGGCGCGACGACGTGCGTCCGCGCGTGATCGGCAAGTTCGATGAAAAAGGCGAATGGGTCGCTCCGCGCGGCGAATGGCTGCTGACGTCCAAGGCCGACTTCTCGGTCTCGCAAGTGGCACGTGTGATCGCCTCGCGCGTCAAGCGCCTGATCTCCGATCCGGTCACCTGCGACCATATCAAGGCCCGCCTGACCTTCCTCGACGCGAAGGACGCGGTCCTGAAGAAGGCCATCAGCACACCGTTCCGCCCGGCCTTCTACTGCTCCGGATGCCCGCACAACACCTCGACCAAGGTACCGGAAGGCAGCCTGGCATTGGCCGGCATCGGCTGCCACGTGATGGCGACGTCGATCTATCCCGAGTTCAACAAGCTGACCACGCACATGGGCGGCGAAGGCGCGCCGTGGATCGGCCAGGCCGCGTTCTCGAAGATCCCGCACGTGTTCCAGAACCTGGGCGACGGCACCTACTTCCACTCCGGCTACCTGGCGATCCGCGCGGCCGTGGCGGCCAAGGTCAACATGACCTACAAGATCCTGTACAACGACGCCGTCGCGATGACGGGCGGCCAGCCGGTCGACGGCATCACCTCGGTGCCGATGATCGCGCAGCAGATGGCGGCCGAAGGCGTCAAGCGCATCGCGCTGGTGACCGAAGACCTGAACCGCTACACCGACCGCAGCGCGCTGCCGACCATCGTCAGCCTGCACGACCGCAAGGACATGGACGCGGTGCAGCGCGAGCTGCGCGAGATCGGCGGCGTGTCGGTGCTGATCTACGACCAGACCTGCGCGGCCGAGAAGCGCCGGCGTCGGAAAAAAGGCGAGTTCCCCGACCCGGCCAAGCGCATGGTCATCAACGAAGCCGTCTGCGAAGGCTGCGGCGACTGCGGCATCCAGTCCAACTGCACGTCGATCCTGCCGAAGGAAACGGAATTCGGCCGCAAGCGCACCATCGATCAATCGTCGTGCAACAAGGACTACTCGTGCGTGAAGGGCTTCTGCCCGAGCTTCGTCACGGTCGAAGGCGGATCGCTGAAGAAAACCAAGACCGGCGTCACCAAGGATAACGCCGACGACGGCTTCGGCCCGCTGCCGGAACCCGTGCTGCCGTCGTGCGACCAGCCGTACAACATCCTGATCAACGGCATCGGCGGCACCGGCGTGATCACCGTCGGCGCCCTGATGGGCATGGCCGCACACCTGGAAGGCAAAGGCGCGTCGGTGCTGGACATGACCGGCATGTCGCAGAAAAACGGTTCGGTCACCTCGCACGTCAAAGTGGCGAAGACCCCGGCCCACCTGCGTGCGCAACGCATCGCCACCGGCGAGGCGGACGTGATCCTCGGCTGCGACATGCTGACCGCCGGCGCCGCCGACGCGGTATCGAAGATGCGTCCAGGCCGCACGCTGGCCGTGATCAACCTGCACGAGCAGCCGCCCGGCACCTTCGCGCAGAACGCCGACTGGCAGTACCCGGTGGCCGAAGTGCGCGCGCTGATCGAGGAATCGGTCGGCGCCGGCGCCGCCGATTTCATCGACGCCACCAAGCTGGCCACCGCGCTGATGGGTGACTCGATCGCCGCCAACCTGTTCATGCTCGGCTACGCATGGCAGAAAGGCCGCATCCCGCTGAGCGAAGCCTCGCTGCTGCGCGCGATCGAGTTGAACGGCGTCGGCATCGCGTCGAACAAGAAGAGCTTCCTGTGGGGCCGCCGCGCCGCCGTGGACCTGAAGCGCGTGGAGCGCGTGGCGACGCCGGCGCAAGCCATCGTCGTGCAGATGCCGCAAAGCCTGGAAAATGTTCTGGCCAAGCGCGTCGAGTTCCTGACCGCGTACCAGAACGCCGCCTACGCCTCGACCTACGAGCAGCTGGTGTCGCAGGTGCGCGCGAAGGAAACCGCGCTGGGCCTGGGCAACAAGCTGTCCACCGCCGTCGCCAAGTACTACTTCAAGCTGATGGCCTACAAGGACGAATACGAAGTGGCGCGCCTGTACACCGACGGCCGTTTCGTCGAGCAGCTGAAGCAGCAGTTCGAGGGCAACTTCTCGGTCAAGTTCAACCTGGCGCCGCCGATGTTCGCCAAAAAGGACGCCAAGGGCCATCTGGTCAAGGCGGAATTCGGCTCGTGGATGTGGAGCGCGTTCAAGCTGCTGGCCAAGTTCAAGGGCCTGCGCGGCGGCGCGTTCGACATCTTCGGCTACACCGGGGAGCGCAAGATGGAGCGCGCGCTGATCGCCGAGTACCGCGAGATGGTTGTCGCGCTGATGGACAAGCTGACGCCGGAAAACCACGCGGTGGCCGTCGAACTGGCCGGCCTGCCGGAAAAAGTGCGCGGCTTCGGCCACGTGAAGGAAAAGGCAGTCGCCACCTTCCGTACCGAGAAAACCCGCCTGCTGGCGCAATTCAGCCAACAGCGCGCCGCATAATTCGCTTGACTTGACGTTAACGTAAACGTCATATAATGAAGAAAAGCATAAGGGACACCATGAACGACCTCTCCGCTCCGAAAATCGCCGCCGTGCCGGACCAGCCGCGCCTGAACAACAAAGTCCGCTTCGTTACGGCCGCCTCGCTGTTCGACGGCCACGACGCCTCGATCAACATCATGCGCCGCATCCTGCAATCGAACGGCGTGGAAGTGGTCCACCTGGGCCACAACCGCTCGGTCGACGAAGTGGTGACCGCCGCGCTGGCCGAAGACGTGCAGGGCATCGCCATCTCCAGCTACCAGGGCGGCCACGTCGAATACTTCAAATACATGATCGACCTGCTGCGCCAGCGCGGCGGCGCGCACATCAAGGTATTCGGCGGCGGCGGCGGCGTGATCGTTCCCGACGAAATCGCCGACCTGCATGCCTACGGCGTGACCAAGATCTTCAGCCCGGAAGACGGCCAGCGCATGGGCCTCGTCGGCATGATCCAGTGGATGGTGCAGCAGTGCGACATCGACCTGTCCCAGTATTCGCCGACGTCGCTGGCGCCGCTGCAGGAAGGCGACATCGCCGAGCGCCACCGCCCGCTGGCCCAGCTGATCACCGCGCTGGAAAATGAAAAAGCCTCCCCTGCCCTGCGCGCCGAGCTACTGGCGGCCGCCGAAGGCCTGGCCGTGCCCACGCTGGGCATCACCGGCACCGGCGGCGCCGGCAAATCCTCGCTGACCGATGAGCTGATACGCCGCATCCGCCTCGACCAGGGCGACTCGGTCAACATCGCCATCATCTCGATCGACCCGTCGCGCCGCAAATCCGGCGGCGCGCTGCTGGGCGACCGTATCCGCATGAACGCGATCAATCCGTGGAATGGACAGGCCCGGGTCTTCATGCGCTCGCTGGCCACGCGCGAAGCCGGTTCCGAAATCTCGCAGGCGCTGCCGGACGTCATCGCCGCCTGCAAGGTCGCGGGCTTCGACCTGGTGATCGTCGAAACCTCCGGCATCGGCCAGGGCGACGCCGCCATCGTGCCGCACGTCGACGTCTCCATGTACGTGATGACGCCGGAATTCGGCGCCGCCTCGCAGCTGGAAAAAATCGACATGCTCGATTTCGCCGACTTCATCGCCATCAACAAATTCGACCGCAAAGGCTCGCAGGACGCATTGCGCGACGTCGCCAAGCAGTACCAGCGCAACCGCGAACTGTGGAGCAAGCGCCCGGAAGAAATGCCGGTCTACGGCACCCAGGCGTCGCGCTTTAACGACGACGGCGTGACCTCGCTGTACCAGGGCCTGCTGCCCAAGCTGGCGCAATTCGGCCTGCAGGCCAAGCCGGGCAAGCTGCCTCCGGTGGACGTGCGCTTCTCCAGCGGCAAGCACGTCATCGTGCCGCCGGCACGTTCACGCTACCTGGCGGAGATCGCCGACACCGTGCGCGGCTATCACCGCTTCACCCGCAAGCAGGTGACGCTGGCGCGCGAACGCCAGCAGTTGACCGAATCCAAGCGCATGCTGGCCATCGCCCACAAGACCGCCGACTTCGACGATCTGATCGCCGAGCGCGATGCGGAAATGGACGGCGGCGCCAAGAAGCTGCTGGCCCAGTGGCCGGACATGCAGGCGGCCTACGCGGGCGATGACTACGTCGTCAAAATCCGCGACAAGGAAATCCGCACGCGCCTGGTCCAGCACACCCTGTCCGGCACCAAGATCCGCAAGGTGTCCTTGCCGCGCTATGAAGACCACGGCGAAGTGCTGCGCTTCCTGATGCTGGAAAACGTGCCGGGTTCGTTCCCGTTCACGGCCGGCGTGTTCGCCTTCAAGCGCGAAGGCGAAGACCCGACCCGCATGTTCGCCGGCGAAGGCGACGCCTTCCGCACCAACCGCCGCTTCAAGCTGGTCTCGACCGGCATGGACGCCAAACGCCTATCCACCGCCTTCGATTCGGTGACCCTGTACGGCGCCGATCCGGCGCTGCGTCCGGACATCTACGGCAAGGTCGGCAACTCCGGCGTATCGATCGCCACGCTGGACGACATGAAGGTGCTGTACGACGGCTTCAACCTGTGCAGCCCGAGCACCTCGGTCTCGATGACCATCAACGGCCCGGCGCCGACCATCCTGGCGATGTTCATGAACACCGCCATCGACCAGCAGGTTGAAAAATTCGTCGAAGAGAACAAGCGCCAGCCAAGCGCCGACGAAGCGGCCAAGATCAAGGACTGGGTACTGCAGAACGTGCGCGGCACCGTGCAGGCCGACATCCTGAAGGAAGACCAGGGCCAGAACACCTGCATCTTCTCCACCGAGTTCTCGCTGAAGGTGATGGGCGACATCCAGGAATACTTCGTCCACCACCAAGTGCGCAACTTCTACTCGGTGTCGATCTCCGGCTATCACATCGCCGAAGCGGGCGCGAATCCGATCTCGCAGCTGGCGTTCACGCTGTCGAACGGTTTCACCTTTGTCGAAGCCTATCTGGCGCGCGGCATGCACATCGACGACTTCGCGCCCAACCTGTCGTTCTTCTTCTCGAACGGCATGGACCCGGAGTACACGGTGCTGGGCCGCGTGGCACGCCGCCTGTGGGCCGTGGCGATGCGCGACAAGTACGGTGCCAACGACCGTTCGCAAAAGCTCAAGTACCACGTGCAGACCTCGGGCCGTTCGCTGCACGCGCAGGAAATCGACTTCAACGACATCCGCACCACGCTGCAGGCGCTGATCGCGATCTATGACAACTGCAACTCGCTGCACACCAACGCCTATGATGAAGCGATCACCACGCCGACCGACGAATCCGTCCGCCGCGCGCTGGCGATCCAGCTGATCATCAACCGCGAGTGGGGCCTGGCGAAGAACGAGAACCCGAACCAGGGCTCGTTCATCATGGAAGAGCTGACCGACCTGGTGGAAGAAGCCGTGCTGCAGGAATTCGAACGCATCGCCGAACGCGGCGGCGTGCTGGGCGCGATGGAAACCGGCTACCAGCGCGGCAAGATCCAGGAAGAGTCGATGCTGTACGAGCACCAGAAGCACGACGGTACATTGCCCATCATCGGCGTCAACACCTTCCGCAATCCGAAGGCGACGGGCGAGCCGCAGAAGATCGAACTGGCGCGTTCCACCGACGACGAAAAGCAATCGCAACTCAAGCGCCTGGAGGACTTCCACGCTCGTAACGCGGAGGCATCGCCGGCAGCGCTGGCCGCCCTGCAGCAGGCGGCCATCGACAACGCCAACGTGTTTGAAAAGCTGATGGACGCGGTGCGTGTCTGCTCGCTGGGCCAGATTACGACCGCGTTGTTTGAAGTCGGCGGCCAGTACCGCCGCAATATGTAAGACCTCAACCGGGAGGCGGGTTTCCGCCTCCCGTCAGACCCGGCGGCGCCGCGCCAGCGCGCCGATGCCGGCCAGCCCCACGGCAAACATCGCCATGCTGTCTGGTTCGGGTACGCTGGACACCGCAACCCCATCCACTCTCAGCCCCTGGCCAAGCCCGAGCGGGCCGGCGTCATACCACTGGCCGCCCTGCATCAGCGCATAGCCGCCCAAGGCTTGCGGCGCCATGCCCGGCATGCTGCTTTGACTGCCGGTGCCATAATTGGACGTGAAGACGACCCAGTAGCTGCCAGGCCCAACCTCCCAGTTCAACGCCGAAACGCCGTTCCAGGCCAGCGCGCCGGCACCAGTTACCACGCTTGCCGATTGCAGCATGCTGCCCGGTACAAAGCCGCCGTCGCCGTCAGCGCTGTTGCTGAACAAGCTGATGCCCACCGTGCCGGCATCCGTGCTGAAATAGCCGGCGATGCTGGAGATGGTCAACGTGCCCGTCACCGAAAATTGACCAGCGTAGCCATGGTTGCTGTTGAAGGCCCAGCCGGCGCCGACGGCATTCGACGGCGTGCCCGTGTCGACCACCGGCGCCGCGCCGGCCGACAGGCACTGCGCCAGAAGAAAAATACAACTCAATCGTTTGAAAAGCATGCGCGTCCCCGGTTTTCAGATTGTGCGGTTATTTGAGCTTGCCCGCGCCGGCGTTGGCTGGCACGGAGCTCAGCGTAGCCGTCGCGGTCTGCAGCGCATACAGGTAGGGTGGCGTCCACGAGTTGGCGGCACTCGGCAGGGCTAGACCGCACTGGCCATCGACCAGGTTGGTGCCGGCCTTGTCGCTGACGAACACATGGCCGGACGAGCGGAAGCCGGTGTAGTCCTTGCCCTTGATCGCCTTGCCGCAAAACTCGGTCAGCTTGAGGCCCGTGATGTTGTAGTAGTGGTTCTCGAGCAGCATGTTCGAGTGATAGCGCGCATCGGTACCGCTTTCGAATTTGACGTCCGCATCCTTGGTCGTAACGTTGCCGGTGACGAGGTTGTTGAACATATGAACCTGGCCATAGCGATTCAGCGGCAAGCGCGTCGTCGCTCCATCCCACCAGTTGCCGCTGAAGGTCACATGCATGCGGCCCTCGTCACTCCAGGCGCGGCCGGAGTCGCCGTTGCCCACCAGGGTGGTCTTGTGGTGCTTGCCGAAATAGCTGTTGGAGATGGTGACGTAGTCGCTGCCGCGTACCACATCGAGCGCACCGTCGTGCCTTGTGGTGTACGGTGCGACGGCCAGCGAGTCCGGCGTGTCGCCGTCGGAAATGGTCAGGTGGTCGAGATAGATGTTCTGTCCGCGCGATACCGTCAGTCCGTCGGCATAGGCATTGGCCGAGTCCTCGGGATTGACGTCCCATGGCGTATCGAGCACCAGATTGCGCACGATGACGTTGCGGGTCCAGGTTGGATAGTCGTCGCCGTTCTTGCCATCGGCGATCCACTTCTTGAAGTCCGCTTCCGGATCGCCTGCGGGCGTCAGCGCAAGCTCGCCGCCGATCAGCAGCGCCGTGCCGGTGATGCGCGCCGGACGGCCGTGTGCATCATTGATACCGACTAGCGTCGTGTTGGAGGGCAGTGCGATCGAGCCGCCCAGCTTCTGATCCGAATAGCTGGTGTACTCCCGGAAGACCGTGTTGTTCTGGCTCCAGCGCAAATCGATATGGCCGATCACGCGCACGATCTTCGGCTCGTTGCCGGCTTCATTGAGGGCGGCGACCAGTTGCTGGCCGTTGTACACGGTGTAGACGCGGTTAGCGGTGGCCGAGCCGCCGCCCGTCACCAGCACGGCGCCGCTGCGCGTGCGGGCGTGCCAGCCGGTGGCGGGCGCGCTGTCGCGCTCAAAGGTCAGCACACCGCCGGTCGGATCGGCCGCCGCAAACTGCCATACCGGCAGCTTGGGCGCGGCCGCATAGTTGGCGGGATCGTGCAGGCCGCTCACCAGCACCGGGGCGGAGTAATTGCGCACGCCGTATTGAGCGATCTGCAAAGGCGTGCTGGCGCCGACCAGGGTCTTGGCGTCTATCGTGGCGGCCTGCGCGGCCGAGGCCAGCAGGATGCCGGCAGCGAGTAATAGGTATTTCATGGCGGTCTCCAATGTAGAAAGTACGGCACGCGTTCTTTTATGGAACGCTTCTATGCCAATGTCGTTACGATCTGTACCCACGTGTCGGTGCCTTGCGCGCGGCAATATCAAATCGATTTTCGAAGGGAAAACCGATGCGTAAGACCGGCCGCAACGAGTCGCGACCGTTATGTACCAACTGGGTGGGTCCGGATAAACATTCAGCATCCAACAGCGATGACTGAAACAGGCACCTTGCGTACCTGTCGCCGTTGCGACGAGGGCTGGTAGCCGAGGTCGCGCAGGTCAAGGATCGAAGCCGGCTTGAGGATTGATGCCGACAGCGATTAATTTAATACTAATCCTGAAGAAAAAAATATGCAACAAGCAATCGGAACGGAACGCGGCTAGCGAGGGGCAGCACCGACCGTGGCCCCAGGCATCAGCACCGGCTGCCACAATTCCTGCAGTTCGCCAGCCGGCTTGCCATCCTCCAGCTCCATCAGCATGGCGATCATGCGGGCGCCGGCCTTGTGTGGGTCGGGCTGGTCGATGGTGGTGACGTTGGCGCCGGCCAAGGTGTCGGCCATATTGCCCCAAACGATGAGCGATATCTCCTTGCCGATGTCGATGCCGGCATCGAGCAGCGCGCGCACGGCGCCTACGCCAGACAGATGATTGTCGACGATGACGGCCGTCGGCCGCGGCGAACACGCCAGCAACTGCTGCATCGCCTGGTAGCCGCTGCGGCGGTCCAGCGTATTGTCGATCAGGTGGCGCGGATCGACGCTCAGGCCCGCCGAGGACATCGATGCGATGAAGCTGTCCTTGCGCTGGCGGGCGAAGTTCAGTTCCAGCGGTGCGCTGATCAGGGCCACGCGCTGGTGGCCCAAGCCCAGCAAGCGCTCCATGGCCATGCGGATGCCGGCCGCGTTGTCGTAGTCGAACCACGCATATGCCGCATCGAGCTCGGTGCGGCCATGTGCGACAAACGGAAACCTGGATTTGCTCAGGAACGCGATGCGCTCGTCGCGCACCAGCGTGCGACCCACCACCAGGCCGTCGACCCGCCGTCCGCGCACGATCTGCTGGTAGGAAGGCAGCTCGTTGGACGGCGACACCGGCGCGATGATCAGGTTTTTATTCACCTGCTCCAGCGCGGCCGACATGCCGGCCACCACGTCGAGGAACATCGGATCGCCCAGGTCCGCCGGCAGCAGCGGATAGATGATCCCGAACACATTGGTGCGTCCCAGCGCCAGCGAGCGCGCCATCGGATTAGCCTGGTAGCCGTTCTCCTTGGCCGCCTTCAACACGCGCTCGCGCGTCCGGCCGTTGACCTCGGGGTAACCGTTTAACGCCCGGCTCACCGTGGTTTTCGACATGCCGAGTAAGTTTGCGAGGCGCTCCAGATTCATAGTAAACGATCAATGTTGACCGCTGATTATAGCGGACGGGTCGAAACCGCCACCACCGTCATCGACAGCTTTTTTGAAAAAATACAACATAATCAAGACGATAGAGATGGGCACCAGGGTCAGGTAGAAGGCGAAATGGCCGCTGAAATTGCCGAACACGTAGCCCGTGATCAGCGACCCGGTGGTGCCGCCCAGCGCCGAAAAAATCACCAGCAGGCCGGTCATCGCCGAGTGCTGGTTCTTCGGCAGGGAACTGAGCATCACCGAGTTGATGCCCGGGTAGATGGGCGCCATGAACAGTCCGATCAGCGGAAACAGGAAGGTGGCCACCGGCGCGCTGGACCAGCTGATGTTCGGATCGGCCACCACGTTGTGCGTCAGCGGCAGCGCCAGCAGCACCATCGCCGCCATGCCGATCACGCAGGCGTTCATCACCGGATACCAGTTCAACTTGCGCATCAACACGCCGGCCGACAGACGGCCGATCGCCAGGCAGGCGGCAAAGATGCTGGTCACCTGCACGCTCATCGCCGCCGGCAGCTTGAGGATTTCGTTGTTGAACGTCGGCAGCCAGGTGCCCACGCTTTGCTCGATCAGCACATACAGGAAGGCGGTGATGACAAACACGCACACCAGCGGCTTGAAGAACAGCTTCAGCATCGCGGCGAAATCCTGCGCGATGCCGCGGCCTGCCGGCAGCGCGGCCATGTCTTCGTTGAAGGGGGTGGTCAGCAGCAGTGCGAACGTCAGCGCGCACAGCACCGCCAGCACCCAGTAGACCTGCAGCCAGCTTTGCGACAGCAGATCGTGCGAATCGATAAAGTAGCCGAACACCCAGTAGGCGCTCAGCACGCCGACCATGAAGAAGCCTTCCAGCAGATTCATGATGCTGGCGTGCTGCTTGCGGTCCGCCGCGATCAGGCCCAGCGTCGAATACACCGATACCTTGACCAGCGCGAACGACACGCCGACGCAGAAGAACAGCAGTTTGGTGGTGGCGAACGACGGCAGCACCGGCATCGCCACGCAGGCGGCGGTGACGATGGCCAGCCCGTTCAGCATCGCCTTCTTGTAGCCCAGGCGCGGCAGGAACGACGCCACGAGGAAGGACACCACCGCGATCGGCAAGTCCTTGAACCCTTCCAGCACGCTGGCGCTGGACTTGGTGATGCCGTAGTTGTTGATCACCTGAAGGATGACCGTGCCCACGCTATTGAGCAGGATTGCAAATACAAAGTAAATCAGAAATAGCGCAAATAGGATGCGATTGTTCTTCATACTGTCTCCGGATTGGTTTTTATTATTTATATGATTTAGTACGATTCCAGATTGAAGTCCGTCAAGCTCGTGATGACCACATCCGCCTCGGTCAGCACAAACGGATGGCCTATCCCCAGCGCGAACATGCCGGCCGACTTGATCGACGCCACGCCCGCCACCGCGTCCTCCACGCCGAGGCAGTCGGCGGGCGCCACGCCCAGTTCGCGCGCCGCCTTCAGGAAAATCTCCGGATCCGGCTTGCCGCGCACGATGGTCGCTGCGTCCACCACGTAGTCGAATTTATCGGTGATGCCCAACCGGCCCAGCACCGTAAAGGCGTTCTTGCTGACCGAGGCCAGGCCGATGCGCAGGCCCGCGCGCCGCACCGCGTTCAATGCGTTGACGGCACCCGGCAGCAGATCCGACGACGACATCGTGGAAATCAATTCCTGATAGTGCAGGTTCTTCTCGTCTGCCAGCGCCAGCTTCTCTTGCGGCGTGTACGTGCGCGACGACGACGCCAGGATCAGGTCCAGCGATCCCATGCGGTCGATGCCCTTCAGGTTCTCGTTGAAGGCCTGGTCGAAATGCACGCCCTGCGATTCCGCCAGGCTTTTCCACGCCAGGTAATGATAGTGGGCGGTGTCGGTGATCACGCCGTCCAGGTCAAAGATAACGGCTTTAAAGCGGCTCATGAAAAACTCCTCGATTGCATCGGTTGCGACAGGGTCAGCGCGACTTGCTCGCCGCCGTGGGTAAAGTCCAGCAGCTCGCCTTGCAGCAGGCGGTAGTCCGTGCGGCCCGGCTCCACATGCACCTCCAGCAGCGCACCCTTGAAATGAATCTTGAACGTGTAGTGCTGCCACTGCTTGGGCAGCGACGGCGCGAAGTGCAGTTCGCCGCCGACCACACGCATGCCGGCGAAGCCGTACGCCACGCCCATCCAGGTGCCGGCCATCGCCGCCGTGTGCACGCCGTAGTGCGTGTTGCCGTGCGTGTCGTCCAGGTCGAGGCGCGCGGTCTCCATGAAGTAGTCGTAGGCCTTGTCCTGGTAGCCCACTTCCGCCGCGATGATGCTGAAGATACAGGACGACAGCGACGAATCGTGCGTGGTCACCGCCTCGTAGTAATCGAAGTCGCGGCGCTTGTCCTCCAGCGTGAACTGGTCGGACAGCAGCAGCAGCGCCAGCACCACGTCCGCCTGCTTGCACACCTGGTGGCGGTAGATCACCATTGGATGATAGTTCAGCAGCAGCGGGTAGTTCTCTTTTGGCGTGTTGGCGAAATCCCACACTTTCTTCGACAGGAAGCTGTCGTCCTGCGCGTGAATTTGCAGCGCCTGGTCGTACGGAAGATTCATCAGCGACGCGGCGCGGCGCCATGCGGCCGGCTCGTTCGCGTCCAGCGCGGCGGCGGCGGCGATGCGGGCAAACTCCGCCGGCTGGCTGGCCTGCAGCTGCTCCGCGATCGATGCCGCGAAGTTCAGGTGCATGCGCGCCATCGCGTTGGTGTAGTAGTTGTTGTTGACCAGCGCCGTGTATTCGTCCGGCCCCGTCACCTGGTTGATGCAGAAGCGGCCTTCGCGGTCGTAGCTGCCGATGCCCATCCAGATGCGCGCCGTTTCCATGACGATTTCCGCGCCATGTTTGACCAGGTATTCCTGGTCGCCTGTCGCTTCCATGTACAGCTTGATCGAATATGCGATGTCGGCGTTGATGTGGTACTGCGCGGTGCCGGCCGGGAAGTAGGCCGAGCACTCGTCGCCGGCGATGGTGCGCCATGGGTACAGCGCGCCGGTGGCGTGCGACATCTGGCGTGCGCGCTCGCGCGCCTTCGGCAGGCCGGCGTAGCGGTACTCCAGCAGCTTGCGCGCGATCTCCGGTTTCGAATACAGGAAGAACGGGAAGATGTAGATCTCCGTATCCCAGAAGTAGTGGCCTTCGTAGCCCTCGCCCGTCACGCCCTTGGCCGAGATGTTGGTCTTGCCGTCGCGGCCCACCGATTGCAGCAGGTGGAACTGGTTGAAGTGGATGCCTTGCTGGAGCGCGTCGTCGCCGGCGATCTGCACGTCGGCCTGCTGCCAGAAGTCGGCCAGGTACTGCTCCTGCGCCAGGCGCAGATCGTCGAAGCCTGCGGCCCTGGCGCTGGCCAGCGTGTCCTTGCTGCGCCACATCAGTTCCGTCTCGGCGTAGTCGCGCGAGGAGAAGTAGCTGCCGTACTTGGTCAGCGTGACGGCCTGGCTGGCTTGCGCGGCCAATTCATAGGTCTGCGTCAGGCGCTGCTCCACCTGCGCGATGGTGATGGTCGCATCGGCGCCGGTCAGCTCCGTGTCGGTGGCGCTGACCAGCATGAAGCCGCTGTTGTGCGTACGCTGCACCAGCGCCGCGAAGCCGACATTCTGTTCATGACCGACCATGTGCAGCGACTGGCCCGAAACCGCGGAACCCACGCGCGGGTCGTCGCCGGCTTCCTGGTTCTTCACCGCGCCGTCGAGCGCCGACACCAGCCGCATGCGGCCGGCGAAGTTCAGCGGCGTCACCTCGAACTCGATCGCGAACAGGTGCTTGTTCTCGAAGCACACCAGGCGGCGGCTGTTCACCTTCACGCTGCGGCCCTGCGGCGAGGTCCACTCCACGGTGCGCGTCAGCACGCCGGTGCGGAAGTCCAATACCCGCTCGTACGTCTGCACGGAACCGCTCAGCAGGTCGAAACGCTCGTCCTCGAGCCACAGCTCGATGCCTTTCGCGTTCGGCACATTCAACATGAACTGGTTGACCTTGGCCAGGCCGTAAGCCGCCTCCGGATACTGGATGGGCTCCGATTCATAGAAGCCATTCAGGTAGGTGCCGTCGAGCGAGGTGCCGGCGGGGCCGTTGTAGCCCTCCTCGCCGGTGCCGCGCAGGCCGATGTAGCCATTGCCCAGGGCGAACAGTGTCTCGTCGAGAAAATGGGAGTCGGTATCGAAGCTGGTCTCGCGGATGCACCAGGCTTCCAGGGGATAGGTGTGTTGTTGCACAGCGTATTCCTTACAAAATGCGATTCAAAGCGGTTTGAATTTTGAAAAACACCGGTTTTAGAAGGTTTTTAGCGTTTTTCAGGGGAAAGCGAAAACTAGGTCTGGCGCACCATCAAAGTGGTCGGCAGCATTTCCGAGCCGACCGGCTGGCCTTCGATCAGGCCCAACATCTTCTTGGCCAACAACACGCCGCCGTCGCGCAGATACTGGTGCACGCTGGTCAGCGGCGGCACGAAACTGGCGGCGCCGGGCGTATCGTCGTAGCCGATGACGGAGACATTCTCCGGCACCCGCAAATTCTTTTCGGCCAGCGCGCGGATCGCGCCCATGGCCAGCAGATCGCTGGCGGCAAACACGCCGTCGAAGCTGGCGCCCTTCTTTTTCAGCAGCGCCGAAATACTGTCGAAGCCCGCCTCGAAGGTGAACGCCTTGGGGCGGATGATGTGCACCGCCGCCCGTCCGCCCATCGCGTCGATGAAGCCGGCGCAGCGTTCCTGCACCTCGGCGTGGTCGACGTCGCCCAGGAACACCAGCTTCTGCCGGCCCTGCGCGATGAAACGTTCGGCGGCGCTGATGCCGCCCTTCCTGTTGTCCGAGCCGACCACGATGTAGTCCATGTCCGGCTCCGGCGCGCCCCACACCACCAGCGGCATGCCGGTCTGCTGCAAGGTGCGCACCGCCTCGCCGTGCGAACCCTGGCCCAGCAGGATCAAACCGTCGGCGCCCTGCACCGGCGCGGTGTTCATCAACTGCTTGGACGTCAGCACCACGCTGTAGCCGGCGGTCGTCAATTCCTGCGTGATGCCGCCCAACAGCTCCAACGGATACGGATCGGACATCGGCCGGCCGCGCACGGGTGTCATTTCCACCACAACCGCCACCGAATAACTGCGGCCCATGCGCAAATTGCGCGCGCTCACGTTGAAACGGTAGCCCTGCTCGTTGGCCAAGGTGCGGATCTTCTCGCGCGTCTCGGCCGTCACCAGCGGGCTGTCGCGCAGCGCACGGGAAACTGTGATCTTGGAGACCCCGGCCAGCTTGGCCAGATCCTCCATTGTCAATGCCGTGTCGCTTTTTCGGGCTACGTTCTTATTCGAGGGCATCGATCGCTCATAGGGTTGAATACATGGTTGCGAACGCATTATGACAGAAATTTTTGTTTTGTCGCGAAAAATGACATCGATAACATTTTGATTGACATCGATATCATTTCTTGTTTCAATGGCTCATCTTCGCGAAAACCCGGAAGATCCAGGAGACGATTTCAGTCCAATAAGAAAGCACAGAGACCACATGAAAACCCAGAATCCGTTCTTGTTATCCGCAGTCACGGCTGCAGTCCTCACCCTCGTCAACCAGGCCGCCGCGCAAGCCCAGACCGCCGCACCGGCTGCCGAGCAGGCCACCTCCAAGGAAGTCACCGCCGAAGTCCAGCAGGTGGTCGTGACCGGCGTGGCCTCGGCGCGCGGCGTGCGCAAGGTCGATTCGGCCTTCTCGATCACCACCGCGACCGAAGAGCAACTCAAGCAAGCCTCGCCAAGCAGCACCGCCGACATCATGAAAATCGTGCCGGGCGTGTATGCGGAATCGACCGGCGGCCAGTCCGGCGCCAACATCGAAGTGCGCGGCTTCCCGTCCGGCAGCGATTCGCCGTTCGTCTCGGTGCAGCTGATGGGCAACCCGATCTACCCGCCGCCGACGCTGTCGTTCTTCGAAGGCTCGTCCGCCTTCCGCCTGGACGACACGGTCGAACGCGTTGAAGTGTTGCGCGGCGGCCCGTCCACCATCTGGTCCAACGCCCAGCCCGGCGCGACGATGAACTTCATCCTCAAGGAAGGCACGGACACGCCGGAAGGCTCGGTACGCTTCACCACCGGCACCGGCAGCCTGCGCCGCGTCGACATGTTCTACGGCGGCAAGATCAGCGACGGCTGGTATGGCTCGGTCGGCGGCTTCTACCGCAAGACCGACGGCGTGCGCGACGCCGGCTTCCCTGCCGACGATGGCCACCAGATCACCGCCACCCTGACCCGCAACCTGGACCAGGGCAAGCTGACACTGTACGCCCGCAGCACCGACGACAAGAACGCCTTCTACACCGGCGTGCCGCTGATCTCCAGCAACGGCGGCCACACGATCACCGAGTTCCCCGGCTTCAATCCGCTGACCGGCACCCTGATGAGCGGCGAAATGCGCAACTTCACCATCGAAGCGGCGCCCGGCAAGACGCTGACCAAGGACCTGGCGGACGGCCGCGGCCTGAAAGCCACCGTCTTCGGCGCCGATTTCGACCAGAAGATCGGCGACTGGAGCGTATCGAACAAGTTCAACCGCTTCGACGGCGACCTGAACACCAACGCCATGTTCACCGGTAACAACCCGCTGTCGATGAACGATTACCTGAAGGCCGCCATCGCCTCGGCCAACGGCAACGCGGCAACGGTCGCGGCGGCCGGCGGCAAGCTGGCCACGGCCGGCACCGCCACCTACGTCCACGGCGGCGCGGTCGACGGCAACCAGCAAGTGGTGCAGGCCGGCCTGTGGTCGGTCGAGAAGCAACTGAAGTCGTTCACCGACGAACTGCGCGTCAGCAAGGAAATCGGCAAGGACAACACCGTCACCGTGGGCGGCTACTTCGCCGACTACTCGTCGCATGACGTCTGGTACCTGGGCAACAGCCACCTGATGACGGCCGTGCCGCAAGCCAGCCTGATCAACGTGACGCTGAACAACGGCGTGGTCGTGTCGAAAAACGGTACCGACGGCAATGTGTTCTACGCGCCGGTCGCCTCGTACGACGGCCGCAACACCGCCGCCTTCGTTTCCGACGAGTGGAAAGTCAACGACCGCATCAAGGTCGACTTCGGCGTGCGCCACGAACAGCAAAAGATCAGCGGCACGATCTCCAACCTGACCTCGGCCGACACCGACAACAATCCGCTGACCGTCTACAACAACGGCACCTCGATGCCGGACGGTTCGAACACCTACCTGAGCCGCACCGACAGCGCCAACTCGTTCACCATCGGCGGCAACTACAAGCTGGCCAAGGATACGGCCGTGTTCGTGCGCGCCAACCGCGGCCACACCTTCATCTCGTTCGACGACCTGCGCGGCGCCGGCAACCAGAAGACCGCCAACGACAGCAGCATCTTGCCGACGCCGAAGGTCAGCCAGTTCGAGATCGGCTTCAAGACGGCAACGCAGCTGTACAGCGCCTACATCAACGCCTTCCACACGGAATTCGACGGTATCGCGTTCACGCAGATCCTTGCCGACGGCCGCGAGCTGCACTCGATCAGCGGTTCGAAGGGCAACGGCCTGGAATTTGAAGTGGCGGTGCGTCCTATCGAAAACCTGCAACTGGCGTTGACCGGCGATTACCAGAAATCGGAATACCGCGACAATCCTGACACCGCCGGCAAAACCGTGCAGCGCCAGCCTAAGCTGCAGTTCCGCTTCACGCCGACCTACCGTATCCCGTTCGGCGACGGCAACTCGGCCAAGATCTACGGCACCTACACCTCGATCGGCGAGCGTTGGGCCGACCAGGCCAACCAGCAATACCTGCCGTCCTACCGCACCATCGATGCCGGCGTGCTGTTCTCGCTGGGCGAGAAGATCGAAGTGCGCCTCAGCGGCACCAACCTCAACAACGAACTGGGCCTGACGGAAGGCAACTCGCGCCTGACCACCGGCGGCTCCGGTCCGATCAACGCACGTCCGCTGTTTGGCCGTACCTGGGAAGCGTCCGTGCTGTACCGCTTCTAAGCTGTTCCGTCCCTCCTCACAGGCAAGGCGCAGTCAGCCTTGCCTTTTTTGTTTTTCTGGCCTAATCTGCAAGTGATCGTGCTCATCACGATTCTGCCTTACCATGCCCAGAATATTGTCGAGGGGAAATTTCGTGGCTACCGTAACGTCCGTCAGTGCGCTGCAAGCGTCGATTGCACAGGCCGAAAGGCAAGTGCAACAGGACCAGTCACGGGTAAGCCAGGATGCCAGCCGGCTGGAGCAAAGCCGCCAGCAGCTGACCAAGGATAAGGAGACGCTGAGCGATACCCAGCGCCAGAGCGATCAGGCGTCCGCGCCGCCGGTGCAGGCGGCGCCAGCCATTAATTTGAGCAATGCAATTGAAAAGCCGTCGCGCGCCGAGCAAACCCTGCCGGCCGACCTGACGCCGCCCAAGCCGCAGATCAACGCGCAGGGCGAGACCATCGGCAAGCTGATCAACGTCGTCGCCTGATCCGCCGTCATACCCGCGAAAGCGGGTATCCATAGAACTCCTGCATGGGCGCTCAGCATGGATTCCCGCTTGCGCGGGAACGACGTTGGTTCTTTACAGTGGCTGAGCAACCATTGCGGCTTCCAGCTCTTTCACCCGCTCCCACCACTTGCCGTCCGCCATAGGCAGGCGGATATCCATGGCCTGGCCGATTGCCGGCGTGGCCAGCGGCAGGCGGCGTTCGCCGGCCAGCTCGGCGATGCGGTCGAACGGATCGTGCCACGCGTGCAGCGACAAGTCGAAGGTGCCGTTATGAATCGGCAGCAGCACCTTGCCGCGCAAGTCGATATGCGCCTGCAGCGATTCCTCCGGCTGCATGTGCACGTCCGGCCACTGCGGATCGTAGGCGCCGGTTTCCACCATGGTCAGGTCGAACGGCCCGTGCTTGCGGCCGATTTCCTTGAATCCGTCGAAATAGCCGCTATCGCCGCTAAAAAACACTTTGACGTCGCGGTCCTCGATCACAAACGACGCCCACAAGGTCTTGTTGCGGTCACCCAGGCCACGGCCGGAGAAGTGCTGCGCCGGCGTCGCCACCAGCTTGATGCCGGCCACGTGAGTGCTCTGCCACCAGCTCAGCTGCTGCACCTTGGCCGCCGGGACGCCCCAGGAAATCAAGCGCTCGCCCACGCCCAGCGGCGTGATGAAATGCTCGGTCTTGACGGCCAGCTTCATCACCGCCGCGTAGTCCAGGTGGTCGTAATGATCGTGCGACAGGATGATGCCCTTGATCGGCGGCAGTTCCTCGATGCTGATCGGCGGCTGGTGGAAACGCTGCGGCCCGGCCCACTGCACCGGCGACGCGCGCTCGGAAAACACCGGGTCGGTCAGCCAGAAATGGCCGTTGAGTTTGAGCAGCACCGTCGAGTGGCCGAGGCGGAACAGGCTGCGATCCGGAGCATCCAATAACTGCTGCTGCGTGATCGCATGAACGGGAATGGCCTGGCGGGGCACGGTGTCTTTCGGTTTATCGAAAGCAAAGCGGAGCATGGTGCCCAGCGTCTTGAAGAAGCCCATCTTGTGCATCTTCACCGGATTGCGGAACTTGCCGTCGCGGCTGCGCGGCGCGCTGGGCACGGACAGGCCATCGAGGCTGTTGACGGCGGATTCGGCGATAACGGATTGATAAGTCATGATGAACGACTCCAGAGGGTTAGAATGTACACTACACAGTGTAGTTCTTGTTTTTTCAAAAGTAAACCAGTCGGTGTAAAATAAAAGCCATGAACACACCACTCAAACTGACCGACCGCAAGCGCCAGGCCATCGTCGAAGCGGCGATAGCCGAGTTCCGCAGCAGCGGTTTCGAATCGACCAGCATGGACAAGATCGCCGCGACCGCCGGCGTGTCCAAGCGCACCGTGTACAACCACTTCCCCAGTAAAGACGAACTGTTCGCGCAAATATTGCATGAGTTGTGGAATAGTTCCGCGTCGCAGGCGGAGCAGCCCTACGATCCGGCCGTGCCGCTGCGCGAGCAACTGATCGGCCTGCTGTCGAAAAAAATGGCGATGTTGCAGGACAGCTATTTCCTCGACCTGGCGCGGGTGGCGATCGCCGAGGCGATCCATTCACCCGAGCGGGCGCAGGAGATGGTGTCGCGGATGACCCGCAGGGAAGAGGAAGCGGCCGTCTGGCTGCGCGCGGCCCAGGCCGACGGCAAGCTGCTCAAGGCCGATCCGGCGCTGACCTCGCAAATGCTGCCGGGCCTGCTGAAGACCTTCGCCTTCTGGCCGCAGGTGACGCTGAACCAGCCGCCGCTGGACCCGGCCATGCAGAAAAAAGTGGTCGAGATGAGCGCCGATATGTTCCTGGCTTACGCTTCCTAAGCGAAGCTGACCGAATAAATCGGCGGCAAGGTGGTGGACACAGTCTGCCATTGGCCGCCGCCGTCCTCCGACAGCCAGGCGCCGCCGGTGGTCGATCCCATCAGCAAGATCTGGCCGTCGTCGCTGACCGCCAGGCCATGGCGGTAGACCAGATCGTAGCAATAGTGCTGCGGCAGGCCGCCGCGCCAGGCGGTGAAAGTCTTGCCGCCGTCAGTGGTGCGGGTGACCGCCAGCGCCGCATGGGAGGCGAAGCGCTTGCTGTCCGCCTCGGCCGGCACGAACCACGCCGTCTCGCCGTCCTTCGGATGCACGGCCGTGACGAAACCGAAGTTCGACAAGGGCTTGCTGTGCACCTCGGTCCAGTTGGCGCCGTTGTCCACGCTGCGCCAGATGCCGTTGTGATGCTGGCACCACAGCTTGTCCGGCTCCGACGGGCAGCGCACGATGCGGTGCGGATCCTGCACCGCCTGGTTCTCCGCCAGTTCCGGCGGCATGTAGCTGGCGACCATGCCCTTGGCCCGCATCGACCAGCTGGCGCCGCCGTCCGTGGTCAGCCAGGCGCCGCCGCAGGACACGCCGACCAGCACCGAGTTGCTGTCGCGCGGATCGACGCAAATGCTGTGGATGCCCGGCACGTCATAGCCGCCGCCCATCCACTGCGCGCGCTCCGGCACGTTCCACAAGCCCTCCACCAGATGCCAGGACTCGCCCCGGTCGTTCGAGCGGAACAGGCCGCCCGGCAGGGTGCCGGCCCACAGCACGCCCGGCTGGTCCGGCCCGCCGGCCGCCAGCGACCAGATCTGCTTCATCGTCCATTCGACGGGGTCGGCGCTGTCGATCGGCTTGACGGGAAACGCCGGCACCGCCACCTCCACCCAGTCGTTGCTGCCGGCGTCGCGCCGGTGCAGCTTGGCGCCGAAGTGGCCCAGGTTCAGCGCCGCGTACAAGCTGCCGTCGCGCCGGTCCGGCAGCACCATCGACACTGGATCGCCAAGGAAATGTTGCTGGTCGATATGCCACGCCTCGTGCGTGCGGTAGATCTCGAACAATCCCTTGCGTGTGCCGATATAGGCGCGGTCGGACATGTCAGCCTCCTGAAAGAGCTTGCAGAATATAGACTTTGGAATGGGGCGCGAGTTCGTCGTCGAGCAGCTTGCGCTCGCGGGTGCGCTGGCCGTCGATGAAGATGACGACGTTTTCGCGCAGATGGCCCTGCTCGTCGAGCACGTAGCCGCGCAGCCGGGGATGATCGGCAAACGCCAGGTCGAGCGCGCCCCGCAGATCGGCCGCGTCGGTTTCCACCTGCGGCACGGTCATGAAGCGACCCAACTGCTGTGTAAATATCAATTGCGCCATGCCGCAGATTCTAACGCGGAATCGCTGCCATTTCGTTAAAATGAAATCGCATCAACTACCGGAGCGCCGCATGACGATCACACCGCAAGAGCTGGAATTGCTGATGGAAGAGGTGGAGAAAGAGGATCCGATCGACTTCGCCGACCTGCCGTTCGACGAACACGACCTGCGCGGCCTGATCTCCAACCATCTGTGCGAGATGGCGGAGGCGATGGAAAACTTCAGCGAAGAGGACAAGCACCTGACCTTGCTGGCCGTGGCGGCCAAGCTGGTGCTGGAAAACATGGTGCTCAACATCCAGCTGATGCGGCGCCACGGCGTGCCGCTCAACGAATCGACCGAGGCCCTGCTGAGCCGCCTGCGCAAGGGCGAAGGCGGCTCGGAAGGTTAAGGCGCCGGCGGGAAATCCAGCGGCGTCGCGTTGACGCGGTTGAGCAGATTGGTGAACGTGATGGCAGCCACCGCCAGCAGCGTGTCGACGATCTGCGCATCGCTGTAGCCGGCCTCCTTCACCGCGATCACCACCGGCGCCGGCACGTCGCCGCTGGTGCGCACGATGGTGTGCACAAAGGCCGCCAGCGCATCCAACTTGGCTTCGCCGCTGGGCGTGCCATGGCGCGCCGCCTGGATGGCGCTGGCGCTCAGGCCCGCCTTGCCGCCCATCAGCGTATGCGCGGCAAGGCAATAATCACATTGCGCATCCTGGCTGACGGCCAGTTTGACGACTTCCACTTCCTTGGCCGACAGGCTGGCTTTGCGCAGCGCGCCATCCAGGTTCAATGCCGCTTCCAGTGCGACCGGGCTGTTGCTGCCGGCCGTGGCGTAGGCGTTCGGCACCTTGCCGATCGCGCCCTTGATGGCGGTGAACAGTTGGGCGGCGTGGCCGGTGGCTTCCGAAACAGGCTGGGTGAACAAGCGGGACATGATGTTTCCTTTCAAAGTGAGTTGGTATGGGAAGCAGTGTAGGTCCGTTGAGAGAGATTATTAATGCTCAATCCGCGCTACAATTTGCTCATTCGTCTCAATCAATCTGAATATGGATACGCTCAGCCATTTGCTCACGCTGTATCCGGTGCGTACCGCGCTGGACGTCCGCTGCCACTTTGGCGCACCCTGGGTGCTGGATCAGCCGGCGTCGCCGGACGGTGTCGCGCCCTACCACCTGATCGCGCGCGGTTCGGCGCTGGTCGATGGCACCGACGGACTCGAACTGCAGGCCGGCGACATCATCGTCTTCCCGCACGGGGGCGCGCACCGGCTGTACATCGGCGACCCGGCGCAAGCCTCGTCGGCGCACAAGGAAGCCGGCCTGCTGCGATTTGAAAGCAACGACGGCGACGGCCCGGCCACCGACATCCTGTGCGGCGAGTTCCGCTTCGACCCGGACGGCGGCGGCCTGCTGGCCGCATTGCCGGCCATGCTAGTGGTGCGCACGGCGGACCAGCCGGACGCGCAAGCGCTGCGCCACCTGATCGGCATCCTGCAAGCGGAAGCGGAAACGCCGCGCGCCGGCTCGGCGGCGGTGCTGCGGCAGTTGTCCTCGGCCTTGTTCGCACTGCTGATACGCGCCTGGCTGGAACAGGCGCTGGCGGTGCCAGGACTGTTTGCCGTGATGGCCGAGCGGCGGCTGCAGGCGGCGCTGAACGGCATGCTGTCCACGCCGGAGAAAGCCTGGTCGCTGGAGCAGTTGGCGGCGGTGTGCCACATGTCGCGCGCGACGTTCGCCCGCCTGTTCAAGCAGGCCGCCGGCGCCACGCCGGCCGACGTGCTGGCGCAGCTGCGCATGGCGCAGGCGACGCGCCTGCTGGACGCCGGCAGGCAAGCCGGCGATGTCGCGGAATCAGTCGGCTACCAGTCCGAAGCCGCGTTCAACCGCGCCTTCAAACGTCAGTACGGAGTGGGGCCTGGCGCCTGGCGGCGGCGGGCGCCTCAATGAGCAGGTCCGATACGGCGATGGCGACGCAAGGCAGGATGTAGCCTTCGCGCTTTTCGTCGGCGCTCAAGCCCGGCCATTCGATCTTGTAGCGCACCGTGCCGCTGGTCTTCAGGCAGATGCAGGTGCGGCAGGTGCCGTTGCGGCAGGAGCTGGGCAGCGTGATGCCGGCCCGCTCGGCGGATTCCAGCACCGTCGCCGGCGCCGCCGTTTCAAACGTCCAACCTTGCCCGTGCAGGGTCACGCTCGCCGTGTCGGTCTCGCTCATGCCAGTGCCGCGCCATGTGGTGAAACCAGCATGATAACCGCAGTTGCCACCTCCCCGGCAGCATCAGGCCATCAGCTTGAGCCGGGGCTTGGCGATGCGCGCGGCAGGCGGCGGCGCTGCGGGCCGCAGCGGCATCGCCGAACCATGCCGGTCCGCCAGTCCGCCCTGCAGCTTGAACACCGCCATCGCCTGCGACACGCACAGCGTCTGCTGCGCCAGATTGCCCGCCGCCGCAGCCGCCTCCTCCACCAGCGCCGCGTTCTGCTGCGTGATGTTGTCGATCTGGATCACCGCCTGGTTGACCTGGCCGATGCCGGTGCTCTGCTCGCGCGTCGAATTGGAAATATCCTCCATCACCTGCGACACGCGGCCCACGGCGGCGATCAGTTCGGTCATGATGACGCCGGCGCGGTCGGTCAGCACCTCGCCCGCCTTGACCCGCTCGATCGACACGTCGATCAAGGCCTTGATTTCCTTGGCGGCCGTGGCCGAACGCTGCGCCAGGTTGCGCACCTCGCTGGCCACCACGGCAAAGCCGCGTCCCTGCTCGCCGGCCCGCGCCGCCTCCACCGCGGCGTTCAGTGCGAGGATATTGGTCTGGAACGCGATGCCGTCGATCAGGCCGATGATGTCGAGGATCTTGTTCGACGAGGTGCTGATATCGCCCATCGTCGACACCACCTGCGACACGATGCTGCCGCCCTGCGCCGCCACCGTCGCGGCGCGCTCGGCCAGCCCGTTGGCGCTGGCGACATTGCTGGCGCTCTGCTGGACGGTCGAAGTGAGTTGCTCCATGCTGGCGGCAGTCTGCTGCAGGCTGGAGGCCTGGGATTCCGTGCGGCCCGACAAATCCATATTGCCGTTGGCGATTTCGCCGGTGGCCGTGGAAATCTCGGCGAAATTGGCGCGCACGTCGCCGATGATGCTGTGCAGGTTGATATTCGTCTGCCGCAACGCCGCCAGCAACTCGCCGACCGCATCATCGCGCCGCACCTCGATCGACGCCGTCAGGTCGCCGCCAGCCATCACGCGCGCGGCGCGGGTGGCCTGTTCGAGCGGCATGGCAACATGCACATAGAGATTGCGGCCAAACCACGCCATGCCCAGCATCGCACACAGCGCCAGCGCACCCAGCCAGCCGCGCGCGGCGTCGATGCCGGCGCTCTCCATGCCCAGCAGCGCGGCGGCCAGCAAGGCCAGTACGCCGCCCGTCAGCGCGGTGGCGGCGGCGACCTGGCGCGCCAGCGACATCCGCAGCAGATCGCGCACGCGCGCGGCCAGGCCGGTCGACACGACGCGCCCGTTCACAATGCGCAGGCGCTTGGGATTGCCGGACTTGAACTGCCGGTACAGCGCGTCCGCCTGGCGCACCTGCTCGCGGCTCGGCTTGGTCCGCACCGACAGATAACCGACCGGCTTGCCGCGCTCGATCACCGGCGTGACGTTCGCCAGCACCCAGTAAAAGTCGCCGTTCTTGCAGCGGTTCTTCACCAGTCCCGTCCACGGCGCGCCGCTCTTGATCGTGCTCCACAGATCGGCGAACGCCTCGACCGGCATGTCGGGATGCCGCACGATGTTTTGCGGCGCCCCCATCAGCTCGGCTTCGGTGAATCCGCTGACTTCAATGAAATAGGGATTGGCGTAGTTGATATTGCCTTGCAAATCGGTGCTGGAAACGATGGTCTTGCCGTCTTGCATGACGTATTCATTTTGCGTGATTGGACTGTTGGTGCGCATGACCATTCCTTTTATATTTGTTCATATGAAAGGGCGAGCCGGGGTTTGGGGAGCGCCACCGGCGGCAGTGGCCGGCGATTCCAGAATAGACGGGTTCTCCGAGCAAAACTCTCACAAACTGTCACGCGCAGGCATTAGCAGCGGTTTAGTTACTGCTTTTTGATCCAGATCAAATTTCTTGTGCGACATCGCAACGAAATCTAGTCAGGCTTGAAATTTTGTCCCAACGACATCGGCTTGTTCAGCAAGATCGTCTGCGGATTGCGGCAGATGATAACCAGCACCACGATCGTCGCGACGTAAGGCAGCATCGACAGGAATTCCGCAGGAACGTCCAGCCCCATGCCCTGCCCGTGGAACTGCAGCACCGTCACGCCGCCGAACAGGTAGGCGCCCACCATCACGCCGCGCGGCTTCCACGTCGCGAACACCACCTGCGCCAAGGCGATCCAGCCGCGCCCTGCCGTCATGCCCTCGACCCACATCGGCGTCAGCGCCAGCGACAGATAGGCGCCGCCCAGACCGGCCATCGCGCCGCCGAACAACACCGTGCCGTAGCGCAGGCCGATCACCGGATAGCCGATCGCGTGCGCGCTGTGCGGCGACTCGCCGACCGCGCGTATCACCAGCCCCAGATGCGTGCGCGCCAGTATCCAGCCGATCAGCACCACCAGCGCCACCGAGCCGTACACCATCGCATCGAAGCGGAACAGCAGCGGTCCGACAAACGGCATATCCGACAGCAGCGGAAAATGCAGGTGCGGCATCGGCTCCACCGTCTGCCCCACCAGCCCGCGCCCGATGAAGGCCGACACGCCGATGCCGAACAAGGTCAGCGCCAGCCCGGTGGCCACCTGGTTGGTCTGCAGGGTCAGCACCAGGAAGCCGAAGATCAGCGACATCAGCATGCCCGCCGCAATCGCCGCCAGGAGTCCCAGCCACATCTGCCCCGTGCCCAGCGTGACGCCGAAGCCCACCACGGCGCCGACCAGCATCATGCCCTCCATGCCCAGATTGAGCACGCCGGAGCGCTCGGTCACCAGCTCGCCCATCGAGGCGACCACCAGCGGCGTGGCGGCACCCGCCGTGCTGGCGAGGAAGGCGATCATCAATTCGGTGGTCATCATGCTGGCTCTCCTGCGGCAACGGGCAAGCGGCGCTTGCGCGGCTTGAAGCGGTAATGGATAAACAGGTCGGCGGCCAGCAGGTAAAACAGCAGCAGCCCCTGGAACATGCCGGTGATGGCGGACGGCACCTGCAGTTCGATCTGCGCCGTCTCGCCGCCGATGTACAGCAGCGACATCAGCAACGCCGACAGCACCACGCCCAGCGGATGCAGGCGTCCCACGTAGGCGACGATGATGGCCGCGAAGCCGTAGCCGGCCGACACCGACGGCTGCATCTGCCCCAGCGGTCCCGCCACCTCGCCCACGCCCGCGATGCCGGCCAGCGCGCCGCTGACCATGAACGCCAGCCATACATTGCGCGGCTCGCTGAAGCCGGCGTACAGCGCGGCGGCCGGCGCCATGCCGCTGACCTGCATGCGGTAGCCGGCAAAGGTGTGCTTGCAGAAGAACCAGGCCGCACCGGCCGCGATCAGCGACAGGATGAACGCAGCATTAAGCCGCAAGCCTTCGATCAGCAGCGGCAAGGTAGCCGACTCGCTGAACATCTTCGACTGCGGGAAGTTGAAGCCGGCCGGATCGCGCATCGGACCGTGCACCAGATAGCTGAGCAGGTGATACGCCACGTACACCAGCATCAGGCTGACCAGGATTTCGCTGGTGTTGAAGCGCGTGCGCAGCAACGCCGGTATCGCCGCCCACAACATGCCGCCCAGCGCGCCGGCGACCAGCATCAGCGGCAGCACCCACCATGCCTGCACCTCATCGAAATACAGCGCGACCGCGCCGGCGGCGATCGCGCCGACGGTCAGCTGGCCGTCGGCGCCGATGTTGTTGACGTTGGCGCGGAAGCCTATCGCCAGGCCGACGCCGCACAGTATCAACGGCGTCGCCTTCAGCAGCAGCTCGCCGATGCCGTACAGCGTGGTCCAAGGCTTGATGAAGTAGACAAAGAACGCATGCAGCGGCTCCTGCCCCAGGAAGAAGAACAGCACGGAGCCGGTCAGCAGCATGGCCGCCGCCGCGATCAGCGGCGAGGCCAGCATCATGCGGCGCGATGGTTCGGGACGTCGTTCAAGCCGCGACATGTTCTGCTCCCTGATAGTTGAAATCGCCGCTCATCCAAACGCCAATCTGGTTGATGCCGGTGCTCGCCGCAGGCACCGCCCGCGACAGGCGCCCGTCCGCCAGCACGGCGATGCGGTCGCTCATCATGAACAGTTCGTCCAGCTCCTCCGACAGCACCAGCACCGCGACGCCCTGGTCGCGCATGTCGATGATGGCCTGCCGTATCAACATGGCGGCGCCGATGTCCACGCCCCATGTGGGCTGGGCGAACACCATCACCTTGGGCGCCAGCGCGATCTCCCGGCCGACGATGAACTTCTGCAAATTGCCGCCGGAGAGCGACGCCGCCGCCGATTCCTCGCCGCCGCATTTGACGTTGAAGCGCGCGATCACCTTGCGCGCGAACTCGCGCACCGCGCCACGCTGTATCAGGCCGCGCTTGACCATGCCGGTGTTGGCGGCGGGCAGATAGCCGGTCAGCAGCGCGTTATCGGCCAGCGACAGGTCCGGCGCGGCGCCGCGTCCAAGACGCTCTTCCGGCACGAAGCCCAGCCCCAGCTGGCGGCGCTGCGCCGCGTCCAGCGCGCCGACATCCTGTGTGCCGAGGCGGATGGCGCCCTGGCCGTGCATCAGTGGACGCTCGCCGGAGATGGCCTTCAGCAGCTCCTGCTGGCCGTTGCCGGAGATGCCGGCGATGCCGACGATCTCCCCGCTGCGCAGCTCCAGGCCGATGTCCTTCAGCCGCGTGCCGAACGGATCCTCGCTGGCCACATTCAGCTTGTCGATGGCGAGCATCACCTGTCCCGGCTCGCGCGGCTTGTGCACGCACACCGGCAGCTCGCGGCCTATCATCAGTTCCGCCAGCGACTTCGCGCTTTCCTCCTTCGGGTTGGCGGTGCCGGACACGCGTCCCGCCCGCAGCACGGTCGCCTTGTCGCACAAGGACTGGATTTCATCGAGCTTGTGACTGATATACAGGATGCTGACGCCCTCGGACGCCAGCCGCCGCAGCGATTCGAACAGCTTGAGCACCGCATCGGGCGTCAGCACCGACGTCGGTTCGTCCATGATCAGCAAGCGCGGCGACTGCAGCAGGCAGCGCACGATCTCCACCCGCTGCCGCTCGCCGACCGACATGCTGTGCACCAGCCGCTGCGGATCGAGCGGCAGGCCGTATTGTTCGGAGACGGCGCGGATGCGCGGCGCCAGTTCGGCCGGCGTCACTTTGTCGTCCAGCGCCAGCGCGATGTTCTCGGCCACCGTCAGCGTCTCGAACACCGCGAAGTGCTGGAACACCATGCCGATGCCCAGCTTGCGCGCATCGTGCGGCGAGTGGATGTTCACCTGCCGCCCTTCCCACATGATCTGGCCCTCGTCCGGCCTGGTGACGCCGTAGATGATCTTCATCAGCGTGCTTTTGCCGGCGCCGTTTTCGCCCAGCACGGCGTGGATCTCACCGGGCATGACGGTCAGGTCGACTTCGGCGTTCGCCACCACCGACGGATAAATCTTGGAGATGCCCAGCATCCGCAGGCGCGGCTCGTTCATCGGCGTTTTCCTTCATCGTATACAAATTGAATACCAAACCAGACGCAATTTGCATGCCATCGCAATGCGCCGGGAACGCTCTGTTTTGGGAAGACAAGTGCACTAAATATGCCACAGATGTTCACCAAAAACGTGCAAACCGTTCAAAAATGAGGACAAAACAAAGTAGTTTCGTACACAATCATAGACAAGAATAGTTAGCACGGTTCCTGCTTTACGAGTATCAGCACTACTCTCACGGAGAATCGAACAATGCCACCACCAGGTCCTGCGCGCCCACAAGGCAAACGCAAAACCACCAGCAAGGCCGAACCCGCGGCCAGGTCCGCCGTTGTGCGCGCCGTTGCATCAACCGCTACGCCAGGTGCCGCCATCAAACGCGGCACCACCGCCGTCGACATGCGCATCTACCGCGCCGTGGTCAACGCCGTCATGAGCCATCGCCTGCCGCCCGGCACCCACTTGGGCGAGGCCGATTTCTGCGAGCTGTATCAAGTCAGCCGCACCACCGTGCGCAAGGCGCTGCAACGGCTGGCGCACGATCACATCATCGAGCTGCGGCCCAATCGCGGCGCCGTCATCGCCTCGCCGACGCCGGAAGAAGCGCGTGAAATCTTCGCCGCGCGGCGCGCCATCGAAAGGGAGATCGTGCCGCTGGTGATACGCAACGCCACCCCGGAATCGCTGCGGCAGATCCGCGCCGCGCTGCAGGCCGAGGACGACGCGCGCCGCACCGGCGACCGCGCCGGCTGGATACGGCTGGGCGGCGAGTTCCACATCCTGCTGGCGGAACTGGCGGGCAACCGCGTGCTGCAGCGCTTCATGGCGGAACTGGTGTCGCGCTGCTCGCTGATCATCGCGCTGTACGAAACGCCCGGCGCCCCCATGTGCGAGAACGACGAGCACCAGGACCTGGCCACGCTGATCGAAAAAGGCAAGGTGGCCGAGGCCACGCACCTGATCGAGCACCACCTGCTGGAAATCGAAGCGCGCCTGCGTCTGGGCGTAGTGGACAAGAAAGTCAGCCTGGCGGAAGCGCTGTCGGGGTTTTAAGGTGGCCCGCAATTTGCTAGAGAAGTTGAATGAGATTGAATTCAATCATCAAACAAGATTGGATACAAAAGAAGTCCTTACATAACCAACCTGACTGGAGTTCACATGCCTCATCTCATCGCCCGCGGTATCTCGCTCACGCTGCTCGCCGGTTGCGCATGTCTCGCACAAGCCGCCGACTGGAGCGACACCTCGCTCAGCTACCGCTACGGCACCAAGTTCGCCGAGCCGTTCAACAACAACGACATCACCAAGAACATCGTCAACTTCAGCAGCGTATCGGGCTACAAGTACGGCAAGAACTTCTTCAGCGTCGACCTGCTGATGTCGTCCGAGCTCGATCCATCGGCGGCCGGCTCGAACAGCGGCGCGCACGAGGCGTATGCGCTCTACCGCCACACGCTGGACCTGGGCAAAGTCACCGGCGGCAACTGGGCGTTCGGCCCGGCGCGCGGCGTCGGCATCACCGGCGGCTTCGATTACAACAGCAAGACGGACGCCGGCTACAACTCGAAGAAACGCATGCTGGTGCTGGGCCCCACGCTGATGCTGGACGTACCGGGCTTCCTGGACGTCAGCCTGCTGGCCCTGTGGGAATCGAACGCGCCATACAACACCTTCACCAACCAGGCCACGCCGCGCTATTCGTACAAGACCCACGCGATGCTGACCGGCGCCTGGGGCATCCCGTTCAACATCGGCATTCCGCTGTCGTTTGAAGGCTACGCCAACTTCATCACCGCCAAGGGCAAGAACGAATTCGGCGGCGGCACCTCGCCGGAAACCAACATCGACATGCAGATCATGTACGACATGAGCGGCGCGGTCGGCGCGGCAAAGAACACCTTCAAGGTCGGCGTCGAATACCAGTACTGGAAAAACAAGTTCGGCAACCCCGACAAGAACAACCCCGGCGCCACCGCGAAAACCCCGATGGTGCGCGCGGAGTACCACTTTTAAACCGCTTCCAAATCTCACTTCCAAGGAAACCGTATGATGAATCGTCGCAAAGTATTGGCCCTGGCCGCGCTGGCCGCCGCAACCATCGGCATGTCCGCTTCCGCTTTCGCCGCGGATCCGCTGAAGATCGGCTTCGTCTACGTCGGCCCGGTCGGCGACGCCGGCTGGACCTACGCCCACGACCAGGCCCGCCTGGCGATGGAGAAGGAACTCGGCGCCAAGGTCAAGACCACCTACGTGGAAAACGTGCCGGAAGGCGCGGACGCCGAACGCGTGATCCGCAAGCTGGTCGCAGAAGGCAACAAGCTGATTTTCACCACCTCGTTCGGCTACATGAACCCGACCGAGAAAGTCGCCAAGACCACGCCGGGCGTGGTGTTCCTGCACGCCACCGGCTTCAAGACCGGCAAGAACCTGGGCACCTACGAATCGCGCTTGTACGAAGGCGCCTATCTGAACGGCGTCATCGCCGGCAAGATGACCAAGTCGAACACGCTGGGCTTCATCGCCTCCTTCCCGGTGCCTGAGGTGATCCGCAACATCAACGCCTACACGCTGGGCGCGCAAAGCGTCAACCCGGCCATCAAGACCAAGGTGATCTGGGTGAGCTCGTGGTACGACCCGGCGAAAGAGCGCCAGGCGGCTGAAACCCTGGTGGCGCAAGGCGCCGACGTGATGGCGCAGAACACCGACTCGCCGGCCACGCTGCAAGTGGCGCAGGAAAAAGGCGTGTACGCATTCGGCTGGGATTCGGACATGTCCAAGTTCGCACCGAAGGCGCACCTGACGGCGGCCACCAACAACTGGGCCACCTACTACACCGAGACCGCCAAGGCCGTACTGGCCGGCACCTGGAAAACCGGCGAATACCGTGGCGGCATGAAGGAAGGCATGGTCAAGATGTCGGCGCTGAACGCCGTCGTGCCGGCCGCCGCCGCCAAGATCTTCGAAGAGAAGAAGGCCGCGCTCACCGCCGGCACCTTCAATCCGTTCACCGGTCCGATCAAGGACCAGTCGGGCGCGGTCAAGTACGCCGCCGGCGTGCCGGTGCCGCTGAAGGACCTGCTGTCGATGAACTTCTACGTGCAAGGCGTGGAAGGCTCGATTCCAAAGTGAACCCGGATCCGGTCCTGTTGAACGACTGGCACCCGGTCGCGATCTCGCAGCAGATCGCGACCGGCGCGGTCACGGCCACCGATCTGCTGGACACGCGCCTGGCTCTTTGGCGCGACAGCGGCGGTGTGCTGCACGCGTGGGAAGACCGCTGCCCCCATCGCGGCACGCGCCTGTCGATGGGCTCTTTGCACAACGACACGCTGCGCTGCGCCTACCACGGCTGGACCTTCGGCAGCGAAGGCCGCTGCAAGCACATTCCCGCCCTGCCCGCGCTGGGCGAGGCCAACCTGAAGGCGCAGGTCGCCACCTTCAACGTGCGCGAGCGCCATGGACTGGTATGGGTCTGCCTCGGCATGCCCGCCCAGCCGGAGCCGCCGCGCTTCCCCGAATTTGCCGACGCCGCGCTGCGCAAGGTCTGGTGCGGACCGTACGACGTGCAAAGCAGCGGGCCGCGCATCGTCGAGAACTTCCTCGACATGGCGCACTTCGCCTTTGTCCACGAAGGCATCCTCGGCGCGCAGGAGCAGGCCGCCATCGCCGACTACACCGTCGAAAGCTTCGACGATGCGGACTACGGCAGCGGCGTCTGGGCCAAACAATGCCGCGCATGGCAGCCGCAGGCCAGCAAGGCCGCCACCGGCGGCAGCGACATCGAATACAGCTACCGTGCGGTGCGGCCGCTGACCGCAGTGCTGACCAAGCATCCGCCGGACAGCGTGCGCGAGGCGATCGCGCTGATGCTGCAGCCGCTGACCGAAACCACCACGCGCGTCTGGATCATCCTTGCGCTGAACGACTTCACCTCCAGCGACGACGACCTGCGCGCCTTCCAGGACACCATCTTCCTGCAGGACCAGCCGATACTGGAAAGCCAGAGCCCGGCCAAGCTGCCGCTGATCCCCGGCGCCGAAGTGTCGGTGGTATGCGACCGCATGTCGCTGGCCTACCGCGCCTACCTGAAGCAGCAGAACCTGCACTACGGAGTACTACGATGAGCGCACCGACACCGCAAGACCACGAGTTCCTCACCCGCGTGCTGGCGCTGGCGCAGCGCTCGCGCGACGAAGGCCACCATCCGTTCGCCGCCATGGTGGTCGCCGCCGACGGCACCGTCATCTCGGAGGCGATGAACGCCTCCAGCAGCGACCGCACAGCGCACGCCGAGATGAACGCGCTGCGGCAGGCTTCCCAGCGCCACAGCCCCGAACAGCTGGCCACCGCCACGCTGTACGCCAACGCCGAGCCGTGCGCCATGTGCGCCGGCGGCACCTACTGGAGCGGCGTCGGTCGCGTGGTATATGCGATGTCGGAAGCGAGTCTGCTGGAACTGACCGGCAGCGATCCGGAAAACCCGACCTTGTCGCTGCCCTGCCGCGACGTGTTCGCGCGCGGCCAGCGCCCGACTGTAGTCATCGGCCCGATGCGGGAAGACGAGGCGCGCGTCGCGCACGCCGGATTCTGGCACAAATAGCGGCACAAATAGCTGATGCATTCCGTACCGCCGAGGATCATAATTGTGATCCGGCGTGACGGAGATCGACGTGGCAAATCGGACAAAATTGCGGGGCGTGGCTGCGCTGTATGCGCTGATGCTGGCGGCTTGCGGCGGAGGCGGAGGCGGCACGGCCACCGCACCGGCAACGCCCACCACACCCACCACCCCGGAAGTGCCGGGCGCCTACGCCGACACCATCGCCTATTCCGGCGCCGCCACCGCCTCGCTGGCCACGCCGAATGAAAACGCCGCCGTCATCGCCAGCCATATCCAGCTTGGCGGCCAGCAGTTCAACTACACCGCCACCACCGGCCACCTGACCGCCACCGACGCCCGCACCGGCAAGGCCGCAGCCTCGTTCTTCTACATCGCCTACACCGTGCCCGGCGCGGACCTGACCAGGCGCCCGCTCATCTTCTTCTACAACGGCGGCCCCGGCTCGGCGTCCGCCTTCCTGCATCTGGGTTCGTTCGGACCGCGCCGGCTGGTCAGCACCATCCCCAGCGCCAGCATCGCCCCGGTGCAACTGGTCGACAACCAGGAAACCCTGCTGGCTCAGGCCGACCTGGTGTTCGTGGACGCCATCGGCACCGGCTTCTCGCAAGCGGTCGCGCCCAGCGCCAACCAGGATTTCTGGGGCGTCGACAGCGACGCCGCCGCCTTCCGCGATTTTGTGCAGCGTTATATCGCCGTCAACAAGCGCGAAGCCTCGCCCAAATTCCTGCTCGGCGAATCGTACGGCGCGCCGCGCACGGCGGTGCTGGCCAACCTGCTGGAAATCGCCGGCGTCCAGCTGGCGGGCGTGGTGCTGCACTCGGCCATCATGGACTACAACAGCAACTGCGGCGTGCTCGATCCAGGCGCCATCAGCTGCGAGGGCTACATCCCCACCTACGCCGCCACCAGCGCCTACCACGGCCGGGCCACGCCGGCGCCGGCCGACTTCAACGCCTTCGTCCAGCAGGCGCGCAACTTCGCCGCCGGCGACTACCGCAGCGCCATCGCGGCTTATCTGACGAACAAGGTTGCGCCGCCGGCCAGCGTGATCGCGCAACTGGTCAACGACACCGGCATGCCCACGCTGACCTGGCAGCAGAACTTCGACATGGGACCGGGCTATTACCAGGCCAACGCCGTCCCCGGCCAGCTGCTGGGCCGCTACGACGCCCGCGTCTCGGCGCCCGCCGGCAGCGCGCTGACGGTGGACGGCGATCCGTCGCTGACGGTGATCAACGCCGCCTTCACCAGCAGCATCGCCACCTACCTGGCCGGCGAGCTGCATTACAGCGCGCGCTCGGGCTACGTCAGCTTCAACGACATCGTCAACCGCTGGAACTTCAGCCACGACGGCAGGCAACTGCCGGACACACTGCCCGACCTGGCCGCCGCCATGGCGCTGAATCCGAAACTGCGGGTCATGGCCGTCAACGGCTATCACGACCTGGCCACGCCCTTCCACCAGACCGAGCTCGATTTGGCGCGCTTGGGCGCAAACCCGTTAATTGTGCTGAAATATTATGCAAGCGGCCATATGACGTATCTGGACGACACTGCGCGCCGCTTGCAGCAAAGTGATTTGATTAATTTCGTTAATAGCGTCACAGTTGCACAATAAAGCCGCGCATCGGGCTAAAAGGCGATGCTGGGGAGACAACCATGAAACAGCTGTTCCAGTTGGCGATATTGGCCGCCGCCGCCGCGTACACCGGCGCGGGCGCGCTGGCGCAAGCACCGCAGCCCGAAACCGCGGCACCCACCGTGCTGTCGGCGCCCGTACATCCCGACCCGTATATCCCGCCCAGCATGCGCAAGCCGCCCCGTGACGGCGCGGCCGGCCCGGTGCTGCAGTTCCATGCGATGCAAAAGCTGAAGAAACGCTTTGAAGAGGCAGACCTCAACGGCGACGGCTACCTGAGCCGCGACGAGGCGCACAAGGCCGGCCTCGGCTTTGTCGAAAAGAACTTCGACCATATCGACAGCGCCCAGCGCGGCAGCGTCAACTTTGAAGACTTGAAAGCCTTCATCATCCAGCGCCGCGAGGAATCGCGCTCGCGCTGAACTCCCGCCTCAGGTGGCCGGCGGGGCGTCGCGGCGCGGCAGCGTCAGCGTGAAGACCGAGCCCTCGCCGGGACTGCTGCGCAGGGTCAGGCTGCCCTCGTGCACCTCGGCCAGCTGGCGCGAAATGTACAAGCCCAATCCCAGTCCTGCCGGCGCCGACGTGCCGGCGCCGCGCTCGTACGGCTCAAAAATCGTTTGCTGGTGTTCCGGCGCCACGCCGGCGCCCTGGTCGCGCACGTCCACCCGCACCTGGTCCTGCTCGACGTGCAAAGTCACCGTTACCGGCTGCGCGGCGCCGTAGCGCAGCGCGTTGGTCAGCAGGTTGACGACGATCTGCTCGATGCGGAACTCGTCCCACCAGCCGCTGACCGGCGTGGGCGCGTCCAGCGTGATGCTGCTGCCGGCGATGCTGGCCTGCGGCGTCAGGTCCTGCACCAGCCGGCGCAGCAGGCCGGACAGCTCGACCCAGCCCGGCCGCAGCGACAGCTTGCCGCTGCGGATGCGCGACACGTCCAGCATGTCGTCGATCAAGCGGATGATGCTCTGGATCTGGCGGTCGTCGCGCGCCACCATGCGCTGCAACTGCTCGGCGCCGAAGGCCGCCATATTGCCGCGCTCCAGCTGCATCTTGCGCAGCTGGGTTTCCAGGTACAGCGTGTTGAGCGGCGTGCGCATCTCGTGCGACACCATGGACATGAATTCGTCGCGCATCGCCAGCGCGCGCTGCAGCTGGGCTTGCGCGGCGTTCAGCTCGGCCAGCGTGGCTTCCTGCTGCTGCCGTGCCAGCTCCAGCGCCTCGACCTGGCGCCGCATCGCCTCGCGCTGCTCGTACAGCGCCACGAACACCTGCACCTTGCCGTTGACGGCGCGGGCATCGAGCGGCTTGTACAGCACGTCGACCGCGCCCGCCTCGTAGCTCTTGAACGAATAATTCAGTTCCTTGCCGGCCGCCGTGACGAACACGATGGGAATGTGCCGCGTCTTGTCGGTGCCGCGCATCAGCTCGGCCAGCTCGAAGCCGTCCATGCCCGGCATCTGCACGTCGAGGATGGCCATGGCGAAGTCGTGCTGCAACAGCAGCGCCAGCGCCTCCTCCCCCGAGCCGGCCTGGTGGATCTCGCGGCCCTCGCCGCGGATGATCGCGTTCAGCGCCTGCAGGTTTTCCGGCAGATCGTCGACGATCAGCAATTTGGTCGGGTGCTCGGCTTGCATTAATAGTTCTCCAGCATCAACAGCAATGTGTGTATATCGTCCAACGGCAGGATCAGGTCCGGCGCCCGCAAACGGATGGCTTCCCGCGGCATGGTCGGCACTTCCGCCTCGGCCGGATCCTGCACCACCGTCAGGCCGCCGGCGCGGCCGATGGCGGCCAAGCCGGCGGCGCCGTCCTGGTTGGCCCCCGTCAGCAGGATGCCGGCCAGCGCCGGGCCGTAGGCGTCGGCCGCCGATTCCATCAGGTAATCAATCGCCGGCCGCGCAAAGTGCAGCGGAGCCTCGCAGCTGAGCGAAAAACTGCGATCCGTCTCAACAGACAAATGGTAGCCGGAACCGCCAAAATACAGCGTTCCGGACAACACCGGCTCCTTGTCGGCGGCCTCCCGCACCGGCAACGCCATGCGCTGCTGGAACACCTCGGCCAGCAGGCTTTGGCGGCCGTCCGGCATGTGCAGCAAGGCCACCACGGCGCGGCCATAGCCCGCCGGCAAACCCGGCAACAGGCGCAGCAGCGCGCCCACGCCGCCGGCCGAGGCGCCGATCACCACCGCCTCGATGGCGCGTCCGGCCAGCGCGGCCTTGATGGACTCGGCGGCGGTCGGCGCCATGTCAGCGCTTCCGGAACAGCCGTTCGCGCTTCACCACCGGCTCGAAGTTCGGCGCATAGGCGGAGAAATCGATGCTTTCCTTGCTGCCCAGGCCGAGGAAGCCGCGATGGCACAGCGATTCGTAAAACAGGCCGAAAGCGCGCTCCTGCAACTTTTTCTTAAAATAAATCATGACGTTGCGGCAGCTGATCAGGTGGGTTTCCGCGAACACCGAGTCGGTGGCCAGGCTGTGGTCGGCGAAGGTGACGTTTTCGCACAGCGCGCCGTCGAACAGCGCGGCGTCGTAGGCCGCCGTGTAGTAGTCGGAAAAACTGCGGGTGCCGCCGGCCGCCTGGTAGTTCCCGGCGTACTCGCGCACCGCGTCCAGCGGGAACACGCCCTTGCGCGCCTTGTCCAGCGACTGCGGATTGATGTCGGTGGCGTAGATCATGCTGCGTTCCAGCAAGCCCTCTTCCTTCAGCAGGATGGCCATTGAAAACACTTCCTCGCCGGTGCTGCAGCCGGCGATCCAGATCTTCAGCGACGGGTAGGTGCGCAGCACCGGCACCACGTGTTCGCGCAGCGCCGCGTAGTAGCTTGGGTCGCGGAACATCGACGTCACCGGTATCGTCAGGAATTGCAGCAGCTGGCTGAACGCGGCCGGCTCGTGCATGATGCGCGCCTGCAGCGCCGAGATGCTGGCGCAATCCATCTCGCGCAGGGCGTGCAGCACGCGGCGCTTTTGCGAGGCGCCGGTATAGTCGCGGAAGTCGTAGCTGTATTTCATGTAGATGGCTTCCATCAACACTTTGAGCTCGATGTCGGTGTCGCTATGTTGCATGGTAAGACCCTTGCATCGTCAGGTCCGTTCACCGTTCGGCATCCACACCCGCAGCAGCGAGTACATGCGCGACAGGTCGATCGGCTTGGCCAGGTAGTCGCTGGCGCCGGCCGCCAGGCATTGCTCCTGGTCGTCCTTCATGGCCTTGGCCGTGATGGCGATGATCGGCAGGCGGGCAAAGCGGGCTTCGGCGCGGATGCGGCGCGTCGCCTCCAGGCCGTCCATGCCCGGCATCATCACGTCCATCAGCACCAGGTCGATGTCCGGCACCTCGTTGAGCTTGGCGATCGCCTCGAAGCCGTTGCGGCCCACTTCAACCAGCACGCCTTTCTGCTCCAGCGCGCTGGTCAGCGCGAAGATGTTGCGCACGTCGTCGTCCACCAGCAGGATGCGGCGGCCCTCGAACACGCGGTCGCGCGAGCGCACCGTGCGCAGCATGTTCTGCCGCTCGCTGGACAAATCGGCCTCGACTTTGTGCAGGAACAGCGTCACCTCGTCGAGCAGGCGCTCCGGCGAACGGGCGCCCTTGATGATGATGGAGCGTGAATACTTGTGCAGGTCGGCCTCCTCGGCGCGCGACAGGTTGCGGCCGGTGTAGACGATCACCGGCGGGAAGGCCGCCAGCGATTCGCCCGCCATGCGCTGCAGCAGCTCGTTGCCCTGCATGTCGGGCAGCTTGAGGTCGATGATCATGCAATCGTAGACGGTGGTGCGCAGCAGCGCCAGCGCTTCCTCGCCGCTGCCGACGGCGACGATCTCGACATCGTCGTCGGAGATCAGCTGCACCACGCTGTCGCGCTGGCGGCTGTCGTCCTCGACCAGCAGCACGCGCTTGATCTTCTGCGTCAGCTTGCCTTCGATGCGGCGGAACACTTCCATCAGCTGCTCGCGGGTGGTCGGCTTCAGCGCGAAGCCGATCGCGCCCAGGTGCAGCGCCGCCTCGCCGTTGTCGGAACCGGACACCACGTGCACCGGGATGTGGCGCGTCTGCGCATCGTCCTTCAGCAGTTGCAGCACCGACAGGCCGGAACGGTCCGGCAGGCGGATGTCGAGCAGCACCGCGTCCGGCCGGTATTCGCGCGCCAGCGCCAGCCCCTCGTCGGCGTCGAAGCCCACCAGGCAGCTGTATTGTTTTTCGTGCGCCAGGTCGTACAGGATGCGGGCGAAGGTGGCGTCGTCCTCGATCACCAGCACCAGGCGGCGGCCGGCCGCGGCGCCCTCCTCCAGCAGCGCGCGGTCGTCGTCGAAGGCGCGTTCGCGCGGCGGCGGCAACGGCGATGGCGACGGCGCCGCGGCGTCGTACTCGACCGCCCAGGCCGGCGGCGGCGCAGGACTGGCGACGGCCGTGCTGCCGGACCTTGCCGCCGGCGCAGTCCACACCAGCGGCAAGGTCAGCGTGAAGCAGCTGCCCTTGCCCGGTTCGCTGATCAGGCCGATGTCGCCGCCCAGCAACTGCGCCAGGTCGCGCGAGATCGACAGGCCGAGTCCGGTGCCGCCGTACTTGCGGCTGGTGGTGCCGTCGGCCTGCTGGAAGGCGTTGAAGATGCCCTGCTGGTCTTCGGCGCGGATGCCGATGCCGCTGTCCTGCACCGAGAAGGCGACACGTTCGGCGCCCGCCGCCCGTACCGCCAGCGTGATCTGGCCGGTGCTGGTGAACTTGAGCGCGTTCGACAGCAGGTTCTTCAGGATCTGTTCCAGCCGCTGGCGGTCGGTGACCATGTCGTGGACCAGCTCGTCGGCGATCTGTACGTGGAAGGCCAGTTTCTTTTGCTGCGCCAGCGGGTCGAACACCATCGCCATGCCTTCGACCACGTGGCGTACCGACAGCTGCTCCGGCACCAGGTCCAGCTTGCCCGCCTCGACCTTGGAAATGTCGAGGATATCGTTGATCAGGTTCAGCAGGTCGTTGCCGGCCGAGTAGATCGTGTTGGCGAAGCGCACCTGCTCCTCGTTCAGGTTGCCGGCCGTGTTTTCCGACAGCAGCTTGGCCAGGATCAGCGAGCTGTTGAGCGGCGTGCGCAGCTCGTGCGACATATTGGCCAGGAATTGCGATTTGTACTGGCTGGCGCGTTCCAGCTCGGTGGCGCGCTCCTCCAGGTCCAGCTGCACCTTGCTCAGCGCGGCGTTCTTCTGGTCCAGCGCCACGCCCTGCTCGGCCAGCTGCTCGTTGGTCTGCTCCAGCTCCGCCTTCTGGTTTTCCAGGCTGGCCTGCGACTCTTCCAGCACGCGCGACTGTTCCTCCAGCTCCTCGTTGGCGGTGCGCAGCTCTTCCTGCTGCACCTGCAGTTCCTCGTTGAGCTGCTGGGTTTCGACCAGCACTTCCTGCAGGCGCTGGCGCGACCAGCTGGCTTCGATGGCGTTGCCGACATTGCCCTTCACCATGGTCAGGAAATCGACGTCGCGCTCGGAGATCGGGCGCAGCAGGCCCAGCTCGACCACGCCGTTGATCTCGCCATCGTTGTCGAGCGGCGCCAGCAGCACGCTGGCCGGCGCGCCGCCGCCGAGGCCGGAACTGACCTGGATGTAGTCGGCCGGCACATTGTCCAGCCGGAGCACGCGGCGTTGCAGCGCCGCCTGCGCGACCAGGCTTTCAGCCGGCTTGATGCGCTGCTCGCGCTGCGCCCACTCGTCGCTGAAGCCGTACGAGGCCACGCGCTGGAAACTGCCGTCGTCGGCGCGCAGGTACAGCGCGCCGACCACCACATCCATGTAGCGCGCCATGAATTGCAGCAGCGCCGCCGACAGCTGCGGCAGCGCCAGCTGGCCTATACCCTGCTGCGCCAGCTC
The DNA here is from genome assembly GCF_964254095.1 of Duganella sp. LjRoot269. Taxonomy (NCBI): domain Bacteria; kingdom Pseudomonadati; phylum Pseudomonadota; class Betaproteobacteria; order Burkholderiales; family Oxalobacteraceae; genus Duganella; species Duganella sp. LjRoot269. The sequence goes on along the minus strand of NZ_CAXUSL020000001.1, from coordinate 629,113 downwards.
GCTCTGGCCGGTGCGCAGCCAGGCCTGCCGCGCCAGCGTTTCGGCATGCGTGGTGTGCTCGCGCAGCGCCAGGTCGTAGACCTTGGACAGGCCCATCAAATCGCGCCGGCCGAACCAGGCCAGGATGCCGCCGACGCCCAGCGTCAGCAGCAGATAGGTGGCGGCCACCCAGGTGGTCACGCTGCGCGCGCTGTCGTTGCGGTCCTGGCGCATCCGCTGCTCCATGGCGATGAAGGCATCGATCTGGCGGCGGATTTCATCGAACTGGGTCTTGCCGCGGCCGGTCTTGGCGGGACCGGTCACGTCGCCGTTGGCGGCGCGCAGCCGTATCATTTCCTGCGCATACTGGTCCCACTGCAATTGCTGGGCGCCGATGACGCTCAGCCGGTCCAGCTGGACCGGGCTGTCATCGACCAGCTGCCCCAGCGACTTCAGGCCGGTGGCGACCTTGGGCTTGGCCAGCGTGTACGGCTCGAGAAAGCTTTCATCGCCGGTCAGCATGTAGCCGCGCAGGCCGGTTTCCATGTCCACCATCTGCTTGCTGATTTCGTTGGCGCTGCCGATCACGCGTTCGCTGTGCTCGACCCAGCTCATCGTATTGACCAGGTAAGCCAGCAAGACGACAAACACCCCGGCGCTGACCACGCCGGCGGCCAGCGGCAGCGTGACGTTGCGCGCGAGGATGCGGCGGAAGCCGCTTTCATCCATGGACGACAGATTGGGCATGGTTCTGCCAGGTAGCGAGGAAAGCTGGAAGTTTAGCTCAAACACAAAACTGCTATACCGGCAAAAACCAATCGTGCGCTAGGGAAATAACATAAAAATCAGGCCGCCTCGGGCCAGATCACGCCGTCGGCGCGCACCGTGGTGCGGTTCAGGATGCGGCGGCCGGGGCCGACCGGCGTCGCCTTGTGCGCGATGTGCAGGTTGTCGGCCACCACCACGTCGCCGGGCAGCCAATGGTGGCGGTAGGTGGCGCCGGGGCGGGAGTAATGGCGGTCCACCGCCTGCATCAACGCCTGCGAGCGTTCCGGCCCGTAGCCCAGCACGCCGCCGGTCAGGCCCAGGTTCAAATACAGCGCCGGAATGCCGGTTTTCGGGTGCTTCAACACCAGCGGGTGCACCACGCCGTTGCGGTGCGCGGTCCGCAGGGCGTCGAATTCCTCGCGGATTTCCGGCTGCAGCTCGGCATAGGCTTGCTGCAAATCGGTGAACAAGGTGTCGCCGCCCTCGCTTGATTGCGCCACCGAGTACCAGAAACTGATCGGCGTCGGCTCCGCGCGGAACGAGCCGTCCGAATGCCAGTAGCGGCCGACGTCGACGTGGCCATCCTCGGGCCGGCTGGCGACGCGGAAGATTTCCGGCAAGCCGTCCAGCTGGCCGCGCATGGCCGGAAAAGTCTCCAGGCTGCCGAACAGTTCGGTGGCGGCGACCTGCTCCGGCGGCGTCAGCGACTGGCCGCGTATCACCAGCATGCCGTACTGCAGCAACGCCGAGCGCAGCAACTGCGCGGTGCCGGGACCGGCCTGGCGCAAGTCCATGCCTTCGATGGTGGCGCCAAAGCTCAAGGGTAAGGGGGTAATGTTCATACGGCCTCCAGGGCTGAAAAGTATGAAATCACTATAATCCCGCACAACTCTGCTGATAATATAGGCGAATCTGCAATCACCTTTGCGCCAGACGCAAAGCCTGCCATGGACCGATTCGCTGAACTCAAAGCCTTCTGCCTGGTCGCCAGCAATGGCGGCTTTTCCGCCGCCGCCCGCCACCTGGGCGTGGCCACGTCCTCGGTCACGCGGCTGGTCGATGCGCTGGAAGTGCGCCTCGGCGCCCCCTTGCTGAACCGCTCGACCCGCAGCATCACGCTGACCGACAGCGGCCGCAACTACTATGAGCACGCGACGCAGATCCTGGCCGCGCTGGACGAGGCCGACGACGCCGCTTCCGGCCGCGACAGCGAAGCGGTCGGCGTGCTGCGCGTGGCCGCGCCGGTGACCCTGGCGATCCGCACCATCGGCCCGCTGCTGCCGGAGCTGGTGCGGCGCTACCCGAAGATGGCGCTGGACATGCGGCTCAGCGACAACTACACCAATATGGTCGACGAGGCGATCGACCTGGCGATCCGCATCGGCACGCCGGAGCGGCAGCCCAACCTGATCGCGCGCAAGCTGGCCGGCCACCGGCGCCACATCTGCGCCAGCCCCGCATATCTGCGCCAGCACGGCAGGCCGCACGCGCCGGCCGACCTGACCGGCCACAACTGCCTGCAGTTTTCCTACGGCGCCAGCCGCCAGACCTGGAAGCTGCGGCGCGGCGGCCAGGAAGCCGAGATCGAGGTGCACGGCAGCCTCAGCGTGAATAATTCGGAGATGCTGCGGCAAGCCGCGCTGAGCGGACTGGGCCTGGCGCTGCTGCCGGCCTGGCTGATCCACCAGGACCTGGAGCAGGGCATGCTGGTGCCGGTGCTGGATCTGTACGAAACCAATCCCGGCGACATGGATGTGGGAATTTATGCCTTGTATCCGGCCAGCCGCCGCGGCTCGGTGAAGATACGCGTCTTCACCGAACTGCTGACGGCGGCGCTGCAAACTTACAGCTTGTAGTTCAAGCCCAGCAAGAACTGGCGGCCGTAGGTGGTGTAGCGCTCGGGCGCGTAGGAGCCGCCCGAGAACGGATCGCCCTGGCGGGTCTGGTAAGGCGAGTTGTTCAGGTTATTCACCTGGAACAGGAAGGACAGGCCCTTGTAGCGGCCCTGCTCGATCGCGTAGCCCAGCTGCAGGTCGATCTGGCGTTCGGCCAGGATCTCGCTGAAGGCGCGCTGCGCGAACAGGCCGGTGACCTCGCCGCGATAGGCCGAGCGGTAGCGGCGGCTGGCGCGCGCCGAGTAGCCAGACTGCTCGTAGTAGACGGTGAAGTTGGATACCACGCCCGACAGCCCCGGCAGTTTCTCCTTGGTGCCCGGACCGTTGGGATGGATGGTGCTCTCGGTGCCGGACATGCTGCCGGTCACGCCGAAGCCTTCCAGCGGCGCCCACAGCAGGCCGCCGTCCAGCGCGCCCGACAGTTCCACGCCCTTGACCATGCCGCCGGTGCCGTTGGCCGGACGGTTCAAGGTGCCGATATCCTGGATCGGCACGACGGCCGACGGATTCGGGAAGCCGGCAAAGCTGAACGCGGTCTGCTGGTTGTAGATGTAGCTTTGCAGCTTCTTGTACCACAGCGCGCCGGCGATGTAGCTGCGTTTGCCCATGTACTTTTCCATCGACAAATCATACGAGTTGGCGCGCCACGGTTCCAGCTGCGGATTGCCGCCGCTGCCGTTCCACATGCGGGTGGTGGCGTCGACGCCGCCGGAGATGCCGGCGCGCATGTCCGACATCTGCGGACGGGCCACCGTCTTGGCCGCGCCGAAGCGCAGATTGGTGGTGCTCAGGTATTTGTCGAGGTCGAAGTTCAGGTTCACGCTCGGCAGCCAGTCGGTGTAGCTGGCGCCGCCGGTGATCGAGCCCAGCTTGCCGGAGTTGACGGTGGTGCCGCGCGATTTCTGGTCGACGTTGACGGCCTGCACGCCGATGTTGCCGCGCAGCGGGAACGGACCGACGTCGGTGTCGATGCCGACGCGGCCATAGGCGGTGGTGACTTTCTCGGTCACGCCCCAGTCCTGCAGCGCCTGATCGTCCGGGCGGGCCGGCTGCATGGTGTAGTACTTGTTCAACGCACCCAGCACGTCATAGGTCAGCACGCGCGGGATGCCGGCGAAGGCCAGCGAGGTCGACGGCTCGATCAGGTCGGACGACACCGTGGCCGGCGCGCGGCCGTTCTTCAGGTTCCAGTAGTTGTTGGTGTCGGCGTGGGTCTTCTCGCGCTTGCTGTAGTTGACGCCGCCTTCGACGTTGCGGAACATGCCGTCCAGGTCGCGCTTGGCCGACAGCTTGAGCGAACCCAGCGAATCTTCCACCACCGGATGGTGCATGTCCGCATCCTTGCCCCAGCCGCCGACGTCGGTCAGCTTGATGATCTGCGGATCGGCGAAGTTCAGGCTGGGCGTGAAGGTCGGCAGACCGCTGGCGGTCGGGATCTTGAACTGGAAATTGTTGTCGGTGATGTGCGATCCGGCCGGGCCCAGGCCGGCGTAGGTTTCCAGCACCATCTCGCGCCGCTTGGCGGTCGAGTACGACAGGTCGCCGACCAGGGTCCAGCGGTCCTGCTTGAACTGGTTGTTCCAGCCCACGGCGCCGAGCTGGTCCTTGCGCTGGTTGAAGTCGTTGCGCACGATGGGTTCCAGGTTGACCAGCGCGCCGCCCACCAGCAGGCGGGTGCCGCCCTGCGTGACGATCTGCGGATTGTTGTAGGTGACGTCGCTCCACTGGTGCGAGTTCCACATCATGCCGCGCATGGTGGTGTCTTCCTTGAACTCGGAATAGTACAGGTCCAGCGAGGTGCGGAATTCCTTGGACGGACGGTATTCGATCACGCCCATCAGGCCGTCGCGCTTCTGCTTGCGCGAGGTCGCCGTGACTTCGGCGCCCTTCAGCGCCACCACGTCCTCGTCGCCTTTCGGCAGCTTGTTGTCGGTGCCCCACCACCACGATTTGTATTCCTGCTGCTGGCCCGGCGAATCCAGGTGCGCGTAGCCGATCGCCACGCCCAGCGTGTTGTTCATGAACTGGTCGACATACGACGCGCTGAGGCGGTTGCCGTTGGCCGGCGTGTTCGAGTTGAGCTTGCCGTTGGAGTTGTGTTCGCCGCGCGCGTTGAACACGATGCTGCGCTCGCGCAGGTCCAGCGGACGCACCGTGTGCAGGTCCACCGTGCCGGACAGGCCGCCGCCGGCCAGCGAGGCGTCCGGCGTCTTGTAGACGGTGACGCCGTTGATCAGCTCGGACGGATACTGGTCGTATTCGGCGCCGCGGTTGTTGCTGGTCGAGACCAGCTCGCGGCCGTTCATCAGCGTGCCGGAAAAGTCCGGCGCCAGGCCGCGGATCGAGATCGACTGCGCGCGGCCTTCGACGCGCTGCGCCGTCAGGCCGGCCAGGCGGGCGATCGACTCGGCGATCGACACGTCCGGCAGCTTGCCGATGTCTTCGGCGGTGACCGCCTCGACGATGGAATCGGAATCGCGCTTGATCGCCATCGAGGTCTCGATGCTGCGGCGGATGCCGGTGACGACCACCGACTGGACTTCCTTGTCCTCGGCCGCGGCGCCGTTGGCCGGCCCCTGCTGCGCCCAGGCCGGGCTGGCGGCGAGGGCCCAGGCCAGCGTGGCGCAGGCGGCGGCGATCGGGGTCAATGCGAGTGGATGTGTCTGCTTTCTCATGTTGTCTCTCTCTTTATAGTTTTGCTGGTTACGACTAACGGAACGGCTGTGGTGCGGTGCTGCTGGTCATCCAGTCCTGCGCGGACTGGTGGACCTCATAAACCTGCGTGCCAAACGACTGGAACAGGGATTCGATATCGGCCACCGGCGCCTTGGTGAAATCGAGCGCCGGCACCGGCGCGGCGGCGGCGTTGGTGACCAGGCCCCAGGTGCCGTTGCCCTGCCCGCCCTTGTTGTTGACCACCTTCCAGGTCCAGGCCGTGGCGGCCCAGCCGTACTTGGCGTAGGTATCGAAGGAAGCGCGCGTGACCTGGCCGCCGAGGTCCAGGCCCAGCCCGGTCCACGGCTGCGTCTCGCCGATGAAGAACGCGGTGTCGACCGCCTTGATCTTGTTGTCCCACTCGCACACGCCGCTGTTGCCGCCGCCGCTGCAGCTCAGCCAGTCCTTGTGCACCTGCAGGCCGATCTGGCCCCAGCCGAACAGGCCCGGATAGAAGTGCATCTCGAACGCGACATTGCTCATGCCCTGTTCGGACGGCTTGCCATAGGCGCTGATGTTGCCGCTGTTGTGGCCGGGCAGGATGACGACGTGGTTCGGGTCGACCGCGCGGATCGCCGTGTACAGCGTCTTGACGACGGCGGCCAGGTTGGCGGCGGTGGTGCCCCACGGCTCGTTGAGCACGCTGTAGCCGGCGACCGACGCACGGTCCTTGTAGCGGCCGGCGATCTGCTGCCACAGCCAGACGGTGCGCTCCTGGTATTCCGGCGTGCTCCAGTACAGGTTCTTGTTGGCGCAGCCGCTATGCTGTTCCCATCCCTGCGCGCCGACGGCGCCGTGCAGGTCGAGGATCACGTACATGCCGCGCTTTTCGGCCTGGGCGATGGCGTCGTCCAGGTAGCGCCAGGCGTCGGCGCGCAAGTGGCGCGGATTCTTTTCGTCCTCGACCACGCTGTAGATGAACGGCAGGCGCACCAGGTTCAGGCCGAACTTCTGCATCTGGTCCCAGTCGCGGGTGGTGATCCAGTTGTCGCGGAACAGCTGCATCAGGCGCTGGCGCTCGGCATAGCCGAAGCGGTTGTCGAAGTTGGCCTCCAGCTTGCACTCGTCGTCGATGCCGGCGCTGCCCTGCCCCATCATCCAGAATTCATTGATCAGCCAGTTGCCGAGGTTGACGCCCTTGAGCGCGGCCTGGCTGCCGTCGGCCTTCAGCCACTTGCTTCCCTGCGTGTGCAGCATGGTCGGCGTCACCGGCACCGGCGTGACCGGAGTCGGCTTGATGGCTTCCACCACCGGCGGCGCGGGCGGCACCGGCGCGGACGACGGACCGGCGCCACTGCCGCCGCCGCAGCCGGCAAGCGCCAGCAAGGTCACTAATATAGATCGGTAAGACATGGCATCCTCTTGCGTGGAAGCGCTTCCATTTTTGTTCTGAAAAAACTGCCGCGCGACGACGCGGCAGCGCTTTTTTATTTCCAGGTGAAGGTGGCGACGCTGGCTGCCGGCAAGGTATAGCTGAAGCTCTGCTTGCCCTGGCGCACCGCGAAGCTGCGCGGCTCCTTGGCCGAGTTCACCACCAGCAGCGCCACCGAACCGTCGTCGGCGTTGCGGAAGGCCACCGTGTCGAGCTGGTCGTAGCCGCTGGTCGACGCGACGCGGCGCGCGCCCTGGCGCACGAAGCGGCTGGCGTGGGCCAGCGCGTAATATTCCTCGTTGCGGGTGACCTTGCCGTCGCGGGTGTCGATGGTGACGACGCCGCGGCAATCGTTGCAGCCGCCCAGGTGCGGGCCGTCGTGTTCGTCCAGCGCCAGGTTCCACAGCAGCACGCCCCTGGCCCAGCCGCGCGTGGTGCCGATCACCAGTGTGCGGGCGAAGTGCTGCAGATTGTCCGACCATACCGGCGCCCATTTGCCGCCCGAGCATTCGGTGAAGTAGGTGTCCTTGTCGGGCCAGCGGTCATGCAGCGCGGCCTGCACGCGCACGTCGCCGCCGTAGCAGTGCCAGGCGATGCCGTTGACGTATTTGTTCGCCACCGGATCCTTCAGCACGTCGGCCGGCGAGCCCGGCTCGTCCCAGTTGTGGTCCCAGTCCAGGATGCGGGTTTGCGGATGTTCCTTCGCCAGCAGCGGCCCCAGGTGGCCGCCGATGAAGGCGGCGCGCTTGGCTGGATCCACGCGCATGCCGGGATAATCCTTGGGCTCGAAGTGCGGCTCGTTCTGCAAGGTCAGCGCGTAGATCGGCACGCCCTCCTTCTCGTAGGCGCCGACATAGCGCGACAGGTAGGCGGCGAACGGCGCGAACGCTTCCGGCTTCAAGGTGCCCTGGATCAGGCTGTCGGTGGATTTCATCCAGCCCGGCGCGCTCCACGGCGACGCCATCACGCGCAGCCTGGGATTGATCGCCAGCGCGGCCTTGGTGATCGGCAGCACGTCGGCGCGGTTGGGTTCGATGGAGAAATGCGCCAGCGTGGGATCGGTCTGGCCTTTCGGCATGTCGTCGAAGCTGTAGTGCTGGCGCGAGAAATCGGAGGCGCCGATGGTCAGGCGGGTGAAGCTGAAGCCCAGCCCCGGCGCCTTGCCGAACAGTTCGTTGAGCAAGGCGCTGCGCTGCTGCTCGTTCATGCGGTTCCGCATCAGCCAGGCGGAAGCGTCGGTGATGGCGGCGCCGAAGCCCACCATTTCCTGGTAGCGCTGCGACGGATCGACCTCGATGATGGTGGCGGCAGCGGCGCCCGGCTTGAACTGGGCATCGGCGCCGCGCGCCAGCAATTGCGTCTGGTCGCCGGTGGTGATCCATGCCTGCACCCTGGCCTGCGCCTGAGCGGACCCGTGCACGCACAGCAGCAAGGCCGGCACCGCGAGCAGGCGGGAAAGGCGTTTCAAGACATGCTGCAAAGGCGAAGGGCGCAAGGCTCCATCGCCCGGCATAGCGGGGCTGGCTGTCAACATTCTGTCTCCGTGCAGAAGGATCGTTGCCCTTCCGTCTATCGTTTATTCACTTATGAATTAAATGGAATCGTTTCCACTTATTGAATTAACTATAGCACCGGCAATTCTTGAATGTCAACGAAAGCGAATGAAGTGTTGCGCGGAAGTGCCGCAGGCTGCAACAGCAGCCATGCGGTTTAACGAGGTGAAACTCCTAGCTGTGTTGCAGCGTCTCGACGCATTGTCGAGTATCGCATCCCGAGCTGTTGAGCACGCGCTCGGACACCTCGGGCGGGATGCTGTTGCTGGCCATGTAAACGGCAGCATCCTCCACGCTCAGCATGTCCTTGAAAATGCGTCCTACTTCGACCTTAGCGGCGACTAGAGGGTCTTTTCTTCTGCACGGGCTCATGATGTTCCTATTAAAAGGTCAAATGGCCAGTCCAGTTTATGCTGCAACGCACAACTCTGCAATTTCTTCTTTTCTATTGCAAGTCGCTGTTTGATTGCTATTGTGCAGGCACCTCCCAGCCGCCGCCCAGGGCCTTGTAGACCGCCACCAGCGAGGTGGCGGCGCCGGCCTGGGCTTGCGCCAGGCGGTCGCGCGCGGACAACAGTTCGCGCTCGGCGTCGAGCACCGTCAGGAAATCGGTCGAGCCGACCTTGAAACGCTCACGCGCGATCACGGCGGCCTGCTCCGACGACTGGGCCGCCTCGAACAGCAGCTCGGTCTGGCGCTGGGTGCGGGTGTAGCTGGCCAGCGCGCCTTCCGTCTCCTCCAGCGCGCCCAGCACCGCTTTCTCGTAGCCGATCACCACCGCGTCGTTGCGCGCATCGGCGGCGCTGATCTGCGCGCGGATGCGGCCGAAGTCGATCAGGTTCCACGTCAGCTGCGCGCCGAGGTTGTAGACATACGATGCGCCCTTGCCCAAGTCGCTGAAGTGCGACGAGTTCTGTCCCAGCGTGCCGCCCAGCGACAGCACCGGGAACAGCGCGCTGCGCGCCACGCCGACCTGCGCCGCTGCCGCCGCCACCTGCGCCTCGGCCAGCTGGATGTCCGGCCGGCGCCGCAGCAGCGAGGCCGGCGAACCGATGCTGGACAACTGCACCGCCTTCAACCCGGGCAGCGGCCGCACCGGCCCCAGTTCCGCGTCGAGCGCGGTCGGCTGCAGGCCGCACAGCACCGCCAGCCGATAGCGCGTGCGTATCAAGGCCGCCTCCAGCGCCGGAATATTGGCCGCCGTCGATTTCACCAGGGCCCGCGCGCGTTCGCTGTCGAGCGCCGTGCCGCGGCCCACGTCGAGCCGCGCGTCGACCAGCTCCAGCGCCGCCTGCTGCGTCTCCAGCGACGCCACGGCCACGCGCAGCTGCTCCTGCAGACCGCGCAGGTCGAAGTAGTTGCGCGCCACCTCGGCCGTCACGCTGACCTGCGCCGCCCGCACGCCGGCCGCGCCGGCCAGCACGTTGGCCTGCGCCGCCTTGCGCGCGTCGCCGAGACGGCCGAACAGGTCGGCCTCCCAGGCGACGTCGAAGCCAACCGAGTAGTTGTTGTTGGTCTTGACCACGCCGGCGTCGTTCGGCGCGCGGATGCGTGCCGCGCCGGCATCGAGGCCGATGCTGGGCAGCAGCTGCGCGTCGGCGTAGCGGTTCAGCGCGCGCGCTTCGCGCAGGCTGGCGGCGGCGCTGCGGATATCGGTATTGGCCTTCAGCGCCCGCTGTACCAGCGTGTCGAGCAGCGGATCGTTGAAGGCGCGCCAGAATTCACCGAGCGGTTCCCCGGCGGCGGCCGACGGCGCGTTGGCGAAGCCGCTGTCCAGCGCGGGTTCGAATTTCTTGACCGGCGGCGCGCTGGAGCACGCCGTCAACACCAGCGCGACGCCGATGACGACGGCCGGATGGCTACGATGCTGGCTCATACTTCCCCCTTGCGCGGCGGATCGGCATCGTCGATGCCGGGATGGAATGGATGGGCCGCGGCCTCGATCTGGTGCCGTAATTCGGCCGAATGCGCGCGGCGCTTCTCGGTGCCCTTGCGCAGCAGCGAGTAGAACACCGGCGTCAGGAAGATGCCGAACGAGGTCACGCCAACCATGCCCGAGAACACGGCGATCCCCATCGCGCGGCGCATCTCGCTGCCGGCGCCGCTGCCCAGAATCAGCGGGATCACGCCGGCGCAGAAGGCGATCGACGTCATCAGGATGGGCCGCAGGCGCAGATGGCAGGCGTTGACGATGGCCTCCATCATCGGCTGCCCCTGCTCCTCCAGCTCCTTGGCGAATTCCACGATCAGGATCGCGTTCTTGCACGCCAGGCCGACCAGCACCACCAGCGCCACCTGCGTGAACAGGTTCAGGTCTCCGCCCTGCGAGAACGGCGGGAAGTGTGATATCCACACGCCGAACAGCGCCGACAGGATACACATCGGCACGATCATGATGATGGCCAGCGGCAGGCTCCAGCTTTCATACTGCGCAGTCAGCACCAGCACCACCAGCACCACGGACAGGAACAGCACCGCCGCCAGCGTCGGTATCTTGACGTTGATGCCGGGCAGCGTGATGTCGCGCGTGAGCCGGTCCTGGTAGGTCAGGTCGGTCCATTCGTACGACATCCCGCGCGGCAGCTGCTTGACCAGGCGTTCGATCTCGGATTCCGCCTGGCCGCTGGAGAAGCCCGGCTTGGCGGCGCCGTTGACGTCGGCCGAGGGGAAGCCGTTGTAGCGCGTCACGCGCGTCGGGCCGAAGGTCGGATTGACCTGCATCACGGAACCCAGCGGCACCATCTGGCCCGCCGAATTGCGCGTCTCCAGGTTGGTGATGCTGTCGGCGCGCGAGCGGAACGGCGCGTCGGCCTGCACCACCACCTGGTAGGTCTTGCCGAAGCGCGTGAAGTCGTTCACGTACAGCGAGCCGAGGTTGATCTGCAGCGTGTCGTAGATCTCCTGCAGCGGCAGGCCCATTTGCTTGGCCTTGGTGCGGTCGACGTCGGCGAACAGCTGCGGCACGTTGATGTCGTAGTTCGAATACGGCGTGCCGATGCTGGACTTGGGATTGCCGTAGATCGGCCCGAGTATGCCGCCCCAGACCGCGCCATACAGCGCCTGCTCGCCCTGGCCGCCGCGGTCCTGCACCTGCAGCTTGAAGCCACCCGCGTTGCCCAGGCCGTCCACCGCCGGCGGCGGCACGACGAACATGCGCGCGCCCTGGATCGCCTGGATGGCGCCATTGACCTTGCCGAGGATGGCGTCCTTGGACAGGGCGCGCGTGGTGCGCTCCTCGAACGGCGCCAGGCCGAAGAAGACGATGCCCTCGTTCGGCGACGACGAGAAGCCGGCGATCGACAGGCCGGGGAAGGCGATCGAATCGACGATGCCCGGCACCTTGAGCGCGATGTCGCTCATGTCGCGGATGACCTTCTCGGTGCGCGCCAGCGACGAACCGGCGGGCAGCTGGGCGATGCCGATCAGGTACTGCTTGTCCGGCGCCGGCACGAAGCCGCTGGGGATGCGCGTGAACAGCAGGCCGGTGCACAGCAGCAGCACGCCGTAGACCACCAGCGCCAGCGATTTGCGCTGCAGCAGCCCGGTCACGCCGCGTCCATAGGCCTTGCTGCGGCGCTGGAACATGCAGTTAAACCAGTGGAAGAACTTGCCGAACAGCTTGTCCATCACCACCATGATCTTGTCTTTGGGCGCGTCGTGTGGGCGCAGCAGCAGCGCCGCCAGCGCCGGCGACAAGGTCAGCGAATTGAACGCCGAGATCACCGTGGAAATCGCGATCGTCGCCGCGAACTGCTTGTAGAACTGGCCGGACAGGCCGGGTACGAAGGTCAGCGGGATGAACACGGCGCACAGCACCAGCGCGATGGCGATGATAGGTCCGCTCACCTCGCGCATCGCGCGCACCGTGGCGTCGTGCGGCGTCAGGCCGTCGGCGATGTTGCGCTCGACGTTTTCCACCACCACGATGGCGTCGTCGACCACGATGCCGATCGCCAGCACCAGCCCGAACAGGGTCAGCGTGTTGATCGAGTAGCCCAGCAACAGCAGCATCGCGAACGTGCCGATGATGGAGATAGGCACCGCCAGCAGCGGGATCACCGAGGCGCGCCAGGTCTGCAGGAAGATGATCACCACCAGCACCACCAGCAGCACCGCCTCGATCAGCGTGTGCACCACTTTCTCGATCGAGGTCTGCACGAAGCGCGTGGGGTCGTAGACGATGTCGTAGTCGACACCCTTGGGGAAGTTCTTCTTGGCGTTCTCCATCGTCGCGCGCACGTCGTTCGACAGCTTCAGCGCGTTCGAGCCGGGCGCCTGGAAGATACCGATGGCCGCCGCCTCCTTGTTGTTCAGCAGGCTGCGCAGCGAATACGAGTTGGCGCTGATCTCCACCCGGCCGACATCCTTGATGCGCACCAGCGCACCGGTCGCGGGATCGCTGCGGACGATGATCTCGGCGAAATCCTCCTCCTTGATCAGCCGTCCCTGCGCATTGACCTGCAGCTGGAAGTCGGTGTCGTTGGGCGCCGGCGGCGAGCCGACCACGCCGGCCGCCACTTGCGCGTTCTGCTCGCGGATCGCCGCCACCACGTCGCCGGCGGTCATGTTGCGCGCCGCCAGCTGGCGCGGATTGAGCCAGATGCGCATCGCGTAGTCGCCGGAACCGAACAGCAGCACCGAGCCCATGCCGGGCACGCGCAGCAGGTCGTCGCGCACGTTCAGGTTGGCGTAGTTGCGCAGATAGAGCGCGTCGTGGCTGTTGTCCGGAGAGACCATGTGCACCACCATGGTCAGGTTGGGCGACTGCTTCTCGGTCGTCACGCCGATCTGGCGCACGATATCGGGCAGGCGCGGCAAGGCGCGGTTGATGCGGTTCTGCACCGCCGTCTCGGCCTGCTCCGGCACCGTGCCGATCTTGAAGGTCACCGTCAGCGTCATGCTGCCGTCGGCGGTGGCCTGGCTTTCGAAGTACAGCATGTGTTCCAGGCCGTTGATCTGCTCTTCCAGCGGCGCGGCCACGGTTTCCGAAATCACGCGCGGATTGGCGCCGGGGAACTGGGCCCGCACCACGATCTGCGGCGGCGCCACTTCCGGATACTCGGAGATCGGCAGCTGGAAGATCGCCAGCAGGCCGACCATGAAAATGAAAATCGAGAGGACGGTGGCGAAGCGCGGGCGGTCGATGAAAAATCGCGAGATATCCATGCGGCGCTCCTCAGCCCTTGGCCACAGCCGGGGCGCCTGGCGGCGGCGCCGGGATGGGTTGCCCCTGCTCGTCCACCTTCAGCACCTGCGGCGTGACCGGTGCGCCGGGGAAGGCGCGCAGCAGGCCGTCGACGATCACCAGTTCGCCGGCATTGATGCCGGTGACGACGCGCATGCCGCCGATCAGCGCGCCGGGCTTGATCTCGCGCTGCTCGACGATGTTGTTCTTGCCGACCACCAGCACCACCTTGCGCGTCTGGTCGGTGGTGATGGCGCGGTCCGACACCAGCGTGGCGGAATAGCTGCCGCTGCCGACCAGCTGGATGCGGGCGAACAGGCCGGGCGTGTAGAGGCCCTCCTTGTTGTCGAACACGGCGCGCCCGCGCATCGAGGCGGTGGCCGGGTTCAGGCGGTTGTCGACGAAGTCCATGTGGCCTTCATGCGGGAAGCCCTCCTCGTTGGCCAGGCCCAGGCGCACCGCGTTCGGCACATCGCGCGACGATGGACGGCTGCCGTCGCGCGCCGCGCGCATGTATTTCAGGTAGAGCGCCTCGCTGGCGTCGAAGTAGGCGTACATGCGGTCGTTCGACACCACGGTGGTCAGCACCGGATCGCCGATATTCACCAGATTGCCGACCGTGACATTGGCGCGCGACGTGCGGCCGGTGACCGGGGCGACGATGCGGGTGAATTCCAGGTTCAGCCTGACCTGCGCCAGCGCCGCCTCGTAGGCCCTGACGTTGGAGTTGGCGTTGGCGACCGCCGCCTTCAGCTGGTCCAACTCCTGCTGGCTGACGCCGCGCACGGCGACCAGTTTTTCCGCGCGCGCCAGCTCGGTCTTGCTCAACTCTCCGGAGGTGCGGGCGGCCACCAGCTGCGCCTCGACGCGGGCCGCTTCGGCGGCGAACGGACGCGGATCGATGGTGAACAGCGGATCGCCCTTGCGCACCGTCTGGCCTTCGCGGAAGTGCACCTGCATCAGCGTGCCGGCCACCCGCGAGCGGATGTCGACCGTGTCCGGCGCCTCGAGGCGGGCGGTGAATTCGTCGAATTCCTTGACGTCGCGCTTGACGGCCGGCGCCACCGATACCGCGGGCGGCCCGCCCTGCGGGCCGCCCTCCTCGTGCTTGGCGCAGCCGGCCAGCAGCGCGAGGAGTATGGATAATTTGAACCAGCGTGTAGACGCCAGCGCCGCCAGGATATTCATTGTGAACCCCTCAGTAACGGTGTCAATTTATACAACTAGTTTCATTCTAGTCAAATTTGGCACACGCTGTCATTAACAAATAAGAGGTATATCAATTGCGCGCGTATCGACGAGGCGAACAGTCCATAACGCGTTTGAGCCACGGCTTGGCGCCTCAGGGTTGTACCGGCAGGCCGTGACGCTTGATGTGGTCGATCAGTTCGCGGTTGTCCGGCAGGCCGGCCAGCATCCGGCCGGCCAGCGCCCGGGTGTCGCGGAAGCAGGCGTCGGCCAGGCCGGGATGGTCGGAGCGGCGGCGGCCGTCGCCGTAGTCGGTGTCAAAGCCCATGCCGTACAGGACGTACTGGTAGCTGGCGGCGGGGAACACTTCTTCGATGCGGTGCAGGTCGTAGCGCGACGGCGGCTGGTGGCGCCACAAGGTCAGCAATTCCTTCAGGCGCGGCGGGATCGATCCCGCACGGCGGTTGTCGCGCCAGTACTGGGTGTCGTCGCGCCGGCTCAACACGTAGTGCAGCTTGAGGAAATCGATCACCCGTTCCCAGCGGTAGAGGAAGGCGTCGTTGTAGCGGCGCGCCGTGATGTCCATCGCGGCGCGGTTGGCCGGCAGCGCGTCGGCCAGCGTGGCGGCCGACAGCTCGACCATCGCCAGCGCCGACGCCTCCAGCGGTTCGAGAAAGCCGGCCGACTGGCCGATCGCCACGCAGTTGCGGTGCCAGAAGCGCGCGCGGTAGCCGGGCTGGAACGACAGCTTGCGCGGGGTCGGCACTTCCTGGCCGGGGCTGGTGCGCCGCACATAGGCGTGCAGCGTGCGCTCGGCCTGCTCGTCGCCGGTGTGGGCGCCGGAATAGACATAGCCGATGCCGCGCCGGGCCGGCAGGCCGATGTCCCAGATCCAGCCGTGCGCCTGCGCGGTCGACAGCGTCTGCGAGGCGATCGGACTGTGCTCGTCGGGATAGGGCATCTGCAGCGCCAGCGCGCTGTCGTTGAACAGCACGTGTTTTTGCGACAGGAACTCGACGCCGTAGTGCTGGCCCAGCAGCAGCGACTGGGCGCCGCTGCAGTCGATGAACAGGTCGCCCCGGACGGCGCCGTTGCGGCGAGTCTGCAGGGCGGCGATGTCGCCGTCGTCCTGCGGCAGCACGGCGTCCACGTGGTCGACCAGGTGGCGCACGCCGAGGACCTCGGTGCAGTGGCGGCGCAGGAACAGGCCGAACTTGCCGGCGTCGAGGTGGTAGCCGTAGTTCGACACGGCGGCAAACTCCGGCGTGGCGGCCTGCTTGGGCGCCTTGCCGTGCA
Organism: Duganella sp. LjRoot269; assembly: GCF_964254095.1. Lineage (NCBI taxonomy): Bacteria > Pseudomonadati > Pseudomonadota > Betaproteobacteria > Burkholderiales > Oxalobacteraceae > Duganella > Duganella sp. LjRoot269. The sequence continues at coordinate 613,162 of NZ_CAXUSL020000001.1, read as the reverse complement.
GGCAAAGCTGCGGCTGGAAGCTGACCACGCCGGCGAACGGCTGGTCCGCGTGGCGGGCGCGCCAGCGGGCCGGCAGGTTGGCCTCGCCGTAGCCGTGCGGCACGACGAAGGGATGGAAATAGAAATCGTCGTCGCTGCCGTCGACCCAGGCGTTGAAGCGCGAACCCTGCTTGAAGGAGGCGTCGCATTCGCGGAAGAAATCGGTCTCGGACACGCCGATGCGCGCCAAGGTGTCGCGCATGCTGGGCCAGGTGCCCTCGCCGACGCCGATCGGCGCCACGTCGGGCGACTCCAGCACGGTCACCTTCAGCGCCGCGTGTTCGGCGGCGATCACCGCCGCCGTCAGCCAGCCGGCCGAACCGCCGCCGACGATGACGATATGTTGTAGCTGTTGCAGCTGTTGCGGCTCAGGCCCATTCATAGGTTGGAATCCTTGCAGCCCGGTGCCACCACCAGGCACGAGAAAGCGCAGGCCGCCATGAAGGCGGCCTGCGGGTCAGGCCGGGACGGCTGGCGCCGTCCCGGTGTCTGCGGCGGTTAGAACTTGTACCGAGCCGACAACATGTAGCGCGGTCCCGATTGTGCCAGGCTCAGTACCATCATGTCGGTACGGCCGTGCACGCGCTGCAGCTGGTCGGTCAGGTTGATCGCCTCCAGCTGGAAGCTCAGGTTCTTGTTGTAGGCATAGCCGACGTTGACGTCCACCTGTCCGTACGGCTCCACGTACTGCGGATTGGCGCCTGCCAGGTCGGTGGTCGACGACAGGAACTGCCCGCGCCAGTTGTACGCGGCACGGACGCTCCACTTGTCATCCTCGTAGATACCCACCAGGTTGGCCGAGTTGCTCAGGCCGACCAGCGCGAACTGGTCGCCCTTGCTGGCGTTGTTGAACGCCAGCCCCGACTTGACGTAGGTGTAGTTGGCCTGGATGCCGAAGCCGCTGTTGCCGAACATGTGCTGCCAGTTGATCTCGGCGCCGTGCAGGTTGGCGTCCTGCGCATTGACGTAGCTGGTGGTCTGGAACTTGATCGCCGGATCGCTCGGCTGGCCGGTGATGACGCCGGTGATCTCGCCCTTCTCGTTGTCCGGCCCGCGCACCACGCCGGGCTGGCCGTTGAAGTTCTTGAAGATGTAGTTGCGGATGCAGGCGGTATCGGTGACGATACAGCCGGCGCCCAGCGCCGCGTTCCAGTACTTGCCGCCGACCGGCGTATGCAGGTTGGCCTGCGGTACATCGGTCACCGACTGGCCGGCGTAGTTGGTCAGCTTCTTCTCGAACAGGCCCAGCGACACCAGGCTGCGCTTGTCGTAGTACCACTCGGCCGACAAGTCCAGGTTCTTCGACTTGACCGGTTTCAGAGCAGGATTGCCGGTCGATGCCGAGTCGCCGTTGACCGACGCGGTGGCACCGATGGTGGTGCCGCCCTGGATCTGGTCGTAGCGCGGACGGCCGATGGTCTCGCCGTAGCTGGCGCGTACCTTGAAGTCCGAGCGCAGGTCGGCGTCGATGTCCAGGCTAGGCAGCAGGTTGTGGTAGGAACCGGTCTGCGAGGTGAACGCCTTGCCCGCGAAGGTGATCGGGAACTCGTTCTGCGAAACCCAGCGCACTTCGCTCGGCGTCTGCGACAACGCGGTCGACAGCACGTCGGTCTTCTCGAAGCGCGCGCCGATGCCGGTGTGGATAGGAATCGCGGTGTCCCACTCGGTCACCAGCTGGACGAAGGCCGACTTCGATTTCTCGGTGGTGCGGCGGTCGTAGTCCGGGTTCTCCAGGCTCGGCATGTACAACGCCGGCTTGCCGGTGGTGTCCGACGCCACCTGGCGCACGGCGGCGAAGTTGAAGGTGTGGATCTGGTTGAACAGGTTCGGATCGTTCACGCCATCCATCTTGCCGAAGTACTTGCGCAGGTCGTCCGCCTGGAACAGCGATTGCGGATAGTCGGAGGCCTTGGTGGCGCCGCCCCAGCTGTCGCTCTGCACCTGCTGGAAGGCCGAACGGTTCTTGACGTTGGTGACGGCCAGACCGAAGTTCAGGTTGGACGCTTCCATCAGTTTCAGGCTGGCGCTGGCCTGGCCCTGGTCGATGGTCATCTTCTGATAGCCGTCCTGGAACCAGGAGCCGGACACCTGCATCGGCGCCGCGGTGAAGTTCGCGCCCTGGATGCTCAGCACCGGCATTTCGTGGGTGAAGTCGACGCCGGTATTGCCGCGGCTGAAGCTGACGGTGGCCAGGTCGTTGGCCGAGCCGAACGGGCTGTCCTTCTGCGACACCGCCGACGAACTATGCGCGTCGAACACCACCTTCAGCGACGGCGTGGCTTTCCACACGGCGTTGAAGCCGAGCGACTTGTTGGTCGACTTGGTGGCGTAGTCGCCGCCGTTCATCGCGATATCCTGCGCGGTGACGTTTTCCTGGTAGTAGATCGGCGAGGCGATCGGGCCATCGGTCCACTTGCTGACGGACGGACCCAAGTTGAACCAGGCGCTCAGCTCGTGCGAGCGGGTCTGGATCTTGTTTTCCGAATAGGTGTAGTCCAGCGTGGTGGTCAGGTCGGTGGTCGGCTTGAACTGCAAGGCCAGCTGGCCGTTGGTGCGCTGGCGCTGCATGCCCTTCATGAAGTAGGAAATGTTCTGCGGCACCGAGTACACGTCGCCCGGCTTCGGACGGTTGGTGATGTCGCTGTAGCCCGGCTGGCCCGCCTGCGGGATCGTGCCCCAGTTGTTTTCGTCGCCGGTGAACGGGCCGCGCCAGCCGTTGGGGATGCCGGCGGTGTTCACGCCCAGGTTGCGCTTCTGGTAGCTGCCGCTGATGGCGACACCCCAGCGGCCGTCGGCCGAGGTGTTGCTGTAGATGCCGGAGATTTCAGGCGTCAGCGAGGTGCTGGCCTTGTCGGCGTCCGGCAAGTGGTTGTTCGAGGTGTCGTACACGCCCTTGACGCCGACGCTCGAATGCATGCCGGGATTGTCGAACGGACGCGCGGTCATGATGTTGACGGTGGCGCCGATGCCGCCCGGCGGCGTGTCGGCGCGGCTGGTCTTGTACACCTGGATCTGCGAGATCGCCTCGGACGCCAGGTTGGAGAAGTCGAACGCGCGGCCGGACAGGTCGCCCAGGTTCGAGGTCGGCATCTGGCGGCCGTTCAGCAGCACCATGTTCAGGTCGGGGCCGACGCCGCGCACGGTGACTTTCTGCCCTTCGCCGTTGCTGCGGTCGATCGACACGCCGGAAATGCGCTGCAGCGATTCGGCCAGGTTGGTATCGGGGAACTTACCGATATCGTCGGCCACGATGCCGTCGACGATACCGTCGGAATTGCGCTTCAGGTTCAGCGTCGATTGCATACTGGCGCGGATACCAGTGACAACGACGGTCTGTTCGGCCGGCGGCGCATCGGCCGCCTTGACGGCCTCTTGCGCGTAAGCCGACGACAGGCTCAAGCAGGCACTGGCGACCGCCAGGCTGATGGCCCTGCGTCGGGAATTCGGGTGGACTGCCCCCTTGGTGGTATGGTTTCGCACTACGTCTCCTTATTAGATTTATTTATATCTTCGACGCTGATCGAGCAGGCCGTAAGCAACGCCGATGGTGGTGACAACTACAACTACTCTGAAGTGTTCTGTTACAGAAACTGGCGGCGGCGCGGATGGCCCCCGGTTACGCGCACGCCAGGTCGGCATGCAAACGTTTTCAAACTTAGTTCAATCAAATGACGAATTGACAAAGCCAACTCAGGATATGAGAAAAAAACTCATTAGTCAATTGATCGAACGAATTCAAACGAGGAAGTTGCGAGCTGTTGTATGAACGCCGCAAAGCGCAAAAAAAGCGCGGATGACTCGACTGCATTTCATTGGTGTATGATCCCTGCCTGACTCCTCACCTCGAACGCTTTCACCTATGATCGTCGCCGGCGACCAACAGCTACTCAAGCAAGTCAATCGCATGGCGCTGGTGCGCCAGCTGTGCAACCAGCCGGGACTGTCGCGCGCCGGGCTGGCCGAAACCGTCGGCCTGACCAAGTCCACCGTCAGCCTGCTGGTGCGCGAGCTGCTGGACGAAGGCTGGCTCAGCGAAAGCGCATTGCTGGCCACCGGCGCGCTGGGCCGGCGCGCCACGCCGCTGCACCTGGACGGCACCCGCCTGGCGCTGCTCGGCGTCGACCTCGGCATCGGCGCGGCGCGCATCGTCGCCACCAACCTGCTGGGCGAAGTGCTGGACGAGGCGGTGATCGACTACGCCAACGGCGCCGACGCCGTCGCCTGCATCGGGCAGATGGCGGCCGGCGTGCTGCACATGGCGCGCGCCGATGGCGCGCTGGCCGGCCGCGCGCTGCTGGGCGTGGGCATCGGCCTGCACGGCGTGGTCGACGACGCCACCGGCGTGCTGCACTACGCGCCCCACCTCGGCTGGCGCAACGTCGACGTGGCCAACCAGATGCGCTCGCACTTCGCCTTCACCGCGCTGGACGGCAAGCCGCTGTTCATCCAGAACGAGGCGAACGTGGCGGCGCTGGCGGAGCTGGAATTTTCCAACCAGGCCGGCGCCGATCCGCTGATCTACCTGAGCATAGGCTACGGCGTGGGCGCCGGCATCATCGTCAACGGCCGTCTGCTGACCGGCTTGTACGGATTCGCCGGCGAGGTCGGCCACACCATCCTGCAACAGGACGGACCGCCCTGCTCCTGCGGCCGGCGCGGCTGCGCCGACGCGCTGATCGGCCTGCAGGCACTGATGGACGAGGTGAACGGCAAGCCGGCGCACGGCGCCGAGCTGCTGGAAAAGCTGTTCGTGCAAGTGGAGGCGGGAGACGCCGCCGCCTGCGACGTGGTGGCCGCGGCCGGCCGCAAGCTGGGGGTGCTGCTGAATAACCTGTGGGTGGCGTTCGATCCGATGTGCATCGTCATCGGCGGCGCCGCGCTGCGCCTGGGCGACCGCTTCCTGGAGCCGGGCCGCCAGGTGCTCAACGACTGCGCCAGCGCGACGCTGTTGCCGGCGCCTGCGATCCGCACGCCGCGCTTCGGCATCAACGCCATCGCCATCGGCGGCGCGGCGATGGCACGTCATTACCTGATGCGGCCATTCGCCGACCAGAGCGGCGGGCGCCGGCCCAACCCGAAAGTCGGCACCGGCCTGCCGCAGGCCACCGGCGTCGCCGCCGGCTTCTGGTCCTGGAGCTGAACCCACGCGCGTCATTCCCGCGAAAGCGGGAACGGCGTGCGCATTGCTTAGCCTACCATCAGCTTAGCCTACCATCAGCTTGGCCGATTTCAGCTTGACGCTGTCCGGACCGACGTGGATGGTAAAGCTGCCCGGCTCCACCACGCGCACCATCTCGGTGTTGAAGAACCACAGGTCGGACGGCTTGATGTCGAACGACAGTGTGCGCTTCTCGCCCGGCTTCAGCGTCACGCGCTGGAAGCCCTTCAACTCCAGCACCGGCCGCGTGACCGAGCTGATATCGTCGCGGATGTACAGCTGCACCACTTCGTCGCCGGCCAGCTTGCCGGTGTTGGTCACATCCACTTCCACCTTGGTCGATTCGCCGACAGCGATGCTGGCCTTGACCAGGCGCGGTTCGGAAATATCGAACGTGGTGTAGCTCAGGCCAAAGCCGAACGGATACAGCGGCTTGGTCGAACCGTCGATGTAGCCGCGGCGCGCCGACGGCTTGTGGTTGTAGAAGATCGGCAGCTGGCCGACGCTGCGCGCGATCGACACCGGCAGCTTGCCGCCCGGGTTGGCGCGGCCGAACAACAGGTCGGCGGCGGCGAAGCCGGTCTGCTGACCCATGTACCAGCCTTCGATCAGCGCGTCGGCCTTTTCCGCCAGCAGGTTGACCGACAGCGGACGGCCGTTGAGCAGGAACACCACGGTCGGCTTGCCGAGCGCGAAGATGGCGCGCGCCAGGTCGTTCTGCTGGCCCAGCATGTCCAGGCTGTCGCGGTCGCCCAGGTGATTGTCGGCCCAGGCCTCGCGGCTGGTCTGCTCGTTGTCGCCCAGGACCATGATGATGGTGTCGGCCGACTTGGCCGCCTGCACCGCCTCGGCGATCAGTTTGGCGTTGACTTCCGGCGGCGTGAACTTGATCTCGTCGGCGCCCCACACGCGGCTGTCGGTGATGCGCACGCCTTCGGAATAGGCCAGCTCGAAGCCCTGCGCCTTGGCCTCGGCCTGCAGGCCTTCGTAGATCGACACCACGTGGCGCGGCACGTCCGAGTAGCCGCCGATCGGGCAATCCTTGGCGTGGGTACCGAGCAACAGCACCTTGCCGACCTTCTTGCCGTCCAGCGGCAGCACGCCCTTGTCGTTCTTCAGCAGCACCGGCGTGCGCGTGGCCGCCAGGCGCGCCAGCGCGACGGCTTCCGGCGTGGCGGTCAGGCTGTCGGCCGCTTTCGCATCGACGTAGGGCTGCTCGAACAGACCTGCATTGAATTTCAGTTCCAGCACGCGGCGCACCACGGCGTCGATCTCGCTTTCGGCGATGCGCTTTTCCTTCACCAGCTCCGCCAGCGTCTTGTAGCCCAGGCCGTCCGGCGTTTCGATGTCGACGCCGGCCTTCAGCGCGCGGTAAGCGGCTTCCTTCGGCGTGGCGGCCAGCTTGTGGCGCGTGACCAGTTCATTGATGCCGAAGTAGTCCGACACGGTCACACCCTTGAAGCCCCACTCCTCGCGCAGCACCTTGGTGATCAGCCAGTGGTTGGCATGCGAAGGCACGCCGCCGATCTCGTTATACGACGGCATGACGGCGGCGACGTTGGTTTCCCTGATCAGTTTTTCGAACGGCGGGAAGAACTCCTCGCGCAGCGTGCGTTCGCTCACTTCGGCCGGGCCGATGTTGGTGCCGCTTTCAGGCTGGCCGTGGCCGGTCATGTGCTTGAGCGTGGCGTAGACCTTGTCCTTGGCCAGCACCTTGCTCTCGCCCTGGAAGCCCAGCACGGCGGCCTTGCCCATCTCGCCGCACAGGTGCGGGTCCTCGCCATAGGTTTCCTCGATGCGGCCCCAGCGCGGTTCGCGCGCCACGTCCACCACCGGCGCCAGCGCCAGGTTGGCGCCGCGTGCGCGCATCTCGCGCGCCGCCACGCTGAACACCTTGCGCGCCAGGTCGGTGTCGAACGACGACGCCAGGCCGATCGCCTGCGGGAAGCTGGTGGCGTCGCGCGCGACGTAGCCGTGCAGCGATTCCTCGTGCATGAACAGCGGGATGCCGAGGCGGGTCTGCTCGACCGCCCACTTCTGGATCGCGTTCACATAGGTCGCCGTTTCCAGCGCGTTGCGGTTGTCATGCGCGCCGGTGTCGCCGGCGCCCGCCGCCTGGCCCAGCTGGCGGTCCGACGGACGGGCGATCATGCCCAGGCCGTTCGGAAACGCCTTCTGCGCCTTGGCCGGCGAGAACTCGCCTTTCGCGTCCTGGATCTCGGTCTTCTGCTGCCAGGTGCACTGCATCTGCATGATTTTTTCTTCCAGCGTCATGCGACCCAGCAGGTCGTCGACGCGCTGCTGCACCGGCAGGGTCGCATCCTTGTACGGCGCCTTGGCGGTGGCGGCCAGCGCCATCGAACCAGGCAGCACGGACAGGCCGGCGATGCTGGACATGGAAGTTAAAAACTGTCTGCGGTTGTTCTTCATGTTATCTGTCTCCGTTGGTATTCTTTTATGGTGTTCTTTGATGATGCCGCTTAGCGCTTGCCTGCGCGGGTCGCAACGTCCACCCACACTGCCAGCGTCAGGATGCAGCCCTTGACGATCATTTGCCAATACGTGTCCACGTCCAGCATCGACATGCCGTTGTCGAGGCTCGCCATCACCAGCGCGCCGATCAGCGCGCCGTGCACGGTGCCCGAGCCGCCGCGCATCGAGGTGCCGCCGATGAAGCAGGCCGCGATCGCATCGAGTTCGCCGGAGGTGCCGGCCGACGGCGAACCGGCCGCCAGCCGCGCGGTGTTGACCAGGCCGGCCAGTGCGCACATCAGGCCCATGATGCCGAAGATCCAAAGCTTCACCGCCTGCACGTTGATGCCCGACAGGCGCGTCGCTTCCATATTGCTGCCGACTGCGTAGACGCGGCGGCCGAACACCGTCTGCGTGGTGACGTAGCTGAAGATGCCCAGCAACGCCAGCAACAGCAGCACCGGCAGCGGAATGCCCTCGTACGAATTGAAGGTCGTGACGAACGCCAGCAGCACGGCGCCCAGCACCACCACCTTGGCGGCGTCGCGCCAGACCGGCGCCACGGCCAGGCCGTAGGCGGCGTGGCTGCGGCGCTGCTGCCATACCAGGAATACCGCGACGGCGAACAGCACCACGCCCAGCGCCACGCCCAGGGTCGGCGACAGGTAGGCCTGGCCGAGGTAGACCAGGTCGTCCGATACCGGCGCGATGGTCACGCCGCCCGTCACGCCCAGCACGATGCCGCGGTAGGCCAGCATGCCGCCCAGGCCGACGATGAACGACGGGATTTTCAGGTAGGCGGTCAGGTAGCCGTTGAACAGGCCGATCACCAGGCCGATGCCCAGCACGATCAGCAGGTTCAAGGGCAGCGGCAGATGGTGCGACACATCCAGCACCGCCGCCACGCCGCCCAGCAGGCCAAGCAGCGAGCCGACCGACAGGTCGATCTCGCCGGCGATGATCACCAGCGACATGCCGCAGGCGACGATGCCGGTGATGGCCATCTGGCGCATCAGGTTGGACAGGTTGCGCGGCGTGACGAAGCCGCCCTCGGTGTGGTAGCTGAAGAAACCCCAGATCAAGGCGACTGCGATCAGCAGGGCCAGCATTTTGTACTGCGTGAATAACTGTTTGATGTTGTTACTGTTCATGGCAAATCCAGATCTAGGAGAGTATCAGTGCAGCGCAGGCTGCGTTTGGTCCAGCGCCGCGGCCAGCACGGTTTCCTGGCTCAGGTTGTCGTTGACGAAATCGCCGCGCAGCTTGCCCTCGCCGACCACCAGCACGCGGTCCGAGATGCCCAGCACTTCGGCCAGCTCAGACGACACCATGATGATGGACATGCCCTGTGCGGCCAGGTCGAACATCAGCTGGTAGATCTCGAACTTGGCGCCGACGTCGACGCCGCGCGTCGGTTCGTCGAGGATCAGGATCTTCGGTTTGGTCAGCAGCATCTTCGACAGCACGGCCTTTTGCTGGTTACCGCCGGACAGGCTGGTAATCGGCAGGAACGGCGTGGCGGTCTTCAGCTTGACGCTCTTGATCTCCTTGTGGATGGTCGCGAGTTCGGCCTGCTGGTCGATGCGGGTGGCACGCGCGAAATCCTTCAGCACCGTCAGCGTCATGTTGTGGCCGACGCCCAGGTCGGGCACGATGCCGTGCTGCTTGCGGTCTTCCGGCACCATCGCCAGGCCGGCGCGGATGGCCTTCAGCGGTGTGCGCGTATCGAGCTTGACGCCGTTGAGCCACACCTCGGCCTCGCTCGGTCCCGGATAGGCGCCGAACAGCGCCGACACCAGCTCCGTGCGGCCGGCGCCCACCAGGCCCGCGATGCCGAGGATCTCGCCCTTGCGCAGCTTGAAGGAGATGTTGTCGACGCGCTTGCGCTGCGGGTTGTCGGCGTCGTAGCAGTTGACGTTGCGCGCTTCGAAGATGACTTCGCCCGGCACGTGGCTGCGTTCCGGATACAGCTGGTTCATTTCGCGGCCGACCATCTGCGCGATGATGCGTTCGATGTTCATGTCGGCCATCGGCGTGGTGGCGATGTGCTGGCCGTCGCGGATGACGACGATGGTGTCGCAGATGTCCGCCACTTCATCGAGCTTGTGCGAGATGTAGACGCAGGTGACGCCCTTGGCCTTGAGCGAATGGATAATCTTCAGCAGCACCTTGATCTCGGAGGCCGTCAGCGACGACGAAGGCTCGTCCAGGATCAGCAGGCGGGCGTTCTTGTTGAGCGCCTTGGCGATCTCGATCAGCTGCTGGTAGCCGCCGCCGTACTGCTTCACCGGCAGCACCACGTTGACGTCGCGGATATCCAGTTCGGCCAGCAGTTCCTCGGCGCGGCGGTTCATGGCCGCATAGTCCATGCGGCCGCCGGGCAGCTTGATCTCGTTGCCGAGGAAGATATTCTCCGCCACCGACAGCTCGGGCACCAGCATCAGTTCCTGGTGGATGATGACGATGCCCGCCGCTTCGGTTTCGCGGATCGACTCCGCCCGCAGCGGCTTGCCGTCCCACAGGATCTCGCCGTCCCAGGTGCCGTGCGGGTACACGGCGGACAGCACTTTCATCAGCGTCGATTTGCCGGCGCCGTTTTCACCGCACAGGCCTGCGCACTCGCCGGCCTTGAGCTTGATGTCGATGCCGTTGAGCGCGCGAACACCGCCAAATTCCTTGACGATGTTCTTCATTTCCAGCAGATAGTCAGCCATACCGACTCCTTAGTTGGCGGACAGCTGGGCCTTGGTGTAGAAACCGTCGTCGGACAGCACGTTCACGTTGGCCTTGGTCAGCGCGATCGGCGCCAGCAGCAGCGTGCTGACCTTCTTCATGCCGTTCTCGTAGGTGGAGTTGTAGGCAGGCGCCTGGTTGCGCACCAGTTGCACCGACAGCCTGGCCGCTTCCGTCGCGATCAGCTTGAGCGGCTTGTAGACCGTCATCGCCTGGGTGCCGGCGATGACGCGCTTGACGGCGGCCAGGTCGGCGTCCTGCCCGGACACCGGCACCTTGCCGGCCAGCTTTTGCGCGGCCAGCGCCTGGATGGCGCCGCCGGCGGTGGCGTCGTTGGAGGCCACCACGGCGTCGATCTTGTTGCCGTTGGCGGTCAGCGCGTTCTCGACGATGGACAACGCCTCGGAAGCGCTCCAGTCCTTGACCCACTGCTTGCCGACGACCTTGATGTCGCCCTTGTCGATCAGCGGCTGCAGCACTTTCAGCTGGCCTTCGCGCAGCACCTTGGCGTTGTTGTCGGTCGGCGCGCCGCCCAGCAGGTAGTAGTTGCCCTTCGGTTTCAGCGCGACCAGGCTGCCGGCCTGCAGCTCGCCGACCTTGGCGTTGTCGAAGGAGATGTAGGCGTCGATGTCCGCGTTGAGGATCAGGCGGTCGTAGGACACGACCTTGATCTTGGCCTTCTTCGCCTCGCGCACCGCGTTGTTCAGCACCGTGGCGTTGTACGGCACGATGACCAGCACGTCGACGCCGCGCGAGATCAGGTTTTCGATCTGCGAGATCTGGCGCTGTTCGCTGGCGTCGGCCGACTGCACGTAGACCTTGGCGCCCAGCTTCTCGGCTTCCGCAGTGAAGTAGTCGCGGTCGCGCACCCAGCGCTCAAGGCGCAGGTCGTCGATGGAAAAACCGATCTTCGGGTTCTTGGCGTCCGCTTGCGCGTAGCCGCCGGCCAATGCCATCATGGCGCCGAGTACGGCGGTGGCGATAATCTTCTTCATGTTGCTGTCTCCAGTAGGATTTTTTATGTTTAGTGGTTGTGGCGCGCCAGCGTGTGGCCGACACCGCGGTAGTCGACCGCCAGTTCCATGCAGGCGCCGCTCTCCATCTGGCCGACGGTGGAGCGGTACAGCTGCTGCCACGGCGTCTGGCTTGGCGGCACGGCCGGTATGCCTTCGGCCTTGCGCTTGGCGAGTTCCTCGTCGCCGACCAGCATATTGCAGGTGCCTTCGTTCAGGTCGACGCGGACGATGTCGCCGTTGCGGATGTAGGCCAGGCCACCGCCCACCGCGCTCTCGGGCGAGGCGTTCAGGATAGACGGGCTGTCCGACGTGCCGGACTGGCGGCCGTCGCCCAGGGTCGGCAGGTTCATGATGCCGCGCTTGATCAGGGCGTCAGGCGGTTGCATGTTGACGACTTCCGCCGAGCCGGGCCAGCCCACCGGGCCGGCGCCGCGGATGACGAGGATGCTGTCCTCGTCGATGTTCAGCGACGGATCGTTGATGCGGTCGTGGTAGTCGCCGGAACCGTCGAACACCACGGCGCGGCACTCGAAGATATTCTCGGCGCCCGGCTTGCTCAGGTAGCGGGCGCGGAATTCCGGCGAGATCACGCTGGTCTTCATGATGGCGAAGTCGAACAGGTTGCCCTTCAGCACGAAGAAGCCAGCGTCTTCCTTCAGCGGCGCGGCGAACGGGTAGATCACTTCGCGGTCGTTGGTCTCGCGGCCCTTCAGGTTGTCGCTCATGGTGGCGCCGGTGACGGTCAGTCGGTCCGAGCGCAGCTTGCCGTTCTGTTCCAGTTCCCACATCACGGCAGGCACGCCGCCGGCGCGGTGGAAACGCTCGCCGAGGAATTTGCCGGACGGCTGCATGTTCAGCAGCAGCGGCACCTTGTGGCCATATTCCATCCAGTCGCTCGATTTGAGTTCGACGCCGGCGTGGCGCGCCATCGCGACGATGTGCTGCTGGGCGTTGGTGGAACCGCCGATGGCGGCGTTGACCACGATCGCGTCGAGGAAGGCCTCGCGCGTCAGGATCGCCGACGGACGCAGGTCCTGGTGCGCCATCTCGACGATGCGCTTGCCGGTTTCATAGGCCATCTGGCCGCGCTCGCGATACGGCGCCGGAATCGCGGAGCAGCCGGTCAGCGACATGCCCAGCGCCTCGGCGATGGCGTTCATCGTCGAGGCGGTGCCCATGGTGTTGCAGTGACCGGCCGACGGCGCCGAAGCGGCGGCGATCTGCAGGAACTTCTCTTCGTTGATCTTGCCGGCGGCCAGCTGCTTGCGGCCTTTCCAGATCGCGGCGCCGGAGCCGACCAGTTCACCATCGAGCCAGCCGTCCAGCATCGGGCCGCCGGACAGCACGATGGCGGGGATATCGACGGTGGCGGCGGCCATCAGCTGCGCCGGGGTGGTCTTGTCGCAGCCGGTGGTCAGCACCACGGCGTCGATCGGATAGCCGTGCAGGATCTCGACCAGGCCCATATAGGCCAGGTTGCGGTCGATGGCGGCGGTCGGGCGGCGGCAGTTTTCGAAAATCGGATGCAGCGGGAATTCCATGGCGATGCCGCCCGCGTCGCGGATGCCGTCGCGCACGCGCTTGGCCAGCTCCAGGTGGATGCGGTTGCACGGGCTGATGTCGCTGCCCGATTGCGCGATGCCGATGATGGGGCGGCCGGAGCGAAGCTCCTCCGGCGTGATACCGTAGTTCATGAAGCGCTCGAGGTACAGCGCGGTCATGTCGATGTGGTCCGGATTGTCAAACCAATCCTGCGAGCGAAAACGGCGAGGTGTGTTCATATTGCCTGTCCTGGTAAATATTCGTTTTGCAGCTGGCCCGGCGACGCCACGCGGAAGCTGAACAAGCCTCCCGCCAGCGGTTGCCGGCTCAGTTCTTCGTCCGTCAGTCCCTTGCGCGCGGTCGTCACGAAGACGGTGCGCAGGTCGGCGCCGCCAAAGGCGACTTTGGTGATGTTAGAGCATGGCATATTAACCGAATCGAGAAATTCGCCTGCCGACGAATAGCGCTCGATGCGCGCGCCGGCGAACAGGGCGATCCACAACGCGCCGTCGGCGTCCACCGCCGTGCCGTCCGGATAGCCTTCGCCTTCGATGCGGATGAAGACGCGCTTGTTGGCCAGGGCGCCCTGGTCGTCAACGTCAAACGCGTAGACGGTTTTTTCCAGCGTATCGGTGTGGTAGAAGGTGCGGCCGTCCGGGCTGATGCAAGGCCCGTTGGTGATCACGTAGCCGCTGTCCTTGCACTGCAAGGCATCGTCTTCGCACAGGCGGTACAGCGAGCCGCTGGGCGCCGTTTCGGCATTGTCCATGGAGCCGAACCACAGGCAGCCGTGACGGTCCACATAGCCGTCGTTGAGGCGGTTGCCCGGCAGGTCGGCTTCCAGCTCCACCAGCGGCGTCAATTCGCCGCTGTCGAACGAAAAGCGCATCAGGCGGCCCGGCAGGCCGCAGACGAAACCGCCGCCGTGCATCGGCAGCGCGAAGCCGACTTCCTGCGGCACCGTCCAGCTTTGCCGGCGGCTGCCGTCCTCGCCGCAGCGATGGATGGCGCGCTGCTTGATGTCGACGAAATAAAGGGCATTGTCGCCGGCATGCCACACCGGGCCTTCGCCCAATGTGGCCGCCAGCGGCCAGATGCACTCAGGCTGGGTGATGTTCATGCACCATACCATCCGGCGTCTACGAAGTAATCGCGGCCGGAGCAGCGCCCTGCATTGTCCGATGCCAGGAACAGCGCCATCGCGGCAATGTCCTCGGGCTCCACGCGCTCATGCAGGCACTGGGCGTTCAGGATCTCCTGTTCGCCTTCCGGCGTATGCCACAGCGCCATCTGGCGCGGCGTGCGCACCGAACCCGGGATGATGCAGTTGACGCGGATGCCGGAGGCGCCGAGGTCGCGTGCCAGGCCGCGGGTCATGCCTTCGATGGCCGCCTTGGCGGTCATGTACAGGCTCAGGTTGCCCAGCGCGAGGTGCCACGAGATCGAACCGAAGTTCAGGATCACGCCGGTGCCTGCAGCCTTCATGCCCGGCGCCACGGCCTGGGCGCAGAAGAACTGGTGGCGCAGGTTGACGGCCAGGCTGTCGTCCCAGTATTTCGGCGTGACGTCTTCGATGTTGTGGCGGTTGTCGTTGGCGGCGTTGTTGATCATGACCTCCACCGTGCCGTGATCGCGCTCGATCTGCGCGAACACGCCGGCCAGCGCATCGAGGTCGGTCAGGTCGCAAGGGAAGAAGCGCGGCGGATACTTGGCGTCCTTCAGGCTGGCGGCCAGCTCCTTCGACTCCTCCACGGCGATGTCGATAAAGTACACCTGCGCACCCTGCTTGACGAAGGCGTCCACGATGGCGGCTCCGATGCCGGTGCCGCCTCCCGTGATCAGTACGCGTTTGTCTGCCAGGCTGGGATAGGTGGCGTAGGCCATGGGTTGCGCCATAGTGTGTTTCTCCTGTTGATTCGTTGGGTTCATAGCAGGCCGCGTTGGGCCAGGTTGCGATAGAGCGCACGCACGCCGAAAGTCCATGGCGTGATGGCGTCGCTCAGTTGTACGTGATTGACCAGCATGCCCAGCGACGGACTGCTGATGCTGACCCGGTCGCCCAGCTTGTGGGTGAAGCCGGCGCCCTTCGCGCCACGGTCCTTGATCGGCGAGAACATGGTGCCGAGGAAGAGCATGAAGCCGTCAGGGTATTGATGATGTGCGCCGCAGGTTTGCGACACCAGGTCGAGCGGGTCGCGGCTGATCTCGCGCATGAAGCTTGCGCCGTCGAGCGTGAAGCCGTCGTCCGCGCCTTCGATCAGCATGCGCAGTTCCGCCCCGCGCACGGTGTCGATGGTGAAGCCGCCGTCGAACAGGCGGATGAACGGACCGATGCCGCAGGATGCGTTGTTGTCCTTGGCCTTGCCCAGCAGGAGCGCGCTGCGGCCTTCGATGTCGCGCAGGTTGACGTCGTTGCCCAGCGTGGCGCCGACGGTCTCGGCGCGGCTGTTCACCGCCAGCACGATCTCCGGCTCAGGGTTGTTCCATTTCGATGCGGGATGCAGGCCGACGTCGGCGCCGAAACCGACCGCCGACATCGGCTGCGATTTCGAGAACACCTCGGCATACGGGCCGATGCCCACTTCCATGTACTGCGACCAGGCGCCGCGCTCGATGAACTGCTGCTTGAGCTTTTCCGCTTCCGGCGAGCCGGGCTTGATGGCCGACAGGTCGGCGCCGATGTCCTTCAGCAGCGCGCTGCGCAGCGCGTCGGCGCGGCTGGCGTCGCCGCCGGCCTGCTCTTCGATCACGCGTTCCAGCAGGCTGACGGCGAAGGTCACGCCGCAGGCCTTGATCGCCTGCACGTCGCACGGCGCCAGCAGGCGCGGAGCCTGAGGGGAAGCGTCGTTGGCCAGCGCGTTATCGATCAGCGCTTCCACGCGGCCCAGCGGCTCGCCCGGCGCGCTGCGCGCGAAGGCGGCGGGATCGTCGCGGTCCAGCAGGTCGGCCACGGTATTGGCCTGGGAGGTGATGTCGAACACTTCACCGTTGCGCACGACCACCACGCAAGGGCCGTTGATGTCGCCGGCGCGCCAGACGCGGCCTACCAGCAGGGCGTCCGGCAGGTCGGACGGCAGGTGCGCCGCTGCGGGCGCATGCTTGAGATTATTTTTCACGGGTTTTCCTATGTCTCGTAAGGCCAGGTGCAGGTACAGCTCAACGCCCCAGGCTCGGTTTTTTGGGTGAATATGTCCAATCAGGTACCAGATACCGCATCGCCATCGCGTCGTCGCGCGCCGTGGTGGCTACTTTCTTATACAGCCGGTGCGCAGCTTCGATGCGCTCCATGTCGGGCTCTATGCCCAGCCCCGGCGCCTGCGGCACCTTGACCTCGCCGCCGACGATCCGCAGCGGATCGACGGTCAGGCGTTCCTGGCCTTCCTGCCAGATCCAGTGGGTGTCGATGGCGGTGATCTTGCCCGGCGCGGCGGCCGCCGCATGGGTGAACATCGCCAGCGACACATCGAAATGGTTGTTGGAGTGCGAACCCCAGGTCAGGCCCCAGTCCTGGCAAAGCTGCGCCAGCCGCACGGAGCCCTGCATGGTCCAGAAATGCGGATCGGCCAGCGGAATGTCGACCGCGCCCAGCAGATGCGAATGGGCCATCTGGCGCCAGTCGGTGGCGACCATGTTGGTGGCGGTGGCGATGCCGGTGGCGCGGCGGAATTCCGCCATGATCTCGCGGCCGGAGTAGCCGTTTTCGGGACCGCACGGGTCCTCGGCGTAGGCCAGCACGTGGCCCTGACCCTTGCACAAAGCTATCGCTTCGCTCAGCGACCAGGCGCCGTTCGGATCGAGCGTGACGCGCGAATCGGGGAAGCGCGCCTTGATCGCGGCCACGGCTTCCATTTCCTCGGCGCCGCGCATCACGCCGCCTTTGAGCTTGAAGTCGCGGAAGCCGTACTTGGCGACGGTGGCCTCGGCCTGCGCCGCGATGGCGGCCGGCGTCAGCGCTTCCTGGTGGCGCATGTGGTACCAGCCGGACGCGCCGTCACCGGTCAGGTACGGCAGGTCGGTGCGGGTACGGTCGCCGATGTAGAACAGATAGGCCAGCATCGGCACGCTGTCGCGCTGCTGGCCGGCGCCGAGCAGTTCGCATACCGGCACGCCCAGGTGCTGGCCCAGCAGATCGAGCAGCGCCGCTTCGACGGCGGTGACCACGTTCTCCAGACGGAGGTTGATCTCGTGCGGCTGCTTCAGCACTTCCGCCTCGGCGGCCGAGGTGACCTGGTACTGCTGGCCGCTGACGTCCTTGTTGGCGATGGCGTCGCGGATGCCGTTCAGCGTGCGGTTGTAGCGGCCGATCTGGGTGCCGACCACCAGCGGCACGGCGTTTTCCAGCGCGCGCAGGATGCCGGCGCCGCCTGGTACTTCGCCCATGCCGGTATGTCCAGCGCTGTCCTTCAGCAGGACCAGGTTGCGGGTGAAGTATGGCGCGTGGGCGCCGCACAGATTCAGTAGCATGCTGTCATGACCGGCGACTGGCACAACCCGCATTTCCGTAATTACCGGAGATGCGCTTCCCGGCAAATTTGTTGCATGTACCATCTCTTTACCCTAAAATGAATAGCGCTAACATTACACCAGTGTGAAGGATTTATGCGATCAAGTCAACACGCGTTGTACAGGTCTTTGAGGCGGTCGATAAGCACCGTCCTGGCGGCCCTGCTATTGAACGCCAGCCCGGCGATGGCCGCGCAGAACCTGCAGCACTGGGTCGCCACCTGGGGTGCGGCGCAACAATTGCCGGAACCGGCGAACGAACTGCCCGCGGAGCACTGGCGCGACGCCAGCCTGCGGCAGGTCGTGCGCCTGTCGCTGGGAGGCAGCCGTTTGCGGGTCCGCATCAGCAACGCCTACGGCAGCGCGCCATTGGTGGTGGAAGGGGCCAGCATCGCGCTGGCGCAGCCGGGAAAGGCCGATATCGACGCCACCACCCTGCATCCGCTGACCTTTGACGGCCGCGGCACCGTGATGATCCCCGCCGGCGCCGAATATTACAGCGACGCCGTCGACATGACCGTCAAGCCGGCCGCCGACCTGGCGATTTCGCTGTATTTCAAGGGCGAACCGGCGCGCCAGACCGGCCATCCCGGTTCGCGCGCCGCCAGCTTCCTCGCCAAGGGCAACCGCGTGATGGACGCCGCCTGGGCGGACGCCGGCAGCATCGCCCACTGGTATATGCTGGCCGATGTCGAGGTCCGGGCCCCGGCCACGACCGGCGCGCTGGTGGTCGTGGGCGACTCGATCACCGACGGCTACGGCGTGGCGCCGGACAGCAACACGCGCTGGACCGACGCACTGTCCGCGCGCCTGCGCCAGAGCGGCGCGGCGATCGGCGTGGTCAACGCCGGCATCGGCGGCGGCCGCATGCTGCGCGACGGCCTGGGCACCAGCCTGGCCGCCCGCTTCGACCGCGACGTGCTGTCGCGCGCCGGCGTCACGCACGCGCTGGTGCTGATCGGCGTGAACGATTTGGGCAGCCAGCACCGCAACACGCCGGACCTGCCGGCCGACCGCCAGCAGCTGCTGGCCGACCTGCAAACGGCCCACCGCCAGCTTGCCGAACGCGCCCACGCGCACGGCATCTGCCTGATCGGCGCCACGATCACGCCCTACAAGGCCAGCGGCTACTACCATCCGGAAGCGGAAAACGAAGCAGACCGCCAGGCGCTCAACGACTGGATACGCCATTCCGGCGTGTTCGACGCGGTGGCCGACACCGACGCCGCGCTGCGCGATCCGGCGCAACCGCAGCTGATGGCAAAGGACTACGATTCCGGCGACGGCCTGCATCCATCGGCCGCCGGCTACCGCGCCATCGCCAACGCGGTGCCGCTGGCCGCGCTGCGCAGCTCGTGCAGGGAGGCGCGATGAATGCCATGGCCGCGATCCGCGCGGCATCCGTTGCGGTCTGCGCGCTATTGGCCGCAACCGGAGCACAGGCGGCAACGGATGCCGTCTACACCAATCCCGTTCTGAGCGGCTTCCATGCCGATCCCAGCGTCTGCCGCGTCGGCGACGACTACTATCTCGCCACCAGCAGCTTCGAATACTTCCCCGGCGTGCCTATCTATCACAGCAAGGACCTGGTGCATTGGCGCCAGATCGGCCACGCGCTGACCCGCGCCAGCCAGCTGTCGATGGCGCACACCCGCAGCTCGCAAGGCATCTACGCCCCAACGCTGCGCTGCCACGGCGGCACGTTCTACATGGTGACCACCAATATGGAGGGCGGCGGCGCCTTCTACGTTCACACCAGGGACCCGGCGGGACCATGGTCGGAACCGGTCTGGCTGAACGACAAATCGTGGGGCATGGACCCGTCGCTGTTCTTCGACGACGACGGCAAGGTCTACTACACCCGCCATGGCGGCGGCGAACATGGCGGCGTCTATCAGGCGCAGATCGACCTGGAGGCCGGCAAGCTGCTGGAGCAGCCACGCCTGATCTGGCCTGGCACCGGCGGGATATGGCCCGAAGGTCCTCACCTGTACAAGCACGATGGCCTGTACTACCTGATGATTTCCGAAGGCGGCACCTCGTACAACCACAGCCTGACGATGGCGCGCTCCAAATCGCCGTTCGGACCGTTCGAGGCGGCGCCCTCGAATCCGATACTGACCCATCGCGGCCACCCGGAACTGCCGCTGCAAGCCACCGGCCACGGCGACCTGGTGCAAACGCCGGACGGCAAATGGTGGGTGACGCTGCTCGGCATCCGTCCGCAATCGCAGCGCCATCACCTGGGACGCGAAACGCTGCTGGCCCCGGCCAAGTGGAACGAGCAGGGATGGCTGACGGTGAACGACGGCGCGCCGCTGCAGTTGACGATGCCGGCGGCAGGCCTGCCGCCATCGGCGCCGTGGCCCGCCGAGCCGGTGCGCGACAACTTCGACGCGCCCACGCTGGCGCTGCAATGGACGCAATTGCGCGGCCCCGGCGATGGCCTGTGGTCGCTGGGCGAGCACGCCGGCGTGCTGCGGCTCAAGGGCAGCGACGTGACGATGAACGATGTCGCGCAGCCGGCGTTTATCGGCCGCCGCCAGGAGCATCTGCGCATGCGCGCCGCCACGCAGCTTGAGTTCCGTCCGGACTCGACTTCGCAGGCGGCGGGACTGGTGCTGCGCCAGAACGAAAAAAATTATTACGAATTGCGCGTCACCGGCGCACCGCAGCGGCGGCTCGAACTGATCACCCGCGTGGCCGGGGTGACGGCGCTGCAAGCCACGGCATCGTTGCCGCCGGGCGACGACCCGGTCGTGCTGCAGGTGGAATCCTGGCCCGACCGCTACGAATTCAGCTACAAGACTGTCGCAGGCGACAACGCGCCGGCAACGCGGATCGGCGTGGCGGCCACCGCTCCCCTCACCTCCGAACTGGCAGGAGGATTCACCGGCGTCTTCATCGGCATGTACGCCGAAGGTGCGGGCAAAAACAAACCCATGCCGCCTGCGGATTTCGCATGGTTCGATTACCAGGCCATAGAAAAATAACACCATGAGACATCACTATATGGCGGCAGGGGCGCTGATGGCGGCCCTGCTGTCGCACGCCCTGCCCGCGCAAGCACTGGGCGAAAAACGGCTGGCCTTCTTCGATCACCCTCCGGCCGGCGCTGTCGCACTGGCGCAGGCCGGCCATGCCGCCAGGCTGTACGTCGATCCGTCCGATTATCCCGGCGTGCTGCGCGCGGCGGGCGACCTGCAGGCCGACATCGGCCGCGTCAGCGCGGCCAAGGCGACGCTGACCAAGGGCCTGCAGCCGGCCGGCGCGGACGTGGTCATCATCGGCACCATCGGCAAGAGCGCGCTGATCGACAAGCTGGTGCAGTCGGGAGCGCTGGACGTTTCCGCGATCAAGGGCAAGTGGGAAGGCTGGCAGGTGCAGACGCTGCGCAATCCGATGCCCGGCGTCGAGCGTGCGCTGGTGATCGCCGGCAGCGACAAGCGCGGCACCATCTTCGGCATCTACGAGATGTCGGAGCAGATCGGCGTGTCGCCTTGGAACTGGTGGGCCGACGTGCCGGCGGCGAAGCACGCCAGCATCTACGCCTCGTCCGCGACCGCCATCAGCGACGCCCCGGCGGTGCAGTATCGCGGCATTTTCCTCAACGACGAGGCGCCGGCGCTGACCGGCTGGGTCAAGCAGCGCTATGGCGGCTTCAATCACCAGTTCTACGAAAAAGTCTTCGAGCTGATACTGCGCATGCGCGGCAACTATCTGTGGCCGGCCATGTGGGGCGAGGCTTTCTACGACGACGACAAGTTGAACGGCCAGCGCGCCGACGAATACGGTGTCGTCATCGGCACCTCGCACCACGAGCCGATGATGCGCGCGCATGATGAATGGCGGCGTTACGGCGGTGGCAGCGCCTGGGACTACAACCGCAGCGCCGACAAGCTGAAGGAGTTCTGGGCGCAAGGCCTGCGCAACGCCGGCAGCGGCGAAAAGATGATCACGGTCGGCATGCGCGGCGACGGCGACGAGCCGATGTCGCGCGAGTCGAACGTCTCGCTGCTGGAGCATATCGTCGACGACCAGCGCTCCATCATCGCCAGGGAGATCAACCCGGACGTGGCCAAGGTGCCGCAGGTATGGGCGCTGTACAAGGAAGTGCAGGACTACTACGAGAAGGGCATGCGCGTGCCGGACGACGTGATGCTGCTGTGGTGCGACGACAACTGGGGCAATATCCGCCGCCTGCCGACGCCGGCGGAACGCCTGCGCTCGGGCGGCGCCGGCATCTACTACCACTTCGATTATGTCGGCGGTCCGCGTTCGTACAAGTGGATCAACGTCACCCCGCTACCCAAGGTATGGGAGCAGATGCACCTGGCCTGGCAGTACCAGGCCAACCGCATGTGGATCGTCAACGTCGGCGACCTGAAGCCGATGGAAGTGCCGATCGAATTCTTCCTGACCTATGCGTGGAACCCGGCCGCCTGGCCGGCGGAGCGGCTGCCGGAGTACCTGAAGCTGTGGGCGGCGCGCGAATTCGGTCCCGAACATGCGGACGATATCGCCGACATCGTGACCAAATATGCGAAGTACAACGGCCGCCGCAAGCCGGAGCAGCTGGAGCCCACCACCTACAGCCTGGTCAACTACGGCGAGGCCGAGCGCATCGTCGCCGAGTACAAGGAGATTGCATCACGCGCCGAGAAAATCTCCGCCACATTGCCCGCCTCGCGGCGCGACGCATTCTACCAGCTGGTGCTGTACCCGGTGAAGGCCGGCGCGGTGGTCAACGAGCTGTATGTCACGGCGGGCATGAACCGCCTGTACGGCCTGCAGGGACGGGCTTCCACCAATGACCTGGCGGCACGCGCGCGGCAGCTGTTCAGGGAGGACGCCGAGTTGGTGCGGCGCTATCACGAGGATATCAGCGGCGGCAAATGGAATCACATGATGTCGCAGACCCACCTGGGCTACACCTATTGGAACCAGCCACCGCGCAACGTGATGCCGCCGGTGACCGAGATGCAGGTGCCCAAACAGGCCGACATGGGCGTGGCGGTGGAAGGCAGCGAGCAGGTATGGCCAGGCCCGGACGGCGACAAGCTGTCGTTGCCGGCGCTGGACGTGTTCGAGCAGCGGGCGCGTTTCGTCGATATCTTCAACCGCGGACAACAGCCGTTCGACTACACCATCACCGCCAGCGAACCGTGGATCACGCTGGACAAGCCCAAGGGCAAGGTGCTGCGCGAGCAGCGCGTGCAGGTTGGCGCCCGCTGGGCGGAAGTGCCGGATGGCGTGACGCAGGCGACGCTGACAGTTACAGGTCCCGACGGCGGCAAGGCCACGTTGAAAGTCCCGCTGCGCAAGCCGGCCGGCGCGGCGCCGAGCGGCTTTGTCGAAACCGGCGGCGTGGTGGCGATGGAGGCGGAGCACTACAGCCGCGCAGTGCCGGACGGCCAGCGCACCTGGCTGCGCATCCCCGACCATGGCCGCACGCTGTCCGGCATGACGGTGCTGCAGCCGGCGGCGCCGACCGGCGCTGCGGCGGACGACACGCCGCGCATGCGGCTGGAATACGAGATGCATCTGTTCAGCGCGGAAACAGTCGGCGTGCAGGCGACGCTGGCACCTACCCAGAAGTTCCAGCCCGGCGCCGGCCTGCGCTACGCCGTGTCCTTCGACGACGAGGCGCCGCAGATCGTCAACATGCACGCCGACGCGACGGAAAAGGCGTGGGAACGCAGCGTATCCGACGGCGCGACGGTGCTGAGCTCGCGGCACAAGATCGCCGCGCCGGGCCAGCATACGCTGAAGTTCTGGGCCATCGATCCCGGTGTGGTGCTGCAAAAGCTGGTGGTCGATGCGGGCGGCCAGCGCAACAGCTATCTGGGTCCGCCCGAAAGTCCGAGACGCTAAGCCGTCAGGCCGCGCGCGGCGGCATCGCCTCGATGGCGGCGGCGATGGCGTCGCGCAGCGGCTTGGCGCGCAGCTTGTCGTCGAACGGCGTCGGGCGCATTTTCAAGCCATCCGTGCGCGGCGCTTCGTCCCACGTCTGCAACCAGCTGAAGTTGTCCGCCATGCCCCACATCAGGAAGTCGCGGCACTGCGGATAGCTGAAGGTCACGTCCAGGTAGTCCTTGGCCAGGGCCGCCACGCCGGCGTCGCGGGCCTTGATATCGCCCGGCAGCTTGCGGTCGTTGACGTCGAATTCGGTGATCAGCAGGTCCAGTCCCATGCCGGTGACTTCGTCGAGGAATTTGCGCCACTCCAGCTGATGCGCGGCGCCCGTCCCGCCGCTTACCTCGTCCCACGAGCCGATATGGCTTTGCAGGCCCAGCGCCTGCACCGGCGCGCCGCGCGACTTCAGGTCGTGCAGCAGCTTCAGCACGCCCGCGCGGTGCTTGGCGCTGCCCTCGTCGGCCCGCATGTAGTCGTTATAGACCAGTTGCGCATGCGGCGCATACTCGCGCGCCAGCCGGAACGACAGCTCGACCTGCTCCAGCGCGCCCAGGCGTTCGGTGAAGACATTGGCGCGCAAGGCGCCGGTGGCCGGATCGACCGCCTCGTTGACCACATCGTAGCTGTGGATGTCGCGCCCGAAGTGGCCGCACACCGCCTGGGTGTGCGCCCGCAGCAGCCGTTCCGCCTCGCGCGCGGGCTGGCTGCCGAAATCGTGCTCGTTGACCCATTTCGGCAGCCATTTGGCGGGCTCCCAGATCAGGTTATGCCCGCGTATCAGCATGCCCTGGCTTTTGGCCCACGCATACAGCTCGTCGGCCGGCGCGAAGTTGTACTGGCCCTGGCGCGGCGCCAACGCCTGCCACTTGCCCTCGTTGTCGGCCACGATCATGTTGCACTCGCGCGCCATCAATGCCCTGTAGCCTGGATCGCGCAAGTCGCGAGTGCCGATGGCGTTGCCGATATTGAGTCCCTTGCGCTTGCCCAGCACTTTCAGGGGCGTGGGACCGGCTTCGGCACCCAGCACGTCCGGCAGCGGAAGCAGGCCGGCGGCCAGCATCGATAAAACATTACGGCGAGAAATCGTCATTGTTACACTCCAAGGTAAAAATGTTCGCTAACATCGTGGCATAATCAAATGGTTACGCTAACATAATGCACCAAAATGGAGACGGTATGCGCAATTTTCTCAACACCCTGTTGGCAGCGGCGCTGCTTGCGCTATGCGCCAACGCGTCGGCGGCCAATGCTCCGGCCACCGTACCGGCCGACGAAGACGGCTATCAACTGTGGCTGCGCTACCGTCCCTTGCCGCAGGCGGCGCAGGTTCGCCTGGGCGCGCAGGCCCGCAGCATCGTCCTGAGCGGCGCGCCGTCGCCGACCACACAGGCCGCGCTGGATGAACTGCAAACGGGCCTGGCCGGCATGCTGGGCCGCGCCCCCGCGCTGTCCGCCAAGATACAGGACGGCGCACTGCTGCTGGCCACGCCGGCCACGCTGCCGGAGCTGGCCGCCGGCGCCTCGCCGCTGCGCGCCGAACTGGCCGCCCTGGGCGCCGAAGGCTATCTGCTGCGCCGCACCCGCCTGCAGGGCCACGAGGTCACGCTGATCGCCGCCAACAGCGACACCGGCCTGCTGTACGGCGCTTTTGCCTGGCTGCGCGCAGCGGCCGACGGCAAGGCGCCGGAGGCGTCCTCCGCGCCCAAGCTGCGGCTGCGCGTGCTGAATCACTGGGACAACCTGGACCGGACGGTGGAACGCGGCTACGCCGGCGCCTCGATCTGGGACTGGTGGGCGCTGCCCGACATCAAGGACCGCCGCTACACCGACTATGCGCGCGCCAACGCCTCGCTGGGCATCAACGGCACGGTGCTCAACAACGTCAACGCCAAGCCGGAGTCGCTGACCGCGCAGTTCATCGCCAAGGCCGCCGCCGTGGCCGACGTGCTGCGCCCCTACGGCATCAAGGTCTATCTGTCGGCGCGCTTCTCGACGCCGCTGGAGCTGCACGAAACCTCCACCGCCGATCCGCTGTCGCCCGAAGTACAGGCCTGGTGGCGGCGCAAGGCCGACGAGATCTACAAGGCCATTCCGGACTTCGGCGGCTTCCTGGTCAAGGCCAACTCCGAGGGCCAGCCCGGCCCGCAGGACTACCACCGCAGCCACGCGGACGGCGCCAACATGCTGGCCGCCGCGGTCGCGCCGCACCATGGCATCGTCATGTGGCGCGCCTTCGTCTACGCGCCCGGCGCCGAGAAAGCATCGGACCGCGCCAAGCAGGCATGGGACGAATTCAAGCCGCTGGACGGCACTTTCGCCGCCAACGTGCTGGTACAGGTGAAGAACGGCGCGATCGACTTCCAGCCGCGCGAACCGTTCCATCCGCTGTTCGGCGCGATGCCGAAGACGCCGCTGATGATGGAGTTCCAGGTCACCAAGGAGTACCTCGGCTTCTCCACCGACATGGCCTACCTGGGCACGCTGTTTGAGGAGACGCTGCGCAGCGACACCAGGACCTCGCCGCAGGGCGCCACCGTGGCGCAGACGCTGAGCGGCATGGCCGGCGTGGCCAACATCGGCACCGACCGCAACTGGACCGGTTCCCACTTCGACCAGGCCAACTGGTACGCCTACGGGCGACTGGCGTGGAACCCGCAGGCCTCGGCGCGCGATATCGCCACCGAGTGGGCGGCGCAGACCTTCAGCGCGGATCCCGCCGTCACCACTCCCATCGTCGACATGATGATGCTGTCGCGCGAAGCGGTGGTCGACTACATGACGCCTCTGGGCCTGCACCACATGATGGGCACCGGCCACCATCACGGCCCGGCGCCGTGGGTGGCCAACCTGGAGCGGCCGGACTGGAACCCGGTCTACTACCACCGCGCCGACCGCAACGGCATCGGCTTCGACCGCACCGCCAGCGGCAGCAACGCGCTGGCGCAGTACGCGCCGGAGATCGCCCGCCAGTACGCCGACCCGCACACCACGCCGCAGCAATTCCTGCTGTGGTTCCATCACCTGCCGTGGGATTACACGATGCCGTCCGGCCGCACCTTGTGGGCCGAACTGTTGACCCGGTACGACACCGGCGTCGCGTCCGCAAAAAATCTGCAGGCGCGCTGGGCGGCGATGCGGCCGCTGATCGACGCCCGCCGCCATGCAGAAGTGGCGCAGCGCCTGGCGCGGCAAGTGGACAACGCCGTGCTATGGCGCGACGCCTGCATCGCATACTTCCAGTCGGTGTCCGGTTTGCCGCTGCCGCCGGGCGTGCGCCCGCCGGCGCTGCCGCTGGCAAGCTACCAGGCCATGCGCTTCCCTTACGCACCGGGGCATTGAGCAGCATGTTCGGCTCGACCTGCGCCGTGTCAGGCCCTGCCTGCCGGGGGCATTCCGCCCCGGCAGGCAGGGCCTTGTGGTAAAGTCTGACGCTGAACTTAGCTTCACTTTTCAAACAAGGTTACGAAGGCAGATGACAAGCAATAAGGTGAAACCGAAGGCGGAGCCAGTGGTGGAAATCCGGTCGCAGGCTCCGACCATGTCCGATGTGGCCAAATTGGCGGGCGTCTCGCCGATGACGGTGTCGCGCGTGATGAACGGCGATACCAATGTCCGCGACAAGACCCGGCAACGCGTCGACGCGGCGGTGGCCGCGCTGAACTACGTCCCCAACCAGGCCGCGCGCCGCCTTGCCGGCTCGCGCCCGATACGGGTTGGTTTCCTTTACAGCAATCCCAGCGCCGGCTACCTGAGCGAATTCCTGGTCGGCCTGCTGAACCAGGCCAGTCCCAACAACGTCCAGCTGGTGGTGGAAAAGTGCGAGGCCGACGAGCACGGCATCGAGCAGGCGCGCCGCCTGATCGCCAACGGCGTCGACGGCATCATCCTGCCGCCGCCGCTGTGCGACACCCCGAACCTGATCGACCTGATCGTCGCTTCCGGCACGCCGGCCGTGACGGTGGCCTGTGGCCAGCCGGACGCCCGCGTCGGCGGCGTCAGCATCGACGACTTCAGCGCCGCCCATGCGATGACCTGCCACCTGGTGTCGCTGGGCCACCAGCGCATCGGCTTCGTCATCGGCCATCCGAACCAGACCGCCAGCGCGCGCCGGCTGGCCGGCTTCAAGGCCGCCATCGCCGAGAAAAACATCCCTAGTTCGCCGGAGCTGATCGTGCAGGGCATGTTCACCTACCGTTCCGGCCTGGACGCGGCCGAAGTGCTGCTGGGCCTGGAACAGCGCCCGACCGCCGTTTTCGCCAGCAACGACGACATGGCCGCCGCCGTGGTGGCGATCGCCCACCGCCTGGGGCTGGACGTGCCGGGCGACCTGACGGTGGCCGGCTTCGATGACACCGCGCTGGCCAGCACCATCTGGCCGGAGCTGACCACGGTGCGCCAGCCGATCACCGACATGGCGGCAGAGGCGGTGCAATTCCTGGTGCACCAGATCCGCGCCAAGCGCAACGGCGAGCCGGACGCGCCCAAGCACGCGGTGATCGACTACAAACTGATACGCCGCCAATCCGACGCCGCGCCGCGCCTGCGGCCATCGACCAAGGTGGTGGCCAAGCCCCGCGCGTGACGGCTGCCTTGATCGGGTCTTGTGGATCACTTGAGCAGCAAGGCCGGCAATTCCTTGAGGAACTCATCGCGCGCCAGCACGCCGGCCGACACGTCCTGCGGCTGCGTCGCGTCCCTCTGCATCAGGTGCGC
Organism: Duganella sp. LjRoot269; assembly: GCF_964254095.1. Lineage (NCBI taxonomy): Bacteria > Pseudomonadati > Pseudomonadota > Betaproteobacteria > Burkholderiales > Oxalobacteraceae > Duganella > Duganella sp. LjRoot269. Next base: position 585,070 of record NZ_CAXUSL020000001.1, on the reverse strand, counting down.
GAAGACGAAGGTGCGCGAACCTTTCGACGCCCATCCCACATACCAGCCAAAGCCGGAAGCCGCGCCGGTCTTGCCGTTGATGCGCCAGCCTGCGGGAGGCTGGCCGAACTGCGTCAGCCGGGCGGTCATGTCGTAGGCATGGGCGCTCACGCCCAGCCGGCGGTTGACGATCTTGTCCAGGAACGCGAGCTGTTCCAGCGGCGAGATCCGCAGCGAGGAAGCTATCCACGACATGGTCAGTCCGTCATTTTCCGCGTCGCCCGAGACGTCGGCATTCCCGTAATTGAATTTCCGCGTGTATTCGGCAAAGCGCTGCATGCCCAGTGATTTTGTCACCTGCTGCGAATACCATACGACCGAATCGCTCATCCACTTGGCGGGATCCGTCGGCTCGCGCCAGCTGGGCCGCCAATCGACATAGCCCGGGCGGAACGGCAGCTTCGGCGTGTGCGCATCCTTGAGGAAACCGGAGTCGTAGCCCATCAGGCTGATGGCGATCTTGAAGGTCGACGCCGGCGTCACCTGGCGCTGGCAGTCGCCGCGCTGGACCAGCATCGCGCCGGTGCCGGCTTCGGCGATGGCGGTGCACACTTCGGTGGCATGGACGGCTGTAGTCCAGACGAGGCTGCACAGCGCCACCATGACCATGTGGCGAAAATTCATACTGCTGTCTCCTTGTTAAAGCGCGTCCAGTTGCGCCGGCAGATCGCGCAGGAAGGTTTGCTTGGTGCGGGGGCCGGCGGCGGCTTGCTGCCTGTCCTCCAGCACGAGGCGGGCGAACACCACCTTGCGGCTGCCCTTGGTCGCCCAGCCGACGAACCAGCCGTAGCGGTGTTTCTCGTCATCGCGGCCGTTGGCCAGCACCGGCGCGGCGGTGCCGGTTTTTCCGTGGATCTCCCAGCCGTTGGGCAGGGCATCAAGTTCGGTGAGGCGGGCCGTCATCTCATAGGCATGTTCCGACAGCGGCAGCTTGCGGTTCAACATGCTGCTGAGGAAAGCCACCTGTTCGACCGGCGATATCTTCAGGCTGGAAGCTATCCACGACATCGCGAGGCCATTGTCCTTGCCGGCATCGCCGGAGACATCGCGGTTGCCGTAGTTGAGACTGTTCACGTAGCGCTGGAAGCGCTCGGCGCCCAACTGCGAAGTCACCTGCTGGGCATACCACACGGTCGAATTCCGTATCCAGCTGGTCGGGTCGGTGGTTGCGCGCCATGACGGGTTCCAGTCCGTATAGCCGGCCTTGAACGGCAGTCTCGGCGTGTGCTCGTCGCGCAGGATGCCGCTGTCGTAGCCCATCAGGCTGACGGCGATGTTGAACGTCGAGGCGGGCGTGACGCGTTCGTCGCAATGGCCGTCGTGGACCAGCCGCTTGCCGCTGTCGGCATCCGCCATCTCGGTACAGCTGAACGGCGTTTCCGTTGCCGGCAGCACGGCCTGCGCCAGCGGGGCGATGCGCCACGCGAAGGCCGGCTGGAAGGCGAGGCTGCCCGCGAACACTGCCGCCAGGCCGGCCAGCGCGGCGCATCGGGCCCATGGGCCGCGCGGCGCGGCGGGCTCGCGTATCAGGCCGATGCGGGCCGCCACGGTGCTCGCGCTGACACCGCCGAAAGCAAGCGTGGCGTTTACCTGGCGATGCTGCAGTTTCAATTGAGCGATCAGCGCCGCCGCATAGGCTTTGCGTTCCGTCTGCGGACGGCCACGCAGCACATCGCGGTCGCAGCCCAGCTCTTGCGCCCACGAGAGCTGGGCGCGCAACAAACGCATGCAGGGGTTGAACCACAGCAGCGTTTGCAGCAGCAGGCCGACGCTCATCCATTGCAGGTCATGCCGCCGCATATGCGTCAGTTCATGCTCGACGATCATCCGTTGCTGGCCAGCCTCAAAGCTGCGCAGGTGACGCGGCAGCAGCAGGCGAGGACGGAACAGACCGAACAGCATGGGCGAGATTGGCGCGTCCACTTCGATGACCGCCAGCGCGGGCGTACCGGGCGCGGCAAAGCCGTCGTGCTGATTCAAGACGGACAGCCGGTGGCCGGCTGCGGCGAGGCCATTCAATGTCCGGCGCCCCAGCCACAATCTGACCAGCGCATAAGCCAGGCCGAGCGGATATAGCAGCAGCCAGGCTTGCGCGCCGATGGCGAGCCAGGAGCGATAGTCCGCCTCCGTATTCGCCGCGCCGGCCGGGTTGGCGGCGGCAGCCGGCGTGCCCGTTTTGCCGGGATCGGCCAGATGCGCGGCCACATTGTCGGACAGTTCTATCGGTGGAATCAAACGCAGGCGTTCGCTGTGCGGCAGCAGGATCACCAGGAAAGCCGCCACAACCGTCGCCTGGCTCAGCAGCCACGTCGAGCGTTGCAGGGAAAACTCGGGCAGGCGGCGGCGGAAAGCAACCAGCAACGTCCACACGACCAGTCCCACGGCCACAGAGCCGCAGCTGGCCAGCAGGAAGCGTAAAGCCAGCAGGTCGGATGGCGTCATTTGGCGCCGTCCTCGCCGGTGGGCCAGTCGTTCAGCAACTGCTCGAGCTGCGCCAGCTCATCCTCGTCGACGAGCTTGCTGCCGGTGAACATATTGGCCGGCAAAGGCGCATCCATCTCCATCACCCGCCGGCTGAAGTCGCGCGCGAACGCGGCCAGCGTGCCGACCTTCTCAAGCGCCGCCTCATATACCTGCACACCGTGCAGCGTGCGCTGCCTTACCGAGCCCTTGTCCAGCATGCGCTCCAGGGTCTTGCGCGTGGACGAGTACGACCAGCCCAGCTCCTCCTCGACCTGCTCGTGGATTTCGCGGGCGCTGAGCGGCTGCTGCCGCCATAAGGCCTTCAACAGAGTAAGCTCGGAGATCGAGGGGATGGCCATTTAAGTTCCTTTGCGATACACGTCGCCATTGTGCGACATATGTCACAAATAATCAAGGATGGCATCATCCGAATGTTTCCCCGGAAAAATAGAGACGCTATGACCAAACTCGCAATTGCGTGCATGCTGTCCCTCGCGCTGACGCTGCCGGCGGCGGCCCAACAGGAGCCGCGTGCGGACTCCGGCCTGTCGATGAAGACCTGGACGCCGGACAACGGCAACGGCAGCTATACCAATCCCCTCTTCTACGACGAGCTGGCCGACCCCGACCTGATACGGGTAAACGAATGGTTCTATCTCACCGGCGCCACCATGCACGCGATGCCCGGGCTGCCGCTGTTGCGGTCGCGGGACCTGGTCAACTGGGAATTCCTCGGCTATGCCGCCGGCGAGCTGGATCTCGGGCCAAGCTATCGGCTGGAGCGCGGCAGGAACATCTACGGCCAGGGCATCTGGGCGCCCAGCCTGCGCCACCACAACGGCGTGTTCTATATCTTCGCCAACGTGAACGGTCGCGGCACCTGGATGTATTCCGCCATCAATCCGAAAGGACCGTGGACGCACTGGAAAATGAAGCGCAGCCTGCAAAACCTGTCGGTATTGTTCGACGACGACGGCAAGGCTTATGCTGTCTGGGGCCTCCAGCAACTGCGCATCGCGCAATTGACCAATGACCTGAGCGATATCGTGCCGGACACGGAACGCGAGCTGTTCACCAAGGCCGACGGCATGGGCGGAAACGCGCACTTCTACAAGGTCAACGGCAAGTACTACATCGTCAGCGCCAATGATGCGGGCGGCACCATGCCGGCTGCGCGCGCCGACCATGTCTACGGACCGTACGAAGTAAACCCGGCGATCAGCAAGGAAGAGGGTTTCGGCATGGCCGGCGGCTACCGGCTGAAGAACAGGCAGTATCCGTTCGAAGTCGTCCCGCCCAACCCGGCGTCGCGCGCCATGACGGCCATGCACCAGGGCGGCATCGTGCCGACCGAGGCCGGCGAATGGTGGGGATTTTCAATGATGGACTATAACTCGGCGGGCCGCCTGCTCAGTTTGTCGCCGGTGACCTGGCAGGACGGCTGGCCCTACTTCGGCCTGCCTGGCAATCCGGGACACAGTCCGCGCACCTGGGTCAAGCCGCGCACAGCGCAAGCGCAGCAGAGCGCGGCGCCGTTCGTGCGCAGCGACGATTTTTCCGAGCCCGCGCTCAAACCCGTCTGGCAATGGAACCATGCGCCGGTTGAAGACAAGTGGTCGCTGAGCGAACGGCCGGGCTTCCTGCGCCTGCGCTCGATGCAGGCGGCGTCGTTCTGGGAAGCGCGCAACTCGCTGACGCAACGGGCAATCGGGCCGGTGTCCGTGCCGACGGCGGCGCTGGACGCATCCGGGCTGCTGGAAAACGACGTGGCCGGCCTCGGCCTGCTGAACCTGCCGTATGCCACGCTGGCGGTGGAAAAGAAGAATGGCAAGCTCGCCCTGGTGCTGTTCGACCAGGCACGCAACCAGTCCACGCGCATCGGCATCACCGCCACGCGCGTGTGGCTGCGCGCCGAATGCGACTTCCGGACCGAGAAGGCACGCTTCAGCTATTCGTTCGACGGCGAGCGCTTCCAGTCCATCGGGCAGGAGTTCACGATGATCTACCAGCCCGTCACCTCGCAGGGCGTGCGCTACGCACTGTTCAACTACAACACGGGCAAGCAGAACGGCGGCGCCGCCGACTTCGCCAGCTTCGAGGTCTACCAGCCCTACCCGCACGGTTTGACGCGGCCCATTCCGTATGGCCAGACGATACAGCTCGCTTCCTTCAGGGGCTCGGCCGGGCTGGCCGCGCGCGGAGAAGCGCTCGTCAACGCGGCGCCGACGCCGTTCACGATATTGGATCTGGGCCTGGGCCGGGCGGCGCTCCAGTCCGGCAACAGTTATGTGACCATCGCGGCCGACGGCAGCGCCGCGCTGCAACCCGCCCAGTCCGGCGTGACGCAAGCTTTCCAGTGGATAGAGACGCCGACGGGCGAGCTGGCGCTGATGTCGCTGCTGACCAACCGCTTCCTGCGCATCGACCCGCGGACCGGCGCCGTCCGCGCCGACGCCCCCGGTCCGCTGCCCGACGGCAGCGACGGCGCCCGCTTCATCTGGTCCAAAAAATAATCAGGGAGGCGTAGTGCGCTTCGGCTCCCACAGCTCGATCTTGTTCCCCTCGGGATCGAGCACCCATGCGAAGCGGCCGTTCGCATCGTCGGCGCGCTTCAGGATGGCGACGCCTTTCATGCCCAGGCGCGCGAGAAACGCATCCATATCGTCGATCGCGTAGTTGATCATGAACTCGCTGGTCGACGGCGCGAAGTAGTTGGTCGTGGCGGGGAAGGCATTCCAGATCAGCGCCGGAGGATGGTTGGGCGCATCGTAGCGCAGCTTCGCGCCGCCCCACACTTCCAGCGGCATGCCCAGCACATCGCGATACCACGCCGCCAGCGCCTTGGGATCCTTGGCCTTGAAGAATATGCCGCCCACGCCGGTAATGTGCCCGGCGGGTTCCGCAGACGCAGAGACGCCCGGACCTGCCATCATGAGTACGCCCAGGCACAGCACCGCTATTGCTCGTATTTTCATCGTTGCTCCTTGCAGTTATCGATCATGGCTCAGGCGATAGCCCGTATCTCCACCCCGTCCATCGCGTAGCGGGCATACAGGAAGTCGCGTATGCCAACGACGTGGTCGCCGGCAAATTCCAGCGCCACGAAATACGCCGGCGTATCAAGCGATACGTTGCGGTCAAACACCAGCATCGCGGCGCGGCCGTCAACCACCGCCGGCGAGAATACCCATCGCACGGCAATGGCGTAGGCGCCGAAGTATTCGCCGACTTCGCTCTTGCCGTTGCGCCGCAGCTTGGTCACGAGCTCAAGTCTGACGTCATCGGCCAGCATGGCGCGTACCGTGTCGAAATCACCGGTCTTGAATCCCTCCACATAGGCAAGCAGCCGGGCGCTGACGGCGCCGTCGACCGCATCTCACCGAGCAGTTTTTCAAAATCCTGCGCCACCATCGTTCATTGCTGGCCGCCTCCACGTCCGTCGATACCGGGTACGAGTTTATCAAACTATCAAGCCCTGGCCGCCTCGACGACTTCACCCATGATGGGGTCGATCGTGGCGAGTGCGGCGAGCTTGGGGTAGTAGGCGACCATTCTGGGGTCGGTTCGCATCGTGTCGACCGCCGCGACGTCACGCCATTGGGAATGGATGACGATGCGCGTTCCATCCGCACTCGCGATCAAGTTGGTGGCAATCCACCCATCCAGCGTACGGATCACCGTGTTGATATTGTCGCGCAACATGTCCAGCACCTGGCGCTGGTTGGCGGGGTCGATGGTCAGGGGAATCATCAAGGTTGTCATAGTTCGTCTCCGGTCGGGCAGGCCCGCCAATCGGGCCTGTTATGTGTAAGACGACGAAGCGGGGCAAAACGGATCGGTCCGAAGAAAAAATCGTTAACGAAATTGATACTCAGCTCAAGGTCCGAGTATGAAAGTTCATACTCGGGCACCGGCGCCTGGCCCCGTCCATTTCAAAAAAACCTCATGTAATCAATGGTTTGGTTCAATGGCCCGGCTTGCCATTCCCGTGGCACAGATAGTGCTAACTCTGTTGTGAAAAGGATATTCGATGGCGGTCATCCGCTTCAAATCGCTTTTTACTATATATAAAACGGAGACAAAGGCAATGAACAAAGTAATTCCCGCCCGAACGCGCAGACCGGCTTCTTGACGCAAGCGCCGGCAGCGCCACTCCATCGCTAATTTCACGGCTGACCGAGTCCGGACCTTGCTCCCACAGGTCCGGCGGGTATCGCCGCACCCTCGATTTTCCGGGCACGGCGTTGCAGTGCCCGGTCGCGTAGTTGCACCTATCGCACAATCTTATTGGATCGTTTATGAAAACATCATTAGTAGCTGGGCTCTTGCTCGCCTCCGCAGCCGGCGCCGCCTCGGCGCAATCTGGCATCACCGTCTACGGCATACTGGACGCTGGCATCGCCCGCGAAACCGGGGGCGCCGATGGCGCGGTCACCAAGCTGGCCACAGGCGTGCAGTCCGGCAGCAGGCTGGGCTTCAAGGGGCAGGAGGACCTGGGCAATGGCATGAACGCCCACTTCGTGCTGGAGAACGGGCTGGATCTCGACACCGGCAAGGCGCGCCAGAACGGCGCCTTGTTCGGCCGCCATGCCTATGTCGGCCTGACGACCAGCGCCGGTACCGTCAACCTGGGCCGTCAATGCAACCCGATCTTCATCGCGCTGGACGGCATCGACCCCTTTGAAACCGGCTTTACCGGCGCCGCCACCAACCTGATGAGCATCGGCACGGCACGTACCAATAACACCGTCAGCTATGCAACGCCCAGGCTGAATGGCCTGTCGGCCACCGTGATGGTTGGTTTTGGCGAACAGGCCGGCGATAGCACCTTGGGCCGTACCATCGCTTTTTCCATTGACTACGCCGCAGGCCCGTTGGTGGGAACCCTGGCATATGACAGCCTGAAGATCACTTCTTTCAATACGATGAAAGAGGTCCTGCTGGGCGCCAGCTACAACTTCGGCCCCGCGACTGTGCACGCCGCGTTTGAAACCGAAAAGAACGACGTCGGCGGCGATTTCCGCGACTTCCTGCTGGGTGCCTCAGTGCCGCTCGGACAAGGCAAGCTGCTGGCCTCGTATGTGAAAAAGCAGGACCGTTCCGCGACCCAGCGGGGCGGAAGACAGTTTGCGGTGGGCTACACCTACACGCTTTCCAAACGCACCAACCTCTACAGTTCATTCGGCAGCATCCGCAACGAATTGGCCGCCACCAACGTGGTGGGCGATGCCTCCAGCGGTGGCAGCGCGCCGGCTGCTGGAGATGGATCGCGAGCACTGTCGGTCGGGATCCGGCATAAGTTCTGACATCCCGGCGAATAAAACCCACAAAGCACCTCCGGGGTTTGGCCCCTTTCGGGATCAGGCCCTATCCATCCCCCTTAACTCTCTTGGAGACTCTATGTTCGTTCCTATTTCCTCCCGTCTGTTGTCCGCGCTGTGCGCCCTGGCGCTGCTGGCCGGGTCCGTTCCAGCGGTCCGCGCCGCCGACGCCGCGCCATCGGCCCATGTGACCATCCTGGCCACCGGCGGCACCATCGCCGGCAGCGGGGCCACCAGTACCACCACGGTCGGCTACACCGCCGCTACAGTCGGGGTCGACCGCCTGATCGCCGCCGTGCCGGAACTGGCCAAGGTGGCGCAAGTCAAGGGCGAGCAAGTGTTCCAGATCGCCAGCGAAAACATGAGCAACGAACACTGGCTGGTGCTGGCCAAGCGCGTCAACACTCTACTGGCGCAGCCGGACGTCGACGGCATCGTCATCACCCACGGCACCGACACGCTGGAAGAGACCGCCTACTTCCTCGACATGGTGGTGAAGAGCCACAAGCCGGTGGTGCTGGTCGGCGCCATGCGTCCGGGCACCGCGCTGTCGGCGGACGGCCCGATCAACCTGTATAACGCGGTGCTGCTGGCGGCCAGCAAGGAAGCCATCGGCAAGGGCGTGCTGGTGGCTTTGAACGACCAGATCCAGGGCGCGCGCGACGTCACCAAGACCAACACCTCGACCCTGGACAGCTTCAAGACGCCGGAGCTGGGCATGCTGGGCTACATCCAGGGCAACAAGGCTTACTTCTACCATGCGTCGACTCGCAAGCACACGACCGACACCGAGTTTGACATCAGCAAGCTGGACGCGCTGCCGCAGGTCGACATCGTCTACGGCTACGCCAACGTCAGCCCGGTCGCGCTGAATGCACTGGTGGCGGCTGGCGCCAAGGGCATCATCCACGCCGGCGTCGGCGACGGCAGCCTGGCGTCCAAGGTCTTGCCTTCGCTGACGGCCGCCCGCAAGCAAGGCGTGCTGATCGTGCGCTCGGCCCGCGTCGGTCAGGGCATCGTGGCCCGCAATGGCGAAGCCAACGACGACGAGCTGGACTTCGTGGTCTCCGATACGCTGAGTCCGCAAAAGGCGCGCATCCTGCTGATGCTGGCGCTGACCAAGACCAGCGACAGCAAGGAAATCCAGCGCATGTTCTACACCTACTAAGTCATCGTTGATGATGGGGAAAAGTCGAACTTGCCCCACGAGCTTTAGCAACGGCGAGTACTTACCCCATCAATCCCAAAGCCACAATTTTGACAAAAAAAACCCGCCAACTGGGGCGGGTTAAATCCAATCCTTGGAGGGAGTTGGAGGAGACAGAGAAATTATGCTGCGCCGCGCCATATTTCGCCAATCATCATTTGTAATGAGATGTATCACTGATGCGCATAGCTTCACCATTCGCCTTTCAGAGCATCTATCGCCCTCCGACTGCGAAGATGCCCTCGGGGGTTTAGTCCTCCAGCACTTTTTGTCCATTCGTCTAACAGCTCTGCACGGGAAAAAATGTTAGCGGGAATCAACGCTATTGAGACTCTGGCGAAGCGGCAGGCAGATCAAGGCTAAGTCCGAGCCTATGTACGATCAATGCAGCACGACTGTGCCAACAATCCTTTTACAACGCCTGATGACAGAATGCTCGGCACGATTTTGTGCACAGTGAGTGTGCCGAAATATGCGAATTAACGCATCACATTGCGAACCAATGCAAAGGTTAAGTATTTGATTTATATGGAAAATTTTGGTGCGGCTGGCGGGGATCGAACCCACGACCCTTGGCTTCGGAGGCCAATACTCTATCCACTGAGCTACAGCCGCACGGAGGGGAATTTCTGAAGTGTGCCGTAGGATACCGTTTTTATCGACACCCGTCCATGGAAAGTGTCGTTTTGAGCATCTTAGCGTTTCCATGAAGGCATTTTTACGTCTATAATCGCCCGTTTGGTGAAGGTTTTACTAGGCAGCTGGCTGATCAATTTTTCGCACGCCACCCGGCTTCGAATTTAGTCTGTTAAGGAAATCATGAGCGACGCACACAACGAACACGAATCCGCCATCCGCACGCCCAAGCAGCTCGTTGCTGCGGTGATTGGCTTCTTTGGGGTTACAGTTATCGGTATTATCCTGCTGGTGCAGTTCGTCACCGCAGACAAATTGACCGGCCGCGGCTCGAACAGCCAGGCTCCTGAAGAAGTCGCCGCCCGTATCGCTCCTGTCGCCGACACCGGCTTCACGCTGAAAGACGCGAACGCACCAAAAGTGCTGCAGTCCGGCGAAGCCATCTACACCTCGACCTGCGCAGCCTGCCACGGCAGCGGTGCCGCCGGCGCTCCGAAGTTCGGCGACGCCGGTGCATGGACTGCCCGCATCGCGCAAGGTTACGACACCCTGCTCAAGCACGCTGTTGAAGGTATCCGCGCCATGCCGGCCAAAGGCGGCAATCCGGACCTGGACGACGTCGAAGTGGCCCGCGCCGTGGTCTACATGGCCAACAAAGGCGGCGCCAAGTTCAAGGAACCTGAAGCGCCGGCGCCAGCCGCCGCTGCAGCAGCTTCCGCTCCAGCCGCATCGGCTCCAGCCAAGTAAGCTTCCGCTGCTCCTGAAGAACCGGCCTCCATGGCCGGTTTTTTTATTTGCGGCCGGACGCGATCTGGTATTTTTTCAGCTTGTCGTAGAGGGTTTTGCGCGGAACCATCAGCTGATCCGCCGCCAACGCGACATTGCCGTCCACCGCGGCCAGCGCCTGCACGATCAGCTCACGCTCGTGATGATCAACCTGCTGCGGCAGCGACAAGGGCTCGCCGGCAGCCGCCGCGGCCGTCCCCAACCCTAGTCCCAGCACCAGCCGCTCGGCGAAGTTGCGCAGCTCGCGCACGTTGCCCGGCCATTCCGCCGCCTGCCATTGCGCCATCTGCTGCGGACTCCACTCCGGCAGCGGACGATGGTAGCGGGCGGCCGCGTCGGCGGCGAAGTGCGCCAGCAGCAAAGGAATGTCGTCGCGCCGGTCGCGCAAGCGCGGCAGGTCAATGCTGACCACGCCGATGCGGTAGTACAAATCCTCGCGGAACTGGCCTTGCGCGCTCAGCTGCAGCAGGTCGACCTTGGTCGCCGCGACGATGGTGCATTCCAGCGCGACCGATTCGTTGGCGCCCAGGCGTTCCAGCCGGCGCTCCTGCAGCACGCGCAGCAGCTTGACCTGCAAGGCCATCGGCATGCTTTCGATTTCGTCGAGGAACACGGTGCCGCCGTGCGCAAACTCCAGCTTGCCGATGCGGCGCTTTTGCGCGCCGGTGAAGGCCCCCGCTTCGTGGCCGAAGATTTCGCTTTCAAACACCGATTCCGGCAGCGCGCCGCAGTTGATGGCGACGAAGTTGCCCTTGCGTCCGCTGGCCGCGTGCAGCAGCCGCGCCACCACTTCCTTGCCGGTGCCGGTTTGGCCGTTGATCAGCACGTCGACGCCGGCCGGCGCGACGTTGCGTATCATGACTTTCAACTGCTCGATGGCGGCGGAGCGGCCGACCAGGTCCGGCATGTCCGGATGCCGGGCGCGGGCCGCGCGCAGCTGGCGGTTCTCCAGCACCAGCCGGCGCCGTTCCTGCGCGCGGCGCACCGCCTCCAGCAGGCGCTCGGTGGCGAACGGTTTCTCGATGAAGTCATAGGCGCCGCTGCGCATCGCGGCCACCGCCATCTCGACGTCGCCGTGGCCGGTGACGACGATGACCGGCAATTCCGCGTCCAGCGCGGCGATCTGCGCCAGCAGGTCGAGCCCGGAGCGACCCGGCAGGCGCACGTCGGTGACCACCACGCCGGGATAATCGGCGCGCAGCAGCGGCTGCGCTTCCTCGGCGCTGGCGACGGCCTGCACGCTGAAGCCGCCCAGCTCCAGCGTCTGGCTGGTGGCGAGGCGCAGCGCGGCTTCGTCTTCGATCAGGATAGCCTGCACTTCATGCTCCTTCTTGTTGTAGCGGCAGGCGCAGCTCGAAGCACGCGCCGCCCCCGGCTTGATTATGCGCCGCCAGCCGGCCGTTCATGGCCTGCACGATGGACGACGAGATCGCCAGTCCCAAGCCCAGCCCTTTGCCGGAAGGCTTGGTGGTGAAAAACGGTTCGAACAAATGCGCCACCACCTGCTCGGAGATGCCGGCGCCGCTGTCGCTGATGCTGATCAGCGCGCAATCGCCTTCGCGTTCAAGGCGGATGGCGACTTCGCGGCGCTCGGCGCTTTCCACCGCATCCAGCGCGTTGCGCAGCAGGTTGATCAGCACTTGCTCGATGCGCACGCTGTCGCCGGTCACCTTGATGTCGTCCACCGCCGCAATCTCCAGCGTGACGGCATGGCGGCGGAACTCGCTCTCCAGCAGAAAGGCGGAGGCCCGCACCGAGGCCGCCAGGTCCACCGTGGCGACCGTCTCGTCCTTGCGCGCGAATCCTTTCAACTGGCCGATGATGGCGCCCATGCGCGCGCTGGCCTCGCTGATGTGGCCCAGGTTGCCCGCCACCTGCTCGCCCTGCCCCCGCTCCAGGAAGATGCGGGCGTTGTCGGCAAAGGCGCGGATCGCGGCCAGCGGCTGGTTCAGTTCGTGGGTGATGCCGGTCGCCATCTGGCCCAGCATCGCCAGCTTGCCGGCCTGGACCAGCTCGTTTTGCGTGGAGCGCAGCAGGTGTTCGGTTTCCTGCAGCTTGGCGTATTTGCTTTCCAGATGCTGGTTGGTGGTGCGCAGCTGCTGCGTGCGTTCGACGATCTTGTCGTCCAGTTCGGCGGCGGCTTTTTGCAGCGCGGCGCGTGAAGCCATGCGTTCTTCCAGCCGGCGCCGGCGCTGATGCAGCGCCCAGACCGACACCGCGGCGCAGGCCAGCAGCAGGGTCGCCGCCGACGCCCACTGCGCGCCGGTGCGCAGCACGCGGGCCTGGCCGGGGAACAGCATCAGCTGCCAGCCCAGCTGGCCGACCGCCTGCGTGACGAACAGGTCGGGATGGCCGCTCAGCGGCGTCACCTTCTGGCCCATGTATTGCTGCGTGTGCGCCAGTTGCCGCTCGGTGGCGGCATCCAGCTTGTTCAGGCTGCGGTAAATCCAGTCGGGACGGTTGCTGAGGAAAATCACGCCGGCGCTGTCGGCCAGCACGATCGCGTCGTCGCTGCTGCGCCAGGTGCTTTCGAAATCGGCCAGGCTGATCTTGACGGCGACCACGCCGGTGACGGGGCCGCCGGCCGTGCCGTTGCGGTACACGGGCTGGGCGATGAAGTAGCCGGCCTCGCTGGTGCTGGTGCCGATGCCGTAGAAGCGCCCCGCCCTGCCATGCAGAGCGGCGTCGAAGTAGGGACGATAGGAAAAGTTTTTGCCGACAAAGCCCAGCGGCTGGTCCCAGTTGCTGGCGCCTATGGTCAGGCCGTCGCGGTCCATCACGTAGATGGCGCCGACCTTGGCCTGCTGCTGGATGGTCTGCAGCGTGCTGTTGAGGCGGGTGATCGCCTGCGCGTCGGACGGGTGCGCCAGCGCCACGATCAGGTCTGGCTGGAAGCCCAGCACGAAAGGCAGCGTCTCATATTTTTGCAGCAGCGACTGCAGGTCCGGCGCCATCAGCTGCAACTGGCGCTGGCCCTGCTGGCGCAGTTCTTCGCGTGCGCGCCAGGTGCCTGCCAGATACGATCCGGCAATCACGCCCAGCGCACACACGAGTGCGAACAGCAATAGCAGGGATTTTTGGGGGCGCATACGCAGATTCTACTGCACCGTGCGGACGCGGCCTTAATCCACCGCCGCCATGCGCATCTCGTCGTTGTGATGGCGCTGCTGCTCTTCCATCACCAGCTGGCCCAGTTCGCGTTTCAGCGCGTTGAACTCGGCGGCGGCCGGGTCGCGCAGGCGCGGCAGGTCCACCATCAGGTCGCGCTTGACGGTGCCGGGACGGTAGGTCATGACGACAATGCGGTCGGCCAGGTAAATCGCCTCCTCGATGCTGTGGGTGACGAAGATGATGGTCTTCTTCAGCTCGGCCCAGATGCGCAGCAGCTCGTCCTGCAGGTTGCGGCGGGTCAGTGCGTCCAGCGCGCCGAACGGCTCGTCCATCAGCATGATCGGCGAGTCCAAGGCCAGCACGCGGGCGATGGCGACGCGCTGGCGCATGCCGCCGGACAGGTCTTTCGGATAGCGGTTTTTGAAATCGCTCAGCGACAGCATGCCCAGCAGCTGGTCGACCTTGGCGGTGATTTCCGCCTGCGGCATGCCCTTGATTTCCAGGCCGAAGGCGATGTTTTTTTCCACCGTCATCCAGGGGAACAGCGCGTATTCCTGGAACACCATGCCGCGCTCGGGGCCGGGGCCGGTCACCAGCTTTTTGTCGGCCGTGATGGTGCCCGACGATGGCAGCGAGAAGCCGGCGATCGCGTTCAGCAGCGTGGACTTGCCGCAGCCCGAAGGTCCCAGCAGGCAGACGAACTGGCCTTGCGGAATGTCGAGGTTGATCTCCTTGAGGGCGATCACTTCGCGGCTGTCGGTCTTGAAAACCTTGTTGACGTCTTTGACTTCGATATGCGTCGAGTTGATGTCCATCTTCATGTCAGTTCTCCAGGCCACGGTGCCAGCGCAGCAAATGATTGTTCAGTTTGTTCATGCCCACGTCGATGATCAGGCCCAGCATGCCGATGCTGATCATGCCGGCGATAATCTTGTCCGACCAGAAGTACTCGCGCGCCTCGAGGATGCGGAAGCCGAGGCCGTTGTTCACCGCGATCATCTCGGACACGATGACCACGATGAAGGCGGTGCCGATGCCGATGCGCACGCCGGACAGGATGTAGGGCACGGCGGCCGGCAGCATCACGCGGACAAACATCGTGCGCTGGCTGACGCCGAGGTTGCGGGCGGCGCGGATGTAGATGCCGTCGACCTGACGCACGCCGGCGATGGTGTTGACCAGCACCGGGAAGAAGGCACCGAGCGCGATCAGGAACACGGCCGGCGCGTTGCCCAGGCCGAACCACAGGATGGCCAGCGGGATGTAGGCGATCGGCGGGATCGGGCGCAGCAGCTGCATCAGCGGATTGAACCACGCATACATGCGCTTGCTCGATCCCATCAGCAGGCCCAGCGGCAGCGCCAGTCCGGCGCCAACGGCGAAGCCGACCACCACGCGGTACATGCTGCCCAAGGTGTCGCCCAGCAGTTCGCCGGACAGCGCCCAGCTCAGCCAGGATCCGGCGGCCGGATCGTAGGCGGTCAGCGGCAACAGGTATTCAAACCACTTCTGCACCACCGCCGCCGGCGATGGCAGTACCTGCGGGTTGACCCAGCCCAGCATGGCGCTGGCTTGCCACAGCGCGATGATGACGATGGGCGCAATCACGCCCGAGGCGGCTTCCCGCCAGTTTTGCTTGCTCATGATGAGTGTCTCCGCTTATTGCATGTTATTGGATGTTGAGGCTTTTCTTGGCCGCTTCCAGCAGGTCGGTCTTGACCCAGTCCTTGGCCACCGGCGCGGCGCGCATCTTGCCGGTGCCGTGCTTGGCCATCACGTCGGTGGTGATCTGGATGTGCTCGGGGGTGACGTCGTAGCTGTACGGCGAGTTGCTGATGGCGTCGTCGAAATCGTCCTTGGTGATCTGGTTCTTGAAGATCACTTCGCGCACGTATTTCTCGGCGACAGGCTTGTTGTCGATGAACAGCTTGGTGGCCTGGACGAAGCAGGTCATGAACTTGGCGGCGGTGGCGCGGTGTTCCTTGTAGAACTTCTCGCTCATCACCATGGTGCGGATCGGCGCGCCGATCGGTGTGTCGTAAGGCTTCATCACTTCAACGCCGTAGCCCTTGTTGATCGCCTGCGACGATTGCGGCTCGCTTTGCATGATGGCGTCGAGGTTCTTGCCCAGCAGCGCCTGGTTCAGATCGGCGAACGCCAGGAACACCAGTTGCACATCCTTGCCGGGCTGGTCGGAGGCGGTCAGGCCGGCTTGCGCCAGCTCGGCGATCAGCAGCACCTCGTGGATGCCGCCGCGCGTGACGCCGACCCGCTTGCCTTTCAGATCCTTGATCGACTTGATGTTGCTGTCGGGACGGGCGACCAGCCGCGCGCCGCCCTTGGCGAAGCCGGCCACCACATAGATCGGCGCGCCGTTGGCGCGGCCGGAGATGGCGGCCTCGGAGGCGGTGGCACCGACGTCGAGCTCGCCGGCCAGGATGGCCTGCATCACGTCCGGGCCCTTGGCGAAGACATGCTCTTCCACCTTGATGCCGCACTTGGGCGCGATTTCCTTGATATACGAGACGGCGCCGTAGTGGGCGAACTTGAGGTTGCCGAGGCGGACCACTTCCTGGGCTTGCGCGCTGGATGCGGCGGCGACGGCGAGGGTCAGGGCTAACAGACGGAACTTGGACATGCTGGTCTCCATTGTGGTTGTAGTTACCGGAGACATTGCAGCTTCCGTGCCAAGCACGTGCTGCGGTTCAAGTCGTTGATTTATAAGGGATCAATCTGCCGCGCCGGGCATGCCGGCGGCGGAAAACCGCATAAACGACGCGGCGCTTATGCGGAAATCCGCCCAGCCGTCAGCTGCACAGGCCGAAGGCCTTGCGGTCGGCGAAGTAGCGATAGGTGAAGGTGCGCATCGGGTATTTGGTCAGCGCGATCTCGAACGCGGGCGGCACCACGTCGAAGCGTTCCGGCAGCTTGTCCTTGACGCGCAGGCGCACGCGCCAGATGGTGTCGTCGCTGGTGGCGCCGGCCACCAGCATGTCCGGCACCTTGGGGATCACGTCGACGATCTCCGGCTTGGAATTGGTGGCGCGCTGGTAGAAGCTGACCAGTTCCAGCTTCGCCAGCACCGGCCCCTTGGGCGCGGTGACGTGGTAGTCGCGGCTGAGGAACATCGCCCGCTCGCCGCGCGGCACCAGGTAGACAAAGGTGAACTCGGCGCCGCCGTCGGACAACGTGACCGGCGGCGTGGTCGACACGCTTATCCCGCGCGGCAACTCGTAGCGCGAACCCTCCTGCCAGGTCTTGCACTCCGGCGTCTTCGCCATGTACACATCAACAGGCGTGAAAGAATCACCGCAAGCGGTCAGCAGGGACAACAAGGACAAGGGCGCGACGTGACGCAGGCGCATAGGAGCAGTTCGTGAGTTGAAGGCGCCCTAGTTTACCTCATTGGCGGCAGAACGACGCCACGACGGCAGGCTGGATTGTCGTTGGCTAGTGTTGCATTTCCTTGAAAACAGTTCGCGCACGCTTGATATCCCCCACCCAAAAGGATACTGTGAATCAACCTAACTGCGGAGGAAACCCCGCGCCACTTGAAAGCACGCCATATGAAAACTACAATTTTTTGCAAAGTAGTCGGGCTGTTTCTTGCATCATGGATGTCGGCCGCCGCAGCGGAAACCGGCGTGACAGCGACGGAAATCAAGATAGGCATGGCCAACGCGCTGTCCGGCCCCACTGCGGGGCTCGGGCAGGGTATGAAGGCTGGCAGCGAGGCGTATTTTAAAAAAATCAATGCCGCTGGCGGCGTCAACGGACGCAAAATCACACTGGTGAGCGAGGACGACGGCTACGATCCGCCGCGCACCGCCACCGCCACCGAAAAACTGATCAAGAAGGACGGCGTGTTCGCGCTGTTCGGCTATGTCGGCACCCCGACCAGCAAGGCCGCGATCGGCCTGGTCAACGAGAACAATATCCCGTTTTTTGCGCCGTTCACCGGCGCCGAGTTCCTGCGCACGCCGCTCAACAAGTATGTCTTCAATATCCGGTCGTCTTACTTTAACGAGATCGAGCTGCAGGTCGAACGCCTGGTCACCGATGCCGGCATCACCAAGATCGGCCTGTTCTATCAGGAAGACACCTACGGCAAGGTAGGCAAGGAAGGGCTGCAGCTGGCGCTGCAAAAGCGCAAGATGAACATTACCGGCGAGGGTCACTATCTGCGCAACACCGAGGATGTCGACGCCGGGCTGGCGGCGCTGCTGGCGGCCAAGCCGGAAGCGGTGCTGATGGTCGGCACCTACAAGGCATGCGCCGAGCTGGTGAAAAAAGCCAACGCAGCCGGCTTCAAACCGAAATTCTTCAACCTGTCGTTTGTCGGCACCGCCAACTTCATCAAGGCGGCCGGCGACGCGGCCGAAGGCGTCTACATCACCCAGGTGGTGCCGTCGCCATTCGACGAATCGCTGGCCATCGCCAAGCAATACCACGCGGACATGAAGGCGGCGGGCATCAACGAAGTGGACTACACCTCCTTCGAAGGCTATGTGGATGCCGTCGCGCTGGTGGAAGGCCTGAAGAAAGCCGGCCCCGACCTGACCCGCGCCAGCTTCCTCGCCGCGCTGGAGAGCATGAACGTCAACCTGGGCGGCCTGGACATCGCCTTCGGCCCGCAAGACCACCAGGGCTTGAACAAGGTCTACCTGACCAAGGTCCAAAAAGGAAAGCCAGTTCCAGTCAGCAAGCTCTGACAAACCGATCCCGAATTGAAAAGGGCCGCATCGCTGCGGCCCTTGTTGCGTTACGTGGCGATTACCACATGATCACGCGGTCTTTTGGCGCCAGGTACATCTTGTCGCCTGGCTTCACGCCGAAGGCGTCGTAGAAGCCCGGCTGGTTGCGCATGGTGCCGTTGGCGCGGAACTGCCCTGGCGAGTGCGGGTCGGTCTTGATCTGCTGGATCTGCGCCGCTTCACGCATCTTCATGCGCCACACCTGCGCGAAGCCCATGTAGAAGCGCTGGTCGCCGGTCAGGCCGTCGATCACCGGAGCAGGCTTGCCCTTCAGCGACAGCTTGTAGGCCTTGTACGCGATCGCCACGCCGCTGTTGTCGGCAATGTTCTCGCCCAGGGTCAGCTCGCCGTTGACGTGGTAGCCGGGCAGCGGGCTGAACTGGTTGTACTGGTCGACCAGCATCTTGGTCTTGGCCGCGAAGTTCTTGTGATCGGCCTTGGTCCACCAGTCGCGCAGGTTGCCGTCGCCGTCGTACTGCGCGCCCTGGTCGTCGAAGCCGTGGCTGATCTCGTGGCCGATCACGCCGCCGATGGCGCCGTAGTTGACCGCGTCATCCGCGTCGGCGTTGAAGAACGGCGCCTGCAGGATCGAGGCCGGGAACACGATCTCGTTCATCTCGGGATTGTAGTAGGCGTTGACGGTTTGCGGCGTCATGCCCCACTCTTCGCGGTCGATCGGCTTGCCCAGCTTGTTCAGTTCCTTGTTGTAGTCGAACTGACGCGAACGCAGCACGTTGCCGACCAGGTCGTCCTTGGACACTTCCAGCTTGGAGTAGTCGCGCCAGTGGTTAGGATAGGCGATCTTGGTGGTGAACTTGGCCAGCTTGATCTGCGCCTGCTTCTTGGTGACCGGGCTCATCCAGTCCAGCTTGTCGATGCTGGTCTTGTAGGCGGCCAGCAGGTTCTTCACCAGCGCTTCCATGCGCGCCTTGCGCTCGGCCGGGAAGTTTTGCTCGACGTAGATCTTGCCGACGGCTTCGCCCAGCGCGCCTTCGGTCACGGACACGCCGCGCTTCCAGCGTGGACGCTGCTCGGTCACGCCGCTCAGCACGGTGCCGTAGAACGAGAAGTTTTCGTCGACGAAGGCCTTGCTCAGGTATGGCGCGTTGGAGCGCAGCAGGTGCCACTGGAAGTAGGCTTTCAGCGTGTCCAGCGGGGTGCTGTCCAGCAGCGCGGTCATGCCCTTCAGGTAGCTAGGCTGGCTGACGATCACGTAACTGACCTTGCCGGCCACGCCGGCGTCGGCCAGGTAGGCGTTCCAGTCGTAGCCTGGCGCCGTAGCGCCCAGCTTGGCGATGTCGACCTTGTTGTAGGCCTTGACCGGGTCGCGCAGTTCGACCTTGGTCCACTGGATCTTGGCCAGCTCTTTTTCAAATTCAACGATGGCGTGCGCGGTGACGGCGCCGTGCGGATCGCCGGCCAGGGTCAGCATCTTGCCGATGTGCAGTTCGTACTTGGCCAGCGCGTCGGCCATCTTGGCGTCGTCCGCTTTCAGGTAGTAGTCGCGGTCCGGCAGGCCCAGGCCGTCCTGGTACAGGTCGGCCACGTATTTGGTCGAATCCTTGTTGTCCTGGTGGACGCCGTAGTTGTACGGCGCGGTCACGCCGATCTGGTTCAGGTGCGAGATCAGCGCCGGCAATTGCTTCTTGTCCGAGATCGCGGCGATCTTCGCCATTTCAGCGTTCAGCGGGGTCAGGCCCAGTTGCTCCAGCCTGGCTTCGTCCATAAAGCTGGCGTAGAAGTCGCCGATGCGCTGGGCTTCCGCTCCGCCGGCCTTGTTCGACGCGGCGCCTTCAATGATGGAACGCAGCTGCGGCTGGATATCGTCGCGCAGCTTGGCGAACGAGCCCCAGCTGGCCTTGTCGGCCGGGATTTCCGTCGTCGCCAGCCACTTGCCGTTCATGTGGGTGAACAGATCGTCCTGCGCGCGCACGGCTGGATCGATGTATTCCACGGCGATGCCGGAGGCCATGGTGCCGCTTGCTATCTTGGCGCTGGCGGGAGCTACACTTTTGGTGTTGTCCGCGGCGCCGGCCAGGCCTGCGATCAGGCTCAGGGTCAATGCACTTACGAGATGACGTTTCACGATTATCCTTCTGGTTTGAAAAACGAAACAGGCCAATCCACGTTGTTTGGCCCCGTGCGGTTTTATATCACAGGGGCCGGCCAACACAAAATGGTTACCACATGATGACGCGGTCTTTAGGCGCCAGATACATCTTGTCGCCCGGTTTTACGCCAAAAGCGTTGTAAAAACCCGGCTGGTTGCGCACCGTGCCGTTGGCGCGGAACTGGTCGGGCGAGTGCGGGTCGGATTTGAGGTAAACGATTTGCTGCGCGTCGCGGATCTTGCTGCGCCACACCTGGCCGAAGCCCATGTAGAAGCGCTGCTCGCCGCTCAGGCCGTCGATGACCGGCGCCGGCTGGCCGTTCAGCGAAATCAGGTAGGCCTTGTAGGCGATCGCCGCGCCGCTGTTGTCGGCGATGTTTTCGCCCAGGGTCAGCTCGCCGTTGACGTTGTAGCCCTTGACCGGGCTGTAGGCGTTGTATTGCTTGACCAGCATCCTGGTCTTGGCCGCGAAGTTCTTGTGGTCGGCCTTGGTCCACCAGTCGCGCAGGTTGCCGTCGCCGTCGTATTGCGCTCCCTGGTCGTCGAAGCCGTGGCTGATCTCGTGGCCGATCACCGCGCCGATGCCGCCGTAGTTGACCGCGTCGTCGGCGTCCGCGTTGAAGAACGGCGGCTGCAGGATCACGGCCGGGAACACGATCTCATTCACCTCCGGGTTGTAATAGGCGTTGACGGTTTGCGGCGTCATGCCCCATTCGTCGCGGTCGATCGGCTTGCCTAGCTTGTTGAGCTCCTTCAGGTATTCGAACTCGTGCGAGCGCTGCATGTTGCCCACCAGGTCATCCTTGGCCACCACCAGCTTGGAATAATCGCGCCATTTGTTCGGATAGCCGATCTTGGTGGTGAACTTGGCCAGCTTGGCCTGCGCCTGCTCCTTGGTGGCCGGGCTCATCCAATCCAGGGTGGTGATACTTTGCTTGAACGCTTCCAGCAGGTTCTTCACCAGCGCTTCCATGCGCGCCTTGCGCTCGGCCGGGAAGTGCTGCTCGACGTACAGCTTGCCCAGGCTCTCGCCCAGTGCGCCGTCGGTGGCGTTGACCGCGCGCTTCCAGCGCGGCTGCTGTTCCTTGACGTCGGCCAGCACGGTGCCGTAGAAGGCGAAGTTTTCCAGCGCGAAGTCCTTGGACAGGTAGGGCGCGCTGGCGTGGATCACCTGCCATTGGAAATAGGCCTGCCAGGTCGCCAGCGGCGTCTTGTTGAGCACCTTGTTGAAGCCGGTGACGAAGCTCGGCTGGCTGACGATGACGTAGTCGACCTTGCCGGCGATGCCGGTGTCGTTGAGCCAGGTGGACCAGTCGTAGCCCGGCGCCAGCTTGGACAGCTTGGCCAGCGGCACCTTGTTGTAGGCCTTGACCGGGTCGCGCAGCTCGACCTTGGTCCACTGGATTTTCGCCAGTTCGGTTTCCAGCGCCACGATGGACTTGGCGTCGGCCGCGGCGTTCTTGTTGCCGGCCAGCGCCAGCATTTTAGTCACGTGCTGCTGGTACTTGGCCAGCGTGTCGGCCATCTTCTTGTCGGACTTCTTCAGGTAGTAGTCGCGGTCCGGCAGGCTCAGGCCGTCCTGCACGATGTCGGCCACGTACTTGGTCGAATCCTTGTTGTCCTGGTGGATGACGAAGCCGTACGGCGCCGTCACGCTGAAGCGGTTGTAGTGGGCGATCAGCGCCGGGATTTCCTTCTTGTCCTTCAGCGCGGCGACGCGGTCCAGCTCGGCGCGCAGCGGGCTCAGGCCCAGCTGCTCCAGCCTGGCCTCGTCCATGTAGCTGGCGAAGAAGTCGCCGATGCGCTGGGCGTCGGTACCGTTGGCCTTGTCCGGATTGGCGGCGGCCGCTTCGATGATGGCGCGCAGCTGCGGCTTGGTGTCGTCGTCCAGCTTCTCGAACGAGCCCCAGCTCGATTTGTCGGAAGGGATTTCGGTCTTGGCCAGCCATTTGCCGTTCAGGTTGACGAAGAAGTCGTCCTGCGCGCGTACCGACGGGTCGATGTTGGCGATATCCACGCCGGAAATTTTTTGCTGGGCGTGGACACCGGCGGAGGCCAGCAGCGCCAGCATCAGGGCGCTCAGTAAGTGTGCTTTCAAGTCTATTTCCAATAAATGTATAGGCAAGTCTTGGAACAATAGCAAAAAGGCCACACGAGGTGGCCTTTTTCTGAAAATTTACGGCAAATAAACGCTTACCAGATGATCACGCGCTGTTCCGGCGCAACATACATCTTGTCGCCCGGCTTCACGCCGAAGGCTTCGTAGAAGCCCGGCTGGTTGACCATGGTGCCGTTGGCGCGGAACTGGCCCGGCGAATGCGGGTCGGTCTTGATCAGCACGATCTGCTGCTCGTCGCGCATCTTGCTGCGCCACACCTGGCCAAAGCCCATGTAGAAGCGCTGGTCGCCGGTCAGGCCGTCGATCACCGGCGCCGGCTTGCCGCCCAGCGACAGCTTGTAGGCCTTGTAGGCGATGGCGATGCCGGAATTGTCGGCGATGTTCTCGCCCAGCGTCAGCGCGCCGTTGACGTTGTAGCCCTTGATCGGGCTGTAGCCGTTGTACTGCGCCACCAGCGCGTCGGTCTTGGCCTTGAAGTTGGCGCGGTCTTCCTTGGTCCACCAGTCGCGCAGGTTGCCGTCGCCGTCGGACTGGCTGCCCTTGTCGTCGAAGCCATGGCTGATCTCGTGGCCGATCACCGCGCCGATGGCGCCGTAGTTGACCGCGTCGTCGGCCTTGGCGTCGAAGAACGGCGGCTGCAGGATGGCGGCCGGGAACACGATCTCGTTCATCGTCGAGTTGTAATAGGCGTTGACGGTTTGCGGCGTCATGCCCCACTCCTCGCGGTCGATCGGCTTGCCCAGCTTGTTGACCATGCGCTGGTGGCCGAAGGTCGAGGCGCGCAGCACGTTGCCGATCAGGTCGCCCTTGACGATGGACAGCGACGAGTAGTCGCGCCACTTGTTCGGGTAGGCGATCTTCGGCGTGAACTTGGCCAGCTTGGCTTGCGCTTCCTTCTTGGTTTCCGGGCTCATCCAGTCCAGCGTGTCGATGCTGGTCTTGTACGAGGCCAGCAGGTTCTTCACCAGCTCTTCCATGCGCGCCTTGCGGTCGGCCGGAAAATATTGCGCCACATACAGCTTGCCCAGGCCTTCGCCCAGCGCGCGCTCTTCCAGCGCCACCGCCGATTTCCAGCGCGGCGGCTTGACGGCCACGCCGGTCAGCACGGTGCTGTAGAAATCGAAATTGGCGTCGGCGAAGGCCTTCGACAGGTAAGGCGAGGCGCTGCGCAGCAGCTGCCATTCGAAGTAGGATTTCCAAGTCGCCAGGTCGGTCTTGTCGACCACGGCGGTGAAGGCCTTCAGGTAGCTTGGCTGGTTGACGATCACGTAGTCGACCTTGGCGGCGACGCCTTCGGCGGCCAGCGCGTGCTGCCAGTCGTAGCCCGGCGCCAGTTCGGCCAGCTGGCTGATCGGCGTCTTGTTGTAGCGCTTGACCGGGTCGCGGTTTTCCACCTTGGTCCATTGTGCCTCGGCCAGCGCGGTTTCCAGCGCGACGATGGCCTTGGCGCTGGCGGCGGCGTTCTTGTCGCCGGCCAGGCCGAGGATCTTGGCCACGTGGGCTTCGTACTTGGCCAGCGTGGACGCCATCTTGGCGTCGTCTTTTTTCAGGTAGTAATCGCGGTCCGGCAGGCCCAGGCCGCTCTGCGAGATGCCGACCGCGTACTTGGTCGACTCGCGCGCGTCCTGGCTGACGTAGACGCCGTAGGGCGTGGTCACGCCGATCTGGTCCAGGTGGGCGACCAGCATCGGGAAGGCTTTCTTGTCCTTGATCGAGCGAATGCGGTTCAGTTCGCCGGCCAGCGGCTTGGTGCCCAGCTGTTCCAGCCTGGCCTCGTCCATGAAGCTGGCGTACAGGTCGCCGATCTTCTGCGCGTCGCTGCCCGGCTTGCGGGCCTTGTCGGCGGCGGCCGCCTCGATGATGCCGCGCAGCTGAGGCAGGGTGTCGTCGCGCAGCTTGGCGAACGAACCCCAGCTCGACTTGTCGGCCGGGATCTCGGTGGTCTTCAGCCATTGGCCGTTGAGGTGCTGGAAGAAATCGTCCTGCGGACGCACGCTGGCGTCGATGTACTGGGTGTCGATGCCGGACACCGGGACGGTGTCGGCGGCGTGGGCGGCGTAGGCGGTGCTGAGGCTCAAGGCCAGGGTGCTCAACAGAAAACGGTTCACGTGCGGTCCTTTGGTTAGAACTTCATCTCATATTTGACGCCCCAGACCACATAGGTCTGGTTGGTCGTGTTGGCCAGTTGTGCCAGGCCATTGGTGGTCACGATATTACTACCGAGTGCGTCTTCCGCCATTAAGTTATTTGCAGAAATGCGAATCTGGTTGCGGGCGTTGAACTTCCACAGGCCGTAGGCGTCGAACGAGCGCTTGCGGCTGGTGTACACCACCTGCTCGACGCTGCTCTGGATGGTGGTCTCCGGCGTCCAGTTCAGGCTGGCGCCCAGGGTCAGCGGCACCTGCTTCAGGCGGTAGTCCAGGCCGACGTTGGCGGTCTGCTTGGGCTGCGCGTCGAGGCGGTTGTTGGGGCCGGGGATGTCGTCGACGCTGGACCAGAAGCGGCTGTAGTTGGAACGGAAGTCGAGCGCCGGACCGTCGGCCACCAGCTCCTGCAGCTGGAACTTGGCTTCCAGCTCGATGCCCTTGGTGCGGGCGTGGCCGATATTGGCCGGCGTGGACACCCAGCGCGGGCCGGTCGGCGTGTTCTGCAGGCTCAGCTGGCGGCGGATCAGGTCGTCGATATCGCGGATGAAGCCGCCGGCGGTGAGGATGCCGCTGCGGCCCAGGTAGTGCTCGTAGGCGAAGTCCAGCCCCGTCGCCAGCTCGGGCTTCAGGTCGGGGTTGCCGGTGCGGTCGGGACGGGTGGCGCTGTTCAGGCGTGACAGCGACGGCAAGGCGATCAGGTCCTGGATGTTGGCGGCCTTGTAGCTCTTGGTCAGGCTGGCGCGGATCTGGTCCTTGTCGTGGTCGGGGATGCGGTAGACCGCGTGCAGCAGCGGGCTCAGCACGCTGCTGGTGTTGCTGATGTCGGTGCCGGAACGGGTGCTGGTGGTGCGTATGCCTTCCCAGCGCAGGCCGGCGTAGCCGGACCACTGCTTGCTGATGTCCCACTCGTCCTGCGCGAACACGGCCAGGCGGCGCGTGTCGGCGGTCAGGTTGTCGCCCGAATCCTCGAACTGCGCGGCGCCGTCCTTGTCCAGCGAGGTCTTGGTTTCCACGCGATGGCCCAGCTCGATATCCCAGCCGGCCGCCAGCGAGTGCTGCTTGCCGATCGGCGTGGTGTACTTGCCGCCGCTGCTGGCGCTGCGGTCGCGCACGCTGGAGGTGTCGGTGTAGCGGTTCAGCAGGCCGCCGGCGTTGTCGTATTGATAGCGGACCGAATCGTTGTCGCTGTGGCCGCTGCCGAAGCCGAACTTGACGTCCAGCTTGGACGCGCCCTGCAGCTTGTGCACCCAGTTGCCGAAGCCGCGCAGGAAGGTCGATTCGGAATGGCTGCTGGTCAGCGCCAGGTTGTATTCGGGCGGCTGCTGCAGCGCCGGCGGCACCAGGCCGAAGTTCTGCGTCAGGTCGCTGCGCGAATTGCCGTCGCTGCGGTTGGCCATCAGGAAGGGCTGGAAGTTCAGCGTGTCGCCGTTGTCGAATTTATACGTCAGGCGCGGCGTCAAATGGATGCCGCGCGAGTTGCGGCTGGTTTCGTCGAGGACGTTCTGGTCCTTCAGCACCACGCCGTCGCCGCGGGTGTCGCGGTTGTAGGTTTCGGTCTGGTCGTGCTGGCGGTTCTCGAAGATCGAGCCGGTCAGCAGCCAGGTCAGGCTGCTGACCTTGCCCGGCACCGTCAGCGAGAC
The DNA here is from genome assembly GCF_964254095.1 of Duganella sp. LjRoot269. Lineage (NCBI taxonomy): Bacteria > Pseudomonadati > Pseudomonadota > Betaproteobacteria > Burkholderiales > Oxalobacteraceae > Duganella > Duganella sp. LjRoot269. The sequence continues at coordinate 558,737 of NZ_CAXUSL020000001.1, read as the reverse complement.
GTTGGGCGCGTGGCGGCCCTGCTCGATGGTGTCGGTGAACTTGAGCTGGTTGTCGCGCTGCTGGTAGCCGTCGCGCAGGATGATGTTGATGGTGCCGGCGATGGCGCGCGTGCTGTGCTCGGCGATCGGGCCGCGCATGATCTCGATGCGCTCGACCTGGTCCGGCGACAGCGACTCCATCGAGAAGCCGGCCGGCGGACGCTCGCCGTTCAGCAGCACCTGCGTGTAGCCGCTGCCCATGCCGCGCATGCGCACATCGCCGCCGCGGCCGGGACGGCCGCCGATGGTCACGCCCGGCAAGCGCTTGAGGATGTCGCCGAGATTGCTGTCGCCGTTGCGGTCCAGCTCCTCGCGGCCGTAGACCTGCTTGCCGGCGATGGAGTTGCGGCGCTCGTCCATGTCGCTGGCGCGGCCGCCGCTGATGGTGACTTGCTGCACCGGCTTGCCGTCCGGTCCCAGCGCGGGTTTGGCAGGCGGGGTGGCTGAAGTGGCCGGCGCGGCATCGGTTTGCGCCGTTTGCGCGTAGGCGCCGGGGGCGCCCAGCAGCGTCAGGCAAGCGATAGGTATCAGTCTGTTCATAGGCTGAATATTCTACCGTCAGGCCTGGCTGCAAGCCGGTCGCAGGGCCAATTTTTACTTTACGATACACACGCGCCGGCCGCGTCAAGGGATGCCCTCAACTGTCAGCCACCGCCGCCCGGCAGGCTGATGCTGGCGCCGCCGGGGCCGCCCACGCTGCCGCCCATGCCGCCTTTGCGGCCGCCGCTGTGGCGCTCGCCACCTTCCTTGCGCGGGGCGGCGCCTTCATGGCTGCCGCCGTTGTCAGGCACGCGCAGCAGCTGTTCGCCGACCAGTTGCACGACAGCCTGGCGCTGGGTTTCGTTCAAGGCATCGTTGACAGTCAGCCACCATTCGCGCATCAGCTTTTCCTCGTTGGCGCTGGTGGCGGTTTCCTCGTCGATGGCCTTGGCCAGGTCGCGCAGCTCGGCGCCGGCCACCCTGGTGCCGGCCAGCGTGGCCGCCTGCAGGCGCTCGCGGCGCGCCTGGCGTTCGCGCAGCAGGTTGCGGGTCTTGCTTTCCGTCTGCTGCCACAGGGTTTGCTGGTTGGGATTCAGGTTCAGCGATTTTTTCAATTCGGCCGCCATCGGCAGGAAATCCTCGGCGCGCATCTCCATGACAGGCAGGGCAAACGCCGGCGACAGCGCGGCGCTCAGGACCAGTGCGGCGGTCACGCGCTGCAACGTGGATGAGAAAACAAGACGCATGGTAACTCCGTAGATAAAAAAAAGCCTGCGCTTGGGGCGCAGGCGAAAAACCACTTCAGGGTAGAGAGAAATACGAGTTCAGTTTAGGCCGCGGATCCCGCCGTTACAGGTGTTCTTACAATTGCTTACCGACGTGAACGGGAGGGATACAGTTGGTACAAAACAGCAAACTTGACGTTACACCAAGCGAGCTATGGTGTGCTTCGAATGTCAACAGCCGGCGTTGTAAATTCTCGTAAAGGTATAAATCATTTCGTGATGGCTACTACGTTTGCTGGAAATCAGGTTTATACTCAACTCATGCATGCTGCGGCGGGATGACCCGCAGGCAGCAGCTACCCGGCAAAAGCTTTTGACAGGTGAAACATGGGCAAGAAACTCAAAAACTCCGGACTGGTCGGCCTAGGCGTCGTGGCTGGCATCGCTGTCTCCCTTCAATTTTCCGCCATGGCGCAAAAGCCGGTGGATCCGCCGCTGCCGCTGGAAGAACTGCGCCAGCTGGCTGACGTGTTCGGCCTGATCAAGTCCGACTACGTGGAAAAGGTCGAAGACAAGAAGCTGCTGACCGAGGCCATCTCCGGCATGGTCGCCTCGCTCGACCCGCACTCGGCCTACCTGGACAAAAAGGCTTACGCCGAACTGCGTGAAGGCTCGCAGGGCAAGTTCGTCGGCCTCGGCATCGAGATCGGCCAGAGCGAGGACGGCTACATCAAGATCGTGGCGCCGATCGAGGATTCGCCGGCCTGGCGCGCCGGCATCAAGGCGGGCGACCTGATCAGCCGTCTGGACAGCACGCCGGTCAAGGGCATGACCCTGGACGAATCGGTCAAGAAGATGCGCGGCGAGCCGCACACCAAGGTCAGCATGACGATCCTGCGCAAGGGCGAGGCCGAGCCGCTGGTGTTCAACATCACCCGCGAAGAGATCCACCAGAAGAGCGTCAAGGGCAAGATCGTCGAGCCGGGTTATGCATGGCTGCGCATTTCGCAGTTCCAGGAACCGACCGTCGACGACCTGGCTGCCAAGATTGTCGAATTGTACAAACAGGACCCGAACATCAAGGGCCTGGTGCTGGACCTGCGCAACGACCCGGGCGGCGTGCTGCAAGGCGCGATCGGCGTGGCGGCCGCCTTCCTGCCGAAGGACGCGGCCATCGTCTCGACCAACGGCCAGCTGCCGGACTCCAAGCAGATCTTCTACGGCCGTCCCGAATACTATGCGCTGCGCAGCGAAAGCGACGCGCTGGCCAAGCTGCCGGCCGCCGTCAAGCGGGTGCCGATGGCGGTGCTGGTGAATACCGGTTCGGCCTCGGCCTCGGAAATCGTCGCCGGCGCGCTGCAGGATTACAAACGGGCCGACATCATCGGCACGCAGACCTTCGGCAAGGGTTCGGTGCAGACCATCCGCCAGCTGACGGCCGACACGGCAGTCAAGCTGACCACGGCGCGCTACTACACGCCGAACGGCCGCTCGATCCAGGCCAAGGGCATCGTGCCCGACGTGGCGGTGGACGAGAACGCCGACGGCGACGGCCTGAACGCGCTGCGCACCCGCGAAGCCGATCTGGACAAGCACCTGAGCAACGACCGCGACCAGGAAATCGCCAAGAGCAAGCGCGACGAACTGGAAGAACAGTTGCGCATCGTGGCGCTGGAGAAGAAACGCAAGCCGCTGGAATACGGCAGCAGCGACGATTTCCAGCTGATCCAGGCGCTGAACCACCTGAAGGGCTTGCCGGTGCAGCTGGCCAAGCCGGAGACCACGGTGGTGCAGGCGGAAGTCGGCGGCGGCGGCGGCATCAAGAAGGATCTGGCCAAGAAATAACTGTATTTGTTGTTGCGGTTTTTCGGCGGCGCCTCAGGGCGCCGCTTTTATTTTCGCCTAACGTGTACTCATTGTGTAGAATTTGCACCATTACTGGCGCAAGCCATTGCCTAATTTGAAAGTTTAATCATGAAACAAGCCGTCATCAGCGGTACCGGCCTCTACACGCCAGCGCAATCGATCTCCAACGAAGAACTGGTCGCATGTTTTAACGCCTACGCCGAACAGTTCAACGCCGACAACGCCGCCGCCATCGCCGAAGGCACCGTCACGGCGCTGGAGCTGTCCAGCGTGGCCTTCATCGAAAAAGCGTCGGGCATCAAGTCGCGCTACGTGATGGAAAAGACCGGCATCCTCGATCCGCAGCGCATGGTGTCGCGCATTCCGGAGCGCGCGGACGACGAACTGTCGCTGCAGGCGGAGATCTGCGTGGCGGCGGCGCGCCAGGCGCTGGACCGCGCCGGCCGTGAGCCGGCCGATATCGACATGGTGCTGGTGGCCTGCTCGAACATGCAGCGCGGCTATCCGGCGATGGCGGTGGAAGTGCAAGGCGCGCTGGGCATCGAAGGCTACGGCTTCGACATGAACGTGGCCTGCTCGTCGGCCACCTTCGGCATCCAGCAGGCGGTGGCGGCGGTGCAAAGCGGCCAGGCGCGCGCGGTGCTGGTGCTCAATCCTGAAATCACCAGCGGCCACCTGAACTGGCGCGACCGCGACAGCCACTTCATCTTCGGCGACGCCTGCACGGCGATGGTGATCGAGGCGGCCGATACGGCCAAGGGTGCACACCGCTGGGAAATCGTCGAGACCAAGCTGAAGACCAGCTTCTCGAACAACATCCGCAACAACTTCGGCTTCCTCAACCGCTTCGACGAAGCGGGCATCGGCCAGCCGGACAAGCTGTTCCGCCAACAGGGCCGCAAGGTGTTCAAGGACGTGTGCCCGATGGCCGCCGAGATGATCAAGACCACCATCGCCGGCGCCGGCCTGGAAGTGCCGCAGGTGAGCCGCTACTGGCTGCACCAGGCCAACCTGAACATGAACCTGCTGATCAGCCGCATGGTGCTGGGCCGCGACGCCGAGCCGGGCGAGGCGCCGGTGATCCTCGACACCTACGCCAACACCTCGTCGGCCGGCTCGGTGATCGCCTTCCACAAGTACTCGGACGACATGGCCCCGGGCCAGCTGGGCGTCATCTGCTCCTTCGGCGCCGGCTACTCGATCGGCTGCGTGGTGGTGCGCCGGATTTAAGCGACGGCGAAGCAGTCGTTCAGCTCTTCCTCGACGGCCGCGTATGCGGCCGTCGCTCTTTCCGGGCCGGCGGCGGTGGCCTCGACCGAGACGAAGCGCAGCCGCTTCAGGCCTATCGTCGCCAGGATCGCGCGCAGATAGGGTTCGAGGAAGTCGGGCTGGCGGGCGCGCTCGCCGGTGCGATAGCCGCCGGAACTGACGGCGATGTACACCGGCCGGTCCGCCAGCGTGCCGATCTTGCCTTCCGCCGTGGCGTTGAAGGTCACGCCGATGCGCACCACGTGGTCCAGCCACGCCTTCAGCACCGACGGCACCGTGAAGTTGTGCATCGGCGTGGCGATGACCACGCAATCGGCGTCGCCCAGCTCGGCGATCAGCCGGTCCGACATGGCCAGCGACGACAGGCCGCGCGCGTTCGCCGCCGGTGCGCCGTCCCGCGTGCCGCCCAGGGCTGCCGCATATTCGCCATCGACGTGCGCCAGCGGCTCGGCCCATAAATCGCGCGTGACGATCTGCGCCGCCGGATGCTCCGCCAGCAACCGGTCCATCACGCGCTGCGACAGGCGGTAGCTCGCGGACTGCTGCCCGCGCGGACTGCAAGTGATGTGCAGGATCTTCATACGCCCCCCTCCTTCAGGAGTTTACCGAAGCGCATCGCGCCCGGCAGCAGGCCCTCGCGGAAATAGAAGCGCTGCGCCAGCGCGTTGGACAAGCCGGTATCGAGCACCAACTTGGCGCAAGCGGCGCGTTCCGCGTAGCCGCTCAACTGTTCCAGCAGGCGCGCGCCCCAGCGGTGGCGGCGGCTTTTCTCGGCGGCGACCAGGTCGTCGACGTACAGGAACCGGCCATATACCATGTTCTCCTGCAGGCGGTAGCCGGCCAGCGCCACCACCTCGCCGCCGTCCCAGGCCGCAAGTATGCGGTAGCCCTGCGCGGCCTGGCGCGTCGCGCGGGCGACGAATTCCTCTTCGGTTTCCAGGTGCGGGCGCAGTTCCTTCATCACCGGATAGCAGGCGCGCAGCTGGTCTTCCGTTTCCACGTCCCTTAGTTGTTCATTCAGTTGTTCACTCGGTTGGCCGTTCATGGTCGATCCTTTCAAAATGCCATCTTAAGACGTTAATGGCATAATCCACAGAGCCATGATATGACATATAGACTAGGCCATATGACCAAGACACCCGACTTCCTCCGGCTCGACGCCGCCGCGGCCGAGCCGCTGTACCGGCAAATCTACACCCGCTTCCGCGGCGCCATCGCGGAAGGCCTGCTGCCGCCGGAAGCGCGCATCCCGTCCGCCCGCGCGCTGGCGCTGGAACTGGGACTGGCCAGGGGCACGGTGGAAGCGGCCTACTCGCTGCTGGCGGCCGAAGGCTATGTCGAAACGCGCGGCCAGGCCGGCACCATCGTCACGCCGGCGCTGGCGCGCCATGCCGCAACCGCATCGGCCGGCCCTCCGCGCGCGCGCAAGGCCAAGGACACGGCCGCGCCCTTCTCCGAGATCGTCTCGCTGAACCGGCCGTTTCAACTGGGCCTGCCGGCGCTGGACGCCTTTCCGCGCAAGGTGTGGGCCCGGCTGGCGGCGCGTTCGATCCGCGCCATGCAGGCCGAGCACATGGTCTACCCGCCGTTCGCCGGTCATGCGCCGCTGCGCGCGGCCATCGCCACCTACCTGCAGCTGGCGCGCGGCATCGACTGTTCGCCGGCTCAGGTGTTCATCACCTCCGGCTACCGCAACACGCTGGAACTGGTCGCGCGCGCCGTGCTGCAACCGGGCGACGGCGTGTGGGTCGAAGATCCCGGCTACACGCCCACCAGCGATCTGCTGCGTCAAGCCGGCATGACGCTGGCGCCGGTGGCGGTCGATGCCGACGGCCTGGTGGTGTCGCACGGCGTGGCCACCGCGCCGCACGCCAGGGCCGCCATCGTCACACCCGCGCATCAAAGCCCGCTGTGCGTGTCGCTGTCGCTGCCGCGCCGCCTGGCCCTGCTGGACTGGGCCGCCCAGGCCGGCGCCTGGATCGTCGAGGACGACTACGACGGCGAGTACCGCTACGTCAGCCGTCCGCTGCCGGCGCTCAAAAGCCTGGACCGCGAAGGCCGCGTGCTGTACGCCGGCACCTTCAGCAAGGTATTGTTCCCGGCCGCGCGGCTGGCCTACCTGGTGGTGCCGCAGGCGCAGGTGCGCCGCTTCGAACAAACCTGCCAGACCTTCTCGTCAGGCGGCCCGGCGCTGACGCAGGCCATCGTCAGCGATTTCATGAACGAAGGCCATTTCGCCCGTCACATCCAGCGCATGCGGCGGCTGTACGCCGAGCGCCGCAAGATCGCCGCCGAAGGCCTCCACGCGGCGCTGGGCAAGCATCTGCGGGTCGACCCGCAGCCGGGCGGCATGCACCTGGTTTTGCGCATGAAGGGCCACCATAGCGACCGCGCGCTGGCGGCGCGCATGCTGCAGGGCGGCATGGCGGCGCTGCCGCTGTCGGAGCGGACGGTGCTGCCGCACCCCGCGTCCGCACTGCTGCTGGGGTTCACCAACATCGACACGCCGCAGCGGGCGCGTGAACTGGGCGAGCGGATATTGAAGCTGATGTGACATGGTCATGTGAGTTTCCACAACTTCGCGCGCCGGGCGATTGTGCTACGCTAGGGTTCATTCATCCTGCAGCAGGAGCCCCGCACGCATGCCCCACAATATCAGCCTGATCACCACCATCGCGGCCGCGCTGGGCTTCGGCCTCCTGTTCGGCTATCTCGCAACGCGCCTCAGACTGCCGGCGCTGGTGGGCTATCTGGCTGCGGGCATCATCATCGGCCCCGCCACGCCGGGCTTCGTGGCCGACACCGCGCTGGCCGGGCAACTGGCCGAAATCGGCGTGATGCTGATGATGTTCGGCGTCGGCCTGCATTTTTCCCTCGACGACCTGTGGGCCGTGCGGCGCGTGGCGCTGCCGGGCGCGGTGCTGCAAATCGCCGTGGCCACCGCGCTCGGCATGGCGCTGGCGCACTTCTGGGGCTGGAGCCTGGGCGGCGGCCTGGTGTTCGGCCTGGCGCTGTCGGTGGCCAGCACCGTGGTGTTGCTGCGGGCGCTGGAGGAGCGCGGCATCCTCGATAGCTTCAACGGCCGCATCGCCGTCGGCTGGCTGGTGGTGGAAGACCTGGTCACCGTGCTGGTATTGGTGCTGCTGCCGGCGCTGGCCGGTTCGCTGGGCGGTACGCCGGCCGACCTGACTGGCGCCCACGGCGCGCCTGCGGGCGATGCCAGCCTGTGGACCACGCTGGCGATCACGCTGGGCCAGGTGGCCGCCTTCATCGCGCTGATGCTGGTGGTCGGCCGCAAGCTGTTCCCGTGGATACTGTGGCAGGTGGCGCGCACCGGCTCGCGCGAGCTGTTCACGCTGTGCGTGATCGCCGCCGCCGTCGGCATCGCCTACGCGTCGACCCATTACTTCGGCGTGTCGTTCGCGCTGGGCGCCTTCTTTGCCGGCATGGTGCTGCGCGAATCCGAACTGGCGCACCGCGCCGCCGAGGAATCGTTGCCGCTGCGCGACGCGTTCGCGGTGCTGTTCTTCGTTTCGGTCGGCATGCTGTTCGAGCCGTCGATACTGGTCGAGCAGCCACTCAAGCTGCTGGCGGTGGTGGCGATCGTCGTGATCGGCAAATCGGTGGCCGCCTTCCTGCTGGTGCTGCTGCTGCGCTATCCGGCCAAGACGGCGCTGATGGTGTCGGCCAGCCTGGCGCAGATCGGCGAGTTCTCCTTCATCCTGGCGGCGCTGGGGCTGTCGCTCAAGCTGATGCCGGTTGAAGGACAAAGCCTGATACTGGCCGGCGCGATCATCTCGATCGCGCTCAATCCCGTGGTGTTCCGCATCACCAAGCCGCTGGAGCGCTGGATCGGCAGGAACGGCGCGCTGGCCGCGAAATTCGAACGCGCCGCCGATCCGCTGGCGGAGCTGCCGCTGTCGGTGCCGCAGGAGCACCTGGCGGGCCAGGTGGTGCTGGTCGGCTACGGCCGCGTGGGCAGCCGCATCGCCGCCTCGTTGACGGAGCGTGGCATCCCCTTCGTGGTGGCGGAGCAGAACCGCGAAGTGGTCGACCAGTTGCGCAAGGACGGCGTGCACGCGGTGGCCGGCAACGCGGGCGAGCCGGCGGTGCTGATCCAGGCGCACATCGCGCGCGCCTCGATGCTGGTGATCGCCACGCCGGACACCTTCCATGTGCGGGCGATGATCGAGACGGCGCGCGCGCTCAATCCCGACATCAAGACCGTGGTGCGCACCCACAGCGACGCCGAGGCGGAACTGCTGCGCGGCGAGCGCGCGGGCGAGATATTCATCGGCGAGCAGGAGCTGGCCAAGGGGATGACAGAATATGTGCTGTCCAACCTGAAGCGCAATCGGTCATCTCATTAAAACCATCGATACAAGGCCGCGCGGGAGCGGCAACTTACTTATGAAAAAACTTCTTTTCGTCACCCTGCTCGCCACGCTGTCGCCAGCGGGCCCCGCGCTGGCCGGCGAGACAGCCAGCGAAATTGCGGTGCTGGTCGCCGACCAGAGCGACGCCAACGGCAACCCGATGCCGACCGCACCGGCCATCACCGGCGTCGTCGGCCTGCTCGCAGCGGAGACGGGGCTCAACCTGGTGCTCCACCCCTATCCGTGGCGACGCGCTCAGATGCTGGCCGAGAACGGCGAAGGCCTGCTGTACGGGGCGGCCGCGACGCCTGAGCGCCAGCGCATGTTCAACTTCAGCAAGCCGCTATACGCCGCCAGCCAATGGCTGGTGACGCCGGCGCACAGCACCTTGAGCTTCCAGCGCTGGGAAGACCTGCGCGGCAAAGTCATCTCGATATCGAGCGGCGGCCGCTATGGCACGGAATTCGAGGAGCATCGCGGCAAGACCTTCACCGTCGAGGACAACGCCGCGACCATCGCCAGCCGCCTGAAGATGCTGAGCATAGGCCGCGTCGACGCGGTGATGCTCGACAGCTTCCGCGGCGCGGCGCAACTCGAGGCGCGACTCAATTGCCTGTATCCGGGCGACGGCAAGTGGACGGTGGTGGACAAGCCGCTCGACACGGAACCGGTGCTGCTCGCGGTGTCGAAATCGGCGCAGCTCAACAGCGTCCTGCCCGCCCTGAACGAGGCCATCGACCGGCTGACAAAATCCCGCAGTATCCAGAAATTGCTTGAGAAGAGATTGACCGCGACATCCTGCTGACGAGGCGCTCCGCGCGCCTACAGGCTGACCGCCAGTTCCGCGCCTTCCTTGATGGCGCGCTTGGCGTCCAGCTCCGCCGCCAAGGCCGCGCCGCCGATCTTGTGGAAGCGTGGCCAATTGGCGTTGGCCTTGACTTCCTCTTCCGACGGCATCAACTCGGTCAGGCTGTCCTGGCCCGCGCACACCACCACGTTATCGACCGACAGCAGGCGCTGTTCGCCGGCGATGGTGACGTGCAGGCCCTGGTCGTCGATGCGGTCGTACTGCACGCCGGCCAGCATCACCACGCCGTTGCGCGCCAACACGGCGCGGTGCACCCAGCCCGAGGTCTTGCCCAGGCCCGCGCCCAGCTTGGAGGTCTTGCGCTGCAGCAGATACAGCTGGCGCACCGGTTCCGGCGCCGCCGCTGTGGTCAGGCCGCCGGGCTTATCGCCCTGCATGTCGACGCCCCACTCCCTGGCCCAGACATCCAGCGCCAGCGGCAGCGGATGCGCGGGGTCGTGCAGCAGGTACTCGCCCACGTCGAAGCCGATACCGCCGGCGCCGATGATGGCCACCCGCTTGCCCACCGGCGCCTTGTTCTGCAACACGTCGATATACGACAGCACCTTCGGGTGGTCGATGCCTTCGATCGGCGGACGGCGCACCTTGATGCCGGTGGCGACGATCACGTCGTCGTAGCCGTCGGCCAGCAGCTGCTCGCGCGTGACGCGCACGCCCAGCCTGACCGTCACGCCGGTCAATTCCAGCTTGCGGCGGAAGTAGCGGATGGTCTCGGCGAATTCCTCCTTGCCGGGAATCTGCATGGCGATCTTGAACTGGCCGCCGACGCTGTCGCTGGAGTCGAACAGCGTGACGTCGTGGCCGCATTCGGCCGCCACCGTCGCCGCCGACAGGCCGGCGGGACCGGCGCCGACCACCGCCACGCGGCGCTTCTTCGCCGTCGGCGCATAGACCAGCTCCGTCTCGTGGCAGGCGCGCGGGTTGACCAGGCAGCTGGCGCGCTGGTTGGAGAAGGTGTGGTCCAGGCAGGCCTGGTTGCAGCCGATGCAGGTGTTGATCTCGTCGGCGCGGCCCTGCGCGGCCTTGGCCACGAAATGCGAATCGGCCAGGAAGGGGCGCGCCATCGAGATCATGTCGGCATCGCCGCGCTGCAGGATGCCTTCCGCCTCGGCCGGCATGTTGATGCGGTTGGACGCCACCACCGGTATCGTCACTTCGCGGCGCAGGCGTCCCGCCAGGCTGGCGAAGGCGCCGCGCGGCACCGAGGTCACGATGGTCGGCACGCGCGCCTCGTGCCAGCCGTAGCCCGAATTCAAGATCGTCACGCCGGCCTGCTGCAGCGCCTTGGCCACGGCCACCACGTCTTCCCAGGTGTTGCCGCCGTCGACCAGGTCGAGCAGCGAGTGGCGGTACATGATGATGAAGTCCTTGCCCACTTCGGCGCGGATGCGCTTGACGATTTCCACCGAGAGGCGCATGCGGTTCTCGATGCTGCCGCCCCAGCGGTCGGTGCGCAGGTTGGTGCGCGCGCACAGGAACTGGTTGAGCAGGTAGCCTTCGCTGCCCATCACTTCGATGCCGTCGTAGCCGGCCTCGCGCGCCAGCTTGGCGCAGCGGGCGTAGTCGCGGATGGTCGATTCGATGCCGGCCTCGGTCAGCGCGCGCGGCTTGAACGGCGAGATCGGCGACTTCTTCTCCGACGCCGACACCACGAACGGCTGATAGCCGTAGCGGCCCGCGTGCAGGATCTGCATCAGGATCTTGCCGCCCTCCTCGTGCACCGCATTGGTGACGCGGCGGTGATTGTAGACGTCGCCCTTGAAGTTGAGCGTGCCGCCGAAGGGCAGCAGCCATCCGGAGCGGTTGGGCGAGATACCGCCCGTGACAATCAATCCCACCCCGCCGCGGGCCCGCTCACGATAGAATGCGGCCAGTTTGCCGTAGTTGTAGAAGCGGTCTTCGAGGCCGGTGTGCATCGATCCCATGAGGACGCGGTTGCGCAGCGTGGTGAAGCCGAGATCCAGGGGGGCCAGCAGGTGTGGGTATGGTGTAGTTGTCATTATGGTTGTTAGAGTCAGACGTGAATGCCCGCATTAAAACCCAATTCTCTAGACCCGGGCTTCTAAAGTCCCGCCGCCGGCCGCCGAATTTTTGTAACCATGCGGTAGCGCTCTTGTATTCTGCCACCCTTTCCCGTACGCTGGAAAAATGATGCGATTCCTTCTGTTTCTGTTGTTAGGTGCGGCCGCCCAGGTGGCGATGGCGCAGGCACCTAAGCTTGAATTGCCCAAGCTGGAGGTTTCGGTCAACCGCGTTGAACTCGACGCGCAGCGCATGTACGAAGTGGACGCCACCGGCACCGTGGCGGCGCCGCTGACCAAGGTATGGCGCATCCTGACCGGCTACGAACGCATGGCCGAATTCGTGCCGGACCTGGAGTCGTGCAAGGTCCTGTCGCGCAATGGCAATGAAGTCATCATTGAACAATTCGGCGTGGCCCGCTTCCTGTTCATGTCCAAATCCATCCACCTGATCGTGCGCGCGACCGAGCAGCCGATGTCCTCCATCGACATCTCGCTGATCTCGGGCGACATGAAGCACTATGAATCGCATTGGGAGTTGATCCCGGTGCCCGAAACCGGCGGCACCAAGGTGGTCTACAGCGGCCGGCTGATACCGAACTTCTACGTGCCCGGCATCCTCGGCGCCAAGATGATACGCGGCGATATCGAGCGCATGATGGGCGCCGTGCTGGCCCGCCTCGACCGCCGCGACGAGCCGCGGGTGGAAGCTATTCCGAAGTAGCCCCGGCTTCAGGCCAGGTAGGTATCGCGGTCGCGCAGTTCGGCGAAGTTTTCCAGGCTGCCGATCTTGATCAGCACCGGGTTCAGGCTCAGCTTGGCCTGCATCGCGCGCCAGGCGAACTGCCACTCGTGTTCCTGCGCTTCGGCCGCGGTCTTGGTGAAGGCCGCGCCCAGGGCGGCGCGGGTGCCGTATTCGATGGCGCCGTCGATCCCCGCCCAACTCGGCAGGGCGCGCTGCACCGCGCGGTGCAAACGCTCGCCGAATTCCTCGGTGTTGTGGATGATCAGGCAGCTGTCCGACGAGAACAGCTCGAACAGCTTGCGCTCCCATACCTGCGAGAAGCTCAAGGTCAGGCAGTTCGACGCCGGCGTCAGGATGAACTGGCCCTGGGTCAGCGCCAGTTCCAGGTCTTCGCGCACGCCGTAGCGGTACAGGGTCGGAGGGCGTTGGTAGTCGTGCATGTTGGTACTCTATTCTCTACAAAGTTATTTGAGCGGGCGGCGCACGTGGCGGTGCGAGCGCATCGACGCCGAGGCGATGAAAATCTCGCGCAGCAGGTAGCAGAAGCTGCCGATCAGCGCCAGCATCGCCACCACGAACATGCCGGCGATGTACTTGTCCAGCGAGATGTTGGTGATATCGCCCAGGAACAGCATCGCAATCACCAGGCAAATCAGCAAGCCGCAGGCTGTCGACAGCGTGATGGACGCGTTAATCAGGTGTGATCTTCGGTATAGCACATCCAGTTCGTTCAGATAGACGTCGCTGTAGCCGATGTCCAGCCGGTCTTCCAGCACCCGCGAGCGGTCGATGATGCGCGCCAGGCGGTTGGTCAGCACCATCAGGTTGGTGCAAACGCCCGTCAGCAGGAAAACCGGCGCGATAGCCAGTTGGATAATGTGGCCGATATCGCCGATCTGGATGTTCATGTATGCGTGTTTACGTATGTTGCGCTTGATTTTTTAACAGTGTAACAGCCCGCGCCCCTGTTCAAGCAAAAGTGCGGGTCCGCTTGAATTCCTCGGTGGCGCCGACCAGCGCGCGCGCGATGCCTTTTTCCATCGCGCCGTGGCCGGCGTCCGGCACCATGGTCAGCATGGAACCCGGCCAGGCCTGGTGCAGGCGCCAGGCCGACACCGGCGGGCAAATCACGTCGTAGCGGCCCTGCACGATCACCGCCGGCAGATGAGCGATGCGGCCGACATTGCGCAGCAGCTGCTCGTCGCTGAAGAAGCCCAGGTTGGCCATATAGTGCGATTCCAGGCGGCCGACGCCCAGGTCCAGCGTGTCCGACGGCGGATCCTCGGCCTGCGGCAGCAGGAACACGCGGCGCCCCTCGAAGCGGCTCCACGCGCGTACCGCCGGCCAGTGGATCGCCGGGTCGTCGCTCATGATGCGGCGCACATAGGCCTGCAGCAGGTCGCCGCGCTCCTCCGGCGGAATCGGCGCGATGAATTCGGCGTGCACCTCGGGATGGAACCATTGCGCGCCGTCGAGGAACCAGTCGATTTCCGTCTGCGTGCACAGGAAAATCCCGCGCAGCACGAAGCCGAGGCAGCGCTCCGGGTGCGCCTGGCCATAGGCCAGCGCCAGGGTCGAGCCCCAGGAGCCGCCGAACACCAGCCACTGCTCGATGTTGAACATGGCGCGCAGGCGTTCGATGTCCTCCACCAGCAGCTGGGTGGTGTTGTTGCGGCATTCTCCCAGCGGCAGCGACTTGCCGGCGCCGCGCTGGTCGAACAGGATCACGCGGTATTCCTTCGGATCGAAAAAGCGGCGGTGCTGCGGCGACAGGCCGGCGCCGGGGCCGCCGTGCAGGAAGATCACCGGTATGCCGTCCGGATTGCCGACTTCTTCCCAGTAGATGGTGTGCAGGTCGTCCACCGGCAGCATGCCATGACGCACAGGCAAAACAGGCGGGAACAGGGGCGAGGTCGGGTCGAACATGGCTATCCTTAGGGCGTTGATAGCAGATTGTACGAAAAAAAAGCCAGGATCGCGAACGATCCTGGCTCGAGGCTGCTGCAGATGCCGGTCAGGACATATGCTGGCCGCCGTTGATGGCGATATTGGCGCCGGTGACGAACGCCGCTTCGTCCGACGACAGATAGGCCACCAGGCCGGCCACTTCTTCAGGCTTGCCCAGGCGCGCCATCGGAATTTGCGGAATGATCTTGGTATCGAGCACTTCCTGAGGGATTTCCATCACCATTTTGGTGCCGATGTAGCCCGGCGAAATGGTATTGACGGTCACGCCCTTGCGCGCCACTTCCAGCGCCAGCGCCTTGGTGAAGCCGTGCATGCCGGCCTTGGCGGCCGAATAGTTGGTCTGGCCGAAGGCGCCCTTCTGGCCGTTCACCGACGAGATGTTGATGATGCGGCCCCAGCCGCGTTCCACCATGCCATCGCACACCGGCTTGGTCATGTTGAACACGGAGTCCAGATTGGTGGCCATGACGGCGTCCCAATTCGGCTTGTCCATTTTCTTGAAGGTCATGTCGCGGGTGATGCCGGCGTTGTTCACCAGCACATCGATCGGACCGATGTCCTTTTCGATGGCAGCCACGCAAGCCTGGGCCGAATCGTAATCGGCCACATCGCACGGGTAAGCGCGGAAATTAAAGCCCTGATCGCGGGTAGTCGCGAGCCACTGCTCGACCTTCGGATTGCCAGGGGAATATGTGGTGACTACGCAATAGCCGAGCGCCGACAGCTTGAAACACACCGCTTCGCCCAGACCACCCATGCCACCGGTTACTAATGCAACTCTTGCCATTTTTCGTCCCCTCTTGTTAATTGACACTAAAAATCATCTGACACCGCTCCAGCCGAGTTCCGGGACCGGAGCGGCTCTTCCGCAAAACCTGTTATATGTTGCTTATACGCGGTTGCTTATGCGCGTTCGATCGCCAGCGCCACGCCCATGCCGCCGCCGATGCACAGCGAGGCCAGGCCTTTTTTCGAATCGCGGCGTATCATTTCGTGGATCAGGGTGACCAGGATGCGGGCGCCGGATGCGCCGATCGGGTGGCCGATGGCGATCGCGCCGCCATTGACGTTGATCTTGCTGGTATCCCAGCCCATTTCCTTGTTCACCGCCACCGCTTGCGCGGCGAAGGCTTCGTTGATTTCCATCAGATCCAGGTCGTCCGGGGTCCAGCCGGCCTTTTTCAGGCACAGCTTGGTGGCCGATACCGGGCCCATGCCCATGATCGACGGATCCAGGCCGGACGAGGCGTAGGCCTTGATCTTGGCCAGCACCGGCAGGCCCAGTTCCTTGGCCTTGGTGGCGGACATCATGATGACGGCGGCGGCGCCGTCGTTCAGGCCGGAGGCGTTGCCGGCGGTTACCGTGCCATCCTTGGCGAAGGCAGGACGCAGGCCGGCCAGCGCTTCGATGGTCGAACCCGGCTTGACGTATTCGTCGCTGTCGAACACGATGCTGCCCTTTTTCTGCACAATTTCCAGCGGCAGGATCTCATCCTTGAACTTGCCGGCCTTTTGCGCGGCTTCCGCCTTCAGCTGCGAATTCAGCGCGAACTCGTCCTGCTCGGTGCGGGAAATGTCGTATTTCTTCGCCACGTTCTCGGCGGTGGTGCCCATATGGTACTGGTTGAAGGCGTCCCACAGGCCGTCGACGATCATGCTGTCGACCATCTTGAAGTCACCCATGCGGAAGCCGTCGCGCGAACCGTTCATCACGTGCGGCGAGGCGCTCATGTTTTCCTGGCCGCCGGCGATGATGATTTCCGAGTCGCCGGCCTTGATGGCCTGCGCCGCCAGGTGGGTGGCTTTCAGGCCGCTGCCGCACACGTGGTTGATGGTGAAGCCCGGGATAGTGTTCGGCAGGCCCGACTTGATGACGGCCTGGCGCGCGGGATTCTGGCCCACGCCGGCGGTCAGTACCTGGCCGAGGATGGCTTCGCTGATCAGGTTGGGATCGATGCCGGTCTTGGCCAGCAGGCCCTTGATCACGTGCGCACCCAGCTCGGATGCCGGGGTTTTGGCCAGGCTGCCGCCGAATTTACCCACGCCTGTACGGCCAGCGGCCACGATAACTACATCATCCATTTAATTCTCCAATGCGCCGGCCGCAGCCGGCTTAGTTTAGCAACAACGCGAACTTCGATAATACGCTCCAGCGCGCAGGCCGTGCAGGGTTTCGATTGTGCGTCGCCGCGAGAAACTTGCCCAGGTCATGCAAGACTTGTCTAGCAGCATCCGTGCCAGAAATCATCAATCGCCGGGGACCCATCGTAAGCGGCGCACATCGCGACATGTTTGACATGCGTCAAACCAGTTTCATTCATTCTGAAGAAACAGTATTAATTTGTCACGACAATAATTTGATGCCGTCCAGCGTGCTGGCGCACTGTTCGCGTATCACGTTGACGAAATCAAGCACATAGGCCTTGTGCTTCTGCGATTCGGGCACGGAGACGAACAGGTCGCTCCACAGGCCCAGCTCGCCGACCGGGCGGGCGATCACGTAGTCGTAATCGACATAGTTTTTGATGGCCCAATTCGGCAACGCGGCGATGCCGCGGCGGCTGGCCACCAGTTGCAGCACCGCCACCGTCAGCTCGGCGGTGCGGCGTTCGAAGTGGATATCGGCCGGCTGCAGCACTTCGCGGATCAGGTCGATGCGGCTTTCCGGCACCGGATAGGTGATCAGCGTTTCCCCTTCAAAATCGGCCGCCTGCAGGCGGCGCTGGGCCGCCAGCCGGTGTTTTTGCGCCATCACGACCAAGATTTCAAAACGGAAAAGCGGGAAAGTCGCAAAATCGGGACCGTAGGGTGAGCCGATCACCAGGTCGGCGGCGCCGCTGCGCAGCAGCTCGGCCGGTTCGCTGTGGAAGCCGGACACCAGGTCGATTTCCACCTCCGGCCAGCGTTTGCGGAATTCATCCATCACCGGCATCAGCCAGTCGAAACAGGTGTGGCATTCCAGCGCGACGCGCAACTGGCCGGTGTCGCCCTGGGTGAGGCGCGCCACTTCGCGCTCGGCCGCCTCGATTTCCGGCAGCAGCAGATCGGCCAGCTTGAGCAGCCGGGCGCCGGTGGCGGTAAAGCCTATCGGCACGGATTTTCGCTCAAAAAGCGGCCCGCCGTAGCGATCTTCCAGCAATTTGATTTGATGCGACAAGGCCGACTGCGTCAGGTTCAACAGTTGGGCGGCGCGCACCAGGCTGCCGGCGGAACGCAGCGCGCTGAGGGTTCGGAGGTGGCGTATCTCTAGCATGGTCTATTAATTTTTTTCATGTGAAGCCGCAAAATCTTTCGTTTTGATTATAGACCGGATTGCCGCACACTTTATATCACCAATATTAAATGCGGATGACATCAAAATGACAACACCAAATAAAGCAATCCACAGCCACATTCCGGGCTTCCCGCGCATCGGCGCGGCACGTGAACTGAAGTTCGCGCTGGAGGCCAACTGGCGCGGCGAACTGAGCGACGAGCAGCTGGAGGCGACCGGCCGCGAGCTGCGGGCCCGCCATTGGGCGCTGCAGCAGGCGGCCGGGCTCGACTTCGTCACGGTCGGCGATTTCGCCTTCTACGACCAGGTCGCCAACCACATCCAGCTGCTGGGCTGCGAACCGGCCCGCTACGGCTTCCGCGCCGGGCAATCGCAGCTGAGCCGCTATTTCGCCATGGCGCGCGGCAACGGCAAGGCCGAGCCCGCGGCTTGCGGCCACGACCATTCCCACGACGACGGCCACGTCCACGCATCCGCCGCGCTGGAAATGACCAAGTGGTTCGACACCAACTACCACTACCTGGTCCCGGAATTCACGCCTGAAACCGTGTTTTCGCTGGCCTGCGAACGCCTGTTCGACGAAGTTGCCGAAGCCCAGGCGCTCGGCCACCAGGTCAAAGCCGCGCTGCTGGGACCGCTCAGCTTCCTGTGGCTGGGCAAGTCGCGCGGCGCCGAAGGCTTCGACCGCCTCAGCCTGCTGGACCAGCTGCTGCCGGTCTACGGCCAGGTGCTGGACCGCCTCAAGGCCCAGGGCGTGCAATGGGTGCAGGTCGACGAGCCCATCCTCGGCCTCGACCTGCCCGCCGCATGGCGCAGCGCCTTCGAGAACAGCTACTGGCAGCTGAACCAGGTCGGCGTGCCGCTGCTGCTGGCCACCTACTTCTCGCCGCTGGAGGAAAACCTGAGCCTGGCCTGCCGCCTGCCGGTGGCCGGCCTGCACGTCGACGGCGTGCGCGCCGCCCACGAACTGGCCAGCATCGCCGACTGGCTGCCGGTGCACAAGGTGCTGTCGGTCGGCATCGTCGACGGCCGCAACATCTGGCGCACCGACCTGGACGCGGCGCTGGCCGTGCTGGCGCCCATCATGGACAAGCGCGCCGGCAAGCTGTGGCTGTCGTCGTCGTGCTCGCTGCTGCACGTGCCGTTCACGCTGGCCGCCGAAAACGCGCTCGACCAGGAAATCCGTTCATGGCTGGCCTTCGCCACCGAAAAGCTGGACGAGCTGTATGTGCTGAAGCGGGCGCTGCAAGGCGAATACGACGCCGCCACGGCCAACGCGCTGGACGTCTCGCGCGCCGCCATCGCCGGCCGCCGCGCCAGCGAACGCGTGCACCAGGCCGCCGTGCGCAGCCGCCTCGACGCGCTGCCGGCCGACGCCGACCGCCGCCACGCGGCATTCGAGCAGCGCCAGCAGGTGCAGCGCGCCCGCTTCCAGCTGCCGTCCTTCCCGACCACCACCATCGGCTCCTTCCCGCAAACGCCGGCCATCCGCGCGGCCCGCGCCGGCTTCAAGCGCGGCGAGCTGGACGCCGCCGGCTATGCCGCCAGGATGCGCGAGGAAATCGCCTACGCCGTCGGCCGCCAGGAAGCGCTGGGGCTGGACGTGCTGGTCCACGGCGAAGCCGAGCGCAACGACATGGTCGAATATTTCGGCGAGCAGCTCGACGGCTTCGTCTTCACGCAACTAGGCTGGGTGCAATCGTACGGCTCGCGCTGCGTCAAGCCGCCGGTCATTTACGGCGACGTCAGCCGTCCTGTAGCGATGACGGTGGAGTGGACGCGCTACGCGCAAAGCCTGACCGCCAAGCCGATGAAGGGCATGCTGACCGGGCCGATCACCATCCTGCAATGGTCGTTCGTGCGCGACGACCAGCCGCGCTCGCGCACCGCGCTGCAGATCGCGCTGGCGATCCGCGACGAGGTGGCGGACCTGGAACAGGCCGGCATCGGCATCATCCAGATCGACGAGCCTGCCGTGCGCGAAGGCTTGCCGCTGCGCCGCGGCCGCTGGGACGAGTACCTGGACTGGGCCACGCGCGCGTTCCGGGTGGCGGCCAGCGCGGCGGCCGACGGCACGCAGATCCACACCCACATGTGCTACGCGGAGTTCAACGACATCCTGCCGCAGATCGCGGCGATGGACGCCGACGTCATCACGATCGAGACTAGCCGGTCGGACATGGAGTTGCTCAACGGCTTTGGACAGTTCCGCTATCCAAACGAGATCGGCCCCGGCGTGTACGACATCCACTCGCCGCGCGTGCCGGACCAGGCGGAAATGGTGCGGCTGCTGCAGAAGGCCAGCGCGGTGATCCCGCCGGCCAACCTGTGGGTCAATCCGGATTGCGGCCTGAAGACGCGCGGCTGGGCGGAGACTGAAACGGCGCTGGGCAATATGGTCGCGGCCGCCAAACAATTACGCGCCGAGCACGCGATCTACTAAGCAATAGCGGGCGGCGGCCGGACAGGCCGCCGCCATCCCGCATTTTTACTGGCTCAGTACGGTGCCAGCCCTCCCCATCTGTCGTTTTCCACAGTAAAATGCTGGTGCCTGCGCATGCGCGCGAGGTTAACCCTCTAATACTGTCGCCCATGTCCAAGAGCCTGTTTCAGAAGCCCATAGAAATCAAGATTTCCACCGTAGTCGCAGTTTCCGCCATCCTGTCCACGGCGGACCGCCTGGCCCTCGACGCCGCGCTGGCCGAAATGACCGGCGGCACCAGCGACTTCTTCGAAGACGACCTCACCGTGATCGACGTTGCCGCGCTGCCGGAAGGCTGCGGCCAGATCGACTGGGCCGGCCTGATCGCCGTGCTGAGCAAATACCGCCTGAAGCCGGTCGCCGTGCGCAACGCCGCGCCGGCGCTGCACGCGGAAATCGCCGCCCACGGCCTGAGCCTGGAAGCGGCGACCAAGCCGCGCGAGGAGGCCGCACAAGCAGCCCCGTCGGCACCGGCGCCTGCCGCGCCGGCTCCCGTGGCGCCCGCCGCCGACGGCCTTCCCGGCAACGCCGGCGTGATGATCATCGACACGCCGGTGCGCGCCGGCCAGCGCATCTACGCGCGCGGCTGCGACCTGATCGTCACGGCCGTGGTCAACAACGGCGCCGAAATCATCGCCGACGGCAGCATCCACGTCTACGCCACGCTCAACGGCCGCGCGCTGGCCGGCGCGTCCGGCAATCGCGACGCCCGTATTTTTGCGCTGAACATGGCGCCGGAACTGGTCTCCATCGCCGGCGTCTACCGTACTTTCGAAGACGGCTTCCCTAAGGAATATGCACGTTCCCCTACGCAAATTCGCTTGGTGGGCGACCGAATCGATATACTATCTGTCAATTCGGCAACCCGCGCTTGACAACACCTCTCTGAAAAGGATTATTTGTGGCGAGAATTATTGTAGTAACGTCCGGTAAGGGCGGTGTCGGCAAAACGACTTCCAGCGCCAGCTTCTCCACCGGTCTGGCCATGCGCGGCCACAAGACCGCGGTCATCGACTTCGACGTCGGCCTGCGCAACCTCGATCTGATCATGGGCTGCGAACGCCGCGTGGTGTACGACCTGATCAACGTGATCAATAAAGAGGCAACGCTGACCCAGGCGCTGATCAAGGACAAGCACTGCGACAACCTGTTCATCCTGCCCGCCTCGCAAACGCGCGACAAGGATGCGCTGTCCGAGGACGGCGTCGAGCAGGTGCTGCACGAACTGATCAACATGGGCTTCGAGTTCATCATCTGCGATTCGCCGGCCGGCATCGAGCACGGCGCGCTGATGGCGCTGACCTTTGCCGACGAGGCCATCATCGTCACCAATCCGGAAGTATCGTCGGTGCGCGATTCGGACCGCATCCTCGGCATCATCCAGGCCAAGTCGCGCCGCGCGCAGACCGGCGGCGAACCGGTCAAGGAGCACCTGCTGATCACCCGCTACTCGCCCAAGCGCGTGGAAGCGGACGAAATGCTGTCGCACGAAGATGTGCAGGAAATCCTGCGCATTCCACTGATCGGCATCATTCCGGAATCGGAATCGGTGCTGCACGCTTCGAACCAGGGTAATCCGGCGATTCACTTCAAGGGCACCGATGTCGCGGAAGCCTACGAAGACGTCGTGTCGCGCTTCCTCGGCCAGGAATTGCCGCTGCGCTTCACCACCTATGAAAAGCCGGGCCTGCTGCAGCGTATTTTTGGGAGCAAGTGACCATGGCCCTGCTTTCTTTCCTGTTCCCGCAAAAACCGAAAACCGCCACCGCGGCCAAGGAGCGGTTGCAGATCATCATCGCGCGTGAGCGCAATGGCCGCAGCGGCCCGGACTTCCTGCCGGCGCTGCACAAGGAATTGATCGAGGTGATTTCGAAGTACACCAAGGTCAACGCCGACGACATCAAGATCTCGCTGGACCGCCAGGGCAACCTGGAGGTGCTGGACGTGAACGTGGTGCTGCCGGACGCGTAACACCACCGGCTGGCCGGTCCCGGCGCCCGCGCGCCGGCCGGCCACGCCAGCTTCTTCTCGCCTTCCCTACCCCGCCGGTTTCCTGCTTGGCAGCATTTTTGTGTCTTCCACAATTCCGCGACGCTTACTGCGCATCCACAGAATTTTTCTTTCCAAACCTCAACTTGTTCATTGAATTTGCGGTTTTTCCAGTGTACCGTGTAATGGTTGCATAGGCGCACCCCACGGAAATCGAGATTGTCTAAAAATAACTATTAGTGTCTATGGAAAAATAGTTGGCTATTTTGCTAACTTTTTTTGTAAATCTCTGTTATATTTGAAGTGACTTCTCCTTAACATTTTCCAACAGGCAGCAGTATGAGAATCGCTGTACTAGACAACGACCGCAGCCAGGCCGAACTGATTTGTCAGGTATTAACCTCGGCCGGCCATACCTGCCACAGTTTCCAAACCGCAAAAGATGTGCTGGCGCAGTTGCGCAAGGATAGCTACGACATGCTGATCCTCGACTGGCAAGTGGTCGATCTGAGCGGTGCCGAAGTGCTGCGCCGCTCGCGCGAGAAGCTGCCCGACAGCGCCCCGGTCCTGTTCCTGACCACCAGTTCAGGCGAGGACGACATCGTCGCCGGCCTGGCCGCCGGCGCCGACGACTACATGATCAAGCCGCTGCGCCGGAGTGAAATGGTGGCCCGCGTGCAAGCACTGTTGCGCCGCGCCTACCCGGCCCAGAACGGCGCCGAGCAATTGCAATTCGGTCAATATGTGTTTGAAACCCGTCCGGGACGTTTGTTGATGGATGGCATCGTTTTGGACGTGACCCACAAAGAGTTCTACCTGGCGCTGTTATTTTTTCGCAACATCGGCCGCCCGCTGTCGCGCGCCTACATCCATGAAGCCGTATGGATACGCGAGACCGCCGTGCCGTCGCGCACCATGGACACCCACGTCTCCCGCGTCCGCAACAAGTTGCAATTGAAGCCGGAAAACGGTTTCCGCCTGGTGCCGGTGTACAGCTACGGCTATCGCCTGGAAAAGCTGGGCGCCTGATATAGCGCGGATACTGCCAACGGTATAGGCAGGGGCCGGGCAGCATGGAGATACATCACGGTATAATGTCCGCTAACTCCTCATCCGGACCCGAAATGCAGCTGCTTGCCGTCGGCCTCAATCACACCACCGCACCGGTCTCGCTCCGCGAGCAGCTGGCGTTCGCCCCTGAGCAACTGGGCCAGGCGGTGATGGCGGCGCGTTCGTGGTTCGAGCGCATCGACCACCGGGGCAGCGACGAGGCGGCGATCCTGTCGACCTGCAACCGCACCGAGTTGTACGCGGCCAGCCAGGTGCCCGATCCGCTCGACGCCGGCGCCCATTTCCTGGCCGACTTCCACAAGCTGAACTACGCCGAGCTGCGCCCGCACCTGTACCTGCTGCCGCAGCACGACGCCGTGCGCCACACCTTCCGCGTCGCCTCCGGGCTCGATTCGATGGTGCTGGGCGAAACCCAGATCCTCGGCCAGATCAAGGACGCGATCCGCACCGCCGACGAGGCGGGCGGCCTGGGCACCTATCTGCACCAGCTGTTCCAGCGCTCGTTCTCGGTGGCCAAGGAAGTGCGCAGCACCACCGAGATCGGCGCGCACAGCGTGTCGATGGCCGCCGCCGCCGTGCGGCTGTCGCAGCGCATCTTCGACAAGATCTCCGAGCAGAACGTGCTGTTCATCGGCGCCGGCGAAATGATCGAGCTGTGCGCGACGCACTTCGCGGCGCAGAATCCGAAATCCATCACCATCGCCAACCGCACGCTCGATCGCGGCGAAATACTGGCGCACCGCTTCGGCGGCCGCGCGATCCGCCTGGCGGACCTGCAGGACAAGCTGCACCAGTACGACATCGTCATCTCCTGCACCGCGTCGTCGCTGCCGCTGATCGGCCTGGGCATGGTGGAACGCGCGATCAAGGCGCGCCGCCACAAGCCGATGTTCATGGTCGACCTGGCCGTGCCGCGCGATATCGAACCGGAAGTGGCGCGCCTGAACGACGCCTTCCTGTACACCGTCGACGACCTCGGCAAGGTGGTGCAGACCGGCATGGAAAACCGCCAGGCCGCCGTGGCGCAGGCCGAGGCCATCATCGAAACCCGCGTGCAGTCCTTCATGCACTGGATCGACGACCGCGCCGTGGTGCCGGTGATACAAAGCCTGCACGAAAACGGCGAGGCGCTGCGCCAGATCGAACTCGAACGGGCGCGCAAGATGCTGGCCCGGGGCGAGGATATCGACGCCGTGCTGGAGGCGCTGTCCAAGGGCCTGACCGCGAAGTTCATGCACGGTCCGCAGCAGGCGCTGCACCGTGCGCAGGGCGACGAGCGCGCCCACCTGGCCGAGCTGCTGCCGCAGCTGTTCCGCGGCCGTCGTTAGCGTCTCCGCACCTCCGCCGCACCTCTTCGCCGCCGCACGCGCGGCGCATGTTTTACCTCTCAAAGAATACGCTATGAAACCATCCATGCTGGCCAAGCTCGATCAACTGGCGAACCGCCTGGTCGAACTCGATGAATTGCTGATGTCCGAAGGCGCGACCAATAACATGGACGCCTACCGCAAGATGACCCGCGAGCACGCCGAACTCGGCCCGCTGGTGGCGCTGTACAAGTCCTACCAGGAAGCGCAGGGCGACGCCGCCGCCGCGCAGGAGATGCTGTCCGATCCGGAGATGAAGGACTTCGCGCAGGACGAAATCGAAGCGGCCAAGACCCGCCTGGCCGAACTCGAACTCGAGCTGCAAAAGATGCTGCTGCCGAAGGACGCCAACGACGAGCGCAACATCTTCCTCGAGATCCGCGCCGGCACCGGCGGCGACGAATCGGCCTTGTTTGCGGGCGACCTGCTGCGCATGTACACCCGCTTCGCCGAGCGCAACCGCTGGCAGGTGGAAGTGGTGTCGGAATCGCCGTCGGACCTGGGCGGCTACCGCGAGGTGATCGTGCGCCTGATCGGCAACAGCGTGTACTCCAAGCTCAAGTTCGAATCCGGCGGCCACCGCGTGCAGCGCGTGCCGGCCACCGAAACCCAGGGCCGCATCCACACCTCCGCCTGCACCGTGGCGGTGATGCCGGAAGCGGACGAGGTGGAGGACGTCAACATCAATCCGGCCGACCTGCGCATCGACACCTTCCGCGCCTCGGGCGCCGGCGGACAGCACATCAACAAGACCGATTCGGCCGTGCGCCTGACCCACCTGCCGACCGGCATCGTGGTCGAGTGCCAGGACGACCGTTCGCAGCACAAGAACAAGGCGCAGGCGATGAAGGTGCTGGCGGCGCGCATCAAGGATGTGCAACTGCGCGAGCAGCAGTCGAAGGAGGCGGCCACCCGCAAGAGCCTGATCGGCTCGGGCGACCGCAGCGAACGTATCCGCACCTACAACTACCCGCAGGGGCGCATGACGGACCACCGCATCAACCTGACCTTGTACAAGCTGGACTTCATCATGGACGGCGACCTGACCGAGCTGACCAACGCGCTGGCGGCCGAGCACCAGGCCGAATTGTTGGCGGCGCTGGGCGACTGAGCGGCCGGTTGTCAAGCGGCGCTTCCTGTTCTAATATTGCTTTCCGAAGAAAACAATTATAAGAGGCGCAAAATGACCGAGCCGACAGCGGAACTCAATCAACTGCGGGAGCTGTCGCGGGCACGCGCCGGCTCGACCTACGCCAAGATCATCAACGAACTGATGGCGCATGTGTTCCTGGTCAAGTCATGGACCAAGGTGTCGACCAGCGGCAGCGCCGTTCCGGTCTACACGCAGTTCGGCGCGGAATACGATGTTCGCTACCAGGAGGGCAACCTTGCCAATATCGTGCACGAGCTGACCCACATGGCGTGCTACATCAGCTACGACAACGATTTCCTCTGCTGGCATCCGACCGCCAGGGTCAAACCGGCCCGCACCTATAGCCGTGCCGGCGGCACCGGCTATGTCACCAACCAGGAAGCGCTGCAGGCGCCTGAAAAAGACGCGCTGGCCCCCTTGCTGATACTGGGCCAGCAGATCAAGGCCTGTATCGCCGGCTCCGACCTGAGCGCGACCAAGAAGAAGATGGTGGTCGACAAAATGGAATACGGCACCACCATGTACGCGGGCGTGGAGTTCGACCCCTGCGTCAACAACGTGCTGGGCTGGCTGGTCGAATGGGGCTACCCCAAGAGGCCCAGCCTTTTCACCAGCAGAAATGCCAATCAATTGTTCAACGCGGTCGAACAGGTGGCCTACGAGCAGTACAAGAAACGCACCGGCAAAACCTGACAAAACCTGAATTAAGCGCCGGCTAAGGTCGAATCGACAAACTTGTGGGAAAATCAGGTCCCCGCCCATCTGACCGGATTTCCTCATGATTCATACACGCTCGCTGCTGCTGTCCATCGCCCTTGCCTGCTTCGGCCTGATCGGCGTCGCCCTGTACCTGCAGCACGGGCTGGACATGCTGCCTTGCCCGCTGTGCGTGATCCAGCGCTACCTGTTCATCGCCATCGGCGTGCTGTGCGTGATCGGCGCCTACAGCCAACCCAAGGTCGGCGCCGGCCTGGGCCTGCTGGCCGCGCTGGGCGGCCTGGGCACCGCCGGCAAGCACCTGTGGGTGCTGGCCCATCCCGGTCTGTCGTGCGGCATCGACCCGGTCGAAACCTTCCTCAACAAGATCCCGACCGCGACCTACCTGCCCTTCCTGTTCAAGGCCGACGGCCTGTGCGAGGACGCGCTGGCGCCGTGGTTCGGCCTGTCGATTCCGCAGTGGTCGTTCCTGTGGTTCGGCCTGTTCACCTTGTCGCTGGCGTGGCTGCTGATACGCCGCAGCCGCTGATGATCACGGACACCAGCGCCATCGCGGCCGGCGCCACCATCGCCGCGCTGCAAGTGCAGTCCCTGCTGGACCCGCTGGACAACCGCATCCTGCTGTGCCACGCGCTGGGCCTGTCGCGCGTCGGCCTGATCACCCAGTCCGAACGCGCGCTGGACCAAGACCAAGCCGCGCGCTTCGCCGCGCTGGTGCGGCGCCGGCTGGACGGCGAACCGATCGCCTACATCGTCGGCCAGCGCGAATTCTTCGGCCTGCCGTTTGAAGTCAACGGCGCCGTGCTGATCCCCCGTCCCGACACCGAACTGCTGGTCGAACTGGCGCTGGAGCGCCTGCCGCCGCGCGGCCGCGTGCTGGATATGGGCACCGGCAGC
Source organism: Duganella sp. LjRoot269 (assembly GCF_964254095.1). Taxonomy (NCBI): domain Bacteria; kingdom Pseudomonadati; phylum Pseudomonadota; class Betaproteobacteria; order Burkholderiales; family Oxalobacteraceae; genus Duganella; species Duganella sp. LjRoot269. The sequence continues at coordinate 531,430 of NZ_CAXUSL020000001.1, read as the reverse complement.
GGCGCCATCGCCGTCGCCCTGGCGCATACCCGGCGCGACGCCGAGGTCACCGCGCTCGACGTCAGTGCCGACGCGCTGGCCGTGGCCCGCCGCAACGCCGCCGCCAACCAGGCCAGGGTCGCCTTCCTGCAAAGCGACTGGTACGCCGCGCTGGACGGCGCGCCGCCGTTCGACGTCATCGTCTCCAACCCGCCCTACATCGCCAGCGGCGACCGCCACCTGTCCGAGGGCGACCTGCGCTACGAACCGGCCGGCGCGCTGACCGATCATGCGGACGGCCTGTCCGCCCTGCGCATCATCATCGCCGGCGCGGCGCAGCGTTTGAAGCCCCGGGGCTGGCTGCTGATGGAGCACGGCTACGACCAGTCCGCCGCCGTGCGACAGTTGCTAACCGAACAAGGTTACACCGACGTGCAAAGCTGGACCGACCTGGCCGGCATCGAGCGCGTCACGGGTGCGCGCACGCACTGAAGGCCCCGCTCCAAGACGGTATTCTGGCTTTCGGCCGCCCTTCCCAGTATTTGATAAACTAACAAGCGATCTTCGGCAATGGCCGGACTTTGGGCCGCCGCCGACGCGTTTTTCCGTTTTCGGTTAATCTCGCACCTCACCGCTTTGATGCACTACGAAAGGAAGATCCAATTGTCCAATCTACTGACTCGCCGCCTGGCCCTGCTGGCCAAGCCAGAGCACCGTCCGGTGCTGGGTGGCTTGCGTGGCATCGAGCGCGAAACGCTGCGGGTGGATCCGCACGGCCATCTGGCCGCGACCCCGCATCCGGTGGCGCTGGGCTCGGCCCTGACGCATCCGCAGATCACCACCGACTACGCCGAAACGCTGCTGGAGTTCATCACCCCGGCCGAATCCGACATCGCCACCACGCTGGAAAAGCTGGACGGCATCCACCGCTACGCCTACAGCAAGCTGGGCGACGAGCTGCTGTGGAGCCAGTCGATGCCGGCCCAGCTGCCGGGCGAGGAAGACATCGAGATCGCCTGGTACGGCACCTCCAACATGGGTACGCTGAAGCATGTGTACCGCCGCGGCCTGGCGCTGCGCTATGGCAAGGCGATGCAGTGCATCGCCGGCATCCACTACAACTACTCGCTGGACGAACGCCTGTGGCGCGTGCTGGCCGAGAATGAAGTCAGCGGCAAGCGCCTGTCGCCGAAGTCGTTCCAGTCCGAAGCCTACCTGGCCACCATCCGCAACTTCCGCCGCTACAGCTGGCTGCTGATGTACCTGTTCGGCGCCTCGCCGGTGCTGCAGTCGGGCTTCCTGCGCGGCAAACCGCACAAGCTCGAAACGCTGTCCGGCGACACGCTGTACCTGCCCTACGCCACCAGCCTGCGCATGAGCGACCTCGGTTACCAGAACGACGCGCAATCGGGCCTGAGCCCGCACGAAAACTGCCTGGACAGCTACGTCGCCGCGCTGACCAAGGCCGTCAACCAGCCGTATGAACCGTATGCGGCGCTGGGCACCAAGCGCGACGGCGAATGGATCCAGCTGAGCACCAACGTACTGCAGATCGAAAACGAGTACTACTCCACCATCCGCCCGAAGCGCGTGATCCAGACCGGCGAACGGCCGATCCAGGCGCTGTGCGCGCGCGGCGTGCAGTACATCGAAGTGCGCTGCATGGACGTCGATCCGTTCGAGCCGGTCGGCATCAGTGTGCAGGCGGGCCGCTTCCTGGACGCCTTCCTGCTGTTCTGCGCCCTCGAGGAAAGCCCGGCCATCTCGCCGGAGGAAGGCATGCGCCACACCGACAACTTCGCCCGTACCGTCAAGGAAGGCCGCCGTCCGGGCCTGATGCTGAACAACGAGGACGGCGAAATCGGCCTGCGCCAGTGGGGCGAGCAGCTGCTGGAACGTATCCGTCCGGTGGCGGCGCTGCTGGACTCCCTGCGCGGCGACAGCGTCCACGCCGACGCGATGGCGGCGCAAGCGGCCAAGCTGGCCGATGCGGATTTGACGCCGTCGGCCAAGGTGCTGGCGGCCCTGCGCGCCAACGGCAAGTCGTTCGCCGCCTTCGGCCTGGCGCAAAGCGAAAAGCACGCGGCCTACTTTCGCAGCCATCCGCCGACCGCCGAGGAGACCGCCTATTTCGACGGCCTGGCCGCCGTCTCGCTGGCCGAGCAGGCGGAGATGGAAGCGGCGCCGCAAATCAGCTTCGACGATTTCGTCGCAGCCTACCGCGCCAGCAATCTGTGCCACTCCAGCATGGATTGCGACTAAACTAGGGGCTTCATCACCGCCACTACCGCGCGAGGCCCCTTTTGCTCACCTTCTACAACGAACTGCACGCTCAGCACCGGGGCCGCTATGAAATCTTCCGCGGCGAGATGGTGCCCTGCTTTGAAAAGCCGGAGCGCGTCGATTCGGTGCTGGCGGAGCTGGGGCGGCGCGGCCTGGGCAAGATCGTCACGCCGCACGGCGTGCCGCTGATGTCGCTGGAGCGCATCCACACGCCGCGCTACCTGCACTTCCTGCGCAACGCCTGGAGCGAATGGCTGGCGCTCGATCCGGCCAACGCCGGCAAGGACGCCTTCCCCGCCGTCTGGCCGATACGCTCGCTGCGCGACGACATCGAGCCGGACAACTTCTGCGCCAAGCTCGGTTTGTATTCGATGGACAGCGGCACGCCGCTGACCGCCGGCACCTGGACCGCCGCCAAGACCGGCGCCGACTGCGCGGTCAACGCGGCCCATGCCTTGCGCCTGGGTGAGCGCGGCGCCTTCGTGTTGAGCCGCCCGCCCGGCCACCATGCCGGCGCCGATTTCTTCGGCGGCTACTGCTTCCTCAACAACGCCGCGCTGGCCGCGCAGCACATGCTCGACGACGGCGCGCGCAAGGTCGCCATCATCGACATCGACTACCACCACGGCAACGGCACGCAGAGCATCTTCTACCACCGCGACGACGTGCTGTTCATCTCGATTCACGCCGATCCGCGCAACGAGTATCCGTTCTACCTGGGCCACGCCGACGAGCGCGGCGAAGGCGCGGGGCTGGGCTACAACATGAACTTGCCGCTGGCGGCGGGCAGTTCGTCCAAGGCCTGGTTCGCGGCGCTGGAGACGGCCTGCATCCGCCTGGGCAGCTTTGCGCCGGACGCGCTGGTGGTCTCGCTGGGCGTCGACACCTTCGCCGGCGACCCGCTGTCGCGCTTCGAACTGCAAAGCGCCGACTACCTCAAGGTCGGCGAGCGCCTGGCCTACCTCGGCCTGCCGACCGCCTTCGTCTTCGAAGGCGGCTACGCGGTCAAGGAACTGGGCACCAACGTCGTCAACGTCCTCGAAGGCTACGAGACCGCGCTTTAAATCCGTCAATCCGGGGTCAGGTCTGACATTTGGACACGAGCTCTGCCGTAGCGGCCGCTACGGCAGAGCTCGTGTCCAAATGTCAGACCTGACCCCGGATTTAAAAGGCCTTGAAAAGATAGTCGGTCATCAGCTTCTCGCTGATCGCATGCGGCATCTTCACCTGGAAGTTGGTGGTCGTGATCACCGCGACCACATGCTGCTCCGGCATCACCACCACCTTGTTGCCGCCGCTGCCGGACATCATGACCGCGCGGTAGGTCTTGCCATCCTGCGTGAATTTCTTGATCCACCAAAAATAGCCGTAGTCCGTGTTCTCGTCGACTTGCGCATGCGGCGCCATCGACTGTTTCACCCAGCCGGCGGAGACGATGCGCTTGCCGCGCCATACGCCGCCGTCCAGGTACAACTGGCCCAGCTTGAGCAGGTCGCGGCTACGCAGGCCCAGGCCGCCGCCGGTCATCGCCGGACCGGCCGGCGTGTACTGCCACTTCAGCCGCGTGATGCCCAATGGGCCGAACAAGGTGCGCGCCGCGAACTGGTCGACCTTCTCGCCGGTGGCCTTCTCCAGCAAAGGTCCCAGCAGCGTCGGCCCGGCGGTGCAATAGGAAAAGCTGCGGCCGTAGGGCGAGTCCTGCGGCTTGGCGACCCAGTCGGGAAAACCTCGTACCGGCAGGTCCAGCGCGAACTGGGTCCAGTCCTCCAGCAGATACATGCTTTCCTCGTTGCCGCGAGAGTACTGGTTCTGATCGTCGCACTCCAGCAGGGAACTCATGGTCAGCAAATCTTCGACGGTGATTTTTTCCTTGCGCGGATCGGGATGAAGCACCGGATGCTTCTCCGGGAAGAAGGCAAACACCGGCGCGCCCACGCCGGCCAGCTTGCCCTGGTCGATCGCGATACCGACCAACATGTCGGTCACGCTCTTGGTCACCGAACGGGTGTTGCGCAGGCCGGCCTCGCCGTCGGCGTCGTAGTAGGCCTCGAACGCCAGCTTGCCGTCCCTGGCGATCAGGATGCTGGTGATCTGCTTGAAGTCGCCCTTGCGGACTGCGGCGTCCATCGCCTCCAGCGGCTGCGGATTCAATCCTGCGGCGGCCGGTGCGGTGCGCGGCCATTCATCGTCCGCGACGGCAGTCGACGACACGACGGCCAGCATCAAAGAAAGAACTATCCTGATCATATCGCTCCATTCCATGGTCGAGGTGAGGGCAAACCAGTATATCCCGGAGACTGCGAGACCGCCCTTTAATAGACGTCGCGGCGGTAGCGGCCGGCCTCGGTCAGCTCGTCCAGTGCCGGACGGCCGATGATTTCCTCCAGCGCGGCGTCGACGCCGCCGGCCATGCCTAGCAGGCTGCCGCAGACGTAGATGACGGCGCCGTCGGCCAGCCATGCGCGCAGCGTGTCGGCCTTTGCCCGCAGGCGGTCCTGCACGTAGCCGCCGCCTTCCGCGTCGCGCGAGAAAACCAGATCCAGCTCGGGCAGGGAGCCGCCGCCGCGCCAGCGCTCGATCTCCTCGGCGCAGATGCTGTCGAACGCGCGTTGCCGCTCTCCGAAGATCAGCCAGTTGCGCTGCAGGCCATCGGCCACGCGGGCACGCAGATGCGAACGCAGGCCGGCCATGCCGGAACCATTGCCGATGTAGATGGCCGGCAGCGGCTGTGGAGGCGCGTCGAAGGCCGGATTGGCGATCAACCGCACCCGCACGTCATCGCCGATGGAAGCCTGCGCGGTCAGCCAGCCCGAGGCCTGGCCTGCCTGGCGCACCACCAGCTGCATGCCGCCGTCCTGCGGCAGCGAAGCGAGCGAGTAGCGGCGCGGCACCAGGTCCTTGCCGTAGTGGCCAGGCCAGATGTCGATCAGCGCGCCGGGACGCCAATCCGTCGGAGGCCCGCTCAGCGTGAGTTCGTACAACGGCGCGCCGCTGCTGCCGGGATTCAGCAAGGTGCGCCGGGCAAGGCGCCAGCTGGCGTAATCGCTGTCCGGTATGGCGGTCGACAAGTTCATGTCGAGCGCATCGCCGCCGATTAATTCACCCAGCGCGTGCGACCAGCGGGCCAGCGCGCCGGGATCGCCGTTATCGACCTCGATGATCGGATGCAGCGCCTGCGCGCCCAGTACACGCAAGCGCTGGTCCAGCGTCTGGCCGAAACCGCAGAACTGCAGGTAATTGCGGTCGCCCAGCGCCAGCACCGCGTATTGCAGATGCGCCAGTTCGCCGGCGGCGGCATGCAGCAGGCGGTTGAAGCGGCGCGCCGCATCGGGCGGTTCGCCCTCGCCGAAACTGCTGGCGACGAACAGCGCGCGGCGATAATTGCCCAGCAACAGAGGCGTGAGCTTTTCCAGCGATTGCACGTGCACCGCGACACCGGCCTCGCGCAGCGCGGCGGCGCTTTGCAGCGCAAGCCTTTCCGCCTGGCCGGTCTGGCTGGCGTAGGCCATCAGCACCGGATCGTGCATATCGCCCGACACCGGCACCTCCGCCAGCCGCGCGCGCTCCGCCTGCGCCTCGCGCTTCTGGCGGCGGCGCTTCAGGTACAGCATCCAGCCCGTGACCGCAAAGCCGGGCAGCGACAGGCTGACCAGGAACATCAACACGCGGCCCGGCAGGCCGAAGTAAGTCCCCATGTGCAGCGGATAGATGACCGACAGCGCGCGCTGGCCGGCGGCCATGCCGTCGTATGGCTCGTTCTTGACGATGTCGCCGGTCTGCTGGTTGATCGACATGCGCCCGCGCGCGCGCACGTGCGGCGCATCCTTCGCCACCCAGATGACCTGGATCGGCTGTTTGGCGCGTTCCGGCGGACGCAGGATCGCCATGCGCCAGTTCGGCGCCTGCTGCTGGAAGGCCGACCACGATGTCGTCAGGTCGACCGCTTCCGCCACGGCGGTACGCGGCGCGCCATCCGTCTTCGGCACCTTGGGTTTGGGCGCGGCAGCTTCGCGCGGCGGGCGCTGCACGCCGGCCCAGCCATCGACCGTATCGCGCACCACGTCGAAACTCCAGTACACGCCGCTGGCCGTGAAGATCAGATAGCCCGCCAGCGCCCACGTTCCCGCCACCGAATGCAGGCCCCACAGGAAGGAGCGGCCCTTGAGACGCGCGTCGAACGTCAGCCAGGTGCGCCAGTCCAGCGCACGGCGCGGCCAGCGCAGATACAGCCCGCTCAGGGCCAATCCCATCAGGCAAAGCGCCAGCGTTCCCACCACCGGGCGGCCGCTTTCGCGCGGCAGCAGCAGGTAGCGGTGCAGCGACTCGACCCACTCGAACGCGTCGTCGTAGCGCAGCGGCGGCAGCAGCGCGCCGGTGTAAGGGTTGACGAAGATGGTCTCGCCGTGTTTTTCCCCCGGCGCCGGCGCAAAGCCGACACGGGCCGTCGTGCCAGCCTCGGAATACACGATGATGCTGGTGATGCGCGCCTCGGGATGCGCACGCCGCGCGATCTGCGCAATCTGCGGCGGCGCCAGCACCGGCGCCGTTTGCACGGCCACGCTGGTCACGCCCGGATTGAGCAGGTCCAGCAGCTCATCGCGGAAGGCGAGGATGGCGCCGGTCAGGCCGATCACGACCAATACCGAGCCAGCGGTGATGCCGATGAACCAGTGCAGCTGGAACCAGAGCTTTTTCACAGGTCGGCCTTCACGCTCAATTTGACCAGGCGCGGCATGCCGGCACTGAGGCGCGTGCCGGCGCCGGCCCAGTACCGCTTGTCGCCGGCGTTGTCGATATTGGCTTGCCACGTGGTGCGCTTGCCCATCAATGTCGTCACGTAGCGGCCGCCGGCGCTGAACAGCGTCACGCCGCCGAGGAAGGCCTGGTCAAGATCGTTGACCGGCCGGCGGCCGGTGAAGTAGGCGCCGCCGTTGAAGGACAAACCTGGCACCGCATCCAGTTCATACGACAGGAACGCGCTGGCGGTGCGTCTGGACGCGTTCTCCGGCACCTTGCCGTTGTAGTTCGCGTTGATGTTGCGGAATTCCGGCGCGATCCACTGCGCCGACGTTTGCCATGACAGCTGACGCGCCAGCTTGCCCTGCGCGGACAACTCCAGGCCGCGATAGTGCTGCTCGTCGTCGGCGGTGAAGAAGTTGGCGGTATTGGTGTAGTAGCCGGGACGATTGATGTCGAACAGCGCCGCCTGCACCAGCGTGCCGCCCGGTACGCGCCAGCGCGCGCCCAGCTCCTTCTGGCGGCTCACGCCCGGTGCCATGCGTTCGCCCACGTTGGCGCTGCCCGTCGGCGCGGTTTCGCCTTCTTCCAGTCCCTGCGAACCGGACGCGTAGAACGACAGGTCGGCGGAGGCCTTGTAGATCAAGGCCGCCATCGGCGTGGTCTTGCTGACGTCGTAGTGGTTCGCGCCCTGGTCGCTGGTGTACTGCACGCTGCGCACGCCGGCCACCGCCTGCCAGTGCGGCGAGAAGGTCAGCCGGTCTATCGCATAGACACCGCCATCGCGCGAGTCCAGCGCGGCGGTGGTCGGCACTGTCGGCACGGCGCCGTAGGTCACGCTGGTGATGGCGCCCGGGTTGTACAGGTTTTGCGCGGCGACGGTGTAGGTCGATTGATAGATCGGGTCCTGGCTCTTGTCGGTGCGGGTGGCGCCGAAGGTCACGTCGTGCTGGACAAAGCCGGTCGCCACGCTGCCCGCCAGTTCCGCGCGCAGCATGCTGGAGTCGACCACGCTGTGCTGCAGATTGCCGTTGATGCGGCCCGCGCCGGTCTGCAGCGCCGCCGTGTTATTCAGCCTGAAGATGGCCAGCCTGCGGTCGCGCGCCGTTTCGGAATGGCCGCCTTCCACCGTCAGGGCCCAGACGTCGCTCAGCGCATAGTCGGCGCGCAGTTGCGCATTCCTGGTTTGTGCGTCGAAGTTGGCCCAGTCCGGGCCGATCAGCCGGTGCGGATCGACCGTGGCCGGCAGCGGAATCGCGCCGTTGACGACGGCCGGCAAGGCGATGCCCGCCTGCTCGGTCACACCGCGCTTGTCGTATTCGAGATCGGCCTTCAGGCGCAGGCGCGCATTGACGCGCCAGTCCAGCGCCGCCGACGCGAAGCCGCGGTTGCCGTTGCCGACGTTGTCCAGGTAGGAGCCGAGCGTGCCGGCGGTGGCGTTGATGCGCACGCCGAACTGCCGCTCCCCGCCGAAGCGGCGCGCCACATCGGCCGTCGCCACCGCCGTGCCGTTCTGGTCGACCGTGATGCCGACCGTGCTGACCGGCGCGGCGCCGGCGCGCTTGGTGACGAAGTTGACCACGCCCGCCGGCGAGGTGAAGCCGTAGTACAGCGCGGTGGCGCCCTTCAGTACTTCGACGCGCTCCTTGTCTTCCATCGGCACCTGCGAGAAGTTCATGATCGGCAGCGTGCCGTTCAGGCGGTAGTTGGTGCGGTTCTCCACCGCGATGCCGCGTATGACCAGCTGGTCCCAGGTGTCGCCGCCATTCTGCTGGCGCGTGACGCCGGCGGTGTTGCGCAGCGCGTCGTACAAGCCGCCGGCCGCCTGCAATTCCAGCACCTCGCGCGTGACCACGTTGACGGTGGCCGGCACGTCCATGATGTCGGCGCCGCGGAAGCTGCCCGCCTCCACCGTTTTCGGCGCAAAGCCGTCGGCACGCGCCGCCGTCACCCGCACGGCCTGCAGGACCAGCTCATCCGCCTCCTGCGCTGCGGCGGGAAAAGCCAGGGTCAACATGAGGTACAAGGGCAGGCGGACGTGGGGCATGGCGGCGAAATAGAGCGAAGGTTACACATTATATCGATAATGCGAATCATTATCAATTGCGATTACTACGTACGCCGCCCCGCCTTGACGCCCCAAACCGCCGCAACCATACTTGGGCCATGGAGAAACCTTTGCCTTGGGCCGATAGCACGCCGGGACTGACCTTGTGGTCGGCCATCCTGTTTTGCTGCTTCAGCGCCCTGCTGGCGGCGCTGTACCTGCTGCCGTCGGTGGCCAGCCTGCTGTGCTTGGTGCCGGTGCTGTCCTACCTGATGCTGGGGCAGAGAATGGGCATGGTCTACAGCGTCGGCTGGCCGGTGCTGGGCATGGCGATACTGATGCTGCGGCCCGGCAGCACGGCCGAGGAGCTATCCAGCCTGGGTGCGACCCTGCTCGGCGTCGGCGTGCTGTCGCACCTGTTCGAGGCCAAACGCGAGGCGCTGATACAAGCCTTGCGCCGCACCGCCGCGCTGGATCCGGTGACCGGCCTGCACAACCACCTCTACCTCGAATCCATCTTCAGCCAGCTGACCCGTCCGCAGCGCGGCAAGCCGGCCACCGTGTCGCTGATGCTGATCGACGTGGACCAGCACGACGACGCTGCGCTGGTCCACGTCGCCCGCCGCATCGAGGAAGTCTGCCGGGGCAGCGACTGGGCGTTCCGCTTCGGCGACGCCCGCTTCTGCGTGCTGGTGCCGTGGGTGACGCAGGTGCAGGGTCAGCAGATCGCCGACCGGCTGAAGGCGGGCATCGAGGCCGGCGAATCGCACCGCGTGCACCCGCGCATCGGCCTGGTGCGCTGGCCGGACGACGCCGGCACGCTGGCGGGACTGCATCAGGCCGCCGCACGCCATATTCGTCCTGCCTGATCAAATCCGGTATAGGCTATGCAGTTGCAAGCAAAATCTACTCACCAAGGCGCCGTTGAGTGTCACCAAAGGTGAGATTCCGTGAACCACAAATCAATGACTTAGACGAAAAAGTCTCAGTAAAGATGAGACTGATTTGAGCAAAAATTGAGATTTAGGGGCGATCTTGTTCGTTTGCTGGCCGGATGGACCCGGTCAGATTGACCCGCCCTCCATACCCTCGCGACGCCGCGACCCCGTAGGATTGTTCAAAACCTAATTCCCTTAGATCCTCATGGATCAGGCGCGTCGCCGCGCCCGCCCCCCCGATTCCGGTCATTTCCTCATTTTTCGATTAAATGTTGCGCAAATTTAGTGGATTCCATAAATAAATGGCGAGACCTACTATTCACACCAAGCGAGGCATTCGCCAAATCCACAAAGCGACGCGTTTGCCAGCTGTTGTATTGCGATCCGACTTAATCACTTTACTTAAAGGAAAATATTATGAAACTTCAAAACAAAGTAGCGTTCATTACTGGCGGTACATCGGGCATCGGACTGGAAACTGCAAAGCTGTTCCAGGCGGAAGGCGCTAATGTCGTGTTGGTTGGTTCGAACGCCGACCGTCTGGCAGAGGCCGGCAAGGAACTCAACGGCAAGGTTCTGCTGGTCCAAGCCGACATCCGCAAGGTAGCCGACATCGAACGTGCCGTCGAAGAAACCCGTGCGAAGTTCGGTCATATCGACGTCGTATTTGCCAACGCTGGCGCCAGCACGGTCGCTCCTCTCGCTGCCGTCACGGAGGAGTACATCAACGACAACCTCGCGTTGAATTTCACTGGGACATTCTTCACGATCCAAAAAACGGCCCCCCTGATGAAGAAGGGCGGTAGTGTGATCGTGACGACCTCCTTCCTGAACACCATCGGCTATCCAGGCCTGTCGATTCTGGCAGCGGCCAAGGCCGCAACGCGTTCGCTGGTTCGTACCTTGGGCGCCGAATTGGCACCGCTCGGCATCCGGGTTAACGCCGTCAGCCCGGGCGCAATCGCCACACCGTTCTATGGCAAGATGGGCCTGCCTGACAACGTGCTGTCCCAAGTCGCCGCCAGTATTACAGACAAGGTTGCACTTAAGCGTTTTGGTGAGCCTGCCGAGCTGGCCAAGACGGCCTTGTTCCTGGCAAGCGACGATTCGTCGTACACCACCGGAACCGAAATGGTGGTTGATGGTGGTTTGACACAATTCTAATGAGTTCCCCGTCCTGGTGGACGGGGTTTAGGTTCAATTCGGCAACCAAAGGGTTAGAATTGCTTCTTCATATTTTTCCCGGGTGCGTCACTTGGACCGACTAGAAGCGATGGCGATGCTGGTGTCCTCAGTTGAGGAAGGTAGCTTGTCGGCCGCTGCCAGAAAGTTGAACATACCGGTTGCAACGCTCACGCGGAACGTCAATGACCTTGAAGCGCTGGTGGGCACGAGACTGCTCATCAGGACAACAAGAAAGCTCGCGTTGACCGATGTTGGCGCCGAATATGTGGCCACGGCAAAGCGAATTCTTGAAGAGGTGGACGAATTGGAACGGCGTGCCGCCGGCGAATTCACGACCCCACGGGGAGAACTGGTCGTCGCCTCACCTGTGCAGGTCGCTCGTTTGCGAGTGCTGCCGGTCGTTAACCAGTTTCTCGCGCTATATCCTGAGATTCGAATCCGGCTCGTGCAGTCCGATCGGATTATTGATTTGGTTGATGTGCACGCCGACGTAGCAATCCGTGTTGGACGCCTGCGCGATAGTAGTTTGGTCGCTACGCGGGTTGGGGCATTACGGGTGGTGACGGTAGCCAGCCCGACTCTTCTGGATAAATATGGCTGGCCGGAGACGCCGGAAGACTTGCGTGAATTGCCCTGCGTCGTATTCGATAGCCCTAGTCTTTCGCCGTGGCGTTATCGTAGCCAGGATACGGGGCAAATCTACACGATCGCTGACGTACCGAGGTTGCTCGTTTCGTCGCCCGATGCAGCGGTTGATGCGGCGATTGATGGAATCGGTGTGACGTTCATCCTTGAACACGATGTGCACGAGGCGGTAATAGCAGGGAAGTTAAAATACATCCTGCAAGATTTCGAGATTGAACCGATTCCGGTTCACGTGGTTTACCTCTCCCGAGCAGCAATGCCAGCAAAGTTACGGCGATTCATTGATTATGCTGTGCCGAAACTTCGCGAGTTGCTCGCTGAATTCGGGCGCATTCCTTCCGCTTGAATTTACTTTCTCCGGGAGGGCGGTTGAAAGCGGGTGATCGCGAACCAACTCATTGCCGTGCCGTACGGCCCGCGAGTTGCTCGGGATGATCACCCGGATTTCGATGCCAACCTGGTTCCGCTTATTCGGTTTTCGGCGGTATCTGGGCATCGAATTTCTGGCTCTGCACAACCCAGGCCTCGCATCCATCCTTGGACAAGCATTCCGTGATGTGAGCTTCCAGGCCGCGCTGGTACCAGTACGAACCCGGGCCCATTTTGACGAGTGGTTTTTCCGGGTTGTAGTTGGCCATTTCGCCCTTGATGACCACGCCGTAGTAGTCATAGGTGTGGCTATGGACGGGACTCTTGAAGCCGTAAGAGAACTTCATGAAGGTGCCGTGCTCCCGGTTCTTTTGATCGCCATAACCATCGACGACCAGGATTTCACTGCCGTCCTCTCCTTTCAGTCCGGTGTGCTGAAACTTCAGCGCGCTGGAAGGAATCGATACGGACTTGCCGCCCTGGGCTGGAGGGTATGCAAAGCCACTGTCTGCGGCATTCGAAACCGACGTGAATGTTAAGGCCGCCAGGGCGATAGCTGCTGCGAATTTGATTTTCATAGTTGGACTCCGTTTTCTGTTGGTAAAGATAGCTCGCCGCGCGCTCTCAAGCGCGCTTGTCGAGTGCTGCGATGAAGTTGGCCGCCAGCTCATGGTCCGACATCGGATTCTGTGCAGTGATCAGCTCGCGATCAACGACGACGTGCGACGTGAAGTTCTCCGCGGTCGTGATTACTTTTCCTCCTGCTGCCTCCAGCGCATCCGGCATATTGAAGAAGAGCTTGGCTTTGAAGACATTGTCTTCGGCGAATTCCTCTTCGCCGCGGGAGAAGACCGTCATGCGATAACCTGCGTATGGCCAACCCTTGGCCAGGTCGCGCGCCTTGGCCTGGTCGCCGGCGATCAGCGCCGCGCGGAATTCACGCGCTTTATCAAGCGCCGCGAGGATGCCCATCGGACCGTGGCAGATGGCGGCCGTCGGCTTGTTGTGAGCGTGGAAGTGACGCAAGACCTCGCCCGCGTCCGGGTCTTGCATGACGTCGACGACGGGAGCGTGACCGCCAGGGAAGAACACGCCGGCGTAGCGGTCCAGCCCCTCGTCAATCACGGACCGCAAGCTGCGTACCGCGTTCATGGCCGGGGCATTGTTGAAGAAATCCCGCGCCCGGGTTCTGGCCGCATCGTCGTTGGCGAAATAAAGCAACGCGTCGGAATCTTTATCCACGTGCGGCTTGTCGCCGGTCGGCGTGGCGAGGACGAAGTCGTACCCGGCGGCCTCGATCGCCATCAGCGGCACGGCCGTTTCGTTGAGGAATTGGCCGATCGTGATGGTGCCGCCGGATTTGGCCTCCAGCTGGGTTGCGTTGGAACCGACGACGAGAATAGTGCCTTTGCTCATATGAACTCCTGAAAAAAAATGTGATGTTAGTTGGGTGAATCAGATTCTTGTGGACCGCGGGCAGGTCATGCGCCGCCGATCCCAGCCATCCGGCGGACCGTGTCTTCGGCGGTCCATACGGCGTTGGCCATGAAGCGCCAGTTGATCATCGCCGCGTCGTAGCCCGAGCCTTCCTCGTTCTCTGCCGCGGCCACCGCGTCGCGCACCATCGCCACTTCAAAGCCGTTCTGGATGAGGTTGCGCATGTGGTCTTCGAGACAGAGATTGGCGACCGGGCCGGCCATGATCACCTTTTCGATACCGCGCCGACGCAGCAGCAGTACGAGATCGTTGGTGGGTGCATAGGAGACGTGGCGCGATGTGATAGTCGTGTTGTCGTCCTCCATGTACTTTCTGAAGCGGTCTGGAATGTCCGCCCCCGAACCCTGTACCCCCTCGAAGCTGAGCGCGCTCTGGCGGGCAACGACCCCGCCATTGAGCGCCAGGTCTTCCATGGCGCCCAGGTGCGTGTGTCCATGATGGCCGTGATGATCGTGAGGGAAGAAGTAGTGCGGCGACATGAAGACCGGAATGTCGTTGGTTTTCGACGTCTGGAGCAGCGTCTCCAGCTTTTCATTCACCTTATTTTTCTTCATCAGCTCCGCGATGAGAACGTGATACTTGCCACCTTCGGTCAGAAAGTCGTTTTGGATATCGACCAGCACCAAAGCGGTCCGGCCTTTTTCGAGTTCCATTTCTGGATTGCGGTGTGTAAAGGTAGTCATTTCCTAAGTCCTATAAAAATGAAGCGATGAGTAGGTTCTGGCCATGTTCGAGCCTGACCAGATGCAGCGCCAATTTGCGACGGACAGGAACAAAACCATATGGCCTATCCCCGCTCGTTTAGATGATGACACTGCACTGAAATTAATGGTAATACCCATCCTCTAAAAATTCAAGAGTTTTTTTCGCATGCGTGAAAACCGTAGAGAAAAACCGCTTGACACTTTAGATGATGAGTATTATCTTTGCGTTTAGTGAGATTGAATCAGCTAAAAAGCACGGCAAGTCCGAATCATGTGGCGTCGGATTTTCATGCGATCGCTGTTCTCAGATTCACTATCCCCACTAATTGGGTGCCGGTTCGACTGCTCATGGTGAGCAGCCGGGGCGGCCCCGCAAAGAAAAAGGAAATCATCATGAAAAAGGGCACAATCCTGGTCGTCGGCTCCAACGCCACCTTGCTGGAAGCGAAAGGCGGCGGCACGATTTTGATCGGACAGTTTTTGAACGAGACGGCCGTGCCGATCATGGCGTTGGTCGAGGCGGGCTACGACTTTGTTCTCGCCACGCCGACCGGCGAGAAGCCGCATATGGATAAGGATTCCGATGCGCTGATCTATTTCGGCGGCGACGATGAAGCTCGTCAACGCGCCCGCAACTTCTTCGTCAACGACCCCGCCATGAACAAGGTTCGCACGCTGCGTTCGGTGGTCGACGATGGACTGGACCGATACGCCGGCGTCTTCTTCCCCGGCGGCCACGCGCCGGTGGTCGACGTCATGCAAGACCCAAGCGTGCGCGAGATACTTCGCCATTTCCACGCACACAAAAAACCCACTGCGGCAATCTGCCACGGACCGGTGTCGATTCTTGCGGAACTGAACACCGCGCGGGAATTCCGGGCCGCGTTGATCGCCGAAGACAAGGCCAAGGCCGCCGAACTGGCCAAGGGTTGGCAGTATGAAGGCTACCGCATGACCGTCTTCTCGCGCAGCGAGGAGGAATACGCCGAGGACAACGTATTCCATGCCAAGCTCCACTTCAACATGCCCGACGCGCTGGAGGCGGCCGGCGGCAAGATCATCACTGCGGACAACTTCACGTCGCATGTGGTCGTCGACCGCGAACTGGTGACCGGCCAGAACCCGATGTCCGACCACGAGCTGGCAGAGAAGTTTATCGCTGCGCTCGATGGCGCCGCCTGACGCTCCCAGGCTTCGCTTGCATCGACAAAGCAGTGCTTCATTACTCAAATTTTTTGCGCCGGACACCCGTCCGCGCGCCGCGCACATCAAAGGAAAAGATCATGACCAATACCAAAAGCATTCAGGAAAAAAATAAAGAAGCCGTCGTAGCCTTCTACAAGCAGGCGCATTTTGATGGCGATGTCGATGGCGCAATCGCGCTTTACGTCGGCGACACCTACATTCAACACACGCCGGCCGCCGAGGACGGTGTGGAAGGGCTGCGAAGCTACATTAACTTTTTCCTGAAAGCGTTCCCCAACGCCAGGGGTGATATTCGACATGTGATCGCCGATGGCGACATCGTCGCCGTGCATGCCCATTGGACCGGCCTGATCGGAAAAAATGGCGATGTGGGTGTCGATTTCTTCCGTGTCAAGGATGGCAAGCTCGTCGAGCACTGGGATGTCATCCAGACGATCCCCGACACATCGAAAAACGGCAACACCATGTACTGATGCCGCTGGCCGGGGCGCTGGACGCCCCGCCGACAGACAGCCCACATGGAGATTTGATCGTGGCTCACTACGAAACTATTACACCCACCCAGCCAGGCAAGCCGGCGCCGGGGCCCGCCGGTCACCGCGCGGCGATCCGCGCCGGCGACGCGCAGTTCTACGGCTGGCGCGTCGTCGCCGCCGCCTTTGTGGTGGCGGTATTTGGCTGGGGTACGGGTTTTTACGGACCGCCGGCGTATCTGGAGATGGTGCACCAGTCGCGCGGCTGGTCCATCGCGCTGGTGTCGGGGGCGGTGACCCTGCACTTCCTGGTCGGCCTCGCGCTCATTCCCACGCTTCCGGCGCTCCACCGCCGATTCGGGCTTCCGATCATGACCTTCGCCGCTGGTGTTGTCATGGCGCTGGGGGTGGTGGGGTGGGCGTGCGCGGCCGTTCCCTGGCAGCTCTACGCGGCGGCGGTCCTGACCGGCATCGGCTGGTCCGCCCTCGGCGCGGCGACGGTTAATGCCATCGTCGCGCCCTGGTTCAACGCCAGACGCCCGCTGGCGCTCGGTGTGGCGTTCAACGGCGGCAGTGTCGGCGGCGTGATATTTTCTCCGCTATGGATCGCGCTGATACACAGCGTGGGGTTTTTAACGGCGGCTGTCGTGGTCGGCGTCGTCATGGTCGGGACGCTCGGTGCGCTGGCCGTCCTGGTTCTTGGGCGGTCGCCCGAAAGCCTCGGCCAGTCGCCCGATGGCGCAACATCGGCCGGCGGCAATCCGGCGTCGGCTGCGATTGCGGAAACCGGCATCCCCGCGCGCTTCGTTCCATTCCGGGATCGAGCATTCCTGACGTTGTGTATCGGGATGACACTGGCGCTGTTCGCGCAGACCGGATTGGTCGCCCACCTGATTTCGGTGCTGACGCCGGCTCTCGGAGCGCAAGGCGCGGGCCTGGCCGCCGGCGCCTGCGGTGTGGCCGCGGTGGCTGGCCGCCTGGTCGTGGGATGGAGGGCATCGGGTCGTTCCAATTGGCGCGCGATCGCCTCGCTCAGCCTGCTTTCCCAGGCGCTGGGTTGCGGCATCTTTATCCTCGCCGGCGGCGCCGATGTTGCTCTGTTGATTCTTGGCGTGGTGCTGTTCGGGTTCGGCGTCGGCAATGCCATCTCCGTTCCACCCGTCATCGCCAATATTGAATTTTCGAGCCGGGACGCCGCCAGGGCGGTCGCGTTGATCGTCGCCATTTCGCAAGGCGCGTACGCGATGGCGCCGGCCGTGTTTGGCCTGCTTCGACAGACCTGGTCGGACCACAGCATATTTTTAATCTCCGCCGCGATCCAACTGCTGGCGGTCGTCGCCTATTTGTCCGCACCGGACAGCGCCAATTCCAGGAGTACGAAATGACGGCAACACCCCAGGCACAAGCGGCATTGTGCGTTATTTTTAGTTTAGCTGTATCATCTAACTTATACAGGCGTCACATTATCAATCCGACACGACCTCGCCGCCGGGGAGGATTGAAGCCACATTACCAAGGAGTTAAGCAATGAAAAAGTCCAAAGCCGAAACAGCGGAGACCCACAAGCGGATCGTCGAGGTGGCCGCGCAGGCGTTTAAGAAAAAAGGAATCGACGCCACCGGCGTGGCTGAGGTGATGGTCGCCGCGGGCCTGACGCATGGCGCGTTTTACCGGCACTTTCCTTCGAAGGAAGCCCTGGTCGCCGAAGCCGCGACGGTCAGCATGGATGTGTTTGTCGACGCGGCCCAGTCGGCGGCCTCCAAGGGCCCCTCTTCCTTTCTCAAATACCTCCGAAGCTATCTGACGTCCGAGTTCCGGGACGAGGAGTTGGGCGGCTGCCCGGTGATCCAGTTGGGCAGTGAGCTGGCCCGCGTCGACACCGCCACGCGCGAGGGCATCTCCAGGGGCCTCAAGCAGTTGATCGAGATCGCCGTCAAGACGGGCGGCGCCGATGCCGGCGACTCCGCAGAGGACGACGCGATTTTTACGATATCGGCCATGATCGGCGCGATAACGATGTCGCGGCTTGTTGACGACGCCAAACTGTCGGAGCGCGTCCTCGACGTAACAAAGAACCGCCTGCTGAAGCCTCCCCGCAAAACGCCGGACGACAAGCTGGGAGCCCCGGTCAAACCGAGGAAAGTGAGCGCCAACGGCAAGTCTCTGTAGACTTCGTTTCGAAAATAAAAAACTGCCTCCAGATCGGAGGCAGAAAAATCTCCCAAGGGAGACTAGGAAACTTGTGTCAATTTCTATATATTCAGTGAGCACTGGCTACCTACTCCCCTGTCAACGACTTTGCCCTGCACCAGGTGGTGCCCTTCCACCGTTAACAGTATTTCCTTTGCTCTCAGGCCTCCGGCGAAACCGGTCATAGCGCCCGTCGCCCCGATGACCCGATGGCACGGCGCGATGATTGAAATAGGATTTCGTCCATTCGCGGCCCCAACCGCACGCACCGCGGTCGGCAAACCAATTTTCTCGGCAATCTCGCCATATGTTCTCGTTTCACCGAACGGTATCTTTAGCAATGCAGCCCACACCTTCTTTTGGAACTCAGTTCCGTTGAAATCAAGCTTCACGTCAAAGGTGTCGCGGCGCCCGTCAAAGTATTCGGAAAGCTGCTCTGCGATCTGGGCCAGCACCACGCTATTTTTGTTTTCCGTCATGGGGCCGAGCTTCACACGGTTCGGGCGGTCCATCTCCCATAGAATGGCGGAGAGCGCATCACCCTTAGTTACGATGCGTAATTTTCCAACGGGTGAATCAACCCAAATGTATTCGTAAGACATCGATTTTCTTTATTCAACAGAGCTGTTTTTCGCTTCGAGATTCACGGCCGAGGCAATGGAAAAACTACGGTCCCCCGCGCCATTTTTATTCCCGCAGCGTTAGGCCTGCCTTAACTTCATTTTAATTTTGACGTTGATTGAGAACAAAATGTTTGACAAAAAACGGGCACTTTTTTGCCACCGTGTCTAGCACGACGGTAACGTTTCCATTTTTCAGTGATATCAAAATGCGCCAGTCTCACCTCCCCCAAGGGCCGTCACATGGCATTCTGCGGTCCTTCTAGCCGATTTTGACGCAATTAATTTAGCTCCCGCGTCGCTACCAGCTTGCACTCGCCGCTCAAAATGACGCATTGCCAACGAGTTCTTGGTCCCTACTAACATTTTTTCTAGACGTGTAAGATGCATGGTAGAAGTATCTATCGGGCATGAGGCACCCGGCCACGAGCCTCGCGCCGGCAGACGAAGACTCCATTTTTTGTTTTGAGGTAGCAGCATGCCTAGTCGTCAAAAAATCATCGTGTATCTGGTTTCTTCGCCAGGGGACCTTATAAGTTTAGTCTCGATTACATCCGTGTTTTCATACCCCACCATAGATGGCGAGCCGGCTTATATCCCGGTACTGCTTTCGACGCTTTCGGAGCGCGAAGTTCGCGGCATAGATGGCGTCACGGTGACCAACTGCATTCCCTATACCGACTATGATGGAGCTATCGATACGCTAATTGTTCTGGGAGGCACGGGCGTTTTTGAGGCGCCTGCGTTGGAGTTAATTCAGTGGATACGCGAGCGGGCGTCTCGCGCGCGGCGCATTGTCTCGGTCTGTACTGGGGCATTCGTGTTGGCACCTACAGGCCTGCTTGATGGAAAGCGCACCACTACGCATTGGCATCACTCGCACAGGCTCGCGCAACAATATCCGAAGATTTTGATGGAGCAAGACCAGATTTTCATCCAGGACGGCAATGTCTATTCGACTGCCGGCGTGACGGCTGGAATAGATATGGCCTTAGCCATCGTCGAGGAAGATTTCGGTCACAAGATGGTCGCATCAATCGCACACGCTCTTGTGCTCTACGTTCGTCGGCCGGGAACCGAAGTCCAGTACAGCGCAATGCTTGCCCAGCAAGATAGCGTCGGCGGTTCGCCAATGCGAAGTTTGCCGGCCTGGGCCAAGGCAAATCTGACAGAAAAACTTGGAGTTAACACCCTGGCTAAAATCGTTTCGATGACTCCACGCACATTCGCAAGGCATTTTGAGCTGCATTTCAAAATGACTCCTGCACGTTGGGTACAGGCTCTTCGTGTAGAGGCCGTGTGCGAGCACCTCGGAACTGATGACCTTCCGCTCAAGGTAATCGCCGGACTGACGGGCTTTCGCGATGAGAAATCACTTCGCCGGGCCTTTGTGCAGCAGCTCGCGATAACGCCGAAAGAATACCGGGAGAGCTTCGGTCTTTCGCGTGGCCGCTTTGCAACTCCGCCAGTTACGCCGCGAACCGAGGGATGCCATTCGATATCATCGGATGGACTTGGCATTGACGACTCTCGAGCCACAGGTGCCGTGCGCCCAAAGGCCTTCAGCATGAAGTAGACAAGCGGCCTCCTTACCGAAGGCGGACCATCTTCACAGGGACATCCCTGCCATGCACATCCACTTCGACAGCGACGTTCTTGATGCCTTCCAGCCCGCGCCGCGTCGATGTGCGGTCAACCTTAAATACGTGAACCACATCCATCAAGACTGACGCCTGTTCTTGCAGCGCAGCTGAAGCATCGGCCGCTTGTTCCACCAGTGAAGCGTTCTGTTGGGTCACGTCATCCATTTCAGTGATCGCCTGGTTGATCTGTTGAATGCCGGCCTCCTGCTCCATGCTTGCAGTCGTGATTTCGCTCATGATGTCCGTCACTCGCCGGACTGATGCGACAATCTCCTCCATCGTTGCGCCCGCTTGGTCTACAAGCGTGCTGCCGATTTCGATTTTCTCTACTGAGGTGTCGATTAAGAACTTTATTTCCTTCGCAGCGCTTGCGGAACGCTGGGCCAGGCTGCGCACCTCCGTAGCGACCACAGCAAAACCCTTGCCTTGCTCGCCGGCGCGTGCGCTTCAACCGCCGCGTTGAGAGCGAGAATATTCGTCTGGAAGGCGATGCCGTCGATGACATCGATGATGTCCACGATTTTTTTCGCGGAGTCGTTGATTGCGCCCATCGTATCAACGACTTCGGAAACGACCTTTCCGCCGCGACTGGCAACATCAGAGGCGGAGATGGCCAGGGTGTTCGCCTGTTTCGCATTGTCAGCGTTCTGTTTTACGGTCGACGACAGCTGCTCCATCGAAGACGCAGTCTCTTCCAACGCGCTCGCCTGTTGTTCCGTGCGGGCTGACAAATCCAGGTTTCCCGCAGCGATTTGGTTCGTCGCGCTTGCGATGGTGTCTGTGCCGGTTTGCACTCGCAGAATGTTACACGAGAGCCGGAAGCACATCTCCTTCATAGAGAAAAGCAGGCTGGATTTGTCACCGTCTTTGGTCTCGACAATCATGGTTAAATCACCCGCTGCTACTGCCTTTGCGACGCAGGCGACGTATTCAGGTTCGCCGCCCAACTGCCCCGTAAGCTTTCTTGAAATCGACAACGCAATGAGTATTGCGATACCAATCGCGATTCCGTTCACTGTGAAAATCATGGCGTAGGCGGCATTGGTGATTCGCTTGACGTCGGCGGCCCTGGATATGATGATTTTGGATTCGCTTGCGGATAACGTAGCTATTGCAGCCTGCGTAGCGGTAAGGAACGGAATCGTTTCAGACGTTACCGTCGCGATTGCGTCTTCCCTGCGCCCGTCTTCAATCAACTTCAAAACCTTGTCAATCGAATCCGCGGCCGTTACACGGGCCCTGACGATGTCGGCGAGCAATGGCCGGTGCGAGACCTCGCCGTCTACTGATTCAACGGTCGACAATGCATCGCTTCTCTTGCTTCTGTTTCTCGTGATTTCCTTACGAAGGTGCTCCATGCGCGCCACATCTTTGACAATCGTGAGCTCCAATACTGCCAACCCGTTGGAGCGGACAAGCGCCTCAATGTCGGTGATGGCGTAGGCGACCAAGCGGTCCTTGTCCGTTAATGTGTTGGTAATTTCCTCCACATCCTGAAGACGCGAAACCCCAATCAAAGCAACGACGACCATCAACAGCAGCAGTGCGCCAAATCCAAAAGCCAAACGACTTGCCACGGTAAGTTTTTTGTTGAACATTTTTAATCTCGCAGAAAAAGTGGATTGCTCAGGCTCCGGTTGGCGTGTGCTGAGCCACGAAAGTAGCAATGCACTTCCTCGTACTCCTTCATGACCAGGTCGTGAAATTTCTTTACGAAAGTTAATTCTGGCTGCCATTCAAAACAAAATGTTTGACAAAAAAGGGGCAATTTTCGCCAATGCGCGTAATGCGTCCGACTTGGGGAATGGCAGAATTTGTACTTTTTTTGTCAAACATTTTTTTTTAGATGCAGGCCAAGATACGCCATCTCCATAGTCCACATTCTCAACGGATGTGTAATGCCTTCAAACATTCATCAGCGCCTTTATGCACTCCGCAAAGTCATCGCCGAAGCGCAAATGAAGTTCTGCGGCAATCCGGCGAGGACTGCTGTACCCACCCCGTATTCTGGCCATGATCGCAATGTGGCCGCGCTTCGCACCCCATGCGCGCGCACATCGCGCCGCCGCGCACAAGACATAACCCGCCCCCCAGCTTCCTCAGCGCTTCCCGGCAGGCCATCCCGTCGGCCGGCGTTCTCGCACCGATTCCGATTTCACATCCATTTCGCGCCACCGCACAGCCATGGCAATTTTTTTGTGCAAGATGATCATCTAAACGTTGACTTTTTAGATGATGAGTTTTACCATTAAATCATAGTGTCACCTGATCATCTAAATTCGGGTCAGGCAGTCGAATCGACGCTTGCGGCAAACATCACTTAACGACGCAAATCAACTTCAAGACCAACAAGGAAAATTATGAAGAACGATATCTATCAAGACGATGCGGGATCCTCGGGCACGCGGGGGATTAAAAAAATCTGGATCGGCTCCGGCATCGCGTTGTCGGCCATCGCCTTGGCGGCAGGCCTGGCCGTCTATTCGGGCGACTCGCCCGCCAACACCTCCCCCCCTCCGCCGCCAAACGTGACCGTCGCCACGCCATCCCAGCGCGACCTGGCGCCGCAACTGGGATTTCTGGGGCAATTTTCCGCTGTGAGCAGCGTGGAAATACGCGCACAGGTCGGCGGTATCCTCACTCAGATCGGTTTCAAGGACGGGAGCGTGGTGAAAAAGGGCGAGTTGCTGTTCGTCGTTGATCCGACGCCTTACGAAATCCGGCTGAGCCAGGCCAACGCGCAGCTGGAGACGGCGCGCGCGCGTCTGGAACTGGCATCCCGCGAGCTGCAGCGCGCCGAGACGCTCAAGCGCGACGATGCGGGCAGCGGTCAAAACGTCGACCAAAGAGCAGCCGAGAAGCGCGAGGCGCAAGCCGCCGTGGATGCGGCGCAGGCGCTGATCCGCGACGCCCGCTTCGACCTGGATCGCACGCGTATCACCGCGCCCTTCACCGGACGCATCGGTACCCATCTGGTATCGGCCGGCAACCTGGTGTCCGGCAGCCGCGCCGGCGGCGCGCAGACGACGCTGCTCACCACGCTGGTCTCCCTCGATCAGGTGTACCTGAACTTCGACATGAGCGAAGCCGATTACATGGCCTTCATGCGCGAACGCACGAGCCAGAAGGGGGAACTGGCCGACAAGGTGGAGATCGCGCTGAGCGACGAAAAAAACTACGGCCGCCAGGGCACCCTCAACTTTATCGACAATGCGCTCGACAGGTCCAGCGGCACCATACACGCGAGGGCGACGGTGCCTAATCCCGATTTGATGCTGACGCCGGGCGCCTTCGCCCGGGTGCGCCTCGCGCTATCAGACGCGAAGCCGACGCTGCTGGTGCCGGACGCGTCGGTGCTGGCGGACCAGTCCAACCATATCGTGCTGACCGTGGGCCCGGACAATACCGTGACGCCCAAGCAGGTGCAAATCGGCGAGATGCGCGATGGCTTGCGGGTGATCCAGTCCGGATTGAAGCCGACGGACCGGGTGGTCACCGCAGGCATTCCGCTGGCGGTGCCTGGCCAAAAGGTAACGCCGCAGAACGCTCCGATTCAAACTGTCGCGAACCTGCGCTAAGGACGAGGTAAATCATGAAACTAGCCCACTTTTTTATTGAGCACCCGCGGTTCGCCGCCGTCCTCAGCACCTTCATCGTGATCGCCGGCCTGGCCACGATGTTCTTCCTGCCCGTCGCCCAGTATCCCAACATCGTCCCTCCGGCGATCGATATCACCACCTCGTTCCCCGGCGCCTCGGCGGAAACAATCGCCAACACGGTCGCGACGCCGATCGAACAGGCGGTCAATGGCGTCGAGAAGATGGACTACATCACCAGCCAGTCCACCGGCGATGGCCGCCTCACCACCACCGTCATATTCAAGGTCGGCACCGATCCCAACACCGCGCTGATGCTGACCCGTAATCGCGTGCAGGATGTCCTGTCCCGGCTTCCCCCCGAGGTTCAACAGCAGGGCGTCACGGTCAATAAAACCGTGAAGGCGCTGCTGCTGGGGATCCACGTCATCTCGCCGGACGGCTCGCGCAGCCCTGAGTACTTGTCCAATTACATGCTGAAGATCCGCGACGAGATCGCGCGGCTTCCAGGTGTATCCCAGTTCTGGGCCTTGGGCGAGCGCCAGTACGCCATGCGCGTCTGGGTCGATCCGGACAAGGCTGCGGCCTACAGCATCACCGCCAACGACATCCTGGCGGCATTGCGCGCGCAGAATGCTCAGGTGCCGGCGGGTGTGCTCAACAAGCCGCCGATTTCCAGCCATTCCGCCTATGAGATCAATGTCGAGACGCTTGGCCGCCTGACGACGCCCGAACAGTTCGGCGACGTCATCATCAAGTCGGACCCGCAGGGCCGGGTCACCCGTGTCCGCGATGTGGCCCGCGTGGAGCTGGGCTCGATCGACTACGGCTCCAAGGCCTATGCCGACAGGTATCCGTCGGCGCCGTGGTGGGTGATCGCCACGCCAGACGCGAACGTGGTCCAGGTCGAGCGGGCTATCTGGAAGAAAATGGCCGAACTGAAGAAAAGCTTCCCGCCCGGCGTCGACTACATCGACCACCTGTACGATCCGACCACCTTCGTGAGCCAGTCGATCGAAGAAGTGATTATCACCATCGCGGTGGCGATCGTGCTGGTCGTCGGCGTGGTGTTCCTGTTCCTGCAAAGCTGGCGCGCGACGATCATCCCCGTGGTGGCCATTCCGATCTCGCTCATCGGCACCTTCTCCGTCATGGCGCTCACCGGCGCGTCCATCAACAATCTCTCCCTGTTCGGACTTGTGCTCGCGGTCGGGATCGTGGTCGACGACGCCATCGTGGTGGTGGAAAACGTCGAGCGCAACATGGTGCTGGGCATGGCGCCCCGCGAAGCGGCGCATCAAACGATGAAAGAGGTGTCGACTGCGCTGATCGCCATCGCGCTGACCCTGTGCGCAGTCTTCGTCCCGACGGCTTTCATCTCCGGCATCACCGGCATCTTTTTCAAGCAGTTCGCCATCACGATCGCCGCCTCCACCATTATTTCGTGCTTTGTCTCCTTGACGCTCAGCCCGGCGCTGTGCGCCGTCTTGCTGAAGCCACACGCGAAAGAGGACGTGCATCCGGTCATGAAGCCTCTGCAACGCTTCTTCGAGCGTTTCAATGTCGGTTTCGAATGGATGTCGACGAAATACGGCAAGCTCACCGGCCGCCTGGTGCGCGCGACTGGCGTGATGCTCGTGGCCTATGCGGGTCTGATCGGCCTGACTTCGTTCCAGGTATCGAAGATGCCCACCGGTTTCATCCCGGACTCCGACATCGGCTACCTGGCCACCATCGTCATGCTGCCGCCGGGTTCGAGCCTGGAGCGTACCGACGAGGTGATCCGCCAGGTCAATGAAATCGCCCTGAGCACGCCGGGGGTCGAACATACCTCGCCGACGGCCGGCTTCGACGTCACCACCTACACCGTCGCCCCCAACGTCGGCACCGTGTTCTCGTCGCTGCCGTCCCTGTACGGCAAGCACGTACCGGGCGTCAACGCCGCATCGATGGTTCAAACCCTGCAAAAGCGATTCAACGCGGCCATCAAGGACGCCTACGTCATCACCGTCATGCCGCCGACCGTGCAAGGCCTCGGATCGGCGGGCGGCTTCAAGCTCATGCTGGAGGACCGCGGCGGCTTGGGTCACGAAGCCCTGGCCAAGGCCGCCAACGATCTCGTCGCCGCAGCGAACAAGGACAAGACCTTCGCCGGCACGTTTACGCTGTTTAACGCGGGTTCGCCGTCGCTGTACGTGGATGTCGACCGGCTCAAGACGCAAAAACTCGGCCTCACGCCTGGCGATGTGTTCTCGACGATGCAGCTCTACCTGGGTTCGCAATACGTGAACGACTTCAATTTCATGGGCAGGACCTATCCCGTCTATGTGCAAGGCGACCAGCAGTTCCGCGAGTCGGCCGAGGATATCGCACGGTTGAAGGTGCGTAACGCCAGCGGCGAGATGATCCCCGTTGGCTCGGTCGCCAGCTTCAAGGACCAGACCAAACCGTATCGGGTGCCGCGCCACAACCTCTATCCCGCCGCGGAAATCATGGGAAGCGCCGCGCCCGGCGTGGCGTCGGGCAGCGCCATGAAACGCATGGAAGAACTCGCGAAGCAGACCCTGCCGAACGGCATCGGGTTCGAATGGGCGGACCTGGCCCACCAGCAGGAGCAGCAGGGCATCCCGACCATGTTCATCTTCGCGGCGTCGGCCCTGTTCGTGTTCCTCGTGCTGGCGGCCCAGTATGAAAGCTGGAGAATCCCGCTCGCGATCCTGATGATCATCCCGATGTGCCTGCTGGCGGCGTCCAGCGGCCTGCACCTGCGCGGCCTGCCGATCGACATCCTGGCGCAGATCGGATTCGTGGTGCTGCTCGCCCTGGCGGCCAAGAACGCGATCTTGATCGTGGAATTTGCCAAGCATCACCAGGACAACAGCGGCATGGAGGCCGAGGAGGCGGCGGTGCTGTCCGCCCGTGAGCGTCTGCGCCCCATCCTGATGACGTCGCTGGCCTTCATCGCCGGCGTCGCGCCGCTGGTCGTCGCCACGGGAGCGGGTTCGGAGATGCGTCGCTCGCTGGGGACGACAGTGTTCTTCGGGATGCTCGGGGTCACCATATTCGGCTTGATGTTCACGCCGGCGTTCTACACCGTTGTCCGAAAATTCAAACTGGGCACCCATTTCCTCGGCTTTAGGAGAGCAGCATGAGCACCATTATTCCCGTTTCAATCAGGATCGCCTTTGGCGGCTTGCTGGCCGGATTGGCATTGGCCGGCTGCGCGGTGGGCCCTGACTACAAAGCGCCGGAAAACAGTCTGGGCGCGTTCCACAACGCGAAGCCCTTGTCGGGCAAAGCCGACGTGAACACCCCGCCGCTGGAGCGCTGGTGGCTGGGTTTTGACGACCCGGTCCTGACCTCGATCGTTGAACGGGCGCTACGGCAGAATCTCGACCTGGCCGCCTCAATCGCCCGCGTAAGTCAGGCGCGAGCAGCGGCCGGTGGCGCGGCGGCGCAACTGGCGCCGACGGCGGACCTGGCCGGTGCCGCTGTCGCACAGCGCCAAAGCCTGCGCAGTCCGCTCGGCGCCATCGCCGGTGCCAGCCCCGGTTTCCAGCGCAATACCCATGACGTCACAATCGGGCCGGCGGCAAGCTGGGAATTGGATCTGTTTGGCGGGCTGCGCCGCAACTCCGGCGCGGCCGAAGGGGAGGCGCAGGCGGCGGAGGCCGACCATTCGGGCACGCGCGTCAGCATCGCCGCCGACGCGGCAGACGCGTATCTGCAGATACGCGGCTATCAGGCGCGACTGCTCATCGCGCAAAAACACATCGAGACCGACGAGCAGCTTCTGGCGCTGGTCAACCGCCGATATGCCGCGGGTGTCGCCCAGGGCCTGGAGGTGGCGCAAGCCGACGCCTTGCTGAAAGCCGCGCGGGCGACGGTGCCGCCGCTGCGTATCGCCATCGAGCGCCAGTTGAACCGGCTGGACGTGCTGATGGGCGTCCAGCCGGGCACCTACGCGAGCGAACTGCAGGTCGTGGCCGACATACCACGCATTCCTGCCGTGCCGGCGGACGCCCAGCCGCTCGATGTGCTGCGACGCCGTCCCGACGTCATTGCGGCCGAGCGCCGGTTGGCGGCCTCCAATGAACGCATCGGGGCGGCGATCTCGGAATACTATCCCAAGCTGTCGCTGTCGGGAGCGCTGGGGTTTGACAGCGTCAACGGCCATCAGTTCTCTTCCAGCGCTTTCCAGGCGGCGGGCGGTTTGGGCTTGCGCTGGCGCCTGTTCGATTTCGGAAAAGTGGACGCCGATATCAAGCGCGCAAAGGGCGCCAACGCCGAGGCGCTGGCGGTCTACCGCCAGTCCGTGCTGCGCGCGGCGGAGGATGTGGAGAACGCATTCATGGGTCTTTCACAGACTCAGCTCAATGTGACGCAGCTGCAGGACGAAGTCCAGTCGTTGGAAAAGGCCCGTGCGCTGTCGGCCAGCGCATACCGGGCGGGGTCGATCACGCTCACGGATGTGCTCGATGCCGACCGGCAGTTGCTGGGAGCGAAAGATCTGCTTGAAACTCAGCGATCCGATGCCGCCAGGGCCGCCGTCGGGGTCTACCGCGCATTGGGCGGCGGATGGGATCCCGCCATCGCCATCGCGCACGCCGAGGGCAAGGTTTCAAGATAGCGTCCGGATGCGGCTGCCGCGTATCCAAAGGTCGATCCCGATCGGACTTCGGACTGCGACAGCCGCCTTTTCTGTTGTTAACCAGATGGAGCAAAGTATGAATACCTCTTTAAACCTGCGTCAGAATCTCGGCGATTTTGAAGACTTCTATGACATGCTGGGCGATTCTCATGACGGTTTGGATCCGGACCAGAGCGCGATGCTCAACGCTCGGCTGGTACTGTTATTGTCGAATCATATCGGCGACATGGCGGTGCTGCGCGACGCCCTTGCGTTGGCGCGGGTCCAGATTGAAGCGCAGCTCAATCTGGCTGTTGTCGACAGACATCAGTAAACTCAATCCATCCATGTGTCTGTCCGACTCGTTTAAGGCAAGCGAAAATATTTTTAAAAATCGCTTGCTATTATGTAGTGCACGATCTATAGTGTGTACATGGGCGCTGCAAACAACGCCGAACGGAAGTAAATTAGCAAGCTAGCTATGTCGTCATGTAGGTAGCAAGCGATTAGATAGTTACCTAACTTTATGTAATCCCACTCACTGAAAAGGAAATCATCATGTCGATCCAACAAGTTCTGTACCGCGCAAACGCAAAAGCAACCGGTGGCCGCGAAGGCCGTGCCGTTTCCTCCGACAACGTGCTGGACGTCAAACTGACGACCCCGAAAGAACTGGGCGGCGCCGGCGCCGTGGGCACCAACCCTGAACAACTGTTTGCCGCCGGCTACTCGGCTTGCTTCCTGGGCGCGATGAAATTCGTCGGCGGCCGCGACAAGATCGCCGTACCGGCAGACGTATCGGTCGAAGGCACTGTCGGCATCGGCGCGATCCCTACCGGTTTCGGCATCGAAGTCGAACTGAAAATCTCGCTGCCAGGCCTGGACCGCGCAGAAGCCGAGAAACTGGTTGCCGCAGCCCACATCGTCTGCCCTTACTCGAACGCCACCCGCGGCAACATCGACGTGACCCTGACCATCGTTTAATCGAGTCAGCCTCCGGAAGCCGGGGCCCTTCAAAGGCGCCGGCTTTTTCACATACAATCATCGTTCCCGTTCCTAACCGAGATACGCAATGATTGAGTGGCAATGGCTGGCTTTTGACGACATCCCCCGCGCCGACTGGTATGAAGTACTGCTGCAGCGCCAGCAGGTGTTCATCCTCGAGCAAACCTGCCTATATCCCGACATCGACGGCTGCGATCCACAGTGTCATCACCTGATGGCGTGGCGCGAGATCGAGGGCAAGCGCACGCTGGTGGCTTACCTGCGTTGCGTGCCACCGGGGTTGAAATACGAAGAAATGTCGCTGGGCCGCGTACTGACCACGCAGGCCGCGCGCGGCAGCGGCATCGGCCGCGAGCTGCTGGCCAAGGCGATCCCGTTGGCCGAGGCGCTGCATCCGGGCCATGGCTTCCGCATCGGCGCGCAGGCTCACCTGGAAAAATTCTATGACAGCTTCGGCTTCAAGGCGGTGACCGAGCCGTATGACGAAGACGGCATCATGCACATCGACATGGTGCGCTAGAACGTCAGCATGAAGCGCGCGCCGCTGCTGATCGAGCGCGCGTAACGCACCGTGCCGCCGTTGGCGTGCACCAGATGGCGCACCATCGCCAGGCCGATGCCCCTGCCCTGCTTCTTGGTCGAGAAGAACGGCGTGAAGATGTGCGCGGCCAGCGCCTCCGGCACGCCGGGGCCGTTGTCGGAGACTTCGATGCGCAGGCGTCCACCCCGGCTCAATCTTGCGCGCACCTGGGCTTCCGGCGATTTGCCGGTGATCGCCTCCGCGGCGTTCTTCAGCAGATTGATCAACGCCTGTTCCAGCTGGCCGGGATCGATCATCACTTCCAGCGAGGCCGGCTCCACCGAGAACGTCACGCGTCCTCCGGCGGCCTGCCATTGCGGCATCAGCAGCATATTCAAGCGCTCGAACAATTCCTCCAGCAGCACGCGCTGCGGCTGCGCCTGCGGCACGGTCGACAGGCTGCGGTAGCTGCCGACAAAGTCGACCAGGCTGGCGGCGCGGCGCGAGATCGCGTCCAGCGCGGTACCCAGGTCGGCGTGAATGTCGGCGGGCAGGCCGGCGCCGGCTTCTTCCAGCAGGCCGCAGGCGGTGCGCGACAGCGAGGCGACAGGCGTCAGGGAATTCATGATTTCATGCGTCAGCACCTGCACCAGTTCGCGCCAGGCGTTGAGGGCTTCGGCTTCGAGTTCGCTTTCCACCGGCATCATCGCGGCAAGGCGCTGGGCCGAGCCTTGCATCGTCAATGCGGCGACGGCGACCAGTGCGCGCTCCACGCCGCGCTCGGTGTCGAAGCTGACCAGCTGACGTTGGCCGGCCGCTTGTGCCGCCAGCAGCAGCTGCATATCCTGCGGCGCACTGGCGCGGCCGGGGGCGAGCAGCCTGCGCGCGCTGGCGTTCAGCGGCGCGACGGCTCCCGGGCCGGAGGCGTTCTGGATGCGGAACAGCGCGATGGGCGCGTGTTCAAGGCGGGCTTCCAGATTGAGGATGGTGTCGGCTTCGGCGGAGCTGCGGACTTCGAAGGCGCTATCGCTCCGCTCCATGCGTGGCATGCGCGGAGCCAGGCGGCGCAGGCATTGCCAGAGCGTGGCCGCAGGGATGACCGCCAGCAGGCAGCACAATACGATGCGGCGCGGTTCGGGCGTGACGGCCAACGTATCGGCGGCGGCCGTCAACGCCATCAATGCGGCGACACTGGCGGCCGCGCCGAACTTGAGGGTGCGCTCAGATGCCATGCTTGCCAAGCTTGCGGTACAGCGCGGCGCGGCTGATGCCCAGCGTCTTGGCGGCGTGGCTGATGTTGCCGTTGAATTGCGCCAGCGTGGCCGCGATGGCGTCGCGCTCCAGTGCGTCGAGTGTCATGTCATTGGAGATGGCGTCCGGGGCCACAGGGATCGAGGCGGCGACGGGGGCAGCGGCGGCCATGCCGAAATCGGCCAAACCATATTCCGCGCCCTGCCCGAGGATGACGGCGCGTTCGCAGGCATGCCGCAGCGCGCGCACATTGCCCGGCCATTCATGTGCCACCAGTCCTTCCAGCGCAACCGCGTTGACATTGCGCGCCGGCCGCTGGTACTGTAGTTCGTACTGTTTCAGGTAATGCTCCAGCAGCAGCGGAATGTCCTCCCGCCGCGCGCGCAAGGGCGGCACACGGATCACGATGGTATTCAAGCGGAACAACAAGTCCGGCCGGAACACCGCAGGATCGAACAAGCGCGCCTCGTCCAGGTTGGTCGCGCTGACGATGCGCACATCGATCGCTTCCGGCTTGTCGGCGCCGATCGGCGTCACCTCGCGCCGCTCCAGCGCCGTCAGCAGCTTGGCCTGCGCAGCCAGCGGCATATTGCCGATTTCATCCAAAAACAGCGAACCGCCGCGCGCGGCCTGGAAACGCCCAGCCCTGTCGGCCTTGGCATCGGTGAACGAGCCTTTGCGATGCCCGAACAACTCGCTCTCGAACGTCGATTCCGGCAACGCGCCCATGTCGACCGCCAGCAAGGTGCCCGCCGAACGCCGCGACATCGCATGAATCGCGCGCGCCACCAATTCCTTGCCGACACCGTTTTCGCCCAACACCATCACGTTCGCCTCGGTTGGCGCCACGCTGGCGATCAAGGCCTTCAACTCGCGCATCGCGGTCGACTCGCCCATCAAATCCGGCGCCGATGCCGATGGCCCGCGCAATGCCGCCCGCCGCGCCAGCGCCTGGTCGATCGCCGCCACCAGCCGCGCATTGTCCCAGGGCTTGGTGATGAAGTCGCCGGCACCGCGCTTCAGCGCTTCCACCGCCAGCGGCACGTCGGCATAGGCGGTCATGGCGATCACCGAAGGCGGCTGCGACTGAGCGCGCAATACGTCCAGCAATGCCAGTCCTTCCGCGCCATCGATGAAGCCGGGCGTGAAGTTCAGGTCCAGCAGCACCACGTCCGGCACGCCCTGTGCCAGCAAGGCCGGCAAGCCGGCCGGATCGCACAAGGTCGCGACTTTGCCGTAACGCCGGCGCAGCAGCAATTGCGCGGCGGTGGCGACATCGGGGTCATCGTCAAGTATCAGGATGTAGGCGGACATGGGAAGTCATTCTATCAGCCGCCGGCCCGCTGTAAACGACGCATCCGCGCTCACGGCGCGGCGCTGTCCACTTCCGGACAGCGGCCGGTGTCCGGAAATGAACACCTCGCAGGCATAACGCGCCAAAACCGCATCGAATAGCGCGTTTCAGCCATGGCACGGGGTTTGCAGTATGGCCCGCATGCACACCAAAAAAAATATCAGCGGTCCGGTTCCCAACCTGCCATCCAGCGGCGCTGCGATGGATATCGTCGTACCGCGCCGGCGCGGCAAGACCGCCGCCATCGCAATCGCCGCAACGCTTGCCATCGCGGCCGGCGGCTATGCCTTGTGGTCGTTGATGCCGCGCGGTCTGCAGGTGGAAGGCGCAGAGCTGCGCCTGGGCCAGGCGGCACCGGGCATCTTCGTCGACGAAATCGTGGTGCGCGCCAGCGCCGAGCCGCTTAACTCGGTGATACTCGATTCGGTCGAGTCGGGCCGGGTCGAGGAAGTCTTCGCCACCGACGGCGCGCTGGTGAAGAAGGGCCAGCTGCTGTTCCGTATCTCTAACCCGCAACGCAACCTGGAACTGCTGGCGCGCCAGTCAGAGCACGCGATCAGCATCTTCAACCTGTCCAACCTGCGGGTGTCGCAGGAGGCCAGCGCCAGCGACCATCTGCGCCGCCACGAAGATTTGCAGTACGCGCTGGACCAGGCACGCAAGCAGCATGAGCGCAACAAGCGGCTGGCCGCGCAAGGCTTCATCTCCGCCGTCGCGCTGGAGGAATCGGCCGACAAGGTCGAACAGCAGCAACGCCTGCTGGCGCAAGAGGAGCGCGCCTCCGGCACCGAAGCCAACGTGCGCCGCAGCGCCGCGCAGCAGCTGGAAACCTCGATCGATGGCCTGAACAACGGCCTCAAGCTGGTCTCCGCCACCGTCGAGGCGCTGGCCGTGCGCGCGCCGGTCGAGGGACGGTTGACCAACTTCCGCCTGCAGGTCGGCGAGTCGATCGCCACCGGCAAAAACATCGGCCGTATCGACGATCCCACCCGCTTCAAGCTCTCGGCCAGCGTCGACGAGTACTACCTGAACCGCATGGCCGTCGGCCGCCACGGCAGCGTGCAGCAGGACCAGCGCAGCTACGCGGCCGACATCAGCGCCATCTACCCGCAAATCAAGGAAGGCCGTTTCATGGTCGAACTGGTGTTCACGGCCGGCCAGCCGCCGGTGCTGAACCCCGGCCAGAGCCTGGACGCGCGCATCACGCTGGGCGAGCCAGCCAAGGCGCTGCTGCTGCCGAACGGCGCCTTCATCAACGACAGCGGCGGCGCCTGGGTCTACGTGCTGGACGCGGGCGGCCGCATGGCGCAGCGCCGCCCGGTGCGCATCGGCCGCCGCAACAACAGCCAGATCGAAGTGCTGGAAGGCCTGGCCGCCGGCGACAGGGTGATCCTGTCCAGCTACGCCGCATACGGAAATTCACCCAGACTGCAAATTACGCAGTAAATTCTCATCACCACCATCAAAGGCAAACGCATATGCTCAAACTCGTCGGCATCAGCAAGATCCACCAGGCCGGAGAAATCCAGACCACCGCCCTGGACCGCATCGACCTCGAAATCGAGGCGGGCGAATACGTCGCCATCACCGGGCCTTCCGGTTGCGGCAAGTCGACCATGCTGGGCATACTGGGCCTGCTGGACGTGCCCAACCACGGCGAGTACTGGTTCGAGGGGCAGAACGTGGCCGGCTGGAGCGAATCGAAACTGAACCAGCTGCGGCGCGGCCGCATCGGCTTCATCTTCCAGAGCTTCAACCTGATCGAAGAGCTGACGGTGTTCGAGAACGTCGAACTGGCGCTGGAATACAACGGCACGCCGGCGCGCGAACGGCGCGAGCGCGTCACCGCGATGCTCAACAAGCTGGGTGTCGGCCACCGCGCGGCGCACCGGCCTTCGCAGCTGTCCGGCGGCCAGCAGCAGCGCGTCGCGATCGCACGCGCCCTGGTGGCCGGCCCCGCCGTGCTGCTGGCCGATGAACCGACCGGCAACCTCGATTCCGCCCACGGCGACGAAGTCATGCGCCTGCTGCGCGAAATCAACGCCGAAGGCACCACCGTGGTCATGGTCACGCACTCGCCGGACCATGCCGCGCAAGCGTCCCGCACATTGAATCTGCTCGACGGCCGCATCATGGTCGACGCCCTGCAAGCGGCTTAAGCGACAGGATCACCCACATGAACCTGCGCGATTTTCGCATCGGCTGGCGTCTGCTCGTGCAGCAGCCGGCTTATTCCCTCGTGGTTACCGGCGGCTTGGCCATCGGCTTTGCCGCCTGCTTCCTGCTGTTCGGCTTTGTCGAGTTCTGCCTGAACTACGACAACAGCGTGCCTGACAACGACCGCGTGGTCGTGGTCAAGCAGCGCATCAATGTTTTCCCGCGTCCGGAATGGCAAATGTGGGCGTTCATCCCCTTGCGAGACATCGCACTCTCCAGCGGCATGGCGACGGAGGCAAGCATCGCCAAACCGATCGATACGCCGCTGCGGTCCGGGAACGAGCTGCACAAGGTCGATCTGCTAGTGGTCGATCCGGCGTTTCGCGCGATGTTCGGCATCAGCGCACTGCAGGGCGATCTGCATGCCGCGCTGACCCAGCCGGACGGTCTGGCGCTGACGCGCACCGGCGCCCACAAACTGTTCGGCGCCGCCTCTGCGCTTGGCCAAACCGTCAAAATTGGCGATACCGCGTTGCAGGTGAGGGCCGTGCTGCCCGACGCGCCGGCCAATAGCACGCAGCAGTATGAAGCGCTGGTTGGCACCAGCAGCAGCGCATGGGACGAACGCGACACGGCCACCAGCAAATGGGGACGCGGCCCGATCTACATCAAACTGGCGCCCGGCGCATCGATATCCGCGCTGACGGCGTTGCTGCAGGCGGAGAGCGAGAAGTCGCCGCTTAACCAACGCGTGAAAACCGGCGGCTTGGGCAAGGGCCTGAATGGCCGCAATGTCGCCGATATCAGCTTGCTGCCGCTGCGCGACGCCTACTTCGACGAGGACCTGGCCAGCGGCCGCGAAGCCGAGCGCCACGGCCAGCGCAGCAGCGTGTACGGACTGGCGGCCGGCGGCTTGCTGATCCTGCTGCTGGCGGCGATCAACTACGTCAACCTGGCGACCGTGCGCACGCTGCGCCGCCAACGTGAAATCGGCATCCGCAAACTGCTGGGCGCCAGCGCTTCGCGGCTGGTGCGGCAGTTCCTCAGCGAAGCGGTGCTGACCGCGATGCTGGCCGCCATCGCGGGCCTGATGCTCGCGTGGCTGCTGCTGCCGGTGTTTTCCGATCTGGTCAATCGCCGGCTGGACGGCATGTTCACACCGCTGCGTTGCGCGATCGCGCTGTTGTTCAGCATTTTCATCGGCATCTGCGCGGGTGCTTACCCCGCCTGGCTGGCGCAGAACTCGCTGCCCGGCCCCGCGCTGGCAGGACGCGGCAATAGCGAAACGGTCGCAGGTCTGTGGGTGCGGCGCGTGCTGACCGTGTTGCAGTTTTCCAGCGCGATGGCACTCAGCGCGACAGCCCTGGCGGTCAGTTGGCAGACCTATTTCGCCAGCCACGCATCGCCTGGCTTCGATCCGTCCAATCTGATGGTGGTGGATTTGCCGGAAGGCCAAGTGGGCAAGCCGACAGTCGCCGCCTTCATCGAAGAGGCTCAGCGTCTGCCGCATGTGCAGGGGGTGTCGTCAATCTCCGAAGCGGTGGGACGCGACCGTATGAAATTGATTAACACGGTCACTACCAAGGAGGGCAATGAGATTCCGCTGGAAGGGAAGTACGTCAGCGCCAACTGGTTCGAAGTGAACCATCTGAAGCCACTCTACGGCCGGCTGTACGACGAAAAGCTGGACGTGGACTATGGCAAAGCCCCGCGCGCCGTGGTCAACGTCACCGCCGCGCAGGCGCTGGGCTATGCGCAACCGCAGGACGCCGTCGGCCAGACAGTCCCCGGCGGCATGCAGATCGTCGGCATCGCGCCCGAGGTGCGCTTTCAGGGATTGCGACAGCCACCGAAAGCCATCGTCTACTTCATACGTCCCGGCTTTGTGGCGACGATCCGCACCACCGACAGCCTGGGGGCGGCGTACAACAACATCGAACCTCTATGGCGTCGCCACTTCCCGAACGCCATCCTGGAAATGACAACCCAGGAAGCCGTGCTGGCGGAACGCTATGCCACCGACGCGCGCCTGATGCGTATCCTGATCACCACCAGCGTGATCGCGATCGCGCTGGCGGCCTTCGGCATCTACGTGCTGTCTGCCTACAGCGTGCAACGCAGCCGGCGCGAGATCGTCATGCGCAAGCTGCACGGCGCGGGCCGCATCGATATTGCGCTGATGATGGGCCGCGAATTCTCGACGCTGGTAGGGGCCGGCGCGCTGGTCGGCCTGCCGCTGGCGGCGGTGGCGATACAGCGCTACCTGGCCAGCTACACGGATCGCGCGCCTGTCGGCGGCTGGACGCTGGCGGCGGCGTTGCTGCTGGCCGCGCTGGTGGCGCTGCTGGCGACCACTCGCCACACGCTGACCGCCTTACGCATGTCGCCGGCCCTGGCGCTGCGCGAATAAAGAGGAGAACACCCATGGCACTACGAGATTTTCGCATCGGCTGGCGCCTGCTGCTGCGCCAGCCCTGGCACTCCACCGTGGAGATACTGGGGCTGGCGACCGGTTTCGCCGTCTGTTTCCTGCTGCTGGGATTCGTCCGCTACTCGTTCAGCTACGACAGCGATGTGCCGGAGCGCGAACGCGTCTTCGTCATCAAGCACCGGCTGAATTTCATCCCGCAGCCGCAGTGGATGGAGTACACGCCGTTCGCCCTGCGCGAAGTGGCGATGCGCAGCGGCCTGCAGCTGGAAACCAGCGCATGGTGGCCGCGCGAGGCGACACTCCAACTGCAAGGCCGTCCAACGCTGCTGCAAGTGACGGTCGTGGACCCGGCATTCCAGCGCATCGCCGGATTGCAAGCCCTGGCGGGCGATCTGCAGCAGGCGCTGACGCAACCCGATGGACTGGCCGTCACGCAGCGCGAGGCGTTACGCCTGTTCGGCAGCGCCCTGCCGCTGGGACGGAGCATCACCATCAATAGCCAGTTGCTGCAGGTACGCGCCGTACTGGCGGACCGGCCGGCCAACAGCACCATCCAGTTCGGCGCGCTGGTCGGCGTCGGCAGCGCGCTGTGGCCGGAGCAGGAACGCCGCGAGGCGCTGGCCAACTGGATGGGTATCGGCGGCCGCATTTACGTCAAAACCGGTGCAGGCGTCAGCGCACAGGCGCTGCAGGCCGTGCTGCAAGACGCCGTCGACCGCGCGCCATGGGACAACATGGCGACGCCGGAAATGAAGAAGGCACTGGGCGGGCGCAAGTTCGTCGATATCGGACTCGGTCCGCTGGCCGAGGCCTACTTCGACCGAACCGTGGCCAACACCATGGGCACCGGTCCGCGCGGCGACAAGCGCATGGTGCTGGCGCTCGGCGCGGTCGGGTTGCTGATCCTGTTCCTCGCCGTGGTCAACTACGTCAACCTGGCGACGGTGCGCACCTTGCAGCGCCGGCGCGAGATCGCCGTGCGCCGTGTGCTCGGCGCCACCACGCGCCAGCTGCTGGCGCAGTTCATGACCGAATCGACGCTGCTGTCGCTGTTCGCCGCTGCGCTGGGCGTGCTGCTGGCGTGGCTGCTGCTGCCGCTGGCGTCCGATATGCTGGAGCGGCGGCTGGACGGCATGTTCACGTCGCCGGCCATCGGTGCCTGCTTGCTGTTCGGCGTGGCGGTCGGCGCGGCGGCGGGCGCCTATCCCGGCTGGCTGGCGCGCGGCGTCGACATGAACGAGACGCTGGCCCACCGCAACGGCGAAACCACCGGCGGTGCGTGGATGCGGCGGGTGCTGACGGCCGTGCAGTTCGGCGCCGCCATGGGTATGGGCGGCATGGCGCTGGCGATCCTGTGGCAGACGCAGTTCGCCGCGTCGGCTCCGCCGGGCTTCGATACGGCGCCGCTGCTGGTGGTGGAACTGCCCGAAAGCGCCACCGCACCGGCGGCGGCGGCCTTTCGCGACGCGGTGACGCAGCTGCCCGGTGTCGAGGGCGTGGCGGACAGCCAGGAGGTGCCGGGACGCGATAACGGCACCGGCACGCGCGGCAGCGAGAACGCCAAGCGTCTCGACGGCAGCGAGGTGGCGCTGACGGTGCAGATGGTCGGGCCGGACTTCTTCCGCGTCTACGGCTTGCCGGCCGTTGCTGGCCGCATCTTCGATCCCTCGATGGACCGGCTGGTGGACAATGGCGAGCAGAACGTGCTGCTTAACATGGCGGCGCTGCGCGCGCTGGGGTGGCAGTCGGCGCAGCAGGCGCTGGGCCAGCGCATCAACGGCACGCGGCAGCGCATTGTCGGCATCGCGCCGGACCTGCGCTGGGAGACGCTGCGCGATCCGGTACGGCCGACCATCTACGACCTGGCGCGCGGCGGCCGGATGCTGACCGTGCGCATGCGCGCCGGCTCACCGGCCACGCTGGAACGGGACATCGCCGCCGCGTGGAGCCGCTACTATCCGGACCGCGAGCTGGTGATGCGCGGCGCCGCCAGCTACTACAAGCGTGCCTATGCGGACGACGTACGCCTGGCCCGCCTGCTGGCCTGCGCCACGACCGTGGTGTTCGCGCTGGCGGCATTCGGCATCTACGTGCTGGCCGCCCACAGCGTGCAGCGGCGCGCGCGGGAGATCGTGCTGCGCAAGCTGCACGGCGCCGGCCGCAGGGCGATCGCGGCGCTGGTCGGCCGCGAGTTCGTGCTGCTGACGGCGGTGGCGGCGGCGATGGGATTGCCGCTGGCCT
Organism: Duganella sp. LjRoot269; assembly: GCF_964254095.1. Taxonomy (NCBI): domain Bacteria; kingdom Pseudomonadati; phylum Pseudomonadota; class Betaproteobacteria; order Burkholderiales; family Oxalobacteraceae; genus Duganella; species Duganella sp. LjRoot269. The sequence continues at coordinate 491,729 of NZ_CAXUSL020000001.1, read as the reverse complement.
GGCTGGGCATTGCCCGCTATCTGTCCGGGTTTGCCGAGCACACGCCGCTGGGCGATTGGGCGCCGGCGGTGGCGCTGGCGTTTGCGGCACTGATCGTGGCGGCGGCCACCGCCCGCCACACGCTGGCGGCGATGCGCATCGCGCCCGCAGAAGCGCTGCGCGACTAGCCGAAAAAAAAGGCAGCCACACAGGCTGCCTTTCCGTTTGCCGAACCGCGCCTTATTGCACGGACAGCAGTTCGATATCGAAGATCAGCGTCGAGTTGGCGGGGATGCCGCTCTGCGCGGTCGTGCCGTAACCCAGGCTAGGCGGAACGGTCAGCGTGCGCTTGCCGCCAACCAGCATGCCAGGCACGCCTTGCTCCCAACCGGCGATGACCTTGCCGGCGCCCAGCTGGAAGCTGAACGGCGTGCCGCCGACGGTGGTCTGCACCGCCGGACCGCGGAAGTCGGCACGGGTGCCGTCGTAGACGTACAGCGTGTAGTTGACGCTCAGTGTTTTGCCGTTGGCGGCGGCAGCGCCGCTACCAACCAGCGTGTCGACGATTTTCAGCGTGGTCGGCGGCGGCACGACGACCGGCAGTACTGCCTTGGTCACGTCGACCAGTTCAAAGTCGTACACCAGCGGCGAGTTAGCGGGAATCGCGGCGTAGGTGATATTGCCGATCGCAGGCAGCGCGGTGTGCGCGACGGCGCCGTAGGCCAGGTTGGCCGGCAGGATCGCGGTGCGTTTGCCGCCCACTTTCATGCCCAGGATGGATTGGTCCCAGCCGGTGACCACGGCGCCGACGCCGATGGTGAACGGGGCTGCGGTCTTGCCGGTATCGACCGAGCTTTCCACCTTGGCGCCCTTGCCGTCGGCCTTGGTCGAGTCGTACAGGTAGCCGACGAAGTTGATCACCACCAGGTCGCCGGTTTCCGCCGTCAGGCCGGTACCGACCACGGTTTCAGTCACTTTGTAGGTCGGCTGCGCCACCACCACGACGGCCGGGGTCTTCGAGCCGCCGCCGCCGCAGGCTGCCAGGACCGCTGCGCAGACGACGGCAGCAATAATTTGAAACATCGATTTCATGATTACCTTTGATGGAATGTTCGTATTCGTACGCTTGCGCCGCACGGATGCGGGCATGTCGGAGCAGAAGTTTAGCAGACCGCGCCGCTTCCGCTCCGGGCACTACATTCGGTTACATCTTTTAGCACCGTTTGTGTGCTTAAATTTCCACTTGCGTGCCTAATTCAATGACACGGTTGGTGGGAATCTGGTAGTAGTCCGCGGCCCCGCGCGCGTTGCGCGACATCGCCACGAACAGATGTTCGCGCCAGGTCGCCATGCCGGCGCCGGGGGTCGAGATCACCGTCTGGCGGGCGATGAAGAACGAGGTCTCCATCATTTCGAACGGCAGGCCGATGCACTCGCACAGCGCCAGCACCCGCGGGATGTCCGGTTCGTCCTTGAAGCCGTAGTAGACGTTGAGCTGGTAGCACTGGTGGCCCAGGTCCGTCACCTTGACCTGTTCGGCCTCGGCGACATAAGGCTCCTCGACCACGTGCACGGTGAAGAACACCACCCGCTCGTGCAGCACCTTGTTGTGCGACAGGTTGTGCAGCAGCGCGTGCGGCACGCCGTCGCTTTCGCCGCGCAGGAAGATGGCGGTGCCGTAGACCCGCGTCGGCGGCGCCACGAACAGCGACGACAGGAAGTCCTCCAGCGGAATGGCGTGCTTCTGCAGGTTCTGGAACACCAGCTCGCGGCCGCGCTTCCAGGTCAGCATGACCGTGAACAGCACGGAGCCGAGCAGCAGCGGGAACCAGCCGCCGTGCAGCAGCTTGAGCGTGCTGGCCGAGAACAGCAGGATGTCGATGATGATGAAGAAGCCGGTGGCGGCAAAGCACAGCCACAGCGGCAGGTTCCAGCGGTAGCGGATCACGAAGAAGGTCAGGAAGGTGGTCGCCAGCATGGTCGCCGTCACCGCGATGCCGTAGGCGCCGGCCAGCTTGTCCGACGAGCCGAAGCCGATCACCGCCAGCAGCACCACCACCAGCTGCAGCCAATTGACGGCCGGGATGTAGATCTGGCCGATTTCCCGTTCCGACGTGTGCACCACGCGCATGCGCGGCAGCAGGCCCAGCGCGATGGCCTGCTTGGTCATCGAGAAGGTGCCGGAAATGGTGGCCTGCGAGGCGATCACCGCCGCCAGCGTCGACAGCACCACCAGCGGATAGACGCTCCACGCGCCCAGCTGCTGGAAGAACGGGTTGGAAATCGCGTCGGGATGGGTCAGCAGCAGCCCGCCCTGGCCCAGGTAGTTCAGCGCCAGCGACGGAAACACGATCAGGAACCAGGCGGCGCGGATCGGCTTCTTGCCGAAGTGGCCCATGTCGGCATACAGCGCCTCGGCGCCGGTGAAGGCCAGCACGACCGCGCCCAGCGCGACGAAGGCGATCATGCGGTTCTCGAACATGAAGCGCAGCGCATGCAGCGGATTGAGCGCCCACAGGATCTGCGGCGCGGCGGCGATGTTGACCAGGCCCATGACCGACAGCGCGGCGAACCACACCACCATGACCGGGCCGAACCAGCGGCCGATGCCGGCCGTGCCATGGCGCTGCACCGCGTACAGCGTCACCAGCACGATCAGGGTCAGCGGCACGATGTACTGCTCCAGCCCCGGCGCGGCCACTTCCAGACCCTCGATCGCGCCCAGCACGGAAATCGCCGGCGTGATCACGCTGTCGCCGTAGAACATCGTCGCGCCGAACACGCCCAGCAGCATCAGCGGATAGTGCCAGCGCCCAGCCGTCTTGGCGACGGAATTGAGCGCCAGCGCCATCAGCGCCATGATGCCGCCCTCGCCGCGGTTGTCGGCGCGCAGCACCAGGCTGACGTACTTGAGCGAGACGATCATCGTCAGGCCCCAGAAAATGAGCGAAATAATGCCCAGCAGATTGAACTCGTTCAACGCCAGGCCGTGCTCGGGATCGAAGATGGTTTTGAGGGTGTAGAGGGGACTGGTACCGATGTCGCCGTAGACGATGCCCACGGCCGCCAGCGTCAGCGCGGCGAGGCTACTTTTCTTGTGTTGCACGGTCAAGATTGCACCTGTTGTTGTTTTGGTGCATTGCACAATAGGATAAGTATTTGCAAAAGGCAAGGATATTTTCGCATGGAATAGCATTCCAATATTTCAATATCGCCAGTGTACGCTGGTGCGGGCGGGAGTGCGAGTCTGGCAGCCGAACCTGCTCCCCCGCCTGCGGCCAGGCGGTATTTCAGCGATAATGGCAGACCTTGCCCCCTCCCCGCCGACGCCCCACATGAACACAGGTATCCTGTACGCCACATTCGCGTTCTTTTGCTGGGGCTTGTTCCCGTTGTATTTCCACGCCATCGGCGAGGTGCCGGCGATGGAAATCCTGGCGCACCGCATGCTGTGGTCGCTGCTGTTCCTGGGCCTGGTGCTGACCGTCCGCCAGCAATGGAAGTGGCTGCCGCGGGTGCTGCGGCAGCCGCGTGTGCTGGGCAGCTTTATCGCCAGCGCCGTGCTGCTGACGGCCAACTGGTTCGTCTACATCTGGTCGGTCAACAACGGTCACGTCATCGACGCCAGCCTCGGCTACTTCATCAATCCGCTGGTCAACGTGCTGCTGGGCTTGCTGGTGCTGAAGGAAAAGCTGCGCCGCGCCCAGTGGATCGCCATCGGCGTGGCCGCCTGCGGCGTGGCCTGGCTGACCTGGTCGGCCGGCCAGCTGCCGTGGATTGCCTTAATTTTAGGCATCACCTTCGGCGGCTACGGCCTGCTGCGCAAGACCGCCGCGCTGGCGGCGCTGGAAGGCCTGTCGCTGGAAACCATGATGCTGTTCCCGCTGGCGCTGGTGTATGTGCTGTGGCTGACCTTGCATGGCCAGAACACCTTTATCAACAGCCCCAACGACAGCACCCGCTGGCTGCTGGCGGCGGCCGGGCCGATCACCGCGATTCCGCTGGTGATGTTCGCGGCCGGCGCGCGCAAGATCCCGATGTCGGTGCTGGGCCTGCTGCAATACCTGTCGCCCAGCATGCAGGCGCTGCTGGGCGTATGGGTGTTCCATGAAACCTTCCCGCAGGCGCGGCTGATCGGCTTCGTCATCATCTGGAGCGCGCTGCTGCTGTACGTGGCAGAGGGGCTGTGGGTCAGCCGCCGCGCTAAATAGTGGGCGGATGGCGGGATTTATCGTATCCTGTCGTCCTTCCTTGCATTTATACCTATCACTGAGATTCTCAATGGCAAATTACGTCTACACCATGAACCGCGTGGGCAAAATCGTCCCGCCCAAGCGCCAGATCCTGAAAGATATTTCGCTGTCCTTCTTCCCGGGCGCAAAGATCGGCGTGCTGGGCCTGAACGGCTCCGGTAAGTCGACCTTGCTGAAAATTATGGCAGGCCTCGACACCGACATCCAGGGCGAAGCCGTGCCGATGCCGGGCCTGAACATCGGCTACCTGCCGCAGGAACCGCAGCTGGATCCGGAAAAAACCGTGCGCCAGGAAGTCGAGTCCGGCCTGGGCGAAGCGTTCGAGGCGCAAGCCAAGCTGGAAGCCGTGTACGCCGCCTACGCCGACGAAGACGCGGACTTCGACGCGCTGGCCACCGAACAGGCGCGGCTGGAAGCGATCATCTCGACCTCCGACGGCGGCAACCTGAACCTGCAACTGGAAATGGCCGCCGACGCACTGCGCCTGCCGCCTTGGGAAGCCAAGATCGGCGTGCTGTCCGGCGGCGAAAAGCGCCGCGTGGCGCTGTGCAAGCTGCTGCTGTCCAAGCCGGACATGCTGCTGCTCGACGAACCGACCAACCACCTGGACGCCGAGTCCGTCGAATGGCTCGAACAATTCCTGCTGCGCTTCCCGGGCACCGTGGTCGGCATCACCCACGATCGCTACTTCCTGGACAACGCCGCCGAATGGATTCTGGAACTGGACCGCGGCCACGGCATCCCATGGAAAGGCAACTACTCGTCGTGGCTGGACCAGAAGTCCAACCGCCTGAAGCAGGAAGAAGCCACCGAATCGGCGCGCCAGAAGGCGCTGCAGAAGGAATTGGAATGGTCGCGCCAGAATCCGAAGGCGCGCCAGGCCAAGTCCAAGGCACGCCTGGCCCGCTTCAACGAGCTGAGCGAATACGAATACCAGAAACGCAACGAGACCCAGGAGATCTTCATCCCTGTGGCCGAGCGCCTGGGCAATGAAGTGATCGAGTTCAAGAACGTCTCGAAAGCGTTTGGCGACCGCCTGCTGATCGACAATGTGTCGTTCACCATTCCGCCGGGCGCGATCGTCGGCATCATCGGCCCGAACGGCGCCGGTAAATCGACCTTGTTCAAGATGATCGCCGGCCTCGACAAGCCGGACAGCGGCGAAGTGGTGATCGGCCAGACCGCGCGCATCTCGCTGGTCGACCAGAGCCGCGACACGCTGGGCGATACGAAGACCGTGTTCGAGGACGTGTCCGGCGGCGCCGACATGCTCAGCGTCGGCCGCTTCGACATGCCGTCGCGCGCCTACCTGGGCCGCTTCAACTTCAAGGGTTCTGACCAGCAGAAGATCGTCGGCAACCTGTCCGGCGGCGAACGCGGCCGTCTGCACCTGGCCAAGACGCTGCTCAAGGGCGGCAACGTGCTGCTGCTGGATGAACCGTCGAACGATCTGGACGTGGAAACCCTGCGCGCGCTGGAAGACGCGCTGCTGGAATTCGCCGGCTCCGTGCTGGTGATTTCCCACGATCGCTGGTTCCTCGACCGTATCGCCACGCACATCCTGGCGTTCGAAGGCAACTCGCAGGTCACCTTCTTCGACGGCAACTATCAGGAATACGAAGCCGACAAGAAGAAACGACTGGGCGAGGAAGGCGCGAAGCCAAAACGCATCCGCTACAAACCGCTGACCGTCTAAATCTACGACGCGGGCAACGACAAACCCCGAAAGCCGGCGACGGCTTTCGGGGTTTTCGCATTAATGGCCTTCCGCCGCGCCGAACATGGTCTTGGCGTAGATCAGGCCGAGGCCGTAGCCGCCGCCATGGGCTATCGAGGTCGCCACGGTCTCGTTGTAGGTTTCGCCGCGCGCCCAGTCGCGCTGCAGTTCGAGCAGATACTGCAGCGAGGTCATCGGACGGGCGCCCAACTGCACCATGCGCTCGACAGCGCGCTCATGCGCTTCGTCGGACACGTCGCCGCTGGCGTCGGTGATCACGTAGACCTCGAAGCCCTGGTCCAGCGCCGACAACGCGGGGCCGACGATACATACCGAAGTCCACAGGCCGGCCAGCACGATCTTGCCCTTGCCGATGGCGTTGACGCGCTCGGCGATGCGTGGATCTTCCCAGGTGTTCATGGTGGTGCGGTCGATGGCCGCCTGGTCCGGGAACACGGATTTGATTTCGTCGAAGATCGGACCGGAGAACGATTTTTCCGCGACCGTGGTCAGGATCGTCGGCACGTTGAAGCCCTTGGCGGCCTTGGCGACCAACGCGACGTTGTTGCGCAGCTGTACCGGGTCGATGGACTTGGTGGCGAAGGACATCTGCGATTGGTGATCGATCATGATCAGCGTGTGGTTGCTTGGATCGAGCAGGGTGCTTCCTGGTTTAGCGATAGCGGTAGGCATGTGAATCTCCAGTCTATATTCAATAATTTCGATTTTCGGATCCGCGTTGTTTGCGGTGTTTTCTCTGCTGGAATGAAGTATCTTCCAACCTGACTCAAAAGAAAAACGGAAAATTTTGCGAATCATGTTCGAAATTTTCGATTATCAAATATGGGCGCAAAAAAGCCGCCTCGAAGGCGGCTTTCCCGACGCTGGAGCGGCTTAGAAGTTGTAGCGCAGTCCGGCGGTGATGGCACCGTTTTTGCGGCCCACATCGATGTCGTTCTTGCCGTAGTTTTCATACTCCAGCGAGACCTTGACGTTCTTGTTGATCGCGTATTCCGCGCCCACCGATGCGTACAGCGCGTTCTTGTTGCTGCCGCCGCTGACCGAGGCGACGCCCGAGGTGTCCACGCTGTTGTGGTTGCGCGCCACGCCCAGCTTGCCGAACAGGGCGACCTGCTCGTTCACCGGCCAGCTGCCCTTGCCCGCCAGATAGAAGGAGTGGGCATCGCTCTCGATGCGGCCGGCGGCGCCGGTGGCGTCGGTGTAGTTAAACGCCTTGCTGCCGAAGTCGGTATAACCGCCTTCAACCGCCCAGGTCTTGTCGATGTTGTAGCCGGCGAAGATTTTGCCGGTGGCCTTGTCGCCGCTACGGTCGCTGGACGTGGTCGTATTCGGCACGTCGAACTTGTAGTGGCTGCCCACGACGCCGGCGCCGATGTAGGCGGTGCCGGCATCATCGGCGGCGTATGCGGAAGTACCGCCCAAGGCGGCTGCGGAAGCAACTAATGCGAACAGAATTTTTTTCATGGTATTGGATCTTTCAGCAAAATGGTTGAAGCAGGACTTGCTTGGGATCGCAGTTCTTTGAATTGCGATGGAACCAAGATAGCACTCCAACCAACACCCGTCACCACCGAATTAGTAAGAAGTGTGACAGGATGTAAGCCGAACGATTGCAGGCAAAAAACCTTCCAAGCCAAACTTAAGAGAGGCTTAAGAGCTTGCCCGCATTTTGGCCAGCCGCCCTCCGGAGCGGTGCGGCCGGCGCCGTGTGCTGCCGGTCCAGGCGGAACACGCTGACCACCTCCGACAACTTGCGCGCCTGGTCCTGCATCGATTCTGACGCCGCAGCCGATTGCTCCACCAGCGCCGCGTTCTGCTGGGTCACCGCGTCCATTTGCATGATGGCCTGGTTGATCTGCTCGATGCCGTTGGTCTGCTCGCCGCTGGCGGCCTGGATGTCGGCCATGATGTCGGTCACGCGCTGGATGCTGGCGACGATGTCGCGCATCGTCACTCCGGCCTGGTCGACCTGGCGCGCGCCGGCGTCGACCTTGCTGACCGAGTCGTCGATCAGCTGCTTGATTTCCTTGGCCGCCGCTGCCGAGCGCTGCGCCAGGTTGCGCACCTCGGACGCCACCACCGCGAATCCACGGCCCTGCTCGCCCGCGCGCGCCGCCTCCACCGCGGCGTTCAGCGCCAAGATGTTGGTCTGGAAAGCGATGCCGTCGATGACGCCGATGATGTCGGCGATCTTGCCGGAGGATTCATTGATCGCGCCCATCGTACCGATCACTTCGTCGACCACGGCACCGCCCTTGCGCGCCACTTCGGAGGCGGAGCGCGCCAGCTCGTTGGCGACGCGCGCGTGGTCGGCGTTGGCCTTGACGGTCGAGGTCAGTTCCTCCATCGATGACGCGGTCTCCTCCAGCGCGCCGGCCTGCTGCTCGGTGCGCGCCGACAAATCCAGCGTGCCGCTGGCGATCTGCGTGGACGCGGTGGCGATGGTGTCGGTGCCGGCGCGAACCTGGCCGACTATGCCGCCCAGGCTGTCGCGCATGGACTTCATCGCATGCAGCACGCTGGCCTTGTCGTTGGGCCGGATGTCGACGCTGACCGTCAAATCGCCGCCCGCGATCTTGCCGGCCACGTCGGCCGCGTAGGCTGGCTCCCCGCCCAACTGCCGCGTCAGCGTGCGCGTGATCATCACGCCCAGCGCCAGGCCAATGCCGAGGCTGCCGACGACCAGGCCCACCATCAGCGCCAGGCTGGAATGGTACAGCGCGGTGGTGTCGGCAGCCTTGGCGCTGGCGCGCTCTTCCTTAACCTGGGTCATCGCCGTCAGCAGGTCGTCCAGCAGGTTGGCCTGGGTGCGCGCGGCCACCAGCATCTGGTTCAGCTCGTCGCTGCGCTGTGCCAGCGGTTCGCTGTCCGCGCGGTCCAGCGCGCGCCACAGCAGCTTTTCGTATTCCTGCGCCGGCGCCGCGTAGCTGGCCAGCAGCTGGCGGCCTTTTTCGCTGACAAACAACGGACGCGATTTGTCCAGGTAGTCCTGGATCGTCGCCAGGTATTTCTTGATATCGGCGCGGTGGGTGGCGCGTTCCTGCGCCGAGGTCGCCAGCAGGAAGCTGTTGCGTGAGCGGCCCGCGTAGATCAGGTTGATGTTGGCTTCCTTGATATACGAAACGCCCAGCAAGTCTTCCCTGTACATGCTGTCGGCCATGCTGTTGATGCGGCCCATGCTGACGATGCCGATACAGGCGACGATGGCGCCCAGCACCGCGATGGAGATGAAGCCTGTAATGAGTTTGGTACCGACTTTCATATTGCTAAACATGGTTGCCTCCCTGTTCGAGACAACAACGATAGCAGCCGCCAACCGGCGCTGCGCGAGGCCGCGGGCTTATTTTCGCTGGCACGGTACAAAGTGTCAGGCGGTTCCAACACTAGCAAACGCTTAGTAAATCCGGCGGAAGGTCAAATTGATGCGCGGACCGCGCGCGGCGCGTTCCTTGTTGATGCCGTGCAGCCAGTGCCGCTGCAGCGCGCCCGCCATCAGCAGCAGGCAGCCGTCGCCCAGCGCCAGCTTGACGGTCTTCGGCAGGCGCCGGTGTTTGAGGATGAAGGTGCGCGGATCGCCGAAACTGACCGACGCGACAGCCGGATCCGGCCCCAGCTCGCGCTCGTCGTCGGCATGGAAGCCCATGCTGTCGCGCTCGTTGCGATAGTAGTTCAGCAGCACGCTGTTGAACTGGCGACCGGTGGCCTTTTCCACCGCCTGCTTGATGTGCAGCTGCAGCGGCGTGAACGGCAGCGGGTGGAAGGTCTTGCCGGAGTAACGGTAGCTGGCCTCGCCATGCCAGGCCGACAGGCGCGGCTGCAGGTGCAGCTTGCCCCACACCTGGATTTCCTCGGCGCGCCAGTCGGTTTCGTCGAGCAGGCGCTGCATGACTTCGGCCGGCGCCAGGTCCAGCGCCAGCCGCTGCTGAAACCACAGTTCGCCGTCCTCGATGGGGATGGCGGTCAGGCTGGTGTCGTCGGCAAAAAGATCCATGCGCGGTATGATACCGGCACTACGTCATCGAGGAGTGAACCGCATGAAAAAACGCCAGTTCCTGGGCACCGCCGCGTTGGCCGGCATGGCCGCAGCAACAGCCTTGCCTGCGCGCGCCGCCGCCAAGAGCGCCGGCCCGGCGCTGCTCACCGTCACCGGCGCGATCGGCAAGCCCAACCGCGGCCGCTTCGACCCGGTGCTGGACCAGATGATGTTCAAGCAAAAGCTGACCTTCGACAAGGCGCATGGTTTCGATTTCGCCGCGCTGGCGGCACTGCCCAGCATCACCATCCATCCGACGCTGGAATACGACAGCAAGCCGCACACGCTGCGCGGCCCGCTGCTGCTGGACGTGATGAAGGCGGCCGGTGCGGTATTGAGCGACAACGGCAAGCTGGTGTTGCGCGCGGTGGATGGCTATGCCGCCACGATCACGGTGGCGCAGGCGCGCGCGCAGCGCTGGATCGTCGCCACCCATCTGGATGGCGCGCCGATGGCGCTGGGCGGACTCGGTCCGCTATGGGCGATCTACGATGCCGACAAGGTGCCCGAGATGGCGGTCAAACCGCTCGCTGAACGGTTCGGTTCCTGCCCTTGGGCGCTGTATCACATCGAAGTGTAGAAGTTGTCGCAAATGAGCGCAGCTAGGCGCAGCGGCGAAGGCAGTGCGCTAGCACGGCGAGGCGCTGCAACGACGCTGCGGTCTCTTTGCGACAACTTCTAGGCGTAGGCTTCGGCCAAGGTCATGACGCGCGGCGCGATGGTGATGCCGATGCCGCTGAACAGCGCGGTGATGGCGGCCATATTGGCTTCCATCTCCTCCGCCTTCCAGCCCTGGAACAGGTCGGTGCCGTCCTTCTGGAAGTGCAGGTCCAGCACCTTGCCGCGGTCTTTGTGGGTGTAACCACCGCTGTAGGTATTCTTGAAGCCCATGGCGGCGAGCGCGGCCAGGATTTCGGTCGGGGGATTGTCCGGATCGGTGGCCATGAACACGCCGAAGGTCTTGCCCGGCGGTTTGGCGGCGATATCTACGTCGTAAATCCCAGGCGCTTTCGTGACGGTCGTACTTTTCAGAAATAACATGTTCTTACCCCTATCCTTTTCGCGCGCCGGCTTGTTGCTAGATTCTCAAAAGAAAACATTCTAAGAAACAAGCTTATTGCTAATTGAGCTGTTTGTCGACTAATCCCGCCACTTATTTGTGAATTCGTACCAATAAAACTGCAACGCCTACCTGAAATATAGTTAGTAAGTAGTAATTTTCAAGAAGATAACGGGCCGGGCAGCGCAGCCGGCCTACTTGCGGCGCGCCAGATCGGCGGTCGGCGCCACCAGCGCCCGGTACAACTCGCCGGTCGCCGCATCCCATTGCGTGACGGCGCGCTGCTGGCGTTCGACGGTGACCATGTCGCCGCGCGCGACCGGCCCGCTGAGCGCGGCCGCAGCGCCCAGGCGGAACACATTGGCCATCGACTCGGTGGCCAACGGCTGCGCCATCCGGCGCGCCACCGGTTCCGGAATGCCGGCCGCCTGGTAGGCGCGCAACGCTGCGTCCAGCACGGTGACCAGGTAGTTGCTGGCGAAGACGGCGGCGGCGTGATACACGGTCTTGGCCGACGCGTCGATCGGCACCGGCTGCGCGCCTATCGCCTGCAACGCGGGCGTCAGCACGGCCAGCGCGGCGGCGTCGCCTTCGATGCCGCAAAAGGTCCCGGCAAATTGCGCGGCCACCGCCGCCGGATCGGCAAAGCTGCGGATCGGATGCACGCTGGCCACCCATGCGCCGGCGTCGCGCGCCGCTTGCAGCTGGGTCGAGGCCAGCGCTCCACTGCAGTGAAACACTATGCTGCCTGCCAGCGGCACGGCCCGCGCCAGCGCCGCGCAGGCGGGAACGATCTGGTCGTCGCCGACGGCCAGCACGTGCACGGCGGCAGGCCGCAGCTGGTCGTAGCGCTCCACCGACGCGCCGGCGCCGATGAAGGCCACCGCCTCCTGCGCGCTCGACGCCGAGCGTGTCAGCACCTGCTGGACCGTGTAGCCGCCCTGCGCCGCCAACAGGCGGCCCAGCACACGGCCCACATGGCCGGCGCCGATCAGGTTGAGCGTCGCCGCCATCAGAAGCCCGATCCCGGCTGTTTCAGGAATTCGGCTTCCGCCGGCGTCGAGGTGCGGCCAAGGATCGCGTTACGATGCGGGAAGCGGCCGAAGCGGCGTATCACTTCGCGGTGCCGTTTGGCGTAATCGAGCATGCCGGCGATGCCGTTGCTGCCTTCCATGCGCGTGAACAAAGCCACCGCCTGCTCCTGCATCGCCATGTCTTCCGCGTGCTCGAAAGGCAGGTAGACAAAGGCACGCTGCAACGGCGGCAGTTCCAGGTCCTGTTCCGCATCGACCATGTCGAGCGCCGCCTGCAGCGCCTGGTGGTCGCCGGCAAACGCCAGCGGCGTGCCGCGATAAACGTTGCGGCAGAACTGGTCCAGCACCAGGATGCGCGCCAGCGCCGACTGCGGGCCTTCCGCATCCCAGGCATGCAGTCCGCCGGCCAGCGCCTCATCTATCTGTGCGCCGAAGCGCTGGGCGATTTCACGGTCGAAGGCATCATCTTTCTGGAACCATTCGCGGCGCGGCGCGGCGGCATCCTGGCCGGGGGACGGCTGAAACCAGAAATCGAATACGGCCCGGGCTTGTGCGTTCATGGTCTTAGTTCCGTGCGTGCGACAGCTGGAAGCTGTGGATACCGTCAAACACCGCCAGCTCAGCCGACAGCACCGACATCGGCGCGCCGCTGCGCTTGCTCAGCGCGATGGCGACGAAGCGCCACTCCTGCATGCCGGCATCGCTGCCGATCATCAGCGAGCCACCGGCGATTTCATAACCGCGCTGCAGCGCCAGCGCGCGCAGCGCCGGCTCTTGCGGCATATAGCCTTCCTTGAAGCGCATGGTGATCGCGATCGCATGGCGCGATGGCAGCCATGCTTCCAGCTTTGACAGGAATATCATCGCACCGGCGCACAATATCGCCAGGCCCATCGCGCCCAGGTAGAAGCCAATGCCGACCATGACACCGATCACCGACGACGCCCAGATCGACGCGGCCGTCGTCAGGCCGCTGATGTTGAAACCTTCGCGCATGATGACGCCGGCGCCAAGAAAACCAATGCCGGTAACGATCCCCTGCACGATGCGGGTTGGATCGGAAGTCAGTATGGTGTGGCCGGCATGGCCGCCGAACCAGTCGCCGGGATAGCCGCCGATGACGGTCAGCGCGGCGGACGCCATGCACACCAGGCCGTAGGTGCGCATGCCTGCCGCGCGGCCGTGATACGAACGCTCATAGCCGACCATCAGGCCAAGCAGCAGCGCGCCGACCAAATTGAGCAGGATGACGCCGTTGGTGGCGATCTCGTGGGCGGACCAATAGGCAAACAGGAATTCGATCGACGGCATACCCGCCCTTTCTAGTTATGTCGCGCCGTTTTACGGCGCTTTTTTTACGAGCTGTTTTTCGAACGCCACATCGAGTTTGCTGACCCGCTTGGGCGCCGCAGGCGAAATGCCGTTGACGAAGGCGACGAAATCGTCCAGTTCCAGCGGCGCGCACAGCGGCGGCTGGCCGGCGCCTTCGGTCAGGAAGAAATGGCCGCTGCCGGTGCGCGACATCGAATATTTCGGATTGCCGCTGCGGACTTTCAGGCGGTCGACGGCCGTTGTGGCCCGGGTTGCGCGGCCGCTCATAGTGCCTCCGTTCGTTGGTTCAGCCACGCCAGCGCGTCGCCCGACAACAGCGGCGACAGGCGCTCGCGCACCGTGGCGTGGTAGTTGTTCAGCCATTGTTTTTCGTCGTCGCGCAGCAGATCGGCGGCCATGCAGCGGGTGTCGATCGGGCACAGCGTCAGCGTTTCGAACTGCAGGAAGTCGCCGAATTCGGTCTGGCCCGCCGGGCGGTTCAGCACCAGGTTCTCGATGCGGATGCCCCATTTGCCGGGCCGGTACAGGCCTGGCTCGATCGAGGTGATCATGCCGGGCTCCATGGCGGTATGCGGCTCCGGCATCGCGGATTGCGAAATCGACTGCGGACCTTCGTGCACGTTGAGGAAGTAGCCGACGCCGTGGCCGGTGCCGTGGCCAAAGTCCAGGCCTTCGGCCCACAGCGGCGCGCGGGCGATGGCGTCCAGCATCGGCGACCTGGTCCCGCGCGGGAAGCGCGCCGACGACAAGGCGATCACGCCCTTGAGCACCAGCGTGAAGTCGCGCTTGTGCTCCGCCGTGATGCTGCCGACGCCGACCACGCGGGTGATGTCGGTGGTGCCGCCCAGGTACTGGCCGCCGGAATCGATCAGCAGCAGGCCGTCGCCTTCAATGATGGAGTGCTGCGCCTCGGTGGCGCGGTAGTGCATGATCGCGCCGTTCGAGCGGAAGCCGGCGATGGTCGAGAAGCTCGGGCTGACGAAACCCGGACGCCGCGCGCGCGCCGCCGTGATGTGGTGGTCGATCGCCACTTCGGTCAACGGCGCGCGCTGCGGGTCGGCCAGCGTTTTGTCAAGCCAGGTGAAGAATTCGCACAGGGCGGCGCCGTCCTGCTCCATCGCCGCGCGCACGTGGGCGGCGTCCGCGTCGCTCTTTTTGGACTTGGCGAAGGTGGTCGGGTTGATCGACTCGATGACTTTGACCGTGGCCGGTACCCATTGACGGGTGCCGTAGGTGATGCGGCGCGGGTCGATCAGCAGCGTGCTGTCGGCCGGCAGCGTGGCCAACGCGACGGAAATCGTTTCGTATGGTGCAACATCGACGCCGTCTTCCGTCAGCGCGGTGATGAGTTCGGCCGGAATCTTGCCGCCGGCGACAAACAGCGTGGCGCGGCTGGGGGCGATCAGCGCGTGCGACAGGAAGATCGGGTTGTAATTGACGTCTGCGCCGCGCAGGTTGAACAGGTAGGCGATGTCGTCGAGCGTGGAAATCAGATGGCGCTGGGCGCCCAACTGCTGCATCGCGCCGCGCAGCTCGGCCAGTTTTTCGACCCGGGTTTTCGACGCGTACGGCGGCAGGTGCTCGTACACCGGCGCGGCCGGCAATGGCGGGCGGCCGGCCCAAATTTGTTGCAATAAATCAATATCGGTGCGCAGTTTGACGCCGGCGGCGGCCAGGCCCTGTTCCAGCAGGCGGGCAATCGACAGGCCCAGCACGGCGCCGTCGACGGCGGCGGTCTGGCCGGCTTTCAGGTTGGCGGCCAGCCAGTCGACATATTGGACGCTGGCGCCGGAGGTCAGTTTCATCAGCTGGATGCCGGTGCCGGCCAGTTGCTGCTCGGCCTGGGTCCAGTAGCGGGCGTCGGTCCAGACGCCGGCAAAGTCAGGCGTGATGATGAAGGTGCCGACCGAACCGGTGAAGCCGGACAGCCATTCGCGGCCCTGCCAGCGTTCGGGCAGGTATTCGGACAGGTGGGGGTCGGCCGACGGCACCATCAGCGCATCGATCTGTTGCTGATGCATCGCCGTCCTCAACAGCGCGAGGCGCTCGACGACTTGGGAGGTGTCTGGAGTTTGCATGGATTTCACTTCTAATGCGCCGCCGGTGCGGCATAGCTTGTCGCTATGATACCGCGATTGCCCGGGGCGCTGGTTCCGAAGTTTGATCTGCCGCCAGACGTATGGAAAGTGGGAATGATTTAATCGCTCAGCTTGTTACGCGACATGCCGAAAGCTATAGTGATCATGATCGTCTCATTCCAGCACAAAGGTTTGCGCCGGTTTTTTGAAACCGGAAATCTCGCGGGTATCCAGCCGA
The DNA here is from genome assembly GCF_964254095.1 of Duganella sp. LjRoot269. Lineage (NCBI taxonomy): Bacteria > Pseudomonadati > Pseudomonadota > Betaproteobacteria > Burkholderiales > Oxalobacteraceae > Duganella > Duganella sp. LjRoot269. Next base: position 475,984 of record NZ_CAXUSL020000001.1, on the reverse strand, counting down.
AGCACGCAAAGCGGCTAAAAATATTACTGACGGCATTGCAGTCCTCCGAAGATGTTAATGACATGAATAAGCCTGGATTTTATTTTCATCGATTGCAGGGGTTAATACCGTCCCGCTGGGCTGTTACTGTGAGTGGTAATTGGCGCATCACGTTTGAATTTATTCATGGTAATGCTTATGTAGTCGATTATGAGGATTATCACTAATGGAAATGTATGCTCCCCTCCATCCCGGTGAATTCATTTTAGAAGTATACCTACGCCCGCAAAAACTGAGTGGCCGCCGTTGTGCGGAGAAACTTGGAATAGCGCCATCGACTTTACATCGTATTTTAAGCGGGCGCGGCCGGGTAACTGCCGCAATGGCCCAACGTTTATCTGAAGGGTTAGGCAGCTCGCCGGAAAGCTGGCTTACCATGCAGGAAATGTACGATCGCTGGCAGGCAAAGCTGCGTAGCGCCGCCTGAATATCAACTCCTCGGATCTTATTAGTCATCGGGCAGGTAGCCTCGCTCCCTGATCGCCCTGCGGCGAGCTCCACATGCCCAAATTTGGCTAGAACGCGCCAAAAATCAGCATGATTCAAGGGCGTAGCGTACTCCGAACGAAAAAAAACTCCCATGCGGCAGCTTTTTGATGATTATAGAAACCTGTTTCAGGCTTCGTAACGGCGCAAACCTTCAAGATCCAGAATACGAATGCCGCCATAATCAAGGCTGAGCAAGCCTTGTTTTTCCAAAAGCTGCAACGCCTGGTTTGCGCGCTGCCGCGACGCGCCGGACAGCAATCCCAATTCCTCCTGCGATATCTGCACCAGCTTCTCCAATCCCGGATAAAGATGGGAGTTAAACATGGAAACGAGACAGCGCGCCACCCGGGTATCCGGATTCAATAAACGGTCATTTTCCACCATGCCGATAAACTGGCCCAGGCGCTCGTTCAACTGCATTAGCAGGAAACGGGTGAACGGCAAACTTGATTCCAGCAGCCAATGAAAAGTTGACATAGGCATGCGCGCGATGCGGCTATCGCGCAAGGTCATCGCATCATATTTAAGGATTTCTTTCTTTAAAAGCGAACCTTCGCCAAACCAGCCCCCCGGCGGCACGCCGGTAAAAGAAACGCTTTTACCGGCAGCGGAGAAATTGGTCATCTTGACCATGCCTTCCATAATACCCAGCCAATGCTCCACCATTTCGCCCTTGCGACAAACATAGCCGCCCTTGGGAACGAAAGTTTCAAAGGTATCGGCCTCGACGCGCGCCATTTGTTCCGGCGTCAGACCCTGGGCCCAGATCGCCGAACGCAAAGCTTCTTTTAGAGTAATTTGATTCCGATCAGACATATTGCGACGCACCATAGAAAGTTCGATCAAATGTCGCCGAAAAGACAACTTCCCTTTCTGCGGCAGGCTAATATCATCACATAAAAAAGCGGCATCATCATAAATAGATGGCAACAGGGAGACACTGGTGCATACACAGAACGAGACCTTTCCACGCTGGCTGCTGACACATGCCCAGGTCCGCCCGGGGAAACCCGCGTTTCGCGAAAAATATCTGGGGATCTGGCAAAGCTGGACCTGGGCGCAGGTAAGCGACGAGGTGCGGGCGCTCGCCTGCGGCCTGGCGTCGCTGGGCTTCGAACGCGGCATGAACCTGGCCATCATCGGCGACAACCGTCCGCGCCTGTACTGGTCCATGCTGGCCGCGCAATGCCTGGGCGGCGTACCGGTCCCCCTGTACCAGGACGCCCCCGCCGCCGACATGGCCTATGTGCTGGAAAACGCCGAGATCCGCTACGCCGTCGTCGAAGACCAGGAACAGGTCGACAAGCTGCTTGAATTGCAATCTTTATATCCACACATCGAGCACATCGCCTACGACGACGAGCGCGGCATGCGCCACTACCGCCAGACCGGCCTGCTGTCCTTCGCCCGGCTGCAGGAGCTGGGCCACGAATGGGACAAGGCCAATCCCGGCAAGTTCGACGCCGCCGTCAACGCCGGCAAGGGCGGCGACAACGCCATCATCCTCTACACCTCCGGCACCACCGGCAAACCGAAAGGCGTGTGCCAGACCCACGCCGCGCTGATCGCGGCCGGCACCGGCGGCGTCGGCTTTGAAAAGCTCACCGACGAGGAAGACATCCTGTCCTACCTGCCGATGGCCTGGGTGGGTGACTGCCTGTTCTCCTTCGCCCAGGCGATGACGGCCGGCTTCACCGTCAACTGTCCCGAATCCGGCGACACCGTGATGACCGACATGCGCGAAATCGGCCCCACTTATTACTTCGCCCCGCCGCGCGTGTTCGAGAACATGCTGACCACGGTGATGATACGGATGGAGGACGCGGGCGCGATCAAGCGCCGCATGTTCCATCACTTCATGGCGGTGGCGCGCCGCTGCGGTTCCGACATCCTCGACGGCAAACCGGTGGCGCCGGGCGACCGGCTGTCGTACGCGCTGGGCAAGGTGCTGGTCTACGGCCCGCTGAAAAACGTGCTGGGCCTCTCGCGTGTGCGGGTCGCCTACACCGCTGGCGCGGCGATCGGCCCGGACCTGTTTCGCTTCTACCGCTCCATCGGCGTCAACCTGAAGCAGTTCTACGGCTCCACCGAAACCTGCGCATACATATGTCTGCAGCCGGACGGCCAGATCAAGTTCGACAGCGTCGGCCTGCCGGCGCCGGGCGTGGAGGTCAAGCTGGCCGACAACGGCGAGGTGCTGGTCAAATCGCCAACCTTGATGGACTGCTATTACAAGCGTCCCGACGCCACCGCCGAGGCGATCGACGCGCAGGGCTACTTCCACACCGGCGACGCCGGCCTGTTCGACCACGAAGGCCACCTGAAGATCATCGACCGCGCGGCGGACGTGGGCAGGATGAACGGCGGCGCCATCTTCGCGCCCAACTACGTCGAGAACAAGCTCAAGTTCTTCCCCTTCATCAAGGAGGCGGTGGTGTTCGGCGATAAGCGCGACGAGGTCTGCGCCTTCATCAACATCGACATCGAGGCCGTGGGCAACTGGGCCGAACGCCGCAGCATCGCCTATTCCGGCTACACCGACCTGGCCGCGCATCCGCAGGTCTATGGCCTGGTGCGCGACTGCATCGAGCAGGTCAACGCCGACCTGGCCGCCGAGCCGATGATGAGCGACACGCAGATCCACCGCTACCTGGTGCTGCACAAGGAGCTCGACCCCGATGACGACGAGCTGACGCGCACGCGCAAGGTGCGGCGCAAGTTCATCGCCGAGAAATACGCGGTGCTGATCGATGCGCTCTACAGCGGCAAGACTTCGCAGTACATCGAAACGCAGGTCAAGTTCGAGGATGGGCGCACCGGGCTGGTGGCGGCGAATCTGAAGATCGAACCGTGCAAGACCTTCCCTGCCATCCAGGCAGCGGCCTAGGTCGGAATGGAGGACGACACCATGCAAATGAACGAACCAGACGCCCATTTCGGCACCGATCCAACGCGCCGCAAGATCGGGCCGGTGATTCTCGACCTGAAAAATATCTCGCTGTCTTTCGGCGGCGTGAAAGCGCTGACCGATATTTCCTTCGACGTGAAGCAGCATGAAATCCGTGCCATCATCGGCCCGAACGGCGCCGGTAAGAGCTCGATGCTGAACGTGATCAACGGCGTGTACCGCCCGCAGCAGGGGGAGATCATCTATCGCGGCGAACATCGCAAGAATATGGATGTGCATGCGGCGGCCAAGTCCGGCATCGCCCGCACCTTCCAGAACATCGCGCTGTTCAAGGGCATGACGGTCCTCGACAACATCATGACCGGCCGTAACCTGAAGATGAAATCGAACTTCCTGATGCAGGCCCTGTACTGGGGCCCGGCCCGGCGCGAGGAAATCGCTCACCGCGTCAAGGCGGAAGAAATCATCGACTTCCTGGAGATCCAGGCGATCCGCAAGACGCCGGTGGGCCGCCTGCCGTATGGCCTGCAGAAGCGCGTGGAGCTGGGCCGCGCGCTGGCCGCCGAGCCGGAGATCCTGCTGCTGGACGAACCGATGGCCGGCATGAACGTCGAAGAGAAACAGGACATGTGCCGCTTCATCCTCGACGTCAACGACCAATTCGGCACCACCATCGTGCTGATCGAGCACGACATGGGCGTGGTGATGGATATCTCGGACCGCGTGGTGGTGCTCGACTACGGCAAGAAAATCGGCGACGGCACGCCGGACGAGGTCCGCTGCAACCAGGACGTGATCAACGCTTATCTCGGAGGTGGAGTAGGGAATTCAGGCAGCATGCTGCCTGCCTACGGAACGGACTGCCCATGAATGGGCAGTCTCCCGCCTGCAATCTGACAGGGTCTTAAAATGAACATCAATTTCTTCTTTGAGGTGCTGATCGGCGGCCTGCTGTCGGGCGTGATGTATGCGCTGGTGGCGATCGGCTTTGTGCTGATCTACAAAGCTTCCGGCGTGTTCAACTTCGCCCAGGGCGCGATGGTGTTCTTCGCCGCGCTGACCTGCGTCGGCATCGTCGACAACTTCGGCGTATCGCTGTGGGTGGCGATACCGCTGACCATCGTCGTCATGATCCTGCTCGGCATCGCGATCGAGCGGGTGGTGCTGCGGCCTTTGGTCAACCAGCCGGAGATCACGCTGTTCATGGCCACCATCGGCCTGGCTTTCTTCATCGAAGGCCTGGCGCAGCTGATGTGGGGCGCGCAGGTGCACAAGCTGGAACTGCCGATCGAGGACGTGCCGTCCGAATACCTGATGAACAAATTTAACATCCTGGTGTCGCAGTTCGACATCATGGCGGCGGCGGTGTGCGGCCTGCTGGTGACCACGCTGGCCCTGCTGTTCTCCAAGACCAAGGTGGGCCGCGCGCTGCGCGCCGTGGCGGACGACCATCAGGCGGCGCTGGCGGTGGGCATTCCGCTGCAGCGCATCTGGGCGGTGCTGTGGGCGGTGGCCGGGTTGGTCGCGCTGGTGGCAGGCCTGCTGTGGGGCGCCCGCAACGGCGTGCAGTTCGCGCTGACCTTCGTGGCGCTGAAGGCGCTGCCGGTGCTGATACTGGGCGGCTTTACCTCGATGCCCGGTGCCATCGTCGGCGGCCTGATTATCGGCGCCTCCGAAAAGCTGGCCGAGGTGTATATCGGCCCGCTGGTCGGCGGCGGCATCGAGGGCTGGTTCCCGTATGTGCTGGCCCTGTTGTTCCTGCTGGTGCGGCCGGAAGGCCTGTTCGGCGAAAAAATCATCCGCAGAATCTGAGAGGCCAGAATGCTCTACCGCGAAGCAGGACAATTTAAAACCAGCTATCAGGCCGACAGCCAGATCTTCCCCATCCTGCAGGACCGCATCGCGCTGTTCGCGCTGCTGGCTGTGGCGATTGTGGTCGTGCCGCTGTTCGCATCGCCGTACACGCTGTCGGCGATCCTGATCCCCTTCCTGATCTTCTCGCTGGCAGCGCTGGGCCTGAACATCCTGACCGGCTATGCCGGCCAGCTGTCGCTGGGCACGGCCGCCTTCATGGCGGTCGGCGCCTTCGCCTCGTATAACTTCCTGGCCCGGCTGCCCGGCCTGCCGGTGCTGCTGGCGTTCGTGCTGGGTGGCTTGAGCGCGGCGCTGGTCGGCATCGCCTTCGGCCTGCCGTCGCTGCGGATACGCGGCTTCTACCTGGCCGCGTCGACGCTGGCCACGCAGTTCTTCGTGGTCTGGTGCCTGACCAAGATTCCCTACCTGACCAACTACAGCAGCTCCGGCGTCATCACCGCGCAGAAGATCGTCATCCTCGGCTACCAGTTCGACACGCCGGACCGCAAATACCTGCTGGTGCTGGGCGTGGTGGCCGTGATGGCGCTGCTGGCCAAAAACATGATCCGCTCCAACGTCGGCCGCTCGTGGATGGCGGTGCGCGACATGGACGTGGCGGCCGAGGTGATCGGCTTCCGCCTGATGCGCACCAAGCTGCTGGCCTTCGCCGTCAGCTCGTTCTACTGTGGCGTGGCCGGCGCGCTGTACGCGTACGCCTACCTCGGCACCGTGGAGCCGGAAGCCTACAACCTCGACCTGTCGTTCCGCATCCTGTTCATGGTCATCATCGGCGGCGTCGGTTCGGTGCTGGGTTCCTTCCTCGGCGCGGCGTTCATCGTGCTGCTGCCGGTGTTCCTGAATATTTTCGCGCACAGCCTGGCGCTGCCGACCAGCGTGGCGTCGAACCTGGAGTTGATGGTGTTTGGCGCGCTGATCATATTTTTCCTGATAGTCGAGCCTCACGGCCTGGCGCGTTTGTGGCAAATCGGTAAAGAGAAGTTGCGTCTGTGGCCGTTCCCGCACTGAACGCATAAAACTATAACTTGAGGAGAAGATTATGAAGCGCATCGCATCCATCATCGCACTCGGACTCACACTGGCATCCGCCGGTACCGCATGGGCGCAAGACCAGTACGTCGCCCTGCCCTCCTATCGCGTCGGTCCTTACGCGGCCGGTGGTTCCGGTTTCTACGGCGGCATCATCGACTACTTCAACCTGGTCAACCTGTCGGGCGGCGTCAACGGCGTGAAGATCTCGTGGGAAGAATGCGAGACCGAATACAACCCGTCGCGCGGCGTCGAATGCTACGAACGGCTGAAGACCAAGAACGGCGGCGCCACGCTGGTCGAGCCGCTGTCGACCGGCGTCGCCTACGGCGTGCTCGATCGCCTGGCCACCGATAAGATTCCGATGACGATGATCGGCTACGGCCGCTCGGACGCCGCCAACGGCAAGGTCTTCCCCTACGTCTTCCCGCTGATCACCAGCTACTGGAATCAGGCGGCCGCGATGATCAAATACCTTGGTGATAAAAGCGGCGGCATGGACAAGCTGAAGGGCAAGAAGATCGTCCACCTGTACCACGACTCGGCGTTCGGCAAGGAACCCTTGCCGGTGCTGGAAGCCTTGTCCAAGCAGTACGGCTTCGACCTGATCAAGATTCCCGTCACGCCGCCGGGCAGCGAACAGCAGTCGCAGTGGCTGCAGATCCGCCAGGCCAATCCGGACTACGTGATCCTGTGGGGATGGGGTTCGATGAACGCGGTCGCGATCAAGACCGCGCAGCGCAACGGCTTCCCTCGCGAGAAAATGCTCGGCGTATGGTGGGCCGGATCGGAAGAAGATACCGTACCTACGGGCGATGCGGCCAAGGGCTACAGCGCGATGACCTTCAACACGCCGGGCAACTACCCCGTGATGGATGAGATCCACAAGAAAATCTACGACGCCGGCAAGGGCAACCTGGCCGACCGCAGCCGCATCGGCTCCGTGTACCACATGCGCGGCGTCAGCGCGGCGATCCTGTGGGTCGAGGCAATGCGCACCGCGCAGGAAAAATTCGGCAAGGGCAAACCGGTCACCGGCGAGCAAATGCGTTGGGGCCTGGAGCACCTGAACGTCGACGAGGCGCGCCAGAAAGCCATCGGCGCGTTCGGCATGCTGCCGGTGGTTAAAACCAGCTGCGACGATCATGAAGGCTCAGGCGCGGTCAAGGTCCAGCAATGGGACGGCAAGAAGTGGAACGCCATCACGCCGAACTGGATCGTCGGCGACAAGGCCTTGACGCGCAAGCTGCTGGAGGAAAGCTCCGCAGCCTATGCCGCCGAGAAGAAAATCACGCCGGCCTGCGCAAAATGACGACACCTTATCTCTCGGTGAATAACGTGGAGGTCATCTACGACCACGTTATCCTGGTGCTCAAAGGCGTGTCGCTGCAGGTCCCGCAAGGGAAGATCGTGGCCCTGCTGGGCGCCAACGGCGCCGGCAAGTCCACCACGCTGAAGACCATCTCCACGCTGCTGCGCGGCGAACGGGGCGACGTCACCAAGGGCGAAGTCCAGTTCAAGGGCGAGCGCATCGACCAGCTGACGCCGAATGAACTGGTCAAGCGCGGCCTGTCGCAGGTGATGGAAGGGCGCCATTGCTTCGGCCACCTGACCATAGAAGAGAACCTGCTCACCGGCGCCTACACGCGCAGCGCATCGCGCGCGGAGTTGAAGGAATCGCTGGAAAAGGTCTACCACTACTTCCCGCGCCTGCGGGAGCGTCGCGGCAGCCAGGCCGGCTACACCTCGGGCGGCGAGCAGCAGATGTGCGCCATCGGCCGCGCACTGATGGCCAAGCCGTCGATGATCCTGCTGGACGAACCCTCGATGGGCATCGCGCCGCAGATCGTCGATGAAATCTTCGGCATCGTGAAGGACTTGAACAGCAAGGAGAACGTCTCCTTCCTGCTGGCCGAGCAGAACACCAGCATCGCGCTGCGCTACGCCGATTTCGGCTACATCCTGGAAAACGGCCGCGTGGTGATGGAAGGCGCGGCCTCCGAATTGGCCAGCAACGAAGACGTCAAGGAGTTCTACCTCGGCGTTTCAGGCGCCGGCCGCAAGAGCTTCCGCGACATGAAATTTTACCGCCGCCGCAAACGCTGGCTGGCATAAGGACTAAGGACAGCAACGAATGAATATCAAGAAGGCCAAAGCTTTGTGCCGCAGCTTTGCCGGCGCCACCGAAGACACCAAGTGGGGCGACGACCTCGTCTTCTCGGTCGGTGAAAAAATGTTCGCCGTCACCTCGCTTGACGACAACGCCAAGGGCATCAGCTTCAAGGTGGACGACGATCGTTTTCTCGAACTGACCGACCGCCCCGGCATCATTCCGGCACCGTACCTGGCGCGCGCGAAATGGGTTTATATCGAGGACCTGAAGTCCGTCAGCGATGTCGAGGCCGCGGAACTGCTGAAGCGTTCCTACGAGCTGGTGTTCGCCAAACTGACCAAGAAGCTGCAACGCGAAATACAAGGATAAGCACATGGCCGATACCCTCGATAGCCTGGAAGTGCGCCCGCCGGAACAACGCGAGCGCGAACTGATGGCGCGCCTGCCGCAGTTGGTGGCGCGCGCGAAGGCCGCCGCCGGCTGGTCGCGCATACTCGAAAACGTGGACGCCGCCAACATCAACAGCCGCGCCGCGCTGGCCACGCTGCCGGTCACGCGCAAATCGGACCTGCACGCGCTGCAAAAAAAACAGGCGCCGTTCGGCGGCCTGAATACAACCCCGGCCGGTCAGCTGGCGCGGGTGTACATGTCGCCCGGCCCGATCTTCGATCCCGAAGGCCGCAGCCAGGACTGGTGGCGTTTCGCGCGGCCGATGTATGCGGCCGGTGTGCGCCCCGGCGGCCTGCTGCAGAACTGCTTCTCCTATCACTTCACGCCGGCCGCCTTCATGGTTGAAGGCGGCGCCGCCCGCATCGGCTGCGCCGTAATACCGGCCGGCGCCGGCCAGACCGAAATGCAGGTGCAGGCCATCAGCGCGCTGCGGCCCGATACCTACATCGGCACGCCGTCCTTCCTGAAGATCATCATCGAGAAGGCGCGGGAACTGGGCGCGGACGTCAGCAGCATCAGGCAGGCGCTGATGAGCGCGGAGGCGCTGCCCGAATCGCTGCGCACCTGGTTCGCCGAGAACGGCGTGCCGCACGTGCTGCAGGCGTATGCGTCGGCCGATATCGGCAGCATCGCCTACGAAACCCGCAGCGGCGATGTGCGCCATCCGGGCATGGTGCTCGACGAGGACGTGATACTGGAAATCGTCCGCCCCGGCAGCGGCGATCCCGTGCCGCCGGGCGAGATCGGCGAAGTGGTGCTCACCGTTTTCAACCCCGACTATCCGCTGATACGCTTTGCCACCGGCGACCTGTCGGCGGTGCTGACCGGCGTGCCGGACTCGCCTTGCGGCCGCACCAACACCCGCATCAAAGGCTGGATGGGCCGCGCCGACCAGACCACCAAGGTGCGCGCGATGTTCGTCCACCCGTCGCAGGTACATGCGGTCACGCAGCGGCATCCGGAAATCGTCAAGGCGCGGCTGGTGGTCTCCGGCCAGATGGCGCAGGATGTGATGACGCTGCACTGCGAGGTGGCCGATCCCGGTTCCGCAAGCGCCGGCGCCATTGTCGAATCGATACGAGACCTGACCAAGCTGCGGGGCGAGGTGCAATTTGCCGGCATCGGCAGCCTCCCCAACGACGGCAAGGTGATCGACGACGTGCGCGACTACAAGTAAACAGCGAGTAAAACAACGGTTGTGGCATAAATCCAACGCCAAGCGTAGGGCCGGGATATGGCGGATAATAGCGAACTTCCCACCTGTTTTTAGAAGCCGAAGAAGATCATGCAAGACTTCCACCACAACCGCGCCCGCGCCCTGCTGGAGAACGCGGAAGAGCTGTTCAGCAAAGAGACCGTCGACAACGCAGTCACCGCGATGGCCGATACCCTTAACGCCCGTTTCGACCGGCCGGACAGCGAGGAATTCCCGCTGGTGCTGGGCGTGATGGGCGGCGCGGTGGTCTTCACCGGCAACCTGCTGCCGCAGCTGACCTTCCCGCTCGAATTCGACTACATCCACGTCAGCCGCTACGGCGACGAAGACCGGGGTGGCCAGGTCGTGTGGAAAGTGGTGCCGCGTTCGAACGTGGCCGGCCGCGTGGTCATCGTGCTGGACGATATCCTGGACGAAGGCGAAACGCTGGCCCACGTCAAGCAGCGACTGCTGGACATGGGCGCCGCCGAAGTGGTGCTGGCCGTCTTCGCCGACAAGGCGATCGGCAAGGCCAAGCCGGTCAAGGCGGACATCGTCGGCATCACCATTCCGAACCGCTTCGTCGTCGGCTTCGGCATGGACGCCTATGGCTACTGGCGCAACCTGCCGGGCCTGTGGGCCATCCAGACAGAGAGCTGATCAGGGACGCAGCCCGTAGGTATCGATGAATTTTCGGATACCGTTCGGGTTCTCCTTCTTCCACGCCTCGAACTCGGGGCGCCAGGATTCCTTGTACTGCAACAGCAGCAGCGCCGTTTCCAGCTGGCCGGCCTTGGCCAGCATGCGCATGGATTTCAGCGCCGGATCGGTGACCTCGCCGCCGCCGTTGCCGGCGATTTCGTCGGCCACCTTCATCGCGCCCTCCCATGCCGCCAGTTCGATGGCGAACGGCTTGTCGGCCACGTTGGCCTCGCGGTTCTTCAAGAGCAGGTTAGCCTGCGTCATGCCCACCATCATCCAGAGGGCGCCGTCCGGACTCTTTTGCTCGGCCGCGCCGTTCAGCGATGGGTCGAGATTGACGACCGGCTTGCCGGTATCGGGATCCACCCTGCCACTACCCTTGCGCACCAGATGCAGGGACGTCAGCGGGAAACCGGCCGCGCCGCGCAGGGCCGCCAGCTTGTCCCAGTTCGGCTGCTGGCTCGGTTGCGCCGCGATGCCGCTCAACAGCGCCGCCTCGGCCGCCGGCCGCTTGCCCTGCTGGGCCAGCGCGTCGGACAGGAAGCGCCAGGCCTGGCTGTTCAGCGGCTCGATCTCGGTCGCCCTGCGGAAGCGCGCCTCCGCCTCCGGCCAGTTCTTCTGCGTGTAGTAGCAATCTCCTGCATAGACCCAGGCACTCGAGTACAGCGGATCCAGTTGCCCCGCCTGTTCGTATTTTGCGCGCGCCTCGTCGGGCTTCTGCGACTGGAACAGCACCTCGCCTTCCTGCGCCAGCTTCCACGCCGCCTCTGTCGGAACGTGCAGCGGCGCCGGCTTATCGTCCAACAGCGTGCGCAGCACTTCCTGCGCCAGCGGGTCGTCCGATGCAATCTTCAATGCCTGGCGCGCAGCGCCTTCGGCCTGCTGTTTCAACTTGGCCGCGTTCTCCGGCGTGTTTTTCAGCGACACCATCAGCAACACGTGGGCGATATGCGACAGCGGCGTCGACGACGAAGGATCGGCCTTCATCGCTTCGGAATATTTGTTGATCGCTTCCTGGTACTTGTTTTGCGCGGCCAGCACATTGGCTTCCTTGACCAGCGCCTCGGCGGCAGGGTTGGGCATCACGGCGGCATGGGCCGCGCCGGCCAGCGCCAGCATCATCGATACAGCAAGCAGTTTCTTCATCGGCCGCGCTTTCATTTTTTAATAATGTTGGATTTATTGTAATTGCTTTCATCGGCCGATACTGTCAGGATTTGTATCATGTTGATACAGATACTCTCGGGCTTATACCTGCTGGCGATCGGCCAGGCCTTCTTCCTCAGCGCCACGCTGCTGAGCACCCGCCAGCCGGAAATGCGCACCGCCAACCGGCTGCTGTCCGCGCTGCTGCTGATGTTCGCGGCCATCATGGGTCACGGCTGGCTGGGGATCAATCATCTCTACCCGCAGTATCCGCACAGCGCGCTGTCCATCGTCACGCTGGGATTGGCCGTCGGGCCGCTGTTGTATCTCTACCTGCATGCGATGCTGTCCGACCAGCCGCTGGGCCGCCGCGCGCTGCTGCATTTTGTGCCGTTCGGCGCCGCCACGCTGGCGATGATGCCGTTCTACCTGCGCCCGGCCGCTGAAAAACTGGCGTGGATGCGGCAGTGGGACGGCCTGCCGTGGTATCTGGCGCTGGGCGGAGTGGTCAAGCTGGCGATCCTGCTGTCTTATATCTACGCCAGCTACCGGCTGGTGCAGCGGGTGCCGGCCGATTCCGGCCTGCTGCACGGCCTGCGGCGGCTGATGCGCGTCTGGCTGGCCAGCGCCGCGCTGAGCATCGCCGCGCTGGCGATGGCGCTGCTGGACGTCGAGCTGCCGGTGTCCGCCGATGCCGTGGACGGCATCGCGCTGATGCTGTTCGTGTTCGCGACCGCCTTCACGGCGATGCGGCTGCCGCTGGGCTATCGCCCTCAAACGCTGCCGCCACCGAAACCTCGCTACGCCAGCAACAAGTTATCCACAGCCGACAGCGGCGCCTTCCTGGCACGGCTGACCGCCTGCATGGAGCGGGACCAGCCCTACCGTAACGGCGAGTTGAAGCTGGAAGAACTGGCCGGACAGATCGCGATGACGCCGCACGAACTGTCCCAGCTGATCAACGAAAGCTGCGGCACCAATTTTGCCGATTTTCTGAACCGATACCGCGTCGAGGCGCTCAAATTCGCCCTTCTCGACCCGCAACAGAGCAGTGCCAGCATCCTGGACCTGGCGATGTTGGCCGGATTTAATAGCAAAAGCGCGATGAACCGCGTATTTAAAAAGTCCACCGGCATGACGCCCGGCGAGTTCCGCAGCCAGGCCGAAACGCCCGCGTAGCGAGTGCCAAATCATCATTTGGGACGCAAAACCCCGTCCCGGGCTGCAAACTGGGCTCATCACAACACGGAGCCTAGTATGAAAACCACCAAACTGATCGCCAGCCTGTCCCTCCTGATCTGCGCCCAGGCCTGCGCCGCGCCGCAGACCTGGATCACCAACGTCAAGCTGGTGTCGCCGGAAAAACTGGACAGCATCGTCGCCGGCAGCGTGCTGATTGAAGACGACCGCATCGTGCGCGTCGAACGCGGCGCCGGCCACAAGGCCCCGAAAGGCGCCCGTACCATCGACGGCAAAGGCGGCTACCTGACGCCAGGCCTGATCGACTCGCACGTGCACCTGTATGCGGTGCCCGGCATGAGCTTCGAGCAGGCCGACAAAATGAAGACCATGGCCGCCGACTATTTCGCGCAGATGCCGCGCTCCTTCCTCTACTACGGCTACACCACGGTGATCGACCTGGCCGCCGGTAGCCGCAGCTTCATCGACCGGGTCAAGGCATCGCCGCTGCACCCGGACATCTATGACTGCGGCGCGCCGCTGGTGTTCGCCAACGGCTACCCGTCGGCGTACGCCTCGCCCGAGACGCGCTTCGATACCTTCTCCAACTTCATCTACGATCCGGCGCAGGCCGACAAGATCCCGGCCCGGTTCAAGCCGGAGGACTACACGCCGGCCAAGGGCGTGGCACGGGTCAAGGCCGACAACGCCATCTGCGTCAAGACCCACTTCGAACATGGCTTCGGCGCCATGCACAACCTGCCGGTGATGAGCCCCGCCGTGTACGCCGAAGTGCGCTCGGCCGCGACCAAAGAAGGCGTGGTGCTGGTCACCCACGGCAATTCGTTCGAGGCGCAGACCTTCGCCGTCAACGGCGGCGTCGACGTGCTGGCGCACGGCATGTGGCACTGGGGGGCGCTGGACAAGGAAAAGGAACTGCCGGCCGAGATCAAGCAGCTGCTCGACAAGATCGTCGAACGCAAGATCGGCTTCCAGCCGACGATGCAGGTGCTGTACGGCCTGGGCGCCTACTTCGACCCGGCCTACCTGAACAACCCGGCGCTGGCCAAGCTGCTGCCGCCTGCGATGCTGGCGTGGCTGAAGACGCCAGAGGGCGCATGGTTCAAGCAGGAGATCGCCGAGGATGAAACCGACGCCGTGATCCTGAGGGGAATGGAAGCGCCGCTGCGCCGCCAGGCGCAAGTGGTGGCCTACCTGGCCAGCAAGGACGCCAACTTCGTGTTCGGCACCGATACGCCGTCGTCGCCGACCTACGGCAACATCCCCGGCCTGAACGGCTACCTGGAAATGCAGGACATGCACAAGGCCGGCATGTCGCTGGCGCAGGTGTTCAAGTCGGCCACCATCAACAACGCCCGTACCTTCAAGATCGACGCGCAAGTCGGCACCATCGAGGCGGGCAAGGTGGCGAACCTGGTGCTGATGAAGATGTCGCCGCTGGCCGACATCCGCGCCTACGACAGCGTGGACACGGTCTGGGTGCGCGGCAAACAGGCTGCGCGCGGCAGCCTGGCGGTCAAACAGTAATTACAGCGCCAGGCGCGCGCGGGCCGCGTCGTACTCGCGCTTCAGGCGTGCCACCATCTCGGCGGTGGTCGGCACGTCGTCCATCAGGCCCACGCCCTGGCCGGCGCCCCAGATGTCGCGCCAGGCCTTGGCGCTGCTGGAACCGAAGTTCATCGAGCTCTTGTCGGCCTGCGGCAGCGCGTCCGGATCCAGGCCGGCGGCCATGATGGACTTCTTCAGGTAGTTGCCGTGCACGCCGGTGAACAGGTTTGAATACACGATGTCCGCCGCCGTCGATTCCACGATCGCATTGCGATAGTCGTCGCTGACGTTCGACTCCTGCGTCGCCAGCCAGCGCGAGCCGATGTAGGCGAAGTCCGCGCCCATCGCCTGCGCCGCCAGGATCGCATCGCCGGTCGCGATGGAGCCGGACAGCGCGATCGGGCCCTTGAAGAACTTACGTATCTCGCCCACCAGCGCGAACGGCGACAGGGTGCCGGCATGGCCGCCGGCGCCGCTGGCCACCAGGATCAGGCCATCGACGCCGGCTTCCAGCGCCTTCTCGGCGTGGCGGATCGAGATCACGTCGTGCATGACGATGCCGCCGTAGCTGTGGATCGCGTCCAGCATCTCTTTCGGCGGCGCGCGCAGCGACGAGATGATGATGGGGATCTGGTGCTTGACGCAGACTTCGACGTCGTGCGCCAGGCGGTCGTTCGACTGGTGCACGATCTGGTTGACGGCGATCGGGCCGACGCGCTTGTCCGGATTGGCCATCTGGAAGTCGGCCAGTTCCTTTTGCAGGTCGGTCAGCCACACATCCAGCGTTTCCGCCGGACGTGCGTTCAGCGCCGGGAACGAGCCGACGATGCCGGCCTTGCACTGCGCCGCCACCAGGGCCGGGCCGCTGGCGATGAACATCGGGGAGGCGATGACGGGAAGGGAGAGGTTTTGCAACGCTGCAGGCAGGGCCATGGCGAACTCACTGACGGAAGTTATCGGAAAACCGATTATAGATCCAAAAAAGTACGATCGTGCAGAAACTAGGCAAGTCCCTCTATATTCGCCCTGCCCTTACTCATTAAGTAAGTACTCACCCTCAATACGTGCCGCAGCTGCGCGCACCAGCTGGCTGGTAGCCCAGGAACCTAGCTGCTCCGGCGTCTGCTTCAGGAAGTTGGCATTGGCGGACGCGAACACCGGCATCGCCAGCAAAAGCTGCGGCACCTCGGCCAGCAGGATGCGCTGGCGCTCCAGCAGCAGGAACTTCAGCAGCACCTTCAGCGCGTTCTGCGCATTGCGCACCGGATCGGCTTGCAGGTAATCGAGCCGCGAGCGGGCCCGCGCCAGCGCGCCGGCCACGTCCTCGAACGGCTTGCCGTGGCCGGGGATCACCAGCCGCACGTCCAGCCCCTCGATCACGTCCAGCGTAGCGCGTTCCTCGGCAAAGCCGGACAAGCCGTCCAGCTCCGGGAAGATGACGCCGAAGCCGTTCTCCCACAGCGCGTCCGCCGAGATCAGCACCCGCTCCTGCGGACAGTAAAAGATCAGCGAATGCGGATCGTGGCCGGGCGCGCCGAGCGCCTGCCATTCCATATCGGCCAGTTGCAGCACGTCGCCGGGGGCGATGGTGGCGTCGAAAGTGAAACGATCGCAGCGCTGGCCGGTGGCCTTGAAGCTGAGCGCCTCCACGTCCCAGTGACGCACCTTGTCCGCCTCGGCCGCCGGGATCGACGTGCGCGCGCCGAAATGCGCCTGCAGCGTGGTGTTGCCGCCGCAATGATCGGAATGCAGATGGGTGTTGACGATCTGGTCGAGATGGCGTCCGTGCAGCGCATGACGCACCAGCGCCAGCGTTTGCGGCGCGTGCGTCACGTAGCCGGTATCGATGATCGCCGTGTCATGGCGGCCCAGCAGCATCACGTTGTTGGACGACAGCCAGCCCCGTTCAAATACCTGGATCGAATCGGGCAACCCGTTCATTGATCGTCAAAGTTGATTAATTGTTCACGGCGGCGGATCTCCGCCCACACGCCGCGCTTGTAATCGTCATCCGCCTTCGACCACGCGATGATCTCCGGAATGGTGCGCATGCAGCCCATACAATACATGCGATCCTCATCCATTTTGCACAGGCTGACGCAAGGCGACGGCACCGGTGTTGCCAATTCGGGCGAATTTTCAGATCCCTCGGCGGGAATTAAGTTAGTTGGCTCACTCATACGCCCATTATGCCTCGAACACCCTTGACTTAGGGAGTTTCATCTCCATAATACCATCCATGTAGATGGTAACCGGATGGAGACTATGGCAAAGCAAGAATTAAAACTGAAGACCGCTGAATCGGAAAAAATCACCATCAACCTCGGTCCCATAGACCTTGGACAGATAGACTTGCTGGTACAGGAAGGGTTCTACTCGAACCGTACCGACTTGATCCGCACAGCGATCCGCAATCAGTTGAACCAGCACGCCGACGTCGTCAAGCAGACGGTGGCGCGCAAAAGCCTTGTGCTCGGTATGCAGCATTACTCGCGCGCCGACCTGGAAGCCATCCAGGCGGCGGGACAGCGGCTGCAGATACAGGTACTGGGCTTGGCCAGCATCGCCAGCGACGTATCGGTCGAACTGGCACTGGCAACAATCGAATCAATCTTCGTATTAGGCTCCCTGCACGCCAGCGCCGTGCTGAAAACCGCGCTGGCCAAACGGATCCACTAAAGGACACCAACATGAAACTACCCCTGCTATCCCAGATGCGCGAAGCCGCGCAAAGACTATTGAACCGAAATTCCACCGCCGCCATGCAACAGGCGATGGCGACCGTTCAGGAAGCCATGCGCGCGCACCAGCCGGCGCCGCCGGCTTCCGCACAACCGGCGATGCGCGACCTGAATCCGCCGCCTGGCCACGCACAGCCAAAATCCGCGCCATCCAGCACGGCGCCGGAGACCGCGCCAGCCGCAACGCCGAACCCGGCCACCAATCCGACCGAGTTCGCGCAGGACATGCTGAACCGCATGGGCATCCAGATCGACCTGCAGGCGAATATCGACCGCGCCATCGACGCCGGCAGCTTCACGCATCCATCGGCGCCCGCCCCGCTGCCGGAAGGCGCGCAGTTCATCAAGGGCAGCTACACGAATCACGCCGGCACCCGCAACTACAAGCTGTACGTCCCGTCCACCTACCGTGGCCAGGCGATGCCGCTGCTGGTGATGCTCCACGGCTGCACGCAGGATCCCGACGATTTCGCCGCCGGCACGCAGATGAACCAGGTGGCGGAAGAGATGGAATGCCTGGTCGCCTATCCGGAGCAGAACGCCGGCGCCAACCACTCCAAGTGCTGGAACTGGTTCAACGCCATCGACCAGACGCGCGGCCAGGGCGAGCCGTCGATCATCGCCGGCATCACGCAGCAGATCATCGACGAGTATCCGGTCAACGAGCGCCAGGTGTTCGTGGCGGGCCTGTCGGCCGGCGGCGCGATGGCGGCGATTGTCGCCACGCTGTATCCGGAAATGTTTGCCGCCGTGGGCGTGCATTCGGGCTTGCCGTTCGCCTCGGCGCAGGACCTGCCGTCGGCGCTGACGGCCATGAAGCGCGGCGCCGCCTCGCTCAAGACCAGCGACGGTTCGCAGCCCATCATCGTCTTCCATGGCGACAGCGACACCACCGTCAATCCGCGCAACGGCGAGCAGGTGATCGAGCAGCGGCTGCACAGCCACAAGGGTGCGTCGCTGACGCAATCGGGATCGGTGCCGAACGGCCACCGCTACACGCAGACCACGCACACCAAGGCGGATGGTACGCCGGTGGGCGAACACTGGGTGGTGCACGGCGCCGGCCACGCATGGTTCGGCGGCAGCTCCAACGGCACCTACACCGACGCCAAAGGTCCGGACGCCAGCCGCGAGATGCTGCGCTTCTTCCGCACGGTCAGCTAAGGTGTGCTAGCTCGGACTTGAGCTGACTCAGAGTGCCCGATGACTGCCGGCTTCCGCCTGCGGATTCAACCGGTAGGAGTCATGTTGATAGCTCGTTATTAAGGCGATAAATGCGCTCAATTTCATCCGAGGACAATCTGGTAAGGCAACTGTCTACTTCCTGTAATCGCGCACATGCAGGGAAATGTAAAGTGATAATTTCACCGCCTGGGCGTTCGGCGATAGTCCGGTAATCGGAAGGCAAGTCGCAGTCCTCGCAAAGATAGTCATCGATGAAGTCAGCTAACTCATAATCACCCACAACGACGATGACATGCTCCTCATTGTAGAGTCCGATTTGAATATGGGGCAAAACTTGCTTCATCTTTTTCCCAACAAATTCATATAAAAACACCGATGCCGACGGGCTGCTGCTGGCTGCGGCAGCGTTCTATTTTTCGTCTATGCTAAGGTTGGCCATAGACTTTGCGCGCAATTTCATCACTCCGGCAACGAATACAACAATGCCAATGACAATAAAGCCACCGGCTTCGAACTGTCTCCAAGAAAACTGTTCGGCATTAAACAGAAGAAACACGCCAGCGGCGACCAATAGTGGCCCAAGTAACCACGCTGGCAGCCGCTCCCATGGCAAGAAGGCTAGTCCCATATCTCTCTCCAGGCTTCGATTATGAACGTTTACTCATGTTTTCCGACTATCTTTAGCAGTCCGTTCCGGGCCGTAAGCCGAAATTAACCTGAATTCTTCAAATGGAGCAATTCGCCACCACTTTCGGAATCATTGAATTCCTTTGAGTATCACCGCTATGCCAGCCATCAGCATGATGGATTCGAAGCCTGCGTACCAATGTTTCTTTTTAACCTGATAAATCTTAGTATCAACATCAATAGCGCGGTACCAGTGGATGCCGAGGACGATAGCGCAGGAGATTATGGGGACTAGTCCTCGAAAGTTTTCCATTTGATTTCCTATAGTGTATAGAAAGTACGGTGTCCATCTGCTACTGGTCGGTAACAGACGCATGAGAACTCTAATCCATCTGACGACTCACGTCAGGTCAAGGATCCACTGGCAAAGCATCAGCTGGTAAAGCGCTCGATCTTCGCGCGTGTGTGCTCCATGTCGTGATCGGAGTCCGCGTAGCGTTTGGCGATCTCGATGAACTCCGGCTGCAGTTCGAGGAAGGCGTCCAGCATGTCGGGATCGAAATGCGAGCCGCGGCCTTCGATCATGATCGCCACCGCAGCCTCGTGCGACATGCCGTCCTTGTAGACGCGGCGGCTGATCAGCGCGTCGTACACGTCGGCCACCGCCATCAGCCGCGCCGAGATCGGAATATCGTCGCCGGCCAGGCCTTCGGGATAGCCGCTGCCATCCCACTTCTCCTGGTGGCCGTAGGCGATCTCCTTGGCGTACTTGAGGAACTCCACTTCCAGGCCCAGCTCGCGCTCGGCCTGGCGGATCGCGTCGCGGCCCAGCGTGGTGTGGGTCTTCATGATCTCGAATTCGTTGCCCTCGAAGCGGCCAGGCTTGAGCAGGATGCGGTCGGGGATGCCGACCTTGCCGATGTCGTGCAACGGCGCGGACTTGAACAGCAGCTCAATCGTCTTGTCGGTCAAGAAGTCACTGAAGCGCGGATTGGCGCGCAGCTTTTCGGCCAGCGTCTTGACGTAGTGCGCGGTGCGGCGGATATGGTTGCCGGTTTCGCTGTCGCGCGTTTCGGCCAGCGAAGCCATGGTGTGGATGGTGACGTCCTGCAGCGCGACGATCTCGCGCGTGCGCTTCTCGATTTCCGTTTCGAGGAAGTTGTTCTGGTCGCGCAGGAAGTCGTGCACGCGCTTCATCGACAGTTGGGTCTTGATGCGCGCCAGGACGATGGGCGCGGAGATCGGCTTGGTGATGTAGTCCGCCGCACCGAGGCCCAGGCCCAGCTGCTCGTCCACCGTCTCGCTCATCGCGGTGACGAAGATGACCGGAATGTCGCGCGTATCGGGATTGGCCTTGAGCGCCTTGCAGACATCGTAGCCGCTCATGCCCGGCATCATCACGTCCAGCAGGATCAGGTCCGGCTTGGCTTCGCCGTTGGCGATTTTCAGCGCGCGCTCGCCGTTGACGGCGATCTTGGTGCGGTAGTCCTCTTCCAGCACCGCGCACAGCAGGTCGATGTTATCGGGCGTGTCGTCGACCACGAGGATGGTTGGCTTGGCGTTCATCGGTTTTTCCTTCTTATAAATCGGCATTCAGCGAGATATCCAGCGCTGCGGCGGCGGACTTCAATTCATCCAGCGCGCCTTCGAAATCATACTGCCCCAGCAGGCGGCGCAGCTGGCGGCCATGCTCGGCCTGCCCTGCCGCGGTCAACAGCGGACAGATACGGTCCAGCAGCTTGACGGCGGCGCTGTCGTCCTGCGCCAGCAGCAACGCAAGCTCCTTCGCCATGGCGGCCAGTTCGCCGAGGTCGATCTGCTGCGGCGATTCAATCGCGGCGCCGGCGTCCGGCTTGTCGTTCATCGCCATGGCGATGCGGGCCACCAGGTCGCCCAGCTCCTGCGCCATGGCGGCGATGGCTTCGTCGCGGCCTTTGGTGGCGCCCATGGCCAGCATCTGTTCGACCTTGCCGGCGGCATCGGCCATGCCGGTTGCGCCGATATTTCCGGCCAGGCCTTTCACAGTATGCGCCTCGCGCGTGGCGCCGGCCAGGTCGTTGTTTTCGATGGCGTTGGCGATGCGCGTCATGGCGTCGATCTGGGTTTCCACAAAGCGCGACAACAGCTTGCGCATCAACTTGACGTTGCCGCCGACACGCTGCAGCGCCGCCTCCATGCGCAGGCCGGCGATGATGGGCAGCGCTTCGTCGCGGCTGTCGCCGGCGGGCTGGACTTCTGCCGCGTCGAGCGCCACAGGGTTCTTCACCTTGACCCAGCGCGACAGCGTCGTGAACAGTTGCGCCACGTCGATCGGCTTGGCAATGAAATCGTTCATACCGGCGGCGAGGCATTTTTCCTTGTCACCGACCATGGCGTTGGCGGTCATGGCGATCACCGGCAGGTTCGCGTGGCGCGGATCCTCGCGCAGCTTGCGGGTGGCGTCGTAGCCATCCATCACCGGCATCTGGCAGTCCATCAGCACGCCGTCGTAATCGGCCACGGCAATCTTGGCCAGCGCCATGGCGCCGTTGCTGGCGATGTCGACGCGGATGCCGGCGTCGCTGAGGATCTGCTGCGCCACTTCCTGGTTGACTTCATTGTCCTCCACCAGCAGCAGATACGCGCCGCGCACCGATTCCTCGGCCGCCATGTAGTCGGCGCGCCGGCGCGTGCGGCGGCAGCTGCTCAAGTCCTTGCCGAAGACCGTGGAAATCGAATCGAGCAACGTCGATGAGCTGACCGGCTTGTTCAGCATGGCGTCGATGGCGATGCCGCGCGTTTCGTCGAGCAGCACGTCGCGGTTGTAGGCGGTGACCATGATGACGGCGGGCGCCTCGGCGCCGGCTGCCGCGGCCTGCTCGCGCATCGCCTGCAGCGTTTCGATGCCGTTCATTCCGGGCATCTGCCAGTCCAGCAGCACGATGTTGAACGGACGGCCTTCGCCGCGCGCCTGTGCCACCATGTCGACGGCGCGCCGGCCGCTGTCGGCCGAGGCGGCGGCAAACTGCATGGCCGACAGCATGCCCATGAAGATTTCGCGGGCGCTGGCGTTGTCGTCCACCACCAGCACGCGCAGACCGGAAATGTCGGGCATCGGCTGCGGCGCCTCGATGGCGGCGACGCCGAATTCGGCGGTGAAGTGGAAAGTGCTGCCGACGCCGGGCTGACTTTCCAGGCCGATCTCGCCGTTCATCAATTCGACCAGGCGTTTGCTGATGGTCAGGCCCAGGCCGGTGCCGCCGTGATGGCGCGTGGTCGAGGTGTCCGCCTGCGAGAAGGCCTGGAACAGGCGCGATTGCTGCTCCGGCGTCATGCCCGGACCGGTGTCGCGCACATCGACGCGCAGGCGCACGCGCTGGTCCGCCAGGCGCTCGGCCACGCGTATCGTCACGACGATCTCGCCGTGCTGGGTGAACTTGATGGCGTTGTTGGTCAGGTTGATCATCACCTGGCCGAAGCGCAGCGGATCGCCGACCAGCGCCTGCGGCACTTCCGGCGCGATATCGAACAGCAGCTCCAGCCCCTTGTCCTGCGCGCGCATGATGGACAGGTCGGCGATATTCGCCATCACGTCTTCCACATAAAAATCGACCTGCTCGAAGGCCAGCTTGCCGGCCTCGATCTTCGAAAAGTCCAGGATATCGTTGATGATGCCCAGCAGGTTCTTGGCCGCGCCTTCGACCTTCTCCAGGTAGTTGCGCTGCTTCGGCGTCAGGTCTGTTTGCAGCGCCAGGTGCGTCATGCCGATGATGCCGTTCATCGGCGTGCGGATTTCGTGCGACATATTGGCCAGGAAGTCGGACTTCATCTTGGTCGCATCCTCGGCCACCGTCACCGCCTTGCGCAACTCCTGTTCGGCGGCCAGGCTGGCCGTCATCAGCTTCAGCGCATGCAGCAGCTCGCCCGTCTCGTCCTGCGACGTCACCTCGATGACGGAGCTCAGGTCGCCCTGCCCGACCCGCTTGGCGATCGCGATCGCTTCCTCCAGCGGACGCGTGATCGAGCGCGCCGAGAAGCCGAAGCCTATGCCGACGATCACCGCCAGCGCGCCCATCGCGGAAATCTCCATCAGCGACATGTTGATGTCGGCGCGCGCCTGTTCGGCGCTGGTCATCACCTGCGCCTGCTGCAGCTGGCCCAGCTTCTTGATCTCTTCCTGCAGGCGCTCCAGCGCCGGCAAGGCCATCGAGTTCATCTTCTCCTCGGCGGCCTCGCGGTCCTCGCCTTCGACCATGTCGGCCACGGCGATGAAGCTGTCGTAGTAGGCGGCACGCGCCTGCTTGACCTTCTCGATCTGCGCCCGCGCCTCCGGCGCCGCGTCCAGCCTGGCCAGCAGCTCCAGTTGCGCGTCGATGTCGATCTTGATCTTGTCGATGCGGCTGTAGCTGTCGATGCGGCGGTGCTTTTCCTTCTGGATGATCAGCGTGACGATGCGGGTCGCGGCCTCGCGCGACTGCGTGTCGATGGTGTTGATGGCGGCGCTGGCGGCCCAGTCCTGGTGCAGGATATGGTCGCTCTCGGCGCGGATGGCGTAGATGCGGCTGACGCCGACCAGTATCACGCCGATCAGCAGCAGGATCAGGATGATGTAGCCGCTGCTGATACGCGCGCGGATACCCATGTCGCTAAAACGACGCATGCTTGCTTCCTTGTGGCTAGCCGGCCGGCTTCGGATGGTCGGCGATGTGTTTCTTCAAACAGTCCGGGCACCAGCAGCTGGCGCCCGGCGTGGACGGTACCGGCAGCGAGGCCGGCAAATAGGTGCACCAGCAGGGCTGCGGCGGGGCCGACGGATCGTAGTCTGCCATCGCGCAACTGAATTCGGCGCCGCAGCGCGAGCAGGTGCTCATGGCGGGCTACGTGTGGCGATGTTCCGCTTCGTCGTCGTCCAGCGGCGGCGGGCTGTCGGGCTCAAAATCAAGCGGAAAGCGGCGCATGGCCGAACGCAGCATCGACATCTGGCCGTTGAACCGGGTGCAGGCGTCGCACACCATCAAGTGCAGCCGCATGCGGGTGCGCTCGACGAATGACAAATCGCGGTCCATCCCTTCCGACACCAGCCGGTGGACTTCCCGGCAGGTCGGCTTCAAGCCGGTTTTATGAGATTCCATAGTCGCAGACAATCAATGATGCGGTCACGTGGCCTGGCGGTTGCCAAACCAGTTCAAGTCCAGGCATTCACGCAAGCGCATGCGCGCCCGGTACAGGAGCACCCATGCATTAGACGTGGTAATCGCCAATTCCTTACAAATTTCGTCGGTTTCCAGCTCCAGCCACTCCCGCATCATGAAAATCCGGGCGGTCTTGGCCGGCAGCTTCTCCAGGCAGATCTCCAGCACCTTGAAGAAATCCTTCTGCTCCAGCGTGGCGTCGGGGTCGCCCCAGGCCATCGGCTGCTCGCGCGTGTGGCCGTCGGCGATGAACAAGGCGTCGATGGCGTCGTCCTCGGACTGGTCGTCGTGGGTGTCGATCTGACGCTCGCGCGAGCTGGCGCGCAGGCAGTCGATGATCTTGTACTTCAGGATGCCCGTCACATAGGTGCGCAGCGACGATTGGCCGGCAAAGCGCTCGGGCTTTTCCAGCACCGCGATCAGCGCATCCTGCACGGCGTCCTCCGCCAATGCCTGATTCCGAATTTGCAATTGTGCAAAACGGACAAGCAGTGGACGCATGACTTCTAGCTGGCGGTGGAGGGTGTCGGTGGCGGTCATAGTCGGGCAGCGTATCGGAGGTTCCGGGAAAATACAACCGGATGGCCCTATAATGCATGGTTGATTGCAGCATCAGGCTGTAAAATTGCACCAATTTTCCAAACCGGACTCGCCATGACCCAACTTGCTAACCTTAACTTAGGCATGACTGACGACTTGACCGCGGTGGCACCGCAGATCAAGGCGCAGATCCTGGCCGAGGCCCTGCCCTATATCCGTAACTTCCACGGCAAGACGATTGTCATCAAATACGGCGGCAATGCCATGACCGACGAGCGCCTGAAACACGGCTTCGCCCGCGATGTCATTTTGCTCAAGCTGGTGGGCATGAATCCGGTCGTGGTGCACGGCGGCGGTCCGCAGATCGACAACGCGCTGAAAAAAATCGGCAAGCAGGGCACCTTCGTGCAGGGCATGCGCATCACCGACGAAGAAACCATGGAAGTGGTGGAGTGGGTGCTGGGCGGCGAAGTCCAGCAGGACATCGTCATGCTGATCAATCACTACGGCGGCCAGGCGGTGGGCCTGACCGGCAAGGACGGCGGCCTGATACGCGCCAAGAAGATGTCCATGCCGGACAAGGACAATCCGGGCCAGTTCCTCGACATCGGCTTCGTCGGCGAGATCGACGCGATCAACCCGGCCGTGGTCAAGGCGCTGCAGGACGACGCCTTCATCCCGATCATTTCGCCGATCGGCTTCGGCCAGGATGGCCAGGCCTACAACATCAACGCCGACGTCGTCGCCGGCAAGATCGCGGAAATCCTGAAGGCTGAAAAGCTGATCATGATGACCAACATCGCCGGCGTGCAGGACAAGCAGGGCAATCTGGTGACCGACCTGTCGGCGCGCGAGATCGACGAGATGTTCGCCGACGGTACGATTTCGGGCGGCATGCTGCCTAAAATTTCATCAGCACTGGATGCGGCGAAGTCCGGCGTCAACACCGTTCACATCATCGACGGGCGAATTGAACACAGTTTATTGCTCGAGGTGTTGACCGAACAGGCTTTTGGCACTATGATCCGGTCTCACTGAAAAAACGGCGATGCACATTTTGCCGCGATTTCAAGTGCATCGCCATACCAGTACGCCCTTTTAGCTCAGTGGTAGAGCACTCCCTTGGTAAGGGAGAGGCCACGTGTTCAATCCACGTAAAGGGCACCATCTTTCGGCTTCACCTCTGCAGTACCCTCCCCGACTAGTAAATCCGCTCCACCTTGAGCCCGCGCTTGCGCAGCAGTTCCGGCACGCTTCCGTTTCCGATCAGGTGCAAAATGCCGATCGCCGCCAGGCTGTTGTTTTCGCGCGCCATCAGCTTGACCATGCCGTCGGCCAGCGCCGGATTGCGCCCGTCCAGCAGGATCTTCTGCACGAAGCGGCCGGAGAAGCTGTCGTCCCTCGCCGCCTTGGCCGCCAGCGCGTCCAGCCCGGCGATATCGGCCCTGCGCCAGGCGTCGGCGATCTCGCGTGCCTGGTTGGCCTGCTCCTTGTCCTCGATGCCGGCGATGGCCTCCTCCAAGAACTTCAGCTGGTCGGCGGCGCTCATCTTGTCGAACAGCGCCATCTGGCTGTCCGCCGATTCCAGCTCGACGATTTTCTGGCCGCGCGCATGCGCCTGTTTGGACAGGTAGCCGTCCACCGCCAGCGCCGCATCGTAGCCCTGCGCCGAGAATTCGCTCACCGTCAGCAGGCTGGCCAGCAGCCACGGCTTCATCGGCGCCACCGTCTCCGGCTCGATGCCGTACTGCTTCAGCAAGCGCTCCAGCCGCAGCCGCCACGACGCCGGCAGCGCCGGCCCCGCCGGCCCGCCGCGCATCACTATGCCGTGCCGTTGCACGGCGCGCGTCAGCTGCTGCTGGTCGCCCAGCGGATCGATCTCCAGCGCCAGCACCGGCGCCCTGGCTATCACGTCCGCCACGCGCGGCTCCAGCGGATAGAAATCCGCGGCGCCGACGTGGATGGTGCCGAACAGGTACAGCGTGTGTCCGCCGTGCTCCACCTTGAACAGCGCGCCGTGCTTGTCGACCGCCCAGGCCGGACTGAGGACAAACCAGAACAAACCGCAGAACATCACTATAATCTGGCGCAGCATGGTTTCCTTTAAAGATGGCTCTGAAGTGAATATTACTCGCAACTCCCCGGTGTGGCTGTTCGATCTCGATAACACCCTGCACAACGCCTCGCACGCGATCTTCCCGACGATCATGGCCAACATGAACGTCTACATCGCCAATGTGCTGGGCGACGGCGTGACGCCCGCCGGCGAGGACGCCGTCAACGCGGCGCGCACCATGTACTGGCGGCGCTACGGCGCCACCATGCTGGGACTGGTCAAGCACCACGGCGTGCGGGCCGAGCACTTTCTGCACGAAACCCATGCGATCGCCGGCCTGACGGCGATGATCCGCGCCGAGCGCGGCCTGCGCCAGCTGCTGCGCCGCCTGCCCGGCCGCAAGATCCTGCTGACCAACGCGCCGCACCGCTACTCGACGCAGGTGCTGCGCCACCTGGGACTGCAGCGCGAATTCAGCCACCACATATCGGTGGAGGCGATGACGGTGCACCGGCAGATGCGGCCCAAGCCGTCGAAGCTGCTGCTGCGCAAACTGATGCGCCGCCACGGGCTGGCGCCCGGCCGCTGCATCCTGGTCGAGGACACGCTGGCCAACCTGCGCAGCGCGCACGAGCTGGGCATGCGCACGGCGTGGGTCACGCAATACCTGGAGGTGGGCGACGCCATCGGCCTGGCCCATCCGCAAAAAAGGCTAAATCGCCCCGCTTATGTCGATGTCAAAGTAAAATCTGTCAGGAATTTACCGGCACGCCTGCATTACCTGCGTCACCTGCATTAACCAACCCATCCATTTACTCGCGAGATCACATGGCAAGCACACCGCCGGGCCAGCGCCGCATGCAAATCCTGCAGGCGCTGGCGGAGATGCTGGAACAGCCCAAGGGCGACAAGATCACCACCGCCGCGCTGGCGCGCAAGCTGGAGTTTTCCGAAGCCGCGCTGTACCGGCACTTCGCCAGCAAGGCGCAGATGTTCGAGGGGCTGATCGAGTTCATCGAGTCGACGGTGTTCGGCCTGATCAACCAGATCGCCGACCGCCAGAGCGACGGCGCCGCCCAGGCGCGTGATATCGTCGGCATGCTGCTGCATTTCGCCAGCCAGAACCCGGGCATGACGCGGGTGCTGATCGGCGACGCGCTGGTCAACGAGGACGAGCGGCTGCAGGCGCGCATGAACCAGTTCTACGACCGCGTCGAGCTGGCGCTGAAGCAGGCCTTGCGGCTGGCCGTCACCGAAGGCCATGGACATGAAGCGGACGTGAACGCGCGCGCCGGCATGCTGGCCAGCTTCGTCATCGGCCGCTGGCACCGCTACGCCAAGAGCGGCTTCAAGAACAACCCGTCGCAGGACGCACCGCTGCAAATCGCCCTGCTGCTTTCGTAAGTTGAACATGAACGACGAAGTTTTCGCACTGCTCGATGACGCCAGCCCCGAAGGCACGCAAGCCCCGGACGCGCGCTCGCGCCTGTACACCGGCCACACCGCCACGCTGCGCTGCGACGACATCGGCCAGTGGCCGCAACTGCTGACGCAAATGCAAGCGGCGCTGACGCGCGGCGAATACGCGGTCACCGTGTGCAGCTACGAGCTCGGCGCCGAGCTGCTCGAACTCGGCGCGGCGCCTGTCGATCCGGCCCTGCCGCTGGCGCAAGTCCTGCTGTTCAAGGATTGCACGCAGCTGTCCGCATCAGAAGTCGGCGATTGGCTGGCGGCGCGTTCCTTCCCGATCGAGCGACCGGCCGGCATCGCCAACATCCGCGCCAACATCGACCAGGAAGCCTTCACCGGCGCGCTGGCGCGCATCCGCGACTACATCGAGGCCGGCGACACCTACCAGGTCAATTACACCTACAGGCTGCGTTTTGACGCGTTTGGCAGCATCCATGCGCTGTACGCCCGCCTGCGCGGCCGCCAGCCGGTTCCTTACGGCGCTCTGGTGCGGCTGGACGACGGCACTGCCATCCTGTCGCTGTCGCCCGAGCTGTTTGCGCGCCACGAGAACGGCGTGATCACCGCGCGGCCGATGAAGGGCACGGCGCCCGCCGCGCCGTCTGCGCAGACCGCCGACAATATCCAGCGCGCCACCGTGCTGGCGGCTGATCCGAAGAACCGCGCCGAGAACCTGATGATCGTCGACCTGCTGCGCAACGACATCGCCCGCATCGCGCAAACCGGCTCGGTGGAAGTGCCGGCACTGTTCGAAGTGCACCGCTACAGCAGCGTGCTGCAGATGACCTCCACCATCACCGCCAGGCTGCGCGAGGATGCCACGCTGGCCGATATCTTCAACGCGCTCTATCCGTGCGGCTCGATCACCGGCGCACCGAAGCGGCGCACGATGGAGATCATCCGCGAACTGGAGCCGGACCCGCGCGGCGTCTACACCGGCGCCATCGGCTGGTTCGATCCGCGCGCGGATGGCAAGGTCGGCGACTTCTGCATGTCGGTGCCGATCCGCACACTGACGCTGCGGGCGCCGGACAGCCAGAACGGCTTGCGCAAAGGCGAGATGGGCGTCGGCGCCGGCATCGTCTTCGACAGCGACCCGCTGGAGGAATACGCCGAATGCCAGCTGAAGGCGCGCTTCCTCACCGGCCTGAAAAGCGACTTCGAGATTTTCGAAACCATGCGCGCCACCCGCGACGGCGGCGCGCGCCATCGCCAACGCCATCTGGCGCGGCTGGCCGCATCGGCGAAGTACTTCGGTTTTTCCTGGGATGCGGCGGCGGCCGATGCCTATCTCGACACCGCCTGCGCAATGCTGGACGCCGGCATCGACTACCGCCTGCGCCTGGCGCTGAGCCCATCGGGCGCGTTCTCGGTGCAGCACGCGCCGCTGGCGCCGTTGGCCGAACCGGTGCGCGTGCTGCTGGCGCCGGATACGACGCATTCGGGCGACCTGTTCCTGCGACATAAGACCAGCATCCGCACCCGCTACGACGCCGCCTGGCGCGAGGCCGAAGCGAAGGGCGCGTTCGATACGCTGTTCTTCAACGAACGCGGAGAATTGACGGAGGGCGGCCGCAGCAGCGTGTTCGTGCGCGTAGCCGGCCGCTGGCTCACGCCGCCTTTAAGCAGCGGCATCCTGCCCGGCGTGATGCGCGCCGCGATGCTGGACGATCCGCAATGGAACGCCAGCGAGGCGGTCATCACCCGCGCGATGCTGGAAACGGCCGACGAGATCGTCGTCTGCAACGCGTTGCGCGGTGCGATGAGGGCGACACTGGCCTGAGGCCCGGCCTCACATGTCGATCATCATCTCGAAGCCGCCAAAGATCATGCGCTTGCCGTCGAAGGGCATGTTCTTCGGATCCATGTAGGCTGCGATGCGCGGATCCTTCATCACCTTGTCGTTGATGGCGTCGCGCGCGGCGCGGGATTCGTAGACGATCCATGAAAACACCACCGCCTCGTCTTCCTTCAACTCCACGCTGAGCGGGAAGGAAGTGATCTTGCCGGGCGGGACATCGTCGCCTATGCATTCGCGGAATTCCAGCGCGCCGAATTCCTTCCACACCTTGCCGCACTCGAGCGACATCTTCTTGTACTCCTCCACCTTGTCCTTGGGTACTGGAATCACAAAACCGTCTACGTATGGCATGTCCGTCTCCTTGGTTGTGTTGAGCGATTCAGATTAGCCAAGGTTGACAAAAATGACAAGCGACGCACCCTAGACCTAGATCGTGTTGGCGAAGCGGCGGCGATAGGCGCCCGGCGTGGTCGCGGCCAGGCGGCGGAAGTGGTGGCGCAGCGATTCCTCCGAACCGAAGCCGGCGCGCTCGGCGATCTGCGCCAGCGGCACATCGGGCACTTCCAGCATCTCCTTGACGATCGCCACGCGCTCGCGGATCAGCCATTCCACCGGGCCGAGGCCGGTCGCCTGCTGGAACTGCCGCTGCAAGGTGCGCGGGCTCATCGCGGCGCGCTCGGCCATGCTGTTGACGGTGTGCTGCTGCGCCGGATTGCTGCGCAGCCAATCCATCAGCCGCGACAGCCGCCCCTGCTCCCCCTGCGCCATCGGACGCGGCAGGAACTGCGCCTGTCCGCCCTCGCGATGCGGCGCCACCACCAGCCGCTGCGCCACCAGGTTGCCGACCTTGGCGCCGTAGTCGCGCCGCACCAGATGCAACAGCATGTCGAGGCCGGCGGCCGATCCGGCGGCGGTGATCACCTGGCCGTTATCCACATACAAATCGTCGGGCTGGACCGCGATTTGTGGATAACGTTGCGCCAGCCGGTCGGCATAACGCCAGTGGGTGGTGGCGCGCTGGCCGTCCAGCACGCCGGCGGCGGCCAGCACGAACACGCCGGAACAGATTGAGCACAAGCGGGTGCCGCGCCGGTGGGCGGCGCGGATCATGTCCAGCAGCGCGGGCGGCGGCAATTCGTCGGCATCGCGCCAGCCGGGAATGATGATGGTGTCGGCCCGCTCCAGCAATTCCGGCGTGTACGGCGCCTGCACGATGATGCCGCCGGCTGCGCGTATCGGCCCGGGCTCGACGGCGCAGACGGCAAAGTCGTACCAGTCCACGTCCAGCTCGGGACGCTCCAGCGCGAACAGTTCGACCGTGCAGCCGAACTCGAAGGTGCACAGGCGGTCGTAGGCCAGTGCGACGACAAGATGTTTTTTCATGGCGCAATCTTAACGCAGAATGGCTTGTGCGCCACTGCCGACGACGACGGCGCGGCCGCACAATGGCGTCACTGTCCACTCATTGAAGGAGATCAAGATGTCCGCCAAATCCCTCGTCAGCGCCATACCCGCCGCCCCCAGCGCCGCCGCCCTCGCCCACTTCGAAGCGAGTTTCAGCTATGAAACCGACTGCTGGGACGTGCACGACGCGCTGACCGGCGGCCAGCAGGATTTCGTCCTGCTGGATGTGCGCGGCACGGAAAAATACGCTGCCGGCCACGTGCCCGGCGCACTGGATCTGGCGCACCGCAAGATCATCGGATCGAAGATCGCCGAGTTCCCGGCGGATACTTTGTTCGTGGTCTATTGCGCCGGTCCCCACTGCAACGGCGCAGCCCGCGCCGCCGTACGCCTGGCGCAACTGAGCCGTCCCGTCAAAGTCATGCCGGGCGGTATCACGGGCTGGCTGGACGAAGGTTTCGCCCTGGCCACGGGATCATAAAATTTCGATGAATTTTCCGCGCTTGAAATAGCCGCGGACGGCGTAGCCGTCGAGTTCGCGGATCACCAGGTCGGGATCCTGCGGATCGACGCTGAAAACGGGG
The DNA here is from genome assembly GCF_964254095.1 of Duganella sp. LjRoot269. Classification (NCBI taxonomy): domain Bacteria; kingdom Pseudomonadati; phylum Pseudomonadota; class Betaproteobacteria; order Burkholderiales; family Oxalobacteraceae; genus Duganella; species Duganella sp. LjRoot269. Next base: position 443,714 of record NZ_CAXUSL020000001.1, on the reverse strand, counting down.
GTATCGGGATCGAGCGCATCGGCCAGCGCGGTGGCGGCGCGGTTGCACTCGGGGCGGTCGGGCGATGCTCGGACTACGATTCCACTGACTCGGACTTTCTTGCCACTGCGCGCCATTGCATCCTCCGCTGAACATTGAGCCGCCCGGGCGGCCATGTCTGTCAGACCCGGGGCAAGCTCGAAAGTTCAGGCAGGATTACATCGCCAGCGCTTTTTCCACGGCGCCGACCAGCTGCTTGTCGGTAGGCGTTACCTTGCTGCCGAAGTTGTCCACCACCTTGCCGTTGCGGTCGATCAGGTATTTGTGGAAGTTCCAGGCCGGCGCCTTGCCGGTGATCTTGATCAGGTTTGCGAACAGCGGGTTAGGTTCCTTGCCCGACACCACCGACTTGGCGAACATCGGGAACTTCACGCCGTAGGTGTTGTAGCAGAAATCAGCGATTTCCTTGCTGCTGCCCGGCTCCTGCTGGCCGAAGTCGTTCGACGGGAAGCCCAGCACCACCAGGCCCTTGCTGCCGTACTTGGCATACATCGCTTCCAGGCCTTCGTACTGGTTAGTAAAACCGCAATAGCTGGCGGTGTTAACGACCAGAATCACCTTGCCGGAATACTGGCACAGGTCCTGTGGCGCCTCGTCCTGCAGGCGCTTGAAGGTTTGCTTCAGGATCGCGGGGCAGCTGCCCGGCGCGGCGACAGGCGCCGCCGCAGGCGCGGTCGCCGCTGGCGCTTGGGCAAACGCCGAAGCGCTGGCCAGCATGGTCAGCGAAGAAATCAGGCACAACTGGGCAAGGGACTTGGACATGGTTATCGGCCGAAAAAGGAAGGGGAAATCATTCTATGCCAAACCCGACAAAATTGCCGGGAGGTCCGAAATTTCCGGCCCAGGTACTCCACACGATTGAGCGGGATTAAGCAAAATCCAAAAGCCTGCCGCACACTGGGAATCCGATCGCGCCGGCATGGAGGCCATCATGCGAATTCTTTGGTTGTTATGTCTGCTGATAGCCGGCTTGGTCCGCGCGCAGACCGTCTCGTTGCCGGCGATGAACACCACCCAGGTCAGCGTATCCGGCCTGTCGTCCGGCGCCTTCATGGCGGTGCAGTTCGAGGTGGCGTTTTCCAGCGTCGTCACGGGCGCGGGCATCATCGCCGGCGGCCCGTACTTCTGCTCGCAGGGCAGCGTGTTCACCGCCACCACCAGCTGCAGCTGCACCACCGAACTGTTTTCCTGCCGCGTGCGGCAAGGCTCGACCCACGTGCCGGACCTGATCGCCTTTACCGACTGGTTTGCCGAAGGCGGCAGCATAGATCCGACCTCCGCGCTGGCCACCCACAAGATATGGATGTTTTCGGGCAACGCCGACAGCGTCGTGCCGCAGCCGGTGATGCACGACCTGTACGCCTATCTGCGCCACTACGTCGACGCCAACCGGATTTCCTACACGCGCGACCTGGAGGCCGAGCATGCGATGCCCACCGACCGCTACGGCAGCAGCTGCAAGACGCTGGGCAGCCCCTACATCAACAACTGCGGCTACGATGCGGCGGGCGAGCTGCTGAAGTGGATCTACGGCCCGCTGTTCCCGCGCAACACCGGCAACCGCAGCGGACGCTTCATCGCCTTCGACCAGTCGGAGTTCATCCCGCTGCCGGGATGGCACGGCATGGCCGATACCGGCTATCTGTACGTGCCGCCGGCCTGCGACACGGACGCCGGCGCCGGCTGCCGGCTGCATGTGGCCTTCCACGGCTGCCTGCAGGACCTCGACGATATCGGCACCACCTTCATCGAACGCGCCGGCTACAACGCCTGGGCCGACACCAACAAAATAGTGATCCTGTATCCGCAGGCGACGGCGATTTTTCCCTACCCCAATCCCAACGCATGCTGGGACTGGTTTGCCTACGACGACACGCGCTACGCACAGAAAAACGGCCACCAGATGGCGGCCGTCAAGCGCATGGTCGACCGGCTGACGGGCGTCTCGCCGGTCACCGTGCTGGTGCGCGAAGTGCCTAGATGCCGCCCAGGCAGATGTACTTGATGACCAGGAACTCATCGAGCCCGTAGTGCGAACCCTCGCGTCCCAGGCCCGATTGCTTGACGCCGCCGAACGGCGCGATTTCGTTGGAGATCAGGCCGGTGTTGACACCCACCATGCCGCTCTCCAGTCCCTCTGCCACGCGCCAGATGCGGCCGATGTCGCGCGAATAGAAGTAGCTGGCCAGGCCGAACTCGGTGTCGTTGGCCAGGGCTATGGCTTCCTCGTCGGTCTCGAAGCGGAACAGCGGCGCCAGCGGGCCGAAGGTTTCCTCGGTCGCCACGATCATGTCGTTGCTGACGTCGGCGATCACGGTAGGCTGGAAGAAACTGTGGCCCAGCTCATGGCGCTTGCCGCCCGTCAGCAGGCGGCCACCCTTGGCCAGCGCATCGGCCACGTGCTGCTCGACCTTCTGCACCGCCTTCTCGTCGATCAATGGTCCTTGCGTGACGCCAGGCTCGACGCCGTTGCCGACCTTGAGCTTGCCCACGGCGGCCACCAGTTTTTCGGCGAACTGCTCGTAGACGCCGTCCTGCACGTAGATGCGGTTGGCGCAGACGCAGGTCTGGCCGGCGTTGCGGTACTTGGACGCCAGCGCGCCTTCGACGGCGGCATCGAGATCGGCGTCGTCGAACACGATGAACGGCGCGTTGCCGCCCAGTTCCAGCGACAGTTTCTTGATCGTCTTGGCGCTCTGCTCCATCAGCAGGCGGCCGACGGCGGTGGAGCCGGTGAAGGTCAGCTTGCGCACGGTCGGGTTGGAGGTCATCTCGGCGCCGATGTCCTTCGGCGTGCCGGTCACCACGCTGAACACGCCGGCCGGCACGCCGGCACGCTCGGCCAATACCGCCAGCGCCAGCGCGCAGTACGGCGTCGCTTCCGCGGGCTTGAGCACCATCGGACAGCCGGCGGCCAGCGCCGGGCCGGCCTTGCGGGTGATCATCGCGATCGGGAAGTTCCACGGCGTGATGGCGGCGCAGACGCCGATCGGTTCCTTGGTCACCAGCAGGCGGCGGTCCTGCCACGGCGAGGCCAGCGTTTCGCCGGCGACGCGCTTGGCTTCCTCGCCGAACCATTCGATGAAGGAGGCGCCGTAGGCGACTTCGCCGCGCGACTCGGCCAGCGGCTTGCCCTGCTCGGCCGTCATCAGCTGCGCCAGGTCTTCGGTATTTTCCAGGATCAGGTCATTCCACTTGCGCAGGATGATGGCGCGCTCGCGGGCGCTCTTCTTGCGCCAGGCCGGCCAGGCCGCGTTGGCGGCCGAGATCGCGCGCTTGGTTTCGGCGGCGCCCATCAGCGGGATGGTGCCGAGTTGTTCGCCGGTGGCGGGATTGGTGACGGCCAGCGTGGCGCCGTTGTCGGCGTCGCTCCACTGGCCGTTGATGTAGGCTTGCTGGCGCAGCAGCGTCGGATCTTTCAGTTGCAGCATGGGTGATCTCCTTCATTGCGCAAAGGATCACTATGCCACAGACGGCGACGGCGCGTTTTACTCCACGGTGAACGAGGACAGGTCGGGATGCGGTTCCGGATAGGCCAGGTCCATGCTTTCCAGCGTCTCCAGCAGCAGGCTGGCGACCACCAGGTTGCGGTGCGTCTTGGAATTGGCCGGCACGATGTACCACGGCGCGTGCGGCGCGTTGGTTTCGCGGATGGCCTTCTCGTATGCGCGCTGGTAATCGTCCCACTTCTTGCGCTGCTCGACGTCGGTCGGATTGAATTTCCACTGCTTGTCCGGATCGTCCAGGCGCTCCTGCAGGCGCTGGCGCTGCTCTTCCTTCGAGATGTGCAGGAAGACCTTGATGATGGTGGTCCCGGTCTCACTCAGCATGCGTTCGAAATCGCGGATCTGCGCGTAGCGACGCTCGCATTCCTTGGCGTCGATCATGCCCTGCACCTTGGTGATCAACACGTCTTCGTAATGACTGCGGTTGAAGATGGCGATCTCGCCCTTGACGGGCACCTGCTGGTGCACGCGCCACAGGTAGTCGTGGGCCAGTTCGTTGTCGGTCGGCGCCTTGAAGGCGGCCGCCTTCACGCCCATCGGGCTGATGCCGCTGAACATGACGCGTATCGTGCCGTCCTTGCCGGAGGTGTCCATGCCCTGCAGGATCAGCAGCACTTTTTGATTGTGCTGCGCGTACAGCTTGTCCTGCAAGGCCGAGATGCGGTCGATCAGCGCGACAGTGCGCTTGATGTCGAGCGCCTTGCCTTTGGACTTGCTCAGTTCCGGATTGGCGGAGCGGCTGGAAAAAGCATCGTCATCCGCATATTTTTCATGCAGTTTCTGCTTGGCGGTGGCGCGGAAGCGCTGGCGGGCGTCATGTGTCATGAGGCAAGCTTATCACTTTACGGCCAGCGTGGCGGCACGATAACCCCACCACGCCGCCTCCTCGAACACCGAGAAACCCGACAGGTCGGCATGCGCGAACAGGATGCTGCCGTCAGCCTCGCGCAGCGCCTTCGTGCCGGCGTTGCTGCGGAAGTTGGGCCACGGCGACGCCATCGCGTGGCCGCGCAAGGTGATGTCGACCCGCTCGACGCAAGACGCGAACTGCGCGCCGTAGGCCTCCTTCAAATCGGCGCTGGCCAGCGCCAGCAGTTCCTGCGGGCTGGCCGCCGCCAACCAGCGGCGCGCGGCCAGGGGCTTGCGGTCCGACAGCGCGACATAGGCGCTGAACACCGTCTTTTCCGGCGGCCGCACGCGGATGTCCTGGTGCGTGGAGACGACGAAGCCCAGCCCCGGCTCGCTGTACACCACGTTATCCCACGACAGTGGCTGGCTGGGCCGCTCTTCCGGAAAGCGTTTGAGCAGGAAGTTCGCCACCATCCACGGCGCGTATTCGGGGATGTGCTTGGCCGGATCGAAGCCGTATTCGGCGATGTTATCCACAACCCGCGCGGCGATGTTGACCGGCATGGCGCAGATCGCCTTGCGGGCGCGGACCAGGTAGGTGGTGGCCTTGCCGGCTTCCAGCGTGAAGCACAGCGCCTCCACCCCGTCCGCGGTTTTTTTCAGCGACACCACGGTGCCGGCCATGCGCGGCACGCCGGCCGCGTGTTCCATGCCTTTGGCCAGCGGCTGCAAGCCGCCCGGCCACGTCAGCCAGGCACCGTTGCCGGCGTTGGCGGCCTGGCCCCAGCGGCTGCAGTAGTAGTGCAGGCCGGCCCATGCCGACACCTGGTCGTAGCGGGTGCCGTAGTCGTCGCGGCAGCAGTAGTTCAGATACCAGTGCAAGGTCGGCGATTTGTAGCCGCTCTGGTCCAGCCACTGCTTGAGCGTGATGCGGTCCAGCGCCTGCCACTGCGGGTCTTCCGACGACATCACGGTCGGGAACACGAACACGCGGCGGCCATCGGCGCCCTTGGTCTGGCGCAGCCTGGTCACTTCGGCGAAGAAGCGCGCATGCTCGTCGCGCTCCCATTGCGGCACGCCGTCCGTCGGGATGAAGCCGTCCTGCCAATGGCCGTTGAACAGCAGCCGCTCCTCCGGCCCGTGCAGGATATAGCGCTCGTCGTAGTAGGGCTTCTCCGCCATCGCGTCTTTTTGAATGATGCCCAGGTCGGCCAGGATCTCGCGCACGTGCACCGACTCCGGCGACGGCAGCGGCAGGTAGTGCGCACCGGTCGGATATTCGAGATCGTCGAAAGCGCCGCCGGCCGCGTTGCCGTACGGTTGCGGGCCGTCGATCATCAGCACGTCGGACTGGCCGAGTTTTTTCAGCTTCCACGCGGCGGTCAGGCCGGCGATGCCGGAGCCGAGTATCGCGATATCGGTGTGGATAACTTTCGACGGCGGCGGCAACGGGCGGCGGTCGCGCAGATAGTGGCCTTCGTCGCGGCCCGGATAGCGGACCGTCGGCGTGATCTCCTGCCAGCGCTGGAAGCCGGCCACGCTGCCTGCCGCCACCACGCCGCTGGCGCCGGCCCACACGAGGAAGGAACGACGCAGCATCAGCGTATCACCCGGCGCCAGTCCTGCTCGAACTCGTGCACCAGCGACTGCGTGTTGAGCCGGTTCGGCTCCATCGGCAGCGGCTTCATATCCGGCGGGAAGATGAACATCTCGCGCGTGGTGTCGGCGTTCAGGTAGCGCATCGGCAGGCGGTAGTTGACCGGCGGCTTGTAGTCCGCCTGCGGCGAGGCGAGGATGAAGCCCCATTCGCCGAACGACGGCACGTAGGCGTGATACGGCCAGGTCTTCATGCCCACCTCGCGCAGCGTGGCGTCGATGGTCCAGTAGGCATGCGGCGCAAAGAACGGCGACGTCGATTGCACCACCATCAAACCATTGGCGGCCAGGTGCTTCCTCACCATGCCGTAGAACGGCACCGAATACAGCTTGCCCAGCGCGAAGCTGGACGGATCGGGGAAGTCCACGATGACGGCGTCGAACATGTCGTCGTTGTGCTGCAGCCAGATCGCCGCGTCGGCGTTGATGACGCGCACGCGCTTGTCGCTGAACGAGCCGCCATTCAGCTTGACCAGCTCCTCGCGCTTGGTGAAGGCGCCCGTCATGGCCGGGTCCAGGTCGACCAGCGTGACCTGCTCGATGTTCGGATAGCGCAGGATCTCGCGCAGCGCCAGGCCGTCGCCTCCGCCCAGCACCAGCACATGCTTGGCCCAAGGCAGCGGTTGCAGCACCGGATGCACCAGCGCCTCGTGATAGCGGTACTCGTCGCGCGAGGAGAATTGCAGGTTGCCGTTGATGTACAGGCGCAGGTCGTCCTTCCAGCGCGTGATCACCAGCCGCTGGTACGGCGTGGTGGTGGCGAACACGATCTCGTCGCCGAACAGGCCATGCTCGCCCCAGTAGGTGAGCTTGTCGGCGAAGGCGAAGCCGAACACCAGCACGCACATCACGCTGGCCGCGCGCAGCATGCGGCCGCTGACGTTTTTCAGCTCTGTGCGAAACGCGGTAATTGTCCACAGGGCGACGCCGACGTTGAGCATGCCGAACAGGAAGCCGGTGCGCACCAGTCCCAAGTACGGCGCCAGCACCAGCGGGAACAGCAGCGACACGGCCAGCGCGCCGAGATAGTCGAAGGTCAGCACGCGGCTGACCAGTTCATTGAATTCGGTCTGGCGGACGTTCAGCGCGCGCATCACCAGCGGCACCTCCATGCCGACGAAGGCACCGATCAGGAACACCATCACGTAAAGCAGCGTGCGGAACGGCGCGGCCATCCACGAAAAGGTCAGGAACAGGATCGCGGCCGACACGCCGCCGACCAGGCCGACCGCCAGTTCGATATCGACAAAGCGCGATAGCACATCCTCATCCCGTACATACTTGGAAAAATGCGCGCCGACGCCCATCGCGAACAAATAGCAACCGATGATGGTGGAAAACTGCAGGATGGAGTCGCCCAGCAGGTAGCTGGACAGCGCGCCGGCGATCAATTCATAGGCCAGCCCACAGGAAGCAACCACGAACACGGACAGGATCAGAATCTTTTTGGTCATTTGCGCTTTTTTGAACTATTATCAACGAATCATTGCCAAGTTCACCACTTTAACTGAAGGTGCGCCGTGCCCGCCATCCTAAACTATCTGATTCATCTTTTACTGGCCGCCGTGTTGCTGGCCGTGTTTTTCAAAGCCTACACATGGATGACGCCTTTTGACGAGGTTTTGCTGATACGCCAGGGGAATTTCGCGGCGGCGCTATCGCTGGGCGGGGCGTTGATAGGTTTTTCCATCACCATCGGTTCGGCACTGGTGCATACTGCCGATTACCGCGAGTTCTCCGCCTGGGCCTTCGGCGCGATGGTGGTGCAGATGCTGGCGTATGCGATCACGACCCGGGTGCTGAATATGTCGAAAGACCAGATCGAGGGCAACAACGCAGCGTTCGGCGGCCTGCTGGGCGCGATCTCCATTTCCATCGGCGTCATCAACGGCGCCTGCATTTCCTAATTTGCGTTTCCTAATTCAATGAGGATCACATCATGAGTCTCGGCAGCTTTATCAAGAAGCAGTTTATCGACGTACTGCAGTGGAACGAGGAAGTCGACGGCGTACTGGCCTGGCGTTATCCGATGCAGGACCAGGAGATCCAGAACGGCGGCGTGCTGGTGGTGCGCGAATCGCAGATGGCGGTGTTCGTCAACGAGGGCCAGATCGCCGACGTGTTCGGCCCCGGCACCCACAAGCTGACCACGCAAACCCTGCCGGTGCTGACCAACCTGAAAAACTGGGACAAGCTGTTCGACTCGCCGTTCAAGTCGGATGTCTATTATTTCAGCACCCGCGTGCAGACCGGCCGCAAATGGGGCACACAGCAACCGATCACCATCCGCGACAAGGACTTCGACATGGTGCGCGTGCGCGCCTTCGGCATGTACTCGTACCGCGTGGCCGATCCGCGCCTGTTCTTCAAGGAGATCAGCGGCACCCGCGAAAGCTACACCCGCGACCAGGTCGAAGACCAGCTGCGCGGCATCCTGATGGCGACCATGGCCAGCTCGCTGGGCAGCGCGCAGGTGCCTTTCCTCGACATGGCGGCCAACCAGGCGCTGATGGCGCAGCAGGTCAAGGGCGACCTGGCGGCGGCGTTCGGCCGCTACGGCATCGGCCTTGACGAATTCAACGTCGCCAGCGTCAGCCTGCCGGAAGAACTGCAGGCCGCGCTGGACGAGCGCATCTCCGCCGGCATGAAAGGCGGCATGAGCGCCGACAAGATGGCCGGCTTCACCAAGTACCAGGTGGCCAGCGCGATTCCGCTGGCGGCGCAGAACGAAGGCGGCATGGCCGGCATCGGCGCCGGCCTGGGTGCCGGCGTCACGCTGGGACAGGTGATGGGCCAGGCGCTCGGCTCGACGCTGGCGCCGCAAGCCGCGCCGGCTGCGGCACCAGCAGCGCCGGCGGAAGATTCGATTGAAGCCCGCCTGGAAAAACTGAAAGGGCTGATGGACAAAGGCCTGATCTCGGCCGCCGACTACGACAGCACCAAGGCCGAACTGCTGAAAAAACTGATCGGCTAAGCGCGCTACATGCAAATCGTTTCCTGTCCCAGCTGCGGTGCGGAAGTCAAATTCCGCTCGCATGCCTCGGTCATGGCCGTCTGCGAGTATTGCAGCACCAGCGTGCTCAAGGACGCCGACTCGGTCAAGGATCTGGGCAAGATGTCGTCCGTGCTGGAGGACTACTCGCCGATCCAGATCGGCACGTCCGGCGTGTTGGGCGGACGGCCGTACAACGTGGTCGGCCGCATCCAGCTGCGCTATTCGGCCGGCATGTGGAACGAGTGGTATCTGCTGTTCGACGACGGCAAGACTTCGTGGCTGGGCGACTCGTCCGGCATGTACACCATCACCGCCGAGTACAAGGGCGAAGGCGAACTGCCGGCCTTCGAGCAGTTGCAGCCGGGCCGCAACTACGGCATCTTCGGCGCGCCCTACACCGCCGCCGAAATCCGCGTCGCCGATTGCATCGGCGGCCAGGGCGAGCTGCCGTTCAAGGTCGGCGAAGGCTACCAAGCCAGGGTGGCGGACTTCCGCCGCGGCGTGGAATTCATCACGCTCGATTATTCCGATGCGCCCCGCCCCGTGGTCTACACCGGCCTGGCCGTCACGCTGGAGAGCATGCAATGCCAGCTGCTGCGCGACGCCGACACGATCCAGCGCGCGGCCGGCCGCTATCGCGGCAAGCTCGATGCGCTCGACTGCCCTTCCTGCGGCAGCGCCATCAAATACCTGCCGGGCGTGACGGCGACGCTGGTGTGCCCGGCCTGCCAGACGCAGATCGACGCGGCCAGTCCGGAAGCGCAAGTGCTGGCGGCGGGCGAACGCGTGACGCGCTACGAATCCTCGCTGGAGCTGGGCGCGACCGCCAAGATCAACAACCAGGACTTCACCATCATCGGCATGATGCGGCGCGCCGACGACGAAGGCACGGAATGGACCGAGTACCTGATGTACGGCACCCGCGCGGGCTTCTCGTGGCTGGTGGAGACGGACGAAGGCTGGTCCGGCGCCAACGTGATGTCCGAATGGCCGCTCTGGTATGCCCCCGGTTCGGAGCGGGTAACGGTGGACAAGGTGCAGTTTAACCGCCTGTATGACTACGGCTCGGTGGTGACCTTCGCTGCGGGCGCCTTCAACTGGCGCGTGGCGGTTGGCGACCGCACCCGGGTCGAGGAATTTTCGGCCGGCCAGCTGCGGCTCGCGTCCGAGACCACTGCGCAGGAAATGACGTGGTCGCGCTCTTCGCCGGTGCCGGCCGACCAACTGAAGGCCTGGTTCGGCAACCAGTTCAAGGGCCGTGTCGCGCCGTCCGCAGCCAAGGGCGGCAACGACAATCGCCGCTACCGCAACGCCGCCAAGTACATCATCTGGTTCATGCTGGCGATTAACGCGATCCCGCTTCTGATGAATTTTTCCGGCACCTGGTTCCTCAGCCTGATCGGCGCGGCGGCGATCTACCTGCCCGCGTGGTTTATGGATAACGACAGCAAATCATGAGCAAATTCTTCATCTACGCGATCATCGTCAGCGTCGTCACCTCGGGCAGCAGCTGGATGCGTGCCATGAGCGGCGGCAGCAACTACAACAGCGGCTACCGCGGAAGCACGTGGAGCTCGCATACCGGCGGCGGGGGCGGCAGCTATGGCGGCGGCTCCGGCGGCGGGGGCCACAAGTGAAACGCGAAGCGCTTCCCGGCGGCGCGGCCGCGGTCGTCCATGCGCCGTCCGGCACCCACGTGCTGGCCGACCTGAGCGGGATCGCTGCCGAAATATTAGGCAGCTGCGGCCAGCTGGAACAGCTGCTGCGCACCGCCGCCCAGGCCGCTCATGCACAGGTGCTGTTCAGCCATTTTCACGGCTTTGGCGAGGGATTGGGTGTGACGGGAGTGGTGCTGCTGGCCGAATCGCATATCTCGATTCATACCTGGCCGGAGTGCGGCTTTGCCGCCGCCGACATTTTCATGTGCGGCAGCGCCCAGCCGGAGTTAGCGCTTGCTATCATTGAAATGGCCTTGAAACCGGCTTCCAGCCAGATCAATACGATCAAGCGCGCGCCGCCTCAATAAACCCGCGCAGCGGCCTGGCTGGGCGACATGGGCTTCAGCGGGACCTCCACCGGCGCCAGTGCGGCCGTGGATGGAATGCCGGCCATATCCACGTGGCGCAGCGTGACGGTGATATTCGGCGGGTAGTCGAAGCCGGCGCCGGTGTTGCGGTCGACGATGTAGCCGATGCCGCCACCCAGCAACAAGTTGCCCCAGACCGCCTTGTTCGACTTCGACACGACGGTGGCGTTGCCGACATAGCTGTCCTTCTTGCAGTCCACGGCCAGGTCGCCGGTGCTCTTGTGCACCATGACGCTGGCCGGGCTGGTCAGCGTCCAGCTGCCGGCGTCGTTGCTCAAGGTGCAGCCCAGGCCGGCGATTTCCTTGCCGTCCAAAACGGTCTGCAACGCCAGCGGCTGCATCTTCTCGCCGATCACCGAGGCGCAACCGGTCAGCGCCATGGCGCCCAACAAAGCGACTACCCTGCTCATGCGTTACCCCTATGAATTATTGTTTTACCAATCGCAATAGTCTTAACACAATAACCCAGCGGGGCACTAAACACAAAAAAATCATCAGGCCGCTTGGGCGGCGGCCAACTGGCTATCCTTTTCACCGGCGGCGACGGCGACCGGCCGGCCTTGGACGCGGGCCACGTAATCGGCGATTTCCGGGCGTTTGGGCAGCAGATCGAACGCGCTCATCCAGCCCAGCGACGCGCCCCACAGCACATCGACGGCGCTGAACCTGTCGCCCAAAAGATACGGTCCCTTGGACAGCTGCGTCATCATGGTGCTGAACATGTCGTCGAAATCGCCGTAGCCGCAGGCGGACTTGTCGGCCGGCTCCCGCTTCATCCACCGGTCGATCACCGCGGGCTCGAAGCAGCTGCCGTAGAAAGCCATCCAGCGCAGGTAGGGGCCGCGCTGCGGATCGCCCAGCGGCGGCGCCAGTTTGGCTTCCGGGAACAGGTCGGCCAGATACAGGTAGATCGCCACCTGCTCGGTGATGACGGCGTCGCCGTGGCGGAGCGCCGGCACCTTGCCCATCGGGTTGACGGCCAGGTAGGCGGCCTCGCGGTTCTCGCCCTTTTTCATGTTCATCACGTGCAGCTCGTAGGGTGCGTGCAGTTCTTCGAGCAAGGTCAGCACGCCGGTCGAGCGGGAATGCGGGCAGTGGTACAGCGTCAATTGTGGTGCCATGGTGGGTCTCCTTGAGTTGGTGAGGAAAGGCCACGATATCTCTTGCTATGATGACGGTCTTGTAAAAACGCGAACACACTATGGCGGACAGTTACAAAGGCGTGGTCAATCCCTCGGCGGTGGGCAAGGTCTTCCGGCTGGAGCGCTTCGCGCCCGCGTCCGACCTGGCGCCGTTCATCGAGTATTTCTGGCTGGTCGCGTGGGAGCTTCCCGACGGCGTGACCCACGTGCAGCGCACGCTGCCCTCGCCCTGCATCCACCTGGTGTTCGATGCGGGAAAGACGGCGGTGTTTGGCGTCATGACGGGCTCGTTCGAATACACGCTGCAAAACAGCGGACGCGTGCTGGGCGTGCGCTTCCGGCCGGGCGCGTTTCGCAGCTTCCTCGGACAGCCGGTACAGTCCATCACCAACCGTGAGTTGTCGCTGTCGTCGCTGTTCCACTGCGATGACGTTGAAGCCGAGCGCAGCGTGCTGGAGGCGCCGGACGACGCAGGCATGGTGGCGGCGGCCAGCACCGTGATCCGCCGCGCGCTGCCGCCGCCGGATGCGGAAATCGAACGCATCGGCACCATCATGCAGACCATCCAGCAGCATGCCGACATCACCCGGGTGCAGCAACTGGCGGACGTCACCGGCATCAGCGTGCGGCGGCTGCAGATACTGTTCAAGGAATACGTGGGCGCGACGCCCAAATGGGTCATCCGCCGCAACCGGCTGCTCGACGCGGCCGATCAACTGGCCACAGGCAGCGAGGTCGACCTCGCCTCGCTGGCGCAGGCGCTGGGTTATTACGACCAGTCCCACTTCACCACCGATTTCGAAAAACTGGTGGGCAAGCCGCCCGCCGACTACCGCCGCAGCTGCAAGGAGCAAGCATGATCCGTCGTTTCAAACAGGTGGACGTCTTCACCACCACGCCGTTCAAAGGCAATCCGCTGGCTGTGATACTCGACGCCGAAGGTCTCAGCGATGAGCAGATGCAGGCCATCGCCCGCTGGACCAATCTGTCGGAAACCACCTTCGTGCTGCCGGCCACCGATCCCGCCGCCGACTACCGCGTGCGCATCTTTACGACGGCGGAAGAGTTTTTATTCGCCGGCCATCCGACGCTGGGCACCGCCCACGCGCTGCTGGAGGCGGGCCTGCAGCCGAAGACGCCGGGCATGCTGATGCAGGAATGCGGCGTCGGCCTGGTGCCGGTGCGGATAGCCGCCGGCAGCGAACTGGCTTTTCGCGCACCGCCGGCGACGTTCGAGACGCTGGACGCCGGCCTGCTGCCGCTGCTGCGCACCGCGCTGGGCAGCGAGGCGCTGACCGAGAGCCAGCCGCCGGTTGCGGTCAACATGGGCATCTGCTGGCTGGTTGCACGGCTCGACACGGCGGCCGATTGCATGGCGCTGGCACCGGACGCCGCCGCGCTGCAGGAGTTGATGCGGCGTACGTCGAGCAACGGTGTGGCGGTCTACGGCCCGCATCCGTCCGGCGGCCCGGCGGACTACGAAGTGCGCGCGCTGTTCAAGGAACACGATGTGATGATCGAGGATCCCGTCACCGGCAGCGCCAACGCCTGCATCGCCCGCCTGCTGCCATCGGACCGGCCGTACGTGGCACGCCAGGGCACGGCGCTGGGCCGCGACGGCCGGGTCGCCGTCACCTACAGCGAAGGCGAGCCATGGATAGGCGGCAACGTGGTCACCGTCATCGACGGCAGCCTGCACTATTGACGGCGCCAACATCCGATGAGACACTGAACGCCCTACCAATCCACAGGAGACTAAAAAATGCGCCATCCAGACATTGACCTCCTGTCGGCTGCCTGATTACGTCGGGACTCCCTCTGTAGTATGTTGATCCGCGCGTTCTCGCGCAGCTGACTTCCCGTATTTCGCCGCCCGTCGCGACACCGCGAAGGGCATCGTTCGCCCTAACGAAATCAGGAATCACACACATCATGATCGACATCGATTTTGAATCGCTGCGCCTTATCGGCTTGACGCAAACCATCGCCAGCCAGCTACACCTGTTGCACGACGCCCCAGCCGATGCCCGGCTGGTCCGCATCACCGAGATCCAGCGCGACTGGCTCACCGTTCACGATGGCCACGCCGAGTTCCGCGCACGCGTGCTGCCGGCGCTGCACGACGAAGCGCTGGCCGTCGGCGACTGGGTACTCAGCACCACGCTGGCGCACGACGAACGCTGGCTCAGCGCCCTGCTGCCGCCCACCACGCACATCGCCCGGCGCGGCAACGATGGCCGGCAGCACAGCCTGGTCAGCAACGTCGACACCGCGCTGCTGGTGATGGGACTGGATCACGACTTCAACCCGCGCCGCCTGGAGCGCTATCTCGCCATCGTCAAGACAGCGGGCGTGGAGCCGGTAGTGGTGATGAGCAAGGCCGACATCGGCGACGAGGTGGAACAGCGCATGGAGCTGCTGCGGCAACGCCTGCCGACCGGCATTCCGCTGCTGGCCATCAACACGCTCAGCGGCGACGACGCGGCGCAACTGTTGCCGTGGCTGGGTATCGGCCAGACGCTGGTGTTGCTGGGCTCTTCAGGCACCGGCAAGTCCACGCTGACCAACACGCTGACGCTGGCCGCCCAGCAAACCGGTGGCGTGCGCAAGGGTGACGGGCGCGGGCGGCATACGACCACGTCGCGCACGCTGCACCAATGCGCCGGCGGCGCCTGCATCATCGACACGCCGGGCCTGCGCAGCTGGCAGCCCGATGCCGACGAAGCGAGCCTGGCGGCCGCCTTCGAAGACATCGACGCGCTGGCGGCACACTGCCAGTTCCGCGACTGCCGCCACACCAGCGAGCCCGGTTGCGCGGTGCGCGAAGCGGTCGACGACGACCGGCTGCAGAACTATCATAAGCTGTTGCGCGAAGCCCGCCGCAGCCAGCAAACCCCGCTGGACCGCATCGCCGAAGTCGCCAAATGGAAAATCCTGAATCGTGCAGCCGCTGTCCGGTCCAGGGATAAACGACGTTAGCCGTAAATCACCGCACCGGCTTATTCAACGATACGCGCATAGCTGATGACGTGATGGGCGAGCAGTTCCGACTGCTCGTTGAAACATTCGGCTGTGCCGTAGACGGTCCGCTTTCCAAGCTTCAGTACCCGCGCCACGCACACGATATCTTCCTGGCGGGCGCTGCGAAGAAATGCCGTTTTCATGTCCGACGTTACCCAGCGCTCACTGGTGCCGCGTTGGGTCATGATGGCCAGCCACATGGCGACGTCGGCGGCCCCCATGATCGTCATGCCGCTGACGATACCGCCCGGCCGCTCGAGGGTTGCGCTGAACGGGACGACGAGGGTGCATACCCCCTCCTCGCACGAACGCACCGAAAATCCATACGGCGACAGGAACGCGGATTCCGCCAGCACCGCGTTCAGCTGCTCGACCGACGCAAGCAAAGGAGCCGTCATTGCGCACGCTCCGCGGTCAGCCACGGCAGCAAGGACACGCTCCAGATATTCTGGCCCGGCAGCGCGGCGACCAAGCCGGCGCCCACGGACAAACAAGTTTGCATCGCTGAGTTCATGCGTTCTCCCGATCAAAGATCCGGAGCCAGAATAATCCCGCGCGCCGACAATAGCGATGGGAAAATGATGAATGGCACTTCCGCAGGGCGAACGGCAGGCAGTAGAACCAGATCGACTATACTGCCTTTATAGTCGGTCGATGGAATCGGAGGACATATGAGCAAGCAAGTCATACATTGTGATCCGGAGATTTATAGCGGCGCTACTGTTTTTGTTGGTACCCGTGTGCCGCTATCTTTCATGTTTGACTATTTGAAAGCGGGTGAATCAATTGAGACGTTCGTCGACCAATATCCATCCGTTTCCAGAGAAGCCGCGATTGCTGCGTTGGAGCTTGCAGGTCAACTAGCCGACAACCATGCACATCTTGTTTGATGAATCGATACCGAGGCTTCTCGCGGCCGATCTGATTGGTCAGAGTGTGCGTCCCCTTGTGCAGCGTGCGACTTGTTTGCTGAGCTGAAGCAGGCCGCGCAAGACATACAGGCTGGACGAGTCAAGGTGGTCTATTCACCAATTATCGCGGCGCGAAAAAACACGGGTTTGTCACACGCGGAGTTCGCCGGTTTGTTAGTCATTTCGGTCCGCACGCTGCACGACTGGGAACAGGAAAGAAGACGCCCCAACGGCGGCGCCCTCACCTTGCTGGCTATCGCCCGTGATAACCCGCAAGCCCTGCTTGCCGTCAAAGCCCGCACTGACGCGGCAGCGCAGAAATAAAAAAGGCAGCCGAAGCTGCCTTTTTGCTGTGATGCCTTGCGTTGCTTAGTGCTTCGCGCGCAGTTTGGCGATGGCCGCCAGCTGGCCGATGGCCGCTGCCAGTTCCGCTTGCGCTTTCGCGTAGTCGATGCCGGAGCTGTTGTTGGCCAGCGCTTCTTCGGCACGTTTCTTGGCCGCTGCCGCTTTGGCTTCGTCCAGATCCTTGCCGCGAATCGCGGTGTCCGCCAGCACCGTCACGGCGTTCGGCTGCACTTCCAGCAGGCCGCCAGCGACGAAGACAAATTCTTCCTCAGCTTGACCTGGTACCTGGATGCGCACCGCGCCCGGACGGATGCGGGTGATCAGCGGCGTGTGCTTGGGATAGATCCCCAGCTCGCCCTGCTCGCCCGGCAACGCGACGAATTCGGCTTCGCCGGAGTAGATCAACTCCTCGGCGGAAACCACGTCAACGTGAATAGTATTTGCCATGTGTGTCCTGTCGGGTGGAACGCTCCCGCCTCACGGCAGGAGCGGTCTCAACAATTAGTTGAGTTTCTTGGCTTTTTCGATGGCTTCGTCGATCGTGCCAACCATGTAGAACGCTTGTTCCGGCAGGTGATCGAGTTCGCCGGAAGCGATCATTTTGAAGCCCTTGATCGTGTCCTTCAGCGAAACGTATTTACCTGGCGAACCGGTAAACACTTCAGCAACGTGGAACGGCTGCGACAGGAAACGCTGCATCTTACGTGCGCGCGCCACCAGCAGCTTGTCTTCCGGTGCCAGCTCGTCCATACCCAGAATCGCGATAATGTCGCGCAGTTCCTTGTAACGCTGCAGCGTGCCCTGAACGGCGCGCGCGGTGTCGTAGTGCTCCTGGCCGACGACCAGCGGATCCAGCTGACGCGAGGTCGAATCCAGCGGGTCCACCGCAGGGTAGATACCCAGCGAGGCGATGTCACGCGACAGCACGACGGTCGAATCCAGGTGACCGAAGGTGGTCGCTGGCGATGGGTCGGTCAAGTCATCCGCTGGAACGTAGACGGCCTGGATCGAGGTGATCGAACCGGTCTTGGTCGAGGTGATGCGCTCTTGCAGACGGCCCATTTCTTCGGCCAGGGTAGGCTGGTAACCCACTGCGGAAGGCATACGGCCCAGCAGTGCGGAGACTTCGGTACCGGCCAGCGTGAAGCGGTAGATGTTATCCACGAAGAACAGAACGTCCTTGCCTTCGTCACGGAACGATTCCGCGATGGTCAGGCCGGTCAGCGCGACGCGCAGACGGTTGCCTGGTGGTTCATTCATCTGGCCGTAGACCATCGCTACTTTCGAGTTGGCCGGGTTTTCCAGGTCAACCACTTTAGCGTCAGCCATTTCGTGGTAGAAGTCGTTACCTTCGCGGGTACGCTCACCAACGCCGGCGAACACGGACAGACCCGAGTGCGCCTTGGCGATGTTGTTGATCAGTTCCATCATGTTCACGGTCTTGCCCACACCTGCACCGCCGAACAGACCGACCTTACCGCCTTTTGCAAACGGGCAGACCAGGTCGATCACCTTGATGCCGGTTTCCAGCAGATCCTGCGATGGCGACAGTTCGTCGTAGGCAGGAGGAGTGCGGTGGATCGAGGCGATCTGGTCGTGAGCGACCGGGCCGCATTCGTCGATCGGGTTGCCCAGCACGTCCATGATGCGACCCAGGGTAGCTTTACCCACTGGCACCATGATCGGCTTGCCGGTGTTCTGGATCATCATGCCGCGGCGCAGGCCGTCGGACGAGCCCAGAGCAATGGTACGGACTACGCCGTCGCCCAGCTGTTGTTGTACTTCCAGGGTCAGCTCGGAGCCTTCCATTTTCAAGGCATCAAATACCTTAGGCATCGCGTTGCGTGGAAACTCTACGTCCACCACAGCGCCGATACACTGAACGATTTTGCCATCAGCCATGTTCGTTCCTTCAAATATAGTTAAATTCGTTTAAACCGCTGCCGCACCGGCGACGATTTCGGAGAGTTCTTTGGTAATCGCAGCTTGACGGGTCTTGTTGTAGATCAGCTTCAATTCGCCGATCACACTGCCGGCGTTGTCGCTTGCCGACTTCATCGCCACCATGCGCGCCGATTGCTCGGACGCCAGGTTTTCCGCCACCGACTGGTACACCAGCGCTTCAACATAGCGCTCCAGCAGCTCATCAATCACGGTCGCAGCATCCGGCTCGTAGATGTAATCCCAGTTGTGATTACCCGCGTCGGCCTGCGTCTTGGCGGCTGGCAGTGGCAACAGCTGCTCCACTACCGGCTCTTGCTTCATCGTGTTAATGAACTTGGTGTAGCACAGGTAGACTGCGTCGACCTCGCCGTTCTGGAATTTCTCGAGCATGACCTTGACCGGTCCGATCAGTTTTTCCAGGTGCGGCGTGTCGCCGATCTGCGTTACTTGCGCAACGACAGGGACGCCTACGCGATTCAAAAACCCCAAACCTTTGTTACCGATAGCTACCGCGGCAATCTTGTTGCCGGCCGTTTCCAGCTCACGGGTTTTCGCCGTCACCATGCGCAGGATGTTGGTGTTCATGCCGCCGCACAGACCTTTGTCGGTGGTGACGATCACGAAGCCAACTGCCTTCGCCGTATCCTTTTGCTCTGTTGCCAGGAACGGGTGGGTGTATTCCGGATTTGCGGTAGCCAGATTGGCGGCGATATTGCGAATCTTTTCACTGTAGGGACGGGCGGCGCGCATGCGATCCTGCGCTTTGCGCATTTTCGATGCGGCGACCATTTCCATCGCCTTGGTGATCTTCTTCGTATTCTCTACGCTCTTGATCTTGCCACGTATCTCTTTGCCTACTGCCATGAGTCCTTACTCCTTCTGCGCGGAAGGCGGCCCGGGAATGAACCCGGGTCGCCGTTGTGCTTAAAATGCGCCGGATTTCTTGAAGTCAGCAACGGCGGCCGACAGCGTTGCTTCGCCGTCTTTGTCCAGTTGCTTCGACGATTCAATCTTGGACAGCAGGTCGGCTTGCTTGGTCTTCAGGTAAGCGTGCAGACCGGCTTCGAACGGCAGTACCTTCTTGACTGGCACATCATCCAGGAAGCCTTTGTTCACGGCGAACAGCGAAGCGGCCATCAGCGAGATCGACAGTGGCGAGTACTGAGCCTGCTTCAGCAGTTCGGTCACGCGGGCACCGCGGTCCAGCTGCTTGCGGGTCGATTCGTCCAGGTCGGAAGCGAACTGCGCGAACGCAGCCAGTTCACGGTACTGCGCCAAGTCGGTACGGATACCGCCGGACAGGTTTTTGATGACCTTGGTCTGAGCGGCGCCACCGACGCGCGACACCGAAATACCGGCGTTAATCGCAGGACGGATGCCCGAGTTGAACAGCGAGGTTTCCAGGAAGATTTGACCGTCGGTAATCGAAATCACGTTGGTCGGCACGAACGCCGAAACGTCGCCAGCCTGGGTTTCGATGATCGGCAGTGCGGTCAGCGAACCGGTCTTGCCGGTGACAGCGCCGTTGGTGAAGGCGGACACGTAGTCGGCGTTCACGCGGGCTGCGCGTTCCAGCAGGCGGCTGTGCAGGTAGAACACGTCGCCTGGATACGCTTCGCGGCCTGGTGGGCGGCGCAGCAGCAGCGAGATCTGACGGTAGGCGACGGCTTGCTTGGACAGGTCATCGTAGACGATCAGCGCGTCTTCGCCGCGGTCGCGGAAGTATTCGCCCATGGTGCAGCCCGAGTAGGCCGAGATGTACTGCATCGCTGCCGATTCGGCGGCCGATGCGGCAACAACGATGGTGTACTCCAGCGCGCCGTGCTGTTCCAGCGAACGCACGATGTTCTTGATCGTCGAGGCTTTCTGACCGATAGCCACGTAGATGCAGGTCATGCCCTGGCCTTTTTGGTTGATGATCGCATCAACCGCCACGGCGGACTTACCGGTTTGACGGTCGCCAATGATCAGCTCGCGCTGGCCACGGCCGATCGGCACCATCGCGTCGATCGATTTCAGACCGGTCTGCATAGGCTGCGAGACGGACTCACGGGCGATAACGCCTGGAGCGATCTTTTCGATAGGCGAGGTCAGCTTGGCGTCGATGGCGCCTTTGCCGTCGATCGGCTGGCCCAGGGCGTTGACCACGCGGCCACGCAGTTCAGGACCGACCGGCACTTCCAGGATGCGGCCGGTGCACTTGACCGTGTCGCCTTCGGAGATGTGCTCGTAAGCGCCCAGGATCACGGCGCCGACGGAGTCACGCTCCAGGTTCATCGCCAGACCAAAGGTGTTGCCAGGGAATTCCAGCATTTCGCCCTGCATCACTTCCGACAGGCCGTGAATGCGGACGATACCGTCGGCGACGGAAATAACCGTGCCTTGGTTGCGTACTTCAGCGCCGCCATCAAGGCCTTCGATACGGCTCTTGATCAGCTCGCTGATTTCAGATGGGTTGAGTTGCATACTAACTCCTAAAAGTGTTTCTCTCAGCTTGCGCGAGATGAAGAATCTGTTCTAAGCGACGCTTATGCGACCAGTGCGACACGCATTTGCTGCAGCTTGGCGCGGACCGAAGTGTCCAGCACTTCATCGCCAACGACCACGCGCACGCCACCGATCAACGCTGGATCCACGGTCACTACCGGGTTCAGCTTACGGCTGAATTTCTTTTCCAGCGTGGCGACCAGCTCGCTCACTTGAGCCGCGCTCAGGTCGAAGGCGCTGGTGATCTCGGCGTCTGCCGCACCTTCCTTGGCGTTTTTCAACGCCTGGAATTGCGTGCCGATTTCCGGCAGCAGACTGATGCGGCCGTTGTCGACCAGCATCGCCAGGAAGTTTTTCGCTTCCGTGTTCAACGGCGACTTGACCAATGCCGTAATGGCGGCGCTCACATCGCTAGCCGAAGCTTTCGGGTTGCGGGCGAATGCTTGCACCTCGGGGTGGGCACCGATCTGGGCCAGTTCGGCCACCAGTTCGGACCACGCCGCGAGGTTGAACGATTCCTTACCTGCTTGGGCTACGCGGAACAAAGCTTCCGCGTAGGGACGGGCGACGGTTGCGTTTTCTGCCATGATTACAGCTCGACAGACAGGCGCGACAACAGATCGGCGTGGGCCGAGGCGTTGACTTCGCGCTTGAGGATTTGCTCGGCGCCCTTCACAGCCAGGTCAGCCACCTGAGCGCGCAGCGCTTCGCGCGCCTTGGCCAGTTGCTGATCGGCGTCGGCCTTGGCTTGCGCAATGATGCGGTTCGCTTCGGCTTGTGCATTAGCTTTGATTTCTTCGGCGACCAGTTGCGCGCGCTTTTCAGCGTCGGCAACGCGTTGCGAAGCTTCTTCGCGTGCACCTGCCAGCGCTTCGCTGGCGCGCTTCTCAGCGACCACCATCGCTTGCTGGCCTTGGTCGGCCGCAGCCAGACCGTCAGCGATACGCTTGGCACGCTCATCCAACGCTGCATTCAGCGATGGAAATACGAACTTCATCGAAACCCAGACCAACACCGCGAAGGTGATCATCTGACCGATGAGAGACATATTGATGTCCATACCTTTGCTCCTAACTAAAAGTTTCTCCTAGAAGGGAGCGAATTACTTGCCAGCAGCAGCGATAACGGCGGCCAGGAATGGGTTGCTGAAGGTGTACAGCAGAGCAACACCGACGCCGATCATCGAGATCGCGTCCAGCAGACCAGCGATAACGAACAGCTTGGTTTGCAGTTGTGGCATCAGTTCTGGTTGACGAGCCGAGGCTTCCAGGAATTTGCCGCCCAGAATTGCGAAACCGAGTGCGGTGCCGATTGCGGCCAGGCCGATGATGATTGCTGCGGCCAGAACGGTCATGCCTTGTACTTGTGCGATCAGAGCTTGCATTGAATTTCTCCTAAGATTTTAAAAAAGACTACGATACTGAAAAGTTAAAAACGAGTTGTTGCTTAGTGCTTCTCAACCGCGAGGCTCAGATACACGACAG
This sequence comes from Duganella sp. LjRoot269, assembly GCF_964254095.1. Classification (NCBI taxonomy): domain Bacteria; kingdom Pseudomonadati; phylum Pseudomonadota; class Betaproteobacteria; order Burkholderiales; family Oxalobacteraceae; genus Duganella; species Duganella sp. LjRoot269. The sequence goes on along the minus strand of NZ_CAXUSL020000001.1, from coordinate 421,249 downwards.
TCAACGCCATAAACACAAACGCTTGCAGGGTCACCACCAGGATGTGGAAAATGACCCAAGGACCACCCAGCAGCCACTGCGCCCACCATGGCAGCAGAGCGATCAGAATGAACAGCAGCTCACCGGCGTACATATTGCCGAAGAGTCGCAGCGACAGCGACAGTGGCTTAGCCAGCAACTCGATCATCTGGAAGATGAAGTTGACCGGAGCCAGCACGACGGCCATGAAGCCATGGGCGTGGAAGGGGGCGGTCAGCAACTCTTTACCCCAGCCGCCGAGACCTTTGGCTTTGATCGAGAAACCAATAATGCACAGCATGACGCCGAACGACATGCCGAAAGTGTGGTTGACGTCCGCGGTCGGCACGACTCGCAGCTTGTGGACGCCAAAGTAGCCAAGCAGCTTGGGCAGCAGATCGACCGGCAGGAAATCCATCGCGTTCATCAGCCAAACCCAGCAGAAGATCGTGATGGCCAGCGGCGCGATGACCTTGCTCTTGGCGTGGAATGCGGAATTGACCACCTCGTTGACCAGCTCCATGACGGCTTCGACGAAGTTTTGCAGCTTGCCCGGCACGCCGGCGGTCGCCTTGCGCGACGCCATGTAGAACACGCCGAGGAAGATCAGGCCCAGAATGGCCGAAACCCAGAACGTGTCCAGGTTGAAGGTTGCGTCAGCATTTTTGAGATGGCTCAAGTGGTGCTGGATGTACTCGATGGAAGTCGGCGCCTCGTGGACTGCCTCAACAGCGTTTTCTGTGGTCATAAAAGTATTAGATTTTGGTGATTAAACTGCGAGCAGTGAGAACCAGTAAGCCAAGGTTGCCACCGCGAAACCCAAGATCAGCCATAACCATGAGGCCGACTGAAACAGCGCTAGTGCCAACACGAACAGCACTACCGTGATAAATATTTTCACTACTTCGGCGCGCACATGCGCCCGGAAAGCTTTTTTGGCGTCATTTGTTCCGCCCGCAACAATCATCGCGTACATCAGACTCCCGATGACTGCGATTGCTCCGCCATAGGCGGCCGACCAAGCTTTGAGTACTCCGCCCAAGTTCCAGGCGAGCAAGGCGAATCCAGTGACGATGGCCAACTGGAGGGCGACGACTTTAAAAATCGGCTTGGAAATACTCGTCGAATCATTCACTTGGCGAGCTCCCAAAATGCCGATAAAACCCAAAGACACGGGATTATATGTGTCTTTACTGTATCACGTCAAACATTGCTGCACCGCAGCAGAGCAATTGGTGCACGAAAGAGACGCTTTTATAAACATTTCCACCCTCTTTGCACCAAGTTGGAACCAGTTAAGCGTTTTCATGTTTTGTTGATGGTTTGTCAAATCACCACGTCACTTCGGGGTCAGATCCGACATTCGGACACGAGCTCTGCCGTAGCGGCTGCTACGGCAGAGCTCGTGTCCGAATGTCGGATCTGACCCCGGGTTTAGGCGCGCAGGCGGGCCAGTACGCCGTCGAGGATGTCGAGGTCGGCGAAGTCGATGATCATCTGGCCGCGGCCCTTGGCGCCCATCTTGAACACCACCGGCGTGGCCAGCGTGTCGGACAGCTCTTCTTCCAGCCGAACGATGTCGCCGGACTTTTCTTTTTGACGTGCTTCGGCCGGCGGGGCCTTTTGCTCTTCCAGCGTCCGTGCGACCAGCTTTTCGGTTTCGCGCACCGACAACCGTTTGGCGACAACCATGTTGGCCAGGTTGATCTGCGTCGCCGCATCCACCGACAACAGCGCGCGGGCGTGTCCCATGTCGATATCGCCGGCCATCAGCATCGTTTGTACCGGATTGGCCAGGTTCATCAGGCGCAGCAGGTTCGACACCGCGCTGCGCGAACGGCCGACCGCGGTCGCCGCCTGTTCGTGCGTGAAACTGAAATCGGTGATCAGGCGATGAATGCCCTGCGCCTCTTCCAGCGGATTCAGATCCTCGCGCTGCATGTTCTCGATCAGCGCCATCGCGGCGGCGGCCTGGTCGTCGACGTCGCGCACCAAAACAGGCAGCACTTCCAGGCCGGCGATTTGCGCGGCGCGGAAACGGCGTTCGCCGGCGATGATCTCGTACTTGATCTCGCCAGTCAGCTTGTCGGTGCCGACCGGGCGCACCAGGATAGGCTGCATGATGCCCTGGGTCTTGATCGATGCGGCGAGCTCCTGCAGGCCGCCTTCGTCCATGCGCGTGCGCGGCTGGTATTTACCGGCCTGCATCTGCGTGACCGGCAGTTCGGATGGCGTGTTCGCGTCCGGGGTGGTGATGTCGCCGTCGCCGCCGAGCAGCGCTTCCAGGCCGCGACCCAGGCCTTTGAGTTTTTTGGTTGCCATGTGATTGCCTTACATTTTCTTGATGCGCTTGACCATCTCGGCGCCGAAGGCGATATACGCCTGCGCACCCTTGGAGGTCGGATCGAAGGTGACGCCCGGCAGGCCGTACGACGGCGCTTCGGCCAGACGCACGTTGCGCGGGATGATGGTTTTGAAGACCTTGTCGCCGAAGTGCTGCTCCAGCTGGGCCGACACCTGCTGCGACAAGGTCATGCGCGGATCGAACATCACGCGCAGCAGGCCGATGATCTTCAGGTCGGGATTCAGGTTGGCGTGCACCTTCTTGATCGTGTTGACCAGGTCGGACAGCCCTTCCAGCGCGTAGTACTCGCACTGCATAGGGATGATGACGCCATGCGCGGCGCACAGGCCGTTCAAGGTCAGCATCGACAGCGCGGGCGGGCAGTCGATCAGGATGAAGTCGTACTCCTTGTCGACCAGGGCCAGCGCATCCTTCAGGCGGCGCTCGCGGTTGTCCAGCGAGACCATCTCGACTTCGGCGCCTGCCAGCTCGCGGTTGGAAGGCAGCACGTCGAACTGGCCCGGCTCCGAACGCTGGCGCGCTGTGGCCACGTCGGATTCGCCCAGCATCACCTCATAGGTCGATGCCGGCAGCCCTGCCTTGTTGATGCCTGCGCCCATCGTGGCGTTGCCTTGCGGGTCCAGGTCGACCAGCAATACGCGCTGGTCCAGCTTTGCCAATCCGGCGGCCAGGTTGACCGTTGTGGTAGTCTTACCTACGCCACCCTTTTGATTCGCTACGCAAAAAATTTTCGCCATGTATTTCTTTTTATGTTCGTACTGCTAATTGTATATACTATTAAAACGATATAAACGATTTATATTGTTTATACAGAATAAACTGTATAAACCATTTATATCGTATAAATCATTTACCTAGTTTCGGCTTGGATGTATACCAGGTGGCGCTCCGCGTCCAGCCCCGGCACTTCCAAAGGCTCCAGTTTCTGCACTTTCCATGGTTCTGGCAGTCGCTCCCGCTCCTCTGCCGGCGCCGTCCCTTTCAGGGCTATAAATCGCCCGCCCTCTTGCAGCAGGTGTCCCGACCAGTTGACGAAGTCGGAAAGGTCCGCAAAAGCCCGCGAGGTGATGACGTCGAATTTCGTCTTCACTTCCAGCTGCTCCACGCGCTTGGTGTACACCGTCACGTTGGACAGGCCCAGCTCCGCCTTTACCTGATTCAAAAACGCTGTCTTCTTGTGCACCGTGTCGATCATCGACACTTTCATGTCCGGACGGCTGATCGCCAGCACCATGCCCGGCAGTCCGCCCCCTGCTCCCACGTCCAGCACGTTGGCGGCGCCGGCGAAGGCAGGTACCGCCGCCAGCGAATCCAGCACGTGCAAGGTCACCATCTGCATCGGATCACGCACCGACGTCAGGTTGTACACCGAATTCCACTTGTTCAGCAGCGCCAGGTAGTCCAGCAGTTTTTCCACCTGGTCGTCGCCGAGGTCCAGCTTCAGACTGTTGATGCCTTGTTTTAAAACATCCGCGAGTACTGCACGGTCAAACACCTTCATTGAACAGCCTCATCTTTTTCAGCATTCACAAATCCACCGAAGCCTGCCTTCTTCAGGTGCACCAGCAGCAGCGAGATCGCCGCTGGCGTCACGCCCGAAATGCGCGATGCCTGGCCCAGCGTTTCCGGACGCTGCGCATGCAGTTTCTGCCGCACTTCCACCGACAACGCGGTGATGTCCAGGTAGCTGAAACCTTCCGGCAATTTCAGGTTTTCGTAGTGCTCGTGGCGCTCGACTTCCTTGGTCTGGCGGTCGATATAGCCCGAATACTTCAGTTGAATTTCCACCTGTTCGCGCACCGCTTCGTCGCTCACGCCGGGACCGGCCAGCTCGCGGCCGTCGATGCCGGACAAGCTCATCAGCTTGTCGTAGTCCACGCCGGGACGCGCCAGCAGATTCGCCAACGAGTACTCGCGCTCGATCGCCTGGCCGATGACGCGCTCGGATTCGGCCGCTTCCAGGATGCGTGGATTGACCCACGTCGAGCGCAGACGCTCCAGTTCCATCGCCACGGCTTCGCGTTTTTTCTCGAACGCTTCCCACTGCGCATCGCCGACACAGCCCAGCTTGCGGCCGATTTCGGTCAGGCGCATGTCGGCATTGTCTTCACGCAGGCTCAGGCGATATTCGGCGCGGCTGGTGAACATGCGGTACGGTTCCAGCACGCCTTGCGTGACCAGGTCGTCGACCAGCACGCCGAGGTAGGCCTCGGAACGGGCCGGCGTCCAGGCTTCGCGGCCCTGGGTTTGCAGCGCGGCGTTGATACCCGCCAGCATGCCCTGCGCCGCCGCCTCTTCGTAGCCGGTGGTGCCGTTGATCTGGCCGGCGAAGTACAGGCCGGCAACGGCCTTGGTTTCCAGCGACGCCTTGAGGCCGCGCGGATCGAAATAATCGTATTCGATGGCGTAGCCGGGACGCAGGATGTGGGCGTTTTCCATGCCCTTCATCGAGCGCACCAGTTCGATCTGCACGTCGAACGGCAGGCTGGTCGAGATGCCATTTGGATAGAATTCGTTGGTGGTCAGGCCTTCCGGTTCCAGGAAAATCTGGTGCGATTCCTTGGCCGAGAAGCGGTGGATCTTGTCTTCGATCGACGGGCAATAGCGCGGGCCGACGCCTTCAATGACGCCGGTGTACATCGGGCTGCGGTCCAGGCCGGCGCGAATGATGTCGTGGGTCTTGTTGTTGGTGTGCGTAACCCAGCACGGCATCTGCCGCGGATGCATGGCGGCATTGCCCATCACCGAGAACACCGGCACCGGATCGAGGTCGCCCGGCTGCTCGGTCATCAGCGAGAAATCGATGCTGCGGCCGTCGATGCGCGGCGGCGTGCCGGTCTTCAGGCGACCTTGCGGCAGCTTCAGTTCCTTCAGGCGGGCCGACAGCGAGATTGCCGGCGGATCACCGGCGCGGCCGGCCGAGTAGTTCTGCAGGCCGACGTGGATCTTACCGTCGAGGAAAGTACCGGCGGTCAGCACCACGGCTGGCGCCAGAAACTTCAGGCCGATCTGGGTGACGGCGCCGACCACGCGGTCGCCCTCCACCATCAAGTCATCGACGGCCTGCTGGAACAGCCACAGGTTGGGCTGGTTTTCCAGGCGCGAACGGATGGCTTGCTTGTACAGGATGCGGTCGGCCTGGGCGCGGGTTGCGCGCACGGCAGGGCCTTTGGAGGAATTCAGGATGCGGAACTGGATGCCCGATTCATCGGTGGCGATCGCCATGGCGCCGCCCATGGCATCGACTTCCTTGACCAGATGGCCTTTGCCGATACCGCCGATGGATGGGTTGCACGACATCTGGCCCAGCGTCTCAATGTTATGCGTGAGCAGCAGAGTCTTCTGCCCCATGCGGGCGGAAGCGAGGGCCGCCTCGGTACCGGCGTGACCACCGCCGACAACGATGACGTCGAAATGAGTTGGAAATAACATGATGGATTTGGTTAAAGCGAAGGGATCAAGGTCAGATTATAGAGTCTTTTTGCTGCTGCGACTTTTTTGAGCAAAAAAATAGTGCCCAATTGTTCCACGTGAAACATTGAAAAAGGGCGCCTGTCGTTCCCAACAGGCGCCCTCTTTTGGTTCCACGTGAAACAATATCACCAACGCAACCATGCATCGTAGCCAGATTTCACGATCAATATCGTGACCACGATCAGGAACAGCTGGCGCACGAAACCGCTGCCGTGCTTCATCGCCAGGCGCGAGCCGATGATGGAACCGCCGATCTGGCACACCGCCATGAACGCGCCCAGCTCCCACAACAAATGGCCGCTGTAGCCGAACCAGACCAGCGCGGCAAAATTACACGCAACGTTGACGATCTTGGCTACCGCCGAGGCGGCGAGGAAATCGAAGCCGAAGACGCGGACAAACAGGAACACCAGGAAGCTGCCCGTGCCGGGGCCGAAGAAGCCGTCATAGAATCCGATGCCGGCGCCGATCAGCAGCGCCAGCGTCTGTTCCTTCCGACCGGTGTGCAGCGGAGCGTGAACATTGCCGAAGTCCTTCTTGGCAAAGGTATAGATGGCAACCGCCAACAGGACGATCGGCAACAGCATCCGCATGAATTCGCCCGATACCCTGGTTACCGTGTAGGCGCCGAGGAAGGAGAAAATCAAGGCGGTGAACGCGGCAGGCGCGGCAACCGTCCAGGCGATGGCGACGCGACGCGCGTAGTTGACCGCGGCCACGCCGGTGCCGAATATGCCGGCCAGCTTGCTGGTGCCGATCAGCGTCGCTGGCGCCATGTTGGGAAACACGGCGAACATTGCCGGCAGCTGTATCAATCCCCCACCCCCGACGACCGAGTCCACCAGACCCGCGCCGAACGCAGCCACTCCCAACACCAGATAGTCGACCATCACGAACATTCCTCAAGCATGCAAAGGCTATATTGTACGGAAGAAAGCCAAGCCGCTCTCCATGCATGTCCGTCATGCTTACTGTAAGATTTCACGTGAAACTCCAACTCCAGGAAGCCGCCGCCATGAATGATTTCCCAGCGTTTGCATTCAGCACTGTCGCCCATGTCGTGTCCGAGCTCGGCGCCGCCGGCAGGCTTGGCGAGCACATCACCCAGCGCTTTCCGGACGCCAAACGCGCCCTGCTCGTCACCGATCCCGGCTTCCTGAAGACCGGCCTGGTGGACGTTCCGGCAGCCAGCCTGCGGGCCGCCGGACTGCAGGTGGAGGTCTATTCCAACGTCGTCGCCGACCCGCCGGAACAGGTGGTGCTGGAGGCAGTCGCCGCCGCGCGCAAGCATCGGACCGACATCGTCATCGGCATCGGCGGCGGCAGTTCGATGGATGTCGCCAAGCTGATCGCCGTGCTGGCCGGCAGCGACCAGCCGCTCGGCGCGATCTACGGCATCGGCAATGTGAAGGGTGCTCGCTTGCCGCTGGTGCAGATTCCAACCACCGCCGGCACCGGTTCCGAGGTCACCAACATCGCCATCGTGACGACCGGCGCCACCACAAAGATGGGCGTCGTCGCGCCGCAACTCTATGCGGACCTGGCGTTGCTGGACGCGGAACTGACGCTCGGCCTGCCGCCTCTGGTCACCGCCGCGACCGGCATCGACGCGATGGTGCACGCCATCGAGGCCTACACCAGCCGCCATAAAAAGAACCCGCTGTCCGACCTGCTGGCGCGCAAGGCGCTGGGCCTGCTGTCCGCCAACCTGATCCGCGCCTGCGAAAATGGCCGCGACCTGGCGGCGCGGCAGGCGATGCTGCTCGGCGCCATGCTGGCGGGACAGGCGTTCTCGAACGCGCCGGTGGCGGCGGTGCATGCGCTGGCGTATCCAATAGGCGGCATATTCCACGTGCCGCACGGCTTGTCGAATTCGCTGGTGTTGCCGCATGTGCTGCGTTTCAACGCGCCGGAAGCGGCTGGCTTGTATGCGGAGCTGGCGGAGATCGTGGTGCCGGAGGCGAGCGGCAGCGTCGAGGCGAGGGCGGAAGCGCTGGTTGTTGCGATGCAGCAAATTGCCATCATCTCGGGGATCGAGCGGACCTTGCAGCAGGTGGGGATCAGGGAAACGGACCTGGACCGGCTGGCGGATGACGCCATGCTCCAGACCCGTTTGTTGGGGAACAACCCCCGCACCGTCACGCGCGACGATGCGAGGGCGATCTACGCGGCAGCGTTGTAGACCCTAGTTCGGCACGTCGACCGTGGTGCCGCTGACGGTAATGGTGTTGCCGGTCACCGGCGCGGCGGCGATCGGCGGCACGTTGGCCACGGTGATCAGCGACGTGTTATCGAAACGCGGCACCGTCCGCACCACCTGCGACGGCGGCAGCGCCACCGCCGAACTGCGCAGGTTGGCCATCATCGCATCCAGCGCCCGGAACAGGTACACGTGCAGAGGCACGATATTCGCGGGCAGCGCGTTGGTGAACGAATCGAAGTGATTGGCGTTGGTCACCTCGATGTAGCGCAGCTTGCTGGTGCCGCCCTCCGCCGACGCGTTCAGCCCCAGATACGCGCGCGAGGCAAAGTTCACCGGGATCAGCGTATCGCTGCGGCCCTGCACGATGATGGCCGGCTTGCCGTGCAGATTGCCGGTCGCCGCCACCTCGGCCATGCCCGCTTTCACGCGCGCGCTTTGCGCCGCCAGCGTCGCGCTCAGCGGCCCGCCGGTGACCGCATCGACACCCGTCGCCAGCGAGCGCAGGCACAGGAAGCCGTCCAGCGACTGGTCCGCCAGGCTGCTGCTCGGCGACACGCCGAAGTTATAAGCCTTGGCGCCGCCCACGGAATTCTCGTACACCACGCTGCCGACGATGCCGTTCTGCGTGGAGAAGCTGCTCGCTTTTTGAGCAGCCGTGAAGGCCAGCGGCGTGCCCGTGGCGTCGGTCGGCGCGAACGAGAATCCGCACACCTTGTCCGTCACCGAGAACTTGCCGTAGGCGTTGGCGTACGTCACCGCCACCAGGATGTTGGTGCCCGCGTGCGCGGCCTGCAGGATGTCCGAATCCGCCAGCCAGCCGTAAGCCTTCAGCCGCGCCTTGGCGTCGTTCTGCTGCGACAGCAGGTCGGTGCCGGTCAGCAGGCCCTTGGCCACCAATGCCGTGCAACGCCCCGGAGCGGCCGCTGTGGACGCGATGCAAGGCTGGTACAGCGCGGCATAGGTCGAGTAGTCGAACAGCGCCTTGCCCTGCCCCGTCACGCTGGCGCCGCCCTGGCGCACCGAGTAGCCGGTGGCGGTCTTGGGCTGGACTTGTGGCTCGGTGGCCGCCACGCCGCTGATAAGGCCCTTGGTGTCCTGTTCCGCGGCCAGCAGGGCCGAGCCCGCACCGTTGGAGATGCTGGAAGCGATCGTGATCGTGTTTTTCGGCGTCAGGCGGACGATATGGCTCTTGTTATCCTTGGCCAGCACGCCGTACTTCTCGTTCAGCACGTAGAAGGCAAACTCCACCGCCTGCAGCGTGAACTTGCCCCAATCCTTTTCCGGATTCTGCTGCGAGTGCGCGTGCTTGAAGGCGATGCGCGCCGGCGACGACGACGCGAACGCCGCGCGGTCGGCGTCGCTCAGCGCCGGCGTGAAGATGGAATTCTTGGCCGCCGACGCGCGCGTGGCGCGCACGCCGTTCTGCAGGTTCACGCTGTCGTCCTCGAAGGTGTAGAGACCGGTGCCGCTGCCCTTGTCGGCGTAGGCGACCGCGCAGTTGTTCTTCAAGCCCCATTCGCCGGCGCTGCCGATGGCGCCGTAGATGCCGCGCGACCCGCTCGAGGTGCCGGTGACGATGCACGGATTATTCACGTCGAACGTCGCCGGCACCTGCACCATCAAGGTCACGTTCTGGTTGCCGGTACCGTCGTCGGAATACGCCACGTACTCGGAGCCGGCGACCATGCCCTGCCCCGATCCGACATTGCCCTTGGCATCCACATTCGGGCCGTACAGCGTGCCGTAGCCGCTGTTGGCGGAGATGTCGAGCACGGCGCGGTAGTTGGAGTAGATCGCATTGCGCCGCAGCTCCGCCGGCGTCGGATTCAACGGATCCGCGTAGGCGGGCGCGGTGGCGGCAGCCAGGCCGGTGGCGCCCAGGCCGGCGGTCAGCAAGTCGTCGCTGGTGCCGTCGTAGGTCTTGCTGGTGATCGTGCCCAGGTAGCTCGGCAGCTGGTTCAGATCTTCAGCCGTATCGTGCTCGTTCGAACCGCAAGCGGTCAGCGCAACGCCGGCTAGCGCCAACGCAAGTTTTTTAATATGCATGTCATCCTCTATTCAATAAAAGTTACGGACGGACCACTCCCACTCCGGCCGGCGGCCAGATAAAAATTTACTACCGATGAGAAAAAAGCGCCGGACAGAACGTCCGGCGCGTGCGCTACATCATGCGGGCTTCTTGACGGCGCCGAAGCGCGCGACAATTTCGCCGATAATCCCGCGCCGGAACAACAGCACGCAGACAATGAAGATAAAACCGATCACCATGTTGACCGCTTCGCCGATGGTGTTGAACCATTCGATGCCGGTGTGCGACACCATGAAAATGCCGAAGTCGCCCAGCTTGTTTTCCAGCGCGATGATGATGATGGCGCCCAGCATCGGACCGGCCAGCGTGCCCATGCCGCCGACCAGGGTCATCAGGATCACCAGGCCGGACATGCTCCAGTGCACGTCGGTCAGCGTTTCAAAACCCTGCACCAGCATGTTGGACGCGCCCGCCAAGCCGGACAGCGCGGCCGACAGCACGAAGGCCAGCAGCTTGTACTTGTCGACGTCGTAGCCCAGCGAGATCGCGCGCGGCTCGTTTTCCTTGATCGCCTTCAGCACCTGGCCGAACGGCGAATGCACGGTGCGCACGATCAGCATGAAGGCCAGCACCGCGACGCCCAGCACGAAGAAGTACAGCGCGGTGTCGTTGGACAGGTCGAGCATGCCCAGCAGTTTTCCACGTGGAACACCCTGCAGGCCGTCTTCGCCGCCGGTGAACTCGCCGGCGCGCAGCGCGCCGAAGTAGACCATTTGCGCCAGCGCCAGCGTGATCATCGAGAAGTAGATGCCCTGGCGGCGGATCGCCAGCGCGCCCATCACCAGGCCGATCAGCGCACCGGCTGCAACGCCGGCCAGCATGCCCAGCTCGAGCGGCCAGCCCCACACCTTCATCGCGTTGCCGGCCACGTAGCCGGCGGCGCCGAAGAAGGCGGCATGGCCGAACGACAGCAGGCCGGTAAAGCCGATCAGCAGGTTGAACGAGCAGGCAAACAGCGCGAACACCAGCAGCTTGGCCAGGAAGATCGGATAGCCGACAAACGGCGCCGCCAGCGCGATCGCGAAGGCGATCAGGTAACCCAGTTTCTTATTCATCTGTGCCCTCTTATTTTTCTTTGCCGAACAAGCCGGCAGGACGGATCAGCAACACGATGACCATCACCAGGAATACCACGGTCGACGAAAACTCCGGGTAGAACACCTTGGTCAGGCCCTCGATGATGCCCAGGCCGAGACCGGTCAGGATGGAACCCATGATCGACCCCATGCCGCCGATCACCACAACGGCGAATACGACGATAATCAGGTTCTGGCCCATCAGGGGCTGCACCTGGATCACCGGGGCCGCCAGCACCCCTGCAAAGCCCGCCAAAGCGACGCCGAAGCCGTAGGTCAGCGTGACCATCAGCGGCACGTTGATACCGAAGGCTTCGACCAGCTTGGGATTCTCGGTGCCGGCGCGCAGGTAGGCGCCCAGCTTGGTCTTCTCGATGACGAACCAGGTCGACAGGCACACGGCCAGCGAGGCGACCACCACCCATGCGCGGTAGTTCGGCAGTACCATGAAGCCGAGGTCGGTCGCCCCGGCCAGCGCCTCCGGCACCTGGAACGGCTGGCCGGACACGCCGTAGAACGAGCGGAACACGCCTTCGACCAGCAGCGTGATGCCGAAGGTCAGCAGCAGGCCATACAGATGATCCAGCTTGTAGAGCCAGCGCAGCATGGTTTTTTCAATGATGATGCCGAACACGCCGACGATCAGCGGCGCCAGCACCAGCATCACCCAATAGTTGAGGCCGAAGTAGGCCATCCCCATCCAGGCGACAAACGCGCCCATCATGTACAGGGCGCCGTGCGAGAAGTTAATCACGTTCAGCAGGCCGAAGATCACGGCCAGGCCGAGAGACAGCATGGCATAGAAGGAGCCGTTGACCAGCCCCAGCAGCAGCTGGCTCATCATCGCGGGCAGGGGAACGCCGAAAATTTCCATGAGATCACAATATAAAGATCGCCTCCCCGGACGGGGCGGCGCGGAGCCAGAAAAAGGCCGCGCGCGGCGTGGAAGCGCGCGCAGCCTGTGTACAACTCAGCTTATTTCCACAGGGCGCATTTGGTTTCCGCCTTGGTGGCGTACGCCTGGTCGCCAGGAATGGTGGCCACGACCTTGTAGTAATCCCATGGATATTTCGATTCCGACGGCTTCTTCACTTCCATCAAGTACATATCGTGCACCATGCGGCCGTCCGGACGGATCACACCGTTCTTGGCGAACATGTCGTTGATCTTGTTCGCCTTCAGGTAGGCCATGACCTTGTCGGTGTCGTCGCTGCCGACGGCCTTGACCGCCTTCAGGTAGTTGCTGGCGGCGGAGTAGTCGGCCGCTTGCAGCATCGACGGTTCCTTCTTCATTTTCTCGAAGTAGCGCTTCGACCAGGCGCGGGTTTCCGCATTCTGGTCCCAGTACCAGCCGTCGGTCAGGTACATGCCCTGGGTCAAGTTCAGACCCAGGGAGTGCACGTCGTTGATGAAGATCAGCAGGCCGGCCAGCTTCATCTTCTTGGTGATGCCGAACTCGTTGGCGGCCTTGATCGAGTTGATCGCGTCGCCGCCGGCGTTGGCCAGGCCCAGGATCTGCGCGCCCGACGATTGCGCCTGCAGCAGGAAGGACGAGAAGTCCGACGCCGACAGCGGGTGCTTGACCGAGCCCAGCACCTTGCCGCCCTGCGCCTTGACCACGTCCGCGGTGTCTTTTTCCAGCGACTGGCCGAAGGCGTAGTCGGCGGTCAGGAAGTACCAGCTCTTGCCGCCCTGCTTGACGATGGCGCCGCCGGTGCCGCGCGCCAGCGCGATGGTGTCGTAGGCGTAGTGAATCGTGTACGGCGTGCATTCCTCGTTGGTCAGGCGGGCCGAGCCGGCGCCGATCGAGATGAACACTTTTTTCTTCTCGGCCGCGACCTTGGCCATGGCCAGGTTGGCGCCGGAGTTGGTGCCGCCGATCAGCAGGTCGACGCCCTGCTGGTCGAACCATTCGCGTGCCTTGGAGGCGGCGATGTCGGCCTTGTTCTGGTGGTCCGCAGAGATGAACTCGACCTTCTTGCCGGCGATGACCACGCCGGCGTCGGCAATCGCCATCTTGACCGCTTCGGCACCGCCGGCGCCGTCGATGTCGGTGTACAGACCGGACATGTCGGTGATCAGGCCGATCTTGATGGTGTCGCCGGAAACCTGGGCTTGGGCAGCAAAAGACAGGCCGAATGCGCATACGGCGGTTGCTGCGATGGTGATGGCTTTAAGTTTCATTTCGTCTCCGTTGGTTCAAGAAGTAGTGTTATTGCTTATTTTTTTCCACTTGCTTACACGCCCAGAAGCTCGGTCAACACCGGCATCTTGGCGCTCAGTTCTGATGCAACAAAGGTCTCAACGATTTGACCGTGTTCCATCACATAAAACCGGTCCGCCAGCGGGGCGGCAAACCGGAAATTCTGTTCCACCATGACGATGGTGTATCCCTTGGATTTCAGCGTCGTGATCATCCGCGCCAGGCCTTGCACGATGACCGGCGCCAGGCCTTCCGAAATTTCATCGAGCAACAGCAGGCGCGCGCCGGTGCGCAGGATGCGCGCCACCGCCAGCATCTGCTGTTCGCCGCCGGACAGGCGCGTGCCCTGGCTGTGCTTGCGTTCTTCCAGGTTCGGGAACATCGCGTAGATTTCCTCGACCGACATGCCCTTCTCGCCGGTGGACAACTGCGGCGGCAACAGCAGGTTTTCCTCGGTCGACAGCGACGAGAAGATGCCGCGCTCTTCCGGGCAATAACCGATGCCGAGGTGGGCGATTTTGTGCGTCGGCAAACCGATCGATTCCGCGCCGTTGACCTTGATCGAGCCCTTGCGGGCGCCGGTCAAGCCCATGATCGAGCGCAGCGTGGTGGTGCGGCCGGCGCCGTTGCGGCCCAGCAGCGTGACCACTTCGCCCGGCTGCACCGTCAAATTGACGTTGTGCAGGATGTGCGATTCGCCATACCAGGTTTGCAGGTTCGAAATTTCCAGAGCGGCCGTCATCAGTGGGCTCCTTCCAGCACGGCGGCTTCTGTACCCATATACGCTTCCATCACTTGTGGATTATTCGAAACTTCCGCATACGTGCCTTCCGCCAGCATCGCGCCGCGTTGCAAAACAGAGATCTTGTCGCAGATGCCGGACACCACTTTCATGTTGTGCTCGACCATCAGGATGGTGCGGCCGGCCGACACTTTTTTAATCAACTCGGTCACGCGGTGCACGTCTTCGTGGCCCATGCCCTGGGTCGGTTCATCAAGCAGCATCAGCTCCGGTTCCATCGCCAGCGTGGTGGCGATCTCCAAAGCGCGCTTGCGGCCGTAAGGCATGTCGACGGTGACGGTGTCGGCGAATTCGGTCAGGTCGACCTCGGCCAGCAGCTGCATGGCGCGGTCGTTGAGCTTGTCCAGCGCGCGCTCGCTTTGCCAGAAGTGGAAGCTGGTGCCCAGCTGGCGCTGCAGGCCGATGCGCACATTCTGCAACACCGTCAGGTGCGGAAACACCGCCGAAATCTGGAACGAACGAATCACGCCCATGCGGGCGATCTGCGCCGGCTTGGCGGCGGTGATGTCCTTGCCGTTGAACAGGATCTGGCCGGAAGTGGGCACCAGGAACTTGGTCAGCAAATTGAAGCATGTGGTTTTGCCTGCACCATTGGGACCGATCAGCGCGTGGATGTGGCCGCGCTGCACTTTGAGATTGACATCATTGACCGCGGTAAAACCCTTGAATTCCTTGGTCAGATTCTTTGTTTCCAAGATAACGCCGGACATCCTGTCTCCCAGTTATTCTTTTCAAACTACTAAATTTTTTTAGATCATACACAGTAACAAATTGGCTAACAATACAGTATAACTACGGTTGACTTTTGATCTAAGCCTAACGGGGCCGGTCTTTCATTTCCACTCTGAACGAATCATTTCTGAAGCTTTCTCAGCGATCATGATGGTGGGAGAGTTGGTATTTCCTGAGGTAATGAAAGGCATCACGGAAGCATCGACCACGCGCAGGCCGCGTACTCCAATTACACGCAATTGGCTGTCGACCACCGCACCCGGATCGTCGGCGCGGCCCATCTTGCAGGTGCCCACCGGATGGAAAATCGTGGTGCCGATCGCCCCCGCCGCGTCGGCTAACTCCTCCTCCGTGCGATAGTGGATGCCGGGCTTGTATTCCTCCGGCGCGTATTTCTGCAGCGCCGGCGCGGCGGCGATGCGGCGCGTCAACGTCAGCGCGGCGGCGGCCACTTTGCGGTCTTCCGCGGTGCTCAAGTACATCGGCGAGATTTTCGGCGGCGCATACGAATCGGCGCTGGCGATGCGCACATGACCGCGCGACGTCGGCCGCAGATTGCAAACGCTGGCCGTGAATGCGGGGAAAGCGTGCAGCGGATCGCCAAACTTTTCCAGCGACAAAGGCTGCACGTGATATTGCAGATTCGGCGTGGCCTGGCCGACATCGGACCGGGCGAACGCCCCCAGCTGCGACGGCGCCATCGACATCGGCCCGCTCTGGAACAGCGCGTATTCAAGGCCGATTTTCATCTTGCCGAACCAGTTGGACGCCATTGTATTCAAGGTGCGCGCGCCGCCGCCGACTTTGTAGATCATGCGCAGCTGCAGATGGTCTTGCAGGTTTTCGCCGACGCCGGGCAGGTCGGCCATCGTCGCAATGCCATGCTGGTTCAGCATCGCCGCGGCGCCGATGCCGGAGCACTGCAAAATCTGCGGACTGCCAACGGAGCCAGCCGCCAGCAGGGTTTCCTTCTCTGCGGTGGCGCTGAACTGCGTGCCGCCGCCGGTGAAAATCACGCCTTTGCAAATGGTGCCGCTCTCGCCATTTTCAATGATAAGGCGTTCCACGTGGCAGCCCGTCATGATGGTCAGGTTAGGCCGCTTCGCCGCCGGTTTTAAAAACGCCTTGGCCGTATTCCAGCGTATGCCGCGTTTTTGATTGACCTCGAAGTAGCCGCAACCATCGTTGTCGCCGCGATTGAAATCATCCACTTTCTGGATGCCGGTTTGCTCGGCCGCATCGCGGAAAGCGTCCAGTATGCGCCACGACAAGCGCTGCTTTTCCACGCGCCACGGACCGCCGGCGCCGTGATTTTCCGATGCGCCGCCGTGGTAATCCTCGCTCTTCTTGAACAAGGGCAGCACCGACTGCCAGCGCCAGCTATCGTCGCCGGTCAGGTCCGCCCAGCGGTCGTAGTCGCCGACCTGGCCGCGCATGTAGATCATGCCGTTGATGGAGGAACTGCCTCCGAGCACTTTGCCGCGCGGGTACAGCAGGCTGCGGCCGCCCAGCCCGGGATCGGCTTCCGTACGGAACATCCAGTCCGTCCGCGGATTGTCTATGCAATGCAGGTAGCCGACGGGTATGTGTATCCACACATAATCGTCCCTGCCGCCTGCCTCGATGAGCAGGACATTCGCTTCCCTGTTCGCACTCAGTCGGTTTGCCAATACACAACCCGCTGACCCTGCACCAATAATGATGTAATCGTATGTGCCTGCTGATTCCAAAAACTGCTCCTCCAGGGTGGTGTTTCCGTCAGGCCGCGTTCAACTCCGCGATCAAGGTTTCGACCAGTTTCGCCGCCGGCATGGGCCGCGCGCGCGATACGCCGGTGCCGCACCAGAGCGACATCAGTTCGGTATCGCCACGCTTGGCTGCTTCGGCACGAATAGGCGTGGTTAGCGCATTTTGAATAGGATATGCGGGGAGTTGCTTCTCCACCGGCGCTAGCTCGCGCATCAAGCGGTTTTCCAGCCCGCGCGCGTAGCGGCCGGAAAACGTCCTTGTCAGCCGGGTGGGATGATCCCCGGCCGTCAACAGCCGTTGCCTGTAGTGCGGATTGATGGCGCACTCGTCCGTGACCAGAAACGCCGTGCCCATCTGCACAGCCTGCGCGCCGCCATCCAGCGCGCGCTTGATGTCGGCGCCGCTCATGATGCCGCCGGCCGCGATCACCGGAATGTGCACGGCCGAGACCACCGTCGGCAGCAGCTCGAAAGTGGTCAGCTTGGCGTCTTCCTGCGCACCGATGAAGGTGCCGCGATGTCCGCCCGCGTCCGTTCCGGAGGCGATCACCGCGTCGGCGCCCCTGCTCTGCCAGGCCAGCGCTTCGTCGGCGTGGGTAATCGTGCCGACAACCAGGATGCCGGCATCATGCAGGCGCCTGATTTGCGCCTCGCTGAGAATGCCGAACGTGAAACTGGCCACGGCGGGGCGCAGCGCGATCAAGGTTTCGAACTGGGCCGCGAAGTCTTCGCACCACTTGGCCGGCGCCGGAAGTTCGGTCCAGCCCAGCGACGACCAGAGCGGCTTGAGCCATTCCACCGCGCGCGCCACTTCCGCCGGATCCGGCTCAGGCATGCCCTGAACAAAGAAATTAAGGCAGAACGGCTTGTCGGTCAGCGCGCGGATTTGCGCGGTTTGCTCGCGGATCGTGTCCGGCGACAGCAGGGAACAGGCCAGCGTGCCCAGCCCGCCGGCATTGGAGACGGCCGCCACCTGGGCCGGCGTATTGCCGGCACCGGCGGTAGGGCCCTGGATGATCGGATGCGGAAAAACGGATGCCAAATTCATCGAAAACCTCGCATAAATGGTGTTTTTCACATGTGGATAAGTCTATGGATATCCACAGGCACCAAATGTGAGTAAACAAAAAAATTTTGGGGACCGTTTTTCTTATCCCAAAACAGTTCTTTGCTCATACACGGCTTTCGAGCCTGCTTATACGGCGCGTAAACGCCTGATTCTAATCCAAAATGGGGACTTATCCACAGAAAAGTGTCTGCGTTAACAACTACTACTATTTTTATATCTACATCTTTAGAGTAAACCATAAACCCAAAAACCACAGGCGCAAGCGCCTTGGCAACCCGATACGACTTCTTTCCCCTATACTAAGTTGGCAAACAAACAGCCACAGCCGGAGAATTTTTTGTCCTCATCACGCAAAAATCTACGGTCGCCGGCTTATCTGCGCTTTCGGCGACGTCTGATCACCGGCCTTTTGCTTATGGCGGCACTTGCCATTGCGCTTGTCGTCACGCAATTTCGCACCGCTTACATCGAACGCGAGCTCTCCGTTCAGAGCCAGACCGAGCATTACGTCAAGGCGATGGAAGCCCATGTGCGGTACTCGATTCAATCGATCGATCTGTCATTGCTCGGTTTTGCCAATGCCATCAAAGTCCTGAACCCACAACAACGCCGTTCGCCGGAAATGATGTCGGAACTACTGTCCTCACGCGGATCAAGTTTCAACAGCGAATACTGGATCACATTCCTGGATACCAAAGGCGACATCGTCGCCACGTCCACCAACAACGACGTCGCCGGAACCGCCTACGGAGATCGCGATTACTTCAAAGCCCATTTGAACGAGTCCATGCGCGGAAAGTTATTCGTTGGCGAGCCGGCGATAGGTCGCCGCAGCAAGCAAAAACTGTTTTTCCTGAGCCGTCGCGTGGAAAGCGCCAAAGGCGAATTCCTTGGCGTAATCGTCGCGCCATTGAATGTCAGCCGCTACGCCACCGTTTTTGAAAACTCGCGCTTCAGTTCCGACATCTCGATCACATTGGTACACGCTGGTGGAAAAGTGATTGCCCGCGCGCCGAATTTTGAGGAAGCATTTGCGCGCGACCTGGGCCCGACGGCCTTATTCGACAACGTTCGCCGCGCCAAATCCGGCACCTACAAAACCGTCAGCAGCATCGACAAGCTGACCCGGGTCTTCAGCTACCGCGTATTCGCGGATGTTCCGCTGGTGATCGTTGTTGGCAGCAACGATTCGGAAGCGACCCGGCTGTTGCAGCAAAACTATCTGATCGCCGGTGCCGGCCTGGCGATATTGTTGTTGCTCATGGCTGGCGCTGGCCACTTCTCGCTGCGCACCTACACCAGGCAGGAAGAACGCGAATTGCGCTATCGCACCATGTACACGGCCAGCCGCGAAATGGAACAAAAACTGCTGGCCAACGAGGAGGAACGGCGCAAAAACGAAGAATCCATGAAGCTGGCCGCGCTGCTGTTCCAGAATTCCGGCGAAGGCATGATGGTGACCGATGCGGACGGCCGCATTCTGGCGGTGAATCCGGCGTTTTCTTCGCTCAGCGGTTATTCGGAAAAAGAAGTGATCGGCCACCGCGGCTATGAGCTCACTTCCGGCCGCCACGATCTGAGCTTCTACACACGCATGTTTGAATCGATCGCCCAGTCCGGCCAATGGGAAGGCGAACTCTGGCATCAGAACAAGAACGGCGAGGAATACCTGGTCGCGATGCGCTTCAACACCGTCTACGACGAGTTGGGAAATCCTTTCCGTTACGTCGCCCTGCTCAGCGACATCACCAAAAGGAAGGCATCCGAAGAATTGATCTGGCGCCAGGCCAACTTCGACGCGCTGACCGGATTGCCAAACCGGCGCATGTTCCATGAGCACCTGCGCCAAGAAATGAAAAAAACCGACCGCTCGGGCCTGCCGATGGCGCTGGTCTTTGTCGATCTGGATCACTTCAAGGAAATCAACGACACACTGGGCCACGATAAAGGCGATCTGCTGCTGAAAGAAGTGGCAAAACGGCTGTCCAATTCCGTGCGCGGCACCGATACCGTGGCCCGCCTGGGCGGTGACGAGTTCACCGTCATCTTGAGCGAGCTGCGCAATGCCGGCGACGTGGTGCGCATCGCGCAGGAAATCCTCAAGCAGATGAGCACGCCATTCGACCTCGACGACGGGGCGGACAACCACATTGCCCATATTTCGAGCAGCATCGGCATCACCTTGTACCCGGAGGACGGCGCCGATGCTGAAACTTTAATCAAGAACGCCGACCAGGCCATGTATGCGGCCAAGCAGCAGGGCCGCAACCGCTTCAATTATTTCGCGCCGTTCATGCAGGAAGCCACGCGCGTGCGCATGACCCTGGTCAACGAATTGCGCGAGGCGGTCAATCACGAAGAACTGCGGATCCTGTTCCAGCCGATCGTCGACCTGGACAGCGGCAACATCTGCAAGGCCGAAGCGCTGGTGCGCTGGCAGCATCCGGTACGCGGACTGCTGAATCCTGCTGAATTTATAGGCATCGCCGAAAGCAGCGGCATGATCGTCGGCATCGGCGACTGGGTGTTCAAGCAGGCCGCGCGAGAAGCGCACAAGCTGCAGGCACTGGGATTGCCCGATTTCCAGGTCAGCGTGAACAAATCCTCCTGGCAGTTCCGCGACGACGGCAGCAACTACCAGCAGTGGCTGGATTTTTTGCAGGAATTGCACCTCAACCCCAACAGCATCATCATCGAAGTGACGGAAAACCTGCTGCTGGACACGGCCAACTCGGTTTCCGAACGCATGTTGGCGCTGCAGCACGCCCATATGCAGATTTCGCTGGACGATTTCGGCACCGGCTATTGCTCGGTCGCGTTTTTAAAGCGCTTCGATATCGATTACATCAAGATCGATCCAACTTTCGTCTCCAATCTGGCCGATGGCACGGACGGCATCGTCCTTTGCGAGGCAATTATCGCCATGGCGCACAAGCTGGGCATCAAGGTTATCGCCGAAGGCATCGAAACACCGCAACAAATGGACGCCCTCAAGGCTGCCGGTTGCGATTTTGGACAGGGATATTTGATTTCCAGGCCGATTTCAGCCGAAGAATTGGAGAAAAAGATCAAAACTGGAACCTCGCCTGTGAATAACTCGCTGGATATCCACAGGACGACTTGTGAGTAAGCACCCAAGTTGTCCGGAGGCCGATATTTTATACAGAATTGCTCCTGAACTGTTACAGCGCTTATGCAGCGGCTTATCTTTCTCGTAAACAAATGATTTGTAAACGTATACAGGACTTATCCACAGGCTTTTGCTCGTTTACTATTACTACTATTTTTATATAAATCTTTTGTAAACTACTAAACCACAAAACGCGAAATCTGAAGGCTTGCTCGTGCTCTGAAAGCACTTCGCACGGCAAAAAACCGCTTAAAATCGATCGTTTTTTGAAAACCGCTGTGGAAAAACAGCGGAAAATCCACAGCCGCCACATTGAAAACCAAGGAAAAGCATGCGTTTAGGCATCATCAGCGCGTTGGCTGAAGAACAGCATGGGCTGATAGAAGCCCTTCAGAGCCCCTACAAGCTCGTCCATGGGATGAGGGAGTACACGGGCGGGAAACTCTGGGAAATCGACGCTGTGTGCGTTCTGTCGCGTATAGGCAAGGTTGCCGCAGCGATGACAGCTTCCATCCTTGTGGAAAAGTTCGGAGTTACCCACATCATCTTTACCGGCGTCGCCGGAAGCGGGGATAAAGATGTATGGGTTGGGGATATCGTGGTCGCCGAATCGCTGGTGCAGCACGATTTCGATGCCAGCCCGCTTTTTCCACAGTTTGAGATCCCGCTGACGGGCATCTCGCACTTCGCCACGGACAGGGCGTTGACCGACCGGCTGGCCGGCGCCGCCCAGCTGACCTCGCGCGTGCATCGTGGCTTGATCGCCAGCGGTGATCAATTTATAGGCAAACTGACGCAGATTCAGGCCCTGAAGGCTGCATTGCCCGATTTATTGGCAGTGGAGATGGAAGGCGCAGCCGTGGCGCAAGTGTGTTTCGAGCTGGGCATACCGTTTGCGGTGATCCGCACGATCTCGGACAACGCCAACGACGATGCCGCCGTCGACTTCATGCATTTCATCAAAACGGTGGCTTCCCGCTACGCCTTTGAAGTGATTGAAAACTTCTGCAAGGCGTAAAAAAAGGGCCGGGTTTTATCCCGGCCCTTAAAACAACAACAGGTAATCGTTAAAGCTTACGCTTCCAGCGTCATCAGGCTGGCATTGCCGCCGGCTGCCGTCGTATTGACGCACAGAGCACGCTCAGCAAGCAAACGCCACAGGGGGATGGCACCATCCTCGTTGGTGTCGATCAAGCCCACCAGCGCCCCGCTACGGGCCGCCAGCTGGGCACGCAGGCCAGCGACCCGCATGGTCTCGACCAGGGCGATCTGGAAATCGCCGGCAAAGTCCCGCAGGCTGCCGACAACTTGCACGCGATCCTTGACCACGGCAGGCAGGTCGCCAGGCAGCAGTTTCGAACTGTCTTCCGCCACCAGCGCGATATTGCCGGTGGCCAGTGCCGCGGCGATCTGGTTCAACAAGCCCGCCAGCGTTTCGGCCACGCAAACCACGGAACCGCGCGGCACCAGCGCCAGCGTATTGCGTTCGCCGGTCGGGCCGGGCAGCACGGTCAGGCTGCCCAGCATCGTCGTGCGGCTGTACTGTTCGGCCAGGCTCGCGACACGCTCGTGGCCATGCATTTTCGACCAGACCGCCAGCGCATCCAGGCCCGGCGTCGCCTGGCGTTCGTGCTGGGACGTCGTTATCGCGCTGCGCTGCAGGCGTTTCAGGTACAGCGGACCGCCGGCTTTCGGACCGGTGCCGGACTTGCCTTCGCCGCCGAACGGCTGCACGCCCACCACCGCGCCGACAATGTTGCGGTTCACATAGATGTTGCCCACATGCGCGCGCGAGCTGATGTAATCGATGGTTTCATCGATGCGCGAGTGGATGCCCAGCGTCAGGCCGAAGCCGCTTTCGTTGATCTGCTCGACCAGCGCTGGCAGATCGGCGCGCTTGTAGCGGATCACGTGCAGGACCGGGCCGAACACTTCCTGCGTCAGCTCGGCCAGCGAGCGGATCTCCATCACGGTCGGCGGCACGAAGGTGCCGGCGGTCGTCACAGCGGCCGGCAGGTCCAGCGAGAAGTAATTCAGCGCCGTAGCCTTCAGCTTGTTGATGTGCGCCAGCAGGTTTTGCTGCGCCTCGGCGTCGATCACCGGGCCGATATCGGTCACCAGGCGGTCCGGGTTGCCGACTTTCAGCTCCTGCATCGCGCCCTTGAGCATCTTGATGGTCTTGTCGGCGATATCTTCCTGCAGGAACAGCACGCGCAGCGCCGAGCAGCGCTGGCCGGCGCTGTCGAAGGCCGACGAAATCGCGTCCTGCACCACCTGTTCCGGCAGCGCCGACGAATCGACGATCATCGCGTTCTGGCCGCCGGTCTCGGCGATCAGCGGAATATCGCAGTTTTCAGCGATGGCGCGCTTGGCCAGCGTGCGGTTGATCAGCTGCGCCACTTCGGTCGAGCCGGTGAAGATCACGCCCTTGACGCGCGCGTCGGCGGTCAGCGCGGCGCCGACCACTTCGCCGCGGCCAGGCAGGAATTGCAGCGCGGCGCGCGGAATGCCTGCTTCATGCAGCAGTTCGACCGCGCGGTGCGCGATCAGCGGCGTTTGCTCGGCCGGCTTGGCCAGCACCACGTTGCCGGCGGCCAGCGACGCGGCCACCTGGCCGGTGAAGATCGCCAGCGGGAAGTTCCACGGGCTGATGCAGGTCACCGGGCCGAGCGCCAGCGTGTTGGTCGAACCATGCACCTCATTCGCGTAGTAGCGCAGGAAATCGACCGCCTCGCGCAGCTCGGCGATGGCGTTCGGCAGCGATTTGCCCGCTTCGCGGATCGCCAGCGTCATCAGTTCCATGGCGTTGGCTTCGAACAGGTCGGCGGCGCGGTTTAGTGCGGCGGCGCGCAGCGACGGCTCGGTGGTCTGCCAGTCCATGGCGAAATTGCTGGCGCTGGCCAGCGCCGCTTCGACGTCGGCGGCGCTGGCTTCGACCAGCTGGCCGACGATGTCGCTGCGCTGCGCCGGGTTGGTCACGTCCTGCACCGGCTGGCCGGCACTCAGCGCACCCGCCAGCAGCGGCGCGGCATGCCAGCTGCGCGGCGCGGCCAGTGCCGCCGAAATATCGCGCAGCACGTTTTCATTGGCCAGGTCGAAGCCGGTCGAGTTCTTGCGGTCGCCGAACATGTTCAGCGGCAGGGCGATGCCGGTGTGCGGCTGGCCCCCCTGCTCGCGCGCCTGCGCGACCGGATCCTTGACCAGCGTATCGATTGGGATCGCTTCGTCGACGATCTGGTTGACGAACGACGAGTTGGCGCCGTTCTCGAGCAGGCGGCGCACCAGGTAGGCCAGCAGCGTTTCGTGGGTGCCGACCGGCGCGTAGATGCGGCACGGCTTGTCCAGGTTGTCCTTGCCGACCACTTGATCGTACAGCGATTCACCCATGCCGTGCAGGCACTGGAATTCGTAGTCGGTCACGCCGTCGCGCTTGGCCCAGGTGTAGATCGTCGACAAGGTTTGCGCGTTGTGCGTGGCGAACTGCGGATAAATCACGTCGGTCGCGCCCAGCAGTTTTTGCGCGCAAACCAGGTAGGACACGTCGGTATAAACCTTGCGCGTGTAGACCGGATAGCCGCTCATGCCGTCGACCTGGGCGCGCTTGATCTCGGCATCCCAATACGCGCCCTTGACCAGGCGCACCATGAACTTGCGGCCGCTGCGCTTGGCCAGGTCGATCAGGTAGTCGATGACGAACGGGCAGCGTTTTTGATAAGCCTGCACGACAAAGCCGATGCCGTCGAAGCCGGCCAGTTCCGGGTCGTAGGCCATCGCTTCCATCAGGTCCAGCGACAGTTCCAGGCGGTCGGCCTCTTCCGCATCGATGTTCAGGCCGATGTTGTAGTGCTTGGCCAGCAGCACCAGCTGGCGCACGCGTGGCAGCAGTTCTTCCATCACGCGGGCACGCTGGGCGCGGCTGTAGCGCGGGTGCAGCGCCGACAGCTTGACCGAAATGCCGGGACCGTTCTTGATGCCGCGGCCGTTCGAGGCCTTGCCGATCGCGTGGATCGCGGTTTCGTAGGAGGCATAGTACTTCTTGGCATCGGCCTCGGTCAGCGCAGCCTCGCCCAGCATGTCGTAGGAGTAGCGGTAGCCGCGCGCTTCGTTGGATAGGCCGTTCTTGATCGCTTCGTCGATGGTCTGGCCGGTGACGAACTGGTTGCCCAGCATGCGCATCGCCAGGTCCACGCCTTTGCGGATCAGCGGTTCGCCGCCCTTGGCGATCAGCTTGCTCAGCGCCGAGCCGAGGCCGGTTTCGCTGTTGGTGCTGACCAGTTTGCCGGTGATCAGCAGGCCCCAGGTTGCCGCATTGACAAACAACGACGGCGACTCGCCCAGGTGCTTGCGCCAGTCGCCTTTGCTGATTTTGTCGGCAATCAAGCGGTCGGCGGTGGCATTGTCGGGAATACGCAACAAAGCTTCGGCCAGGCACATCAGTGCCACACCCTCTTCGGAAGACAGCGAAAACTCGTGCATCAGGGCATCCACGCCGGATGCGCGGGTGCGTTGCTCGCGCACCGAACTGACCAGTTTGTGGGCCAGTTGTTGAGCCTGCTGCAGGCTGTTGGCGTCGTTATTCTTGATCTGTTCCAGCAGCCATTGAACAGCGTCAACTTCATCGCGGCGATAGGCGGCCGTCACTGCTGCGCGCAGGGGAATCGGGTCGCGCAGGATCTCGTTTTGCAGCGCGGAAAAAGGGGTAAAACCGGTGGAAACAACTGCTTGCATGAATCACTCTCAGAATAGAAATTTTGGCGCGGCTCATTACAAAAAAACGCTCAACCGGCGACCGCCGGCGAGCGTAAAAATGAAGAACAACTGATGATTCGATTGTAGTGTGATTTCTTCTGGATTAATTCTGGTAATACAGGGGGCTAGCAATAGATTGTTTTTGGTGAGACAATTTAACCAAATAATATTTATGTAGGAGTTCCCGGAAATGCTAGACAAGATCAGTAAGAAAATCTTGATGGAATTGCAGAGCGATGGCCGCATCAGCAATGTCGAACTGGCGGCGCGGGTGAACCTGTCGCCGGCTGCCTGCCTGGAACGCGTGCGCAAGTTGCACGAGTCCGGCTACATCATGGGTTACACCGCCCAACTGAATCCACAGTTGCTTGATGTATCCTTGCTCGTCTTCATAGAGGTAGTGCTTGATCGCACCACCCCTGAAGTCTTCGACGCGTTCAAACACAGTGTCCAGGTGATTCCGGAAGTACTGGAATGTCACATGGTCGCCGGCGGCTTCGACTACCTGGTCAAAGCCCGCGTCAAGGACATGGCAGCTTACCGGGAATTCCTCGGTAAAACCCTGCTCCAGAAAGGCGTTCGTGAGACCCACACCTACGCCGTCATGGAAGAAGTGAAGAATACCACCAAGTTACCCATAAAATAGCATCGTGGAAATAAATTAGTCGGGACGCCAGGCGTTCTGGGTCAAACGGGGGACAAATGAAGCTTTTGCAGCACAAGCTGGTGCAACGCGGACTATGGTTTTTGGGGGCGACGGCGGGAGGAACCTGCCTTGCTTATTTGTTCAACCTGGCGGCAGGCGATGGCGCCGCACTGATTTATACCGCCGCTCCGGCGGCGTTGACCGGTGCGTTGATCGCCTGGTGGGCGGCCCGGCAAAGCAGCGACGAGGGCGGCGTACGCCAATTCGCCCATGTGGTCGGTGAAGAGATCGACGCCATCATGATCGGCGCGGCCGAGACCTCGTACTTCGTCGATTCGGTCAAGAAGAAAATCGAGCTCGATGTCGGCATCGCCGGCAGCATCGTCCAGAGCTCGCGGCAAAACGCCGAGACCACCGAGCGCATCGCCGCCAACGCCGAGCGCGCGGCGGAGATCGCCGCCCAGGTGCGCGGCGAAACGGTGGCCGGGCGCGCCGAGGCCGACCATGGCCTCAAGCGCATCAGCGCGGCGCGCCAGGAAGCGCAGACGGCGGCCGCCGTCATGGCCAGCCTGCAATCGAATTCCCGCAAGATTTACAGCTTCACCGAGGCCATCAGCGAAATCTCCGCCCGCACCAACCTGCTGGCGCTGAACGCCGCGATCGAAGCGGCGCGCGCCGGCGAGCAGGGACGGGGTTTTGCCGTGGTCGCCAGCGAGGTGCGCCAGCTGGCCTTGCGCACCAAGGAAGCCACCGACGAGATCAGCACCATGGTGCGCGAGATCAACCAGCAGGCCGAGCAGGCCGCCACCGGCATGAATTCGCTGGCGGCCAGGGTCAGCGACGCGGCCGGCAACGTGGAAACGGTGCACGGCTTGCTGGGCAATATCGAGCGCTCATCCGGTGTGTCGGAAGACGAGATCGGCCAGATCGCCCGCGCCTCGCGCGAGCATGTGGCCACCACCGAGGATATCGCCGCCGCCATCGCCAGCATCCGCGACAGCCTGTTATCCACAGAGAAGGAATTGCCGCGCGCCGCCAGTTCGGCGATGGCGCTGGCCGAGCGGGCCGAAGTGATTACCGGCGCGCTGGGCGAATCGTCGATCGAGACCTCGCACGATCCGATCCGGATGGCCGCGCAGCAGGCGGCGGAAGATGTGGGACGGCTGTTCGAGTCGGCCATCGCCTCGGGCAAGATCACGCGCGAGGCGCTGTTCGACCGCAGCTACACGCCGATCCCGAACACCGACCCGCCCAAGCATAAAACCCGCTTCGATGATTTCACCGACCGCGCGTTGCCGGGCCTGCAGGAAGCGCTGTTGGCGGCCATGCCGCAACTGGCTTACGCCGGCGCTGTGGATAACAACGGCTATTTCCCCACGCATAACAAGAAGTTTTCGCAGCCGCTGACCGGCAACTACGATGTCGACATCGTCAACAACCGCACCAAGCGCATCTTCAGCGACCGTACCGGCAAGCGCTGCGGCTCGAACACCAAGCCCTTCCTGCTGCAAACCTACAAGCGCGATACCGGCGAAGTGATGCACGACTTGTCGGCGCCGATTTATGTGAACGGCAAGCACTGGGGCGGTTTCCGCATCGGCTACCGCTCCAGCCACAAGTAATCGGTAGCGCTTTTTAATACGTGTCGTTTTTGGGCGCGGTGCCCGGCGCGGTGCGCTGGGTCACGGAATTCATGCCTTCCAGATGCATGCGCAGCCACTTGTGGGCCGGGCTGCGCGCATCGCGCTCGTGCCACAGCATGTCCAGGTGGACCGCCGGCAGCTGGAACGGCAACTCCTTCGAAATCAGCGCGTCGGTCATGCCGGTCGAGGCGATCAGGTGGCGCGGCAGCACGGTGATCAGGTCCGAGTTGGCCACCACGCGGCCGGCGGTGAAGAACTGGTTCACCGTCAGCAAGATGCGGCGCTCGCGCTGGATCTGCGCCAGCGCCTCGTCGACCAGGCCGTGCGCGCGGCCGGAAAAACTCACCAGCAGGTGATTGGCCTTGCAATAGTTATCCAAGGTCAGGTCAACCTTGGACAGCGGATGGTCGCGCCGCATCACGCACACGTAATGGCCGGAATACAGCCGCTCGTGGCGGATCGGCGAACCGGTTTCGTACGACAGCTGCGCCGCCACGCCGGGGAAGAAGCCCACCGCCAGGTCGATATCGCCGCGCAGCAGCATCGGCCGCGGTTCGCGCGTGGTCAGCGGCACCATGCGCACGTTGACGCCCGGGGCCTCCCTCTCAATCGAACGCATCAGCGACGGCAGCCAGAAGGCGGCGGTGGCGTCGGCCATCGCCATGCGGAAGGTGGCGTGGGCGGCCGAGACATCGAAGGTTTCCGGCGCCACGGCCGCTTCCAAGCTGGCCAGCGCGCTGCGCACCGACGGCCACAGCGATTCGGCGCGCGGCGTCGGCTTGACGCCGTAGGCGGTGCGGATCAGCAATTCGTCGCCCAGGCTCTCGCGCAGGCGCTTGATCGCGTTGGAAACGGCGGGCTGGGTCATGGCCAGGTGGCCGGCGGCGCGTGTCAGGTTTTGCTCTGTCATCACGGCGTCGAAGACGCGTAACAAATTCAAGTCCAGCGTCAAAAAGCTCATGTCGGCTCAGGTGTGGGGTTGGTGTCGATACAGTATCGAGAAATATGGATTTCTCGTCAACGATTAAGTATTCCATTCACCAAACGCATAATTGTTATCGGGGAAGTAAATTGGATACTTATGTTGCGCTGCACTATAGTTACACTTGATTCTAAATGCAGCGTTACATCATGTCTACCATCATCTCAGTTGTACAAAATTTTTCCCTCGTGACCGCCGGTGAGCTGGCGCTGGCCAGCGGCGCCGTCTGCGCCCTGCTGGTGCTGTTCAAGCCGCTGCTGCGCGGCCTGGCGCGTGCCGCCATGCTGGTGATCAAGCCGAAATTGAGCAAGGAAGAGCGCCTGCACCGCCGCCAGATGCGCGATGCGATGATGCTGAAGCGGATGTTGAATTCGATGGAAGGCGAGCCGAGTCACGCCGCCGAATTGCGTGCCATGGCTGCGCGTGCTTAAATATTGAGTAGCGGTACCGGAGCTTCCGGTACCGTGCGATTCAGATTACTTCTCGCCCAGCAGGGCAGGCTTCAGCGAGCTGTCCACCGGCTTGTCGCCCAGCCAGATCCGCAGCACGGCGTTGTAGAACGCCACGTCCGGCATCAATTCCCCGATCTTCTTCCCGTTCAGATAGCACTGCGTGCCCTCGCCCGGGGTCCAGTCCAGCAGCATCTGGTCGCCCTTTTTCAGCGCCTGGATCTGCGCGAAGACTTCGCCGAACTTCATCGTTTGCGGCAGGATCTTGGTGCGTTCGCTGTTGTCGGTGTTGGCTTTCAGGCCTTCCATGAAGGCCTTGCCGAAGTCCTCCGAGCTGACTTCGCGCAGCATCGTGATGGCCACGCGGCGCGGGCCCTGGAGCGCCAGCACGTCCGGCACCGTGTTTTTCTTTTCGGTCAGGTAGAGGCCGGCGGCATAGACTTTGAAAAACACCTTGGTGCGCAGGCCGGCGCCGTTCAGTTTCAGCTCCTTGCCGGCAACGTTGATGGTGTCGTCGAATTTGACGCCGGCAACCTCCACCGACGCCAATGCGGGCAGGCTGAAGCTGCTTGCCAGGAAAGCGGCGGCGAGCAGGCTTTTGATGATATTTCTGCGATTCATTATTGTCTCCGTGGTAGGCCTAGGCCGAATATACCATCACGGAGAGAGCAAAAACGCGCTGCGGCGCAATTTGGCCGCACGGTCATGCTTTTTTTGGCTTCTCAGGCCTTGCCGCCCTGCAGGCGCTCGTATTTGGCGCGCAACTGCTCTTCGGACTCGCGCCAGGCGGGATTGAAGGGAATGCAGCTGACCGGGCACACCTGCTGGCATTGCGGCTCATTGAAATGGCCGACGCACTCGGTGCATTTGTCCGGGTTGATTTCGTAAATTTCGGCGCCCATGTAGATCGCGTCGTTCGGGCACTCCGGCTCGCAAACGTCGCAATTGATACAGTCGTCGGTGATCATCAAGGCCATGGCGGTACTCTCTTACTCGGCCTGGGTGGCGGCAATTTTCTTTTGCAGCCAGCGGTCGACCGATGGGAAAACAAACTTGGACACATCCCCGCCCAGCACCGCGATTTCGCGCACGATGGTGCCGGAGATGAATTGATACTGGTCGGACGGCGTCAGGAACAGCGTTTCGACGTCCGGCAGCAGGTAGCGGTTCATGCCCGCCATCTGGAATTCGTATTCGAAGTCGGACACGGCGCGCAGGCCGCGCACGATGACGCGGGCGTCATGCTCGCGCACGAAATCCTTCAGCAGGCCGGAAAAACTCTGGACCTTCACGTTCGGATAGTGGCCCAGGACTTCGTTGGCGATGGTCAGCCGCTCTTCCAGCGAGAAGAAAGGCTTTTTGTTCTTGCTGTCGGCAACGCCCACGACCAGCGTGTCGAACAGACCCGATGCGCGACGCACCAGATCTTCGTGACCACGGGTCAGCGGATCGAAAGTTCCTGGATAAACGGCTACTACCATTGCGGCTCCCTGCAGTGCACCAATATAGAACGCGCATTATGCCTGAAAAACACTCTTTGCCTAAATATGGGGCAGTTTTAGGCACAAATGCTGGTGATTAGGCGCTTGTTCCCTTGTGTTTTAACAAATGATAAAACACCATTCCGGCCTTGTCTGCCCGGATCACTTCCCATGGCGCCATCCATTCCGGCATGTCGCCCTCGTCGAACTCCAGCGCGGCGCCGGATTCGGCGTAGATCAGGCCGCCATCCTTCAAAATGCGCGTGCACAGCGGCAGGCAGCGTTCCAGGAACTCTTGCTGGTACGGCGGATCGAGGAAAATCAGGTCGTATTTCTGGCCACGGGCGGCGGCCGATTGCGCCACGGCCAGCGCGTCGCCGCGCATGATGCTGACGTTGTCAGCCTTCAGCTTGGTCTTGATTTCGTCCAGCTGGCGCACCACCGGCACGTTGCTGTCGACCATGGTCACCGCGGCGGCGCCACGGCTGGCCGCTTCGAAACCGAGCGCGCCGCTGCCGGCGAACAAGTCCAGCACCTGCGCATCGGCCCAATAGGCGTCGCGCTGGTGATTGATCCAGTTGAACACCGTTTCGCGCACGCGATCCGGCGTCGGACGCAGGCCGGAGGCGCTCAGCACCGGCAGCGGCGTGCGCTTCCAGGCCCCGCCGATGATGCGCACCTGGTTGCTGTGCTGGGGACCGTGGACCGGGACTTTGGCGGGTTTCGCGGGCTTGCTTGCGGGCTTCTTCGGCATGTGGCTGTGTTCTAAGTCATTGATTCAACAGGGAGCCATCATACCATATGGGCCTATTTGGGCTCTGCCGCCAGATTGTTGAAGTCGTCGATCCAGCCCTGCATGCGCTTCTGCGCGTGGGCTTTCTGGACCGGCGTGGCGATCTTGATCACCGTTAAGATCAGCTGCACGGTGGATTCGTCGTAGGCGTCGAAGAAAGGCTTGCGCTCGGAATTTTCCAGGCGGTTGAAACTGTCCTTGATCAGGGTGTGGATAAGTGCCATGGTCGCGTCCTTGCCGAGTTTTTCGCGCTGCACTTTTTGCACCAGGGTCAGGATATTTTTCTGGCGGCGCATGCGCTCATCGAGCCAGATCTCGTTGTCCAGCGGACGGGCGTCGGAAGCCTTGCGGATCTGCGCTTCCTGTTCGGACGTGAAACTGCCGAACCACAGCTCGAACTGCTCCATCGACTTTTTATAGCGGAATTTCTGCTGCGCCTCCTTGTCGCCCTTCATGTTCTTTTTGCGGAACTCGGCGTTGTTGGCAGAAAACTTCTTCTCCAGCGTGGCGATCTGCTCCGGCTGCAGTGAGCGCGCCAGGTCGGCCAGCTCCGGCAGTGCCTTGAAAAGCAGCAGCTGGGTGCGGCTCTTGATCTCGTCGTAATCGCCCAGCAGATCGGCCTGGGTCGGATTGCCGGCCAGTTGGCGCTGCCCCGTCTGCAGGATCTGCACGTAATCGCGCAGCTGTGTCTTGCGATGCCAGCGGAACAGATCGTCGATGTCTTTCTTGACCCAGCTCTTTTGATCCGAGTTGAGGTCCACGTAAGCGTCTATCCACCAGTAGAGCAGCGTGTCGCCATGGTTGTAGGCCAGCCGCAGCGAACTGCAGCCGGCCAGCAGCGCCATGAGCGCGATCAGGAAAAGGCGGCGTAGCGTCCGGCCGCTGCTATGTGGCATGTTAGACTTTTGCATTTATTCACTCTCTCGATTTGGCACCTATGAATGTAGTTATCCTCGCCGCTGGTATGGGCAAGCGCATGCAATCGGCGCTGCCGAAAGTTTTACATCCACTGGCCGGCAAGCCATTGTTATCGCATGTACTGGATACGGCACGCAGTCTTGCTGCCAGTCGATTATGCGTGATTTACGGACATGGAGGCGCAGCGGTGCAGGAGTTGCTCGCCAAACAGCCCGAACAGGTCGCCACCGCGCTGCAGGAACCGCAGCTGGGCACCGGCCACGCGGTCATGCAGGCGCTGCCGGAACTCGACGACAATATCCCTACCCTGATCCTCTACGGCGACGTGCCGCTGACCACGGCCGCCTCGCTGCAGGCGCTGATCGACGCGGCCGGCGGCGACAAGCTGGGCATCCTGACCGTGGTGCAGGATGACCCGACCGGCCTCGGCCGCATCGTCCGCGAAGGTGGAACAATGAGCGGCGCGATCGTCCGCATCGTCGAGCAGAAAGATGCCAGCGAAGCCGAGCGCGCCATCAAGGAAATCAACAGCGGCATCATGGTGGTGCCGACCGCGCGCCTGAAGCAATGGCTGGGCGCGCTGAAGAACAACAACGCGCAGGGCGAGTACTACCTGACCGACATCGTCGCCATGGCCGTGGCGGACGGCGTGCCGGTGGTGTCGGCCCAGCCGTCGGCGCAATGGGAAGTGGCCGGCGTCAACAGCAAGGTGCAGCTGGCCGAGCTCGAGCGCATCCACCAGCGCAACATCGCGCTCAAGCTGCTGGAACAGGGCGTGACGCTGATGGATCCCGCGCGCATCGACGTGCGCGGCGAACTGATCTGCGGCCGCGACGTCACCATCGACGTCGGCTGCGTGTTTGAAGGCAAGGTTGAGCTGGGCGACGGCGTGCGCGTGGCCGCGCACAACGTCATCGTCAACGCCCGCATCCTGGCCGGCGCGCAGATCAAGCCGTTCTGCCACATCGAAGAGGCGGTGGTTGGCGAGGTGTCCATCATCGGCCCGTACGCGCGCCTGCGTCCCGGCACGGTGCTGGCGGAGGATGTGCATGTGGGTAACTTCGTCGAGATCAAGAACGGCCAGGTCGGCGCGCACAGCAAGGCCAACCATCTGGCCTACATCGGCGACGCGACCATCGGCTCGCGCGTCAACATCGGCGCCGGCACGATCACCTGCAACTACGACGGCGTCAACAAGTCGCGCACCGTGATCGAGGACGACGCCTTCATCGGCAGCGACAGCCAGCTGGTGGCGCCGGTCACCGTCGGCAAAGGCGCGACACTGGGCGCCGGCACCACGCTGACCAAGGATGCGCCGGCCGGCAAGCTGACGGTTTCGCGTCCGCGCCAGGTCACCATCGAAAACTGGATCCGTCCGGTTAAAAAGCCCAAGTAAGCCGCGCGCTGCTTTAGAGAGCCGGGATTATTCCCGGCTTTTTTATTTGTGGATAACGATGTGGAGAAGCCTGCGCATAAACCCTGCAAAAGCGAGGTATAAGCCAGGGAAAACCACGGGATAA
The DNA here is from genome assembly GCF_964254095.1 of Duganella sp. LjRoot269. Classification (NCBI taxonomy): domain Bacteria; kingdom Pseudomonadati; phylum Pseudomonadota; class Betaproteobacteria; order Burkholderiales; family Oxalobacteraceae; genus Duganella; species Duganella sp. LjRoot269. The sequence goes on along the minus strand of NZ_CAXUSL020000001.1, from coordinate 387,159 downwards.
CCAGCGCTCACTGAGCTGTAAGCGGCCATTTCCCTGGGTTGCGGCCCGATTGTGGATAAGCCTGTGGGAAATGCTGTGAGTAAATCAGGATAACTATTTACTGTGGATAAGCCTGGGTATAAGCCCGTGCATAGCTGGTGCAAAAGCCCGGGAAAAGCCGGGAAAACTTTTCCCCGCTTGAGCGGCATGTGGATAAAGCTGTGCAAAAGCGCCTGAACAAAGCAGGGATAACTCGCCTACACTGCAATCCGGGTCTCGAATTTGCTGCGGAAGGTGGAGAAATAGGCTTTGACGTTGCGCACATTGGTTTGCGTGGCGAACAAGCGGTGCGCCAGCGCGTGGTAGGCCGGCATGTCGGCCACCTGCACCACCAGCACGAAATCCGGCCCCGGCGCGACACGGTAGCATTGCAGCACGGCGTCGTCGGTGGCGACATGGGCTTCGAATTCCGCCATGCGTTCGGCGGCCTGGATATCCAGCGAGATTTCCACGATCGCCGTCAGGCTGGGGCCGACCTTTTCCGGCGCCACGATGGCGACCTGGCGCTGGATCACGCCGCTTTCGGTCAATTGCTTGACCCGCCGCAAGCACGTCGGCGGCGACACGTGGACCGCCAGCGCCAGCTCGCTGTTTGTTTGTGACGCATCAAGTTGCAGCGCATTCAGAATGCGACGATCTACTTCATCCATAAAAAATATCCTGTTAAATGAAATAATATTTCACGCTTAGTCCGCAATGAAAGAATATTTCAAACTATACAGGAATTAGAAAGCATATTTCATTGACCCTGCTCTAGCATGGGCGCTTAATCAAAAAGAAGAGGTTTTTATGTGCGGCATCGTCGGCGCGGTAGCGCAACGCAATATCACTCCCATCCTGATCGAAGGCCTGAAGCGTCTGGAATACCGGGGTTACGACTCCTGCGGCGTCGCCCTGCACGTGGATGGCCAGTTGCAGCGCTCGCGCAGCACCTCGCGCGTGGCCGACCTGGAAAAGCAGATCGGCGAGGCGCACATGCAAGGCTTCACCGGCATCGCCCACACGCGCTGGGCCACGCACGGCGCGCCGGCCTCGCACAACGCCCACCCGCACTTCTCGCCGTCGACCGAACAGGCCCGCATCGCGCTGGTCCACAACGGCATCATTGAAAACCACGACGAGCTGCGCGCCGAACTGACCGCGCTCGGCTACGTGTTCCAGAGCCAGACCGACACCGAAGTGATCGCCCACCTGGTCGACCACATGTACAACGGCGACCTGTTCGATACCGTCCAGCACGCCGTCAAGCGCCTGCACGGCGCCTACGCGATCGCCGTGTTCAGCCGTGAAGAACCGCACCGCGTTGTGGCCGCGCGCCAGGGCTCGCCGCTGATCGTCGGCATCGGCCAGGGCGAGAACTTCGTCGCCTCCGACGCGATGGCGCTGGCCGGCACCACCGACCAGATCATCTACCTGGAAGAAGGCGACGTGGTCGACCTGCAACTGGGCCGCACCTGGATTGTCGACGTCAACGGCAAGCCGGTGCAGCGCGAAGTAAAGACCGTGCAGGCGCACACCGGCGCGGCCGAGCTGGGGCCTTACCGCCACTACATGCAGAAGGAAATCTTCGAGCAGCCGCGCGTCATTGGCGACACGCTCGAAGGCGTCACCGGCATCATGCCGGAGCTGTTCGGCGACGGCGCCTACAACGTCTTCAAGCAGATCGATCGCGTGCTGATCCTGGCCTGCGGCACCAGCTACTACTCTGGCCTGACGGCCAAGTACTGGATCGAATCGGTGGCCAAGATCCCGGTCAACGTCGAAATCGCCAGCGAATACCGCTACCGCGACAGCGTGCCGCATCCCAACACGCTGGTGGTGACGATCTCGCAAAGCGGCGAAACGGCCGACACCCTGGCCGCGCTGAAGCACGCGCGCAGCTTGGGCATGGAACACACGCTGACGATCTGCAACGTCGCCACCAGCGCCATGGTGCGCGAATGCAAGCTGGCCTACATCACCCGCGCCGGCGTCGAAGTCGGCGTGGCGTCGACCAAGGCTTTCACCACGCAACTGGCCGCGCTGTTCCTGCTGACCCTGTCGCTGGCGCAAGTCAACGGCCGCCTGAGCGACGCCGAAGAAGCCCAGCACCTGAAAGCGATGCGCCACCTGCCGGTAGCGATCTCGGCGGTGCTGGCGCTGGAGCCCTTGATCATCGCCTGGGCCGAGGATTTCGCGCGCAAGGAAAACGCGCTGTTCCTCGGCCGCGGCATGCATTACCCGATCGCGCTGGAAGGCGCGTTGAAGCTGAAGGAAATCTCGTATATCCACGCCGAGGCTTATCCTGCGGGCGAACTGAAGCACGGCCCGCTGGCGCTGGTGACCGAGGAAATGCCGGTCGTCACCATCGCCCCGAACGACGCGCTGATCGAGAAGCTGAAATCGAACATGCAGGAAGTGCGCGCGCGCGGCGGCCAGCTGTACGTGTTCGCCGACGTCGATTCGCGCATCACCTCGGGCGAAGGCGTTCATGTGATCCGTTTGCCGGAGCACTATGGTCTGTTGTCGCCGATTCTGCATGTGGTGTCGCTGCAGCTGCTGGCCTACCACTCCGCGCTGGCGCGCGGCACTGACGTGGACAAGCCGCGCAATTTGGCCAAGTCTGTGACAGTGGAATAACCGAATGGATCGACTGGCCTTGATGGTGTAGAAAATAATAAAGTCTGACAAAAAATAATATAGTTTTACAAGTACAGGGGCGAGTGCCCCCTGTACGAATGTGGACCCACATCTAAGCGACTGCGCGTAAGTGCCTTGGCACCTGAGTTGCGCGTTGCTACCCATCACCGATTGGCATCCCAAACCCGCCAGTGATTCGCACACCCGAGCCATCACTTGAGTTAGGTGTCGCCGAAACGAGCGTTGTCCCGATGGCCGAGTTACCTGACCGACGGCTTCCGCACCATTGCGGAACTCGGAAATCTCGACTTTCCTGACGTTAAGTCGCCAAAAACCGTCGGTAAGCCAAAGCATCGCCACCCAGCGCCGCTACAGGCGATGAAAATATATCGTGGTTCTCCTTGATCGCTTCTATCTTCCGAGGAATAGGTCGTATGCCCCTGACCTTTCTAGCCCGAAGGAGGCGAAAACTTCATAGTTCGTCCTGTCGCAACCAACTTCATTCAAAGGACTAACCATGAAAACCTTCACCGTCCCAACCGCTGCCACCGTGTCCCCTGCGAACCAGGCTATCTTTGCCAACTTGCAGAAGGGTCTGGGCATGGTGCCCAACCTGTATGCCACGCTGGCGCACTCCGAACATGCGCTGGGCAACTACCTGACGCTGCAAAACGGCAAGTCCTCGCTGAACGCGAAAGAGCGTGAAGTGATCAATCTGGTGGTCAGCCAGGTCAACGAATGCGCGTACTGCTTGGCTGCCCATACCGCGCTGGGTGGCATGGTCGGCTTCACCCCAGAGCAGATCATCGCGATCCGTAAAGGTGGCGCTCCATTCGATGCCAAGCTTGATGCCCTGGCGCGCCTGGTGAAGAGTAGCGCCGAAGGCCGCGGTCACGCCGCCCCGGCTCTGCTGGCTGCCTTCTTCGCCGCCGGCTACACCGACGGCCAACTGGTCGATACCGTCATGGTCATCGGCGACAAGATCATCACCAACTACCTGCATGCGCTGACCCAGGTGCCGGTCGACTTCCCTGCCGCACCCGCGCTGTAATCCTGCCCATCCATCTGATCCAATCAGTAGACCGAGAGAGAACCAATATGATGACCTTGCGTACCCTGAGCGCTGCACTTGTCGCCGCCATCGGCCTGACCAACCTGGCGCATGCCGCTGATCCAGCCTATTTCACGCAAACCGAAAACTTGCACATGACGCGCGACGACAAAGGCGTGCTGCTCGTGGAGATGAATACCAACGGCGGGCCGTTCAAATTTACGGCCAAGGCACACGAAGCCTTTGTCGACGCCTTCTACCATATCAGCCGGGACCGCGATAACAAGATCGTGATCTTGACGGGTAAAGGTGGGCAGTGGATGGGCGACATCGACTTCGCCTCGTTCGGCGATGTCAGCGATCCCGACGTCTGGTCCAAGGTACACGACGAGGGCACGCAAATTGTGGAAAACATCGCCAATATCCGCGTGCCGATGATCTGCGCGGTGGAAGGCAAGGCCTGGGTACATAGCGAATACTGCGCCATGGCCAACGTGGTGGTGGCCGGCGCCGGCGCCAGCTTCAACGATGCGCCGCACTTCGCCGGCGGCATCGTTCCGGGCGACGGTATCTACACCACCTGGTCGTACCGCATGGGCCCGACCCGCGCCGAGGCGCTGCTGCTCGATCCGACGCCGTTCACAGCAGCGCAGGCCAAGGATTACGGCCTGGTGTCGGAAGTGGTGGCGAACGGCCAAGCCGTCGCCCGCGCCCGCGAACTGGCATCGCGCTACCTGAGCAAGCCGGAAGTCACCCGCCGCGATACCCGCACCTACTTCATGCAGCCGCTCAAGCTGGCACTGGTCCAGCAGACTGGTTACGGCCTGAGCCTGGAAGGCGCGAGTGCGGCCGCCCTGGTCAAATCGATGAAGGCCGCCAAGCAGTAATCGTACTCGCCGGCCGGCAGCCGCCGGTCGGTATTTCCTGTGAAGAGACATCGCATGTACCACCTTTACGCTTTCGCCACGCCAAACAGTATCAAACCCGTCATCGCGCTTGAGGAACTCGGCCTCGACTATGAACTGCACGGAGTGAACGTCCGCCAGGGCGAACAGAGATCGTCGCAGTTTGTTGAACGCAATCCGAACGCCAAAGTGCCGGTGCTGACAGTGACCGATGGCAGCCACACCATGTCGCTGAGTGAATCGGCCGCTATCCTGGTCTATCTGGCCGAGCGCCACGGTGCCCTGCTGCCGGCAGACGGCGAAGCGCGCGCCCGCGTATTCGAGCAGTTGTTTTTCCATGCATCGGCGGTCAGTCCGGCCTTCGGCCAGGCCGGCTACTTCCAGAAGCTGGCGCCAGAAGTGCTGCCGCATGCAGTCCAGCGCTTCCATGGCGAAGCGCTACGTACGCTGGCACTGCTCGACGGCATATTGGCCAGGCATGAATACGTGGCCGGAGCGACGCTGTCGGTTGCCGACATCGCCCACTTCGGCTGGATCTGGCGGCGCGCCTTCGCCGGCGTCGATCTGGATAACAGCCCCAACGTCGCGCGCTGGTTCGCCGCCATGCTGCAACGGCCGGCAGTGCAACGCGCCATCAGCAAAGTCGAAGCCCTGGTGCCACCAGCCTGATCACGGCCAACAGCAATCCCGCACATTTTAAAAGGAAGCTCTAAGGAGAACATAGCATGACACTGCAAGCTAAACTCGACGCATTCAAGGCCGATTTCAAGGGCGGCAAAGCACCTTACTTCGCCCCCCAAGAGATCCACCCCGTAATGGAGCGCGCCACCGCTGAGCTGATCGCGTCCGGCCAGGCTGGCCGCGCGCTGAAGGCGGGTGACCGTGCCCCCACTTTCATCCTCAACGATCCGGATGGCAAGCCGGTATCGTCGGCCGAGCTGCTGGTGAAGGGCCCGCTCATTGTCAGCTTCTACCGCGGCGTATGGTGTCCTTACTGCAACCTTGAGCTGCAGGCATTGCAGCAAACACTGCTCCAGTTCCAGGCCCTAGGCGCCAGCCTGCTCGCCATTTCGCCGCAGACCGCCGCCAACAGCCGCAAGTCGCAGCGCCAGAATAAGCTGGACTTCCCGATCCTGAGCGATACCCACAACGATGTGGCGGCGGCGTTCGGCCTGCGCTTCGCATTGCCGGACTACCTGGTCGACCTGTACAAGAGCCTCAAAAACGACCTGCCGGCGTTCAACGACGACCCGGCCTGGACGCTGCCGATGCCGGCGCGCTATGTCATCGGCCAGAATGGCGTGATCGCCTACGCTGAAGTCAATCCTGACTACACGCTGCGCCCCGAACCGGACAGCATGCTGCCCGTACTGCAAAGTTTGCAGGCTGATGCCTGACTTTAACCAGGTTTGCCAAGCGATTGGCAAGCCGATCAGGAGCCCATCATGACCAAACGGACTTTTCTTGTCACCGGCGCCAGCCAAGGCATAGGCCTGGCGATTTCCACCCGGCTCGCCGGCGCCGGCCACCATGTGATCGGTCTGGCACGCCGCGCAGACCAGCCGGCGTTTCCCGGCACGCTGGTCGCCGTCGACCTCGCCAATCGCGAGGCCAGCGCCCGCACGCTGGAACAGTTGGCCTCGCAATACCGCTTCGACGGCTTGGTTAACAACGTTGGCCTGGTTCGCCCGCAGGCGCTCGGCAGCATCGATCTGAACGACATGGATGCGGTGCTGGGCCTGAACCTGCGGCCCGCGGTGCAGGCAGCGCAGGCCATCTTGCCGCACATGCGTCAGCAAGGCTGGGGACGCATCGTCAACATCGCCAGCCTGACCGTGTTGGGTACGCCGGAACGCACCGCCTACGCCGGTGCCAAAGCCGCGCTGGTCAGCTTTGCCCGTACGTGGGCGTTGGAACTGGCCACCACCGGCATTACCGTGAATGCCGTCGCGCCAGGACCGACTGAAACTGAGCTATTCCGCGCCAACAACCCGGTCGGCAGCGCAGGCGAACGCCGTTACCTGAATGCGGTGCCGATGGGGCGCTTCGGGCAACCGGACGAGATCGCCGCTGCGGTCGCATTTCTGCTCAGTGAAGATGCCAGCTTCATCACTGGTCAGACGCTGTTCGTCGACGGCGGTGCGGCTTTGGGCAAAGCGCCGGTGTGAGCGCAAAGGTGACGGTGCTCAGACGGGCGCTTGCATGATCTCCTGTACGAACGCCGTGAAGGCGCGCGCCTTGGTGCTGGCCAGACGGCCGGCGGGATAAACCGCCCACAGGTCGATGGAAGGCAAGCTCCATTCCGGCAGCAGGCGTTCGACTGTGCCGCTTGCCAGTTCCGGCGCAAACATCCATTCCGATACGATGGCCACGCCGACGCCGCTGCAAACTGCCGCGCGTACGCCTTCCGCCGCATTCACGCGCAGTCGCCCACCCACAGTCACCGATACCTCGGCACTGTCGCGTTCAAACGACCACGTAGTCGCGCCGCCGGAATCTCGCAAATAGACCACCGCTTCGTGCCGCGCCAGGTCAGCCGGAATCTGTGGCGTGCCATGTTCCGCCAGATAGGCCGGTGCTGCTACCGCCAGGCGCCGCCCGGTGGCGATTCGGCGCGCGGTCATCGATGAATCACCGAGGTCGCCCATGCGTAACGCCACGTCTATGCCATGTTCCAGCAGATCGATTTGGCGGTCGTCAAGCATGACCTCGACTTCCAACGCAGGATGACGCTCCAAGAACTTCTTGACGTGAGGGATGATGTGCAGGCGCGCAAAGGTGACTGCCGCGCAGACGCGTAACTTGCCCACCAGATCGGTGTTGGCGCCACGCGCTACGCCATCCGCCTCGTCGACCATGGCGATCGCCCGCTTGGCCGATTCATAGTACGCTTGGCCAGTCTCGGTGGTAGTCAGGCCGCGCGTAGAGCGTAGCAACAGGCGCGCTTGCAGCCGCTCCTCCAGCTGCGCGATCGCCTTTGAAATGGCTGGCTGGCCCACCTCCAGCCGGCGTGCCGCAGCAGAGAACGATCCAGTCTCCACTGTACAAACGAAAGTTTCCATCAAAGTGAGCCGATCCATCCTGGTCCTTTTCAATACGCTTGGTCGCGAGACAGGGCATTCCGCGCAAGAATGGATTATATGCGCGGCACCTCTCTAGCTGGCAAGTCCTTAGGCAGCGATCATTCATCTGTCCCAACGACATTCACGCCAACTAACAAAAGGAATAATCATGAGCAAATTTACGACATACACCCGCGACACCGCACCAGCGGCATCCCAACCAGTCCTCGACGAAGTCAGCAAGGCTTTCGGCTTCGTGCCGAATCTGCAAGCGAATATGGCGGAATCGCCCGAGCTGCTGGCAGGCTACACCGCGCTGTGGGATCTGGTAGCCAAGAGCAGCCTGACCCCTGACGAGCAGCAAGTGGTCTATCTCACCGCCAACTTCGAACACAACTGCCATTACTGCATGGCCGGCCATACCACGCTGGCAAAAATGATCAAAATGGACCCAGCCTTGATCGCGGCACTGCGTGCCGGTGGCGCGCTGCCGGACGCCAAACTCGAAGCGCTGCATCGTTTCACCACCATCGTGGTGCGTGAACGCGGCTTTGTTCCCGAAGCCGAGGTCGACAGCTTCCTCGCGGCCGGCTACACCCGCCGCAATGTGCTGGAAGTGGTACTGGGCGTCGCAACCAAAGTGATGAGCAATTACACCAATCACCTGGTCGGTACGCAGCTTGACAAGTTCATGGCTGGCAACGAGTGGACCAGGCCCACCCACAGCTGATGTGTTAACAGGGCAAGTGGGGGTTGACGAGCCGGGAGAAGACCTAAAGCGCACCCTGCCGCAGCTGGCGCAGCAAGCTGCGTTTCGTAAGGCGGTGGCCGCCTTCACGGGGGAGCAATTGATTGATATGCCAAGGTTTTGTCAAACTTTATTATGTCTTTACAGTATGCGAACGGCTTAGCTTAACGCTCCCCTCTGAGCGTGTAGACCGGCTTCTCGGACTCCCCTTTCTCCACCATCGCGAGCAGGCGCTGCAGTTCCGTGCGCTCCTTATCGTCCTTTGCGGACGCTGCCAGGTTGCGCAGGATGGCGGCGTGCGCCGTCTGCAGCGCCTGCGCCGCAGGCACGGCGATGTCCGGTTTCACGCCGACGCGCTCCCAGTTGGTTTTGGTGACGAAATTGGTCGTGCGCGAGGTCGGGACCGAGACAACGATTCCGTTCCCCACGCTGAACCAGCTCACGGGATTGGAGCCGCCGCCGGTGGTTTCTCCGACCAGCGTCCCGCGCTTCTGCGTCTGGAAGTCATAGGCGCAATCCTCTCCGGCTGAAAACGTGCGGCCCGAGGTCAGTACGTACACGGGCTTGTCGTAGCGCAGTGCGACAGTCTTCACGGTCCAGAACTGCCGCGTCGTATCGTTCGGGCGATTGTACATATCGATCAGGTGACGCTCGTCGCCGAACGGGAAGAAATGGCTCATCAGGTAAGCCACGCTGGCCGGGCTCCCGCTGCCGTTGCGGCGCAGGTCGAGGATCAGCGCATCCGTCCCCGCCATGAGCGACATCGCCGCCGTGTACGCCGGGCCGACGAATTCCGGGCCTCCGAAGCCGCGCAGCTCGATGTAACCGACGTTGCCGGGAAGGCGTTCGATCTTCTCGATGTCATAGCCGCGCCGCGCGGTCTGCTCGCGCCATTCGTCAATCTTGGCGCGGTTGGGCACGTCGGCGGTATTGTTGGATTCACGAAAACCTTCGTAAATCCCGGCGCCGAAATGTTTGTCGCCGCTGAATTCGCGCAAGTCCTTCGCCAATGCCTCACTGAGCGCTGGCGCGGTGGCGGCGGACGCATAGCCTCCCTTGGCATGTTTGCCTGCAATCGCATGGCTGACCCGTTCGGCGACGGCGGGATCGATGTAATTCGCGTTCATTTTCGCTATCAGTGTCTGCACGATCGCGTCGCGATCGGACGCGTTCAACGGGGTGTCCGCCGCGAAGGTGGGAAACGACAGCAGCATGCTCAACACAACGCCTGCGACAAACTTCTTTCTACCCAACATACATTCCTCCAAGTTGAACTACGAATCGGGTCTCATGTTGAGCTGTTGCAGCGCATCCGCCAGGGCGGGCACATAGGTGCGGCTGGCGCGCAGCACACTGCCGTCGCGCAGGCGCAGCATGGCGTCCCGGTTTGTGAGCGAACGCATCTCGGCGATCATGTCCAGCCGCACGATGGACGAGCGGTGCACACGGTGGAACTGGCGCGGATCGAGCTGCATGGCCAGGTTGTGCAGGCGTTCACGCACCAGCCAGGTCTTGCCATTCGCATGCAGAGAGGCGTAGTCGCCGTCGGCCTCGATGCGCTCGACTTCAGCAACCGGTACCAGCACCGTACGCGATCCTATCCGCACACTGAAGCTGCGCATCGCCGTTGCTGCCGCTGGCGCGGCGCGGCCATGGCCGCGGTAGGGAAAAGCCTGCTGAGCGCGGTCAAGGGCGTCGTCGAAGCGTTCGTCATCGACCGGCTTGAGCAGGTAATCGAGGGCGGCCAGTTCGAAAGCTTGCAGGGCGAAGCCTTCGTAGGCGGTGAGCAGGATCGCCATCGGCCGCTGCGCCGGCGGCAACGCGGCCAGCACGTCGAGGCCGCTCTTGCCCGGCATCTCGACGTCGACAAACACCAGGTCGGGCTTCAGCGCCACAATCCCTTCATAAGCGCTGGCTCCGTCACCGAATTCGCCAACCAGCTCGAAGGCGCCGCGCCGTGCCAGCCTGGCTTTGACCGCCAGTCTGGCCAGCGGCTCGTCGTCGACGATAACGACCCGGATGTTCATGCTGCCGCCTCCATACCGCGCAGAGGCATGGAGATGCGCACGTGGAAGCGACCATCCGCACGCCAACCTGCGTCCACCTCTTGATCCGCGCCGTACAGGTGGCGCAGGCGTTCCCTTACGTTGGCCAGGCCGATGCCGCTTCCCTCGCGCGCCGGCTGTTGGCCGTCGTTCTGCACGCCGATGAGCAGGCGCGCCCCGGCGCGTTCGACCAGAATGTCGAGCCGCCCGGGAGCGGCCAGCGCTGCGATGCCGTGGCGGATCGCATTCTCGACCAGCGGCTGCAGCATGAGGTAGGGCACGACGCTGTCCAGCAGGTCCGGGCCGGCCTTCATCGTCAGGCGCAGGCGCTCGCCGAGGCGCGCCTTTTCGATGGCGAGGTAGGCGTCGAGGAGGGCCAGTTCATCGGCCAGCGAATGCTCGTGGCGGCCGTCGTGGGCAAGGGTGGCGCGCAGGAAGTCGGCCACGCACGCGAGCATGCGGTTGGCTTCACGGTTGGACTGGGCAGACACCAACGCGGAAATCGCGTTCAGGGAGTTGAACAGGAAATGCGGATTGACCTGCAGTCGCAGCGCGCGCAGCTCGGCGTCGCGGGCCGCGCTTTGCGCCTGGGCGAGATGCAAGCGGACCTGTTGCAGCGACAGGTAATAGGCCGCCACCGCATGGGCCGCGCAGAACGAAGTCAGCGCCAGCCAGCAGCCATCCAGACCCCGGGTGAGCTCGTCCCAGTGGTAGCCGGTTATCAGCCCGAGCGAGATCGCAAGGCGCTGCCCCATCACGGCATTCAAGATCGACATCGCGTAGCTGGTTACCAGCAACACCAACGCCATCCTCAGCCAGGGCCACTCGCGGCGCCACATGGCCCGCTGCAGCAGCGTCAGCGGAATCAGCCACGCCAGGCAGGCGACAAAGAAAAGCGTACGGAAGGCAACCACATTGCCATGACCGAAGGCGGGCAAGCCGAGGATGGCCATGCAGGCGCAAACCGGCAGTGCGGCCAGCACAGGAACGAGCAAGGGGGTTTCGACTTTCACGTTGGGTTTCCAGAATGCAATCTGGTCATTGTATCGTGTCAGTCACCTATCGAAAAAAGCATTGAGCTGATCTTCCAGCCATCTTCCGAGCGCACCATCTGCCAGCTCTCGCTGCCGCGATTGGTCACCTTGTCGTCGACGAGGAAGTCGAAATCGAACCAGACCGAGGCGACAGCACCATTGGTATCGATGCGCACGTTGTAGAAGCGCTCCTCGACTGGCACCTTTGCGTCCTGGATAAATTTGGAGAACTTCTTCCAGCTCGATGGGAACACCTTGGGCGCCTGCGGATTGAGCGCCTTCACCTTCTCCCATTTCGCCTCGTCGGCAACCGACAACCAACTGTCGTGGTTCTGCAGGAAGAGGTTGGCAAGGGTATTGCCGTCACGAGCGATGATTGCAGCCTTGAATTGCTCGACCACCTTTTCTATTGGCGCGATGTCGGCCGCATGGGCGCCGACAGGTTTATCAGCGGCATGTACCGGGCTGGCCAGGCACAATGCAAGAAGGGTGAGGGAAAGTAAAACGCGCATGGAAAGTCCCGAGGTATGAAAGTTTTCACCTTAGGCGATAGCCGGACCGTGGTCTAGCCGAATGCGCCGACCCGTGCATAAACTGCGACCGGTTGGTTAAAACTTGACAGTCAAACGAGGACTAAGCTGCTGTTATCGGTGGTCAGCGCATGGCGTTCCTGTACGCCTTGGGCGAGCTGCCGTTGAGGCGTTTGAAGGCGTTGCTGAAGGCGCTCTCGGACGTATAGCCGAGCGAACGGGCGACCACGGCGACCTGCGTGGTTTCGTCCCGCAAGGCGCGTTCGGCTAGGCGCATGCGCCATTCGGTCAGATAGGTCAGCGGCGCCACGCCGGCGACGGTCCGGAAATGCACCGCGAACGAGGTGCGGGACATCGCGCAGGCCTTGGCCAGTTCCTCCAGATGCCAGGCGCGGGCGGGATCGCCGTGCATCAAGCGCAGCGCCGGCGCGATGCGTGGATCGCCCAGCGCCCGCAGCCAGCCGCTGGGCATGGCGCTGGTGGTCTTCAGGTGCGCGCGCACTATCTGGATGAAGAGAAGCTGAGCAAGTTGCGCCGATACCAGCTGCGCACCTGGCAGCTGGGCAACGCCCTCTTCCACCAACTGGTCGAGCAGCCAGCGGAAGGTGGTCGCCTGCGGTGACGCAGCCGGCACATGTATCCAGGGCGGCAGTACGTCCGCCAGCAAGCGGCCGCTGGCCGGGTCGAGCAGCACGTGGCCGCCGATATGCGCGAAATCGTTGCCGTCGCCCAGCGTCGCGCTGCCGCCGGCAAACACGCTCATCGCGTCGACCGGCACCGCATCGGGATCGCTGCCCAGCACGAAAGAGCGCTTGGCGGTCAACAGGCCGACGTCCCCCGTTTCAAAACGCACCGGTTCCGCTTCGCCGTCTATGCTTACCCAGCAAGCGCCCTTTACCACCGCAAAGAACTTGATTTTTTCCGGCGCAGGAAAACGGACGGCCCACCTCCCTCCCGCCTTGAAACCGCCGGTGACCAGCGATTCGGCGTTGGTGAATTTGAGAATGTCGGAAAAAGGATCGGTGCTCATTTTTGTACTATCGCACAAGTAACGCGCATTTTGAAGCATTCACAGTACCAAATTCCCGCCATATCATTCCCTTGCCGTTTTTTCGGACCAAGGAGATTTATATGAACAAAGAAAAACCAGTACTCGTCACCGGTGGCACCGGGTTCATCGCCCAGCACTGCATCCTGGCGCTGCTGCGCGACGGATATCGGGTACGCACCACCGTCCGCTCGCTGGCGCGGGAAGCGGAAGTACGGGATAACCTCAAGACCGGCGGAATGCGGCCGGATGACCACCTGTCCTTCGTTGTGGCCGATCTCACCGCGGACGGCGGCTGGGCCGAGGCCGCCGCCGGTTGCGCCTATGTGCTGCACGGCGCCTCGCCGACGCCGTCGGGCGACCAGACCCGCGAGGAGGATTGGATCCAGCCCGCCGTCGAAGGCAATCTTCGCGTGCTGCGCGCGGCGCGCGATGCCGGGGTCGAGCGCGTCGTGCTGACCTCCGCCTTCGGCGCGGTCTGCGCCGGACACAAGCAGATGGAGCGCCCGTTCGACGAGACCGACTGGAGCGATCTGAGCGGCAAGGTGTGGCCTTATCAGAAATCGAAGACGCTGGCCGAGCGCGCGGCCTGGGATTTCATCGCCCGGGAAGGCGGCGGGCTCGAGCTCTCCGCCGTCAACCCGGTCACCGTTCTCGGCCCGGCGCTCGGCGCCGATTACTCGCATTCCATCCGCCTGATCAAGGGCATGATGGAGGGACAGGCCTGCGCGCGCATCAATACCGGCCTGGTCGATGTGCGCGACGTGGCCGACCTGCACCTGCGCGCCATGACGCATCCGGCGGCGAGCGGTCAGCGCTTCCTCGCCATCGCCGGCGAAAGCATGTGGCTGGCCGACATTGCCAGGGTGTTGCGGCATCGTATGGGCCCCGCCGCCGGCAAGGTATCGACGCGGGTATTGCCGAACTGGCTGGTGCGTCTTGGCGCCCTGGGCAATCCGTCGTTGAAAGGAGTCACGCCGCTGCTGGGACTGAACCTGAACGCCACCGGCGAAAAGGCCCGCCGTCTGCTCGGCTGGACGCCGCGATCGCGGGAGGAGGCCATCGTCTCCACCGCCGGCAGCCTGATCCAGCTTGGCCTGTTGAAATAAGGCAGGCCACACACCAGCCGAATCCACAAGCCTTCTTCGTGCGAAGAAACGTACAATGTCGGCATTCGCGTTCTTGATTCCACGTCATGTACTCTAACGATCAACAACGCCTGCTGCTGGGCGACGCGCTGGAGCGCATCGTTGCCAACCCGAGCGCCAACCATCTGTGGCTGCATCTGATGCAGCTGATACGGGGCATCACCGACGCCGGCTTGCTGACGGAAGTGGTGCACGCGCTCACGACCATGGTGCCCGACGACGGTCTGGTGGGCTTTTACCGCGCCACCGTTCTCGATCTCTCCACCGGCGACCCGGTATTTCTGCCGCAGGCCTGCGCCTGCCTGCAAACCATCGCACCGCCCGACTTGGACCGCTATGCTGCGTTCTACGACGTGGCCTGGCAGCGTGTGCTGCTGTATGTAAATGGCAGGACGGAATACATTCGGAGGCTGAAGGAAGTCGGCCTGCCCCAGCTATCGCTGCTGATCGGCAGGCAACTGGCGCGCTACCTGCCGGCCGCGCCGGCGCCGGCTTGCGCGGAACCACAACTTCGGCGCGTGGCGCTGGTGGCGCCGCAACTGGCTACGCCTCTGCATCCGCCGACTCAGATGGCGCTGGACCAGGCGCGTACGCTGATCCAGCAGGGCATCGAGGTCAGCCTGTTCAGCTGTCAGGAAGCCATGGCGCCGGACCTGCGCCATCTGCTCGGCTCCGGCAGCGATACGCCGCAGTTGCACGCCGACCTGCAGGCCTGGATGGACAGCGCCGGTGCCCCCGTGAGTTTGTATCTGGCCGATCACCGCGTGTCGCTGCGCCGCCGCTGGCTGGACATGCTGGCCCAGATCGATGCGTACGCCCCCGACCTGGTGCTGTTTGTCGGACTGCACTCCGGTCTGGTTTCAGCGCTGTATCGGCGCTACCCTGTGCTGGGCATGTCGATCAATTCAATCGCGCCGATGGTGCCCGCCGATGCGTGGCTGACCGCGCAAAAGGCGCTGGCCGATACCGTGTCGCGCCCCTGGCATGAAGAATTTCCGGACAGCCTGGCGTGCTACCACCCGTTCCGCATGCGGCGCAAGGCGGCCGCCGTCGCGTTGCCGCGCAGCAGCCTCGGCGTCGATGACGACGCCGTGCTGTGCATTTCGATGGGAACGCATCTGGACATCAAAATCAGTGGTGAATGGGCGCAACGCATGGTAGCGGCCATGCAGTGCCACCCCAAGCTGGTGTGGCTGCTGGTCGGCGGTGGTGGCAGCTTGCCGCCCGCGCTGGCCGAGCTGGCTCCGGAGCGGCTTCGCCTGCAAGCCTACACGCCGCAGGCCGCGCAATGGCTGGCCGCCAGCGACATCTATCTGCATCCTCCCATCATGGGAGGCGGCTTTTCAGTGGCGGAAGCGATGGCGCAGGGCAAACCCGCGCTGGCGCTGGTTGACGCGGATGGCGGCGACAAGGCCGGCGACGAGGCGGCCGCCAACCTTGACGACTACTTTACCCGCCTCGACGCGCTGGCCGCCGATCCGGCATTGCGCCGCGCCAGCGGCGAGCGGATGCGCGCCCGTTTCGGCGGCGCGCTGGACCTGGCGGCGTCCGGCCCCAGCCTGCTGGCCGCGTGCCGGCAAGCCATGCAGCGCTACCGGCAGCGGATCAAACCAGCTGACGCTTGAACTTGGCCGGCACCCCGACCACCAGCGCGCCGGCCGCCACGTCGCCGACCGCCACGGCGCCGGCGCCGACGAAGGCATCGTCGCCGATGACCAGGCGCTCCAGCGTGGTGGCGCCGATCGCCACCGTCGCGCGGCAGCCGATGTTCGACAGCCCGCCGACATTGGCGCCCGGCTGCACGCGGGAATAAGCGCCGATCCGCGTGTCATGCCCGATGGTCACGCCGCGGTTGACGAACACATGGTCCTCCAGCATCGCGCCCGGCCCGACCACGCTGTTGGCGCCGACAAACACGCCCTGGCCCAGCGTCGCCAGCGGCGACACATAGGCGGTGGGATGGACCAGCGTCGTGAAGCGCAGCCCGAAGCGCTGCGCCAGTTCCAGCGCCAGTTGCTCGCGCGCCGGCGTGGTCGGGCCGAGCAGATAGACTTCGTCCGCGCCCGGCGTGAACTGCGCCAGCGTCTGCACCTGCGGCGGCGTGCAATGCCGGCTCAGCGCCTGCAGGCGTTGTTCCAGGCTCACGCTGCGCTCGTCAAGCACCTCGGCATGATGCTCCACCACCTTGCCCAGCTGCAGGCCGTTGGCCAGGGCGCAGTCGAACAGGTCCGACAGGATATTGCTGATGCCGAAAATGACCAGCGATGCGCGTGGCGCGGTTGTTGCAGCGGCCGTCATCGCGCAGGCCCCAGTCCCAGCATGCCGCGCGTCTGGCTTGCGGTCGCCAACGGACGCCCCAGCGCCGCCGCCTGGGCCGCGACCCGCTGCACCAGCTGGAGGTTGTCGGCCAGTTGCATGCGCGCATCGTCGAGCCACAAATTGTCTTCCAGCCCGACCCGCACGCCATGGCCCATCACCACGCCCAACGCGTTGGCCTGGGTCTGGAAGCGGCCGATGCCGCCCAGCGACCACACCGAGTCCGGCGGCAAGGATCCGACGATGGCGGACAAATGCAGCAACGTGGCCTGGGCCGTGCCCGGATTGCCGAGCAGGATGTTGAAATAATACGGCGCCTGGATCAGCCCTTTGTCGATCAGCATGTGGGCGATATTGACCATGCCCAGGTCGAACACTTCCAGCTCCGGCTTGATGCCGCGCTCCCGCATGATCTCCGCCAGCCGCACGATGGTCTGGGGCGCATTGATGCTGGCATCGCGCGCAAAATTCATCGATCCCAGCGTCAGGCTGGCCATGTCGGGCTTCAGCCCATCTTGCAGATACAACGTGGCGGCACGCTTTTCGACGTCGGCAACCAGGCGGCCGCTGGTGGTGGTGACGATGACGGTCTCAGAGGCCCGCGCGCGAATGGCGCCGATGATGTCGGCGTACACGCCCAGGTCTTCCGTGGGCGTGCCGTCGGCCGCGCGCGCGTGCAGATGCGCCATCGACACCCCCCGTCCGACGCAGCGCACCACATCGTCGGCAATCTCCGCGGGCGTCAGCGGGACGAAGGGTGATTGCGCGCGCGTAGGCATCATGCCGGTGGGCGCAAGATTGACGATCAGCGGCGTTTGCAACAATGTCATTGGAGATCAGGGATGGCGGAAAAAATTGGTCGGCCCCGACAGACCGGAAGGTACCGGCGATGGAGCGCAGGCGGAATTTTACTTGAATTACCTGGCCGCACCGGAGGAAAAACCTGCTTCGAACCCCATTCCCAACTCCGCCGCAAACAATCCGTGCTAACCTCGCGCCAAAGCTGACCCGACAACCTGAGGAGAAAGACCATGCCTGCCCTGGAGTCCGACGCCCACGCCGCCGAGGCGGCCCTGATGGACTGGCACCGCGCGCTGGAGGCCCATGACTGGGACGCGGTCGACGCCGGCTTGACAGCGGAATTCGTCAAGATCGAGCATGACCGTATCTTCGATAAGGCCGCCTTGCTGGCGCTGCTGACACCCAGCGCCGCGCTGGGGCGGCAACGGGCGTTTCTGCACGGGTTTCGCACCCAGGTGCGGGGCGACGTCGCCTGGACCACGGTGCGTAACGATGCTGTCTGGATCGCCAACGATGGCAAGGAAACCGCATACGGTTTTCTGGAAACGGCGGTCTTCAAACGCGAAGGCGACGCCTGGCGCATCGATCGCTATCACGCGACCCGCCTGGCCGCCCAAACCAAGGCAACCGGGGCTTGACGGGCGCTTACCTGGCGCCGCCGCAGGCCACGGCCATGCCGTCGGCCGATTTCAGGCACGTCTGGGCTTGGCCGCCGCAGGCGACGGCACGCCCGTCGGCTGAGCGTTCGCAGACTTGAGCCCGGCCGCCGCAGGCCACCGCGCGGCCGTCGGCGGATTTCTCACAGTATTCGGCGCGGCCGCCGCAGGCGACCTGCTGGCCGTCCGCCGACTTGCCGCAGAGTTCCGCGGCGCCACCGCAGCTCACCTGTCGGCCGTCCGCCGACGTTTCGCACACCGCCGCGCCGCCGCTGCGCGCGGACGCATTGGGCGACTGCGGGATGATGGTCATGCAGCCCGCGCATAGGAGCGATGTCAGCAGGGCCGTTACGGCGGAGAGTTTGGTCATGGCGTTATCGAAGATGTTGGACAGGCCAGCACGATACACCGGAACCGGTCGTTGTTGCAATTTTCACATTTCGCGGCAAAAATGGCGTCTGTTCAATTAACAACAGGATCACCGATGACCGACCTGAGCCATGACAGCCACCCGCAGCTGAGCAAGCACCGCATCGAAGCGCTGGTCGACGGCATTTTCGCCGTCGCCATGACCTTGCTGGTGATCGATCTGCGCCTGCCCGAGCATGCCCATCTTGCCGGCGAGGCGGAGTTGCGCGGCGTCCTCGTGGGCCTGATCCCCAACCTGATCTCGTGGCTGATCAGCTTTTTCGTGCTGGCGATCTTCTGGATCGCCAACCATCGCCTGTACAGCTACGTGCGCCACGCCGATCCGGGCCTGCTGTGGCTGACCATCCTCAACCTGGCCGGCGCCGCGCTGCTGCCGTTCGCCTCGGCGGTCAACAGCCAGTTCCCTTCCTTTACCGGCCAGCTGATCTATTCCGGCGTGATGATCTGGATGGGTGTATCCGCGCTGCTGCTGGCGCGCCGCATTTATCATCACCCCGGCCTGTGCGTGCATCCCATGGCGGAAGGCGCCTACCGCGCGACGGTGGTGCGCAGTTGCGGCGTGATGACGATTGCGGCGCTGGCCGCCGTCATCAGTTATTACGAGCCGCGCCTGTCCAACGCCGTGTTCGTGCTGATGTCCACGCTGCGTCCGATCGGCAACCGCGTCGAGCGCCGTTACGCGCCGGCTGCGGCCTGAGTCAGACCTCGCTCCACTGCCGCAGCAGGTTGTGATAATGGCCGGTCAGGCCGACCAGTTCCGCACAGTCGCCCAGCCGCGCGCGCAGGCTCTGGATGTTCTGGTCCAGCTCCAGCAGCATGCCGCGGCGCATGTCGTCGCGCACCATGCTCTGGGTCCAGAAGAAGGAACACACCCGCGCCCCGCGCGTGACCGGCTCAACCCGGTGCACGCTGGTGGACGGATATAAAATCAGATCGCCGGCCGGCAGCTTGACCTCATGTTCGCCATACGCGTCGGTGACGATCAACTCGCCGCCGTCGTATTCGTCCGGATCGCTGAGGAACAAGGTCGACGAGACGTCGGTGCGCAGCCACTGGCCGCCCGGCGTCGTGCGCCGCATCGAGCCGTCGACATGGGCGCCGTAGTGCTCGCCGCCGGCGTAGCTGTTGAACAGCGGCGGACAGGTGCGCAGCGGCAGCGCGGCGGAGAAGAACAGCGGGCTGTGCGCCAGCCCCGCCTGCACGATCGCGCCCAGTTCCTGCGCCAGCGCCGAGCCCTCGGCCAGCTGGCGGTTCTGCTTGACCTGCGCGCCCTGGGCGCCGACGGTGGCGCGGCCGTCCACCCAGTCCGACTGGTCGAGGCGGCGCCGCATCGCGGCCACCTGTTCGCGGCTCAGCACGGCGGGAATATGCAGCATCATGATCATCTCCTTGAAAACGAAAAGCCCCGCCGGTGAGGACGGGGCCCAGCTGCCCGGAAACGTTAGAACTTGAAGTTGGCCGTCACGCTGGCCGAGCGCGGGGCGCCCGGCGTGTAGCGGTAGCCCGACTTGTTGATCGCCTGCACATACTGCTTGTCGGCCAGGTTGTAGACGTTCAGGCGCAGGTCGACGTGCTTGTTGAGCGGGTACGAAGCCATGGCGTCGTAGACCCAGTATGAATCGGCGTAGGCCGGGGTGCCGACGGCGCCGTCGGTGCCGCGCAGCAGCTTGTCGCTGAAGCGGGCGCCGCCGCCGATCTGCAGGCCCATCGGCAGCGTATACGAGGTCCATGCGGTGAACGCCTGCTTGGGCGTGTAGGTCAGCGCGTTCTCGCCGCTGGCGGTGGTCAGCTTGCCCGATTCGATGCTGGTCGACATGCGGGTGTAGCCGGCGCTGATCAGCCAGTTGCGCATCAGTTCGCCGGTCACGCCCAGCTCGATGCCCTGCACGCGCTTCTTGCCGTTCTGGTAGAACTTGGTCGAGTCGGTCGGATCGACTTCGATCTCGTTCTTCACTTCGGTGCGGTAGGCGGCGGCCGACAGCGACAGTTTCTGCTTCAGCAGGTCCCACTTGGTGCCGAACTCGTAGTTGGTGGTCACCTGCGGATCGTAGTTCGGGTTGGCGGCGCTGTTGGCCGCCGTGCTCAGCGTGAATGTGTTGCCGCCCGGTGGAGCTTTCGACGTGGCGACCAGGCCGTAGACGCTGCTCTCGGCGGTCGGCTTGAACAGCACCGACAGCTTGCCGTTGATCAGGTTGTCGCCCGATTCCAGCGAGGTCGGGATCCTGGTGCCGATCGGCAGCACTTGCGGGGTGGCCGCCGCCTGCAGCGCGATGCCGTTGAAGGTGGTGTTGTAGTGGTCGACGCGCACGCCGCCGTTGATGATCCACTGGTCGCCGAACTTGGCGGTGTCGAAGGCGTACACGCTCTCGGTGCTGGTCTGGCCGTTGCCGTTGGCGCCGTTGCGGCCGTAGGTCAGCGTGACCGGCGCGTTCGGGTTCGGGTGGTAGATGCTGGTGTCCGGCAGCGCGCCGGAGATGGCCGCCCAGGTGTAGTTCAGCTGCTTCTCGTTGGTCAGCTCGAGGCCGCCCACGATGGTGTGCCTGACCGCGCCGGTGACGGCGTCGAAGGTGATGGTGGTCTGGTTGGTGACGATCTCGTTCGACTGGTCCTTGAAGTTCAGGTTGGTGCGCTTCAGGGTCCAGCTGTCGGGATTGCTGTCCTTGTTCACGGTGGCGGTCGGCAGGTTGGCCGTGGTCGCGGTGAACGAGGTCAGCAGGTAGCTTTGCGTGGTCTTGCCCCAGCGGGTGGTGTTCTGCAGCCTGGCGCCGCCGGCGAAGTCGTGCTCGACGCGCACGGTGAACATGTCGGCCTTGACGTCGTCATGGTCCAGCGTCGAGCCGTAGAAGTTGTTCGGATCGACAGGCTTGGCGCTGCTCAGGAACGGACGGGTGGCGTCCGGCGTGGTGTAGCCCGGCAGGCCGATGGTCAGCACGCCGCCGTCGGGGATGTTGTTTTGTTTAACGTGCAGCAAGTCCAGGTAGACGCGGGTCGGGCTGTTCAGGCCGAACGCCAGCGTCGGCGCGACGGCCCAGCGCTTGTTCTTGACCACGTCGCGCGCCGGGTTGCCGCTGTCCTGGTCGAGGATGTTGAGGCGGAAGGCGGTGCCGGTGTCGGCGTTGATCACCTGGTTGAGATCGGCGCTGGCGCGCTTTTGCCGGCCGCTGCCGAAGGTGACGGCGCCGCTGTAGGCGTTTTCCAGCAGCGGCTGCTTGCTGACCAGGTTGATCGAGCCGGTCGGCGAGCTGCGGCCGTTGTCGGTGCCGGCCGGGCCCTTGAGCACGTCGATCTGTTCGATGTTGAAGGTGTCGCGCGAGATCGAGCCGACGTCGCGCACGCCGTCGACGTAGATGCTGCCGGAGGCGTCGAAGCCGCGCATGTAGATGGCGTCGCCGGTGTTGGTGCTGCCGTTTTCGCCGAGGAAGAAGGCGCCCACGCCCGGCGTGTTGCGCAGCGCTTCGGTCAGCGTGACGGCGCCTTGCTGTTCGATCAGCTCTTTCTTGATGACGCTGATGGACTGGGCGGTGTCGACCAGTTTTTCCGTGTACTTGGCGGACGAGGCCTTGTCGGCCTTGAAGCCGTTGAGGGTGCTGCCCTGGACCTTGATTTCCTGCAGCGTCTGGTTGGCGCCGGCCACGATCACCGGCGCGCCGGCGTCGCCCTTCTCGGCGGCGTGGGCGGCCACCGGCAGCAGCATCACGGCCAGCGCCGCACCCATATGTTGGTTGAAGCGCGATTGCGCGTGTTTGCGGCTCTTGATCATTTCAGGCGTCTTTCTCAAAGAATATAGCGGCTGGCTGCGCTTGATTCTTCTCTGAAGACCGCGTCTGGCTGCCGGGTTGGCTGTATTTCAACCCGATAAGAATAGCAAGTTTCCTTACATTTGTAAATGCGAATTATTATCAATACTATTCGTTTGTAACGCCGCCATCACGGCCGGCGCTCAGGATTGCTCGCGTTCGAGCCAGGCGCGGGCCCGCGCCAGCGTCTGTTCCAGCTCGGCGCGCACCGTCCGGTAGCGTTCGTCGAGCTCGTCGTTGCGCTGGCCGTTGATGGCGTCCTCGGCGGCGATGGTGGCCTCGACCAGGCGCTTCGCGCCCAGCACCCCGACCGCGCCGCGCAGGCTGTGGAAGGCGCGGGCCGCGTCGCGCAGCCGCCCTTCCTGCAGCGCCTCGCCGGCCAGGTCGACCGGCGCCATGCCGGTGTCGAGGGCGCCGCGCACCATCTTGAACATCACCAGGCGGCCCTTGGGATCCTTGCCCATCACCCGCATCAGGCTGTCCATATTGAAGATGCTGGCTTCGTCGACGGGGGCTGGCGGCGGTTCCGGCGGAGGTTCAGGCGCCGCCGCCGCGTCCAGCCTGGCGGGCAGGTTGCGCAGCAGCACGACCATCATTTCCTCCACCTCGATCGGCTTGGGGATGAAGTCGGTGATGCCGACCTCGGTGCAGCGGTGGCGCTCGGAGCCGAGCACGCCCGCCGTCATGGCGATGATCGGCAGCGTCAGCCGCAGTTCCTTGCGCAGGATGCTGGTGGCGGTAAAGCCGTCCATCACCGGCATCTGCATGTCCATCAGCACCAGGTCGTAGTGGTTGGCGCCGGCGCGCAGCAGCTCGACCGCCTGGCTGCCGTCGCCCACCACGTCCAGCTCGGCGCCGGCCAGCTCCAGGATGCCGCGCGCCACCGCCTGGTTGAGCGCGTTGTCCTCCACCAGCAGCAGGCGCACGCCGGCCAGGCTGCCGGCGATGCCCTGCTCGGCAGCCGCCTGTTGCGCGCCGTCGCTCTTGTCCGCCAGCGCCTGGTGCAGCGCGTCGAACAGGTTGGAACTGGTGATCGGCTTGACCAGCACCACGTCCGCCTCCGGCGCGTTGGAGATTTCCTCCAGGCGGTCGCGGGCGAAGGCATTGACCATCACCACGATGGGCTGCTTCTGGCCGGCCGCCGCCGCGCGTATGCCCTTGGCGGTGGCCAGCCCGTCCATGCCGGGCATGTGCCAGTCGGCCAGCACCACGTCGTAGTGCTGCTGCCGCGCCTGGCCCTGGCGGTAACGCAGCAGCGCCGCCGCGCCGGAATCGACTTCGTCGGCGTGCCAGCCCCAGGCCCGTATCAGCTTGGCGATCACTTCCCGGCTGGTGCGGTTGTCGTCCGCCACCAGCAGGCGCAACTGGCCCAGCGCGGGCCGCCGGCGCTCGTCCGGCTGCTCGGGCAGGATCTCGAACGGCAGGCTGAACCAGAAGGTCGAGCCCTGGCCCGGCACGCTGTCGACGGCGATCTGCCCGCCCATCAGCTCAATCAGGCGCTTGGTGATGGCCAGGCCCAGGCCGGTGCCGCCGAAGCGCCGCGTGATGCTTTGGTCGGCCTGCGAGAAGGCGTTGAACAGCTGCGCCAGCTGGCTGTCGGTCATGCCGATGCCGGTGTCGCGCACCTCGAAGCGCAGCAGCGCGTGCTGGTCCTCGCGCGCCTCCAGCTCGACACCGACCACCACCTCGCCGTGCTCGGTGAACTTGATGGCGTTGCCGGCCAGGTTGACCAGGATCTGCTGCAGCCGCATGGCGTCGCCGCGCAAGTGCCGCGGCACGGCCGGATCGACGCTGATGGCCAGCTCCAGTTCCTTGTCGCCGGCGTTCATCGTCATCAGCGTGGCCAGCGAATTCATCGTGTCGTCCAGCGCGAACTCCACCGGCGACAATTCCATGTGGCGCGCCTCGATCTTGGAGAAATCCAGCACGTCGTTGAGGATGCCCAGCAGCGACTGGCCGGAGACCCGCACCATGCTCAGGTATTTGCGCTGCTGCGTGGTCAGCTCGGTATTGCCGAGCAGGTAGGCCATGCCCAGCACAGCGTTCATCGGCGTGCGGATTTCATGGCTCATATTGGCCACGAACTCGCTCTTGGCGCGGTTGGCCGCCTCGGCGCGGTCGCGTTCGCGCTCCAGCTCGGCGGCGCGCGCCTCCACTTCCCGCTGCAGGCGCAAGCGTTCGGTGATGTCGGAGATCACCGCCAGCACCTTGGTGCCCTGGTCGGTGCGCACCGCGCTCAGGTTGATCTCGAGCGGGAACTCGCTGCCGTCGCGGCGCAGGCCGTACAGCGCGGCGCCGCTGCCCATGCGCACCGGTTCGGCGCTGAGGCGGTCGGCGAAGAACTTCAGGCGATGCGCGGCGTGCTGGCCGCGCAGCCGCTCCGGCACCAGCACTTCCAGCGGCTGGCCCAGCACCTCGTCGCGGCTGTAGCCGAAGCAGCGCTCGCCTTCGCGGTTGAAGGTCTCGATGGCGCCGTCCACGCCGACCACGACGATGGCGTTCGGCGCGAATTCCACCAGGCTTTGCAGGCGGGCGTCGGCCGCCAGCCGTTCGTGCATCAGGTCGTTGAACGCGGTGGTCAGCTGGCCCACCTCGTCCTGCGCGTAGGTCGGCAGCGGCGTGAAACGGCCGGGATTGTCACGCAGCGCGACGATGGCGTCGCGCAGCTTGACCAGCGGCGCCATCAGGCGCAAGGTCACCCAGCCGATCAGCAGCGCCGCCAGCACGGAGGCCAGCCCGCTCCACAGCAGCAGGCGGTACAGCACGCCGTCGAAGGGCTCGAACGCTTCCTTGGCCGGCAGCGAGGCGCACAGCACCCAGTTCACCGATTTCAGCGACTTGTAGCTGTTGAGCGCGCGCTGGCCCGAACCGTTGATGCTGTCGAGCGTGCCTTCAAAGCCGTGCTCCAGCGCCAGCGTGGTGGCCGCGTTGGCGTTGGGCTGGCGCGGCTGCAGCAGCCGGTTCAGCTCGGGATGCAGCACATACACCGGCGCCGGGCCCTTGGTCAGCGCGAAGTAATAGCCGCTCTGGCCGACCTTGGCGTTGCGCAAATGGCCGAGCAGATTGTCCTTGTACAGGCGCAGCACGCCGATCAGCACGCCTACCACCTCGCCCTTGGCGTTGAGCACCGGGGCGATCATCTGCACGATGGGCTGCTTGTTGACCTTGCCGATCAGCGGTTCGGTGATCATCGGCTTGCGGGTGCGCATCACCGTCTTGAAGTATTCGCGGTCGGAGGCGTCGATGCCGACGCGGCCCGGCACCACTGGCAGGTCGGCGATCAGCTGGCCCTGCGGGCTGAGCACCAGCAGGTCGTCGAACAAGGCCAGCACGGCGCGGTCCTGGTAATAGTCGCGCAGCTGGTCGGTGGACCTGGCGATGCCCGGCGGCTGGTTGCGGGCGGACACGGCGATGATGTCAAGCAACATCATCAGCTTGTCGTCGAGCTCTTCCGCGGTGCGGTTGATCAGCGCCGTTTGCTGGGCGAACAGCACCTTGGTGAAGTCTTCCTGCATGCGCTGGGTCTGCACCACCGTCACCAGCGCGATCATCAGGATGGAGGTGATGCTGGTGGCCAGCGCTACTTTTGCCTTGATACCGGGTGACTTCATCGCATCCTTCACAATCGGGCGTGGGTGGGATCAGTCTTAAACGCTAGGGAATTCTCCTATCAAAGGGCGGCCAAGGCAACAGGATAAGAAATATTTTCGACGGCGCGAATCGAAATGGCTTGAAGCGGCCTCTTAGTAGCCGAGGGACTTCCTCTGCGACACAAGGAGTGCATAATGTTTTATGTGAAAAACCTACCGAACTGGGAGCGCGCGCTGCGCGTCATCGCCGGCCTGGCCGCCATCTACCTGGGCCTGGCCGTGCTGGGCGGCATGTGGGGCACGGTGGTGGCGGCATCGGCGGCCGGCATCGTCGGTTCCGGCCTGTTCGGCTTCTGCCCGATGTGCGCGCTGGTCGGCCGCCGGCTCGACAACGCCGCCAAACAAGGCAAAATCTAGGGAACGCATGAGTCTGGCCGAACAACATCTACCGGTGCTGGACGCCGCCCATCGCGGCGATCCGGCGGCGCTGGCGCAGCTGCTGCGGCTGTGCCAGCCCGATATCCGCCGCTACGCCCAGCGCAACTGCCTGATCGGCGACGTCGACGACGCCGTGCAGGAAGCGCTGCTGGTGCTGTCGCGCCGGCTGTCGTCGGTGCGCATGCTGGCGGCGTTTTCCGGCTGGCTGTTCCAGGTCGTCAAGCGCGAATGCCACCGGCTGGGCCGCGCCGCGCTGGGCCATGATCCGTGGGACGACGAGCGCGCCGAGCAATGGCTGGCCAGCCAGGATATGGCCGGCCTGCGGCTGGAACTGGTCAACGCGCTCGAATCGCTGCCGGCCGATTACCTGCAAGTGGTGTTGCTGCGCGATTTTGCCGAACTGTCGATCGGCGAGATCGCCGAACAGCTCGGTCTCACCACGGCCGCGATCAAGAGCCGCTTGCATCGTGCAAGGCTGATGGCGCGCGAATACCTGATCGGCTGAGTGCGGCGTAGCCTGGTCGAGGCTTAGTCGGAGCTCAGCGTCACCTCGCGTTGCCCCGGCCAGCTCCACGTGCCGGCCAGCCGCCAGTCGCGTTTTTCGCCTTCCACCAGCACCACCCAGCGGCTGCGCTCGAGCATCGGCAGGTTGATCTGGAACATGCCGAATTCGTCCGGCTGTACCACCAGCTTGATGTCTTTTTCCGGCAATGTCGCATGCGACAGGTGCACGAACAGCCGCTCCGTCCTGCCGTGATCGTCGGTGCGGCGGCGCAACTGCCCCGCCAGCAAGCCCTGCGTGGCGTCATAGCCCAGCGACACCGACAGGCCCAGCGACGACGCCAGGCGGTCGCGCCGCAAATCCTGGTTGATCGCCTTGCCCTGCTTGTAGTAGTCGCCGACCACCAGCGCATCCTGCTGCGAGAACGCCAGCCAGCCGGTATAGGTGCCGGCCACCACCACCAGCGCCGGGCCGGCCATCAGCAGCCACGGCCAGCGCTGCTTCCACCACGGCGTCGCCGTGGTCATCGTCATTGTTACGCTCATCTAGCTCTCCTTAACGCGGCACGAAAAACACCGCGTGTTCTTCCACCCGCAGCGACGGTTGGTCGACCGCGGTCAGTTCGATCTCGATCTTGTTCGAGCCCGGATGGCCGGCGCCGTGCGCTGTGCGCAGCCGGATCGCATGGGCCTTGGTTTCGGTGCCCTCGACCCGCACCAGGTCCGGCGTCACCTGGGTCAAGGTCGCCAGGCCGCTGACGGCGATGCGGTAGGTATGGGCCTGCTCGGAGGTGTTCATGATCTGCAGCCGGTAGACGTTTTCGATCATGCCGTCCTCGACCTCGCGGCCCATGGCGCCGCGGTCGCGGATCACGTCCAGCTTGAGCGGCGTGCGCAGCGCCAGCGCGGTGCCGACGCCGATGACGATCAGCGCCAGGATGCCGGCGTAGATCTTCACGCGCGGACGCAGCGTGCGCTGGCGGATCTCGGTCGGCGTGTAGTGCATCAGCATCGCCCGCTCGGTGCTGTAGCGGATCAGGCCGCGCGGCTGGCCTATCTTGTCCATCACGCCGTTGCAGGCGTCGACGCAGGCGGCGCAGCCTATGCATTCATACTGCAGGCCCTTGCGGATGTCGATGCCGGTCGGGCATACCTGCACGCACATCGAGCAATCGATGCAGGAGCCGCCGTTGCCGTTTTCGGTTTTCGACAGCGGGCCGCGCGGTTCGCCGCGCGCGCTGTCGTAGGTGATGATCAGCGTGTCGCGGTCGAACATCGAGCTCTGGAAGCGGGCATACGGGCACATGTACTTGCACACCTGTTCGCGCATCCAGCCGGCGTTGCCGTAGGTGGCGAAGCTGTAGAACACCACCCAGAACCATTCCCACGGGCCGAAGTTCAAGCTCAGCACCTCGCCACCCAGCAGCTTGATCGGCGTGAAATAGCCGACGAAGGTGAAGCCGGTCCACAGCGCCACCGCGCCCCAGGCCAGGTGCTTGGCGCTTTTCTTCGCGAACTTGCGCGCCGAGGGCGGTTGCCGGTCCAGCAGCATGCGGGCGCTGCGCTTGCCTTCGATCTTGCGTTCTATCCACAGGAAGATCTCGGTGTACACCGTTTGCGGACAGGCGAAGCCGCACCACACCCGCCCCGCCACCGCCGTCGCCAGGAACAGCAGATAGGCGCAGATGATCAGCAGCGCGGCCAGGTAGATGAAGTCCTGCGGCCACAGGACCAGGCCAAAGATGTAGAACTTGCGCGCCGTCAGGTCGAACAGCAGGGCCTGGCGGCCGTTCCACTGCAGCCACGGCGTGCAGTAGAACGCCAGCTGCGTCAGCCAGACAAACAGCCAGCGCAGGCGGGCGTAGCGGCCGCTGGCTTCGCGCGGATAGATTTCCTCGCGGGCCGCGTACATCTTGATCACTTGTGGGGCAGCATCGGTCATCGCATCAGTCCATCAAGGCGCGGCGGCGGGCGCGGCGGCCATGGCGGGTATCGCCGCCGGCGCGCCGGCGTCGTTCGACAGGCTCCACACGTAGGCGGCCAGCACGTGCACCTTGGCGTCGCCGAGGAAGTCCTCGAACGCCGGCATGGTGGTGGTGCGGCCCTTGCGGATGGTTTCCATCACGGTCTCGGCGCTGCCGCCGAACAGCCAGATCTTGTCGGTCAGGTTGGGCGCGCCGAGGGCCTGGTTGCCGGTGCCGCCTGCGCTGTGGCAAGCCATGCAGGCGCCGAACTTGTCCTTGCCGAACACCACCTTGATCGGATCGGCGGTCGAGCCGGACAGGCTGAGCACGTAGTGCGCGACGTTTTCCACGTCCTTGTCCGAACCGAGCGCCGCGCCCATCGGCGGCATCATGCCGGTGCGGCCGTGCAGGATGGTTTCCTTGATGGTTTCCGGCGCGCCGCCGAACAGCCAGTCCTTGTCGGTCAGGTTGGGGAAGCCCTTGTTGCCGCGCGCGTCCGAGCCGTGGCATTGCGCGCAGTAGGTCAGGAACAGCCGCTCGCCGATGGCGTGCGCCTTCGGATCGGCCGCCACCGCCTTCAGGTCCTGCTTCTGGTATTGCGCGAACAGCGGGCCGTAGTCGGTCTCGGCCTGCTTGAGCTCGGCCTGGTACTGGCCGGACGATTTCCAGCCCAGCTTGCCGGCGTAGGTGCCCAGGCCCGGGTACAGGAACAAATAGGCCAGGCCGAACACGATGGTGATGTAGAACAGCCACATCCACCAGCGCGGCATCGGCGTGTTCAGCTCGGTCAAGTCTTCGTCCCACATGTGGCCGGTGGTCTGGCCGGGCTGGCCCTTGACCTTCGATTGGGAGAACAGCAGGATGCCGCAGCCGGCGATGCCGAGCAGGGTCAGCACGGCGATGTACAGGTCCCAGAAGCCGTTGGTGAAGTCAGCCATGATGGGCCTCCTTTTCAGCGTCCTCGTCGTCGAACGGCAGTTGCGCCGCCGTGGCGAAGTCGGCTTCCTTGTTGTGGATGAAGGCCCACCACAGGATGCCGGCGAAGGTGATGAAGGAAATCACCGTCATCACGCTGCTGGCGCGGTCAAACAGAGTGTCGATAGCCATGCTAGTTCCTCGTCTTGATCAATGTGCCCAGGCCTTGCAGGTAGGCGACCAGGGCGTCTTCTTCGGTCTTGTCTTTGAGCTCGGCCGGAGCGGCGGCGATCTCGGCGTCGGTGTAGGGATCGCCCAGGCGCTTGAGCGCCTTCATCTTCGGCACGATGGATTCCGGCACCAGCGACGTCTGCGCCAGCCACGGGTAGTTCGGCATATTCGATTCCGGCACCACGTCGCGTGGATTGGCCAGGTGGGTGCGGTGCCATTCGTCGCTGTAGCGGCCGCCCACGCGCGCCAGGTCGGGACCGGTGCGCTTGGAACCCCACTGGAACGGACGGTCGTAGACGAACTCGCCGGCCACCGAGTAGTGGCCGTAGCGTTCGGTCTCGGCGCGGAACGGCCGTATCATCTGCGAGTGGCAGTTGTAGCAGCCTTCGCGCACATAGATGTCGCGGCCGGCCAGGCGCAGCGGCGAATACGGCTTCAGGCCCGCCACCGGCTCGGTGGTGGACTTCTGGAAGAACAGCGGCACGATCTCGACGGCGCCGCCGACGCTGACCACCAGCGTCACCAGCGCGATCAGCAGCCAGGGGTTTCTCTCGATCCAGTCATGTGAAAATTTCGATTTCATACTGTGCTCCGATATCAGGCGTGGCCGGCGGCCAGCGCGGGAATGCGTGCCACGGCGGTGTCGCGGTTACGCAAGGTCATCCAGGTGTTGTAGCCCATCAGGCACATGCCGCTCAGGTACAGCAAGCCGCCGCCGAAGCGCACCACGTAGTACGGATAGGTGGCCTTGACGCCCTCGACGAAGGTGTAGGTCAGCGTGCCGTCCGGATTGACGGCGCGCCACATCAGGCCCTGCATCACGCCGGCGATCCACATCGCGGCGATGTACAGCACGATGCCGATGGTGGCGACCCAGAAGTGCACGTCGATCAGGCGGGTGCTCCACATCTTTTGCTGGCCGGCCAGGCGCGGCAGCAGGTAGTAGATCGAACCCATGGTGATGAAGCCGACCCAGCCCAGCGCGCCGCCGTGGACGTGGGCGATGCCCCAGTCGGTGTAGTGCGACAGCGCGTTGACGGTCTTGATCGACATCATCGGGCCCTCGAAGGTGGCCATGCCGTAGAACGACAGCGAGACGATCATGAATTTCAGGATAGGGTCGGTGCGCAGCTTGTGCCAGGCGCCGGACAGGGTCATGATGCCGTTGATCATGCCGCCCCAGCTTGGCGCCAGCAGGATCAGCGAGAACACCATGCCGATCGATTGCGTCCAGTCCGGCAGCGCGGTGTAGTGCAGGTGGTGCGGGCCGGCCCACATATAGGTGAAGATCAGCGCCCAGAAGTGCACGATCGACAGCCGGTACGAATACACCGGACGTTCTGCCTGCTTGGGAATGAAGTAGTAGACCATGCCGAGGTAGCCGGCGGTCAGGATGAAGCCCACCGCGTTATGGCCGTACCACCACTGGATCATCGCGTCCTGCACGCCGGAATAGGCGGAGTACGATTTGAACAGTGTGGCCGGCATGCTGGCGCCGTTGACCACGTGCAGGATCGTCACGGCGATGATGTAGCCGGCGAAGAACCAGTTGGCCACGTAGATGTGCTTGACCTTGCGCGTCAGCAGGGTGCCGAAGAACACCACCGCGTAAGAGACCCAGACCACGGCGATCAGCAGGGTGATCGGCCATTCCAGCTCGGCGTATTCCTTGCCGCGGGTCAGGCCCATCGGCAGCGTGACGACGGCGCTGAGGATGACCGCCTGCCAGCCCCAGAAGGTGAAGGCGGCCAGCTTGTCCGAGAACAGCCGCACCTGGCAGGTGCGCTGCACCACGTAGTACGAGGTGGCGAACAGGCCGCAGATGCCGAACGCGAAAATGACCGCGTTGGTGTGCAGCGGCCGCAGGCGGCCATAGGTCAGCCAGGGAATGTCCAGGTTCAGCGACGGCCATGCCAGCTGGGCGGCGATAATGACGCCCACCAGCATGCCGACGATGCCCCAGACCACGGTGGCGACTGCGAATTGCTTCACAATCTTGTAGTTGTAGTTCTGTGCAAGGTCCACTTGAAGTTCTCCCAAGAACGCTTTGATGATGTGTATCAAAGGTTACGGAAGTGGGACCCAAAAAACCTTGATGTGGATCAAAAAATTCCGGAACCAGCTAGTCATCCGGCGGCTTGTCGTCATCCTGCAGAACGCGCAGCGCCGGGCCGACCAGGTCGTCGAACTGGCCGTCGTCCGAGGCCTTGAAAAAGATCCACAGCGCCACGAACACCAGCAGCACGCTGATCGGAACGAGCAGGTAGAGCGCATCCATCAAGAACTCCTTCTGAGTCGCAGCGCGTTGGCCACCACCACGGCCGAACTGAGCGCCATGCCGACGCCGGACAGCCAGGGATTGAGCAGGCCCATGGCCGCGGCCGGTATCGCCAGCAGGTTGTAGACGCTGGCCCAGGCCAGGTTCTGGTGGATCACCCGCATCGTGCGCGCCGCCACGCGCGCGCTGTCGGCCACGGCGCCGAGGCGCCCGTGCAGCAGCACCGCGTCGGCATGGGCCTGCGCCAGCGCGGCGCCTTCGCCCATCGCGAACGACACGTCGGCCGCGCTCAGCACGGCCGCGTCGTTGATGCCGTCGCCTATCATCGCCACCACCGCGCCCTGCTGCTGCAAGCGCTTGACGAAGGCCAGCTTTTCCTCGGGCAGGCAGTTGCCGACGGTGGTGTGGATGCCCAGCCGGTCGCCGACCTCGCGCACCAGCCTGTCGTTGTCGCCGCTCAGCAGCACCACGGTCTTGCCCGTCCGGTGGAAATAGTCGACGGTGGCCTGGGCGTCGTCGCGCAGGCCGTCGCACAGATGCAGGCACGCCAGCCATTGCCCCTCCACGCCGAGATAGACGGGCGTGACGCCGGCGCCGGTGTCGTGCGGCGGCGCGGCGCCGCTCAAGCCGGCCACGAAGCCGGCGCTGCCGAGGCGGTAGCGCCGGTCGTGCACCATGCCTTCGATGCCGCGGCCGGCGGTTTCGCATACCTCGCTGGCCTGCCAGTCCTCGCGGCCGTGGTTGTCGACGGCGGCGCCGACAATGGCGCGCGCCAATGGATGGGCGCTGCCGGCATCCAGCGCGGCGGCCACCCGCAGGCAAAAGTCCGGCTGCATCCTGCCCAGCGGCTGGATCTTCCGCAGCATGGGGCGGCCATGGGTCAGCGTGCCGGTCTTGTCGAACACAATGTGCGTGGCGCGGTGCAGCGTCTCCAGCGTCTGCGGGCCGGTGACCAGCACGCCTTCCCGCAGCAGCCGGTCGGTGGCGGCGGCCAGCGCGGTCGGCGTGGCCAGCGACAGCGCGCACGGGCAGGACACCACCAGCACCGCGACGGCGATCGGCCACGCGCGCGCGGCGCTGTAGCCGTCGAGCCAGAACCAGAAGCCGAACGCGGCCAGCGCGAACAGCAGCAGCGCGGCCACGAACCAGGCGGCCACGCGGTCGGCCCACAGCGCGATGCGAGGCTTGTCGCGTCCGGCGCGATCTATCAGTTTGATCAGGCTGGACAAGGTGCTGTCCTGCGCGCGGCGCGTCACGCGGGCGACCACCACGGTGCCGGCGTTGATGGCACCGCCCGGCAAGGCGTCGCCGACCGCCTTGGCGACCGGCGCGCTCTCGCCGCTCAGCAGCGACACATCCAGCAAGGTGCGGCCATCGACGATGACGCAGTCGGCGGGCACCGCCTCGCCCGGCTTGATCATGATGAGGTTATCCACAACCAGCGCGGCGGCCTTGACCAGCGTGGCGGCGTGGCTGTCCGGATAATTTTCCAGCAGCGTGGCGGAGGCGGGCAGCGCGTGCTGCAGGCGCTCCAGCGCGGCGCCGGCCTTGCGGCGCGCGCGCAGCTCGAAGTAGCGGCTGCACAGCAGCAGGAAGATGAACATCGTCACCGAATCGAAATACACGTCGCCGTGTCCGCGCACGGTGGCCGCCACGCTGGCGCCGAAGGCGGCGGCGATGCCCAGCGCCACCGGCAAGTCCATGCCCGGCGCGCGCGCCCGCAGGCTGGCCCAGGCGCCGCGCCAGAACGGCTGCGCCGAATAGCAGATCGCCGGCAAGGTCAGCAGCAGGCTGGCCCAGCGCATCAGCGTCGCCATGCTGTCGTCCAGCGTGCCGTCGTCGGCCAGATAGGCGGGGGCGACGTACATCATCACCTGCATCATCGACAGCGCGGCGACGAACAGCTGGCGGCCCAATGTCTTGGAAGCCTTGCGCTGCTGCTCGCCGTGGCGGCCGGCGTCGTAGGGATAGGCGGCATAGCCGATGGCGTGCAGCGCGGCCAGGATGGCGCCGGGTTCGCAAACCTCGCTGCGCCAGCGCACGTACAGGCGCTCGGTGGCGACGTTGAGCTGGGCGCTTTCCACGCCCGGCAGCCTGGCCAGGCGCTGCTCGATCAGCCAGACGCAGGCGGCGCAGCGTATGCCCTCCACCGCGAACATGGCTTCGCGGCTGTCGCCGTCGAGGGCGAAGCGGGGATCGGCGTTGTCGTACAGCTGCAGCTCGGGCGGCACCAGTTGCGCGCCGTCGGCGGTTGCCGCATAGCCGGCGCGATCGCGGTAATACGATTGCTGGCCGAGGTCGACGATGGTCTGCGCCACCGCGGCGCAACCGGGGCAGCACATGGCGCGCTCGGCGCCGTCGATGGACACCTGCCATGCGGCGCTGCCGCGGGCCGGCAGCGGCAGTCCGCAGTGGTAGCAGACGCTTGCGTTGTGGACGCGCTCTACGAATGTGGTGTCAGGCATAAGCTATCCATCCATGCTGGCGTGAGGCCGCCGGCCGCGCGCGCCAGTCCCAGCATGCCAAAGGCCAGCACCAGCAGGCCGCAGGCGACGCGTACAGTTTTCTTCCGCAAGGCGCTTTGCAGGCGCGCGCCCAGCAGGCCCAGGCCGGTCAGCATCGGCAGCGTGCCGAGGCCGAACGCCAGCATCACCGCCGCGCCGTTGCCGGCCGAGCCGCTGAGCATGGCGGTCAGCAGCACACTGTAGACCATGCCGCACGGCAGCCAGCCCCACAGCAGCCCGAGCGCGAACGCCTGCTGCGGCCGGCGCGCCGGCATCAGCGCCTTCATCATCGGCGCCAGCACCGGCTGCGCGCGCCGCCACAGCACGCGGCCGCCCTGCTCCAGCACGGCCAGGCCGCGCCAGGCGTCCATCAGGTACAGGCCCAGCGCGACCAGCATCAGGCTGGCCAGCCAGTAAAAGGCCAGTTGCACGCCGGCCAGCGCGAGCATGTCTTGCGCGCCGCCCGCGAGGCCGCCCGCCAGCGCGCCGGCCGTCATGTAGCTGGCGATGCGGCCGGCGTTGTAAGCCAGCACGCGCGGCAACGCGCTGTCGGCGACCTGCACGATGGCGACCACCCTGCGCGCCGGCTGCGCGCTGGCCGTCAAGGCGCCGACGATGCCGCCGCACATGCCGATGCAGTGGACGCTGCCCGCCAGGCCGACCACAAACACGGGCAGTAGCTGCAGGGCGTTCATGATGGGCTCAAATCGTTTTCGAGTAGCGCAGCGGTTGCGGGCCGTCCGCGCGTGGCAGGCCCAGGTAGCGGTCGAACACCATGCAGATGTTGCGTATCAGCAGGCGGCCCCTGGGCGTGACGGTGATCCACTCCGGATCGACCACCAGCAAGCCGTCTTCCTCGAACGCCTTCAGCTTTTCCAGCTCGGCCGCGAAGTACAGCGGGAAGCGGATCGGATAGGCCTGCTCGATCGACGACATCGACAGTTCGAAATTGCACATCAGCTTTTGAATGACGATGCGGCGCAGCAGGTCGTCGGTATCGAGCTTGATGCCGCGCGCGACCGGCAGCCTGCCCTCGTCGAGCTTTTCATAATAGGCGTCCAGCGTTTTCTCGTTCTGGCTGTAGGTGGCGCCGACCGCGCTGATGGCCGACACGCCGCAGGAGATCAGGTCGGCCTCGGCGCGCGTCGAATAGCCCTGGAAGTTGCGCTGCAACAGGCCCTGGCGCTGCGCCACCGCCAGCTCGTCGTCCGGCTTGGCGAAATGGTCCATGCCGATGTAGACGTAGCCGGCCGCGCACAGGCGGCGGATGCTCAGCGCCAGCAGCTCCAGCTTGACCTCGGGTGTCGGCAGGTCGGCCTCGGCGATGCGGCGCTGCGGCTTGAACAGGTGCGGCAGGTGGGCGTAGTTGTACAACGCGATGCGGTCCGGGTCGGCGGCGATCACCTTGTCCAGCGTTTGCTCCATGCTGGCCAGGCTTTGCTTGGGCAGGCCGTAGATCAGGTCGATGCTGATCGAGCGGAAGCCGGCGTCGCGCGCGGCGTCCATCACGGCCCGCGTTTCCGCTTCCGGCTGGATGCGGTTGACGGCCTTCTGCACCTCGGGATCGAAATCCTGCACGCCCAGGCTGATGCGGTTGAAGCCCTGCGCGCGCAGCGAGTGCACGCGCTCGGCGCTGACGGTGCGCGGATCGATTTCTATCGAGTACTCGCCCTGCTGGTCCGGCGCGAAATCGAAATTGGCGTGCAGGTGTTCCATCAGGTCGCCCATCTGGCGGTCGCTCAGATAGGTCGGCGTGCCGCCGCCGAAATGCAGTTGCTCGATCGTGCCCGTGCCCGCGAACAGGCGCCCCTGCATGTCGATCTCCTGCTTCAGGTAGCCGAGATAGGTGGCGGCCTTGCCGTGGTCCTTGGTGACGATCTTGTTGCAGCCGCAGTAGTAGCAGATCGTGTCGCAAAACGGAATGTGGATGTACAGCGACAGGGGCCGCCGGTTGCGGCGCATGCGCAGGCCGGCCACCGCCTCGAGGAACTGGCCGTAGCCGAAGTCCGGCCGGAAGCGGTCGGCGGTCGGATACGAGGTGTAGCGCGGGCCGGACTGGCTCAGTTTGCCGATGATGGCGGCATCGAATTCAACCGCGGGAAAGGTGTGCGCGTTCATGCTGCAAGGCGTTTCAGGGCGGGTTGCGGACGGGCTGCCGGGACGGCGGCGGCTTTGCGCGCCGGGCCGAATTTGAACAGGCTGACCGCCTGCTTCAGGCCGCCCGCCTCCAGCGCCAGGCTGGCGGTGGCGGCCGCCGCTTCTTCCACCAGCGCGGCATTCTGCTGCGTGACCTGGTCCATGTGGGCGATGGCGGCGTTGACCTGGTCGACGCCGATGCTCTGCTCGCGCGAGGCCACTGAAATTTCCTGCATGATGGCCGTCACCTGCTGCACCGACGCCACCACTTCCTTCATCGTGGCGCCGGCGCGGTCGACCTGCACCATGCCCGCGCTGACCTTGCCGACCGAAACGTCGATCAGGTTCTTGATGTCCTTGGCGGCGGTGGCGCTGCGTTGCGCCAGGTTGCGCACCTCGCCGGCGACGACGGCGAAGCCGCGTCCCTGTTCGCCGGCGCGGGCCGCCTCGACGGCGGCGTTCAGCGCCAGGATGTTGGTCTGGAAGGCGATGCCCTCGATCAGGCCGATGATGTCGACGATCTGGCGCGACGAGCTGTTGATTTCATCCATGGTGGCGATGACGTCGGCGACGATCTCGCCGCCCTGCACCGCCACGCTGGAGGCGTTCAGCGCCAGCTGGTTGGCCTGCGCCGAGTTGTCGGCGTTCTGCTTGACCGTGGACGAGAACTGTTCGACGCTGGACGCGGTCTCCTCCAGGCTGGCGGCCTGCGCCTCGGTGCGGCCGGACAGGTCGGCGTTGCCGGCGGCGATCTGGCGGGTGGCGACGGCCATCGTCTCGACGTTGACGCGCACGTCGCGGATGGTGGCGATCAGGTTGCTGTTCATTTGCTGCAGCGCCCGCAGCAGCTGGCCCACTTCATCGGTGGCCTCGGTCTCGAAGGAGCCGGACAGGTCGCCGGCGGCGATGGCGCGCGCGCCCTGCAACGCCCGGTCCAGCGGCTGCAGCACCGAGACGCGCAGCGTGTACCACAGGAAGACGTTGATCAGCAAGCCGATGAAGGTGGCGCCGAAGATGGCGTAGCTGTTGCCGCCGCCGCTCATCAGCGCGGCGGCGCAGACGATCACCTGCAGCACGTTGACCACGCTGGTGGCCAGCCAGATGCGCATCGCCAGCGAGGTGTGCGTCAGGCGCGACAGCAATGAGCCGGCACCGGTATGGATCACCTGGCCGTTCTTGATGCGGATGTCGTGCCGGCCGCCGCCGCGCAGCTCGCGGTAGGCTTGTTCGGCCTTGGCGATCTGCTGGCGGTCGGCCTTGACCCGCACCGACATGTAGCCGGTGGTCTTGCCGTGCTCGCGGATCGGCGTGACGTTGGCGCGCACCCAGTAGTAGTCGCCGTTCTTGCAGCGGTTCTTGACGATGCCGGTCCACGGCGTGCCGGCCTTGATCGAGGCCCACAGGTCGGCGAACGCCTCGACCGGCATGTCGGGATGGCGCACGATGTTCTGCGGCGCGCCCAGCAGCTCGGCCTCGTCGTAGCCGCTGACCTGCGTGAAATAGGGATTTACATAGGTAATGTTGCCGTTTAAATCAGTCTTCGAGACGATGGCCTGATCGTCCTGGACCTCCACTTCGCGATTGGTGACTGGCTGGTTGTTGCGCATGACTTGGGCTCCGGGTTATTGCTGTATCGCAATGAATACAACCAGTTTACGTAGTCGGACGCGCAAATTTATTGATGTAGATCAAAATTCCCCGGATTGGTTTGGGCAGGAAAACCGGCCTAGTCGCCGACGCTGAGCGGCCGCAGCAGGCCGACCGCATAGCCCTGGGCGTAGTCCAGGCCCAGTTCGCGCACCACTTCCAGCGTCGGTTCATCTTCGACGTATTCGGCCACCGTGCTGATGCCCATCACGTGGCCGACCTCGTTGATGGCCTTGACCAGCGCGCGGTTGATGGCGTTGGTGGCGATGTCGCGGATGAAGATGCCGTCGATCTTGAGGAAATCCACCGGCAGCGCCTTCAGGTAGGCAAACGAGGACAGGCCGCTGCCGAAGTCGTCCAGCGAGAAGCGGCAACCCAGCGCCTTCAGCCCGGCCATGAAGGCCTGCGCCTTGAGCAGGTTGGCGATCACGGCGGTCTCGGTGATTTCAAAGCAGATCTGCTCGGGCGCGATGTCGTGCTCGACGAACTGCTCGATGATGTAGTCGTGCAAGCCCTCGTCGCCCAGCGACGTGCCGGACAGGTTGACCGAGTACTGCGCCGGGGCCGGGTGGCGGTCTTCGATATAGGCTTGTTCGGCGCTGAGGCTGTCGCGCATGTTTTGCATGTGGCGGCAGACGGCGCGTATCACCCAGCGGTCGATCGCCGTCATCATGTCGTAGCGTTCGGCGGCCGGAATGAAGGCGCCCGGCAGGATCAGGT
This sequence comes from Duganella sp. LjRoot269, assembly GCF_964254095.1. NCBI lineage: Bacteria > Pseudomonadati > Pseudomonadota > Betaproteobacteria > Burkholderiales > Oxalobacteraceae > Duganella > Duganella sp. LjRoot269. Next base: position 348,007 of record NZ_CAXUSL020000001.1, on the reverse strand, counting down.
CGCCCTTGCCGGGCTGGATGCGGATCAGCACTTCATCGTGGGCGCCGTTGTGCTTGCCGAGGCCGACGATGGGCTGGGCGTAGAGCCGGAAATACTGGTGCTCGAACGCCTCGTTCAGGCGCGACACCCACAGCATCTCGCCCTGGCGCCGCGCCAGCCGCAGGTCCGAGTCCTGGTACAGGTGCACGCGGTTGCGGCCGCGCTCCTTGGCCAGGTAGCAGGCCTGGTCGGCGGCGATCAGCAGCTCGGTCATCGATTTGCTGTTGTGGTTGATCTCCACCACGCCGATGCTGACGCCCAGCTCGAAGGTGTGGTCGTCCCACACGAAGCGGAAATTCTTGATCGACTGCCGCAGGTCGTCGGCGATCAGCAGCGCCTGGTCGGGCGGGCAGTGCGGCAACAGCACGCCCAGCTCGTCGCCGCCGAGGCGGGCCAGGATGTCGCTGTCGCGCATCTGCGTCTGCAGCATTTTCGACAGCAGCTGCAGCAGCAGGTCGCCGGCGCTGTGGCCGCAGGTATCGTTGACGATCTTGAACTGGTCCAGGTCCATGTACAGCAGCGCGTGCACGTGGCCCTCGTCCTTGGCGCTGTGCAGCGCGGTGGCGATCTGCACCTCGAATTCGCGCCGGTTGATCAGGCCGGTGAGCGTGTCGTGGCTGGCGTTCCACGACAGCTGCTTGGTCAGCTTGCGTTCGTGGCTGACGTCGCGGAACACCACCACCGCGCCCAGCAGGTCGCCGGTATCGGACCAGATCGGCGCGGCCGATTCCTCCACCGCGATGTGGCGGTGGTCGCGGGTGACCAGCTGGTTTTGCGACGACACGCTGATCGCCCGCTTCATGCTCAGGCATTGCAGCGCCACGTGCTCGGGGATGGGCGCGCCGGCCTCGTCAACCAGATTCAGCGTGGTGCCGATGTCGAGGCCGCGCGCCTGCTCGAGGTTCCAGCCGGTCAGTTGTTCGGCGATGCGGTTCAGGTATTCGGTCTTGCCGTGCTCGTTGGTGGTGATCACGCCCTCGCCGATAGAGCGCAGCGTGACGGCCGCCATTTCGCGCTGGCGCGCCACGCTTTGCTCGTTCTCCTTGCGGTCCGTGATGTCCCAGACGATGCCCAGCGTGCCGATCGGGTGGTTTTGCTCGTCGCAGAACACCTGGGCCTTGGCGGCCAGCCAGTGCACGCTGCGGTCCGGCCAGACCACGCGGTATTCGACTTCGTAGTCGCTGTGGGCGTCCACCGCGGCCTGCATGGTGCCGAGCAGGCCGTCGCGGTCGTCGGGATAGACAAATTGCAGGAAGGTGGAAAACGGTTGTTTCATGTCGCCCGTGGGCAAGCCCAGCAGAGCGGTGCCGGCGCCAAACCATTGCACGGTGCTGTTGATGACGCTGCCTTTAGACAGTTCGGAATCCCAAATCGTCATACGCGCCGCGTCCAGCGCCATGCGTAAATGCCGCTGCATATGCTCCATTACGTTTCTCCGCCCTGTTTTCGCTTCGACCGGGCAGAGGAAAATAAGTTCCGCTTTTTTTCAGCGCTCAGGCCGCTTTTTTGAACAGGCGCCAGATTTTTCCGCCCAGCGTGACCGCCGCCAGCGCCAGCGCGCCGGCGACCAGGCCGGCGACGGCGTCCAGCGCGCCCGGCGTGGCCCAGGCCAGCAGCGGGCCGGCGGCCGGCACCGTGGCGGCCGCTTCGGCGGCGTGGTGGACGATGTCGTGGGTGCCCGGCAGGCCGTGCATCAGGATGCCGCCGCCGACCATGAACATGGCGGCCGTGCCCACCACCGACAGCAGCTTCATCAGCTTGGGCGCCGCCGCCAGCAGCACGCGGCCGAGCGCGCGCACCGCGCTGCCGCCGCGCTGGCTCAGGTAGAGCCCGGCGTCGTCCATCTTGACGATGCCGGCGACGATGCCGTACACGCCCACCGTCATCACCATGGCGATGCCGACCACCACCGTCACCTGTTGCATGAACGGCGCCGTGGCCACCGTGCCCAGCGCGATGACGATGATCTCGGCCGAGAGGATGAAGTCGGTGCGGATCGCGCCCTTGATCTTGTCCTTTTCCAGCGCCACCAGGTCGACGTCCGGGTCGCTGATGGCGTCGGCCAGCTCGCCCAGGTGGTCGTCATCGTCCTGGTGCAGCAGGCTGTGGGCGATTTTCTCGAAGCCTTCGAAGCACAGGTAGAGGCCGCCCAGCATCAGCAGCGGCGTGATGCCCCACGGCGCGAAGGCGCTGATCGCCAGCGCGGCCGGCACCAGGATGGCCTTGTTCTTCAGCGAGCCGACCGCCACCGCCCACACCACCGGCAGTTCGCGCTCGGCGCGCACGCCGGCCACCTGCTGCGCGTTCAGCGCCAGGTCGTCGCCCAGCACGCCGGCGGTTTTCTTGGCCGCCACCTTGCTCATCAGGGCGACGTCGTCGAGGATGGTGGCGATGTCGTCGATCAGCGCCAGCAGGCTGGTGCCGGCCATCTCAGCGGCTTCCTTGCGGGGTAGTCAGGTTGGTCATATGCGTTTCCTTAGTCGATAAGCAATATTAACCTACGTTGGCCGCGCAGCGATACGCCGTCACCGCTACAATGTACTTTGCCGCGTGGCATGGTGCCGCGCCGTGACCGCACGGGATACCCTCATGAGCTTTGCCACCTGGATCACTTTTTTTGTCGCCGCCTGCATTATCGCGGTCTCGCCCGGATCGGGCGCCGTGCTGGCGATGTCGCACGGACTGTCATACGGCGTGCGCCGCACCAGCGCCACCATCTTCGGCCTGCAGACGGGCCTGTTGCTGATCTTCTTCATCGCCGGCGCCGGCGTCGGCTCGCTGCTGATGGCTTCGGAAGTGGCGTTCAGCATCGTCAAGACGGTCGGCGCGCTGTACCTGATCTACCTGGGCCTGAGCCAGTGGCGCGCCAAGGTCACCATCGGCGCGCAGCAAAGCCAGGCCGAAATGACGGTGCCGGCGGCCCGCAAGCGCTTCCTGACCGGCTTCCTGACCAACGCCACCAATCCCAAGGGCATCATCTTCATGGTGGCGGTGTTGCCGCAATTCATTACACAAGGTGCGCCGCTGCTGCCGCAGCTGCTGATCCTGGCCGCCACCATGTTCTGCATCGACCTGGTGGTGATGCACAGCTACGCCTTCCTGGCCTCGTCGATGCAGCGCTTTTTCCGCGACGCCGGCGCCGTCAAGAAGCAGAACCGGGTGTTCGGCGGCCTGCTGATGGCGATCGGCGCGGCGCTGTTCTTCGTCAAGCGGGGCGGCGCCAGCGCCTGATTTGTAACCCAGTGTAACCCCGGTAGTCCAACGCGAAGTCGCAGCGTTAAATAAGATAAGAAGAAACATAAGAATAAACAGAGGAGCGCTGTCATGAGCCGCAACATCATCCATTCCGTCGTCCTGGCCGCCCTGGCCGGCTTTAGCGCGCCGGCGCTGGCCGACCCGCCGGCCATGGTCGGCCGCATTTCGTCGGTGCAGGGCCAGGTAACGCTGGTCGGCGACGACGAGCCGGCCGCCGTCGGGTTGAATTGGCCAGTGACCGGCGCCAGCCACATCAATACCGCCACCGGCGCCCGCACCGAGTTCCGCGTCGGCTCGACGGCGGTGCGCATCGACGGCGATTCCGACCTGGAAATCATCGACCTGGACGACGATCTGTTGCGGCTGCGCTTGAATTACGGCAGCGTCAACATCCGTATCCGCAGTCCCGAGCTGTTGCGCGATTTCGAGCTGAGCACGCCGCAGGCGCGCATCACGATGCTCGAGCCCGGCCTGCTGCGGGTCGATGTCGAGCGCATCGCCGACACCAGCCAGATCAGCGTGCTGGGCGGCAGCGCCCGGGTCGACGGCGCCGGTTCGTCGGTCACCGTCAACAACGGCCGCCAGGTCGAGGTCACCGGCGAGGACGTGCGCACCAGCGTGGCCCGCCGCGACGGCTTCGACGTCTGGTCCGACGAGCGCGACCGCGCCTCCGAGGCGGTGGTCAGCAGCCGTTTCGTCTCCAGCGGCATGACAGGCTACGAGGAACTGGACCGCAACGGCAGCTGGACCGAGAGCGTCGAGTACGGCGCGCTGTGGACGCCGCGCAATGTCGCGGTGGACTGGGCGCCGTACCGCGACGGCAGCTGGGTCTGGCTGGCGCCGTGGGGCTGGACCTGGGTCGACAACGCTCCCTGGGGTTATGCGCCGTCGCATTACGGCCGCTGGGTGATGGTCAACCGCCGCTGGTGCTGGGCGCCAGGTCGTCCGGCCGGGCGTCCGGTGTGGGCGCCGGCGCTGGTCGGCTGGGTCGGCGGCGACGGCTTCTCGCGCGACCGTCGTCCGGGCCTGGGCTGGTTCCCGCTGTCGCCGCGCGAGCGCTACGTGCCGAATTACCGTGTTTCCAATGAGTACGAGCGCCGCCTGACGTGGACGCATAACGGCAGGCCCTTCGAGCCGCGCGGGGACCAGCGGAGGGATCAGCGAGGGGACCAGGACAATCACCGCAACGGCCTGACCGTGCTGCCGCGCGAGCAGTTCGAGGGCCGCCGCCACAGCGTGCAGGTGAACCGTGGCGCCGGCCTCATCCCGACGGCGCAGAATGCAGCCGTCGTGAACGCCGCGCCGGTGGCGCCGCCGCAGCCGACAGGCTTGCCGCGCACGGCCGAGACCAACCGCCGCGGCGGCTGGCAGGACCGGGATCGCGATCACGACGGCATTCCGGACCGCCTGGAACGCCAGACCAGCGGCCAGCCGGGACGGGTGCTGACGGCGCCGCCGCAGCCGGTGCCGGTACCGTTGCAGCCGGGCCGCCAGCAGACCACGACCACGCTGGCGCCGGGGCAGTTCGGCAGGCCGGATTCGGCGCCGCAGACCGTGCGTCCGGGCGACGTGCGGATCGATGTGCGTACGCATGGGCGGCCGGGGCAGTTGCCGGCCACGCCGGGACAGCCGCAGCAGGGCAATCCGCAGGTGAATGCGCCGGTGGCGATGCCGGCGCCGGTGATGCAGGTCTCGCCGACGCCCACGCCGTCGCGTGAGCGCTTCGAGCGCGATGGCCGGGATGGTCGCGGGGATAACCGCGGTGACAATCGCTACGAAAACCGCGGCGACGACAATCGCCGCCCGGTTCGCGTGCAGGAGGAGCGCCGCCAGGTGCCGCAGCCTGCGGTTCAGCAACCGCAGATTCCTCAGCCGCAGCGCCAGGTTCCGCAGCCCGCGGCGCCGGTGCAGGCTGCGCCGCAAGCGCAGCCACAGCCGCAACAGCCTCAACAGCCGCGCCAGGAACGGCATCGCGACGATGGCCGTGAGCGCGGCGACAACAAAAACCAGAATCGCCAGTGACCGTTTAATCCGGAAAAAGGGTAGTTCAGGGGGCAAAAACTGCAGTTCGTCACAATCGGCTGGTAGCGACGTGACACTCTGCATAAAGTTACAGTCATGCAAACACCGGGGGACAGCGTGAGAACCGGGGCGCACAACGCCCGCCACGCCAGGCCGTCGAGACTGTACCCATTTGCCCCAACTATTTTCCGGATTTCCCGATTTCCGATAAGAGAATAGTTTTTAGCCAGCCCTCGGGCTGGCTTTTTTTTTGGCCGCGTCAGCTCTGCTCGGCCTTCAGCCGCAGGCGGGCGCGCCATTCGCCCAGCGCCGACAGCGCGCCCTGGAATTCGCGTTCGATCAGATCCGCCTCGGCCGCGGTGACCTTGCCGTCCAACAGCGCGGTCGATACCGCCTCCGCCACCGCGCCCACCTGGCTCATCACCTTGCAGACCGTCTGCGACAGGTCGTCGTCGCCGATCCTTTCCGGCGAAGGCACCACGAAAGCCGCCATGCCGTGGCGCACCAGCAGCGCGTGCAGCGGCAGGTGCGCGTCCGGCACGCCAGCCTGGTGGCACAGGTCCACCACCGCCGAGACTTCCTCGAACGACGGGTAATGCGAGGCGATGGTCGGCGCCAGCTTGTTGCGCAGCACATTGACCGAGATGCCCATCGCCTGCGCCAGCGCCTCGATGCCGCCGGGATAGCTGCGCGCCACTTTGTACAGCGCGTCGTGTTGATTCATGTCCAGATATTTACGTGTCATGGTGAAGCAGGCCTTTTATTACCGATGCAAGCGCCGTCGCGCGGCGCTATGCTGATTTTCATTCAACTTATTTGCGAAAAGACATCATGAAGTCCTTTCATTCTGCCCTGTTACTGACCTTGTGCCTTGCGCTGGGCAGCAGCGCGCTCGCGGAGGCGCGGCCGTCCTCACATTCTGGCACATCGTCGTCGTATAAAAGCGGCTTTTCTTCACAAAAGAGCAACTCCTCGAAAAGCTCGCCAGCGGCGCCGCCGGCGGCCAACCGCCAAAGCGGACCGGGCGCGTTCGGCAAGGCGCCGGGCTCGCCGGCCTCCGCCACGCCGCGCAACACGTCGGCCGCCTCGCGCGACCTGGACCAGAGCGCGGCCCAGGCCAACGCGCTGAAAACGCTGGATGCGCGGCGCGCCGCCGCCGCCATGCCGGCGCCGTTGCCGCCAAACGATACGGTTTTGCGGCCGCAGCAGTCGCCGGTGTATCAGGCACCGCCGGTCTACCAGCAGCAGCCGGTCATCGTGCAGCAGCCGAGCAGCGGCCTGATGCACGGCGTGCTGGGTTTCATGCTGGGCCGCGCGATGAGCCAGAGCCATCAGCCGGTGTCGTATCCGACGGCATCGAGCGGCAGCGGCACGGCGCCGGCCGCGACGGATGCGCAAAGCGGCATGGTCAACGGCATGCCGGGACTGGGTGCTCCGGTCCCGGCCGCCCCACCCGCTGCGCCGGAACCGTCGTTCGGCGCCACCGTGGCGCGCTGGTTTGTGTGGCTGGCGGTGTTGAGCGTGATCGGCTGGGCGCTGGTGTACACGGTGCGCAAGCTGCGCCGCCTGCGCGCCGGCAACGCGACGAATTATTCATTTGAGAGGAATTGAGATGGGCTGGTCGGATGCATACAACTACCTGCGCAACGGCGCGGCCAAACTGAGCGGCAGCGAAGCACCGCGCACGGATCAGGACTTGCCGCTGGGCGCGCGCATCGGCAGCGTGGTGCAGTTGCAGCAGTCGCCGCTGCTGCGCGCGGCCGGCGACGGTTCGCTGATCACGCTGCCGGACGAGGGCGACAACCGCATCGTGGCCGTGTCGCAGATCCGCCTGAAGCAGAGCGGCGGCCTGTACCGCTACTACCTGGACACCGGCGACCTGGATGCCAAGGAAAAATTCCTGCAGGTGTACCAGGACGGCCAGGGCCAGGTGCAAGAGCTGATGTATTGCACCCAGCTGGCCCGCGTGATCCCGGAAACGGCGGAAGACCAGGAGGCCTACACCGGCCAGTCCGGCGCCGGCCTGGGCGACCGCAGCTACACCCTGTGGCGCGAGCAGCTGGGCGATATCGGGCTGGACGAGGCCGACCTGGACCTGGTGTTCGGCGAGCGCGACGGTGTCGACTACTGGCGCGACGCCGGCGATCCGAACGCCGAGTTCGTCACGCCGTTCAGCGGCAGCGAAACCCGGCTGGACGACGCCAGCGGCCGCACCGGCCTGCGCCAGGAAATGTATTTCATGCCGTACGTGCGCCAGCTGCGCGGCGGCGGCAACGAGTATCTGCTGATCACGACTGAAATCATCAACAGCGTGAACGGCGACGCATCAAAACGCGGGATCCATGTGGACTTTGTCATTGGTATCCCGGTTGAGCAGCAACGCATCGTTATCCAATGATGCGCAACGTTATTTGATAAGGAAGACTGACATGAGCAACTTGAATGGCTGGGGTTTGACCGCGCGTTTGATCACCAAGCATTTCGGCGCGCTGGGCGACCGCGTATCCGAAGCGATCGCCAACTTCGACCCGGAAACCGCCACCGAGGCCGACCGCGACCGCCTGGCCGACAGCCTGCGCGCCACCGCGCAGAAACTGGCCGCCGCCCGCTCCTCCTTCGACAAGGAAGCGGCGGACGTGGTCAAGCTGCGCCAGCTGATCGCCACCGACGAGCAGGCCGCCGGCACCCTGGCCGACCGCCTGGCCGCCGGCAAGATTTCGGAAGCGACGATCACGCTGTTCTGCGACGAGCTGGAAGCGAACAAGGCGCGCATGCCGCTGGAATTGCAGGAGGAAGCGGATGCCAAGCAATATATGAACGAACTGCAGACCATCGTCGACGCGCTGTCGAAGCAGTTGGCCGAGTTCGATTCGGCCGCGAAGAAGGCGATGCAGGCGCTGGCCTCGGCCCGCGCCCAGCAGGATCTGCAGAAACTGCGCGCCGAGCGCCAGAGCCAGCTGGCCGGGCTGAGCGGCATGCAGGGCAATTCCAGCGCGCTGAATGCGCTGACCCGCCGGGCCCAGAACGTCAGCAACGAGGCGGCCGGCCTGAAGATCGTCAACGACATCGGCCAGCGTCCGCACGACCAGGCGGCCGAACTCGAGGCGATCCGCAAGTCGGTCAGCCAGCCGGCGCTGGGCAACGAATCGGCCCTGGCAAGGCTGCAGCGCCTGTCCGGCCAGCAGCCGGCGCCGCAGTTGGCCGCGCCGGACGCGCCCGCGCTGGAGATGGGCAAAGCGTAGGCCAGCGCTGAATTGGCTATGAATTGGCTACAATAGAGGCCGGCGGCATCGCGTTGATGCCGCCGGTTTTCTTTTTTGATTGGAATGAATATGGAAGCGATCCCGCCGTCAGAGTCCCTCATCGAGTACCCGAGCGACTTCCCGATCAAGGTGATGGGGCCGACTCATATCGACTTTGCCCCGACCATCGTGCTGGTCGTGCAAAAGCATGACCCGGATTTCCACGAAGGCAAGATGGAAGTGCGTCCTTCGGCCAAGGGCAATTACACCGGCCTGACCGTGACCGTGCGCGCCATCAGCCGCGAACAGCTCGACGCGCTGTACTCCGAACTGTCGGCACACCCGATGGTCAAGATCGTGATGTAAATCAACCCTGCTGGCGCTGGAAGGCGGCCACCTCGGCCAGCAGCCAGTCGCGGAACGCCAGCACCTGCGGCTTGCCGGCCGCGCCGGGCGGCGAGACGAAGAAATACTCATCCGGGCACGGCGTGGCGATATCGAACAGCCGCACCAGCTGCCCGGAGGCGATCTCCTGCATCGCCACCACATGGCGCACCAGCGCCACCCCGTTGCCGTCGGCGGCGGAGCGTATCAGCATCGACAAATCCTCGAACATCAGCCCGCCCGACGGCTCGGCCATGTCGACCCTGGCGGCCTGCAGCCACGGCGACCACGGCTCCACCGAGCGCAGCAGCGTATGCTGCGGCAATTCCTGCGGTGTGGCGGGACAGGCTCCACGGCGATAGTGGGGACTCACTACCGGGTAATACACGTCGCCCATCAGGCGCTGCACCACCAGCCCGGGATAGTTGCCCCGGCCGAAGCGGATGCCGACGTCGATGCCGTCGCGCGCCAGGTCCTGCAGTTGCCCGCTGGACTGCAGCACCACCTCGATATCCGGATACAGGTCGATAAACCGGCCCAGCCGGGGCGCCAGCCAGCGCGCCGCGAACGATGGAATCGATGAAATCGTCAGCCGCTGGTTGACGCTGGCGGCCCGCAGCGCGTCCGCCGCCATGCCGATGTCGGCAAAGGCCTTGCCTAAAAACTGGGCAAATTTCAGCGCATCGCTAGTTATTTTCACCTGCCGGCCGTTGCGGACGAATAGCGGCCGCCCCAGTTCCTCTTCCAACGCCCTTACCTGGTGGCTGATCGCGCCGTGCGTCAGATGCAACTCCTCCGCCGCCCGCGAGAAGTTCTCGTGACGGGCCGCCGCCTCGAAGGCGCGCAAGGCGGAAAAATTGGGCAGGCGGCGGCTGGCGCTCATCAGGTCGGCATGCTGTGGATACTTTGTGAATAAATCTAACAAGAATCACGAAAATATAACGTTATACAGGCGCTACGGCAAGGTTTACCATGTGAATAAATCTACTCTAGCCGGAGCCATCATGCCTTTTGAACTGTACGTCGACAGTCTTTTCACCAGCCCTTACGCCATGTCGGCCTTTGTGGCGCTGACCGAAAAAGGCCTGCCATTCACCGTCAAGACGGTGGACCTGGAAGCCGGCCAGCAAAAGCAGAGCGCCTACTGCGACCGCGCGCTGACCGCCCGCGTGCCGGCGCTGGTCGAGGGGGATTTTGTGTTGACCGAGTCGACCGCCATTACCGAATACCTGGAAGAGACCTTCCCGGCGCCGGAATACGTCGCGCTGTACCCGAAAGACAAGCGCCAGCGTGCCCGGGCGCGGCAGATCCAGGCCTGGCTGCGCAGCGACCTGCTGCCGGTGCGCGCCGAGCGGGACACGGAAACAGTGTTTTTTGGTAAAGCCTGCCTGCCGCTGACGGCCGCCGGCCGCGCCGCCGCTGACAAGCTGATCCACGCCGCCAGCCAGTTCGTGCCGGAAGGCGGCGCCAACCTGTTCGGCGAGTGGTCGATTGCCGACGTCGACCTGGCCGTCATGCTGAACCGGCTGATCCTGAACGGTGACGAGGTGCCGCAAAAACTGAAGGATTACGCCGCCGGCCAGTGGCAGCGGCCGTCGGTCCGGCAGTGGCTGGAGCGCCACCAGCCGGGCTGATTTATAATGTCGGCATGACGTCCCTACCTCAAGCCGAGCCACTCCAAGCCGGGCATCCAGCCGGACCGGCGCTGATACGCCATCTCGGCCTGGCCGACTACGACAGCACTTTCGCCGCGATGCGGGCCTTCACCGACGCCCGCACGCCGGACACCCGCGACGAACTGTGGATCGTCGAGCACCCGCCCGTGTTCACGCTAGGCCTGGGCGCCGACCGCGGCCACCTGCTGGCTGGCGCCGATACGATCCCGGTGGTGCAGACCGACCGCGGCGGCGAAGTGACCTACCACGGCCCCGGCCAGGTGGTGATCTACATGCTGATGGACCTGCGCCGCAACAAGCCGGGCGGCAAGCTGTATGCCCGGCAATTCGTCAATAAAATCGAGCAGGCGATCATCAACGTCCTGGGGGCGTATAATCTCGTCGGTGAGCGGATTCAAGGCGCGCCGGGCATTTATATGGCCGGCGGACCGAAAAAAGGCGCCAAAATCGCCGCGCTCGGCTTGAAAGTGCGCGGCAACGGTTGCACCTATCATGGGCTGTCGCTGAATGTGGCGATGGATCTGGCCCCGTTTTCCTGGATTAATCCCTGCGGCTATGCCGGACTGGAAACGGTCGACATGCGCACCGTCGGCGCCCACGCGCTGCTGTCAGATGTACAACAGCAGCTGGCCGAAGAATTGATACACGTTCTGGATGTAACGGAACCTGCACTACACGAATAACCACACTTTGCCCGCAAGGGCACGCAGCCAAATGACTTCTGAAACCACCTCCAGCGTTGCCCCAGCTTACAACCCGAGCGAAAAGCAAAAAGGCGCCAGCAAAACCGCGCGCATCCCGATCAAGATCGTGCCGATCGAGCAAGTTGAGCGTTTGAAAAAGCCGGAGTGGATCCGCGTCAAGGCCGCATCGGCCTCGACCCGTTTCTACGAGATCAAGGACATCCTGCGCGAGAACAAGCTGGTGACCGTGTGCGAAGAAGCGAGCTGCCCGAACATCGGCGAATGCTTCGGCAAGGGCACGGCGACCTTCATGATCATGGGCGACAAGTGCACCCGCCGCTGCCCGTTCTGCGACGTCGGCCATGGCCGTCCGGATCCGCTGGACAAGGAAGAGCCATTCAACCTGTCGAAGACCATCGCCGAGCTGCGCCTGAGCTACGTCGTGATCACCTCGGTGGACCGCGATGACTTGCGCGACGGCGGCGCCGGCCACTTCGTCGAGTGCATCCAGAACACCCGCGCGCTGTCGCCGAAGACCCAGATCGAAGTGCTGGTGCCGGACTTCCGCGGCCGCCTGGAAAAAGCGCTGACCATCTTCAAGGACGGCCTGCCGGACGTGATGAACCACAACCTGGAAACCGTGCCGCGCCTGTACAAGGAAGCGCGTCCGGGTTCGGACTACATGCACTCGCTGCAGCTGCTGAAGGAATTTAAGGAGCTGTACCCAGAGGTGAAGACCAAGTCCGGCATCATGGTCGGCCTGGGCGAGACCGACGAAGAGATCCTGCAAGTGATGCGTGACATGCGCGAACACAACATCGACATGCTGACCATCGGCCAGTACCTGGCGCCGTCGAACAGCCACCTGCCGGTGCGCCGCTACGTGCACCCGGACGTGTTCAAGATGTTCGAAGAAGAAGCCTACAAGATGGGCTTCAAGCACGCCGCCGTCGGCGCCATGGTCCGCAGCTCCTACCACGCGGACGAACAAGCCCATAACGTGTTGGCCGCCGCTGTATAAAGATGAGTGTTCGTATCGAGGCTTCCTGGAAGGCGCGGCTGGAGGGGGAGTTCGAGCAGCCTTATTGGGAAAGCCTGACTTCGTTCGTGCGGGCGGAGTATGCGGCGGGCCAGTGCTGCCCCGCTGGCAAGAACATCTTCAGGGCCTTCGACCTGACACCGTTCGACGACGTCAAGGTCGTCATTCTCGGCCAGGACCCGTATCACACGCCCGGCGCGGCGATGGGCTTTTGCTTCTCGGTCCCGGACGGCAACCGTCCGCAGCCCAGCCTGCAGAACATCTTCCAGGAATTGCACAACGACCTGGGTCTCGAGCGTCGGCAAACCGATCTGTCGGATTGGGCCGGGCAAGGCGTGTTCCTGCTGAACAGCGTGCTGACCGTGCGCGCCCGCGAGGCCGGCTCTCACGCCAACAAGGGCTGGGAAACGTTCACCGACAGCGCGATCCGCCTGCTGTCCGAACAGCGCGAGCGCATCGTGTTCGTCCTGTGGGGCAGCTACGCGATCGCAAAGAAAGCGTTGATCGATACGCGCAAGCACCTGGTCATCACCTCGCCCCACCCATCGCCGTTCTCCGCGCACAAGGGCTTCTTCGGCAGCAAGCCGTTCTCGCGCGCCAACGACTACCTTGCGGCCAACGGCCAGACACCCATCCTCTGGGCCTGATCAGGCGCCGATCAGCTTCAGGTCGAACGCGCGTTCGATCAACCACACCACCGCCAGCATCGCGATGGCGGCCGAGCCGCCGGTCAGCAGGCGCCGATAGAACCAGGTGCCGCGCAGCGCGAACGCCAGCGGCAGGAACAGCGCCACGATGCACAACTGGCCGATCTCCACGCCCAGGTTAAATCCGAATAAGCTCGTCAGCAGCGCACCCTGCGGCAAGCCCAGGTCGATCAGCACGCTGGCGAAACCGAAGCCGTGGATCAGGCCGAAACAGAAAGCCGCCACCGGACGCCGTCCGCGAAACAGCGGATAGAGATTGTTCACCGCCGCCAGTATCACCGAGGCCGCAATCGCCGATTCCACCCAGCGCGACGGCAGCGAGACCAGCGACAGGCTGGCCAGCGTCAAGGTCAGCGAGTGTGCCAGCGTGAAGGCCGTCACCACTTTTAGCACGTCGATGAAGGAGGCGCGCAGGCTGTCGGACGGCGCGCCGCGCGCACCCAGCATCACCGCCGGCAGCAGCAGCGACAGCAGGAACAGGATATGGTCGTAGCCTATCCAGATATGCCAGATTCCGTCCTTCACATACGCGCCGAATTGCGCCAGCCGGTCCGGCGCCGCCAGCGACAAGGTCTGTCTTGCGTGCGTAGGATCGAAGATGGCGGTGGACGTCTCGCCGTCGCGGGTCAGCCGCAACAAGCCTTTGTGCTGCGGATCGAGATCGGCGAACAGCCGGTAGTTGATCGTCAGCTCCGCCACCGGGCTTGGACAGATCGCGCGAAAACGCAGCACGCTGTAGGCGCCGTCGGTGTGGTTGTCGATCAGCTGCTCGCCGGTGTCGATTGTGCAGGCGCCCTTGTCGGTGGCGATGCCCAGGCGCGCCAGCGCGTAGGCGGCAATCGCCGCATGGTGCTGGCGGATCTCGTCCCAGGTCAGCTTGCCGTCGCCATCCTGGTCAAGGCCGATGGCGAAGTCGAGGTCGCGCAGCGCGATATCCCATTGTCCGTTGACGCGGTCGCCCTGCACCTCCAGCGACAGGTAGCTGTCGCTGGGCTTGTGCGCCCATGCCGGCGACGCGGCGCCGCACAGCAGCGCAAGGATCAAGAGCAGGCGTGTCATCATGTCCCCGTGTTCAGTTGACGGATCAGGCGAGCGGCCGTCACGTCCTCGGTGCCGTTGCGCGCGATCCAGTCCAGCACCGGCCTGGCGGCGCCGGCGTCGCGCGCTTTCAAGGCCGACTCCAGCAGGATGCGCATGTCGGCGGGTTCCTTCTGCACGGTCCAGTTCTTGCGCGCTAGTGCCAGCGCGGTGGCCGCGTCGTTACGCAGCAGCAGTTCAAAGCTTGCTTGCTCGCGTTGGTGCACGGTGTCGCCGCGCAGGGCGGCGGCGTCGAAGCGGGCCGCCAGTTCCTTGACGTCGCTGGCCAGCGCTTGAGAGGCGCCCTGCTGCTGCAAGGCCAGCGCCCGGCGCAGCAGCAGCGCGTCGATGCGAGTCTGGTCCGCCAGCAGTGCGACGACTTCGGCCGCCCGCTTCTGCTCCAGCAGGAAATCGGCGTAGGCGCCCAGCAGATAACTATCGCGCGGATGCAGCGCCAGCGCGCGCTTGTAGCGGGCTCCGGCAACGGCCGCATCGCCACGGCGCTGCGCCATTTCGGCGAGCAGCGTCAGCGCCCATACCTGCAATTCCGCCGGCGCGTTAGCGCTGCGTTCCAGCGTCAGGTCCAGCAGCTGTTCGCTTTGCTGCGATCGCCCCGTCATCGTGCCGACGTTGGCGATGCAGGTGATGGTGACTAGTTCGATCGATGTGGCAGACAGCCGCGCGCAACTGGCGGTGGCGCCGGTGTAGTCGCCGCGTACGGTTTGCACGGTGGCCTGCGTCAACCACGCCTGGGCGTTGTTCGGATCGGCCGCCAGTACGGCCTTCAAGTCGTCCAGCGCCGGACCGAATTGGTGGGTGCTTTGAAGCAGCGTCGCGCGCAGCAGGCGCACCTGCGGCGGCGGCGTGGACAGCCACCACCACGGCGCCAGCGCCGCTTGCGCGTACCCCAGGTAACGCGGATCGGTCTCGCTGCGGGCCAGTGCGATGTAACGCTTGGCCAGATCGGTGGCCAGCGCCATGTCGTTGGGACGCGCATTCAATTCGCTGCGCAGACGGCGCAGCTCCTGTTGTACCGGATCGCCGCGCCTTGGCAGGGTTTCGATCACTTGCTGGCCGTTGGCCGGAACATAGGGCGTGGCCTGAGCCGCCGCGCCAGCCAGCGCCAATGCGAAAAATACAGTTTTCATGATGACCTCAAAATGCCGCAAGGGCGGACCATTCCGCGTCCGCCCTGTTGGCATATGGCTTACTTGTATGCGACCGGGTCCGTATCCTCCGGCGCGGTGGCGACGATGGTGTCGATCGCCACCGGCTCGGTGGTGGTTTCAGCGCCGTCGCCGATCAGGGCCAGCACGGCGGTGTAGAACGCGTCGAGCATCACCACCGGCGGCGATGGTGGCGCCGGCGGCGTGTGGTCTTCGTAGTGGGTGCTGCCGCCGCAGGCGCTGAGCACCAGCAGCGCAATCAGGCTCAGATATTTCATGGCGCCCTCCGGTTGGCCTGGATCACGGCGCCGGTTTGCGGCGAACCCGGGATCGGGGTTTTCAGGTATGGGAATCCAGCGTTGAAGAAGGTCTCGTCCAGATATGCGCCGTCGGTGAAGTGCAGCGCGCCGGCTGGCGCGTCGGCCGGGGCGCAGCCCAGGTTCAGCGTGCACAGCTTGCCCATCACCACGCGCAGCGCGATGTCGACCACGTCGTCGCCGGGACGGCGGCCATTCGGGAAGCCGGCATTGTCGCCGCCGATCACGCCAAGGCGGTTTTGCGCGCCGATGGCGGTCACCGGCGTCGAGGTATTCAGGCGCAGCATCTCCGACGCGGTCACCGTGGCCGGCTGGTTCAGGCCCTTGACGCCGGTGAGGAAGGCCGCCACCAGGTCGTTGCGCGGGAAGTTGGTCGGTGCCTTGGCGCCGGCGCTGCCGTACAGGATTTCGATCAGCGCCGGCAGCGTCGGGTTGGTGACGTAGGTGGCGAACTGGCCATCGCCGGACGGCTTGCTGGCGTTGAAGGTGTCCTTGTCCTTGAGGCCGATGACCACTTCGTTCACCAGCGGCGCGCCGAGACGCGACACCTGGGTCCAGGCGCCGCCTTCCTTCGACGGGTTGCCGGAGTTTGGCGTCGGGTTCAGCAAGCGGCCCTGGCGCAGCGACGCCGTGGTCCAGCCGCCGATCACCGGATCGCTGCTGCCGGCGGCGGTCAGGCACGAAGCCGCCACTTCAAGCTCGATCGAGGTCACGTTCTTGTCGGCCAGGTCGTCCTTGGCGGCCTTCTCGGCGTTGGCGTTGAACTCTGTGGCCGGGGCCTTGATGTTGACCAGGTCGAAGGTCTCGCCCAGGTTGACCACGAACGGATCCTTGCGCTGGCCGACGAACATGCGCGCCGGCGTGCTGCAGCCGGGGATGTTGACGTTGTAGACGTGCGCCGCCGCGTAGGCCGCGTAGTTGGGGATCGACTTGTTGCCGATGTTGTCGAGCGGCTTGTCGAAGGTGCTGCTGCCGTCTGCCGCGTTGGTCACCGCGGCCTTGGTGCCGCTGCGGCGGTCACCGCGCACCACGCTGACGGTGTAGGTTTCACGCACGTTGGCGCCCGCCGCGTTCGGCCCGGCGATGGCGCCGCCGTTGATCACCAGCGGTATCGAGACTTGCTTGCCGCCGACGGTGAGCTTGGTGTCCTTGTTGGTGTTGGTGAAGCGGAACTGGAAGGTCAGGTCTTCCTTGGCGTCGCCGTTGTTGTCGATGTGGATCTCGTACAGCGCGTTCGGATCCATGCTGAAGTAGTTCGGGCCGCCGTAGGCGTCCTGCAGCGGAATGTAGTCGGCGATCAGCGTGACATAGCTGGCGCGGCCGGCCTCGTAGCTGCGGAACATGTAGAAGTCGGTGCCGTCGACTTTGGGACTTTGCGTAACGAACGGTGCTTCGCGGTGGCTGGACGCCATGGCCGCCGGTGCAAATGCGCCCGCCAGTGTTCCGAGCGCGGCCACGCGCAGGGCGTGCTTGATGAAAGTGTGCATCTCGATCTCCCCGATTGGTTAGGTACTGCGGGGTGATATACGCAAGGAGAGGCGCGCCGGATTCAGATTCGATAAGATTTATTTTTTGAGAATTCGGTAATATGGTATTTTGCTGACGCTTGCAGCTTTTCCTCTTCCCCACACTTCCAAGGCCATCGGTGACCGACGCGAAAAACCTCGATCCGCAGCAGCTGCGCACCTGGCTGCTAGGCGCCGCACGGCGTGACGCCATCGCCTTCCGTTCGCTCTACGATGCGACGTCGGCGAAACTGTTTGGCTTCGCGCTGCGTATATTGGGTAAGCGCGAACTGGCCGAAGAGGTGCTGCAAGAAAGCTTCGTCGCGATCTGGAACAATGCCGGTAGTTATCAAAGCCATCTGGCCGCGCCGATGACGTGGATGACCACCATCGTGCGCAACAAGGCTTTCGATCTGCTGCGCCGCAGCGAGGTGAACGCCGAGATCGACGGTGAGCAGTTTGACAGCGAGGTGATCAATGCACTGCGGGACCCAGCCTCCACGCCTATCGAGGCGCTGGAAATGAGCCGCGACGCGAAGGCGCTGGCCTATTGCATGTCCGCGCTCGAAGGACTGCAGCGGCAGGTGCTCGGCCTGGCGTTTTTCCATGACCTGTCGCACAGCGAAGTGGCGGCGCAGATGGCGCTGCCGATCGGCACCGTCAAGACCTGGATACGCCGCAGCCTCGACAAACTGAAAACCTGCCTGGCGAAAATGGAGCGCGCATGAACCTCCGCGACAACGCTCCGCTGCGCGAAAAGCTGGCCGCGGAATATGTGCTGGGCACGCTGAAGGGCGGCGCGCGCCGCCGCTTCGAAAGCTATCTGCACAACGACGCTGCGCTGCGCCGCATCACCATGGAATGGCAGGACCGGCTGGCGCCGCTGGCCGAATTCTCGTCGGCGCGCACCCCGCGCAAGCAGGTGTGGAACGACATCGAGCGCCGCCTGAACCTGCCGCGCAGCTATCCGGCCTGGCAGTTCTGGCGCAACGAGTCGCTGACCTTCTGGCGCGGGCTGGGCGTGGCGTCGACCGCCGTGGCGGCCTTGCTGGTGGTGGTCATCTCGGTGCGCATGCTGGAGACGCCGTCGCTCGACTATGTCGCCACGCTGACCGACGAACAATCCCGGACCGCGCTGGTGCTGACCGGCGACAGCGGCCGCAAGTCGATGACGGTGCGCCTGGTCGGCAACGCGCCCGTGCCGAGCGACAAGCAACTGCAACTGTGGGCCGTGCCGAAAACGGGCAATCCGCGCTCGCTGGGCCTGCTGGCCGATCGCGGCGAAGTCAGGCTGGCGCTGACGCCGGGCGCCATCGGCGCCGACGTGGCCCTGCTGGCGGTGTCGCTGGAACCGAAGGGCGGCTCGCCGAACCCGAACGGGCCCACCGGCCCTATCCTGTACAAAGGCAACTGGGTCCGCATGATGTAGGGTGAAAATTGGTATCATCGCGGGTACCGGGCCGATGCCCTCATTCGCGAAAGACCACATGGACGCCAGCAAATTCACGCCGGAGTATTTCAACCACTTCGGCAAAGGCACTTTGCCGGACCATCTGGGCATCGTCATCACCGGCGTGCGCGAGGGCGAGATCGTGGCCGAGTTCACGGTCACGCCACAGCATCTGGCGCCTAACGGCTTCCTGCATGCCGGCAGCGTGGTCACGCTGGCCGACACCGCCTGCGGCTATGCCTGTTTCTCGCACCTGCCCGACGACGCCCAGAACTTCACCACCATTGAATTGAAGTCCAACCACTTGGGCACCGCGCGCGACGGCACGGTGGTGGCGACCGCCAAGGTGGTGCACCTGGGCCGTACCACGCAGGTCTGGGATGCGGTGGTCAGCAACAAGGCCACTGGCAAAACAATAGCGTTGTTCCGCTGCACGCAGATGGTCCTCTATCCCAAGTAGGCACAGGAGCGGTCCATATGAAGCAACTCACGAAGCTCGCTGGCTGTGGCCTGCTGCTGGCGTCGTCGCTGGTGATGGCGCAAACCCCGTACACCGAAGACTCGACTTACCGCGGGCTGGGCGGCAAGGAAGGCATCAAGAAGATCGTCGACACCTTCATCCCCATGGTGCTGGCCGATCCCCGCATCAAGGAAAGCTTTGCCGATTTCGACATGGAGCAGCTGAATGTGCGCCTGCAGGAGCAGTTCTGCGAGTTCGCCGGCGGCCCGTGCAAATACACCGGCAAATACCGCGACAAGACCATGGACGGCGTCGGCACCGTGCGCGACATGGCCACCGTGCACCAGGATTTGAAGATCACCAACGCCATGTTCAATGCGCTGGCCGAGGATTTGCAGATCGCGATGGAACAGAACAATGTGCCGAGCGGCGTCTCGAACAAGCTGATCGCGAAGCTGGCGCCGATGCAGCGCGCCATCGTGACTGCGCAGACTGCGCAGACCCGTCCGGACCTGGGCAAATTCCTCGCCACCGGCGGCGTCAGCCAGGTCGAGGGCGCGGGCGGCGGCGGCATCACGCCGTGGGCGCTGGTCACCGGCTATGGCTCGCGCGACAGCTGGGGCGCAAACGCGCACTACACCTATATCAGCACCCAGGATTACACGCTCAACAGCTACGGCGTAGCGGTGGGCATTGCCGACCGGCTGGAGATTTCACTGGCCAGGCAGGAATTCAAGGGCAGCCTGGCGCCGCTGAACCTGCTCAACATCAAGCAGGACATCCTCGGCCTGAAGCTGAAGGTGGCCGGCGACGCCGTCTACGAGCAGGACAACCCGATGCCGCAGGTGGCGATCGGCGTGCTGTACAAGCGCAACAAGGGCATAGGTGGCCTCGGCGCGCTGGGCGTGAGCAACGTCAAGCAGCTGGGCGCCAGGGACGATCACGGCTACGATTACTACGTGGCGGCGACCAAGATATTGTTCGAGCAAAGCCTGCTGCTGAACGGCACACTGCGCGCAACCCGCGCCAACCAGATGGGTCTGTTGGGATTCGGCGGCGACCGGGGCGACAGCATGCGGCTGATGCCGGAGGCGTCGGTGGCCTACCTGGTCAACCGCAAGCTGGCGGTGGGCGCCGAGTATCGCCGCAAGCCGCACAACCTGGGCGTGGACAACGAAAAGGCGTACTACGACGCCTTCGTGGCCTGGTTCCCGAACAGGAACTTCTCCGTCACCGCGGCGTATGCGGAACTGGGGGATATCACGATCTTCAATCTGAAGAAGCAGCACGGACTATACCTGTCCGCGCAGGCGGGATTCTAAAAAACAATCCGGGGTCAGATCCGACATTCGGACACGAGCTCTACTGTAGCGGCTGCTACAGTAGAGCTCGTGTCCGAATGTCGGATCTGACCCCGGGTTTTAGCCGTGCAGCGATTCTTCCAGCAGCTTGTGTAGTGCCGGGAAGTCCGGCTCGCCGAGGTAGCGCTTGAGGATCTTGCCGTCCTTGCCGATGACGAAGGTGGTCGGCGTCATCGCCACGTTGCCGTAAGCCTTGGCGGCCGAGCCGTCGATATCGAGCGCCACCTTGAACGGCAACTGGCGGGTCTGGGCGTAGTTCAGCACGTAGTTTGGCGGGTCGTAGCTCATCGCCACGGCGACGAATTCCAGCCCCTGCGCCTTGTACTTGTTGTAGGTGTCGACCATCTTCGGCATCTCGCCCACGCAGGTGGTGCACGAGGTGGCCCAGAAATTGACCATCACCACCTTGCCGCGCAGGCTGTCGGGCGCGATTTTCTCGCCGCTGATGCTGAGGAAAGTCACTTCCGGCGCCGACTGGCGCTTGTTCAGCGACACATAGGCGCCAAAGCCGACCGCGGCGATCACCACGGCGGCCAGCACGGGCTTGACCCAGGCGGGGGAGGATTTGGTCTCTTGCATGATAGGCTCAGGCGTCGAATTAGGTGAGGCCATTATAGACCTCTCCTCCGGTTTATGAGTTGGACGCCGGTTTGGGCTGGTAGGTCTTCCACTCTTCCTCGGTGATGTATTCGAACACCTTGACCACCTTGGTCACGCCGCTGACGCCGCGCGCCACGTCGGCGCCGATCTGGCCTTCGCGCTGGGTCACGCGGCCCTGCAGGTAGACCACGCCGCGCTCGGTCACCACTTGGTAGGAGTTGGCCGAGATATCCTTCATGTCGACCAGGCTGGCCTTGACCTTGGTGGTGATCAGCGCATCGTTGGAGCGCGAGGTGTAGCTGGCCGGGCCGGCCACTTCCAGTTCGTTGATGACCGACAGTACGCCCTCGATGGCGCGGATTTCGCGTTCGGCGGCCGCCTTCATCGCCTCGTCGCGCACTTCGCCGGTCAGCAGCGCGCGGCGGTTGAAGGCGTTGATGTTGACGTGGCCGGCATCGCCGACGACGTTGTTGAGCTTGATGCTGCCCTTGACTTCGATCGCCCGGTCTTCCGTCTGCGCGCCCAGGGTGCGGCGGTCGGTGGCGGCCAGGGTACCGGAAATGGCGCCGCCCGCGACCAGCGCGACGCAGCCCGACAACGAGGCCAGCATGGCGCCGCACAGTACGCTCATGGCCAGCGGACGCTGTACCTTGTTCCAGATTGCGCCGGGATTAATCATTCACATCTCCTCCAAATAGAGCGACATCGATGCCGTCGCAAATGCAGTGTATCGTCGTCAAATGGACTTCCTGGATACGGGCGGTGCGGTCGGCCGGCACGCAGATGTGGACGTCGGCGTCGGTCAGCATCTTGCCGATGGCGCCGCCGCCCTTGCCGGTCAAGGCCACCACGCGCATTTCGCGCTCCAGCGCCGCCTCGATGGCCGCCATCACGTTGGCCGAGTTGCCCGAGGTCGACAGCGCCATCAGGATGTCGCCGGCCTGGCCGAACGCCTGCACCTGCTTGGAAAAGATCTCGCGGTAGCTGTAGTCGTTGGCCACCGCCGTCAGGATCGAGGTATCGGTGGTCAGCGCCAGCGCCGGCAGCGGGAAGCGTTCGCGCTCGAAGCGCCCGACCAGCTCGGCGGCGAAATGCTGGGCGTCGGCGGCGGAACCGCCATTGCCACACACCAGGATCTTGTTGCCGTTGGACAGCGCCGAGAACATCAAGTCGATCGCCTGCGCGATATGCGGCGCGAGGACGGTGGCGGATTGGATTTTGATTTCGGCACTTTCGTGGAAGTGCGCCAGGATGCGTTGGTTTGTCATAGTGTGCTGATTATAGTGCAGTCGTTCAGCAAGCCGGACAAGCGCTGTTAAAAATGCTTACATCTGCAGGATATTTTGCAACCATGACAACTTTTCACCGTCGATGGCCACCAGGTCGAAGCGGCACGGCGGCGGGCTGGGGTAGCGCATCAGGTAGAACTGCGCGGCGTGGATCAGCCGCCGCTGCTTGGCCGGGGTGACGCTGGCCGCCGCCCCGCCGAAGCCGCCGCCGGCCCGGCGCCGCACTTCGACAAACACCAGGTGGCCGCCGTGCTGCATGATCAGGTCGATCTCGCCGGCCTTGCACAGGAAATTACGGTCCAGCAACTTCAGGCCCCGGGCGTCCAGGTAGGCCAGCGCCCGGTCCTCGCCCAGCCGGCCCAGCCGCTGCTGTTCGGTGCGGGGCATGGCGGCCTCACGGGCCGATCGGCTGCGGCACGCCGTTCCTGACCACGGCCGCCGGCTCGATGCGTTCGAAGCTGGCCGCGCCGCCCTGGCCGAAGTCGACGGTCAGGCGGCCGGTGACGCCGTCCAGGCTGAAGCGGCCGGCCGGATGGCGGCCGATTTCGCGCGCCACGCGGTAGGCGTCGATGCCGAGCGCGTACAGCCGTTCCATGTCGGCGCTGGACGCCTGCACCGGATGCGGATAGACCATCACGGCCGGATGGTCGCGCTGGATCTGCCACGGCAGGTCGAGCAGGCGCACGCCGTCCAGTTCCTGCGTCGGGCTGTTGTTGCCGTTGCCGGCGTTCAGCGCCGAGGTGCCGTACAGCGGCAGCCCGCCAAGGCCGGCGGGCTGCGCCGGTGCGGGAGGCGGCGGCAGCGCGTCGGCGGTGCTGAAGATGGGATTGGTCGGCTCGGTGCTGACGTTGTCGCCGAGGGCGCCGCGCAACTGGCGGGTCTGGTCGGCGCTCATGGCCGAGAACAGCAGGCCGGGCGGATCGTCGCGCAGACGCGCGCGCAGCTGGACCAGTTCCGGGTCGCTCAGGTAGCCGTCCGGCGAACTCAGCTCGACCATGCGCACGGCGGCGCCGTTGCGCTGCCACTGGGCGGCGAAGGCGGCCGCCACGCGGCGCTGCCATGGCGTGCCGGTGCTGATAATCATGGCGGTGGCGTTCGGATGGTCGGCGGCCGCCAGCTGCGCGACCTGGCGCGCCTCTTCCTCGATCGACAGCCCCATCGCCAGCATCTGCGGCGGCAGCGGCGCGGCGCCCGCCGTGCCGTGGCCTTCCGGATAATTGAGGGCGATGGTCGGCTTGCCCAGCAGCGGGCTGGCGGCCAGCGCCGCCACCGCCGAGCGGGCCAGCGGACCGACGATGATGTCCTGTTTTTCCTGCGCGTGGGCGTAGGCGGACAGCACGTCCTGCGGTACGTCGCCGGTTTCGATCACGCTGACGGTGATGTTGTCGCGGTCGCGCTCCCAGGCGGCCATGAAGCCGGCGCGGACGGCGTCGGCGGCGGCGCCCAGCGTTTCCGAGCGCAACGGCAGCAGCAGGCCCATGCGGACCGGCGGGTTGGCCGGCAAGCCGCCCTGCGCGGCTTCATCCTGCCGGGTGGCGGGAACGTCGGCAGACGGCGCGGCGGACACGCCGGGCAGCGTGACGGCGAACACTTCCGCCGGCGGCGGCGTGGGTTCCGGCGGCGGTTTCGGCAGCGGCTGCGCGGCGGGGCGGACCGGCGGCGCGGGCAGCGCACTTGTATTTGCCGAGCCGGGCGCGCACAATCCACCGGGCGCATCGCAAAACGGCGTGCTGCAGCCGCTCGCCAGCGCCACCGCCGCACATAGCAGCGACAACCTCACACTATTCATCCTACCCCCAATGACCGCACAAGAATTCAGCTCCATCGCCACCCTGCCCGTGATGGGCGAAATGGCGCACCAGACCTATCCTAGCGCAACCTTGTACGTCGTGGCGACCCCGATCGGCAATGTGACGGATATTAGCCTGCGCGCGCTGCACGTCTTGAGCATGGTCAATGCCGTGGCGTGCGAGGACACGCGCAACACCGCCCAGCTGATGACCCGCTTCGGCCTGCACCAGCCGCTGATCGCCGCCCACCAGCACAACGAGCGGGAAGTGGCGGAAACGCTGATCGCCCGCCTGCAGGCCGGCGAGCGCATCGCGCTGGTGTCGGACGCGGGCACGCCGGCCGTGTCCGATCCGGGCGCGCGCATCGTCGACGCGGTGCGCGCCGCCGGCCTGCGGGTGCTGCCGCTGCCGGGCGCGTCGGCGGCGGTGACGGCGCTGTCGGCCAGCGGCCTGGTGAACGACCAGTTTTACTTTGTCGGCTTCCTGCCGGCCAAGGCCAGGCAGCGCGAGAACTTCCTCGGCACCTTGCGCGCGGTGACGGCGACCATGGTGTTTTACGAGGCGCCGCACCGCATCCTCGATTGCGCCACGGCGCTGGCGGCGGTGTTCGAACCGGAACGCCAGGTGGTGTTCGCGCGCGAGCTGACCAAGATGTTCGAGGAAATCCACCGCTGCCCGCTGTCGGAGGCGGAAGCGTGGATCAAGGCCGATCCGCACCGGGAAAAAGGCGAGTTCGTCGTGCTGCTGGAAGGCGCGCCGGCGGCCGAGGACGAGCATGACCTGGAGGCCGAACGGGTGCTGAAGATCCTGCTGACCGAATGCTCGGTCAAGCAGGCCGCCAGCCTGGCGGCGCAGATCACCGGCCGCAAGAAGAACGCGCTGTATGACCGCGCGCTGCAGCTCAAGGGCGAAGCGTAGTCAGAATTTGCAGCCGCTGTCTTTCTTGTCCATCAGCCAGATCAGCGGCGACAGCAAGCCGGCGCCGGTGTTCTTGCAGTCGCCGCGCTTGGCGCCGGCGATGTCGCGCGCCAGCTGGGTTTCGCGCTGCTCCGGGTATAGCGGATGGTCGTCCAGCTGGGCCACCGGCAGGCCGGCGCGGGCCGGGTCTTTTTCGTTGGCGACCTTGCGGGCGGTCTTCAGCGCCGCGTTCATGTCGAATTTCTTCGGCTGCTCTTCCGGATGCAGCGGGTCGGCCACGGGGCTGGACGGCGCGGGCAAGGTGATCGCCTGCGAGGTGGCCGGGACCGGCGCTGGCGCTGGCTGGCTAGGACGGGCGGCCAGCGCGGGCCGCTCCAGATCGCGTTTGCGCTTGCGCGCCGGTTCTTCCTTGGGCTCCGGCTTGGCCGGGGTTTCTATCGTGGCGACAATGGGCTTGGGCGGTTGCAGCCAGACCGTCATCGTCCTGGCCGGAGGCTGTTCGGGCGCCACCGGCAGCGACAGCCGGTAGCCGAATATCAGCAGCAGATGCAGCACCAGCGAGATGGCGATGCCCGCGACTATCCCCGGCCGCCGCAGCTGGGCGGGCTGACTCTGGGTAAAGGTCGCGTTCATGGTTTTTTCGCTAATTTGTGCACACCGCATCATCTCACATTGAAAAAAAACCGCCATGGTACATACTGAATTCATAGCGGCACTTGACGGATACTGAGGCAGCTTGTATTATCTTGCTTCTTCGGAGTGTGGCGCAGTCCGGTAGCGCACCTGGTTTGGGACCAGGGGGTCCAAGGTTCGAATCCTTGTACTCCGACCAAGATTCAAGAAAAAAGACTCAAGAGCTCAGGCTCTTGGGTCTTTTTTTTATCCTTCGCCCCCTTGGCGCATCCCTTCCGCCTCTCTCCCGCCTCTCGCCATATCAAACGAGCTATACGAATTGGTAATGGTTTCAATTGAATACGCAATTGGTTAGCAAACAAGCTGTTGCGTAACATGAATTTAGCGCGGCGAAAACGCGCAATAAAAAACTACGGAGAGACCATGGAACAATCAACGCTCAACTGGCCCATCGCCAACGTGTTCGTCATGACTTACGCCCGCAGCGACCCCCGCTAGCTCGCCGCACCCGCGAACGCCCGTCCCCAAATGTAAGAGCTCAGCGCCGGAACAGGCAGGCATTCGCACATTCATTCATTCCTATAACTAAGAGCACGGAGACACAATGAATATGAATACACCTAAGATGCGTAAAACGGTCATGGCCGCTGTCATTGCCGAAATGTTGATGATGGTCGGCGCCTCTGCCCAGACGGGCAGCGAGGCCAAGCCTGTCGATACCGGGACGACGGTCGTCGTCAGCGGGATACGCGCATCGCTGTCCTCGTCCCTGACGACCAAGCGCATACAAGACGGCGTGGTCGACGCGGTGTCGGCCGAAGACGCCGGCAAATTCCCGGACACGAATATCGCCGAATCCCTGCAGCGCGTCACCGGCGTGCAGATCCAGCGCAACAACGGCGAAGGGCGCTACATCTCCGTGCGCGGCCTGGGGCCGGAGTTCAACAATGTGCTGGTCAATGGCCGCACCATGACCAGCGACACCGGCGGCCGCGAGTTTTCCTTCGACCTGCTGTCCTCCGACCTGATCTCGAAGGCCCTGGTCTACAAGACGTCGCAGGCCTTCCTGCCGGAGGGCGGCATCGGTTCGACGGTGGACATCCAGACCGCGCGGCCGCTGTCGGGAAAACTGGGCCACACCTCGGTGGTCAATGTGTCGGATTCCTACGACTCGAATTCCAAGAAGAATACGCCCAACATCAGCGGCATGTATTCGTTCGCCAACGAGAACCGCACCTTCGGCGTGACCGGCTCGCTCTCCTACACCGACCGCGCCTCCAAGCAAAACAAGGCCGTCAACGACGCCTGGAACTACCGCGACGTGTCGATGATCAACGGCGACCTCAACTCCAAAGGGTTGACGATGGCCGACGTGACCACCAAAAAGCTCTACATGCCGCAGAGTTACGGCTTCCAGCAGGAGAATGAAAGCCGCAAGCGGCTGGTCGGCAATCTGACGGTGCAATACAATCCGTCCCCGACCTGGAAACTGACCGCGGACGCCCTGTATTCGCGACTCGACCAAAAGAACGACGTGATCGCGTTCAGCGACTGGAACAATCCCGTGCAGCTCGGCGTCAAGTACGACAGCAACAACCAGGTCACCAGCTTCCTGCGGCCCGGCTCGATCTTCTACGCAAACAATCCGGCGCTGGCCGGCAGCGGCAAGCTGCTGGGCGAGGCCAATTCGAACGACATGATCGTCAAGGGCGGCGACCGCCTGTCCACCACGCAGGCGTTCGGCCTGAACTCGAAATGGGCGTTGACGCCGGAATTGAAACTGGAAGGCGATATCGCCGACTCCCGCACCACCTCCAAGTCCCCGAATATGTGGATCGTGGCCGGCATGGTGCCCAAGAACGGCGATGTGCTGACCTTCGCCGGCACCCCCGGCCTGGTGTTCGGCGACGGCATCGCCGATCCGACCGCGGTGCGTGCCCACGCGGTATCGTACGGCGACATCCGCAATCTCGACGACCTGCAGGAGGGACGTTTCAGTCTGGCCTGGAATCACGAGATGGGCTATTTCAAGGGCATCGATTCCGGCATGGCCTACTCGCAGCGCAACGTGGAACGCACGCAGTGGAACAACGACGCCTGGAACGCCTTCAGCGGCTATCACGTCTCCCTGCCGTCGTCGCTGTTCACCGTCACGCCGATGGATAATTTCATGGGTGGCGGCGCGCAGATTCCAAGCGCCTACCTCCGCTTCGATCCGTATGCCTACATGAATTACCTGAACCAGCCTTCGCTGCTGGCGCAATCCAATGATCCGGCGCTGTACCTGGACAAGACCAAGTATCCGAATGGTCCGATGGCGATCGATTACACCAAGCCGGACATGTGGGGCGTCAAGGAGAAGGTATCGAGCTTCTTCGTGGACTCCAAATGGGAAGGCTCGGGCTGGTCGGCGAATGCCGGCATGCGTGTGGTGCACGTGAACTCGGCATCGACCGGCATCAGCCGCACCTTGCTGTCGGCGGTGAAAAGCCCCAACGACACGACCTATATCCTGAACTGGGGCCCGGCAGCCACGACCACCGTCAGCAACAGCTACAACAGCTTCCTGCCGTCGGCCAACCTGAAATTCGACCTGACCGCCGACATGCTGCTGCGTTTGGCCGCATCGAAGACCGAGACCCGTCCCACCTTGAACCAGATGGGTGTGAGCAATTCCTACGGCGGGCGCTATGGCGATGTGCAGACCGGCGGCGGCAATCCCTATCTGAAGCCGATGCAGTCGAAGAACTACGACCTGTCGTACGAATGGTATCTGTCGAAGACCAACTACGTCAGCGCCGCCGTGTTCCGCAAGGACGTCTCCGACTTCCTGGAGACCAAGATGGTGGACATGAAGATTCCGCAGTACGATGAAGTGGTCCACGACACCCGCATACGCAACGGACAAAAAGGCAAGATCAAGGGTGTGGAGCTGGCCGGCCAGTATGCCTTCGACAACGGCATCTCCTGGCTGCGGGGATTCGGCGTGGCGGCCAACTATACCTACGTGGACGCCAGCGCGACCCGCGACACCGATACCGACAGCAGTGTGCCGGCCTGCGGCTACCCCGGCTTGTCGCCGCAATCCTATAATGGCTCGGTGTTCTATGAAAACGACAAATTCCAGGCCCGCGTGAGTTATAACTGGCGCAACCGCTTCTCGGTCGACTGCGGCGGCGGCAGCACCCTGCCGCGCACCCGGGCGGCCTATGGCCAGACCGACGCCAGCCTGCGCTACAACCTGACGCCGAAGATGGCCCTCTACGCGGACTTCATCAACCTGACCAACTCGAGGATGCACGAATATGCCAACAACGAGTCGCAGTTCCTTACCCTGGAAGATGTCGGCCGCCGTGCCAACGTCGGCCTGCGGGTGGCGTTCTAAATGACGCGGGCGAACCTGCCCCGCCGCCGCCTGTTGCAGGGCGCCGCTGCCGCCGCCGGCGGCGCCCTGCTGCCGCTTCACGCCGGCGCCCAGGGCGCGCCGCGCTTTGCCGTCGGCGCCAGCGATTTTCTCATCGACGGCAAGCCGCTGCAGATCCGCTGCGGCGAAATGCACTTCGCGCGCGTGCCGCGCGAGTACTGGACGCATCGCCTGAAAGCCATCAAGGCGATGGGCCTGAACACCGTGTGCGCCTACCTGTTCTGGAATTACCACGAATGGCGCGAAGGGAAGTTCGACTGGAGCGGCCAGCGCGACGCCGTCGAGTTCTGCCGGCTGGCGCAGAAGGAAGGGCTGTGGGTGATCCTGCGTCCAGGCCCTTATGCCTGCGCCGAATGGGAGATGGGCGGCCTGCCGTGGTGGCTGCTCAAGAAAAATCCGGGCGATGCCTTCCTGCGTACGCGCGATCCGGCCTTTGTCGAGCCGGCGCGGCGCTACCTGAAGGAGGTGGGCCGGGTGCTGGGGGCGATGCAGGTGACCCAGGGTGGCCCTATCCTGATGGTCCAGGTGGAAAACGAGTACGGCTTCTTCGGCGAAGACCTGGACTACATGCGCACCATGCGCCAGGCGCTGCTCGACGCGCGCTTCGACGTGCCGCTATTCCAGTGCAATCCGACCAACGCGGTGGCCAAGACCCATCTGCCGGGCATGCTGTCGGTGGCCAACTTCGGCAGCGATCCGGCCGGCGGCTTCAAGGCGCTGGCCGCGGTGCAGCAGGCACCGCTGATGTGCGGCGAATACTATTCCGGCTGGTTCGACACCTGGGGCAATCCTCACCGGCGCGGCGACAATACGAGCGCCGTCGTCGACATCCAGGCCATGCTCAAGGCGAACGGCTCGTTCAGCCTTTACATGGCGCACGGCGGCACCACGTTCGGCTTGTGGGGCGGCTGCGACCGTCCCTTCCGGCCGGACACCACCAGCTACGACTACGACGCGCCGGTCAGCGAAGCGGGATGGGTGGGCGCCAAGTTCAACGCCTACCGCGAAGGCATGCGCCCGTTCCTGGCGCCGGGCGAAGTGCTGCCCGAACCGCCGGCGCGCAATCCCGTCATGCGCATCGACGCGTTCACGCTGACCGAATCGGCGCCGGTGCTGGCCAACCTGCCGCCGCGCACGATCAAGGCCGCGTCGCCGGAGGCGATCGAACAGTACGACATCAGCCGCGGCCTGGTCGCCTATCGCGTGCGGTTGCCGGCCGGACCGGCGGGATTGCTGGCCGCCGCCAAGGTGCGCGACCTGGCCTGGGTCTACGTGGACGGCAAGCAGGTGGGGACGCTGGACACGCGCCACCGCCGCTTCTCGGTCGCCGTGCCGGCCCGCAGCAAGGCCGTGACGGTGGAGATCCTGCTGTACACCATCGCGCGGGTCAACTTCGGCCTGGAGGTGCATGACCGCAAGGGCCTGCACGGTCCGGTGACGTTCACGCCCAAGGACGGCGCCGCGCAGCCGCTGGAGAACTGGGAGATCCGCGCCATCGATTTCGATGCCGACGGCACGCTGCCGCCGCTGGCGTTCAAGGCCGGACGCACCAAGGGCCCCGCCTTCTGGCGCGGCGGATTCGAGGCCGGCCGCCAGGCCGACACCTTCCTCGACATGTCCAGCTGGGGCCAGGGGATAGTCTGGATCAACGGCCGCTGCCTCGGCCGATACTGGAGCATCGGGCCGACGCAGACCATGTACCTGCCCGGGCCCTGGATCAGGAAGGGCCGCAACGAAATCGTCGTGCTCGACCTGACCGGTCCACGCAGCGCCCGCATTGCCGGACTCACCGAACCGATACTCGACCAGCTCAATCCGGAGCTGGATCTGGCGCGCCCTCCCAGCACCGTCAGGCCGGCGCTGGATGGCGTCGCCCCGGAGCAGGCGGGCGAGTTTGCCGCCGGCGGCGCGACCCAGGACGTGCTGTTCGCCGCGCCGGTCAAAGGCCGCCAGTTCTGTCTTGAATCGCTGAGCGCCTTCGACGGCAAGCAGTACGCGGCGGTCGCCGAGATTTCGCTGCTGGGCAAGGACGGCAAGACCATCAACCAGCAGTCGTGGACGATCGCCTACGTCAGCAGCGAAGAGCTGAAAAAGGAGGACGGCTCGGCCCTCAACGCCATCAACGGACAGGCGTCGGATCACTGGCATACCGCGTTTGCCGCCGGGGCGGGCCATCCGCACCAGCTGATCATCGACCTGGGCCAGCAGGTGGAGGTGGCGGGCGTGCGCTACATGCCGCGCCAGGGACCCGACACCGTCACCGGCCGTATCAGGCAGTACCGCATGTACGTCGCGGACAAGCTGGTACGCGAATGACGCCGTAGCGTATCAACCGGCGCGCTTGGCGGCGATGGCGTTGCCGGCGCGGCTGGCGCCCTTGCGGCCCAGGAACTGCGAGATGAACTGGCCGGCGTCGACCACGATGTCGAGGTCGACGCCGGTGGCTATGCCCAGGCCCTGCATCATGTACAGCACGTCCTCGGTGGCGACGTTGCCGGTGGCGCCCTTGGCGTACGGGCAGCCGCCCAGGCCCGATACCGACGAGTGGAAGATGGCGATGCCGATTTCCATGCTGGCGTAGATGTTGGCCAGCGCCTGGCCGTAGGTGTCGTGGAAGTGGCCGGACAAGCCTTCGATGCGGAACTCTCGGATCGCCCGCTCCATCACTGCCTGCGTCTTGCGCGGCGTGGCCACGCCGATGGTGTCGGCGATGTCGATCTCGTCGCAGCCCAGGTCGCGCATGCGGCCCACCACGTCGGCCACCGCGTCCAGCGGCACGTCGCCCTGGTAGGGGCAGCCGAACGAGCAGCTGATGCTGCCGCGCAGGCGCAGGCCGTTGTCCTTGGCCGCCTTCGCCACGCCTTCGAAGCGGGCGATCGATTCAGCGATCGAGCAGTTGATGTTCTTTTGCGAGAAGGCCTCCGAGGCCGAGCCGAAGATCACCACCTCGTTGGCCTGCGCCGCCAGCGCCGCTTCGAAGCCCTGCATGTTCGGTGTCAGCGCGGAATAGATCACGCCTGGCTTGCGCTCGATCGCGGCCATGACCTCCTTGCTGGTCGCCATCTGCGGCACCCACTTCGGCGACACGAACGAAGCCGCTTCGATGTTCTGGAAGCCGGCGCTGGTCAGGCGGTTCACCAGCTCGATCTTGACCTCGGCCGGCACGCTTTCTTTTTCATTCTGCAGGCCGTCGCGCGGACCGACTTCGACGATCTTCACCTGTTTCGGCAAACTGTTCATATCAATATCCCCGGTTGCGGTCGACCACGCCGGCGACCTGCTCGCCCTGCGCGAATTTACGGATTTTTTCGGTGACTTGCACCACGCTTTCGCGGCGCAGGGTCAGCGCCGAGATGTGCGGCGTGATCGTGATGCGCGGCTCCTGCCAGAACGGATGCTGCAGCGGCAGCGGCTCGTTGCGGAACACGTCCAGCGTGGCGGCGGCGATATGGCCCGACTTGATCAGCGTGACCAGGTCGGGCTCGGCCAGATGCGCGCCGCGCGCCACGTTGATCAGGAACGCGCCTTGCGGCAGCTTGCACATATTGGTGCGGCTCATGATGTTGTTGGTGTCCGGCGTCAGCGGCAGCATGCAGACCAGCACCCGGGTGCCGCGCAGGAAAGTGTCCAGCCCATCTTCGCCGTGGAAGCACTGCACGCCCGGCATGGCTTTTTGCGTCCTGCTCCAGCCGCGCAGCGGGAAGCCGAACGGCGCCAGCGCCTCCAGCACGCGCGTGCCCAGCACGCCCATGCCCATTACGCCGATCGCGAAGTCTTCCTTGTGGTGCTGTGGCAAAGGCAGCCACTGGCCCGCGCGCGCCTGTGCCTCGTATTCGTCCAGGCGGCGATAGTAGCGCAGCACCGAATGCGTGACGTATTCGGCCATCTGCATTCCCATGCCCGCGTCTTCCAGGCGAATGATGGGGATGTGCGCCGGAATCGCGTCCGAAAACTTGAGGATGGCGTCGACACCGGCGCCGGTGACGAAGATCGCCTTGACCTGCGCCAGCTCCGGCAGCATCGCTTCCGGCGGCGACCACACGACGGCGTAGTCGCAGGCCTGGTTTTTTTCGCCGGCGTGCCAGATTTCGACTTCGGCCTCCGGCAGGTACTTGCCGAAGTCCTTGATCCACGGCTCGGTCTTGCCGTCCGCTCGATGTAAAAGAATACGCATGATGATCTCCTTTACGCCGCTGTCTTGAACGCCAGCAGCGGCGCGCCATCGGCCACCTGGTCGCCCACGCTGTACAGGATTTCGTCGACCACGCCATCGTGCGGCGCGGCGATGGTATGCTCCATTTTCATGGCTTCCATGATGACCAGGGCATCGCCCTTCTTCACTTCCTGGCCTTTGGCGGCCAGCACCGCGACCACCTTGCCCGGCATCGGCGCGGTCAGGCGGCCGCCTTCGGCCTCGGATTCGCCGGCGTGGGCCATCGGGTCGTTGTAGGCCAGCGGATAGTGGGCGCCGTTGGTGAAGACGTGGAACATGTCGCCGTCGCGGCGCACGGTGCCATGCACGGCCTGGTCGCCCAGCTTGATGCTGAAGTCATTCCCCTCTTGCGACATCAGGCTCAGGACCTGGGGTTGCGCGCTGTTCACGCTGAACAGCCAGTCGGCGGCTCGATAGCTGACGTTGGCGCTGTAAGGCTTGGCCGCCGCGAATTCGTCGCTGAACGACAGCGCGCGCACATACGGGTGGTTCATGCGCCAGCCCAGCGCCTGGCCCCACGGATCGGCGGCGTTGGCGCCCGATTGCGCGGCCGAACGCTCCTTCTCGGATTCGATCAGCGACACGGCGGCCAATGCCAGCGCGGCGTCCGGCGCGGCCTGCGCGGCCGGGAACAGCGTGTCGTGATTGCGTTCGATCAGGCCCGTGTCCAGGTCGGCGGTGGAGAAAGCCCGGCCCTCGACGAGGCGCTTGAGGAAGGCGATGTTGGTGCTCAGGCCGACGATCTGGTATTGCGACAGCGCTTGCGACATGCGGGCCAGCGCCTGCTTGCGGTCCGCGCCCCAGACGATCAGCTTGGCGATCATCGGATCGTAGAACGGCGAGATCGCATCGCCGGCGCGCACGCCGGAATCGATGCGCACGCCGGCCGGCAGGTCGGGCGAGCCGCCCAGCTCGAACGTCACCGCGCCCGGCGTGTCCATGTGGCGCAGCGTGCCGATCGACGGCAGGAAGCCCTTCTCCGGATTCTCCGCGTAGATGCGCGCTTCGATCGCATGGCCGTTGATGGCCAGCTCGGTTTGTTTTTTCGGCAGCGGCTCGCCGGCGGCGACGCGGATCTGCCATTCGACCAGGTCGGTCCCGGTGATCATTTCGGTCACCGGATGCTCCACCTGCAGGCGGGTGTTCATCTCCATGAAGTAGAACGAACCGTCCTGGTTGGCGATGAATTCCACCGTGCCGGCGCCCACGTAGCCGACGGCCTTGGCGGCGGCTACGGCGGCTTCGCCCATCGCCGCGCGGCGCTCGGCCGGCATGTTCGGCGCAGGCGCCTCTTCCAGCACCTTCTGGTGGCGGCGCTGCACCGAGCAATCGCGCTCGAACAGGTAGATGCAATTGCCGAGCGTGTCGGCGAACACCTGGATTTCAATGTGGCGCGGACGCTGCAGGTACTTCTCGGCCAGCACCTTGTCGTCGCCGAAGGAGCTGATCGCCTCGCGCTTGCACGATGCCAGCGCGTCCTTGAACTGCGCCGAATTCTCGATCACGCGCATGCCCTTGCCGCCGCCGCCGGCCGAAGCCTTCAGCAGCACCGGGTAGCCGATCTTGTCGGCCTGCGCGTGCAGGAAGTCGGCGTCCTGCTGCTCGCCGTGATAGCCGGGCACCAGCGGTACGTTGGCCTTCTCCATCAGCTGCTTGGCGGCGGACTTGGATCCCATCGCGCGCATCGCCGATGCCGGCGGCCCGATGAACACCAGGCCCGCCTCGGCGCAGGCGTCGGCGAATTCGGCGTTCTCGGACAGGAAGCCGTAGCCGGGATGGATCGCCTGCGCGCCGGTGGCCTTGGCCACGGCGATGATCTTGTCGCCGCGCAGATAGCTTTCCTTGGCGGCGGCGGGACCGATCAGCACAGCCTCGTCGCACACGGCGACGTGCTTGGCGTTGGCGTCCGCCTCCGAATAGACAGCAACGGTCTTGATGCCCATGCGGCGCGCGGTGGCGGCTACACGGCAGGCGATTTCACCACGGTTGGCGATCAGTATTTTTGTAAACATGGTCTCTCTCTTTGCAGCTTGTGGCTGGAAGTTTTTTTATTGTGTGGTGGTTCGGCGAGGCTGGATCAGCAGCCGCACTTTTCCTTCGGTGCCGATTCAAGCACGGCGCCGCGGGTTTTCAGGCCCAGTTTCGCCAGCAGCGCGCGGTCGTCTTCCGCTTCCGGATTTTCGGTGGTCAGAAGCTTGTCCCCGTAGAAGATCGAATTGGCGCCGGCCAGGAAGCACATCGACTGCACCGCTTCGCCCATCTGGCGGCGGCCCGCCGACAGGCGCACGCGCGCCTTCGGCATCGTGATGCGGGCGACGGCGATGGTGCGCACGAATTCGAGCGGGTCCAGCGGATCCATGCCGTACAGCGGCGTGCCCTCGACCTGGACCAGGTGGTTGACCGGCACCGATTCCGGATACGGATTCAGGTTGGCCAGCTGCGCGATCAGGCCGGCGCGCTGCAGGCGGGTTTCGCCCATGCCGACGATGCCGCCGCAGCAGACCTTCAGGCCCGCTTCGCGGATGCGGCCCAGCGTGTCCAGGCGGTCCTGGTATTCGCGGGTCGAGATCACGTTGTCGTAGAACTCGGGCGCTGTGTCCAGGTTGTGGTTGTAGTAATCGAGGCCGGCCGCTTTCAGGCGCTCGGCCTGTTTTTCCTCCAGCATACCCAGCGTGGCGCAGGTCTCCAGGCCCAGCGCCTTCACTTCGCGCACCATCTCTTCGACCTTGTCCATGTCGCGGTCTTTCGGGCTGCGCCATGCCGCGCCCATGCAGAAGCGGGTCGCGCCGTTGTCCTTGGCCTGGCGGGCCGCGTCCAGCACGGTGTCGATGTCGAGGATTTTCTTGGCTTCGACGCCGGTGTCGTAGCGTGCCGCCTGCGGGCAGTAGCCGCAGTCTTCCTCGCAGCCGCCGGTCTTGATCGACAGCAGGGTCGCCAGTTCGACGTCGCCGTCGGGGAAGTTGGCGCGGTGCGTTTGCTGCGCGCGGAACATCAGGTCATTGAACGGCAAGTCGAACAGCGCCATCACGTCTTCCAGCGGCCAGGTGGCGGCGGGCGGCAAGGTGATCGCGGCCGTCGGACGGTGCAGGGAAACGGTTTTCGGTTCTTGGAGGGTGTTCAGGGACATCGTGATTCCTTCTTCGTTCAAAGTTTGTTCTGAGCTGGCCAATACGGCAGCTGCGTAAAGTCGATATGGGCGGCCGCCGCTTCGGCGCCCGGCTGTTCCAGGCGCGGCACGCGGCCCAGCAGCGGCGCAGCGATCCGCTGTTCCAATGCTGCGACGTTCTCGTCGGCGAACTCCATGTCCGCCTGTGTTTCGTTGGCGACCCAGCCGGCCAGTTTCAGGCCGCGCGACTCGATCGCCTCCACCGTCAGCAAGGCGTGGCTGATGCAGCCCAGCCGCAGGCCGACCACCAGCACCACCGGCAGGTCGAGCTGCTCGGCCAGGTCGGCGGTGTCGAAATCGTCGTTCAGCGGCACGCGGAAGCCGCCCACGCCTTCCACCACCACCGCGTCGGACGCGGCGTGGATCTCGACGTAGGCCGCCAGGATAGGCACCGGCGAAATCGTGATGCCTTCCAGCGCGGCGGCGATATGCGGCGCGGCAGGCTCCTTCAGCAGGAACGGCGTGGTGATCGACTGCGGCAGGTGGACGTTGCCGGCGGCGGCCAGCTGGTCGCAGTCGTCGTTGTGCCATGCGCCGTCGCGCAGCTCGGCGCCGGCGGCGACCGGCTTCATGCCGCAGGCGCGCACGCCGGCCTGCACCAGCGCGTGCAGCATCGCCGATGAAACCAGCGTCTTGCCGATTTCGGTATCCGTGCCGGTGACAAAACAGCAAAAGCGCGGCGGTATGCCGGTGGTCACGGGGGCCGGTTGCACCTGCGTCTGCGGTACATCCACTGCTATCACGGGATCGTCGAGACTCATATCAAGTCCTTTCCAATGCATTGATCGCGGCTATCAATTTTGCTACTTCCATGCTGCTATGCCCCGCGGACAGCGTCACGCGCAGGCGCGAAGTGCCCAGGGGGACCGTCGGCGGCCGGATGGTGCCCACCCACAGCCCCTGCTCGTACAAGGCCGCCCCGGCGCGCATGGTTTCAGCATTATCGCCGATCAGGATGGGCTGGATCGCCGTGTTCGAGGGCAGGCGCTGCCAGCGCTGCAAACGCAGGCCATCGTCCAATTGTGCCACCAATGCCTGCAGATGGGCGCGGCGGTTGCGGCCCTCGTCGCCTTCCAGCAGTTCAAGGCTGGTCAGCAGCGCGTGCGCCAGCGCCGGCGGGGCGGCGGTGGTGAAGATGTAGGGGCGGGCCTTCTGGATCAGCGTTTCGATCACCGTTTCATGCGCGGCGACGAAGGCGCCGCCCACGCCGGCGGCCTTGCCCAGCGTGCCCATATAGACCAGGTACGGCGAGCGCAGGTTGAAGTGCTCCAGCGCGCCGTGGCCGTTGGCGCCCAGCGTGCCGAAGCCGTGGGCGTCGTCGATGACCAGCCATGCGCCGTGCTGTTCGCACAGGGCCAGCAGCTCGGGCAGCGGCGCCAGGTCGCCGTCCATGCTGAAGACGCTGTCGGTCACCACCAGCTTGGTGGCGGCTTTCGACGCCGCCAGCATGGCCGCCAGCGCTTCCAGGTCGGCATGCGGGTAGACCTTGACGCCGGCGCGCGACAGCCGCGCGCCGTCGATCAGCGAGGCGTGGTTCAGCGATTCGGAGAAGATCTCGGCCTCGCGGTCGCCGGCGGTCAGGCCGGTGATGATGGCGAGGTTGGCCATGTAGCCGGTGCAGAAGGTCAGCGCGCGCGGCGATTCCAGGTGGGCGCCGACGAATTCCACCAGGCGCTGTTCCAGCATGGCGTGGGCGCGGCCATGGCCGCTGATCAGGTGCGAGGCGCCGCTGCCGACGCCGTACATCGCCGCGCCTTCCTGCAGCGCGAGTTTCAGCTTGCGGTGATTGGCCAGGCCGAGGTAGTCGTTGCTGCAGAAGGCCAGCAGTTCGCGCCCGTCCACCGACACGCGCGGTCCGCACGGCGAATCGACGGTGCGGCGCCGGCGTATCAGGCTGCGTTCGTCCAGCGCCCGCAGCTGGCGGTTGAGTTGATTGAGCAGTTCCATGGTCAGCCCGCCATTACTTTGTCGAACACGGCCAGCGTGTTGGCGGCCAGGCCGTCGATTTCCTCGTCGTCGAGGATGTACGGCGGCATCATGTAGACGGTGGAGCCGATGGGGCGCATCAGCAGCTCGTGCTCCACCGCCGTGGCGAAGAAGCGGCGCGAGAAATCGGGCGCGGCGTCGATGGCGTCGAAGGCCCAGATCATGCCGCGCTGGCGGAAGTTGCGCACCTGCCGGTGTCGCGCCAGCGGTTGCAGCGCGGCGGTCAGGCGCTCGGCCTTGGCGCGGTTGGCGTTCAGCACGTCGTCTTCCTCGAAGATCTGCAGCGTCGCCAGGGCGGCGCGGCAGGCCAGCGGATTGCCGGTGTACGAGTGCGAGTGCAGGAAGCCGCGCGTGACGTCGCTGCTGTAGAAGGCCTGGTAGATCTCGTCGCGCGTCATCACCAGCGACAGCGGCAGGTAGCCGCCGCTGATGCCCTTGGACAGGCACAGGAAGTCCGGCCACACGCCGGCCTGCTCGCAGGCGAAGAAGGTGCCGGTGCGGCCGCAGCCGACGGCGATTTCGTCGAGGATCAGGTGCACCGAATGACGGTCGCACAGTTCGCGCACCAGCTTCAGGTACAGCGGATCGTGCATCGCCATGCCGGTGGCGCATTGCACCAGCGGCTCGATGATGATGGCGGCGATCTGGTCGCCCCGTTCGGCGAACAGGCGTTCGACATCGGCCGCGGCGCGGCGTGCCACGTCGGCCGCCGTCTCGCCTGCGGCGGCATTGGCATTGCGAGCGTCCGGCGACATCACCGTTTGCGAGGCGCGCAGCAGCGGGCCGTAGGCGTCCTTGAACAGCGCGACGTCGGTGACGGCCAGCGCGCCGATGGTTTCGCCGTGGTAGCTGCCCTTGAGGCAGACGAATTCCTGCTTGCCGCTCTTGCCATTGTTGCGCCACGAGTGAAAGCTCATCTTCAGCGCGATTTCGACGGCGGAGGCGCCGTCGCTGGCGTAGAAGCTGTGGCCCAGCACATGGCCGGTCAGCGCCGACAGCTTCTCGGACAGCTCGATCACCGGTTCGTGCGTGAAGCCGGCCAGCATCGCGTGTTCCAGCGTATCCAGCTGGTCTTTCAGGGCCGCGTTGATGCGCGGGTTGGCATGGCCGAACAGGTTCACCCACCAGGAGCTGATCGCATCCAGGTAGCGGCGGCCTTCATGGTCGTACAGCCACGCGCCCTTGCCGCTCTTGACCGGAATCAGGGGCACGGTTTCGTGGTGCTGCATCTGGGTGCACGGATGCCATACGCTGCGCAGGCTGCGTGCTACCCAGTCGCTTTGTTTATTCAATTCCAAAACAACTCCAAACTCTGTTAGCCGAGCCAGCCCGGCTTGCGCTTTTCCAGGAACGAGGCCACGCCTTCGCGGCCCTGTTCCGACGCGCGGATATGGGCGATGCGTTCGGCGGTATCGGCCAGCAGCGCATCGTTGACGGTTTGTCCGACCACGTCGCGCACCAGCACTTTGGCTTGCTGTACGGCGTTCGGGCTGTTGTTGACCAGCGCCTTGACGATCTCCGCCACCTTGGCGTCGAGCGCCTCGGCTGCCACTACCTCGTGGGCGAAGCCGATGCGCAGCGCCTCCTGCGCGCTGAAGCGTTCGGCTGTCAGGAAGTAGCGGCGCGAGGCGTTCTCGCCCATGGCCTTGATCACATATGGCGAAATGGTCGCGGGGATCAGTCCCAGTTTCACTTCGCTCAGGCAGAAGTTCGCCTCGTCGGCCGCGACGATGATGTCGCACGCGGACACGAGGCCCATGCCGCCGGCGTAGCAATCGCCCTGCACCTTGGCCACGACGGGCTTGGGACACAGGTAGATCGTGCGCAGCATCTCCGCCAGTTGCAGAGCGTCGGCGTGGTTTTCGGCGTGCGTGTAGCCCGCCATTTTTTTCATCCAGTTCAAGTCGGCGCCGGCGCAGAAGGCCGGGCCGTTCGCCGCCAGCACGATGGCGCGCAGATCGGCGTCGGCGCCCAGATCGCGGAAGGCCTGCGTGATTTCGGCTATCGTCGTTTCATTGAAGGCGTTGCGCACGTCGGGGCGGTTCAGCGTGACGGTCGCGGTCTTGCCTTCGCGGCTGATGTCCAGAGTAGTAAAGCTCATCTTCAGTCCTTGATGGTGTATTTGATTTCGGTCGGCATGCCGACCGATTGCAGGAAGCGCTCCGTCTGCGGCAGCCAGACGGCCACGCCGTCTCGGCTGGAGCTCATCGTGTGCGCGTCGTGCTTGAACGGGCCGTAGGCCACCAGCTGCGCCTTGCCGCCGGCGCCGGTATAGGCCGCGTACAGGCTGGCGGCCAGCTTGGGGCCGAAATGGGTATCGTTGGCGCCATAGAACCAGATGCTCGGCGTGGTGCTTGCCGCGCCGTAGGCCTTGAAGGCGTCGACCAGCGCGGCCTGCCAGTCGCAGTGCGACTGGCTGTTGACGCCGCCGGCAAAGTTGATCACGCCGCGCACGCCGCTGATGTTGTGACTGCCGGCGGCAAGCGCCGTCAGGCCGCCGTGCGACTGGCCGGCGATGATCACGTGCTCCTGATCGGCCCACGGCTGTTTCATCGCGTATTCCATGGCGAAGTACAGCGAGGTGGCCTGGTCTTCGCCGTTCTCCCGCGCCTTGCAGTGCGAGTTGACGTAGGTGCCGCCCGAGCCGGCGAAGCCCTTGCGCATCGGGATCACGACCGCGTAGCCGCGCTTGACGAACTCGCGGCTGATGACCGGATAACGCGCCCGCTCCTGCCGGTGCGCGTCGCCGCCGTTTTTACCGTGGTTCATGAACAGCACCGGGAACGGGCCGTCGCCTGGCGGCTTGAAGATGGTGGTTTGCAGGCTGATTTCTTCGCGGCCTATCTTGGCCGGAACCGATACGACCTGTTCGTTCATGCGGGCGTCGACAGCAGGC
This sequence comes from Duganella sp. LjRoot269, assembly GCF_964254095.1. Classification (NCBI taxonomy): domain Bacteria; kingdom Pseudomonadati; phylum Pseudomonadota; class Betaproteobacteria; order Burkholderiales; family Oxalobacteraceae; genus Duganella; species Duganella sp. LjRoot269. The sequence goes on along the minus strand of NZ_CAXUSL020000001.1, from coordinate 306,709 downwards.
AAGGCGGCGGCCGCCGCACCGGCGCAAACCAGTGCGGCCGGAAGCAGTGCTGCGCCTTGAAGATATCGGTTCCGCATGTCCATCCCTTACATCCGGAACACGCCGAACTTGGTGTCCCCGATTTCGGCGTTCAGCGCGGCGGACAGGCCCAGGCCCAGCACCATGCGCGTATCGGCCGGGTCGATGACGCCGTCGTCCCACAGGCGCGCCGTGGCGTAGTACGGGTGGCCCTGGTGTTCGTATTGATCCTTGATCGGCTGCTTGAACGCCGCTTCTTCCTCCGCCGACCACGAGCCGCCCTTGCCTTCGATGCCGTCGCGCTTGACGGTGGCCAGCACCGATGCCGCCTGGTCGCCGCCCATCACCGAGATGCGGGCGTTCGGCCACATCCACATGAAGCGCGGCGAGAACGCGCGGCCGCACATGCCGTAGTTGCCGGCGCCGAAGCTGCCGCCGATGATGACGGTGAACTTGGGCACGGCGGCGGTGGCGACGGCCGTCACCATCTTGGCGCCGTTGCGGGCGATGCCTTCGTTTTCGTATTTGCGGCCGACCATGAAGCCGGTGATATTTTGCAGGAACACCAGCGGGATCTTGCGCTGCGCGCACAGCTCGATGAAGTGCGCGCCCTTCAGCGCGGACTCGGAGAACAGGATGCCGTTGTTGGCGATGATACCGACCTTCATGCCGAATATGTGGGCGAAGCCGCAGATCAGCGTGGTGCCGTAGCGCGCCTTGAATTCATCGAATTCGCTGCCGTCGACGATGCGCGCGATGACCTCTCTCACGTCGAACGGTTTGCGGGTGTCGACCGGGATCACGCCGTACAGTTCTTCGGTGGCGTATTTCGGCTCCGCGGCTTCGCGCAAGGCGCCCTGCTGCGGCTTGCTGCGGTTCAGGTTGGAGATGATGGTGCGCGCCAGCGACAGCGCATGCAGGTCGTTCTGCGCCAGGTGGTCGGCCACGCCGGACAGGCGGGTGTGGACGTCGCCGCCGCCCAGGTCTTCCGCCGTCACCACCTCGCCGGTGGCGGCCTTCACCAGCGGCGGGCCGCCGAGGAAGATGGTGCCCTGTTCCTTGACGATGATCGATTCGTCGCTCATCGCCGGCACGTAGGCGCCGCCGGCGGTGCAGGATCCCATCACCACGGCGATCTGCGGGATGCCCTTGGCCGACAGGTTGGCCTGGTTGTAGAAGATGCGGCCGAAGTGGTCGCGGTCCGGGAACACGTCGTCCTGGTTCGGCAGGTTGGCGCCGCCCGAATCGACCAGGTAGATGCAGGGCAGGTTGTTCTGGTCGGCGATCTCCTGCGCGCGCAGGTGCTTCTTGACCGTCATCGGGTAGTAGGTGCCGCCCTTGACGGTGGCGTCGTTACAGACGATCACGCACTCCTGGCCGGCCACGCGTCCGATGCCGGTGATGATGCCGGCCGCCGGCGCGGCGTCGGCGCCGTTGGCGTCCTGGTACATGCCGTAGGCGGCCATCTGCGACAGTTCGAGGAAAGGCGTACCGGGATCGAGCAGCATCTGCACGCGGTCGCGCGGCAGCAGCTTGCCGCGGGCGACGTGCTTGGCCGACGCCGCCTCGCCGCCGCCGAGGGCGATCTTGGCGATCTTGTCGCGCAGGTCGTCCACCACGGCCTTCATGGCGGCCGCGTTGGCCTTGAAATCCTCGCTGCGGGGATTGAGTTTGCTTTCGATCTGCGGCATTGCTTTTCCTTTATTGCGCGTGGTCTCGGACGCGTCGTAGTGATTTATTCCGGAAAACTACCGTCAACGTAAAACCAGCGTGCCCCGCCTTCGGCCGGCTCGCGTACAAAATTACTGATCTCGTGCAGGCGCTGCGCCCGGCCATTGATCTTGAACCGCGCGACAAACTCCACCGTATCCCTGGTCGGGTCGGTCTCTTCTGCTTTACGTTGACGTAAACGTAAAGCAGATTTTACCTCAAGTCCCAGCCACTGCAATTTTTCTTCGTTGCTCATAATCGGCTCGGCGGGACGGGTGCTAGCGTGCCAGGTCGCCATCAGGTAGGGCTCGTTGCGCTGGACGTAGGCCGTATAGCGCGAGCGCATCAGCGTTTCAGCCGTCGGCGGGATGGCGCCGCCTTCGATAAACGGGCCGCAGCAGGTGGCGAGGGATGGGCCGCCGCAGGGGCAGGCCACGGACGCGATAGACTTCTTGGACATGTTTTGGGGCGGACTGGCTGGTGGTGCAATCCCGCATTATCCGCCAAATAGCCGCATTCCGCCGGGCTTGCCATTATGCCATGTGTACAAATATTGTTATTTTCACCGGTCTGATACGTACACGTTTTCTGTAACGCTATTACACTAGAGGCGTTAGGAGAATTGAATGAGCCAGACCAGTTTTGAATTCAAGGCGGACGCCAACGACAGTTCGCCGCTGTACATGCAAATTGCCCGTAAATTAAGCGATGATGTACATAACGGCCGCTACCAGGTGGACCAGGCGCTGCCGTCCGAGCGGGCCCTGTCGGAGCTGCTGAACGTGTCGCGGGTCACCGCGCGCAAGGCCATCGACCAGCTGGTGGACCAGGGATTGGTGGTGCGCCGTCGCGGATCGGGTAATTATATTGCGCCGCGCATTGAACAGCCGCTGTCGAACCTGACCAGTTTTTCCGAACAATTGCAGCAGCGCGGCCATATTCCCGGTTCGCGCTGGCTCAAGCGCGCCATCGTCACGCCGACGCCCGAGGAGCAGCTGAGCCTGGGCTTGTCGCCGTATTCCAAGGTCGCGCGGCTGGAGCGCCTGCGCCTGGCCGACGACGTGGTGATGGCGTATGAGGTGTCGGTGCTGCCGCAGACCATCCTCAACGATCCGAACGCGGTGGGTGCGTCGCTGTACCAGTACCTGGAAAGCATAGGCCAGGCACCGGCGCGCGCGCTGCAGCACATCCGCGCGATGAACGCATCGGCCGAGCTGGCCAAACAGCTGGGTGTTCCCGAGGGGCAGGCCGTGCTGTACATTACTCGTATCGCCTATCTGGAATCGGGCGAGGCGATGGAGCTGACCCATTCGTATTGCCACAGCGATCACTATGACTTTGTAGCGGAGATGCGCCGCGCAACCTGAGCCTCCTATGCTGAAAACCGAAACGCCGAGTACGCAGCATGCGCAGCTTGACCTGTATTCGGTTGAGGCTTTGGTGGCAGCGCTGATCGACGACCAGTCGCAGGCGCTGCAGGCGGTGCAGGCCGCCGCCCCGGGCATTGCCGCCGCCGTCGAGGCGATGACGCCGCGCATCGCCGCCGGCGGACGCCTGGTGTATGTCGGCGCCGGTACTTCCGGCCGGCTCGGCATCCTCGACAGCGTCGAGCTGTTCCCCACTTTCTCCTGGCCGCACCAGCGCGCCGTCGCCCTGCTGGCGGGCGGCCTGGGCGCCATGTTCGAGGCGGTCGAGGGCGCCGAGGACGACCGCTCCAAGGGCGCCGCCGATCTGCGCCTGCTGTATCCCGTGTATAACGACGTGGTCTTGCTGATGGCCGCATCCGGCACGACGCCGTATGTGCTGGGCGCGCTGCACGCCGCGCGCACCGTGGGCGCCTTGACGATCGGCATCGCCAACAATGCGGGCACGCCGGTGGTGACCGATGCCGACATCGGCATCGTCCTCGACACGGGGCCCGAGATCATCTCCGGCAGCACGCGCTTGAAGGCGGGCACGGCGCAAAAAATCGTCCTGAACACCTTGTCGAGCGCATTGATGGTGCGGCTGCACAAGGTCTATGGCAACCTGATGGTGGACCTGCACGCGACCAACGCCAAGCTGATCGAACGGGCGGTGCAGTTGACCATGCACGCCACCGGCAGCGACGCCGCCACCGCGCGCGGCATGCTGGAACAATGCCATTTCCAGGTCAAGATCGCCATCGTCGCCCTGCTGAAAAAACTGACGGTCGACCAGGCCCAAACCCTGCTGGACGAAGCCGATGGCGACGTCCGCGCCGCACTCAGGTAGAACATGGACAGAAGAACTTTTCTCGCCGCGCTGGCCGCGGCTGCAACGACATCGATCGCGGACGCCGCGGCGGAGCGGCAGCGCCTCGGCGTGCAGCTCTACACGTTGCGCAACGAGCTGCAGCAGGATTTCGAAGGCAGCTTGCGCAAGGTCGCCGCGATCGGCTACAAGGAAGTGGAGTTCGCAGGCTATTTCGGCCGCTCTCCCGCCGAGGTGCGTAAAGTGCTGGACGCTGCGGGATTGTCCGCGCCGTCGGCCCACGTCGACTACAAGCTGCTGGGCGCCGACTTTCCGAAAACGATAGCCGCCGCGCGGACCATGGGCCACCGGTATCTGGTCGTGGCGTGGATGGACCCGGCCGGCTGGGGCGACCTGGAGACGTGGAAGCGCGCCGCCGACGCTTTCAACAAGGCCGGCGAGATGTGCAGGCAGGCGGGGATGCAGTTCTGCTATCACAACCACCACTTCGAATTCATTGCGGCCGGCGGGCAGCTTCCGTACGAGCTGCTGCTGAAGGAATGCGATCCGCAGCTGGTGAAGATGGAAATGGACCTGTGCTGGATGGCCGCCGCCGGCGCCGATCCGCTGGACTATTTCCGCCGCTACCCCGGCCGCTTCCCGATGGTGCACATGAAGCAGTTGAAGAAAATCCCGCCGCACACGGGCATGCTGCCGTTTGACGCGGCGACGCCGGAGATCACCGAAGTCGGCCCGGGCGTGATCGATTTCCAGAACATCCTGGCACACCGCCGGCAGGCCGGCATCCAGCACTACTTCGTCGAGCACGACGCCGCCAAGTCGCCGTTCGCCAGCATCGAAGCCAGCTACCGCTATCTGCAAGGCATCCAGGCTTGACCGCAAGTTTTTGCCTTGTATCTATTCCGAACCCCGGCGTCTGTATCTATCTCCAAAACGCGGTCGAGCCCACAATCGTCGTATTGACACTACGATGGAATCTCGATGAAAACCAAGTACACCCCGGGCTTTATCTTCGGCGCCGCGCGCGTCGACGCCGCCACCGCGCACGCCGTGCTGGAGCAATGCCAATTCCAGGTCAAGCTGGCGCTGGTCGTGCTGCTCAAGAAGCAGACGATTGAACAGGCCCAGCTGCTGCTGGACCGGGCCAACGGCAACGCTTGCGCCGTCCTCAGGACCTGAGGGGCATGGCATGGAAAACCCGGCCAAAGCCTGGAGCGGCGCGGCTGCCGCAAAATATGCGCGCGGCAGCATCAATTTCTACAATGCGCCTGTCTACGAATATGTGAAGTCGACCGTGGCCGATCGCGAGGCGCAGGATTTGTCGGCGCAGCTCGATTGCCTGCGTTTGGAAAGCACGCCGGCCTATACCTGGAGCGTCACCAATCTGACCAACAGCTACCGGAGCGCCGAGCAGGTGTCGCATGCCGAGCGCGAGGCCATCTTTCTGCGCGCGCTGGAAACCACGGTCATTTTTGACCGCATGGTATCGACGGTGGCCCACAGGATCGCGCTGATGCATACGCGCGGCGCACCGTTGTCGAGCGGCAGCAACAGCTATGTGAGCGTCAACGGCAGCGAGGCAGTACGCGTGAGCACGCTGGTGCCGGCAGTGCCTGCCTATGAAGTGGTGGATGAACAGCGCGCCAATGGAGCGCATCGCCTGGAGCTGGGTACGGCCGGCACAGGGGAGCTGGAATGCTTCCTCAGCGTGGTACAGGCGCGCGGCAAGGACGAGGCCGACCTGACGATCATGCTGACCCAGCAAGCGGGCTACTGGATATTGACCCTGGTGCATCCGACCAAGGGTTCCGCCAGGATTCTACTGAGCCGGGGAAGGACTTCGGTGGGCGGTTCGGTCGCCGTGTCGGCCACGCCGACCCCGCCGCCGCTGCGCGGCGCCAGCGTGACCAGCTTTCGGATGGGCGCCAGCACTACTGTGTGGGGCAACTGAGAATTATTTGGCGGCGCTGGCCATGCCGTCCTGCATGATGATGGCCATGTTGTCGAACATGGCTACCCAGGCCTGGCGGTGCGCGGCATCGAACACGGCGCCGGCCCGGTCGGCGATGGTGTCGATCAGGACGTCGCGCATGACGCTGAAATACGCATGCTTGACCTCGTAGTGATGGTGGCGCACGCCGGAGGCGCGCAGCAACAGCAAAAGCGTGGCGGGCCGGTCCACCAGCTCCACGGTTTCGGCCAGCGTGTGGGTCAGCCGGCCCTGCTGTTCGGTCATGTCGCCGGAGAACAAGCCGATCACGCCCGGCGCGACAGTGAACAAAGCGCGGTAAAAGTCGTTGCCGAAATCACCCGGCGCATCGACCGCGGCCTGCCAGCCGGCCTTGATCATGCCGGCCTGTTCCTCTCCAATGTCCAGCAGCCACAGCTCGGCGGCCTTGACCTGGGCCTTGCTGGGTGCGCGTGACGTGGAGGCGGCGGACGTTTTGGTCATGGGCAAGCTCGTGGTGGATAATAAAGCAACAGCGAAGTATAACCGGGAATGTACAGGCGGCCGGTATGGCATGTTATAACTTGGGTCAAAGCAAATTAGGGTCGACGCGTGGCAAGAACCAAATATCAGGTATTGGCCGATGAACTGGCCGAGGCGATAGGCAGCGGCAAGCTGGCCCCCAACGCACGCCTGCCGTCCGTGCGCGAGTTGATGCAGCAGCATCAACTGAGCCTGGCCACCGTGACCAACGCCTTGCATACGCTGGAGCGGCAGGGTCTGGTCGAGCCGCGCGACAAGTCGGGTTATTTCGTCAAGGCCGTCGCGCAGGACGAGCCGCTGCAGGCAGCCGCCGCGCCTGCGGCGGAGGCGCTGCTGTCCACGCGCAACTGGGGGCCGGCGCAAGACCTGTTTCCCGAGCAGCGCTGGCAAAGCCTGCTGGCGCGGGTGATACGCCGCCATCCCTTCCTGTCGACCCGCTACGCGCAGGGCTTCGGCCATCCGCTGCTGCGCGCCGAGCTGGCCAGGCGCAGCGCCGAGAACGGCTGTTTCCTGAAGGAGGACGAGTTGATCGTCACGCAAGGCGCCACCGAAGCCCTGCTGCTGGCGCTGCGCGCGACCACCGAGGCCGGCGCGCGGGTGCTGGTGCAGGCGCCGGTCGGCGTGCTGTTCGGCCGCCTGCTCGAGACCTTGTCGCTGGTGCCGGTCACCATCACCAGCGGGGTGGACGATCCCGGTTTCCTGCCCGAGGTGCAGGCGGCGCTGGAAGGCGAGGACGCGCCCAAGGTATTCCTGCTGGTGGCCAATTACCATTTCCCGGCCAGCGCGCTGATGCCGCTGATCGTCAAGCGCAACCTGCTGCGGCTGTCGGAGAAACACGATGTGACCATTATCGAGGACGACGTCTACGGCGATTTGCAGCACGAGGGCGCGCGGCCGCTGACGCTGAAGTCGTTCGATCTCAAAGGCAACGTCGTGTACGTCAATTCCTGCTCGAAAACACTGGCGCCGGGCTTGCGCGTCGGTTGGCTGGCCGCCGGCCGCTGGCGTGAACGGGTCGAATACCTGAAAAGCGCGTCGGCCAGCAGCGTCAGCGAGTTGTCGCAGCTGTTGCTGGCCGAGTTTCTGGCCGAGGGCAGCCATGTGCCGCACCTGCGCAAGATCCGCAAGGAATTGAAGAGCCGCAGCGATGAATATATCGCGCTGTTGCAGCTGACGCTGGGCAAGACTGTTAAGCTGGGCCAAGTGGCGGGCGGGTATAGTTTCTGGTTGCCGCTGCCACCCGCTACACCGGCCGACGCGATCCAGTCGCAAATCCGCCTGCACTGGCCGCTGCTGGACGCCCAGGATGCGCCCGATTCGCCGCAGCTGGTGGTGGTGTCGAAAGGCATGTGCATCAACACGTCGATCGCGCTGACGGACCCGCTGCGCCAGTCGCTGATGTCGTTTTGCTTTTATCTGCGCGCGCTGTATTGAGTTAAAAAGGATTTATGGAACAAGCACGCAACCCCTGGGCCTGGGTGCCGAGTATTTCATTCAGCCAGGCCGTGCCGTACGTGGCGGTGATGATGTTGTCGACGGTGATGTACAAGAACCTCGGCATTTCCAATACCGATCTGGCGTTTTACACGGCCTGGCTGTACCTGCCGTGGGTGATCAAGCCCTTGTGGTCGCCCGTCGTCGAGCTGTTCGGCACCAAGCGGCGCTGGATCGTCTTGCTGCAGTTGCTGACCGGCGCGGCGCTGGCGACGGTGGCGCTGACCTTGCACCTGCCGCAGTTTTTCGCCATGAGCCTGGCGGTGCTGTGGCTGATGGCGTTCAGCTCGGCCACCCACGACATCGCGTCCGACGGCTACTACATGCTGGGCTTGCCGACGCAGCGCCAGCAGGCGGCCTTTGTCGGCGTGCGCAGCGCCTTCTACAAGCTGGCGATGATCGCCGGGCAAGGCGGGCTGGTGTACCTGGCCGGCCAGCTGATGCTGTCCAGCGGCGATCCGGCGTTTGCCTGGTCGGTGGTGTTCGGCGTGATGTCGGCGCTGTTCCTGCTGCTGTGCGCATATCACCAGTTCATCCTGCCGCGCCCGGATTCGGACCATCGCGTTGCCGCCGGCGGCGCGCTGTGGGCCGATTTTCTGACCACCTTCCGCAGTTTTTTCCACAAGCCGGGCATCAAGGCCACGCTGGGATTCCTGCTGCTGTACCGCCTCGGCGAAGCGCAGCTGCTGAAAATGGCGGCGCCCTTCCTGCTCGATCCGCGCGCGCAGGGCGGGCTGGGCTTGACGACGTCGCAGTTCGGCCTGGTCTACGGCACCATCGGCGTGTGCGCGCTGGTGCTGGGCGGGCTGGCCGGCGGCCTGGTGATTTCGCGCTTCGGCCTCAAGCGCAGCCTGTGGCCGATGGTGTTCATCATGCACGTGCCGGACCTGGTGTTTGTCTATCTCGCCACCGCGTTGCCGACCAATACCGTGTTGATCTCGGCCTGTCTGGCGGTCGAGCAGTTCGGCTATGGTTTCGGCTTTTCCGCCTTCATGCTGTACATGATCCTGGTGGCCGACGGCGAGCACAAGACCGCGCACTACGCGATCTGTACCGGCTTCATGGCCCTCGGCATGATGTTGCCGGGCATGGTCAGCGGCTGGATACAGCAGCACCTGGGTTATCAAAATTTCTTCATTTGGGCCTGCATTTCGACCCTGCCGGCCTTTGCCATGACCGCGCTGGTGCGCATACCGTCCGAATTCGGCAGGAAATAAGCGGCCGCCGCATTACAATACGGTGCTCAACTGAATCGGGGAATGGTTTTGGTGTTTGGTAAATTCAATGCGAAGAAGCGGCTGACCTTGTCCGCAGGCGTGGCCGGTGTCGTGGCGGCGCTGCTGGAAGCTTGCTCCAGCACACCGACCGCGCCGGCGCCGGACGCTCCCGGCGCGGCGCCGCGCCCGCTCGGCACGCCGCCCGCCGCGCAGCCGGTCGATCCCAACATGCCGCCGCCGGCGCCGCGCGAATTCCGCGCCGCCTGGGTGTCCACCGTCGCCAACATCGATTGGCCCAGCCGCAGCAACCTGACCCAAGCCAAGCAGCAGGCCGAAGCCATCGCCATCCTCGACCGTTCGCGCGCGCTGAACCTGAACGCCATCGTGCTGCAGGTGCGGCCGAGCGCGGATGCGATCTACCCGTCCGAACTGGAGCCGTGGTCCGAATTCCTCACCGGACAGCAGGGCCGCGCGCCGGCGACGGCCTGGGATCCGCTGCAGTTCTGGATCGAGCAGGCCCACGCGCGCGGGCTGGAACTGCATGCCTGGTTCAATCCCTACCGCGCCCGCCACGCGACGGCCAAGTCGCCGCTGGCGCGCAACCACATCGCCAACACCAATCCGGATGCGGTCAAGAGCTACGGCCGCTACCTGTGGATGGATCCGGGCGAGTCCGCCGCGTCGCAGCACACGCTGGACGTGATCCTCGACGTGGTGCGCCGCTACGATATCGACGGCGTCCACATCGACGATTATTTCTATCCATATCCGATCGACGCGGCCGCCAATACGGCCGCGCCGGAAGGCGTGGCGCTGGACGCCGGCGTGGGCCAGAAGCAGGAGCTGGAATTCCCCGACCAGCCGTCGTGGCAACGCTATCTGCTGGGCGGGGGCACGCTGGACCGCTCCGGCTGGCGCCGCCAGAACGTCAACTCGCTGATCGAGGCGCTGTACCTCGGCATCCACAAGGAAAAGAGCTGGGTGCGCTTCGGCATCAGCCCGTTCGGCATCGGCCGCCCGGACCGCCGCCCCGCCGGCATCGTCGGCTTCAGCCAGTACGACAAGCTGTACGCGGACGCCGAACTGTGGCTGGCCAACGGCTGGCTCGACTACCTGGCGCCGCAGCTGTACTGGCCGGTGGAGCAGGCGCCGCAGGCGTTCGGCGTGCTGCTCGACTACTGGCTGGCGCAGAACACCCGCGCCCGCCACGTGTGGCCGGGCTTGTACACCAGCCGCATCGACAACAGCGCCAAGGCGTTCGCGCCGGAAGAAATCGTCAAGCAGATCGGCGTGACGCGCAGCCGCAACGGCGTGCAGGGCCATCTGCATTTCAGCATCGCGGCGCTGATGGAAAACCGCAAGGGCATCAGCGACCAGCTGCGCACGCAGACTTATCAAAGCGCGGCGCTGGCGCCGGCCAGTCCGTGGCTGGGGTCGGAGCTGCCGGCGGCGCCGGGCGCGTCGGCGCGGCGCGAAGGCGGCGGCGTGGCGCTGAAGTTGTCGGCCGGCGGCGGCAAGCCGGTGGCGCATTATGCGATCTGGTCGCGCTACGGCAACGAGTGGCGCTTCGCGGTGGCGCCGGCTTCGCGGCCGGTGATCCTGTTGCCGGACGACGCGGCGGGCGGCACGGCGCAAGCCGTGGTGGTCAGCGCGATCGACCGGCTGGGCAATGAGAGTGAACGTATCAGCGTATTGCGCTGAACTGAGGAGCAAGCATGGACCGTCTCGGGTTGGGCATCGATGCAGGTGGAACGCAGACGCGCTGGGCGCTGGCCGACGCGGCCGGCGGGATCGTGGCCGAGGGTTACGTGGCCGGCCTGTCGGCCACGCAGATGGGCGACACCAAGGGCCGCGACGCGGTGCGCGGCATCTTCTCGATGCTGGCGACGCAGGTGCTGGCCATCGGCCAGCCGCAGCGCGTGTGCGCCGGCCTGACCGGCTTCGACGGCCTGGCCACGCTGCCGGCGCAATGGCTGGCCGAGCTGCTGAGGATTTCGCCGCAAGACGTGGCCTTGCGCAACGACGTGGAAATCGCCTACCTGGACAGCTTTGCGCCGGGCGAAGGCTACCTGGTCTACGCCGGCACCGGCTCGATCGCCGCTTTCATCGATGTGGACGGGACTTTTCATCGGGCCGGCGGGCGCGGCGTGACGCTGGACGACGGCGGCGGCGGCTTCTGGATCGCGCGCGAAGCAATGCGCCACATCTGGCGGCTGGAGGACGAGGAGCCGGGCGTTTGGCGACAGTCGGCGATGGCGCGCGCGGTGTTCGAACAGGTCGGCGGCAGCGACTGGGCCTTGTCGCGCCAGTTCATCTACGGCCAGGACCGGGGCGCGATCGGCACGCTGGCGCTGGCCGTCGCGGCCAGCGCCGACGCCGATCCGGTGGCGCGCGGCATCCTCGAACAGGCCGGCGGCGAACTGGCGCGCATCGGGCTGGCGCTAGTGCGCCGCTATGGTCCGCGTCCGCTGGCGCTGAGCGGACGCGCCGCCAATTTGCATCCGTTGATCGCCCAGGCCATGCGCGCGGCGCTGCCTGACGGCCAGCAACTGCGGCAAAAAGAAGCCCAGGCGCACCACGCGGCCGCGCGTATTGCTCTACACTCCTGATATTGAATCGCTGCCGAGACCGCTTATGATGAAAATCCTCCCGCTCACCGTCTTGTCCACCGCCATGGCCCTGCTGGCAGGCTGCGCCACCGTACCGCCCCCGGGGCCGCGACTGGATAGCTCGCTGACCTCGCGCAGCCAGAGCGACCGCATCAAGTACATCATCATTCACTACACGGTCAGCGACCTGCCGCGCTCGATCAGGACCCTGACCCAGGACGTGGTCAGTTCGCACTACCTGCTGACGGACACCGAACAGCCGTTTTTCTACACGCTGGTGGATGAATCGCGCCAGGCCAATCACGCCGGGCTGAGCAGCTGGGGCATCTACAACCAGCTCAATTCGGCGTCGATCGGCATCGAGATCGTCAATCCGGGCTTCACTGAAACGCCGCAAGGGCGCGTGTATGCGCCGTTCAAGCAGGCGCAGATCGATCAGCTGATCCTGTTGTTGAAGGACATCGTCAAGCGCCACAACATCAAGCCGGAAAACATCCTCGGCCACAACGATATCGCGCCGCAGCGCAAGCAGGATCCGGGGCCGATGTTCCCGTGGAAACAGCTGGCCGACGCGGGCCTGGTCACGTGGCCGGAACCGAGCCGGGTCGCCGCGCGCATGCCGGGCTTCCAGGAGCAGTTGCCGGAAGTGTTGTGGTTCCAGCGCAAGCTGGCCGAGTTCGGCTATGCCGTGCCGCAGACCGGCGAACTGGATGAAGCCACCCGCACCGTCATCACGGTCTTCCAGTCCAAGTATCGCCAGTCGTTGTATGACGGCATGCCGGACGCGGAAACGGCAGCCATCCTCGACGTATTGACCGCGCCGAAGCCGGTGCTGCCTCCGCCACCACCGGCCGCGCCGGTACAGGGCGCGACGCCGGCCGAATAAGCCAGGGAACGCCCGCATGCCAGCCACCCTGACCTGTGAAGAAATCGCCGGCCATCCCGAGTTCCGGCACCTCGACAGCATCGCCGGCATCGCCGTCGACCTGCGCTATGCGACACCGGATAACTTTGTCGGCCGTGATCTTTACACGCCGCTCGATTGCGCCTGGCTGCACAAGGACGCGGCGGCGGCGCTGGAGCGCGTGGTGGCCTGGCTGGCCGAGCGCCGGTCCGATTGCCAGGTGCTGGTGCTGGACGCCTTGCGTCCGCAGCGGGTGCAGGAACAGTTGTGGCAAGCGTTGCAGGGTACCGAGCTGCTGGGCTACATCGCCGATCCCGCGCGCGGTTCCATCCACTCGTTCGGCATGGCGCTGGACCTGACCCTGCTGGACGCCCAAGGCCGCGAGCTCGACATGGGCACCGGCTTCGACGATCTCAGCGAGCGTTCGCATCCGGCGCTGGAAGCCAGGCTGCTGGCCGGCGGCGAGCTGACGCAGCAGCATATAGACAACCGCCGCCTGCTGCGCGACGCCATGTTCCAGGCAGGCTGGGTCGGCATCAACAGCGAGTGGTGGCACTTCGACTGCGGCGACCGCCTGCTGGTGCGCCGCGACTACACCCGCGTCCTCTAGAACCTAGCGGTCCACCATGGCCATGCGCTCCGGGCTGTAGCGCGGACCGGCCACCTGCTTCAGCGCATTGTCCAGCACCGCCATCTCGGTTTCGTCCAGCGTGATTTCCGCCGCGGCCACGTTCTGCTCCAGATAGCTGCGGCGGCGCGTGCCGGGGATGGTCACGATATCGTCGCCCTTGTGCATGGCCCAGGCCAGCGCGATCTGTCCCGGCGTGACCAGGCGATGGTCGGCCAGTTCGCGCACGATGGCGGCGGCCTGCATGTTGCGGTCGAAGTTCTCGCCCTGCAGGCGCGGATCCAGATGGCGGAAATCGCTGGGCGGATACTCTTCCGCGCGCTTGGCGGTGCCGGCGAGGAAGCCGCGCCCCAGCGGGCTGAACGCCACCAGGCCGATGCCCAGTTCGCGCAGCGCCGGCAGCACGTCGGCCTCCAGGTTGCGTTCCCACAGCGAGTATTCGCTTTGCAGCACGCTGATCGGATGCACCGCATGAGCACGGCGGATGTTCGCCACGCCGGCCTCGGACAAGCCCAGGTAGCGCACCTTGCCTTCGCGCACCAACTCGGCCATCACGCCGACCACCTCTTCGATCGGCACGTTCGGGTCGATGCGGTGCTGGTACAGCAGGTCGATGTATTCGGTGTTCAGCCGGCGCAGCGAGCCTTCGACCTTTTCGCGGATGTGCTTGGGATCGCTGGTCACGCCGACGGTCTTGCGGTCGCGGATGTCGAAGCCGAACTTGGTCGCCAGGATCACCTCGCCGCGGCGGCCGGTGAAGGCGCGGCCCAGCAGCGCTTCGTTGTCGTAGGGACCGTATTGCTCGGCAGTGTCGAAGAAATTGACGCCCAGTTCGATCGCCCGATGCAAGGTGGCGACCGCTTCGTTCTGGTCGGCCGGTCCGTAGGTATTGCTCATGCCCATGCAGCCCAAGCCCTGCGCCGAAACCGTCAGTCCCTGCCCGCCTAAAGTGCGTTGTTTCATGATGACTCCTTTCGATTGCGATGAATCCAGTATGCCGACTGCACAAAAAATACACAATCCGCTTAAAATGCAAAGCATTGTTGATGCAGGTGCAACGGTGGAGAGCTTCGATGGAAATGCTGAAAGAGATGGCGATTTTTGCACAGGTGGTCGATAGCGGCGGTTTCTCTGCCGCAGGACGCCAGCTGGAACTGACCACGTCGGCGGTCAGCCGCCATGTGTCGCGGCTTGAGGCGCACATGGGCGGGCGGCTGTTGCAGCGGACGACAAGGTCGCTGTCGCTGACCGAGCTGGGACAGCAGGTGTACGCGGCCTGTTCGCGCATGGTGAGCACGGCGCGCGAGGTGCATGCGCTGGCGGGCAGCTACAGCGCCCGTCCCAACGGCGTGATCCGCGTCAGCGCGCCCATCGTGCTGGGGCAGGTATGGCTGGCGCCCAAGCTGCCCGGTTTTCTTGCGCGCTATCCGGAGGTTAATGTCGAGCTGCAACTGGTGGACCGCAAGATCGACCTGATCGAGGAAGGGGTGGACCTGGCGATCCGCATCGCGACCGAACTGGCGCCGGGGCTGGTGGCGCGTCCGCTGGGGCCGGTGCGTTATGTGCTGGTGGCCACGCCACGCTACTTGCAAGCGCATGGCGAGCCGAAGGTGCCGCAGGAGCTGCCGCTGCATCAATGCAGCTACCTGGGTTACGCCCGTTTCGGCGAGGCCTGGAGCATGCGGCGCCATGGCGAGGCGGTCAACGTGCACGTGCCGTCGCGGCTGACGATCAACAACAGCGGGGCCTTGATGGCGGTGGTGGAAGCGGACGGCGGCATCGGCCTGGTGCCCGATTTCACGGCCCGCGCCGCGCTGGCGCAGCAGCGCGTGCGGCAGGTGTTGCCGGAGTGGGAGTTCGATGCACCGTACGCCGGCACGGTGCACGCGGTCTACATGCCCGGCCCGCACCTAGCGCTGAAGGTGCGGGCGTTCATTGATTATTTGCTTGAGGAAGGATTGCCGGGAGAATAAGCGCCGCCGCCGGAGCGGGCCACCCAGTCGATGACACCGTCGAGCACGGTGCGGCCCGCGCCGTTGGCGACGTGCTCGTCGTTCAGGATGGCGACCACCACGCACAGCTGGTTGTTCGCGTCCGGCACGTAGCCGGCGATGGCGATCACGCCGTTCAGGCTGCCGGTCTTGATGCGCGCGCGCAGCGCGGCGGGGCCGTCTTTCAGGCGCTTGCGCATGGTGCCGTCGGTGGCGGCGATCGGCAGGCTGGACATGAACTCGGGCGTCCACAGGCTGTTCAGTCCCGCTTGCAGCACGCCGGCCAGCTGCGCCGGCGTGGCGCGTTCGATGCGCGACAGGCCGGAGCCGTTGTCGAACACCAGGCCGTTGCCGTCGATGCGGTGGTTTTGCAGCCAGCCGCGGATCGCCGTTTCGGCCCGCATCGGCGTGCTGGCGAGGCTGGCGTCGGCGGCCAGCGGGCGGCTGCCCAGCACGGGATCGGCTTCCAGGCTGCCCAGCGACAGGAACAACGCGCGGGCCAGCGTGTTGTCGGAGAATTTGTTGATGTCGCGTAGCACTTCGGGCAGCGGGCGCGAGAGGTGCTCGGCCAGCAGGCGGGACGCCGTAGCTGGGGTGGCATCCGGCACTGCGGACACCGGGGCGTCGGCCTCGCGCACCTGGCCGCTGATGCTGCCGCCCAGCTTGCGCCAGGTGGCGCGCAGCAGGCGCTCCAGGTAGTCATGGTGATCCAGCACGTCGATGCTGGTCGACTTGATGCAGTCCTTGGGGAAGCTGCCATGCAGTACCACTTCGATCTTGTCGCCGTGGCGGCTGGTGTCCGGCGTGCGCCAGTCCTTTTCCCACGAGGCGCATGGCGCGTCGGTCAGCTTCATCTCCGAGCGGATGCTGACCTTGTCCATCTCCGGCATCATCACCAGCGCCAGCTTGGCGCCGGTCGAGCGCATCTCGACCTTCAGCAGGTTGGTGTTGATCAGCAGCGCATCGGGAATGACGTTGTAGTAGGCCCATGGATACTCGTCGAACGGCGGCTGCCCCACGTCCGGCCGTGCCGGCTGGAACAGCTGGCGGTCGAGTATCACGTCGCCCCTGATCTTCTGGATGCCCTGGTTGCGCAGCGCCTGCAGCATGTGCAGCAGCACGTCCTCGTTCAGGTCCGCGTCGGCGCCGCCGCGCAGGACCAGGTCGCCCTTCAGCACGCCGTCCACCACGTCGGCGCTGGTGCGGAACTCGGTGCGGGCGCGGAAGGCCGGCCCCAGCTGCTCCAGCGCGGTCAGCGTGGTGAACAGCTTCATGGTGGACGCCGGCTGCATGCTCTGCTGCGCGTTGTGGGAGATCAGCGCGGTGTCGCCGCGCAGCACGACGATGCCGGCGCCTTCCGGCGGAATATGCGCCGCCTGCAGCAGGCTGGCGACCTGCTCCGGCAGCTCGGCGGCGTGGACGGCGCCGGCGGCGATCAGCGCGGCGAATAGGAGGCGACGAAACATGGCGATCCTGTTCAATGGAAAAAGAGATAGGAAACGAAGATGGCGGCGATGACGCCGGCGAAATCGGCGATCAGGCCGCACGAGATCGCGTAGCGCGTCTTGCGGATGCCCACCGAGCCGAAGTACAACGCCACGATGTAGAAGGTGGTGTCGGCCGAGCCGTTGAACACGCAGGCCAGGCGGCCGACGAAGGAATCGACGCCGTAGGTGCGCATGGTATCGATCATCATGGCCTTGGCGGCGCTGCCGCTGAGCGGCTTCATCAGCGCGGTCGGCAGCGACGGCACGAAATCGGTGTTGATGCCGAGGTGGCCGAACAGCCAGCTGAAGCCGTCGACGACGAAGGTGAACACGCCGGCGTTGCGGATCACGCTGATCGCCACCAGCATGCCGACCAGGTAGGGAATCACGGTGATCGAGGTCTGCATGCCGCCCTTGGCGCCTTCGATGAAGGCTTCGTAGACGTTCACCTTCCTGCGCAGCGCGCCGATGATGAAGCCGGCGATGACGATCATCAGCACCAGGTTGCTGAACACCTTGGAGACGATTTCGATCTCGGTCTTGCTCAGGTAGTGGGTGAAGTAAAACACCACGCCGGCGATGGCGGCCGTCATGCCGCCAAGCCAGCTCATCACCACGCCGTTAAACAGGTTGATGCGCTGGCGGATGGCGACGACGATGATGCCGGTGACGGTGGCCACGTAGGTCGCGATCATGCAGGGAATGAAGATGTCGGACGGGTCGGCCGCGCCCAGGATGGAGCGCTGCGCCATGATGGCCAGCGGGATCAGGGTCAGGCCGGAGGTGTGCAGCACCAGGAACATGATCTGCGCGTCGGTCGGCTCGTCCTTGCTGGGGTTGAGCGTCTGCAGGCTTTCCATGGCCTTCAGGCCGAACGGCGTGGCGGCGTTGTCCAGGCCCAGCAGGTTGGCCGAGAAGTTCATCACCATGTGGCCGGTGGCCGGATGGTTTTTCGGCACGCCGGGAAAGATGCGCGAGAAGAACGGCGCGATCAGGCGCGCCAGCAGGTCGATGGCGCCGGCCTTCTCGCCGATGTTCATGATGCCCAGCCACAGTGTCATCACGCCGGCCAACGGCAGCGCGATGTCCATCACGCCGGCCTTGGCCGAGTCGAACGTGCCGTCGATGATGCGTTTGAAGATTTCCGTATCGCCCGTCAACAGGAACTGCGCCAGCGCGGCGGCAAAGCCAACCAGGAAGAAGCCGGACCAGATGTAATTGAGCGACATATCTAGAAATTTTCCTGAAAGCAGTAGGGGATTTGCAAAGTATAGCGGGTAAGCAAGCGAAAAAAGCTATAAGCTGCCGCTTTACCGTATGCGATGTGGGATGGACCTTATGCTGAAAAGTTATGCCGCAGCCCCGATGGAGCTGGTGCTGGCGCTGATGCTGGCGCTGGCGGGCGGCCCTACCGCCGCCGCCGCTGCACCGGCAGCCGAGCCTAAAGTCCTGCACGCCTTCCTCAGCACCGGCGAAACCGGCCTCGATCCGGCGGTCGCCTCCGACATCGCCAGCCTGAGCCTGCTGGAAAACCTGTTCGACCCGCTGCTGCGCTACGACTACCTGGCGCGTCCGGTCAAACTGCAGGCCAACACGCTGGCCGCCATGCCAACCGTCGAAGACAATGGGCTGACCTACACCTTCCAGTTGCGCCAGGACGTCTACTTCACGCCGGACCCGGCGTTCAAGGGCGCACGCCGCCAGGTCACCGCGCAGGATTACGTCTACAGCCTGACGCGCCTGTACGATCCGGCGCTGAAATCGCCCTGGCTGTTCCTGTTGGAAGGCAAGATCGCTGGCGATGAGGCGTTGAAGACGCACTTCAGCTACGGCACCGCCATAGCCGGCCTGCGGGCTGTGGACAAATTCACGCTGCGCATCCGCCTCAAGGCCGCTGATCCGAATTTCCTGTTCTACCTGGCGGTGCCGGCCACCGGCGTGGTTGCGCGCGAAGTGATGGAGGCCTACGGCGCGCAGGCCGGCAACCATCCGGTCGGCACCGGTCCGTTCATGATGGGCACGTGGAAGCACAGCGACCAGATCACGCTGCTGGCCAATCGCGACTTCCGTCCGACGATGTATCAGGGCCGGCGCGTGCCGCTGCTGGACCGTGTCGACATCAAGATCGTCGAGGAATACCAGTCGCGCGTGCTGGGCTTCCTGAACGGCGAATTCGATTTCCTCGAACAGTTGCCGGAATCGATGAAAGACCTGGTGCTGACCGCCGACATCAAGCCCACGCTGAAGCCCGAGCTGGCCAAAAAAGGCATGGTGCTGTCACCCTTCGCCGTGCTGCAGACCTACTACATGTGGATGAACATGGAGGATCCGCTGATCGGTGGTTATAGCAAGGAGAAAGTGGCTTTGCGGCGCGCCGTCGCGCTGGGCTACAACAGCGCCGAAGATGTGGCGCTGATGAAGAAGGGCCTGGCGATTCCGGCCGTCACGCCGCTGCCGCCGAACGTGCTGGGTTACGATCCGGCCTACCGCAGTCCGGTGACCTACGACCCGGCGCTGGCCAACGCGCTGCTGGACCGCTACGGCTACCGCAAGGGCGCCGACGGCTTCCGCACCCAGCCGGACGGCAAGCCGCTGACCTTGGTGATGCACAGCGAATCGTCGACCGTGGGCCGCCTGCGCGATGAGCTGTGGCGCAAGAACCTGGGCGCCATCGGCCTGAAGGTGGTGTTCAAGAGCGACAAGAAAACCGAGATCATCAAGGCCTCGCGCCTCGGCTCGGTGATGATGTTTGAAACCAACTGGGTTGCCGATTTTCCCGACGGCGACAATTTCTATCAGCTGCTGTACGGCCCCAACAGCGGCCGCGCCAACTACGCCCGTTTCAACTTGCCTGCCTACAACCAGCGCTACGAACAAACCCGCAGCATGGGCGACTCGCCGCAGCGCACCGCGCTGTACGACGAGTTGGCGCAGATCATCCACGCCTACACGCCTTGGGTGTTGCTGACGCATCCGATTTCGGCCGACCTGCAGCAGCCGTGGCTGAAGAATTACCAGCGCCATCCGGTCGAATTCACCAACTGGCGTTATCTGGACGTAGTCGCACACAGT
The DNA here is from genome assembly GCF_964254095.1 of Duganella sp. LjRoot269. Taxonomy (NCBI): domain Bacteria; kingdom Pseudomonadati; phylum Pseudomonadota; class Betaproteobacteria; order Burkholderiales; family Oxalobacteraceae; genus Duganella; species Duganella sp. LjRoot269. The sequence goes on along the minus strand of NZ_CAXUSL020000001.1, from coordinate 286,856 downwards.
GCGCGCTGAGCTTTGCGTACAATGGGTGCATGAAACTCATTAATCGCCGGGCGCTGACCCACGTCGTCGCCCATCCGATGGATTTCCTGGTGCAGTGCCTGAAAGGGTTCCGCGCCAATCAGGGCCTGCTGCTGGCGGGCGCGGTGGCCTATTACTCGTTGCTGTCCATCGTCCCGCTGCTGATGCTGGTGGTGGTCGCCCTGTCGCACGTGATCGCCGAGGATGAACTGCTGGCCACCGTGGGCCGCTACCTGAACTGGCTGGTGCCCGGGCAATCCAAGCCCATCGTGGCCGAGGTCGGACACTTCCTCGAGCATCGCGACCTGGTCGGCGGCGTGCTGGTGATCAGCATGATCTTCTTCAGCTCGCTCGCCTTCACCGTGCTGGAAAACGCCATGTGCGTCATTTTCAAGCACCGCGTCGAGATACGGCGGCGGCGTTTCCTGATCTCGGCCATCATGCCCTACTGCTACATCCTGTCGCTGGGCGCCGGCATGCTGCTGGTCACGCTGGTGGCTGGCAGCCTGCAGGTGCTTGGCGAGGAGAGCGTGCAGTTGTTCGGCTACAGCTGGTCGCTGCATGGCGTGTCCGGCGTGCTGCTGTATCTGCTGGGACTGGGCGGCGAGGTGCTGGTGCTGACGTCGATCTACCTGGTGATGCCGGTCGGCCGCCTGTCGCTGTCGCACGCGCTGATCGGCGGCGTGACGGCTGCGCTGCTGTGGGAGCTGGCGCGCCGGGTCCTGGTCTGGTATTTCTCGACGCTGTCGCAGGTGAACGTGGTGTACGGGTCAATGACCACCGCCATCATCGTCATGTTCAGCCTGGAAATCGGCGCCACGCTGCTGCTGTTCGGTGCGCAGGTGATTTCCGAATTCGAGCGGGTCGGCCAGCGCCGCGAAAAGGAGGTGCCGACGCCGATGACCACACAAGCTACAGAAATAAAATAATTTGTGCATCGCACAAAGATCTGTGTTACACTACGCTCGTGGTTGAGGTTTGAAGGGAGTTATCCCGGCAAACAGTCCCACATCCAGGAGGAGCGCGCGGTTCGATATGTGTAAGACCGAACCGCAGTTGACGTGAAACCTGGAGTTGTAATTCCGGATACGATGGTCGATTTACACGTTGGGGGCACCACGCAGATAGCATGGGCGCCCGAGACTCTGGAGTCACTTTGCAGATAGCACTGGACCCCGGCATACGATTAAAGCATTGGTAATACATTGGAACGAAGCCCGCTGAGATGCGGGCTTTTTTTTCGTCTACCTTTTGTCCGCTGCCAAGACCGCTATAGCAGCCTTTGTCTACTGTTGCATGATGCAGCGGTTGGTTTTCAATTGACAGCCGGGTGCTCCAACTTATACTGGAGACGCGGATGGGACGTGCACTTCACCCCAAAAAAGAAATCGAGCAGGCATTGAAATATGCCGAAAGCCAGGGTTGGCGTATCGAAACAGGCGGCAGTCATGCATGGGGAAAAATGTATTGCCCCTATAACGACCCCAATTGCCGTTGTGGCGAGTTTTGCATTGCCAGTATTTGGAGCACGCCCAAAAGTGTCATTGCGCATGCACGTTCTCTGAAGCGCGTGGTAGATCATTGCTCCGCCCGACCGATGACCTAGGAATTGCTATGGAATTTACTTTTACCCTTAGATACCGATTGGCGAAGGATGATGCCAATCATGATCAATTGGTTGAGCGCCTCGGCGCAGCGGGGTGCACCGATGCCCTGGTAGGCATTGGGCGTGACGGTTATCTTGCGCTGCAATTTTTGCGTGAGGCTGAAAGCATCGAAATCGCACTAGCCAGTGCGAGCGAGGACGTCCAACGAGCTATTCCATACGCAGAGCTAATTGAAGTGAGTGGTACCAAAGCGCAAGCCGCATAAAGTATTTTTAGTATTTTTCACAATTAATTCAATATTATTTGAAATGTCGAATTATTTACGGTAGCATCCGCTTATGGATACCAAACAAGCGTTGGCGGGATTGTCGTCCCTGGCCCAGGAAAGTCGGCTGGCCGTGTTCCGGCTGCTGGTGCAGGTCGGGCCGGAAGGCATGGCCGCCAGCAAAATTGCCGAGCGGCTCGATATATCGCCGTCGTCGCTGTCGTTCCACCTGAAGGAGCTGAGCCATGCGGGCATGGTCGGCTCACGCCAGGATGGACGCTTCGTTATCTATACCGCCGACGTCGGCGCCATGAATGGCCTGATCGGCTTCCTGACTGAAAATTGCTGCGGCGGCCTGCCGTGCGGCCCCACTATCGGATGCGCACCATGAATATTTTGTTTCTTTGCACGGGTAACTCTTGCCGCTCGGTGTTGAGCGAAGGCGTCTTCAACCACCTGGCGCCGGCCGGACTGAAGGCGATCAGCGCCGGCAGCCAGCCCGCCGGCCAGCTGCATCCGCGCGCGGTCGCGCTGCTGGCGCGCAAGGGCATCTCGCCCGAGGGCTATTACAGCAAGTCCTGGAACGATTTGTCGCTGACGCCGGATGTGGTGGTGACGGTGTGCGGCAGCGCCGCCGGCGAAACCTGCCCGGCCTATCTGGGCCCGGTGCTGCGCACGCATTGGGGCGTCGACGATCCCGGTCACGTGATCGGCACCGAGGAAGAAATCGAGGCGGCGTTCGAGCTGACCTACCGCATCATCCGCGCACGCATCGAGGCTTTCCTGGCCCTGCCGCTGGCGCAACTGGCCGGCGACAAGGCCGCGTTCAAGGTCGAGCTCGACCGCATCGGCGCCATTGGCGCCAATGGCATCTGAACGCGGGAGCGCCTGTGCTGATTGCATTACTGATTTTTATCGCCACACTCACTCTCGTCATCTGGCAACCGCGCGGACTCGGCATCGGCTGGAGCGCCACCGCAGGCGCCGCCGTGGCGCTGCTGGCCGGCGTGATCCACGTCGGCGATATTCCGGCGGTCTGGCACATCGTCTGGAACGCCACCGGCACCTTTGTCGCGATCATCGTCATCAGCCTGCTGCTGGACAAGGCCGGCTACTTCGAATGGGCGGCGCTGCATGTCGCGCGCTGGGGCGGCGGCAGCGGCAAGCGCCTGTTCACCCTGTTCGTGCTGCTGGGCGCGGCGGTGTCGGCGCTGTTCGCCAACGACGGCGCGGCGCTGATACTCACGCCCATCGTCATCGCCATGCTGCGCGAGCTGAAATTCTCTGGCAAGGCCATGCTGGCCTTCGTCATGGCGGCCGGCTTCATCGCCGACACGGCCAGTTTGCCGCTGGTGGTGTCCAACCTGGTTAACATCGTCTCCGCCGACTACTTCGGCGTCAGCTTCGCGCGCTATGCGGCGGTGATGGTGCCGGTCAACCTGGTGTCCGTGGCCGCCACGCTCGGCGTACTGATTTGGTTCTTCCGCCACGACATTCCGGCGGACTACGACGTCGAGCAGATCAAGCGGCCGGAACATGCGATCCACGACCGCGCCACCTTCCTGACCGGCTGGTGGGTACTGGGCCTGCTGTTGATCGGTTTCTTTTGGCTGGAAGATCTCGGCGTGCCGATCAGCGCCACTTCCGCCGTCTGCGCCGCCCTGCTGCTGGCGGTGGCGGCGCGCGGACACCGGATCTCCACGCGTGCGGTGCTCGCCAATGCGCCGTGGCAGATCGTGGTGTTCTCGCTCGGCATGTACATGGTGGTGTACGGCCTGCGCAACGCCGGCCTGACCGACTACCTGACCGGCCTGCTGAACCACTGCGCGGCTTACGGCGTCTGGGGCGCGGCCATCGGCACCGGTTTCATCACGGCGATCCTGTCGTCGATCATGAACAACCTGCCGACGGTGCTGATCGGCGCGCTGTCGATCGACGCCAGCAGCAGCACCGGCGTGGTGCGCGAAGCCATGGTGTACGCCAATGTGATCGGCAGCGACCTCGGGCCGAAGATCACGCCGATCGGCAGCCTGGCGACCCTGCTGTGGCTGCACGTGCTGGAGAACAAGGGCATCCAGATTTCCTGGGGTTATTACTTCCGCGTCGGCATCTGCCTGACTTTGCCGGTGCTGCTGGTCACGCTGGCGGCGCTGGCCGTGCGTTTGAATTGAGAGGGAATCATGGACCTGCCCAACATCAATCCCGCCTTGCTGGACACGCCGACGCTGGACAAGCTGGCGCCGGTTGGAAACTTCGATCATCCGCCGCGCATCCTGATGCTGTATGGCTCGCTGCGGGAGCGTTCGTTCAGTCGCTTCCTGACCGAAGAGGCGGCCCGCATCCTCGAGCATTTCGGCGCCGAGGTGAAAATCTTCGATCCGACCGAATTGCCGATGGCGGGCAGCGTGCCGGAAGATCATCCCAAGGTGCAGGAGCTGCGCGCCTTGTCGCTATGGTCCGAGGGACAGGTATGGTGCAGCCCGGAGCGGCACGGGGCCATCACCGCCGTGATGAAGAACCAGATCGACTGGATCCCGCTGGAGCAAGGCGCGCTGCGTCCGAGCCAGGGACGCACGCTGGCCGTGATGCAGGTGTGCGGCGGTTCGCAATCGTTCAACGTGGTCAATACCATGCGGCTGCTGGGGCGCTGGATGCGCATGTTCACGATACCGAACCAGTCGTCGGTGCCGATGGCGTACAAGGAGTTTGACGACGCCGGCCGCATGCGCCCTTCCGGTTACTATGAACGGGTGGTCGATGTCATGGAAGAGCTGTTCAAGATGACCTTGCTGCTGCGCGGCCGCACCGACTACCTGACCGACCGCTACAGCGAGCGCAACGAGCGTTCGATCAAGGCGATCAATCGACAACTCGGGAAAATCTAATGGATCTGCACATACTGCCGGTCGAGCTGGAAAAAGCCTACCGCCTGTTGAATCACGGACCGACGGTGCTGGTGTCGGCCAGCCATGGCGGCAGCAGCGACGTGATGGCGGCGGCCTGGTCGTGCGCGCTGGATTTCTCGCCGCCCAAGGTCACCGTGGTGTTGGACAAGGCGACCAGCACGCGCGCGCTGGTCGAGCGCAGCGGCCACTTCGTGCTGCAGGTTCCCAACATGGCGCAGCTGGATCTGACGTATGCGGTCGGCAGCAAGAGTCTGGCTGACCATCCGGCCAAGCTGGAGCAATGCAAGGTCGAGCTGTTTCATGCCGACGGCTACGAGGCGCCACTGGTTGCCGGCTGCTCGGCCTGGTTGATCTGCAAGGTGATTCCCGAGCCGCACAACCAGCAGACCTACGACCTGTTCATCGGCGAAGTGGTGGCCGCGTTCGCCGACGCCCGGGTGTTCCGCAACGGGCACTGGGAATTCGAAACCGCCGGCCCCGACTGGCGCAGCCTGCACTACATCGCCGGCGGCACCTTCTATGCGATCGGCGAAAAAGCGGTGGTCAAGACGTAGATCCGGGGTCAGACGGCCGGGGTTACAGCGCGCGGGCGATCAGCAGTTTCTGGATGTCGCTGGTGCCTTCGTAAATCTGGCAGACGCGCACGTCGCGGTAGATGCGCTCCACCGGGAAGTCGGACACGTAGCCGTAGCCGCCGTGCACCTGGATCGCGTCCGAACATACCCGCTCGGCCATCTCGGAGGCGAACAGCTTGGCCATCGCGGCTTCCTTCAGGCATGGCAGGCCGGCGTCCTTCATCGAGGCCGCGTGGCGGATCAGCTGGCGCGCCGCTTCGATCTGCGTCGCCATGTCCGACAGCCGGAACTGCACCGCCTGGTGCTCGAAGATGGGCTTGCCGAAGCTCTCGCGCTCGCGGGCGTACGCCAGCGCCGCCTCGTACGCGGCGCGCGCCATGCCCACCGCCTGCGAGGCGATGCCGATGCGGCCGCCTTCCAGTCCGGACAGGGCGATCTTGTAGCCCTGGCCTTCCTCGCCGATCAGGTTTTCGGCCGGGATGCGGCAGTTCTCGAACAGGATCTGCGCGGTGTCCGACGAGTGCTGGCCCATCTTCTGCTCCAGCCCGGTGACGATGTAGCCCGGCGCCGAGGTCGGCAGCCAGAACGCGCTGATCCCCTTCTTGCCGGCCGCCTTGTCGGTCACGGCCATGACGATGGCCACGTCCGCATACTTGCCGCTGGTGATGAACTGCTTGGTGCCGTTGATGACGTATTCATTGCCGTCGCGCGTGGCGGTGGTGCGCAGCGCGGCGGCGTCGCTGCCGGTGTGCGGCTCGGTCAGGCAGAAGGCGCCCAGCATCTCGCCCTGCGCCAACGGACGCAGCCATTGCTCCTTCTGCTGGTCGTTGGCGTACATCATCGCGATGCTGCACACCGGGCAGTTGTTGACGGAGATGATGGTGGAGGTGCCGCCGTCGCCGGCCGCGATCTCTTCCAGTACCAGCGCGAGGGACACGTAATCCATGCCGGCGCCGCCCAGCGCTTCCGGCACGGCCACGCCGAAGGCGCCCAGCGCCGCCAGCTCTTTCAATTCCTCTTTCGGGAAGTGATGCTCCTTGTCCCAGCGGGCCGCGTTGGGGGCCAGACGCTCCCGCGCAAACGTGCGCAGGGCATCGCGGATCATTTCGTGTTCTTCGCTCAGTATCATGTTGTCTCGTTTATGTTTTGTGTTACCAGCCGATGGTTGTGCCATCGTAATTGCGATAGACCGCCGTGTCGGACGCGGGTAGCGCCGCCAGCGTCGCGCGGATGCCGGCCGCGCTTTCTTCCATCGAAATATCGGCGCCGGCGCCGCCCATGTCGGTGCGCACCCAGCCCGGATGGAAGGCCACGCAGGTCGCGCCCTGCTTGCCGAACGTCAGCGCCGTGTCGATCAGCACCGAATTCAGCGCGGCCTTGCTGGCGCGGTACAGCGAACCGCTCGGGTTGTTGCGCTCGCTCAGCGAACCCATTCTCGACGACAGCACCGCCAGCTTGCCGCGCGCCGCGCCCACCATCGGCGCGATGATGGGCAGCAGCCGCATTGCCGCCAGCACGTTGGTGTGCATCACGCTGTCGAAGTCCGTCTGCAGCGGGAAGCCGTCGTGGCGCGGGCCGTACACGCCGGCGTTGAGGATGGCCACGTTGAGCTCCTCGCCGTCCAGCTTCCAGCCCAGGCCGGCGCAGGCCTCGACATTGGTCACGTCCAGCGCATGGGCTTCGGCACCCATCGCGGCCAGCGTGTCGACATCTTCCGCCTTGCGCGCGGTGGCGATCACGCGCCAGCCGTCGGCCAGGTACTGGCGCGCCATTTCCAGGCCGATGCCGCGCGAGGCGCCGATGATGAGTGCCGTCGCCATCCGCTTACACCAGCTCGATGGCCATTGCGGTGGCTTCGCCGCCGCCGATGCACAGCGCCGCCACGCCCTTCTTGCCGCCGGTGCGCTTCAGCGCGCCGATCAGGGTGACGATGATGCGCGCGCCGGAGGCGCCGATCGGGTGGCCCAGCGCGCAGGCGCCGCCGTGGATGTTGATCTTGTCGTGCGGGATGTCGAGGTCGCGCATGGCGGCCATCGGCACGGCGGCGAAGGCTTCGTTGATCTCGAACAGGTCGACGTCCTTGGTGCTCCAGCCGATTTTCTTGTACAGCTTTTCGACGGCGTCGATCGGCGCGGTGGTGAACAGGTTGGGTTCCTTGGCGAAGGTGGCGTGGCCGTGGATTTTGGCGATCGGCGTCAGGCCCAGCTTCTTCGCGGTCGATTCGCGCATCATCACCAGCGCGGCGGCGCCGTCATTGATCGACGACGACGAGGCGGCGGTGATGGTGCCGTCCTTCTTGAACGCGGCGCGCAGGGTCGGGATCTTCTCAACCTTGGCTTTCAGCGGACCTTCATCCTTGTCGATGACGGTGTCGCCGGCGCGGCTGGTGACGGTGACGGGCGCGATTTCCCACTTGAACCAGCCTTCGCTGGTGGCGACCTGCGCGCGCTTGACTGATTCGATGGCGAAGTTGTCCTGCGCCTCGCGGGTGAATTCGTACTTGGCCGAACACTCTTCGGCGAAGGTGCCCATCGAGCGGCCTTCGCCGGTTTTCTCGTTGCGCGAGTAGGCGTCTTCCAGGCCGTCGTACATCATGTGGTCGAACAGCATGCCGTGGCCGATGCGGTAGCCGCCGCGCGCCTTCGGCACCAGGTAGGGCGCGTTGGTCATCGATTCCATGCCGCCGGCGATCACCACCTCGGCGCTGCCGGCGACCAGCTGGTCGTGGGCGAAGATGGCGGCCTGCATCGCCGAGCCGCACATCTTGGACAGGGTGACGGCGCCGGTCGAGGTCGGCAAGCCGGCTTTCAGCAGGGCCTGGCGCGCCGGCGCCTGGCCCTGGCCCGCCATCAGGCAGTTGCCGAAGTAGACGTGCTCGACCAGATTGCCGTCGACGCCGGAACGCTCGACGGCGGCCTGGATCGCGACGGCGCCCAGGTCGTGCGCGGCCTTGGCGGAGAAGTCGCCCTGGAAGGCGCCCATGGGGGTGCGGGCTGCACCGACGATAACGATAGGATCATTCATTTTCTAGTATCTCCATAAATGGCGGCTGGATCGCCGCCGGTGGGTTTGCGTGTTGATTGCTGAATCGGATGTGCTGCGGATACGGGAACACGTCTTCGACGTGGCCATCCAGAATGCGCTGTTTGCGCATTTGCCACCAGGCTTGCGTCAACAAGTCGGCGTGATGCTTCATGAAAAATTTGCGGATCTTGGCGTTCCCCAGCAGGAACCTGCCGAACTGCTCGGGGAAGACGTCGTACTTGCCGACCGGGTACCACGGTTCGGCGGCCATTTCCTCTTCCTCGTTGCGCGCTTCCGGGATATTGCGGAAATGGCAGTCGGTGATGTATTCGATTTCGTCGTAGTCGTAGAACACCACGCGCTGGTGGCGGGTGACGCCGAAGTTCTTGTACAGCATGTCGCCGGGGAAGATGTTGGCGGCCACCAGTTCCTTGATGGCGTTGCCGTATTCCAGCACGCCGTGCTCGATCTGCACGTCGTCGTTGTCGTTCTCGGCGTTGGTCAGCCAGATGTTCAGCGGCACCATGCGGCGCTCGATGTACAGGTGCTTGATGACGATCTGCTCGCCGTCCTCCTCGATCAGCGACGGCGCGTAGTGTTTCAGCTCGGCGATCAGCTCTTCCTTGAAGCGGTGGCGCGGGAAGGCGACGTTCGAGTATTCCAGCGTGTCGGCCATGCGGCCGACGCGGTCGTGGTGTTTCACCAGCAGGTATTTTTCCTTGATCAGCGCGCGCGTGGTTTCCTTGGGCGGGGGGAAGAAATCCTTGATGACCTTGAACACGTACGGGAACGACGGCAGCGCGAACACCAGCATCACCAGGCCGCGGATGCCGGGGGCGATCTCGAACAGGTCGGACGAGTGCTTCAGGTGCTGCAGGTAGTCGCGGTAGAACAGCGTCTTGCCCTGCTTTTGCAGGCCGAGGATGGTGTAGATCTCGCTGCGCGGCTTGCGCGGCAGCAGCGTGCGCAGGAACTGCACGTAGGCCGACGGCACTTCCATGTCGACCAGGAAGTAGGCGCGCGTGAACGAGAACAGGACGGCGATCTGCTCGGGGTCGAACAGCACGGTGTCGAGGATCAGCTCGCCATGCTTGTTGTGCAGGATGGGCACGACAAACGGATATTCCCGGTTGCCGTTGATGCCCTTGCCGACGATGTAGGCGCCCTTGTTGCGGAAGAACAGGCTCGACAGCACGTGGATCTGGTGGTTCGGCTCCAGCTTGGCGTTGCCGAAGATTTGCGTCAGCCGCGCCTCGACCTGTTCGACGTCGCGCGTCAGGTTGGCGAATTTCGCGTCCAGCTGGAAGTTGGTGATGATGCGCTTGAGCGTGAAGTGCAGGCCGTCGGTGCCGGGATAGTAGACGCGGTAGGTCGGGCGCGGTTCCTCGGTTTCGATGTATTCGGTCGACACGACCGGGCGCACGAAGATGAATTCGTTGTGGAAGTAGCTGCGGTGCAGGATGTTGCAGCAGACCGAGTTGAAGAAGGTTTCGGCCAGCTCCGGCTGCTTGTGGTCGGACAGCATGCCGATGTAGTGCAGCTTGAGCTCGCGCCACACTTCGTCGGTCAGTTCCTCCGCGTCGTACTCGTCTTCCAGCATCTGCACGCATTCCTGCACGCGCTTGTCGTAGAAGTCGATGCGTTCGCGCGCGGCCTGCTGCGCCGCGACCCACGCGCCGCGCTCGAAGTGCCGCTTGGCCTGCTGGCTGGTCTGGCGGAACAAGCGGTAGTGCTTGTCGAAGCCGTCGCGTATCGTGCGCGCGATGTCGAACGCGATCTGCGAGCGCAGCAGTTTTGGGAAAGCAGCCTGGATCATGGGTCGAATACCGATGTCGGTTGAACCGTCATTCCCGCGCAAGCGGGAATCCATAGAACGCCGGTTAGTCCAGCTCAGCATGGATCCCCGCTTTCGTGGGGATGACGTGCCCGCTGGGCTCTTACTTGGTTTCCGCGAACAGTTCGCGGCCGATCAGCATGCGGCGGATTTCGCTGGTGCCGGCGCCGATTTCATACAACTTGGCATCGCGCCACAGGCGGCCGACCGGATACTCGTTGATGTAGCCGTTGCCGCCCAGCGTCTGGATCGCCTCGCCGGCCATCCAGGTCGCTTTTTCCGCGCTATACAAAATGGCTCCCGCCGCGTCCTTGCGCAGCTGGCGGACCGCTTCCGGGCTGGTGGCGCGGTCGCAAGCCTGACCGACGGCGTAGACATAGGCCTTGCACGCCATCATGGTCGAGTACATGTCCGCAATCTTACCCTGCATTAGCTGGAATTCGCCGATAGGCTGGCCGAATTGCTTGCGGTCGTGGATGTACGGCACCACCGCGTCCATGCAGGCCTGCATGATGCCCAGCGGGCCGCCGGACAGCACGGTGCGCTCGAAGTCCAGGCCGGACATCAGCACGTTGACGCCCTTGCCCAGGCCGCCCAGCACGTTTTCGGCCGGCACTTCGCAGTCTTCAAACACCAGTTCGCCGGTGTGCGAGCCGCGCATGCCCAGCTTGTCCAGCTTCTGCGCCACGGAGAAGCCCTTGAAATGTTTCTCGATCAGGAAGGCGGTCATGCCTTTCGGGCCGGCTTCGAGGTCGTTCTTGGCGTAGACCACCAGCACGTCGGCGTCGGGGCCGTTGGTGATCCACATCTTGGTGCCGTTCAGCACCCAGCGGTCGCCCTTGAAGTCGGCGCGCAGCTTCATGCTGACCACGTCGGAGCCGGCGTTCGGCTCGGACATGGCCAGCGCGCCCACGTATTCGCCGGAAATCAGCTTGGGCAGGTATTTCCGCTTTTGCTCTTCGGTGCCGTTGCGCTTGATCTGGTTGACGCACAGGTTAGAGTGGGCGCCGTAGGACAGGCCGACCGAGGCCGAGGCGCGCGAGATTTCCTCCATCGCCACGATGTGGGCCAGGTAGCCCATGTTGGCGCCGCCGTATTCCTCGGGCACGGTGATGCCGAGCACGCCCAGCTCGCCCATCTTGCGCCACAGGTCCATCGGGAACTGGTCGCTGCGGTCGATTTCGGCGGCGCGCGGCGCGATTTCCGCGGCGGCGAACTGTTGCACGGCTTCGCGCAGGGCGGCGATGTCTTCGCCGTGGTCAAAGGTCAGGCCTGGGAGATGGAGCATGTCGTCCTCGATTCTTTTGTTTTGTGGAGCGGGTTGGAGCGCCTATGATACGCCCATGTTACGTTAACGTAAACGTCAACCACGTTCGGCGATGGCCGCTAGCAGTCGTTTGCACTCGTCTTCGTGGGCGGTGACCTCGGCCAGCGACATTTCGATGTCCTCGCGCTGCTGTTCCAGCGTTTCGCGGTGATGCGCCAGCACGTCGAGGAAGCGGTTCATCTGGGCGCTGGTGTCTTTTGGCGTTTCATACATGTCGACCAGGCTTTTGATCTCCGACAGCGACAGGCCCAGGCGCTTGCCGCGCAGGGTCAGTTTGAGGCGGGTGCGGTCGCGCGGCGTGTAGACTCGGTTGCGGCCGCCGGCGCCCTCGCGCGAGGGATTGAGCAAGCCCTGGTCTTCGTAGAAGCGGATGGCGCGCGCCGTGATGTCGAATTCACGGGCCAGTTCGGTGATGGTATAGGTAGGCATCTCTAGATTTGCGGTAAAGTCGTACAATTTCCGTTTACGTCAACGTCAAGCACATTGTAGCGCGCCTGACTTCCTGAAAGAAGAAAAATGAACCCACTCGAAGCGCAACTGGATTATCCGCTGGGCGACACCATCCCGGCCGCCGGCACCGTGCACGAGCTCGCTCCCGGCCTGCGCTGGCTGCGCATGCCGCTGCCGTTCGCGCTGGACCATATCAATCTGTGGCTGCTCAGGGACGATGACCAGGAGCGTGCGGGCTGGGCCATCGTCGACAGCGGCGTCGCCAGCGACGCCACGCGTGAAGCCTGGGAAGCGGTTTATGCCACCGGGCTGGACGGCTTGCCGGTGCGGCGGGTGTTCGCCACCCATTGCCATCCCGACCATATCGGCCTGGCCGACTGGCTGTGCCGGCGCTGGGACGCGCCGCTGTGGACCACCACCGGCGAATATGCGTTCGCCCGCATGATGTCGGCGGCTTTGCCGGGGGTGGACGGCGCCGCGGCGCTGCCGCACTTCCAGCGCCACGGCCTGCGCGACCTGGACCTGCTGGAAAAGATGACTAGCCGGAAAAGTTACTACCCGACGCTGGTACCGTCGGTACCATCCTCCTACACCCGCATCCAGGACGGACAGTTGGTGGCAATTGGTGACCAGCAATGGCGGGTGATCACCGGTTTCGGCCATGCGCCGGAACATGCGTCGTTGTATTGCGCCAAGCTGAACGTGCTGATCGCCGGCGACATGGTGCTGCCAAGAATTTCTACCAATGTATCGGTTTTCGCCGTCGAGCCGGAGGCGAACTCGCTGACGCTGTATCTGGACTCGCTGGGCAAGTTTGTTGATTTGCCGAACGATGTACTGGTTTTGCCTTCCCACGGCAAGCCATTCAAAGGCTTGCACACCCGCATCGCACAATTGCGCCAGCACCATGTCGAACGGCTGGCCGAGGTGGTCGATGCCTGCCGCGACTGGCAGTCGGCGGCCGACATCGTGCCGCTGATGTTCAAGCGGGCGCTGGATGCCCACCAACTGAGCTTCGCGCTGGGCGAGGCGCTGGCCCACCTGCATAAATTGTGGCACGACGGTATCGTGCGACGTCAAACAGGGGCCGACGGCATCATACGTTTCCGTATGAAGTGACGTCGAAAGTTTGGCTCCAGGCGGGGAGTGGTGTTATTGTAATAACTTCACTATTTCCACTGAAATAGCCTCCGGAATTTCGGCTCCTTTCGCGGTGCGGAACCGAACAAAATTCGGAGCCGGCCCGCGCAGACGTTTGCACTTACAGAGGATGAAGTGTTAATTATAAAATCCTATCACGTCACAATCAGATCTTAAAAACAAGAGACTGACTTTCATGACGCAACGTGAAATAGTGCAATTATGAATTCTTCAAATGAACGCGAAAGCTTTAGCCAGCGCTTACAACAGGCTCTCAAGAACGCCCACTACTCCCCCGATAGTCCGACGCGGTTGGCGCGGGAGTTCAACATCCGTTTCGATGGTCGTCCGATTACCGTCCACGCCGCCCGCAAATGGCTGGTAGGAGAGGCGATACCGACCCAGGAAAAGCTGCGCATGATCGCCCAGTGGCTGGGCGTACCGGCCGAATGGCTGCGTTTTGGCGGCCCCGAGGCGGGCGCGCCGGCCGGCGACGGCGGCAACGGCCTGTCGCGTTTCGAGTCGGCCGACGTCAAGCTGATCGCCGATTTGCAGCGCCTGGACGAGCATCACCGCCAGATCGCGCGCGAATTTATTCGCATGTTGGTCCGTGTTAATTACCAAAAGTAGTCATTTTAAGTAGTATTACGGAGAGATTTTGACCGAATGTGGCCGGCGACAGTAGTGTTTCCGTGTGAAACTAGTTTCACGGTTTAGCCAGCTTTTGTTCGGACCGGGCGCACCTCAGGGGGCGCCCTTTTTATTTTTGGACGCCTTGCGAATTGTCATGGATTCGACACGGATTTGAGGCACAATAGGCAATCAGCGCCGCTGAACCGCAGCATTTACTTCGGGAGCCAAGCTTTTGAGCCGTCTTATGAAAAGTAACTACAGCAACGTCGCGCAGCTAAAAGATTTGATGACCGTCCCCCCGATGACCGCCGCCCAACATGCAGAGGTGATGCGCAAGCGTATCGCCCACCGCCGTATGGTCGAGGAAGCGCGGGATCTGAAGAAAGCCAGCGGATCGCAGTTCGATAAACGCTAGGCTGGAAGCTGGTTTTAGCTGGACTCGCTGGGGGGCTTCATGCCGTTCCAGCGCGGGGCCAGCGTGTGCTCGATGCCGAACAAATCGATGACCCGGCCGACGGTGTGATCGACCATCTCCGCAATGCTTTGCGGGTTGTGATAAAAACTCGGCAGCGGCGGGAAGATGATCCCGCCCATTTCCGTCACCGCCGTCATATTGCGCAAATGCGCCAGGTTGAACGGCGTTTCCCTCACCATCAGCACCAGCCGCCGGCGCTCCTTGAGCACCACGTCGGCCGCGCGCGCGATCAGGTTGTCCGACAGGCCGTGGGCCACCGAGGCCAGCGTCTTCATCGAGCAGGGCGCGATGATCATCCCGTCAGACTGGAAGGAACCGCTGGCGATCGAGGCGCCGATGTCGCGCACCTTGTGCACCACGTGGGCCAGGTCTTCGACCTCGCGCCGCTGCAGCCCGGTTTCCTGGTGCAGCGTGAGGACCGCGGCATCGGAGACGATCAGGTGCGTCTCGATGCCCTGAGTGTGTTGCAGGTGTTGCAGCAGACGCACGCCATACACGGCGCCCGTGGCGCCGGTGATGGCGACAACGATCCGCCGCGGCCTGTCAGGCATCCAGCAGGGCTTTCAGCTCGCCCGACTCGAACATTTCGTTCATGATGTCCGAACCGCCGATGAACTCGCCCTTCACGTACAGCTGTGGAATGGTCGGCCAGTTCGAGTAGTCCTTGATGCCCTGGCGGACTTCAGGATCTTCCAGAACGTTCACAGTTGCAATGTTTTCAACGCCGCAAGCTTTCAGGATCTGGATGGCGCGGCCGGAGAAGCCGCATTGCGGGAACTGGGCGGTGCCCTTCATGAACAGCACCACCGGGGTATTGGTCACGGTTTCTTTGATCCAGGTTTGTACGTCGCTCATAGCTGCCTCAGTGAAAAGATGTATTAGGTGCCGACATTTTATAAGAAAATGCCGGCGCCGGTATTATTGCGGCCGGTTTAGCCGCGCAGCTTGGCGAAGGCCGCCGCCATGCTGCCGCCGATAGGCTCGGACTTGGCGGCCTGCTTCTGGTGCTGCCCCATGCTCTTGCGGTCGTTGCGGTCGCCGCGCTGCTGCGGCTGCGAGCCGGCTTGCGGCGCGCTGTCGGTCAGGCGCATGGTCAGCGCGATGCGCTTGCGCTTCTCGTCCACTTCCAGCACCTTGACCTTGACCACCTGGCCGGCCTTGACCACCGTGTGCGGGTCCTTGACGAAGGTGTTCGACAGCGCCGAGATGTGCACCAGGCCGTCCTGGTGCACGCCGATGTCGACAAACGCGCCGAACGCCGCCACGTTGGTGACCACGCCTTCGAGGATCATGTCCGGACGCAGGTCGCGGATCTCTTCCACGCCGTCCTTGAAGGTGGCGGTGGTGAATTCCGGACGCGGATCGCGGCCCGGCTTTTCCAGCTCCTTCAGGATGTCGGAGATGGTCGGCACGCCGAACTTGTCGTCCGCATACTTGGCCGGGTTCAGCGTCTTGATCAGCGCGGTTTCGCCGATGACGGCCTTGATGTCCTTCTTGATGTCGCCCAGGATCTTCTCCACCAGCGGATACGATTCCGGGTGCACCGCCGAGGCGTCCAGCGGATTCTCGCCGCCCATCACGCGCAGGAAGCCGGCCGCCTGTTCGAAGGTCTTGTCGCCCAGGCGCGGCACCGACTTCAGCGCCGCGCGCGAGGTGAACGCGCCCTTGACGTCGCGGTAGGAAACGATGGCCTGCGCCACCGAGGCCGACAGGCCCGACACGCGCGCCAGCAGCGGCGCCGAGGCGGTGTTGACGTCGACGCCGACCGCGTTCACGCAATCCTCGACCACCGCGTCCAGCGAGCGGGCCAGCTGGGTCTGCGACACGTCGTGCTGGTACTGGCCGACACCGATCGATTTCGGGTCGATCTTGACCAGCTCGGCCAGCGGATCCTGCAGCCGGCGCGCGATCGACACGGCGCCGCGCAGCGACACGTCCATGTCCGGCAGTTCGCGCGAAGCGAACTCGGACGCCGAGTACACGGAAGCGCCCGCTTCCGAGACGACGATCTTGGTCATCTTCTGCTCGGGGTGCTGCTTGATCAGGTCTTGCGCCAGCTTGTCGGTCTCGCGCGAGGCGGTGCCGTTGCCGATCGAGATCAGGGAGACGTTGTGCTTGGCGGCCAGCCGGCCCAGCGTGTGCAGCGAGCCGTCCCAGTCGTTCTTCGGCTGGTGCGGGTAGATGACGGCGGTGTCGACCACCTTGCCGGTGGCGTCCACCACCGCCACCTTGACGCCGGTGCGCAGGCCCGGGTCCAGGCCCATGGTGGCGCGCTGGCCGGCCGGCGCGGCCAGCAGCAGCGCCTTCAGGTTGGTGGCGAAGACGTTGATCGCGTCCAGCTCGGAGCGTTCGCGCAACGCGCCCATCAGTTCGGTTTCCAGGTGCATGAAGCTCTTCACGCGCCAGGTCCAGCGGGCGGTGTCGGCCAGCCATTTGTCGGCCGGACGGCCCTGGTTCTTGATGCCGAAGCGGGCGGCGATGCGGCCTTCGCACGGATTGTGCGGCGCGTCCCACTTCGGTTTCTCGGCTTCGGTATCGAGCCGCAGGACGACGTCGAGGATGCCTTCGCGGCGTCCGCGCAACAGCGCCAGCGCGCGGTGCGACGGCACGGTGCCTATGGTTTCGGAATAATCGAAGTAGTCGGCGAACTTTTCGCCTTCGTCCTGTTTGCCTTCAATGACCTTGGACTCAACAATGCCATGCTCTTGTACATATTCGCGCAAGGATTGCAGCAAGGTTGCATCTTCGGCAAAGCGTTCCATCAGGATCTGGCGCGCGCCGTCGAGCGCCGCCTTGGTGTCGGCCACGCCCGGATTGTTGCCGTCGGCGGTGGTGAAGGCTTCGCGCAGGAATTTGCCGGCTTCCGTTTCCGGATTCAGTTCCGGGTTGTCCAGCAGGCCGTCGGCCAGCGGCGCCAGGCCCGCTTCGATGGCGATTTGCGCTTTTGTGCGGCGTTTTTGCTTGTATGGCAGGTATAAGTCTTCGAGGCGGGTCTTGTCTTCTGCATGCATGACAGCATCTAACAGTTCCGGCGTCATCTTGTTCTGTTCGGTGATCGATGCCACGATAGCGGCACGGCGGTCTTCCAGCTCGCGCAGGTAGCGCAGGCGCTCTTCGAGCAGACGCAGCTGGATGTCGTCCAGGCCGCCGGTGGCTTCTTTCCGGTAGCGGGCGATGAAGGGGACGGTGGCGCCCTCGTCCAACAGGGCGATGGCGGCGGCGACCTGAACCGGTTTGCAGGTCAATTCCAGGGCAAGACGTTGTTCGATAGAGGGCAACATGTGGGTGATTCCTAAGCAGTCAAGCCCGGAATGATACGCAATCGGCGCGAATGTGCCAGTCTTGACAGTCCAAAAGGACTGTGGGCGTGGCCAGAACGTGGTCTGTAACACGTTTACATGCGGGTTTTATGAAGAATCCGCAAACACGAACGCGTGTATGGCGGATAATATCGCCTGTTGCCGTTTTTGAACCATCTTTGAACAACAATGCGACCTATGGATTTTACCCGCGACGACGCCACCGACGATGTTCCCGCCAAGCCAGCTGCACCGGCCGCCCCCGCATCTCCCGCCCGCCCTGCGCCGCCCGCGAATCAATTGTCGTACGCCGTAGCCACCTGGCTGCAGCGTGTGGATGCCGCAGCCCATCCCAAAGCCAAACTGAACGCGCCGCCGGTCGATACCGACCCCAAACAAACCCAATACAAGCTGATCTACGTGATGGCGCCCACCAGCGGCGGCCGCCATGTGGCGCTGTGCCTGTACAAGGCCCGCCTGCGCTCGAACGGCGACGTCGCCGCGGCCAGTCCCGTCAGCGAGGTGTTTTCGCTGCTGTCGGCGCCGCCGAGTTTCCTCGCGCCCGGCGACGAGGACTTGATCCGCTTCTTCGTTGCCATGCGCAGCGGACAGAATTCCCAGACCGGCTCGGCGACCGAACCGCGCGGCAAGATCGGCGCGGCTCTGCTGGACATGCTGGCCGAACAGGATAAATTGCTCTGGGCAAACTCCTGGGCCGACGTCGGCAACGGCCTGGTCTACCCGCTCAAGGGCGGCGTGATGCGCGAAGCCAACCTGGCCTGGCGCGAGGAAGGCAAGGGCCTGCGCCTGGGCTGGCAGGTGCAGGCGCCGCCGAACGCCAAGCACGTCGGCGCCGACCAGGTCGACTACATGCTGCCGACCGATCCGCCGTGGTACATCGACAACCTGTCCTGCGGCGTGCTGCAGCTGAACCAGGGCGGCGCGACGATCCCGCTGGCCGACCTGCAGGCGCTGGTGGCGCAAGCCCCGCTGCTGACCACCAACGACAAGATGCGCGTGTCGCAGCTGCTGCTGGCGCACGGCCTGCAGGGCCTGATGCCGCTGCCGCAGCCGCTGCCGCAGCGCGTGCGCGACGACGTCAAGCCGCGCCCGGTGCTGACCCTGGACGCGGCGATGCTGGCCGACGGTTCGCTGCAGCGCTGGCACGATTTCGCCGTGCTGTCGTTCGACTACGACGGCGAGCGCGTGTCCTTCGATCCGTCGCAGCGCGTGGTACGCCAGAAGGGCGACGTCACCGAGATCATCCAGCGCGACGCCGACGCCGAAGGCTTGGCGCTGTCGCTGCTGACCGAGCGCCATTTCGTGGCGCCGGCCACGCTGCCGCTGAGCAGCGTCAAGGGCGGCCTGTTGCTGCCGACGCAGGCGGAATGGATACGCTTTGCCCGCGACGGCATCGCCGCCTTGAAAGAGGCCGGCTGGAAGGTCGAGAAAACCGTCAAATACCGCTACGACATCACCGACGTCGGCGACTGGTACGCCGAAGTGGTGGAAGATCCGGCCGACGGCGGCCACGCCTGGTTCGACCTGGAGCTGGGCATCGTGGTCAACCAGGAGCGCGTGCCGCTGCTGCCGGTGCTGGTGCAGCTGATCCGCGGCGCGCCCAACGATTTCAATCCGAAAGCCATCGCCAACCACGGCGACGAGGACCAGATGCTGGCCACCCTGCCGGACGGCAGCCGCGTCGCCTTGCCGTGGGGCCGCATCAAACCGATCCTGAACACGCTGGGCGAGTTGTATTTCAGCGACAAAATCAAGACCTCGCTGCACATGGCCACGCTGGACGCCGCGCGCCTGGACGAACTGGCCCGCAACGTCGAATTGCTCTGGACCGGCGGCGAAGAATTGCGCGACATGGGCGCGCGCCTGAACCAGTTCGGCGCGGTCAAGCGCATCGCCACACCGGCCGGACTGCAAGCCACGCTGCGCGACTATCAAAGCGATGGTTTGTCCTGGATGCAATTCCTGCGTGAATACGGCTTCGCCGGCATCCTGGCCGACGACATGGGCCTGGGCAAGACGGTGCAAACCCTGGCCCACATCCTGGTCGAAAAAGAGGCGGGCCGCTTGACGGCGCCGGCGCTGGTCATCGCGCCGACCAGCCTGATGGGCAACTGGCAGGAAGAGGCGGCGCGTTTCGCTCCCGGCCTGCGCGTGCTGCTGCTGCAAGGCAAGGACCGCATGGCCCAGTTCGACCAGATCGCCGAGTCCGACCTGGTGCTGACCACCTATGCGCTGCTGCCGCGCGACGAGGAAAAACTGCGCGAGCACGATTTCCACCTGGTCATCCTGGACGAGTCGCATTACATCAAGAACACCCGCTCCAAGGCGGCCCAGAGCGCCGGCCTGCTGCGCGCGCGCCACCGCCTGTGCCTGTCCGGCACGCCGCTGGAAAACCACCTGGGCGAGCTGTGGTCGCAATTCCACTTCCTGCTGCCGGGACTGCTGGGCGATGAAAAAGGTTTCAACACCGTGTTCCGCCACCCGATCGAGCGCCAGGACGATCCGCTGCGCCGCGCGCTGCTGAACCGCCGCATCAAGCCTTTCCTGCTGCGCCGGACCAAGGACAACGTGGCCAAGGAACTGCCGCCGAAGACGGAGATGGTGCGCAAGGTCGAGCTGACCGGCGCCCAGCGCGACCTGTACGAAACCGTGCGGCTGGCGATGGACCAGAAAGTGCGCGACGAGATCGACCGCAAGGGCGTGGCCCGCAGCCAGATCGTGATCCTGGAAGCGCTGCTGAAGCTGCGCCAGGTCTGTTGCGATCCGCGGCTGGTCAAGTCCACGTCGAAGAAGCAGCAGGCCGCCGGTTCGGCCAAGCTGATCGACCTGATGCAGATGGTCGAGGATTTGCTGGAGGAAAACCGCAAGATCCTGGTGTTCTCGCAGTTCACCAGCATGCTCGAGCTGATCGAGGAAGAACTGGAAGCGCGCGACATTCCGTATGCGCTGCTGACCGGCGACACCAAGGACCGCAGCGCGCAGGTGGCGGCGTTCCAGCAGGGCGCGGTGCCGATTTTCCTGATCAGCCTGAAGGCCGGCGGCGTCGGCTTGAACCTGACGGCGGCCGACACTGTGATCCACTACGATCCGTGGTGGAACCCGGCGGCTGAAAACCAGGCCACCGACCGCGCCTGGCGCATCGGCCAGGACAAGCCGGTGTTCGTCTACAAGCTGATCGCCAAGGGCACGCTGGAAGAGAAAATCCAGGTCCTGCAGCAGAAGAAATCGGACCTGGCGCAATCGATCCTGGCCGAGGGCGAGTCGCAGAAAATGGCGCTCACCCAGGAAGACCTGCAGCAAATCTTCGCGCCGCTGGTGGAATAATGCCCACCGTCGCGGAACTGGAGGCGGCGTTGCGCGAGTCCCGGGCGGAGGTGGAGCGTTGCCGCCTGCTGCTAGAACAACATGCGAACGAGCGCCTGGAGCTGGCGGCCCAGCAAAAGAAGTTCGCGTCGATGTTGTCGCACGAATTCCGCACCCCGCTGTCGACCATAGACGGCGCCGTGCAGCGGCTGGAAATGACCGGCGCCCATCACGACGAAGGCACGCGCAAGCGCTACCGCAAGATCCAGGTGGCGGTCGACCGCATGCTGGCGATGCTGGACGAATACCTGTCGCCCGAACGCATGGCCAGCATCGGCCGCACGCGCCAGCCTGACGAAATCTCGCCGGCCGCGCTGCTGGAATCGGTGGTGGAACAGGCGCGCAGCCGGCGCAATCCGGTCTCGCTGCGGGTCATCGGCTTACCGCAATGGATGCGCTGCGACCCGGCCGGCATACGCTTATGCATAGAAATATTGCTGGATAATGCGATTAAATACACGGAGGCCAATAGTCCTATAGAATTGCTAGGCAAAATGGCAATGGAAGGCGGTGTCGAGTTTCTGGTACGCGACTATGGACGCGGCATCCCCGAGGCGGAACTGGCCCGTGTGTTTGATAAATCCTTCCGTGGCAGTAACGCCGCCGGCATACCCGGATCGGGCCTGGGTTTATATATGGCGCGCTCGGTGTTGGACGTGCACGGCGGTACGGTCAGCGCGCGGAATGTTTCTGAAAGCGGCACAGAATTTCGGATTTGGCTGCCTGTAGCGGCCGCTTCCGGGAAAAGCCTTGCGCGGGCCGGTGGCAACAGTGATAATTCTCTGGACACAAGCTGACGCCGCAGGGCAGGAATGAGCACGGTTGCTCAATAATCGATCGAATGGCGCATCAATGACGCAAATACTCATCGTGGAAGACAATCTGGAGTATGCCGAGGAAATGGCAGAATTCCTGACTGAACTTGAACACGAAGTGCACATCACTAACAACGCCAGCGATATGTGGTCCGCGCTCAGCCAGGGTAATGTGGGCGTAGTGGTACTGGATCTGGGCTTGCCCGACGAAGACGGCTTCAACGTCATCCCGCGCATGCGCCAACTGTATCCGCAAATCGGCCTGCTGGTGCTGACCGGCCGTGTGGCTTTCGACAATCGCATCCTCGGCCTGCGCCTGGGCGCCGACCATTACCTGACCAAGCCGATCAAATTCCCGGAACTGGCCGCCCATATCGAGGCGCTGGACCGCCGCGTCGGTCCGCAGGAAACCCTGCCCGTGCCCAGCAAGTGGACGCTGAAAGTCAGCGCCCGCCAGCTGGAGCTGCAGGGGATGGCGATCACGCTGACCGAAAAGGAATGCAACTTCCTGCATCTGCTGACGATCAACACCCGTCCGGTGCCGCGCCAGGTCATCGTGGCCGGCATCGGCGGCGACGACCCGGATGCCGGCCGCCGCGTCGACATGCTGGTGTATCGCTTGCGCAAGAAGGCGCGCACCGGCCTGGGCCAGGATCTGCCGCTGCGCAGCGCCTACGGCGAGGGCTACAGCCTGTCCGCCAGCTTCAATCTCTCTTAATGGGGACAGAGCCAGCGCGATTGGCGCCCGCCGCCAATTAATCGGGGACAGAGTCAAGCAACGGAGGTAGAATCGGGTTACCGATCCACCCCCTTTTTGCATTCATGGCCCGCCTACCTCGCCTCATCGTCCCCGGACAACCACATCACGTCATCCAGACCGGCAACAACAACCAGCCGGTGTTCCTGGATGCCGAGGATTACCAAACCTTCCTCGGCTGGCTGCGCACGGCCGCCAAAAACTACAAAGTGGCGATCCACGCCTATGTCCTGATGCCCAATCACCTGCATTTGCTGGTCACTCCGGCCGATGAAAACGGCCTGGGCCAGATGATGCAGTGGGTAGGCCGCTACTACGTGCCCTATTTCAACCAAAAATATAGCCGCAGTGGAACTTTGTGGAATGGACGCTACAAAACCTCGCTGATCGACGCCGAGCAATACTTCATGTTGTGCAGCCGGTATATCGAGTTCAATCCGGTACGCAACGGCATGGTCGGCAAGGCCGAGGATTATCCATGGTCCAGCTATTGCCACCACGCCGGCATACGTCCGGACGGCCTGGTGATCGACCACGCGCAGTTCTGGGCCTTGGGCAATACGCCGTTCCAGCGCGAGGCGGCCTATATCGCGCTGGTCGAGGTGCCGCTCAGCGAGGAGGACATCGCCACCGTCAGCAAGGCGCTGCTCAAGGGCTGGCCGCTGGGTTCCGAGCAATTCAAGACCACGCTGCAGAACCGGGTAAAACGGCAGGTATTGCCGGCCAAACGGGGACGGCCGTTCAAAATCAAGCCGGCGGCCACTTAGCCCATCACTCTGTCCCTAATTAAAATTTTCAGCAACTTGTAGAAAATTAATCTGACTCCGACCCTAATTGTTATTGTTGAATTTTCTGCTGCATTGCACTACTCTAGCTTTTCGTTAGTCAAATTGCAGTGGAGAGCCCATGAAAGCCCAAGGTCTGTACGATCCGTCCAATGAACACGATGCCTGCGGCGTCGGTTTCGTCGCCCACATCAAGGGCAACAAGAGCCACTCCATCGTGGAACAGGGCCTGTTGATCCTGAAAAACCTCGATCACCGGGGCGCGGTCGGCGCCGATGCGCTGATGGGCGACGGTGCCGGTATCCTGATCCAGATCCCGGACCAGTACTACCGCGACGAAATGGCCAAGCAAGGCATCGAACTGCCGCCGCCAGGCGAATACGGCGTCGGCATGGTGTTCCTGCCGAAGGAAAACGCTTCGCGCATCGCCTGCGAACAGGAAATCGAGCGCGCCGTGCGCGCCGAAGGCCAGGTCGTGCTGGGCTGGCGCAACGTGCCGGTCGACTGCGACATGCCGATGTCCCCTACCGTGCGCGCCAAGGAGCCGGTGATCCGCCAGATCTTCATCGGCCGCGGCGCCGACATCATGGTGACCGACGCGCTGGAACGCAAACTGTACGTGATCCGCAAATCGTCGGGCCACGCCATCCAGGCGCTGAAACTGATCCACGGCAAGGAATTCTTCGTGGCCTCGCTGTCGGCCCGCACCATCGTCTACAAGGGCCTGCTGCTGGCGGACCAGGTCGGCGTGTATTACAAGGACCTGCAGGATGCGCGCTGCGTTTCCGCGCTGGCGCTGGTACACCAGCGTTTCTCGACCAACACCTTCCCTGAATGGCCGCTGGCCCACCCGTACCGCCTGATCGCCCACAACGGCGAGATCAACACCGTCAAGGGCAACTTCAACTGGATGCGCGCGCGCGAAGGCGTGATGAAATCGGCCGTGCTGGGCGACGACCTGCAGAAACTGTTCCCGCTGATCTACGAAGGCCAGTCGGACACCGCCTGCTTCGACAACGCGCTGGAACTGCTGCTGATGGCAGGCTATCCGATCGCCCAGGCGATGATGATGATGATTCCGGAAGCCTGGGAAAATCACGGCACGATGGACGACAATCGCCGCGCGTTCTACGAATATCACGCTGCAATGATGGAACCATGGGACGGCCCGGCCGCCATGGCCTTCACCGACGGCCGCTACATCGGCGGCACGCTGGACCGCAACGGCTTGCGTCCCGCCCGCTACATCGTCACCGACGACGACCTGGTGGTGATGGCGTCGGAATCGGGCGTATTGCCGATTCCCGAATCGAAAATCATCCAGAAATGGCGTTTGCAGCCGGGCAAGATGTTCCTGATCGACCTGGAAGCGGGCCGCATCATCGACGATAAAGAGCTGAAAGACACCTACGCCAACGCCAAGCCGTACAAGGCATGGATCAACGCGGTGCGCATCAAGCTCAACGAAATCAAGCTGAGCGAAAGCCAGCTGGCGCACAACCGCGCCAAGGACGCGGCGCCGGCCCAGGGCGAAAAAGCCGTGCCGTCGCTGCTGGACCGCCAGCAAGCCTTCGGCTACACCCAGGAAGACCTGAAATTCCTGATGGCGCCGATGGCCGCCGCCGGCGAGGAAGCGACCGGCTCGATGGGCAACGACTCGCCGCTGGCCGTCATGTCCAACAAGCTCAAGCCGCTGTACAACTACTTCAAGCAGCTGTTCGCGCAAGTGACCAACCCGCCGATCGACCCGATCCGCGAAGCGATGGTGATGTCGCTGGTGTCCTTCATCGGCCCGAAACCGAACCTGCTCGACACCAACAACGTCAACCCGCCGATGCGCCTGGAAGTGTCGCAGCCTATCCTGGGCTTCGACGACATGGCCCGCCTGCGCGGCATCAGCGCGCATACCGGCGGCAAGTTCAAGTCATATGAGCTTAACATCTGCTATCCCCTGGCATGGGGCAAGGACGGCGTCGAAGCCTGCCTGGCGTCGCTGTGCGCCGAAGCGGTCGACGCGGTCAAGTCCGGCCACAACATCCTGATCGTGTCGGACCGCTCGGTCGGCCCGGACCGCGTGGCGATACCCGCGCTGCTGGCCACCTCGACCGTGCATCAGCACCTGGTCAGCAAGGGCCTGCGCGCCTCCACCGGCCTGGTGGTGGAAACCGGCTCGGCCCGCGAAACCCACCACTTCGCGCTGCTGGCAGGCTACGGCGCCGAAGCGATCCACCCTTACCTGGCGATGGAAACCCTGGTCGAGATGGCGCACGGCATGCCGGGCGACATGTCCGGCGAAAAAGCCGTGTACAACTACATCAAGGCGGTCGGCAAGGGCCTGATGAAGGTCATGTCCAAGATGGGCATCTCGACCTATATGTCCTACTGCGGCGCGCAGATCTTCGAAGCCGTCGGCCTGAACAAGTCGCTGGTCGACAAATACTTCAAGGGCACCTCGTCCAACGTCGAAGGCATCGGCGTGTTCGAAGTGGCGGAAGAAGCGCTGCGCCTGCACAACCTGGCCTTCGGCAACGATCCGGTGCTGGAAAACCACCTCGACGCCGGCGGCGAGTACGCCTACCGCGTGCGCGGCGAAGACCACCTGTGGACCCCGGATGCGATCGCGAAACTGCAGCATTCGACCCGCAGCAACAACTTCTCCAGCTATAAAGAGTACGCCCAGATCATCAACGACCAGAGCAAGCGCCACCTGACCTTGCGCGGCCTGTTCGAGTTCAAGCTCGATCCGACCAAGGCGATCCCGCTGGACGAAGTCGAGCCGGCCAAGGAAATCGTCAAGCGCTTCGCCACCGGCGCGATGTCGATGGGTTCGATCTCGACCGAGGCGCACGCCACCCTGGCGGTGGCGATGAACCGCATCGGCGGCAAATCGAACACCGGCGAAGGCGGCGAAGATCCATCGCGCTACACGATGGAACTGAAAGGCATCAAGATCAAGCAGGGCGAGACCATGGCTTCGGTCATGGGCAAAGAGCAGATGGTGGTCGACATTCCGCTGCAGGCCGGCGATTCGCTGCGCTCGCGCATCAAGCAGGTGGCGTCGGGCCGTTTCGGCGTGACCGCCGCCTACCTGAACTCGGCCGACCAGATCCAGATCAAGATGGCCCAAGGCGCAAAACCCGGCGAAGGCGGCCAGCTGCCGGGCCATAAAGTATCCGAATACATCGCCACCCTGCGCTTCTCGGTGCCGGGCGTGGGTCTGATCTCGCCGCCGCCGCACCACGATATTTACTCGATCGAAGACCTGGCCCAGCTGATCCACGACCTGAAGAACGCCAATCCGCGCGCTTCGATCTCGGTCAAGCTGGTGTCGGAAGTCGGCATCGGCACCGTGGCGGCCGGCGTCACCAAGGCCAAGGCCGACCACGTCGTGGTGGCCGGCCATGACGGCGGCACCGGCGCGTCGCCGCTGTCGTCGGTCAAGCACGCCGGCACCCCTTGGGAACTGGGCCTGGCTGAAACCCAGCAGACCCTGGTGCTGAACGGCCTGCGCAGCCGCATCCGCGTCCAGGCCGACGGCCAGATGCGTACCGGCCGCGACGTCGTCATCGCCGCCATGCTGGGCGCCGACGAAATCGGCTTCGCCACCGCGCCGCTGGTGGTCGAGGGCTGCATCATGATGCGCAAATGCCACCTGAACACCTGCCCGGTCGGCGTCGCCACGCAAGATCCTGTGCTGCGCGCCAAGTTCTCCGGCAAGCCCGAGTACGTCGTCAACTACTTCTTCTTCGTCGCCGAAGAGGCGCGCCAGCTGATGGCCCAGCTGGGCATCCGCACCTATGACGAGCTGATCGGCCGGGTCGACCTGCTGGACAAATCCAAGGCGATCACGCACTGGAAAGCCAAGGGCCTGGACTTCAGCAACATCTTCTACTCCCCGGAAGTACCGAACGGCGATTCCATCTACCACACGATGGAACAGGACCACGGCCTGGACAAGGCGCTCGATCACAAGCTGATCGCGCAAGCCAAGGCCGCGCTGGAAAAAGGCGAGCGCGTGTCGTTCATCTCGCCGGTGCGCAACGTCAACCGCACCGTCGGCACCATGCTGTCGG
The DNA here is from genome assembly GCF_964254095.1 of Duganella sp. LjRoot269. Classification (NCBI taxonomy): domain Bacteria; kingdom Pseudomonadati; phylum Pseudomonadota; class Betaproteobacteria; order Burkholderiales; family Oxalobacteraceae; genus Duganella; species Duganella sp. LjRoot269. The sequence goes on along the minus strand of NZ_CAXUSL020000001.1, from coordinate 259,489 downwards.
GCGAAGTGGCCAAGCGCTACGGCCACGCCGGCCTGCCGGACGACACCATCCACATCCAGCTGCAGGGCACGGCCGGCCAGTCGGCCTGCGCCTTCCTGGCGCACGGCATCACCATCGACTTGGTCGGCGAAGGCAACGACTACGTCGGCAAGGGCTTGTCGGGCGGCCGCATCATCGTGCGTCCGAACACCGAGTTCCGCGGCTGGGCGGTGAATAACATCATCATCGGCAACACGGTGCTGTACGGCGCGATCAGCGGCGAAGCCTTCTTCAACGGCGTGGCCGGCGAGCGTTTCGCTGTGCGCAACTCGGGCGCCACCGCCATCGTCGAAGGCACCGGCGACCACGGTTGCGAGTACATGACCGGCGGCACCGTGGTGGTGCTGGGCGCGACCGGCCGCAACTTCGCGGCGGGCATGTCGGGCGGCATCGCCTACGTGTACGACCCGGACGGCGATTTCGAAGCCCGCTGCAACACCGCGATGGTGTCGCTGGAGCAGGTGCTGACCGCCAAGGAACAGGAAGCGCACAGCGCGACCTTCCACGTGCAGCACAAGGACCAGGGCCGCGAAGCGGACGAAGTGATCCTGAAGCGTTTGATCGAGCGTCACTTCAAGCACACCGGCAGCACCCGTGCCCGCCTGTTGCTGGACAACTGGGCCGACAGCCGCGGCAAATTCGTCAAGGTATTCCCGAGCGAATACAAGCGCGCCCTGGCCGAAATGGCCGAGGACGTGGCGAACGAAGCCGCTTCCGCCCAGCCGATCGCAGCCTGAAAACCACGTCATTCCCGCGAAAGCGGGAATCCATAGAACGCCAGCTCAGCATGGATCCCCGCTTTCGCGGGGACGACGGAGCAACAGATAACTAAAGGATTTATCGTGGGTAAAATCACCGGTTTCATGGAATTCAAGCGTCAGGAAGAGAGCTATCTGCCGCCGGCTACGCGCCTGAAAAACTATTCCGAATTCGTCATCACCCTGACCAATGAGCAGGCCAAGGTGCAGGGCGCGCGCTGCATGGATTGCGGCATCCCGTTCTGCAACACCGGCTGCCCGGTCAACAACATCATCCCGGACTGGAATGACCTGGTGTATCGCGGCAACTACCGCGAGGCGCTGGACACGCTGCACTCGACCAACAACTTCCCGGAATTCACCGGCCGCATCTGCCCTGCGCCGTGCGAGGCCGCCTGCACGCTGGGCATCAACAACGATCCGGTCGGCATCAAGTCGATCGAGCACAAGATCATCGACGAAGGCTGGGAACACGGCTGGGTCGTGCCGCAGCCCGCGGACAAGCAGACCGGCAAGAAAGTGGCCGTGGTCGGTTCCGGTCCCGCCGGCCTGGCGGCGGCGCAGCAGCTGGCGCGCGCCGGCCACGCCGTCACCGTGTTTGAAAAGAGCGACCGCGTCGGCGGCCTGCTGCGCTACGGCATTCCAGACTTCAAGATGGAAAAGTCGCACATCGACCGCCGCATCAAGCAGATGGAAGCCGAAGGCGTGGTGTTCCGCACCAGCGTGCTGGTCGGCAAGGACTTCCCTGCCAACGTCAACAACTGGGCCAAGGAAACCATCTTCCCTGAAGACCTGGCCAAGGACTTCGACGCCGTGGTGCTGGCCGGCGGCGCCGAGCAGCCGCGCGACCTGCCGGTGCCGGGCCGCGAGCTCAAGGGCGTGCACTTCGCCATGGACTTCCTGCCGCAGCAAAACAAGGTCAACGCCGGCGACAAGGTCAAGGACCAGCTGAAAGCCACCGGCAAGCACGTGGTCGTCATCGGCGGCGGCGATACCGGTTCCGACTGCGTCGGCACCTCGAACCGCCACGGCGCCGCCTCGGTGACCCAGTTCGAACTGATGCCCATGCCGCCTGAGCAAGAGAACAAGCCGCTGGTGTGGCCGTACTGGCCGACCAAGCTGCGCACCTCCTCGTCGCACGAGGAAGGCTGCGAGCGCGACTGGGCGGTGGCCACCAAGCGCCTGGAAGGCAAGGGCGGCAAGGTCGAGAAGCTGATCGCCTGCCGCGTCGAATGGAAAGACGGCAAGATGGCCGAAGTGCCAAACTCGGAATTCGAGATGAAGGCCGACCTGGTGCTGCTGGCCATGGGCTTCGTGTCGCCGGTGGCCAACGTGCTGGACGCGTTCGGCGTCGAAAAAGATGCACGCGGCAACGCCAAGGCCACGACCGACGGCGCCGGCTGCTACAAGACATCCGCCCCCAACGTCTTTGCCGCCGGCGACGTCCGCCGCGGCCAGTCGCTGGTGGTGTGGGCGATCCGCGAAGGGCGCCAGTGCGCGCGCGCGGTCGACGAGTTCCTGATGGGCTGTTCCGATCTGCCGCGCTGATTCCCACTAGCGGCACAGCTTCAGCCTGACTCCCTGCCGGGAGCGAGCGGGTGATCCCCGTTCGCTACCCGGTTTTTTTTCGCATCGGCGCTTGTGCGATGCAGCAATAAACCCTGATATGTAACATTTAGTGCCGGGTGTAAATTGCTGACTTTAGGTTCAGTAGTGTTGTATTATCTGCCACTTACCGTCCGTCTCCCTGTCACAAATGAGGGGGGCGCCTGCAGAGATTGACCTTTCTGCACTACAATACGGCATTAAAAATAATGAGTTCAGTCGTGTCTAATCTTGTCGAAATCCGTGATCTACACTTTTCCTATGGAAAGCGCTCGATACTGTCGGGTCTCCAGATGGATTTCCCACGTGGAAAAGTGATCGCTGTCATGGGTGGTTCGGGGAGCGGCAAGACCACGGTATTGCGCCTGATCGGCGGCCAGATCCGCCCGAAACGGGGCCACGTCAAGGTACAGGGCCAGGTGGTGCACAAACTTAATACCGCTGGCTTGTATCTGCTGCGGCGCAAAATGGGCATGCTGTTTCAGCATGGCGCGCTGTTCACCGACCTCACCGTGTTTGAGAACGTCGCCTTCCCGCTGCGCGAGCACACCGATTTGTCGGAAGAGCTGATCCGCAACCTGGTGCTGATGAAACTGCACGCCGTGGGCCTGCGCAACGCCGCCAAGCTGAAGCCGGGCGAAATCTCCGGCGGCATGGCGCGCCGCGTGGCGCTGGCGCGCTCGATCGCGCTCGATCCGGAACTGATCATGTACGACGAGCCGTTCGCCGGCCTCGACCCGATCTCGATGGGCGTCACTGCCAACCTGATCCGCAACCTGAACACCGCGCTGGGCTCGACCACGATCCTGGTGTCGCACGACGTCAAGGAATGCTTCGCCATCGCCGACTATGTGTACTTCCTGTCGCAAGGCAAGATCGTCGCGCACGGCACGCCGGCCGACATGATGGTTTCCACCGACCCGTACGTGCACCAGTTCGTCAATGCGGAAGCCGACGGTCCGGTGCCGTTCCACTATCCAGGCAAGTCCCTGGCCGATGACCTGGGCCTGGGAGCGCAAACATGAGTTTAAAGAACTGGTTGTCCAAGCTGGGCGCGCCGCTGCGCGACTATGTGGAAAGCATAGGCTACGGCGCCCGCACCTTCGGCAATGTGCTGGGCGTGTCGCCCGGCCTGTTGCGCCGTCCGGGCCTGGTGATCGAGCAGCTGCACTTCATCGGCAATTATTCGATGCTGATCATCACGCTGTCCGGCCTGTTCGTCGGCATGGTGCTGGGCCTGCAGGGTTACTACACGCTCAATAAATACGGCGCCGAGCAGTCGCTGGGCCTGCTGGTGGCGCTGGGCCTGACCCGCGAACTGGGCCCGGTCATCACCGCGCTGCTGTTTGCCGGCCGCGCCGGCACCTCGCTGACGGCCGAAATCGGCCTGATGAAGGCGGGTGAACAGCTGTCGGCGATGGAAATGATGGCCGTCAACCCGATCCAGCGCGTGCTGGCGCCCCGTTTCTGGGCCGGCGTGATCTCGGTGCCGCTGCTGGCGTCGGTGTTCAGCGCGGTCGGCGTGCTGGGCGGCTGGCTGGTCGGCGTGCAGCTGATTGGCGTCGACGACGGCGCGTTCTGGTCGCAGATGCAGGGCGGCGTCGACCTGTACAAGGATATTTTCAACGGCTTCGCCAAGAGCGTCGTGTTCGGCATCGCGATCACCTTCATCGCCTTGTACCAGGGCTATGAGGCACAGCCGACGCCGGAAGATGTGGCGCGCGCCACCACCCGCACGGTCGTGATTTCATCGCTGATGATCTGGTGGCTGGACTTCATGATGACGGCGCTGATGTTCAGCAAATAAGATTAAGAAAGTGTGAGGAATAGCTATGCAACGTAAATCTCTGGATGTCTGGGTCGGTCTGTTCATCGTCGTCGGCGTCGCCGCGCTGATGTTCCTGGCGCTGAAAGCCGGCAACATGGGTTCCATGTCCTTCGGCAAGTCGTACCCGATCACCGCCAAGTTCGACAACATCGGCAGCCTGCGTCCGCAGGCGGCGGTCAAGGCGGCCGGCGTGGTGGTAGGCCGTGTGGGAGAGATCAAGTTTGATGACAAGAGTTATCAGGCGCTGGTAACCTTGAACATGGAAGAAGGCTACAAATTCCCTAAAGACAGTTCCGCCAAGATCCTGACGGCTGGCTTGCTGGGCGAGCAATATGTCGGCATCGAGGCCGGCGGCGACACCAACAACCTTGGTGCTGGCGACAAGATCGCCCGCACCCAGTCCGCCGCCGTACTGGAAGACCTGATCAATCAATTCATCTACAGCAAAGCTGCAGAGGGAAAGGACAGTAAATGATGCACCGTACTCCGAAATCTCTCCGCGGCGCCGCGCTGGCGCTGGGCGTCACCGTGCTGCTGGCCGGCTGTGCCGGGCCGAACCCGCGCGACCCTTACGAGGGCTTCAACCGCGCCATGTTCAGCTTTAACGACACGGTCGACACCTACGCGCTGAAGCCTGCCGCCACCGCCTACAAGAACGTGCTGCCATCGTTCGTGCAGACCGGCGTGAACAACTTCTTCGGCAACCTGGCCGACGCCTGGAGCGCCGTCAACAACCTGCTGCAAGGCAATGGCCAGGCCGGCATGTCCGACGTGTCGCGCTTCGCGCTGAACTCCACCGTGGGTATCGTCGGCCTGTTCGACATCGCCTCCGAAGCCGGCCTGCAAAAGCACAAGGAAGACTTCGGCCAGACCCTGGGCGTGTGGGGCGTGCCGTCCGGTCCGTACCTGATGCTGCCGCTGCTGGGACCTTCGACCGTGCGCGACACCGCGGCGTTGCCGCTGGACATCAAGGGCGACATCTGGGCCTACAAGGAACCAGTGTATATCCGCAATACCGGTACCGCGCTACGCGTTGTCGATCAGCGTGCTAACCTGCTGGACGCATCGAGCCTGCTGGAGGACGCTGCGCTGGACCGCTATGAGTTCATCCGCGACGGCTACCTGCAGCGCCGCGAGAGCCAGATCCACCCGGACGACGGCGGCCCTGTCAGGAAAGCTAAAAAAGACGATTCGGCTGAAATCGACACGAAACCTGCCGCCGCGCCGACTGCCGCGACGGAAACTTCGGCACCCGTGTCATCCGAATCGGCGCCAAAAGAGTTAAACTCCGGCACACCGGCTGCGAACAACGCCAGCCTGTGATCCCGAAGAACTTATAAAGGTAAGGCAAAAACATGAAATTGATTAAACAAATTATCGCTTTAGCAACTGTGGCGCTGGCGTTCAACGCCCATGCCGCAGCCCCCGCCAACGAAGCGCCGGACGTGCTGGTCAAGCGCATCAGCCAGGACGTGATCGACACGGCCAAGACCGACAAGGCGATCCAGGCCGGCGACACGAAGAAGGTGATGGACCTGGTCGAGACCAAGATCCTGCCCTACGTCGATTCGCAGCGCATGACATCGCTGGCGGCCGGCCGCTTCTGGCGCGAGGCCACCCCGGAGCAGCAGAAGGCATTGTCGGAACAATTCCGCACCCTGCTGATCTACACCTATTCGGGCGCGCTGTCGCAAATCAAGAATGAAACGGTGGAATTCAAGCCTATGCGCGCCGCGGCGGACGATACCGACGTGGAAGTGCGTTCGCAGGTCAACATGACCCGCGGCGAGCCGATTCCGCTGAACTACCGCGTCGCCAAGACCCCGGCCGGCTGGAAGATCTACGACATCAACGTGCTGGGCGCATGGCTGGTCGAGACCTACAAGGGCACGTTTGCTTCGGAAATCAGCAAGGGCGGCATCGACGGCCTGATCAAGACCTTGACTGAAAAGAACAAGACCTTGGCCAACCGACCGCTGAAAACCGCCACGAAGTAAATCCTTACCTTAAATCCTTGCCGCCATGTCCGAAGCTATCGACAACCTGCAGTCCCTCACGTCCCTGACCGTGCTCAACGCCTCCGCGGCGCTGGAGCGCGGCTTGGCGGCCCTCAAGGCCGGCCAGACCGTGTTCGACCTGCGCCATGTGTTGACGGTCGATTCGGCGGCGGTATCGGTGATGCTGGCATGGCAGCGCGCTGCCCAGGACGCCGGCGTCAAGCTGGAACTGAAAAACCTGCCGCCGGCGCTGCAAAGCCTGACCAAGCTGTACGGCGTGTGCTCGCTGCTGTTCCCGCCGTCGGTCAAGCTGGACGCCGGCGAGCCCGTGCCGCCCAATCCCCTGCACGAAGAATTCGCCCCGGTTAACGCACCAACCTCGGTCTTCACCCCCAAGACCGGTCTGGCCGACGATACGGCCTCGCACCACCATCATTGACCCCCGCCCTGCCCCCGTCCCCTGTCTTACTCGTTACCTGTTACCCCCGGTAAATGGCCAGTCTGGCTCTGCCGATCCGAATTTCCAATATAATTGAACGTTGCCGCTGCCTGAGAGCCGCGGCGCTTGCACCACCTTCCGCCTTTGGGCATCTACGAGCACCCACGCGCCGGCCCGTGCCGCCGCACCAACTGATAAGTCAAGAATGACAGCGATCCAAATAAGTAATGTCGAGAAGCGCTACAAGTCGCTCCAGGCACTGGGCGGCGTGTCCCTTTCAATCGAAGAGGGCGAGTTTTTCGGCCTGCTGGGCCCCAACGGCGCCGGCAAGACCACGCTGATTTCCATCATCGCCGGCCTGATCCGGCCCGATGCGGGCAAGGTCAGCATCCACGGCCACGACGTCACCGGCGATTTCCGCGCCGCCCGCAAGAAGCTGGGCGTGGTGCCGCAGGAGCTGGTGTTCGACCCGTTCTTCACCGTGCGCGAGACGCTGCGCCTGCAGTCCGGCTATTTCGGCTTGGCCAACAACGACGCCTGGATCGATGAAGTGATGCACAACCTCGACCTGACCAACAAGGCCGACGTCAATATGCGCGCGCTGTCCGGCGGCATGAAGCGCCGGGTGCTGGTGGCGCAGGCGCTGGTGCACAAGCCGCCCGTCATCGTGCTCGACGAGCCGACCGCCGGCGTCGACGTCGAGCTGCGCCAGACGCTGTGGAAGTTCATCTCGCGCCTGAACCGCGAAGGCCACACCGTCGTGCTGACCACCCACTACCTGGAAGAAGCGCAAGCCATGTGCAAGCGCGTGGCCATGCTCAAGAGCGGCAAGGTGGTCGCGCTCGACACCATGGCGTCGCTGATCCGCCGCATCTCCGGCTCGCAGCTGACGGTCAACCTGACCAGCGGCGATCTGCCGCAAGACCTGCGCCACCTGGTCACGCATCCGGAAGCGTCCGAGCATGGCAAGAAGTACAGCCTGCGCATCAACGAATACGCCGAAGTCGAAACCCTGCTGGCGCGCCTGCGCGAGTCCGGCGCCGTGATCGACGAAATGCAACTGCAACAAGCGGATCTGGAAGACATCTTCTTGCAGATCATGGACAAGGGCACCGTATGAACTTCATCTCCACCGGCTTCCGCACCCTGGTCTACAAGGAGACGCTGCGCTTCTGGAAAGTGGCCACACAAACCGTCGCCGCGCCGATCCTGACCGCCATGCTGTACCTGCTGATCTTCGGCCACGTGCTCGAAGGCCGCGTCACCGTCTACACGGACGTCAGCTACACCGCCTTCCTGATCCCCGGCCTGGTGATGATGAGCGTGTTGCAGAACGCCTTCGCCAACTCGTCGTCGTCGCTGATCCAGTCCAAGATCACCGGCAACCTGGTGTTCGTGCTGCTGACGCCCCTGTCGCACTGGGAAATTTTCTCGGCCTACGTGATCGCCGCCATGGTGCGCGGCATCGTGGTCGGCTTCGGCGTGTTCGTGGTGACGGCGTGGTTCGCCCACCTGTCGTTCACGGCGCCGCTGTGGATCGTCGTCTTCGCGCTGCTGGGCGCGGCCATCCTCGGCACCATGGGCCTGATCGCCGGCATCTGGGCCGAAAAATTCGACCAGCTGGCCGCGTTCCAGAACTTCCTGATCATGCCGCTGACCTTCCTGTCCGGCGTGTTCTACTCGATCCACTCGCTGCCGCCGTTCTGGCTGACGGTCTCGCACCTGAACCCGTTCTTCTACATGATCGACGGCTTCCGCTACGGTTTCTTCGGCCAGTCGGACGTCAACCCGCTGGTCAGCGTGAGCATCGTCTCCGCCTTCCTCGTCGCGTTGGCACTGCTGGCGATTCGTTTGCTGCGCAGCGGTTATCGTTTGCGTCATTAATTCCAAGGACATCTCATCATGGCTACCACTCCAGAACTGATCCACGGCTACATCTCGGCCGGCCTCGAATGCACCCACCTCGAAGTGGAGGGCGACGGCCAGCACTTCCAGGCCGTCATCGTCTCGCCAGCCTTCGTCGGCAAGCGTCCGATCCAGCGCCACCAGATCGTGTACGCCGCGCTGGGCGACCGCATGCGCGAAGAGATCCACGCGCTGTCGATGAAAACCCTCACCCCTGACGAATACCAAGGATAAGCAAGCATGGACAAGCTCCTCATACAAGGCGGCAACCGCCTGAACGGCGATATCAACATCTCCGGCGCGAAGAACGCGGCGCTGCCCATCCTGTGCGCCGGCCTGCTGACCTCGGGCGACGTCGAGCTGTCGAACGTGCCGCACCTGCACGACGTGGCGACCATCCTCAAGCTGCTGGGCCAGACCGGCCTGAAAGTGACGCAGGACGGCGACAAGGTCACCTTGAACGGCAGCGCCATCGACAAGCTGGAGGCCCCGTATGAGCTGGTGAAAACCATGCGCGCCTCGATCCTGGTATTGGGCCCCTTGCTGGCGCGCTTCGGCGAAGCCAAGGTCTCGCTGCCGGGCGGCTGCGCCATCGGCTCGCGTCCGGTGGACCAGCACATCAAGGGCCTGCAGGCGCTGGGCGCCGACATCACCGTCGAAGGCGGCTACATCTACGCCAAGTGCAAGAAGCTCAAGGGCGCGCGCATCGTCACCGACATGATCACCGTGACCGGCACCGAGAACCTGCTGATGGCCGCCACCCTGGCCGAAGGCGAGACCGTGCTGGAGAACGCCGCCTGCGAACCGGAAGTGACCGACCTGGCCAACCTGCTGGTCGGCATGGGCGCCAAGATCGAAGGCATCGGCACCAACCGCCTGGTGATCCAGGGTGTGGCCGAGCTGCACGGCGCAAAACACGCCGTCATCTCCGACCGCATCGAAGCGGCGACCTTCCTGTGCGCCGTGGCTGCCGCCGGCGGCGACATCACGATCCGCAACACCCGCGTCGACATCATGGACGCCGCGCTGGACAAGCTGCGCGAGATCGGCCTGCAGATGACCATCGGCGACAACTGGATCCGCGCGCAGATGGACAAGCGCCCGACGCCGGTCACCTTCCGCACCACCGAATACCCGGGCTTCCCGACCGACATGCAGGCGCAGTTCATGGCGGTGAACACCATCGCCGACGGCGCCAGCCGCGTGACCGAAACGATCTTCGAAAACCGCTTCATGCACGTACAGGAAATGAACCGCCTGGGCGCGGCGATTGAAACCGACGGCAACACCGCCTTCATCAAGGGCGTCGAGCAGCTGGTCGGGGCGCCGGTGATGGCGACCGACCTGCGCGCTTCCGCTTCGCTGGTGATCGCGGCGCTGGCCGCGCGCGGCGAAACGCTGATCGACCGCATTTACCACCTCGATCGCGGCTACGACCAGATGGAAGTGAAGCTGTCCGCGGTCGGCGCCAATATCAAACGGATCAAATAAATCATGAGCGCATTCCAAGCCAACTCGCAGCTGATCCTCGCGCTGTCGAAGGGCCGCATTTTCGAGGACACGCTGCCGCTGCTGGAAGCGGCCGGCATCACCGTCACCGAGAACCCGGAGACGTCGCGCAAGCTGATCCTGTCGACCAACGATCCCGACGTGCGCGTCATCATCGTCCGCGCCACCGACGTGCCGACCTATGTCCAGCACGGCGCGGCGGACTTCGGCGTGGCCGGCAAGGACGTGCTGCTGGAGCATGGCGGCGAGGGCCTGTACCAGCCCATCGACTTGAACATCGCGGCCTGCCGCATGTCGGTCGCCGTGCGCAACGGCTTCGACTACGAGACCGCCGTGCGCCAGGGTGCGCGCCTGCGCGTGGCCACCAAGTTCGTGCAGACCGCGCGCGAGCACTTCGCCAAGAAAGGCGTGCACGTCGACCTGATCAAGCTGTACGGCTCGATGGAGCTGGCGCCGCTGGTCGGCCTGTCGGACGCCATCGTCGACGTGGTCAGCACCGGCAACACGCTGCGCGCCAACGACCTGAAGGAAGTGGAAGCGATCATGGACATCTCGTCGCGCCTGATCGTCAACCAGGCCGCGCTCAAGCTCAAGCGCGAACGCCTGCAGCCCATCATTGAAGCATTCGAACGCGCCTCCAAAAAGTAAACCATCATGTCGATTCAAATCACCAAGCTCGATTCCACCCAAGCCGATTTCAAAAAGTCCCTGGATGCCCTGCTGGCATTTGAAGCGAGTACCGATGAAGCCATCGAGCGTGCAGTCGCCGGCATCCTGGCCGATGTGAAGGCGCGCGGCGACGCCGCCGTGCTGGAATACACCAACCGCTTCGACCGCATTCCCAACGGCGGCGCCGCCAGCATGGCCGCCTTCGACATTCCGGAAGCGGAACTGCAGGCCGCGCTGGCCAGCATTCCCGAAGCGCAGCGCAACGCGCTGCACACCGCCGCCCAGCGCATCCGCGTGTTCCACGAGCGCCAGAAGCGGGAGCTGAACGGCTTCACCTACACCGAGCCTGACGGCACGGTGCTGGGCCAGAAAGTCACGCCGCTGGACCGGGTGGGCATCTACGTCCCGGGCGGCAAGGCGGCCTATCCCTCGTCGGTGCTGATGAACGCGATACCCGCGCACGTCGCCGGCGTCGAAGAGATCATCATGGTGGTGCCGACGCCGGACGGCGTGAAGAACCAGATGGTGCTGGCCGCCGCCGCGATTGCCGGCGTCACCCGCGTCATCACCATCGGCGGCGCGCAAGCCGTCGCCGCGCTGGCGCACGGCACCGAGTCCATACAGCCGGTCGACAAGATCGTCGGCCCCGGCAATGCCTACGTGGCAGCCGCCAAGCGCAGCGTGTTCGGCATCGTCGGCATCGATATGATCGCCGGCCCGTCGGAAATCCTGATCATCTGCGACGGCACCACCGATCCCGACTGGGTTGCGATGGACCTGTTCTCGCAGGCGGAGCACGACGAACTGGCGCAGGCGATCCTGCTGTGCCCGGACGCGGACTACATCGCCAGGGTCGAAGCGAGCATTATCAAGCTGCTGCCGACGATGCCGCGCGCGGAAGTGATCCGCACGTCGCTGACCGACCGCGGCGCATTGGTGAAAGTGCGCGACATGGCCGAAGCCTGCGCCATCGCCAACAGCATCGCCGCCGAGCACCTGGAAATCTCGGCAGAGAACCCGCAGCAGTGGGCCGACCAGATCCGCCACGCCGGTGCCATGTTCCTCGGCCGCTTCTCGTCCGAATCGCTGGGCGACTATTGCTGCGGCCCGAACCACGTGCTGCCGACCTCGCGCACGGCGCGCTTTTCGTCGCCGCTGGGCGTGTACGATTTCCAGAAACGCTCGTCGATCATTCATGTCAGCGAAGCCGGCGCGCAAACGCTGGGCAAGGTCGCGGCCGAACTGGCCTACGGCGAAGGCCTGCAGGCGCACGCCCGCAGCGCGGAGCTGCGCCTCAAATGACGGACGCCTGGATCAATCAGGTCTTTTGCGAGGATGCGCTGGCCGGCCTGGCGCGCATCCCGGACGGTTCCGTCGACTTGATCCTGACCGATCCGCCGTACAACCTGGGCAAGGACTACGGCAACGACTCCGACTCGCAGACGGTGGAAGAATACCTGCGCTGGACCGAGCAGTGGATAGACGCCGCGTTGCCCAAGCTGAAACCCAACGGCAGCCTGTACATCTTCCTGACCTGGCGCTTTTCTCCGGAGATTTTCGTGCTGCTGAAAAAGCGCATGACGATGATGAACGAGATCATCTGGGACCGCCGCGTGCCGTCGATGGGCGGCAGCGTGCGCAGCTACTCGTCGGTGCACGACACCATCGGCTTCTTCGTGCGCCGCAAGGATTACTACTTCGACCTGGACGCGGTGCGCATTCCGTACGACGCCGAAACCAAGAAGGCCCGTTCGCGCTCGATCTTCATCGGCGCCAAGTGGCTGGAAGTGGGCTACAACCCGAAGGATTTGTGGAGCGTGTCGCGCCTGCACCGCGAGCATCCGGAGCGCGCCGACCATCCGACGCAGAAGCCGCTGGAGATCATCGAACGCATGGTCAAGGCCTCGTGCCCGCCGGACGGCGTGGTGCTGGACCTGTTCATGGGCAGCGGCACGACGGCCATCGCGGCCAAGCGCTGCGGCCGCAATTTCGTCGGCTTCGAACTGAATCCCGACTACTGCGCCATCATCGCCGAACGCCTGGCCATGCCGGAAGTGCCGGCACCGCCGGAAAAAAAGAAGAAGTCCCCCGTTAAACGAAGTTCAGTCACCTCATAGGAGCCTTAGTAAGATGTCTTCCATCGACACCCTGGTCAACACCACCATCCGCTCCGACGTGCGCGCCATCGCTGGCTACCACGTCGCCGACGCGAGTGGTTATATCAAACTGGATGCGATGGAGAACCCTTACCAGCTGCCGCATCACCTGCGCGAGGAACTGGCCCAACGCCTGACCGACGTCACGCTGAACCGCTACCCGGTCGCGTCGTACGCCACCATCAAGCAGCGCGTGCGCGACACGCTGGGCATCCCGGCCGGCTACGACGTCATGCTGGGCAACGGCTCCGATGAACTGATCTCCATCCTGTGCATGGGCTGCGCGCTGCAGGACCGCCGCGCCGTGGTGCTGGCGCCGACGCCGTCGTTCGTCATGTACCAGCGCTCGGCGCAGTTCGCGGGCATGGACTACGTCGGCGTGCCGTTGAAGGCCGACCTGACGCTGGACCTGCCGGCCATGCTGGCCGCGATCGCGCGGCACAAGCCGTCGCTGGTGTTCCTATCCTACCCGAACAACCCGACCGGCAACCTGTTCGCCGCGGACGACATCGTCGCCATCATCAAGGCATTGGACGAGAACGGCTCGGGCCTGGCCGTGGTCGACGAAGCCTACGAGCCGTTCGCCCAGCAAACCTTTATGCACCGGCTGCCGGAATTTAACAATCTCGTCGTCATGCGCACGGTGTCGAAGCTGGGACTGGCCGGCATCCGCCTCGGCTACATGTCGGCGGCGCCGCAATTGCTGGCCGAGTTCGACAAAGTGCGGCCTCCTTACAACATCAACGTGTTGACGCAGGCAGCGGCCGAATTCGCGCTCGACCACGTGGAGGTGCTGAACCAGCAGGCCACGGCTTTGCGCGCCGCACGCGCCGATCTGATGGCTGCGCTGGCCGCTCTGCCCGGGGTGGAGGTGTTCCCGTCGGCGGCGAATTTTATCTTGATTCGGGTGCCGAATTCCGATGATGCCTACGCGAAACTGCTGTCCCGCAAGGTATTAATCAAAAATGTAGGTAAAATGCACGATGTGCTGGCCAATTGTTTGCGTATCACGGTCAGCACCCCGGAAGAGAATTCCGCCTTCCTCGATGCCTTCGCCGCATCGCTGGCAGCCTAACGTTATCGCCATCGCCACCGCGAGCCTTTCATGAACCGCACCGCAGAAATTATCCGCAACACCAACGAGACGCAAGTCCGCGTTTCGATCAACCTTGACGGCACCGGCAAGCAAAAGCTGAACACCGGCGTGCCCTTCCTGGACCACATGCTGGACCAGATCGCCCGTCACGGCCTGTTCGACCTGGATGTGGAAGCCACCGGCGACATCCACATCGACAACCACCACACGGTGGAAGACGTCGGCATCACCCTCGGCATGGCCGTGGCCAAGGCCATCGGCGACCGCAAGGGCATCGTCCGCTACGGCCATTCGTATGTGCCGCTGGACGAGGCGCTGTCGCGCGTGGTGCTGGATTTCTCCGGCCGGCCAGGCATCGAATACCACATTCCATTCACGCGCGCGATGATCGGCACCTTCGACGTCGACCTGACGCTGGAGTTCTTCCGCGGCTTCGTCAACCACGCGCTGGTCACGCTGCACATCGATAACCTGCGCGGCACCAACGCGCACCATCAATGCGAGACGGTGTTCAAAGCATTTGGCCGCGCGCTGCGCATGGCGTCGGAGCTGGACCCGCGCGCCGCCGGCACGATCCCATCGACCAAGGGCAGCCTGTAACATCACATCATCATGAAAAAAATCGTAGTAGTTGATTACGGCATGGGTAATCTGCGCTCGGTCGCGCAGGCCCTGCGCGCCGTCGCGCCCGATGCCAATGTGCTGATCTCCGGCGAAGTCGCCGACATCGAAACCGCCGACCGCATCGTCTTGCCCGGCCAGGGCGCCATGCCGGACTGCATGCGCAGCCTGCGCGAATCCGGCGTGCAGGACGCGCTGCTGGTGGCGGCGCGGACCAAGCCGTTGATGGGCGTGTGCATCGGCGAGCAGATGCTGTTCGACGGCAGCGAGGAAGGCAACGCCGCCGGCCTCGGCCTGTTGCCGGGCAGGGTCGTGCGCTTCCAGCTCGACGGCCAGGTGCAGGAAGACGGCTCGCGTTTCAAGGTTCCGCAAATGGGCTGGAACCAAGTGCGCCAAACGGCGTCTCACCCGATGTGGCAGGATATTCCCGACGACAGCTATTTCTATTTCGTGCACAGCTATTTCGCCCAGCCCGGGCTGGCCGAGCACACCGTGGGACAGACCATCTACGGTGCGGCGTTCAGCTGTGCCGTCGCACGTGATAATATTTTTGCGACACAGTTCCACCCGGAGAAAAGCGCCGCCACCGGACTGCAGTTGTACAAGAATTTCGTTCACTGGAACCCTTGATTTCATTTACCCCTAAATTTACTTAAACCATCATGCTGCTCATTCCTGCCATCGACCTCAAAGACGGTCACTGCGTTCGCTTGAAACAAGGCGATATGGAACTCGCCACCGTATTCTCCGAAGATCCGGCCGACATGGCCCTGCATTGGCTGAAGCAGGGCGCGCGCCGCCTGCACCTGGTCGACCTGAACGGCGCCTTCGCCGGCAAGCCGAAGAACGAAGGCGCGGTCAAGGCCATCCTCAAGGTGGTGCAGGAGTACGCTGAAGAAAATGGCCTGGACGAGATTCCGGTGCAGCTGGGCGGCGGCATCCGCGACCTCGACACCATCGAGCGCTACCTGGACGCCGGCATCAGCTACGTCATCATCGGCACCGCCGCCGTGAAGGAGCCCGGCTTCCTGCACGACGCCTGCGGCGCCTTCCCCGGCCACATCATCGTCGGCCTGGACGCCAAGGACGGCAAGGTCGCCACCGACGGCTGGAGCAAGATGTCCGGCCACGAGGTCATCGACCTGGCCAAGAAATTCGAAGCCTACGGCGTCGAATCGATCATCTACACCGACATCGGCCGCGACGGCATGATGGGTGGCGTCAATATCGAGGCCACCGTCAAGCTGGCGCAAGCGGTCAAGATCCCGGTCATCGCCTCGGGCGGCCTGCACAACCTGGGCGACGTCGAAGCGCTGTGCGCGGTACAGGAAGAAGGCATCGAAGGCGTGATCTGCGGCCGTTCGATTTACGAGGGCACCATCGACCTCGCCTCGGCCCAGCTGCGCGCCGACGAGCTCAGTGGAGATCTGCTCGAAGAAGATACGGAAGAATAAAGTCAAATACCATGCTCGCTAAACGCATCATCCCCTGCCTGGACGTGACCGATGGCCGCGTCGTCAAAGGCGTCAATTTCACCGAGCTGCGCGATGCCGGCGACCCGGTGGAAATCGCCCGCCGCTACGACGAACAGGGCGCCGACGAACTGACCTTCCTCGACATCACCGCCACCAGCGACAACCGCGGCCTGATCCTGGACATCATCGAAGCCGTCGCTTCGCAGGTGTTCATCCCGCTGACGGTGGGCGGCGGCGTGCGCGAAGTGGCCGACGTGCGCCGGCTGCTCAACGCCGGCGCCGACAAGGTCAGCATGAACTCGTCGGCCGTAGCCAATCCGCAGCTGGTGTACGACGCCTCGCAAAAGCACGGCTCGCAATGCATCGTGGTGGCGATCGACGCCAAGCAGGTTGCGCCCGGCAAGTGGGAAGTGTTTACGCACGGCGGCCGCAAGGCCACCGGCATCGACGCCATCGAATGGGCGAAGAAGATGGAACAGCTGGGCGCCGGCGAAATCCTGCTGACCAGCATGGACCGCGACGGCACCAAGTCCGGCTTCGACCTGGGCCTGACGCGCGGCGTGTCCGACGCGGTCGGCATCCCGGTGATCGCCTCCGGCGGCGTCGGCGGCTTGCAGGACCTGGCCGACGGCATCAAGCTGGGCAAGGCCGACGCGGTGCTCGCCGCCAGCATCTTCCACTACGGCCAGCACACGGTGCAGGAAGCCAAGCGTTTCATGGCGCAGCAGGGCATTCCGATGCGCCTGGTTTAAGAGAATTCTATGTCGACTACCGCAAGCGCCCTGGCCAAGGCTAAATGGCTGAAGAAAATCCAATGGGACGAGCACGGCCTGGTGCCGGTGATCGCCCAGGAAGCCGGCAGCAACGACGTGCTGATGTTCGCCTGGATGAACCGCGAGGCGCTGGCCAAGACGGTCGAGCTGGGCGAAGCCGTGTACTGGAGCCGCTCGCGCAAGAAGCTGTGGCACAAGGGCGAGGAATCCGGCCATGTGCAGAAGGTGCTGGAAATCCGCCTCGATTGCGACGAGGACGTGGTGCTGCTGAAAATCGAGCAGGCCGGCGGCATCGCCTGCCATACCGGCCGCCATTCCTGCTTCTTCCAGAAGTTCGAGGGCGACGCGCTCGAGGGCGACTGGCAGGCCGCCGAGCCCGTGCTGAAGGATCCTGCCGACATCTACACTCCGGCCACGGTGGCAAAAACCAAGACAAAGAAATCGACATGAGCACTATTCTCGACCGCTTGGCCGATCTGATCGAGTCGCGCAAACTGGTCAACGGCGGCGATCCCGACAAGTCCTACACCTCCAAGCTGTTCGCCAAGGGCGACGACGCCATCCTGAAGAAAATCGGCGAGGAAGCCACCGAAACCGTGATGGCCGCCAAGGATGCGCGCGCCGGCGGCGACAGCGGCAAGGTCTTGTACGAAGTGGCCGACTTGTGGTTCCATACGCTGGTGCTGCTGGCCCAGTTCGACCTCAAGCCGCAGCAGGTGCTCGACGAGCTGGCGCGCCGCGAAGGCGTCTCCGGACTCGAAGAAAAAGCTGCCCGCAAGGAATAACCCCCACTCACGGAGCCGTTGTGGATAACTGCCTGTTTTGCAAGATAGCTGAAAAGAAAATCCCCTCGTCCATCGTCTACGAAGACGAGGACTTGCTGGCGTTCAAGGACATCAACCCTGCCGCGCCGGTGCATTTGCTGGTGATTCCGAAGAAACATTTCTCGTCCTTGTCGGACTGCAGCGCCAACGAAGCCCCGTTGCTGGGCAAAATGCTGGCGCTGGCGCCCCGGCTGGCGGAGGAATCCGGTTGCGCCGTCGGCTACGACGCCGACGGCACGCCGACCGGCGGCTACAAGACGCTGATTAACAGTGGGCCCAACGGCGGACAAGAGGTGTACCATCTACATCTACATGTGATCGGCGGCCCTCACCCCTGGCGCGGACAACGTTAAGTTGCTCTCTAAGTTGCTCTAAGTTGCCTTAAGTTGCCAGCGTTATATCGATAGCCGCATGACATCCACATGACGGGCTGCGGTTCGCTTATACTGTCGCAGGCAGTTCTCGTATCAATAGATAATTTGGGCGCTTGCGCCTTGCAAGGGGAATATGATGGGTTCATTCAGTATTTGGCATTGGTTGATCGTCCTGGTGATCGTGATGCTGGTGTTCGGCACCAAGAAACTGGGCAATATGGGTTCGGACATCGGCAAGGCCGTCAAAGGCTTCAAGGATGGCGTCAAGGGCGAGGAAGACAAGCCAGCCGCCCCGGCCGCACCGGGCACCATCGACGTCGACGCTAAAGAGAAGAAATAAGCCCCGGGGAGCGCGGCTCCCTTGTGGCTGAAACTACCTTATGATCGATCTCGGTCTTACCAAACTTGCTGTGATCGGCGTGGTTGCGCTGGTCGTCATCGGTCCTGAAAAGCTGCCCAAGGTGGCGCGCATGGCCGGGACGCTGTACGGCCGCGCCCAGCGCTACCTGAACGAAGTCAAATCCGAAGTCTCGCGCGAAATCGAGCTGGAAGAGTTGAAAAACCTCCAGAAAGAAGTGCAGGCCGCGGCCGAGAGCGTCAAGTCGGACGTGGAGAATTCCATCTCCCAGCACGTTTCCGAAGTGGAAAACGCGTGGCACGATACGCCCACCACGCCCTCGTTCAGCAGCGCCACCACCGACGATCTGTCGCGCAAGGCGCGCGAGTTCCGCCGCAAGAAGCTGGTGCGCAACTCGGCCGTTCCCGGCTGGTACAAGCAGCGCCACGGCGGCAAGATGCACGTGACGTCCGGCGCGGCGCGCGTGGCCCGCTTCCGCCCCGGCAGCAACTCCAACTCTTCGTTCTACTAAATGACTAAACCTGCACAGGGCGAAGAGACCTTTATCTCTCACCTGATCGAACTGCGCGACCGTTTGGTCAAGGCGTCCATCGGCATCGCCATCGTCTGCATCGCGCTGATGATCTGGCCGGGGCCGTCGCAAATCTACGACTTCATCGCGCGGCCGATGATCGCCTCGCTGCCGGTCGGCTCGAAGATGATCGCCACCGGCGTGATCTCGCCGTTCCTGGTGCCGATGAAGGTGACCCTGGTCATTTCCATCATCCTGTCCCTGCCGTGGGTGCTGTACCAGCTGTGGGCCTTCGTGGCGCCGGGCCTGTATGCGCACGAGAAGCGCTTGATCGCGCCGCTGGTGATTTCGTCGTCGGTGCTGTTCATGAGCGGCGTGGCGTTCTGCTACTTCCTGGTGTTCGGCCGCGTGTTCCAGTTCATCGCCGAGTTTTCGCCGCAGTCGATCGCGGTGACGCCGGATATCGAGAACTACCTGGATTTCGTCATGTCGATGTGCCTGGCCTTTGGCGCGACGTTCGAGGTGCCGGTGGTGGTGGTGATTTTGGTGCGCATGGGCCTGGTGAGCGTGGCCAAGCTGAAGGAAGTGCGTCCTTACGCGATTGTGGGTGCCTTCGTGATTGCCGCCATCGTCACGCCGCCCGATGCGGTCAGCATGTTCTCGCTGGCGATTCCGATGTGCCTGCTGTTCGAGCTGGGCCTGCTGGTGGCGCCGCTGTTCGTGCGCATGTCGACGGCGCCGGAAGAGAAGGCCTGATGAACACGGCGCTACGGCAAGCGGCTGGATATTTTAAGAAGCACGCCAAGCGTCACGGCATGCAGCGCTAGCGAAATTCCTACCATCCAGTAGAGCGTAACGAATTTCGCGTTGAAGCGCGCAATCAAGCGTTGTTCCAGCGCTTCAAGCTTGGCATTAAAACGTTCCTCCAACGCTTCGAGCTTGGTATTAAAATGTTCCTCCAACGCTTCGAGCTTGGTATTGAAACGCTGCTCCAGCGCTTCGAGCTTCGCGTATATATCTGTCCGCAACATTTCGATCCGGGCGATCATGTCGGTCCGGAGAAGGACCAGCTCGCTTGGCCCGACTGTGGCCTCAGCCAGTGCGTCGCTCAAGGCGTTTGCTTGCGCCTCCGCCTGATCCGGCGGGATACCGGCCTCCGCCAACTTTCTTGCGTACTCAAGCGTGTTGAATTTGATGGGCATATTCATGGTCACTCCCTGATTAAATGGTAGCAGAAACCGGCCTGAATGCGAGTCGGCGTACTACCATAGCGAATCAACGGATGAGCTGTTTGCGCCCACTCAAACGGACACACTCTACTGCGTCATCAAGCCCTTGATCACCCGCACCGGCGCGCTGCCGTAGCTGAGGAATTGCTCGTGGAATTCCTTCAGGTTGAACTTGGCGCCCAACTGCTGCTTGCGCTGCTCGCGCAATTCCATGATCTCGCTGTAGCCGCTGAAATAGCTGGTCAGCTGCACCGACGACACCTGCACCCGATGCCATTTCTCCACCGCCTCACTGCGCGTCTGGAAGGCCTGGCGCGTCAACAGATCCATGGCCTGCTCCTCCGTCATGCCCAGCACGTGCACGCTGTAATCGAGGATGGTGTTGGTCACGCTGCGCAGGTTCCACTTCGAATACATCAGCCACATTTCCGGCTCGTTATTGCCATAGCCGGATTCCAGCATCATGCGCTCGCCGTACACCGCCCAACCCTCCACCATCGCGCCGTTGCCGAAGATGGATTTGACGATCGAGGGCGAGCGGTTCGCATACACCAGCTGCGCATAGTGGCCGGGAATCGCCTCGTGGATATTCAGGATCTGCAGTATCCAGTAGTTGTACTCGCGCAGGCTGCTCTCGGCCGCCTCCGCCGTTGCGCCATCGAGCGGCGTCACGTTGTAGTAGGTGCGGTCCTGCGGGCGATACGGCCCCGGTGCGTCGATGCTGGCGCCGGCCACGCCGGCCTGGTATGCCGGCGTCGCGCGCACTTCCAGCTGCTTCTTCGGATCCAGCGTCAGCAGGTCGTGGCTGATCACCCAGTCCTGCAGCACCGGCACCTGGCGGCGGATCTCCTTGAAGAAATCCTCGCGCGCCACGTGACGGGAAGACAGCTTGTCGATCACCATGCCGATCTTGGCAAAGCGGTCGGCCGGCTTGGCCGCGCCGCCCATGGTCTTGTCCCACAGATCGTCCGAGATGCGCGCCATATTGGTCAGCAGTTCCTCGCGCGTTGCCAGCGCCTTTTGATAGGTCTGCTCGGCCGTGCTGCCAGACTGGATATCGTAGGCAAACTTCTGCTCGTACAATTCCTTGCCCAGGCGGAAAGTGCGACGGCCCTTGCTGTCCATCTGCCGGTCCATCTCGGTCAGGAAGGCGACGTAGCTGTCGACCGCCGTCAGCGCCGCATTGACGCGCTGCGTGAACAGCTGCTTTTCCACCGGCGTCAGGATCGATGCCTGCGCGGCCTTGTCGGCTTCGGTCAGCAGCGTCTGCACGCCGGGCGCCTGCGAGATCGCCAGGCGCGTATGTTCGCGCGTCGGATTGACGATGTTGGCGCGCGCAGCATCGTAGTAGGCCGGAATGCTGGCGATGCGCTTGAGCAGCGTGCGCAGGCGCTGCGGCTGCGCCGCGTATTCGGTGTTGAGGATCAGGTCGATCGGGCCGGCCACGTTGTAGCTGGCCGGATTCCATTCAAACTCCTTGAGCGTGGTCAGGCGGAAGCGGTCGCTGTCGAGCTTGTTGATCAGCAGCGCCAGGTCGGTGCGCTGGCGCGCCGACAGCTGGCTGGCGTTGATGCCGCCGAATTTCTGCTTCCACTCGTCGATGAAGGCCAGCTCCTTCGCCTGCTCGGCGCGGTCGGGCACCGTCAGCATGGCGGCGGTGTCGTACTTGCCGGCGTAGATCGCGCTTTCCGAATCCATGCGCCACAGCGCGTTCAGGAACTGGTTGCTGAGGGAGTCGAACGAGCGGTCCTGGCGGCGTTCCGGCGTCACCGGCTTCAGTGTCGGCCTGGCCGCCGCTGCGACCACGGCGGCGCCGGCGACGGCCTTGGCCTTGCCATGTTTGCCCGAGCCTTTGCTGCTCTTGGCGGCCTTGCCGTGGGAGGTGTGGGCATTGGCCTTGCCGCCGGACTTGCTCTTGGCCGAGGTGTGGCTGGTGGAGGCCTTGTGTTCTTTCTTGTGCGTCGTGGCGCCGGCTGGTGCGACGGCGAGCGTCGTCATCAATACAGCCAGTGCAATTTTTGTCTTAATCATCTTCAACTACCTTGTGAATATGGTGGCCGGGCGCGCCGGACCGAAGCGAAGGAGATTATCACTAATCGGCTCGCTTGAGCGCGTTCGGTTTGTAACTCGGCCTTTACTTCCGCATGCCTTCTTGCAGCATATTCAACATCTCGCCGGCCGACATGCGGCCGCTGACGTCGCTGCCTTCGAGCAGGCTGTCGGCCAGGTCGCGCTTGTGCTGGTGCAGGTCGACGATGCCTTCCTCGATGGTGTGGCGCGCCACCAGGCGGTAGATGGTCACCGGCCGCAGCTGGCCCATGCGGTGCGCGCGGTCCGAGGCCTGGTCTTCCACCGCCGGATTCCACCACGGGTCCATGTGGATCACGTAGTCGGCGGCGGTCAGATTGATGCCGACGCCTCCCGCCTTCAGGCTGATGAGGAACACGTCGCCCTCGCCGGCCTGGAACAGGTCGACGCGCCTCTTGCGGTCCGCCATCGGCGTCGAGCCGTCGAGGTACTGGTAGCTGATGTTGTTGGCGTCCAGGTGCGCGCGGATCAAACTCAGGTGATCGACGAACTGGCTGAACACCAGTACCTTGTGCTTGTTCTCCAGCAGCCCTTCCAGCAGGTGCGCGAACGCCGCCAGCTTGCTGCTGCCGAGGCCCAGCTCCGGCGCTACCAGGTTCGGATTGCAGCAGGCGCGGCGCAGCTTCATGATCTCGGCCAGGATCTGGATCGACTTCTTCTCGGCAGGCCCTTCGACGGCTGCCAGCGTTTCCAGCGCCGCGCGGCGCAGGGATTCGTACAGCGCCGTCTCTTCCGCCGACAGGTCGACTTCCATCGTGATCTCGGTGCGCGACGGCAGCTCGGTCAGCACCTGCGCCTTGGTCCGGCGCAGCATGAACGGCTGGATCAGGCGCCGCAGGCGGTTGCGCGCGCCCACTTCGGCGCGATGGTCCTGCGGTTTTTCTATCGGCGCCGCGAAGCGCAGGTTGAACGATTCGATGCTGCCCAACAGGCCCGGATTGATGAAGCGGAATAGGTTCCACAACTCGCCCAGGTGGTTCTCCAGCGGCGTGCCGGTGGCCACCATGCGGAACGCGCCCTTCAGCGCCATCACGGCCTGCGAGCGCTTGGTGGCGCCGTTCTTGATCGCCTGCGCTTCGTCGAGCACGATGGTGTTCCACTGCACGCCCGCAAACAGCGCGGCCTCCAGCTGCAGCAGGCCGTAGCTGGTCACCACCAGGTCGTAGGGCTGCAGCGTGGACATGGTCTCAGCGCGGTCGCCGGCGCCGAACAGCTTGACGTTGAGCGTCGGCGCGAAGCGGGCCGCCTCGCTGATCCAGTTCATGCAGACGGAGGTCGGCGCCACCACCAGCGTCGGGCCTTGCGGCGCGCGCGACAGGATCAGCGCCAGCGCCTGCAGCGTCTTGCCCAGGCCCATATCGTCGGCCAGGCAGGCGCCCACGCCCCAGTTGGCGAGGCGCGACAGCCAGTTGAAGCCCTCCAGCTGGTAGTCGCGCAGTTCCGCCTGCAGGGTGCTCGGCAGCTGCGGCACGAAGGCCGCCTGCGCCGCCATGCGTTCCAGATGCTCCTTCCACAGCTTGTCCGACTTGAGGCCGCCGATGTCGTCGGCCAGCTCCTCCAGCGCGAACGACGCCAGCGGATGCAGGCGCACGCCGTCGGCGGTGATCTCGCCGTAGGCCGACACCTCGCGCAGGCGGCGGTGCAGTTCCTCGGTCAATGCCAGGTAGCGGTTCTCGCCCAGCTCCACGAAGCGGCTCTGGCTCTTCTGCATCAGCTCCAGCAGCGTCTTCAGGTCCATGACCTTGTCTTCGTCGATCTGCAGTTCGCCGCTGGCCGCGAACCAGTCCTTGTTGCTCTTGATGGCCAGGCGCAGCTGCTTGGTCTCGACCTTGGCGGTGACGCGGAAGCTCTCGCCCTCCGGCCAGGCCAGCACGATGCCGTCCGGCGGCAGCTCCTGCAATTCCACCAGCAGCTGCAGGCACAGCGCCGGCTGGCCCAGCAGCCATTCGCCGTGTTCCTGCTCGGCCGATTCCAGCACCGGGCATTTGGCGATCAGCTCGCGCTCGGCGTCGCGTTCGTCGATCAGCTTGCGGCGCGCCTGCACCGACTTGCCGCCGACGTCGGCGATCACGCTGTCCGCGCCGGCGCCCGGCGCGTAGTAGGCGCCGTTGGCCAGCGGCCGCACCAGCACCTGCATCTTCAGGCCGTGTTGATATGGCAGCAGGTGCAGGTGCAAACGCGTGTCGGCCTCCACCTGTTCCATGTCCGGCGCGGCGCCGCCGATTTCCGATTGCACCGTCACCAGCGAGGAAATGGAGCTGATCGCGTGCAGCACCTGCTGCTCCGCGTGCGCGGGCACGTGCAGCGCGTCGCCGACGATGGCGGCGATGCGGCGGTGCTCGTCGAGGATGGTGACCACGCGCAGGCGGGTCGGCGTCTCCTTGGTGACGATGACCGACGAGCTGTCGTCCGGTATCGGCGGTTGCAGGCGCAATTCCAGGTTGCCGGGACTTTTCTTGATCAGCAGTTCCGGCTCGCCGGCCAGCATCTCGACGCGCGTATCGGGCGCGTCGGCCCAGAACAGCAGCGGATGGCCGATCAGCGCCGCCGCGGCGCGCTGCGGATCGATCTCGTAGGCGAGGCCGCTGGACTGGTAGCTGCGGTGCGCCACCGAGATCGCCTCGGATGCGCGCACATCCTGCGGCGTGAGGAAGTCGAACTGCTCGGACTCGAAGCGCAGCCGCTTCAGGCCGACGGCGCGGCCCTTGCTCCACAGGCCGCGCGCATCGCGCTTCTGCTCGACGGGAGCGACATCGGTCAAGCCGTGGCGGTTATCGTAGTTCAGCATCCACACCAGCCGCGTGCTGCCGATGGCGTCCGGCGCGGCCGGCTGCTGCAGGTTGATCAGCGCCGACAGCTGCCGCTGCCATGCTTCCTGCCGTTCGAACCAGACGCTCATGTCCGGATAGCCCAGGCGCGAGCGCAGCGCGTTGGCGTGGCGCTGCTGCTCGACGTCGCCCAGGTGACCCAGCAGCGTGGCCGCTTGCCCGGCGATGAACAGGTATCCGGCGCGTTCGGCGTTCTGCGCCAGCTCCTGCAACTGCGCCTTGCGCTCGGACAACTGCGGCAGCGACAGCCAGAAGTACAGCAGGCATTGGAACATCTGAGTCTGCAGGCTGGTTTCCCACGCCAGCGCGGCCACGGCGTCGGTCTGCATGGTGCCGGCGCGGATCTGGCGCAGCATGTCGATCTGCTGGTAGACGGCGGTATCGTGGTTCTGCGGCATGCGCACGGCGATTTCCAGGTATGCCTCGGCCGCCTTCAGATGCTTGGCATCGCCGCTGCGCATCAGCGACAGCAGGTACAAATGGCTGCCCATTCCGGCGAACAGCAGCTTGCGCTTGCCGGTTTCGCGGCGCAGCGTCTTCAGCGCCGCGTCGAAGCCGACGATGGCAGCGCCGGTGGCGCCGCGCAGCAGCACGACGATGCTGGCCAGGTACTGGCTCTGCGGACCGCCGGTGCGTTCCAGGTAGCGCTTGGCGTCGTCCAGGCGGCCGCACAGGATGGCGTCTTCGGCCAGCGCCATGCGCAGTTCGGGGTTGATGTCGTCCTTCATCGCCAGGCGACGTTGCATGTGCTGTTCGCAGAATTCACGTATCACCGGCACGGTCAGGAATTCGTGGCGGGCGTTTTGCAGCAGCACGGCCAGCACGTCGTCCTGCAGTAGCGGATGCACGCGCGCCAGCATGCCCGGTTCGAACGGTCGGCCGAAGATGTCGACGATGGGATGCAGCTGCGCCGCCTCATAGCTGCCGAGGCAGAACGCCAGTATCGGCTGGATCTGCTGCGGTGTCTGGCCGCGCAGGAGGCCCATGCGCAGGCGCGCCATGCCGGCGCGGTAGCTGCGCGGTTCGACGCTGTTCCAGGTCTGGCGCATCGGCACCAGTTCGTCGTAGGCGTTGCACAAGTCGTCCAGCGCATGGGTGCCGATGGAGGCGCGCATCGCCGGCCAGCGCAGCTTGGGGTTGCAGACGAAGCCGCGGCCGGTGACCACGCTGATGAAGGCCAGCCGTTCCAGCTTGCGCATCGACTCGTCCAGCGTGCCGACGCTGTAGGTGTTGCCGTCCTTGTCCTCGATGCGCGCCATGTTCAGGTGATCGAGGATGGCGGTGCGGCCCACCGGCTCGCCGATCAGGGCGAGCAGTGCGAGTATCATTTTTTCGTTGAATTCAAGCGCGTCAAATTCGGCGAGCAGCTTAGCGTCGGCCATGCGGGGTCAGTCTTTCAGGTTATCGATGTGCACCGGCGGCGTGGCCGCAGCGTCGTGCAGGCCAAACATCCGTTGGTAAAAGTACAGCTCCGCCTCCAGCGTGCGGATGATGTTCTCGCCCTTGCGGAAGCCGTGGCCTTCGCCTTCCAGCGGCACGTAGGCCACCGGCACGCCGCGCTGCTTGAGCGCGTCGACCATCATCTCGGACTGTTGCGGCGGCACGACCTTGTCGTCCAGGCCCTGGAAGAAGATCATCGGGCGTGCCAGCTTGTCGGTGTGGTTGATCGGCGAGCGGGCCTGGTACAGCGCCTCGGCCTGCGGTTGCGGCGCGATCAGGTATTCGTTGTAGTGCGATTCGAATTTGTGCGAGTCCTGGTCCAGGCCCTTCAGGTCCGACACGCCGTAGTAGCTGGCGCCGACCTTGAAGACGTTGTGGAAGGTCAGCGCGCACAAGGTCGTCAAGCCGCCGGCGCTGCCGCCCCGGATGATCAGGCGTTCGCCGTCGGCCAGGCCGCGCTCGACCAGCGCCTGCGCGCCGGCCACGCAATCCTCGACGTCGACGACGCCCCATTGTCCCTTGAGCAGGTCGCGGTAGGCGCGGCCGAAGCCGGTGCTGCCGCCATAGTTCACATCGAGCACGCCGAAGCCGCGGCTGGTCCAGTACTGGGTCTTCAGGTTCAGCGTGTTGACGGTCATGCCGGTCGGGCCGCCGTGGCTGATGACGATCACCGGCGGCTTGCTTCCCTCGGGCGCCGCCACCTCGCGGTTGCGCGGCGGGTAGAAGAAGGCGTGCGCAGTGCGGCCGTTGGCGCTGGCGTAGCTGATGCTGGTGGGGATCGAGAGGTTGTCCTCGTCCGGCAGGTCTTCGATCGATTGCGCCAGGATTTCCACGCCCTCTTCGGTGAAGTCGATGCGCGCCAGTTCCAGCGGGATGGTCGGACCGCCGGCCAGCATCGCGATGTAGCCGGGGCCGACGCGCAGTTCGCGGATTTCCTCGTATGGATTGGCGATCGCCTCCAGCTTGCCGCTGCCCGGCAGCAGGCGCGCCAGCCGGCTCACGCCCTTGACTATATAGGTGCAGATGATTTCCGAGGCCGAGCGGAAGCCGTACATCGAATTGCCGAAGGTCCAGTGCGGCGAGGCGAATTCCGCCTCCATCGGGCACAGGCCCTCGGTGCGCTGGCGGTCGCGGCACAGACGGTACAGGTTCCACCACCCGCTGCGGTCGGAGACGAAGTGCAGCAGGCTGTCCGGCGACCATTCCGGCTGGCAGACCGATTCCTCGGCGCCGCCGGCGATGCGCACCGGAGCGGCCGGCGTGCCGTCGTCTCCCACCTCCGCCAGCCACAGCGTAGTGCCTTGCCACGGCATGCGCGGATGGTCCCAGCTCAACCAGGCCAGCGAGCGGCCGTCCGGCGACAGGCGCGGCGAGGAGTAGAAGTCGGCGCCCTGCGCCAGCACGGTCTCGTCGCCGGTGGCGATGTTGATGGCGCAGATCGTATTGGCCGGCTGGGCGTGCGGATCGTCCCCATGCAGCTCGCGTACGCCGATCAGGCGCCCGTGCGCGCGGTCGACCACAAAGTCGGCAAACCGCTGCTTGCCGGCCCCGGTCACGGCCACCGGAGCCGCGTCATCGTCGACCAGATCAAGTTTGTAGACGCGGTTGTCGGCAAAATGCGAAAAATAGATGGTATCGCCGTCCACCGTATAGGCGCCGCCGCCATATTCGTGTACCCGGCTGCGCACATTGAAGGGCGCCGGCGTCAGTTCGTCGATGATGGCGCCGTGATGGCGCTGCAAGGTGTTGCGGCCTGCCTCGGCGGCGCGGCCGGCCAGCCAGAAGACGTCGCTGCCATCGGCGCCGCCCAGCATCAGCGACGACAAAGGCGTCGCCCCGGCGGCCACGCGCGCGGCGCTGATGGTCGATGGCCAGGCGCCGTAGGGCGCGGTGATGGTGGGTGTGGTGCTCATGACATCTCCAAAGTCGGGTGCTACGCATGATAGAGAATGAACGGACTATCATCCAGCAAAAAAATCCGTGCGGGATGCGATAATAGTCCTTTGACCGATTTTGATTGCCTTCCATGCCACAATTTGCCCCGCTCCAGAATGACACCTTCTTGCGCGCGCTGTTGCGCCAGCCGACGGACCACACGCCGGTGTGGCTGATGCGCCAGGCGGGGCGATATCTGCCGGAATACCGCGCCACGCGCCAGAAGGCTGGCTCCTTCATGGGCCTGGCCACCAATCCCGACTACGCCACCGAGGTGACGCTGCAGCCGCTGGACCGCTTCCCGCTGGACGCCGCCATCCTGTTCTCGGACATCCTGACGGTGCCGGACGCGATGGGCCTGGGCCTGTATTTCGTCGAAGGCGAAGGTCCGAAATTCGAGCGTCCGCTGAAAACCGAGGCCGACGTGCTGGCCCTGCGCGCGCCGGAACTGGGCTCGCTGGACTACGTGTTCAAGGCCGTCACCCAGATCCGCACCGAATTGAACGGTCGCGTGCCGCTGATCGGCTTTTCCGGCAGCCCGTGGACGCTGGCCTGCTACATGGTCGAAGGCCAGGGCTCGCGCGAGTTCCACACCATCAAGAAGATGCTGTACAACCGCCCCGACCTGATGCACCACATCCTGGGCATCAATGCCAAGGCCGTGGCCGAGTACCTGAACGCCCAGATCGACGCCGGCGCCCAGGCGGTGATGGTGTTCGACTCGTGGGGCGGCGCGCTGGCCGACGGCGCCTACCAGGAATTCTCGCTCAAATACATGCAGCAGGTAGTTTCCCTGCTGAAACGTGACAAGGACGGCGTCAAGATTCCGGCCATTGTCTTCACCAAGGGCGGCGGCCAGTGGATCGAGCAGATCGCCGACATCGGCGCCGACGCGGTGGGCCTGGACTGGACCGTCAACCTGACCCAGGCGCGCAAGCTGGTCGGCCACAAGGTCGGCCTGCAGGGCAACCTGGACCCCGCTATCCTGTTCGCCAGCCCGGACCAGATCCGCGCCGAAGTGCATAAGGTGCTGGACGCCTTCGGCAAGCCCGCCGACGGCAACGGACACGTATTTAATTTGGGCCACGGCATTTCGCAGTTCACGCCGCCAGAGAACGTCGCGGCCATGGTCGAAGCTGTTCACAGCTATAGCAAGGCCCAGCGCGCAGCCTGATGTAGTTTGCAAACATGGGGCACGTTTCAGCTGAGACGTGCCCTTTTTCATTGCTGAACGCAGGGAAACAATACCGACTTATGCACAATTTTTTTTGCTGCGGAAATAAAAGGCAGCGCATTTTTCCTAGCCCGGGAGAATCTCGTAAGTGATTGATACTAAACGATAAAATATGAGGTCATAGCGACAATATTTAGCAAGTCGTAAACCTTGACGTCAGAGTGAAAGTAGTTTATTTCGTCATTGTCCACAAAGTTATCCACAAAAACTGTGGATAAAAAATAAAAGTACTTAGTAAACCGTGACTTAGCCATAATGTTGTTGTTTTGCATGAGCTTTATGTTGCGTTGCACGATTTTTGGGCAAAGTTTTACCCTTGATAACGAAGTTGTGAAGGGATAAACCTTGCCGCTGAGGTCTGTATTAAATTTGTTATCAGAAACCGCGTATTGTGCTCTGCGACATCGGTGGATAAGTACCAAAAAATGCTTGATTTCGGCACAAAATAGCATCCTAAATACTTCACTTATGCACAGACGCGGGAAAAAAAAGCGATTTTTCCGTCTCCTAGGAACCGTTTTCCAAGTGATTGATTTTAAAGAGAAATAATTTTGAATTTTGACCCGGTTTACGGCAGCGGCAAGTTGGATCTCCGTGCTTTCCGGGGATTAAGTTTTCTTTGTCCACAAAGTTATCCACAAAAACTGTGGATACTTCAAAGCGCCCCAGTTGTGGCGGTATTTCCGCCGAATTGCCGCATGAATTTTCTACTGTGACAGGATCCATGTCGGGCCTTTTCCACCATTGCATCCTTCAGATTGCGCTTGATACGCCGCTGAACGCGATTTTCGACTACCGCTGGCATTGCGATGCCGCAGAGCAGCCGCAAGTCGGCCAGCTGGCGCTGGTGCCGTTCGGCCGCCGCGAGGTGATGGGGCTGATCGTCGGCGTGGTGGCCGAAACCGATGTGCCGGGGGATAAGTTGAAAGACGCATTGGCCGTGCGCAGCCAACTGGGACCGTTGTCGCCGGAATGGCTGGCGCTGGCCGGCTTTGCCGCCGACTACTACCAGCGTCCGCTGGGCGAGGTGGCGCTGCCGGGCTTGCCCAAGAACCTGCGCGTGCTGACCACGGTGGCGCTGGACCGCGCGTTGAAGAAGCTGGCCAAGCACGACGTGCCGCACGACGGCACGCCGCTGAACATGCCGGTGCTCAACCCGTCGCAGCAGGAAGCGGCGGACGCCATCGGCGGGGCCGAAGGCTTCAAGCCGACGCTACTGTACGGCGTGACCGGCAGCGGCAAGACCGAGGTCTATCTGCAATCCTGCGCGCAGGTGCTGGCGCGCGAACCGGATGCACAGATCCTGATACTGGTGCCGGAAATCAACCTGACGCCCCAGCTGGAGGGCAATATCCGCGCGCGCTTCCCCGGCGTGATGCTGGCGACGCTGCACAGCAGCCTGTCGGAAGGCGAGCGCATGCTGCACTGGCTGGCCGCGCACCAGGGCAAGGCGCGCATCGTGCTCGGCACGCGGCTGGCCATCCTGGCGTCGCTGCCCAAGCTGAAGCTGATCGTCATCGACGAAGAGCACGATCCCTCTTACAAGCAGCAGGAAGGCTTGCGCTATTCGGCGCGCGACCTGGCCGTGTGGCGCGCCTGGCAGCTGGGCATACCGATCGTGCTGGGCTCGGCCACGCCGTCGCTGGAGAGCTGGCACCACGCCCAGTCCGGCCGCTACCGCAAGCTGGAGTTGCGCGAGCGGGCCGTCAAGAACGCGGTGCTGCCGCAAGTCAAGCTGCTGGACATGGAGCGCGACAAGCCCAAGGACGGGCTGACGTCGCACCTGATCGCGGCGATCAGGCAGCGCATGGAGCGCGGCGAACAGTCGCTGCTGTTCCTGAACCGGCGCGGCTATGCGCCGGTGATCTGCTGCGAATCCTGCGGCTGGATCAGCGAATGCACGCGCTGCACCTCGTTCATGGTGCTGCACCGTCCGGAACACCGGCTGCGCTGCCACCATTGCAGCCTGGAGCTGCGCATCCCGCGCCATTGCCCGACCTGCGGCAACGTCGACCTGCAGCCGCTGGGGCGCGGCACGCAGCGCGTGGAGGAAGGCTTGCAGACGCTGTTCCCGGAGGCGCGGGTGCTACGCATCGACGCCGATTCGACCCGCAAGAAGGGCAGCGCGCAGGAAGCCTTCGACACCGTGCACCGGGGCGAGGTCGATATCCTGATCGGCACGCAGATGGTGGCCAAGGGGCATGACTTCAAAAAACTGACGCTCGTCGGCATCCTGAATCCGGACACGGCGCTGTTTTCGCAGGACTACCGCGCCAGCGAGCGCCTGTTTGCGCAGCTGATGCAGGTGGCGGGCCGGGCCGGCCGCGCCGCCCAGACCGAAGGCGGCAGCGCCAGCGAGGTGCTGATCCAGACCCGCTATCCGCAGCATCCGCTGTACGGCGCGGTGGTGCATCACGATTACGACCATTTCGCGTCGGCGCTGCTGGAGGAGCGCGAGCAGGCCGCCCTGCCGCCTTATCTGTTCCAGGCGCTGCTGCGGGCCGAGGCGCCCGAGCTGGCGACGGCCATCGAATTCCTGACCATCGCCCGCGATTGCGTCGAGCATCCGGGCATCACGATCAACGATCCAATACCGATGAGCATGACCCGCGTGCACAACGTCGACCGCGCGCAATTGCTGGTCGAGTCGGCATCGCGGCCCATGCTGCAAGCGTTCCTGAAGGAGTGGCTGCTCACTCTGCGGGAAATGAAGAGCCGCGTGAAGTGGTCGCTGGAAGTCGATCCGCTGGATATTTAAATCAGGAAGCGCTGGGCGGTGGCGACGACCTGCTCGCTGAGCGCGCGGGTGAACGGCGTGTCCAGGTTCCAGGCGTGCCAGTTCAGCGCCACGTCGACATGCCGGCCGGGCGCCAGGTCGACCAGCCGGTCCTCCGCCAGCGCGCGCGACACCTGCATCAGCGGCATTAATCCATAGCCCAGGCTGCCGTAGATGCATTCGCTGGTGGCCGCCGACAGCGGCATCAGGTGGCGCGGATACGGACCCTTCAGGTCCAGCACCTGCTGCAGGAAGCCGGCCATCATGTCCGTATCGCTGGCCACGGCCGGCGCCAGCCGCGCCGCCTCGACGGAAAAACCGTCGCCGAACCAATGGCCGGCAAACACCGGCGTCGCCACGCAGACGTAGCGCATCTTGCCCAGCGGCGTGATGTCCGGGCCGTTGGCGTGCGGGCTGGCGTGCTCCTGGGCGGAGGCCACGCAGCCGAACACGCTGCCTTCCTGCACCAGGTGCAGCGCCATCTCCTGCGCTGCCAGCTGCACGTTCAGCTGGCAGCGCGGCGGCGACAGCAGCGGTTGCAAGCTCATCGGGAACCAGGTCGCCAGGCTGGCGGCATCCACCGCCAGCGCGATCTCCGGCATGCTGACCTTGTTGCCCAGGTCGATATCCAGCGCCGCTTCCATCAGCTTGACGTTGCGGTGGTGCGACACCAGCCGCTGTCCCAGACCGGTCGGCACGGCGGGCTGGCCGCGCACGATCAGCAGGCGGCCGGCGGCATCCTCCAGCGCCTTGATGCGCTGCGATACGGCCGACTGGCTGATGCCCAGCGCCAGTGCGGCCTTTTCGAAGCTGCCCTGGCTGGCAACGGCGTCCAGCACGGCCAGCGCGCGATAGTCCAAGGATCCCATAAGCAACACTTATAAAAATAGAAAACGATAAGCGATACTAATACTGTTTTGCCCGCAAGTAAAACTCGATTGCGCAATCGGAGTAGACTATTCCCTATGAAAACCCTACGAACCGAAGTCGCCGTGATCGGTGCCGGCACGGCCGGCATGACGGCCTACCGCGCCGCCACCACCGGCGGCAAGAAAACGTTGCTGATCGAAGGAAACGTCTACGGCACCACCTGCGCGCGCGTCGGCTGCATGCCGAGCAAGCTGCTGATCGCGGCGGCCGAGGCGGCGCACATGCTGCAGGCGGCGCCGGCGTTCGGCGTGCACCCGGGCGAAGTGCGCATCGATGGCAAGGCCGTCATGGCGCGCGTGCGCAGCGAGCGCGACCGCTTTGTCGGCTTCGTGGTCGAGAGCGTGGACGGCTATCCGGCCGAGGACAAGCTGCACGGCCACGCGCGCTTCCTCAGCCCGACCCAATTGCAGGTCGACGAGCACACGCTGGTCGAGGCCGAGCGTTTCGTCATCGCCACCGGTTCGACGCCCATCGTGCCCGACGAGTGGCGCGCCGCCGGCGAACGCGTGATCACCAGCGACGATGTGTTTTATTGGGACGACTTGCCGGAATCGATCGCCGTGGCCGGCACCGGCGTCATCGGGCTGGAGCTGGGCCAGGCGCTGGCGCGGCTGGGCGTGCGCGTGACCGTGTTCGGACGCGGCGGCAGCGTCGCGCAGCTGACCGATCCGGAAGTGCTGGAGGTGGCGCGCCACGCCATGATGGACGGGCTGGACGTGCGCTTCAAGACCCGCGTGGTGCGCGTCGAGCGCGACGGCGACGGTCTGGCCGTCACCAGCGAGGACGCCAACGGCGAGCAGCGCACCGAACGCTTCAGCTACCTGCTGTCGGCCATCGGCCGGCGGCCGAACGTGCACAAGCTGGGCCTGGAAAACACCGGCCTGGAGCGCGATCACCACGGCATTCCGCTGTACGACAAGCGCACCATGCAATGTGGGCAGAGCGCCATCTTCATCGCCGGCGACGCCGACAACGAGCGTCCGCAATTGCCGGAGGCGGCCGACCAGGGCCGCATCGCCGGCGACAACGCGGCCCGCTACCCGGCGGTCCAGCCCGGCCTGCGCCGCACGCCGCTGACGATCGCCTTCACCGAGCCGCAGATCGCCACGCTGGGCGCCAGCTACGGGGAATTGTGCGTCAGCCACGCCGGCCGCTTCGCCGTCGGCAAGGTGTCGTTCCACAACCAGGGCCGCAGCCGTGTGATGCTGCAAAACAAGGGTCTGCTGCGGGTGTACGCCGAGTACGGCAGCGGCGTTTTCCTGGGCGCCGAGATGGTGGGGCCGCGTGCCGAGCACATCGGCCATCTGCTGTCCTGGGCCTGCCAGGCCGGGTTGACCGTCAGCGCCATGCTGGACATGCCGTTCTACCATCCGGTGGTGGAAGAAGGCGTGCGCACCGCGCTGCGCGACCTGTCGCATCACCTGGCCAACGCGCCGGCGCATGACTGCGCATGCGTCGATAGCACTCCCGCGCCGTAAAACCGCAGGCTGTCAGTTGAGCATCGCGTCCAGGCGGCCTTGCGCGGCCAGGTCGCGCAGCACGCGGATGGTGTCGATGTCCGATTCCTGGTAGGCCGAACGGCGGAATTCATCGTACATCGCGTTGGCGGCGTCGGTCGCCGCGTCGTGGCCGTCTTCGTACTGGAAGCGCACGTACAGCGTGTCGTCGGTCGGCGTTTCGATCGTCATCGTCAGGCTCGATTCGCTGATGTCCTGCTGCGCCGCCACCTGGTAGCGCACCTTGCGCATCGGTTCCAGCAGCACGCGGTCTTCAATGACCAGGTCGCCGTAGCGCAGGCGGCGGCGGAAGCCGTTGTCGCTGCGCTCGTCGATCATGCATTCGTCCAGGTGCGGCACAAACAGCTTCGGCGATTCGGCCCGCAGCACCAGGCCGCTCCACAGCTGCTTGATGCTCAGCGCATCGATCAGCGGGTTGAGTGGATCGTTAATTTCAATTAAATGTTCGAATTTCATAGTACTAACCGTAAAAGCGCGACGCCCCCGGGCGCCAATCCCGCATGGTAACGCAAATGCCGCCCGTGCTTCATGCGGCGCATCAGTACTGCTCCCAGGCGGGATCGGTGCTGAAGCGCCGGGAAAAGAAATCGATGAAGGCGCGGCTCTTGGGCGGCAGGAACTTCCGGTTCAGGTAGACCGCTGAAATCATCGACTCGTCCGACTGGTAGCCGGGCATGATGCGCACCAGTTCCCCGCTGCGCAGTTGCTCGCTAACGTGCCAGGTCGCCAGCAGCGCGATGCCCAGGCCGTCGACGGCGGCGTCGCGCACCGCCAGCCCGCTGTCGCTGCGCAGGCGGCCGCTGACGCGCAGGTTCAATTCCTTGCCGTCCGGGTCGCGCAAATGCCATGGATCCATCGCCTGCATCACCAGGCACTGATGCCGCGTCAGCTCGGATGGATGTTGGGGCGTGCCGTGTTGCTTCAAGTAGGCCGGCGACGCGCACAGCACCGTGCGGCTGCGCGCCAGTGGCCGCATCACCAGGGCCGAGTCGCGCAGCGGGCCGATGCGGATGGCGACGTCGATGCCGTCGGCCGCCAGGTCGTGATGGCTGTCGGCCAGGCGCAGGTCCAGCTGCACTTCGGGATAGCTGCGCAGGAATTCGGCGATCGCCGGCATGATGTGGGCGCGGCCGAAGGTGACCGATGAGGCCACCCGCAGCAGGCCGCGCACCTGCGCGTTGCCGCCGCCGACCGACGCCATCGCCTGCTCGGCGGAATCGAGCAGGACCCGGGCCTGCTCGAGGAAGGCCTCGCCCTCCTGCGTGACGGTGATCTGGCGCGTGGTCCGGTGCAGCAGGCGCGCGCCCAGCTGCGTTTCCAGCTGCGCCATGCGGGCGCTGGAGGCGGCCGGCGACAGGCCGAATTCGCGCCCGGCGGCGGACAGGTTGCGGGTGACGCATACCCGCACAAACAGTGCCACGTCGGTCAGGTCCAGGGCCATTTGATTGTTTTGGTGAAGAATGATTTCATCATTATGCCAATTATCAAACTAAATCAGGCGATCCATACTGCGTCCATCCAAACTTATTCAGAGGAAACGCCATGAAAGCCATCGCCGTCAGCAACACCGCCCTGCAGGACGTGGAAATCGCCGTTCCGGCCGCCACCGGCCGCGATCTGCTGGTCAAGATCGAAGCCATTTCCGTCAATCCGATCGACACCAAGGTGCGCGCCGGCGAAGCGGCCGGCGCCGCCCCGCGCGTGCTGGGCTGGGATGCGGCCGGCACCGTCACCGCCGTCGGCCCGGACGCGACCTTGTTCAAGGTCGGCGACACCGTGTATTACGCCGGCAGCATCGTGCGCCCCGGCGCCAACAGCGAGTTCCACCTGGTCGACGAGCGCATCGTCGGGCGCAAGCCGGCCAGCCTGGACTTCGACCACGCCGCCGCCCTGCCGCTGACCTCGATCACGGCCTGGGAAGCGCTGTTCGACCGGCTGGCCATCCGCCGCGACGGCGGCGATGCCGGCAAGAGCGTGCTGATCATCGGCGGCGCCGGCGGCGTCGGCTCGATCGCCATCCAGCTGGCCAAACAGCTGGCCGGCCTGAAGGTGATCGCCACCGCGTCCCGCCCGGAATCGGCCCAGTGGGTGCGCGAGCTGGGCGCCGACCACGTGATCGACCACAACGGCGACATGGCGGCGCAGCTGCTGGCGCTGGACGTCAATGCCGTCGACTACGTGATGTGCCTGAGCGACACCGATCCGCACTTCGACGCCATCGCGCAGGTGATCGCGCCGCAGGGCAAGGTGGTCGGCATCGTCCACAACACCGCGCCGCTGGACATGGACAAGCTGTTCGCCAAGAGCGTGACCTGGGTCTGGGAAATGATGTTTGCCCGCTCGATGTTCGGCACGCCGGACATGGTCGAACAGCACAAGCTGCTCAACGAAGTGGCGGCGCTGATCGACGCCGGCCAGCTGAAAACCACCCTGGGCGAGGTCTACGGCAAGATCCGCGCCGCCAACCTGCGCCGCGCGCACGAGGCGCTGGAAGGCCGCCGCACCATCGGCAAGATCGTGCTGTCCGGATTCTGAGCGGCGGCGCTGCTACAATGGCTGATTGTTCCTCAGCCATTTTCCCAGCCATAGCGCCCCTCGATGTCCAAAGCACCACAATTCGGCCTTAACGTACCGCAGAGCGAAGCGGTGACCTACCTGGACGGCCCCTGCCTGGTGCTGGCCGGCGCCGGCTCGGGCAAGACGCGCGTGATCACGCAGAAAATCGCCCACCTGATCGAGGACCGCGGCTACGATCCGCGCACCATCGCCGCGCTGACCTTCACCAACAAGGCGGCGCTGGAGATGCAGGAGCGGATCGCCAAGCTGCTCAAGCAGCCCCGGCAGGCCAAGCAGCTGACCGTCTCCACCTTCCACTCGCTGGGCGTCAAGATCCTGCGCCAGGAAGCCAACGGCGTCGGCCTCAAGGACCGCTTTTCCATCATGGACAGCGACGATTGCGGCTCGCTGATCCAGGACCTGGCCATCACCACCGACAAGCAGGTGGTGCGCCGCATCCAGACCGACATCTCGCTGTGGAAGAACGGCCTGGTCGATCCGATGATCGCGCTGCAGCAGGCCAAGGACGAGGACGAGGCGCAGTCGGCCCGCATCTACGCCAGCTACGTGGCCACGCTGTCGGCCTACCAGGCGGTGGACTTCGACGACCTGATCCGGCTGCCGGTGGAACTGTTCCGCAACAACGAGCCGATCCGCGACAAGTGGCAGCGCCGCCTGCGCTACCTGCTGATGGACGAGTACCAGGACACCAACACCTGCCAGTACGAGCTGGTCAAGCTGATGGTGACGGGCATCGGCAAGAAGCCGATGTTCACCGCCGTGGGCGACGACGACCAGGCGATCTATGCCTGGCGCGGCGCCTCGGTGGAAAACCTGAAGACGCTGCAGACCGACTTCCCCGACCTGCAGGTGATCAAGCTGGAGCAGAACTACCGCTCCACCACGCGCATCCTGCAGGCGGCCAATGCGGTGATCGGCAACAACCCGAAGCTGTTCGAGAAATCGCTGTGGTCGGAACACGGCCTGGGCGAGCCGATCAACGTGCTCGGCATGGCCAACGACGATCAGGAAGCCGAGCAGGTGGCGATCATGATTTCGGCCGACCATTTCCAGCGCAAGAACAAGTGGTCCGACTACGCCATCCTGTATCGCGGCAACCACCAGGCGCGCATCATCGAGCAGGCGCTGCGCAAGGAACGGATACCGTACACCATCTCCGGCGGCCAGAGTTTCTTCGACAAGGCCGAGATCAAGGACATCATTTCCTACCTGCGCCTGCTGGCCAACACCGACGACGACCCGGCCTTCATCCGCGCGGTGACCACGCCGCGCCGCGGCGTCGGCCAGTCGACCCTGGAAACGCTGGGCACCTTTTCCGGTCAATGGCAGTGCTCGCTGTTCGAGGCGGTGTTCAAGGGCGGCATCGAAGGCTTGCTGAACGACCGCCAGCTGCTGCCGCTACGCGAGTTTTGCAACTTTATCAACAACCTCGAGGCGCGCGCCAGCCGGCCCGGCCCGAGCGGCAGCGGCGACAACGCGGCGCAGGTGCTGGATGACCTGCTGGAGGCGATCAACTACGAATCTTTCCTCTACGATATGTTCGACGAGCGCGCCGCCCAGGGTAAGTGGCAGAACGTGCTGGAGTTCACCAACTGGCTCAAGGAGCGCGGCCGTGGCGGCAAGGACCGCGACAGCGAGGAAAAGAACGTGCTGGAGCTGACGCAGATGGTGGCGCTGATGTCCATGCTTGAAGGCCAGGACGAGGATCCGGACGCGGTGCGCATGTCGACCCTGCACGCGTCGAAGGGGCTGGAGTATCCGCACGTGTTCCTGGTCGGCGTCGAGGAAGGCATCCTGCCGCACAAGGGCGATCCCGACGCGCCGGCCGAAACCATCGCCGCCCGCGTGCAGGAAGAGCGGCGCCTGATGTATGTCGGCATCACGCGCGCGCAGCGCACCCTGCAGATCACCTGGTGCAAGAAGCGTAAGCGCGCCGGCGAGCAGGTGCATTGCGATCCGTCGCGCTTCATCAAGGAGATGGAGCTCGACGTCGGCACCGCCGTGCCGATGGAATCGGAAGTGATCTCGCCGAAGGAGCGGCTGGCACGGATGAAGGAACTTTTAGCCACACCGAAAGCATAAGCGCGTGCGGCGCTGCCGCTATGTGCTAGCATCGGTTCGGGCCGATCCGGCTCGATTTCATCGGAGGTGACCTTGCGTACTCGATTTTTCGCTGCTCTCATGCTGGCCTGCGCGCTGCTGCCATCGGCGCAAGCGGCCGAATTTGCCACCAAGCCGGAAGCCGAGGCCATGGTGCAGAAGGCCCTCAAATTCCTGAAGGCCAACGGCAAGGAAAAAACCTATGCTGAAATCGACAAGAAGGATGGCTCGTTCACCGACCGCGACCTGTACCTGACGGTCTACGGCCTCGACGGCGTGGTGCGCGCGCATGGCGCCAACGCCAAGATGATCGGCAAGAATCTGATGGAAATTAAGGACGTCGACGGCAAGGCCTTCGTCAAGGAGCGGGTCGAGCTGGCGAAGAAAAAGCAGCCGTTCTGGCAGGACTATAAATTCACCAACCCGGTCAGCGGCAAGATCGAGCCGAAGTCCATGTATTGCGTGCCCGAGGACGACATGGTGGTCTGCGGCGGGGTGTACCTGAAGTAAGCTGAAGCAAGGGCGGTACAATGCATGCTTTCCAGCAGGGAGCATGCCGTGGGCACCACCGAAGACCGCTTTATCGATATCGAAATCAAACTGGCGCACCAGGAGCACCTGGTGGAGTCGCTGAACCAGCGCGTCTACGAGCAGCAGCAACAGATCGACAAGCTGGAGCAGATGTGCGCGGCGCTGGTCCAGCACGTGCGCGACCAGGCCCAGAGCGGTGGCGGCGGCGCCCTCGCGCACGAGCCGCCGCCGCACTACTGATTCACTGCTGGTTCAGGCCAGCACCGCGCGCAGCGCTTCCACCACCATCGCGTGGTCTTCCGCCTGGCGCATGCCGGAGACGGTGACCGTGCCGATGATGCCGGTGTCCTTGATGGTGATCGGGAAGGCGCCGCCGTTGGCCGCGTAGTCCACCGGGTCCAGGTACTTGATCTCGTCGAAGGCCACGCCGCGATGTTTGTGGTCGATGCCGATGTAGAACGAGCAGCGGCCGAAGCGCGCCACCACATTGTTCTTGCGGCGTATCCAGTCGGCCTGGTCGGCCGACGCGCCCTGCATCGCGTGATGGAACAGGACCTTGCTGTTGACGGTGATATTGACCGTGATGGCCTTGCCCTGCCGCCTGGCCAGCTCGATCACCTTCAAGCCCAGCGCCAGCGCGGTATCGCTGTCGAAGGCGGCAAATTGCAATTCTTTTTCCTGCTGCGCAAGGGTTTCCAGCAGTTCCGCGTAATTTTCCATCGATGTTCCTGTGTGGGTGACAAGCTGCGAGTTTAGCCGACCACGTGCCTGGTACGCTATACTGCTCCGTTGCGAGCCGCATTCCGCCTGACCTTTCAAGCCATCCATGCATATCGACGTATCCTCCCTGCTCTTCGTCATGACGCTGAACATGCTGGTGATGGCGGCCGCCTTGCCGTATTTTATGGGACGGGTCAACCAGACGGCGCACCGCGCCCAGGCCGGCATCCTGATGCAGACGGCCGGCTGGGTACTGCTGCTGCTGTCGAGCCAGTTCCCGCCCCAATCGCTGATGGATCGTTTGCTGTCGACGCTGTCGATGGCCTGCATCGCCGGCGGCATGGCGCTCAACGCCGCCGCCTTCGACCTGTGGTGCGGCCGCGCCGCGACCGCGCGCGCGCCGGCGGTGATCGCCGCGCTGCTGACGGTCGGCTATGGCGTCGGCTTCAGCAGTTACGCCTTCCGCGTCGGCTGGTCGAACGGCTTGCTGACGCTGCAGATGGCGACGGTGGTCTACGCGCTGTGCCGCGCGCCGCAGGTGCCGGTCGGGCGCTGGCGCTGGCTGCTGGTGATCTCGCTGCTGGCGCAGATGGTGGTGACCGCCTGGCGCGGCGTGCTGGGCGCCTTCTACACCGCCGATTTTCCGAACTTCTTCGCGCCGCACCTGGTCAACCTGGTGTTCGCGCTGGTGGCCAACGTGACGGTGGTGCTGTCGTTGGCGGCCATCCTGCTGGCGCACCGCGACGAGGCCGCGCGCGAACTGCAGCGGCTGGCCACGGTCGACGGCCTGACCGGCGCCCTGAACCGCCGCGCCTGGCTGGAACGGGCCACAGCCGACCTGGCCATCGGCGCGCGCTACCAGAATCCGGTCGGCGTGCTGATGCTGGACCTGGACTACTTCAAGCTCATCAACGACAAGCGCGGCCATGATGCCGGCGACCGCGCGCTGCGCGTGTTCGCACAGGCGCTGCAGGCGGTCAGCCGCACCGGCGACATGGTCGGCCGCTACGGCGGCGAAGAGTTTTGCGTGCTGCTCAACCATGCCGATGCGGCCGCCGTGCTGGCCTACGACCTGCGCTTGCGCCGCTGGCTGGCGGCCAACGCCATGCCGCAACTGGGCTTCGAACTGTCCTACAGCGCCGGCTTCGCGATGCGCGCGGCCGGCGCCGACACCATCGAAGCGATGCTGTCGCGCGCCGACGTCGCGCTGTACCGCGCCAAGGCGCTTGGACGCGGCTGCACCCTCGATGCGCAGGACGTGCAGCCGGAGCTGGCCGGACTGGCCTAGTGGTTACCGTCCACTAGCGGAAGGCGAAGCCGCCGCGCGCGGCCCGGCGGTCGGCCGTCTCCTGCCAGATGTGGGTCAGGCCCGTGTTTGGCTGCAGGCCCAGTTCACCCTTGGCATAGGCGGCGCTGAGGCGTCGCATCGCCGGCTCGAAGTCCAGGCCCGCCGCCTTCTCGTACAGCGATGCCGCCAGCGCCAAATTCTTTTCGACACCGAGGCCCGCCTCGTACAACGCCGCCAGGCGATGCATGCCGTCCGCGTTGCCATGGTCGGCGGCGGCTTGGTACAGGCCGGCGGCCTTGACCACGTCCTTCTCCACGCCCTGGCCGTGTTCGTACAGGCCGCCCAGCGCCGCCTGGGCCGCGCCGTTGCCCTGCGCCACGGCACGCACATACCAGTCGCGGGCGCTGGCATAGTCCTGCGCCACGCCGCTGCCGGTTTCGTAGGCATAGCCCAGGTTGTTCTGCCCCATGGCGTTGCCGTGCTCGGCCGCCACGCGTTGCCAGGACACGCCTTCGACCGGATCGGCGGCGACGCGCACGCCATGCGTCAGCGCCAGGCCAAGGCGGATCTGCGACGGCACGTCGCCGCCCTGCGCCGCGCGACGCAGGTGCTTGATGCCTTCCTCGTCGTTGATCGGCACGCCGCGCCCGGTCAGGTACATCATGGCCAGGTCGCCGTCGGCGGCGGCGTTGTGCTTGTCCGACGCGCGCTGCAGCCACAGTTGCGCCTGCTGAGTGTCCTGCGCCACGCCATAGCCGTACAGGTAGTAGCGGCCCAGGTTGGCTTGCCCCCAGGTATTGCCGCCTTCCGCCGCCTTGCGGTACCAGCCGGCCGCTTCGGCGTAGTCCTGCTTGACGCCGCGGCCGTTGCCGTACAAGACGCCGAGATTGTTTTCCGCCGCGTGGTTGCCTTGGGCCGCAGCCTTGCGGTACCAGTCCATCGCCATCGCGTAGTCGCGCGGCACGCCGGTGCCCGATTCGTGCAGCGACCCCAGTTTCAACTGCGCGGCGGAGAGGCCTCCCTCGGCGGCTTTCCGCACCCAGACCGCCGCTTCGTTGTGGTCCTGCGGCGCATTGGTGCCGGTCGACAGGCGGTGGGCCAGTTCAAACTGGGCCTGCGCCAGGCCCTCGTCCAGCGTCACGCGGAACGTGGCCAGGCTGACCGCCTGGTTGGGGGCGCCATTGCTGTAGGCTTTGGCCAGCAGGTACAGCGCTTCCGGATCGCCGGCCAGCGCGGTGGCGCGGTACTGGTCCACCTCCTGCTGATTGACCTTCACCTTGGCCGGGCCTTCGATGGTCCAGACATATTGCATCTGCATCCAGGCGCTGGCGGCGCGGCCGTCGACGGTCCCGGGCTTGAAATGGCAGCGGCGCAGGCCGTTTATCGCCGCCTCGTCCAGCAAGGGGAAGCCGCTGGACCTGGTGACCTTGGAATCGCCAATGGAACCGTCGGCGTCGATCAGGAAGGCCAGCGTCACCGTGCCGGTCTGTTCCTTGCGCAGCGCTTCCTTGGGCCACTCGGGCTTGGCGCAGGTGGAGAAATCGGCGACGGCCGCCGTGCGCTCGACTCCGGCGGCACTCAGGCCGAACGATGCGGAAATGCCCAGCGCGGCGGCCAGCAGCCGCAAAGGAGTCGTGGAACGGGGCATGGCGTATCCTTAATGTTT
Source organism: Duganella sp. LjRoot269 (assembly GCF_964254095.1). NCBI lineage: Bacteria > Pseudomonadati > Pseudomonadota > Betaproteobacteria > Burkholderiales > Oxalobacteraceae > Duganella > Duganella sp. LjRoot269. Next base: position 215,693 of record NZ_CAXUSL020000001.1, on the reverse strand, counting down.
CAAATTTGAAAACGGTAGAATAGGGTGAAATTATTTATTTGTCTATTACGGCCAAGACAGGTTGTCGGTGTTCTGGGCGAGCGGCAAGGCGTGATATCCTGAAGTGGTCATCAAGATAGTCAGCAGGGAAACCATGGAAACCGTTACCTTAGCCGAGGCCAAAGCCCAATTGAGCCGCCTGATTGCTCTTGTGGAGGCGGGTGGAGAAGTCACGATCACCAAGCGCGGCCGTCCGGTGGCTCAAATCGTGGCGAGCAAGTCTGTTCCGCAGCAATTTCCTACCCTCGATGAATTAAGGGCGCGCCTTCCCCATCAGGATGAGTCGGCGGGCGATTTTATCCGGCGGCTCCGGGATACCGATCGCTACTGATGCGATACGTGGACACCAGCGTCCTGATCGCCTATCTGACACCAGAAGCCGACAGCGCTGTCGCGAAAGCCTTCATGCTGAGTGTAGGGGAGCCTCTGGCCATCAGCAGTTGGTCCGAGCTCGAATTGCTATCGGCTCTGGGAGTAAAGTTGCGCACAAAGCAGTTGACTGATGCGCAGGCGAAGGATGTCATCGATGTCTACATGCGGTTGGTATCGCCGCAATTTCGCCGTCTTGCAGTGCTTGATGCCGACCATCGCAATGCCGCGTTACTGCTTAGCGGCTGGCAAACGGCGCTGCGCGCTGGTGACGCGTTACACCTTGCCATCGCTGCAGGTCATGGCGCAACAGTGTTCACGCTGGATAATGGCATGGCCCTCGCAGGTAATATTCTAGGAATTTCCGTCAACCTGCTCTAGATGGGCAAAGATATGCTGACGTTAAGTGTCGATTTTTACTGTCCTCGTTCGTCGTAGCATACAGAGGGTGGTCCTCTACTTTTCAGGAGATTAATCATGACGACGAATACTGTTCAACTGCACCGCGTTCTCAAATCTACGCCGGAGCGTGTGTACCGCGCCTTCCTGGACGCCGACGCCATGGCCAAATGGCTGCCGCCAAATGGCTTCACCGGCAAGGTGCATCAAATGGATGCGAAGGTCGGCGGCAGCTATCGGATGTCGTTCACCAACTTCACTACCGGCGGCGGCCACTCCTTCGGCGGCGAATATCTGGAACTGGTGCCGAATGAGCGCCTGCGTTACACCGCCGTATTCGACGACCTGAACCTGCCGGGCACGATGCAGACGACGGTGACGCTGCGGGCAGTGTTCTGCGGCGTCGAGCTGAAGGTTGTGCAGGAAGGCATACCGGAGGTCATTCCTGCGGAGATGTGCTATCTCGGCTGGCAGGAGTCGCTGGTTTTGCTGGGCCAGCTGGTCGAGGCCGAGATTCGCGAATGATACTTTTCGCCGAGTCAGTTGCGCGGCTTTCCTGATGCTTGCGAGGACGTGGTGCTACGATCTCATGACCATCCAGATAGTAATGAGGTTCCCTGCACACGTTTTCTTTGGCCGAAGCGAAAGCGCAGCTAAGCAAGCTGATCGAGTTGGTGGAAGGCGGTGAGCAGGTGACGATCACCAAGCGTGGAAAAGCGGTCGCCAAGATCGTAAAAAGCTATCCGCCGTGCCAGCATGTTCCAAGCTTGGCCGAACACCGGGCAGGCATTCGTTATTTGGGCGAGCCGGCAGCCGAATTCATACGCAAAATGCGCGATTCGGACCGCTTCTGATGCGGTATGTCGATGACAACGACCATCGTATGGCGGCGCATATGTTGGATGGATGGCAGACCGGCCTTCGCGCCGGCGACGCACTGCATTTGGCGCTGGTCCAGGAATATCAAGCCGAACTGTGGACCTTCGATCGAAACATGTCTAAGGCTGCCTCGCATTTCGGCCTTCGATGCCAGCTTTTGCGCAGCTAGGAGGCTGGTCAATCGGGACGCCAAATCGGCCTCGCGCGAACAGGCGATGCATCCACACTTGAATTGAACCGGCAGCGTCGTTATGCTGGCCTACATTTCCACGGGGGAGTAAACATGGGCAAGGGTAGGCTTGAGGCATTCAGCGATGGCGTCATCGCCATCATCATCACCATCATGGTGCTGGAGCTGAAGGTGCCACATGGAGCGGACTGGGCGGCGCTGCAGCCTTTGTGGCCGGTGTTCCTCAGCTACGTGCTGAGCTTTGTCTACGTTGGCATTTACTGGAACAACCACCATCACCTGATCCACACCGTCGGCCAGGTCACCGGCGGTGCGCTGTGGGGCAATCTGCATCTGCTGTTCTGGCTGTCGCTGGTGCCGTTCGTCACGGGCTGGATGGGCGAGAACCATTTCGCCGCCGTGCCGCTGGCCTGCTATGGCTTTGTGTTGTTGATGTCCAGCGTCGCCTACCTTGTTCTGGCAAGGTGCCTGGCGTCGAACAACGAGGCGGTGAAGGTCGCGCTGGGCAAGGATCGCAAGGGCAAGCTCTCCACATTGCTGTACGCGGCAGGCATCGCGGTGTCGTGCGTGCAACCGATGGCGGGCTTCGCGATCTACGTTGTGGTTGCCGCGATCTGGTTCATCCCCGACCGTCGATTTGAACGGCGTTAATTTAGCGCTTGTTCGTAGTTCGACTGGCCTCGGACGGATATCTTTAGCCCAAATAGCACCAGCCCGCCGAACGAGGCGATGACAATCAGAAGGACGGACGTGCGCAACGTCTCGAGATATGGCGCCGTTTCAGACCACATCATCCAGGGACGCGCGGTCGTTGGCGAACATATCGAGAAATTGTGCGCGCCAAGGTGCGGTTTTGTAGAATTTAGCTCGCGTGGTGAGTAGCAATTCCCCGTTTTCCGACCTGCCGGGGTATAGCTTCAATTTACCTCGAAGTTCCGGATCGGATTTCATGGTCCGCACGAAGGTACGTTCGTCGATTCCTATCGCTTCTGCAAGATCTTGGATGGTCCTGGCAAGATAGTTGGGATCTTCCAGTGCGGCGAGAATTTGTGGCCTGAGCTTTTCCAGTTCCTCGTGATTGATCGCGTTCATCAGATTTCCTCCTGACAATCCATGTACTCTACGTCGCGCGTTACTTAGCCTCTTTGACGCGCCTCATAATCCTACGCCGAAGTCCCGCCCAGCGCTTTCTGTTTGGCCTTGCTCAGCGACTCCACCGCGCGGCGGTACGAGCCGGCCACCAGTTCGGCCAGGTAGTCGGCCGGGAACTGGCTGACGTCGACGATGGTCACCCAGTGAAAGCGGCCCATGTAGCGGGCCGGTTTCACGCCCGGCATGTCGGTCAGCTCCAGGAAGCGGTCCGGCGTGACGCGCACGCTGAAACGCCATCGCTCCGGCTCGCTGGTCTTGAAATACGCGAAGGTCTTGTCCTCGACCTTGTAGACCAGGATGTTCGACGGCTCGCCATGCAGCGTCTCCACGGCGCCGGGAAATTGCAGGCAATGGCGTTTCAGTTGTTGGGTATTCATTTCTACGGTCGATTGTTGCGTCGGGACGTCAGCATAGCTGTAAAATTACTAACAATACAGAGCTTTCTTCGGAAAACCGTCTTGCTTTCCGATCAAGTGCAGTGCAGCATTTTTTGCCAGTGACTACCGCCATATCACCCTGATATGATCTTGCGCTTCCATGCTGCGCTTCGCCGCGTCAGCATTTTTCCTTGGCGTTTATTGAAAGATGCAACCATGTCCCGTCCTCAAATGCTAGTCATCGCGGCCGCTCTCGGCCTGGCGTTTTCCCAGACTGTACTCGCGGCGCCGGCCGCCTCGCTGGCCGGCAATCCGCTGGCCGCCGCCAGCACGCTGCCGTTCCACTACCCGGCGTTTGACAAGATCAAGGACGAGCACTTCCTGCCGGCCTTCGCCGAGGGCATGCGCATCCAGCTGAAGGAAATCGACGCCATCGCCAACAACAAGAAGCCGGCCACGTTCGACAACACCATCGTCGCGATGGAAAAATCCGGCGCGCTGCTGACCCGCGTGCAAACCACCTTCAGCAACCTGCAAGGCGCCAACACCAACGACAAGCTGGACGCCATCGACAGCGAAATGTCGCCGAAGCTGGCCGCCCACAACGATACGATCTTCCTCAACGCCAAGCTGTTTGCCCGCGTCCAGTCGCTGTACGACAAGCGCGACACGCTCAAGCTCGACGCCGAGTCCAAGCACCTGCTGGAACGCTATCACACCGATTTCGTCCGCGCCGGCGCCAAGCTGTCGGCCGCCGACAAGGAAAAACTGAAGGCCATCAACGGCACCATCGCCACGCTGCAAACCACCTTCACCCAGAACGTGCTGAAGGAAACCAACGCTTCGGCGCTGGTGGTCGACACCCGCGCCGAACTGGCAGGCATGAGCGACGCCGCCATCGATGCTGCCGCGGCAGCCGCCAAAGCCAAGGGCATGGACGGCAAGTTCCTGGTCGCCGTGGTCAACACCAGCGGCCAGCCGCCGCTGGCCGTGCTGACCGATCGCGCCGTGCGCGAAAAGCTGATGGCCCTGTCGCTGGCGCGCGGCAGCCACGGCGGCGAATTCGACAACCGCGACGTGGTGCTGAAGATCGCCAAGGCGCGCGCCGAGAAAGCCGCGTTGCTGGGCTACGCCAACTTCGCCGCCTACTCGCTGGAAGACCAGACCGCGCACGACACGGCCGCCGTCAACAAGCTGTTGAGCGAGCTGGCCAAGCCGGCCGTCAACAACGCCAGGAAAGAAGCGGCCGACCTGCAAGCGGTGGTCGATGCGGAAAAAGGCGGCTTCCAGATCGATGCGGCCGACTGGGCCTTCTACACCGACAAGGTGCGCGCGCAGCGCTTCTCGCTGGACGAGAACCAGCTCAAGCCCTACTTTGAACTGAACAACGTGCTGACCAATGGCGTGTTCTACGCCGCAGGCAAGCTGTACGGCCTGTCGTTCAAGGAGCGCAAGGACCTGCCGGTGTACAACCCGGACGTGCGCGTGTTCGACGTGTTCGACGCCGACGGCAAGCAGCTGGCGATCTTCCTGGCCGACATGTACGCCCGCAGCAACAAGCAGGGCGGGGCATGGATGAACGAGTACATCTCGCAATCGTCGCTGCTGGGCACGCATTCGGTGGTGGCCAACCACCTCAACATTCCCAAGCCGCCCGCAGGCGAGCCGACCTTGCTGACCTACGACGAAGTGAAGACCGCCTTCCACGAGTTCGGCCATGCGCTGCACGGCATGTTCTCGAACGTGAAGTATCCGCGCTTCTCCGGCACCAACGTGCCGCGCGACTTCGTCGAGTATCCATCGCAGGTCAACGAGATGTGGGCCGTGTGGCCGGAAGTGCTGGCCAACTACGCCAAGCACTACAAGACCGGCGCGCCGATGCCGAAGGAGTTGCTGGACAAGGTCATCGCCACCAAGAAATTCAACCAGGGCTTCCTGACCACCGAGTACCTGTCGGCCTCGCTGCTGGACCAGCGCTGGCACCAGCTGACGCCGGCGCAGATCCCGACCGACGTGCTGGGCTTTGAAGCGCAATCGCTGAAGGACATGGGCGTCGATTTCGCGCCGGTGCCGCCGCGCTACCGCACCACCTATTTCTCGCACAGCTTCTCCGGCGGTTACTCGGCCGGCTACTACGCCTACCTGTGGTCGGAAAAACTGGACGCCGACACCGTCGAATGGTTCAAGGAAAAAGGCGGCCTGAAGCGTGAAAACGGCGACTGGTTCCGCGCCAAGCTGCTGTCGCGCGGCGGCACCGACGACGCCATGAACCTGTTCCGCAACTTCCGCGGCCGCGACGCCGTCATCGAACCGCTGCTGGAACGCCGCGGCCTGACCGGGAAATAAATCCATGAACCAGACCAATATCTTCATCGCGACCGCCGTGGCGGCCATTTGCGGCAGCGCTTACGCGGCCGAACCGGCATCGATGCTGCCGGCCAGCAATCCGTTCGCCATGGTCAGCCCGCTGCAGTGGGGCTATCCGCAGTTCGACAAGATCAAGAACGAAGACTACGCGCCGGCCTTCGCCGAAGGCATGCGCATCAACGCCGCCGAGATCGAGGCCATCGCCAACAATCCGAAACCGGCCACCTTCGACAACACCATCGTCGCGCTGGAAAAGTCCGGCCAGCTGCTGTCGCGCGTGTCGACCGTGTTCTTCAGCCTGTCCGGCGCCAACACCAACGACACGTTCAAGGCGCTGGAGCGCGAGCTGTCGCCCAAGCTGTCGGCGCACAGCGACGCGATCCGCCTCAACGCCAAGCTGTATGCGCGCATCAAGTCGCTGTACGACAAGCGCGACAAGCTGCATCTGGACGCCGAGTCGAAATACCTGCTGCAGCGCTACAACACCGACTTCGTGCGCGCCGGCGCCAAACTGTCCGACGCCGACAAGGAAAAACTGAAGGCGATGAACGGCGAGCTGGCCAAGCTGCAGACCAGCTTCGCGCAGAACGTGCTGGAAGAAGCCAACGCCTCTGCGCTGATCGTCGACACCCGCGAAGAGCTGGCCGGCATGTCGGACAAGGCGATCGACGCCGCCGCCGCCGTCGCCAAGACGCGCGGCCTGGAAGGCAAGTTCGCCATCCCCGTCGTCAACACCACCGGCCAGGCCAACCTGGCGGTGCTGACCAACCGCGCCGTGCGCGAACGCCTGATGGCCGCCTCGCTGGCGCGCGGCAGCCACGGCGGCAAGTTCGACAACACGGACGTCGTGCTGAAGCTGGCCAAGCTGCGCGCGGAAAAAGCGGCGCTGCTGGGCTATCCCAACTTCGCCGCCTACTCGCTGGAAGACCAGACCGCGCAAACGCCGGAAGCGGTCAACAAGATGCTGTCCGAGTTCGCCCGCCCGGCGGTCGCCAACGCGAAGAAGGAAGGCGCCGAGATCCAGCAGGTGATCGACAAGGAAAACGGCGGCTTCCAGTTGGCCGCCCAGGACTGGTCGTTCTACAGCGACAAGGTGCGCGCCGAGCGCTTCAATTTCGACCAGAACCAGCTCAAGCCCTACTTCGAACTGAACAACGTGCTGACCAACGGCGTCTTCTTCGCCGCCAACAAGGTCTACGGCCTGACGTTCAAGGAACGCAAGGACTTGCCGGTCTACGATCCGGACGTGCGCGTGTGGGACGTGTTCGATGCCGACGGCAAGCAACTGGCCATCTTCATCGGCGACTACTACGCCCGCAGCAACAAGCGCGGCGGCGCCTGGATGAATGCCTACGTGTCGCAGTCCAAGCTGATGGGCACGCATCCGATCATCGCCAACCACCTGAACATTCCGAAGCCGAACGCCGGCGAGCCGACGCTGCTGACCTACGACGAGCTGCGCACCGCCTTCCACGAGTTCGGTCATGCGCTGCACGGCATGTTCTCCAACGTGAACTATCCGCGCTTCTCCGGCACCCGCGTGCCGCGCGATTTCGTCGAGTTCCCGTCGCAGGTCAACGAGATGTGGTCGGTGTGGCCTGAAGTGCTGGCCAATTACGCCAAACACTACCAGACCGGCGCGGCCATGCCGCAGGAGCTGCTGGACAAGGTGATCGCGTCGAAGAAATTCAACGAGGGCTTCCGCACCACCGAGTACCTGGCCGCCTCCATGCTGGACCAGAAATGGCACCAGCTGGGCGCGTCGCAGATCCCGACCGACCTGCTGGGCTTTGAGGCGGCATCGCTGAAGGCGGCCGGCGTCGACTACGCGCCGGTGCCGCCGCGCTACCGCACGACCTACTTCTCGCACGTGTTCTCGGGCGGCTACTCGGCCGGCTACTACGGCTACCTGTGGTCGGAAAAGCTCGACGCGGATACCGTCAACTGGTTCAACGAGCACGGCGGCATGCTGCGCAAGAACGGCGACTGGTTCCGCAAGATGCTGCTGTCGCGCGGCGGCACCATGGATGCGATGGACATGTACCGCAAGTTCCGCGGCCGCGATGCCACCATCGAGCCGCTGCTGGAGCGCCGCGGCCTGACTGAGAAGTAAGCAAGGTTGAGCAACGAACAAGATGCCGGACTCGATTTGTGTAAGAATCGAGTCCGGCATCTTTTTTTATGAGTAAGATAGAAGACATGAGCAACGAACTGCACGGCGTAACGCTGGAAGCCATCGTCACCCGTTTGCACGCGCATTACGGTTGGGACCAGCTGGGCCAGCGGATCGACATCAATTGTTTCATCAGCGATCCCAGCATCAAGTCCAGCCTGAAATTCTTGCGCAAGACACCGTGGGCCAGAGCCAGAGTCGAAGAACTCTACGTGGCCACGAAATTTACCGACTAGGGGACTAATATGGACAGCAATCTGAAGGAATCACTGAGCTCCCTGCGCAGCAACCTGGCCAGCGCCGGTCCGATCGACGACGAGTTGAAGGATTTGCTGACGCAGCTGGACGGCGACATCAAGCTGCTGCTGGAGCGGCGCGCGGCCGAAGCCGAACCGGGCCCGAGCACCACCTACGGCCTAGCCGAGCGCACCCAGGAAATCTCCGCCAAGTTCGCGGCACAGCATCCGCAACTGGAGCCGGCCCTGCGCGAGCTGGGCAATATCCTGTCTAGCATGGGGATTTAAAGCGGAGGAAGGACCCGGGGAACCTAAGTCCCCGGGCAGCCGGCGTTACGGAAACGCCAGCATCGGCGGTTCCATACCGCCAAAGCTGATTTCGGGATGACGCTTGGCGATCATCTCTTCGATTTCTTCAACGCGCCGCACCGGCACGTCCACGATCAACAGTACCTGGCCCTGCGCGATGCGGTCGGCAAACTGGCGCAGCCGCGTGTTCGGCACGGCCGCCGCGTTCATGCCGGAGGCCCAGCCGCCGAACAGCGCCCCGCCCAGGGTCACCAGCAGGATGGCCGCCGTGCGCAAGGTCATGCCGTCGACCGGGAACATGGTCAGGAACACGCCCGCGCCGAGACCGACTATCGCGCCGATCACCACCCCCAGCTGGGCGCCGTGCACCAGGTCGGTCTTTTGCACGAAGCTGACGTCCGGCATGTCGTCGGGCAGCGCATCCCTGGCCATGAAGCGCATGTGGCCGATTTCGATCCGGGCCAGCAGCAACTCGTCCAGCATGGAACGGGCGCTTTGGATGTTGGGCAGCATGAAATAAAGTCGGCGTCGCATGATGGTCTCCCTGCGGTGGTGATCTATTCGTTATAGCAAAGCTGCCGGGTAAAGCAATGTAGATTTACCATCATTGTCACTCAAGTGTTTGAATACTAAAGAAATTTTCCTATAGTCATGAGCGGAACGGAGGCATTTCCGGTACAATGCTGTCCGATATGAACTCCCCTGCCAACTTATTTGCGACCGTCCCCAAGCGGTCTGCCCGCGCTGCCGTGGCGCCTTTCCTGCCGATGTCCCGCGCCGAAATGGACGCGCTCGGCTGGGACGAGTGCGATGTCATCCTCGTCACCGGCGACGCCTACATCGACCATCCGAGCTTCGGCATGGCGCTGGTCGGCCGCCTGCTGGAGGCGCAAGGCTTCCGCGTCGGCATCATCAGCCAGCCGGACTGGCACTCGGCCGACGCCTTCCGCGCGCTCGGCAAGCCGCGCCTGTACTACGGCATCACGGCCGGCAACATGGACTCGATGGTCAACCGCTACACGGCCGACCGCAAGATCCGCTCCGACGACGCCTACACCGCCAACGGCGAGCCGAACAAGCGTCCCGACCGCGCCGTCACCGTCTACGCCCAGCGCGTGCGCGAAGCCTACCCCGGCACGCCGGTCGTCATCGGCTCGATCGAGGCCTCGCTGCGCCGCATCGCCCACTACGATTATTGGTCGGACAAGGTACGCCGCTCGGTGCTGACCGATTCCAAGGCCGACCTGCTGATCTTCGGCAACGCCGAGCGCGCGCTGGTCGACCTGACCCACCGCATGGCCGCCGGCGAGGACATCAAGTCCATCCGCGACCTGCGCGGCACCGCCTTCATGGTGCCGGCCGGCTGGTTGCCGGGCGAGGACTGGGGCGTGCACAACAGCACCCGGGTCGACGTGCCGGGCAAGATCGACACCCATCCGGACCCGTACATGATGGTGCAGGCCAACTCCTCGTCCTGCGCCACCAGCAACGGCGGCGCCGAGGCCGAGGTCAACGAAGGCATGGTCGAGCCCAAGCCGGTCGAGGTGGTCAAGACCATCCGCATCATGAGCCGCGAAGAACGCCAGGCCATGGCCAGGGAAAAGCACGACAAGACCGTGGTGCGCCTGCCCTCGTATGAAACCGTCAGCACCGATCCGGTGATGTACGCCCACGCCTCGCGCGTGTTCCACCTGGAATCGAATCCCGGCAACGCCCGCGCCATGGTGCAGGCGCACGGCGAGCGCGACGTCTGGCTCAATCCGCCGCCGCTGCCGCTGCGCATGGACGAGATGGACGGCGTCTACGACATGAACTACGCCCGCGCGCCGCACCCGTCGTACGGCAAGGCCCGCATCCCGGCCTGGGAAATGATACGTTTCTCGGTCAACATCATGCGCGGCTGCTTCGGCGGCTGCACCTTCTGCTCGATCACCGAGCACGAGGGCCGCATCATCCAGAGCCGTTCCGAGCCGTCGATCCTGCGCGAGATCGAGCACATCCGCGACAAGACCAAGGGCTTCACCGGCACCATTTCCGACCTCGGCGGCCCGACCGCCAATATGTACCGGCTGGCCTGCAAGGATCCGAAGATCGAGCAGTCGTGCCGCCGCCTGTCGTGCGTGTACCCGTCGATCTGCGTCAACCTGGGCACCGACCACAGCAAGCTGATCTCGCTGTACCGCAAGGCGCGCGCCATCCCCGGCGTGAAGAAGATCCTGATTTCGTCGGGCCTGCGCTACGACATCGCCGTGCGTTCGCCGGAGTATGTGAAGGAACTGGTCACCCACCACGTCGGCGGCCTGCTGAAGATCGCGCCCGAGCACACCGAAGAGAACACGCTGTCGAAGATGATGAAGCCGGGCATCGGCGCCTACGACGAGTTCAAGGAAATGTTCGACCGCTTCTCGCTGGAGGCGGGCAAGAAGCAGTACCTGATCCCGTACTTCATCGCCGCCCACCCGGGCACGACCGACCTCGACATGCTGAACCTGGCGCTGTGGCTGAAGAAGAACAACTTCAAGCTGGACCAGGTGCAGACCTTCATGCCGACGCCGATGGCGATGGCCACCACCATGTACCACACGCGCAAGAACCCCTTGCACAAGGTGACCGAGGATTCGGAAAACGTCGAAACCGCGCGCAGCGGCAAGATCCGCCGCACGCACAAGGCTTTCCTGCGCTACCAGGATCCGGAGAACTGGCCGATCCTGCGCGAGGCGCTGGTGGCCATGGGCCGCGGCGACCTGATCGGCAACGGCGACAAGCACCTGATCCCGAGCTGGACCGCCGGCGAAGGCGGCCTGTCCGACCCGAGCCGCCGCACGCCGTCCGGCCCGGCGCCGGCTGCCAAGGGCGCCAAGTCCGGCATCGTGGCCTCGGCCCAGCCGCAGCAACGCGGTCCGCGCGCCAATGCGCTGACCGGCTCGCTGACGGCGCGCCAGTCGCTCGACACCAAGCCGCGCGCGTCCATCCTCGACACCATCAAGGTCAAGAAGCCGGCCCGCGGCCCCGCGCCGCCGCCGCGCGGACGCAAGTAGCATGAAAAAAAGCAGCGGTCTTCATCCTCGCTGCTTTTTTTTCGCTTTTTCCCCTAAAGAAATGTTGTTAAATACCCCCATCGACGCAATTGCATGGATAATTCAGTCCTGCTCCGGCGATGTGCGCAGTCCGCTTGCGGCTACACTGATTGCTCCGCAGACCTCATTCTGTGAACTGGAAGATCATGAAAAATTTTAAATTCTCGTCCCTGTTGCTGGCTCCCCTGTTCGCCGTGCTGGCGGCCTGCGGCGGTGGCGGCGGCGGTTCCTCGACGCCGTCGGTGCCGGTGTTGAAATCCATCACCGTCACGGCGGCCAACTCGACCATGCCGATCGGCACCAGCCAGACGCTGACGGCCACCGGCACCTATTCGGACAACAGCACCAAGGCGCTGAACACGGCCAGCGGCGTGGTCTGGACCTTCAAGGGCACGGGCGCGGTGGCGAGCATCTTCTCCAGCGGCGTGGTGACCGCCAAGGCGGTCGGCAGCGACACCTTCACCGCGACCCAGGACGGCATCTCCGGCAGCGTCACGCTGAGCGTGATCGCGCCGTGGACCAACGTCGTGGCCGGCGGCCTGCAGACCATCGCCCGCAAGGCCGACGGCAACCTGTACAGCTGGGGCTCGAACATCCGCGGCCAGCTGGGCGACAGCACCAGCCTGGACCGCAACACGCCGGTGCTGGTATCCGGCGGCAGCACGATCTGGAAGCAGGTGGCGGTGGGCGAGCAGTTCGTCGTTGCGCTGCGCACCGACGGCACCATCTGGTCGTGGGGCTTCAACCAGAACGGCCGCCTGGGCGACGGCACAACGGTCGACCACGCCACACCGGCCAAGATCGGCAAGGACACCGACTGGGCCTTCGTCGCCGCCGGCAAGGGCCACGCGTTCGCGATCAAGACCAGCGGCGCGCTGTACGCCTGGGGCCGCAACTTCAACGGCCAGCTGGGCGACACCACCACCATCGACCGGCTGGTGCCGACCAAGATCGGCACCACGCTGTGGCAAACGGTAGCCGCCGGCGACACCCATTCGCTGGGCATCCAGAAGGACACGCAGAATCTGTACGGCTGGGGCGGCAACGGCAGCGGCCAGGTCGGCAACGGCGGCCTGGTGGATATCTCGGCGCCGGCCAAGCTCGGTTCATCGACCTGGTCGTCGGTGTCGGCCGGCAGCCTGCATTCGGTGGCGATCCGCGCCGACGGCTCCCTCTACGCCTGGGGCAACAACGCCAGCGGCCAGCTCGGCAACAACGGTTCGGCCAACGTGTCGGCGCCGGTGCAGATCGGCGTCGCCAACAACTGGGCGGTGGTCTCTGCCGGCACCGCGCACACCATGGCGGTGACCCGCGACGGCCAGCTGTGGGGCTGGGGCAGCAATGCCGAAAGCCAGCTCGGCAACGGCGGCCCGGACACCCCGACGCCGGTACAGATCGGTACGGCGACCACCTGGATCTCGGTCAGCTCTGGCGCCGCGCACAGCTTCGGCCTGCGCTCGGACAACTCGCTGTGGGGCTGGGGCCGCAACGCCGAGGGCCAGCTGGGCAACGGCAGCAACGCCCAGCAGCCGGTCCCGGTCAGCATCCCCAACTAAGCGACCCGGGGCCCATACGGCGGACGGCAGGCGCAAGCCTGGCCGTCCGTTGCTTTTTGTGCGCGGCCGATGGCGGAGAGTCACGATTTCCGGGCTGAAACAGCTACACTATATCCAGTTCATTTCCCTCGGGACCCTCGGTGCGATTACGCGATGTTGCCTGCGCTTTGACGATTCCGGCCCCGCGCCGCGGCGGCGCGGTATGGCTGGCGCTGCTGCTGGGCATGGCCGGCGCCGCCGACGCGCAGGAAAAAGTCACCTTGCAGCTCAAGCACGCGCACCAGTTCCAGTTCGCCGGCTACTACGCCGCGCTGGAGCAGGGCTATTACCGCGAGGCGGGGCTGGACGTGCGCATCCTCGAAGGCAGCGACGGCAACCAGCCGGAGCGCGACGTCATCGCCGGCAAGGCCGAGTACGGCGTCGGCAGCAGCGGCCTGCTGCTGGCGCGGCTGGCCGGCAAGCCGGTGGTGGTGCTGGGCGTGATATTCCAGCATTCGCCGTACGCGCTGGCGATGCGCCAGACCGCCGCCGACCCGGACATCCGCCGCCTGATCGGCAAGCGCGCGATGGTCGGCTCGCTGACCGACGAATTGAGCAGCGCCGACGAACTGCTGGCCTACCTGCTCAAGGAAGGCGTGCCGCCCACCAGCTACCAGCGCGTCGAGCCCAGTTTCAATCCGGACGACCTGGTCAGCGGCAAGGTCGATGCGATGGCGGTCTTCACCACCAACGAGCCGGACATCTTCGACCGCGTCGGCTTCCCCTACGATATCTACAGTCCGCGCGCGGTGGGCATCGATTTCTACGGCGACAACCTGTTCACCAGCGAGCACGAGATCGCCAACCATCCGGCGCGGGCGCGCGCCTTCCGCGCCGCCAGCATGCGCGGCTGGCAATGGGCGATGAGCCACCAGGAGGAGGCGGCCGACCTGATCCTCACCAAGTATTCGCGCCGCAACGACCGCCAGCACCTGCTGTACGAGGCGCGCCAGATGGTGCCGCTGGTGCAGCCGGTGCTGGTGGAGATCGGCTACATGAACCCGGAGCGCTGGCGCCACATCGCCGACGTGTACGCCGGGCTGGGCCTGCTGCCCCGGCAGGCCAATTTCGACGGCTTCATGTACAACCTCGACAACGGCCGCACCAGCCTGCTGTGGCTGTACCGCGTGCTGGGCGTGGCCGCGCTGCTGCTGGTGCTGGGCGCGGCGATCCACTTCAGCCTGCTGGCGCGCGAACGCAAGCGCGCGCTGGAGGCGATCCGCAAGGGCGAGCAGCGTTTCCGCACCATGTTCGAGGCGTCGCCGCTGGGCATCGCGCTGATCGATTCGATCACCTATGAATACCGCGACATCAACCCGCGCTACCAGGAAATCGTCGGCCGCTCGCAGCAGGAGCTGAGCGCGATGAAATGGCTGGAGGTGGGCCACCCGGAGGACGTGGGCCAGGTCAAGGCGCAGATGGCGCTGCTGACGGCGCAGCAGATCGACAACTTCAAGGTCACCAGCCGGCTGTTCCGTCCGGACGGCGGCATGACCTGGATCGAAGTGTCGATCACCGCCATCGAGACCGAGCAGGGCAGCCATCCGCACCACCTGTGCATGATCGAGGACGTGACAGCCAAGAAGCAGAGCGAGACGCTGATCTGGCAACAGGCCAATTTCGACACCTTGACGCAGCTGCCGAACCGCCGCATGTTCCACGACCGGCTTGCGCACGACATGCTCAAGAGCCAGCGCGACAAGTCGCGCATCGCCATCCTGTTCATCGACCTCGACCACTTCAAGGAAGTCAACGACACGCTGGGCCACCACCAGGGCGACATCCTGCTGGTCGACGCGGCGCGCCGCATCAGCGCCTGCGTGCGCAAGTCGGACACGGTGGCGCGGCTGGGCGGCGACGAGTTCACGGTGATCCTGTCGGAGCTGGGCCACGATGGCGGCGAGCGGGTCGAGACCATCGCGCAGAACATCATCGACAGCCTGCTGCAGCCGTTCGAGCTGGGCCAGGAGCAGGCCTTCGTCTCGGCCAGCATCGGCATCACGCTGTACCCGGACGACGCGCTCGACATCGACGACCTGCTCAAGCACGCCGACCAGGCCATGTACGCGGCCAAGGGCGCCGGCCGCAACCGCTTCAGCTATTTCACGCCGACCTTGCAGGTGGCCGCGCTGAACCGCATGCGCCTGACCAACGACCTGCGCGGCGCGCTCAAGGGCAAGCAGTTCGAACTGTATTTCCAGCCCATCGTGCACCTGAGGACCGGCCGCATCCACAAGGCCGAGGCGCTGATACGCTGGAACCACCCGCAGCGCGGCGTCGTCAGTCCGCTGGAATTCATTCCGCTGGCCGAGGCCAGCGGCCTGATCATCGACATCGGCGAATGGGTGTTCCGCGAATCGGTGCTGTGGGTCAAGCGCTGGCGGCAGGAGCACCATCCGGCGTTCCAGGTCAGCGTCAACCAGTCGCCGCTGGAGTTCCAGCGCGAGGACGGTTCCTACGACGCCTGGCTGCAGCACCTGCGCACGCTGGACCTGCCGGGACAGTCGGTGGTGGTGGAGATCACCGAAGGCTTGCTGCTGGACGCCAACACGGCGGTCAGCAACAAGCTGCTGCAGCTGCGCGACGCCGGCATCCAGGTGGCGCTGGACGATTTCGGCACCGGCTACTCGTCGCTGTCCTACCTGAAGAAGTTCGACATCGACTACCTGAAGATCGACCGCAGCTTCACCCGCAACCTGGCGCCCGATTCCAGCGACATGGCCCTGTCGGACGCGATCATCGTCATGGCCCACAAGCTGGGCCTGCGGGTGATCGCCGAAGGGGTGGAAACGCCGGAACAGCGCGACCTGCTGGCCGCCGCCGGCTGCGACTACGGCCAGGGCTACCTGTTCGCCCGCCCCATGCCCGCTGAGCAATTCGACGCGCTGCTGAGGGCCCAGCCGCCGCTCAACTGAGCAGCATCCCTCTTTTTTCGCCCGGAACGGAGATAATAGCTATCTCTTTGCGCTATCAATAGTTAAAACGTATTGAAACTATTGGAACAATCAATTTCGCAAATGAGTCAAAACGCCTTACACTGGCGTCTCAATGATTCACAACCCAACGAGGAAACCACAATGTCTCTGATCAATACCCAAATCAAACCATTCAAGGCAACGGCATACGCAAACGGCAAGTTCATCGACGTGAGCGACGAGTCCCTGAAGGGCAAGTGGTCCGTCTTGATGTTCTACCCAGCCGACTTCACCTTCGTGTGCCCGACCGAACTGGAAGACCTGGCCGATCACCAGCCTGAATTCGCCAAGCTGGGCGTGGACGTGTACGGCGTATCGACCGACACCCACTTCGCCCACAAAGCATGGCACGACACCTCGGACGCGATCAAGAAAGTGAACTATCCGCTGATCGGCGACCCAACCGGCACCCTGTCGCGCAACTTCGAAGTGATGATCGAAGAAGAAGGCCTGGCCTACCGTGGCACCTTCGTCATCAATCCAGAAGGCAAGATCAAAGTGCTGGAAGTGCATGACAACGGCATCGGCCGCGACGCTTCCGAACTGCTGCGCAAGGTCAAGGCAGCGCTGTACGTGGCATCGCACCCAGGCGAAGTTTGCCCAGCTAAATGGACCGAGGGCGCAGCTACCCTGACCCCATCGCTGGACCTGGTCGGCAAGATCTAAGTCTTTGAACAAGACTGCAGCACACAAGTAGTTACCGCGATGCCGGTCCGGGCGTCCGGCCCGGCATACGCCTAAATATTTGTAGAAAAGGAAAAAATCATGTTAGACGCAACTCTCAAAACCCAGTTGAAGGCTTACCTGGAAAAAGTGGTACAGCCGATTGAGATTGTCGCCTCTCTCGATGACAGCGCCAAAGCCCGCGAGATGGAAGAACTGCTCCAGGAAATCGTCCTGTTGAGCGACAAGATCACGCTGGTCAAGCGCGCCGACGACGCCGAACGCAAACCGTCGTTCAGCATCAACCGCCCAGGCACCGACATCGGCGTGCGTTTCGCCGGCGTACCGATGGGCCATGAATTCACTTCGCTGGTGCTGGCGCTGCTGCAGGTCGGCGGCCACACCATCAAATTCGACGACGCCGTGATCGAGCAGATCCGCAACCTGGAAGGCGATTACAGCTTCGAAACCTTCATCTCGCTGACCTGCCACAACTGCCCGGAAGTTGTGCAGGCGCTCAACGCGATGTCGGTGATTAACCCGCGCATCAAGGTCACCACCATCGACGGCGGCGTGTTCCCGAAAGAAGTCGAGGAGCGCCAGATCATGGCCGTGCCGATGATGTTCCTGAACGGCGAGCACTTCGGCCAGGGCCGCACCAACGTCGAGGAAATCCTCGCCAAGCTCGACACCAACGCCGGCGTGCGCCAGGCGGCCGAGCTGAGCAAGAAAGACGTGTTCGACGTGCTGATCGTCGGCGGCGGCCCCGCCGGCGCGGCCGCGGCCATCTACGCCGCCCGCAAGGGCATCAAGACCGGCGTGCTGGCCGAGCGTTTCGGCGGCCAGGTGCTGGATACCCTGGCGATCGAGAACTTCATCTCGGTCAAGGAAACCGACGGCCCGAAATTCGCGATCGCGCTGGAGCAGCACGTCAAGGAATACGACGTCGACATCATGAACACGCAGCGCGCCAGCAAGCTGGTGCCGGTCGGTAAGCTGGTCGAGGTGCAGACCGCTTCCGGCGCCGTGCTCAAAGCCAAGTCGGTGATTGTGGCCACCGGCGCCCGCTGGCGCGAAATCAACGTGCCGGGCGAGAAGGAATACCGCAACCACGGTGTGGCCTACTGCCCGCACTGCGACGGCCCGCTGTTCAAGGGCAAGCGCGTGTCGGTGATTGGCGGCGGCAATTCCGGCGTCGAGGCGGCGATCGACCTGGCCGGCCTGGTCAAGCATGTGACGCTGATCGAGTTCGGCGCGGAACTGCGCGCCGACGCGGTGCTGCAACGCAAGCTGCACAGCCTGAAGAATGTCACCGTGATCACCTCGGCGCAAACCACCGAGATCCACGGCGACGGCAAGATCGTCAACGGCCTGAGCTACACCGACCGCAACAGCGGCGTGTCGCACAAGGTCGAGCTGGAAGGCGTGTTCGTGCAGATCGGCCTGGTGCCCAATACCGAATGGCTGAAAGGCACGGTGGCCCTGTCGCGCCACGGCGAGATCGAAGTCGACGCGCGCGGCCAGACCTCGGTGCCGGGCGTGTTTGCCGCCGGCGACGTCACCACGGTGCCGTTCAAGCAGATCATCATCGCCACCGGCGACGGTGCCAAGGCGGCGCTGTCGGCCTTCGATCACCTGATCCGCTCGGACGACGAGGAAGTGGTGGCCGAGTCGGCCCAGCAGCAGGCGATGACGGCGTAAGCGCCGGCAGTGCGAAAAGGGCCGCTCTCAGCGGCCCTTGTTTATATGACGAGGTCGGCGCTGGCCTGCTTGGCGCGCAGGGCCATGGCGTTGCGGTGGCGCGCGCGCAGGCGCGCGTCGGTGATCAGCTTGCCGATGGTCTCGCCGATCACCATCACCACGCCCAGCAGCGGCAGCACCAGCATCAGCCCGGCCACGCCGGCCACCGAGCCGCCGATGAAGATCATCAGCACGGTGATCAGCGGATGGATGTGCAGGCTGCGGCCCAGGGTCAGCGGCATGAACACGAAATCGTCCAGCAGCCGCACCAGGATGAACACGCAAATGGCCAGGTAGGCCACCGACGGATCGGACGGCGCGTCGGTCGAGGCCACCATCACCACCAGCACGCAGCCGACGATGGAGCCGACGTACGGCACCCACGCCAGCATCGCCGCGATCAGCCCCAGCACCAGCGGCGACGACACGCCGATCGCCCACAGGCCCAGCGCCAGCACGGCGGTGTCGAGGATGGTCAGCTTGATCAGGCCCTGGAAATAGCGGTGCGCAGTCTGGTCGACCTCGTGCAGCAGGCACAGCGTTCTTTCAAAGAAGGCGTTCGGCACCGCGCGCGCGAGGAACTTCTTGAAGCGCAGGCCGTCGCGCAGGAAAAAGAAGGTCAGGAACGGCGCCAGCAGCAGCGACGGCAGCCAGGCCGCCACCGACACCAGGATATCGGTCAGGTGCTTCTGCACGAAGCTGCCGGTGAAGGCGCTGACGCGGCTGTTGACCGTCCGGGCCAGCTTGATCTCCTTGAGGATGGGGAATTGCCGCTCCAGCGCCAGCATCGTGTGGCGCACGAACTCCAGGCCGCCGGTCATGTATTTGCCCAGCATTTCCTGCCACGGGTCGGAGGACGGGCCGAAGTCCCAGAACACCGCCACCAGGATCGCGCTCACCAGCAGCAGCACGAACACGCCGCCGACGATCAGCGTGGCGGCATTGTGGCTGACGCCCATGCGGATCAGGCGCTGCATCGGCGGCTGCAGGATGTAGTACAGCACGATGCCCAGCAGGAAGGGAATCGCCAGGAACAGCATCTGCTGCAGCAGGAACAGCAGCACGCAGGTGGCGGCGATGATGCCGCTCCACACCACCGGGCCGGCGCGTTGCTGGGTGGGCAGCAGGTTCATAAAGCCTCGACTTGCGGCTTGCCGGTCATCCAGTCGCGCAGCCGGCTGCCGATGTGGCGCGCCAGGGCCAGCGCGATCTTGTAGCCGATGACAGCGTCCGTTTCCATCAGGCCCATGAAGTCGGCGCGGAAGAAGACCGCCAGCTCGCAGTTGTCCAGCGCGCGGGTCTGGGCGTTGCGCGGCGAGTTGTCCAGCAGCGCCAGGTCGCCGAAGAAGGCGCCGGGCGACAGTTCGGTCACCACTTCGCGCGTGGCGCCGAACTGGCGGCTGATGATCACCCGGCCGGACATCACCAGGTACAGCGCCTGCCCTTCCTCGCCCTCGTCGAAGATGATTTCGTCGGCCAGGTAGCGGCGTTCGTGCATCAGGCCGTCGACGATCTTCAGTTCAAGCGGCGTCAGCGTGGCGAACAGCGCCGATTCCTTCAGGCGCAGCAAACGCGGCGACAACTCGGGCGATTTGAGGAAACCAAAGATCAAGGGAACTCCGTGCAGGGGACGTGGGCCGGGCCGGCTCAGCTTTTATCGTTCCCATGATAACTTAAAGTTGCACGGTAGCGGCCAGCGGCAACGCCGGGTCCAGGTGGCTGGTCAGCAGGATGCACTGGCGGGCAAGGCGCCCGGGCGCCGCCAGCTGCCCGCGCAGGTAGGCCATGGCGTCGGCGTCGAGGCCGTTGAAGGGCTCGTCGATCAGCAGCAGCCGCACCGGCAAGGCCAGCGCCAGCGACAGCTGCATCTTCTTGTGCTGGCCCAGCGACAGCGTGGTGACCGGCTGGTCCAGCGCGTGCAGCAGGTGGAAGGCGCGCAGTTCGGCGTTCAGCAGCGCCGGGTCGGTGTTGGGATAGAGCGACAGATGCAGGTCCAGCATCTCGCGCAAGGTCAGCCACGGCAGCTGCGGCGTGTCGCCGCCGCAGTAGTAGCACTGCAGCCGGTAAGCCAGCGGCTGGGCGCGGATCTCCAGCTGGTCCAGCGTGATGGTGCCGGCATGCGGCGTCAGCGCGCCGCCGGCCAGTTTCAGCAGCGTGGTCTTGCCGGCGCCGTTTTCGCCGCGCAGCCAGGTGATGCCGGCGCCCAGGCGCAGGTCGAACTGGCGGAACAGCGGATGGCTGGTGTATTCGAAGCTCAGTTTTTCCATGCTGAGCACGGGTTTCAATTCCATAATTCGCTTCCGATGGCGGTGAGGATGACGATGGCGCCGATGACCAGGCCGACGCGGCCGCGCACGCTCAGGCGCCGCAGCGAGACCACGGCGATCTGCGCGCTGGTGGCAAAGCACAGCCAGACGGTGGCGACGGTGGTGCTGTAGCCGGCGCTGGTTGCGCGGCCGGCGTGGCCCAGCGTCAGCAGCGCGAACCAGGCCAGCACGCACAGGCCGGGCAGCAGCGCGAACAGCATGGCGCGGCGGAACAGCCGTTCCGCATTGATCGGCCAGGCGCCGGCGACCGGGCGCAGCAGCAGGATTTGTTCGGCCACCGCCTTGTCGCCGCGGTCGGTCAGCAGCATCAGCGTCAGCGCCGCGCACAGGCCCCACAGCGCCGGCGGCACGACGGGCGGATGCCATAGCCAGACGCCGATGCTGAGCAGGGAGGCCAGCAGCAGCAAGGTCTGCTGCATGCCGATCACATTCTCCGCGCGCCAGAAAGGCAGCCAGAATAGCTGGCGCCAGTAATAAAAAGCCGTGGCGCCGCGCCGGCGCGGCAGGTAGGCAGTCGGCGCGGGCCGCGCCGGGCCGGGCTTGCGCGCGGCCGGCAGGCGGGCGCGCCAGGCCAAGGTCAGCGTCGAGATGACCCAGGCCAGCAGCAGCGAGGCGATGGTCAGCAGCAGCGCCCGCGGCGCCACGGGCCGCAGCCAGTCCGGCCATTGGTACAGCCAGATCGCGGTGGACACGGCATAGGCCAGCGACAAGGGGCCGACCAGCATGCCGGCCACCGCCGCGTTGGCGCCCCACTGCGCGCGCGGCGGAATCGGCAGCGGCCGGCTCCACAGCAGCACGTCGGCCGGCAGCAGGCGCTTGCGCAGCAGCCACACCGGCGCGCTGGCCAGCAGCGTCTGCCCGGCGAACAGGCCCAGCGCCTGCGGCCATGGCTGCGTCGCCGCAAACAATCCCGGCAGCGCGACACAGGCGATCAAGCCGATCATCACCGGCGCGAAACCGAGCAGGATGTACTCAAGCGAACTTTGCAGGCTGGCCGCGAACCGCACCAGCGCATGATGCGCGATGCGGGTGCGGAAACGCAGATAGGGAGGAAAAGCAATCATGTGGGAAGGATAACACTCACAAGATTAGCCAGGACTTAATTGGGTGTAAATGGGTGTATTATCGGTTACATGCTGCGCACAGATACTCTGCACATTACGCCGGAGATCCTGAATCTGATTGCCCGGATCGACGAATTCAAGGGCGCCTGGCGCGCTTTGGGCAGGCTTGCGCCAGACCGTTTATCCGCGCTGCGCCGTGTCGCCACCATCGAGAGCATAGGCTCATCCACCCGCATCGAAGGCAGCCGGCTATCTGACCGCGAGGTGGCGCAATTGCTGTCCAACCTCGACATCAAGTCCTTTGCCACGCGCGACGAGCAGGAGGTGGCGGGCTATGCCGAGCTGATGGATGTGGTGTTCCACTCCTGGCAGGACATGCTGGTCAACGAGAATCACATCAAGCAGTTGCACCTGATGCTGTTGCGTTATAGCGAAAAGGATGAGCGGCATCGGGGTGAGTACAAGACCAGCGCCAACAGCGTGGCTGCTTTCGATGCGGACGGTAGGCAGTTGGGCATTGTGTTCGAGACGGCCACACCGTTCGACACGCCGCGCCTGATGCGGGAACTGGTGGAATGGACCGCGCAAGAGTTGCGTCGTACGAAACTTCATCCTCTGCTGGTGATCGCTATCTTCGCCGTGGTCTTCCTGGAGATCCATCCATTTCAAGATGGTAACGGGAGGCTCAGCCGCATAATGACTAGTTTGCTGCTGCTGCGCTCCGGCTATGCCTATGTTCCCTACAGTTCGCTGGAAAGCGTCATCGAAGCAAATAAGGAAGCCTATTACGTGGCCCTGAGGCAGACCCAAGCCACGATCCGCAGTAATGCGCCAGATTGGCAGCCATGGCTGTTGTTCTTCCTGCGCTCTCTTGCCGAACAAGTACGCCGGCTGGAGAAGAAGATAGAGCGGGAACATATAGTGCTGGCGGCATTACCCGGCTTGTCGTTGCAGATAGTGGAGTTCGTCCGCGAGCATGGACGGGTGACGATGGCCGATGCGGTCCGCCTCACTGCGGGTAATCGCAACACCTTGAAGCCGCATTTTCGAAACCTGGTCGAGCGCGGCCAATTGGTCCAGCGCGGCAGCGGACGCGGTACCTGGTATGAATTGAAATAACGGGAGCGGAAATGATTAAGGGCCCGACGAATCGGGCCCTTAAAGGAATTTGGCGGAGCGGACGGGACTCGAACCCGCGACCCCCGGCGTGACAGGCCGGTATTCTAACCAACTGAACTACCGCTCCAAATTCGTTTGTCTGTTTTCCTTGGTGGGTGCTGAGAGGGTCGAACTCCCGACCTACGCCTTGTAAGGGCGCCGCTCTACCAACTGAGCTAAGCACCCAGAAAACATATCAGCGTTTCATCACTACTGTGTTGCAACTGCTGAACGAGGCCGTATTCTACAAGCTGGTTTGCCGATTCCGCAAGGGTTTTTGTAAATAATTTGAAAAATGGCTGCGCAAGCCGGCCCGGCGGTGTCACCATGGGCGCCGCGACGAACCACAACAAGGAAACCCTCGACATGCACCGCAGCGACCACCTCGATGCCCTGTACCGCCGCGTCAGCTGGCGGCTGATGCCCTTCCTGTTCCTGTGCTACGTGGCCGCCTACCTGGACCGCGTCAACGTCGGCTTCGCCAAGCTGCAGATGCTGGCCGACCTGCGCTTCAGCGACACCGTCTACGGCCTCGGCGCCGGCATCTTCTTCATCGGCTACTTCCTGTTCGAGGTGCCGTCCAACCTGCTGATGACGCGCACCGGCGCGCGCATCTGGATCGCCCGCATCATGATCAGCTGGGGCCTGATCTCGTCGGCGCTGATGTTCGCCAACAGCGTGGCCACGTTCTACCTGCTGCGCTTCCTGCTCGGCGCCGCCGAAGCGGGCTTCTTCCCCGGCATCATCCTGTACCTGACCTACTGGTATCCGGCGCGTCGCCGCGCGCGCATGGTGGCGCTGTTCATGAGCGGCGTGGCGGTGGCCGGCGTGGTCGGCGGGCCGCTGTCGGGCTGGATCATGACGGCGTTCGCCGGCCGCTACGGACTGAGCGGCTGGCAATGGCTGTTCCTGCTGGAGGGCTTGCCGTCGGTGCTGATCGGCATCTGGACCCTGTTCTACCTGGACGACGGCATCCGTTCCGCCAGCTGGCTGGGCGAGGACGACAAGCGGCTGCTGGAGCGCGCCATCGCCGACGACGGCAAGGCGCAGCGGCACATGCCGCTGGCGCAGGTGTTCGCCAACGGCACGGTATGGCTGCTGGCGCTGGTGTACTTCCTGTTCGTCATGGGCTTGTACGGCGTCAGCTTCTGGCTGCCGCAGCTGGTCAAGAACAGCGGCGTCAAGGACGTGTTCGATATCGGCCTGCTGACGGCGGTCCCCTACGGCATCGCGGCCGTGGTCATGGTGCTGGCCGCGCGCCACTCGGACCGCAGCGGCGAACGGTGCTGGCATGCGGCCGCCGCCGCGCTGGCCGGCGCGCTGGGCCTGGTCGGCGCCACCTTGTATGCCGACAACACCGTCGTCGCGATGGCCGCGCTCAGCGTCGCCACGGCCGGCATCCTGACCACCTTCCCGATCTTCTGGAGCCTGCCGACCGCCATGCTGGGCGGCGCGGCGGCGGCGGCCGGCATCGCGCTGATCAATTCGGTCGGCAACCTGGCCGGCTTCGCCAGCCCCTACCTGGTCGGCGCCATCAAGGACGCGACCGGCAGCACGGCCAGCGGCATCTACCTGCTGGCGGCCAGCCTGGTGGCCGGCGCCGTGCTGGTGCTGGCGGCCGCGCGCCGGGCGCTCTAACGAGGCATCAGATCGAGGATGCCGCCGACGCCGCCGCTGAAGATCTCGCGGGCGACCTCGTCGCCGAGATAGCGCGCATACAGGCTTTGCACGGTGCCGTCGACCACCATCGCGCGGATGGCGTCGATGTAGCGCTGTCGCGTCGGCGCGCCGACCAGCGTGGTGGACACGTACAGCCCGATCACCGAGCGCGGCGATTCCTCCAGCGTGGCCGCGGTCATCGCGCCGACCATGTGAAACTGGCGCTGGTGCAGCAGGTGGATGGTGCGCGGCGCCAGGATGCCGTCGGCACGGCCGGCCTGGATCTTGCGGAACGCCACGGCGTAATCGTTGACGTATTCCAGCCGCCCCAGCTTGGCCAGGCGGTCCATCTGCGCGAGCAGCCTGGGCGGATAGGAGATGCCGCGGCTGACGTTCAGGCGCGCGCTGCTGTTGTCGACGAAGTCGGCCAGGCTGTGGAACGGGCCGCCGCTCTGATTGGTCAGCAGCAGCTCGAACTGCGAATAGGCGTAGGGTATCCAGACGCCGTGGCGGTCGCGCTCGGCAGTATGCAGGGCGGCGCCGGTCACCTGCAGCTGGTCGCTGAGAAATTGCGCGAACAGCCGGCTGTGCGGGTACCAGACGACGCGGAAGGGGCAGCCGGTGCGGCGCTCGATCTCGCCGACCAGATCGACGGCGATGCCGCCGTAGCCCTCGCCATTGCGGAACGAGGTATAGCCGAGGTCGCTGATGCCGATGCGCGCCTCGGGACAAGCCGCCGGCGTGGCGGCGGCCAGGGGCGCGAACAAGAACAGCAGCGGGAGTCCGAAGTGTCTGTACATGGCGGTGACGGGCGCTTATTTACTCCAGTGTAACATCGGCCGCGGACGGCGTGCCCACTTGCGGTGCGATATGTTTCCGTGGATACTGTATGCATTCACAGTGATATTTCGGCACATGGTAGAAGATCCTCGGCGCATCGCCCACCTCGACATGGACGCGTTTTACGCCTCCGTCGAGTTGCTCACCTATCCGGAGCTGCGCGGCTTGCCGGTGGTCATCGGCGGCGGCCGCGATGCCCAGCCGGTGCCGCAGGCCGACGGCAGCCGCCGCTTCGCCCGGCTGCGCGACTACGTCGGCCGTGGCGTGATCACCACGGCCACCTACGAGGCGCGCGCGCTGGGCGTCGGCTCGGCCATGGGCATGATGAAGGCGGCCAAGCTGGCGCCGGACGCGATCCTGCTGCCGGTCAATTTCGACGCCTACCGCCATTATTCGCGGCTGTTCAAAAACGCCGTGGCCGCCATCGCGCCCGATTTCGAGGACCGCGGCATCGATGAAATCTATATCGACCTGACCCGCGTCGAAGGCGAAACGCGCGAGCTGGCGCAGCGCATCAAGCAGGCCGTGCGCGACGCCACCGGCCTGACCTGCTCGATCGGCGTGACCCCCAACAAGCTGCTGTCGAAGATCTGCTCCGACCTGGACAAGCCCAACGGCCTGACCGTTCTCGGCTACGACGATATCCCGGCCCGCATCTGGCCGCTGGGCGTGCGCAAGATCAACGGCATCGGTCCCAAGGCCACCGAGAAGCTGGCGGCGCTGGGCATCGCCACCATCGGCCAGCTGGCCGAGGCCGACGCCGGCCTGCTGCAGGACCATTTCGGCGCCCATTACGCGGCCTGGCTGGCGCAGGCCGCGCGCGGCGTCGACCACCGCGAAATTTCCACCAGCTCCGAAAGCAAGTCGATCAGCCGCGAGACCACTTTCGAGCGCGACCTGCACGCGCGCCAGGACCGCGACGCCTTGTCATCCATCCTGACCAAGCTGTGCGACCGCCTGGCGGACGATCTCAAGCGCAAAGGCTACGTCAGCCGCACCATCAGCATCAAGCTGCGCTTCGACGATTTCCAGATCGTCAGCCGCAACGTCACCTTGCCGCAGCCGGTGGCCGACGGCGCGGCCATCCTGCAGGCCGCGCGCGAATGCCTGAAGCGGGTGCCGCTGCAACGCAAGCTGCGCCTGCTGGGCGTGCGCGCCAGCACGCTGGAGCCGCCCGGCGCCGGCCCGCAGGCGCCAGCCCCCCGGCAAGGCGAATTGTTCGCCTAGCTGTGCAACACAATCGGTCCGGCGCTGCCGTCAGCGTGTAAAATGGCGCTCCCCTGGCATTACTGAAACAAGGCTAAATACTCATGTGGTTCAAGAATCTTCAGATTTACCGTCTGCCGGCCCCTTGGGCCTTTACCCCGGAACAATTGGAAGCCGCGCTCGCTCCTCACTCCTTCGTGCCAGCCACCAGCAATGAATTGCTGCGCCAGGGATGGGACACGCCGCGCCCTAACGGCGGCCTGGTGCACGTGGTCAACCAGCAGATGCTGATCCTGCTGGGCACCGAGAAGAAACTGTTGCCGAACACCGTCATCAACCAGGTCGCCAAGGCCCGCGCCGCCGAAATGGAAGAGGCGCAAGGTTTTGCGCCGGGCAAGAAAGCCATGAAGGAACTCAAGGAGCGCGTCGCCGACGAACTGTTGCCGCGCGCGTTCTCGATCCGCAGCAACGTCTGGACCTGGATCGATCCGGTCAACGGCTGGCTGGTGGTCGACGCCGCCAGCCCGGCCAAGGCCGACGAAGTGATCAAGCTGCTGCTCAAGGCGGTCGACAAGCTGCCGCTGGAGAGCCTGCGCGTGCAGCGTTCGCCGGTCGGCGTGATGACCGAGTGGCTGCAGGCCGACGATGCGCCGTCCGGCTTCACGGTCGACATGGACACCGAGCTGCGCGCCACCGGCGAGAGCAAGGCGGCGGTGCGCTATGTGCGCCACACGCTGGAAGCGGACGAAGTGCGCCGCCATATCGCCGCCGGCAAGCAGTGCACGCGCCTGGCGATGACCTGGGACAGCAAGATCTCCTTCGTGCTGACCGAGTCGCTGGCGATCAAGGGCGTCAAGGCGCTGGACGTGATCAGCGAAAAGGAATCGAGCACCAAGAACGATGAAGAGCGTTTCGACGGCGATTTCATGCTGATGACGGGGGAACTGGCCAAGCTGATGGCCGACGTGGTCGAGGCGCTGGGCGGCGAAGCGAAAGCCTGATCAAGATATCAACCCAGCCGTTGCTTGTTGGTTAAGAATGCCGCAAAGTCTTTGATTTTGCGGCTTTTTTCATGTAATTTTGGACATAAAACCCGAAAATAATTTCGTTGCCATGTAGAAATTAAGGCGAATTCTGCTATAGTGATTAGTGTTATCAAAATAGGAACTCGCGATGTCTACGTTCGTCCCCCTGCTTACCACGCAGCAGCTCGCCAACGATCTCACCATACAAGACGTTTTGGCGTGGACGACCGAGGACATCGTCGCGCTGAATTCGCTGCAAGTGCCGGCGCTGCGCACCGATCACCTTGCCACTTTCAGCAGCCAGCAGCTGGCCTACTTGGCTACCAGCAATGTCGCGGTGCTGACCACGCAGGATTTCGCCGCGCTCAAGCCGGCCGTGCTGAACGCCGCCGGCGCATTGCCCTCCGGCCTGATGGGTGCACTGACCAGCAGCCAGATCGCCGCGCTGACCACCGCGCAGGTGGCCGCGCTGGGCACCCAGGCATTTACCCAACTGAGCACCGATGCCATCGCAGCCTTCGAGCCGGCCGACCTGGCGGCGCTGAACACTGCCAATCTCGCCAGCCTGTCGACCGGTCAGGTGGCGCTGATGACGACCAGGCAACTGGCGTCGCTGGCCACGCGCCAGTTGGCCGCATTGTCGTCCGACGACGTGACCGCCATCGGCAGCCGCGGCATCGCCGCGCTGACCACGCAGCAGGTCGCCGCGCTGAGCACGGCGCAGCTGGGTGCGCTCAGCACGGACCAGGCCGTGGCGCTGAGCACCGCCCAGGCTGCGGCGCTGACGGGCGTGCAACTGAGCGCGCTGACCACCGCCGCCATCGCGGCCATGGAAACGGCCGATCTCGCCGCGCTGAAAACCGTGGCCCTGGCCGCGCTGTCGACCCGCAATATCGCGGTGCTGGGCAGCACCCAGCTGGGTGCGCTGACCACCGGCGAATTCGCCGCGCTGAGCAGCGCCCAGATCGGCGCCATGTCCAGCGCCAGCATCGCCGGCCTGCCGAGCGCCGACCTGGCCGTCCTCAATCCGCTGGCCGTGCCGGTGCTGGGCACCGCGCTGATGGCCGGGCTGAGCACGGCACAACTGGCCGGCTTCGGCACGCGCCATATCATCGTCCTCAGCAGCGACCAGGTCGCCGCGCTGGGCACGGCCCAGGTCCATGCCCTCAATTCGCTGCAGATCGGCGCCTTCGGTTCGCGCCAGGTGCTGGGCCTGTCGACCGCCGACGTGGCCGCGCTGAGTAGCGCCGGCATCAAGGCGCTGAGCACGGCCGCCGTTGGCGCGCTGACGTCCGACCAGTTCGCCCAGCTGGGCGCCGGCGCCACCAATCAGATCAGTCTGCTGGGCACGGCCCAGTTGGCCGCGGTGAAGACCGCGGCGCTGGCCGGCATGACGACCGACCAGGTGGTGGCGCTGTCGACGCTGCAGGCTTCCGCGCTCAGCAGCGCGCAACTGAGCAGCCTGTCGCTGGCGCAACTGGCCGCGGTGGAAACGGCTGACCTGGCCGCGCTGAAAACCGCCGCCATCACCGGATTGACCACGCAGCAAATGGCGGCGCTGAGCAGCAGCCAGCTGGGCGCCCTCACCACCGCCGAATTCGCCGCGCTGAGCAGCAGACAGGTGGCTGCCTTGTCCACCGCATCGATCGCCGGCCTGCCGGGCGCCGACCTCGCGGCATTGAGTCCGGCCGCCGTTGCGGCGCTGGGAACGGCGCTGTTGTCGTCGCTGGGCAGCACGCAGTTGGGCAGCCTCGGCACGCGCCACTTCGCCGCCATGACCAGCGCGCAGGTCGCGGCGCTGACCAGTCTGCAGGTGCAGTCGCTGACCAGCGCGCAAATCGGCGCCTTCGGCACCGCC
Organism: Duganella sp. LjRoot269; assembly: GCF_964254095.1. Taxonomy (NCBI): domain Bacteria; kingdom Pseudomonadati; phylum Pseudomonadota; class Betaproteobacteria; order Burkholderiales; family Oxalobacteraceae; genus Duganella; species Duganella sp. LjRoot269. The sequence goes on along the minus strand of NZ_CAXUSL020000001.1, from coordinate 186,016 downwards.
CAGGTGGCCGGCCTGTCGACCGGCGATCTCGCCGCGCTGGGCAGCGCCGCGCTGAAGGCGCTGAGCACCGGCGCCATTGCGGCGTTGACGTCGTCCCAGGCCACTGAGCTGGGACGGGACGACGGCAGCCTGTTCGCCCAACTGAGCACGGCCCAGGTGCTGGCGCTGCGCAGCACCGCGCTGGCCGGCCTGGGCACCGCCCAGATCGCCGCGCTGAGCACGGCGCAGGCCAACACGCTGACCAGCGCCCAGCTGAACGCCTTGTCGTCGGCGCAACTGGCGGCGCTGGAAACGGCCGACATGGCGGCCTTGCGCACCAATGTCGTCGGCAACCTGCTGACCTCGCAAATTGGCGCGCTGAGCAGCGCGCAAGTGCGGGCGTTCACCACCGCCCAGATCGCCGCGCTGAGCAGCAGGCAGTTTGTTGCGCTCAGCTCCGCCGGCCTTGCCGGCCTGGAAGCCGAGGACCTGGCCGTGCTCAACACCGGCGCCATCGCCGCGCTGGGCAGCGCCGCTTTCGCCGACCTGGATACGACGCAGATCGCCGGCCTGGGCACGCGCCAGATCGCCGCGCTGTCGAGCGCGCAACTGAACGCGCTGAGCAGCGCGCAAGTCCACAGCCTGACGTCGGCGCAACTGGGCGCGCTCAGTTCGCTGCAGCTGGCCAACCTGTCGACGGCCGATGTGGCCGCCCTCAACGCCGCCAGCCTGCCCGGGTTGCGCACGGCCGCCATTGTTGGTCTCAATTCGGACCAGTTGGCCGTGCTGGGCACGGGCCAGGTGCAGACCTTGAACACCGCCCAGATCGCCGCATTACGCACCGCCGCGCTGACCGGGCTGACCACCGCCGAGGCGGTGGCGCTGACTGCCACCCAGGTCGCCGCGTTGGGCAGCGCCCAGGTGCAGGCGCTGGGCGCGCAAGCGGTCGGTGCGCTGGACCCGCTGGACTTCGCCGCCCTCGCCACTGCGGCGATCCACGGACTGACCACCAGCCAGCTTGCCGCGCTGGGCAGCGCGCAGTTGTCCATGATGACGATCGCGCAATTCCAGGCGCTGAATGCCGCGCAGCTGGCCGCGCTGCCGACGGCGGCCGTGGCCGGCTTCGCCACCGCCAACCTGGCTGCGCTGGGTACCGTCTATGCCGCCGCGCTGACCAGCGCGCAGATCGCGCCGCTGACCGGCACCCAGATTTCCAGTCTCAGCTCGCAGCAGGTTGCGGTCCTCGGCAGCGACCAGTTGGCCGCGCTCAGCACCGCCCAAGTCGCCAGCATGGTGGCACTGCAAATGCCGGGCCTGAGCTCACGCAACGTGGCAGGCCTCTCGTCGGCCGATATCGCCGCCTTCAGCGTCGCCGCGTTGAAGGCCCTGAACACCTCGGCCATCGCCGCGCTGCGCTCGGATCAGTTGAGCGGACTCGGCGGCGGCTCGTCCGGCAACCAGATCGGCGAGATGAGCACGCTGCAGATTGCGGCCCTGCGCAGCACCGCGCTGGCTGGCCTGACCACCACCCAGGTGGCGGCCCTGAATACCGCCCAGGCGGCGGCGCTGACCAGCGCCCAACTGATCGCTTTGTCAAGCGACGATATCGCCGCGCTGGAAACGGCTGACCTGGCCGCGATCCGCAGCAACGCGCTGGCCGGACTGAGCACATCGCAGGTGGCCGCGTTCAACGCCGCCCAGGTGACTGCGCTGACCAGCGTCCAGGTGGCCGCGCTCAACAGCAGCCAGGTGCTGGCGCTGAAATCGTCGGCCATCGCCGGCCTGCAGCCGGCCGATGTCGGCAGCCTGAGTACGGCTGTGATCGCCGCCATGCCGGTCAGCCTGCTTAGCGGCCTGAGCCTGGCGCAGATCGCCGCGCTCAGCACGCGCCAGGTCGCCACGCTGAACAGCGACCAGCTCAACGGCCTGAGCACCAGCCAGGTCAATGCGTTGACGTCGCTTCAGGTCGGTGCCCTCGGTTCGCAGCAGATCGACAACCTGTCGCTGGCCGATCTGGCCGCGCTGCAAACGGGCGTGCTGAGCGCGCTGAGGACCACTGCGCTGGCGGCCCTCGATTCGGCGCAGATGGCGGTGCTGGGCAACGACCCGGCCGGCAGCGGCGCCAGCTTCATCGGCAACTTGACTACCGCCCAAATCGCCTCGCTGCGCACTGCCGCGCTGGCCGGTTTGAGTACCAGACAAATCGTCGCGCTGACCACGGCCCAGGCGGCCGCGCTGGGCAGCGCGCAACTGGCGGCGCTATCGACCGCCGATATTGCCGCGCTGGAAGCGGTCGATGTGGCGGCGCTGCGCACGGCTGCCATCGCCGGCCTGTCCACCGACCAGATCGCGTCGCTGACCAGCGTGCAGCTGGGGGCTTTGACCAGCGGGCAACTGGCGTCGCTGAGCAGTCGCCAGCTGGGCGCGCTGTCCAGCGATACGCTGCTGGGGTTGTCGACCGCCAACCTGGCGGCGCTGTCGACCGGCGCGATCAACGCGCTGCCGACGTCCACCATATCGCGGCTGACGCCGGCACAGCTGGCCGGCCTGAGATCGCAGCAACTGGCCGCGCTCGGCAGCGATCAGATCGCCGCCTTGAGCACCCAGCAAATTCTCGCCTTCAGTTCGGCCCAACTGGGTGGCTTGGGTTCCAGGCAAATCCGTGGCCTGTCGACCGACGACGTGGCCGCGCTGGATAGCCGCTCGCTGCCGGGTCTGAGCACGGCGGCGATTGCGGCACTGAATTCGGACCAGTTGGCCGCGCTGGGCGCCGACGGCCGCAGCGGGCAGTTCGCCTCATTGAGCACCGCGCAGATCGCCGCTTTGAGCACCAACGCGCTGCAGGGAATGGATACGCCGCAAATCAAGGCGCTGACGACCGCGCAGGCGGCCGCCTTGGGCAGCACCCAGGTGGCCTCGCTGCAATGGCTGCAGATCTTCATGTTCGAATCGCAGGATATCGGCGCCCTGCGCACCAGCGCGATTGCCGCGCTCAGCTCGCTGCAGACCAGCCTGATGACCTCGCAGCAGGTGGCGGCATTGACGACCGCGCAGGTGGCGGCGCTGGGCAGCCGGCAGACGATCGGACTGGCGGCCAGTTCGATCAGCGGCCTGCAGACGGCCGTCATGGCTGCGTTGTCGACGGCGGCCGTGGCCGCGCTGGACACCGCACAGATGACTGCCCTGAACACGGCGCAGACGGCGGCGTTCGGCACGCGCCAGATTGCCGGGCTCGACAGCTTGCAGCTCAATTCCCTGGGTAGCGCGCAGATCCGCACGTTGACCAGCGCGCAAGTGGCCGCGCTCAGTTCGCAACAGCTGGACAATCTGAGCGTCGCCGCGCTCGCTGCGCTCGACACCGCCAACCTGGCCGCGCTGAAGACGGCGGCGATCGCCGCGCTGAGCTCGGACCAGCTGGCCGTGCTGGGCACGGACGCCGGCGGCGCCAGCCATATCGACCAACTGACGACGGCGCAGATCGCCGCGCTGCGCACCGCCGCGCTGGCCGGGCTGAGCACGCGCCAGATCGTCGCCCTCAGCACCGCGCAGGCGGGCGCGCTGAGCAGCGCACAGGTGGCGGCATTGTCCACCAACGACATCGCCGCGCTGGAAGCGGCCGACGTGGCCGCGCTGAAGACCGCCGCGATCGCGGCCCTGAACAACAACCAGGTGGCGGCGCTGAACGGCCTCCAGCTGGGTGCGCTGACGACGGCGCAGTTCGGCGCGCTCAGCAGTCTGCAAATCGGCGCGCTGGCCAGCCAGACCATCGTCGGCCTGTCGACCGCCAACCTGGCCGCGTTGAGCCAGCAGGCCGTCGCCGGCCTCGCCGCCTCGCTGTTTGTCAGCCTGAGCGGATCGCAGCTCAACGCGCTGAACACGCGCCAGATCACCGCGCTGCAGAGTCAGCAAGTGGCGGTGCTGAGCAGCGCCCAGGTCTCGGCGATGAATACCGCCCAGATCGCCGCACTGAACAGCGTGCAGGTCGGTGCGCTGACCAGCGACGCGTTGGCGGGCCTCGCGGCTGGCGACATCGCGGTGCTCGGTACCGGCGCGCTGGGCGGCATGGCCTCGGCCTCGTTTGGCGGATTGACGCTGTCGCAACTGGTCGGCCTGACCACGGCCCAGGTGGCGACGCTGAAGAGCGCGCAGCTGACGGCGCTGAACACGCAGCAGATCAACGGCTTCAGTTCGGCGCAGGTGCACGCGCTGAGCTCGCAGCAACTGGCGGTGTTGTCGACCGGCGACGTGGCCGCCATCAGCACCGCCAACCTCGGCGCGCTCAGCACGACGGCGCTGGCGGGACTGAGCTCGGCGCAGCTGTCGGTGCTGGGATCGGATCCGCTGGGCAGCAATGCCGAGCTGATCTCGGCGCTGAGCACGGCGCAGATCGCTGCGCTGCGCACCAGCGCCCTGGCCGGCCTGAGCGCGGCGCAGGCGGTGGCACTCACCACGGCCCAGGCCGCGACGCTGACCAGCGCCCAGCTGGGCGCGCTGCAACTGACGGTGGTGGCGGCGCTGGAAACGGCCGATGTGGCCGCGTTGAAAACGGCGACCATCGCCGGTCTCCAGACCCAGCAGATACTGGCGCTGACATCGAACCAGTTGGCCGCGCTGGGCACCGCGCAGATGGCGGCGCTGAGCAGCACCCAGTTGGACACCCTGAGCGGGACGCAAGTGGCGGCGCTCAGCACCGCCAACGTGGCCGCGATCAATCCGCTGAAGCTGAACGTAACCGCCGGCAGCCTGTTGGCCAACATGACGACGGCCCAGCTGCGTGCATTGACTGCGACACAGTTTGCCGCGCTCGGCTCGGCGGCAATGTCGCAGATCCAGGCGTCGGATATGGCCGCCATCGACACGGCCGACATCGCCGCGCTGAACACCGGCGTGATCCGCGCGTTGCACGACGACCAGTTGCTGGCGCTCAGCACGGCGCAGATCGCCGCGCTGAGCGTGGCGCAGATGGCGGCCATGCTGCCGAACGCCAGCAGCAGCGACCAGTTCACGGCGGCGCAGGTGGCGGCGCTGTCGTCGGCCCAGCTGGGCGCGCTGGCCACCTCGGTGATCGCCGACCTGACCGTTGCCAACCTGGCGGCGATTGAAACGCGCGACATCGCCGGCCTGGTCACGCGCCAGATTGTCGCCCTGTCGCCGACGCAGATGCAGGGCATGCTGCCGGCGCAGCTGTCGGCGCTGACCACGACGCAGACGCATGCGATGTCGAGCGCCCAGTACAACGGTCTGAGCTCGGCGCAAAAAGCCGCCTTCAGCACCGCGCAGCTGAACGCCATGCCGTTCGTCACGCCGCTGGTGCTCGACCTCGACGGCAACGGCGTGCAAACGCTGGGGTTGGACGCCGGTGTGCGCTTCGACCTGGCCGCCAACGGCCAGCAGCGCGCCACCGGCTGGGTGGGACCCGGCGACGGCTTGCTGGCGCTGGACCGCAACGGCGACGGTGTCATCAACGACGGCAGCGAACTGTTCGGCTCGGCCACCAAACTGGCCGGCGGCGCGAGCGCCGGCAACGGCTACGAAGCGCTGGCGGCGCTGGACAGCAACCACGATGGCAAGGTCAGCGCGCTGGACGGCGGCTTTGGCGACTTGCGCGTGTGGGTCGACGCCAACGCGGACGGTATCAGCCAGACCGGCGAACTGAAGACGCTGGCCGAGCTGCGCATCACCAGCCTGAACCTGGATGTGCAGGCGGACGGCAGTGTGGACCACGGCAATATCATCGGCCTGACCTCGAGCTACACCACGGCCGACGGCGGACAGCACGCGGCGGCCGACGTCTGGTTCAAGCAGGGCATGAGCGCGCAGGTGAGCGGCATGGCGCAGGCGCTGTCGGCCTTCGCCAGCGACACCGTGGAGGCGCCACGCGGCGGCCTGAACTTCGACGGCGGCAAGCCGGGCGTGCTGGCGGCCCAAGCCGCGCGCATGGCCGATGTGCTGCAGCAGTTCCGCGATGCCGGGCAGCCGGCGTCGGCCGGGCAGTCGGACCGCGAGGCATTGCGCCTGAAAGCCTTGCAGGCCGCATCCAGCCACGCGTTGCTGGCGGCGCCGAAGTAAGCCAGGCGCCGGTCAGGAAAGCCCGCCACGGCGGGCTTTTTTTCGTCATTATTTTTTCCGAAATGTTTCTTTTTCCCTCTGCTAGCAGTGGTCACCAAACCACCTAAAGGGAAACAAGATGAGCTTCGACAGCAACCTGACCCCGGCCCAGTTCGCCGCCGGCGGCACCCGCCTGATCGCCAGCCTGACCACGGCCGACATCGCCCGTCTGTCGGCCGATTGCATTGCCTCGATGACGACCGCGCAGGCCAACACGCTCAACGGCGCCCAGCTGGGCACACTGCGGGCCGACTGTGTCGCCGCGCTGCAGCCGGACGATATCGCAGCGCTGCGTGCCTACTCGCTGAACCAGGCGTCGGCCAGTACCGCCTTCATGGCCGCGCTGACGCCGCAGCAGGCGGCGGCGCTGACGGTCGGACAGGCGGCGCTGCTGTCGGCGCGCGGCGTGACGGGCTTGCAGCCCGATACGCTGGCGGCGTTGCGGACCGGGCAAGTCGCGGTGCTGCCGGTGGCGATGATTGCCGGGCTCGGCGCGGAGCAGGTGCTTACGCTGGGCACCGCGCAGATCGCCGCGCTGGGCCTGGGGCAGGTCGCCGCGCTGCCGAGGCACCATGGCGGCGAGGAGGGCGGGAGCATCTTTCGCACCGACCAGATCGTCGCCTTCTCCACCCGGCAGATGGCGGCGCTGGGCACGGCCCTGCTGACGCAACTGAGCGCGACCGAACTGCTGGCCATCGAAACGCGCGACATCGCGGCGCTCGGTTCGCACCAGATGGGCGCGCTGGCCGTGGAGCAGTTGCTGGCGCTCAGCCTCGAGCAACTGGCGGCGATACACAGCAAGCAAATCGGCGCGCTGCGCAGCGCCCAGATCCACGCGCTGGATGGCGAGCGCCTGCGCGCGCTGAGCACCGGCGCGATCGCCGCGCTGACCACCGCGCAACTGCAGGCGCTGGACGGCGAACAGCTGCATGCGTTCAGCAGCGCCCAATTGGCCGCGCTGACGCCGCGCCAGTTCGCGGCGCTAAGCACCGACGACATCGCCGCGCTTGACGCGACGGCATTGCCGGCGCTGCGGGTGGCGGTGATGGCGGCGCTGACTTCTGCGCAACTGGCGGCGCTGGGCGCTAACGGCGACGGCGATTTCGGCCTGTTCAGCACGGCACAGGTGGCGGCATTGGGCACGGCGGCGCTGGCCGGCCTGACGGCGCAGCAGGCCGCCGCGCTGACCAGCCTCCAGGCGGCGGCGCTGAACGCCTCCCAGCTGGGCATGCTGACGACGCAGGCGATCGCCATGCTCGACGGCGGCGACCTGGCCGCACTCAAGACCGCCGCCATCGGCGGACTGAAGACCCAGCAGATCGCCGCCCTGAGCGCCGGACAGTTCGCCGCGCTGGGCACGGCGCAGGCGGCGGCACTGAACAGCCGCCAGATGAATGCGCTGAGCGACGACGCCTTCGCGGCGATGGAGACCGCCGACCTGGCCGCGCTCAGCGCCGCCGCGGTGGCGGGCCTGGCGCCACGCCTGCTGGCGCTGCTGGATGCCGACCATATCGCCGCACTGGTGCCGCGCCAGCTGCTGGCGCTGGGCTCGGCCAGCCTGAACGCGTTGAGCACGGACCAGTTCCAGGCCCTCAGCACGGCGCAATTGGCCAGGTTGAACCCGGCACAATTTACCGGACTGTCGACGGTCAACCTGGCCGCCATTTCGGCCGCCGGGCTGGCCGCGCTGCCGGCCGGCGCGCTGGCCGGCCTGAGCTCGGCGCAGTTTGCCGTGCTGGGTGGCGCCGACCATCAGATCGGCTTGCTGACGCCGGGCCAGATCGCGCAGATCCGCACCGCCGCGCTGGCCGGTATGACGGTGGAACAGGCCATCGCGCTGACCACGGCGCAAGCCGCCGCGCTGAGCGGCGCCCAGCTGGCCGCCTTGTCGACCGATGTCATCGCCGGGATGGAGCTGCGGGACTTTGCCGCGCTGAGCGGCGCTGCCATCGCCGGTCTGCGCACCGCGCAGTTGGCGGTGCTGGGCAGCGACCAGATCCTGGGACTGACCACGGCGCAGGCGTCCGGGCTGGGCAGCCAGCACATCGCCGCGCTGGCCAGCGACGTGCTGGCGCAGATGCAGACGGCGGAAATCGCCGCTCTGAAGGCCGCGGCCATCACCGGCCTGCGCACCGACCAGTTGCAGGCGATGGGCAGCGACCAGATCAACGCGCTGAGCGGCGCGCAGAGCGCGGCGTTGAGCAGCACGCAGTTCGCCGCGCTGTCGGCCGGCGTGGTGGCCAGCATGGAGACCGCCGATCTCGCGGCGCTGAACACGGCGGTGATCGCCAGCTTGTCCAGCACCGCGCTGGCGGCGTTGGGCACGCAGCAGATCGCGGCGCTGGCGGCGCGGCAGGTTGGCGTGTTGTCCACAGCCAGCATCGCCGCCATGAGCCCGGAGCAGTTCTCCGCGTTGACGGCCGCGCAGTTCGCCGCGCTCACTTCGAGGCAATACCAGGCCTTGTCGGCGGACGAGGTGGCGGCCATCGGCAGCGGCCAGATGGCGGCGTTGTCGACGCAGGTGGTGGCCAGCCTGGGTTCGGCGCAACTGGCGGCCTTGTCGACCGCGCAGGTCGCCGCGCTGAACGCGGCGCAGGCGGCCTCGCTGGTGGCGCCGCAGTTACGTGGCTTGAACAGCGATGGACTGGCCGCGCTGGGCACGGCCGCGGTCGGCGGGCTGACGTCGGCGACCATCGCGCAGCTGCTGCCGGAGCAGCTGCAAGCGTTCGGCACGGCGCAGATCGCGGCGTTGACGGTGCGCCAGATCGCCGCCCTGCCGACCGCGCACCTGACCGGCGGCGATGTGCTGAGGACGGATCAGATCGTGGCGCTGACGTCGAGCCAGGTCGGCGCCCTGAGCAAGTCGCTGCTGGCGGCGCTGGAATCGGACGACCTGGCGGCGATCGAGACGCGCGATTTGCTGGCCTTGGGCAGCGCGCAGCTGGCCGCCTTGTCGACCGCGCAGTTCGGCGCGCTGACGACGGCGCAGGCGGTGGTGTTCACGACCGCGCAGACGGCCGGCCTGAGCACGGCGCAACTGGCCGCGCTGGCGGCGGCCAAGCTGCCGCACGGCGCGCTGATGGCGGAGGGCGGCAATTCGATGCGGGAGAAGGTGGGCGGCATGGTGCAGGCACTGGCCGCCTTCAACGTCGAGCAGCCGGGCGCCGCGGCGCGATCGCCGCTGGCGATCCAGGGACCGTTGTCCGAGGGCGCCGGCATGCTGGCGGCACCCGACGGCTTGCAATTGGCTACCCTGTTGCCCGAAGCGAAGGACTTGCTGGCCGCGCCGCGCAAATAGGCAATCGGAGCGAGGCAATCAGAGCGGCTGGAACACTCCGGCCGCTTTGTTTTTCTGCACGTTGTCCCACGCGAAGATCTTGCCGTTCATCGCGACATACACGCCGGGCGGCAGGATTTGCGCGACACCGCAGGCAAAGCCGAGGTTGAACATCGCGTCCGAATTGGCGATCTCGTAGGGAATCATGGCGCCGGTCAGCACGATGGTCTGGCCCAGGTTGGCCGGGCCCAGCACGGCGGCCGTTTGCGGCATGGTGTCGGTGCCGTGGATGATGACGATGGCTTTCTCGCCGGCCGCCCGGCACGACGCCAGGATGCGCTCGCGGTCGGCGTCGACCATGTCCAGCGAATCCATCAGCGGCAATTGCTCCAGCGCCACATCCACCGTCAGGCGGCAACGGGCCAGCAGCGCCGGCACGTGACTGTCGGCGAAGCCCAGGGTTCCGTTCAGTTCGTTGTAGTGTTTGTCGAAGGTGCCGCCGGTGGCGAGGATGCGCAGAGTCATGATTTCGGTGCTCAGGATGGATTAATGATGCGCATCATAACCCAAACCGCCAACGCAAAAGAGTCGCTCCAAGGGCTGGAAAGTTGGGCATACTATGTCTACACTGGTTTCTTTGTTCGTTTCGATACCATGAAAGCGCTCGCTCCCGGAACCGTCATCTTTCATCGCCATCGCGGCTACGGCGTCATCACGTCGGTCAATCTGCTGACCGGCTGGATTTCGGCCCGTTTCGGCAGCGAGGCGAGGACGCTGGACTTGAACCTGTCCACCGACGAGGTGCAGTTCGCCGACGGCGAGGCCATCCTGTTCCGCCGAGCGCCGCCCGACCGCATGCCCCATGCCCGGCTGATGGCGCTGGTGCGCGAGCTGCACCGCGCCGGCTACCAGCGGCTGTACCTGTATTCCTGGCCCAAGCCGTCCGGCCTGCACTGGCGCTGGCATTTGTTCGCCGGCCAGCGCGACTGGATGCAGCGCCCCTGGCGCGAAGGCTGGTACGGCTCGGGCGCGGACTACAACGTCAATCCGGTGATGGGCTGGGGCGATTCCCCGGGCGCCACCACCGAGGAGCTGATCCACGCGCTGGCCAAATTCGATCCGCAAGGGCTGGCGCAGGCGCTGGGCCGGGACGAAGACCACGCCGCCTGGTTTGCCGGCGTGTGCGACGCGCTGCTGCCCGGCTATATGTACAGCCTGGACATGGCGCGTCCCGACGGCGGTCCGCTGACCGAGATGCCGCCGGTGCCGGTGATCCCGGTGCGCGCCACCTTGCCGCCGTACGCCGGCCCGGACATCGCCTGGCCGCCCGGCTGGGCCGGACTGTGGAGCAAGGTCCACGTGATGCCGGAGCCGCGCATCAACCTGACCGGCCTGCCGGAAATTCCCGAACAGACCGACTAGCGCGCGTTGGCCTTGTACTCCGGATTGTTGATCTTGTCGCAGGTGCCGGCGGCAAAATCGACGATGTTCTGGAACGCGTGCCGGAAATACAGCTCGTAGCTATCCTTTTCCACGTAACCGAGGTGCGGCGTGGCCAGCACGGTCGGCATGCGCAGCAGCGGCGAATCGGCGGCCAGCGGTTCCGACGGGAACACGTCCAGCGCGGCGTAGCCGGGACGGCCCTTGGGCAGCGCCTGCTCCAGCGCATCCGGCTGGACCAGCTCGGCGCGGCTGGTGTTGACGAACAGCGCGCTCGGCTTCATGCGCGCCAGGTCCTCGGCGGTGACGATGCCGCGCGTATCCGGATGCAGGCGCAGGTGCAGGCTCAGCACGTCGGACTGCTCGAACAGCGCCTCGCGCGATTCGGCCGCCGCATGGCCGTCGGCCAGCGCCTTGTCGCGGCTGGACTGGCTGCCCCAGACGATCACCTGCATGCCGAACGCGCGGCCGTAGCCGGCGATGATCTGGCCGATCTTGCCGTAGCCCCAGATGCCCAGCGTGCGGCCCTTGAGCACCACGCCCAGCCCGTTCAGCTGGGGGTTGATGGACGCCGTCTGCCACAGCCCATCCTTCAGATTGCTGGCGTACGGCACGATCTTGCGCGCCGCCGCCATGATCAGCGCCCACGTCAGTTCCGCCGGCGCGGTCGGCGAGCCGACCCCTTCGGCGATCGCGATGCCCAGCTCGGTGGCCGCGGCGACATCGACATGGCCGGCCAGCTTGCCGGTCTGCGAAATCAGTTTCAGGTTCGGCAGTTTGGCCAGCAGCGCCCGGTTCAGCGCGGTGCGTTCGCGTATCAATACCACCGCGTCGAACGGGGCCAGCCGGATCGCCAGCTGGCCCAATCCCCTGGTGGTATTGCTGAACACTTTTACCTCATATGGACGCAGCAAATCGAAACATTTGAGGTCCGCAGTTGCATTCTGGTAATCGTCAAGAATCGCGATTTTCATGGAAGTTAGCCGATCTTATCAATGATTTCGTAGGGAAATAACGCGTTCGAAAAGAAGCCGAATAGCTTACTACTTTACTCAACCAATTCTCCTACATTTTTGTATGGAACCCCTATTGACGGGTGTACAATCGCCTCAAAAATGAGGGCCTGCCGATACCAATCCGGGCCCGCGCAAGACCGCCGTGACCCCGCCGACCCATTACGAATGGGCATCTGAGCGAAGCCAAAAGCTGACGACGATCCTGCCGCATGCAGAGCAGAATTTTAATTGGCATTGGAGGTACTATGAATCAACCCGTCATGGGTGGCGTTGCAGCATTGAACGTCCCAGCTTACATCAAACAGCAAAAGCTGATCAATTGGGTGGCGGAAATCGCTTCCCTGACCAAACCGGACCGCATCTACTGGTGCGACGGATCGCAGGAAGAGTACGACCGCCTGTGCGCTGAAATGGTTGCCGCCGGCACCATGAAAAAGCTGAACCAGGAACTGCGTCCGAATTCCTACCTGGCCTGCTCCGACCCGACCGACGTCGCCCGCGTCGAAGACCGCACCTTCATCTGCTCGGCCACCAAGGAAGAAGCCGGCCCGACCAACAACTGGATGGCGCCGTCGGAAATGCGCGCCACGCTGAACCCGCTGTTCGACGGTTGCATGATCGGCCGCACGATGTACGTGGTGCCGTTCTCGATGGGCCCGCTGGGTTCGCCGATCGCCCACATCGGCGTCGAGCTGTCCGATTCGCCTTACGTCGCCGTCAACATGCGCATCATGACCCGCATGGGCAAGGCCGTGTATGACGTGCTGGGCACCGACGGCGAGTTCGTGCCGTGCGTGCACACCGTCGGCGCGCCGCTGGTCAACGGCCAGAAGGATGTCGCCTGGCCGTGCAACGCCACCAAATACATCGTGCACTTCCCGGAGACCCGTGAAATCTGGTCCTACGGTTCGGGCTACGGCGGCAACGCGCTGCTGGGCAAGAAGTGCTTCGCGCTGCGCATCGCCTCCAACATGGGCCATCAAGCCGCCCAGGCCGACGGCGCCGGCTGGCTGGCCGAACATATGCTGATCCTCGGCGTGGAATCGCCTGAAGGCAAGAAGCACTACGTCGCGGCGGCCTTCCCTTCGGCCTGCGGCAAGACCAACTTCGCGATGCTGATCCCGCCGGCGAGCTTCGACGGCTGGAAAGTCACCACCATCGGCGACGACATCGCCTGGATCAAGCCGGGCGCCGACGGCCGCCTGTACGCGATCAATCCGGAAGCCGGCTACTTCGGCGTGGCGCCGGGCACCAACACCCGCACCAACTCGAACTGCATGGCGTCGCTGGGTTCGGACACCATCTTCACCAACGTCGCGCTGACCGACGACGGCGACATCTGGTGGGAAGGCCTGACCAAGGAAGCGCCAGCGCACCTGATCGACTGGCAGGGCAAGGACTGGACGCCGGCATCCGGCACCAAGGCCGCGCACCCGAACGCCCGCTTCACCGTGGCCGCCACGCAGAATCCGGTGATCGATCCGGCCTGGGACGACCCGGCCGGCGTGCCGATCTCGGCCTTCATCTTCGGCGGCCGCCGTTCGACCACGGTGCCGCTGGTGACCGAGGCGCGCAACTGGGTCGAAGGCGTGTACATGGCCGCGACCATGGGTTCCGAAACCACCGCAGCCGCCGCCGGCCAGATGGGCGTCGTGCGCCGCGACCCGTTCGCGATGCTGCCGTTCATCGGCTACAACATGAGCGACTACTTCCAGCACTGGCTCAACATGGGCGAGAAGCTGGGCAAGGCCAACGCCGCCGCGCTGCCGAAGATCTACTGCGTCAACTGGTTCCGCACCGACGAGCAGGGCCATTTCGTCTGGCCTGGTTTCGGCGACAACATGCGCGTGCTGAAGTGGATGCTGGAGCGCATCGAAGGCAAGGCTGGCGGCATCGAAAACATCTTCGGCACCACGCCGCGCTTTGGCGACCTGAAGTGGGACGGCATTCCGTTCTCGCCGGAAGAGTTCGAGACGATCACCTCGATCGACAAGGATGCATGGCGTGAAGAGCTGAAGCTGCACGAAGAACTGTTCGCCAAGCTGGCCTACCACCTGCCGGCCGAACTGACGGCCGTCAAAGCCGAACTGGAAAAGCGCCTGGCGCGCTAATTCAAAACCGGGGTCGGTTGATCCCGGTTTTTTTTTTGCTTGTAATTTCGCACTGGTGTGCTAAAGTTGGGCTCATGGATACCCTGACTGCAAAAAGCGAGGCGACTTACGCCACCATCATCGACGCCGCCCTGGACATGGCGGCGGTGGATGGCATCGGCAAGCTGTCGCTCGGCGAGCTGGCCAAGCGCACCGGCATCAGCAAGAGCGGCGTGTTCTCCCGCGTGGGCTCGCTGGAAAGCCTGCAGGCCGCCGTGCTCGATGAATACGACCGCCGCTTCGCCCAGGAAGTGTTCATGCCCGCCTTGCAACAGCCCAAGGGCCTGCCGCGCCTGATGGCGATGGTCGGCGCCTGGTCGCAGCGCGCCTGTGACGAGGGACTGCGCAACTCCTGCCTGTACAGCGCCGGCGCCTTCGAGTTCGACGACCAGACCGGCCCGCTGCGCGACCGCCTGCAGCAAGGCGCCGTGGCCTGGCGCGCCTCGCTGCGCAAGACCATCCTGCAGGCGGTGGAACTCGGCCACCTGCGCCCGGATACCGACGCCGGCCAGCTGGTCTACGAAATCTACAGCCTGATCGTGGGGCTGATCCACGATACCCGTTTCCTGCATGACGATCAGGCCCACCGCCACATGCAGCGCGCCTTCAGCCGCCTGATCTCGACCTACAAAAGTTTCAACGACATGGAATAACACTGGCCGCAGTCCGTCTGCGGTTTTCTTTCAACCAGTTTCGCACACATGTGCGAAAATAAGGAGTGCATCATGGCCGCTTTACTCTTGCTGATACCCGTCGGACTGTACTTCGTGGCGACCAGCCGTTTGTGGTGTATCCTGCGCTCGCTGCCAAGTTGTAACGAGGATTTCGTACTGTACTGAGGATCGTTTGAACCGCAAGCTCATCATCTTTGATTTCGACGGAACACTTGCCGACACGCTGCCGGTCTTCGTCAACCTGTTTGACCAGGCCGCCGACAAGTATGGCTTCAGGCGCATGGACCGCGGCCGCCAGCAGGAGCTGCGCAACCTCGACGCGCGGCAGATGATGGCGATCCACGAGATCCCGTTGTGGAAGGTGCCGGCCATCGCCACCTTCATGCGTTCCGCCATGGGACGCAGTCTTGCCGACATCCGCCTGTTCGACGGCATGGAGGACGTGCTGCGCGCGCTGAAGGCGCAAGGTCTGATGCTGGCCATCGTCAGCTCCAACTCGCGCAGCAATGTGGTCGCGGTGCTGGGTCCGGAGCTGGCCGGGCTGTTCACCCGCTTTGAATGCGGCGCCTCGCTGTTCGGCAAGCTGCCTAAGATCCGCAAGGTGCTGGCCGCCGCCGGCGTCGCGCGCGAGCAGACGATGCTGATCGGCGACGAAATCCGCGACGCCCGAGTCTCCGCCGAAGCCGGCATCGATTTCGGCGCGGTGGCGTGGGGCTTCAATCATGTCGAGGCGCTGATCGCCGAGCAGCCGGCGCAGGTATTCCGGCAAGTCGCCGAACTGGCCCGGCTTGGTTAATTTCGTAATGGCAGCTGACGAAATTCGCACTCCTCCGGATACTGCCGGCTAGTACTATTTCCCTTCGCCGATTTAGCGTCTGGAATGATGATGTCGAGTTTTTCGCCCAAGTTCATGGCAGCCTGCGCGCTGTCGGTATTGCTGTCGCCAGCGATGGCGCAACCTGACCAGCTGACCAGCCCCGTGAAAGTGACGGGCGGCGGAATCACCGGCTTGCGCGCCGGTACGCTGAACACCTATCTGGGCGTCCCCTTCGCGGCGCCGCCTGTCGGCAATCTCCGTTGGCGGGCGCCGCAAGCCGTCGTGCCGTGGCAAGGCGTAAAGGAAGCGAGCAGCTACGCCGCGGCCTGCGCCCAGACCGCGCCGTGGATCACGAATCCCAAAAGCGAAGACTGCCTGTATCTCAATGTCTGGGCGCCTGAAAAAGCGAAGCGCCTGCCGGTGATCGTCTGGATACATGGTGGCGGCTATTACGGCGGCACCGCCGCGCAGCCCTTGTACAACGGCGCCAACCTGGCGCAGCGCGGAGCCGTCGTCGTCACGCTGAACTACCGCCTCGGCATATTCGGTTTCTTTGCCCACCCGGAGCTCACGGCCGAGTCGCCGGACAAGGCTTCCGGAAACCAGGGCATGCTGGACCAGATCGCGGCGCTGCGCTGGGTGAAGAACAACATCGCGGCCTTTGGCGGCGACCCGGACCGCGTGACGATAGTGGGCGAGTCGTCCGGCGGCGAATCCGTCGCGATCCTGGTCGCATCGCCGCTGGCCAAGGGCCTGTTCCAGCGCGCCATCGCCGAGAGCGGCAACGACGCCATGCCGATCAACGCCAAGGAAAACAGCCAGTTCGACCGCAAGACCGCCGAAGCGGACGGGCTGGCTGCCGGCAAAGCGATGGGGGCGGAACATCTGGCCGCCCTGCGCGCGCTGAGCGTCGAAGCCTTGCAAAAGGCGGCCTGGTCGCCGCGCGTGATAGTCGACGGCCGCCTGCTGCGCGAAGACCTGACCTCGACCTATCGCAATCACCGCCAGAATGACGTGCCCCTGCTGGTCGGATGGAACGCCGAAGAAGGCAAGGACCTGGCGCCGGAGATCCTGGGCACCAGCGATTTCACGGCGGCCAGGCACCGCGAGCTGGTGGCCAAGCTGCTCGGCCATGCGCCATCCGATGCCGTGCTGGCCGCCTATCCCGGCGCCACGGATGTCCAGGCCAAGGCCTCCCTCGTTCAGCTGACCAACGACTGGTGGGGCTGGCGCATGGCGCATTGGGCAGGCCTGCAGGCGAAGTACGGGCGAGCCAAACCGTATGTCTACTTCTTCGCCCACCAGCCTGCGCAGCCGGAGAATCCCTGCGGCTATGGCTGCGGAGCGGGTCATGGCGCCGAGATCCAGTACGTGTTCGACAATCTCCACCTGGACCGGCGTGCCTGGACCACCGCGGACCGTCAGCTTGCAAGCAGGCTTGCCGACACCTGGGTCAACTTCGCGCGCACGGGTAGCCCGAACGGAAAAGGCTTGCCGGCCTGGCCGGCATACGATGGCACCGCGGCGTCCGTGCTGCGCATCGGCGGCGAAGCCCAGCTCAAGGCAAATCCGCTGCCGGCATTTAGCGATACTGGGCCGCTGCGCCGAGAATAGCCTTCGGCTCCAGATACGCCTCCAGCCCGTACGGCCCGAACTCGCGGCCTATGCCCGATTGCTTGAAGCCGCCGAACGGCGCGATCAGATCGTCATGCACGCCATTGATGTGGACGCGGCCGGCGATCAGCTGGTCCGCCACGCGGTTGGCGCGGGCCAGGTCGGTCGAGCTGACATAGGCCTGCAGGCCGTAAGGCGTGTCGTTGGCGATGGCGATCGCTTCTTCCTCCGTCCGATAGGTCAGGATGGACAGCACCGGCCCGAAGATTTCTTCCTTCGCGATCGTCATGGCGGGCGTCACGCCGGCAAACACCGTCGGCTTGACGAAGTAGCCCGCCTCCAGCCCTTCCGGCTTGCCCGGCCCGCCCGTCAGCAGCTCGGCTCCTTCGGCGATACCGGCGTTGATGTAGTGCTGCACGCGGTCGTACTGCTTGCGCGTGACGATAGGTCCCAGCGCCACCGACGGATCGCGCGGATCGCCGACCTTGACCGCTTCGGCCGCCGCCTTCGCCAGTTGCTTGACCTGCTGCAGCCTGTGCTCCGGCACCAGCAGCCGCGAGCCGGCGATGCAGGCCTGGCCGTTGTTCATGAAGCAGGCCATGATCGCGGCCGGCACGGCCTTGTCGAAATCGGCGTCGTCCAGCAGCACGTTGGCGCCCTTGCCGCCCAGCTCCAGCGTCACCCGCTTCATGGTGTCGACCGCCGCGCGGGCGATGGTCTTGCCGACCACGGTGGAGCCGGTGAACGAAATCTTGTTGATGTCCGGATGCACGCTCAGTTCCGCGCCGACCACGTCGCCGCGCCCGTTGACGATGTTGACCACGCCGGGCGGCAGGCCCGCCGCATGGATGCACTCGGTGAGGATCTGGTTTTGCACGGCGCTCAACTCGCTCGGCTTGACCACCACCGTGCAGCCGGCCGCGATGGCCGTCGCCACCTTGTTGGCGACGAACCAGGCGCTGGAATTCCACGGCGTGATAATGGCGACCACGCCGACCGGCTCCAGCACCACCTTGGATTTGCCCACCGTCTTGACGAACGCGTGATCGTCCATCACCTTCTTCACGTCGAGGAACATGTTGGCGGTATAGCGCGAGCGGCCGATGCTGCTGGCCGAGGTGCCGCCGTATTCCTCCATCAGCGCGGCGGCCGATTCGTCGGCGCGCGCCAGCACCGCGTCGTGCAGGCGTTGCAGCCAGACTCCGCGCTGTTCCTTGCTGGTGCGCGAGAACGCGGGGAACGCGGCCCTGGCGGCGGCCACCGCGCGGCGCGTGTCTTCCACGTCGCCCAGCCGCACCTGGCCGGCGAGCTGGCCGGTGGTTGGGTTGACGAGGTCCGCCAGTTCCGTGCCGTGCGGCGTGACGAACTGGCCGTTGATGTAAATCTGATCGATGTTGCGCATGAGAAAACTCCGGTTATCTGATGAGATGGCGCCATTCTAGAAATTCGCCGCCGCGCGCGTCAGTCCGATTCCTGCCGCATGTTTGCCTGATTCTGCCGATCCCGGAAAAATGCAGTCCATGCCTGTATTTCAACATTTCGTCTCAATCCGTGAGCGCCGCGATGGGCGCCGGCTTACAGTGCAAGCTCACCATTTTTTCGATAGGCCTATAGACATGACAACTGCAACCACCCGCATCGGCGTCGCCAGCGCCCTGTTGTTCTCCCTGATCCTGGGTGTGGCCCATGCCGACAGCGCGGCTCCCGACCTGGAGAGCCGTCGCGCGGCGCTGAACAACCTGATCAAGGAACAGTGGGAATACACGATGCGCTCCAGCCCCGAATGGGCGTCGCTGCTGGGCGACAAGCGCTACAACGACAAATGGTCGGACTTCTCGCAGGCGGGCATCGATGCCGACATCAAGGTCAGCGGCGACTTCCTCAAGCGCTTCGAGGCGCTCGACACCACCGGCTTCCCGCTGCAGGAACAACTGAACCGCGAACTGATGGTGCGCCAGCTGCGCCAGAACGTCGACGGCGCGCGCTTCAAGGATTGGGAGATGCCGCTGGCGCAAAACTCCGGCATCCACATCGATACGCCGATGCTCATCTCCGCGCTGCCGTTCGAGACGGTGAAGGACTACGAGGACTACATCACGCGCCTGCACGCGCTGCCGAAGCTGTTCGACGAGACCCGCGTGCAGATGGAGAAAGGCGTGCACGACCACCTGATGCCGCCGCAGTTCCTGATCCCGAAAATCGTCAAGCAGTGCGAGGACGTGGCGGCGATGAAGCCGGCCGATTCGCCCTTCGCCGAGCCGCTGAAGAAATTCCCGAAAGAGTTCTCGGACGCCGACAAGGCGCGCCTGAGCAAGGCGGTGCTGGCGACGGTGCAGAAGGATGTAATCCCGGCGTATAAAAGGCTGGCCCTCTACACCAAGACCAAGTACCTGCCACACGGCCGCAAGGACGTCGGCATGTGGTCGCTGCCGGACGGCGCGGCGCGTTATGCGTACAGGGCCAAGTCGTCGACCACGACCGACATGACCCCGGAAGAGATCCATCAGCTGGGCCTGTCCGAAGTCAAGCGCATCGAGTCGCAGATGCTGGAAACGGCGCAGAAGCTGGGCTACAAGGACCTGAAGAGCTTCAACAAGGCGGTGGCCGCCAAGCCCGAGCTGCATCCTAAATCGCGTCAGGAGATCATCGACCTGTACCAGAAATATACGGACCAGATGTACACCCAGCTGTCGCAGCAGTTCGGCGTGCTGCCTAAGGGTAAAGTGGAAATCAAGCCGGTCGAGGAATTCCGCGAGAAGGGTGCGTCCGCCGCCGCCTACATGCCAGGTTCTCCGGACGGCAAGCGCGCCGGCCGGGTGATGGTCAACACCGGCGACTTCGAGCATCGCTCCACCATCGACATCGAAACCACGGCGCTGCACGAAGGCGTGCCGGGCCACCACATGCAGCTGACCATCGCGCAGGAAATCGAAGGGCTGCCGACCTTCCGCCAGCAGGGCAACTACACCGCCTATGCCGAAGGCTGGGCGCTGTACTCGGAGCGTCTGGGCGAGGAGCTGGGTTTCTACAAGGATCCATACAGCTACTACGGCCATCTGCAGGATGAAATGCTGCGCGCGATCCGCCTGGTGGTCGACACCGGCCTGCATTACAAGAAATGGAACCGCCAGCAGGTGGTGGACTTCTTCCACGACCACTCGGGCATCGAGGAAGTGGAAGTGCAGAGCGAGACCGACCGCTACATCGTGTGGCCGGGCCAGGCGCTGGGCTACAAGATCGGCCAGCTGAAGATCCTCGAACTGCGCGACTACGCTCGTAAAGAGCTGGGCTCCGGCTTCGATATCCGCAGCTTCCACGACCAGGTGCTGGGCGCCGGAGCGCTGCCGATGGATGTGCTGGAAACGCACATCAAGGAATGGGTCAGCGCGGAGAAGCTGAAGCAGACCCGCACCGCGCAGCACTAAGGATTGGTGACAATCCGCGCATATTCCCGCGCAGCAACAGGATACACTGAAGCATTCCGTATCCTGTGATTGCTGCGAGAGTCCCTATGAAGCGCATAGTACCGATGGCGATGGCCATGTTTTCCCTGCTGAACTGCGCGCCGTCGCGCGCGCAGTCCGGTGTCAGCATGGCCAAGGGAGCCGATGGACAGATGGTGCAAAACTGCATGAATCTCAAATCGAACAAGCCGATTCCCTGTTCCGACTCGACCCTGTATTTTTTGCAGGGAAAGCGGCTGGTAGAGGAAGCCTATAACGGCCGCCAGTTTGCCCGGCTGGATGAACTCTACGAGCAGTGGTGCACGGGAAAGGACCGCTTTCCCGACGGTTTGTGGAAGCTGTCGGAATTCGAGGGTGGGCTGGCGGCGAATTTTGCGACATGGAAGATGTGGGACCGCGATCTGGTCACCATCAAGGCATGGCAGCAGGCCTCTCCCAAGTCCGCTGCGGCCATGTATGCCGAAGCGATTTATTGGCATCACTACGCGTGGAAGGCGCGTGGCGGCGGCTACGCATCCACGGTATCCTCGGAAGGCTGGCAGTTGTTCAGGGATCGCCTGGCCAAGGCCGAAGCGGCGCTCGATGCGCCACAACTGGCGGGGACGCAATGTCCTGCTCCTGACACTGAGCGGATCGAACTGATGATAGACCAGGGCGCTGACGAGACGCGGTTGGCGTCGGTCTATACGGAGGCGGTGCGAAAATATCCCGAGTATCACCCGTTGTATTTCTCGATGGCCAGGCAATACCAGCCGAAATGGGGCGGTAGCGCGGCTCAGTATGAGACGTTTGCCTCCGGGGTGGCAAAGCTCACCAAAAATTTCGAAGGAATGGGTATGTATGCCCGCCTTTACTGGCTGGTTGATTACAACAGCGGACTGCCGTTCAGGAACCAGCCGCAGACCGCGCCATACTGGGACAAGCTCAGGGCTGGATTCGATGATTTGATGCGCCTATACCCTTCCAGCATCCACAATCTCGGCAAGTACGCGGATGTCGCGTGCCGCTCCACCGATGGCGCTTTGTATCGCACGCTGAGAACCAAATTGGAAGGGTATGAAGAAGAGACCCACATGAGCGACCCGGTCGACGTATGCGACCTACGCCATCACTGGAAGGCCGACTGACTTTTCATCCGTAGCTTCTTCACGTCCTGCATCGGCGGCGCGCCGAACAGGCGCCGGTACTCGCGGCTGAACTGCGACTGGCTTTCGTAGCCTACCTTGTACGCGGCGGTACCGGCGTCGACGTCGCCACCCAGCAGCAGCGCACGCGCGTGCTGCAGGCGCAGCTGCTTCTGATACTGCATCGGCCCCATCGTCGTCACCGCCTTGAAGCGGTGGTGCAGGCTGGAGACGCTCATGTTGGTGGCCTGCGCCAGATCCTCGACCTTGACCGGCTGGTCGAAATGATCCTTCAGCCAGGCGATGGCCTTGCTGATGCCGCGGTCCTGCTGGTCGAGCACGATGTTCTGGTACAGCTGGCGGCCGCCTGCGCCGGTCAGCATGCGATAGATGATTTCCCGCTTCACGCCCACCGCCAGGAACGCCGCTTCCTGCGGCGGCGCATCGAGCAAGCGCACCAGCTTGTACAAGGCTTCCTGCAATTCAGGATCGGACTTGCCGACGAAGGCGCCGCGCACCGGCTGCGGCGATTCGATATCGATCTTCGCTTCCATCACGACGGCTGCCATTTCCGATGGATCGAGTTCGATGTTCAGCAACAGGTAGGGCTGGTCCGGCGTGGCGTTGACGACATGGCCGGCGGCCGGCATGTCCACCGACACCACCAGGTATTCGCCCGGACCGTAATCGAGCACGTCGTCCGGCAGGTGCACGCGCTTGCTGCCCTGCAGGATCATGCAGCACGACGGCTTGAGCACGCCGCGCGTGACGGACGTCGGCTGCGAGGAATGGTACAGCGCCAGGAACGGGATCGCCGTCGCCACCCTGTCGTCGTGCCGCACATGCTGCTGCACGATGGCGATCATGTGATCGAGGGGCGACGGCGGGATATCCCGTTTCACGATGAGATTTACTTCAATAGAAGCTGCAGATATTTGCCGGTGACGCTGGCCGGATTGGCCGCCACGTCTTCCGGCGTGCCGGCGGCGATGATCTTGCCGCCGCCCGCGCCGCCTTCCGGTCCCAGGTCCACGATCCAGTCGGCCGTCTTGATGACGTCCAGATTGTGCTCGATGATGACCAGCGTGTTGCCCTGGTCGCGCAGGCGGTGGATCACCTTCAGCAGCAGGTCGATATCGTGGAAGTGCAGGCCGGTGGTCGGCTCGTCCAGGATGTACAGCGTGCGGCCGGTGTCGCGCTTGGACAGCTCCAGCGACAGCTTGACGCGCTGCGCCTCGCCGCCCGACAAGGTGGTCGCGCTCTGGCCAAGCTTGATGTAGCCCAGGCCCACGTCCAGCAGCGTATGCAGCTTGCGGGCGATCAGCGGCACCGGCTTGAAGAACTCATGCGCGTCCTCCACCGTCATGTCGAGGATCTCGGTGATGTTCTTGCCCTTGTAGTGCACTTCCAGCGTTTCGCGGTTGTAGCGCTTGCCGTGGCAGACGTCGCACGGCACGTAGACGTCCGGCAGGAAGTGCATCTCGACCTTGATCACGCCGTCGCCCTGGCAGGCTTCGCAGCGGCCGCCCTTGACGTTGAACGAGAAGCGCCCGGCGCTGTAGCCGCGTTCCTTGGCCGTCGGCACCGTCGCGAACAGGTCGCGGATCGGCGTGAACAGGCCGGTGTAGGTGGCGGGGTTCGAGCGCGGCGTGCGGCCGATCGGCGCCTGGTCGACGGAGATGACCTTGTCGAAGTGTTCCAGGCCGCTGATCGAGTCGTGCGGCGACGGTTCGGTCTGCGAACCGTACAGGTGGCGCGACAGCGCCGGATACAGCGTGTCGTTGATCAGCGACGATTTGCCCGAGCCGGACACGCCGGTCACGCAGGTCATCAGGCCGACCGGCAGGTTCAGGTTGACCTTCTTCAGGTTGTTGCCGGTGGCGCCGGTGATCACCAGCTGCTTGTCCGGATCGGCCACGTGGCGCTTCTTCGGCACGGCGATCTTCAGCGTGCCTTTCAGGTACTGGGCCGTCAGCGACTGCTTGTTCTTCAGGATGTCGGCCAGCGTGCCCTGGGCGATGATGTCGCCGCCGTGCACGCCGGCGCCCTTGCCCATGTCGACGATGTAGTCGGCGGTGCGGATCGCGTCCTCGTCGTGCTCCACCACCAGCACGCTGTTGCCGATGTCGCGCAGGTGCTTCAGCGTTTCAATCAGGCGGTCGTTGTCGCGCTGGTGCAGGCCGATCGACGGTTCGTCGAGCACATACATCACGCCGGTCAGGCCGGAGCCGATCTGCGAGGCCAGGCGGATGCGCTGCGCCTCGCCGCCGGACAGCGTATCGGCGCTGCGGTCGAGCGACAGGTAGTCGAGGCCGACGTTGTTGAGGAACTGCAGGCGCGAGATGATCTCCTTGACCACGCGGTCGGCGATCTCTTTTTTCGCGCCCTTCAGTTTCAGCTGCTCGAAGAAGGTCAGCGTGTCGCGCAGCGGCTTCTCGGCGATCTCGTAGATGGCTTTTTCCTGCTTGCCGGTGCCGACCTTGACGTAGCGCGCTTCCACGCGCAGGCGCGCGCCGTCGCACGACGGGCACTTCTTCTCGTTGATGAACTTCGCCAGTTCCTCCTTGACGGCCATCGAATCGGTCTCGCGGTAGCGGCGCGACAGGTTGGTCACCACGCCTTCGAACGTGTGCTCCTTGACGACGGTGCGGCCGCGCTCATTGACGTAGCTGAACGGGATCTGCGTCTTGCCCGAGCCGTGCAGGATCACTTCCTGCGCCGTCTTCGGCAACTGCTCGAACGGCAGGTCCAGGTCGAACTCGTAGAAGGCCGCCAGGTTGGACAGCATCTGGAAGTAGAACTGGTTGCGGCGGTCCCACCCTTTCACGGCGCCGGACGCCAGCGACAGGTTGGGGAAGGCGACGATGCGCTTCGGATCGAAGAACTCGATGTGACCGAGGCCGTCGCACTCCGGGCAGGCGCCCATCGGGTTATTGAACGAGAACAGGCGCGGCTCCAGCTCCTGCAGCGAATAACCGCACTCGTTGCAGGCGAACTTGCTGGAGTAGACGTGTTCGGCGCCGCTGTCCATTTCCAGGGCCACGGCGCGGCCGTCGGCCAGGCGCAGCGCGGTCTCGAAGCTCTCGGCCAGGCGCTGCTTGATATCGGCGCTGACCTTGACGCGGTCGATGACGACGTCGATGGTGTGCTTCTCGGTTTTCTTCAGCTTGGGCAGGTCGTCCACTTCGTAGATCTTGGCGTCGTGCGTGCCGCTCTGCACGCGGAAGCGGATGAAGCCCTGGGCCTGCATCTGCTCGAACAGGTCGGAGTGCTCACCCTTGCGGTTGGCCACCACCGGCGCCAGGATCATCAGCTTGGTCGCTTCCGGCATGGACAGCACGGCGTCGACCATCTGCGAGACGGTCTGCGCGGCCAGCGCGTTGTCCGGGTGGTTGATGCAGTAAGGCGTGCCGACGCGCGCGTACAGCAGGCGCAGGTAGTCGTGGATCTCGGTCACGGTGCCGACGGTCGAACGCGGGTTGTGCGAGGTGGCTTTCTGCTCGATCGAGATCGCCGGCGACAGGCCTTCGATCAGGTCGACGTCCGGCTTTTCCATCAGTTGCAGGAACTGGCGGGCGTAGGCCGACAGGGATTCCACATAGCGGCGCTGGCCCTCGGCGTACAGCGTGTCGAAAGCGAGCGATGACTTACCGGAGCCGGACAGGCCGGTAATCACGATCAGCTTGTTGCGCGGCAGGTCGAGATTGATGTTTTTGAGGTTGTGCGTGCGTGCGCCGCGGATGCGGATCTGTTCCATGGATATTTGGCCTTTAGAGTCAACCCGTAACTATAGCCGGGTTTGATTACTTGCGCCGACCTTGAGCTGGATCGCATTCGGGTGGCTTGACACTGTATATAATACCAGTATTTTCTTGCGACGTTTCAACTTCACGCCGACCTCGGCAGATGGGGACGGATGCCGAAAATGATAGCCCTCGCGTGTCGTTCGACTATAATCGTCGTTTAGCATTTGTTAAACAGCCCGCCCGTGCGGCCGCCGTTACTCAGGAGTTTTATACATGGCATCAGTCAACAAAGTCATCATCGTCGGCAATCTGGGTCGCGATCCGGAAATTCGCTACATGCCTAGCGGTGACGCGATCGCCAACATTGCTGTGGCGACATCCTACAAATCGAAGGACCGCAACACCGGCGAGCAGAAAGAGCTCACCGAATGGCACCGTATTTCGTTCTTCGGCCGCCTGGCTGAAATCGTCGGCCAGTACCTGAAAAAAGGCTCGTCGGTCTACGTCGAAGGCCGCCTGCAGACCCGCAAGTACACCGACAAGGACGGCGTCGAGAAATACGCGACCGACATCATCGCCGAGCAGATGCAAATGCTGGGTGGCCGCCAGGGCATGGGCGGCGACGGCGGCATGGACGACGGCGGCGGCTACGAAGCCCCGCCACAACAGCGCCAGGCACCGGCACCGCGTCCGCAAATGGCCGCCCCGGCACCGCGCCCGGCACCGAAACCGGCACCGAACTTCTCGGACATGGATGACGATATTCCGTTCTAAGGCGTACCTGCTGTAGAGAAGTAAACAAAACCCCATAACTCTTTGAAGTTATGGGGTTTTTTGCAGGGCGAATAAATCTGCGTCCGAAAAAACTAAGGAGACCGAATGCGTAGTCGACGGGGCAGTGCACTAATCGCCATCATTCTTGCATGCGGCGCATGCGTCACCGGTGCTGCGACCGAGGCATTGCCATTGACCGCGGCGCGGGCCGATGTCGGCCGCGAACGCATCAACATCGACAAGGACTGGCGCTTCGCTTACGGCCACGCGTACGATGCGCAAAAGGACTTTCGCTATGGCACGCGTCCTTTTTTCTTCGCCAAGGCAGGCTATGGCGATGGTCCGGCCAGCGCCGACTTCAGCGATAGCGCATGGCGCAAGGTGGATCTACCGCACGACTGGGCGGTGGAACTGCCGTTTGATGCGCGCGCGGACGCCAACCACGGCTCGCTCGCCATCGGCCGCAACTTCCCGGAAAACAGCGTTGGCTGGTATCGCAAGGTCATGCATATTCCGGCTGCAGACAGAGGCCGCCGCATTGCGCTGGAATTCGATGGTGTCTATCGCAACAGTGTGGTCTGGGTTAACGGCCACTACATAGGCACCGAACCCAGCGGCTATTCGGGCTTTCGCTACGACATCACCGATTACCTGAATTTCGGCGGCGCCAACGTCATCGCGGTACGCGCTGATGCCACGATGGAGGAAGGCTGGTTCTATGAAGGCGCCGGCATCTATCGCCATGTCTGGTTGACCAAGACGGCGCCGCTGCACATTGCACAGTGGGGGACGTTCGTCAAACCGAAGGTGGAAGGCGAGTTGGCGCGCGTCGGGATGGACGTTGTGGTGACCAACGACGGCAAAAGCGCGCAATCGTTTACGCTGCGCCAACAGGTATTCGCGCCCGATGGCAGGCTGGTGGCGCAGACGGAGCAGGCCAGCCTGAGTGTGGGGACCGCGCGCGATGGCGAATTCAGTTCATCGCTGACCGTGCCCAATCCGCGTCTGTGGTCGCTCGACGATCCGAGCCTGTATACGCTGAAAACCAGCCTGCTGCAAGAGAACAAGGTCGTTGACAGTTATGACACCCGTTTCGGTATCCGCACGGTGGTGTTCGATCAGAATCAGGGCTTTTTCCTGAATGGCAAACCGCTCAAACTGCAGGGCACCAACAATCACCAGGATCACGCCGGCGTCGGCGTGGCCCTGCCGGACGGTTTGCAGACCTGGCGTCTGAAGCAGCTTAAGTCGTTTGGCGTGAATGCCTACCGCGCCTCGCACCACCCGCCGACACCGGAATTGCTGGACGAGGCGGACCGGCTGGGCATGCTGGTCATCGATGAGCACCGC
Organism: Duganella sp. LjRoot269; assembly: GCF_964254095.1. Lineage (NCBI taxonomy): Bacteria > Pseudomonadati > Pseudomonadota > Betaproteobacteria > Burkholderiales > Oxalobacteraceae > Duganella > Duganella sp. LjRoot269. The sequence continues at coordinate 158,483 of NZ_CAXUSL020000001.1, read as the reverse complement.
ATGATGGGCACGGCGCCGGAAATACGCGGACAGCTCGAACGGCAGATTCGGCGCGACCGCAACCATCCGAGTGTCATCATCTGGTCGGTGGGCAACGAGGAATGGGCGCTGGAATGGAACGCACTGGGCGCCCATCTGGCGCGCGAGATGCACGAGCAGGTCGAACGCCTGGATCCGACGCGGCGTACGATGGTGGCAACCAGCGGATCGGGCAAGGGTGTGTCGCTGGGCGCGGACGTCATCGGCTTTAACTATGGCGCCCAGCACGATGTCGACCAGTTTCATCGCGATCATCCCGCCAAGCCGGCGTTGATGTCGGAGGAGGGCTCCACCTTCGCCACGCGCGGCGTCTACTTCGATGAACCGACACGCTCCCATCTGAACGCATATGATCGCCAAGGCAGGCCGGGCAACAGTCTCAGTATCGAAGAAGGCTGGCACCGCGTACAGGCGCGTGACTGGATGGCCGGGATGTTCGTCTGGACTGGTTTTGACTATCGCGGCGAGACCACTCCCTTCGGCTGGCCCGCCATCTCGTCGCAGTTTGGCATGGTGGACACGACCGGCGTATTCAAGGATACGGCGTATTACCTCAAGTCCGTGTGGACGCGTGAACCTATGGTGCATATCCTGCCGCATTGGAATTGGGATGGGAGGGAAGGCCAGCCGATCAAGGTGCACGTGTACAGCAATGCCGAAGCGGTCGAGTTGTTCCTGAACGGGCGCTCTCTTGGCCTCAAGGCGCTGCCCAAGGATGGGCATCTGGAGTGGACGGTGCCGTATAAAGCGGGAAAAGTGACGGCGACCGCATATCGCAGCGGCAAGTCAGTGGCTAGGGACGAGGTCACCACCACCGGCACGGTATCGCGGATCTTGCTCAGCGCCGACAAGGCTGCCCTGAAGGCTGACGGAACCGATATCGCGGTGGTGTGGGTGAATGTTGCCGATGCGGCAGGAAGGATTGTGCCGACAGCCGGCGACCAGATCGATTTCGAAGCATCCGGCCCAATTCGCATCATCGGTGTTGGCAATGGCGATCCGGGTTCGCACGAGCCGGACCATCCGGCCGACCGGCATGCGTTCCATCCTCTTTCTGGCTGGCGCACTCTTGCTGTCGACGGCCCGGATCATCCAGCGGCGCATGCCGAGACGGTGGATACCTCGGGTTGGCGCGACCCGGGTGTCTGGTTGGCGCCGGAAAACCAACCGGCGGCGACCAGCCATGTGGTGCTGCGCGGCCAATTCGCCGGCCCCACAATGGCGCCGAACGATCGCGCCGCCTTGTTCATCGACCAGCTGGGGGCCGATCAAGCGGTGTATGTGAATGGTCGCGCGGTCAGCGCGACGCAGGTCGAGGGGGGGCTGATGGTCGCACTGGAGGGGGCGCAGTTGAAGCAGGAAAACAGCCTGGCTTATGTGGTGGCAACGCCGGAAGGCGGCGTCCAGGGGATGCTCGACCGATCCGCGGGGATGAGCAAATGGGGCGTGTTGCGGGTCATCTCGCCAGCCGCGCCATGGCGTCGGCGCGTGTTCAACGGCTGGGCGCAAGTGATCGTGCAATCGACCGGCGAAGCCGGCGAGGCAGCCTTGGTGGCGAGGTCGAACGGCTTGTCTGCGTCGACGATCCGGTTCCAGTTGCGCTAGTGGCAAGAAGGAATGCGCGGCTGGTATGTGCGGCGGACTACGAGGCCGATCCGGCGCCATGATGTTCATCCCACACCGTGGCCGCCGCGTGTTCGATCACGGGGCGCCAGTCCGGCGCCACCGGCAGACGGAACACTTCGGCCAGCGCCAGTTCGATTTCGTCGGCCGACAGGAAACGGCGCTCGCTGCCGCCGTCCGCGCGGCGTATCGTCAGGCGGTTGCGCAGCAGTGCGTGGCGCGCCTCGGGCGTGGTGCGCGCCACGATCAGGTCGCGGCGGAAGTGCGATTGCGGGTAGGTCGACGTGTAGTAGTTGGCCATCTCATAGTCGCCGTCGCGGCATGGCGACGGGGCGATCAGGTAGACCGGCATCCAGTCGTCGCCCAGCAGCAGTTCCAGCAGATGCTCGTTGCCTTGGGGCGTCAGGCGGAACTGCTCGTGCGGCGTGGACTGCGGCGTTTGCAGGTCGAAGCGGATGGGCGAGGTCAGCACGCTGCTGCCGAAGCCCACGTCGCACAGCCAGGGCTGGCCGTCGATCGTCACGCGCAGCACCATGTGCGTGCGCGGCCGGTGCAAGGCTTCGGCGCCCGCCATCCATCGCACCTGGGCGATCAAGGGCTCCACCTGGAAGCCCAGTGCGCCGAGCACCCGCTGGAGCAGGCTGTTCTGCTCGAAGCAATAGCCGCCGCGCCCGGCATGGATCAGCTTGGCGTCCACCGCTTCCGGCGCCAGCAGCACCGGCCGGTCCAGCAGCACGTCGATGGCTTCGAAAGGAATGGCGGCCGGGTGCAACTGGTGCAGGGCGCGCAGCGTCTCCAAGGTGGGGGCGCGCGGGCCGGTATAGCCTATGCGCGCGCAATATGCGTCCAGTAGTTCCATGGTCCCGCCTACTTTGAATGTTAGCGAAAGGATCACTATCATACCAGCGCCGTGCCTCGTCATGATTGTTCGATTTATGTGAACGGTTCGTAAAAAACATATCAATAGACTGCATGGATTGACGATCCCATACTTCCCTTATTAGAAAAGGTAATAAGGAAGAATGAAATGCGTATATCGAACACGGTGTTGCGGGCCCTGGTGCCTGGGTTGCTGCTATGTGGCGCGGTAACTGCCGCCGCGCTGGGGCTGGAACGACTGGAAGCTTGGCTGTTCGGCCGGGCCTGGCTGGAAAGCCTGGTACTGGCCATCCTGCTGGGCAGCGCACTGCGCACCTTCTGCCGCCTGCACAGCCGTTACGACGCCGGCATCCACGCAGGCGCCAAGACGCTGCTGGAGATCGCCGTCATGCTGCTGGGCGCGTCCGTCAGCGCCGCCGCCATCCTGGAAAAAGGCTGGATGCTGATCGCCGGCATCGCCGCCGTGGTCGTGCTGGCCATCGCCTGCAGCTACGCGATCGGCCGCCTGAGCGGCTTGCCGGCCAAGATGGCCATCCTGATCGCCTGCGGCAATTCCATTTGCGGCAATTCCGCCATCGCCGCCGTCGCGCCCGTCATCGACGCCGACGGCCAGGACGTGGCCGCGTCGATCTCGTTTACCGCCGTGCTGGGTGTGATCGTCGTGTTGACGTTGCCGCTGGCGATGCCGCTGCTGTCGCTGTCGGCGGTCCAGTACGGCGTGTTTGCCGGGCTGACCGTGTACGCCGTGCCACAGGTGCTGGCCGCCACCAATGCCGTCTCGCTGACCAGCGCCCACATCGGTACCCTGGTCAAGCTGGTGCGGGTGCTGATGCTGGGGCCGGTCGTGCTGTCGCTGTCGCTGTGGGGGCCCCGGCAGCGGCAGCAACGGACCGCGCCGCAGCTGTCGCACCTGCTGCCGTGGTTCATCGTCGGCTTCCTGCTGCTGATGGCGCTGCGTTCGCTGAGCCTGATTCCTGCCATGCTGCTGCCGCCGGCGCACCACGCGGCCGATGTGCTGACCATCATGTCGATGGCCGCGCTCGGACTGGGCGTCGATGCCCGCGCTGTGCTGCGGGCCGGCGGCCGGGTTACCATGGTGGTTGTGCTGTCGTTGCTGGCGCTGTCGGCAATCAGCATCGCGTTGATCAAATTACTGGGCATCGCCTGACCATGCAAACCACCGATAACCATCGCGCCGCAGTGTTGCTGGAGCAGCAGCTGAAGGACGCGCCATGACGCTGGAGCAGCTGCGCATCTTCATCGCGGTGGCCGAACGCGCGCACCTGACGCAGGCGGCCGACGCGCTGGCGCTGACGCCGTCCGCCGTCAGCGCTTCGATCCGCGCGCTGGAAGAGCGCTACGGCACGCCGCTGTTCAACCGCATCGGCCGCGGCATCGAAGTCAACGAGGCGGGGCGCTTGTTTCTGATCGAAGCGCGCGCCACGCTGGGCGCCGCGCGCAACGCCGAGCTGACCCTGGCCGAACTGGCCGGCCTGAAGCGCGGCGCGCTGACGCTGCATGCCAGCCAGACGCTGGCCAACTACTGGCTGCCGCCGCGCCTGTTGCGTTTCCGCCAGCGCTACCCGCAAATAGAGTTGAGCCTCACCGTCGGCAATACCCGCAGCGTCGCGCAGGCGGTGCTGGAGGGGCGGGCCGACCTGGGCTTCGTCGAAGACAGCATCGACGAAATCGAGCTGAGCGTCAGCGCGATCGCCGAGGACCGCATCGTGGCGGTGGTCGGCCCCGCCCACCCATGGGCCGACGGCAAGCCGGTCAGCGCGCAGGCGCTGCTGGCGACGCAATGGATCATGCGCGAGCAGGGGTCGGGCACGCGTTCGGCGTTCGAGACGCGGCTGCGCGGCATGGGCATCGATGCAGCCAAGCTCGACGTCGTGCTGGCGCTGCCATCCAACGAGGCTGTGCGCTCGGCCGTCATGGCCGGTCCGTACGCGGCGGTGGTGTCGGAGCTGGTGGTCGCGTCCGACCTGCAGGCGGGCCTGCTGCGCGCGGCGCATTTCGCGCTGCCACCCCGGCCGTTTTCCTTGCTGCATCACCGTCAGCGGTCCAAGAGCCGCGCCGCACTGGCGCTGGAGCAGCTGCTCGGCGAGATCGCTCCCTAGGGCGTGGTCTTGATGGCGGGCGTCTTGACCAGCTGGCTGGTATCGAAGCCCTGGCGCGTCAGCCGGTCGACCAGCGCCTCGTAGGCTTGCGGCGTCACGGACGGCGTGCGCGACAGGATCCATAGATATTCGCGGCGCGGCTCGCCGACGGCGGCCAGCTGGTAGTCCTCATCGATGTCGAGCACCCAGTAGTCGGCCCACACCATCGGCAGCAACGACAGCCAGGCAGGCGCGAAGCGCACCTGCAGTTTAGGCGAGGTCGTGCCGCCGACCTGGCGTGCCTCGGCCGTGGCCTGTATCATTTCGCCGCCGGCGGTCTGGCAGCGGTTCAGCACCGCCACCTTGCCATCCTTTTGCAGCGTGTAGTTGGCGGTGGTGGCGGCGACGCACTTGCGCTGGAACCAATTCGGGAACTTGGCGATTTCGTACCAGGTGCCCATGTAGCGCGGCACGTCCAGCGCGGCGATGGTGACCAGCGGCGTTTCGGCAGCCGGCGCGTGCAGGCTGGCAAGCGAGAACATGGCGGCGATCAACAATTTTTGCATGGCATACCTCTGCGGCGGAAAACCACATGGTAGTGCAAGCGCGTCCCAGCCGCCGGACGCGAGGATCCGGTATGCTAAACCCATGAGCACAACACACAAAGCAGACGCCGCCCTGTTCCGCGACATGGAACAGGCGCTGATCGTCGAGTTTTCCAAAATGATAGACGCCAGGGTGCGTTCGTCGCACGAGGCCGGCGCGCATCACCCGTATGTGGTCGGCAGCGCGTTGTGCGGGCAGGACCAGGCGCTGGCCGACTACCTGTTCGCCGCCCGCGGCCAGTTTGCGCTGATCGAGTTCAAGGCCAGCGAGGAGCGCTTGAAGACCGAGGGCACGAAGGAGCAGCGGCTGCGGCTGCTCGATTCCTGTGCCGCCGACAGCGCCCGGCTGGCGCGTGCGCAAACGATACACCATGCGGCCTGGGGGCGGCCGGTCCAGCTCGACCTGCCCGGGCTGGGGCGGCAGACCATGGAAGAGATCGTCGTGGCGCGCTATGTCGCCAAGGTTGGCGCCGTGCTGGGGCGCGGGTTGCCGAAGGCGGTGGCGCGCGAGTGGCGCGCCGCCGAATTCATCGATGCCTTCATCGAGCGCCGCACGACCGGCAGCAATATCCAGCGCTTCAAGCGCTATCTGACCGAGTTGTACGCGCTGGTCGGCACGGATGGGGCCAGCGGGCTGGCGGGCTTCCAGGGCGTGGTCACGGTGTATGTGCCGGGCGCGCCGCAGCCTTTCCAGTCGCTGCGGTTCGACGATTTCACCCACCTGATGAAACTGACGATCCATTACGATCCGCAGTATTTGCGCGAGCATGAGCAGTCGCGCGCCATGCATAGGGAAGCGCCCGAGCATCGGCCAACGCCGTCGCGCGACCCCGGCATGTCGCGCTGAGGCCGTCGCGGCCGAGCGGCCTATTTCTGTTTGGCGGGCCGGGCCAGGATGGCGTTGATGGTTTTCACTTCCCGTTCGCTGGCCTTGTTCAGCAAGCTCTCGTGCATCTTGCCCAGTTCGGCGTAGTGGGCAATGTCCGGCGTCACGGCGTTCTTTTGCGCGATCCAGTAGGTGGCGCAGGCGGTCAGCACGCACAGTCCCAGCGTGCAGACGACGTAGAACGCGACCCACAGACCGGTTTTTCCGACGCTGCGGTGGAGCGCCAGTCGCACCCGGTCGGCGTCGGCGGTCAGGCCCGCAACGGTTTGCATCAGCTGATCGACCGCCTGGCCTGCCGCCTCCGCCGCCACGCGGCCGGCTTCACGGCCGGCGGCGCCGGCGATGGTGGCCGCCCGCGATTCGATCTGGACCGCTTCGGCCACCTTGACATCGATCTGCGTGAGACTGGTCTGGGCCAGCCGTACCAGACGATCGCATTCGGCGACGCGGCGCGAGAAGTGGCTGGCGTCGTCATGGAAGCGGTCAACTTCCATCGTATAGGCATCGATCTTGTCGTGCAGCTTGTCGAAGAATTCGCGTTGCGTGGTGCTGTCGTGGTCGGGCATCGGTGTCGGCACAGGCGGATGAACGGAACCCTATTGTAAAGGCGCGCGCACTTTCAGACCGCCGCCGCCTGCTTCCCCGCACATCCTCCCTTATTTGTTTTTCGACTTTGCGAACTTGTTTTTATTCGTTCTGTTTAATTTCAACGGATCGTATATTCGAGTCCGCACCGTTAGACAATTACCGAGGTCCCTTATGTTAGTTGACGCTCTACCTGCCTTGCCCGCCGAGCTGGAATCGGTCAAAGCCGAGGCCGAGTCCGCCGGACTGCCGTTTGCCGGCGGCGTGCCCCCGGCTGTCGCCTGGCAGCTGTTTTCCACGCGCCGCGTGCTGCTGGTCGACGTCCGCACGGCGGAAGAACGCAAATTTGTCGGCCACATTCCCGACAGCCTGCACGTGCCCTGGGCCACCGGCACCGCGCTGACGCGCAATCCGCGCTTCGTGCGCGAACTGGAAAGCAAGATCGGCGGCAAGGACGCGGTCGCGCTGCTGCTGTGCCGCAGCGGCAAGCGCTCCGCGCTGGCGGCCGAGGCGGCAACCAAGGCCGGCTTCAGCAACGTCTTCAACGTGCTGGAGGGCTTCGAAGGCGAAATCGACGCCCGGCAGCAGCGCGGCAAGGCGGACGGCTGGCGCTTCCATGGCCTGCCCTGGGTCCAGGACTAGCCATGGCCACTTTCGACATCACCACCATCGTGCAGTCGCTGCACGAGACGCGGCACAACTGGCGCCGCGCGCAAAGCCGCACCAGCGAGCCCGGCGGACGGGAATTCCCGTCGCGCAACGCGCTGGCCGGCATCGTCGACAGCCTCAAGGGCGTGCTGTTTCCGATGCGCCTGGGGCCGCCCGACCTGCGCCAGGAAAGCGAGAACTTCCACGTCGCGCACGCGCTCGACGCCGCCCTGCACGGGCTGCTGAAGCAGGTGCGGCGCGAATTGAAATACAACGCCACGCTGCGCGGCGACGACGAGCGCGATATCGACGGCGAGGCGCTGGCCGTGGTGCGCACCTTCGCTGCGGCGCTGCCGGACATCCGCATCCTGCTCGACAGCGACGTGCTGGCGGCCTACCAGGGCGATCCGGCGGCGCGCAGCGTCGATGAAGTATTGCTGTGCTATCCCGGCGTGCTGGCGATGATCCACTACCGGCTGGGACACCAGCTCTACAAGCTGGGCCTGCCGCTGCTGGCGCGCATCGTGGCCGAGCTGGCCCACGGCGCGACCGGCATCGACATCCATCCCGGCGCGCAGATCGGCTCCGGCTTCTTTATCGACCACGGCACCGGCGTCGTCATCGGCGAGACGGCGGTCATCGGCGAACGGGTCCGCGTGTACCAGGCCGTGACCCTGGGCGCCAAGCGCTTCCCGACCGATGCCGACGGCAATCTGCAAAAAGGCCTGCCGCGCCACCCGGTGGTGGAGGACGACGTGGTCATCTACGCCGGCGCCACCATCCTCGGCCGCATCACGCTGGGCAAGGGCGCCGTCATCGGCGGCAACGTGTGGCTGACGCATGACGTGCCGGCCGGTGGCCGCATCGCCCAGGCGGAATCGCGGGTGGGCGCGTTCGCCAACGGCATAGGTGCCGCATGAGCGGCAGCGCATTGGTGCAGGGCTTCGGCCTCGGCGTGCGGCAGCTGCGCGAGGCCAGGGGCTGGTCGCAGGAACGGCTGGCCGAGCACTCCGACCTGAACCGTTCCTACGTTGGCGAGATCGAGCGCGGCAGCGTCATCGTGTCGCTGGCGACGGTGGAGAAACTGGCCGCCGCGCTCAAGCTGGCGCCGTCGGCCCTGCTGACGCACGGCGAGTCGTTCGGCAGCCGGACCTGGGTCGAGGCGGCCGGTTGATGGCGATAGCATGTTGAGCCCTGGCGGCGCAGGCCGCACACTGGGCGGGTCTTTTCCTTAACTTATTGAATTGGAGTCATGATGTCGGCAACAGTTGGCGGTACTACAGCGTTGGGCGATAACGCGGCAAGGCAACTTGCGAACGCAACCAAAACCGCTCCCCAGCTGGAGACCATCAGCCCCCGCTGGCTGACGCATTTGCTGCAATGGGTGCCGGTGGAAGCGGGCATCTATCGCCTCAACAAGGTCAAGAATCCGGAAGCGATCAAGGTCACCTGCACCGCCCGCGAGGAAGAAAACCAGCTGCCGCGCACCTACGTCGACTACGAGGAAAATCCGCGCGAGTATTTCCTCAACGCCGTCTCGACCATCCTCGACGTGCATACCCGCGTCTCCGACCTGTACAGCAGCCCGCACGACCAGATCAAGGAACAGCTGCGCCTGACCATCGAGACCATCAAGGAAAACCAGGAAAGCGAACTGATCAACAATCCGGACTACGGCCTGCTGGCGCAGGTCACCGACGAGCAGCGCATCTTCCCGCTGACCGGCGCGCCGACGCCGGACGACCTCGACGAGCTGCTGACCAAGGTCTGGAAGGAGCCGGCATTCTTCCTCACCCATCCGCTGGCGATCGCCGCCTTCGGCCGCGAGGCGACCCGCCGCGGCACGCCGCCGCCGACCATCAGCCTGTTCGGCTCGCAGTTCATCACCTGGCGCGGCGTCCCGCTGATCCCGTCGGACAAGGTGCCTGTCGCCGACGGCAAGAGCAAGATCCTGCTGCTGCGCGTGGGCGACAAGCGCCAGGGCGTGGTCGGCCTGTTCCAGCCGGGCCTGCCGGGCGAGCAAAGCCCCGGCCTGTCGGTTCGCTTCATGGGTATCAACAACCATGCGATTTCGTCGTACCTGATCTCACTGTATTGCTCGCTCGCCGTGCTGACCAGCGACGCGCTGGCCGTGCTCGACGACGTTGAGATCGGCAAGTACCACGACTATCCAGATACCTACAAATAAGCCGCAACGTGAGCCTACTTTCGCCCCCCACTTCCCAGCCGGCCAGCGTGCCGGCCGGCGTTCCGGAACCGTCGGGCGCGCCGTTCGATCCGGCCGTGCTTGCGCGCCTGGCGACCGAGCTGTTTTCCGCGCTGCCCGGACAGTCGTTCGCGCCGCACGGCGCGCAGGCGCCCGGCAATATCGCACCGCCCGGCTCGCCGCTGGTGAGCCCGGCAGGCTTCGGTCCCGGCGTGCCCGGCACGCCGATTCCGCAGGGGCAGATTCCCGGCACCAATGTGCTGCCGGCTTCGCCGACGCAGGTGCTGTCGCTGGGCAATCGCGCGCCGGCCCTGCTGCCGGCCGCGCAAGCCGGCAACGGCGTGCCCGACAAGGTGCTGGGCGCGGTGCCGGCCTACGAACCGCGCAGCGGCGGCGCCTTGCTCGGCGTGCCGGAATCGCTGGATGCGGGACGGCCGCAGGCGGGCGCGTCGCCGTATTACTTCCTCAATGACGTGGGCGTGCCGGCGGCGGCGGAGCCGGCCGGGCCGCGGACGGATTTGTTCCCGTCGCCGCCGCAGCAGAGCGGACTGAGCGCTCCGACCTCTGCCGGGTTGCCCGCCGCAGGGGCGCAGCCATCGCCGCCGCAGTACTATTTCGTCGATTCGGTGGTGCTGCCCAGCGGCTACGTCACGCCCGCCAAGCCGGCGCCGCACGCGACCGTGCCGCTGGCCGGCGGCGACCGCCATCCGCCGTTCGATGTGCACGCCGTGCGGCGTGATTTTCCGATCCTGCAGGAGCGCGTCAACGGCCGCCAGCTGGTCTGGTTCGACAACGCCGCCACCACGCACAAGCCGCAGTCGGTGATCGACCGCATCAGCTATTTCTACGAGCACGAGAATTCGAACATCCACCGCGCCGCGCACGAGCTGGCGGCGCGCGCCACCGACGCCTACGAGGGGGCGCGCGAGCGCGTGCGCCGTTTCCTCAACGCACCGGACGTCAACGAAGTCATCTTCGTGCGCGGCACCACCGAAGCGATCAACCTGGTGGCCAAGAGCTGGGGCGCGCAGCATGTCGGCGAGGGCGACGAGATCATCGTTTCCAACCTCGAGCACCATGCGAACATCGTTCCCTGGCAGCAACTGGCCGCCGCCAAGGGCGCGAAGCTGCGCGTGATCCCGGTCGACGACAGCGGCCAGGTGCTGCTCGACGAATACCGCAAGCTGCTCAACGACCGCACCAAAATCGTCGCGGTCACGCAGGTGTCCAACGCGCTCGGCACGGTGACGCCGGTGAAGGAAATCGTCGAACTGGCGCACCGCGCCGGCGCCAGGGCGCTGGTCGACGGCGCCCAGTCGGTGTCGCACATGCGCGTCGACGTGCAGGACCTGGGCGCCGACTTCTTTGTGTTCTCCGGCCACAAGGTGTTCGGCCCGACCGGCATCGGCGTGGTCTGGGGCAAGCGCGAAGTGCTGGAGGACATGCCGCCGTGGCAGGGCGGCGGCAACATGATCGCCGACGTGACGTTTGAAAAAACCGTGTTCCAGCCGATACCCAACAAGTTCGAAGCGGGCACCGGCAACATCGCCGACGCGGTCGGACTGGGCGCCGCCATCGACTACGTCAACAAGATCGGCATCGAAAACATCGCCCGCTACGAGCATGACCTGCTGGTCTACGGCATGCGGCAGCTGGCGACGATCAAGGGCGTGCGGCTGATCGGCACCGCCGCCGACAAGGCCAGCGTCATGTCCTTCGTGCTGGACGGCTACAGCACCGAGGAAGTCGGCCATGCGCTCAATGACGAGGGCATCGCCGTGCGCACCGGCCACCACTGCGCCCAGCCTATCCTGCGCCGCTTCGGCGTGGAAACGACGGTGCGGCCATCGCTGGCGTTCTACAACACCTTCGATGAAATCGACCGCCTGGTCGCCGTGGTCAGGGGACTGGCGTCGCAGCGGCGCAAGGGCTAGCACCGCTGCCGATTTGCAACAGGTGCCATGCGGCCTGTTCAACTGCAACTACTTCGTGGGATACTGCTCCGCAGCGACTGATCGCTGCGGAGATAACGATGCCGGCATCTGAAACCCGGGACGAAGTAAGCCAGGCGGAGACGCTGCTGCAAACGCTGCGCGTCCGCCGGATAACGCTCGGGTTCATGAGATGGAGGCGCTGCTGTCTGCTGGCCGCGCCGCTGGCCTTGCTGCCGGGCGTGCTGCCGGCCGCCGAGCCGTCACCGCTGCGGCTGGCGGTGGCCGAGCTGCCGCCGTATGCGATGTCGCAGTCCGAGGCCGGTCCCGGCTCGCTGGTCGAAATGACGCAGGAGCTGTTGCGGCGGCTGGATACGCCGGTCACCGTGGAGTTTTATCCATGGCAGCGCGCGCTGACGATGGTCAAGCATCTGCCGCGCATGCTGGTGTTGCCGCTGACCCGCACGCCCGAGCGCGAGCCGCAATACCGCTGGATGGTCAGGCTCTACCGCCAGCGCTTTATCTTTGTCGGCGCGCACGGCGGCGTCGACGTGCACGATCCGCAGGCGCTGGCGCACAAGCGGCTGGTGGTGCTGCGCGGCTCACCGCACAAGCGCACGCTGGTGGACGCCGGCTTCCTCGAGGTGTCCGAATGCTCGACCGTCAGGGAGTGCATGCGCATGGTAAAGAAAGGCATCGCCGACGCCACCTACGGCGGCGAGGACATCCACCGCTATGCCGCCACCCTGGACGGCAACAAGGAAAGCGAATACGACTTCAGCGCCATGTTCCGCAGCGGCGAGGTGTGGCTGGCGGGATCGCTGGACTTCAGCGAGGAGGACGGCCGCAGATGGCGCGCCGAAATGGAAGCCATGCGCGCCGACGGCACGGTGGCCCGCATCCTGCGCAAGTACGGTGCGTCCGGCAATTAATTAGTCAGGCACACAGCCGGCGTCAGGGCGACTCGCCGAGCTTGCCTTCCAGCGTCTCGGCGTCGATGGCGCCCAGCACCGCCTCCCCCTGCGGCAGTATCAAGGTCGGCGTCACGCGGATGCCCAGCTTGTTGGCCAGCGTCAGGTTGGCCCGCAGCGGCGGCACGCAGGCGCGCGCGGCCGGCAGCTTGCGGTAGCGCATCCATTCCTGCCAAGCCAGTGCCGGGTCCGGCGCACACCAGATCAGCTGCGACTTGCGCGCCGCGTCGCCGTGCCGCGCCAGCGGGAACAGGAAGGTGTAGATGGTGACGTTGTCGAGCCGCTCCAAGGTGTCGCGCTCGAGCAGCTGGCAATAGGGACAATCGGGATCGGAGAACACGGCCAGCCGGCGCGCGCCGTTGCCGTGCACGACCTTGATGGCGCGTTGCAGCGGCAGGCTGGCGAAGTCGATGCGGGCCGGCGCCGCCATCTGCTGGGCCTGGGCCGGAACGGCGGCCGCCAAGCTCAGCCAGGTTGCCGTCAAGTATATGAAAAGCGTGTCCATCAGCCATGATAAAGCCTTGTTGACAGCGCATGGGGCTTGCCGCATACTTTATTAATTGTATTCGCAATCAATAAGGGGAATTCCGTGCACCGTCGTGACCTGCTGAAACTGGCCGCAGCCGCCATCCTGCCCGCGCTGCCGGGCGCCGCCCTGGCAGCGCCGCTGCGCTACCAGGTATTTACCGCCACCCGCCCGGGCCTGACCCGCGACATCCCGCCGGGCAAGGAGTCGCTGATGTGGGTGGCCAACTCGGCCACGCTGATTTACGGCGAGCGCGATGCCGTGCTGATCGACACCTTCCTCACCATCGAGCAGACCAACAAGCTGGCCGACCAGATCGCCGCGACCGGCAAGAACCTGAAGGCCATCTACGCCACCCACGCGCACGCCGACCATTTCTTCGGCCTGGCAATGCTGCTGCGGCGCTTCCCGCAGGCCCAGGGGCTGGCGACGCCGGCGGTGGTCGAGCGCATGCGCCAGCAGATCGTGCCGGCCCAGCTGGACGCCCGCTGGCGCAAGCTGTTCCCCAACCAGATCCCGGAGGTGCTGGCCGCCGCCGCGCCGCTGAGCGGCGACCGCATCGAGCTCGAGGGGCAGACGCTGCGGGTGGTCGATGTCGGCCATACCGACACCGACGACACCACCGTGCTGCACGTGCCGGCGATCGGTCTGGTGGTGGCGGGCGACGCGGTCTACAACGGCATCCATCCCTTCCTCAACGAATCGATGCGGCAAAACCGCCAGTCCTGGCTGGCGGCGCTCGACCGGATCGCCGCGCTGCAGCCGTCGGCGGTGGTGGCCGGCCACAAGCTGCCGGGCAACGGCGACGATCCGCGCTGCGTGGTTGAAACCCGCCAGTACCTGCAGGACTTCATCCGCCTGAACGACGCCACCGGCAGCGCGCGCGAGCTGTACGACCGCATGCTGGAGCTGTATCCGGAGCGCGCCAATCCCGGCTCGCTGTGGAGCGCCGCCGCCACCGCCATGGCGCAGGGGTGACCGTCGCCGCTTGCCGATTTACAACTGTTGGTTGTTTGAGTATCCCCAACGGCTAGTATTAACAAGCCGACATTTTTGGCTATAGTGCACGTACTGCCCACAATGGGCGAACTGTGCAGTCTGATAAGGAGCGCCTCATGGTCAAGTTGCAAATCAATGGAAAAACGCGGGAATTCGATGTGCCGGGCGACATGCCCCTGCTGTGGGTGCTGCGCGACGAAGCGCACATGACCGGCACCAAGTTCGGCTGCGGCATGGCGCTGTGCGGCGCCTGCACCGTGCATGTGGACGGCGAGGCGACCCGCTCCTGTGTGCTGCCGGTGTCGGCGGTCGCCGGCAAGAAGATCACCACCATCGAAGGCATAGGCGCCACGCCGGCCGGCAAGGCCACCCAGCAGGCATGGCTGGCGGCCGAGGTGGTGCAATGCGGTTACTGCCAGTCCGGCCAGATCATGTCGGCCGCCGCGCTGCTGCACAAGAATAAGAAGCCGAGCGACGCCGACATCGACGACGCCATGTCCGGTAACATCTGCCGCTGCGGCACCTATCCCCGCATCCGCGAGGCGATCAAGGATGCCGCCAAATCGCCGCTGCTGAAAGGAGCCTGAGCATGAACGCACCTGACAACTCCTTCGGCCGCCGCGGTTTCCTGAAAGTGGCCGCTGCGGCGGGCGGCAGCCTGATGGTCGGCTTCTGGACCCTGCCCGGCGAGGCGCTGGCTGCGGCCGGGGCCGAGGCGCCGGCCATGGCCCCGGCCGACCTGAACGCCTTCATCGCCATCGGCGCCGACGACTCCATCACGCTGACCATGCCCAAGGTGGAAATGGGCCAGGGCACCTACACCTCGATTCCGATGCTGATCGCCGAGGAGCTGGAAGTGGACATGGACAAGATCCTGCTGCGTCATGCGCCGCCGGACGCCAAGGTCTACGGCGCGCCGTTCGGCGACCAGTTCACCGGCGGCTCGCTGTCGATGCGCACCATGTATGAACCGATGCGCCAGACCGGCGCCGCCGCGCGCATGGTGCTGATCCAGGCCGCCGCCGACGAATGGAAGGTGGCGCCGGACAGCTGCCGCGCCGAGCACGGCGAAGTGGTGCACGCGGCCAGCGGCCGCCGCATCAAGTACGGCAAACTGGTGGCGGCGGCCGGCAAGCTGCAGCCGCCGGCCAAGATCGCGCTGAAGGAGCCCAAGGATTTCAAACTGATCGGCAAGCCGCTGAAGCGCCTCGACGCCAAGGGCAAGACCGACGGCACGGCGCAATACGGCATCGACGCGCAAGTGCCGGGCATGAAGGTGGCCGTGGTGGCGGCCAGTCCCGTCATCGGCGGCAAGCTCAAATCCGTCAACGACGCCAAGGCGCGCAAGATGCGCGGCGTGCGCGCCGTCGTCAAGCTCGATAACGCGGTGGCCGTGGTGGCCGACAACTACTGGTACGCCAAGCAGGCGCTGGCCGCGCTGGACATCGTGTGGGACGAAGGCCGTTACGCCAAGCTGGCCACCGGCGACGTGCGCCAGATCATGCTCGACGCGCTGAAGACGCCGGGCAAGGTCGCCCGCAACGACGGCGACGCGCTGAAGGCCATCGCCGCTGACGGCAACCGCGTCGAAGCGGTGTACGTCAACCCGATGCTGGCCCACGCGACGATGGAGCCGATGAACTGCACGGTTCACGTCAAGGCCGATGGCACAGCCGAGATCTGGACCGGCTCGCAGGTGCCGGCCCGCGCGCGCGACGACGCGGCCAAGGCGCTGGGCCTGGCGCCGGAAAAAGTCACGCTGCACAATCACCTGATCGGCGGCGGCTTCGGACGCCGCCTGTACACCGACTACGTGGTGCAGGCCGCGCTGGTCGCCAAACAGGTCAAGGGCCCGGTCAAGCTGGTGTGGAGCCGCGAGGAAGACATCCAGCACGGCCTGTTCCGCGGCCTGTATGCGCACTCGGTATCGGCCTCGCTGGACGCCGGCGGCAAGCCGGTGGCGTTCTCGCACAAGATCGCCGGCCCTTCCAACCTGGCCGCGTTCGCGCCGGGCTGGCTCAAGGACGGCCTCGATATCGACAACGTCGAGGGCTCGGACATCTTCTCCTACGATATCCCGAACATGCGCAGCGAGTACACGCAGGAGGACGGCCCGGTGCCGACGGCGTTCTGGCGCGGCGTCGGCCCGACCCGCAACATGACGGTGCTGGAGAGCTTCATGGACGAGCTGGCGCTCAAGACCGGCCAGGATCCGTTGGCCTATCGCCTGTCGTTGCTGGGCAAGGAGCCGCGCGCGGCCAACGTGCTGAAGATCGCGGCGCAGAAGGCCGGCTGGGGCGAGAAGCTGCCGGCCCGTTCCGGACGCGGCATCGCGCTGATGCGCGCCTGGGGCACCTACATGGCGCAGGTGGTCGATGTCAGCGTCAACGACGCCGGCGACGTCACGGTCAAGCGCGTGGTGTGCGCGGTCGACTGCGGCCAGGTGGTCAATCCGGACACCGTCGCCGCGCAGGTCCAGAGCGGCATCAACTACGGCCTGACGGCGGCGCTGTTCGGCGCCATCACGGTCAAGGACGGCCGCGTGGAGCAGAGTAATTTCCACGACTACCGCATCCTGCGCATGGCCGAGGCGCCGAAGATCGAGGTGGAAATCGTCAAGAGCGGCGAGGCGCCGGGCGGTATCGGCGAACCGGGCACCGCCGGCGTCGGCGCCGCGCTGACCAACGCGGTGTTTGCCGCGACCGGCCAGCGCGTGCGCGAGATGCCGATCAATCCGGATCTGCTGAAGAAGGCGTAGTGTAGTCGTGCAGCTGCGTTGGCGGCAGGCTGATACAATGGAGCGGTGAAAAAGCTCCTGCTCATCCTGCTGCTGACCATTCTGCCCATCCAGCACGCCTGGTCGATGGCGGCCGTCTATTGCCAGCACGAGCCGGCCACGGTCACGCACTTTGGCCATCATGGACACCAGCACCAGGCGCAGTCCGACGATGGTGCCGACAAGAGCAAACCGGTCAAGGTGCATTCCGACTGCGAAGTCTGTCATCACGCGGTGCAGGCTTCGGTGCCGGCCGGCGGCGGCGTTGACGTCGCCGTCGAGGCCATCGGCCATGCCCCGACTGCCGCGCGGCGTTACCTGTCTCATATCTCCGAAGGGCCCCAGCGGCCCAATTGGCTGCTCGTCGCCTAGCGCGGCGAGGCCTGCAACTACCTTCCCTGTTCAAGTCTCGTCGAATTCCTTTCCTATTGTCTGGAGAATTCGATGTACAAATATCTTTTGCCGCTATGGCTAGCGGCATGGCCTGCCTGTGCGCGGGCCGAAATCGAGCCGTCCGCACCACTGACGCTGCGTGCGGCGCTGGCGCTGGTCGTCGGCGCCAATGCCGAACTGTCGGCCGCGCGCCATGAGCTGCAGGCGGCCGACGGAACGGTGCGGCAGGCCGGCCTGCCGCCCAATCCCACCTTATCGCTCGAGCGTACCGATACGCGGCGCGACACGCGCGAAACCACGATTCAACTGAGCCAGCCGCTGGAGCTGGGCGGTAAGCGTGCAGCCCGCATGACGGCGGCGCAGCGCGGGCGCGACAGCGCATCGGCCGAGCTGGCGCTGCGGCATGCGGCCTTACGCGCCGACGCGATCGATGCATATTTTTCCGTGCTGGCCGCGCAGGAGCACGTGCGGCTGGCGCAGGAAGCCGGCGATCTGGCGCAACGCGCCGCCGCCGCAACGGGCCGGCGCGTGGTGGCTGGAAAGGTATCGCCGGTGGAGGAAACGCGTGCCCGGGTGGCGGCTTCCAGCGTGCAGCTGGAGCTGATGCGCGCGCGCGGCACGCTGGCCGGCGCACGCAAGCGGCTCGCCGCGATGTGGGGTAATCCGGCGCCGCGTTTCGAGCGAGCCGACGGCGTCATCGACGTGCTGCCGTCGCTGCCGGACCAGGCGACGTTGCGGCAGCGGCTGGAGCGTTCGCCGGCGATGGCGTTGGCGCGCTCGGAGCTGGCGCGGCGCCAGGCGTTGTCGCAAGTCGAGGTGAGCAGGCGCACGCCCGACCTGACGTTCAACGTCGGCAGCAAACGCTCGGAGGAACTGGGTCGCACGCAGGCGGTGTTCGGCCTTTCCGTTCCCTTGCCATTCTTTGACCGCAACCAGGGCAACGTGCTGGAGTCGGCGCGCCGCGTCGACAAGGCGCGCGATGAGCTGGAGGCAGCCACGCTGCGGCTGGATACCGAGCTGTCGCAGGCATATGAGGATTTCGACGTCGCCCGTCAGCAAGCGTTGGCGCTGCGCGGCGACATCCTGCCGGGCGCTCAAAGCGCGTATGACGCGGCCAGCACCGGCTTCGAATACGGAAAATTCGGCTTCCTCGACGTCCTCGACGCCCAGCGCACCTTGCTGCAGGCGAAATCCCAATATCTGAATGCATTGGCGGACGCGCACCGCGCGATGGCAGCCATTAGCCGCATTCTCGGAGAAGAACATGAATAAAAAGCAGAAAATCATCATCGCCGTCATGGCGCTCATCGGCCTGTTGTTGGCCGCGTGGATCATGATGCCTAAGCGCCCGGCCGGACGCGAGGAGGTGGAGCACGGCGCCCCTGAGAAGGAGGAGATGATCGCACTGAGCGACGCGCAGCTCAAGGCCGCCGGCGTGACGCTGGCCGCGGCCGCGCCTGCGGCGATCAAAGTGGCCATCACGTTGCCGGGTGAGATCCGTTTCAACGAAGACCGTACCGCGCATGTCGTACCCAAGCTGGCGGGCGTCGTCACCAGCGTGCATGCCGAGCTGGGACAGAACGTGAAGCAAGGGCAGGTACTGGCGGTGATCGCCAGCAGCGGCTTGTCCGAACAGCGCAGCGAACTGCTGTCGGCGCAACGGCGGTTCGCGCTGGCCAGCACCACGTTCGAGCGCGAACAGCGGCTGTGGCAGGACAAGATCTCCGCCGAGCAGGACTACCTGCAAGCCAAACAGGCCATGCATGAAGCCGAAATCGCGGTACGCAACGCGCGCCAGAAGATAGATGCACTTGGTACTGGTGCGGCCGCCGACGCAAGCGGAAACCTGAACCGCCTGGAACTACGGGCGCCGTTCGACGGAGTGGTAATGGAAAAGCATCTGGCGCTGGGCGAAGCGGTCAAGGAAGACGCCAACGTCTTCACAATCTCCGACCTGTCGTCGGTGTGGGCCGAGTTGGCCGTGCCGCCGAAGGACTTGAACCGCGTTCGCGTTGGCGAGACGGTGATGGTAAAGGCGTCGGCCTTCGAGGCGCAGGCCAGCGGCAAGATCACTTATGTCGGCTCCCTGCTGGGCGAGCAGACCCGTACCGCCAAGGCGCGCGTGGCACTGGCCAATCCCGACCGCTCGTGGCGGCCTGGCCTGTTCGTCAACGTCGAGGTGCTGTCCGGGCAGGCCGATGCCGCCGTCGTTGTGTCCACCGAGGCTATCCAGACGGTGGAAGACAAGCCCGTGGTGTTCGTCAAGGTTGCGGGCGGCTTCCGTGCGCAGCCGGTGGTCGTCGGCCGCAGCGACGGCAAGCTGACCGAGGTGCTGCAAGGCCTGCAGGCCGGTGCGCAGTACGCCTCCGCCGGCAGCTTCGTGCTCAAGGCGGAACTGGGCAAGGACAGCGCCGAGCATGCGCACTGAGACGGGAGCACACCATGTTTGAACGAATTATAAGATTCGCCATCGACCAACGCTGGCTGGTATTGCTGCTTGTCGCCGCGATGGCGGCGGTCGGCATCTACAGTTATCAAAAACTGCCGATCGACGCCGTGCCCGACATCACCAACGTGCAGGTGCAGATCAACACCGCGGCGCCGGGCTACTCGCCGCTGGAGACCGAACAGCGCGTGACCTATCCGATCGAAACGTTGATGTCCGGCCTGCCGAAGCTGGAGCAAACGCGTTCGCTGTCGCGCTATGGACTATCGCAGATCACCGTCATCTTCAAGGACGGCACCGACATCTTCTTCGCCAGGCAGATGGTCAGCGAACGCATACAGGAAGCGCGCGCGCAATTGCCCGCCGGTGTAACGCCGGCCATGGGACCTGTATCCACGGGGCTGGGCGAAATCTACCTGTGGACGGTGGAGGCCAAGCCGGGGGCGAGGAAGGCCGATGGCACGCCCTACACGCCGACCGACCTGCGCGAGATCCAGGACTGGATCATCAAGCCCCAGCTGCGCAACGTGGCTGGCGTGACGGAGATTAACTCCATCGGAGGATTCGCGAAGGAGTACCAGGTGGCGCCGAATCCGCAGCGCCTCGCATCCTACGGGTTAACCCTGCAGGACGTGGTGACGGCGATCGACCGCAACAACGGCAACGCCAGCGCCGGCTATATCGAAAAGCGCGGCGAACAGCTGCTGGTGCGCGCACCAGGCCAGGTCAAATCGCTGGACGATATCCGCAATATCATCCTCACCAACGTCGACGGCGTGCCGGTGCATGTGCGCGACGTGGCCGACGTCGACATCGGCCGCGAGCTGCGCACCGGCGCCGCGACGGAGAACGGGCGCGAAGTGGTGTTGGGCACGGTCTTCATGCTGATCGGCCAGAACAGCCGCGCCGTTTCGCAGGCGGTGGACCGCAAGATGGCCGACATCAACCGCAGCCTGCCTGCCGGCGTGCAGGCGGTGACCGTGTACGACCGCACCACGCTGGTCGATAAGGCCATCGCCACCGTGAAGAAGAATCTGCTCGAAGGCGCGGTGCTGGTGATCGCCGTGCTGTTTGTCTTCCTCGGCAACATCCGCGCGGCGCTCATCACGGCGATGGTGATCCCGCTGGCGATGCTGTTCACTTTCACCGGCATGGTCTCCTTCAAGGTCAGCGCCAACCTGCTCAGCCTCGGTGCACTGGACTTCGGCATCATCGTCGACGGCGCGGTGGTCATCGTCGAGAACTGCGTGCGGCGGCTCACCCACGCGCAGGCTCGCCACGGCAGGAGCCTGACGCGCGCCGAGCGCTTTGACGAGGTCTTCGCCGCCGCGCGCGAAGCACGACGCCCGCTGCTGTTCGGGCAGTTGATCATCATGGTGGTCTACCTGCCGATCTTCGCGCTGACCGGCGTCGAAGGGCGCATGTTCCATCCGATGGCGCTGACCGTGGTGATGGCGCTGCTGGGGGCGATGCTGCTGTCGATCACATTTATTCCCGCCGCCGTCGCGCTCTTCATCGGCGACAGCGTGGTCGAGAAGGAGCACCGCAAGCTGTCCGCGTGGTATGCCGGGGTGCTGGAGTGCGTGCTGGCCAATACGCCGGTGGTGCTGGCGTTCTCCGGCATCGCGGTGCTGTTGTCGGTGCTGCTGGCCACACGCATGGGCAGCGAATTCGTTCCGAGCCTGAACGAAGGAGACTTTGCGATCCAGGCATTGCGCATACCCGGCACCAGCCTGACGCAATCGGTGGAGATGCAAAAGCAGGTCGAACTGACGCTGAAGCAGAAGTTTCCCGAGATCGAGCGTATCTTCGCGCGCACCGGCACGGCGGAAATCGCTTCCGATCCGATGCCGCCCAACGTCTCCGACGGCTACATCATGCTGAAGCCGGAATCGCAATGGCCGGCGCCGAAGAAATCCCGCGATGAACTGCTGGCGGCGATCCAGAACGCCGCCGCTCAAATTCCGGGCAACGCCTTCGAATTCTCGCAGCCGATACAGCTGCGCTTCAACGAGCTGATATCCGGCGTGCGCAGCGACGTCGCGGTCAAGCTGTTCGGCGACGACATGGCGGTACTGAACGAAACCGCCGCGCGCATCGCCACCACTCTGGGCAAGGTGGACGGCGCGGCCGAGGTCAAGGTAGAGCAGACCAGCGGCCTGCCGGTGCTGACCGTGGAAATAGACCGCGGCAAGACCGCGCGCTATGGCCTGAACGTGGGCGACGTCCAGCAGACCATCGCCACGGCCATAGGCGGCACCGAGGCGGGCACCATGTTCGAGGGCGACCGGCGCTTCGACATCGTGGTGCGGCTGCCGGATGCGCTGCGCAGCGACCTGGATGTAATACGGCGGCTGCCGGTACCGCTGCCGAAAGGAGACGGCGTCACGCATTTCATCCCGCTGGGCGAAGTGGCGACGTTCAGTATCGCGCCGGGACCGAACCAGGTCAGCCGGGAGGACGGCAAGCGGCGAGTCGTCATCAGCGCCAATGTGCGCGGGCGGGATATCGGTTCCTTCGTTGCGGAGGCGGAGGAACGCCTGCGCCAGGTGGCGGTGCAGGCGGGTTACTGGACCAGTTGGGGCGGACAGTTCGAGCAGCTGCAATCTGCGTCGCGGCGCTTGCAGATCGTGGTGCCCGCGGCGCTGCTGCTGGTGATGGTGCTGCTGTTCGCGATGTTCGGCAATCTGAAAGACGGCCTGCTGGTGTTCAGCGGCATACCGTTCGCGCTGACGGGGGGCATCGCCGCGCTGGCGTTGCGGGGCATCCCGCTATCGATATCGGCAGCGGTGGGCTTTATCGCGCTGTCGGGCGTGGCGGTGTTGAACGGGCTGGTACTGATCTCCTTCATCCGCAGCCTGCGCGAGGAAGGGCGCACGGTGGAGCAGGCGATCCGCGAAGGCTCGCTGGGCCGCCTGCGACCGGTACTGATGACAGCCCTGGTCGCGTCGCTGGGGTTCATACCGATGGCCATCGCCACCGGCACGGGCGCCGAAGTCCAGCGCCCGCTGGCGACGGTGGTCATCGGCGGCATCCTGTCCTCCACCGCACTGACGCTGCTGGTGCTCCCCTTGCTCTACCGCCTGGCCCATCTTACATGGGCGTCAAGCGGATGGCCTGGCCGCCGCCGGGAGCCAGTTTGAGTTGAAGCGCTGTCTTCGCTGTGACGATCTTCTTCTCGATGACGATGTCGAAGCGGTGGCTGGTGCGGTAGTCGGCCTGGTCGCCGTCGCGGTAGATTTCGGCGGTGTAGCGCTTGCCGGCGTCGAGGAAGTCCAGCGGCAGCGACAGCGTGCGCGCCTCGCCGTCCGTCACCGAGCCGACGTACCAGTTGTCGGAGTGGCGGTCTTTGCGGGCGATGGTCGCGTATTCGCCCATGCTGCCATGGATCACGCGCGTGTCGGCCCAGTCGGTCGGCACGTCCTTGATGAACTTGAACGGACCGGGATACTTCTCATAGTTCTCGATCAGGTCCGCCGCCATCACCACCGGCGAGTAGATCACCACGAAACTGGCCAGCTGCTTGGCCTGCGTCGAGTTGATCGGCTTGCCCTTCACGCCTTCCAGGCTCAATATGCCCGGCGTGTAGTCCATCGGCCCGCTCAGCATGCGCGTGAAGACCAGGTTCACTTCATGATCGACGCTGTTGATCGGATTGCCCCAGGCGTTGTACTCCATGCCGCGCGCACCTTCGCGCGAGATCCAGTTCGGATAGGTGCGGCGCAGGCCCGTATCCTTGATCGGTTCATGCGTGTCGATCGCCAGCTTGTAGCGCGCCGCCTCCGTTACCGCCTTCAGGTAGTGCCGCGAGCCTTCCTGGGAATCGGTGTAGCCATAGTGCGTGCCGCCGCCGGCGCTGTGGAACTGCGCCGTGCCGGCATCAGTCACGTAGCCGGACTTGATGCTGTCCACGCCATGCTTCGCATACAGCTGGTAGGCGGCATCCATCTGGTCTTCGTAGCGCGCCACGTTGCCGCCGGTTTCGTGGTGTCCGATCAGGCGCACGCCCTTCTTGATGGCGTAGGCGCTGGTGGCGGCAAGGTCGAAGTCCGGATACGATTGCGTGAAGCTGAAGTCCGAGCCGTCGCCGTACCATTTGCCGTCCCAACCGATGTTCCAGCCTTCCACCAGCACGCCGCGGAATCCGTTCTTCGCGGCGAAGTCGATGTAGCGCTTGGTGTTTTCCGTGGTGGCGCCGTGCTTCGCGCCCGACCCCCAGGTGCTTTTCTCAAGGTGCATTTCCCACCACACGCCGACGAATTTCGACGGGCGCACCCACGATACATCCCCCAGCTTGTTCGGTTCATTCAGGTTCAGGATCAGGTCCGACATATACAGCCCCGCCGCGTTGTCGGCGATCTGCATGGTGCGCCATGGCGTCGTGAAAGCGCCCTGCCGCTCGACCGGCGCGCCGATGGCCGATGGCGTCAGGTGCGCGCGCAGCTTCTGGCCGTCCACCTTGCGCAGCCACATCGACGCATAGTCGACCAGCGCCGCCTCGTGGAAGGCGATGTGCGTGCCGTCCCTGGTGCGTATCGTCATCGGCGTATTGGCCATGCCGACTTCGCTCAGCGGCGTCTTGCGGATCGCGTATTCCAGCGCCGCCATCTCGCCGGCCTGCTGCCACCACGCGGTGGCCGGCGCCGCGACGATGAACTCGGTCAGCTCATCGGCGATCTTCGTTTCCTTCAACTGCGGCTGGTCCGGAATCTCGTAGCGGAAGCCGACGCCGTCGTCGAACACGCGGAACACCAGCGCCATGCGGCGGTTCTGCTGCGCCTTCTGCACCAGTTCCAGCCGCAGCTCCTTGTAGTGATTGCGCACGTAGCGGCGCTCGCCCCATGGTTGTTCCCATGTGTCGTCATGCTCGGTGACGGCCTGCTTGTCGAGCGAGAAACCGCCGTCGAGCTCCGGCGCGTTGGCCAGCAGGAAACCCAGCCGCGACGGCGCGATCAGTTGCTTGCCATGCCGCTGCACCTCGTACGCCAGGCGGCCGTCGCCGCCCAGCTGAACGGCCACGCTCAGCACCTTGTCCGGCGACGACACGGTCGCCAGTATGTCGTCGGCCAGCGCGCTGCCGGTGCTGGCGTACACGCCCAGCATCATGCTGCAGGCGGAGATCCAGCGGATTTTGACGGGAGTTGTATGCACTTGCTGTTCCTTGTTATGACGATGCGCAGTGCGCCGCGATGTAGGCGGCTTGCGACGGCATCTGGTTGACGCACAGCCCGATGACGGAGGCGATATTGTCCAGGTACTCGACTACTTCTTTTTCTTCCAGCAGGTCGGCCAGCGGATGGTAGCCGTCGGCCTTGATGCCCTGGCCGTGCAGCACTTGCAGCCAGCCCACTTCGGCGAACAGTTCGTTGTCGACGCGGACGATGCGCCCGCGCGAGCGATACAGCTCCATCTTGGCGCGCAAGGTGTCCGGGATGTCCATGGTGCGGCAGTAGTCCCAGAACGGTGTGTCGTCGCGCTCCGTGGCGTGGTAGTGCAGGATCAGGAAATCGCGGATGCGCTCGACCTCGAAGTCGCACTGCCGATTGAACTCGGCGATGTCGGCGGCCTGGAAGCCTTTGTCCGGGAAGAAGGTGATCAGCTTCGCAATCGTCGACTGGATAAGATGGATGCTGGTCGATTCCAGCGGCTCCATGAAGCCGGACGACAGGCCCACCGCCACCACGTTCTTGTTCCACACCTGCTTGCGCTTGCCGGTGGTGAAACGCAGCAGCTTGGGATCGGCCAGCGGACGCCCGTCCAGGTTAGCCATCAGGATGCCGGCCGCCTCGTCGTCGCTCATGTGCCGGCTCGAGAAGACATGGCCATTGCCGGTGCGGTGCTGCAGGCCGATACGCCATTGCCAACCCGCCGGCCGCGCGGTGGCGCGGGTGTAAGGCGCCAGCTCGGTGGATGCCAGCTCGCACGGCACCGCGTAGGCGCGGTCGCAGGGTAGCCAGTGCGTCCAGTCCTCGAAGCCCGTATGCAGCGCCTGTTCGATCAGCAGGCCGCGGAAGCCGGAGCAGTCGATGAACAGTTCGCCGCCGATCAATTCGCCGCTTTCCATGCGCACCGCGTCCACATGCCCGTCCGAGGCGCGCATCAGCGTGTCAACCACCTTGCCCTCGATGCGGCGCACACCCTTGGCCTCGCTGTACTTGCGCAGATAGCGCGCATACAGGCCGGCATCGATGTGGAAGGCGTGGACGATATCGCCCAGCGGCGAATTGCCGTGCGAGCGGTCGGCGCGCATGAACTTGTTGGCCTTGGCCGCCATGCGGTTGATCGAATACCTTTCGATGTCCGGCGCCTTGCCCGCCTGGTGCATGCGCAGCCAGTACTGGTAGAACGGCAGCGTCGCCAGGTCCTGGCCGAAGATGCCGAAGCCGTGCATGTAGCTGTCGCCTATCCGGCCCCAGTCGCGGAACTCGATGCCCAGTTTGAACGTGGCCTTGGTCTCGCGCATGAACTCATCTTCGTCGATGCCCAGCACGGTGTTGAACAACTTGATCATCGGGATCGTCGATTCGCCGACACCGACCGTCGAAATCTCGTCCGACTCGATCAGTGTGATCTTCACCTTTTCGCCCAGCACCCGCGACAACGCCGCCGCCGACATCCAGCCGGCGGTGCCGCCACCGACGATCACCACGTTTTTGACGTTCTCCATTTACTCTGCCTTTATTAGTATCCTGTAGCTCCACGGCGCCATGCCGAAGCGGCTGCCGCTGTCCACGCGCACCGTCTCCCCGGTGCCGAAATCGCGGTAAGCGCCGGCGTGCAGGTCGCCGCTGAATCCGGCCTGCACTACCTTGCCACTCAGGTTAAACACCGCGAATACCTTGTCCTTCGCATTCTGCCGCACAAAGCTGAACACCTGCTTTGGCGCGTCGTTCGGCACCTGCAGCATGGTCGCGCCCCATTCTCCGTTCCACAGGGCCGTGTTGCGCTTTTTCAGCGACAGCAGGTTTTTGTACAGCGCTTCGTATGGCGATGGCTGCCACTGTATCGCATCCCGCTCGAAGAAGGCCAGCCGCTTGCGGTTGCCGGCCTCCTGGCCGTTGTAGATCATCGGCATGCCTTCGCTGACGAAGGAAAACGCGATGGCCGCATCCACCGCCGGACCGAAGATCTCGAACTCGGTGCCGTCCCATGCGTTCTTGTCGTGATTGGTGGTGTACAGCATGCGGTAGGCCTGCTTCGGATAGAACTTCTGGTTCCATGCGTAGTAGGTGTACAGCGAGGTGGCATCGGCCTTGCCCTCGGCGACGGCGCGCAGGCCGTCCCACCAGCTCCAGGCGTAGCTGGCGTCGAAGGCGTAGGCGTGCATGTCGCGGCTTTCCCATTCGGCCAGCATGAATACCGGCTTGATGGCGCGCAGCTCGCGGCTGGCGTTGTCCCAGAAGTCCTGCGGTATCAGGCCGGCGGCGTCTGCGCGGTAGCCGTCCACACCGGCTTCGCGCACCCAATAGGTCATTGCCTGGGTCATGTAGCGGCGCAGGCCGGGCTGGGTGTAATCGAGGTCGATGATGTCGTCCCAGTCGTACCACGGCGTTGGATGGGCGTTGCCTTTGTAGTCCTTCTCGTACCATTCGGGATGGCTGGTGCGCAGCACGTTGTCCCACGAGGTGTGGTTGCCGACCCAGTCGAGGATCACGTGCAGGCCGAGGCCGTGGGCGGCGGTTACGAAGTGCCTGAAGTCGTCCAGCGTGCCGAATTCTGGATTGACGGCCATGTAGTCGCGCACCGCGTACGGGCTGCCCAGCGCGCCCTTGCGCTTGGCCTGGCCGATCGGGTGGATGGGCATCAGCCACAGGATATCGACGCCCAGCTCCTTCAGGCGCGGCAGCTGCTGTTCCGCAGCGCGGAAGGTGCCTTCCGGTGTGAACTGGCGGGTGTTGATCTGGTAGATGCTGGCGTTCGTGGTCCATTCCGCGTGCTGGAAGTGGACGTAGGGTTTGGGTTGATACGGATCGGCTGCGTGGGCGATGCCGACGGTGGCCAACAGCAGGGCCATGAGGAATTTGGTCATTGGTGATGCCGGTAGATGAAGCAAAAAAAGCCGGATTCCGGTGAGGGATCGGAATCCGGCGCAAAACGGAGCTTAGAACTTGACGTTGACGCCTGCCGTGTAGGTCCGGCCGTAGACCACCGTGTTGGTGATCAGGTTCGGATCGGACGCGTACTCGCGAAACGGCGTGTTGGTCCAGTTATGGCCCTGCAGGAAGACCGATACGCCCTTCAACCAGCCGCTCTGGAACTCGTACGAGGCTTGCAGGTCGACGATGGTTTCGCCCTTGATGAAGGTGAACTGCGAATCGCTGCGATAGTCGAGGATCTGGCCGACGAAGCTGGAGCGGCGGTGCGCCGCCCATGCCAGCTGCACGCCGTTGTTTTCGTAGTAGAGCCGCAGGCTGCTGACGTTCTTCGACAGGCCCGGCAGGCCGATCTCGGACACGCTGTCCTTGAACACCGGGCCGTTCTGCGGCGAGACGAAGCCGCTGGTCGGCAGCTTCACCGAGCTGTCGGTGAACGAGTAGTTGGCGGCCACGCCGAAGCCGTCCAGCCACGGCGTGACCAGCGAGAACGGCACGTTGACCGCCACTTCATAGCCGTGCATATTGCCGCCCGAACCGTTCTGCGGCTTGGTCAGGAAGCCCACGGTCGAACCCGCGTACGGACCGGTCGTCGGCAGCGGCGTGTTGGCGCTGGTGTAGGGCTTGAAGTCGAACAGCTCCGGCGCGTTGATGATGTAGTTGTCCAGCTTTTTGAAGAAGCTCGCCACGCTGATGTAGCCCTTCTTGCCGAAGTACTTCTCGTAAGACAGGTCCAGCGACCGGGCCTGGTAGGGCTTCAACTCCGGATTGCCGGCGAAGCCGGTCAGCGCCGGCGCCACCGAGGTGGCGTTCTGCACCGCGAAGTCCAGGCTGGCCTTCATGTTGTCCAGGTTGGCGCGCGAGATCTGCTTGCCGGCGCCAAGGCGCAGCTTCTGTTCGCCGCCAAGGTCGAACGCCACGTTCATGCTCGGCAGGACGTTGGTGTAGCTGGCGCCACCGGTGCGCACGCTGTACGGACAGGTGTCGAAGGTGATGCCGGTGCAGCGCGCCAGATCCACCTGGTTGCCCGAGGCCTGCTGCTTGGTGTTGACCACCTGCAGGCCGAAGTTGCCGGTGTACGGCAGCGACATCAGCGTGCCGTCCAGGTCCGCCATCGCATATGCGGTGGCCACCTTCTCGCCGACCGACCAGTCGCGAGACAGCACGGTGGCGTCGACCCAGCGGTTCAGGTCATAGATGGTGCCCAGCGTGCCGGTCGGGTCGAAGGACGCGACCATCAGGCCCGAGGCGCCGGCCGGCGCCACATCGGTGCCCGGCATGGCGGCGCTGGCGTAGCCGTCGCCGCCCTTGATCGACAGGCGTCCCTCCTGGCCGGTGCGCGACTTGTCGCGCTTGGTGTAGTTGATGCCGAAGGTGGCCGACGCCAGCGGACCCCATTCCAGCTCGCGGTGCGCGGTCAGGCGCACGCTGTTGACGGTGTCGTCGATGTTCGGCAGGCTGACGTAGCCGGCCTGCGGCGAGTTCGGTCCGCCGCCCCAGCCGTCCACGTCGGTCAGCAGCGCGACCTTGCGGTCCGAGTAATCGAGGCTGGTCTTGTATTTGACGTCGGCGAAGTTGGTGCCGTTGAAGCCGCTGAACGAGATCGAACCGAGCTGGCTGGCCGGCGTGTTGCCCGGCTGGCCTGCCGTGGTCTCGTAGTTCGAGATGTTCTTCACGCCGTGCGAATGCGACAGGTCGGTCTCGACGCGCCACTTGTCGTCCAGCTTCAGCTCATTGTTCCAGCCGAAGGACGCCAGTCTATCCTCGTTCGAATACAGGTGGTTGCGGACGTCGGCCTTGTAGTTGCTGATGGTGCCGCTGCTGGCGATGCCGTTCGAGACCACGGCGTTGGTCAGCACGCCGTTCGGATCGTAGGGGCCGGTGCCGAATGCCACCGCGCCTTCGATGCCGGTCTTCTTGGTGCTTTCGTCGCCGCGCGAATAAAACACGTCGACGGTGGATTTGAAGTTCTGGTTAGGCTTGTACTGCAAGGTCAGCGAGGCGCCATCGCGGTCGCTCTTGCGGCGCGAGATCTCGGCCAGGAAGCCGCCCGGCACCGCCACCTGCGCGCCGTTGTAGTCCAATGTCGGCGCCCAGCCGCCCCAGCTGTCGAATTTCAGTTCGCCGCCGTTGTCTTCCTTGAACTTGGTCAGGCCCAGCGACAGGCCGATGGTGCGGTTGGCGAACTGGTCGACATAGGTGAGGGTGGCGCGGTGGCCAGAGCCCAGGTCCGAGCCGGAATCGACGCCGATGCGTTCCTTTTTCGCGCTGGCGGCCAGCACGCGCTTGCCGAAGTCCAGCGGACGCAGGGTGCGCAGGTCGATGGTCGAGGCCAGGCCCTGGCCCATCAGGCTGGCGTCCGGGGTCTTGTACACCAGCACGGAGCCGGTCAGCTCGGACGGGAACAGGTCGAATTCCGGGCTGCGGGCATCGCTGGTGGACGCCTGCTCGCGGCCGTTCAGCAGCGAGCCGTTGAAGCTCGGCGACAGGCCGCGCACGCTGACGTCGGTGGCCTTGCCATTGACCTTGTTGCGCTGCGTGGTCACGCCGCTCAGGCGCGAGATCGACTCGGCCACGGTGTTATCGGGCAGCTTGCCGATGTCCTCGGCGGAAATCGCCTCGACGATGGAGCTGGAGTTTTTCTTGATCGAGATCGCTTCCTCGATGCCGCGGCGGATGCCGGCCACGGTGACGACGGTCATCTCGGCGTCGGTCTTCTTCTTCGCTTCCGCCTTGGCCTTGGCGTCGTCGGAGGTGGTGTCGGCCTGCTGCGCATGGGCCAGGCCGAACATCATCAAGGCGCAGGCCGCCGCCATCGGGTGCAGCCGGAAGCGCCCCTGTACTGTTTTGGTGGTCATAAAAGTGTCCCTAAAAATTATTGTGGTTGCAGGACGGATGTTGTAGCGGAAGGAAAATAGGGTCAATCACGCGCTGTCCGGAAAATAAAGGAAGCCTGAAGATTGGCCGCCAAGTGCCTGATTTGTCGCGCATTGCCTTGTCGGGGCCTGATGTGGTGTTTTGTCTACGCTGCACGTAATTTAGCTACAAAGCGCGCTACACTTTCAGCATGAAAATATTAATGATCGAAGACGACCTGGCCATAGGCCGGGCGCTGCTGTCGGTGTTCCAGGACGAGGGACACGCGGTAATCTGGGTGCGGATGGCGGAGGGCGCGATCGCCCGGCTGCAGTCCGAGCCGTTCGACGCCGTGCTGCTCGACCTCGGCCTGCCCGACGGCGACGGCAACGCGCTGCTGCGCGACATGCGGGCGCAGGGCCTGTCGCTGCCGGTGCTGATCATGACGGCGCGCGACAGCCTGGAGGACCGGCTCAACGGCTTCAACACCGGCGCCGACGATTACCTGATCAAACCGTTCGAGATTCCCGAGCTGCTGGTACGGTTGCGCGCCATCGTGCGCCGCGCGAACGGCAACGTCGACGGCGGCGAATCGCTGTGGACCTTGGGCGAGTTGGTGCTCGACGAGAGCCGCATGCTGGTCACGCGCGCCGGCGCGGCGGTGTCGTTGTCACGCACCGAGTTCGCGCTGCTGCTGACCTTGATGAAGCAGTCCGGCCGCGTTTTGACGCGCGCCGAATTGGAACAGGGCTTGCCGTACAGCGTGGGGCAGACGCTGGATGTGCACATCTCCAATCTGCGCAAGAAGGTCGGCGACCGCGTGATCCGCACGGTGCGCGGCGTCGGCTACATGGTGCAGCGTGGATAAGCAGTCGTCGCTGTTCCGGCGATTGATGCTGGGTTTTTCCGGCGTGATTGCGCTGGTGGCGCTGGCCGGGTTCACCTATGTGGCGTTCGAGGCCAAGGCCACGCAGCGCAACCGCACCGCCAGCGAGAACGCCGCGCACACGCGCGAGCTGTTGCTGCATCTGATGGAGATCGCCGACCAGCCGGAGCGCATGCGGCGCGCGGCGGCCATGCTGGAGTCGGTGCGCAAGGAGATGTTCCGCGAGCTGGATTACCACTCGCGCGTGCGGCTGAAGGTGTGGAAGGACGGCGCACTGCTCTACAACTCGCTGCCGGATCTGCCGGAGGTGCTGCCGGCGCCAGGCAGTGCCGCTGCCCGCCACGCCAACGCCTGGGTCAGCGCCGTCGAGCGCGATGCGACGCATGGGCTGGTGGTCGAGCGCAGCCATGAGGTGGACGATGAATGGATGCTGAGTTTTTCCGGCGTCAGCTTCCTGCTGTCGTCGACAATCTTCAGCCTGCCCTTGCTGCTGCTGCCGGCATGGCTGATCGTCGGTATCGGACTCAGGCCCTTGCGCTCGATCGCCGATGAGATCGAGGCGCGTTCGGTGTCGGACCTGACGGCGCTGCCGGATTCCGACTACCGCGAGCTGTCGCCGCTGGTGATGGCGATCAACCGGCTGATGACGCGGCTGAGCCAGCGCATCGAGCGCGAACACGAATTCCTGACCGACGCCGCGCACGAGTTGAAGACGCCGCTGGCGGCGATCCAGATCAACGCCCATCTGCTGCTGAGCCGCAGCGCGGCCGAGAGCCCGGAGCGCAGCGCCGAAGCGGGCCAGGGCTTGCGCGACGGCGTAGCGCGGGCCACGCACATGGTGCACCAGTTGCTCGCGTTCGAACGGGCGCGCGCCGAGCCGGGCGCCGAGCCCCTGCCGCAGACGGATTTGTGCGGCTTCGTGCGCAGCCGGCTGGCGTCGGCGGCGCCGCTGGCTGTGCAGCGCGGCATCGATATCGAGTTTCAGTCGGAAGCGTCGTGCGCCATGGCGATGCATGTCGAGAGCATGGCGGCGCTGCTGGACAATTTGATCAGCAACGCGATCAAGTATTCGCCGGAGTCGGGCAAGATCCATGTGCGGCTGGCGGCGCTGGAGCAGGGCTACCGCCTGACCATCGCCGACCAGGGGCCCGGCATTGCGCCGGCCCTGCATCGGAAAGTGTTTGAACGTTTCTACCGCGTGCCGGGACAGGAGCAATCCGGCAGCGGCCTTGGACTGGCGATCGCCGAGCGGGCGGCGGAGCGCAACGAAGGCACCATCACGCTCGCCGCCGGCGATGACGGCAAAGGACTCACCGTCACCGTCGACTTCGAAATCCGGGGTCAGATCTGACATTCGGACACGAGCTCTGCCGTAACGGCCTTTACGGCAGAACTCGTGTCCGAATGTCAGATCTGACCCCGGGGTTTTACTTACTCTTGCGGAGTCAGCGCCAGGGCGGAGCTGAAGTCGCCCATCGGCTTGGCGCCGTTGGCGGCCAGCGCCTTGTCACGCGTGACCAGGCCGTCCAGTACCGGCAGGCCGAAGCGGCGGGTGATGGCGCGCAGGATCGAGGCCGAGTCATATTGCGTATGGTCGACGCCCTTCTTCACGTACGGCGACACGATGATCGTCGGCACGCGGGTGCCCGGGCCCCACTTGTCGCCCTTCGGTGGACTGGCGTGGTCGTAGAAGCCGCCGTTCTCGTCGTAGGTGACGATCACCAGCATGTTCTTCCACTGCGGGCTCTTTTTCAGCTTGGCGATGACGTCGGCGATGTGGGCATCGCCGTCGGCCACCGAAGCGTAGCCGGCGTGCTGGTTCAGGTTACCCTGCGGCTTGTAGAACGCCACCGGCGGCAAGGTGCCGTTGGTCACATCCGCCACGAACTGGGTGTCGTAATCCTTCAGGTGCGCCGCGCGGTAGGCCGCGTTCTTCACCGGATCCATGTTGGCGAAGTAGTTGAACGGCTGGTGGTGGAACTGGAAGTTGGGCGGATTGGTGATCGCGCCGCGCGTGGTGCCGGTGGTGGCGGCCGTCGTGTCCTTCCAGGCGCCGGCGTACCAGGCCCAGTCGACGTTCTTGCCGGTCAACAGGTCGCCGATGTTCTTCTGCGTCTGCGGCGGCAGCGTGGTGGCCTTGCTGGTGTCCGCGTACAAGTGGGTGCTGTCGTCGGCGGCGAAGCTGTTGCTGCTTGGCTGGAACGGCGGCTGCATGGTATTGACCGCGTAGAACATGCCGGTCGAGTCGGCCGGCGTGATGGCGCCGTCGTTGGCGTAGGCCGGTGCGCCGTTCAACACGCTGGCCGGGGCGTTGGCGGCCGGCGTCAGGCGCACGA
Organism: Duganella sp. LjRoot269; assembly: GCF_964254095.1. Lineage (NCBI taxonomy): Bacteria > Pseudomonadati > Pseudomonadota > Betaproteobacteria > Burkholderiales > Oxalobacteraceae > Duganella > Duganella sp. LjRoot269. The sequence continues at coordinate 124,700 of NZ_CAXUSL020000001.1, read as the reverse complement.
AGTTGCCGTTGGAGTCGACGTCGATCTTGGCGATCGATCCCTTGGCCACCGAGGTGTCGGCGTTCGGGTATTGCGGCGCGCAGGCGCAGATCAGGTACTGGTGGGTCAGGAAGGAACCGCCGAAGGCGCCGATGAACATGTTGTCGGCCAGCGCGTATTGCTTGGCGATGTCCCACATCTTCATCTTGCTGCCGTCGTAGTAGCCCATGGTGAGGCCGCCGGCATCGCTGTAGGCCGCGAACTTGTCGTTGGCGCCGCCGTTGATCTGCATCTGGTTGTTGTAGAAGCGGTGCACCAGATCGCGCGTGATGACCGATTGCGCCATGTACAGCGGGCTGTTGGCGTCGTCGATCTGGAACGGCTTGTTTGGCAGGTTGGCCGATTGCGCCTGCGTGATCACGACGCTCTGGCCGGCGGCGGCCATGCCGCCCCAGGTCGGCGGCAGCACCGGCAGCGCGCTGCCGTCGAAGTCCTTCTGCGCCACGTAGGCGCTGGTCGAGGTCGGGTTCACGCCCGGCACGCCGTTGGCGCCAGGGAACAGGCCGTACAGGTTGTCGAAGCCGCGGTTCTCGGCGTAGATGACGACGATGTTCTTGATGTTGTTCAGCGCCAGGCCGGAGGTCAGCGTGGCGGCGATGTCGGCCGGCGCGCTCAGCGTGCTGGCGGCGGCGATGACGTTGGTGACGCTGGCGTTCTCGGCCTTCAGCTTGGCCTGGTCGTCGCCGCTGACGGCGTTGATATCGGCCACCAGGTTCGCTTCGGACACGCCCAGCTTGGCGGCCAGCTTGCTGCTGGCGGCGGCGAAGTCGCCGCCGTTGGCGTCCATCATGGCGACCAGTTCGGTGGTGATGGCGTCGACAAAGCCGGTGTGGCCGTTCGGCGCGCGCAACACCAGTTTCTGCGTGACCTTGGTGCCGGCGTCGCCGACGGCGTCGTGGCGGATGGCGTCGGTGCCGACGGTGACCAGCAGCGCGCCGGTGCTGGCGCCGGTGATGGCGAACTTGCCGTCGGCGCCGGTGCGCACGGACGAGGAGCCGCTGTCGCAGGTCAGCTTGGCGCTGGTGCTTTCCAGGCAGACCACGGCGTTTTCATAGTAGCTGCCGACCACCTGGCCGCTCAGCGTCGGGACGCCGTCGGACGAGCTGCCGCAGGCGATCAGGCCGGCGCCCAGGCCGATCGACATGAGCATGAGGGGGAGGGGCCGCATCGGATTGAGTTTCATCTTCTTGCCTTGTGGGTGGGGTGTCAAAGCGGGTCATGCTAGGCATCAAATATTTCAGGACGATGAAATGGTGTGTATCGTTTTGTATCTTTGGCTTTGTGTCATTCAGCGGTCATTTCATGTTGCTAGGCTTGCGGCATGAAACAGATTTATATTGCCCTGATCGCCGCGCTGCTCAGCGCCTGCCATGGCGAGACGCCGCCCGCGTCCGCCTCCGCTCCTGTCGCCAAACCGGCCGCCAAGCCGGCCGCCGCCTATGCGCCGATGAAACGCCAGCCGCCGGTGCCGGAACTGACGGCGATGGGCCGCGCGATGTTCCACGAGCCGACGCTGTCGGCATCCGGCCGCATCAGCTGCGCCAGCTGCCACAACCCGGACAACGGCTACAGCCCGGCCAACCGGCTGTCGGCGCAGCTGGGCGGCGGCGATGGCGCCACGCAGGGCACGCGCGCCGCGCCGTCGCTGAAGTACCTGCAGACGGTGCCGCCGTTCACCGAGCACTATCACGACGACGATGGCGACGACAGCACCGACGCAGGTCCTACCGGCGGCTACGATTGGGACGGCCGCGCCGGATCGGCACACGAGCAGGCGCGTGGTCCGCTGCTGTCGCCGCGCGAGATGGGCAACAAGGACGATGCGGCGGTGGTGGCCAAACTGCGCAACGGTCCGCTGGCGGCGCAGTTCCGCAAGACCTTCGGCGACGACATCTTCGACCACGACGACGCGGCGATGCGCGCGGCCTTGATGGCGCTGGAAGTGTTCCAGGAAAGCCCGGCGGATTTCTATCCGTACACCAGCAAGTACGACGCCTTCCTGCGCAAGCAGGTCACGCTGACGCCACAGGAAGCGCGCGGGCTGGCCTTGTTCAACGACGAGGCCAAGGGCAATTGCGCATCCTGCCACATCAGCCGCATCTCGCAGGGCGGCGCCTTCCCGCAGTTCACCGATTACGGGTTGGTCAACCTCGGCGTGCCGCGCAGCGGCAAGCTGGCGGTCAACGCCGATCCGAAGTATTTCGACCTCGGCCTGTGCGGCCCGGACCGCACCGACCTGCGCGACCATCCCGAATACTGCGGCCGCTTCAAGACGCCGTCGCTGCGCAACGTGGCCCTGCGCAAGGTCTACTTCCACAACGGCAGCTTCGACAGCCTGGAGCAGGTGGTGCGCTTCTACGTGCAGCGCGACACGGTGCCGCAGAAGTGGTATCCGCGCAATCCGGACGGCAGCATCCACAAGTTCGACGACCAGCCGCGCGGCATGGACGACAACGTCAACGTCGAAGCCCCGTTCGGCGGCAAGCCCGGCAGCAAGCCGGCGCTGACCGACCAGGAGATCGCCGACGTGGTGGTTTTCCTCAAAACGCTGACCGACGGCTACTCCGGGGTCAGATCCGACGTTCGGACACGGACCCAGCAGTAGAGCGGCTTAGCGTCCAGCTCGTGTCCGAATGTCGGATCTGACCCTAATGCCGTTAAGTTAAGGCGCGTCGTTCCCGCGAAAGCGGGAACCCATACTGAGTTTGCCCCGGACTCGCTGCATGGATTCCCGCTTTCGCGGGAATGACGATGAGCGATATCGCCTTAACTTAACGGCATTAGGATCTGACCCCGGAGCTGGGCTGATTCACACGCTGCCGGCGCGCTCAATGACCAGGATGCGCGCCGTGCCGCGCGGATGCGCCGAATGGGCGTCGCCTTCGCCGGCGTGGAAAATGTCGCCCGCTCGCAGGTGGACGACGTGCTCGATGCCGTCCACGCGGTAGTGCATGTCCACTTCGCCATCCATCACGGCAAACACCTCTTCACCGTCGTTGACGTGCCAGCCGTAGGGCTGGTCGGTCCAGTGCAGGCGCACAGTGGCATCCCGCATCGCGGCGATCGGGGTGGCGCCCCAGGCTCGATCGGCGGTGTAGTCCCTGCTGCGTACTATCTTCATGCTTTGTTCCAGTCGTATTCCATCTGCAGCGCGGTGCGCGCGGCCAGTTCGCGGCCAGCCAGCCGTTCGACCAGGTGCAGCGACATGTCCATGCCGGCCGAGATGCCGCCGGAGGTGACGATGCGGCCGTTGTCTATCCAGCGGTGGCCGGCCGGGATTTCCACGCGTGGGAAGGCGGCGCGCAGGTCGTCGATATCTTCCCAATGCGTGGTGGCTTGCTGGCCGTCCAGCAGCCCCGCCTGCGCCAGCAGGAAAGCGCCAGTGCAGACCGAGGCCACCAGTTCGCAGTCGCGCGCCATGCCGGCGATCCATGCGATGACTTCGGGCTTGGCCTGCTCCGCCGTCACCACGCCGCCGGGGACGATCAGCACGTCGATCCTGCCGGCGCTGTCGAAATCAGATTCGGGCTGCACGGCGAGGCCGGCGCGCGCGCGCAGCATGGCGGAGCGCTGGCCGATGGTGCGCACGCGGAACGGCGCCTCGGTGCCCGGCGCCAGCTTGGCGGCCACGCGCGTGGCACAGGTGAACACTTCGTACGGTCCGGCGAAATCGAGTACTTCAACGTCGTTGAAGACGTAGATGCCTATGGTGCGTGTCATGTGGATCTCCTTTGTCGATGAGGCCATCTTGCCGCCAAACGCATTGACATAAATGACATCGATAGTGGAATATCTGCCACATGACCAAACCTATCGACATCTGGCTGCTGGTGTTCCCCGGCTTCCTGCTGCTGGACGCCACCGGCCCCGCGCAAGTGTTCTCCACCGCGAACGACGAGGCGCGCGACGCCGGTCAGCCGGAGCCCTATCGCATCCGCATGACCGCGCCGGGCGGCGGGCCGGTGACGTCGTCTTCCGGCGTCAGCGTGCTGGCAGAGCCGTTGCCGCGCCGCAGCCTGGCCGGCGCCACCCTGATCGTCGCCGGCGGCCGCGGCCTCGATGGCGACGGCGCCGTGCTGGCGCCGGCCGCGATAAGCTGGGTGCGGCGCGCCGCCGGCGAGGTCGCGCGCTGCTGCTCGGTGTGCACCGGTGCCTTCGTGCTGGCGCGGGCCGGCCTGCTGGACGGCCGCCGCGCCGTCACCCATTGGCTCGACGCGGCCCGGCTGCAGGCGCAATACCCGGCCATCGAGGTGCAGGACGACGCCATCTACATCAAGGACGGGCCGGTCTACACGTCGGCCGGCATCGCCGCCGGCATGGACCTGGCGCTGAGCCTGGTGGAGGAGGACTGCGGCCGCGCCGCCGCGCTGGGCACGGCCAAGCGGTTGGTGGTGTTCTACAAGCGGCCCGGCGGCCAGCGCCAGTTCAGCTCCGAGCTGCTGGCGCAGGCCGATCCGCAAGGCTTGCATGGCCAGCTGACCGGCTGGCTGCGTCCGCGCCTGAAGCGGCAGATCGACGTCGAGCAGATGGCGGCGGCGTTCGCGCTGTCGGTGCGCACGCTGCACCGCCGGCTGCAGCGCGAGGCTGGCGTCTCGCCGGCGCAGCTGCTGCTGCGCTTGCGCATGGAGGCGGCGTGCGGCTTGCTGGAGCGGCCCGGCATGACGGTCAAGCGCGCGGCCAGCCAGAGCGGCTTCGGCAGCGAGTACAATCTGCGGCGCGCGTTTGCCGCGCAGCTGGGCGTGGTGCCCAGCGAATACCAGGCGCGCTTTGGCTGAATCGGGAAGATCGAATGCGGGAATTTGAAAAATGGGTGGCGCGCGTGCTGCTGCTCAACAGCGCGCTGGCGCTCGGTGTCAGCCTCGGCCTGCTGGGCGAGTCGCAGGAGGCGTCGGCGCTGCCGCTGCTGTACAGCGCGGCGATGCTGGGCTTCCTCGGCGCCGTGCTGTCGCTCAAGCGCTGGAAGCTGGGCCTGTGGGCCGGCGTGGCGTATTACGCGCTGCAGCTGTTCAGCTACTATCCCTTCGACGGCGGCTGGCACTTCGCGGTCAAGGCCGGCGTCAGCATCGGCCTGGTGATGCGCTTCCACGGCGGCGTGTTCATCGTCAACATGGTGGCCCTGGCGCTGCTGGCGGCCACCGCCGCCGTGCTGGTGTGGCGCTACCGGGAAGTCGTCGAGAAGACCTGACCGCCCAGGTAGCTGTAGTAGAAGCGTTCCTGGCTGGTCGAGATCAGCACGCGGTGGGCGCGCAGGAAATCGCGGCCCAGTATCATCTCGATGTTCTTGACGCCGAACTGCTGCAGGTTGTTGACGTCGGCGATGGCCAGGCGCGGCTTGCCGATGTTTTCTTCGCCGATCGTGAAGCTGTCGAAGGTGGCGTTCCACTTGGGCGTGTCCTTGCCGCTGATGCCGGTCACCGCGCCGCCTTCGCTCACGCCGGCGCCGCCCGGCTTGATACCCAGTTTGTCCGCCGTCTGCAGGTCGACCAGCGAATGGGCGGCGCCGGTGTCGATCAGCGCGCGGATCTTGCGGCCGTTGAGTTGGACTTGCACATAGGCGGCGGAGTGCTTGTCGGCCAGCTCCAGCGGCACGTCCAGCGCCTGCGTGTCCCAGTAGGCCAGCGACCTGTCGCCGCCGCAGCCGTCGTTGCGGAAGAACTTGAGCTGCTTGCCGGCCAGCGCGATTTCCAGGTCGGCCTGCAGCAGGTAGTCGGCGCCGACCAGACCGCCGTAGCCGGGGTAGTCGAGGCCATCGACCACCGGGAACCAGGTCTTGGCCACGCGCGCCGGGCCGATGATCACTTCCTCCGGCTGCGCCGCGAACTGCGCCGTGTCGCCGCCGATGCCGCGCACGCGGTTCAGCGTGCGGGTCAGCGGCTGCTGCTGGCGGTCCATCTCGGCGCGCGTCAGCTGCGTTTTGTGGGCGCCGGTGTCGATCAGCATGTGCACCGTCTTGCCGTTGATCTGGCCATCGATGAAGGGCGTGCCGGCCGCCTCGTAGATATTCAGGTCGAGCGCGGCCAGTTCGGTAAAGCGGCAATCGGCGTGGGCCTGGGCGGCGGCCAGCAACATGCCGGCCCCCAGCATGCGTTGCAGGATGGGGGCCATCATCAGTTCGGCTTGCGGAAGCGCAGGATGAACTGGTCGGTGTGGGCGCGGATGCCGGTTTCAAACACCTGGGCCGAGCGGTCGTCGGCCGGGTTGCGCAGCACCTGCGATTCGGCGTCCAGCACGAAGCCGGCGGCCAGCACTTCCTTCTTGACCAGCGCCTCGTCGATGCGGTGCAGCTTGGCCATGCCGGCATCGTCCAGGCCGGGCTGGGCCGAATGGTCCAGCACTATATAGTAGCCGCCCGGTTTCAGCGCCTCGAACACGGCCTTGTTCAGCTCGGCCGTGCCGGCGGCGCCGCTCCAGATGTGAATGTCGTGATAGTTCTGCGAGGTCCACACCAGGTCGGCCTTGACCGGCACGTTGAGCGAGGCGGCGCTGATCGCTTCATGCACGTTGGCGCGGCCCGGTTCGGCCGACACGGGCGGCGGCAGCGGCTTGCCCTTCAGGCGGTCCACCAGCACCTGCGGCGCGATCGCGTACACCGAACCCTTCGGGCCGACCGCCGTGCTGAACAGGCGGGTGAAGTAGCCGCGGCCGGCAAAGTAATCGACCACGACCTGGCCCGGCTGGACCTTGGCGAAGGCCAGCATCTCGGCCGGCCTGCGGTCGGCGTCGCGCGCCTTGTCGGCGTCCGGGCGGCCGGCATCGGCCACGGCGGCGGCGGCCAGCGGCGCCTGGCCGGCGGCACCGGCGTGGCCGGCGGCCAGTAGCAGGGCCATGGTGCTGCTCAGGCAAAGTAATTCAAGGGTGCGGCTTCTAGGCAACAGTTTCATTGTGAAAGTCTCCGTAGGTGGGTGAACCGGCTTTTCCCGCCTTAGCTGTGCAGGCGAGATCCGGATTATGCACCGGATATATCAAATTGACATTGCTTAACCCCTCTGTTCAGTCATCTGCTTGTCACACGGCAAGGGCAAAATGTCCGTATGGATATATTTTTCTGCCGGGAAAATGGCACTATCGACATGAAAGTTTCCTGACGAACTGTTTTTTTAGGTAACTTTTTTAATAAATAAACATTCTCCTATAGCAGGTTGCGAGAGAGAGACAGCGGTTGAAATAAATTCTTTTGGGAAATCTACTCAGATATAATCGGCCCTTGGAATCCTGCTGGAAGAGGCGTTCATCTGGTTCGAGCTTGGTTGGCCCGCAACTTAATGGCCAAAAGAAAAGTTTACTTAATGAAAGTCCAAATTCCGTCGTTATATACAGTACGGAGTAGTTTTTTCCGACAGCACCATAAAAATTTTGTTAAAAAAGTAACAAATCCACTACAGGGCTCGAGCATCAGACAAAAGCTGATCGCTCGAGTTGCTTTCTGAGCAGCCAGAGAAGTACCTCCAGGAGAAATAGTATGAGTTTCGCGACCAGTTTTACCACTGAGCAGATTGCCAGTTTCAGCACAGCCCAGATCATCACGCTGGCAACTGCCGACATTGCAGCGTTTAATTCTGACCAGCTGGCCGCGTTCACTACTGCGCAAATCCCCGCCTTCACGACTGCCCAGATTGCCGGAGGCCTGAACTCCACCCAGATCGCCTTCCTGACGACCAAGCAGGCCAACGCGCTGACCTCGACCCAGATCGCCGCGCTGCAAACCGCCGCCATCGCCGCGCTGACCACCAACGACGTCGCCGCGCTGGCCACGGCCACTATCGGCGGCATCACCGCCAACCAGGTCAAGGCGCTGACGACCGACCAAGTGGTCGCCCTGACCAGCAACCAGGCCGCGCAACTGAGTTCGACCCAGGTCGCTGCGCTGAGCACCAACGCCATCGGCGCCCTGGAAACCGCCGACCTGGCCGCGATCAAGACCGCCTCCATCGCCGTGCTGACCAGCGCCCAGGTGGCCGCGCTGACCACGGCGCAAGTCAATACGATGGGCACCGCTTCGGTGGCCGCGCTGAGCACCGCCGGCATCGCCGCGCTGAGCAGCGACCAGGCCGTCGCGCTGACCTCGGCGGAAATCGCCGCCATGAGCACCACGCAAGTGGTCGCGCTGTCGAGCAAGGCCCTCGGCGCGATTGAAACCGCCGACCTCGCCGGCCTGAGCACCAACGACATCGCCGCCCTGCGTACCTCGCAGCTGGTCGGCCTGGCCACCGCGCAAGTTGCCGCGCTGTCGACCAACCAGATTGCAGCGTTGAGCGCCGCCGCCATTGCCGGCCTGAGCACCGACCAGGTGGTCGCGCTGACCACCGCCCAAGCGAGCTCGCTGAGCACCGCGCAAGTGGCCGGCCTGAGCACCAAGGCCATCGCCGCGCTGGAAACGGCCGACTTCGCGGCATTGAAATCCGACGCGATTGCCGCGCTGAGCGCCGCGCAAGTCAAGGCGCTGACCACGAATCAAGTGGTCGCGCTGACCACGGCCGAAGCCGCCGCGCTGAGCACCGCGCAAGTGGCCGCGCTGTCGAGCGACGCCGTCGCCGCGCTGGAAACGGCCGACCTGTCGGCCATCAAGACGGCCGCCATCGCCGCCCTGAGCAGCGCCCAGGTCGCCGCGCTGACCACCGCCCAAGTCAACACGCTGGCCACCGCTTCATTGGCCGCGCTGAGCACCGCCGGCATCGCCGCGCTGACCACCAACCAGGTCGTTGCCCTGACCTCGGCCCAGCTGAGCAGCATGAGCTCGGCACAGGTTGCCGCGCTGTCGAGCAACGCCATCGGCGCGATTGAAACCGCCGACATCGTAGGCCTGACCACCGCCAACGTCGCCGCGCTGCGCAGCGCGCAGCTGGTGGGCCTGGCCACGGCGCAGGTCGCCGCGCTGTCGACCAACCAGATCGCCGCGCTGAGCACCGCCGCCGTGTCCGGCCTGACCACCGACCAGATCGTCGCGCTGACCACCGCGCAAGCGAGCTCGCTGAGCACCGCGCAAGTGGCCGGCCTGAGCACCAAGGCCATCGCCGCGCTGGAGACGGCCGATTTCGCGGCCTTGAAATCCGACGCCATTGCCGCGCTGAGCGCCGCGCAGGTCAAGGCCCTGACCACCGATCAAGTGGTCGCGCTGACCACGTCCGAGGCCGCCGCGCTGAGCACCGCGCAAGTGGCCGCGTTGTCGAGCAACGCCATCGCCGCGCTGGAAACGGCTGACCTGTCGGCCATCAAGACCGCCGCCATCGCCGTCCTGAGTTCCGCTCAAATTGCCGCGCTGACGACCAAACAAGTCAACACGCTGGCCACCGCTTCGCTGGCCGCGCTGAGCACCGCCGGCATCGCCGCGCTGACCACCGACCAGGTTGTCGCACTGACCTCGGCCCAACTGAGCAGCATGAGCTCGGCCCAAGTGGCCGCGCTGTCGAGCAACGCCATCGGCGCGATTGAAACCGCTGACATCGTCGGCCTGACCACCGCCAACGTCGCCGCGCTGCGCAGTTCGCAGCTGGTGGGCCTGGCCACGGCACAAGTCGCCGCGCTGTCGACCAACCAGGTCGCCGCGCTGAGCACCGCTGCCGTGTCCGGCTTGACCACCAACCAGATCGTTGCGCTGACGACCGCGCAAGCGAGCGCGCTGAGCACCGCGCAAGTGGCCGGCCTGAACACCAACGCCATCGCCGCGCTGGAAACGGCCGACTTCGCAGCACTGAAGTCCGACGCGATTGCCGCCCTGAGCGCCAATCAGGTCAAGGCGCTGACGACCGACCAAGTCGTCGCGCTGACCACGACCGAAGCGGCCGCGCTGAGCACCGCGCAGGTGGCGGCGCTGTCGTCCAACGCCATCGCCGCGCTGGAAACGGCCGATCTGTCGGCCATCAAGACGGCCGCCATCGCCGCCCTGAGCTCCGCCCAGGTCGCGGCCCTGACGACCAAACAAGTCAACACGCTGGCCACCGCTTCGCTGGCCGCGCTGAGCACCGCCGGCATCGCCGCGCTGACCACCGACCAGGTTGTCGCGCTGACCTCGGCTCAACTGAGCAGCATGAGCTCGGCACAAGTCGCCGCGCTGTCGAGCAACGCCATCGGCGCGATTGAAACCGCTGACATCGTCGGCCTGACCACCGCCAACGTCGCCGCGCTGCGCAGTGCGCAACTGGTGGGTCTGGCAACCGCACAGGTTGCCGCGCTGTCGACCAACCAGATCGCCGCGCTGAGCACCGCCGCCGTGTTCGGCCTGACCACCAACCAGATCGTCGCGCTGACCACCGCGCAAGCGAGCTCGCTGAGCACCGCACAAGTGGCCGGCCTGAGCACCAACGCCATCGCCGCGCTGGAAACGGCCGACTTCGCAGCACTGAAGTCGGACGCGATTGCCGCGCTGAGCGCCAATCAGGTCAAAGCGCTGACGACCAGCCAGATCGTTGCACTGACCACGGCCGAAGCGGCCGCGCTGAGCACCGCGCAAGTTGCCGCGCTGAGCACCGCCTCGGTTGCCGCGTTGGAAACGGCCGATCTGTCGGCCATCAAGACGGCCGCCATCGCCGCCCTGAGTTCCGCCCAGGTTGCCGCGCTGGGCACGACGCAAGTCAACACCTTGGCCACCGCTTCGCTGGCCGCGCTGAGCACCGCCGGCATCGCCGCGCTGACCACCGACCAGGTCGTCGCGCTGACTTCGGCCCAACTGAGCAGCATGAGCTCGGCACAGGTCGCCGCGCTGTCGAGCAACGCCATCGGCGCGATTGAAACCGCCGACATCGTCGGCCTGACCACCGCCAACGTCGCCGCGCTGCGCAGCGCGCAGCTGGTGGGCCTGGCCACGGCGCAGGTCGCCGCGCTGTCGACCAACCAGATCGCCGCGCTGAGCACCGCCGCCGTGTTCGGCCTGACCACCAACCAGATCGTGGCGCTGACCACCGCGCAAGCGAGCTCGCTGAGCACCGCACAAGTGGCCGGCCTGAGCACCAACGCCATCGCCGCGCTGGAAACGGCCGACTTCGCAGCACTGAAGTCGGACGCGATCGCCGCGCTGAGCGCCAATCAGGTCAAAGCGCTGACGACCAGCCAGATCGTTGCACTGACCACGGCCGAAGCGGCCGCGCTGAGCACCGCGCAAGTTGCCGCGCTGAGCACCGCCTCGGTTGCCGCGTTGGAAACGGCCGATCTGTCGGCCATCAAGACGGCCGCCATCGCCGCCCTGAGTTCCGCCCAGGTTGCCGCGCTGGGCACGACGCAAGTCAACACCTTGGCCACCGCTTCGCTGGCCGCGCTGAGCACCGCCGGCATCGCCGCGCTGACCACCGACCAGGTTGTCGCACTGACCTCGGCTCAACTGAGCAGCATGGGTTCCGCGCAAATCGGCGCCTTCTCCAGCAACGCCATCGGCGCGATTGAAACCGCCGACATCGTCGGCCTGACCACCGCCAACGTCGCCGCGCTGCGCAGCGCGCAGCTGGTGGGCCTGGCGACCGCACAGGTCGCCGCGCTGTCGACCAACCAGATCGCCGCGCTGAGCACCGCCGCCGTGTCCGGCCTGAGCACCAACCAGATCGTCGCACTGACCACCGCGCAAGCGAGCTCGCTGAGCACCGCACAAGTGGCTGGTCTGAGCACCAACGCCATCGCCGCGCTGGAAACCGCCGACTTCGCAGCACTGAAGTCGGACGCGATCGCCGCCCTGAGCGCCAATCAGGTCAAGGCGCTGACCACGAATCAAGTGGTTGCACTGACCACGACCGAAGCGGCCGCGCTGAGCACCGCGCAAGTTGCCGCGCTGAGCACCGCCTCGGTTGCCGCACTGGAAACGGCCGACTTGTCGGCCATCAAGACGGCCGCCATCGCCGCCCTGAGCTCCGCCCAGGTCGCCGCGCTGACCACCACGCAGGTCAACACGCTGGCCACCGCCTCGCTGGCCGCGCTGAGCACCGCCGGCATCGCCGCGCTGACCACCGACCAGGTCGTCGCGCTGACTTCGGCCCAACTGAGCAGCATGAGCTCGGCACAAGTCGCCGCGCTGTCGAGCAACGCCATCGGCGCGATTGAAACCGCCGACATCGTCGGCCTGACCACCGCCAACGTCGCCGCGCTGCGCAGCGCGCAGCTGGTGGGCCTGGCCACGGCGCAGGTTGCCGCGCTGTCGACCAACCAGATCGCCGCGCTGAGCACCGCCGCTGTGTTCGGCCTGACCACCAACCAGATCGTGGCGCTGACCACCGCGCAAGCGAGCTCGCTGAGCACCGCACAAGTGGCCGGCCTGAGCACCAACGCCATCGCCGCGCTGGAAACGGCCGACTTCGCAGCACTGAAGTCCGATGCGATCGCCGCGCTGAGCGCCAATCAGGTCAAAGCGCTGACGACCAGCCAGATCGTTGCACTGACCACGGCCGAAGCGGCCGCGCTGAGCACCGCGCAAGTGGCCGCGCTGAGCACCGCCTCGGTTGCCGCGCTGGAAACGGCCGATCTGTCGGCCATCAAAACGGCCGCCATCGCCGCCCTGAGTTCCGCCCAGGTTGCCGCGCTGGGCACGACGCAAGTCAACACCTTGGCCACCGCTTCGCTGGCCGCGCTGAGCACCGCCGGCATCGCCGCGCTGACCACCGACCAGGTCGTCGCGCTGACCTCGGCCCAGCTGAGCAGCATGAGCTCGGCGCAGGTCGCCGCGCTGTCGAGCAACGCCATCGGTGCGATTGAAACCGCCGACATCGTCGGCCTGACCACCGCCAACGTCGCCGCGCTGCGCAGCGCGCAGCTGGTGGGCTTGGCCACGGCGCAGGTCGCCGCGCTGTCGACCAATCAGATCGCCGCGCTGAGCACCGCCGCCGTGTCCGGCCTGACCACCAACCAGATCGTTGCGCTGACCACCGCGCAAGCAAGCTCGCTGAGCACCGCGCAAGTGGCCGGCCTGAGCACCAACGCCATCGCCGCGCTGGAAACGGCCGACTTCGCAGCACTGAAATCGGACGCGATCGCCGCCCTGAGCGTCAATCAGGTCAAGGCGCTGACCACGAATCAGGTGGTTGCACTGACCACGGCCGAAGCGGCCGCGCTGAGTACCGCGCAAGTGGCGGCCCTGTCGAGCGACGCCGTCGCCGCACTGGAAACGGCCGATCTGTCGGCCATCAAGACGGCCGCCATCGCCGCCCTGAGCTCCGCCCAGGTTGCCGCGCTGGGCACGACGCAAGTCAGCACCTTGGCCACCGCTTCGCTGGCCGCGCTGAGCACCGCCGGCATCGCCGCGCTGACCACCGACCAGGTCGTCGCGCTGACCTCGGCCCAGCTGAGCAGCATGAGCTCGGCGCAGGTCGCCGCGCTGTCGAGCAACGCCATCGGCGCGATTGAAACCGCCGATCTGGTCGGCCTGACCACCGCCAACGTGGCCGCGCTGCGCAGCGCGCAACTGGTTGGCCTGGCCACGGCGCAGGTCGCCGCGCTGTCAACCAACCAGGTCGCCGCGCTGAGCACCGCTGCTGTATTCGGCCTGACCACCAACCAGATCGTCGCACTGACCACCGCGCAAGCGAGCTCGCTGAGCACCGCACAAGTGGCCGGCCTGAGCACCAACGCCATCGCCGCGCTGGAAACGGCCGACTTCGCAGCACTGAAGTCCGATGCGATTGCCGCCCTGAGCGCCAATCAGGTCAAGGCGCTGACCACGAATCAAGTGGTTGCGCTGACCACGGCCGAAGCGGCCGCGCTGAGCACCGCGCAAGTGGCCGCGCTGTCGAGCGACGCCGTCGCCGCGCTGGAAACGGCCGACCTGTCGGCCATCAAGACCACCGCCATTGCCGCCCTGAGCTCCGCCCAGGTTGCCGCGCTGACCACCACGCAGATCAACAACCTGGCCACCGCCTCACTGGCCGCGCTGAGCACCGCCGGCATCGCCGCGCTGACCACCAACCAGGTCGTCGCGCTGACCTCGGCGCAGCTGAGCAGCATGGGTTCGGTGCAAGTCAACGCTCTGACCAGCAACGCCATCGGCGCGATCGAAACCGCGGATCTGGTCGGCCTGACCACCGCCAACGTGGCCGTGCTGCGCAGCGCGCAGCTGGCTGGCTTGGCGACCGCACAGGTTGCCGCGCTGTCGACCAACCAGATCGCCGCGCTGAGCACCGCCGCCGTGTCCGGCTTGACCACCAACCAGATCGTGGCGCTGACCACCGCCCAAGCGAGCTCGCTGAGCACCGCGCAAGTGGCCGGCCTGAGCACCAACGCCATCGCCGCGCTGGAAACGGCCGACTTCGCAGCACTGAAGTCGGACGCGATCGCCGCCCTGAGCGCCAATCAGGTCAAGGCGCTGACGACCAGCCAGGTCGTCGCACTGACCACGGCCGAAGCTGCCGCGCTGAGCACCGCGCAAGTTGCCGCGCTGAGCACCGCCTCGGTTGCCGCGTTGGAAACGGCCGACTTGTCGGCCATCAAGACGGCCGCCATCGCCGCTCTGAGCTCAGCCCAGGTCGCCGCGTTGGGCACTACGCAAGTCAACACGCTGGCCACCGCCTCGCTGGCCGCGCTGAGCACCGCCGGCATCGCCGCGCTGACCACCGACCAGGTCGTCGCACTGACCTCGGCTCAGCTGAGCAGCATGGGTTCCGCGCAAATCGGCGCCTTCTCCAGCAACGCCATCGGCGCGATTGAAACCGCCGACATCGTCGGCCTGACCACCGCCAACGTCGCCGTGCTGCGCAGTTCGCAGCTGGCAGGCCTGGCGACCGCACAGGTTGCCGCGCTGTCGACCAACCAGGTCGCCGCGCTGAGCACCGCCGCCGTGTCCGGTCTGAGCACCAACCAGATCGTCGCGCTGACCACCGCGCAAGCGAGCACCTTGGGCACCGCGCAGGTTGCCGCGCTGAGCACCAACGCCATCGCCGCGCTGGAAACGGCTGACCTTGCCGCCTTGTCGACCAACGCGGTTGCCGCGCTGAGCGCGAACCAGGTCAAGGCGCTGACCACCAGCCAGGTCGTGGCCCTGAGCACCGCCGAAGCGGCCGCGCTGAGCACCGCGCAAGTGGCCGCCCTGTCGAGCAACTCGATAGCCGCGTTGGAAACAGCCGACCTGTCGGCCATCAAGACGGCCGCCATCGCCGCCCTGAGCTCCGCCCAAGTCGCCGCGCTGACCACCGCGCAAGTCAACACGCTGGCCACCGCCTCGCTGGCCGCGCTGAGCACCGCCGGCATCGCCGCGCTGACCACCAGCCAGATCGTCGCGCTGACCTCGGCGCAACTGTCTTCGCTGGGCACCGCACAAGTGGTGGCGCTGAGCTCCAACAGCATCGGCGCGATCGAGACGGCCGACCTGGTTGGCCTGAGCACGATCGACGTCGCCGCGCTGCGCACCGCGCAGCTGGCCGGTCTGGCCACGGCACAGGTTGCAGCGCTGTCGACCGGCCAGGTCGCCGCGCTGGCCACCTCGGCCTTCGCCAGCGGTCTGAGCACTGCACAGATCTCCGCCTTGACCACCGCCCAGGCCGCATCGCTGAGCGTGAGCCAGGTTGCCGCGCTGTCGACCAACAACCTCGCCGCGCTGGCCACCGCCGCACTGGCTGCCTTCACCACCCAGGAAATCGGCGCGCTGACCGCCAACCAGCTGGGCGCGCTGAATTCCAGCCAGGGCGTGGCGCTGACCTCGACCCAGGTCGCCGCGCTGACCACCGCCCAGGCTGCCGGCCTGTCGACCGCGGCGCTGGCCGCGCTCGACACCGCCGACCTGGTCGCGCTGAGCACCGCCGCGATCGCCGCGCTGAGCACCAGGCAGTTCGTCACGCTGCGCACCGCTGAAATCGCCTCGCTCACCACCAACCAGGTGCACGCGATGACCTCGGCGCAACTGCATGCGATGACCACCGACCAGGTCCATGCGCTGACCACCACGCAGACCCAGGCGCTGTCGTTCCTGACCCCGGTCGCGCTGGACTTGAACGGCGACGGCGTGCAAACCACGGCGCTGGGCAAGGGCGTGCAGTTCGACCTGCTGGCCAACGGCAACAAAGTCAACACCGGCTGGACCGCCGGCGGCGACGGCCTGCTGGCCCTGGACCGCAACCATGACGGCGTGATCAACGACGGTAGCGAACTGTTCGGCTCCGGCACCACGCTGGCCAACGGCCAGAAAGCGGCCACCGGCTACCAAGCGATGGCGGAACTCGACACCAACGGCGACGGCACCATCGACGCCAAGGACAGCGCCTTCGCCGACCTGCGGGTCTGGGTCGACGGCAACACCGATGGCGTCAGCCAGGCCGACGAGCTGAAGTCGCTGGCCGACCTGGGCATCACCAAGCTCAACCTGGACGTCAAGGTGGGCGGGGCAGTCAACAACGGCAACATCCTGGGTCTGACCTCGACCTTCGAGACGGCCGACGGCGCCACCCATGCGGCGGCCGACGTGTGGTTCGCCACCACGCCGGCCAGCAACCTGAGCGGCAGCGTCAGCAACCTGGCGCAGGCGATGTCGGCCTTCGCCGGCTGCAGCACGCCGGCGGCCGCGGCGCCGAAGCTGGATATCCAGGGCAACGGCGTGGGCGGCAGCGTGGCCCAGCTGGCCGACGCGCTCAAGCAGTTCGACGCCAACGGCAAGCCGGTTCTCGGCGCCGAGAGCCAGGCGGCCACCGACAGCGCGCTGCGTCTGAAAGCGTTGCAGTCGCAGGGCGGCCACGGCTTCCTGGCGGCGCCCGGCAAGTAAAGTAGTACCCCGGCGCAAGCCGGATGTAGTGCCACGCGGCAGGGCTCAGGCCCTGCCGTTTGTCCCAAAAAAGTTGTTTTTGAGAAATCATGGCCCGGTTTTTGCATTGCACTGAGTAAACAAAAAAGCTTAATGCAGCGCAAAAAAGGGTCGCTTTGTACGTTCAGGGCGGTGGCCCGCCGGTTTTTGGGCCGTGATTGAATGAAACTATGCGCTGTTCCCTCGCTATTAAAATGTTAACCGGAGGCAAAATCATGGCTGGCGTATCCTAAAGTTGCCTTCGATATTGACGTTAAGAACTAAAGTGCGCGATTTCGTGATCACGCGCATGTAAAACGCAAAGAAATTCCAGTAGCACCCAATTCAGATGGAGCCGCGGGCGAGACCTGTCGGCTCCATCATCTGTCTGTATAGAACTGTGCAGTGCCCCAAGGAGAATGGAAATGAGCCTCGTAACAAGCATGAGTACCGACCAGATCGCAGCTCTGTCGACCCAAACCATTGCTGCCCTCGCTACCAGCGATATCGTAGCGCTCAATTCAGACCAGACTCGGGCATTGACGACCGATCAGGCGGTGGCGCTGACCACCACCCAGATCGCCGCACTGACCACCAAGCAAATGTCGAACGGCTTGACGACCGACCAGATCGTCGCGCTGAGTTCCAATCAGGTAGGTGTGCTGAGCTCGGCTCAGGTCAACGCCATGGCGACCGCCTACATTGCCGCCCTCGAAACGGCCGACTTCGCCGCACTGAAATCGGGTTCGATCGCCGGCCTGTCGACCGGCCAGCTGGCCGCGCTGACCACCGACCAGGTCGTCGCGCTGACCACCAGCCAGGCCAACGCGCTGAGCAGCGCCCAAGTCGCAGGCTTGAGCACCAACGACATCGTGGCCATGGAAACGGCCGATGTGCTGGCGCTGAAAACCGTCGTCATCGCCAGCCTCAGCACCAGCCAGATGGCCGCGCTGACCACCGACCAGGTAGCCAGCCTGTCGACCGCGCAAGTCGCGTCGCTGAGCACCGCCAACCTGGCATCCGGCCTGACCACCGACCAGATCGTCGCCATGAATTCCAACCAGCTGGGCACGCTGAGCACCGCCCAGTTCGGCGCGCTGGGCACCAGTGCCGTGGCCGCGATTGAAACGGCCGACCTGGTCGCCCTGAAAACCAGCCTGATCGCATCGATCAAGTCGTCGCAGCTGGCAGCCCTGACCACCGACCAGCTGTCGAACCTGACCACCACCCAGATTTCCGCGCTGACCACCGCCAGCATGACCGCGCTGAGCACCGACCAGGTCGTCGCGCTGACGTCCAACCAGGCTGCCGCGCTGACGTCGCAGCAAATCGGCGCGCTGTCGACCAACGCCATCGCCGCGATTGAAACGGCCGATCTGGCCGCGCTGAAGACCGCCGTCATCGCCGGCCTGTCGACCGCCCAGGCCAAGGCCCTGACCACCGACCAGATAGTGGCGCTGAGCGCCGGCCAGGTCGGCGCGCTGAGCACCGGCCAGGTGGCCGCGCTGGGTACCGCCTCCATCGCCGCGATTGAAACGGCCGACATCGGTTCGCTGAAGAGCGCCGCCATCGCCGCGCTGAGCACCGCGCAGACCGCCGCGCTGACCACCGACCAGATCGGCGCACTGGGTACCGCGCAAGTGGCGGCCATCACCACTGCCAACGTTGCCGCCCTGACCACCGACCAGATGGTGGCCCTGACCTCGAACCAGCTGGGCGTGCTGAGCACCGCGCAATTCGGCGCACTGACGACCGGCGACGTGGCCGCCATCTCCACCGCCAACATCGTCGGCCTGAAAACCGCGATCATCGCCTCGCTGAAGACCGCGCAGCTGGCGGCGCTGACCACCGATCAACTGTCGAACCTGACCACCAACCAGGTCGCCGCCATCACCACCGCCAACATCGCGGCGCTGAGCACCGACCAGGTTGTCGCGCTGACGTCCAACCAGTTCGGCGCCCTGAGCTCGGCCCAGGTGAGCGCCTTCAGCACCAACGACATCGCCGCCATTGAAACGGCCGACCTGGCCGCACTGAAAACCGGCGTCATCACCGCGCTGACCAGCAGCCAGACCAAGGCCCTGACCACCGACCAGATCGTCGCCCTGAGCAGCAGCCAGGTCGGCGCACTGACCAGCGGCCAGGTCGCCGCGCTGGGCACCGACGCCATCGCCGCGATTGAAACGGCCGACCTCGGCGCGTTGAAGACCTCGGCCATCGCCGCGCTGAGCACCGCGCAGACCGCCGCGCTGACCACCGACCAGATCGTCGCGCTGAGCACCGCGCAAGTGGCCTCGATGACCACCGCCAACCTGGCCTCGGGTCTGTCGACCGACCAGATCGTGGCGCTGAGCTCGAACCAGCTGGGCGCGCTGAGCACCGCGCAATTCGGTGCGCTGTCGACCCAAGACATCGCCGCCATCGAGACCGGCGACATCGTGGGCCTGAAAACCGCGATCATCGCCTCGCTGAAAACCGCGCAACTGGCGGCTCTGACCACCGACCAGCTGTCGAACCTGACCACCAGCCAGATCGCCTCGATCACCTCGGCCAACATCGCCGTGCTGACCACCGACCAGGTTGTCGCCCTGACGTCCAACCAGATCGGCGCCCTGAGCTCGGCGCAACTGAGCGCCTTCAGCACCAACGACATCGCCGCGATTGAAACGGGCGACATCGGCGCGCTGAAATCGGCCGTCATCGCCGGCCTGACCAGCAACCAGACCAAGGCCCTGACCACCGACCAGATCGTCGCCCTGAGCAGCAGCCAGATCAGCGCGCTGTCGAGCTCGCAAGTTGCCGGCCTGAGCACCGCCGCCATCGCCGCGATTGAAACGGCCGACGTCGGCGCGCTCAAAACGGCCGCCATCGCCGCGTTGAGCACCGCGCAGACCGCCGCGCTGACCACCGACCAGATCGTTGCGCTGAGCACCGCGCAGGTCTCGGCTTTCACCACCGCTGATCTGGCTGCAGGCCTGACCACCGACCAGATGGTGGCGCTGAGCTCGAACCAGCTGGGCGCGCTGAGCACCGCGCAATTCAACGCGCTGTCGACCGGCGACGTGGCCGCCATCTCGACCGCCAACATCGTCGGCCTGAAAACCGCGATCATCGCCTCGCTGAAGACCGCGCAGCTGGCCTCGCTGACCACCGACCAGCTGTCGAACCTGACCACCAGCCAGATCGCCGCCATCACCACCGCCAACATCGCGGCGCTGAGCACCGACCAGGTTGTCGCGCTGACGTCCAACCAGTTCGGCGCCCTGAGCTCGGCGCAGCTGAGCGCCTTCAGCACCAACGATATCGCCGCGATTGAAACGGCCGACATCGGCGCGCTGAAATCGGCGGTCATCGCCGGCCTGACCACCAGCCAGACCAATGCCCTGACTACCGACCAGGTGGTGGCGCTGAGCAGCGCCCAGATCGGCGCCTTGAGCAGCGCCCAAGTCGCCGGCCTGAGCACCGCCGCCATCGCCGCGATTGAAACGGCCGACGTTGGCGCACTGAAAACGGCCGCCGTCGCCGCGATGAGCACCGCGCAGACCGCCGCGCTGACCACCGACCAGATCGTTGCGCTGAGCACCGCGCAAGTGGCCTCGATGACCACCGCCAACCTGGCCTCGGGCCTGTCGACCGACCAGATCGTGGCGCTGAGCTCGAACCAGCTGGGCGCGCTGAGCACCGCGCAATTCGGTGCGCTGTCGACCCAGGACATCGCCGCCATCGAGACGGCCGACATCGTGGGCCTGAAAACCGCGATCATCGCCTCGCTGAAAACCGCGCAACTGGCGGCGCTGACCACCGACCAGCTGTCGAACCTGACCACCAGCCAGATCGCCTCGATCACCTCGGCCAACATCGCCGTGCTGACCACCGACCAGGTTGTCGCCCTGACGTCCAACCAGATCGGCGCCCTGAGCTCGGCGCAACTGAGCGCCTTCAGCACCAACGACATCGCCGCGATTGAAACAGCCGACATCGGCGCGCTGAAATCGGCCGTCATCGCCGGCCTGACCAGCAACCAGACCAAGGCCCTGACCACCGACCAGATCGTCGCCCTGAGCAGCAGCCAGATCAGCGCGCTGTCGAGCTCGCAAGTTGCCGGCTTGAGCACCGCCGCCATCGCCGCGATTGAAACGGCCGACGTCGGCGCGCTCAAAACGGCCGCCATCGCCGCGCTGAGCACCGCGCAGACCGCCGCGCTGACCACCGACCAGATCGTTGCGCTGAGCACCGCGCAGGTGGCCTCGATGACCACCGCCAACCTGGCCTCGGGTCTGTCGACCGACCAGATCGTGGCGCTGAGCTCGAATCAGCTGGGCGCGCTGAGCACCGCGCAATTCGGTGCGCTGTCGACCCAGGACATCGCCGCCATCGAAACCGGCGACATCGTGGGCCTGAAAACCGCGATCATCGCCTCGCTGAAGACCGCGCAACTGGCGGCCCTGACCACCGACCAGCTGTCGAACCTGACCACCGCGCAAGTGGCGGCCATCACCACCGCCAACATCGCGGCACTGAGCACCGATCAGGTTGTCGCGCTGTCGTCGAACCAGTTCGGCGCCCTGAGCTCGGCACAACTGAGCGCCTTCAGCACCAACGACATCGCTGCGATTGAAACGGCCGACATCGGCGCGCTGAAATCGGCGGTGATCGCCGGCCTGAGCACCAGCCAGGTCAAGGCGCTGACCACCGACCAGATCGTCGCCCTGAGCAGCAGCCAGATCGGCGGCCTGACCAGCGGCCAGGTGGCCGCCCTGAGCACCGGCGCCATCGCCGCGATTGAAACGGCCGACCTCGGCGCGTTGAAGACCTCGGCCATCGCCGCGCTGAGCACCGCGCAGACCGCCGCGCTGACCACCGACCAGATCGTTGCTCTGAGCACCGCGCAAGTGGCTTCGATGACCACCGCCAACCTGGCTTCGGGCCTGTCGACCGACCAGATCGTTGCGCTGAGCTCGAACCAGCTGGGCGCGCTGAGCACCGCGCAGTTCGGTGCGCTGTCGACCCAGGACATCGCCGCCATCGAGACGGCCGACATCGTGGGCCTGAAAACCGCGATCATCGCCTCGCTGAAAACCGCGCAACTGGCGGCGCTGACCACCGACCAGCTGTCGAACCTGACCACCAGCCAGATCGCCTCGATCACGACCGCCAACATCGCGGCCCTGACCACCGACCAGGTCGTCGCGTTGTCGTCGAACCAGTTCGGCGCCCTGAGCTCGGCACAACTGAGCGCCTTCAGCACCAACGATATCGCCGCGATTGAAACGGCCGACATCGGCGCGCTGAAATCGGCGGTGATCGCCGGCCTGAGCACCAGCCAGGTCAAGGCGCTGACCACCGACCAGATCGTCGCCCTGAGCAGCAGCCAGATCGGCGGCCTGACCAGCGGCCAGGTGGCCGCCCTGGGCACCGACGCCATCGCCGCGATTGAAACGGCCGACCTCGGCGCGTTGAAGACCTCGGCCATCGCCGCGCTGAGCACCGCGCAGACCGCCGCGCTGACCACCGACCAGATCGTCGCGCTGAGCACCGCGCAAGTGGCCTCGATGACCACCGCCAACCTGGCTTCGGGTCTGTCGACCGACCAGATCGTGGCGCTGAGCTCGAACCAGCTGGGCGCGCTGAGCACCGCGCAATTCGGTGCGCTGTCGACCCAGGACATCGCCGCCATCGAGACCGGTGACATCGTGGGCCTGAAAACCGCGATCATCGCCTCGCTGAAGACCGCGCAACTGGCGGCCCTGACCACCGACCAGCTGTCGAACCTGACCACCGCGCAAGTGGCGGCCATCACCACCGCCAACGTCGCGGCCCTGACCACCGACCAGGTTGTCGCGCTGACGTCGAACCAGTTCGGCGCCCTGAGCTCGGCACAACTGAGCGCCTTCAGCACCAACGATATCGCCGCGATTGAAACGGCCGACATCGGCGCGCTGAAATCGTCCGTGATCGCCGGCCTGAGCACCAACCAGGCCAAGGCCCTGACCACCGACCAGATCGTCGCCCTGAGCAGCAGCCAGATCGGCGGCCTGACCAGCGGCCAGGTGGCCGCCCTGAGCACCGGCGCCATCGCCGCGATTGAAACGGCCGACCTCGGCGCGTTGAAGACCTCGGCCATCGCCGCGCTGAGCACCGCGCAGACCGCCGCGCTGACCACCGACCAGATCGTTGCGCTGAGCACCGCGCAAGTGGCCTCGATGACCACCGCCAACCTGGCCTCGGGTCTGTCGACCGACCAGATCGTGGCGCTGAGCTCGAACCAGCTGGGCGCGCTGAGCACCGCGCAATTCGGTGCGCTGTCGACCCAGGACATCGCCGCCATCGAGACCGGTGACATCGTGGGCCTGAAAACCTCGATCATCGCCTCGCTGAAAACCGCGCAACTGGCGGCGCTGACCACCGACCAGCTGTCGAACCTGACCACCGCGCAAGTGGCGGCCATCACCACCGCCAACGTCGCGGCCCTGACCACCGACCAGGTCGTCGCGCTGTCGTCGAACCAGTTCGGCGCGCTGAGCTCGGCACAACTGAGCGCCTTCAGCACCAACGATATCGCCGCGATTGAAACGGGCGACATCGGCGCGCTGAAATCGGCGGTGATCGCCGGCCTGAGCACCAACCAGGTCAAGGCGCTGACCACCGACCAGATCGTCGCCCTGAGCAGCAGCCAGATCGGCGGCCTGACCAGCGGCCAGGTGGCCGCCCTGAGCACCGGCGCGATCGCCGCGATTGAAACGGCCGACCTCGGCGCGCTGAAGACCTCGGCCATCGCCGCGCTGAGCACCGCGCAGACCGCCGCGCTGACCACCGACCAGATCGTTGCGCTGAGCACCGCGCAAGTGGCCTCGATGACCACCGCCAACCTGGCCTCGGGTCTGTCGACCGACCAGATCGTGGCGCTGAGCTCGAACCAGCTGGGCGCGCTGAGCACCGCGCAATTCGGTGCGCTGTCGACCCAGGACATCGCCGCCATCGAGACCGGTGACATCGTGGGCCTGAAAACCTCGATCATCGCCTCGCTGAAAACCGCGCAACTGGCGGCCCTGACCACCGACCAGCTGTCGAACCTGACCACCGCGCAAGTGGCGGCCATCAGCACCGCCAACGTCGCGGCCTTGAGCACCGACCAGATTGTGGCCCTGACGTCCAATCAGCTGGGCGCCCTGAGCTCGGCCCAGTTCAGCGCCTTCAGCA
Organism: Duganella sp. LjRoot269; assembly: GCF_964254095.1. Lineage (NCBI taxonomy): Bacteria > Pseudomonadati > Pseudomonadota > Betaproteobacteria > Burkholderiales > Oxalobacteraceae > Duganella > Duganella sp. LjRoot269. The sequence goes on along the minus strand of NZ_CAXUSL020000001.1, from coordinate 100,786 downwards.
CCAACGATATCGCCGCGATTGAAACGGCCGACATCGGCGCGCTGAAAACCGCCACCATCGCCGGCCTCAGCACCAGCCAGGCCGCGGCGCTGACCACCGATCAGGTGGTTGCCCTGAGCAGCAGCCAGATCGGCGCCTTGACCAGCGCCCAGGCCGCGGGCCTGAGCACCGGCGCCATCGCCGCGATTGAAACGGCCGACATCGGCGCGTTGAAAACCGCAGCCATCAGCGGCTTGCGCAGCGCCCAGCTGGCTGCCTTGTCGACCGACCAGATCGTTGCGCTGAGCACCGCGCAAGTGGCCTCGCTGACCACCGCCAACCTGGCCAGCGGCCTGACCACGGATCAAGTGGTGGCGCTGTCGTCGACGCAGATCGGTACCCTGAGCACGGCGCAAGTGAGCGCGCTGAGCACCGGCGCCGTGGCCGCGATTGAAACGGCCGACATCGGCGCGTTGAAGACCTCGGTGATCGCATCGCTGCGCTCGGCCCAGGTCGCGTCGCTGACGACCGACCAGGTGGGCGCGCTGTCGACCGCCCAGGTCGCCGCACTGAGCACCGCCAACATCGCCTCGGGTCTGACCACCGACCAGGCTGTTGCGCTGAGCTCGAACCAGGTCGGCGCGCTGAGCACCGGTCAGGTGGCCGCCCTGGCGACTGCCGCGGTGGCGGCGCTGGGTACCTCTGACATGGCTGCGCTGAAGACCAATATCGTGGCGTCGTTGCAGACCGCGCAGATCACCGCGCTGACGACCGATCAGATCGTTGCGCTGTCGAGCCAGCAGCTGCAAGCGTTGACGACCGGCCAGATCAAGGCACTGTCGACCAACCAGCTGGTGGCGATCGAGACCCAGGACTTCGTCGGTCTGAAAACCTCGGCCATCGCTTCGCTGAGCACCGCGCAGCTGCGTAGCCTGACGACCGACCAGATCCACGCGATGACGACCTCGCAAGTGTGCTCGATCACCAGCGCCCAGGTGCCTGGCCTGTCGACCGACCAGATCGCGGCACTGCCTTCGCCGCTGGGTACGCCGATCGTGCTGGACCTGAACGGCAACGGCATCAACACCCTGGGCCTGTCGGCTGGCGTGAACTTCGATCTGCTGGCTAACGGCAGCAAGGTCAACACCGGCTGGGTGGGCGGCGGCGATGGTCTGCTGGCCCTGGATCGCAACGGCGACGGCGTGATCAACGACGGTAGCGAACTGTTCGGTTCCGGCACCACGCTGGCCAACGGCCAGAAAGCCACCAACGGCTACGCTGCGCTGGGCGAGCTGGACACCAACGGCGACGGCACCATCGACGCCAAGGACAGCGCCTTCGGCAACCTGCGTGTCTGGGTCGACGGCAATGCCGACGGTGTCAGCGAGGCCGACGAGCTGAAATCGCTGGCCGACCTGGGCATCACCAAGCTGAACCTGGATTCGAAACAAAACGCGTCGCTCAACAACGGCAACATTGTTGGCATCACGTCGACCTTCGAGACCAGCGACGGCGCCAGCCACGCAGCGGCGGACGTCTGGTTCCAGATGAGCACGACGGTGGCGGCCAGCCTGAGCTCCTCGGTCAGCGGCCTGTCGGCAGCGATGTCGAGCTTCAGCGCGGCAGCGGCGACGGTGACCACCACCGCCAAGCTGGAAGTGCCGAACAGCGTCAACACGGCAGTGGCCGCGATGGCGGATGCGATCAGCAATTACGACAACAAGCTGACCGCGACCTCCAACGCCGCTTCCACCGAGGAAACGCTGCGACTGAAAGCGCTGCAAGGCGGCAACCACAGCGGTTTCCTGGCTGCCAAGTAATCAGCTTCCAGTAAGGAAGTAAGGACGGCAAGACCTGCGGGTCTTGCCGTTTTTTTTTTAAGCCCCGGAACAACGTGGTAATTCGGGCTGTGTTTCAGCAACACAAAACCCTCCGCCAAGCACTGCACTAGGTTAGAATCCGAAGGCTGGCACGATAGTGCGCCAATGCAAGTTTTAACCTTGATCAGGCTTATGCACGATAAATTCCCCCATACCGCGATACAGTGTCTGACAGCCATCGCGCAGCATCACGGTTTGCAAATCAATCCGGAACGCCTGATCGACGACTACGCGCTGCGCGCGGAAGAGCCGGGCACCGGCGCGCTGCTGCGCATCGCCTCCGATATCGGCCTCAAGGCCAAGGCCGACAAGCTGACCTGGTCGCGCCTGATGGCGCAGGGCGGCGTGTTCCCGCTGATGGCGCGTCTGAACGACGGCAACATGGTGATCGCGGTCGGCGTCAAGCCCGGCGAAAACGGCGCGGAGGACACGGTCGCCGTGCTGAACCCGGCCAACGCCAACGCCGCCGTGGTCATGGTGACGCGCGCCGACTTCGAACGGCGCTGGAGCGGCGACGTGCTGTTCGTCAAACGCCAGCACAAGCTGTCCGACCCCAACCAGCCGTTCGGCCTGCGCTGGTTCATTCCCGAGATCCTCAAGCAGAAGGCGGCGTTCCGCGACATCTTCATCGCCGCCGTCGCCATGCAGCTGCTGGCGCTGGCCTCGCCGATCTTCTTCCAGCTGGTGATCGACAAGGTGCTGACCCACCAGAGCGTGACCACCTTGCAGGTGCTGGCGGTCGGCATCGTCGCCGCGCTGGTGTTCGACGCCACCTTCGGCTTCCTGCGCCAGACGCTGACCCTGGCCGCCTCCAACAAGATCGACATGCGGCTGACGCGCCGCGTGTTCGGCCACCTGCTGTCGCTGCCGATCGACTTCTTCGAGACCACCAGCGCCGGCGTGGTCACGCGCCACATGCAGCAGCTGGAAAAGATCCGCAACTTCCTCACCGGCCGCCTGTTCTTCACCGGCCTGGACCTGATCGCGCTGGTGGTGTTCGTGCCCATCCTGTTCAGCTATTCGTTCAAGCTGGCGATGATCGTGCTGCTGTTTGCGGCAATGATCGCCTGCGTGGTGATGGCCATGGTGCCGACCTTCCAGCGCCGCCTCAACGCGCTGTACTCGGCCGAGGGCCAGCGCCAGGGCATGCTGGTGGAAACCATCCACGGCATGCGCACCGTCAAGGCGCTGGCGATCGAGCCGTCGCAGCGCCGCATCTGGGACCAGCGCTCGGCCGAGGCGATCACCATGCATTTCCGCGTGGGCCAGATCTCGATCGCCGGCAACGCCGTCACCGACTTCCTCGGCAAGCTGCTGCCGGTCACCCTGATCGTGGTGGGCGCGGCCGACGTGTTCGACAGCACCTTGTCGGTCGGCGCGCTGATCGCGTTCCAGATGCTGTCGGGCCGGGTGACCCAGCCTTTGATTTCCATCGTCGGCCTGGTCAATGAATACCAGGAGACGGCGCTGTCGGTGCGCATGCTGGGCGAGGTGATGAACCGCGCGCCCGAAGGCCGCGCCGGCGCCAACGGCCTGCGCCCCATCCTGCAGGGCGAGATCCGCTTCGACGACGTCACCTTCCGCTATCCGGGCGCGCAGGCGATGGCGCTGGACAAGGCCCGCTTCACCATCGAGCCGGGCACCGTGGTTGGCATCGTCGGCCGCTCCGGTTCCGGCAAGACCACCTTGACCAAGCTGATCCAGGGCCTGTATCCGGTGCAGGAAGGCATCGTCCGTTTCGACGGCATCGACGCGCGCGAGATCGAGCTGTCGCATCTGCGGCGCCAGATCGGCGTTGTGCTGCAGGAGAATTTCCTGTTCCGCGGCACCGTGCGCGAGAACCTGTCCGTCACCAAGCCGGACGCCACGTTTGAAGAGCTGGTCGAGGCCGCGGCCGCCGCCGGCGCCGACGAGTTCATCGAGCGCCTGCCGCTGGGCTACGACACCGTGCTGGAGGAAAACGCCTCCAACCTGTCCGGCGGCCAGAAGCAGCGGCTGTCGATCGCCCGCACCCTGGTGGCCAAGCCGCGCATCCTGATCCTGGACGAGGCGGCTTCGGCGCTGGATCCGGAATCGGAGGCGATCTTCATCAACAACCTGTCGCGCATCGCGGTCGGCCGCACGGTGGTGATGATCTCGCACCGCCTGTCGACGCTGGTCAACGCCGACAAGATCATGGTCATGCAGCAGGGCCGTCTGATGGACGCCGGCCGCCACGAAGAACTGCTTACACGTAGCGAAACTTACCAGCACTTATGGAACCAGCAAACAAGTCACCTCTAAGCTTCAAGCGCCGCCGCAAGGACGAGACCGAAATCGAGTTCCTGCCGGATGCGGACGCCATCGAGCGCGGCCCGCTGCCGAAGTTCGTGCGCCTCACGCTGCACGTGCTGATCGGCGCGTTCGCGTTCTTCATCCTGTGGGCCTGCTTCTCGCCGGTGGAGAAGATCGTCGTCGCCCACGGCCGCCTGGTCAATCCGCTGCCCAACATCGTGGTGCAGCCGCTGGACACGTCCATCATCCAGAGCATCGACGTGCGCGTCGGCCAGGTGGTGAAAAAAGGCCAGGTGCTGGCCACGCTGGACCCGACCTTCACCGCCGCCGACGAGCAGCAGCTGCGCGTGCGGCTGGAAAGCCTGGACACCCAGACCGCCGGCCTGCGCGCCGAGCTGGCCGGCCAGCCGGGCGCCGTCACCAACGGCAAGTCGAGCGCCGACTCGCTGCTGCAGGCGCAGCTGTCGAGCGAGCGCAAGGGTAATTTCGAGGCGCAGAAGACCAAGATGGACCAGAACATCGCGCGCCTGAAGGCGGGCCTGGAAACCAACAAGCACGACCAGCAGATCCTGGCCCAGCGCGTGAAGTCGCTGCGCGAAGTGGAGGCGATGCAGGAGCAGCTGATGGCCGAGCAGTTCGGCGCCAAGATGCACTTGCTGGAGGCGCGCGACCGCCGCCTCGAAGTCGAGCGCGACATGGACTTGCAGCGCAACAAGGCGATCGAGATGGCCAGCGAGCTGGCGTCGGCGCAGGCCGAGCGGGCCGCCTTCGACAAGAGCTGGCGGCAGAAGACCATGGAAGACCTGCTGAGCGCCTCGCGCGACCGCGACGGCATCAACGAGCAGCTGGCCAAGGCCGACAAGCGGCACAAGATGGTGCAGATGGTGGCGCCGGCCGACGGCGTGGTGCTGGAGATCGGCAAGCTGTCGGTCGGCTCCATCGTGCGCGAGGCCGAGCCGCTGTTCACGCTGGTGCCGCTGGGCGCCGAGCTGGAAGCGGAAGTGCAGATCGACTCGCTCGACATCGGCTACATCAAGCCGGGCGCGCAGGTGCACCTGAAGGTCGACGCATTCTCGTTCCAGCAGCACGGCATGCTCGACGGCAAGGTCCGCACCATCAGCCAGGACGCGTTCAAGCGCGAGCAGACCGACAAGAACGGTGGCGGCCTCGACGCCTACTACCTGAGCCGCATCCCCTACACCGGCAAGCTGAAAAAGATGACGCCGGGCGCGCAGCTGCTGCCGGGCATGACCTTGTCGGCGGAGATCGTGGTCGGCCACCGCACCGTGATGTCCTACCTGCTGTATCCGCTGACGCGGGCGCTGGACGAATCGATACGCGAACCGTAGGCATTGCCGCCGGCGGCTGAGCGGTTAGGAACTGGTGTTGTGGAACAGCGCCAGTCCGGCGGCCAGGTCGGTTTTGGCTTGCCAGCCAGGCAAGGCCTGGTAGCTGTGCCAGGGAACCATCACTTCGCGCTCGCGGTAAGGGCGGCCGCCCCATTCGATCGCCAGCGGCTTGCCGCTGACCTGCGCATACAGCGCGGCGAGGTCGCGCAAGGGCAGGGGATTGCCGCTGGAGACGCCGTATTCTTCGGTCGCGTTCTGCTGGCGGCCGTCGGCCAGCCGTTCATAGGCGATGACGAAGGCTTCGACGGCATCGTCGATGTACACCAGGTCCATCAGCTGCTCGCCCGGCGACATGCCCAGCGAGCTGCCTTCCAGCGCCACGCGCTTGAGCAAATTCAGCACCTTGGGCCGCGGATCGCCGGCGCCGTAGGTATCGAACAATTTCAGCGTCACCACGCGCAAACCGTGGACTTCGACGTAGTAGCGCAGCAGCGCGCTGAAGGCTTGCTTGGTGGCGGCGTACAGGCATACCGGGTTGTACGCCTGGTCCTCGTAGTGTTCCCACGAGGTGCCGGTGTTGACCAGGCGGCGTATGCCGCAGGCGGCCATCGCTTCGGCCAGCTGGGTCGAGAACAGCAGGTTGGAATGAATCAGGCGCGTGACGTCTTCCGGCTTGTGGGTGGCCAGGAACAGCGAGGCCAGATGGAATACGGCTTCCGGCGCGGCGGCGCGCATGATCTCGATCAGCTGCAGCGTGTCGCCGTTGTGGCGGTGCAGGTGCAGCAGGGGACTCTCCGGCGGCAGGCCGGCCGTCGACGACCCTTCGCGCAGCAGCAGGTGCACCTCCCAGCCATCGGCCAGCAGGCGGCGCGTCAGCGCGGCGCCGACAAAGCCGCTGGCGCCGGTCAGCAGTGCGCGGCGCGCGCTCATGGCTGGCCGCCGTCAAACACGAACGGCGTGTCGAAGTCGGCCAGCGCGCCGAACTGGCGGTCGCGCGCGGACATGATAGGATCCTGGACCGGCCAGTCGATGCCGGCCGAATCCCATGCCAGTCCCGAGTCGTGGGCCGGCGCGTAGGTGGCGGTGACCTTGTACACCATCATCGCCGGTTCCTTCGGCGTGCAGAAGCCGTGCGCCAGGCCGCGCGGCAGGTACAGCATATGGCCGTTGCCGGCGCTCAGCTCCAGCATCAGGTTGTGACCGTAGGTCGGCGAGCCGCGCCGCAAATCCAGCGCCGCGTCCATCACCGAGCCCTGCACGCAATACACCAGCTTGGCGTGATCGTGCGGCGGGGTCTGGAAGTGCAGGCCGCGTACCACGTTGCGATGCGACGCCGAGTAGTATTCCTCGGCGTAGTCGGTGGCCAGGCCGTGCTCGCGGAAGATATCTTCGTGGAAGACCTTGACGAAGCTGCCGCGCTCGTCGCGACGTATGTCCGGGATGATCAGGAAGCAACCGGCGATGTCGGTAGGGACAATTTTCATGGCAGTGTCGATGTCAGTCAGGAACGTGGAATGTTGGCGTCCAACAGCACCAGCGGGCGCGAGATCACCTTGTCGGGCCCCCACTCGGCGATGCGTTTAGCCAGCAGGAAGGCTTGCAGCCGCTCGCAGCAGAACGCCATGCTGCGCGCCAGGTAGCCGTCGCGTTCGATGTAGTGGTGGCGGTAGTAGCGCGACATCACCAGCTCCAGATCGTGCACGATTTCGACGAACCAGGTTACCGGAATGTAGGCCACCGTCGGTGCGGTGATGAAGGCGTTGCCGCTCAAGAAATTGGCGGCCTCGAGGTCGGTGATCACGCCGCAATCGATGGCGTCGCCGAAGAACATCAGCAGCTCGCGCACCGGGCAGTTTGCCTGCAACTGCTGCATGATGGTGCCGTTGAAGGCCACCGAGATCGGTACGATGGGTGTCTTGCCGTCGCCGTAGAAATGCTCAGGCAGGACCCCGGCCAACATGTCCGGATGGGCGTGGTGGTTAAAACCGCGCAGTGTGCCGATCGGATCGGTCAGCGCGAAACGGCGGTAATGGCAGAAGCCGACAAAGCCTTCGGCCTTGTCGGCGATGAGCATGCGGCGGATCTGGAACAGCGCCAGATATTCCCCCAGGTAGCGGTTGCGCGTCGCCTGTTCCGGCGTCAACATCTTGCTCATCGCCAGGCCCGATTCCGGCACGTAGTCGCCCGATCCCAGCATGGTCATGAAGTCGGGCATCTTCCAGGCGAACGGCGCGTGGGCGATGCAGTAATAGAGCGGAGTATCTTTCATCACGCGGGCATGGCTTTAATCAGGTAGTGGGAAGGCTGGGCCTCTTCAAGCAGCCGCATGGCCGTCTCGCCGGTCCGCGCCGCGCGCTGGCGCAGCGCTTCAACCACATGCTCCGGTACCGGCGCGGGATTCAGCATGATGCCGTTGACGACGCGAAAGCCGGCATCCTCGAACAGACCCAGTACGCCGGCGAGCGCCAACCGGTGGCGCGCCGGCTCGGCCGTCTGGTTCCAGTGTTCGCTGTTGGCGATGCGGGCAACCACGCAGGCGTCGTACTGGATGACCTTGCGCACCTGCGCCAGCACCTTGCCGGGGTCGCGCAAGTGTTCCAGCGTGCAGTCGAAGACCCAGCCGTCCGCCCATTCCAGATGTTTATAGAAGACCTCACCGGCTTGGTGCAGGTCGGCCTGGTGCACGCGGTCGGCATACTCGCGGGCCTGCTGGGCCAGTGTCGCATCGGCATCCACCGCCAGCCATGAGGCGGCGGGATAGCGGGCGCGGTACTGGCGGGCCAGGCCGCCATCGGTGCCGCCGGCCTGTATCAGCAGGCGCGCGTTTGGCGGCAGCATCGCGAGGTAGGGCGTGATGTAGGCGGCGTTGGAGGATTCCGGTAAACTCATGGCAGTCTTAGAAGTTCACGCCAAAGAAGGTTTCGAGCTTGTCGACGGCGAAGTCCAGCATCTCGCGGGTCAGGCCTGGGAAGACGCCGATCCAGAAGGTGTCGTTCATGACGCGGTCGGTGTTGGTCAGGTCGCCGGAGACGCGGTAGTTGCGCCCGACCATATAGGGCTGGCGCGTCAGGTTGCCGGCGAACAGCAGGCGGGTGCCGATCTTGTGCTCGTCCAGGTAGGTCAGCAGGTCCACGCGCGAGACGTTGGCCTCAGGCTTGAGCGTCATCGGGAAGCCGAACCACGACGGGTCCGAATGCTCGGTCGCCTCCGGCAGGATCAGGAACTCGGCGCACGACTGCAGGCGCTCCTTCAGGTAGGCGAAGTTGTCCTTGCGGGCCTGGATGAAGCCGGGCGCGCGGTCGATCTGGGCCAGGCCGCAGGCGGCCTGCATGTCGGTGATCTTCAGGTTGTAGCCCAGGTGGCTGTAGGTGTACTTGTGGTCGTAGCCCATCGGCAGCGTGCCCAGGCACTGGCAGAAGCGCTTGCCGCAGGTGTTGTCCTTGCCCGGCGCGCAGTAGCAGTCGCGGCCCCAGTCGCGGAACGACTCGGCGATCATCTTCAGTTCCGGATCGTTGGTGAACACGGCGCCGCCTTCGCCCATCGTGATGTGGTGGGCCGGGTAGAACGACATGGTGCCGATGTCGCCGAAGGTGCCGACCATCTTGCCGTGGTAGGTCGAGCCCAGCGCGTCGCAGCAATCCTCGATCAGCCACAGCTTGTGCTTCTTGCAGATGGCGGTGATGACGTCCAGGTTGTACGGGTTGCCCAGCGTGTGGGCCAGCATGATGGCCTTGGTCTTGGGCGAGATCGCCGCCTCGAGCTTGGTCACGTCGATGTTGTAGGTGCCCAGCTCGACGTCGACGAACACCGGCACCGCGCCGAACTGGATGATCGGGTTGACGGTGGTGGGGAAGCCGGCGGCCACGCCGATCACCTCGTCGCCCTGCTGGATCGCGCGCGCGCCCAGCTTGGGCGAGGTCAGCGTGTTGAACGCGACCAGGTTGGCCGAGGAGCCGGAGTTGACGGTGATGAGGAAGTTCACGCCGATCATCTTGGCCAGCCTGGCCTCGAACTGGTCGTTGAAGCGGCCGGTGGTGAGCCAGGCGTCCAGCGAGGCCTCGACCATCAGTTCCATTTCAGGCGCGCCGACGACCTTGCCGGCCGGCGGGATGACGGTCACGCCGGGCTCGAACGCCTTCGGCACGCTGGCCAGGGCGCCGTATTGGGCCACCAGCTTGATGATCTGTTCGCGGAGTTGTTCCTTGCTTTGTGCTTCACTCATGATTCCAGCCTTGGTTATGTGCGCTTAAAGATGTGCGGTGTTTTGATAGGTGTCGATCTGCGCCAGCGTCAGCGCGCGCATGTCGGCGCCGGCGGCGTGCGCCTGGTGCCATGCGACGATCATGTCGATGGTGTGGCCCAGGTGCCAGCGCGGCTGCCATTGCAGGCGGCTGCGGGCCTTCGAGCAGTCCAGCTTGAGGTAGTGCGCCTCGTGCGGCTGCGGCGCGCTGTCCAGCTCCCAGCTGGCGCCCTTGCCCCAGCTTTCGCACAGGCGCGAGATGATCCATTCCACCGGGCGCGCGTCGATGTCGTGCGGGCCGAAGTTGAAGCCTTCGGCGTACGCGGCGCCGTGGGTGTATAAGTGCTCGGCCAGGGTCAGGTAGCCCGACAGCGGTTCGAGCACGTGCTGCCACGGGCGGATCGCGTGCGGGCTGCGGATGCGCACCGGCTTGCCGGCGGCGATGGCGCGCACCATGTCGGGGATCAGGCGGTCCTCGGCCCAGTCGCCGCCGCCGATGACGTTGCCGGCGCGGCCCGAGGCCAGCGCGACGCCGTGCTCGGCGTGTTTTTCGGGATTGAAGAACGACGAGCGGTAGCCGGCCGTCACCAGCTCGGCGCAGGCCTTGCTGTTGCTGTAAGGGTCATAGCCGCCGAAGGCTTCGTTCTCGCGGTAGCCCCAGGCCCATTCCTTGTTTTCATAGCACTTGTCGCTGGTGACGTTGACCACGGCCTTGATGCCGGGTGTGTGGCGCACCGCTTCGAAGAAGTTCACCAGCCCCATGACGTTGGTGGCGTAGGTCTCGACCGGATTGGCGTACGAGTAGCGCACCAGCGCCTGCGCCGCCATGTGGATGACGATCTCCGGCCTGGCCTTCATCATCGCCTCGCGCAGCGCGATGCCGTCGCGGATGTCGCCGATGACGGAGGTCATGCCGGCGCCGACGTGGGCGGTATCGAACAGGCTTGGTTTGCTCGGTGCTTCGAGGGCGTAGCCGGTGACGTGGGCGCCCAGTTGCTGCAACCACAGGCTCAGCCAGCTACCCTTGAAACCGGTGTGCCCGGTCAGGAAAACACGCTTGCCGCGCCAGAAAGCCGGATTCATGGCCATCGCTTCCACGGCGCCTTGCCGCTGTCCCACAGCTCTTCGAGCAGGACCTTGTCGCGCAGCGTGTCCATCGGCTGCCAGAACCCGTGGTGCAGCCAGGCGTCGAGCTGGTTGCTCTCGGCGAGCTTCTCGAGCGGGCCTTTTTCCCAGATGGTGCTGTCGTCGTCGATCAGGTCGATGACCTTGGGCGAGAGCACGAAGTAGCCGCCGTTGATCCAGTTGCCGTCGCCCTGGGGCTTCTCCTTGAAGCTCATGATGCGCTGGCCGTTCATGTCGATGGCGCCGAAGCGTCCCGGCGGCTGCACGGCGGTCATGGTGGCCAGCTTGCCGTGTTCCTTGTGGAAGGCGATCGAAGCGCCGATGTCGATGTCGGCCACGCCGTCGCCGTAGGTGAAGCAGAAGGCTTCGTCGTTCTCGACGTGCTGGCGCACGCGCTTGAGGCGGCCGCCGGTCAGGGTGTCGGCGCCGGTGTCGACCAGCGTGACCTTCCACGGTTCGGCGTGGCGCTCGTGCACTTCCATCGAGTTCTGCTGCAGGTCGAAGGTGACGTCCGAGGTGTGCAGGAAGTAGTTGGCGAAGAATTCCTTGATGACGTAGCCGCGGTAGCCGCAGCAGATGACGAAGTCATTGATGCCGAACGCGGAATAGCTCTTCAGGATGTGCCACAGGATAGGCTTGCCGCCGACTTCGACCATCGGCTTCGGTTTGACAGTGGTTTCTTCGCTAAGCCTGGTGCCCAAGCCGCCTGCCAGTATCACTGCTTTCATGCTGTCTCCGGGATAGTAAAAGGATTGCTCGCAGACTGCATTGTCAGGCACTGCAGTTGCATTTTAAACGAAAAGCAGAGCGTATTTGGCCTCTTAGCTAGGCTTTTAGCTCCGCAAGGCAACAGTGGATTAGCGCGGAACGGCTTTGATCACGTAGGCGGCGGCTTGGGCGTCTTCCAGCGCCAGGGCCGGATCGGCGCCGACGCTGGCCGCCAGTTGCTGTAAGGCAGCGGTCAGCAAGGGATTTTCCATGCGTTCATGGATGACCGGGGCCCCCTGGACGATCTGGTAGCCGGCCTTCTGGAACACGTCGAAGATGGTGCCGCGCGTGAACCAGCGCAGGTGCGCGCGGTCGAGAATGCCGTTTTCCTCATAGCGAAAGTCGCCCAGGCATAGCTTGGCCTGCACGCTCCAGTGCTGTAGGTTGGGAATCACCGCCACGATGCAGCTGTCGGCCTTCATGACCTTGCGGATGCGGGCCAGCAGTTTTTCCGGATGGACCAGGCGTTCCAGGGCCTTGTCCAGGATCCAGCAGTCGACGCCTGCCTGGTCGCGGAAGAAGTCGTCGCCCAGATGGTCGACGTCGCGCTGCAGCACCAGGTCGCAGGCGCCCTTGTTTTCGCTGGGCGTCTCGGTGTGCAGCTCGACCGCCGTGTAATGCGTGGCGGGGGCCGCTTCCTTGACGTCGCGCGCCAGGAAGCCGTCGCCGGCGCCGATCTCCAGCACCCGCGCCGGCGCGGCCGGCATCAGCGACTTGACCAGCTGGCGCACGCCCGCCGCCTGGTGGCTGGCGCGCTGCCAGTCTTCCAGGTGGTAGCCGCCGGTACGCTTGACGGTACCCTGCCAGTCGTGGCGCAGATAGTTGCGCGGGCCGGGCTGGGTGTTAAGAAAGTCTTCCTTCAACCATTGCAAGCCTTGCACCAGGCTATCCTGGCCGGCGCGGTGCAGGGCCAGCATGGGCTCGGTCATCGGGGCGCCGTGCTTGGTCGGCATCGGCCAGGCCCGCAGCACCTCGATATTGACCAGCATGCAGGCCGGATGCAGGTAGCGCACCGCCCCTTGCTCGTAGTCGACGTCGTAGCCGCCCTCATTGACGTGATTGACATAGCCGACGCCGTACATGCCCGGCTTCAGCTCGGCCGCCATGGCTTCCAGGAAGCCCGGATGCAGCACGAAGATATCGGAATCCAGCACCAGTACCGGCCCCTGCAGCTCCAGGTTCTGGAACGCCCAGGCCATGCCGGGACCGTGGTGGATGTTGTAGTCGAAGTGGATGAAGCGGACGTTTTCATGCCGCGCGCAGACCGCTTCGATGGCGCGGTAGTGCTGCTCGCCCGATCCGTCGATGATGGTGACGGGATTGCTGTAATGAGCCCGGAACGAACTGAGTAAATCCTCGATCAATTCCGCGGAATTGTAGGAAACGGAGATGACGGGAATGTTCTTGACGTCCATGGGCTGCATTATCAGGTGGTTCGGGTGGTTGGCCGCGGTCGTAGAGCCGGCGGCTCAACCCTTGGTTAGCAATATAGTGGTGGCCTGTTGCATCAGGGCGCCGATTTTATCGATCGGGTAGTTGGGCTCGACCTGTTCCCACACCGACGACAGGAACCAGACGCAGTTGACCAGCTTGTTGGTCAGCATCTCGCGCAGCTGCGCGCGGTTGCGCATGAACTTGCCTTGCTGGTGGGCATCGCACAGCAGCTGCAGCCATTCGATGTTGGCCTGGATGCGCACTTTTTCGTTGCGCTGGTCCTGGCCGCCGTGCAGGCGGAAGTAGCTCAGCGCTTCCGGCAGGTAGGCGCAGTCGCTGTTGGACAGCACCGCCAGCCAGGTGGCCACGTCGGACAAGGTGGTGTACTGGCGGCCCAGGAACATGCCGAAATGGCCGGGCAGCTGGCTGCGGCGGAACAGCACGGTGGTCGGTTCGCCCATCAGGTTCTGGCCGTTGCTCAGGATCATGTCGCCCAGCGAGCTGCCGCCGACCGCCGTGGCGATCTCGAACATGCGCTCGGTGCCATGGATGGGCGCAAGGTAACGGCCGTTGGCGTCGATCAACTGGCGGAACGAGGTCACCAGACCGATGTTGGGCTGGCCCAGCATGCAGGCCATCATGCGCTCGATCTTTTCCGGATGGAACAGATCGTCGTCCATCAGGTAGTTGACGTATTCCGCGCTGGAGTTGCGGTAGCAATTGAGGAAGTTGTCCAGCGGACCCAGGCCCGGCGAGCGCAGGTAGCGGATGTTGGCGTAGCGCGCCATGTAGGGGGCGAAGCGTTCGCGCGTCAGCTCGTCGGTGCTGTTGTCGCTGATGACGATTTCCAGGTTGCCCCAGGTTTGCGCCAGGATGCTTTGCAGCGCCAGTTCGGCGTAGTCGGGACGGTTGTGCGTCGGCATCAAAATCGATACCTTGGGCAGGCGCGTGTCGACCTGCGGCGGACGGGCGCCGGCGAATTGCGGCGCCTGCAGGCCGGCATTGCCCTTCAGCGCGATCTGGGCGTAGCGTTCCTCCAGGTCGCGCACGAACTGGGCACTGTCGAACAGCGCGCAGTTCAGGCGCTGCTCGTGCAGCTGGCGCTTGAGCGCCTCGACCTGCGGACGGTCGTGCGCCAGCGCCACGGCCAGGTCTTCGTATTCCTGCTGGGTGGTGGTGATCAGCTGCGGCATGTCGACCGCCTTCAGCAGGCTGCCGGCCATGCGCGACGAGAAGGTGCGGCCGGCGCAGGTCAGCACCGGCAGGCCGGCCCACAGCGCGTCGCTGGCGGTGGTGCCGCCGTTGAACGGCGCGGTGTCGAGGAACAGGTCGGCCACCTGGTAGCGCGCCAGGTAGTCGGCCGGCACCACGCGGCCGGCAAACACCAGCCGCTCGGCCGCCACGCCGGCCAGTTCGGCCTGGCGCGTCAGGTTGGTGCGCACCTCGGGGCTGTCGGCCACCATCCACAGCAAGCTGTTTTCGGTGCGCTTGAGGATGTTCATCCAGCTGTCGAACACCTCGGGATTGAACTTGAAGTTGTTGTTGAAGGCGCAGAACACGAACGCGTCTTCCGGCAGGTTGTTGGCCGCGCGCGTGGGCCTGGCGCCGATGATGCGCTGGCGGTCGTTGATCTGGAAGGTGCGCGGCATGTGCAGCGGCTTCTCGGTGAAATACGGCTCCAGCTCGGGCGGCAGCACGAAGGGGTCGGCGATCACGTAGTCGATGAAGGGCATGCCGGTCGGGCCCGGCAGGCCCAGCCAGGTGATCTGCACCGGCGCCGGGCGGTAGGCCAGGATGTTCGGGCGCGCGCCCAGGGTCAAGCCGTGCAGGTCGACCAGGATGTCGATTTCGTGCGAGCGGATCAGGCGCGCCGCCTCCTCGTCGCTCATGCCGCCGATGCGGATGTGCTGGTCCATGCCGGCGATGACGCGGGCGCGGATCGGCGAGCCGTCCTCGTTGCTCCAGCAAAAGCCGAACACCTCGACCTTGCTGCGGTCGTGCAGGCCGTACAGCTCGGCCGTCAGGATCGACACCGCGTGCGAGCAGAAGTCCGACGACAGGTAGCCGATGCGCAGGCGCTCGTGGCCGTAGCCCTGCGGGCCGGTCAGCGGCTCGACGCCGGCGTTGACCTTTTCGTCGACATAGCGGCGCGAGGCGGCCAGCTGCTGGGCCGGATCGCCCGAGGCGCTGAGCATGGCCAGCGCCGAGGTGCCGACCATCAGCTCGTCGACCGGGATGCCGCAGACGCTGGTGTTGTAGACCGGCCACTTGCACTGCTTCTGGCGCAGGTGCACCCAGTGCGAGATGACGTTCTTCTGCTTCGGATCGATCAGCAGGCTGCGCGTGAGCGCGTCCTCGGCCGCCGGGAAGTCCTTCTGGATCTCCAGCAGGCGGCCCAGGTTGTTGAGCGCCTGGATCACGTGCGGCTGGTCGGCCGGCAGCTTGGGATTGCTGTATTCGAGCAGCGCGCGCCAGCTGGCCAGCGCCTCGTCCGGGCGGCGCAGCCGCTCGAGCAGGGTGCCCAGGTTCAGGTGGCCTTCGTTGAAGCGGGGATTCTGCGCCAGCGCCATGCGGTAGGCGGCTTCTGCCTCGTTCAGCTCGTTGTTGTCGCTGAGCATGACGGCCAGGTTGAACTGCACCGCGTAGGCCAGCGGCGACGGCGTGTTGGCCAGCCAGGCGCGGTACAGCTGGATGCCCAGCGGCCGTTCGCCGGCCTCCACCAGATTCTGGCCGGTCTGGAACAGTTCGACGATCGGGAGGCTGCCCTTCTGGGCCAGCGCCAGCGCGCTGCGGCCGGCGTCCACTACGGTTTTATTAGTTTGCATGAGCTCGAATCGATGGTGGCGCGGCGAACCAGCGGTAGGCTTTCTCTACGGTCTGTTCCAGTGGGCAGGTTTCGCTGACGCCAAGGCGGCGCACGGTGAAGCTGATGTCCGGGTACAGGTCGTCGTCCTTCTGCAGGCGGTTCGGCGCGGTGTTCAGCACCACGCGCGGCTTGGGCGAGACCTGCTCGCCGATCAGGCGCACCAGTTCGTTGTGCGTGACCGCGGTGGCGCTGCCGAGGTTGTACACCTCGCCGTCGACGCCCTTGGCCAGCGCGGCCAGCGTCCACCAGGCCGCGTCCGCGCCGTACAGGTAGCTGCGGCGCGCGCTGCCGTCGCCGTGGATGCGGATCTCGCCGCCGGTCAGCACGTCGCGCAGGAAGTTGTTGATCGCCCACGGACGGTCCAGCTCCTGGTAGGCGCCGGCCAAGGTGAACGGGCGCACCGTCGATACCGGCAGGCGGTACTGGCTGCGGTAGATCGCCGCCGTCATCTCGGCCGCGCGCTTGGCGTCGGCGTAGACGGTGTGCAGCAGGCCGGCCGGCAGCGGGAAGGCGTCGGTCTCCTTCAGCGGGCCGGGACGCTGCGGCGGGCCGGCCACCAGGCAGGAGCTGACGTTGACGAAGCGGCGCAGGCCGTCCAGCTGCGAGGCCGCCTCCAGCGCGTTGTTGATGCCGGAGACGGTGGTCTGGAACACGCGCAGCGGATCGGAGGCGTGCACCCGGTTGTTCGGGATGCCGGCCGCGTGGATCACGTAGTTGGTGTTCTTGGCGAACTCGAACGACGAGCGCACGTCCTGCGAGCGCACGCGGATGTCCAGGCGCGCGGCCAGGTGCGGGTATTTCTGCTGCCATTCGCCGATGTTGCGCGCGTACAGGTCGAGCGTGATGCCCAGGTTGTACTGGTCGTTCATCGCGGCCACCAGTTCGGCGATCCAGGTGCCGAGGAAGCCGGTGCCGCCGGTGACGGCGATGTGCTGGCGCGCCAGCGCGGCGCGCACGTCGGGTTGGGTGGCGCAGGCGGCCAGGGCGTCCTGGCGCGTTTCTGCGAAGCGTGGGTCGGCCATGGTTTAACCTTTCAGTGCTGCTGCGTTTTTCTCGGCCAGGTCGCGCGCGACCTCGATGATCAGGCTTTCCTGGCCGGCCACCGCGTTGCGCTTGCCGAGACCGAAGAAGATGTCGCGCGGATCGACCTTGTAGTCCTCGGCCGCGCGCGCCACCGGCTTGGCGAAGCCGGAGAACACGCCGGCCAGGCCGGAGACGATGGACAGCGGCGAGATCGACGGCGCGACCGGGTTGAATTCCTTCTCGGCGATGTCGGCCGCGTCGAGGATCTTGTACAGGTCGATGCCGGTCTCGAAGCCGAGGCGCTCGAACACGGCCACCAGCACTTCGAGCTGGGTGTTGCCGGCGCCGGCGCCGAAGCCGCGGATGGTGCCGTCGATGATGGTGGCGCCCGCGTTGACGGCGGTGACCGAGTTGATGACGGCCATGCCCAGGTTGTTATGGCCGTGGAAGCCGACCGGAATATTCAGGCCGTCCACCAGCGTGCCGATGCGCTCCTTGACGTCTTCCGGGAAGTAGGCGCCGGCCGAGTCCATGATGACGATCGCCTCGGCGCCGTAGGATTCCATCTTCTTGGCTTCCTCCAGCAGCGTGGCCGGCGTCGCCATGTGGCTCATCATCAGCACGCCCCAGGCTTCCTTGCCGGCCTGGCGCACGTAGTGGATGTGGCGGTCGGTGATGTCGGCCTCGGTGCAGTGCGAGGCGACGCGGAACACGTCGACGCCCAGCTCGATGGCGCGCACCAGGTCCTTCTTGATGGTGCAGAAGCCGGGAATCACGTGGATGCTCATGCGCGAATTCTTCAGGTGCTGGCGCGACACCGACAGGATCTCGTCGTCGCTCAGCCGGCATTCGCCGACCAGCATCGACGAGGCGCCCAGGCCGTTACCGTGGCCGACTTCGAGGATGGGCACGCGCGCATCCTCGGCCGCCTTGCAATAGGCGATGAAGGCTTCGCGGCTCAGCTGGTGGCGCACGGCGTGGTTGCCGTCGCGCAGCGTCGGATCGGTGATCAGGATTTTCTTAGCCATGCTTGCGCTCCTCTTTATGCTTGCTGTGCCTTGCTGCGGCGACCATTTCCGCCATCGCGATGGCGGCGCAGTTGATGATGTCCAGGTTGCCTGCGTATTGCGGCAGGTAGTCGCCGGCGCCGACCACCTTGATGGTGGTGACCACGCGGCCGCCCTCGATGGTCGGCGGCACCACCAGGCCGTAGCCGGGAACGTAGCTTTTCAGCTGGGCCACCATGGCATCGACCGAGGCGCGGATCGCCGGCAGGTCCGGGTTGGCGATCTTGGCGTAGATCGTGGTCTGCATGTCGATCGGCGGGTTGGCCGGGTTCAGGATCAGGATCGCCTTGGCGCGGCGGGCGCCGGAGAAGCGCTGCAGCGCTTCCTCGGTGGTCTCGATGTATTCGTCCAGGTTGGCGCGGGTGGCCGGGCCGGCGCTGCGCGAGGCGATGCTGGAGGCCACCTCGACGTACTCGATGTCCTGGTGCACCGCGCCGATGGCGGCGGCGATCGGGATCGACGACTGGCCGCCGCAGGTGATCATGTTGATATTGCGGGTGCCGGTGTCCAGCGTGGCCTGGGCGTTGA
This sequence comes from Duganella sp. LjRoot269, assembly GCF_964254095.1. Classification (NCBI taxonomy): domain Bacteria; kingdom Pseudomonadati; phylum Pseudomonadota; class Betaproteobacteria; order Burkholderiales; family Oxalobacteraceae; genus Duganella; species Duganella sp. LjRoot269. Next base: position 82,253 of record NZ_CAXUSL020000001.1, on the reverse strand, counting down.
TGGCCGGGATGCAGAACTCGCCCAGCTTGGCCGGGGTCATGTCGATCACGGTCTTGCCCAGTTTATCGAGCGCCGCCCAGTGGCCGACGTGGGCCTGGGCCGAGGTGGCGTCGAACACCAGGTCGCAGATGGACGGATCGGCGATGATAGCCTCGATGCCGCGGTCCGAAATGGGCACCCCGAGCTGGCTGGCGCGCTTCATGCCGGCCGAATTGAAATTGCGGCCGGCGAACAGCGTGCAGACCAAATGCTTGGAGCGCATCACCTTGACCATCAGGTCCGTGCCGATATTGCCGGAGCCGATGATGGCGATCTTGAGTTTGTCGGTGCTAGTCATCTTGTTTCACCTAATGGTGTTGTCCCTGCCAAGTATTATGGCCGATTCCGCGCTGATGCCATCGATGGAGGAATAGGCCGGATGGTAGCCCAATTCGGCAGCTTGCCTGTTGAGCGAATAATAATGCGGTTTGGTGCCGGTGGCGTTGACCACCGAGGCTGCGCCGACTTCATAGCGCAGGCCGAAGCGCTGCGCCATGGCGGTTAACAGTTCGACCTTTTCCACCGGAGCAGCGCTGTAGCAGTCGATGGCGCGGTTGCCGGCGGGCGCGCGCAGCACACAGGACACCAGCTGGAGGAAGTCCTGCGGGTGCAGGTAGTCGCGCACCATGCTGCCGGCGTGGGTCTGCAGCACGGTGTCGTCGCGCACGGCGCGCAGCAGGTCGGTGATGAAAAAACGGGCGTTCAGGTCTTGCGTGCGGCTGAAGTAGTTGAACACCCGCAGGTCGGTGATGCAAAGCTCCGGCAGCGCGCGGTGCTTGCATTCGGCGTGCAGCTTGGCCACCCCGTAGTAGTCCTGCGGCTTGAGCGCGTTGAGGTTGACGATGGCCGGGGTGTCCGGGCCGGCCGGCTGCTCGAAACCGCTGCCGTAGGCGGCGCCGCTGGACAGGAAGATGTAGCGGCGTTCGGGATGGCGCTGCAGCTCGCGCAAGGCCAGGTCGTCGAATTCCTGCGTCACGCCGAAGATGGCGCCGCCCATCTGCGCGGCGCGCTGCGGATCGCCGACGCCGACGAAGTTGAGCACCGCGTCATGCGGCGCCTGGCCGTAGTCGGCGTAGACGGCCACCGGAAAGTCCAGCTGGTGCGCGTCCAGCCAGCGCTGTGCCGCCGCCGTGTCGCGCACGTACAGCAGCACTTCGGTGTTGCCCTCGCGCGCGAAGGACAGGATCAGATCTTTGGCGATCTGGCTGCTCGCACCGAGGATGGCGACGCGGTTCATCTTAGAGGGATTTCGATTTTTCGTGCATGCCGCCGATCATGGCCTTGTCCAGCGTGTCGCGCGGGATCAGCGGCGACAGGTCTTCCAGCGGCGGCGACACCAGCGAACCGTCGGCGCGCGCCACCACGCCCAGTTTCGGCGAGAACAGCTGCGTCGGACTCATGAACACTTCGCAGATCACCGGGCCGGTCGCGGCCTGCACGGCCTCCAGCGTGGCGTCGCACTCGTCCCAGCTGCGGATCTGGAAGGACGGGATGTCGAACGCGGTGGCCAGCTTGGAGAAGTCCGGGCAGGACACGCCGGAGGCGCGGTCGGTGCCGACGTAACCGCCCTTGAACAGGGACTTCTGCGTGTGCTTGATCATCAGGTAGCCGTCGTTGTTGAAGATGAACAGCTTGATCGGCAGCTTGTGGTGCACCATGGTCTGCAGCTCTTGCAGGTTCATCATCATGCCGCCGTCGCAGTTCAGGCACATCACCTCGCCGCGGTCGTTGGCGAACGAGACGCCCAGCGCGGCCGGCAGGCCGTAGCCCATCTCGCCCAGGCCGGTGGAGGTCATGAAGCGCTGGCCTTCCTTGAAGCGCAGCACCTGGTGGCCGCTCAGCAGGGCCGTGCCCATGTCGGTGACGACCACCTGGTCCGGCTTGAAGAAATCGTTCAGACGCTGCATGAAGCGGTAGGAGTTCATGAAGCCGTCCTTGTCCGCGTGCTCCGGGCCGACCCAAGGGAACTGCTCCTCATAGGCGCGGCAGGTCTCCAGCCAGGCGGCCTTGGACGGCACCGGCGCGGTGAGGGCCTCAAGACGCGAGATCAGCGCCTCGATGAAGACGCGGGCGTCGCACAAGATGTTTTCCTGCGTGCGCTTGGCGTGCTTGACCACTTCGTCGGCGTCGATGTCGACCACGTCGATGCGCGCCAGGCGCGCCAGTTCGTTCAGGTCGTAGCCGATCTGCGGGATGGCCAGGCGGGTGCCGATGGCCAGCACGTAGTCGCTGTTCTGCAAGATGAAGTTGGCGGCGCGCTGGCCGTAGACGCCGGCGCGGCCGAACACCAGCGGGTGCGACGAATCGATCATGTCGATGCCGGCCCACGACACCAGCGCCGGCGCGCCCAGCTTTTCCAGCAGCGGCGCGATGCGCGTTTCGCCGCCGGCCAGGCGGATGCCGTTACCCAGCCACAGCACGGGACGCTCGGCTTTCAGCAGGGCGGCCAGCACGGAATCGACCTGCGCCGAGACGGTGTCGCTCAGATAGTCGGCGGCGGCAGGCGCTTCGAACTGGGCGATGGTGTCGCGTTCGATGCGCTGCGACTGGATGTCCAGCGGGATCTCGATCCACGTCGGACCCGGGCGGCCGTCCAGCGCGATGTGCACGGCCTTCTGCAGTTCGAGCCGGGTCTGCGCCGGCTGCATCACGCGCATCTGGTATTTGCTGACGCGTTCGACCATCTGGCAGGAATCGTAGCCCTGCACGCCCCACATGCGCAGCGGGTTTTCCGGGAAGGTGAACTTGCTGTTTTCGTTGCCGGCGATGACGATGCAGGGAATCGAGTCGGCCCAGGCCGAGACCACGCCGGTAACGCCGTTGGTCGAACCGGCGCCGGTGGTCAGCAGCGCGGCGGACAGTTTGCCGCAAGTGCGATAGTAGGTCTGCACCGCCATGCAGGCTGCCTGCTCGTGGTGCACGCAGACGATCTCGGTGTAGCCGCGGCGGGTGATGGCTTCGAACAAATGGACGTTGCCGGCGCCGATGATGCCGAAGGCGTGCTGGATGCCCAGGCTTTCCAGGGTCTCCGCGACCAGGTCGGCGACTTTTACTTTAGTGTCTTGCGCTTGCATCAGAAGTTCACGCCAAAGAAGGTTTCGAGCTTGTCGACGGCGAAGTCCAGCATCTCGCGGGTCAGGCCTGGGAAGACGCCGATCCAGAAGGTGTCGTTCATGACGCGGTCGGTGTTGGTCAGGTCGCCGGAGACGCGGTAGTTGCGCCCGACCATATAGGGCTGGCGCGTCAGGTTGCCGGCGAACAGCAGGCGGGTGCCGATCTTGTGCTCGTCCAGGTAGGTCAGCAGGTCCACGCGCGAGACGTTGGCCTCAGGCTTGAGCGTCATCGGGAAGCCGAACCACGACGGGTCCGAATGCTCGGTCGCCTCCGGCAGGATCAGGAACTCGGCGCACGACTGCAGGCGCTCCTTCAGGTAGGCGAAGTTGTCCTTGCGGGCCTGGATGAAGCCGGGCGCGCGGTCGATCTGGGCCAGGCCGCAGGCGGCCTGCATGTCGGTGATCTTCAGGTTGTAGCCCAGGTGGCTGTAGGTGTACTTGTGGTCGTAGCCCATCGGCAGCGTGCCCAGGCACTGGCAGAAGCGCTTGCCGCAGGTGTTGTCCTTGCCCGGCGCGCAGTAGCAGTCGCGGCCCCAGTCGCGGAACGACTCGGCGATCATCTTCAGTTCCGGATCGTTGGTGAACACGGCGCCGCCTTCGCCCATCGTGATGTGGTGGGCCGGGTAGAACGACATGGTGCCGATGTCGCCGAAGGTGCCGACCATCTTGCCGTGGTAGGTCGAGCCCAGCGCGTCGCAGCAATCCTCGATCAGCCACAGCTTGTGCTTCTTGCAGATGGCGGTGATGACGTCCAGGTTGTACGGGTTGCCCAGCGTGTGGGCCAGCATGATGGCCTTGGTCTTGGGCGAGATCGCCGCCTCGAGCTTGGTCACGTCGATGTTGTAGGTGCCCAGCTCGACGTCGACGAACACCGGCACCGCGCCGAACTGGATGATCGGGTTGACGGTGGTGGGGAAGCCGGCGGCCACGCCGATCACCTCGTCGCCCTGCTGGATCGCGCGCGCGCCCAGCTTGGGCGAGGTCAGCGTGTTGAACGCGACCAGGTTGGCCGAGGAGCCGGAGTTGACGGTGATGAGGAAGTTCACGCCGATCATCTTGGCCAGCCTGGCCTCGAACTGGTCGTTGAAGCGGCCGGTGGTGAGCCAGGCGTCCAGCGAGGCCTCGACCATCAGTTCCATTTCAGGCGCGCCGACGACCTTGCCGGCCGGCGGGATGACGGTCACGCCGGGCTCGAACGCCTTCGGCACGCTGGCCAGGGCGCCGTATTGGGCCACCAGCTTGATGATCTGTTCGCGGAGTTGTTCCTTGCTTTGTGCTTCACTCATGATTCCAGCCTTGGTTATGTGCGCTTAAAGATGTGCGGTGTTTTGATAGGTGTCGATCTGCGCCAGCGTCAGCGCGCGCATGTCGGCGCCGGCGGCGTGCGCCTGGTGCCATGCGACGATCATGTCGATGGTGTGGCCCAGGTGCCAGCGCGGCTGCCATTGCAGGCGGCTGCGGGCCTTCGAGCAGTCCAGCTTGAGGTAGTGCGCCTCGTGCGGCTGCGGCGCGCTGTCCAGCTCCCAGCTGGCGCCCTTGCCCCAGCTTTCGCACAGGCGCGAGATGATCCATTCCACCGGGCGCGCGTCGATGTCGTGCGGGCCGAAGTTGAAGCCTTCGGCGTACGCGGCGCCGTGGGTGTATAAGTGCTCGGCCAGGGTCAGGTAGCCCGACAGCGGTTCGAGCACGTGCTGCCACGGGCGGATCGCGTGCGGGCTGCGGATGCGCACCGGCTTGCCGGCGGCGATGGCGCGCACCATGTCGGGGATCAGGCGGTCCTCGGCCCAGTCGCCGCCGCCGATGACGTTGCCGGCGCGGCCCGAGGCCAGCGCGACGCCGTGCTCGGCGTGTTTTTCGGGATTGAAGAACGACGAGCGGTAGCCGGCCGTCACCAGCTCGGCGCAGGCCTTGCTGTTGCTGTAAGGGTCATAGCCGCCGAAGGCTTCGTTCTCGCGGTAGCCCCAGGCCCATTCCTTGTTTTCATAGCACTTGTCGCTGGTGACGTTGACCACGGCCTTGATGCCGGGTGTGTGGCGCACCGCTTCGAAGAAGTTCACCAGCCCCATGACGTTGGTGGCGTAGGTCTCGACCGGATTGGCGTACGAGTAGCGCACCAGCGCCTGCGCCGCCATGTGGATGACGATCTCCGGCCTGGCCTTCATCATCGCCTCGCGCAGCGCGATGCCGTCGCGGATGTCGCCGATGACGGAGGTCATGCCGGCGCCGACGTGGGCGGTATCGAACAGGCTTGGTTTGCTTGGTGCTTCGAGGGCGTAGCCGGTGACGTGGGCGCCCAGTTGCTGCAACCACAGGCTCAGCCAGCTACCCTTGAAACCGGTGTGTCCGGTCAGGAAAACACGCTTGCCGCGCCAGAACGCCGGATTCATGGCCATCGCTTCCACGGCGCCTTGCCGCTGTCCCACAGCTCTTCGAGCAGGACCTTGTCGCGCAGCGTGTCCATCGGCTGCCAGAACCCGTGGTGCAGCCAGGCGTCGAGCTGGTTGCTCTCGGCGAGCTTCTCGAGCGGGCCTTTTTCCCAGATGGTGCTGTCGTCGTCGATCAGGTCGATGACCTTGGGCGAGAGCACGAAGTAGCCGCCGTTGATCCAGTTGCCGTCGCCCTGGGGCTTCTCCTTGAAGCTCATGATGCGCTGGCCGTTCATGTCGATGGCGCCGAAGCGTCCCGGCGGCTGCACGGCGGTCATGGTGGCCAGCTTGCCATGTTCCTTGTGGAAGGCGATCGAAGCGCCGATGTCGATGTCGGCCACGCCGTCGCCGTAGGTGAAGCAGAAGGCTTCGTCGTTCTCGACGTGCTGGCGCACGCGCTTGAGACGGCCGCCGGTCAGGGTGTCGGCACCGGTGTCGACCAGCGTGACCTTCCACGGTTCGGCGTGGCGCTCGTGCACTTCCATCGAGTTCTGCTGCAGGTCGAAGGTGACGTCCGAGGTGTGCAGGAAGTAGTTGGCGAAGAATTCCTTGATGACGTAGCCGCGGTAGCCGCAGCAGATGACGAAGTCATTGATGCCGAACGCGGAATAGCTCTTCAGGATGTGCCACAGGATAGGCTTGCCGCCGACTTCGACCATCGGCTTCGGTTTGACAGTGGTTTCTTCGCTAAGCCTGGTGCCCAAGCCGCCTGCCAATATGACTGCTTTCATACTATCCCCGAATAGTTGTGCTGATTATGTGTGTGGTCCGTACAGGACATATTGTCAGCCACATCCGTCGTATTTTAAACGAAAAGCAGGGCCTGTTTGGGGCGTCTTCAGGAAGGATGGGAAATTTCCACAAAAAAGGAGACTCAGTGGGAAAGTAGCAACTGGTAGCCCTGCCGTAGCACATCGTGCAAGTCGGCCAGATCGAGGCTGGCGCTGGCCGACAGCTGTATGGACAGCGCGGCGTGGCGGCCGGTGAGCAGCGCATTGAGGGCGGCGAGGCGGGCGGCCAGTACCTGTTTGAAAGCGGCGGGGTCGGACAGGAAGGCATGCTGCGCATGGGCTGCGTATAAAAGATGCAAGCCGTCGAGCGCGCAGAGCAGGGCATCGGCGTCGGCCTGCGCGGCGGGTGATGTGCGGGAAGGGCGGTGGCTGGACAGCGGATCGGCCAGGTAGACGCCATCGCGGCCGGCCAGCGCGGACAAGGCCATGGCGATGCCGGACAGATATTGATATTGCCGTCCGTGATAGTGGCCGAAGCCGGCGCCGATAATGCTGCGGCGCAGCAGCAGCGCGCCGGCGTCGCACAGCGTGGCGGTGGCGTTGTGATCGGACGACAACAGCAGGCTGCCCAGCGAGGCGCCGTCGACCACCGTGTCGGTGCCGAATACCGGCGCGCCCGGCAGCGCGGCGCCGTCGTCGTCCTGCGGCTGGCGCCAGCTGCCGACCAGGCCGACGTTCGGATAGGTTTGATAAAAGTGCATCATACGCGCCAGTTTTTCAGGCAGCAGGACGTCGCCCTGCGGCGCGACGGCGATGTATTCGCCCAGCGACAGCGCCAGGCAGTGATCCAGGCTGGCCGCCGGCGACAGGCCGGGTGCGCGGTTGTAGCGCAGCTGCGGATGGCGCGCCAGCAGCGGAGCGATCCGCGCGCGCAACGCGTCGCCGCCGCTGCTGTCGCTGACGATGATCTCGGTGTGGCCCCAGGTTTGCGCCAGCGCGCTGCGCAGCGTGCGTTCGAAGGCGTCGGCATCCGTGTCGGCCGCCGCGATCAGGATGCTGACCAGGGGCAGGCTGGTGTCGGCGCGTTTGGCGTTGCGGCGGTTCAGCGTGCCGCGCGCCACGCGCAGGTAGAGCTGCTCGAGGTTGCGCGCCAGGCGCGGCGTGTCGAAAAGTGCGCTGGTGTCGCGGTTGTCGTTCAGGCGCCGGCGCAGCGCGGCCAGTTGGTCCGGCGCTTGCGCCAGCCGCACGGCAGCGTCCTCGTAGTCGCTCAGGTTCCGGGTGACCAGTTCCGGCAGGCCGGCGGCGTGCAGCAGGCTGCCGCCGATGCGCCCTGCGTAGCTGCGGCCGGAGCAGGTCAGCAGCGGCAGGCCGGCCCACAGCGCGTCGCCGCCGGCGGCGCCGGCGTTGAGGGGCAGCGTGTCGAGGAACAGGTCGGCAGCCTGGCAGCGGGCCAGGGTGTGTTCCGGCGCGTGGCTGGCGAAATACAGTCGGTCGCTGGCGACGCCGTGGCGCAGCGCGGCCACGCGCAGGTTGTCGCGTACCTGTTCGCTGCCGGACGCCAGCCACAGCACGCTGTCCGGCACGCGCTGCAGGATGCGCATCCAGGCGCCGAACATCGGCGGCGCCAGTTTGCTGCTGTCGCCGAAGCTGCAGAAGACGAAGGCGTCTTGCGGCAGCCCGTATGCGGCGCGCCCCAGGCGCGGACCCGTCGCGCGCTGGCGGTCGTTGATCCGGCAGCTGTCCGGCAAATACAGCGGCTGTTCGGTGTAGTAAGGCGCCAGTTCCGGCGGGAGCACCCAGGCATCGGCCAGCACGTAGTCGATGCTGTCGAGCGCCGTGGTGGCGGGATAGCCCAGCCACGCGATCTGCACCGGCGCCGGGCGATGCGACAGGATGCCGGGCCGGCCGCCGACAGCCAGGCCTTGCAGGTCGATGAGGATGTCGATTTCGTGCGCCCGTATCAGCTGCGCCGCCTGCAGGTCGGTGATGCCGGCGATGCGCACGTGATGGTCCAGGCCCTGCACCAGACGCAGGCGCGCGGGCGAGTTGTCTTCCTCGCTCCAGCAGAAACCGTAGACGTCGACCAGCTTGCGGTCGTGCAGCGCGTACAGTTCGGCGGTCTGCGGACAGGCGTCCGGCGACAGGTAGCCGATGCGCAGCTTGCGGTGCATGTAGCCGGCTTGGTCGGACAGCGGCGCCGCGCCGCGGGGCACATGGGCGGCGACATGGCGGCGGGCCGCCGCCAGCTGTACCGCCGGATCGTCGCTGGCGCCGAGCGCGGTGGGGGCCGAGGCGGCCGTCAGCAACTGGTCTTCGTCCAGCCCCGGCAGCGCGGCCAGCACCGGCCATGCGCATTGCTGCTGGCGCAGCCGTACCCAGTGGGCTGCGACCAGCGGCTGGCGCGGATCGAGCTGCAGGCTGCGGGTCAGCGCGTCTTCCGCTTCCGGATAGCGCTGCTCGCCGTCGGCCACGCGGGCGATATTGTTGAACAGCTGGATCTGCAGCTGTCGCGCGTTGGCGGCGGCCGGATCGAGCAGGTCCAGCGCCTCGTGCCAGGTGTCGAGCGCCTCGTCGGGACTGCGGCGGCGCTCCATCAGCGCGCCGAGGCCGAGATAGGCTTCGGTGAAATGCGGTTGGATCTCCAGCGCGCGGCGGTACGAACGTTCGGCGGCGCGCTCGTCGCCGCCTTGCATCTGCAGCACCGCCAGGTTGTACCAGGCCGCGTGCAGCAGTGGGGTATCGCAGTGCTTGATCCACAGCTGGTACAGCGCGATGGCCCGTTCCTGCTTACCCTGCCCGGCCAGCAGTCCGGCGATGCCGATCAGCTCCGTGATCGGCAGCACGCCCAGTCCGGCCTGCGCGAACGCCAGCGTCGCCGCCTCCGCGATATTGCCGGCGGCGATGGCGGCGTTCAGCTGGGCGGACATGCGGGCCTCGATATCCGTATCAGGCGGCGACTGCCACCAGGATGTATTGCGGGGCCAGCGCGTCCTCGACCGCGATCTCCGGATCGACGCCGCTGGCCTGGGCCATCAGGCGTATCGCCGGCAGGTATTTGTCGCGCGCCGGTTCTTCCGGTATGCGCGAGCTGCCGCCGGCGATCTTGAAGCCCGACTGCAGGAACAGGTCGAGCATGGCGCCGCGCGTGAAGATGCGCTTGTGGCCTTTGTTCATCGCCGCGCCCTGGCCGTAGCGCAGGTCGCCGGCGTTGAGGCGGGCCTGAATGCTCCAGTGCTGGAAATTTTGGATGGCCGCGACCACGCGCCCGCCCGGCGCCATGTTGGAGCGGATTTTGGTCAGCACGGCCCACGGGTCGTTCATGTGTTCGAGCACCTCGCCGAGTATCCAGCAATCGGCCCCGCTCACGTGCGACCAGAACTCCGGGCTGGCGCTTTCGATATCCTGGTCGAACACGAAATCGCAATGCGGGCGGGCGGCGTTGGCCGGCGCAGGATCGCGCTCGATGCCGGTGTAGTTGCAGATCGGGTTGCGCTGGCGGTAGGCCTTGGCGAAGGCGCCGTCGTGGCAGCCGACGTCGACCAGCTTGCGGGCGTCGGCCGGCACCATGGACAGCAGGTCCTGGTTGATCTGCGCCGAGGCGGTGGGCAGGTCGTAGTGGTAGCCGCCGGTGCGGATCACGGTGCCCTGCCAGTCGTGCTTGAGGAAGACGCGCCTGGACTCGCGGCTGAAATCCTGGTCGACCCAGTCGACGGCCTCGATCAGGTGATGGGCGCCGGCGCGGTGAATGGCCAGCATGGTCTGGATCATCGGCGCGCCGTGCTTGATCGGCAGCGGCCACAAACGCGCCACGTCGAGATTGACCAGCATGCAGGCCGGGTGCAGATAGCGTATCGGGTTCGCGACGGGGTTCTCATAACCGCCTTCGCTGACGATGCGCAGGTGGCCGGCGCCGTACATGCCCGGCTTCAAATGGCTTTGCAGCGACTCGATGAAGCCGGGGTTGACCACTTCCACGTCCGAATCGAGGAACAGCACTTCGCCCTTCAACCCGAGGTTGTTGATGGCCCAGGTCATGCCGGGGCCATGGTGGATGTTGTAGCCGAACGGGATGAACTCGACGTTGTCGTAGCCGGCCGCCATGGCACGGATTTTTTCCGCGATGTCTGGATTGGAGCCGTCGATGATATACACGCGGTTAGGATAGAACTTGCGCAGCGACGACAGCAGCGCCTCGACCAGGTCGGGCGCGTTGTAGGAGACGGTGACGATGGGGATCTGCGAGGCCGGCAGGCGCGGGACATCTGGCTTCAGCACCGGAGCGGGCTGCGGCGCCAGGCGCGGCGCGGCCGGCTTGGCGATCTGCTGCAGTACCGCTTCCATGTTGCGCACGAAGCGCGGGCTGTCGAACAGCGCGCAGGTCAGGCGGTTGTCGATCAGCTGGCGCTTCATGGCGGCGATGCGCTGCGGATCGTGGGCCAGCGCGACGGCCTTCTCTTCATAGTCGGCGAAGTTGAAGGTGATCAGCTCCGGCAGGTCGACCGCCTTCAGCAGGCTGCCCGCCATGCGCGACGAGAAGGTGCGGCCGGCGCAGGTCAGCAGCGGCAGGCCGGCCCACAGCGCGTCGCTGGCGGTGGTGCCGGCGTTGAACGGGAAGGTGTCGAGGAACAGGTCGGCCAGCTGGTAGCGCGCCAGGTATTCGGCCGGCACGGCGCGGCTGTTGAAGATCAGGCGTTCGCGGGCCACGCCCGCCTGTTCGGCGTAGCGGTACAGGTTCTCGCGCACTTCCGGATAATCGGCCACCAGCCACAGCACGCTGTTGGGCACGCGGCGCAGGATGTTCATCCACACGTCGAACACGTCCGGCGTGAACTTGAAGTTGTTGTTGAACGAGCAGAAGACGAAGGCGTCTTGCGGCAGGTTGACCGAGGCGCGGGTCGGCGTGGGCGCGATCAGGCGCTGGCGGTCGTTGATCTGGAAAGTGTCCGGCAGGTACAGCGGCTTCTCGGTGAAGTCCTTGGTCATCTCCGGCGTGATCAGGAATTCGTCGGCCAGCACGTAGTCGATGCCGGGCAGGCCGGTGCTGCCGGGGAAGCCGAGATAGGTCAGCTGCACCGGCGCCGGGCGGAACGCCAGGATGTTCGGGCGCGCGCCCAGGGTCAGGCCGTGCAGGTCGACCAGGATGTCGATCTCGTGGGCGCGGATGGCGCGGGCGGCCTGCTCGTCGGTCATCTTGTCGATGCGGATGTAGTGGTCCATGGCCTTGACCACGCGGGCGCGGATCGGCGAGCCGTCCTCGCGGCTCCAGCTGAAGGCGTAGACCTCGAACTTGCTGCGGTCGTGCAGCTCATACAGCTCGGCGGTCAGGATCGACACCGCGTGCGAGCAGAAGTCCGACGACAGGTAGCCGATGCGCAGGCGCTGGTGGCCGTAGCCGTGGGCGCCGGTCAGCGGGGCGACGTTGGCGTTGACCTTTTCGGTGACGAAGCGGCGCGAGGCGGCCAGCTGCTGGGCCGGATCGGCGGACGCGCTGAGCATCGCCAGCGCCGACGTGCCCTCCATCATGGTGGCGACGGAGATGTGTTCGAGGCCGCTGTAGACGGGCCATTCGCACTGCTTCTGGCGCAGGTGGACCCAGTGCGTCATCACGTTGGCCTGCTTGGGATCGACGCGCAGGCTCAGTGCCAGCACGGCTTCCGCCTCCGGATAGCGCTTGCGGATCTCCAGCAGGCGGCCCAGGTTGTTGAGCGTCTGGATGTACAGCGAGGTGTTGGTCTTGATGTCGGGCTGGATCGGATCGGTGAGGATGGCGTTCCACATGGCCAGCGCATCGTCGGGACGGCCGGCGCGTTCGAGCAGCGAGCCGAGGTTCAGGCGGCCCTCGACGAAATCCGGATTGAGCGCGATGGCCTGGCGCAGCAGCGCCTCGGCGGCCGCATCGTCGCCCGCGGTGGACAGCACCACGGCCAGGTTGAAGCAGGCCGCATAGGCCATCGGCGACGGCGTGTGGGCGATCCAGGTGCGGTACAGCGCGATGGCGGCCGGCACCTGGCCGCTTTCCTGCAGCACGCCGGCGGCGCCGAACAGGTCGCCGATGGACAGCATCCCCTTGACGGCCATCGCCATGACGGTGCCGAGCGGGCTGGAATCGAAAGAAGCGGGTACGGCGGGAACTTGAACGGTCATAGCATGTATTCTAACCCGGGGCCGGTTCCAACCTGGGGTCAGTTCCGGCAATCTGCCACGCGTGGCAGATTGCCGGAACTGACCCCAGGTTGGAACCGGCCCCGCATTTTAGTTTTAGCGGTTCGGGACGCTGAACCAGGTGCCGGCGTTGTGGTCGGCGCCCGGGGTCTTGTCGCGCTGGGTATCGGTCCAGGCGGCTTGCAGGCCGTGGGCGGCGCGGTATTGACTCAGGGCCTGGGCCAGCGTGGTGTCGGCGCTCTGGGCCGGCGTCGTCAGCTGCGGCGCCGGGGCCGCGGGGGCTGCGGCGTGGCTGGCGGCGAAGCCGGCGATCGCGTTGCTCAGGCCGCTCACCTGCTGCTGCAGCGACGGCGCGCCGGTCGCGGCGCCTTTCTGCGCCAGGAACCAGACGTCGGCGCTGGCGTGCGTGCTGCCATCGGTGCCGGTGTAGCTCGACGTCAGGCCGATGGCGTTGCCGTTCTGTAGCGTCAGCGCGTTGTCGGCGTGCGTGGCGATGCCGGCGATGCCCAGCTGGCCCAGCGTCTTCAGCTCGTCCGCCTGGCTGACGCCGTCGGAGTTGCCGTCGACCCAGACCCGCAGCGCGCCGAAGCTGTGGTCGGCGGCCGTGATCTGGCCGTCGCCGTTGCTGTCGAGCGCCTGCAGCGCGGCGTAGCCGTTGGCCGCCTTGCCGCCGTCGGCCAGCGTGGTGGCGCTGCCGAACAGTTCGCCGCCGTCGTTGATGACGCCGTCGTTGTTGCGGTCCAGGGCCAGCAGGCCGTCGTGGGCGTCGACCCAGCCGGTGTTGACGGCCTTGCCGTCGCCGCGGATGTCGAACTGCACGCCGGCGGCGATGCTCAGCGTGCGCACGCCGTTGCCGTCCAGGTCCAGCACCAGCGGCGTGGCGTAGTTGGTCGACGAGGCGTTCAGCGCCATCGTCTGCGTGACCGTCATCGCCGCCACCTGGCCGCCGGTGAAGGCGTTGGCTTGCGTCACGCTCAGCGCGGTCAGGCCGGCGGTGGTCAGCGACGGCACCTGGCCGGCCGTGAATGCGGCGATCTGGTCGGTCGTGAAGACGATCAGCTGGCTGGTTTTCAGGCCGGCCACTTGCGTGTTGGTCAGGCCGGCGATCTGCGTCGTCGACAGGTAGCCGATCTGCGTCGCCGTCAGCGAGCCGAGCTGGCTGGTGGTCCAGGCGCCCAGCTGGTCGGTGGTGAAGGCGTTGATCTGGTCCACCGTCAGCGCGGCGATCTGGGCGTTCTTCAGCGCGGCCATCTGCTGCGTGGTGAAGGCGGCCGCCTGCGGGCCGGTCAGCGCGTTCAGCTGGGTGGTCGTCAGCGTCTGGATCTGCGACGTGGTCAGCGCCTGCAGCTGGTCGGTGCCGAACACGGCCATCTGGTCCACCGTCAGCGCGGTGATCTGGCTGAGCTTGATTGCGGCGACCTGGGCCGTGGTGAAGGACTGGATCTGGCTGTCCGACAGCGCGGCCAGCTGGGTGGTGGTCAGGTAGCCGACCTGCGCGGTGCGCAAGGCGCTGATCTGGCCGGTGCTCAAGGCGTACATCTGGTCGGCGGTCATCGCGCCCAGCTGGACGCTGGTCAGCGCCTGCACCTGGGCGGTGTTCAGCCCCGGCAGTTGCGTCACGTCGAGGCTGGATACCTGCAAGGTGCCCAGCGCGGCGACGTCCGCCGTGACCAGCGCGCCGATCTGGTTGGTCGACAGCGCGACCACCGCGGTCACGCTCAGCGCGGCCGCTTGCGCGGTGCTCAAGGCTGCGATCTGGTCGGTGCTGAAGACGGTGATCTGGCCCACGTCGATCGCGGCGACCTGCGCGGTCTTGAGGCCGCGCACCTGGTTGGTGGTCAGCGCCACGGTCTGGTCGGTGGACAGGCCGGTGAACTGGACGGCGGTCAGCGCGGCCATGTCCTGGGTGTCGAGGGCGGCGATCTGCGCGGTGTTCATCGCAGCCAGCTGGTCGGCGGTGAGCCACGGCATTTGCGCGGTGGACAGGCCGGTCATCTGGGCGGTGGCCAGGGCGACGATCTGATCGGTGCTCAGGCTGCTGGCCTGGACGGTGGTCAGCGCGGCGATCTGCGCGGTCTTCAGCGCGCCGATCTGGTCGGTGGTCAGCGCCAGGATGGCGTCGGTGCTCAGGCCGTAGGCCAGTTGCGCCGTGCCCAGCGCGGCGATGTGGTCGGTGTCGAGCGCCGCCACTTGCGCGGTCTGCAAGCCGGTGGACAGCTGGCGGGTGGTCAGCGCGGCCAGCTGCGTCGTGCTCAGCGCGTTCAACTGGTTGCTCGACAGCACGCCGATCTGGTCGCTGGTCAGGGCGGCGATCTGGCGGGTGGCCAGCGCGTTGAAGTCGACCGTCTCCAGTGCTGCGATCTGGTCGGTGGTGAGCGAGACGATCTGCTGCGTGGTCAGGGTCGATGCCTGGGCGGTGCCCAGCGCGACGATCTGGTCGGTGGTCAGCGCCTGCACCTGGCCGGTGCTCAGCAGCGAGGTTTGCGCGGTGCGCAGCGCGGTGAGCTGGTCGGTGGTCAGCGCGGAAATACCGTCGCTGCCCAGGCCGTAGACCAGCTGCACGGTGGTCAGCGCCGAGATGTGGGCGCTGTCCAGCGTGACCAGCTGCGCCGTGCTGAGGCCGTTGCTTAGCTGGCTGGTGGTCAGGGCCGCCTGTTCGGCGGTGGTCAGCGCGTTCAGCTGGTCGCTGTTCAGCGCGGCCACTTGCTGGCTGCCCAGGGCGACGATCTGGCGGGTGGCGAACGAGGCCAGGTCTTCCGTTTCCAGCGCGGCGATCTGGCCGGTGGTCAGCGCGGCGACCTGGCGCGTGGCCAGCGAGCTGGCTTGCGCGGTGGTCAGCGCGGCGATCTGGCCGGCGTTCAGGCCGGTGCTGATCTGGTCGGTGGTCAGCACCGTCAGTTGCGCGGTGGCCAGCGTTTGCAATTGGTCGGTGGTCAGCGACAGCAACTGGTCGCTGCCCAGTGTGACGAGCTGGGCCGTGGCCAGCGCGGCCAGGTCCGCCGTCTCCAGCGCGGCGACCTGGTCGCTGGTCAGCGCGGTCAGTTGCACGCTGGTCAGCGAGCGCGTCTGCGCCGTGGTCAGCGCGACGATCTGGTCGGTGGTCAGCGCGCCGAACTGGCTCGCTTGCAGGTTCTTGAGGGCGCTGGTGTTCAGTACGGCGAACTGGTCGGTATTGAGCGCGGTCAGTTGGGCCGTGCTCAGCGACGACAGCTGGACCGAGGTCAGCGCCGCGATTTGCGCGGTGCTCAGCTGGCTGAACTGGTCGCTGGTCAGCGAACCCAGCATTTGCGTGGTCAGCCCGGTGATGGCGCTGCTGGACAGCGCGTTCAGCTGGTCGCTGGTCAGCGCGGCGAACTGGTCGGAACGGAAGGCGGCCAGCTGGTTGCTGCGCAGCGCGACGAAGTCCATGGTGCTCAGCGCGGCGATCTGGCCGGTGCCGAGCGCGGCGATCTGCACGGTGCTCAGCGCCCCCACTTGCGCGGTGAGCAGCGCGGCGATCTGGTCGCCGTTGAGGGCGACGATCTGGTCGCTGGTCAGGCCGACGATCTGGGCCGTGGCCAGCGCTGCGATCAGGTCGGTGGTCAGCGCGCCCACATTGGCGGTGGCGATGGCGGCGATCTGCGCGGATTTCAGCGCGGCGAAATCGGCCGTTTCCAGCGCGTCCAGCTGGTTGCTGCTGAGCGCGGCCACTTGCGCGGTGCTGAGCGAGGCGACCTGCATGCTGCTCAGCGCCACCATCTGGTCGGTGGTGATCGCGCCGAACTGGGCGGCGTTGAGCGCGGCAATCTGCGTGCTCGACAGCGTGACGAAGTCGTCGGTGCTGAGGGCGGCGATCTGGTCGCTGGTGAGGGCGTTCAACTGGCGCGTGGCGATATTGTCCACCTGCAGCGTGGTCAAGCCGGCGATCTGGTCGGTGGTGAGCGAGGAAGCCTGCGCCGAGGTCAGCGCGTCGATCTGGGCGGTGGTCAGGTTTTGCAGCTGGTCCATCGTCAGCGAAATCAGCTGATTCGTGGTCAGCGCCTGCACCTGCGAAGTCTTCAACGCGGCCAGGTCATCGGTGCTCAGCGCCTGCAACTGGTCGGTGCTCAGCGCGGCGAGCTGGGCGGTCGCCAGCGCGGCGGCTTGCAGCGTGGTCAGCGCGCCGATCTGCGTCAGACCCAGCTGGGTGATCTGCAGCGTGCTCAGCGAGGTGAGCTGGGCGGTCAGCAGCGCGGCCAGGTCTTCCAGCTCCATCGCGCCCAACTGGTCGGAACTCAATGCGGCCAGTTGCGCCGTGGCCAGCTGGGACACTTGCTGCGTGGTCAGCTGGACGATCTGGTCGGTGCCCAGCGCGTGGAATTGCGCCGTGGTCAAGCCGTTGAGTTGGGTCGAACCCAGACTCTGGAACTGGTCGATCAGCAGCGAGTTCAACTGGTCGCTGGTCAACGCGGTAAATTGCGCTGCCTTCAGGGCCAGCAGGTCGTCGGTGTTGAGCGCCTGGATCTGGTCCGAGGTCAGCGCCTGCAGCTGGTTGCTGCTGAGCGATTGCGCCTGCGCCGTGGTCAGCGCGGCAACGCGGTCGACCGTCAACGATTGCACCTGGGCGGTGCCGAGTGCCGCGATCTGTGCGGTCTTCAGCGCGGCCAGGTCTTCCAGCTCGAGCGCGGCCAGTTGCTGCGTGGTCAGCGCGGCCACTTGCGCCGTGCTCAGCGACTGGTATTGCTGCGTCGTCAGTTCGATGATCTGGTCGCTGTTGAGCGACTGGAACTGCGTCGAGCTCATCGCGTTCAGCTGGGCGGCGCCCAGGGCCTGCACCTGGTCGATCACCAGCGCGGCGATCTGGTCGGTGGTCAGCGCGGCGATTTGCGCGGACCTCAGCATCAGCAGGTCGGCGGTGGTCAGTACCCGCACCTGGTCGGTGCTCAGCGCGGCCACTTGCGCGGTCGCCAGGCTGCCCGCTTGCGCCGTGGTCAGCGCTGCGACCTGGTCGGTGGTCAGCTCGGTCACCTGAGCGGTGGTCAGGGCGACGATCTGCGAGGTCTTCATCGCGGCCAGGTCTTCCAGCTCCAGCGCCCGCAGCTGGTCGCTGTTCAGGACGGCGACGCCGGCCGTGCTCAGGCTGCCGATCTGGCGGGTGGTCAGGGCGACGATTTGCGCGGTGTTCAGCGCGGCGATCTGGTCGGTCGTCAGGCCGCCGACCTGGGTCGGCGTCAGTGCCTGGATCTGGTCGGTGGTCAGGTTGCTCAGCATGCCCAGCGCGCCCAGTTGCGCGGCGCTCAGCGCGGCAAAGTCGGCCGTGCTCAACGCGGCGATCTGGTCGGTGGTCAGCGAGGACAGCTGGCCGGTTGTCATTGAACTGACCTGGAGGCTGGTCAGCGCGGCGATCTGGTCGGTGCTCAGCAGCTGCACTTGCGCGGTCTTCAGCGCGGCGATCTGCGTGGTTTTCAGCGCGATGACTTCATCGGTGTTCAGCGCGGCCAGCTGGGTGGCCGTCAGGCTGGCGACCTGGCCGGTGGCCAGCGCCGCCACTTGCAGCGTGGTCAGCGAGGTGATCTGCGAGGTCAGCAGGCCCTGGAATTGCGCCGTGCTCAGTGACGACAGCTGCGCCGCCGTCATCGCCTGCAGCTGGTCGGTCGACAGCGCATCCAGCTGGTCGGTGTTCAGCGCCAGCAGTTGCGAGGTCTTCAGCGCGGCCAGGTCCTGGCTTTCCAGCGCGAGCATCTGGCCGTTGGTCAGCGACGCCACTTGCGCGGTGGTCAGGTTGGCGACTTGCGTGACGCTCAGGCCGGCGATCTGGTCGCTGTTCAGCAGCACCAGTTGATCGGTGCTCAGCGCGGCGACCTGCTGGGTCTTGAACGCGGCCAGGTCTTGCGTTTCCAGCGCGGCCAGCTGGTCGGCGGTCATCGCGCGCACTTGCGCGGTGGCCAGGCTGCCCGCTTGCAGCGTGTTCAGCGCGACGATCTGGTCGGTGGTGAGCGACTTGAACTGGGCGCTGCTCAGCGCCGCCATTTGCGTGGCGGTCAGCACGCGGAACTGGTCGGTGCCCAGTGCATCGAGCTGGTCGGTAGTCAGCGCGGCCAGTTGCGCGGTTTTCAGCGCCACGATGTCGGCGCTGGAGAGCACGGCGACTTGCGCGGTGCCCAGCGCGGCGGTCTGGCGCGTGCTCAGGCTGGATACCTGCAGGGTGGTCAGCGCGGCGGCCTGGGCGGTGCTCAGGCTGGCGATGACGTCGGTGCTCAGCGCGGCGAATTGTGCGGTTTTCAGCGCGGCGAAGTCCTGGCTTTCCAGCGCGTTCACCTGGTCGCTGCTGAGGGCGGCGATCTGCTGCGTGGTCAGGTTGCCGACCTGCGCGGTGCTCAGCGCGGCGATCTGGTCGCTGTTCAGCGCGACGATCTGCGCGGTCTTGAGGGCGGCGATCTGCGCCGTCTTCATCAGCGACAGCGTCTGCGTGCCCAGGGCCACCAGCTGGTCGCTGGTCAACAGCGCCACTTGCGCGGTGCCCAGCGACGACACTTGCGTCGTGCTCATGGCGGCGATCTGCGTGGTGTTCAGCGTCGCCAGCTGCGAGGTGCTCAGGCCGTTGAGCTGAATCGTGGTCAGCGAAGCCACCTGGTCGCTGGTCAGCGCGTTCAACTGGTCGCTGCCCAGGCCGATTACTTGCGAGGTCTTCAGCGAGGCCAGGTCGCGCGTTTCCATCGCCACCAGTTGGTCGCTGGTCAGCGATAGCAGCTGGCGCGAGCTCAGGCCGGCATATTGGGCGGTGCTCAGCGCAACGATCTGGTCGGTGCTCAGCAGCTTGATCTGGGTGGTGCCGAGGGCGGCCAGTTGCGCGGTTTTCAGCGCGGCCAGGTCTTCGGTTTCGATCGCCAGCAGTTGGTCGGTCGACAGCGCGGCCACTTGCTGCGTGGTCAGGCTGGATGCTTGCGCGGTGGTCAGCGCGACGATCTGGTCGGTGGTCAGCGCGGCCACTTGTTTGGTGGTCAGCGCCGCGGTCTGCAGCGTTTTCAGCGCCTGCAGCTGGGTGGTGGTCAGCGCGGCGACGGCGGACGTGCCGAGGCCGGCGATCTGGTTGGATTTCAGCGCGCCCAGGTCTTGCGTTTCCATCGCGGCCAGTTGGTCGGTCGACAGCAGCGCCAGTTGTTGCGTGCTCAGGGTGGACGCTTGCGCGGTGGTCAGCGCGACGATCTGGTCGGTGGTGATGGCGGCGACCTGTTTCGACGACAGCGCGTTCAGCTGCGACGATTTCAGCGCGGCCCAGTCGGCCGTGGTCAGCACGGCGATCTGCTCGGTCAGCAGGTAGCCGACCTGAGCGGTGCTGAGGGCGTTCACTTGCAGCGTGGTCAGCGCACCGAGCTGGCTGGAGCTCAGTACCTGGATCTGGTCCGATGTCAGTTGCGCGATCTGCGTGGTTTGCAGCGCGGCGACCTGGCCCGGCGTCAGCGTGGCGATGGCCTTGGTGCCCAGGCCCAGCAGCTGGCTGGTCTTCAGCGCGGCGAAGTCCTGGGTTTCCATGGCGCCCAGCTGGTCGCTGCTCAGCGCGTTCAGTTGGACGGGCGTCAGCGCGCCGGCTTGCGCGGTGGTCAGCGCGACGATCAGGTCGGTGCTCAGCGCGGCGATCTGCAATGAGGTCAGCGCTGCGATCTGCGCGGTCTTCAGCGCGGCAAAGTCGACGGTTTCCAGCGCGTTCAGCTGGTCGGTCGACAGCGCGGCGATTTCACGGGTGGTCAACTGGCTCGCCTGCAGCGTGGTCAGCGCGACGATCTGGTCGGTCGTCAGCGCGGCGACCTGGGCGGTGGTGAAGCTGCCCAGCTGGATGCTGCTCAGCGTGGCGAACTGTGCGGTGGTCAGCGCGGCGACGGCGGCGGTGCCGAGCGCGGCGGCTTGCTGCGATTTGAGCGCCAGCAAGTCCTGGGTTTCCATCGCGGCGACCTGGTCGGAACTGAGCGCGGCCACTTGCTGGGTGCCCAGCGATGCGAACTGCGCGGTGCCGAGGGCGACGATCTGCGCCGTGCCCAGCGCGGCGATCAGGCTGGTGCCGAGGGCGGCAAGCTGGGAGCTCTTCAGCGCGGCGACGTCGCGGGTTTCCAGCGCGGCGATGGCGTTGCTGCCCAGCGCGGCGACCTGGCGGGTGGTCAGCGCACCGGCTTGGGCGGTGGTCAGGCTGACGATCTGGTCGGTGTCCAGCGCGTTCAGTTGCTGGGTCGACAGCGCGGCCAGCTGCGCCGTGGTCAATGCGGCGATCTGGTCGGTGCCCAGGCTGTGGACATTGCTGGTGCTCAGGCCGGCCAGCTGCTGGGTTTTCAGCGCGGCCAGGTCCTGGCTTTGCATCGCGGTCAACTGGTCGCTGGACAGGGCCGCCAGTTGCAGCGAGCTCAGCGCGGCGGCTTGGGCCGTGGTCAGTGCGACGATCTGGTCGGTGGTCAGCGAGGCGATCAGGCCGGTGCCCATGGCGACCAGCGATTGCGAGCGCAGCGCGGCGAAGTTGGCGGTGCCCATCGCGGCCAGCTGCTTGGTCGACAGCGCGGCCACTTGCTGCGTGCCCAGGCCGACGACCTGGTTCGAGCTCAGCACGGAGATCTGGTCGGTGTCCAGCGCCGCCAGTTGCGAGCTCTTCAGCGCGCCGATCTGCAGCGTGGTCAATGCGGCGACCTGGTCGGTGCCGAGCGCGGCGATGCCGTTGCTGGCGATGGCGGCGATCTGGTGGGTTTTCAGCGCGGCCAGGTCCGCCGTTTCCAGCGCGGCGATCAAGCTGGTGCCGAGCGAGGCCATCTGCTGCGTGGTCAGGTTCGAGGCTTGCGCGGTGGTCAGCGCCTGCAGCTGGGCGGTGCCCAGCGCATTGACCTGGGCCGTGCTCATGGCGGCGAACTGCGAGGATTTCATCGCCGCGATGTCGCGCGTTTCGATGGCGGCGATCTGGTCGGAGGTCAGCGCGAGCACTTGCTGGGTGCCCAGCGCGCCAACCTGGGCGGTGGTCAGCGCGACGATCTGGTCGGTGCTCAGGCCGCGTACCTGGCTGGTTTTCAGCGCGGCGACCTGGGCCGTGCTCAGCGCGGCGATCTGGTCGGTGCTGAGCACGGCGGTGGTGCTGGTGTTGAGCGCGTTAAGCTGCTGGCTTTTCAGCGCGGCGAAGTCCTGGGTTTCCATCGCGGCCAGCTGGGTGCTGGACATCTGCGACAGCTGCAGCGTGGTCAGCGCGGCCGTTTGCGCGGTGGTCAGCGCGACGATCTGGTCGGTGCTCAGCGCGGCGAATTGCTTGGTGGTCAGCGCGGCGATCTGCGTGGTCTTCAACGCGGCAAAGCCGCCGGTGCCCAGCGCGGCCAGCTGGTCGCTGCCGAGGGCGCCGATCTGCTGGGTCGCCAGGCTGCCGGCCTGGGCGGTGCTCAAGGCGGCCACCTGGCCGGTGGTCAGCGCGCCAAGCAGGCTGGTGCCGAGGGCGACCAGCTGCTGCGTGGCCAGCGCGGCGATGTCTTCGGTGTCGAAGCTGGTCAGCTGGCCGGTGGTCAGTGCTGCGATCTGGCTGGTCTTCAGGGCGGCGCTCTGGCTGCTGCCCAGCGCTGCGATCTGGTCGGTGCGCAGGCCGCGCAGCTGCTGGGTGCTGAGCGAGGCCAGCGCTTGCGTCTTCAGCGCGGCGATGTCGCCGGTGCCGAGCAGGGCCAGCTGTCCGCTGCCCAGCGTGGCCAGTTGAGCGGTCGCCAGCGCGGCGAACTGGGTGGTGGTCAGGCCGTTGACCAGCTGGTTGGTCGTCAGGCTGAGCAACTGCCCGGTCGACAGCGCCTGGATTTGTTGGGTGGTGATGCCATACCCGAGCTGCTGGGTGTTCAGCGCCTGCAGGTTCTGCGTGGACAGCGCGCGCAGCTGGTTGGTACCAAAGTAGCCGAGCTGCTCGGTGCTCCATGCGGTCATTTGCAGGGTCGTGAGCAGTTGCATGTCCGCAGTCGTCAGCGCGGCGATCTGCGTGGACTGCAGGCTGACGATTTGGTCGGTGGTTAAACCAGGTACGAGTGATGGCATGTTAAGTAATCTCCTTACGGAAATATATCTTACCGCCAAACGGCCTCATAAAGAGAGAAGAGCCCTAAAAGTAGTGTAAATCTTGGTCTGAAAACAATGACTTAGCGCGTTTTATGTCATCAGATTGTCATCAATTCTCACCGTTAAAATAATCATTTAGGAAACACTGTAAGATCATGTTTCGTGATTAACCCAGAACTAGCCTGCCATGCTGCTGACGCCCGCCACATTTTCCCCCATGATCCGCCCGCAAGACCATGCGCGACCGTTGACTTTTGTGTTCCATCGCGGGGAGTTGCTTTTGCGCAACGAAATCCTGGGTTTGCCGGACCCGGATGCGGTGGCGGCGCTGAATTTGCCTGCCGAACGCGTGCACGCGCTGGGCGTCTGGGAGGGCCGCTACTACCAGCTGGCGTGGCTGGAGCAGCCCGAGCTGCCGGGGCCGGACTACGGTTATCACGGCCTGCGCTCGCTGTTCGGCGTGGTGGACGACGGCTTCCTCGGGCTGGCCGGACGGGCGTTCCAGCTGGCCGAATGGGCGCGCACGCATCGCTACTGCGGCGTCTGCGCGACGCCGATGGCGCAGCTGGAGGGCGAGCGCTGCTACAAATGCCCGAACTGCGGCCACTCCGCCTATCCGCGCATCTCGCCGGCGATGATGGTGCTGATCCGCAAGGGCGACTCGGTGCTGCTGGCCATGCACACCAATTCGCCGTACAAGCGCTACACGGCGCTGGCCGGGTTCCTGGAGGCGGGCGAGTCGATCGAGGAAGCGATCCACCGCGAGGTGTACGAGGAAGTCGGGCTGCGGGTGCACAACCTGAAATACTTCGGCAGCCAGTCGTGGCCGTTTCCGCATTCGCTGATGATCGCCTACACCGCCGACTATCTCGATGGCGAAATCCGCGTCGACGAAAGCGAAATCGCCGACGCGCGCTGGTTCGGGCCGGACGATGAATGGCCGGACTTGCCGATCACGGTATCGATCGCGGCGCAGCTCTTAAAGGCTAACCGACCCCAACGCCAGTCCTGATGCGGTGCCGGCATTTTCTATATACTGTCGGCAATCGTAAAAAAAAGGTGTTTCATCATGTCTCATAAAGAATTCTCGGAAGGCGACTGGCGCCGTCTGATCGCCAGTTTCGGCGAAGATCCGGACCGTCCCGGCCTGCTGGAAACGCCCGCCCGCGTCAGCAAGGCATGGAAACACTGGACCTCCGGCTACGGCCAGGACCCGGTCGAGCTGTTGAAGGCGTTTGAGGACGGCGCCGAGCAATACAACGAATTGATCGTGGTGCGCGGCATCCCGGTCTACAGCCACTGCGAACACCACCTGGCGCCGTTCTTCGGCAAGGCCACGGTCGGCTATGTCCCGAACGGCAAGATCGTCGGCCTGTCCAAGCTGACCCGCCTGGTGGACTGCTTCGCCAAGCGCCTGCAGGTGCAGGAACGCATGACCATGCAGATCGCCAATGCGCTGATGGAAGTGCTGGAGCCGAAGGCGGTCGGCGTGGTGGTCAAGTGCCGCCACCTGTGCATGGAAAGCCGCGGCATCCGCACGCCGGGCGAGGAAACCGTCACCTCCGCGATGCTCGGCGAGCTGCAGCCCAATCTGGCGATGCGCACGGAGTTCCTGGCCCTGGCGCGCGAGTCGTAAGCAACATGGCGGCGATCGAATGGCAGCACGGCGGCCTGGATGCCGTTTTCGCACTGGCGCGTGAACAGCGGCGTCCGGTATTCCTGTACTGGGGCGCGGTCTGGTGCCCGCCGTGCAACCGGGTCAAGGCCGACATCTTTGCCCGCGACGAATTCATCGCGCGCTCGCGCCAGGTGCTGTGCGTGCACGTGGATGGCGACAGCCCCGGCGCGCAGGCGCTGGCTGAGCGGTACAAGTTGCGCAGCTATCCAACGCTGGTGCTGTACGCGCCGGACGGCGGCGAAATCACGCGTCTGCCGTGCGAGCTGGACGGCGAATTGTTCGTCGCCGCGCTCGACGAGGCGCTGGCCGTGCATGGGGCCGGATCGTCGGCCGCGCCGGCGCTGCAAGCGGCGCTGTCGGGTGAGCGGACGCTCAGCGCGGGCGAATGGTCGCTGCTGAGCCATTATTCCTGGGACACCGACGAAGGCCAGCTGCTGGGCGCGCGCGATCTGGCGGCGACCCTGCTGGCGCTGGTGCGCGTTTGCGACTCCGCGGATGCGGCGGCGCGCCTCGGCCTGCACGCGCAACTGGCTGCCGCCGGCAAGGACGTCGACGCGGCGGCCAACGCTGGCGCCTTGCTGGCGGTATTTGCGGACGCGCGGTTGGCGCGATCCAATATGGACATCCTCGGCAACAGCGGCATCAACCTGATCAAGCATGCCAGCCGGCGCGAGGAGCTGGTGGCCGCGCTGGGCGGCGCTGCCGCGCAATGGGCCGACGATTTCTGGCTCAGCGCCTCGGACCGTCTGACGGCGGTGCGCCTGCAGATGCGGCTGGCGCGCCTGGTGGCGCCGACGCAGGGCTTGCAGGAGCAGGTGCGTGAGCGGGTCGAGCAGGCATTGGCGGAATCGACCGATCCGTATGAGCGCCACACGCTGGTCAACACAGCGGTCAGCGCGTTGAACGATGCGGGCCTGGCGGCGCAGGCCGAGCAAGTGCTGCTGGCCGAACTGCCGCGTTCGCATTCACCGTATTATTTCATGCTGAGCCTGGCGTCCAGCGCCAAGCGGCGTGGCGACACAGCGGGCGTGCTGGAGTGGTACGGCAAGGCTGCGCAAGCGGCGGTCGGTCCGGCGACGCGGCTGCAATGGAGCGTCACCTACCTGCTCAGCCTGTTGGACTTGGCGCCGCAGGACAGCGCCCGCATCGCGCAAGCGAAGCTGGCGCTGGAAGCCGACATCGCCGCCGCCGGCGCCGATGCCCATCATCAACGCAACCGGTCGCAACTCCAAAAAATCAGCGCTTGAACTCGGCGCCTTCTTTCCACTGGGGCGCGTCCTTGCCTTGGGCGGCCTGGTAGCCGGCCTGGAACAGCAGTTCGATGTCTTCCACCGCGCCGCGCGGGTCCCATTTGGGGTCCACCACGTCGTTGACCGTGTGGTAGCGCTGGGTAGCATATTGCAGCAGCTTGTCGCGGCCGTAGTTGGCAGGCTTGCCGACGAAGTCCACGCTCTTGCCCAGGAAGATCACCGGCACGCCGGCCTTGGCCAGCTCGAACTGGTCGCCACGATAGAAGGTGCCCTGGTCGGTGTTGCTGTCCGCACGGACAGCGCGGCCCTGTCCGCGCGCGATGTTCGCCACGATGGCGTCCGCGGTCGATTTGCCCATGCCGCGCAGCTCCACCGTGCGCGTGCGGCCCCACACATTCATGCTGTCGAGATTGATGTCGAGCAGCGTCTTGTTCAACGGGTACAGCGGATTGCGCGCGTAGTATTTGGCGCCCAGCAGGCCGCGCTCCTCGCCGGTCGTCAGCAGGAACACGATGGTGCGCTTGGGTGCGACCTGCAACGCCTTGTAGGCCTTGGCGATTTCCAGCAAGGCGGCCACGCCGGTGGCGTTGTCCTGCGCGCCATGGAAGATCTGCTGCGTGCGCGTTCCCGGCAGGCTCTCGTCGATGCCGAAATGATCCCAGTGCGCGGTGTAGAGGATGACCTCGTTTTTCAGCTGCGGATCCGACCCGGGTATCCTGGCCACGACGTTGTGCGACGGCAGTTCGCGCCATGCGTTGAGCTCGGTCACGTTCAGCTTGACGCCCAGCGGCACCGGCTTGAAGCTGCGCGACGCCGCCTGCTTCTTCAGCGCCTCGAAATCCTGGCCTGCGGTCTTGAACAGATCGCGCGCGCGGTCGCCTTGCAGCCAGCCCGGTACCGCCGGAAAGTCCGGCAGCGGCGTCTTGCTCTTGATGGTGAAGTTTTCGCGGTCCCAGCTGTTGCGCACCACTTCCCATGGATACGTCGCGGCCTTGGTCTCGTGCACGACCAGCGCGGCGGCGGCGCCCATCTTCGCCGCCATCTCGAACTTGTAGGTCCAGCGGCCGTAGTAGCTCATGGTGCTGCCGCCGAAGACGGCCGGGTCCAGTTGCGACGGCTTTTTCGGGTCCGGTACCGGCGGGTCGTTGATCAGCATGACCAGCGTCTTGCCCTTCAGGTCGACGCCCTTGTAGTCGTCCCACTGGAATTCCGGCGCCTGCACGCCGTAGCCGACAAACACCAGCTCCGAGTTGCCGACCTCGATTTTCTTTTCCATGCGGGCGGTCCACGCAACGTAGTCGTCGCCGAATTTCAGCGGCGTGACCTGCCCGTCCTTGCTGTAACTTAGCGTTGGATGGCTGGAGATGCCGACCATAGGCACCGTTTGCAGATAGGTTCCGTCCGGGTTGCCCGGCTCCAGGCCCATCCGTTTGAACTGCTGCAGCAGATAATCGACGGTAACGGTTTCGCCATGCGTGCCGGGTGCGCGGCCCTCGAACTCGTCCGACGCCAAGGTCGTTACGTGCTCCAGCCAGGTGGCGCCATCGATCTTTTGCAGAGCGGCCTCGACTGGCGACAGTTTGGCCGCCTGGGTAGGGCCGGCACACAAGGCCAGCAGCGCCATCGGCAGGAGCAGTTTCATGAGGAAATAATTGTTAAGAGGGAATTCCTCATTTTGACACAGTTTGTTACTTCAGGACACCAGTCAACCAATCTACGAAGACCCGCACCCGCGGCGAGAGGTGGCGGTTGTGCGAATAAACGATGTTCAGCGGCAGCGGCGCCGGCCGCCATTGCGGCAGGACTTCCTCCAGTTGGCCCGATTCCAGCAGCGGCGCCAGGCCCTGGCGCGGCGCCTGGATCAGGCCGAGGCCGGCCAGGCAGCTGGCCAGGAAGGCTTCGGTGCCGCTGACCGAGACCTGGCTGCGCATGGGCAGGGTGCGTTCGACGCCGTCGGCGTCCACGTATTCCCAGTCGAGGTCGCGCCCGGTCTGGCTGGAGAAGAAATTGACCGCCGTGTGGTGGCGCAGGTCGTCCAGCGTCCGCGGCCGGCCGCAGCGGTCGAGGTAGGCGCGCGAGGCGACGTTGATCTGCTCCATCGAGGCGATATGGCGCGCCACCAGGGTCGAATCGCGCAAGGTGCCGCCGCGCACCGCGCAATCGATGCCCTCGCCGACCAGGTCGGCAAAGCGGTCGTTGGAACCCAGCCGCACCTGGATATTCGGATGGCGCTGGAGAAATTCCGGCAGCCGGGGGATGACGATCAGGTGCGCCAGCCGCTCCGGCAGGTCGACCCGCACCGTGCCGCTGAGCAGGCGGCCGTCGCCGGCAAACAGGCCGTTGATGTTTTCCAGGTCGTTGAGCAGCGCGCTGCAGCGCTCCAGGTACAGCGATCCTTCCACCGTCAGGCTGACCTTGCGCGTGGTGCGCTGGAGCAGGCGCACGCCCAGCTGCTGCTCGATCGCCTGCACGGCGTTGGTGACGGTGGGTTTGGGCAGGTCCAGTTGCTCGGCCGCCTGCGTGAAACTCTTGCAGTCGGCTACCGCCTTGAAGATCTGCATAACCTTAAATTGATCCATAAAGCTGATCCATTGTTATTTATTTTCGAATAAAGTAATAGGATAACCTGTATTTATTACCTTTATCGATAAAAGCATAATGGCTCCACCTCACTGACTGGAGATCACTATGCAAACCCGCAAACTTGGCCGCACCGGCCCGCAAGTCGCCCAACTGGGCTTGGGCCTGATGGGCATGTCCGACCTGTACGGTCCGGCGGACCGCGGCGAAAGCCTGGCCACCATCCGCGCCGCGCTCGACGCCGGCGTCACCCTGCTCGACACCGGCGATTTCTACGGCATGGGCCACAACGAACTGCTGCTGCGCGAGGCGCTGGCCGCCGGCGGCCGCGACCGGGTGCAGATCAGCGTCAAATACGGCGCCATGCGCGATCCCGCCGGCAACTGGGTCGGCATGGACACGCGCCCTGCGGCCACCAAGAACTTCGCCGCGTATTCGTTGAAGCGGCTGGGCGTCGAGCACATCGATATCTACCGCCCGGCGCGGCTGGATCCGAATGTGCCGATCGAAGAAACCATGGCCGGGCTGGCCGAGCTGGTCAAGGCCGGTTACGTCAAGCACATCGGCCTGTCCGAGGTCGGCAGCGAGACCCTGCGCCGCGCCCATGCCGTGCATCCGGTCGCCGACCTGCAGATCGAATATTCGCTGATTTCACGCGGCATCGAGAACGGCATCCTGCAGACCTGCCGCGAGCTGGGCATCGGCATCACCGCCTACGGCGTGCTGTCGCGCGGCCTGATCAGCGGCCACTGGAGCAAGCAGCGCGAGGGCGAGCAGGATTTCCGCGGCCTGGCCAGTCCCCGTTTCCAGGGCGCGAACCTGGACCGCAACCTGGCACTGGTCGAGAAGCTGCGCGCCATCGCCGGCGAGCTGGGCGTGTCGGTGGCGCAGGTGGCCATCGCCTGGGTGGCGGCGCAGGGCGACGATATCGTGCCGCTGGTCGGCGCCCGCACCCGCGTCCGCCTGCGGGAGGCGCTGGCCTCGACCACGCTGAAACTATCGGCCCCCGACCTGGCGCGGCTGGAGCAGGCGGTGCCGGCCGATGCCGCCGCCGGCGACCGCTATGGCGCCCATTCGGCATCCTCGCTGGACAGCGAGAAGGGCTGAGCACGCCATTAATCGGATAAGCGGATGGATTTGTACGGAATATTGCGCTTTTTTATCAGAAAATTTAATACTAAGATGGGTTCATCGACGAAGCAAATGCCGGTAAGCACTCAAAACCGAGCGCTAAACTCAATCTGACAAGGAGCATCAAAATGAACGCCAAATCCATCATCGCATCGGTCTCTCTCCTGGTTGCCGCTGGTGCCGCTTTCGCAGCGCCTACCGACAACGAAGCCACCTTCGACTCCGCTTTCCGCAACCAGGGCGTCAGCACGCTGACCCGCGAGCAGGTCAAGTCCGAGACCATCGCCGCCCTGAAATCCGGCGCACTGGACCGCAACGAAGCGACCGACGACATCGCCTTCCAGGCACCGCGCTCGAAAACGCCTGAGGTCAAGGCGCAGCTGGCAGCGAAGGCAGTCAAGGGCACCGCACAACAGTAATTCGCGCAGTTTTCGCAAGCGGACGCGGCAATTTCCATTGCCGCGTCCGCTTATTTTTTTGGCTTGCAAATAAACGACAGTGGCCCTTGACGTCAGTGCCATGTCAGCAGTTTGAATGTATTCTGGTTCCCATAAAAAATATTAGGAGACTGGGGACCATGAACAAACTATCGTTTCAGCAGAAACTTTGGGTACCGTTGATTTGCAGCCTGCTGTGCATCGCGGCGATCTTCATCTACGAAACCATCCAGGCGCGCAACGTGCGGATCGAGGAGCGCAGCAATGACCTGCGCAATATCGACGATGCCGGCCTCAGCATTCTCAAGCTGTTCGGCGACCGGGCAGCCGCCGGCACACTAAGCAAGGAAGAGGCGCAGAAGCAGGCGATGGCCGTGATCAAGGGCCTGCGCTACGGCAAGGACGGCTACATCACCATCACCAGCGGCACGCGCGCGGTGATGAACCCGTTCAAGGCTGAAAACGACGGCAAGGACATGGTCGATTTCAAGGATCCCAATGGTACCTACCTGTACCGCGACATCCAGGCGGCCGGCGCCTCGCCGACCGGTGAAGGCTTCGTCCGCTACCACTGGGCGCGGCCGGGCGCCAAGGACCCGGTGCCGAAGATGAGCCGGGTGATCCACTATGCGCCATGGAACTGGGACCTGGTCACCGGCGTCTACATGGACGACATCGACGCCGCCTTCCGCGAGTCGCTGCTCAAATCGGCCGGTGTGCTGGCGCTGGTGTGCGCGGTGCTGTGGGCCATCGTCAGCATGGTCAACAAGAGCTTGCGGCACACGATAGGCGGCGACCCCGAATACGTGGGCGAGATCGCGCGGCGCATTGCCGAGGGCGACCTGAGCGCCGCGATCAAGACGCATGAAGCGGACAAGGCCAGCATTCTGTTCGGCATGAAATCGATGCAGCTGCGGCTGGCCGACACGATAGGCGAAATCCGCCGCAGCGCCGACACCATCGCCACCGCGTCAAGCGAGATCGCCTCGGGCAATATGGACTTGTCGGCGCGCACGGAGTCGCAGGCCAGTTCGCTGGAAGAGACTGCGGCCTCGATGGAGGAGCTGACGTCGACGGTCAACCAGAACGCCGACAACGCGGTGCAGGCCAACCAGCTGGTGATGTCGGCCTCGGCGGTGGCGGAGAAAGGCGGGCGCGTGGTGTCGCAGGTGGTACAGACGATGGACACCATCAACGCCTCGGCCACGCGCATCGTCGATATCATCTCGGTCATCGACGGCATCGCTTTCCAGACCAACATCCTGGCGCTGAACGCGGCGGTGGAAGCGGCGCGCGCGGGCGAGCAGGGACGTGGCTTCGCGGTGGTGGCGTCCGAGGTGCGCAACCTGGCGCAGCGTTCGGCGGCGGCGGCCAAGGAAATCAAGGAGCTGATCAACGCCTCGGTGGACAGCATCAGCGCCGGCAGCACGCTGGTGGCCGAGGCGGGCACGACGATGGACCAGGTGGTGGCCAGCGTGTCGCGGGTGACGCAGATCATGGCGGCGATCACGGAAGCGTCGAGCGAGCAGAGCACGGGCATCGGCCACGTCAACATGGCGATCACGGAGATGGATTCGGTGACGCAGCAAAACGCCGCGCTGGTGGAGCAGGCCGCGGCGGCGGCCGGCAGCATGCAGGAGCAGGCCGGCATGCTGGCCGAGCTGGTGTGCCGCTTCAAGCTCAACGGCGACCAGCAGCCCCCCGCCGGCCGCCCGGCCCGCCTGGCGCTGCGCTAAAATCCGGGGTCAGATCCGACATTTGGACACGAGCTCTGCCGTAACGGCCGTTACGGCAGAGCTCGTGTCCAAATGTCGGATCTGACCCCGGGTTTATTTGACGGGTTCGAGGACGGCGGCTTCGAAGACCAGCTTGCCGCCGTCGGCGCGGAATACGCCGATCAGCTCGCCGCCGTCGCCCTTCACGTCCGGATATTGCGTGCAGGTTTGTGTTTCGACCTGCCACATCTGCTTGCCGGCGCGTAGCGTCCACACGTTGTCGCCGCCGGACAGCAGCTCGATCTCCACCTCGTCGGCCGGCATCTCGTCGAGCTGGATGCGGCGCAGGCAGTCCGGCAGCCGCTGCATGATCAGCTCGACGCTACTGGCGCTGCTCCAGAAATGCTTCTGCGAGCGGTGGATGGTCAACGCGTGATTGCCGCTGCTGTCCGCATAGTACGACGCCGAATCGTCGACGCAGGCGGTCAGCATCAATGAGGTCAGGACAATCAGGATCTTGCGCATGGGCCGGCTTCCGTTGGTGTGTGCTATCGAGTATGCAACATTATAGCGGTCCCCGGCGCCGCCCCGGTTTTGAAGAAGCCCACCACCGCCGCCAGCGCCGCCGCCTGCTCCTGCATGCTTTGCGATGCCGCAGCCGCCTGTTCCACCAGCGCCGCGTTCTGCTGCGTCACTTCGTCCATCTGCGTGATGGCCATGTTGATCTGCTCGATGCCGATGGTCTGCTCGTTGCTGGCAGAGGTGATCTCGCCCATGATGTCGGTCACGCGCCGGATGCTGTCGACGATGTCGCCCATCGTCTGCCCGGCCTCGTTGACCAGCCGCGAGCCGTCGTCGACGTTGGCCACCGAGGCCGAGATCAGTTCCTTGATCTCCTTGGCCGCCGCCGCCGAACGCTGCGCCAGGTTGCGCACCTCGGACGCCACCACCGCGAAACCGCGTCCCTGCTCACCGGCGCGCGCCGCCTCCACCGCCGCGTTCAGCGCCAGGATATTGGTCTGGAAGGCGATGCCGTCGATGACCGCGATGATGTCGACGATCTTGCGCGACGAGCTGTTGATGCTGCCCATGGTGTCGACCACCTGGGCCACGATGGCGCCGCCCTTGGTCGCCACTTCCGACGCGCTGCGCGCCAGCGTGTTGGCCTGGCGCGCGTTGTCGGCGTTCTGCTTGACGGTGCTGGTCAGCTCCTCCATCGACGACGCGGTTTCCTCCAGCGAGCTGGCCTGGCCCTCGGTGCGCGCCGACAGATCCATATTGCCGGCGGCGATTTCATTCGATGCGGTGGCGATGGTGTCGGTGCCTTGCCTCACCTGGCCGACCACCTTCAGCAGGCTGTCGTTCATCGACTTGAGGGCGCCGAGCAGGCGGCCTGTTTCGTCGGTCGCATGCACGTCGATGCGCGTCGACAGGTCGCCGCCGGCCACCGTCTCGGCCAGGTCCACCGCCGCGTTCAGCGGCACCGTGATCGAGCGCGTGATGAACCACGCCACGCCGCCGCCCAGCGCCAGTGCCAGCGCGCCGAGGCCGATCTGCACCATCTGCGCGGTGCGCAGCACCGACTCGACTTCGTCGCTGGCCTGCCTGGCCTGCGCGGTTTCATAGACCAGGATATCTTCCAGCGCCTTCAGCACGCCGCGCAGGCTGGGTGCGGCGGTCTGCGTCAAATAGGACGTGGCGTCCTGGATCTCGCCGTCCTTGCGCAGTTCGATGACCTTGTTGTTCTTTGCGGCGCCTTCCTTCAGCAGGCCGTCCAGCGTGGCCAGCATGGCTTTTTCCTTGTCGTCGATGGCGCGCCCGGTGAGAATCTTCTTGGCCTCGCCATACTTCTTGCGCGACTCGGCGATTTTTTCCACCTCGGCGTTCACTTCCGGCGTGCTCGGTACGACCACGATATTGGTCACCGACAGCGTGATGTTGCGCACGTTGTCGACCATGTGATTAACGGCCTCCATCTTGACGTTCTTGTCGTCGACGATGTCGCGCGTGCGGCTGCCGATGCGGGTCATCGAGCTGAGTCCCAGCACGATCACGGCCACCAGCAGCGTCAGTACGATGGCGAAGCCGAAGCCGAGGCGGGTTCCGATTTTGACGTGGTCGAATGACATGGCGGCTATCCTTCACTAAGAAGCGAAAACGGGCACTCAGGGAACTTGATTGTTCCTCAAATTGCCCGCGCATGTCACCTTAATGCTGGGAATGTCGCCATGGAGCAACGTTAGGCGTAGCGCACCAGGTTCAGCACCGGCAGCGGACCGCCGGGGAATTGCGCCAGGCGTCCGCCGCCATCGAGCGTGCCGAGATCGATGCCGGCAAAGCCGAGCTTTTCGATCAGCTGGCCGACGGTGTGCTTGGCATCGGCGTCGTCGCCCGAGTAGAACAGCACGCGGCGGCCGCCTTCCTCTTGCGGATCCGCAGCCAGCAGCGCCGCGACCAGATGGTTGAAAGCCTTGACCACGCGCGCACCGGGCAGCAGTTCCGCCACCACGGCGCTGGAGGCGCGTCCGCGCAGGTCGACGGCCTTGAACGACGGCGCCTCGATGGCGTTGTTGGCGTCGATGACGATGCGGCCGTTCCAGGCCGGCAGATCGCGCACGGCGTCCGCGACGCGGCTCCACTGCACGGCGATGAATACCACGTCGGCCTTGGCGGCTTCCTCGACGGTGACGGCCTTGATCTGGGGGCCCAGTTCCGCGGTCAGCGCGGCCAGCGATTCCGGGCCGCGGCTGTTGGCGATGGAGGCGGCGATGCCGGCGCGGGACAGTTGGCGTGCGATGGCGGTGCCGATGGCGCCCGCGCCGATGATGGCGATGTTCATATTAGCTCCTTGATGTGAGGGTTGGTATGAATCCAGTATGGCCATGCCGGCCTGATAGCGGTAGTATCAGGTATTTAGTATCACTTTCAATCAAACGTTGAAATGTAACGCATGGAAACCCTGTCCAATCTGGAATCCTTCGTCCGCAGCGCGGAATCGGCCAGTTTCTCGGCGGCCGCCCGGCGGCTGGGGCTGACGCCGGCCGCCGTCAGCCGCAACGTGGCGCAGCTGGAGCGCAACCTCGGCGTGCGCCTGTTCCAGCGCAGCACGCGCGGCCTGAAACTGACCGAGGCCGGCGAGCGCTTCCTGCAGTCGGTCGGCGCGGGGCTGGACAGCATCCAGGGCGCCATCGCCGAAGTGACGGCCAAGGCGGGCGAACCGGCCGGCGTGCTGAAACTGAGCGTGGCGCCGCGTTTCGGCCGCGAACAGATACTGCCGCTGATGCCGGCTTTCATGGCGCGCTATCCCGGTGTGACGCTGGACCTGAGTTTCGACAACCGCCCCGTCGATCTGATCGCCGGCGGTTTCGACGCGGCCATCGGCGGTGGCTTCGAGCTGACGCCCGGCGTGGTGGCGCGCGAGCTGGCGCCGGCACATGTGATACTGGTGGCGTCGCCGTCCTATCTGGAGGCGCGCGAACTGCCAGCCACGCCGGCCGGCCTGGCTTCGCTCGATGCGATTGCGATGCGCTCGCCGCACAGCGGCCGCGTGAAGGTACGCATGCTGCGCAACCGTCACGGCGAGGAGATGGCGGCGCAGCTGAAGCCGCGCGTGTTCATCAACGATCCCGATGCGATCTGCGGCGCGGCCTTGCTGGGGATGGGCGTGGCGCCGCTGGTGGTGGCGGACGTGGCGCAGCACCTGGAGAGCGGCGCCTTGCAGCGCGTGCTGCCGGACTGGTATGAGGACATGGGCCCGATCGCGCTCTACTTCACGAGCCAGAAACTGCTGCCCGCCAAAACGCGGGCCTTCGTGGATTTCCTGACCGAGGCGTTGCGCCAGCAAGGACTGGCCCAACGCTACTCGGCTATCTGACTCAGAAGCGGTAGCCGACGCCGACGCCGACCATCAGCGGATCGACCTTGACGCGGCTGGCCTTGGCGCCGCTGATGAAGACGTCGCTGCGGATCTGCACTTTCTTCACGTCGAAGTTGAGCGACCATTTTTTATCGATGGCGTAGTCAACGCCCGCCTGCAGCGCGAGGCCGAAGCTGTCATGTTCCAGGCCGCCCTTGCCGCCGAGGAGATCGACCTTGGACATCGTGGTGTAGTTCACGCCCGCGCCGACGTACGGCTTGACCGGCGCGTCGAGCACGAAGTGATACTGCAGCAGCAGCGTGGGTGGCAGGTGCTTGAAGCTGCCGATTTTCGCGCCGTCGAGCGACACGTCATGCTTTTGCGGATAGGTCAGCACCAGCTCCGCCGCCAGGTTGGGCGTGAAGAAGTAGGACACGTCGAATTCCGGAATCGTCTTGCTGCTCACGCTGAGGCGGTCGGAGGCGCCGGTGCCGCCGACCGGATCGGATTTGTCGGCGGGGTCCAGGTGCACTGCGCGCACGCGCACCAGCCACGGGGTTTCTTCCGCCATCGCTGCGCTGCCTGCGACCAGGCTCAGGGTGGTCAACACTGCTGCTGCTAAAGACTTGCTCATTTCACTTCCTCTTTTGTCGTCGTTAAGTAACGAGACCAAGTCTATTGACGCGGCGCGGTAAAAACTTTGATCCAAGTCAAAATTGAAAAAATATTTTGTGGGGTGTGTAAGTAATGCGGACATGGCGGCGACAGAGGCATGCAGCACCAACCCAACTTACTTTTTGGAGAACCACATGAACAACATCACCCGTTTCGCAGCAATGGCAGCCACCGTCGCAACCATGGCCATGTCTGCATCGGCGATCGCCGCCACGTCGACCGTCAGCGCCGACGACACCGTGCACTGCGCCGGCATCAACAGCTGCAAGGGCCAGAGCGATTGCGCCACCGCCGAAAACGCGTGCAAGGGCCAGAACTCCTGCAAGGGCCACGGCTTCCTCGCCACCAAGGCCGGCGCCTGCTTCGCCAAGAAGGGCAAGATCGTCGACCTGGACAAGTAATTTCAATAGCGCCGGCCCGGCCGGCGCTGATCCGCTGATCATCCATGAACACTACACTGTCATCGCCGGGCTTCGGCCTCGGGCTGCGCCCTGCGCACTACCAGGAAATCATCGACGCACCGTCCGGCGGGCATGACATCGACTGGTTCGAGATCCTGTCCGAGAACTACATGGTCCCCGGCGGCAAGCCGCTGGCCATGCTGGACCGCATCCGCTGGGACTATCCGATGGCGATGCATGGCGTGTCGATGTCCATCGGTACGCCGCAAGGTCCGTCGCAAGACTATCTGCGCGAGTTGAAGAAGCTGATGCAGCGCGTGCAGCCGCTGTGGGTGTCCGACCATTTGTGCTGGACCGGCACGCACGGCACCAATATGCATGACCTGTTCCCGTTGCCTTACACCGAGGAAGCCGTGGCCACCGTGGTGCGCAACGTGAAGCGCGTGCAGGATTACCTGGAACGCCCGCTGCTGCTGGAGAACGTGTCCAGCTATCTGTCCTTCGAGTCGGACACTTTCCAGGAATGGGATTTCGTCGCCGCCGTGGCCGAGGAATCCGACAGCCTGATACTGCTGGACGTGAACAACGTCTACGTCAGCAGCGTCAATCACGGTTTCGATCCGCTGGTTTACCTGGACGCGCTGCCCGGGCATCGCATCCAGCAGATCCACCTCGCCGGCCACAGCGTGCAGGAAGGCTGCATCATCGACACGCACGACCGTGAAGTATCCGATCCGGTGTGGGCGCTGTATGCGGAAGCCTTGCGCCGCTTCGGCCCCGTCGCGACGATGATAGAACGCGACGACAATATCCCGCCGCTGGCCGAGTTGACGGCCGAACTGCGGCGCGCACGCGCCTTTGCGGAGGCGGCATGAGCGCATTGCAGCGGTTGCAGGGCGACTTCCAGGACTACATCCTGGCCGACCAGGCGACAGGCGCCATCCACGCCGCCGTGCGCGAGCAGTACGGCCTGAAGGCCGATGCCCGGCTGGCCATCTATCACCGCGCCTACCGCAGCCGCCTGAAACAGGCGCTGTGCGAGGCATACGACAAGACCTGGACCTTCGTCGGC
Source organism: Duganella sp. LjRoot269 (assembly GCF_964254095.1). Classification (NCBI taxonomy): domain Bacteria; kingdom Pseudomonadati; phylum Pseudomonadota; class Betaproteobacteria; order Burkholderiales; family Oxalobacteraceae; genus Duganella; species Duganella sp. LjRoot269. The sequence goes on along the minus strand of NZ_CAXUSL020000001.1, from coordinate 44,976 downwards.
GACGACATGTTCGCGGACCTGGCCGACAGCTACATCGCCGCGCATCCGTCGCGCCACCCCAACCTGCGCTGGTTCGGCGGCGAGTTTGCCGCACACACGGCGGCCCGGCTGGAGGAATATCCCTTCATCGCCGAACTGGCGGGCCTTGAGTGGGCCTTGAGCCTGGCCTTTGACGCCGAGGATGCCCTGCCGCTGGGGACCGCCGAGATGAGCGCGGTGGCGCCGGAGGCGTGGGGCGCGCTGCAATTCAGGCTGCATCCGTCGGTGCACCTGCTGGATCTGCGCTGGAACGCCGTCGCCCTGTGGCAGGCGCTGGGCGCGGGCGACGAACCGCCGGAGGCCGCGGAATCCGGCGCCGTGATGCACTGGCTGATATGGCGCCAGGGCGAGCAGCCGCATTTCCGTTCCCTGTCCGCGCTGGAGGCGGATGCGCTGCGCCTTGTCGCCGTCGGCGCCACGTTCGGCGAGGTGTGCGAGGCGGCCGGCGAAGAGGCTATGCTGGCGCTGGCCGGCCATCTTCAGCACTGGCTGGCGCAGGGGATTTTGGCGAAATAAGGCAGAAACAATCTCCGTAATGCAAAGTTTTGGTAGCGGGTGTAGTATCACCAGCGGTCTATTCCCGGCAACCGAAATTCAGGAGATCTGCATGGCTAAGTTGAACGTCAATGGCGTCGTACGAGAATATGAGGCGGAGGACGATACGCCGCTGTTGTGGGTCATCCGCGAGCAGCTAGGCCTGACCGGCACCAAGTTCGGTTGCGGCATGGCGCAATGCGGCGCCTGCACCGTGCACATCGACGGCCAGCCCACCCGCAGCTGCGTCTATCCGGCGGCCGCCGTCACGGCCAACCAGAAAATCACCACCATCGAAGGCCTGTCCAAGGACGGCTCGCATCCGATCCAGAAAGCGTGGGCCGCGCTGGACGTGCCGCAGTGCGGTTTCTGCCAGTCCGGCATGATCATGGCCGCCGCCGCCCTGATCCGCGACAAGCCCAAATGTACCGACGCCGACATCGACGCGGCCATGACCAACATTTGCCGCTGCGGCACCTACAACCGCGTGCGCAAGGCGATCCATGTGGCGGTGCGCGGCGGCGATCCGGCCACGGCCGGCCTGAATATCCAGCGTATCGAAGGGAGCAAGGCATGAGCGCCGTGACTGTTTCGGCCTCGCGCCGTGGATTCCTGAAAGGTGCGGCCGCCGGTTTGGTGGTCGCCTTCCATATTCCGTTTGACGCGCTGGCGCAGACCATGGTGCCCGGTGTGGCTCCCGGCGCATCGGCCGCCACGCCCGAAGTCAACGCCTGGGTGGTGGTCAAGCCGGACGACACCATCCTGATCCGCATCGCCCGCTCGGAAATGGGCCAGGGCACGCTGACCGGTCTTGCGCAGCTGGTGGCCGAGGAACTCGACGCCGACTGGAGCAAGGTCACCACCGAATATCCGTCGCCGGGCCAGAACCTGGCGCGCAAGCGCGTATGGGGCAGCTTCTCCACCGGCGGCAGCCGCGGCATCCGCGAGTCGCACGAGTATGTGCGCAAGGGCGGCGCCGTTGCCCGTACCATGCTGGTGCAGGCCGCCGCCGATGCGTGGCAGGTGCCCGCGTCCGAATGCAACGCCGCCGCCAGCGTGATCACGCACGGCCCGAGCGGCCGCACCGTCAGCTACGGCAAGGTGGCCGAAGCGGCGGCCAAGCTGACCGCGCCGGCCGATGTCGTACTGAAGGATCCCAAGACCTGGAAGCTGGCAGGCAAGCGCCTGGCGCGGCTGGACACGGTCGCCAAGACCACCGGCGCGCAGATCTACGGCATGGACCTGAAGATGCCGGGCATGCTGAACGCGGCCATCAAGGATTGTCCGGTCTTCGGCGGCACGGTGAAGAGCTTCGACGCCTCGGCCATCGAGAAGCGTCCGGGCGTGAAGAAAGTGCTCAAGGTCGGCGACAGCGCGGTGGCGGTGGTGGCCGATACCTGGTGGCGCGCCAAGTCCGCGCTGGATGCGCTGCCCATCGAATGGGACAAGGGCCCGAACGCCAAGCTGTCGAGCAAGGATGTCGCGGCCACGCTGAAGGCCGCGCTGGATGCGCCGGAAGCGGTGGTCGGCAATTCGAACGGCGACGCCAAGGCGGCCATCGCCTCGTCGGTGCGCAAGATCGAGGCGGTGTATTCCTTCCCGTGGCTGAACCACGCGACCATGGAAACCATGAACGCGACGGTGGTGTGGACCCCGGAGCGTTGCGAAGTCTGGACGCCGACCCAGAACGGCGAAGCCGCGCTGGCGGCGACGGCCGAAGCGGCCGGCCTGCCGCCGGCCAAGTGCGATGTCTACAAGATGCACCTGGGCGGTGGTTTCGGCCGCCGTGGCGCCACGCACGACTGGGTGACGCAGGCGGTGAAGATCGCCAAGGAGATGCCGGGCACGCCGGTCAAGCTGATCTGGACCCGCGAAGAGGATATGCTGCACGGTAAATACCATCCGATCACGCAGTGCAAGCTGACGGCGGGCCTGGACGCCAAGGGCAACGTGACCGGCCTGCATATGCGCATCGCCGGCCAGTCCATCCTCGCCTCGCTGGGGCAGACGCTCAAGGACGGCAAGGATCCGGTGGTGTTCCAGGGGCTGAACGCGCCGGGGCCGGAAGCGTCGATAGGCTACAGCTTCCCGAACCTGCTGGTGGACCATGCGATGCGCAATCCGCCGGTGCCGGCCGGCTTCTGGCGCGGCGTGAACCTGAACCAGAACACGATCTACCTCGAATGCTTCATGGACGAACTGGCCCACGCGACCAAGCAGGATCCGCTGGCCTTCCGCCGCAAGCTGATGGCTGACCACCCGAAGCACCTGGCCGTACTGAACGCCGTGGCGGAAAAGGCCGGCTGGGGCACGCCGCCGAAGAAGGGCGTGTTCCGTGGGCTGGCGCAGACCATGGGCTTCGGCAGCTACGTGGCCGCCTGCGCCGAGGTGTCGGTGGACAGCAAGACCGGCAAGGTGAAGATACTGCGCATCGTCGCGGCGACCGATCCGGGGTATGCCGTCAATCCGCAGCAGATCGAGGCACAGATCGAAGGTTCCTTTGTCTACGGGTTGTCCGCCGCGCTGTATGGCGAGTGCACCTTGAAGGACGGCCAGATGGAACAGCAGAACTTCGACACCTACCAGGTGCTCAAGCTGGACGAGATGCCGAAGGTGGAGTCCATCGTCATGCCGTCGGGCGGGTTCTGGGGTGGTGTCGGCGAGCCGACGATTGCGGTGGCTGCGCCGGCGGTGCTGAACGCGATCTTCGCCGCCACCGGCAAGCGCGTGCGCGACCTGCCGCTGAAGAACCACAGCCTGAAGAAGGCATAGCGATGCGGGGCGGGATGACAGGTCTGTTCGCACTGGCCATCCTGCTCTGCTGCGCTCGGGCCGGCGCGGCGCCGCTGACGGAACAACCTGGCGACGCGGCACGCGGCCGCGCCATCGTTGCCAGCCGGCAGGTGGGGCTTTGCCTGCTGTGCCATACCGGGCCGATACCCGAGGAGCGTTTTCAAGGGAATCTGGCGCCGGACCTGCGGGGCGCCGGCGGACGCTGGAGCGCCGAACAGCTAAGAGCGCGCATCGTCGATGCCAGCCAGTTCAATCCGGCGACGATCATGCCTTCCTATTACAAGACCGATGGACTTAACCGCGTCGCCGCCGGTTACCAGGGCAAGGCCATACTGGACGCGCAGCAGATCGAGGACGTGGTGGCGTGGCTGCAAACATTGAAGGAGGGCGGGCAATGAAGCGTCGCGATGTGCTGGCGGCAGGCGCAGGGCTGGCGATGCTGGCGCTGGTGCGCCCCGTTGCGGCCACGCCGGCCGACATGGCCGCCGCCGTCGCCGCCTTCACCGGTGGTGTGGCGCCGCGCGAGGGCAAGGTCAGGTTCGATATCGCGCAGTTGATCGACAACGGCAACGCGGTGCCGGTCACCGTGGCGGTAGAGAGCGCGATGACTGCGGCCGACCATGTCGCAGCCATCGCCATCTTCAATGAAAAGAATCCGCAGACCGACGTGGCGGTGTTCACATTGGGGCCGCGCGCTGGCAAGGCCGAAGTATCGACGCGTATCCGGCTGGCGACATCGCAGCGGCTGATCGCCGTCGCGCGCATGAACGATGGCAGCTGCTGGTCAAAATCGGTGGACGTGATCGTCACGCTGGCGGCCTGCATCGAAGGCGAGGCTCCGTGATGGCGCGCGCCCTGATTCATATGCCGGCGACGGCGAAGCGCGGCGAGGTGATCGAAATACGCGCCTTGATCGCGCACGTCATGGAGACCGGCTACCGGCCCGGTGCGGACGGCAAGGTGGTCCCGCGCGACATTATCCGCAAGTTCGTTTGCCGTTACAACGGCGAGCAGGTATTCGGCGCCGAGCTGCACCAGGCGGTGTCCGCCAATCCGTATATCGGTTTCTTCACCGTCGCGACGGAAAGCGGCACGCTGGAGTTCACGTGGGAAGGCGACGATGGCTTTGCGCAGACAGAGAAGATGAACTTGACGGTGAGCGCGGCATGAGAGCCCTTGCCGCGCTGCTGCTGATTTTCTGTCTTCAGGCCGTTGCCGACGATGCGCGGCGCTCCGGCAGCGAATTCATGAGCGCATCCACCCAGGCCATGCAGCGCGACGATACACTCAATCCCGGCATGCTGTGGGTGAGCGGCGGCGAGGCGCAGTGGAACGCCGCCGCCGGCAAGAGCGGCAAGTCCTGCGCCAGTTGTCATGGTGATGCGCGCACGAGCATGCGTGGCGTGGCGGCGCGCTTTCCCGCGTTCGACGGCGCCAGCAAGATGGCGGTCAACCTGAGCCAGCGCATCAACATCTGCCGCGAACGCAAGCAGCAGGCGCCGGCTTTGCGGCTTGAGAGCGAGGAGTTGCTTGGACTGGAGGCTTATGTGGCGATGCAGTCGCGCGGCCTGCCGGTGGCGCCGTCTCAGGACGCGGGAACCAAGGCGGCCGCCGCGCGCGGCAAGGAGCTTTACTTCCAGCGTGTAGGCCAATTGAATTTGTCGTGCGCGCAGTGCCATGACCAGCAGTGGGGCAAGCGACTGGCCGGCAGCACGATACCGCAAGCGCATGCGGCGGCGTATCCGATCTACCGGCTGGAGTGGCAGGCGATGGGATCGTTGCAGCGAAGGCTGCGCAATTGCCTGAGCGGCGTGCGCGCCGAGATACCGCCGCTGGGGGCGCAGGAACTGGTTCAACTGGAAGCCTGGCTGGCGGTGCGCGACCAGGGTATGCCGATGGAATCGCCGGCAGTTCGGCCATAACAGGAGATAGCGATGTTTTCGAAATCCATACTCATCGCCGCGTTGCTGTTCGCGGCAAGCGCGGAAAACGCGGCGCATGCCGATGGCGCGGCGATTTCCTCCGGTGCGCGGCTTGCCGCGACATGCGCAGCCTGCCACGGCACCAACGGCGCCACCAAAGGCGAAACGCTGCCGCCGATCGCCGGCCAGCCGAAGGAGGCGCTGGTGGCCACGCTGCGCGCATTCAAGTCCGGCTCCCGACAGTCGACCATCATGACCCAGATCGCCAAGGGTTATACCGACGAACAGATCGAACTGCTGGCGGCCTATTTCGCCGCCCTCAAGTAAGGAGGTTGCGATGAAACGACGTCAATTCATACAGGCCGCCGGTATCGGTGCCGGCGCCATGTTGGCCGGCTGCGCCTCCATCGGTGGCACGGCGAAACCGCAGGTGGTAGTGGTCGGCGGTGGCTACGGCGGCGCCACCGCCGCGCGCTACGTGCGCATGTGGAGCGAAGGCGCCATTGACGTCACGCTGGTCGAGCCCAACGCCAGTTTTATCTCCTGCCCGCTGTCGAACCTCGTGCTGGGCGGATCGAAGCAGATCGCCGACCTGACCATGTCCTACGACCGCATGCAGGGCATACGCGTGCTGCGCGACACGGTGACGTCGATCGACACCACCAAGCGTACGCTGGCGCTGGCCGGCGGCGCCACACTGTCCTACGACCGCCTGATCGTGTCGCCCGGCGTGGACTTCATGTGGGACCAACTGCCCGGCATGCTCAAACCCGGTGCGCAGGATGCGGTGCTGCATGCGTGGAAGGCGGGCGCCCAGACCGTGGCCCTGCGCGCGCAGCTGGAGGCTATGCCGGACGGCGGCGTGTATGCGATGACGATCCCGGCCGCGCCTTACCGTTGTCCGCCGGGGCCGTACGAACGCGCATCGCAGATCGCTTTCTACTTCAGCCGCGCCAAGCCGAAATCGAAGGTGCTGATCCTCGACGCCAACGACGACGTGGTCTCCAAGGGACCGCTGTTCAAGAAGGTATGGAAGGAGCGCTACGGCGGCATCATCGAATACCGGCCGTCGTTCCGGGCGACGGACGTGGATGCGTCGTCGCGCACCGTGGTCTCGGAACTGGGCGACAAGGTGCAGGCCAATGTGCTGAATGTGATTCCGCCGCAGCGCGCCGGCGCCATTGCCGTGCAGACCGGACTGGCGAATGCCAACGGGCGTTGGTGCGCGGTCGATTTCCTCACCTTCGAATCGACGCAGGTGAAGAACATCCACGTGCTGGGCGACGCGATCCAGGTATCGCCGCTGATGCCGAAGTCCGCGCACATGGCCAACCAGCACGCCAAGGTGTGCGCGGCCGCAGTGGTGGACCTGCTGGCCGGCCGCGCGCCGGACGGCCATCCGATGCTGACCAACACCTGCTACAGCTTCGTCTCCGACAAGGACGTGATCCACGTCGCTTCGGTGCACGCCTACGATGCGGAGAAAAAAACGCTGCTGGTGGTATCCGGCTCCGGCGGCGTGTCGGCGGGACCCAGCGCGCTCGAAGGCGAGTACGCGATGAACTGGGCCCGCAACATCTGGACCGACACGCTGGGATAAATCACCAGCCGCCGCCTGCCGCGCGGAAGGTGGCGACCGCAGCGCGCGCGTTGTCGGCATTGACGCGCGCCATCTGGTCGCGCGATGCCAGCAACTGGCGCTGTTCTTCCAGCACTTCATACAGGCTGACGGCCCCTCCCTGCCATGCCTGTTCGGAAGCGTCGCGGGCGCGGGTGTGGGCGTCCACTTCCTCGCTCAGTTCGTGGTGCTGCAGTTCCAGCTGGGTCAGCGTGACGACGGCGTTCTCCACGTCCTCCGCCGCACGCAGCACGGCTTTGCGGTAGGCGGCCAGCGCCTCAGCGTTGGCGCCTTTGGCGCGGGCGACGTCGGCGTCGATGCGGCCGAAATCGAACAGTCGCCAGCGCAGGCCGGCCGCCACCTGCGGCTGCAGCGAGGCGGCGCTCAACAGGCCTGAAGATCCGAGGCTGGTCACGCCCAGTAGCGCCGACAAGGACAGCTTGGGGTAGTACTCCGCCATCGCCGCGCCGATCTGCGCGTTCGACGCGGCCAGCCGGCGTTCGGCGGCGATGATGTCCGGCCGGCGGCGCAGCAGGTCCGCCGGGCCTTGCGACAGTTCGATGGCCGGCACGCCGCTCTCCGCGCCCTGGGCCGGCGGCGCCAGTTCGGCCGCGTAGGTACCGGGTGCGGCGCCCATCAGCACGTCGAGCCGGTTCAGCTGCACATCCAGTTCGATGCGCAGCGGCGGCACTGTGGCGCGGGCTTGCGACACCAGCGCCTCGGCCTGCGCCGTTTCGCGGCTGGACGCCAGGCCGTCCGCCACCCGCAGCCGCACCAGTTCCAGCAGCCTGGCGTTGGTGGCGATCTGCTCCTGCGCCAGCGCGATGCGGCGCTGCGCACCGCGCACGCGGAAGTAGGCGTCGGCCGCTTCCGCCGTCACCGATACCCGCACGCCGAGACGGTCCGCCTCCGCCGCCTGCGCCTCGGCGCTGGCGCCCTGCGCGCCGCGCTTCAAACCGCCCGCCACGTCCAGCTCCCAGCTGGCGCCGATGCCGGCGTTGTACAGCGACTGCTCGCGGTTGTAGCCGGGCGTTGCGCTGGCCAGCCGGCCCTCGGGGCTATTCAGAGATTGCCGCTGATGCGCGATTCCGGCCGACAGCGCCCCCTCCGGCAGCAGCCGCGCATCGGCCAGCCGCGACGCGGCGCGCGCCTGGTCGACCCGCGCCATGGCCGCCGCCAGGTCCAGGTTCTGCTCCAGCACCCGCGTGACGATGCGCTGCAGGGCCGGGTCGTTGAAGCCGTTCCACCAGGTGTCCAGCGCCGGCGCCGGCAGCGCCGTCTTGCGCTCGGCCAGAGCGCCCGAGGTATGAAAACTGGCCGCCAGCGGCGCGTCCGGACGCTGGTATTCCGGCCCCGTTGCGCAGCCGGCCAGCGTCAATAATGCCAGCAGGCTGGCCGCGGCCACCGCTGAAACCCGCATTCCTGCTGGCTTTGCGGCCGGCGCCTTGAGTTCGTTATTCATTTTGCACCTCTTTTGAAAGTTACTTGCAAGTTCGTATGAAGGAGTATATGCTCGTTTCATTGTGATCGCAATTAATAATTTTTTGAGGGAGTAATTCCATGCTAAAGACCGATTTGAGCGCCATGGCGTGCCCGATCGCCCGCAGCCTCGACAAGGTGGGCGAGTGGTGGAGCATCCTGATCCTGCGCGAATGTTCTTATGGCGAGACCCGCTTTGACGCCTTCCAGAAAAACCTCGGCATCTCGCCGAACATGCTGGCCCGCCGCCTGAACGACCTGGTGGATGCCGGCTTGCTGGAGCGCCGCCGCTATTCCGAGCGCCCGCCGCGCGACGAGTATGTGCTGACCGAGGCGGGACGCGATTTCCGCCCGGTGCTGCTGGCGTTGCTCGCCTGGGGCAACAAACACTTCGCGCCGGAGGGCAAGATGATCGTGCTGCGGGACCGTATCAGCGGCGAGGAAGTGCAGCCGACGCTGATGGACCCGGCGACCGGCGCCGTGATCGACCGCGCGCGCCATGCCGTCGCCGCCGGCCCTGCCGCGCCGGAATCGACCCGCCTTCGCATGCAGCGCATGGCGGAGCGCCGCGCCGCCGCCGAAGCCGCCGCCTGACCCCTTCATTCAATCCACGGAGCACATCATGACCACCACCACCGCCACCGCCGTTCCTGCACAGGTAATTCCTCTTCCCAGCCGCAAGCGCATCATCGTGCGCGCCGTGCTGGCCGCCATCGCGCTGGGCGCCATCGGCTTCGGCTATCACTGGTGGACCGAAGCGCGGTTTTTACAGGACACCGACGACGCCTACGTCGGCGGCAACGTCACCGTGGTCGCGCCCAAGGTGGCCGGCTATATCGCCAAGCTGGAAGTGACGGACAACCAGCATGTGCATGCAGGCGACGTGCTGGCCCGCCTCGACGGCCGCGACTACCGCGCCGCGCTGGCCAAGGCCGAAGGCGCGGTCGCGGCCGCGCAGGCGACGCTGGCCAATCTCGACGCCACGCGCCAGTTGCAGGAAGCGGTGATCGGCCAGGCGCGCGCCGGCCTGGCAGCCAGCGGGGCCGAGACAGCCCGCGCGCGCGACGACCAGACGCGCTATAAAAACCTGTCCGCCAAGGCCGCCGTGTCGCTGCAAAGTTCGCAGAAGGCCGACGCCGAATACAAGCAGGCGCTGGCCGGCGATCAAAAGGCGCAGGCGCAGCTGACGGCGGCGCAGCGTGAGCTGGACGTGATCGGTACGCGCAAGCTGCAGGCGCATGCGGCGCTGGAGCAGGCCGTGGCAGAGCGCGATATCGCCCGGCTCAACCTGGAATACACGGTGCTGCGCGCGCCCATCGACGGCGTGATCGGCAACCGCCGCGCGCGTAGCGGCGCCTATGCCACGGTAGGCAACCAGCTGTTGTCGATCGTGCCGTCCAGCGGCTTGTGGGTGGATGCCAACTTCAAGGAAAACCAGCTGGCCAAATTCAAGCCGGGACAGCGCGCGGACATCGTGGCCGACGTGATGCCGGGGCATGTGTTCCATGGCACCGTGGCCAGCCTGGCGCCGGCCACGGGCGCGCAGTTCAGCATCCTGCCGCCGGAAAACGCGACCGGCAACTTCACCAAGATCGTCCAGCGCGTGCCGGTGCGGATCGTGCTCGATGAGCGCGACGCGGCGGTGGCCTTGCTGCGCCCCGGCCTTTCCGTGGCGGCGGAGATCGACGTGCGCAGCGAGGGCGGCAAGCCATGAGCGCGGCCGTTTCAGTCGGCGCGCCTGCGAAGGCCGCACCGGCACCGTGGACACCGCCGCAGCTGACGATGTCGCAGAAGGTGCTGGCCTTCGCCACCATGTGCGTCGGCATGTTCATCGCGCTGCTGGACATCCAGATCGTCTCGGCCTCGCTCAAGGACATCGGCGGCGGCATCTCGGCCGGCGCCGATGAAACCGTGTGGGTGCAGACCAGCTACCTGATCGCCGAGATCATCGTCATCCCGATGTCCGGCTGGCTGTCGCGGGTGGTGTCGACGCGCTGGCTGTTCGCCGGCTCGGCCGCCGGCTTCACCATCGCCAGCATGCTGTGCGGCGTGGCCTGGAACATCGAAAGCATGATCGCCTTCCGCGCGCTGCAGGGCTTCATCGGCGGCTCGATGATACCGATGGTGTTCACTTCGGCGTTCTACTTCTTCGCCGGCAAGCAGCGCGTGATCGCTGCCGCCACCGTGGGCGCGTTGGCCTCGCTGGCGCCGACGCTGGGACCTACCGTCGGCGGCTGGATCACCGACAACTTCAACTGGCACTGGCTGTTCTTCATCAACCTGGTGCCGGGCATCTTCGTCGCCGTCGTGGTGCCGATACTGGTCAAGATCGACCGTCCCAACCTGTCGCTGATACGCGATGCGGATTATTTCGGCATCGTGCTGATGTCGCTGTTCCTCGGCTGCCTGGAATACACGCTGGAGGAAGGCCCGCGCCTGGGCTGGTTCGGCGACCACGTGATCCTGACCACGGCGTGGGTGGCCGGGCTGGCGGGCATAGGCTTCGTCTGGCGCAGCATGGTGTACGAGCATCCCATCGTCGACCTTCGCGCGCTGAAGGACCGCAACTTCGCGCTGGGCTGCTTCTTTTCCTTCGTCACCGGCATCGGCATCTTCGCCACCATTTACCTGACGCCGCTATTCCTCGGCCGGGTGCGCGGCTTCAGCGCGCTGGAGATCGGACTGGCGGTGTTTTCCACCGGCGTGTTCCAGATCATGTCGATTCCGTTCTACTCCTACCTGGCCAACCGCGTCGACCTGCGCTGGCTGATGATGGTCGGGCTGGCGATGTTTGCGCTGTCGATGTGGAACTTCGCGCCGATCACGCACGACTGGGGCGCGCAACAGCTGCTGCTGCCGCAAGCCCTGCGCGGCATGGGCCAGCAGTTCGCCGTGGCGCCGACCGTGACGCTGACCCTGGGCGGGCTGGCGCCGGAGCGCCTGAAGCTGGCCTCCGGCCTGTTCAACCTGATGCGCAACCTGGGCGGCGCGATCGGCATCGCTGCCTGCGCCACCATCATCAACGACCGCACCAATATGCACTTCCTGCGTCTGGCAGAGCATCTGAACAGCGGCAACGAGGCGATGGCGCAGATGCTGTCCGGCGCCGGCGGCAACCTGCTGGCATGGGGGCTGGATGCAGGCAGCGCGCAGGCCGGCGCGCTCAAGCAGTTATGGTCGCTGACGATACGCGAGGCGCAGACGCAAACCTTCAGCGACGTGTTCCTGTGCGTGATGGCCTGCTTTGTCGTGGCGACGGCGATGGTGCCGCTGATGCGCAAGGTGGCGCCGCCGAAGGCGCCGTCAGCCGACGCTCACTGACTCCAGCCACGGCTTGCAGGCCTGCCACTGCTGCTGCGTGAGCGTGGACATGGCGGCGGAGGCGTCCAGCATGGACTGTACCCAGTCGTCGCGCCGGCCGTAGGCGATCAGGTCGTCGGCGTTGGCGGCGCCGCCGCGGCCGGAGGCGCGCAGCTGGTCCCAGGCCAGGTTGCAGCCCATGGTGGCGATCACGTCTTCCAGGCGGCCCGGCTTCCTGCCGTCCAGATCCACGCGGTCTTCCGACGGCTGCAGGCCGCGTAGCGTGCAGGAGCGGCCGTCCATCGACACCGCGTGCAGGAAGGCGTGATCGACCGCCTGCATGCGTTTCTGCACCGTGACCACGCGGGTGGCCTGGTCCGGCCAGATGGGCTGCCTGAAGTGCATGGCGGCCAGGTGCGGCGCCAGCACCGACGGCTTGCATTCCTTGATGTCCAGCAGGTAGTTCCCGTCGGGAGAACCCTTGCCCTCCACCAGCACGACAAAGCGCATCAGCCCCAGGCTGCCGGTTCCGGCGATGCGGCGCGCGGCGTCGAGCATGGTGTAGAAGCCGGCATCGTCCTGTGTCGCGGCGAAGTCGCGCATGAAGGACTCGATCTTTTCGCGCTGGCCCGGCAATAGCGGCAGCGCCTTGGCGCCGTCCAGCTTCAGGCTGCGGCGCTGGCCTTTGCGCTCGGTGCGCTTGTCGAGGAAGTCGGCGCGCTTGCGCGTTTGCAGCTCGCACAGCAGCGTATTGATCAGGCCTGTGCTGGTTTCCCGTTCGACCCAGCGCGGCTTGCCCTCGGCCAGCGCGGCGCGGTAGGCGTCGGTGCACCGGCGCGACAGCGCCACCGCGTCGCCGGCCGCTATCTTCATGGTCTTGGCGCCGCACTGGATGCTGGCCAGCAGCCGCACCAGGTCCCAGCTGGCGGGCGCCAGCGCGCCTTCGTCGAAATCGTTGATGTCGAAATAGACCTGGCGGTTGTCGCCCTTGTAGCTGCCGAAGTTTTCCACGTGCAGGTCGCCGCAGCTCCACGCCAGCGGCGCCTTGCGGAACAGGGCGTCGTCCGGCAGCGCGTCGTAGAACAGGTGGTCGGCGCCGCGCAGGAACAGGAAGGCGTCTTGCGCCATCTTGCGGTACTTCATCGCCAGCAGCTCTGGATCGCGGCCGGCGTTGTGGGCTTGCAGGGCGGTGATCAGTGCGTTTGCCGGCATGGCGGCCTCCTATCGGTAACGGGCCAGGATCTGGTCTATGCTGCCGTCCTTGAGCATGGCGTCGATGACGCGGTTCGCTTCGGCGAACGGCACCTGCGATTTGCGCGAGAACGCGCACTGCGCCTTGAACGAGGAGAACACCAGCTCCGGCCGCACCTTCAGCCCGGGATGGATGCGCTGCTGGTACAGCAGCGTGGTCTCGCCCACCATCGTGTACTGTGCCTTACCTTCGACCATGCGCTGGACGTTGAGTTCCATGCTGGCCGAGTCGGTGCGGGCGAAACGCTTGCCCAGCACCCGTTCGACGCGCGGATAGCGGTAACCGGCCACGGTGCCGATGGGTTTGTCCTTCAGATCCTTGAGGGAGCGCAGCGGCGGCGCGTCGACGAGGCCGACCACCATCTCGTTGTCGGGCAGCAGCGGCGTGCTCCAGTCGTAGTCGCCGTCGATCCAGAACGGCAGCACGTAGCACATGGCGTCGGCCCGGCCGCCGGCGAGCGCCGGCGTCACGCTCGGCACGTCGACGCTGATGTAGACGGCGCGCCGGCCCAGCCGCTGCGCCAGCGCGTCGCCGAGGTCCTTGATGATGCCGCCGGCCAGCGCGCCGTTCTGGAAGCGGACGATGGGCATGGTCTGGTCCAGCGGCGCCAGCATCACCAGCTCGCCCGGCGCGGCATGCGCGGCCGGCGGCAGCAGGGCCGCCAGCAAGACTGTCAGCAGGGGCAGGACTGGTTTCGGCATGCGCGCTTTCGGGTTCTCCGGGAGAGTTCAATTATAGACGCTGCATGCGGCGTGCGGCACTGTCTTCCGACGGGTGGCAATTGGATAGATTTTCCGGATGGAAACTTTGATATCATGTAAAAATCTCAAAATCCGGGCTCTTTATGCCAATCGATTACCGCTCCGCTTCCTCCTACCGCACTGTTGCCGGCGCCGCCGCGCCTGTTGACGACTTCGGCAATACGCCTGCGACCGCCTCGGCAGTGGCGCTCGATGCCACCGTCAACGGCAAGCTGGAAGCAGACGGCGACCATGACGTGTTCAAGGTCCAGCTAGTCGCGGGCAAGACTTACCGATTTTCCGCTGAGGGGCTGAGCCGCAGCGACCCCATTATCGGAGTGGCCGGCGACTACAGTCACCACAATTTGTCCCTGGATATTCTGGACGCGAACCAAACGGGACTTTTTTCCGCCGAAGTCGGCAGGGACCACAATTACTCTTTTACGCCGATGGCGTCGGGCAGCTACTACGTGTCCCTCAGCGCGGTCGCGCAGGACACCGCCGTGCAGGATTACGTTTTCCGCGCCGGCCTGGCTGGCGACAATACCGGTTCGACCATCGCCACCGCCGGCAAGCTCAATATCGGTGGTGCGGCGGCGAAGGGCCAGCTGGAAGACGGCGGTGCCGACCATGACTGGTTCGCCGTGTCGCTGGTGGCCGGCACCAGCTATTGGTTCACGCTAAAGGGGGATGTCGACCGCGCGGGCACCATGGACGCAAGCACCGGCAATCTGCGATTGTTCGACGCCGGCGGCCAGCCGGTGTCGCCGGCTACCGGTCCTGCCAGCTTTTCCGATAACGCCCCGGTTTTGCCCTTCACCGCCACGGTCAGCGGCACCTATTACCTCGATGTCGGCGCCGCAGGGGGGAGCTTCCAGGTCCAGGCCCAGGTGGCCACGCCGGACGAAGCCGGCAGCGATGCCGCCCACGCGGTGACCATCCAGCTTGGCGCCGCGGTCACCGGCTTGCTGCCGGTGCGCGCCGATGCGGACACGTACAAGGTCAGCCTGGTGGCCGGCACCACCTATGTGCTGCAGCGCACGGCAGCCGACGGTGCCCTATGGAACAGCAAACTCGATACTTCGATCTTCAACGCCAACGGCCAGCAGGCGACTCTCGTGGCCGGCACGGTGGGAAACAAGGAATGCCTGTATTTCGTGGCTGACACGACCGGCGTCTACACGTTGACGGTGGGAAGCACGGGCGCGATCGATCCGTCCAGCGGCGGCTACATGTTGAAGCTGATGGCCAACCCTGACGATTATCCGGCTACGATCCAGACTTCCGGCCTGCTGGAACTGTCCAAACCTGTGCATGGAACGATCAGCGTGGGCGACGTCGACTGGGTGAAGGTACATCTGGACGCCGGCAAGCAGTACGCTTTCGATATGCACAGCGCGAGCACGGCTTTAACGGGGAACAGCCTGGATATGCTGGATGCGCACGGCGCTGTCCTGACCAACGCCCAGTCCAGCGTATTCCTTCCGCAAGATGCGGTTCTTGTGTACACCGCCGCCAGCACCGGCGACTATTATCTGTCCACGCATGGCAACCAACCGGGTTTCGACTATACCCTGTCCGAACAGCTGCTGACCGGCGACACTACCGGTCCAGTGCTGAAATCGGTGTCGATCGCGAACGGCGCCACGAATGCGCCAGTCAGTGGCGGTATCCGGTTCGTGTTTGACGAGCCGGTGACCATGGGGGCGGGCTATGGCGCGGTACTGAAGGATGCCAGCGGCAACCCGCTGACCTGGGGTGTTGGCGGGGTGCAAGCGATAGGCAACAACACGTTGCTGGCGGACGTCGGCGGTCCGCTGAATCCGAATACGACCTATACGCTGACCCTTAGCGAGATACGGGACCTGGCCGGCAATCTGTACACGGGCCCCAGCGTCTTCACCTTTGCCACCGGCGCGGACTTGCCGGCCGACCAGCCCGGCAATCTGGCCACGCCCGACGTGCTGGCGGCGGGCGCCACGACAACTGCCTACATCGACAATCAGCTCGACGACGACTGGTTCAAGTTCCACGCCGAAGCCGGCAAGCGCTACGCGGTCACCACCATTGGCGACGCCGTCCGCGGCGTGGTGATCCATGGCGCCAACGGCGAGACGCTGGCGCCGGATGTGCTGCTGAACCGGCCCGCTTCTGCCGACTATGACTACTTCGTCGAAATCTACGGCCGGCCGTTGATCATCGGCGCCTACACGGTTGGCGTAAAGGAAGTCGTCGACGACTACAGCGTCACCGACACCGGCGCCGGCAAGCTCACGCTGGGCACCGCGCTGAACGGCGCGCTGCAATACGCCGGCGACGTCGACCGCTTCAAGGTCACGCTGGCGTCTAATGTTCTCTACAAGATCACGCTCAGCAACGGCGACGCCGCCACGGCCGCCGACAGCGCGCTGGCGCTGAAAATGTTCGACCCGAGCGGCAAGAGCCTGACCCCCGACTATTCCGGCAGCGCCGGCGGCACCATCATGTACCGGCTGACCCCAACCGCCGCCGGCACCTACACGCTGGACGTCGGCGACAGCTACACCCCGCAGCGCGGCTACACCGTCACCGCCACCGCGCTGGTGGACGAGTACGGCAATACCGCCGCCACCGCCGCCGCGCTGGCGCTCGGCAAGCAGATCGCCGGCTCGCTGCAGATCCCGACCGACAAGGACGTGTTCAGCCTGGACCTGGCCGCCGGCGGCAGCTACCTGGTATCGCTGGCGCGCTCGCAAAACTCCGGCGCGACGCCGCACTGGACGCTGACGGACAGCAAAGGCAACGTCGTCGACGCCGATCCCGTCACCGGCACCAAGGACCAGAGCTTCACCGTCGGCGTCGCCGGCAAGTACTACCTGACGGTCGCCAATCCGAGCCCGAATCCTGCCACCGACTGGGACACCGGCTACGGCCTGAAGGTCAGCGCCGTCGTCGACGACTTCGGCGCGGCGGTCGCCACCGCCGGCAAGCTGGCGATCGGTGCCTCCGTCGCCGGCAAGCTGGAGGCGGGCGGCGGCGACAGCGACTGGTTCGCCGTCACGCTGGAGGCCGGCGCCACCTACACCTTCTCGGTCAAAGGCACGCTACAGGAACTGTACGGCGGCGCCGCCACCGATGCGCCCCTGCGCCTGCTCGACGCCAACGGCAAGCAACTGGCCGTGGTCAACCACCCGACCGGCGCCAATAGCGGCAATCCGCCGCTGTCCTACACGGCGGTGACCAAGGGCACCTACTACATCGACGTCGGCATGGGTCACAGCGGCTTGAGCGGCGACTACACGCTGCAGGCGGCGGTGCTCGTGCCCGACGAGTTCGGCAACGACAACGCACATGCGGCCAAGCTGGCCGACGGCATCGTCGTCAACGGCAAGCTGCAGTCGGCGGTCGACCTGGATGTGTTCAAGATCAGCCTGGCCGAAGGTGCGCTGGTGACGATAGACTTCGGCGCCCCCGCCGGCACGACGGCGAAGATGACCGTCACCGACGGCAGCGGGAACGAGATCAAGGGTGCGCTCCATCACGGCGATACCGGCAACGGCGTCTACCTCGACAGCGCCCAATACCAGGTTGGCGCCGCAGGGGACTACTACGTCACCGTCGCCGGCGGCAGCACGCCGCTGCCGGGCGCCGCCTATTCGGTGAAGGCCACCATCGCCGGCGGCGACGACTTTGCCGGCGACGCCAGCACCACCGGCGTGCTGGCGGCCGCCAAGCCGCAGCACGGTACGATCGGTGTGGCGGGCGACGCCGACTGGTTCCTGGCGCACCTGGAGGCCGGCCACTCGTACAGCTTCACGCTGCAGAATGGCGGCACGCTGGCGACGTCGGGCTTCGGCAAGGCCGGCGGGCCCGGCATCGACCTCTACGCGGCGGACGGCAGCGGCGTAGCCACCACGCTGAACACGGCCGATGTGGGCGTGAGCGTGAGCGCCGTCGCGACCGGCGACTATTTCGTCAGCGTGCACGGCAACGCCTATCAGACCGGCAACTACTCCTTGCTGGAAACCGCCAAGCCCACCACCACGGCCGGCGACGACTACGGCGACGCGCGCGAGACCGCCGCCGTGCTCATCCAGGGCAGGAACATCAGCGGCGTGCTGGGCACGGGTACCGACATCGACATGTTCAAGATCGACCTGGTTGCGGGCACGACCTACACCTTCGACAGCGCGCTGAGCAGTGCGCCAAACTCGGCCATCCAACTGAGCCTGATGGCCGGAGACGGCAGCCCGCTCTACAGCACCGACGGGACGACCGTCAGCTACAGCTACACGCCGACGGCCAGCGGCAGCTACTACATGGCGGTGACCGACAGCATGAAGCTCGCGTCCGGCGCCAAATACACGTTGCTGGCCACCGCCACGGTGGACGACTACAGCGCAACCGCCGCCACCACCGGCAAGCTGGCGGCGGCCGGCACGGCGAGCGGCACCGTGCGCGGCAAGCTGGACGCCGGCGGCGGCGACCGCGACTGGTTCGCCATCGGGCTGGACAAGGGCGGCGAATACACGTTCACGCTGGACGGCGCCACCGGCCACGAAGGCAAGAACACCGATGAACAGGGCGGCGCGACGCTGCGCCTGCTCGATGCGAACGGCAAGGTCCTGGCGGAAGCGCTTGCCGGCGGCGGCACCGGCGCCCTGGGCTACGTGCCCACCGCCAACGGCAGCTACTTCCTCGAAGTGGCGGGCGGCGACGGTCACGCCACCGGCGCCTACACGCTCACCGCCGTCAACGACGCCGACGACTACGCCGGCGACGCCACCACCAGGGGCGCGCTGACGGTCGCCGCGCCGGTCAAGGGCATGGTCGGCGGTCCCGCCGATCAGGACTGGTTCAAGGTCCACATGGACGGCGGCAAGACCTACATCTTCGACATGAATGGCGCCAAGGGGCATGGCGGCACGCTGGATGCGGGCAGCGCCGGCACCGGCCTGTTCCTGTTCGACGCCACCGGCAAGACGCAACTGGCCGTCGCCGACGGGCCGAGCGACGCCACCGGCGAAACCCGCATGGTGTACAAGGCGCAAGCGACGGGCGACTTCTACGTTGCCACCTATGGCACGGTCAAGGGCAGCTATACGCTGGCCGAAAGCATGGGCGCGGCCGACACTACGGCGCCGCGGCTGACCGATGCGTCGGTGGTGGACGGCGCCACCGGCGTGCCGCTGGCGAGCAAGTTCCTGCTCGTGTTCGACGACGCCGTCGTCGCCGGCCCGGGCTTGCGCCTGACCGACGAACACGGCGCGACGCTGACGTCTGCCGTCATTACCGCCAGCGGCAACACGCTGAAAATCGACCCGCACCAGAACCTGACGCCGGGCGCCAAGTACACGCTGTCGCTGCCGGAGGGCAGCGTGCTTGACCTGTCGGGCAACCATTACGCCGGCCACGCCAGCTACACCTTCACCACCGTTGCGCCAGCATCCTCGTCTGCCGCCGGCGACGGCAACGACTTCTTCAGCGCCAGCGGCAACGGCCAGAAGATCGACGGCGGCGCCGGTCTCGATACGGTGTTCTACGACGACACCAAGGTGCCGCTGGAAATCTATGTGCAGGACGGCCACGTGACGGTGTACCAGACCGGTGCGGGCGCGGCCGACACGCTGACCGGCGTCGAGCGGCTGCTGTTCCCTACGCACGCGATGGCGTTCGATGTAAGCGGCGCCGGCGGCGAGGCCTACCGCATGTACCAGGCGGCGTTCGACCGCGCGCCGGATCTCGACGGCCTGGGCTTCTGGATCAACGCGCTGGACTCCGGCCACAGCCTGCAGAGCGTGGCGCAAAACTTCCTCGTCAGCGACGAGTTCAAGAAGCTGTATGGCGACGGTGTCAACAACAAGGATTTCGTCACCAATCTGTACCACAACATCCTGCACCGCGAGCCGGAGGCGGAGGGCTTCAATTTCTGGAAAAATGCGCTGGACGTGGGCACCGAGCGTTCCACTATCCTGGTCAACTTCAGCGAGAGCGCGGAGAATCAGGCGGCGATGCTGCCCATTATCGGCAAGGGCTTCGCCTACATCCCCTACAGCTGATGCGGTTGCCGTGGCGCCGCCGCGATTAGAGGCAGGATTCTAATCGCGGCGGCGCGCCTTGTCCTTTCAAGGCTTTGTGCAAGAATGGTAAGCACGAACTCATTGAACGGTAATAACAAAAACATCGTGTTCACCCCACTCGTCATTGCCCCTGCTGCCTCCGCAGCGCCTGCAGCACCCTCCCCATTCGCCTGCCTGACCATTGCCAGCCCGCCGCGCTAGCTTCGTCCACGCACGCACCCGCACCCCCAGCTTTTTCCACAACCGAAAGGTTTGTATGTCTAGCCTGCTTAGCAGTGATGTGATTTCTATCGCCTTGATTTTTGTAGTGGCGTTGTTTGCAGCGCTGTTGCTGCTGAAGATATCCGGGGCCATCAAGTACATCCCCAACGATCGCGTCGGCGTGATCGAGAAACTATGGAGCCCTTCCGGCTCGGTGCAGAACGGCCTGCTGGCGCTGAACGGCGAGGCCGGCCTGCAGCCCGACCTGCGCCGCGGCGGCTTCCATTTCTTCGCGCCGTTCCAGTACCGCGTGCACATCCATCCGATGGTGTCGGTCACGCAGGGCACCATCGCCTACGTATTCGCCCGCGACGGCCTCGACCTGCCGGCCGGCCAGACGCTGGCCGACAACTCGCGCATCGTCGATTTCCGCGACGTGCGCGCGTTCCTGCGCGACGGCGGCCAGAAAGGCCCGCAGCGCATGGTGCTGCGCGAAGGCACACACATCATCAACCCCGCGCTGTTCGTGGTGATGACCGAAGAATCGACCTATTCGATGTCGCTCGACGCGCTGGAAAAGGCTTACTACCAGCAGATGCGCGGCGTGCTCGACGAGCGCGGCGGCTTCAAGCCCGTGGTCATCAAGGAGGTGACCGGCTCGCATGATTCCGACCAGCTGGCCGTGGTGACGGTGCAGGACGGTCCCGGCCTGCTGAAGGGCGAACTGCTGGCGCCGGACGTGGGCGACAGCCACAACGCCTTCCAGGAGCCGGAAAAATTCCTCGCCGCCGGTGGTCGCCGCGGCCGCCAGGAGCGCGTGCTGGTGGAGGGCACCTACTTCATCAACCGCCTGTTCGCGACGGTGGAGTTCATCAAGAAGACCATCATCCCGGTCGGCTTCGTCGGCGTGGTGGTGTCGTACACGGGCCGCACCGGCACCGATTTGTCCGGCGCCGAGTATTCGCACGGCGAGCTGGTGGAGACCGGCTGCCGCGGCGTGTGGCGCGATGCGCTGATGCCGGGCAAGTACGCCTTCAACACCTACGCCGGCAAGATCGAGCTGGTGCCGACCACGAACTTCGTGCTGATGTGGAAGTCCGGCGAGAGCGGCTCCAACTTCGACAAGAACCTGCGCGAGATCACGCTGATCACCAAGGACGCGTTCGAACCGCACCTGCCGCTGTCGGTGGTGGTGCACATCGACTACCGCAAGGCGCCGATGGTGGTGCAGCGCTTCGGCAACGTGGCGCAGCTGGTCGAGCAGACGCTCGATCCGATGGTGTCGTCGTATTTTAAAAACGTGTCGCAGACCAAGACCTTCATCGACCTGATCCAGTCGCGCAGCGAGCTGCAGAACAACGCGTCGAGCGACATGAAGCTGCGCTTCCAGGCGTATTCGCTGGAGTTCCAGGAAGTGCTGATCGGCACGCCGAAAGCCCAGCCCGGCGACAACAAGATCGAGGACATCATGGCGCAGCTGCGCGACCGCCAGATCGCGCGCGAGCAGGTGGAAACCTTCGCGCAGAAACAGATCGCCGCCGACAAGCAGCGCGAGCTGAACGAAGCCGAGCAGCGCGCCGCCAAGCAGAAGGAACTGACCGGCTCGCTGGTGGATATCTCGATCAAGGAGAACCAGGGCTCGGCCAACGTCAAGGCCGCCGAGAAACGCCGCCAGGAAATCGAGTCGCTGGCGCAGGCCGACAAGTTCCGCCAGGAGATGGAAGGCGCCGGCCGCGCCTCGGCGATCCGTTCGGTGGGCGAGGCCGAGGCATCGGCGATCCAGGCCAAGTCCGAAGCGATGCAGGGCGAAGGCGCCGACAAGCAGCTGATGCAGACCGTCATGCTGCGCCTGGCCGAAGCGTTTGAAACAGCCAAGGTGCCGCTGGTGCCGCAAGTGCAGATGGGCGGCGCCGACAGCAACGCCTTCAGCACGCTGCTCGGCCTGATGGGCGCGATCAAGGCCGGCGAACTGGCCAAGACGATCGAACACCAGGCTTGATCGCTTAAGCCCTGAAACGACGTGGCGGGTAACCTCCACGTCGTTTTTTTGCATAAGTTAGGAAAACGATTACCAAAATCGTACACAGTAATTAGAAGATGATAATATTAAAAAATACTAATTTGAGGTAATCGGTTTACTTCTGAAGTGTAACCGACAAAAATTGCCCGAAACCATAAAAACCACCTTAATAGGAGACTTCATGAATCTAAGCAAACTCGCATTCGTGGCGGCGGCCGCCTTGCTGTCGCTGTCGGCCATGGCCCAGAGCAAGCTGGCCATTTCCAACGCCAACATCAGCGCCAGCGCCAGCGACACCAACCTGCCCGTCAACGTCAACGACGGCTCGCTGACGACGCGCTGGTCGGCCGACGCCACCAACGGCGCGCAATGGCTGCAGTACAACCTGGGCGGCTGCTACAACGTCACCTCGCTGAACCTGGCCTGGTACAACGGCGACTCGCGCAAATACAACTTCCGCCTGCAAACCTCGGTGGACGGCAGCGTCTGGACCGACTCCTTCGTCGGCAGCAACAGCGGCACCTCGGCCGCGCTCAAGCCTTACGACATTCCGGATGTATCGGCCAAATACGTGCGCGTGCTGGGCACCGGCAGCGACGTCAACAACTTCGTCAGCCTGCTTGAGCTGGAGGTCTACACCAACGGCGCCGGCAGCTGCAGCAGCAGCGGCCTCAACCCCGGCCTGCCGCCGGGCGGCAACTTCAACCTCTCGCCGTTCACGCTGCAGATGCCGACCGGCTCGTCGGGCAACGTCGACACCGTCAGCGGCTCGCAGCTGGAAGGCGGCTACACCAACCAGTACTACTTCTACACCGACAGCAGCGACGGCGCGATGGTGATGATGGATCCGCAAGTGGGCTGGACCACCTCCGGCTCGCAGCATCCGCGCGTCGAGTTCCGCGAGAACGCGACCTGGCTGACCGGCGGCACCAACGTGCTGGACGCGACCTTGAAAGTGACCAAGGTGCCGAGCAACACCGCCATCGCCCAGATCTTCCAGGGCAACGGCCCGAGCAAGCCGCTGTGCGAACTGCAGTACAGCTCCAGCGGCGCGGTCAAGCTGTTCCTGGAAAACACCAACCAGGGCGGCGGCGGCACCACCACCACGATCGACACGGTACCGCTGGGTACCAAGTTCACCTATCAGATGACGCTCAAGGGATCGACCATCACCGTCAAGGTCAACGGCACCACCAAGACCTTCACGATGGATTCGAGCTTCAACGGCGAAACCTTCTACTTCAAGGCCGGTAATTACGACCAGTCCGCCGTCTCGGGCACGCCGCAGACGACGCCCGGCACCGTCGTGAAGTTCTACGCGCTGAAGATCACGCACTGATAGCAGTACACTGGCAGCAAGGCAGGCTCCCGGCCCAAGTTCCGGGCCGGGAGCCCGCTAATGTACGTGCGCGCACATGCGGCGCGCGATCGGTATGGCACGCTACTCCGTTCTCACCAGACAGGAGGAATCATGGCTACCGAATTGAAAAACACCAACGTTGCGATCCTGATGACGGACGGCGTGGAGCAGGCGGAATACACCGAACCGCGCCATTTCCTGGAGCAGCAGGGCGCCAAGGTCACGCTGATCTCGACCAAGGCCAAGGGCGAGCACATCCAGGCCTTCAACCACATGCAGCCGGGCTCGCGCTACGAAGTGGAGCTCAACGTGCGCGACGCCAATCCGGCCGACTACGACGCGCTGGTGCTGCCGGGCGGCGTGGCCAACCCGGACCAGCTGCGCCTGCACAAGGAAGCGATCACCTTCATCCGCGACTTCGGCCGCGAAGACAAGCCCATCGCCGCGATCTGCCACGGCCCATGGACCCTGATCGACGCCGGCCTGGCCAAGGGCAAGCACATGACCAGCTGGCCCAGCCTGCAAACCGACCTGCGCAACGCCGGCGCCGAGTGGAGCGACGAGGAAGTGGTGGTCGACGGCAAGCTGATCACCAGCCGCAAGCCGGACGACATCCCCGCCTTCAACCAGGCCTTGCAGCAGCAACTGATGGCCGCCTGAGCGGCTTGAACCATGCAACCCAGTCTGCGCATTTTCCTGCTGGCAAACGAGCGCTACGCCCGCGGCGTAAGACGTAGACTGGAATTGCAGTCGGACACCGTTCGACCGCCAGCGTCTTTATCCAGGAGCCCACCATGACACACACACTCGCAGCAGTTTTTGAAACCCGTGCCGAGGCTAACCGAGCCAAGGACGAGTTGATCCACAGCGGCTACGACCGCGACACCATCACCGTGAGCGACTCCGGCAGCGTGGCGGGGACGCCGCGCATCAACGACGACGCCTCCATCCTCGAGAGCATCAAGCACATGTTCAGCAACCTGCTGGGGCGCGAGCATGCGGACCGGCACGTCTATGCGGAAGCGCTGAACCGCGGCCACGTCGTGCTGACCATCCAGACCCACAGCATGGAAGCGGCCGACCGCGCGGCCGACATCGTCGAGGAATTCAGCCCGATCGACATCGACGAGCACGAAACCATGTGGCGCGCCAGCGGCTGGACCGGCGCCGAAGTCCTGCGCAGCAGCGGTGCCGGCATGGCGCAGGGCAGCCTGGGCGCGCAGCAAAGCGCGCCGGAACTGCACGGCATCCTGCCGCGCGAGAAGGCGGTGGACTTCGCCCGCTCCGAGCAGGGGCTGCTGACGCCGGGCTCGATGCAGCGCGGCCAGGCGAAGGCTGAGCCGGCAGTGGTGGCGCCGGCCAGCGTGCCGATCTCCGCGCAGAGCACGGTGCAGCGCAGCGGCATGCGCATCTACCCGCGCGAGACGGGCAAGCCGAACCAGGACAGCCTGGACATCCTGCGCGGCGACGAGAGCGGCGACGATGCCGAGTACTTCCGCTCGCACTGGGAGAAGACCTTCTCGTACACCGGCAACACCTATCAGGAATACGACCCGGCGTACCGCTACGGCGAATCGATGGCCGGCAATCCCGGCTACAAGGACAAGCCGTGGGAGCACGCCGAGCCTGAACTGCGCAGTGACTGGGAAAACAAGCACCCGCAGTCGAGCTGGGAGAAGTTCAAGGATGCGGTGCGCGAGGGCTGGGATCGGGTGACGAAGTAAACATCGCATCGCACCTTGAAGCCGGGGTGGGGCTGGCGTATCGGCGATAATAGCCATTCGTTAACCATCAACGTGGGCTAGCCTCACCCTTGCTTCATGCTGTTTACCACCGACGATGTACGCAGTCAGTTTGACAGCGCCACTTACTCTCGTGGCGCCGATTACCATCGCCGTAACCTGGTCAAGGAGGCCAGTCTCGACGGCGGCGTCATCAAGGGCAAGGTCAGTGGCAACTCGGCCAGCCCCTACCGGCAATCCATCAAGATGGTCTACCGCGGCCAACGGCGCCACTTCGACGGCGACTGCAGCTGCCCCATGGCGCATAACTGCAAGCACGTGGTGGCGGTGTTGCTGGCGGTCTGCGAGGCGGAGGCCGGTGCCGAACTTCTGCGGGCCGACCAGGGGCTGCCTTACGAGATGAGCAAATGGCTGGCCAACGTCGAGTACCAGACTGAATTGGCGCGACGCCAGAAAAAGATGGTCAAGCCGCCTCCCAAGGTCAACCACCGGCTTGTTTTCGTGCTGATGCCGCAGCCGGGCAACGGTCCGCTGCGCTTGGGGATGTACAAAGGACGCATTGCGGCCGACGGCGTAATCCGCACGGCGACGCCGATCAGTGATCTGTATGGCTTCCACAACACGCCACCGGCATTTCTGCGGGAGGAAGATCGCGTTCCAGCCTCGACCTTTATCGGCTTGATGACGAGTATCTGGGGGACCCCGACACTGGAACCGGCCGGTCACGGCGCGGCCCGGCTACTATCGCAGTTGTGCGAGATGGGCGTGCTTTACCAGGCCGGAGACAAGGAGGATCTGCGTTCAGGGCTGCGGCAACTGCGGCACGGCCCAATCCGCGCCGGCCGGTTGGGGTGGCACGCCACCCAGGACGCCCAAGCCAGCCTGCGGCTGCATTGGGAATTCGAGGACGGCGCCGCCATCGAGCACGTGTTGCCGTCCTCGCCGCCGATGTATGTGACGGCGGGCAATATCGGAGCGCTGAACCTGCCCGATGCCTTCGCCGTGCTGTCGATGAAGGAATGGCTGGCATTGGTCGCCGGCGCACCGCGGCTGGCGCCCGCCCATGTGGCGCCGTTCGCCGTCGAACTGCTGTCCACCAGCCTGAAAGGCCTGTTGCCATTGCCCGGGCTGGACGCCGTGTCGCGTACTGGCATAAAGCCCAAACCGGTGCTGACGCTGGGCAGCGCGCCGTTGTATGCCGCGCCAGGCGGCGCGACACATGGGGATTACGGCATGCTGGCCTTCGAATATGACGGCCAGCGCGTAGGTGCCGATCCGCACATCGAGTTGATACGGGCGGGCGATACGGGCATCGAAACAATTGTTCGTCACCAGGAGGATGAAGCAGCGGCGTGGTCTGTGCTGCGGGCAGCCGGCTTCCATGAACCGGCGACGGAGCGGCTGGTGCCGGGAGCCCCGCAAGGCGAACTGCACCTTGCGTCCGAACGCGCATGGCTGGACGTTGTCGGCCAGACGCTGCCGTCATTGCGGGCTCAAGGATGGCTGATCGAACTGGCGCCGGGCTTCCGCTTCGACCTGGCCGGCATCGACGACTGGTATGCGCAGGTGGGCGACGAGGATAGCGGTAGCGCCTGGCTGGAACTGGAGCTGGGCATCGTCGTCAACGGCAAGCAGGTGCCGCTGCTGCCGGTGCTGGTGCAATTGATACGCCAGGCGCCGCGCGATTTCGAACCCGCCGCGCTGGAAGCGCGCGGTGACGACGAGCCGCTGCTGGCCGCCTTGCCGGACGGCGTGCGGGTGGCGCTGCCATGGGGACGCGTCAAGCCCATCCTGCGTACGCTGGGTGAGTTGTACTTCACCGACCGCATCGGCGATGCGCTGCGCCTGCCGGCGCTGGACGCGGCGCGGCTGGCCGAGTTGGAGGCCGTCGCGCAACTACGCTGGATGGGCGGCGAACGCTCGCGTGCGCTGGGCCGCAAGCTGGCCGCGTTCGAGCGCGTGCGGGTGGTGCAGGCGCCGGCCGGCCTGCAAGCGCAGCTGCGTCCGTATCAGGGCGAGGGACTGGCATGGATGCAGTTCCTGCGCGAATACGGCTTGGCCGGCATCTTGGCCGACGATATGGGATTGGGCAAGACCATCCAGACGCTCAGCCATATTCTGACTGAAAAGGAGGCTGGCCGCCTCGACGTTCCGGCGCTGGTGGTCGCGCCGACCAGCCTGATGACCAACTGGCAGGAAGAGGCGGCGCGCTTCACGCCCGGCCTGCGGGTGCTGGCCTTGACGGGGCCGGATCGTCTGCAGCGCTTTGACGAAATCGGCCAGGCCGACCTGGTGCTGACTTCCTACGCGCTGCTGCCGCGCGACGAGGAAGTGTTGCGCCAGCAGCGCTTCCATCTGTTGATACTGGATGAGTCCCAGTACATCAAGAACAGCCGTTCCAAGGCGGCGCAGACCGCCGGCCTGTTGCAGGCACGGCACCGTTTGTGCCTGACCGGCACGCCGATGCAGAATCACTTGGGCGAGCTGTGGTCGCAGTTCCACTTCCTGATGCCGGGGCTGCTCGGCGACGAGAAAATCTTCAACGCCGATTTCCGCAAGCCGATCGAAAAGGACGGCGACGGCGAGCGCAACGCCTTGCTGATACGTCGCATCAAGCCGTTCATGTTGCGGCGGACCAAGGACAACGTGGCCAAGGAGTTGCCGTCCAAAACGGAAATGGTGCGCATGGTCGAACTGGCCGGCGCCCAGCGCGATCTATACGAAACGGTGCGGCTGGCGATGGACAGCAAGGTGCGCGAGGAGATCGCCCGCAAAGGCGTGGCGCGCAGCCAGATCGTCATCCTCGATGCGTTGCTCAAGCTGCGCCAGGTGTGCTGCGATCCGCGGCTGCTGAAGGCCGGCGGCGCGCTAAAGG
Source organism: Duganella sp. LjRoot269 (assembly GCF_964254095.1). Taxonomy (NCBI): domain Bacteria; kingdom Pseudomonadati; phylum Pseudomonadota; class Betaproteobacteria; order Burkholderiales; family Oxalobacteraceae; genus Duganella; species Duganella sp. LjRoot269. The sequence continues at coordinate 17,042 of NZ_CAXUSL020000001.1, read as the reverse complement.
CCAATGCGCCATCGGCTAAGCTGCAGGTGCTGATGGAACTGGTCGACGAACTGCTGGCCGAAGGCCGCAAGTTGCTGGTGTTTTCGCAGTTCACCAGCATGCTGGCGCTGATCGAGGCGGAATTACAGGCGCGGGCGGTGCCATATGCCTTGCTGACCGGCGACACCGGCGACCGCGCCGCCCAGGTCGACGCGTTCCAGGGCGGCGAGGTGCCGGTGTTCCTGATCAGCCTGAAGGCGGGCGGCGTGGGCTTGAACCTGACTGCGGCCGACACTGTGATCCACTACGACCCGTGGTGGAACCCGGCGGCGGAAAACCAGGCCACCGACCGCGCCTGGCGCATCGGCCAGGACAAGCCGGTGTTTGTCTACCGCCTGATTGCACGGGGCACGCTGGAGGAAAAAATCCAGGAACTGCAACGCACCAAGGCCGGCCTCGCCGACGCGGTGCTGGCCGGTGGCGAAACGCAAGGCTTGCAGATCACGGCGGAGGATTTGCTGGGAGTACTGTCAGGCAGCCTAGCTTAGGCGCGCCGGTATAATGAACCGATTGTCGTCTGAACGGAACAAGCGGTGAGCGAATACCAATACTATGAGTTCCGCGCGCTGGAACAGCCCCTCAGCGCCGCCCAGCGGGCCGAACTGCGCGCCTGCTCGACGCGCGCCGACATCACGTCGACCAGCTTCATCAACGAATACCATTGGGGCGATTTGAAGGCCGAGCCGCTCGACTGGATGGCGCGCCATTTCGACGCGCACGTCTATTCGGCAAATTGGGGTTGTTGCCACTTCATGCTGGGCGTGCCGTTGGAGACCCTGGATCGTGCCACCGTGCTGGAATTTAGCGGCGGCCGGGATCACGGCGGCTACGGCGGCTCGTCATTCGCGATCTCGGAGCAGGAAGGACGCTGGATACTGACCTGGTCGCTGGATCTGGGTAGTGGCGACAGCGAACGCTTTAACTTCGAAGACGGTCGCGACTGGATGGCGCGCTTGCTGCCACTGCGTGAGGAAGTGATGAGCGGAGACCTGCGGCCGCTGTATCTGGGCTGGATGGCGCGGCTCTGCTCGTGCGAGCTGGACGATGAGGCGCTAGAGCCAGCTTCACCGTCCGGCTTGCCCGCGCCGACGCCGGCCCAGGCGGCGCTGACGGAATTCCTGATGCTGGACCCGGATTTGCTGAGTGTGGCGGTTTCCGCCAGCGGGGTGCGGCGCACGGTGGCGCAGATCGAGGAGGGCCGCGAAGCGGCGGAACGGCTGCGTCTGGACAAGGAGCGGCGCCAACGCGCGCGGCGCGAGAAAAAGGCGCAACTGGAGCGGAGCAAGCGGCTGGCGGAGGTGGCGTCGCGGTCGGAGGCAGTCTGGGCGGAAATCGAACAGCTGCTGCTGCGCGCCACCGGCGCTTCCTATACGCAGGCCGAATCGGCCGTGATCGAGCTGGCCCAGGCGCTGGCGGCCGCTGGCCGCCGCGACGAATTCGACGCCGCGCTCGCGCGCCAGCTGGCCGCCAATGGCAAGCGCCAGGCATGGCGCAACCGGTTGCACAAGGCGGGTTTGCTCTGAGCGCCGCCGGGGTGCGCAGTTATTTATTGTCTCAATACAGGGTTACCCCGTCTGCCAGCATATTGTGTTTCAGCTGAGGATCGGCGACGTCATGATGCAGCGAAACATCCAGTCTGAAAAGTATGGGCAGATCGTCCAACGCCATCCAAAGACGTGAGAATTCGGATGGTGTCATCGTGGGTGCCAACACGGCCATATCGATATCCGAGTGGGGGCGAAAGTCGCCTCGCGCGCGCGAACCATAGATCAGCACGCGGTCGATATTGGGAAACTGCGAAAACACCTGCCGCAGCGAATCCAAAATCGGAGCGCTCAGGCCGAATGTCAAAGTCTTGTCCGCTAAGTTTTCCACGTGCGCGCCTTGTCCGCCAATGCGCGGAATAACTGAAAGCCGTCGTTTTTGATAAAACGATACACCTGTACGGCTTGTGCTTCATCGTAAGTATGACTGGTGAGATTCCGCATGCGATGTAACTGAATCACCCCGGGTTTGAAGGAGGCTCCAACATTTGAGAAAATGGAGCCACCATGAAAAAATCAGTCCGATATTCCCCCGAAGTGATGGAGCGCGCCGTGCGCATGGTCCAAGAGGCCGGCAGCGAGTACGAGTCGCAGTGGGCCGCCATCACGTCCATCGCAGCCAAGATTGGCTGTACCTCGGAAACTTTGCGTCGCTGGGTGCGCCAACGTGAGCGTGACACAGGCCAGCGTGAGGGCATCACCACCGCTGAAAGCGAGCGCCTAAAAGCGCTGGAGCGCGAAGTTAAGGAACTACGCAAGGCGAATGAAATCCTGCGTCTGGCCAGCGCGTTTTTCGCCCAGGCGGAGCTCGACCGTCGCTTCAAATCGTGAGAATGTTCATCGACCAGCACCGCCGAGCGTATGGGGTCGAGTCGATTTGCAAAGTCCTGCAGGTCGCCCCGTCCGGCTACTGGCGTTACGCCGCGCAGCGGCGCAATCCGGCTTTGCGCTGTGCCCGCGCAAAGAGTGATGAGGTATTGGTCCCTCAAATTGAACGCATATGGCAAGCCAACATGCAGGTCTACGGTGCCGAAAAAGTCTGGCGCCAGCTGCGTCGCGAAGGCATTGAGGCAGCCCGGTGCACCGTCGAACGCTTGATGCGCCACGCCGGCCTGCGCGGGGTGATGCGGGGCAAGGTCGTGAAGACCACTATCGGCAATGCGGCCGCACCTTGTCCGCTGGACCGGGTCAACCGCCAGTTCAAAGCACAGCGACCTAACCAGCTCTGGGTGTCCGATTTCACCTACGTATCGACCTGGCAAGGCTTTGTCTATGTGGCCTTTGTGATTGATGTCTTTGCTCGGCGTATCGTGGGCTGGCGCGTCAGCAGTTCGATGCGCACCGACTTCGTCTTGGATGCCTTGGAACAGGCGCTGTACGCCCGCCAACCCGAGTGTGACGATGCCTTGATTCATCATAGCGATAGGGGCTCGCAATACGTTTCCATTCGCTACAGCGAGCGCCTGGCCGAAGCCGGGGTTGAGCCCTCTGTTGGAAGTAAGGGCGACAGCTACGACAACGCGTTGGCCGAGACCATCAACGGCCTGTACAAGGCAGAGCTGATACATCGCCGTGCTCCCTGGAAGACGCGCGAGGCCGTCGAATTGGCGACGCTGGAATGGGTGACCTGGTTCAATCATCATCGCTTACTCGAACCGCTTGGCTATATACCGCTGGCCGAAGCTGAGGCAAACTACTATCGACAACTATCCGAGCAGGCTATGTCACCTGACTCACACCAAACGGCCTCCTAAATTTCCGGGGCGATTCAAACTGACTCCAGCCGTTTCCATCGGCCAACTGCCCTTGCTCAAGTGCCGCCTGCAGAGTGTCTTTTGCGTTCAACACGGTGATGTCCTTGGTCTCCAGCCATAGCTTGAGCGCCTTCCACGCCAACTCATAAGTGAACTCAAAGCGCTGAATCGTGGCATCGCGCATGAAGGAGTTTTCGGGCTGCGCGAGTGCCTCTTCCAGCCTTGTCACGGCGGTCAGAAAATCGTGAACGCGTTCGGCCAGACGGTTGCTCATGATGGTGATTGTGAACGTTGTCGTTTACATTATAGGCTCTTCATCTCATGTCGGCGATAAGGCTTGCTGAAGAAGGGTATTCCAGTTGCTCGTTAAGTTTTTTGCCAGGCAAAAGATATTTCTAGTTAAACGGAGGTCTAACTAATTTGGCCCTGCGAGGTAAGAAAGTAGCTGATGTGGGCTGAGCTGGCGCGGCAATATTGTGCACCTGCGAAGTCTGCCTGCGATAGCGCGGCTCCGCACATATCTTGCTTTCGCGGTTCATATCAGGAGCAACCGATGACCAAGACCTCTGTGTCCAAGATATTTTTAAACCAGGAAGACGCGATCGTCACCGCTCTCTATGTCATGACGTCGAAAGGGACAATCCAATACGAGTGCTTGCCAGGGGGACAAGTACGTATCACTATTGATCAAGACAGTGCCGCATTGTTGAAAGAAAACTCAACACCATCATACGTCTACGTGCAAGAGGGTGGATCGAGGTCGGAATTGTATTTGCACGAACACGAGACCAAGATGGGTGCCCTCGCCGGTCGAGCTGATTGCACATCGGCTGGGGCATATAAGACGGGTGCCGTTGTCGAAATCTCGCCATGTTTACGGGCATTAGGAAAGGTTTTTTATGCTACAGCGGAAGCCCTCGTCGGAACGGTTCCAGACCTGGTGTTCTACCCATAGGATTGATTCAATTCTACAAAGCTCCAATAGCCAACGTCTGTGAGTTTTTTTGAAGGGCACAGTATGTCCAGTTCCGTGTACGCATTCTGAAGCATTCAAAGTAAATCCGAGATCCGCTCGCCGTCAGTGTATCGAGCGTCATGCGTGCCCTGTATCAGCTGCGGAGTTGCAGACTGAGCGGTTTCCAAGGCGTAGCCGCGACACGGAAACAGTGGGGGCGACCAGGAATCATCAGCGCGCCAGGAGAAGTTAGGGCAGCACGGCAAGGAAGTGACATTACGCGCTGCCAAATCCTCGGCGTCGCTGCCGCTGACATCCTGCGACGCATGAGTATGCGGACTAATGTATGACAAGGTGATGATCCGCGCGAAGGTAAGAAGCATCTGTTCTTCACACGCGTGCCGGCCTAATGGGGAAGCTGTGGCATTTCTATCACAACGCCTTTAACGACGCCTATGTCAAGCCGAAGCGCGTGATGGGTTTGCTTAATTTCGTCATTTTTCTTTACCGATAAAATGGTATTGGGTCGGCTCCTTCTGGGCGATCCGTCACGCGACGCAGACGTTGGCGGCGCTCATATTTTGAAGAGATAGCTGTCTGAATAAGCTCGGATGGCATTAAGTTCATTTTCCCGAAACGCTCAGCAGCTGAGCTACCAAATGCCCTCATCAAATTTCGAACGTCCTGCAGTTTTCCTGCCGTCTCGATGTCACATCTACGATTATTCTGACGCATGATTTTTCCTCCACAGCGGTGTGTTTTACGACCAAGTTATCAAAATATGCCCTGAACCTCTTTGACCTCAGATTTATAGTTGAGTTCACTGTTTAATTCATTCTGTGTGGTGTGGCCACATACTGTGTCGTTGCTAAAATTTCTCCATGGAACCACTATTCATGTGGTTACTCATCATGGAATGTGGAATATGGTTACGGCGCGGCAGGAAGGGCAATTTGCCAAGAGGATAGGCAAGGCATTGGCCAAGCAGCGTATCGCCCGGAATCTAACCCAAGAGCAAGTGGCGGCGCTGATTGGGGTGGAGCAGGAAACCATTTCACGCTTCGAGCGCGGCGCCACGCTGCCGCCGTTACTCCGGCTGATCGACCTGGCGGATATTTTCGACGTGCCGCTCGACGTACTGGTGCGCGCCGGTTCCGCCCGCGCGATGGACCAGGCCATTGGTCTTGCCGAGTCCTTAAATACGCTAAGCGAAGAAGATCGCGTCTGGGTGCTCGGTTGGGTCACGGACATGTGCGCCAAACTCGCCGCCGTGGCGGAAGGTAAGAAGTAGCGCATATGACATCCAGTATGACGCAACCCAAGCCGATTCCCCACTTCACGGTGGGCGATGTTTATGACCGTCGGCGCCACATTCATGGCCCCTTCGGTGGTAGCTTTCAAAGTGGCATTGCGCCATCGAGTGCGGTAGATGCCATATTTATCTTTACCGGTGATACTGGCAGCCAGTATGGCTATGCGGATGAAGAAGAAGTGGATGCGCAAGGTGTCCGGTCTTTTTCGTACACCGGTGAAGGCCAAATCGGCGATATGGAATTTGTCCGCGGTAATCGCGCCATTCTTGAACATAGCAATGATGGGCGCGCACTCCACTTGTTTCAGTCTTTAGGAAAGAGTAAAGGGCAGAAGTACTTAGGCGAATTTGTTTACGCGGGTCACAAATTCATGCCAGGGCCGGATCGCAATGGCGAGATACGCCGCCTGATCGTGTTTCGACTGGTCGCTGTGGCGGATGCACGCGCCATTGAAGACGCCGCTGGCGATGATGGGGATGCGCACGCCGCAATCAGCATAACGTTGGCGGATGCGCGCCGCATTGCCTTAGCTGCTGCCGCAGGCGGCGCGGCGCCTGCAAAAGAATCGGCAGCACGGATGCTATACGTGCGAAGTAAAGCAGTCCGAGACTACGTATTGATGCGGGCTGCAGGGAGATGCGAGTCATGCGATCGGCCGGCTCCCTTTGTTCGAAAAAACGGAACCCCTTATCTTGAACCGCATCACACCACCCGGGTATCCGATGGTGGCCCCGATCATCCGCGATTTGTTGGGGCCGTTTGTCCTGCGTGCCATCGAGAACTCCATTTTGGAGTGGAGGGCAAAGAAAAAAATGCGGCGTTGCAAGAACGCTTGCGTGATCTTGAGCGCGATTAACGGAGGTGCTTGCTCAGCAACTTTTGTAGCGGGCGACCTCACCAAGGGATAGTTTCAGGCCTGAATATTCGGGCGAAGAAAATTGGGTAGGAGTAGGTTTTCAACAATTTACTAAAAAATCGTTGAAAACCAGAATGGATAGAAGGAAAGAAAGTTATCAGCAACTTAGAAATCGAATGTGCGACATCTTGGCGCGTGAATCAGCCACCAAGATCTACGCGCCTGCTGCCTTCGGAACACCAATGCAGCCGTACTCATATGAATTTTTCAGTTTCACTTGAGCAAAAGTTCCAGTATTGAGGTTATACATATAATGGATCTGAGTTCGCCACTCAATGTTCCGTTGTGTCTCTACCTTCCATTGCACATAGACCCTCTCAACTTGAAACTTTCTCCATCCTGGATCGGAGAAAAGAGGATCTCCAAAGCTTTGCATAATGATGAGACCAGGTGGTTGTCCGGCAAATAATAACGCATTAACCTCGGCATAAAAGTATCCCTCTCGCTGGCAACCCGGCTGGCGATTAAAAAGAGGCTGAGTACCTCTAGTGCTATCATCGAAGCCCGCAGCGGAGTTTCCTCCCCCAGGCCCACTCGTGCCAACAGTAGGATACCCGACATTCAAAGTTGGCGGTATTCCACCACAATCACCGTAGCAAAATTCTCTTTCCCCATTTACAATGACACTGGTTTGAGCATATGCTGCGCTATGACCACCAATAATTATGGCACTGATATAAGCTACTTTTATTAATAATTTAAAATTCATTTCTCTACCCTCATGTTATAAAAAGCTAGTTTTTACTAAATGGACTAACAGTTTTCCTACCTATTTCCTCCTTGCAACCAAAAGCAAAACGCACAGCTGCGTTTCGCTGCAAAGGATTGAGTTTCCTTTGCAACGCATCGACATATGCTATATCTTCGACGCTAGAGTTTAAAAGTGGAAGTGCTACAGAATAGGCACGTTCAATATCGCGAAAACCGAACTGTCCATTTTCATATGAGTGGCTCATATATCGAATAGCGTCTAGATTTCCCGAACGTGCTGCTTCATTTCCCAATCGCTCTGCTGTTAAAGTAATTTTTCTAGCGAGCAGCTCACCGTCTTCAGGTCGGCTTTTGCGAATGCGAAATTCGGCCAATGGAGCATTCAAGGCGTACATCAGTTTTGCTTCCACAGACCCGAGCTCCGCCGCTTTTTCTAGGAGTTCTATAGGGGTATCTTTATATAAAGATTTTGGATTGATAGTGGGGCATTCATCAGCATTTGAGCTTGGACAGTAGGAAATTAATTTAAATAAAATAATATTCGAAATTGGATCTTTTTCTTTTTTGGATAGAATTGCATCAATATTTTTATAAGAATTTACAATATCGCTAGCAGAGCTATCAGAACTCGGCGTAGAATAGGAAACATCAGAGCCATAAAACGAAGGCGCCTTACACTCTCCACTGACATCTCTAGTTGATGAGGTGGGGGCGGGGGCAATTTTTGTAGAAACAACGGGCTGCGATGTTATTCTGTAAATAGGTTTTGGTGTATCCGAATTCTGATCATCTTTGCTTGCCCATAAAACCAAAAAAACTACTGTTAATGCTACAGCGGTGAAAAAAAAAGTTGATTTTTTTTGATAAAAACTCATATTTTGTTGTACTTTAAATAGGTATTGCTTCTCAAAGGAAACGTTATGAATGGCTTTAGTTTTAAAAATATTGCTGAAGATTGCGAATTAATGTTAGAAATAAAAATTTCAAAAGAAGAAATTATATTTAAGTCGCTGGTTTACAGTGATTTTAAAAACATTTCAATTGCTGCTAATAAATTTCAGCAAGATTTTAATGACCACTTTTCGCAAAAGAACGCTGCTCCTCAAATATTGATTGGCCCGGAAATGGAAAATTCTCCGCATTTCTTTGCTGAGTTTAGAATGAATGAAATGGGAAAGGTTCGTATAAAAATAGATTTATATTCGATTTATAGTGATGTAATTTCAACTGAAATGGATTTCGCATCTATACACCTCATTGCAGATGTCTCCCAAATTGACCAATTCTCTCAGGGGTTAATTGATCTCGCGGAAGGTAAAACGGATCAAGTTGTCTTGCAAGCGCTATAGTTATTTTTTTTCGATTTTCCACATGGATATCATTTTTTTAATTTTTCATAATATTTAAATTAAATATACCTGTTTATTTTGTGAAAAAGCTCACCAATTGTCACAACTTATGAGCGTCTCTAAAAAAAACTCATGAGTAGTGCGTGTTCGGTAATTCTGATATCGAATCAGCCCAGCGTGTACTGCCACAATGAAGCCCCGGTGTTGATTTGCAGCGAAATCTGACCCACTTCACCGCATAATTTGCAAACCGAACTGACCCACGTATAAGACACAATCCTGCTCAGGATATTGAGTGGGGAATCGGAGTGATCGACGTGGCATTACTAGGCATTATTCGACGCTGGCACATTCGCGACCAGGTCCCATTGAGAGAGATCGCCAGGCGTCTGGGCATTTCTAGAAACACCGTCCGACGCTATCTGCGGTCGGAAACCATCGAGCCAGCTTACGCTGAGCGGCGTTCCAGCCGTGCCATCGATAAATACGCATTCCAGCTTTCAGCACTGCTTAAGACCGAGGCGGCCAAGTCACGCAAGCAGCGGCGCACGCTGAAACAGATCCATGAAGACTTGAAGGAATTGGGATTCGAGGGGTCTTACGACAGGGTGGCGGCGTTCGCGAGGGTATGGCGGGAGGGGCAAACTGAGAGGGTCAATCCTGCCAGCAAACGAACAGTACGACATTTCATCGCTCATAACAGGGTACTTTTACCCAGTGAATTTCAGCGGGTTTATATGTATGTCGCAGACTGGAACGCTGCTGTCGGGCTGTAACCGGCATGTCTGACGTACTCTGCTAATTGAAAAATTATTTCAAAAAATCACGGATACGTCCAGCTATCCTCAGAATTGAAAAGATTGTGCGGGCCCACCAATTTGAGTTTTGTGTGAGTTCGGGGGATGCATGAATTAATATGGGCATAGTAATCGGAACAACAATTGCCTCTATAATTTTTGGGGCAATGCGAAGGGTATGTAAAACCTCCAGTTCAGGAGTAGCATGATCACGCCATGTCTGAATGAGTTGATCAAGCACAGACGACGCTAAACAGATATCGTGACCACTACCAAGATAAGCTCCCTGCAAAGCAACACCGGCGACTCGAAAGCTAGAATCGACGAATGGACCCCCACTATTTCCTGGTCGGATCGAGCCAGCCCCCGTGATGGAAAGTAATTTTTGACCTCTATTCGGTTCGAGCAGATTGAGCACTTTTTCGTCGAGAAAGTCGGGGGGATTCCACCTGCGATATGATGGAAAACCTATGAGTTTTCCTGGCGCCCCAACTTCGATGGCTACTGGTGTGCTCGCGAAATATGTGTGCGATGGCAGTGTTTCCATATCGAATGCTAGAATGGCGATGTCGAATTGTTTGTTTCTATATAAGACTCGAGCTGGAAATGACTCTTTGGATTTCGGTCTTATTAGGATCAGATTTTTTTCTATAACGTCAGTAGACAAATAATCTGTATGAAATTTATGTTCACTATACACATCCTCTAGGACATGGTTGCAAGTTACAAGGAAATTTAATTCTTTGTATGCAAATGCAGTACCTTCTCCCCCAACCGCATCAACGCCTATTTTGCCATCCCACTTCACCACGAAGATAGCGTCTTCTGCAGTTTTTAAATCCTGAGCCACTGGCTCGACTTTCAAAGAGGGGGCGATAAATGTCTTGTCAACCCGTTCTATATCGCATAAGAAATTATATCTCTCTGCGAGGCGCGTATACAACAGATCATCTTTCCCACGAACCATGCCTAAATAAAGCAAGCGTCCCCAAATTAGGTTCTTCAATCTTGGAGGGACGTCAATACGTGTTTGCCGTTGCCACGCCCGTTCCCTGATCGGCTTACCAGTGGATGCCAAGACCTTCCCTTCCCAACTTTTTTGGGCATCCTCGTATCCATACGTCTCCCAAGCATGTAGAGCACCTCTTATTTGGTCGACAAATCGACGCGATACGTTAGGGAATTTGTTTATGGTCAGCCCTGTGACTTCCATTTTGGTGTATTTATCGCTGAGCCTAGTCTTTGCAGCGTTTATCGTAAATCCATGATTTACCACGGTTTGATTCAGCACATCGCCTACGCTGACTTTGCCTGAATCCCATACGCAGACGTTGTGTGGTAATTTTTCCTTATGCGGGTGACTAAAAGAAAAAGTGATGTCGTCCGCATATCGGGTGTATATAGCACGATTCTTTCTGGCAAGATTTCTCAGGTCACGGTCTAGGCCCCGACAAATCAAATTCGAGATGAACGGAGATGTTGGCGCCCCTTGAGGCAAAATTCCCTCGCGAGTACATATATGTGCTACCAATGAGGCGACCTGGTGAGAGAAATAAAATGGGTGCTTCCGGAGAGCCCCACGCACGCGCTTAAATGTAATTGAAGGAAAAAAATCTTCAAGATCAATGTTCAGGATATGCTTGGTCCGAGGACTGCAATGCTGTTGGGCATTGGTCAAAATACTTCTATTCTTAACGAAACCGTGAACGCAATCTTGCGGTTCACTCGAAAGGGATTCCAAATAGGATAGAATTTGCCTCTGAAAAGATTTCAATTCTTTAAGAGGCTCATCTATTGCACGCGGCATGCCATTGCGTTTTGAAATAACGAAGCTTCGGTAACGTGGCTTTGGGTAAACGACTTTCTTTAAGTCGTCGTAAGGCATTCCCAAGATGCGCCCCGAAAATTCTTGCACCAATATCTTGGGTAGTGCTGCGTTTATTGAGGTTATATTTGGCATCGGACAAGGAGAAGAAGGAGCCATTCCAAGCATCTTTCTCCTTTACATCATACGCGCTACACATAACTTTCGAGAGCGCGGAAACGGGGGTACCTCATGAAAAGCTGACGTTAACGCAAGCCTAGTTAAGCTCCGCTTGGAATGGCATTTTATTTTATCTCGTAATTTTATTTTTTGCAACATTATAATTGGGAATGATGGCAAACACTTAAACTGACGCTGATTCCGCTCACCTATGAGGGCGTCGAAGTTCGTCGTATACGTGCTGCGGAATTGAATACAGATAAAGAGGTGGATGCCGTCGTTCGCGATCTCATCCAATTTATGATCAAACGGAAAAGAAGCAAGATAATTCGATCCAACTGCGTTGCGCTTCTGGAGCCAGCAAGTACCGCGTGACCACTTCGCGTTATTCAATTTGATAGGCTGGGGCGAATGAAAAAAAACCAACCTCGCCGGTTGGTTTTTTCATTATCTGTGTCACGGTTTTTTCACTAACACGGCATAGTTTTCACTTTCTGCGTCACCCGACAAATTAGACGTCAATGTTACCAGCCCGCAGCGCATTGTTCTCAATGAACGCCCGGCGCGGTTCCACGTCATCACCCATCAACGTAGTGAAGATCTGGTCCGCAGCAATCGCATCCTCGATCTGCACCTTCAGCAAACGGCGCACGGTCGGATCCATGGTGGTCTCCCACAGCTGATCCGGATTCATCTCGCCCAGACCTTTGTAGCGCTGCTTGGACACCACACGCTCCGCCTCGTCGCGCAGCCACTGCATCGCCTGGTGGAAGTCGACCACGGCCGATTCCTTGGTGCGATCGCCTTCGCCGCGGCGCACGTAGGCGCCTTCGCCGATCAGGCCCTTGAACGTGGCGGCCGCGCTGGCCAGCACGTTGTAGTCGGCGCCTTGCACGAAGTCGGCGTCGATCGAGCTGACCTTGATGTTACCGTGATGCATACGCTCGATGCGCAGCGCGTGCTTCTCGGACAGTTCATCCGAAATCACCGTGATCTTGACCGCGATGTCGTTGATCTCGCCCATCATCGCGCGGGCCGATGCTTCGGCCTGCTCTTGCGTGTCCAGGTTCAGGGTCACGCCGGTCATGATGGCGGTCAGCGCGGCGCGGTCGATCACGCGCGTCAGGCGCATCATGATGACGTTGGCCAGGTTGAACTGGCGCACCAGCTCGCCCAGCGGCTCGCCGACGATAGGATCGGCGCCTTCGCGCGGGGTCAGCGCGGCGGTGTTCAGCGCCACGTTCATCATGTAGCTCGCTTCTTCGGCGTCATCCTTCAGGTAGCGCTCGTCGCGGCCGGCCTTGACCTTGTACAGCGGCGGTTGCGCGATGTAGATGTGGCCGCGCTCGACCAATTGCGGCATCTGACGGTAGAACAGGGTCAGCAGCAGCGTGCGGATGTGGGCGCCGTCGACGTCCGCATCGGTCATGATGATGATGCGGTGGTAGCGCAGCTTCTCGACGTTGAATTCGTCCGGGCCGATCGACGTGCCCAGCGTGGCGATCAGCGTGGTGATCTGCTCGGACGACAGCATCTTCTCGAAGCGCGCCTTCTCCACGTTCAATACCTTGCCTCGGAGAGGCAAGATGGCCTGGAACTTGCGGTCGCGGCCCTGCTTGGCGGAGCCGCCTGCGGAGTCACCCTCGACGATGTACAGTTCGCACAGCGCCGGGTCTTTTTCCTGGCAGTCGGCCAGCTTGGCCGACAGGCCCAGGCCGTCCATCACGCCTTTGCGGCGGGTCAGGTCGCGGGCCTTGCGGGCCGCTTCGCGCGCGCGCGCCGCTTCGACGATCTTGCCGCAGATGATCTTGGCGTCGTTCGGTTTTTCCTGCAGGTAGTCCGACAGCGTCTTGGCGACGATCTCTTCGACCGGGCCGCGCACTTCGGACGACACCAGCTTGTCCTTGGTCTGCGACGAGAACTTCGGCTCCGGCACCTTGACCGACAGCACGCAGGTCAGGCCTTCGCGCATGTCGTCGCCGGAGATTTCCACCTTGGCCTTCTTGGCGAATTCCTGCTCGTCGATGTACTTGTTGATGACGCGGGTCATCGCGGCGCGCAGGCCGGTCAGGTGGGTGCCGCCGTCACGCTGCGGGATGTTGTTGGTGAAGCACAGCACCTGCTCGTTGTAGGCGTCGTTCCACTGCATCGACACGTCCACCGAGATGTTGGTGCCCTGGTCCGACATGCGCTCGCCGGTGGCCTGGAACACGGTCGGGTGCAGCACGGTCTTGGCCTTGTTGATGTACTCGACGAAGCCGCGGGTGCCGCCTTCGAAGGCGAAGATTTCTTCCTTGCCAGTGCGCTGGTCGGTCAGCTTGATGTTGACGCCGTTATTCAGGAACGACAGCTCGCGGATGCGCTTGGCCAGGATCTCGTAGTGGAACTCGACGTGGGTGAAGATTTCCTCGTCGGCCCAGAAGTGCACGTCGGTGCCGCGCTTGTCGGTTTCGCCGATGACCTTGATCGGCGAGACGGCGAAGCCGTCCTTCTCTTCCAGTTCGCGGTTCTGCGGCACGCCACGGACGAATTCCATGTAGTGCACCTTGCCGTCGCGGCGGATGGTCAGCTTGAGCAGCTTGGACAGCGCGTTGACGCACGATACGCCCACGCCGTGCAGGCCGCCGGAGACCTTGTACGAGTTCTGGTCGAACTTGCCGCCGGCGTGCAGCTCGGTCATGACGATCTCGGCGGCGGAGCGCTTCGGATCGTGCTTGTCGTCCATCTTCAGGCCGGTCGGCACGCCGCGGCCGTTGTCGGTGATCGAGATCGAGTTGTCCGAGTGGATGGTGACGTGGATTTCCGTGCAGTGGCCGGCCAGCGATTCGTCGATCGAGTTGTCCAGCACTTCGAACACCAGGTGGTGCAGGCCGGTGCCGTCCGAGGTGTCGCCGATGTACATGCCGGGTCGTTTGCGGACGGCTTCCAGACCTTCGAGGATCTGGATCGATGAGGCGCCGTATTCTTCGGTTTTGGCCGGTACTGGTACTGGATTCTCTTCTGGGATGGCGGACATGTGCTGCTTTCTCTGTTATCGATTACTGGTGTTCAAACGGCGGCTGCAAAAAAATCAAATGCGCATCGGCATGACGACGTACTTGAAGTCGGCATTGTCCGGGATCGAGATCAGCGCGGACGAGTTCGAATCGCCCAGGGCCACGTTGACCTGGTCGCACTTCAGGTTGTTCAGCACGTCGAGCAGGTAGGTGACGTTGAAGCCGATGTCGACGCTGTCGCCGCCGTAGTCGATTTCCAGTTCCTCGACCGCTTCTTCCTGGTCGGCGTTGGTCGAGCTGATCTTCATGCTGCCCGGGGTGATGATGCAGCGTACACCCTTGAACTTGTCGCTGGTCATGATGGCGGCGCGCTGCAGCGAGCGCAGCAGCTCATCGCGGCCGATCGTGAACTCGTTCTTGTAGCCTTTCGGGATCACGCGCGTGTAGTCGGGGAACTTGCCCTCGACCAGTTTGGAGATCAGCTCGATGTCGGCAAAGGTCAGCTTGACCTGGTTGGCGGCGATGTCCAGTTGCACGGTCTCGTCGTTCTCTTCCAGCAGGCGCTGCAGTTCGATGATGGTCTTGCGCGGGATGATCACTTCCTGGCGCTCGAACGATTGCTCGGTCTCGACCTGGCAAAACGCCAGGCGGTGGCCGTCGGTGGCCACGGCGATCACGTTCTTGCCGTCCAGGACCAGCAGCAGGCCGTTCAGGTAGTAGCGGATGTCCTGCTGGGCCATCGAGAAGTGCACCATGTTGAACAGGTGCTTCAGCGTTTTCTGCGGCAGGGTGACGGAGGCGCTGTAGCTGTCGGCCTGCTGCACGGTCGGGAATTCCTCGGCCGCCAGGGTCTGCAGCGCGAAGCGCGATTTGCCGGTCTGTACCGTCAGGCGCTTGTTCAGCAGGGTCATCGTCACGTCGCCCGATTCAGGCAGCGCGCGCAGGATGTCGAGCAGCTTGCGCGCGGCCACGGTGGTGCCGGTCACTTCGCTGCCGGAGCCGATGTCGGCGTTGGTGGTGATCTGGACTTCGGTGTCGGTCGACAGGAAGGATACGCTTTCGCCCTCTTTGCGGATGAGGATATTGGCCAGAATCGGCATGGTGTGCCGACGCTCGACAATACCGCTCACGATCTGCAGTGGCCGGAGAAGGGTATCTCGGGTGGTTTTGACCAATTGCATAGATTATCCTCAATAGTAAAGATTAAACGATATTTTTATAACAATGTTGCCTTGTGAGCAGCCGTGCATTTTTGCCTAGATCATAAAGGCAAACCAACTGTCCCGCTAGCCTTTCAACGTCTGTTCCAACACGTGCAGTTCGTGGTTGCATTCCGGGTTCTTGGTGCGGTCCAGCGCGATCTTGCGCACGGCGTGCAGCACGGTCGTGTGGTCGCGGCCGCCGAACAGCTCGCCGATCTCCGGCAGGCTCTTTTGCGTCAGCTCCTTGGCCAGGTACATCGCGATCTGGCGCGGCCGCGCGATGTTGGCCGGGCGACGCTTGGAGTACATGTCGGCCACCTTGATGTTGAAGAAGTCCGCCACCGTCTTCTGGATGTTTTCCACCGAGATCTGGCGGTTCTGCACCGACAGCAGGTCCTTCAGCGCTTCCTTGACGATGTCGATCGTGATGTCCTTGCCGTGGAAGCGCGAGTACGCCAGGATCTTGCGCAGCGCGCCTTCGAGCTCGCGCACGTTCGAGCGCAGGTGCTTGGCCACGAAGAAGGCCACGTCGTCGGAGAAGGTCACGCCTTCCTGCTTGGCTTTCTTGAGCAGAATCGCCACGCGCATTTCCAGCTCGGGCGGCTCGATCGCCACCGTCAGGCCGGAATCGAAGCGCGAGATCAGGCGGTCGTCCATGCCGGTGATTTCCTTCGGATAGGTATCCGAGGTGATGATGATCTGCTTCTTGGCGGCGATCAGCGCTTCAAACGCGTAGAAGAACTCTTCCTGCGTGCGGCTCTTGCCGCCGAAGAATTGAATATCATCGATCAGCAGCATGTCGAGCGAGTGATAGTAGTGCTTGAAGTCGTCGAAGCCCTTGCGCTGGTAGGCGGTCACCACGTCGCGCACGTACTGCTCGGCGTGGATGTAGCGGATCTTGGCGCCCGGCTGGTCGGCCATCACCTGGTTGCCGATGGCGTGGATCAAGTGGGTCTTACCCAGGCCGACGCCGCCGTAGAAGAACAGCGGGTTGTACGACACGCCCGGGTTGTTGGCCACCTGGATCGCGGCGGCGCGCGCCAGCTGGTTGGCCTTACCGGTGACGAAGCTGTCGAAGGTCAGGTCGGTGTTGATGCGGCTCTGCTCGCGGCGCGGCGCGGCCGAGGCCGGCAGTTCCGGCACCGACGGCACCGGGTCGGCCATGCGCGCGTTGCCGCTCGGGACGCCGCCGTTGTGGTCGGGCACGGGCGCGACGGTGGTGGCCTTCTTCGGCGCGGACAGGCGCGGATCGAGCACGAACTGCACCTCGGTCGGCGCTTCCCAGTATTGGCAGGCCAGGGCCGTGATGCGGCTGGCGAACTGGGTCTTCACCCAGTCCAGCTTGAAGCGGTTCGGTGCCGCCACACGCAACTTGCCCGCCTCGTAGTCGAGGGGAATGAGCGGCTTTATCCACGCGCTGAATTGTTGCGGCGTCAGCTCCAGCTCCAGCTGGGCGGAGCAGGTCTGCCAGAAATTTTCCAT